>NZ_AYSE01000001.1 GCF_000504165.1 Bacillus sp. FJAT-14578
ATCACTCGTAAAGCCTTCGCACCGTCCCCTGAAAATACACCTGCTGCGAGGCCATATGAGGTATCATTGGCAAGCTGGATGGCTTCCGCTTCATCCTTAAACTTTTGTACCGTAAGTACTGGCCCAAAGATTTCTTCCTGAACAATTCTCATGTCAGGTTTAGTATCAACAAATATCGTCGGCTCCACAAAATAACCATTTTCAAGCCCATCGCTTGTGATACGCTTGCCGCCGCAGACTAATTTCGCCCCTTCTTCTATGCCAAGTTGAATATATTTGAGTACCTTATTCATATGTTCTTCACTGACAAGGGCTCCCATTTCCGTAGACGATTGATCACCAGGGCCGACCCGGATTTTTCTCGCTTTCTCTATCAGTCTATCGATAAACTTGTCATGAATGCTCTCTTCAAGCAGTAAACGAGATCCTGCATTACAAACTTGGCCGGCATTGACAAAAATTCCATATAAAGCATAATCTACGGCTGTCTCAAAGTCTGCATCGGCGAAAATGATGTTAGGTGACTTGCCGCCTAATTCAAGTGCAATGTTTTTAATATTTCCAGCTGCTGTTTTCATGATGCTTCTGCCTGTTGCTGTGCTGCCAGTGAACGAAACCATATCGACTTTCTCGCTTTCCGCTAGTTCATTTCCTGCTGTTGCACCACCACCTATAACTAGATTTGCAACGCCATCCGGTATACCAACTTCTTGGATAATCTCAAATAATTTAACCGTCGTAATCGGAGTTACCTCGGATGGTTTAAACACAATCGTATTTCCTGCAGCAAGGGCAGGGGCTATTTTCCAGGCTCCTGTCAGTAAAGGAAAATTCCATGGAGCGATCAATCCACATACCCCTACCGGCTCCCGAACAACCATGGCCTGTACAGGACCGGAAACCGGATACGTTTGGCCGTCTGGTTTAGTGACTAAACCGGCATAATATCGAAAACAATCCGCCGCATCCGCAATGTCAAACTCTGCTTCTCTAAGAGGTTTTCCGGTATTCGCTGTTTCAAGCTGGCTAAGCTCAGATGCATGTTCTTCGAGTTTCTCCGCTATTTTAAATAAATAGGAAGCCCGTTCCGAAGCCGGCAGGTCTGACCAAATCCCGGAATCAAATGCGGTTCGTGCCGCATCAATGGCCATCTGGGCATCTTCTGCATTTCCATTGGGAGCCTCCGCAATGATCTTGCCGTTTGCGGGGTTTACAACATTACTCTTTTGTTTACTTAAAGAATCCATCCACTCACCGTTTATAAACATTTTCAGCTTCAACAATTTGAAATAACCTCCAGTTCGTTATGCTTACTTTAACGATCTTACGCTTAGAAATAGATAGCGCTTTCATTTTTCCTTATTTTCAAAATATTTTAGTGAAAAAAACTCATTACAAATCTTCTACCTTTTGAGGAAGAATTTTGCCATTCACATCTTCCACCATTTGAGGGAAAATCTTGTCATCTATATCTTCTGCCTCTTGAGGAATGATCTCTTCATCAAAATGAAACTCCGGAAGGGGCTTACGGAAAAATTTTGTCATATAAAGAAGATATGACAAGCCGCATGCGATCCAGATGCCTCCAAGGATCAATGCCTCCCTTTCTAAATATGACCATAACCACATAGTAAATGCTGCGCCTATGAGCGGCAAACATAAATACCGTATACAGTCGTTAAAAGAACGTTTCTGATTTCTTATAAAATAATGGGCGATGACAGATAGATTAACGGATGTAAAAGCAATGAGCCCTCCAAAATTGATAAACTTGATGACTTGCTCCAGGGTTAACAAGATACCTAGTAAAGAAATTATACCTATCACGATAATGCCGTGTGACGGTGTTTTAAATTTGGGATGAATATAACCAAATAGACTTTTAGGCAATACAGAATCGCGTCCCATGGCATATAACACACGTGATGCACTTGTAATTGCGGCAACTCCCGAAGAAAAGTTCCCAACAATTACCGCAGTAATAAATAATGATTTGAATAAGTTTCCTCCAACAAGTATCGTGATTTCTATGGCTGCAGAATCAGGGTGTTCGAATGAAAAACCCGGATACACCAATTGTGCTAAGTAGGAAGAGCCAATGTATAAGACCCCTATAAACAACAGCATGATGATAATAGCTTTTGGAATCGTTTTTTCGGGATCGATTGTTTCCTCTGACAAGGTAGTAAGTGAGTCAAAACCGAGGAAACTAAAACAAAGAAGCGAAGCTCCTGCTAAGATGGCTGACAAGGGAACATCTGAATTGAACAATGGTTCACTTGAAAGAAAAGTGCCTGTCCCTATTCCTTCTAATAAACTTTTAGCGGTTAAGATCCAGAAAAAACAAACGAAAATGATTTGAGCAATAACGAAAATTTTACTTGCGGATGCTGATATCGTTACACCTAGTATGCTAGGTATGACTATGATAGCAGTCAAAAGAATAATCCATACATAATGCGGAATCTCCGGAAACACTGCATGTAAAAAGACAGTGGACATCAAGCACGTCACCATAGGTGTTAAGATATAATCAAGCATAATTGTCCAGCCGACAAGAAACCCCACTTCAGGATTAATCGATTTTTGAGTAAATGTATAAGCTGAACCTGAGATTGGGTATGCTTTTGCCATCTTTCCATAACTGAGCGCTGTAAACAGTATTGCTAGAAATGCAATAATGTACGCACCCGTAATGACACCATGTGAGGTTACGGCAGCTATTCCATACGTGTTAAAAAACACCATGGGGTTATTCCAAGCAATCCCTAAAAAAACAACCTGCGACAAAGTAAGCGTCCTAACCAAATTCTTCTTTTCCATAATCAGCTCCCTCCCGTTTGTAAACAGTACTCAGATGATTTTGAAAATTGTGTACTTTTATTGTAAAGGTTGTTGTTACACAAAGGTCAATAGCTGTATTATATTTTTTAGGGGGTGGCTAAATTGAAAGAAAAGTTAACCATTGGTGAGATGGCAAAGTTACGAGGAATGACTACGGAGACCTTGCGCCACTATGATCGGATTGACTTATTCAAGCCGCAATATATCGATCCGCACTCGGGGTATCGCTACTATTCTATTTTCCAGTACGAGGTTTTAGGAACGATTAAAGAGCTGCGGCAACTTGGAATGAGTACAGACGAAATAAAGGATTATTTCAATGAGCGTAATTTTAATAAGTCTTTGGACATTCTTAAAGCCAAGCACGCCGATCTTGTTTCGAAGCTGAACGAATTAACGGACTTGGAGGAAAATATTCGGGAAAAAATTGGATACTTGGATCACGTAGCAAGAGAAAAGGATCTTCAGACGGTTATGTTCCGCGAAATAGGACGCAGGAAGTTAATTACATTGAATGAAAAAATCAATAATAACTTGGAGCTCTGTTATGGGGTTATAAGGCTGGAAAATATGCTTACTGAGAAAACACCGATTCTGGCCAGTAACAGACTAGGGATTCTCATTCAGGAAGCGGATCTTAAATCTAAACGTTTTGAAGAACCATCCGTCATTTTTGCTGTGGCAAAAAGTAAAGAAAAAATACCAAAACAGTACCAAAGGATCGTTCCGGCTGGGTTATTTGCGTGTATCCGTTATAACGGAGAATTATTATGGAATCGAAGTGAAAGCTTGAGTAAAATATTTGATTATCTTGATGAAGGAGGCTACCAAATTACTGGCGATGCGCTGCAAATTATGCATGTTGATATTACAATCACAGATAAACCAAACGAGATTACATTTGAAATTCAAGTTCCCGTTCAAAAGATCTAACCTGTTTATGCAGTACAATCTTGCAGGATGAAAACACCCCATTAATTGTGGGGTGCTTCTTTTTTTACATATGAAGTCATTGTTCCCTTTCTATTAGCTCTCTTTCTTCTGGCTCGAGCAATGATTCATCAGTTAATGAAAGTAAATTCCCTAAACAACCGGGACAACATTCTATACAATCATCAACTTGATAGCTGGCTAATCGCCATCCTGGCACACTCTCACAATAACCCTCATTGTCCCCTAGACATCTATTTGCGAGTTTGTCCTCCTCGCCATTATCCCCTGATTCTTGAAAATATTCACAACATGTAGGCATATACATCACTCCCTATCATAACCTCCTACTTATTTTTGATTTAACTAAGCTTCTTATAACAAGAAAAAATAACCTATGTTTCCTATTCTTTAGTTACCTCATTACTGTAATAGGTACATTAGCAACATTCATTTGGCCAATTATACACCGAACAAAAAAATGACCACCAAAAAAATTAGTGGCCATTTTCGTTATTCACTGAACTTATCTAACATTGAAATTGTATCAATCAAGTGATTATTAAAGATTTGACGAGCAACGGACAGCAATTCTATGATCATGGGGTCACGGAGAGAATATGTGACTTTATTTCCGTCTTTTGTTCCATAAACAATATTTTTATTTCGTAAAATAGCCAACTGTTGAGAAACGGCGGACCCTTCGCTGCCTAACAGAGCCTGCAGCTCATTCACGTTTTTATCTCCCTCTGACAATAGCTCAAGAATTTGAATTCGTAAAGGATGTGCTAAAGCCTTAAAAAAATCAGCCTTAAATTGCTGTAAATCAAGATTCATTTACCTTCTCTCCATTCTTCTATTTTCACATGCCGTTTTAACCTAGAAAGGCTCCTACGATCATTACTTGGCAGGCTATCTAGTATATATAATAGTATAAATTTGTCCATACGTCGTGTTAGACGTATGTTTTATCAAAATCTCACCTATGTAAATCCAAAGGCGGATGGATACAAACCGTCTTTGGACTTCTCCCCTAACTTCTCACAGCTTCTATAGTATTTTGCTCATCATTTAACTTCTTCTCTACTCTTAAGGACTGAGAAAGTTGTTCACATTCACGGAAAGCGAAATGCTTACATCCCCGACATTTCTTCACTTCAAGCTGCTTTAGAGCATAGTCAATCGCTTCCCCTGTACGATGGAAAAAGTGCTCTTTCCCAATCTCGTCATATAACCCGCTTTTTTGTAAAGCTGTTTTTAAACCAGGGGCTATTCCTGAAACAAGGAGTATACCACCTTGTTTTTTAAAATGATCAATAATGTTTCTAAGGTAAGATTCCCCCGTTGTATCCATAAATGGAACTTTTCCCATACGCAAAATCAAGACTTTCGGTTTGTAATGAATGGTTTCCATAATACTCTGTTCAAACGTTTGAGCAGCACCGAAAAAAAGAGGACCTTCGATTGTATAGATGCTAACTTGAGGACAATCATGAGTTTCACTCACAACATGAGGCAAAACTTTTTCATTTTTTCTAGTGCGATCAGGAAGCACCTTGTCAATCACAAGCATCTCACTCATACGTTTTGTAAATAATATAACCGCTAAAATAAGTCCCACTTCAACAGCTGTGGTCAAACTGGTGAAAACAGTAAGTAAAAATGTGACAACTAATACTAGAGAATCCCCAGTCTTCATTTTAAGCACATGAACAAAATGTTTTTGTTCACTCATATTCCAGGCTACAACCATTAGCACCGGCGCCATACTGGCAAGCGGAATGTGGGAAGCATATGGCGCTAACAACAATAGAGTGAATAAAACAAACACACCATGGATAACACCCGACATCGGTGAAACAGCGCCGCTTTTAATGTTGGTTGCTGTCCGGGCAATCGCCCCGGTTGCCGGTATGCCCCCGAATAAAGGTGTAACAATATTGGCAATTCCTTGCCCAATGAGCTCCCGATTACTATTGTGTTTACTGTTTGTCATTCCATCCGCTACGACAGCAGACAAGAGGGATTCAATTCCTCCTAACATGGCAATCACAAATGCAGGACCCAGCAACTGTTGAATACGCTCTAATGTTATATCCGGCACATGAAAATGAGGAAGTGTGTTTGGAATCGTACCATAAGCCGTGCCGATTGTAGATACATGCCCTGAAAAAAATAAAGTTGCGATTACGCTCGAGACAACTATACCAATTAAGGAACCGGGGACTTTCGGAAAAAGCTTTGGCGTGACTAAGATAACGAAAAGACAAATCAACGCAGTGGCAACACTGTATGGATTAATGGTATCCATATGAATGATAATCTCTCGAATATTTGCAATAAACGCCTCATGCTTTTTAATCCCGGTAAGGCCTAAAAAGCTGGCGATCTGACCTGTAAAGATTATGACAGCAATACCCGAAGTAAACCCTATGGTCACAGGACGTGGAATAAATTTAATTAAGGAGCCAAATCTAAAAATGCCCATGAGACATAAGAGTATTCCAGCTAACAAACCAGCAAGCAATAAATTTTCATACCCATAGGTAAGTACAATTCCTAAAAGAATCGGGATAAAAGCTCCTGTAGGTCCTCCAATTTGATACTTCGAACCACCCAATAATGAAATCAGTATTCCGGCAATAAATGTTGTATAAATCCCATATTCCGGCTTAACACCGGAAGCAATAGCGAAAGACATAGCAAGTGGAATAGCAACAACTCCGACAATAATTCCCGAAAGCAAATCTTTGTGAAAATGTCCCAATGAATATCCCTGAAATCTCCCGGTAAATAACTCCTTCATTCCTAACCCTTCTTTTCTATTTTGATTAATATTAACGATGATAATTAAACACCTGAATTTTCAATACGAATGCATCATACTTCATCAAGTAAAGGTCGACGACCAGAAAAGAGTAATGTATACATATATTCAAATATTTGAATATATGTATACATTACTCCTACTAAGCAAGGTTTACAACATATATTTACATTTACCATCGATCTAATTTAAATAACAGTCTCTAATAGGTTCTAGCTCATCTATATGGGCAATGACAATCTCTAATTGGTCTCTCTCTTTTTTTAATTTGCAAACACCCTTTTCATAAATGTAGATAATTTTGTAACTCTTTCCCTGATACATAACTTTCTGTCCAATTTTCATCCCTGCTCCTCCAATAAAAAATTTCTTTTGACATTATTAAAAAAAACAAGTAAATTTTAAATAAAGTATATTCAAATAATCAAATATACGAATATTATAAAGTTAATAGTAAAAATCTCCAAACAAAATTTTTATTCTCCACGCGATTAAGAAATCTAGTGACAAGTATTTTTGAAAGAGTCTATTATCAGGAATTGTGGTTGGAGTAGTCATTACTTTTCCCATTGTAGTACAGGACTGATCTTGCGCTGCATAGTAACACCAAGGGGACTATTCCCTTTTAGATACTTCAAGAAAGGATTACAACTGGTGAATTCTGATAATAAAAAACATTTCACTGCAAAAGAAGAAATCATTCAATTTGGACTTCAATATTTTCAAGGAGTAGGCGCTTCATATATTTGTAATGTTTGTATCTCAAACGGTGGGTCCTGTTGTATGAATTGCTGCTATTTGGAGGACGGAAAAGGTTGTAAACAACGAAACACTAGCTGTACTTCTTGGCTATGTGGATTTTTAAAGTTGCTCTTCTATGAAGCAGAATTACTTGAAGAATGGGACAATTTTTGGGATGAAATACCGGGTAAAGCCTTTAGACGAGATTATACGCCCCCTGTTGTTCCCATAAAAAAAGTGCTGCAGACTCCTAATATTCGGTTTTTAGGCCAAGCTTTTGCGAAAGATTTGACTAATTTAATTAAGAAGCATAATAATCCAGATTATGTAATTGAATTAAACAATGAATTAGACCGCTATTTAACAAGACTTTCTATATACATTGACTTTGAAACTTTAGAGGAGGCGAGAAAAGAACTCGTAAAATTAACAAAGGATTTTTATTACTTTCAGTTAGCTCTTCAAGATTACAGAAGCCGTTAATGCACTTTTTTCATATTAGCTATGGTGGGTTTATTATCAAAATGGGAAGAGGGATAGACATGAAATCAACGGGTATCGTTCGTAAAATGGATGAATTAGGACGGATTGTGCTTCCAAAGGAGCTTCGCCGCATATTAGACATTGAGAATAAAGATCCATTAGAAATTTTTGTTGATAAGGAGCGCATTATTTTAAAAAAGTACAAGCCTTATAAAGCCTGTCAAGTATCTGGAGAAGTATCCAATCAAAACCTTTCATTCGCCAATGGAAAGGTGATTTTAAGTCCGGAAAGCGCTGAAAAATTAGTTAACGAGATACAACTAAAATTAAATGTAATCATAAAGTAAGGAGTTCTTATTGAAAATCATAAAGAAAAACCTCCAGCTTAATACTGAGGTTATCTTTAATGTGCTTAATAAAGGATATTCTTCTATCCAATCTTGAATAGTTTTCATCTCGCTTCTCTTCCCTAGGGATTGTACTTTTTTCTGTATCTGCTTTTGTTACTGCTCTCAATGTCCAGAAGTCATTTTAATGCCTACAGCGCCTGTAATTATACACATAATTAATAGGATTGACCTTAAACTTCTAGGTTCATTAAAGAAGATCATTCCTGCTAAAACACTGCCAACAGAGCCGATACCGGTCCATATTGCATAGGCAGTCCCCACTGGAAGAGAAGTTAATGACAAAGAAAGAAAATAAAAGCTTAAACTCCCAAAAAAAAGGCAAGCTACAGAAGGGAGAATTTTTTTAAACCCGTCTGCACGTTTCAGGCTTATAACACTGCCAATCTCAGCAAACCCGGCAATCAGAAGAAAAAACCAATCCATTGAATCATCACCTAACTTTGTGTAAATCATTTCATTTCCTTTAATGTTTTCGGTTCTGCTGAATTAATTTTTATTCCAATTATCCCTAATATCATTAAAGTCACAAAAAATACTTTCAGTAGATTAATGGGCTCTCCCCAAAAGAGCATCCCAATTACTACTGTTCCCACCGTTCCCAAACCAGTAAAAATGGCGTAACCAGTTCCTAAGGGAATGGAATATAAAGCTTTTGAAAGCAGAAAAAAACTGAAGGTTATAATAGCTACCGTTACTATACTAGGTATCATTTCAGTAAATCCGTGTGAATATTTAAGACCGATCACCCAGACAATTTCAAGAAGCCCTGCCATGATGATATATACCCATGCCATTTTATCATTCTCTCCTTCGACGTTGACACTTATTTTTGAACCGCGAAGTTCTCCATATATCGATAAATGGCATGAGCTACCCCATTTTCATCATTTGTAAGGGTTGTCGTTGTACAAACAGCTTTTATGTCATCTTTCGCATTTCCCATCGCTACACTATATCCAACTTTCTCGAACATAGATAAATCATTGTTGCTGTCCCCGATTGCCATAGCCTGATCCAACGATCCATTCAGCAAAAACGCCAACTTTTCAAGGGCCATTCCTTTCGAAGCGCTTCTACTAGTCATTTCAATGTTGTGATCGGCAGATGACACAACCTGCAACTCATCAAATTTTTCAAATTGGCTCCATGCTTCCTTTAATTTATTTTTATCAAACGAGCAGGCTAAAATGTTATAAAATTCTTCCTCCCGTTTTAAAATATCATGATAGTTTTCAACCAAAACATATCCAACCTGATCAAATTGTCTTTCCGCTACTTCCACTAACTCTTTCATATCCTCATCCAAGTGTGCACTTTTCAAGCTTTGAATCTCATTCTGGAAATGTTCTCTTCGTTTTTTAAGAGTATAAATGGCCTTATCAGTAAATACTTCGTAATAATAATTCCGGTCATCTAACCATTGGAGAATAGATTTGACACAATCTTCAGTTAGAATAATAGAAGAAATACGCTCCCCATGTTTTGAATGAATGGTAGATCCATTTGTCCCGATTACAAACTGGGAAAGCCCGGCTTTTTCACAAATGGTTTGAACGTCAAAATAAGCCCGCCCAGTTGAAATAACCACTTCAAAACCTCTATCCCCGGCATATCGAATCGCCTTTATATTTTCTTCACTAATTTCATTCTGGTCGTTCAATAATGTTCCATCCAAATCGATCGCAATAAAACTCATATTATATCGCTCCTTTTCCCATTCTATCTATTACATTTTCTTTCTAGTTTTTTTATCTGTTATCAATAAAAAGCGGACCAAAAAGAGAGAACCCCCTCTTTCGTCTCTATATGCCCTTTTTATGACTATGCTTGAATCCAATTGATTTCCTCTAGTTTCGAATGATTTCTCCATCCATCTGGAAAGGGTTGCTCGCAAACAATCGCATCGACTTTTTCTAAAGGACAAACTTTACAAAATGTATCGACGCCCATTTTGGAGTAATCCGTTAACAATATAACTTGCTTTGAGACCTCGATCATCTTGCGTGAAACCAATGTTTCATGTAAATGATAATTACTGACCCCATTTTGAGTCGAAACACCACCGGCTGAGATGAACGCTTTATCAATATTAAATTGATTTAACATTTGTTCGGTGAGACCGCCGCATATAGATTGCTGCTTTGGATCGATTTGTCCGCCCAGTAATAGAATTTGGCCTGTAAACTTATTTTGATTGAGTGATT
The DNA here is from genome assembly GCF_000504165.1 of Bacillus sp. FJAT-14578. Lineage (GTDB taxonomy): Bacteria > Bacillota > Bacilli > Bacillales > Bacillaceae_H > Bacillus_BA > Bacillus_BA fengqiuensis. Next base: position 10,440 of record NZ_AYSE01000001.1, read on the forward strand.
CTGTCAATACAGACGACACCGGCAGAGAATTGGTTAAAATCGTAATGTCTTTTTTATTTTCGATACACTGTGCAAATTCAAGCATCGTTGTTCCGACATCAATGGCAATCACATCTCCGTTGGAAATAAGTTCCACTGCTTTTTTCCCCACCTTGACCTTCGCTTCTTGGTTCACCGTTGTTCGCTGTGTGAAGGGAGGCTCCTCAAATTGAAAGACCGTTTTAATCGCTCCACCGTAAACCCTCTTTAAAAGTCCTTTTTCTTCTAATATCATTAAATCCCGTCGAATCGTTTCCTCTGACACATTAAATTGATCCACCAATTCCACGACTTTCACTTTTCCCGTTTTATTCAGTTCCCTTAAAATTTCATTTTTTCTTTCCTCAGGTAAAACAGACATACTTTCCCCCCCTTATTTATAAAATAATGCATTCTTTTTTCGGTACAAGAATTTGAACGCGTGTTCCTTGTTCAAACATTTTCCCGCGGTGGTGAAGATAGTCTACATGGAAAGCGGACTCCTCTGTTTCTACTTCATATCTTAAAACATTTCCTGTCATGGTAACATCTTTAATAAACCCTTTAATTCCCCAGTTCTCTTGTAAATCGATATTATCTTCACCAACAGAAACTAATTGTAATACTTCAGGACGAATGGCAACTTCATCCCCTTTTAATTCTGTACTGCGAACGAGTTTACGGAAATCTTCCATACTACAAACATTATAATTCCCAATAAATTTTGCAACAAATGTATTGACTGGAGAAGTATAAATTTCTGATGGAGAACCGGATTGCACAACTTGCCCTTTATTCATGATAAAGATTCGATCAGACATGGTCATGGCTTCTTCCTGATCATGAGTAACAAAAATCGTTGTAATATCTAATTCTTTCTGTATTCTCTTTAATTCTTTTTGCAAACTTTTTCTAATTTTAGCATCCAATGCGCTTAACGGCTCATCCAAAAGCAGTACTTTCGGCTCCATGACAAGCGCACGGGCAAGAGCAACCCTCTGCTGTTGCCCGCCAGATAATTGATGAGGATAAGACTCTTCTTTTCCTATTAAATCAACCATCTCAATCATCTTTTGCACTCTTGACTTAACATTTTTTACCTTCTTCATTTTAAGGCCGTACGCAATATTATCAAAAACGCTCATATTCGGGAAAAGCGCATAAGATTGAAATACCATACCGACTTCACGCTGACGCGGTGATAAATGAGTAATATCTTTTCCATCAATGAAGATGCTTCCTACATCAACGCTTTCAAGCCCCGCAATGGAACGTAATAATGTACTTTTTCCGCATCCGCTTTGCCCAAGAAGTGTAGCAAATTCTCCTTTTTTTAATGTTATTGAAATATTATTTAAAACGGTTTGATTTTCATACCCCTTAGTCACTTGATCGATGGTTACATAGCTCATTATTTTTCACCTTCTAAAGCAGTATTTTTATGACGGTATTGTTTTTTTAAAAATGAAAGAATTCGCTTCTTATTGGACACGACAGGATTTTTTTCGTTTCTAAACGTAAGTTTTAATACAGTTCCCGTTAACAGTAAAATCACGGAATAATACGTAATAACAATTGCACTTGTTAAGTGACCGCTGCTGTTTAGTTTGTCGGCAAGATAAATTTGAATGGTTTCAAATCGGCCTCCGACAAGCAAATTAGCCATAGCAAACTCACTAAATAAAAGAGCGACTGATAATAAGGTAGACACTAAAATACCGGATATAATATTGGGGAACACCACTGTGCGAAACGCCTGGAATTTTGTGGCACCTAGTAATTCAGCTGCATCAACAAGCTGCACAGCATTAACCGTACGAAGACTGTTACGAATACCTTGATACATAAATGGTAGAATGGTTATGAAATAAGCACCAATTAAAATCCAAGGTGTTCCGGCAATTTGAATGGGTCCATCTGAATATACCTTAATTAATCCAACAGCTCCAACAATGGGCGGAATCCCGTAAGGAAGCATAGCTGCTGCTTGAAGCAATCCTTCCCATTTACTGAAATATACTGTGATGATAAAAATAGTCGGAAGCATAATCACAACACTAAGGCCGACAGACATGACAATTAAAAACAGCGTTCGTTGAAAAGCATCATAAAATCGTTCATCTTGAAATAATTCCATATACCATTTCATTGTATAACTCTCAGGTAAAATCGTATGATCCCATTTACCAGCAATCGAGAATAAAAAGGTTCCTACAAGCGGAATTAATAAGTAGATAACTAATAATCCAACAACCGCTTTATGAAAAGTCAGTGAAGATTTCATCGTAAATCCCTCCTAATGCGACGCATCATTCGTTCATTGAACCACATCGCCCCTATCATGGTCGCTGCTAGAAGTACTCCCATCGCACTGCCTAGCTGAGGCTTTAATGCAACGTCACTAGCAACTAAAGAGGCAATTTGCAATGACAATAAGTTATAGTTGCTGCCGACCAATGCATAGGCTGTAGCGTAAGCTCCCATCGCATTTGCAAACAAAATACTGAATGTGCCTACAATACTAGGTAAAAGAACTGGAATCCCGATGTGAAGCCAAAACGAGAATGTTGATCCTCCTAATAATGAAGAGGCTTCTTTCCATTGTTTCTTAATTCCTTGATAAGACGGGTAGACGAGCATAACAGCAAGCGGAATTTGAAAATAAACATAAACAAGAATGAGGCCTGTCCACGAATATAAATTAAAATCCGCAAACACATCCCAACCAATCTTAGAAAAAAGCAGCGTAAACAATCCATTGTTTCCAAGTAAAATAATATATGAAAATGAAAGGGGAATTCCCTCAAAGTTCGATGTCATGTTGGCAATCATCAGTAAACGGTTTTGTATTTTTTGTGAGAACTTTGTAAACGAATAGGCTGCAATGACTGCTATAATAACAGAAGTTACAGCAGAAACTAAAGAAATGACAAGGCTATTTTGAATGGCTTGCAAATAAAATTTACTTTTAAATATGGTGATATATTGACTAATCGTCACTTGAATTCCGTCGTCTGCATAAAAACTATTTTTAATCATTGCTACTAATGGTCCTATTTCAAACCCAATTACAAACATAATAAATGGCAGTAAAAGAGCTAATAAGTAAATTTTTTGTTTTTTTATTTTTCGCAAGACTTCTCGCTCCTCTATGTTCTCTAACAATTTGGGAATTGGTTTAACAATTGTTAAACCAATTCCAATCAACCTTCATTCTTCACTTCGATGTTGAATAGGGGATCTTTTTAAATAGTAATTTTCCCTTTCAGACCTGGCAATTGATATGAAATCATCTTATTGGACGGCTCAATATTTAAAAGTTCACAAACGAGCGGTGCAAAAGCCAATTGCGGAACCACTTCACTGTAAACGCCAGGCTCAACTTTTGGACTCATGATAAAGAGCGGTACATCACGCTCACCATCCGTTATGCCGCCATGGTTGCCAGTTTCACTCATGCCATGATCAGATGTAATTAAAATGTGGTAACCTTCTTTGATCCAAATGGGCAAAAGTTGTGCCAATAAGCTGCCCATTTTTAAGATTTGTTCACGATATTCTTTCGATTCTGAACCGAAAATTTCTCCTTTTACATCTACACCGAGCGGATGGATATATAAAAAGTGCGGGTCATGCTTTCTGCGCAAAGCTTCTGCATCCATTAACACGTGACTGTCCGGATAGTCATCGTCCCAATAAAATTTCCCGTATTGAATCGGCTTAGTCTCATCCTCTTGCTCACGATCTTCAATAAAATGGAATGGTGCGCGATTATAAAGTTCGCTTACCCAGTAATACGATACTGTTCCATTTCTTAAGCCGTTTTCTTTCGTAAGATGAAAGAGACTTTTCTCAGTAGATAAGCGTACGGCTTGATTCGACGTAATTCCGTTCACCGATACTGGTGTCCCCGTTAATAACACTTCATATAATGGACGGGAAAGACTTGGGAGTTCCGACTTTACTTTGTAAAGTGCTGCCTGATTTGTTTCAACTAGATGTTGAATAAATCCAAGAGCCTCACACGCTTTATCATATCTCATACCATCAACAACAATTGCTATTACTTTATTTGACATGGACTAGCACCTCTTCTTGCCAAAGCTGCGGTAAATTTTTAGCCGTTTCTTCCCAAGCTTTGTAATCTTCAACTGGTTTTGCACTTTTGTACTGTTCTTCTGGAACCATTTTTTCAGCTACTTCTTTCGGAAGTTCGACATCGCGAATTGGACGGGCAAATCCTTTAGCCAGGTTAATTTGACCTTCATCGCTCAGGATATATTCTCTCGTTGCCATCGCTGCATGCGGATGCTTGGCATATTTGTTAATAATCGTTGCATAGCCGCTGACGACTGAACCTTCACTCGGAATCGATACATCAAATTGATCACGATTGATTTGGTCAGCGTAACCAAGGGCATTGAAATCCCAAACAAGGGCAACTTCCACTTCCCCTTTTTCAATGTTAGCCGGCTTGGCATCCGTTAAGCTAAGGCGGCCTTGTTTCGCAAGCTTAGCAAAATAGTCAATTCCTGGTTGGAGGTTTGTTTCATCACCGCCGTAAGCGATAGCGGCAGCAAGAACGGCCATTTGGTTCTGTGCACCACGCTGAACATCTCCAACTGTTACTTTATAATCCCCTTTTAATATGTCATCCCAAGATTTTGGCGGGTTAGCTACTAATTCTTTATTAGTTAAGAATGCAATCGTTCCTTGGTAGCCCACAACCCAATCCCCGTTATCATCTTTTGCCCAGCTGGGTACCTCGTCCCAATAGGAAGTTTTATAGGGCATCGTTAATTTTTTTTGTTCCGCGATTGGTCCAAAGGAAACCCCTACATCACCGATGTCAGCTGTTGCATTCTCTCCTTCAGATTCCATTTTGGCAATCTCTTCAGCACTGGATAAATCAGTATCAGTGTGTTCCAATGTATATTTTGTCGTTACTTCATTCCACGTTTCTCCCCAGTTAGCCCATGAATCAGGCATACCGACACTATTAATTGTTCCCTCTTCTTTTGCCTTTGTTTCAATTTCTTGCAGGGTTAAAGAACTTGAATCCTTAACAACCGGAGCAGCCTCCTCTTTAGCAGCTCCACAAGCAGCTAATCCTAGTACACTCATTCCTAACATCGCAGCTTGAATAGACTTGTAACAATTCTTCTTGAATGTGTAATTCATAAAAATTGCCTCCCCTTTTTGTGGATTGTTTGATGTTTCTTACTGTTTATTACGGTTTAATCATAATCAGATAATATTAACCCCACATTAATCCAATGTTAATGTTTTGTAAATCCTCTCTTAATTTCTCCCATTCATCAGCTTTTATTTTCATAGCCAACTAGAAAAAAGCCACAACAACAGTCTGAAAACAAGTTTTGCGGCACTCTTTATCATGCATAAAAACTTCATATGATTGAGGGACAAAACTGGCTGGCAAATAGAGTTGCTCATTCATACGCAAATACCCCCCTTGAAATCCAAGGGGGGGGTATTTGCGTATGAATGATGACACGAACCGTCATCATTCCACTACCTTTATGTCCATATTTTTTATAGCTGATATTTGTGATATGTTCTTTTGTATGAGTTACCCAATCAGAATTTTTTCTTCTGCATAACGAATTTTCGCTTTATTGTTTGAGTGAATCGCAAGTGCAAAAGCCATTGTGAGAGGTCCCACCCTTCCGATGAACATCATAATGGTAATCAGAATACGTCCCATAGGGCTCAGCTCCCCACTAAACCCGGCACTTAATCCAACGGTACCGAAGGCAGAAACTGTTTCAAATAATAGTTTAGACATGTCCGCTCCTCTTTCCGTTATGGTAAGTAAAAAGAAGATCACAAAAATGAAAATGATTCCTGAAAGGGCGATCGATAAGGCTCTATATACCAGTGACGATGGAATTCTTCGTTTAAAAATATTCACATCCTCTTTATTAGTCAATACTGACCATAAGGCGAAGAGCAACAAAGCAAAAGTAGTCACTTTAATCCCCCCGCCTGTAGAACCTGATGATGCCCCAATAAACATTAATGCGATCATGTAAACTTGAGAACTTAATGTTAGTTGGGCTATATCAACGGTGTTGAAGCCTGCCGTACGGGGAACGACTCCTTGAAAATACGCAGCCCACCATTTATCCGCCATATTCAAATTTCCTAACGTAGCAGGATTATTAAACTCTAATGCAAAAATGACGAGTGTACTTACTACATTAATCAGCAAGGTAAAAAGCAGAACGATTTTGGTATGGAGAGAGAGCTTTTTTATATTCCTTTTTTCAAAAACCTCGGCGATGACAAAAAAGCCGATTCCGCCCAGCATGAACAGCATCGTAATCATAATATTTACCGTCGGATCGCCTACCCACTTACTCAAATTATCCGGTTCCAAGCCAAATCCTGCATTATTAAAAGCGGAAATGGAATGGAATATTCCGTAATATATAGCCTTTCCCCAACTCATTTCTTGTGACCAGCGAATGGCTAGGACCAACGCTCCGATAGCTTCAACGATTAACGTAATCATAATAATGCGCAGGACTAATTTGATGACCCCTTGTATGGAAAAAGAATTGAGGGACTCTTGAAGCAATAATCTGTGTTTTAAGCCGATTTTTTTCCCTAAGATAATAAACATGAGGATCCCGCTGGTCATGAATCCCCAGCCTCCAATTTGAATAAGAGCGAGCAAAACAATTTGCCCAAATAAGGTAAACGTGGTTCCCGTGTCAACAACGGCCAACCCTGTTACACAAACGGCCGAAGTAGCTTCAAAAAGGGCATCAATGAAGCTCAGATGGTGCCGATCACGAGTGGCGAATGGAATCATCAACAAGCAGGTTCCTACAAAGATTAGTCCCAAGAAACCAAGGAGCAGAAAATGTGCCGGGTGCAGCTTTATTATTTTATTATTGCGGTCTTTATTAGAAAGTAACATAACTATTTCCTTTCAAAATCCTGTAGTTAAATTAAAAATTGATAGAATCGCGGTAATGTTGCATCCATATTTTTCCCGTACGTAAAACTGTTTATTATCATCCTTCCCCCGCTCTTTCAAAAGATTCAGCGACAGGGCTTTATATTAGCAAAAAACCCCTTTATCATTTACCTATTTTGGGAAACATGTAAACCACTGTTCTCACTTCGTGAATAGAAGAGTTACATCATTCAACCACTCAAACTGGAGCCTATTGAACAATTCATTTGCACAACATTCTATGAATAAAACATCCTCCTCCCTTCTTTCTGCATTGTGCCAATAAAAAAAACACGAGAAGAGATCTCTTCTCGTGTTTTAAACATCACTAAACTAACGTGTCTATTACACTAAAAAAATGACGATCCCTCAACACGCTTACGAGGTTAGCTGTCGGATTCGGGTCATGAGAGTAACCCTACCTTCTAACCGAAGGACTCACCCCTAGTACTGTCACCAGTACAAATTTGGTTCCCCCGCTCCTTTTCAGGATTAAGCGATCACGTTATGAAACATTTTCTGAGAGTAATCTTACTCCTGTTAAAATTTACTGTCAAGCATATTTTGAAGTTATGTAAGCGGTTCTGGTACGAAAATAATTTGATCTTAAAATAGAGCCTGTACCATCTATATAAATGACAGATTATGATGCATTCTGGATGGCTTATTGATGAACCTAGCTTCATTTTGGCAGACACCATTTTCATTTCTCACCATGATCCATATCTAACTTATATGACCAGGTGATAAAAGTCACATACAATCTAAAAATGGAGTGGTAAAATGCAGGAAAGTTCCATTACTATAATTATTTGAAACGAGGGATTGAATTGAACTTTCCACAGTTAAAAATAGGTCACATTGCGCCGAAAGTTCCTATTATGCAAGGAGGAATGGGCGTTGGGATTTCACTGAGCGGACTCGCTTCCGCGGTCGCAAATGCAGGAGGAATTGGAATCATTTCCGGTACAGGCATTTCCGTTGATGAAATGCGCGGTCATATCAGAAAGGCAAAAAGCCTTGTGAAAGAATCTGGATTCATTGGTGTGAATGTGTTGTTTGCGATGAATGATTTTGCTGAAAAAATGAAAGCGGCCCTCGAAGAAAAAGTCGATTTTATTATTTCTGGTGCAGGAATCTCAAGGGATATGTATGCATGGGGAAAACAGGCCGGTATTCCGGTTATTTCAATCGTGTCCTCTGCAAAGTTGGCTAGAATTTCTGAGCGGCTCGGGGCTGCTGCTGTTGTAGTGGAAGGCTTTGAAGCAGGCGGACATCTTGGAACAGACAGGCCTTTATTTGATATTCTGCCGGAAGTAGTAGAAGCTGTTTCGATTCCTGTCATTGCGGCAGGTGGAATTATGACGGGAGGAGATATCGCGAAAGCTCTTGAAATGGGTGCCTCCGGGGTACAAATGGGAACAAGATTTGTAGCAAGCAACGAATGTGATGCTCCTTTGGCTTTTAAGCAAAAATATGTTGAGGCCCGTAAAGAAGATACCCTTCTTGTCAAAACGACTGTCGGCCTACAAGGAAGGGCCATTATCAATAACTTTACTAATTTGATCAACAGTTCCGATAAACTGAAAATAACAAAATGCCTGGATTGCCTTAAAAATTGTTCCTACCGTTTTTGTACACTCGACTCTTTGCTTAAGTCTGTTGCTGGCGATGTGGAAAACGGCCTTGTTTTTGCAGGTGCAAGAGTCCACGAAATCAGGGAAATCCTGCCTGTCCAAAAAATCATCGACAATCTTGCTGCAGAATACGGTGAAACCATGAAACAAGGTCTCGTGAAAATAAAGAAGTCCCAATAGAGTAGTTCAATAAACAAGACATGAAAAAACACCTCCTTGATTCGCTTATTAATATGAGAATCAAGCGGGGGTGTTTTTTGTTTCAAAGGCGCGGGATACATATGAAAATTAACGTACTTATACCGATTGCACTTCACCATCGATAATGGTCATTTCGATATTTGTACGCAATAGTTCATCGGGGTCTTCCAATGAAAAAAGATCGTTCGAATACACCGTCATATTACTTTCCAGAGGGGGTTCTTCTAACCGTTGCACTCACAATTTTACCGGTTACTTCTCTGGATTTAGCAAAACGAACTCTTCCTACTTTTGGCAAGATGATGACGTTTCCTTCAATTCGTATCGTTCCTACACTTTTCTTGTAGTTACATTTAGAGGTATACGACTGTAGGTCGTTTTTCTTGGACTTAAATTTAGGTTTCCCTTTTTCTTTTTTATAGTAGCCTTTATAGGCTTTTCCCAAATCTTGAATGGCGTTTTGAATGGCCGTGGAATCCACTTCTTTTAACCACGGAGTCGTGTTTTTATACTGGGTATTGTCTTTCATGGACTCATCGGCACTATATCGAGGAACTTTCCATTCATTTGAAGGCAATTGTCCGTTTTGAACCATTTCTTCGGCTACATACCACAATAAATCTTTCTCTCTTTGTTTCCTTAATGCCAAATTGTACGAATAACGGCAGCAACCGATGGTTTTGTTCATTTGAGTAGCATGTTCATTGGTTGGATACAAGCGAAATTTAAACCCTTTAAAATACGTTTTGGTCAATTCACCCACCTCTAAATACGAACGTATGTTTCTTTTATTATACAATCCTAGAAATAAAAAAGACAAGAGAAATCCTCTTGTCATAGGAGGATGTTTCAGATACTTGAAGTGCCATTCACCTTCGGTTACACAATGGCGCTCCGTATCTGACCTCACTTTCATCCCCCCTAAAGAGGGTGCTAGTGCACCGTAGTGGGCTTTCTCGTTCGGAAAATCTGTAAAAAAAATCATGTTTATCCCTTTATAAAAAGGGTAAAAACAAGTGTACTTCATTTCCCTGATGTACCCTTGTCTCACCCTTGACATCCTGTTGCCCCGACCGGGTGTCTTTTATTTTGGCTCTTTTCTAAAAGATTGTTGTTTTTAGATAGGTTTCTTAAAAGATAAGCGTTTAAGGTTGGTTGGAGCGGAAGGTGCGAGACTCCTGCGGGAGCAGCGGGACAGGTGAGACCCCACAGGCTGTAAGCCGAGGAGGCTCACCGCACGCCCCGCGGAAAGCGAGTAACCTGGAGCGGAAATCAACCACTCCCTACTACTTGTTAAATAGCAACAAAGTTTGCGAAAACAGCCTTTATTTTTGTTGAAAACATAAGTAAATAAATCTTTTAATTAAAACTTTCTTCTCAATCTTTCACTTCAAGTTTTTACAGATGTTAGCTCTTTTCTTTCTTCTACTAAAACAAAAAAGTGCCAGGCACGATCAAGATTACGGGAAAAGCTAGTGTAACCTTAATTTTAGTCACTCACCTGACACCTTCTTATTACTTTACAGGTCAGTTCCCATTAAGCTAGATGACCTGACTTTTTCACTTTCGTCTGCAAGTAGCGTTCATTATACTCGGAAACATCTCCCCATAATGGAGTTCTTCCTGAGACCGGCAAGCCTGCCGCCCTTAAGGCTTCCAATTTTTTCGGGTTATTCGTAATAAGCGTAACCGGTTTGGCACGCAATGCTTTTAGCACAGTAATGGCCTCCTGATAATTTCTCGAGTCATCAACAAAGCCGAGTGCTTCATTCGCCTCCACTGTGTCATAACCGTTTTCTTGTAAGATATAAGCCATTGCTTTGCTGAATAAGCCGATACCTCGACCTTCATGGTTCGCCAAATAAAATAATGCGCCGGTACCATGCTCGACCATCATTTTCATCGACTGTCTTAGCTGATAGCCGCAGTCACAGCGCTTGCTTCCAAATATATCTCCCGTATGGCAAATTGAATGCATTCGAATCAATGCATCCTCTCCATATTCAAAATCACCGTATACAAGCACACTTGATTGCTGGTAATCGGCTAAGTGAGCGGATGATAATCGATCGATTACTTCTTTGTAATCCTCTAAAACCTCATCTGCTTTTAACCAGCTGTACCAATTAAATTCAACGGTTTCACCATATAAATTCACTGGCAATTTAATCGGTCCGACTAGATAAATCGCACCCTCGTCCGTTTTGATAATCTGTATTTTATCTTCTAATACGGATAGATTATTTGATTTCACCTGTAATTCTTGCACCGTTGTTCCCCCTATCCACATGTAATCACATTTGGCCGTTCCGACTACCTGGATAGAACGGCGAAATGCTCTTTAAAAGCTGCTTCTTTTATCAACTGCTGCTCTTGCAGGGTTTCTACCGCTTCCCGGCGCAGCTGTTCAAATGTTTTCAATTGAGTTGCACCTGCGTCCCCTTGATGAAGAGCTTCAATGATTACTTCACTCAACACTTGCGCATCGACCAAGCTGGCATTAATCCCAAATGCACCGGTCGGGCTCATCGTATGGGCTGCATCTCCCATAATCACAAGTCCATCCTTCACCCATGTTTCGCATTTGGAACTATGGACGTTTAATAAAATAAAATCATTCCACGACCGAATATAATGATGAATACTTTCACTCAATTCCGGAAAAGCCTCGACCACCTGTCGGATAAACGGTTCGAAGGATTGCTTTTTTAAGAAAGGATACGATCCCTCCTCGATGTTCCAGCCAATTTGAACATATCCGCCGGCCTGGGTAAATAAGGCGAATTGCTTGTCATCCACCAAAGCCTGTCTAATCGTCGGTTCCCATTCAGCTGGGGTCGGAATTTTCGCCCAAAGCAAATCGTACCCGTGTTTAATAATGGAAACCGGAATGCCCGCTAATTTTCGAACCGTGGAAAATCGTCCATCGGCACCAACCACTATAGAGCTCTTAATCGACACTTCCTGATTTCCCTTTTTCGCTTTCACGCCGGTAACCGTACCGCTCTCGTTAATCATCAACCCTGTCACTTTCGTCCCCATCATCAACTTATAATGAGGGAAAACGTCAGCTGCACGAAGCAGCACACTTAATAGATTCCTTTGCGGAACATGGATTCCAACATGCCGTTCTCCATGTGCAGGAGTCACCGTCTTAAACACTTGGCCATGCTGCCAATATTCCACGCGTTCCATTAATAAAAGCCCTTCTCGTTCCACTTGTTCATAGAGACCATAAGCCCGCAGAACGGCTTCTCCCTCTTGATTCAAATGTTCGCCGCGGAATTCCTTATCGATTCCTTCATGGCGCTCAAGGACAACCGTTGATAGATTGTTTTTAGCAAGTAAATACCCTAAAAGAGCTCCTCCAGGGCCAGCACCAACAATACAAACATCTGCTTCAAGATTCATATTACAACCACCTATTTATGTCTCAATAATAGAGAATACTTGCCTAAACTCTTAATTCAATTTTGTTCCCTGAAGGATCGTGTGTCAACAAGCTGCCTCGTTCCTCTGTTACGATTGCTCCCATCGTACTGATCCGAGCCACAGCTTCCTTACGCGCCTCTTCATTAGGAAAAACGACCGTATAGGAGCTCATTCCAACACTGTTCTCTATGGGAGCGGGAACCCCCACACCATTCCACGTATTAAGTCCGATATGGTGATGGTAGCCGCCTGTCGAGATAAACAATGCTTGACCGCCATATCGGCAAACAATCTCAAATCCAAGACCATGACAATAAAATTCTTCTACCTTTTTAAATTCGGCCACATGCAAATGGATATGCCCCATAATCGTGTCAGCAGGAAGGCCAGTCCATGGCTTTCCATCATCTTCTTTAACAATGCTCTCCACATTCATCGGCTCGGTCGCCATCACCACTTCATCTCCGTTCCACTTCCATGACGAAGAAGGACGATCACAATAAATTTCAATGCCATTTCCATCAGGATCGGCTAAATAGAGAGCCTCACTCACAAGATGATCTGATCCCCCTTGGAGCGGGTATTGGGTTTTAATCATGTGCAAGATGACTTTTGCTAAATCGGCACGGTTTGGCAACAATAGCGCATAATGATAAAGCCCTGTTGTACGCCGTTGTTTCGGAATCACATGTTCCGGCTGTTCTATGATAACAAGAGGCGTTTTACCATCAGCGGTTAATACCGCTTTTCTTTCTGTTTGTTCCAATATTTTAAAACCAATGATATTCTGATAAAAGTCCAGTGAACGCTGCAAATCTTGAACGTTTAAATGCACTTGACTAACAAACGTATTCGGTTTCCCGTGAAAGGTCATATTGTCATCCTCCAACTAGAGAGTGTTTTTATTTTAAATGTTAGTTACTTTATGTAAGTAATTATATTTTTGACATTTACTTTTGTCAAATACATTCATTATAAATTATAATTAAATTGTTATTCATAATATGGTATCATGACAATGCAGAGGTGATAAACAATGAATCAATCGCTAGTTTGTCCACGCTTCGAAAAAGCGATAAACATATTGAGCCAGCGCTGGACGGGACTGGTTATTTACCAGTTGCTCACAGGGCCAAAACGATTTGGCACCTTGGAATCTTCCATGGGAATTAGCGGAAGAGTCCTGTCAGAACGGCTAAAAGAACTTGAAAATCAAGAAATCGTTAAACGCGAGGTTTTCCCTGAAACACCAGTACGTATAGAATATTCCCTAACCGAAAAGGGCTTAGCTTTAGAGCCCGTCATGAAAGAAATTGAAAAATGGTCGCAAACCTGGTTAGAAGTTGAACCGACTCAGTAAAAGAGAGTGCCCCAAAAGTATCCCTTTTGGGGCACTTTCAGGATGTTGAGAACCACCTACAAAAAATGTACTGTATAAGAATGTATATAGTCCAAGGCATGAGGTATTTTTAAATGAAAGGCTGATATTTTTTCTTTAAAATTATCAGCTTATCTTTGTTTAACTTTCGCACCCGTTTATTCAATAAAAAAGGCATCCCTTCTTAAAGGAATGCCCCCGTTATTTTAAATACAATCATTCAGATCAAGAATAGAAAATGAAAAAGAGCTGCCGAAATAGCTCAATGTATACATCTAATACCTTATTTACTTTTTCAAAACTGGAATCCAAATTTCACTTTTTACAGTTGGTGAAGTTAAATCTTTACTTTTAATAGACAAGATTTCTGGCCCTTCTGTTTGTTGATAGGTTGATGATGGAAACCATTCAGAATATATACGTCCCCAAGTTTCCTGCAGTGTATGAGGAAAAGGTCCGACTGCTTCGAATACAGCCCAAGTAAAGGCTGGAACTTCAAGTTTAGAAAAGTTTTCTGGATACTCATTGGTTGTGGCCACACCTATATAGTGATCAAGGTCTCCTTTTTCCTCCATACGACCTTCCGAAAAGTTCGCAGATGCTTGAATGATCCCTTTTGGTTCAACATTCGATAGTTCTTTAAGTTTATTTATCTTCTCCATATCCAACGCTTTCCACATAGCAGTGATTTCTGGGTTCTCACCTTGAAAAATAATAGGTACTCTTTTCTTGATACCAACTATGTGAAATGCCTCTTTTTCTTCTATTCGGTAATTCATTTCACTTCCTCCTTTAATTGATAATTGGAAGGTCATTCGTGGATAGGCTTTTAGTGCTTGACCATTATTTCTAGCTTCTGACGGTGTTACACCATGCAAACTTTGAAAGGCTCTGGTAAAAGAATCCGGGGAACTATATCCATATTTAATAGCAACATCAATGATCCTTACGTTACTATTATTTAGTTCAAATGCTGCAAGAGTAAGGCGTCTACGGCGGATGTATTCAGATAGCGTAATACCTGCAAGAAAAGAAAACATCCTTTTAAAATGATATTCAGAACAAAAAGCTAACCTTGCCACTTCTTTAAAGTCAATATCATGAGTAAGGTTTTCTTCAATATACTGTATTGCTCCGTTCATGTTCTTAAGCAAATCCATCATATGACCTCCTTCATCAACAGAATATCAGGAGCTGAATATACCCATCCGACATTTTGTGCACAATTATGCAGGGTCCTTCTATACTTATTATGTGTTGTAGTAAGATTTTCGAAGTCATCGTTCAATGAACCTCCCCCACCTATCGCTTCGCGCTGGAGGTGGGGGTTTCTTGTCGATCCCCTCGAAATCAGAAGCTGGACGAAATCGTTCCGCACATCTGACGTATGCGAAACAACTGTTGAAGTGTTGGCTGAGGAGCTGTAAAGCCCGTTTTCAACGTTCGATACATGAGGCCACCTCCCTTGCCACCATCATACAACGAACATACATTCGATCCGAGAAGACGATGGAAGTATTTTCCTTTTTTCTTTCGACAAAGATCGAGAAGTTCTGCCAACTAAAAGCTTTTCGGTTGCCCCGAACCGGCATTCATCCCCTCCCTACTCACTGGGCTGTACCCTTCACGCTCCTTGAGGAAGGGGAATTCTGCCGGACTATGTTAAATATGTAGAAAGTGATGGTGTATTACACCTCTATGATAATATGCATCTTTGAGTAAACAGCATGTTAGTGGAATATCTAAATTTATGTATAATCACTTTCTCGAAAATCTGAAAATGGACCGTCAGTTGACGGTCCATTTTGCTTCCCAGTCATTAAGGTTAGCTATATAACGAGCTCCAGATACGGGTCTCCCTTATAATCACTTCACAAAATAATTGATAATAAATTGCTGGAACCGTTTGGCTGATGGTGATAGGTATCTTCCCTCTAACCAGGCCAGCCCGATGACTCGCTGGCAATTTGGTGAATGTACACGTATCCGGGATATTTTATCCCAGTCGATTCCTTTGAAATCCGGTATAAGTGTGACGCCAAGTCCGGCGGCAACAAACGCAACAATCGTATGTACCTCCGCCCCCTCAAATGTTACTTTGGGACTTATTCCCGCCTCATGAAACAATTGATCCGTAATTCCCCGAAGCCCATTCCCTTTTTCTAAAAGAACGAACGGTTCATCTGCAATCTCTTGCAGCGTAACGCTTTCACAATGGGCCAAGCGGTGATGGGAAGGAACGATAATAAATAATTCTTCACTCCATAATTGAATCCATTGAACCTGCGGGTTATCTTCTATTGAAGAAACGAGGCAGAAATCAATCTCACCTGATTCTAGTTGCGCCAGAAGTGAATCATTTGCATTTTGTTTAAAGCGAAAGTTGACATTTGGATAATCAACCTGAAAAGAACTGATCAAGTTAGGAATCAGATAGGTGCCGAGAGTAGGCATAAAGCCAACAGATACTTCTCCATACCCCGGATCAAGCAAGTCCTGGATTTCCTGCTTCCCTTCTTGAAATTCCTTCATGATGCGGTCCACCCGTTTCAAAAATAACTCACCATAATGGTTTAACCTGATCGTACGCCCTTGACGTTCAAATAATGGGACGCCTAATTCTTCCTCTAATCTAGCAATGGAACGACTTAGGGCCGGCTGAGAAATAGATAAAGTTTCCGCAGCGCGTGTGATGTGCTGCATACGAGCAACGACTTGAAAGTATTCGAATTGCTGCCATTCCATTAACTGTTCACCTCTTAGTTGTAATTAATCTGAATATATACCTGAGACGCATGAAAACTATGCAAATAATAAATTAGACATTATCATTTGTCAACCATATGATAATACGTATAGAAAAACTTTAACTGCGAAGGAAATCACTATTTTTCACGATCAAAACATGTATCTATTCAAAGGGGGTTTAATGTATGGCAGCAAACAAGGAGTTTTTCAATCGCAGACTACATTCATTGTTAGGTGTCATTCCGGTAGGGATCTTCCTTATCCAGCACTTAGTCGTGAATCACTTTGCGACAAAAGGGCCTGAGGCCTTTAATAAAGCTTCCCACTTTATGGAGAGCTTGCCTTTTCGTTACGCATTAGAAACTTTCATTATTTTCTTACCTATTTTATTCCATGCCATTTACGGATTGTATATTGCGTTCACGGCGAAGAATAATGTAAGCCATTACGGGTATTTCCGTAACTGGATGTTCTTGCTTCAGCGTGTTTCAGGGGTGGTCACTCTGATTTTCATCGCATGGCACGTATGGGAAACGAGAATTCAAGTATTCTTCGGAGCGGAAGTCAACTATGAAATGATGGCGAATATCGTCGATAATCCTGCCATGTTAGCATTTTATATCGTCGGAATTTTATCCACTGTATTCCATTTTGCGAATGGTTTATGGACGTTCGGCGTAAGCTGGGGACTGACAGTAACTCCTCGTTCTCAACGAATTTCAACGTATGTGACATTAGGAATCTTCGTAGCATTGGCGTTCGTCGGTGTTCGTGCTATTTTGGCGTTTGCATAATCTGATAGGTTTAAAGGAGTGGGGTTACGATGAGTAAAGGGAGAATTATCGTCGTTGGCGGCGGTTTAGCAGGCCTGATGGCCACAATTAAAATTGCAGAGGCAGGAAAACAAGCGGATTTATTTTCACTTGTTCCGGTAAAACGATCTCACTCGGTTTGTGCGCAAGGCGGTATTAACGGTGCGGTAAACACCAAAGGGGAAGGAGATTCTCCGTGGGAACACTTTGATGATACGGTGTATGGCGGTGACTTCTTAGCGAACCAGCCTCCGGTCAAAGCGATGTGTGAGGCAGCACCTGGAATTATTCACTTATTAGACCGGATGGGGGTTATGTTTAACCGTACACCGGAAGGATTGCTTGATTTCCGCCGCTTTGGTGGAACACAGCATCACCGTACCGCATTTGCGGGAGCGACAACTGGACAACAGTTGCTTTACGCATTAGATGAACAAGTTCGCCGCCATGAAGTAGCGGGGCTTGTGACGAAGTATGAAGGCTGGGAATTTTTAGGGGTTATTTTGGATGACGAAGGTGCATGTCGTGGGATTGTCGCTCAAAACCTGCAAACGATGGAAATCCAGTCGTTCCCGGCAGATGCCGTGATCATGGCTACCGGAGGACCTGGTATTATCTTTGGTAAATCGACCAACTCTGTCATCAATACAGGTTCAGCGGCATCGATCGTGTACCAACAAGGGGTTTATTATGCGAACGGTGAGTTCATTCAAATTCACCCGACAGCCATTCCTGGGGATGACAAGCTTCGCTTAATGAGTGAGTCGGCTCGTGGAGAAGGCGGACGCGTTTGGACGTATAAAGACGGAAAACCTTGGTATTTCTTAGAAGAAAAGTATCCGGCTTACGGAAACTTGGTTCCGCGTGACATTGCGACACGTGAGATCTTCGACGTTTGTGTGTCTCAAAAACTAGGTATCAATGGTGAAAACATGGTTTACCTGGATCTTTCCCATAAAGATCCGAAGGAGCTTGACATCAAGCTTGGCGGAATCATTGAAATCTATGAAAAATTCATGGGTGATGATCCGCGTAAAGTACCGATGAAGATCTTCCCTGCAGTCCACTATTCGATGGGCGGTCTATGGGTTGATTATGATCAAATGACGAACATTCCAGGTCTTTTCGCTGCCGGTGAATGTGATTATTCTCAGCACGGAGCGAACCGTTTAGGAGCGAACTCTTTACTATCTGCCATTTACGGCGGTATGGTAGCGGGACCTAATGCCGTTCGATATATTAATGGATTAGAAAAGAGCGCTGATGCTCTTCCATCCAGCTTGTTCGACCGCCATGTACAGCAAGAGCAAGAGAAATGGAATCAAATCATGTCTTTAGATGGAAATGAAAATGCCTACGTTCTTCATAAAGAGCTTGGAGAGTGGATGACCGATAACGTAACGGTTGTTCGCTACAACGATAAGTTATTGAAGACGGATGAAAAAATCCAAGAGTTGATGGAACGTTTCGATCGCATCAACATTAACGATACAGCAAAATGGAGCAACCAAGGGGCAACCTTCACCCGACAATTGAAAAACATGCTTGAACTTTCACGCGTGGTGACATTGGGAGCTTACAACCGTAACGAAAGCCGCGGAGCCCACTACAAGCCGGACTTCCCGGATCGTAATGATGAAGAGTTCTTAAAGACAACGATGGCAAACTTTGCCGGGGAAAAAGTCACACCGGTTTTCCATTACGAAGAAGTCGATGTTTCGTTGATCAAGCCTCGTAAGCGCGATTATACGAAGAAAAAAGATGAAAAGAAAGCAGCATCAGAGAAAAAAGAAGAGGGGGTTCGTTAAGCCATGAGTACGACTATGAGTGCACAAAAAACGGTAAAGTTTATCATCACTCGTCAAGATGGACCGGAAGGTTCTTCTTATGAACAAGAATTTGAAATTCCTTATCGTCCAAACATGAACGTCATTTCGGCGCTCATGGAAATTCGACGAAACCCTGTTGATGCGAGAGGCAACCAAACGACGCCGATTACATGGGATATGAACTGCTTAGAGGAAGTATGCGGAGCCTGTTCGATGGTGATCAACGGCAAGCCGCGCCAGTCGTGTACAGCACTTGTCGATAAATTGGAACAGCCGATTCGCCTTCAGCCGATGAAAACATTCCCGGTTGTTCGTGACTTGCAGGTGGACAGAAGCCGCATGTTTGATGCCTTAAAACGTGTGAAGGCATGGGTTCCGATTGACGGGACGTATGATCTTGGACCAGGACCGCGTATGCCTGAGCGCAAACGCCAATGGGCTTATGAATTATCAAAATGTATGACGTGCGGTGTCTGCCTGGAATCTTGCCCGAACGTCAACAGCAAATCCGATTTCATCGGTCCGGCTCCCCTATCTCAAGTTCGTTTGTTTAACGCCCATCCAACAGGAGCCATGCATAAGGCAGAGCGCCTAGAGACGATTATGGGAGACGGCGGATTAGCCAATTGCGGGAACTCGCAAAACTGTGTGCAGTCTTGTCCGAAAGGGATTCCGTTAACGACATCGATTGCGGCATTAAACCGTGATACAACGATCCAAGCATTCCGTAATTTCTTTGGAAGCGATCAAGCATAATGAAAAGTCCCTTCATCCAGATATGAACTTTATAGCTTTTAAGTGGACACGCTTTGAACTCCCCCACTTACTCATGGGACTGCTCCCTGCATATTTCCTGGAGTGGGGGTATTTTTCCAGAAAACAATAAAGGAAACTTCCATCAGTGGGGGTTTTCTTTCCCCCCACTGATGGTTAGTTGATCTTATCGGGCTTTTACGGGCAGTTATCCCCCACTTAAGTTTCTCCGATAACTCTCAACTTTGAAGTGGGGGTCTTACTGCCCGTTAATGCGGGATAAATTCTATTACATAAAGGAAGAGGTATCATATGTCTAATTTACGTGAAGAAGCATTAAAGATGCATAAAGAAAATCGAGGAAAACTGGGTGTCCACTCAAAAGTCGCCGTACGCGATGCAAAAGATTTAAGTCTCGCCTATTCACCAGGTGTTGCAGAGCCTTGCCTGGACATTCATGAAGACGAAAGCAAAGTATATGATTACACGATAAAAGGAAATCTCGTTGCCGTCGTTTCAGACGGAACAGCTGTATTAGGTCTTGGAAACATTGGACCGAAAGCGGCCATGCCGGTTATGGAAGGAAAAGCATTGTTGTTCAAGTCATTTGCCGATGTCGATGCGTTCCCTATCTGCCTCGATACAACAGACCCGGATAAAATTGTCGAAGTCGTCAAACTAATGTCCCCTACTTTCGGTGGAGTAAACCTGGAAGACATTGCAGCACCGCAATGCTTTGAAATTGAGGACCGCTTACGAAAAGAGTGTGATATCCCTGTTTTCCATGATGATCAACATGGGACAGCCATTGTAACCGCTGCAGGATTAATCAATGCTCTAAAGCTCGCTGACAAGAAACTTGAAGATATTCGCGTCGTGGCAAATGGTGCCGGAGCGGCAGGTGTAGCGATTGTGAAGCTCTTGCTTCATATGGGAGTAAAAGATGTGATTTTATGTGATACAAAAGGAATTATCTATGAAGGCCGCCCTGTCGGCATGAATCCATTTAAAGAAGAAATGGCCCGCATCACCAATAAAGAACAAAAACAAGGGACATTAGCCGATGCTCTTGTTGGAGCCGATGTATTTGTAGGTGTATCAGCTGCAGGTGCTGTAACAAAAGACATGGTTCGTTCCATGAATGAAAATCCTATTATTTTTGCGATGGCCAATCCAGTACCAGAAATCATGCCGGAAGATGCAAAAGAAGCCGGAGCACTGGTTATTGGAACAGGACGTTCCGATTTCCCGAATCAGGTAAATAACGTATTGGCGTTCCCTGGTATTTTCAGAGGAGCTTTAGACGTTCATGCAAAAGAGATCAATGAAGAAATGAAGTTGGCAGCTGTTTATGCGATTGCCGGATTAATCTCGAATGAAGACCTTCATGCCGATTATGTCATCCCAGATCCATTTGACCGACGAGTAGCGGCCCATGTAGCAGCAGCTGTTGCTACCGCTGCAATGGAAACCGGCGTTGCCCAAAAACTTGTGAATGCAGAAGACGTGAAAAAGCGTTTATTGGCATTGACGGAAAAAGAACAACCTATTTTAATATAAATTTAACTTACGATTTCGAAGCCTGAATTCTATTAGAATCAGGCTTCTTTGTTTTTTATAAAGGAAGAGGATATTCTTCCCTAATCAGCGATAAAGGAAACTTCCATCAGTCGGGGTTTTCCTTCATCCCCCACTTAGGCTTCTCCGATGGCTCTAAGCTTTGAAGTGGGGGTCTTACTGCCCGTTAATGCGGGGTAAATTTGAAGGGCAGCAAAACCTGCAGCAAAGCTATTACTAATTAGAGACAAAGCAGTCCGAACTCCAAGAGCTGCTGAGCTTAGATTAGTAACCAATTGGGCATAAAAGAAGCGAATATTACTTCTTGCAAGTACAGCAGCTTTTGCCCCATATTTAAAATCACTAACTTTATCATTACCATATGAGTAGTTCATTCTAGGTAGAGCGGTTTCGCTATCAAAAAGCATGTTCGTTGAACCTGAATGAGATTTCATATGTAAATTTATGAGTTCGTCAAGGTCTTGACTACACCGAATGGTTTTTTCATCTAATAGCCCGTAATTCTTCCCTAAATCAATCAATTCTTTTCTTTTTTTGACAATACACTCTATCAAACCTTCTACTCGATCTACTGTATGGATTGCCATCGACACTTTTTCTTTTCACCTCATTGAATTTTTTAGTTTCTAAGATATTTAGAACATTTTGATCCAAAACCCATGCTAAATTAGTTGGTACCATCTCTTAAACAGTAGCTAAAGCAAAACGGCGATCATTAAAGTAAATGACCTCGGAAAGAATTTTGCAGCCTTGAATGTTCCCAAAAGCTTCTCTCGCTTCTTTTTCCGTATCAAATTCAAACATTGTCGTGTTTTCCTTTGAATAGACAGTGATTACCCACATAAAAAATTTCCCCCAATTAAAAGATGATTTTTCTCCTTCTTCCTAACATGTCTAAGAGACACCAAAAAATATTATGAGCAATATGGGACAAAATGAAAAGCCTTTCTACAAAAGGTGTCAAAACATTACAAAAATAGTGTTCATCATAAAAAAAACGTTAACTAAAAAGTTAACGTTCATTCTTCATAAGGGTTTTCTTATCCATCTCCTGCATGTTCAAAAAAGTGAAAACCCCATTTTTAATTCTCATTAAGAGAAAAATTCTTTTCCCCTGCTCTCCTATACATACTCTATCAATATTTAGCCTTGTTTAAAGTTAAAGATGATTTCGAAAGGTCTTCACTTTATTCATAAACTCTTTCACTCGTCTAACATCCACATGATTTTCAAATTCCCCATCGAATTTAAATGTAGTCCCAACGACTGCCCCATCAGCAATGGATAACTGCTCTTCAAGATTATTTAATCGTACACCTGTGTTTGCCAATACAACCGTTTCCGGAACGGCCTCTTTTACACGTCCCAATAACTGGACATCGGTTTGTGATCCCGCTGTTAATCCGGAAACACATAAGGCATCCGGTCTGTTATTAAATACGGTTGACTTTGCAATGCTTTCAATATCCCGATCAGCTAAATATTTAGCTGCTTCCGGTACGATGTTAAATAACAGTTTTACATGTTCTGCACCGATTCTGTACTGATGTCTAATGGTTTCACCGACATTTGTATCCCATGTTCCAAAATCACTTGCATATACACCCGTGAAAATTTCCCTCACAAACTTCGCTCCCGTAGCGGCAGCCAAATCCAGTGATTTGTTGGCATCCCATAATACATTTACACCGAATGGCACTTGGATATCGGACATTAATTCACCGATAATACGAGCCATCGCTGCAACCGTTTCCGTTTTCACATCTGTCAGATACGGCAAACTAAACTCGTTTGAAAACATGATGGCATCTACGCCTCCTTCTTGAAGAGCCTGCAGATCTTTTCTTGCCATATCTACAACATAATCCATCCCCTTTTCTTTGTTAAAATAGGGATCTCCGGGCAGCGGCAACAGATGGCACATGGCAATGATCGCCTTTTCAGTTCCAATAATATCTTTTAACCAAGTCATATTTACTCCTCCTAATTATTCTTTTACCCTGGTGCTACTAATATAAAAAACTACTTATTTTGAATGAAAATAAGTAGTTTTTATAAATGACTACAGTATCTGCCGATGGGCAGAAAAAGTTTTACTTTTAAATAAACATATCAAACAGTAAAGCAAATCCAAAAGCGATGAATGAAAGCAATGTCTCCAATACCGTCCATGTTTTAAATGTTTCTTTTACGGTTAAGCCCAGGTATTCTTTTACTAACCAGAAACCAGCATCATTTACATGTGAGAACATAAGCGATCCTGCACCTGTCGCGATTACCAGTAATTCCAAGTTCACACCTGACATATGCTCAATAATTGGTGAAACGATGCCTGCCGCTGTTGTTAATGCGACCGTTGCTGAACCTGTCGCAATTCGAATTAATCCAGCTACCATAAATGCTAAAACAATCGGAGATAAGGATACCTGTTCAGACATTTGAGCGATAGAAGTACCTACACCGCTCTCAATAAGGATTTGTTTAAACCCGCCTCCAGCTCCGATGATTAAAATGATGGAGCTAACTGGCAATAAGCATTCATCCGTTAACTTCTTGATAATATTTTTATCGATACCTTGACGAATTCCAAGGCAGTAAAATGCTACAAAACAAGCGATGAGAAGTGCAATTACAGGACTGCCAATGAATGTGAAGAATTTCACTAATGTATCAGACAGTGACAAGTACGGTGCAACAACCGATAGTACCATCAGTATAACAGGTAATAGGATAATGAAGAATGAAATACCTGTGCCCGGCAACTTTTGTGATGCTGTATTGACACGGATTAACTCTGGCTCTCCTTCAGGAATCACGCGTTTATGCACCCAATGCGCAAACAATGGACCTGCAATAATGGCTGCAGGCAGCGCAATGATGAGCGAGTAGATCAGTACTTTTCCCATATCGGCATTATAAATGCCGATCGCGGTCATTGCCCCTGGATGCGGGGGAACAAGACCATGTACAATCGATAATCCAGCAATGACAGGTAAGGCGATTAATAAAATGTTTTGTTTCGTTGTTTTATAAATTGAAATGACTAGAGGCAACAAAATGACAATTCCTACGTCAAAAAATACCGGGATTCCAATAATAAAGCCTGCGAATAACATGGCCCATGGCAATCTCTTTACACCAAAGAACCGAATGAAAAAATCTGCTACTTGCATTCCAGCACCTGAATCCGACATCAATTTTCCTAAAATTGTACCTAGTGCCAAAATTCCGACTAAATGACCTAGAACGCTTCCAACTCCGGTTTCATAGGCACCAACGATTTTATCCATTGATAATCCAGACATAACGGCCAAGAACAAACTTGCAACAGTTAAACTAATAAACGCATGCCATTTCCACCACGCTACTCCTAAAATAACAATCACAATCGCTAACAATGTAACCATTAATAAATACATATCCATATTCAAATCCCCCTTCTCCCCATGAGGTAAACGCTTTCAAAACCCTCGCGAGAAAAGGAGTTTCACCTTTTTCTCGCTGGTTCTTATACATCATAATTGACAATATAATGCTGCATTTCTGTGTTATAGTACCCTTCACTATACTCGATCACATGACCCATTTCATCATAGGAATAGCGCGATCTTTTTAATAAAGGTGTTCTCTCTTTCACACGTAATATCTTCTCTACATGAGAAGGAGCAATCGCAACAGCAAACCCATCTCGAAATTTTTCTAAAGAAATGTCTTGTTCCTCAATTAAATCATATAAGGATTGTACACTTATATCCGATAGCTCCATCCCTTTCATACATTCCGCATCTAAATAATGGGTGTAATGAATATAAGGCATACCATCGAGGCGATAAAGACGTTCTATTCGGAAACAATGCTCTCCGAATAAACGATACGGTTCCGTCCCCTCTTGACTGCATATAACTTCTGCTTGCAACAATTGTTTTTGGATTTTATGCCCTTCTTCTACCAATACTTCTGTAAAACGTTTCCCTTTGGAAAGTTTTGAGACAGAAGTATTTCGAATAACCTTCGTCCCTTTGCCGCTTTTCTTTTCAAGATATCCTTCTTGAACAAGTTCTTTGATTGCATTGCGGACGGTGATTTTGCTGACATCAAATTCCTCTTCCAATTGTGGTTCTGAAGGTATATTCGACCCAACGGGATACATACCGTGTAAAATCCGATCCTTTAAGGCTTTCTTTATTTGTAAATATAATGGTCCTTTTTTTCGAGACACGTTCACTGTTACATCCACTACCTTTCTACATCACTTACTGATTCTGCCATCGCACGGAGTATATCACTCTCCGATGACATTGGGGTATCGCCCACAACCGTATGCGCAAGCATTCCCGCTGTTGCAGCAAACGCAACGGTTTTTTTCGGTGAAAACCCTTCCACCTCACCATGTATGATACCACTCGTATAGGCATCTCCAGCACCTATTCTATCATAGACAGAAAACGTAAGTGTTTTTGAAAATGTGAATGTTTCATTTTTAAAGATAAAACCTTGCAATGAGTGCGTATTATTACCATTGATTGAACGATGCGTACCCGCTATGCTAGAGACATTGTATTTTTTTGCAACGGCTGGAATTAGCTCCATGAGTTGTTCAGTGCGTTCTTCTTTTTCTGTTTTCATCCCCAGGACGAACATGGCGTCTTTTTCGTTCATCATCACGATATCCGCCATATGCAGCATTTCTTCATAATGTGACTTCGCTTTTTCATATCCGTCTTCACCCCAGAGCGCCGGACGATAGTTGCAGTCGAAGACAACCGTGCCGCCATTTTCTTTGACAGCTTTTGCGAATGTTTTCATATGGTGACGAACAGAATCATTCATTGCAAGCGTAATCCCGCAAAAATGAACAACATCCATTTTCTTTGCAATCCCTTCAAAATCATACGTTCCTTCAGGGGCTGTATTGAAGCTGCTTTCTAGTCGATTGGAATAGGTAACGCGACTAGGCCGTGCACCGAATCCATTTTCTAAAAAGTACATTCCAACGTAATTCCCGTTTCGGATAATGAATGATTGCGTAACACCCAATTTTCGAAGATACGCTACTGCCGCATCGCCAACTGAATTAGCCGGTAATGTGGTTATGAGATACCCTGTATGCCCAAAGCGTGCTAGAGCTGCGGTTACATTCACTCCCGTACCGGAGAAAGAATAGTTTAATGTGCCGGCTTGTGACAAGAGTTCATATCCTGGCACTTGCAAGCGCATCATGACCTCCCCAAAAGCCGCAATCTGTTTAGCCATGGTGATCAACCAATTTCTTCATCGTTTCAAGTAATTCGCGTACATCCTCGACATTTGTTTTTCCAGTTTCTTTATCAATAATCGATGAATATACATGTGGAATGATTTGCGGCACGTTAGCTTCTAAGGAAATACGTAAGATCGCTTCGAAATTCTCTTTGTCGATTCCACCAGTTGGCTCTAACGCAAATCCTTCTTCCCCACAAGCTTGTGCAACTGCACGGAACTCGTCTTCGCGAGTTAACCCTTGCATCGGGAAGTACTTCAATGCATTGCCGCCCATATCGCGCACAAGGGCAATCGCCGTTTTAATGGGTACAATCGCATGCTCTTCCTGGGCGGCGCTTACTGGGCCTGTTGAGATATTCACATATCCAACGCGCCCTGTCGGTGACACTAAGCTGTTGATCCAGCTATCTTTTTCGCCAAGGTTGGCACGTGTTGCTCCAACAGCGGGGAATACTTGATTAATATGACTGCCCGGATAGTGTTTCGCAATCTCTGCCACGACAGCAGCTTGGCGATTGTCACCCGCACCCAGTCCAATTGATACCGCCTCATCAATCTCCTTACCGTATTCTTTCATCGCCGCTACTGCTTCTTCTACCGTTGGATAGTCTTTTGAAAGAACACCGACTAACACATAACCTTCCGCCGCTTCAAATACCTCTTTGGCATTTTCTACGCTATTCGCCAGTACATTTAATGCAACACGTTCCTTGTAAAAACGTTTTGTAATGTTTGACATCTTATTTTCCCCCTTCTACTAATTCGCGTATTTTAGCTTCAATGACATCGATATCATCGCCTTGAAGCGGACGTGGATCGATATCGAAATAACCTTGCCTCACACCGTAATCACGTGTGTAAATGGCAATTTCTCCTTCGCGCAGTCCCGTTACAACCTCTTTTGCAGTTGTATTCGTCTGCTCTGGATTAATGTGAATACGTGCGCGGAATATTGCCCGGCCCGCTTCATCTTGTACAATCGTCACATTCATACCTTCTATTTCCTTCAATGACATTAACACTTGCAAGGTTTCTTTTTCTTGTTCGCTTTTATCTTCTTTTACGCCGTATTCATCAAGCGCTTGAAGCAGGCCGAACGTCGTTTCTTTGCCGACTTTCATGCTTCTTCCAATACAATGCAATTGCACCTTCAGCCATTCAATGTATTGTCGCTTACCGCCAACGATCCCTGAAGTCGGTCCTTCAATAGCCTTTGAACCGCTGTAAATCGCAAGATCCGAGTATTTCACATACTTCTGAATATCTTCTTCCGCCGCAGCATCCACGATAAGCGGCACACCATTTCGTACGGCAATCTCCCATGCTTCCTCAACGGAAATCATATTTTTTTGGACCGCATGGTGCGACTTCACATAAAGAATGGCTGCCGTGTTTTCAGAAATCGCATCTTCAATATGTTCTGCCCTGCCTTCATTGGCATATCCAACTTCAACAAGCTTTCCACCGCCCAGATAAATCATCGTTTCAACGGGTGCTCCGTATTGTACATTGTGACCTTTCAGCATGACGATTTCATTTTGAGGAATGATTTCTTGATGAAGGCGTTCACTCTTGCGGCGATTCCCTTTTGTCACAAGGGCTGCAACCGAAAGCGCAATACCGCTTGATGCTGAGTTAACGATAACGGCTGCCTCCGAACCGAGAATGCGTGCTACATAATCACCGGCTTTATCCACTAAATCTGCAATCTCTACGTAATTTTGCCCGCC
Organism: Bacillus sp. FJAT-14578; assembly: GCF_000504165.1. Taxonomy (GTDB): domain Bacteria; phylum Bacillota; class Bacilli; order Bacillales; family Bacillaceae_H; genus Bacillus_BA; species Bacillus_BA fengqiuensis. The sequence continues at coordinate 38,803 of NZ_AYSE01000001.1, forward strand.
TTGTTTCATCGCATCCATCACTGTATCAGTCGGGGCTGACACACCAAGGATACTCATTCGGCCACTTGCATTAATGACACGTTTAAGCCCATATTTAGCATTCAATGAATTCGCCATTTGCAACCACTCCTTTTGCTTCTATCCTTCTTTCCGATACACGCTTGTCCCCTTCAGAATCAATGAGTGTAATCGGATTGCTTTGAACTGTAAATAGAGTTAAATTTGCAGCATCCCCAACCTCTATTCGGCCAAGTTCCGGTTTTTTTAGCCAGTCTGCTGCATGTGTTGTGACCGCTGCGATTACCTCTCCAAGCGAGTATCCTAAATAAAGGAATTTAGTGAGGACATTGGCCATGCTGTATACTGGACCATTTAATCGGTTCCCGCGATAGATATCTGTACTGATAGTATTTAAACCGATGTGATGCCGTTTTGCTTCCTCTGCCACCTTAAATGAAAAGCTTGCAGTACCGTGACCAACATCCAAATGTACACCACGCTCAATGGCATCCTTGAGCACTTGAAGAGGATTTCCTTTCTCATCGAAAAGATTGTTTTGCTTCCCATTGAGGTAATGGGTAATCACATCTCTTTTTTCCAGGAGTGGAATGACCTCTTCGATATTTGGCGGCCCAGAACCGATGTGCACCATTAAAGGAAGCGATGTTTCACTAGAAAGTGCCCGAGCGATACGCAATGGTTCAATGCCGCTGTCGCGAACAACACTCTTACTAATTCGCGCCTTTAATCCAACGATTGCCTCTTTATACTCATTGGCCGCCTGTACAACCTTCTCTTTATCGATCCATTCTAAATTAGATAATTCATCCACTCTTTTTAGGCCAATTCGTGAAATGTTCAAAAAGGCAAACAAGTTGGTTTTGGCCCGTTCTCTGCCCGCAACCAGATCAGCGATTCTGTCTGCACCGCAGCTTCCCGCATCTACGATGGTCGTTACACCTTGTTTTACTCCTATTTCATCGATTTCATCGCCATACGGATCAAAATCAGGAAATGCATGGACATGTAAATCAATCCAACCGCTTGATACATATACACCCGAGTAATCGAATACTTGCTGTCCGCGTCCACTCCCGGCCTTTGTTATCTCGGTAATTTTGCCGTTTTCAATTACGATATCAATTTTTTCTTCATTCACGCGCTTTACATTACGCAATACAAACCGTTCCTTCATTCATTTCACCCTTTTCCATGATCCCTTCGGAACGCGCTTACATTCACTATTCATCATTTGTATTTCCTTTTCACATATGTAGAATATCATAGAAAATGACCTAAGTAAATATAACGTTATAATGTTTTGTTAAAAATTTATAACGTTATAATGTTTCGGGGCGCACTTTCTGAATAAATCTCGTAGTATCCCTAACAAAAAAAACATCTGCTCACTGGCAGATGCTACTGCAAATGAAATACAATAAACAAACAAAGGACAAGCGAAAAATTCCCCATTCGCCTATCCCTTTGTTATGTCTTTCGTTTCTATTAAATCTAAGATTTTTCCTCCTATAACCGTTGATATCATTAAAGAATATGAAGCATTGTTATAAGTCGTCTATTAGGGCGGCTTTTTATTGTGTGCCAGGCATGGCAACTATCTAGGTGGTGAAAGTCCACTGTGGGGGTACACATCGACCAACCACTAAGGAAGCGCAAGGTACTTATCGTGAGGTAGGGGCTGGAGGAAGCGTGGAATAAAATCTTGGCTCGACGTACAGAAATCTGATACTAAGGCTTTATAAAGGGGATGAGGCTCCAATACAAGTCAAAGTCCAAAAGATGTGCGTAACTTTATAAGGTAAATCAGACGAGTAAAAGAGGAAAGATAGTTACCTTACCCTGGGAGGTCTTGCGGATGTACAGAAGTACAGTCGAAAACGGTTAATCGCAAGAAGTCAGCAGAAGCCATAGTAATGAGTAAACTTATGAAGGGCTGAACAATTTATAGTGTTTCAACGCCACGAATGCGTAAGTAACGAACTCCGAATGTGTTAATGGTGAAAGTATGAGCGTATCTCAAAGGATAACCAAAAAGGAGATATTACTTACTACGTGAGAGGGAAGGGGAAACGAGTGTGAAACTTTTAGAACAGATTCTAAGTAATCAAAATATGAATGAAGCCTACTTACGTGTCTATAAAAATAAAGGTGCAAGTGGGGTCGACGGAGTAACAGTCGACGAGCTAAAACAATATCTGAAAGAGAACAAGGATGAACTGCGCCAGCGTATCAGAACAAGAAAATACCAACCACAAGCTGCCTTAAGAGTGGAGATCCCAAAAGAAAATGGAAAGATGCGCAAATTGGGAATACCAACAGTAGTGGATAGAGTAGTTCAACAAGCTATTCATCAAGTACTTAGTCCGATATTTGAAAAGCAATTTAGTGAATTCAGTTACGGCTTTAGACCAAAAAGAAGTTGCGAAATGGCCATAATAAAAAGCTTGGAACTTCTGAATGATGGACACGATTGGGTAGTGGACATTGACCTTGAAAGATTCTTCGATACAGTCCACCACGATAAACTCATGCGAATTATAGCCAATACAATAGATGATGGAGACGTTATCTCTCTAATAAGAAAATATCTCGTCAGTGGGGTCATGGTGAATGGGAAATATGAAGAAACACCAGTCGGGACTCCGCAAGGAGGCAACCTCAGTCCACTATTGAGTAATATTATGTTGAATGAACTCGATAAGGAACTAGAAAGTAGAGGATTACGATTCGTGAGATACGCTGATGACGCCCTCATCTTTGTGAAAAGCGAAAAATCAGCGAACAGAGTGATGAAATCAATCGTGAGATTTATAGAAGAGAAATTAGGATTGATAGTAAATGCCGAAAAGAGTAAAATCTTTCGCCCAAAAGAGTTAAAATTCTTGGGGTTTGGGTACTATTATGATTCTAAAAACGAGAGATACCGAGTAAAACCCCATCCCATTTCAATTCAGAAATTTCAAAGGAAGCTTCGACAACTGACAAAGCGAAGCTGGAGTATTCCGCTAGACTACCGAATATTGAAATTGAAACAAGTCATATTCGGGTGGGTGAATTACTTTAGAATCGCGAATATGAAAAAAGCCATGGAACGAACAGATATGAAACTGCGCTCCAGAATCAGAATAATCATCTGGAAGCAATGGAAGGTACCGAAGAAACAAATCAAATCGCTCATTCAACTAGGGATTCCGAAGGAAGAAGCGAAAGGATTAACCTACTGTCGAAAAGGTTACCGATATATAGGATTATCAAAAGTCGTCCAAAGAGCAATCTCAAACAAAAGACTAAGGCAGAGGGGAGTACCCTCTGCCTTAGAACGTTACTTAAAAGTACACACTGTAATATAAATTGAAACGCCGTATACGAGACCCGTACGTACGGTGTTGTGAGAGGGGCGAAAATAAGCTAATTTATTTTCCCTCTACTCGATTACTCTCCCCCCAAAGGCAGGATACGATATCCCTTCACCCGCTACCATGAAAATCCATACAACTTTTCAGACTCAGAGTGTTAGATTACATTCGCCTAGAGAAAAAACGTTGATCCAACTCGTCTATCTCGGACTTCATGGACTTCAAACGTTGTATCATCGAATATACATCGGGCTCTATCTTTTCAAGAAGTTCAATTACGAAATCAATCTTAATCTCCATCGCTAATCCCTCCTTTTTAATAATTATTAATCTGGTTTATTTACCCGGCATTAAGCCGATGTAAGCCTTTTTTAAATTGTTATGAACAATGTTGCTAAACGTTTGTTTAACGTGTTTACAACGAAAAAAAGACGAAGCATGTGTGCCTCGCCTTCCGTTTTATTGACGATTAAGTTTTTCGACTGCTTCGTTACTCTCCACAATCTCCTTTATGTTTTAAAGTAAATAACCATTTCTTTGTGAGTGAACTTCAACAATATGGCCCTAAAATGAAAATGAGCGCTAAATCCTTGTTCCAGGATTGCGCCCTTTTCTGGAAGATCGTTAAGTAGCCGTTAGTGAAACAAGAAATAAAATTTATGTTCAATTTATAACACGATTTATATATAATACAAGAATCACATAATTCTTCAGAAGACTTATATTAATCAGAAAGGTGATAATAAAATGGAAAACTTTTATCTGTTTGTCGCTATGTGTATTTTTCTAATTATTTTACCAGGTCCAGATACTGCGATTGCTACAAAAAATACTCTCACCGTTGGGAAAAGTGGAGGTCTTAAAACAGCTTTTGGTATTTGTTGCTCCCTTCTTATCCATACTTCTGCTGCTGTATTAGGACTTTCAGCAATCATTGTTAAATCAGCGTTATTATTTTCTGTCTTCAAATATATTGGTGCTGTTTACTTAATTTATCTCGGTGCTAAAACATTATGGTCTTTGAGAAAAAAAGAAGAAACAGCAAGCGTTGAGAGGGACACAAAAAAACAGTTTGAAAACACATCTTGTTTCAAACAAGGATTCCTTACCAATATCCTTAATCCCAAAATTGCTGTCTTTTTCTTAACCTTTTTGCCTCAATTCGTGGACTCTGGAAGCAATACCTTTATACCATTTCTTATAATGGGCATCACTTATACTGTATTGACTGCTATATGGTTTTTGCTATATGTCTTTTTAATTAATCAGATTAGTTCTTTTATGAAAAAACCTAAAGCACAAAATATTATTGAAGGAATCACAGGCACTATACTAATAGGTTTTGGTATAAAACTAGCCCTAGAAAAGTCCCATAATTAGGTGATTTATATTTATTAGGCAAGACCCTTAATTTACTTAAATCAAGGGTCTCAGTTTGTCGACAAACTGAAGCTCAATATTCTTTCTATAGAATCTTGAGCTCTTCGTCTTAATAAGTTGTAATAATTTTTTTCATAACAGTATCAATTTGTGTAATATAGCTTGAACTATTATGTTCTACTAAAATACTAAAAGCATACGATTTCCCACTATTAGCATGCACATAGCCTGCAAGAGTCGAAACGCCATCCAGGCTACCCGTTTTGGCCATTACACGATTTTTATAGGCAACCTCTGTAAAGCGATTTCGCAACGTTCCACCTATTAAACGGTCTCTTTGGCCACCTAAAGGTAAGCTAGTTAAAAATGTACTATAGGATGGTTCCTGTGGCTGTTTTACAAGGAACAACGTTTGTTGAATAGCTGTCACCATATTTGAATGAGAAATACCTGAACCATCTTCGAATTTCCATTGGTTCATGTCTAATCCGATTGATTGACCATATTCTCTTACTACTTTTAGCCCATGTTCCCAATCTCCGGCATTATAAACTCTTTTGCCCAATGTTTTTACTAATATATCAGCAATCCCATTATTACTTAATTTAATAAAGTTTGGCATTAATCTTTTTAATGTTTGGGAACGTTTTGTACCTAAAGATACAGTATTGCTTGGCACAGTTGCATAATCTACTTTAGAGCCATTGGCGAATTTAATGCCTTGTGCAGCAAGCGTATTTTTAAATGAATTCAGTGTACTTAATGTAGGGTTAAACATTGTTACCCATTCTTTTTTAGAGCTTCCTTGTGGCAAGTTACCAGAAATGATGATTTGATTTGTACGATATTTCCTTTCAATTCCTAATGTATTTCTACTTCCTTCTTTAACTGTTTTGGCGTTATTAATCAGTCTTAGTCCACTTAGATTTGGTTGTACCGAAATACTTGGTGCAGAACCTACTCTTGAAGCTTTAGCCGTAACAATGACTGTACTCACGTCATAATCATTGTCTGGTGAAGTAGTTAAGGCTGAAATGGGAGCAGCGTAGTAATAGGTTTCATCTTTTGCCAAAATACCTGGCGATAAACGATCTCCTGTAAACCAAGTTTCATCTCCATAAATGTTCCCATTTATTTGTTTAATCCCTTTTTGCTTTAATGTATTACTAAAGGTAACAAAGTCTTTTACTTGTAAAGTGGGATCACCTTCGCCACGAAGGTAAATGTTCCCGTGCAAAATCCCGTTCTGAATCTTTCCATCCATTAACATTTGTGTTGAGAAATAATAATCTTCCCCTAAAACTTCTAAAGCTGTTGCAGCAGTTAATAGTTTTAAAGTTGAAGCAGGTTTAATACCGTTGTTCCCGTAGTACTCATAGACAAGTTCTCCAGTATTTAAATCACGAAGAGCCATTGAGAAATTGGTACCATAAAGATGACGATTAACCGTTTTAGTTAAATCACTATTCGCCTCTGCATTTATACTAAAAAAAGTAGAAGCAATGGCCATAACAAAGAATAATATGTATATCTTTAGCTGATTTTTCAATTTTTTCCTCCCCCTTTTCCAACTAAACATTATCATAGAACCCTATTATCGTACAATATTCTATTTCTAGTTTTAGAAAAAGCGGAGGGGTGGTTCTTTTGCTTCCAAAATATTTAACTAATTGTTAGAATTGCAATTTAATCATAAATAATCAAGAATTTATAAATTCTAATCTAGTACATAAGTAGATTCACTAGTGTTGCATTAAAATAATTTCATTTCTTTGTTGATATAACCAGGAGTTATCTGAAATCGAAATTAGTAAAAATTTATAAAGAAATGGCCCCTGTCAGTAATGCAACAATAATCATGACTGCACATGTTCCAATTGCCCACTTTAATATAAATTTTTGATGTTCTCCAAAATCTACCTTTGCCATTCCGACTAATAAATGAGTGGAAGCAATTAACGGGCTCATTGCGTGTATAGGCTGCCCGAGTACAGAAGCTCGTGCAATTTCAACTGGATCGACTCCATATGCCGCAGCAGTTTTAGCTATAATAGGTACTACTCCAAAATAATAAGGATCATTTGCCATTACATAGGTCAGCGGGAGGCTTGTAATAGCTGTAATAAGTGCAAAGGACGACCCAAGCTGTTCAGGAATAATGGAGATGAGACTATTTGCCATTTCATCAACCATATGTGTTCCCGAAAGTATTCCTGTGAAAACACCTGAAGCAAAAATTAAGGCAACAACTATTACTACACTATCAGCATGAGTGGAAAGCACTTTCTTTTGTATGTCCAAATTAGGGTAATTCACTAATAAAGCCAGTGCGAATGCCATGATAAATAATACTGACAAAGGCAGTATGCCCATGATAAGTGCCACGATAAGAGAAAGCGTTAATAATAAATTGAACCATATGAATCCAGGGCGTTTTAAATCTGATTCTACTGCCACAGCTAGCTGTTCCTGTGCTAAAAAATGCTGTGACATATCGATATCTAGAACTCCCAATCTTTTACGTTCTTTTTTGCCTAAAACATATGCTGTGAATAAAACCCATAGAATGCCACCCAGCATAACTGGTACAAGAGGAAGAAAAACTTCATTGGCATCCAGTTTTAATGCACTAATGGCCCTTGCTGTCGGTCCTCCCCATGGAAGTATATTCATTACCCCAAAGGCCATCATGGATACACAGGTTAAGATGAGCGGGTTCATACCTAAACGGATATAAAGCGGTAACATCGCCGAAACTGTTATGATATAAGTTGTGGTGCCGTCTCCATCCAAAGCAACTAGGCTTGAGAGAATTGTGGTTCCTAGTACTACCTTCAACGGATCACCTTTGACGATAGATAGGATTTTAGAAATAAGAGGATCAAACAAACTTCACATATCGGTTTTATTCGTGGAGATTATAGTTGGCCTGATCAAAAACATTTATTATTTGAAGAAGAATTGTGTATCGCGTCTAAAAATGAAATTCAGCTTGAGGATCTTCCTAATTTACCGAGAATAGACTATCGAACAGATCAACTATATAAACAGTTAGTTGAAAATTGGTGGACAGAGCACTATTCCCAGTCTCCATATATTGCCATGTCCGTGGATCAAGGTGATACCTGTAAGGAAATGATTTTGAACGGATTAGGGTATGCGATTATGCCTTCTCTTTTCTTACATGGCATAAAGGATATCCACAAAATCTATTTGACAGATAAGGAAGGGAAAAAGTTAACTCAAAAGACATGGATGTTCTATTATAAAGAATCTTTAGAGTTGAATGTTGTCCAAGCATTTGTTCAGTTTATCCAAGAGTTAGATGTATATAATCTGTAATTCAATGAGCTTCTGTGCAAACAAAATACAAATAAGGGACAAGACGAAAATTTCCCATTCGTCTGTCCCTTGTTATCGTTTTCTTTCAATCCTGTATTATTCCAGCTGTTGTCGTTTTTCGCTAATGAATTTCCCCTTAGAAACTCTCTTATTTTGAAAGAAAGTCGTCTAGATATTTTATGATTTCGTCTCGATTTCCAGAAACCTTTTCAGCTCTTTTTATATCGAATTCTAGTTTTTGGGCGGACTTATCCAAAACCTCTTGTTCCATTGCCTGTGGAATAACTACAACACCATCCGCATCACCGACAATAATATCCCCTGGATGAATAGTCGCTCCTCCGCAGGAGATAGGCACGTTCAGTTCCCCTTGTCCTGCTTTTCCGCTCGCTGCTATTGTTGTCCCCTTACAAAAAACCGGGAAGTTCAATTGTTTAATTCCTTCAATGTCGCGGATAACACCATCCACAACAATTCCTTTAATGCCTAAAGTCTGTGCCATCCCTACAATAAAGTCGCCAGCAATAGCACGGTATGTATCTCCTTTGGCATCCACGACTAGGACATCTCCTGGCTCCGCCTCTCTAATCGCTTTTAAAAAGACTAGATTGTCACCTACAGGCATTTTGACAGTAAAAGCCCGCCCTGCAACTCGATATTCATCTTTTAATGGCTTGATAGTTGAATCTAAATTATTAAGGCCTTGCATGGCATCAGATATGCAAGTTGTTGGAATTTCTTGAAATTGATTTACAATATTCATCATTAGCTCTCCTTTTTTATCATTAAAATAGTTGATCAAATGACTTCTACTACTAGATTATGTTTTTTGAAAACATCAGCCATTGCTGATTTTGCTTTTGTTTCAATACCGCCCATACGTGATTTTAGGCCTCCTCGTTAATGATGATATTCTTCCCGCTAGAAAATATCTACTAAAACCTACTAATCGATACTTCCCAATGCGTTAAGGTAGGCGTTTTGCCTTTCGGCGATACGTACCTTCTTATCCGACTTAGCTATTTGCGATTAGTTGTACAAACTTGCGGTCGCTTTTTATTACGATCGGATTGCAGAGTTTGGGGAATGGAATGGATATGTCCTTTTCATTCCACGATCCCAAAAAACAAATATTTCTTGAAGCGTTCACATCTGCGTGTACGATCTTTTTTAGCACTTGATCTTTAAATAAGCCTCTTTCAACACGACTACCTTTGTAATCATTAGTTGTAAGTGGGGTATTTTCTTGCGCTAACGATTGAATTTCGTGAATATCTGCACTGATAGAAGAAGTTTTAGAGGTATAAGCTTCGTCGACTTCTGAAATGTGAATATTGTATTTTGGTGCTTTATCCATCAGGCTTTTCAACAATTGAATAAAGGGAATTTGAACAAAAGGTTGTTTCGCTTTCTTGCGAAGTTTGATTTCCCCATTGTTCTTTAACTCTGCCAAGTTTCTAGAGATGATTAAGTGTGTCACACCTTGTTTTTGGCAGAATTCCAACATACGTGTAGACATTTGGTGAAACTCACTAAAGAAATAATTATTTCTTTTTTCGTATAAAAAAGAACGATACTTTTGTAAAAATGAGACTCGATTGACACTTTTCGATGTTGAAATCGTTTCATTTACTTTCGCCATCAAACGATTGAAGTTTGCGTTATAGGTTTTAAAAGGGGTTCCATCTATTAGTAAGGAAGGTGTTTTTTCATCTTCTACAAAAAGAGCGACCAAGATGTTCACTCCCATATCTAAAGCAGCTGCTTTGTACGCTAAGTTTTCTTCTACCTTTGGAGCTGCATTTTCATACGCGATCAGAAGATAAACATGACCATTAGAAAGGTGAATATTTATATTTTTGATGTTTTCAAGGCGACCTACCACTTTTTTCAACGCACTATGTTTGACATGCGTATAACGCATTTTATCCGACAAATTAATCCCAATCTTATTTTTCTTTTTAAACGTATGAGATTTATAACTGTCCGTATGTAAAGTGAAGTGGTTCAATTTGTTTAACTTTTTTGGTTTCGGAGGTTTTGCCGTTGTATCTCCGTTTTTTAACTTCGTGAAATAGGACTTATAATTCTTTTTTACTTCTTTAATAGTTTCCACCAAGTTATGGATTTTTAATGTTTTTCCTGTTTCGATTAACTGTTTCATTAGTTCGTTGTTTCGATAATGGTTGCGAACAAGTTCTACTTTCTCTGCATCTTTGCCGCCTTTATTACCTGTTATAATTGCACGCATAACAGAACTATTGGTTAAGTGGTAGAACATCTTTTTGTCGTTTTGTTTATCATCCTGATGGATTAAAATAAGGAGCATATTTTCGAAATGCTTCGTTGAGTAGAGTTTCTTTTTTGCGTACGAAACAAATTGACGATCTTTAACCCTTATTTTCATCGTTTTCAAGTTTTTTCACCTCCTTGAGGGTTTGTTTGGTTTTGCTTGCACGTTTACCTTGTAACCTGCAGCTAAAAACGGTGACCATCTGAATCAAATCCTCCACCAATTCTTGTTCACCAGTCTTAGGTGTTTGATCGATGATTTCAATGGAAACGTTATGTCTTTTACAAATGTTTTCGATTAACTCAAAACCGAAACGGACTAGACGGTCCTTGTCTAAAACAACCACGCGCTCCACTTCTCCGAGAAGGATCGAATCGATCAACTTATTTAAACCCTTGTTCTGATCATTCATTCCGCTTCCAATATCCGTTATAACTTCGAAGGAATAACCACGAGCCATCATATATTGTTTGACGGCTTTCACTTGCCGGTTCAAATCGTCTTTTTGTCTGGAAGTCGAAACACGACAATATCACATTGTTTTTTTATCATTCTGTTAATCTTTTTTAATAGTTAAAACCTCGAATAATTAATCTTCACTATACATCCGGTGACCACCCGCTGTCAGGTGGTGAGATTTCAAGATATTTTTTCCATACCACACTCTTAAGGTATTGATATTTTTGTTTATTTTTTGAAAATTCCCCGATTAAATAAAACTCCATTTTCCATTTCACATCCTTATATGGTAATTATATGGAAAAATTTATACTTTTAGCAAGTAGATATTGTCTGTGAATGGTATATATATTTTAACTGTTAAAATCCTCTCATTTTTAGAACCAGCGAAGTTCATATAACCATCCTGCCATCCTTGTTTCTCAAGTTCCTGCTTCCATTCCTCTGTTGCAGCTAAGGAATTAATTTGTTCTTCCCAGTATTTTTTCGCATCGTCTGACATATTCGCCGGTCCGAAAATTCCTCGCCAGTTCGTTAATTCCGCATCAATTCCTTGCTCCTTGTAGGTAGGGATATCTTTAACTTGTCCTCCGCCCGGCTTATTTTCCACCGTGGCCGTTTGACTGACCAATTTAGTGTTCGTAAGAACCTTTGTCAGCGCTCGTGTTGTCGTATCAAGTCCTCCTCCGGCACCCGTAGGCACTACAAAAGTGATCGGTTTTTCCGGATAGTTGGCTTTTGAGCCATCTGCTTCTCCGCCGTTTTTCGTTGAGTTAGCATCCGATGAAGTGGAATTCCCGCCGCAAGCTGCTAAACTTACAATCATCATTCCCATTAAAATAATAGATATAAATTTTTTCACCCAAATCCCCCCAAATTTTAATGACCGCGCTCTTATAAACAACATCCAAGTGCTAATTCACCCAAAATCCTCGCTTGCCACAATAGAATGACCATGCCTATTAAGTATTCCTTTTGTCTCTAAAACACCTTTGACTTTAACAAATAACACTCCCCTTCTTTGCTAAAAAGAAGCCAGTAAAAAAACGATATATTCGATTTTTTATAGTTTCTCTTTATCATTGTGGAATTGAAATTTCTTTCATTTATCTTAACCCGAATCCAACTATTAAAAAAATTGAAATAATGCATATCTAGATATGCATTTTAGGAATGTTCATTATTAAAAAATGGCTCTGTTAAACGTTAATGTTGATATTTTCACCACTGTCAGGAGCATTTAACTGTATCGTTTACAAAGGTATACCTTTGTAAACAGAGCAATCTATAAAGCTATCAAACTCAGTAAAATCAAGTTTTAAAAAGGTGACAAAAATCTTTTATAAACGTTTATATTTTTGACACACTTTTTAAACAAAAGTAGTGTAAGGCCCAGTACCGACGTTCATGCAATCAGGGACAAAGTTGTTTTTGAAAATTAAAAAATATCTTTTATAGCAGTAATTTTTTTGCATAGAAAATAAGGTTCTGGTGCAAAAACTTCAAAGTATCTGCAAGTAATCTCCCCAACTTGGACATACAAATTAGATATATATTTGCCAACTGAGTTTACATAACACTGATTTAAGAAAATCAAAAAGGCCCGTGAAATTCTATAAATTTCACGGGCTTTTTAACTTTATCCGTATTATGAGCCAGATAACAACAATATTAAGAAAGATCTTGCCTTCAACTAATTAGCACTCATATCCGTCTACTACTATATCCAATTTTCCTGTTTCCGGGCAGATGACAAGCCCATGAACACTAATATCCTTCGGGAACATCGGATGATTTTTGACCATCTTAACGCTTTGTTCGACGCTTTCTTCAACTGTCTGAAATCCGGTTAACCAACTTTTAATATCAATGCCTGCATTAGTTAAGGTGTTTATGATTTCTTTATCTAATCCAGCTTGTTCACATTTTTCCAAGAAAGAATCAGGTTCTAACCCTTTCATCCCGCAACCGTGATGTCCCACGATGGCAACTTCCTTTGCTCCAAGCTCATAAACCGCAACTAATATACTTCGCATCACACTTCCAAATGGGTGTGAAACGATTGCTCCTGCATTTTTGATAAGCTTTACATCACCATTTTTAATGTTCATCGCTTGCGGCAATAATTCAACAAGTCGAGTATCCATACATGTAAGAATCACCATTTTTTTATTAGGAAATTTAGTCGTTTCATATTTTTCATATTCCTTATTTTCAACAAATTGTTTATTGTATTCAAGAATCTCTGTAAGTAATGTCATTTAAATCCCTCCTAATAAAATTATTTCATATCTTTTTCTTATATTCAATATGTAACAATTAAACTTCTGTAATCATAAAAAGAAATTGGCTAGCACCAAGCCTTTAGATACAAGGCCTAGTTTTCTTTATATAGAATCCATCCGACCTTGAAGTTATATTTTCTTATAGTGCGAGACAAGATTTATCAGAATATTGCTCTGCGAGTACTTGATAAATTGGCTTTTTGGTTTTATCAATGGATGGCTTCCAGCTCATCGGATAGTTTTCAAAAGAATTAATCGGCATGATACTCATCCTTTTTTACACAATTATATTATTATATCGTTTATAAAACTATTATATTTTTTTCTTTAATATTATGCTCTTTAGTGAGATATCCGAGTAGCAATTATTTTTACTTAATTGTCTCGGATATAGCAAAAGCCAATACTATCAAAAAGTATCGGCTCTTATTTTTTTAAACAACTATATTATTCATTTACAACCAACTGTAGCTTTGAACTATAGTTTGATTAATTACTCCTTATTTTAAATTTGATTTTAATTCCTTTGAAAAGCTACTTTGACGGGAAAGAGACAGTTTTTTCATGTTTTCACTAATGCATATCTTATTCATTTTAATTTACATAATGAATCACTATAAAAAGGTTGCAAAAAAACGCAAGACCTATTAATAATCAAGAGATTGGCGCGATTGTTCATTTTTTATTGTTTATGCAGAATTTTATACCTCGTTGATAAATCAATATTTTCGCCTTCTTCAGAATCCTGTTAGCTATATAAAAAAGTGAGGTTTTATGCAACCTTTTATTCAATATAATGGCCTGATATATGAAAAAGAAGCGTTCCTAAATAAACGCGCCCTTTTCTGGAACAACTTTATTGACATTAAACATCTAATTCTTGATTTTTGGTTTTGTTTTCCATACATAGTGGCCCTTCATTCCTCAAATCGTTGCCATACCCCAAGTACTAAAAATTTATTTATAAAACACATGTCAGTAAGAAGGGTTGCACATTTTATGAATCACATCAAAGAAAGAATGTATTATAAAATTGATTTTCTCCAATATGGACTGCAAGAAAAGTATTGTTTATTCCCTTTTTCCATTCTTACTGACATTTAAAGCAGCATTTTTAATTAAAGATTCTTATATTGATTGGTTGTAGAGCCAAAAAAATAAAAGTCCAGGTTAAATTAACCCGAACTTTTTAACACACCAAATTCTTTACTATTGAAAATATTTAGGATGTTGCTGCTGTTGCTCATTAATTTCTTGGAATATATTTGGATTATCATTTGCCCCCTGCTGGGTAGTGGAGGCTGGTGAAAGTATCCTTTGATTGAGAGACGCCAGTTTGAGAAAATGCTCATTCATTAATTGTTTAAACTCCCCTACCGTTAAAGGCTTGGCAGCTTCTTTCCTATCTGGTACTGCATTCTAATCAGATGTTAGTTAAGAAGCAATGGTCTAGTAAATAGTCCCTTTTTATTAACTCCTCACCCAAGCAGCAATGCCCTTTATGTCTTCTGGTTTTGTCTTGCAGCATCCCCCAATCAATTGGGCGCCGCGTTCATACCAGTGATGGGCACTGTCGCCGTAAGTTTTTCCGGATGATGCCCCCTGCCAAGTTTTCGTGACTGCATCGTACTGCTCCCCTGAATTCGGATAGACGATAATGGGTTTTACGGTATGGTTTTGTATTTCTTTGATCAGTGAAAGAATATGCTGCGGCGGTGTACAGTTTATGCCTACTGCAGCCACCTGGTCATGTTGATCCAGCCATTCTGCACATTCTGCAACTCGTGTTCCATCGCTAATATGCAGTCCGTCCTTCGCACTGAAACTGATCCACGCATAAGTTCCAGGGAACTCTTCTAGCAATCTGGCAATAGCATTGGCTTCTAGCAGGCATGGGATGGTTTCGCAGGCCAGAATATCGGCGCCGGCATCAATCAACGCTTTCATACGGGGCCTGTGGAAATCCATCAGTTCCTCTTCAGTCAACGTGTAACCGCCTCGATATTCGGAGCCGTCAGCAAGAAATGCCCCATACGGTCCCACTGAACCAGCTACTAGAGGCTTCGGCCGATTTAAGCGGTTCTCTAATTTTCCCCAGAATTCATCGCGTGCTGTGACGGCTATCTGAACGGATGTTCCGATAAGACGCAGCGCTTCAGCCTCGCTCAGACCGCGCCGGGCAAAACCTTCGACAGTGGCCTGATAACTGGCCGTGATTGCACAATCAGCACCCGCTGTAAAATAATCCATATGTACTCGCTTAATAAGCTCCGGATTTTCCATGAGAATGGTTGCCGACCAAAGGCTGTCGTTCAAATCACAGCCTTGACGCTCAAGCTCGGTCGCCATCGCACCGTCCAAAATCATCAACGGGAATTGCTGCAATATATTTTCAATAGGATTCATCGTAGTACCTCCGCTTTTGCACTAGATCTTTTAGTATCAGCAGTATATTTAAGTTTAATAGATTTCTTGCACTATTTAACATTCTCAATAGATGGATTAGATTCACCGTCAGAATCAATTTGATTCTTTTTTTCTCGATTTTTTATGTAGTAGAAAAGATAGCATAAAACAATAAACGGGATTCCACAATACAGCGCGATTCGCTGGCTCGGGTCGAAAGCAAGACCCACGCAAGAAGCGAAACATAACATAAAAGCAGCGATGGGTACATAAGGGTAAAAAGGTGTACGGAATTTCAGATCTCTAATATCCCCGCCTGCTTTAAGAAATTGTTTACGGAACATATACTGTGATAAAGCAATTCCCATCCATACTGCAACGACGGCAAATCCGGATATACCCACAAGCACTACATAAACCGTATCGGGTGCCATTACACTAGATAATAATGACAAGCAGGCAACCAGCATACTGACAACCAAAGCATTGAACGGAACTCCTTTTGGCGTTACCTTGCCTAAGAGAGGGCTGATCATCTTCTCGTTTGACAGAGACCATAACATGCGGGTAGATGCATACAGACCGGAATTGGCTACGGACAGCAAAGCTGTGATAATAACAAAGTTCATGATATCAGCAGCATATGGGATTCCTATGCTATCAAAAACCATAACAAACGGACTTTCAATGACTCCCGCTTCTTTCCAGGAAATTAACCCAGATAGGACAAATATGGCACCAACAAAGAAAAACAGCGTTCGCCAAATGACATTTCGAATCGTTCGCGGAATGTCCTTTTCGGGGTTTTCGCTTTCACCTGCAGTAATGCCGATGAGCTCTGTTCCTGAAAAGGCAAAATTTACGGAAATCATGGTGATGATGACCGGAAGGAATCCATTCGGAAAAAGGCCTCCTTCCCCGGTAAAATTTGAAAACATCGGAGCAGCTGCATGACCGTTCATAGGAATGAGGCCAAACATCGCTGCACCTCCTAAGATGATAAACAAAATAATCGTAATGACTTTAATGCCGGCAAACCAAAACTCGGTTTCCGCGAAAAACTTGACAGAAAAGGCGTTCAACAGAAAAATAATGATTGCAAAGAGTGCGCTCCATATCCATACTGACGTATCAGGAAACCATCTCATCATCAATAGGCCGGATGCGGTAAATTCCGAACCTACCGCCACCACCCAGCAAAGCCAATACAGCCAGCCAATGGTAAAGCCGGTGGCAGGACCCACATATCTTGTCGCATATGTTTGAAACGAACCGGTTACCGGCATAGCGACAGTTAATTCGCCAAGACACAGCATGACAAGATACATAATCAGCCCGCCTACCAAATAAGCAAGAATTGTTCCGCCCGGCCCAGCCTGATTAATCGTATAACCTGAGCTTAAAAAAAGACCCGTTCCAATGACACCGCCCAGTGAAATCATGAACAAATGCCTGCTTTTCATTGAGCGCTTCAACTGATTTTGATCGGTACTATTTGCTTCCAGCATCTAGTCTCCCCCTTTATTTAGTAATCTCTTTATTTGCGTCTGCCCGTAACTGGCATTTGTGATTCCAGATGGGCAAAAGCTTGTTCTAAATCAGCAAGAAGATCTTCCGTATCCTCGATTCCTACTGAGATTCGAACCAAACCTTCCGGGATACCAAGAGTTTTGCGTTCTTCAAGCGTACATTCCACATGACTGGTCGTTCTTGCCGGACCATATATCGTTTCGACCGCTCCAAGATTTCCGGCTTTATTGGCATATTGCAATTTTGGCAATAAAATTTTTATGGCATCCATCTCGTCCTTTAATACGAAACTTAATATTCCTCCGAAACCTTTCATCTGTTTCTTGGCAATATCGTGATGCGGATGTGTTTCTAATCCAGGATAATGCACCGCTTCTACATGCTTTTTCTTTTGTAAATACTTGGCGATTTCCATTGCACTCTTTTCTTGCTGCCGCACTCGAAGCTTTAACGTTTTCATTCCTCTTAAAATAAGATAGGCAGACCATGGATCCATCGTCGCTCCGTTAATTTCCCGGTAATGATAAACTTTGGTCATCAGTTCTTTGGAGCCGCATACCATACCGCCTAACGCATCAGCATGTCCGCTTAAAAATTTAGTGGCACTATGAATGACAATGTCCACTCCTAATTGAAGCGGATTTTGATTAATGGGAGTAGCAAACGTATTATCGATGATCACCAATGCTCCTGCCGTTTTTCCGGCTTTCACCATTCTCTCAATATCCGTAATCTTCATCGTAGGATTAGTAGGAGACTCTAAATATAAAACCTTGCATCCTTTGGCCACTTCAGCTTCAATTTCTTCATGGTTCCCTGTGTTGCATAACTGCACATCTACATCGATATTCGGCAGGAATTCGGTAAAGATTTTATTCGTTCCCCCGTATGTGTCTTTAACCGACACAACCCGGTCTCCCGGTCTTAAAAATGTATAGAGCGTGCTGCTGATTGCGGCCATGCCTGATGAAAAAGCAACAGCTGCCTCGGCTCCCTCGAGGATTCTTACTTTTTCCTCCAAAGCTTGAACAGTAGGATTGGTCATGCGATTGTAGATATGGCCGGGTTTATTTCCAAGGGCCACTTCCTGCCACTCATCTACGTCATCATAATTGTAGGCTACACTAAGCACCACAGGAACTTGGGTTGCATTGTAAGCGAGAGATTCTTTTTCTCCTGCCCATACCGCTTTTGTCCCGTCTTGCATATTTTGATAGTTTTGCTCCTTCATGTTTCTCCCCCTCTAATTTTCATTGCTTTGTCAGCAATATTTTAATTTGTCCCGCATTAACGGGCAGTAAGGCCCCCACTTCAAAACTTGAGAGAAATCGAAGAAGTCTAAGCGGGGGATAACTGCCCGTAAAAGCCCGATAAGATCAACTAACCATCAGTGGGGGATGAAGGAACCCCCACTGATGGAAGTTTCCTTTATACAATATATTGTATATTGTATAATGAGTAACCTCCTTCCTTGCCTATCCTTATGCATCCTTCTTTCTATGAAGATACTTCGTAAGGGTTTCGAATAACTGAACACTTTTCCGTTATATAATATATTGTATAATGTACGGAATAGTCAGAAATATTTATCGTATTGAACTATAATACACTGGACTTTTCACTTTTTCAATCTTTTATTTACTCTTAAAAATACTTTCAAGCTTAAACGGTCTAGCTTTTCATAATCATCAACATGTTATAAAACTATAATGCTTCCCTTCTTCCCCATTCCTTCCATTCGTCTAAAACTGAATTTCTATGTATCGATTCACTACATATGAACATAGAGTACTATATTCAAAAGCATTGGAGACATTGAAGAATCGAGAAATTCCTACTAATATGAAAATGCAAGAATTTTCAATTTTATATTGTATATTGTATAATAAATCATAGCAATATTTAAGTTAGGGGGAAGTACTATCAGACAGAGATACCAATCACTAAAAGATCATGTATATCATCATATCGCTCAAGAAATTCAGAATGGAACTTTGCTTCCCAATCATAAGATAAATGAAGTAGCGTTAAGTGAGAAATTAGAAGTAAGCAGAACCCCTGTCAGGGAAGCATTGATACAATTAGCTTCAGAAAATTTACTTGAATATTTTCCTCGAAAGGGCTTTATCGTTAAAGAAATTGATACAAAGAAAAAGCTCGATGTTTTTCAAGTTGTGGGTGTGCTGGATGCCCTGGCAGCCACATTATCCATAGCGCATCTCACGGAAAGTGATATTGAACGAATGGAAGAGTTGGTTAAAAAAATAGACCTCTCCATTTCAGAAAAAAATTATCCAGATTATCAAACATACCAAAACGAGTTCCATAAGGTATATATTAATAAATGTAACAATGATACAGTAATAGAGCTTCTCGCTTCTTTACAAAACAGCTTTGTTAGACAGATTTATTTAAGCAAAGACGAAGAAAAACTTTTTGTGGTATTAGAAGAAATGAATGAACAACATAAGCAAATCATCGAGTATTTCAAGAAAGAAGATAAAGAAAATTTGGAAGCGCTTATTAAGAATGAACATTGGAAAATTACTCATATTGATATGATATAAGGTATATGGTCATCCAATATTCGTTGATGGCCATCAAAATATCCTTAGAACCTTTGGTTCTAAGGATATTTTGTGTTTCATACTATTTAAATCTTAATTTTAATAAACTTACGCTTGCCAACTTGTATTATTAAGTCGTTGACGATGGAGATTTGTAATTGAGGGTCTTCTATTTTCTCTCCATTTATTCTGACGCCTCTATTATCAATCATTCTGCGAGCTTCACTTTTGGAGTGTAACATGTTCAAATCAACGAGTAAGTCGATTACATTTATTTCGTCTTTACCTTCCCACTGCACCACTGGAATTTCATCAGGAATTAATCCTTGCCGGAAGACTGAGATAAAATGCTGTTCCGCCTGTTCAGCCGCCTCTTCCCCATGGTACATTCTTACAATGGTCTTGCCGAGCAGCATTTTCGCATCTCTCGGATGCAATGTGCCCGCTTTTAGTTCTTCTTTTATTTTTTGAATCTGGTCAGATGGTAAATCGGTTACCAATTCGAAGTACTTGTTCATCAACTCATCTGGGATTGACATTGCTTTCCCGTACATTTCCTGCGGGCTTTCATCAATGCCGATGTAGTTTTTCTTCGATTTTGACATCTTTTCTACCCCATCGAGTCCCTCTAATAGAGGCATTAGCATCGCTACTTGTTTGTCTTTTCCAAACTTCTCTTGAAAATGCCGTCCCATCAAAATGTTGAAATGCTGATCTGTTCCCCCAAGTTCAATATCGCATTCCAATTCAACCGAATCGTACCCCTGCATTAAAGGGTAAAAGAATTCGTGTAAAGAAATCGGCTTTCCAAAAGCAATCCGTTCCTCGAAATCATCCCTTTCCAATAGCCTTGCCACCGTTATTTTTCCAGCCAATTGGATGACATCTTCAAAATTCAATTTCGATAACCAAGTGGAGTTGTAATGAAGTTCCACTTTGTCCATATCGACAATCTTTCCGAATTGTTCGAAGTACGTCTTCGCATTATGCTTTACTTCTTCATCTGTCAATTGTTTTCTGGCGACTGATTTACCCGTTGGATCTCCAATCTTTCCGGTAAAATCCCCAATAATCAGTTGGATTGTATGACCATTGTCTTGAAACTGTCTAATTTTGTTCAATACCACCGTATGACCTAGATGTACATCCGGTGCAGATGGGTCTAAGCCTAATTTAATTTTCAAAGGTCGGTTTTCAATAATGGATTTTGCTACTTTGTCTTCTAATTCTTCCATTGGAATAATCTCTTGTACACCTTGACTGTAAATGGCCATTTGTCTTTTCAGTTCTGTTAATTGTTCCGCTGTTAATTGTCCCACTAATTTACTCATCTTCATTCCCCCCAAAAATCAATATAAAAAACCACATCCCAAAAAAGAAGGGCACTGAAAAAGTCCAAATTTTAAATTAGGCAGTGGAAAGTTTGATGTAGTCGAACTTTCCACTGCCTTTATGTTTTATACTAAGGATATTACTATTGTAGGTGGTATCCAAATGATTTCAAATCAATCTTCTCTGAATCTTAGTCCATTTATGGCAATTTACGATATTGTTGTCCCCAAAGACAATATGCTTCGTCAAATCAATGAACTCGTTGACTTTTCATTCATTTTGGAAGAACTAAAAAATAAATACTGCCTTGATAATGGACGCAATGCCGTGCCGCCGATTCGCATGTTTAAGTATTTATTATTAAAGTCTATTTTTGACTTATCTGATATTGATGTAGTTGAGCGGTCAAAATATGATATGTCGTTTAAATACTTCTTAGATATGGCACCTGAAGATCCTGTTATTAATCCAAGTTCATTAACGAAGTTTCGTAAATTGCGTCTTCAAGACGTGAGTTTATTAGACATGCTTATTGGAAAAACAATTGAGATTGCACGAGAAAAAGAAATCATTCAAAGTAAAACCATTATCGTCGATGCCACACATACAAAATCACGTTATACCCAAAAATCACCGAAAGAATTTTTACAAGAGAAATCAAAAAATGTTCGAAAAGCTGTGTATCAAATCGATGAATCGATGAAAACTAAATTCCCCTCAAAGCCCACTTCTAGTGAAGTAAAAGAAGAAGTAGATTATTGCCATGAAATCATTTCTATTGTAGAAATGGAACCACAAATCGCTACGATTCCGGCTGTGAAAGAAAAGTTAAATGTATTAAAAGAAGTCGTGGAAGATTACACAGAACATCTTAGCTTTTCCAGTGATCCTGATGCTCGTGTCGGACATAAAACAGCTGATTCTTCTTTCTTTGGTTTTAAAACACATATTGCGATGAGCGATGAACGTATTATTACGGCTGCGATTGTCACAACTGGTGAAAAAAGTGATGGGAAATACCTGCAAGAATTAGTCGAGAAAAGTAAAGCAACTGGCATAGAGATAGAAACAGTCATTGGGGATACAGCGTACTCAGAAAAAGAAAATATTCAATATGCGAATCAAATGGAACTACAATTAGTTGCGAAATTAAATCCTAATATCACACAAGGTACTAGAAAAAAAGAGGATGAATTTGAATTTAATAAAGATGCAGGCATGTATGTGTGTAAAGCAGGACATTTAGCTATACGCAAGGCACGTACAGGTAAGAAAGGCATTAATAAAAATCAAAAAGACACTTATATGTTTGATATCGAAAAATGTAAGGTATGTCCATTCCGTAACGGATGTTACAAGGAAGGTGCAAAAAGCAAGACATATTCTGTTACAATTAAATCAACCGAGCATCGCGAACAAGAAGCGTTTCAAAATAGTGAAGAATTTAAAACATTAGCGAAAGAAAGATATAAAATTGAGGCGAAGAACAGTGAGCTCAAACACAGACACGGGTATGATGAAGCATCATCGGCGGGTCTAATTGGTATGGAAATTCAAGGAGCAACAGCTATTTTCGCAGTCAACCTCAAACGCATTCTCACACTGATGAAAGAAGAAAAGTAACTAAATATAAAAGAAATAGGTCAATTCCTGTTCAAAAATCGAACAGGAATTGACCTATTTTGTTTGAAAAACAAACACTACTTCAAAAACGTAAGTTTTTCAGTGCCCTCCAAAAAAGGGACGTGGTTTTTGCACGCGGTACCACCCTTATTGAAGAATATCATTCTTCCACTCAACGATTAACGGTTCGTCCGTTCTTTGCTGCCTCATCAGTTCGCAAAGAAAGCTCCAGGAGTGTAATTCGTGTTATCTTTGTGTCGATTCACACTAGCCATCGACTCTCTGTTTACAGGGAGATAATCACTACTCGGTTTCCTGTCATTGCTTTTTTCCTATTTACTTGTACATGATTAAAAATCATTTTCTCTAATGATCCTTCTAAGTAATTCAGCTACATTTTTTGACTTCGAGTAATCCTCTATCCTATTTAGGGAGGCTAATCCTTGATTTGCTGACTGCAAAAGAGCCCATCATTATATAACAACTCTTTCTTACATAAGGTGAAAAATACTTTTAACGCCTATGTTTAATTCATTGTTAAATCTGGGAAATGTAACTTTATCGATGACTCAAAGACTAGGATTGATATTGATGGGAATGACGGTTAAAAAAATCATATATTACGTGATAAAGTTAAGAAGCAGAATCTTTTTGCCATTTGTCGTTTTGTACATATTAGCTGCCGCGTATGTTGCTTTATTTATCGAGCCAAAGACATTCGAATCTTATTTAACTTCTGTTTACTGGGTTCTTACAACGCTTGCTACGGTTGGTTTCGGGGACTATGCACCGGTCACCGATTTTGGAAAAGCATTTACCATCGTCCTTTATATCACGGGCATCGGGCTTGTTAGTCTTTTTATCGGGAAAGTCATTGACTCTATATATCTAATCGAAAAATTTAAAGTTGGTGGAAAAATGAAATATACAGGTAAAAATCATATCATTCTGATTGGATGGAGTGATAAGTCAAAATCAGCGATCGACGAAATCTTTAAGTCTGACGAAAGTATGGATATTGTCATGATTGATAACTTGGAAAAAGCTCCTATGGTGGATGAGCGTCTATTTTATGTTCGCGGGGATGCTACCGATGAAGAGACCTTATTCCGTGCAAATCTGCCTAAGGCGAAAGGCGTTATTATTTTTGCCGATCAAATCACACAAGATAATTATGCCACAAAAGATCCGTTACTAGTTGATGGAAAGACATTATTAGTTGCCACTGCCATAACCTCCATTGAAGAAAAAACGAATACGTCTATTCATGTCACCGCAGAGGTAATCAATCAAAGGCATATTCGTTTATTCGAGCGTGTAAAGGTGGATGAGTTTATTCCTACACAAGAAATGATCTCCCATGCAGCGGTAAGATCGTTGTTTTCACACGGAGTCACCCACATGTATTCTGAACTTATGAGCACACAGTATGAAGAAGCGATGTATGAGATTCCTAAACAAGATGAATGGAGAACGTATCGTGATGCTTTTATCGCTCTTCTTAACAAAGGAGCCACTCTCGTAGCAGATCGCGGTGATCTTCATATCAATCAAAGGTTAGACGAACGAATTCCTGATGATGCACAGCTTTTCGTTATTTGCGATAAAGAGACCCTTTCCCAACTAAATTCTAAGACATTCTATTAAAAAGAGTTTCTTCTATCTTTAAGGAATAACTATGTTGATTGACCGCGTAAACATGGGTGCTTTTGGATCTGCCACCCTTCAGCCTGACAAGTCCAAAAACACCTATTGTTTTGAAAGATTTCAAGAATGTTGGGGATTCCGAGAATGTACCGATTCTTTATTCACGATATGAATCGCATACCCTAAAGCAGCCTCTGCCGTCAATTAAAATAAAATGGTTTCCATGATTCCCTGTTTCACACGTTCAACTGTCGGTAAGTACTCCTCTTCTACAGAAAACTGTGGAACTGGAACATCAAAACCAGTCACCCGCTTGATTGGCGCTTTTAAGTAAACGAGGGCTTCATCATTGATAAGCGAAATAATCTCCGCCCCTAACCCTGCTGTTTTATGGGCTTCATGAACGACTAGCGCACGACCTGTTTTCTTGATGGATTGTACAATCGTGTCCCGGTCAAGCGGATAAAGGGTGCGAAGATCGATAACCTCACACTTCCATCCGTTTTCTTTTTCGATCTTTTTCGCTGCATTCAATGCTTCCCTTACCATGGCCCCCCAAGCAAAGATGGTTACATCACTTCCTTCTTGGATGACGTTCGCCTGGCCAATCGGTACACGGTACATTTCTTCAGGTACTTCTTCCTTAAAAGCCCGATACAGTTTGGTCGGCTCCAAAAAGAGAACGGGATCCGGATCTTCGATGGCAGAAATCAAGAGTCCTTTCGCATCATATGGACTGCTCGGTGCAACCACCTTCAAGCCGGGAGTATGGGCAAAAAAGGTTTCAACGCTTTCTGAGTGAAGTTCAGGTCCGCGTATTCCAGCGCCAAATGGCGTACGAATCACAAGAGGCACTTCAAATTGCCCTCGCGTACGATATCTCATTCGAGCGGCATGGGAAACGATTTGTTCAAATCCGGGATAAATAAAAGCTAGGAATTGAATTTCAACTACCGGGATCAGCCCATTAAGGGCCAATCCTATAGCAGACCCGATAATGCCCGCCTCGGCTAAAGGTGTATCTATCACTCTATTGGATCCGTATTTTTCAATTAGCCCTTCTGTTGCTCGGAAAACCCCGCCATTGATTCCAATATCCTCGCCCAACAAAATCACTCGGTCATCTTGCCCAAGTTTTTGATCCATTGCTTCTGTAATGGCTTGGAGCATGGTCAATTTTCGGCTCATCCCTTCTTCACATCCTTTCTCAAGGTTTGTTTCAACTCTTCTTGCTGCTCTTTAATATGCCATGGCATTTGAGCATAAACATGATTAAACATGTCAAGCGGATCAGCTTTAGGGTAACTTTCCGCTTTTTGCAGATGGGCATCGATCCTCTCGTTGATTTGTTGTAATGCCCGTTCCTCCTGCTCTTCGCTCCAAAGTCCCTTTTTCTCTAAAAATTTTTTAAGGCGGCTGATCGGGTCATAATTGTCCCTCCAGAATTTTGAAGTATCTTCCTGATCACGATATTTCTTCGGGTCGTCTGCTGTAGTATGGGCTCCGTAACGGAAAGTAATGGCTTCAATTAAGGTAGGGCCTTCACCTCTGAGCCCTCTTTCGATAGCCTCCCTGACGGTCAGCCACACTGCAAAGATGTCATTTCCATCTACCCGAACACCCTTGATATCATAAGCAGCAGCACGCTGGGATATCGTTCTGGAGGCAGATTGTTTTTCAAAAGGCACGCTGATGGCGTAACCGTTATTTTGACAGAAAAAGATAGTTGGAGTTTTATATACACCCGCAAAATTCAACGCCTCATGAAAATCCCCTTCCGAAGTAGCACCATCTCCGAAGTAAGCGATACTTGCATCCTGTTCACCTTTAAGTTTGCTTGCCCAAGCTGTTCCCACAGCATGAACCATTTGAGTGGCAATTGGAACACAAGCAGGCATCATTCGTTTTCCTTCCGGACAGAGCGAT
This sequence comes from Bacillus sp. FJAT-14578, assembly GCF_000504165.1. Classification (GTDB taxonomy): domain Bacteria; phylum Bacillota; class Bacilli; order Bacillales; family Bacillaceae_H; genus Bacillus_BA; species Bacillus_BA fengqiuensis. The sequence continues at coordinate 64,970 of NZ_AYSE01000001.1, forward strand.
CCCTCTACATGCCCCATCCAATATAAAAACACGCGGAACATATCCTGCCCATGGATGATAGCCGCTGCATGATCACGATAAGTCGGAAACAGCCAGTCTTTCGGCGACAGCGCTAAAGCGCTTCCAACTTGAGAAGCCTCCTGTCCTTCAAAAGGAGCATAGGTTCCCATTCGTCCTTGCCGCTGCAAGTTAACTGATTTTCGGTCAAATGCCCTGACCAAAAGCATACTTTCATACATTTTCAGCATAAGGGCTTCATCAATTTTTTCTTCGATTGGTTCTATCACTTCTCCCTCCGGAGACAACACCTGGTACATTTCTGATAAGTTCTTCTCTTGCCTTCCAAATGGTTGCGTTTTCAAAAATGTCTTTTCCATTGCATTTAAAGCCATTCCCATCCTCCCCTTTCCATAAGTTTGTACGGCAAAATCACTAAGGGTTTGAGCAGTCATGAATCATAACCGAAATTTCTTTGTCTTTAGCACTTTTACTGTAAATAAACGTATTTATTTATATAAAAGGATATTATAGAAACGCGTTGAATAACATACGAAACAGAATTAGTTTTCAACCTTTTTTATACATTTTGAATATTTTTACACCCTTTTACCTTCACTTTGAAAGCTGGTGATATTTATGGATGAACTTGATATTCGTCTACTCGAACTTCTCCAACTTGATGGACGAACCTCAATAAGTAAATTATCCAAGGAATTAGCCCTCAGCCGCCCAAGTATTTCTGAACGCCTAAACCGATTACAAGAAAAAGGAGTTATTGACGGGTTCAGCGCACGTGTATCTCCTGCAGCCGTCGGGCGAGATGTGCTCGTCTATATTCAGCTAAGCGATCTTCGAATAAAATCGTACACGGATTTTGAGAAATGGCTTTTGGAAAACCCCAATATTATCGAGTGCCATCGCTTGACCGGTTCTATCAGCTATTTGCTCAAAGCTGCCGTTCCCAGTATGGATCACCTGAGTAAACTTATCGACTCACTGCTTCCGTTCGGAAACGCCAATACATCTATCGTCCTCTCGTCTCCCGTCCCTTTTAAATGCATCCTTCCCGATATGATTCAGCAAAAATAAAGGACCCCAACATTGTTCGTTGGCAAAGCGTTAAATTAAAAAACGTCGTGAGAAATCCCTGGTTTTACCAAGATTCTCACGACGTTTTATATTCTTCCTTAATTATTTCTCCATGAATCTCACAATCTCTTCCTCTATCTCCTTTTGAATACGTGGAACAGATAGTCCAGGATTTTCTTATTCCTTTTACGTTAAGGTTTCTTTATAAGGTGTACGCCGGAATCATCCACGGGAATACATAAGCCTGCAACATGACCAAAATTCCCATCAAGGCGGCTAAGGCAAGACTGTGGAAGAAGACCGCCCGGAATATTGGACCAACGGCATTGGCACCTTCATTACGATCCTCATAGCATGCCGCGGTCGCTACGACAATACTTTGAGCATCAATCATTTTTCCCATTACTCCGCCAGTTGAATTAGATGCGGCAATGAGTACGGGATCAAGTCCCAGCTGCTCTGCTGTAATCCGCTGCATGCTTCCGAAAAGAGCATTGGAAGAAGTGTCGCTTCCTGTGAGGAAGACCCCCAGCCAGCCCAGCATTGCGGCAAAGAATGGATAAAGTGCACCGGTTTTAGTAAACGCAAGGCCAAGGATGGCATCCAACCCGGAATAACGCGTTGTAAATCCTAAGCCCAAAACCAAGGCGATCGTTATTAATGGCGTTCTCATTCTTTGTGCCGTTCGTACAATCGAGAGTTTCCATTGTTCTTTATCCATTTTTAGGAACAATCCGCTTAACACCGCTGCAAAAAATACTCCTGTGCCCGCTGCCGAGAGCCAATTAAAGGAAAATACAGCGGCTTCCGGTATGGACTCCTTTGCAAGAGGCGGGCTGCGGAAAACAAGCTGATCCAAAAATGGCACGGGAATGCTATATAATGATTTGATGCCAAAAATATTGATGGAATTCAGAATAGCCTTCCATTGAGGCAGCCCCCACATGAATACGAAAATCGTGAGGAAGGCCCATGGAGTCCAAGCCCTTGCTACTTGACTTGAGCTATACTTAGTTTCTTCCTGCTCGAGGGACTTCATGGACTCCTCTTCTCCAGGCAAATAAAATTTGTTTTTAGGCTGCCATACTTTAAGAAGTAAAATTAGAGCAAGAATAGAAACGAGACCACCCAGTATATCAACAAGCATCGGACCAATATAGTTGGAAACAAAAAACTGGGTTAGTGCGAATGAAACACCGGTGACCACGATTGCCGGCCAAATCTCCATAACCTGTTTCCATTTTCCTTTATGCATGAACACCATAGTGGCGATGAGCCAAAATGGCACAATAACAGAGAAAAAAGGAAGCTGGCGTCCTGCCATGGCGGACAAAGCCATCTCTGGAAGTCCAGTGACCGTAGCCAATGTAATGATTGGCGTCCCTACAGCCCCAAAAGCAACCGGTGCCGTATTAGCAATCAAACAAAGAACGGCTGCAACCATAGGACGAAATCCGAGGCCAACCATCAATGCTCCGGCTATAGCGACCGGAGTCCCAAATCCCGCTGCACCTTCGATAAAAGCACCGAAAGAAAACGCGATAAGAAGTGTTTGGATGCGTCGGTCAGAAGATAACGAAACAACGGATGATTTCACAATGTCAAATTGACCAGTAACCAATGTAATCGTATACAAAAACATAGCTGCGACGACAATCCAGCCGATAGGCATCAAACCGAAGAATGAGCCGTAACCAAATGCGGCTAAGGTAGTTGAAACCGGCATTCCCACTAGCCATATTGCCATAAGGATGGTAATCACTCCTGCAATAAGCGCAGCCTTTGGCGCTGCAATTCCATAATGGGTTTTACCCAACTTATCCTTGTGAGGATGGAAAGCGAGCAAATACAACAATGTCACGATTGGAACCGCTGCCAAAACCGTAGAAAAAAAAGGATTTCCCATTGGATCATACACTTGATGAAACTCCATATATATCCTCCTTTGTGACTGTTCTATTCGAAGTATATGGGGGAAGCATCAAGTTAGTACAACTAATCTCATTATTCTGAAGACCACCTGATTTGTAACGTACATTTCTCGCAAGCTTCCAATCTGTCGAAATTGCAAACAAAAATCGGGCTGAAAAAACAACCCGATAACTCCAACTAACCATCACATCAGTGTATGGAGGAAGGAAACCCCTCACATTTAGAAATTCTTGATATGCACATCCCCTTATTCCCCTCGAATGGCATGGATACTAAATTGAATAATCCTCCGGTATAAACACTCTTAGCTGCTTAGGCTTGATAAATACTTCTTCGCCTGTTTTTAGCTTTAAATCGCGATAACGCTCCTTTGTCAGCTCGGCCTCCAAAAATTCACCCGTATCATTTCTTTTTAATTCGAGATGAACGATTGGGCCTACGACGTGGATATGAACGATTGTTGCCTGGACAGCTTCTTTGGATTTTCCTTCCCGCTCGACACTAACGTCATGGGGGCGAACATAACCAATCGCTTTTATATTTTCCATTTCCGCAAATTCCGGTGCATCGATTTCAACATTGCCATGATGCAATTTCCCTTTATGAAGACGGCCTTGAAACAAATTGACGTTGCCTAAAAAATCATAGACGAACGGGCTGTTCGGATGATCATACACTTCTTCCGGACTTCCGATTTGCTCAATTCTTCCTTCATTCATGACCACGACACGATCGGCTACATCCAACGCTTCTTCTTGGTCATGGGTAACGAATATACTCGTGATGTGGAAATCATCATGCAATCTTCTCAGCCAGCGCCGAAGATCTTTGCGAACTTTAGCATCAAGCGCGCCAAACGGTTCATCCAATAAGAGAACTTTCGGTTCAACCGCTAATGCCCTTGCGAGCGCGACACGCTGCCTTTGCCCTCCTGAAAGCTGCGACGGATAGCGGTTGGCGAAAGCTTCCAATTTCACTAGCCGAAGCAATTCATTCACTTTTTCTTCTATTTGTTTTTTGGACGGGCGTATCTTTCTAGGTCGCACTTTTAAACCGTAAGCAATGTTTTCAAACACATTCATATGGCGAAATAAGGCGTAATGCTGAAACACAAAGCCTACTTTCCGTTCTTTTGTGCCAATATGTGTTATATCTTCATTCCCGAAAAGGATGGCTCCTTGATCTGCTGCCTCTAATCCGGCAATAATGCGAAGAAGCGATGTTTTTCCGGATCCCGATGGACCTAAAAGGGCTACTAATTCGCCTGTTTGGATGTCGATATTAATATGATCAAGGGCTTTAAATGAGCCGAACGATTTTGAAATGTTTTTAATTTGGATGCTCACCTGAGAAACCTCCTTCTTATCAATGGCTGCGAGAGTCGAATGGTTGTTTCGTTTTCCATTCAATGGAATTTTTGACGATCAATGTCACAATCGCAAGAATGGACATTAATGACGCAACAGCGAAGGCTGCGGAAAACTGGTATTCATTGTATAAAATTTCAATATGCAGCGGCATCGTATTGGTCATGCCGCGAATATGCCCCGATACGACAGAGACGGCACCGAACTCCCCAATTGCCCGGGCATTACATAAAATAACCCCGTATAATAAGCCCCATTTAATATTGGGAAGCGTCACGAACCAAAACGTCTTCCATCCGCTTGCACCCAATGTTAAAGATGCTTCTTCTTCAGCCGACCCTTGCGCTTGCATTAACGGAATCAATTCACGTGCCACAAAGGGCAGGGTTACAAACAAGGTCGCAAGCACAATTCCCGGTACGGCAAAAATGATTTTAATATCATGCTCGAACAGCCATGGGCCAAATAAACCATGTGCACTGAATAACAGCACAAACACTAATCCTGCGATGACGGGAGAAACGGCAAAAGGAAGATCAATAATCGTAATCAAGATATTTTTTCCTTTAAAATCAAACTTCGTAATTCCCCAGGCTGCCGCCACTCCAAATATGGCGTTAAGCGGAACTGTAATCAGGACGACAAGCAATGTTAGTTTAATAGCGGCTAATGCATCGGGGCTGCTGATAGAAGCTAGGTATACTTCCACCCCCTTCTCGAAGGCCTTTACGAAAATGGCCACAAGCGGTAAAACAAGAAATAAACTTAAAAATCCTAATGCGGCCACAATCAGCAGCGAGCGAATCCAGAACGGTTCGGTTGTTGTCTTCGTGTGAGTCACCGTTGTACCCTGATGCTGCATTGGAACATGTCCGGCCATACGTACCCTCCTTAATTATGGGCAAACCTTTTATTTGTCCACCATTGTAATAAATTAATCAAAAATAAGAGAATAAAAGAAATAACGAGCATAACGGCTGCAATCGCCGTTGCTCCCGCATAATCATATTGTTCAAGCTTTGTCATGATCAAGAGCGGAGTGATTTCTGTCCGCATCGGCATATTGCCTGCAATAAAGACGACCGAACCGTATTCTCCGAGAGCTCGCGCAAAGGCAAGCGCAAAACCTGTAAGGGCAGCCGGCAACAGCTCCGGAAAAATGACTTTTACAAAGGTTTGAAAACGATTCGCCCCTAAGCTTGCCGATGCTTCTTCCATTTCTTGATCGAAGTTTTGCAAAACGGGCTGCACCATGCGAACAACGAATGGCAATCCGATAAATGTTAAAGCGATGGTAATTCCAAGAGGAGTAAATGCCACTTTAAATCCAAGAAATTTACCAATCCAGCCGTTTTCCGTATACAAGGTCGTTAAAGCGATACCTGCCACAGCGGTTGGCAATGCAAAAGGCAAATCAACAAGGCCGTCTACAATACGCTTGCCCGGGAAACGATAACGGACTAAAACCCAGGCAATCAACACTCCGAATATCACATTAATGAAAGCAGCGACAAAAGATGCCCCGAAGCTCAGTTTATAAGAAGCGACGACCCTCGGTTCCGTGATCGTTTCCCAAATCTTCGGCCAGCCCATTGTGGCCGTATTGAAAAAGATCATGGATAAAGGCAATAAAATGAGGATGCTGATGTACAGCATGATGAATCCGAGGGACAACCCAAAACCGGGTAAAATGCTGTGTTTTTTGATCTTTAACCTTTGTAAATGAATCATACATTCACCTCTTCAATGATGGAGGATAGATTAGATGGAATGGGTGTCTCAAAACCACAGAAAACATGTGGTTTTGAGACACCCATCAAATGAATCGTCATGGAGAAACGAGTAAAACCAAAAGTTTCTGTAACGATCCATTTGATAAAAAAAACTGGTGATCCCGCCCTAACAGGCAGTAAAATTCTCCTTCAAGCTATCGCAAGTAGGGAATTATTGCCCCCACAAGCCCGATAAGATCAATTAACCATCAGTGGAGGATAAGAGCCCTCCACTGATAGTAGTTTCCTTTATTGCGGCTGATAAATTTCGTCAAAAGTCCCGCCATCATTAAAATGGGTTTCTTGAGCTTTTTTCCATCCGCCGAAATGTTCGTCGACAGTCACTAAATTGATTTTCGGAAATTGGTCGGCATATTTTTCAAGAATGGCTTCGTTTCGCGGGCGATAGTAATGCTTAGCTGCAATCTCTTGGCCTTTGTCTGTATATAGATACTCCAAATAGGCTTCAGCGACTTCTTTTGTTCCTTTTTTCTCTACCACTTTATCAACCACTGCCACCGGTGGTTCAGCCAAAATGCTGATAGATGGAACCACAATCTCAAATTGGTCTTTTCCTAATTCATTCAGTGTCAGGAATGCTTCATTCTCCCATGCGATCAGGACATCACCAATGCCTCGTTCAACGAATGTCGTAGTCGAACCGCGTGCACCAGAATCCAGAACCTCAACGTTTTTATATAGCTGGCTCACAAACTCTTTTACTTTCTTTTCGTCACCTGCAAATTTATTTTCTGCATAAGCCCAGGCCGCAAGATAGTTCCAGCGTGCTCCACCAGACGTTTTCGGGTTAGGCGTAATGACGGAAACTCCTTTTTGGGTCAAGTCATCCCAGTCCTTAATTCCTTTAGGATTTCCTTTTCTAACAAGAAACACAATGGTTGACGTATAAGGAGTCGAGTTATCCTGTAAACGCGTTTGCCAATCTTTTGCAATCAAGTCTCTCGCATTTGCAATTTCATCGATATCATAAGCCAATGCCAATGTAACGACATCTGCTTCAAGTCCGTCAATGACCGCACGCCCTTGCTTCCCTGAACCACCATGCGATTGCTGGATTGTAACAGGCTGCCCTGTTTTTTCTTCCCAATATTTCGCAAATTCTTTATTAAAGTCTTGATAAAGCTCACGGGTCGGATCATACGATACATTCAATAACTCGACCGGTTCTTTTTTCGAAGCCCCTTCATTATTTTTTTCTTCCTCTTTCTGATTGCTTTGGTTACTAGTCTGATTGCTGCTGCACCCGGCCAGCACGACCGCTAACAGAGTTAACACGAGTAAAAACTTGGATGCCGCTTTTTTAACATGTAACATATTGAATCCCCTCTCATTATCTATTTTTTCATATAAAAAAGGCTGCCTGGTTTTTAATAGAACGCCACGTTAAAGTCCATGGTTGGTGTCGACTCATTCACACGAAATATCTATTTCATATGAATAAACCGATATTTGACCAACATGGCTTAACAAAGCCCATTAAAAACAAGCAGCCTTCAGTATGACTGATCGGCAATATTTATGATCCATTCTTGATTAAATATGGCTATTCACTTGGAGGTGGTGACACCTTTGTGCTATGACATGAATGTTGTGCCAGATTCGGTTTTGAATGGATATTGCAATCTAAGGAACTTCGAATCTTAGTTTTATATTATTCACATCTATCCAATGAGTTAACTCGGAATTTAAATAAAATTCACTCTTCATTTAATAAGATGGACCGGTTAGCTGATTAATTTTGTTTTTTCTTTTTCAACCGTCTGGTTCATTTTCATCTTACGAACGCCGAACAAAATAGCCGCTCCCCAGCCAAGCAAAAGGAAACCATAAATAAAAGGGTAGTATGCTTCATTTGTGACCCATGTACTTAAAATCGTGCGCGCATTGACTAAAATGATAAAACCTCCCACTAAAAGACCCATTAACTGAGCTGGAACGATTCGAACGAGCCATGCAGCGAGCGGTGCAGCAAAAATCCCTCCAAGCATCAAGGCTCCAACCCAAAGCCAATCCACGGTTTCCCACCCTAACGAAATGATAAAACCGAGAGTGGCGGAAACAGCGATGGCAAACTCACTCGTGTCAACTGTTCCAACTACTTTACGCGCTGTCATTCCTTTTTTGGATAAAAGAATAGGTGTCGCAATCGGTCCCCAGCCTCCTCCTCCTGTCGCATCCGCGAAGCCGGCAATTAATCCTAATGGAATGGATTGTTTCGCTGATAATGGCTTTGCATCCTTTTCTTCACTAGACTGAAATCTGAACAAAAAACGAAAAAGAACATAGAAACCAAGAAGCAAAAGGAAAGTCGACACGTACGGCTTAACGATATCACCAGGCAAATTGCTTAAGAAGCAGGCACCTGTGAAAGCGCCGATCGATCCTGGAATAATCAGTCGATACACCAGTTTTTTATCCACGTTCCCAAATTTAATGTGAGATACTCCCGAAGCAGCCGTTGTCACGACTTCAGAAAGATGGACAGAAGCAGAGGCGACCGCCGGTGCAATGCCAAACGCCAATAAAAGAGATGATGATGTAACCCCGTAAGCCATCCCCAATGCCCCATCAATTAATTGTGCAAAAAAACCTACAAATGCTAAAACAATCAGTTTTTTCATATTTGTCCCCCTCATGCCTTTTATTGGCTAAAAATTCTTTAAAACAATGCTTTTATTCTACAAAAAAGACACCTACCCTAAGAGTCTGTGAGTAAGGTGCCTTCAGTTTGTCTGATCAGCTGCCCGATTTTCTTTTCATAATTAATACTTCAATGAAAAATTATTATGTAAATGAATTTTCTGTTATTGCTAATAATAAACACACTTTTCCTACCTGTCAACTATGTTTTTATTTTATTATTTTAAAGGCTTCAGTCATTCATAATGAAAAATATAGAAAGGCACGATTATTATGCAGAGACCGCAAAATAATCGTGCCTTTGGGAGACGTATTCAACCTTTAATTTGAACTTATTTTCTCTATATCATCACTTGCAATTCCTATTTATCAAGTATGAATTAACAGATTAAACCTCTCTCTGTGAGTATTTATCTACCCCCTCTTTTTTATTTCTCATTTTATTATATTCTTCTTCTAAATCACTTAAAGTCAATTCAAATAAATGTGTATCATTCTTTTTGTAAGCCCCTCTGTTGATTAACTGGTTAATAAGAAAAATTTTTCTCTTCTCTATCGCCTCACGAAATACTTTGCCCATTATTCAACCTCCTTTGAATAATGAATAGGTTCGTAATGGTGAATATAATCTGTAAGAATCAACATCCAATCTACTTTTTAGGGATTTTTATTTGGACCATCTTAACCCTTCGTCCATTTAAGTGGATGGCTTCCCCCATGTCTCAATTTTCCAGTCATGTTTTGGCTTCCCCCAACACTTGCTGCTCGATGAAGCGGTGACAATATTCCACGATAATCTCTTTATCATTGTCCATAGAAGTAACATGATAGGAATTGAAGAGGGTAACCATTTCTTTTTTGTCCGATCCGATGTGTTCTATAATATACTCTGTATTTTCAGGAGGAACAACGTGATCCTCAGCGGATTTAAAACACAATAAAGGAATGCATATCCTCATCGATTTAAAGTGGGACCTTCGTTTAACTATATTTACAAACCTTAATGATAAAACATCAGAAAGGCCGTATCATTTCGCAACAATTTACGAAATGATACGGCCTTCGGTCGACTGATCGGCTTTTGAATATTTATCCCTCATTAACGGGCAGTAAGACCCTAGTGATGACAGTTTCCTTTATCTAATGTTCTAATACTAATTCTTATAATTCCTATTTATTTAGTGCGATTTAAAGCGGAAAATCTGGAATCAAAATTATTGATACCCATCTATTCTCCTTTATTGTTTCCTATTTTATTATACTCTTCTTCTAAATCACTTAAAGTTAATTCAAATAAATGAACGCCATTCTTTTTGTAAATTCCTCTGCTAATTAATTTATTAATGAGGAAGTTCCTCTTCTTTTCTATAGCCTTACGAAATAAATTTTCCATCGTTTATCCTCCCTTGAATAATAAATAAGTTTTATAAAGGGAGAAGCATTTGTTGATTCGTCTAACTGGATTAGCTTCAATTATTTCTGTCAAACTAAAAACCTCTTCCCGGATTACAAGAAGAGGCTCATCTATTACATGAAAAAGTCAGATGTCTCAACTTATCTCCCAAGCATGATCGCTTTCTGGAATTGGCACAGTACTCCTTTTCCAAATAGAGTCCGCTGCCGAGGCTTCACAGGGCCAGTCCCTCCACCTCTCTTGATAAGAATTTTGATATACAATTGAACATACGATAAAAAAACCCATACCTCTTCGACGGTACAAGCTTTCGGTGATCCGATCAGCATCCTTTTGAACCTAAAAAATTAACATAAATATAAATCAATTATTCCTATTTGTCAAGTGTGTTAAAAAACGGACTTTCTTACTTTTGGATATACTGCTTCTCTTCACCAAAAGCTTAAGAGATGCCATATACAAACTTTAAGTCCATTTTAAATAATCATTTATTGGTCTTAGTATCTATTGGAAAAGCCTTTTGTACAGATTGCTTCAAGAGTGGATGGATGTTTACCTCGGGCCGTATGGTTAACATAGTCGGTAAGAACCCATATCACACCTACTTTTCTTGGTATATTGATTTGGACCATCCTTGATTTTCGTCCGTTTAAATGGATGACTTTCTTAAATCCTTGCTGCTCAAGCTTATCTGTAATGTTGCCAAGCTTATCTCCACCGACAACTAATAGTGACTTCATGCTCACCTCTCCTCTCAAGCATTAAATAAAAAAGCTGGAATTTAACAAAATCTTCCTCTAAATGAATTCATTAAGCTTTTTGATCAGTCCTCCGTTTCCAAAACGAATAAATTTATGTGGATCAACTTCCAGGTCTGTATCTTTTACAAATCTTAAAAACGCCACAACATGGATTCGCCGTGAGAGAATATCTTTTATTCCATATTCATAAAGCCACATGTCGATCGTGTTATACACACCTCTGTTCAATCCGAATTGTGTGTTGCACCATTTATAGAAATGTAGATCAGGCAGATTCAGATACTCGCTCTTTTCTAAAAATCTCTTCTTTTTCTTTATGTGAATATCCTGAATTCTTGAATTGGTTTTCTGCATAAAGAATATCCTCCTCGATTTGATGTTTTCAGGCTGCCAGTGAAGGAAATTTCTTCTCATCTCTTATTTTAAAAAGAGATTGACACTCTATGATTCTTCCATAAATGAAAAAATTTCTTTTCATATCATAAACAATCATTGATTTTTTCATACTGTTCATCCTTTCGCAAGAAGACATGCTTTCTTTTTCCTTATTATCGTTTATCCAATTTACGGGCAATACGGTTTCCAAAAATCTGAACGATCTGCACAAGAAAGATTAATAGCAGCACTGTCACGATCATGACATCGGTCTGAAAGCGGTAATAGCCGAAACGAATCGCCAGGTCGCCGATTCCGCCTCCGCCGACCACACCTGCCATTGCCGAGTAGGAGATGAAGCTGACGGTCAATATCGTCACGTTGAGGGCAAATCCGCTCCGTGCTTCCACGAGCAAAACTTTTGTGACAATCTGCATGGTGGAAGCACCCATCGCTTCCGCTGCTTCAATGACGCCTTTTGGTACCTCGCGCAGCGTACCTTCCACCAAACGGGCGAAATAAGGAATGGCCGCTGCCGAAAGCGGCACACACGCAGCAAGCGGCCCGATGGTTGTTCCGAGCACCATCCGTGTGAAAGGAATCAATACTACGAGCAAAATGATAAAGGGAAAAGACCTGACAATATTAATCAATGAATCCATCACTTTATGGAAAATCTTCTTTTCATGAAGCCCGCCTTTTCCTGTTAAAAATATAAACACCCCCAACGGTGTTCCCAGCAGCACACCTATGGCCACTGATACTGAAACCATGAAGATGGTCTGCAAAGCAGCCAGCCAGATTTCCGGCAGCAGTGAAACAACATTCTCAAACATAATGAACACTCCTCATTTCTTCGTATCCAAGCAGGATTTTGCCGATCGTTGTCGCCGGAGGCTTCTTTTCCGACAGATTCAGTTCTTCAACGATTTTGCCTTTTTCCATAATCGCCACACGGCTGCACAATGTTCGGGCTACTTCCATTTCATGGGTCACGATCACAATGGTCAAATTTAATTTTTTATGAATATGGCTCAAGTAATCCAACACATTCTTCGTCGTCTGCGGATCAAGGGCAGAGGTCGGCTCATCGCATAGGAGTACTTTCGGCTTGTTGGCCAATGCTCTTGCGATAGCGACCCGCTGCTTTTGTCCCCCGCTCAGCTGACTCGGGTAATGATCCGTTTTATCTGTCAACTCGACAATATCGAGGCATTCGAGAACCCGTTCGCGAATATAGTCTTTGTTCTGACCTGCCAGTTCCAGCGCCAAGGCGACATTCTCGAATACCGTTTTATTATGGAGGAGATGAAAGTGCTGAAATATCATCCCAATCTGTTTGCGGGTGGCCCGCAAATCTTTTCTTTTCAAGCTCGTTAATTCCTCCCCATCCACAAACACCTGCCCTGTTGTCGGCGCTTCAAGCAGGTTGATTACCCTGAGCAGCGTGGATTTACCAGCGCCGCTAAAGCCAATAATTCCGTATATCTCTCCTTCGTCTACCGTCAGAGAAAGCGGAGAAACCGCTTGAAACTCGCTGTCTGCTGTTTTGTAGCATTTACTTACATTTCGCAAACTGATCAATGTTATTCCTCCCCATTTCCCTTAGTGCTTTTTCAGCCAACATTTTAAATGAAATATCATCCATCGGCGGATTATGAAGACCCGCCCGAACATGTTGATAATAACGGTGCAGCGGATTTTTTTCGGACAAGCTGCGCGCTCCGACAATTCTCATGGCCAAATCAACGATTGAAATGGCATGATTTGTCACAAATGTTTTTACTGCCGCTATATCCGATTGATAATCTCCTTGAGGATTTTGTTCATATTGAGCGGCTATGCTATACAAAAACTCTCGCGATGAAAGGAGCATAACTTCCATTTCTCCAATTTGCCGCTGCATGGAAGGCAGCGTCCCGATTGGCTTGCCGAGGCTTGTCGGCACATACTCGGCCGCAAATTTCACGGCATAATCCCGGGCCGCCCCGGCAATTCCCAAATAACATGCCGGGATATGAAGCAGCCATCCTTTTCGGCGATTCATGTTTTCAGATGTGCTGAATTCGACTAAATGACTCACCGGAACTTCTACAGATTCAAGAACTAGATCATGGCTCGCTGTTCCCCTAAGGGCGACGCTGTCCCACGTTTCATGGATCGACACTCCTTTTGAACGACGAGACAATAGAAATACTGCGGTCGATTCCTCTCCTTCTATAGAGGCGGTTACAAAGAAATAATCAAGCACGGGCGAAGCAGAAGTAAACGTTTTTTCCCCGGTAAGAACATAGAAATTGCCGTCGGAAGATAACACGGCCGTCGTTGTCGGCTTCGCCCCGCGCAAAGGGCTTCCTGCATTCTTCTCACTGGCCGCTGTATTAATAAGCGCACCGCGCCGAATTTCCTCCGCTAAAAAGTCGGCCATTTGTTCATTCCACTGGCGGTGTTCCCCAAACTCCAGAACGGTTCCCATATGCCAACCGATCGATAATGCGGTCGAGCCGCAGCCTTTAGCAATTTGTTCTTGGCAACGCAAAAATTCAGAGAGACCCGCTCCACCGCCGCCATATTCCTTTGGCAGCGTGAAGGAGGTATACCCAATCTCTTTTAGTTCTTTAACATTTTTGAATGGAAAAGAACTTAATTCATCTAATTGCGGCTCCCTTCTCTGAAAGTCGGGTGTTAATTTTTTTAATTCCTTCAACATTTGTTTATATTGGTCTGTATAAGTGATCATACTACCCACCTTTTTTCTTATTATTCTTATGAAATTAGTTGGTTTTAAGCGAAAAATTATTCCGTAAAGTAATCCGGTTTGACAAAATCTTTAAAGTTATTGTCTGAGTTGATCATATTCTGGAATTCCTTGGACTCATAGACTGATTTCAGTTCTTTAACAAACTCGCTTTTTTCATCTTCTTCACGGACAACTACTACAATTCGGTGCTGCTCTGGGGTATCCTCAAGTACAAAAGCCTCACTTAAACTATGGCCGGAAGCAATAACCAAGTTTCCATTAATAATTCCATAATCGAGATCATCCATGGATCGTGGAATTTGCGGTGACTCTAAAGGAACAAAATCTAATTTATATTTAGTTGGAATAATGTCCTTTTCAGAGATGGTCAACAAATCGAGGTTGGGATTTAATTTGATCCACCCTAATTCTTCAAGAATTCGCAAAGCGCGTTCCATATTGACCGGGTCATTCGGAATCCCTATTTTCATTCCATCTTTCACTTCTTCTGCCGATTTATGCTTGTAAGAATACAATCCTTGCGGTGCAGAAGGAACAATAAAGGTTTCTTTGATTTTAGCGCCTGTTTCTTCTTTATAACTATTCAAAAACGCTGTGCTTTGAAAAACGTTTGCGTCAATGCTTCCATTTTCAAGCGCTGGATTCGGTTCATTTGGGGAATTAAACTCCACAATTTTAACTTTATAGCCTTTTTTCTCAAGTGCGGGCTGTACCCCCTTTTTCACTTGATCACTGTAAGGTCCTGGTGTGAATCCAAGCGTGATTTCTTTTTTATTTTCTGTTTCTTTTTGCGTTGTACCGGTCACGGATGAACATCCCCCCAAAATCAATAAGACTAATAAAAGGAGAGTGATTTTGCTCAAGAAAAACTTCTTCATGTTTTTTTCCCCCACCATATGTTTATAAAAATACTCCTTCTATTGAAGGGAAATCATTAATTGAGTTATCAACGGGTTCTGGTCTTTTCAGGAAAATAACTATTCCCGACAATTTCACCCTGCAATTGCTCTCTTGTACGCTGTTCATTAGCGTGAGAGTTCGACTTTAACGGCAGCAACGGGAAGAGAAGTTCAGCCACCTGGTATGCTTCTTCCAAATGGGGATATCCTGACAATACAAATGTTTCAATTCCTAAATCAGCGTATTCTTTCATTCTCTGTGCAACCTGATTTGGATCTCCGACAAGTGCAGTACCTGCTCCGCCGCGCACTAAGCCGATACCTGCCCATAAATTAGGGCTGATTTCCAGCGCTTCTCTACCGCTGCCATGCAATTGCACCATTCGTTTCTGGCCGACGGAATCCATTCGAGCGAATGCACGCTGGGCGGCTTCAATGGTATCTTTATCCAAGTGTTGAATGAGGCGATCGGCTGCTTCCCATGCTTCATGTTCAGTCTCCCTTACAATGACATGCAGCCGAATACCGAAACGGACCGTTCTTCCTTCCACTTCAGCCAGGCGGCGAACTTCTTTAATTTTTTGTTCCACTTGTGCCGGCGGTTCTCCCCATGTAAGATAAACGTCTGTATGTTTCGCTGCCACTGCCTGCCCCGCTGGTGATGAACCGCCAAAATAGATGGGAGGATGAGGCTGCTGTACGGGAGGAAACAACAACTTCCCGCCTTCTACCTGCAAATGCTTTCCTTTGAAATCAACGTCCTTTCCTTCCAATAAAGAGCGCCAGATTGTTAAAAATTCATCAGTGGCTTCATAACGATCATCGTGTTTGAGAAACACCCCGTCACCTGCCAGTTCCACAGGGTCTCCTCCTGCTACCACATTGATGAGGAGACGCCCGTTTGAAATGCGGTCAAGCGTAGCGGCCATTCTTGCCGCCACAGAAGGAACCATAAGTCCCGGCCGAACAGCAACAAGGAACTTCAACCGCTGCGTTTCCGGTATAAGCGAAGCTGCTAACATCCACGGATCTTCGCAAGACCTCCCTGTTGGAATCAAGACCCCCGTATAGCCGAGCCGGTCTGCAGCCTGCGCAACTTGGCGGAAGTAAGAATAATCAGCTGTACGTCCTCCTTTTGTCGTTCCTAAATAACGTCCGTCACCATGGGAAGGTATAAACCATAAAACTTCCATTCTAAATCCTCTCCTTATCCTATATATATTCCACTTAATAACTCGACACATCTTCATTCCATCCAGGGACATTCACAGTTGGTCATTGAGACAACTTGAATTTGCCCTCAAAGGTTAGAAAATTTGGTATGGCCGTTCTTTGGTCATGTCGGATTTTCTAAATCGATCTATATAGATGCTTTTGGCTGTTTAGTTAATCTGCTGACCAGCTCCTGCACATTTGCCCGTAAACGTTGTTCCACCTCATCCGAAAGAAACGTCAGCTCCGTCTCCGAATATTGAACTTGCGAATCGACGATAAACACTCCATCCACAATATCTGTTGCTCCCAATACAGAAAAGAGAGGCTTAAATGCATATTCAAGCGATAGAAGATGAGCAGCCGTTCCCCCATTGGCTATTGGAAGAATCGTTTTACCGGAAAGGGCTTTTTCAGGGAGCAAATCAAAAAACGTTTTGAATATCCCTGTATAGCTCGCCTTATAAACGGGACTCACCACGACTACTGCATCTGCTCCTGCCACAAGCGTTTTGGCCTGTTGGATGGCGGGACTATCAAATTTTGCATATAGCAAATCTTCCGCCGGCAAATCGCGTACCTTGATGTGACGAAGCTGATTTCCTTCCTGTTCTAATAGTTCTCCTACATAATGTGCGACAGCCGATGATCTTGAGATGGGTAAAGGACTTCCTGAAATAATTACGACGTTTGCCATATTAATCTCTCCTTTTCATTTAAAAGTTATCCAATCATTTTACTCGGATTAATAATAGAGCCGGTCCCTTGCTCCCTCTCTTTAAGAGGCCCCATTTTCACCGTTAAAGTTATCACGCCACTTTAATAATCTTGATTCTAAAAGACGAACGATTGAATCGGTCAATTTTCCGACGACCGCAAAAATGATAATGCCCACAAAAACGATTTCTGTATTTGAAAACTGTCTTGCATCCATGATCATGTAGCCGATTCCTTCACTTGAGCCCATTAACTCGGCCACAACGAGGCCCAGCCAGGCAACGCCAAGAGAAAGGCGAACACCAAGAAGAATATTAGGCAGCGCTGCCGGTAAAATGAGTTTCGTTACCAATTTGAAACGGCTGAATTCCAGTACACGCGCTACATCAAATAATTTGGAATCGACACCTCTTATCCCGAGAAATGCATTGACATATATCGGGAAAAACGCTCCCTTTGCAATAAGCAAGATTTTGGATACTTCCCCAAACCCGAACCATAAAATAAAGAGCGGTGCCACGGCCAGATGCGGCACGGTACGGAGCATCTGCAAAGAAGGATCCATTAATTGCTCCGTCTTATTGGAAAAACCTACGAAAGTTCCTAGTAAAAGTCCTAAACCCGCTCCAAGCACAAAGCCAAGGGCAGCCCGCCAAATGCTGATTTCCAAGTGCCCCCATAGCTCTCCTGTCACAATCAGCTCGATAAACGATTGAAGGATTGCACCCGGTGTGGGCAAAATCGTCCTTGAAACAAATCCCAGTGTACCGATTAACTGCCATACAGCGAGTATGACAACTGGAAGAATCAGTCCTCTCAGCAGTACTTTCACTTGTTTTTCAAAAGAAATTCCCCTTGCCTTTTTCCTGAGAAATGGTTTCCCCACTCCTACCACTGGTCCGGCGGAGGGAGAAATAGCCTTCGTTTTATTCATCTCCAGTCACCTCACTTATTGTTCTATTTTTCCAACTCTTTTAATGCCTTTTCAATGTACGTATTATCCACTACCTTTGATGTATCAATTTTTTGTTTAATGGCTTCCATGGAATACTGGAAGTCGGCTGTTTCTTGCTGAGCTTGGATGATTTCCCCGCTGATCGGTTTATTAAGCGCCGGGTTGTTTTCGAGTACTTGTCTGACAACCTCCGGATCAATCTTTTTCGCTTCCGCATAAATTTTAATGGCTTCATCAAGATTTTCTTCCTGCCATCTAAGAGCCTTTTCATATACTTTCAAAAACTCGACAACTAACTCGGGATGCTCATCCGCAAACTTCGTTCTGACAATCGTAAAGCCGGGTGAATACACATTTAATGACTCGCCGTCTTCTAACACTCTTGCATCATGCTCAACCTTTTGGAACGTAATGAACGGTTCCCAAATCGACCAGGCATCAACAGAACCCGTTTCAAATGCAGGCTGAGCTTCATCCGGTTGGAGCTGAATGATTTGGACATCCTTATCCGGGTCCAAGCCGGCTTTATCCAATGCACGGTACAATAAATTAAATCCGCTGCTTCCTTTTGCTACCGCAATCTTTTTCCCTTTTAAATCTTTTAAACTTTTAATCGAGCTGTTTTTCTGGACGAGAATGGCATTTCCTTTCAAGCCGTCACTCGAATTCGAAATTTCTTTAAAAGGAATATCGGCTGCCTGAGCGGCTACGACCGGTGAGTTTCCTACCTGGCCGAAATCCAAGCGATCCGAAGCCATCGCTTCAAAATGAGGAGGTCCGCTTTGGAATTCCGTCCATTTTACTTCAGCTCCTACCTTGGCAAAAGCTTCTTCAAACCATCCTTTTTTTTGGGCGATAAGGAGCGGGCCCAAGCTTTGTTGAATGCCGATATTGACTGTCACTTTTTCTTCGTTTGTATTGGCTTCTTTCTTGTTTGTTTCGCTTGCAGAGCACCCAGCTAATAAGATAAGCATTAGTATGAGTCCTGTAATCCCTATTTTTTTCATCATGGGTATATCCCCTTTCTGTCTATCAACCTTTTAATCTCTCAAGTTATATTTCTTATATTCCAGATCCCTCTACTAAGTGGAGCTCATCGACTGTCTCAAATTCCCGTAATACTTGCTGTCTTAACTCCTGGAATGAACGATTCGCCTTTTTGCGGGGATGAGGTAAATCAACCGTAATCGTTTTACTCACCCTTCCAGGCCTTGGACTCATGATCACCACACGATTGGCCAAATAAATTGATTCATCTATATCATGTGTGACAAGAATCATCGTCGTTCCTTTCTTTTGCCAAATATCAAGCAGCACGTCTTGCAAATGGGTTCGGGTAAAGGCATCCAATGCACCGAAAGGCTCGTCGAGGAGCAGCACTTCCGGGTCCCGTAGCAGAGCTCTTGCAATTGCCACCCTTTGGGACATTCCACCGGATAATTCGCGGGGATAGGCTTTCTCAAATCCCTTTAATCTCACAATCTCAATTAGTTCATCTACCTTTCTGCGCACTTCCGGGTTTTTGAGCGGCAAATCGGCAGCGATATTTTTTTCGACCGTCAGCCACGGAAAGAGCCGATGTTCTTGAAAGATAAAGCCTTGTTTAATTCCCGGACCTTTTAATTCCTCCTGGCCAATTTTCACCTTCCCCTCGAAATGAAGATCTAGACCGGCAATGATTTTCAGCAGCGTGCTCTTCCCGCAGCCGCTTGGGCCAATGATGGTGATGAACTCCCCTTTCTTTATTTGCAGGTTAACATTCTTCAATGCTTGAATTTCTTGCTGTGACTTAAAAAATGATCGGTTAAGCGACTCGATTGAAACACTCATCTTTGCTCCTCCTTTTATTTGTTATTGACTGATGATTTCAGAACAACAGCAACACATGCTGCCCACCCCCTTAAAATATTCAACTCCAACTTATTATCAGTTCCTGTCCTTAATCATCTTTACATCTCTTCAACTATTGCTTTTGTATCATTTTTAATAGGGATACTGGTTTGTCTCCATTAAAAAATGGTAATAAAAAAAGGCTGCTCTCCTTTTAAAAAGGTAAGCAGCCTTCAGTCGTCTGATAAGCTCTAGTTACATATACTTTTTTGCTTCACGATCGGAATTTCAGATTCTAAAACTGTAGTGATTTTTTGGTGCTCATTTATAGGCTTCACTTTTATTAAAGAAGAAGCCTTAAATATTTCCTTTCAATCATTCATTTTTTACTCACCGGCTGTTTCTTAGTAATTGCAAAACGGTTTTTCTCTGTATGATCAATTTGTGTGATTTGCCCGTCATGTATAGTAATTAAAACAGAACCATATTCGATATTCTTTAAAAGCGTTAAAATATAGTCCAATTTCTCCTGATCTACACTTGCCATATTATTCGCCCACCCTCATCTTTTTAATACCTATAGGAATACTTGGTTTAAAGACGAAAAAATTTTCCTTCGTCCCTATAGATTACTTGTTTGTACAGATACAGCAAAACAGTTATTAAGACAATGTGGACTAAACTTACTAATAGGAAATAACATGATTAGGAATCTCCCTCCACTCGATAAATAAAAAAACCCATACCCTTTATAGAGTATGAGCCTTTGGTTGATCCAATCAGCTCATCACTTATCCTGGAATTTTTTTCTTGTTGTTGTTTTGTTACTAACATATTATTCTGATTTTTCCTACCTGTCAAGTATGGATTTGATTTTTTGATTAGGATTAGGCATGTAATGAGCGTCATCCATACCATTATTCGATTTTTTCATTTGCTATGTAATTAGCAAATGAAAAGTAAAAGAACAGAGGGGAATCCCCTCTGTTCTTTTGTTCCTATTCGTATGTACTATGAAGTTATAGGATAACCTTTCCTGTCTTCAGATATCGTTCCATTTTTCTTTTTACCCGCTGAAGAGCATTATCAATTGACTTTACCTGCATGTTTAATTCTTCGGAAATTTCCAGATATGATTGGCCCTCCATATATAAGGCCAATACTCTTCTTTCTAAACCACTAAGCATTTCTGCCAGCTTCCGTGCCATATCATCAGCTTTTTCCTTATTAATGACTAATGCTTCCGGATTCGTCATATTTGCTCCGGATATCACATCCATAAGTGTATAGCCTGATTCTTCATCGTAAATGGGCTTGTCCAGAGAAACATACGAGTTTAGAGGAATATGCTTTTGGCGCGTAGCTGTTTTGATCGCTGTTATCAGTTGTCTGTTGATACAAAGTTCAGCAAAAGCCTTAAAAGAGGCCTGCTTGTCCCCTTTGAAGTCACGAATGGCCTTATACAGGCCAATCATTCCCTCTTGAACAATATCTTCCTTATCTGCACCAATTAAAAAATAGGTTCTTGCCTTGGCGCGGACAAAATTCCGGTATTTGTTGATTAAAAAATCCGATGACTCGCCATCCCCATTGTGGGCCAATTCCACCAAAACTTCATCTTCTAATGTAGAATAATTATTAATTAGCCTTACTTCAAAACTTACACTCACGCATATCCCTCCGCCGAATCTAGTTGAGTTGTGATATTTAATAAAATCGATAGATTGCCTTTTCCTTAAGGTAACTAATGGAAACACAGAAATCATGTGTGCGTTATTTAGCTTAAGGTATGTATGATTTCATAGTCATTATATTGTTTACTCGTTCATTCCCTGTCCATCTTTTTTATTTGTTTTAGTTTTATGGAGTCTCTCACCCATAGCTTTCTTATTAAAGGGTTCACACTCAAAAAGCAACTCAACATACTCGTTATTTACACTTTTAATATTAACGTAGATAAGCATTTTAAGATATCAGAAAATATCGACGATTTTCTACAACTTGTGTCATAAAGATATAAAAAACATCCATTCTTTAAGATTTGTGTCAAATTAAACTTATTCCATCTGCTCCGTTTGTTCAATAAAAAGGCAGCATCTCTGATTGAAGAAGAGAATTAACGATGCCCTTTAACAGAGACTAGATAAAAAAACCGCCAAGGAATCCTAGATTATCAGGTTCCTTGGCGGTTTTTTCCCTCGGTCAACAAAAAGCGCCTTATGATTCGATTCCTATTTTCTTAGGCTCACAGGATATGAATCATGCCGACGTTGGTGATTAACGTGGCGATTTTAGTCGGCCTTCTTTAAACAGTCGCCGGAGCTTGAAGCACACGGATGTGCAAATGAAGCCGTTGCAACAGGACGTTGCGCTTTTAGGCTTCGTTCCTTTGCTGTCCAGCTGCGGCTCCTAGCTCGCTGTGGAAAAGATGCTTGCCCTCATAAGGCAAAAAGCGACTTATGGTTCAATCCCTATTTCCTTGGGCTCGCAGGATGTGAGTCATGCCGACGTTGCCACAGGACGTGGCGATTTTAGTCGGCCTTCTTTTGAACAGTCGCCTCCGCTTTTCTATTATTTAGACATAAACATTTGTGTCCAATACACTCCGTAGCTCCCGCCTTTAGAGTAACCTACCCCAATGTGAGTGAAATCTTTGTTTAAAATATTGGCACGGTGACCGGAGCTGTTCATCCATGCTTGAACGACTTCTTCCGGTGTTTTTTGCCCGGCTGCGATATTTTCTCCCGCACTGCGATATGTGATCCCGAAATTCTTGATCATATCAAACGGTGAACCGTATGTAGGGCTTGTATGAGAAAAATAGTTTTTGTCTCGCATATCATCTGATTTGAAACGTGCAACTCTTGCAAGCTCCCAATCTGAAACAAGCGGTTTTAAACCGTACTTTGCTCTCTCCTGGTTCGTCAGCTGAACGACTTTCTGCTCGAACTGCTTGATTTCTCCCAAATCAGGAACGTTGATCGTTTGCCCCGGGTAAATCATGTCCGGATTTTTGATTTGCGGGTTGCTGCTTAAGATCTCTGAAACGCCCACTTGATATCTCGCGGCAATTTTCCACATCGTGTCTCCCCACTTAACGGTGTGCTGGGTAGCTGCGCTTGCCGATTGAAGCGGCATGAATACAAGAAAAGCGATGAAAACGGAAAAAATCTTTTTCAAAGCTGAAACCTCCTATTAATCTATTACTGAGATTTCTATTATGATAGAATTTTCTCATTAATTAAAGGAGTAAATTTTTCCTATGGATCAGCCCAAACCGACATGGTACTCGTCGGTTTGGGCTGATTCATTAAATGAAGCGCCATACAAGATAGAAAAAATGCTAAGTTTTACATGGCGCTTCATTTAATTTAGAAACAGTTTATTCTTTGCAAGTAAGCAATTTTTCTCTTCTGACAGCCCCAAGTAAATAAAAACAATGGGATATAGATAATTTTTATCCATATCCCACCATGTACGTAAATCTACTTATCATCTTCTTGAGAGTAATTGATTGTAGCGTTGTCTGAAAGCAATGCCAGGTTGCTTGTGATGATTTTGTCTTCTTTTGTCAGGCCTTCCTTAACGATTACTAATGAACCCTCTCTTTTTTCTACTTTTACTTCTCTTCGTTTGGCATGATTTCCTTTTGCCACATAAACATATGCTTTATTGCCTTCATGTCCCACAGCCTTTGACGGTATAATGATGCCTTGCTCCGATCCTGGCTTGATTAACTGAATGTCTGCAATCATACCGGCTTTAAGTTTGAAATCTGGATTCGGAACTTCAACCTCAACAGGATAGCCTTTTCCTTTTTCATTAAACGGGCTGACTGTTTTGATTGTTCCCTTTGTGACAAAATCAAATGACGTTGCTTTTACTTGTACTTGATTGCCGGCCTTCACTTCATTAATTTCATTCGCTGGAATATACGTTAAAATATTAACTTTATCAAAATTGGCCAACACAAGAACAGGGGATTGAGTGGAAATCATTTCACCCTTTTCCGCATATTTTGCACCTACCACTCCATTGATCGGAGAGGTAATCACCGCGTCTTCCAATGTATCTTGTGAATTTTCCGCATTCACCTGGGCTTGCTTTAACGCTTGTTCACTTGCCTTAATTCCTGATTCATTTTTGGCGATTTCCGCTTGCTTTTGAGCATTGGCATACCCTTCTTGAGCCGTATCATATGCTTCTTGAGCCGTGCTATACCCTTCTGTTGCTGTATTATAACCTTCTGAAGCATTGGCATAACCGGATTTTGCATTCATATATGCTTCTTTTGCGTTCGCATATGCTTCTCCAGCAGCGGTTAATCCCTTTTTCGCTGTTGCTAATTTATCTTGCACCGTATCGACTGCTACTTTTGCGCTATCATACGCGGCCTGGGCGTTTACAACCGCCGTTTCAGCTTGTTCTAATTGTGCTTTAGAAACAAGTGACTCTTCATACAGCCCTTTCATGCGCTCATGATTCGTTTTCGCATCTTTCAATGTTTGTTCCGCTTTTTTCAATGCAATTCCGCTATCACTAACACCATTTTCGGCTTGTTTAACTGCACTTTGCGCTTTTGCAATATTGTCCTCGGCCTGGACCATCGCGTTTTGCGCTTGAATGATCCCGCTTTTGGATTGAACCATGCCGCTTTTGGACTGAACCATACCGTTTTTGGACTGAACCATACCGCTTTTGGACTGGACAACGCCGCTTTTGGATTGCACAATACCGGTTGTTGCCTGTGCCATGCTTGCTTCGTGTGCCGCTTTTGCCGATTCCACATTCGCCTCTGCCGCCGCGATTGCCGCATTCGCTTTTTCTACTGAATGACGCAAATCTTTATCATCAAGCTTGATTACCACTTGACCGGCTTTTACTTTCGTACCCACTTCAATGGGCATTTCAGTGATTTTACCAGGCACTTTTGAAGTAATTTCCACTTCCTCGCTTGGAGTAACCGTCCCTGCATATACTTTTCCTGTACCGATCAATTGTTCTTGTACATCGTTTACTTCTACAGATACGGGTGAATCTTCGTTGAAGACCTCTTGTGCACTCGCACTGCACCCCGAGAGAACCAAGAGGCCGCTAAGCGAAAGAATCCCTATCGTCTGTTTCATACTTCTTTCTCCCATTTCTTTCACCTTTCTATCTTTAAGATTCTGAAGCATTCGTTTCTTGCCTCACTTTTTTCTTTCTAAAGAGAAAGACAAGCGGAAGACAAATAAACAAAGGAATCGCAGAAACAACAAACGTATCCACAATGCCCATCGTTGTTGCCTCACGCTGCATTAATCCCGCTAATGTCGTTGACCATGAAGTCCCAAGCAGCCCCTGTACGGATTGAGCGGAACTAAACGGGATCGAGTCTGTCATACTCTGTAAATGTATAGCAGTCCTCTGTTGCATAATGACAGTAAACACCGCAATGGCCATCGAAGCGGCCACTTGACGTATCAAATTGGACGCAGCGGAAGCTTTCCCGACAAGATGCGGTGCGACTGCATTCATACCCGCAGTCGAAAAAGGCATCATACAAAGCCCAATCCCGATTCCGCGCACCATTAACAACGGAATAAGCCACTCATGCGGCGTATCGGCGGTCAGCCGATGCAGCTCATATGTCGTCACGCCCATAAGCGAAAGGCCGGTCAATCCTAAAGGAATAACCCCTACTTTATCAAATATTTTTCCGGCAACCGGCATCATAAACGCCATACAAATGGCTTGCGGCATGAGTAAAAGTCCTGTATCGATTGGGCTTACACCTTGAATGTTTTGCAAATAAATCGGCATGAGGAACATCGCACCATACAGGCCGACCATAACAAGGCTTGAAACGATGATGCTTAACACAAAGACAAAATTTTTGAACAAAGATAGCTCAATGACCGGATTCTCCACTTGCTTTTCAACAAATAAAAGAAAAATGAGTGCCCAGAACGAAATGAAAAGAAGGGCGACAATTTCAAAGGATGTCCATCCTTTCGACTGACCGTTACTCAATGCATACAATAGAGTTCCCGCCGATGTCGCCGCCAGTAAAAAACCGGCAAAATCAAACGGTTTTGGCTCCGTTTTAGCAGGCTCTTTTAATAGAATGGAGACCATCATCATCGCAAAAAGGGCGAATGGAATACATATGATAAATAAAAAACGCCAATTGAACCATTCAATTAAGTAGCCGCTTAATGTCGGTCCAACAGCGGGAGCCACCATGGCAGAAACTCCCCATAATCCGAGAGCGGTTCCGATTTGCTCACGCGGCATGATCTTATAAATGATGACCATACTAAGAGGTCCGATGACCCCTCCTCCAATTCCAGCAATGACGCGGGCCATAATGAGAGATGTATCGCTCCAGGCAACCGCACAAAGGGCCGTTCCTCCCGTAAAAATGGCAAGCGCAAGAAGAAGAAACTTTTTATAGCCGATTCTCTCTTCCATATAGCCGGTAATGGGAATAATCACCCCTGATGCGAGCATGTAGCCAGTCAATACCCATTGAATACGAGATGTCGTCGATCCTAAGTCGGTTGTCAGCTTGGGAATGGCAACGTTAATTAAACTGTTATTTAAAATAGCCACAAACGCGCCTAAAATAATCGCAAGAAGAGCGAGCCACTGCTCTCTTGACGACCCAGCAGAAGGCGCGGCAGCTGTTGCAGATGATGCCACATCTACTCCTCCCCTTACGAAATGTGAATTTTGATTTCAACGTTTGTGCCCGGAATGAGTTCCATGTCCTCAGGCTTGTTAACGGCAATCTCAATTGGAATTCTTTGTTTTACTTTATTAAAGTTGCCGCTTGTATTCGTGGCAGGGATAAGGGAAAAAACAGAGTTGGCAGCTTGCCCAATTTTCCGGACCTTTCCCGCGATGACCTTTCCATCGAGCGTATCGACACTGATTTCCACTACTTGTCCTTCTTTAATTTTTGTAATTTCGGTCTCTTCGATATTGGCAGAAACATAGACTTCGCCCATATTCACCATTAAGGCAACGGCCTGGCCCGGTGCAGCCGTTTCATGCTCTTTTGAAAAAACTTTAATGACATTACCGCTGATCGGTGCACGAATAATCGATTTATCAATCATACTCGGATCCATATTGGAAACATCTTGCTCGGCAATCGCTTCGTTCTTTTGCAGCGTATCGCCTTCTTGGATATCAATATGGGTAATCTCTCCAGAAATTTGCGGCATGACACGGTATTGGTCTCCCTGGATACGGGCATCCTCTGTTTTAACGTAATGTGCCCCTTGATACCAATAGTAATAACCAATCCCTCCTCCGCTACTAATCATGACAGCAAGTAAGATTGTTAACACGAGCTTACGCTTCATCCTTTTCACCTCATTATGTTTCTCCTAAGATCTATTCATAGGAAATGGGGATCTCTCCATTTCCTTATTGAATCGTTTTGAAGTTATCTTTAAAATATAGATTTAGAGTCTCGAAATATAGGAATATTTTCTCGGTTTGTTCCGTTTGTAATTATATCGAACATGAGAAAATCTACAACCGATAGTTTACGCTTTGTTGTTGCTTAAACAACATACATAAGAAAAGTGTCGGATAATACGAAGATAATCTACAAGGAGAGGAAAACTGTTGTCTGAATTTGAACATCTTGATCGACGTGTCAAAAAAACAAAACAAGCTTTAAAAGAATCCTTCATTTCCTTGCTTTCTGAAAAAGGGTTCCAAGCAGTTACTGTTCAAGATATTACAAAACGCGCTGATGTGAATCGCGCTACGTTTTATTCCCATTATCAAGATAAGCATGATATGCTCGAGCAAATGATTGCGGAAATCTTGCAAGAATTCACCGACGCTATTAATAGCACCCCTGTAGATAGCAAGAGCCAGGCCATCACCAAAGAGTCCCGTCCTAATGCTGCTTTCGTTCGCATGTTTGAACAAATTCAAAAGCATGCCGATTTTTATAATGTCATGCTCAGTAAAAAGGGCATTCCTGGATTTTGGCGGCAAATGTATGGCATCATCCGAGAATGTTTCTATCAGCGCCGCTTAAAACTACAGCCGGACGATCAACAATTGATCGTTCCAAAAGATATTTTAAGCAGCTTTACTTCCTCCTCTTATTTAGGGATGATTATGTATTGGCTCGAAAGCGGTATGGTGTATACACCAGAGTATATGGCGACTCAATTGACACTTTTAACAAGCCTAGGCCCCTCTGCAGCAGCCGGCATCAAAAAATAACGATTTGGCCATCTCGTCATTGAGCCAACACACCAAACAAAAAAAACCTTAGTTTGGTTGAACAAACTAAGGTTTTTTTATTAAAATATTTTTCTATAATTTAAAACGCTTCACCATATCTTGCAGTTCTTCTGCTATATAAGAAAGAGATTCAGCTGAAGCTTGAACTTCTTCCATTGATGATAATTGTTCTTGTGTTGCAGCGGATACATTCTGAATGCTTGATGTGGCTTCGCTGGTCACGGCTGTGATTCCTTCAAACGCTTCCATTACATGACTCACACTAACAGCCAAGTTACCGGTGGTGAGCGATGTGGCGTTTACATCTTGCTCAACCTTTTCCATGTATGATTGAATGTCTCCAAAAGAGCTTCCCGCCATATTGACGACGTCTATCCCTTTTTGCACCTCACCCATTCCTTTGTCCATCGACCCTACGATGTTCGTCATATCCTGGTTGATGGTCACGATGAGCGATTTGATTTCATTGGCCGACTGCTGGGATTGCTCGGCCAATTTGCGAACCTCGTCCGCTACGACGGCAAATCCTTTTCCATGTTCGCCGGCCCTTGCTGCTTCAATCGCTGCATTTAGCGCAAGCAAATTCGTCTGGCCTGCAATATTATCAATGACGGTCGTAATTTGTTCAATTTGTTTAGAGCGCTCGTTTAAATGCTGTATGACCGTTGATAAATCTTTTATCGTATCATCGATCGTATTCATTTGGGTCACAGCCGCTTCAATGGCCTTATTACCTGCATTCACACTCTCATTTGCTTGCTGGGCTACAATAGATGTCTCGGTCGATTTGATCGCAATCTCCTCGATTCCTTCTTTCATCTTCTCGATGGCTTCCTCGCTTTTTTCCACTTTAGCCGCTTGCACATCGGTTCCACCCGCCAGCTCTTGCATCATTCTCGCAATTTGCTCTGTAGCTGCTGTCGATTGCTCGGTCGTCGCCGATAATTCTTCAGAGGAAGCCGCCAATAAATCAGATCGTTCATGAATCGAGTGAATCAATGTCTTTAATGAATCAGCCATCGTTCGAAAAGCAGCGGATAACAATCCGATTTCTTTAATTTCCTCCTCGTGAATGTCTACATTCAAGTTCCCCTCCGTGATGCTCACGGCATTTTCCGTTAATCGACGAAGAGGTCGGACAATTCTTTGGATGATGAAATACGTCAAAGCTGAACCGATGATCATGGCAATAACGATAACCATGAGGGTCCGTTTTAAAATAGGTTGTGCATCTTCTGAAATTTCAGATTTGTATATCGTACCGGCAATTTTCCATCCTGTTGCTTTGTTGGTAATATACGTCAGCTGTTTCATATCATTTCCGATTTTATAATCCAAAGTGCCTTGAGAAGATTGCTGAATTTTGCCCGTCCACGATTCTTTTGCCACTGCCCCCAATTCTTCTTTCGGATGGATAATATATTCGTTATTTGGGTTGACGATGAACGGATAGCCCTCCCGGCCGATTTTTACGCTGAGAATCGATTTATTCAGCGTATCCAAGTCAATGTCCAGGCCGACTACACCCGAATCGTCTTTTAATTTTTTTGAAATGGTTACAACCATTTTTCCTGTGCCCGTGTCTTTATACGGCTTTGAAATGACTGCATTTGGGCTGTTCCAAGCTTCTTTATACCAGTCACGTTCACGGGGATCGAATCCTTCCGGCAATTCAAAATGCGGATATACAAACATTTTCCCGTCGTCTGTTCCCGTAAAAACGTTCATTACTTCTTCGTTTAATACTTCATATTGTTCAAATAAGGTATAAATATCAGCAAATTCATTAACATCGGCTAAGTCATGTGCTTGAATTTTTGATGCAAAATAACCGACATCCCTCATTTTAGGTTGAATCGTACGACTGATCAGGCCGTCAATCAGTTGAATATTTTCTTTAGAGCTTGCTAATACTTTGCGTTCAAGTTCTGTTTTAGCACTCTCATATCCTATGTATCCTATTAAAAGACTCGGTATGATCAATAGACAAGCAGATAAAAGAATAAGTCTCTTTTTAATGGACAACGTTTTGAACATATACTTTTCCCCTTTTATTGCATATTTTCTGGAGGCACAAGGAATATCATAATCTAAAAATACAGAAAATTCAATTAATTTATTGATAAATCAAATTTTCTGCACCTTATTATTTGACAAACATCCTCTAAATCTATTATCGGCATTCTTCTATTAAATCTTTACAATACATTTACAAACAAAAGTAAAAAGGGAACGGACAGCTGTCCGTTCCCTTTTTATTCCAGAGATAGTAAAATCGCATCCCCGCTCTTGGACACTTTTACATTGGCGTATTTCGCCTTTTCTTCAAGCTCCCGTCCGGTTCCTTCGCTCACGAAATAATTTTCAATTCCGTATTCGATTTGGCCGTCCCCTTTATAGCGACCGGTAATCCAGACATCCGCTTTTGATGAAGAACCTTCTTCCGCTCTCCCTTTCACGAAGGACCCATTATATTCATAAATCCCATCTTCATTCTGAACCAAACCGACAGACACTTTTTCATTCATATTCGGCTCCGGTTCCAGCTCTAACACAGAAATCGAGTACCGAAGGATTACATAATCCCCTTGCAGTAATGATCTTGGATCGACAGGCTGCAATTCAAGCCGAACGGATTCCCCCTTGGCAAGAAGCGCTTCGCTTTTTCCGACTTGAACACCCACGATAGTGAGCTGGAGAATAATCACTGCCAGGACCGGGAGCCATTTCCCGCGGACAAAGCTAACCGGCGTGTTCTCATTGGCCTGAAAACGATCGTACCATTTTGTGATCCACAACAGAATGAAACCGATGAGCAAGAACGTAATCGATTTATGCAGCAGGCCCCAAAGCAAATCATAATATTTATACACGACATAAGCGAACCAAAACACCAACCCGACCCGGTACTCGAACGGCCGATGCTTCTTTAATGCATAAAATACCACAAACGTTGTCAAGACAAAGTAAAGAGCGTTCACCGTATAATAAACGAAAGGGGCATTTTCATGTAAAAACGTCAAGGTGAAAAAAGCGAGAAAGCCGTACACACAACTGTTATGATAGACGGCGACTCCCCACTCCCTTTGAGAGAAACGACCGATGACGAATAAGACGACATTCAATATGAGCAGAAGAAAGGTTGTTCCTTCCATCGTCATCCCTTCCTCCAATAATGAAGAAAACAAGGTCATCATGGCCGCAAAATAAGTGACGTATCCCATGCTTTTACTTGAATAAAGGAAAAAGACGGCTCCCAATACGCCTATAAACAGAACAGAAAAAGCAATATGGGAAAAAATCGCGGACGGAATGCCGATTAAATACCCCGTCAACAGAAGCGTGTGGCGTATTACTGTATCCCATTTTGGTTTGATGACGGCCGGTATAATGAATGCGAAGACCGCCAATATCATCATCACATAATACGGGACTTCCCCAATGATGAGGAACAAGATTCCTGCTATCGAACTGGCTCCCATTACAGATCCAATGCCAGCTATCACCCCAATGAATATTCGTTTGATCCATGAATTCCCTTTTAAGCGGCCACCCCACTTACTTAACATCCACACAGCCGCTCCGACCAACATAATCGGAAAGAAAAACGTCAACAAAAAGACGTATTCAGATCCGACAAAAATGAGAAAGGTGATGAATTTAATGATCAAAAACACCGTCATCGCAATTCCTAATAGAAGAGTCGATGCTTTTTGCTCTTCTTTTTTAAGATCGTACCAAAACCAACCGGTGAGCACAGCGATGTAAACGACGCTCATAACGGATGGAAATAACTCAAACCATTCCCCTGTTGATAAAAAGAGCATCATCGCATGAAAGACGATAAATGCTAAAAAAGACAGAGCCTTTGAACGAAATACCTCTTTTTCAATAAGCCCAAATAAAAGGATATTCACGAACGCAACACCTAAAAAGAAGCTTCTATACCAGTACTCATCCGCCATTTGGAACCCCGATGACGGAAATAAAAACAACCATGCGCTTAAGTGGATCAGTCCATATGTCAAAATGTAAAACGGCTGATAGTTCGTTATAAATGAAAATAACAAGGCTGGGATCGCCCACACTGCAAACAGCATAAAGCTATCAGCATGGGAATTATAAATTTGCCCGAGTAAAGCCACACCGACACCAAACGTAATACAGCCGGCAAATAAAAACAGCTCGCTTACAAACGGTCGACGTTTAAACACTTTCGTTAATACGAAAGAGCTTCCATAGAATAATACGAGCAAACCGATGCTGAGGCTAATTTTTCCCCACTTATCAAACCCGGCCCAATTGGCAGCAAAAAAATAAATAATGGCTGCCAGAATCAACGACAGCCCCGCTACATAGCCAAGCTGGACGGAACGCTCCTTCATCTTACTCGATTGAATGTTTTCCCCCATCTCCTCATCTCCAGTCATGCCATTCAACTTATAAAACTTTTCTATATTTTACCACAAATACCACTTTGCCAACGCTGCTCTTCTTCCTATTTTTACGTTTCTTTATTCTGTTCCACCTCTTTTTTTAGCAATTTCTTTTCTAATAGCAAAGTCCTGACAATGTATAGGAAAAATGTAAATATCAGATAATACGAGAGATTTTACAGATAAAGGGGAAATCGTATGGCACAAAATAACAGAAAAAAAACTGTAAATACTTCAGACACTGCCGGCGTTGAACAGCCTTTAATGTCAACAGGCACGACTGAACCTGGCTTCGATTGGGATGCAGGTAGAACTAAACTGACCGCCAAACCTAAAATCGGAGAAACATTAGTTGGTGAAGACAACACTAAAAAATGAAAGGCTGTTTTCGCAAACTTTGTTGCTACCTAACAAGTAGTGGGGATTGGTTGATTTCCGCTCCAGGTCGCTCGCTTTCCGCGGGGCGTGCGGTGAGCCTCCTCGGCTTACAGCCTGTGGGGTCTCACCTGTCCCGCTGCTCCCGCAGGAGTCTCGCACCTTCTGCTCCAACCAACCTTAAACGGTTATCTTTCAAGAAACCTATCTAAAAACAACTATCTTTTAGAAAAGAACCAAATGAAAAAAACCTGGCATTATACTCTGCCAGGTCTTATTTATATCTGTATTTCACGGAACTTTTTCCGTTTGAAGCACACGGACGTGCAAATGAAGCCGTGGAGATTGACGTCGTGTTTTTTAGGCTTCGTTCTTTTATTGTCTAGTTGCGGCTCCTAGTCTTTCGGTCGTTTCACTTCTGCCCATGAAACCAAAAAGCGGTTTCTTGGTCAGAAGTGCCAACGCCTCTCAAGCCTAAACAGTCGCCTCCGCTTTTCCTTATTCCCCATTCGCTCCGCTTTGGGTAACTTTGCGGATGTGTTTATCTTCAAAATTGCGGGCGCGAAGATCTGCCACTTTGTCGTCTATGACCTTTGATTGGTCGACTTCTTTTGATGGATCATTTTTAGGATGAGTCATAATTGTTCATCTCCTTTAGCTGATTTTCAAATTTCTCCTTTAGTGTTGCTTGTGTGATGTAAAAATATAATAGACCCTGCAATTTTTATCATTCTCCGACAGAAGACTCCCACCTCAAGGAACATGCAGGGCGTTAGCCTAGTGAGTAGGTGGGAGATGAATGTCGGTTGGTGATAGCTAAAATTTCCCTTCTATGATACAATAAGAACATACATTCGGTTTGTAGAGGTGAGGTACAATGTTAGTCAACAAAGCCTATAAGTTCCGTATCTATCCAAATCAAAAACAGATTGAACGAATTAATAAAACCATAGGTTGTTCACGATTTGTGTTTAACTTCTTTTTAGGAAAACAGAAAGGTAAAGATGCCTATTGGTCTATTGTGGAAGAAATGGCACAAAACGGTCAGTTTCCAACAAACAATTGGAAAGGCAAGTGCCTCAACAAATTCGAAGCCGTTAAAGCTGTTGCTGAATTAAAGCACCACTATCCTTTTTTAAAAGAAGTGGATAGTATTGCTTTACAAAAGTCAGTAGAAAATTTAGCGGATTCTTTCAATCGATACTATAAAAAGCAAAATAAATATCCACGCTTTAAATCGAAAAAGAATCCTGTTCAGTCTTATACAACCAAGCACACAAACGGAAATATTGTCATCATAGACCACTATATTAAACTTCCTAAACTTGGGCTTGTTCGTTTTGCCAAAAGCCGTGAAGTAGAAGGAAGGATTCTAAACACTACAATTAGACGGAATCCTTCTGGGAAATACTTTGTTTCTATCGGAACGGAAGCAGAAGTATCGGAACTGCCTAAAACGCAATCGGCTATTGGTATTGATGTCGGTCTTAAAGATTTCGTCATTCTTTCAGATGGAACCACTTACTCAAATCCTAGATTCTTCCGTACCTTAGAAGAAAAACTAGGAAAGGCACAACGAATCATGAGCAGACGGACGGTTGGCGGGGCGAATTGGTACAAAGCTAAAATGAAAGTCGCACGTATCCATGAAAAAATCACAAACACAAGAAAGGATTACTTACACAAACTATCCACCGGGATTGTCAAAAACCACGACATCATCGGCATGGAAGATTTGTTCGTATCGAACATGTTAAAAAATCATCATCTCGCCAAATCCATTAGTGAGGTGTCATGGTCAGAGTTTAAAACGATGATTGAATATAAGACGAAATGGTACGGAAAAACCATCGTTACAGTCGCGAGAAACTTTCCTTCCAGCCAGCTTTGTTCGTGCTGCGGCTACCAAAACAAAGACGTTAAACATCTCGGATTACGTGAATGGCATTGCCCCAAATGCCACACCCACCATGATCGGGATATTAATGCAGGAATCAATCTTAAAAACGAAGCGATAAGACTTCTAACCGCAGGGACTGCGGGGTTAGCCTAATTAATAACTGGTGGATACATCGGTGTTCTTAGGAATCTCCCGCTTCAAACAGACCGTAAGTTCGTTAAGCGGTGAGTAGTTCAAATCTTCTTATCCGAAACATGCTTCACATGAAATTCTCAAAAAAGTGAATAAAATGAACATTATGTAGATATACTAATTGTTACAATAACTATAATGCATGAGGAGACATACATATGAAAATCAGATGCGCCATTTGCAAACTGCCAAAGGATCTTCAAGAAAAAGAAAAAGGACAGAATTACTGTACCGATTGCTTTGATGTGATCACGAAAGATTATCGACTCAAGTAATCACGACGCTCGCTGTCGACTGATTCATTTTTTCCTCTTCTGAATATCCTCGCTATTAAGAAAAACGCAAGCGCCTTGGTCAAAGAAGGCCGACTAAGATCGCCACGTCCTGTGGCAACGTCGGCATGACCCACATCCTGTGGGCCCAAAGAAATAGGGATTGACCCATAAGGCGCTTTTTGCCTTATGAGGGCAATCATTTTTTCCGCAGCGAGCTAGGCGCTGAAGTTAGACACTATTCCCCTCATTTCTGTACCTGCAAGAAAGGCAAAGAGATGATTACGAATCCATCTTTTCGCCTTTTTGTATTAGGGCATTATGTTGCATCGTTTTCCTCCACGACATATGTACCAGGTACCGACGCTGCCACAAATGGACTTTTTCCTCCTATAAAATACAGCTGCAATTCATGCATTGCTCTTGTACAGGCTGTATAAAATAGTTTGCGTTCATTTTCTCTGCTGTACCGGTCATAAGAAGCATCATATATGATGACGGCATCAAATTCGATCCCTTTGGCTAAATAAGAAGGAAGAATCGAAATATCCCGTTCAAAAGAAGTCGTCTCTTTTCGAATCAGACGAAGCGGTAGATCATCCTTCATCGCTTCATAAGCTTCCCGAGATTCTTGCGCCGTTTTGCATATAACGGCAATCGTTTCATGGCCGGCTGTTTTTAATTGACGGATACGCTCGACAATCTTTTGGTGAAGCTCCCGCTTATCTAACGCCTCTGTGACAATCGGCTTCCTCCCGTTCCGGTTAAAAGGCTCGATTTTATCTCCACCGCTAATAAACTGGCGGGTGAATTCAACAATCTGTTTCGTTGAACGATAGCTGCGATTGAGCACAATCATCTCTTTTTTCTCTGACTCATATAAGGAAAATAGATTGCCGAGTCCGTCATTGTCAGCGTGTGCAAAAATTCCCTGGTTCAAATCTCCGAGCACAGTCCATCTGCTATAAGGAAATAACTGTTTCATGAAAGCAAATTGAAATGGTGAATAATCCTGTGCTTCATCAACAAATACATGTTTGACAGATGTATTGGTCAAGCGTCCCTCTATCTTTTCCTTTAAATAGAGGTAAGGAGTCGCATCTTCATAAAATAATTCCCCTTCCCCCAGTTTTTCTAACGTTTGCGAGCAAATCATCTCCCAATGGTCCGGCCGGCCGATTCGTGTAAAAAAGCGCGAAAAATCATCGTTTTTTGCAAACAGCTGGCCGTAAACAGACGGCAGATCAATGAACCGAAGCTCCTTAATTCGGCGGCGCAGCGGCTTGAAGCGTTTTTGAACGATTATGGCCGCAAGTAATTCTTGCTCGCGCCGAAAATCATCAAACGTATTTTCTGTAAAACGCCTTTTGCGCATCAATTGTTTATAGGCACGCAAATAGTCTTCTTTGCTCATGAGTTGTGCTTCATCTTCCACCCAAGGCTCATGACGTTCAGCCTTCTCCCGAATTTTCAGCTCACCAAGCAACCATTCTGCCACCATGGCCAGACGGTTTGGAATCGATAAAGAAGCATCCAAACTATAAAACCTTTCTTTTATCTTCTCTCCTGACACCAATACTTTCTTGCGGAATACAATGTCCTTAAATATTAATCCTTCTTGACCGAGAAAGTTCGCATACGCATCCATGACTTCCATATATTCGATGCCCGCCTTATAGCGGATTCCTTCAATGCGGGCTTTATATCCCGGCTCGCTCATTGCAGTCAAGACATATTCCATTTGCGCGAAAGGGTCCTCCAGATGAAATATTTGACCGAGACGGTGCTCTAAATAGGATTGGAATGTTGTTTGCTGCATGTTTTCTTCCCCTAATTCAGGCAAAACCGTCGACACATAGCTGTTGAACATTGGATTGGGAGAAAAAAGCACGACGTTTTCCGCCTTCAGCGTTCCACGGTATCGGTAAAGCAAATAAGCGACCCGTTGAAGGGCAGCAGACGTTTTCCCGCTCCCGGCGGCTCCCTGAACAATAAGAAGACGGCTTCGTTCATTTCGAATAATTTCATTTTGCTCCTTTTGAATCGTGCCGACAATACTCTTCATCTGATTATCTGCCTGTTTTCCGAGCACCTCCTGAAGCAGTTCGTCTCCAATCGTCACGCCGGTATCAAACAAACTTCGGATACAGCCTTCCCGAATGATAAACTGGCGTTTTAGCTCCATCTCACCCGAAATGGAACCTTCAGGCGTATCGTACACTGCACGGCCGGGCGAATAATCATAATACAAACTTGATATCGGCGCCCTCCAATCGTAGACAAGAAACTGTTCATCATGTGCATCCAATAAAGAAGAAGTACCGATATAAATGGCCTCTGTATTCTCTTCCCCGTCTTCAGTGAAATCGATTCTCCCGAAATAAGGGGACCATTTCAGTTTTTCCAACGCTTGAAGCTGTTTATCGGCTTGCCGATAGCTCCGCTCTCTTTCTGACAGCAGTTCTGCCTGTTGCTTGATGCTCACATATGTTTCTGTTGCTTCATCCGCATTATCTACATTGACTGTTACATCATTCCAGAAATGTTTACGAATGTCCACAACATCTCCTTTGAGGGTGCTGACATTTTCACCGAGTCGTTCCATTCGCCGATCAATCTCTTTCACTACTTGATTCACACGCTGTTGTTCGTTCTGTCTCTCCTGATCTGAAATGCTCATTGTGTCACTCCCGTCTATTAAGTAACCTTTCCTCGGAAATGATTCATCCACAAAATGAATCATTTCCGAGGAAAATATTTGACAACGAAATGAATTTATGATAAAATTATATTGATTAAATAAATTTATTATGATTAAATGGTAATCCTTTTTATTTTACCATTTCATAGAAATTATTTCAATATACATACCTTACCGGAAGCGTTTACACGTTTCCGTTTTTTGTTTTATCACTGATCTACTTCTATCCTGCCCACGTATACGTCTGATTGGGATCCTTCTCTTTCACCTGATCATCTTGTTCATATAATTGCTTGTTTCTCTCTTGTTCGGTTTCACCGAAAGGAAAGATTTCGTCTGCCCTTTTTGGCATTTCTTTAGTTTTTCCGTCATCCCCCATCAGGATTTCAACGGACGTATAAAGCGGAACCATCGCATACAGTTCGACAATATCGTCATTATGCATTCGGATGCATCCTTTTGATACATTCTTTCCGACGCTTTTCGGATCATTCGTTCCATGGATTGCGTATTCCGATAATTCCATTCCCCTGCTTCCAAACGGACTTTTCTGCAGGAGTTCTTCCCATCTATTTGGATTCATCACCTTCTTCTGAATGGCAAAGCGCCCTTCCGGAGTGCTGTTTTTTTCTCCCAGTCCAACTTCATACGTATTTAGCGTATATTGTCCCGAAACAAGCCACAATTCATTCCGGTCTTTTATGATATGGATTTCTAAAGGTTGAAATTCAATGGAGTAATTCAAAGATACATTCGGCATCAATGATTGCTCGACGATTTTTTTCCATTCCATCCCCTTTTGTCCGGAAACAGAAGCAGGCTTGTATACCCATCCTCCTGTACCAGTAAACTTGTAAACGACATCGTTCGATAACGTAATGGGATCATTCGGCAATTCGGTGAGATAATTTTCCGGAAAGGCTTCAGTAAGTTCTGATAAATGTTGGGGCATATAACCTTTTTTGACGGCAAACTGATAAAGGGCACTGCGAATGACCGTCGTCGTTTCCCATACTTCCTGATCCATCGAACGGTGGTGCTGGGATAAAACCTGAGAAGGGAATCGCACTTTCAACTTTTCATCCGAAAGTGCAGCGGCATATTCATTCATATCCAGTGTATAGAGGCGGCTGTAATCTTCATGAGAGGCCTTTTTCGCCGGCAAAAGCTCTGGTGCTTGAAAAAGGAAAAAAAGATAGAGGAGAAAAGAAGTAAACATGCCAAGAAAATAAAAGAGGACAGCCAGTACGAAAACATCCCCTCGGTTCCACGAACGCTTTTTCATGCCCTATCATCTCTCCCTTTCTGCCGATCTGCTATATGACTAGTATATTTTCAGGCGTACTAATGATGACAAGAACTCTATTAATTTGGTTAACTATTCTACAAAAAAAGTGCGCTTCCCGTCATTCGACAGAAATACGCACCTTTTAAATGTTTCACTTTCAGTTTTGATTACTTTTACGTAGGAAAAGCATACAGATTGTAATTACAGTAAAACCCGTAAAGGCCAGTAGCGGAATGGTGATAAAACCAAGCCAATTGATATATTCCCCTGAACAAGGAATTCCGCTCGTGCACATTTCAAATTTTTGTAGGAAAGAGATCTTTTGCAGCCCGTAATGGTAACCTGAAAGCAGCATCCCGAAAATCGAAAAAGGGAGCACATTTTTGTAAGCTTCCCGATCGTTTCGATAAAAAGCCAAACCAAGCAAAATAGCCAATGGATACATCAAAATCCGCTGGTACCAGCAAAGGGTACAAGGAATAAATCCCATTCCTTCACTAAAAAACAAACTTCCAAGCGTAGCGGTCAATGTTGCCAGCCAGCCGATTAGCAACGGTTTATTCATTTTCCCTAATTCCTTTCATCGGCATTCCTAAATGATCCCGGAACAGCCGAAAAGCATCTATTCTTTGTTCGTACATAGACTCTAGACGTAACCATTATAGTTACAACACAAAAAAGAAGTCAAGTACCGTTTCATCTTTTCTACTTAAATACTTCTTCGATCGGCTCCCCTTCAACGAAAGAAGGGATTTCCAAACGAAACAATTCATAAACCGTAGGGGCGACATCCAGATTGGACACGGGTGGGATGGTTCTTTCTTCAGCTATTTGATGTCCTGTCGCCATAAATACAGGACGTAATTCTTTTCGCTTCGGATCGCCTCCATGCGTTCCTAACTCTTCTGCCGGTTTCACCAAACTGGAGAAGCCGCTTCCCATCACATAACCGGAGGCTGCCATCAATAAAATGTCGCCCGAATGGGAATGGTCCACTTTCCTTTTCCCATTGCCACTTGTATTAATCACCTTTTCATATGGATGGATATCCTTGTGAACGAATGCCCCGTATATTTCTTTCGTCCTTTTTTGGAGGAATGGAATATCCAGTCCATCTTGCTTCACACTGTCAATCATTCGATTCACGTTATATTGGACGACATCCTCACTGTTCGGCAATTCGACTTTTGCTTCTTTAAATAGTTGCATCACCTGTGATTCGATCGATTTGTATTCCTGCTCAGGGACACTCCCTCCCTTTTCTCTCTTGTTTAAGTTGATGTAAACGTGGGCTGCCGAACCGCTGGCTACCGCATATGCTTTCGTTTTCTCATGATTGATTTTCCCGTTTTTATCTAACACCAACAAACCGGCCTCCTTCAACACTTTATTGGGCTGAATCATCGAATGCGCCGGTTCCATTCCATGATCGGACACAATCAGCAAGCTTTCGTTTGGACCCAGAGAATCCAGCGTCTGACCGACCACTTGATCGGCCAGCTTATACGACCACTCGACATATTGCATATATTGTTTGGACTTCTCCGGTGAATATCCTGGCTGCCTTGGATCCACAAGCAAATATTCATGCTGTTCATGGTCGATTTGCGGAGAATAAAACATTAGCAAGTCTGGCTTGTACGTTTGTTTTATATAGAGGGAAACATCCGTCACCCATTTAACGAAACGTGTGCTGACCTCTTCATATTCTTTTCTTGTAATCCATCCCTTATCATAGGCTTTCGTATCATCTTGGGCAGGAAAAAATCCGAATGTTTCTTTTATATCTTTCGAAAATCCTTCCGGTCCATCGATAACGCCAGAGGTTACCGCAGTGCGATACATCTCCGCTTCACTTACATTCTCATTCATCTTTTTAAATTTAAATGAAAATCCGGCTGTCTGATTTCCTTTTACTTGCAGGTTCAAGGCGCCCCATTTCGTTCCTCTTACCCTTTCATCCTTCTTGTCTATCGTTTTATCTTCAGAAAGAATAAACGTATCATAACGAGCATGGCCATCATCTTCTGTATCCAATGCCAGCACATGAATCACGTGATTTTTCGCTTTTTCCAATTTAATTAAAAAGGAAGCTTCCTTTAAGGGACTAAAGCTATCAGGAGCTTGATTCCAACCTTCCGCTTTTTGAAAAGTCAATGTTTCCAAACTGCTTTCTGACCATGTATCCCCGTAGTAAATAGAGTAGTCTCCCTGTTTCTCCACTTTCGGATTCGCTCCGGCGAATGCTACCGTCGCCGTCTTTTTCCCTTGTTTTCTCGCTTCAACCCAGAGCGGGCTGACTCCAAGCTCGGCATGAAAGGCATCCTTTAGATTACCAAGGGAAGTTCCCGCTTCATGCCATTGATTGCTGACGATACCGGTTTTGGATGGTGTCGTTCCCGTCGCAATCGCTGCATGCGAAGGTGCTGTAAGCGAAGGAGAAATGGTCGTGGAATATTCAGCTGTCACGCCGCTCTGCATGACCTTTTGGATATGAGGCAATTTTCCTTCATCGACATATTTCTTCGTTAAGTCATTTCGCATGCCGTCAAAAGAAATGAGCGTGACTTGCTGTTGTTCTTCTTTTACGGCTGAGACCGTTTGTGCATTTATACAACATAAACCAATCATAATGATTGCAGTGAAAGTTTTTCTTACCATGATGTCTACCCCTTTTTCTAGTCTCTATATGATTATTCTCCTTTTTCGTTCCCTCTCTTTTCAAACGTGAAACAAGGTTTTTTTTACCATGCCCTTTCTGCTTTTTTTCCGGAAACAGAGGATTAACTTTGAAGACAAACGGGGTATAGACTAAAAAGCACAAGCCCATGCGGCTTCCCGCTTGGTCGGGATAAAACAAGAAAAAGTATATACTCAGGAGTTGATTGCTTAAATGGAAAAGTGGATTTCATTTGGAAAGAAGCTAAAAAAAGAAATAAAGGATGATAGGGCAACGGGCCTGGCTGCCGAACAAGCCTATTATTATATGCTTTCCATCTT
This sequence comes from Bacillus sp. FJAT-14578, assembly GCF_000504165.1. Taxonomy (GTDB): domain Bacteria; phylum Bacillota; class Bacilli; order Bacillales; family Bacillaceae_H; genus Bacillus_BA; species Bacillus_BA fengqiuensis. The sequence continues at coordinate 107,135 of NZ_AYSE01000001.1, forward strand.
CCCTATATTGATTTTGCTGCTGTCTATCGTACCTTATCTATCTATCGATCCGCAAAAAGCCATCGCTTTCATGCAAGGAGTCATGCCCACCGAAACAGCCAAGGTGTTTGACGAAACGGTCGTCTCCATTGTCACCCAACCGAACGGAGGGCTTTTGACCATCGGGATTCTCGGCACTCTCTGGTCGGCTTCCAATGGAATGAACGCCTTTATGCACGCGATGAACGTCGCATTTGATGTGGAGGAAACCCGATCGTTCATTAAAACAAGACTGTTGTCCATCGGCTTGACAGTCGGTTTGATTTTCGCTTTTATCATTGCTTTGGTGTTGCCGGTGTTTGGAAATGTCCTTTTGAATACAATCGAGTTCTTTATCCCTCTGCCGGGTAAAACAGAATTGCTGTTAAAAATTCTGCGCTGGTTAATCGCGATTGGAGTGATGATTGTGGTACTCTCCGTGTTGTATCGTCTCGCTCCCAATAAGCACTATCCTTTTAAACAGGTGATTCCCGGCGCCGTGACCGCGACCATCATCTGGCAGATTATTTCATTAGGTTTCTCTTTTTATGTCAGCCATTTCGGAAATTACTCGGCTACATACGGAAGTTTGGGAGGGGTCATCATTCTCATGCTTTGGTTTTTTTTAACAGGATTCGCTCTTGTATTGGGCGGAGAAATCAACGCCCTTTACCATAAAGAATCCACCTCTATCCCAACGCGGGCAAATAAGGCCGTTTCATCGTAACAGCTGCTTCAATCCTTTGATAGAAAAAAAGCGAGGATCTCCTCGCTTTTTTCATTTTTTATAAGCGTTGGCCTTTAGATGATGGTTTATTTTGGAACACTAACAAATGGTCAAGCGGGGTATTTAATATATCTGTACACGTGTGTCGACTGAACCGTATACCTACCCATCACACTTATCATGAAAGGAGATTTTCTATGGGACTACTGTTTATTTTCATCTATTTAATCATCGTAAAACTTGTCATTGAAATATCATCATCCCTTTTGCAGCTGACTGGTTTAAAATCCGAAATTGCCAGATATCAAGCCATTTCCATGTTGACGGGTACCGGCTTTACAACCGATGAATCAAAATTAATCATCGATCATCCCGTCAGGAGAAAGATTAGTGAATTTCTCATCTTATTTGGCGCTTTTTCATTAGCTGTCATTATCTCATCCATCAGCAATATTCTATCCGATGATTTTCGAATCCCGACGCTTTCCGTCATAGGCGGTTTATTAGGTTTATTGCTGCTGATTTTAAAAACCCCATTCATAAAGCAAAAACTGACGGCCAAAATGAAAAGGAAAATAAAAGACCAATTCTCCTTTTCTGAACTGCCTATTAAAGATGCTCTATACTTTTCCGAGTCTGATACGGTTACAAAGCTTATCGTCCCAAAAGATTTCGAATATAAGAACCGGCCTTTAAAAGAGATGCTTCGCCATCAGGAGGATATTCATGTGCTTTCCGTTGCACGGGGAGAAAGAGCGATTCGAAAAGACCTCTATGAAACGATTTTGCAGGAAGGAGACCAAATCATCCTATATGGAGATAAACAGGTAATCCAAAATAGATTTAAGGAGTTTTTATATGAGTAAGAGGAAGAAATATGTTATAATCTACAAACATCATTAACCTAATAGAATAGAGGAATTTCATGCTAACTTTTGAAGAAAAATTGGAAATTATCGAATCTTTCCCGCAACTGCAACGTAAAAATGTTTCACTTGGACGAGTAAACTTCCATTATCCAGACAGCGTCACAGATAAAACGACGGTCGTATACCATTTACACCCGAACGGAAATGGATTCGTATACGCCGGGCAGCTTCCGGCAGCGGCGACAGATGATAAAGGAATGATTAACATACGCGATTACTCGGCAGAGGACCTTCGCTCTTTAATCGCAGGTTCCATTCGTTATCTTTCCGATGACACGGGTGCACCAGAGAAAACGACAGCGGAACAAGCGATTATCGGTGATGAACAAGAAGAACGCTGGATCGGCCCGGATGATCATGTATTGATTCTTGTTCATGAAGACGAGCTATGGAATGTGTACTCCGGCTTAAACCTTGAAGCGGCGTTCGAATCATATAAAGAAGCAGAAGAGTATATGAAAGAAGAAGGCTTTACACGCAAATAACGGATATGGGCAAAACGCCCATATCCGTTATTTGTGTATACCCATTTATTTTGTACTGGAAACGGTCTCTTTTTTGGAGCTTTCCAAGTTGGATGTTGATGAATAAGCCGTTCCTGTTCTGGATGATTTAGTATTGGAATCTGTGTTTGAATCTCTATGGGTATCGGTATCACTTGCTCCCGCACTCATTTTATCCAGATTTACTGTATCCGTCAGTTCAGAGCCTGCTTCTTTCACTTTTAATCCGATATCTGCCAACTCGCTTTTTACTCCACTGGCAGCGGACATTGCCTCATTAGAAGCATCCATTACTTTATTTACTTTCCCAAAAATATCCTCATTCACACGCTCGTACAAATTTTGAGCATCGCTAATGGCTTGTTTGAGCGTATCCGCTGCACTTTTAAATTGGGAAACCATCTGGTCCTTTACTTCACCCGGGTTTTCTTTCACTTGAACGAACATGTCTTTTGAACAATCTTTTAAACCAACGGCTTTCCCCTTCACTTGATTGCGTGTCGCTGAGTCCAATAATGTCAGAGCGCCGCCAATCATTCCCCCGAGGATAATTCCTTTTAATAATTTGCTGTTGTTTTCATCTGCTGCCGTCACTTGTGTGGATTGCATTTGCTGTGGTGCTTCCGGTGCTGTTGTATGGTTTGTCGTGTTTGTATTCACAGGTACCGCTGTTCCCTTTGTCACGTTTGTTGTCCCGATTGTATCAGTAGTATTTGTTGTCGTTGTGTTTGTTGTCATTTTTCTTCTCTCCTTTTAGCTTTTCATTATTTCTATCGTTGTTGGTTATTTGTTTCCCGCATTTTTTTAGGGCTAAACCACAATTTGTCTAAAAAGTCGTATGAATCGTAAGGAAGATGTTTCCTTTTCATCCCGCTATGGTTAGAGAATGATGTTGATTTTCACCATTATCACTCTTTCATTTCATTCAAATGAGCCAAAAACCAACCATAATGTTAAACAGGCTCTCGTTACTATAAGGAAAAGAAAGGAAATGGGAGGAATTTGGCATATGCTTAAGCTCAGTAAACAAGAGCACTTCAGAGTCTCCATTCTCCTCAAATAGAAGATGAGAGCGCCTTTGTGTTCTTCCTCTTCCAAATGTTAGGATGAGGAAGATACTACATTTAGAAAGGATTGATTCTTCATTAATACTCTCGATTTAACGTACACGTCGGAAATGGAAAAAGCCATGTTTCAGGCTCATGGGATGGGCTATGCCGAATATAGCCGAAAATTGGATCAACGATTGAAGGTTGAACAAGAACGGGAACAGGATTATTTACAAAGCAGACGTATAATAGAGGGAATGCGAACCAATTCTTTAATTTAAATCCACGTAAAGAAGGCAGCATGGGTGTTTAACCCATGCTGCCTTCTTTACGCATAAACAGCGGAGAGCCTCTTAAGGGTTCCCCGCTGTTTATGTCAATACCTTTTTGTAGACTTATTCAAGATGCAGAAAAAAGAGACATAAATAGCACAAAAATTCATGTACTCACTGCCCGTAAAAGCCCGATAAGCTCAACTAATATCCAGCGGGGAAATCGCTTGTTAAGTAAAGCTTCAGCTTGTCATAAAAACTTGTTTTGCCGATTCCGAGCATTTTGGCGGCTTCCAGTTTATTTCCGCCTGCCGCTTTTAGGGCTTGGATGATCGCTTCTTTCTCAGCTTCTGCCAATACTTCTTTTAATGGACGAATCGAAGGTGCCGATACAGTCTTAGTCTTCTCCTTCTCCTGTTCCTTGTCATGAGAGAACTCAATCTTAGAAAGTGGTTCATCTTGTAAATATAAGGGCAAATGGGACATGCGAATCATCGTGCCATCCAATACGTTCACTGCCCGCTCCAGCACGTTTTCAAGCTCACGAATGTTTCCCGGCCACATATGATGAAGCAATCGCATCTCCACATCTGAGGAAAGCTCGATGCCCTCGCGATGAAACTTGCGTCCCAGCTTTTTCAATAACATAAAAGCGAGAGGTACAATATCTTCCCTTCGCTCCCGAAGCGGCGGAATTTCAATTTTCATCACGTTTAAACGGTAGTATAAATCTTGCCTGAAGGTCCCCTCTTCCACCATTTGCTCCAAATTGCGGTGTGTGGCCGCGATGACGCGAACATCAATCGGAAGCGGAGCCCTTCCGCCTATTTTTTCAATCTCTTTTTCTTGCAGTACCCGAAGGAGCTTGCTTTGCATCGGAAGCGGCATATCTCCAATCTCATCAAGAAAAAGCGTACCGCGGTGTGCGAGCTCGAATTTCCCCTTTTTTCCTCCACGCCTTGCTCCCGTAAAGGCTCCTTCTTCATATCCGAACATTTCTGACTCGAGCAAATGTTCTGGAATGGAAGCACAATTGACCCGAACAAGCGGAAACTGTCCGCGGGCGCTCGCATGGTGAATCGCATGGGCAAACAACTCTTTCCCTGTTCCGGATTCCCCCAATATCAATACCGACGATTGGCTGCCTGACACCCGTTCCGCCAGCCTTTTCGCCTCCAAAAATGTGTAAGTTTGACCAATCAGGTCATCAAAACGATATTTGCTTCTTAGTTCCTTTTGAAACTTCTTCTTATAATAGGTGAGTTCCTCGAGTAAAGGCTGAACTTTTTGCGAATAATCGAGCCAGTCTCGAGAATTGCGGAACATTACCGTACCCACTGCGCCGACCAATTCATCCTTTACATAGAGCGGGTAACGGTTGGCGATCATTTCGCTTCCGTTTATCGATTGAATGGAAGCTACCTCGGTCTGTCCCGTTTTTAGCACGATGTGCATCCTTGTATTTTCAATCACATCTCTTACATCTTTTTTATATACTTCTTCCACTGTCGTCTGTAAAAAATCGCAATATGCTTGATTCATATATTGGATGAAACCTTCTCGATCGACCACTACAATCCATTCGGCCGCGACGTTGATGATTTCTTCCAGCCACTCATATGGTAACTTGTCCATTTTCATGTCCATGGTGCTTTCTCCCCCAGTTTCCTTTTCTAGGATGCTGTTCCTTTCATAATAGCACAAAACACACGGCTGTTTTAGTAAAGGAATTTTACTCGCTAACCTGTTTTGCCATGCAAATAATGGGATATGGGCTTCATTTGCCCATATCCCATTATTTAGGTGGATTCGTATAGTGGAACGATTGCCAAAACTCGCCGTTTACATTAATGATGTCCATGATGTCCGCAAACGGGATGTCAAATGTCGGAAACCCGGCGGCGTATGGTGCAATCTCGTAAGGGGTGAAATAAATATGAAGGGTATTTTCCGTCACATAAAACGGCTGATCAGGTTTTATTCCCTTATAACTGTCAGGGAATATATAAGAATATTCGGGATTATTCTTAATTTGATTGGCGATGTAGTCACTGAGCACCTTGACATAATCGCTGTTTCGTTTGAATAAATCTTTCAGTTCGTAAAACCGCCCGTTCGTTAAATTGATATGGGGATATATGCGAGAAGGCATGCCATGTGCGGCTCCAAAGGGATAATCATAACCGTATAATTCCAGCACGAGCAATTTCTTTTGAAAGAAGGCAATGGAAAAGTCTCCGATATAAGAAGAGTCAAGCTGCATGTTCGAATCGATTTTCTTCACACCCGACAACTCTTTCAGTTTTTTATTGACCCGCTCCTGTACGACCTTCAGCAAGATCCCTTCTACTTGCGGATAATAAACGAGATAGTCTTTATTCGGTTTAAATTTGAATTCTCGCACTTCGTATTGTTCATTGAGGGGAATGATCGTATTTTGTTTATAGATTAAACTTCCAGACATATCATAATACGACAACCGCTGATCCACGAAAGCTTTAATGGCATTGCCGATAAACGACAATGAACCGCTTCCCGGTACGATTAGAAAACGCTGCGAAATTTTTCCGGTTTTATCAATGAAAAAGGTATGTTCATCATCGTAAGCGGAAGCATATCCTTTCTCATACGAAGACACTCCCCTGTAAGCGAAATCGGTAAGAAACGCTCCGTCCGTATTGGCAATGGCGTAAACCGACCCGAAAAACGGTCTTGTTTCGTCCAATGCTTTTCCTATCGCCGCCCGATTTTCTCCTAGCAAGTTGATATCGTTATACTTAGGAAAAACAACATAAGTTCCTTGGCGGTCAATCAATCCATACCGATTTTCGTAGTCTTCCGATAAATTGACCACCGCTCTTCTTTCCTTAAAAGGCTGGGCCCCTCCATATTGCGGCGAAATCACGACATTTCCTTTTTCATCCATGTAGCCGTATTTTTCATTCATTTTCTTTTGAAAGGCCATCAAACCATCGCTTAAGCTGCCGACAAACGCGTAAGGATATGTTTGAAGCCTATTCCCGTCTTTGTCAATGAGCGCATAGTTGCTTTCGCCCAGCTTTACGACCGCTTTCCCATCATGAAAGTCCGCAGCATCTTCATAATGCGGAGGAATCACTTCTTTTCCTCCCAAATCCAAAAATCCGTATGCCGTTTTTCCTTGTATTCCCGTTTCAGAAAACAGCGCTCTCCCTTCTTTATATGACGCGATGAAACTGTAGGCCTTTTGCGTCAGCTTCTTCCCATTCTCATCGATGACGTGAAATCCGCTTTCATCGACAACGATCGCCCGTTTTTCGCTAAAAGGAAGAATCGTTTCATATTTCGGGTTTATTTCATACTGACCGGAGCGATTGATCAGCCCATATAATCCGCCCGACTGCACAATGGCTAATTCATTCTCTTGAAACTCCTGCGCATCGTCATATTGCGGAGAAATCATAAATTGGCCTTGCTGGTTGATGTACCCCCATTTGATTCCATTTTTACTTTTGATGGATGCAGGATAAAGAAAGGCATCCCTCATAAATAAGAGAGACTCAATGCGCTGCTTTAAAGATAGGAGCTTATCCTTGGAAGGATGGAAATGATGAAGTCGGATGGCCCGCTGAATGGATTTGAACGCTTTATACGTTTTTCCTTCCTTAAACTGCGCATCGGCTAAATAATACCAGTAAAAAGAGGCATACGGGAGCTCCTGAACCTTTTGTTGATAATAACGGGCAACCTTTTGAAAATAAGCGGGATACACGTCAAAAGCCGGAACCATTTTCCCTTTGCTCCATCTGTATATACATACATCATAGGCGTCTGCGGTATCATGAACCCATAAGGCAATTTCCTGTTTTCCGTCACGCCCCGTTCGGCTTATCATATCCTCCACATGCATCTTGTGAAAATAAAGCTCGTCTTTCACAACATTTTTCAAACCTTCCCGTGTCCATTCATAAGCAGCTAACGTGGAACGAACCGTATCCCCTTGCCAGCCGACAACAAGATTATTTCGATTTCGTCCTGTAATAGAAGCAATTTGGAAATGGGTCACATCATCCGCTTTTCTTTTGATATTGGCAGCAATCCGCCACGAATGAACATCGTATTTCAGCATAAGAAGATAGCTCTCTCCAAGCCATCTGTAAACAGCGGCAATTTCTGTCAAACCGTCTCCATCAAAATCGGCTTCCAGCACACAAACACTTTGCACTGGATTTTCCGTTACCATCAGCTCTGCCAGAGATGGCAAAAAAGATTGGACTAGTTGAACTGCACTCGTTTCATTCCGCATCGTTTTAAACTCCCTAAATAATCGATTTTCCCCCGTTCTAACAGGTCGTAAAGCAAGTGAAGAGTCACTTTTCTTTATCATATGGGCCATAGAAAAAAGGGTACTTTGACCATTGATTTTGTATATTTCTCTCTCTTTCTTGCAAAAGAGCGGCAAGAAACACCTTTCACACAAGGATAGAGCCGGAATAAAAACATGTAAAAAGAGTGAATTCCTTAACGCGTCCTAAATGAAAAAAAGCCGGGACAAATGTCTGTCCCAGCTTCTTTTCGTTATGCAATGCCTGTCATCGTGTAGATAGCAATAATAAAGAAAACCGCTAACGTTTTAATGATCGTAATGGCAAAAATGTCACGATATGCCTGGCGGTGGGTTAAACCCGTTACGGCCAACAGCGTAATGACCGCACCGTTATGCGGCAGCGTGTCCATCCCTCCCGAAGCCATGGAAATAACCCGGTGCATGACTTCAGGCGGAATATTGTACTTTTCGATGGCTTCCAAATATTTTTCAGACATGGCGCTTAACGCAATACCCATACCACCCGAAGCGGATCCGGTTACCCCTGCAAGAGTCGTTGTCGTCACCGCTCCGTTGACCAGAGGATTTGTGAAGGTTTCTGAAATGCCCTTACTGATGACACCGAACCCTGGTAAAGAAGAAATGACGCCTCCAAATCCATATTCGGCTCCCGTGTTCATCGCGGCCAGTAAAGCTCCGCTAATACTCGCATTCAACCCGGCCTGGAAATTCATTTTTACTTTGTTCCAGTCAAAAAGAAGGGTGGCGACAATCCCTGTAACAAGCGCCATTTCAACGGACCAAATGGCTAAAACGGAAGATAATTCTACTTTCCCGAATGATTCTAAACCGATTTCGGCAAAATCGAATCCATTCGGATACCAGTTCGGAAGAGAGACCGTAAAAAATTTATTCATCACTCCTACAAGGATAAGCGGAACGAACGCCAGAATTTTTCGGGATACGGTCGGCGACGATTCCACTGATGGCCGCGGTACGTCTGCTTCCACAATCGCTTCTGCAGCCGCTGCCGTTTCTCCCCCATCAAAACCATAATAGCCCTCACCAGCCGCTTCCGCTTTTTTACGGCGTGATTCCAAATACGATATTCCTAATATCAAGACGAAAATCGCCCCCGTGATCCCAAGGATTGGCGCAGCATAAATGTCCGTTTTAAAAAATGTTGTTGGAATTACGTTTTGAATTTGCGGTGTACCCGGCAGCGCATCCATCGTAAACGTGAATGCCCCCAATGCAATCGTGCCGGGAATGAGACGCTTCGGAATATTCGCTTCCCGGAATAAATTAGCGGCAAACGGATAAATCGCGAACACGACTACGAATAAACTAACACCGCTGTATGTTAAAATGGCGCCCATGATGACAATAGCCAAAATTGCTCGTTTTGCCCCAACTAATTGAACGATTGTTTTGGCAATCGTTTCCGCTAAGCCGGACATTTCAACGACCTTCCCAAAAATGGCACCTAGCAAGAAAACAGGAAAATAAAGCTTAATGAATCCAACCATTTTTTCCATGAAAATATTGGAAAAGAACGGAAGGACAAAACTTGGCTCTGTTAATAATACGGCAAACAATGCGCATATCGGTGCAAATAAAATAACGGAAAAGCCTCGGTATGCAACGAACATTAAAAGACCTAACGCCAAAAGTATCACGATAAACTCCACAATTATCCCCCTTTTCTATGTATGACTGGCTTTGTGGTCAGCCTTCTCCCAAGGCGTACCACAAATCGGGAAGCGTTTTCATTTATTCTAAAAATAAAATAGATGATGTATCTCGCTTCCGCTTAAAATGCTTGTCCTACTTATTTATAAATGCAATATCTATGCCAACTTTATCATTTCAGACATAATTTGTTCACAAATATACATAAAAATGGAGATTTCATCTATTAGATTGTAAACATTCTTCTACCGTCCTTCTGTATTTTCCGTTTTTCCGGAATTTATGCACCCTCATATTCCGCCATTCCGGAAACTTCCGATTTTTCGGAATAGATGGACAAAATGCATCCACGCAAACGATCTTTATCCTTTCACACTATCTGAAAACAAAAAAAAGCGTCAGGAAACTATGCAGCTCGTTTCCATGACGCTTCATCTTATTTTCCTTTATACACGTTTCTTCTTGAACGTCTTTTTTGGGCGAATCTGTTTTTGCGTTTTCTTCAATTCCGCTTGTTCGTCTTCGCCAACAATTTTCCCTAAATACAATACCTTTTTCTGAACAGTAATTCCTAATTCACGGGCAAATTGTTTTAATACGCGCTCTTCCCGTTCCGTCACGATGGAAATGACCGTCCCTTCCGCTCCCTGGCGTCCCGTTCGGCCTGAGCGGTGAACATATTGCTTCACATCTTTTGGGAAATCGACGTGGATGACATGTGTCAGCCCTTGGATATCCAATCCTCTTGCGGCCACATCTGTCGCAAACAACAGTGGGGACTTGCCGCTGCGGAAGTTTTTCAGCGCCGCTGCCCGCTCTTCTTTTTTCGATTCTCCGTGAAGCACCCCTGGAGCAATTCCTTTATACTCGAGCTTTTCCTTATATACGGTCAAATTGGCGATGTCTTTAATGAACGCCAACGCCTTGAAAGAATCGACATGCAGCAATCGGCGTAAAATCTCAAGCTTTTCCCTTTGTTCGCAAACGAAATAAAGATGTTCCACCTTTGACGGCGGCATATCATCTGTCGTAATTTTTACCGTTTCCGGGTCATTCATGAATTCTTTCGCAATGTTCTCAGTCTGAGCCGGAAGGGTTGCGGAAAACAAGACGATTTGACGGTCCGCCATCGTCGCTTTCACAATGTTTTTGACAGTCTGCAAATGCTCCGGCACAAGCAGCTGATCGCCTTCATCAAGTGCGATTGTCTTCACTTGATGCATTTTCAGCTTTTTCATCGTAATCAGTTCTTGAATCCGTCCAGGTGTTCCGACGACGACATGCGGCGACTTCTTTAATTTATCGAGCTGTCTTTGCATGTTCGCTCCGCCGATTAAAGACGTGTTCGTGATGCCGCTTCCTTGTGACCATGTTTGAATCACTTGCAAAATTTGCATGACCAACTCACGGGAAGGGGCAACAATGACAGCCTGCGTGTTCTGTTTTTTCGGATCGATTTTCTCTAACAGCGGCAGTAAATACGTAATCGTTTTTCCCGTTCCCGTCGGGGATTCCGCCATCACATCTTTTCCTTCAAGCATAAGCGGAATCGCTTTTTCTTGAATCGGTGTCGCCTGCTCAAAACCAGACTTTTTCCATGCTTCTTGTAAAAATGGTTTCATTGTCGTTAAAAATGCTGACATAGCTGTCTCCTTTTTGTATCGAACTCTCATTTTATTTTCACGCTAAAAACGGACAAGCTTCTTTTTCATTATAAAGGTCCAACTTAATTTCTTAGCATTGACTATTTAGTTTTAAATTATTTTTCTTCCTTCTCGTATAAGCAGCCGGCAAGAACCCTTAATGCCGGCCGCTTAGGCGTCACGAATTCAGCATGGGCACTTTTTATTCGTTATGGGGTTTCATATAGAACACTCTGGTTTGTTTATTTATTTCGTTTCGACCGGCCTTGGTTGGACCCCGGGCTTTGCTTTCCTCTTGAGGAGCGGCCGTACCCGGATGAACTGGACGCTGGAGCCGTTCTTTTTTTATAGCTCCGTTTCGGAGTCGAGGTTTTGCCTTCTTTCTCCTGTTTTTCTGAACGCCCATGATCCTTTGGTTTAGGGATACCTTCCACTTCCTTGCGTTTGATGGCCCCTTTCGTCCCCTTTTCGATCATTTGTAAATGGGCACGGTCTTTCGGTGCCGCAAACGTCACAGCCATCCCTTTTCCACCGGCTCGTCCCGTTCGGCCGATTCGGTGAATATAGCTTTCCATATCTTCGGGAATGTCATAATTGAACACATGTGTCACGCCTTCTACATCCAACCCGCGCGCTGCCACATCCGTTGCAATCAAAAACTGGATTTCTGCCTCGCGAAAGCGTTTCATGACCCGCTCACGCTTTCCTTGAGACAAATCGCCATGAAGCTCATCCGTATTATATCCGAGCGCTTTCAGCTGCTCATTCAGCTTGCTGACTCTTCGTTTCGTCCGGCAAAAAATGATAGCCAAAAACGGGCGGTATAAATCGAGCATTTGCCGCAACGCTTCCTGCTTCGCCCGATCTGTCGTTTCAATGACAATCTGTTTAATGTCTTTGACGATCATTTGGCTCCCTTGTACTTGTATATCACGAGGGTCTCTCATATGTCTGCGGGCAAGGGAACGGATTTCATCCGGCATCGTCGCCGAAAACAGCATCGTTTGGCGGTCGACTGATGTTCGGCGAATGATGTCTTCCACTTCTCCCAAAAATCCGATATGAAGCATTTGATCCGCTTCATCAAGGACGAGCATCGATACAGAAGAAAGGTCAATCGTTTCCCGGCGTATATGGTCAAGGAGCCGCCCCGGCGTCCCGATGATCATATGTACATGCCCTTGCAGCTTCTTGATTTGCTGCTCCACATCTTGTCCGCCGTAAACCGCCAATACGTGCAAATCGTTTCTATTTATAAGAAGCTTGTTCACTTCCTCGGTAATTTGGAGTGCGAGCTCCCGTGTCGGTGTGACGACCAGTGCTTGCACATATGGTGCCTCGCAATTGATGCGCTCGAGCATCGGCAAAACAAAAGCGAGCGTTTTTCCTGTCCCTGTTTGCGCCTGAGCGATTACATCTTGCCCTTCCAACACGACCGGAATCGTTTTTTCTTGAATCGGCGTCGGTTCGGCAATCCCATTTTTTCTTAGGACGTCATTCCATTCTTGCTGAATACCTAATGTTAAAAAGTCCGGCAAAATTTTGCCTCCTTTGAATTATTATGAATGAATCATGAACTTTCATCTTACGCTTTCTTATTTTTTCATGTCAAGATAATCTCTTCCATATTGGAAACAAAATACGTGAAAACAGGAACATTATAGATGGAGGATTTGTAATCCGATAGCGGAACAGAGACCTCCTACGCTGATTTTTGTCATTTCTCCTTGTCCATTAACAACCAAGTGTGCCTTCAGTTCGGAGACAGCTCCCATCATGTGCCCTTGTTCAAATTGCAGATCGTGTGCTTGATAGGCCTTCACTTTTCTGTGTTGATATAAATAACAGCTTAATGCACCTGTCGACGAACCTGTCGCGCTTTCTTCCAAAATCCCGTACAGCGGAGCAAAGTTTCGGCAATAAGCGGTGTTTTTTGTGCCGGTACCTGCATAAAACACATGATAACCCACTGCTTCATATTGCCTGCTGATAGTTAAAATCTGATCAAAGTTGGGATTGATTGCTTCCAACACATCAAACGACCGAACCGGTACCATCACATCACGCAATCCAGTGGAGACGATTTGCACAGGCAGGTCAGGATCAAGGTCCTCTGTATGAATATTTAAAGAATGAGCGATTCGTTCACGGTTTAACTCGGCTTCAAATTGCGGAAGGTTTTGTGTCAAAAACACGAAACCTTCTTCTTTTACCTCTACTTCTAATATGCCTGCTTTCGTTTCTTGTGTATACATTCCCGGATGAATCATGTTTTCGGAAAGCATGGCGTGAAACGCCGCAAGTGTCGCATGGCCGCATATCGGCACCTCATCCGTCGGAGTAAAAAAACGGACAAGGAAGTCTGCCTTCTCCGATGATTGAATGAACGCCGTTTCCGAAAACCCCACTTCCTTCGCAATTCGCTGCATATGATCAGCACTCAAACCGTCCGCATACAAAACGACGCCGGCAGGATTGCCCCCCTGATTGTTTTTTGTAAAAGCATTGAGTGTATATACTGAAATATCCATCATCCTTCCCCCTCTAGCCAATATAAACCATTTCCTTTTCTACTAAACTTATTATAATCAAAAGCACGAAACATTGGCCTAAAACACATATTTCTTCTATATGTATCAATTCCTTTTCACAACATAAATAGGCTGTTCAATTATCTTCATGCAGTGGACCAGTTAGTTGCTACAGAGGGAAGCTCCATCCGTAAGGGGTGACTAGCGCTGTAAACAAAAAACCTGTATAGATAAGCTTTCTATACAGGTTAGGCAGGTATTCCTTTTTCTAAAGTGACCAAACGCTCGTTTTTTTCTTGGATTCTAAGACTCGTTATTTTCCTACACTCTTAAATTCCAACCGTTGACCGGGCTGAATAAGTGAAAGGAGCTGTATATCTTCTGGAATGACCTGCCCGATCACATTGACTCGTTCGTCAGCTGGAAGATTCCGTAAAGCGATTTGCACTTCACCGCGATAACGCCCGTAAAGGTCATTATCCATCGTAATCGTTCCTTGCAGACGTTCAACCGTATTGTTCGGTGCCACAGACTTCGTACTTCTTGTATCCATCAAGCGCAGCACATCTCGTGCAAAGTCAGGGCGCGGGCGATACTCACCCTCTTGCAATACAGACGATTGAATGCGGATTGGCAGAACCTTATCCTCATCGTATTTCACTAGCTGTTCCAAAAATCCCTCTCCAGGATCCGGATCACCGATATACACATCTGTCATACCGTAACGATATAGTTCAACGGCTGCTGCAAATGGGTTCATATCACGATGGCGTTCCAAAGTAGGCAGACCGTCAAAAACGGGTCCCCTTTTCTCCCCGCTTCCCGGAATATAGGAACAGACTGGAATATTGAAGCGCTTGAATAGAGCTGTTTGATTAAGGAAAAAAAGATCATCCAGCCCTGTTTCACGACGCGGGTAAAAGTTGTGCCAGGCAATTAACCTTTCACAGTCAATGCCGCTGGCAAGCAAGCTTTTCAAATCGTCTTCTAAGATAATACTTGCATTAAGGGCAATGTGAAATCGCTTTGACAAGTTAATGATCATATCGCAATCAAAAAAGTCATCCAGCCGAACTCCTGCAACGCCAAGGGACGTTAAGTCTTCCAGCGTTTGAATGCCTAAATGCCCCGGTGTCTTCATCGAAACATCTGCGTACACTTCCAATCCGTGATGCTTGGCTGTTTCAAGCAGTTTTTTGGACCGGCTTGCAAGATCGCCTGTTTCTTCAGGAATGTGAAGCGAGGTAAATGCCCGCTTCACACCTTTTTGGCTCGCTTCAACAATTCGTTGTTCGGCTAGAGGATCATTCAAGTAAAAAGAAATTCCAATCATTCAAACTCACTCGCCATTTCATCTTTAAATCCAAATAAATAGGTAAAGGCAAATCCTGCTGCATACGCAATTACTAAACCAGCCAAGTATAAAAGAATCTGCTGGGCATGTACAAGGAAGGTCAACGGCAGTCCGGAAACACCAACCGCAACCGTCGCAATTTTAAAGTAAGCCTGAAACGCACCGCCGACTCCCGCTCCAAGGCATGCCGTTAAAAACGGACGGCCAAGAGGAAGTGTCACACCGAAGATCAACGGTTCGCCGATCCCAAGCATTCCTGAAGGGAGTGCACCGCCAATTGCTCGTTTTAAGCGCGCTTTCTTCGTTTTCATATAAATGGCAAATGCTGCACCAACTTGGCCGGCACCGCCCATCGCTAAAATCGGAAGAAGCGGATCATCGCCGATTGAGTTGATCAGTTCAAGGTGAACCGGAGTCAAACCTTGATGCAACCCCGTTACAACAAGAGGAAGGAAAGCTGCACCCAACACAAAGCCTGCAACGACGCCTCCCATATCTAAAATGGACAGCAAGCCTTTTGTAAGTCCATCTGAAATAAACCCGCCGATTGGC
The DNA here is from genome assembly GCF_000504165.1 of Bacillus sp. FJAT-14578. Taxonomy (GTDB): domain Bacteria; phylum Bacillota; class Bacilli; order Bacillales; family Bacillaceae_H; genus Bacillus_BA; species Bacillus_BA fengqiuensis. The sequence goes on from NZ_AYSE01000001.1 coordinate 122,711, forward strand.
ATAAATACGAGGTAAGTGACAACCCCTGTAATCAGTAAAGCGATCGTTGGCGTGATGATAATATCAAGTGACTGCGGTACAAAACGGCGAACACGTTTTTCCACCATCGCGATGAAAATAGCCGCAAACAAGACTCCGATTAAACCGCCTCTTCCCGGTAATAACTCTTCACCGAAAAGGCTTATGCCGGCAACAGCCGGGTTAATAATCAAAATACCAGCTAGTCCTCCCAAAGCTGGAGAGCCGCCAAACTCCTTCGCGGCATTGATTCCGACTAAAATGCCAAGGTAGGCAAACAATCCTCCGCCAATGACCGTTAAGATCGTGGCAAGTTGTGATTCCGCCGGCAGCCAGCCCGCTTGAACAACCGCCTTTGTAATCCCCGTAATCAACCCTGACGCAACAAGAGCGGGAATAAGCGGGATAAAGATACTGGCAATTTGGCGCAAAAACAACTTAAATGGAGTGGCATTCTTTGCTTTTAACTCTGATTTTTTCTGTGCAGCAAGCTCTTCTAAGTTAACGTCCCCCGAAGCTTGTAATAATTGGCCAAACTCTTCTGATACTTTGTTTACTTTGCCCGGTCCTAAGATGATTTGTAACGTTTCTTCTTCAACAAGTCCTAAAACTCCATCAATCTTTTTTATCGCTTGTTTATTGACAACAGTCCCATCTTTCGGTGTTACACGAAGACGAGTCATACAGTGAGTATAAGCTGCAATGTTTTGTGCCCCGCCAAGCTGTTCCAATATTTTTTTGGCTAAAATATGATTTCCCCCAGACATTTCAGATCCCCCTTTTTTCTTTTTATCATTTTCTCTTTATAGTGCTTCAGCCTAACATTTAAAATGGACCTCAATATGAAAACGCTTTTATAAAACTCTATATAAAGTCCAGTTCATCTGGACCATCAGATACGTTTGCGGGTTACTTACTTTCTTTTAAAAACTGTATCGCTTCCCGCGTCTTATCTATATAAGAAACCGTCTCCTCATAATGCTTCGTTGCCATGCACAAGAACAGGATATCAATAACATACAACTGGGCAAGACGGGAAGATGTAGCCGCGCTTCGAAACGGCGCTTCAGTCGAATAAGAAGTATATAGACGAATATCGGCTAAGGAAGACACGGTAGATTGCCCGTATTTTGTTAAAGAGATGGTCTTCACACCTCGATCTTTTGCCAATGAAAGGACTTTGATTACCTCCGGTGTTTCTCCTGAAAAGGAAATCCCGAATACAACATCATCTTGACCGGCATTCGCAATTAATGTCGCTGCAAGATGGGCGTCTGTAAAAGCTGTTGAACCTTTATTGATCCGAAGAAATTTTTGCTGGGCATCCATCGCAATAATATGTGAAGCGCCTATTCCGAAAAGATGCACATTTTTTGCTTTAAGGATGGCCGTTACAGCACGCTCAAGTTCCTCGTAATTGATGATTTCGGCCGTATCGCTCAATCCCTGAATACTGTTGCTTGTTGTCTTTTGGACGATGGATTGTATCGATTCATCAGGCTCAATATCCCGATACCCCTGTTCCGCGGGCTTCACTAAATCCCCGGCAACCCTTACTTTCAATTCTTGGAACCCTTTTACCCCGAGTGATTTACAAAGCCGGATGACCGCTGCACTGCTGGCATTGGCCAATGTCCCCAACTCTCCGGCGGTGCTGTTTACGACGTCATGAGGATGTTTTAAAATGTATTCCGCAATTTTCCGCTCAGATGCCGGAAGCTGCGGAATCATATTTTTGATCATATTTAATCCACCTGTTGCCATCCTTACCCTCCTTTACTTTTTACTAAGTTCAACTGCTTTTCTTACATAACCATTAGCCTGTTCAAGGAGTTCTTTAGCGGCATCGTACCCTTTGTCCGCTTCCAACATCACAATGGCCGTCTTCACTTCATTGTGTGCTGTTTCCAGCGTTTCTTTTGCCTGCTCATACGAAACTCCCGTGATTTTGCAGATGATGTTAATGGCACGTTCTTTTAACTTATAGTTACTCACATGTACATCTACCATTAGGTTTTCGTATGCTTTTCCGAGATGAATCATCGTTGTTGTTGAAATCATATTCAGGATCATCTTGTGGGCAGTTGCTGCTTTTAACCTTGTAGATCCTGTTAGTACTTCCGGTCCAACAACCACTTCGATGCTGTGGTCAGCAGCCTGACTGATCAGGGAATTTTTATTGCAAGACAACGCAATTGCTTTCGCCCCAACACTGCGTGCATATTGAAGCGCACCCGTTACATACGGCGTGCGGCCGCTTGCCGCTATTCCAATAACTGTATCATTCGCTGTGAGATGGATGTCTTTTAAGTCTTGTGCGCCAAGTTCTTCTTTGTCTTCGGCACCTTCCACCGCTTTGACAAATGCCTTCTCTCCTCCAGCCATAATACCTTGAACCATATCAGGAGCTGTACTGAAAGTCGGCGGGCATTCAACTGCATCCAATACACCCAGTCTTCCGCTCGTACCAGCCCCGATATAAATGAGGCGCCCTCCATTTTTTAATGACTCATAAGCAAATTTAACGGCAACCCCCACATCTGGAAGCACTTGTTGAACAGCTAAAGCAATTTTTTGGTCTTCTTCATTCATGATTCTTAAAATTTCCGTCGTATCTGCCGTATCTATATGCATCGTTTGATTATTACGAGATTCTGTCGTCAATAACGTGAGCTTTTGATCCATTGATTTACCCTCCAATTATCTTGTTGTAAAACATTTGCCTCATCACATCCTCATTATAGATTTTTTAAAATAAAATTTCAATATATAGTTTATATTTTTAAAATTTAATTTCAAATAGAGTAAAAAAATAAAACCAGCAAATCTCCTGGTTTCTTTTAACAGCATCAGCATGTAAAAAGCTCCTTTCATGAGGAGCTTTTCGGCCGTAAAATGATTCCACTTACTGTGATTGGATTCAGTAAAAGCAAGATACAATCTCCTACTTTTTCATATAAAAAGAAAAATATTTTGTTAGGTATACTCCCTATGATCAAGACGTAATCACATTTTTTCTTGAAAAGTCTTGAATCATTTTCTGTAGATGTTTATGCCCTTCTCTCAACTTCATAGATTCGTGCATGATTTTTTGAAAATCCTCCAAATCTTTATCTGACGCACTTAACAGAGTTCTAGGAAGTCCTTCAGCCAGCTGCTGCAGTGTTAGTTCTCTCATAACCATTCCACCATCCCCTTCCTTTTGATATTTCGAGTGCTCTGTCTTTTCTGCTGTTCCATGTAATTGTGCTTGATTTGATTCGGTTTGCTTCATTTTAATCAAAGTTCCCCTCCTCAATATAGTAATTTTCCACAGAGAACAAATCCCCTGCAATAAACACTTTAAAATTTAGATAATTCTAAAAATTGATTCGTTTATACCAAGAAAAAAGAGAGAAGAAGCTGTCCCATAAGTCTCCATAAATCACAAAAGCCAATTTTTAGGATGGGTCAAAAAGGCTTCCTTTTTGACTCATCCTCCTTATTAACAATCAATAATGCGTAGGGAACTGTAAAAAAGGAGCTGATTCGGCGTTCCGAGTCAGCTCCTTTTCCATCTCATTGTAGTCTAATGGCATAGCAAAAAAGCCTTGGATTTATAGAACCCAAGGCTTCTGACTGGTGGTGAAGTTGTCCTTTTCCATCATATGGCTCCCTCTAATCGGACTTTATGTAGCCTAAGAATGAATAGGATATATAGTAATGGAAAATCGAAGATATATTTGTTTTTGCTCTCACACCAGCAGTGCACGTCCAAAAATAAAAAAAGATTAAACGCTCAGCATTTGATTGGACGCCGGCCATTTTTCTAAGGAGTAAGCCATTTGCCAAAATGCATACTCATACTCGCTGCTGATGATAAAATGCTTCTTCATACGCTCGCGCCCTTCTTCTGTATCACGCGCTGCAATTTCATCTATATTGTTGATTTGTTCCTTCACAAGCGTCTCAAACCATTCACTATGGTAAGCGTTAATCCATTGTTGATAAATGCCTACTCCAGGTGCTGCCCCTTTTAACAGATGGCCAATTTCGTAATAGATCCAATAGCATGGCAATAAAGCGGCAATAATATCACCTACATGCCCTTCAAAAGCTGCACGATACAAATGAGACGTATAAGCATAAGCGCTGGGAGCCGGTTGAAACTGCTTTTTATCCTCTTCTGTAATCCCTAATTCTTTCATAAAATTTTCATGCAATGAACCTTCCGCCTTGACTGTGTTTTGAGCATGGACAGCCATTTGCTCTGTTAATTTAGGATCTGCCGCTTTTGCAGCTGCTAATGCTTGTACCTTCGCAAAGTGGCTTAAATAATATGAATCTTGCATTACATAATATTTGAATTTCTCTAAAGGCAATGTTCCATCACGTAATTCTTGAATAAACGGATGCTGAAAATTAGCTTCCCAAATCTGATTTGCTTCTTTACGAATGACTTCTGAAAATTTCATTTTCCCACTCTCCCTAATTTAAGATTGCCTAACATCTGTAATGGGCACATATGGATACATATTAGCTGCCCATACAGCTAGTACTCCCGTCTGCCTTCTCCATCACCTATTTTTTGTCCATAAAAAAGACCACTCTTCCAAGTATGAGAGTGGCCATGATACATTTATCCCTATAAATAACAATTAATAGGTTTATCATAACAAACCACTTCCCTACGCTAGTATGAACTAGATCAGGTTCTAAGGGTCGAGATGCGAACATCCCTCTCAGCACAAGGCGCCCCTAGTGGAAAGATCTTGTATATTCATTTCTTGAACTACCACCACGATAGAATCGTTCAGGAATATTATACCACAAACTTAGGCTGACGCCTACCGACATTCATCTCCCACTTACTCATTGGGCTACTCCCTATCCATCCCTTGCAGTAGGAGTCTTCTTTCGGAAAAATGAAAAGAATCGTTCTTTGCTGATTAGGGTCGTTTTGGGGACTCCTCTTACACTGGCTTGGATCGATTCTTTTATTTTCTTACACGAAATAAAAAAGCTCGACCCAAAGGGCACCTTATATGCCTCTTGGGTCAGCTCTTTTTTTATTATTCCATCAGTTTTGCTACAGGCTTTGAAAGAAGCAATAATACAATACCTAAGCCAATTGTGACAAAACCAATTACACTGAAGATTTCCAGGTAACCTAAAGACTGCGTATATGCAGCTAATTGGCCGGCTACCATGTTGGCAACAGCCGAGCTTGCCAGCCATACTCCCATTAGAAGAGAGGCAAGCTTGATTGGCGCAATCTTACTTACCATGGATAAACCAACAGGTGAAATCATTAATTCAGCTAATGTATGAAGGAAATACGTTACAATCATGAACAGAATATTTGCTTTCAGCACTGTATCGTTTCCTGTGTACATAACAGCAGGAAGCAGTACTAAAAAACCGAGCCCCACAGTGACTAGACCAAGAGCCATCTTCGTTGGAGTTTTTAAGTCGCCGCGCTTTGAACTGCCAAGCTTGTACCATAAAGCTGACATAATAGGCGCTAAAATGACGATGAATAATGGGTTCAATGATTGGAACCAGGCCGTTGGAACCTCAAAACCAAATACATTACGATCAATTTGGTCATTAGCATACAATGTCAATGAGCTTCCCGCTTGCTCGAAAGCAGCCCAGAACGCAATAACAAAGACTGCTAAAATAACGATAGCCGCTGTACGTTTCTGTTCTCTTTTCGTTAACGGTGCAGTTGATTTTTGACCAGCTGTAACTACCGGTTTACCAGTAGGTTCTTTACCGATATCACCTAAATAGCGGTTGCCTAATAAGTTGAAAATTAACTGTCCGACAATCATACCGATCGCCGCTATTAAGAATCCATATTTATAGCTCATAAGGCCAACTACTAATGGTGCGAAAAAGGCACCAACGTTAATCCCCATGTAGAAGATGGTAAATGCCCCATCACGACGAGGATCGTTATCACTGTAAAGGTCACCGACAAGTGTTGAAATATTTGGTTTAAAGAAGCCATTCCCGATAATCAATAAACCGAGACCAATGTATAAAGCAGTTGTCGTTTGGCTTGCAAATAATGAGAAGTTACCAAGTGCCATTAAAATACCGCCGATGGTGATGGCCAATCTTCTGCCAAGGAAACGGTCAGATAAGTATCCGCCGACCATTGGTGTAATATAGACGGCCCCGGTAAAGAATCCGTAAATACTCATAGCCGTAGTTTTGTCGACTCCAAGTCCGCCGTTTACAGCGGTTGCTGTTAAGTAGAGAACAAGAATGGCTCTCATTCCGTAATAGCTGAAACGCTCCCATGCCTCAGTCGCGAACAGCATGTACAGTCCAGGAGGATGCTTTTTCCTGGGCTGGTTCGGTTGCTGAACATCATTTTTTACAATGGCTTGCATAATAAAGTCCCCCTCAATATAGTTAAATATTAAACCATACATCAATCGTTAAAATTTGCACAATAATTGCATGGTTTTATTTTATTAGACAAATTATTGATTCATTTCACCTACGCCCAATACAATAATGGTCACGCATGTCGTCCAATCCATTAGCAACGAATAAGAAAGCGCTTACATATCGATTGTTTACCTGATCTAAAAAGGTTTTCGTAAGTATCATGATAACATTGGAGATACCCGCCAGAGCCAAGTTAATAGATAATGGCTCTCCATCAAAACATGTAGATTTTAAATAATTTTATTTGTTGTAAAATAATTTTATATTATCAGAAAATATAAGAATACAGAAAAAAAAGAAAAAAAGTTTGATTATTTCTGTAATCCTTTTTCCGTTAAAGCGTCCGATTGTTGAAAACTACTGAAGTTTCTATTAGCTCGGTTACTACAATAAGACGCACTACAAAAAAAAACTCCTCTGGCTGCAATCAAGAGAAGTTGACATAAGACCCGGTATAATGAAGTATTCAACCTGTTAACTAAAAGGCCTTGTTACCCATGAATTTCTTTGTATCTAACCTTTATTTGTGGTCTACGTTCGTATCTTTTTATATGGTTTGATTTTCAACTTACTAATTAGTACCTTTAAAGTTTACGCTTCGAAAAGTTGACACCCTAATGCAATACTCTAGTAGCAGTAGTAAATTTAGACGGATTATAAGTTGAAATTTTCAGTACATCACCCGTTTGCGGGGCATGAATATATTGCCCGCCGCCAATATATATGCCGACATGATAGGCAGGGTTACCTCTGAATACTAAATCTCCTGGCTGCACCTCATTCAGAGAAATTCTTGTACCAACATTTTGCTGGTCACGTGACACTCTTGGAAGATTTATGCCAACTGAACGAAACACATATTGAGTGAATCCTGAGCAGTCGAATCCGCTTGGTGTTGTCCCACCCCAGACGTAAGGAACCCCCAAATATTGTTTTGCTGTCGCAATGAGCTTATTTGCCTCTCCAGAGTTAGTTAGAGTGGCTGCTTCGACCGATGGTGTTGATTTTGAAGCTTTGGTTACTAAAGACCGCTGTCGAGTCTCTTGTTGGGCTTGTTGGGCTAATTGTGCCTGTTGTGCTCGTCGTTGTGCTTCTTGTTGAGCCAGTTGATCCTGTTGATTTTTTAATGTATTTTGCGCTTTTGCTAATTCTTTTTCAACTTCTTTTTTATCTGCTTCAATCTTTTTTTGTTCATCCGCTAATTTATTTTGGCTCTTTTTTAATTGGTTGTACCCATTTTGTAATTTCTCCTCTGCTCCTTTTAACGTCTGTTCTTTTTCATTTAAACCATTTAGTAAGTCTCTGTCACTTTCTATAATTTGCGAAATCGCAGTAAATCGAGTTAAAAACTCAGAAATATTATCAGACGAAAGCAATAATTCTGCGTAAGTAGCGATTGACTGATTTCCCTCTAACTGAATGCTTCTTAGTCGTTCAGAGTAGACCTTTTTGTGAGCATCCAATGCCTGTTTGGCTTTTTCAATTTCAGCTTCTGTTTCCACAATTTTTTCATGTTGTCTTTTAATATCATCGTTTAGTTTTTGACTTTTCTCCATTGCTATAGTGATGCGGTTGTCTAATTGTTGGATCTTTGTTTCAAAGTCATCGATTTGGCCTTGTGTAGCATCGATTTGGCCTTGTGTCACTGATGAATCTATTGGACTTGCAAAAGTAGTTGTTGTCTGAATCATAGTGGCGAGTATGGCAGCCGATACCGTACATTTCATTAATTTTTTCATCATTACAAAATCTCCTCTTATTGCCTGTAAATTCCATCAATATTACTAGTTTATATTCCAAATGGACTAATGACAATGATACAGTCGATAATGTAATATAATTGTAATTTCATGTAGAAAAATTTGTAATATAAATCATACACATACAAATAGTGACAAGACTCGACCACAATATCTAGTAGAATAATAGTTATCAGTAATATTAAGGTAACATTAAAGTAATATTGTTGTAATCTTCGGATACAAAACCTAAAGTTTAAAGACAGTGGACGTTGATAGCTGGATCACCACTGTGGGGGGGAATTTTTTTGGAAAGTATATTAAATGAATCAGTGGAAGAGAAGGATAAACAACGGAGAAATACGTTGAAATGGTTTACAAAATGGAGGTTTATTGCAGTAAGTATCCTCATTATTATTGCTCTCCTACTTGCGGCAATCAGCTATTATCAGGCAAACCATTTCAATGCAAATATCAAGATTAATGGTATAAAAGTCAATGGATTGACTGCTGAGGAGGCACTCGAAAAACTAAAAACCTCCAAATTAAGAAACGTAGTCTATGTCGGACAACAACAAATTTTAGATGGAAAAGATACGACGATGGGATTTACGGATAAAGATCTGTCAGGTGTCAAAAACCTATTAAGAAGCCAGCGGACGTTTTTCCCCTCTTCAAAAGCAAAAAATGATTCCTTAATGCCAAGCAATCAGGATTCATATCGAAGCCAAGTGATGAAAAAACAAATAGAAGAAAGACTCTTAGACATGAATAAGAGTTTAAAGGCACCTAAAGATGCGGCAGTTATTCTGGAAGATGGCAAGATTATCGTATCAAAAAGTATTGATGGGAAACAGTATGATGTCGCCAGTCTGTTAAAGAACTACGAAAAGCATGAATATACTAGTGAAATCCACCTAAGTCCTGTATTCATACAACCAATCAAAGAAGACAGTCCGATTATAAAAAATGAAGAGAAAAAGCTGCAGGAACTCCTTCAACGAACTGCTGATTATAAGGTACAGGATAAAGTTTATACGTTAAAGGCCAGTGAATTAATTAAAAATGCCACTGTGTCAAAAGATATGAAGATTACAATTGACCCGGGCGATATTAAAAATAGAATTTCTGAAATTAATCGTTCTCAATCCACATTAAACCAATATTTCAAATTTAAGACCCATTCAGGTACTGTCATTTCGGTAAAAGGCCAAGGATATGGCTGGGCGTTGGATGTGGAAAAAGAAACATCACAGATTCAGGCCGCTCTTGAAAAAGGAGAAAAATCGATTTCCGCTTCTAATATTTACGGACATGGCTGGAAAAATGAGGGCTATGGTTACGAAACGACCACGAACAACGGTATTGGCGATACGTATGCTGAAGTGTCCATTGCAGAGCAGCGTATTTGGATTTACAAACAGGGAAAATTAGTCGTCTCAACGAATGTCGTGACCGGCAAACATAGCACCGGCGAAGATACATCACCAGGTGTGTGGTATATCCTCTACAAACGCTCACCGTCCACACTCAATGGCAGTAGAGTAGGTAGTGGGGAATATTCCGTTAAGGTCAATTATTGGGCTCCATTTACGAACAGTGGGCAAGGCTTCCATGATGCCAGCTGGAGGACAAACTGGACAAGTAATGCCTATCTTAACGCAGGATCGGGCGGCTGCGTTAACATACCACCTAGTATGATGAAAAAAGTGTATGAGAATCTCAGTACATACGAGCCTGTAGTCGTATATTAAGAAAAATCAGGAAGTCGCCCGATTTCCTGATTTTTTTATAACTAACTGTAATACCCATATAGGTTTGGAATAAAATTTGATTAAAAACTTCTTATAAATCCGCATTCTATGGTAAAAAAAGAATCCATTTTGAAAAAAAGATTGATTAAAATGGATTCTTTCTTTGTGATTGGGTGTTCAGTTTTTATAAAAAAGTTTGATCATTTTCTACCTGTGTTTCTCCAGAATCGCGCCCTATAATGGAATAGCGAAAATAAAAACACGGATGCAAATAGCTTATTTTTCTTGAACTAACACCTTCGATAGTTTAAGAAAAATATTTCACAACCTTTCTTGTAGAATAAAAAAGGCAACCTTCATGTTGAAGAGTCGCACTCGTTATTTTAATAAGCATTAGTTTTTTTATATTTTTCAAAAAGGATTGAAGTCCATATAAAATAAATGCTTTGTAAAAAAGAATAGGAAAAATTGACATTCATTATTTATTTTGGCTTCTAAGTGATTCTCTGTCAATTGATTGGGGCGATTTTTCAAACCATCCATGATCAATTAAGAGTTTTGCACCTTCCTGAGCATATGTCCCGACCCTAAGGATATAACCTTCATAATTGACCATTAAATCTTTTCGAAGCGACGCAGCAATGGCAAGTCCAAAATCTCCAATACCAATGGCACTTTGCACATTCGCATGAAACAACATTAATTTATCCGAAAATGGTGCCTCAGTGCTATTAGTAATAGTAGAATCCCATGTCGAGGGATAAGAATTATCGTCTTCTTTTAGTTTTATCATAAAATCTTCAACCATTTTCTTCCCTAATTCATATCCATCTTTAAAGTAGTCACTAATTTTTTTGGACTGAGCGACTTGGCTAAATCCTAAAAGGAGTGTTTTGGCCACATTTGCCACTTCGATATTAATCCCTAAATGGGCAATTTCCACTCCAAGGAGCGGCCTGCGATGACCTACTAGTCCACCAAGGAATTTTCTCTCTGTAACATACTCCACTTTATCAGGATAAGCAATATAAGGAGATCGGATAAAGACCCCTTTTTCCTGCATCAGTTCTACATTGCGGTCATACAACGTTTCTGTTTGATTTGAAAACTGTTTGAACAAGTTACGGACATCTTTACGAGCAGAAACTGACTTAGCCAAGCTGTATGAATTCAATCCTGTTCTCCCCATATGATGCAAGTAACGCATGTATGTTACATCTGAAAAAAGTTTCTTTGCTTGCAAGTTAACATCCTGTTCTCCGAATCCTTTAGGGAGAGGAATACCTTCTTTTGCAAATAAATCCGATATTTCAGCCACATGATCGTAAGAATAGCTAAGAGCAAGTTTAATAATAGGTTTAATGTCCTGATCTTCGCAAGTTTGTAAAAAATGTTTAAGAACACAAATAGACATCGTGTCACCAATATAGGTACTCCACAACATGGAAATTTCAGCAGATGTTATTTTGGGTAAGTGTTCTACCATTCATTTCATCCCCATCATATATTTTCTTTAATTATTTCCGTAAATATGGCGGGTAATGCAAAAAAAGAGAAAAGGAGTTGTTCATACACACTCCTCCTTCCTAATATTTAACTACCTCCCCGTTACTTTAAGTACAAAATTTCACAATCTCTTCTAAACTTCAACCTAGATATCTAGGCGTTGTTCAACAATATGGCCCTTTAATGGAACAACTCTATTGTTACTCAACAGTTTCTTAATCCCTCTTTTCATTCAGATGTTTCTTTCTTTTCATTTATAAAAACATCCAATTAGATAAAATATCCAGAGAGGAGAACCGGTGCCACTTTTTTCACAATGGTTTAAGTTTGTTATAAACAGTTCGTCCTTTTTCAAAGCTTCAGCAGTAAATATAAATGATTGTAGTAGCAAATGAGGGCATATGTGGCACTAAAAAAGGATTAAGGCAGTATCTTTAACATAGTCCGACAGAATTCCCCTTCCTCAAGGAGCGTGAAGGGCACATCCCAGTGAGTAGGGAGGGGATGAATGCCGGTGCGGGGGAGCCGAAAAGCTTTTGGTTTGCAGAATTTCTCGATCTTTGTCGAAAGAAAAAAGGAAAATACTTCTATTATCTTATTGAATCGAATATATGTTCGTTATATGATGATGGCAAGGGAGGTGACTTCATGTATCGAACGTTGAAAACGGCCTTTTCGGCCAACCGACAGACGCTTCAGCATTTGTTTGACATACGCCGGATGTGCGGAACGATTTGGAATGACTGCGTGCAGCTTGCCCGCTATTATTATCGGATTCACGGTTCGTGGATCAACCAAAGCGATCTTCAGTCCGAACTCAAAGGGCTGTACCCTCTTCACAGTCAGACGATACAAGCCGTGTGCCACAAGTTTCTGCATGCCCGGGACGGGGTTCGCAAAGCGCGGAAAACGAATCCGTCTATCCGGTATCCATACAAGGAGAAGTTCGTTTTTCATCCGAAATGGGTCGACAAATCCTTCTTGATCGAAGGGCGCAAGCTGACCCACAGCCTGGGCAGATGGAATAAGAAACAACAGGCATCGCTTGTATTGATGCTTGCCTCTGTCCCAAACGGCGTGGTCAAAGAAGTGGAACTCGTCTATGATGGCCAGTGGCATGCCTGTTTGTCGTATGAAGACAGGGTACAGTCCGTACCGGTGCAAGACGGCCATACGGCAGCGATTGATCCAGGTGAGATTCATACGATTGCCGCTGTCTGTACAAACGGACAAGCTCTCGTCATTTCGGGAAGGAAAATGCGCAGCATCCACCGCCTGCGAAACAAAAAAGTGAAGGAATTGCAAATTCTCATGAGCCGGTGTCAAAAAGGTTCCAGGAAATGGCGTCAATACAATCGGGCGAAGACATACATCCTTTCTAAAAGCGAACGGCAGCTCGGGGATCTCTTACACAAGACGACACGTGCCTTTGTGGACTGGTGCGTGGAACAGGGAGTCGGCCATGTCGCGCTTGGAGATGTGGAAGGCGTGCAGCGACACACCAGCAAGCGAAACAAACGTCGGAAACAAGTACGGTCCCAAAAAATCAACCAGAAACTCAGCAATTGGAGCTTGGGGAAGGTCACCGCTCAGTTAACGTATAAACTAGAAGCAGTAGGGATCTCGCTATCAAAAGAAAATGAAGCATATACCACGCAAGCATGCCCTGCTTGCGGGAAACGGAATAAAGTACGTTCACGAAACTATCGCTGTATCTGCGGGTATGAACAGCATCGGGATGTCCATGGTGCGGGGAATATCTTATCCCAGTATCTGCACGAGAAGTTCCTAAAAGTGATGATGGCCAGCATCACGTATCTACGGCCTGTACAGGCGTAGTAGACGGGTAGAACCGCCCCGGGAGGAGAGGCCTTCGAAATCGACTCTCCTCCTGTTGCTTACGGTGGCAGCAAGCAGTCGGGAGACCCCTTGCGTCAAGACCACTGCTTCCGTATGGGAGCGTCAGTCCCCTAGAAAGACGAGGGTGTCGTGTACACCTATGGACATCGTCCAGCTTCTGATTCCGAGGGGATCGACAAGAAACCCCCACCTCAAGCGCGAAGCGATAGGTGGGGGAGGTTCATTCACCAATCCATTGATATAAATTTTTCGGTCTTCCCATTCTTTGATAACTCACGATCATTTCTACTTTTCCTTCATCAAGTAAATGCATCATATAACGATAGACAGTTGGATAAGCTAAACCAACTTCTTTAGATATCGTATCAACAGAAAAAGGTTCGCGATTAGAACGTAAAAAATCACTGATATGACAAAGCGTTCTCTTACTAATTCCCTTTGTGACAAATACATCCCTTTCTTCAATGGATGTTTGTTGCGAAGCTGATCGAGTTAATTTTGCAAGACGGGCATGCAGCTGAATTCTGGAAATCATATCAGGCGCTTTTACAGGCTTTAATGCAAAATCTGTTGCGCCCACTTCAAGAAAGCGATCAGCAATTTCCTGCCGTTCATCGACTGTCAATACAAGAATCGGAACATCAACATCACGGTTACGAAGCTCACCGACTGTTTTTATTCCATCCATTTCCGGCATATGATAATCAACTAACACAACATCTGCTCCTTTTTCCACAAACACATTTAACCCTTCTTTTCCATTATCAGCAGTATGTACATTCCAACCGGCGAATTCACAAATTTCACTTAGCATATATTGAATTGATGGATCGTCATCAATGACTAAAATGTTCATCTTGACACACTCCTCTCAGCTAGTTTAATCCAAATGGTTGTCCCTTGTCTAAGCTTGCTGTCGATTTCTACAGATGCACCATGTCCTTCAGCAACTTGTCGTACGAAAGCTAACCCCATCCCTGGATGCGATTTTGTACTAAACCCAGCTTTCCATATTTTTTCCTGCTCTTTTGGTGCAATCCCTTTCCCATTATCCGATACACCCAACCAAAGTTCATTTTCGTGAGTTTCTATCCTGAGCAAAATCTTGCCGTCTTCTATTCCATTCACTGCATCGTAAGCATTATCAATTAAATTCACTAATGCCCTTGTCATTCGAATTTTATTAATGAAAATTCGAATTTCGGGATCCGTCTGAAAGTCTATTTCCAGATTAAGATTTGTCCCGCTCAGTCTGCTTGCTTTAACGTATCCAACTAAATCTTTTATACGGCACCAATGTTTTTTGTCATCATACAAAATTTCAGAAATCATATCGCTAACAGAATGAATCGAGGATGAGATTTTTTGACAATATTCTTTAATTTTAAAATCGTCCACTTTCAAACTAATTAAGGAATTTAATCCCTCAATGGCTGTGAGGGGTGTTTTTAAATCATGGACTAGATACAGTGCTTCTCGCCCTGACCTTGACTGCATTGCTTCTAACTGTGCGTAATGGAGCTCTTGTGTTATCCTCCACTTCTGTTCAGCTAATGAAAAATACACAGCTAAAATAACCGCGTTAATAACGAAAATTAAACACAATGTCAAACTATACAAAGTCAAAGATTGCTCAAACCCCATTTGAACTGCTATATCTTTTATTTCCTTTGAAATCGTTCCTTGGCCAAATCCGTATTTAGATAAAGAAGGAATCTCATTCAGCCATTCAATCCCAAAGATTAGTTGAGAACAAATAATGGTTTTAATAATTGGATTTAGCCTATCCTTCCCAAAAGCTTGCAATAATAAGATTGCCAACAACAATAACAACGCATAGCTGCTAAATGAGTATGTTAAAGAATAATAAGCATTTATCACGATATAGACAAGAGGAATAATAATAAGAGGAACAATAATTTTTAACCATGGACAGTTAAAACGATCACCGATTTCATCTCCCAGCAACAGTGCACCAATATAATGAAACAGAGCTAAACCGGTATTTAACGACACTAATAAAAAAACAGCCAGCATTAACACGTTTCCGGTTTCTTCCTCTTCTCTTAATGAAACAAGCAAATCAGTAAGCCCAATTTCATCAGGACCCAACCACGATAGTAAAAATACTCCGACTAAAATGACCCCAATTTTCATCCATATTGTCCAAGACTTCATAAGACTAACTATCATAACCACTACACCTTTAATAGATTAATTGTTTATACAAAAGTTGCATAAATAGAGTGATGACGATTCTTTTATCCCTCATTCATTTAAATCTATTTATCCCGTTCCGCAATCTCATTATACGCAATTCATCGTAAACATGAAAATCATAAAAAACGATTCTAACGCAAAAATTCCTAACATCTTACCAGTAATCTCTAAATCTTGGACATAAGGAAAGCTAGTTGTCCTGCGGTGGATTTATCATGAGGAATCCGTCAAAGCTAAGTTGATATTTTAATGTGTTTATAGGTTAAAAGGATATGCAAATCAAAATTTTAATTAAAACTTTGATTTGCATATCCCTTTTGATACACGTTTAATATTAGTTCCCCTACATTTGAAATAAAAAAAGTCTGGCCTTTTGCAGTTGCAAAACCGCAAAAGGCCAGACTATCGTTCACTCTATAAAATGCAAGTTGCAATGCAATATCAGCTCTCACTAATCGATTTCGGCGCGACTTCTTTTCCTGTTTTCAAGTCAATGACATTCGTATTAATTTCCGGTAGGCCAACTTTTTTGCTTTCCGGAGCCTTTTTGCCGTGTTCGACCCATTCGACCAGCAACTCAAAGCCTTGATGCGCATATGGAAGCAATGGCTGGAGCTCTTGCTGGGCATCTGTCACCGGATCCCATACAAGGCTGTCAACATGATTGCCTTTTTCAATCGTATAAAGACGGTGCAGATGGCCTTTTCCAGCCTGCTTCACGAGCTCTTTATACGGAGCAGCATGAACGGAAGGGAAAATCAAGGCATCCCATGATCCGGTGATGCTAATGAGCGGAACATTAATATCACCTGTATTTTCAATCTGTTCGACATTTTTTCTTACACTGTCAGGGCGTTTAAAATAATCATAATTCTTAAATATGGAATCATACGTACGATCACGAACCCCTTCAGCTGTAAAGTTTAAATAATCGCGCCAGCCGATACGGCGCGGGGCCTTAGGATCAAATTCATCGCGATAAATATTTAACGATACAAACCAATATACTTGATCATGATAACCCCAAAGCTGTTCAGACCCTTTCGGCAGCCCTGCTCTGTACATCTCCTCCAAAGCCTTTTTCTTCTCGTCGTCATTCCCGTAAAGCGCCTTTTCGGCATTGTTGACAACCGGAGTCAAAGAGCTGATCAAGTTCGGCTCATTCGCCCTCCACAACACTCCTTCCCAGTCCACCCCTCCATCGAACAAAGCGGGTTCTCCCGTTTTCTTAGGGCCGTCATGTTCCAATGCATAACGTACAACGTATCCTCCATTGGAGATTCCCATTGCGTATGTAGGTACCGGATGATTTTTGTTCACGAGATGGCTTGCGGGATTTTTCTTATCTTTCGCTTGAATAAGCTTCTCCTTATAATTTTCTACAAGATATTTCTGGGCTGCCTTTGTCACCTGCCTGAACCGTTCGTTCCATTCCATTAAACTGTCCTCTTCTGACACGAGGGCGTTCTTCACTTTCGCCAAAGGATCGTTCGGATCGATTTCCCCTTGTGTTCCTTTATCGATTGCGGCATATGCAAATCCCTTAGCCAGCACAAAATCGCTGAATAATAAATCGGTGGCCGTTTCATTTCTTGTAGCTGGAATTCCTGCCACGACCAATTTCCCGTTCCAATGGTCAGGTACGCGAATCACAAATTTGGCATCTTCAAACATCCCGTTCACTTGTACTCCCGTCACTTCTGCAGGTTTGTATAAGTGGTACCAGCCAGTTCCCGCTTTAGGATCGCCCCATTTATAGGGAGCTAATCCTGCATTGCCAAATACGGTCGCCGCCGCATATTGCCCGGGATTTTTCGTCGTCAACCAGTTCCCTTCTTTTCCATCAAACTTCGTTACAATCACATTATGTGCCCCCTGTATAACTGGAGAATAAGCCGCTAACACACTCGGCTGCAAAACACTCGGAGCCGTGACCGGCAACAATAAAGCAGATGCTGCTGTAAGAGCAATTAATCTCTTTTTAAACAATTCTACCCCTCCCTATTTAGAAAAAGCAATAAAGAAAGCGCTTGCAATAACCTGCTGGAAGATTTTCTTTTCTTGTCTTTAAAGCAATTCCATCCCTTCATTCGCCTTTTCTTCAATCAAGTAAAATTTTACCAATTCATTCAAGAGAGGAGCAACCATCTTTTGTCTTATTATTTGGTTTTTCTAAAGAAGTTTTTCCTTCAAATTATAATATTCTACTAAGCTTAAGAAATGATGACTTGCATTACGTTTGACTCATTCGCTCATGTTAAGTCTATCTCTTTATGCAAAATGGACCCTCAATCCCCTTGATGGAAACGGGTTTATGAAGGTCCCCCTTGTTGCAAGGAATGCAAAAGTGATCATTCTGATTTTACCCCTTGGCCAATTCTAACGCTTTATCCGCCTTTTCCATATCATGATCGATTTGTTCTTTTAAATCATAAGCATGATACATTTCATTATCAATCATGTATTGAGCGATTTTTTCATGTGTATCGATTGCGGTTTCCAGCTGATTTTTCAATATTTTACGCACTTCCGGTGTAGCCGTTTCCGTAATGGCTACCGCATAATTTCGAACAGCGGCTTTTGCCGATAGTAAAAAATCGGTGGCAATCGCCAAATCATCTAAAACATTTGTAACATTTTCACTTGTTTGTTTCGTTTTTGTTGTAGCCATATATATCCGCCTCCGTTTTTTAATTTACGCTTTTTCTAAAATGTCTTTCAACTCTTTAATGGCTTTCGCTGATAATCTTATGTCTTCTTCTAGCATTTCTTTTAATTTCTTGTCCTGTACTAGCTCAGTCATTGCCTTTGATTTTGTCGCACAAGCTGTCTTAAAAATCAATACTTCGTGAACTTCCAATTTCTCGTGCATAGCCAGTTCTTTTACTGCCATTGTGCTTCACTCCTTTAAAAAGTTGTCTAGAATGTATGTACCCGTAAATCTCATTTTTAATCTCCTATTCTCGATTTCTGGGAAAATGTTTAAAAAAACTGCAAAAAGTGCCGGGTTTCCCCAAGCACTTCTAGATAAAATGGGAGTTAAATCGTTACCGTCCCCTCAAATAACGCTCGTACAGCTGATAGATTGCAGATAAACCAATAAGCCAGTATACAAGAGTAATAAGGGATTCAACGGATGCGAATACTTGCTCTACAAGATTGAAGCCCAGCGCCATAAACAACCAGTTAAGCCCGCCAAGGATCAATAAAAGGCTTGTGAAAACAGATAGAAATCTCATGATGCCACCTCCCATATCGTTTGTAAACGTTTCCTTACATTTTATGCCGCTCGGTCCCCTTTTGCTTATGGGCTGTACAAAATTATATCTTTGGCACTAGATTGATGGGGAAATCGAAAAATAAGACTGTTTACAACACCAAATTGCTAAAATATGCTTTATGCAGGAACTCAATTCATTCGTTAAAACTTTCTACATAGAAAACGATGTTTCCACACCTTGAATCAATTGAAAAATACTCGGATGGTAAGTTTCAAGGGATATCCAGTTTGTTTATCAACTACTTGGGTCTAAAGAAAAGAAACATAAACCAAAGTTCATGTTTCTTTTCTTTACGATATCTTTACATAACCCTTACAAACTTTACCATTATCCCATGCTAAAATTAGAGCGAACGAGAGAGTCTACGAGTGTGAGGTGGTCCTTATGAAAAAACGTCCAAAGATTTTAATTTTGACGGCCGCTTACGGCAACGGTCATGTGCAGGTCGCCAACGTATTAAAAGATCAATTCATTCAATGCAGTGAAGCCGATGTCATCATCTCCAGCATTTATGCTGAATCATATCCTACGCTTACTCCCATCTCTGAAAATGTTTATTTAAAAAGCTATACACCTGTAGGCAAACCCATTTACTCCCTTTTTTACCACGGAATCGCGAAAGTTTACGACAAGAGAATTGCTAAATGGTTTGTAAATTTGGGAAGGAAGCGCCTTGCCCATTTAGTCGAAACCGAGCAGCCTGATATCATTATCAATACATTTCCTGTACTAGCCGTTCCTGAACTTCGCCGACGAACCGGGAGCTCCATTCCCACTTTTAGCATCATCACCGATTATTGTTTACATAAAATATGGATATCTCCTGAAATCGATCGTTACTTCGTTGCGACAGAATCAATCAAGGAGTCGGTTTGCCGCCTAGGAATCCCTCCTTCAAATGTAAAGATTTCGGGCATTCCCATTCGCCCTTCTTTTGAACAACCTGCCAACTCGTCGGAGTTATTTCAAAAATATGGTTTAAATCCCCATCAAAAACGAATTCTCCTCATGGCAGGAGCTTTTGGCGTATTAAAAAGCATGGATAAAATATGCGAAACGCTCCTAATAGAAAACGATTGTCAATTAGTGGTCATTTGCGGAAAAAACGATAAACTGAAAGCCGAACTGGAAACATTGGCCGTTCGCTTCCCTGATCGGTTGCTTGTATTGGGTTATGTAGATCGGGTTGATGAATGGTTCAGGCTCGCCTCCTTCCTGATTACAAAACCCGGCGGCATTACTTTAACAGAAGCGGCCGCCATCGGTCTGCCCGTCATTTTATATAAGCCTACGCCCGGACAGGAAAAAGGAAATGCCGTTTACTTCGAACGTCAAAATGGGGCCTTGGTTGCCCGTGGACTGAATGATATATACCGTTTTTCTTCTTATTTATTGGAAAATGACGAAGTGTTAGACAATATGAAACGAAGCATCCATTCAATTCATCGCAAACAAGCCGCACAGAACATTACAGAAGATATACTGGAGGCTGTGCACAATCAGCATCATCCGTTATATAGAAATGCTTCCTATTAATTAAAACGGCAAAAAGGTGAAGGAAGCACATTTTTTGCACTTCCTTCACCTTTTTCATTCCTCATATCAAATACTATCCCATCCTCAAACCTTAATTTTCAGATGGGGTGATTTATTTAATAAGTGCTACCGCAAACTCATCGCCGCTCCTGCAGAATGGATATTTGCTTGTGTGGTTTGCATTCTCGGGGGTGTCTTTGGGTCCATCAATAAAGTTGAATAATAATTTTCTGATATTACGACAATGCAGACTAAAAATAACCACTTTTTCAGTCAATGATTCAATTGAATATTCTTCTCCTTTTACAAAAAAACGCGTTTTGGTACACGCCCCTTTGACAATACTGCCATCCATTAACGACAGCACTACTATATACGTACATAATCATGGATAGGTTTCAATTAACTCTAGGTTTTTGCAAAATGCTCCAGAGAATCATGTTCCTCATACACCTCTATCGTCATTTCAACCCCTTGCTAAATCTCTTCGATCGGGAGCCGAAGGAGCCCTTTCCAGCCA
Source organism: Bacillus sp. FJAT-14578 (assembly GCF_000504165.1). GTDB lineage: Bacteria > Bacillota > Bacilli > Bacillales > Bacillaceae_H > Bacillus_BA > Bacillus_BA fengqiuensis. Next base: position 143,589 of record NZ_AYSE01000001.1, read on the forward strand.
ACCATTTTCAATCATAATATTTGCCCCGTCTGCCGCCAATTCTCCAATCTCGATGATTAAGCGGCCATAAGCAGCTGCCAAATCTCTTCTTGGGCTCCCCCCCATACTGGCCCCATAATAACCGACCCCTGCCGTATTCAATGCTGCTGCCTGAAACATCATTAGTTTATCCGAAAATACAGGTTCTTGGGATGTTGTCGGCATTACTCCCCACGAAACGGGCGCTGTCACGTTACTTTCCTCTAAAAACTTACTGAAAACGGTACTATGATGCTGGGCCACCTCTGCCCCTCTTGTCATATATTGGCGAACGGCTTTTGATTGTGCCACTTGAGAAAATCCCGTCAACATGGCAGTTTCTAGCGTGTTTCGGTACAAATTCGTAAACAAAAATGAAATTTCAATGCTTGTGAGGGCTCGTTGTTCTCCCATCCATCCAGCTAAAAAGTGCTGCTTATGAACAAATTCCGGTTGCTCTGGATACGGAATATAGGGAGGACGAATATACAGTCCTTTTTCCTGTAATACATTTGTTGAACGGTTAAACAATTCAGCGGACGATTTTAAACAAGATGTGTAAAATTCGCGAATATCATGACGTGATGAGGTTGGAAGAGCTACACTATAAGTGTTTAACCCCACCGAACCTAAACCTTGAACATAATACAACATAAATTCATCACTAAAAAGCCTTGGAGCTTTTACACTGACATCTTGCTCCGTAAATCCCACCGGGACAGGATGTCCTTCAGCCTTATAAATATCCATGATAATACCGGTCTGTGTTTTGGCTAATTTTAACGCATATTCCAGATAGGGTTTCACATCTGGATCTTCCACATGCTCTAAAAAGTAAGAAATGATACAATTCGCCAATGTATTATTTAAATACGAACCAAATAATGATGATAGTTCACTCGACGTTAACTTGATATGGTCATGACTTATTTCCATAAGAGAATACCTCCGATTTAATCTGCTGTATATAAAATTCCCTAAATGAAAAAAAATATAAGACACGACCATATTCTCAAATGTAATATATTATTTAAACCCTTCTAAATCCACATCTTGATCAGAAACCGGAATTTAACCATAATTTTAAAAAAGGAAAACGGCCCCGTCGTGAAAACCAAGTAAGTTCCCGGGTTCCGTGACGGGGCCGTTCATTAAAATTTGTGATTTATTAAAGACTTATAGGAGAACCTCGATTAGTATTCTGCTTTAGAACTCTTTTTTAGCTTGTCTTTTTTGAACTCAAATCTTTATCAATGATTCTTTTAATTTGTTCTTTTAATTGATCCGATTTAGGACCAAAGATAGCTTGGATGTTATTTCCTATCTCCAACACACCAGCGGCACCGAGATTTTTCAATCGTTCCTTATCAACATGTTTAACATCATTTACAGATACTCGTAAACGTGTGATACATGCATCTAAATGTGCAATGTTTGCTTGTCCGCCAAGCGCTTCCAAGATGTTATGCGGCAGTTCGTTCACTTCGCTGTTACCGGTTTCTGCTTCACTCTTCTGATCTTCACGTCCAGGTGTTTTCAGATCAAACTTGCGAATCGCAAAACGGAAACCGAAGTAATAGATGACGGAAAGTACTAAACCAACCGGAATGACCAACCACCAATCTGTCCGGTTTTGCATAACCCCGAATAAGATGTAATCAATAACCCCTCCCGAGAACGTCATACCGATTTTGACATTTAAGATTTGCATAATCATGAATGATAAACCGGCGAATACAGCATGAATCGCAAATAAGATTGGTGCCACGAATAAAAACGTAAACTCAATTGGCTCTGTAATACCTGTTAAAAACGATGTTAATGCAGCTGACCCCATAATCCCTGCAACATACTTTTTATGCTCAGGCCGCGCTTCATGATACATGGCTAAGGCAGCTGCCGGCAGACCGAACATCATGAACGCAAATTTCCCCGTCATAAATGTACCAGCTGTTAACTCTACACCGTCTTTCAGTTGGGCAAAGAAGATTTTTTGATCGCCTCGAATCACTTCACCAGCTTTGTTTACATACTCCCCAAATTCAAACCAGAATGGTGAATAGAAAATGTGATGAAGTCCGAATGGAATTAATGAACGCTCAACGACTCCAAATACAAAGGCTGACATAGTAGGATTAGCATCAATCATATTTTTTGAGAATGCATTTAATCCATGTTGAACCGGCGGCCAAACAAAAATCATGATGACACCAATGATAATGGCCGATACACCTGTAATAATCGGCACAAAACGTTTACCTGCAAAGAATCCTAAGTATGATGGTAATTCAATGTTGAAATAGCGATTGTACATCGATGCGGCCAATATACCGATGATGATACCTCCGAAGACTCCTGTCGCTAAAGTCGGAATTCCCAGTATACTTGCAAATGCCGGGTTTGTCCCAACCTGGGCTGGATCTAACTGGCCTGTTGCGATTAAAATCGTACTCATGGTTTTGTTCATGATCAAATAACCTACGATAGCGGCAATCCCTGCTACTCCATCACCACCAGCTAAACCAACAGCAACCCCCACCGCAAATAAAAGCGACAAGTTACCAAAAATGATATCACCTGCTTGCGATAAAACGTTCGATACAAGCTGAATCCACCCTGCTTCAAGGAAAGGAATCGCAGCCAATAAAGTGGGATTTTGAAGAGCTGTCCCCACTCCCAGTAAAATTCCCGCTGCCGGTAAAATCGCAACCGGAAGCATTAAGGCTTTCCCGACTTTTTGTAATACGCCAAAAAGCTGTTTAAACATAAAATACCCCCCTATATTTCTAGCATGCAATAATTAACAAGTGACTGAATAGATGCGTTCTTTTTAAAGCGCTTTCTTTTTTTGCAATCAAAAAAGGCATGAGCAAAAAATGAAATAATACGATTGCCAAAAGGACAACAACGCCTTTTTTTAAACAATCGACATTTCATTCTTTCACTCATGCCTGATCGAATCAGTAACACGTATCAAAAGAAATGACGTTTATTCAGCTTGTTAACTAAAGATACAAGTTCACCAATTAAAGCGCTTCCATTATAAGGACGTTAATTAGTGATTGATTAGTTTATAATCTAGCATAGAAATTTTCTCTTTGCAAGATACTTTTTTGAAATTTCAAATTTTTTCTAGTATTTTCATTACCGGCCACATCCTTTTTAGCGCTCTCTCTTTGTATACCGTTGCTTAAATCTCTTTCGATATCGTTCCTTAACACGGATCATTTTGCGTTTCTCCTCAATATGGCCATTCAATTAATTAATCCCCATCGTAGTTTCCCATAAAACTGTTAAACATCCAAAATGGTCTTAAAGAGGGTTGTTCCCGTTTATAACCTATTAGTATGGGGTAAGCTAGGTAAAGAAATACGGAGAAAAATATTAGAGGAAGGAGAATTCTATGGCTGCTGAAACGAAACATTCAAACCATGCGGCTCGATCTGCCTACTCGTCCCGCAACCTATGGGCAGGCATCTTGTTCGGGCTTGGTTTAGTTGCCTTCATAGATGAAACCCTTTTTCATCAATTGCTGCACTGGCATCACTTCTATGATAAGTCCACAACCGATATTGGGTTGGTCTCAGATGGCTTGTTCCACGCCTTTAGCTGGTTTGCGACAATTGGATCATCCTTTATGTTGGCAGACCTTAACCGCCGGAACGCCTGGTGGCCTGCGAGATGGTGGGGAGGTATACTGCTCGGAGGAGGCGGATTCCAGTTATACGACGGTATCATCCAACATAAACTGATGCGGATACACCAAATTCGCTATGATGTGGATATTCTTCCCTACGATCTAATATGGAACATCCTTGCTGCTGCCATGCTTGCAGCCGGTATCGTTCTCGCTATACGTACACGACGCGAATCACAGCAAACGGGAGGTACTGCCTTAAATGAACGGTAATCACATTCATCATGGCAGTATCGTTTCTTTCGGGCTTCTTTTCTCGTTACCGTTTGTCCTGGCATTGATAATCTATGTTTTTGCAGCGGTCATATCCAATCGACATCACAAACAATGGCCGCTCTATCGATATGCCTTCTGGATATTCGGTGTTCTTTGTGCTGCCGCTGCTGTGGTCGGCCCCCTGGCGCATCGCTCCCATGTTGATTTCATGGCACACATGATCGGTCACTTGCTCCTTGGGATGCTCGCACCACTCTTCATTGTTCTCGCCGCACCTATGACTCTCATCTTACGAACGCTTAGCACGCTTCCGGCACGACGTCTTTCACGTGTGCTGAAAAGTTGGCCGGCAGGCATGTTGACTAATCCCAGCGTCGCGTCTTTCCTCAATATTGGAGGGTTATGGATTCTCTACACAACCGACTTGTACGCGGTGATGCAGCAAAACGCCCTTCTGCACATAGTCGTGCACATACATGTATTCTTGGCGGGCTATGTTTTTACTTTATCGATAATTTATATTGATCCGACACCCCATCGATTCAGCTTCATGTACCGGGCGATCGTGTTGGTCATTTCCTTGGCGGGCCACGGAATCCTTTCTAAGTACATCTATGCCCATCCCCCTGACGGCGTGCCCGCAGAACAGGCTGAAATCGGAGGAATGCTCATGTACTACGGGGGCGATGCCATTGACCTCATCTTAATCTGGATATTTTGTTTTCAATGGTTTAAAGCTACGCGACCTCGAGCAGTTTTGTCTATGGAACAGTAAGTGCATAAAGGAAACTTCTATCAGTGGGGTCTTACTACCCGTTCATGCGGGATAAATGTCTATTAGGCAAAATTAAAAGTTAAAAGGTGACGAGAATAAACCTGTCACCTTTCCATTTGTTGATATACTATAGGTTTCTTTTGTTGATGACTTTGTCGATGATCCCATATTTCATTGCCTCTTGGGCACTCATAAAATAATCACGATCCGTATCCTTTGCCACTTTTTCAGCGGGCTCTCTCCCGATTGTACCCGCGTTCTCCATATGGCTGAAGCTTATCCAGCCATGCTTCCTCAAGCTTTTTGAGCTCATTTTTCGCGTCGAAATATCCAGCCTCTTTCTCTTTTAAAATCTCTAATATCTCAAAAACAAACGCTTCTTTTCCAAACTCCTTCCACTCGTTTTGGAGCATTTTGTTTGTATTCGTCCCTACTTCCAACTCAAACCGCTTTCCGCTTAACGTCTTCAAATTCCTTGTGCTTCCAACGAAAATTTTCCCGTTTTGAGTGTTTTTAATTTGGTAAATCCCCGCTTCCGTTTTTGTTTCCTTGTACAGTTGCTTTAATTCCTTTTTACGATCCATTGTCCGTTTCCCCTTTCTATCTATTATTTCTTCAGCCAATATTGGCTTCCATCAGGTTTTCGATCCAAAAACCCGTACTCAATTAAATATCTTCTCAACAAAACATAATCATGATAAACAGTTTGCAATACCTCATTGATTTCCTTTTCTCCATACGTCCGCCCGCTTGTTAGACGCTGTACGATTTCCCGGAGGACGGCCAGCCTCTGCTTTTCCTTTGGCGGAAAGGCTTTTAACGGACCGTCACTGCCTTGCGGAAAATACTTCTTTACGATTCCTTCTTTTTCTTCCTGTGTGACGTGATATCGTTCATCCACCATCCTTGCTGTCTTATGAGGGGCTACAAGGGGTGGTGCATGTTGGTCCTTGTCTTTTAAAAGTTCCATCATCGTCAAAAACATCTTTGCCTGCCGTTCCTTCTCCTTTAAGACAAAACGATGATTTCGAATGGTGGATGCACTGCCGATCCCCATTTCCTGTTGAATTTCCGAATCGCTTTTTCCTTGATAAAAAAGACGGAGAAGCCGATTTTGATGATCTGTAAGACCCGTTAGCTTTTTATCGAGCTCAATCAAGTATTCAAACACCGATTGATGGGCATTCTCGATATGAATACTCATATACCTTTCGGCTTCATAGAGAACGCCACAATCAGGGTAGATGATTCCTTTTTCGGTTTTTTCACCGCAAAGCAGGCACCTATATTCATTTCCCTCTTCAATATATCCCCGCTTAAGTTCTTCCAGCGATGCGTTCCAAAACAAGTCTGAATTTTGCATTACACAAACACTTCCTCATCACGTTTGGTTTATAACAAACATTTTATTATATTGTTTATTATAAATCAAACACATTTTATTTTTGTTTAAAATAAAACAAACATTTCGTTTGAATGTTTGTTTCAATGGACGTTATCTGTTTTTTGCGGCAGATGAATAAAATCATGCTGTATAGTTTTTAGATATTTACACGGATATTGCAAGAAATCACGTTTAATAGCGTCTAAAAGAAGACTATCGCATGGAAGAAAGTAAAAAGCTCAGACAATCAATCTGAGCTTTTTTAGCCATTACCTTTCCCCTTTTATATCATCCATGATCGTTCTGCCCGGGTAAAACACCATCTCTTCATTAATCGGGTCTTCTTTAGCGCTCAATCCTTCCACTTCAATCTTGAAAACGGCTGTTTTACTGCCTACCGATGAGCGGTATGTTTCCACATGTTTTTTTGACAATGATGCTTGAAAATAACCAGGAACATGTTTATCCAATAAATGCTGCAAAGCCTCTGTCGCCTCATTTAAATCCTCGATCAGTTTTACCTTCCCAAACAGCATGACGCTGAAATAAGCGGTACCAACATTCGCCGGAACCGGGTCGGCAATCGTTCCAAGTTCTTCACTCACGGTAAAACAGACGTGTTCATTCTCTCTCATCACATCATATTTTCTCCCTGCGCCTGCACCATGAAAATAGATGGCTCCGTTTGCCCAGACAAAATTCAATGGAACGACATAGGGAAGATTTCCATCGCATAATCCTAGATAGCCCACTTTTGCGGAAGATAAAAACTCATTAATTTTTTGCGGATCCTTACACTCTTTCATGCTTCTTCTCATGGCTCTCACTGTATTTACCCCTTTCGGTCATTTTGTTATGATTATTGTAAGAACATTTTGACCTTTCGAAAAGTGACAGTTTTTATCTTTCAAATAGGGTCAGAAGGAGGATTACATGCATATTTTGTCTCCAGCATTGGACAAACAACATCCCGACCCTTTATACGTTCAGCTTTACGAACAAATAAAGCGAGATATTATGAATGGAACCATACACACAGGGATCAAGCTCCCTTCCATCCGCAGTCTTGCCCAGCATTTACATATTAGCCGCAATACGGTCGAAACCGCTTATCAGCAGCTGCTTGCGGAAGGATATATTATCAGCAAACCTAAAAGCGGGATGTACGTAAATGAGCTGGAGCTCGACATCATCCGGCAAAAAACTCTCCCTTCACCAAACTTACAAGAAACATCATGCCCTGCTCCCTCTCCTGATGTCATCGACTTTGAGTACGGAAGCGTCGATATGAGCGCGTTTCCTATGAAACTATGGAAGAGATACAGCAACCAGGCGTACAAGCAGGAAATGAAAGAGGCTGCGTCCTACGGGCACCATAAAGGGGAATATTGGCTGCGACAAGAAATCGCGGCCTACTTATATCATGCACGAGGGGTTTATTGCTCGCCGGAACAAATCATCCTCACTTCAGGCACCCAGCATTCTCTGAATCTATTATGTGAAACGGTTTTAAAGAATTGTGACCATTTCGCCATCGAAAACCCGGGCTATGACCGCGCCCGGTATGTGTTTGAAAACCACGGTTTCCGTGTCACGCCCATTTCCCTTGATAGGGACGGCCTTTCTATTGAAAATCTAAAAGCCTGCGGGGCAAATATTGTTTATGTGACCCCTTCCCACCAATATCCAAAAGGGATGGTCATGCCCTTCAACCGACGCCTTGAACTATTGCAGTGGGCTGAAGAAACAAAAGGGTATATTATTGAAGACGATTATGACGGAGAATTCCGTTACGAAGGAAAACCGATTCCCGCCCTGAAAGAACTGGACCAGCAGGAATCGATCATTTATTTGGGGACATTCTCGAAAATGCTGCTTCCGTCGCTTCGAATTAGTTATATCGTCTTGCCGCAGCGTCTTGTTCAAACGCACGATACCCTGTTTGAAGCTTACATATCCACTGTCCCGCGGGTTATTCAGCACACGCTTTATTCCTTTATGAAAGATGGAGAATGGGACCGTCATGTTCGGAGAATGAGGCTTCTGTATCAAAAGAAACATCGCCTTCTAGTCGATTCTCTGATGGGTTATTTAGAAGAAAAAGTGGAAATCATCGGAGATAAAGCCGGTCTGCATTTATTACTCAAAATCAATACCCCTCTCACAGAGAAAGAGCTAATTGAAAAAGCAGGGGAGTTTGGCGTCCGTGTCTACTCCATCGACAAATACCGGCTATTTCCAGAAAAAGAGGAAAAACCGCTGCTTCTGCTCGGGTTCAGCCAAATTCCCCCTGACCAAATCGAGAAAGGCGTGAAAAGATTGAAAGAGGCTTGGTTTGGATCAATAAAATAAAAAAGAGTATGGGATATAGATAAACACTTCAATAATCCCTAAGGCATAGATTAGATTATATTGTGAATTAATAATGATAAAAAGGTTTTGAAATGTGTTGTTAAGCGACTGAAAAGAGGGTAATAAATCCATATTTCACAAGGGTTTTATCTTTTTTTGACTACTTTTGTCGGAAAGGTTGATTTTTGTAAAGGATGTATTAAAATAATGTAAAGATAATGTAAAGATTATATTAATCATCTTGACAAACGAAGGAGGTATGCAGTATGACAGTAGCTGAATATTGCGGGAACATGGAATCTTCCATTCTACAATTCATTTTTTCCTTAACGGATGATATCCGTCAGAGAATTGAGCAGAAAAAATTGTTTTATAAAGAACAAATCGTACGCTATGCCGAAAAGCAAATCGACTTTTTCTTTAAAGCCTATAATTTAAAAAACGCTCTCCTGCACAGTTACAAATACGAAGCGTACAACACGATCATGTTTAAACTAAAAAACATTTTAAAGGAGCATAACGTCTTCCAATGTGTATAAACGCGGTCACCACATAAAAAGAGAACTTTCCTTTCTGCTATCGAATAGTAAAAAGTGAAGTTCTCTTTTGCATTTCAGCTTAGGAGTTTTTCCGGTCCTTTCATCTCATCGTCTTAAAATTCAATGCCCTTCACGGCTGGAATTCCTTCATTGTAATAATGTTTGACGGGATTCATTTCGGTTACCAAGTCGGCACATGCCTTCATCTCCGGTTTGGCCGCCCGGCCTGTTACGACTATATGCATGGCCGAAGGACGGTTCTGTATGACATCGATTACTTCCTCCATCGGAAGCACATCGTCTATTGGAAATTTATCGATTGCCAGAGCATTGTTTAGCTCATCTAAAATCACTACATCATAGTGTCCGGATGTTATCTTCTCTTTTGTGAACAGCCAAGCTTTTCGCAATGCCTCCCGATGTTCTTCAGGTGTTTTCGTCCAAGTGAACCCGACTCCCGTTTGGTGAATTTCCACACCCATTTTATCGAACATGATTTTTTCACCGTATGTACGATCAGGGGATTTGATGAATTGGATGATCAATACCTTCTTCCCCCGTCCCGTTGCCCGTAAAGCCAAGCCAAGTGCTGCGGTCGTTTTTCCCTTCCCATCCCCTGTGTAGACGAGTAAGAGCCCCTTCTTTTTATCCACTCTCCTCATTCCCTTCTTACAGCCACGTTGTTTTTTCTGTAAACGACGTGCGGTTTGGAGCTTTTGTGTTTTCTCCAGATTCGGCATCCGGATAGCCGATGAACACCGTTCCGATGACTTTTTTATTTTCCGGAGAGCCGATAAACTCCCATAATCGCCCGTCACGGACAAGGCCGACTCCCCTTGTTCTCCATACAAAGCCGAGCCCAAGTTCCCTGGCAGCAAGCCACATCGAATGAATCGCACAGCAGACGGCATACTCATTATCTTCCGACGCTTCTTCATCACCCGGCACGATGTCAGCCGTGACCACTATCACCACCGGTGTATTTTTGACGACCTTCAATGAACTTTCAACCAAATTTGGCTTAGTCGGGAAACGCTCTTGTAAGTATTGTACCGACAGCTGTTCATAGTTTCGTTTTGCCTCTCCTTGCATGACATAAAAGCTCCACGGCTCTCTCATGCGGTCGTTCGGTGCCCAGACCGCGGCCTCTAACAATTTTTCGATTTTTTCTCGTTCCAATTCCCGCGGTTCATAATTCCTGATCGCTCTTCGGCCTTTTAATGCTTCCATCACGGTCATCATTTCTCTCCCTCTCTTTCTCTTTCATCATTCTCCCGCAGCCATTTTCTTATATTTGAACAGAAGGCAGCTGCTCCACTTCTTCAAACCAATTGATTTTCTCCCGCATTCGTACCACTTCTCCTACAAGCACGATAGCCGGATGGCCAATACCCTGTTGCTTTACTTTTTCTTCAATATCAAACAATGTGCCGGCCACCGTTCGCTGTCGATTCGTCGTTCCCCATTCAATGACAGCCGCTTTTGTCTCATGTGGTTTTCCATGCTTGATGAGTTCTGAACAAATATGGTGTAAATTGCCGATTCCCATATAAAACACAATGGTATCGCTGCCTTTAGCGAGAGCCTCCCAATTGATATGGTCTTGCCCTTTTTCTTCTCTCCCATGCCCCGTGACAATCGTAAAGGATGAAGCGTAGTCCCGGTGGGTGACCGGAATGCCGGCATAGGCCGGAGCGGCAATTCCCGCTGTGACACCCGGAACGATTTCAAATGGAATGCCTTGATTCGCGAGCACTTCCGCTTCTTCAGCCCCTCTCCCGAATACACAAGGATCCCCGCCTTTTAATCTTGTGACGATTTTCCCTTTTAGAGCTTTTTTTACTAATAATTCGTTGATTTGTTCCTGGATGAGCTCATGCTTTCCAGGCAGCTTTCCACAGTAAATCAATTCCGCATCTTCTTTCGCATAGTTGAGCAATTCCTTGTTAACGAGGCGGTCATATGCAATGACATCAGCTTTTTGGATACATTCCATTCCGTACACCGTGATTAGCTTTGCATCTCCCGGACCGGCTCCTACAAGAAACACCTTTCCCTTATTCATTTATTTCCCCGCCTCTCGCATCTAACTGTATATAAAAAGCATTGTACTCTTTTGGCGCTTGCGCTTTTCTTTTGTCTAGCTCCAACGCCTAGCTCGCTGTGGAAAAGATAAAAGCCCTCGTAAGGCAAAAAGCGCCTTCCGGGTCTTTTCCTATTTCCTTCACGAGCTGAACAAGGCGTTTGCGCTTTTCTGTTATGCTTCATCAGAAATGCCGGCTGATTCAAAGGTCGCCATTTCATGGAGCATCAAGACCGCAGATTGTAAAATCGGGAAGGCAACAGCTGCTCCGCTTCCTTCTCCCAATCGCAAGCCTAAATCAAGCAGGGGGTCTTTTCCTAACCATTGAATGGCCGCTTCATGACCGGGTTCAACAGATCGATGCCCTACAATCATATAGTCTGCTGCTTCATTAGAAATCATTTTCGCTAATACAGCTGCCGTTGTACAAATGAATCCGTCTATAAGAACCGGGATTCGATGACTCGCTGCCGCCAGCATGGCTCCGGCCATTCCGCCAATTTCAAGGCCTCCTATTTTTGAAAGGATATCAATCGGATCATTGGCATCCGGTTTTCGATCATGGAGAGCTTTTTCGATGATTTGTTGTTTATGCAGCAGTTTCTCTGAAGGAATTCCCGTTCCTCTTCCGATAAGTGTACCTGCGTTTTTTCCGGTAACGGCTGCTAATATGGCGCTGCTTGCCGTCGTGTTTCCGATTCCCATCTCACCGAGAATCAGACATTTTGCTCCTTTTTGAATCATCTCTTCTCCCTGCTCGTACCCGATCTCAATTGCCTGGATTGCCTCGTCTCTTGACATGGCCTCTTCCTTGCTGAAATTAGCGGTTCCATATCGAACCTTTCGACTGATAAGCCCTTCTCCTGCAATGTCAGACGCAACGCCGATATCCACGATTTGCAAGTGCGCATTGATTTGTCGGCTGAACACATTAATAGCGGCGCCACCGTTTAAAAAGTTATAAACCATCTGCCCGGTTACTTCTTGCGGAAAAGCAGAAACTCCTTCGGCCGTCACGCCATGGTCAGCGGCAAACACGATCACTCCGGGTCTTGTTACTTTTGGAAACGGATTTCCTGTCATCTTGGCCAGTTCAATCGCCAGTTCCTCTAAGCGCCCAAGACTTCCAGGCGGCTTAGTTAATGTATCGATATATCGGGCTGTTTGCTCCCCTGTTTTAAGATCGAGTGCCGGAATCGTTATGGGCCGCAATGTTTTCGTCATGTTCTTCCCCTCCCTGGTAAAAGCTTTCCATCTTATCGTAAATCACATCTAACTGAATATGTGTCCTCACATGATCGGCCAATCGGTCAAATGCCTCTTCTCTCAATTGATTAAACGAAACACGTCCCGTTATTTCCTCTAATCCCTTTTGTCTCCTAATCTTATTCAACAGTCGTTCTCTAAACAAATCGTTATGGAATAATCCGTGAAAATAAGTACCCATTACCTGCTCATCCAGGCTTTTGCAGCCTTCACTGCCATTTTTTGTTTCAATGAACGAATCGCACTCTTCTTCAAACACCGACTGCCCCATATGTATTTCATAGCCTTTTACATGAATGGACATTTGTTCAAAAGTCAGCGTTCCTTCGGATAGGATCGTTGTTTTTTCCGTCGTCATCGTCGTTCGTAAAGAAAGTAAGCCCAGCCCAGCCTCATACGGATGCGGTGACTCGATTCCGTCAGGGTCTGAAATGGAGAGCCCCAACATTTGATATCCGCCGCAAATGCCGACAATGATGGTCTTGCCTTTTTCATTGAGTGAGTGCAGCTTTTCCGCAAGCCCGCTTTGTTTTAAAAACAGCAAGTCTTCAATTGTATTTTTGCTGCCCGGCAAAATGACGAGATCCGGCTGTTTCAATTGCTCCGGTTTCGTCACGAATCGCACATGGCAGTCAGGTTCTGCAAAAAATGGATCCACATCTGTAAAGTTTGAGATTTTCGGGTAACGAATCACTGCAATATCAATATCTTTCGTTTTATCTTCATCTGGTTTATAGGAATCTAAAATGACTGAATCTTCCGCTTCGATATTTAAATCTTGCAAATGTGGAATAACGCCGAGCACCGGTTTTCCCGTATATTCTTCAAACCACGTCAATCCAGGTTCCAGCAGCTTTACATCTCCGCGAAATTTATTGATGATCACACCGATAACACGCTCGCGGTCTTCCTCCGAAAGAAGCTGAAGCGTTCCGACCAAACTGGCAAACACCCCGCCTTTTTCAATATCTCCGACCAGGATGACAGGGGCATTAGCGATTCTTGCCACGCGCATGTTCACAAGCTCCCGGTCATTCAAGTTCACTTCAGCCGGACTCCCTGCCCCTTCAATGACGATTCGTTCGTATGTATGAGATAAAGCGTCGAGTGCGTCTTCAATCAATTTCAATCCCTGCTTAAAAAAATCTTTCCGATAATCCATCGCATTCATGCTTTGATACGGTTTTCCATGCACGACGATTTGCGCGTCATTTTCCCGGCTTGGCTTGATTAAAATCGGATTCATATCGGTCGTAGCCATGACACCCGCCGCCTCCGCCTGCACACCCTGGGCACGTCCGATTTCTTTTCCATCAATCGTAATGTATGAATTAAGCGCCATATTTTGTGATTTGAACGGAGCGGTACGATAGCCATCCTGGGCAAAAATCCGGCAAAAAGCGGTGACCAATACGCTTTTTCCCGCGTCGGAATGCGTTCCTTGAATCATGAGGGGGAGTGCTTTAGACATATAATTTTCTCTCCTTACATTTCGTCATCCACGCTTCCACCATATCCGGACAGGAGGCAAAATGAAAATGGGTATAGCCCGCAACCAAATTACCCTTCACATACCCTTCCGACTTCACGCCGCGCATTCCCTTCGTTTCATAGGCATACGGAGTGTCCTCCTCATCGGAATGGAAGGTAGAGTAATGAAATTCATGACCTCTCGCCTGTTTTCCTTCCGTTAACAGAAAGTTTCCATTTTTGCCGCTAATTTCCCGGTAACCAAGGGCCGCAAGTTTCTTTTGCATCTGCACTTTGCCCGGAATGATTCCGGCCATTTCGAACCGCTGCCCGTCATTTGTCTCAATCTCATCCGTTAAATACATGAAGCCGCCGCATTCCGCGAGGGTAGGAAGCCCATTTTCAATGGCTTTGCGAAGGGACTGTTTCACGGTCGTTTCGTTTGCAAGCTTTTCGGCAAATTCCTCAGGGAAGCCGCCGCCGAGATAAAGGCCGTCAACGCGCTCAGGCAGTGCTTCTCCCGCCAACGGTGAAAAGTACACAATTTCAGCTCCAGACGCTTCCAGCATTTCAAGGTTTTCCGGATAATAAAAATTAAAGGCCGAATCCTTGGCGACCGCGATTCGAACGGTTGGCTCCGCCCTTTTCTCGAATAAAGAAGCCGTTTGGTTGACCGTCAGCTGCTCAGCCTCTGAAAGCTCCATCAGTTTATCAACATCAATCATTTCCAGGACAAGCTCCCCTAACCGATTAAAAAACGAATCAAGTTCTCCCCTTTCGATGGAAGGAATCAAGCCAAGGTGCCGTTCGGGAATTTCTAGTTCCGTGTCCCGTTTTAAATAGCCGATGACGGGAATGCCGCATTCTTGTTCAATCGCGGTTTTTACAATTTTAAAGTGCCCCTCACTTCCGACACGATTGGCAATCACACCGACAATGCGGGGACCTTCCGCAAAACATTGAAATCCTTTGACGATGGCCGCGGCGCTGCGCGCCATGCTGGCACAATTGACGACAAGCAGCACCGGACTCTTGGTGATCATGCTAATATGGGCCGTGCTGCCTTCATTCGCTTTCGGGTTTTTCCCGTCGAAAAATCCCATGACCCCTTCGATGATGGAAAGGTCGGCCCCTTCGCTTCCACGCAACAAAATCTCCTTAACAATCTCCTCCTGAAGCATCCAGCTGTCCAGGTTCCGTGAAGGTCTTCCGGTTACAGCCGTATGATAGGAAGGGTCGATATAATCCGGGCCGCATTTAAATCCCTGGACCGTGTATCCTTTTTTCTTTAACGCAGACATCAAGCCGATCGTCAGCGTCGTTTTTCCGACGCCGCTCCCCGTTCCGGCGATGACGATTCGCCGTTCGCTCATCTTATTTCCCCCTTTCATATGGAATGATCGCTACGGAAATCGTGACATTGCCCGATTTCTTTTTCACGAGCTCAAGCATTCCGGCACCGCTGTACAGCCGGGCTGCCGGCTCGCTTACCCCGTAGGCCCCCGTAAATTTATATACCGTATCAGAAGGCTGTTCGATTTCAATCGCATTCAACTGTTTCGGTGAATAATACGTAAAATCCCAGCCATATTTTTTTGCTGTCTCGATCAGTCCTTCTTCGTCCTTCTTCAAGTCAATTGTACTGATGGCTTTTACGCTTTTGATGGAAAAACGCAATTCATCGAGCGTTTCCTTTATGACCGATTCGATTTCATCGCTTGACGTTCCGCGGTTGCAACCCATTCCCAGCACAATCACCTTCGGACGGTACAGCACCCCGTTTGTCAAAACGGACTGCTCTTCTTCGGTTAATTGCCGGTGTGTAATGACAAGAGCGGCATTCGGTTTGACCTGCAGCGCTTCTTCAATGGATGCATATGTTTTGATGTTTTCAGGTAATGGACGGTCATAATCCCACCATTCCTTTTCACCTGATTCCTGAATGACGGCCACTTGCTCTTCGTTGACGACAGAAGCACTGACGGGCGTCAGCTTTTCCGCCGAATCCCACACCCAGCCGAAACGCTTTCCGAACAAATCGACAGGAATCGTTTTTTGCACATCGGAAGCTGTCGTAATGATCGGTCTTGCCCCAAGTGCAGCCGCCACTTCCCTTGTCAGTTCATTGGCCCCGCCTAAATGGCCGGAAAGGACACTGATGACATGCTCCCCTTTATCGTCGATCACGACAACGCCCGGATCGGTTTTTTTATCTTTTAAAAGAGGCGCGATCATTCTGACAACAGCTCCAAGGGAAATGATCAAAATAATCCCTTTATACGATTGAAAAAGGGACGGCAGCAGAAGACGAACACTGCCTTCGAACATCTGAATATTTCGCTTTTCTTCATCGCCTTTTTCGAACTTCTTCATATAGTAAAGATCGGCATTTTGGAAAGAGACGCTCAAATTGCGTGCAAGCTCCACCCCGTGCTTCGTAATGGCGACAATTGCATATGTACCTTGCTGCTTTAATGATGGATTGACTCCTTCTTCCAGCAAAATCGTCATGGTTTCACACCTCTTCGGAAACCATGTGTAAATTCCTTATCGTAAAGTTTGGAACGATAGTCTTTTTCATGGATATGCTCATCCAATGCCCAGCCCGCCAAAATCATCGCCTGTTTTCTCATGCCGTTTTTATGCATATCCGCATCGAGATGTTCAAGTGTTGTCCGCAAAATCTTTTGGTCCGGCCACGTAGCTTTATACACGACAGCTACTGGTGTTTCTTTGCTCCAGCCGGCATCGAGGAATTCTTTGACGACCTTTTTGGTTAATGTCGCACTTAAAAATAAGGCGATTGTGCAATGGTGTTTCGCCAAATCTTTCAGCTTTTCCTTTTCCGGGACAGGGGTGCGCCCTTCTGCCCTTGTTAAAATGACGGTCTGGGTCAAATCCGGAATCGTTAATTCAGCGCCAAGGGCAGCCGCCGAAGCAAACACAGAACTAACACCTGGAATAATATCGACACCGATTCCTGCCTCCTTTAGCAAGACAATCTGCTCCATGATCGCACCGTAAACGGCTGGGTCACCTGTATGGACACGCACGACCTTTTTTCCTTTACGCACGCGTTCGACCATGAATGCGACCATTTCTTCCAGATGCATGCCCGCGGTTTTCACCACTTCCGCTTCTGGTTTCGCTTTTCTCACAAGGTCTTCACTGACGAGAGAATCGGCATACATGACAACATCCGCTTCTTGAAGAAGCGTCAAACCTTTTACCGTGATTAAATCCGGATCTCCGGGACCCGCTCCAATGATCGTTACCTTCATCATTTTCTCACCACCATCAACGTTAAGTATTCAAGCTCGACGTTCTCCAGTTCACGTACATCCCAGATAATCTCCTCATCAGACGTTACTTTTGTCACGACGGAAGCTTTATCCAACAAATCGAGTTCCCGCAAAACTTCAAGCATGAGATCAATGACTTTTGCCACCTTAATGAATATGACGCAATCATTTTCCTGAATCACTTTTTTCATCGCTTCATAGTCATCCCGGGCCGGAATAATCGCCACATGATCATCACCTTCTGCCAGAGCGATACCGAGCCTTGATGCGGCGCCATTGATGGAAGAGATACCTGGAACGGTTTTAATGTCCACTTCCGGGTGAAGTTCCTTCATCAAGTTCATCATATGAATGAACGTGCTGTATAAAAGCGGGTCACCTTCTGTCACGAAAGCGACATCCTTGCCTTCCTGCAGCTTCTCCCAGACGATTTCTACCGTTTTCGTCCATTCTCGCTCTAAAATAACCGGATCTTTTGTCATGGGAAACACAAGACCGAGCATGTCTTTTTCTCCCGGTTTCACATACACATCAATGATTCGGTGGGCATAGCTTTTACTGCCTTTTCTTTTTTTCGGGTAAGCGATGACAGGTGATTCTTTCAGCTTGCGAAATGCTTTGACGGTAATGAGTTCCGGGTCTCCCGGTCCCACTCCTAACCCATATAATGTTCCAATCATCTTAATCTACCTTCTTTCGTTCTGCCGTAATGATATAAATAGGATTTAAGGCATCAAATCTTGTCAAATTCAAAATCGGCTTGCTTCTTGAGATTTGCGCAAGCATAATGTCCGTTTCAAATCCTCTTGATTTAAATGCTTCGACTGCCTGCACAAGATTTTCAATCGTGACGGCATTTAAAACGATTCGGCCGTCTGCCTTGAGCTTCGAACAGCAAATATCCAAAATCTGTTTCATTCCTCCGGCTGTGCCCCCAATGAAAATGGCATCAGGTTCCGGAAATTCAGCTAATCCGTCAGGCGCTTTCCCGTGGACAAGGGTGGCATCGACCCGGAATTTCGCCATGTTTTGCCGGGCATTTTCAAGATCCTGCTCATTTTTTTCAATTGCATACACGGCTCCTTCACGAGCGAGCTTGGCCGCTTCAATCGCTACAGACCCCGTACATGTGCCAATATCCCATATGACGCTGTCTTCTCGTAACCGAAGAGCACTGACGCTTAACGTACGGATTTCCTTTTTCGTAATCAGCCCTTTGTCCGGCTTGCGCTGATAAAATTCATGATCGTCGATGCCTAACGGCCATGACGGACCTTCACTCATCTTTTTTAAGATGACGACATTTAACGGGGAAAATTCAGTTTTGGCCATTTCATGCAAATCGTACCAGCCGCAGCGCTCCTCTTCTCCCCCGAGATTTTCCCCCACGAAAGCCTTGTACTCCATGAATCCAAACGACAATAAGTAGTCTGCTATTTTCGCAGGGGTATTTTCTCCGTCTGTCAGCAGCGCTACCTTTGACCGTCCGTCGATACGCTGCGCCAGCCCTTTTATGCTCCGTCCGTGGATACTTGTGAAATAAGCGTCCTGCCAGCTCTCTCCCATTCTCGCAAAAGCGAGCTGAATCGAGCTTAGATATGGGTAAATATCAATCTTCATTTTTTTCGATAGATAGCCGCCTATTCCGTAAAACAGCGGGTCCCCTGATGCGAGGATGACCACTTGTTTTTCTTCCTCCTGGAGCTGCTCCACAAGGGATGACAGCCCTCCCTTGATTGTCGTTTTTTCACCTTTATAATCAGGAAAAAAAGCGAGCTGCCGCTCACCTCCTACTAACATCTCACTCTCTTCAATCCATTTTTCATACAAGGGGAGCAGGCTCTGTTTTCCTTCATCCCCGATTCCAATCATCTTGATCGTTTGTGCCATTTCGTTCCGCCTTTCCCAACAATTCCCCTTTTAACGTATAAAGGCTCGTTTCCAATTCAAGACCGCCCTTTATTTCCTTCAAACCATTTAGACAGCAATTGTCGCAAAGGATTTGGAAGAATTTCTTATAATCATTTACCACCATTAAATCACCGACTTGGGAAGCCGTATTCGCTTCAAGCACTTGCTGCAAAAGCTCTCCTTCCACGCCGGCGCTTTGTGCTACATTGGCGAGAAACGTAAAATCAACCGGCGCGCTTTTCGAGTGGACCATCATGACTCCCTGGGCAACTTTCGAAAATTTCCCCATCATGCCGACCATCGACACTTTTTTCATTCCTTGCCGCTTGCACTCTTTCAATGTAAACCCGATAAAATCACCCATCTCGATGAACGCTTCTTCCGGAAGATGGGGGTATTGCTGCATGCCGAACTTTTCGCTGCGCCCGCCTGTTGTAATAACGACATGGTCGCATCCGCCCGCTTTCGCTACGCTGATCGCCTGCACGATACTCGCTTTATAAGCGGAGGTTGAGAACGGAACAACAATTCCCCTTGTACCCAAAATGGAAATGCCGCCGATAATTCCAAGACGGCCGTTCAATGTCTTTTTGGCAATTTCCTCCCCATCCGGTACGGAAATGACCACCTTAATTCCTTTATGGATGTTAAATTCCGTCAGCACTTCTTTTGCCGTTTCATAAATCATCTTCCTTGGGACAGGATTGATGGCCGCTTCCCCGACAGGAACCGGCAGTCCCTCTTTCGTGACGCGCCCGACACCAATACCGCCGTCAATCGTAATCCCCTCATCATCCGACCATGTGACAGTCGCCTTGATCAAAGCTTTATGTGTCGCATCGGGATCATCACCTGCATCTTTAATCGTTCCTGTCTCCACCATTCCGTCCGTTATCTCACAGCTGTCCATTTGAAAGGTGGCAAATTTGCCGACGGGAAGATAAATGGTTGCTTCCAGTTGAGGTTCACCCGTAATTAATGCCGTAAGCGCCGCTTTTGTGGCTGCCGTTGCACAAGAACCTGTCGTATACCCTTGCCGTAATGACTTCTTATCTTTCGGCTCTGCTTTCATCGTTGGCTTCCGCCTTCTCCGCAAGAATGGAAAGAGCATTTAATGCCGCGACCGTCACGGTACTTCCGCCTTTTCTTCCGATGTTTGTAATGAAAGGCACATCTAATTTAGCCAGTTCCTCTTTCGATTCGGCAGCCGAAACGAATCCGACCGGCAAGCCGATGACAAGTCCCGGTTTCGCTTCTCCTTCCTTAATCAAACGGATTAATTCAAGCAATGCCGTCGGTGCATTTCCAATTGCGAAAATCCCGCCGTCCGCTTCCTTAATTGCTTTTCTCATTGAAATAATGGCTCTTGTTGTATTGAGGCGTTTCGCTTCTTCCATAACATCCGGGTCTGAAATGTACACTTTGATTTCCCCGCCGTACTTTTCGATTCGCTGTTTGCTGATACCGACTTGGACCATTTGTACATCCGCGACGACCTTTTTGCCGCTGCGAATCGCTTCAATACCTGAGCGAATCGCGTCAGGATGAAACAAAAGGCTGCGCCCAAGTTCAAAATCAGCGGATGCGTGAATGACACGCTGCACGACCGGATACTGCCCGGCAGTAAATGGGTGTTCTCCGATTTCCTCATCAATCATCTCAAAGCTTCTTCCTTCAATCTCCTGCGGCTGTACCGTTAATGGTTTAAATTCTGTACGAAAATCCATTCTTTTCCCTCCTAATTTTTAGTTCGCAAACTGACTTATGCTATGTAAATGCGCGATGACGTCAGTGAAGTTTGAATATGCTGTTCCATAATCGATTTTTGGACGTCTGATCACAATGGCTTCAATTCCAAGCTCCCTCGCTGCTTCCAGCTTTTCATCGACAGAGCCGACCTTGCCGCTTTCTTTTGTAATCATGACGGTCACGCCGTATTGCTTATATAACGCCATATCGAATTCCTTTGTAAACGGTCCCTGGATGGCGACAATATTTTTTTGCGGAAAGCCGAGCTGTTCACATTTTTCCATGTTATCTTTTCTTGGCAGCATACGGGCGATCACTTTCGTGTCCGGTAAATGAAGCAGTTTTTCAGAAAAGATGTGCAATGTTTTACTTCCGGTTGTAAGCATGATGACACCTTTTCTTTCGGCTGCCGCTTCTGCGGCCTCCTCATAGCTGTCAACCATCATGATTCCTTGATGTTCGAATTGCTGGGACTCCCGCTCGTAGCGGATGTATGGAACGTTTGCCTGCTGTGCCCCTTTTATCGCATTTTTACTCGCTTCCTCTGCAAAGGGATGGCTTGCATCAATGACGACCTTTACTTGATATTGTTCAATAAAACTAGTAATATCCTGGTCTGTCAATCGACCGACGTGTACCTTCAACCCTTGCTGCCTCATCTCATTTGCCGCATTCTCTGTTACAACCGTTGTTAATAAATTGAACCCGTCCTGACTGATTTCCACTGCCAGGGCCCTTGCATCGCTCGTACCTGCCAAAAACAAAATCATTTTGCTTTTTGCACCTCATTCCCGTGTGAATGATGATGGTCGTGATCGTGATGGTGGTGATGATGGTGGCCATGGCCGTGATCATGGTCATGATGATGGTGATGATCAATAAACTCCATCGCATTGATCCGGTATTGGCATGTATCACAATTCATTTTCACCTCTCCTTGAAGCGCTTCATCAATGCGGTCCTTCAACACCGTTTGAAGTCCCGGGTGGAAACCGAAATACCCGGCCAGCTTAAACTCATGTTCCGGATACGTCTGTTCCAGTTCTTTTACCACGTCTTCAAGGCGATTAATTAAAATGCCTGTGAATAAAAAATAAGGAAGAATGATGATTTTTTTCGCCCCAAGCTTAATACACCGTTCGACCCCTTCCCGGACAAGCGGATCAGTTACGCCCATAAATGCGGGCTCGATGATTTTGTAATTGAGTTTTTCCCATAAAAGGCGGGTGATTTTGTATAAATCACTGTTGGCGTCTGGATCGCTTCCGCCTCGGCCAAGAAACACGATGGCCGTATCCGGATCAGGCTCATGGACATTCTCTCCGATTTCTTCTAAACGTGTTTGGCAAATCTCCAATGTTTCCTCGTGAATGCCGATTGGTCTTCCGTATGTAAACCGAACATGCGGGTATTTTTCCTTCGCCTCATCGATGGCGGCCGGAATATGGATTTTTGAATGCCCCGCCGGCAGCAGCATAATAGGAATGACGACTACATGGCTCGCCCCTTGTTGCACACAAGCATCAATTCCCTGGTTCACGTTTGGCGATTCGAATTCAAGAAAACAGGTTTCCATTAAAAGCGACGAATCCAACTGTAGCTTTAAGTTTTCAATAAATTGCCGAACCTGATCGTTCCCCTCTGCATCACGGCTTCCGTGACCTACCATTAACACTGCTTTCATCCTTCTTCCTCCCTTTTCTATCTGTATCAATCCCTTTTCATTTTTTAACATTAACTTATCTGACATGGTTGTTCTTTAATCACATCAAATTGTCTGTATGGATATATCACTCTCCGCATGGTGCCGGCTCGACCTCGATCACGGGTGTGATATCCCGATGTTTGAACCCTTGCACCTCGCGGACACGCTTGAAGAATTTATAAAATCGCTCGTTCGGATGCCCTTTTTCCTTATACTCATTCACAATATTTTCAATGACCTTCACGATATTTTCCGGTTCGATCCCTTCCGCAACAGGCTGGCCGGCATGGGCCGTTCTTCCGACCGTTTTCGCTCCCAAAAACAAATCGAATTTCCCTTTTCGGAACACGATGCCAATGTCTTCTTTCACCGCACCATAACAAGCCATTCCGCACCCGTTAAAACCGAGCATCAGCTCTTTCGGCAGATCGATTCCACCTAACCGCTGTTGAATTTCTTCTGCATAAGGGATAGAGTCACTCTTTTCCCCGTCACAAAAATCGCATGCTTTTACAACAAGGACATCCCCTATCGGCGACAATGACAAATCGACACTTCGTAATTTTCTCGTAATCTCCTCAGGACTGGTCGTTGGAACCCGAAGAAGGATTTGGTGATGAGGGGTATATTCCATCGTTCCTTTTTCCCCCGCCGCTTCGGCCAAAGTCATTAGTTGCTGCGGTGTAAATTTTTTGTTGACCACACCCGGACTGACAGCCAGTTCAAAAATCGATTCAACCGGATTGTAAACGGGCGCGGTCACATCCTTTTCCAATGCCGCCGCTTTTTCTGCTTTTACGGTTTGTAATGCTTCCATGGCAAGAGCAAGAGGCGTTTCCTCTTCTTTTCCTTCGTGCAAGGCCCACGGTTCGTTTTCCCGCCGCAAGCGCTCGTGCGGCCTTAATGGCTGGACATCTGCAGTCAATGTGTATTTCCGCTGATATCCCCTTGGTGTGATCATTTTGCTTCCGTATAAAAAAGTAGATGAATTTCCGATCATTACCGTTGTCAGCATCCCGATATCATGATTAAGCATCTCTTTTAACGTAGTCATGACAACGTGCTGTTTTTCACGATAGGCGCTTTTGACAAGTCCGACCGGCGTGTCCGGCGAACGATATTTGAGCAAAATTTTCTGCGCCTCTACAATCTGTCTCGTCCTGCGCCCGCTTTTCGGATTATAAAAGGCAATAACGAAATCTGCCTGTGCCACCGCTTCAATGCGCTTGGCAATTAAGTCCCACGGCGTCAAATGGTCACTTAAACTGATAGTGCATGCATCATGCATGACAGGCGCCCCAAGCAAGGCCGCACAAGAGTTAATGGCGGATACTCCCGGAATAACCTCCACTTCCACACCCGTTTCTTCCGTCCAGCCTTTTTCGACTAGCACTTCATACACCAGTCCAGCCATTCCATACACACCGGCATCTCCGCTTGAAATGACGGCCACTTTCTTCCCTTCTTCCGCCAGACGAACAGCTGCCTGTGCACGGGTGACTTCTTCCGACATCCCCGTACTGATAATTTCCTGATTTGAAAGCAAATTCTGAATTAATTCCACATACGTTTTGTAGCCAATGACGCAATCGCTCTCTTGAATCGCTTCCTGTGCCCTCTTCGTTATATGCTCAAAACTTCCGGGACCGAAGCCGATGACAAGTAATTTTCCAGTCATCTTAACGTCCTCCCCTCAATATTCTTATCATCCGTCTATTTTCCCGCCTTTTCCAGTTTTGAGATTCCTTCATGGAAGCCTTCACGGGAAGGCGCCACCATACCTTCATCCCCAAATTCATAAATAACCGCATCCCCTATCTTGTTTCCACCAGCGAGATGTTCAGAGATAATGCTTCTTCCCTCCTCAGGAGTTGACGCTTTATACCATGTCCCCTCCGGATAGGCAATGACGATGCAAGCATCTTTGCATCTTCCATTGCAACGTGTTCTTGTCGTATGAATGCGTTCGTCGAGATTTAATCGTTTGATTTCATCCCGAATCGCTTGGGTCACTTCTTCTCCACCTTTTCGCATACAGCTTGATCCATTACAGATTAAGACATGATGTTTCGTTCCCGTTAAATTCCAAGTTGTCATGACGTTCACCTCTTCTGTTTATTTCAATCATCTTCTATCCTATAAAGAACAAGAATATGTAAGTGAATATTCGGCGGGTGCGGCTTTGTGCAAAAAGAAAAGCACCCTTTATATAAGGGTGCTTTTGTACACGAAAGAATGGTTGCAAATATGATTACATTAACAAGATTAAGAGCCAGCATGGCAATCTTCATCTCAAATACTTGCGTTCCGAACGTGACACCCTCCTATTCTCGTAGGTTTATGGCGTCTGCAATATGGCAGGTCTCCTGACTTGCGGATCAACAATTCTTTGCGTCTTCCCATTTCAACTTGAAACAGTGACATCTTGCAAAGTCTCTCCCCGTTTACAGTGGCGGAACCGTGCCGGACTTTCACCGGACTTCCCTTTTAAGCTAAAGGCAAAAAACACTTTAGCACCATCTCACACGACGATATTTAGTTTTGTTTATCATGCTATCATATATAATAAATAATAGTCTAGCGAAAAAATTTTTAGAACTAAATTCTGTCTATTTAGATTTTTCTTTTAAATTTAGTTAGTAACCTGCTCCTGCGAGCTCAAAAGCACCATCACAAATATGCAATACACCTTTTGGCTGAGCAGCTATAAGGAGTTGCTGTTCCTGGCCGCACCTTCCCGCTTGCCAGCTTGTATCACTGTCATGATAACCTTTTATGAATACTACTTTCCCTGATTCAAAAGTGAGAATAAGGTGAGGCGAATGTTCTCCAAGCTCTGCCTCTACTACCTTTTGCTGGATGACATCAATCAATATTTGATAAGTTTGAAGCACAGGGATATCCTCCTTTTCGATCCCTTTCTTCTTTAAAGATGATTCATTGAGCTGCCCGATCGATGGTATGTATAGATATACTCCATCCTGCGCTTCTATCTTTTTATTTTCAGGCCAGAACACCAGCTTCGCATGACCTGCGGAAATCTCGAATTCTACTTCATGAATATTTGACCCTAGAAAAAGGTTCTTTACTATTTTTTCACCTTCATACTTCTCTTGGAAATTCATTCTTTTTCCTCCTCTAATACGAGTTCATAAAGTGAACAATAAAAAAGCCATCTCTTTATCATGAAAAGAGATGGCTTTGTAATATGGCATACCGTCCATCTCCTTATCTTGCGCTATGCTGCGCAGGAATTAGCACCTTCCCAATCAAAATGATTGGGGGTTGCTGAGGTTTCACAGGGCCAGTCCCTCCACCTCTCTATATAAGGAAATTATAAGCTTTATAAAATTTGCAAATATGTATCATCCGTTGTTTACGGCAATTTATACTAGATTATATACTATTTTTGAAAAAGGAACAATATATTTTCATCCCGCATTCAAAGGAAGCCCGAATTACTGACAGTCCGTATATATCCACGGTTGCAATATTCAAAGGCTGTTTTCGCAAACTTTGTTGCTATTTAACAAGTAGTGGGGAGTGGTTGATTTCCGCTCCAGGTCGCTCGCTTTCCGCGGGGCGTGCGGTGAGCCTCCTCGGCTTACAGCCTGTGGGGTCTCACCTACCCCGCTGCTCCCGCAGGAGTCTCGCACCTTCCGCTCCAACCAACCTTAAACGCTTATCTTTCAAGAAACCTATCTAAAAACAACAATTTTTTAGAAAAGAGCCTATTCAAAAAAAAAGAAGAGGCTGTCCCATAAGTCATAGGCAGGCCGCAAAAAAAATTACTTTTTTACTGAAAGGACCCGTCACTGAATCCTTGATTTTACTGGATTTTCATGACGGGTCCTTTCAGTGGGATGACTTAAAAGGTATACTTTTTATACCTTTTGAGTCATCTTCCCAGACTATTATCCTATATGGGATATAAAGCATTCTCTTTTTGATATTTCATATATTGTTCGACTCTTTTCAGGTGTAAAGAATGTTCGCTGATCAAGTGCTGTACGTATAAAATGATACTTTCAGGATAAACCTCCTGCTTTTCTAAAATAGCCCTATACGTTTTTAAGCGTTTTTCAAAATATTGTATGACCTGCTCAGGCGTCTTTACCAACAGGATCTGCATGTAATCGTTCACTTGCTTCTCAAGAAAGGAATATTGATCTTTCAAATTTTTTTCTCCCATCTTTAACCCCTCCTGCGTAAATTCTTTTGATCAACTATACATCCTTAATAAAGGAAACTCCCATTACATACTTTCGTTCTTGTTCACCATGCTCTTATTGATTTCCTTATTTTATCATATTTTTCTAATTTTGAAAACGCTTTCAATGATAAAAAACTCTTTAAAAAAAGACTATTTTTCGTTACGGATCCTGTATCTTTTTGTAATTATGTATACTATAGCCCGTTTTATGTTGTATCTCCAGTTGATTGTAAGGGAATCTAACATAAAGATTATGGCATGGCCAAATGGATTCGTAACCAATCATCAACCTCTTGAAAGGCCCCGTCATAAAAATCCAGTCAAACCAATGGATTTCGTGACGGGGCCTTTTTAGTCAGTTCTTATCATGTAATAGAGGTTGGCGGGACATCCGCTTTCCGCTTAGGATGGCAATTCACCATACCGCGGCTGAGTTAACCTTTCATCCATTTTTCCTCAAGCTCGCTCCAGCCTTCTGGAACGGTACTGTCAGATATGATGTGATCAATATTTTTCAATGAATCGATTTTATAATTCGCCTTCACTCCAATTTTTGATTGATCGGCCAGCACAAACGTTTTCTCTGCATTTTTAATGAAAATTTTCGACAGCATGCATTTCTCTAAATCATAACTGGTGATGCCTGTTTCTAGATGGATCCCATCTACCGAGATAAAGGCTTTATTGGCGTAAAATTCTTTTGCCATTTTTTCCGCCAATGAACCGGAAGTGCGGAAATGTTTGCTTCGGACGTGTCCTCCAAGAAAAATGAGTTCACCTTTAAACAGCTGTTTATTTTCCTGCGCCATCAATCTTGCGGCAAAAGGAAAAGAATTCGTAATGATGGTTACATCCGGTACATCCATAAATGTTGGAACCATCTGCAAGGTAGTGCTCCCTTCATCAACGAAAATGACGTCCCCTTCTTCGATGAAGGAAGCGGCCTTTTGGGCAATTTGTTTTTTCTCGTCTATCCTCAAAATCTCACGTTCAAACATGGATGGCTCCGCGCTTTCCAATTCGATTTTCACTGCACCGCCGTACACTTTTTTCAGTTTTTTTTCGTTTTCAAGTTCTTCTAAATAACGTCGAATCGTCTCGGTGGATACATCAAAATCATGGGCCAAATCATTCACTTTGACCTTGCCTTGCTGTTCGATTAATTCGAGAATGCGCTTTTTTCTTTCTTCTGCTAATAAAGACATGTATCTAACTCCCTATATTAAGCCAGAATGGCATGATCTGCGGATTCGATTTCTTTCACTTCTTCATGTACAAATATACCACGTTTTTCTAATCCCTTAAAAATAATGCCCGGCTCAAGAAAGGCCTCTTCCGGAATAATGACACCCTTCTTTTCAACGCTTCCTTTTGCGATCAGCTCTGTTGCAATTGCCATTGGAATTCCAACGTTTCGCGTATAAGCGCGCAAGCCTTCCCAATCCTCGACTGAACCGTCAGAAGATGGATGTGTATGCGTCAACGTATGTTGATACCGTTTCCCGTCTTTCATGCCTGTTACTTCGACATGCAATGCATAGCCGTACAATTCTGTTTGATTGCCTTTTTCAGATTGATATAAATACTCGCTGATGCAATCTAAAATACCGAACTCCTGGCCGTTCATTCGAATTTTTTTATTGCGTAAAAAGCCGTAATTGTATAGTGCTTTCACAAGCTCCATATTTTCTTTCGGCCATGTGCCGCGAACTTCGATCAGACTAACATTTTTATCTTTTAATGCCTTTGCGAGCGTCTTCGTTTCAGAGTGCGGAATGATATATTGAACCGTTTTCCCGTAAGGCTCCGGCAGCTGAATTTCTCTTGGACGGGCAAACGGAGGTACTTGGATGAACTCACCGTTTTCATACACGACACGTGTCGGCAATCCCGGATCATACTCGTATGTAGTCGTTTCCGCAATCGACTTTGAAAAAGCAATCGGACGGAACGAACCATGACTTACGCGCACAGATTTTACCGTGTCCAACTGATTGGCTGCATGCATCGCCATCATTTGGGTCAAGCCGGGGGTCATTCCAAAACCGGGCAAGCATGTTTTCCCGTTTTGAATGAATACATTATGGGAACGATCTTCTTCACCAAATCCGTTTAAATTAATGCCGTGGCACCCCGCTTCTGCAATGCAGGCAGTCGATAGACCGTTCAATGTAATGGTCGTTCCATCCATGACAATGTCATAACCGCGCATTTTTTCTACCGTTTCTTCATGATTCAACACATTGACTTGCGCAAAATCGACACGCGGATCATTGAGCCATTCGACGACTTTTCTTCCTTCTTCTTCGTTAAAATCAGCTACTGTAATCTTTTCAAAACTCGAATGTTGAACTAAATCCAAAATAGCCTCGCGACAAATTTTACCGGCTCCGCCTAAACAAAATACTTTCATACAGTTGTTTCCCCTTTTAATTGAATCGATAATTTAATAGCTTCCAATAATCTTTCAATATCTTCTCTATACACTTCACCGATATTTCCAATCCTGAATGTATCGACTTGCGAAATTTTACCGGGATAAATGACAAAACCGTATTTTTTCAGAGATTGATAAAAATCTTGGAACGTAAATGTCGGATCGTCCAGGTAAAGAAACGATGTAATGATGGGCGACTGTTGGCTTTGATTGAGCAGTGCTTGAAAACCAAGCTCCTCCATTCCTTCAACCAATCGTTTTTGATTTTGCTCGTATCGGCGAAAGCGCGCCTCGATGCCGCCTTCTGCCTCCAGTTCCAGCAACGCTTGATAAAACGCTCTTACAACATGCGTCGGGGACGTGAATCTCCATTTACCTTTATGCTGCTCCATCGTTTCATGCTGATCATATAAATCGAGCGAAAGTGAACGGGCATGCCCTTTACATTTAGTGAGCTCCTCGCGTTTGGCAATGACAAATCCGAACCCCGGCACACCTTGAATGCATTTATTCGCACTGCTAATGAGAAAGTCGATTTGCAGCTCATGAACATCCATTGGAATACCGCCGAAGCTGCTCATCGCGTCAACAATCGTCACTTTATTGTATTGCTTGGCGATACGGCATACGTCTTCAATCGGGTTGAGCATGCCTGTTGTCGTTTCACATTGAACGATGGCGACATGGGTAATGGCTTCATCTTCCTGAAGACGGCGCTCAATGGTCTCTGGCCGAATGGGCTCACGCTCATCTGTGGAAACAACGATCGTCTCAATTCCTAAAATTTCACTCATTTCACTAATTCGTTGGCCATAGGCACCATTGACTGCAACAAGCAGCTTCGCTCCTTGCCTCGGGATAACGGTTCCGATTGTCGCTTCTACGGAAAAACTTCCGCTTCCCTGCATTAAGACTGCGGTATATAAATCTTTCTGTTTTGTCGCCAATTTCACAAGACGATTGCGTATTTCCTGGACAAGCTGATTGTATTCATCATCCCATGTGCACCAGTCACGCAACATCGCCTGACGAACGGAATTGGTTGTGGATAATGGACCTGGTGTTAACAGCAAATATGGATTTTTCATGATGATTCCCCTTCCTTATCAATCTATCTTTCTTCTATTTGATTAATCACTTGATCGAGATCAGAAATGCGATCGATGACAAAGTCCGCACCCGCCTCCATTAGACGTTGACGCACGATTTCCATTTTCTGTTTCAAAGCAGATTCATCCATTTGCCTTACTTCTTCTTCGGAAAGGGCAAGCTCGCTGCTTCCTAAAATGACACCTACTGTCCACATGCCCGCATTTTTCCCTTCTTTCATATCAGTTACCGTATCGCCGACTTTTACTATACGGTTCATCGGATAAACGTCCAGTTCCATTGCATTGCGGTAACACATCCACGGATAAGGCCGGCCGGCTTTCACATCATCCGCCGTAAAATAACAGTCCGGTGAGTAGCCTTTTTCCTTTGCTTTCGGCACGACAATCTCCATCATTTCTTTCGTGTAGCCTGTAGTAGAGCCCACTTTGATACCTCTTTCCCTTAAACGCGCCGCCAGTTCAATCGCACCAGGGATCGGTGTTGTAAAATCAGGCAAAATGCCGAACAAAATCGATTCAAAATCATCATTCATGCTTACCACATCTTGTTCAGCCGGCTCCGCGCCATATACGTCTACCCATTCTTCACGAATGCGCGGCATGTTGCAAAGTGTACGAATATGTTCGATTTTCAGCATGCCCATCGGCTCTCTCGCCTCATCCACCGTAATGTTGACACCACGTTTACGAAAAATCTCCAAAAATGCTTCAAGCGGTGCAAAACATCCATAATCAATCATCGTTCCTGCCCAATCAAACACAACTGCTTCTATTTTTCTCATCTTGTTTCTTTCCTTTCTTCATCTCTATTATTTAGTTTGCCATTTCATATTTTTTTGGCGAATCATCTTCGTCGCCATTTCATATAACACTCTAACAACAATGTTTGTAAGGATGATCAACACACTCATCGCAGCTGCCGATGCCAAGTTGCCGGCATCATCCATGTTCACGATCGAAATGGCCGCCAATTTAAAATCGGCTGTGTAAAGAAAGATAACAGCTGATACGGTCACCATCGCGTTGACAAAGAAGTACATCGCCATCTCCAATACAGCCGGTAAACACATCGGCAATGTAATCGTAAAAAAGGTTTTATAAAATGGAACGCCCATTGATTCTGATACAAGCTCAAACTCACGGTCCAGTTTCTTTAATGCCGTCGTCGCCGTGACATACGCAACAGAGTAAAAATGAAGAATATTGGCGATCACGATAATGGCCAGGGTTCCGTATAAGGCGTTGAACGGATTGGAAATCTTCCAGCCGAACGCGCCGATTTCCGGCTGGCTGAAAAAGAATACGTAACTTAAACCGATGACAAGCCCCGGTACCGCAAGCGGAATGATCGACAATAAGTGACCCAGCTTCCTTACGCCTGCCATACGCCTGATTTTTTCGATGGCATATGCGTATACAAACGTTGCGATTGTTCCGAACACCGCAGTTAAAGCAGCCGCTATTAAACTATTTTTATAGGCGGTCATCCCGTCTCCCGTGTAGCTTTTCAGTTCAAAATGCTTCAACGTAAAACTCATATCATACGGCCATACTTTGACACTTGCTGCCAACACCACCGCCGCAAACAAGATAAGCATACAAGCGGAAATGACGGAACAAAAAACGAATGACAACTTATCCCGGTTACGGTTTGCACTGACTTGATAAGGCACGGATTTGGATGAAACATGGCTTACTTGCTTTCGCTGCGTCATTTGATCGACGATGAACGCAATCAATGCAGGCAACATTAAAATCAAGCCGACCGTTGCTCCCATCTCCATTTTCTGCTGCCCGATTACCTGTTTGTACACATCGGTTGCGAGCACATTATATTGGCCCCCGACTACTTTAGGTGCTCCATAATCCGTAAAGCTAAGAGAGAAAACGACGAACACTGAGCTGACCAAACCGTATTTTACGCTGGAAAGAGTGATGGTCACGAATTGCTTCTTTTTGTTGACACCTAATGTACTGGCGGCTTCATATAGACGGTTATCGGAACCGTTCAGGGCCACAAGCAGGATGAGAAACGCCTGCGGAAAGGTATAAATGACCTCTGCCGTAATAATGCCGACGGGTCCGTATAAATCGATTTCCATCCCCGGAAACGCCCCGAAAAAACCTTTGGTGATGAGCCCTTGGTTTCCGAATAAGTACATAAGGGCAATTCCATGCATCATCGTCGGCGCAAATAAAGGAAGCAGCGCCGTATATCGGAAGAATGTTTTTCCTTTTATATTCGTCCTCACGAGACAATACGCATACGCAAAAGCGAGCGTCACAGAGATGGCCGTTGTCATTGAAGCGACGAACAGAGTATTTTGGAATGACTGCACTAACGATGATGCGGCAAAATACTGTACGAAGTTTTCAAGACCGATAAATGCTCCGTCCTCATTTTGAAAGGCTTTTGCAAATAACGTGACTAATGGCAAGATCAAAACGGCCAAGAACGACAAAACCATGAAGAGGATGAGCCCGCGCTGAAGCCATTCTTCTTTTCCTGCATAATTGCTTGCTCTTTTGGACATTGTTTGAACCTTATTGGTTTTACTGACGATTTCCATGTTAACTGACCACCTGTTCTTTATAGGAAAGAGTTCGTTCTGCCGGCAACGTGATATGGATATCCATCCCTTTGGTCAGCTGCAAGTAGCTCACCTCATGCGTGGAAACATCCACTTTAATGATTTGCTCATAAAGGTGCGAGGATGAATCTGTTACTTTAAATTGCAAACGGTAAAAAGGACCGCGGAATTCCACATCTACTACTTCTGCAACCATGCCCTCTTTCTCCGAAATCCGAATATGCTCCGGTCGAATGGCAAACATTTTATCTGTATTTGAACTTTCCTTATTTTCTTTCCAGAAATTGATCGACCCGATAAAATCTGCGACGAACGGGTTGGCCGGGTTATGGTACACTTCTTGCGGCGTCCCGATTTGCATCACTTCCGCATTGTTCATGACGACGATCTTATCTGCCATCGTCAATGCTTCATCTTGGTCGTGTGTCACCATGATCGTGGTAATTTTCAGTTTTTCCTGAATCGAACGGATTTCCTTGCGCAGTTTTTCTCTTACTTTCGCATCAAGCGCCGACAACGGCTCATCAAGCAGCAAAAAATCAGGTGATAACGCGATGGCTCTCGCTAACGCAACCCTCTGTTGCTGACCGCCTGACAGCTGCGCGGGATATTTATCCTTTACATGCAGTAAATCAACAAGAGCCAATGCTTCCAACGCTCTTTCCTTCACTTCTTTTTTAGGCGTTTTTCTCGCTTTCAAGCCATATTCAATGTTTTGTAAAGCCGTCAAATTCGGAAATAAGGCATATGACTGAAACACAATGCCAAAATTGCGCTTAGCCGACGGCATATGAGTCATATCTTTTCCATTGATGATGATGCTTCCTGCCGTCGGTGCTTCCAGTCCTGCAATAATGCGCAAAAGAGTCGTTTTCCCGCAGCCGCTCGGTCCGAGAAGGCAGACGAACTCATTTTTCTTAATATCGATGGAAACGCCGTTTAGCGCCGTAAATGAACCAAACTCCTTATGAATTCCGTCAATTGTTAAATAGCTGTTATTCAATGTAAAAACCCCTTTTGGAATGATATAGAAATAAAAGATGAGGCAGGCCGAGGGGAGAGACCTTTTACGCCCCATCGGCTTTAGATTTATTCTTTCGGTTCTGCTTTACTGCCGTAGTTTTGTTCCCACTTTTCAAGGATCGAATCGCGATTTTCCGCGGCCCATTTCAAGTCATTATCTTTGTACATTTTCTCTTCGACATCTTCTGGGAATTCTGCAGGTTTTTCAAAGTCATTTTCCATCGTCGAGAAGCCGTTCGCATCGTAATATTTTTTCATGACTTCATCTGTTAAAGCCCAATCTAAGAATGCTTTTGCCAGCTCGTCGCTTTCATGGTCATCCTTTTTGATCAAAGCGTTTGCTTCCACTTCCCAGCCAAGCCCTTCTTCCGGCAATACCACTTCGACCGGTGCGCCTTCTTGTTTTTGCTGTACACCGCTGTATACTAGTGAGATACCGATTGGGTACTCGCCAGCTGCTGCCAATTTAGCCGGTTTTGAACCTGAGTGAGTATATGTACCAATGTTTTCATGAAGTTTCGTCATGAAATCCCAGCCTTTTTCTTCGCTCATCATTTGCAGCCAAGCTGATACAGTTAAAAACCCTGTTCCTGATGAAGCCGGATGAGGCATCACGATAAGGCCTTTGTATTCAGGTTTTAATAGATCTTCGTATGTTTTCGGAACGTCCAGATTGAGCTTTCTTAGCTCCTCTGTATTAACGACGATGCCGGTCATGAATGCGGTATTCCCTGTCCATTTTTCAGGATGTGCGCTGTCTTTGTATAGAGAAGAAATCTTATCGCTACCTTCCGGTGTGTACCCTTCAATCATGTCTTTGTTCTCTAGCGCCAATAAGCTCGATGCCGCCGTGCCCCATACCACATCCGCTTCCGTATTTTTCCCTTCAGCCAATAGCTTCGCTGTAATCACTCCTGTAGAATCACGAACGATGTTCAAATCCACCTCTGGATATTGCTTTTCAAATGTTTCTAAATATTGTGGAATCAACTCTTCCTCAATCGCTGTGTAAACCGTTAATTCTCCTGATAGTTTAGTAGAATCACCATTTTGGGCAGTTGCCTCGTTGCTGGACTCTTGGCCGCAAGCCGCTAATACTGCAACACTCGATAAAACAAGCAATGACTTTTTAATGTGGTTTTTCATGGTTTTTACTCCTTTTCGGGAAAAATTATTTACAACTTCAATATAAATCCACATTGTTAAGGAGATATTAATTTCATGTAAAGTAATTTTAACGTGATGTTAAGATTTGTTTTTCTTGTTTTCATGTGGATTTAATTGTTTTCTTTTTCCTCTATGGGGCACTCCAACAAAAAGTCCCGTTCCTTCTTAAGACATCAGAAATAGTCCACTTTATGACAGTCTCGTTCTCTTCGGTCTAATCTTCTTTTAAGCTATAAAATCATTGCTTTCCAACTACCTCTTTCTTACAATGATAGAGAATGAGGAATATTCTACCAATGTTAAGAAAGGAAATAGGATATGAAAAAAACGTGGAAGTGGATGTTATTCACTCTCTTTTTGCTGATAGCACTATCAGGATGCTCAAATGAAGAAAAAGCACAGGAACGTTTCAATGAATACGTGAATCTATGGAACAAACAAGATTTTTCCGCCATGTATGACTATTTGTCCGCACAAGCTAAAAAAGACATATCAAAAAAAGAGTTTACGGAACGATATAAAAAGATTTATGAAGGAATTGAGGTAAAAAACCTTAAGGTTGATGTTTTGAAGCCTAAAGAAGAATTAAAAGAAAAAGACGGAATGCTTCCGCTGTCGTTTGATTTAAAAATAGAGACAATGGCCGGACCAGTTGCTTTTACACAAGAGGTAACATGGGTGAAAGAAAAACAACAAGATAAGAAAAACTGGTTTATCGAGTGGAATCATGGCATGGTCTTTCCCGATTTAAAAGAAGACGACAAAGTAAAAGTGAGCATATTAAAAGGGGTACGAGGAGAAATATTGGACCGCGGAGGAAACTTTCTTGCCCATAACGGGACTGCGGCGCAAATCGGCATTGTCCCCGGAAAACTCGGTGAACAAGCAGCCGATACGAAGCAAAAGCTGAGCGAATTGCTGAATATACCTGTCCAAGCTATCGAAAAAAAGCTCGGGGCCTCATGGGTGAAAGAAGATTTGCTCGTACCGATCAAAACGGTCAGCCTTCGTGATGAAACGACCATCAAATCTGCACTGCAATACCCCGGGATTCAGGTAAGCGACATTCCCGCCCGCGTGTATCCATGCGAAGAAGCATGTGCCCATTTAGTCGGTTACGTAGCCCCGATTACTGCTGATTTATTGGATAAACATAAAGATGAGGGCTATACCGCGCAATCGGCCATTGGCCATATCGGATTGGAAGGATTATATGAATCGGACTTAAGAGCCCGTGATGGAGCCGTCATTTATATTAGTGACCCGGAAGGAAACACGGTTAAAGAAATTGCAAGAAAAGAAGCCGTCAATGGAAAAGACATTCAGCTTACAATCGACAGTCTTACGCAGCGCATCCTTTACGAGCAGCTCCAAAATGAGGTCGGTGCAGCAGCAGCTATCCACCCGACGAATGGAGACGTTCTTGGATTAGTGAGCTCACCGTCTTTTAACCCGAACGACTTTTCATTCGGCATCGACACGAGTACGTATCAGTCATTAGTAAATCATTCCGAGCAGCCGCTGTTAAACCGTTTTACGAAAACCTTTTCACCCGGTTCAACCTTTAAGCTGATCACGGCAGGGCTCATTTTAGACAATCATGTCATCAAACCGGAAACATCTATTCAAATTAAGGGAAGGTGGCAAAAAGACAGCAGCTGGGGCGGTTTTTACGTCAACCGTGTCGGAAGTTTGCCCAACGTAAATCTATATAATGCTCTTGTAACGTCTGATAATATTTATTTCGCCAAAACCGCAGTTGAACTTGGGATTGATAATTTTCAAAAAGGCGTTCAAACATTCGGATTCGGGGAAGTTATCCCTCTTGACTATCCATTTGCCAAATCCCAAATCTCAAACAGCGGCCAAATTGAATCTGAAATCTTATTGGCCAATTCCGCCTACGGTCAAGGGGAAATTCAAATGAATCCCCTTCATTTGGCGCTCGTATATTCATCCATCGTCAATGAGGGAGATATCGTGGCTCCAAGATTGATAAAAGAGGAAAATACAGAACGTGAGATTTGGAAGAAACAAGCGATGACACCACAGACGGCTCAAATTGTTCGCGATGGCTTAATCGGTATCATCGAAGATCCGAACGGAACAGCCCATGAGGCCAAAATCACAGGAATGCGCCTTGCCGGTAAAACAGGTACATCCGAACTGAAACAGACACAAGGAGAAAAGGGAGAAGAAAAAGGGTGGTTTGTAGCTGTTGATACCATCAACCCAAACCTCCTTGTCGCAATGATGATTGACCACGTGGAAAATCGCGGCGGCAGCCATTATGTCGTGCCTAAGGTGAGACAAGTGTTCGAACAGTATCAGAACACCCCTTAAAACTCATGTCATTTTTTAGGCAGGCATCATCCCTATTGACCGATGTCCTCATACGAAAGAATTCAAGTGTGATCATTCAGAAAGCAAGACACTGCCATACAAGCAGCATCTTGCTTTTTTTAGTTTGGGCTATTTTACATATTTTATCGTGTTCCAAGAATTTCCCTTTGTTACGATGAACTAAATCCGTTTTTAATGTTCATTTACCAAGAAGGAACTCTCCAGTTTCTACCTCGTGAACTTCC
This sequence comes from Bacillus sp. FJAT-14578, assembly GCF_000504165.1. Classification (GTDB taxonomy): domain Bacteria; phylum Bacillota; class Bacilli; order Bacillales; family Bacillaceae_H; genus Bacillus_BA; species Bacillus_BA fengqiuensis. The sequence continues at coordinate 181,187 of NZ_AYSE01000001.1, forward strand.
CTTTTTTCAATCTCTCAATCAGTTTAGAAAGCCTGAAAATCCCCGTTTCCAGCTCCTCTTCCTTTGCATAGGCATAAGAAAGTCTAATGAATTGATTGGCAGATGGATCGTATATACTTCCCGGATTAATCAAAACCCCCGCTTTCTTAGCGTATTCAAACAGCTTTTGCATCGAAATTTCCGGAAGGATACGTATCCAAATATAAAACCCGCCTGGAGGAATCGTCCACTCTGCGATTTCTGACAAATGTGCATGAAGGGCTTGCAAAGCTAACCTTCTCCTTTTTCTTAATTGGCCCCTTATCGAAACAAGATATTCATCGTAGAGACCGCTCTCCAACCATTCTCCCGCTGCCATTTGGGAAAGCGAGCTCGATCCGTAGTCGATTTGCATTTTTATATCAGCCAAGCGGTTAATCACAGGCTCAGGACCCACTACCCATCCGATTCTTAAGCCGGGACTTAATGTTTTTGAAAAACTTCCTAAATATAGACCGAGGCCGCTTCTGTCTATACTTTTCAATGGCGTAGGCGGTGGGGAATCCAGCCATAGTTCACCGTACACATCATCCTCAATGATCGGAAGCCGTTTTTGCTCGGCAAATTCCATCAACTCCAAGCGCCTCTTTTCAGACATGGTCGTCCCTGTTGGATTATGAAAAGTGGGAATCGTGTATAAAATGGTAGATTTGTTGATAGAATGACGTTCTTTTAACGTTTTCACTTCCATCCCTTCTCTATCAAGCGGAACCCCCATTAGCCGCATACCTGCCGATTGAAATAATTGAAGTGAACGCAAATAAGATGGAGTTTCATGAAAGACAAGAGAACCAGACTGCAAGATTCCAATTGAAATAAGCTGCAAAGCCTGCAAAGAACCGGAAGTGATCAAAATGCCCGCAGATGACGTCTCAATTCCTTTAGAGCGTAAATGAGCCGCTAATTGCTCACGAAGAAATAAGGACCCTTTAGGTTCTTCATATCCCATGGATTTGACGCTCATGGCGAGACGATTCAAAATAGCCTTCATTTTTTCTTTCGGAAATAAATCCGGAGCTAACTCGCCTGTTCCAAGCCTGATGATTTCAGGGAAAAACTCAGTTTGGTTAATGTCTTGAATGAGGGGCGCGTTCGGAACAAACATTCCAGACTTTACATATTTATTCCAGTCTGGAGGAGCCTGGCTGCCCATTAAAGACCAAGAGTTGTTGATGACTCTCGTTCCTTTACCCGCCTTCCCTTCAATCAAACCGTCAGCTATCAGTTCTTCTAACGCTAAAATGATGGTGCTTCGATTCACGTGAAACATATCAGCAAGCTGCCTCTGTGTCGGGATTTTCGTTCCGACCGTCCATTCCCCATTTTCTATTTTCATTTGAATATGCTGTTTAATTTGCAAGTATAGAGGTACCTTTAAGCCACGATCCGGTCTCCAATCCATATGTATCGTATCCCTCCCAATGTCTCATGCTCTTTATTGTAAAACTTGGTTGGGTTAAAAACAAACCAATTGGTTGAGGACATGTAAGAGTTAATCCCCTATACTTTTTATTGAAGTTATTCGATTTAGGAGTGAAAATATGATTCTTGCCCTCACACATGGTTTTTTATTGGCACTCGGCCTGATTTTGCCTCTTGGAGTTCAAAATGTATTTGTATTCAATCAAGGGGCCCTTCAAAAGCATTATTACAATGCCTTGCCTGTTATCCTTACCGCTTGTTTATGCGATACGGCTTTGATTTTGCTTGCGATTACAGGCGTGTCAGTCATTGTCCTTCAATTTGCCTGGCTGAAAGCGATGCTGCTTGTTTTTGGCATCATCTTTTTGTTGTATATGGGATGGGTTTCATGGAAAAACACTCCAAGCCCTGCCAAAAACGAGGAGTTTTCTCCGCTTTCCGCCAAAAAGCAAATCGTGTTTGCCTTATCCGTTTCCTTGCTCAATCCACATGCGGTTTTGGATACGGTAGGAGTGATTGGAACGAGCTCCCTTCAATACAGCGGTATCGAAAAGGCTGCCTTCACGGCTTCTTGCATTTTTGTTTCTTGGCTTTGGTTTTTTAGTTTGGCCTTCGCGGGAAAAATGACAAGTAGACTTGACGAATCGGGAAAAACGCTTTACATTCTCAATAAAGTGTCCGCCTTATTCATGTGGGGAGTAGCCATCTACATGGGGATTTCGTTAGTTCAAGCTTAAGATTTTTCTCATCTAATAAAGCCTTCTCCTTTGAAAAAGATTCATTTTTCAAAGGAGAAGGCTTCGTCAATTAATCGATGATTAGTGCTTCTCTTTTTCTTCGTTATAATATTGAACGGCATACATTGCCCCTTCACTAACCATTTTGTTATCTTCGATATCATAAGGATCAGGGTGTCCTGCCTTCTCTAATGGAAAGGATTCAAACTTACTGGCAGTTTCCGAACCTGTCCATTTCTTTTTCCAATGATTGAACGTATCCTTGGCTTTCACCCTGTTTTCTTTCGAGGAAAGCCATAAAAATGCTGAAGCGCCTGCCCCCGCTAAAATAACCGGTTTTAATCGCATAGCTTGTCTCATAAAAGATTCCTCCTTTTTTCCTATTGTTCTATCACTTGTTTGAGGTGAGAATAGTACTCGGTAAATCGCTCTTCTTTTGTTTGAATAAACGCTGCCTGTTCGTTTGCTTGTAGTTCGAGCGCCTCTTGTCCCAATTCGCCGATATCTGCCACGACCTGGGTCGTCCGTTCACCTATTTGTACATCCTCCTTTAGCAAATGACACAATTCCGTCATCTTTAAAAGCTTTTCATCGTCTACTTTTCTCTCTTCCAGCAGTTGTCCCAAAAGGGAGAATAAAAGCGGAAGGCGTTCCACCGTTTGTTCCTTCACTTTTGATCACCTCTTGTTGTGTATATACCCCCTAAAAAAAAAGAGAAACCTACGTTATTAATCTTCCAAAATCTCTTTTAAAAATTTTTATTTACAAACCCTCATTATCGCCTTAATATATCATAAGTAGCAAAAATATTATAAAGTCTTAAATCGCTGAGTCTTTTTATGAAGAGCGGGGGAACCACTCGTTTTATGAATGGGGTGAATCCTTGAAACAGGAAGGGCTATTCTCAGAGTCCTAATCCGACAGCTAACCTCGCAAGCGTTTTGGGAGAAACGACTTTTGGTGAATAATTCTGTCTTTCTGTAAATTAGACCATAAAGAGAGTTTCTCTTTTTATGGTCTTTTTTCATTTTGGCTGTTTTCGCAAACTTTGTTGTTATTTAACCAAGTGGTTTCCGCTCCAGGTTGCTCGCTTTCCGCGGGGCGTGCGGTGAGCCTCCTCGGCTTACAGCCTGTGGGGTCTCACCTGTCCCACTGCTCCCGCAGGAGTCTCGCACCTTCCGCTCCAACCAACCTTAAACGGTTATCTTTCAAGAAACCTATCTAAAAACAACAATCTTTTAGAAAAGAGCCTTCATTTTTGACGTTAACCAAAATGTCATTCGACTAGAAAAAGAAGTCGCTGAATATAACAAAGCTGTCCATTCATAAAAGAGCAAGAACTAATAAAAAAGGAGATTAACCATGTTAAAAGTACTCTTGACCGATATTCACTTTTCTCATCAATCGGTGTCCAGTAAGCAAGTTGAAAAGGTTATTTGCGACTATATTGTTGTAAGTGATGATACGGAAGAAAAAAATACTCTGGAACTCCAGCCTTTTCAATATAAAAACATGTCAAAGAGTGCCATTGAAAATTTCATCTTAATTCAAGAAATCGGAAAACGCCGTGGGGATTCACCATCCTATTAAAATTAAAGACCCAATTCCTGCTTCCCTAACCAATGTAAAAAGAAAACATGGAGAAACGCATTTTCTCCATGTTTTTATTTTGCCCGAATTCGTCCTTAAAAGTCGCTCTGAATCTTTTGTCGACTTTTCTTACTAAAATACATATGTAAAGGATTGACATTAGAATTTTCTGAATTTAATATTAGTGGTAATGAAACTAACTACTAAAAAAGGAGAACATCATGAGTGAAGAACTGTATCCCCATCTGCAAAAATTAGGCTTTTCTCAATATGAAAGTAAAGCATATGTGACATTGCTTCAGCATTCTCCCGTTACAGGATATGAAGTCAGCAAACGTTCCGGTGTACCCCGTTCGATGATTTATGAAGTGCTGGGCAAACTGATTGATAAAGGCGCAACCTACATCGTACCGTCCGATCCGGTCAAATACGCCCCCGTTCCGGCGAAAGATATGCTGGCGAGAATGCAAAAAAGCTTTTCAGAAACCGTCCATTATTTAGAAACAACCTTGCAGTCATTGGAATGCAAGCCTGACATTGATGTCATCGTGCATATCGATGGACACGATCAAGTTCTGCAAGAGATGCTCCACATCATGAAAGAAGCAAAAAAAGAGCTTTGGTTATCTGTTTGGGAGCCTCAAGTGCCTCTTTTAAAACGCTCGGCAGAAGAGGCCGTCAACCGGGATATTCCCGTTTTTTCCATTGTATTTGGAGCAGACAACGAAACGCTCGGCCATACGTTCCATCACAACTATATGCCCCCTGAAGTCGTCCAAGAGCGTATTGGCGGCCACTTAACGATCGCGGCACGTGATGGAGAAGAAGTGGTCATTGCGAACTTTACCGATGATGCGATGCCATGGGCGGTCAAAACGAAGAACCCGGCCTTGGTCCTTGTCGCAACGGAATATATCCGCCACGACATCATGATTGAGGAGATTACAAGAGAATTCGGAGCAGAAAAGCTCGACATTCTTTGGCGCAGCCGTCCCGATTTATATCAAGTTGTAACAGGAAAACGATATGATCATAAGTGATTTTTTCCGCCCATTTTCATAGTAGTTATATCAATAACGTCTAAAGGAGTAGAGAAGCATGAAACAAAATGACTGGAAAAAAGGCTTCCTTGATGCACTTCCCATTGCATTCAGTTTTATTTTGTTCGGAGGAATTTTTGGGATGCTTGCCGCCCAGACCGGATTATCCGTGTTGGAAAGTGTCGGCATGTCGCTCATCGTGTTTGCCGGTTCGGCTCAATTTACCGCCTTATCGCTTTTAACAGATCATACAGGAATGTGGACGATTATACTCGTTACCTTTTTTGTCAACTCGCGCCATTTGTTGATGGGGCTCTCCATGTCCCCTTACTATCAGCCTTTTTCAAAGAAGTTTTCCACAGTCATGGCTTTTTTTCTGATCGATGAGCAATATGCGATTACCATGAACCATTTTCGCCATCACCGTGCAACAAAACCATATATTATCGCAGTCAGCCTTACGCTGTATGCCACATGGGTAGGCGGCACATGGCTCGGAACATTAACGCAAAGCCTCATTCCGGACCCTGAAAAATTAGGATTGGGATTCAGTTTCACCGCCCTGTTCCTTTCATTGGTTTATTTTCAATTTACGTCCCTTTTGCGAATAGCGGTGTTTGTATTATGCGGGACTGCCGCTGTACTGCTCGCATTTGTCCTGCCTTACGGACTGCACCTTTTAGCGGCGGGAATCCTTGCTTTTGCCGTCGGTTATTTCTTCAATAAAGAAACAGCAAAAGAAAAACCGGCTGAACAAAGAGAAGAGGTGACAGCATGAACATGTTCCTTCTTTATCTCGGAATGGCAGCCGTCACCTATTTCTCTAGACGGGCCTTTTTGCGCCTTCCCGATCATTTATTCTCAGAGCGTTTAAAAAACGGGCTCTCATTCATTCCTCTCGGCATCTTTGCGGCCCTCATTTTTGAGTCATTATTTTTAAAAGACGGCTCGCTCGTATTTGAACCGCTGTACCTATTTGCCAGCGCGGTTTGCTTATTGATGATGAAGCTTAGCAAAAATGTCTTTATAAGCTTTGGATTGAGCCTGTTTGTTGTCGTTATTGTAAAAAGCGGCATCATTGGATAAAAAAAGCCCGAAAACCGCATGCTTTTTCGCCGGTTTCGGGCTCCTTTTACTCTTCCATCCGTGTTAACGCCTCAATCGCCTTTTCGCGGGAAATATTGAAGGATTGCCATGCATATTCTTGTTGGAGCAAGAGACGTTTCTTTTCCATCAGTAAACTCTTCAGTCCCGGTATGTCGGGATTTTTTTCATACAACTCTACCAATTCAGGAACGGCTGAATAAGACAACGTCCCTAAATAGCCCGCATCTATTTTACCGCCCATCCATTACCTCCGATAAAATCTCACTCCTGCAACCATTGTTTTAAAGGATAGAACGTTAAAAAGAAAAGAACGATGACAAGAGTTTTACATATTTTTATAGATTGAAGGACATGTTCATGTTAGAATATCCTGGTATATAAAACTACATAACAGACTTTATGGTGCCAAATGTGTTGATTCAACCATTGGGCTTAAAAGGGAAATCGGTGCAACTCCGATGCGGTCCCGCCACTGTAATGAAGAGTCTTATCGCCTTAATTAATCCACTGTTCTAATAGGATGGGAAGGATGCGATAAGACGATGATTCAAAGCCAGGAGACCTGCCATAAAGAATGACACTGTTTTAACCCACGCGGATGGGAAAGTGTTTGGACTGATCAGGCAGATAAATGGGACAGCAAGCCCTTCATCTGGTTACTTACTACTGTTAAGTCAAGCACTTCTTTCTTTCGGAGAGAAGTGCTTTTTTATTTTCTTGATCGATGGCAGCCGCTGGATGGTTGCAGGAAACACCGTACCCAAAAGGGATCTTTCGTGTTAGAAACACATTCGGAGGTGATAGATTGGCAAATGAAGCATGAACAAGCAACCATTTTCATAGATTATATCATTTAAGGAGGAAACGACATGAAAGGAATCAAAATGAAAAAAATCTTCATCATCATTTATTTTGCGGCTCTATTGCTCTATATTCCTAAACAAGCATTCGCCATGCATATCATGGAAGGCTTTTTACCGATTGAATGGGCATTATTTTGGTGGGGGGTTACTTTGCCTTCTTTAATCATCGGGTTGCGTTCAATCAAAAAGAAAGTGAAAGAACACCCCGAATTAAAAATGATGCTCGGTCTATCCGGGGCATTTGCTTTTGTCTTATCTGCCTTAAAAATCCCTTCTGTTACCGGAAGTTGTTCCCATCCGACCGGTGTTGGCTTGGGTACCATTCTGTTCGGCCCTGCAGCAATGAGTGTCGTTGGCTTCATTGTTCTCCTTTTTCAATCACTGCTGCTCGCTCATGGAGGATTAACCACTTTAGGAGCAAACGCGTTTTCGATGGCTGTTGTCGGCCCTCTTATTGCGTATCTTGTTTATAAAGGCGCAACCAAAGTTGGTCTTTCTTTCTCGGTTGCTGTTTTTGTAGCTGCTGCTTTGGGGGATTTGGGAACTTATGTAGTGACTTCTTTCCAACTAGCTTTAGCCTTTCCTTCTGAGACTGGCGGCATGGCAGCTTCTTTCGCTAAATTCTCCGGCATTTTTGCCTTTACCCAAATTCCTTTGGCCATTAGCGAAGGGCTATTAACCGTCATGATTATGAATGTGTTAACAAAATATAATCTAAAAGAGTTGAAATTGCTGCGTGTCTTATCGAAGGAGGGACGTTGATCATGAAGAAAAATTTACTGTTGCTGGCCATTGTCATCACCCTTGCCATTGTTCCCCTCTTCATTCAAAAAGGGGCAGAATTCGGTGGAGCTGACGGGCAAGCGGAAGAAGCAATCGGAGAAATCGCCCCTGATTACCAACCTTGGTTTCATGCTCTTTGGGAGCCTCCAAGCGGGGAAATTGAAAGTTTATTATTCGCTTTACAAGCAGCACTCGGCGCCGGGTTTATCGGATATTTTATCGGTTTCATGAGGGGCAAGAATAAACAAAGTGAAGAAAAAGACAACAAGGTGTCCCATGCTGCTGATTGATAAGTATGCTTATTTTAATAAGCTTCACAATGTTCATCCGGTGGAAAAGATGACTCTTTCACTTTGTTTGTTGTTATTTGTATTAATCGTCAAAGATTCCTTACTATCACTCATCACTTTTATCATGATGAGTGCTTTCACTGTTTGCATCGCAAGGATTCCGCTGTCCTATTATCTAAAACTGCTTATATTGCCAAGCTTTTTTCTAATTTCGGGAATCATCACCATTCTTGTTTCTTTTACGGATGGCCATACTGCCATCCCCCATATGATTTGGTCAGCACATATAGCCAATTGGCAAATTTACATAAGCAAGGAAAGTCTACACAAAGCGGGAAACCTTGTCTTTGTCGTATTAAGCAGCACGAGCTGCTTATACTTTTTGACATTAACAACACCTTTGACAGCCATTCTCGATGTATTGCGAAAACTAAAAGTACCATCATTGCTCATTGACTTAATCGCCTTGACGTACCGATTCATTTTCGTATTCCTGGAAGAATCAGTAAACATTTATCAAGCACAGTCTTCCCGACTCGGGTATATGACTATTCGACAAGGGATGAAATCCCTTGGACTACTGATTTCCATGCTGTTTTTAAAAGTATTTCAACGCACCACACAATTATCGATAGCCATGAATTCCAGATGTTATAAAGAGGACATTTTATTTTTCGATCAATCTTACCGCTGCTCACCTGTCAATTGGTTCATCATTACAGGCATATTCACAGGAATGATCATTACATATGTACAGTTTGGAGGAAGTTTGTAGATGCAGTCCAGCCTTTTTGATATTGATCACTTATCCCATTGTTACGCTGATGGTTCCATTGCCCTGAAAAATCTCTCTCTTACCCTCAAACAAGGAAAGAAAATAGCCTTGTTAGGCAATAACGGCGCTGGAAAATCTACGTTATTTTTACACTTAAACGGGATTCTTCAGCCAACAAACGGAACCATTCGTTTTAAAGGAAAGCCGTTGGCCTATGATCGGAAGTCGCTGCTTTCACTGCGCAAGCAAGTTGGGATCGTCTTTCAAGACCCAGACTCTCAATTGTTTTCGGCCAACGTTCTCCAGGATATTTCATTTGGACCGCAAAATTTGGGCCTGTCAAAGGAAGATGTTTTACGTCGAGTAGAATGGGCGATGGAACAGACAGAGACAACAACCTTTAAAGATAAACCGACCCATTTTCTAAGCTTGGGCCAGAAAAAGCGTGTCGCTATAGCTGGAGTATTAGCGATGGATCCTGAAGTCATCATTCTGGATGAACCGACAGCGGGGCTCGACTCTTATTTTTCTAAACAAATCATGAATGTATTAGATCACATACAAAGACAGGGGAAAACGATTATTTTATCTACTCATGATGCGAATCTTGCTTACCAGTGGGCCGATGAAATCATCGTGATGCATGATGGGAAAATACTCTGTCAAGGAGACCCTGTCACCGTTTTTGAACAAGATGAAGTGATTAGGAAAGCCCATTTAGATAAACCATGGATCATGGAAACCTTTCAATTTCTCATGAAAGAAAAGCTTCTGTCTGCAAGCAGCACCACACCGCAAACAAAAGAAAAATTGTTTCAAAAGATTAGAGATGACATCAAAATCTTTTCTAATGACTAAGATTAGTACAAGTCTCATTATTTTGAACCCAATGCGGTAAAATGGAATCATATGATTCATTTTAAATGAGAAAAGGTCAGGGGGAGATAAAATGATTAAACGCATATGCGTATTTGCAGGGGCAAACCCGGGAGTGAGTCCGGAATTTGCAAAAATGGCGGAAGCACTCGGCAGCGAGCTTGTAAAAGGCGGTTATGATTTAGTATACGGCGGTTCCAAAATGGGATTGATGGGACGTGTGGCCAACACCGTCTTACAGCAAGGGGGCTGCGCGATCGGCGTGATGCCAAAGGGGTTGTTTCGCGGTGAAATCGTCCATACCGAATTGACCGAACTTCATGAAGTGATGGACATGCATGAGCGAAAAGGGAAAATGGGCGAACTGTCAGATGCCTTCATCGCCCTGCCAGGCGGATTCGGAACATTGGAGGAAGTATTTGAAGTCGTCAGCTGGGGAGCGATTGGCATTCACCAGAAGCCGATTGGCCTCTTGAATGTGGACGGCTATTATGATCCCATTATGCAAATGGTAGACAATGGTGTAAAGGCCGGATTCATCCACCCTTCCCATGCACCGCTGCTCATTTGTGAAAGCGACCCTGCCGTTTTACTGGAGAAACTAAACAGTTATACACCTGTCTCCAACGTGAATAAGTGGAGCGAATTGGAATCATAACATATTTAAGTACAAAAATGAGACCTCTCTCCATTTTGAGGTCTCATTTTTATATAAACTTTATTAAAGACCGCGTTTACACAAAGTCTTTTATTAATGAGGATATTGCTGCAGAACTTTTTGGCGAACATAACTGAGATGTCGATACATCTGACTGAATGCTTCATGTGGATTCCGTTTAGCGAGTGCATTATAGATGGCTGTATGGTGTTCAACCGTCAGATCGCGTTCCCTGTACCGAATTTCACGATCGGTTTTATCATGCGTAATGAGCAAAGAGTTAATCATACCCTCAACAACAGGATTATTGGCACTCACAGCAATGATTCTGTGAAATTCTTTATCTATTTCCCCATAATCATTGTCCTTACTATTTGCGATTAAGTCTATTGTTTCTTTTAATTGTTCCAACTGTTCGTCGGTTATCTTTTCCGCAGCCATCGTAACTAACCCTAACTCTAAAGCCATGCGCCCTTCTACAATAGCCGGTAAATTATCCGCTGATAAAGCCAGCATCACTGAAAAAGGATGGCTTCCAATTTTATCTCTTCAGGTATGTCTCCCGAAAAAGCAGGGTGATTCTTTCAAACATGGGGTGAAGAAGCCAGCAAACCTTCACTCCATTTTCATTTTAGCTTTGTTAGACTGTAAAGATAGCTATATGGGTTTATGTTTCAGCAGGTTACCTTCCCATTACTTTTTGTGAACTCTTTTCGGACGCAAAAGCTGCCCTTTCCACCGCATCGGCTACCATTTCATGGACTTTTGGATCCAGCGGATGTGGAACTAAATCGCCCGGTTTCGTCTCTCCTGCAATAGCTTCTGCCGCAGCAACAAGCATTTCGTGGGTAATGTCACGAGCCCCTGCATTCAGTACACCGCGGAAGATGCCAGGAAAACCAAGAACATTGTTAACAGAACGGCCGTCCGCTGCATAGGCAGCTCCTGCTTCTAATGCCTCTTCCGGCTCGATTTCCGGTTTCGGATTGGATAATGCGAGAATAATTTGTCCTTGACGCACCCACTCTTTTTTTATGAGTCCTGGGACACCAGTAGTCGCAATGATGATATCGGATTGTTCCATCAATTCTTCAAGGCTGTCAACCGGATGTCCTCCATAGCCCTTCAATCTCTCCTTCGCTTCCGCAGACTTGTCCGCGCCGAAAACGTTCTTTACGCCAAAGGCCATAAACATTCGGCAAATCGCCAAGCCGGCTGCTCCAAGACCAATTTGTCCTACTGCCGCTTTTTCTAAATCAACGCCAGCGCTCTTACAAGCAGAAAGAGCCGCAGCCAGGGTCACAACGGCCGTACCGTGCTGATCGTCATGCATAACAGGAATGTCCAAATCCCTTTTCAGACGTTCTTCTACCTCAAAGCAATGCGGAGAACCGATGTCTTCTAACAGAATGCCGCCAAATCCAGGCGAAATATGTTTCACCGTCTGGACAATTTCATCCGGATCTTTCGTATTTAAAAGGATGGGAACACCATTGATGCCGGCCAACTGATCGAAAAGGGCAGCTTTCCCCTCCATCACGGGCATCCCCGCAACCGGGCCAATGTCCCCAAGGCCAAGAATCGCCGTCCCGTCCGTGACGATGGCAACCGTATTGCTGATGTTCGTGTAAATTTTCGCTTTCTCCGGTTCCTTCTCTATCACGCGGCAAACGTTTGCCACACCTGGTGTGTATACACGTCTCAAGTCAGCAAGAGATTGAATGGGCATCTTGCTTTTCATCTGAATCTTCCCGCCTTCATGGGCACGAAGAACATCATCTGAAACGGTATGTAGACGGATTCCCCCTCCAAGCTCGCGAACTGCATCCAATAATGATTCGAGCTTCGCTTCATTCTCGACTTGGACCGTAATGTTGCGCTTCGTATAATTCACCCCTACATGTACGGTTTCAATCTCTCCGATATCTCCCCCGGCAAGACCGATGGCTGTCGCCACTTTCCCGAGATTTCCGGGAGTGGATGGGGTTTCTACAAGTAAAGTGCGAATGATGTTTTTATTAATCATAACAAAATACCTCCGAATACATTTAAATACAGGATTAGAGCGAAGGAATTCCTCCGCTCCAAAATATTGATTGTTTAAAATCAATCATTAAAAGATCAAGAAAATCCATTATTTTTTCATTGATGATGCAGTGTGCGATTAATTGGCATGCTTATGCAGCGCTTGTTTCTCCGTCCCAACTTCTTTGGTATACCAAATACATTTTCCTGTATATCCATAAATTAAAGCAATACCAAGAGAAACAAAGCTTAGCCACATGAACGGCAGGTACGATAATGTAGATACACCTAGAATTCCTGCCATAAAAATACCGTTGTCAGACCATGGAACCATCCCTGAAGTCATCGTACCGCCGACCTCTGAGTTCCGAGACAACACTCTTCGGTCAATTCGTAGTTTGTCATAACTTTCTTCCATGATCTTAGGCGTTAAAATTAATGATACATACATGGCGCAGCCAAATACGTTTGCTAAAAAAGCCACAATTAGTGTAGAAAGAGTTACATTTCCTGCAGATGTCAGTTTATGTTGAAACTTTGAAACTATCACTTTTAATACACCTAATTGCTCTAACAGACCGCCAAAGCCCAGGCCGAAAATAATGACCATGACAGATCCGAGCATTCCTTCAACTCCTCCGCGATTCAAGAGCTTGTCCATAAAGTCAATGCCCGTATCAGCAGAAAAGCCAACGTAAGCAGTACCAATGGCATCAACAAAACTCATCCCCTGAAACAAAGAAGCCCAAATGGCACCAAGGAGGGCTCCAGCGGTAATAGTCGGCATGGAAGGCTTTTTCAACGCAAGTAGAACAATAACAAAAACAGCCGGCACCAGCATCCAAATTTGAATATCAAACATATCAAGTAATGAGGCCTTTAGAAACTCGACCTTTTCCAAATCGACATTTTTTCCGCCGTACACGAACCCTGCAATGGTGAAAAGAATTCCGGTAATAATAAATGCAGGAAGAGATAAATACAACATAGCGCGTACATGCGAAATCACATCGACTTTCGACATGGATGCTGCGAGCACGGTACTATCAGATAATGGTGATAGTTTATCTCCAAAATAAGCACCGGAAAGAACGGCTCCCGCCACAAGCGGAAGCGGAAGTCCAAGACCTTCCCCGATTGCCATCATCGCAATTCCCGCTGTCCCAACAGTTCCCCATGACGTACCAGTTGCCACAGACGTAATAGAGCAGATAGCAAGTGTTGCAAGTAAGAAAATGCTTGGATGTATAAATTCTAAACCATAATAAATAAGTGTCGGTACAACACCGCCGGCAATCCATGTCCCAATGAGAGCACCAACCGCGACTAGAATTAATATGGCCTCAAGGCCTTTCGAAATCCCCTTTGTAATCATCTCTTGCAGCTCTGGATAACCATAACCCAACCTTACTCCAAGCAATATAACAAGAAACCATGAAATAAACAGAGCAAGTTGTATCGGCAAGTTAAAAACCGCCGTAAACGAAAAGACAATTGCCAAAAACACACCGAGAACAAAAACAATTTCTAACATGGATGGCAAGCGTACATTTTTCAACCCAATTCCCCCTTGAAATAAACAAAATAAAACGCTTTCAAATATTTGGTAAAAATAGACTATATTTCTCCCTTTATGATCCTGTAAAAAATTCCCTTATTTAACCCTACCTGCAAACACTCAAGCTACTCTTTTTTATTGGGCAAAATAATCGTTCGTATGCATCTGTGAGCCTATCAATGGTTACATCTTGATAGGCTTTTCACCACTTCTCAAAATCCAAACTTGACTTCTATCTATTTATTTGCGATCGAAAAGAGCACTCCCGGCAATACCAGGGTTCGTCATTTCATATGGATTTAAAATTAAGTCAAGCTCTTCCTCTGTTAACACATCATACTGGAGACAAAGCTCACGTACCGATTTACCTTTTAAGATTGCTTCACGTGCAATACGTGACACGACCTCATACCCGAGATGCGGATTAACCGCCGTAATGATACCTACGCTTTTTTCGACGTATTCTTTCATCCTGTCTTCATTCGCTTCAATTCCTGCCAAACAATACTCTGTAAAGCTGCGGAAAGCATTATTCATAATGCTGATGGATTGAAGTAAGTTAAAGACAAGTACAGGCTCCATTACATTTAACTCAAGCTGGCCCGCTTCTGACGCCAAGCAAATCGTATGATCGTTCCCGATTACTTGGAATGCCACTTGATTAATGAGCTCCGGCATTACAGGATTGACCTTTCCAGGCATAATGGAAGAACCGGGCTGACGCGCTGGCAATGCGATTTCTCCAAGTCCTGCACGAGGGCCTGATGCCATTAAACGCAGGTCATTCGCGATTTTTGACATGTTAATCATACACACTTTCAATGCCGCTGATACTTCCGTATAGGCATCCGTATTTTGTGTGGCGTCCACAAGATGGTCCGCCCCAACAAGCGGGAGTCCGCTAATGTCTGCAAGATGCGTCACAACATTTTGAATATAGCGCGGATCGGCATTTAATCCCGTTCCCACTGCCGTCGCACCCATGTTAATTTCATACAAATGCTCACGTGTTTGACCAATGCGCTTAATATCCCGTTCTACGACACGGCTGTAGGCTTTAAACTCTTGTCCGAGGCGAATGGGCACCGCATCCTGAAGATGAGTGCGCCCCATCTTAATGACATGGTCAAACTGCTGGGCTTTTTGTTTGAACGTATCCAGCATATATTGCATCGTATCTAACAACTTCTCTAACAGACTAAGCGTAGAAATATGAATCGCTGTCGGGAATACATCGTTTGTGGATTGCGACATATTCACATGGCTGTTTGGGCTTAACTTGCCATATTCACCTTTGCTATGGCCAAGCAGCTCAAGCGCACGATTGGCAATCACTTCGTTCGCATTCATATTCATGGAAGTACCCGCTCCGCCTTGAATGGGATCAACGATAAAGTACTCGTGCCATTTTCCTTCAATCACTTCATCCGCTGCCTGGACAATTGCCTCACCTAATCCCTCATAGAGATGCTTAACGTCCATATTGGCAAGTGCGGCCGCTTTTTTGATCATTGCCAGTGCTCTAATCATTTCTCCATGAACTCTATATCCTGTAACAGGAAAGTTCTCTACAGCCCTTAATGTTTGGACTCCATAATACACATCTGCCGGAATTTCCTTTTCACCAAGAAAATCCTTTTCAAGTCGGTATGCCAAAGTATTTTTCAACATGTTTACCTACTTTCCTCATAGTTCTGAAATGTTATATCATCTGCAATCGGTGTTTCCATCATTGTTTTGACCTCTTGAGGGTTCTGTGTCTGACCCAACACCCACATTAATTTTGGGACGATCGCTTCTGTGTTCATATTTCTAGAACGAATGATAACGCTTTGATTCACTTTTCGTCCTACCTCATATATGCTGATGTCTTCGCCTTCTTCTAAGCATTGTGTCGTAATGACGACTGAAATTCCGCATTCTGCCATTTCATTCAATTTAGCCAAAATGTCTCTTCCTTGAAACGGAATCCCGCCGCTTCCATAGCTTTCAATGACAATGCCTTTATATACGTTCTTTAAAGCATCAAATATTTCCGGTTTGATTCCCGGATGTAACTTCATTAAAAACACATCTGTGCAAAGAGCGGTGTTGAGTTTGACCTCCCTCTGTTTTGGTACATGGATTTCATTAGTATACTCAATTGCATTTTCCTTGATAAAGGCAATATATGGGTAGTTAATGCTTTCAAACGCATCATAGCTTTTCGTTCTTAACTTAATAGCTCTTGTTCCTTGAATGACCCTGCCATCAAATACAACATATACTCCCCCTACACCTTCACAAGCAAAACGAATGGCATCGGATACATTTTTCCTTGCATCTGTTTTCGTGTATGAGATTGGAATTTGAGAGCCTGTCACGATAATGGGCTTGTCCACATCTTGCAGCATATAAGAGAGAGCTGCTGAAGTGTAGGCCATCGTGTCTGTTCCATGAGTGATCACAAATCCATCATAATCATGGTAATTTTCATAGATGGTTTCTGCCATTTTCATCCAGTATTCCGGCTGCATATTGGTGCTGTCGATGTTCATCAAAGCGATATAATCAACCTCGTAGCTTTGATTTAACCCTGATAAATGACTCAAAAGTTCTTCCGTCTTTGCGCCAGGAACCAGTCCGTTTTCCCCCTGTACTGAAACAATCGTTCCGCCAGTCGTTAACAATAATAACTTTTTCATCTATTCCCCTCCTTTAAAAAATCACTTGCCATAATTGAGAAGTAGCAATAAATATAATTATTTGAAAATTACGAAGAATTATTCTCTAATACGCTTTACGCGTACGCTCAAAGTAATTATAGTAATGATATATCGAGAAATCAAGTAAAATATTATTCAATACGCGTACATTTTATTTAATTTAGATGATATAATAAATTCAGATAAAGGAGCGTAGAACGATGATTTTAAGTAGATTAACTTCCTTAAGAAAGAGTAAAGATTGGTCCCTGCAAGACGCGGCTGATCAGCTGGGAATCGCAAAAAGCACCTATGCGGGATACGAATCAGGCTATCGCCGGCCTTCATTGGAAGCCATTAAATTAATGGCTGATTTGTTTGGAACATCCATTGATTACTTACTCGGCAGAGTCGATCATTCAACCTTTCCCCCCGAAGAAGATAAAAGAGAGTCCATCGAACAACTCGAATTAACTGAATCATCTACATTTACGTTAGCTGTCGATGGAACTCCGCTCTCTCAAGAAGAAACACAACAATTTGTCGCCTTTATCAGGGCGAAGCGAGAGATAGAAGGAAAGTCTCGTCAACATTCCTGATAGGAAAATCATCTATTAGACGCATATACGGGATCAATTTCTTGTTCATCACCTTCGGTTGCAGAATGACGAAGCTGTCCTATAGTCTCTTATAAATCACAAGAACTGATTTTTACATTTTCTTATCTCAATAATAATAAAAACAGCCGGTTCAAAAGAACCCGGCTGTTTTTATCAGGTTAAAATATTATATCGATTATGGCGCACATTCGTAAGGTCATTTTCAATTCTGAGCAATTTCGTAAGGGTTGGATCTAAAAGTTTCACAATGACTGAATTCTCATTAATTTTGATGACTTCCCCTGTCAATGCAACGATTTCTTTTTTTCGCTGTTTAAATACCTCTCTCTCCCATTTGATCATATCTCCAATTTTTACGACTAAATGATTATGTAATACCTTTGGTTGCTTCATGTGCTTCCTCCTTGTATAGTGCGTCTAAAAATGTTCTATGTACTGAGGGGGTTCCATAAATAGTTTATAGTTACTGGTTCTTTACAACGACTTCTTTCACATCTCCCCTTCTATCCGCAGCAAAGGAAGCAGGTATGAATAATGACCATTTCAAAACCAGTTTCCTTCCTCTTTGTTCGATAAATTCCCCATTTCCGCTCAAATTAAACCTGTTTTTTGCAATATAGAGACATAAAAAATGATCTATTTATAATCTGTTTTCCTTAAAACAGCCTGAACAAATTCTTTCAAACAGCGAACATCTTTTCCTTCTCCCATCATATATTCTCAATAAAAGGAGAGTGGGAAGATGAGAGTACGATCTTTATATATCCCAAAAGCAAAAGTGAAATACTGTCGTGATAACATGACGATTCAAGAAGCCATCGATTTTTTGCGGGAAACGGGTTATCGCTGTGTACCTATCCTTAAAGGCGACGTGTTTTTAGGATTAGTTTATAAAATTGATGCGAAGGAATACATATACGAACAGAACGGTTCACCTGCTGATTCCATTCAAGAGATCATCATGGACACGGATGCAGTTATTACAGAAAACTCTTCATTCGTCAAAGCACTATTTACCATTAAACGGCTTCCGTTTTTAGCTGTCGTCGATGAAGAGCGGCGGTTAAAAGGGATCCTTACTCATAATGCGGTAATGGAAGTGCTTGAAGATGCTTTAGGGGTCAAAACCGGCGGAATTCACTTTACGATTGCCGCCTCTCACACGAAAGGTTCCCTTCATCATATTACCGATATTTTAAAGCACTACAATATTGAAGGACTCATTACGTTAGATAATGGCACACGCTTGTTCCGCCGTATCGGTGTGACCATTCCGCTAACGACTCCTCCTCAAGATGTGACCACTCTTACTTATCTGCTGGAGAAAAAAGGTTATCGCGTCCTTGACCAAGAGATTATTCAAGCGAAGTTATAGAAAAGCGATTCGGCTAAGAATCGCTTTTTTCTTTGTATTTTATTGACTCTTGATGAAACTTATCATCTTCATAATCGTATGTTCAGACAGGGGAATCCATAGTACGTAAAGCCTCATGTCAAAAAAGAAGGATGGAAAAATGAATCGGACAAAAACGATGACGGCTTCTGCACTGACAGGAGCGGCTGGCGGTTCAATCTCATTCGCAACAGCATTAAAGTTAGAATGGAATATATGGTTTAGTCTCCTCACGTCACTTACCGATGGGTTTTGCTTTGGCTGCTTGGCCTTTATAGTCTTGCAGCGGGCAGCGAAAAAGAAATCTAAAGACACAGATCGATAGGATTTCCTTTTACATGAAAAAATGATGATGCAATGTTTTTATGAAAAACGGAAAAAAGCCAAAAATCTGCAATTAGATTTTTGGCTTTTTATTCTATTTAGACCCCATTCAATTCTTTAAAATCTCCCTGTTTTCTCCCTGTCTTTCTACCTTGTATAAACTCACAAAGTTTCACTAGATGGACTTGGGATATTCTTTTCCATGTCCATTTAGTTTTGCGGATTATACATTATGGTAAATTCGAGCTCCCCATCAAATAGCGATCGACTTCACGAGCCGCTTCGCGACCTTCGTTAATCGCCCAAACGATCAAGCTTTGGCCTCTTCTTGCATCCCCTGCAGCAAATACGCCGTCAACGTTTGTTTTGTATTGGCCATATGCTGCTTTTACTTTGCGATTTTCTGCTTCTACGCCGAATTGCTGAAGAAGCGGCTGCTCTGTTCCTTCAAAACCGATAGCAATCAAGACAAGCTGTGCCGGCCATACTTTTTCAGTTCCTGGAACTTCCTTAAACACGTACTTGCCGTTTTCTACGACTTTTTCCATGCCAATCGTATGAAGCTCTTTTACATGTCCGTTCTCATCGCCTACGATTTTTTTCGTTTGGATTAAATACTCACGTACATCAGAACCGAATTTTGCCTTTGCTTCTTCATGCGCGTAATCAAGCGCAAATGTAAGCGGGTATTCCGGCCATGGATTGTCTA
This sequence comes from Bacillus sp. FJAT-14578, assembly GCF_000504165.1. GTDB lineage: Bacteria > Bacillota > Bacilli > Bacillales > Bacillaceae_H > Bacillus_BA > Bacillus_BA fengqiuensis. The sequence goes on from NZ_AYSE01000001.1 coordinate 200,680, forward strand.
ATGAACGATCATTGGGCAAAATCGGGTGCTTACCGAATTGCGCCACGCTGTGAGCGTTTTGGCGAAGTGCTGTTGCGATACAGTCAGCACCTGTATCACCGCCGCCGATTACGATAACATCTTTTCCTTCTGCATTGATAAACTGGCCATCTTGGAAATTGGAATCAAGCAAGCTCTTCGTTGCTTTTGTCAAATAATCCATTGCAAAGTGGATGCCCTTCAATTCGCGGCCTTCCATTACAAGATCACGCTGTTTTTGCGCACCTGTACAAAGAATGACGGAATCAAAATCCGCTTGCAGCTCAGAAGCATAAATGTCTTTACCGATTTCCGTATTGGTGATGAATGTGATACCTTCTTCTTCAAGCAGGCGTACACGACGCTCAATTACTTCTTTTTCCAGCTTTACATTCGGAATGCCGTACATCATCAATCCGCCAATGCGGTCAGCACGTTCAAATACCGTTACACTGTGACCGGCTTGGTTTAATTGGTCAGCTGCCGCAAGACCTGCGGGGCCCGAACCGACAATCGCCACTTTTTTGCCTGTACGCACTTTCGGAATACGTGGTGTAATCCAACCTTCTTGGAAACCTTTTTCGATAATCGTGTGCTCGATGCTTTTAATTGCAACAGCCGGATCATAAAGCGATACCGTACATGCCCCTTCACAAGGCGCTGGACAAACGCGCCCTGTGAATTCTGGGAAGTTATTGGTTTTCAAAAGACGTTCTAACGCTTCTCTCCATCTTCCGCGATAGACTAAGTCATTCCATTCAGGAATCAAGTTTTCAATCGGACATCCTGATGTTAACCCATTTATTTCAGTACCCATGTGGCAAAACGGCGTTCCACAATCCATACATCGGGCACCTTGTCTTTGTAATGCTTCATCGGAGAAAGGAGCCGAGTGTTCTTTCCAATCGTTTAAACGTTCAAGAGGGTCCCGTTCAATTGCCTCTTCACGTGTATATTCCATAAATCCTGTTGCTTTTCCCATAGTCTCCTCCTCCTTTTATTGTGCGACTGCCTCTTGTTTTTTCGGTGCAGCAAAGGTTTGTTTCTGTTGTTTCTCCTGCTTAACGTTCGCTTCGAACGCACTCATGATTGCTTGGTCGTCCGTCAATCCAGCTTCTTTTTGCTCTTGGATGCGGTTCATCATTCGTTTATAGTCTTTTGGAATAACTTTCACGAATTTCGCCATTAAATCATGCCAATTAGCCAGTACGTATGCCGCTTTTGAACTGCCTGTGTATTTCTCGTGTTTAATAACCATTTCCATCACTTCTCTGACTTCTACAATGTCAGTAAGTGTTTCGAACTCGACCATTTCCTGGTTGCATAATGCTTTGAATGCATCTTGATCATCAGCCAGAACATATGCGATTCCACCTGACATTCCAGCTGCGAAGTTTTTGCCGACATTGCCCAACACCACGACACGTCCGCCCGTCATGTATTCACAGCCATGGTCGCCGATTCCTTCTACAACCGCATGAACACCGCTGTTACGTACGCAGAAACGTTCACCCGCACCGCCTTGAATATAGGCTTCACCAGCTGTTGCTCCAATAAATGCTACGTTACCCGTAATCACATTATCTTCAGGTGCAAACGAAATATCTTTCGGTGCACGGACGATAATTTTACCGCCTGATAAGCCTTTACCAAGGTAGTCGTTCGCATCCCCTTCTAGGTGCATCGTCATACCTTTTGGAATAAAGGCACCAAAGCTTTGACCCGCTGAACCCGTAAAGCGAAGGTTGATTGTGTCTTCAGGCAAGCCTTCTGCCCCATATCGCTGTGCCACTTCACTGCCGGCCATTGTTCCGACAACACGGTGAATGTTTTTCACTTTGAAGTGAAGATCAACCGGCTGTTTGTTTTCTAATGCTGGAACGACTTGCGGCAGGATTTCCGTCACATCAAGTGATTGATCCAGCTTATGATTTTGCGGACGGCTGAATGTACGAGCACCTTCTGCTTGGTATAACAGTTTAGACAAATCTAAATGTTTAGCTTTCCAGTGTGCTGTTGTGCGCTCGCTTACTGTTAAGACATCTGTTCTTCCAACCATTTCTTCGATTGTTCTGAAACCTAACTGCGCCATTAGTTCGCGTACTTCTTGCGCGATATATGTCATAAAGTTGACGACATGGTCAGCCGTACCTAAGAATTTTGCGCGCAACTCCGGATTTTGTGTTGCGACACCAACCGGACATGTATCCAAGTGACAAGCGCGCATCATGATACAACCCATAACAACAAGTGGAGCCGTTGCAAAGCCGTATTCTTCTGCACCAAGCAATGCAGCCATCACTACATCGCGGCCTGTCATTAACTTTCCGTCTGTCTCTAATACAACACGGTCACGTAATTCGTTTAGCATTAATGTTTGATGCGCTTCAGCTAAACCAAGCTCCCACGGTAATCCAGTGTGCTTAATACTCGTTTTTGGCGATGCACCTGTACCGCCGTCATAACCGCTGATGACAATAACATCAGCCGCACCTTTTGCCACACCGGCTGCAATCGTACCAACTCCCGCTTTCGATACAAGCTTTACGCTGATACGAGCTTTCGGGTTTGCATTTTTCAAGTCATGGATCAATTGCGCCAAATCTTCAATCGAGTAGATATCATGATGCGGCGGGGGTGAAATTAAGCCGACACCAGGTGTCGAACCGCGAACTTCCGCAACCCATGGATATACTTTATTGCCAGGCAATTGTCCGCCTTCACCAGGCTTCGCTCCCTGTGCCATTTTGATTTGCAGCTCATCTGCGTTTACAAGATAGTTGATATTTACTCCGAAACGGCCGGACGCTACTTGTTTAATGGCACTTCGGCGAAGGTCGCCATTTGCATCAGGTACAAAACGGCTTGCATCTTCTCCGCCTTCCCCACTGTTGCTTCTTCCGCCTAGACGGTTCATCGCAATTGCCAATGTTTCATGCGCTTCTTTACTTAATGAACCGAATGACATCGCACCTGTTTTAAAACGGCGAACGATAGATTCTATCGACTCGACTTCATCAATTGAAATTGGTGTTCTGCTTTCATTGAAAGTAAAGGCATTGCGAATAAACGTTAATTGCTCCTCGTCTGCCATTTTGGAATACTTTTTGAATAGCTCATAGTTCCCTTCACGGCAAGCACGCTGCAATGTATGGATCGTATGTGGGTTGAATGCATGGTGCTCACCATTGCGTCTCCATTGAAGCTCGCTTCCAGCTTCTAACGTGTTATCTTCATAGTTGCCGTTAAAGGCTGCTTCATGACGCAATTTCGATTCCTGTTCAATGACATCCAAACCAATGCCTCCAAGTTGGGAAGCCGTGCCCTCAAAATAACGTTCGATGATATCATTGCCGATACCGACCGCTTCAAAGATTTGTGCGCCGCGGTAACTTTGGACGGTTGAAATCCCAATTTTCGACATGACTTTTACGACGCCTTCTGCTGCCGTTTGATTGAACTTAGCCACAGCTTCTTCGTATGAATCAGCAATCACACCTTCTGTAACTGCATGTTCCACTGTCGCATACGCTAAGTAAGGGTTAATCGCATCAACGCCATATCCAAGTAAAACAGCAAAGTGATGGACTTCTCTTGCTTCACCGGATTCAATGATCAAGCTCACTTTCGTACGTGTCCCTTGACGAAGTAAATGTTGATGAACCGCGCTTCCCGCAAGTAATGATGGAATCGCGATATGCTTCTCGTCTACTCCTCTATCAGAAAGAACAAGAAGTGACACGCCTTCTGCAATGGCTTCATCCACTGACTTCAAAAGACTTCCTACTGACTGTTCTAAATTTTCAGTAAACAAAATCGGTAATGTACGGCTCTTGAACTCTGGATAATTATTCGCTTTAAGACGCGCAAGCTCTTCATTTGAAATGAAAGGTGTTTTTAATTGAATGCGTCGGCATGTCGTTTCAGTCGGATGAAGGATGTTTCCTTCCGCACCAAGGAATGACATGGTTGATGTTACCACTTCTTCACGAATCGCATCAATCGGAGGATTCGTTACTTGAGCGAATGATTGTTTAAAATAGTTATATAAAAGATGTGCGCGGTCAGATAATACGGCCAACGGCGTATCAAGACCCATTGAACCAAGCGGATCTTTTCCTTCCGTCACCATCGGGATAATATTTTTGGATACTTCTTCATACGTATAGCCAAATGCTTTTTGAAGTTTTACTAAATCGCTGATTTTCTCCGTAACTTCTGCTTCCGGAAGGTCATTAACAGTCAGAAGTTGGTCATTTAGCCACTCGCGGTAAGGCTTCGCTTCAGCCATTTGCTCTTTAATCTCACGGTCTGAGATAATGCGGCCTTCTTCAAGGTTAAGCAATAACATTTTGCCCGGGCTTAAACGATCTTTATATAATACATTTTCTGGGTCAACTTCCACAACGCCTACTTCAGATGATAAAATGAGGTAGTCATCTTTTGTCACATAATAACGGGCTGGACGAAGACCGTTACGGTCCAAAATGGCTCCAATTTGCTTGCCATCCGTGAATACAACCGCTGTTGGGCCATCCCATGGCTCCATTAACGTGCTATGATATTCATAGAATGCTTTTTTCGTATCATCCATGTTTTCATCTTTTGACCATGGCTCAGGAATCATCATCATGGCTGTATGCGCCGGCGTACGTCCTGCTAATGTGAAGAACTCGAACGCATTGTCAAGGATGGAAGAGTCACTGCCGTCCGTATCAAGAAGTGGAAGCACTTTGTCGAGATCATCGCCAAAGACATCCGACACGAATTGCTGTTCACGTGCTTTCATCCAGTTGATATTGCCGCGAATCGTGTTAATTTCACCGTTATGGATCAAATAGCGGTTTGGGTGCGCGCGTTCCCAGCTTGGGAATGTGTTTGTACTGAAACGAGAATGGACAAGCGAAAAGCCCGATTCAAAATCCTCATCCTGCAAATCAATATAAAAGCTGGATACTTTTGATGGGGTCATTAACCCTTTATATACGATTGTGCTGCTTGATAAGCTTGCGAAGTAAAAGCCAGTTCCATTTTCGGCTCCGAATTTTTCAGCTTGTTTGCGAATGATATATAATTTACGTTCAAATACTAATTGTTCTGTAAGGTCATCGCTTGCGCCAATAAATACTTGACGGACAAACGGTTGCGTTTTCTTACCTGTAGGTCCGATGTGCTCGCCATCTACCGGGACAGTTCTCCAACCTAGAAGCGTTTGTCCCTCTTGCTCAATAAGACGATTTATTTCACGCTCATATTGCTCGCGTTCTTCGGCATTTTGTGAGAAAAAGATCATCCCGACACCATAGCGTCCTTGCTCAGGCAAGTTCATCTCACTGCATACTTTTTTGAAAAAACCATGAGGGATTTGAACCATGATTCCAACACCATCGCTTGTTTCAGGATCGCTCCCTTGTCCGCCGCGATGTTCAAGTTGATCCAACATATGAAGTCCTTTTTTGACGATATCATGTGATGCGTGGCCATTTAAGTGTGCATACAGTCCGATTCCACATGCATCATGTTCAAACTCAGGACGGTAGAGACCTTGCGCTTTTGGTAATTGGTTATATTTCATCATTTCTCCCCCGTTTCGATTTCTATTTATTTTCAATTAGATTAATTTTCTGTATTTTCAATCCGATTAAGATCACATGAACTTATTCTATATTCAAAAAATGATATAAACAATATATAATTTAGATGAAAACCATCTCAAATTGAGATAAATGAATGGAGGAGCTGGATGGAGTTACGTCAATTACGCTATTTTACAGAAGTGGCAAAACGGGAACACGTGTCAGATGCAGCTGCTCATCTTCACGTGGCCCAGTCAGCCATAAGCCGACAAATCGCCAATTTAGAAGCAGAGCTTGGAGTGGATTTATTTGAGCGGGAAGGACGAAACGTGAAACTTACGCCAATCGGCAAACTTTTTTTAACCCATACAGAAGCCGCTTTGAAAGCAATCGATTATGCGAAGCAGCAAATCGACGAATATTTGAACCCGGAGCGAGGAACGATTAAAATCGGCTTTCCGACAAGTCTTGCCAGCCATTTACTCCCGACGGTCATTTCCGGGTTTAAAGATAAATATCCGAATGTGGCATTTCAATTGCGCCAAGGTTCTTACAAGTTTTTAATTGATGCCGTTAAAAGCCGGGATATTGATTTGGCCTTTCTTGGACCTGTTCCCACGAATGATGATGACATTGAAGGGCATATTTTGTTCACTGAAAACATTTCGGCTTTAATCCCGGCCAATCACCCGCTTGCGGAACGAAAAAGCATCCGCCTCAGCGATTTAAGAAATGACGCATTCGTCTTATTTCCTGAAGGATTCATTCTTCAAAAAATTGTGGTCGACGCCTGTAAACAAGCCGGCTTTACACCAAACATTTCTTCAGAGGGAGAAGATTTAGATGCCATTAAAGGGCTTGTCTCCGCGGGAATGGGGGTCACCCTTTTGCCTGAAAGTACCTTTTACGAAAGAACCCCTCGCTTCACAGTGAAAATTCCAATTGAAATACCGCAAGTCCAGCGGACGGTTGGCATTATCGTACCGAAAAAACGGGATTTGGCTCCATCAGAAAAAGTGTTTTATCGATACGTAAAAGAATTCTTCTCCGTACTTGAGCAGTATCAATAAAAAAGGTTGGCTCGAAAAGAGATTCATTCCCTTTCGAGCCAGCCTTTTTCATTGATATATTCCACTTAATAACTTGACACATCCTCATCCCATCGATAGGCATTCATAATCGATCGTTTAGACAACTTGAATGTTCTGCATCGATCTATACTGAAGGTTTTTCTCCTTCCATGATGGATTGAAATTCTTTCATTTCTGCATCCACTTTCGGTGTGAGATGAAATGGATTTTTTACTTGGTGCGGACTTAATGGATCCGAGTCGACTCGGACTCCCATCACCCCTCCTTCACTTGACGTCGAATCATTGATTGGGCCCTCTTTCGCTCCGTCGAAATGAGGAGAGAGCTCATGATGATCACGGTTATCGTTTGGCATAACTTACCCTCCTTTAATCGTACTCTTTGCCAAACGGACCATTCTTATACTTTTTTAAAGATGTTCATTCTTCCGCCCTTACTCTTCCCATTGCGCCTTCCACTCATCGACCTTTTGGCTGATACGGTCGACTTCCGCTTGCATTTCCGCCAATTTCGTTTCTCGCAAATCACTGGAATACTGGCGCCTCACCTCATACATTTCGTCTGTTATCTTCGAGACTTCCTCTGCCTTTTCCTGATCAATCAATTGTTCATTGCGCAAATACGAAATGGCCGCACTGATCCGATCACGTTCCCGATGGCTCGCTTGATTAAATTGATCATAATCTTCATCAAAGCGCTTCATTTCAGCTAAATGATCCCACGGATTGACCTTTTCGGTATGAATCCAAGCCAACGTCCCCATCGATGGACGCCATTTCTTCAAAATGGTTTCTTCCAGCTCTTCTTTTGAACGGACTGTCGCATATTCGCCGCCGCCTGCTTCTGCCACTTGCTTTAGCTGCATTTGCCCCTCATCATCGACATCAAACCCAATAATGTTGACTTTAGCCTCGATGTTCGATTCCGCCAACGTTTTTGCTGCCGCTGCCGGATCTCCTCCACATGTTTCAATGCCATCACTGACTATATAGACGGTATTCGCGTACTCCTCGTTTTGAAACGGCTCAAGTATCGTTCGAGCATGTTCGATTCCTGCCGCTAAAGGTGTCCATCCGGTTGCCTCAAACTGAAGAAGAGCTTGCTGGAATGTCCCGTCATTAAAAGGGGCTAAGTCATATACCGTTTCAATCTTACCGCATGATTTTGTTTTATCGCTTTCCTTGTTACTGCCGAGATGGCCATAAACCGCCAATGCCACATTTGCTTCGTCCGAAAGTTCACCTGCAAATTCAGCAACCGCTTCCTTTGCAAGCTCCATTTTCTCCCCGCCCGGAACCTGTCCTTTCATGCTTCCGCTCGCATCCACCAAAATGACGGCATTTTGTTTTTTCTGCACTTGCTTTCCGTCTTCTGACGTAATCGTATCTTCTCCTTCAGGAAACTGAGGCTCTTCAAACTGTGCTTTAAAGCCCGTCATTTTTTCGCTTGTTTCTTTATATATTCCGCTTCCAAGCACCGATACTAAATAATCATAAATGCCTTCAGCAGATGTGTTCGGATGATTTTTTATGTATGCTGCCACCATTTTTTCCATTTCCGGGTTAAACGTCTCTTCCATATACGAATTGTAATCGCTGTTTTTTGCCCCTTCATAATCAGTGAGGAGCTTGTCGATCAGCTTCCCGGGCTGCTGTTTCACTGTTTCCTCTATCGTTCGCGAGGCTTTTGGAACAGCCGCTTCTTTTTTCTCTCCCTCCACGCTTTCTTCTTTCTTTCCACTTTTGTTCGTGTCTGCCGTTTGTTCTGAACTGCATCCGTAAAGCAGACCGCTTGTGACGACCAAGGTCATCAGCAGCGAAAATCTCCGCTTCATTCTCCCACGTCCTTTCTTTTCTATTCCAATCATCTTATCCTCTATTTACCATATTTACAATAAGTTCAAAGTATCAGGACTAAGAAATGATTTCCTTTTCACTCCTTTACTAGACCTTTTTGTTTACGCTTACATTATAATAGAAGAAACATGACTTAGAGAACAAAGCGAAAGGGATATTTTTCCCTTTCGCTTTGTTCTCTTGAAAGGACCCCTCATGAAAATCCAGTAACATCAATGGATTCAATGACGGGCCCTTTCCGGAAAATTATTTGGATTGCATTTTTTCTTCTTTCTCGTCTGAAGAAATCAAATCTTTCGTAGAGTTTTTAAACTCCCTTAATGTGCTGCCAAAAGCACGTCCAATTTCGGGCAGTTTAGATGGCCCAAATATGATGAGGGCAATGACTAAAATCAGAATTAATCCAGGTACGCCGATATTTTGAAGCATCGTGTTCTCTCCTTTTTGATTATCTTTCCTTGTTCTTGTTTTCTTCTATTGGTGCAGGATCCATACTCTGATCGTTCGCTGTCAAATCGATGCCATAGTCCTTAGCGAAAACCATGTGGGTTTCTACGAGAACGCCATCTTGATTTTCATCTAGATTGAATACTCTGGCGCCGCGCAGCCTATTCCTTTCAGCTCCCGACAAACCATAGGTGCCGAATCCAGTGTTGCCGGCATAGCCAAGTAATATTCCATAATAATTACCCATATAGGTATTTATGTGGTCATGACCACAAAAGACTCCCTTGACATCGCCTCTCTCCAGCATGGCCGAAAACAAACCACTGTTAACCGGACCCATACACTCTTCTTCATTTCTTTCTCCTACAATATTGTGCTTTTTCACAGCAAGGGCATGGTTAGCATCTGTTCTCTGATCTACACTTGCGTACCACATATATCTATGTTCCCAAAGAGGGATATGGATGAACACGAGTGAAGGAACTTTATATCCCCAGTGTTTCTCTAGCTTCTTGGAAGTCTCATAATACCAGCTTACCTGATTAAAACGGAGCCAATCCCACGTAGGATATCCTTTGAAATCTTGACCGGCAATGGTTTGCGGCGCATATCTTCCGCTGTCAAGCAACCAGAGGTTGAACGCCGCTTTTTTGCCCTTGGAATCCTTAATGAGCAAATTCATGTTACCTGTTCCAGTAATATCTTTCACTCCAGGCCTGTTTTCATTGTATTTGTAAGACATATAGATTCCAAGCATATCTTCCTCGTCAAGGCCGCTGTTTGGCGTAGAATCTTCATCATGATTTCCAAAAGTAACAGCCCACTTTATCCCCCTCTGTTCCATCGGCTGGGCAACATTGTTAATGGCTTGTCTCATCTCCATAGGTGTATCGCAGCCACCGGAAATATTGTCCCCGTTAAGCACAACAAAGTCAGGCTTCTCTGTATCAAGCACTTTCTCCATAAGCTGTACAGTCCGGCGATCAATACGCTCATCATCTTGTGTATCGTTAAACTGTACGATTTTGAATTTTCCATCGGGATTAAATTGAAGCTTTACATCATCGTTTTCTTCGGCATGAGCTGTGCTGCTGAATAAATCTACTGGGATCCCGGTAGATCCAAGTGTTAAGGCAAGTGTACTCATTCCCCCTATTTTGATAAAGCTCCGTCTATCCAATCCTTTGTGCGAATCTTGATTACTCATAAAAAAGCCTCCCATTCTCTTTCAGAATTTTTTCGGTAATACTTTTACGTTGTAAATCTGTGTTTTGTTGGCACTTTCTCTACAAGTTCCTACTTCATCGTAAGATAGAAATGTTGATAGATTATTAATCTAATATGAAAGGTAAGTAAAGAAAACAAAAATAGGAATTAAATCCACACTTATTCCTTTTTAGACAAAGTAAACAGCTAAAGTCTTTTGTTGATAAAAGGATATGAATTATTGATTTAAGCAAAAAACTTTTCCATTAGCTTTTGTTTAATTTACAAAAAAATAATATTTTTGTTAATTTTTATTTATACTTATTTTTTATTATTGAAATTAATAGACTAAAATACATATTAAGAATTTATAGGGGATAAACAGATGGATAAGGCTTCAGCTTCGGAAAGGTATAAAGTGATAATCAGAGAACTTGAAATCAAAAATAAAATTGGTGTAGTCGAATTAGCCTCCAAATTAAGAGTAACGCCTGAGACGATTCGAAAAGATTTAAAAGTACTTGAGAAAAATAAAAAGTTACGAAGAATTCATGGAGGGGCCATTCATTACTTTCAGCTGATTAAAGAGCCGCACTTCAATAAAAAAGTTGGGATTTATCACGACCAAAAGCAATTAATAGGGGAAGCAGCTTCAACCTTTATTATGGATGGAGACTTCATTGCACTTGATGTAGGCACAACAACCCTTCATATTGCGAGATCTTTAAAAAAGGTTAAAAATGTCACTATTGTCACTAATTCGTTAGCAGCAGCAGAAATATTAAATGATAGATTAGAAAATCACTTGTTTGACGGTCAAGTAGTTATAATTGGGGGGAGTTCAAATCCTCTTCAGCGTTCCATCAGCGGAACTTTAACCAATAAGTTGTTAGAAGAATTTTATTTTGATAAGGCCTTTATTTCATGCGGCAGTATTAGACAAGAAGGAATTTATGATTTCGATGTTGACGAAGCAAGTGCATCTTCCATTATGATGAAGAGATCAAAACAAGTATTTGTAGTAGCTGATGCTTCTAAAATTCATCAGAAGGCGCTTTTCCACATAGGGCCATTTTCTTCAATTGATTGCCTCATTACAAATACTGAAATGCCAATCGAATGGGCTGAAAATCCACTATTTGATAAAATAGATTGGATAAACATAGATGAACACGATGAAGATTGACTATCACTTCCAGATTTGTTAACTGAAGAAAATATCCCTTTAACCATTTCTTATCTTTAAACAAAAACGAACTCCTTTTCATAAGGAGCTCGTTTTTGTTTAATACGTTTTCTTCATTTTCATCATGGTCTTCCACACCAAAATAAGGAATAAAGACTAACATCTTTTCCTATCAACTTATGTATAAATCGTTTAGCCATTTTACGAACAAACCTTTTGGCATCTCCAAATACGGAACGCTGTCGACATTGAATTCCTCAGAAGAGCATTGCTTCATCATATAAGCATACCACTGCCTTGTGATGTCTTCTGCGATGGCAAAGGCCTTTGCTTCTTCCTTTTCTGATTCGTCCATAAGACCTTGCTGCCACTTTTTTTCATCCAACATATATTCCTGACTATAAAGGGCATATTTCTCACACCAGTATACAAGCTGCTGATGCGTGAATTCATTTTGGTCGTCACATACTTCATGCAGCAAAATCTTTAAATGTTCCGGTGTAAAAGGTAAAACAATCTGGTTTGCCTTTGTTGTAGTCATGCCTCGGCCCCTTTCATTCTTGTTGATTCTCAAAAGAAAAAGACGTGCTTGAAACGCTGTTATACGTTTCATTATACACGTCTCTCCTTTTTGAACACACACTTTTAAAGAAAGAACTTAGTCCATGTTCACCCAAACACTCTTCACTTCTGTATAGTTTTCTAAAGCATAGCTTCCCATTTCACGGCCGATACCAGATTGCTTGTAACCACCGAACGGACTCGCCGCATCGAATGCGTTATAGCAGTTCACCCAAACCGTACCCGCTTTGATTTTGTGTGCAAGGTAATGGGCCTTTTTGATATCCTGCGTCCAAACACCTGCTGCTAAACCGTAATCGGAATCATTTGCTTTTTTCACAAGATCATCTAAATCATCAAACGGCATGGCCGCTACGACCGGACCGAAAATCTCTTCTTTCGCAATCGTCATGGAATGATTCACATCGGCAAACACCGTTGGAGCGACGAAGTATCCTTGGTCATACGGAATTGTGCCTCCAGCCAACACTTCAGCGCCTTCTTCCACACCCTTATCGATATAGCTTTTCACACGTTTTTGCTGTTCAGCCGAAATTAATGGCCCCATTGTCGTATTTTCTAACAAACCGTTTCCTTGATTGATTGTTTTCGTCAAGGATACTAAATCCGCTACCACATTATCGTACATGCTCTTTTGAACATATAAACGGCTTCCTGCGCAGCATACTTGCCCTTGGTTGAACATGATTCCCATTAATGCACCCGGTACCGCTTTTGAAAGGTCCGCATCCGGTAAAATGATGTTCGGTGATTTACCGCCAAGCTCAAGCGTCACGCGTTTTAACGATTCGCTCGCCTGTCTCATAATATACTTACCAACTGCTGTTGAACCCGTGAAGGCTACCTTATCGACTAACGGGTGATCCACCAGCGGCGCACCTGCTGTTTTTCCATAACCCGGCACGATATTGATGACACCTTTAGGGAAGCCCGCTTCTTCCATCAATTGTGCTAAATATAAAGCGGAAAGCGGCGTTTGTTCAGCCGGCTTCAAGACGATTGTACAACCTGTCGCCAAAGCTGCCCCCAATTTCCACGCTGCCATTAATAACGGGAAGTTCCACGGAATAATTTGCGCAACGACACCAATTGCTTCATGGCGAGTATAGTTAAAATAGTTTCCTTGAACCGGAATGGTTTGTCCAACAATTTTAGTGGACCAACCGGCAAAATAGCGGAAATGCTCGATTGCCAGCGGAACATCGGCATTGGATGTTTCACGAATCGGCTTTCCATTATCTAAAGTTTCAAGCTGTGCTAATTCCAGTTTATGTTCTTCCATCAAATCTGCTAATTTATAAATAAGGCGGCTTTTCTTTGCCGCTCCCATTCTTGACCATGGTCCATGATCAAACGCTTCTCGTGCTGCTTTTACGGCCAAATCAATATCTTCCGGACCAGCTTCCGCTACGTCCGCTAACTTTTCACCAGTTGCAGGGTTAACCGTTTCAAACGTCTTACCGGAAATAGAGTCTACCCATTCTCCATTTATGTACAGTTTTTTCACGCCGTTTAAAAACTCTACTAATCTAGGACTTAATTCCATTCCTTTTGTACTTACGTTTTGCATATCCCCACTCCTAATCAACTTGTATTTGGAACCGCTTCCAAAAACTATTTTACCACTTTTTTCATAATTTTGAAAACTATTTTTTGTAAAAATTTTATGACAATTTTATAAACCTCTTAATTACTTTGTTATATTTAGAATCTATCTTTACTTCTATCTCTTTTTCGTTCCGGATAAATCCACAATTCCTTAAAATAAAGGGAGCATGGACATTCTTCATCCATGCTCCCTTTATTTATGTAGATCATACCCCGCCAAAATAACCGCTATCCGGTCTTCAATGTCCTTTACATCCTCGCTTACAAAATTATTTAAGATAACGGCAAACGCGAGCTCTTGCCCTCCCTTTGTCGTCACATAGCCTGCAAGCGACGTAGCTCCGGTGATGGTTCCTGTTTTCGCTTTGACGTTTCCCGCTGCAGCTGTCTCTTTCATGCGCTTGCGGAGTGTCCCGCCGACGAGGCGTTCACTCGCTCCGGCAACAGGAAGGGATTGTAAAAAGACGGGATACCAGCCTTCTTTTCGGACTTCAACAAGCAGCTTGGAAAGTTCGTTTGCCGGTACATTGCTGACATGGGAAATTCCTGATCCATCCCGAAGAGACAGTGTATCAGCGTTCACTCCAATCGTTTGTAAATAACTTCTCACGACCTCCAGTCCTTTTTCCCAGCTTCCTTCTCCATAAACAACTCTTCCCATTTCTTTCACGAGCATTTCAGCAATGACATTGTTGCTTAATTTCATATACGGAATCAAAATATGAGAAAGCGGCGGCGATTCCTTTATAAAAAGGACAGACGCATTTTCTGGGGCGGCTTTATATGTATCATCCTTTTCTTTTATGCGAATTCCCTCTCTTTTTAAAGCACTTCTAAATAGACCGAGTGCATAGGCTGATGGTTCCCTTACCGCAATCCACTCACGTACTCGTTTGGCTCCATCGGGAATGGTTCCTTCAACGAGAATCGTATTCGTTCCATGTTTACGCGTAACGGTGATGTCACGGACCCCATCTTTTTGAACGGTTGTGGTATCATTAATGATTTTCACCGTATCCGTTTCTGGAGTCAATGTAACCTTTGCATGTTTCCCTGGTTTCATCGGGTACACTTCTATCATGACACTCCCTGCATCATAATCATTGTCGGGAGAAGCCGTCAACGCGGAAATCGAGGCACCGTAATAATAAGACTCGTCGTTCCAGACAACATCTTGCGACAGCCTTACATCGTCATACCAGGTATCGTCTGCTGCGAGATTTCCTGCTATCTTGTTTACCCCTAACTTCTTCAATCCTTTAGCTAACTCGTCGAAATCTTTAGGGGAAAGCGTCGGATCGCCCCTTCCTTTTAAATAAAGATTTCCCTTAAGAGTATTTCCTTTCACGTTCCCATCTGTCAGCAACTCCGTCTTAAACGTATAATCCGGTCCGAGGGTCTCAAGTGCGGCTGCTCCCGTCAAAAGCTTCATGTTAGAAGCGATTTTCAAACGTACCTCACCAAGCCGGCTAAAAACCATTTGTCCGCTGGCTGCATCGCGCACACTCACGGAACTAATCGCACCGCTCAAACGTTCATCCGCTAACACTTCATTAATTTGATATTCCAAATCAGCGTAAGCATTTGATGCTCGCGCAGGTGTTGAACCTTTCACCTGAAGGGATACGACGGAAAAAAACACCAATAACAGCACCATCACCCGTCGTTTTATTTTTGTTTTATTTTTACTCATATGGTCCATCCTTAAAAATTTATGTGGATTTACATAGTTTAACCCGCTCTAGCGGACAGCACTCTCTATTTTAGTTGTATACATAAAAACCTGTCTTTACAAACGTTTTTCCCTGTACTTGCCACATGAAATGAGATATTTCTACCCATACTAAGTCTCGGAGGTATGTTTGTTATGAAGATCATATGGATTACCGGACTTTTACTATTTGCTCAACAAATAAATCCGTCTGACAACTTATCATTAACCAATCAAGGAGAAACGATCGCCGTCATCAACCGCGATGATTATACCATTCCTTTAGTTGGAGTACCGATGGTAGATGAAAACAAATACAATCAATTCATTGAAACGCTCGATCGACAAGTGTACAAGAAACCTGTCGATGCCATCATCAATGACCATGGGCAGATTCTTGCCGGAAAAGTAGGACACAAACTGTATAAACGAGCTTTTCAAGAGAAATTTTACACTTACTTTTTCAGTGACGGGCCATCAAAGATCGAAGTTCCGACGATTGACATTTATCCGAAAGTCGACAGCGAACTGCTGGCGCATATCCGAACTAAACGGATCGGCCAATATGTGACCTATTTCAATGGCAATAACAAAAAGCGCTCCCACAACATTTCACTTGCTGCAGAAGCCATTAACAACCACGTTGTTTTTCCGGGAGAGACTTTTTCATTCAATGAAGTGGTCGGCAAGCGAACAGAGAACAAGGGGTATATGAAGGCTCCCATCATTGTCAGAGGAGAGTTATCAGAGGGGGTTGGAGGAGGCATTTGTCAAGTTTCGTCTACCTTGTTTAATGCTATCGACAATGCCGGCGTAAAAATTGTCCAACGCTACTCTCACAGCAGGCGCGTTCCTTACGTTCCTCCAGGGCGCGACGCAACAGTAAGCTGGTATGGTCCTGATTTTCGGTTTGAAAACCAATATAATCAGCCGATCTTGATTCGGGCTAAATCGTATCCAGGCAGTGTAATCGTTACGATTTTTTCCTCAGATTCCATTGATTACGTTCCCCGGAAAGTCCGGAGCGCGTCACATCGACTCCCACAAGAAATCATGATCGATTCTGATGGAAATAATGATAGTGAACAATAATTGTTTAACAAAGAGGATGACCCAAAGGGCAAAATACAGCCCTTTTGGGTCATCCTCTTGCAAGGCCCCGTCATGAAAGCCCAGTAAAACCAAAGGATTACGTGACGGGGCCTTGCAGTAAAAATCAATTTTTGTAATTTATTAAAGGCTTATGGGACAGCCTCTTATTCAGCGTTCACAATATGTGCTGTATGGTGCTTTCCATGCCATGCATACAGTGCCGTCAGTGTATAGACATCAAGCTCTTTTTCCAATCCGGGATGGTACACCGTTTTATTGACGTCTTGCCACTCCAGCCGTTCAAGTAGAAAAGCCCAACGTTTCTGCAAACCATCCAATAAAGAAAGCGACCATTCAACAGGTGCTTCCTTCGCTTCCTCTGTTACTGCCCAATCATTTTCTTCAAATGGATTAATCGTCGGCGTGTCTTCCGTTAATGCAAGCTTTGTACGAATAAAGGCATTCATATGAGCATCCGCCAAATGATGCACGACCTGTCGAATCGTCCAGCCTCCATCGCGATAAGGGCTGTCTATCTGTTCTTCTGTCAATCCTTGTACTGCCTCACGCAGTTTTTCAGGAAGCTCCTTAATGTCCATGATAAAACTTTGAAATTGTTCGTTGCTTTTTTCTTTCGGCATTTGAAATGAGCCGATTGGATATCGTCTATCCATCTTATTTTCTCCCCCGTTTCTCTCTCGAATCTACCATCATTTTACATATCCTTTACCTGTGACGTCTACTTATTTGCTTTCTTTTTTGCAAATTAAAAAAGCATACAGGAACATTTCCCTGCATGCTCAAAACTAGTCATCATCTCTCGCCCCATCCTCTACAATCGTGCGCAGCTCTTTATAAAACAGCTCATCATTGCATGTCATTTTTTCACCGTAATGGACGATTTCCTGAAGCTCACCAGTATCACCCTTTGCATTGATCACTTCAAGCAGCTGCGTCATATCGTCTGTTTGAGGTACTTCCTTTTTCTCCATCAACGACCCCTCCTTTATATGTTTATCATTTCCGAGAGGAGTTTTTTTAGCCGTTTTTCCTACCTTTATTGTGCAATGCTGAACTGCTCTACCGCTGAAAACCGCCCTCTGAATGAATGATTTGTCCTGTCACCCACTCGGCTTCCTCCGAAGCTAAAAAGGCAATGAGACGGGCCGCATCCTTCGGCTGACCCACACGGCCGAAAGGAAAACGCGTCAACAGCTCTTGTTTAAGCGGCGCATCCATCCATCCGCTGTCCGTCGGCCCGGGATTTACTGCGTTGACCGTGATTCCCTTATGGGCGACAGCCGCTGCAAGCGTGTATGTCAACGTTTCAACCGCACCTTTTGTGACTGCATATGAAATTTCATCGATCATCGGGCCTAATGACTGCCCCGATGTCAAATTAATGATACGCCCGCTCTCTCCGTCTTCATATTGTGCGGCGAACTGTGTGGAAAGCAGCGTAGTGGCCCGTACATTAATGAAATAGTGGTTATCCAGGCTTTCTGCCGTTAAATTTTCAAAACCGTCATCTCTCGAATAACAAGCGTTGTTAACTAAAATATGGGGGTGTCCGAACCGTTCTTTCACCGTATTTAGAAGGGCAGATGCCGCGTCAGGTTGGGATAAATCCAGCTCCAGTTCCTCACATCGAACATTGCATGCTTCTATTTCCGCTTTCAGTTGTTTCACTTCTTCTTTGCGCGCACTCAGTATCGTCCCTTCATGATAACCGAGCCAATACGTAAAGAAAATATCCGCACCTTCTTTTGCCAGCTCTTTGCAAATCGCCGCCCCAATACCTTGGGCTCTTGCCACTCCCGTGATAATGGCTATTTTTCCGTTCAATTTTTTATGATCCATCAACCGTTTCCCCCTTATCATTCTTCTGCGTTTTTTAAACTGCCTTATCACTTCATTGCCGCCACTTCCTTTCATGTCATTCATCAATCTTGTTCACGATTTATTAGGGGAAACCATTTCTATCAATATTTCTGATGTCATATCAGTACGATTTATCTTTAATGATAATTCCATTAAAATCCAATTATTCTCTTCGTGTCAATGATACATCACAAAAAAAGCCCCTATGTTCCGAAGAATTTCACTATATATTGAATCAAGATAAAACCATGTCATAGAAAAAGCCCGTCATTTCACCCATAACTTTGCCGGGTGTTCATGACGGGCATTTCAAGAAAAGGAATCGATTGGGATATTCAATATACCGTTTAATCCCTCTTCCATTTCGGTTGTTGACTATCGTGCGTTCGGGAAGACACGGCGTACGACTTCTGTAAATTCGTCGAATAATCCCCCAATCGGTCTTCCTTCACCAATATCATTAACATAGTTATCCATTCGGTCGATAAAATCAGGATTTGTTGAGACATACACATTTTGAATGTCGGCATCCGTTTTTCTGACCGCATTTGCAATGTTATTTTCCATTTCACGTGTTAACTTTCCTTCAGCATTATCATCAAGCTGGGCTGCCACATAAGCGTTGCGCTCAGTTACAATCACATTCGCTCTTTCTACTCCTTGTAAGTCAGCCACTCTGTCAGCTGCTTCATCTGCTACGTTCATCAATGGCTCGTCGCCATCTCTGTCGTTGTCGTTTCCAACGTTGCGCAGAGGATTGTTTAACCCAATATCATTATCATTGACATTTCGTAAAGAACCGTCTACTCCATTTCTACCGTTATCGTCTCCAACGTAGCGATTATTATCATTTACCACTCCATTGTCATTCACGTAGCCGACATCACGTGTATTGTTATTGACCGCATTTCGTTCATCGGCTGCATTATCGTTGTTACATCCAGCTAGTGTAATCATCGAAAGAGCGCCTGCTGTTAAAACTAATTTGTGCAATGAAGCCATGATAGTCCTCCTTTAAGTTTTAATAACGAACCAGTCTTAGTTTTACGATGGCTGGCGCATTTTATGTTGATAAATAAAAGGAAACATACTTCTCACCTTCCTGACCCATACTAAAACAGGACAATAAAAAAGGCCGTTCATCCGACCCTTTGTTTCATTGGATCAGCATGAACGTCCCATTAGCCTTATTTATTTTTTATTCAACCCTTGTTTTTCAACGAATTCCTTCATATACATCCTTGTAGGATTTGAAAGCATATTCGCCATTTGCCCTGTCCACGTATCGCTTCGTTTCCCACCGGTTCGCTTTAGATAGTATTCCTGAATCGTTTGATTATATTGTTCGAGCTGTTCCTGTAATCGCTGCGTATCTTGATTATATTCATCTTCATGATACACATGCTCAAACGGCAGTCTCGGTTTTTTTCCTGATTCATGTAGAGGATGACCGACCGTCATACCAAACAGCGGCACGACCCGTTCCGGGATATTTAATAACTTTGATACTTCTTCCAGATTGTTCCGAAGACCTCCAATATAGCAAATCCCAAGACCCATTGATTCTGCCGCAACGGCCGCATTTTGAGCGGCAAGCGCTGCATCAATCACGGCAACCATGAATTTTTCCGTACTTTCAACAGAAGACGTAATATCTTTCCCTTCCATTTCAGCCAACACTTCATGGCGAAATAAATCGGCACAAAAAATGAACAAATGGCCGTTCGTTTCCACATATGGCTGATTTCCCGCGAGTTCAGCGAGTCTTTTCTTCTTTTGTTCATCCTTCACACCGATAATGGAATAGGCCTGAATATAGCTCGAGGTAGAAGCAGCCTGTGCCGCTTCTACAATTGTGCATATTTCCTCCTGTGTGAGCGGCTTATCTTCATATTTCCGAATCGAACGATGGTGCAGCAATGTTTCGATCACTTTATTCATTTATAATACCTCCCTTTTTCATTGTAACCATGCGGGATAATCTTTTCACGCATATTGCTTGTTTGGTCGATTTCGACGCTTGTCCTCCATCGCATTCTATTATCTGCTTGCACCAAAACCCTTTAGCATCTTCCTGTTCAGATATATTTTATCCATCCTTAAAAAGTTTCTCACATAAAGAAGGGGCCCATAACCTTTTGTTTATGGGCCCCTTCTTTATGTGTAATTAGTTTGATGGGGTGAATTTCCCCCATCAAACTAATTACGTGGATTGATATTGAGTAATTTCGCTTTTAAGTCCTGTTCCATATCGACAAGCTCACGTTCCGCTTCCTGCCGCTTTATCCGTCCATCTTGCTGAATTTGCAGCACTTCTTCGAGCGTACTCAATAAGCTTTCCTGCGTACGCTTTAATGTTTCGATATCGACAATGCCCCGCTCGTTTTCCTTGGCGACATCGATCGTGTTTTGCTTCAACAATTCGGAATTTCTCGTCAGTAAATCATTCGTCGTCTTGGACACTTGGCGCTGTGCTTCCATCGCCGTTTTCTGTCTAAGCAGCGTCAATGCGATGACCACTTGATTTTTCCATAAAGGAATGGCCGTTAAAATAGAGCTTTGGACTTTCTCCACAAGCGTCTGGTTCACTTCTTGAATGAGACGAATTTGCGGAGCGCTTTGAATGGCGATTTGGCGGCTCAATTGCAAGTCATGCACCCGCTTTTCAAGACGATTGATAAAATGATTCACATCGTTCACTTCCTGAATGGCCAAATAATCATTGGTATTGGAAGCTTTTTGCTGAAGAGCCGGCAATGTTTCGTTTTGTAAAGATTCTAATTTATATTCGGCCGCTGCAATGTAAATATTGAGCGCATCGTAAAACTGCTTATTTTTTTCAAACAAGTTATCAAGCATGATTAGATCACGCATAAGCATTTGACGGGCACCTTCCAGCTTATCGGCGATTTTATCGATTTCGACATTGATGCTTTGATATTTCGAAAACATTCCATGTATCGGCTTTGATAAAGAAGAAAACAAGCGACCGACAACACCTTTTCGTTTTTTCGTGAAGTCTTCAGGATTCACTTGATTGATTTTAAACATCAGTTCCGAAATGGCCTCTCCGACCGGTCCCGTATCTTTCTTTTGAATATGATTCAAAACGGAATGCGAAAACTGGGAAAGCTCCGATTGGGCAGCTACTCCGTACTGCAAAATGGCCTGCTGGTTTTTATAGTCGATTTGCTCGGCAACTTTTCGTGCTTTTTCCCGATGCTCGGGTGTTAATATTTCAAATGTCGTTTTCGCTTTCGGAGCGGCATCTGCTGAAAAAGACGGCGGTGATGTATTTGCGAAAGGATCTACCAACAGTTCATCCAAATAATCTTTTTTGGGTTCACTCATCTGTTTTCTCTCCCTCTATCTTTCTTATTGATTCGTATTCTTGGGCAAATCTGCCGAATCGGATGGTTGATATTCAAAAGATTGCTTCAACATTTTCCGTTCGATTTCAAGGCTCATCATATCGTTTGATAATGAATCGAGCAGTACTTGCTGAGAGCTTTCTGCCATTTCATCGAGTAAAAGCTCCGCTTCACGAAGCGACTCTTTTAACTCGATACTTCTGACCGGCTGTTTCAATAAAAACGTATAACGTTCGACAAGCGTGACGGTTGCCGGCAAATGCTGCGTAAAGAAGGCTTGTACTTCCCGGTATCTGGCGGGCTCTTCTTCGACGACTTTAATAATCCCTTTTGCAAGCTTGTGAAGCTTGGCGATTTTCATCCAAGCCGTAAGAGACCTCACTTTATACCGGCATGCTCCAATTGCTGCCGCTTTTTTGTTAGCTTCCTTCAGTTGATACTTGACATAAGCCAGTTCTTCCCTATATGGATCAACATTCCTCATGCGTTTCCATAAAAAACGTCCACCCATCCAAAAGACCGTTAAAGCCGGAATTCCGATGCCGATTAGAACCGATTGGATAAAAGGAATATTCAGCCAAAAAAATGCAATGGGCATGGAAACAAGACCGATAAGACCGCTGAACATGAATAAAAATAAGCTTCGAATAATTTTCATCTATCATTCACTCCGATTTTTGTTGATAAAAGAATGTTATCATATTTTCTATCTTTTTGTATTTTATGGAAGAATTTTTCTTCAACATTCCAATCATAACCTATATGTATTAATACGGATGACAGCAACAAAAAGTTTCGTATGTATGAAGTTAACTTTATTGATTTATATAAATTCCTATATCCCATTTTTAACCGATTTCCCTTTCCATAGTCCCGGGACCATAACTTAGGATCTTTTGACCTTAAAATGGTCGCTTATGTAAAGAACATAGAAGTGCCTGCCTCAGCTAAAGAAGGAACAATCAATGAGTAATCTAATACATTTTCAGTCTCATCTACACCCGTTATTTTCAAAAACTACCTAGGTTTTGAAGATTTCTTCTGTTTTAGGATAAGAATAATCCGATTTATCGTAAAATAATCTGATTTATCGTCATTTTTCCTCATTTCATCCCAGAATTCATCCTTTATGAACGTTATCTGATAAAATAATTTACAAAGACACAAGAGAGAGACGAAATAAAGAAAACGCTTACAATAATATCTGGGAGTATTGTTTATCAAATCGTGTGATCCTGACAGAGAAAGGTAGAAAGGGTGGGAAAAATGAGCAACAGACAAACTAGAACAGATGTTATCTTAATTGGTGCCGGAATCATGAGTGCGACTTTGGGGACACTGCTGAAAGAGTTAGTACCTGACTGGAAAATTACAGTGTTTGAGAAGCTCGCAAACGCAGGAGAGGAAAGCTCTAACGAATGGAATAATGCGGGTACGGGCCATGCTGCACTGTGCGAGCTTAACTATACATCCGAAAAATCTGACGGATCTATAGATATTAGCAAAGCGATCAAAATTAATGAACAGTTTCAGATTTCAATGCAGTTTTGGTCTTATCTTGTAAACAGAAATCTGATACGTAATCCGCAGGACTTTATCATGCCATTGCCTCATATGAGTTTCGTACAAGGGGAAAAAAATGTAACGTTTCTGAAAAAACGTTTTGAAGCGCTTTCAAACAATCCTCTATTCCAAGGAATGGAATTTTCTGATGACCCGGAAAAACTGAAGGAATGGATTCCGGTTATTATGAATGGCCGTACATTGAAAGAACCGATAGCGGCAACAAAAATCGACTCTGGAACGGATGTCAACTTTGGTGCTTTAACGTGCATGTTGTTTGACCACTTAAAGAGTCAAAACGTCGAGATCAACTACAAGCATAGTGTTGAGGATATTAAGCGTACCAGCGACGGCTCGTGGGAAGTGAAAGTGCATGATATCGATAGCGGTAAAATCGAATACCATACGGCAAAATTTGTCTTTATCGGCGGCGGTGGCGGAAGCCTTTCTTTACTGCAAAAAACGGGTATTCCTGAAAGTAAACATATTGGAGGATTCCCAGTAAGCGGACTATTCCTAGTATGTAACAATCCAGAGGTTGTAGCGCAGCATCATGCCAAAGTATACGGCAAAGCTAAGGTTGGTGCTCCTCCAATGTCTGTCCCGCATCTTGACACACGATTTATCGACAACAAAAAATCATTACTCTTTGGACCGTTTGCCGGCTTCTCACCAAAATTCTTAAAAATGGGTTCAAATATGGATTTATTAGGTTCCATAAAACCGAATAATCTCATAACTATGTTGGCAGCAGGTGCAAAAAACGTTCCATTGACAAAATACCTGATCGAGCAAGTTATGTTATCGAAAGAACAGCGTATCGAAGAGTTACGAGAGTTTATTCCGAATGCCAAAAGCGAAGATTGGGATATCGTGGTAGCGGGCCAACGTGTACAAGTTATCAAAGATACTGCTGCCGGTAAAGGCACACTTCAATTTGGTACGGAAGTTATCAGTGCCGCTGATGGCTCGATCGCTGCATTGCTCGGCGCTTCTCCTGGTGCTTCTACCGCTATTTCCGTCATGCTTGAGGTAATAAAAAAATGCTTCCCGCAACATATGCAAGAGTGGGAACCGAAAATAAAAGAAATGATTCCTTCTTATGGGGTGTCACTAGTGGAAAAACCAGAGCTGATCCATGAAATTCATACTTCAACAGCGCGGACGCTTGGTCTAAGCGAAAACTTGCCGTCACAGATAACATGCCAAAGCGTATCATAAGTAGGCGCGAATTTTTTAAGGAACGGATACCCGTTCCTTTTTGTACTAGATAGAATCTACATAGATCACTAACAAATATTGGTACGTAATTGATGCTTAGTTTTGTTTCCCTATCGTAGGTTCTTTCTGACAGAATTCAACCTTGTCTTTTAACACCAAAACACCGTTCGTACTTGAACGGTGTTTTTTCTCGTTAGGAAATTTTCAGATTCCTTCCTTCAGTTGTAACCATTTTTTATTTAATCTAGGAGTATACATAACTAGGAATCCAGATCGCCCAATTGTATAGATGATGAAGGCAAGCCATAGGCCATGATTATGCCAGATAGGGGTTACAGTGAATTGTATAATGATATAGACAATCATTGCATAGATCATAGAGTTTCGAACAGGAGCAATTTCAGTTGCTCCCGTAAAGACACCGTAAATGACAAGGCCAAAACATGCAGCAAACGGATAGATGAGGAGCCATGTTCCATACTTGGTTGCAAGTTCGATAACACTAGGTAAATTTGTAAAAAGCCCAATAATTTGTTCTTGAAATAATCCATATACGCAAGCTATGACAAAAGCCGTGATCACCGACCATTGCCTTGATAAACTAAGCGTTTTTTTATACAATTCTTTGTCATTTGATCCTACCGCTTTGCCGACGAGAATACTAGAGGCGTTGGCGAACCCATCAAAGAAATAAGCCATTATGTAATGAATTTGAAATAATACAGCATTTGCAGCTAGAAATTCTGTGCCAAACGAAGCACCTTTTGCTGTAAACATATTAATAACGACTAATAAACAAATCGTTCGAATAAACAAATCCTTGTTAACGTTAAACATCTTTTTCATAGACTGTGTATCTATAAGTGCTCGAATAGATGGTATTCTCCATTCAAACGGTGATGCCTTCCAAATAATGAGTAATCCTAATACGAAGGCTGTAATTTCAGCAATCAAAGCGGCTGTAGCAACCCCTTTTACTGCAAATGAAAAGACATGGACAAAAAGAATGGCCAGAATCATATTCAATACATTCATTAACACTTGTAAACATAAAGATTGTTTAATCTTAGCCATCCCCATTAACCAGCCAAGAATAACATAGTTCATCAATGTAAAGGGTGCTCCCCATATTCGAATTTGAAAATATTCAACTGCAAACTGACTCACATCAGAATCAGGAGCAATCAATGTGAGAGCTGCATATTCAATCGGCCATTGCAAGAGAATAAAACACATACCTACAATTACAGCCAATAAAAATGGACGAGATAAAGCAAGTACTCCTTGAGCTGGATCGCTTGCCCCATTAGCTTGTGCGGCAAAAGCAGATGTGCTGACCCGTAAAAAGCCGAAGACCCAATATAAAGTATTAAAAATAAGGGTCCCTACTGCAACGCCTCCAATATAAGCAGGATCAGGAAGCTGCCCGACAACCGCTGTATCGACAGCACCTAATAAAGGCGTCGTCATGGTTGAAATCGTTAGGGGAATCGCCAAAGCAAGATACGCACGATGATTCATCCGATTGGCCTCCTTTTATCATTTTAAGGTAAAAACAATAGCCCCGATTATGTAAATGAAATCGAGGCCTTCGAATAAAGATAACTACTTTTAAATTAAGCATGATTAACCCTTGTTCCAATCGAACGAAAACGTGGGTGCTCGGCAAGTATGGAACCTCTCATCTCTTTTACTACAGAATGTTCTGAAGTAAAAAACTGATTTTTTGACTCGTAAAGCTCGACTAGTTCTCCTTTTTCTAGTACACCTAATGTATCACTAATCGTATAGGCAGCTTTAATATCGTGTGTAATAAAGAGATAAGATAACCCGAAGTCTACTTTTAGCTCCCTCAGTAATTCTAAAATAAGGGTTTGATTAACCATATCCAGGCTACTTACAGATTCGTCTAAGACGATCAGCTTAGGCTTGAGTGAGATGGCTCTTGCAATATTAATTCTCTGCAATTGGCCACCGCTAAATTGATGCGGGTATTTTTTTAAATCCTTTTCACTTAGCCCTACCCTTTCCAATAATTCAACAATGGTTCGTTTTTGTTCAGCTACTGTCAACTTTTCATAGTTTTCCAGCGGCTCTGCAATAATTTGTTCGGCTGTCATTCGAGGGTTAACCGATGAGTATGAATCCTGAAAGACAGCTTGAAGGTCACGTCGAATTTTTTGGCGAGTATGCTTATCTGCGGTATAAATATCATGCCCTTGAAACAGAACTTGTCCATATTGGGGGCGTTCCAAACCAAGAATCACTTTTCCTAAAGTGCTTTTACCAGCTCCGCTCGTACCAAGCATTCCTAAACATGTTCCTTCCTCGATAGAGAGGGAAATACCGGAAAGCACTTTTTTAGAACGATCTTTCCAGTTGAAAAACGTTCGGGATCCGTAGCTATGAGTGACTTCATGTACCTGTAATAAACTCATTTGTTCACCTCTTGTAAAATACCTATCATAAGATAAGTCAGGCCAAATGGATGATAGGTTCATCTAAATGTAATATGGATCGTGCATTTAATAGTTTCTGCGTATACTCATGCTGTGGCTCATCAAATAGTTGAAACACATCCGCTTTTTCTACTATTCTGCCATTCTGCATAACGGCTACTTCATCTGCCATTTCGGAAATGACTCCGAGATCATGGGATATTAATAAAATGGCTGAACCATATTCAGAGCGAATTTTATCTAAGTGGTGCAGCACTTTCTTCTGATTATTTACGTCAAGTGCGGTTGTTGGTTCATCGGCAATAATAACGGCCGGATGGAGGCATGCTGCGATAGCAATCATCACCCGTTGAAGCATACCGCCACTCAATTGAAAAGGATAGTGGTTTAAAAGTTTAACAGGGTCTGGCAAGTTCACATGATGCATTGCCTCGATGGCAAGCTCTGTTGCTTGTTTTTTATTCCACTCCTTATGCGAGCGAATGGTTTCAATAAATTGATGGCCAATCGTAAAAACAGGCGTAAAAGCATTCATCGGATTTTGCATAATAAAGGCTATATCTTTACCACGGATTTTGCGCATTTCTTTATCGCCTAGACCGTTTAATTCCCGCCCTTGTAATACGATACTACCTTCAATCGTTGTTGTTTTCCGATCAAAAAGCTGAAGGAGGGACATACTTGTAACGGTCTTACCGCATCCACTTTCCCCGACAAGACCAAGTACCCTCCCGCGCTTTAGTTCAAAATTTATATCTTGAACGAGAGTGGCAGCACCATTTTGTGTTTTTACCTGTACATGTAAATCTCTAACTTGTAACACATTCGACTGTTCTGTTCCCAACATTCTCATTCCTTTTTAAAATCGACGTTTGACACCGTAACGTTCTGATAACGCTTCGCCCAATAAATTGAATGTAACAATAACAAGCATAATCATCGCACCTGGATAAAGCATCAATTCTGGATTCGTCCGGATATACGACTTTCCTTCGTGAATCATCGCTCCCCATTCAGGTGTTGGCGGTTGTACCCCTAATCCAAGAAACGACATGGCGGATATATCCATGATCGCCCAGCCCATTTCTAATGTGCCCATTACGACAAGTGGAGGAAGCACATTGGGGACAATATGATTTTTAATAATTTTCCATTGAGAAGAGCCGCTTATTGTCGCAGCGGCAATAAAGTTTTGTTCTTTCAGACTAAGTACCATTCCTCGGAACATTCTCGCATAATAGACCCATTGCACAAGCATTAACGCTAAGATGACTTGCGGAAGTCCAGGACCGAAAATCCCAACCAGTCCAAGTATAAGGATAAGACTAGGAAAAGCCATCACTCCATCACAAAATCTCATCAACACATGATCAACCCAGCCGCCTTTATACCCAGAAAAGGTTCCAACGATTAAACCAATCACTAATGATGAAATGAAAATGAGCATGGCAAAGCCTAATGAAATGCGTGCTCCATATAAAAGGCGTGATAAGTTACATCTTCCTAAATGGTCGGTTCCTAATGGAAATTCCCAGGATGGTGGCTGTAGTTTATAGACTAAATTGACCGCAATGGGATCATTGGGTGCTATCCAGGGAGCAAATATCGCCATGATAAAAAGAATCCCTAAAATGATGGAACAAATGGGAATCACTTTTTGACTTATGAACATCCTACGTATACTGGTTATCATCGACGGTGCCCTTCTTTCCTGGATATGCGCGGGTCAATATACATTTGAATAAGATCAACAATTAAGTTGCTTAAAATAAATAAGCTAGCTGCAATGAGCACATAGCATTGAATAACAGGTATATCACGATTAAAAATAGCTTCAATAAAATAACGGCCAAACCCTGGCCAAGAAAAAACCGTCTCCACGATAATCGTTCCCGTCAGGAGTTTTCCAAGGTTCATCCCAAGTCCGGTAATCATCGGAGAAATGGCAATCCTTAAGACATGCTTTGCCATAATGGTTTTTTCCTTAATTCCCCTCGTCCGGGCAAATAACACATACGGCTCTTGTAAATTTTCAAGGACGCTGGCACGCAACAATCTTGTATACATCGCAATTAGCGGGAGAGCCAGCGTAATGGAAGGCAGAACAAGATGCTGCCATGTCCCGATTCCCTCAACCGGAAAAAGGTCCAGTTTAACAGAAAAGAAAAAAATCAATATATAACCTAGCCAAAAAGAGGGAATGGCTGCCCCGAAAAAGGAAAGTAAGCGACTAAAATGATCAATAGCGCTATTTCTCTTTACTCCTGCCAAGAAGCCAAGAGGGACACTGACGAGCACCGCTATTAATAAACTCCCTAAAGCTAGCTGGATGGTCGCTGGCATTCGGTATGTAACCTCGTCCCAAACTGGCTTATTCGAAACATAAGATATGCCAAAATCAAGTTGGCATATCTTCATAATAGAGTTTACATATTGAATGAGGAATGGTTGATCTAAACCAAACTCATGTCTTTTCTGAGCTAAAATCTCATCGGTCGGTTCGATATGGGCTGCTGTTAAATAAGCCTCTGCCGGATCCACCGGTGAAAGGTGAATCATCCCAGTCGTCAGAAGTGCGGCCAAAACAAAAACTGGGATAATGGACATAATTCGTTTCAATATATAGGTGCCCATGATACCCTCCTACTGCTTACTGCTCGATGCTAATTCCTGTGAATGGATGTTCGTCACGATTAGCAGAGAAAGTGAAATTAGTGACATCTTTTTGATAAATCGCTGTTTTCTTAATATATGAAATAGGAACAATGGCTCCCTGATCTTGCAGTGATGTTAAAATAGACGAGTAAAGCTGTTGACGTTCTGTTTCGTCAGTTGTTTGAGGAACCCGTGCCATTTGTTGGAGTAATTCCTCTTTGTTCGGATAGGCTGAAATAGCCTCATTAAATCCAAATCCTTCTTTTGCAACAATGTTTATAAATGTATGCGGATCATATGGAGCACCATAGTTACTGAAGAAATTAATATCAAAGTCATTATCTTTAAATCTTTGAACTTGAACCGCAAGCTCTACCCCAACAATATTTAATTTAACCCCAATGGCTGCCCATTCTGATTGTAGCGTTTCTGCCATTGCTTTTTGAATCGATTCTGCTGAATCGTACATCATCTCAATTTCAAGTGGCTGTCCATCTTTTTCACGAACCGTTTTCCCCTCAGGAAGTGTCCAGCCTGCTTCGTCTAATAACGCCTCTGCTTTTTCAATATCATATTCAATCGACGTAACATCAATGTCGGAAGTATAAGGCAAGTTTGTCGGTAAAATAAAATCTGCTTCTTCTTCTAGTCCAGAAGTGACTCCTTTCACCATTGCCTCTTTGTTAAATCCATAATGTAACGCTTGGCGAACACGTTCATCGGAAAGCTGTTCTCTGTTTGTATTCATAACAAGCTGCCTCGTGGCAACTGGCTCAGAAATGCTAGTCTCATAGTTTCCCGTAGATTCCAATTGTTTGAAAGCGTCTAAACTGATAACCCCTTCTCCGTAAATCAGGTCTAGTTCACCTTTTTCAAACGCAAGTACTCTCGTTTCCGCATCAGGAATGACTTTCACTTGAATTTTTTCTACTTCTGGAAGCTCACCCCAATAATTTTCATTGCGCTTGTAAATAGCATATTCATCAGCTTTATACTCTTCCAAAATCCATGGACCTGTACCGACCGCTTCAGCGACGCCTTTTGAGGTATCACCATCTTCAGGGAATCCAGCTTCACCTAAGAAACGAACGGGTCGAACAACGGCTAACTCCTGAATCGTTGGATAGTATGGTTCGGTTAATGTCAGTTTAAAAGTATTTTCGTCGATTACCTCCGTACCAGCTATTTTCGAAAGGAATCCTAACCAACTATGTAATTCCATATGATTTAAAATCGTATCAAAATTCTTTTTGACAATGTCTGCATTAAAACTTGTTCCGTCAGAAAATTTCACATCTTGACGCAGATGAAATGTATATTCTTTGCCGTCTTCAGAAATTTCCCATGACTCAGCTAGATGTGGTTTTAGCTTTCCCCCATCTCCGTAGCTTACTAACGGTTCATACACCATGGACTGGGCAAATAATTGTGAAGGATTATAAACATGGGGATTCATTTCGCCCACATCCCTCGCCCAAGCGATCGTAAGCATGTTGTCATTATCGCCCTTTGATGCTGAATCATCATCGCTGGCATTTGTACAACCAAGTAATAGCGTTGATAAAATGAAAATAAATACGGTAATTACCAAAGTATTCCGACTATTTCTTCCGTTAAACATAGTGCTATTCCTCCTGCTTGATGGTGATAATCATTTTCAATTGTAAGCAGAATGCACCATCTTGTCAATGTAATATTGGAAAATTTCTTTCTTAACGAAACGAATTATTATACTATCAATCTAAACAGTTCGCAAATATAACTCACTAAATTTGGGTAATATAGTACTTAGCAAGGGTGACCTTGTTTATATAGACGCCCTGGATCGGATGGGTCGCAATTATGACAAGGTCATTGTAGAACGGAAACATATTACAAGAGATTTAAAAGCAGACATTATCGTTCTAGAAAATGAATCTTTATTTGACAGCCGTAAGTTCCGTGAAATGGGGGATATGGGACGATTAATGGAAGACCAATTTTTATCGTTGCTTTCGTATGTTGCCGATCAGGAACGCAAGAAAATTCGCCAGAGACAATCGGAAGGTATCGCGATAGCTAAATTTCAAGGAAAACACTTAGGCCGCCCCCTATGAACCTTTCTATCTTAAGTAAAAAACAGTTACAGATACTAGATGAAAACCATTTGAACTGGAAAAAGGGAGAAATTACAGGCGTAAGGTTTATGAAAATGTTAGAACTGAAGAAAAACACATTTTATAAAATCATGATAGAAGTTATTTTTTTATTGCATTAAAGGTTGCGAATATTGATTATTAGGAGTAATTGGTAATTCTGAAGCAATTGATATTGTTAAAAACCAATACATGAATGAAAATGTTCAAATGAAGATACACTATCTGATTATAAAATATTGATGATAAAAAATGACAGGTATGAATCTAACGAAATAGATCACACCTGTCATTTTTTTATTACAAAAAGTTTTTTTAAATAACCCTAAATCACATATGATTCATATGATTTATGAAGATAACGTTCTATAAACTCAGCTAATCCATCATTTTCGTGGTGTCCTGTAACAAAATCAGCTGCTGCTTTAACCTCTTCGCTAGCGTTCCCCATTGCGACACCAGTACCGACATGACGAAGCATCTCTATATCATTAGGTCCGTCTCCAATGGCTACGACTTCATTTGGACTAATTCGAAATGCGCGAAGTAAGCTTTTTATAGCAGACCATTTGGAAACATTAGGAGCGACCATTTCAAACCCATCATTCCAATTGATGACTTCTGCTTCCTTTTTAAACAAAGCGGATAATTCAGGACTTGGTGCACCTGTTCGAACACTATATTTAAGAACATCTTGATAATTTGCCTGTCTTAAATCTCCAATATACCGTGGCGGAATTTGCCCAACTTTTGTCCAATAATCGATTTCTTCATTTGTTTCCTTACAATAAAGCCCATTTGCTGTATGGATAATAACATTACAAGGATTTTCAGCGGTCAGATGGTGGAATCGTTCTTCGTTCAGCTGAACGGTTTTCATTTGCATAGCTCTTCCTGTCTCTGCATCGTGAATAGCGGCACCATTCAAACAGATCATTGGAGTTCGTAATCCAATTTCTTTATGGTAGGGAGCGGTTACTTCATAGTGTCGACCAGTAGCTAGAAAAACCTTGACTCCCTGATTAAGGAGCCTATAAATAGCTTCCATATTTCGGTGGGAAATGTTGTTTGAGGCTTTTAGTAGTGTACCATCCATATCAATAAATATTGCACGCACATTCATTTATACTGCCTCCTCATTCGTTGGTAAACCAATCATATCATCTGAATATTAAAACCTTGTAAACTCAGTGTACAGATTAAATAAAGTTTATTGGGAAGCAAGGGACGGTTCTATGCAAAAGTGAGATTGTGAAGGAATGCACTTAAAGTAACGGGCAGGTTAGCGAAACAAGAAATAATTGGAATGGATGGAGTTCCAAAAAGAGTGTATCGTTCCTTTTAGGATATATAAATTTCAAGATAAAGGAAGATTACTTTGAAATTTACAAAGGGTGATTTGCTTGTTGCTGTTCTGTGGGGAGGAATAGTCACCGAAATCCTTTTTAAAATCTAGCAAAATCTTAAAAAAGTTTTTTGCTCCACTTTCAGAGATAATAGTTCGTTTTTCGTACTGTTATTTCATGGCGATTTTCTTTTGAAAAACCTTTTTTGTTTGGATCTGTTAAAGAGTGTTGTTGATTTTTTTATTAAACTAATGGGGAATTTAGTTTAATTACTGGTTACACTAATAAATACCATTTAAGTTAATGTAATATCAACAAATTGGATATATAATGTAACTATTATTTTTGCGCAAATTAGAAGCTTGTAGCTTAAAAAGTTAGTTAGATTAATTACATAACAATGGCAACC
Source organism: Bacillus sp. FJAT-14578 (assembly GCF_000504165.1). Classification (GTDB taxonomy): domain Bacteria; phylum Bacillota; class Bacilli; order Bacillales; family Bacillaceae_H; genus Bacillus_BA; species Bacillus_BA fengqiuensis. The sequence continues at coordinate 234,093 of NZ_AYSE01000001.1, forward strand.
CTTTAAAGAAAGGATGGTTTGTAATGAAGAATTCTCTAAAAGAGATGGCTGTGTCGTTTTTGCAACTGGTTGCGTCAGGGGAAGTGCGCGAAGCATACCATAGGTACATTGGTCCGAATTTCCGCCATCATAATCCCTTTTTCCGTGGAGATGCTGACTCTCTTATGCTCGCAATGGAAGAGAACGCCACCAAGAATCCTCACAAAGTCCTTGAGATAAAACGTGTCATCGGAGAGGGTGATATGGTTGCAGTTCACTCCCATGTAAAGCAAAAGCAAGATGACCTTGGGGGAGCTGTGGTCCATATCTTCCGCTTTCATAACGATCTCATCGTCGAATTCTGGGATGTGGGTCAGCCGATACCCGAGAATTCTCCCAATGAGAATGGCGTGTTCTGATGTAGGATTTTGTTGTTATGCTAACGGGACGTTCGTTGAAGAAGAAACAAAAAGATAGCTGCCTAAATAGGCGACCTTTTCATTTTACCTAATGTATGATTTTGTATATAAGTGCTTACATTTGATAAAAACCTTAACAAAAAGCCAACGGGTCTTGTTAAATCTAATAATGCACCAAAAACGATTCAAGGCGAATTTTGTTGCAAATAATATTGTTGCATATTTTTGTTACGTTTATTATGCAAGTTAACTAGTCTGAAAGTTTATTACCAAATCATGTAACAATAACATTCGTTTTTGTTACAATTAGAACATGGAGAGTTTGTGAAGGATTGTACTAAAGGGTGCTTTAATTCAATAAAGATTTTTAAAGTCGATTCTCTAATTGAGGAATCGACTTTTTAGTTTTGGGAATCAATCGGTGTCATAATTCAATAGTTTTGATACTAGCCCGTTAGCGAAATTTCTCTATATCACCATGTTTCTCAACCCATTCATTAATGAACTGTATCATTTTATTGATCGAGGGTGTTTGTGTATGCTTTGCGGTATTCGTAAGAATCCCAACTTTTCTTGCAACGGGACTGCTTAACGGTCTAATGGTTAGGTTGTCTAAAATGGAATTACTTAATAGAAATTGTGGCAATAGGCTAATCCCTAAGTTATTCCGCACCATGGCAATAATGGTTTCATCACCTCTTATTTGATAGGCAATCCGCGGTTTAATTCCTTCCTTCTTTATAAGGTTATGTATCTCAAACAGTGAATCTGAATACGGAAGGATACAATCTACAGATTCTATCGCTTTTAAATTTACTACATCTAATTGAGCGAATTCATGCTGCGAACTCATGACTGCAACAATAGGGTCATCCATCAAAAAGTGAAAATTCCACTTGTTATTATGCAAAGAACCAATGGCAAAGTCGATTTGATCTTCTTCTAGCCAATGCTCTAGCTCAGATGCGTTTCCTTCATACAATTGGATCTCAATAAAAGGGTAGAGCCTTTTAAATTCACTTAATATCTTGGGCATCCAAGATGTAGCGATACTTATATAAGCACCTATTCGAATTTTCCCTGTTTCCAAACCATTAATTTCATGAACCGTTTGAGATAGTTTTTCATAGCCTTTTTCAATCTCTTTCATGGCTTTTAGAACTTTCATGCCATTCTCAGTAGGTTTTACACCGTTTTTTTGTCTTAATAGTAAGGAAAATCCGTACTCTTCTTCTAAACTGCTAATCATTTGGCTAATACTCGGTTGTGTGTAGTTTAGCATTTCCGCCGCTTTGGTTAAGCTCCCAGTCTCTACTACCTTAATATAAGTCAGGTACTTCTTTACATTCATTAAGTACAGCTCCTACATATAAGTTTTTATTATACATTATATCAATTATATTTAGTTTACTTATATGTAGCCAACCATTTAAAATAATTACATCTTTTAGAGCTAATGAAAAGGAGAGAATGTAGTGGGCTATATTTTACAGTTTGTTATAGGTGGAACCGTTATGGTTTTAGCTTCACTTTTAAGTAAATCTAAATATCTTTTTTTGTCGGGGGTGATTACACTACTTCCAATAATGACTTTGATCAATATCAGTTTGCAAATGAAAAATATGAGTTTCATCGACTTTAGAATGACACAAAAAAATGCCGTTTTCGGTGCTTTTGGAGCCGTCATTTTAATTAGCACTATTTTTTTATTGACTAATTGGCTCAAGCCTTTTCACGCTATAATAGGCGCTGTTGCTATTTACACTTTATATATGATTGGATGTATGTGGTTTCTTTCTCAAGAAACAAGTATTTAATGAAATATTATTCTTAGCTTGACGGGCACGGCTGTAGTAAATGGAATAGGTATAATGTTGATGGATAGTGTACTTCGCCGTATACCGGATGATAACGAGCACTTCAACAAGTGAGTTACTGTTTAAGTTCTTACTGGCGGGAAGGATGATTGGATGCTTTTTGACTTAGAATCGTCTTTATTAATCCTATTGATTATTTTGGGTTTTGTGGCTGCCTTTGTAGATTCAGTTGTAGGGGGGGTGATTACATTGCCTGCATTGTTGATGTTTATGGATTGTCAATGGCATTTTCCGGAAAAACTTTTTTTAATTCCTTTTATCGACAATAGACTTTTTCCTCGTTTTTCATATATGGACTCCCTTCTACCACAAGATGACATAAGCCCAAGCTAAGTAATGGTGTTCATGATTACCTCTTGGTATATATGATATGATTTGTCTACCCTATATACCAAGAAGTTAGATTTTGACATATTTTTAAATGTCATTACTCTATTTTACACTATCAGTACATTTAAACAACAACCTTACTCTCAGTGTCTATCTCCGATAGTTTTACAGGTCTTCCTTCTTTGAAAGACTTCTTGGCCGCATGGGCTATTAACTCTGCTTGCAACCCGTCATAGCCATTGACTAAAACCTCTTTGTCATATAGTATGCAATCAACAAAATCTCTCGTTTCTTCTATATAAGCATCAAGATATCTTTCCAAGAAGAAGTATTTAGGTTTATCGGTATAAACCCCCTCATCTGTTGTTAACTCCGCTGCATTCGGGAAATCATTCTTTACCGTTGCACAACCTAGAGAACCAAATACCTCCACTCTCTGATCGTAACCGTAAACAGCCTTTCTGCTATTGTCGATGACCCCGATCGCCCCATTTTTAAACTTTAATGTAATAACCGCTGTATCTACATCTTCCAGCTCACCAAATATAGGGTCCACTAACACAGCTCCTTGTACATACACTTCTTCTACATCACTTCCTGATAAAAATCTTGCTATATCAAAATCGTGAATAGCCATATCAATGAACAGGCCGCCCGATACTTTAATATAATCCGGAGCAGGCGGGTTCGGGTCCCGGGAAGTTACTTTGACAATATGTGTCTCTCCTACCTTTCCAGCCGTGACCATTTCCTGGACTCTTTTAAAATTGTGATCGAATCTGCGGTTAAATCCGATTTGCAATTTCACTCCTGTCTCCTCTACAACCTGAAGAGCACGCTTTGTCTGCCCAATATCGACACTAATCGGTTTTTCACAGAATATATGTTTTCCTGCTTTTGCTGCTTCCATATAAAAATAAAGTCTTTTCCCTAAAAAGGTTGATGATTAGAAAGAAAAGGATTAACTTTAACCATCCATTTTATGAAGATAATGCAAAATTTAAAATGACAAAAGAAATAAAACATCTTAAGTAAACATGTAACAACAAACTTCTAAATATGCATACTGCTTATAAACACAGTTAACATAACAAGCGACCTCAACAATCAAAAACTCCTTAGGCTCTAAGGAGTTCTTATATTTATAAGGCTTGAATTTTTTGCATCACAACCCATTTCGCCGATCATATCAAAATGAATTTTTTATGGTGAAAAGAAAACACTCATTTACACGAAAAGATTAACAGTTTCTTAACAGAGACATGATTCGTATTTATCAATGCAGGTAATCATAAGCATTTTTTGCTAGCAATAAAAAAGTGACTGCGATAAACAGCACACGGACATAGCCGCTCCCTTGTTTAATCGCAAATTTCGAGCCGCAAATGGCACCGGCTATTTGTGCAAGCCCCATTGGTAAACCATAGGCGTAATTGATTTGTCCTAAATACATGAACATTAACAGTGCAGCAATATTACTGCCAAAGTTTAAAAACTTCGCATTCCCTGCCGCCTTTAAAAAATTAAATCCAATCATTAAAAAGGCAAACATTAAAAATGAACCTGTTCCAGGGCCTAGAAATCCATCATAGAAACCAATAGCAAAAATTAAAATCATAAAAATAATAAAATGGCGAATGGATAATTTTTTATAGGTTGAAATACTGCCCCAATCTTTTTTGAAAATCGTATAAATCGCAACAGCCGCAAGCATGGCAAGCATGAGTGGCTTTAGGACTTCAGGGTCCATCAAATGGACCGTCCACGCCCCAATCATCGAGCCAATAAAGACGAGTGGAAATAACTTATAAACGGATGTTAAATCGAGCTTGCCTGAACGATAAAACATAATCGTACTCGTTAAAGAGCCTATTGTTCCTGCCAGTTTATTCGTTGCAACAGCTGCCGCTGGCGTCAAACCTGTAAACAGCAAGGCTGGCAATGCGATCAGCCCCCCACCGCCGACAACAGAATCGATAAATGCCGCCAAAAAGCCAAAGACTATTAAAATAATTAATAATGAAGGATCTAAATCTAATAACATCTAATCAACCTCTTTCGTAGTCACTACTGAAATAGTATCTAAAATATTTATGATTGTAAATAGTCATTACAAATTTGGTATGATAGGAATAGTTGATTATGGGGGGAAGAAATTTGGAAAATTTGGTCCAACAGCTAAAAAAACTAGGATTTAACGAATACGAAGCTAAATCGTATGTTTCTCTCGTTAAACAAGGAACGGTTACGGCCTACCAGGTTAGCAAAAATTCTGGCGTTCCACGTGCACGAATTTATGATGTGCTAAACAACCTTGTTGAAAAGGGAATTGTCTTGAAGGAAGAAATAGATGATAGCGCTCAATATTCGCCGCTCCCTGTTGATATCTTTCTACAAAAGGCTCAATCAAATTGGGAGTCTAATTATAAAGGGATAAGCGAATCATTAAAGCGGCTCGAAATGACTGAGAACAAACCTGACAATCGTGTGATGACATTAAAGAATCGTGAAACGATTCTTAGTTACTGTCGAACATTACTCAAAAAAGCCGAAAAGCGCGTTGTTATTTCGATGTGGGATGATATGTACGATGCGTTGAAGGAGGACTTACAGCAGACGGCTGCTCGAGTCAAAGTGCAGGGCATCACGCTGCATGTTGAAAATCCCGTTGAACATGTAGATGTTCATCGCATTACAAATTTTACTGAAACCCCTTCTAGTGAACATTGGTTTATTCTGTCCATTGATGCGAAAGAAATGATTTACGGCCCTTCATTAGAAGAACGCAGCATGGCCTTTTATACAGATGACCCTGTTCATATTTACTTATTAGAAGATTATATATGGCATGATGTATTAGTAAATCGGATTGTGCGGCGCAGCCAAGATGATTTAGAACAATGGATTACCACAGAACGAAAAGCTTTCTTTATGGATAAATAAAAAGCTCCCCCCAATCAGGTGGGAGGAACATATTTCGTTCATATATTCAATGGTTTCCCTGTAAGAATCTAGAACACTTCTTACAGGGAAACCATTTTTTATTAAACTTTATCCTTCTAATAATAAGGATTCTGGATCTTCCAACAGCTCTTTTACTGTAGCCAGGAAGCTAACTGCTTCTTTTCCATCGACAATGCGGTGATCGTACGACAGGGCAATATACATCATTGGACGGTTTTCCATTCTCTCTGCATCGATGGCTACCGGTCTTGTTTGAATTTTATGCATACCGAGAATCCCCACTTGAGGGCTGTTTAAGATCGGTGTCGACATTAAGGAACCGAAGACTCCTCCGTTTGTAATCGTAAACGTACCGCCTTGAAGTTCTTTTAACGTTAAGGCATTGTCACGTGCTTTTTTGCCAAGATGGCTGATTTCCCGTTCAATGTCGGCAAAGCTCTTCTGATTTGCATCGCGTACAACTGGTACGACCAGTCCCTCTGGCGCTGCTACCGCAATTCCGATGTCATAAAATTTCTTAACCACCAGCTCATCCCCTTGAATTTCAGCATTTAGAAGAGGGAACTGCTTTAATGCAGCCACTACAGCTTTTGTAAAGAAGGACATGAATCCAAGACGAACATCATGTTTTTCAAAAAATGCATCTTTACGTTTTTTACGTAAGTTCATCACAGCTGACATATCAACTTCATTAAATGTTGTTAACATCGCCGCTGTATGTTGAACCTCTACCAGGCGTTTGGCGATCGTTTGACGGCGGCGGGACATTTTCACGCGTTCTACCGGTTTATCAGGATCGGATTGGACTTGGTTGGCGCCTGGTGTTGGTTGAACTTTTTCCGCTTTTGGTTGTTCTTTAACGACAGGTGCCTGCGTGTGTGCTTTCACATCATGCGGACGAATTCTGCCAAGTGGGTCGCTGCTGTTTACTTCGTTCAAGTCAATTCCTCGTTCTCTAGCCAGCTTTCTTGCCGCCGGTGAAGCGATTGGACGTGCTGCCTTTGAAACTTCCGGTGCTGCTGGAACAGGGGACGAGTTGACCACTTCTTCTTTCGGTGTTTCCGGAGTGGCTGCTGGAACAGCCGGAGCGGCACCTTCTGCCACGTTCTCTTCTAAAATGGCAATGACATCGCCTACCTCTACTGTATCGCCCGGCTCTTTTAACACCTGTGTTACCACACCTGTGTAGTCTGTATTCACTTCAATATTGACTTTATCTGTTTCCAGTTCAACTACACTTTCTCCCTTGTTCACTTTGTCCCCTACATTAATGAGCCATTGTAAAACGGTTCCTTCTGAAATAGATTCTGCGAGCTCTGGTACTTTAATTTCAATCATGTTGGATATCCTCCCTGGTTTTAATGAAACGTTCTATGAAACTCATTTTCTTTAACTGAGTATTTTGTTTCTATTATTAGTTCTTGACCAATACTTTTTCTTGCTTTTGTTGACTAGATGCCTGAATGTCGTACAATGCTTGATGGACAATGCGTTCTTGTTCTTTCTTATGAACATGCGGGTCGCCGCCTGAAGGGCTGGAGCGATCTGGGCGTCCTATATAACCTACTTTCAGGCTGCCAGATGCCAGTTCATAAAGAGTAGGAGCGATATAATGCCAAGCTCCCATATTTTTTGGCTCTTCCTGCACCCATACGATTTCCTCTAAGTTCGGATAGCGCTGCAAAATGGCTTCCACTTTTTCCTTTGGAAATGGATACAATTGTTCGATACGAACGATATGCACCTCATCCAAGTTTCGTTTTTCTTTACTCGATTCAATTTCCACTGCCAAATCGATGGCCATTTTTCCTGTAGTTAATACTAATCTCTTCACTTTATCCGCTTCTTTTCCAAGCCCCGGCTGTTCCACTGCGGTTTGGAAATGTCCTTCACTCAAGGAAGTACCTGTGGAAGAGACCAAAGGATGACGCAGCAAACTTTTCGGTGTCATCATCACTAATGGACGAACAAACTCTGTTCCTAAAATGGCAGCTTGACGACGTAAAATATGAAAATATTGAGCGGCACTCGTTACGTTCGCGACCGTCCAGTTGTTTTCCGCCGCCAACTGTAAGAAGCGTTCCGGACGGGCACTAGAGTGCTCTGGCCCTTGCCCTTCATACCCATGAGGCAGCAGGAGAACAAGCCCTGATTTTTGCCCCCATTTCGCCCTTGCTGCTGAAACAAATTGATCAAAGAGCGCTTGGGCGGTATTGGCAAAGTCACCATACTGCGCTTCCCACATCACGAATGTTTCAGGAGCGAAGACATTATAACCGTATTCAAAACCAACAACAGCCGCTTCCGACAGTGGGCTATTATGAACCGCAAACGAAGCGCGGGCTTGCGGCAGACGGTGCAATGGTGAAAAGGTCTCGTTCGTCTCGGTGTCATGCAGTACAATGTGTCGCTGGGCAAACGTTCCACGCTCCGAATCTTGACCTGTCAGACGAATCGGCGTGCCTTCTTTTAACATAGTCGCAAATGCTAATGCTTCTGCTACTGCCCATTCTACTTTACCGTTTTCCTCCAAGGCGTTTTCACGGCGTTCAAGAATGCGTTTTAATTTTGGATATACATGAAATCCTTCCGGCCATTTCAGTAAATCCCGGTTTAATTCGCGAAGGGTATCGAGTGAAATCCCTGTTTCCATCGCTGGAATGCCTTTGGCGATGACCATCGGCACCGCTGCTTCTGCGGCAGGCTCATCCTTTTTCTTCTCTGAAACTTGATCATATTCAGCCTGCAATGTTTCTTGCACACTGCGACTGATTTGTTCTGTTTCTTCTTGACTGATGATTCCTTTTGCTTGTAATCGATCAGCATACAACGCTCTTACGGTTGGATGCTTGGCGATTTTTTTGTAGACTTGCGGCTGAGTAACGGCTGGGTCATCCATTTCATTGTGACCAAAGCGCCGGTAACCGACCAAGTCAATCAAAAAATCTTTTTGGAAGCGAGCCCGGTATTGATACGCAAGGTATACGGCTGCGAGGCAAGCTTCTGGATCATCCGCATTCACATGCACAACCGGAATCTCAAACCCTTTCGCCAGATCACTCGCATATCTCGTTGAACGGGAATCATGGCTGTCCGTCGTAAAGCCGACCATGTTGTTTGCAATGATATGGAGGGTACCGCCTGTTTGATATCCTTTTAATCCCCCTAAATTCAAGGTTTCTGATACGATTCCCTGGCCGGGGAACGCTGCATCGCCATGAACTAAAATCGCAAACGCTTTCGAAGTATCCTGCTCTGGATAACCAGCTTTATGTCGTTCCTCCTGAGCCGCTCTTGCAAACCCTTCGACCACCGGATCGACGAATTCCAAATGACTTGGATTATTCGCTAAGGTAATGCGTGTACGAACGCTCTGAGCCCCTTCTATAAAGCGATTTCTACCTAAATGATATTTCACATCTCCAGTCCAGCCCTCACTCACGTTAAATAAATCTTCCGACGGGCCTTGTTGCTTGGCTGAAGAGTGCTGAAACTCAGCAAACATCTGGCTGTATGGTTTTTCTAATACATGCGCTAAGACACTTAAGCGTCCACGGTGCGCCATCCCAATGACCACATTACGTGCTCCGTCTTCGGCACTTTCACGAACCGCTTCATCCAGCATCGGTACAAGCATGTCTACTCCTTCAATGGAGAATCGTTTTTGACCAACAAAAGTTTTATGCAAAAATTGTTCAAACCCTTCGACTTCTGTCAGTCTTTTCAAAAGGCTTGTGCGCTCTTCTTTTGATAATGAACGATGCAGAGCACCCGTCTCTACCATCTGAGTTAACCATGTTCGCTCTTCCATATGATGAACGTGGTCAAACTCGTAAGCTAAAGAGGAAGCATAAACATCCTTTAATCGGTTCACAGCATCCAATGCCGTTTGAACGCCTTCCGGTGCATCCTCCCACACCGTCTTAGCCGAAATCGCTTTCAAATCATCTTCACTTAACCCGTATTTTTCTGGATTAAACAAGTGCTGGTCTTGTGCCTTCTCCTCTAATGGATTCATATTTGCCGCTAAATGTCCATGTGAACGAATGTTGTCCAGCAGCTTTACCACTTTCAGCACTTTTTCTATATTTACTGAATGATTTGGAGTAACAGGTACATAGTTAACGGCTTCTTGCGTGTGACTTGTTTCCAAAGTTAAAGGTGAGCCCCATTGAATAAAAAGCTCTTTCAATGCTGGGTCAACAGTGTCTACACCATTCATATACCACTCATATTGTTCCATCACATAACCAAGGTTTGGACCATGAAAGTTCTCCCATGGATTTTGTTGGTTTTTCTGTATTGTCATTCACAATGCCTCCAAGCTTGTGTTTTATTCCACTATTTTTATCGCATCATTTAATTGAGTAATTATTGATTGCCTATGACTAAGAGTAATGCAATAATTGAAATAAATAAAATGCTAAAAAATTATAATTACCTATAAAAAACTTTTATATGGCTTAGATTGGGTGAAATAATGGATTATCGTGATTGGGAAATACTTAAGGTTCTCTATAGTCAAAAAAACTTAACGAAGGCAGCACGGCTTTTATATATTACGCAACCAGCCCTAACGAATCGTTTAAAGCATATGCAAGAAGAGCTCGGTGTTCAAATCGTAACCCGTGAAAGCAGAGGAATTCACTTTACCCCGCAAGGAGAATATCTTGTCCATTGCGCGGAAGAAGCCCTTGCCCATTATCAAAAAATAAAAGAGACGGTCTTCAACATGAGCAATAACGTAGGCAATGAAGTTGTAGGGACATTGAAACTGGGAGTATCCAACTTTTTTGCGAATTATGAACTTCCTTATGTTTTGAAACTATTTAAAATGCAGTATCCTCATGTAGAATTCAAAGTGATTACAGGATGGAGCAAAGATGTAACTCACCTGATCCACAATAAAGATGTTCATATCAGCTTTGTTCGGGGAGACTATGGCTGGAGAGGATTAACGAAGCACCGGTTATTTGAAGAAACCATCTGCATTGCGTCAAAGGATGAAATCGATATTACCGAACTCCCCCGCCTTCCTAGAATCGAATATAGAGGCGACTACTTATTAAAGTCATTAATTGATAATTGGTGGGCTGAAAACTATGTAGCCCCCCCTTTTATTAGCATAGAAGTCGACCAAGTTGATACTTGCAAGGAAATGGTGATAAATGGTTTAGGCTACGGTATCTTATCGAGTAGAATCCTTAACGAGATCGAAGACTTGCACAAAGTTGCCTTAACTGATCAACAAGGAAAGCCGATATTGAGAAGAACGTGGATGTATTATCACAAGGAATCGCTAGAATGGAATGTCGTTAAAGCATTTGTCGATTTCATAGAAAACTTTGATTGGAAAGACGATTTAACAGAGGTGTAATCTATCTTAACTTTACTCATAAAGTAAACACCAGGGCGTATTCTATACATTTTAGCTTGCATAACAACCTATTTCAGCAATCAAAAATCCTTAGACTCTGTGAATCTAAGGATTTTTTGTGTTTATTAATTATAAATCAAGAAAACTATAAAGCGACAATCGCATACCACACGACTCCGATTAGAGAGCCTATAAGAACGACAATATAGCTAGCAGTCAAGTTCGTCATATTCCGCTTAGTAGATTTTCCATAGTTTGTCTTTACACTTCTTGCGATTAATATCGTACTTAAAAGTGATACAATTCCTATAATGATGACAAGGATAAGAGCAAATTTCATCAGTTATCTCCTTTCTAAAAAAAGACCGTCTCTTTGACGATCCTTTTACACTACATCCTCTGTTGCTAACATAGAACGTTTTTGAAGGCTATCGGAACGCAGACGATACGCGACTACTTTCTTCTTATGCTTTTTGACTACATCAACGCGATCGTTGCAAATGTACACAAAAAACCTAACATTGTTTTTGCCCTTCTTAGTGTCAATGACCAATGGAGTCCCGCTGTTCTCTGGATGTATATCATATTTCTCTAAAAATAGCGCTTCATTAAAATCATTAATAACTTGAATTTTATCTTCACCTTCTAAGCGTTTTCCATCGATAGTGACAGTGGCATTCTCATCACTAAGTGTTGGATGCAATTCAAATTTACTGAGAATCCATTCCACAACACCGGTTGGAAGACAGGTCAATAATACCTTAGCAAGAGCCGCAAGAATCAACAAAACCACAAAAGACCATGTCATATTTAATCATCTCCATTACGTTCTAAATTGATATTATTACATAACTGATATTATCTCGGGACGGACAGTTGATTTTCGTACACTCTATGAAGCTTGATAATCTTGAAGGCCCTCTTATCTTCATTACCTTCCTCTTTAGTGGCTTCATTAATTTGTTCGTCTTCGATAGATTTTTTAAGTTCTCCAATTCATAAATTCCCTTAATTGTGGAGCACAATACTGAACATAAGTATAAGTACAAATTAATCTTTACTGTCTTTCTCTCCTAATGATAAAGAGTTTTTCTAAAACATAACCATCCAATTTCGCAATATTTTAACCATCCACTTATCTAATAGATTTCTATACACCTACAAAGCCCATATTTGAATCTCGCATTCGCAAAATCATCTCTGTTAGCATAGTTTTTTCCATGGAATTCAATCAGAAAAACCCTTGGATTTATGAATCTCAAGGGGTTTTTGATTGCAGGGAATAGCTATTATTTTGTATTAAAAATAAATGTTAAGTATTGCATAAAAACATTCTAAATTTTTTCACTGAAAATTTACCTTTTATTACCAAGTATATTTGATAAAAAAAACAAAACAATATAGTTAAATCACCTAGGAGGTGCCATACATGGTAAATTACAACAGAAGCAATAACAGCAATGAAGTATTAGTATCAAGTGCAGAAGCATCTCTCCAACAAATGAAGTATGAAATCGCTCGTGAGTTTGGAGTGCAGCTAGGAGCTGAGACGTCATCACGTGCAAATGGTTCTGTCGGTGGCGAAATCACTAAACGTTTAGTTCAAATGGCCGAACAACAATTAGGCGGCGGACGCCTGCATTAATTGAAAATTCATCCGATCTATATTCGGATAAGCTAAAGCTTCACATAAACAACGGCGACTTTCATAGTCGCCATTGTTTATAATTTGATTTCTTTTTGCATTATCCGTCCAAAACCCTTTCCTCGTTTTCTTCACATTAAGATAAAAATATCCGCATTCAAACAAAACGAAACAGCCTGTTATCGGTGCAGCACCGACAACAGGCTGTTTCAAAAGTGTCTTGATCCCTGTTTTTCTATTTATTCATTGACTGGCTTTTTCAATACGCCTACTAAAAGAGCCGTTACAATTGAACCAATTAAAATGGCTAGAACGTATAGAAGCGGATTTCCATCTACAACCGGAATGACGAACAATCCGCCATGCGGTGCCGGAAGTCCAATTCCAAATACCATCGTTAAAGCACCCGCTACAGCTGAACCAATAACAGTCGCTGGAATTACACGCCCTGGATCTGCCGCAGCAAAAGGAATGGCTCCTTCTGTAATAAACGACGCACCCATAATGTAACACGTTTTCCCTGCTTCTTTTTCAGCTTTCGTAAACTTGTTTTTGAACAATGTCGTCGCAATCGCCAACCCTAATGGCGGAACCATACCGCCGGCCATGATTGCCGCATGCGGAGCAAAGTTGCCTGCATCGATCATCGCGATACCGAATGTAAAGGCCGCTTTGTTGATTGGTCCTCCCATGTCGATAGCCATCATACCGCCAAGAATTAATCCTAACAGTACTAAGTTTCCTGTACCCATTCCTTTTAACCATGAAGTTAATCCTTCATTTAATGCTTTAACCGGATCAATAACGATGAACAACATGATTAAACCTGTTAACAAAATACCGAATAACGGATAAAGAAGAACCGGCTTAATTCCTTCAAATGACTGCGGAAGACCACTGAATACCTTTTTCAATCCTACAACAAGATAACCGGCAAGGAAACCAGCGATTAGTCCCCCTAAGAATCCTGCTCCGCCTGTTGCCGCCATAAATCCGCCGACCATACCTGGTGCAAATCCTGGACGATCCGCTATACTCATTGCAATGAATCCTGCAAGAACTGGGATCATTAATCCAAATGCATTCGTACCGCCAATTGTCATTAAGGCTTCAGCGATTGGATGATAAGATGGATCATTTGGATCGAATGCTTTAATACCGAACATGAAGGAAATGGCGATTAAAATCCCGCCGCCGACAACGAACGGAAGCATATTGGAAACACCGCTCATTAAATGCTTGTAAAAGCCTGAACGCTTTTCTTTTTCCTGCCCTGAAGACTGGCCACCCGAGCCTGATCCCTGGTAGATAGGAGCATCTTGTTGTACCGCACGATCAATCAATTCTTTTGATTTGCGGATTCCATCAGCAACCGGAACTTGAATCACATGTTTCCCTTTAAAGCGTTCCATTTCTACCTGCTTATCAGCGGCAACAATAATGGCAGAGGCGTTCTCGATGTCTTCAGCTGTCAAAGCGTTTTTAACGCCTGTTGAGCCGTTTGTTTCGACTTTAATATCCACGCCCATTTCTTTCGCTTTGGCTTTTAACGCATCAGCCGCCATATACGTATGGGCGATTCCTGTCGGACAAGCTGTAACTGCCAGCACCTTTCCTTTCGTGCTTTTCTCCTCTTTTTGTTCAACCGCCGCTTCTTCCTCTTCGTCGCCTTTATCTTGGCTATCGATTAATGCCAATACATCTTCTTCCGTCTCTACACCCATAAGCTGCTCTCTGAAAGACGGATCCATCAATAATGTAGAAAGACGGGATAATGTTTCAAGGTGCGCATTATTTGCTCCTTCAGGCGCTGCAATCATGAAAAATAGATGACTTGGCTGGCCGTCTAATGATTCATAATCTACACCTGTCTTTGAACGTCCGAACGCAAGCGCCGGTGTCTGGACGGCCTTCGTTTTCGCATGCGGGATGGCAATCCCTTCGCCAATTCCCGTTGTACTTTGTGCTTCACGCGCTAAAATGGCTTTTTTGAATTCTTCTTTATCAGCCAATTTGCCCGCTTGATTTAATTTATCTACTAACTCATCAATTACCGCTTCTTTGGAAGAAGAAGATAGGCTCAAGATAATGGTATCTTTCTTTAAAAGCTCTGTAATTCTCATAATTTCTCCCCCTTACACTTCTGCAAGCTCAATTTGTGGAAGCAATTCCTCTACTTGCTCTTTTGTACATAATTCAAGTGAAAATGCCGTTGCACTTCCTGATGCCACTCCATATTTAAAGGATTCTTTCACATCGCCTGTTTTCACGTATGAACTAAGGAATCCTCCTACGACAGAATCTCCCGCTCCGACCGAGTTTTTCACCGTTCCTTTCGGGACATTCGCATAAAGTGATGTTTCTTCGCTGAATAAAAGCGCTCCTTCACCTGCAAGGGATACGATAACGTGCTGCGCTCCCATTTCAACAAGACGCTTTCCGTAGGGGACTGCCTCTTCTACCGTTTCAATCGTTACCCCAAATAACTCTCCCAATTCATGATGGTTCGGTTTGATGAGAAACGGGCGATGTGGAAGTACGTTCATGAGTACTTCACCTGTCGCATCCACGACCACTTTTGCCCCTATTTTTCCGGCAATTTTCGCCATCGTTTCATAAATAGAGGCTGGAACGGATTTTGGAATGCTCCCTGCCAACACGAGAATATCTTCTGAAGTCAGCTTTTCCACCATTTGCATTAAACGAGATAGCTCTTCTGTGCTTATCGCGGGACCTTGTCCATTAATTTCTGTTTCTTGTCCTGTCTTTAATTTAATGTTAATTCGAGTGTCTCCTTGAACAGAAACGAAATCAGCGGAAATTCCTTTCTCTTTTAAAGAATCGGAAATGTATTTTCCCGTAAAACCGCCGACAAACCCTAACGCCTTGCTGCTTGTTCCCAATCGATGAAGGACTTGGGAAACGTTAATTCCTTTTCCTCCCGGAAACTTCGCTTCTTTTTCAATCTTATTGAGTCCGCCCAATTCAAAAGAATCGACTTCCACAATATAATCGATGGATGGATTTAATGTCATTGTATAAATCATTGTGTCACAACCTTTATTGATGTCTCTGTTTCGAAAGATTTTAAGATGTCTGCCTCTGCCTTGCTTGTCAAAATTGTGGCTTCATTCAAATCGACAATTTTCGCAAACGAGATCTCGTTAAATTTCGATTGATCTGCCAGCACATATGCTTCACGGGATAATCGAATCGCTGTTTGTTTAATTAATGCCTCTTCCGGATCCGGGGTCGTATATCCATATGTCGTATGAATACCGTTTACACCCATAAAACATTTGTCAAAGCGATAGTTTTCAAGACTAATGAGAGCTCCACGTCCTATCATCGCTTTCGTTTTATATTTGATTTCCCCGCCGACTAAATATGTTTTAATCCCGTGTTCCAATAAAGAATCAAGACAATGAAGACCGTTGGTTACAACGACGATTTCTTTTTGAGCTAAATATGGAATCATCTGATATACGGTTGTCCCTGCATCTAAATAAATACAATCACCGTCTTCTACAAAACTTGCAGCAAACTCTGCGATTTCCGTTTTTTCCTGAAGGTTTTTGGAGGATTTTTCAACAATGCTCGGTTCTGATAATTTCCCTTGCAGTCTTGCTGCCCCGCCGTGAACACGTTTCAGGAATTTGGATTGCTCCAACTGAATCAGATCTCGTCTAATTGTTGATTCGGACGAGTTTGTGATGTCTGTTAACTCTTGTATTTTAACAATCTCTTGCTGTTTTAATAAATCAAGGATTAAGCGATGTCGTTCAGGTGTTAACATCACTTTCACCTCCTCAATGATTCTCTGTACTCATATCATAATGTAACCCTTTCCAAAAATCAATCATTTTCTTTCAAAAACTATCAAAATAATTCAAAGTCATTCATTTGCCTTCTTATTCTTATTGTTTACTTTAAAAACAAATCATATCAAATAAAAAATAGGGTATCCAAAGCCGGTAAAAACAGCTGTTTTGGTCACCCATGAAAGAGGAAGTTTTATCCTATGCACTTTGCAGAACCTCCATCATAATAAAAAAATCGAGGAACCCCCAATGGTTCCTCGATCTTATTTACTCCGCCTCAAATTCAATCGTCTCTAAACCAACATAAGGAATATTGGATCCTTCCATTTCGATGGTCGAGAAAACGAGGAGCTTGTTGTTCTGATAAAACATGTAATCCGGTTTTCCGTATGTTTCAAGCTGATACTTCGGCTTGAATGTCGTATAATCGTAGGCGGTAATATATTCACGATTATTGGATGTATAAAATTCGCCGTATTCCAAATCAAACGCAATGGTCTTATACGCTTTATCGAGCTTGCCGACATAACTCATATCGGAATCTTTAATTAGCGTTGCGCGGAACACATTCCCCAAGCTGTTGAAAATATATTTCCCATCAGGAGAAATCGTCAAATCCTTTCCGAGATCATGGTCTCCATGATAAGGGGAATCATATGACGACGTAAACTGCCCGTTTTCATCGAATTGGAATACCTCCATGTCACGTGGCGACACATTTGTATCGATCGTGTAAATACGATTTAAGGAAGGATGCATTTGCATAAAACTTTGCATATATAATCTTCTTTCACCCAGCTTTTCCCCCGTCGCTTCATCGTAACTATGCATGCTTGTGTGCTGCCCGGACCCTGATGTGACAAAAACATGGCCGCTTCCGTCCGCAGCAATATCAAACGGGTCTAAATCAATGTTAAACTGTTTTTCCAGCTTCATTTGATTG
The DNA here is from genome assembly GCF_000504165.1 of Bacillus sp. FJAT-14578. Classification (GTDB taxonomy): domain Bacteria; phylum Bacillota; class Bacilli; order Bacillales; family Bacillaceae_H; genus Bacillus_BA; species Bacillus_BA fengqiuensis. The sequence continues at coordinate 251,448 of NZ_AYSE01000001.1, forward strand.
GCATCAATGATTGCGATGGCCCCTTCTTGATCCTCTGTCCACCACGTATAGCTGTGCTGCCCTTTCAATAACGTAACATAGATTTTTCCGTTTCTGTATGTCATTCGCTCCGCCGGCAGCTTCAAAGGAACGGCCGCCATTTCATACGTTTTATAATTTAGGGCCACAACTTGATTCTCGATGGAATCGAGCACATAAATAATCGGCTGGTCGGGATGAATATCAGTGTCCTGAATTTTAAAATCGAACAACCCCTCGAGCATTGAATCTGCTGCCAATGGATTATCAGGACGGAAATCAGCTTCCAATAATCGCGCCATAAACACGGAAAAATGAGCACGGGATAATGACAGATTCGGTTTAAACGTACCATCTCCGTATCCGGTTGTGATGTTATTGGCAGCCAATGGGCTCACAAATTCAAACGCCCAGGAATCCGGGGCAACATCCTTAAAGCCGTAAGGATAAATACCGCCCAGCTCGTAGGCATTGACTAAAATCTTGGCCATCTGGGCACGAGTCAACGTTCCCCATGGATCAAACGTACCATCCGGCTTTCCTGAAATGATTCCGAGATCAACGGCTGTCGCAATATCTTCATAGCCGTAATCGCCAGGCTGTATATCTTCAAAATTCGGATTGGGTGCATTCGTATCGGCAAGTCCCATTTCACGCAAAATCATTTGTACTGCCTGAAGACGCTTAATGGGCTGGTCAGGTTTAAATGTACCATCCGGATATCCTTTAATAATGTTTTGATTCGTCAAGTATCCGATTTCTTCTTTATATGTGGATACATCGGTAAATGCAGTCGCTGCTTTTCCACTCGCAGGATGAATAAGCAGAGAAGCCGTCAGCGCGACGGTAGATAAAAATGCAAACGCTTTTTTCAACAAATGAACCCCCTCAAACAAATCACTATTACTTTGTAAATCTATCATGTCAAATGAAGAAAAAAAACGTGTCGTTCTTCCCATTTTTAACCGGGAAAAGAATGAAATATATTCCATTAATCCATTTTTTATTGTTTAGGACTTCGAAGACCTGCTTGCTCTAGAATGATACATGTCAGAACACCTGTAATCATCCCGTTGTTTAACAAAGGAAGCAAAAAGACGGGAATAGAAACAAGCGCTTGGGCAGGGACGGCGAAAACACCTACGCCCGCCATCAATGACATACATAAAATGATGACTCGCCACTCATCCTTCATCGATTCTTTTAACTGATGAATTCCCGACTTCAGCAAATTGACGAAAGCAAAGAATACAACTGCATATCCAACAGGTGAAGGAATAAGCGAAAAAAGATAGGATAAGAGCGGAAAACAAGAAATGATAATCAGCAAAAGACTTGCTATGATAAACGGCAGCCTTGCCCTCATTCCCGTAATCGTAATGAATCCAGCCGTATGCGAATTGGAAATCGCTCCGACGCTTGAAAATATCCCCGCCAGTATCTGCGTCACTCCCGTCACCGTACCCGCTGCCCGATACACATTTTGCCGCGGGCGCTGTACCGCTTCTTCCACTACTTTAATGCTGGCAATTAAATTGATCATTAAAAGAAAGGCCGTCATGGCCGAAACGAGAATGATACTCGAATTGAATTGCGGTATTCCCCATGCAAACCACTCGGGAAAGGCAAACACCTCATCGGGCTTCTCAGTGGTCTTTATTAACAATCCAAAAACCCAAAATATCCCCCAGCCCAATAATAAGGATAAGAGCAGCGAATACATATTCAAAAACGATCGTTTACTTTTTGAAAGCATAATGCTGATAACCACTGTCAAAAGAGACGCTGCCGCCACTTTCAGCGAAACAGCGCTTCCCATGTAACCGATTCCAAGCATACCCTTTATAAACGAACCGCTCAGCTGAAAAACAAGCAGCACTATATACGTGCCTGTCACAAGCGGGGTGAACAGTGATTTTACTTTTTCAAGCAGTCCCAGCAAACTAAATAAAACAAACATTCCTCCGCACAAAACCATCGCCATCTCCAGCTGGCGAAGCAGCTCGTATTGGCTGTACATCGCCGTCATTCCTGAAAAGGCCAAAAACACTCCCCACCATAATCCCGCAGGCCCTTCCAATATGGGCAGCCGATGACCGACTATAATATGCAAGAGACAAGATACCCCAATGATAAAAAAAGTTCTCTGCAGCAATTGGGCGACTTCCGCCTGCGGCAGATCGAATGCCGCTCCTATTGAAATCGGTGTAACAAGACTTCCAATCAAGATGAATAACAGCCATTGAATGGATTGTAAAGAAACTTTCATGTTCATTCCCCCGTTCTTCTTTCTCTTTCTATCATATCGACTCAGCCCCTTCCTGCCCTCACACTTTAGTCTGAGAAAAGGTTACAAAAATGGCCTCAAAACCATTCACATTGGTTTTGAGGCCCTCTATGGTTACCGTTCCGTTTTTCCTATCATTGCCTGAATCAGCTTCCTGCCCTCGTCTTCAGTCATTTCCCCATACCAAACATCATCCGGATACACGATGACAATCGGTCCCTCCTTACACTTTCCGTTACACAGTGTTTTGGTCGTGTGAATGTCATGTCCGGCGTTCGGCTGGCGGATTTCATCACGAATGGATTTCGTCACATCTTCTGCCCCGTTTCGGATGCAGCTTTTGCCGCTGCAAAGAAACAGCTGTTTCATGAAAGGATGATTCAGCTTTCTCATTGTACCTCTACCACAAACGGAAATACTCTGACGGCTCCGTCTTGTTTGAACTCGGCCCAAATTTTATAAAGTCCCGGCTCAGCAAAACTTGTTTCAAAAATGGTGTCTTGGTCATTTGCCGGGTGAACATGAAGGTACTCTTCACCGCTTTCATCCAAAATGACGACATGGCCCTGTGCCCCTAAATACGGCTCAGGCTGTTTTCCATGTAAATCAAATGTCAATATCACGTCTTGGCCTGCTTTCAACTCGCTTGGATTCAACGTCACCTTGTAATCGTCCACCTTTTGCTCGAGAACGGCATCAGCCGTCAGCTGCGGGTGTGCATGTTCTTTCTCTTGTTCACCAATGGTAAATGAAAGGGGATTGACAGCATATGATTGATTTTTCGGTTTGATATCGATAAACGCTTTATAAGAACCGCTCGGCAATGAATGATTGATTTTAAACTTCCCTGGTCCGGTTTGTTCTGGATGCAGGTGGACATATTTCTCTAAATGATCATCTACTACGATTAAATGAAGCAGTTTTTCGTGGTTCACTTCCAGCTCTTCTACTGTATTCCCTTGCTGATCCTGTAAGGAAATGTTCATCTCTTTATTTGAAACATCAATGTTTGCGACTACTTCACTTTCTGTCGTCCCGTGACCGCTATGGTCTCCCTGTTGATCATCATGTGCTGCTTCATGCCCGCCCTGCTCATGAATTTCTCCTTCTTCATGTGTATCGGCTGTATCTTCTTTATGAGCAGCACCCTGCTCGTGGGCAGGTGCCGCTTCCTCACCTGCCAAACTGGCGTACACATTATATCCGGCTATTACTATAAGCAAATAAACAACCGCTGAAATTGCCCACTTTTTCATCGTTTTCTCCCCTTTTATAAGAGAGGGATCGTCCCTCTCCCTATAGTTTCACTCTTTGTAAACGCAAGGCATTAAGCACAACCGAAACGGAACTGAAGGCCATTGCCGCTCCTGCCAGCCATGGAGCCAAAAATCCGAGCGCTGCTACCGGAATGCCGAGTGCATTGTAAGCAAAAGCCCAGAATAAATTTTGTTTGATGTTCGCAATCGTCTTTTTACTCATGAAGATGGCATCCGCAATGCTCATTAAATCGCCACGCATGAGAGTGATATCCGCCGCTTCCATGGCTACGTCTGTACCTGTGCCAATGGCCATTCCAATATCCGCCACTGCTAATGCCGGCGCATCATTGATGCCGTCACCAACCATCGCCACTTTCTTTCCTTCCGCCTGTAATTTTTTCACGACATTCGCTTTTCCTTCCGGAAGTACCTCAGCAATGACGAAATCGATATCGACTTGTTTTGCAATTGCTTCAGCTGTTCGTTGATTGTCCCCTGTCATCATGACAACCTCAAGACCCATTTCCTTCAATCTTCTTACCGCTTCTTTGGACGTATCTTTTACGGTATCGGCTACCGCAACTGTTCCGGCATATACATGGTCGATGGCGACAAGCATAGCCGTTTTGCCGTTCTGCTCCATCTCTTCCATTGCCTTTAAAGCGAAGTCGATGGCCACATCATATTGTTTCATCAATTTCCTTGTACCAATTAACAATTCTTTTCCATTTACGGTTGCTTTAATCCCATATCCGGGAATAGCCTCAAACGCTGCCGATTCCGTCAACTCGATTCCTTTTTCACGAATGCCTGCTACAATTGCTTCCGCTAATGGATGCTCTGATTGTTTTTCCGCAGTTCCGACAAGTTGTAAAAATTCTCTCTCGTCCACGCCAGAAGCGACTGTTACATCTGTTAAAACGGGTTCACCGTTTGTAACGGTTCCCGTTTTATCCAAAACGACTGTCGTAATACGGTGTGTCGTTTCCAAATGCTCTCCGCCTTTAAATAGAATCCCGAACTCCGCGGAACGGCCCGAACCTGCCATGATGGAGGTAGGTGTCGCAAGGCCCAATGCACAAGGGCATGCAATAACGAGTACTGCAATTAATTTTTCTAACGCTTCGGCAAAGTTTCCTGGATCCACGATGAAAAACCAAACAAGGAATGTCACCACAGCAATACCAACAACAATCGGGACGAAAATGCCCGAGATTTGATCGGCTAAACGCTGGATCGGCGCTTTCGACCCTTGCGCTTCTTCCACGACTTTAATGATTTGCGCCAATGCGGTGTCGCGTCCTACTTTTATTGCTTTTATTTTTAAGAAGCCATTCTTGTTGATTGTTGCGCCAATAACCGCGTCACCGACCGTTTTATCGACCGGAACGCTTTCTCCCGTCAGCATCGATTCATCCAATGCGGAGCGGCCTTCGATAATTTCACCATCTACCGGCACTTTTTCTCCGGGTTTTACGTATATGATGTCTCCTGTCACAACCTCTTCCAGCGGTATTTCCATTTCTTTTCCGTCCCGGACGACTGTTGCCGTTTTCGCCTGCAAGCCCATCAGCTTTTTGATGGCTTCTGATGAACGCCCTTTTGCTTTTGCTTCAAACAGCTTTCCAAGAATGATCAACGTGATTAAAACGGCACTCGTTTCAAAATACAATTCGACCATATGTGTATCCGAACCAATCGATGCAATGGAGAGATAAAGGCTGTAGAAATAAGCAGCCGATGTACCGAGTGCAACCAACACATCCATGTTGGCACTTTTATTGTGAAGCGCTTTATATGCCCCCACGTAAAACTGTTTCCCGATGATGAACTGCACAGGTGTAGCTAAGGCGAATTGTACCCACGGGTTCATGAACATCTCAGGAAGCCAAATGAACGAGGTAAAGCTGAAGTGGCTTACCATCGCCCATAAAAGCGGGACGGATAAAATCAAAGAAAAGATGAATTTTCCTTTTTGATTTTCGAGCTCTCTTGCCCGCAGTTCTGCCACGTCTTCTTGTTTCTCGCTTTTTACACTGGCTCCATAACCAAGTTTTTCTACACGTGCAATCATATCTTGAATACCCACTGCACCAGGACCGTATTCAACCGTCGCACTTTCAAGCGCCAAATTGACCGTTGCCTTTGTGACGCCCTCCAGCTTATTCAGTCCTTTTTCAATGCGGGTTGCACAGGCGGCACACGTCATTCCCGTAATATTGAATTCCGCTTTTTCACTTATGATGTCATATCCTAAGTTGCGGACCTTCTGCTGAAAACCCTCAATCTTTACGATATTCGGATTGTATTTAATCGTAGATTTCTCCAATGCAAAATTGACATTGGCATCCTCTACACCTTCCATTTTCTTGAGCCCCTTCTCAATGCGATTTGCACAAGCGGCACATGTCATTCCCGCAATCTGGAGATTGGCTTCCTTGATATTCTCGCTCATCCTAGTTCCTCCCATACCTATAAGGGGTATATTTTTTTCCTAAGAGAAGGAGCTCACTTAATAGCTCCTTTCATCATCTTTTGTTTTATTACGAAACGAATCGCATAAAGGAAACTTCCATCAGTGGGGGGGCATTCATCCCCCACTGATGGTTAGTTAGGCCCGCACGATGCGGGTCACGCAGACGTTGCCGCAGGACGCGGCGATGTTAGTCTGTGCTCCTTTAATCGGGCTTTTACGGGCAGTTACCCCCTCCTTAAACTTCTCCGATGACTCTAAGTTTTGAAGTGGAGGTCTTACTGCCCGTTAATGCGGGATAAAACGTTCTAGTTTTCCACTTATTACACATGCGATTCGTTTCACATAATCTCATAGCCTTGATCATCGATGGTTTCCTTGATTTGCTCCAGCGACACTTTGCTTTCGTCAAATTCGACATCCACTTTTCCTTCAGGCAGATGGACAGCTACTTTGTTTACACCGTTTAATTCTCCCACGCTTCCTTCAATAGCTTTCACACAATGGCCGCAAGACATCCCTTGAACAGTTAACGTTACATTTTCCATTTATCTCTCTCCTTTTAATTCCGTTGTTATTTTTTCATCATGCGCTGCATCGTCACGAGCAGTTCGTCGACAACTTCCATTTCACCATCCTGGATTCGTTCCACGACACAGCTTTTTAAATGGCCTTCAAACAGTATTTTTGCTACACTATTTAAAGCGGATTGAATGGCTGAAATTTGTGTGATGACATCATCACAATAAGTATCTTTTTCAATCAGTCCTTTTACTCCGCGAATCTGCCCTTCGATTCGGTTCAAACGGGTAACCAAATTCTTCTTCGTTTTCTCGGAATGATGACTTTTTCGTTCAGAATCTGGCAAGTGGCAGCAGCTTTCATTCAGTTCGTTTTCCATATTCATTCCTCCTTAATCTCATATTACCATACCCCCCTAATGTATGTGAATAGGCAATAAAAAAAATTATATTTTTTTATTCCCCCGTCTTAATCAACTTTACACCCTTTTCATAGTATGAGTTCCCAATACCACACTTATGCTAATGAGCGATACGATTGTTAATAAAAGGCTGACCGCTGCTATACCCTCACCTGAATTCACGAGCAGCATTCCGGCTGCCGCAGGCCCCAATGTGGATCCAATGGAACGGAATAAACTTAAAAACCCGACTGCTGCACCTGTTTCTGCTTTTTCTACGGCTTGAATCATTAACATATTTAATGGGGCTCCAATGATAATGCCAATTCCGAAACCAGTGACAGCGTTAACCGCCAAAGCGATGATAAAATTGCTTGCAGCTGTAAATAATAACGTTCCCGCGGCAGTGATGATAAAACCTATGAGCACCGCTTGTTTCGGTCCTCTTTTCACGGCCAGCTGCCCTCCGGTAAGCGAAGCAATCATCGATGCCGCAGCCAATGGGATGGTTCCAGCCGCCGCTGCTCCCTTCGATACCTCAAATTTCGTTTCCAAAAAGAAAGGCAACAGGTTAATCGCACTTGCCATGATAAACCCGGAAGTCAGTGATAATAGAAGGATAAACAATGTATTTCGTTTTGTAAAATAAGATAAATTGACAATCGGATCTTGTGCCCGACGCTCAAACATCACCAACAAAACGGCAGCTATGACAGCAGCCAACAATAATAACCCGTTTTTCAGCGTAATACTTAACAATCCTGTCAAAATAACCGTTGTCAAAGTTACGATTCCTTTATAATCAATCGGCTTTTCCACAATGGGCTGAGGAATGCTCACTCGGCTCATCAGCAATAGTATTAGGGCAGAAATGGGTACATTGATTAAGAAAATCCATTTCCAGCTTGTATGTTCAATGATAAGTCCGCCAAGTCCCGGCCCTAAAATCGTTCCTAAACCGAACACGACTCCTATCCATCCTAACGCCTTTGCTCTTGTTTCTTCAGAAAATGTAACCGCGATATAAGGGGCTGTAATCGGGAATATCCCTCCTGTCTCTATCGCTTGAATGGCCCTTCCCGCTAAAAACATCCAAAATGCCGGCGAGAATGCCGCTAATAAAGAACCCGCTCCAAACAAAAAGATTCCTATCATGAAAATTCGTTTACGACCAAAGCGATCTGATAATTTCCCCATCAATGGAATGCTTACACCAAATAACAACGTGTAGATGGTAAAACTCCAGACAGCCCACGATTCGTCGATCATGTAAGCCGCAATAATTGAGCTCAGCGCGGGACCGACAATGCCGTGATCAAGCGCCCCCATAAAAATACCTGCTAAAAATAACGAGAGTACAAACGATCCGCTTATTCTTCTTACCTGTTTTTGTTTTAATGAAAGTTCCACATTTTTCACTCCAATTTACAGTTATGATTTTGTTAATTAATTTATACCATACCCCCCTATACTATGTAAATAACCTTTTTGTAAATTTATCCATCTATTTTGAAGGAACTTTAGAAAAGTGCTCAAGTTCCCTTAATTCTCTTGAAAAATCCATAAAAAAAGAATGCCCCGAATTGCGGGACATTCTTTTTATTGATTATAATGTTTTGCTTTTGAGTAATCTAATGTTGAACGTTTTATCGGTGTGAAACCTTCCGGGCTATGGAAACGCAACAAATCACCATAGACAACTTTATCCGAAAGTTCAAGTTCTTTCTTCACCGCATCGCTGTATTGTTTTGTTACAGCTGAATTTTCGACTAATTCACCAGTCGGATTTTTATATAACTTACCGTCGACTTCCGTATACTCTGGTGTTATATAGCTGCCGTCACGGAATGGAACGATTTGATGATTATCCGGAGATAACAAGTCAGAACCGAATTCGATATATTCTTTCGTATCGATTCCTAATAAATGCAACACAGTCGGGCGAACATCTACTTGACCACCGTATGTGTGGTTCACGCCGCCGTCAATTTTACCGCCTGGAACATGAATGAATAATGGTACACGCTGTAATTGCAATTGCTCATACGGCGTAATTTCTTTACCTAGAATTTTGCCCATTGCAGGCTGATGGTTTTCAGAAATTCCGTAATGATCGCCGTACATGACAATCATTGTATTATCATATAATCCTGACGCTTTTAAATCATCAAAGAATTGTTTTAACGATTCATCTAAATAACGAGCCGTCTGGAAGTATTGGTCAACAGATGTATCACCTGTTGCTGCCGGTTCGATTGTTTGATCTTCCTCATCCAACGGATATGGGAAGTGGTTTGATAACGAAATAAATTTCGTATAGAACGGCTGCGGCATATCTTTCAAATAAGGAATAGATTCTTTAAAGAACGGCTTATCTTCTAATCCGTAGTTTAGTGTATTCTCTGGTGTCATGTTGTAATATGTCGCATCATAGAACATATCATAACCAAGTGTTTTGTACATTTCTTCACGGTTCCAGAATGTTTTGTAGTTACCATGAAGAGCAGCTGTATATTTAAATCCATTGCTTTTTAAAATAGACGGCAGGCCTTGATATGTGTTCGTTGCTTTCGTTGTGAACACAGCGCCTTGCGGCAATGGGAACAGTGAGTTTTCCATCATAAACTCCGCATCAGACGTTTTGCCTTGTGCTGTTTGATGGAAAAAGTTATCGAAATACATCGTGTTTGAATCACGTGTTAATGAATTTAAGAACGGCATAACTTCTTGGCCATTTAATTTGTAATCTATCATGAAGCTTTGCAGTGATTCCAAAGAAATATAAATGACGTTCATGTTTTTTGCAGCCCCAAAGTATTTTTCATTTGGTTTTGCATAAGTCGCACTTGTATAGTTTTGAACTTCTGTAATATCATTGCTGTCCGCCAACGCACGCTGTGCCGAAGACTTCGAGCTTTGAATGATATCATAAATCGTGAAGTTATGAATTCCTAAATATTTCACTAAATAGTTACGGTCAAACGTACGTGTTAATAGCTGCGGACGATCTGACTCTGCAAGGGCCAAGTTCGTCGTGAAAAGCAGCACAGCCGAGACGAATGCCGTTGTGATGGCTTTACGAGATAACTTCTCCTGCGGCTTAATCACTTTAAACAAAACAAATACAGCCAATAAAATGAAATCCAAGAAATACAACATATCAGAAGGTTTGATCAATGCCATCGCACTGCCGCCCAACTGACCGAAGTTCTGTGTCTGCATCAATACCGGAACCGTAATAAAATCATTAAAGAAGCGGTAATACACGATATTTGCGTAAGAAATAAACGACAAAATAAAGTGAATCGTTAAAAACGCCCGATTTCTTCCCTTTCCTTTAAACAGTAAAGCAAAAGCGAAGAAAAACACAGTCGAACTAATCGGGTTGATGAATAATAAGAATTCTTGCATCTTATTCTCGATGCCTAATGTAAATTCATTCAAATAAATCGCATAAGACTTCATCCAAAAGGCTAACACAATGATGAAAAACAATCCAAATGGTTTGTTTAACACATTTTTTGAAGTTGTTAATACCCTATTCAATACATTCACCCCTCTTGCTACTAAAAACATTTCTATATGTCTTAAAAGCTATTAGAAATTTTTATCCCGTTTTAACGGGCAGTAAAGGTTTGGCTGATGAAAGATTCCTTTTATGAGATGAACTTTGATAGCTCTCTCCTTTACAAAGTGTTTTTTATAAGCTAAAAAATAGAATCTCCCTTACATCATAAGTCGTAAGAGAGTGTAAATCGCGTCCTGTTACATTTTAACTCGTTCATTTTAAAAGTCAATTATTTTATAAGCACATTACTCGAGTCGTTCGGTTTCTCATCTTACACGCTTCTTTTGAATTTGTAAAGACGAAATTTACAAGGCATTTACTTGAACTTAATATAAAATCATACGGACTTTTTTTGTACTTGTCAACCAATGACTCGAAACCGTCACATCGAATACAACTTAAGAACTATTCATGTAAATGGCTGAAACTTTTTTTACTTTACTCTCGTAATATATGGTACAAGGTTTTTTTTCATAACAAAATAAAGCGCCATCGGCAATCTGCACACTGCCGACGACGCTTGTCGAATTTCGATTGTATTAAACAGGTTTCGTACACATAATGGGTCACTTCCGTGAGTTCGTCTCTTCATCATTACTCTATGGATCTGACATATTCAGCGATAGCCGCTGTCTCACCTTGTGAAAGGGCAGGAATACTATTGTTTCCATGACGATCGATTGCTTCTTCAACGGTTTTCGCACTTCCGTCATGCAAATATGGGCTCGTTGCCCAAACGCCTCTTAATGTCGGGGTATCAAATTTTTGCCCGTCTCGCTTATTTTGAAACTGGCCGCGGGCATCTCCATCTGAAGGAACGTCCAAATCATTTTTGGTACCAATGTCATGAAGAAATTTCGTATTGAGTTCCGTTAACTCGCCTTTTTCGTTCACTGCCATGCCGCTGTCCGTGAAAAATTCGCCTCCGTGGCAGCTCAAACAGTTCCCTTTTCCGTTAAACAGCTCTTCACCTTTTCGGGCTGTATCCGTTAAGTTGCCTTTTTCATCCCGATACGGACTTTTCGGTGGGGGAAACGACCCGGTGTCCTGCAAAAAGGCGAAGATTTTATCATACATATGCTGGACGTCCTTAGGGATTGGCTTAGATGGATCGAGTTCCATCATTCCACCCATCTCTCCTTGGATTGTATGAATATAATCGGTAAAATCGTTTCGCGTCCCATCCCACATGAATAAGCCCGTTTCCGTTGTGACAACGTTGCTTGGGACATTTCGCGGACCCTTTGCCGTTGTGAGCGTTAAACGATTCATATCGCCGTCACTATGACAGGAAGCACAGCTCATCCAGTTATTCCCGGTCATACTTGTGGCAAATTCATCGCTGTTCGCGCTGTAAAACATCGTTTTCCCTTCACGAACGTCTTTAGATAATGAGTCCTTTTGAATGAGTTTAATTGGTTGGCCTGTCATTTTCGCGCGGGCATAAGGGCTTTCCCCGCCTGTTTGAATTACGGCCAAATCGTGGCTCATCGCGTTGTGAACAAAAAGGGTTTCACCATCTTTTGACATCTCGATACCGCGTGGATTATCACCTTTTATACGGCGCAAAATTTGTGTCGCATTTCCGCCGCGCGTCAGGTCAAAAACAACAAGATCCTCACTGCCGGACATGATCACATATGCTTTGCTTCCATCGGGTTGAAATGCGATGTCATACGGATTTGATACAATCATCGCTTCATTTTTCACATCAAGAATATTGATTTCATCAAACAGCTCTTTCCGTTCACCGGTGATTTCTTCATCTTTTTTCAAATCAATGACCGATACAGCCGGAAAGATGGTTTCTTCAAAATGAATAGGTGTATCGATATTTGTTAACAAATGCGGAACAAATGCTTTTGTCCCGTCCGGTGAGATCACGAATTGTTCAATTGTATTCGGCATACCTTGGCTTTTTTTCCGGTCCGGCTTGTCAGGAGATTCAGCTAGAGTAATCTTCTTGACCACTTTTTCTCTTTCTGTATCGATGACACTAATGCTTCCATCTAAATAATGCGGAATGTACAGCTTCTTTCCATCCTTTGTAATGGTAACCGTTCTTGGACGATCCCCGATGTTGATTTCTTTCTTCTCTTTTCTATTAGCCGTATCAATGACGGAAAGCGTACCCGTTTGATAATTGGCTACATACAATTTATCCCCATTTTGACTTGTCACAAGCCCGTAAGGTTGAATGCCTGTCTTAATGGAGTCCATGACCTTTTTCTTTTTCGTTGAAATGACGTCCACTCGATTATCGTATAGACATGATACATACAAACTCTCCCCGTCCGGGCTCAAGGCGAGCTGCCTTGGTTCTTTTCCAACCGATATTTCCTCCAACACTTTTTTCGACTTCGCATCCACAATCGATACAGTATTGATATCCATGTTGGCTACATATAAGGTATCGCCTTTTTCGTTCAATATCATATTATCGCTATGAACAGAATGATCGCGAACAATCTCATTATTCGCGACCGTCTGTTCATGCTGACAGCCTGCAGCGGTAAAGACCGCTGCTGATAATATACTTAGTTGTATCCATCGCTTCCAGCTCATATTGATTCCTTCCTTACTTACTGTTTCTGTACTTCCACCTCTACTAATATAGGAGAAATTCCGTTTTCCCCATGGCCTGCTTGTACTTGAGGAACGGTATCTTTATCGGTATTCCCAGACTTGTCCCCTTCAATATAAGCATCTCCTGTGTCCCAAAACTCGCTTGCCTGCATTCCTTCCTCTAACGATGGACCGTCAATGACCATATCATAAAACGCCGTGTAACGAGAAATGATTGTTTCGCGGTCAAGCGCAGACAACTCTTTGGCATCTCCGTCCGTATTATATAAGTTATTCAGCCCAATTCTGAACACCGCAGACAGCGCGCCCGCCGTCATTGGATTATAGGCCATTTTTTCTTTACTAGTGTAATAGATGTTCGTTTCTTCATCTAACATATTTTCATCCATCGCTTGATAAAGCTCGCGTGCCGCATCTCTGTATTTCGTGTCTTTTGTTGCTAAAAAGGCGGCTGTTAACCCGCGAATGGCTCCTAATTGCGCATTTAAAGTCGGTTCATCCTCGTCTTGGCCTTTTCCGATTGTATAGCCGTTGGCAACAAGACCGTCTTCACGTTTCAATTCCATTAAAATGAAGTCTGCTTGCTTTTGGATCATCTCCAATGCACGCTTTCCTTCTTCTGTTACTAAGCCTTCTGCCGCCTCGCCGCTTGCGTAGCCGACCGGAAGGCCATCAATCGCACGTTGGAATAAACGAAGTGCTTCCGTCGTATATCCTGCCTGGAATGTATCCGCATAGTCTCCCTGCGCCGTTCCATCATTTTCGTTTACAAACGTGCCTGTTTCTTCATTAAAATGCATCGCGTCGATATTTTTGAATACTTGCAGCAATACATCACGATTTACCGAGTACGGATCGGAAGAAGTTACATCATTATGCGCTGTACGATCTACATTTTCTTTTGGTGCACTTGGGAAAGGTTTTCCGTCAAAAGCGGCTAAAAAGGCAGGGTTTTGTGCCTTATTTTCGGGACGTTGATCGGTCATGCCGTAAAATTCGGATGCAGGCCATAACATAAGCCACTGATCTTGCAGAACGCTTCGCGTATCTTTTACAGTCAGCTGCTTCGCATTTGGCGCTTGCTCATTTCCGTCTTCCGCCACTTCGATTTTATGCGGTAAATAGACAAAACCGTTCGCCGGGTCATACTTGCTGCCAGCTCCAGCCGTCAGCTTCTTTCCGTTGGCATCATAAAATAAGCCATTTCGAATATAATTAAGCTTGTTCCAAATTTGTTCTGTCAAAATGGCCCCTTGCATACCATCTGCTGAACTTACCCCTAATGCAATGTTTTCGTCATCATCGTCCTTAGGGGATGCAGCTTCGAGTTCCTCATCGCTGTCTACTTTATGTAGTCCTCCCAAGAAATCCCCTGCCCAAAGCGCTTGCTTTAAGAAAGTTGCTCCATACGCGGATGGATTAAGTGTTTTTTCCATCTTGCTTCGGTCCCAGCGCAGCGTCTTAAAATCGACCTGATACATCGGAACATACGAATCATCGTCATTTTTCGCATACACGCTTGTATCTACTTTTTGCATATAATGAGGATCTCCGGATGTATACTCGATCAATGTCGGGTACATATTAGAAAATAGTTCTTCTCTCGGGTAACCTACACTGTCCGCCAGTTCATAAAAACGTTCACCCAATACTGTCGGGGTATCTTTTCCGCTTTTTTTAGCCAGCTCTGCCACTGCAGGACCATGGATCAGATGCAGACCGAGCCCCGATTTTTCCGTTACTTCGTACATTCCTTCTTCCGAATACTCGTATGATTCGACACCTGCCGTATAGTCAAATTTCGCAGGTTGATCGAGCTTGCGCACATCGAGAACATCCAAATCGAGCCCCAAGCCTTCTACTAATGGCTCACCCGAAAGTTCAAATTCTGCGTACGCAAACATATTGCCGGCCGTATCAAATGTATAATCTGTCACGGGAACAGCCACATTGCCTTTCTCCGCTTTTGCTTCTTCTGTTTTCGTTTCTTCTTTTTTTGATGCCTTCTCGTTCGAGCAAGCGCTCGTTAAAAACAGTGATGAAGCTAATGCAACCGTTGTCATCACTTTCCATGGTTTTGTTTGCATTGTCTATCGTCCTCTCCAAACTTTCCACCCTTATATAATTGATATTGATTATCAATACCATCTATTTCTATTATAATTTTTAAATTCTATTTGTAAATACTATTTTCATCTATACGAGGCCTTTCATGAGGATGACCCAAAAGGCTATTTTTTGCCTTTTGGGTCATCCTTTTTAAAAATTCATCCTTGACTGGCCGCCGTCTACATTGATACTCGCCCCTACGACCCATGAAGCTTTTTCTGAGGCCAGGAAGATCACCACATTCGCAATTTCTTCCACGGTTCCAAAGCGCCCCGCCGGAATTTCATTTTTTACAAACTGTTTGATTTTTTCAGGATGTTCATCTAATCTTTTCTGCCAGTTACCGGTAGGATGCAAAATGCTTCCCGGCGCCACGCTATTGACGCGAATCCCATGTGAAATAACTTCGTCCGCCAATGATTTCGTAAAGCTGATGAGTGCCGCCTTTGCATTGTTATAGGTCACTTTCCCCCCGCTTTCGCGTCCAAAAATGGAGGTGATATTCACGATGCTTCCGCATCCGCGTCTCTTCATTTCCTCTACAGCCATCTTACTTAAATGAACAGCAGAAAAATAGTTAAGTTCCATTGTCTCATAAAACGATTCCATCTCCGTTTCCACTGCCGAACTACCGTTGCTTCCTCCTGCATTATTAATAAGGATATCAATATGTCCGTTTTCTTCTATATATGTATGAAATAAACGTTTTCGTTCCCCTTCCTCCGTCAAATCCGTTTCATAAATCGACACATCGCCAAGTTCTGATTGTGCCGATTCCAATGCTTCCCTGCCTCGGGCTGCAATGGAAACAGCGGCTCCTTCAGCCAAAAAAGCTTGGGCTATTCCTTTCCCGATTCCTTTTGATCCCCCTGTAATCAATACCTTTTTTCCCTTCAGCTGCAAATCCATCATCTTTCACTCCTCTTACCATTTTTCTTCATCATACCATTTTCTTTATTGTTTAGCTGATTTAAACAACGAGACTGATGGGACTTTAATGGAGCTGACTTATAAGTCTCTAATAGACGGCAAAACTGATGTTTAATGAAAGACCCCGTCACTAAATCCTTGATTTTACTGGATTTTTGCCACGGAGCCTTTCATGAGGATGACCAAAAGGGCTGGTTTTCATCCTTTCGGGTCATCCTCATCGTATTATTTTTCCAGATTCATGTTATAATTCTTTTGTTAAAAAGAATGGAAAAGTCGAGGTTTTAATATGAATCAAACATTTTCAACAAAGGAGAAAATCAAGCAATTCGCAGCGATTTTATTCCCTATATTGGTGACACAATTTGCCATGTTTTCAATGAACTTTTTTGATACGATGATGTCTGGACGTGTGAGCGCCCATGACCTTGCTGGTGTGGCAATTGGAGTCAATTTGTGGGTTCCGGTTTTTACAGGGTTAAGCGGCATTTTGATGGCTGTCACACCTCTTGTTGCTCAGCTTGTCGGAGCAAATGAAAAAGAGAAAGTGCCGTTCTCCGTCACCCAGGCCATTTATGTATCAATTATTATGGCCCTTTTCGTATTAGGAATTGGAGCCCTCTTTCTTGATTCGATTTTAACGAACATGAATTTGGAACCGGAAGTACGAAGGATCGCCAAACAATACTTGTTGGCATTGGCGATTGGAATCATTCCCCTGTTCATTTATACTGTACTGCGCAATTTCATGGACGCTCTTGGAAAAACAAGAGTGACTATGATTATCACTCTTTTATCTTTGCCAATCAATGTCGTGTTTAACTATATGCTCATTTTTGGCAAGTTTGGTTTCCCGGCTCTTGGAGGTGTGGGTGCGGGTGTAGCAACAGCTATCACCTATTGGGTCATTTTCGGGATTACGCTTTTTATTACAATTCGGATAAATCCCTTCTCTGCCTATCTTCTTTTTCGCAAACTGTATACTCCTTCCTGGAAAAATTGGAAGGAACTGTTGAAAATTGGAGTTCCAATCGGATTCGCCATCTTTTTTGAAACGAGCATTTTTGCGGCTGTAACGCTGCTTATGAGTGCATACGACACGAATACGATCGCTTCACACCAAGCTGCCATCAATTTCGCCTCCTTTTTATATATGATTCCGCTCAGTATTTCAATGGCTTTAACGATTGTCGTTGGATTTGAAGTGGGGGCGAAACGATATGCAGATGCTCGGCAATACAGCCGTTTGGGTGTTTCCATGGCTGTCGTCATGGCTTTTATTTGCGGCATCTTTTTATTCTATTTACGTGAACCGATTGCCGGAATGTACACGACAGAGACAGAGGTATTAGCTTTAACCTCCCATTTCTTGGTTTATGCGATTTTCTTCCAGCTTTCAGATGCACTGCAGGCGCCCATTCAGGGAGCGCTGCGCGGATATAAAGACGTCAATGTCACCTTCCTCATGGCGCTCATTTCCTACTGGGTCATTGGGCTTCCGCTTGGATATGTATTGGCTAACCATACCCATTTAGAAGCATTCGGCTATTGGATTGGACTGATTACAGGATTGGCATCAGGAGCTTGCGGGCTTTCCTATCGTTTAATCTCCGTTCAGCGTCGCTTTAAACAAATGGATGAAGCGCTTGAAAAATCGGCTGGTTAAAGGCTTAGCCGCTAGATAGATTGTAGATCTGATGCATAAATCTGTAATAGACCCGCATTTTTTATAAAGGAAACTTCCATCGATGGGATTTTCCTGCCCGTTAATGAGGGATAAAAGCCCCGTCGCGAAAATTTGATTTTCCTGGATTTTCACGACGGGGCCTCTTTATTTGTTTATCCCCACAGAAATGTAAGATAACCCCTTTCATTTAATGTCATTTTTTGTTAAAATACATTTGGTTAACCCTTTTAAAAAAAGCGGTTAACTTTTTTGTATGAGGAGAGGAAACATTCATGTTAAACAAAAATACATACTTATGGACGATCTGTTTGTTATTTATCGGATTAATGGGAATTAGCGCAAATATCACTCCATATTTGAAAATTGGCGGAATCCCCGTAACGTTGCAGCTTTTAGTTGCCATTTTGGCGGGTGGAATGCTCGGCAGTAAATTAGGAATGATTACTATGCACCTTTACGTCCTGATCGGCTTGGCAGGCGTCCCCATTTTCGCTGAATTTAAAGGAGGAATCGACTCTTCCCTTGATCCTACCTTTGGATTTGTGCTGTCATTTATCTTCGTGGCCTATATTTCAGGAAAAATGATTGAACGCCAGGAAGTTCCTGCATTCCTTACTTATATGTTTGCTAGTTTATTCGGTCTTCTTGTAAATTATATGATTGGAACAAATTATATGTACACTGCATTCCGGCTATGGGCAGAAGCACCTGAAAGCTTCAATTATTGGCTCATATGGTCATGGATGTTTTTGTATTTACCGCTGGACTTACTCGTAGCCATTCTATCCGCTTCCATTCTTTTTTACCTTCGAGGAGCACCGCTGTTTAAAAATCTTTTAACTAATGCCTGATCTCTAATTCATGTTGTTTTTGTGCTTGTCTATAAAAGAATTCTATTCCACTTCTTAACCATATTATCGCTTTTTTCCTATTAATATCTTTTTTTCTTTCATCTCATTCACCTCATCAGGTCTTCATATAAACAGTCGGTAACTTGTTTGCTAACTGTTTATTACATAAATAAGGGGAAAGGGGCGTTTTTTTCCCCTTTCCCCTTATTTATGTTTATATGGATTGAATTACCATCATTTACAATCTATCACTCTCTCAGTTAATCTTTTACAATAGATTTGTAATGATTAATAGGGAGAGTGTCAACATATGAAGAAACAGCGATGGATTTACGGAATGGCATGTGCCTTATTGTTAAGCACAGGAGGACATCACGCAAGTGCCCATGAAAATATGTATACAGTGAAATCGGGGGACACACTATGGAAGATTGGGACTGCCAACAATGTTTCTATTCAGAATATTAAAACATGGAATAATTTAAACACCGATACCATTTATGTTGGACAAAGGTTTTCGCTTTTGGCACCGCACTCGCATGACAACACGTCCACTGTGGGCAGTGTCCATTATGTAAAAGCTGGAGAAACGTTGTACATAATTTCGAAGAAATATGGGATCACTGTTGATCAGCTCAAACAATGGAACAAACTGACTTCCGATATGATTTACGTCGGGCAGAAACTACAAATATCAGCGACTGCCCAATCGCCGGCAGCTGTACAAACTCCAGCCTTCTTAAAAGATGGAACATTTCCTTTTAGAAAAGGAACATATACGCCATATACTGATACATGGGGTGAAAGCCGCCAATACGGTGGTGACCGCACCCATGAGGGAACGGATATTCTTGCCCAAAAAGGGACGCCTGTTTACTCTGCCACAAGCGGCGTAGTGACACAGAAAGGGTGGAGTGAATTAGGGGGATGGCGTCTGACCGTCCGTACAAATGAAGGATATCATTTATATTATGCGCATTTAAACGGTTATGCGGCTAATGTGTCAGCAGGAATGATCCTTCAAAAGGGGCAACTCATCGGTTATGCTGGTGATTCGGGCTACGGTCCTGCCGGAACAACAGGAAAATTCGCCTCCCATCTTCATTTCGGAATATATAATGCCAACTGGGAAGCGATTAATCCGTATGTACATTTAAAATATTGGGAGTCTTTATCCAACTAAAGCCATAAATAATGCGTCATGGGCGCTCTTTGCCTTTGATGCATTATTTATGTATCGGACTGAAATTATCTCGAATCGCTTTCTTCAGCATCGCCTCACACCGCTCCAATTCCACTTTCAATTGCTGTTTATAACGCTGTGCTTTTTCATAACCGCCATCGGTAAATTTATAATAGACTACCTCTTGAAACTTCATCCCCTCTTTTTTCTTTTTGACTTGCTTTAAAATTCCGTCCTCGATTAAATCGTGCAACGCTTTATAAACTTCCGAATGATTTGGGCGAAAACCATATGGGCGAAATTCATCCCGCAACACGTCCAATAATTTTAACCCATATAATCTTTCCTGTTCAGTCATCGTAATCATATACAGCTTTAAAAAAGCACGCTGCTTCACTAAAAAACCGCTCGAACTTCTTTTCTCTCCCATTGTCACCATCCCTTTCCCTTCATCCAGTCTTATGTTTAATATCAGCATCAGACTGAGTCATTGATTGCTTCAATTTCAATATATTCTTTGTATAAGTCTATACCCCGGCTGGTTCCCATCCACAGTTCCAGCACTTTTCTTAATAATTATACGTGATTTGTCATTCTATCCCTTCTAATATACTGTAAATTCAATCTTATTTCATCTTGTATGCCTTGTTTCTTCTATATAATATAGGTAACACCAAACATCGGCGGATAAACCTTTTCAAGTTATTTTCATTTAGAACAAAGTTTTATTAAATTATTTTTCGTTTCATTCACATGCCTCATTGCAGACCTTCAAATTAAAAAATTGGTCGATGAACGTTTGAAATTCAATCCAATGAATAAGGTTTTCGGACATCCCTTCCTTTTCATAAACTAATATAGGCTTGAATGAAGAAAGGGTGGATAAACATGTCCAAAAAAAACCAATCTACAAATCTCGATTGGTCATCCATCCACAAAAAAGTGGAGGATATGCTTGGAGATCAATTTTGGCAAGACATTCACCAAATAATCCCCTCCCGTTATCCAAATTGTGACGTATATGAAACCGATTCGACAGGTGTAGTCGTGGTTGAACTTCCTGGCCTTTTATCTCCAAGCGATGTTTCTATTAAATTGGAAGGTAATCTGATGACAGTGGAAGGATCCATTCCATCCTCTTATCCTGTCGCCAAAAATCAGCTGAAGTTAGGCGAACGGCATCGTGGTTCTTTCTCTCGAACTCTTCGGTTACCGTTTCATTATTTAAAGGACACTCCAATCTCCGCCCACTATAAAAATGGATTACTAGAAATCCATTTTTCGAAGCAGAAGGAAGAAAACTCTATTCCCATTACGTTTGATGAGTAAGCATAGAGAAGTTCATCAAGTCCGGTAACAAGAAAGGAGGCCCATAAAGGAGCCTCCTTTCTTGTTCGGTTCATTGATAGACAAATGATGAACGAGATATGGTAATAAGTCGCTAGTTGTCATCAAAAATGGTTTTCCAAACAAATATTTTGTATATCCAAAAATTTTATTTTTCAATAAAGAAGATGACTCAAAAAATATGAAAAGTATATCTTTTGAGTCATCTTCCCGAAAGGGCCCGTCAGAAGAATCCAGTAGTATCAAGGATTTCGTGACGAGTCCTTTCAGTAAAAAATAATTTTCACGACCTGTTCAAGACTTATGGGGCAGCCACTAATGTTTTTATTTATCCCGCATTAACGGGCAGCTCCCCACGGATAGAAATTTCCTTTATATTTTGACTCGGTTAAATAACGATGTTGATTTTCGCCATTTTTGATTCATTCGTGCAAAATGGAAAAATAATCCTCCTTTTCTTAACCTTTCGTTCCTGTATATATTTTTCGAATTAACTCATCCATTACTTGCGTTGCACTTTGTGATTGTTTGACCATTCCAACTCCCTGCCCTGCCCAAAGAGACATATAATTCGGATCTTGCTGGGCAGCGGCTTGTTTTCGCATCACACTTGTAAGATCATGCTGCATTGGATAAGGTAAAATGGTTTCAATTCGTTTCTCCATTTCCTCCATAAACGTATTGCGAATACCGCGAGCATATTTTCCTGAGAATGCTTTCGTCATCATCGTACTTTGTTCATCACTGCTAATGATTTTTTCCTTATACACAGGATGGGCACCGCTTTCCTCCGTCGCCAAAAAAACGGTCCCAAGCTGGACCCCTTGTGCCCCGATAGCCATAGCCGCCTTAATGCCGCGGCCATCCATGATCCCGCCGGCCGCAATGACCGGGATGCTGACACAATCCACAATTTGCGGAACTAATGCCATCGTCCCAACACTCACTTCTTCTTTCGTATCGGGAAAATTCCCGCGATGCCCTCCCGCTTCGCTTCCTTGTACCACTATGGCATCCATCCCGCTTTCCTCCAGCACAATTGCTTCCGCAGCTGTTGTAGCCGTTCCAATGAGCATGATGCCTTTTTCCTTCAAACGGGAAACGACTTCACGCGCCGGAGCCCCGAAGGTAAAGGAACAAATATCTGCTCCTTCTTCCAGTATTGTGTCGATTTGATTATCAAAAATGGACGAATAATTCTTTATGACAGGCTCTTCCTCTACTTTCAATTTTTCAAAATACGGCTTTATTGCTTCCAAAGCTTTTTGATAATACTTATCTTTCAAAGTAGTTGTCTCAGCGGATGGAACAAACACATTCACATTAAACGGCTTATTCGTCATTTGTTTCGTATCACGAATGGCTTTCGACATCTCACTTGCTGTCATGTAACCTGCCCCGATTGATCCGAGCGCCCCATAATTGGAAACGGCCGCTACCAGTTCCGGTGTCGTAATCCCACCGGCCATCCCGGCTTGAATGATCGGATAGATCAAGTTAAGCTTTTTCGTAAATGCATTTTCATTCCAGCTCATATTTTCCTCTCCATTCACATTTTGGTCTTCCTCATTTAATAATTAAAGATTGATTTCCATTTTCCTTTTCCATTTCCTATATATATGAGCCTCATGTAATAAAATAATTGAACACTTCCAGTTCAATCAACTTTATAGGTTGATTTGGAGCATTGCACATGACCAAAAAACGGTCAGACCAAATCTTTTAGATCTAAGTGGGTTACCGATTGTGAAGAATTCGCAATGAAATGAAAGCGTGTCGAATTATTAATTGGAATGTCTATAAAAAATAATCACATTTTATTCATTATAAATTATTTGAAAATTTAAAAATATTATATCAATAAACATGGTAACATAGTCGATATACTTTCCTTTATCCGTTATCATCATTAATAACAAGAAAATGTTGAAAAGAAAGCCAAATTGTTATTTAATAATATTATGTGCATTTTCGGATAGAATAATAATTTTATAGATAAAAATTCATATTTATAGATAAATGTGAATAAAAAAACGCAAAAAGGAGTGACCTTATGAAAAAACAAGCTTTACTTATTGTCATCGGATGCTTTCTCGTCGCCTTAGGCATTAAAATGCTCACTTCCGTAGAACTCGTCATTGGCGGGACAGCAGGGATGGGAATGATTCTTCAACATATTACGCCGCTCTCATTCGGCACTTTATTTTTCTTCCTCAATATCCCATTTTATTTTTTGGCCATTATTCAGCTAGGACTTCCCTTTACCATTAAAAGTTTTATTAGTGTTACCATTCTTTCCGTTATGTCAGAAATGCTCGATTATTTCTTTACATTCACCATTCCATTCCCTCTCATCAGCTCACTGGCTGGAGGCACCTTGATTGGCTTTGGACTTATTCTTTTGTTCCGCTGCGGTTCTTCGCTTGGGGGTATCAACAT
Source organism: Bacillus sp. FJAT-14578 (assembly GCF_000504165.1). Taxonomy (GTDB): domain Bacteria; phylum Bacillota; class Bacilli; order Bacillales; family Bacillaceae_H; genus Bacillus_BA; species Bacillus_BA fengqiuensis. Next base: position 275,107 of record NZ_AYSE01000001.1, read on the forward strand.
GTTGTGCGTTTACCTAGATAAACATTATGGCATCAATCCCGGCAAAACTTTGCTGGCAACAGATGTGGTCATTGTCGGTTCGGCATTTTTCATCGTCGGTTTAGAAAAAGTCGTATACTCGATCATAGCCATCCTACTCATGAGCCATATACTCGGACGTTATCACAAAACGGCCCCTCTAGAAAAAAACAACAAACAGCTTATCGAAGAGGAAAACGGCTACAAGACGTTACCCTCAAAAACAAAATCTTCGTCATGAAGGAAAGTGGCGATTCCATAAGTCCTAAACAGGCCGTAAAAATGATTTTCACCGAAAGGCCCCGTCACTGAATCCTTGATTTTACCGGATTCTTATGACGGGGCCTATCAGGAGGATGATTCAAAAGGTAGTTTTTCATACCATTTGAGTCATCCTCTTTCCTTTATTTGTACCATGGCATTCGTTATAATAAATGTGTGGGAGAATTTGTCTAAAATTTCGGAAAATCAAAGGGGGATTTTCATGAAAAACTTTCCGAGTGAACAAGAGATTCATCGTACCTATCACAAACAAATTTTTGAGACATTGGAACAAGAGCCTTTCGCCCAATTCCTTGGCATGAAATTGATTGAAATCGGAGAGGGCACCGCTACTGCTGAACTAGAGATAAAAGAACATATGCTGAATTCCCACGGAACGGTCCATGGAGCGATTCTCTTTTCACTGGCTGATTATGTATTCGCAGCTGCGAGCAACTCTTATGGAAAAACGTCAGTAGGGCTTTCTACGACTATGAACTTTATGGCTCCCGGCATGAAAGGATCCCTTCTGAAAGCGACCGCTGAAGAGGAGAAACGAAACCACCGGACAGCCTGGTACAAAATCCGCGTTGAAAGTAACGGGGAACTCTTGGCCACCATGGAAGCATTGGTATATCGAAAAAATCATTATTTCGTTCCAGTTGAAGAAATGGAAACCCAATCAAGCAAGTAAAAAAGCAACTTGAAGAAAGATTCTCTCATTACCTAAACCATTTTTCCAAAGGCAGCTGAAACCATATTTCAGCTGCCTTTTCATTTTGAATAAATTTTTCTAAATCACGAACATTTATTTTTGATAGAAAAATAATATACGCCTTTTGCATGACAGATAATTTAGATAAAACAAAAAATATCAAAATGTCTAATTTTCATACTATAATATTCAACATATCCCTCTTCTTTTTCGCAAAAGCACATGTGCCACTTTTTTACAAGAGGTGTAAATCCGAACATTCCAAAATAGTGCGCACTATTTCGGATGAGAAACTGATTATAAACAAAAGGAGAGCATTCATCATGGAAATTATTAAAGGAACCGCTTTACTTTTATTTGTCTTAAGCTTGTTTACACTTTTTAGCTATAAAGCACCTAAGGGAATGAAAGCGATGGGAGCGCTGGCGAATGCAGCTTGTGCAGCCTTTCTTGTAGAAGCTTTCCAAAAATATGTAGGCGGAGATTTAGTTGGGATTTCCTTTTTAGGTGAAGTGGGTGAAGCAGCGGGAAGCATGGGCGGCGTTGCGGCAGCATCATTGGTAGCACTTGCGCTGGGAGTATCGCCCGTATATGCGCTGATGCTTGGTGTATCTTGTGCCGGCTTAGGTTTATTGCCAGGCTTTTTTGCGGGATATATCGTCGCTTTCCTTGTTAAACAGATCGAAAAAAGAATGCCTGCAGGATTGGACTTAATTGTGACCATCTTGCTTGCGGCCCCTCTTGTCCGCTTAATTGGCGTCGGCATCAAACCCGTTGTCGATGCTACATTGTTAAATATCGGAGGAATCATTACTGAAACAACAAACAGTAACCCGATTATTATGGGAATTGTCCTTGGCGGTGTGATAACGGTCGTTGCGACAGCGCCGCTAAGTTCTATGGCTCTTACAGCGATGCTGGGCCTAACAGGACTGCCGATGGCGATAGGCGCCTTATCTGTTATGGGTTCATCCTTTATGAACTACGTGTTGTTCGATCGCATGAAATTCGGTGACCGCCGGACAACGATTGCTGTTGCCATCGAACCGCTCACACAAGCCGATATTATTTCCGCTAACCCTATTCCGATTTATGTCACGAATTTCATCGGTGGGGCAGCGTCCGGAATCATTATCTCCATGTTCGGACTGATCAATAACGCACCAGGTACAGCCACACCAATTGCCGGATTGGCTGTTATGTACGGCTTTAACGATCCGTTAAAAGTGACCGTATGTGCTATCCTATGCGCTGTAATAAGTGCCATTGTCGGCTTCCTCGGTTCTCTTTTCTTTAAAAACTATAAAATTAAAACAACTGGGGATATCCGAGAATCTGAAAAAATGGCAGCATAACCATTAAGGCCCTGTCATGAGAATCCGGTAAAATCAAGGATTCAGTGACGGGGCCTTTCAGTGAAAAGCATTTTGCGGCCTGTTTAGAACTTATGGGACAGCCACGCTGTGTGAGATTTTCCCTTAAAGCAATGGCCCGTTATAAAATTAGCCGCCGCTTACAGGCGGAATCAATGCCACCGTATCGCCAGTCTTGATAATATCCTCATCCATTGCATACTCTTCATTGATGGCGACCATCACCCGCTGGCCATCATTCCAGTTGTATTCTGCTTTTAACCTTTCTTTCAGCTCTCCAACCGTTAATTCCGTCTCATGAACAGTGATTTTCTCTGTTCCGAATTGTTCTTGAAGATGGGCAAATAACAAAATGGTAATCATTTGTTCTCCTCCATTTCCGGTTTCCCTGTTGGATATGGCGTTTGCTCCAGCTGGTCACCAATCCACAAGTCTCCATCTTCCCAATGCTCTTTTTTCCAAATGGGCACGATTTGTTTAATCCGCTCAATCGCATATTCGTTCGCGTCGTACGCATCTTTTCGGTGAGGCGTGGAAACGGCAATGACGACGGCAATATCAGAAATATCTAATCTGCCTGTCCGATGGGTGATGGCCGTCTTGGCATCAGGCCACCTCTCTTGAATTTCCGTCCCGATTTTGGCGAGCATTTTGACTGCCATCGCTTCATATGCCTGATACTCTAAATACAATGTTCGTTTGCCTTTTGTAAATTCTCTGACGGTGCCAATAAACGTCGTGACCGCTCCCGCTTCCCTTCTTACCACCTTATCGATGACTTCTTGTACATCGATTGGCTGGTCGATTACTTCAAATAATGGTTTATTCACGGCTTTTTCTCATCCTTTCTATGAGCCATTCTACATATGTTTGTTCATCCTTTATATGAAATGCCGGATACGCATCGCTTACAATAGGAGAAAGGGGAACCCAACTGATTACGCATATGATATTCTTTAATTTATGAAGCAACGAAAGGTCTTCCTCTGAACGAATGAGAACAATTTTTTTATAGGCTTCTTGTTTATAGCCTTCTATTAAAATCACATCCATCGAAAACGCTTCGTATAGGCTAACCACATCCTTTAAGGTCCACTCTTCTTTTCTCGCATGAATTTGGAGCATTCCTGCTCCTTCCACACCTGTGACCAGGGCTCCCGCCTCTCTATGCCGAAACGTATCTTTTTGTTCGTCACCGAAAGCGGGCATTCCTCCATGGCCATGGTGCTTAATCGTTCCGACACGCTGCCCTTCCTGCGTAAATCTCTCGATGAGCTTCTCTGTAAGCGTTGTTTTACCGCTATTTTGATACCCTACGATCTGGAAGATGAAAGGTTTTCTCCCCAAGGCCACTCACATCCCAACTGGTCTTCGAGCAATAATGCCTTTACCTTCATCCCTTTTTCATATCCTCTCGTCCCGCCGGGCAGTACCATCAGCGCGTTCGCATCAGCCAAGGATGAGACGACATTGGATTTATCAAGTCCCGAAGGAGCAACAAATACATTCCCGCCTTCATATGACAACTTGCTTCGTACAAATCTTGCAAATGGGTTCGGCTTTGGAAAATCAGCCCCTAACTCTGCTTCTACCATTTGCAAATGGGGCTTCGATGAAAATAAAAACGTGCGGACAACCGGACGGACGAATAACTCGAATCCGACATAACAAGCAGACGGATTTCCCGACAATCCAAACAGCAATTTTCCGTTCAACTCGGCAACGGTCGTTACACTTCCCGGTCTCATAGCCACTTTATTGAACAACACATTCGCTCCCAACCGCTCATAAATCGCCGGCAAATAGTCATAGTCCCCTACAGATACGCCGCCTGTCGTAATGAGTATATCTACCTCTTGAAATGCCGCTTCAACGGATGCAAAACTTTCTTCAAAATCATCTGTTACTTTACCGATATATTTGGAAGCAGCTCCCGATCGCACAATTTGAGAAAGAATCATATACGCGTTGCTGTTGCGTATTTTGCCCGGTTCAAGCGGTTCATGAACTTCAAGCAGCTCCGTCCCCGTCGCCAGCACACCGATGACCGGCTTTTTTGCTACCGGTACATGAGCGTAACCGAATGTCGCAAGCAGCGCCATTGTTCCCGGGTTAATCATTGTCCCTTTTGGAACTAACGTTTCCCCTTCTTTTACATCTTCTCCTTTAAGAGACAGATTCTCACCGCATTTTACGACCCGTTTCAGGGACATATAATGTTGGCCATCTTCTTCTCTTTCTTGTGTGATTTCAAGCATCACAACCGCATCGCTTCCGCTTGGAATTTGCGCCCCTGTCATAATGCGCACAGCTTGGAAGGGACCGATTGTTCCGCTAAATACGGCACCTGCCCCTATATGGCCCACGATTTCAAATTCTACCGGATTTTCCAGGTTGGCATGCACGGTATCTTCTGATCGAATGGCAAATCCGTCATACGGTGAGCGGTCAAACGGCGGCACATCATGATCGGCTGTCAAATTTTCCGCTAAAAAACGGCCATAACTATCCTCCAACCTAACCCACTCAAGGGCTCCTTCTTTCGCAAAGTTCATCACATGCTCTACGGCTTCAGCTACAGCAATCGGCTTTCTTCGTTCTACCATTTCTCTCACTCCAATGCTTCTTTTTTTATATTTTTTACCATCTATGTATTCAACCTAAGTATCGGTGATATAGCGTCTTGGCTGCATCAATATCCTTCGTTCCATGGACAAACACGCGCCCGTCTCGAAAAATGACCAGTCTTGAAGTTTCAAGCGTCAATGACAGGAGATAGGGATTTTGTTCTACGATTCCTTCATGCGCCAGCTGCCCGGCTAATCTTTTCAAATCGTACTGCACCGGTTTCGGCGGGCGAATCTGCACCGTATCCCGTCCGCACAGCACCTCTGTTTTTGCTTGATTCTCAAATGCAAGAAACGGATATGTCCGGTCGTTGCCGCAAGAAAGGCATGTCTCTTTTTTTACCTTCCCCACCTTTACGGCCGTATACTGATTTTTCCATAAATCAAATGATACAAGCGTTTGTCTTAACGACTCTTCATCTTCCACCAGTAATTTCAGCGCTTCGGATAACTGATACGCCACGACCATTTGGACGGCAGGGCTGATAATGCCGGCCGTATCGCACGTCATTCCGCCAATGGGTACATGCTCAAGCAAACAATGAAGACAAGGCGTTTTCTGAGGAATAATCGTATAACTCATCCCGAAGCTGCCGACACAAGCTCCGTAAATCCATGGAATATCATGCTTTTGGGAAAGATCATTGATGACCATTCTTGTATCAAAATTATCTGTCGCATCCAAAATGAGATGGACATCATGTAAAAGCGGTTCCAACTTCGCTGCGGTCCCGTCCATGACATGCGCGTCAATTTTCACATTCGAATTCACGTTGACCAAGCGGGCTTTCGCTGCCATCGCCTTTGGCAGTTTCGCATTGGCATCCTCTTCATCGTAAAGCTGCTGGCGCTGAAGATTGCTCCATTCGACATAATCACGATCCACGATTGTCAGCTTGCCGATTCCCGCGCGCACAAGCCCTTCTGCACCAGCCGTCCCCAATGCTCCCGCACCGACAATAAGGACATGCTTGTCCGCTATCTTTTTCTGCCCCTCTTTTCCAATCGATGAAAAGAGTTCCTGTCTGGAATATCGATCGTTCACGCTGATGCCCTTCCTTCATCTATAAAATAATATGTAATTGAAGTGTATTTCTTCGTGAAAAGAGAATGACTCAAAAGGTATAAAAAGCATACCTTTTAAGCCATCCTCCTGGAAGGCCCTGCCATGAAAACCCAGTAAAACCAAGGGATTATATGACGGGGCCTTTCAGTAAAAATCAATTTTTGCGATTTAATTAGAGACTTACGGGACAGTCACTTATTTCAAGCTCCGATGCCTCTCAAAGCTGAACAGTCACCGGAGCTTGAAGCACATGGATGTGCAAATGAAGCCGTTGCAACAGGACGTTGCGGTTTTAGGCTTCGTTCCTTAGCTGTCTAGCTCCGGCTCCTAGCTCGCTGTGGAAAAGATGATTGCTCTCATAAGGCAAAAAGCGCCTTCTCGATCAATCCCTATTTCCGTCACGAGCTAAACAGTCGCCTCGGCTTTTCTTTTCATCCCCCAATGTACGACATTTCAATTCGCTTCCGGTTTTTGGCCGTTTCTTCTGTTCGTTCGTCGGAATAACGATTTTTTCTCTCATTCCATATTTCCGTCACCGTTTTGCTTATGTCTTCATCCGTTGCCTCTGAACGCACAAGCGTTTTTAAATCAAAGCCTTTTGTCGCAAATAGGCATGTGTACAGCTTGCCCTCCGCTGAAATACGGGCCCGTGTACAGCTTGAACAAAACGATTCTGAGACAGACGTAATGAATCCGACTTCGGTATTTGTTCCCTTATAGCGATAAAGCTTAGCTACTTCACCAAAATAATTGGGGTCTACCGGTTCAAGCGGATAGACAGCATGAATCTTCTCATATATTTCTTTTTTGGACACGACTTGTTCAAAATTCCAGCCGTTCGTGCTGCCTACATCCATGAATTCAATGAACCTCAAGGTAATACCTTTTTCTTTGAAGTAAGAAACCATTGGAATGATTTCTTGGTCATTCATTCCTTTTTTCACGACCATATTCACTTTTACGGCAAGACCGGCTTTAAGGGCGGCTTCTATCCCGTTCAATACCGCTTTCGTGCTGACACCCCGGCCATTAATTTTCTTAAACACTTCATCATCCATCGCATCAAGGCTGACATTCACCCGTTGTAAACCTGCGGCTTTTAAAGCAGCCGAGTGCTTCACTAAATAAACGCCGTTTGTCGTTAAACCAATGTCTTCAATCCCGTCAATATCCATTAACTTTTTAATTAAAACGGGCAAATCTCTGCGCATTAAGGGTTCTCCGCCGGTTAAGCGAATTTTCTTCACGCCGAGCTTGGCAAAAATGGACGCTAACCGTTCAATTTCTTCAAATGTAAGAAGCTGATCCCGTGGCATGAAGGCATAGTCCTGGTCAAAAATTTCCGCCGGCATACAGTATGTACAGCGGAAATTGCAGCGATCTGTCACAGAAATACGCAAATCGCGCAGCGGGCGCTGCAGGTGATCGTAAGTTAAACTGTTCATAACTGTCTCTCCCCATTCAGGATTATCTTATACTCCCCCTTATTATAGGGCTTTATCAATGGCTACGATGAACAATCACAAAAGGCCCTTAATCCATTAAGAGCCCTTTTGTGTTTATCCATGATCTATAACAAATTTTCTTTTCAACATCATCAGTGGAATAAATTGTACCATACTCTAAATGGAATTTCCAATCATAGCGTTTCTGAAAGCCATGTCCACAGATGAGGGATCATTTTATTAGGCTTATATTAATCGCCAAAGAAAAAACACGATCGATACGGCTGAACCTGCTGTTATAGATAGGCCCTTTTAAGGATGAATAGGAAAAAATATATCACACCTCCCGATCGTCCAGCAACGATTGAAAAGCGATTTCGTCATTAATGTTTTCAAACTCTTCTCCGTCAACCTGAAGCTCTTTCTCCGTCACCCAGCGAACACGACAGCGGTCCAGAAGGGAGCTTACTCTGTAATCTCCCTCAACGAGCCGTTCCCCGATGATGGACTGGGTCCGTTTATGGTACATGGCAATTAACGGCTGGAACTTTCCATTAATCACCGGAACAACCGCTTCCACATCTTCTCTTATAAAGTTTTTAATTTTTCCCATGATGAGAGGGTTCATTTTCGGCGTGTCACAAGGAAGCACCGCATACCACTCCCCTTCATACGCCTTCATTACTGTATAAATGCCGGCTAACGGCCCTTTTCCTTGGAATTGGGCAATGTCCTTTTCGATATGTTCATCTCCGTTCCGTTCAAATTCCTTCTTTAAGTCAGGGTGACTGACAATGACCAGCTCATTGGTATGGGGCTTCAACGCTTCCTTTGCCCACTCATAAAAATATTTTTCCTTATATACAGCAAACGCCTTTGGTCGGCCGAATCTTCTCGACATACCTCCAGCAAGTACGATTCCGATGATTTTCATTTCGTCCCCTCTTTTTTACTCATATTAACTTATCATACCAGTTTTTTAATGGCGGCTAAATGATAAAGAAAACTTCCATCAGGTGTGATGTACTTCACAGAATCCCCTTTTTTTGTCTGGTACCATGTAAATAACAAAAAGGTTCCTAGAGGAGGAAAAACAATGTTTTGTTATCAATGCGAACAAACGCCAACAGGCGGCTGTAAAATTATTGGTGTATGCGGAAAAGATGAAACGGTAGCCAGTTTACAAGATACGATTATTTTTGCACTAAAAGGGATTGCCGCATACCGCACACATGCGAATCAATTAGGTTATACAGATCCGTTTGTGGATGCGACGACACATGAAGCGCTGTATATGACCCTTACAAACTCAAACTTTAATGCGCAGGAACATATCGATATGGCGATGAAAGTGGGCCAATCAGCTGTGCGTGTAATGGAGCTGCTCGATAAAGCCCATACAGAACGTCTAGGCATTCCGCAGCCTATCAAAGTGTCGCAAAATAAAATTGAAGGAAAAGCCATCGTCGTTACGGGACATAATTTATTTGCGCTTGAAGAACTGTTGAAACAAACGGAAGGAAAAGGCATCAACATTTACACCCACTCAGAAATGCTTCCGGCACACGGCTATCCGCAACTTAAAAAATATGCACATCTAAAAGGGAATATCGGGAAAGCATGGTATGACCAGCGCCGTTTGTTCGAAAAATTCCCTGGTGCTATTTTGGCGACGACAAACTGCGTAATGCCGATTAAGGGTACGTACGCAGATCGGATGTTCTCTTACGAAGTAGCGGGATTAGAAAACGTCCAAAAAATCGTAAATGATGATTTTACGCCATTGATTGAACGAACGCTTCAACTGCCTGAAGCCAATATTGAATCTGAAGAAACATTAATGACTGGATTCCACCACGAAACCGTCATTGGCCTCGCACCTGAAATCATTCAAGCCGTTAAAGACGGAAAAATCCAGCGTTTCTTCGTTATCGCAGGCTGTGATGCACCAGGTAAAGGCGGCGAATATTACCGATCATTGGCAACATCCTTACCGCCAGAAACGGTCATTTTAACGACTTCATGCGGTAAATTCCGCTTCAATGACGTTGATTACGGAACTGTACCGGGAACCGATATCCCAAGATATATTGATTTAGGCCAATGCAATAACTCTGTCTCAACCGTCAAGATTGCGTTAGCATTAGCAGATGCATTCGAATGTGAAGTCAATGAACTGCCAGTCAGCATCGTCCTTTCATGGTTTGAACAAAAAGCGGTTGCCATTTTACTAGGATTGTTCAGCCTTGGCATCCAAGACATCCGCATCGGGCCAAAACCGCCTGAATTTATCTCGCCAGGCGTGATGCAAGTGCTGCAAGAAACATTCAATTTAAAACTGATTGGCGATGTCGAAGAAGACATGGCTGCGATGCTTTCTTAACACTATCTTTTTCTCGTATTACAATCGTTTGCTTGCTAAAATAGTGATAGAAGAAACTATTTACTCAGGAGGCATAAAAATGGATATCGCAGCGCTCTCAATCGGTATGCAGCAAGCAAATCTACATCAGCAAGTCGACGTTTCCCTTATGAAAAAAGTCATGGAAACTGCTGAAGCAAACGGACAGGCGATGGCAAATATGCTCCAGCAAATGACGGTTCCGGCTCCGCATCCGACGCTCGGGAACCGGATTGATGTAAAAGGATAGTGTCCACTGGGCCAGCTTATCAGAGCTGGCTTTTTTCTTATCAGCCATTCATCAGCTGCATCCCTTCCTGCTATCCCCTTCCATTCAACTACCCGCATATTTTGACTGCTGCAGGGTATATATACAACAGGAGAAGTCTATTTCTTCAAACTCAAACTATAACGAATAAGCGGAAAGGATGGGAGACCAATGGCAGACACAACGATTCGCGTAAAAGAAGCCACAACAGATCAAGCCATTCAAACATTAGAATCCATTCTAGTGCAAATGGACGGCATTGAAAGAGCATTGGTAGATATGGAAGACGGCGAAGTAAAGATTGAATATGACGAGAACCAAGTAAAGCACGAACAGATTATGAATAAAATCCAACAGCATGGACTGCACCTTCTATAGGAAATACAGCCCAAATGCCCAAAGAGTGTTGTTCCGGCAACACTCTTTTCCATTCCAGGTAATCGACGTTTTTATGAATGGATTCTTCACCGCCTCTGACTCATCCTCCATACACTGTCATATACATGAACATGAGGTGATGTATATGGATCTTCAATATACAGATATGCTGGCATTGTTAGGGGTTGGAGGGGCTCATCCAGGAGGGCTTCATTTGACAAAGGAGCTGTTAGCGGAAGAAGGAATCACAAACGCGACCACCATACTGGATATCGGCTGCGGCACGGGTCAAACCGCCGCTTATCTTTTCTGGGAGTATGGCTGTAAAGTGACCGCATGCGACCTAAATGAAACGATGGTTCAAAAAGCGAACAAGCGGTTTGAACGAATGGATTTGCCATTGAAAGCTCAAATCGGCCACGCGGAACAGCTTTCATTTGCCAACGAAACATTCGATATCGTATTGTTCGAGTCAGTCGCCGCTTTTACCGATCTTTCCCTCTCATTGAAAGAATGCCGTCGAGTGCTGAAAAAGGGCGGGGTGGCATTAGCCATTGAAATGATAAAAGAGCCCCATTTATCTGAACAAGATGAACATCTCCTCACCGGCTTCTACCGCTTTCAGTCCATACTCACCGAGAAGCAGTGGATAGAACGATGGGAACAGGCAGGGTTTTCCGTCGTGACAAGCGGGTGTGAACACATGCTGGAACAAGATAATCAATCGATTGACTTTGGCACAGAATTTGATTTGTCGGCCCGCATTCCTTCGACGGTTTACGACCTCCTTGATGAACACGAGCGATTAACGGAAAAATTCCAATCATTATTAGGTGTCCGTGTATTTCGCTGTATTCGCTGAAATATGTGATACTCGTCCATACGGCTTGGTCCCTCCTTTCATATGGTATTAAAGAAAAGGAGGTCCAAATCATGTCTGTTGGAAACTATTATAATCTTTGCTGCCGCTATCAAGGCCGTGTTGTTCGTATAAACGACCGCTTCGGGAACGTTCACCATGGGCGAATTGCCAGAGTGACAAGAAACAAAGTATATATTCAACCACTGCGTCGCCCGGGCTTTGGCTACGGCTTTTATGGATACGGAGGTTTCGGTGCCGCATATGGTGTCGTGCTAGGAGTCATCGTAGGTATTGCGTTGGCTGCTGCATTTTTCTGGTAAAAAGAGCTCCCATGATAATTATATATCTTGGGAGCTTTTTATTTTTCAAAAGGCTGGCTCTATCCTATTCTCTAAACTACTCCTATTGGTTTATTCCCTTTTCCATCATTTTCAAAGAAATAGCCCGTTGCTGCCCGTCGCGGTAAAGCTTCATTTCCACACTTTTTCCCATTGTGGCTTTCGTATAAAGATATTTTCTCAGTTCCCCTATGTTGTTAACTTTCGTTCCGTCTATCGACACAATGACATCTTTTTCCTTCAATCCCGCTTCTGCTCCCGGAGAAAAAGGCTCTACTGCCGTGATGACAACCCCTTGATTCACTTCTTGGGGCAAATGCAGCTGATCGCTTAAAACATAGTCCGGCAGTTCATTGATATTTTGAAGTCCTACCCCAATGTACGGACGTTTCACTTCCCCGTCTTGCATTAAATCATTGACAATTGGAACGACGTCATTACTCGGAATGGCAAACCCCAGCCCTTCCACCCCGCTTTGCGAAATTTTCAAGCTGTTGATTCCCACAACTTGTCCCGCACTGTTGATTAATGCGCCTCCGCTGTTTCCTGGATTGATAGCCGCATCTGTTTGAATGACATTCAAATCCCATTCACCTTGTGAAGTCGAAACGGAAATCGTCCGCTCAGTCCCGCTTATGATGCCTTGAGTAACCGTTCGGGAAAATTGAAGCCCAAGCGGATTTCCAATGGCCGTTACTTGCTCACCCGGCCGAAGCTTGGATGAATCTCCAAAGCTCGCTATTTTCGTAGCATACTTGCTTTCCATCTCTAAAACCGCCAAATCTGTCAATGGATCTACCCCTACAATTTTTGCGGGAACCTTTTCTCCGCTTATAAGAGAAATTTCTACTTTATTGGCCCCTTCCACGACGTGATTATTCGTGACGATATAAGCACGGTCACCGGACTTTTTAAAAATGACGCCGGAGCCTGTCCCGCTTTCTGTTTCCTGCTGATCATTTGAATAAAAATTGGAAGCTTGCTGATAATTGACGACCCCTACGACAGCCGGGGACACTTGTTCAATGGTATCGATCATGCCGCCTGATTGGGATGACGTTTGTTGAATTTGAACTTCTCCATTCGATGATTCCTTGCTTGTTGTTGCTGCCGCGTTGTCCGTTTGCGGTTGGAAAGCGATATCGATCATCCCGAGCGAAGAACCGGCGTAAAGAGTAAGGATGCTTCCAAAAACAGCGCCGGTCAAAGAAGAGAGCCATACTTTCGATTTTCGTCTTGTTCTTGTTTGTTCGTTCTCTTTTACATCTATTTTTTCATTCATATTCATATTCATATCCATGCCCATAACCACCTTTTTATCTGTCTTATTAATGGTTTTACTGTAAATGATAAGTTTGGGATAAAAATGAGAAGATTATGGGAAATTGTCAAAGAGGATGCACCAAAAGGTATGATTCATACCTTTTGGTGCATCCTCCTAAAAGGACCTGTCATGAGAATCTAGTAAAAGCACGGATTCGGTGACAGGTCCTTTTAGGAAAAAATAATTTTTGCATCCTGTTTATAGATGATGGGACAGCCGCAATACAGAAAAGTTAATCTAGAATAAAAAGCAATATTAAACGTTAAAAAGTTTTTGCAGATTCATATATAATGGTGGTTGAGAAGTTTTAACTGAACATCTTCGCCCTCGAGGGTTCAATCATATATAGGAGTGAGGATTATGTCATTTACGATTCACCTTGTGGAAGATGAGGAGAACTTGAACCATGTGTTAACTTCCTATTTGAGAAAGGAAGGATGGACGGTGCAATCCTTTTTCACCGGGGAAGACGCACAAAAATCCATTTCACCGCCGCCCCATTTATGGATATTGGATATCATGCTGCCAGACATTGACGGTTATCAGTTGATTCGGGAAATCAAAGCGGCTTCACCTGACATTCCCGTCATCTTCATTTCGGCAAGAGATGCAGACATCGATCGCATTCTTGGCCTTGAAATGGGGAGTGACGATTATTTAGCCAAGCCTTTTCTTCCCCGCGAACTTGTCATTCGTGTTCAAAAGCTGCTTAGCCGCATTTACGGGAATCAGCCGCAACAATCGAATCTCTTGCCGCTAGCGCCTTATACGATTGACCTCAATGTCCGCCTTGTTTATAAAAACGGAAAAAGCATCGATTTGACTTCAAAGGAATTCGACTTATTGGTCACATTAGCCCAAACTCAAGGCCAGGCTTTTTCACGAGAACAACTTTTAAATCATATATGGGGAGAAGATTACTATGGTACAGATCGGGTTGTGGACGATCTTGTAAGGAGACTGCGCAAAAAACTGCCGGATTTACGCGTTGAAACCATTTACGGCTACGGATACAGGATGACAAAATTATGAAAAATAAACCGTTGGCCCTGCAAATATGGTTAGTGATCTCAGGTATCTTACTCGTTATTTCCTTATTGCTGGTCGTGTTGTTTCCAACCACGCTCCGAAATTTTTTTACTGATGATATTTACACCAAAATCGAAAATGAGCAGCTCACTTTAATGGAGTTCGGTCTCTCGGGAGGAGCAGAGGAAAGATTTTTTGGCCTTAATGAGCAATCATCCTTTGATAATCGGACAGTCGACCATCTTCTTCTCCCTGTATATTCGAGCTATTCGCTTATTTCCGGCTCCCTTCCAGCCGAATTTTTGCAAGAAACTCAGATTCTTGCAGCCAATCAAAAGAAAGTGGTAGAAAGATACTCCAAAGATTTAGGGAAAAGCACTTTGTTTTATGTCATTCGAAAAGCTTCTGTAAACGGTCAGCCCGCTTTCTTGCTGTCTTTCACATCCGATTCTTATCGCAATGACTTAGTGTATACGCTCTTTAAACAGCTTTTGCTTATTATGACGATCGTATTTTTATTCAGCTGGATTCCTTCCATCTGGCTTGCCAAATATTTGACGCGCCCACTCGTCACACTGGAACAGCATGTCCGAAAAATTTCACAACAAGATTGGCACGAGCCTGTAGCGGTCAATCGAAACGATGAAATCGGCAAGCTTGGTCTCACCATTGAACAAATGCGGGAAAAACTAGTACGAAAAGACGAGGCCCAACAAGCGCTTCTGCAAAATATTTCTCATGACTTAAAAACGCCTGTTATGGTGATCCGCAGCTACGCTCAATCAATCAGCGACGGCATCTATCCTAAAGGGGACTTACCGGGGACTGTAAAAGTAATCGAAGCTGAAGCAGAGCGGCTTGAAAAGAAAATCAAGAATTTGCTATACATGACAAAGCTCGATTACTTATCGACTCAAAAACCGCTCAGAAACAAGATTGATTTGACCGTGCTCGTTTGCAGAGCAACAGACCGCTTCCGAGGTACATGCGTTGACCTTGAATGGGATATACACACGCTTCTCTCTCCTGCCGTCATTGAAGGAGATGAAGACCAGTGGGATGTGGTCATTGACAATCTGCTTGAAAACCAATTGCGTTATGCCGCCTCACGCATTGGAATTTCCATTGACAGGACCATCATTCAACAACAACCATTCATTCTGTTGAAGATATGGAATGACGGACCTTATATTGAACCAGCCGTACTGGACAGGCTGTTTGAACCATTTTCAAAAGGCAGCAAAGGAGAGTTTGGCATCGGCCTTAGCATCGTCAAACGAATCGTCTCCCTCCATAAGGCCGACATTTGGGCAACAAACGAAACGGACGGACCTGCTTTTTACATTCGAATACCGGCAACTAAAAAGGATTAAACAATCACTTACCAAAAGACAACAAAACGTTTTTCAAAAATGAAACAGGAACTGACTTAATCAAAACTTATTAATCAAATAGATTGTTTTCAATCAAATGAAGCTTCAGGAAATTTCTTTTCTTAGCTGTGTTTTTCGAGACGCTTCATTTGATAGGGCAGCAGAAAACGGTGGTTTCCCACCGTTTTCTGCTGCCCTATCTTTAGGAATTATTGTTTTGCTGTCCCAATTCTTTCGCTGATATCATTTGGTTCGCTTCTTCTACCATATGATGTTCTTCGATCGAATCTCCCGGGGAATAGGTCTGGGCTGCGTATGGATTTTCGCTTCTTGGTTGAAAGTTCATTGAAAAATCAGGATTGAGCGGCGTATCCATTGATAGTTCTCTTACACTTTCTGCACTAGATAACTCTTCCTTCATCACGTCCACCTCCGTGATCATTAGTGTATCCAGACGAGTCCTTTTATTTTCATCCTTTTATTTATTTTTTAATTAATTATAAATTCACTTTTTTCGAATCCATGTGTCAATATATAACTGGGCATTTAAGGAAAAAATACATTGTATTATGAAAATCAACCTATGATATCATTGAATGATGAAGAAATTTCCTAGATGAGAGGGAGAAGCCAATGGAGCGAATTATCCTATTTGACGGTGTTTGCAATTTTTGCGACGGAGCCGTGCAATTTATTATAAAGCGGGATCCGAAAGCGCATTTTTCATTCGCCTCCTTGCAATCGAAATCCGGGCAAGATTTACTTACAAAATGGGATCTTCCAACCGATACATTCAATAGCATGGTCTATGCAAAAGGAAATCGTATCTACACGAAATCAACCGCCGCCCTAAAAATTGCCCGCGAATTAAAGGGCGGCTGGCCATTGTTATATGCACTCATCCTCATTCCTAAACCAATACGCGATATAGTCTATGACCTGATTGCGAAAAACCGATATAAATGGTTCGGCCAGAAAGACGAATGCATGGTTCCAAGCCCTGACGTTCGAAAAAGGTTTTTATCATAGTGGTATGCAAGATAGAAAAAGACATTTTTACAATGAGAGGAGATAAAAAATTGAATAAAAGATTGAATAAATGGGGCCAACTGTTGTTGGCATTCATTCTTGTACTCGGAGGATTATCCCCGGCTTCAGCAAGTACAAAGGAAGGCATTCATTATGTAGCACTAGGTGATTCACTGACGGCTGGACAGACACCATACCGACAATGGGATAAAGGCTATGCTGATTTCGTCGCTGATTACCTGGATAAAAAAGGCCAACTCGGCGCTTTTACGAAAGAATTCGCCATTTCCGGCTATACGTCCAGTGATTTACTTCATGATATCGAAACGAACAAAATGGGAAAATCGTCGACCATTCAAGAAGCCATCACAAAGGCTGACATGATTACAATCCATGTCGGCGCGAATGATTTTTTACGGGAAGCCAACTTTGATTATGAAAATGGAAAAGTGACAATTGACTCTACAAAAGTACCAATGCTTATCAATCAAGTGACTGAAAATGTGAATGCCATCTTGCAACATATTTCGGTGATGAATCCATATGCGAAAGTATATGTGCTCGGATATTATTATCCGTTTCCCCACTTGGAGAACACGGATCAAGAACGCGTCCTTCGCATGATGAACGCTCTTATTAACAATGCACTCATGTTAACGTCGGGGGAAAATGGGACGGTTTATATCTCATTTGAAAACTTATTTGACACATATCCTGCCGCTTATTTGCCTAATGCACAAGATATTCACCCTTCCTTGGATGGATATGCGTTCATGGCATCTGAATTTTTGAGGCAATCCAACATTTCGGCTGTCTTTAACGATGTCCCGAATGAATTTTGGGCTGCAAAAGAAATTTATTATCTTGCCTATAAGGACATCTTACAAAACAGAGATCCCCACACATATGAGCCGAATGACGCGATTACAAGAGCCGATGCAGCTAGCATGCTTGTCGGGTCTCTCATTTTGGACAAATCCATGCCGTTGGATCCTGGCTTCAAAGATGTCCCGAATACGCATGAAGCCTATTATGCGATCGCCAAATTGACGCAAATGAGCATCTTCCAAAAGGGAGAAAAGTTCCATCCCGAAAAAGAGCTGACGCGTGCACAAATGGCCAAAATTTTTACGCTTGCCTTTCAACTGCAAGCCTCTTCAATAAAAGAATTTAAGGACATCCCAACTTCTTTCTGGGCCAAAGAATACGTGGATGCCCTTGCCTCTAACCATGTAACCACCGGATATACAGACGGGTCGTTCAAACCGAACAATTCGACGACACGTGCCCAATTTGCCGCCTTTTTATACCGGAGTTTACATGTGCAGCAATAAAAAAAAGAAAGGACCCGTCATAAGAATCCAGTAAAATATAGGATTCAATGACGGGTCCTTTCAACAAAAAAAGCATTCTGATTATGTGTTTAAGGTTTATTAACTCCACTTTTCCTCATTGTCCAGCTGTGGCTCCTAGCTCGCTGTGGAAAAGATGATTGCTCTCATAAGGCAAAAAACGCCTTATGGATCAATCCCTATTTCCTTCACGAGCTGAACAGTCGCCTCCGCTTTTCTTAAAGCACAATCATAAAAATGACAGGCAATGTCGCCAGGCTAAGCGATGTGCTGATAAGTGTGGCACTTGAAACGAAATCTGGCTCCGTATTGAACTGCAGTGCATACATCGTCGTATTCGCCGCTGTCGGCATAGCAGCCATAATAATCATGATTTGCTTCATCATATCGTCTACTGGGAGGAACAATGTCAACATGTAGGCGATCATCGGAGAAACCGCAAGCCTTAAAAGGAGTGACAAAGATATTTTATCTTTCGCCAAGTTGCCGATTGAGATCTTGGCAAGCTGCATTCCGAGCACAATCATAATGGTAGGAATGGCTGCGTCCGCCACTAAATCAACAGCCTGCTGAACAGAACTGCCAAGGGGGACATGGAACAATTGGAATACAACCCCGAGGAGAGCAGCATATACCATTGGCATACGCTGGACGGCACGAATGGCGGATCGTACTCCTTTCCCCTCCGGACTTCCCTTTGCCGCATAATAAACCCCTACCGTACACATCACAAGGGATTGAATGACCATCAATACAATCGCATAATCCAATCCTGCCGCTCCAAACAACAAAAGGACGACCGGCGTTCCATAATTGCCGTTGTTCATAAAAGCGGAAGCCAAAATCATGCCGCATGTTTCAACCGTCGAATACTTCCGGACAAATGCAATCAGATACACGATGATAATAATGACAAAACAAAGCGCAAACGTGTACATGGTCATATACAAATAATTCAAATCAAATTCCGTCGTATAAAATGTCCGGAATACAAGTACCGGTGACATTAAATAGAGCGCCATCGTTGAAATGGTTTTCGTTTCAAATCCAATCTTCTTTTGTCCGATAAATCCGAGGGCAAAAATCCCGAAAATCGGCAAAAGTACTTGGAAAAATTCCATCCTCTTCACCTTCGTTACATTTAATTTCTCTCTTACTACTATAACAGAAATATGTAACTATTTACCTTTCAATCACAAAAAAAAATTTCTTCTCTCTACAATGAATATGATAAATATTTTCATTGATTAAAAAGCGCGCTCCTTATGACCACACATCTCTCCTAGAAAACAACACAAAAAAGAAGAGGATTCAAAAGAGAAAAACATGCCTTTTGAACCCTCTCCTTAAAAGAGTTATTCATAAAATCCCAGTAGAATCAAGGGTTTCTTATTTTCCAAGAGCCTTTTTGTTGGTCGCTTCAACCGCTTTCTGGACAATTTCACCGAACTGCTGCTCAGCAAACACCTTCAACCCTTCCGCCGTTGCGCCGCCTGGAGTGGTCACTTGCTCCCGCAATGCTGCCGGCTGCTTTTCTTTTTTCAGCATCAAGGCAGATCCGTAAAGCATTTGAACGACAAGATTAGAAGCAACTTTTTCTTCCACTCCATACCCTTTGGCCGCATCAATTAAATGTTCGGCAAATTGATAAAAGAAGGCCGGCGCACTTCCCGTAATGGCCGTTAGATGATGGATTTCTTCTTCCGTACATTCTTGTGATTCTCCCATACCCTTTAACAGCATATGCAATACTTTTTTGTGTTCATCCGTTGCCGATGATCCCATTGCATAAAGCGAAATAGATTGTCCAATCGTCGCTGCAGTGTTCGGCATGATCCAGGCAACCGGCGTATGCAGCGGCAACGACTCCTCGAGGAAAGATGGACCGATGCCTGCCGCAATGGTGACCACAAACTGTCCCGTCAAAAAGCCTGAAAGCTCCGCAAGCAGTTCTTGATGGGCCGCAGGCGGTGCAGCCAATACGATCACATCCGAATTTGCCACTTCAAAGCGCCAATTATGGGTCGTCGTGACTCCGAGCTTTTGCTTTAAGCGCTTCAGCCTTTGGTCATCACGCTGATTTGACATAATGATTTCTTCGATTTTAGAACTTCCCGTTTTCATCAGCCCTGCAGCAATGGCTTCTGCCATTCGTCCTGCTCCGATGAATAACACTCGTTGCTTCTTCATACTATCTGTTCATTCCTCTCATTACTTAAAGCGATATGTCCAAAACTCTTCCTTGGCTAAAAGCCTTGTCACAAACGGACTGTTCAATAAATCTTCCGTTTTGATGCTGCCGATCATCCCCTCGATTTGCGAGCGGTGTGCTTGCAAGGCAGCGATTTTCGTGTCTTTTACTTCATCGATATGAATCACAACATCCGGCTCTCCCAACACTTCACGGCAGTCGTTTGAAAACGCGTGCGCCAGCACGACCGGACGTTCACTTTTCGGCATCTTGGAAACAGCGCGAACAACAGCCGCACCTGTCGCGTTATGATCAGGATGAACAGCATAGCCTGGATAATGTGTAATAATGTATGTAGGTTTCACTTCATCAATGATAGCTTTCATTTTGCCGGCGAATTCTTCTTCGTCTAAAAACTCCAGCGTTTTATCTCGCAATCCGAGCATACGCAAATCTTGGATGTCAAGTACGCGAGCAACTTCCTCCAACTCATTCTTACGAATTTTCGGCAATGTTTCACGATTAGCAAACAAAGGGCGGCCCATATTACGGCCCATTTCTCCCAATGTCCCGCACACGTATGTAACGGGTGTTCCGATTTTTCGGGCTAATGCGACCGTACCAGCCACACCGAATGCTTCATCATCCGGATGAGGGAATACAACAAGTATATGACCTTTCATTTCCATATTCTAATTCTCCTTTCTTATACAAACGGCTTTTCACTTATTTGCAAAGCAACGGCCAACTGGCCATCCCGATTGTGTCCTGCGAGCAAAAGGCGCCCTTCATCATCCAGCTCCCAATCGGTCAATCCTTCGGCATACACCCATCCAAGTTCCAGTTCCAATCCAACGCGAAACGGGCCTTCACCCGTAATTTTTCCTTGCTTGACGTTTACGGCTGCATTGCGGATGAACGCACCTACATTGATAACCTGGTCGTTAAAATGTGCAGCATATGCACCGTTTGTTGTTTCCAGATGGACATATACCGTTTGTTGAAAAAAGCTCTCCAATCTTTTTTGAACAGCATCTTTATTAATTGGCTGCATGCCATTACCCTCCTTTTAAAGAAAAGAAAATTACATAATCTTAATGTTTAATTCTAACTGTTTGCACTGCTGTTGCCAAATATCTTGTTCGTAAGAAAAGTGAATCTTTTCGAATGGAAGCTCTTGTATTTCCGGCATCGCTGTCTCTATCGTCACAAGCACCTTGCTAAGCTTGGCCATTTCTTCTCCCGCTTGCAGTTTTTTCTTATAACGTTTGAAAGCAGGATCCAGCTCTTCTAACTGGTTATAAAGCCCTTCAACAGAACCGTATTGCTGAATGAGCGGAAGAGCTGCTTTATCTCCCACTCCGGCAACACCCGGCACATTGTCTGATTTATCACCTAGCAGCGCTTTTACGTCAATCCACTGGGACGGCTCGATTCCAAATTCATCACGGAAATGCTTCAATGAATAAATCGTATCTCCCTGGCTCTTCACCGCAACAATTTGTGACACGTATTCATCCAACAATTGAAACAAATCACGGTCATTGCTGTAAATAAAGCAAGGTTTTCCTTTTTCCTTACTCCATTTTTTGGCCAATGCCCCAATGACATCGTCCGCTTCATGGCCTTCCAGTGACATTTGCGCCACTCCTAGTTCATCAAACACGGATGTCAGCGTTTCATACTGTTGAATAAGCGGAGCCGGTAATTCCGCTCTCGTTTCTTTATAGCCTTCAAACAGGCTTTTTCGATTCGTTTCGTTTCGCTTTACGTCCCATGCGACAACAAGATGGGTGGGCTGATATAGACTCACGAATGACACCATTTTCGTCATCATGACGCGCAAGCCATTTATGTATAATCCCGCACCGTTTTTAGCAAGACTTGCTTCGTCCCGCCCGTAAGCCGTTGCAAAATAGCAGCGGCTCAGTAAATTAAAGCCGTCAATCAATAATAATGTCTCACTCATACTTTACCCCTATCCTCTTTTGAATAATGAAAAAGCAGCCCATGGACTGGACTGCTCGAATTATGTTCTATTCGTCAGATTATAATTTTACAACGTTAGCTGCTTGAGGTCCACGGTTACCTTCAACGATGTCGAAAGAAACATCTTGACCTTCTTCTAAAGTTTTGAAGCCTTCACCTTGGATGGCTGTGAAGTGTACGAATACATCGTCTCCGCCTTCAACAGAAATGAAACCGAAACCTTTTTCACCATTAAACCATTTTACTTTACCTTGCATAGTAGATAAACCTCCTAAAAACATGAAAAAATATAACATGTTACTACTTACATAAATTCAATCTAACCAGTACGTCCAAAGTGAGAATTACTTCATCACTTCATGAAAACGACTACGTGACATTCAAATTTATATACGAAGCAAACAGTTAATATAACTATATCACCCTGCTTTCACCCAGTCAAATGGTTATTTCGGGCATCAGGATGGATAATTGTAAGCACTATCAAGACTTCCCTTTGCTTGTCATCGTTTTGATAAAATCTTGAAGAAATCGTTCATACTCAAACTCCACTGCGATTTTTACCAATCGTTTTGAATCCTGCGGGGAAAGTGAAGGACGGAAATCAGCGATACTCACTCCTTTTGCCTCTCCGCCGATATCCACATCCACTTTGCGTTGTAAATATTGAACCATCCCCTCGTTAGCAATCGCACTCAGTACGAATACGTCATGAAACGGACTGCCGTTAATGCCCGGTACCAGCTTTTCGTACGCGTTTGAATAATAATCAAAAATACTTTTTAAGACGTTCTTGAAGGGATTCTGGCTTTCCTTTGTAATCAAGTCCATTACTTCACGCGTAACAATTGCCTTGTTCGTCACATTTAAAGGAAAAAGGCTGACATTACGCGCTTGTTCCATCAAGAGATCTGATGCAATCGGGTCACCATGAAAGTTCGCTTCAGCCAATTCCGTTACATTCCCCGGGACGAGAAATGCTCCTCCCATAATATAATATCCTTTCACGTTGTTCATCGTTTCTTTACCTGCAAGCAAAAAAGCAATCGCCAGGCTGGTGGAGCGTCCTACATCTACGATGACCAGATCATCCCCGTATTGTTGTATCACTTCGAACACTATATTAAAATTCAAGAATTCGCCTTTTATATTCGGAGGCAGGCTGATGGGTCCCAACCCTTCCGGCCCGTGGATTTCAGGGTAGTACTCCACAAACTCCCCCGAAAAAGGACCCTTCGCTCCCCCTATTAAAGGAATATCTTCGCGATTCGCCAATTTCAATAAATAAGCCGTATTTTTCGCTGCAGCTTCTTGCTCTACATTTCCGTATCCCGCCACCACTCCGACAAGATTGATGTTTGGATGGGATAAAGCATACATCAGTGCGGCTGCATCATCAATTCCCGGATCGCCAAAAAACAAGACGTTAATCACTGTTCTTCCCCTCCCATGGATGCCCCTTTATGCCATCTCCATATATATGCGCGTCTCTCCCTCTCAACCTCTGAGAATCTTCCTATTTTTCAAATAGATTCATAAGGCATTGTATGCTTTTCGGGAAACGTATATAATCTTCATGCAGAAAGCTTTTCTTTTTCGCTTCCCTAAGCAGTCCTTCGATATCGGTTTCATATTCCGATAATAGGACAGCCTATTCATACATATAAAATACTGAAGGCAGTCGCAGTCACGCCAGAGGAACGGAAATGTAAAATTGTTGTTAAGTTTGTCACGAAAACCTTTTGGGATAAAATGGCTTTCGTATAAAATAAAGTAAATCAACAGCAAATATATAGCACGAACCAATAGAGACTGATCCACAAGTTTCCAATCGTCCATGAAATTTAATTTTTCAACCAATAAACATGTGTACCAATGACTTAAAAATGAAGGTGTAAATGTGAAAAAACGATTAATCACTACAACCATGAAAACAGCGGCGTTATCATCGCTCGGCCTGCTCGTCTTCTTCCAGTTAAACGTAATCAATCTCCCGTTACCTATCATAATCGGAGCCAACTTGTTCATTTTTGCCCTCTTTGTCTTAGGCGATTTGCTTTTCGAGCAAAAACCATGGCTTTTAAAAGGGCTGCAGCTTTATATTTCAATCATGTTGTTTATCATCGCCATTTTGGAAATGCACCATGTCATCAGCTCCATCTGTGTGTTATCCATCGCTCTTCTCCCCCGTCTCATCAATGAACTTATTTAATATATAAAGGAAACTTCCATCAGTAGAGGTCGAGGGCGGATTCAAGTGGTCTGAATCACCGATTGTAAGTGTCTCTTGAAGGAATGAAATCATGTCAAGCTATTAAGTGGCATGTTTACAAAAGAATAGCGGAGACAACCCGTTAACTAAATTAAAAATCCATCCCATCTATAGATGGGACGGATTTAGTTGAAAGAAGCAGGTTCCTGTTTCTTTCAGTAGGCGTGGCCCGGACTAAACTTTGATAACCGCAATGCTTCTCTCACCCCAAATTTATTTGTTAACTTCACCGCTTCTTTAGCCGCGCGTTTCAGTGCGACTTCTCGCTCTAGTAAATTGATAAATACTTTTAAAAGATCCAAGTCCTCTTCCAAGAAGACATACCTTCTATGCGAATCCTTCCGGAATGAATGACCGCTGTAAATTAAATGCTGACAATAAAAAAAGAGCGTATCCACCGATATGTTGAGCTTCTGCGCCGCCCCATCACTGTCCATGAAAGGTGCATAGATTCCATGGACGATTTCCTTTTCAATCGTTAACATGTCTCTTTCGTCCAAGTCTGTCTGATCAGATGGTTTCCTCACAACGCAGCCACTGTGGATGGTCTGAATGACCGGATGAGAATGGCTCGCTTTTGGATGATACGCTTGCGTAAGCATTGTTTTGATCGCTTCAAGACTTGAGGCACTACCTTCTAAATGAATCATCCCGATGAACTCCATTTCTTGCTGATACTTGTAAACAGAAGCCTCTAACCGGCTTGTTACGCAGTCAATGTAAAGCAGTTCCCCGAAACGGTCAAATAGAAAAACGAGCCCCCCTTGCTGACTTAGCTGATGCATGTCCCTTTTGTGAAACACATTGTCCAAAATTCCCATTTCCGCAAGATCAATCACTCTTTTGTCCATCTTACCCTCACACTCTAACGCGCCATCGTTGTTTCATAGATTTTCAGATTTTGATATACCACTTCCAAAAGCGATGCCTGTATACCATGCTTACGGGCAAGCGACAGCAAATAACCTTGTAAATGATCCGCTTCAACCTGATATCCTTTTTCCATATCCCGCTGCATCGATGACTTCATTTCATACGTCATCTTCTCCATCGTGTTCATATGTTTTTGCACGATTTCCTCATGAAGGGGTGCCTGTTCCGCTTTCATAATATCCGCTGCTTCTCGACATAGCGCCTCAATGAACGTTCGGCCATTTTCTACTTCACGAATAGGGCCAATAGGCGCTCTCATCAATGTTGTGACACCTGACAATGTCGTGATGAACAAATATTTTTGCCACATATCCTGCAAAATTTGCCCGCTTAAACGGAAACTGGCTTTTGTTTGCTGAAAAGCGTCGTTTATATATGTAATGCGTTCTGTCTGTTCACCGGAAAACTCGCCAAATACCACTTCATGAATCGGGCTCGTTTGCACGATTTCTCCCTTTTCGTTTAACGTCGTCTCGATAAAGCATAAGCCACCCAGCACTTTTTCTTGTCCAAATGTTTCTTGAAGGACTCGCACATGCTTCATCCCATTCAATAACGGCAAAATGGCAGTTTGTTTTCCGACATATGGCGTTAAATCATGGATGGCTGCCTGTAAATGATAGGCTTTTGTGGAAACGAGGATGAGGTCAAACGGTTCTGCGGTTTCCCCGGCAACTATCATTTTAGGCTGGAGCTTCATATCTCCATGAATGCTATGAATGACCAAACCCGTCTCCTTTAATTGCTCACGTCTTTTTTCGCGAACTAAAAATGTTACGTCTGCTCCCTTTTCCAATAGACGTCCGCCAAAATATCCGCCGACTCCCCCGGCACCTAATACTAATATTCTCATACTTGTATCCTCTCCCTTAATGTGCTTTCCTCTATTTTATCACAATCCTCTAATTTTTCTTTCTTTTCAATCTATTATCCCACATTAACGGGCAGTAAGACCCCCACTTCAAGACTTGAGAGAAATCGAAAAAGTCTAGGCGGGGGATAACTGCCCGTAAAAGCCCGAACATGAGAACACAGACTAATATCGCCGCGTCCTGCGGCAACGTCTGTGTGACCCGCATCGTGCGGGCCTAACTAACCATCAGTGGGGGATGAAGGGCCCCCCCACTGATGGAAGTTTCCTTTATTAAAAAGGCTCTTTTCTAAAAGATTGTTGTTTTTAGATAGGTTTCTTAAAAGATAAGCGTTTAAGGTTGGTTGGAGCGGAAGGTGCGAGACCCCTGCGGGAGCAGCGGGACAGGTGGGACCCCACAGGCTGTAAGCCGAGGAGGCTCACCGCACGCCCCGCGGAAAGCGAGTAACCTGGAGCGGAAATCAACCACTCCCTACTACTTGTTAAATAGCCACAAAGTTTGCGAAAACAGCCATTAAAAAACATGAAGTGAAACTTCATTCAGCCGATTTTACTGCCCGCTGAATCAAAATAAATCAAAATCATTACGATTTACTTCACAATTACCGTGACATTGTTATAATAAAGAATGTACAGATTTACATAATGAAATAACCACAATAATCATTTACATAAAAAAGGCAGGAATCAACGACATGAAAAAAGTAGAGATTTATATTTTATCAGGCTTCCTGGGGAGCGGTAAAACGACCTTATTGCAACAACTGCTTACACAGGAGAAAGAGCAAAACCGCCGGATTGCGGTCGTCATGAACGAACTGGGACAAGTCTCCATCGATTCTCACGCAGTTCCAGGCGGCACACCGCTTAAAGAATTGTTGAACGGCTGTGTATGCTGTACGATTCAAGGGCAGCTTGAAACACAAATCCACTCCATGCTCCAGGAGTATGAACTTGATGCGATTTATATTGAAACAACAGGTGTTGCCCATCCTGTAGAGGTACTGGACGCTTGCATGTCGCCCCAATTTGCCGATCAAATCGACATGAAAGGCATCTTGACATTAGTTGATGCAATTCGCTGGAAAGATCGCAAAAAATTGAACATTCAGCTGCAAAAGCTGCTTGTTGAACAAATTCGCCATGCAGATATCGTGTTGATTAACAAGGTAGACACATTGTCTCCGTCTGAACAGGCATCGCTTTCCTATGAAATTCAGTCAATGAACCCGCATGCTTTATGCGTATTAACGACCCATGCCCGCATTTCACTCGAGACAGTGCAAAAACGATCCATGGCTAAAAAAGCAGCCCATGAACAAACACATGTCAATCACCATCTTCATCTAAAAACATTTGTATATGAACAACAACAACCTTTTGATTTAGAGTTATTTGAAAATTGGCTTCGCCATATGCCTGACACAATCTATCGCATGAAAGGCTATTTGTCCTTCACCCACTCCAATGATTTATATATGTTCCAGTACTCTTACGGCATGCCGATTTATATGAAGGAAATGATGAAGCTTCCAAAAAATCTCGTGCTTATTGGTGAAAATTTGAACCATCTAGAAATTAAAGACCAACTAAAGAAATTGGAAGAACAATCAGCCGCTCTTTCCTAAATAGGATAAGGTGTACTTGATCTTTGTCGAAAATGGGTTTACACTTTTTCAATCTAACATGAAAAAAGAGCGTTCATTTCAAGATGGACGCTCTTCAACTATTCTGTACCTTCCTTAACAGCTCATGGGCATTTCCTCCCGCAAGCTGATTCAAATGCTCCCACTTTTCATCTCTCAGTACATCCAACTCCACAATTTGTTTGGCTAACTCCCACATTTGATATACATCGATTTTAGAAGCTTCCATGTTCCCACGTCTCCTTTGTCTTTGTTAGATTAAATTTATCATTCTACCTTTAGTTTTTCACCATAAATGTGACATCTTCTTACATTGAATTCCACCTCATAGCATTAATGTGTCAGCCTTTATAACACGATTAATCTCGTCATCCATTATTTTCTTTATAATAAAGGAAAAGACTAGAAGAGGTGAGCACAGGTGGCAGACAATGATTTCTCCTATCGCGACAAAAAAGTGATGTCTATCGGAATCGTCAAGGAATTGACAGGGCTGTCAGAACGCCAAATTCGTTACTATGAAAAACGAAAACTCATTTTTCCGGAACGGACTACTACCGGTATACGCAAATACTCCTTTTCTGATGTAGAACGTCTAATGGAAATTGCCGATAAAATTGAAGAAGGGATTCAAACCCATGAGATTCGCTCAGAGCTTGCAAAACAGGACAAAAAATTGAAAACGAAAGAAGTGCGTGAAAAAATGCTCAAAGGACAATTAAATGCCCACTTTAACACCCGCAAATTTTAACATCCTTTCTAGTTACTTGCCGCATCAGCTCAAAACCTTCAAAAATAGACCCCCTTCACCTATCGCTGCAATTGAGGTGGGGGTTCCCTACTTAATAGGTTTTATTACGTCCCTTTAAGGAAGGAACATTTTTTCGACCGGCATTAAAACATAAGAAAAGAGATTCCGAGACCATTCATTATGTCTCGGAATCTCTTTTTATTTTTTCGAACTTTCTCCAATGTATTTCCCAAATACGAGGGTGATGACCAAAAACAAGGCAAAGCTAATGAGCAGCGTCGTACCGCCCACAATGAAGAAAATCGTATTAAAAAGTTCTAACTCCGGCATAGGCTTTACATAATACAGCCACATTCCTGCCGTTAAGCCAATCGAGCCGATTACAGCCGTCCAAACATGAGCTAAAGCAAGGCGTGACTTAGCCGGAATCGGAAACACCCTGTAAAAAACACCAAACGCAAACAACGACAGCCACCCTACCACTAAAATATGGGCATGAACCGAGCGGAATGCATACTGAGCCGAACCCGCCATATGAGAGCCCAGAAATGCGCCGATAAAAGCATAAACGGCCGCTGTGCGAATCAACAATTTTGTACGATCCATTTTATACCCTCCAAACTCATTACATCACCTATTACTATAGCATTCTATTCTTTTAAAAAACAACCGTTGATACGCTGGGCCGGCTTCACAAACAAGCAGACCCATTTTCCCGATAAAACAGCCTCTCCCTGAATGAAGCTATATGTATCCAGGTTCATTTCTCAGCATTTCCCGCGGCTTCTCCTGTTGTTCTTCATTTTTCTGTTATTGTATTCTTCACATTCGGACTTTACAAGCTGGAAAAGAGAGGATCACAGTCGTTCCCATTCCTTCATGTCCTTCCAAATCTATATGGCCATTATATTTTTCCACGATTTTTCTTGCAATGGCCAGCCCTAAACCATTTCCTCCTTTTTCCCTGCTCCGTGCTTTATCGACTCGATAAAAACGTTGAAATACTTTTTCTTCTTCAATTTCCGGAATACCCATCCCCCAATCCTTCACTTCTATATCAATACGGTCACCATTTCCTTTTATATCCACTTCAATCCGCTTTTCAGCCGGAGAATATTTGATGGCATTATCCAATACAATCATAAGAAGCTGGCTGAGATGGTGTTCCGTTATTTTCACCCAAAAAGAATTCACTTTCGAATGGAACACAATCGAAAAATCAGGATGGACAGCCGCTACATTTTTTACGATTTTTTCAACAATCGGATTCACTTCTATTATTTCTTCATCTGCCGCTGTGCGGATGTTTTCAGCTCTGGACAACTCAAGCAATTCAAGCACAAGATGCTTTAAACGTTTCGTTTCATAAAGAGCCGCATCCAGCGATTCCTCTAAAATAACCGGATCTTGTTTTCCCCACCTTTTCAAAAGCCGAAGGTGCCCTTCCAAAACCGCAATCGGGGTGCGGAACTCATGAGATGCATCCTCGACAAATTGCTTTTGCTGTTCAAAGGCTCCTTCAATCTCATCCATCATTCCATTAAACATCTGGGTCAGTTCCGCTAACTCATCTTGTGAATCCACTTTTTCCATTCGCTGTTGAAATCCTTTTCTTTTAATATTTTTCATCATCTCGGTCAGTTCTTTTATCGGAGCGAGAAATCGTTTTGAAATAAGCCACCCCAATAAACTGCTTATAACAACGGCACTTACCCCAAAAAATGTCATAATAATGAAAAAGGCATGTGTAATCTGATCAAACCGCTCCAATTGGCGGATCACTTGAATGGTTCCTTTCTTTCCTTCGATTGTCACAGGAGTTCTCATGATGATGGCATGGCTGCCTTCTGCCTGATAGTGCTCGCGTTCCGTATGCCCATCCGCTTTCCCTCTCATATCAAAAGCGGGGGATACTCCGTTGGAAACGTCGACCACAATTTCCTCATCAGCTCCCATAACCGTAATTCTTTGATATTTTTCATTCAATGCCTCAATTAACGAACGACTGCCTTGAATAGATTCCTTCGATAAGTTTGCGCCCTTTTCATCATAAAAGGCAACTAGCTCCTCTAACGTCTTTTCTACCATCTTTTCTTCTTGATTGAACATCCATTTGTATACGATATGATATTGTAAAAAAGTAAATAAGAAAAAAGAAACAAAAATAATAACAGAAGATACAACCATAAACTTCCACTTGAGCGATGCATTTCGAAAAATTCTCATTGTCTCATCACATATCCCGTGCCTCTCACCGTTTCTATGTAACTTTCCTCTCCTGGCGTATCGATTTTATTTCGCAAATAGCGGACATACACATCCACCACGTTCGTTTCCACTTCGCTCTCATATCCCCACACTTTGTTTAACAACACTTCCCGCGTCAAGACCACATTCGCATTTTCCATGAAAGTGAACAGCAAGTCATACTCTCGCTTTGTTAAATTCAATAATTCATCCCCTTTTTTAGCAACCCGGGCCTCCACTTCCAACCGGATATCCTTGAACATTAAAACCTGGTTCGGCGTGGATGAGAAAGAAGGTAATCTGCGAAGAAGTGCACGGATACGCGCCAGCAGTTCTTCAATCGCAAAAGGTTTTGATAAATAATCATCCGCTCCGCTGTCAAGCCCAGATACGCGGTCCATTACACTATCGCGCGCCGTCAGCATCATGATAGGAGTCGTCTTTATAGCACGAATACGACGACACACCTCAATCCCATTCAATTGGGGAAGCATAATATCCAGCAAAATCAAGTCCCATTCTTCTCCGACCGCAAGTTCTAAACCACTTCGTCCGTCATAAGAGACCGATACCTCGTATCCTTCATATTTCAGCTCCAATTCGATAAAGCGAGCCAAATTTTTCTCATCTTCAATTAATAAAATTTTCGTCATCACCTATTCCCCCTATCCGTGGACAAGTCTCCTCTCCCCATCTTATTCCTATGCACGTGCAGAATCAAATACACTTATGTATAAAGACTGTTTTGCTGAAAGTACCCGTAACTGAATCCTTTGTTTTACTGGACGGGTACTTTCAGCAGGATGACTCAAAAGGTATGTTTTTTCATACCTTTTGAGTCATCCTTATAATACGAAATAGACCTTCCCAAAAGTCGTCCTCGCAATAACGAACTTTAAACGGAAAGGTCTATTTCGCAGGAGAGAACAATCTGTACCATACCCAATACAGAAAGCATCTCCATTTCATCTTGGCGTTACTTTGTCAGTTTTTCATGAACACATTATGCTCACTTGAATTTTCATTTGACAATCAGGATTCTCTGTGAAAGAACACATCGATAAACGCTTGCGTAATTTCAATGGATTGAAAAACCGCCAGTGATAAGGCAGTCATCGAGAAAAAAGCAAGTGGTACAAAACGAAGCCACATCATGATCGATCCCTCCCTAGTGATTTACAATGAATTTTGACTCTAGACTTTTCTCCACTTCTCCCGTTCCTTAAACATCCGTTTAGGTTAACTGGTTTAAGGTGTCTTGTTGGACAAATAGCCCATGTCCAGCATAAAAGCAAGTTGAACCAAAAACGGCTATTTTATTGCATAAGCTGTATTTTACGAGGTTTGTAAACACTATACAGGAAATCACAATCCTGTCGTACAATCTGTTGATGGAATGTGTACGAATTGAGCAACCCATGTCCTTCATCATGTCCCGTCTTTAAGGATATGCTCTTTCTGTTATTTGCTGATGTGGTTTCATTATAAAAGGTTAATCTTAAATTTCTCTGTGAACTACATTAAAATTTCATGAGAAAATCACGGGACATGAGCTTTGCTCATGTCCCGTGATTTTCTCTTAAGTGTCTGCCGCTGGCAGACACTTAAGAGAACCTTTTTCAGCTTATTCAAGATGAAAAAACAAATATGCACAAAAAGATAAAGGGCCATAACAATATTTAACATAGTCCGACAGAATTCCCCTTCCTCAAGGAGCGTGAAGGGCACAGCCCAGCGAGTAGGGAGGGGATGAATGTCGGTTCGGCGCAGCCGAAAAGCTTTTGGTTGATAGAATCCTGATCCTTGTCGGAAGGAAAAGGGATAAAATTCCCATTTCCTCTTGAAACGAATATACGTTCGTTATATGATGATGATAAGGGAGGGGATTTCATGTATCGCACGTTGAAAACAGCTTTTACAGCCAACCAACAAACGCTTCAACATTTATTTGGCATACGCCGGATATGCGGAACCATTTGGAATGACTGCGTGCAGCTGGCCCGGTATTACTACCGGATTCACGGCTCGTGGATCAACCAAAGCGATCTTCAGTCCGAACTAAAAGGCTTATACCCTCTTCACAGTCAGACGGTACAAGCCGTGTGCCACAAGTTTCTGCGTGCCCGAAACGGGGTTCGTAAAGCGCGGAAAACGAATAAGTCCATCCGGTATCCATACAAGGAAAAGTTCGTTTTCCATCCGAAATGGGTCGATCAATCCTTCGTGTTGGAAGGACGGAAGCTGACACTCAGCCTAGGCAGATGGAAGGGGAAACAACAGGCACCGCTCGTGTTGACGCTCGCATCGGTCCCAACCGGTCTGGTCAGAGAGGTGGAACTCGTCTATGACGGCCGGTGGCATGCTTGTTTGTCGTATGAAGACGGAGTGACTCCCGTACCGGTTCAAGACGGTCATACGGCAGCGAT
This sequence comes from Bacillus sp. FJAT-14578, assembly GCF_000504165.1. Classification (GTDB taxonomy): domain Bacteria; phylum Bacillota; class Bacilli; order Bacillales; family Bacillaceae_H; genus Bacillus_BA; species Bacillus_BA fengqiuensis. Next base: position 308,292 of record NZ_AYSE01000001.1, read on the forward strand.
TGATCCGGGTGAGATTCATACGATTTCTGCCGTAAGTACAAACGGACAAGCTCTTGTGATTTCTGGTAGGAAGATGCGCAGCATTCACCGGTTGCGAAACAAAAAAGTGAGGGAACTCCAAATCCTCATGAGCCGGTGTCAAAAAGGTTCGAGGAAATGGCGTCAATACAATCGGGCGAAGAAGTACGTTCTCTCTAGAAGTGAACGGCAGCTAGGGGATCTTCTCCACAAGACGACCCGGACCTTTGTAGAATGGTGCGTGGAACAAAGAGTCGGTCATGTCGCTCTTGGTGATGTAGAAGGCGTGCAGCGACACACAAGCAAGCGAAACAAATGCCGTAAACGAGTCCGTTCCAAACAAGTGAATCAGAAACTTAGCAACTGGAGCTTTGGAAAGCTCACCAAACAATTGTCCTATAAATTAGAAGCGGCTGGTATCTCGTTATCAAAAGAAAATGAAGCTTACACGACGCAAGCATGCCCTGCTTGCGGAAAACGGAACAAAGTCCGTTCACGAAACTACCGATGTTCTTGTGGATATGAACGGCATCGGGACGTCCACGGTGCGGGGAACATCTTATCTCGGTATTTGCACGGGAAGTTTCTAGAAGTGATGGTGACCAGCATCACGTATCTACAGCCTGTACAGGCGTAGTAGACGGGTAGAACCGCCCCGGGGAGAAATGCCTCCAAATTTGGAGCTTCCCCTGTTGCTTACGGTGGCAGCAAGCAGTCGGGAGACTCCTTGCGTCAAGACCACTGCTTCCATATGGGAACGTCAGTCCCCGAGAAAGACGAGGGTGTCGTGTACACCTATGGACATCGTCCAGCTTCTGATTCCGAGGGGATCGACAAGAAACCCCCACCTCAAGCGCGAAGCAATAGGTGGGGGAGGTTCATATATTAATTTCATAGAATAAAGCTTAGCGGAGATTAAGTTAATGGTAGAATAAGAAAAGATAATGTGCCGGGAGAGATGAAGATAATGATTGAGTCGATTTTACAGCATAAGTGGCTGTTTTTAATTTTGGGAGAAGTTTTCTTTTCCTTATTTATCACCTGTTTTTTACTTCTTCGATATTGGTTTCAATTGAACCATTTAAGCTTCATCTTTATCATCTTGCTTCTTTTGAGCGACGGTTGGCTCGTACTGCTTGGTATTTTAGATTATGCCCATACCAAATCAATCAGCTTGTTTCAAGTCGTCACCATTTTGTTTATCCTGTATGCACTCACAATCGGGAAGAAAGATATGAAAAAGCTCGACGAACAGGTAAAAAGAAAAGTAGCAAAGTGGAAAGGCCATGCTACGGATGAAGATGGGGACGAACAAAATGAAGAAGCCGGCTCAAAAGCTTAAAATCCCCACTTTTGAGCCAGCCTCCTAGTTTCGCTGATTATGCGCCAATCGATCGGTTTTTTCTGAATTTCGGCTGATGGTTCAGCATAAACTTCGTCTTTGCCAATGAAAAGATAAGTGACCCGGTCCAAATGAATGAAAAAGCGGCCATATGCACTTTCGAAAAATGTTCACGAAAAACAAATATCCCCAGGACAAGACTAATGGTCGGAGCGATGTATTGCAAAAAGCCCACCATGTATAAAGGGATGAGTTTAGCCCCTTTCGCAAAATATAAAAGCGGAAAAGCCGTAGCCACACCGGCTCCAATCAATAGAACATGGTCCACCAACGATACGGCTCCAAAACTGGATTCTCCTTTTATAAATAGGAGCACGATATAGGCAAAAGCAAGCGGCGTCACCATGAATGTTTCAAACGTCAACCCGATCGTTGCATCCATAGGAATCATTTTTTTAACCAATCCGTACAAGCCGAAACTGAAAGCGAGCGTAAGCGACACCCATGGAAATTCCCCATATTGAACGGTTAAAAACAACACTCCCGCAGCCGCCAGTCCGACAGAAATCATTTGCCATGAATTCAGCTTTTCCTTCAATACCGCAATTCCAAGCAAAATGCTTACTAACGGATTGATATAGTATCCAAGGCTTGCTTCAATGACATGCCCGTGATTGACTGCCCATATGTAAACAAACCAGTTTACGCTAATAAGCAGCGAAGCAGCCACCAGTGAAAAAAGCGATTTGGGTGAACGAACGAACGTTTTCAATACTTGAATGGACTCTTCGATTCGTCTTCCTGCTCCCAATAAGATAAGCATAAAGATAAATGACCAAAATACGCGATGCGCTAAAATTTCTCCTGATGGTATTTGATCAAGAAGTTTCCAATAAAGCGGTAGAAAGCCCCATATTAAATAGGCTCCGCCCGCATAAAATATTCCTGTTTTTTGATTTTGCTGCAATCTATTCTCTCTCCTTTACCTTCAAACTGACACTATCTTTGATTATAGTGGGTGACCCTTTGTTTTTACAATCTTTTTCTTTCGGATTACGAAACATATTTTTGACAAAAATCGAGAACATAATGAAAAGGAGGAGATAATGTGCAAGGCTCTATTTTGTGTGGAAATCTTGATACAGCAGCTGATGGGTTTATGATTACAGAAGTGAAGCATGTACCGACCGAATCGGCTTTATCAAAAGAAAAAGTGACCTCTCTTTATCGCCGAATCGAACAGCAAAGCGGAAAAGAAGGCATGATGGTGACCATCAACGATGGATGGCCCATTTTTCTAACAAGCGAAGAGGTTCAGTTGCTCAAACATGACTTACATTCTATTTTGCAACAAATGTAAAAGGGGATAACTCAAAAGGTTTGAAAAGCATACCTTTTGAGTTATCCTCCTGAAAAGACCCGTCATGAGAATCCAGTAAAATCAAGGATTCAGTGACGGGTCCTTTCAGGAAAAAATCATTTTTGCGGCCTGTTTAGAACTTATGGGACAGCCACTACAGACCAAGTCAATTTTCTCTTCTATTTGGGCTGAATTTTTCTTTTTTAGTCAATGGTTGAAAAAGTTCTCCGCACAACTCTCGAATTACCGATTCCCTTTCCACCTTGTAGGAAATAAGTACGCACGTAGAAGGTCCTGCCGATTTGCCCAGAGGAAGGCCAGTACTTCCTGGAGAAAAATCATGACCGTTTAATTGCATTAACACATGAAGCTCATGCCCGATTCCTTTTGAACCGACAGGAATAAGTTCATAAACCCCTTCTTCACCCAGCAGCTTTCGGAATAAAGATAAGGGAAGAATCTTTTCTGACTGTTCCAGCACTTCCTGGCCAACAAGAGGGCTTCCTATCACCGCAATGCACGCATGCCTCGGCGTTCGCCCCATCCTTTTTGCTTCTTTTTTCACTTTACCGATCAGCGTAAAACCTACCGCTGATTGCATCAATGGAAAATTCGTTTCGCTGCTGCCAACAATCGTTAGAGGTTCCAAGCCCAACTCAAGGCACACAGATTCAATTCCTTGCTCATAAAGAAGCCATGCAGACTCCCCATTAAAGTCCGATACCACAACAGAAAGCGGGTGCGCACCGATTGAGAGCATTTCCATCATTGCAACCCGCAAACTGTAATAGGCGACCTCTTTGTATGAAACGGATATAGCATCGTACTTTTTTTCTCCGATTGCCCCGACGTTGTCAGCAACAATGACGAGATCCTCCTTTTCATCTAAAGGAAGGAACAGCATATCACGCATTTTTGTTTTCACCTTTTGTACTCGAACGGAATACCTTCGCGCTGCGAACATACTCCACATCTTTCACATTCGCTCTTGTATTCGCCACTCTGGCCGCTGCAAAGAAATAATCAGACAAGCGATTTAAATATTGCATGACCGCTTCATTGATGGGATGTGTTTTTTGGACCGTTACAACAAGACGTTCGGCACGTCTTGCAATGGTACGGCAAATATGCAGCGTCGTGGCCCCAGATGTTCCTCCAGGCAAAATAAAGCGCTCAATCGGCGGGGCCTCGTTCATGTATACGTCGATTCGGCTTTCCAGCTGGCCAATCATCGTTTCATTCACTTTATACGGATGACCTTGTTTGGCAAATGCGAGGTCGCTTCCGCAGTCAAACAACTCATGCTGGATGTTGATGAGTTCTTCCTGCAAATCTTGGAACGTCTCTCCTTCCAATTGGCAGATTGCCTGTCCGACAAAGCAATTCAGCTCATCAATCGTTCCATACGCTTCTACACGAAGGTCATCCTTATCGACACGCCCTCCGATTAAACTCGTTTTCCCTTTATCTCCTGTTCTTGTATAAATGTTCATCTTCTTTCTTCCCCCTTCAGCCGAGTCGGAATACCATACCAGATTTGATCGACCCGTTCCGCTTTTTCTACGATATGCTGATACACATATCCGCATGCATCACGCCACATTCTATCTTCTTCATCCACCGGAACAATCCCTTTTCCGATTTCCGTTCCAATCAGCACTAACCGGTCGCACTGTTTGAGCCAGACTGAAAGTTTTTGTTCAAAAAATGCCGCTGTTTCTTCCACTGTAAATCCTTGAGCGATACGACCTCTTACCCATACTTCGATTCCTTCCAGCACCGCCGTCTCCCCGGTCCCTGCTTTATCCGGAATCTCTATCTGTTCGTAAGCAGATATCCATGTCACCTTACAGTCGTTATATGTATCGCTTACCCATTTTCGTTTTCCATTAAAGGCACCGCCAAATATGAAATGCATCGCTTTCTGCTCCTTGCTGTTTGGATTGTATGTGTCCATTGCCCTCCTTCACCGGGAGAAAAATGCCAGTCCCAAAACCCTTTTCTTTCGTCTGAAAAGGCAGAGGCCAATAATTTTAAAACCCCGCCATGACTAATGATGACAAGATGTTTACCGTTGCGGGCAAACAGCTTGGCAATCGAAAGGTCCCACGCTTTCCAAATCCGCTCCGAAAATCCGGTAAACTCTTCCCCGTTCTCGGTCGGTATATGAAACGGTTCATTTAACCACGATTGATACGTTACCCGGTGCTTGAGCTCATCATGTGTCTTTCCTTCCCAATCGCCAAAATGCAGCTCCCGCCATTCCTCCATCGCTGTATACGGGACATCCGGATACAAAATGGCTGCCGTTTCCCTGCAGCGCTGCAAATCGCTTCCCACGATCAAGTCAGGGGAAATCGGATATCGTCTCCGATACTCTTTCAATTTCTCTTTCCCGTTTTCGGATAAAGACTGATCGGTCCATCCTATATAGGCCTTTTTCTCATTTCCTTCCGTTATCCCATGACGAACACATGTAATAACCAAATGCTCACCCAAAGCCATGTTTCCCCCCCTTCGATCTCAGCCCCGATCGTATCTCCAGTAATACCGCCAAATTGTGTTTGGATAAACCGGCGGTACACGGTTCCAAACAACGCTATCGCCAAAAGCAGACATAGAACAATGAGTTTATTTTCCGTCACCGTCAGAAAGAATACCACAAACAATAGAATTTGCAGAATATACCTTTTCTTCAATGAGGAAGTAACTCCTTTTTGAAAATAAGAAGCCAATCCCGTCTCTTTCGCCGTTTGTCCCGTCATTAAAAACCAGCCTGCTGTCCAGCGCGGCAATACTAGGGCTATAGCAAACATATGAAGAGGGATGCTGCCTTTTAAAAGAAGCTCATAAATCGACGACCATCGTATAGCCAATAAAATCAAAAGGGACAGCACCGCAAATGAACCAATATGCGGATCACTCAAAATGGCCAGCTTTTTCTCTCGTTCCCGTCTGGAAAAATACGCATCACTTACGTCCATCCAACCATCAAGATGTAATCCCCCCGTCAATCCGATCCCTGCCAATACTATGAATAAAGCGACGACCGCCGTCGAAGCAAATATGTTCACAAAAGCGAACGAAAAAAGAAAAAGTAATCCCGCTATTCCAAGTCCGATAAAAGGCAGACATAAAATTGTCCTTGCTGCTCTTCTTTCTGTCCACTCGACCGTTTTCGCCGCAGGGAAAATCGTAAAAAACTGCAGTGCCATCCTTGCTATGCTTAACCACTCTTTCATTCCTCTTCCCATCCGTTCTTCCATACATCTTTTTTGATGACCATCTTCCCTGCCTCAGCCTTCATGGCAACATCAGCTTCTTGAACAAGCCACTGATGAAACATTCCGAGCAGCTTCACATAAATAAATGTCGGCCCTGGCAGCAAACCTCCTTCAAATAAATCATTGGAAACCACCACTAAGTGATTCACTCGTTCATTGATTTCTTTTACGGCTTGTTTCATGCTCTCGATTGTTTTTTGTTGGAATTCGGTATCTTCCCATGCATCATGCGAGACAAAGAGTTCATTTGCCAGCCAATTAGTAGCACAATCAAGTAAAACAACATCCTCTTTCATGAGATGGGACACCACTTCTTGCAAATTTCTTCCGCTTTCAATCGTCTTCCACTCAACAGCCGATTGTTCCCTTTCCTCTTGATGAAGTTTCACACGCTCTCTCATCTCTTCATCCGTGATTTGTCCTGTGGCAATATACACGCATCTCGAATGACTGTCTCTTAATCGCTCCACAAGACGTTCCGCCGCCGTCGATTTCCCGCTGCGTACAGCACCGCTAACGAAGATAAGCATGTTCCACCCCCTCCTTTCCTTTCTGTCCAGCTCCTACGGCAATTTCGCTTCTTCCTGCGGAACCAAAAAGCGGTTCCGCAGGAAGAAGCTCCGAAGTACAGGACGTACAAGTGCAGCCGTGGAGATTGACGTCGCGCCTTTAGGCTGCCAATTTCCTATGGAGCTAAACGGGCTCGTTCCGCTTTTCGTATGACCCGAAGGAGACATTCGTTTTCTTTTCTTGTTTTTACCGCGATTCGAATAAAGCGGCCATCCAATCCACGGAAGTTTTCCGTATGGCGCACCACAATCCCTTCTTCTGCCAAATACGTGAGCCATTCACGAGACTGCCAGCCCCCCGGTATGGAGCAGAGCAGAAAATTGGCCGCAGAAGGCGACGTCGTCAACCCTGCTGACTCAAGCTCACTTTTTAGCCATTCCCTTTCCTTTTGAATGAATTGAATCGTATGTTGAACAAAAGATGATTCCTGCAAACAAGCAAGGCCGATTTGCTGGGCAACGCCATTAACACTCCATGGCGGCTGACGTTCTGCCATAGCTGAAAGGAACGAAGACGAAGCAGCCACATAGCCAAGACGGATACCGGCAATATGAAACATTTTCGTCATCGACCTGACAAGAATAATCGGATATCCCTCTTTCAAATAAGGAATGAAGTCAATCGGTTCATGAACGAAATCAACAAACGCTTCATCAATGATGACAACCGTATTGCAATCCTTCGCTTTCTCTAGCAATAGCTTCCATTGTTCCTTTGGATACATGACACCGGTCGGATTGTTCGGATGACAAACCCATAAGGCATCCACTAACGGTACAGCATCCAGCAGCGAGCTCAAAGACCACTTCCATCCTTCTTTCTCATCTAAAGGAATGGGTATCACCTGGCACCCAAACGCTTCACACGCCTGGCGATACTCAATAAACGTCGGTTCTACAATGGCCACTTTTTTACCGGCCAATAAGCTTGCAATGAGAAAAAACGCCTCAGCCGCTCCATTTGTCACTAGTATTTCATCCGGATGGACAACTAAACGGGATGCGAGTTCATTCGCTAACGATTCCGCTCTTACAGACGGATAAGCAAAAGCGGATTCTCTCCATTCCGGCCATGATTGAACGATCGACTCGGGTGTACCGAGCGGGTTAACATTAACACTAAAATCTAGCAAGCTCTCTTTCTCGCTTACTTTCAACTGCTGCATCAATGCATGCGGATTAGCTCCATGTGAGGGCAGCAATGACAACACCTCCTAAACTAAAAAAACAGAACACAAACCCGTAAACGGTTCGTCTCATGATCACAATAGACTCGTTAATCGTTCCCGTTAACGTTTCGTTAACCGGATCCCCGATTTTTGGACGGTGGGAAGGGATGCCTTGATATGTATTCGTGCCGCCTAACTGAATACCCAGTAAAGCGGCCATGGCACTTTCCCCGTATCCGCTGTTAGGACTCGGATGTTTCCGGGCATCACGCTTGATGATGGAAAAGACGTAAGAAAGGGAAAATGAACTTCGACTGACATTCATAAGTGCCATGATAATTGCCGTGAGTCGGCTCGGTATATAGTTCAACACATCATCACATTTCGCACTGAAATAGCCGAATTGTCCGTAGCGTTCGTTTTTATAGCCTACCATCGAATCACATGTATTAATCGCACGATAAAATAAAGCAAGCGGAGCCCCTCCTGCAAAAGCGAAAAAGAGAGGAGCCGTCACCCCGTCACTCGTATTTTCCGCTACTGTCTCAACAGCCGCCCTTGCGATTTCCTGTTCGGACAACTGATCTGTGTCACGACCAACGATCATTCCCACTTCTTTCCGCGCTTCCTCGATATCCTCTAAAGACAGCGGGCGGGCAACATTCATGGCTGCTTCAGCAAGAGATCTTGCAGCAATGGTTGTATAAATAAAAATAGCTTCTATTAAAATACCAATCAACAGATGAAGCTGATAGCCTGCATAAACGAGCGCTCCTGCCGCCCCTATCGTCCAGAACGCCATGCTCACGACAAGTAAAAATCCCTTCATTTTTTTCTTTGTACCTTTATTCAATCGCTGATCCATCCAGGAAATCCAGCGCCCGAACCATCGAACGGGATGGGGCCAATGATGCGGATCGCCAAATAAACGATCAAACAAAAGGGCGAACGTAATCGATACGATTCGAGTCAATATGATTAAAGACAGTCCTTTCATGTTGCCTTCACCTCTCTCCTAATGCCTTCCACAAACTTGTATAGACTAATTGGGCGACCGCTCTGCCAAGCGGTGTAATCGAGCCGCCGTACGTGTGCATGGTCCCCTTTTGACTGGCAGCTACACAAATGCTGTCAGTGGACGTTCCTGTTGCGCTTGTATGTGTGTTCGGATCCTTTACGCCAAGCTCCATCAGTGCTTTCACTTTCGCCTCTGTCGCACTGATAAACGTTTGCAAAAAAGCCGATTCCGTCAGCGTGCCTTCTATAAAGAAAAACATGTTGATCGTTCCCGGCTTGATCGGATCTCCAAAAATCTGTTTTCTCGTAATATCAACTGCATTTCCTACTCCGGCGGTAATGACAGATGTAACCGTTGTACTATCATCACGCCACGTTAAAATAATTCGATGGTGCAATGGAACAGCTGTCATAAAGCCTACTATTTCGTCTATTTTGAGTTCTTTTCTTTTTAAAAATTCGGTAAATTCCTGCTTGGGTTCGTCGGAGCGATAGTCTTTATCCACATACCGGTTGTAATAGGTATCCACCCATCTCGTTCCATCTCCCAATACGCCGGAGCTGTATGTATAGTACAATGTTCCTGTCTTCATCACAAGAACGTCACGGCTTTCCAAAACGGAAATAGTAGAAAAAGGGGACAGCCCTTCACTTATAAAAGGAGAAAGCTGTCCCCGCTGCTTCTTAATTGTACACCTCTGGATAAACGGCTTTCGCCAACTCTTGCAATCCTTCTGTTAAACGCGGACCGGGACGAGTTACTTTATCAGAATCGACATCCATGACCTTTTTCTCTTTCACGGCTGTGACATTTTGCCATGCAGGGCGTTTTAACACTTTTTGCGCTGCTTCTTTATCATAATATCCGTATGTTGTTACAATGACATCGGGATTTAGCTGAACCGCTTTTTCTTCTGACATCATTACCCATCCCGTTTCACTGCCCGCCGCATTTTTTGCGCCGATCATCGTCAACATTTCATCCATGAATGTGCCTTTTCCTGTCGTATAAATCTCAGGTTCTCCAGAAACCTCAACCCATACGACTTTTCGGTCTTTTTCTTCAATGGTACTTGCTTTTTTCTCAATTTCAGCAACTTCAGCTTTCATCTCATCAACGATTTTTTCCGCTTCTGCTTGCTTTCCTGTCAAAGTTCCCATCGTAATGATGGAATTGTATACTTGTTCAAATGAAGTATCATCTTCAATGACAAACACTTTAATTCCTGCATCCTCCAGTTGCTTAAATGCATCAGGAGAACTTCCCATGGCGGATTCATGAGCGAACACGACATCAGGCTGAAGGGAAACGACTTTCTCCACATTGATGGCCATATCTCCCACTTTTTCTTTCTCTAATGCCTCTTTCGGATAATTGTCATAATTGGAGACACCTACGATTTCATCATTCAACCCTAATTCAAACAACACTTCTGTATTACTCGGTATAAGCGATACAATTTTCTTCGGCTTTTCTTCAATCGTAATATCCTTACCACGTGCATCTTTCATCGTCACCGGAAAGCCTTGCTCGCTGTTCTCTTCTGTCTGTTTCGTTTCTTGTTCCTGCTTCGTTCCATTTTGCTCTGCCGCTGGGCCGCACGCTCCTAAAAACACCGTCAACGCCACAAACAGCATGAATAATCTCATCTGTTTTAACATGATGAATCCCTCCTCTAAAATAAAAAAAGCCTTGCTTCAAAAAAGAGCAAAGCAGCTGCGATCATCGCCCGATATGTATAATGACTTCCAATAAGTCCAAACGCGACTCTCCGCATACCTGCTCCCTTTCCTCGAAGGCTTTACAGATTACTACAACAAGGCAGGTCTCCTGACTTACACCATTTTCTCGCTCCCCCTTCCCATCAGCCTCGACTGACAGTGGCGTATGGTGCGATATAAGTGATTACAGTGGCGGGACCGCGTTGGACTTTCACCAATCTTCCCTTTTAACCTAAGAATTGTTCGATTCGTTAGGACCTTATTGCCAAGCTATTCAATTTTCACCATATTAGTATAGCGCACAAGGAACAGATTGCAAATCTTTTCTTTACACATGCCATTTTTTATGCCACATTAACTTGCAGCAAGCCTGCCCTTTAAGCTGGTGATTATCTTCCATCTTTCTCTCTTAAGAAATGATTTAAAATGAATAATTTCACATCTGTATAACCATTTTTTAACTTTTAATCATTATAATAGTCTTATCAAAAAGGAGGGAACGCGGTTGGATTTATCATTCAACATTTTCCGTGCGCTTCATAGTTATAGCTGGTTTTACGCACTATTTCTTTTATGGATTCCTATCATCACAAAAAAAGGAGAGAAACTTCACAATACAGCCGAAAATATACTTCTTCGAAAAAAAATTTACAGGGTTAAAAAATAAAAGAGGTCAAAAGGATTTTTTTCATCCTTTTGACCTACTCTTCTGAACAGCCGTCTCTGCTTTTTTATATGAAGAATTGCAGCATCCGCACCACATAAAGAGATATTGTGACAATAAACATCGCTTGACCGATGCCGCTCATCAAGCCGGTGACCATGCGCAGCAGATTGCTGCTTTCTCTCCAGCCTTTCAGCTGTGTGTATCCGTCGATCAACATGGGGATATTCAGCAATACTGCTACATAAATGGGAAAAGCGATAGAAAGAATATACAAAGGAATGACAGCAATATAACCCATTAAAATGGACATGCACCGAAAACAAACGGGAAATTGTTTACCCTTGATAACTAAAGAACGCTCCCTCTTCCGATGACAAGGCATGAATTGCAAGGTCAATACATCCAACACTGTTTGCTTCATCGTCATATCTCCTTAAGAATTGCAGTCCGGCGTACAATCACAATCAGGTCCACAGTCGAAATCCGGCTTCTTTTTGCCGCCACCATCACAATCTGTACAGTCCCAGCTCGCAGTCGGCACATCACAATTCCAACAATCGGTTTCACCTTTTTTCTTTTTCTTCTTTTTTCGCTCATAATAAATAATAAGTGCAATAAATAAAATGAGGCTGACAACGATCAAACCAATCCCCGCCGCCATGTTAGTCGACAGCAGCATCAGCCCGATTATCATTACCGTTAAAATGAGTGTCAATAATATAAAAAACAACGGTCTCTCCCCTAACAAAAGTTTACTATATTCATTAAATCCCTTTTTGTTAAAATATTCAATTGAAATTTGGGCCATGCCTTTTGTCTGAAAAAACACCTTTATTTAATAAAAAAAGACCTTCCTTAAGTTTCCTAAAGAAGATCTCAATCTTTTTGCTTATATCTGTTTTAAAAACTCTCTTACCGCATCCGCCGTTTTAGCATTTGCACTATGTAAATGAGCCAGCTTTTCACCATTCTTGAACACTAATAAAGATGGAATTCCCATGACAGTTTGCTCTTCTGAAATTTCCGGAAACTCATCACGGTCAATTTTGAACCATTGTTTATCCTCATGTTCAGCAATGATTTCATCGATGAACATATCCAAACGCTTGCAATCCGGACACCACGTTGTCGTGAAAATGCCTACGGTTAACTCGTCTTGAGCGATTTGCTCACGATATTGTTGTTCCTCTTTAATTTGCTTCATCGCTTTCCCTCCGTTTATTGGATTATAATTTTATTCCTCATTAACTAGTAGTAAAATACCCCACCGAATGAAGCTTTACTTTATTATAATCATTAGCTTCTTCGTTCTCAAAATATTTGTTTCATCCGTTCAACCTTTTTTAAAGAACATCTGAAGAGATATCATTTCCGATGTCACCCTTCGTTTTTTCCATGTAAAGAAAACAAAAAGGCCAATCAGGCAAGCCAAGCTGACGACTGAATCGAGCAATACATCCACAAACCGTCCGCTTCTTCCCACCACAAAAAACTGGTGCACTTCATCTGTAAAAGCGAAAAACGTTGTCCATAACCAAGCGTTCACATAGCGCATTTTTGTCTCTTTCATATTCATCAATATAAAAATAGTCAGCAACGAAAAAAAAATGACATGCCCCAACTTATGGAGAATGAAATCTTTTTGAACAACATTCATCCACGGAAAATAAAAGACGCTTTCCGTGTCCAGTAAAAAGGCAAGAGTTACATTCTCTTCATACTGCGGCTTATTGATCCACGTTGAAGGATCGGATACGACCAAATGAGGAGTATTCGAAAATTGGATAATCCCAAGCATCGTCAGCCATAACAACCACTTTTTCATTATTTGCTCCTCCTCTTGATATGTCGATTGTCCATTTTCCCATTGTACAAAACGGTAATAAGCGATGCAAGTCTCTCTATATAGTATTCATACTCTGTCCCTTTTCGAACAAAAGAGGATGATCCAAAAAGATCAAAAATACTCCTTTTGAATCATCCCCCTTCTGCACTCCACATGTTCCGCTAGTTATTCTACTATCAAAAAAGGACTCAAAAAGCAGAAATCATATACTTTTTGAGTCACCTATATTGTATTAGGGCATATGCCGTCCATTCATCATATTCATTGGCTGCTCTTGCATCGTCATGTCCATTTCATCCATCATGTCATCATCCATCGTCATTGACGTTTGCATCATCGGTTGACCCTGCATCATCGGCTGACCTTGCATCATCGGTTGACCCTGCATCATCGGCTGACCTTGCATCATCGGTTGACCCTGCATCATCGGCTGACCTTGCATCATCGGCTGACCCTGCATCATCGGCTGACCTTGCATCATCGGCTGACCTTGCATCATCGGCTGACCTTGCATCATCGGCTGACCTTGCATCATCGGCTGACCTTGCATCATCGGCTGACCTTGCATCATCGGCTGACCTTGCATCATCGGCTGACCTTGCATCATCGGCTGACCTTGCATCATCGGCTGACCTTGCATCATCAGCTGACCTTGCATCATCATGTCCATTTCATCCATCATGTCATCATCCATCATCATTGGCGTTTGCATCATTCCCGGAGCAGGTGTGTAGCCGTATCCTCCCTGCTGTCCTGGCATCATCTGCGGCATATTCATATAAGGCATTTGCATTCCATAATAGCCGCCATGATGCGGCATATAAGGCATCCCCATCCCTTGCATATGGCCGCAATGCGCACATCCGCACGGTCGTTGACCATAGTAAGGGTTCATCCAGCCTTGATAACCATTTCTCATTGTGTTGACTCCTTCCGTTTATCAATACAGAATAAACTATTCGACCTGTATAAAAATAGGAATTCGTCCCGGGTAAATTAGGCATTTGTCCATAAGCATCGGGTGGCAGTGGATCGCAGAAGGCGGAGCAGATGCCGCCCCTTATTTTCGCATTTTCAACCCAACGACACAGGCAGAAAAGTTTGATCCCGCTGGAGAATATATTCGAAAGTGGATTCCTGAATTACAGTCTCTTATTGACAAATATATTCACAAACCATGGGAGGCGCCAGAATATATTTTATCCTCTTCGAATATTAAGCTTGGTGCCACATATCCTTATCCGATTGTGAATCATCAAGCTGCCCTTGAGCGTGCTTTGCATCGTTATAAAAAGATGAATTCCACCGACTAAACAAGTTTACAGAATAAAGAATGGGACACGGATGACCGTACCCCATTCTTTACTCCCCCTTTTCACTGTCCCTTTCCATTGAGAAGAGGATAATGATTTTTTTCCGGCTGAACATATGTTGTACAGCAAAAATGGTGGCGGCTCGGCGGATATTCCCCTTGCCACCTTTTTTTTATAAGCTCCTTGGCCACCATCATATTAAAAATGCCATGTCCGACTACTACCACTTTTCCATGGATTCTGGCATATTCCATCAATGTGTCACTTGCTGTTTCAGCTCTTCTTCTTGCCTGGCGAAAAGTCTCATTCTTCCCTCCATACCCCGTCATCCAAAGAAAACGAAACAAAACCGTCCAACTTTCCGGCTTCAGGCGAATGAATGAAGGTATCCGCTCTATAACAGGCAGTTCGGCTTCCCGAAACATTTTAGATTGAATGGTCTTCTTTTCAATTCCTGATAAAAGCACGCGTGTAGATTCCACTGCACGTACAAGAGAACTTGTGATGATGACCGAGGAGTCCTGGCATTTACGAATGGTATCAAGCGGTACAACAGGCTCTTGAAGGATACCCATTTGATCATAACTTTTAACCCATTGTTTGAATTGCTTTGCACTGCAGCGTCCTTGACTTTTACAACACGATGGACCGTGGCGCACAAACGTTATCTCCACGAACATCTCTCCAGTCTTCTGTTTACTTATAAAACTGGATGATACTTAAATTTGTTTCATTCGACAAGATTTTACTGAAAAGAGTCGCTGCGGCGTGACAAGGGAAGCGTTCACTCGCCTCACGTCCCAACATTCTTTAGGAAAAGAGCCTTTATAAAAACAGCTGCTTAGAATAAATTAGATAAATGCTGGCAAAAATGGATGCGTAAAAAATGAGCGTTTCAGAAAAACTCCCTGTCTCATAAGTGAGCGGGGATTTAAAACGCTTTTTAGACAAAGGCGAAAATAATGGTACTCCTTTTCGAGAGAAAAAGTCCCCAACAATATGAAAAATATAGCCCATGCTCATCCCTAGGACAAATGAATTCGGATATACTTTATACAAAAAGGAAAAACCGATCCATGCAAGTAAAGAATGGGTAAATCCTCTATGTCCAAACGCTTGTTTTATGAGCTTGGATAAGCCGAACGTCCTTCTCCCGATATATGAAGTCGGTTCGTCAATATCAGGGATGAGGCTTCCTAAAGCAACCCCAAGTACATATGTAATAGTAAACGGTACATCCGTTGCGGCCGCTACTGCAGCGCCGCCAGCTATCGATGTAGTCACATGCGTGTGATACCTCATTTTTGTCACCTTCTTTCCTGATTATAATTTTAAATAGAAGGTCTACCACAATACACACATACGTTCCCCTTAAGGTTCTACTATATGAGAAACGGCGCTATTTGTCAAAAGCCCTCCTCCAAACCTCTTCTTAAATCATAGCGAAAATCACCATTCATCGTTAACAAAAGAATAATAAGGAGGGTGACTAAAAGGCCCCGTCATGAAAATCCAGTAAACTCATGGATTCAGTGACGGGGCCTTTCACTAAAAAATTAATCTTCAGGTATGTTTAGGCATTATGGGACAGATGCTTTTAAGAAGTAAACTGCAGGCCAATAAAGCCCGCCAACATAATGATCAAACTAATGACCATGCGCACTCCTGCTTTTTTTCGCTCCCCCGTTCTTTGCAGAACCGCATATACAAAGCTGCTCGCATATACGATAAATCCTAAAAATCCAAAGATAGCAATATATGAAAACATTCCGGACCTCCATTATTTCATGCTGTCCCTTTGATTTTACCATACCTTAAGAAAAGAAAAAGAGGGTCATCCTCATGAAAGGCTCCGCCTCAAAAATCCAGAAAAATCGGGATTGCGTGACGGAGCCTTTCATCAAAAATTCATTTTTGGCGGTCTATTATAGACTTATGGGTTAGGACTTTCGTTATCCATTCACCACTTTTCCTCCATTAATATGGAGGATTTGTCCAGATACATAGGAGGAATCAGCGTTAGAGGCCAAGTAAACATAAGCGGGCGCCAATTCCTCCGGCTGCCCGGGACGTTGCATAGGGGTATCTTGTCCAAATTTACTCACTTGTTCTGCGGTAAACGTAGAAGGAATGAGCGGTGTCCAAATCGGCCCTGGAGCCACACCATTTACCCTAATTCCTTTTTCAGCAAGTTGGAGGGAAAGCGAGCGTGTAAATGTTGTAATAGCTCCTTTTGTCGCCGAATAATCAAGCAACGTTTTATGGCCTGCGTATGCTGTAATAGATGTCGTATTAATGATGGCACTTCCTTCTTTCAAATGCGGTAAAGCCGCTTTCGTCAGATGGAACATAGAGAATATGTTCGTTCGGAATGTTTTCTCCAGCTGCTCAGTACTAATATCCAAAATACTCTCCTTTGGATGCTGTTCTCCGGCATTGTTGACTAAAATATCAAGCCCGCCAAGCTTTTCTACCGTTTCTTGAACAACCTGTTTACAAAAAGATTCATCGCCTATGTCTCCTTCCAATAAAAGACAGCGAACCCCTTGTTCTTCCACAAGCTGTTTCGTTTCTTCTGCATCATTGCTCTCGTTCAGATAGACAATTGTCACGTTTGTTCCTTCTTTGGCGTAAGCAATGGCTACTGCACGGCCAATTCCACTGTCACCCCCAGTTATAATCGCCGTTCTTCCTTGCAGTTTTTCGCTGCCTTTATAGTCATCATTATTCGTTTTCGGAAGCGGCCTCATTTCTTTTTCAATCCCAGGTTGATGATTTTGTTCTTGTGCCGGTAAATCATTTGGATACTGTTTACTAGTCATAATAAAATAACTCCTCCTCAAGAAAGATAGTAAGTTATATGTACAATACCCTTACTGAAAACAGATAAACTTTTCTCACTTAATTAATAGTGTTGTTAAGCAATTTATTTTCGTAGGAGGCTGTCCCGAATAGATTACAATGTCTTACTAAGGGACCTGTCGCTGAACCCTTGATTTCACTGAATTTTCATGACAGGTCCTTTCAGGAGAATGAATCAAAAGGTATGTTTTTCATACCTTTTGATTCATTCTCTTTTTCTCTTTTATTTGCCGGTACGTTTGTGTAGAATAAAAATAGATTAAGGGATAGTATGCAAGACAATGTATAGAGGTGAAAAAATGCTGGACGGCTGGTTTTTATGGTTTATTTTGTTTTGGGTGTTTTTTTTAATTTCTATGTTTGCCATCGGCGGCTTCTTTATGTTCCGGAAATTTTTAAAGCGGTTACCTAAAAATGATGGAATGTCAGAACTAGATTGGCAGGACCATTTTTTAAAGGAAACGAAACATTTATGGGCAGCACCGGAAAAAGCCCTTTTAGAAGAACTTGTTAAACCGGTTCCTGAACTATTTCGGGATGTGGCCCGTCAAAAAATTGCAGGTAAAATCGGTGAGCTCGCACTAAAAGAAAAAGCACGCTCTATTACGGAAGATTTAATTGTAAGAGGGTATATTATCGCTACACCGAAACGTGATCATAAATTTTTACTCAAGACTTTAAAAGAGCAACAAATTGATGTCTCCCCTTATCGCCATTTATTCGATTAAAAAAGCGGCTCCATCAAAAAAACTTGATGGGCCGCTTTTTTACACAATCGGGTGAATCGGGTCACGATTCATTTCACGATGCAGTTTTTTATAGTTTATATACATGGCAATGCGCCATGGGACAATCATCCCGAAGGCCAAGATCCAGAACATTCCGCTTAATTCGCCTACATCAATGGTAGAACTTAAATAAGTCTTCAAGGCGATGCGAATCAGCAGCAATCCTATCAAAATAAAAGCAAACGCTTTAGAACGCTTCAAATAAATGGCATCTTCTTTTATTTCAAATTTGGATGTTTTAATTAAAAAGATGGAAAAAAACATCCCAAGCAGCAACGCTTCTAAAAACTCCGCCATTGTAACGCGAAAAACCGGAAATACGAACATAAGGGCGCCGGTACTCATAAAAATGGGCGGGAGGACAATCTTTTTCGCATTTGTCGGCTTAGAAGCGGCTTTCATTCTCACAAACAATGCCAATAATGCCATGAATACGGCAACTAAGGATGATACAACTATCACGTTAATCCTTCCTTTGCGCAAAAATACACTCATTATAATTATAGTGAAAAATATTAAAAAAGAAAATGCTGGCAACGTTCAATTATGATGATTTTACATCACGCTTTTGTTTCGGTTTCGTTCTCTTTAGAGAGTTGAGCAGGAAACCACCTTTAAATCTTCTTGGTTCGTAGGAAATAATAAAAGCACGAGGTTCATATTGCTCGATAAGAGCCCAAAGCTCTGGTTCACGATTACGCTTTGCCAAAATGTCCAATTTATAACGCGCACTGTCTCTTCCTTCTCCTTGAAACACGGTAACCCCGAATCCTTCTTGGCGAAGGCGGTTGATCAATTCCTCGTTTTTGTTCATTAAATTAACCGTCAAAGTCGTATATCCAATAGCTAAACGATTTTCAACATAACTGCCAATGATAATGCCCAATCCGAATCCTACAGCGTAGACGACCATTGCCAATGTGCTTTGGTCACCCGAAAAGACGAGGGATAGCCCAAATACGTAAATCAACGCTTCTAAAAAGCCGAAAACAGACGCATACATGCTCATCCCTTTAACAAGAAAAATAGTCCTTAAAGTTAAAATGGGGACATAAATTAATTGCAGTAATAAGATTAATAAAATTTCTTTCAATGAAGACACCTCAAAACATAAGATTACTCGCCATTGCTTCCCATTTTAACATTGACCGTTCTTCATACGCTACCTTTTTCAAATGAAATCGTCATTCTTTTTCTTAGACTTCGTTAAATCCTCATGTTGGTTTTTTTGTGCAAACAAGCTAAACAAAAAATCGCCACCAGGGCTCTTCTGTTAAACAGGCCCTTCATGACGATTTTTTAATGGCATTATCAGCTATCACAGGTTCGAAGTAACTACCATTTTTACCCCAACACCCTTTTTATGGCATCAAGAACACGAATTTCATCAAAAGGCTTCACAATGAAGTCTTTCGCTCCTGCTTCAATGGCTTCGACAACCATTTTTTGCTGGCCGATGGCAGAACACATCACGATTTTCGCATCTGGAAACTCTTCTTTTATTTTTTTGACAGCCTCAATCCCACTCATTTGAGGCATCGTAATATCCATTGTCATTAAATCCGGTTTTAAAGAGCGGTAAAGCTCAACGGCTTCTTGGCCATTTTCCGCTTCTCCGATCACTTCATATTGTGCGTTTTGTAAAATGCTCGTTAATGTTTTTCTCATAAACTTGGCATCATCGACGATTACCACTGTTGCCATTTTTTTCCCCCATTTCACAACAACCCTTATATAAATAATCCATTTATACCATTTTTCACTTTGTAAACGGGACTTTTTTCACAATAAACTATTTCCAATTTATCAGTATAATGGTTTTTTTTCAACAAAAACAATTTGACAATTCTCGCACGATTAAAAACCCGTAAACCCGCCGAATATACTGCTTGTATAAACAATAATTTTGGTCATCCAATCAAAGTACAAGATGATTCCCATACCAATCATCAAATACCCTCCAAATTTTACTATCGTAGTATTGTGTTTTTTTATCCAGTTCATTTTTCCAATGAAGACGGACAGCAGGAAAAATGGAATGGCAAATCCTAAAGAATAGGCCGTCATGTATAAAACCCCTGACCCTGGATTCGTTGCTGCCAAAGCAATGACAGAAACTAAAATCGGACCAGTACAAGGAGTCCATCCTGCAGCAAACGCCATCCCGATGACCGATGATCCGATATAACCTGAAGGTTTATTTGTAAACGTGAGCTTTTTATCTTTCATTAAAAAGGCCGGTTGGAAAACGCCAATGATGACAAGCCCAAAGAAAATAATGAAAATAGCTCCTACCTGACGGAGAAGGTCCTGGTAGTCCATGAACCATTTTCCAATAAAAGATGTACCAAATCCGATGGCAATAAAAATCAAAGAAAAACCGATTAAAAAGAATAAGGTATGTAATAAACTTTTTCGTTGAAGCATCGCATTCTCTTCTTTAATTTCACTGACGGAAATCCCTGTTATATAAGAAAGAAAAGCGGGATATAGCGGCAGGCAACATGGAGAGATAAAGGAAAGAAAACCGGCGCCAAAAGCTAAAAATATGTTAATGTCTGTCATAATCGCACCCCTTTTTAACATTCCAACTTCTATTCTACCAAATATGCGAAAGAAACGAGGGCCATCTTCAAAAAAAGTGTTAACAATGTTTGAAATTTTTCAAGTCACACTCCCTTTTCTATATTAACACGAATTGAAAAATCTTTTAAAAAGTACCATTATCTTGTATAATTAGGAAAAAGTTAGCCTGTAAAGAAGGGAATCGAGTTTGTGTCCAAACATGAGATTTTGCAGCAAATTGAAAAAAAAAGAGAAGAACTCATCCGAATTGTTCAACTGAACGGCTTTAGTTCAAGTCAGACCATCCGCCATAGCCAGGAGTTAGATACTCTTTTGAATTTATATAATGAACGATACTTACGTAAAAACACAGCCTTTCCTAAAATGTGAAGGCTGTGTTTTTCTCTTGAGCTTCTATTTCCTTTCCACTCCATTTTGAAGTAAATACATTTTATAATACAATCCCTGTTTCTCCAGTAACTCTTGATGCGTTCCCCTTTCCGCTATTTCTCCTTTATGAAGAACGATGATTTGGTGAGCATTTTGGATGGTGGATAAGCGATGGGCGATGACAATAGTTGTCCTTCCTTCTCTCATTCGTTCCATTGCTGTTTGAATGGCTTCTTCCGTTTCTGTATCAATATGTGCTGTCGCTTCATCCAGCACTAAAATTTTAGGGCTTCGGACAATGGTTCGAGCAAAAGCAAGTAATTGACGCTGGCCGCTTGAAAAATTTGCTCCCCGTTCTGCCGCATGTTCTTCGTATTTGTTAGGGAGCGACTCGATGAATGAATGTGCTTGTACAAGCTGCGCTGCCCTTTCCACCTCGTCTTGCTGAATCGTTTGATCATGCATGACAATGTTCTCCTTCAATGTTCGGGCAAACAAAAAAGGATCTTGCAGCACCAATCCGATTTTCCTCCGAATTTCTGCATTGGTTATCCTTGAAATAGAATGGCCATCAATCAAAATGTCCCCTGCTTTAATCGGATAGAAACGAAGCAGCAAATTGATGATTGAACTTTTGCCGCTCCCCGTATGTCCCACAAGAGCAAGCGTCTCTCCTTCCTTTACCTCAAAGGAAATATTTTTTAAAACATCCCGCTGTCCATCATAAGAAAACGTGACATTCTTAAATACAATCATACCGTGATGAATACAATCAGAGGCACTTTCTCCTTCAACAACACCTGCTTCATCGAGCAAATCAAAAACGCGGGATGCTGAGACGATCGCTTGCTGATAAATGGATAAACGCATCATCATTTGATTGACCGGTTCAAAGAATCGCTCCAAATAGTTCACAAATGCATAGAGAACACCGATTTCAATGGGGCTTGTTTGAGATGAAAATCCAAAAAAACCAAGGACGAGCATTAAAGCAAATACATAGATCAGGTCGACCGCAGGACGAAGCAGCAAACCATCCAGCTTAATATTTTTCAATCCTGCCGCATAATGTTCTTCGTTGATGGCCGCAAATTCTCGACTTAGGCGCCTCTCTTGGCGAAATACTTGAATAATATTCATCCCTTGCAGCGACTCATTCAGCTTTGTATTCAATTGACTAAGTTTTTCACGCATCCGGTAATAAAAAATGGCACTAAAATGGCGGTACATTTTCATCAACCCATATAGGACAGGAAGTAGTATTAAACAAAACATGGCCAGTTTTACGTTCAAAAAAAACATCGCGATGAAAATCCCCACCAAAAAGAAGCTGTTTTGCATAAAAGAAGCGGCCACATCCACAAACATCTCTTTTATTGTTTCCGTATCATTTGTAACTCTCGAAACAATGCTTCCTACTGGTGTTTCATCAAAATATTTCATTGGCATTTTTTGCACTTTCGAAAAGATATCTACACGAATGTCTTGAATAATGTGAAGCGCGATTTCATTAAATTTTACATGCTGAAAATATTGGACAACGACCTTTAAAATATGCAGCCCTAAATAAGCAGTCCCCAATAAAATAAGCGGCGGCGCATCGAGCTTTTTGGGTGTCAAATAGTCATCGATAAAAACCTTAATAAGAATCGGACCTGCAAGATCAGCAGCGGTTGCCGCCAAGAGCAGCAAAAAAGCAACAAAAAACGAACGCCGATAGGGTTTAGCAAATTCGAGCAATCTTTTCAATACATATTTTTGCTCTTCTTTCGAAATCGTCTCTTTCATTATTTATCCTCCAAGCTCCACTTGGTTTTCGAGCTGTTGACGAACATACATGTCGTGATACCAACCTTCCTGCCCCATTAATGCATCATGCGTCCCGCTTTGAACGATTTCACCTTCATCCAGCACGATAATCAAGTCGGCATGTTGGATGGCACTCAGACGATGAGAAGTAATAATTGTCGTTTTTCCTTGCCGATTTCTCTTCAGCGACTGTAAGATTGCCTCTTCTGTTTTCGCATCGACTGCAGATAACGAATCATCCAAAATAAGAATTTCAGGATCTAACAATATAGCCCGGGCAATAGAAATGCGCTGTTTTTGTCCGCCTGATAACGACACTCCCTTTTCCCCTACCATCGTTTCATATTGATGAGGAAACTCTTGAATATCATCATGAACTTGAGCTGCCTCTGCTGCTTTGCGGATATTCTTATATGACGCTTCCGGGAACGCGAAGGCAATATTATCAGCAATGGTTGCGGAAAATAAAAAGTGTTCTTGCGGCACATAGCCGATTGATGAACGAAGGGCATTGATAGAGTATTCCTCAATCAAACGACCAGCGACACGGATTTCTCCCTTATAACCACCAAATTCCCGCAGAAGCAACTTCAATAGTGTTGTTTTACCTGAGCCCGTTTTTCCGATGATTCCCATTGTTCTTCCTTTTTCTAAATGAAAACAAATATTCTTTAAAACAATTTGCTGATCGGTGTATCCAAAAGAATGAATGTTTACATCCAGGCTGCCCTTGGGAGAACTTTCGATTCCCCCTTCTTGTTCGACAATATCGGACTGTTCCTCCAATAAAGAAGAAACTCGGTCGTATGAAGCCCTTCCCCGCTCCAGTATGTTAAATAACCAGCCAAAAGCAAGCATCGGCCATATAAGCAACCCTAAATATGTTGTAAAGGAAATTAAATCTCCCAGGGTCATTTCGTTTTGAATCACCATTCTGGACCCAAATGCGAGAGACAGAAAAAAAGAGAACCCGACAATTAGGGAAATAGTAGGGTCAAATAGAGAATCCACTTTTGCCACTGCGATATTTTTCGCGACAATGTCTCTTGATCGATTATTAAAATCCTCTATTTCATTGGACTCTTCCCCAAATGTTTTAATGACTTTAATCCCGCTTATATTTTCCTGCACCTTATTATTCAAGGCAGAAAAAGCTTCCTGGGCTTTATGGAATCGTTTATGTAGAATTTTCCCGTAATAGGTAGTTGATAAAGCCATGAACGGCATGGGAATCAAACTAATAAGCGTCAATTTCCAGCTAATCGTGACCCCCATCGCCAGCAGAACAAATCCCCCTGTGACAATGGAATCAACCAGGGTTAACACACCTGTTCCGGCTGTTTGCTGAACTGCCTGCAAATCATTTGTCGCATGTGCCATCAAATCTCCTACACGCTTACGCTGATAAAAAGAAGGTGACATCTTTGTAAAATGCTCAAATAACTGATTACGAAGCTTTCTCGCTAAACGGACGGAGGCTCCAAAAATCATGATGCGCCATATGTAACGGGCTGCGTACGTCAAGAGGGCCCCCATACTCAGCACAAGCATCACCTTCCAGAGCTTCGATATGGTCAAGGTGCCATTCTGTATGCCATCCACCACATAACCCACTGCCTTTGGCGGAATGAGCTCCAATAATGCTACAAGCAACAGTAAGCTCACTCCAGCAATGTACGCCCTTTTTTCCAATTTAAAAAACCACCATAAATCTTTAAAAATACTCATGTTATTGACTCACCTCCTACAATTAACTACATGTATTTATTCAATTTTCAAAATACTTCCGGAATGAATCATCCTTTAAAAAATAATAAATGGTTACAAATCCTTAAGATATATGAAAAAGTTTTTTATAAAATGAATCGCCCCCACAAAACTCTCATTTTTCACTGGATTAACCATGGCGA
This sequence comes from Bacillus sp. FJAT-14578, assembly GCF_000504165.1. Lineage (GTDB taxonomy): Bacteria > Bacillota > Bacilli > Bacillales > Bacillaceae_H > Bacillus_BA > Bacillus_BA fengqiuensis. Next base: position 332,923 of record NZ_AYSE01000001.1, read on the forward strand.
TTCATTTAAGGGGGCAAAGCCCTCCTGGGGGAGGGCTTTGCCCCTTGGGAAAATAAAAGACACTCTATACCGTTAGAGTGTCATACCAATCTTTATTTCGTTTGTTTGTTCATCGCTGACATCATTTGATTGATTTTCTTTTGAGACGGCTTCATTCCCATTTGCATCAAAACCTTGATATACCAACGTTTTGAGCATCTTCCCGACCACTTTTTCTGTGTAAGAAAAATATACCATTAATTGGTCAAGATGTCTACAATTTGGAGAGTTTTTTCTAAAATATGGTTAATCATTCATCAATAAAATTTCCATTGATTCCTCACAAATTGTCGGTTAATACGACTAACATATATAGAAGAAACAAAGAATGGGAGGGGTGTTTCTTTCATGCCAGATAAGCAAATCATTAATCTTTACGTAGATGATTTAGAGATCGTCCTAACGACTTCATAATCGTAAGAACAGTTGAAGAAGACATCAACTCCTTGAAGAACTACAAAATCATCATCCCATCGCTCAACTATGACTTAGAAGAAGATGAAGCAGGCAACCTCTTACAACTGGCTACGACCCAGTGAAGCACATGTACGAGAACGGTCTGAGAGCAGACAGAATTCATTTACACACCGACAGTAGCGTAGATTTTGAAAACGTGTACCACACGCTTAAGGGCGCTCAGCGGAGAGGCTTCATTGATGATGATATCCAGATTTTTCACTACTCAATTACCGTGAACAAATATACTGGAAAGTAGTGTCTGGCTTCAAAGGTAATATAAACAAGCCTAGAAAGCGAAAGTCTCAGTAAAAATAAAAATGTGAAAAAGACAGTAGGTAAATACAAGTCTACTTTCTTTTGATACTATCCTCTCTTTATTTTTGATGTTCATAACAATAAACATTCCCTTTAAACCGCTCTTTATTTGAGAGGCAAAAGACCTTAACTTTCTCAGATACTTCTCTACCACAAGTTTTGCAAGTTACCACTCTAGGTTCGGTGACACCAACAGAAGCCTCATTATCACCTTTAGCTTTTAACAGTTCAACATGCTTCTCTCTTACCTTTGAATCTGTTATGTTCTCTTCTTGCAATTTATTGTACATATGTAAAAGCTCTTCATCAGAAAACATCGGTGTTTGATGCTGTAGTTTTAACACATTCAACTTTCTTGTAATATATTCAGATAACTCTACATCATAGACAATCAAATCGTTAGATTGTATCTTCCTTAGTTCTGGATTTACTCTAAAAGTACAGCGTTTCGTAAAAGAAACCATAGATATAATGTTGGGTTCTTCAACAGAGGTTAAGATAGACTGTATCGCCTTGATATGCCCATAATTTTGATTAAACGGGTTTGCCATTTTGAATTTTCCATTGACTGTCCAATTTGGTTTACTTCTATCCCCTGCAATGACTCCAGCGTAATTTTTTGTTTCAATTACAAAAAAAACATAAGGTGTCAGAATGACATGATCGATTTGAGAATAACCAGATTTCGCTTTAGAGTTAGGAAGTAATAAATCACTAAGATATCTACAGTTTTTAGGCAGTTGATCTAGTTGTATGTTGATTTTACATTCTCCCAGTTCTCCAATTCTTGTTGGCTTAATTTTACTCCTTTCCTGCTTCAATTCGTCTGTCTTAGAAGGTTGTATCTTTTCTTTTGAATCTTTTTTAGTAAACTTTGCAAATAGCTTAGGTAACATTAACAGGACCCCTTCATTCAAGCCTTTTCCTCAACTACGATTAATCTTAACTTTAATATCGTAATAATCTTTAGAAAGTTAAATATAGTACACAGTTCATTAGTTATATCTTTATAGAAAACTATGTACTATTATCTATCCAACTCGACACAAATAGCCCTTCATTATCTTCCTTGAAGCATTACTTTGCAAGCTTAATCACTTAGAGAATTCAACTTTTTAACGATATGTTGCTTAAGCCTCTTCGTCCCTTCTTCGAATCCTATGCCGTCCTTAGTAAGGTCAACGTTCTTTTCATTAAACTCGAAGTCTCTTAATCCCCAGTGATCTTTCTCTTTATCTTCAATGGAGTAAAAAGATCGATGTCTCCTTCTCTAGTAACCTTAAAGATTTCATAATTACTTGATTGAAGATAAATTCACTTTCTTATTTGATTTATTTGCATTTGACTTCTAATGCACCTTTAAATTCAGTTTCTGAAACTTCTTCAAACGCCCGCTTCCACAGTTCAAACACATTATAATTCTTTTTTTCACCGTTCTTCGAGAGTTTTACAATATGAAATCCATACTCATCATTACATCTTTTCATAAATCTTTGTCTTCTCACTGAGAAAACTCTCCCAGATCTTGTTATTTCATATAAGCCCTTATATCCTTGAATTTCTCTTCTCTCCTCTTGCATGAATATATCCCCTTTGCTATAAAAAGCTTTCATCGACCTCATCTTCATGGAATCCATATTTCATTTTATTTTTCATTAGGATATCCCACTTCAAAGATCAAATCATTGATAGTTATTTTCTTCGCTTCAATAAACAACATTGCATTCCATAATTCCAAAGAAAAGTTGGCATTAGCTATGTATTTTTGCACCCATTCTTCTGTCTTAGATTGAACGGAAATCAATCCTATTCCGTTAGGGTGATAGTCAATTGAAGTCAATTCAAGATAGTCATCTTCTTCGGGTTCATGAGAGTTGAATCTGTCATCACCTGTATTTTCAAGAAAGTAAAATGAGGATACACCTTCGAACATAACCTTATACCTCATTATGCTCCCGTTTTCTATCAACTTCGTACGGAACATAATTTTGTGATTAAAAATGTCTATGGATTGTTGCTCAACGACATTTGCCCACAGACTATTGAGTAGATTCTCTAATCGCTCCATGTCCCCTATCTCCAATCTATAAACTGATGTTTTATTTACTCCAAGGCAAGCTCTTCCAAACTTTCGTTCTAGCTATACCTACCCCTTTTTCAAGAGCAATTCTTTGGAAATCGATTAGCGTAGAGTCATAGTAGCTTGATAGTTGCTCTGGAATATAGGCGAGTTCAAAATCCCACAGTTTGTGTTTATCATTTTCGATATGGCCCTCAAATGGCTTGCCATCCTGCCCTTCATTTGTCAGAAACACACCTGTTTCCGTAAAGGCATCACCTATAGTCAATATCACCTGCCAAAGCTCTTTTTCTACTCCTTCTTTATACTCCCATGTACTTCCCCATGTTGAAGGGTCATCAATGCATTCTGTTTCTATTCGCAAGCCAAACTCAATCCACGCTTCTTGTAGTGCTGGATAACTCGCTCTAGTCCATCCAATTGCGTATGGATTAAATAAAAGCCCACCAGTCGAAATAATCTCACAATCAGAACCTGTATGTACAAACCCATCTTCGTCTGGTATCCATGTCATTTGAGATAACCAATGCTCAATAGAGTTTGAAGATAAACCAAGTTTTTTCAGCACTACTCTACATTGATCTGTTATGATTAGAAAATTCTTTTTGTTATACCTTACATACGTTTGTATTGTTGTATATTCTGGCAGAACTCTTTCACCACCTTCTTGAATACAGTTGCTCCTTTATCAAACAAACCCTATCATTATATGACCCTCATGGTAAAACGTATAATAGCAATGTCCTGTGCCTGTATAAAAATGGTAGGTTTATACTTCGATTTTACAAGAAGTGGACTGTTTCTTCCTACCTTCTTAAAGAGCATATTTATAAGTTTTTCAATTATCTGCTCTGTTAAAACCTGTTGTTGATTCTTATTAAATATATTCCATATTGGGAAAAAAATATATATACTGGAAATAACTTAGTTACAAGGAGGAATTTGAATGTCAAAGGATTGCCAATGTTCATGCTGTGGGAAAATGGTAGAGTACCTAGTGGATAATGGAGTTTGTCAAAAATGTTTTGAAGAACAAGAGTGAGTAAATTCTCATTGATTTGCATGTCTCTAGCCTATCTATGATAGGCTTTTTATTTTGACAAAAATCAAAGAGAAAATTTAACACAAATTTTATATAAACTCGTGATTTCATTTCAACGGAACGTCAAGGAGAAAACACCCCCGCTTCTTAGCCAAGTCCACTTGTGTATACTGATGTGCTATATCTAATTCTCTGACGTTTGCATTTCGATTCGCAGCAAACTAACCTCTTCAAACACCCTCTCTCACTTCTCCGTTCTTAGGGAACAGAGATAGACTAATAGAGGTAATCTATATAGCGCTTCTATGAGGCGTAAAAAGCACCCATTATTGAGTGCTTTTGTCTAGGCTGAATAAGTTGCCTTAAATTAGAATGAATGTTATTTTCGCAATTATTTCCTCCCCTTGTGATTGTTAGAATCAAGTGAAAAACTAGCAATCAAAAATTCTTCCTTCAAGACCTTTTTAATAGTGAATGCCTTCATATTAACCAATAGAAGGCGTAAAAAAAGACTGTCCGTCAATCCTTATTCCAAAAGGGAGTGTTCACTGCTCCAGTCAATGTTGAACGGTCTCCTTTTGAAGTGTTGCAACTCTCACACAACAACTGGAGGTTTGAAGCGTCATTGCTCCCAAATAAATTTAGAGGAATGATATGGTCATAATTTCTATTGGTGAGTGGTCTTACTTTTTTAGATAAATCACAGCGACAGTCTGGATTTGAACAAGTTGCCTTATCTCTATAATAAACAGCGTTCTTCAACCATTCTGGAAACCGTTGTCTTCTTATCCTGTTCTTTTCGGTCACACAGTCTGGGTGAGCATTCTTTATATCTTCCATATAGTCCTCAATAAAGTCGGAAAGCTCCAAGTGGAAATTATGTAAAAATATTCTATCAAGGTAAACAACTTGGAAAGCTGAATGGACAATCAATTCGTCAATTTCCCCAGCATGTTCGTCAACATAATCTTTCCACAACTGAAGCTCTTGATCACAAGGACAGTCCTCAAAATGAGTACCGTACTCATCCCCAGGACAGTTATCGAAGTCAGGTTTTGGGAGGTTGGGCTTCAATCCAACTCCTTCAAGCGTCTTTTCTATGAATTCAAGTGCATACTCATTCTCGTAATCCGCTTCTCTTAATAATTCAATCTCTTTGGAGATGTTTTGGAAATATGCCAGATAGTAATGAACAGCAGTCGTTCTACTTGGCTTGACAATACAGTCGATTATTTCCTCCCTATACGTCTCCATTGCGTCCCTTCCAGCTTCCATGAAGTGGGAGACAGCCAAACCAGCCAAGCCAATTCCAGAGGTTAATGCTAAATGTTCTTCTTTCAATCTCATTATTTTCCCTCCCTCTCAAACTCTTGTCATACAAAAAAGGGTGATTTTTCAGTCACTCAACTCTGAGGAAGTTCTTTTTAATCAACTGTAACAACACTTGTTAAGTGTTCGGGAAAGTCCTCCCAAAATTCAACAATAGCGTTTGTGTATTTATTAAACCCTATCTTTTCCATATTGAAAACAATTTCACCATTAGTGGTTAGCTCAATGTCCATGACTCTCTCGTCTCCAAAGTATACCTTCAAGAACCAGTCTGGGTGCTTATTATACAGTCTTTTTGCCGAACGACCATCACCGTGTTTATATGTATTTACAAGGTCAGCTAGTGTTTCAATCGTTTCCCACTGGGGAGTCGCAGTCAAATCATAATTCAAATAGTTATATTCTTTTTTTATTTTCCCCATATCCGTGCCAAAATTGGGGAAGTCTTCATCTGTTCTGACTGGACTCGTTGAATGATTAAACTCCGAATAAACGAAACTCCTCAACTGTTGTTCAAATAGTTGGTAGGTTGTAGCCAATAACGATAAGTGAAAGTTGTATTCCATCAGTTTTTCAGCTTCATAAAATTCGTAAGCCTCTGTTTCAGCTTGTTCGTATATATCGCTAGGGTCAACAATCTCATAATTATAGGCATACGTATAATCATCAAGCAATTTATCCCTATATTTTTTTGCAGATTCTTCTATATCGTTGAAAAGTGTCTTCATTGCTGCATCATATTTTTCTTGTAATTTTTTATATACAAAGATGTACTTCCTTCTTTTATGTTTAGGTAACCATATATTCAACTGAACCTGTTCACCCAATTTCCTTCCCTCCTAAGATGTTCTACCTTCAATTTACCATATTAAAAGAAAAAAGAGCCGTAAATTTGCTCTTAACTATTCCACTCGATGAATGTTGGAATTCTCAATAGACCCTTTTTTTGTTAAATTCCTATATTTACATTTCACTTTTGCCTTCATTTTTGAGTCAAGAAAAACAAGCTTGTCATTCTTCTCAACTATAAATTCTCTATATTACTTGTAAAATGCTTTTCTTCCCTCTGGAGCTATAGACCCAACAATTCCAGCATATTTCCCATTCTCAAAATATAAAAAAGCCCAAATTCGTCTTTTCTCAACCCACATATATAAACCCTCGTATTTGTAATTTATCACTTTCAACCAGTCGTGAGAACGTTTGTTTATTTAGATTCCCATCCTTGATCGTTTCGACCAAAATCAATTTAGCTTGTGGAAGCGGATGTGTTATAACCCCACCTCTCACGCTTACACATCGATTACCTATAAACCATCCCCCCTCTCTTAAGCAAACTCCCACTTACATCCATACGGTCTTCTGACAAATAAAAAAAGACATCCATCACTGAATGCCTTTTGCCGATGCTTCATATTCCTTTATGTAACGATACAAAGTTGTTCTCGGAACATTGAAGACCTCGCATACCTCCGTCTTATTCGCTCCATTTTTAATCATTTGCATCATTGCCTTGATTTGCTCTTTCGTGTGAGCCTTTTTACGTCCTCCACTTCGTCCACGAGCCTTGGCAGATTCAACACCGCTCTGCACACGCTCATTAATAACCTCTCTCTCCATTTCTGCCATTGCACCGAAGATGTTAAACAGAAATCGCCCCATAGTTGTTGAAGTGTCAATTCCATCTTTGATAGAAACAAAGTTGATTTCTTTCTCTTGAAATTCATTTAACAGGTTGACCAACTGATGCATTGTTCTTCCAAGACGATCTAGCTTGTATACCACCAGAGTATCACCTTTTCTCAATTTACCAAGAAGCTGGTTTAATTCAACACGGTCTTTCTTAGCTCCACTCACCTTCTCGGTTACAATTTCATCACATCCGTATGTCGTCAGCTCATCAATTTGCATCTCCAAGTTTTGCTTAGCTGTTGATACACGTGCATACCCAAAAATCATATTAGCTCCTCCTGTGTTCCATTTGTTAATATCAATGTACCAAAATCATATACCGAAATCAATTGTTTTTGGTACATACTTTTGGAACGCAACAAACATTGATTTTACGCAGCCTATTTAGTGCGTACCACAATCAATTGTTTTTGGCACATAAAATATAATGTTTGAATAGAAATATATGATTGATTTTCTGGATCCAAATAAAAAAGCCACTAATCAATAGTGACTTTTCTTATTCTAGTTTAGATGACCAATTTGCGATCAAAAATTTTCCTCTTATTCCCACTCAACAAAAGAGCCAAAGCTATGGTTCTTCTATCACTTTGATATTCGCTTAACTAAAAACACTCTGTAATATAGCTTTCAAGAACAATCCCCGATAGTGTATGGCTTCATTAAGTTGTAGTTCTAGACGGTCGCAAGTATTTAGTAGCGCTGTAATCTTTTCTACTATTCTTTGTTGCTCCTCCATTGGAGGTAGCGGAAATAGCAATTCTCTAATTGCATTCGAACCAATATTCCCTTGATTTGCAGTACCTGTTTCTGTTTCGAATATCGAATCTAGAATTACATCCGACTTCAAAAACATGTTAACCAAATATGGATTTATATATGGAAGTGAACGTAAACATCCTACCCTCTGATTTAGATAGAGATTTTTTGAACTTGGAAAGGAATTATATTCCACTAAACAGGTGTAAAAATAATCTCTTTTACCCCTTGTACCTGTCATCGTAACCAATATATCTCTGTCTTTAATTAAGTAAGAATCTCTTTCCCTAGCAATCTCTTCTGGAATGAATGCAGGGGTAGCACTTAATAAGAGCTTGTTGTTTTTCACATTACCCAAACGAATAATTTGATATTCGGAGGTATCTACATATGAGTTGCTCTTAAAAGCAAATCCACCATAAAAAGTTGTAATTTCTCCTAATCGCACCCACTCCCATCCTTTCGGTAACTCATAAGGAACTTCTTCTGGAATAATAGGCGGTAGTGATTTTTCTTTTTTAATCTTCTTCTCTTTAATAAGCTTACTCTTTTCTTCTTTAATCTTTTCTAACAGCACAGAAGCAGACTCGTCATTCGTATCTTGTTCCACTAACTTCCCTTGTACAGCAAGGCTCAATAAGCTATTGCGAAGTTGGTCAATGCTCGCTTTATCGTTACAAAGATGCTCTATGTTCTCGAGAGCAAAACGAAGATTGTCCATTTGATAAGGATTCGAGTGATCCTTTATTCTCGTCAAAACACTCTTGTTTAGCACTTCCGATTGAGTTTTCTTTTTAAGGAGTTCAGCAGATAACTGGTCACACTGTTCGAGTAATTCTTCTATTTTTACAATGATTCGTTTTTGCTCATTTAAGGGCGGAAGAGGGATCATAAAGTTTTTTATCTTTCTTAGAACTAAGTTTTTATTTCCTACCCCTTCAGTACCATCTTGTGACTGCCTTTTTACTAGTGGTGAATTTAGCGCATACTCTAAAAAAAGAGGATATATATTTTTCTGCACAATTTTTAGAAGCGCTAAACTAACAAAAATACTAAATTCTCGCTTCGTATCAATTACTTTCGCTATCCCAGTTGTCCCAATTTTTGTGAGCAAAATATCCCCAAACTCCGGCTTGCAACGTTTAGTTAACTCTTCATGTTCTTCTTCGGAGATATATTTGACATTACTAAAGTCCAAAAAGCCTTTACTCACATCTTTAACAGACAAAAATGGTATACCTTCTGCTAGATATGTTGGTTTATGATGGACACCATCAGTAATTTGAAGTGCTATCTCGTTTAATCTTACCCACTCCCATCCTTTTGGCAATTCATACGGGATTTCATCGGGTGATACTTCTGGTAGTGGCTTCTCTTTCTTGATTTTCTTTCCTCTAATTAATTGTTCTTTTTCCTCTTTAATCTTCTCCAGTAGAACAGAAGCAGGTTCATCAGTTGGGTCTTGCTCAACTAATTTTCCTCGCATGGCAAGTTGCAGAATAAGATTTTTAACTTTGTCTACATCCTCTTTTGTCGTAACAGCTTCATGAAGGTAGTCTAATAATGCCGTCATACTTTTGAACCCTCTTTCAAAACTGAAGATAACTCATTGACTAATTTTTGTTTTGCTTGCTTTACTTCTTCTACCGATTGAAGGTACTGTTTTAACACTTCTTCTGGATTGAGAAGTTCTTCATCTTCTGAATGTGGATTTTTGATGTCAAGGTTATAGCCTTTCCCCTTTATCTCCTCAATAGTAACTTTCCATGCATACTCGTTTTCTTCTCGGTTATTCCACCATGTTTTCTCAAGTTCAAATTCCTCAATCAGAATTGGCTTTGTTTTGGAGTAAGATTTCTGCCCTGAGGGGTATGGATGTTCAAAGAACCAAATTTCCTTTGTAGGTTCTCCTTTTGTAAAGAAGAGAAGGTTTGTACGAATACCTGTATATGGAGCAAACACACCATTTGGAAGCCTTACAATCGTATGAAGATTGCATTCTTCAAGTAACTTCTCTTTTATTCTTGTCTTCACACCTTCACCAAACAAGAAACCGTCTGGAAGCACGACTGCTCCACGGCCGTTCTCTTTCAATAAAGTTAGAATGAGAACCATAAAGAGGTCTGCTGTTTCTTTTGTACGGAAGCTCGCAGGGAAGTTTGCTTGAATTCCTTCCTCCTCGATTCCTCCAAATGGTGGATTTGTAACAATTACATCCATTTTATCCTTACTTCCGTAATCCCGAATCGGTCTTGATAATGAGTTGTCATGGCGAATATTCGGAATGTCCACATCATGCAAAATCAAGTTCGTAACTGCCAAAACGTGTGGCAACTGTTTCTTTTCAATGCCGTAAATGGATTTCTGTATGGCTTTCCGATCTTCTGGTGTGTTTGCTTGCTTCATTAAATGTTCAATGGAACTTTTTAAAAATCCGCCTGTTCCTGTAGCAGGGTCAAGCACCTTCTCACCTAACTGCGGGTTGGTCATATCAACCATAAATTGTGTCACTGCCCTTGGCGTGTAAAACTCTCCTGCGTTACCTGCTGACTGCAAGTCCTTTAGGAATGACTCGTAAAAATCATTGAACAAATGACGATCATCGGAACTGTTGAAATCAATCTCATTGATTTTATTAATAATTTGACGCATGAGCGTACCAGACTTCATATAGTTGTAGCTGTCTCGAAACACTTCTCGAATGATATGCCCTCTAGTTCCTTCCTCTACATCTGGTAACTCTTTCAATGCAGGAAACAGAGTATTATTGACAAAATCCAACAACTCGTCTCCTGTCATTCCTTCCGCATCGGAAGCCCAATTCTCCCATCTCAAGTTTTCTGGAAGAGCGGATTGGTAGTTATCCTCTAGCAACTCTAACTCTGCTTCTTTATCAGCAAAAATCTTCAAGAAAATCATCCATACCAATTGGGCGATACGCTGAGCGTCTCCATCCACTCCTACATCTTGCCTCATGATGTCTTGGATGGATTTAATAATATTTGATATTGACATACTGTTCCTCCCTCTCTGTCTCTTGCTTCTATGCTGTCAAATAGATTTGTTGTTCTAACTCTCGAACAGCTTGCAAATACTGTTGTTTTCCTCCAAAGCTCTTTACAATCTCTATCAACGAACCCATTGTATCAAATGGTCTTAGTTTTAGCACTTCCATACTTTCGATATGTTCAATTCCTTCATTAGCATATTTGTCGAGTAAAGCTTCAAGGACTGCTCTGGCCTTCTCTCCATACTTTGTAAAGTAATCCCTCTTCTTGACGTTCATTGCCCGCTCTTGACGGGTTAGTGGCCTTTGATCAAATGCTACGTGACAAATAAGGTCAAACGGGTCAAAATCTTTACCGACTTCTTCTTGAAGCTCATCCAAAAGAACCCCCTGCTCCAGAAGCTCCTCGATAATCGCCTCTTTCCTCTCTGCATTATTCCACGACTGCAAAAAGTCGCTCAGTGAAGAGAATTCCTTGTGTACCGTCTTCTTCGTATAGTCTGTTAAAGATTCGGTAATAAGTTTCCCGTTCTCCCCATAATATTGCACACGTTCGTTGATTACTTGAACCTTTACATCATGGACATAGTAGGTTCGTGGTTTCTCTCCGTCACCTGTTCTGTCATCATCGTCACCTTCGAAGCCACCTCCACCAATAGGTGGATCGTCATTGTCTAATAGTAAATCATCGCCTTCCTCTCCCTCTATATCGGGCGGAACAGGGTCTTCACCGTCTTTTGGTACATATACTTGTACGGGATCTCCATCGAAATCACGATCGGCAAACAGATTCGTAACGCCTCGGAAATCCATGATGGTAAACGAAAACTTATTATGCTCTTCGTTAATTCTTGTCCCACGACCAATGATTTGTTTGAACTCGGTCATACTTGTAATATTGGAATCCAATACAATGAGCTTACATGTTTGAGCATCTACGCCTGTTGTCATGAGCTTGGATGTAATGGCAACGACAGGGTATGTGCTATTAGGGTCAATGAAGTTATCCAATTCTGCCTTTCCTTCTTCATTATCGCCTGTAATACGCATGATATATTTATGATTTTCCGCAATGAGGTCAGCATTTTGGTTGACCATTGCCTGTCGCATTCGCTCTGCATGGTTTATATTGACACAAAAGATAATCGTCTTTTGATACCTGTCTGTTTTCTTCAAGTATTCCGTTACCTTTTTCGCTATTTCAACCGTACGCTGCTCCAGAATGAGGTTTCGATCAAAATCTTTCATATTGTAGATACGATCTTCAATGACGTTTCCATATCTATCCCTTTGTCCCTGCTCTGGTCTCCATCCCTCAACATCCTTATCAACCGTATAACGAATAACACGATACGGTGCAAGGAAGCCATCATCTATCCCTTGTTTCAAACTGTAAGTGTAAATCGGCTCACCGAAGTAGTCAATGTTTGATACGTCCTTTGTCTCTTTTGGGGTTGCCGTTAAGCCAACATGGGTCGCTGAAGAAAAGTAGTTTAGAATTTCACGCCACGCACTATCTTCCTTTGCACTCCCCCTGTGGCACTCGTCAATCACGATGAGATCGAAGAAATCTGATGAAAACTCCTTGTAAATGTTCTTCCAATCATCTGCTCCTGTTACCCCTTGATACAGGGCAAGATAAATCTCATACGACTTGTCGACTTTCCGATTCTTTATTTTAGTCATTTTGTCGCCAAAGTGCTTAAAGTCATTGCTCATTGTCTGGTCAACTAATATGTTTCGGTCAGCAAGAAAGAGGACCCGCTTTTTCATGCGTGATTTCCATAGCCTCCATATAATTTGAAAAGCGATGTAGGTCTTCCCTGTTCCTGTAGCAGAAACAAGCAATACTCGATCTTGACCTTGTGCAATTGCTTCTACTGTTCGATTGATCGATATTTGTTGATAATAACGTGGTGACTTCCCACCAGCACCTGCGAAGTAATCTTGCGTAATTATTCGCTCTGCGTCTTCATTAATCCCTTTCCACGCCTTATATAGTTGCCACAACTGTTGCGCAGATGGGAACTGCTCCATTGTTAATTCTTGCTCTACTTGTTGACTTTGCCCTGTGCGGTCGTGGAACAAGAATCCTTTTCCATTTGAACTAAAAACAAACGGTATATCCAGAATTTCAGCATATTCTAATGCTTGCTGCATTCCATCTCCAACTGAATGTTGGTCATCTTTCGCTTCAATGACTGCAATGGGTAAATTCGTTTTATAATAGAGAATATAATCTGCCCGCTTTGACTTTCTTCGAACATGCTTCTTTCCCTTTACTACAATCCTGCCTGCTGTAAAGGTTACTTCTTCTCGAATTTGTTTATGTAAATCCCATCCTGCATTTACAAGAGATGGGGTAATAAATTTCGTACATATATCACGCTCTGTATACCTCTTCTTAGACACGAAAATCGCCTCCTTGTGTCACAATGCTCGCTTCCGATTGTCTTTCATTACTTAAATCTATTGTAGCAGATAAATAGGAAATATGTAGGAGGTAGTGCTTTCCTTTTCTTGATAAAATCGCAGTTTCATTTCAACGGAGCATCAAGGAGAAAACGATCATACCGCTTCCCAATCAAGTCCACTAGCGTATGCAGATGTGTTATATCTAATTCTCTGATGCTCACATTTCAATTCACTGTCCCCCTTCACATACCCTCTCTCACTTCTCTGCGCTTAGGAATAAGGAATTCATAGATTGATAGAACGGCTCTGTACGAGGCTTCTAAGAGCTTTAAAGCCGAAACTAAAAAGCGCCCATTACTGAGCGCTTTTGTCTATCAGTCTAAATCATTCTTATCTTCAGACCATGTAATTGCTGCAAAGATGTAAAACAAAAAGCATCTTATTGGTGTTGACGTGTCAATTCTATCTCTAATCGAGATATTGTTAATCACTTTCTACAGGAAACCCATCAAGCGCATCAAGTAGATTATTCATTTCCTTCCATTCTAAACATCCCTTCGGTACAGCTAGGCTATGGTCAACCAACGCACGTAATACATTGGCTATTTTCCCAAAGGCTTCTGCATCTTCTCTTATAGTCATTAAAGCATTGTAGGGCTTTTCCCCTTTAACCTCCTCCCCAAAGTACGCTTCTTCAAAATTAGGAACGGAAGCCAGCAATCTAACCTTACTTAAATCGTTATGTAAATTGACTGCTTCAATAATCTTCTCATTGGTTGACCAAGCTTTATTCTTCTTAGGTTCACCATTTACTTTTAACTTATTAGTGTAAGGTCTATCACTGTCATGAAGAATGGAATAACTAGAACCAAAATGATTTAGTATTTTTATTAGAGACACTATCGTATCTTTCCCTCTAGCTCGGATAATATGAACATCTTTAAATTCATCTGGGCTAGAGTCTATAACATATTTAAATGCCGTATATTCTGTGTCACCTTCAACAATGATCGAATGTCCACCAAAAAAGAACTCTGCCACATGTGGATCGCAAATATTTAAAAGCTTAAGCCTTTGTTTATCATCTTCACCCAACATTACTTTACTCGGACGAAATAGTGTCGTGCCACTAATCTCTCCATTAGAGCTGCGCTCTACACGTACTATAGTTGTATTATTTCGAGAAAGGTCTATAAAAGATGGCGAGTGAGTAGTAACCATGACTTGCCAATTACCTCTTTGCGGTAAATCATAAAGCACTCGACAGGCTTCTCGGATTGCATTAGGATGTAAACAAAGCTCAGGCTCATCAAGAAGTAATACATGAGGTCTGTCTGAAGCTGTTTTCTTAGATCGTTGTGATTCACTTACAAAGCGAAGAGCTGCCCACAGGAGTGTTCTTCTTGCTCCGCTTCCTTGACGTTCGATCGCACTTTGATAGCCATCTTCTGGACCCATTAGTAATTGTGGATTAGCTTTAAAAAGGCTGATACTTTTGTCTAGTTCATCTTGCGGACGTGCATCAAATTTAACTTTGTATCCTGGGAAGACTCTGTCTATTATCTGTGAAACTTCTCTCTCAGCATTATCAATCTCATCCTGTGACTCTTGGATAATATTTTGTTGAATCTCTTCTATTTTCTCTAATAGTAGAGTGTAATCAGACTTTTCACTTGCCTCCTCGTCATCGTTAGAAACACTTTTAAAAGACTTTATTCGTTCATCTAATACAGACATCATAATACTAATAATCTCTTTAGCTTGCTCACTTGGATCGGAAAAAGCATCTACCATGTGAGGCTGTGGTCTACGGGCATTTGCAACATTCGGAGCGCCCCAAGGTACATTGTCAACCCACTCATCCGCTTCAACATCAAATCCTTGTCTCTTGGGATGCCCTTCTCCTTCCCAAGTCCATCTTTCTCTTACAAACATTTCACCTGTTTGATCATCAGTGCGAATCCACCTTAAACCGGGGGTATTATCAAAAACTACTGTCTGCAGTTCAATTTCTGGTAGAGCATCGGGATTGATTTTTCCATGTGGAAAATCATTTATTGTTAATTTACCAGCATTAGAACCATGCGACATAACGACTTCATAAGCACGGAGAATCGAACTTTTCCCAGCGTTATTAGGACCTACTAACACTACAATATCATCTAGTTCAATTTCTACAGCTGTCGATCCAATACATCGGAAGTTTTTAATAATTAATTTACTCAATCTTGGACGGGATATTGCAGCATTGGTTGATTCAAGAGAAATAATTGGTTCATCGTTCGCTTTTTTTCTTGACACATTATCACCCTCACTTAATAAATTCTACCTAATTATAACATGGTAAAATATTACTTATAATGATAAATATGTATATTTTGTGATTCAACTATAGTATGAATGTGGTTCAGATTAGCAAGGTAAAACAAAAGCGGCTGTGAGCATAGCATGACTACGTTTCTATTTTGAATGGAATTGAAATTCTATTTGTATATATACGATAAGTCTCCAAAGTTAAATTCTTCTTCTCTAATCTCACCTCGCTCATTATAAATTAACTTTTGATTATCGATGTAAAATCTTATCCAAGTATGTCCACTGTTGAGATGACTACAGGCATAATCAAATATTTCAATAATTTTTTCTTCAGCAGGAACCTTATCTTTTTCAGAAATTATTCTGATTTCCTTCCATCCATTTCTATATAACGCATACCATCTTTTTCGTTCTTCTTTTTCAAATTCTTCTCTGGTTTTACTTCCAAGTTTAATTTGTAACAAATGTCCTCCAAAATCACATTCAACGTATATTTTCTTTTGAGGAAAGGCAATATCCAACGAATAGTTCTTAAAAGGATAGTTCAACTCTCCTTTTAGTATAGAGTTTATGTAAAGTTGCTGACGACTTGTTGGGACGGACCCATTCTTATAAAGGCTCTCCCTCGCTTTTATTTTCACACCTTCATTCATAAGAGTAAAAGGCACACTATATTTCTTCATATTTGTTTCTATCTGCTTTTTCATTACATCTAAATTTTGAGCTGGACTAACAAAGCCATACTTTTCAATACATGTGACCTTTGCTTTTTCTTTTATTAGAGTGTTTTGCGCAGGCGTTTTAGTTCCATATCGTAATCTGTTAGTACCCTCTACCTTCTTTCTAATACTAAGATCGCTCATAGGGCTTTTCCCACCATAACGCTGCATGTTTGTATCTTCTTGCTTCTTTCTTATTTCTTTTAATTGATTAGTACTTTCAACTCCATATGTAATCATATTACTTTCCTTAATTTTTATTGGTGTACACTCGTAGCAACAATCTTTTTTTATGATCGATTCTCTATTCTGCTTTATATATGTTTGAAATGTTTTAGCTCTCTTCCTTTCAACACCTTTTTCTAGACAATAGTCGCATAGAACCCAAACCTTCTTTTGAGAATTATTAGGTAAATCTCTAACATCTACATTGAACAAATCTCTATATTTTGTGAATTTATACCCTCTCTCTTCATAATAGATTCTGTATCTTGGATGCCATTTCATCTCAACTTCCTGTGGAATCATTAACATAAAAAATACCTCCTTGCCATATGCTTACGTATTCAGCATTATTGACAAGTATTGAAAAAACATACACTTTCCTTCAAATTAATTATTATTTCCATTAATGCCAAAATTAATACGGCTCAACATAAAAAAATAATACACACCCTCTATATTACTTAATAGAAAAGTGTGTACTATTTTCTCAACAGGCCCTAATTAATTTTCTTCTTTTTTACCTCGATAACATAATAATGGCAAAGAAATAAGTGACCTTCCATACGAATGACAAATATATTAGAAAGGAGGCAAAAAGGTAATCTTCTCCAAGATTTTACGATAGTAAATTTTTGGGAGAATGTTACTTGTTTGCCTCCTATAGCATCTCGAAAATATATAGTTTGCTTCACTCATTACGACTGTCACAAAGCAATGCCAAGTATGTTCAAATATATTATATTAAGTTCGGAGAAGCATGCTTATTATGCCATTTTTTACGCATGTAAAAAATGCAAGAAGCGTGCTTATACGGACTCCCAATTTATCTCTTCTGTCTGCCGTGTTCTTTGCGTCAAGCATGTCTAAAATATATTAATAGCAATTGATCGCAGGGAGGGCATCCACTACATATTAGGTCTACACTTCGCTTCGCTCCGTGTGGCTTCCGCACGCATTCGCTATCGCTTCATGTGTTTTGGAGTTGAAAACGTAATTACATATTCTATCTTAGATTTATGAACCTCAATATCAAAAGTGACGTATTTATTCTCTAATATATATTTTTACACGTCACCTATCTTAAGAGTATGAGAGTTTTGTATGCAGTTACAATATTTTCTTCAATCTCTAGGTTTAATTCTTGTGCTATCTTCTCTATAATTCCTCTATGATTTTCTTTTTTCCATTCTCTATTTAACCACTCTTTAAAACTCCTTGAGATTTTACCTGCTGTGCAGTCGATTAATCCTTTTGTTTTCATAAAATTCACAGCATGCACCAAATACTCTCTGCATTTTTTCTCAAATACTTCTTTTTTCTGAATTGCTTTTACATCAATGTTATTACTCGGCAAGCTATATAAAGTTTTTAATTCGTTCAACCAATCTACACGATTTGAGTAAATGTATATATCAACTTCGTCAGTTTGATTTAGGTATCTCAAACTAGTTCTATGGATAATTTGACTGAAATCAGTTAATACAAGCTCTCGATATATTTCTTGCACATTTTCATTGTTAAACCATTTTATAGAGCAATAGTCACTCTTACTAAATTCTTTACTACTTTGTAAAGAAACATCGATACCTGTTCCTAACATCGCAATTGCAAACAATTTGTAATAGCTCGGATGGCGTAATGGGAGGCTTAGAAGAGCCAGAGAACTATACTTTGCTAAATCATTCTTTCCTGTGGTATTAAGCAAGTTTATAGCCATAGATTCATCACTTTCAATCACTCCACTGGCAAAGTGTTCTTCCCATTGTTTTTGTGTTATAGCACCACTTTTTAAATAGGATTGAATGTTCTCCTTAGGTGATAGAGGAAGAATATCACTATGCTGTTTTCTTAGTAAATCTCGAATCTCTTTTATATCATTTGTGATGATTTGCTGGATACTATCTTTTTTTCTACTTTCTTTTGAGGTGTTGATTTCACGAAAGTGAATCTTTAAACGCTTCTCGTAATTATGGTGGTTGCCAATGTTTACAAGCTCGTATCCACCACGTGAATAAATATTCTGTGTGATACTAGCTGTTCCATCAAGGATTAAGACATTACCCAATTTTCTATAGTCAATCCACCCAGAGCAGAAAATCATGCTCTTATTTTCTTCACGACTCACAACACCTACCTCATCATGATGCAATAGCTTCATAAACCAGTGATACCGATTTTTTAACTTGTATTCGACAGAAGCAGATTTTATTTTTTTCAATACCTCTAGAAATTGCTGTGTTCTCTCTTCTGGCACATGTCTCATTAATTTTTTGGCTGATATAGAAACGCCACCGTTATCTACGTTACATGTCTCTGCCATTTCCATTGATATGATAAAGGGGATGATAGCTCTGGATCTTTCAACGTCAATCCGCTCTAGATCACAATACTTAACCATTTCATCGAACCAGTCTAGGCAATTATTTAGTTTCCCTATATCAAACATTTCACTATCAATAAAGATAGGCATCTCGTCAATAATAATGGAACGTTGTAACGGTTCAATCCATCCTGTCTTTGGAATATAGGATTTAAAATTAGACCCATCACCATACCCTAACGTCATATCTCTGAGGCGCTGTTGTGTAATAGCAACCACTTGATGGTCTTGGACAAGCTCTGCTATATTCGAATCGAAATTATCACTGTGAATAACTAGGAGCTTGCCCTCTAAATTACCCATTTTAGCTTTTATGGCTCTTTCAAAATCCTTCATTGTACTCTTATTGTTAAAAACACATAAAAGAGGGATCTCACCGCTTTCAATTACCATTTGAGCAATTACTTGTAATGCTGTTGATTTCCCCGAACCCATTATTGCATTACAAACTCTCGCTATATGAGTATGAGTAGTTTCCTCATTTTCTCTTTTCTGTTCATAAAGCACTTCACTATCGTTAATAAAATCAATCAAAACATTTAATACATCTAAATAAGCTCCTTCGTGTAATCTTTTTCTATATTGCTCCGTTATGTAATTTGCAACTTCATCTAAATTTTTTATATTCTCTAAAGCCTGCATCTTTAACACCCTTACCCTTGTTTTTCTTTGAAAAAGCAGAATATCAGACATAATAAGCGAGATTCATTACTAACCACAGGGATAAGCAGTCACAGCTTTTTGTCATCTAAGGCTAATATCAGCAATCCATCTAGATTTCTTCTTTCTCCACCTTTTCAAAACACCAATCACATTATACAAAAATAATTAATAATTTGCAAACTTTTTCAAATTTTCAGAAGTTAATGCCAAAATTAATACAATTTCAATAAAAACACCCTGTAATTTACATCTTCCACCATTTATATAGTTATATAAATATAGTAAATCCTACTGAAAACTACACTGATTTTCTTTAAAATCACAGAGAGAATTTTGAATGAAGAGAAAAAATGGAGACTAGCAATTACTAACTCAAGCTGAAAAACGTTAGGTCTCGCTTGAGCGGTATACATAGATACAGGCTACGAATATTGAAAGAAGATTCTTCGATCGACCTCCCTGTTTTGAGCAACCTTGGCAGAGTAGGTATGTTCATGCTCCCTCTGGTTTTAATATTGCTAAAAAGGCTGTAAACATTCCCCCGCTCATAACATTTCACAGGTTGGTGTTTGTCTTGAGTGCATCATGCATTCGATAGCTGATCGAACATCAAAGTTCAATTCAAAAACTCCGTATTAATGAAGGGAAATAGATGCTAGCAGGATTTAGGAGGTCAGTCAAAGCCCCTTCGCCTTTTGCATGTTTAGCAGTAAAAAGCCGTTATGAGCGCTTCTTTCTCGTGGCTCGATCGTATGAGTTTGAAGGGAATCGAGCGTGCGTAATACCCCTCTAGACGTTTCTATAGCCCCTCTAGGAGGCTCTAATTTCGATTTCAGACAAAATCTCTTTCCCAGATAAGGAGCTGACAGAGGCTCACAGTAGCTATTAAGGAGTGTGGTTGCAATTACATAAGAGTTTATTTACCAAAATGACACTCTACAAGAAGCTACTTCCTTTATAATGATGAAGATGAGCAAACAATCATGCGTCTCTTACACCATTTCATCATAAAAAAAGAAAAAGAACGGAAATGCAATGAAGAATAGAACTAAAGGAGAATGCTATGAGCAAAGACCTTATCCTCCCATTTATCCATCAATACGATGAGGTGCTACAAAATGACACCTTGACCTGCGGTGACCTCATAGACTTAAAGGAACTGTTTTACAGGGACATTAAAAAAAGCCCACGGATTACGGAATGGCTCTTGTTCCAATGGTTGTATCATTACCTCGGAATGACCTCTCCGCTTCACAAAGGCGAAGTATCGAAAGAGAATGTCATTTTGCTTCAAGAAAAACGCTATAATGCTAAGTTCAAAAAGCAAAATATAGACATCACCATTAAAAATAAGCATCAATTAGCCATTGGCATATCCGTGAAAGTCTCTTCTAAAACCTCTGCTTATCTGGACGGAGCTGACTTTAATAATCCTATTTTGATGAATGATTACCGACAGTGCTATGTTCAAGATGAGGACGAATTTGAGCGAAAAAAGAAAGCGTATCTACAAGAAAAGAAATCAAAAGACCGTATCAAAGTGCCAACACTGTTGCAAGACATGGCTCGACTTGAAAATGTCCAAGAGGGACAACAATCTCGGTTTCAATCATTAACCGTAATTTATGGTCATCAAGGTGAAGCTGATAAGGAATGGGTCAATGAATTCTCCAAGCGTTTCGGTCATCACTATCTATACCTTGCCGATGAAGCTACTGTAAAATTGCAAGAAGCTTTAGAGAAGCGGTTACCGTCCCTGTCAACGTATGTACATAAAAATAAAGACAGGTAGGTTATATGGCCACCCCATCTCCAAACACCTTCCTCACCGCCTCTGTAGGAGCTTTTACATCACGTTAGCGTTAGGACGACTCTAAATCATGCCCCTGTAAGAGCCTCGTAGAGGCTGTTAGAGCGCCTTCACATTCCCGTGTAGCTTTTCTCTCTTATTTACAATGCTTGTTCAAAATGAGGCTCTGTTATAATGTAGGCTGGTTACTTTTCAGAAGTGTCATTGAACGAACAAACCAGTTTTGGGAATAAGAAAGCTTGCAGCAAACAATAACCCCTGCTTAAGCAGAGGCTATTTTTAATTAAATACAAATCTTTCTTTACATTTTCGATCACTATCTCCTTTTGACCAAGTGATAACGACCTCTAATTCCTTTGCATTTACGGATATAGGGAAGTTAGAAAAGTGAAAAGGGTTTCCTTCTTCTAAGAGTTTGTTCCCTTCGGAAGTAAAGAGTTCATATCGAGTTGCTGAGTTCGGTTCATCTCTAAACGCTTCAACCCTTACATTCTTAACATCTTCAACACCAGTGCTTTTAATGGTCATGCTGTAAGTATTAAACATACCGTCTTTCCCTTTATTTAATGTGGGTTCTTTAGCATCTACTTTTCCTATTTCAATTAGCCATTGTTTAGATGACTGTGAGGCTGGCAATTCTTCAATAGTTAAAGCGGAAACTTGAGATATGCTTCCAAATAGCACAAAGCCTAAGAATACAAATGAAGCAAGTAAGCTCTGTCTCATTATTACACCTCCTTCAAGTCCCTTTCCAGTTAATATTGTCCCCCTATATAAAGCAGATATCAAAAAAGTCACAGTAGAGTTTATTGGATTTACAGTTGGTATCAAGGAAAGAAGACAAAAGAACACGTAAAATAAAAACAGGCAGGCTAAATCAGCCTACCTCATTTTATCTATCACCTCTACGGAACGTTCACAGCCTCGCAGTGCTTCTCTATTCTCCACTTCAGAAAAAGTGACATTAATTCTACATCATGTGCCTGTAGAAGCTTACAAAGATCAATGTCTCATCATTTCTTATTTTCCCTAAGATTCATTAAAGGACTAGAAGAAATCGCTTTGCTCAGCAATTGTTCATCGTTCATGGTATGCAAATATCGTTGTGTAGTAGTGACCTCAGAATGGCCTAACAGACGTGATAATGAGTACACATCTATATTCCCTACCGTTAAACTCTGTACGGCATAAAAATGACGGAATGTATGAGGAGAAACCCTCTTGTTTTCCACCCCTGCCCTTTTACCTGCTTCTTTAATAACGTTGTCCAAAGCAACGTGTGATATTCCTGTGCCTGTGTATGATAAGAAATAATTGTTCGTCGTGTCTTTATCTTGAAAATACTGCTTCTTTAACCGCTCATATCTAATCAAAATTCTTTTTAAAGCGGGGCTAATAAAAACAACCCTTTCTTTATTGCCTTTGCCATTCACAAGGATAGAGGTTTCTTTTACATTTTCAGACACCAACCCTCTTATTTCCATCGCTCTAAGCCCACAATCAGCAAGCATTGCAATCATGGTTTTATTCCTTATCTCAAGGTAGTTTTTATAAGAAAAAGCGTCAATCATCGCTTGTACCTCTTGAACGGTAAACCCTTTCAATAACTTTTTCGGTACTTTGGGCATCTCGACTTTTTTCGCAATATTTTCTGGTAGAAGCTCTTCTTTCTCACACCACGAAAAAAATGCTCTTATCATCTTAAACATGGTCACAACGCTTTGCGGTTGTAGTCCATCCCTCTGCTTCGTTCTCACATAGGCTTTTAAGTCATGCGATGTGACGCTTTCTAATTCTGTGATGGCTCTTTTCTCTTCCAAGAAAATCTTTAACTGTTTGAACTCCTGTCGTTTATTTTTCATCGTCTTTTCTGTATATCCTTTGGCTTGGCAATGATACAGATATTCGTCTAAAACATCTTCAAATAACAAACAAAAAACCACCCTTCTTTGGTTTAGTTTCCAACAGAAAAAGTGGTTTGGGTGTTCAAAATGAAAGATTAACCAAGAATGAGAAAAATTCCGATGAAAGATTCACTCTTCAAGGATATGTCGAGGAAAAATTCAATCTCAAAATTTCTGCCCATCTACTGAAACCCCTTGTCCTATAAGGGTTTTCATACCAATCTTTATTTCGTTTGTTTGTTCATCGCTGACATCATTTGATTGATTTTCTTTTGAGACGGCTTCATTCCCATTTGCATCATCATCATTTTCAGCATTTGCTCGTTAATTGGCGGATTTTTCTTTAAATAGCTCATCATATACTTACGAGCGATGAAAAATCCTAGTGCGATCCCAGCTAATAATGCTAGAACACCGACTAGAATAAGTTGCCACATAGTACTACTTCCTCCTTCGTGTTGTCTACATTACAGTGTACTAAACCAAAAGTCATTATACAATATGTGAGCGTGATTTTCTCTTTATTTTATGCAAAATTTTCGCTGTTTAACAGGGTTGAGCCATCCATACACATGATCCTCATAGTTCATAGCCAAAAAGCAAGGGTTAAGCCTTCGCAGCACTTCAAAAAATATGGTTTCTGCTTCCACTGTTCCTTCCGCTTCCATGAATATAAAATCTTCTGTCAATTCTAACCTTGCCTTGCTGTTTTGTTTTTCATATTTATACTCATTGTCCGATAAAGCCGTCCAGTTAGGATCTTTCCCTAATCTATTTTCAATCAACCAGCGCAGTTGTAAGATTGGAATTTTTTTCGTTATATACTCAATTTGTTTTTTTACATATCTATCACGATCAACCCCGGACGTCTTATACTCTACGAACAACCGGTACATTAAATGCTCTTTTTGAAAATAATGAAGTGCAAATTCATCTTCTATTAGGTAAATATCATATTTCCTCATAGACTTCCCTCCATTATACATTCTATTATTCCTATTGTATAACGGACAGGATGCAAGGCTTGTCTATCTGCGGAAAAATGCAGCACTCTTTTTGTCGAATAAGAGTAAAAAACAAGCCGTGGAAAATCCACGGCTCATTTTTTACTCTTATTGATTTAATAATTGTTTGACATTCGCTACGACATTTTCTACTGTAAAGCCGTACTCTTTCATCACTAGTTCACCAGGAGCAGAAGCACCGAAACGATCGATGCCGATTACCGTTCCTTCATCACCAGTATATCGTTCCCAGCCAAGTGTAGAGGCCATTTCAATAGCTACACGTTTTTTCACTGATTTTGGGATAACACTTTCCTTGTATTCTGCCGATTGGGCTTCAAAACGATCCCATGAAGGCATGCTGACAACTGAAGCATGAATTCCTTCAGATGCCAACGCTTTTTGCGCTTCCACAGCCAAGCTCACTTCAGAGCCTGTTGCAAGAAGCAGCGCATCTGCTTGATCTTTACCAGCAGGCGATACGACATAAGCACCTTTTGATACGCCTTCATACGCACGCTCTTTTGCTCCCTCTAGAGTAGGAAGGTTTTGGCGTGTTAAGACAAGAACAGTCGGTTTATCTGTCGATTCTACTGCTAAACGCCAAGCGGCCGCAGTCTCATTACCGTCTGCTGGACGAATGACGGATAAATCCGGCATTACGCGAAGAGATGGAAGCTGTTCAACCGGCTCATGCGTTGGGCCGTCCTCTCCAACCGCGATGCTGTCATGTGTGAATACATACGTCACCGGAAGCTTCATTAATGCTGCAAGACGAATCGCTGGGCGCAAGTAGTCAGAAAATACGAAGAATGTCCCACCGAATACTTTTAAACCGCCGTGTAATGCCATTCCATTTAAAGCAGCACCCATGGCAAATTCACGAACGCCAAACCAGATGTTTCGGCCGTTGTAATTAGTCGCCTGGAAGTCTTCTGCACCTTTAATTGTCGTTTTATTCGATCCCGCTAAATCCGCAGATCCTCCAAAGAAAAATGGAACGGCTTTAGCTACCGCGTTCAATGCTTCACCTGAAGAAGCACGTGATGCAAGGCTTGAGCCTACTTCATATGAAGGCAATTGTTGCTCCCATCCTTCTGGAAGCTTGCCTGCTGCCGCCATTTCGAATTGCTCGGCTAATTCCGGGTATTTCTCTTTATATTGAGCGAAGAGTTGATTCCATTCCTGCTCTTTCTTCTCACCAGCTTCCACAATGACAGAGCGGAAATGCTCATATACTTCTTGAGGAACATGGAAGTCCTCTTCAAATGTCCATTTATAGGCTTCTTTTGTCAACTTCAGCTCATCTGCTCCAAGAGGTGCGCCGTGAACGTCAGATTTACCTGCCATATTTGGAGAGCCGTAACCGATAATTGTTTTCACTTCAATCAATGTCGGACGATCTAAATCAGCTTGCGCTTCCTCTAATGCTTTTGCAATTTCCTCTAAATTATTGCCGTCTTCTACACGAATGACTTGCCAGCCGTACGCTTTGAAACGTTCTTCCACATTTTCGGAGAAGGCAAGGTTTAATTCACCGTCTAAAGAAATATCGTTAGAATCGTATAATACAACTAAACGTCCTAATTTTAAGTGAGCAGCTAACGAAGCCGCTTCTGCTGAAACACCTTCCATTAAATCACCGTCACCGCATACACTATATGTAAAATGGTTCACAATTTCTAACTCTTCTTTATTGTATGTAGCAGCTAAATGGCGTTCTGCCATTGCCATTCCGACAGCCATGGCAATCCCTTGTCCTAATGGACCCGTTGTCGCTTCTATCCCTGGTGTATGACCGAACTCCGGGTGTCCAGGCGTCTTACTTCCCCACTGGCGGAAGTTTTTAAGATCTTCCATTGATACATCATAGCCAGCAAGGTGCAATAAGCTGTATAACAAAGCTGAACCATGTCCTGCTGATAATACAAAACGGTCACGGTTAAACCATTCTGGATTTTTCGGATTATGGTTCATAAACTGTGTCCATAATGTGTAAGTCATTGGCGCCGCTCCCATCGGCATTCCTGGATGACCTGAGTTTGCTTTTTCAATTGCGTCGATTGATAGAGTACGAATCGTTGCAATCGATAGATCTTCAATACGATGTTCCATCTTGTTCCACCCTTTCAGTATTAGAGCTGTTCTTCAATCACTATCATACTAATGATTACTTATTTTGTACAACAATTCACACAAAATTGCTATCACTTTTACATTTTTTGTGGAATAAGATATAAATATACTCGCCTTAAAATTAAAAGAGAGCGTGTTAAAGAATGGATTTCATCCTTTTAACACGCTCTCTTTTTACTACTCGTATATAATGCATGTCGGAATAAAAAACGACTTAATGCAAATTTTTCTTATTTTTGCTGTCTTTAAGCTTTTGAGGAGTAACATCTGTTCCTTTTTCATCGACAACTTTAATCGAGTGAAGATGGTTTGTCATCGATTTTCGAAACTCTTTTAAGTACTCCTGACGAAGAGCTTGCTGCTCAGACGTTTCTTCTTCTGTCAATCCTTCGCCTTTTGCTTTTTTAGATAAAAAATTAATGCGGGCAATTTTTTCAGCTGATAACATGAAACTAACTCCTTATAGTAGTTCTTAAAGAGGTTGTTCAAAAAGTCCGGAAAAAATGATGGCCGAATTTTTGCAGCAGCCTGCTTTTGCGCTGATTACGTATAAACATCGTGCGATTTGCTCCTTTGAACTTCCCGACTCTGTTTATCCTCCTTTTTGAACACACATTTTAATATATGTAGTCATCTTACTAAACCATGGGCATCTAGGCAAGCGATTCGTCTTCTTTCTTCATATGTTCTTGATAGCGGCGGTGGACAGTCGCTTTTGAAACATCATATCCAAAGCCCCTTAATGTCGCTGCAATTTCCTCGAAGGTTAAATCATTGCGGCGTAAACGAATAATTTCTTCTATCGGAACGTCTTTACGGTCTCTCCCTGCATTTTCTCCTACATTTTTCAAATTCTTTTCGGGTCGGTAGCCTTTTTCAACCGCACGCTTCATCCCTCTGCGAATCTTGGCATTATGCAGCTTTCGCTGATATTCTTCTACAATACCGATTATTTCAAGCATCATGGAATCTGACTCCGACAGATGAAGCTTCCCATAATGACTGATTGTATATACTTGAATACCTTCTTTTATGAAAAAGTGCAATAAAGCAATTTTGGCATGCCCCCGTCCAAGCCTTGTTTCATCTTGGACAAGCAGTATATCAATCTGTTCTTGCTGGACTGCTTCAATGACTTCCATCATCCCGTCACGATCAATATCAAATCCGCTTGCCTTTTCCTCTATTGTATGAACCACTTCAAACGAATAACGCTCAGCAAGCTGCAACAGTTCTTCCTTTTGACGCGCTAGAGAAGTTTCTTGTGTATCTTTTTCCGTACTTACCCGACAATAAATGATGGCCTTCAATATGTATCACTGCTTTCCTAGTTACTGGCGAACATCATTACTAGCGAACATCGACCCCTCCTGAAAATCCTTCTTTAGAATGGGGACATAGATTATTTCCCCAGGCAGAATGGGTTTGTATTGAATGTTATTTTTCGCCTCTACCCATTCCACAAATTCGGCAGCGGATAGCTTGTGGTGCTCTTTATATTCATGCGCCAATTCCCAAAGCGTATCTCCGGCACTAATTGTAATAGTTGCATAGTTTTCGAGGTCGGGACCTTTCGCAAAAGATGTTACAGCGTATGTAAATACTGCTAAAATCATAAAAAACATCGCGTAATATGTAAAGGATTTTACTGCTTTATTCATCTTCATCACCTCATAATCAGAATGTCTGTTCTTATTTTAATACGAACATTTGTTTTTAGTCAACACATTTTCGAACTTATGTTTGTATCCATTCTCTGTCCATGTTATAATGGACCTAACAAAGTCGTTGATTTGAGGTGAGAGAATGACAAAATTATCAAAACGACAACAAGAGATTTTAAGTTTCATTAAAGAGGAAGTAAAATCAAAAGGTTATCCGCCTTCTGTGCGTGAAATCGGGGAAGCAGTCGGGTTGGCATCAAGTTCTACTGTCCACGGCCATCTCGCCCGTCTGGAAAGCAAAGGACTAATTCGCCGTGACCCAACCAAACCGCGTGCTATCGAGATTCTAGACACGGATGAAACAAGCCATATTGCTAAAGCCAATGTTATTAACGTGCCGATTATTGGAAAAGTCACCGCCGGCCAACCTATCACCGCTGTTGAGAATGTAGAGGAATACTTCCCTCTCCCTGATAAATACGCAGCTCCTGAAGATCATATCTTCATGCTTGAAATCATGGGTGACAGTATGATAGAAGCGGGGATTTTGGATGGTGATTATGTCATTGTCCGTCAACAGCAAACCGCAAACAATGGAGACATCGTGGTTGCCATGACAGAAGATGACGAAGCGACAGTCAAACGGTTCTTTAAAGAACAGCATTATATTCGTCTTCAGCCAGAAAACTCTACAATGGAACCAATTATTTTGCAGAACGTTTCCATTTTAGGGAAGGTAATTGGCGTATACCGCTCTATTCACTAAGAAAGAGCTCGCCATAATCTGTCCTCATTCGTGCAAGAAATACTTAGAGGCAATGGGAAAATCCACTTTTTCCCATTGCCTCTTTTTTATAAAGAGGGTTTAAACTGTGAAGATAAAGGATATAGATAGATGATTGAATAATATAGGTGAGGTAAAAAAATGACAAAACATTCTATCAACATCCATCCTCTTGGTGTCCATAAAGCAATGCCTCAATTCCTCTTTCCTTTTTCTATTCTAAAAAAAGAAAAACAATCTTTAATAAAACTGCTGGGAAAAGAAGGATTTCAATTTTATTCACTCGAAAACGAGGATTTGGAGAATGCTTTTTACGGTGAGGGATTTCACATCTCTCACTCAACCCTCGACCAGTACTTTTTGCCTTATATTGAGCAGATGCTGTTCCCACAAGCCACACGCGACCCGGGACTGCTTCGTTTTTCAAAATCCATGAATCATAGTTGTGTGCTCAAAACGAAACACCACGACATTCCATTTTCCATACACTCTGTCGATATTATTTTATGCCCTTTTGACATCGGGATCATGACTATTCGTACAGAGGTAAATAAACATGAATCATCCTATTCGGATGTATTGGATTTCATGAATCACTTCCGGGTATTAGAACCGAAGCTAGCAGAGCAAAAAGCAGCAGACATTGTTTGCTGCGGAGAAACGTTTAAAACCGTTCAGAAGTATATTTTTTCACATCTCTTTCCCTTTATTGTTCCGTTTGTCGACCGCGGCGAAAAACAATCTACGTACTTCGGAAGCCTTCCTTACTTTGTGGATGAACGAATGTATACCATCGGGTATATAGAATTGGACGATAAATATGAAATGGATGATGTCAATTTATTTCGCACAGGCCAGCTTAACAGCTACGATCAAGAGGGCCATTTATTCATTTCTGCCCACAACATGGATTACATCCAAAATTATGTCGATACTCACGTTCATAAAAGGTGGGCACCTGAAACGTATTACACCATAAGTGATCATGCTTTCACCTGTCTTACATTCTCATCCTCTTCCAAAGCGACGGCCATTGGTAATGAATGGTTTGGACAAAATTATTACAATTTACTGCTTCATTTCTTTTATAAGATTGTTTTATTAAAATTAACGTATGAGTACTCCACGTTAAATTTTGAAAAAGATCAAGATGATGTCGAAAAGCTGATTAAATCTATTTCAGTTTTTTCAGCTAAATTTCTTTTTTCGGAAATCAGCTCCCGAACGGAGGGCCAGGAATTTTCTCAAGCCTTTAAAGAAATTTTTCATATCAACTCCCTCTACGAAGAAGTAAAGGGAACATTGTCTACTCTTTATCAAAATCAAGAAAAAATGGCAGATAAACGAAATAATTACTTGCTTCTGATTTTGACCATTTATACCGTTATTTCAGGCATATACGGAATGAATCTCGTCATCGAGGATTGGAAAGGAAAAATTGATTGGGCAAAATTGGCCAATTATTCATTATTTGAATATATTTCCTTGGTTGTCGCCGTATCCGGAATCATTTTAGGCATTGCAATGGCAATTGGTGCGGTGTTTAAGCTTGTAAAGGAATTTCAAAAAAAGCGATATGGCGAAGAAGGATAAAAAAAGCAAAAGCCCTTCCATAGGTATATAAGTTTTTAGGAAGATGATTTCTCATCTTCCTTTTTTAATATATTGATACCGCTGATTGATTTAACACATCCGCTCCATTAACATTGAAATCTAAAGATACCTTCGATGAAAAGATTTCCTGACGCAATAAACGAGCTTTTTTATTTATCCATTTCTCTTTTAATAAAACTTCCATTTTTTGTATACATTCGACTATATTCGACAAATATATAAATAATGCGTTGGCTTACCTCGACAGCTTGCATATTTTGATACCGTTTTTTTACCTCTCATATAGAGAGTAAAGGTCCAAATTAGACAACGCAGCTTTCACTTCGTCTACTTGCCATAACTTCCAATGTTTATACCATTATATAAAAGAATTGTTGTGTTTAAGCCGCAGGAAGGAGTATTTTACATTGGCACACAAAGCAGAAAAAACCATTTTAATTTCTTCTTGGATTATTACCGCTTTATTGTTAATTCGATTTGTACCAAAGGATAGGATTCGTCATGCACAAGTACCCTTCCTTTTTAACCAGATGATAACCTGGTTTTTCGGATTGCTTGTAGTAGAGAAAGGATTGATTGAATATCCATATCGACTTTTATTTAAAAAATCGAATAAGTCTAGTTTCACTTTTGAATATTTTATTTACCCGTCCCTAGCCGTTTTCTTCAACCTTTATTATCCTGAAAAAAGAAATATGTTCATAAAAACTCTATACTACTTTGTCCACATTTCACTCATTATTGTTTGTGAAGTAATTGCTGTTAAGTATACTAAACTGATTAGATACAAAAAATGGAATTGGTATTGGAGCTTTATCACGGTTTGGATCACCTATTACATATCTCATTTACACTATAGATATTTTTTTAAAAATGAATTTCCGAAAGATAATGTATAAAGCGATTAAAAATAATCGCTTTTTTATTTTTTAGAATGAAGCATGCATTTTCCGACTAGGAATCTGCAAGACAGCAAAGCGGCCATTGTTAAACTAAGATTATACATAAAAAATCCCCGCTCCAGTATGAGCAATAACTATTTTGCTTTTTTATACAAGCTGTGTATCTCCAATACTTCTTTTTGCTTTTGACCTCTCGTAAATAAGTAGTTATTTTTGTACGCAGAATACAATGATATCATTCCGAATATGACCATGGATATCCACTCAATTGTTGTTTTAGGTATGTTGTAACCGAAATAAGCAAACATTGAAGCTACTAACGCTACCATACGTGTGATGCTTGGCAAATCGACCCTCATTTGATTCACCCCTTTAAACTTTCTCGATATGTAACACCCTTTATAACTTAAAGCCTGCCACCTCCCATATGTCTATTCATTCGACAAATCCGAGTAGTGACAGGCACCATTTTTGATTTTAATCACTTCCTCCCCCTGAATCACTACCAGCAGAACTATCAAAATCATAATTATGATCACGATCGTCATGATCATAATTATGAACATCACTTTTTGTTTTTGCCGCATCCATCATCAATACAATTGCACTAGCTATGTGCATAACCATTCCCAAGAAAGGAATCCATGCGAGAACAGAAGTAACAATGCCTAAGATACTACCATGTGTCTTTTCATTCTCCTTAATTGCAATAATAAGTGTAACAACGTGTAAAATGGCCATTAACAATAAGGGCGTCCAAAGTAGAGACATAACAATCGTACCACCTAAAATCGGGATGCCTAAGAGTGCTTCAAGTCCACCTGAAACCCATTTTAAGATTGTTGATGTTTTCGTTGTTCTTGATGTTTCCAATCTTACCCCTCCTACATAGAATTATTGTTCTAATACATTCTATTTACAGAGAAAAGAATTTATTTGTCTATAAGTCAGTAAATGTATTTAATACATTGACTGGGTCAAACTCCCTTCTTCATACCACGCTGACGACATTCTCTGATGAACTCAAAGTTCTTTACCGTGCTTTTGTATAAATTAAAGATTGTCAAATATTTATGTGTAGATAGGAGCATATGAAAGAGAATCTGAATACACTAATTAGCGTAACCGCAAATCTTTTAGATATCGCAAATCCAGATCCCATGGCATTTACCCCCTTGTCCCCTACTATTCATTATTAGGGGATTTGTCTATTTTTTTGACATAACCTTAACAAATTCTTATTTTTTACATACCTTATTATTAGTAATCAGAAAGGGGGATTCATTATGTTTGGATTTGGAGGCGGCTATGGCGGCTATGGTGGCGGATGCGGTTATGGTGGTAGTTATGGCGGATGCGGTTACGGTGGCGGATTTGCCTTAATCGTTGTATTATTTATTCTTCTCATCATCATTGGAGCAGTTTGCTGGAATTAAAGATAAGACACAAGTCAGAAGAAAATCTGAAAGACGATGAATCTTGTGGATAAAACAGACAATCCGTATTAAATTCATAAAAAAGCCCCTCTCAAAAAAGGGGCTCTTCTTATGTCAAATCCTCTTCTTCATACCACATTGCCGGCACTCCCGAATAAATTCAAAGTTCTTTGCCGTACTGTTAAACAGTGCATGATTA
Organism: Bacillus sp. FJAT-14578; assembly: GCF_000504165.1. GTDB lineage: Bacteria > Bacillota > Bacilli > Bacillales > Bacillaceae_H > Bacillus_BA > Bacillus_BA fengqiuensis. Next base: position 365,816 of record NZ_AYSE01000001.1, read on the forward strand.
CAGGTGTCGCAGCACCCGCCGATTTTATCCGGTAAATCTTTATAATCATAAACCTTTGTTAAATCAATTTTTTGCGTACTTATCCTCACTCATGATCCACACCTCGTTTTAATTCTGCTTTTCTATAATAGCAGAAACCTTAGTCAAAGATTATTTGTATTTTTTCCGCTAAGTGGCAAGTATAGAAGTGAACCAAAAGGAGGAAACAAATGGAAACTAGTATGAGCGTTGATGAAGTTGTGAACCAAATTTCTGAATTAGTACAAAAGGAAGGTAAGTCCCCTCGGAAGAAGGAGGTGAAAAAATCCAATCCAGAGCTAATGAAAAACGCATTGTATTATTTTCCTAACTGGGAAGCTGCAATAGAGCAAAGTATTAATGCTTAACCTTAGATAATACATAATAGGCCCTCACTCCATATAGGAGCAAGGGCTATTTTTATGCTTCTTTGATGTATACCCACCAACCAAATGCCTGTTTGACTTTCTTTTTATATTCTTCTGCTGTTGCAGCACTAGGCCATGTGCCTGTTACAATCCTTTTGTCTTCCACACGGGAATACTTAGCTAGCTCAGGAAAAGCCTCGTCAAACTCGACAATCCTTTTTTCGGCTAGTTCCTCGGTATTAAATAATCCCGTTTCTAAGCGCCAATTTTGTGGAGGTTGTGTATCTATATATATCACGCCTGCTACCTCCTTTTTAATACTAGGATTCGTCCATTCTAAAACAGATTGTTTCAAATCAGCCATGCGGAAGTTTCGTCCCGGACATAGTGTGGATGCTCCCGGCATTTTTTTGTGTTCGATAATGTCATTGATGCTTAGATCGTATTCTCTGATGAGCTGAGCAATTAACCATCCTCCAGCCTCTACTTGATTGTCCGTCATTTTTTGCTAACTATATGAACTACGCTTCCTCTTCGGAGAAAAAATAACGGATGTGGTCAAAATGTGGTCAACGGTGAATTTCACCTGATACTTAAACGTAAAAAAGAAGCCTCGGTATGACTGCAAATGCAGTCGTACCAAGACTTCGGTCTTATTAATACATTGACATGTATTGCTCGCGCTCCCAAGGGTGAACTTGTGTGCGGAACATATCCCACTCGATTTCTTTCGCTTCTACAAAGTGTTCAAAGATGTGCTGACCTAATGCAGAAACAATTACTTCACTTGATTTCAAGTGGTCTAATGCCGCTGCTAAAGTGGCTGGTAAATCAACGATGCCGGCTGCTTCGCGCTCTGGCTTCGTCATAACATAAATATTGCGGTCAATTGGTTTTGGAGCCGCTAATTTATTTTTAATTCCATCAAGACCTGCTGCCAGCAATACCGCTAATGCTAAGTATGGGTTAGCCGCCGGGTCAACGCTGCGCACTTCAACACGTGTGCTCAATCCACGGGAAGCCGGGATACGAATTAACGGGCTGCGGTTACGTGCAGACCATGCTACATAACAAGGAGCCTCATAACCTGGTACTAAACGTTTATAAGAGTTTACTGTTGGATTCGTGATAGCTGTAAAGCTTGTCGCATGTTTTAAAATACCTGCGATAAAGTGTTTAGCCTCTTCACTTAATTCCAAGTCGCCTTTTTCATCATAAAATGCATTTTTACCATTTGTAAATAATGATAAGTTGCAGTGCATACCAGAACCGTTTACACCGAACAATGGTTTTGGCATGAATGTCGCATGCAATCCGTGCTTACGCGCAATGGTTTTTACAACTAGCTTAAACGTTTGGATGTCATCACAAGCTCTTAATGCATTCGCATATTTAAAGTCAATTTCGTGTTGACCAGGTGCTACCTCGTGGTGGGAAGCTTCGATTTCAAAGCCCATTTCTTCAAGCTCTAATACGATATCACGACGGCAGTTTTCCCCTAAGTCTGTCGGCGCTAAATCGAAGTAACCGCCTTTATCGTTTAATTCCAATGTCGGTTCGCCCTTTTCATCCAACTTGAACAAGAAGAACTCCGGCTCTGGCCCTAAGTTGAAGTCTGTGAATCCTAACGCTTCCATCTCTTTTAACATGCGTTTTAAGTTGTTGCGCGGATCCCCTTCAAATGGCGTGCCATCAGCATTATAAATATCGCAAATAAAGCGGGCTACTTTTCCTTTTTCGGAAGTCCAAGGGAAAATAACGAATGTATCAAGATCCGGGAACAAGTACATATCAGACTCTTCAATACGTACAAAACCTTCAATAGAAGAACCGTCAAACATCATTTTGTTATCAAGCGCTTTTTCTAATTGGCTTACTGGAATTTCTACGTTTTTAATTGTACCTAAAATGTCCGTAAATTGGAGACGAATGTATTTTACATTCTCCTCTTGAACGATTTTTACAATATCGTCTTTCGTGTACTTTGCCATCGTTTTGTCCTCCCCTTAATCAATTCAAATATATTGATTAGTATACTCCCATTTGAAGCATACATATATCCTAATGAAAAAATCTAGAGATATCTCCTTGATTTAAAGCGGCGCGATTGAAGCGTCCTGCCTGCATCAACTCTGCACGAAGAAGTTTGCGCAGTTCTTCGTCAGAAAGTTCTTTGTTGTTCTCTTTGATAGGCTCATTTGGAAGAATGTTACCCTCTTCTTCTTTAACTTGGAATATTTTCCTGATTCCTGCCAAGTTTACGCCTTGTTCGATTAAATTTCTAATCTCTAATAGTTTATCTACATCATTGAAAGAAAACAAACGTCGGTTGCTCTCTGTTCTTGCGGGAGCAATCAACTCATTTTCTTCGTAGTAGCGAATCTGACGAGCGGATAACTCGGTTAATTGCATGACAATACCGATTGGAAATAACGGCATATTACGTCTAATATTGTCACCCATCTCTGTTCCTCCTTCGCTTAACTTATTTTCATTTTATTCCATGTTAGGTTTTCTGTCAATAAAACGTTATGTTTTCTTACATATTTTTCTTTCATACGAAACGTGATTTTTTATAAAGGAAACTTCCATCAGTGGGGGTCTTACTGCCCGTTAATGCGGGATAAACGAATCAACCGGTTTTCGATTAAACGATCAATCGCTGAACAAATGGCGACTTTTACATGCGCGTATGTTAAGCCACCTTGAACGTAAGCTACATACGGCGGGCGAATAGGCCCATCTGCTGTCAGTTCAAGACTGGCTCCTTGAACAAATGTCCCTGCCGCCATAATGACATCATCTTCATATCCTGGCATATAGGCCGGGTACGCCGTCACATGTGAATTGACGGGAGAAGCATATTGAATCGCCTGGCAAAATGTGACCATTTTGTCACGGTCATCAAACTGAACGGATTGAATTAAGTCTGTTCGCTTATCATTCCATTTCGGTTCCGTATTCAAGCCGATTCTCTCCAGCATGGCTGATGTAAAGACCGCTCCCTTTAAAGCCTGGCCCACAACATGAGGAGCCAAGAAAAATCCCTGGTACATTTCTTGTAAACTGTAGAGGGTAGCCCCTGCTTCAGCTCCGATTCCTGGAGTCGTCATACGATAAGAACAGGCTTCCACTAACTCTTTCTTCCCCGCTATATACCCACCGATTTTCGCTAAGCCGCCCCCCGGGTTTTTAATGAGCGAACCAGCCATTAAATCAGCTCCTACGTGAGTGGGCTCCTCCACTTCCACAAACTCCCCGTAGCAGTTGTCGACGAACACAACCACATCGGGTTTAATGGACTTGACGAATTGAATCATATCTGCAATTTCTGCTACCGTATAGGACGGACGAACCCCATATCCCTTCGAACGCTGGATTCCGATCATTTTTGTATGTTCATGAATCGCTGCCCTTACGGCTTCGTAATCCACTCGCCCTTGCTTCGTTAAATCGACTGCACGATAACTAATATTGAACTCACGCAGCGACCCCACACCCGATCCGCGAATGCCCACAATTTCTTCTAATGTATCGTACGGCTTTCCCGTAATATAAAGCAACTCGTCACCCGGGCGCAGAACGCCAAACAATGAGATTCCGATGGCATGCGTCCCTGAAATGATTTGAGGGCGAACAAGGCAGCTCTCTGCTCCAAATACATCAGCATACACCTTCTCAAGAGTATCGCGCCCCGCATCATCATATCCGTATCCGGTAGAAGGATTAAAATGTGAATCGCTTACCTTGTTTTGCTGAAAACTTTTGAGCACACGAAATTGATTGGTTTCGATTACTTCATCAATTTGATCATGTACACCTTTAATTTGCATTTGCACTTCTTTAGCTACGGCTGCAATGGCTTCCCCGTTTTTTAACTGGTCAAACATGTTATATCTCCTTTAATTGTCATACTCTCTTAGCTGCGAAAAAATCGGATGGTTCTCATCGACATACCCTTGGCACACATAAAGGTTTTTTTCTTCATCGAATTGAATGAAATCAATAATAGTCTCACCCTTTAAGGCAGCGAGCAATTTTCCCTCATCGGCTGGAACGAGTAAATCGTAACGTTCCATATTTTGCTTCATATAATGTTCAAGCGTCATTCCGAGTTTCTTTAAATCCATACTTTTTAACGCGCTCATGGAAAGCGACTGGTTCGTTGTCGGCACAAAGTCGGCATGTTGAATATCTTGTTTATTGTAAACCGTAAGCATCGGCGTCGACGACACTTCCAATTCATCCAAAAGCTTGTGAACCGTTTTTTCGTGATTGAAGTAATCTTGATTTCCTGAATCAACGACATGCAAGATAAAATCGGCTTCTCTTACTTCTTCCAAAGTCGAGCGGAATGCCGCAACAAGAGTGGTCGGCAAATCTTGAATAAAACCGACGGTGTCTGTCAGCAATACGTGATAGCCGCATGGGAGCACATATTTTCTTGTCGTCGGATCTAGAGTGGCAAACAGCTGATTTTCCTCATATATTCCTGCAGCCGTCAAGCGATTAAACAAAGTGGATTTCCCCGCATTCGTATATCCCACAATTGCCACCTGGAACGTGTAATTTCGCTTTCGGCGCTCACGATAGCGTTCACGGTGCTGGACAATTGTTTTCAGCTGATTTTTAATTTCATCCACACGGCGGCGGATGTGGCGGCGATCGCTTTCCAGCTTCGTCTCACCGGGCCCTCTCGTTCCGATTCCGCCTCCGAGACGCGAAAGCGCTGTTCCTTGTCCGACTAATCGCGGCAATAAATACTCCAGCTGAGCCAGCTCGACTTGCAGCTTCCCTTCTCTTGTTTGGGCACGCTGTGCAAAAATGTCCAATATGAGCTGAGTACGATCAATGATGCGAGCCTCCAATTTATCTGATAGGTTTCGAATCTGACTCGGTGATAGCTCGTCATTAAAAATAATGAGGTCAGGTTCAAGCTCTTCTTCCAATTGAATAAGTTCTTCTACCTTTCCTTTTCCGATATATGTAGAAGGATGAACCCTGTCACGCTTTTGCGACGTCCTGACAAGCACTTCCGCCTGGGCCGTTTCGGTTAAAGACGCTAGTTCATCCATTGAATATTCAAACCGCAAATCGTCAAGCTGATTCAATTGACACCCTACTAAAATGGCTGTTTCTTTTTCTTTTTTCAGTTCAATGACCAAATAAAATTCCTTCCTTTACTATAAGAGTGGCAAACTATCCCTATCATACCAAAAAGAAAATGAATTCTCCACAAACGTTTAGTTCTGCGGGCTTTTTTCCTGAAAAAAAAGATTGAAATTCATGCATAATCTCTTTAAAATTTGAGATGGTTTACATATATTATTCGACATAAGGGGTATGAGCCATGACTTGGGATGTTTTGAGCATCATTGGAACGATTGCTTTTGCTGTCAGCGGCGCCATTGTTGCGATGGAAGAGGAATATGATATTTTGGGAGTGTATATACTCGGGATCGTAACTGCATTTGGAGGCGGAGCTATTCGAAATGTATTGATTGGGGTACCAATTTCTGCTCTTTGGGAACAAGAATTATTATTTCAAATTGCCATCTTATCGATGACAGCCGTTTTTTTGTTTCCGAATAATTTATTGAAGCATTGGAAAAAATGGGGGAATTTTTTCGATGCCATCGGGTTAGCAGCTTTCGCCGTTCAAGGTGCATTGTTCGCTGCTAAAATGGGGCTTCCTTTAAGTGCAGCCATTGTGGCGGCAGTGCTCACTGGAAGCGGCGGCGGAATGATTCGCGATGTGCTGGCAGGGCGAAAACCAACTGTGTTAAAAGAAGAGATTTATGCCGTATGGGCGATTATTGCAGGGGCGGCAGTAGGACTAGGAATCGTGAAATCCCCGTTTGAACTGTATTCTCTCTGCGTCGTCATTGTGGTGCTGCGCATGTGTTCATATATGTATAATTGGAGTCTGCCAATTAAATCACTCGGTGTTAACAAAAGAAATACTTCTCTATAAAAAATAGGGACATATCGGATGGGGGATTCCCCTTCGACATGTCCCCGCTTTTTTTAATTCGATTTCCCAAACGAGTCGCCTAAGATTAAATCAATGCTTTTAATGACAAGCAAATCTTCTCTCCTATAAGATTCGTTCATGAGCAAACGCATCGCCTGAGTCCGAATCCCCTTCTCGATGATGTTTCGGATATATCGCCCATTGCTGAATGTAAAAGGCATTTGGTTTTTAACCATGGTAAGGTGATCACGCAGTTTCCACTCCGCTTCTTTTGACAGAGCATACTCTCTTTCTTTTAGCATAAGCCCAGAAATTTCCATAAGCTGATTGACCGTATAATCAGGAAAATCAATGACAAGGGGAAACCGTGACTGCAGGCCTGGATTCAAAGATAAAAATTGATCCATTTCCCTTGAGTAGCCAGCTAATATTAAAACAAATTCATTCCCTTTATCTTCCATATGTTTGACAAGTGTATCAATCGCCTCTTTGCCAAAATCCTTTTCCCCGCCTCTTGCCAGCGAATATGCTTCATCGATAAATAAAATGCCGCCTAATGCCTTTTTAATAAGATCTCTCGTTTTTTGCGCCGTATGGCCAATATATTCGCCTACCAGGTCTGCACGCTCGGCCTCAATTAAATGGCCTTTTGAGAGGACATTCATGTTAAAAAACAGCTTTCCCAACAACCGTGCGACCGTTGTTTTTCCAGTACCCGGATTGCCTTTGAACATCATATGCAACACTTGCTTTCCTGTTTTCAACCCTTCCTCTTCCCGCTTTTTATTCACATACAGCCAGGCATAAATTTCCCGTATCGTCTTCTTCATTTCTTCTAGTCCAACGAGTGTACTCAACTCTTTTTCAATTTCCTTGAGGGCTTCATGCTGAATGGACTCTTCCTTTTTTATCGAAGAGGAAACGATGGTCGTCGATATCTTTTTTTCCTTTTTACTTTCATTATTGAGGACGATATTGATTTGCCCGTTGTTTTTTAACGTAATGGGCCGTTCCAAAAGCATTCACCTCTCATTCTCCTACTATCCTTCTATACGTCAGGTGAAAGTCGCTGCGGATGATTCACTGATCTATTGAACTCTTTTACATCAAGGGGGAATTTAACCATAGGTTATCTTTACATTGTATGATAAAAGGATTCATGGATATGTATAAGAATGTTCCAGAACCAAAAAAAGGATCTCGCATATTGGACGGGATCCTTTTTGTATCGCTTTCTATTCCAATTCGACCGTAATATTTTTCGTGGGCACGAATGTAGAAATCGCATGTTTATAAATCAACTGCTGCTTGCCTTCAGATTCTAACAGCACTGTGAAATTGTCAAATCCTTTAATTAATCCTCTTAACTGAAAACCGTTAAGTAAGAATACTGTTGCATAGACATTGTCCTTACGACATTGATTTAAAAATTGGTCTTGAATGTTAATCGATTGTTTCATCGGTCGGCCTCCTCTTTTTCTCTATCGTCATACTAATTCGCTTCTAGACGAATCTTTCCTGCAATGTATGTAAAAATTTCATGGAACTTTCCATCTGACGAACTGTCGCTTACATCGAACCATTGGACGGGCATTTTATTGCGAAACCACGTCAGTTGGCGCTTCGCATAACGCCTGGAGTTTTGCTTTAACTGTTCTATTACTTCATCTAATGTTACCCGATTTTCTAAATATTGATAGAGTTCTTTATACCCAATCGCTTGAATCGACTGCGTGTCGCGAATCCCCTTTTCGTATAATCCTTTCACTTCCTCCAACAACCCTTGTTCCATCATGATGTCAACACGTTCGTTAATACGGGCATACAATTGCTCACGCTCCATCACTAACCCCACCAACGCCACATCATATAAAAGGGTTTGCTGTTGTGATGCGATATGCTCACTGAATGGTTTACCGGTTGTTTCATACACTTCAAGCGCCCTAATAACACGGCGTTTGTTGTTAATATGTATTTTTTCGGCACTAACAGGATCAATTCGCTTTAATTGCTCATATAAAACATCTATCCCCTTTTCTTCCGACTCGCGCTCTAATCGCTCACGGATGGAAGATTCACTTTCTCTATCAGCAAATTCGTAATCATAGATGACGGACTGAATGTACAAGCCTGTTCCACCTACAATCATCGGCAGGCGTCCCCTCGCTGCAATTTCTTCTATTTTGTCGCGGACAAGCTGCTGAAAATCGGCTGTCGAAAACGACTCATCGGGATTTTTAATATCGATCAAATGATGCGGCACACCCTCCATTTCTTCTTGCGTAATTTTGGCTGTACCAATATCCATTCCCCGATAAATTTGCATCGAATCACCAGAAATAATTTCCGCATTCAATGCCTTCGCCAGCTTAATGCTTAATTTTGTTTTCCCAACAGCCGTTGGACCAATCAACACCACCAGCTTTTGTTTCTCTCCCAACATGCAACACTACTTTCTTTTTTTGTTTCCATCATCTCATCATACCCATTTTTTAATAAGCTATTCAACCTAGTTATTAAAAATTGCAATCGCTCATGCCTTCTCCTCTCTGTAAGAGAACGGATAACCGCTTTATTTAGCACTATCCAATTAAAACATGCCTATGAACGGATGAGAATCATAATATCCTTTTCTATTATCGCACATTTTCATTTATTAAAAAGATACCCTCTTACCTTTCGAGTATAAACATTTTTGAACTTCCTTTGATTGTAAGTCATTTCCTTCACAATAAGTTTACAATAATTTTACAAAAACGTAATATTTTATTGTAAACTAAAGTTGAGAAAAAATTGATATACATAACAGCAAATTATTTAAAAAGAAAAGAAGGTTGCTTATGAATGACCCAAACTTATTCAATCCTTATTTGCAATTAGCAGATGCCGTCATTATAACGGATTCCAATCATATTGTAATAGACGTCAATCAAAAGTATGAACTCATAACAGGCTATGATAAACATTTTGTGACCGGCAAAAAAGCGGGGTTCGTTAAATCCCATTTAACCCCTGAAAAAACATACCTCAATATGAAAAAAACATTGGATAACGGAAAACCTTGGTCCGGTATCTTTATCAACAGGAAAAAATCCGGAGAGTTATGGCATTCTTCCATTACCATTACCCCTATCAGCATAGGAGATGGATCCTTCTATATAGGAATGTTCCGTGAATTGGAACAATTGGACGCCGGGACATATGTTCCTCAAATCCAAATGGAAAAGACCAAAAAGTCCATCCTTGAAGTTCTCGCCATTTCGTGCGAAATACAAGACCCCGGTATTGAAGAACATTTAATAAGGGTGCGCCATTTAACCCAAAAATTAATCTATGCCTATAATGAGCGCAAGCAGCTTCATTTACATGATGATTATATGAAGAATGTCGTTTACTCAAGCATTTTACACGATATCGGGAAATCGGGCATACCTGAAGGGATTTTGTACAAACCCGGTCCCTTAACTTCGTATGAACGGCTGATTATTGAGACTCATCCCTTAATCGGTTTTGATATCCTCAAGAAAATCACATCAAAGATAAAAGACAATTTTTTAGAGGAAAGTTACAAAGTGGCGGAAAATATTATCCTCTACCATCATGAAAAATGGAATGGCACAGGATATCCAAACAAACTCAAACAGGAAGAAATTCCTTTAGAGGCCAGAATAGTATCTGTTGTAGACGTATTTGATGCTCTTACAAGCCGCCGTTCCTATAAAGAAGGCTGGGCAACGGAAAAAGCTCTGGAGTTTCTGGAAACACAAAAGAATGAACACTTTGATCCGGAAATAGTCGATGCATTCCTCTCCATTGAAGAGTTCACGAGTTGAAAGAGATTTTACGTTAAGCAGCAAAATACTTGATTTATAAGTATTTTTATTTACATCCTACCTTTATCCCGCATTAACGGGCAGTAAGACCCCCATTTCAAAATTTAGGGTCATCAGAGAAGTTTAAGTGGGGGATAACTGTCCGTAAAAGCCCGAACACGAGACACCGCCGCGTCTTGCGGCAACGTCTGTGTGACCCGCATCGTGCAGGCCTAACTAACCATCAGTGGGGATGAAGGCCCCCCTATAAGAAAAAGAAACTGACGTACATACAGACTGCTGCCGATAAAAAAGCGTTTGAAAACTTTTTATCGGCGGCAATTACCAGACGTTTAATTACATCCGCTTTCCGTTTTCGTAAGTGTACGTTTTAACAGTTATTCCTCCTCTTCTACCCTACTGCCTTCTTCTTAACTTTCGCAAATGAATAATTGTCAAAATATTTTTATTATATTACAGATTACTTCTGTAATATAATTCTCTTTACTCCGTTTAAACCTCTTTCAAAATAAAAAATGGTTATCTACAAAGTCTGACATCCAACCATTTATTTATGTTACAGAAAAATTTCTATAGCAATATTTTGCAAGACTTTTTGAAATTGTTTTACTTTTCACTTCTATGTTTCCATAAAAAAATTCGTGTGGTATTATCGTTGAGGTTTTGGAATATCTAGCAATAATTTACATAAAAATTCTTCTATCCATGGAGATTTTTTTGACCGTCAATGCGGAATCAAACTCTCCAGCTGACATCATCATGTCTCCAAAACCTTTATTATAAAAATTGATTACCTGAGGTGGATGATGATAGCACATGAACAAGTTCCAGGTGAAAAAATAAAACTCTTAATGCAGCAAATCTTTAATCTTAGGATAGACTCGATCAAATTATCATTCAATATCAAAAGTTGAAAAACCTTGGTTAGAAAACACCATGGATAAAATTGTAAAAGGAGCTTTATAATGAAAAACAACCAACATCTTTATAGGATTTTTATAGGACTGTTTATAGCCTTTCTGGCCCTTCTCAACGCATATGTCAGTTATCCCGATTCCAGTCTTATTTCTACTTTCTTTTTAATCTCGGCAGGTTTATTTTTGTTTGTTATAAATATTCGAGATTTTATCGTTTACAGTAAATATCGCACTATGGAATCCAATTGAACTACCCCCACTTAACCTTCGCTCACTAACGCATTGCTCCGGTTTGAAGATGGGATCTTCTCGTCAGAAATGATAAAAGAGGTTGGCTCAAAAAGTATGAAAATCATATCTTTGGAACCAACCTCCGAAAGGCCCCGTCATTCTCCTTTCCCGTACTATTTTATCCCCTCCATTATATTTCGACATCTTTTTTCATTTTTCATCATTCGGGATAAAATGGATAAATATAATCCCTTCAAGGAGGTGTATCCTTATCTTTTTCTTATTCATTTCCGTTCTCGCGTTCTCTTTAATCGTCTATTTCATGCCTAAGCATTTAACGAAATTGGAAATGTACTCTACATCCCTATTTGCTGCAGTTCTCCAGCTTCTAACAGACATCTTCCTTGAGTTTAAATACCATTTATATGGATATTTTACAGAGGGAGTATATTGGATTACACTTTAGGTGGTTTTTATTGTTTATCCCTGCGTAAACATCATATTTCCCAACTTCTTCCCTTCTCAAGGTAAGTTTTCAGATAAAGGGTTATATATAGCTGCTTGGTCGGCTTTTTCCGTTGCATATGAATGGATAGCTGTTCGCACCGAGTTGTTTTACTATAATGATAAATAGATTAATAACTTTATTAAACCTTATTTTCACGTACATCAGATTTGGACCAAACCGCCCACCCAAGTCCGATATAGATAAGACCCCAGACTGCTGCAAGATAATCCCCTAAGAATGATATAAAAGGCAAGACGACAAAAAGAATCATCAAAAACCCGGCCCAACTTGGCAACATCTTAGCTCGCAATGTAACAAAGCCTAATAGAATATAACCGAGGCTCATACCAATCATCATAACCATTCGGATAGGCCCAATAGGACCTGGCAAGTCTTGCTCCAATATTTGCGGTTGCATTAAGGCAGTGTTTACAAAAAGAGAAATTGATACCATACTACAGACAATTACATTCCCCAAAGAAGTCATAATAAACCCGACAAAGCCCAGTATACCGGCTTTTTCCGCTTGATAAAGATAAATTCCTGCTGTGCCGAGGATTATAAAAATGGATCCTGTTATTCCACCGATGAGCAGAGCAACTGTATTGTCCACTCCCCACGCTAACTCTAACGGAGTCATCGACGCCCTACATAAACCACCCAATACAGCACACAATCCAAGCCAACGAATTACATTAGATAACAACATGTTGTTTCACCCCCTCTGAAATTTCTCTATAAGTTTATTCCTGTAATCATGTATCATTCAAAAAAACTTATTCTATTCGGGTTATACAACAACTTGATCAAGCGATGTTATCATAAGTTCTATACTTATCTATTCTTCTTTCCAAGATAAAAAGACGCTGCTAAAAAGCAACGCCTTTCGATTAGATCTTATTCAACATACGAACACCTTTGCTCAAATAAAAAAACACTTGAATAGATACTTTATATTTTACTTTTAATGATATCTTCAATTATTTTATTCAAATCCAAAAAGCCTGATTCGTTTATTCGCGGGATTGCATTATTCTGCAAATATTCCCAATCCATATCAATTGTATATTGATCATTTGCGTTGGCTATCTCTTTGCTGTTCTCTCTCATAAGGATTCTATATTTGTAAGGCCATAATCCCGTTTTATGTTTTTGCATGACAAAATAAGTATCCTGTTTTATGTTGTCCCAAAAGTTTAATCCACCCATTGTTGATACAGGCTTTCTAAATGGCATTGTTCCTCCCCCTTTTTCTCACTATTTCCAATTCTACCTTAAATTGTATAGGCGGACAATATGCAAGGTTAAGACGAATGCGATAGAACATGAATAAGGGGGGGTGTTTACATGACCCGTTTGAACATCTTCTCCATTTCATAGGTGGAGTAATGAACGATGATCGGCCTTCCATGCGGACATGTAAAAGGATCGCTTGATTTGCGCAGAGTTTCCAGCAAAGCGAAAATTTCATCGGTGCGTAAATGATGATTCGCTTTGATAGACGCCTTACAGCTCATCATAATGGCAGCTTCTTCACGCAATTTCAATAAATTTACCTTCTTCATTGTTAATACCTGCTGAATCATTTCTTCAATGATTTCCTGTTCTTCTCCTTTTGGGAACCATTGCGGATGGGAACGAACGATATAGCTGTTATGGCCGAAATCCTCCAAAAATACGCCAACTTTCACCAGTTCTTCTTTATGTTCCTCCACGACCATTGCTTCATTCAATGAATACTCCAATGTAATCGGCATCAATAATTCCTGCACTTCCGTCTCCACATTTGCCAATTTGTCACGGAAATATTCATACTTGATGCGTTCCTGAGCCGCATGCTGATCCACGATGTATAGCCCATTTTCATTTTGAGCCAATATATACGTACCATGCATTTGTCCGATTGGATACATGGGCGGAACCCGGCTTTCTTGTTTCTCCCCATTCTCGATGACCGTGGCTGCCGATGGTTCTTCCACCTCATCGCCAAAGGAAACCTCCTCCTCCGGTTCAAAGGAATCACTCTTATGTTTTAACTCATCTATAGGCAACTTTTCGTACGAGATAACGGGCTCCTCATACACTTTTGACGGAACCGGTTCTTCTATCTTCTCTTTTGGCGTCATGGAGAAAAAAGATGGAAAAGACATGGGTGCCTCTATCTTTGCCTCTTCCCGTTTCTCCTCATGTTCAAAAGCAAATCGTTGTTGTTCTTCCTGCACAGGGACCGTTTTCTTCTTCGGAGCCACTTCCGGAATAAGCTGTTGACGCTTAAAAACGGCACGGACGCTTTCTTCGATTAAGGAAAATAATTCGGCTTCTTTACTTAGCCGAACTTCCAGCTTCGATGGATGAACGTTGACATCCACTAGAAGCGGATCCATCTTAATAGTCAAAAAGGCAATGGGATAACGGCCTATCGGAAGGAGCGTATGATAGCCTTGCTGAACAGCTTTCAGCAAGGGATAATTTTTCACATATCGTCCGTTAATGATGGTCGACATATAATTTCGGGATGCCCGAGTGATTTCCGGCAATGCCACATACCCTTCAATCTCATAATCGAGTGAATCAATATGGATTGGTTTCATCTTTTTGGCAATATCCACGCCATAAATGGCGGCAATCACTTGGCGTACGTCCCCGCTTCCATTTGTATAAAGCAACTGTCTTCCTTGATGAGTCAACTTTATGGACACTTCCGGATGAGCCATGGCAATGCGGTTGACCACATCCGTCACATTTCCAAGCTCGGTATTGACCGTTTTCATATATTTCAACCGGGCAGGCGTATTATAAAACAGATGGCTAACGGTCATATCCGTTCCTTTTCGGCTCGCTGTCGGCTCATGGGCAACCACTTCTCCACCTTTTAGTTTCAAATAGGTTCCTGGACCTTCTCCTGTACTCGTCTTTAGTTCGAGTATGGAGACAGACGCAATACTCGGAAGCGCCTCTCCTCTAAAACCTAAGGTACGGATGCGAAACAGATCGTTTTCCGTTTTAATCTTGCTCGTGGCATGCCGCTGAAACGCCGTTAAACAATCATCGTTTTCAATTCCATCGCCATTATCGACAATACGGATTTTAGAGAGCCCCGCTTCTTCCAGCTCAATTTCTACAACCGTACTGTTGGCATCAATAGCATTTTCCAACAGTTCTTTCACAACTGAAGCCGGACGCTCAACCACCTCTCCAGCCGCGATTTTATTGGACAAATCATCGGATAACTGCACAATCTTCCCCATCGTTCCACCTCCGTCTCTTCGTTTTATTTATCTAGTTGCAGCAAACTTCATTTACAATGGGTCTGTTAAAGTCTAGTAAGGTGGAATGGACCGTCAATAAATCTCATTGATTCTACTCCATTTATGGCGGCGGTCCATTCCGCCAGGGGAACCGAGAAGGGGAAGGTTCCCCCCTTCTCGGTTCCCCTGTTTATTTTTTCTTGAGGTACTTTTGCAATTCATACATTTTATTTAACGCTTCAAGCGGCGTCATTTCTAAAATGTCACAGTCTTTCAACTGCTGAAGCACATTCTTTTCCTTTTTGGATAGCTCCGGCTCCCTTGACTGTGAGTGCTTGCGCTCACTGAACTCAAAAAAGGAAAGCTGGTTTTCTTCCACCACTTCCTGCGGAATGCTCTCTTTCTCGACTTTAGCGTGAACGGTTCCTTGTGGCTTGACTTCCAAAGAAGCCCCGGCTTCCTCCTGTTTTTCAAGCTTGTCCAAAATGATGCGTGCCCGTTCAATCAAAGGTGCCGGGAGTTCAGCCAATTCGGCTACATGGATTCCATAACTTTTATCGGCAGCCCCTTCTTTAATTTTATGAAGAAACACGACTTTGCCGTTTTTCTCAACGGCACTGACATGGACATTTTTTACACTGGCTAACTCGTCTTCCATAATGGTCAATTCATGATAATGGGTCGAGAACAATGTTTTACAGCCAATATGTTCATGCACATATTCAATAATGGCCTGAGCCAACGCCATCCCATCATAAGTGGACGTACCACGGCCGATTTCATCAAGTAAAATTAAGCTTGATTGAGTCGCATTCGTTACGGCATTTTTCGTTTCGATCATTTCTACCATGAATGTACTCTGACCGGACACTAAATCATCGGCTGCTCCGATACGTGTGAAAATTTGATCAAAAATCGGCAATACAGCTTCATCAGCCGGAACAAAGCAACCAATTTGGGCTAACACAGCCGTTAGTGCAACTTGGCGCATGTACGTGCTTTTACCGGACATATTCGGTCCTGTAATCAGCAAAATCGAGCGATCATTGTTCATATGGCAATCATTTGGTACGTATTCCTGAGAGTTCATCACTTTTTCCACCACCGGATGGCGTCCGTTTTGGATGGCGATGTTCCCTTCAGCTGAGAACGACGGCTTTCGATAGTGGCGTTCCTCGCTGATTTTCGCGAAACATTGAAGAACATCCAGTTCACTGATGATTTTTGCCAGTGACTGCAAACGAGGAATAAACGCCTTGACTTCCTCACGAATGAGCAAAAACAAATCGTACTCAAGTTGAACGATTTTTTCTTCCGCTTCCAATATAAGAGCTTCCTTTTCTTTCAGCTCCGGCGTGATGAACCGTTCTGCATTGGCCAACGTTTGCTTACGCTCATACATTCCTTCCGGCAGTGAAGAAAGGTTTGATTTCGTCACCTCAATATAATAGCCGAACACACGATTGTAGCCAATTTTCAGCGATTTAATTCCCGTCTTTTCACGTTCGCGCTGCTCAAGAGAAGCAATCCACGATTTACCGTTTTTACTTGCATCGCGGTATTGATCAAGCTGTGCGTGATAGCCATCTTTAATGATGTCTCCTTCTTTGATGGAAAGAGGAGGATTGTCCTTCAGTCCTTTTTCTAATAAAGCTTCCAATTCCTCGCATCTGTCAATCTTCTCCGCTAATTTGCCGGAGTAAGGATGACCAAGGCGAGACACTACTTCCTGAATTCCAGGGATATTTTGCAGCGATTTTTTCAATTGAATTAAATCGCGGGCATTCACGTTTCCAAATGCTACGCGCCCTGCCAAACGCTCCAGGTCGTACACCTCTTTTAACAACTCACGCAGTTCTTCCCGCTCAAAGAATTGGTTCATGAGTGTTTCTACCATATTCAAACGGTTTTCAATATGCCCTTGATTCAATAATGGGCGATCAATCCATTGCTTTAATAAACGGCCTCCCATCGCTGTCACCGTTTGATCGAGAAGCCATAGTAACGAACCCTTTTTCCCTTTCGTACGAATGGTTTCCGTTAACTCCAAGTTTCGTTTTGAAAATAAATCAATTTTCATAAACTCGTTGATTTGATAAAACTGTACAGGCTGCATATGGTCTAATGAACGCTTTTGGGTGCGAACTAAATAATGAATGAGACGAGAAAATGTATGAACAAGCTTTTCCTGCTGAATATTTTCAATTAAAGATTGAAAGCTTTCAAGATTGGAAGTTTGCTGTTCGAACGACACCGTGATCGTTTGGCGTTCTCGCAATTTCTGGAGCTGTTCACCTGAAAAGTTAGCATCTACCACAATTTCTTTTGCTTCTTTTGCATAAATTTCAGCACTGGCTTCGTCCCAGCCTCCTGCAATCAACGTAACGCTGTTTTCTCCAGTCGATAAATCAGAAAAAGCGAGACCATATGTGTCATCTTCAAACTGCGTGACCGAACAAAGGTAATTATTTTCTTTTTCTTCTAATCCGCCCTGCTCCATGAGAGTTCCAGGTGAAATGACTTGTACCACTTCACGTTTCACGACGCCTTTAGCGCTTCTCGGGTCTTCCACTTGTTCACAAATGGCCACTTTATATCCTTTTTCAATTAAACGGTCAATATACGTTGGAGCGGAATGATATGGCACTCCGCACATCGGAATGCGCCCTCCGTCACGACTTGTCAGCGTGATTTCCAATTCCTGTGCCGCTTTGACGGCATCCTCAAAAAACATTTCATAAAAATCGCCCAGGCGAAAAAATAAAAAGGCATCTTCATAATCTGCCTTTATCGTCAAATATTGTTGTATCATCGGCGTATATTCTGCCATGTGAATCCTCCATGCTATCTATCGTAAATTTCATTCATTTTCATAATGAAATAATAAAGGAAACTTCCATTAGTGGGGGGTTCCTTCATCCCCCACTAATGGTTAGTTGATCTTATCGGGCTTTTACGGGCAGTTATCCCCCGCTTAGACCTTAGACTTCTTCGATTTCTCTCAAGTCTTGAAGTGGGGGTCTTACTGCCCATTAATGCGGGATAATGGTATTATACCAACTTTTTATGTTCTTGTACAAAAGCCGACACACATCTCCTTCCTCAATCATTTACTAATAGTAACCTATTAATGGGAGGAGAAGTCAGTCAAAATGGAAAAGCGTTCAGCATTTCAAGTTATTGACTTAAAAGAGTTAGCAGAACATGGGGTAACAGGAAATAAAAAACTCGGACTCCTAAGCCAAACATTGACTTTTACTTGTGGTCTTCCACGTCATACTTTCCCTGTTGTTTTAACAAATGGTCAGTTTGTAGATATCAAATATGAATCCGGGCCTATTACAGTGACAATCGGATGCGGAAATCAATTCAATGAACTTACAGAAGTAATAGATTTACGAAACGGTCAAGCTGTACAAGTAACTTGCTTAGAATAATGCTCGCTTCACATTGGCAGTATGAGAGACATCTACTCTTCGTGGGTAGATTTTTTTAATAGTTAGGCCCGGTTTAAACCATGATGTTGATTTTCCACACTAAACTTTAACACAACCAATACATAAGAAAAACTCAGGCGGTTTCAAACCCCTTTTTATATCAAGGGGTTTGGCCGCCTAAGTTATTTATTATCATTCTTCATCGCCTAAAATAAAGTCCGGGTTTAAGTCCTCAAATTCCTCATCATCAACATCAAAATCATCCACATCGTCACCCATACCATCTGGATTGACCGACACACACACTTTTGTTTCACCAATAATTTCTGACAGCAATTCTCTTTCAACTTGCACCAACACTTTATTACCATTAGGTGAAATGGTGCATTCTAAGCAATTGGGCTGTTGCAAAACACGGACAATCACTTCACAATCATCACTGACCGCATCTTCATCTTTATAACGAAGCTTAATGACATCTTTATAGGAAACCGTCTCTGTGCACACTTCTGTTTTGGTATTGTCTTTGTGCGAATACCATGTATTAATATCATATGTGCCTTCTACTTCCACTGCATTTCCATGTTTTTTAGCATGATAACGATGATTGATGACCCAGCAGCCAAGAATGCTTGTTGGTCGATTAGGCGGTGTAATCGTATGAGACGACTGTGTAAACTTTCTGCCTTTGCCAACAACGGCTTTTGTAATAATTTCTCTATAATTTGACATGCGAACATACCCTCCTCAAACAATCTTCATTTCATTGTATGCATGTTTTATAGCCAGTTTGCCGGTTGTTTTATAAAACTAAAAAAGCATAAAAACCGCTATACTTCATTGTATGCTCGCATGTGCCAAGAATGACCACTTTTCCAAAAGGGGGAGAATTGGAAAATATTCTCCCCCTTTTTCAGACTGTGAAGAGCAAGCTCTCTTCACAGCCTAAAAAAGACCGATTATTCAACCAGCCTTTTTCTTAATAACAAATTATTTAGCGTTAACAGTGAAAAATAAAAAAGAGCGGTTAGTCCCGCTCTTCTTATTGCCCAACTTCGGATTCTAATCTTTCGGTCGTTCCACTTCTGTCCATGAAACCAAAAAGCGATTTCCCGTGCAGCAGTTCTAACACTTCTCAAGATTGAACAGTCGCCTACGCTTTTCTTTAGTGACAACCCATTCCGTTTGTGGAACGCACTTTGGAGCCGGTCTCACCGCGAAGAAGGTCTCCGCCTGTCGATTCAATGATTTGGTCTGTAACCTGTTTTGAAATCGTGCTTGCTATTAATTGCATTAAATCATTGACTACAACTTGGGATTCTTTGAACTCTTGAATAATCGGAAGCTCATCCAATTCTTCCTGAATGGCATCAATTTTTGCTTCCACTTGTTTTAATGCTTCCACTTTTCCATAGTGCTGGAAGTTTACTGCTTGTTTTTGCAAGCTTTTAATGCTGGCAATCATTTCGCGAACCTTTTGGTTTTCGTTCAACTGTGCTTCCGCACGTTTAAAGA
This sequence comes from Bacillus sp. FJAT-14578, assembly GCF_000504165.1. Lineage (GTDB taxonomy): Bacteria > Bacillota > Bacilli > Bacillales > Bacillaceae_H > Bacillus_BA > Bacillus_BA fengqiuensis. The sequence goes on from NZ_AYSE01000001.1 coordinate 385,865, forward strand.
ACTCTACTTCTTCCGTTTCCGCCATCATTTTTGCAAGTTCCCGAGCACGTTGTACAATTTCGTCTTTTGTGTATGCTGCCATTGTTATTTCACCTCTGCAACTTCTTCTATCATTTCTCCATTTAAAGACCAAGTTTTCGCTTCGATAATTTTCACTTTAACAAGTTTACCGATGGCTGATTTTGATGCTTTAAAGTTGACAAGCTTGCTTTTGCGAGTGTAACCGGCTAATACATCCGGATTGTTTTTACTTTCACCCTCTACTAATACTTCGACAACTTTCCCCTCATATTCCTTCAATTTTTGAGCAGAAAGTTCATTTACAACCGCATTCAAGCGCTGCAGGCGTTCTTTTTTCACTTCCATTGGTACATTGTCCTGCATTTTTGCAGCCGGTGTACCTTCACGCGGTGAATAAATGAATGTATAAGCACTGTCGAAGCCAACTTCACGATAAAGCGATAATGTTTCTTCGAACTGCTCTTCTGTCTCGTTCGGATAACCAACAATAATATCTGTTGTCAATGAAACAGTTGGGATTGCTTCTTTAATTTTACGTACAAGCTCTAAATATTGTTCACGTGTATATTTACGAGCCATGATTTTCAAAATTTCCGTGCTTCCTGATTGTACCGGTAAGTGGATATGGTCAACTAAGTTTCCGCCTTTTGCTAACACTTCGATTAGATGATCGTCAAAGTCACGCGGGTGGCTTGTTGTGAAACGAATACGGGCAACATCAATTTTGCGGATTTCATCCATTAAATCTCCTAAACCGTACTTGATGTCTTCAAAGTCTTTTCCGTATGCATTTACGTTTTGCCCCAATAGCGTAATTTCTTGATAACCTTGTGCAGCTAAATGACGCACTTCTTGAATAATCTCTTCCGGACGACGGCTGCGTTCCTTCCCGCGAGTATACGGAACGATACAGTACGTACAGAACTTGTCACAGCCGTACATAATGTTTACCCACGCTTTAATATTTCCTTTACGCACTTTCGGAAGGTTTTCGATAACATCCCCTTCTTTTGACCATACTTCCACTACCATTGCTTTTGATAAATAAGCTTCCTGTAAAATGTATGGCAAGCGGTGAATGTTATGTGTACCGAAAATCATATCAACATGTTGATGCTTGCTTAAGATTTTGTTCACAACTGACTCTTCTTGGGACATACAGCCGCACACACCGATAAGAAGGTCAGGTCGTTCTCTTTTTAATGCTTTTAAGTGACCAATTTCGCCAAACACTTTATTTTCCGCGTTTTCCCGAATTGCACATGTATTTAAAAGAATGACATTTGCGTCCTCCACGCTATCTGTCGGCTCAAAGCCAAGCGCCATGAAAATACCGGACATAACTTCCGTGTCATGCTCGTTCATTTGACAGCCATATGTGCGGATATAAAACTTACGGCCATCCCCCATGCCTCTAAACTGCTCGTCAATCTTGAAGTCGCTATGGTACTTCACTTCTTCTTTTCCACGCTTCTTTGCATCCTTCAACGAAGGAGGCATATAAACCGTTTCAAAATATTTGCTGTAATCCTTTTCGGATTTTTTGTCCGAAGAATTAACTTGAGTATTTTCTAAACGTTGTTTCTCGTTCATGCTTTTTCTCCTTTCAACAATAAAAACTCGTCACATTATTTTAGTATATATGTTCCTAACCTAACAAACAATAACCGGATATGAGATTGAAACTAATAAGTGTGATGAAAGGTATCATTCATCACACTTATACATAGAAAAAGAGAGGCTTCCCTCTCTTTTTCAGTAAACTAGTCATTATCATAGCACACTTATGAACATATTCCCATATCGAAATGACCTATCGTTCCCACTTTCATGGATGGTTTTCTTGATCAGCATTATGGATGGCAAGATTTTGGGCTTGTTCTTGTAAAATGCTTTCTTTGTATACTTTCAGTTATCTTTACCTATGGATGTAAAATGATTTTCCCGCAATTTCCTTGCATCATTAAATCGAAGCCTTCTTCGAATTTTTCAAGGGGAAGCCGGTGAGTAATAAGAGGTGCTATATTAACGTTTCCTGATTGTAGCAACTGGGATACTTGCTGCCAAGTAGCAAACATTTTTCTTCCAGTAATCCCCTGGACAGTCACTCCTTTAAACACGATGTCATTCGTTATATCAACTTCGACTGGCCGAGCAGGCAAACTCAAAATGGAGATGCGTCCACCGTTGGTCACCATCTTGAATCCTTGTCGGATAGCCGCTGGATTCCCTGACATTTCACAAACGACATCCACCCCGTTTCCATCCGTCCACTTCAAGGCTTGCTCAACAGAGTTCTCTTTTATGGCATGACATATAGCCGTTGCCCCCATTTGCATAGCCAAATTCAATCGGTATTCGTTTATGTCAAATGCCAATATTTTTGCTGCCCCCGTTGCTGAAGCGATTCCAATCGCCATTAACCCGATGGGACCACAACCTATCACTGCCACTGTTCTTCCTGTAATCTCTCCTGATAATACCGTATGAGCGGCATTGCCCATCGGCTCCTGAATGGAAGCAAGTTCAAAAGGCATACCAATCGGATTTTTCCAAACATTTCTGAACGGTACCTTCACATATTCGGCAAAACATCCTGGTATATCCACACCAAGGATATTCGTCTGTCGGCAAACATGGTATTCTCCCCTTAAGCATTGAAGACACCTTCCACACACTACGTGAGTTTCACCGGATACGTTATCTCCTATTTGAAGATGATTCACTCTCTTTCCGATGCCCACAACTTCTCCCGCAAATTCATGGCCAAAAATATAAGGCGGCTTTATGCGGCTTTGCGCCCATTCATCCCACTTATAAATATGAAGATCTGTTCCACAAATGGATGTCGCCTTCACCTTCACTAATACTTCATCTTCCTTTATTAAAGGATGGTTAACCAGTTCCAATTTCGCACCAAACCCGCAATGATGTTTCATGATGGCCTTCATTTGCTCTCCCACCGCCAACACTCTCCCACCTGTTATATGCCTCATGATTGTTATTTACATCATATTCTGTTCTGTCAAATCATGTACTAAAAAATTGGGATATCCGCCTAAAAAATAAGAAAAGCGCAAGGCTCCCGCCTATCGGCGACAAGCATAAGACGAGTTTTGGCATTCTAATACTAAAAAATCCCGGTTTAAGCTCTCGCTTAAACCGGGATTTTGCCGATCACATAAATTCAGCCACTAATTTTTTGAACTGCTCTTCAGGTAAATCTAAATCTGCATGCACAAGAGGTGTTTCACTGTATCCATGCGCAAGCTCTTGATACGATTTTTGCTCTTTGTTTTGGTAGATAAGGCCTGTTACTAAGCTTTTTTTGTCCATCAAAGTTTGCATCGCCATATTGCGATTGCTTGGGTCGTACCCTTCAATAGTACTTAAGCTTGTTAGGTTTTCTTTAAACCAATCATAAGTATTTACTTTATTGTATGTTACACAAGGACTAAATACGTTAATTAACGAGAAGCCTTTATGTTGAATACCTTGTTCGATTAAAGAAGTTAACTCTTTAAGGTCAGTTGAGAAGCTTTGCGCGACAAATGTGGCACCAGCCGTTAAAGCCAGTTCCATAACAGAAAGTGCTGACTCAACCGATCCTTGCGGCGTACTCTTTGTTTTAAAACCAATCTCACTGCGTGGAGATGTTTGGCCTTTTGTTAAACCGTAGATTTGGTTATCCATGACAATATATGTGATGTCAATGTTACGGCGAATGGCATGTACTGTGTGTCCCATACCAATCGCAAAGCCGTCGCCGTCACCGCCTGAAGCAATAACTGTCAAATCGCGGTTTGCCATTTTAACACCCTGGGCAATCGGTAAAGAGCGTCCATGAATACCATGAAATCCATATGAATTGATATAACCGGAAATACGACCAGAACAGCCGATACCTGAAACAACCGCTAAATCTTGCGGTTCAAGACCAACATTAGCAGCCGCACGCTGAATCGCTGCCTGCACGGAGAAGTCTCCGCATCCTGGACACCAGTTTGGTTTTACGTTATTACGAAAATCTTTGAATGTTGCCATTTTAGAACAACTCCTTGCATTTTGAATAAACTTCATGTGGTATGAATGGATTTCCATCGTATTTTACTACCTTTGAAATCTTCTCAGCGTGCCCTACATTCATTTTCATAATATTTGCAAGCTGCCCTGTTGCATTGTTTTCCACAACAGCCACTTTTTTAGCTGATTGAACAAGAGGCAAAATCTCATCTGTCGGGAACGGATGAATCAGACGAACATGCGCATGGTTTACTTTCAAGCCATCATTCTCTAAACGAGCCATCGCCTCTTCAATCGCACCTCGAGTTGAGTTAAAACCGACGATTAAAAGATCTGCTTCTTCATGTTTAGCATCTTTATGCACCGGTGTTTTGAAGTTGATGTTTTCCGTTTTGCGAAGGCGCTTGTCCATTTGTGCTCTACGGTTTGTTGTCGCCTCAGATGGCTTACCAGTTTCATCATGCTCTACACCTGTTACATGGTGAATACCATTTACCATACCAGGAACCACACGCGGTGATACACCGTCTTCTGTTACTTCATAACGCTTGAAATACCCTTTGTTCTCTATCTCAGGCAATTGAGCGTTTAAGTCAAGTTTACCGCGGCGAATTTCTACTTTATCATATTGTAACGGCTCTACCGTTTGTTTCCCTAAAGAAAGCTGTAAATCTGTTAAAAGGATAACCGGACATTGATATTCCTCTGCAAGATTAAACGCTTCCACTGTATCATAAAATGCTTCTTCTACAGTACTTGGTGCCATTACAACCTTTGGAATTTCACCATGGGTACCATAAATCATTGCCATCAAATCAGATTGCTCTTGTTTGGTCGGAAGACCTGTACTTGGGCCTCCGCGTTGTGTATCAATGATCACGACAGGTGTTTCTGTAATCCCAGATAAACCGATCGCTTCCATCATTAATGAAAGACCAGGTCCAGCAGATGCCGTTAATGCACGGACACCAGCGTAGTTTGCACCGATGGCCATCGTACATGCCGCAATCTCATCTTCTGTTTGAATAACGGTTCCACCTAGCTTTGGAAGCTCTTTAATCAGATATTCCATAATTTCTGACGCTGGAGTAATAGGATATGCAGGCATAAAGCGTGAACCTGCCGCAACTGCTCCTAATGCGATCGCATCGTTACCGATCATGAACATACGTTTTTGACCGTCCGCTTTTTCAAGCTTCATCGTCTGTACATTATCGCCGACCTGTTGTTGAACAAACTCGGCACCGCGGCGAATGGCTTCAAGATTTTTATCTACTACTTGCTGGCCTTTTCGGCCGAAAATTTCTTGAACCATTTCCTGGAATACTTCAACATCTAAATCAAGAACGGCACTCGATGCACCGACTGCTACCATGTTTTTCATTAATGAAGTCCCTAGTTCAGTTGCAATCTCTGTAAATGGAACAGAGTATAATGTAATTGTAGTGCTTTCTGGAATGGTCGGGTTGAATTTTGCATCTGCAATGACAATCCCGCCATCTCGAAGCTCATGGAAGTTCACGTCAATGGTTTCTTGGTCAAAAGCTACTAATATATCAAGGTCGTCAGAGACTGAACGAACTTGAGTCGTGCTTACACGAATTTTATTGTTAGTATGACCACCTTTAATACGAGATGAAAAGTGGCGATACCCATATAAATAGTACCCCAATCGATTTAATGCGATGGAGAAAATTTCCCCTGTACTTTCAATGCCTTCCCCTTGTTGTCCGCCAACTTTCCATGAAAGTTGTTTTACCATGTCTTACACCCCTTTAAATACGATGATCTACGAGTATTAGTGTGGCACTTCTCCAAGCAAATCACTAGAATGAAAAATTGTATATAAATCTATATCATTGTTTGGATATGTACTAATTGCTTACAATTCTAGACCTATCCCTGTAAAAATGCAACCCTTTCCAACTATTTCGTGACGAAAATATGAATATTTTTGGACTTTTTGTTATTTTGGCATTTTTCTATAAAAATTGTTAAAAAGCAAGTTATTTACTTGTTTAGTAGAATAATGTTTCAACAGCTTATTGATTAACAAATCGTATCCCCGATAATTATGCAGCCCCTTTACCGTATCAACAATTCCATCAAAATCCGAGCCGAATCCGAGATGATGTTGGCCCCCTAACTCGCATACATATTCAACATGGCGTAAAATATCATCAACTGTTACCTCATGCCGCTCTGTTAAAAATGCCGGGACGAATGTAATGCCCATGATTCCATTTCGGTCTATAAGCGCTTTTATTTGCTCATCCTTTAAGTTTCGCGGATGGGGGCATAAGGAATACACGTTGGAATGAGAAGCGATGGGATAATCCGCTGTCTCCATGACATCCCAAAATCCTTTGACAGATAGATGGGAGACATCGGTCCACACTTTTGCTTCGTTATTTACTTGTACGACTTGTTTGCCAAAAGAGGAAAGGCCCGCTCCCCTTTCTTCCAAAATGCCATCCGCTGCCGCATTGCTATAATTCCATGTCAAACCGACAGAAGACACCCCAAGGCGTAATAAGGCTTGCAGCCGAGCAATATTGCAGCCGATTGCATCACATCCTTCAAGCGTCAGCATTGCCCCGATCTCTCCTTCTTTTAGTTGATCGATATCTCGTTTTGTACAGACGAGTTTCATTTGCGGGATGGATAAAATACGAGTATAAAAAAGTTGAACCATTTCGAGTGCCGCATCAAAGCGCTGCTCATATGGCACGCTCTCTGAAACATAAATCGCAAACAACTGCACTTTTGCATGCGTTTTCTCCAAAGATTCGAGCGTCACATGCAGACGATGGTCTCTTTTGAAGCAGAGATTGGGATTCATCCACAATTTCATAAGGACATCACAATGGGCATCAAAAACCTGCATATTCCTCTCCCCTTTCTGCAATGTTTAAAAGACAATAGTTACATAACCGCTCAACTAAATAAAACGTCATGGGAAATCCGTAAGAAAAAGGATTTCTCATGACGCCTCATTTCCCCTCCATATTTATCCCTTTTCTGACAGCGCATCATTTCATCGCTGCAAAAGAGAGATAACTGCCTCTAAGAGCGGCACACCATTGTCGGCAGTCTTGTCCTCTCATAAAGGTTTACATTATCGCGGCTCTACAATTAACTTAATGGCTGTTCTTTCTTCACCATCTATTTGAATATCCGTAAATGCTGGAATACAAATCAAGTCAACACCACTTGGCGCCACAAACCCTCTGGCAATCGCTACAGCCTTTACGGCCTGATTTAAAGCTCCTGCTCCAATCGCTTGAATTTCTGCTGCCCCTCTTTCACGTAGTACCCCCGCAAGTGCACCAGCCACAGAATTTGGGTTAGATTTTGCTGAAACTTTTAATATTTCCATTCCGAGCTCCTCCTTATTCTTTACAATGTATGCTGAGTGTTCATTAGAACAATGGGATAACTGATTTCACTGATACTATATTCACGATATTTGGAACGTATTCCTGCTTACCCTTCCTTTTTTTTCAAAAAATTCAATCAATCTCTCTTCTAAAAAGAGGCAACCTACAAAGGCTGCCTCTTTTAACTGGATTCTTTTCATTCTCTCCATCTTTAGCCAACTATTTCTGGCAATATTCCCTCATAGGAAAAATACTCGATTTATTCAAAAAACGGAAAATCATCGTTAATTAAAATCCGATCGATTTTCTTCGCTTTCCCTGTCTTATTATCAACATCAATGATTATCGCACTGAGCTGTGTACGACCTTCCGTCACTTCAAAACGGACAGGAAGATTCGTTAAAAACCTTTTGATGACCGCATCGCGATCGACCCCTAAAATGCCGTCATACGGACCCGTCATCCCGACATCCGAGATATAAGCTGTTCCATTCGGCAAAATGCGGTTATCAGCTGTTTGAACATGTGTATGCGTCCCTACGACAGCTGTTACCTTTCCATCTAAATACCATCCAAGCGCCTGTTTTTCACTTGTGGCCTCTGCATGGAAATCAACAAAAATGATCGAAGCTCGTTTTTTCGCTTCATCGATCAATTCATCAGCTTTTTTAAATGGGCAATCAAGAGGAGGCATAAACGTACGGCCTTGCAAATTGATGACCGCCACCTCCTGCTTATCGCAAGTGAAATATACAATTCCCTTTCCAGGCGTTCCTTCCGGGAAATTGGCAGGGCGAACCAGTTGTTTAGCATCATCGATAAATTCAAAGATGTCTTTTTTATCCCATGCATGATTGCCGAGCGTCACAACATTGGCACCAAGTTCAAGAAAACGGCGGTAAATTTTTTCGGTGATTCCTTTTCCGCTCGCTGCATTCTCTCCATTGACAATGGTGATGGACGGCAAGTACTTTTGCTTTAGTTTCGGTAAGTATGTTTCAATCATTTCTCGACCTGGAGAGCCAACTACGTCTCCAACAAAAAGAATTTTCATTGTAAAGCCCCTTTTATGTAATCTAGTTCATTGTCTCATAGTGTACCATATCATAGTCGAGCAGTCGAAAAGAGGTCGAGAACGACAAATGTTTTTGGCGTTCCCGACCTCTTTTCGTTTCTCCTTGCCATAATGAGCGATTCGCTTTGCTCCTTACGGATTAGAAGAGTTCTTTATTTTGCATATTCGACTGCTCTCGTTTCCCGAATCACAGTTACTTTAATGTGACCTGGATAATCAAGTTCTTCCTCAATGCGTTTACGGATATCACGTGCTAATCGATGTGCTTCTAAATCGTTGATCGAATCTGGTTTTACCATGATACGCACCTCACGTCCTGCTTGAATCGCAAACGACTTCTCCACACCCTCGTATGATTCTGAAATCTCTTCCAGTTTTTCAAGACGGCGAATGTAGTTTTCTAACGTCTCGCTTCGCGCTCCAGGACGAGCTGCAGATAAAGCATCAGCCGCAGCTACAAGAACCGCAATAATAGATGTTGGTTCAGTATCACCATGATGCGAGGCAATAGCATTTATAACAACTGGATGTTCTTTATATTTCGTTGCTAATTCAACGCCAATTTCAACATGGCTTCCTTCTACTTCATGGTCAATCGCTTTTCCGATATCATGCAACAGGCCTGCACGTCTTGCCAGCACTTCATCTTCGCCCAGCTCAGCAGCCATTAGACCTGCCAAGAAAGACACTTCCATTGAGTGCTTTAACACGTTTTGGCCATAGCTTGTTCTAAATTTCAAGCGACCCAAAATTTTAATTAAATCCGGATGGAGACCGTGAACACCAACTTCGAATGTTGTTTGTTCACCCACTTCGCGAATATACTCGTCCACTTCTCGACGTGACTTTTCCACCATCTCCTCGATTCGAGCAGGGTGAATACGTCCGTCTTGAACAAGTTTATCAAGAGCGATTCTTGCCGTCTCACGACGAATAGGATCAAAACCAGACAGAATAACAGCTTCTGGTGTATCGTCAATAATTAAATCAATACCTGTCAATGTTTCTAATGTACGGATATTGCGTCCTTCACGACCGATAATACGGCCCTTCATTTCATCATTTGGTAAGTTAACAACCGATACCGTTGTTTCTGCAACATGGTCAGCTGCACAACGCTGAATCGCAAGAGAAAGGATTTCCTTTGCTTTTTTATCCGCTTCTTCTTTTGCACGGTTTTCTGTTTCTTTTACCATTAGAGCAAGCTCATGTGAAAGTTCATTTTCGACACGTTCAATGATAATTTGACGTGCATCCTCTCGTGTTAAACTTGAAATACGCTCCAACTCCGCTTGTTGGTTACGCACCATCTCTTCCACTTTGCTTTCCATTTCTTCAATCTGCTGTTGTCTATTAGCGAGAGAATCTTCTTTCTTTTCTAACATCGCTTCTCGCTTATCTAAAGATTCATCCTTACGGTCAAGATTCTCTTCTTTTTGCATTAATCGATTTTCTTGTTTTTGAAGTTCAATTCTTCGATCACGAATATCTTGTTCCGCCTCTGTACGAATAGTATGAATTTCATCTTTCGCTTCAAGCAGGGCTTCTTTCTTTAGGGCGTCCGCCTCACGGTTCGCTTCATCGATGATTTGCTCAGCAGCGGACTTTGCCCCCGCTATTTTAGCTTCCGCAATCGATTTGCGACCAAAAAAGCCAACAACTGCACCGACGATCATGGCAAGCAAAATGAAGATGATAGTTGTAGGTTCCATCATATCACCTCCTCTTGCTATGAACTTGTTAGTAACTTTAAAAATTGTCGGCATGTATATTGTTTCATGTTTCAACATACACACAAAGGCTTTTAGCAATCCTCAATACTTGAAAAATGGAAAATATACAATTTAATTGTAAAGGCGGTGAATTTTATTGTCAAGTCTGTCATACTTTGTCTGCCTTGAAAACTATGGACTTTATCGTTTTTTATAAAGTCATTTGTGCTGGATGCTAGTCAAAGGTTTATAAAAAAAGACACACTTATCGTGTGCCTTTTTTACGGATTTAAATGTCAAACCCCTCTTGGTCATCATTCTCAACTGATAAAGGGGCTTCACCATCTTTATCCAATCCGTAATGTTCACGGATTTGCAGGGCAATCTCAAGACGAATCTCAGGGTTCTCTTTTAAGAATTGTTTCGCATTTTCACGTCCCTGACCTAAGCGCTCTTCATTATAGGAATACCAAGAACCGCTCTTTTGAACGATATCCAATTCAGTACCCATATCTAAAATTTCGCCTTCTTTGGAAACACCCTCACCATACATAATGTCAACTTCCGCTACACGGAATGGAGGAGCTACTTTGTTTTTGACTACTTTTACTTTCGTTTTGTTACCTACAATATCATTTCCTTGTTTTAACTGTTCGGCACGGCGCACTTCTAAACGAATTGTCGAATAGAACTTAAGCGCGCGTCCACCTGGAGTTGTTTCAGGATTTCCAAACATAACCCCGACTTTTTCACGGATTTGGTTGATGAATACCGCAATCGTTTTAGATTTGTTGATCGCACCTGATAGTTTACGAAGAGCCTGTGACATAAGACGCGCTTGTAAACCTACATGGGCGTCACCCATTTCCCCTTCAATCTCTGCTTTTGGAACAAGGGCAGCTACCGAGTCAACAACGATAATATCAACCGCTCCGCTTCGTACAAGAGCTTCAGCGATTTCTAACGCTTGCTCTCCTGTATCCGGCTGGGAAAGAAGTAATTCATCGATGTTTACACCCAGCTTTTGAGCATAAACAGGATCAAGAGCGTGTTCAGCATCGATGAATGCTGCTGTTCCCCCGTTTTGCTGAACTTCAGCAATCGCATGAAGAGCAAATGTCGTTTTACCCGAACTTTCAGGCCCGTAAATTTCAACAATACGTCCGCGTGGGTACCCTCCTACTCCTAGCGCTACATCAAGAGCTAACGATCCGCTTGGAACAGTGGAGATTTTTCGTTCTGTTTGTTCCCCGAGCTTCATGACGGAACCTTTACCAAATTGTTTTTCGATTTGTTTCAATGCCATATCTAATGCGGCTTGACGATCGTTCACGTATTTTCCTCCTTTATATAAACTTGCGGTTTGCAAGTTTCACTTCCTATATTTATATTACCTTTTTTATATCATTTAATCGAAACATGCTAAATTTGTTTCGCATAACTTACTAGCAACTTTCTATTAATACTATACATTTTTTTTTTGCATTTGCCAAGCAAAAAACGAATAAATGTTCGTTTTTTTTTACTGAAGGATGGTTACCCTCCTTCAGTAAAAAAACAGTTGCGCTTCAGCGCAACTGGAGGGATTTTCTCTCTCATTATGAATAGAAAAGAACTGGAAACTACCTATTGGACTGGTGGTTTAGCAATTAAATGAGGATATTCAACTACATTTCCCTTGCGCTTCCGTGGTTTATTTCACGTAGATAATTAATATAAAAAGAGAATGACTCAAAAGGTATAAAAAGCATACCTTTTGAGTCATTCTCCTGTAAGGCCCCGTCATGAAAACCCAGTAAAACCAAGGGATTATGTGACGGGGCCTTTCAGTAAAAATTAGTTTTTTGGATTTATTAGAGACTTATGGGACAGCCACTTAAAATAGTCTCTTCCTGTATTCTTTAATAGAGTCAGAACATAGAATAAGTGCTAATACCTTTATTTTAACAATCGAAGCAAGTAGTGGCAGCCATATTTGACCGCTCTTGTACGAATGGACTGGCGCCCTCCGGAAAGCTGCAGGTGGTACACTTCCGTCGGTTCGTTGTCGATCGCGATTCCCATGAATACGGTTCCGACTTCTTTCCCTTCTTGCACTTTCGGACCCGCCACACCTGTAAAGCTGATACCAATATTAGAGCGGCAAAGCTGTCGGACATTTTCAGCCATTTCTTTTGCACACTGCTGACTCACGGCTCCATGGTTTTGCAAAGTGCTGGCCGATACACCAACAACATGCTGTTTCACTTCATTTTGATAACAAACAATGCCTCCCTGTACAATGTCCCCTGCACCGGAAAGAGAGACTAAACGTTCACTGAACAACCCGCCCGTTAAGCTTTCAGCGCTCGCAATCGTCAATCCCTTCTCTTTTAAAAGATTAAGAACCTCTTCATATAAAGTAGTCTCTTCATAGCCGTAGAAAAATTCGTGAACACGTTCCTGAATTTGGCGCTCCACCTCATCCAACATGCTAATTGCCTCTTCTTCTGATGAGTGTTTTGCGGTTAAACGCAACGTCACTTCCCCATCCCCTGCAAGCGGAGCGATGGTCGGATTGGTTTGTCGGTCAAGCAAATCTTCAATTTCCGTTTCTAACTGTGATTCCCCAATACCGAAAAAACGCAATACGCGCGATTCAATGCGCTCTACCTTTCCAAGCTGTTTCGTAATATAGCCCCTTCCAAATGTTTGGAACATCGGTTGCATTTCTTTAGGAGGCCCAGGAAGCAGCATGTAGTGGGTATCTTCAATCTTAAGAGCCATCCCTGGAGCCATGCCGTTGTGATTGACCAGGATCGTTGCCCCTTCCAGCACAAGCGCTTGTTTCCGATTATTTGGCGTCATTACCCGGTTTGTTTTACGAAAGTACTCCTCGATGCTGTCAAGCGCCTCCTGATGGATGACCAGCTGTTTGCCGAGCATTTCTGCAATCGTCTCTTTTGTTAAATCATCCTTCGTCGGTCCCAGTCCTCCTGTAAAAATAATCAAGTCGGCCCTTTTCTGTGCAGCCTCAATCGTTTTTTTCAATCGCTCAGCATTATCCCCGACCACTGTGTGATAAAAGACGTTTACACCGATTTCAGCAAGTTGCTTTGAAATAAACTGAGCATTCGTGTTAGCAATTTGACCAAGTAATAATTCAGATCCAACCGCGATAATCTCCGCATTCATGTTCTTCATCTCACTTTTTATTTAGAATTGACAAACACACTCTTGTTTTTCGCAAAATAATCCCAACCGGATACAATTGTAAAAATGACCGCAACCCATAATGCAATAGTTGCAAACGGGAATGGGATAAGCTCAAACGGCAAATTATGTAACAATAAAGCTGAAATAGCCACAATCTGTGCCCACGTTTTAATTTTACCAAGCATATTGGCGGCAACAACTTCCCCTCCGCCTGCAAGCACTAAACGTAAACCCGTTACAGCAAACTCGCGGCTAATAATAACGATTGCAGCCCAGGCCGGAGCTAATTGAAGTTCCACCAAAGCAATAAGGGCCGCCGATACAAGTAATTTATCAGCCAACGGATCCAGAAACTTTCCAAGATTCGTGACCATATTATATTTTCGAGCATAATAACCATCGATCCAGTCGGTTGTGGAAGCGACGATAAAAATGAAAGCCCCCACTAAATGCGTGACCGGAATCGATACGGTACCAATCCGCCAATCTCCCCAAGAAAAAGGTGCAAGTATAATGACTAAAAATAATGGAATTAAACAAATCCTTGAAATTGTAATCTTGTTAGGTAAATTCACTATGATTCCTCCAATGTCGCATTAGGCAGTATGAAATGTAGAAAACAGGGTGACTCGATAAGATCGATCCCTATCAAGCCACCCTAAATGGAACAAATCGCTTCTTCAAGCAAACATCATGTATGACGAAGAAGATGAGGTGCATCACTCACTTGCTTCGACCGCATTCGACGGTGAATATTGAATGGTAATGATTTGCTGAACTTGATCACTAGGGTTGGAAGGGAAAGGAACGGTTTGTCCGTTAATTTTCATCTCAGTATCAAGTGTATTTCCGATATTGAGACGAATCTCTGTTTCTTTTGTAAAATCAAACGTTTTCGCTTCACCCGATTTCAACATGCCTTGATAAAAAGAGTTACCTTTTCCGTTTTTCACTCCGACCCACGTCTCTCCTTTTGAAGAGATTTCCACTTGAAATTCATCTGCATTTTGAAGTTGGAGAACAGCTGACTTACCACTCTTTTGCGTTTCTACAATTTTCTGGCTGTTCGTTCCTTCCGTCAAATCTTCTGTTTCTGCCTGTTTCTCTGTATCATCTTCTTCATTTTGCGGGTCATTCGCTTTCTCTTCCGCATCTTTTACCGGCTCTTCTCGCGCCGGTGTCTCTTTTGATTGTTCTACCTCTGCTGTCGTTTCCGGAGAAACTTCTTCCTTTGCCATTTCCCTATTCTGGGCGAATACCCAAATGAGTACAGCAATTCCAATTGCTCCAATTGTCAATAGGATTTTCGGAAGAACATCCAATACTTTGGAATCTTGTACAGGCGTTTCTTTACGAGTTCGAACACGTGACAATTGTTCCGGGAGTTCTTCCGTCTGTGTCACCGGGATATCGGATTTGTACTCTTCAAAAATCTCCTCGGGATTCAGCCCTACCGCTTCACAATACTGTTTAATGAACGCCCGAACATAAAATTTTCCAGGCATCAAGTCATAATTGCCTTCTTCAATGCCCACTAAATAACGTTTCTGGATTTTCGTCAGTTTTTGCAAATCCTCCAGTGACATATTTTGCTGTTCTCGAGCTTCTCTCAGTCTTTTTCCTAATTCTGTCAATGATAACACCTTCCAATTATGTTAAAAATCAAACATCGAGAAACCGCCGTCTGAAAACATGGATGGGCCTTCAACCGCTTCATATGTAATTTCCTCATCTGGATTGCTCCGCAGCTCAATAATGTAATCAAAATCATCAAGTGAGTACTCAGAATTTTGAACAAAAATATCTGGATGTTCAATAATTTTAGTTGCCGGAACACGCATGATTTCCCGCACTAATTGCCAATGCTTTTCATTGGCTCTTCTTGTAGATACAATGCCATCCAGAATGAAAATATTATTTTCATTATACTCTTCTTCAATGAGCTGACTGCGAATCGTTTGTTTGAGCAAGGTTGAAGACACAAATAACCAGCGCTTATTGGCACAAACACTGGCTGCAACGATCGATTCAGTTTTGCCGACACGCGGCATCCCTCGAATTCCAATTAGCTTATGTCCTTCTTGTTTAAAAAGCTCTGCCATAAAATCGACAAGTAAACCCAATTCATCCCGCACAAAGCGAAATGTTTTTTTGTCATCGGCATCTCGTTGTATGTAACGGCCATGTCGTACTGCTAATCGATCCCGCAACTTAGGTTCTCTTAACTTTGTGACAGTTATATTATCCATCGTCTTCAATATAGATTCAAGTCTTTCGATTTGTTCATGCGAATCGCAGCGTAAAAGCAAACCGCGTCGTTGATCATCTACCCCGTTTATTGTTACGATATTGATGGATAACATTCCTAATAAAGAAGAAACATCTCCCAATAGACCAGGTCGGTTTTTTTGGATTTGATATTCTAAGTACCACTCAATCTTTGACATGAAACTCTCTCCCCGGACAATCATTTAATTTTTTATTGTTGTTATATCCCCTATTGCCTTTTTACTTATATTAAATATAAATGATTTCGTATAATTTATAAAGTAGAAGAGCGGAGGAAACCCTGTTTTTTTATGAAGAGTTATTCATACAAGAGCGAAATCCATGAAAACCTCGTTAAAAACTCCCAGCTTACGGATTGTTTCAATGCAAGCCAGGAGTCAACATTAATAATTGAAGCTTTCCTAAAAGAAAAAGAGAGGCAAAATCCTCTCTTATTGTACTGTGCCGTTATTTTGAATAAGCTTCACCATCATGCTGGCAATAGCATGCTGCTCTTCTTGAGAAGCGACGCTCCAAAGGTCGGCTAATACTTTCTCTTGTGGATTTTTCGGATCTACTTGATTCGCTAAATAACCGCCGATTTGGTAAGCAAGATTATTGACAACTTCATTGCTCATTCCATCGTTTTGTGCGTGATGCAAGCGATCCGCTAAAAAATCTTTCCAAGAATCCCAATTTTCTAATACTGACATGAAGAACCCTCCTTTAGGTTTATTCATATCCTAGTTTGTACGCTTACAGATTTTTTATGTATGCCAACCGCCATTAACTGAAAGAATTTGTCCGGTAATATAAGTCGATTGATCAGAAGCCAAGAAAGCAATCGCATCCGCTACTTCTTCACACGTTCCAAGCCTTCCCATTGGAATGTCTTCACAAATGAGCGCCATGTCTTCTTCTGTAAACCCATCCATCATCTTGCTGCTCACCGCTCCCGGCGCCACTGCATTGACCCGGATGCCGCTCAGCGCCACTTCTTTTGCCAGGCTCTTCACAAATGTATTTTGTGCTCCTTTCACCATTGAATATAACACTTCGCAAGAAGCTCCTGTCGATCCCCAAATGGAAGAAATCATGACGATATTACCCTGTTTTCGCTGAATCATTGCCGGCAATAACTCTTTGACAAGCTGAAAAGGGCTGGTCACATGCAATTGAATCATTTCTTGTACTTCTTCATCTTTCATGTCTGTCATAAGCCCCACATAGCTGTTTCCGCTCGTATATACGACTAAATCAATTGGAACTGAAAGCTGCTTCAATAATGTTTTGACACCATCTGCTTGTGTCAAATCCGCCTCAATCAAGATCGCATTTTTTTCAGGGAGCTCTTGTTGCAGCTTCACTACCTCCTTTATCCCTCTGTTATAATGGAGAACAAACAAATAACCTTCCTGTGCCAGCTTCCTCACTGCCGCTGAACCAATTCCCCCGCTTGCTCCTATAATCAGTGCATACTTTTCCAATCTAAACGCTCCTTTTTGAACATATACCTAAAATAGAAAAAGCCCCTTTATCAGCTAAAGGGATGCTTTTTCATTATGTCTTTTTATTTTGGTACCACTTGGCAAACGGTCATATTGTTTTCGTCCACCAGCTCATTGGTTATTTTTTCAATATCTTCTTTTGTTAATGTTTCCAGCACATCCACTACATCAAACAAATCCATATCATTGAATGC
Source organism: Bacillus sp. FJAT-14578 (assembly GCF_000504165.1). Lineage (GTDB taxonomy): Bacteria > Bacillota > Bacilli > Bacillales > Bacillaceae_H > Bacillus_BA > Bacillus_BA fengqiuensis. Next base: position 403,241 of record NZ_AYSE01000001.1, read on the forward strand.
GTAGCGGGTAAATTGGTTGGCAATAAATTCCGGAGAGTTCAAAGAACGAAGGAATGCACCAATCTTTTTCTTGCGCACCCGCTCCAGCTGTTCATCCGTCATCGGGTTTTCTCTTATCTGCAGAAGGATTCCTTTGATTCGATCCGCCAGTTCATCCGGTTTTTCCGTATCACCGCCAATGATGGCAAACCCAAAGCCTTTTTCTTCCGTGTAATCATAAGAGAACGTTTCATCAATTAATCCCTCGCGATACAGGTTTTCATAGTGCTCGGAGCTTTTGCCGAATAAATAATCCAGCATAACATTCATCGCCAGTTCATGAACAAGCATCTCACGCCCTGCACGCTGCGGATTTTTGGCTTTTACCCCAACGAGACATTTTGAAGACTGGACCGTCATTGGGATGATTTGTTTAGCTTTGGCTACTCCTTCAGGTTCATCTTCGAAATGGCGCTTGATTTCAGGTTGATCGTGATAATCTTTTTTCGCTTGATTTTCGCGAACTTGATTCATCACCTGTTCAGGATCGACCGGCCCTACAACGAAAAGAAGCATGTTACTCGGGTGATAGAACGTTTCATAGCACGTATACAACAATTCCTTTGTAATATGGGAGATCGACTCGATCGTACCGGCAATATCAATTTTAACCGGATGATGATGATACATATTTTGAATAACGCCAAAGTACAACCGCCAATCGGCATTGTCATCATACATTGTAATCTCTTGCCCGATAATTCCTTTTTCTTTTTCGACCGTTTGATCCGAAAAATAAGGGTCTTGCACAAAATCGATTAAGGTTTCGAAATTCCGTTCGAAATCCGATGTAGAAGAAAACAAGTAAGCCGTTCTCGTGAACGATGTGAACGCATTCGCAGACGCCCCTTGTTTACTGAACTGTTGAAACACATCTCCATCCTCTTTTTCAAACAATTTATGTTCTAAAAAATGAGCAATCCCATCCGGTACTTTCGTCATTTCCGTTTGTTTCAGCGGAACAAACTGATTATCGATGGAACCGTATTTCGTTGTGAAGGTAGCATATGTTTTATTGAATTCCGGCTTAGGCAAAATATAGACTTCAAGTCCATTTGTCATTTTTTCATGATACAAATCTTCTTTCAACTGCGAAAACGGGATTTTTTCCATCATTCTTCACCGCCCATTCCTCGTAAAAAATAAATCGTATCTTGCTCCACTTGCTTTGCCGCCGCCATTACTTCTTCTTTTGTGACAGCTTTAATCCCTTCTAAATAATCTTCCACCGAAATGGATGTATTGGCTAATTCATTGTGATATAAAACTTCCACAAGTCCTCTTGCCGTATCGATTGTTTCCAAAATTTGATTATGAATCACCGCTTTTGTTTGATCAAGCTCTTCCGGAGTAAAGTCCCCTTGCTTCATCGCTTCCATTTGTTCATTGATGATTTTAACCGCTTGGTCATAGTTTTTGGCGTCAATACCCGACATGACCATCAATAACCCTTTATGGCTCTCTACCCGCGATGCGGCATAATAAGCGAGACTTGCCTTTTCACGTACATTGATGAAAAGCTTGGAGTGAGAGAAGCCGCCAAAAATGCCATTAAACACTTGCAGAGCAAAGTATTCAGGATCGCCGTATACAATATTTGTGCGGTAACCGATGTTAAGCTTACCTTGTTTAATATCTTGTTTTTCAATGACTTCGTTTACCTTTTCAATCTTTTTGCTTTCATTTTCACCCCGATGCTGACGAGTCGTTTTTGCAGGTAACGCAAAAATTTGCTTGACGTTCTCCAGCACTTCTTCCTGTTTAATATCGCCAATCACATATAGATGAATCGAGTCTTCTTCCAGTACTTTTTTGTAATACTCATAAAGTGAAGCAGGTGTAATGGCTTCAATGTCCTCTACGCGTCCGTTCACGTGAAGATGATACGGTTCTTCCTTGCACATCTCTTCTACAAGGCGTAAATTGGAATAGCGCATTTTATCATCGAATACGGCCTGGATACGCTGACGCATTGACCGCTTTTCTTGTTCCACGATGTCCGGCAAAAAGGCGCCATTTTCCAGTGCTGGGTTCAATAGAATATCCCCCATTAACAGCAGTGCATCCTTTAAAATAGGCGTCGTATCTTTCAAATATGTTTCATTGGCTACATCGATACGAAACGTCATATCATGCCACTCGCCCTTTTTCATTAAATCAACCTGCAGTGTCGCCCCGTATAAATCGTCCAAGTATGTACGGAGCTTTGTCGTTGACGGATATGAAGCAGTCGCACTTTGGAGTACATACGGCAGCAACGCCCTTAATGTGACCGTATCTTCCCGAAGCGGGGCATTCATCTTTAAAATCAAGGTGTTTGTTTTATATTTGGATGTTTGAATAGTGTGAACGGTCAAACCATTTAATTCGTGCTTTTCTTCTTTTAGCAGTTTCATTCGGAAACCTCCTTTTTCAAAAACAGTCATAATGACTATTATTAAAGCCATGTTCCTAGTTTTCATCACTTTGGGCAGTTTTAACCTTTCTTACACTAGGTTAAAGAAAATGTTAAAAACATTAAAATATGATAAATATTTCCACAAAAAATGTTTTTACGCACATTTTCTCTTCCTACGTTTGCACATCGTCACGACGTTCACCCGTATTGGATGTAACCCTACACCCTCTATCCCACCGCTAAACGCTTCGGGAAATGCTTTTCGCAAAATGTTATAACTTCCATTGCAATCCGCATTGATCATCGTTTTATTTTTTGATTTGAATGATAAATCGTCAAAAATCGAATACAACTTATGATGAGAATCAATCAAATGGCGTTCGACTCGTTGGGTAGATAACTCTTCAGACATAAGGTTTCCTCCTTTCATGTTTCTTTTTTGTCAATTCTTCTACCTTTTCATCAACTATACCGAACATATGGAAACATTTTCAACTTTTAAGCAATCATCCTTGATCACATCGCATTAGCCCTTGATTATAAAAGATTCCTTTATCTCTCATTAACGGGCAGTAAGACCCCCGCTGATGGAAGTTTCCCTTATTATTTTTTTATGTCAAGGGAAGTCAATACAATCCTTTTGGCACAAAAAAACATTCCGCCATGAAGGCGGAATGTTTTTAACGTTTCCCTTTTTCGTAAGGCGTTCCCAATGCTTTTGGAGCTTCAGCACGTCCTACGAATCCTGCCAGTGCTAAAATCGTTAACACGTACGGGGCAATTGTTAAGATAATCGTCGGAATATCCTTTAATAATGGAATTTGCGCACCTATAAGGCTTAGCGACTGGGCCAGTCCAAAGAACAGTGCCGCTCCAAGCGCTCCAATCGGATGCCATTTACCGAATATCATAGCTGCAAGCGCAAGGAAACCTTGTCCTGAAATCGTACCGCCCGCAAAGTTTCCGGAAATGGATGTCGCATATACCGCTCCCCCGATTCCGGCAAAAAGTCCTGAAAGCATAACCCCTGTATAGCGCATTCTTGTAACATTTATCCCCATAGTGTCAGCCGCCATCGGATGCTCCCCCACTGATCGAAGACGTAAGCCAAACGGCGTTTTATAAATGACATACCATACGATAAATGCAACTAGAATGGCAATATACGATGTAAGCGGAACAGATGAGAAAAAGATTTTCCCTATTACCGGAATATCAGACAACACTGGAATATCTTCTTTATTAATACGAAATTGAATAAAATCGGTTTGGCCTTTTCCAAAAATCTTTTTGATTAAAAAGACGGATAAACCCGCAGCCAAAAAGTTTAGCGCCACACCGCTTACAGTCTGATCTGCTTTTAAGGTGATGCTGGCAACCGCATGGATGAGCGAGAAGATGGCACAAGCGACTGCCGCAATCAGAATCGATAACCACGGCGATACGGCACCTAATGTATCTTGTAAAACTAAAGTAGTAAGAATGCTCGTAAATGCCCCAAATAACATTAATCCTTCCAGTCCAATGTTAACGACACCCGAGCGTTCACTAAATACACCGCCAAGTGCTGTAAAAATCAGCGGGGCAGCCGAATATAGAGAAGCTTGGATAATGATGGCCAAAATGTCCAATAAACCCATCTATTTCCCCTCCTTGCCTAAGCGGTTAAAGAACCAGCGAATGATATAGCTTGACGCTACGAAGAAAATAATTAAGGCGATGACGATATCGATCAGCTCTGAAGGAACGTCGGCCATAAAGTTCATTTCCGGAGCTGCTGTTTTCAACCCGCCGAATAACGCCGCCGCTAAAATGATTCCAACAGCGGTGTTTCCGCCCAGCAAGGCTACCGCGATGCCATCAAAGCCCGTGCCCGTAAAGGCAGAAAGGCTGTTCATATTTTGAAACGTACCAAGCCCTTCCATTGCACCGGCCAATCCGGCAAATGCTCCCGAGATGGCCATGGATACCGCAATATTTCTCGCTACACTCATACCGGCATATTGGGAAGCGTGCTGGTTAAATCCAACGGCACGCAGCTCATAGCCCTTTGCCGTTTTATTCAATAAAAACCACATAATGAATGACGCGATAAGCGCTACGATGATACCAAGGTGAAGACGCGAGTTATCTGTGATAGACGCAAGAAATGGAGAAGCCAATGAAGCAGACTCTTTAATATTGTATGACTTTTCATTTCCTGCATATAAAAAGGTCTTAATGACAGCACTTGTCACATATAAAGCGATATAATTCATCATGATGGTTACAATTACTTCATGTACCTTTAAGCGAGCTTTTAATAGGCCAGGGATAAATCCCCAAATCGCTCCTGCAACAGCGGCCGCTAAAATCGCAAGAGGAAGGTGAATGACTTTAGGTAAATCAAGAGCATAACCTACCCATACGGAAGCAAGCCAGCCCACAAGCAATTGACCTTCTACCCCGATATTGAACAATCCCGTCTTGAAAGCAAATGCGACCGCTATCCCCGCTAAAATAAGCGGCGACATAGCGCGAATGACTTCCCCGATTGATTTAGGGCTTCCAATCATCCCATCCAAAAGCGCTCCATATCCTTCAAAAGGATCATACCCGCCAAGAAGCATAATGATTGCTCCTGCAACCAAGCCTAACACTGCCGCTAAAACAGGAATGGTAATATTGATGATGCGCTCGTTTTTTAAGAACTTACTCATGACATGCCACCAACTTTCTCACGCTTTCCCCCAGCCATTAACAACCCTAACTCTTGTTCGTTCGTCTCTTTTGGATCAACAATATCCACAATCTTTCCTTCATAAATCACCGCAATACGATCGCTTAGATTCATCACTTCATCCAGCTCAAGGGATACAAGCAACACCGCTTTTCCTTTATCCCGTTCTTCCACTAGTTTAGAATGAATAAATTCGATAGCACCTACATCCAGACCACGCGTCGGCTGTGCAGCAATGAGAAAATCTGGACTGCGGTCGACTTCACGGGCGATAATCGCTTTTTGTTGATTTCCCCCTGACAGCGCGCGAGCCGGTGTATACTCACTTGGCGTCCGAACGTCAAATTCTTTAATTAATGCCTTGGCTTTCTCATAAATCTTTTTATAATTTAATATCCCCGACTTTGAATACGGCTGCTGGTAATAGGTTTGCAGCGCAATATTCTCTCCGATTGTATAATCCAATACAAGCCCATGTTTATGTCGGTCTTGCGGGATATGTCCAACACCGGATTCCGTTATTTTTCTTGTCGGCATCGTTGTTAGTTCTTCTCCCTTTAATTGGATCGATCCGGATTTCACTTTGCGCAATCCCGTAATCGCCTCAATCAGTTCCGTTTGACCATTTCCGTCAACGCCCGCGATTCCTACAATTTCTCCTGCGCGAACAGTCAGATCTAACTCATTAACAGCCTGAACCCCTCGCGAATCTTCTACAGTCAGGTTTTGAACGACCAATACATCTTCTGCTGGTCTGGCGTCTGACTTCTCCGTTTTGAAATGAACTTCACGTCCGACCATCAATGCAGCAAGTTCATCCGGATTTGTTTCAGCCACAGTAACCGTGCCGATTCCTACGCCTTTTCGGATAACGGTACAACGATCGCAAACTGCCATGATTTCTTTCAACTTATGGGTAATAAGAATAATCGATTTTCCTTCTTCGATTAAACGTTTCAAAATTTGAATGAGCTCTGTAATTTCTTGCGGCGTTAAAGCGGCAGTCGGCTCATCAAAAATTAAAATGTCCGCACCGCGGTACAACGTTTTTAAAATTTCCACGCGTTGCTGCATCCCAACTGAAATATCTTCGATTTTAGCATATGGGTCAACCGCCAGCCCGTAACGCTTTGACAGCTCTTCAATCGTCTGAGCCGCCTCTGTAATGTCAATTTTACCGCCTTTTGTCGGTTCATTTCCTAAAATGATATTCTCTGTAACAGTGAAGTTCTGCACTAACATAAAATGCTGGTGCACCATCCCGATTCCAAAACGATTGGCTACGTTCGGATCCGTAATCTTCACTTCTTGTCCTTTGACTTTAATTTGGCCTTTCTCAGGCTGATAAAGACCGAATAACACGTTCATCAGTGTCGATTTCCCCGCACCGTTTTCTCCTAACAGCGCATGAATCTCACTTTTTTTTACTTGCAAAGTAATATTGTCATTCGCCACAATTCCAGGAAACTCTTTGCGAATATTCAGCATTTCGATTACATATTCCAACCTACTCACTCCTCATAGGTTACTTGTCTAAAATAGGAAAAAAGCCTCTAATACTAGAAAAACCCAGCAAATGCTGAGTCTTAAGCTATACTTTAAACTATGTGATAAGCTCAGTCTAAATCAACTATTCTTATTATCGTCCCAAAACTAACGAGCTATCCATTTATTATAAAATATGGCCAACATACATATTTCAAGAAAAGCACAAGGCGCTCGCCAAACGCTGGCGCCGTGCATCTCCAAACTCTATACGTTTTTATCCTTTCAGACAAAATGGACCTTTCACCAAATCGTTGTGGCATCAACGAATCATCAGAAAGGTCCATTCCCTCCAATCAATTATTATTGAACTGAGAAACTTGCGAATTCTTCGTCTGTTGCAGGAACTTTCACTTCACCTTTTAAGATTTTTTGTTCCCACTCATCTACTAATTTCACCGCTTCTTCACTTACATTTTCAGTTGTCGGAGCAATACCCACTCCATCTTCTTCAAGACCGAATACAACTTCTTTTCCGCCTGGGAAGTCGCCTTCCATTGTACGTTTTGTTACATCATATACCGCTACATCTACACGTTTAACCATTGATGTTAATGTTACGTTTTCTGGCATACCTTCTTCGTGCTGATCGCGGTCAACTCCGATAACCCATACTTCTTTACCTGATTTTTTACGGTTTTTCGCTTCTGTAAATACTCCATTACCAGTTCCGCCGGCAGCATGGTAAATGATGTCCGCGCCTTTGTCATACATTGCAGACGCAATCGTTGCGCCTTTTTCAGGAGCGTTAAAGTTTTCTGCATATTGCACAAATACTTCAGCTTCTGGGTTTACTGCTTTTACACCTGCTTTAAATCCATTTTCAAACTTTTTAATTAACGGAGAATCAACTCCACCGATAAAACCGATTTTATTAGATTTTGTATGTTTAGCCGCTACAACCCCTACAAGGAATGAACCTTGTTCCTCACGGAAAGTGATGTTCGTTACGTTATCCAAAAACACCGGTTGGAAGTTTTCATCCATCAATAAGCTGTCCACTAACGCAAAGTGAGCATCTTTATTCTGTTCTGCTACTTTTTGAACCGAATCTTCCAATAAGAAGCCGATACCATATGTTAAGTTATAGCCTGCATCAGAGAACTTCGTTAAGTTCGGCTCATATTCTGCCGCTTCACCTGACTGAAGGTATTTATACCCTTTTCCTTCTTCCAAGTTATTTTCTTGTCCGAATTTCGTTAAACCTTCCCAAGCGGATTGGTTGAATGATTTATCATCTACACCGCCTGTATCTGTAACCATTCCGACTTTAAAGTTGGCAGCTTCTTTGTTCTCTCCAGCTCCAGATTTTCCTTCTTCTTCGCTAGATCCACATGCACTGAGTAATGTTCCTGCCGCTAATACAAGTGATAACGCCAAACCAGCTTTACGTTTTACCATTTTGTAAGTCCCCCTGAAATATCTGGATTATGTGTTACAATCATAAAAAAATGAAACCATTTATTTACTTATGTAACATTCACCTCCTTAAAAGTGTTTTCCATCCCAAGTGTTAATCTTCTGACAGTTCCCTTTATAAAAAAGAATTAAACTCTTTTTCTCAACACATGGAAACTGAATTTATCTGCTTTAAAATAGTTCAAGGAATATAAAATAGGATCATCATTTTGATCATAATGCATTTGTTTTAGCACAAGCAAAGCGGTTTCCGGTTCACACTCTAATATAGGAGAGATTCTTTCGTGATATCCGAGAGGCTCAATTTGGGCTACTGCATAAGAAATGTACTTGCCGGACTGTTCGTTTAAAATGTCCAGCAACGATTCTCTTTCATGGGAAAATTGACCCGGTAAATATTTTTTCAGTACTTTATCTACACAATACACCACCGGCTCTCCATCTGCCGTTCTTACGCGCTCTACATATAAAATTTCATCATTTTCTGAACATTGGAAGCGGCGCATATCATCTTCCGTCGGTCCCTGGACATGGGAGGAATGAAATACGGTTCCCGGTACTTTTCCACCTTGCTCAATCATATGTGTTACACTATTCAATTGCTCGATACCTGATGTAAAAGTAGGGCGGGTATTCACAAATGTTCCAACGCCATGTCTTCGAATGACCACATTTTCTTCTTCCAAAATTCGAAGTGCTTCCCTTAATGTCGCACGACTGACCCCCAACTGCTTGGATAAATCAAATTCTGAAGGCAGCTTTTCTTTTTCCTTATAAACGCCTTCCTCAATTAATTGTTTAATTTTGTCAATCACTTGCAAATACAAATGTCGACTATCTGCTTTAATTGACATTATACTTCCCCCACTATGAGCTTTGGTCATCAGACCTCTGATGTGTGACTAGTTCGATTAATCGAAAATAATATATCATTTTTCGATACATAAATAAATAGGTTATATTCATTTTGTAAAAAAAACCTTAACAATATTACACTTTTGTAAAAAAGATATTTTCTTTTCCTTAAAAAACTTTTATAATATATCATTTTTCTTCATTTCCACCTAAAAATAGGTCCGTACATCAAAAATATGGAAAATATATCACCATTAGTATAACACATTTCATATAAAGGAAACTTCCATCAGTAGGGATTTTCCTTCATCCCCCACTTAAGCTTCTCCGATGATTCTAAGTTTTGAAGTGGGGGGGCTTACTGCCCGTTAATACGGGATAAATCTTTTTCCATTTTTATCATATGATTTCGCTCTACTTTCTATCATAATAATCTATGTTTTTTATTCTATGATTGCTTTTTATAAGTAGAAGAAAGGAACATGGAAAAAATCCATGTTCCTTTCTTCTACGATCCTACATCTTCATTTGACTGGCTTACCAATACCGAACGTGGTTTACTTCCCTCGTAAGGACCTACGACCCCCCGTACTTCCATGGCATCAATGAGCCTGGCTGCCCTGTTATACCCAATGCGGAATCGGCGCTGAAGCATCGATACAGATGCCGTTTGCATTTCAACGACAAGTTCAACCGCCTCGTCATATAAATCATCCTCAAAATCATCTTCTGATTCTGGCATATCTTTAGGAATCATGTCTTCTTGATATTGGGCTTTTTGCTGGGAGATGACGAAGTCTACCACTTCTTCCACCTCTTCATCCGATAGGAAAGCTCCCTGTACACGAACAGGCTTTGAAGCCCCCACAGGCAAAAACAGCATATCCCCTCGCCCCAGCAGCTTTTCCGCTCCCCCCATATCCAAAATTGTACGTGAATCCGTTTGAGAGGATACACTAAAGGCAATACGGGATGGAATGTTTGCTTTAATGACTCCTGTAATAACGTCTACAGATGGACGCTGTGTCGCAATAATTAAATGAATGCCCGCTGCACGGGCCATTTGTGCCAAACGAGTGATGGCGTCTTCTACGTCGGAGGAAGCGACCATCATTAAATCTGCCAACTCGTCCACAATGACTACAATATAAGGCAAGCCCGGCTGCTTCGCTTCTTCTTCTTGGTTATGGCGCTTAATATGTTCATTGTATCCCTCGATATTTCGCGTACCTGTATGGGAAAATAACTCATATCGTCTTTCCATCTCGCTTACAACCCGCTTCAACGCTTGTGACGCTTTTTTCGGATCCGTTACAACGGGCGCCAACAAATGTGGAATACCATTGTACATATTCAATTCAACCATTTTCGGGTCAATCATCATCAATTTCACTTCATGAGGCTTTGCACGCATCAGTAAACTAATGATGATTCCGTTAATACACACACTTTTACCGCTTCCTGTAGCACCCGCTACAAGCAAATGCGGCATTTTGTTTAATTCCGCCAAAACGGCTTCACCTGAAATGTCACGTCCGAAACCGATAAGCAACTTAGCATCGGGCCGGTTGTTTTCTTTTGCCTCCAGCACTTCACGCAATGAAACCATCGCCACTTCCTCATTTGGCACTTCAATTCCCACTGCCGATTTACCCGGAATCGGTGCCTCAATCCGAATATCTTTTGCGGCAAGCGCCAATGCTAAATCATCACTTAAATTGACGATTTTACTTACTTTTACCCCAACATCCGGATACACTTCATATTTTGTTACAGCCGGGCCCAGATGGACCTTGGCCACTTTTGCTTTAACACCGAAACTTTGGAACGTTTTCTCCAGTTTTTGGGCATTGGCATAAATATTTTTGTGCTCTTTTGCCTGATTGCTTTTTTTCGGCATCGTTAACAAACTTACCGGTGGAAGCTCATATTTTTTATTTTCCTCCTCCACAAATGTCATCACTGGAGGCTTTTCTTCTTCTAAAGGTTCTTCCACTTTGGAAGAGGGTTCAACCTCTGCAGACTTCTGAACAACTGGGGAAGGGACTGGTTCTTCTTCTCCTTTATCGAAATGCTCGATGATAGGGGGTCCTGACACTTCAATGTGCTCATGTACGTTCTCATGTGCTTCTTCCTCTTCTTCTTTTGAAGGGGCAGGCGTTTTCTTTTTACGTTTCGGCTTTGCTTTTTTCGGTCTATGTTTCAATCTATACAACCAATCTTTTATATCCAGCAAGCCCTCTTTCGTTTCGCTGATAAGGAACGAACAAACAGGGGCTAACAGTTTATACAGCGTTTCCCGAAGAGATCTTCCCGTCAGAAGAATAAAGCCAATGATCATCAGAATGAAAGCAAAAAATTGAGTCCCAAGTGAATCAAATAAATAATAAAACGCCGCAAATAAAACGGCTCCAATCATTCCGCCCCCAAGATCACGGGACACAGACTGTCCTTTTGCTTCCAGTAAAAACAGATCCCATGTATTTAAAATGACAGACGGATGTGCAAAAGCACCGTCTCTTGATAAATTTTCAAATAATTTAACATGGCTTAATAGTAAAATAGCCGCAAATATAATATAAATACCCAAAAGCTGTCTTGTGACAAGCTTTGGCCCCCGCAGCTTAAAAATAATAAAAACAGATAAAATGAGTAAAGCAACTAAACTCACCATGTACCATTCACCTGTAAACAAGCGGAAAAACAAAGCGAGCGAACGACCAACGACCCCGAGATTTGCCATTGCAATACAAGAAACAGCAAACAATAACAGCCCGGTTAATTCAAAGCTCAAGATTCGTTTCCATTCCTCTTTTTTTGCTTCACTTCTCTTTTTTTGCTTTGCCATTCTTTCACTCCAATCACTTCGTGAAAATGCGTTCACGAAGATAAAGCTTTTCTCTTTATTTTCTCGTTATGTATAGGCTGAACCTGCCTGAACACTCCAACAAACTGAAGATATACCGGAAAAATTCAACTCATAAGGCGGCCTCAAAAAATGAAAACATTTTGAGACCGCCTTATGATAATAGGCTATTTCCATAATCGTCAAAAAAACAGCCAATCAAGGCTGCATAGTTGGACTGTCTATAGATTATTATAACATAGTTTTTCTGCTATTACATGTGACGAACGTTAGAGGATGTTCAAAATATCGGGAAAGTTTGTCCAGGACAATATTGTTCATTTAAAAAGTCTTGCGGATTTGTACTTAATAACCGAACGACTTCATACTGTTTTTGGGTGTTTTCGGAAACGACGATGGATACCCCATTCATTTGTACAACCTTCTGCTTATCGTATACACTCATATCAATTGGAAACACGAATTCCTCAGGCATCATCGTATAAAGAATCATTGTAGTAATTGCTTCCCTTCTGTTATTTGTCCTCGTTGCTCAATCAATTCATTCAATTTTCGAATGGCTTCTCCCACGCCTCCGACTTCATCAATCAAACCATAGTCGACCGCATCTGCCCCTACGACATTCGTTCCGATATCTCTCGTCAAGTTTCCTTTTGAAAACATAAGCTCTTTAAATTTTTCTTCCGTAATATTCGAGTGCCCTACAACAAATTTTACGACCCGCTCTTGCATTTTATCCAAATATTCGAATGTTTGAGGAACCCCTATGACCAAACCTGTTAAGCGTACAGGATGGATCGTCATCGTTGCTGTTCCCGCAATGAATGAATAGTCGGTGGAAACCGCAATCGGAACGCCAATAGAATGTCCTCCCCCTAATACAATCGAAACTGTCGGCTTCGATAAAGAAGCGAGCATTTCTGAAATAGCCAACCCTGCCTCTACATCACCGCCAACCGTATTTAAAATGATCAGCAGCCCCTCAATATTAGGGTTTTGCTCAATCGCTACAATTTGTGGAATAACGTGTTCATATTTTGTTGTCTTATTTTGAGGAGGCAGCTGCATATGCCCTTCAATTTGGCCAACAATCGTTAAACAATGGATTTTGGAATCTTGCGACATTTGCGGAACGTTCGTCTGCCCCAACTGTTGCAATTTCTCGACGATTTGGCTTTTATCTACCTCTTTTTTATCGGGATTATCTTGATCAGCCTGGGTATTTTGTTCTTCAAACATACTTTTTCCCCTTTCCAATATTGATGATATGGTTAGTATGAACTCCCCTTCCATTTTCATACCTGCCTGCCGCTTTGGAAAACTGAGACCATTCAATCCTAAACAAGAACCAGCATTGACACTCTTAGATCAAATACTCCTGATAATTCTTTTTCCATAACCCACACTAGTTTTTAATATCGGCTGTCTATCCTGCCTATACCTTCTCTCTACTCATACTAAAGTTAAAATTTCCCATCCGAATAGCTGGCCAGTTCCCAAAAGGGAACTGGCCAGCTGTTCATACACAAAAGATGGGAGATGGGGTTCTTTCCCCATCTCCCATCTTTTATATTTCCATGATGATTGGTAAAATCATCGGCTTTCTTCTCGTTTTCTCGAACAGAAATTGATTCAAGCTATCACGTATATTGGATTTTAACGATGACCATTCAATCATTTGTTCCTGCATACATTTATTCAATATTTGCTCAACGATTCTAGTGGCTTCTTCCAGCAGTTTTTCCGATTCCCGAACGTATACAAATCCGCGAGAAATAATTTCAGGGCCAGCCGTAATTTGTTTGTGCTTTTTATCAATGGTGACAACGACAATTAGAATTCCGTCTTGGGAAAGAAGGCGGCGGTCCCTCAATACAATATTTCCCACGTCTCCGACACCGAGTCCATCGATTAACGTGTTTCCGGCTGTGACCTTTCCGCCTACTCGTGCTTGTTCATTCTTAAATTCGATCACATCGCCTTTCTCTACTACAAACACATGAGAAGGATTCATGCCAATAGATTCTGCGAGCTTGGCATGGGCCATTTGCATACGGTATTCTCCATGGACGGGAAGGAAATATTTTGGCCGCATCAAATTCAGCATAAATTTAAGTTCTTCCTGATGTGCATGATCAGAATGCTGCACGACTTTTTTGCTGTATACAACATTCGCACCGGCACGAAACAACAAATCGATTGTCTTTGAAAAAGAAGTTTCATTTCCTGGGACAGGGGTTGCGGCAATCAATACCGTGTCCCCCTCTTCAACATTCACTAATTTATGCGCACGTTTAGCCATCCTCGCTAGCGCCGCAATCGGTTCGCCCTGACTGCCTGTCGTTAATATCGCGACTTTATTCTTTGGATATTTGCCGACTTCCTGCACGGGAATAAAAACATCTTTTGCATCCGTCACATGGCCAAGATTTGCAGCAATCTCAATAACCCTCCATATATTTCGCCCTACGACTGCTATTTTCCGCCCGTGATTTTGAGCTGCAGCAACAACTTGTTGAATGCGATTAACATGAGAGGCATGGGTAGCTACAATCAGGCGGCCTGTCGCATTATAGAAAACATCTGATATTTCCTGACCGACGATGGCTTCAGAACTGGAATGACCCGGACGTTCTGCGTTCGTACTATCCGATAACAAAAAGAGGACGCCTTCACTTCCAATCTGAGCCATCTTTCCGATATCTGCTAATTGAGAACCAACCGGTGTTTGGTCAAATTTAAAATCTCCCGTATGTACAATCGCTCCTTCTGACGTACGGATACAAATTCCGACAGAATCAGGGATACTGTGATTCGTTCGGAAAAATGACACTTCTGCTCTCTCAAAACTTACTATGTCAGAGGGATTGACCGTTTGAAACAAATCATTTTTTGTGATACCATATTCAGCCAGCTGCTCTTTTGCCAAGGCAACGGTGAGCTTCGTCCCATAAATCGGCACTTCCAGCCGTTTCACGATAAATGGAAGCCCCCCGATATGATCTTCGTGACCATGAGTAAGAAAAATGCCTTTCACTCGCTCTTTTCGTTCTAATAGATAACTGATATCTGGAATGACCACATCAATGCCGAGCATTTCATCTTCCGGAAACATTAACCCCGCATCCACAATAAAAATATCGCCGTCTACTTCAATGCCGCACATATTTTTGCCGATTTCTCCCACTCCACCTAGTACGTATACTTTAATGTTCTCTATCTTTTTCATCATGAACCCTTGCCTCCTAGACTGACATCACCCGTTCAACATCACTTGTTTTCATTATAACTGATGAAATATTCGGAATACAAGATAATAATCCCCCGTTTCATGAAACGGGGGATTATTACAACAAAGAAGGTGATCCAAAAAGTTTAGTATAAACCTTTTGGATCACCTTCTACATATAATCAAGTAATAGGCTCAAGGAAAACCAAGATTCTTGAGCCATGTTACTTTCAAATAAATTGAAGTACGTTTGTTAAAGCTGCACGTTCTTGTTCTGATAGTGGAACAAGCGGCAAGCGGACAGATCCTACATCCAGCCCTTTCAGCTGCAGAGCCGTTTTGACGGGTGTTGGACTCGGCGCTGCAAACATGGCGTTCATAATTGGCAGCAATTTTTGATGGGCTTTTGCCGCTTGCGCTACGTCACCCTTTTCAAAATTCGCAATCATTTGTTGCATTTCATTCCCGATGACGTGAGAGGCCACAGATACGACCCCTGTACCTCCGATTGCCAATACAGGCAATGTCAGGGCATCATCTCCGCTGTACAGCGCAAAATCCTCATCTGTGTTGGCAATGATTTCTGTCATGGCATCAAGGTCGCCGCTTGCTTCTTTAACAGCTGCCACATTTGGCAGTTTGGACAGCTTAACAATGGTCTCGGCAGCAATTTTGGTAACTGCACGGCCAGGAACGTTATAAAGCATGACTGGGAGAGAGGTGCTTTCTGCAACTGCTTTAAAATGTTGATAAAGCCCCTCTTGATTTGGTTTATTATAGTACGGCGCAACGAGCATGATGGCATCTACACCTGTTTCTTCCGCTTTTTCGGTCAGCTCGATAGAAGAATGGGTATTGTTGCTTCCGGTACCTGCGATAACAGGTACACGGCCATTCGCTGCTTCTACGACATGCCGAAACAACGCTAACTTTTCTTCTGTCGATAGGGTCGGAGATTCACCTGTGGTTCCGGCAACAACCAGCGAATCCGTACCATTTTCGATTAAATAGTTGACAAGTTTTGTTGTTTTGGCAAAATCAATGTTCCCTTTATGATCAAAAGGTGTAACCATAGCGGTTGACACTTTTCCGAAATTAATCATACTTCCACTCCTTCAATATTCGTTTCCTGCTTTTGAAAGCTCAAAAGCATCGTGAAGGGCATTTACTGCTTTTTTCAAGTCTTCTTCTTTTACTAGTACCCAAATCGTTGTATGGCTATCAGCAGATTGTAAAATTTGAATGCCTTGTTCTGATAAGGCCCCTACAATTTTAGCAGCTACTCCGGGCATTCCTGTCATACCCGCTCCCACTGTCGATACTTTCGCACATTCCCTTGTCACAACCGGTTCATACCCCAATTCTCGCAACACACCAATGGCTCTATCCGTTACATCATTCGTAACCGTATAAACGACACCTTTTGGGGAGATGTTAATGAAATCCACGCTGATTTGTTCATTGGCCATTGCTTTAAACACTTCGGCCTGCAAATCGTAATGCCCTTCTTTGGCGAACACTTTAATTTGAGTGACACCCGATACATGGGCAATACCTGTAATCAGCCGTTCTTGAACATCGCTGCCCCTTTGTTTAGCATTGGCTTGGGATGTTACAAGCGTCCCTTCCGATTCCGAGTAAGTAGAGCGCACACGAATCGGCACTTTCGCCTGCATGGCAATCTCTACTGCGCGGGGATGGATGACTTTCGCTCCCTGATAAGCCATATTGCAAATTTCATTATACGTCACAACAGAAAGAGGTCTCGCATCTTCCACAATGCGCGGATCAGCTGTCATGACTCCCTCAACGTCCGTAAAAATATCGATAAACTCTGCATTCAAAGCCGCTCCGAGCGCTGAAGCCGATGTATCGCTGCCGCCTCGCCCTAATGTTGTCGTATCTCCCTGTTCCGTTGCTCCCTGGAAACCGGCGACCACGACCACATCATGGTGTTCCAACTCTTCGATTAAGCGGTCGCACCTCATCTCGATGATTTTTGCACTATTGAAATCACTGTTTGTTAAAAAGCCGGCCTGTGCCCCATTCAAAGTTGCCGCTCGAATTCCATGGCTATTCAGCAGGTTCGTAAACACAACCGAAGAAATCAATTCTCCGCATGACATAAGCATGTCAAGCTCCCGTTTGCTCAACAACGCTTGATTTCCACCTACAAGTGAAAGAAGCGTATCTGTCGCGTACGGTTCACCCTTTCTTCCCATGGCTGAGACGACAACAACTACCTTATATCCTTCACTAAGCGCATTTTGAATATGCTTGTAGGCCAACTCACGCCCATTTTCGTCGCGAACTGATGTACCACCAAACTTCTGAACGATGATTTTCATACTTGCTTACACCTCGTTAGCCCGCTTCCTTATCTATTACCGGATGTACAAAAAGTCCAGGAAAAATCGCTGTGGAATGTCTTCGACAATCCGCCTCTCCGGTCCTCGAGTCAACGTTCCTTGAAACTTCTCGGCTCTTTTTCCTCTTTTTGAACACACACTATTATACAAGTTCGAGCTTGATTAATGATTCGGCAATCTGCACAGAGTTCCATGCAGCACCCTTTAATAAGTTATCAGAAACAATCCACATATGGAAGCCATTATCTTTATTTAGGTCTTTTCTAATACGTCCGACAAATACGTCGCGCTTGCCTACGCAATCAGCCGGCATCGGGTATACTTGATTTTCCGGATCGTCTTGTAAAACAATTCCCGGAGCTTCCGCAAGTAATTGTTTCACTTGATCCACTGTTACTCCGTTTTGTTCTAATTCAATATAAACAGATTCAGAGTGGCCTGTTACAACCGGTAGACGTACGCATGTCGCTGCCACTTCCAGTTCAGGCATATGCATGATTTTTTTTGTTTCGTTGATCATTTTCATTTCTTCGTAAGTAAAACCATTATCTTGGAATTTATCAATTTGCGGAATAGCGTTGAAAGCAATTTGATAATGCTTTTCATCACCTTTAACAGGCAATACTTCCGGCGTGAACGGCTCATCGTTTAAAATGGCTTTTGCCTGCTCTTTTAATTCATTAATTGCTACTGCACCCGCTCCTGATACGGCTTGATAAGTCGAAACAATTACTCGCTTCAGTCCAAACGATTGGCGAAGCGGTTCTAAAGCTGCCACCATTTGAATTGTAGAGCAGTTCGGGTTAGCAATGATTCCGTTGTGTGCTTTAAGGTCCTCTTCATTGACCTCTGGTACAACAAGCGGTGTATTTTCATCCATACGGAACGCGCTTGTATTATCTACTACAATAGCACCGCGCTTTACAGCTTCGGGAGCTAGTTCTTTTGAAATGCTTCCTCCTGCGCTGAATAAAGCGATTTGAACCCCTTCAAAGCTTTCTGGTGTTGCTTCTTGAACCGTGATCTCTTCCCCTTTGAATAACACCTTTTTTCCCGCCGAGCGAGCTGAAGATAACAGTGTTAATTTACTAATAGGGAGATTGCGATCTTCCAATGTTGCGATCATTTGCTGCCCAACCGCGCCTGTTGCTCCTACCACCGCTACATGTAATCCAGATTGTTTTGTCATTTAAGTCCCCTCCAACCGTTTTCAATCAACAACATCTTGATTCTGCATTATTTTGCTTTTAAAATAATATGAATTATTTTATCATACTATTGCGTTAAAGAAAGGAAGAATTCATAAAATTTCTTTATTAAATAATGCTGGCTTCCCAAGAATAAGTCAACTACTTATTTTACCAGAAAACCCTTTCTTTTAACACATTGGAAGCCTCCCGCGTTACAAAGGATGCAGCATGGGAGGCATATATGTTTACTATATACTATTCTAACAATCTCATTTAGCTTTCGCTATCACGAAATTTTTCAATAATGACCGGTTGAAGTTGTTTTCCTTCTAAAGCAGCCATGATGGTGTCGGTTAACAGGCTCATGCGCGCCACCATAGAATTCGGCTTTTGCTCCGGTGCATCTTGCCCAAATGGAATGAAATAAATATTTTTGGCTGCCATCAAGCGCATAATGTTAATGCCATTTAAACCGAGGGCATCATTTGTCGAAATCCCCAATACTGCTGGCTTATGATTTCTTATCGTGGCTTTTACAGCCATTAATACAGGCGACTCGTTCATTGCATTGGCGAGTTTACTCAATGAATTGCCTGTCATTGGCGCAACGACCATGCAATCCAGCGGAATTTTCGGTCCGAGGGGCTCTGCTTTGACAATGCTGTCGATGACTTTGTTCCCTGTGATTTCTTCCACCCGTTTAATCCAATCTTCCCCGTTTCCAAAACGTGTATCTGTTGTTTGCACCGTGTAAGAAACAACAGGCAATACTTCCGCTCCAAGTTCAACAAGCTTTTCGATTTCCGGCATTACTTCCGCATACGTACAATGAGATCCTGTCAATCCAAACCCAATTCGTCTTCCTTTTAACGTCATGGTTGATTCCCCTTTCTTTTTTCTAAATTCTCATATAGTAATTCACAGAGAATATTTGCCACAATTTGGCCCGCGGTTTTTGGGGCTACAATACCTGGTAAGCTTGGAGCAAGTATTGCTTTGATTCCCCGTTTTTCAGCATAGCGAAAATCGGTTCCCCCAGGCTTAGACGCTAAATCGATAATGAGAGAGTGAGAAGGCATCTTGGAAATGACACTGGCTGTCAGTACTTGATAAGGGATGGTGTTGATACAAATATCAGTATTGGAGACTTCACTGGCTAAATGTGACAAGTGAAACGGAGTTAAGCCCATCTCTGTAATCCGAGCAAGATGTTCGGATTTTCTTGCTCCCACTTTCACTTTAGCGCCAAGGGCCGCAAACGTGCGTGCCACACTCATGCCAACTCTCCCTAAACCCAATACTGCAACGGTCGATCCGTGAATCGTAAAATCCGTGTGTTGAATGGCCAGCATAATAGTTCCCTCTACTGTCGGAATCGAATTGTAAATGGCAACATCGTCTCGTTCGAATAATTGAACAAGCTCCCGGTTTGTATTCTGAATAAGCTTATTTAAGTAATCATTTGTAATCCCCGAAAAGATGGTACAATGACTCGGTGTGACTTTTAACATTTCTTCTTTCAAATACACTTTTTCATTCGAAAAAATGGTATCGATTTGTCCTTCATGGTTTGTGCCGCGGACAGGCAGAATGATGGCATCCATTTGCGAGAAATCTACTTCATGAATTTGATATTTAGTGGCTCCAGCAAAACCGTGGTCTAGTTGGTCAAATCCAACGAGAGAGATTTTGGCATCTAGTTCTATTAATTTTCGAATAACCTCTAGCTGTCTGGCATCACCGCCAATTACCGCGATGTGCATATCCGTCAACATCTTGTTATCCACCTTCTTTTGTTATATATGTGAATGTTCTTAAGTGCCCAATAGCCTCTGTTACTTCCACATTGTATGTATGAAAGAAAAAATCGGTGAAACGTTGACTAGCCATTCCGGAAAAATAACAAAGAGGATGCCCCCAAAAGGCAAAATGCAATCCTTTTGGGGGGCATCCTCATTAAAAATCAGTTTTGACGGTCTATTAAAGGCTTATGGGACAGCCTCTTTACTGTTCAATATACTCTTCGATATCGATAATAATCATATCGGACCCAATCTTTTTAATGCGGCTCCATGGGACTCGTATGTCATTTCCTTGACGCTTGAATCCGAACCATTTGACGGTCGGAATAATTAAGGTAGTGATTTGTCCAGTTTGTTCATTGATTTCTAAATCAGTCTGCCCGAGAACCCCGAGTCTTTCCGCTTTTTTTACATCTACAATTTCTTTTCCGCTTAATTCGCTTAAGCGCATAGTTAAACACCCCTTTTTCGCTTTTATCCCTCTCTAAAGGGCGATACCGATGTGGACGGTATTTTTCTTCTAAAAGGTTGGCCTTACTATTTATTTTATAGGCTCTTTTAAACAATGATGCGCATTTTCATTAAATTTTGACTCATTCGTGCAAAAAGGTCATGAAGAGAACCCTTATGGGAGGTTCCTGACCGCTTTGCGTAACAAAAAAAAATGGACATGGGTGTTTTTCCCCATGTCCATTTTGTTACATGAATTCATTATTTTTGAAGGCCCTTTGGCATTTCTCCGCTTGGACTGATCAATGAGAGCGCAAAAGTATCCGTGAAGATATCCTTTGCCAAATTATCGACACTTTCTTTCGTCACATTGTTCACAAGATCGATAATTTCATCTAATGACCGATGCTGGCTGAGCAGCAATTCATTCTTTCCATTTCGGCTCATACGGCTGTTTGTGCTTTCAAGGCTTAACATTAAGTTCCCTTTTAATTGCTCTTTGCTGTTGTGCAGCTCTTTCTCGGTAATTCCTTGATCTTTCAGCTGATAAAGCGTTTCCTGAATCGTGTCATACAGCATATCCAGCTGATTGCTGCCTGTACCGCCGTAAACGGTCAGCATTCCGGTATCACGGTAAGCAGAGTGATAGGAAAATACGGAATAAGCCAACCCGCGCTGTTCACGAACTTCCTGGAACAATCGGCTGCTCATGCTGCCGCCTAACACATTGTTCAATACGATTAAGCTGTACACATCTTTATGACCAATTTGCATCCCTTTAAATCCAAGACATAAATGGGCTTGCTCCGTTTCTTTTTTGCGCACAAGATGATTGGCATGGAATTCAGGCGTGACAAATGCAGTAGGCTCATGACCTGTTTCATACTTGCCAAAATATTGCTCGGCTTTTTTAATAAAGCTTTCTTCCACATTTCCGGCGATGGAGATCACGACATTTTCCGGTATGTACATTTCATTCATATATTGTCGGAGCGTGTCCCCGTTAAACGTTTCCAATGTTTCTTCGGTACCTAAAATCGGATACCCCAGCGGATGTTTTTCATACACAGCCTTGCTTAACAAATCGTGAACAATATCATCGGGCGTGTCTTCATACATTTTAATTTCTTCATAGACAACATTTTTCTCTTTCTTTAGCTCCTCTTCATCAAAAGTGGAGTTGAAAAACATATCAGCTAACACGTCAAGCGCCTGATCGGCATGCTCATCTAATACTTTCGCATAATAACACGTATATTCTTTAGACGTAAATGCATTTACTTGACCTCCAATGCGATCGAAGCTTTCGGCAATTTCCCTTGCCGACCTTGTTTTTGTCCCCTTAAAGAACATATGCTCCAAAAAATGGGAAACCCCATTGAGTTCAGGCGTTTCATTGCGGGATCCAGTCCCAATCCAAACTCCTATTGCCACTGAGCGAACAGTTGGAATATTTTCTAATACGATTCTTACACCATTTTGACAAGTATATCGTTTTATCAAGCGAGTGCCTCCTATCTTTTTTGAACGGATTGTTTTTTAATGATTCGCTCTTCACTTAACAAATTGGATACATCCCCCAGACTGTACCCTTTTTGCTTTATTTGCGTAATTAATTGGTCAAGTGCTTTAGAAGTTGCTTCTGTTGGATGCATTAGTATCATGGCTCCCGGATGAACTTTAGTCATAACACGGTGGATAAGCACATCTGGCTGCGGCTTTTGCCAGTCAACCGTATCAACACTCCACATAATCGTCCCCAGTTTCATCTGCGCTGCCTGGTCGACTACTTCCTGGCGAAAGCTTCCGCTCGGTGGAGCAAACCATTGACATGTCTGCCCGGTGACGGATTGAATCACGGCATTTGTTTTTTCCAGCTCTTGTTTTATTTGGCTTTCACTTAACGTTTTCATATTGGGATGCGAAAAGGAGTGATTCCCGATTTCATGCCCTGCATCGACAATCATTTTTGCCGCATCCGGATTGTTTTTAACCCATCTTCCTTCAAGGAAAAACGTTGCCTTTACATGGTGTTTTTTCAACGTCTCCAACATGGGCGGGATGTATTCATTTCCCCATGCCACATTAATGAGCAGTGAGACCATGGGCTTTTCCGGATGCCCTCTATAAATCGGAGTCGGCGGGAGATCTTGTATGTGGATGGACGGGGTGGTTTGTTGATAAATCAATTTCGTCTCATCAAATGCTCCCGTTTGCTTCATATTCTCATATGAAGCCTTGATATCCACTTTTAATCCATTATAACCAGGAATAAGTTTCCACACCCTATCAACTTTAGCATTTTCAGGTGCAACTTCATAGTTTTTTGCTTTTAGTTTGACTTCTTCATACAGGTCATTCGTTTCCTTGGCAACAGGCAATGCTTCTTCTTTTAAAGAATCAATATAAAAAGACGTATACGGATTTTGAACCGTTCCGTATGTCACAACTAATACGACACTAAAGGCCACTAGTTGAATCGTTATTCTCTTCACTTATGCTTCCCCCCTTATACTAAAAAATATGTATAGAGGGGACAAGGTAGAACATAGACCTGCAGACGAGAATATAAGGGCATTTGAGCTGAATATGCGAAAAAAAGCCGGGATTTACCCAGCCTTTCAGTGCTTTATTGTTGAGCCTCTTTTTGCTCTCTTTGTTCCTTTAACACAACTTTTCGAGATAAGTTGACGCGTCCTTGTTTATCGATTTCCATTACTTTAACGAGAATTTCATCACCGATGGCGACAACATCCTCTACTTTTCCAACTCGCTCTTCAGCAAGTTCAGAAATATGCACAAGACCGTCTTTGCCACTGAACAATTCCACGAATGCCCCGAATTTCTCGATTCGCTTCACTTTTCCTAAGTACATTTGGCCGACTTCGACTTCACGTACAATATCTTCAATGATTTTCTTCGCTTTTTGGTTCATCTCTTGATCGATTGATGAAATAAAGATTGTGCCATCTTGCTCGATATCAATCTTAACGCCTGTTTCTTCAATAATTTTGTTGATTTGTTTTCCGCTTGGTCCAATGACATCACGGATTTTGTCAGGATTGATTGTCATGGTTAAGATTTTTGGCGCATAAGCAGAAAGTTCAGTTCTTGGCTCGCTAATAATCGTTAACATATGTTCTAAAATATGCATACGACCTGTTTTTGCCTGCTGTAATGCTTCTTCTAAAATCTCACGGGATAAGCCTTCAATTTTAATATCCATTTGAAGGGCCGTTACACCTTTTGCTGTCCCGGCGACTTTAAAGTCCATATCACCTAAATGATCTTCCATTCCTTGAATATCCGTTAAAATCGTATAATGCTCTCCTGATTTCACAAGCCCCATTGCAATTCCTGCTACAGGTGCTTTAATTGGTACCCCTGCATCCATCATGGCCAATGTACTCGCACAAATACTCGCCTGAGATGTCGACCCGTTTGATTCTAATACTTCTGAAACAAGACGGACTGTATAAGGGAAATCCTTTTCAGATGGAATAACTGGTTCAAGTGCGCGTTCACCTAAAGCGCCGTGACCAATTTCGCGGCGGCCTGGTCCTCTTATTGGTCCTGTTTCTCCAACGCTGAATGAAGGGAAATTATAATGATGCATAAAACGCTTGGACTCTTCAATACCAAGTCCGTCTAAAATTTGTACATCTCCTAAGGCACCAAGCGTACAAATGCTGAGTGCTTGGGTTTGTCCACGTTTGAACAATCCGGACCCGTGTGTGCGCGGCAACAAGCCAATTTCTGATGCAAGCGGACGGATTTGATCGATTTGGCGGCCGTCTGGACGAATTTTTTCAACGGTAATTAAACGGCGTACTTCTTCTTTGACTAATTTAGATAAAATTTCTTTTACTTGCTTTAACGTAGCGTCATCTGCTTCTTCCGTTTCGTATTTTTCAACGACTGCATTTTTGACAGCAGTGATTGCTTCTTCACGAGCATGCTTTTCTACGACTTGTACGGCAACGTTAATATCGGATCCTGCCATTTCGCGGATTTGTGCTTCAAGCTCTTTATCGACCTCATATAATTGCACAGCCTTTTTCTCTTTACCCACTGCTGCCACAATCGTTTCTTGGAAAGCGATTAATCGCTTGATTTCTTCATGACCAAACATGATGGCTTCAAGCATCACTTCTTCCGGTACTTCATCTGCGCCTGCTTCTACCATGTTAATCGCATCTTTTGTACCCGCTACGACAAGGTGAATATCACTTTTTTCCATTTGTTCAACAGAAGGGTTGATTACAAATTCATTATCGATTCGTCCGACAATGACACCGGCAATCGGCCCCTCAAACGGAATATCAGAAACCGAAAGGGCAAGAGACGAACCAAACATCGCTGCTACTTCAGAAGAGCAGTTTTGGTCAACGCTCATCACGATACTAATCACTTGAACTTCATTACGAAAACCGTCTGCAAATAACGGACGGATTGGTCGGTCGATCAGACGGCTTGCCAAAATGGCTTTCTCACTTGGACGACCTTCACGTTTAATAAATCCACCTGGAATTTTCCCTACCGCATATAATCTTTCTTCATAGTTCACAGTCAATGGGAAAAAGTCTAAATTTTTCGGTTCTTTTGATGCCGTTGCTGTACTCAATACAGCAGTATCTCCATAACGGATTAGTGCAGCACCATTTGCTTGTTGTGCAAGCTGGCCAACTTCAACTGTCAGTTGACGGCCTGCTAGTTCTATGGAGAAAACTTGTTTTTCGTGTTCCATATTCACGAGTGCCCCTCTCTACTATGTGTATCTACTCTAAAATAACTATTTGTTATTATGGACAAAATCGAAAATCTATTTCATATTATGTAAAATCTACATACTAAAAAAGCGGGAAAAATCCCGCTTTTTTACAATTATCGACGTAATCCAAGCTTGTTGATCAATTCACGGTAACGTGTTACGTCTTTATTACGTAAATAAGTAAGTAAGTTACGACGTTTACCTACCATTTTCAAAAGACCACGACGAGAGTGATGATCCTTCTTGTGAGTACGTAAATGCTCGTTTAAGTTATTGATTTCCTCTGTTAGGACAGCAATTTGAACCTCTGGTGAACCAGTGTCGCTCTCATGAGTTTTGTACTGGCTGATAAGTTCGTTTTTACGTTCTTTAGTGATAGCCATCCTATTCACCTCCTTCATTTTAACCCCGATGACCTAGCAAGACGTTGGTGAATCGCCATGCCAAGAAACGGTTATCTAACATACATTTGTTATCTTACTATGTTTGGCTGCTAAATGCAAGTCTTTTAGTGATTTCGTACACTTTTTAGCAAGGATGTTCGCGGCTGCGAAGAAAAATATGCCATTGCTTCCCGCTTATCTGCGCTAATTTGTGCCACCAATTCTTCTATCCCGTTGAATTTCTTTTCTGTCCGCAGCATTTTATGCCACTTCACGACGACGTGCTCTCCGTAAATTTGTTCATCAAAGGAAAAGAGATGGACTTCAATTGTAGGCTTGTCAAGACGCTCGTGAAAAGTCGGTTTATATCCCACATTACAGACTCCCTCATACCAGTGTCCCTGAACGAACATCTCTACGGCATATACCCCAATTCTTGGAATGAGATAGGCGTCACTCAATTCAATATTGGCTGTCGGAAAACCGATTGTCCTTCCCCGTTTATCCCCGTCTACCACTTTTCCCTTTACGGTATACTGCCTTCCCAATAAAGAGGGAATCCGCTCTACTTCTCCTTCTTTTAAACAATTCCGGATTGCAGTCGAACTCACCTTTTCATCATTGATGGCCAATTTTTCTACCGTTGTCTGGGTGAACATATTCCGCGAATGAAACGGCAGTGTTTCCATTGTTCCTTTTCCAAGTTTACCGTACGAATAATCAAATCCAGCCACAACATGCTGTACGTTTAAACCAATGATATATTGATCAACAAATTGTTGAGGGAGCAATCCGGCAAACTCTTTATCGAAATGAACCAAATATAAAATATCGATTCCCAGTTCTTCGATTTGCTTCAGTTTGTCTTGCAGCGGAGTAATCATCTCCACACGCTGTACATCCCTCCCCAAGATGACGGAAGGATGTGGGGAAAACGTCATGACGGCACTCGAAAGACCTTGCTGATCTGCCAATTTTTTCGCTGTCAAAATCACCTCTTGATGCCCTAAATGAACACCGTCAAAATACCCCAATGCCATCACAGAAGGAACCATTGCTTCCCGGCTGAAATGATGTGGATGCTGAATCTCAATCGTCACCAAAATTCCCGTCACCTTTCCTCTTCCAACAGTGCAAGTTAAATGGCCAATACTTTTGTTGGTTTAATTAAGCCTTCCTTTTGAGGATGCTTTTCATAAATTGCTAAACACGTTCCGCTCGAATCCATCATTAAAAATGGACCTTCATTCATTTTTAAATCCGCTGGTTCGGGCAGTACCGCCCCATTTTTTACTTTCTCTGCTAATTTATCATTTATTTGCAGTTTCGGCAAATGATAAAGTGCCTGTTCAATCGGTAACAGACGGTCTTGAATCTCTTCCTGCTCCACATACCTCTCAAGCTCTTCAAATGTCATGCAATCTTCCAGTGTAAACGCTCCTGAGGCGGTCCGGATTAAGTCAGACATATGCGCAGGATAGCCTAATTTCTCTCCAATCATAACGGCAAGCGTCCGAACGTAAGTCCCTTTACTGCCCGTCACGCGAAAGCGAAAAGAAATAGTTTCTCCCTCAAACAACTGGCGGTCATCCAGGAGCACCAGCTCGTGAATGGTAATCGTTCTTGTTGGTCGTTCCACTTCGATGCCGGCTCGTGCATACTCATATAATTTTTTCCCATTCACTTTTACAGCCGAATACATGGGCGGCGTTTGTTCGATTGTACCGGTAAGAGAGTCCAGGGCATGTAAGATTTCATTTCTTGTGATAGGAGCGGACACTACTTTCTCTTCTACCGTTTCACCTGACGCATCTTCTGTCGTCGTAGAAAAACCGAGTGTTACTTCTCCCTCATACGTTTTCGTCGCAGCCGTTAAATATTCGACGATTTTCGTCGCCCTCCCGATGCAAATTGGCAATACGCCTGTTACATCGGGATCGAGTGTACCTGTATGTCCCACTTTTTTCGTTCTTAATAGCTTACGAACTTTAAATACGCAGTCATGGGATGTCAACCCTTTTGGTTTATTCAACACTAATACGCCTTCCACGCTGTTACACTCCTTTTGTAAATGATGTTATGTATATAATAGAGGGGTGATTCAAAAAGTCGGGAAAAGTGAAAATCGAACTTCGGCGTCCTTTTTGAACACACATAGTCTTTCCTTATCATTGCCCATGTACTTTTCTTATATGGCTGCCTCTATCTATCCGTCCAATATTTATCGCCAGTAGACCCCCATTGAATGGAGTTTCCTTCATTTTCATTTAACTGAAATGAACCGCCGCAGAAACCTTGGAATTCAATGGATTTCTGATGGCGGTTCATCATGTTTAAGAGCTTAGCCTTACTATACTAAGCTTCTCTCTTATATTAATGGATTATTGATTATCTTGATCATCGTCTTGCTCTTTTTGAATTTCATGAAGCAATGATTCAATGCGATTTCCATAGTCGATTGACTCATCGAATTCAAAGATGATTTCAGGCGTTTTACGAAGACGAATACGCTGACCGATTTCAGATCGAATAAAGCCTTTTGCTTTCGCTAAGCCTTTTAACGTATTTTGGCGTTGTTCTTCATCACCTAAAACCGAGATGAACACTTTCGCCTGCTGTAAATCTCCTGTCACCTGTACATCTGTTACCGTAACAAAGCCAATGCGAGGATCTTTAATTTTGCGACTGATGATTTCACCTAATTCTTTTTTCATCTGTTCGCCAACTCTGTTTGGTCTTATCTTCATCCGTATCACCTCACTTATAACCACTCGAACGATGTCCCTGCACGCTCAATTTCCGGAAAAGAATCGATCATGCTCAAGGCTTGCTGCAACTCTTTTTCTGTCGATTGGCGCGTTGATGAGATGGCCACCATTCCAATCTTGGTTCTCTGCCAAGTATCTTGGTAATCCAATTCTGAAACAGATATATTATAACGCTGTTTCAACCTCATGATAATGCGTTGAAGGACAGCACGCTTTTCCTTCAGGGATGCTGCATCGTAGATGAGGCATTCACATTCGACATATCCGATCATTTGCGTTCGATTTCTTGCATGACGTATGCTTCAATGATGTCCCCTTCTTTAATATCATTGAAGTTTTTAAGGGTAATACCGCATTCGTATCCTTGTGAAACTTCTTTCGCATCATCTTTGAAACGTTTAAGCGCGTCAACTTCCCCTTCGAAAATAACGATGCCGTCACGAATTAAGCGAATGCTGCTGTCACGCGTAATTTTACCGTCCGTTACGTAGCTTCCCGCAATCGTACCGATTTTAGATACTTTAAACGTTGTACGCACTTCCACTTGGCCGATAACCTTTTCTTCGAATTCAGGGTCAAGCATCCCTTTCATCGCTGATTCAATTTCATCGATTACATTATAGATGATGCGGTGAAGACGAACATCTACTTGTTCCGCGTCTGCTGTGCGTTTTGCATTGACGTCCGGACGTACGTTGAATCCGATGACAATGGCATTAGAAGCCGTTGCTAAAATAATATCCGATTCCGTGATGGCCCCTACACCCGTATGAATAATTTTGACGTTTACGCCTTCTACTTCAATTTTTCTTAAAGAAGCTGCCAACGCCTCAACAGAACCTTGTACATCCGCTTTGACGATGAGGTTCAAGTCTTTCATTTCACCTTGTTTGATTTTTTCAAATAAGTCTTCAAGGCTTACGCGCGATTTCTCACCACGTTGCTCTTGCAATTGTTTTTGAGCACGCGCTTCCCCGATTTGACGAGCTTTTTTCTCGTCTTCAAATACCATGAAACGATCTCCCGCAAGAGGAACCTCATTCAACCCTGTAATTTCAACAGGAGTAGAAGGACCCGCTTCTTTTACACGGCGGCCAAGGTCATTGACCATTGCACGAACACGGCCGAATGTATTACCGACAACAATTGGATCACCTATACGTAATGTTCCGTTTTGAACTAATAATGTCGCAACAGAACCGCGGCCTTTATCCAACTGCGCTTCAATAACTGTACCTAACGCACGGCGGCTCGGGTTTGCTTTAAATTCTTCTACTTCACTGACAAGAAGAATCATTTCAAGCAAGTTATCGATTCCTTCTCCTGTTAAAGCCGATAACGGACAGAAGATTGTTTCCCCACCCCATGCTTCTGCCACAATACCATGCTCTGTCAATTCTTGCATAACACGGTCAGGGTTAGCCGCTTCTTTATCGATTTTGTTGACCGCCACGATAAGTGGCACTTCAGCCGCTTTGGCATGGTTAATTGCTTCAACCGTTTGCGGCATGACACCATCGTCTGCTGCTACAACAAGAATCGTAATATCTGTTACTTGAGCACCGCGCGCGCGCATTGTCGTGAATGCCGCGTGACCAGGTGTATCCAAGAACGTAATTTTCTTGTCGTTTACTTCTACTTGATAAGCACCGATATGCTGGGTAATTCCCCCTGCTTCCCCTGCTGTTACTTTTGTATTACGGATCGAGTCAAGAAGCGTTGTTTTACCATGGTCGACGTGACCCATAATTGTTACAACCGGCGGACGTTCGCGAAGATCTTTTTCATCATCAATGATTTCAATAGTTTCGAACTCTTTTTCGTTGATGATGATTTCTTCCTCAACTGCAACACCGTACTCGCCTGCGATTAACTCGATGGCATCTTTATCAAGCTCTTGGTTGATTGTCGCCATTACACCTAAGAGGAAAAGTTTTTTGATGATTTCAGACGGCTCTTTTCCTAATTTCTTCGCAAGTTCCGTCACTGTTAAGCTTTCTGAGAAAGTGATTTTCTCTGGAAGCGGTCTTTCTTTTCTTGGCTGAGGCTGATATGGCGTGTTCTGTTGCTGAGGTCTTTTACCCTTTTTATTATTTCGGTTATTGTTGCCTCTATTGAACGGCTTTTTATCGCTTGATACAGGTCCTTTTGCTTGCGGTTTCTTTTTGCCGAATTTTTCTTCTCCCGCAGCAGGAGCATCCTCTTCCTCATAGCTCTTTAATGTCTGTTTATTTACAGTATTAGAAGGAGCTGATGTCTCCCCCTTATTGTTTTTCAAGAAAAATGAATCCAATTTTTGTACAGAGTCTCCTTCAATGGTCGCCATGTGATTAGACACTTCTACACCATGTTCTTTTAATTTATTGATCACATCTTTACTTGAAAGATTATGTTGTTTTGCATATTCGTATACACGAACTTTACTCATACTTTCACCCCCAAAAAAATTAATCGAGCATTGTCATCAGCTTCTTTGCAAATCCCTCGTCCATAATAGCCACGACTACTCGTGCATCTTTGCCAATTGCCTGTCCCAGTGTATAGCGATCTGGTACATGCTTAAGGGGCACATTGTAAAACGAACATTTGTCCGACACTTTTTTAATCGTATTGGCTGAGGCATCTGATGATAATAAAACCACTTTCGCTTTTTGTTTCCGAACTTCATTAATAACCAGTTCTTCACCTGAAATGACTTTTCGCGCTCGATTTGCTAGTCCTAAAAAAGATTGCCATTGTTCTTGTTTCATGAGTTCGTCTTTTTCTCCTTTTCGACGAGTTCCAAAAGCTGCTCATAAACCTCATCGCTAATCGCTGCATCTAAATGATTAGCCAACGTATTTCGCTTTTTCGCAAGTAAAATGGCATCTTTATCTTTGCTTAAATAAGCTCCGCGACCAGACTTTTTACCTGTTAGATCAACTGACACTTCGCCTTCCTTCGAGCGAACGATTCGTACAAGCTCTTTTTTAGGCTTCATTTCTTGTGTAGCCACACACTTGCGCATCGGTACTTTTTTACGATTGTTCACCCGGTTTCACCTCTTATTCGACTTCGTTTTCTATTGCATCGAATGTTTCATTCTCTGCAGCATCTTCTTCGTCATGTGTACCGTTTGCGGCGAACATTCTTGGATAAATGCCGTCTTGCTCGGCTTCTGATTCACTCTTGATATCAATTTTCCAGCCTGTTAGCTTAGCGGCTAAACGAGCATTCTGTCCTTTCTTACCAATCGCTAAAGACAGTTGATAATCAGGAACGATCACCGTTGTTGCTTTTTCGTTCTCATCGACAAGGACATCCAACACTTTTGAAGGACTTAATGCATTTGCCACGAACTCCACTGGGTCTTTTGACCAGCGAACGATGTCAATCTTCTCGCCTTTCAGTTCGTTTACAACAGCCTGCACACGCTGGCCTTTAGGACCGACACATGCCCCTACCGGATCGACATCCGCTAAGTCAGAATGAACCGAAATCTTAGAGCGGTCCCCAGCTTCACGGGAAACAGACTTGATTTCCACCGTGCCATCATAAATTTCCGGCACTTCTTTTTCGAATAAACGTTTCAGCAAGCCAGGATGTGTACGAGACACATAAATTTGCGGGCCCTTTGTTGTTCTTTCTACTTTTGTAATGTAGACTTTAATACGATCATGCGGCTTATATTGTTCGTTTGGCATTTGTTCGTTCAACGGAAGAAGCGCCTCGATTTTTCCTAAGCTTACATAAATGAAGCGGGAATCCTGGCGCTGTACAATACCTGTCATAATATCTTCTTCACGATCGATGAATTCTGAATATATGACGCCGCGCTCTGCTTCACGTACACGCTGAGTGACGACCTGTTTCGCTGTTTGGGCTGCAATTCGGCCGAAATCTTTCGGTGTCACTTCAATTTCTACAACGTCGTCTACTTGGTAGTTTGGATTGATGCTTTGTGCTTCTTCCACGGAAATTTCTAAACGAGGATCAAATACTTCATCCACCACATCTTTACGGGCAAACACACGCATCGAGCCTTTTTCCAAATTTAAATCCACACGCACATTTTGTGCCTGGTTAAAGTTTCGTTTATAAGCAGAAATTAATGCTGCTTCAATCGCTTCAATAATGACTTCTTTGCCAATGCCTTTTTCTCTTTCCAATAAATCCAAGGCATCTAGTAATTCACTGCTCATATTCATTCCCCCTTAATCTGCTCAGTCAAACTTAAAAAACGATTGCGAGTCGTGCATGCGCCACTTTCTCGTAAGGAATTTCAATCGTTTTCTTTCTTGTTTTAATTTTGACGGTAATGGTGATAGTTTGCCCATCAAACGACGTGAGCTCACCTTCAAATTCCTTTTCTCCATCAATTGGTTCATACGTTTTTATGTATACATTTTTGCCAATTGAACGCTCATAGTCGGATGTTTTCTTTAATGGACGCTCAGCACCGGGAGAGGACACCTCTAAAAAATAGTTGTGCGGAACCGGATCGTGCTCATCCATTTTTTCGCTAAGACGCTCGCTCACAGCAGCACACTCGTCAATATCAATTCCTTTTTCTGAATCAATAAATACGCGCAAGAACCATTCTTTCCCTTCTTTTGCGTATTCAATGTCTACAAGTTCCAAATTCATATCATTTAAAATAGGTGTCACTAATCCTTCCACAATCTCTGTGACCTTGCTCATTGTATTCCTCCTTTAACGACACCCTATAATGGTCTTTTTGATAAAAATTCCCTGCCATATGAGCAGGGAAACATATTAGATGATAACAATAGGAAAGAGTGGGTTTCCCCACTCTTCGTCTTCGTCATTCTTAGCATTTCCATCATTACTATAACATAATCACATTTTTTATGCAAATTAGAATAATGAGAGCTGGTTCTGGTCCGGCAACGATTCCAGGCATCCATGGTTATCTAAATACTCAAGGATGGTCTTGGAGATTTTTCCGCGCTGCTGCAAATCTTCCTTCGATAAGAATTCTCCTTCTTCCCTTGCTTTCACGATGTTTAATGCTGCATTCGTTCCAAGCCCGGGAATGGAATTGAACGGCGGAATCAAAGAATTTCCATCAATGATGAACTCCGCCGCACTCGAACGGTATAAATCGACTTTCCGGAAAGAATAACCGCGTTCACACATCTCAAGAGCCAGTTCCAAAACGGTAAGCAAACTTTTCTCTTTCGGTGCGGCATCCAAACCTTTTGCGTTAATCTCTTCAATTTTGGCACGAATCGGGTTTGAACCCTTGACCATTGTGTCAATATCGAAATCATCTGCACGTACCGTAAAATACGCTGCATAATAAAGAAGCGGATGATGAACTTTAAAATAAGCAATCCTTACCGCCATCAATACGTAAGCAGCGGCATGCGCCTTAGGGAACATGTACTTGATTTTCTTACAAGAATCGATGTACCATGCAGGCACCCCGTTTTTAATCATTTCTTCTTCGAACTCCGGACTCAAACCTTTTCCTTTACGCACCGACTCCATGATTTTGAAGGCAAGGGATGGTTCCAATCCTTGGTAAATCAAATATACCATGATGTCATCGCGGCATCCGATTACTTCGGAGAGATTACATGTACCATTATGAATAAGTTCTTGCGCATTTCCTAACCATACGTCGGTTCCATGGGAAAGACCCGAGATTTGCACAAGCTCCGAGAAAGTCGTCGGTTTGGTATCTTCTAACATTTGACGGACGAACCTTGTCCCGAATTCCGGAATTCCGAGTGTTCCTGTTTTACACATAATTTGTTCTTCCGTCACGCCAAGCGACTCTGTACCGCTAAAAATTTTCATGACTTCAGGATCATCCGTTGGGATGGTTTTCGGGTCAATGCCGCTTAAATCTTGCAGCATACGAATTACCGTCGGATCATCGTGTCCGAGTATATCAAGTTTTAAAACATTATCGTGGATCGAATGGAAATCAAAATGTGTCGTTCTCCACTCGGCTCCTTTGGCATCGGCTGGATATTGAATCGGTGTGAAATCGAAAACATCCATATAATCCGGGATAACAATAATGCCGCCCGGATGCTGGCCGGTTGTTCTCTTTACACCGGTACATCCCGCCACTAAACGATCCACTTCCGCCCCTCGTAAGTGAAGATTATGATCACCTGCATATCCTTTTACATACCCGTATGCCGTTTTCTCAGCTACCGTACCGATTGTACCGGCACGATATACATTGTCCTCTCCGAACAGGACCTTTGTATAGTGATGGGCGCGAGGCTGATACTCGCCGGAGAAATATGACAATAGGTAAGCCTTTGACGTTATCTCCAGCTTTTCCCCTGTCCCACACCGTACATGACCCTTTCGGTGTCATACGGCGCTCCATCGTCTTATTCTTTACGATAAGTTAAACAACTAACGCTTGGAATCCTACAACCTTGCGCAGTTTATTGAGCTTCTTTAATGCTTTGGCGTCTAATGTATTGACATGATGTGATTTAATAAGGTCTTTCATCGGATACTTTGTGTGGATAAGCATATGATAGTCTTTCTTGATAATAACTAAGTTGTCGTACTCATCGGTTCCACCCATTTTCGTAGGTTTAATATGGTGACATATACAGTTAATCGGCATTAGCCGTTCTCCTGTAATGTAACACTTTCCTTTTTGTGCAACATATTTACTTATCCGATTGTTTTCATACAAAGTTGATTTTGATGAGTAGTTCCCTCTTCTTAAATGTTCAATTTCAACTGAGGTCACATGTATTAGCTCTTTATGAATTCTTTGGCGGTCCTCTTTGTCGTAAATCGTAAATTCAGGTTCTCTTTGTCCTCGTATTTGATGCCGTATTGATTCAAATGGTAAGACAAGCAATCCATTACTTTTAAAACGTTTGTAATTGAAGTCATTATAGAACTTGTCAATCACAGCATTCTTCTCTATCGTGGGATTAAAAATGTTCCGTTTCAGCAAGGTTTTGATTTTAAAGTGAATGGTATGCCTTATATCATTGAAATCAGTTGACACCCTGGTTGCGATTTTATAGTAATTATGGATACCTAAAGTGAACGCATTGAGGTCGAGAATCTTATTCGGTGTCGGACTTTTCCGTAGTTGACCCAGTTTATATTGATAAACTTTTGTCACTTTTTCTTTAGCCTTCGGGGATATTTTTGAATTCACGATGTATCCCGTCTTTGCTGTCCCTTTTTGTACTGCTCTAAAGCGTATGCCGAGAAAATCTGTTCCATTCTTTCGAAGGTTTGTGATTTTACTCTTTTCAGGACTAACATCCAAGCCTAACCGTTCTTTTAACCATTTTGTTACTGCAACAAAGAGTTTACGAGCATTTTCATAAGAGTTTGTAAAGATTTTAAAGTCATCAGCGTAGCGAACGATATAACAAGGCTTTAACCTCGTCTTCTTTAAGGCATCTGTTCGATTCTTTTTCAGTTTATAGTTCACTCTTGTTGGTTTCGTTTCCCATTGATTCGAAATCCACCAATCTAACTCATTTAGAACGACATTAGCAAGGAGCGGTGATAAAATACCGCCTTGTGGTGTTCCTTTCTCTGGTATTCCTTCGCCAACATTTTCAGCCTTTAACATTTTGCTTATTATGGAAAGCACCTTTTTATCTCTTATTCCAATAGCCCAAAGCTGTTTTCCCAGCTTTTTGTGATTTACGTTATCAAAGAATCCCTTAATATCTACATCGACTACATAATGTTGATGGCTATGATTGACCATATGATAGCATCTCGCTAGTGCATCGTGCGTATTTCGATGTGGTCTAAATCCATAGCTTGATGGGTGAAATTTTGCTTCAACAATTGGTTCAAAAACCTGTAGAATCATTTGTTGTATGAGTCTATCTTCAATCGTCGGAATTCCTAAAGGACGTTTTTCACCATTTGGCTTTGGAATCAGCACTCGCCTAACCATTTCTGGTTTGTAGTCGTGTAGTTTCCTCCGAACCATTCGAATGAGCTTTTCTTTATTCATCTTGTTTAGATGTTTGATGGTGTGACCATTTGTACCTTTTGTTTTGCTTCCAGTGTTGCTTTTCAAATTTCGAAAAGCAAGGAGAATATTTTCTTCTGAAATGATTAAATCGTACAGCTTTTTAAAATATCTCCCGTCCTTACTTTCAGCGTACAATGTATCAAATGTTTCTTGAATATTAAAGTATTCATTATTTCTTAGCTTTTGAACCATTAAGTCAGCCAACTAATCACCCCCAAAAAGGCTTTCGTTTCTATTTAGTCATACGAGAATACTGACTTGTGTAGGATTTTCTATCGTAAAAAGACGACTCAAGCCCTTCCCTCAGAATTGTTTTATCCTCGAACCTATTCAATATATTCAGTCGTCATCGGCAATTCCTACAAACGGTACTACGGCTTTACTGCCACTCCGATAAATCTTCATTATACTCATTGGAGCTTTTTGAAGAACGACTTTCAAGCGATGTGTAATCATCTCAAGTCTCCGGAGCTTCCCACGTTCCATTAATTCTATCTATACATACTCCCTTAGGTCTCCTCTAAACTCCGTCTAGCTTGATAGCTCCTATAAAGCTATATGGACTTTCATAACCTAACGTTTACTCATCCACACTAGAAAATCCTATTTGGGACCTCTAAGCATTTCTACTTAGCGACATTCACGAAGAGTCAGTCGAGGATTCGTCCAGATAACTCTATCC
Source organism: Bacillus sp. FJAT-14578 (assembly GCF_000504165.1). GTDB lineage: Bacteria > Bacillota > Bacilli > Bacillales > Bacillaceae_H > Bacillus_BA > Bacillus_BA fengqiuensis. Next base: position 440,722 of record NZ_AYSE01000001.1, read on the forward strand.
ATTCTAACCATAGGAGTTTTGTAGACACCCGACCTATCATTTACAACCAATAAAGGTCTTTCCTCACCATTACGTGTTAGGGCAAACTTCAGCCGACTTTAGCGGGCTTCAAACAATTTACGTTATTTACAGTACGTGCCTTGCTTGCCGCAGATTCAGTGAGTGTGTTTCAAGGCGTTACCCTTTTCGTTCCACACTTCGAATTAACAGTTCTCCTAGCTTAAGCTAGTGGCTAATCTTTTCAATTAGCAACGTGGCGCACTCAAATCGATATCCGGTACCTTGTCCCCCTTGAATCCAAGGAACGTTTCAAACGGGATATCATGTCCGTCTTTTTTATATCTCACGTTGCAGCTCGGACAATCTTTGTCAGGCAAGTCGAAGCCCGAACCGACCGATCCGTCATTAAAGAATTCAGACTGCTTGCACTTTGGACATACATAGTGCGGCGGCAGCGGATTAACTTCTGTAATTTCGGTCATGGTGGCAACAAGCGATGAACCGACCGAACCACGCGAACCAACAAGGTACCCGTCATCCAATGATTTTTTTACGAGCTTATGGGAAATGAGATAAATAACGGCAAATCCGTGGCCGATGATGCTTTTCAACTCTTTTTCAAGCCGCGCTTCTACAATTTCAGGAAGCGGATCACCATAAATGCTTCTTGCCATCACATAACTCATCTCGCGCATTTCCTCATCTGCGCCTTCAATTTTCGGTGTATACAAATCATCTTTAATCGGCTTGACTTCCCCAATAAGATCGGCTACTTTTTGCGTATTGGCCACAACAATCTCTTTTGCTTTTCCTTCTCCTAAGAATGAAAAGCATTCCAGCATTTCATTCGTCGTTCGAAAATGCACATCTGGCAATTTGTGCCGATTCAGCGGGTTGGCACCGCCTTGAGAACTGACTAAAATTTTCCGGTAAATTTTATCTTCCGGATTCAAGTAGTGTACATTTCCCGTTGCCACAACCGGTTTGTCCATCTTTTCTCCGAGCTTTACGATATTGGAGATAATCTCCTGTAAGGCTTGCTGATCACGCACAAACTCCATTTCAATTAAATGTTCATAGTTAGCGGGCGGCTGTACTTCGATATAATCATAAAACTCCGCCGCTTTTTCTGCCTCTTCCGCTGACTTTTGCATCATACTTTCAAACACTTCGCCTCTGTCGCACGCTGTTCCAATCAACAGCCCTTCACGGTGCTTTTCAAGCTTGGATCTCGGTATGCGCGGTACCCGATAAAAGTATTCCAGATGAGAAATCGAAACCAATTTAAATAGATTTTTCAAACCTATGTCATTTTGAGCTAAGATGGTTACATGATAAGGTCTTGCCCTTTGATAAGCATTGCCTTGTCCCATGTAATCATTTAACTGGTCATGAGAAGAAATCTCTCTTTCCATTGCATCCTTCAACATTTTAACAAGTATATAGCCGGTTGCTTCCGCATCATAAATGGCACGGTGATGCTGTGTTAATTCCACATCGAGTTTCTTGGCTAACGTGTTGAGGCGGTGATTTTTCATCTCCGGATATAGAAAGCGGGCCAGCTCCAATGTATCAATAACAGGATTGGACGCTCTGCCAAGACCGATTTTTTGAAAACCCGTATTCAAAAATCCCATATCAAAGCTCGCATTATGGGCTACGAGCACATCATTACCGATCCACTCGTGAAACTTGCGCAGCACTTCTTCTACTTCCGGTGCATCCTGTACCATATCATCCGTAATGCCAGTGAGCTCGATAATGGTTGCTGATAAAGGGCGGTGGGGATTAGCGAACGATTCAAAGCGATCAATAATTTCCCCTTCTTTCACTTTTACGGCCGCCAGCTCGATGATCGTATCATAGACTGCCGATAACCCGGTCGTTTCCACGTCAAAAACAACATATGTGGCATCTGCCAACTCTCGTTTTGTCAGGTTGTAGGCAATCGGTACGCCATCATCGACTAAATTGGCCTCTACTCCATATATCATCTTAATCCCGTTTTTCTTAGCAGCCGAGTAAGCTTCCGGAAAAGATTGAGCTACCGCATGATCAGTCAGTGCGATAGCCGGATGCCCCCATTTTTTCGCTTGTTCAACAAGTTTACTGACCGGCGTCACGGCATCCATTTGGCTCATCGGTGTGTGCAGATGGAGCTCAATACGCTTTTCTCCTTCAGGTGCTGTGTCCTGACGGCCTTCCGGTTTAATTTCGTTAATATCATTGGCAATCATGACCAAATCACGGACAAATGTATCATTTTGCACGCTACCTCGAACTTTCAGCCACATTCCTTTTTTCACAGCATTTAGTAATGGGATGTCTTCTTTATCTCGCGAGAACATCTTCACCATAATGGAGTTCGTATAGTCTGTGATTTTAAAGGTTAAGAGGGTTCGCCCGCTTCGCAGTTCTCTCGTTTCTGAAGCAAATACATACCCTTGAACCGTAATCCTCTTTTCTTCATCAAAAATAGAATCCAGGCGCACTGCTTCATCTTTAATTAAATAGCCGACTGTAAGCGGTCCTGACAACTCGGCAGCGGCATCTGCTGCTTTCTCCTGTTCTTTTGCCTGCATTTCAGTAATGGCAGCCAGCACTTTTTCCTGGTCTTCCTGTTTTTTTCGTTCCACAAATTGGTTGTAGTCCGCTTCTGAATGAACGACTTCTGTCACAAGCTGAAAAGCCGGAAATCCGTATGCGCTGTATTGATCTGTAATGAGCTGCCCATACTTTCTTTTCAGGGCTTGTGCCTCTGTATCGATTCTTGTCTGCAACTGAAGCTTTATACCATTCAGAGTAGGCATTTGTTCTTTTAACAAAGCGTGCAGCATCGGTGAAATACCTTCCAGTTCCGCTACACAATGGTGCCAGTATGCCTGAACATCTTCCTGCGAGCATTCTTTCACAGGCGTTTTAATAGAAAAAGATACATTGGCAATATGGGAGAATTGAGTTCGAAGTCTTGTTAAAAATAATTCATAAACGGAAAACGGCAAGACTTGCTGTAATACAAATTGGAAATGCCATTGTTTTTGGTCTTTATGAATAACGAGCTTTTCAATACCCGCTTGTTCAAAATAAGGAACAATCTCATCACTTGTTAAATCAAGCTGCTGAAGCAGGAGCTGAAATCGCTCTTTTTGTTCTTTTGTTAAACCTTCCATCGAATCCTCCTTTCAAAAATTCCTCTTTGATTGTAACACAAATTCAAGGTACCCTAGGAAAACAGGGTACCTTGAATTTGTTGTTTTATTTCAATAAGTGAGCTAATGTATTCGGCAATTCATCAATAGATAATTCCATTGACTCCCCTGTGCTTCGTACTTTCAATTCGATAATCCCTTCAGCGGCACGTTTGCCGATTGTAACACGAACCGGGATACCAATCAAATCAGAATCAGCAAATTTAACGCCCGGACGCTCTGCACGATCATCCATCAGCACTTCATAGCCTTTAGCCAACAACTCATTATAAAGCTTTTCGCCAAGCTCTTTTTGTTCCTCATTTTTCATATTAACCGGAATTAAATGAACTTGATAAGGAGCTACGGCAGCCGGCCATACAAGACCATTTTCATCGTTAAATTGCTCCGCAACAGCTGCAACCGTACGAGAAACACCAATCCCGTAACAACCCATGATCATCGGCTGTGTACGGCCATTTTCATCTAAATATGTCGCATTCATCGCTTCACTATATCTTGTGCCAAGTTTGAATACGTGACCGACTTCAATACCCTTGGCAAACTTTATTACACCTTGTCCATCTGGAGAAGGATCCCCTTCTTGAATAAATCGGATGTCGGTGTAAGCAGTTTGGAAGTCACGCTCAGGATTTACATTTTTAAAATGATATCCAGCTTCGTTAGCTCCTGAAACCGCATTGGTCATCGCCTGCACTGCGTTATCGGCAATGATTTCTACTTTCTCTGAAACAGAGATAGGACCTAAGAAGCCCACTTCGCAGCCCATTATTTCTTTTGTTTCTTCTACGCTTGCCAGTTCAACAATTGATGCTTCAAAGTGGTTTTTCACTTTAATATCGTTCACTTCATGATCACCGCGAACAAGGACTAAAACAAATCGATCATCTACTTTAAATAAAAGAGATTTAATGCATTTTGACGCTTCTACATGTAAAAAAGCAGATACTTCTTCAATTGATTTTTGTGTCGGTGTTTCTACTTTCTCCAATGCTTCAGCAGCTTCATTCTCTTTCTCATACACTGCTGTAACAGCTGCCATTTCAATGTTGGCTGCATATGAAGATGTATCCGAATATGCAATCGTATCTTCTCCTATGTCTGAAAGCACCATAAATTCGTGTGTGTCCTTACCACCTATTGCTCCTGAATCAGCAATAACGGCACGGAAATTTAACCCGCAGCGTTCAAAAATGCGGCTGTACGCCTCATACATTTTGTTGTATGTGTCATCTAAGCTTTCTTTTGAAGCATGGAATGAATAAGCATCCTTCATGACAAACTCACGTCCGCGCAGCAATCCAAAACGAGGGCGCTTCTCATCACGGAATTTTGTTTGAATTTGATATAGATTTAACGGTAAGCGCTTATAGGATTTCACTTCGTCCCGTACAAGGCTTGTAATGACTTCTTCATGCGTTGCTCCCAATGCGAATTCGCGATTATGGCGATCCTTCATTCGCATTAATTCTGGTCCATATGAATACCAGCGTCCTGACTCTTGCCATAATTCCGCTTGCTGTAATGCAGGCATTAACAATTCCACAGAGCCTGCTCGTTCCATTTCTTCTCTTACTATTTGTTCTACTTTACGAAGAACACGATAGCCAAGCGGCAGAAAGCTGTAAATACCGCTCGCATTTTGACGCATAAAACCGGCACGAAGCAACAACTGGTGGCTTTTAATTTCAGCATCTGCTGGTACTTCACGCAATGTTGGAATTAGATTAGAACTTTGTCTCATTTATGTGCACCTCTTCAACTCTCCAAAAGTCTCTCTATCACACTGTTTTATCAGTTAACAGATTTATTTTCATTTTGAATGATACGTCAAAAAAAGCAAGCCTTTTTATTTGGAAAACTCGTCTAATGAATGATCCGGAGTTTTTCTTCTAACTTTGTATATAAACAACGATTCATTTAAACGAACTTCTTATAAAAAGAAGCGTTGGATATCATTCCACGTGACGACAAGCATCAATAGCATTAATAAAGCGAAACCGATAAAATGAACCATACCTTCTTTTTGACGATCAATCGGTTTGCCGCGAACTGCTTCAACCGCAAAAAACATTAAACGTCCGCCATCAAGTGCTGGAATCGGTAATAGGTTCACGATTCCTAAATTAATGCTTAAGACGGCTGCCCATTTCATTAAATAGTAAATTCCCGATTGGGCTACCTGTTCGGTTGAAACATAAATGCCTACAGGACCAGACAGCATATCTATGGAGAATTGTCCGGTAATTAACTTTCCTAAGCCTACAACAATCTCTTTCGACCACATGTAGGTTTCAAACGCTCCATTTTTCACCGACCCGAAAAACGACTTTTCCATTGGAGGATAAACACCAATCAGCCCGATCGTCTGATCTCCTACTTTTCTTTCTTCAGGAGTCACAGGAATATCAAACGTCTCATTATTTCGCATGATGGTAAACGTTAATTCTTCATTTGGATGCATTTGAATCGTTTCTACGACGGCTTTCCACGAACGAATGGATTCTCCGTCGATTGCCTGTACGATATCACCTTGCTTCAGACCTGCCTCAATGGCCGATCCATCTTTTGTCAACTCGCCGATGACTGGTTTATCTACCGTATACCCTTGCATTAAACCGATTGCCAAAAAGATAAAAAATGCAAGGACAAAATTCATAAGAGGCCCTGCAAAAATGGCCATTGTACGCTGCCCCAATGTTTTAGAAGCAAATTGACGCTCATAAGGAGCGATTTGCGATTCTTCGCCATCAATAATGAAGAAAGACTCTCCACTTACCTCAAAACGCTGCAAACGCTCATCCTCATCCGATTCATAACCTGAAATAGACATTCGATGCTCTAAATCTGCATGTTCGACTTCAATTATTTTCGCTTGCGGGTACTGTTCTTTTCGATTAATGATAATTTTATTTACTTGTCCTTCATCATTAAACAAGAGTCCTACCATCTGTCCCGGCTTTACATCTATCATCTCCGGGTCTTCGCCCGCCATTCGGACAAATCCGCCAAGCGGTAAAAGCCGAATGGTGTATACCGTTTCGTTTTTACGGAACGAGAAGATTTTCGGTCCAAACCCGATGGCAAACTCGCGACATAAAATACCGGCTCGTTTAGCGAATACTAAATGCCCTAGTTCATGGAAAAATACGAGAGCACCAAAGATGACGATAAAAGCAATCACTGTGTTCAACGGGCGTTACCCCCTTTTTGAGATTAGAGATTTCACAAAATCTCTTGTCTTTGAATCTACCTCTTTAATCGTATCTAAGCAAGGATTTTGAATAATTGTATGTGCTTCCATCGCCCGCTGCAATACATCTTCTATCTGTAAGAAAGTCAATTTCCCGTTTAGAAACGCAGCCACCGCTTCTTCATTAGCCGCATTTAGGACGGTCGGCATTGTTCCACCTTGTTTTCCCGCTTCAAAAGCAAATGCTAAGCAGCGAAAACGATCAAAATCCATTTTGGTAAAATGCAGTGTTCCCATTTCCCATAAGTTTAACCGTTTGGTATGGGGAAGCATGATGCGGTCTGGATATGTAAGCGCATATTGAATGGGTACTCTCATATCAGGAGTACCGAGCTGGGCGATAACGCTCGTATCTTGAAACTCTACCATGGAATGAATGATGCTTTCCTTATGTAATACCACATCGATTTTCTCATAAGGCATGTTAAATAGCCAATGGGCTTCAATCACTTCCAACCCTTTATTCATCATCGTAGCCGAATCAATCGTAATTTTTGCTCCCATTGACCAGTTCGGATGATTTAAGGCCTGAGAAACGGTTACCCCTTCCAGTTCTTCCCTTCTCTTATCCCGAAAACTTCCCCCGGAGGCGGTTAAAATAAGACGTTCGATCGTTTGCTCTTTTTCTCCTTGCAAACATTGATAAATAGCCGAGTGCTCGCTATCGACAGGCAAAATGGAAACACCGTGTTTAGCCGCTTCTTCCATGACGATATGCCCCGCAGTAACAAGCGTTTCCTTATTCGCCAAAGCGATCGTTTTTCCAAGCCGAATCGCTTCAAGAGTCGGAATTAATCCTACACTTCCAACAACCGCAGTCACGACTACTTCTGCATCAGGATGAACAGCCGATTCAATAAGTCCTTCTTCGCCATATACAAAACTAATATGGTCAAACTCTAACTTTAATGCATCCCGATCATCTTTTTTTAAAACCGACACCATTTTAGGGGAGAATTCCCGAATAATCTTTTTAGCTTCTTCGATGTTTCGACCGACCGACATGGATACAAGCCGAAATCGTTCAGGATGCAGACGGATGACGTCCAGCGTTTGCTGGCCAATCGAACCTGTTGCACCCAATAATGCGATATGTTTCAATCTCTTTCACTCCCATTACCATTCAACGAGCATTACAACATCGTTAAGAAATGTAAAATCGGCCATACAAATAATAAACTGTCAAAACGATCCAAAATCCCGCCATGTCCAGGCAAAATGTTCCCTGAATCTTTGACACCGTAATGGCGTTTAAAAGCCGATTCGACTAAATCTCCGACTTGTCCAAATACGGATAAAACAACTGCTACAATGAGCAGCTTTACAATGGAGTCTTCCACAGGGGCGATGACCTGAAAAATAACGGCCACTACAATGGCACATACTACACCGCCAACGGAGCCCTCTACTGTTTTATTGGGACTAATTTCCGGCCAAAGCTTATTTTTCCCTATTGCCCGTCCGATAAAATACGCTCCTGAATCTGTTGCCCATATAATAAACAAAGCAAAAAACACATATGCTAAACCATTTTCACGTATTTCGATGAAATAGTAAAAACCCATTCCCACGTAAATGGTGGCTAACATCACAAATGCCGCATCGTCAAACGTAAACTTATTTTTAATCAGTACTGTATATGTTAACAGCAGTAGAACAGCGAACAAAGCAATTTCCACTTTATAATTACTGAACATCGTCAACATAGAATCTGATCTTCTGGGAATCAAAAATACCCATAAAAGCAAAATGCTTAGAAAACTCGGAATTGAAAACAATTCAATTTTCTTCATTTTTAACAGTTCGAGTACCCCTATAGTACCAAGGAGATATACGAGTAAATTAAACGGTACACCACCGTAAAAAACGATTGGTAAAAATACGGCTGCCGCTATGACAGCTGTGATAATTCGTTGTTTCATCTTCTGCTCAACATCCTTTTACTCCGCTCTAAATCCGGTACCCGCTGTTTTCATTACGGATAACCGCTCATTAGAAACCGATTGGCTCCACTAGTCATCAATGAACCGATTGGCTTACTGATTGAAGTGTTCCTTTCTTTGACTTCAACGGGCGGCAACCCCGGCTTTCCACTGATAGAGCAACCACCCGATAAGGTCAACTAACCATTACATTCAGAAATAAGGCTATTTAACGGAACGTCCTGTTGAATATGCCTTTCTAGTAAATACTGTACGTCGAAAGACTGCTTCGCAACATCAATCGCATCGCCGCGCCTGGGCATCGAATAACCTTCGTGATGAAAGTTTCCTTATACACCGCCGAATCGACGGCCCCTGTGCTGGAAATCTTCTATGGCTTCCACAAAATCTTCTTGGGTAAAATCCGGCCATAACGTATCAGTAAACCAAAACTCCGTGTAGGCCAGCTGCCAAAGCATAAAATTGCTCAATCTCAATTCGCCGCTTGTGCGAATTAAAAGGTCCGGATCCGGCAGCTCTTTGCTCATCAGATAAGAAGAAATCACTTCTTCATTAATATCCTCGAGCTCGAGTTGGTTTTGCTTATAATCAGCTGCCAAACGCTTAATGCCTTCCATCATTTCGGCACGACTTCCGTAATTCAAAGCAAAATTTAAGATCAAACCAGTATTATGCTTTGTTTCATTCATCGCTTTCTCTACTGCACGAAGTGTATGAGGAGGCAAATCCTCCTTGTGTCCCATGATGCGTACCTGAACATTTTCTTCAATGAGCTCAGGTAAAAATGTTCCTAAAAACTCCTCAGGCAGTTTCATCAAAAATTCAACCTCAATTTTGGGCCTCTTCCAGTTTTCGGTAGAAAAAGCGTATAACGTTAACACTTTTACCCCAAGCTCGTTAGCCGCTTTTGTAATTGTACGAACAACTTTCATTCCTTCGTGATGTCCTACCATCCGCGGCAAGGAACGTTTTTGGGCCCAGCGTCCATTGCCATCCATAATAATAGCAATATGCTGTGGAACTTCATACTTAAGCAATTCGTTCTTTCTGTCGCTTAAAGTCCTCTCACCTGTTTGTTGCTCTTTTTTCCAGCGTTGAAATTTTTTTAGCATCTAAAGGTCCCCCGTTATGCAACTATCGTAAATCAAGAAAAGCGCAAGTACCCCCCCAGACAAGCATAGGACGAGCGCTTCTGAAGGCGCCTTTTGCCTTCAGAAGCGATTGGCTAGACCCGAGAGCCGACGATGCCTGCATTCTGACACCAAGCTCGTCGAAAAAAGATATACTTTCTTATCTTACAGAAAAGATTTCCCCGAAATAAGGAACATACTAACGAAGACATTCTCGCAAGCCGCCGCTTTCTTAGTCTTTTTTCTCTTCTTTACATTATTAACAAAAAAACCCCCTGTAAACAATAGAGGGTCTTTTACATCATATTTTACAGTGAAAACAATCAAACTTCCATGATTTCTTTTTCTTTATCTTTTGTAATGCTGTCAATTTTCACAATATGCTCATCTGTCAGCTTTTGCACATCTTCACTGTAACCTTTAAGATCGTCTTCCGTAATTTCACCGTTCTTTTCAAGTTTTTTAAGGTCATCGTTTGCATCACGGCGAATGTTACGAACTGCGACTTTCGCATCTTCAGAGTATTTTTTCACTAACTTTACAAGCTCGCGGCGACGCTCTTCTGTCAAAGCCGGAATTGCGATGCGAATTACTGTACCGTCATTTGTTGGGTTTAAACCTAAATCAGATTTTAAAATCGCTTTTTCCACTTCGCTTACTTGAGATTTATCATAAGGTTGAATCACCAATAAACGGGCTTCCGGCACACTAACAGATGCCAATTGGTTAATTGGAGTTGGAGCGCCATAATAATCAACTGTTATCTTGTCAAGTAAAGACGCACTTGCACGCCCTGCACGTACTGATGCCAATTCGCGAGTATATGCTTGGATGGCTTTATCCATTTTTTCCTTTGTGCTTTGTAATACTTGCTTTGCCATGATTATTTCCCCCTTACAATCGTTCCGATATTTTCGCCTAAAACAGCGCGTTTAATGTTTCCTTCTTCCATAATAGAGAAGACAATTAAAGGAATATTGTTATCCATACATAATGAAGAAGCGGTAGAATCCATAACGGCCAATCCTTCTTTTAATACGTCAATGTAGGATAACGTATCGTATTTCACTGCATCCGGCACTTTAGCCGGATCCGCGTTATAAACACCATCAACGTTATTTTTTGCCATTAAAATAACATCTGCTTCGATTTCAGCTGCACGAAGTGCTGCTGTTGTATCGGTTGAGAAATATGGATTTCCTGTTCCAGCTGCAAAGATCACTACGCGTTTTTTCTCCAAATGACGGATTGCTTTACGTCTTATGTACGGTTCTGCTACTTGGCGCATCTCAATCGATGTTTGCACACGGGATTCGACCCCGAAATTCTCTAAGCTGTCTTGAAGCGCTAATGAATTCATGACAGTCGCCAACATTCCCATATAATCTGCTGTGGCACGGTCCATACCCATTTCACTGCCGATTTTACCACGCCAAATATTGCCGCCGCCTACAACAACCGCCACTTCAACACCAAGCTCTTGGATTTCCTTCACTTGTCCTGCGATTGATTTAATAACTTCCGGATTGATTCCAAATCCTTGTGTTCCTGCCAGCGCTTCTCCGCTTAGCTTTAAAACGATTCGTTGATATTTAGCATTACTCATGAATAAACCTCCATCGTCATGAATGCAAAACGCATTTTTTCAAAAACAGGGAACACATGGTCAAACATTGTGTTCCCTGTTTTATTAAACTATTTCAGAGGGTGTTTAGAAAGTCCGCTAAAAATAACTGACCTGTCTCCTATCATCGACTTGTCCGGTTCTTTTTATGCTCCTTTTTGAACACACTTTTAGTTTTATTTTTTAACTTGGCTCATTACTTCTTCAGCAAAGTTGTCTTGACGTTTCTCAATACCTTCGCCTACTGCGTAACGAATGAAAGTTTTAACAGTTGCACCTTTAGACTCAACGAATTGACGAACCTTTTGATCTGGGTTTTTAACGAAAGATTGGTCTAATAAGCAAATGTCTTCGAAGTATTTGCTTAAGCGGCCTTCCACCATTTTCGCAACGATGTTTTCAGGTTTGCCTTCGTTAAGAGCTTGTTGAGTTAACACTTCACGCTCACGCTCAGTTTCTTCAGCAGAAACTTGGTCACGAGAAACGTATTTTGGATTGATTGCTGCGATATGCATAGATACATCTTTAGCAGCTGCTTCATCAGTTGTGCCTTCTAAAACAGTTAACACTGCGATACGGCCGCCCATGTGTAAGTAAGCGCCAAATGCATCAGCATCTGTTTTTGATACAACTTCAAAGCGGCGAAGAGATAATTTCTCCCCGATTTTCGCGATAGCGTTGTTAATATGCTCTTCAACAGTAGCACCACTGTCCATTTTTTGTTGTAACGCTTCTTCAACTGTAGCAGGTTTATGAGCTAAAAGGTGTGCACCTAATTCTTTTGTTAATTGAATAAAACCTTCGTTTTTCGCAACGAAATCTGTTTCAGAGTTTACTTCTAAGATAACAGCGTCGTTACCAGAAACTTCGATAACAGCTAAACCTTCGGCAGCAATACGATCAGCCTTTTTAGCTGCTTTTGCGATTCCTTTTTCACGAAGAAAGTCGATTGCTTTTTCCATGTCACCGTTAGTTTCAGTTAACGCTTTTTTGCAATCCATCATCCCAGCGCCAGTTTTTTCACGTAATTCTTTTACCATTTGTGCAGTAATTGCCATTTTTTCTTCCTCCTTAGTGGAATATGTATATAAAAAGTGGTGAACCATTCTTAAAAAAAGGTGATAAAAGGCTATCCCCTCTTATCACCTTTCAATCATTAAGCAGTAGTTGTTTCAGTTTCAACTGCAGCTGTTTCTTCACCTTGTTTTGCTTCTAAAATCGCATCAGCAATTTTACCAGTTAAAAGTTTAACAGCACGGATTGCATCATCGTTTGCAGGGATAACGTAGTCGATTTCATCCGGATCACAGTTTGTATCAACGATACCTACGATAGGAATGTGTAATTTTTTCGCTTCAGCCACTGCAATACGCTCTTTGCGAGGGTCGATGATGAATAATGCATCTGGAAGTTGTTTCATATCTTTAATACCGCCTAAGAACTTCTCAAGACGCTCTAATTCTTTTTTAAGTTGGATAACTTCTTTCTTCGGTAATACTTCAAACGTTCCGTCTTCTTGCATTTTTTCAATGTCTTTTAGACGTTTGATACGTTTTTGGATTGTTTCGAAGTTTGTTAATGTACCACCCAACCAACGTTGGTTTACGAAGTACATGCCTGAACGCTCAGCTTCTTCTTTCACAGAATCTTGAGCTTGTTTTTTTGTACCAACAAAAAGCATTGTACCGCCGTTAGCAGCAAGCTCTTTTACAAAGCTGTATGCTTCTTCTACTTTTTTCACAGTTTTTTGAAGGTCGATGATATAGATACCGTTACGCTCTGTGAAAATGTACTTCTTCATTTTTGGGTTCCAACGGCGTGTTTGGTGACCGAAGTGAACACCTGCTTCAAGCAATTGTTTCATTGAAATTACTGACATGATTTTTCCTCCTAAAATGGTTTTTATTATCCTCCGCTCATATCATTTTCAGGCAAGACTGCAAGCAATGGCAGCACCGTTGTCTGAATCCATGAACGTGTGTATTAACACCATGAACAAATATAGCATACTCCCATTTCACAAGCAAGCGAAAATTACAGATTCTTATTGAAAACGAGCAATAATTCAATTTCTGTTTTCCCTCTATGTAAATGTTTGGCGATTTCTTCAATTGTTAAACCTTTTTTTTGCAAAGAAATGGCCAATTTTTTTATTTGTTCCGGAGTCAAGTCTTCCTTACCGTCCCATTCGGGCACAATCATTTGGTCTTCTTGCTTCGGGAACGGCTCTTGAATATTTGCACGACCCGCTGTTTTCGTCTCCATCATTTGCAGGAAATCTTGCTCTGACGGGCTGCTCACCCTATCAAAAACGGGTATATTCGGGGGAGGGGGAGATTCTTTCTTCCTTGCACTTCCCTGATTCCGTTTCATTTGTTCAAACTTTTGAATAAATTCATCGTTTTGTTCTTTCATCTCCATTATATGAGCGGAGATCACTTCTTCCATTTCCTTCATCATAGCTGATTGGGTCTGTTCCATCTCCTTTAAACGTACAAAACGTGTGTATAACAGGACGATGAACAGCAACGATATGCCATGTAACAAAAAACTGACGATCAGTATCCATGCCACCATACTCTTACACTCATTCTTTCTTACATAATTTTCCCTAAAATATTTCTCATCTTGAACAGTGCTTTAGAATGAATTTGTGAGATGCGGGAAGTAGACAAACTAAGGACTTGTCCAATCTCTGTGAACGTTAATTCTTCTTTATAAAACAAGGAAACGACAAGCTGTTCCTTTTCATTCAGCTGTTCAATTCCATTCAAAAGCTCCCTGTAAAGTTCTTCTCGCAATACATCTTCTTCAGGTGTCAGCATCTTTTCATCTTTTAAAGAAAATGATTGATTTTCCTGCTCTTCCAAATCCTTTGGCTGTTCCTCTACAGACAATACGTTCGCAAAGAAGCCTTCATTCATTGTTTGAATGACTTCCTCCTCCGATAGCCCTAATTCTGCTGCAATTTCTTTCGGCGTCACAGTCCGCAGATGCTTTTGCTCCAGCCTTTCGGAAGCGGCTTCAATCTTTTTGGCTTTTTCCCTTGCACTTCTTGACAGCCAGTCTTCTTTTCGCAATCCATCTAAAATCGCACCGCGTATTCGAAAGGACGCATATGTATCAAATTTTAATTCCCGTTCATAATCAAATTTCTCCAATGCATCATATAAGCCGACTAAACCCAGACTGATTAAATCATCCCGATTTACATTTTTCGGCAAACCGACCGAAATTCGCTGTACATGATAATGAACAAGAGGCATATAGGTTTGTACTAACACATTGCCTGCATGAGAATCACGCGAGTGTATCCATTTTTGCCAATATTGTTGTTCATCAGCCGTTGACATACGTGACATAAACTCTCTCCTTCCTCATGCTGACGAATGGTCTCTTGGACTTTACTTATTATAACAAACGATTCTTGATCAAACTACAGTTCCATTATCCCACGGTTGACTGTACGTATTTGGAGAACACCGGTTTTAGGGTTGAACTCGATTGTTCGACCGTTATTACCGCCAACATCTTCTGCTATGAGAGGAATACCGTTTTTTTTCAGTTCATGTTTGACGGCTTCTACATTTCGCGGTCCTATTCTCATTAAGTCATTAGATGATGCAAACTGGAACATTTGGGCACCACCCGCGATTTTGGCCTTTAAATGACGCCTTTGGGCCCCTTTTTTCAGCAGTTGTTCAATAAGAACACCGATTGCGGTATCTGCGTATTTTGCCTCATTTATCATACCCGTTTTGGCCAAAGTTGAATCAGGAAGCATGACATGTACAAGTCCAGCCAGCCCGCTTTGTAAATCGTATATGACTGCTCCCACGCAAGAACCAAGCCCTGATGTTCGAATGAGATTCGGGACTTTCACAATATCAAGTTCTGCGATTCCTACTTTCACGACTTGGAAGCTATACATAATCAGCCACTCCCAGTGCGTAAAATAGGGGTGAAAGGGAGTCCGGATCCGGAACAAGCAAAAAATGTCCTTTGAATGCAGGAGTCTGACCGTCGTCGTCATACATGATTGTATCGATCATAATTGCCGAATCGCTTGCATGGGAAACTTCCACTAATCCATTTCCAATGACAGCACCCGCCATATCAATGCAAAGACTCGGAACAGAAGGCATCATCTGCAGCTTCGTAAAATCAGAAAGGGACGATAAATAAGAACCCGCTAAAATATTCCCGATTTCTCCTAATGCCGATAAAGACAAATCGGAAAAAGGAGGAGTTAAAAAGGAGACGCTGTCGTCTTTCAATATTTCTTGGACGAACATTCCCGCTTCTTCCAGTGGAAGAATAACAAACATGCTGCCTGGCACATCTCCGGTTATCCGTAAAAAAATACTGACCACAATGTTTTCGATTCCTCCGACGATATCCATCATATCATTGAAGCTGATAATTTGGACATCCGGTACTTTCATGTCAATACGCCGATTCAATAGCTGGGAAAGAGCGGTAGCCGAATGCCCTGCCCCTATGTTCCCCACTTCTTTCAACACATCAAGATGGGTTGAATTTAAAGGATGGAATAACGCCATTCTAATCCCTTCTATCATCTATTATTCTTTGACTTCACTCATCTCTAATACTCGCGGCAAATTTAATAAAATAAGCAAGCGGCGATCAATTTTAATGACACCTTTTAAATAGTCAGACTCAATCCCTCCCACCACTTCGGGAGGAGGTTCGACCGTAGTAGAATCTATGTCAATGACGTCGTTTGCCGCATCCACCACTAATCCTACTTCCATGTCTCCGATGGCAACAATGATTATACGGGTGTTTTCATTATAGGACATCTGCCCTAATTGAAAGCGCGTACGCAGATCGATGATTGGTGTAACAACCCCTCTTAAGTTGATGACTCCCTTCACATAAGGAGCGGTCCTTGGCACCCGTGTAATGTGCTGAAGCTTTTCAATCGAGCGGACTTCATTGACAGGGATACAATACTCCTCATCGTTCAATTGAAAAACGATTACTTTCATCTCCATATTTTTTCTTCCCTTCGCTTTTCTATTTAATTAAAGCGTTACAATCGACAATTAAGGCTACTTGTCCATCTCCTAAAATCGTCGCTCCTGAAATGGCAAACACACTATTTAAATAGTTCCCCAGTGCCTTCAATACCACTTCCTGCTGACCGATAAACGAATCAACGACAAGACCTGCCATCTTCTCCCCTTTACGGACAATGACAACTGAATGATAGATTTCTTCGTCATCACAAGCGACCGGAACATCAAAGATCTCCTTCAAATGCACCAATGGTACAATCTTTCCTCGGAAATCAATTACCTTTTGATTATGGGCATGTAAAATATCCTCTTTTTTCACAATAGCCGTTTCAATAATGGATGAAAGCGGAATCGCATATTTTTCAGCTCCCACTTCAATCAGCAGGACAGAAATAATGGAAAGGGTTAACGGAAGCTGAATAGAAAAAATGGACCCGCTGCCTTCCATTGAGTCGATGGACACTGCCCCCCCAAGAGACTCGATTGTATTTTTTACGACATCCAACCCTACGCCGCGTCCGGATACATCCGATATTTTATCTGCTGTTGAAAATCCGGATGAAAAAATTAATTCATATACTTGCTTATCCGAAAGAGAGGCTGCTGTCTGCTCGGAGATGACCCCATTTTGAATCGCTTTTTTCAAAACTTTTTCACGGCTGATTCCCGCACCGTCATCTTCAAGATCAATAAAGACATGGTTTCCGCTGTGGTATGCCTTGAGACGAATCG
Source organism: Bacillus sp. FJAT-14578 (assembly GCF_000504165.1). GTDB lineage: Bacteria > Bacillota > Bacilli > Bacillales > Bacillaceae_H > Bacillus_BA > Bacillus_BA fengqiuensis. Next base: position 457,655 of record NZ_AYSE01000001.1, read on the forward strand.
TTCCTTCTTCAGCTTTCCCTTGGCCGCGGCGAATGTCCGGTGTTTCAATACCATGATCAATTGCGTTGCGCAATAAGTGAACAAGCGGATCACCAATTTCATCGATAACTGTTCGGTCTAATTCCGTTTCCGCTCCTACGATTTCAAGATTGATTTGTTTCCCTAAATCTCTGGCAAGCTGACGAACCATACGCGGAAAGCGATTAAAGACCGTTTCCACAGGAACCATTCGCATATTTAAAATGATATTTTGCAAATCTCCGGATATGCGGGACATTCTTTCAACCGTCTCATCAAGCTCACTATTATTCAATTCTTTTGAAATTTGCTCTAAACGTCCTCTATCAATGACGAGCTCTTCAAACAAGTTCATCAAAATATCCAGGCGCTCAATATTAACACGAATCGTCTTTTGAGCATGATGCTGTTTTGAACTTCCCGTTTGATCCGATTTCGAAGCCTCTTTTTTTACAGAAGATTCTTCCGATACAATTGCCTTTGCAGGAACGACTTTAGGTTTTTCTGGTTCATTTGCTTCTTTCACTTGCGGAACACTCACGTTCACATCTTTTATTTCAACATTTGCAATCTCGGAAACTTTTAAAATTCGTTGCTTCACTTCTTCACGATCTGTTTGAGTAACAACAGCCACTGTAAAAACTGAATCGAACTGTTCTTCTTCAAGCTTTTGTGTATCTGGAACCGATTTAATAACTTCGCCAATTTGTTCGAGGACTTCAAATACCATATAAACGCGGGCAGCCTTCAATAAACAATTATCGTTCAATGTCACTGTCACTTCATAGGGAGAAAAACCTTTGTCTTTCGATTGTGCCAAAACGGTGGCTTCAAATTCGTCGTATTCAATCGTTTGTCCCTGCACCTTCTCTTCTTGATTCTCATCGTTGTTCGTTTCTGGTGCGGCAGGTACTGAAATGGATGCTTCGTGACCGCTCTCAATCATTTTCAGTTGAGCGACGACCTCCGTTACATTCCGCTTTCCGTCACCTCCGCTTGCAATGGACTCAACCATCGCTTCTAAGTCATCTACCGATTGGAACACGATATCAAGTACTTTCGTCGTTACAGAAATTCGTTTATTTCGAATGCCGTCGAGCACATTTTCCATCTGATGAGTTAAATTGGCTAAATCTTCATAACCCATCGTTGCCGACATCCCTTTTAATGTATGGGCAGAACGAAAGATTTCATTGACGATATTTAAATCTTCCGGATTCTTCTCGAGCTCTAATAGCTGGTCATTAATGTTTTGGAGATGCTCTTTACTTTCTTCAATGAACACTTCTAGATATTGTGCCATTTCCATTTTGCCTTGCCCCCTATTATGTCTGTAAGTATTGGGAAATTGTACTCGAAATGAATGTAAGCGGCTGAATGTTATCCACTAGATTTGTGCCGATCGCCGATTTAGGCATTCCATACACAATGGATGTTTCTTCGGATTCTGCGATGGCATACGTGTTTCCAGCCAGTTTTAAAGCTTTAAGACCTTCTGTGCCGTCTGTCCCCATCCCCGTCAAAATAACGGCAATTTTTTTGTACTCTTTCAGTTGGCTGATAGATTCAAATAGTACATCAACGGATGGACGGTGTCCCTTCCTCGATTCTGTTGCATCAAGGTGTGCCGTTAACGCGGTTCCCATTTTTCTTACTGTCAAATGATAGCCGCCCGGTGCTACATACACCGTATCTTTTTGTAAAATCTCTCCATCTTCTGCCTCTTTTACGGTTAAATCGGATAAGGTATTTAGACGATTGGCCAAAGATTTGGTAAAGCCTGGAGGCATATGCTGCACAACTAAGACAGGTGCATTCAGCCCCCTCGGCAAATGGGACAATACCTCTTGAAGAGCCTTTGGTCCTCCTGTTGACGTGCCAATACATACAACTCGTTTGACCTGCTTTTCAACTTCTCCAGATATTTTCCGAGGTTTTTCTAGTTCTATTCTACTATTTTTCACGGTCGTTAAACTAGTATTTTGAACAGAATGATCATATTCATTCTTTTTAAATGCACGCAAATTCGCTTTACTTGCCAATACTACTTTTTCAATCAACTGCTCTTTTATTTTATGTAAATCAAGAGAGATGGCTCCTGACGGTTTAGCGATAAAATCAATGGCACCATATTGCATGGCTAATACTGTATTATACGCACCCTCGTATGTCGTACTCGATAACATGACAACCGGAAGAGGATTTTTTCCCATGATCTGTTCCAATGTTTCAAGACCATTCATGATCGGCATCTCCACATCCAGCGTCATGACATCCGGCTGAAGTTCTTCGATTTTAAGCAATGCATCTTGACCGTTTCTCGCTGTACCAACAACTTGCAAACGAGGATCTTCTTTGAAAAAATCCGTAATTACTTTACGCATAAATGCTGAATCGTCCACTACGAGGATTTTTATCTTTTTCACCAAAACAGAATCCTACCTTTCCAGGAAATGTTTTCGTAATTTTGCAATGAAGCTTAAAGGTTTTGATTCAGGCAGCCTGTTGAATGTATTCGATACATATCGATTAGCAATCGACGCAAGCGCTTGGCTCGCATGGCTTTTCGGATCGAATAACGTAAAAGGAACTTGCCTGATGACTGCACGGCCCACCGCTTTATCATCCGGTATTAACCCCAGCAAATGAGCTTCCTTATTTAAAAACTGCTGCATAACACGATTCAGACGATTGTAAACGGATATCCCCTCTTCATGAGTATCGGTCTTATTCACGACAAGTAAATATGTTGTCAAAACGTCATTCATGCTTAGAAATTTAATCGTCGCATATGCATCCGTGATAGAAGTCGGTTCAGGTGTTGTGACAATGACAATTTCATTTACCGCCCGTAAAAATTGAATCATCCCTTGTGTCATGCCTGCGCCCATATCAAAAATAACATAATCATATGCTTGCAGAAGAGTGCTGAATTCAGAAATTAACCGCTCCACTCTTTGCGAAGACAACTCAAAAATGGACGTTATGCCTGTCCCTCCGGCAATATAAGATAAATTACCCGGGCCTTTTTGGACAATCTCGTGAATGGACAGCTGTTTTTCAAACATATCGACAAGTGTATTAGGTGTCGAAAGTCCCATTAAAATATCAATATTCCCCATTCCTATATCCATATCACATAGTAACACGCTATAGCCTTTTTGAGATAACTGCAAGGAAAAATTTAACGAAAAATTCGATTTTCCGACTCCCCCTTTTCCGCTTAAAACGGAAATGGCCTTCGCCCCTTTTGATTGTTGTATATGTTGAAGCTGCATACGCAATGATTCAGCCTGGTCTTTTATTGTCATCTTACATTTCTCCAAACATTAAATTCACCATGTACTCCCGTGATACTTCTTTCAAATCGTCCGGTACATTCTGTCCGTTTGTCATATAGCTGACACTTTTCCCGTACTTTAACACCATATTCAACATGGCTCCGTATGTGGATGTTTCATCCACCTTCGTAAAAATAAAAGAATCAAAAGGAACTGTTGAAAACTGCTCACAAACGTCCTCCATATCCTTCAATTTACTTGTTAATGATAGAACAAGATGGGTTTGCATCTCTTCATTAAAAGAAAACAGTCCCTTTAAGTCGTCTACATACTGCCGCTGACGATAATTTCGCCCAGCTGTATCAATGAGAATGAAATCGCAATATGCGAGGGCATCCATCGCTCTTTCCACATCTTCCCTACTGTAACAAACCTCGATAGGAACATTCAGAATGTTAGCATACGTTTTAAGCTGGTCGATGGCTGAAATTCGATACGTATCGGTCGTGATAAAAGCGACTTTTTTTTGATATTTGAGAACACATTGAGCTGCCATTTTCGCTAACGTTGTTGTTTTCCCCACACCCGTAGGCCCTACTACATTGATATATTTTTTTTCAAAATCAATTCCTTGAAACGGTTCAACTGCGGACAGCTTCTCAAGCAGCCACGTTTTCGTCCAGTGCACAAGCTTTTTTTCGGTTGCATGTCCTTTGTTTAAATAATAGAACTCAAGCAGGGACGGAACTAACTGTTCAATTATTGGTTCACTGGCTTCTTGCTCTTTTAGTTTTTGGACAATTCCCTCTACCTCTGCAGGGAGCTTCGTATTCCCTGAGTGTTTCATGATGGTAAGCTGTTCGAGCATCTTTTTTAGATCGCTGATTTCCTGAACGATATCCTCACCTGGTTTTTGTGCGGTGGGCGATAGAGACGGCGAAATAGGCTTCTCTTCCGGCGGCTGCTTTTTCTTTGGATTGATAGGCCGTGAGTCAATGGCCGCAATGACTTCAATGCTCTTTTTGCGAAAAAGGCCAAATACTCCTCCCGTGTGTACCACTCTCGAATTTAAAATAACGGCATCATCGCCCAGCTCTTTTCGGATTTTATTCATGGCTTCAGGCATTGAAGACGCCATATATTTTTTTACTTTCATTCGATGTTCACCACTCCTACACTTTGTACTTCGACATTTGATTCCAACTCATTATAAGACAGCACCGGCACTTGCGGCATATAGCGTTCAATCAGTTGCTTTACATACATCCGGACAGCAGGCGAACATAATAAAACCGGAGTTTGTTCAAGCATTGACATTTGTTCGGCTTGCTGAGCGATGTTTTCAATAATGGACTGGGATGTTTGCGGATCTAATGATAGATAGTTCCCATGTTCTGTTTGCTGGACTCCTTCAGCCAATGCTTTTTCGATTCGGCCTGACAGTGTCATTACTTTTAACGGTTCTCCTTCAATCGCATACTGGTTCGTAATCTGACGGGCAAGTCCTTGACGAACGTATTCGGTTAATAAATCAGTATCTGATGTCATCTTGCCAAAATCGGCCAGTGTCTCAAAAATGACCGGTAAATTCCGGATGGATACTTTTTCTTTCAATAAATTTGCTAACACCTTCTGAACCTCTCCGATTGAAAGCGGGCTTGGTGTCACCTCTTCCACTAAAATAGGATACGATTCTTTCAGATGATCAATTAACTGTTTTGTCTCTTGACGCCCGAGAAGCTCATGGGCATTTAGTTTAATGATTTCTGTAATATGAGTGGATACAACAGAAGGCGGATCCACGACGGTATATCCAAACATTTCAGCCTGCTCTTTAACAGATTCACTGATCCATTTTGCTGGCATGCCGAATGCAGGTTCAATAGTATCAATTCCGTCCAATGAATCATCTTCAATTCCCGGGCTGATTGCCAAATAATGATCGAGCAGCAGTTCGCCTCTTGCCATTTCGTTTCCTTTAATTTTCAAGCGATATTCGTTTGGTTGCAGTTGAATGTTGTCCCGGATTCGGACAACCGGAATGACGATTCCAAGCTCAAGGGCCAGCTGACGGCGAATCATGACGATACGATCCAATAGATCTCCTCCCTGGTTCGTGTCAGCCAATGGAATGAGCCCATATCCAAATTCGAATTCAATGGGATCGACACTCAATAAGTTAACGACGCTTTCAGGGCTTTTCATTTCATCAGCTTGTAACTCTTCTTCTTCAATTGAGCCATCTGATTGAACCGGCGTCGTTTGTGCACGGGAAATAAAGTATCCACCTCCCGCTAGTAAGAGGGCAATAGGCAAAGTCACGATATCACTAATAGGTGTAATCAGTCCTAAAACAGCAATTGTTCCTCCCGTTACGTATAACATTCCCGGAAAGGAAAACAATTGCCCTGTAATGTCCTGGCTCAAGTTTCCGTTTGATGCGGCCCTCGTCACGATGATCCCGGTTGCCGTTGATATCATAAGAGCAGGAATTTGGCTCACTAACCCGTCTCCTATCGTTAACAACGTGAACTTTTGAGAGGCTTCCCCGATGGACATCCCCATTTGCATCATCCCGATGATAATCCCGAAAATGATGTTAATGATCGTAATAATGATCCCGGCAATCGCATCTCCTTTTACGAACTTACTCGCACCGTCCATTGCTCCGTAAAAGTCCGCTTCTCCCTGGATTTTCTTTCTTCGTTCAATAGCCTGCTGTTCAGAAATCATCCCCGCATTCAAATCCGCATCGATACTCATCTGTTTCCCCGGCATTGCGTCAAGGGTGAAACGGGCCGCTACCTCTGATACACGCTCTGCGCCTTTGGTGATCACGATAAACTGAATGATAATTAAAATCAAGAACACGACAAAACCCACAAGCGGATTTCCCCCGATTACAAAGTGCCCGAACGCTTCGACGACCCCGCCGCCTTCACCTGTCGATAAAATGGAACGTGTTGTCGAGACGTTCAGACCTAAACGAAACAATGTCAAAATCAATAATAAGGAAGGAAAAACAGAAAGCTCCAGCGGTTCTTTCATGTTCATTGATACCAATAAAACCAATAGGGCAAGAGAGATATTAATCATGATTAAAAAACTAAGCAGCCATGTCGGCAACGGAATAACAAGCATAACAATAATAAGGACAACACCTAAAATAACAGGCAAATCTCTTGCTGACATTTACTATTCTCTCCTTACTGTCAAAAAAAATTGGCTGGCTGTAATTTGTATACGCCTTAATTAGCCAATGAAACGACGGGTCTTTCTCAAACTTTATTTTTAATTCGATATACGTAGGCCAAAATTTCCGCCACCGCTTTGAAAAATTCTTCTGGGATCGGATCCCCGACATCGGTTTGCTCATATAAGGCTCTTGCAAGCGGACGATTTTCCACCATGACAATATCATGGCTTTGGGCAATCCCTTTGATCTTTTGTGCTATATAATCCACTCCACACGCTACGACAAAAGGCGTATCCATTTTTTCCTCATCATATTTAAGGGCAATGGCATAATGCGTTGGGTTGGTAATGACGACATCTGCATTCGGCACTTCCTGCATCATGCGGGACATGGCCATTTCACGTTGCTTTTGCTTAATTTTTGATTTAATTTGCGGATCGCCTTCGATGTTTTTATGCTCATCCTTAATGTCTTGTTTGGACATTCGGATGCTCTTTTCAAAGTCATATTTTTGATAAAAATAATCTAAAAGCGATAGGAAAAGCAGGACGATGGATGCTGCCACCCCCATTTGAAAGACAAGCTTTGCAAGAACGATGAGTCCATCCATCAATCCTTTTTGAGCGAGCAAGAGCACTTCATCCCGATTTAACCAAAGAATGGCGAATGTAACTGCCCCTACAAGGGTAATTTTTAAAATGGATTTCAATAATTCCACAAGGGCTCGAACGGAGAAAATTCGTTTCGCTCCGCTGATCGGGTTAATTTTATTTAAATTCGGTTTCAATGCTTCCGTTGAGAATAAAAAACCGATTTGCATATAATTCGTTGCAATTCCACCTATTAACGCAACCAACATAATAGGTCCAATTGCAACCGCAATTTCAGGCAGCAAGTCAAACAAGATGAACATAATATTTTTTTCTGTTAAATCCAGCAGCAAATATTGTTCATAACTGTGGGTGATAAGATCCATAAATTGCTTTAACAGCGTTTTGGCTCCAAACGCGAAATATAAAAAAATGAGCAGAAGAACAAGTGCTGTATTAACATCCTGACTTTTGGCCACTTGTCCTTTTTTACGAGATTCCTGCCGCTTTTTCGGAGTCGCTTTTTCGGTTTTTTCACCGGCGAAAAATTGCAGATTTAAGCGTAACATGGATAACCTTATCCTCCCAGAATGTTCATTAATGTTCTCATGGCATAAAGCATTTGCTCAAAAATGCGCTGAATGACCATGAACATGCTTCCCATGACCACAATTAACAGCACAAATGAAATAATGATTTTAACCGGAAAACCTACTACAAAAATGTTTAATTGCGGAACTGTGCGTGCCATGATTCCCAATGCAAGGTCTACTAAGAAAATGGACCCTACAATTGGAAGAGACATTTGAACGGCTGTTAAAAACATGGTCGCAAACGTTTTGACAATAAATTTGACAAATGGTTCCTGCCCCATCGAAAGAGATAAATCATCTATTTTAATAATTTGATAGCTATGATAAATACCTTGAATCAACAAGTGATGGCCATCAATGGAAAGTAGGAACAACAAGGAAAAGATATACAAATATTGCCCGAATATAGGGCTTTGCCCTCCTGTTTGAGGATCGATGACATTTGCCATTGCAAACCCCATTTGAAAATCAATAAGCCCTCCCGCTATTTGAATGCACATGATCGCAATGTAAGCAATAAGACCAAGTGATAGGCCGACGATACTTTCTTTTAACACAAGTAAAATAAATTCATCATCGATTTCTAATGCCGGTAAATCAAGCGTCGTCACAAGAATGAATGATAATAAAACGGACAATCCAATTTTATGAGAGGTCGGGATGTTACGATATGAGAATACAGGTACTGTTACCAAAAACGATGCAATTCGGACCAAAATAAGTAAAAAAGCGGGAAAATAAGAAAGCAGTCCGTCCATCGTCATCCTACATATTGATGAAGATTAGCCAATATATCATGCGTAAACGTCAGTACTCTCGCTAACATCCATGGACCGAAAAACACAATACCTAAAAAAACAGCCACAATTTTTGGCACAAAAGCCAGGGTTTGTTCTTGAATTTGAGTCGTAGCTTGAAAGATACTGACAATCAAACCTACAGCAAGCGCCAATAGTAAAAGCGGCCCGCAAACCACTAAGATGGTATAAACTCCTTTTTCTGCTAATGATATGATAAATTCACTACTCATTTCTCTCACCTATTGAAAGCTTAACAGCAAGGATTTCACGACTAAATTCCATCCATCCACCAATACGAACAATAATATTTTAAATGGCAGGGCAATCATGACAGGTGGAAGCATCATCATCCCCATAGACATTAAAACGCTCGCTACAATCATATCGATGACTAAAAATGGAATAAATACCATAAATCCAATTTGAAAAGCCGTTTTCATTTCACTGATGGCAAATGCCGGGACAAGTGCCGACAACGGAATATCCTTAATGGAGTCGGGTCTCGGTGCATTCGTATATTCTAAAAATAACGCCAAATCCTTTTGTCTCGTCTGCTTGCTCATAAACTCCTTCATTGGAACAGCCGCTTTTTCATACGCCTCTTCCAATGTGATTTTTTCGTCAAACAGCGGCTCCAGTGCTTCCTTATGCACTTGTGAGAATACAGGGCTCATGATGAAAAACGTCAAAAACAAAGAAAGGCCAATAATGACTTGATTTGGCGGCATTTGCTGTGTACCTAACGAGGTACGGACAAATGACAAGACGATGACGATGCGTGTAAAGCACGTCGTTAAAATTAAGATGCTGGGAGCAAGAGAAAGAACGGTTAGTAATAAAAGTAATTTAACAGAAGTGGATACGTTCGACGGATCACTCGTGCTGAAAATTTCCATAAATTCATTCATTGTCTCGGTCGTTCCTTTCCAATTCCTTCATCGCGTTTTTTCTCTGATTGGAAATCTCATTCATCTTCTCTTTTAACATGCTGCTAAAATCAGCTTGCGCACCATCTGTCCGATGTTTTCTCTTATCAAACAAACTTGGCAAAATCACTTTAAATTCGCCTTGTAAACCATTCGCTTGATCTAGCGAATGGAAAAGCCGTTCTTTCTCCTGTTCATCCTTTACTTCTGTCAGCAGCTGAACAGAATCCCCTACACCGATTACTAAGATGCGTTCTCCTACTTTTACAACTTGGATGGAGCGATTCCCCCCCAAAGGTGTGCCCCCTAAATTTTGAAAAACGCGATTTGCCTGGAATACTCGGTTACGTTTATTCAATAGTTTCAAAAGGGCATATAACAAAGCGAGAACAAACAAAAAAGCCAAAAACATCTTTACAAAATCCCATGCTGAAACGATGCTGGCCGTTTCAGCATTGTCAGAATTTTGCTCATCAGGCTCTTGTTTGTTGGCATCTTGGCATTTTTCAGGCTGTTCCAAGCATTCTTTGACAGATAGCGGCGATTGCTCCGCCAACACTTGGGTTTGCGGAGCAATCGCTAAAATGAATGACAGGATGATGTATGCAAAGATTGGATGTCGCAAAATATCTGTCACTCTCTTCTTTTGAATTTACGCTAATGTTTTTGAAATGGCTTCAATTACACGGTCTGCTTGGAACGGCTTTACGATAAAATCTTTTGCTCCTGCTTGAATAGCATCAATGACCATTGCTTGTTGTCCCATAGCTGAACACATGATGACTTTCGCTGACGGGTTGATTTTCTTGATTTCCTTTAAAGCTGTAATGCCGTCCATCTCAGGCATCGTAATATCCATAGTAACCAAATCTGGTTGATGCTCGTTATATTTTTCAATGGCTTGCATACCATCTGCTGCTTCCGCCACAACATCATAACCATTTTTTGACAAGATATCCTTGATCATCATACGCATAAACGCTGCATCATCTACAATTAAAATCCGTTTTGACATTTCTATCTTCCTCCTACTTACCTTAACGTAATTTATTAATGCGATCTTTTTGACTGACAATATCAGTTACCCGCACTCCGAAATTCTCTTCAATTACCACTACTTCACCTTTGGCAATCAACTTATTATTTAATAAAATATCAACGGGTTCCCCTGCCAATTTATCCAATTCAATAATTGAACCTGATGAAAGTTCTAAAATATCCTTCACCGTTCTTTTCGTTCTGCCAAGCTCAACGGTAACCTGAAGAGGAATATCTAACAACATGTTCAGATTCCTTGTTTCCATTTCTGGAACTGCTGCACTCTCAAAGCTTGAAAATGCCGCTGGCTGTATATCCACAGGATACGACGGCTGATTAATATGCTGCGGTGCTGCTTGTTGCTGAACAGCCGTCGGCTGGGCTGGCGGCATCGTATAAGGGTGCGGCATTTCAGGCACCTGTACCGTTTCTTGTCTCACCGGCCCCTGATACGACATTTGTGACACGCTTGGGCTTGGTTCCGAAAAACTTGGTGATGGCTGAGAGACTTCTCCAAGTGTATCCATATGGGGATTCAGTAAATCATCCACTAATTGTTTCGCAAAATTCACCGGTAATAATTGCATTAAGTTCGAATCGATCAAATCACCGATTTTTAAGCGAAACGATACCTTGACCAACACATCATCAGGCGGTATTTTGTCCGCTCCTTCCCCTTCCATGAGATTTAACAACTCTAAACTCGGTGGAGAGATATCTACCTTTTTATTAAAGACCGTTGACATGGACGTCGCTGCAGAACCCATCATTTGATTCATCGCTTCCTGAACAGCACTGAATTGAATTTCATCCATCAATCCAGAAGGATTCGTGCCGTCACCACCCAACATTAAATCGGCAATGATAGCCGCATCGCTTTGCTTGATTACAAGCAAGTTACTGCCTAAAAAACCAGTTGTGTATTTTACTTCAATAGCAACATACGGGTTTGGAAACTCTGCAGACAAATTGTTCCTCATCACCACATCCACACCCGGTGTTGTAATTTCTACTTTTTGATTGAGCAAAGTAGAAAGCGCTGTTGCAGAACTTCCAAAAGAAATATTTCCGATTTCCCCAAGAGCGTCTTTTTCCATTTCTGAAAAATAATCATCTATAGGGGGAATATCCGCTTCCTTTGAAGCTATATCGTCATCAAACGCACTTCCTCTTAAAAGCGCATCTATTTCATCTTGTGAAAGCATGTCGTCACTCATCATCGCTGTCCCCCCCTTTTATTTCTTCTAAAACTTGCACAGCCAACTTTCTTTTGAGTTTCCCAGGTTGTGCTGTAAATTTGGGTATGCTTCCTACTTTTATGGTCAATGGATGGTCAATTCCCTGATTCAACCGGATAACATCCCCTACATCTAACATTAAAAACTCTTGAACGGAAATATCCGCCGAACCAAGTTCCGCCACTACAGGCAGCTCAGCAACTTGAATTTTCTTATGTAAGAGTTCCAGTTCATAAGGTGCCGGTTCCTTTTTAGCCGACTGCATCCAGTAATGGACCGAAAGCTTTGGTATAATGGGCTCCAGCACTACATGAGGGATACAAATATTAATCATCCCCGTCGTATCCGCGATTTGTGTATTGAGCGCAATGACCACAACTGTTTCATTTGGTGAAATCATCTGCAAAAACTGAGGATTGATTTCAAAGTCGGATAATGAAGGATTAATATCCACCATCCCGCCCCAGGCTTCCTGAAAACTATCTAAAGCACGGTCGAATAAAGCCGTTAATAATTTTGTTTCAATCTCTGTCAAACTTTCAATTTTATTAATGCTTTCTCCTCTGCCGCCCAGTACACGATCCACCATTGCATATCCGATGTTTGGATTCACTTCCATAATAACACGCCCTTCAAGCGGCGGCATTTCAATCACGTTCAAGATGGTCATTTTGGGAACGGACCGAATGAATTCTTCATATGGAATCTGGTCGGCGGAAGCCACAGATATTTGAACGATCGTGCGCAGTCTTGCCGACAAAACCGTGGATAACATACGGGCAAAGTTTTCATGAATACGCGTCAAACTCCTAATTTGATCTTTCGAAAACCGTAGTGCCCTTTTAAAATCATAAACTTTCACTTTTCGTTCGTTCTCTTCACTCTTTAACTGTTCGGCATTCATTTCCCCTGTCGACAGGGCCGACAGCAGGGCGTCTATTTCATGTTGTGATAAAACTTCACCAGCCAACACCCTCACCTCCTCAAAGCATATTTACGATTACTGCAACATTTTGGAGGTTGTATATACTTTTACAACTTTTCCTTCTTGCATGAGTTCATTGATTTTCACTTTCAACCGTTCTTCTAGCTCTACAACACCTTTTTGTCCTTGAAATTGCTCGGCTTTCATATCGGACAATTCTTTAATGATCACATCCCGAACTTGGAAATCCCGCATTTCCAACTCTTTTTTTGCCGTTTTCCCATCAGTTTGGATGGTAAAAGAAATGCGAATAAATTGATCATTGAGCAAATTAGTTGTAATTTCTTCAATACTAACTGTTGACTCTACTAACTCCTTTGCACTTGGTTCTGCTGATTCTTCTACATTAGTTAACTTTAAAACCATGATAACCGCAACAGTCCCAACAAGAGTGAGAGCCAATAAAATGATGAGCATAATATTGACCAGTTTATTTTTAAACAAGAACTACCCCTCCACGCTATCTTGCCATCCTATTATATTGACTTTTCGATAAAAAGAAGTGATGAGTTCGTTCACTTCTTCAACCGATTCCCGAACGACAAATTTTTTCCCATTCGTCAACGCAATCGTTGTGTCAGGAAACGATTCAATTTGTTCAATATAAAGGGCGTTTAACATAAATGATTTACCATTCAGTCGCGTAACTGCAATCATTTTTACAGGCGCCCGGGAAATATTCTCCCCCGGGCTGTTCCCCCCTTTAGACTATAAAACTATCGTTTCAAGTTTACTAGTTCTTCCAAAATTTGGTCTGATGTTGAAATGATACGAGTATTGGCCTGGAAACCGCGTTGTGCCACGATCATTTCGGTGAATTCCTCCGAAAGGTCGACATTGGACATTTCAAGAGTACCGGCTACGATTGTACCGCCTCCCCCAGTTCCACCTGGAATTTCAATGTTAGCATTTCCCGAATTAGCCGTATTTTTGAATAAATTTTGCCCGACTTTTTCTAATCCATCATTATTCGAAAACTTGGCTACTGCAATTCTGCCTGCAGTTTGCAGATTACCCGATCCATCTACATAATTAACAGTGCCATCTGCGCCAATGCTAAAACTCTTTGCTGTGGTGGGGATTTTTATTGCATCACCGGCTGAAGCCGTTGTTCCAGGAGTAGCATCACCTAACAAATAAAGTCCATCTGCATTAACAACATATCCATTTTTATCCAAGTAAAAGTTACCAGCCCTTGTATAAGTTTCATTTGAGACACTATTGACTGTGGTTCCAGCCGCGTTTAAAGATCCATTCCCTAAAACAAAGAAGCCATCACCCGAAACAGACAAATCCAATGTTCTCCCAGTTGTTTGCAAACTTCCTTGTGTATGAACGGTGTCAATTGTTCCGATTTGCGCACCTAAACCAACTTGTTTGGGATTCACGCCGCCTTTTCCATTTCCAGGTGCACTTGCTCCGGAAATCTGTTGGCTCACCATATCTTTAAACGTCGTTCTTCCCTTTTTAAAGCCGTATGTATTGACATTGGCAATGTTATTACCTATAACATCAAGCTTTACTTGAAAATTTTTCATCCCGCTTATTCCTGAATACATGGATCGTAACATCTTATTTTCTCCCTTCGTTTATTGGCTGCATCAGTCGGTCAACAGCCCAAGCCCCCTCATACTTAGGTCCAGCTTATTCAATCACTATTGTTCCATTGATATTTGTGAAAATTTGAGACCTTGTTTCTTCTCGATTCATGACAGTTACAATCGTGTTGTTTTTAGCACTTACGATAAGTGCCACGTCTTTCATTAAAACAAGAGAATCGTTTACACCCTTTTTCTTTGCTTCCGTCACCTTCTCCTGAAGCTGGGCCCATTCATTATCCTCAATTTGTATATCACGTTCATTCATTCTCTGTTTGGCATGTTTGCTGATTTTCAGCTCTGTTTTTTCGATTTCATTACGAAATTGATCTTTAAACGAGTAACTAGTTGTCTCTATGTTTCTCTTGATGGAAGGTCTTGGAATAGGAGTCGTGTGAAAACCGTGAACAATTCGCCTATCCACTAGCACACCTCCTTTAAATTTATTGACTGATTTTAATTACTTGATCCATGGTAATGTTCGATTGATGATGGTCGTCCATTACAAATGTTGCTTTTCCCCCTTTAAAAATAACGGAAGAAACAGCTGCTTCTTGATTTTCTCCATTTTCATCCATCCAGGTCAACTTTTTATTAATTAATTGACTTGCTTGCACCATGTAATTTTCATTTGACAATTCATGTACTTCAGAGATGTTAGCAGGACTTAGAACCGTCCCGTCCATTAATGTAAATTCAACAGTTCCATCCTTATATAGAAGAGATTGGACTATCCCCGTTCCTTGTTCTACCTTTTCGTTCCCATCTTCATCTTCAACTATTTTGTGCCACTTTACGTCTTTTCCCATCATGTGCTGATAGTTGATTAAATTCGACTCATTTTGTTGCTGGGCAAATGTCTCAAATGAATGCGCCATATTCGTCATTTGTTCTAATGTTGAGAACTGTGCCATTTGAGCGATAAAGTCTTTATCTTCTAACGGGTTGGATGGGTCCTGATTTTGCAGCTGCACCATCAAAATCTTCAGAAAGTCATCTTTTCCTAAAACATCTGTACCTGTTTGGCGCGTTTTTTTCTCGTAGTTTGCTAAATATAAACTTGAGTCTATTGTGTTGGCCATGTCTATCACCTAAACATTAATATTTAGTAATTCTTCTTCTAGAGAACTCAAAAAGCTTTTTGACTCTTCATTCTCTTCCTTGTCTTCCTTTTGTTCATTGGACTTTGAATGCTGCTGGGATTGCCCCTGCTGCTGATCCGGCTGAGTCAGAAACCGTTCCAATGGTTGAAATTGTTGTTGAATGTCTATTTTCTCTACTTGAATGTGCGCATTTATAAGTGCTTGCTTTAAAGAAGATAATTGTGATTCAAGAAGCTCTTTTGCTTGCTGTGTCGAGGTTATCATTTTTGCGATCATCACTTGATCCTGTTTGATTAATTCGATTTTCAGCGAACCTAAATGCTCTGGTGCGAGTCGAATCGTTAGCCTCGAATTGTTGACATTTTGTGCAAAAGTGCTTTTAGCTAAAATTTGCTGAAACTCCTGATAAAGCTTAGCCGAATCCGTCTTTCCATTTATTTGCCCTATATGCAGCACGAACTGCTCGACTTTACTCATCGGCAAGGCTGCCACAACGTGATCCGTTTCAGATGATGTGATTAGATCTGC
The DNA here is from genome assembly GCF_000504165.1 of Bacillus sp. FJAT-14578. Classification (GTDB taxonomy): domain Bacteria; phylum Bacillota; class Bacilli; order Bacillales; family Bacillaceae_H; genus Bacillus_BA; species Bacillus_BA fengqiuensis. Next base: position 473,549 of record NZ_AYSE01000001.1, read on the forward strand.
ATTTCCCGCTAAGTTCACGCTTTGCATTGGTTTTGTCAGTTGATTATCCATTAGGCTTGTCTGCATAACCCCATTGTTAAATGGCATTGGTCCATTCATCAGCTGCTGCGAAGAGAATTTCCCACCGTTCGTTATCCCCGTCAAAGGATACGTATGTCCAAGAAATTTGTTTGTACCATTCGTCTGGTTAAATGAGTTCCTTGAATTCATTGATTGAAGCCGGACTTCCAATTTCTTCATTAACTCTCCCACTTGCGCTAACGATGGCATTGGTTGGCCGTTTATTTCTTGCTTGAATTGTTTGAGCTGTTCTTGGGTATTGGGTACCACCTGGGCTAACCCTTTTAATAATACATACATTGCTGCAAAGGCCGGTCTAGTCTCCATATTATCTGTCAACTGTTCTACATCGGTTAATTGCTGCAGCTGAGCATGGTCCAGCAAATTGGCTGAATCGATTGAATGTGGATTTTGAATGAATTGCTGGATTTGTAAAATCATATCCTCTAATAGCCCTCTATCTTGAGCAAGGTCAACCTGTAACTGTTCAATTAATCCGTATATAAAGTCTTGAATTGATTCTCCGTTCGCTTGCTGGGCCGACTCTGGCCCTTCCATGTTCCTTATTGTGTTAAGAGTCATTTCACTTAACATCGGTAAAACATCTTCATCCACGTTTAGAGGAGTGTTATGTCGGGTACTATCTAATGCCGGCAACATTTCCTTCCCTTGGATTTCAGCTAGTATGGTACCAAACCCGGCCGATGCTTCTTTTTGAAAGGAGCCTGAGGAAGGGCGGCTATTGCCTGATACGATGCTATGAACGATAGAAATAACGCCGTTCATACGTTCACCTCCTTTCAATAGCTAATCATTTTCTGAAACCTCTTTGGATAGAAGCCCCGTATATTTAGCTGCTATAGGCGGATCCATTTTTTCCAATATGGCAGAAAGCTTGTCGGGCTTAAACTGTGAGAGCAGCATCATTGCCTTATCTTCTTCCAGTTCTGAAATGATGAGAGCCGCTTTTTTCGGAGCCATTTTTTCGTACACCGATACCATTTCTTTTAGCCCTGTTTGTTCCGCCTCTCTTTTCTTATCGGCTTCCGCCAGTTGTTCGTTGAGACGCTGAACCTGAATTTGCAAATTTTCAATTTCTAAATCTTTTTCGTTGAGTTTGTCTTGCATATCATGTATTTTCTTCTTTTTTTCTTGTAAGGAAGTCTCCAGCTGTTTAATATCCTGTGATTTTTGTAGATTTAGTTCTTCCACTTCTTGTTCTTTCTGTTCTTCTTTAGAAATAATCGGAAGGTCCTTGACTGCTTCTTTCATTTTTCCATTAACATCCACACCGTAAAGTGTTAACAGAACATAAACCATCATTATCGTAAAGACGAGTGGAATAAAAATCACAAAGAAAAATACTTGCAGCTTACTGTGCTTCTTTTCCTCTTCTAACATCCCTTGTGCTTTACCCACACTTTCACCTAATTCCCCTTAAGCATATATTGCTGGATTGACACTTCGTCCATTTGTTTTGACTCCAGCTCTTTTTGCGTCTCTTTGTATCTTTGAAAATCTTTCACCTTCATTTTTTCGAACTTCTTCACTTCCATGTTTTTATCGCGCAGCTTCAGCTCTGCCAGTTGCATGGTTTGACGTGCCGACATCACTTTTTGCTGATAAACGGCAATCATTTTTTCTAGGTTGGCGATAAAAAGCTGGAACTGTTTCACGTCCATAATCGATAGTCCCATTCTCATTTTTGCAGCATGTTCATCAATCAATTGTTCTTTTTGTTTTAAATATTCGTACAGTTGCTGCCCTACTTTCTCAAATTCCTGCACGGCTTCGTTGTATTCTGCCATTAAACGGTCTTTTTCGTTTTCCTTGATGGACATTACTCGGTCGAATTTATACTGATAAGCCATAATCAATTACCTTCCTCAATGAGAGCATGGAGCATTTGAACGCTTTCATGAATCGAGATTTTTTGGTCGGTTCCTTGCTTCAAAAATGAAATGATTTTTGGATAGTAATGAATGGCCTCATCTATTTCACGGGAAGAACCCCGTTTATAGGCACCAATACTGATTAAATCTTCAGAATCCATATAAGTTGACAATAAATCTCTCAGCTTTTCCGCGGCTTTTCGATGCTCCAGAGAAACGATATTATTCATGACGCGACTAACGCTTTTTAACACATTGATGGCCGGATACTGACCCTTGTTGGCCAAGCTGCGGTCGAGCACGATATGGCCGTCCACAATGCCTCGTACCGTATCTGCAATCGGTTCATTCATGTCGTCCCCATCCACAAGCACTGTATAAAATGCTGTGATTGATCCTCGTTGATTCGTCCCCGTTCTTTCCAATAGGCTTGGTAAAATAGCAAAGACGGAAGGCGTATACCCTTTTGTCGTCGGCGGTTCCCCAACAGCCAATCCGATTTCACGCTGAGCCATCGCCACACGGGTAACCGAATCCATCATAAACATGACATTCAACCCTTGATCTCGAAAGTACTCCGCAATGGCCGTTGCCGTATATGCCCCTTTAATTCTCATTAACGGAGGCTGATCGGAGGTGGCTACAATTACAATTGAGCGTGTTAAACCTTCGGGCCCTAAATCACGTTCAATAAATTCACGCACCTCACGCCCACGTTCTCCAATTAAAGCAATTACGTTCAAATCCGCTTTCGTATTGCGGGCAATCATCCCCATCATCGTACTTTTCCCCACGCCGCTTCCTGCAAATATACCAATGCGCTGCCCGTTTCCAACAGTTAATAAACTATCAATTGTACGCACACCCACTTCAATGGGCTCTACAATAGGAGGACGTTCCAGTGGATTGGGGGGAGATTGTTCGGTTATTACAGGATTCAATCCTCGGGGCAACCCGCTTCCATCTAATGGATCTCCAAGGGGATTGAGCACCTTTCCAATAAGCCTTTCCCCCACTTTAATTTGCAGCGGCTTTGCAGTCGTTTCTACCATGCAGCCTGGTGAAATATCCCGGACAGATGTATATGGCATTAAAATCACATGCTCTTCTTTAAAACCAACCACTTCCGCTTGGATTCGCTTACGGGAATTGGAATGTCCAATGTGGATATAGCATACGTCACCGATAGAAGTGGCAGGACCCTTCGATTCAATCATTAAACCGACGACCCTCGTTACTTTGCCGTAACGCTTAAAAGAAGAAATATGCTTTACTTCGTTAATCAACTCTTTAACTCTCATTTACATCTTCCTTCAGCAAATCCGTTAATTGCTTTTTAATTTCATCAAGCTGGCTGTCTACGCTCGCATCGATACGGCCAAATGATGACTCAATAATACAGGACATATCTTCCAGCTCTTCATCCGGGTAAATGAATAAACTTGTTTCCCCATTCAATAAAGACATGAGCTCTTCTTTATATCCTTGAATGAACGGGTAAGAAGAAACAGAGACGAATAACTGAATCTCCTTATGCTCCCTCACTTCTTTAAGTGCAGTCCTGACAAGAGACAAAAGCTTTTCCGGATCTTGCGCCAACTGTTGCCCTATAATTTTTTCTGCAATTTCAAGACCGAGATGTAAAATGATTTCTTCAGAAGATTCCATATAAGAATAGTAATCTTGTTTGGTAAGCTCAATCATTGCTCTTGCTTCATCAAGCAATGTTTCATAAGCTTGCAGCCCTTCTTGTTTACCTTGACGAAGCCCTTCCTCGTATCCTTGTTGCTTAGCTTCCTGGGCTATTCTTTGTCGTTCCTCCTCCCACTGTCGCTGATCATGTTCAATTTGCCTCTTCACTTGTGAAAGCATCATTTGTGACTGCTGTTCAATAGCTTCCGCTTTCGCCTGAGCTTCCAAAATAAGATTCTCGGCTTCTTGCTCCAACCTCTCTCGAAAATCGTCTTCTTGCTCAATTGGGGCTGCCGAAGCAAATCGTTTAATTTGTATGGTTTTTTCCCTGTTCGAATAGTCGTTAGTAAACTGAGACTTTATGATACTAGACAATAATATCGTCTCCTCCACCTCGAGCTATGATAATTTCGCCGGCTTCTTCCAATCGTCGGATCGTCCCCACAATTCTCGACTGTGCCTCTTCCACGTCCTTTAAACGTACGGGACCCATAAACTCCATTTCTTCTTTGAATGTGTCGGCCATACGTTTTGACATATTTCGAAAGACAATCTCTTTGACTTCTTCGCTTGCTACCTTTAAGCTCAGCAGCAGGTCTTCATTATTTACATCGCGAATAACCCGTTGAATGGAACGATTATCAAGCGCCACAATATCTTCGAATACAAACATTCGCTTTTTGATTTCTTCCGCCAGCTCTGGGTCTTGAATCTCAAGGGCATCTAAAATCGTACGTTCAGTTGCCCGGTCAACGCCATTCAGCACTTCAACAACCGATTCCACACCACCCGTTTGAGTATAGTCTTGGGTAACGGTGGTAGAAAGTTTCCGTTCTAAAATTTGTTCCACTTCATTGATGACATCCGGCGATGTACTATCCATTAAAGCAATTCTTCGGGCAATATCAGCCTGCTGTTCTTGAGGAAGAGAGGATAAAATTTGTCCTGACTGCCCAGGCTCCAAGTAAGACAAAATAAGAGCAATGGTTTGCGGATGCTCGTTTTGGATAAAGTTCAAGATTTGCTTAGGATCGGCTTTGCGGGCAAAATCAAATGGACGAACTTGCAGTGAAGATGTCAGGCGATTAATAATCATTGACGCCTGCTCTGAACCGAGTGCTTTTTCCAGAACTGTTTTCGCATACCCAATTCCTCCTTGTGCAATATAATCTTGCGCAAGGGCAATTTGTTCAAACTCTTCCATGATAGAGTCTTTAATGTCTGCATCTACCTTCCTCATTGCCGAGATTTCGAGAGTCAAGCGTTCAATTTCTTCTTCCGATAGATGTTTATATACTTGTGCTGACACATCAGGTCCAAGTGAGATGAGCAAGACAGCGGCCTTTTGCTTCCCCGTCAACTCTTTTTTCTGATCTGTTTTTCCCATTTGACTTCCCCCTCTTAATCCTCAGCAATCCAAGTACGCAACAGTTTGGCGAATTCTTCCGGTTGGTCTTTTGCCAGCTGTTCCAGTTTTTGACGGCGTTGCTGTGATTCTGTTAACGGTAATTCTTCTTCCATCTCAGCGTCTTTCAGCGGCATAAATGTCTCTTCGTACTCGTCAATTGGCTCTTCCTTATGTTTTCTTCTAAATAACAGGAACAGCAAAATAAGAATGACGATAACTAAGCCGGCTCCTACAGCATACATCCACATCGGGATTTCCGATGTTTCTGTTTCTTCCATCTGCGGTTTACCGTTAAACGGCTGAACGGATACCACAACACGGTCAGCAATTTCTTCGTTTGTCAGTTGTGTCTCTGTTTCTGGCTGTTGTACTGTCGTTCTTACAATCGTACCGAGTATTTGAGTAATATCATCCACCCGCTCTTCTGATAACGAATCGGGGTTGTTAGGATTAGGCGGTTCTACCATCACTTGGATGCCCAAGTCACGAACTTTATACGGGCTCTCGACGATTTCTTTTCGAATTCGGTTTACATCGTTATTAATGCGTTCCTCCACTCGTTCGTAATCCCCATTGGAGCCGGCTGCATTCGATTCTTGATAACTAGAAATATCATTTTCACCTGTTCCCTCAATACCGCCGGCTGCCTGAGCACCGTCTCCCGTATACGTTTCTGTAATACGTTCAACGCTGACCGCAATCCCTTCCATATTTTCCTTATCAACAGGCTCTACTATATTTTCTTCCCGATTTTCTTTTGTAAAATCCACATCCGCAGTGACTGAGACGACAACTTTATCATATCCCATCATTGTGCCGAGCATTTGTTGCACTTGGCGTTGAATGTCACGTTCTATTTCTTTCTTCATCTCATGTTGAGCGACAAAAGAACTAGTTTCGGAGAAATTTTCTTTATTTTTTAGGTCAAAATACTCAAAATATTGGTTCATGATGACGATATTATCGGTAGGTAGGTTCGGAACACTTTTAGAAACAAGATGATATAAAGATTTTACTTGCTGTTCATCAAATTCATATCCCGGTTTTGTGTTTAATACAATAGAGGCGGATGCCTCCTCGGTCTGATCATTTACCCAAATGCTTTTCTCCGGCAGTGTAATCATGACACTCGCATCGTTTACACCGTCAATGTTTTTCATTAGGTTTGCAATTTCCGTTTGCATGGCATCTACTTTTAGTACATTGAATTCATTATCAGTCATGCCAAATCCGGCATTTTGACTAAAAAAAGAGTAATCGATACTCCCGCTTTTCGGAATCCCTTCAGCCGCAAGTTCGACTTTTAGCGTATCGACTACCTCTTCGGGAACAGAAATGGTCTTTCCGTCATCCGATAATTGAGATTTTATTCCTCTCCCATCCAACTCCGCTTTGATTTGGCCGGTTTCTTGTGGTGATAGATTACTATAAAGAGGAACAAACGTATCTTTTGAAAGCATATAAGTAATGACGGCAGCAAAAAAGACGACGGCAAGCGGACCGCCTATTAGCAGTCCTTTTTGCCGCTTCGATCTGCTGCTCCAATATTCTTTTGTCTTTTCTTTGTAAGCTAATAATTTTTCGTTCATCGGAATCCCCCGGTTATTCTTTCTCTATCTAATAACCGCTCACAGGCTATTTTGTAAAACAAAGCGAAAAAGATTCATTATACTTGCATTCTCATCGTTTCTTGATAAGCCTCTACCGCTTTGTTTCGAACTTCGATGGCAGTTTGAAGCATGATGCTTGCCTTCTGTGATGCAATCATTACTTGGTGTAAATCGATCGGCTCGCCTTTCACCAATTTTTCGGTAGCCGTATCTGAAGCGGTTTGTGATTCATTTAATTGATTGATAGATTGTTTTAAAAAGGAACTAAATGATTGGGTTGTTTCATTTACCGTGGCTGCCGGTTTCACATTCGATGGTGAAAGGGAGGCTGCTTGACTATTATTAATGACTGACTGAATCATCTATCTTCTCTCCTATTTGCCAATTTCCAATGCTTTCATAAGCATTCCCTTTGTCGCATTCAGTACCGTGACATTCGCTTCGTATGAGCGTGTAGAGCTGATTAAATCTACCATTTCCTTTAAGGGATCGACATTGGGCATTTTTACATATCCTTGATCATCCGCATCTGGATGCTCCGGGTTATACACAAGTTTAAATGGCGTCTCGTCTTCCACGATTTTCGTGATTTTTACCCCGTTTCCCACAGCCCGGGAATCATTGCTTAAGGCATGATGAAGAGCACTCGCAAACGATTCATTTGGCTGGGCCACCACCATTTTTCGGCGATATGGTTCCCATTGCCCGTTTACCAGCTTTCCTCTTGTCGTATCGACATTGGCCATATTTGAAGAAACAACATCCATTCTTAATCGTTGTGCAGTTAAAGCAGAGGAAGTAATATTCATACTATGAAAAATGGACACCCTTATCTTCCTCCTTGGATGACTGTTTTTAATGAGTTAAATTTACCGCCTAAACGCTCTGTCAATGCTTGATAGTAAATTTGATTTTCAGCTAATTCGGACATTTCTCTATCCATGTCCACACTATTTCCATTATGTTGATAAGACTGGGGTTTTTGATTGATAATCAAGCCCGAAGAAGCTGACGACTTAAATTCATAATGCCTGAAATCCGTTCGATTGGCTTCAAATGAATGCTGTACAGCTTGCTGAAAAACATTTTTAAATGATACATCTTTCGCTTTATAATGCGGTGTATCAACATTCGCAATATTTTGAGAAATAGTTTTTTGCTTTAAGGATGCGTAGTTTAATCCTTGTTCCAATGTGTGAAAAGTATCGGAAAAAATCTTCAATTGAATCTCCCCATCAATATCCATTTTTGGAATATTTTTGACAAATTTCGACTTTTTGTCATTACCTCATATTGTAAAGAAAATAGATGAAATTGTCTATGTGTTTTCATTTTTTTTTACAATAACCTTACAAATTTCAGGGCTAATTTTACAGTCTTTTTTTCAGAACCAGTACCTTTTCCTCATTGGATAAATCCCATTTTTTTCATTATTATCCCATCATTATAACTAAACTCTTTTAAGGCAGCCGTGATATATCTCACACTATCTATCCTTGTCTGGCAACAAATAAAACTTTCTTTATTTTAAAACACTTAAAGAAAATTGTCGAAAGGTACTTGGACATTAGACACCTCAAAAAGAGCATAAAAGCACATTGCTGTATACTTTCCGTCAAGAAAAAGCACCATTTGGAGGAACTTTTGCCTTCAGAAGCGAATGGACGGTTCCCTCCTCTTCTTTCAGCTTTTTCTATGCTTCTGCAAAATTATTATTTTGCACAAACGAGTAAAAAGTGCTAAAAATTAATACCCATGTTGAACTAAGCTCAGTAAAAAAGGTAATTCCCTTCAGCTTCTCCAAGCTGTGAGAATTACCTTTTTTATCGCCAATTAATTAGATTTTAATTTGGCAAGCTCCAACAAAAATTTATCATTTAATACTTTAATATACGTACCCTTCATTCCTAAAGAACGAGATTCAATTACACCCGCACTTTCCAGCTTGCGAAGAGCATTTACGATAACAGAACGGGTAATGCCCACACGATCGGCAATTTTACTTGCCACAAGCAACCCTTCATTTCCATTCAACTCTTCAAAGATATGCTCGATCGCTTCTAGTTCACTGTAAGAAAGGGAACTAATCGCCATTTGAACAACAGCTTTGCTGCGTGCTTCCACTTCAATTTCTTCTGCTTTTTCTCGCAGAATTTCCATACCTACAACCGTTGCACCATATTCAGCTAAAATTAAATCATCGTCTTCAAATGTTTGGTCAAGGCGGGCTAAGATTAATGTGCCGAGACGCTCACCGCCCCCAATGATCGGAACGATTGTTGTTAAACCCGATTGGAACAACTCCTTGTTTTCAACGGGGAATGCCGTATACTCGCTTTCTACGTCTAAGTTAGAGGATGTTTCATTGATGTTGAATAAGTTTTGTGTGTACTCTTCCGGAAATTGGCGGTCTTCCAGCATTTTTTTCATACGCTCATTTTCAATTTGCTGCTTGATTGCAACGCCTAACAATTTCCCGCGACGACTTACCACAAATACGTTAGATTCAATGACTTCACGTAAAGTTTCAGCCATTTCTTTAAAGTTTACCGGTTTTCCCGCAGCTCTTTGCAGCATCGCATTAATTTTTCTTGTTTTAGATAATAAATCCATCTTTGTTCCTCCTGAAATTCTTCCAATATTCACTTTATACCGCTCTAACAGGCGATAAAGCCTCTCTTTTTTCTATAAAGAGATTAATCGCCCCTAAGAACCGATTAATTCAACTATTCATCATGAACGAAAGTTGAACGTTATAAAATAAATTGACTCAAGTCTTTATTTTTTACAATTGTTCCAAGCTTTTCTTCTACGTATTGCGGAGTGATGACGATTTTCTCCAATGTGACATCAGGCGCTTCAAATGATAGATCTTCTAACAGACGCTCCAGGATCGTATGTAAACGTCGTGCACCAATATTATCCGTATCTTGATTCACTTGATAAGCCACCTCGGCAATCTTACGTATAGCATCGTCAGAAAATTCAATTTGTATACCTTCTGTTTCCAATAATGCTTGATATTGCTTAAGGAGAGCGTTATCCGGTTCAATTAAGATACGAATAAAATCTTCTACAGTCAATTTCGTCAGTTCGACCCGAATCGGGAAACGGCCTTGCAACTCGGGAATAAGGTCCGATGGCTTAGAAAGATGGAAAGCTCCCGCTGCCACAAATAGTACATGGTCGGTTTTTACCGAACCATACTTCGTCACAACGGTGGAACCCTCTACAATTGGTAAAATATCACGCTGCACACCTTCACGTGATACATCTGCTGATGAAGATTGCGTATTTTTACGCGCAATTTTATCGATTTCATCAATGAAGATCATGCCATACTGCTCGGCTCGATATACCGCTTCTTGCGTTACTTCATCCATATCAATCAGCTTCTGAGCTTCTTCATTCGTTAATATTTTGCGCGCCTCTCTCACAGTCACTTTTCTCTTTTTTTGTTTCTTTGGCATGAAGCTGCCTAGAGCATCTTGGATGTTCATGCCCATTTGTTCCATACCCGAACCCTGCAGCATATCAAACATGGAAGGCTGCTGTTCCTCTACTTCAATTGTAACGTAATAATCCTCTAATTCTCCCAGCGCCAGTTGATGTGCCATTTGTCTTCTTTTCATTTCAACGGTGGCTTCTTCACTTGTAGATTCTTGTGTTGGTTGGGTCGTTTGATTTTGTCCGAATAACATTTCGAACGGATTTTTAAAATTTTGCTGTTTTCGGTCAGATGGAACAAGCAATTCGACAATGCGCTTATTGGCATTGTCTTCCGCTTTATCTCGCACAGAATGCATCTTCTCTTCTTTTACGAGGCGGACTGATGTTTCGACTAAATCCCGAATCATTGATTCAACATCTCTTCCTACATATCCGACTTCCGTAAACTTCGTCGCTTCCACTTTAATAAAAGGAGCGCCGACTAGTTTAGCGAGGCGGCGGGCAATTTCCGTTTTCCCCACCCCTGTAGGCCCAATCATTAAGATGTTTTTCGGAACGACCTCATCTCTTAAGTTTTCAGCAAGCAAACTTCGGCGATAACGATTACGGAGTGCAACCGCCACCGCTTTTTTCGCTTTTGTTTGACCAACAATGTACTGATCTAACTTTTCAACAATTTGTCGTGGAGTCAAGTTCGTTTTCACAGCAAATCCTCCCCTCTTACAATTCCTCTACAATAATGTGTTCGTTTGTATACACACAAATTTGGCTGGCAATTTCCAACGCTGCCTTTGCAATGTCTTTCGCGGATAAATGATCCGCCGCATATTGCTTTAAAGCTCGCCCCGCGGACAAAGCATAATGGCCTCCCGACCCGATTGCTAAAATACCGTCATCCGGTTCGATTACCTCTCCTGTTCCTGACACGAGCAATAAATGTTCTTCATTCATCACGATAAGCATCGCTTCCAGTTTTCGAAGGACTTTGTCACTTCGCCATTCTTTGGCTAACTCTACAGCAGCACGTTGCAGATTCCCGTTATATTCTTCAAGCTTACCTTCAAACATTTCAAATAAGGTAAAGGCATCCGCTACAGACCCTGCAAATCCCGCTAACACTTTTCCTTGAAAAAGACGACGTACTTTTTTCGCTGTATGTTTCATCACTACAGCATTTCCAAATGTCACCTGCCCATCCCCGGACATGGCGCACTTCCCATTATGCTGGATGGCAAATATCGTTGTCGCATGAAAAGTTGACATAAAACTCCTCCTTCACTTTAGGCACGTGGATGATGATTCATGTAAATAGTGCGCAATCGGTCTTTTGTAACATGAGTATAGATTTGAGTGGTAGACAAATGCTCATGCCCCAGCAGCTCTTGTACCGTTCTCAAATCAGCCCCCTCGTTTAACAAATGCGTTGCAAACGTATGTCTTAATGTATGCGGACTCATTTGGATCGTCTCCGATGTTTTTTTCACTAAACGATCGATAATAAGACGAATTCCTCGTGTCGTTAAAGGGCCTCCGCGGTGATTCAGGAAGAGCGCTTTTGTACTTGAATCAGAAGATGCCTTTTGCAACAATTCTTTACGTCCTTCTTCTATATAGGTTTCAAGAGCTTTTTGGGCATAGGTACCGAATAGGACATAGCGCTGTTTATTGCCTTTGCCATGAATAAGTACGGTCCGCAAAGAAAAGTCAATATCTGGCAAGTGAATCTTTGCACATTCACTGACGCGTATTCCGGTTGCATACAACACTTCTAAAATGGCTTGGTCACGCTGCCCTAGCGATGTGGACAAATCCGCTGCTTCAAACAGTTTCTCCATCTCTTCCTTGTAAAGAAAGTTCGGGTTTTTGTGTTCTTTTTTGGGTGAAGAAACAAGGGCGAAAGGATTTTCCTTCACCAGCTTTTCACGCAGTAAAAAACGGTAAAAGCTTCTTAGTGAAGAAATTTTTCGCGCGATTGATCGCTTCGAGTAGTTCATGTTATACAGTTTCGTTAAAAAGAGACGAACATCCGAGTATGTAACATCTTGTATGCCTTCAATGTTTTCTTCTTTTAAGAATTCTACGAACAGATTTATATCTTGTTCATAACACACAATTGTATATTTTGAATAATTTTTTTCTATTTGTAAATATTCTAGAAAGGAATTTAAAAAAGTTTTAACATTTTTAATTGTCATCACCTCACAAAGGCTACTAAATATTATCACAATTCAGTAGCCCATGCAAATGATTTTTCTTATTTTTTTATAAAATTCTGAATTGTCTGTAATGCCCGTTCAGCGTACTTTGCATAACGCTCCTGTTTGCTTTTAATGCGAACATCCAGTTCCTTGAAAATCCCAAAATTTGCGTTCATAGGCTGGAAGTTATCTGGATTGGCGTTTGTAATATAATGAGCCATGCTTCCCATTGCCGTTTCTTGAGGAAGAACGACTAACTCTTCTCCCAAAACAAGACGGGCTGCATTCATGCCGGCCATTAATCCGCTGGCAGCCGACTCCACATATCCTTCCACCCCTGTCATTTGCCCGGCAAAGAATAAATTGTCGCGCTCGCGATATTGATACGTTGGCTTCAACAGTCGCGGCGAATTAATAAATGTATTGCGGTGCATCACACCATAGCGGACAATCTCCGCATTCTCCAATCCTGGTATTAAGCGAATGACTTCTTTTTGAGGTCCCCACTTTAAATGTGTTTGGAAACCAACGATATTATAAAGAGTGCCTGCTGCATCATCTTGACGGAGCTGTACAACTGCAAACGGGCGTTTTCCTGTTTTCGGATCTTCCAATCCCACTGGTTTCATCGGTCCGAATAACATGGTCTTCTTGCCTCGCCCCGCCATTACTTCAATCGGCATACAGCCTTCAAAAAAGATTTCTTTTTCAAATTCTTTTAAAGGAACGGTTTCCGCTGCGATGAGGGCTTCATAGAAACGGTCGAATTCCTCTTCTGTCATCGGACAATTCAAGTAGGCCGCTTCCCCTTTATCATAGCGGGATTTTAAATATACCTTATTCATATCAATGCTTTCTTTTTCAAGAATAGGCGCTGCTGCATCGTAAAAGTATAAATAATCCTCTCCGGTTAAGCCTCTCAACTGCTCTGACAAAGCTTTTGAAGTCAATGGGCCTGTTGCAATAACAGTTGGTCCTTCTGGAATTTCCGTTATTTCTTCATTAAAAACCGTAACATTCGGGTGATTTTTAACCGATTCCGTCACGCGGGCTGCAAATTCATGGCGGTCAACCGCAAGAGCTCCTCCGGCCGGAACCGCACACTCGTCAGCTGAACGAATGATGACAGAATCAAGCTGGCGCATCTCTTCTTTCAACACGCCTACTGCATTTGTTAATGTATTCGCACGCAGCGAGTTACTGCATACAAGTTCGGCAAATTTGTCTGTATGGTGCGCGGGTGTTTGTTTGACGGGTCTCATTTCATACAAATGCACCTTAATACCTCGCTTCGCGATTTGCCAAGCCGCTTCACTTCCTGCCAGACCTGCTCCAATGACATTTACTACTTGTTTTTCACTCATATTTGAATCCTCCAACATCTCATTGCTTTTTATACTGTTGATGACCTTTTATTCTTGCCTCAAATGGTTTAGAAGGGCCGATGAATGAACATAGGCGTTTGCAGCTCCTGTTCATTCAGTACGAGACTCTCCAACCACATATAAAGAGGTGAGCAAATATGTGCTCACCACGTATCCTAACCTTGAGTTTCTTCTTTATAATCACAGTTTGTACAAACAACTTGCATCCCATTCTTCTGCTTTTTCTCGACAAGCAATTGCTCACACTTTGGACATTTCCTCGCAATCGGTTTATCCCAAGAAACGAAATCACATTCAGGAAAACGGTCACAGCCGTAAAACGTGCGTTTCTTTTTGGATTTACGCTCCACGATATTCCCTTCGTTACACTTTGGACAATCTATGCCGATTTGCTTGACAATTGGTTTTGTATTTCGGCATTCCGGAAAATTTGAACACGCCATGAATTTTCCGTAACGCCCCATTTTATAAACCATTTCCGATCCGCAAAGTTCGCAGTCTTCTCCGGCGGGTTCATCTTTAATTTCAACTTCTTTCATTTCAGCTTCCGCTTTTTTAAGGTTTCCTTCAAACCCTTTATAGAAGTCATCGATAACCTTCACCCATTGTACTGCACCCTCTTCAACATTATCAAGACTTGTTTCCATTTTCGCAGTGAATTCTACATCAATGATTTCAGGGAAAAACTCTAAAATGAGCTCTAATACAATTTCTCCCAGTTCTGTCGGAACAAAGCGTTTGTTCTCCAATGCCACATATCCGCGTTTTTGGATCGTGTCCAAAGTGGGAGCAAATGTAGAAGGTCGGCCTATGCCCAATTCCTCAAGCGTTTTTACTAGTCTTGCTTCCGTATACCTTGGCGGAGGCTGTGTAAAGTGCTGTTTCGGCTCCACATCCTTGGAGTAAGCGGTTTCTCCCTTTTGCATCTCTGGAAGCATGTTTTCCTTTTCTTCTACTTGGTCATCGCTTCCTTCTACATACACCTTCATAAAACCCGGAAATTTTATCTTCGATCCATTGGCACGGAATACCACACCTGAATTCTCCAAATCAACAGCCATTGTATCCATGATGGCCGGAGCCATTTGGCTTGCTAAAAAGCGCTCCCAAATCAATTTGTACAAGCGATATTGATCTCGAGATAAAAACTCTTTCATTTCAGTCGGTTTACGCTGTGTAGACGTCGGTCGAATCGCTTCATGGGCATCTTGGGCTTTCGCGTTTTTCTTTTCTTTCCGCTTTTCTTGATTCACATATTCCTCACCAAACGATTGGAGGATATAGTCACGAGCTTCAGCTTGTGCTGTTTCAGAAATGCGTGTTGAATCTGTTCTCATGTATGTAATTAAACCGATGGTTCCTTCTTTTCCAAGGTCAATGCCTTCATATAATTGCTGAGCAATCATCATTGTCTTTTTTGCACGGAAGTTTAATTTTCTTGCCGCTTCCTGCTGCAAAGAAGAGGTTGTAAAGGGCAAAGCTGGATTTCGTTTTCGTTCCTTTTTGCTTACTGCCTTAATTTCAAATTCATTGCCATCCAAATTCGCTAAAACAGCGTTCACATCTTCTTCTTTGGAAAGCTCTACTTTTTGACCATTGTACTCTATCAGACTAGCTTCAAACTGCTCCTTGTCTTTTTGGAACGTCGCGTTCACTGTCCAATACTCTTCAGGTTCAAACGCGTTGATTTCGTTTTCACGTTCAATGATCATACGAACCGCGACGGATTGCACGCGCCCTGCGCTCAAACCTTTTTTGACCTTTTTCCATAAAAGCGGGCTAATATTATATCCTACAAGGCGATCTAAAATACGGCGGGCCTGCTGAGCATCCACTAAATCTGTATTAATGGCTCGCGGATGTTTAAACGACTCTTTAATGGCCTCTTTCGTAATTTCATTAAAGACAACCCGGCAATCAGATGTAATATCGATATCCAATGTATGGGCGAGATGCCAGGCGATGGCTTCCCCTTCACGGTCCGGGTCAGCTGCGAGATAAATTTTCTTTGCTTTTTTGGCAGCCGATTTTAATTCCTTCAAAACGGGGCCTTTTCCGCGAATGGTGATATATTTTGGTTCGTATTCATGTTCAATATCAATCCCCATTTGACTTTTCGGCAAATCGCGAACATGTCCCATAGAGGCTTTAACTTTATATTTTTTCCCTAAATATCTTTCAATCGTTTTGGCCTTTGCTGGCGACTCTACTATTACTAGGTAGTCAGACATCAATGCTCCTCCTCAAGAGGTAAAATAAAATCTTCATTATTATTAAATATTCCTATACAATTTGTCAAACAACAATTAATAATTTTTTGGTAAAAAGCCCCCTCCAAGGGGGCTTTTTACCAAAAAAACGGTTTCGCTGCTAGGCTGGATTTTTAAGCCTCCTATACAGCAATTATCCATTTATTTCATCTTTTCTTCATTATAAAGTTAAAATCCTTTTTCTATACACTTTGTTTTACTTTCAAATTTTTACTTTTTATGACCTTATCCTGAAACTCCCGAAACTCACAACCATATGTACATTTGATTTAATCTTTTATTCCATTCTATTCTTCCATCTCATGTACATTCTCAAAAGCTTTCGCATAAGCAGTGGGCAAAGCCCCGCAAGGGAGAGTGCCCACTGCTTATACGTAAATGATCGAATATGGACGCTTTTTATCCATATTCAATCATTTACGTAGATTTGTATATTACCTTATCATTAAACGAAATCATTAAGCAACCCATTTAGTTACAGTCATACTCCATGTGCACATAAATTTCGGACAAAATGTCTTCTGCCGTCAAGACGAGCTTAGCACCCTGTTGAATTAAGCGATTGGTACCGGTCGATCGCTCATCCAAAACCGGACCAGGGATAGCGAACACCTCTCTCCCTTGCTGAAGAGCCTGTTCAGCAGTGATAAGGGAACCACTTCGTTCTTTTGCCTGTACAATGATTGTACCACGCGTCAATCCGCTTATAATACGATTCCTCATCGGAAAAGCCCAACGGTTTGGTCTTTGGGAAGGAGGATATTCAGAAATTAATAAATGATGATTGCCAATTTCTGCAGCCAGCAATTCATTTTGCTTCGGATAAATATGATGAAATCCGCTCCCTAATACCGCAATGGTCTTCGCCTGTGATTCCAAGGCCAGTTTATGGGCGGCCGTATCGATTCCAAGAGCTAAACCGCTTACGACCACCCATCTCTCAGAAAGAAGAGGCTGCAGCACCTTTTCTAAAGACTGATATCCGTACAAGGACGGATCTCTTGTTCCAACTACGCTAATTTTCTTTCCGTATGTTAAGAGACCGACTTTTCCTTTCGCATAAAGCACCCATGGCGGATCATAAATGGTTTTTAGCAAAGGAGGATACTCATCGTCAAAATAAGAGATACAATGAACATGTTCTCTTTTATATTTATTTAGGATATCTTGAATGGGAATCGTTTGCAAATCCTTTTTAAATTCATTCAAATGATAAGCGGGAAGTTGGAGAATATGCTGAAGTTGATCTGAGGATAAAGAATAGAGGTGTTGTAAAAGCGGGTCTGATTGCAGCAGTCTCAGAATCGATTTCCACCCGACTCCCCTGCAATGCGTCAAATGAATCAGTTTTGCTTTAAATTCATCATTCATAGAACGAATACCTCCTCGGTTCGATTATGGACAAACATAAATATGTTAGGAAAAAGCATGGGGTGAAGAAACATGATATGGTTTCATTGCATAAGAACATGCCAACCATCTGTTTCAAACGGTTGGCATGTTCCATTAGACTTAATGAGTTTTACATTTTTCGTAAAGACCTTGCTCTTTTAAAACGGAAATTAAGGTTTCACCCATGACAGAAGGTGTATCAGCCACTTTGATGCCGCATTCGTTCATTGTTTTAATTTTTTCAGCAGCCGTACCTTTACCGCCGGAGATAATAGCTCCTGCATGGCCCATACGTTTGCCTGGAGGGGCTGTTTGACCGCCGATGAAGCCGACAACTGGCTTAGTCATATTGGCCTTCACCCATTCAGCCGCTTCCTCTTCTGCTGTTCCGCCGATTTCACCAATCATGATAACGGCATACGTTTCTTCATCTTCATTAAACGCTTTTAAAACATCGATGAAGTTTGTACCGTTAACAGGGTCTCCACCGATACCAACCGCTGTCGATTGACCGATTCCCGCTTCTGTTAACTGATGAACCGCTTCATATGTTAAAGTACCAGAACGTGACACAACTCCTACATGGCCTTTTGTATGAATGTATCCTGGCATGATACCAATTTTACATTCTTCAGGTGTAATGACACCCGGGCAGTTTGGCCCTACAAGGCGTGTACGTTTTCCTTCCATATAACGCTTAACTTTAACCATATCTAAAACAGGGATACCTTCTGTGATACAAATAACAAGATCTAAGTCCGCATCTACTGCTTCCATAATGGCGTCTGCAGCAAATGCTGGCGGAACGTATACAACAGAAGCGTGGCAGCCCGTTGCTTCTTTTGCTTGAGCTACAGTATCATACACAGGTACGCCTTCAACCTCTGTTCCGCCTTTACCTGGTGTAACACCGCCTACGATTTTCGTTCCGTACTCTAACATTTGTGTCGTATGGAAAAGTCCTACTCCACCTGTAATCCCTTGTACAATGACTTTAGTATCTTTATTAATAAATACGCTCATTCCGATCCCCCAGCCTTCTTTATTTCACTAATGAAACGATTTTTTCAGCGCCGTCTGCCATAGATGTTGCTGCTGTAATATTTAAGCCAGACTCTTCAAGAATCTTCTTACCTAAATCAACATTCGTACCTTCTAAGCGAACGACTAAAGGTAAGCTTAAGCCTACTTGCTTAGTTGCTTCTACGACACCTTGAGCAATGATGTCACATTTCATGATACCGCCAAAAATGTTGACGAAAATACCTTTTACATTTTGATCTGAAAGAATGATTTTGAACGCTTCGGTTACTTTTTCAGTTGTCGCGCCGCCGCCTACATCCAAGAAGTTAGCAGGGTCTCCGCCGTAATGCTTAATGATGTCCATTGTAGCCATCGCCAGACCGGCACCATTGACCATACAACCGATGTTTCCGTCTAATGAAATATAACTTAAATCATATTTAGAAGCTTCGATTTCTTTTAGATCTTCTTCTTCTAAATCACGATATTCTAATACATCTTTTTGACGATAAAGTGCATTTGAATCAAAGTTCAATTTTGCATCAAGCGCCATTACTTTTCCGTCTCCCGTTGTAACGAGCGGGTTAATTTCTGCAATGGAGCAGTCTTTTTCCACAAATGCTTGGTATAAGCCCATCATGAATTTAACGGCTTGTCCAACCAATTCTTTTGGAATGTTAATATTAAAAGCTAGTCTGCGAGCCTGGAAGCCTTGTAATCCAACGACCGGATCGATGACTTCTTTAAAGATTTTTTCAGGCGTTTCAGCCGCTACTTCTTCAATTTCCGTTCCGCCTTCTTCCGATGCCATCATGACAACGCGTGACGTGGCACGGTCTAATACTAAACCGATGTAATATTCTTTTTTAATATCGCAGCCTTCTTCAATAAGTAAACGCTTAACTTCTTTTCCTTCTGGACCTGTTTGATGAGTCACAAGCGTCTTACCTAAGATTTCGTTAGCATATGTACGAACCTCATCTAAGTTCTTTGCGACTTTTACACCGCCTGCTTTTCCGCGGCCCCCTGCATGAATTTGCGCTTTAACAACGCACACCTCAGAACCTAGTTCCTTCGCTGCTTCTACTGCTTCTTCTACTGTAAAAGCCACTCGACCGTTTGGAACTGCTACCCCATATTTTCTAAGGAGTTCTTTCCCTTGATATTCATGGATATTCATTTCCCATCCTCCTGACCATATGTAACCAAAATAATACACTGCGCTTTCATTGTATAAGAATCTTTATCTAATTGTCTACCATTCTACAAAAAATTATGAAATTTAACAAAAATCCAGTCCTAAACGACCGGATTTTTGTTGAAGCCTCCAAGATACAACGCGTAATATGCTAAAAATTGACGAAAATGGAAGATATAATTAACAGCCATCGAGACAGATTCCCCCACTTTAAGAAAAAATTGAAATAAATTGAATGATGCTATTCCAATAATAAAAGAGGGGAACGATTAATGCCGTAACCAAAATTCCCGGAAGAAGATTGGCGACTCGAATGGCTGTAATACCGAGCAAATTCAGGCCGATGGCAATAATCATGATTCCCCCTGTTGCCGTCATTTCTGCAATGAAAGCATCCATTAAGGCCTCAGGGATCCACTGGTTGATTTGAGTTGCAAACAAGGCAATCATTCCTTCATAAAGAAACACGGGCACAGCAGAAAAAAGAACTCCGATGCCCATTGTCGTCGTTAATATTAAGCTGGTAAATCCATCAATAATGGACTTTGTATAAAGCACCCGATGGTCACCACGCAATCCGCTGTCCAATGCACCGATAATGGCCATGGCCCCAATAACGAAAATCAAAGTACCCGTTACAAATCCCTTAGCTACTCCCCCTTCTTCAGAAGCACCCACTTTCCCTTCAAGCCAAACTCCGGCTTGATTCAACTTGTCTTCGACTTCCCATAATTCACCGAGTACCGCGCCAAAAACCAGACTGAAAATGGCGATTAAAAACTGATCGGCTTTCAGTCCCATTTGTATACCAAGCACCGTCACAGCAAGCCCGATGCCATGCATAACGGTCGCTTTCATCTTTTCAGGAATACGGCTGAACAATTTCCCTAAAAGCGTTCCCCCAATAATGCACACCGCATTCACAAAAGCTCCTAACAGCACCACAATACATCTCTTCTTTCTCTATTAAGTTCACTTTATTTTTGATTAATCTGTTGATCTATTCTATAAACAAAGGCAAAAATTTCGGCAACTGCCCGATACAATTCTTCTGGTATTTTCTCGTTGATTGTTAACTGCCCCAGTAATTCAACAAGCGACGCATCTTCTTGGATCGGAATTTGATGATCACGGGCTCTTTCAATAATTTGCTCGGCTACAAATCCTTTTCCTTTCGCTAGCACCTTTGGGGCATCGTCTGTCGCCGACTCGTAAGATAAAGCGACAGCTTGCTTGCTTTCTTGTTTTACATTCATATTTTAATATCGACTCCTGCATATGGACCGTTCTGCCGATAAACAGATGTCTGTTTTAAGAATGGCTGTTCATTGACAGGGGCAATGACCTTTACATCAGATAAATGATAATTCAAGGCTGCCAAGCTTTCTTTCAACCCCGGTTCCATTTTTTTGATTAGCATTGATAATTCGGGATGATCATTAATAATGCCGATGTTGATTACTCTGTTTTGAACCGCAACATTCACAAGGGTTTCATTAAGGTACTCCAATTGTAAACAAAATAAAATATGACAATAATTAGGATCGATTTCACCATTTTGCTTTTGTCGCCCTTCCCATTGAATCATTACATCACGCAGGGTATTCCCCAATAAGATGGGCAGCTGCATATATAAACTGGTCACAGGACCATCCTCACGTGCCGCTAGCTGGTATCCGGTAATTTTACGAATAAGTTGGTCAGTGAGATCTCTCTCCTCGCCTGCACTATATTGTTGAAGTTGAAGCAGCAAAGCTTTAAGCGTATGAAAGTTTTCTTTCCCTAACGGATGGATTTCGTTTTTCACATACTGGCTTAACTCACGTTCGTATTCCAAACCAAGCGACTGGAATATGAGCTTAAAAGCTTTGGCCAGCTCCTTTCCTTCCATTCCATGCAACAAGCGCGAATCTCCCTTAAGAGAATTTATCCCATCTATAGCGGCCTTTTCTTCTTGCGTTAAATCAGAAAACTGTAAAAGCTGATCTCCGGCCGTGACTAAGCGTGCTTTAAATTCTTCTTTCGAAAGAAAAGGAGTAAACAGATTCTCCAGCGAAAAGCGCGGCGATAAAGACACACCATTTTTTTTCATTTCATTGCCATCCAATGAATCTGACAATGTATTTTTCCCCATCTCCCCTTCAATTGCTTGCCTCTGAAGTTGCTGTCCCATTTTCTTAACGGCTTGCTCTTCCGTTACTTCAGGAGGAAGGACTGAGAGCTTTTGCAGCAAAGAAAAAGCTGCATGGCGCTCTTCTTTTTTTACGGAGGTCAGCCATTGCTGGACAAGTTCCCTGACAGCTGTTGTACCCTTCTCAAGCTGCATAGGAAATAATAGACGACTAATCATCTCTTTTAATTGCGCTTTTTCTGGTGTTACTGTTTCACCCCCCTCTAAAACAGAAAGCAGGTTTTGCAGCTGTTTTGCAAAAGACGAACCATCATACAGCGATCGGGCTGATAGAAAGGTTTCTTTTGTCAACGGCAAATTCCTTTTAATCATTTGTTCAACTGTAAGTATATCTACATCTGCCGTTGTACTGGAAGAAAGCCAATTGGAGATGGAGGGCAAATCATTTTTCGGTAAGGGCAGATTTTTTTCCAGTAAGGATGCGAGGAGTCTCTCATTCATTTTCGTTGAAGATATATGCAGCTCTTTTAAAAGCGAATTTATCATTTCTCCGCGCTCGGGAACCTCTTGCAGCCCGGTCATTACTTTCAATTGTAATTTTCCGTTCAATTTTGTCTGGACTTCGAACCAATAGGCTGTATTCGCCGTAAGAGGTGCTTGAAGCTGTGCAACTAAAGGCATGCCATTAAATTGAACAAGAGCTGTTTGATTCGGGAAAAGCTTCATCACTTTTCCCTTGATGACATCTCCGGGATTAAGATCCATTATTTTGCCTTGATGGATGTTCGTATGATGAAACAATTTTTCAATCGAAGAAACCACCATGTTCACGTCTATCCTCCTCCCCCTGCTATACATACAATCAATGAATCATATTTTTAATCGGCGCGAACGATTTTCGGTGTTCTGCCAATACGCCATGCTTTTCAATGGCTTCTAAATGCAGCTTTGTTCCATATCCCATATGCTTTTCAAAACCGTATGCCGGATGCTTTTCCGCTAATTCTTTCATCATGCGGTCACGAGTGACTTTGGCAATAATCGAGCTTGCCGCAATGGAAATACTCTTTGCATCTCCTTTGATGATGGACTGTTGAGGGATGGCAATAGGAAGCGTCATAGCATCAATCAACACATGTTCAGGGGTAATCGTAAGATTGGCAAGAGCTGTCATCATCGCTTTTTTCGTCGCCTCATATATGTTGATGTCATCGATGATTGCTGCTTCCACAATCCCAATACCGACAGAGACAGCTTCTTTCTGAATGATTTCATAAAATTGTTCCCGTTTTGATTCGCTTAATTTTTTTGAGTCCGTTACACCAGGTAAATAGAAACCTTTCGGTAAAATGACAGCCGCCGCGACAACAGGCCCCGCCAAAGGGCCTCTGCCTACCTCGTCCACTCCGGCGACGTATTCAATGCCCTGATTGTAAAGTGCTTCTTCGTATTTTTTCATATCGTAAAACTGTTGCTTCAGTTTATCTTGTTCTGCAAAAAAATTGCGTTTTTGAGCTATCAGCTTTTGTACACCCTTGCGTTCATCTCGTTCACATTCTTTTAAAAATGGATCGTCGGGTGTTTTAACATATGATAATTGCTGCTTAATTTCTTGAATCGATTTTTTCATATTTTTCACTCTTCCCTATGGTCAATATCGGTCAGTTCCGGCAAAGCCTGAAGGTTTTTTCCCGTCCCTGACAAGGAAACAAACGAGAAACACGCGACAGGTTCAAAAACAATCTAAAAAAGACCTCCCGTTAACAACTTGTTCTATTAACAAGTTAACGTAAAAGGTCCTTTTTGTGAAGATAAACCAACAGCCTCTCTGTCAGGCGTGCGGCTCCTCTTCTTTTGTATAATCTTCTGGACGTTCGAATGATAGGCGTCCAAGCTTTTCTGAACGAATTTCCCTTAATACCAGCTCAGCTGTCTTATCATAATCAATCATGCCTCCTGACATGATACAGCCCCTTTTTGATCCGATTGCATCAAAAAGCTCTACAATATCATCAGGAATTTCCGTTAAACCGTATCGATTTTTTAGATTTTCCGGGTAATGAGCCGTCAAAAAGCGCAAAGCATAAACAGCTACATCCTGCAAATTTAAAATCGTATCTTTAATTGCACCCGTCGTTGCAAGCTTGAGCCCAACCATTTCATCCTCAAATTTAGGCCATAAAATACCAGGTGTATCGAGCAGTTCTAATTCTTTTCCTACTTTAATCCATTGCTGTGCTTGAGTAACCCCTGGGCGATCACCTGTTTTTGCAATGTTTTTGTTGGCTAGTCGATTAATTAAAGTCGATTTTCCTGCATTGGGAATTCCCACAATCATAGCTCGGATGGCACGCGGGTTTTTAATGCCTTTCGCCTGCATGCGTTCAAATTTCTCTTTTAAAATGACCTTGGATGAAGATACAATTTCTTTCATACCCTGTCCTTCTTGAGAATTGATAGCAAGTGCAGGAATGCCTTTTGATTTAAAGTATTGAAGCCATTTGTCCGTTGCTTCTTTATCTGCCTTGTCCGCTTTGTTCAACAAAACAAGTCTCGGTTTGTTTGCAATAATTTCGTCAATCATCGGGTTTCTTGATGATTGCGGAATTCTTGCATCCACTAATTCATACACAATATCAATCAATTTAAGTTTTTCCGTTACCTGCCTTCTTGCTTTGGCCATATGCCCCGGAAACCATTGGATCGTCATTTCACATCACCTACTTTAGTTTTACACACGAAAAGCGCAAGCGCCTTGATCAAAGAAGGCCGACTAAGACCGCCGCGTCCTGCGGCAACGTCGGCATGACCCACATCCTGTGAGCCCAAGAAAATAGGGATTGACCCGTAAGGCGCTTTTTGCCTTATGAGGGCAATCATCTTTTTCACCACGAGCTAGGCGCTGGAGCTAGACAATAAGAAAAGCGCAAGCGCCTTGAATAGAGAGGTCTGATTAAAAATACCAAATCCTACTCACTCCGCAAGACGCGCTTCTGAAATCGGCCAGTACACAAGGCTGGTCTCGCCTAATACCTCTTCCATATTTACAAAGCCAATTTGGCGGCTGTCTTTACTATAACGGCGATTATCCCCCATTACAAACAAATGCCCTTTCGGAACCGTTGTTTGTCCCCCGGGAATGTCCTCTAATTTAAAGTCTTCCGTAAGCGGTCCATCAATCACCTGTTGTTTATACTCATCTAAATACGGCTCATCATACGCTTTTCCGTTAATATACAACACATCGTTTTTATACTCAATATGGTCACCAGGAAGTCCGATGACGCGCTTTATGTAATCTTTATCTACCTCGGCATGAAACACTACAATATCAAAGCGTTCCGGTCCGCCAATTTTATAGGAAAATTTGTTTACAATCATCCGGTTTTGATTATGTAATGTCGGCATCATCGACAGACCATCTACCACAATTGGCGCAAATAAAAAATAACGAATGACTGTCGCCAATAACACGGCAATGACTATTGCTTTAATCCACTCAAAAAATTCGCTTTTTCCTCGGGCCATCCTTAATCCCCCAACCATTGTGAAGTCTAGCTATATTGTAACCAACGAAAATCACTTTTTAAACTTACATTCATTATAATTTGAAAAAAGGAGCTTGTGTTAAACAAGCTCCCTTCTTATCATTATCGACGAATCTCTTTAATACGTGCCGCTTTACCACGAAGTTCACGTAAGTAGTAAAGTTTCGCACGACGTACTTTACCGTGACGAATTACTTCTAACTTCGCAATTTTTGGCGTATGAACCGGGAATGTACGCTCAACACCTACACCGTAAGAAATCTTACGAACTGTGAATGTTTCGCTGATTCCACCACCACGACGCTTAATCACAACACCTTCGAAGATCTGAATACGTTCGCGAGTACCCTCGACAACTTTTACGTGTACACGTACAGTGTCACCAGGACGGAACTCAGGAAGGTCTGTTCTTAATTGTTCTTTTGTGATTTCTGCAATTAATTGTTGCATCGTTTAATTCAACTCCTCCCACAGATGCTCATGTAGACCTTTGTCATTACAGCGGAACATCGTTTTACCGACATCAGGAAGAAAACTTGCCCGAGTCACAAGGAATATCTTATCATAACCGAAAGAAAGATGCAATATTCCCGAATAAAATTTTTAATAGTTTCTTTCTATGTATACCCGTTAATGCGGGATAAATCACAAAAACTGATTTTTCCTGACAGGCCCCGTCACATAATCCCTTGATTTTACTGGTTTTTCATGACGGGGCCTGTCAAGAGGATGAATCGAAAGGGTGTTTTTCACCCTTTCGATTCATCCTCTTTTTTAAATTCCTTAAGCCATTTGCGCTGTTTATCGTTCAGTTCTAACAGTTCCAACATATCGGGACGACGTGTAAACGTGCGCTTCAAGGATTCCCGTTCGCGCCATTCGTCAACTTTTTTATGATCGCCCGAGAGCAAAATATCCGGCACCTTCATCCCTCGAAAATCGGCCGGCCTCGTGTATTGAGGATGCTCCAATAGGCCTGTACTGTGGGAATCATGAAGAGCCGAAGATTTGTTCCCTAACACATCAGGAAGCAGACGTACTACGCTGTCAATCACGACCATCGCTCCAAGCTCGCCTCCAGTCAATACGAAATCCCCAATCGATATCTCATCTGTGACCACATGCTCTCGAATTCGCTCGTCGTATCCTTCGTAATGGCCGCAAATGAAGATAAGGTGTTCTTCTGCCGCCAGCTCTTCCGCTTTCTTTTGCGTATATCGCTCCCCTTGAGGACAAAGCAAAATGACTCTTGCTTTATTCGAGCTCTTTTTTAAATCAGCTACTGCATCAAAAATGGGCTGCGGTTTTAACACCATACCAGCTCCACCGCCATAAGGATAATCATCGACCGTCTTGTGCTTATTATCCGCATAATCACGGAAGTTGACGACATTGAATTCTACTGCCGCCTTTTCTTGCGCTTTTTTTAGAATGGACTCTCCCAGTACTCCTGCAAACATTGAAGGAAATAAAGATAGCACATCAATTTTCATCAGTCCAATAGCCCTTCCATTACACGGATTTTCACTTGTTTGTTTTCTATATCGATTTCCTTCACCACTTCTTCAATATATGGAATCAGCAAGTCTTTTCCGCTCTTTCGCTGGATAACCCATACATCGTTGGCACCAGGGGATAAAATTTCTTTGATTTTACCCACCTCTTCTCCTTCTTCAGTGGCAACGGAACAGCCGATAATTTCATGATAGTAAAACTCCCCTTCTTCCAGTTCCTCTAACTGGCTTTCCGGGATTTTTATGAGGCTATCCTTGAACTGTTCTACTTCATTGATATTGTGATAGCCTTCAAACGTTAATAAGTCGAATGATTTATGTTGTCTATGACTTGCCACAGTAACTTCTAAAGGCTCTGTATCTCGTTCTTTAAATATGTATAGTTTGTTTCCTGGTGTATAGCGTTCCTCAGCAAAGTCGGTTTTGGAAATAACGCGAACTTCCCCCCGCACACCATGTGTGTTGACAATTTTGCCTACATTAAACCATTTTTCCATCTATAATCCACCTCTAACGAATATTCACAATGATTCCATCCTTAATAAGAATGGTTTTCGTTTGGCTGACATCTTCCCAGCGGTCTCCTACCGCCACTTCCACGACGCCTTCCATTTCTTTCTCCATTAACTCACTGCCAACAGGAAGCATATCCAATTGATCTATTTGAAAATCTAAAATCCGGATTTTCTCAAGTCGGCTCTCCTGCTCTTTTTCAAAACGCCCTTCCAGCAAAGAAGATGACCATTTTTTATTTTTCTCTATCTTCTTCATTTGAAACCGCAATTGTTCAATTTCTTTTTGCAGCTGTTCTTTTTGGTGTTGAAAACGAAGATATAAATCTTTTTTACTTTTTTCCGTCAATATTTGTTTAACAATAACCTTCTGAAGCAATCTCATCTTTTCTCCCCCCATAATTTCAAGTATAGTGGAGAAAATTTCAAAACGCCAATAATCTATACAAGAAAAGCGGAGCAAGCTCGTTCACATCCATAGGACATTGGAACTTCTGAGAAGGAGTCGCTTTTTGACTCCGCAGGAAGAAGTGAAATGACCGTAGGATGTAGCTTGCACAGCTGGACAGATAGAAAAGCGCAAGCTCCTTGGTCAAAGAAGGCCGACTAAGATCGCCACGTCGGCATGACCCACGTCCAAGAAAATGGTAATAACAAAAAAAGGGGAGGTTTCCCTCTCCCTTTTTCAATCGCCAATTTTGACGTATACTCTTTTATCATGTTGAGAGGCTGCTGAGTTGACAACCGTTCGAATGGCTGTTGCAACACGACCTTGTTTGCCAATCATTTTTCCCATATCATCGGGATGAACGGACAGGACATATGTCACTTTATGCTCTTCCACTGTTTCACTGATGTGAACATGATCTGGATAATCAACGAGGGCCTTTGCAATCGTCTCAATTAATGATTTCATCTGAGTATGATTACTTGCCTAATTTAGCATTATGGAATTTTTCCATGATACCGTTTTTAGAGAAAAGGTTACGAACTGTGTCAGATGGTTTTGCACCATTTTGTAACCATTTAAGAGCTAACTCTTCATCGATTTTCACTTCAGCTGGTTGAGTTACTGGATTGTAAGTACCAACTGTTTCGATGAAACGTCCGTCACGTGGAGAACGAGAATCAGCAACTACGATACGATAGAAAGGAGATTTTTTAGCTCCCATACGTTTTAAGCGAATTTTTACTGCCATTTTAAAAAGCACCTCCGAATATATTTCACACAAGATAATATGATAGCAAAAACCTTAATTAGTTGTAAAGGTTTTTTTCTTAACAGTTTATTTTTTAAATGGATGAATTTCCATTAACTGTTTCCAAAAGTTAAAATCATTGATGAGCATTAAGACATGAAAGGAAATTTAAATCCTTTTTTCTTGCCTTTTGTCATGTTCGTCATTTGTTTCATCATCTTTTTCATGTCTTCAAATTGCTTCAATAGACGGTTGACTTCTTGAACGGGTCTTCCGCTTCCTTTTGCAATCCGTTTTTTTCGACTGCCATTGATGATGTCAGGATTCAGCTTCTCTTCTTTTGTCATGGAGCGAATGATCGCCTCCACGTGGTTGATTTGTTTCTCATCTACCTGAAGATTTTTAAGTCCCTTGATTTTATTGGCTCCAGGCAACATACCGAGCAACTCATCAAGAGGACCCATGCTTCGAACCTGGGACAATTGTTCTAAAAAGTCATCAAACGTAAACGAAAGGGTTCGAAGCTTTTGTTCAAGCTCTTTCGCCTTTTCTTCATCAACTGACGCCTGTGCCTTTTCAATTAAAGTCAGCACATCTCCCATCCCTAAAATACGGGACGCCATACGCTCCGGATGAAATGGCTCTAATGCATCCAATTTTTCACCAAGACCCACAAACTTGATCGGTGTGTTTGTTACAGAACGAATGGATAAAGCTGCTCCCCCGCGGGTATCTCCGTCAAGCTTCGTCAAGACAACGCCTGTTAAGCCAAGCTGATTGTTAAAACTTTCAGCTACATTGACAGCATCTTGTCCCGTCATGGCATCTACAACCAAGAAAATTTCATGAGGATTTGTCAGTTCTTTAATTTGCTGCAACTCATCCATCAAATTTTCATCGACATGCAAACGACCGGCTGTATCAATTAATACATAGTCATGATGCTGTTCTTTTGCATGAATAACGGCTTGTTTGGCAATTTCTACCGGACTTACTTGATCACCCAAAGAAAACACAGACATATTAAGCTGTTTCCCTAATGTTTCTAACTGCTTAATCGCAGCAGGACGATAAATGTCAGCTGCAACAAGCAAAGGGTTACGGTTATATTTTTTACGTAAAAGATTCGCGAGTTTCCCAGTAGTCGTCGTTTTACCGGCACCTTGTAAACCAACCATCATAATAACAGTCGGCGGTCTTGTAGCAGCAGCAATCTTACTTTGCTCTCCGCCCATGAGTGCCGTCAACTCTTCTTGTACTACCTTTACGACTTGCTGAGCAGGTGTCAAGCTTTTTAATACTTCCTGCCCAACAGCACGCTCACTGACACGTTTGATAAAGTCTTTTACAACTTTAAAGTTAACATCCGCTTCCAATAAAGCAAGACGAACTTCACGCATCATTTCTTTTACGTCTGCTTCTGTTACTGCACCTTTTCCTCGTAACTTTTGAATCGTACTTTGCAATCGGTCGGCTAATCCTTCAAATGCCATTCATGCCGCCCCCTACTCTAATTTCTCAAGCGAATCAATGAGGGAAAGCAATTGATCGTCTTCACATTTATCGGTCTGACACAATTCCCTTAACTGCCTCAAAATGCGTTGACGCGCCTCAAACTTTTGAAATAAAAGCAGTTTCTCCTCATATTGCTCAAGCATTTGCTCAGTTCGTTTGATGTTGTCATATACAGCTTGACGACTCACATCATATTCTTCGGCAATCTCACCAAGGGAATAGTCATCTAAATAATAAAGAGACATATAACTGGACTGCTTCGGCGTCAACAACGATTGGTAAAAATCATACAGATAGTTCATTCTCGTCGTTTTCTCAAGCATGTCTCCGCCCCCCTTGTTAAGTGAATTACCTTTACATGTAACTAGTCTACATATTTCCTTTTGTGTTGTCAAGTTTTTTTCTTAACACGTTATGAAGGGAGGCTTCTGCCTCCCTTCATAACGTGTTAAATATAAGATTCAATAAGTTTAACTAACGTTTAGCGAGATTACCTATACGACACTCTGTGCGTTGGATCTCCCGCCAATCGAGGTTCGCTTTATTCTTCTTCCTCGTCTTCTTTGTCCACTATGTTGGCGAATAAACCGTATACATATTGTTCAGAATCGAACTTCTGGAGGTCATCCATTTTTTCTCCAAGACCTACAAATTTAACCGGCAGACGGAGTTCGTTGCGAATCGCAAGAACAATTCCTCCTTTAGCCGTACCATCCAATTTAGTCAATACAATCCCCGATACGTTTGTCGCTTCGGAGAATGTCTTTGCCTGGCTCATCGCATTTTGGCCGGTTGTCGCATCAAGCACGAGTAGTACTTCATGGGGAGCACCCGGAACTTCACGTTCAATGACACGCTTTACTTTTTCCAATTCCTTCATTAAATTCACTTTATTTTGAAGACGTCCTGCTGTATCACAAAGAAGAATGTCCACTTTACGGGCCTTCGCCGCTTGAATTGCATCATACATGACTGCAGCCGGGTCCGAACCCGCAGACTGCTTTACTACGTCAACCCCAACGCGTTCTCCCCACACTTCAAGCTGTTCTATGGCTCCTGCACGAAATGTATCACCCGCTGCCATTAAAACAGATTTGCCTTCTTGCTTGAATTTATGGGCGAGCTTACCGATTGTCGTTGTTTTTCCCACTCCGTTAACGCCGACAAATAGAATGACCGTCAGTTCGCCTTGTTGCATATTCAGTTCTGACAAGCCTTCTTCTCCGGCTTCGTAAAGTTCAACCAGTTTTTCAGAAATGATTGCCTGCACATCTTTCGTATCTTGAATATTGCGGCGCTTCACTTCCATTTTCAGCTCATCAATCAGCTCCATCACTGTCGCGACACCTACATCAGCGCCGATAAGAATTTCTTCCAACTCCTCAAAAAACTCTTCATCCACTTTACGGTAACGAGCCACCAAGTCGTTTACTTTTTCTGTAAATGAATTCCGTGTTTTTTCAAGACCACTTTTAAACTTTTCCGTTACAGAATCTGTTTGCTGTGTCAATTTCTCTTTTAAACGCTTAAAAAAACTCATATGATACATCCTTTCTTACTGAACATATTCTTTAGAATCTTCAAATCGGACAGATACAAGTTTCGAGACACCCGATTCCTGCATCGTCACCCCATATAATACGTCTGCCTCTTCCATTGTCCCTTTTCGATGCGTAATCACAATGAATTGCGTCTCATCGCTGAAATGTCTCAAGTATTTAGAAAAACGCTGGACATTGGCTTCATCCAAAGCGGCTTCTACTTCATCAAGGACACAAAATGGCACTGGTCGCACCTTTAAAATGGAAAATAATAACGCGATAGCCGTTAATGAACGCTCTCCCCCTGAAAGAAGACTTAAATTTTGCAATTTTTTACCCGGCGGCTGCGCAACGATATCTACCCCCGTATTCAATAAATCCTGGGGATTTGTCAAAATCAAATCTGCCCGCCCGCCGCCAAACAGCGATTTAAATACAAATTCAAATTGTTCTTTAATGCTGTAAAACGTTAGGGAGAAGCGCTTCTTCATTTCCTGGTCCATTTCTTCAATTACTTGATAAAGTGTATCTTTTGCTTCTTCTAAATCTGCTTTCTGGGAACTTAAAAATTCATAACGTTCTGAGATGCGCTCATATTCATCAATCGCACCGATATTGACGGTACCGAGTTCATCAATGGCACGCTTGATCAGCTTCATTCGCTTATAGGCTTCTTCAAGGCTGATGTCAAGGGTATATGCTTCCTTGGCAGCTTCAAAACTCAATTGATATTCCGCATTTAATCGTTCGAGTCGGTTATCAAGCTCGACTTCCAATCGGTTCCGCTTCACTTCTTCATCCTGCAGCGCTTGAGCTACCTGCTTATGCTGTCTTTTTAGCTCTTTTAAATCATTATCAAGTATTTCAACCTGCTCTTGAATTTTGACGCGCTCTTCACGGCGGTTGGTAAGTTTTTCGGCCAACTCATTTTTTTCTTGAAGTTTTTTCCGCGCAGCTTGTTCAAGCTGCGACTCTCCTGAATCGTTATCGTTCATTTCATTTGTAAGCAGCCCCAAGTCTTCTTGCACTTCCACTAACCGTTTTTCTGTTTGATCCAATTCAAATTCAATCCGTTCAAATTTTTCACGCTGATTCATCAACACTTGCTGCTTGCCTGCAAGAATCACTTTCAATTCGGTCAGTTCATTTTGAACCGTTTCTTTCGATAACTGCTGTTCGCTTTTTTGTGCGGTAACCGCTTCTATTTCACGTTCGATGCCACTTAGCTTGCCGGAACTGTCTTCAATCGTATGCTGCAGTTCCTTTAAACGGTCATTCATACGTTTACTGTCCGAATAAAAACTTTCCATTTCATGATCGTATAAGGAAAGGCGGTCATTTAATGTTTTTTCTTCTAATTCGACTTGGCGAACTTCTCCCTTTAAATCGTGCTGTTTTGTCCGCAATTGTTCTCCAGCCGTTTGCGAAGCCTGAATATCAAGCTCCAGCTTCTCAAGCTGCTCCTTCATATCCTTCACTTGAGTTTCAAGTTGTATCGTTTTTTCTTCCATTTCTATCAATTTAGAACCCATCTGTTCCAGTTCCCGCTGACGGCCTAATAGGGAGTTCGTCTTTTGTTTAACCGCTCCCCCCGTCATGGAACCGCCAGGATTGACCACATCCCCATCAAGAGTGACAAAACGATAGCGATGTTGGACATATTTAGCCATTTCATTCGCCCCTTGCAAATCTTTTGCAATGACGACCGTTCCCAATAAATTGCCAATGATATGCTGATATTGGGTGCTGAATGAAATTAATCGGGAAGCAACTCCTACAAACGCTTCGTGTTGCTGAAGTAAATGAATATGGGAAGAAGACAGTTGTTTCTCCCTCACCGTCGATAATGGCAAAAACGTTGCTCTGCCGTAGGAATGGCGTTTTAAAAACTGAATGGCCGAACGCGCATTTTGCTCATCTTTCACCACAACATGCTGCGTTGCCGCTCCAAGAGCAATTTCAATGGCCGTTTCATATTCTTTCGGAACTTGAATAAGCTCGGCTACCGCTCCTTCAATTCCTTCCAATTGGTGTTCACGGGCCTTCAATACTTCTTTTACTCCTTGAAAATAACCGGCATATTCTTCTTGCATATCCTCCAGCATTTCTTTTCGTGACTTTGTCTGCTGAACATATTGATAAGCTTGGTACAACAGCGATTCTTTTTTGCGATATTGCTCACGGAGTGCTTCAAGTTGTTTCTGTTTTTGTTTGAATGAGTGGACGAATCCTTCCAATTCAGTTGTACAAGCCGTTAATTCTGAAAGCCATTTCTCTTTTTTCTCTGCCAGCTCCTGCCGCTCTTGAAGGAATTTTTGATTAGACTCTCCCAATCGCTGCTGTTTCACATTGTTTTGAGCAACTTGCTGTTCTAAAAAAGTCTTTTCATTACGGGCTGATGTTTGCTCATTCAGTAATTCAAAATAGTCGCTTTTCAATGTTTCAAGCTTTTCTTCTAAATTTTCGCTGTATGTAGCAAAAAGCGATTGTTTTTCTGCGAGAGCTTGTGTCATCTCTTTGACTTCTGCTTCATACTTGCCAAGCAGATGATGCTCTCTTTCTTTCACTTCTTTCAACTCAACTGACTTTCGTTGGTACTCTCCAATCAGCTGCTCTAATTGCAGTTTATTTTGGGCAGCATTTTTTTTCCGCTCTTTTAACACCTCTTTGCGGCCCTCTAGTTTTTCAAGGTCTTCACTTGCCGATAGCAGCGTTTGCTGCAAATGGTGCAAATCTTCATCAATGCTTCCGATTTTATCTCGCAGTTCTTCGATTTTCAATTCCCGTTCTTGAATCTTATTAGAAAGTACAGATTCCAGAGAATGATGCTCTTTTAAAAGTCCCTTTAACCGTTCCCATTTTTGATGGAGTTCTTCTATTTCAGAAACAGTGACGGCAACATCGATTTTTTCAAGCTCCTCTTTTTTTTCTATATAGTCTTTCGCAATGGAAGCTTGCATTTGCAGCGGCTCTAACTGACCCTCGATTTCATGTAAAATATCCATCACGCGATTCAGGTTTTCCTGGGCTTCCACTAACTTGATTTCTGCTTTTTTCTTTCTTGTTTTATATTTTAGAACGCCGGCAGCTTCTTCAAAAATACTTCTCCTGTCTTCTGCCTTGTTGCTCAATATTTCTTCTACTTTTCCTTGGCTTATAATAGAGAAAGCTTCTTTCCCCAAACCCGAATCCATAAACAAATCCACAATGTCCTTTAAACGGCAAGGTTGTTTATTAATGAAAAATTCACTGTCTCCCGATCGATAAACACGACGAGTGACACTCACCTCATGATAATCAATCGGCAAAAACTGGTCTTCATTTTCGAGCGTAAGGGTGACTTCCGCTATATTAAGCGGCTTCCGGGTATCACTCCCCGCAAAAATGATATCTTCCATTTTGGCGCCACGGAGCGATTTGGCAGACTGCTCGCCGAGTACCCAGCGAATGGCATCTGTAATATTGCTCTTTCCGCTTCCGTTTGGCCCGACAACCGCTGTCACACCTTCTACAAAATCAACTGAAATCTTCTCTGCAAACGATTTAAAACCAACGATGTCCAACCGTTTGAGGAACATATGTATTCCCCCTCATATTTTCACTTTATTCCGCATTAACGGGTTGTCCTCTCCCGCCAAAGGAAGGCTTCTTTGTCATATAATCGTTTCAGACAAAAGAAGGCCTGTCTGAAACAGGCTAAAAGAAACCGCCCTTTTTCTTTATTCCATCCATGACGAAGAAAAGTGCGGCTTCCTTATTTTTAAGTGTTTAGTGATTTTAGTTTTCCAATGGCCTCCTGCGCAGCCTTTTGTTCCGCTTCTTTTTTGGAGCGGCCTACCCCAGTTCCCATTACCTCGCCATTTAATGAAACGCGCGATACAAATTCCCGATTATGGGCAGGGCCTTTTTCTTGCAGGACTTTATATTCCAACTGACCAGCGCCGTCTCTTTGAACCATTTCCTGCAACTGGCTTTTATAATCCATCACATGAGAAAAAGCACCTTCATTAATTTTCGGAAAGACGACCTTCGCCAAAAATTCATTGACCGTCTCCAGACCTTTATCAAGATAGAGCGCACCAATAAACGCTTCAAATACGTCCGCCAATAAAGCCGGACGCTCTCTGCCCCCCGTCATTTCCTCTCCTTTTCCAAGAAGTACGAGCTGCCCAAACAACAACTCGTGAGCAAATGTAACAAGCGACGGTTCACATACGATTGCTGCACGCAGCTTCGTGAGTTCCCCTTCACTCATCGTTGGGTATTTCTTAAATAAAAATTGGGATACGGTCAGCTCCAATACAGCATCTCCCAAAAACTCCAAGCGTTCGTTATCTTCATAAGGTCTTCTGCGATGCTCATTCACATAGGATGAATGGGTAAAAGCTTGAATAAGTAACAACTCATTATCAAACGTAATACCGATTCGTTCTTGAAATTTCTTAAAATTTTGCTTTATTTTCCCACCTAAACGCCGTTCACGGCTTATGTAATTTTTAGGCATAAGTACCTCCACTTTCATCCTGCAATAAAAATTTGAAAAAGTATCTACTTTTTAATGCTACGCTTTTCTTCAGTAAGTCAGCTGCGAAAGCCAAACCGTAGGGCTGCTTCACTTCTTCCTGAGCAACCGTTTCTGAAGAGCTCCGCTTTTCTTTGACATATTCCATTATAAAACGACTTTGAAAAAAAGATACGGTTTGTTGACAAAATAAATGATTTTTTTCTTTTTCAGTATGCACTCGGACCATAAATATAATAACTAGCCGATGCCACAAGAAAGCCGCATTTATTAAACAGAATCTTTAAAGTATACTGCCGTCAAACGAAACCGAATGCGTCAGGGATGTTAGCAAGCAGAGAAAGCCCCGTTAAGTAACGGGGCTTTAAAGCTGAATATACAGTTTATTATTTGCTCTGTATGTAAGTAACAGCATCTCCAACTGTTGCGATTTTTTCTGCATCCTCATCAGAGATTTCCATGTCAAACTCATCTTCAAGTTCCATTACAAGCTCAACAACATCAAGGGAATCTGCACCAAGATCATCTTTGAATGAAGACTCAAGCTTCACTTCGCTTGCATCTACGCCAAGACGGTCAACGATGATTTTCGTTACACGCTCTAACACTTCTGCCATTGTACTTCACCTCCCCTCAAGCTATTATAATTGAATCTTTTTTAAAATACCAGGACAGCTGTCCCAACAAGAAAACTTTATTACATAACCATTCCGCCGTCAACATGCAGCGTTTGGCCCGTCATATAGCGGCTTCCTTCAGACGCTAAGAATGACACAACATGAGCAATATCTTCCGGCTCCCCGAAACTTGCAAGCGGAATTTGTTTTAACATTTCTTGTTTCACATCTTCCGGCAGTTTATCTGTCATGTCGGTTGTAATGAACCCTGGAGCAACCGCATTAACGGTAATATTGCGGCTTGCCAGCTCTTTCGCTGTTGTTTTCGTTAACCCGATCACACCGGCTTTTGCGGCTACATAGTTGGCCTGACCGGCATTCCCGCTCACTCCAACGATTGAAGCAATGTTGATGATGCGGCCGCTGCGCTGCTTCATCATTTGTCGAGTCACTGCTTTCGTACAAAGGAACACACCTTTTAAGTTAGTGGAAATAACGTCGTCCCACTCATCTTCTTTCATGCGCATCAATAGGTTGTCACGTGTAATTCCCGCATTATTCACTAAAATATCCAACGAACCAAATGTTTCAATTACTTGTTTTACCATATTCTGAACAGAATCGGCATCTGATACATTCGCTTGAATGGCAATGGCATCACTGCCCAACGCCTTGATTTCATCTACTACTTCTAATGCCTTGGCTTCGCTTCCGGCATAGTTGACTGCTACCTTTACTCCAAGTCTTCCAAGCTCAAGCGCGATGGCTCTGCCAATTCCACGTGAAGCTCCTGTTACAAGAGCTGTTTTTCCCGTCAACATTACTCTTCCCCCTTTATCGCTGCAATGGTTTCGTTTAGTGATTGAATATCATAGACCGAGAAAACAGTCGCACGTCGGTTGATTTTTTTAATCAATCCGGCCAGCACTTTTCCTGGTCCAATTTCAATGAATGTGTCTACCCCGTCATTCATCAGCGTTTGAATAGATTCTTCCCATCGTACCGGTGAATAAAGCTGCTCAACTAATCGCTGTTTAATTTCCTCTTTATCTGTCATTCGTTCTGCCGTCACATTGGAGATGACAGGTACTTTCGCATCTTCAATTTGGATGTCACTTAACACTTGATCCAGCTTCTGTGCTGCCGGTTTCATTAAACTGGAATGAAATGGCCCGCTTACAACTAACGGAATCGCACGCTTCGCCCCTTTTTCCTTAGCGAGAATAGAAGCCTTCTCAACACCGGAAGCAGTACCTGAAATAACGATTTGACCAGGGCAATTGATGTTCGCTAGTTGAACTGGATCGCCTTCATTTGTAATGTCATCTGTCACTTCTTTTAATGCTCCAGCATCCAGTCCTAATATCGCAGCCATTGTCCCTTCACCTGCCGGCACCGCTTCATCCATAAATCTTCCGCGCTGATAAACAGCTTTTACCGCATCTTCAAAAGAAATGGAACCCGCCGCCACCAGCGCACTATATTCACCTAAACTATGACCCGCTGTATAATCAGGATTCAAACC
The DNA here is from genome assembly GCF_000504165.1 of Bacillus sp. FJAT-14578. Lineage (GTDB taxonomy): Bacteria > Bacillota > Bacilli > Bacillales > Bacillaceae_H > Bacillus_BA > Bacillus_BA fengqiuensis. Next base: position 511,751 of record NZ_AYSE01000001.1, read on the forward strand.
GGCTGTTTTCAAGCCCTGCAACATGACCATGCTCGTCGCTAAAAGAGCCGGTTGTGCATGATACGTAAGTGTTAACTCCTCTTGTGTCCCTTCAAAAATAATTGTCGTCAACTTAAAGCCAAGCGCCTCATCCACCTGATTGTACATGTTTTGAGCCCATTCATGGCTGTCAGCAAACTCTTTTCCCATTCCAACTGTTTGGGAACCTTGTCCTGGAAACACAAACGCTAATTTCCCCATCTTTTTTCGCTCCTTTATACGGATTCGACGTATGCTTCTTCTATCGCTTTTTTAATGGTGGCCGGAACTTGATTTTCAACCATGTTGACCGCTTGCTTTACAGCACTGAAAATAGCCGTTGCATCAGATGAACCGTGCGCTTTAATCACAGGGGCCTTCAATCCGAACAAACTTGCTCCCCCGTACTCACTGTAATCCATCTTTGCTTTTAAGCCCTTTAATTGAGGTTTTAAAACAGCGGCTGCCATTTTACTTTTGAACGTACTTGTCAGTTCCGCTTTCAGCATGGAGAAGATAGATAGAGCCGTACCTTCAATCGTTTTTAAGGTCATGTTCCCTGTAAATCCATCTGTCACCACAACATCAGCGACACCATTTAACAACTCACGCGATTCGACATTCCCTACAAAGTTTATGTTTGCTTCTTTTAAAAGCGGGAATGTTTGCTTCGTCAATTCATTTCCTTTTTTTTCTTCAGTTCCGATGTTTAAAAGTCCTACACGCGGATTGGGAATTCCTCTTACCTTTTCAGCATAAATTGCCCCCATAATGGCATATTGAAGCAAATGAACAGGCTTTGCATCTGCATTTGCTCCGGCATCAAGCATTAAGAATCCTTGTCCATCTAAAGTCGGCAATGTCGGTGCAAGTGCCGGTCTTTCAATCCCTTCGATTCGGCCGACTACAAACAGACCCGCTGCCATTAAAGCCCCTGTATTTCCTGCTGAAATACAGGCATCAGCACGACCTTCTTTTACTTCGTCCGCCATTAGCACCATCGATGCCTTTTTCTTTCTCCGAACAGCACGGACAGGTTCATCGGTCCCTTCAATCACTTCATCTGTATGTATAATGCTGATTCGCTCCGATGATTTCAAGTGCTGATGAATTTGCCGTTCGTCTCCAATCAGCGTAATGTGTAAATTAGGGAAATGACCGATCGCTTTCTCCGCACCCGCAACAAGAGCTTGTGGGGCGTTGTCGCCTCCCATTGCATCAATTGCGATTTTCATGCTGTATCTCATCCTTTTTCACATTTTTTGAACGGTACATTTTAAATCGTCCCGAAAACACCAATTCCTGTCCAACAAAGCTATTTACTTCGACAATGGTTCTACCGTTCTCTTCCCCTGTTCCCTTTACCTTTGCCTTTGCCACTACTCGCTCACCGACCCTTACTTGCCGATGAAAATGGATAGACGCATCGGCCGTTAAAGCCAGCTCATCATTAATAAGAGCAACCGCAAGCGAATTCGCTTGTGCGAACAAGTGATGTCCGCGGGCAATTTGGTTTCGCTTGAAAACATGTTCTTCTTTCACGTCAAATATGGAAATGGCCGACTCGTCCAATTCAAGATCGATGACTTCACCAATGACTTCCTCCAAAGGTAAAGAGCGTACTTCTGTTTCCATTTGCCTTGACGCCACATGCTTAATGCGTTCACGAAGCTCAGGAATAGACAATTCAAGACGATCTAATCGAATTGTTTGAACACTTACCGAAAAGCGTTCCGCCAGTTCTTCATCCGTAATAAAAGGATTGTCTTCAATCGTAGCTTTTAACAGCTGCTGTCTCTCTTTTTTATTCCGTTTCATATCCACCATCCGAACTTTTAATACTAGGTACTAATAGCAGTATATAATCATTGAACTCATTTTGCAACCATATTTTTATAAGAAGAGGATGATTAAAAAGGTATAAAAATATACCTTTTTAATCATCCTCCTGAAAGGCCCCGTCATGGACATCCAATAAACTCAAGGATTCGCTGACGGGGCCTTTTAGCCAAAAAATCATTTTTGCGGCCTGTTTCGAACTTCTCGGACAACCTCCGACTTTTTTCATGACCTGTATTGACAACCGAGAAACATATCCTTCCCATCATCAATCCAATTTTTCTCCGTCTAGAACTCCTGTTTCTCCTAAATAAGAACGCATCAGGGCATATTGCTCTTCATTCCAAAAAGATTCCGAATTCACAAGCTGCGCAGCATCTGCACGCGCAACTTCCAGAGCCCGATAATCATGAACCATATCCGCTACTTTAAAATCAGGCATTCCGCTTTGCTTTCTCCCGAAGAAATCACCTGGTCCGCGCAGTTCAAGATCTTTTTCCGATAACACAAACCCATCGTTTGTTTCTGTCATGATTCTCATTCGTTCTTTTCCTGTTTCTGACTTCGGATTCGCCATCAGCACACAATAAGACTGGTCGCTTCCGCGTCCCACTCGCCCGCGCAGCTGATGAAGCTGCGATAACCCGAAACGCTCTGCATCATAAATCAGCATGACCGTAGCGTTCGGTACATTCACCCCAACCTCGACAACCGTTGTAGACACAAGAACTTGCACATTATTTTCACTGAATTGCTGCATGACCTCTTCCTTTTCGTCCGGAGAAAGACGCCCATGCATAAGACCTATCTGCCATTTACCACGATAATGCTGTGTTAACGTCGCATGAACATCAATAGCATTTTGGACATCGATTTTTTCTGATTCCTCGATCAAAGGACAAATAACATATGCCTGTCTTCCCTTCGAAAGCTCTTTATCAATGAATTCCAAAATTCTCTCAAGCATATCGTGCTTTACCCAGTAAGTCTCAATGACTTTACGCCCAGCAGGCATTTCGTCAATGATGGAAACATCCATTTCCCCAAAAACCGTAATGGCGAGCGTTCTAGGAATTGGAGTAGCTGTCATAAATAACACATCGGGACTCTCTCCTTTTTCCCGCAGCACTCTTCGCTGTTCCACCCCAAAGCGATGTTGTTCATCCGTGATGACAAGACCAAGCTTATGAAAATGAACTTCATCTTGGATCAACGCATGCGTTCCAACGACTACTTGTACGTCACCGGCTTGCACTTGTTCAAGCAATAAACGGCGCGTCTTCCCTTTGACAGACCCTGTTAACAATTCGACTTTTATTCCCGCTTTTCCAAGCATGCTTTGCAGCGATTGAACATGCTGCTCTGCTAAAATCTCAGTCGGAACCATAAGGGCACCTTGGTAGCCGGCTAAAATGGCCGCATACAGAGCCACCGCCGCCACAACCGTTTTCCCTGACCCTACATCTCCTTGGAGCAATCGATTCATGCGGTACGGGGATTTCATATCGGATGTAATTTCCGTCAAAACACGTTTTTGGGCATTTGTCAGCGGGAATGGGAGCGTTTCAACGAATCCGGCTAATTGCTCATCATCAAACCGTTGTTCAATCCCAGGCGCTTGTTCCCGTTCTATTTTTCTTAACGCCTGCATCTTTAATTGAAACAATAAAAATTCTTCATATACGAACCGGCGGCGCGCTTGCTTCAACTGCTCGTGGTTTTGCGGCAAATGCATCACCTTTAAAGCCTCTTTTCTTTCCAGCAACTTATAGCGCATCCTTATTGGATCAGGAAGCATATCCTCCACATCATCCCCGTATTGTTTTAAGGCAAGTGAAACAAAGCGCCTTAACCCTTTCACCGTCAAATCGCCTTTCGTTGAATAAACAGGCTCAATATCTTGATTGCGCTTAAACGGCGTAAACTGCAATTCCTGAGCGGTAATCGCTTGACGATGCTGATCCCATTTACCTGTTACCGTAATCGTCTGTCCCATCTCCAGCTTTGTTTTGTAATATGGGCGATTAAAACAAATGACCGTAATTAAATAGCGGCCCACAAGCAAACGGAACGTCAGCCTCGAACGCTTTTTCCCAAAATAAGTGAGAGAAGGCTGACTATGAACCTTCCCTTCCACTGTAGCTCTCTCTTCATGTTTGACTTCTGATAAATCTTTCAATTGATAATCTTCATATCTAAAAGGAAAATATTCCAACAAATCATAAACCGTACGAATTCCCGCCTGCTCTAAAGACTCCGCAGTTTCTTCACCAATCCCTTTTATGGACGTTACCGGAACTTGTTTTATATCATTCACTTTTCATTAACGGTATACCAAAGATCTTCGCCTCCAGCTTCCGACCTGTTGGTGTCGCCGCCAAACCTCCTTGTGCGGTTTCTTTTAATGCCACCGGCATCGTTTGGCCGATTTTAAACATGGCATCAATGACCTCATCGCACGGAATTCGGCTTGTGATACCGGCAAGTGCCATATCGGCAGCTACCATTGCATTAGCCGCTCCCATCGCATTACGCTTTACGCACGGTACTTCCACCAAACCCGCTACAGGGTCACATACTAATCCTAACATATTTTTAAGAGTTATGGCCATTGCTTCGGCTGCTTGAGCCGGCGTTCCTCCAGCCATTTCTACGATAGCTGCAGCCGCCATCCCGCTGGCTGATCCAACTTCCGCTTGACAGCCCCCTGCAGCCCCTGAAATGGAAGCATTATTGGCTACCACAAATCCGAATGCACCTGATGTGAATAAAAACTGGATCATCTCTTCACGTGTCGGGTTTAATTTATTTTTAACCGCAAATAATGTACCCGGCACAACCCCGGCTGAACCTGCCGTCGGTGTTGCACAAATCGTCCCCATTGCCGCGTTCACTTCATTTGTGGCCACCGCTTTGCTTACCGCGTCTAAAATTAAGTCACCCGATAAAGATTTTCCACTTTGAATATATTTTTGTAAAAGGACAGCATCTCCGCCCGTTAAACCAGAGACAGATTGAACACCTTTCAACCCTCGTTCGACTGCCTGTTCCATGACCGTCAAGTTTTGATCCATCTTCTCGATAATTTGCTCTCTCGAAAGACCTGTTACCTCTACCTCTTGCTCAATCATGATTTCAGCAATCTTGACGTTTCTGCTTTCTGCCAACTCTACCAATTCTGCCACATTACGAAACATATGTTTTTCCTCCTAGTTGTTTATTCAACCATTCTCGTTACTTGCGAAATGTTCGGAAGCATTTTGATTTCTTCCATAACCGCTTCATCAATGTTCTGATCGGTTTCAATGACCATTAGAGCCAATTCTCCCTTTTCTTTACGCGACACTTCCATATGCCCGATATTGATGCAATACTTGGTTAAAAGGTTCGTCACTGACGCAATCGCTCCGTAACGGTCATTATGAACGACAAGAATAGCAGGATGCATGCCTGAAAGCTTTAAATCAAATCCATTAAGCTCGGTAATTTGAATCTTTCCACCGCCAATCGAAATCCCAACGACTTCAATTGTTTCTTTTTCATCCGACACTCTAATTCTTGCTGTATTGGGATGGTCAGCAATGGCATCTTCTTCAATGAACACTACCTCGATACCTGCTTTCTGAGCAAGATCAAGAGAAGAAGGAATGCGCGTGTCATACGTATCAAAGTCCAAAACCCCGCCAATAATCGCCACATCCGTCCCATGCCCTTTATACGTTTTCGCAAAGGACCCGTACAATGAAACAATTACTTTTTTGGGCTGCCTTCCAAACAATGTTCTCGCAACCCTGCCAATTCGTGCTGCCCCAGCTGTATGTGAACTTGAAGGCCCAATCATAATTGGACCGATAATATCGAATACTGATTTATATTTCATCGTGATATCTCCCCCGTTCTTGAATTACAAGCAAATAACAGTGTAATCGATTTTTCTTCAATTTCCTACTGTAAAGTGAAACTTCCATCAACGGAATTTTTTCCATTCCCAGCTGATGGTTCATTTTACTGGAATAATTTAAGAGAATTCCTCTCATTACTGCAACACAACATATTATGCCGCTGTTTGTTCTGCCCTTCCAATTTCTTCTACCCTTATCTCTTATTATCCATCTCACAATCACACCAATATCGGTTTGTGATTCAAGACCTACTTTTGAAAGCGCTTTCTTAAATCGCAAAAAAATTTTCTGAAACATGCGATTCATTGATATGCCATTATTATATAATGAATTAATTTCAATCCTTTTCTTTTTTATATTTCAGAATTTTCTAAATAGTGACAATCAATTACTGAACAGGAACCAAGTAGGAAAAACATGCCTCCCGACTTATGTTTTGCTATACGCAAAAAAAACTCTCCATCAAGAGATGGAGAGTTTTTTGGATGCTTTTATTCAATTGCAAAAATGAAGGAATATAAAGGCTGGTCACCTTTATGTAGTTCCACTTCTACATCTTCAAACGTCGACTCCACATATTCAATCAAAGCTGCTGCGTCTTCATCCGTTACATCTTCACCTTGTAGAATCGTTAAAATTTCCGCGTCTTCATCTATCATAGAGGTTAACAGCTTTTTCGCCGCCTCCATTTTATCTTGATCTTTCACGATAATCTTTCCATCCGCAATCCCCATAAAGTCCCCTACTTCAAGCTCTAAACCATCAATGCTTGTATCACGGACAGCATACGTGATTTGTCCTGTTTTCACATGGCTTAAAGCCTCATTCATAGCCGTTTCATTTTCCGCTAAATCTGCACCCGGGTTAAACGCCAATAATGCCGTCATCCCTTGAGGAACTGTTTTAGACGGGATAACGATGACTTCTTGGTCCACAACAGATGCTGCTTGGCGTGCTGCCATCACGATATTGCTGTTGTTTGGCAAAATAATCACTTTTTCCGCATTCACTTCTTCAATGGCTTTTACGATATCTTCTGTGCTTGGGTTCATCGTTTGGCCGCCTTCAATGATCGCCTTCGCGCCGATACTTCTGAATAATTTGCCGATTCCAGCACCCATCGCCACCGTCACGATCCCGTATTCTTCTTTCTTTGCTGAAGTCTGTGCCGGAACAGGAGCAGGAGTCATCTGTGCATGCGTTTCAGCCACAAGACTGCTATGCTGTTCACGCATATTGTCCACCTTGATTTTCATAAAGCTTCCGTATTTTTGCCCCAAATTCAGCACTTCACCCGGCTGTTCGGCATGGATGTGCACTTTTACGATTTCATCGTCAGACACAACAAGAAGTGAGTCTCCCCACTTGCTTAATTCATTACGGAATGCTTCTTCAGAGAATGGATGATCATTCAATTTGTCTTCTTCAAAACGAACCATAAATTCCGTACAGTAACCGAATTCGATATCTTCTGTATTCATATGGCTTTGGACGTTTTTATGGTGTTCCGCATTTACGAGCTCATCCATTGAAGGAGCCGTTGCAGATACTTCGGGAAGCTTTTCGCCTTTTAATACAGCTAAAAACCCTTCATAAATAATAACAAGGCCTTGACCGCCGCTATCTACCACTCCCACTTCTTTTAATACCGGTAAAAGGTCCGGAGTGCGATTTAAAGATGCTTTCGCCTCTGCTACTACTTCCTCCATAAACAGCACGATATCGGACTGCTTTTTAGCAACCGCTGTCGCTGTTTTCGCTGTATCTTTTGCAACGGTTAAAATCGTACCTTCAACAGGTTTCATAACGGCTTTATACGCTGTTTCGACCCCCGCTTCAAGCGCTTGCGCAAATTCAACCGTGTTGATTACTTCTTTGTTTTCAATTGCTTTCGCAAACCCGCGGAACAGCTGTGACAAAATAACGCCCGAGTTCCCGCGCGCACCCATTAATAACCCTTTTGCTAACGCTTGTCCGACTTTCCCGATATGACCAGACACATTGCTTTTCACTTCTTTTGCACCAGAAGTGATGGATAAATTCATGTTTGTTCCTGTATCGCCGTCTGGAACGGGAAAAACGTTTAGCGCATCCACCATTTGGGCATTATTTGTTAAGTGCTGCGCCCCTTGAATCACCATCTCTGCAAAACGTTTTCCGTCTAAAGTTGTAACTGACACACATTTTCCTCCTTACTACACGTTCGTGACACGAACTCCCTGCACATAAATGTTTACAGAATCAACCGTTAAACCAACTGTTTGCTCGAGAGTATATTTTACTTTAGATTGAACATTATGTGCGATTTCAGATATTTTTGTTCCATAACTTACAATAATATACATGTCAATATGTACTTCGTCATTTTCTTGACGAACAATAATACCACGCGTGAAATTTTCTTTTCGAAGGATTTCTGTAATTCCATCTTTAATTTGGTTTTTGGAAGCCATTCCTACGATTCCGTAGCAGTCAATGGCCGCTCCGCCTGCAATAGTGGCAATTACATCTGTAGAAATATCGATTTGGCCGTACTGGGTTTTCATTTCGATGGACATACTTCTACCCCTTTCTTTTTCATAGACTACAGACATTTTACTATAAGTAAGTTCTTTTTAAAAGAATATTCGCCTTTTGGCCTATTATTGATACTTCTTATTATACAACATGCTTCAAGTTTATATGTCAAGGAAAATTTCTTGAAAGCTTTTATGAAGAACTATTGCAATCTGACATCGCGTGTGATAAATTAATATAGTATTTCTGGGAACAGAAGTTGAGTAGTTTCGTTTGAGTTAGGAGGGAAATTGAGCATGGCACGTAAATGTGTAATTACTGGCAAAAAAGCGCGTTCAGGTAACGCACGTTCTCACGCTATGAACGCTACAAAGCGTACATGGGGTGCTAACGTTCAAAAAGTTCGTATTTTAGTTAACGGCAAACCAAAACGTGTATATGTATCAGCTCGAGCTCTTAAATCTGGTAAAGTAGAGCGCGTTTAATACATGAGAAAAGCACCATATATATGGTGCTTCTTTTATTTTCAAGGTAAAAAACAGGACGCTCCCTTAGAAAGGGAGGCGTCCTGTTTTATTCTTTTTTGAAAGAATTAAGCATCGCCCGTACAATGCCGCCTAAAAATTTTGGGAGTTTAATCGTATAAAATTTCATACTTCCCCTCCTAACCATCTCTTCACGTTCCATATACATGAAATCGTTTCTTTGCGTCCCGTATATTATATTCACTGTTTATCAAAGAAGTACCATCTGAAGCAATGAGTTAATCATTGCTTCTTACCATCATTAATATGCCTTTCGCAAATGAAAAAGTACCTCTTTGTTGAATAAGTTCATTACTTATGCAAAGCGTGGAACCCCACTCAATCGTATGATTAGTAAGCGGATATTTAACTCCTCTCAAGGTTAATCCTTGTATTTCATGTGAAAATGACACAAAGGAAAGATAGCGATAAGACTCATCCCTTTCGATATCATAGTTTCCAGGCATGTGCAGGGATACTGTATTTCGCCGGTCGATCATTTGAATGGGTATGCAAGCACTCAGTCCTTTATAAAGAAGCTGTACGGCTCCAAACATGTGATCCATTCTTCCCCCAGTGGCTCCAAAAACGCGGATAAGAGAAGGGGTTTGCCTAATGGCCCAATTCAACGCAAGCTCTAAATCTATTTCATCCTTCTCAGCCGGAAAAACTTCTATATCTTGTAAGCGATCTTGCACCCATAACAGCTCAGTTGTTGTAATGGAATCAAAATCTCCAAACGCTCTATATGGCTGGATTTTCTGCTCCAACAGCCTTAGCACGCCTCTGTCCACACCAATCCAAACACCATCTTGCCACTTTTCATCGGTCAAAGGCGGCAAGAGATCGGGCGGTCCGCCAGCCAAAATGTTAATAATCATTGAGTCAGCCTCTTAATAAGTACCGCGAATGTCTTGAATGGCGGCTTTTCGATTTGCTTGATTATAGATGGCAGAACCTGCGACCAATACATTCGCTCCTGCTTCTACACATTGTCTCGCCGTTTCCGCATTAATCCCTCCATCTACCTCTACATCAATTGAGAGTTGACGGATTTGAATGAGCTGTGAAATCTGTTCGATTTTTGGCAGAACACTTCGAATGAACGTTTGCCCGCCAAACCCCGGGTTAACGGTCATCAATAAAATTAAGTCCAAATCCTCTAAAATATGCTTCACTTGATCGATGGGCGTAGCCGGATTCAAAGCGACACCGGCTTTAACTCCATTCTCCTTAATCAATTGAATGGTGCGGTGCAAATGAGGACATGCCTCCACGTGTACCGTAATAATGTCCGCACCCGCACGAGCGAAGTCCGGAATATATTTGTCTGGATTTTCAATCATCAGATGAACATCCAAAGGTAATGTTGTAACTGGACGAATCGCTTCCACCGCGAGAGCACCAAATGTTAAATTTGGCACGAAATGGCCATCCATGACGTCAACGTGAATGTAATCCGCCCCCGCTGCATCCACTTCTTGAATTTCCTCGGCTAACTTTGAAAAATTAGCGGATAAAATAGAAGGTGCAATCTTTACCATATCTAATACCTCGGCTTTCTTTGCTTAATTTCTTCGATAAAACTTGTATAGTGCTCATAACGATAATCTGGAATATTGCCTTCATCCAATGCTGCCTTTACTGCGCATTTTGGTTCGGAAAGATGCAGGCATCCTCTAAACTTACAGTTTTCACTTAAACGATCCATCTCTGGAAAGCAGGAGGAAAGGTCTTCGAGCTCAATATTGATGAACTCCAAAGAACTGAATCCCGGAGTATCAGCTACAAGACCCCTTCCTACCGAAATAAGTTCCACATGCCTTGTCGTATGTTTCCCCCTGCCAAGAGAAGTGGAAATATCGTTTGTTTTAAGCTCTAGTTCCGGTTTCAAGGCGTTTAATAACGATGATTTACCAACACCAGATTGACCGGATACAACGGTAACACAGTCAGCCAAATAAGGAAGCAAGTCTGCCACACCGTTTTCTGTAATGGTTGAAGTGAGCAAAACATCGTAGCCAATGTCGCGATAATCCTTCGCGTATTCTTCAATGACCTCTTTTTTATCGTCTGCCACCAAATCCATTTTAGAAATACAAATAAGCGGTTTAATGCCATTTGCCTCCACCAGCACTAAGAAACGGTCCAGCAATAAAGGGCTGAACTCCGGCTCAATAGCAGAAAAAACGAGGACCGCTTGATCGACATTGGCAATCGGAGGACGAATAAGCTCATTTTTCCGTTCCTCAATGTCTAAAATATAACCCTCCAGCTCATTTTCCGCCTGAAATGTGACATAATCTCCCACTAACGGGCTGATTTTTTGTTTACGGAACACACCTCTGCCTCGGCACTGGGTAACGGTTCCATCACTGAAAACATAGTAAAAACCGCTTAAGGCTTTAATGATTCTGCCTTTAAGCATAACCTCACTCCTTGTATCACTCTATTGTTGTGAATATGGTACTTCTGTCTCTTCTATGACTTGATTATCCCTCACGATTTTATACTTAGCTGTTTCATTATAAGGAATAACCAATTGAATTAACTCTTTGGTCGTCTCCGTTAACGTAATGGTCCTAATCGGAACTTGGTAGTCACGCTCTAAATCGTCTACATAAATCTGCACTTGCTGCGGTACACCCGGTTCAGCCGGCTCATATGGAATCGTGGCCTCTACGTTCACATTATTAGGCGGCGGTTCAGGACCTTGTGAAAGAGTAATCGTTAATTCACTGCCTTTTTCGATTGTCGTTTCAGGTGCCGGGTCTTGCCTAATGACAAATCCTTCCTGAAAAGTATCTGAATGTTCTTCTTTCACTTTAACCACTATATCGTAGTCTGAAACATAATCTCGAACACTTTTTTCCGTCCATCCGGATAGATCTTTTAATTGAACGGAAGGCGGACCTTTACTCACCCAAAAAGTGACATCTGTTTCCTCAGGAACATTTTCTGCCCCCTCTATCGGGGTTTGATTAATAATCGTTCCTACTGGTTCTTCACTGTCCACATTAACAGTATTCACAAAGCGGTATCCCTTTTGCTCCAGCATTTTTTTTACCGTTGACACATCTTTTCCTGTGTAGTCCTCAAAGGCAATTTTTTCTTTACCCGTACTTTGGTAAATCTTCACTTCCGTTCCTTCTTTTACGACCTCACCAGAACTTGGTACTGTCCGTATAACCTTTCCTTCTGCGATTTCTTCATCTGCTTTCAAAACAGGATCATCGACAACAAAGCCCAAGGAAACAAGCTTTGTCACAGCCTCTTCATAATCTTCATCCCGCAAGTTCGGAATGGTCACATCTTTCGGCAGCAAGAAAGATGGCAGAACGGTAACAGCGATTACTCCTGCGCCTGCCAGCACCAAAAATAATATGAGCAAAGACACCATCCATTTATTCTTTTTGCGTTTTTTCTTTTTCGGAGCCTTTTGAGCTTTTTGGATAGGCTCTTCATCTGGAACCACTACCGGCTTCGAGAAGGACCTCACGATCGTTTCATCCGTCGGGCTGTCTATGTAATCATCTGTTATGACGGGAATGGCCTTTGTAGCTTCCTCGTCATCAGGTACCTCAAATTTTTTTTCATTCAAGCGCTCAGGATCCATGGATGTTTCAAGGGCATCCTGCATCTCCTCTACCGAATCATACCGGTAAAAAGAATCCTTGGCGGTCGCCTTTAACACAACATTTTCCAAGCTCTGTGGAATGGATGGATTCCACCTCTTCGGGGATGGGGTTTCTGTTTGCAAATGCTTTAAGGCAATCGAGACAGCCGATTCCCCTGAGAAAGGGACCCTTCCTGTCAACAACTCGAACAAGACGATGCCCAAAGAGTAAATATCCGACTTTTTATTCGCCAATCCTCCCCTTGCCTGCTCAGGTGATAAATAATGAACAGATCCCAACACGGAATTGGTTTGTGTAATCGTCGTGGAGCTAAGGGCAACAGCAATTCCAAAATCGGTTACTTTTACGGTCCCATTGTCATCAATTAAAATATTTTGCGGCTTCAAATCACGATGAATGATTCCAAATTGGTGGGCATGTGCAATGGCAGATGTAATTTGGGTCATAATATCTACCGCTTTTTCAACCGGAATGGGTGCGTGCTGTTGTATGTATTGCTTTAATGTTTGCCCGGGAACATATTCCATGACAATGTAATAAATCTCTTCCTGTTCACCGACATCATAAATACTGACGATATTTGGATGTGCAATGCTTGTCGCCGATTGCGCCTCTCGGTGAAAACGCTTAATAAACGATTCGTCATTTGCGAAATCCAGACGAAGAACTTTTATGGCTACGTCGCGGTCCAAGATCATGTCTCTTGCCAAGTAGACGTTCGCCATCCCTCCACCACCGATGACTTTTAACACTTTGTAGCGGTCATTCAAGCGTCTGCCAACTAGCACCGCTATCACCCACTTTCATTCGCAAAGTCCACTATAATGAGTGTAATATTATCCTCGCCGCCCAACTCATTCGCTAAATGAATAAGACGTTCCCCTTTTTCATTTAAAGCGGAATCGGCTAGAAGGATTTCTTTTAATTTTTCATCTGATACTTTATTTGATAATCCGTCGGAGCATAATAGTAAGAGATCACCTTGTTCAATTTCAATCGATTTCACATCAACGGCAACTTGTTCAGCCGTTCCAAGAGCACGTAATAAAATATTCTTTCGCGGATGATGCTCGGCATCTTCTTTTGAAATTTGTCCGCTTCGAACTAATTCATTGACAAGAGAATGATCCTCTGTCAGTTGAGAAAATCCATTTTCATTTAAAATATAGCATCGACTGTCTCCAATATGTCCAATGGTACAAAAAGTGTCTGTACAAATAACAGCCACAAGTGTTGTTCCCATTCCCTTACACTCCTCGTTATGGTTGGAGTGCTCGTACAATCTTTCATTAATTTTGCTCACTTGCTCCATCATCCACTTCTGCGCTTCATCAGGAGTCCCGATTTGCCCGCTTCGTTCCCAATATTCCTGTAACTGTTTAATAGCCATCGTGCTGGCTACATCACCCGCACGATGACCTCCCATACCATCCGCTACAACAGCAAGCCTGCTGCCGTAACCATTATAAAATACCCCTCCGGAGTCCTCATTGTGTTGCCGGACCTTTCCGCGATCTGTCATAAAGACAGCTCCCATGCTATCACCTCGTCTCTTCTTTTCGCTCCTTTGCACGAAGCTGACCGCAAGCTGCGTCAATGTCATGCCCTTGTTCACGGCGAATGGTGACATTCACTCCGCGGTCTTTTAATGTACGTTCGAACTTTAAGATTTGCTCTTTCGGTGTACGAACATAATCTCGTTCGGGTACATAGTTCACCGGGATTAAGTTAATATGACACTTTACACCTTTTACAAGCTTCGCCAATTCTTCGGCATGCTCGACTTGGTCATTCACTCCCCCGAACAAGCCGTATTCAAAGCTGATCCTTCTGCCCGTTTTTTCAATATAATATTTTACTGCTTTCATTAAATCAGGCAGCTTATACGCACGGTTAATCGGCATTAAACGAGAGCGCAGCTCCGTATTTGGCGCATGCAAGGAAATGGCAAAATTAATTTGCAGCTGCTCATCGGCAAACTGATAAATTTTTGGAATAATACCACTCGTCGATACCGTAATATGACGAGCTCCAATATTTAATCCTTCATCAGAATTGATGATGTTTAAAAATTGTAACATAGCGTCATAATTGTCGAAAGGCTCACCTATTCCCATAATTACGACATGACTCACTCGTTCTCCTTGTTCATCCAAAGCCTTTTGTACTTTTACGACTTGGGCTACAATTTCTCCGGCTTCAAGGTTACGCTTCAATCCGCCAAGCGTTGAGGCACAAAACGTACAACCGATTCGGCAGCCGACCTGTGTCGTTACACAGATGGAGTTTCCGTATTCATGGCGCATTAAGACTGTTTCAATCGTATATCCATCATGCAGCTCAAATAAAAATTTCATGGTGCCATCGGCTGACGTTTGCTGAACGGCTGTTTTTAATGTCGTTAAAACGAAATGCTCGTCTAGCTTTTCACGCAAGCTTTTGGACAAATTGCTCATTTCTTCAAAAGCGGTCGCTCTCTTTTTATAAAGCCACTCATAAATTTGCTTGCCACGGAATTTTTTTTCACCGTTTTGGACGACCCACTCTTCAAGGTCAGCCAGCCCGTATGAATAAATAGATGGTTTTTGGTTTGTTTCTTCCGTTTGTTTATTGGTTAATGTTTTTTCCACTATTATTGCACCTTCTTTCGTAGACACGCGATGTAAAATCCGTCCGTTTGAAAATCATCCGGAAACAGTTGAAGCTGTCCATTTTCTACTTTTGTTGAAACCGATTCGGGTAATCGTTTTACAAGCGTATCATCCCATTCAAAATCTGGATGTTGCTTTAAAAATTCGTTCACCACGTCTTTATTTTCTTCTTGATCAATTGTACATGTACTATACACTAATGTCCCGCCTTGTTTCAGCAAAGGTTCGACTGCTTGTAGAATTTGCAGCTGAATGCGTGCAAGCTGCATAATGTCTTGCTCTGTTTTTGTATATTTTAAATCAGGTTTTCGTCTCATGACACCAAAACCTGAACAAGGTGCATCGACCAGTATTCTATCAAAACTTTCTTTTTCAAAACGTTCGCTCACCTTGCGGCTATCCATCGCTACAGCAGTCACATTTGAAAGCTGCAAGCGTTCAACTTGTTCGGTGATGAGCTTTACTTTGTGGTCATGGATGTCCAGTGATACGACAGAGCCGGTATGGTAAAGCTTTTCGGCAATATGAGTCGTCTTGCCTCCCGGTGCCGCACAGCTGTCCAGTATCCTGTCACCTTCAGCTGCTCCCACAGCATGTGCAACGAGCATGGAGCTTTCATCTTGAACCGTGAACATCCCTTCTTTAAAGGCTTCCGTATGGGCGGCATTTCCTTTTTGAACTTCGAGCGCTTCCGGAGCCACAGACCCTTTTTTCACCTCGATGCCTTCTTCAGCAAGTCTTTTGATTGCCTCATCAATCGTAAACCTTGATGTATTCACCCGAAGCGTTTGTTTAGGGGGCATCAAATTCGTTTCGCAAATATAACGCGCTTTCTCAATCCCGTATTGAGCTGCCCATCTCTTTACAAGCCATAATGGATGGCTTGTTTCGATTGCCAGCTTCTCCACTGGATTTGTAATGGAATCCAATGACGACAACTCTTCACGCTGTAGATTGCGCAGTACCCCGTTCACCATGGAGACAATTCCTTTATGACCTCTTTTTTTCGCGATTTCTACCGCTTCATAAATAACGGCATGTTCTGGAACACGATCCAAATATACCATCTGGTAAACGGATAGGCGCAATAATACGCGAACCCATTCTTGCATTTTCTTTGGATTTTTTAAAAACGGCTGCAAATAGTAATCCAGTGTCATTTTCCGCTGAATCGTTCCATATACAATCTCCGTCAATAATCCTGCATCCTTGCCTGTCAGCTTATATTTTTCAATGTTTTTGTTCAGTAACAAATTGCTGAAGGCCTGATTTTTCTCGATAGACAGTAAAATGTCCAGTGCGATATCCCTTACGTTGTACTTACTCATTATTCTCTCCTAACCTTACGCCCGTTTGAACGGCGGTACCTCTTAAAAACTGTTCTCCGCTCATTCGTTTTTTTCCAGAAGGCTGTAGTTCGGTTACTTTAATGGCGGTGTCATTTCCCGTTGCTACAACAAAGCCATCCTCTTGAGTCTCAACGATTGTACCAGGTTCACCTTTTTTGGCAGCAGGCACTTTCTCTCCCTGCCAAATTTTCATCACTTGGCCGTTAAGGGTCGTATAAGCAACAGGCCATGGGTTTAACCCTCTTATATGGTTATAAATGCTTTCACCGGTATTATTCCAATCAATTCTTTCTTGTTCACGTTTAATATTATAAGCAAATGTTGCCTCTTCCTCATTTTGCTTAATCGGCGTTAACTCCCCTTTTATTAATGAAGGAATGGTTTCAGACAACAACTTTGAGCCAGCATCACTTAATTTGTCATGAAGCGTCCCCACATTGTCTTTTTCTTCGATCGGCACTTCCACTTGCGTCAATATGTCGCCGGCATCCAGTTTCTCCACCATATACATGATGGTAACGCCTGTTTTTTCTTTTCCCTGTAAAATGGAATAATGGATAGGTGCACCGCCGCGAAGTTCTGGCAGCAAAGAAGCATGAACATTAATACATCCAAACTTTGGCGCCTCTAAAATTTCCTTAGGTAAAATTTGACCGAAGGCAGCCGTTACAATCAAATCAGGCTTGTAGGCCAATACTTTTTCGTATTCTTCCTGAAAACGAATCTTTTCCGGCTGAAGTACGGGAATGCCGTGCTTCAGCGCCTCTGCTTTTACAGGCGGCGGGGTCATCACTCTTTTACGTCCCACAGGCCGGTCTGGCTGAGTGACCACCGCGGAAATGTGATACCCATCCTTAATTAGTGTTTGTAACACCGGTACAGAAAAATCAGGCGTTCCCATAAATACGATATTTAACATATTGTCATTCATTATCCTTCTAATTCTCCTTCTTCGTAATAACGCGTAACCTTTGATGTAAACAACACACCGTGAAGGTGATCGATTTCATGCTGAATGGCCCTGGCGAGAAATCCCTTTGCCTCAAGGACATACACTTTTCCGCGGCGATTTTGCGCCTTCACTTTCACATATTGCGCACGCGCTACATCACCAAAAAGGTCCGGAAAACTGAGACAGCCTTCTGGACCCACTTGTTCACCGCGCTGTTCTAAAATGACAGGATTAATCAATTCTATCTTGCCATTGCGGTCGCCCACATCAACGATTGCGACTTGTTTCGCCACTCCTACTTGGGGAGCCGCCAAGCCGACTCCGTCTGCTTCTAACATTAAATCGTACATTCCATTCAACAATTTTGCCAATTTATTATCAAATTCCGTGACACGCTCACATTCCTGTTCCAATACCGGATCGGGATAGTAAACGAGTGATAGCTTAGCCAATGTATATCCTCCTGAAAGTTATCATTCATTTTTTCCAACTTAACAACCTTTAAAACTGTGTGTCCAAAAAGGAGGACAAAAAGGACCGAGAAGTTCAAGGAAGCGCAGCTTTGAGTAACGGAACGTATCGTGTTAATACGTGAGTAACGGAAAAGCAAGCTGACGCTGACATTCGACGGTCATTTTTCCCGGACGTTTTGAACAACCTTTAAAACTAGATTACATCATCGAATAAGGCTGCAGGTCAATCGTAATTGATAATTTTTGCTGCATTTCCTGCTGATAGCGGTCCATAATGAACCTTAGGGCAGGAATCAGTTCGGGTTCCAGCTTGTATTTTATCATGCATTGATATCGATATCTATCTTTTACCCTCGCAATCGGCGAGGCGACAGGACCAAGAACGATTGTCTGGTTGGATAGCTTTTGACGCAAAAATTGCGCGATTTTATCCGTAACGGCAACCACTTTTGTCAGTTCTTCATGGGACACTGTAATTAATGCTGCATAATAAAACGGCGGATATTGGTGCAGTTTCCGAGTCATCATTTCCTGCTGATAAAAGCCATCATAGTCATGCATACTCGCCAGCTGAATACTATAATGCTCCGGTGTATACGTTTGGATGACCACTTCTCCAGGCAAATGGTGCCTTCCTGCGCGGCCGCTCACTTGCGTCAAAAGCTGAAACGTTTTTTCCGATGAGCGAAAATCGGGGAGATGAAGCATCGTATCAGCAGATAGTACCCCTACTAGCGTAACATTCGGAAAATCGAGCCCTTTTGCAATCATTTGCGTCCCGAGCAAAATTTGCGCTTTTTGTTCTCCAAATTGATTGAGTAACCGTTCATGCGCTCCTTTTCGCCCTGTTGTATCCACATCCATCCGGATCACGCGCGCTTGGGGCAGCAACTTCAGTAGTTCTTCCTCCACTTTTTGTGTACCTGTTCCAAAATAACGGATATGGTCGCTGCTGCATTCGGGACACGTCACATCTGCTTGCTGTTCGTGACCGCAATAATGGCATTTGAGTAAATGATTATAACGGTGATACGTCAGCGATATTTCACAATGCGGACATGAATGGACAAAGCCGCAATCCCGGCACATGACGAAAGAGGAGTGACCTCGCTTATTTAGAAGCAGCACGATTTGTTCGCCTTTTTCAAGACGGTCCTGTATTTTTTCGAACAGCAACCCTGAAAACATAGAACGATTCCCGTTTCGAAGTTCTTCCCTCATATCGATGATATCAACGGCCGGGAGAGCAGACTCATTCATCCGTTTCCTTAATGTTAGCAGCTGGTACACTCCTTTTTGCGCTCTTGCGAATGATTCAAGCGTAGGCGTCGCGCTTCCAAGCACCACCGGACAACCATGGTGCTCCCCCCGGTAAATGGCGACATCACGTGCATGGTACCTTGGTGTCTCTTCTTGCTTATAGCTTGTTTCATGTTCTTCGTCAATAATGATGATTCCTAAGTTTTGAAACGGGGCAAATACCGCTGATCTCGCTCCTACCACGACCGAAACTTCTTTTCGCTGGATTTTCCGCCATTCATCGTATTTTTCCCCTGCTGATAATCCGCTGTGAAGAACGGCGACTTTCGAGCCGAACCTTCCCTTAAATCGTTTCACCATTTGCGGAGTCAGGGATATTTCCGGAACGAGTACAATGGCTTCCTTTCCACCTTTTAATACTTGGTCAATGGATTGAAGATACACTTCGGTTTTTCCGCTTCCCGTTACGCCGTACATCAAGAAAACCTCGTGCTTCTTTTCTTCGATGGTTTGCAAAATGGGCGCGATAGCCTGTCCTTGTTCTTCCGTCAAAGGCAAAGCGCTCGTTTGTTGAAACGCCGCATCATCATAGGGGTTTCGGTACATTTCAATATCGGTTTCCATCAGCACCCCTTTTTGAACAAGTGCCTTCACCGGGGCTTGGGTAACGTTTAATTGTTCACATAAATCCTTTAACGCGATTTCGCCTGGATGTTCGAGAAAGAAGGATACCACCTGTTTTTGCTTTTCGGCTTGTTTGGAAAATTGCCCAAGGAGATTTTGAAGCCTGGAAGTCTCATAAAGTGGTTTAATTCCTTTGATCGTCTTTTTATTGACCCGGTTTTTCACAACATAAATCACTTCCAAATGCCTCTTTTGAATATCCCGGTAAAAAGCGGAAAGGTGCTCTTGCTTTACGTCACTCAATTTCACGGTATCCCGTTGTTTCAAATACGGTTGAACATCTTCATCCAATGCATCAAAATCAGCCGAACCAAGGAGCTTTACCTCTTTATCGTACGCCGCTTTCATCGCTGCTGGCAGCATTGCCTGAAAAGCGGAAATAGCAAAACATAACGTCTTTTCCGTCAGCCAATGGCCAATTTGGAGCAATTCTTTCGTCAATACCGGATACGGGTCAAGGAGGTCCGCAATCGGCTTTAGTTTTTTAAATTCGGATTGATTTTTTATATTAACCACAAACCCTTGTACTTTACGCGGCCCGAAAGGTACCACGACACGCATGCCTCGTTGCAGTATGTCCTCCCATTTGTCAGGGATGAGATAATCAAACGTACGATCGGTTTGTTTTGCCGCTACATCGACAATGACACTGGCGATTTTCATCTTTGTCAACCTTCTAACATATCCTGTATTTCAGTTAAAATTTTATGTGCGACTTCCTTTTTGGACAATAAAGGAAGCTCTTTCGATTCACCTGTTCGCTTATACATGGTGACGATGTTCGTATCTCCGCCAAATCCCGCTCCTTTTTCACGGATGTTGTTCGCAATAATCATGTCCGCATTCTTTTCACGCAGTTTCTTTTTGGCATATTCTTCTACTTTTTCGGTTTCAGCCGCAAATCCGATTAAAAGCTGATGTTCTTTTTTCTCACCCAATGCTTTTAAAATATCCAAGGTTCGCTCAAGCTCAATGACTGCATCTCCCGGTTGTTTTTTCATTTTTTGCTCATGCACCAGCTTCGGACGATAGTCCGCCACCGCTGCAGATTTAATGACAACATCCGCTTGTGGATAATGCTTCATTACTTCTTCATACATCTCCTGGGCGCTTTCAATCGGAATAACGCGAACCCCTTTGGGATAAGCAATATTTGTCGGCCCTGTCACGAGTGTCACTTCGGCTCCGAGTATCGCCGCTTCATCAGCAATCGCATAGCCCATTTTCCCCGTCGAATGATTCGTTATGAAACGGACCGGATCAATTTTTTCCCTTGTAGGGCCTGCAGTGATTAAAATGTGTTTTCCTTTTAAAGGCCGGCTTTGGGTCGCCTCAAAAAAGCCGCTCACAAGCTCGACGATTTTTTCAGGTTCTTCTAATCTTCCTTTTCCGACATATCCACATGCAAGATACCCTTCTGAAGGCTCGACAAATTCATAGCCAAAAGAAGCTAGTATTTCAATGTTTCGTTTTACTGCAGGGTGATCATACATATGTACATTCATGGCAGGAGCTATCCAAACTCTGGCTGTTGTTGCAAGAAGCGTTGTGGAAATCATATCATCAGCGATACCGTTCGCCAGTTTACCGATCATGTTGGCTGTCGCCGGCGCTACCAACACCAGGTCTGCCCAATCCGCAAGATCGATGTGGGCAATGACTGCCGGATTTTTTTCATCAAACGTATCTGTATAAACAGGATTTCTTGAAAGCGACTGAAACGTAAGCGGTGTGACAAACTCACTCGCTGATTGCGTCATCATGACTTTCACTTCGAAGCCCGCCTGAACGAGTTTACTCGTCAAAGCCACAGCTTTATAGACGGCAATACCTCCCGTTACACATAACAAAATACGCTTTCCCTTTACCATTTCTTCTCCCACCTCTTCCAGAGTATAAACCTGATTCAATTTCTCAACATCAGCTATCGCTTTTTATCCTAATTTATGGCCTCTTAGTTTTTTCATTTTGAATAAACTAAAAATTTTCTCGCATAAGGATTTGCCACCGCCCGGCAGGGCCTTGGCAAATCCTTATGCGTAAATAATGTGACATGAGCGCCTTTGCTCATGTCACATTATTTATGTTGAAAAAAATAACAACCTATTGCAGGTTGTTATTTTTTTAACGACTATTCCTCTGAAACGCCATCTTCGCCATCTTGCTTGTTGACTTTTCTGTAATGCAATAGCTCAGCGTCGATTTCTTCCAATGCCTTCCCGACGTATTTATGGGATATCGGCTTTGCAATCATTAAATCATCATGCACTTGCAGCTGGCGAGCTCGTTTCGCCGCCACTGTAACAAGCGTATATTTTGAGTCGAGTTTTCTCATTAATGAATCAATTGATGGATCAAGCATAAATTATTCTACCTCCAGCATTCTTTTATAGCGCGCCGACACTCGATCGCGGCGGCAATGTTCAGCCGTGACGATCGCTTTAATTCGGTCGCAGGCGTTTTCAACTTTGTCATTTTCAACGACATAATCGTAAGCATCCATCATGTCAATTTCTTCCTTCGCCACTTTCATGCGATTATTGATTAAGTCTTCGCTTTCTGTCCCACGGTTCACAATTCGGCTTTTCAGTTCTGAAAGGCTAGGCGGCGCCAGGAAAATGAACAACCCTTCCGGAAAGGCCTGTTTTACTTGAATGGCTCCTTGCACTTCGATCTCAAGGAAAACATCTTTCCCTTCGGATAATGTTTTCTCTACGTAATCAATAGGTGTCCCGTAGTAGTTCCCTACATATTCTGCCCACTCAAGCAGTCTATTTTCTTTAATCATTGTTTCAAATTCTTCGCGGCTTTTAAAGAAATAATCGACACCGTTCACTTCTCCTTCACGCGGCAATCTAGTCGTCGCTGAAATGGAGTATTCAAAGTGTGTATCTTCTTGTGAAAACAATGCCTTACGCACTGTCCCTTTCCCTACGCCTGATGGTCCTGAAAGAACAATTAATAATCCTCTTTCTCTCATTGTGTACAAATGACCTACCCTTCTGATAATAATTCCTCTTTATTCGCAATACGATGTGATACCGTTTCCGGCTGGACAGGAGCTAAAATGACATGGTCGCTATCCATAATCACAACCGATCTCGTTTTCCTTCCCAACGTTGCATCAATCAATGTACCGCGCTCTTTGGCATCTTGAACCATACGCTTAATCGGAGCTGAGTCAGGATGGACGACAGAGATAATACGATGTGATGAAATAAAATTTCCAAACCCTATATTAATCAACTTGCCGCTCATCTACAAGCCTCCTAATGGGTTATATTGTAACCGTCTTGACGGTAACCTAACCCCGCTTACATTATTCGATATTTTGAACTTGTTCTTTTATTCGTTCCAAAGCGGTTTTCATTTCCACAACAAACTGAGCAATCTCCCCATTGTTTGCTTTTGAGCCAATCGTATTCATTTCACGGTTTAACTCTTGTACAAGAAAATCCAACTTTCGCCCAACCGCTCCTTTTTTCTGAAGCGTCTGAACGAATTGGGACAAATGACTTTCAATTCTTGTCAACTCTTCGTTAATATCGGCTTTATCCGCAAAAATGGCAGCCTCTGTCAATAATCGTTGTTCGTCCACTATGCCGCCTGCCAAGTCTGCCAACCGTTTTTGCAAACGATAGCGGTATTGCTCAACCACTTGTGGGGCCAATAAAACAATTTGCTTACGAGCGTTTTTGATATGCTCCAATTGAGCAAGGACATCGGCGGTAAGCTGTGCTCCTTCTAAACGCCTCATCTCAACTAATTGTTCAACGGCCCGCTCAGACGCCTGAAGAACAAGATCATATATCGGTGAATACTGTTTCTCTTCTTCAACCGTTGTGAGCACATCCGGCATTGTCAGTACATCATACACTCGGATGTCTTCTTTCAATCCGTATTCATTCTTCGCTTGCTGCAAGTGATGAATATATTCCTGCAGCAGCTGGCGGTCGATTTGGACTTTTTTCTTTACAATGCCTTCACCTGATATGGTAACAAAAACCTCAATTCGTCCGCGTTCTATGTAAGTTTGAATGAGTTTTTTTATCTTATCTTCCATTTCAAGCAATTGCCTTGGCATCCGAATCACCATTTCGCAAAAACGATGATTGACCGTTTTCATTTCAACCGTCACCGTATGCCCAGGGGACTCCGCTTTTCCTCTGCCAAAGCCTGTCATACTGTAAACCATGTTATCACATCCACTATGTACATATCTTACACAAAATATTTCCGAAAAGAAAGTAAGAAAAGCGCAAGCGCCTTGGTCAAAGAAGGCCGACTAAGAACGCCGCGTCCTGCGGCAACGTCGGCATGACCCACATCCTGTGGGCCCAAGGAAATAGGGATTGACCCCGTATACGCTTTTTGCCTTATGAGGGCAATCATCTTTTCCCGTGCTAAGCTAGGCGCTGAAGCTGGACACCCATGAATTTTATACTCCCTCTTTCACAAAAGAAAAGGTAATAGAAGCATGTTCTATCACCTTTTGCATTATATCATAGTTCAGGATGATTTTCTTGTCAAAAGTGAACCTGCCAGCAAAAAAGTTGGAACGCTGGCCATGCCAAGGATGATGAGCCACTCGCGCGGCATGATCGGCATCGTATGGAAAATCGGCTGCAGCGGCGGATAATAAATGACGACCAACATGAGCAAGATAGACGATATGACAGCTGCGACTAAATATAGGTTTTCAAATGGATTCCGGTCAAATACAGACTTGTCGCTGCGGCAATCGAACACATGGATCAGCTGGGCCATGACAAGCGTTGCAAAGGCGATTGTTTGGGCATAATCAAGATTTTCCGGCGTGTTGTCATACACAATTATAAACGCTGCCAGTGTTGCGATTCCGATTAAAAATCCCCGGCTGATCACTTTCCAGCCCAGCCCTCTCGCAAATACCCCTTCTTTCGGATGACGAGGTTTACGCTTCATCACATTTTCTTCCGGCTGATCGAGCCCCAATGCCATTGCCGGAAGCCCATCCGTCACCAGATTGACCCATAGAATCTGAATGGGTACAAGCGGAAGCGGCAAAGCTAAAATCATGGCAAACAGCATGACTAAAATCTCTCCTACGTTGGAGGCCAATAAATAGCGAATAAATTTGCGGATGTTTTCGTAAATGTTCCGTCCTTCTTTGATCGCTGACTTAATCGTCGCAAAGTTGTCATCGAGCAAGACGAGTGCGGATGCTTCCTTTGCTACATCTGTTCCGGTAATGCCCATCGCAATCCCGATATCAGCCGCTTTAATCGCGGGTGCATCGTTCACTCCATCCCCGGTCATGGCCACAACATGCCCTTTTGCCTGCAGGGCTTTGACAATTTTCAATTTGTGTTCGGGAGAGACGCGTGCATAAACGTATACATCATCAACGACTTCTTCCAGTTCATCGACGCTCATTTTCGATAATGTATAACCATCCAACACTTTGCCTCCAGGTTTTAAAATGCCAAGCTGGGAAGCAATCGCTTTGGCCGTTATAACGTGATCGCCCGTAATCATGACCGTTTTGATACCGGCATCGCGGCATTCCTTCACCGCTTCTTTTACTTCCGGTCTTGGCGGGTCTATCATACCCTGTAATCCTATCAGGACGAGTTCCCGCTCGGCCTCATGTTCATGATGGAACGTTTCGTTTATGAGAGGGCGGTATGCGATAGCGATCGTACGAAGGGCCTGCCCCGCGAGCTGATCGATTGCGGTTTTGACCTCGTTGCCCATAGACGGTGACATTGGCTGCAATTTATTATCCCATAAAATTTTGGAACTGTTTGTCACCAAAACATCCGGTGCCCCTTTTGTCACGACATAGCGTTTACCGTCTTTTTTATCTTTGACTACAACACTCATCATTTTTCGGGTTGAATCGAACGGGAACTCCTGAATGATGTCAAATTGCTGCAAAACGGATTCCCGATCAAAACCGGCTTTCATGGCAGCTACAAGCAATGCTGCCTCCGTTGGGTCCCCATCTATGGCATAGTCGTCCTTTTGTCTGATTAATCCTGTTTGATTGCAAAGTACCCCAAATAATAATAGTTGTTGCAATGGTTTTGACTGAGCCGGGTGGACTTCCCTCTCGCCTGCATAAAAATGTCCTTCCGGATGGTACCCTGTTCCGCTGACATTCCACGTATTTCCTCCTGACCAAAGGTGGGTAACGGTCATCTTGTTTTGTGTCATCGTACCCGTTTTATCCGAGCAAATGACCGATGCGCATCCAAGCGTTTCTACGGCAGGAAGTTTCCTTACAATCGCCTTTTGCTTGATCATGCGCTGTACACCAAGAGATAACGCGACGGTCACGATGGCCGGAAGTCCTTCCGGAATCGCCGCAACAGCTAACGATACACCCGCTAAAAACATTTCGTATAAAGCATGCCCCTGAATCACGCCAATGCCGACGACAAGCATCGTTAACAATAAAGCGACCACAATCAAAATTTTCCCTAGCTGCTCAAGCTTTCTCTGAAGCGGAGTCATCATCGTTTCAGCACTTTGCAACAGATTAGCAATTTGTCCCATGGCAGTATTCATGCCTGTGCCCACGACCACTCCCATCCCATTTCCTCTTGTCACGAGCGTTCCCATAAAGGCCATATTGCTTTGGTCGCCAAGGGGAACGTCTTGTCCGGTTAGCGGGGATGTGTGTTTCGAAACGGGGAGAGATTCTCCGGTTAGGGCGGATTCTTCAATTTCCAAGCTTTTCGCTTCTAAAATACGAATATCCGCCCCGATGCGATCACCGCTCGTAAACTTAATGATATCTCCCACAACCAACTCTTTTGATGGAATCCGCACCCACTCTCCTTCTCTCAATCCCATTACTTGGGGAGCGGACAACTCTTTTAGCGCATCAAGTGACTTTTCAGCCCGCCTTTCTTGAAAGAAACCTAAAAATCCATTTATAATGACAATTGCAATAATGGCAATTGCATCAATGTATTCCCCAAGCAGGCCGGAAATTAATGTTGCCGCGAGCAAGACAAGCACCATAAAGTCTTTGAATTGTTCAAGAAATAAAAGTAAAGCTGATTGTTTTTCAGCTTCCTCGAGTTCGTTCATTCCATCCTGTTTTTGCTTTTCTTTTGCCTCCTTTGTCGATAGACCTGTTTCTTTTGTCGTTTTTGTCATTTGCAAGACAGCTCTTTCACTCAGTTCATACCACTTCATGCCATTTCTCCACACCCTTTGCCTTCATTCTCTATATCGTAAGCTTATTCAGACTCGTCCTAAAACATGCTATACTTTTCTTAAGTAGGGGATGATTCAAAAGGTATGCTTTTGAATCATCCTCCTGAAAGGAAGGAAAAGATATGTCATTTGATGGAATGTTTACACATGCGATGCTGCAAGAATTAAAAGCAAACCTTGAAACGGGTCGCATCAATAAAATTCACCAGCCGTTTTCAAACGAGCTGATTTTCCAAGTGCGCACAAACGGCGTAAACCGAAAATTGTTGATTTCCGCTCACCCGAGCTATGCACGAGTGCATTTTACAAATGAAGCATATGGCAATCCGGCTGAACCGCCGATGTTTTGCATGCTTCTACGTAAACATTTAGAAGGAAGTATTATTGAAAAAGTGAGCCAGCACGAACTGGACCGCATTTTAATCATTGAAACGAAAGGCCGCAACGAAATCGGCGACCTCATCGAAAAACAATTAATCATTGAAATTATGGGACGCCACAGCAATATCGTCCTTATCGATAAAGATAAAAATGTAATCATTGACAGCATTAAACATATTCCGATGTCCTTGAACCGCCACCGTACCATTCTTCCAGGCCATCCTTATGTGCTCCCGCCAGAACAAGAAAAGAGCAATCCTTTGGAAGCGACGGAAGAAACCATTTTAAAAAAGATCGATTTCAACAGCGGAAAATTGGCCGGGCAGCTTGTTCATGCCTTTGAAGGAATGTCACCGCTTTTAGCGAATGAGATTGTGCACCAAGCAGGCATCGCCAACCGCAGCTCTTTACCAAAAGCGTTTATGGATACAATGGTCCGCATTAAAGCCCGGCAATTTATCCCTTCTCTCATTACAAGTGAAGGAAAAGATTATTTTTATATGATTCCTCTCTCTCATTTAAAGGGGGAGAACCAAACGTTCGGTTCAATCAGTGAACTGCTCGATCGCTTTTATTACGGAAAAGCGGAACGCGACCGCGTCAAACAGCAGGCGAATGATTTGCTGCAGTTTATCTCCACTGAAAAGAAAAAGAACGAAAAGAAAATTAAAAAACTGGAGCAAACATTGAAAGATGCGGAAAAGGCGCAACAATATCAATTGTACGGCGAGTTGCTCACCTCCAACATGCACAGCATGAAACAAGGTGACAAGGAAATTGAAGTCATCAATTATTATGATGAAAACGGAGGCACGATCGTCATTCCTCTCGATCCGCAAAAATCGCCGTCTCAAAATTCCCAAACCTATTTCCTAAAGTATCAAAAAGCCAAAAATTCTGTGGCAATCGTTGAAGAACAAATTGAAAAAGCGAAAGAAGAAATCAGCTATTTCGATGGATTAATGCAACAAATGGAATCCGCTTCACCTAAAGATATTGGGGAAATCCGCGAAGAGCTCATCGAAGAAGGATATGTGCGAAGCCGCAAAGGAAAGCAGCAAAAGAAAAACAAACCGCAAAAACCAGTATTAGAACAATATAAATCAAGCGACGGCACAGATATTTTGGTCGGGAAAAACAATAAACAAAATGAGTATTTGACAAACCGACTTGCGGCAAGGGATGATATTTGGTTTCATACGAAAGATATTCCCGGCTCCCATGTGGTCATCCGCAGCCAAACGCCGTCGGACGAAACCATTTTGGAAGCTGCCCACTTGGCTGCCTACTTCAGCAAAGCGAAAAGCTCAAGCGCCGTTCCGGTCGATTACACGAAAATCCGCCATGTAAAAAAGCCGAGCGGCTCAAAACCCGGCTTTGTCATTTACGATAATCAGCAGACCGTGTATGTGACACCGGATGAAGAAGTTGTCTTGAAACTTCGAAACAACAAATAAAAAAATGGACCATTTTAAGCAAGACGATGCGGAGATTTTCACCCGCATTGCCAAAAAGGAGGAGGCCCCACACCACGTATGGGCCTCCTCCTTTTTTCTCCCGCTCATTTTCCCTAGCGTTTGCTTATACTTCCAGCAAGTCCTTAAGCGTCCTGCAATCCTCCTCAAGCTCCGGAACTTTCACAAGATACTCAATCAAAGCTTTCAATAAAAATCGTTTTGTTTTTTTGTTCGAGCTTTCCTCTCCAAGCAAAGACAGCGTTTGTAAATATTCCTCCTGAACATCCGGCTCCGCTTTTAAGTTTTTCACGGTATATTCCATTTGTCTTAATAATAGCTGGATTTTCTGCGCTTTTAATAGAGGGCTGTCCGGTCCGGCATGTACTTCTCCTCCCAGCGCTTCCATGCTCAAAAAAGACTCGGGCTTCTTCTCAATTAATCCTTTGACCACGATATCCAAAATCGTAGCAATGAATACGGCCGCCTTCTTTCCGTCCACACTTAAATCATGATGCTGGCATGTATGGACATACTCGATGATGCACCCTTTCAGCAGGAAAAGCAAATCACCCACGTAATCATTGATTTCTTGCCCGTAAAGATCAAGTAAAAATTCCTTATTCCACGTATTAATTTGCCTAATCGTACATTCTACCGCTTCATTCATTTCTTTATTTTTGAATAGCGGCAAATCAAAAATGGTCATGAGTAAATGAGCTTGATTGGCAAGGAGCGTCTCTATACAGATTGAGAGAAAATCAACCAATTTATCATGGTCTGAATGATATACTTGTCCATACATTTTAACTAGCTCTGCTTCAATTCGCTTCGGTATCAATGCACAAATTTGGAACACGAGATCTTCCTTTGAACTGAAATGCTTATAAAACGAGCCTTTGGCCATCCCGCTTGCTTTTGCAATTTCCTCCACAGAGGTCGAATTATACCCTTTTTCTGAAAATAGGCGAACAGCCGCACGAATAATTTCTGTTTGTTTTTCGTCCATCCAATCTCCCTCCCAAGTTAAGATTAACTCTCACTAATGGAAATGAAAATGTCCTAAAAGCCCCTTTCAGGCTTTTAGGACATTTCCCCTTTATTTACATAGAAAGTTCATGTTCTTTCTCTAACAGCCTTTTCGCTTTCTTTTCTTGACGCTTATTTTTATAAGCTGCAAGCACCATGTACAAAGATGGTACAACTAACAATGTTAACACCGTGGAGAATATCAACCCAGAAATAATAGTTACCGCCATCGGCTTAAAGAGAACATCACCTCTAACAGCCAGCGGCAAAAGCCCTACAATGGCTGTCAATGAAGTCAGCAAAATCGGTCGGAAACGGGCTTCCGTTGCTTTGATGACCGCTTCCCTCAAATCCATTCCTTCATGTCTCGCTTCTTCAATAAACTCGATTAAGACGATTCCGTTCCGGACAACAACTCCCGCGAGCGAAATAATGCCCATGACCGTCATGAAGCCGAGCGGCGTTCTGGTGATGAATAGCCCAATAATCCCACCAGCCGTCGACAAGTAAACCGTCGTCATAATGATAAACGGAAGAGACAAGGAATTAAACTGCATCGTAATCAACACGATAATCAGAAAGACAACGACAATGGACAACTTCCCTAAATTAATGAACGTATCTGCCTGCTCGGAAGTTTCTCCTCCCGCTTCCCATGCATAGCCTTCCGGAAAATTCGTTTTGCCGAGTTTCCCTTCGATTTCCGTCATTACCTCTGTTGCCGTGCGTCCTTTTACATCCGCCTCCACTGTAATGGTACGCACTAAATTATAGTGAGCAATCTGCGGAATCGAGAACGACGGTTTAACTTGGCCAAGCTGTGTTAAAGGAATTTGTTCTCCTTTAGCATTTGTAACACTCAGCTGCTGGAATAAAACTGACGGATCCTCATTGTCGTTTTTCAAGTAAAGCTTGATATCCAAGCTATCCTTCCCAGTATCGAATTGGCTTACATTGACTCCTTCGCTGATTAAACGAAGCGTGCGTGACAAATCTGTATAATTGACAAGATTTTGATCCATCGCTTGCTTATTGACTTCAAACTCTAACGCGTATCGCTCAATTCCCAGATTATCCTGAACGTCATACGTTCCCTTTGTACCTGCAACCACCACTTTTACTTGTTCAGAGAGTGTGCGTAGTTTGTCCAAGTCTTCCCCAACAAGACGGATGGAAACCGGCTTTCCTACAGGAGGTCCCGATTGCGGCACTTCGGCTACAACCGAAATTCCCGGATACATTTCTTTGAATTTTTCCGTCCAATCCTCCACCGTCTTTTCAAGATCCATCTTTCCTTCTTTTCCTACAATCCCGAGTTGGCCAATTGCCGGCCCCTCACTCGGCAAATCTCCTATGCTGCTAAACACTTGCGGTGCGGTACCACCGGCAGCTGCGGTCACTTTTTCGACTCCGGGCTGCTTTTGTATCCATTCGGAAATATCCGTCACTTGACGGTTCGTTTCTTCAATAGAGGTACCAACTGGCATTTCCACTTTAATGGTAAATTGCGGCTTATCTTCGCTTGGGAACAATTCAACAGGAGTGAATGGCACTAATCCATATGCGAGCGTCCCGATCAGTAAACCGATCAGCGCCGTCAATAGCGGACGTTTTAAAACTTTCGGCATGAGATTGCCTGAATAAAGGCGGGTCAGCGTTTGAATTTGTTTCCCTAATAATCCAGAAGGCTTATTCTGTTCTTCTTTAACACGCCCGCGCCGGTTTCGTTTTTCATACCATTCGCGGAAAATCGGAATAATGGTCAGTGACATAATCATCGATGCCAGCATTGTTAGCGTAATAACGGTTGGAATCGGTTTAATAAACGACCCGATATCCCCTTTTAAAAACATTAACGGTGCAAAGGCGGCAATCGTGGCCAGCGTAGCTGTAATAATCGAAATCGCCACTTCTTTTGTTCCTTTAACGGCAGCGAACAAGGGACTCTCACCAAAGGTTGTTAACCTGCGTTCGATATTATCGTTGACAACAACTGCATCATCCACTAATATTCCCAGCACGATAATTAAGCCGATGATCGTAATTTGGTTTAAGGTTACTCCTAAAAATGGAAGAAACAATAACCCGGATGCAATCGAAATCGGGATAGCGAGCGCCACAACTGATGACGTCACCATGTTTAAGCCTAACGTACAAATTAAAAGGACGGCCCCGATGGCGATCGATGTTTCAATTGATAAATCATGGAACAACTCGTCCACACGATCTTTTTGTGCATACAATGATTGAAGCTTGGCATCTTTCGGAAGGCTTTTTTCCAGCCTATCCATCATTTTATTCACATCTTCATGTACAGACGGAACATCGCTTCCCGTTTCCGCACTCACGCTGATGGTAACTGCGGGCTTGCCGTTAACATACGCTAAATAATCTGGTTTAACATTAGTAAGGGCAACGGTACCCACGTCCTCCAAATAAATGGGAAACCCTTCTTGCGTTCTTGACACAATCACTTTATTGAGATTCTCCGCTTGCTGTGTTTCTTTAATAATGAGCTGATATTCCCGTTCGTTATAGTTCAGTTTCCCCATTGGAACACGCTCATTTTCCGTTTGGACAGCCTGCATCAGCTGCCCCCATGAAATACCGAATTGCTGCATTTTTTGAACATCAATATCAATTCGCACTTCTTCTTCCGGAATCCCTTTAATTGTTACATCCGATACAGACGGAACTGTTCGCAATTGGTCTTTCCATGATTTCATTAAATCATTCAGCTTGTAGATGTCCGCTTGAGAGTTCCCGTATACCGCAAACGATTGAATGAAGGCTTTTGTTAAATCGTCATTCACATTCGGTTGATCCGCATCTGGAGGAAGCTCAGCCTCTGCATCTTGTACCTTCTTGCGAACTTCGTCCCACTTTTGCTTCGCATCGACATCATCATCTGCGGTTATCGTAATGGTTGACATTCCATTGGCAGATATAGAGGTGATTTTTTCGATTCCCTGTAACTCTTTAATTTTTTGTTCGATTTTTTTCGTCACATTTTGCTCTACTTTTTCCGGAGTTGCTCCAGGATAAGATGTGGTCACGATTGCCTGTTTTATAATGACTTCCGGCATCTCCTGCTTCGGCAACTGAAAAAAACTGAGCATTCCCACTATAACGACTAAAGAAAAGAACAAAAGGGTAATTTTTTTCTTCTTAACGAGGTATTCGATCATTTACTCTTACCTCCGGCTGCCTTCACGACATCGCCCTCAAATAGCAAATCAGCTCCGCGGGTGACAATTTTCTCTCCTTCTTCCAAACCGCTTATAATATGGATTTTGTTATTAATTAGCTGACCTGTTTCTACTACTGCTTTAACGGCCTTCCCCTTCACTTCCTTAAAGACGTATGGCTCATCTCCGTTGCTGATGACAGCTTCAATCGGCACGAGAATGCCGCTATTATCAGAAGAAATCCGGTTTGCCTTGACAACTTGTCCTGGGAACCAGTCGAGCTTATCGTTTGGAATGAGGACCTCGACACTGATTGTGCCTGTTCCCGTATTTGTTTGCGGATAAATTTTATTTACTTTCCCTTTTTTTACTTGGTCATATAAGGTGACATTGACCTCTTGTCCCGTCTTCCAATCCTTAATCTCTTTATCCGGAACAGGAAGAAGCACCTTCAGCTGCTCCATTAGACCAAGTTTGTAAATGGCTGTTCCGGCATTGACCATTTGGCCATTTGACACGAGTTTTTCTAATACCACGCCGGAGATTGGGGAAGTTAGCGTGGTTTTAGACAACGAAAGCTCGGCCATCTTTTTTCCAACAAGAGCTTGTTCATAGGCTGCCTGTGACTGCCCTTTTGCGGCAACGGCTTGCTGCTTGGCGGCAATCGCCTGATCTTTTCCAGCAATCGCCTGATTTTTTCCAGCAATCGCTTGCCCTTTCGCCGCTTGTGACTGTCCTTTTCCGGCTTGCGCTTGTTCCTTGCCGGCTTCCGCTTCTTCTAATGAAGCATACACTTTCTTGCGCTGTTCTTCCGTTGCTCCTTCTAAAATAAGGGACAATGATTGCTCAGAACTTTCCACATCTTTTTTCGCATTAGAAAGTTGAAGTTTCATATCTTCATATTCTTTTTTCGACACAAGTCCTTCTTTATATAATCCTTCCATACGTTGAGTGTCCGTATTGATTTTGTCATAAGCACTTTTGGCCCGATCGACGGCAAGTCTTGCTTGCGCCTTTTCTTGTTCACGCGCGCCCTTGTTCAATTCATCCAAACTTGCCTGTACGCTATGTATGCGGGAATTTGCCGCTTTAATATTTGCCTCAGCCGATTTGATCGCCTCATCAGAAGAGTAAACCCCCTCTTCAGCCGATTGAATGCCTACATCTGCCGATTGAATGCCTATATCTGCCGATTGAATGGCTGCATCAGAAGAATTTAAAGCCGCCTGAGCTTCAAGAACAGTTTTATTCGCTTTCTCTACTTGCAATTGATAATCGGATGCATCAAGCTTTGTTAAGATACTCCCCTTTCTGACCGAGTCGCCTATGTTAGCTTTCATGTCAATAAGGCGTCCTGCCACCTCAAATGAAACAACGGTCTCATCATAAGGCAAAAGGGTTCCTGATAGATTGGAAATATCATCCAGCGATTCCTTACTTACAGTTGTTACTTCCACATTTTTCGCTTCTGGCTGTTCCTCTTTCGTACTACTTGCTTCCTTTGCAGAACAAGCAGCAGATGTAAAGGTCAAACTCATTGCAATCATAACTAAAGGCCAACGGTTCCTCACCTTTTTTCGCTCCTTCTCTATCTTTCTATTATTTTAGTTATCTCCTTCACCCTTTAAAGCAAAGGTGTAATTAATCTTTTTAATCCTCATTGTACTACACAGTCATTTTTATACCATCCAGTTCACAA
The DNA here is from genome assembly GCF_000504165.1 of Bacillus sp. FJAT-14578. GTDB lineage: Bacteria > Bacillota > Bacilli > Bacillales > Bacillaceae_H > Bacillus_BA > Bacillus_BA fengqiuensis. The sequence goes on from NZ_AYSE01000001.1 coordinate 546,518, forward strand.
ACTGAATTATAGATTCCATTTTCCTATCTGTCAATAAATAGTCCTCAAACCATTTTCTAATTTTTTTGTTACAAAAATCCTATTCTACTGCTGAAGCTGAACTCTCCCGTATGTCTTCCCTTTACACCCTTTTCCTGCTTTAGTCACTGACATAGGCTCACGATTTCTGCATAAAAAAGATGGACATGGGCTCACCTTTTGCCCATGTCCATCTTTTTTATGCCATCCAATCCTCTGATACCGGATTTTCACGCCATTTCATCAATTTCGTGTAGTCTTCTTCTTGAATATATCCTTCCTCAATCGCTTTTTCAATTAAAGATGAATAATCTGTAATTGAAAAAGCTTTAATGCCTTCCTGCTTAAACAGTTCGGTTGCCCGTTCCATTTCATATGTAAAAATGGAGACGACGCCGATTACTTCGCATCCTGCTTCTTTTAACGCATTCACCGCTGTCATCACACTTCCGCCCGTAGAAATTAAGTCTTCTACCACAACGACTTTTTGGCCTTGTTCCGCTCTTCCTTCGATCTGGTTACCGCGTCCGTGTTCTTTTGCCTTGCTTCGTACGTAGCACATCGGCAATTCGAGCGCTTCGCTCACCCATGCCGCATGCGGGATTCCAGCTGTTGCCGTCCCCGCAATCAATTCCGCGTTCCCAAAATACGTTCGAATTAAATGCTGAAGCCCTTTGGCAATTTCTTTTCGAACAGCAGGATAAGACAAGGTAAGGCGATTATCGCAATAAATGGGAGATTTAATACCCGATGCCCAAGTAAACGGTTCATTTGGACTTAAACAAACAGCTTTGATGTCAATTAAATGTTTGGCGATTTCTTTTTTCATACTTGCACACCTTCCCATTCTTGTTTTACTTGCTTGTATGCTTGCAGCGGCTGCTGTGCACCAGTAATGGCGCGTCCCACGACAATGGCACTTGTGCCGTTCATTCTCGCTCTTTCCGGCGTTGCCACCCGCACCTGGTCATCCACCCCTTGATTCGCAAGACGAATGCCCGGAGTGACTGTCAAAAACTCTTCTCCTACTCTTTGGCGAATCATCGGAACTTCAAGCGTTGAACATACGACACCGTCCAATCCGCTTTTCTTCGTCAGCGCTGCATAGTGAAGGACGACTTCCTGCAGCGGATGGCCGATCAGCTGCTCTTGCTGCATGCACTCTTCCGATGTACTCGTAAGCTGCGTCACTGCTATGCATGACGGACGTTGCTGACCGGACGGCGTTCCCGCTTCCAATCCTTCTATCGCTGCTTCCATCATCGCTTTGCCCCCAAGTGCATGGACATTAACCATGTCCACTCCATATGATGCGAGTGATTTCATGCCGTTTTTCACCGTGTTTGGGATGTCATGGAGTTTTAAATCCAGGAAAATTTGATGCTGCTGCTCTTTTAAATATGTTAAGATTTCCGGCCCTTCTTTATAAAACAGCTCCATTCCGACTTTAACAAACAATTTTTCTCCCGCGAATTCATTCAAAAAGCCTTTGACTTCTTGAATGCCGGGAAAATCAAGAGCAATGATTAATGGCTTGTTCACGTTGTTTCCAGCTCCTTCCGATGCATTCTGAGATGTGTTCATACCCGTATGTTTCCAGTACACGAGGCAATTCTTCAATGATATTCGGGCATACATACGGATCAACAAAGTTAGCTGTTCCAACCGCTACCGCACTTGCTCCTGCATAGAAAAATTCGAGTACGTCTTCTGCACTCGTAATTCCGCCCATTCCAATAATCGGAATATTGACTTGCTGACTGACTTCATGAATCATTCGGATCGCTACAGGTTTAATGGCAGGACCCGATAATCCGCCTGTACCATTCGCCAAAATCGGCTTGGCTGTTTTTAAATCAAGTCTCATGCCAAGCAATGTATTAATCATCGTCAAGCCGTCTGCACCCGCTTGTTCAATCGCTTTAGCCATCTCGACGATATTGGAGACGTTCGGTGACAACTTTACATATACAGGAACCGATGATACTTCTTTTACTTTTTTCGTTAAGTCTGCCGCAATTTGAGGGTCAACCCCAAAGGTAATGCCGCCTTTTTTCACATTCGGGCAGGAAATGTTCAATTCAATGGCTTTCACATTCTCAATGGTCGAGATTTCTTTTGTCACATTGACATATTCTTCTACAGACGAACCTGCTACATTCGCAATGATCGGCACATCATATTGTCCAAGCCAAGGCAGCTCTTCGTTCATCACTTTATTCAAACCAGGATTTTGAAGCCCGATGGCATTCAGCATGCCTGAAGGCGTTTCGGCTACTCGGGGTGTAGGATTTCCAAAGCGGGCTTCATGTGTCGTCGCCTTAATCATGATGGCGCCAAGTACATCAAGGGAATAAAACTGCGCGTATTCCCGTCCGAATCCGAAACATCCAGATGCCGGCATAACCGGATTTTTCAATGATAATCCCGGTAACTCCATCGCTAACATACTCATAATAATACCTCCCCGGCTTTGAATACTGGCCCGTCACTGCACACTTTTTTATAGGCAGCCGTTTCTTCATCGACACGGCACACACAGGCGAAGCATGCTCCAATACCGCATCCCATACGCTCTTCCAGCGATAAATACACCCTTTTATGAGGATAAGCCTGTTCGAGCGCCTTCAACATCGGAGTCGGCCCGCATGAAAACAACGTGTCGAACTGAAGATCATATTGGCTGATGACATCCGTCACAAACCCTTTTGTCCCGTACGTTCCATCAACCGTCGCGATATATGTTTCTCCTAACGTTAAAAACTTCTCTTCATAAAATGCATCTTCGCTTGATTGAAAGCCTAAAACATGAATAACTTTTACGCCTTTTGCCGTTAACTGTTTAGATAGTTCATAAAGAGGCGGTACTCCGATCCCTCCGCCTACAAGCAAGGCTGTTTCATGTTTCTCTACTGCATCTGTCGGAAATCCGTTTCCTAAAGGACCCAGCACGTCCACTGTATCGCCTGGCTTCTTTTCTGCCAGCTTTTTCGTGCCCGCTCCTTCAGCACGGTAAATCATCGTGAATTGCTGTTTCTCACGATCCATAGTACAAATGCTGATTGGACGTCTTAATGTCGGAAGATAATCATCGTTTACGCGTAAATGGACAAATTGTCCAGGCTGCTCCATTTGTTGAACGAGCTGACCTGTTAAGGTCAACTCGTAAATATGGCGGGCAATGTTCTTTTGCTCGACGATCTCCATTAATTCCGTTTTCTTCATGAAGATACCACCTCACGTGTCGTTTCGGCTTTACGCATTGGCGCTGTATGGAAGCCCATCGTTTCAAGCACTTGCAAAATTGCTACTGCTGTATCCAATGATGTTAAGCATGGAATGCCGTTTTCAACCGCTTCACGTCTGATTTTGAAGCCGTCTCGTGCAGGCTGCTTTCCTTTTGTTAATGTATTGATGACAAGCTGTGCTTCCCCTGTTCGGATGGTTTGAAGCAAGTTTTCTTCATCTTCACCAATTTTGTTCACAACTTTTGTCGGAACGCCTTCTTTTTCAAACGCGGCTGCTGTTCCTTCTGTTGCTAAAATGCGATAGCCGATATTGTTGAAGCGTTTTGCCAGCTTGATGGCTTCCGCTTTATCTTTATCTGCCACCGTGATCAGAACCGATCCGTAAGGCTTGATGGAGATACCGGAACCGATTAATGCTTTGTATAATGCTTTTTCAAGGGTCGTATCTTGCCCCATGACTTCCCCTGTGGATTTCATTTCAGGCCCTAATGTAATATCCACTCTTCTTAATTTGGCAAATGAGAAGACCGGTGCTTTCACGTACACGCCTTCTTCTTCCGGATGAATGCCTGTTTCATAGCCGAAGTCCGGCAGTTTCGCCCCTAAAATGACTTTTGTTGCAATGTTCGCCATTGGGATTCGTGTAATCTTGCTTAAGAACGGCACTGTACGGCTGGATCTCGGATTGACTTCCAACACATACACTTCACCTTTAGAGAGAACAAACTGGATGTTTAACAATCCGACAATTTTTAATCCTTTTGCAAGGCGAATCGTATAGTCAATGATTTTTTCTTTAATGTCATTTGATAACGTTTGAGGCGGATAGACCGCAATCGAGTCTCCAGAGTGGACCCCTGCACGCTCGATATGCTCCATGATACCCGGGATATATACGTTTTCTCCGTCGGAAATCGCGTCTACCTCAATTTCTTTTCCGGTTAAATAGCGGTCAATTAAAACCGGATGATCAGGGTTGGCTTCCACCGCGTGTTCCATGTAGTGAAGAAGCTCTTCTGTTTTATAGACGATTTCCATCGCACGGCCGCCCAATACATAAGATGGTCGTACTAATACCGGATAGCCGATGCTTTCAGCAATTTTAACTGCTTGCTCTACCGAAGTAGCTGTCTTGCCAAGCGGCTGCGGAACACCGAGCTCCACAAGCATTTTCTCAAATTTATCACGATCCTCCGCTGTATCGAGGCTTTCTAGGGATGTACCAAGAATACGGACACCGCGGTTTGATAATTCTTCTGCCAAATTGATCGCTGTTTGACCGCCAAACTGTACCACTACACCGTATGGCTTTTCCAGTTCAATGATGTGCATGACATCTTCAACCGTTAACGGCTCGAAGTACAATTTGTCAGAAATACTGAAGTCCGTTGATACCGTTTCAGGATTGTTATTGATGATGATCGCTTCATATCCCGCTTCACGAATTGCCCAAACACTATGAACCGTCGCATAGTCAAACTCGACGCCCTGACCGATACGGATTGGGCCGGATCCTAGGACAATCACACTTTGTTTGTCTGTCACGATCGACTCGTTTTCCTCTTCATACGTTCCGTAGAAATAAGGCGTCTCTGATTCGAATTCCGCTGCACATGTATCGACCGTCTTATAAACCGGTACGATGCCATGCTGTTTACGATAATCATAGACTTCACGTTCACTCATATTCCATAACTTGGCGATTGTTTTATCGGAGAAGCCCATTCTCTTTGCTTCTTGTAAAATTTCAACTTCACCGACTGCTTGTTTTAACGATTCTTCAAGTTTCACGATGTTTTCCATTTTCACTAAGAAGAAGAGATCGATTTTGCTCCATTCATGCAGCGTTTGGATGCTAATTCCGCGTCTGATTGCTTCTCCAAGGTAGAATAAGCGCTCATCTCCAGCCACTCGAATACGTTTTTCAAGTAATTCGTTATCGATTTGGTCAGCATCTTTTAATTCAAGGTGATATACTTTCGCTTCCAGTGAGCGAACGGCCTTTAACAAAGATTCTTCCAATGTGCGGCCGATTGCCATGACTTCTCCTGTTGCTTTCATTTGCGTGCCTAACTTACGGTTGGCTGCTTCGAACTTATCAAACGGCCAGCGCGGGATTTTGCTCACAACATAATCCAATGCCGGTTCGAACGACGCATATGTTTTGCCCGTTACAGGGTTCATCATCTCATCAAGTGTTAATCCTACCGCAATTTTAGCCGCCAGTTTCGCAATCGGATAGCCTGTCGCTTTAGATGCAAGCGCAGATGAACGGCTCACGCGCGGATTCACTTCAATGATGTAGTAGTTGAAGCTATATGGATCCAATGCAAGCTGTACGTTACAGCCGCCTTCAATTTTTAAAGCGCGAATGATTTTTAATGAAGCGTTGCGCAATAATTGGTACTCACGGTCACTTAACGTTTGGCTCGGCGCTACGACGATCGAGTCACCGGTATGGACTCCAACCGGATCGATGTTTTCCATGTTACATACGACAATCGCGTTGTCGTTGCTGTCGCGCATCACTTCGTATTCGATTTCTTTGAAGCCCGCGATGCTCTTTTCCAATAAACATTGAGTCACTGGGCTATGCTTTAATCCGCTTGTCACGATTTCAATCAATTCTTCTTCGTTCTGACAAATTCCGCCGCCTGTTCCTCCAAGTGTGTATGCTGGGCGAACGATAACCGGATAGCCAATTTCTTCAACGAATGTGTATGCTTCTTCCAACGTATGGATGATCGCGCTTGAAGGCACCGGCTCATTTAATTCATTCATTAAAGAGCGGAACAAATCCCGGTCTTCCGCTTGTTCGATTGCACTCAACTTCGTTCCTAAAATTTCAACTCCAAGCTCTTCCAGGACGCCTGATTTTGCCAATTCCACCGCGAGGTTCAAACCAGTTTGGCCTCCTAGTGTCGGTAAAAGCGCATCTGGGCGTTCTTTACGAATAATGGAAGTAACAAATTCAGGTGTAAGCGGCTCGATGTACACTTTATCCGCAATTTCAGAGTCTGTCATGATTGTCGCAGGGTTTGAATTCACCAGAATGACCTTGTATCCCTCTTCTTTTAAAGCGATACACGCTTGTGTACCCGCATAATCAAATTCTGCTGCTTGTCCGATGACGATTGGTCCTGATCCGATTACTAAAATGGTTTTAATGTCTAGGCGTTTTGGCATAATTCATTCCCCACTTTCTTGTTTGTTTCCATCAAGTCGATAAAGCGATCAAATAAATAGTTTGCATCTTCCGGACCAGGCGATGCTTCCGGATGATATTGAACCGTGAAAGCGGCATGTGTATCATGTTTTAATCCTTCTACCGTACCATCGTTTAATGCTACATGGGTAACAGATAAACCCGTTCCTGCTAATGATTCCTCACGTACCGTGTATCCATGGTTTTGCGATGTAAGCGCCACTCGGTTTGTCGCCAGCTCTTTCACCGGATGATTCGATCCGCGATGACCGAATTTCATCTTTTCTGTGTCAGCCCCGCAAGCAAGTGCAAAAAGCTGGTGGCCTAAGCAAATCCCGAATAAAGGAACTTTTCCTAATACACCTTGAATCATGTTGATTGCCTCAGGCACATCTTTTGGATCCCCAGGTCCATTGCTTAACATGATGCCATCAGGATTCAATCGTAAAATGTCTTCGGGTGTTGTGTTGTAAGGAACAACCAGCACGTCGCAGTTGCGCATCGTCAGCTCTCGTAAAATGCCGTGTTTCATGCCGAAGTCGACAAGTACAACTTTATGTCCACGCCCCGGGCTCGGATACGCTCTCTTGGTGGAAACTTGCTGCACTTGATTTACAGGAAGAACCGTTGCTTTTAAGGAATCTACCACTTCCTCTACACTGACGTCCATGCTGCACAGTTTTCCTTTTAGCGTGCCGTACTCACGAATTTTTCTTGTAAGCTTTCTTGTATCGATTCCCGCTAATCCCGGAATGTTCTTTTGCTTTAAAAACTCATCCAATGTCATGGAACTGCGGAAGTTCGATGGAACCTCGCAATATTCTTTGACGATCAAGCCGTTTACTGCCGGCTCGATTGATTCGAAATCATCGCGGTTAATGCCGTAGTTGCCGATTAACGGATATGTTAACGTCACGATTTGTCCGCAATAAGAAGGATCTGATAAAATCTCCTGATAGCCTGTCATTCCCGTATTGAACACGACCTCTCCTGTTAACCCCGTGTCGCTTCCAAACCCTTTTCCTACAAATACGGTACCATCTTCTAAAATGAGTTGACGTTTCATACCGTTACACTTCCTTTCTCCCATACGCATTTTCCATCTACAAATGTCATGACCGGCCAGCCTTTGCAAGCCCAGTCCGTAAACGGTGTATTCTTTCCTTTTGATACAAAGTTTGTTGGATCAATTTTTTCTTCATGCTCTAAATCAATGATGGTGATGTCGGCAGGACTTCCGATTTCTAAACATCCGGATGATAACCCGAACGTGTTGGCAGGTTTGATCGTCATCCACTCAATGAGCTGTGCCAGACTGCAAACGCCTTTTTGAACGAAGTTTGTATACATGAGTGGAAATGCCGTTTCCAATCCAACAATCCCGAACGGAGCTAGCTCCATTCCTTCTGCTTTTTCTGTTGCTGTATGCGGGGCATGGTCTGTCGCGATGAAATCGATCGTACCGTCCAATAGCCCTTCAATTAATGCTTGCTTATCTTCATTTGCTCTTAAAGGCGGATTCATTTTGAAATTAGGATCCAATCCTGGAATATCATCTTCGCTTAACAATAAGTGGTGAGGCGTCACTTCCGCTGTCACACGAATGCCTGCTTTTTTCGCATCACGGATGACACGGACAGACTCCTTCGTACTCACATGGCAAACGTGATAATGGCAATCTGCCGCTTCGGCCAGCAATACATCTCTCGCAATTTGCAGGGATTCACAAATGGATGGGATGCCCCTTACGCCGTGTTGTTTCGCAAACTCCCCATCATGTACGCAGCCTTTATTGATCAATTCGTTATCTTCACAGTGGGCGACAATCGCCATGTCCAGCTTTGAAGCTTCCTTCATCGCTTCAAGCATCATGGCAGAGGATTGTACGCCTACGCCGTCATCTGTAAAAGCGAATGCTCCCGCTTCTTTTAGTTGCTCAAAGTTTGTTCGTTCTTTTCCCGCTTGTCTGACGGTGATGGACGCATATGGAAGCACACGCACATGAGCGGTGTCAGCTATTCTTTTTTGCAGCCATTCCATTTGTTCTTTCGTATCCGGGACCGGTTTTGTATTTGGCATCGCCGCGATTGTTGTAAAACCGCCTTTTGCTGCAGCCAGCGTTCCCGTTTCAATCGTTTCTTTATGTTCCCCGCCCGGCTCTCTCAGGTGAACATGCACATCGATAAATCCAGGAGAAATGAACTTTCCTGCTGCATCAATTACTTCATCTGACTCACCTGCAGATAAGCTTGAACCAATTTCTGTTATTTCCTTACCTGCTAATTTAATGTCTACTTTTTTAAGTTCCCCTTTTTTATTGAGCCACATGCCATTTTTGATTAAAGTTGCCATTGTTCATTCCCCTTTCATTTGTATATAATGCTCTTGCCAATACAGCCATGCGAACGTAAACTCCATTTTGCATTTGCTTGAAAATTCTCGAGCGTTCACACTCGACCAGTTCATCCGCTATCTCCACTCCTCTGTTAACAGGAGCCGGATGAAGGATGATACTTCCTGGTTTCATTTGTTTTTCACGCTCAACCGTTAATCCATATCGGGAGTGGTAGTTATCGGCCGCTTCCGATTGTTCACCGTGACGCTCGAACTGGATTCTTAGCAGCATGACTACATCCGCTTCTCGGACGGCCTCATCGATATCGACGTATGTTCCAAAAGTGAGCGTTTCATCATGCCATTCTTTCGGACCGGATAAATACACCTCTGCACCAAGCTTTGTCAGCATTTCTGCGTTAGAGCGAGCGACCCGGCTGTGACGCACATCTCCGACGATTGCCACTTTTAGTCCCTTAAAAGTTCCATACTCTTGGCGGATCGTCATCAGATCCAGCAAACATTGAGTGGGATGCTGACCGCACCCGTCCCCTGCGTTAAGAATCGGAATGGATACCTTCCCCATCAACCCTTCATAATAAGCATCTTGAGGATGGCGAATCACCACCGCATTTACTCCGATTGCCGCAAGCGTTTCAATCGTGTCATACAGCGTTTCACCTTTTTGTACGCTCGATGTCGATACTTCAAAAGGAATCACGTCCAACCCAAGTTTTCGTTCAGCTATTTCAAAGCTGCTTTTCGTTCTTGTGCTCGGCTCGAAAAATAAGTTGGCAACAAACGTTTTCTCACTTGGCTCCCATATCATCCGCCCTTGCCTGTAATGTTCCGCTTGATTTAATAATTGGGTGATTTCATCTACTGTTAACGATGAAACGGTTAGTAAGTGGTTCATATCCATTCCTCCTTTTGAATTTTGACCATGAAAAAACCCTTTCCAGGACCGGAAAGGGTTTGACAAAGCTGAGCATGATGAATGTTCACATGCAAGCCCGCTTTTTGCCGCCTTTCCAAGCCTCTCTGGACTCCGTTAAAAGGTGTTTCTTATGATACATATGTTTTTGGCTGAATTGTTTCAACTGTTTTGTTCTCTTCCTTCTCTTTTGCTTTCTCCTGGGGGAGCACCAGATTCAAAATGACTCCGACGATTGCCGCCAATGCCATGCCATGGATTTCAAGCTGGTCTGAAATATGGATGGCTGCTCCTCCTACTCCCAGTACAAGGATAACCGAAGAGATAATCAGGTTTCTTTTATCTCCTAAATCACTATTTGATTCAATCATCATGCGTAATCCCGAAGAAGCGATGATTCCGAATAACAGGATGGAGACACCGCCCATCACTGCTGATGGCACGCTGGAGATGAGTGCGGTAATTTTGCCGATAAAGCCGAATGTGATGGCAATCACTGCAGCCCCTCCGATGACAAACACGCTGAATACTTTTGTGATGGCCAATACGCCAATGTTTTCACCGTAAGTCGTATTTGGCGGACCTCCGATTAGCGCTGCAATCATCGTCGCTACCCCATCCCCTAAAACCGTACGATGCAGTCCAGGGTTTTCCATATAGTCGCGATCCACTATTTTATTGAGTACAAGCAAGTGTCCGATATGCTCTGATAGTGTCACAACCGCAACCGGCACCATAATCAGGACAATGTTCCAAGACCATTCAGGTGTGTATGAGACGAAAGGGATATAAAAGTTCGGTACTTCAAACCATGCCGCTTCTTTCACCTTCGATAAATCCATGATGCCTTGTGTGTAAGCAAATATGCTTCCGCCGACAATTCCGATCAGAACCGGAATCAATCCGATAAATCCTTTAAAGTAGATGGAACATACAATCACAATTCCTAATGTCACAAGCGCCGTCAACAGGTGCGCTGTACTATAATTCCCGTCTGCATCGTTCATGGCCATTCCTACCGCTACATTTGCCAAACTAAGACCGATGACGATAATGATGGGCCCTACTACAATCGGAGGAAGCAATTTCATTAACCAGTTGCTTCCGGTTTTTTTAATCATTAAAGCAACAATTCCATAAACGAGGCCCGATAAAAAGCTGCCCATCATGGCCGCGCCCGGTCCTCCGGATGCTTGTGCCGCCAAAATCGGCGCGATGAACGCGAATGATGAACCTAGGTAAGCCGGTACCCTTCCTTTTGTAATCAAGAGGAAAGCCAGTGTTCCGAGTCCGCTTGCGATCAAAGCGATGGCCGGATCCATTTTTGTTAAGTATGGAACGAGAATCGTCGCTCCAAACATGGCAAACAGATGCTGCAGGCTTAGCATAAGCCATTGAGTTGATTTCGGCTTATCTAACACATCTAAAACGATATTTTTGTTTGTATTCACTGTAGCTTCCCCTCTCCATGACTTTTTAGCCATAAAAAAACTCTTTATGCCTATGAGTGCACAAAGAGGGTAACGTAAGCAAGCCGACTTTACACTTCACCTTCAGTATAAGTGTATCGGACATTCGCCTCGTTCCTTTTGCAGCCTCACAGGACCACCTTTAAAAGGATTCTATTCTTTTTCATAAATGCTGACTTGGTCTGTTTTGTCCACCTCTATTAATTGGACAACAATTTTTTCACTGCTCGCCGTCGGAATATTTTTGCCGACGTAGTCTGCACGAACCGGTAATTCACGGTGCCCCCGGTCTACTAATACGGCTAACTGAATTTGCCCCGGTCTGCCAATGTCCATCAACGCATCAAGAGCTGCCCGGACTGTTCTTCCCGTATATAATACATCATCAACCAAAATCACTTTTTTGTTATTGATGTCAACTGGAATATCAGAGCCTTTTACAAGCGGCTCTTCATTATTCGTAACTTTCGTCAAATCATCCCGATACAATGTGATGTCCAGTTCGCCTACCGCAATCGGTTTTCCTTCAATCTGTTCGATTCGCTCCGCCAATCGCTTCGCTAAATAAATACCTCGCGTTTTGATTCCAACCAGCACACAATTTTCGATTCCTTTATTGCGCTCAATAATTTCATGCGCGATACGTGTTAATGCACGTCGAACGGCTTGTTCATCCAATACCATTGCTTTTAAGTTCATGGCCATCACCTCTTTTTGCTTGTTATATCCTATCTTCGGCTATCAAAAAGCCCTCTCACCTTGATGGCGAGAGGGCACAGTTATCCAGCAAATGTATATACTCCTTCGTATATACTAACCGTTTCCTTCTCAGCCTCACAGGACTGTTCTTAAAGGTTCATTTATTCAACTAAACACATTATTACATGATTATCGTTTAGTGTCAACTTCTTTTTTCTAATAGCTCAAGCATCTCTTGAAATTCTTGCGGCAGCGGTGCTTCAAACTCTTGATACTCTCCAGTGCGTGGGTGAATAAAGCCCAAAATCCCTGCATGAAGCGCTTGTCCATTAATCGGCAGCGTTTTTTTCGGACCGTATTTTGGGTCTCCCGCAAGCGGATAGCCAATATACTTCATGTGGACACGAATTTGGTGCGTACGCCCTGTTTCTAATTGACATTCGACTAATGTAAAGTCCTTAAAACGTTTTAATACGGTAAAATGAGTCACTGCTTCTCTGCTGTTTTCATCCGTCACTGTCATGCTTTGACGATCATGACGGTCACGGCCGATCGGTGCATCAATGGTTCCATGATCATGAGCAATCAAACCATGCACGATGGCCTTGTAACGTCTTGTTACGGTTTTATTGACAAGCTGATTCACAAGTGATTCATGGGCCATATCATTTTTGGCAACCATCAATAAACCCGATGTATCTTTGTCGATGCGATGGACAATCCCCGGCCTTAATACGCCATTAATGCCAGATAAATCGGTACAATGGGCCATTAATCCATTCACTAGGGTTCCCGTCAAATGACCAGGTGCCGGGTGAACAACCATTCCTCTTGGTTTGTTTACGACCAGAACATCTTGATCTTCATAATAAATATCCAAATCCATCTCTTCCGGCAGCACGTCCAAGGCTTCCGGTTCTGGAATTTCAATGACCACATGATCAGCGGCTTTACATTTATAGTTTCCTTTGACCGCTGCTCCGTTCACTTTTACCACTTCATCTTTAATCCATTGTTGAACCTGCGTTCTTGACCACTCCGAATTGATAGTCGATAGTACTTTGTCAAGCCGCTCAGATTGATATTGCTCATCAATGGTTAATTCAATTACTTCCATTAAGTGTTCTCCTTTGTTGTTTTTCCTTCAAATAAAGTCAGGACAAAAATCAGTCCTACTCCAATCACTAAGGCAGAATCGGCTACATTAAAGATTGGAAAATCATACGTAAAAATGTATGTATTGATAAAGTCGACTACTTCTTTACGCCAAACCCGATCGATAAAGTTTCCGATGGCCCCTCCAAGCATGAGACCTAATGCAACCCCAAGCGTTCTTTCTTCTCGTTTCAACCGTTGAATGTAAAGAACAAGTGCGATGATGACAATCGCCGTGATAATATAAAAAAACCACATTTGCCCTTGTAAAATTCCCCAGGCAGCTCCTCGATTGCGATGCGAAGTAATATAAAGAAAATTAGGGATGATTTCGATGCTTTCTCCAATCTCCATTTGCTTCACGATCATCCACTTAGTTACTTGATCAAGGGCGATAACAAAAACAGCAATCAAATAATAAAGCACGCTAGTTCCCCCTCATATGAAATGAACGACTATGTCCTAATGCATTTTAGCACAAATACCCGTTCGATTTAAAGGGATTGTTTCAGTAATCGGCCATTAATGGGCAAAGTATACGTCTTTTTCTGTCCTGGCAGTCGGAAGCACTTTCAATTTTTTTAATGGAATCGGCTCCCCTGTGAGCTCGTCAATCCCAAATACCCCTATATCAATTTTCAGCAGCGCCCTCTCCACATCATCCAAATCTTCTTTTATATATTGTACTAAGCTTTCACATTTTTCTTGTATATACTCGTGATTTCCTGTCTCGTATTTTTGTAAAGAAGACTCCAATTCTCTTCTCATCATTTCCAGCTCGACTTTAATGCTTGAATAGGGATGATGCTGCATAATCCTGCCTCCTTTGAAATGGGTTATACAAAGAACTATTCAGGTTGGGAATCTTACTTGCTTCAAAATGGTATCTATATTTTATCCGTCTTCGATCCATCTTTGACTCACAACTTTTACCTATTGTCAAGAACCGTCCAAACGATGGCGATTGCCAATTTACTGCAATATTTCTAGGGGATACGTTCGATGAACTCATACCGTTTATTGACCGTATGAAATTCGTTATATTTATCCTCCATTAAAGTATGAAGTCAAGGTAAACGAAAAAAGCGCCGGGAAAATCCTGGATGTCCCTGGATTTTCCCGACGCTTCATTTTCTATGATCATTTGTTTTATGTTGGATTAATCAACGTAATTGTGTTTGACTACTTCTGCACAACGCGTACATAACGTCGGATGATCGGAGTCTTCACCGACAGTCGATGTGACAACCCAGCAACGGTCACACGTTTCCCCTTCTGCTTTTTCAACGACAATCGCTGTACGTTCAAATACTTGAGCGTGGGCTGGTGCATCCGCCTTCTCGCCTGCGACGTCCAGGTCAGAAACGATAAACAGCTGTTTTACATTTTCCTGAATGGATGCAAGTAATGCGTTCGTTTCGGCATTTGGATAAAGTACAAGTTTTGCCGTTAACGATTTCCCAATCACTTTTTCGTTACGAGCTGTTTCAAGCGCCTTTAAGACATCATCACGAAGAGCCATGAAAGCATCCCATTTTTTCTCAAGCTCTGCTGCATCTGCCATGTCGCGGGCTTCCGGCATATCAACGAGCTGAACACTTTCTTCTTTTGCATTTGGAATATGTGCCCATACCTCGTCGGCTGTATGCGCTAAAATCGGTGCAACCAGTTTAGTTAAAGCAATGAGTGTATCATAAAGAACCGTTTGGATACTGCGGCGTTCATGATTGTTCGATGCTTCAATATAAAGAACATCTTTTGCAAAGTCCAGATAGAAAGCACTTAAATCAATGGTGCAGAAGTTATTGACTGCGTGATAAATCGCCGCAAAATCATAGGTGTCATAAGATTTTCTTACTTTTGCCACCAATTTGTTCAGTTTTACGAGCATGTAACGATCCACTTCTCGAAGGTCGTTGTAAGCAATCGCATCCGTGTCAGGATTAAAGTCCGCCAAGTTACCAAGCAAGAAACGGAACGTATTACGAATTTTGCGGTATACTTCTGCTACTTGTTTTAAAATGTTATCAGATACACGCACATCTGCTTGATAGTCAACCGACGCTACCCATAAACGCAAAATGTCTGCACCCAGCTGATCCATTACTTTCGCAGGAACAACGACGTTTCCTAACGATTTACTCATTTTACGGCCTTCTCCATCTAATGCGAAGCCATGGCTCAATACTCCTTTATAAGGGGCTTTGCCTGTCACCGCTACACCTGTTGATAAAGAAGAGTTAAACCACCCGCGGTATTGGTCAGAACCTTCTAAGTAAAGATCCGCCGGACGCTGCAGGTCTTCACGCTCTTCCAAAACAGCTTGATGTGAAGAACCAGAGTCGAACCAAACATCCATGATATCTGTTTCTTTTGTGAAATGTCCGCCTGGGCTTGATGGATGTGTAAATCCATCTGGCAGTAATTCTTTTGCTTCACGCTCAAACCATACATTAGATCCATGTTCTCTAAATAGATTCGATACATGTTCAATGGTTTCATCCGTAATAATTGGCTCCCCATCTTCACCATAAAACACCGGAATCGGAACACCCCATGCACGCTGGCGGGAAATACACCAATCACCGCGGTCACGAACCATGTTGTACAGGCGAGTTTCTCCCCATGCAGGCACCCACGCCGTTTCTTCAATCGCTTTTAATAACTCTTGACGGAAATCTTTGATGGAAGCAAACCATTGTGCCGTTGCACGGAAAATCGTCGGTTTCTTCGTACGCCAGTCATGCGGATAAGAGTGCGTAATGAATGTCAATTTTAAAAGAGCACCCGCTTCCTGAAGCTTTTGTGTGATCGGTTTATTGGCTTCATCGTAAAACAGCCCTGCAAATTCACCCGCTTCTTTCGTCATATAACCTTTTTCGTCAACCGGGCACAACACATCCAAGCCGTATTTTTGACCGATGATAAAGTCATCTTCCCCGTGACCAGGTGCTGTATGAACACACCCCGTACCAGCATCTGTTGTTACGTGCTCACCAAGCATGACAAGAGAATCACGGTCATATAAAGGATGCTTTGCTACAACATGCTCCAGTTCCGCACCTTTAATAGTACGAACAACTTCATGTGTCTCCCATTCAACGGCTTTTGTTACAGACTCTAATAATTCAGAAGCAATCACATATTTTCCGTCATTCGCTGCAACTACACTGTATTCAAGGTCTGGATGCACGGAAATACCAAGGTTCGCAGGCATCGTCCAAGGTGTTGTCGTCCAGATGACGATTTGTTCATCATTGTTCAATACACCTTTTCCGTCTTTTACAGGGAACGCTACATAAATAGAAGGAGATTTTTTATCGTAATATTCAATCTCAGCTTCCGCTAAGGCTGATTCACTGGAAGGAGACCAGTAAACCGGTTTTAAACCTTTGTAAATATAGCCTTTTTTCGCCATCTCACCAAACACTTTAATTTGCTGTGCTTCGTATTCCGGCTTTAATGTTACATATGGGTTATCCCAGTCCCCCCGAACCCCTAAGCGTTTAAATTGCTCGCGCTGACGATCAATTTGTTCCCATGCATACTCTTCACATAATTTACGGAACTCTGCTACGCTCATTTCTTTTCGGTTCACTTTTTTATTTTTGGTCAATGCCGTTTCAATCGGCAGTCCGTGTGTATCCCAGCCCGGTACGTAAGGCGAGCAAAAACCAACCATTGATTTATAGCGGACGATAAAATCTTTTAAAATTTTGTTGAGGGCATGCCCCATATGAATATCCCCGTTTGCATACGGAGGACCGTCATGCAAAATGAAGAAAGGGCGTCCCTTTGTACGTTCTTGCACTTTTTCATAAATATTCATTTCTTCCCATTTTTGCTGCATATCCGGCTCGCGCTTTGGCAAGTTTCCGCGCATCGGAAATTCCGTTTGCGGCATGAGTAATGTGTCTTTGTATTCCATGTTTGAACCTCCATTTTTTATGATTAGAAAAGCGGAGCAAGCCCAGTTACAGCTAAGAACGGTTACGTCCTGTGACCAACTCCGTAACCCTCGCCATCCATGGCTCCCCTCCATAGGGCATTAGAACTTCTGAGAAGGAGTCGCTTTTTGACTCCGCAGGAAGAAGTGAAATGACCGTAGGATGTAGCTTGCGCAGCTAGACAAATAAAAAAAGACCTTCTTCATCCCAAAAAGGGACGAGAAGGTCTCCCGCGGTACCACCCTTGTAGACTTTATGTATAACCAATAAGGCAAAGTCCTCTTTAACATTCTTAACGCGAATGAAACGCCGTTGTCTACTGTTAGTTCGACAAGGAACTCCAGGGTGATGTTCATTTCTTCGTTTTATACCGAGCTCCCACCACCCTCGATTCGCTTATAATAAAACAACTGAAGAAACTACTGTCCCTTTCCTCGTTACAATCATCATATTCAATATGTTGTTCAAAGAAATCGTGATAAAATTATATGACAGTTTTCATTAAGAAGTCAAGACAGCATTCTTAATCTTCTAATTTTGGATCGAAAGCCGACACTTCGTATTCCATTAAATGATCCCAATCATCATTATCGAGCATTTCAAGCTGCGCTTCAATAAGCATCTTGAATCTCGTACGGAAAACTTTCGATTGTTTTTTCAATTCTTCAATGTCAATGGCGATTTTACGTGACTTAGACAAAGATTCATTGATAATGCGGTCTGCATTTTTTTCTGCTTCTTTAATGATAAGCTTTGCTTCTTTTTGGGCGTTTCGCTTTACCTCTTCGCCGGCTTCCTGCGCAATTAGTATCGATTTGTTCAAAGCGTCTTCAATATTGGTAAAATGGCCGATTTTCTCCGTTAATTCATGAACTTTCGTCTCCAGATCTTTCTTTTCACGAATTAGTTGTTCATAGTCTTTAATGACTTGATCCAAAAACTCATTTACTTCATCTTCATCGTATCCGCGAAACCCCTTATTGAATTCCTTATTATGAATATCTAAAGGTGTTAAAGGCATTTCAAGCCACCTCCACGTTGTCTCATTCTCCAATTATGAACATAAATTTTCGACGTTTTTTGTCTATTTCCTGCTTTTTACGCATTTTATTTTTGAATTCCAACAATAATTCGCCATTTTTCTTTTTTGGTTTTTCCGTCGATAGACATAATTCTACTTCTGCCGTGCCCTCTTAAAGAGAGGACATCTCCCTCTTTGCACTCAAACGCAGGTTGCTCAATCACTTTAAAATTCACTTTTGCGTGACCATGCTCAATAAAAGGCTGTATCTTTTGCCTCGATAAGCGATAAATATTTGAGAGAACGACATCTAGTCGCAAAGAAGACACAGTAACGGAGTGCTCTATCCATTCTTCTTTCGAATGGATTAACTCTTGTTTGGAAATATTTTTTAACGTCACTTTCGCCTTCCCTACAGATTGCAAGTTCATTTCCACATATGACGCCACTTCTGATGCTACGATAAGTTGAATCCGGTCTCCATTGACCAAAATATCCCCGAATTTTGAGCGCCTTAAACCAAGGGACATCATCGCTCCCAATACTTGAGGATGCTCAATTGATAAAAACTTGGCCGCATACATGAGGTCATAATAAACAAGCTGAAAATCTTCGTCCTCTGGTTCATAGTAGCCAGGATATAAAAGCGCACGCTTTCGTTCCATTCCACCTGCGAATTGAACGTTTACGTCCCCTTCCTTTCCAACAATGCTTTCTACGATTTGCTGCTCGCGAGGATCAAGA
Source organism: Bacillus sp. FJAT-14578 (assembly GCF_000504165.1). Taxonomy (GTDB): domain Bacteria; phylum Bacillota; class Bacilli; order Bacillales; family Bacillaceae_H; genus Bacillus_BA; species Bacillus_BA fengqiuensis. Next base: position 565,292 of record NZ_AYSE01000001.1, read on the forward strand.
AAGTCCGTCAGCTTCGGGGCATATTGTGTTAAAACATCTTCTTTCCATTCGAGAACAGCATCAATAAACTCATGCTCTTCTTTACGGAAATGCTGATAAATACTCATATGATCTCTCCTACTAGCTAAAAAAGGAACCATCGAGATTCCTTTGCGAGGTTATTCAAAAAGTCCGGGAAAAATGACCGCGAATTTACTTGTACAGGACGTATTGATCCGACGTTCGTCACAGGACGTGACGATCTTTAGTCAGGCTTCATCAGCTTGCTTTTGCGTTACTCACGTATTAACACGATACGTTCCGTTACTCAAAGCTCCGCTTCCTTGAAATTCTTGGTCCTTTTTGAATACATACTTTACGTTAAATAAGATTTAACATATGAAATAAAGCGTATACGCCCTCTTTCGCAAAACGCAGCACAAAAATCGCTACGATGGGGGAAAAATCAATCATCGCTAAAGGAGGAATAATTTTTCGGAAGGGCTCTAAGTAAGGCTCACAAATGTTCGCCAGCATTTGTCCGAATTTCGATTCTCTCACATTTGGTACCCAAGACATTAAAATGTAAATAATGAGCGCCCATGAGTAAAGTTCAATCAGGTTAACTAATATAACTGCTACTGTTCCCATAAAAGGTTACCACCTCTTTATCGTCTGTTCGGCCTCGGTTAAAATATCCGAAATATTCCCTGAAACTTCTACCGTATCAGGAGTACATAAGAAAATGTTCGGACCAATTTTTTGAGCATCTCCGCCCAACGCATACACGGTACCGGTTAAGAAATCGATGATTCGAACGGCTTGGTCGTGAGAGACGCGATGTAAATTGACTACTACAGCCTTTTTTGATTTTAAATGATCGGTAATTTCCTGTGCTTCCGCATATACTCTCGGTTCACACAATACCATTTTCGTGGATTTTTGAACGCTTTGCAAACTAATCACATTTTGCCCCTTTGACGTTTTTTGCTGTTTGAGCGGCTCGGCTTCCTCTTCCTTCACCGGAAGTTCCTCCTCTTCATACTCCTGTTCATCATCCATGGCAAAGAAAGTCTTAAATTTATTTTTCAACCCCATAATAAGGTGCCTCCTTAAAATTCTTTTCCAACAAGAATTGTTCCTAATCGAATAAAAGTTGCGCCTTCTTCAACTGCAATCTCAAAATCGTTTGACATGCCCATAGAAAGTTCGGTACAAGGTGCATACGTAAGATTTAAAGCTTGTACATCGTGTTGAAGTTTTTTTAGGGTTCTAAAACAAAGCCGGATCAGCTCTTCATCTTCCGTGAATGGGGCCATTGTCATTAAGCCAACTACTTGAATATTGGAGTAAGGTTCAAGCTCCTTAACGAAAGAGATAACCTCTTCCGGACTCAAACCATGCTTGGACTCCTCGGCAGATGCATTGACTTGAACAAAGCACTTGACCGTCCGATCTGCACGGGCATGAATTTCCTTCGCCAATGAAAGACGGTCCAATGAATGGATATAGTCGACTTTATCGATGATGTTTTTTACTCTTCGTGATTGCAGCGTCCCGATAAAGTGCCACTGGGCTCGATCACCGATAACATCGTATTTGGCAGAAAATCCCTGGTCTCGATTTTCTCCTACATGTATAATGCCTGCCTCGACTGCTTCTTGTGCCCTTTCAATGGATACATATTTCGTTACCGCTACAATATGAATATCCTGAGGATTGCGATTAGTCCGCAAACAAGCTTTCTTAATCTGTTCTTGGATTTGTTCTAGATTGTCTTGAACTGTCACTATAAACTCAATCCTCCCTGTAACCAATAAAACTTAGCATTCGTCCAGTTCTCCCTCTATCACGGCGGTGAGAAAAAAAGACATCTTCCTTGCAGCTCGTACATAAGTCCGATACCAACAAATGGTCTTCTTGAACACCCGCTTTTTGCAAAAGATGTTTATTTACCTCTTTTAAATCGAGTGAATACTGCCCTTCACTTACAACTGTATAAAAAGGAGAACCATTATTATCAGCACCCAGTACTTTTTTGACTAGATCAATGACTCGGTCATCCACAATATAACAACAACCTTCAATCGCCGGACCGATGGCTGCATAAATGTCATTCAACGGAATACCTTCTTCTGTCCACCTCTTAATCATTTCTCCTCCGATGTCTTCAACTGTACCTTTCCAGCCAGCATGGGCTAAGCCAATCATGCCATGTTTCGGAGCAAAAAAATAGAGCGGAACACAATCAGCAAAGCATAAAGTAAGAAGAAGCTCTTTTCTGTTTGTATAAATGCCGTCCGTTTGCGGAATTCCTTCTTTATAATCGTAAACCCCTTTTTCTGAATCTGCCTCTGTGACCTTCACGATAAGGTTTTTATGTACTTGCTCTGCGCATACCCATTTTGAAAGAGGCATCTTTAGCTGATCAGCCACCGCTTGCCGATTGGCAACTACGGTTGACGGCTTATCTTGAACGTGCAAACCTAAATTCAGCGTTTCGTAATCCGCTTTGCTGAATCCTCCATTTTTTGTCGTAAAGCCTGCTACTAGTTTATCGCTTAATTCCATCCATGGACGCAAAAAAAGCAGGGATTCGACATCTTGAAATTGAAAAGGCTCCAAATTCCTCAAATTGCGCACTTCCCTTTTGTGTTCTCCATTACTTGCACTTATTGTACCATATATTGATTAAAACTGTTTGCAAAAAATAAATTATTCATCCTCATATTCTGCCGTTTCTTTATATCTCACAAGGATGACATCCGTTCCTATTTTAACGATATTTCGCCACGGGATGACAATATCATCATCTTTCCCGAAAAAACCAAGTACTCTTCCCGCATGTTGAATGACAACTGCCTCGATTTTTCCCGTATTTAAATTAATATCAATATCGGCAACATTCCCCAACTTTCGCCCATCTGCCACATTAACGACATCTTTCGTCTGAAAATCCGAAATTTTGATCATAGCACTATCCCCTCTCCATCCTTCCTCTCTACATATATATTTTCCTTTTCCCCTCTTCATGAAAGGTTTAATCTTTTATTCTTTTTCTTTTCTCTGAGGCGGGTGCCCTCCCCGCCTCAGTAAAAAATCTCTCCCCCTATAAGGGAGGAGAGATTTTTTAACTTTGGATATTCTTATTCATCTGCTTAATAGCGGCTTTCTCCAGCCTTGACACTTGCGCTTGGGAAATCCCGATTTCTTCGGCGACTTCCATTTGTGTTTTCCCCTGGAAAAAACGCTTACGCAAAATTAATTTTTCACGTTCATTTAAACGCCTCATGCCTTCCTTTAACGCAATTTCTTCTATCCAATTAGAGTCACGGTTCCGTTCGTCGCTTAATTGGTCCATTACATAAATCGGATCTCCTCCGTCATTGTAAATGGGTTCAAATAGAGAAACTGGATCTTGAATGGCATCTAATGCGAAGACAATCTCTTCATGCGGAACATCCAGCACCCTTGAGATTTCTTCTGCAGTTGGCTCTTTTGATGTTTCACTCATTAATTTCTCTCTTACTTGCAGCGCTTTGTAAGCGATGTCGCGAAGAGAGCGAGATACACGGATGGGATTATTATCCCTTAAATACCGCCTAATTTCTCCAATGATCATAGGCACGGCATACGTAGAGAATTTTACATTTTGGCTTAAATCAAAATTATCAATAGATTTCATTAGTCCGATACAACCTACTTGAAACAAATCATCCACGAATTCTCCGCGGTTGTTAAAGCGTTGGATCACACTTAGAACCAGTCGTAAGTTTCCACTTACAAGTTTTTCTCTCGCCGTGGAATCTCCGCTTTGCATTTGTCTAAACAACAGACGCATTTCATCATTCTTTAGTACAGGGAGTTTTGAAGTATCTACGCCACAAATTTCTACTTTGTTTCTTGTCAATTCTTTCCCTCCTAACAGGAGATGATGTTCAGAGTTCAGTATCTCCCTGGCAGGAAAAAATATGCACACCAACAATTCTGACTATTGTTAAGAAGAAGGGACGGCTTGGAAGCCTTCCCTTCTTCTTAACAGCCGTTTCATGGACATGAAACGGCAAAAAACATTTGTTTAGTGTTGAAAATCAATGAAATTAAGAGAAAAAATTCATTCTACTTTTTTGAGAATTCCTTTAGGATTCTCAAAAAGGTAAAAATCCGAAGCGGGAAGGACCCGCTTCGGATTTTTATACCATTTTGTTGAATTCTTTTCTGAGCCGTTTGATAATGCGTTTTTCAAGACGTGAAATGTATGATTGGGAAATTCCAAGCATATCGGCCACATCTTTTTGCGTTTTTTCTTCTCCTCCCTGGAGGCCGAAACGTAGTTCCATGATTTGTTTTTCACGGTCATTAAGCTGATGCAGGGCCTTCAGCAATAACTTTCGGTCGACATTGGCCTCTAGATCTTTCGTAATAATATCTTCTTCTGTCCCCAATACGTCGGATAACAGCAATTCATTTCCATCCCAATCGATGTTTAATGGCTCATCAAATGACACTTCTGAGCGTATTTTATTATTGCGGCGCAAATACATTAAAATTTCATTTTCAATACATCTCGATGCATACGTAGCAAGCTTAATTTTCTTTTCGGGATTAAACGTATTGACCGCTTTTATAAGACCGATTGTACCAATGCTAATCAAATCTTCAATATTGATTCCTGTGTTTTCAAATTTACGGGCAATGTATACCACAAGTCTTAAGTTTCTCTCAATGAGCAGCGAGCGGGTTGCCTGATCTCCTGTCGGGAGCTTTTTCAGCAGCACTTCTTCTTCTTCTTTTGTCAAAGGAGGCGGCAGTGCTTCACTTCCTCCGATATAATGTACTTCATCTGTTTTAAGTCCTAATTTAATCAACCATTTATACCAGAACAATTTTAAGCGAATAGCATATGTAGACATTACATATCCCCCTTCTATTTATGAATTTTGTGAGTATGATATTATTACGAAGGATAATCATGAAGCAGACGAAACGCTTCCCGTCACCAACAGTTTTGGATGTACGATGCATTGATAGGCATTTTCCGGTGATAAGGCCGTATGACTAATACCGATGAGTACTTTTTGAATACGGATTAGGTCTTCTTTATATTGAATCGTCATGGAGTCAGGTTTAAAAGCAAGCATGAATTGATGAGAATGTCCAACCGTTCGAAACGGGATGACTCTTAATTTAGACTGCCATTCTTCTGGTATATGTTCATAAAAAGTCATGGACTGAACATCTTTTGTTGCTTCTATTAGTTCAATTGGCACAATATCTTTCATAGCCTCTGCCGTTATAATGACGACAGGAGTTTGACTTAATGGATCATATAATTGGTTTCCACTATCAATGAGTCCTTTCACTGAAAAAAACTGTCTTTCATTCATCGATATGCAGACCGGAACAAGTTGATCAAACGTTATGTTTTTCATCTTCAAATCTTCAATCCTTGTTTTAGAAAAGTAAAACAAGACAGGAAAACAAATGATAATGAACAGCCAGCTGACAGGATCCCCATATTCATATCCTATGGTCTCAGAAGTCCCTTCAAAGATTAAATACTGTTCATCAAACATGAAATGAAGTCCCATAAGTCCACCGCCTACGACGAATGTCGAAAAATAAAAGGTGAGGACATTTTCCAAAAAGTAGCGAAGCCGTCGAAATCCAAATGTTACCCATACCATTACGAAAGAAAACATGAATTTTGTTGCAGGATGCAGCATGAATTCTGACCATGGGGTAAACATAAAAAGAACGATAAGTGATCCTATAACTCCTCCACATATCAGTCTCCACCATTTAACATTTCTCTTCAATACCACGCTGCACAACAACAAAAGCATCGTATCTAATCCTACATTCAACAGCCATATAAGATCTAAGTAAATGGACAAATTTTGAGTCCACTCCATTCTTTAAAAATCCCTTGTTAAAATCTAGTATATAGTACATCCTATTTTAAAGTCTGTCAGTTCATGTTGATAAACGAGTAGAAGTTTTGCCGTATTTATTCGAGTTTTGTCATTCCCCGCTTTTATTGTGTGCTTCTTTTGGCAAAATGCCTTATTTTCTTCAATCTCTTTCCCGGAAATCCTTAAACCTCCTGTTCATCATAATCCTCACAACTTTTCTTTAAATGGAAGGCTGTTTTCGCAAACTTTGTTGCTATTTAACAAGTAGTGGGGAGTGGTTGATTTCCGCTCCAGGTTGCTCGCTTTCCGCGGGGCGTGCGGTGAGCCTCCTCGGCTTACAGCCTGTGGGGTCTCACCTGTCCCGCTGCTCCCGCAGGAGTCTCGCACCTTCCGCTCCAACCGACCTTAAACGGTTATCTTTCAAGAAACCTATCTAAAAACAACCATCTTTTAGAAAAGAGCCAAATGGAAAAAGGGTCTCCTTTCAGTACTGAAAGGAGACCCTTTTTATCACATTATCGTCTTCTGTTACGGTTACGTAAAAATGTCGGAATATCTAACGCTTCTTCTGGCTGTTGCGTTGGGCGGCCATAATCTTGTACCGGCTCTTCTCGTTTCACCGGCTCGCGTTTAGGAATTTGAGGTTGTTGTGGCTGTGCCTTTGGTGCTGTCGTCATTGAAGGACGAGCAGCTCCTTTGAATGACGGAACATCTTGGTCATTAAAACCTGTGGCAATAACAGTCACAACAATTTCATCTTTTAAATTCTCATTAATGACAGAACCGAAAATCATGTTTACTTCTTGGTCGGAAGCAGATGCTACGATATCAGCTGCTTCTTGCACCTCATACAAACTCAAATTCGTTCCGCCCGTAATGTTCATTAATACACCCTGGGCTCCATCAATGGAAGTCTCGAGCAATGGACTGGAAATGGCTTTCTTGGCCGCTTCTGCTGCACGGTTTTCACCTGTTGCAATCCCGATTCCCATTAAAGCAGACCCTTTATTGGACATGATTGTTTTTACGTCAGCGAAATCCAAGTTGATTAAACCAGGTACGGCAATCAAGTCTGAAATCCCTTGTACACCTTGACGTAATACATTGTCTGCCTCACGGAACGCTTCCAGCATCGGTGTGTTTTTATCTACGATTTCAAGCAAGCGGTCATTCGGAATGACAATTAATGTATCAACCGCTTCTTTCATTGCAGCAATACCGCCTGCCGCTTGTGTTGCACGCTTTCTCCCTTCAAATGTGAAAGGACGTGTGACAACCCCAACTGTTAAAGCTCCAAGTTCACGTGCAATTTGTGCGATAACCGGTGCTGCACCCGTACCTGTACCTCCGCCCATTCCGGCCGTTACGAATACCATGTCAGCGCCTTTTAACGCTTCTTGGATTTGCTCTTTGCTTTCTTCTGCTGCCTTTTTACCTACTTCCGGGTTTGCACCTGCCCCTAAACCCCTTGTCAATTTGGCACCGATTTGCATTTTAATCTCTGCTTTTGATAAATTAAGAGCTTGTGCATCCGTATTGACAGCGATAAATTCTACACCTTGAACTCCGTGCTCAATCATGCGGTTAACGGCATTGTTTCCGCCGCCGCCGACACCGATAACTTTGATTGTCGCTAATTGATCTACACTTGTATCAAACTCCAACATTATAGTTCCTCCTAATTCATCGAAATTACTTTGCTTCTCTATTCAAAGAAATATCCGAAGAACTTCTTCATCTTATTCGAAAAATTTTCGTCCTTTTTCTTTTGCTTTGGTTTTGGCTGTTGTTGAGGAATCTCTTCTTTCTCAACAGCCACCTCTTCTATCGGCTGATGGACCGGCGCACTGATTTGCCGCCCTTGAATCTTCGCGTTTTTGTAAGCAAATTTGATTAAACCGACACCCGTTGTATATTGTGGCTCTCTTACGCCAATGTAATCCGGAATGGCAATTCTCACATTATTTTTTAAGACGAGTTGAGCTAAATCAAGCACACCCGGCATAGTCACTACTCCACCAGTCAATACATAGCCTCCCGGCAATTCTTTAAAGCCTAAACGCCTTGTTTCTTGAGAGATAAGCTCCAAGATTTCTTGCAATCTAGCTTCAATAATTTCCGAGACTTCTAACTGGTTGAATTGCTGATGTTGATCGCTTCCGATAATGGGAACACTAAATACTTCTTCTTCAGATGCATAATCATAAAAGGCATGTCCATGCTTAACCTTTACTTTTTCCGCATCTTCAGTTGATGTTCGCAATACAATCGATAAATCTTTCGTAATATGTTCTCCACCGACTGGCAATACAATCGTATTCTGTAAGCTTCCTTCACTGAATACCGCTACGGTTGTCGAACCGCCGCCAATATCCACCAATGCGACACCCAAGTTTTTTTCATCATTTGATAAGGCAATTGAGCCAGCTGCCAGAGGCTGCAAGCAAATGTCTGTAATCTCTAAGCCGACACGCTCTACGCAGCGTAAAAAGTTATGTAGAATCGTCCTTGACCCTGTAATGAGGGTACCTTCCATTTCCAAGCGGACACCGAGCATTCCTCTAGGATCTGTAATTCCTTCCAGCCCGTCTACGATAAATTGGGTTGGAATAACATCAATTACTTCCCGATCTGGCGGAATCGACATTACTTGTGCCGCATCTAACACACGCTGCACATCTTCGTTTTTGATTTCACGATTTTCACTTGATACTGCTACGACACCATGACAGTGCTGAAGGTGAACGTGATTACCATTGACCCCCACTACCACGCGCTTGATATCAATTCCGACCATTCTCTCTGCTTGCTCTACAGCCCGTTTGATGGATTGAACTGTTTCATCTATGTCAACAATCGAACCTTTTTTAAGCCCCTGCGACTTTACATTTCCAACTCCAATTATATTCAAAGAGTCATTATTCATCTCACCAATGATTACTTTTACATTGGATGTACCGATGTCAAGACTTACATATATTTCATTGCTGTTCATTCTTTGGCACCTCCTTTGACATCAATCCAATACTTTTAAATAGAAGAACAACAATCATTTTCTCTATTACATGAAAATATTCAACAACTACAGCAGTTTCCCCTTTTGTAAAATCAGTTTTTTTCGATTTTTTCTTTTGCCTCCGACCATTTTGTCAATAAAATTCTTCTAATGACGGCAATGTTTTGAAATAGGCGAACGCCAAAGGCAAAAACGGCTGCTAAGTATAAGTCTACACCAATATGTACACCGAGAAAAGCTAAACTTGCAGCTAAAATAATATTAAAGAAAAAACCGGAAATAAACACCTTTTCATCGTATATATTTTGCAAATGAGCCCTGATTCCACCGAAGAGTGTGTCCAAAGCTGCAAGAACGGCAATCGACAAATAGTTCGTGTATTCATCTGGGATGCGAATTTCTGAAAGCAAACCAAGTACAATGCCGAGCATTAAACCTAACAAAGGAAGCCACATGCCGATTGGTTCTCCTTTCTATTTCGAATTTACAGGTGAAATGTTTTTAACGCGGATGGCGTCATTGTAAGCCGGCACTGTTACTTCGCTTAAAGGCTGTGAAATCGAAAGTTTTAAATTCTCAACAGCAAATTCATCCGGTGCATTGGAAACTTGCATGCGGTTATACAGTTTCTCCGCATCTTTGGTAATGACTTTGATTTTAAACGGCAGCTGCGTTAGCCAGTAATCGTTCACTTTTGTACGCCCATTTATGTCTCTGATCACTGATGTTGCAATGATACGCTGATTGGCCACTGCCACATTCTCCGCTTCATACGAATTCAGTTCGTTGATCAGCCTCTTCAGCAGTTCGGGAGAAACACTTTTCACTTCTTGTCCAATAAGAGACTCATCAAAAAGAGGCTCAACAGTCAATACAATCCCAGGACCCTTTATTTCCGTCAGCCCCGCTTCTTTTTGCAGCTTTATCAAGGTTTGTTGAAGAGCAGCCTTCTTGCTGTTATTTTGTTCAACTTCATAATTGCGCAACTGATCTTCGTACGTACGAATTTCTTTTAAGATGGCAGCCTGTAATTCCTGCTCTCTTTTCAAGTCCTCACGGAGCTGCCACATATCCCTTGTGTCACGGACAACCGGCTGCTTTGTCGTTTGAAACATGACTGCAATCATAAAACCTATCACTATTGTAATGAACGTGAATTGAAACTTTTTTTTACTCGTCAATCACAAATCCCTTCCTTCTTATTTACCCTTTTCCGGACAACAAGAAAAGCGGAGGCGACTGTACAGCTCGTGAGGGAAATAGGGATTGATCCATAAGGCGCTTTTTGCCTTATGAGAGCAATCATCTTTTCCACAACGAGCTAGGAGCCGCAGCTAGACAACAAGAAAAGCGGAGGCGACTGCATTTTTTAACCTCAAAGAAAGGATGCTACACATTTTGCTCAGAGTGAATAATTGGCTCCAACATAATTTCATCTTTCTTCGCCATTTTCACAACAATATTATCTTCTACGAGCTGGTCTTTTACTCCACCTGCAATATTTAAGGCAGGGTACAAAACATCCGGATTACCGATGGCCGTGATGACAAAGGGGGCAGGAAATTGCTTGCCGTCGACAGTAATGACAGGACCATTACACGAGATATAAGACTCTTTCGATAAACGCTGGCCGTTAATGGCGACAGCGGATGCACCTGAAATGTACAGCTCATTCACCACTTTAAATACATGGCTTTCATGAACGATATAGTTGTTGGCGTTCTCTTCTGTTGGAATGTATGAAGCATCGGCTAACGTGACTTCTACACCTTTTCCCTTTACAGCGATTTTCCCTGTATACATACGCAATTTTTCAACATCTTCAACGAGATTAAACAAGATTTTCTCTTCGTCAGCAAATTCTTCTTCCACTTCCCGAACTTTTTTTTGTTTTTCAAATAGTTCTTTTTGCAGTTCGCGGTTGAGTTGTTCCTGTTCAATGAGCATCTTCCGATATTGATATTCGTTTGTCCATTGACGGCTTGAAATTTGATTGGCCAATTGGCTTTTCGTGAATTGATACGAATAAGAAATCATGAAACCTAAGACGAGAAAAACGAGCGATAGGATGACATATTTACCTCTCAGCCTCATTTTTCTCCTCCTCTTCCGTTTCCGTACCTTTGTACGATTCAAAATAATAGCCTACCTCTAGGTGAATAACCCCTTGTTGGTCTGGACTCAACTGGTTAGCAATTCCCGGATAAGCCGTCATTTTCCCTGAAAAGTTCCGAATCGTTGCACTGACTTCCCTTCCATCGTTCATATACAAATTGATATGCAAGGAATCTGATTCTTCCGGCGTATAGTGAATTTCGGAAATTGAACGAACAATGCTTTTAGGCAGCTTATTCAGTTCTTCGACCATTTCTTGAATGGCTTCGGGCTTGTCCCAATTAATAAGAAGCGGAGCGTCGGACGATAAAGGATTTCCTTTTACTGCTTTTAGTACCTTCCCCTTCTCCGTAATGGGTAAATACCTTCCCTTTTCCACTACATAAGCAACCCGTTCATATTCTTTGATTTGGATTTCCACCGTATTAGGGATTTTCTTGCTTACAACAGCTTCCTTTACTTCCGGATGCCGCAGGATTTTCTCTTCAACTTCTTTTCCATCGAAATCCCAATAACCTATATTATTGGACAGCCCGCTCATGGAAACTATTTCTTTTTCTTGTACATGACGGTTCCCGATTACTTGAATCCTGGCAATATTACTGAGCGATGATTGTGTGTAAATAATCAATAGAATAAGGATGAAAAACAGTGAGATATAAAAAATAAGCCTTCTATTTACTTTTTGTTTCCTCTGTTCTTTCAACTTCGGTAAGCGGTCTTCCAATAAAATGATTTTTCCTTTTTCCATAAATCCCTTCACCCTTATCATTCAGACGGACAAACGGCATTAATATGCCGTTTGTTCGTCATTGACCATGTATTTAGATACGACCATTATAGCATAACAAGTAACATGGCAAAAACAGGCAATGAAAGGATTTTTTCAAGATTAGGAAATTTTGATCAATCAACATTTCCTTTCCCTTTCGCAATCCCTCCGACCTGATGCTTGAACATCTATCTAACGGCCGACAATTTCGACTTCCGTTTGCATATTTACACCGAATTTCTCACGAATCGTTGTTTTTACATGCTCAATTAAATTTAATACATCTGCAGCTGTCGCCTGTCCCGTATTGACAATAAAGTTGGCATGCTGATTACTAATTTGCGCGCCTCCAACTGAATATCCCTTCAATCCTGCCTTTTCGATTAAATTTCCGGCATAGTCCGGGAGAGGATTACGGAAAATGCTGCCTGCACAAGGATAATTCCATGGCTGTGTCTCGCGGCGATAGTCTTTATTTTTTTGCATGGATGCAACAATCTCGTCCCTCACTCCAGCTTTCAAATGCAGCGCTGCTTCTACACAAACTCCTGGGCGCTTCGTTTGCAAAATGGAGTGACGATAAGAAAATTCAAGCTCTTCATTTGTGAGCCATTCTAATTTTCCATCCTCAAACAAAATAAGGGCTCTTTCTAAAATGGACGACATATCAGACCCGTGTGCCCCTGCATTCATATAGACTGCCCCGCCAACCGATCCAGGAATGCCGCCGGCAAACTCCAAGCCGGACAACCCTTGCTTACTAAGGACCGTGGCTAGTTTAATCAGCGAGTATCCTCCGCCCACTAAGACCTTTTCTCCGTTTACTTCTAGATGATCCAGACCGCTTCCAAGCTTTACGACCACTCCTTCAATTCCTTCATCAGACACCAATAAATTAGAGCCGCGACCGATGGCACGCCATTTTGCGCCATTAGCCGTGATGATAGCCATCGTCTTCCTCAAGTTGTCAAGGCTGCTCGGCTCGACTAATAAATCAGCTGGTCCTCCAATTTTCATTGTCGTGTGGTTTGCAAGCGGTTCATTTCTTAACACTTTACCAACACTTGCCTGTAACAATTCCTTCTCTAAAACTTCCATGACATCCTCCTACATGTTCGTACGTTATTCTTGATGTTGTTTCTTTATCATATGAACCGAAGCCCAGCTTAGGCACTACTTTATTTCACTAAGTCAATCATTACTTTATATAAACGATTAGCTGCATCTGGAATTCCTAAACGTTTCGATGCCTGCTTCATTTCTTGCAATAATTGTGAATTCGTCAAAATACGATCGATGTTATGTAATAGCTCTTCCCCATTCAATTCCTGCTCTAAACATAGGATAGCTGCATCTTTATCACTCAGCGCTCGAGCATTTTTTTCCTGATGGTTATTCGTGACATACGGGCTTGGAATTAAAATGCTTGGAAGACCAAGCGCCGTAATTTCCGCAAGGGTTGTCGCTCCGGCTCGAGCTACAATTAAATCAACACCTGCCAACACTTCGGGCATGTTGTGGACGAAAGGTTTAATGATAACATTTTCAGGATTTCCAACCTTTCGGACCTCCTCCAACACTTTATCATAATGTACGTCCCCTGTGATATATAAAAACTCATAATCTTTCCCGCCAACTTTTTCCAATATTTCCAAAAAGGCTTCATTGATCGGCTTAGCTCCCCGGCTGCCTCCCACAATGAGTACTGCCTTTTTCCCTTTCGTCAAGCCAACCGATTCTTTTCCTCTGCTTCCATCTTGATTAAGAACTTCAGATGCTCTCGGGTTACCCGTTAAGACGACCTTTTCCTCTGGAAAATAGGCAGCTGCCTGCTCAAAACAAATGGCAACCTTATCAACATATTTACTTAAAAATTTATTGGTCAAACCCGGAACACTGTTTTGCTCATGGATGATGGTAGGAATTTTCATTTTATGGGCCGCATACACAACAGGTCCACATACATATCCTCCCGTTCCAATCACTACATCGGGCTTAAAATCACGGATATATTGTTTGCTCATTTGGACTGCTTTTAAAAAGTTGATAACGGTCCTAACGTTATCCATGGAAAGCTTACGCTTAAATCCGGAAATTTCAACCGACCTAAATGGGATATCCGCTCTTTTGACGATTGTACTTTCCAACCCTTTTTCTGTACCGACATATAAAAATTCTACTTCTCTATGATACTTTTTAATTTCATTAATAAGCGCAAGGGCTGGATAAATATGTCCCCCTGTACCGCCGCCGCTTACTAAAACTTTCATCATGCTCCACCTCGTTCAATTCGACTTCTCACATCATATCACAAATACATATTCATTCAATCATCTTTAAGTTACATTTTGTTTACATTTAAATCCCTGTTCAAAAAGGAGGACAAAAAGAGCCGAGAAGTTCGAGGAGTGATAGTCTCGAGGACCAAAGCGTATGCAGTTAATACGTGAGGACCGGAGAGACAGAACGACAAAGAAATTCGACAGCTATTTTTCCCGGACTTTTTGAACAACCTCTATAAAGAGGATATCCCGGCCGTCAAAAAGCAGACGGCCGGGACATCCTCTTTAAAAGACCCTTTTAAATGAATTTATTCAGGTCATGAAATTTTAATGACAAGGCCCTTTTAGATCACTTTCCCAAGAGGTTCTGACAACCTCTTTTATCCCTTTTATTATACATGCCTTATCCATTAATAGCGAGCATATCTGCTAACATTCAATAATACCCCGACACCTGCCAGCATAAGGGTTAAAGAGGATCCGCCGTAGCTGAGAAACGGAAGCGTGATTCCCGTAACCGGCATAAGACCCGTAACAACCCCGATATTGATCATCACTTGAATAGCGATCATGGAAATGATTCCAATCGCCAAAAAGCTTCCATATAAATCAGGGGCTCCAAGGGCAATCCTCACCCCTCTCCAAAGCAATAAGCCAAACAGCAGCAAAACGAGAGATCCCCCAATAAAGCCCAGCTCTTCTGCCAAAATGGCAAAAATGAAATCCGTCTGCGGCTCGGGCAAATAAAAGAACTTTTGCCGGCTTTGCCCCAAACCCAGTCCCAATAAACCGCCTGGCCCGATTGCGTACAGGGATTGAATGATTTGAAACCCGCTGCCCAAAGGATCTTCCCACGGATTTAAAAACGAGGTAATTCGCTTAATACGATATGGGGCGGATAATACAAGGGCAACAAATCCCGCCACCCCTGCCACTCCAAACCACATAAAATGACTGACGCGGGCTCCCGCCACAAAAATCATGACCACACACGTTCCAACCATCACCGTTCCCGTCCCTAAATCCGGTTGCAGCATAATAATTCCAAATGCTAGAAAGACAATGGCTAACGATGGCATAAGACCTTGCTTAAAGGAAGTGATTTTCTTCTGATTCTCAGACAAAAATTTAGCAAGGAATGCAATCATGGCAAATTTCATGAATTCTGACGGCTGGATGGAAAAAGCGCCGACTCCAATCCAGCTTTGGGATCCGTTTCGGACAAGCCCTACTCCAGGGATCAACACGAGAACAAGCAACACAAAACAAACAATGAGAATGGCCTTCGCCCATGTTCTCCATGTCCAATAATCGATATTCATGATAACAAACATCGCAATAATCCCGAGCCCTGCAAATAACATTTGTCGTTTGGCAAAGAAAAACGAATCGTCAAACTTATATGTAGCCCATACCGCACTTGCGCTGTAAACCATAATAAGGCCTATAGTGAGCAACGAAAGAGTGAGCAATACAAGGATAAAATCGGGAGCAGACCTTTTTGTCGACAATGTGATCCACCTCTAGCTTCTATAAATTAGGGTGTTTGAAAAAAGAGTTAGAAAAAGAATGACACATATGCTGAACGTAAAATGTGCAAACTCTTTATCTAACTCTTCTCCTCGTTCAAACAGACAAGCCCTTACTTAAGCTTATGCACCGCTTGAATAAACATGTCACCACGTTCTTCAAAAGTTTTGAATTGATCCCAACTCGCGCAGGCCGGCGATAACAAAATGACATCTCCGGCTTCGGATAATTCATGCGCTGCAGGAACTGCCTGTTCAACATTATCGACACGTTTAACGAATTGTATTCCCGCTTCCGCTGCAGCTTTTTCAATTTTCTCTGCAGTTTGTCCAAAGGTAATAACCGCTTTGACACCTTTAAGAGATGGTATCAAATCATCAAATTCATTACCGCGATCCAATCCGCCTGCAAGCAAAATAAGCGGCTGAGGAAAAGCGGAAAGCGCTACTTTCGTGGCGAGTATATTCGTTGCTTTCGAGTCATTATAAAATTTTCGACCGTTCACTTCTCCAACAAATTGCACACGGTGCTTTACACCCGTGAAGGTAGTCAGCACTTTATGAATCGCTTCGTTTGAAGCACCATATAATTTTACAATCGCAATAGCCGCTAGAATATTTTCTAAATTATGCTTGCCCGGCAGGACGATTTCTTCTACCTTCATGATAGGCTCATTATTGAAACATACATGATCGTTTTTTACGCACGCTCCTACCGATAACGGCTTGGTGGATGAAAACGGAATGATGGTTCCTTTGTATTGTCCCGCCAGTTTCATCACGAGTTCATCGTCTGCGTTGACGACCGCATAATCATCTTCTGTTTGATTTTTGAAGATATTCGCCTTGGCTTTTGCATACTCTTCTTTTGTTCCATGGTAATCTAAATGCGCTTCAAAAAGATTCAACAATGCTGCAATTTTAGGCTGAAACGATTCGATTCCCATTAACTGAAAGGAAGACAACTCCGTTACGATCACTTGATCAGCTTCTGCCGATTGGGCAACTTCACAAGCAACCGTTCCAATATTACCTGCAATTAATGGATTCTTACGGCTTTCCTCCAGCATTTTAAAGACAAGGGTAGTTGTCGTCGTTTTCCCGTTACTTCCGGTAATACCGACAAACGGCGCTTTACTGATTTGGTAAGCAAGCTCCACTTCCGTTATAATGGGCAACCCTCGTTTAGCGGCTGCCGCCAATAATGGATTCGAATACGGAATCCCGGGATTTTTGATGATGACATGAATGCCTTCCAGCAATTCCAACGGGTGACTTCCGCACACGACTTTGATGCCAATCTTTTCCAATTCCCTCGCCGCTTCATTTTCTTCATAAGGCTTTTGATCGTTCACGACTACGTTTGCTCCCAATTCGTGAACAAGCTTTGCGGCAGCCGAACCGCTTTTGGCCAACCCTAAAATCAATACATTTTTATTTTGGTAACTGTTTGCTGTTTTCAATTAGATCCACACCTCGACATAAATTCCAAGCATCGCAAATAATAATCCTACTGCCCAAAACGTAACGACCACTCGCCATTCAGACCAGCCGCTCAACTCATAATGATGGTGAAGCGGACTCATTTTAAACACGCGTTTTCCCGTTGTTTTAAACGAAATGACTTGGATGATAACGGATAATGTCTCAATAACGAAGACACCGCCAATTAAAATAAGTAAAATTTCAAGTTTCATTAAAACCGCGATTGTAGCAATGGCACCGCCCAAGGCAAGGGAACCGGTGTCTCCCATAAAGACTTTTGCCGGATGGGCATTAAACACTAAAAACCCTAATACCGCACCAACAACTGCGACTGAAAAAATGGCGACATCAAATTGCGAATAATTCCATGCCAACACGGCAAATGCCCCAAATGCGACTGCACTCGTCCCCGAAACGAGTCCGTCCAATCCATCCGTCAAATTGACGGCGTTGGAAAACCCTACCAGCCAAATAATCAAAAAGATAACATAGGACCAACCTAGGTCAAAAGAATAGTCCGTTCCAGGAATAGAAACAACTGTCGAAAACTCATGTTGCTGTGCTACTAAATAAAAAATAATGGAAATGAGTACTTGCCCGAGAAATTTTTGTTTTGATGTTAAACCTAAGTTTCGCTTCAAAACCACTTTAATAAAATCATCCAAAAATCCCAATAAACCAAAACCAAGAGTCACAAATAATAAAAGATATGTTTCAATGGTCGGTTCCAGATACTTATTCGTCATCACCAGTGTAGTGACGATGATGGAAAGGAGAATCATGATTCCTCCCATTGTCGGTGTTCCCGATTTCTTCTGATGGGATTTCGGGCCTTCCTCTCGAATGCTTTGACCGAACTTCAATCTTCTTAAGAAGGGAATAAAAATAGGTGAAAGCAAGACAGATATCAGAAACGCCAACGCCATCGTAAATAAAATCACTTGCTCTAGCATACTATTCCCTCCTTTCGGCCTTTGTTAAAAGTATCCTCCATATAAAGGGGAATAAACTGTCTGTTTGTATGCATTACGAATTACGCTCCCTAATTAAATTACGTGCTGTTTCACGATCATCAAAATCCAGCACTTCACTTCCAATAATCTGATATGTTTCGTGACCCTTTCCGGCAATTAGAATGACATCATCCACTTTCGCTTCTTTCACGGCATATGCAATGGCTTCTTTCCGGTCAACAATGGAAAGGTAATTGGACATCTTTAAACCTTTCGTCATATCTTCTAAGATCTGATTTGGATCTTCGCTGCGCGGATTATCGGATGTAAAGATGGCAGTCGTGCTGTACGCTGCCGCAATTTGGGCCATAATAGGCCGTTTTGTGCGGTCACGGTCTCCGCCGCACCCAACAATAACATATATATTTCCTTTTGCGAATTGTTTAACCGTTTTTAAGACATTTTCCAAACTATCCGGCGTATGGGCATAATCAACGATAAGCGTAAAATCCTGTCCTTCATCTACAACTTCAAAACGGCCGGCAACTCCTTCAATTTGTGCCATTTCTTCCACGATGAGCGAAAGAGGGATATCAGAAACTAAACATGCGGCAGTAGCGGCTAGTACATTATATACACTGAACTTCCCAATTAGTTTCATTTTTACTTTTTTCGTTTCATTTGGAGTCACCAAGTCAAAAGTCGTACCTGAATTCGTCATCGTAATGTTCTTTGCCATAACATCACTTTCTTGATCAATTCCATATGTAATGACTGTTGCCGCCGTATTTTTGATGAATTCCGGTGCAGCAGCGTCGTCGGAATTTAACACGGCAAATTTCGGTTTTTGATGATGGTAGCTGTTGCCAAGCTGAGCGAACAGCAGACCTTTTGCTCTGCGATAATCTTCCATTGTGTGATGATAATCCAGATGATCTTGAGTTAGATTTGTAAAGACAGCAACATCAAAATCACAGCCATGAACCCTTCCTAAATCAAGAGCATGAGAAGATACTTCCATTACAGCCGTATCCACTTTTGCTTCTACCATTTGATGAAAGGTTTTTTGCAATGTCAGCGATTCCGGCGTTGTATTTTTCACATCAAATGTCTGGTCTCCGATACGGATTTGAATGGTTCCAATCAAACCCGTCTTCTGGTTTGCTGCCTGGAATACTTTTTCCATTAAATGTGTCGTGGTCGTTTTTCCATTTGTTCCTGTTACCCCAATCAAGTGCATCTTATGAGTAGGTTGGCCATAAAAAGCATCAGCTAATACTGCCATGGCTCTTTTTGTGTCTTTAACAAGAATAACGGGAACTTCCAGCGAAAGCGGTTTTTGAGACAAAACGGCAACCGCCCCTTTTTCAACGGCGGTTCCGGCAAAATCATGTCCATCCACCGTATATCCCTCAACACAGATAAAAAGAGACCCCGGTTTGACTTCACGTGAATCCATCTCAATAGAGCTAATGGACACACTTTCTTTCGGAATTGCCGTGAAATCGTGCAAATAAGATAATAATGTTTGTAATTCCATATTTAAATCGATCCTCTCTCATTCACTATATCCAAACTCCATTTTACAGAAAAAGAAGCCACGGGGGAATTCCCCCAAGGCTTTATCCCGCTATAACAGGCGGTAAGACCCACTTTCCCAAGCGGGACCCCTCCCATCAGAGCCCGGTTAACTCAGCTAACACTTCATATTAAAGCAACATTCGAGTTACGGCAAGGGCACTTTCGTCCTGTAAGAAGCGCCCCTCCCTATTCATCAAAGTCTTTGCTTTATTATTCTCTGGCTAAGACTCCCCCATGTATACCCTTATTATGGAACCTTCTTTCACTTTTGTCCCAGGAGATGGTGATTGACTTACAACCTTTTCCCCATTTCCACTGAGATCTAGTTTTAAATTCAACAATTGCTGTTGAAGTTCTTTCGAGGAAAGACCTGTGAAATCAGGCACTTTTACGAGAGGAGTATCGAGCCATGTTAATTCCTTTTCAATCTGCCCTTCCCTTGGCTTTACTCCAAGAACAGGCAAAGCGTCTTCCATGATTTTCCCGACGATTGGAGCGGCTACGACTCCACCGAATTGAACCGTTCCCTTCGGGTTATCAACGGCAATATATACAACAAGCTCAGGCTTATCGGCAGGAGCAAACCCAATAAATGAGACAATGTGGTTGTTTTCCAAATATCTTCCGTCTTTCGCCTTTTGAGCAGTACCCGTTTTTCCTCCAACCCGATAGCCATCAACGAATGCGCCTTTTCCAGATCCTTGCGCCACAACACTTTCAAGTGCGAAACGGACTTGTTTGGACGTTTCTTCCGAAATGACCTTTTTCTTTGCGATGGGTGTTTGTTTACTTATTACATCGCCTGTTATAGGATCTACCCATTCCTTGGCAATGTAAGGCTGATACAACGTTCCTCCATTGACGGCTGCCGCTACCGCCGCCACTTGTTGAATCGGTGTAACGGCTACCCCCTGTCCAAACGCTGTCGTGGCTTGTTCAACAGGACCTACACGATCTAACGAAAATAAAATCCCTTTTCCTTCACCTTGCAAATCGATGCCCGTTTTTTGACCGAAGCCAAAGTCACGAATATATTGAAAGAGCTTATCTTTTCCTAACCGTTCCCCAAGTTCGACGAAACCAGGGTTACAAGAGTTTTGGACCACTTCCAAAAAATTTTGATGTCCATGTCCTCCCTTTTTCCAGCAGCGCAGTCTCGCTCCGGCCACTTCTGCCGCTCCATCATCATAAAATTGATCTTTTAATAAATCAACCTTTTTTTCCTCTAAAGAGGCGGCAAGTGTAATGATCTTGAATGTCGATCCCGGCTCATACGCGCTCCAAACAGGCAAATTTCGGTTATACACATCTGGATCGACGTTTCTATAGTCAGCAGGGTCAAAGTCAGGACGGCTCGACATCGCCAATACTTCTCCGTTGTTCGGATTCATCGCGATTGCGATAATTCCATCCGGATTATACGTTGCCTGGGCAATATCCAATTCCCGCTCCACAATGGTTTGAACGCGAGAATCGATCGTCAATTGCAAGTTCAATCCGTCCACAGGAGCGGTATAATCGTCTGCGATATCAGGCATTTTTTTCCCTTTTGCATCTGAGTAAAGTTTAACGAATCCTCTATCGCCGCTTAATTGCTGATCATAGTAGGCTTCTAGCCCCATTAAACCTTGGTTATCGATTCCCGTAAATCCTAACACATGGGATAAATAGCTTCCAAAAGGATAGTGCCTTTTGGAATCCTCACCAATGTAAACCCCTTTTAAACCAAGCGCATGAATTTCATTTGCTTTTTCATTCGTAATTTTGCGCCCTTCCGGAATGCGCTCGATTGACACTTTTTTTGTTACATGCTTATATGCCTTTTCTTTCGGCATATTCAAAATAGCGGCAAGCTTTTCTGCAGTCTTAACCGGATCTTCAATCTGTCTTGGCATGACCCACACTGTAGGGGCACTTTTATTCGTGGCGAGCGGCACTCCGTTACGATCCAATATTTCGCCCCGTTCCGGCTCAAAAGGCAAATTTCGACTCCACGAACCCTTCGCCTTCTCTGTTAACATGTCACCCAGCACAAACTGAACATATCCGAGTCTGACATCAATAATAGAAAAAATCAGTATCCCAGCAAGCAGAACAAACGTTAGGCGCTTGCGAACAGTAACCGTTGAGACACGCATATTTTCCGAACCCCCTTCATTACGGCTCGTTCCAATATATGCTTGTACCCATAGAGATAGAACTTACTGATCGAGCGGGCGTTTTTCTGCCTCTTTCGCTGCTTTTTCCTTCAGTTTTTCCTTTTCTTCTTCTTCTTCCGGATTCTTGATCAATTGTTTTGGTGACTTCAATTCAACGATTAAATAATCTCCTTTTTTGATTGTCGATCCGGGAGCAATATTTTGTTTTACGACATATCCCGTTCCTAAAGCGCTCGGCTCAAGAGATAAAAACTCACTTAAACGAAGAACATCGCGATAAGACCAATTTGTCAAATCTGGAATTACGGCTTCTCCATTCGTTTTTAAGAATACTCGCTCACCTTTCATCACTCTTTCCGCAGCGGCTGGAGATTGTGCTTCCACCTTGTCTCCTTTTCCTACAATAACTGGAATGAAGCCTTTTTCTTTAAGGGTGGCTGCGGCCGACTCCGTCGCTTTTCCTTCATATGATTCCATTTCCACCCCGTACTTTGTTTTCTTCACAGCAGCGGGCTTTTCTTCTTCCGGTCGAATGTTCAAGTATTGCAAACTATTTTTCATGACAGAGTTGAAAATGAGGGAAACCGGGGCAGAACCTGTTTCCTGCATGGTTAGCTTTGGCTGTTGGACGGCCACGTAAACAATTAAAGAAGGATTATCCTTTGGAGCCATTCCTAAAAAGGAAAACGTATTATTGCCATGTCCAGACAAATACCCTCCCCCTTTTTTAGGAATTTGTGCCGTTCCTGTTTTTCCGGCCACTTGGTATCCTTCAATGTCGTACGGTTTACCAGTGCCATTTGGAGAAGTGACGACTGTTTCTAAAATATCCAGTACTTTATCCGCAGTTTCTGGTGAAATCGGCTCACCTGCCACTTCAGGCTTTTTCTCGCCCTTTACTTCATTCGTCGTTGAATCGACTACTTTTTTAATCACGTAAGGCTTCATCATCTTTCCATTATTGGCGATAGCGGTAGCCGCTTGCACTTGTTGGATTGGCGTAAACGTCGATCCTTGCCCAAATGCTGTTGTAACTTTTTCTACTGGATATTGATATAGAATATTACTAGTTGTTTCTCCGGGGATATCGATACCTGTTGGCTGGTTAAAACCAAAACGATTGTAGTACTGCAATAAGCGATCCGGGCCTAATTTATCATTTGCTAATATAGCAATCGCTACATTGGATGAACGCTGAATCCCCTCATTAAAGGTAATCGTTCCCCAACCGGATTTGTTATGATCCCTAATCGTGCGATCTCCTATTTTATAAGCACCCGATTTAAAATATTCATTTCCGTTATAAACCCCTTCTTCGATAGCGGCGGCTAACGTAAAAATTTTCATCGTAGAACCCGGCTCAAATCGATAGCCAATGGCATCATTTACGAAGTTATTAATATTCCGGACGTTGGGATTAAAACTTGGCCGATTGCTCATCGCCAAGATTTCTCCTGTTTTCGGATTGGCTACAATCCCTATCACTTTCTTTGGATTGTACTCCTTGACCGCTCGGTTCATGGCGTCTTCTAAAAATGTTTGAATCGTCTTATCGATTGTTAAATAGACGTCGTCACCATCTTTTGGAGGTACAATCGACTCTTTTGGATCTGGAAGCTTTAATCCGTTTCGCGCGCTTTGATACTTCATATAGCCGTCCGTTTCTGTCAACTCTTTATTAAAGAGCTTCTCGATCCCCATCTTCCCTATCGTTTTTCCTTCATCATTTTTTTGTGCATATCCGATAATATGAGAAGCGAATACACCATTCGGATAAAAGCGTTTGGAATCTTGAATGAAGGTGATGCCGGGAAGGTCGAGCTCTTCTATTTTCCGCTTTGTCGTATTACTGATATCCCGTCCCCCAGGACCGAGCTCTACTTGAACACGCCCTTTTTTAGACATTAACTCTTCAAGCTTACTCTCTTCCATATTGAGCAACGGTGCGAGCTTCTTCGCTGTTTTGCTAGGATTGGTAACGTGCAGCGGCTTTTTAGGGTCTTTCGTTTGAGAGGGATCTAAAATCGCCACAACCGTATAGGCTCCTGTATCATGAGCAATGGCCTCTCCCGTTCGGTCATATATTGATCCCCTTTTTCCTTCTATCACGGTTTGCCGTGTATGTTTTTTTTGGGCGATGGCGGCTAGTGCCTGTCCTTCTGCTTTTCCGGTAGCTTGGATATAAAAAAAGCGGGCAGCCAATGTAAAAAAGAGGGTAGCAAATATTAAAATTAATACTGCTGCTCCTCTACTTGTGTTTTTCTTATTAACCAGCATACACTCAATCCTGAACCACTTTAACGTTATTTTCGTTCAAGTCCAATCCAAGCTCTTTTGCTTTTGCCCAAATACGTTCATATGTGCTTAGCTCTACTACCTGCAGCTTAAGTTCATTATTTGCCCGCTCTTGCAAACTAATTTTAGATTCAAGCGCTTGAATATCTGCATTTACGTCATATAGACTCACTTGGTTGGAAACGATTTGAATCGAACCGAATACCACCCCGACTAAAAAACCTGTATATAACACTTTTTCTCCCACGGAAAAGCGAAATTTTTTCTTCTTGCGCACCTTTTGAACTTGTTTTTGTTGTTCACTTTGTTTCTCTCTTACTTGATATGCTAAGTTCCCCATACAGTTCTCCTCCTTTTCGACTATCCCGTTTTAGATGATGTTCAACAAGTCCGGGAAAAATGACCATCGAATTTCGGCGTCAGCTTGCTTTTCCGCTACTCACGTATTCATAACATACGCTCCGTTGCTCAAAGCGGCGCTTCCTTGAACTTCTCGGTCCTTTTTGTCCTCCTTGTTGAACCCATACTTTTATAGTTTTTCTATAATTCGCAGCTTTGCTGAACGTGCGCGATTGTTCTCTTCCAACTCTTCATCAGAAGGTAAAATCGGCTTTCTTGTAATCAATTTAAATTTCGGTTTAAATTCATCCGGAATAATCGGAATTCCAGGAGGTAGCGGCGGCGGTGTACTCGCATTCTTAAAAGCCACTTTACATATGCGGTCTTCGAGTGAATGGAAAGTGATGACACTTACTCGTCCGCCTGATTTAATGACTTCCATTGCCTGACCGAGCGTATCCTCAAATACTTGCAACTCATCATTTACCGCAATCCGTATTGCTTGAAACACCCGTTTGGCAGGATGTCCGCCCGTACGTCTTGCTGGCGCCGGAATGGCATCTTTTATTAAATCGACCAGCTCAAGCGTTGTTTCAATCGGCTTTTGTTCCCGATATGTTTCGATTTTACGTGCGATTTGTTTGGAAAACTTTTCTTCACCGTATTGAAAGAAAATCCTTACTAACTGTTCATAAGGCCACTGGTTGACTACATCATAAGCGGTTAATGGAGCATGAAGGTCCATCCGCATATCAAGAGACGCATCATGATGGTAGCTAAATCCTCTTTCAGGGGTGTCCAATTGGGGAGAAGAAACTCCCAAGTCAAATAAAACACCATCTACGTAATCAATTCCATGCTCAGCAAGCTTCTCTTTCAAATGTTTAAAATTGCTTTTAATGATTGTCACTCTTTCCATATGGGGACTTAGTTTAACTTTTGCATTTTCAATGGCTGTTTCATCCTGATCAAATGCAATCAATCTTCCCTTTGAAGAGAGCTTTTGTACGATATATTCACTATGGCCGGCTCCCCCAAGAGTGCAATCGACATAAATCCCATCTGGATCAATATTTAATCCTTCTGCCGCTTCTTTCAAAAGCACTGTGGTATGCTTAAACATGTTGGCACCTACTTCTTTCTCCTACACGAATCCATATAGATAGTTAATGTTAATAATCATTTTCCAGTGATAACAGATTGTTTTTATACTAACGGTCAATTTTTCCGTAAATCAAACAAAATAGACTGCCTTTTTATTATATATCAAACTTCAACATTTTTTCAGCAATTTCTACAAAGAATCTCGACTTTTTGTCATAAATTGTTTCTCATTTACAGGCATCTATTTTTCAGTTGTTAGTTGACCGATTAGAATAGCCGGACGGTGACTTAAGCGGAATGGAATATATGAATTGTGTTAGAAGAAAGGATGGTGAAAATGCAGGATTCAACTACTAATAATAAAGTGGATTGTTTTCTATTTTTTTCCTATTCTCCCTATATATAAAGAAGTCCTGCCTTATGGCAGGACTTCCTATGGATAAACGACCTTTATATTATGATTGAATTCGACGTCGAGATTCGATAAGCGTGAGACGAAATCCAGGCCGTGTTTATTCAGAAAATAAAAAATATTCCATATCCTCTCTTGCGGCGAACCCGTCGGTGCTAACGCATGTTCAATATCGTCAAATTTCTTAATTGTCACTTTATGTTTTGTTACCTGTTTCGATTCGACGATTTTTCTAACGATATCCAATTGGTTTTGTAAGATATTGCGATTTTTTTCCAGAGTTTCTTTAAACGTTTCATCTTCACGCAATACGTTATTACGAAGCGTTTCATGGACGATTTCCAACTCTTGTCTCGCTTGTTCGAAATAATTGTCATATGGATACTTTACATATTTCTGAAGCCACTTTTCTTTTTCTGCCTTGATGCCTTTTTGCAAGACATACTCAATAGTTAATTCTAAATCCCTTATATTACGATTAACATCGCGTTCTACAATGGCATAAGAAAGGCGGGGCACGATAGGAGGCATTTTAAATCTAAACAATTCAAACGCCTGCTTCAACTCCGCCCAATAAGCTACTTCCCCAGGTCCTGCAATAAATGCCAAGGTCGGAAGCAAAAACTCCTGCATTAACGGTCTTGTTACTACGTTGTTGCTCAAAAGCTCAGGCGATGTTCTCGCAATCTGAAGCAATTCTTCCTTCGTTAATACCGTTTCATTGCTTTTGCCCTCAAATCGGCCAGCTCGCCTTTCAAGCAGAATCCGTTCATTATTGTCGTAATAAAACAAATGGGCCGTTTGTTCATCCACTTGAATGGAACGTGGGTGTTGCTGTTCCACAAGGCGCTGCTGCTTAAGAACTGCTTTGGAGAGCTGTTCATTTTCTTCAATCAACTGCATAAAGAAGGAACTTTCAACTTTACGAAGCTCAGGCGAAGCAGAGTCCATCAAAACAAGACCCGTTCCGGCGAAAAGCTTCATTGTCAATTTAGCAAAGAAGTCTACATATGTATGAGAAGATTCCAAGCTTTCAAGAGCAAACTCCAATACCTTCCTGGAATGGTCTGTTTCCCCGAAGGTTTGGAAAATCTCTTGAATCCATTTTTGACAGGCCTTCTGATCAATCAATACATCTGAGGCCATCTTTTTCTCCAGTACCTTTTGAGGAACAACCCGCTTGACAAGCATTCCGTCTTTTTCTACGAACACATGGTTGATTTCTGCAAAATCATGATCTTCCCCTGCTATCCAAAAGATCGGTATGACAGGTACATTTAATTTTTCCTCTTGCTGTTTAGCAAATTTCAAGATGGATAACACCTTATTGACGGTATACATCGGCCCCGTCAAAATACCCGCCTGCTGTCCACCCACTACGACAACAGAACGATGGTCTTTCAGCTTGGAAATGTTGCTCATCGTCCGCTCGTCAGCATCATATTTTTCATTATAAGCAGCCAAATAGGCCGCAAGCTCCTCACGTGGATAACTAAATTGCGTTAAATCGTCAACTCGCTGTTGGTACACCTTTTCATCATGGATGTTGTAATGGAAAAATGACATTACAACATCTTCTCCTCGCTTATACCCTTCAAGCAGCCGATTTGCCGATGGAAACGAGATATCCTTGATTTCCATGAAAGAACTCCCTTTCTTCAACTCTATTTATTAAATTTGGCCTTCGCCGCGGCACCCGCCTGACTTAAATAACAAGCCATTCATATGGTCCCGAAAGCACAACCCTATTTCCTTATTAGCCAAAACATATAGCTTCATTATCCATATTGATTTGCCTGCCGTCTAGTAACACGACTTACAAGGAATAAATCCGAAAAACCAAACCATAAACGGTCAATCCGATATGCCCAACAAAAAACAATAGAAAACTTATACGCCAAAACCCTTTTACCACTTTCTTCAATTGAACATCCTGCTGAACCTTCCATTGAAGAAATACCGTTATCATAGCGATGACGAGCAGCAAAAGGGCGATAAGCCACAAAAATGATTTCTCCCAAATAACTAAAGTCAAGTAGTTCACAGACAAGATTAAAAATAACGTCATAATGTCCGTTGAAATATGAAAGGATTTTCTTTTATTTTTGGTTACCTTCCGCAAAATCATGTAACTGATCAAAAATGATAGAACGGGTATCGTAACAAACGTAGCCGTAACCCCCGCTAATACACTACCCATTAGATTGCTCCTCTCCCGCTTTTTCCAGTCCCTTTATTGATTTATACAAAAATTCTACAGAAGGCACCGCTGTAAGGCTCGCTTCAGCCTCTTGCAGAACATATCCCAAAATTGCCTCCACTTCCGTTTCTCTTCCCTCTTCGATATCTCGAAGCATGGAAGAGCGATTTAAAGAAGTTTGACGGCATATGTGAATCACTTTTGTCCAATAAGCTTCCCCATCTGTTATACGAAGAGCTTTTATGATTTCGCTAAACACTATTTTTAAATTCTCATGATAAAAAGGATTATGAATCAATTGACCGTTAGTGACTCTGTAAAGGGATGTCAGCGGATTAATGCACGAGTTGACAATCAACTTGTTTATCAACATCTCATACCACTCAATCTCCTGCATAAAAGGAAACGACTCGACCGGCTTCTCGAACAATTTATCAATATAAGAGGCGTTTCCTCTATAGCATGCAATTTTCGTTACTCCCGCTCCCGTATGGTTGATTTCATTGATAGAGGTTTTTAACGCACCATGCTCTACAATGCCCAAAAAGACATGCTTATGTACAGATTTTTCTATTTTATGTATGTGCCCCATCCCATTTTGGACAAACAAAACCGGAATATCATCCTTAATCTCATTCTTAAGAACGGATAGGACCTTCTCGAGATGATATTGTTTAACCGCTACAATAACGAAATCTTCCCCGGCCATTCCTTCAGATAAAGTTCGCGCCTGTACAGACGCTTCTCGTTTCACTTCTCCAACGACTCTCATTATTCCTTCTCTTCTCACTACTTGCGCTTGTTCTTCCGTCCTTGTATAAAGGGTAACATCAAAACGTTCCGCTAAATAAGAAGAAAATAATAACCCGACGGAGCCGCCGCCAATAATTGCAATTTTTTTCATTTATTCTACCTCTGCTGCGAATTTATTCTCATATTTTAACAAAAAATATAACGTTTATAAAGGAAACTTCCATCAGTGGGGTTTTCCTTCATCCCCCACTTAGACTTCTTCGATTTCCCTCAAATCTTAAAGTGGGGGGCTTACTTGCCCGTATGCCGGATAAAAACATAGGCTGTCCCATAAGTTTCTAACAAGTCACAAGAACTGATTTTCACTAAAAGGCCCCGTCACGAAATCCTTGGTTTTACTGGATTTTCATGACGGGGCCTTTTAGGAGAATGAATCATCACTTGAGCTTGGTGAGTCAGTTCCTTTTGATTATACCGGATACACAGGGTGTTTTCGAACACTAAATACTACTTCTTTTGTATCGTAATAGTGTAAACGGTCAATAAGAGCGTCTCGGAGCTCGTTTGCCGGAACAATATCATCTACAATAAGCTCCGATGCCAGTTTATAAATATCGATATGCTCCTTGTACTCCTTTTGTTTCTCTTGTACAAACGCCATGCGTTCTTTTGGATCTTCAATCGCATTGATTTTATTTGAATACACTGCATTTACGGCAGCCTCAGGTCCCATCACCGCAATCTGGGCTGTCGGAAGAGCGATGCAGCAATCCGGTTCAAATGCAGGGCCGGCCATCGCATAAAGCCCTGCTCCATATGCTTTCCGGACAATGACGGAAATTTTCGGGACGGTGGCCGAACTCATCGCGGCAATCAGTTTGGCACCATGACGGATAATACCCGCTCTCTCTACCTTTGTTCCAATCATGAATCCAGGTACATCAGACAGAAATAGGAGCGGAATATGGAATGCATCACAAAGCTGGATGAATTTCGCCCCTTTATCGGCAGAATCCACGAACAGCACGCCGCCTTTCGACTTTGGCTGGTTAGCGATAATCCCCACCGCTTTTCCGTTAATTCTTGCTAACCCTGTCACTAGTTCTGGGGCGAACAGCTTTTTGATCTCAAAAAAGCTCCCTTCATCAATCAAGGAATCAATCGCTTCATACATATCAAACGGAACATTTTGGTTCTCGGGAATAATGTCAACTAACGGTCGTCCTTTTTTCGGTGAAACAGGGTCACATCCTTTCGGTCGCTGAGTGAAGTTTTGCGGGAAATATTTTAAATAGCGGCGAGCTTCAGCAATTGCCTCTTCTTCTTTCTGCACCAGTACATCTCCGCAGCCACTGACACTGCAGTGCATTCTGGCTCCCCCCATCTCTTCAAGGGTCACCTTTTCACCAATAACTTTCTCTGCCATGCGAGGCGAACCTAAGTACATAGAAGCGTTCCCTTCTACCATGACCACAATGTCACAAAATGCTGGAATATAAGCCCCTCCAGCCGCTGATGGTCCAAAGAGAAGGCAAATTTGCGGAATCACGCCTGATAATTTGACCTGATTGTAAAAGATGCGGCCTGCCCCCCGACGATTGGGAAACATCTCAAGCTGGTCGGTAATACGCGCACCCGCGGAGTCCACTAAATAAAGAAGCGGAACCTTCAGCTTTTCAGCGGTTTCTTGAATCCGAATGATTTTTTCAACCGTCCGGGCTCCCCACGATCCGGCTTTGACGGTCGAATCGTTCGCCATTACACAAACCGTTTCGCCATTTACCTTTCCGATTGCTGTGACCACCCCATCAGCCGGCAAATCATCCGCCATATTATTCGCGAATTTCCCATCCTCTACATACTCCCCATTATCAAACAAAAGCGCCAATCGATCGCGGACAAACAATTTATTTTGTTCCTTCAACTTTTCATGGTACTTCGTCTGTCCCCCTGCTTCCGCTTCTTTTCGTTTTTGATCATATTTTTCTTGCACGATGTTTGTATGTAACATAGCCATCCTCCCTCATTTCATAAAAATGATCATTCAACCGTAAGCAAGAGGTCTCCTTCATTCACAAAGTCTCCAGCTGCCACTTTCACTTCCCCTACTTTACCGGGAAAAGCGCTGTCGACCGGTATTTCCATTTTCATGGATTCCAATACCACCACCGTTTGACCTGCTGAAATTTCGTCTCCCTCCTTTATAAGAATGTTTAATACCGTCCCAGCCATACTCGCTGTAATTTCCTTCATCCACTTTCTCCCCTTTACTAATTTTTGATCAAAACCGTAGACAAATAGGTTGTCGTATAATTCCCCGCTTTAAACTCTTCTTCTTCCAACACCCGTTGAAATAATGGAAGGTTCGTTTTAATCCCTTCAATGGAAGACCGCTCAAAAAATCGTTGTGCCGTTTCGATAGCGGCTGCACGACTTTTTCCGCTTACAATGACTTTGGCAATCATTGGATCATAGTAAGGAGTCACAGTCGTATGGACGCTATAGCCGTTATCGATCCGAACACCTTCTTCTTCATGCCATTCGATGGAGCTAATGGTTCCAGGCGAAGGCAGAAATGTAACGGGATCCTCTGCATAAATGCGAAATTCAAGTGCATGCTTTCGGCGCCCAATTTCTTCCTGTTTCAACGGCAAAGGTTGCCCGTCAGCAACGAGAATTTGCCACTTCACCAAATCAATTCCTGTCATTTCTTCTGTCACAGGATGTTCTACTTGCAATCTCGTATTCATTTCTAAAAAATAAAATCGTTCCTGTTCATCTACAATGAACTCCACCGTACCCGCATTATAGTAACCGACCGCTTTAGCGGCCTCTACCGCGGTTTGGCAAATCTTCTCCCGGGCCTCCTCTGACAAAAAAGGAGATGGTGTTTCTTCGATTACCTTTTGGTTTCGGCGCTGGACAGAACAATCCCTTTCAAATAAATGAATGATATTCCCTTTTATATCACCAAAGATTTGCACTTCAATATGCCTTGCGTTTGCAATATATTTTTCGATAAATAATTCATCATTTCCAAAATAGGCTTTAGCACGCGATTTAGTGGAGGTGTATGCCTTTTTCAATTCTTCTTCTCCGAAGCAAAGCTGCATACCGATTCCTCCACCTCCACCGCTTGCTTTTAACATAACAGGATAGCCAATCGATGCAGCGAATTCGCATGCTTCCTCTACGCTCCTCACACCATTTTCGCTTCCAGGAACAACCGGAACATTGGCCTTTTTCATCGTTGCCCTCGCAGCTACCTTATCTCCCATCAAAGCGATTATTTCATGTGACGGTCCGATAAATGCGATACCTTGTTCTGCTGCCGCTTTAGCAAAAGCGCTATTTTCCGATAAGAATCCGTACCCCGGATGAATGGCATCAACATTTTCTGCTTTGGCAACAGCTAAAATCTCATCACCTTTTAAATATGACTTCTGTACAGGCGACTCCCCGATTCGTACAGCCTTTGTCGCCTCTCTTACATAAGGCATACTTGCATCCGCATCTGAATATACAGCAACCGTTTCCATCCCTAATGCTTGGCACGTTTTAATGATTCGTAATGCAATTTCCCCTCGGTTCGCAATCAATATTTTTCGCAAAACGGCATCCCCTTCCACATTTTTCTCCTATCCCCCGGTATACCTTCTACACTTTTTCCAAAAATTCCTTCTTGAGCTGTAAACGCTTACGATATTTTATGCAGAATTTTCTTTATTTTTATTATATAATGAAGGGAGATAGGGGTATAAGTTTCACAAAAGGATTTTTTAGGGGGTATACACATGGTCACAACAGAGGTAAAGCGTCTGAAAATTAACTATAAAACATTAGAAGAATTCAAAAAATTCAAGGAATACGGTCTCCAAGAATTATCGATGTTAGAAGAGCTTCAAGCCAACTTATCCGAAAATGAAATTAGCTCTCCTTTTTATGGCATATACTACGGCGACAGTTTAGTAGCACGTATGAGTTTATATAAACGTGATAAACAACATGACAAATATTTTGAACCCGCTCAAAACTACTTAGAGGTTTGGAAACTGGAGGTACTAAGCGATTATCAACGAAAAGGGTTCGGTCAAGCATTAGTAGAGTTTGCTAAGTCGTTCGGCTTGCCCATTAAAACAAGTCCCCGTGTCAAATCCAGTGAATTTTGGAACAAGATGGGGTTTGTTCCCGTTAAATATGATATGGACCGTGATTTAGGCGAAAACCCGCTCATTTGGCATCCACAAGGTATTACTGAAGCATAAGAAAAGCGAAGAAAGCCCGCTTAAATCCAAGGATGATGGCAACTAAGGACGCGACATCCATCTCCACAGCTGCACTTGTATATCCTATACTTCGGAGCTTCTTCCTGCGAAGTCGCTTTTTGACTCCGCAGGAAGGAGCGAAACAGCCGTACGGTTTGGCTTTCGGAGCTGGACAATAAACCAAAACAGCTGATGATTTCCATCAGCTGTTTTGGTTTATTTTTCGATTTTTTCCAAATGACTGCTTTTATCAACTTGAAAGTTCATCTTTTTCCCTTTGTCCCCCTCGCTCAATACAACCATTTTTCTAGCACGGTCCATAATCTCTATTAACGCTTTGTAATCATCTTCTACAACAAGCAGATTGTTTTCAAGTATATTTTTTTCTCTTTCCAAGCGCTCCACTTGGCTCTCCAAAAACTCGATCTTCTGTTGCAAGTCTTGGTTTTGCTCTATCAAGTTACCGGAATCGTATTGGGTCCGCTCCACTTTTTGCAAAAACTGGATTACATCCCCCAAAGTCAAATACTCATTCACCACTGTATTTTCTCCATAATTCTTTTGCGCTTGATCTTTGGATACATCTTTTAAGGTCAACTGCGCTTTTAATTCCTTCCGTTGCTTTTTAGCAAGCTCAATTCCCGCTTTATATTGCTTTCGAACATAGGAATTCCAACGAAAACCACAAGCGGCAGCTGTACGTGACAAGGTTTTCCCTACTTCTTCAAATGCAGCAAGCTGCGTACCCCCTTCACGAATGTGGCGCAGCACTACCTCCGCTAACAATAAATCTTCATCTTGTGTCCATGCATCTTGACGAGAAGAAGTCATCTTTCTATCCCCCCTACAATGATTTATTACATAAATATGCAACTGATAGAAAAGATAGACTATGTAACTAATTTGGCATGGATAAAAATCATCCATGCCAAATTAGTTGCACATAAGCAGTTGCCAATTTACCTCACGGTCCCTTGGCAACTTATCAAGAACTCTTCTCGTTCCTCCATTAAAAAATGTAAAAAAGAGAAAGTGCGTGTTCCAAAAGAAAGACAACAGGAACCAAGAAATTCAAGGAAAAATAGGGACTCAAGGACCGAAGAGTAGGAGTAACCAAAAAATTCGTCAGCCATTTTTCATAGATTTTTTGAACACCCTCTACGATTTTCTGCACTTAAACCCTTCTACCGCTTCATGATGTTCCTCCTTTTCCCATAATACCGCACATCTCCTGATTTCTTGCGCCATTCGTTCTTCCATGTTCATCAATTCCCACTTCTCTAACATCGCCTGTTTATAAGAGATTAGTACGCCTGCTGGCTTACGAATTATATCCAGACAATAATTTTCCGTTTGTCCCATCAAGTGATCACCGGAAAATACCTCTTGCACATAGTTGAGCCTCTTCGCTTCTTCAGCCGTAAATAGTTTAGCTGTATAGAGCATAAAAAGCGCATCTTGCGGGAGAATTTTCTCCATTAAAATAGAGCCGCCTCCCCACCCTGTTGTAATCCCTAAATTCCCTTGAACAAATCCGAGTTTGCTATGGTCTGCCGCCAAGCGGATATCACAGGCAATCGCCACTTCACATCCCCCGCCAACGGCTGTCCCATTCAGCAAGGCAACAGTTGGCTTGGGCAGGGTTAATAATTCATATAAAAGCGTTCCCATCGTACTCAGCATTTCATAGGCTTCTTTTTCCGTTTTCAATTTATGAAAAGCGTTCAAATCGCCCCCGCTGCAAAAGGCTTGATTGCCTTCACCCGTTATCATGAATAGCTTAATCCGAGGGTCCTCCCTGGCATCCCTGAGTGCTGCACGTAAATTTCCCATTACATCATAGTCGATGGCATTTCTGCACTCCGGACGTAAAATTTTGAAAACAGCCAATCCTTCTTCACGAATAGTAAAACTTGTTTTAGCCATGCTCCCTCCCCTTTCCCCGGATTAATTCTCTTTTTTCTTTCCAAAATCCTTTTCATACACCAATCACGCAATCTTTACAGGTTTATCCAAGTTGAAAAGAACAGAGAGACGCGGACTGGCAAAAGGGTTGATGGCAAATAAAAAAAATCCAGTTGGATGAGCTGGAATAAAAAGAAAAGCACAGACTTTATCAGCCTGTGCTTACAGAAGGTTAACAATTATTATTTGCTAACTACTTCTTTTCCTTTATAAGTTCCGCATGCTTTGCAGATACGGTGTGATAGTTTCATTTCCCCACAACTTGGGCATTCTACCATACCAGGAACTTGTAATTTGAAGTGCGTACGACGCAATCTTTTTCTTGTTTTAGATGTTCTTCTAAAAGGTACAGCCATTATTCCCACCTCCTTAACAGGATTTGATTATATGAAGGCCGGGTAACGCCGGTTCTTCGCTATTTCACTTTTTTTCATCTTTTTTAAAAAAGTCTTGCAGCGCCGCTAAACGAGGATCAATTTGATTTGTCTTTTCTTGTTCCGCAACGACTTCCCAATCTCGACCTGATTGCGGTGCAGCTCCCTCAACATGTGGATTATCGCTAAACACTTGCATTGGGACTTCAACGAGGATGTGTTCCTTAATGATTGGATCAAGGTCCACTACTTCCCCTTTGACATAATGTACATCTTCTTCAAGTTCAAACTCAACTGGCTTTAACAAAAATGTTTCTGTCGTCTCGACATGGAATGGATACGGAACATCTACCAGTGTACGTGAACAAGGAAGAATCATTTCACCAGAAATATTCAAATGAAACGTTACTTTCGCCGAGCTAATATCAGCTCTTCCTGTTACATGGACAGGTTTCACTTCACGAATTTGAGGATCCACTTCTTTTACATCGCTCACGTCTACATACTCATCTAGTTTTAAGCCCTTTTGCTGTAACTTATATAACTGATGTACAGACCATTTCAATTTCATCACCTCTAGGCAACAAAGGTAATTATAGCTTTGTCAGGATTATTTGTCAATATTTTTTCTTTACACTATAATTAGTGCATATCAAGCATTAAATACTACTTTAACATGTTTTTCACCATTTTACCAAAAAACATTTATTTTTATTGAACAAAAAGGAGAAAACGATGCAGGCTGTAGGAATCATTGTTGAATATAACCCTTTTCACAACGGACATTTTTATCATGTCCAGCAATCCAAAAAAAAGACAGGGGCTGATTGTGTCGTCGCTGTCATGAGCGGACATTTTTTACAACGCGGAGAGCCAGCCCTCGTGTCAAAGTGGGCTCGAACAAAAATGGCTCTTGCAGGAGGAGCCGATCTTGTCATTGAACTTCCATTCGCTTTTGCTGTTCAGCAAGCCGATTTATTCGCAAGCGGTGCCATGTCTATTTTGGCCGCTTTGAATGTGGACAGTTTTTGCTTCGGCAGCGAAAACGGAGATATTCAAACGTTCCTGGAAGCAGAACATTTCTATCGAATACATGAAGAAGAAGTAGCCTCACATGCTCAGCATGCCTTGAAGAAAGGAATGAGCTATCCAAAAGCAATGTCGCTCGCATTGAAAAAAGTGGGCGAATCCAAACAGCTTCTTGACTTGTCCCAACCCAACAACATTTTGGGATATGCCTATATAAAGGCTAAGATACAGCATCATTATACGATGTCACCCCATACCATTGCACGGATTGAGTCCCACTATCATGATGAAACACTTTCCTCTTCTACCGTGACAAGCGCAACAAGTATCAGGAAGGCTCTCTTTTCCGAAAATGCGGACCTCCAAACCGTACATCGCTATATGCCGGAAAGCACAGAAAAATATTTGCATGATTACGCCTTGAATTACGGCCTTTATCATCAGTGGGAACATTATTTCCCCTATTTGAAATATACACTGCTGTCCATGAGTCCTGAACAGTTGCAAGACATATACGGAGTAGAAGAAGGGATTGAATACCGTCTTCTTCATTATATCAAGCAGAGTCGAACGTTCTCTGAATTCATGCAATTCATAAAAAATAAGCGTTACACATGGACACGTTTGCAGAGAATGTGCGTCCATATATTGACGCACACAACGAAACACCAAATGGAAACGGTCCTTAAAGAGCAAGCGGCAGCTTATATCCGCCTTTTAGGAATGAGCAAAAAAGGGCAAGCCTATTTAAAGGAGCAAAAGAAGAGCCTACGTCTCCCGCTCGTTTCCACTGTATCAAAATTTCACCACCCTCAACTAGAACAAGACATCAAAGCGACAAACGTTTACAGTTTCGCTTTAAATGAACCTGCTCGATCCGAGTTTTTATTTCAAGAATATCGTATTCCCCCCATTTTGTTTGATTGAATATAATAAGAGGATGATGCAAAAGGCATACCTTTTGCATCATCCTCCCGTAAAAGCCCGCACGATGCGGGTCTAACTAACCATCGGTGGGGGATGAAGAAACACCTCCACCGATGAAAGTTTCCTTTATTGTGGTTTTAAAGTTTTCAAGTATTGAACGACTTCATCAAATGTATCGACTGGTACAATTTTCATCTTGGTGTCTATTTTTTTCGCCGCAGCTAAAGCTTCACGATAATTCGAACCTTTGGCACCTTCTTCATTTGGAGCAAGAAAAATCTCCGCCCCGGAGTTAGAAGCCGCTACCACCTTTTGGGAAATACCGCCAATGCGACCTACACGTCCTTCATCATCAATCGTACCTGTTCCTGCAATTTCGTATCCCTTTGTTATGTCTTCTCTCGTGAGCTGATTGTAAATTTCCAAAGAAAACATTAAACCGGCGGACGGTCCGCCAATTTTCTCTGTATCTATTTCAATATCCGGTTCCACGACAATTTCCCGGTCCGTTAATAACGTGATTCCAAGCCCCGCTTTTCCTTTCATTTGAGGAAAAGGCGCAATTGTAATAGTGGCTTTTTGATTTTCTCCATCGCGTTCAAACTCTATGTTCACTGCATCTCCAACCTTCTTGTTCGTTACATGCGCCACAAACTCTTCACTCGTTTCCATTTCTTTTCCATCCACTTTATATACACGGTCGCCTACCTTTAATATTTCCTCTGCAGGCATGCCGGGAATGATGCTCATGACGTATACACCATGGTTTTTGAATGCCACTTCTTTACCCGCATGCCGATAGGCGACTAAAATCGCCGATTCCTTAGAAGTTTCCATCATGTGTAATTGGCGATATGTATAATCTGCATCACTTTCTCCTTCTTGGCGAATATCCTCGACAGGATAAATTTCTTGAAAATCCTGTATATGTGCCAGAGCATAAGCAAAAGGAGTCGCCTTTCCCATTCTGACTGTGGTCAGCATCAAACTCCCTTTTTCCTCATATCCGCCTTCAACTTCAATGATCGGAGATAGTTCTTGGGCCATACCCGGCTTTGTGATGTAATATGGCAAAGGGTAGAAAGAAAGGATAAGAGCAAGAATTAATCCGCATGATAAAGCAGCCATATACATTTTAGATTTCATCTGATTGGTTCTCCTCCCACTGATCAATCAACATCTGTATTCGCGGTAACTGTTTTTGCGTTTCCTGTTCTCCAATGGCAATGATTTCTTGAATATTGGTAAAGGCTCTCGAACTGAATGTTTCCACATGAGGCCTGATCATGACATCTGAGACAATTTCACGGTGCTTCACTAGCTCATCTTGCAAAATATCTAAACTCTGTAAAATAACATCGAAAATGGAACTGATGTCAGCATTGACCTTCACACGGGAAACATCCACCCCAATGACAAAATCCGCTCCCATTTCCTTGACAACAGACACCGGAATCCGGTCTATTACGCCTCCATCCACCAATAAGCGGCCATTTACCTTTTCCGGAACGAAAATTCCGGGAATGGAAATGCTGG
The DNA here is from genome assembly GCF_000504165.1 of Bacillus sp. FJAT-14578. GTDB lineage: Bacteria > Bacillota > Bacilli > Bacillales > Bacillaceae_H > Bacillus_BA > Bacillus_BA fengqiuensis. The sequence goes on from NZ_AYSE01000001.1 coordinate 604,277, forward strand.
CTCTTACTGCATCCGCAACCGGTCCATCACGAAACACTACCTTCTCTCCCGTTTTTAAGTCCGTCGTCACGATGGCAATCGGCAAATTCAACTCTTCAATTCTCTTTCCATGTGTAAATACCCGTACCAGTTCCTTAATCCGATTTCCTGCAATAAATCCCATTTTCGGAACCGTAAAGTCTAAATAGTATTTACGTTTGAATGCCTGGGCAATCTTATATAATCTTTCCATGTCCAAACCAGTGCCGTAAAAAGCGGCGATTAACGCGCCCATACTGCTTCCCGCAATATAATCAATTGGAATGGAAGCCTCTTTTAATACCTTGATAACCCCAAGGTGGGCAAATCCCCTTGCGCCGCCTGAACCAAGCGCCAATCCTATTTTCGGCCGACCCAATCCGCATGCCTCCCTTTCTGTATCCCTCATGTTATTCTTATGGTCTAAATCGATCCCCTAGACTCGTATAGTAATATATGTACAAACTTTCCACTGAGGCAGGAGCAAACCTTTGTTGTGATTTTATCATTTTTTTATAGACAATGCATGATGGAAGAAAGAATAGGAGGAATCATGGTTGAATAAGTCATTCGTTAAAACGCTTGCCCTTGCAGTTTCAGCCTTCATTCTGGTGAGCGCACTTATCATTTATCCGAAAGAAGCATTTGATGCATCTCTTCGCGGCTTGAACATGTGGTGGACTGTTGTGTTCCCCTCATTACTGCCTTTTTTTATTTTTTCAGAAATGCTCATTGGTTTTGGCGTAGTCCGATTTATAGGTGTATTGCTCGAACCATTCATGCGTCCATTATTCCGGGTTCCCGGATCTGGAGGATTCGTTCTTGCCATGGGGATGGCTTCAGGCTTTCCTGCCGGCGCCAAACTGACTGCAAGGCTTCGGCAAGAAGGGCAAATTACAGTATCTGAAGCGGAACGTTTAGTATCGTTTACAAACTCATCCAATCCATTGTTTATTTTCGGGGCCATCGCCGTCGGTTTCTTCAAAAATCCAAGTGTCGGCATTATCCTTGCTCTTTCTCATTATTTGGGCAACATTTGTGTAGGCTTTTTGATGAGGTTCCACGGCAGCAATGATCGAACAACCGAACGGAATAAACGGCCGCATTCCTTTAAGACCGCTCTTCAAGAAATGCATCATACCCGACTGAAAGATAATAGGCCAATAGGCAAGCTGCTGGGCGACGCCGTAACTTCTTCCATTCAAACATTACTCATGATTGGAGGATTTATCATTTTATTTTCTGTATTGAACCGCCTGCTTTTCCTCATGGATATCACGACTTTAGTCAGTCATTTCTTTTCCTATCTATTACTCTTGTTCGGTTTCTCACAAGAATTAAGCCTGCCGCTCATCTCCGGAATATTCGAAATTACTCTCGGCAGCCAGATGACCAGCAAAGTGAGCGATTCAGTCTTATGGCAGCAAATTGCTATTGTAAGTTTCATTTTAGCTTTCAGCGGCTTTTCTGTACAAGCTCAAGTGGCAAGCATTTTAGCCGAGACAGATATCCGGTTCTCACCCTTTTTTATTGCACGCCTTTTTCACGGTCTGTTTTCCGTCATTCTTTCTCTTTTATTGTGGAAACCACTAAGCCCTTACATACTTGCAGCCCAGCCTGCCACAAGTCCGGAGGGAGCCAATCCGTTCTCTTCGTTATATTCATTCGATTTTTTATACCAGTACCTTGAACTGTGTTTGAGTTATGGTCCATTGTTGACTATTTTCTTCTTATGTTTTTACATTTACTTACGCATGAACAGGTGGAAAACAAATTAACCTTTCTAATTAAAAAGCTTGCCGTTCAACTTCCGGCAAGCTTTTTCTTCTGTGGCTATCAGCTGAATTTGTGAAGCATCGCTTCTTTTACAATCGGAGGAACCAACTCTGAAACATCTCCTCCATACTTAGCCAACTCTTTGACGATACTGGAACTTAAAAAGGAATACTGATTATTTGTCATCATAAATAGCGTCTCAATATTTTTTTCAAGGACACGATTAGCAGACGTAATTTGCATTTCATATTCGAAATCGGATACAGCACGCAATCCGCGCAAAATGGTATGAGCCTGTTTACTCTTGGCATACTCCATTAATAATCCGCTATGAGATTCCACTTTTACATTTGGAATGGACTTTGTGACTTCCTTTAATAATTCCACACGCTCTTCCACTGTAAATAAAGGATTTTTAACGGCATTATTTAACACCGCAACATAAACTGTCTCAAATACCTTTGAACCCCTTTTAATGATATCTAAATGACCGTTTGTAACCGGATCGAAACTGCCTGGACAAACTGCAATGCTCCCCATGTCACTTCCCCCTTTTTATGACAGAACCTTTTCATTTCTACTCAGAATATCGATAAATGGAAATGGCTGTTATCCCGTAAACTTCAAACTTTTCCTTTGAAAAGCCTCCGATTTGATCGGGAAGTTTTACATCATTGTCGTGTTCCGCAACAATCATGCCTGACTTAGACAGCAGCTGCTGTTCGCCAATCTCCTCAATAAGCGCTTTCAACTTTTGGGCTTTATATGGCGGATCCAGAAAAACTAAATCAAACGTCATTTCACGTTTTTTAACTGCCTTAAGCGCTCTTTCCGCATCATTGCGATATACTTCCGCCCGATTTTCAAACCCGCAAACAGCTAAATTCGTTTTAATCGTTTGGATAGCCTTACCGTCACGATCTACGAAAATCATGTGATCCACGCCTCGGCTTAAAGCTTCAATTCCCAGACCTCCGCTTCCTCCGAACAAATCTAGGCCTTTGCCTCCATCAAAGTATGGACCAATCATATTAAAAATGGCTTCTTTTACTTTATCTGTTGTAGGACGCGTCGTTACCCCCGGCACTGCCTTTAATGCACGTCCTTTACAAGTTCCTGATACTACTCTCATTCTCATCACTACCTCATATGTTTACTACATATTCTTTCCTATCCTAACATAAAAATCCTTTATTCGACTAGTCAAAATCTTTTTTTATCGTCAATTTTGTCAAAGACTCATTCCTTTTTTAATAGCATCTTTATACAAACTCAATAAAAAATTCAAGTCTATGTATAGGCTCGGTTGAAATGGTCATACTTAGTAGTAACAACATCCCAAACAGATGTTGTTGCCAACCGCGGAGAAGACTTACGTTTCCCCATAAGTTCTTCCTCCGGTTTCTCCTCTCCCTTTGCCTTCTTAATTTGATTAACAGCCCATAGCGGTGTTGTTAATCAACGTTGGAAGGGCCCTGCACCGTAAAAGGTTGCGGGGTTTTTTTAGTTTGGCTTTTCTTGTTGTCCAGCTGCAGCGCCCAGCCCCTCGAGTCACTACAGCTTTTATTCCGAAGGCAAAGAACGCCTTCGCTATAAAAGCTTCTAGCGCTTGTCGGGGCTAAACGGGCGCTTTCGCTTTTCTTGTTGTCCAGCTGCGGCTCCTAACCTTTCGGCCGTTTCACTTCTGTCCATGAAACCAAAGAGCGGTTTCGTGGAAAGAAGTTCCGAAGTACAGGATGTACAAGTGCAGCCGTTGCTCACAGGACGTGAGCGTTCTTAGGGTGCCAACGTCTCTCAAGGTTGAACAGTCACCTCCGCTTTTCTTGTTTACTCCTTCCTTTTTCAATGATAGAGTTATGGAGAAGTATGTATTGATTGAAGGAGGATTTTTGATGATACAGCGTTTTATTGAGCTTGGAGAAGGCTATTCCGACATATACGAGCTTTTGGAACTCGCCAAAAGCAACAAGCATCGCCTCGCTCATTTAATCATGCTCCGCACAACAAAAGAAGGGCGGGCAACCGCTTCATTTGTCGTCGTGCTTCATCCGACATCTGAAGGAGATTTTCAACCATTATATATATGCCGTGAAGGAATTACATACACACCCGAAAAGCCGAGCAAACGAATGGAGCTGTTCGAACAGCTGGCGGAAGAACTGAATAAAAAAATTATTGCTCTTGATGTAAAGCCCTCTACTGTTTATGCCGAGCGAGAGCTTTACTATCAGCACTTAATCGGAATTCTCCGCATGAACCGATACATTCCGTTCATGCAATAAATATAAAAGGAGGACAGATTGATCCGTCCTCCTTTTATATTTATATCCCTAATTTATAATCATATTCTTTCGCCTTATCGGGTTTGGAATTTTCATACTCCGTTTTCAAATATGGCTTATAAGAAGGCTTGACATCTTTTACAAAGGGCAGCGATTGAAGCTTTTTCATGACCGCTTCTGCATCATCCAGATTCACATACAATACTGCATATTTTAAATCTCTTGATACATAATGAACATTCCCGTACCTTCTCAATCCTTTTGCTTGCTTTACAGAATGTATATAAACAATTAACCCTTGCCGTTCCACAAACATAAATATTCCCCTTTAATCTCACTTTATAACAGTCTAGCACACCCAATTTATGTATGGCAATGACCATTCGATCCACAGTATGGTAAAGTAATTTTCAATCAGCGGGGGATCTTCTCCCCCCACTGATGGTTAGTTAAACTTTATCTCATTTTTTTGGTTTATCGACATCGCGTTTACGTATCGAAGAAGAAGATGTTTTGTTGCGGCAATGAATGCAGTGAGTGCATCACGTTCGAGTTAAGAAGGCAATCTCGCCTTCTTACTTCGTGCTGCATCCACAGCTTCCACCCGATCCGCAGCCTCCTCCACAGCTCGACAGTGAATCAAAAAACGGATTTCCAGTCGGTACTTTAACATACTCCGAAACAGATTTACCAATTAGTACACTGATTTCATCGAGCAGCTTTTGCAGTTCGTTTTCCGCCTTTTTAAAAACGGCTACTGTCGCATTCAAGTCTACCTCACGCTTTAACTGACGAATTCCCTTCGTCACGGCATCGTGATCGGGATGATATTTACCAAAACGCTGAACCTCTTCATATCGTTCTTTCATATGAACGAACTGAGAAATCAACATTTGCGCTTCTTTGTCTTGCTTTAATCTATTTAAACTTTGACGGTAATGAACCGCGGCTTCTGATTGAACCACCATTTGAGCAATCATCTCCGCTTCGTCAAGCAATTGAACCAATTCTAATGTTGCGAGCATAAAAGATGCTTCACCTCCTATTTCATTCTACCACGAAATAAGCCAAGATGAAAAATTTATCCCTCATTCAAGCGTTACGGCATACAGAGAGGGGGAGCAGCCTTTTGGCTGCCCCCCCTCCTTCGTTAGACGTTCACTTCAAATGTTTCGCTTATCCCATAGCTTTCTTTCTTATTTTTCATCAATTCCAGCTTGATGGTATGTTTACCCACCGGAAGATTTTTAATAATAAAAGCAGCTTGTGAAACGACATTCAATCTCTTTCCGTCCACATAAAGCTGTAAATAACCTTTCCCATCCTGGTCGTTTCGTTCTGAGGCGCTAAAAGAAAAATCATTGATGATACACTCCACATATACGTTTTGGCCTTTTACATGCTGATGAACAATCATCGATCGTTTTAGCGACGTTTTCAGCGTCTCTACCGCCTCTTTCCCCGCTCTCACGACGATATTCATAGGTACAACATCTACTTTTGTTTCAGGTTTTGGTTTATCGTTGCTGCAGCCCCCGGTCAGAAGCGCTGCTGCTATACAGATAGAAACGGCAATACGCAAACACCATCACTCCTTTAAGCATAGTGTTTGCTAATTCCATTCTTTTTATCAGTCCAACATTTACGATGGACTAACCTTGATTTTTCATAGCCTGGTACATATGCAGCATCATATTGGCCATTTCAACCGAGGTTGTGAACTTTTCAACCTTATGCGGAATCGTTTGCTTAAAATAGTTCATGGAAGCGAGCTCAAATTGTTCCAAATCATCCGGATTTCTTGTTAATTTACGATACCAGATTGGTTGTTCTCTCAAGAACTGGATTAATTTCGGCTTAGACTGCAAATATTCATATACGTTTTTTCGCATACTCTCCCGCCTGCCCTAATCTTTTCTAAATCCAAATGGATGTTGGGGAGCTGACGGACCAGCCCCGCCCGAAGGCTTATTTGGCTGAAATTGCTGAATCACTTGCTGAATGTTGGCGATTGCCGAGTTGACATTGGAAATATGATGCTGCATTTCATTCATATCCATCTTTTTTAGTGACTGCATGAGTTTTGTTAAAAAATCATTTTTTTCTTCCTTTTGCTCTTCCTTTGAACCCTCTTCCGCGTCTCGATACTGCTTCCAGCCTTCATCCTCTTCTCCAAACAAATACCAGTCCTCATAAAGTTCCTGCCATGTTTTTCGCTCTGCCCGAACTTCTTTGACGAGTCTCGGATGCTTTTTGACAAACTCCTTAAATTGGTCAATGGACGGATGCAGGTCTTTTTTTGTTTTTCCCACCGTTACTCACCTCGTATGTCATTAGCCTACTATATTGTAGGCGATTAACGGGAAGGTGTGCGCCCATTTTTATGCAGGCATAAAAAATAAGCCAAAAGAAGGGAAAAAACACTAAGCCAAAATGTAAAATAACCGATTTGCGGCATATAATCATTTAACATACTATAATGAGGCATCATAAAAAAGACATAATCGATTACATCATTATGTAACGTCCAAATCCCTGTCAGCAAGAGATGAATCGGTTTAATTTTATAAAACGGAGCATACAGAATGCCTTGAACGGCCATTCCAAGGTGGGAAAGGATTAACATCAAGGCGATAGGATCTAACACCCCGGTCACGACGTATACCAATAAATTCATCACAACAGCCCATATGCCATATTTAAATAACGTCACGATGGCCAACGCTTCAAATAATGGGAAATTCCGTTTTATTAAAAATCCGATCAGCACAACAACAAAAAAGAGGCTGGCCGTTGGACTATCCGGAACAAAAGCCAAAAATTTAGGGGGAGTATCAGCCAACTGGCTTCCGTACCAAATGTATCCATATATTGTACCTAATACGTTCACGATGAGCATGAAAGATAAAAACCGTTTATCTTTTAATATGTATTTCAACCAATACAAGTATATCCCTCGCTTTCAGCACATATCTTTCTTTATTAAAGATATATCTGCTCGTTAAGAAATCGTTCACAATGATTGTTTATTCACTTTCTCCAATTGTTATACACCATTATCCATCACTTTAACCCTCTTCTTTTCAGCTTTGGCTAGGGTTTTACTTTAGAATGCACAATAGAAACCCCCTGCCAATAAAAGCAGAGGGTTTGAATACGCTTTACTCTTGTTTTCCAACATTCGCAATAAATTCTGATAATGTTTTTAACTCTTCATCCGTTCCTTTGAAGATACCGGCCGGCATGTTGCCTTGACCATTTTTCGCCACATTGGCGATTTCTTCCGGTGAAAGCTCAACTTCCGTTAAAGCCGGTGCTGCCGGACCTCCTTGAAGGTTTTCACCATGACACGTTAAGCATGTTTGCTTTTCCATGATTTTGTAGCCATCAGCTTCTTTATCAATTGCTACTTCTTTCACGATTTTCCCTTGGGCTTTTGCTGCTTCCCAGTCATGGTTGACAACAGACTCCCAAGTTAAGTAGAAAATAGAAGCGATTGCCAAAAGCATGAATCCTGTCGCAAGCGGGCGCTTGGAAGGACGGCGTTCAGGACCACGGTCAATGAACGGAGCCAACAGCAATGCACCAAACGCGATACCAGGCATGATGAATGCGCCGATTACGTTATATGGACCAGATGCATATGAATATTTTAATAGTTGGTACAAGAATAAGAAATACCAGTCTGGTAATGGAATATATCCTGTATCAGTAGGATCAGCGATACGCTCCAGCGGTGATGGATGGGCTACTGTCAAACATAAGTAGCCGACTAAGAATACTGCACCCACCATCCATTCTTTCAACAAGAAGTTCGGCCAGAAAGCTTCTGTCTTCCCTGGATATTCAGAGTAATCTTTCGGAATATTCGGTTTTCTTTCCACTGGCACACGCGAATCTCCGACAAATTTCATCCCTTTGCCACGATGCATTCCTCTTCCCCCTCCTTTTGTTGTAGAGTATTACGGCCTTCATTGCCTATTTTAGAACAACTCCATTTTATAGCGGACCAGAAATACCTTGCTTACGAATCATTAAAAAGTGTGCTCCCATTAAACCAAGCAGCGCGCCCGGCAAGAAGAAGACATGGATCGCAAAGAAACGAGTCAATGTTTGCGCACCAACGATTTCCGGATGACCCGCTAACAACGTTTTTACTTGCACACCAATCAATGGTGTAGCTTCTGCGATTTGCAAACCTACTTTTGTCGCGAATAACGCTTTCATATCCCAAGGTAAAAGATACCCAGTGAAACCTAAACCTAGCATAACGAAGAAAATAAGAACACCGACTACCCAGTTTAACTCACGAGGTTTTTTATATGCACCTTGGAAAAACACGCGAAGTGTATGTAGAAACATCATAACGATAACTAAACTCGCTCCCCAGTGATGCATGCCGCGTACAATTTGTCCGAAAGCGACTTCATTTTGAAGGTAATAAACAGATTCCCAGGCATTTTTAATATCAGGCACATAATACATCGTTAAAAACATACCCGATAAAATCTGAATGACTGTTACGAAAAACGTTAAACCGCCGAAACAGTAAACAAATGCCGAAAAATGGTGAGCCGGGTTCACGTGTTCAGGCACTTCATGGTCAGCAATATCGCGCCATAAAGGCGTAATATCCAGACGCTCGTCCACCCAGTCATAAATTTTATTTAACATGTGATTACGCCCCTCCTTTTGGCTTCGCTTTGCCTAAATATAAAGTACCATCTTTTACTTTCTGTACATAAACATCAAGTGGTGAAATCGGCGGCGTGCCCGGCACGTTTTTACCGTTCTTTTCGTAAAGACCGCCATGACAAGGACAGTAAAAATGATTTGGTTTAGCCTTGTCGCCATTCCAGTTCACCGTACAGCCAAGATGCTTACATACGGGCGATAATGCAACAATTTCCCCTTTGTCATCCTTGTAAACCCAGGCAGATCTCGGTTCCTCTGACTCGTACCAAGCATCAACCTGATCGACTTTAAAGTCGAAGCGTTGTGGTTCATTTGTGATGTCTTTGACTTGTGTAACCGCAACCAAATCTTGTTCTGCTGTTGGGCGTAACACAGGGTCTAAGGCAAAACGAACCATCGGCATTAGCATCCCTGCAGCCATGAATCCACCAACACCAGTTAGGGTATAGTTCAAAAATTGTCTTCTTGATACCCGATGTTTTTTCTCGCTCATGCTTTTCCCCCCTCTATCAAAAGTTGAGTCCATCTGGACACACCATGAACATATAAAACTAGGACATTCTCATGATATATCAATATTTAATCAAGGTCAATACGGTCATTTGGTTTAAACTTGGCAAACATGTGTATTTTTCTATTTTTATCATTTTTTTACATTTATTCATATGAAAGTATTTACATTTTCCTAATATTTTACACTTGCCATTTTTCAATGAATACAGGAATAAGCTGCTTCACTTGCTCTTGAACGATTTGCCGTTTATATTCATCATCCAAATTTTCCAGCGGAAGGGCAGGCAGCCATAACAGCGTGCTTTGCAGTTCCTCTTCTACTTTTCTCCACTCACTATCGCTTGTCATGAGAAAAACATGAGTGAACCCCTGCTCGCGCAAATGACCCGTCCATTTGGCAACTTCATTTTTATAGTCTTGTACATCCTTGCTTTGTAAATAAGCGAAAGGGGGAAGCAGCATGAGCCTTCCTTTGAATTGACGCTCCATCTCCCCGGTAAGAGCGGAAATATACTCGGCCATTGCAGCGGCTGTTTTGACATTCTCTTTAAAATTAAGAGGAATCATCGGAATCAAAGCCGTGTCGACATAATCTCTTTCCTTTAAAAACATATCCACATCTTTCGTCATCCACTTCATATGCGCCACCTCATTTTAAATTGTACGTATGTACCATACCACAAATTTCTTCCAAAAAGAAGGAGAGACCCCTTCAGGCCTCTCCTTGATCATGACATATGATAATGTTTATTCAAATAATCTGTCAGCCGCTTAAATTCTTCCTCATCATGATTATCCAGGGCCTCATCAATAAGTTCCATGATTTTGGAGCGTTGAAAAGAAAGGATGGATTCCTCGAGCACCTTTTCTGCCAATACACGGTCTTTCTCGTTTGTCTGCATATTTTTAGGCATATACGGGTTCTCTTCCAGTACCGCTACATATTGAGGAGATAAATAAGAAGATCGGAAATTCAACTGAATGTAAATATCCTCATCTCTGTTTAAGCGGATGTCATGAAAAGATTTCTCTGCATCGGTTGTCATGATGTTTTCCTTGTAAAAACGAAACGGCGGGTCGTCTACACAATGCGTAGACATAATCATTCCTCTTGGACAAAATTGCGCTTGCTCAACGAAATGCACTTTTTTCATCAGTTGGTCATGACTCATTAAATAGTTTAAAATCCATACACATTCACGACGCTTCAATTGATAATTCGTTAAAAACCAGCGAACAAATTCTTTTTTCTCGTTGACAGAAACAGGGGTGGCCATCTCTACTTCCCTCCTCTGTTTTTTAATATCTTTTAAAAATACATATTCAACATACGTGAAAAGAAATCCTTTGAACTATTGTTTATTCTTCTAATTGAAAAAGTATGTCTTGAATTTCCGTTGAAGTAGGATCCATTTCCAACAACTTCTTGAATAATTCTTTTGCCTTCCCGCGCTGACCTTCTTCTAACAAGAAGTAACCATAATCCTCCAAAAAGTCGTATTGATCTTTAAATAAATTATATGCTGTTTCATAGTGTTTTAATGCATCTTCGTATTGCTCTGTTTGTTGATATGCTTTAGCCAAATCCCAGTCAAAATGAGGATCATATTCATTATAGCTCATAGACGTTTGAATATTATCAATAACATCCTCGTATCTTTCCTGACTGAAGAATAACTTGGACAATGTCAAAATTGCCTCAATATAACCTGGATCAAGGGCAATGGCTTGTTTAAAGGCTTCTTCTGCTTCCTCTTCTTTGCCAAGCTTTAACGCCATTTTCCCTTTATACATGAACAGTTCTTTATTAAAATCATCTTGGGAAATCCCTTCTGTAACCGTTTCATACGCTTCTTGAAGCCTTTCTTCATGTTCATAGGATTTGGCAAGATGAAGATAAAGAGAATGGTATTCCGGATCTATTGTTTTCAGCTCATTGAATTTTTCAATGGCAGTTTGGTAATACCCCGCCTGCAATGCGGCAAACGCATACTCAAACAACGTATTGATTTCCACTTTATTCTTTAATGCTCGATCAAAATGAGGCATGGACTCCTCAAATTCTCCCAACCCGCATAGGCATTCCGCTAAACGTTGATGCAAGTCTACTCCATTAAACGATGGTTCACCTTTTTTAAGTAATAATTCATAATAGGGGACCGCCTTGTTGAATTGGCCGATGCTGGAATAAAATTCCGCCAATCCGAAATCGATCACAAGCTCTTCCGGCAGGCGTTTTTTCGCTTCAAGAAGCTTGCTTTCACTTACTTCATTCAATCCCTGCATTTGGTATAAATCCGCCAGCAGCAATAAAGACTGCACATAAATCGGATCATCGCTCTCAATATCATTTAAAAGCTCGATCGCTTTCTCTTCATCATCTTGATCAATTAAAATTTCTGCCTTTAAAACGAGCAGTTCCCCTTCTAACGGGAAGAATTCCAATAGTTCATCGATGACTGCCAATGCATCATTGACGAGCCCCCAACCGTATAGTTTTTCAGCAATCAAAAACTTTTCTTCGGGGGAAGCCAGCCTTTTTGCTTGATGAAGGAGTTCAAGCCCTTTTTCCACTTCATTGTTTTCAATATAAGAAATTGCTTTTTCTAATTCCGTCATCATTCGGTCTCCCTTAACATGCGTGTTCAAAAAGGAGGACAAAAAGGACCGAGAAGTTCAAGGAAGCGCCTTCTCGAGCAACGGAGCGTATGCTTTTAATACGTGAGTAGCGGAGAGACAAGCTTATGAAGCCCGACTAAGAACCGCCACGTCCTGTGGCGAACGTCGGATCAGTACTTCCTGTACAAGTAAATTCGACCGTCATTTTTCCCGGACTTTTTGAACAACCTCTTAACGCAAAACATTTTCGTTCCCTAAATAAAAGATATGTTTATGATAAAGGACAAACTTCATTTATTCAACTATCTAACCCCGCGTAAATCATTGGACATAAATAAAAAACGGTCCATGTCCCATGATTTACACATAAGTCTTGAATAAACTATAAAAATAATTTTTTAATGAAAGACCCCGTCACGAATCCTTGATTTTACCGGATCTTCATGACGGGGTCTTTCAGGGAGGATGCCTCAACAGGGTAAAAAGCACCCTGTTGAGGCATCCTCTAGGTTATTTTTTTGTGGTTAGATTTCCCATATGTTCAAAAAATGACGGATACGACACTGCAATGGCTTGATCGTTTTGCAGGGACATGTCCCCTTCAGCAATACAAGCTGCAACGGCCAGCATCATTCCGATGCGATGATCGCCATGACTATGTACGACAGCCCCTTGCAAAGATGTTTTCCCTTCAATAATCATCCCATCCTCAGTCGGAGTAATAAGGGCGCCCATCTTTTTCAATTCGGTCGCAACTGTATCAATCCGGTTTGTTTCTTTTACTTTCAACTCCACGGCATCCTTAATAATGGTTTTTCCTTCTGCTTGAGTCGCCAGCAGGGCGATAACCGGAATTTCGTCAATTAAGCGCGGGATAATGTCACCGCTGATTTCAATTCCTTTCAACTGGGAGGTTGAAATCACTAAGTCACCGACAGGTTCGCCGTTTCTTACTTGTTCATTTTTGATTTCCAAATTCGCACCCATCTGAATCAATACATCGATAATACCTGTACGTGTCGGATTAAGCCCCACATTTTTCAGCTCGATACGGCTATTAGGAACAATAGCCCCTGCTACTAGAAAAAAGGCGGCCGAGGAAATATCACCCGGGACATGAATGGTTGCCGCTTTAAGCTGTTGCCCGCCTTCGATGGAGACCGTGTTGCCATCTACGTCTACTTGAACCCCAAAAGCCTGAAGCATGCGTTCTGTATGATCACGGGACTTCTCCGGCTCCGTCACAGTCGTTTTTCCTTCCGCACTCAATCCAGCTAACAAAATGGCGGATTTAACTTGTGCGCTTGCCACCGGAGAATGATAATGGATTCCCTTTAACGCCCCGCCTCTAGTAGAAAGAGGCGTATACTTTCCATCCTGTCGCCCATCAATTTTCGCTCCCATTGAACGCAACGGCACCGTCACGCGTCCCATAGGTCTCTTTGCAATGGAATCATCCCCAATTAAGCACGTATGAAACGGGATCCCTGATAAAATCCCTAATATCAGTCTTGTCGTTGTCCCGGAATTACCGACATTTAAAATCTCAGAAGGTTCTTCCAGTCCGCTTATGCCCTTTCCTTCAACTTCAACATACTCCCCTTTTTGCACGATGGAAACGCCCATTTTTTGAAAACAATCAATCGTACTTAAACAATCTTCACCAGGAAGAAAATTATGAATTGTGGTTTTTCCGTCTGCAATGGCACCGAACATGACTGCACGATGGGATACAGATTTGTCTCCCGGAACGGCAATCTCTCCTTGAAGTCCATTAATATTTGTAAGCAATGTGCGTTGCTGCATCATTAAACACCATCCTTTAGTCAAACATTCTTTGTTTTTCTTACTCTATCTTCCCATTTATTCGACTATGTCAATCAAAATGGAAGAAACGTTTCATAGGAATGAAGTTCCAAACATGTCTTCGCTTTTTTGCGATCCTCTTCGGTTTGAAAGCTTAAGCGCAAGACCCCATAAATATCTTCTCTCGTTTCAAGAATCCGAATATTCGTAATACTAATCTCTTCTTCCGCAAGATGTCTTGTCACCTCAGAGATAATACCAGGATAATCCGGAACGTCAACATACAAATCGTAAAAAGATGGGATGGCACCTTTCGTTTTTACCGGAAGGCCGTCACGAAACTGCTTTGCTTTGGAAAAATACTCAAAAATCCGTTCTTCATCCCCTTTTTCAATCATAGCACGAACATCGTGCATTTCCTCTAGCCATTGTTCAAGCATTGAAAGCAGCGCCTCTTTATTATGAAGCAATATGTCCCTCCACATAGCAGGACTGCTTGAAGCAATCCGGGTAATATCCCTAAATCCTCCCGCTGCAAGTTTCGTGACCAATTCATATTGCTGCTGGTACTTTTCAGTTTGGTGAACAAGGCTTGCTGCAATGATATGAGGAAAATGGCTAATCACTCCTGCAATCTGATCATGCTCTGCAGCTGACAGCACGATAAAGTGAGCCTTTGTTCCTTTTAATAAAGAAGTGAATAGACTCATATCTTCGGTTGACACACCGGACGAGGGAGTCAAAATATAAAACGCATTCTCAAATAAGCGGGCTTTGGCTGCTGTTACCCCGCTTTTATGGGATCCAGCCATCGGATGCCCCCCGATGAAGCGAATTCCCTTTTTGGCTAGCAATTCACCCTTTTCAACAATTTGTTTCTTCGTACTGCCCACATCTGTCACAATGACTCCATGCTTCAACGGCAAAGATTCCAACTCACTGAGGATATGCTCAGCCTGTGTAACGGGAATAGCAATAATGATAAAATCCGCACTCTTTACGCCTTCCTCCAGGGAGAGCGGTGTGGCATCCACCACTTTGAGTGATTTTGCCAGCTTCATCTGTTCTTCGCTGACATCATACCCCACGATTGTCGTCTCTGGATGCTCCGCTTTAATAGCAAGTGCGAGTGAGCCTCCTATTAAACCTAAGCCAATGACAAAAACAGTCTTTTCCATGCTGGCACCTCATATTTTAAACAGCTTATTCTTTATAAGAAAAATAGGAAACGGGGGTGGTCCAAAAGAAAGTCTTTCTCTTTTGATCCACCCCTGCAGAACGGGCGTCTATCAGTCCCCATAACCTCACATATTCGTTATTGAACGAACTGCTCCAGCAATGAAATAATTTTTTCGTTTTGCTGCTTTGAACCAACTGTAATCCGGACAGAGGTCGGAAATCCAAGAGCATTTCCCGAACGGACAATAATGCCTCTTTCCAGTAAATATTGGAATACCTCGTCTCCTTGACGGCCAAAATCAATTAAAATGAAATTAGTTTCAGACGGATAGCAGTGCAATTGATGCTGCTCACAAAAATCATAAAACTGTTTCAGTCCTTCATTATTTAACTGCTTGCAATGCTCAATAAAAGATTGGTCTTCTAAAGCGGCATATGCAGCAGCCTGTGCCATTCTGCTTGTATTAAACGGCTCTCTTGCCGGTTCAATTCTTTGTAACAACTCTTCATTGGCAATACCGTATCCGATACGAAGCGAAGCTAAACCGTACGCTTTTGAGAAAGTACGTAAAATCATTAAGTTCGGATATTTTTGCAATAAAGGCGTACTTTCCGGAAAATCGGCAGCACTCACATATTCATAATACGCTTCATCCAGAACAACCAAAACGGAATCTGGTACAGCGTTCAGGAATGGAATCAGTGTCTCTTCATTTACATATGTACCAGTCGGGTTGTTTGGCGTACATACCCATACGATACGTGTTTGCTCATCAATCGCTTCAAGCATTGCGTTTAAATCATGATCGCCTTCAACGAGCGGTATTTCACGTATTTCCGCTCCTTCAATCACTGCATTATGGCGATATTGAGGAAACGTAGGCGCAGCCATTACCGTATTCGTATCAGGAGATAGAAGGGCACGGCAAAGAACTTGAATGACTTCATCCGATCCATTACCAAAAATCAATTGTTTTTCATTTACATTGAGATGTTTCGCAAGTTTTTCACGCAAGGCGGCTGCATAACCATCTGGATATAGAGCCATGTTTTCCAGCTCTGCTTCAATGGCAGCCTTCACATTCGGTGAACAGCCGTGCGGGTTCTCATTAGACGCTAACTTAATGATTTCCTGCAAACCATACTCTTTTTTTACTTCTTCAATTGGCTTTCCCGGCTTGTACGGGGATAATGTTAATAATTGTTCTTTTACCTTCAACCTTGTCACACCTCGCATGTTATAATAGGCGAAACGATGGAAGATACATATTCTTCGAAATCTTGAAGTGCTTGCTGTCTCGTCTCCTGATTGAGAAGGGCTGTTTCTAAATCAGCAATCTTATTCACGATTGCACTCCCAATCACGATGCCGTCGCATTCACCCTTGAGCAATTCTACTTGGTCCGATGCTGAAATGCCAAATCCAACCGCTATTGGAATATTGGCTGCAGATTTAACTTCTTGAAGAAAATCGGAGATTCCTTCAGGCAGCTCTGATCTCATGCCTGTCACACCTAAAGAAGAGACACAATACAAAAAACCCTCTGCACTTTTCGCAATTTTGCGAATACGATCTTTAGATGTAGGAGCCACCATGGATATGTATGCAACCCCAAATTGATGAGCGAGTCGGCGGATTTCTTCACTTTCTTCATACGGCAAGTCCGGAATAAGCACTCCATCTATTTCATTCTCTTGCAGTAAAGTGAAAAAGCGTTCTAGTCCTAATTGTAACACAGGATTAAAATAGGTAAAGAGGATGACTGGAATTTGCAATCCTTTTTTTCGCATTTCGGGTACAAGCTGTATCGCCTTCTTAATTGACATCCCATTATTTAACGCTCGTTTCGATGCTTCTTGTATGACCGGTCCGTCTGCAAGAGGATCGGAATAAGGGACTCCCAACTCCAGTACCGAAGCTCCCGCTTTTTGCAATGTAACCGCCAAGTCTATGGTAACCTCCGGATGCGGGTCGCCCGCTGTAATGAATGGAATAAATAAATTATTTTGCTGCGGTAAGCGCTTCTGAAATGTCGTTGTCATCTTTTTTCTCCCCCTCAAGTAATGAAATTAAGGAATGCACGTCTTTATCTCCGCGACCCGATAAGCATACTAAAATGGATTGTTCACCAGAAAGCTTCGCGGCTAATTGAAATGCCTTTGCAAGGGCATGGGCCGATTCGATTGCCGGGATAATCCCTTCTTCCCTTGTAAGCAATTGAAGTGCTTCAATCGCTTCTTCATCCGTTACACCCTCATAGCTCACGCGGCCAATACTTGATAAATACGAATGTTCAGGACCGATTCCAGGGTAGTCCAGTCCGGCAGAAATCGAATAGGGCTCTGTAATTTGGCCATTTTCATCCTGAAGTAAATAAGTCATTGTACCGTGAATAACTCCTTTTGTTCCTTTTGCCATTGTAGCAGCGTGGAAATTAGTTTCCAAACCTTTTCCGCTGGCTTCCACTCCAATCAGCTTCACATCTTCCTTGATAAAATCATAAAACATTCCAATAGAGTTGCTTCCACCGCCTACACAAGCCACAACGACGGATGGCAATGTCCCTTCGGTTTTTATAAACTGTTGTTTCGCTTCCTGACCAATCACTCTTTGGAAATCACGCACCATCTTCGGATAAGGATGCGGACCAATCGCTGAACCAATTAAGTAGAAATGATCTTCGCAATGCTGGACCCAGTAACGAATCGCTTCGTTCGTTGCATCCTTGAGGGTCTTAGTTCCCGAATATACCGGAATGACCTCGGCCCCTAACAGCTTCATTCGAAATACGTTCAATGCCTGGCGTTCAATATCTTCCGCTCCCATGAACACCTTGCATTCCATCCCGAATTTAGCTGCTACTGTAGCGGTTGCGACGCCATGCTGTCCTGCTCCTGTCTCTGCAATCAACTTCGTCTTGCCCATCCGTTTAGCCAGAAGCGCCTGCCCGATTGCATTATTAATTTTATGGGCCCCAGTATGATTCAAATCTTCCCGCTTCAAATAAATTTTCGCCCCACCCAACTTTTTGGACATATTTTCTGCATATGTTAATGCAGTTGGACGACCCGAATACTCTTTTAAGACGTGCATGTATTCGTTCAAAAACTCCGGATCAGCCATTGCTTGATCCAACGCCTTTTCTACTTCTTCTAACGGGTACATGAGCGTCTCCGGTACGTATTTCCCTCCAAACTCTCCGAATCTCCCAAATTCATCTGGAACTTGATATGTCATGAGATATCTCCCTTTCTAACTCTTGTATTTTTTCACTGTCTTTCCGTCCCTTTGTTTCAATTCCGCTCGATACATCGATTCCATCTATTTTGTAAGACGATAGTTTCGCTGCATTTTCAGAATCGATGCCGCCCGCTATGATGCAAGGGATACCCGCTTCCCGAGCAAATTTTTGATAGACCGGGACAAATCCCCAATCGAATGTATGTCCCGTTCCCCCGAACTGCCCCTTTACCTTGCTGTCAATTAAAAATGCATGGACGATAGAAGCGTACTCCTTCATTTGCTCAATCGCTTCATTGCCATGGGGAATGGCCTTCCATATTTCAGTTGAACCACCTGTTTTTAATTCTCTAATATCTTCAACCTTTTCTTCCCCGTGAAGCTGAATGACATCAAGCGGCACCTGCAAGGCGGCTTTCCGTACTTCCCTCATCGCTTCGTTAACAAATATTCCAACAAGCTTTTTGCCGCCCTTGCCAAATTGGGATACCCATTGGCTCACTTTATCGGCTTCCACATACCGCTTGCTTCCTTTTGCAAAAATGAAACCAATATGAGTGGCTTTGCTGCCTAATGCGAGCCTGTAGTCTTCTTCACACGTCATACCGCAATATTTAAGGATTTGCATGTGTACGTTCCCCAAACAACTCGATGACAGCTTCCGTTTGATTTTCTTTTCTCATTAACGATTCGCCGACAAGGATGGCTGCGGCTCCCGCTTCTTTCACTCTGACAATATCTCTATAATGATTAATTCCACTTTCACTAACGAGCAGACTTCCTTTTGGAATAAGGGAAGAAATGTCAACCGTTTGTTGTATGGTTGTATGGAATGTACGCAAATCACGATTATTTACTCCAATGATGTTTGGCTGGAATAAGCGTAAAATTCCTTCCAGCGTTTCAGCACTGTGAACTTCCACTAAACAATCCATCCCTTTCTGTTGCGCCTCTTCGTAAAATTCCTGCAGCTGAGCGGGCTCTAACACTTCTCCAATTAATAGAATGGCGTCCGCTCCCATTCTCGCGCTTTCTTCTATTTGAAGTGAATCGATAATAAAATCTTTACGCAATACGGGACGTCTGATATTTCTTTTAATCAAAGTCAAATAATCCGAACTCCCCTGAAAATACTGTTGATCCGTTAAAACGGAAATAGCATCGGCCCCTGCCTGGTCATATTGGAGTGCAATTTCAAGCGGGTCAAAGTTTGGCTGAATAATGCCTTTTGACGGAGATGCCTTTTTCACTTCCGCAATGAGTGCGACAGCACGCTTAGAAGCGGCAAGCGCTTCATAAAAGGAGTGTTTCGGGACATCCTGCACCTCCGGAAGGATTAAATGTTTCACTTCTTCTTTTTTCGTCTCAATAATTTGATTAAGCATGTTGAACCACCTCATCATTTCGTAAAGCTAATAGCTGGCGATACGCCGTTCCGCTGTCGAGTGCATATCTGGCTAATTGAACTCCTTGCTGTAAAGAGTCCGCTTTTCCCGCTACATAAAGGGCTGCTGCCGCATTTAGCAGCACTGCATTCGTCGCGCTCTTATTTCCTTTATTTTGAAGTACTTGCAAAATCATCTCTGCACTTTCTTCGGCATTTTGGACAACCATATGTGCTATGTCGCCTCTTTTTAATTCAAAGTCGTCTGGCTCAATAACGTATTGAGCAATTTTTCCGTTCTTTACTTCTACCACATCTGTCTCAGCTGCGGCACTTATTTCATCCAGCCCGTCTCTTCCTGCTACGAGCATAACATGTTCAGCATCCAGTTTAACCAGCGTTTGCGCCAGCTTCTCTGCCAAAGCCAACGAGTATACACCGATGACCTGCCTCTTGCATCGTGCCGGATTGGCAAGTGGGCCAAGTGCGTTGAATACAGTACGGAAACCGAGTTCTTTACGGGGCTGTGCCGCGTATTTCATTGCCGGGTGGTACATCGGAGCAAACAGGAACGTCATGCCTGTTTCGTGAAGAGAACGAACCGCTTGCTCATTTGTCGCTTGAATGGGGATGCCAAGACGCTCTAAGACATCTGCGCTCCCACTTTTCGATGAAACGGCCCGATTGCCGTGCTTTGTGATTTTCACTCCAAGAGACGAGGCGACAATCGCACTGGCCGTTGAAATATTAAAAGTTGAAGCTCCGTCCCCACCTGTTCCGCATGTATCAACGACATTCTCTATATCAACGTTAATCGGCACCATTTTCTTTCGCATTCCGCGAACAAAGCCTGTAATTTCTTCGACCGTTTCACCTCTGTATGTCAACAGCGTAAGCAAGCTGGCAATTTGTGCCGGCGTCGTTTTCCCTTCCATGATTCCATCCATAAGCTGTTCTGCTTCAGAAACAGTTAACGTTTCACCTTTCATACACTTTTTAAGCAAATGTTGAAACATAAAGATCCCCCTTCTCTTCGTACAATTGATTAGCTAATTGAATGGTACGGATTAAAGCACTCGCTTTGTTTCGCGTTTCTTTCCATTCAAGCTCAGGGACTGAATCAGCGACAATACCGGCTCCCGCCTGAACATAAGCGCACTCATCCTTTAACAAAATGGTACGGATGGCAATACAAGAATCAATGTTTCCATCAAAGTCCAAATACGCAACCGTTCCTGCATACACATTCCTTACTGTTGGCTCCAGTTCACTTAAAATTTGCATCGCTCTTATTTTCGGAGCACCCGAAACGGTACCTGCAGGGAAAGAAGAAAACAGGGCATCGATTGGATGAACATTTTCCCCTAAACGTCCTGTCACCTTGGAAATAAGATGCATAACATGAGAGAAGGTGACGAGTTCCATCAACACAGGCGTCTTTACCGACCCATATTGAGCGACTCTTCCAATGTCGTTTCTTGCTAAGTCGACGAGCATATAGTGTTCTGCCTGCTCTTTTTCATCATGCAGTAAATCTTGCTGGAGCTTCTCTTCTTCTTCTTTTGTTCTCCCTCTTCGTCTCGTACCGGCAATCGGATGAATTTCAAGGTGGCCGTTTTCAATTTGAATGAGCCTTTCTGGAGAACTCCCGATCAATTCTGCTTCATCCACTTTAATATAAAATAAATATGGTGAGGGATTGACGAGACGCAATACACGGTAAATTTCAAAGCCGGATGCATTGACAGGCAGCTCGAATCGCTGGGATAACACGGCTTGGAAAATGTCTCCGCTTCGAATATAATCTTTGATTGTATCGACATCCTGTAAAAACTTTTCTTTTTCATATGTAGATTTAACAGCTGTAAAATCTACTTCTCCTTGTTTTGATTCAAACATAAGCGGAGCGGCTTTCGCTATTGAATCACTCAACCTTTTGACATAGCCATTCATTTTTTTTACGGCTTGTTCATAAACGGCTCTCTTTTCCTGTTCTGTTTCTTGTCCGGTTAACCGTACATAATGGATCATCGTCAACTCTTTCTGTTGATGGTGATACGCAACAATGGTCTCGCAATAAACAAAATAAAAGCGTTTCATGGAAAGGTCATTCTTCGATGGAAGGGGAATGTTTTCCATCATGGATACCGCATCATACCCCATATAACCGACTGCCCCGCCTTTAAACGGCAAAGGAACATCTACTTGTTTCAACTTTAAGAGTTTTAAAGATTCATCAAAGATTTCTTTAAAACTGTCTTTTTCACAAACAGGCTGCTGATCGGCATCGCTTAATCGGAACTTCCCTTGTTTTTCATCAAGATATAGAAAAGGATTTAATCCAATAAAAGAGTAATTGGCCCATGGAGATGCCGCATCATTACTTTCAAGCAAATACACAGCTTCTTCCTTCAACCGCTCAAACATCTCAACCGGCGTGACGGCATCGACATACATTTTTTTTGTAATGGGAATCGTTAAAAATTGAAAAGAATCTTCTAAAAACGAGGAAACATTTTGTACATGGTTCATTTTACTCACTCCTCCATATCCCTTAAGGATGGAGAACGAGAAAAGAATGAGGTTTTAGGTGTGAAACATCTTTATCCATGAGGGTATAAATAGAGATAAAGACATAAAAACCCAAAGGCAATATCGTACCTTTGGGTAAATGGACAAATTAAATCTAAACTCAACTAACCTCTTCTCAGCTCTCTCATTCTCATCTACCCTAAACTCAACTATAAATTATTCAGCTATAAATTATTCAACTATTCTCAACTATTTTCATTTTATTATGAATTTTCATTATCTGTCAAGGATAAAGTCAACGAGGACCTTTTTTCCGGCATTAACACAATCCCCGCTGATGAAGGTTTCACTTTATCTCAGCTTCCAATAAAGTGGTCAAGAGCCCCTCTTCCACTGCAGTGACAGTCGGCTCTCCCACTTCTTTCAACAATACCATTTGGATGCTGTTAGCCTTATTTTTCTTATCTTTTTTCATCTTTTGCAGCAATTCATCCGCTGTTAAAGATGCTGGAATCGACGTTTCATACCCCAACTGCTCCAGCCAGCCGCAAAAACGCGCCAGGTCAAAATCAAGCTGATGAACGTCTCGGCTCAGCTTCAGAGCGAATACCATACCAATGACTACCGCTTCGCCATGCGTCATTTTACCGTATCCCATTGCCGCTTCAATAGCATGTCCAAGCGTATGGCCGAAATTTAAAAAAGCGCGTACTCCCTTTTCCGTTTCGTCTTCAGCTACAATTCCGGCCTTGACTAAAATTCCTTTTTCAATGGCATGAGCCAGCTTATCCTCTTTCAAGTCATCCATGGAATATATATGCTCCATCAGCCACTCATAGAAATCCTGTTCACTAATTAATGCGTGTTTAATGACCTCGGCAAAGCCAGACAGCCACTCTTTTTGCTGAAGAGACTGCAAAAGGCCAATATCATAAAATACCGCCTCCGGTTGATAGAAAGCCCCAATCATGTTTTTTCCAAGTTCATGATTGATGGCGACCTTCCCGCCTACAGCACTGTCGTGTGCCAATAATGTCGTCGGAACTTGAATAAATGGAATTCCCCTCATATATGTTGATGCAACAAAGCCCGCCAAATCACCGACTACTCCTCCTCCGAAAGCAATGATCAAGGAATGCCGATCAAGCTGCTGTTCCAAGGCATATGTATGGCACTGATAAAATTGATCAAACGACTTGGCCTTCTCACCGCTTGGAACAACAAAAAGGCACAGCGGGAATGCTTCAGCTAAAGTATCGACCATCTTCTTTCCATGAAGGCGATTCACCTCTTCATCGGTGATGATCATGATTTTTGTCACATTCGGATGAATGTCTGATATAACACGAGGCAGCTGATTCATCATATGTGATCCAAGAAATAAGGGATATGTTTTAGAAGATGTATGAATGTCAATTGTTCTCATTAAAACTCCCTCGCATACGAACGCATCTTTTCCACATTATCCGCAATCAAATCCATGCGATCTTGTCCAAACTGTTCAACAATTGCATTGGCGATTTCCCATGCTACTACCGCTTCTGCTACCACGCTTGCAGCTGGAACTGCACAACTATCTGATCGTTCAATGCTCGCTTCAAACTCTTCTTTCGTTTCAATATCCACGCTCTTTAATGGTTTGTAAAGAGTAGGAATCGGCTTCATCACACCACGGACGACAATTGGCATCCCATTGCTCATTCCGCCTTCAAGGCCGCCCAAGTTATTCGTTTTTCTTGTATATCCTTCTTGTTCATTCCATAAAATTTCATCATGCACTTGACTGCCTGGAAGTCTGGCGGCTTCAAAACCTATTCCAAACTCGACTCCCTTGAACGCATTAATACTCATAACAGCAGCAGCAATTTTTGCATCCAGCTTGCGATCATACTGCACATAACTGCCCACTCCAACCGGCATGCCTTCCACAATGACTTCTACGACTCCTCCGATTGAATCTCCGTTTTTCTTCGCGTCATCAATGGCTTGCATCATTTTTGGTTCAGCTTCTTTATCGAAGCATCTGACAGGTGATTCTTCCGTAACCGTTTCTAATTCCTGCAGTGATTTATATGCTGGGTTAGCGGATTGAATTCCTCCGATTTCCAAAACGTGCCCTACTACTTTAATTCCAAGTTGTTGCAGCAATTTTTTCGCTACGGCTCCAGCGGCTACCCTGACCGTCGTTTCACGTGCTGAAGAACGTTCCAATACATTTCGCATATCACGATGGCCATATTTGATGGCCCCGTTTAAATCTGCATGTCCCGGTCTTGGACGGGAAATCTTACGCTTTACTTCTTCCAGTTCATCATCTGCGATGGGCTCACTTCCCATGATTTTCGTCCAATGCTTCCAATCATTGTTTTCCACGACAAGAGTAATCGGAGAACCGAGCGTATAACCGTGGCGTACACCGCTTAAAATTTCCACCGTATCTTTTTCGATTTGCATCCGTCTTCCTCGTCCATGCCCTTTTTGCCTTCTTGCCAGTTCTGTATTAATATCTTCCGCTACTAGAGACAAGCCTGCAGGAATTCCTTCCAAAATCGTCGTTAGTTGGGGGCCATGTGATTCCCCTGCTGTTAAGTATCTCATTCGTTATCCTCCATTCAGTCCACACTCGTTTAAATCAGAATGTTTTTACTTTTATGTATGAATATAGCACACTTTTTTTGTCTGTGGTACCGTACCACAGACAAAAAAACAAAAAGATGACTTTATATGAATTCAATTTATTATTTCAACATCGGTCAACGCTTTTTATCATATCCATGTCTCTCTGCCTTTACAGCTGCTTATGCGTAAATAGGGGGAGATGGATAAAAACATCCATCTCCCCCTATTTACGCGGATTACATTTTTCGGTAAAAAAAGGTATCTTCCGTTTCAAAACCATATGACGAAGGATTAAAAATTTGCTCGGTGCTTCCGACAAAGAATACCCCTTTAGATGCTAGAGCTTGACTAAACTTTTGGTAAAGCAAGTGTTTCGCCTCTTCAGTAAAATAGATTAATACGTTTCGGCACACAATAAGATCAAAATCCCGGTCGAACGAATCGGCAAGGAGGTTATGTTTCCGAAATGTAACCGTACGCTTGATGTCATCATGAATTTTGTAGACCATCCCCTGCTTCGTAAAGTATTTATCCTTTATCAGCAGAGGGACTTCCTGCAAGGCTCTTTCGCCGTACAATCCGATTTTTGCTTTTTGAATCACGTTTTCATCGATGTCAGTGGCCAAAATTTGGATTTGAGATAAAGGATAAAAAGAAGAAAGAATCATAGCTAACGTATACGGCTCTTCTCCTGTAGAACAGGCTGCACTCCACACTTTCAGCTTCCTCTTTTGCCCGACCATATCCGGTAATATTTTTTTCTCCAAAACTTCCCATCTTTTTGCATTTCGATAGAATTCCGATACGTTGATTGTCATCCGATCCAGAAATTCAGCCAACAAATCTGAATCCCGATTCATTCCATCAAAAAATCCCGAAAATGATCGGAATCCTTTCTTCTCATACAACGATGTCAGTCGCCTTTTCATTTGCGCTTCTTTATAAAGAGATAAATCAATTCCTGTTTTTCTTTTGATTCTTTCAATAAACTCTTGATAATCATTTGACATTTTCCAAACTCCCCGCAGGTTTTGATATCCAAAGTTAAAGTTTATCCCGCATTAACGGGCAGTAAGACCCCCACTGATGGAAGTTTCCTTTATTAATATATCGCCGGAATTTCTTAAATGTTTATAGAGAAAGATTTAGAAAATTCCACATGGCCAAAGAACGGCCATATCAAATTTTTTAGACCTGTTGGGGCAGATTCAAGCTGTCTGGACCCCGATTAAAAAAAATCTGTCCCGTTTAAATACGGGACAGATTTTTTTAATAAATCCAGTTATTGATTAACTTTTCGTAGCTGATAAGTTCTTCTTCTTTAAAGAAAAGACCGATTTCACGTGCTGCACTTTCTGGTGCATCTGAACCGTGAATGATGTTCTTATCAAGCGTTAAGCCATAGTCTCCACGAATTGTACCTGGCAATGCTTCTTTCGGATGCGTTTTACCCATCATTTGACGAGCTGTTGCAATGACATTTTCCCCTTGCCATACCATTGCGAATACAGGACCTGATGTAATGAAGCTAACAAGATCGCCGAAAAATGGCTTTTCTTTATGCTCACCATAGTGCTGCTCTGCTAACTCTGGTGTAATTTGCATTAACTTCGCTCCAACTAATTGAAAGCCCTTTCTTTCAAATCGGGAAACAATTTCCCCGACAACGTTGCGTTGAACCCCATCTGGTTTGACCATAAGAAACGTTCTTTCCATTTTATCTCTCCACCCCTGAAGTATGTATATTGGAAGCGCAATCACATCCAACAAGAATATTACCATTGTTTTTATATTTTGACAACTTATCCACTTAAAATTTACGATTTCCGACAAATTTCGCAATTTTGTATAAAGTGTCTTTTGCTTTATTGGATGGAAGCTCTTCCAGCAGTGACAAGGCTTTTTGTAAATAATGCTGACTTATGGCCGCAGACTGCTCAATGGCACCAGATGACTTAATATGGGTAATGATTTCCTCTATCTCTTGTTCAGGTTGGTCCGATTCGAACATCTGACTAATTCTGTCATGAATGGATGGGTTTTTTATCGCATACAGGACAGGCAGCGTAATATTCCCTTGAAGCAGATCGCTTCCAGCCGGTTTACCGAGCTGTGCAGCCGAAGCGGTAAAATCCAAAATATCGTCTGTAATTTGAAAAGCCATTCCCACATTGTATCCGAACCAGAATAAACGCTTATGTACAGCTTCAGATGCTCCAGAAGCAATGGCGCCCAGTTGACAGCTTACAGCGATGAGAAGAGCCGTTTTTCGTTTGATACGTCGTAAATATGTACGAAGGTCTTGATCCAAATTATACTTATCTTTAATTTGTTCAATTTCTCCGAGGCAAACTTCCACTATCGTTTTAGATAAAATTTCGTGCGCCTTCACATCTTGTATGTTGGCCATCAATTCTAAGGAACGGGAGAAAATGTAATCCCCTGTATACATGGCAATACGATTATCCCATTTCGCCTTAACCGTAGGCTTCCCTCTTCTCGTGTCCGCATCATCTATCACGTCATCATGAACAAGCGAAGACATATGAATAAGCTCTAAAGCAACGGCGACATTTTTTATAACCTGAATGTCATAATGACCAAATTTCCCCGATAACAGCACAAACACAGGACGAATTCGCTTTCCCCCTGCCTGCAAATAGTGAAGAGAAGTTTGGCTGATCAGCGAATAATCCGTTTGAATCGCCTGTTCCAACTCTTTCTCAATGAGCGCAATATCCGAATTTAAAAAGCCATACATCATTTTTAATTTCATTAGATTCACCTTAACTATTAATATTCGCTCTCCATTACTGATTCTTAGTCCCTAATAAAAAGATGAAAGGCCGTAAACATACATGACCTTTCATAATCAACCAAACTATACCGATATTGTGACCAATATTCGTACAAAGGAACCCGGTGCGGCCGCTTGAACAATGCCGCTCTTTGTCCCACATTGACGGGGCAGTAAGAACCCCTACTGATGGAAGTTTTCTTTATATCCTAAATGCATCGCCGCTACTCCGCCCGTATAAGATTTCACTTCCACTTTCTTGAAACCTGCTCGTCGGAACATATCAGCCAATTCTTCACTTCCAGGGAAATCACGCGCTGACTCTTGAAGCCATGAATACTCACTATAGCTTTTTGCCAGCATTTTCCCAAGCAGCGGCATGAAATATTTAAAATATAACAAATAAAGCTGTCGATACCCGATTAAGGTAGGCTGTGATGTCTCAAGGCAAACGACTTTGCCTCCCGGCTTTGCCACTCGATACATTTCACGTAATACTTGCATGTAATCTGGAACATTCCGCAGCCCGAAGCCAATGGTTACATAATCAAATGTATTATCTGCAAAAGGCAGCTCCATGGCATTTCCATGTACAAGCTTTACGTTCGGAAGCTTGAGCGCCTCTACCTTTTGATGACCGATTTTCAACATATTTTGACTGAAGTCAAGACCTGTTACCTCTCCATCTTTTCCAACAGCATCAGCAAGGGCAATCGTCCAGTCTGCCGTACCACAGCAAACATCAAGGGCTTTTGCCCCTTTTTGAACGTCCATTCTCTTCATGGTATCTTTTCTCCATGCTACATGACGTTGGAAACTGATCACCGAGTTCATTTTATCATAGTTGTCATGAATTTTTTCAAACACTCCATGAACACGTTCTTCTTTTGATTGCTGCATCGCTTCTTCCTTCTTCCGCAACTATTTTTTCAGTCGTCTCATGTACTCCTTATTAATCCGTCAAGATTCATCTTTAATTCTTCATTAAAATACAAAGAATTATTCAAACGTTCTATCGTTTTTCTTGACTCGTTAATATACTTCTCTACCGTTTCCATCACATTTTGATGTTCATCATTTGTATGTATAGACAAACAGCTTTTTAACTGATCAAATAATTTAGATGTTCCGTAATTAATATGAACCATCTTCTCATGAATGAGACGTTTTACGAATGCGGCATGGGTTAATAAAAGCTTCCATTCTTCCTCTTTGAAATGGGAGCATACAGATTCAATGAGCGCTGTTTCGATTACAAACAAGCTGCGCATCACATCATCCACGGAATGAAATTGCCGCTTATAATATTTCATTTTCTCTACATTGATATTTTTAATAGCTGAGGCTGTTTCATTCATCAACTGAAGAGAACCGTTTTTGGAAAGATAATAATAGTACAAACTGCTGTAATACAATCCAGCCAATACGGTCAGCTGTCTTTCTTGCAGCAATTGATGGTCGTTTTTTACAGGCTTAATGGAGATCAAATCATGGGTATCGAGTGCAATTTGAACGAGCATGACAGAAACGACGTAAACCTTCAACTGCTCCTCTTCCACTGAAATGTGCTGCAGAAAGGAACATAAGTATAATAATTTATCTTCATCTATCATCGGATGATGGATAAATCGTTTCACATATGGATGATTTAATTCCAGTTGCAGCTGCTCTTTTACTTCAGCTACTGTATCAATGATGTTTTGCACAATCATCACCCTTGTCTCCCTTTCATCTTACAGTACACCCATTTGCATCTCGCAAATAGACAATGTCAATTATAACATAACTGAGTTTCAAAAAAACTATTATTTTCTCTATTCTAGCCTAGCCTTTTGAAATTTTATACGTGCACCAATGACTTTCATTCCGAAAGAGAAAAGGGTGTTAAACGAAAAAACAAGGGCTTTTCCATTTAGTATTAAACTCTCTAAAGCAAAATCCCTTACCGCTGCATGTTCCTTATAGCAGAGGACAGTGAATCATAGATTCTTCTGCCCTTTACCTGCATTCGACGAGCCGCTCATCTCATAAAACCTTTATCCCTTATCAACAGGC
Organism: Bacillus sp. FJAT-14578; assembly: GCF_000504165.1. Classification (GTDB taxonomy): domain Bacteria; phylum Bacillota; class Bacilli; order Bacillales; family Bacillaceae_H; genus Bacillus_BA; species Bacillus_BA fengqiuensis. The sequence continues at coordinate 633,793 of NZ_AYSE01000001.1, forward strand.
AGTATCCCCCGTTGAGGAGGGTTTCCTTTATTTCTTAGGCTCTGATTCCACTTCGCCATGGGCTGTTTGAATAAGGGCTTTTCCCCTTACTTTGATGGCAGAAGTATGTTCGGTGAATTGAGCGATCATTACTTCTCCTTTATCCAGTTTCTCCGAATGATGAAATCTTGTATCAGAACCCCTAGTTAAACCGATTACATTCACCCCGTCTTCAACTGCCTTAATAACAATGAAATCACTTGTTGAGTTTGATGCCATTTTAATCGCCTCCTTAACCTTTAATGAAAGAAAGTACTTCAGCACGTGCTGCCGGATCCGTTTCCAGCACACCCCTTACTGCAGATGTCACCGTCATCGCACCAGGCTTTTTCACCCCGCGCATCGTCATGCACATATGTTCTGCTTCCACCACTACCATTACACCATGCGGGTCCAATGTTTCCACGATCGAATCAGCAATTGTCGATGTAATTCGCTCTTGAAGCTGCGGTCGTCGTGCGACAGCATCCACAGCGCGGGCAAGCTTGCTTAACCCCGTTACTTTTCCGCCTCTTGGAATATACGCCACATGGGCTTTTCCATAAAACGGCACTAAATGATGTTCACACATTGAGTAAAAAGGAATATCCTTTACTAGCACAAGTTCTTCATGATCTTCACCGAATACCGTTTGAAAGTGTTCTTTTGGATCTTCATTTAATCCTGAAAATACTTCCTCATACATTTTTGCTACACGTTTTGGTGTATCCAATAAGCCTTCACGGTTCGGATCTTCTCCGACAGCTTCTAATATAAGTCTGATTGCTTGCTCGATTTGCTCTTTATTTACAGATGACATTATCGTGTCCCCCAGTCATAACCTTATGATGAATTAAACTCAAAAAAATTCTAGCACATGCTCTATGTAAAGGCAAAAAAGAAAGGCCGCTGGATGTGCGACCTTTCTCCTCTCTTTAAAAATCGACTGTACGTCGATTCATTTTATGTAGAGATTATTTTACAGCGTCTTTTAATGCTTTACCTGGTTTGAATGCAGGAACTTTGCTAGCTGGGATCTCGATTTCGTCACCAGTTTGCGGATTACGTCCTTTGCGAGCAGCGCGTTCGCGTACTTCGAAGTTACCGAAACCGATAAGCTGTACCTTATCACCATCTTTTAAAGCATCTAAAATTGTATCAAAAACAGCATCAACTGCTTTTGTAGCGTCCTTTTTTGAAAGCTCACTTGCTTCAGCAACTGCATTGATTAAATCTGTTTTGTTCATGCCATTCACCTCCTCCCAAAGAAAAATCGTATTATAATAGCTAGAAACACCTTTATAAAGGGAATCTAGTAATTCTTCGTACTTTCATTTCTTCACAAAACATGTCATTCTTATACATACGTTTTTGTTAACATGCCTTATCATAAACGATTCCGAATGAGAATTCAATGTTTTTAACGGGAAAACCTATCCAAATGTGGAAAAACTATTAATATCAATGAATTTCTGATAAAAGATTACCATAACCATCCGTCCATATCAAGTGAAATATGCGTAAAATCGCCCTTTTAACGCACTTTTCCCCTTTCTTTTCTCTTCACAAACTCCAAATTTTTTAAACCTCTGTTTTTTAACTGAAAGGACCCGTCACTAAATCCATGATTTTACTGGATTTTCATGACGGGTCCTTTCAGGGGGATAAGTGAAAAGGACTTCTTTCAGCCCTTTTCACTTATCCTCTTTATAAAAAAAGACTCCTTATAAAAGGAGTCTTCCTATAAAATGATGGCAATTAAGCCGCCGGAGCCTTCATTGATGATGCGCTCTAACGTTTCTTTCAATTTATAGCGTGCATTTTCAGGCATAAGCGATAATTTCCCTTGTATACCTTCTCTGACGATGGAATTCAAAGAACGGCCAAAAATATCCGAATTCCAAATAGATAATGGATCATCCTCAAAATCTTGCATTAAATAACGCACAAGCTCTTCACTTTGTTTCTCGGTCCCGATAATCGGAGCAAATTCCGATTCCACATCCACTTTAATCATATGGATGGAAGGAGCCACCGCTTTGAGACGAACGCCAAATCGTGCGCCTTGACGAATGATTTCCGGTTCTGCCAAACTCATATCGGCAAGAGAAGGCGCTGCTACACCATATCCAGTCTGCTTCACCATTCTAAGTGCATCGGCTACCTGATCATACTCGGCCTTTGCGTGTGCAAAATCCTGCATGAGCTGAAGCAAATGATCTCGACCTCGAATTTCCACGCCAACTACTTCTTTCAATATTTGGTCATACAAATCATCCGGTGCATAAAGGTCAATCTCTGCTATCCCTTGCCCCATATTCATTCCCGCTAATCTGGCATTATCGATAAATTCATATTCTCCAAATTGCTCGACCACACGATCTACATCACGCAATCGTTTAATATCTTTTACCGTTTCTTGAACCGCTTCTTGATAGCTTTCTCTGAGCCAATGCTGGTCTTTTAAGACCATAACCCAGCTTGGTAAATTTACATTTACTTCCAATACAGGGAATTCGAATAACGCTTCTCTCAATACGTTATACACGTCATTTTCACGCATGCTCTCTACACTCATCGCGATTACAGGGATATCATATTTTTCAGCCAATGCCCCCCGTAATTTATCTGTTTCAGCACTCTGAGGATGAACGGTATTAATGACCATAATAAATGGCTTTCCTACCTCTTTCAGTTCTGCAATCACACGCTCTTCTGCCTCCACATAATCTTGGCGGGGTATTTCACCGATGGACCCATCTGTCGTAATGACCACGCCGATAGTAGAATGTTCTTGAATCACTTTTCTCGTGCCGATTTCCGCCGCTTCGTGGAACGGAATAGGCTCTTCATACCAAGGTGTACTAATCATCCTCGGGCCATTTTCATCTTCATACCCTTTTGCCCCTGGAACAGTATAGCCAACACAATCTACCAAACGAATATTGACTTCTAATCCATCTTCCACTTGCACGTTCACCGCTTGATTTGGAACAAATTTCGGTTCCGTTGTCATAATAGTTCGTCCTGCTGCACTTTGCGGCAATTCATCTTGTGTTCTTGTACGGTCTGCCTCATTATCAATGTTCGGCAATACTACAAGCTCTACGAACTTTTTTATGAAGGTAGATTTACCTGTTCTTACGGCACCTACCACACCTAAATATATGTCTCCCCCAGTTCGTTCTGCAATATCTTTAAAAATATCGACTTTTTCCACGAGATTCCCTCCGATCTAAGAGTTCATGGGATTATAGTATCCATTGCCATGATAGATTAGGACACTATATGTTTATGATGTTGTCCTATTAAAATATGACTTCTGGAATAAAATTTCATGATTTATGATGTTAAACGTTTGAAATCATAAGAAAAACCCCTTCTCTCTGATTGTATTTCAGCGAGAAGGGGTTCATGACTCATTTTTCTAAAAAGATAGGCTCGTCTGTTTTCGGATCAATTGTATACGGAAGAGCATACGCGGGAACGAAGTCAGACCCGTCCATGAGGATAGGCAGAATATCGTCTCCTGGCTTATATGAATGGTCCTTCTTTTGAAGAGCCTCATATAAATCAGCAGCATAATCAACGAACACTTCACCCTCATGGTTGATCACAAGCGGTAAGTTCTTTCCGCTGAAAGGACTTATCACATACGGTTCATCTTCGTAACCAAGCTTTTTATAATCAATCGTAAAAATACCTTTTGCAAGCATATCTTTAAACGGAGGATATTTGTATGCTTTTATCCTTATTTTAACATCCCGGATTTGTTCAGCTATACGCAAATCAATCAACTTAACAGTTGGATTGGTCTCCGCATCAATCAATACGTATGTAAATACTCCCCCGCTTTCAAAAGCAGTTCCTGGAGGCTCTTGCATATATTTTGGAATCAATTTATTAAAATCAATCGGATATTTTTGATAAATCGGTGTATCCATATCCCTTGTTTTAATTGGCAGTAGACCGCCGTTATTCTCCTGGTATTGATTAACCGCTGTTTGCGCAGCTGCCAACTGATCTTTATAAGCCACCTGATTTTTCACTAGCTTTTCATCCGGATATAAACAGCCCGATAAAACAAAGATCATGAGGGAGCTGACAAAAAGCATGACCCATTTTTTCATATTTCTACTCCCACCTTTTGCGAATTATTGTTGGACAGGTCCGCTAAAAACCACGAAAAAGATGATAATTCCAGCAACAATCATACAAGAATACGCAATAAGGGCGGTAATGAACTTTAAAATACCCTTCAATTTGAATCGGCTTAAATAAATAAAAATGATTGAAAGAAACATTAATCCCATGGATCCGAAAGAAATCCACATTTTCATCAATGCCGGTGACATCTTATCAACTCCTTTTCCGACAATCATTATAACATAAGGCTCGGTTAAATCTTAGTGTTGATTTTTGACTTCCTTTCATCTTTCATTGAAAGCGCGAGAAACGGCTATTTTTCACGAATGAGCCAAACATGGTTGAAAATAAAGGAAACTTCCATCAGTGGGGGTCTTACTGCCCGTTAATGCGGGATAAATTTCTTAGACATAGCTTCACATAAAAAAAACTGAAGCAAAGGGGGCATCTTTGCTTCAGCATCAACTAAACATCCCATACATCAACAGTTCTACTCATGTTGTTGTACATTGTATCGTATGCACCACAATACTTTTTCGCATCCTGCTTACATAAATTCTTTCCTATTTATCGTGTTTTTTCACCGTATTTATGTCTTTCTTCTCTCTTCTCCCCTGAATAAGGCCCACAAAGGTTCTCATAAATAAATGGACATGGGTGCAGTCTTTGCCCATATCCATTTATTTAGGCCGTCCCATAGATCAACACATCCGATCTCCTAAAATGTTGACCAAATCTTCCATTTCATGAGTTTTGCCGCGCGCCATCAATTTGTCCACCGCGTCTTTCGGGTGAATTTCATTGAATAAAACGTCATACAAAGCCGACGTAATAGGCATTTTTACTTGAAGTTTTTCCGCAAGCTGGTATGCTGCTTTGGTGGTTCTGACACCTTCTACGACCATTCCCATGTTTTCGAGCACTTCATCCAGCTTATGGCCTTTCCCCAAGAGGTTTCCAGCCCTCCAGTTTCGAGAGTGAACACTCGTACACGTTACAATCAAATCACCGATACCCGTTAGCCCTGAAAATGTGAGTGGATTTGCTCCCATCGCACTGCCGACCCTGGCAATTTCTGCGAGTCCCCTTGTAATCAAAGCGGCCTTTGCATTATCGCCATATCCGAGTCCATCGGTGATGCCTGCAGCGAGTGCAATGATATTTTTCAACGCTCCACCTATCTCAACACCGACAAGATCCGGATTTGTATACACTCGAAAGTACTGTTGATTAATAAATAAATCCTGTACTTTTTCAGCCGCTTTCATGTTTCGCGAAGAAACCGTGACCGTCGTCGGCTGACGGCGGCTTACCTCTTCGGCATGGCTTGGCCCAGATAAGACCACAACGTCTTCCAAAGCCGAAGAAGGCATTTCTTCTTCAATCATTTCAGTAATCCTCATAAGCGTATCAGGTTCAATGCCCTTACTGACATGAACGACAACATGAGGATGATCACTCACTTCATCGATTTGGCGGCATACTTCCCGAATGGCCTTTGTCGGAACGGCAAGCACGATAATATGAACATCCTTGATGGCCATTTCTAAAGATTCGTAGCCCTTAATTCCTTTTGGCAGCTGAACATCGGGCAAATATTTCGAGTTAGCGTGTTGTTCATTAATTTCTTGAACGACTTCCGGTCGATGTCCCCAAAGCCTCACATCATGACCGTTATCCGCCAATACAAACGCCAGAGCCGTTCCCCAGCTGCCGGCACCCAGCACCGCTATATGTTCCATCTTGCCTCACATCCCTATCGTTATTTTCGAGTTCGAGCAAAAATCTTGATTGGTGTGCCTTCAAATCCGAATGCATCTCGAAGTCTGTTCTCCAAGAAGCGCTCGTATGAGAAGTGCATCAATTCCGGATCATTTACAAACACGACAAAGGTCGGCGGTTTAACCGCTACTTGAGTCGTATAATAAATCTTCAAACGATTGCCGTTATGAGTAGGAGTCGGATTCATCGCCACCGCATCCATGATTACATCATTGATTACGTTTGTTTGAACACGCAACGCATGGTTTTCACTTGCCTTATTGATTACCGGAAGCAGTGTATGAATGCGCTTCTTTGTTTTGGCAGATAAAAACACGACCGGTGCGTAATCAAGGAACAAGAAATGTTCGCGGATGTTTTGTTCAAACTCTTTCATTGTTTTTTCATCTTTTTCAATGGCGTCCCACTTATTGACAACGATCACAACAGCCTTACCCGCTTCATGGGCATATCCGGCAATGCGTTTATCTTGTTCGATAATCCCTTCTTCCGCATTCAGAACGACAAGAACGACATCGGATCGTTCAATCGCTTTTAAAGCACGAAGCACACTATATTTTTCGGTACTCTCATACACTTTCCCTTTTTTTCGCATACCGGCTGTATCGATAATAACGTAATCTTGTCCCTCCTTCGTGAATGTAGAGTCAATGGCATCTCTTGTCGTACCAGCAATGTCACTGACAATGACTCGTTCTTCACCCAACATTGCATTCACAAGTGATGACTTCCCGACATTCGGTCGGCCGATAAGAGAGAATCGAATTGTTTCTTCATCGTATTCGTCATCCTCTTGCTTTGGAAAATGTTCAGCCGCTGCATCCAGTAAATCTCCGATTCCAAGTCCGTGTGAACCCGAAATAGGAATCGGCTCGCCAAATCCTAAAGCATAAAAATCATAAATCATATCCCGCATTTCCGGATTATCAATTTTATTCACAGCCAACACAATCGGCTTTTTGGAACGATACAATATTTTAGCCACTTCTTCATCGGCAGAGGTAACACCTTCTCTTCCGTTCACAAGAAAAATGATAACGTCCGCTTCATCAATCGCAATTTCCGCCTGCTGACGAATTTGTTCTAAAAACGGCTCATCTCCAATGTCAATTCCACCTGTATCGATAATGTTAAAATCATGGGTCAACCATTCTCCTGAACTATAGATTCGGTCACGTGTCACCCCTGGCAAGTCTTCTACTATGGATACTCTTTCTCCAACAATACGGTTGAAAATTGTAGATTTTCCGACGTTCGGGCGGCCTACAATCGCCACAACTGGTTTTGGCATAATCGTTCTCTCCTTCTTATTTGATTCTCTTATGTAAACTGTATTCCCATTTTTCATCCATCTTCATATAGTTACATATTAGTTAACTGGTGGAAACAAATAAAAACCCCTTCTTTCTAAAAAGAGAGGGTCATTAACCTTACCATTTTATCAAAAAATGTAGTTGACAACAATGTCTTTCTTTCGGAAAGAATGGAATAAGTTCATATTCTGTTGTGCCATCCCCCTTACCCTCTAAAACACTAGTGGTGAGCCACCGGTTTTCCAGTTAACTTTAAAGGAAATTCTTATCACGCAAATTTTTCTTTATAATCGTACCTTACTCCCTCTGCTTCTTGCATATTTCAATAAATATAAGTCAAGATAAAGAGCAAGTTGAACGAACAACGCCCATCCTAACAGCAGCATACATGAAATAGCCGCGATATCAAGGAACGGCAACGCTCCAATGGTATAGTACATGTGAACATCATATAAAATCGCAGAAAACAAAAGATCTCCGTAACACATTCCAAGGATTAGGCATATAATGCGCTCTTGAATGCTTTTTACAAGCATACATACTATATATAGCAAAAGAAAGCCTATGGCCCATTTTCGGTCGACGAAAATCCACACAGGGTCAAAAAGTTCAAACAAACAAAAACCAGCATAGGCTATCATGGTAATGAAGGAAGAAAGCAATAAATAGCTGGAAAAAAACGTCCTTTGCCAAGCAAGAAAAATGAAGACGAATAAAAGAAAACAAATAAAAGTGCCATTAAATGCATAAGCCCCCATATATATAGTTGTTGTTGAAAACAGCAAACAAACCAATAGCGCACAAGCATAAAAAGTCCGCAGCACTTGTTTTCCCATTAAAAAAGTCACCGCTGCCCAACCAATCCAGGCAAACCAATAAAAAAAGATTCCTTCCATATTTTTACCTCCCACTAATTCATTATGTATCAAATCCATGCAAATTAGTCTTTACGCTGCATAAATCATTTACATTTGTATGAACATATAAGGTGAAAGTGAAACTTCCCTTATTAGGGAAAGGAGGTTGAAGTAATGGGGAAAGACCGTCAAGAAAAAAAGCTAAAACAATCAAAACGAGTGGAATCTGATCGCGATCAAGGACTTCATTATCCTGGAGCCACAAAACTTCAAAGCCCCGAAGAGGCACGCGAAATCAATCAGTAAACCAGAAAGGCGGAGGCGACTGTTCAACCTTGAGAGACGTTGAATCGTCTGCCATAGAAACCGCTTTTTGGTTTCAATGACAGACGTAAAACGACCGAAAGGTTAGGAGCCGCAGCTGGACAGTAAAGAAAAACGGAGAAAAAAGAGGAAAGGAACGGCATAAAAACATGTCGTTCCTTTCCTCTTTTCCAAAAACCTTTAAAAATTTATTCCACATTACCAAGCAGTGAGACCCTCACCGATGGAAGTTTCCTTTATCGGACACTTCTCCGGCTATAAACTGTCGTATCAATCCCACGTTGCTGGAGCCAGTGATGGGTTTCACCACGAATGACAAGCGGAGCGCAGTTAAGCTCTTCCATATTCTTTACTCCAAGCGCTGTCATAATAAACGACAGTTCTTCGTGGAGAATCTTGATTTCTTCAACCAAAGCCTCTTGGCCTTTATCCAGTAAAATCGACAGCAGGCGCCCTGCCATCGCAGCAGCAGAAGCTCCTAAAGCAATGGACTTGGCAATATCCATCGACGTTTGAATGCCCCCCGATCCAATCACATGAAGGTCTGGATTTACTGTGCATACTTCAGCAAGGGAAGAAGCCGTTGTAATCCCCCATTCATCAAAGAAGGAAAACTGTTTTTGCCTTCGCTCATTTTCAATCTTCGAAAAGTTTGTACCGCCATATCCGCCTACATCCACGATGGATACTCCCGCGTTTTTCAGCTTTTCAACCGTTTCGCGGCTCATGCCGAACCCCACTTCCTTGACGATAACAGGGACCGGCAAATATTTGTTGATTTGTTCAATTCTCTTTAGCGCTCCTGTAAAGTCCCGGTCACCTTCAGGCATCACCAGCTCTTGAATAACGTTAAGGTGGATTTGCAAGGCGTTGGCTTCCAGCATATGAACCGCTCGTTCCGCTTGATCAAGAGTGGCTTCACTTCCTAGATTGGCAAATACTATGCCCTTTTGATTTTCTTCTCTTACAATTTTATAAGAAGAAGCCTCCAGTGGATCTTTAATTGCAGCCATTTGCGACCCCACTGCCATTGCAATTTGGCACTCACTGGCCACTTGCGCTAATAAACGATTAATTCTTTCTGTTTCCTGACCGCCGCCTCCAGTCATCGCGTTGACAAAAATCGGCGAACTTAATGTAAGTTCGCCGATTTTTGTTCGCAAATCAACCTCGTTTACAGAACAATTCGGAAGACTGTCATGAATAAATGTCACGTCTTCGAACCCATGCAGACGATGTTGGCCTGTTTGGATGGCGTGATGGATGTGATCAATTTTACGTTGTGCTCTACTCACGAAACATCACCATTATTTTAATTTTTTTAGTTGATCTCCAATCATTTCACCAAGCTGGAAACCTCCGGAATCAGCTTGTTTTTGATACGCGCTGTAATCCACTTCAGGCTCCTGCTCTTCAAGCTCACGCATACTTAATGATATGCGTTTTTCTGCTTGATTTACATCTAATACTTTTACTGTTACCTTCTCCCCTTCACTTAATACCTCGTGAGGAGTGTTAATGTGTTTATTCGCAATATGAGAAATGTGAACAAGCCCTTCAACTCCAGGTGCCACTTCGACAAACGCGCCAAACGATACAAGGCGCTGAACCGTTCCCTCTAAAACGTCCCCTTTCTTCACCGTAGAAGAAATATTGGACCACGGGCCTTCGAGCGTATCTTTAATGGAAAGGGAAATACGCCCATTTTCCTTGTCGACCGATAAGACTTTCACTTTTACTTGCTGGCCTTCTTCTACTACATCTGACGGCTTATTGACATGTGTATGGGAAAGTTGGGAAATGTGAACCAATCCATCACCCCCGCCAATATCAACAAACACACCAAAGTTAGTTAAACGCTGAACCGTTCCCTCAAGCACCTGCCCTGCTTCTAATGATTGAAGAACGTGCTTCTTTTGATTCGCAGCCTCTTCTTCCACTACCGCACGATGGGATAAAATCACGCGGTTCTTTTCACGATCAAGCTCTACGACTTTAACGGTTAACGTTTTTCCTTTATAATCGGTAAAATCTTCCACATAATGGGCCTCAACAAGCGACGCAGGAATAAAGCCGCGCAGACCAATATCCACTACTAATCCGCCTTTGACCACGTCTTTTACTTCTGATTCAAATACTTCTCCCGAAGCAAGTTTTGCTTCTAAATCTTCCCATGCTTTTTCTGCATCAACAGCACGTTTTGATAAGATCAGGGCTTCGTCTTCCACTTTCATGACTTTTACTTCGACTTTCGCCCCTTCTTCAATGGCATCCCCGGCTTTTTCGATATGCAAACTGGATAGTTCGCTGATTGGTAAAATTCCATCTAACTTGCTTCCCTCCAGCTCGACAAGCACCTGTTTTTCTTCTACTTTTGTGACGATACCACTTACAATATCCCCTACTTGCAATGTCTTTACTTCCACTTGATTCATATCTTCTACCATTGTTTAGCCCTCCTTCATTAGCCCATACAATATGTATATATAAAGCATGGTTTCATGCTTCTTCCTACTGGGTTTTTCTGTTCATCCAAGGAGTGAATATAAAAATAGTCTTTCTACTAACTTCTAATAAATAGACCCCTTTTGTCAAGCGAAAAGCTTTCAAACTATTGATATTTTTCGATCATTTTTCCGATTTCCCGCATAATGACAGCTGTCGCTTCCTCTGCCGACACTTTTTCTTGACGATACTTTTCCATGTCCAGTGGAGGACCGTATACCACTTTTAATTTTTTGAACGGTTGATACGGACCGATAATAGCGCACGGAATAACGACGGCCTTAGATCGAAGCGCAAAAAAACCAGCTCCTGCAAGCCCTTCTCCAAGCGTTCCATCTTTACTTCTCGTGCCCTCAGGAAAAAGTCCAAGGACTTCCCCTTCCTTTAAAATAGCAAGCGCTTTTCGAAGAGCGTCCCGGTCACTCATTCCGCGTTTCACAGGAAATGCTTTTAAATGCGGAACGAGATACTTGATAATAGGTGCTTTAAACAGCTCCTCTTTTGCCATAAAAGCAACCGGCCTAGGAAACATCATCCCAACAACCGGGGGATCGAGGTTGCTGATGTGATTAGAACAAAGGAGAACCGCTCCTTCTTTTGGAATATGTTCAGTTCCATGCACCTCTATTCGATAAAGGGGGCCAAGAACAGCACGACATACATTTTTTGCAATCGTATAAATAACCGCCATTTAATTATATCCTCTCGTTCACTAATGAAATAATTTTGTCTACTACTTGTTCAATCGTCAAGGATGTCGTATCAATTTCAACTGCATCATCCGCCTTTTTCAGCGGAGCCACTTCACGTTCGGAATCCAGCTTGTCTCGTGCTGCAATCTCTTGTTTTAATGTTTCTAAATTGGACTCGAATCCTTTTGCTGTATTCTCTTCATGGCGACGTTTAGCCCGCTCGTCTACTGATGCACGCAAAAATACTTTCACTTCTGCATTAGGCAGCACATGTGTTCCGATATCCCGGCCGTCCATTACCACTCCTCTTCCTTCAGCAATGCGGCGTTGGCGCGCGACCATATCTTCACGCACTTTTCGATGTTTCGCCGTAATAGAGACCGCGTTCGTTACTTCACTTGAACGAATGGCTTCTGTTACATCTTCTCCATCGACGAACACAAGCTGCCCCTTCTGAGACGGTTTAAGCTGCAAATCTGTTTCTTGAAGAAGTTGAAGTAATTTTTCTTCATTTTGCAAATCTATGTCAAGATTCTGCGCTTTATGCGTAAGAGCCCGATACATCGCTCCTGTGTCTACATAAATATATGAAAGTTTTTCTGCAATGATTTTAGCGACCGTGCTTTTTCCGGCAGCTGCAGGGCCATCAATGGCCACAGAAATTTGCTTATTCATAAATCCTCCTTGTGATACATCACCATCAAAAAATTTGGTTATGACGAAAAAAAGAGCAGGTTTCATCCTGCGTCTTTTTGGTCATAAGCCTTATAGTTGACTTTATTTTAGCATACGTCGTTTTACTGGTCGAATGTTTCAATGATTTTACTAAAATTATTTTTTGTAACCCCTTCATACTGAATAATCTTAGAGAAATACGACCCGTAGTCGCTGTACAGCAATACGCCTTGTGCAATCAATAAAAAGATAAACTGAATGATTGCTAACTTAATTAATATTCTTTCAATGCTTTTCATTAACCTCACCCTTCATTTACTAAACAGTATGCTTAGAAAGGGCTGGTTTTATTCTAAGACTTTATGAAACAATGGTGTCGATTTCATCACTAGTAACACTAACCTTTAACGTAGTGGACTTTAGAGCAGAACCTTATAATAAACCTTTTCGTTTCAGCTCCAGCTGCTGTTCAAAAACAAAGCGAGTGATTTGTTCTTTTTCCCGGTCTCCAATATCCAAAAATTGCAAGGATAACTTTCCAATCTTTTCTCCTTCTGGACTGATGGCCCTTACTACTCTCGCCTGAAGCTCCAAATAAAAAAATTCATTTGACTGCATCGGAAGCGTCAGCCACACTTTTACGAACTGGTTTTGTTTAACCTCAATATTTTGATTGATAAAAACCGCCACACCACCGGCGCTTATATCCTCGGTTCTTGTCACAAACGGACTAAACTCTCCCTCAATGGGATGAATGGCTGCGCTCACTGAAACAGGGACCCTCACATATTGCCGCCTCTGTATACGAAGCACACGATGATCTCCGGGATAACGCAAAGCAATCACAGGAAAGGTCTTTTTTGCCCTGCCGATGACCTCTGATTGAAAAAAGTAGATAACGTTATCTTTTCCGATGAATGAAATGCTCACTTGAGTACCATCTAACATAAACGTCGTTTTTCCCGTTTCTTCATGAATCGGATAACTGACGAATAAACGATCCGCTTCCCTCTCTACCACTTTACAATTAAACTTTTCTGCCTTTTCTTCCGCAAAAGGCTCAAGCCTTAGCAGCATCCCTTCTTTGATCATTCTTCCCCCTCTTCCCTATACCTCTTTTTCCCCGACACCATATTACTAGTACTTTTTACTCACTTGTTATTTTACCGTAATTTTTCCAAGAAAAAAAGAGGATTTACAAGAGGGAGGCCCCCTTGAAATCCTCTTTTTTCTTTATACTTGTTCGTAAATTTGCTCTGCATTTTGGAGCTTTTCGACTTTTTCCTCATAACCATTTTCAGCGTTGATAAAAATGCGGTATGTGTCATTGTTAATCATACCTAAAAACTCATAACATAATACTTCCTCTTTTAAATCATTTGTCACGATGGCAAGTCGACTTTCCATCATTTTTACTTTAGGATTGATTTTACTTCTGGCGTCTTCTTGCGACAGAACCGGTTCAGGAATTTTACGCAATTTATGTGCCATCAAAAAATCACGAGCTGAAAATCCCAACACTTTTCCGTCTTCCAGCGATATTTTCATTTTGACCGAATCCGGGTAGATGCGAACTCCGTCTTGTGTTCCGACAAATGTAAAAACCCCTGTGTTATCATACTGAGCGCTCTCGTACAGTTCCAAACTTTCAAATTGATGCTGCTTGAGAAAATTCTGTGCTTTTAACGTCGCTTCATTCAAACTGATATTTTGCTTCGTTACCTCTTTATTTTGAATGACCCATATCGGGTAACCGCCTTTTTTCGTAATATCCATATAAGTTTCTTGTTTTTCCCCGGGACTCTTTATCGTTAAACTGTAAAAGCCGTAATCAGATCCTTCTCCACTCTCCGTCACGCGAACATCCTCATTTCCTTTTAAACTCAGAAATGAACGGGCCACTTCTTTCGCTACGGTCTCGTTAATTTCCCTTCCTTTCAATTGGGAGAAATTACGATCTTGCTGTTCAACACTTGTAAAAGTTGGCCCAAAATCTGTTTCCGCGTAGCTTTCGACATTCTTCTCTACCGTTTTAAAGCCATCAATGATCGTATTATCGGCTTGTTTTTCGTTTGTGGCCAGTGCTAATTCCACATCCATCCAGCGCAAGTTGTTTTCGATGACTAAATGCTGCACTTTTCTCAATTCATTTTGGATGTCGCCTGACGTTTTATATAGTGCCTTTAACGTATCATACTCCTTATCCGTCAACGGCTCTTTACTTAAATCTCGAATGGCTGTACGATAGCTGAAGTTTCCCATATTCGCTAAGAACTCTTCCGTTTTATTGAATGGAAGCAAAGTTAAAGGCAGTTGACCGACATTGCTATGCGCTTCCGACGTAAGCCTCCATACTTCGGCAAGAGCGGGAGACAGCTGGTCACGAGAATTCATGGCGAGCGTCGTCCCGATTTTGTCATTTAATAAATCCATCTCATACGCCAAATCATGGAAAGCCCGCTGATAATTATTTTCTGCATGCTGGAGAACCGCGTTTTTTTCCTGGTGCTCTTGATACCCCCAGTATCCTGCCCCTATTCCTGCTATTGCTAAAACAGCAATTAATATTGTTCGCAACATTCGTTTTCACCCCTCTTTTGTTTATTTACAGAAAATATGTTTTCCAATTTGTTTAATTTGCGGTCTTGACCAAATCCACGCACTCGTTGCTGTATCGGGATTAAAATAATATAAGGCATGTCCTGTTGGGTCCCACCCGTTTAAGGCATCTAACACAGCCTTTTTCGATGTTTCATTTGGAGTCAGCCAAATTTGTCCGTCTGCTACGGCTGTAAAAGCAGCAGGCTCAAAGATGACTCCGGCTACAGTATTGGGAAACGATGCACTATTCACACGATTAATAATCACGGCAGCAACCGCCACTTGACCGATATAAGGTTCACCTCGCGCCTCTCCGTGAACAGCATTCGCCATCAGTTGCAAATCATTTTGAGAGTAACCATTCGGCACATTGACAGCCGTCGGCTTTTTCGGTGCTTCTGCCTTTTGATTGCTTGCTTTTGGAGCTGGCTTTTTAGCTGGTGCTGCTGGTGCCTTTGCTCCTTGATCCTTTTTAGCAGTTGTCCCTTGCTTAGGAGCCGGCTTGGCTTGCTGTTCCAGCGGGGTTCCGCCGTAATGAGAAAACTTGTTTCCCTGATTGATTTGCTTTTTTACATATTGTTCATTGTATTTTGTTTTCGCTACAAGCTTTTTTTTCATTTCCGCTCCGACGAGCCCATCAATTTCCAATCCAAACTCATATTGAAAGTTCCGGACCGCCCAATACGTGCCCCAACCAAAAACTCCGTCAATTTTCCCATTATAATAACCGATATATTGGAGACGGGATTGTAACTCGATGACATCATCCCCCACTGCTCCTTGTTGAATCACTTGATTCGAAAAAGCGTGAACACGATGCTTTTCTCCTTGAGTAGAAAAGAAGCAAGCAAAGCCTATCGCAAAGCTGCATAATACATAGAGACATCTTTGTCCTTTAAACCATCGCATATAATGACCCCCTATACCACTCGTGATTATGATAAGAGTATTTTTTGTAAAGACTGTTATTTTATACAATGTCAGTGAAAGAAATGGAGGTTTTCCCTCCATTTCTTTCACTGACTCGGAATGGGGCGCCCGGTCATATACATAACGCCAAATTTTCCTGCCCCCATCCCGAGTTACATATAAAGGAAACTTCCATCGATGGGGGTTTTCCTTCAGCCCCCACCGATGGTTAGTTAGGCCCGCACGATGCGGGTCACGCAGACGTTGCCGCAGGACGCGGCGGTGTTAGTCTGTGTTCTCATGTTCGGGCTTTTACGGGCAGTTATCCCCCACTTATACTTCCGCCGATTAAGCAAGTTTTGAAACGGGGGTCTTACTCCCATGAAAATAAACTGTTGTTTCCTCAAAAAAATGGCAATACTAAACTAAGCGCAGCTCATTTCAATTTTTTCAAACAAGAACTAGCGCTTGATCCAAGTTTATGAGTGAACAAATAATCAATGGATTAAGAAACTTTTTTGACTGTTACTTCATAACCGAGTTTCTCTAGTCTTTTTATAGAATGGTTCACGATAGACTGCTGTTTTTGTTTGTCAAAATAATCTTCTCCGAGATCCACATAGAATTCTGTACGGGTTAAAAGGTAGTAGGCGATCCTTAACATGGCATGTGCTACTGCCATTCCAGCTCGTTTTCTACCTTTTCTTGCGCTTGTTCTCCTGTAAAGTGCACCTAAGTAGGTCTTGGAGTTTGCGACGGAATGAGCTGCTTCTATTAAAGCTGACCTCAAATATTTATTTCCTTTTTTCGTCTTGGTCGACTTCTTTTTACCTGCACTTTCGTTGTGACCCGGTACCACTCCAGCCCATGAGCACAGGTGGGCTGCGCTAGGAAATTGATTCCCTACATCGATTCCAATTTCAGCCAATATCTGTTGGGCGGTCGTAACGGAAATACCCGGGATAGAATCCAATCGTTCGATATCCTCTTGAGAAGGTTCTAATCTAGAGGCGATTTCCTCATCAACTTGTTGAATGTGTTCGGTTAAAAAATCGATATGACGTAAGATTGTTTTTAACATCATCCTTTGATGTGAAGAGATTCTTCCTTGAAGAGCCAATTCTAAGTCCTGCTTTTTATTCTTTAACTTCCCTCTAGCAGGGCTTGCCAATTTCTCAGGGTTCTCTTCTCCATTCGCCATTAAGTCCAGCATTTCTCGACTAGACACTCCCATGATGTCAGAAACCACAGACCCCAGCTTGATATTAGCACCTTCCAAGACCTTTTGAATTCGATTGTGTTGTCTGGCCCGTTCTTCAATCATACTTCTGCGATACCGAACGAGTTCTCTTAATTCTCGTTGGTTTTTGTTTGGAATAAAACTCCCGCGTAGTAATCCATGTCGTAATAAATCACAGATCCATTCTGCATCTTTTACGTCCGTTTTTCTCCCAGGAACAGCCTTAATATGTTGAGCATTGACCACTAAATAATGGATCCCTTCCGATTCTAACAGGTTCACAATCGGTTTCCAGTATACCCCCGTGCTTTCCATCGCCACTTGTGTGCAGCCACGTTCCTTAATCCAATCTACAAGCTGTAATAAATAGACAGTCATGGTAGAAAAAGTTTGGATCTCCTTTCCTTCGGGTGTCATCATACATGCGGTAATATTACCTTTATGGACATCTAAACCACATGCACGTTCAATTACTACTTGCATAACATGCATCCTCTCTACGGCTCATGATAATAGAGGCTGGTGCAACAACCATAATAGGATTAATCTCCCATGCGTGCTTCTCAAAAGAGAGCGACAATAAATGGTACACCATGATCGTCGGAATCAGACTGCCCGATGGGTTCAAAACACCACAGTAAGTCGACCTTCTCCTCCAGCCGTAGTTGTAGTATGGACAACTAAATCTCATTTTCATCATGATTGGTGAAGCTTTGCATCATGATTGGCTGCCCGTTAATGCGGGATAAAACCAAAATAAAAAAGCTGATTTGAAAGTATACTTTCAAATCAGCCTTTTGATAAGGAAATAGGATGGATCTTTTTTACTCATAGACTAGATGATGATTTTTTTCGCCTTTTTTACTTTTCGTAAGCCAAGCCACCATAGGTAGACCATGAAAGGGACCATCAAAAACGTCCAATGGTCCGTCTTAATTAAAATATAATCATATACACCGTGTAAAAGAAACGGAACGGTCAGGGAATACAAAATCCATTTCTTTTTCTCATTTCCACTTGAAAATTTCCCTTTTCCCAAGTAATAGCCCATGATTACTCCGAATAGAGCATGACTCGAGACAGGAAGCACAGCTCTTCCAAAAGCCGTGTGCAGGCCATTGGCAAACAAGTAAAAGATATTTTCAAGCGTAGCAAACCCGAGCGACACCGCCGCTCCATATACAATCCCATCATAATGTTCATCAAATTCCATATGCGTGTAGACAGCAAAAAACAAAACAAACCATTTAAAGAACTCTTCCAGTAGACTGGACGCGAAAAACGCCTGCACAAAAGGAGACGTCCATACCTGTTCTTCTGTTAATACATATTGGATAAACATGATCGGAAGCACGAGCATCGCACCGAAAATGAATGTTTTCAATACCATGGATATAGGTTCTGTCTCATATTCATCTTTTAAGTAAAAATAACTCAGCAGCGCAAGACTGGGGGCGATTCCCGCAGAAATGATTGCCAGCATAATCGCGCCTCATTTCCTTTGTTTTTTCTAATCGTATCATGTTATTGTTATATAAATCTATATAAATAATTGGACTGTATCGGATATTTCATCATAACGGAGGAATTTATGAAAACAGTTTATCTATTTCACACAGGCGGGACCATTTCAATGAAAGAAGACGCAAAAACAGGGGCAGTGCAGCCAGATTCTACCAACCCTTTGATTTCTGAACCTCTTCAGTTGAATGGAATGGTCAATGTCATTACTGAACAGGTTTTCCACCTTCCATCGCCTCATATGACGCAAAACGAAATGCTGACTTTAATGAACAAAATCACGGAAAAAATAAACGCGGGTCCCATTGACGGAGTCGTGATTACACATGGCACGGATACATTGGAGGAAACCGCTTATTTTCTGGATTTGACGATTGATACGGATATCCCTATCGTTTTAACGGGAGCCATGCGTTCAAGTAATGAAATTGGTTCTGACGGTCCATATAACTTGATATCTGCCTTGAAAGTGGCGTCAAGTGAAGACGCAAAAGGAAAAGGTGTTCTCGTTGTAATGAATGATGAAATCCATACCGCGGAAAACGTTACGAAAACACATACAAGTAATGTCGCAACCTTTCAAAGTCCCCAATACGGACCGATTGGACTCGTCACTAAACGAGGCGTTTTCTTCCACCACGCCCCAACTGTTCGTGACAACTACCCAATTCAAAAGCTTTCAAAACAAGTCATGCTTTTAAAAGCTTATGCCGGAATGGATGAGCATATATTTAATGCTTTGGACAAAATGCCGCTTGATGGTCTTGTTGTTGAAGCATTGGGCCAAGGGAACCTTCCTCCCAAAACGGTGCCCGCTCTTCAAAAATTGATTCAAAAAGGGATTCCAATCGTACTGGTATCCCGTTGCTTCAACGGGATTGTACAAGATGTATACGGATATGAAGGTGGAGGAAAGCAATTAAAAGAAATGGGGGTCATTTTCTCCAACGGCTTAAATGGCCCGAAGGCCCGATTAAAACTTTTAGTGGCATTGGAAGTAACGACTGATTATAACCAATTACAGCAAATGTTTGCACGCTAGAAAGACCCTCTCCTTTCAGGAGGGGGTCTTTCTAGCGCCGCGTTATTGATGATCGATTAAATATTGAACTCTTTTAGCAATCATATCGCCGTGAAAACGGCCGTTTTCGATAAAAATTTCATTGGCATTATTCCCCGCCGCGATTACTCCAGCAATAAAAATTCCGTCCACATTCGTTTCCATCGTTTCAATATTATAAAGCGGTCTTCCAGTTTCTTCATCAATTCCAATCCCCATTTTCCGGAGGAACGCATGATCTGGATGATAGCCTGTCATGGCAAAGACAAAATCGTTTTGAATCGTTTTTTCTTCCCCATTTTTTATATAGGTCATCGCATGTTCTGCAATTTCTTTCACTGTTGATTCGAATTCCATAGCGATTACGCCATTTCGTACAAGCGCTTCAAATTCAGGTAAAATCCACGGTTTAATGCTCGCTGAATACTCGGTTCCACGATATAGTACCGTTACTCGCGCTCCAGCCTTTACAAGCTCAAGCGCCGCATCGACACTCGAATTCTTCCCGCCGATTACCACAACATCTTTATCAAAATAAGGATGGGCTTCCTTAAAATAGTGAGAAACTTTCGGCAAATCTTCCCCAGGGACATTCATATAATTAGGATGATCATAATACCCTGTCGCAATAATAACAAAGTTTGCTTTGTACTGCCCCTTAGAAGTATGGATCTCAAACAGGCCGCCATCTTTTTTTTCAACCTTGTTGACTTTCTCAAACGCATGGACACGGAGTTTTTTTCTCTTTGCTACTTCGCGGTAATACGATAACGCTTGATTCCGTACAGGTTTTCTATTTTCCGTAATAAACGCGACGTCTCCAATTTCCAATTTTTCACTCGAACTAAAAAAGGTTTGGTGGGTCGGGTAATGGTAAATAGCGTTTACGATATTTCCCTTTTCAATCACAAGAGCCTCTATTCCTATATTTTTCAAGGCGATGGCGGCGGCCAATCCACAAGGTCCCCCGCCTACGATAATCACTTGTTCTTCTGTCATTATTTATGTCACTCCTTTAAAACGAACAACACGCGTTCCTTACTATCATAACACGTTATTACACTCTAATACCGGATAAAGTATTATGATAAAGAAATCAAAATAGCCCGTGATGTATTATAACGTATAAAGAAGAATATGTAAGGTCATATACTGCAAAAAAAGGATGGTCGAAAGCTTCACGCTTCAACCATCCTTTTCATAATCTTAACGATTAAATCCAGCCTCTGAATCTAGAAGCTTCCGCCATTTTACGAACCCCTACCATGTAAGCGGACAAACGCATATCCACTTTGCGTGTTTGGGCTGTTTCATAAATGTTGTTAAACGATTTAACCATCACTTTTTCCAATTTTTCTTCCACTTCTTCTTCCGTCCAGTAATAACCTTGGTTATTTTGTACCCATTCGAAGTAAGAAACCGTTACTCCACCTGCACTTGCAAGCACATCCGGTACAAGTAAAATGCCGCGTTCCGTTAAAATTTGGGTCGCTTCCAATGTTGTAGGACCATTCGCCGCTTCCACAACAATGCTTGCACGAATATTATGAGCATTTTCTTCGGTAATTTGATTTTCGATGGCAGCAGGCACTAAAATGTCACAGTCAAGCTCCAATAGCTCTTTGTTGGTGATTGTGTTATTGAATAATTTTGTGACCGTACCAAAGCTGTCACGGCGATCCAGTAAATAGTCGATATCTAAGCCGTTCGGATCATATAACGCACCGTAGGCATCCGAAATCCCAACTACTTTCGCTCCTGCATCATGCATAAATTTAGCTAAAAAGCTTCCCGCGTTCCCGAAACCTTGAACGACCACTCTTGCACCTTCGAGCTCAATGCCTCTTCTTTTGGCTGCCTCACGAATACAAATCGTTACCCCTTTAGCTGTAGCTGTTTCCCTTCCATGAGATCCTCCTAATACAAGAGGCTTCCCTGTAATGAATCCCGGTGAATTAAACTCATCAATATGGCTATACTCATCCATCATCCACGCCATAATTTGAGAATTCGTAAACACATCCGGGGCCGGGATGTCTTTTGTCGGTCCAACGATTTGGCTGATGGCTCTTACATAACCGCGGCTCAAGCGCTCTAACTCGCCAAATGACATATTGCGAGGGTCACATATGATTCCGCCTTTCCCCCCGCCGTACGGTAAATCGACAATGCCGCATTTCAAGCTCATCCATATTGAAAGCGCTTTAACTTCACGTTCAGTTACATTAGGATGAAAGCGGATTCCTCCTTTTGTCGGTCCGACTGCATCATTGTGCTGGGCTCTGAATCCGGTAAAGATTTTGACAGCCCCATCGTCCATCCGAACAGGAATTTTTACCGTCATCATGCGAATAGGCTCTTTTAATAACTCATAGACTTCCTCTGGATAGCCTAATTTTTCTAACGCTCTATGTATAACGGTTTGTGTTGCTCTTAAAACATCGTGCTTTTCTTCATGTGTGTTTTGCTGTTTTTGATTGTTGTCGGCTACCATCTGTGAACCTCCTAAAATCGTTCAATTAATATGGTGAATGGTGCTTCTTTCATGACATAGTATACACCTTTCCATAATCTATGCAAAGGAAAAATTTCAGTTTCGCACCCTTCATCCCAAGTTTTCGAAATCGTTTACAAAAAGAGGGCGCCAGTTCATATATATGACTGTACTCTTCCCTGTTCATTTCATTATATTCACAGTGAAATGCGCAAAAGAGTTCTGCATTTTAAAACAGTCCCGAATAAGAAAAAGAGGATAAAGGAAACTAACCATCAGTGGGGGTTTTCCTCTATCCCCCACTGATGGTTAGTTAGGCCCGCACGATGCGGGTCATACAGACGTTGCCGCAGGACGCGGCGGTGTTAGTCTGCGTTCCTTTAATCGGGCTTTTACATGAGAAAGCGAGGCGACTGCTCAGGGGCGACAAGCAAAAGATCAGCCTTGGCGTGGCGCAATTTGCCACAGAAAGGATGAGTTTTTGACCTCGAGCCCCTAGGAGCCGCAGCTAGATTAGGGCAGTTATTTTCCCCTGAACCTCTCTAATGACGCTACGACGTCTTAAAAAGGGGGGGCTAATACCCGTTAATGCGGGATAAATTCAAAAAGGATGGCTAAAAAGGCGTAAAAATGCCTTTTTAGCCACCCTCCCGAAAGGACCTGTTCCAAAATCCAGGAAAATCAAAGGATTTAGTGAGATGAGCCCTTCTGTAAAACATCATTTTTGTGATTTATTTGAAACTTATAGAACAACCTCTGATATTCACAGTGGAAATGTTTGTTGAATAAATGACAAAGCGTTAGAATCCATCAACAACTTGCCGTATTCGTGTACACGGTGTTTCGTTATGGTCGCAGGGCTCCCATATTCTGCGAGCAGCGCAATGAGGTCTTCCATATTTTCAAAGTCATCCGTACCGCCATCAATTAATAAGTAAAAGCGATGATTGAAGGAATACAAAGAACCTCCGCTCATGCTTAGCGGGGAAAGTCGATGAGCCAATTGAATGATATGTTCAAATGAATAAAATTCAAAGAACACGTCTGCACTCTCATCTAACGTAACCTGCATTTCAATATAATCATCCATGTATTCTTCATCTAACTCTTCTACTATCTCGTTCTTTGTCGTTAAAATAACGATCATTCCCTGGGCTTGCAAGGAGAATACTTCAACAGATAAAGAGTGGGTAGGCTCAAATCCAAGCTCATCAGATGCCTGCTCAATCATTTCTCGAAAAAGCTGCTGCACCTTAAATGAGTTTCTCCATAAATCTTCTTTTGTCAATCCTCGTTCCGTTAAGTCATCGAACGTTAAAAAGATTTTGATTTTGTTGTAATTCAAACGTTCCAGCCTCATTTTTCACCCTCCCCGCATGCGACCATCAGCGCTGACCTAGATACTTTAGTATATGAAAAAAGTGGAATATGGTTCTCATATTTACTACGAGTTTACCTGTTTCTTTTTTAAAAGACAACTATTCGCCTTCAAGTTCTCTTAATTTAGTATTTAGCCATTCATTCCATTTTTCCTTCGTGTCACCCAACAAAAATCGATTGATTGTTTCCTTGTCTTTAGACGCTATATGAGAGAAAGCTGCCCCTCCCAACCCAATCTTGAGCGCCGGATGGAGTTCTTGCACATGTTGTGCGATTTCCATCGTTTTCTCCGCGTTTTCTAAAAGCGAACAAGACATAAATAAAAAACCAGGCTGGACTTCATCTACAATGAGCTGGATATCTTCTTCCGCGATACTTGTCCCTAAATAAATGACTTCAAATCCTTTTCTTCTTAAAAACAAGGTGAAAATAAGCAGACCGCCTTCGTGGCTTTCATGAGGCCCGCATACAGCAATTACTTTGGGAAGCATGCCATTTGACGGAAGGGAGTGCATGATCATGCTGATGCGTGTGCGCAAAAGCTGTGTGGCATAGTGCTCGTGAGCGGTTGTAATCTTTCCTTTTTCCCACAAGTCACCGATGGTCACAAGAAGAGAGCCTAGAATGTCGATGACGACTTTTTCGACGGAATACAAGCTGAATGCCTGATTCATCAGTTCTTGAGCTTTCCCTTCTTGAAAAGATAACAAAAAACGAAGCAATTCCCCCTTGATTTTTTTAGGGGAATCTGCACCGTCTTCCTCTGCAGTCTGTTGGATTGTTGTCGTCTCACTCTCCATAAGCGACACAGCCTGACTAATCGTAAAACCCTGTTCAACTTTTTCGGCCAGCCATTTTACTACTTTTAAATCTTGCTCTGTATATAAGCGATGCCCTGATTCATTTCGCACTGGGCTCAATATTTGATAACGTCTTTCCCATGCTCTAAGTGTCCCCGGTTGAATGCCCACTAAATTAGAGATCGCCTTAATATTGTATTTACCTTCTTGAGAAGCCATGTGTAACCTCCAACTGCACTATATTACATATTGTTCGTTATAAAAATTATAGGCTAATACTACTTTTATGTAAAAATTGTATATGCTTTGTATAGGTTACTCCATGCCTGTTATGACAATTACATTCGCCTCGGCAGGAGCGCCGAGCCGGAGAGGAACCGCAGTTGTGCCATAGCCATTGCTGACAAACAAAGTCGTATGTTCCAACGATTTGACTCCTCCCTTTTCATAGGGACCAAAACCAAACAAACGAATTTGTCCTCCGTGTGTATGACCGCTTAGTACAAGCGAGATACCATCTTCTTTTTTCACCTTTTTATGTACGGAAGGATTATGGGAAATAAGAATTTTAAAGCTTTCTGGCCGGCTGTCTGCCAAAGCTAAATGGAGATGAGACCGTTTTTTTGACACATCATCCACTCCAAGAAGTTCCACCATATCCCCTTCTTCGGATTCAAATAAAGCTGTTGTATTATCTAATATTTTCACATTTTCTTCCAATAACAAAGCGTCCAATTGATGAAAATCCACTTCATAATCATTATTTCCCCAAACAAAGTAGGTAGGGCCTAACTTTTTTAACATCCGTATATTTTCTCGAACTCTTTCAAATGGGACTCCTTTTTCCATAATATCTCCACCGATGATGACAAAATCAATGTCTCCCTTCACTTGCTCGATAAGGTTTTCAGAGACAAGCCGGCGATGGATATCAGAAATAAAGAATAAACGAATCTCCTTAAAAGAGGCGGGAAATTGCGGAAAAGAAAAATGGTGCTCTACTACCTTGTTTTTTTTAGCTTGGGCAAACATATATACAAGAAGAATTAAAAACAAAAAAAACACAAAAATAAAAAATTGCATACTGTCTCCTTTTTACTGCTCCTAATAATGTGTATCCATAACATGTTTCCTTCTCAAATCTACTGAAATCATACCATAAACAACAGAAAAACATAATATAAGCAGCGCTTGCCATTCACCTGCCTGAGACAAAAAGAAAAAGCTTCCTAAAGCGCCGCAAGAAATAAAAGCTTCCCACAAGTGTGCCGTTCTCTCCTTTATAAGCGAATAGGTTTCTTCCACTATAGACTTAATTAAAATGGAATGGAATAAAAACGAGAAAAAGAACGCCACCATGGCAATAAAATAATGCCACGGATCCATGACGAGCATCAGTATGATTTTTGTGGCTGACATTGGCTTGGCGATAGGAAGCCATTGAATGAAAGCGTAGCCGCTGGCGGTTCCTCCGGCCAATTGAAAAAGTCTTTTGAGCATGATGAAAAACCCCTTTCTTTATACAGGTTTATGAAAAGAAAGAGGTTTTCATGTATAGATGTCATTACCTACTTATTCTCATAGTAAAGGTTAACATCGTATTCTTTTTTCATCATGCTGAACACATGCTGCCTTGCTTCCCATTTTTCTGCATCTCCCCACAAATTTGGGCTTTTTTGAATCACTTCACAACGGAGATCATGAAACTCTTTTTCTGTTTTTTCGCTCTTTTTTCTAATTTGCAGCAAATAATAATATAAAGAAAACACAATCAGTATCATCGCCAAATGGGAAACACTCGAAAGCACAAATGAAAAAACGGCACGATATGTAATCAATGACAGCTGTTGGAAGGAAAAAAAGACATACAGGGATATGAGAGCTAAACAACCTAGCAACAACCATCTAATTTGTTTTTCTTTTTCATTAATCTGATCCAGTTTCCTCTTTTTGTCGATGATGCTTTGCAGCATATTCTTTGCCACTTCATCCGTCAACTCATTCAATTGTTGAATCTGGCTATCCACACGCCTCACCTCCGTATCTACAGTACAGCATATGAGGTTGTCTTATGATTTATTAAACTTAATTTGGACGTTTCTCTGTTTTAATGGGAATTTTCAGCACTTGCCCTTGCTTGATTTTTCCATTTTCCAATTTATTCCATTCGCGAATGAGCTGTGTTCCTTTCACATCATGATAATAGTGATTGGCGATGCTAAATAGTGTGTCATTGCTTTGAACCGTATGCTCAATAATTTGATATTCGCCGTCCACACCCTTTTCTTCCACGTTTGTTTCTTCGCTCGGCGACCCTTCCGATGAAACGGGAGTATTTTCATTCAAATCATCAGCCGGAGCCGCCTCCGTTTGTTCCTTAGCATCACTTGGTCCAGTTTGTTTTTCTTCCATTGTCTCTTCTATTTCTTCGGGACTGGCTGTTGTGTCAGACGGCTCGGCAAAATCGACCACCTCATAACCCGTCACTTCTTCTTTTTCTTCAAGCATTAAAAAAGCCGCCTGATTTGCCGCATAATGCTTATAAGAAAAATAGGCCACTGCCGGCAATGAAATGAAAAAAATAGATAATGCACTAATAAGAGGATATTTCAGCTTATATTTTTCTTTCTTTTTCCGTTTCTTTTCTTGACGAGCTTTACTTCGAGGCGGAAGCTGCTTTCCGTCTTCATTGGACCGCGTACCGTAAAGCTCTGACTCAGGCTGATCCATGCGATGTTCCACCATCATCACCTCTGATGTTATGATTCTATTTGGCTTGAACTCTTAATAGAAAATGTTCAAAAAGTCCGGGAAAAATCGCTGTCGAATTTACTTGCACAGGACGTGGTGATCCGACGTTCGCCACAGGACGTGGCGGCTTTTAGTCGGACTTTGTCACTCTGCCTCTCCGGTCCTCACGTATTGAAACCATACGCTCCGGTCCTCGAGTCTATCGTTCCTCGAACTTCTCGGCTCTTTTTGTCCTCCTTTTTGAACTCTTATTGATATGTAACGCTAAAAGAAAATCAATGAGAAAATGAGCTGTGACCGTGACAGCCAAATTATCGGTCCATGAAAAAAGGACACCAAGAAGAAAACTTAAGACAACGACAGATACCAGCAAGAATACTTTCGATAAATATCGCACATGTACAAGAGCAAAAATAACACTTGCCCAAAAAAGCCCGAAATGAACTTGCAGCACTCCACGGAATAATATTTCTTCGGTAAAAGCAATCATCAGGCATAAAATAAACAAATGAAACAAGGGACGATGCCGAAAAATCCGTTCATTAATGCCTCCATCGTCATACCATTCCTGGGGCAGCACCTTCATCAGGAATAAATCAAGAGCGACCACTAAAATTCCGCTTATCCCTCCTATGATCCATACGTCAGAGGAGTTCCACTGCCAAAGTCCTGCAAAAGATGCGAAAGAATCATATTTCCACACGCCGATGACAAAGGCGATGCTAAGCAAAATCGCCTGCGTGACGTATAAATTCAATAACAATTCGCGATCCGTTAAATTTTTTATGAGTTCTTTCTGATTGTTAAACATATCATTTTCTTATTCACTTTGACGAAGAAGTGAAGCAAGTTCCTCCTTCCATCCTTTAAATTCCCATCTCTGTTGATTTTTTTCATTCTTCGTTTTTTGGTAATGAAACAAATCAATTCCACATTGATCACAGCAATTGGCCGGACGTCCTTCCATTTCTTGATTGAAATAGGACAGAATCCTTTCACGACGGCAGCCGCTTTGCCCGACCACTTGCTTAATCGCCTGGAACTTTCCTTGTTTTCTTTTCACCCTGTCTAATGCTACGTGGGTAATAATGCGATAGAGTTGGTCTACATCAAAATCAGCATTCACCGCTAATCCATTAATCACACCGTTTTTTTCCAAATGATAGCGGATGAACCTCCAATGAATCTCATCTATGCGGACAGCCTGTAAAAGATATTGTTCCATAGAAGATAACTCTATCATTTGAGGGTGCTTGTCCTTAAAAAATTTAATATACATTAGAGCGGCCTTAATGACGTCAGGATGAGGAAGTTCCATGTCCATTAATGAATAAGCCAGTTCATCATCTGTCTCATTGTATAGCAAAACAGCGAGACTATTGTTCCCATCCCGTCCCGCTCGCCCAATCTCTTGCAAATAGGCTTCCATTTGCGTCGGCAAGTGAAAATGAATGACAAATCGGATATTGGCCTTATTGATGCCCATCCCGAATGCACTTGTACAGCATATGACATCGAGCTGATTTTGCACAAACTGATGCTGGATGAGCATGCGCTGATCCGGCTCCATCCCGCCATGGTAATAAGCAACATTTCCAATGCCGTTTTCTTTTAAGAACAGGGCCAGCGCTTCTGTCCACAATCTGCTTGAGCAGTAAACGATTCCCGGTGTTTTCAATGTTTTTACATACTCTAAAAGCAGCTCTTTTTTATGTGGAATATCATCAGCCTTTTGGATCTGCAGCGCAATATTGGGACGATCGACGGAATAAATGAGTTTGTGAACATTTGTAAGCTTCAATTGGGTAATAATATCTTCAATCACATCTTCCGTAGCGGTCGCTGTCAAAGCTAAACATGTAGGCTTGCCCAAAGATACCCATACATCTCCCAAATGTAAATAATCAAGACGAAAATCATGTCCCCACTGTGAAATGCAGTGAGCTTCATCCACTACAAATAACCCGATGTTCGCTTTTTTTAACGCTTCGATAATAAAAGGATTTTGCAAAATCTCCGGTGACACATAAATGAACCGGTAAGCCCCTAAGCGCTGCAGCGCTTGTTGTTTATCGTTTCTGGATAGAAAACTATTTAGCGCAATCACTCTTTTTTCTCCGCTCGCCTTTAATTGCTGTACTTGATCTTCCATGAGCGAAAGAAGAGGTGAAACAACTAAAACAGGCCGTTCCTGCATATAAGCCGGCAATTGATAACATAACGACTTTCCTGTTCCTGTCGGCAAAACCGTTACAACATGCTCCCCCTGCAAAATGGTTTCTATGACTTCACGTTGTCCTAAACGAAAGTGGCTATGACCGAATTTATGTCTTAAAACTTCTTCGATGCTCAATCTATCACCGCTTTTCTAAATGTTCATCATGTTTTTATTTCATTATACTTCCAACTTTATAGAATGAATAGAGATGGACACGAAAACTCTAGCTGAAATATTTCGCCATGACGATGCGAACTTGAAAATAGGTGGCATCTTCACCAAGATTCTCTTTAATCTCCTTGAGCTTATTTGTCTTTAATGTCTCGATAGCGGAAACAATCTGCCTTTGCAATTGCTCCGGTACATATTCACCAATCGAAAAAGCTGGAACAAACAAAGCAAGTTCAACAAGGTGATCTTCAATCGTGCTTCTTTTTAAACGGCGAATTGCCATCACCTCGTCCACCGTTTTTCCTTGCTTTAATAACCCCCATGTTTTCATGGTAGAAACGGTCAACGGAACAGGGGAGTCCGCCTCAGGAATTAAGCTGTTTAACAATGGATAAGATGAGGGGGTCTCCATTACCTTCTGCAAACAATAGTGCAAGACGCTCAATTGGATATAATGAACCCGGTGCTCATCTATTCCATACCCATCCCCTATTTGTTTTTTCGTAAGACCCGCCCTTTGGAAACCGGAAAATTGAAGCAAAAAGACATCTGCTTCCATCGACAGACATCCATCCAAACATGCATGCAGCTCTAAGAATAATTGCTTGGCCAATTCATTCCTTGATGCATGCTGGCGTTTCAAAAAATGTTTCATCCAGCTTTGTACTTTCAAGTCCTGTGATACAGGCAGAAAGTAGGACTCATTATAAACTAGATGAGAAAGAGTCTGAACAAGCAGGGTAAGGCGTATAAAAAATAACCCACTTATATTCATATACCTCCAGCCATCTATATACGGAGATAATGGGAAACGCTGTAATTGTTCTTGCAAATAGGTTCTCCCTTCCTCCGTCACGGTCCATTTGTCTTTTTCTTCCTCTTTTTCTTTTATATATTTTTGGTCTTTCAATTGTTTTACATATCGGGAAAAGGAGTCTTTTTTTAAATATGGAAAGCTCTGAAAAAAAGAGGAAAGACGATATAACTTCCCATCTTGAATCGTTTGAGCTGATTTTTTTCCCATTAACAAATGATAGACTGCATAGGCGGTCCTTTCCCCTTTAAACGCTTCTAATCCATATAAAATCATTGTAGTTAAATAGTTCATCTTTTTCCCCCTTTCCTGATGGCTGGTTGACTTTATTGTACCAAAAGACGTGTCGTGTATGTTTTTCCACGTTTATTTCTTATGGATTAAGGGTATCACTATACGGAAAAGCCTTTCCTATGATAATTATTATCATTGACTTTACTATTGAAATGTTGTAAAAACAGCTTTAAAATAATAACGAAGATATAATTAGTCAGCTTCATCAAAGGGTAGCTATTCATATTAGATGAGGGAATTTATGGGAGGTCTTGTTATGCCAAAGTACACAATTGTTGACAAAGAAACTTGCATTGCATGTGGTGCATGCGGAGCAGCTGCACCAGACATTTACGATTACGACGATGAAGGCATCGCGTTCGTAACTTTAGATGATAACCAAGGAATCGTTGAAGTTCCTGATGTTTTATTAGACGACATGATGGATGCTCAAGAAGGCTGTCCTACTGACTCCATTAAAGTGGCTGATGAAGCATTTGACGGTGACGCAACGAAATTTGAATAATCATACCATAAAAAAGGATCCTACTAATAGGATCCCTTTTTTATAGAGCTAAACGGGCTCGTTCCGCTTTTCTTTAGTATGCTGTTTGTTCGGTAATCCATTTCTTCATCTTTGCAAACAGCAAAGCGAAAATCATACCCGTTAGAATCCCTTTAATCATATTAAACGGCATAATGCCCATTACAATTAATTGTCTTGCATCCTCTCCTGATAAGGCCGGAGCTTGTAAAAATAGTGTGTATGCAGGCAGCCATATATAGTAATTCGTCACACTCATCAACAAAGTCATGATGACCGTTCCCGCTGCAAGTCCCCAAGTCAGTCCTTTTGCCGTACGGAACTTGCGGAATAAATAAGCAACTGGCAGAATATATAAAAGCCCTGCTGCAAAGTTGGCCAATTGTCCTACCGGCACACCTGTCATACTGCCTTGAATTAAATAGTGCAGGAAGTTTTTGATTGCCTCCACAATAATACCTGCAACAGGACCATAAATAATGGCGGCAATAAGCGCCGGTACTTCACTAAAGTCGATCTTCAAAAACGGCGGCAGACCTGGTAACGGAAAATTCAACATCATCAGTAAATAGGAAATACTGCTTAACATCCCCAATGTTACTAATTTTTTTGTACTGTTAACTCGATTCATGTTCCTCTCTCCTTCTCTCGATCCATCCTTCGAAAAGAGGATAGGTTCAAAAACATGCTCAAAACTAAAAACTCCCTGCATCTAAAATAGATGAGGGAGAAATAGAAGCATGCTCAAACAAACATTCAATGTCTGCCTTTTTTGAATGTCCGAACCTCCATCTTCTCCCATCCAGACTGTACTGTCGGCTTTGGAATCACACCAAATCCTGCTGCCAAAAGGCCGCTCGCGGGCTTAAAACATCATGTTTATCACCGCCGGTCGGGAATTTCACCCTGCCCCGAAGATAGACCATATAATATTATCATGACCCATTATAACTTATCTCGAATTAAAAGTAAATGAAAATCCATTTTGGTCGTCGCTCTTTTACTTCAATATTAGTAATAAAAATGCCCATCAGTGAAATTTCACGCTCGATGAGAGCGGAATAAATAGAAAATTGCTTTTTTATAAGGAGCGGCTTTTCTATATAAGAATACAATAAAGAGAAATCCCGCCCCGTGGAGGTTTTGCTATCCGCTAGAGTGCGAGAAGCATAGTTTTTTACTCCTCTTCATTTTCCATTGTCTTATTTTTAGACTATACTAAAGTGTAATGTTAATATGATGAACGTTTTACAATTTAAATTGACAGAATTTTTAAATTATGTTAAATTATCAAATATTTGATCCTAAAAAGGGAGAGGTTACGATGTATCGCATTCTTGTGGCTGACGCCATCAGCAGTGAAGGTTTGGCTCCATTGCTAAGTGCAAAAGATATTGAAGTTGTTCAACAAAAAGTCAACGAAGCTGAAGATTCGTTACATACTTATGATGCTCTTCTTGTTCGAAGTGCGACACAAGTAACGGAAGAACTGTTAACTAAAATGACCAACTTGAAAATCGTTGGACGCGCTGGAGTTGGTGTCGATAATATTGATACCGATGCGGCTACAAAGCGTGGAGTCGTCGTAATCAACGCACCAAACGGCAATACCATTTCCACAGCGGAGCATACTTTCGCTATGATGGCAAGCCTCGTTCGCCACATTCCTCAGGCTAACACTTCTGTGAAATCACGGGAATGGAATCGCTCAGCTTTTGTCGGCACAGAGTTGTATAATAAACAGCTTGGCATTGTCGGATTTGGCCGTATCGGTTCAGAAATCGCGAAACGGGCAAAGGCATTTGGGATGAAAGTTTGTGTATTTGACCCCTTTCTAACCGCAACAAGAGCGGAGAAACTTGGAGTAAGCTCTGTCTCATTAGATGAGTTATTGGCTGCAGCAGATATCATTACCGTCCATACTCCGCTTACAAAAGAGACAAAGGGCTTGCTTAATCGTGAAACACTTGCAAAAACGAAAAAAGGCGTCTATTTGCTTAACTGTGCAAGAGGGGGCATTATTGACGAAGAAGCGCTTGTCCATTATTTAGAAATCGGTCATGTAAAAGGGGCTGCTCTTGATGTATTTGAAGTGGAACCTCCCGTTGATAATAAATTGCTCCAATTTGAACAAGTAGTGACTACACCGCATCTTGGCGCTTCTACAAAAGAAGCACAATTAAACGTTGCAGAAGATGTAGCTTTTGAAGTGCTTCAATTTCTTGAAGGAAAACCTGTGAGCTCTTCTATTAATCTACCAGCTATTTCAAAAGAAGTGTTCGAAAAAGTTTACCCGTTTACAACATTAACTAAACGAATGGGATCGATCATTTCCCAATGCATGAAAGAGCCGGTCCAAGAAATTGCTGTAACATATGCGGGAACTGTCGCTGACTTAGAAACAAACTATATTACAAGAGGCGTGTTGGCCGGCTTTTTAAAAACTCGTGTCGATCACCCGGTCAATGAAGTCAACGCTTCGATGGTAGCCAAACAACGAGGCATTACGTTTGGTGAAAAAGTATCCCATGAAACACAAGGATATGCAAACATTATTGAAGTAGCGGTCAAAGGCGATCATAGCTCATTTACCATCACAGGCACATATGTGGAGGGTTATGGTCCTCGCATCGTCAACATTCAATCGTTCGATATTGATTTTTATCCTGAAGGGCATCTTCTTTATATCCTTCACACAGACCAGCCGGGGGTTATCGGTAAAGTCGGTAAAGTACTCGGGGATCATCATGTCAATATCGCGACAATGCAAGTGGGACGTAAACAAAAAGGCGGAGAAGCGATTATGATGCTTTCATTCGACAAACCGCTTGATGATACCATTCTTTCAACGCTGCAAAGTGTAGAAGAAATTGTCAAAGTCCATAAAATCGACCTATGAACAAGACGAAAGGGGCATGAATGAAAACATTCATGCCCCTTTCGTCTTGTTCACTCAGTAAATCACAAGGGTTTGTCCCTCATAAATATGGTCATTTTGTAAGGTATTCCATTCTTTCAGCTGTTCGACCGTTACCTTATATTGATTGGCAAGCGCCCACAGCGTTTCTCCTTTTTGTACAACTTTTTCCACTTTATCCATCGCCGGGAGTTCTTGTACGATTTGACTAAATACTTCTTGGCTTGTATACTGGTCGTCCAAATACGTATATAACCGTTTTTTGTCTAACATTAAAAGCGGGTTTAGCGCATTCGTTTTATCAATATTCCAAGAACCTTTATGAACCTCAAAATGCAGGTGCGCTCCTGATGAACGGCCCGTATTTCCTACTTCTCCTATTTTTTGAAGGGCTTGTACTTTTTCTCCTTCAAAAACAAACCGTTTATGCAAATGAGCATAAACAGTTTCATAACCATTGGCCTGTTCAATAAAAATCACATGTCCATATGTATCCGAAAAATAGGAACGCGACACGACCCCCTCGTTTACAGAAACAACATCGGCCCCCACCTGTGCGGCGATATCGATTCCATGATGTTGTGCATTACGCGATCCAAATACATCGGTAATTTTTCCTTCTACGGGCCATTGCCAGCTTTCCTCTTTTTCGGCTTTTGCCATTTTCCCGCTGACAAATAACAAACCGATGCATAATGCCATAATTACTACCACTAAAATACGTCTTACAAAGTCAACCATTATGTTCCTCCTATGTATGTTTTGTACATACATATACTTTACGCATTTCCCGCATTTTATAGACCTAAAAAATGGAAAGTCCTTCAAAGACTTTCCACTTTTCATTCATGTTCATCTCTTATCATCACTACATTAGGCGCTTCCGGAACTGCCTGCGGCTTTTGCAAAGTGATATCGCCTATTTTCTCTGTGATTCCACCTTCAAATTGAACGGATTTGTATCCAAATTCGCGGGCGGCGAGCATGATAGCATGCAGCATATACACATAACTTTCTTCATCGCTGAGCTTCGTATTCTCAGAGAATCTCACCGTTAAATGTGAATGGTCAGCCTCAATCTCTTTAATGTCTACATCATTTGGAATAGAAGCACGAAGTTCATATCTTTCATCGTCTCGTTTCATTGCTTCCATGGCCGCCGCAAGTGATTCATAGGATTCTACTGTCGGAACCAGCAGTTTGGGATAGTCTTCATTCGATTGATAAATCAAATAAGCTTTTTGTAAAAAACGGTTGATTGGAAGCTCGGTTAATTCCCCCATATTCCCTAAACGTATCCCTTTATGACCATCTGTTGTAAATTCTACTTTATCATACGGAAGCCAGCGAAATGTTTCTTCAATTGAATGGATAAACATATTTTCCGATGCTGATCCGTTCCCAAATGGATGGTCTTTCTCTACTTGCACAGTCACTTTGTTTTCATCATCACTAATATGTAAGTCTTGAATGATATTTTCGGAAAGGCCCAACCTTTCTTCATTCATGGCCGCCGCTGTTCCCTCCAAAGTTTGAACAAGCGTGCCACCTTCCTGTTTGACCATAAAAGTAAGTGGAACAACAAACTGAATATTTTGACCCGGTGCTGCCACCGTAATATACTTCTTGCCCTCAGGTTTTAAAAGAGAGGGGTTTACCGATACTTTCCTATTCAGGTGCTCTCCTTTCACAGCCGAATTTAACTCTTTTTCCATGACTAGTTGATTTTGTCCGGGAACTGGAGCTTCTTGTTCCTGAATAGGTAAAAGAGGGAGAGCTAAGACAACTAAAAGCAAGGCCACAGCCACTGATGCCAATCCGGGCATTATCCAAAATTTTTTCGGCTTTCCATCACTCTTCTCCATGCGTTGCTGTACATTTCGATACACGTCTTGTGCAGAACGCTCATCTTGCAGCTTCGGCATGCGGGTAAGCAATTCTTCAATTTGCTTTTTTTCCCATTGTCTCATGTTTATCCCCGCCTTCTTCTCTTGATGACCACTTTTCCATCTTTCTCCTTAATACTTGGATAGCACGATGTTGAGTCGTTTTTACTTTACTCTCCGTCCACCCCAGCACTTGTGCCGTCTCTGCAATCGAAAGTGATTGAATATAACGCAAAATGATGACCGCCCGCTGATTCACCGTGCATTTCTCCAGACATACATAGATACGTTGAATTTCTTCCTTTTGCATAGCGACTTCCTCCGGTAATGGCATGTTGTCCACTAAAGGAGTTTTATTCCAATCAAACACATCGAGTATTTTTTGTTTCCAGTTTTTTTGTTTCCGGAAATGATCAATGGCTGTATTTCTGGCAATGGCGAACAGCCAAGTTTTTTCATGGCTTTTGCCTTCAAAGTGTTCGTGGGATTTTAAGACACGAATATATACTTCTTGTAAAAGGTCCTCTGCCAACTCTCGGTTCCGAACCATATATAATAAAAATTGAAACAGGTCTTGATGATACTTTTCGTAAAGCTGCTGAAAGACCGCGTCCACCGCCCTTCCCTCCCGCTCTCATTATTTTAGTCGTTTTTTCTCTATAAAAGGTTACAAATCAGTTTCGATATTTACGGATAAATAAAACCGCAAAAGCCGGAGCTCCCACAAGAGCCGTGATGACGCCAATCGGCAGCTCACGAGGCGTAATGACCGTTCTTGCAATTAAATCAGCCAACACTAAAAAAGCACCGCCATTCAAAAAAGATAAAGGTAAAAGATGGCGGTAGTTGGAGCCTAAATAAAGGCGAGTAACATGCGGAACCACTAATCCAACAAAACCGATCGTACCAGACACAGCTACGGCTCCTCCCGTCAATAAAGAAGCACCAAATAAAATGAGGATTTTCGATCTCCAAACATTTACCCCGAGAGACTGGGCGATTTCATCTCCAAATGTTAAAACATTCAAATCTCTTAAGTATAAAAACAAGATCAGCATACCCGCTGTAAAAAAAGGCAAAAACAATTTTATATAGGTCCAGCCGCGCATGGACACACTGCCAAGCAGCCAGGTCACAATTTGGCGCAGCTCTTCTCCTGATAAGGCAATCAGAAGGGAAATAACCGCACTTAAAAAGGAACTTAAAATAATGCCAATTAAAATCATGGACTCTGCCGTTATTCTTTTTAAGACGGAGGTCGAGATAAAAATCATGAAAATTAATGTCAGCAATGCCATGGATACACTAACAAACGGCATGGTATATCCTGCCAGGACCGGCAACTGGAGATGAAAAAACAATACGATAACAGCCCCTAGAGACGCGCCCGACGAAACACCGAGCGTATAAGGGTCGGCAAGAGGATTTTTCAACAACCCCTGCAACGCAGCCCCGGACACAGCAAGAGCGGCTCCTACCAAAAAACTTAACAGGACACGCGGCAGGCGAATGGAGATAATCAATGTCCTCATTTGTTCCAAATGCTCAGCCGGCACGGATGGTTGAAATAAAAACTCTCCGAGGATGGTAAGGATGGACAAAATGGGAATATGAATCGATCCAATGCTAATGCCCAATAAGAGCGCAATGGTAACAAAACCTGCGCTGACCATATAGGCGATAAATAAACGATACGGTTCTTTAATCTCTTTCAAACTGCTTAACTCCTTCTGATCCATAAATAAAAAAGCCTATCCTTTTTAGAGGATAAGCTTACCACGAAAAAATAGGATAACATCCATATTTCATCGTTTCCACTTCCTGCTCCCCGAAGAGGCGAAACTATATAAAGGCAAGGCAGGTCTACTGGCTTTTGCTTCTTCCTACTTTAAGCCCTTCCCGCATAGCTTTTCTATGCAGTGGTATTTGCTTATTTCGTCCACAATTACAGTTGCGGGGGCAGCTCTGGATTTTCACCAGATTCCCTTTTAAGCTTTATGACAATAACATGCCGCGTTATTGTCATAGAACACCTTTACCTTTTTGATTATTCATTCTTATATCGTATGGTCGATTTCACATGGAAGGCTAATCGAAAAAGTCGTTCCTTCTCCAAGTTTACTGTGTACTGAAATGGTTCCTCCATGTGCTTCAACAATATTTCTTGCAATGGCCAGTCCTAAACCAGTGCCGGATTTCCCTCGCGTCCTTGCTTTGTCCGCCTTGTAGAAACGTTCGAACACAAATGGCAAATCCTCTTCCGGAATGCCGGCTCCATTATCCCGGACTTTGAACAGCAGCTCATTATCATGACTGCCCACCTGCAATAACACTTGCCCGCCTTCTTGCGTATGGCGAATGGCATTATCAATCAAATTAGTCAGCACTTGTTCCATCCGATCAGGGTCAAACACACCCTCGTCTTCAGCTGACATTCGCTGATCAAGTTCGACTTTCACCTGTCTTTCTTTTGCCAGCCCTTGAAATTTTCGTACAATTCTTTCTGAAAAATCGGCAATAGAGACATTGGTCGTATATAGCTGGATATGCCCAGCTTCCATACGAGCCAAATCCAGCAGTTCATTGACAAGACGTCCCATACGAAGAGATTCATCATAAATAACCTTGGCAATTTCCTTCTTCTCTTCGTCTGTGCTCGCAATGTCATCAACGATTGCCTCACTGTACCCTTGAAGCATCGCGATGGGGGTGCGCAATTCATGTGAGACATTGGCGATAAAGTCTTTCCGTAACTTATCCAGTCTTCGTTCTTCTGTCATGTCACGGACAACCACAACGGCTCCTCGAATCGTCGTTTGATTGTATAAAGGAGACATTAAGAGGACCCAACTGCGTCCTTGAATGTTCATTTCAATGCTCTGTTCCTCTTCCGATGCCACAACCTGTTGAAATAAATGCTGTACTTTCACAGGAAGTTCGCTTTGCTGCTTATCATTCTGCTCATAATTTGCCGCCTGTAAAAAACGCTCGGCTGGAGGGTTTGTAATTAAAATGGAACCGTCTCGGCTTAATGTAATGACCCCATCCGCCATACTGCTTAAAATATTCGCTAAGTGTTCTTTCTCCTGGCTGAGGGCATTAATATTATATTTTAGCTGCCGTCCCATTTGATTAAACGCAATCGCCAATTCACCAATTTCATCATGTGTTAAAATAGGTACCTTCGTATCAAATTTTCCCTTTGCCACCTCAAAAGCCGCCTGTCTCATTTTACGTAACGGTGCTGTAATACGAGTTGAAAGGAAAAAGGCGAAAATCGTTGTTAAAATAATGGCCACTCCGGCAGCAAGAAAAATGAATTTCGTCGTATGTTTAGATGGTGCTGTAATTGAAGAAAGGGATTGGTATAGATAAATTGCTCCCTGCTCTCCTTCTAATGACAGCGGAACGCCTACCATATAAATTAAATGATCGGCATCCTCAACTGTCCCATTGCCGAGATACGTTTTCTTTTGAACCCTTTTCCCTTTTTGAATGACGCTCTTCAACGTTTTATCTTTGTTGAAAAGCTCGGCTATTTCAGCCTGTTCATTCTCCCCTACATTCATAAAGTCAGGTGCCGCATCTTGATTTCGGATCATCACAAGGCTTGAATCGTCCATCAATTCATTAACGATGGACAATCCCATTTCTCCCGATTCCGTTCGTTCCAGAATGTGAGAGATTTTGACCGCTCTTCCTGTCAATTCCTTTTCCGCTTCATTTACATGATAATTTTCAAAGAACTCGAGCAATAAAATCGTCAAAGTAAATAAAACGAAAGAAACTAATAATAAAATAGTAAACCACAGTTTAACAACAACGCTTCGCCAAAACATCATTCATTGCCAACCTCAAATTTATAACCGACTCCCCAAACCGTTACAATCATTTTAGCCGCTTCAGAGGAAACGCGGTTTAATTTTTCACGCAGACGCTTGACGTGAGTATCAACCGTACGCAGGTCTCCGAAGAAATCATAGTGCCATACTTCTCTAAGCAATTGCTCCCGATCATACACCTTATCAGGCGTTTTCGCCAAGAAGCATAAAAGCTCGTATTCCTTAGGAGTCAAACTTACTTCCTGACCGTCAGCTGTGACGCGGTGAGCATCATTATCTATCGTTAAATGGGGAAACACAATCAAATCTTTTGCACTCGGTTCGGTTTGTAAATAGGTAGTAGGAGAAGATCTTCGCAACAAAGCTTTCACCCTCAACACTACTTCACGCGGGCTGAAAGGCTTTACGATATAATCATCAGTTCCGGCCTCAAAGCCTTGCACCCGATTGATTTCTTCCCCTTTCGCCGTTAACATGATGATTGGTGTCGCTTTTTTCTCACGCAATTCTTTACAAACTTCAATCCCGTCTTTTCCAGGCATCATTAAATCAAGCAAAATCAAATCGTAGTGATTGGCTAAAGCTTTTTCCAACGCTTCTTCTCCATCTTCCGCTTC
The DNA here is from genome assembly GCF_000504165.1 of Bacillus sp. FJAT-14578. Taxonomy (GTDB): domain Bacteria; phylum Bacillota; class Bacilli; order Bacillales; family Bacillaceae_H; genus Bacillus_BA; species Bacillus_BA fengqiuensis. Next base: position 674,143 of record NZ_AYSE01000001.1, read on the forward strand.
TTCAATCACATAGTTTTCTCTTTCCAAATACATTTTCAATAGTCGTCTAATTCTCTCTTCATCATCAACAATTAAAACCTTCATCTCATTTTGCATCATTTTATTCCTCCTCCTTCTAGTGTACAGAAAATGATTTTTGATATCTAGATTGATTGTTAATTTCCCTATATCTATTTCTGAAATTTTAAGCAAACCCTCTTCATATATAAAAGAAATGGACCTTTTCGCCATATCGCTGCTGCTCAACGAAATAAACGGAAAGATCCATCTCCACTTTGTTACGCGTATGAATGTAAACCGGCAATCACGAGATTGACCGCCACCAAGTTAAACATAATGATGGCAAACCCTACTACGGCAAGCCACGCTGACTTTTCACCATGCCAGCCTTTTGACAGGCGCAAATGTAAGAAAGCCGCGTAAAATAGCCACGTAATAAGTGCCCATACCTCTTTTGGATCCCAGCCCCAAAATCGCGTCCATGCCATTTGTGCCCAAATCATCGCGAAAATCAGGGCTCCCAATGTAAACACAGGAAAGCCGATCGCGACAGAACGATAACCGATTTCATCGAGCAAATCCAAATTTGTATTTTTGACAAGCGGCTGAAGCGCAGCACCAATTCGCTTTCTTAAAACAAGGCGTAAAACACCGTATAAAACAAGTCCACTGACTAAAGACCAAATTAATGTATTCAGCTTTTCAGCATTAATGATAGCCGGCATGTCCACGAAAGGCTCAAAGCGTCCTGGCGTTTTAAGCTCCCCTTCGTGTAATCCGACGAGCGCCGGCATATTGTACGTCTCTTCTACTTGCTGTTCATTTTTATCCACCCATTGAAACGAGGCTTCATAATCCATTGCTTTAAATGAGGTTGTCACAAAGACAAAGCCAACAACACTGATGAGACAGAATAAAATAAACTCCAGCCAAAACGTCTTTTTACTTGCTTTTGATTGATCCAGCACTTTAATCAAGTAAATCAATCCCGCTGCAAAACTGATGGCAAGAATCGACTCACCGGCTGCGGCAGTCGTCACATGAATGTGAAGCCAATCGCTTTGCAAAGCCGGAATGAGCGGTGAAATGTCTCGCGGAAACATGCTGGCATATGCAATGACCAAGATGGCAATCGGCAGCGTAAACAAACCAAGCATGCTCACTTTATAAATCAAGTAAATGATGATGAAAGCTCCGACAAGCATCATCCCGAAAAAAGTTGTAAATTCAAACAAGTTGCTGACAGGCGCATGTCCGGATGCTGCCCACCTTGCAATAAAATAGCCAAGCTGTGCAATAAACCCGATAATCGTCACTAAAAAACCGAGCTTTGACCATCGGTTTACGTTGGCTGCGCTGCGCTTGTCCCGAATGGCTCCTCCGAAGAAGAACGTTGCGACGAGATATAAAATAAATGCTGTATATAACAGGTTGCTGCTTAAACTAGCCAGGTCCACCTTCCAGTCCCTCCTCTTAGCTTACTTTTTTCTCTTTATCCGCCTGATCTTCAGGCGCTAAAATAGCTGTATCTTTCAAGACGGCACTAATTTCATTTTTGAGTCCGTACCAGTTTTTGTTCGTATGTCCGGCAAGCCAAAGCTCCTGCCCTACTCGCTGCACCCAAACGCGTCGATGATTCCAATACATCCCCTGGATGACCCCAATCATGAAAATGGCTCCTCCGATTCCCAAAATCCATAATGTTAAATCTTTACGGACCGTAAGACCGGCAACATTTTTCGTTTCAATTCCCGCAAACGACATTTTATATTTATTGTCACCGAGCGGCTCCAAATTTTGGCGAATGGCAACAAAGCTCACTTCCCCTTTTGGACGGTCAGGGGTGAACATTTTAAAAACAAACGCGGGGTTGTTCGGAATTTTCGTTTTTGTATTCGGATTTCCATCATCATCAAAATAAAAATCAGGAAAATAGCTTAGCAGTTCAACATGGTAGCCATTTCCCAAATCATATTTTAATTGAGGATCATGTAAATTTACTTTCAACTGTCCATATGGCTGTCCAGATTGTTTGTCCGTCAAATTAAACGACATCGTACTTAATTCATCAAGCTTATAATCCACTTGATATAAGGCGTATCGGTCATGCTTCAGCGGCTCATTGACACGGATTTGATGTTCTTTTATTTTTTTCAATTCAGGCTCAACCCCTGGAATAATCTCGCCCTTCCGTTCATACAACATGACGTTAGATTGATAGTTCTTGGCAATCATTCCGTCACCTGCGCGGCTGATGGCATTATCGAATACTTCCCCCGACTTTTCCTTATCATATGTCTCAAAAATAAACTTCTCGTTCTTTAAGTAATAACGCCCTTCTGTTCCAGGAATAACCTTTGTTTCCCCTTCGCGAATCCAAAGCACCTCATCGACGTACATACCCGGAAAGAAACGAAGCATTGCCCCAATCAAAAAGATAATAAGTCCGACATGGTTGACATAGGGACCCCATCTCGAGAATCGGCCTTTTTCGGCTAAAATGTTACCGTTTTCTTCACGAATTTTATAGCGTCGCTGTTTTAACCCATTTTTCAACGTTTCATAGTCTTGTTCGGTCCATTCCGTGTTGATGCCAAATAAACGTTGTCTCTTTAAAAAGTTGTCATGACGGGTTACCCCTTGTTTGTTGAGGGCACGATAAAGAGGAACAACCCGGTCTAAACTCGCGATGACAAGAGAAATTCCGATGGAAGCGACCAAAATCAGGTACCACCATGAACCGTATAAGTTATGAAATCCTAGTTCATAATATAATTTTCCGGTCCATCCATACTGATCTGCATAATACTCTGCAGGTGTGACCGTTGGAGGTATGTACATTTCCTGCGGATAAATAGTTCCAAAAGCGGAAGCGACAAGCGTAATGACGATAAGCCAAACACCGACTTTGACAGACGAAAAGAAATTCCAAATCTTGTCGATGACCGTTTTGTTATACGTTTGTGAGCGCCTTGCACTTCCCTCGTATCGCATGTCCAATAGTTTTTTTGAATGTTCTTCACTTACGGGCTTTCCACATGATTCACATAAAACCGTACCATGAGGGTTGGGATGCCCGCATTCACATTTTGCATGTTCCATTGCTGACAACTCCTTACGGTTTAATCATTTCCATGTATTCATTTATTTTCTGTTCATTCAAACCACCAAGAAACACATCTACGACTTTTCCTTCTTTATCGATCAGAAACGTCGTCGGTAACGGATCAACCCCGTAAGCATTTAACACTTGTGACCCTTTATCGATCATAATGGGAAACGTCAATTGATAACGTTCCGCAAATTTTGTAACCGCTATATTCGTTTCGTCCACATTAACAGCTAAAATTTCTACACCTTGATCTTTGTAAACTTGATATTGTCTTTCCATAGCGGGCATCTCTCTTTCACAAGGCTTACACCATGTACCCCAAAAATTTAAAAATACCCCTTTTCCCTGGTAATCGGATAAGCGGTGGGCATTTCCCTCTAAGTCTGACAATACAAAGTCAGGCGCTGTATCCCCTACTGCCACTTTTTCTTTACTTGTAAAAAAGTTAACATATAATGTATATCCTAAAGCAGCCAGGAGTACAGCCAAAATAACCGTTCTCATCACTAAACGACGATTTTTCATGGCAAGTCTCCTCTAAAAACATTTCTGAAAATACAGTATAAATTATAACATTTTTCAACTTAAATACCTTGAAAAGATTATGAAGGTTATGTGACGCACTATAGAAATATAGGGTTTTTCAACCAGCTTTCCATAACACTCTAACGGACGGCACCCCCTTAAAAGGAGCACCGCCGGTAGAACTGCGAATCTTTATTGAGCCGATTTGGCTAATACGTAAAGCTGTTTGACCTCGTGAGTCGTTAATTCGCGAGATTCACCCGCGTTCAACCCTTTTAAATCCAAGAAAGCATAGCGCTCCCGTCTTAACTTCATAACAGGATGGCCTATGGCTTCAAACATTCTGCGTACTTGACGGTTTCTTCCTTCATGGATGGTCAATTCTACAATGGTTGTCTGCTTTCGTTTATCGACCGATACCACTTTTACCCGTGCCGGAGCGGTCACGCCGTCTTCTAGACGAATTCCCTTCTCAAGCTGTTTGATTTTCTCCCGAAACGGGATGCCTTTTACTTTGGCAATATATACTTTTTCAATTTTATGTTTCGGGTGCATAAGGAGGTTGGCAAACTCGCCGTCATTTGTTAACAATAACAGACCTGATGTATCGTAATCTAAGCGGCCGACAGGATAAATGCGTGCTTCTGCATGAGGAAAATAGTCGGTAACCGTTTTCCTTCCTTTTTCATCACTCACACTCGAAATCACACCGCGCGGTTTATAAAATAAGAAATAAACAGGCGCTTGTCTCTCAAGGGGAATTTCATTAACTTCCACTCGATCGTTAGGTCCTACTTTTACTCCTAACTCCTTGACCACTTTCCCGTTTACTTTCACTTTTCCTTCTGTAATGAGCTCTTCTGCTTTTCTTCTTGATGCAACACCTGCGTGTGCAATCACTTTTTGCAATCGTTCCATATTGTTTTCACCTCTTGTAACATCTTACTTGTTTGCCGTTAATTGTACAAGTCTTCTATTCCATTAGTTTTGCAATATAACAAGCATTCTAGACGTATATCGGCTACAAAAAAAGAAAGAGGATGACGGGGAAGCATAAAAATCATGCTTCCCCGTCATCCTCCTGAAAGTGGGCACTTGAAACTTGCTTATCCAAAGACAAGGGTAACGATTACAATAGAAGCGACGAAGCCGACTACATCCGCAAGCAAGCCCACCTTTAAGGCATCTCCCATTTTCTTGATTCCGACTGCTCCAAAGTACACGGTCAGCACATAAAAGGTCGTATCCGTACTTCCTTGCATAGTTGAAGCAAGCCGTCCGATAAACGAGTCCGGTCCATACGTAGCAATGAGATCTGTTGTCAGTCCCAATGCCGCTGTGCCTGAAATGGGCCTGATAAGAGCGAGAGGAACAATTTCCGGCGGAATACCGATTGCCTGCAAAACCGGGCTTATGAAGGAGACGAAATACTCCATCGCCCCAGAAGCCCGGAAGATGGAAATGGCCACCATCATCCCCACCAGGAAAGGAATAAGAGAAAATGCAAGCTGAATTCCTTCTTTTCCTCCTTCTACGAACGCTTCATACGTAGGAATTTTTTTCCATGTCGCATAAAGCAGGATTCCGCCGATAATGAGCGGAATAAGAAAAAGCGAAACTTGATTAATGATGACCATCAGCGTCTTCCTCCTTTCCCTGCCCTTCTATAATAAAAGTAACGGTCCAGCAAAACCGCGCCAATTGCAGAACAAATGGTAGCTAACAGCGTTGTTCCAATAATCTCGGCGGGATTGGCTGATTCGTATGTAATTCTAATCGCAATGACAGTTGTCGGGATAAGGGTCAAGCTGGATGTATTGATGGCAAGAAAGGTAATCATGGAACGACTCGCTTCATCTGAGTCTCCATTGAGCTTTTGAAGCTGCTCCATCGCTTTAAGCCCTAATGGAGTGGCCGCATTTCCCAATCCAAACATATTGGCAATCATATTCGATAAAATATAACCTATAGCAGGATGATCTTTTGGTATATCAGGAAATAATCTCGCCACAATGGGACGAAACAAAGCAGCAAGCTTATCCAAAATTCCGGCTTGTTGAGCGATGCTCATCATCCCAAGCCAAAATACCAATACACTAATCAATCCGATACTGATTGTGACCGCTTCAGAAGCACCTTGAAAAATGGCTTTGTTTACTTCATCCATCTTATCGTTTACGACAGCAAATACGATACCGATTAGAGTTAATAACATCCAAATGATATTAACCATTCGATTGCACTCCTAAAATAAATAGAAATAAATTTTTGACTTTCTCCAAAAAGGATTCATCTTCATCCATACTTAAGCCTTTTTTATAATAAATGGGCAGCCTCCCGATTTCTTCATCCTCCTGATAAATATCGAGACGCCCAACAATATCCGGGATGTTTTGTTCATCTTTCCATAATTCCTTGTTCGGCTTGATCAAAGTCGCTTCAAGCTTGATTGAATCCAGTTCGTCCTTTTCCAACGGATAGACAAAATCCCGCTTCACATATACTTTCTTTTCATAATACGGATCGTTAATATCGTTGACTTTTCCTTTTTTGACGACTTTCGTTGGCTCAAATTTATCAAAACCCATCTCATACATCCAAATATGATCATCCCAGTCACTCGGGGCATTCAATGTAACTGCGATTAAATCCATTCCATCCTTTGAAGCTGTTGTGACAAGCGTTCGCTTTGCTCTCTTTGTATATCCTGTTTTTCCGCCTGTACAATATGGGTATAAACTTGTAAGCAATTTATTTTTATTTTTCCATACGCGGTCCCACTCCTCCTCCGGGTGAGGAGAACGATACAATTTCGTGCCGGAAATTTCCTGGAACTGATCATTGTCCATCGAATATTTCATTAAAATGGCCATATCATATGCGGTAGAGTAATGATTTTCATGATCATCCAGACCGTGGGGATTCGCAAATTCCGTATTCATCATGCCAATCTCCCGCGCTTTTTGATTCATAAGGTATACAAACCCATCCAAGCTTCCTCCTACATATTCGGCAATTGCCACAGCCGCATCATTTCCTGAACGAAGCATCAATCCATACACAAGGTCTTTAAGCTTGATTTTTTCGTTTGGTACAAGATAAAGAGAAGATCCTTCCGTACCGACGGCATTCTTGCTAACCGTTACGGTATCCTCCATTTTTCCAGATTCAATCGCCAGAATAGCGGTCATAATTTTCGTGATGCTCGCAATCCGAAGCTTTTTATGAGCATCTTTTCCATACAGTACCCTTCCTGTGTGCTGTTCTATTAAAACGGCACCTTGTGCGCTCACACTCCCTGCCGATGCAGGAGGTATGAATATATGAAAGCTAAGAAGAACGGCCATTAAAAACAAGCCTATTTTGGTTAATGTTTTATTTTTAATTCGTTTCATTCATATCATCCCGTCCCTTTGCTTGTTTGTACAAGTTTATGCTTGTCTTGAACGGTTATGAATGAAATCTCTTTCACTGATAGAAAACCATGTGTTCAACAAGCAAACCATAAGCCAAAAGATACGATACTTTTGACTCATCCCTTTAGTTTACCTGATTTACGTGCAAGTTCAAAATCAAAAAGCAGCCATTCTTTAGAAAAAAACCTGAAATGCAGCTGGCGGGGAAACGTTTATCAGCGCTTCCCCGCCAGCCCCTTTCTTTGTTTTCGTTAATACAGCTGCCACTTCACTTTTTTCGCTTCGTTAAATCTATTTAACACAGCCGGCCAATGAACGATCTTCCACCAATTATCGACGTATTGACCGCGTTCATTTTTATATTGCAAATAATAAGCATGCTCCCATACGTCCAATACGAGCAATGGAATCGTATCCCATTGAGTCATTAATTGGTGGCGTTCAGCCTGTAAAATTTCCAATTTTCTGGAACGCGGAGCCCAAACTAATAGAGCCCAGCCCACACCTTCCGCTTTTTTGGCTGCCTCGGAAAAATGCTTTTTGAATTGTTCATACGTTCCAAAGTCTTTTTCAATTTGCTGAAGCAACGCTCCCGACGGCTTACCTCCGCCCTTTGGATTCATAATCTCCCAAAAGATAGAGTGAAGATAATGACCGGAGCCGTGAAAAGCCGCCTCCCTCTCCCAATGCTTAATCAAGTCATAGTTTTTCGTTTCTCTTGCTTCCTTCATCATTTTCTCTGCTTTGTTTAAACCGTCAACATAGCTTTGATGGTGCTTTGTATGATGCAACCTCATGATTTCTTGGTCAATGTAAGGTTCTAATGCATTATATGCATAGGGCAGGGGCGGCAGTCGGTGCTGTCCAATCGGAACACTTTCCTTTACCCGTTCTTCGTCTGCAAAATACGGTTGGACACGCTCACTCAATTGATGCAAGTGATCGCTTGTTTCCTCTAACATTTTCCCATCTAAAATGTGGGCCTCTAATTGCTTTTGAACTTCTTTCTTAAAGTCCTCCAGCGTTTCAAGCAAAGAATCATCTTCTATTGTCTCACGTTCTAGCCACAGCTTCGTTTCCTCTAACCACTCTTCTACCTCGAGCAAATACTGTCTTATTTGTTCTGTCATACTCATCATAAAGCCTCCTCCCCTCTCATCGTCACTATCCTATTCAGGGAGGGGAAAAATGTGAAAGCATCGCTCAATCATCCATATATAAACAAATAGTCAAGAAAAATCTCGGTTTTACCGAGTCTCTCTTGACTATTGGCTTTAGCTGATATGAGTGTTTCCATATCATTCATCTTCATTTTCTAACATCATTACAGCTTTTTATTCTATTTCTGTTTTCCTGTTCTTACATCTTGAATTAACCGACAAAGATTCTCATATAAACGGTCGGCAAGCTCCCTTATAGGTTTTTGCCGACTCTTTAATATTATTGGGATTGTGTCATCTTTGTTACATAATCCGTTTCATAAAACTGCAGTTCTTCTCTCATAAGCTGAAAATCACTTTCCATAGATGAAATCAACCTTTCAATTGATGGAGGGGCTGCCTTGCGATATTTGATGGCATTCCGGCCTGTGTAAGCGGAACGGCTGTCTTCGTACCATAGATCATGCTTCGGATTATAAAATTCTTCAATGCATTGATGATAAATACGATAAAGCGTGCGTTCGGCAGCTGCCTTCCTGAATGGTTCCGTTCCAGAAATGACACGGCATGCATCCAAGCCTTCTTCGCAAAAAACTGCAAGTCTTCTCAAGTTAGACAATAAAAGAGCGTAATCACTTTCTTCTCCTTGTATCTCTTCTTTTAAACTTAAAATGGTTACGTGATTTAAATACTGGTTCAATTCTTTAACCGAAGATGCCAGCTTTTGTTCTACAAGTTCAATTTGTGATTTGACAACCATATTTGCCATATTGTCCGTCCCCCTGCCATCATTTGCAACAAATGAGAATTTTTTTGCAAAATCGTTGTTTTTTATAATATTACCACATAATTCAGGTAGAATATAATAGTTTCTTTACTCAAACACTTCTTGGAATTTTTCAAAAAACAAGTCTGCTTCTTGTTCGTTCGACTCGGTCTCCAGCGGATTGGACAGCTCTGGGAGCTCCTGAATGGTTTTCAAACCAAAATACGATAGAAATTCTTTTGTCGTTCCATATAAAATCGCTCTTCCTGCCCCATCTGCCCTTCCCACTTCTTTAATCAGAGCTTTAGCGACAAGTGTTTGGAGCGGTCTCTCCGTTTTCACTCCTCTAATTTCTTCAACTTCCACTCTTGTAATCGGCTGACGATACGCTACGATTGCCAATGTTTCTAACGCTGCCTGAGAGAGTGTGTGAGTGGAAGGAGCATCTACCAGACGCTTCACATATTCTACATTTTCCTTTTTAGTTGCCAGTTGATAGGTGCTGGCCATTTCTATAATTTCAATTCCTCTATTCTCTTCTTTAAAGTCTTTACGCATCTCTTCGATAATGCGTTCTGCCTCTTCCTGTTGAATGGCTAAGGCAGCGCATATTTGAGCAAGCGACAAACCTTCATCCCCTGCTACAAACAGCAGACTCTCAATGATAGATTTATAGTTTGTCATATTCACGCGTCTTCATTCCTTTCATAATACGAAACGTACAACTCGTCGAAATTGTCTTGTTGTTCAACAGCTATTTGATTATGTTTCATGAGTTCCAATACCGCTAAGAAAGTGAGAACAACATATTCACGCTCCGTATGAGGAAACAAATCATAGAAACGTTTTTTCCCATGAAACGTTTTTAAATCGCTTAAAATTTCCTCCATTCGTTGTTCAATCGGAATTTCTTGACGAGTAATCTTCGTTTTTAAAGGCTTCTGAATCTGTTTTCGTTTCAACATTTTTTGAAAGGCGCTTAACATGTCGTATAGCGTAACATCCAAATCTTTATTCTCCAACTGTACCTCTGATGCAAGGTGACTGAGATTACTCGGCGATTTCGTATAAAATTGTCCTCGCTCTTCTTCCAATTGTTTCAATTCTTGTGCGGCCTCTTTATATTTTCGGTACTCAATCAACCGCTGCATGAGCTCTTCGCGCGGATCTTCGGTGCCGTCCAACTGCTCTAAATCATCAATCGCTTCATCTTCATGTTTAGGCAGCAGCATCTTGCTTTTGATCGCCAGCAACGTTGCAGCCATGACTAAATACTCGCTGGCTAAATCCAGATGAAGCTCGTTCATCGTATGGATATAACCCATGTATTGTTCGGTAATTTGAGCTACCGGAATATCATAAATATCGATTTCAAATCTATTTATTAAGTGCAACAGAAGGTCTAACGGCCCTTCAAATGCGTCCACTTTCACATTATATTCCACTATCATCCCACCAACATTTTGCCATTACATTTTCTATTCCGTTTTCCTTCTTAAGTATAGTCCATTATGAGAACATGTCCAATAAGAAATTATATATGAAAATTAGGTCATCCGCCCAAACATCTGAGTAATTTTAACATATGATGACATTGCAAATGAAATATCCTAACTTTAAGGAGGAATTATCATGGGTGACAAAGGTTTCGGTCACGGAAGCGGATTTGCATTGATTGTTGTACTATTTATTTTATTGATTATCGTTGGTTGCACTTGGTTTTAATATAACGTAAAAGTGTTCAGCCTTCCTGCTGAACACTTTTTTCTTGTTGTCCAGCTGTATATGTTAAACTCATATTACAAAAACAGAAAGGAGTGTTCTAATGAACTATCCTGCAGCCTATATTGATTATCTTGTGCATTTCCATGCCGATCGCGATTATTTTGAATGTCATGAAATTTTAGAAGAACACTGGAAATCAGAACTGCCCGAGAAGCGTCAAGCCATATGGGTAGGACTCATTCAAATAGCTGTTTCTTTATATCATCAAAGGCGTGAGAATTATAATGGAGCCTACCGGATGATGAAAAGCGCCCTTCGCATCCTTCATAACGAAGAGGAGGAAATAAAAAAGCTTGGACTTGATTACGATGCGCTTGTACTATCTCTACATAGACGCACGGGAGAAATCAAACATCAAACCAAGTACAATAGCCTTTTTTTACCGATATCAGACCCTTCTCTTACAACATTATGCAAGCAAAGAAGCGAAGAAAAAGGGCTGGCATGGTGGAGCAGTTCAGATGCAGCGAATACCGAATTGGTTCATCGCCATAAGCTCCGTGACCGTACTTCAGTCATCGCTGAGCGCCAAAAAAATTTGGAGCATAAACAAAACGCCAGGCAATAATCAGTTCCTTCTGCCTGGCGTTTTGTTATTTATTCGTCTTTAAGTATATTGCATTTCACAAAAAACGGAGCTACATACGCATTTGGTTTCAACGCCATGTTCGGATGAAGAGACTGAAGCGCTTTGATCATTTGTTTGCCAATCCCTTGTTGGCGATGGGAGGGGTTAACACTAAGATGCTGAATTTCCATTTCTTCATCACTAACGATTGCAATTCCGGCAATTCCAATAATGTCATCTTCTTCTTTCCATAAAAAAAGCTTCCATCGATCATTTTGTTCATATTCCTTCATCGTCTGCTGCAATGCTTTAAGGTCTTTTTCCGTTGGCATGAACGATAAAAGCCCCATGGCAATTTTTTCGTAGTTTTTCTTATACCGAATAAGCATATATTTCTCCCTCATTGTTGAAAACTATCATTTACTTTCTTACGTGAATCAATACCCGCTGTGACTTAACTTTTCCTTTATGCGTGAGACAGATTTAAACAAATCGTAATTTTTTTAACTAAAAAGTCATATTTGTATTTTATGATACATAATTTAGAATGTGTTATCAACATACAATACATATGGGTATTTATTACACAATATATACCCAATAAATGAATCCCCATATTATACTGATGGCAATGAGTATAAAAAATAAAGTCCAGTTATTTTTATTCAAAATCATACACCTCTATTTAGTCGATTGCACCTATTGAAAATTTTATACCGAAAATAAATTTCTGACAACCTGAAGATGAAAGCGTTTCATTAAAAAAGAACGGCCCCGAATTTCGGGGCCGTTCTTTTTTTACTCTTCCCAAACTTTAACTTCTTTCATTACATCGCCATTTCTCATTTTTAATACAGCATCCATTCCTTCTGTTACTTGTCCAAATACGGTATGGACACCGTTCAAATGCGGCTGCGGCTCATGAACGATAAAGAATTGGCTTCCGCCCGTATCTTTACCTGCGTGAGCCATAGATAAAGCGCCTGCTGTATGTTTATGAGGGTTTCCTTGAGTTTCACACTTGATTGTGTACCCAGGTCCTCCTGTGCCTGTTCCAGACGGGCAGCCGCCTTGAGAAACGAATCCAGGAATAACGCGGTGGAATGTCAAGCCGTTGTAAAACCCTTCATTTGCTAATTTTTCGAAGTTCTCCACAGTGCCAGGAGCCTCGTTTGGAAATAACTCAATCATGATTTTATCGCCATTTTGCATTTCAATGCTTGCTTTTTTCATTATGTAACCTCCAATATAAAATTCTTCATTCATTCTACTACAATTCAAGAGACAAATCCAATATCTTCATCTTACCTTCTCTCTTTCATCTTTTTTGAAACCTCCCCCTCCTTCCATCCGTCTAATATAGTGTCACCCAGATAATTTCTATCATATTTCACCAAACCATACTATAATATGAATGGTTGCATGTATTAAAAGGAGGTCTTTTCTTTGAAACGAAAATTACAAGCCATGTTTTTGGCGATAACAATGATGCTGGCTGTTCCTTCAGTCAGCCTGGCAGATGCGGCAGAAGGTGATGTCATTGTCACAATAGGAGAGAATTTAACGAATCAGCAAAAAAATGATATATTGGCGGAGCTGGATGTACCAGAAAACGCCCAGATCATTACTGTATCCAATAAAGAGGAGCATGACTACCTGGGAGAATTCATTCCAAAAGCGCAAATCGGTTCACGTGCCATTTCATCGGCAAGCATTACGATTGGCGCCAAAGATTCGGGGTTAAGTGTCCAAACGAATAACATTACATGGGTAACAGATGAAATGTACACAAACGCTTTGATTACAGCCGGAGTCAAAGATGCTGAAATCCAAATTACAGCGCCGTTTTCAGTTTCCGGCACTGCCGCTTTGACAGGAATTATGAAAGCTTATGAAACAACGACCAATGAAAAAATTCCGGAAGAAATTAAAAAAGTCGCGAATGAAGAGATGGTCAAAACTGCCCAGCTTGGCGATTCAATCGGGGCTGAAAATGCTGCTGCATTAATGGCGAAAGTAAAGGACGAAATCGCCAAAAATGAGCCGAAAACAGAAGCTGATTTACGCGCTTTAATCGAGCAAATGGCACAGGAGCTCGGCATTACCCTAACAGCTGCGGAACTCGATACGCTGGTGGACTTTTTCAATAAACTAAAAGAGATGGATATTGACTGGAACCAAGTGAAGGACCAATTAAACGTCACAAAAGAAAAAATTTCTACCTTTTTACAATCTGAAGAAGGCCAAACTTTTTTAGAGAAGCTGCAAAATTTTTTAAATAGCTTACTAGATGCCATTCGTGCACTTTTTGCCTAATCATAAATAAGGGGACATGAGCAAAGTACTCATGTCCCCTTATTTATGAATAAACCGCTGACAAGCCCGCCTACACAGGATAGTCAGTGGTTTATGGAAAAATCCTTTTATCCAATTTAAAATACGAGAACCAAAAAGGCCCTAAGTAGCATAAAAACCATGAATAATGTTAGAGAGCTGAATTGCTTATACAGATAAACAGAATAGGCCGTCATATGTACATGGCGACCCATTTCATGAGGGTGACGAAAAAGGGAGACTACCCTCCCTTTTTCGTCACCCTCTTTGTTAGTTTTTTACTTTTGATTTAAAGGGTAAATCATTTTTAACAAGATCCTCGTACGTTTCACGCTTCACCACAAGCTGTGCCTCGCCATCTTCCACAAATACAACTGCAGGTTTCGGAATGCGGTTATAGTGGCTGGCCATGGAATAACCATAAGCACCTGTACAAAATACAGCCAGCAAATCATTGGGCTGTGCCTTCGGTAATGATACATCCCAAATCAACATATCTCCAGATTCGCAGCACTTTCCAGCTATGGAGACTTTTTCATCCATTTCATCATTCATACGGTTTGCAAGAGCTGCCTCATATTTGGCTTGATATAAAGCAGGGCGAATATTGTCATTCATTCCCCCATCTACCGATACATATTCGCGTACGTCCGGTACATGTTTTCTCGAGCCGATTGCATACAACGTTGTCCCTGCATCGCCTACTAAAGAACGCCCCGGCTCAATCCAAATTTCTGGAATAGCCACTTTCATCTCTTCTGTTTGCTTTTTCACTTCTTCGATGATGACATTGACATACTCGCTTACAGGAATCGGATCATCTTCATTTGTGTATCGAATTCCGAAGCCGCCCCCTAAATTCAGTACCTTCGGGAAAAAACTGATGCTCTCTTTCCATTCTTTTAACTTTTCAAAAATCTTTTTCGTCGCCATGATAAAACCTGTCGTTTCAAAGATCTGTGAACCGATATGACAATGTAAACCAAGCAAATTAAATTGGGGCGCTTCATACGTTTGGCGAACCGCCTGTTCCGCTTGTCCATTTTGTAAGTCAAAACCGAACTTTGAATCCTCCTGCCCCGTCAAGATATAATCATGCGTATGGGCTTCAATCCCCGGTGTAATGCGCAGTAACACGGGAACTTTCTTTTGATGTGTATCGCTTAGTTCCTTCAATAATTCAATTTCATAAAAATTATCGACGACAATGCAGCCTATGTTTTCCTCGATGGCCATTTCCAATTCCGCTCTGCTCTTATTGTTGCCGTGAAAATGGATTTTCTCACGCGGAAATCCTGCCGCGAGCGCCGTATATAATTCGCCTCCGGATACAACATCCAATGAAAGTCCTTCTTCTTGTACAAGCTGTACCATCGCCATGGTGGAGAAGGCTTTACTTGCATAAGCTACCTGGGCTTTTATGTTATGTTGTGCAAATGCATCCTTGAATTGGCGGGCCCTTTCACGAATTAACGCAACATCATACACATAAAGAGGAGTTCCAAATTCCTTGGCTAATTTAACGGTGTCCACTCCCCCAGTTTCTAAATGGCCATGTTCATTCACTCTACTTGTTCCATGCAAAAACACCATTATCCTTACCTCATTCCCTTATTATTTATCCCACTCTAACGGGAAGTAGTCCTAATTGAATAGATCTTAATTGAACAGCCATCGGCTCTCACTAATAGGCCATTCATTTTATCAATGTAGACAAAGAGACAGCTAATCAGCTCTTGAGCTGACAACTGCCTCATCAATTGATTACTTTACTTGATTAAAACAACCTTATCACATCTAGAAAAGTGATGCAACCACATTCTTACAACGGAAAATATAATCTTTTTTGCATAAGACATATATAAATTTTGAACAACAGAACTCTATTAAAGATTAACCGGGTTGTCTCGATTTATTTTGGGGATGGATAACACTCGGTCTAACTTTATCCCCCGGCTTAGAAGTTCGAAACACAATCCCTTTGAAAGCACTGGGGTTGAAAGGGATAAAGGGCCATAAATATGGCGTGTTTAATGAGCGAGTGCTTGCCAGCAGCAAAATATATAAAGTTGTACCGATAACAAAGCCAGGAGTGTGGAATGCCGCAACCGCCGCCAGCAATATAAGGCGCGCCATCTTATTCGCCACACTGAGTTCATAGCTTGGAGTAGCAAAGTTGCCAATCGCCGCAACCGCCACATATAAAATAACTTCTGGAACGAACAAGCCTACATCAATGGCAATTTGACCAATTAACGCGGCCGCAATTAAGCCCATGGCTGTTGATAAAGGAGTTGGAGTGTGAATGGCGGCAAGCCTTAAAAATTCTATTCCGATATCCGCCATGAAAATTTGAACAACCATCGGAATGTTTGTCTTTTCATTCGGCCCGATAAACTGTAGGCTAGGCGGTAATAACGAAGGTTCTACAACAAATAAAAACCATAAAGGCAATAAAAAAACCGAAGCTAAAATGCCAATATATCTTATCCAACGAATAAATGTACCTACAGCAGGTGCCTGTCTAAATTCCTCGGCATGCTGAACATGGTGGAATAATGTTGTCGGCGTAATAATAACACTTGGAGACGTGTCGGTTACGATTAAAACATGTCCTTCCAACAAATGCTCGGCGGCCACATCCGGACGCTCCGTATAGCGTACAAGCGGAAAAGGATTGTATCCTTGTTTCACAAGGAACTCTTCAATCGTTTTATCTGCCATCGTGAGACCATCCGTTTTGATCATTTGAATTTCCTTTTTCACCACTTCAACTAATCCCGGATCCGCTATATCTTTTATATAGCCGACGGCCACGTCTGTTTTTGAACGTTCTCCCACTTTCATGATTTCAAAACGAAGCCGTCCGTCTCGAATACGCCTTCTCATTAATGCCGTATTAATAATGATGTTTTCGGTGAAGCCATCCCGTGACCCGCGAACCACCTTTTCTGTGTCAGGCTCTTCCGGCCCGCGCCCCGGATAACTTCGCACATCCACTTGATAACCTGTATCTTCTCCATCAATCAATACGACAATCAGCCCTGATAAAATCGTATCAAGTGCATCTTCTAAATATTCAATCGGCGTAACTTGTTGATGAATGAGACGATTCTCAATAATCGCTTTCGCTTTTGCTTTTTCTGTTTCATGGTCATTTACTTCTACAAGCTGGTCGGCGATTTGAATAATGTAGTTGCTATCACAAAGTCCTGTGACATAGTACATATGCACTTCACGGTCCAAAATGAGCAGCTTGCGTACACCTACATCGAAGCTTGTGTTCATGCTCCCGTTTTCTACGAACCATTTATCATTTTCATGAACCTTCGTGTAAATCGCTGTTTTTTGTTTCGTTTGTTCTGCCACCGTATCCACTCCTTTCTAAAATGACTTCCACGGCTTTCATTGTGATGGGGGAACCATATTTAATATCATCTTTTCTTGCCATTTTTCCAATATCACCGATTCCTACCACAATCGGCACTTGCAAACTATCCAGGCAATAAACGGTGTCGCCATTTATTCTGCCTATTTCAAATTCAGCAATACCACTTTTGTCTACTCCATATTCTGTCAATTCCCCATAGCGGTCAATGCTCACATCCACCCTTGTCCATTCATTTTGATGTGTTTTAGAGGCTACAGCAATCACGCCCAGCACATCCACTTTCTCATGGTTCACGACATATTTCAAAGCCCGTTCCCCCGCTCCTTCGCCTAAAAAACCGCTGTCGTCAAACATGACAAATACCGGATCATAAGGGGTTTTCATAATGAGTTTTACGATTTCAGGTCCCGTTAATTTCGTTGGATTTCCATGCGATTGCGAAATGCAGCGGCCTCCATATTGCTTCGCTACATATTCAATGGTTTTTTCGGCATATTCATCGCCATCTGTAATGACAATAACCCTTCTTTTCTCCATATATTTCTTTATCCTTTCGGTTTAAAGATTAGAGCAACGATAAAGGCAAACAAAATGGCTGAGGCAATGCCTGCTGAAGTCAGCTCGAAAATCCCCATCGCAATACCGATGAATCCGTGTTTTTCCGCTTGTTCCATCGCTCCGTGCAGCAACGAGTGGCCGAAGCTCGTAATAGGAACGGTAGCCCCCGCTCCCGCAAAATCTATCAGCTTATCGTAAAGCCCAAAGCCATCCAGCACGGCTCCAGCGACGACGAAAGAGCTTGTTACATGGGCGGGAGTTAGTTTAGCGATATCCAATAGTAATTGACCGATTACACAAATTGCTCCTCCAACTAAAAATGCAATGACATATTCCATTTAATCGCCTCCCTCCAACGCCTCAATGACAACTCCATGAGCAATAGTAGGAATGGTCTCTTTCTGTTGAATCATGGTCGGACTTAGCAGCGCACCTGTCGCTACAACAAAGACTCTTTGGAAATTTCCCTTTATTAATTCATTTAAAATATAGCCGTATGTAACGACTGCCGAACAACCGCATCCGCTCCCCCCCGCAAACACCTCTTGATCGGGCCGGTAAATCATCAATCCGCAGTCGTTATGAACATCGAATACATCATAACCTTCTTCTTGAAGCAGCTTTTTCAAGATAGGGCTCCCTACTCCTGATAAATCACCTGTTACGATGAGGTCGTAATACGATGGAGAGCGATTGGTGTCCACCAAGTGCTGCCGTATCGTATCAGCGGCTGCAGGAGCCATAGCCGACCCCATATCAAACGGATCTGCTATTCCATAATCGGCTACTTTTCCGATAGTAGCCGACGTTATTTTAACTAACCCTTTTTCTTGTGAGACGAGCGCCGCTCCTGCTCCCGTCACGGTAAAGGTAGCCGTATCAGGCTTTTGTCCCCCATACTCTGTCGGATAACGAAATTGCCTTTCAGCTGTTGCATTATGGCTGCTCGTTGCCGCCATTATTTTTCTTGCAAATCCCCCATCTACTAAAGCAGCTCCTACAGCCAACGTTTCCATCGAAGTCGAACAGGCACCAAACATACATAAAAACGGGATTTGATTCTGCCTCGCCACGTAATTGGCCGTTACATTTTGATTGAGCAAATCCCCAGCCAAAAAGAAATCAATATCCGAATAGTTCAAGTTCCCTTTTTGCAAACAAGAATCAATGGCTTCTTTCATTAACAGCCTCTCTGCCAGCTCCCAATTGTCTTCACCGCAGTGTAAATCTGTATGGGTAACATCAAACGATTCCGCTAAAGGACCTTCCGCTTCCTTAGGACCTACGGCTGTTCCTGTTGCGTTAATGTAAATGTCATTTTCAAACATCCATGTTTGCTTTCCAACAAGACGCATATTCATTCCTCCCTTCTCTTAAAAAAAGGCTTTGAATGCATATCGCAGCATCCCCATGATGTAAGCAGCCACCACTCCAAATGTAATAACGCTTCCCGCTAACTTGAACATATTCGTCGCTACTCCTAGAACAAGCCCCTCGCTGCGATGTTCCATTGCTGCACTTGTCATGGAATTGGCAAACCCCGTTACTGGAACAGCAGAACCTGCTCCAGCGAACTGACCGAGTTTATCGTACACTCCAAAACCAGTCAAAAGGGCTGAAAGCAAGATAAGAGTGGCTACTGTTGGATTTCCGACGTTCTCCTCCGTATAGTTAAAATAATGTAAGTAAAGATTTTCGATGATTTGCCCAAAGGCACAAATAAGCCCGCCTACGACAAACGCTTTTAGACAATTCATAAAATAAGGCGGCTTCGGCTGATAGGGTTTAATATTTTTTTTATAATTGTCTTTTAATTTTTGCTGGTTGCTCACCTATACTCCCTCCGCTTGAATATACGATATTTTTTGTAACTAGTGTTTGCGTTCCATTCTTTGTTATCCCGCTCTGCCAAGCAGTAAAACCCTCCTATTGAAAGAAGCTTCACCTTATAAACTTTGCAAGAATACCCCTTTCTCAAGGAATGTAAAGGGGGGTTCAATGATCAACAAAATAGATCCAATGGAATAATGAACCAAATACCTTCCCTAACACAATAGCCATTAATAAAACGATTATTCTTTCCTCCACACCGATTCGTTTAGCCAAAATCGGCAGTACATTCATTACTTCTGTCAGTGCAGCTGCCAGCATCCCATTAAAAATACCGCTTGCAGCCCCGACGATGACCGCTATAAATCCGGGGAGGTACAATACGTATCCATGAAGGCTCATCCATCCTCCGCATATGGCTCCCATAATCACGCCCCACTCATAACCCTGTACATATTTCATCGTCTTTGTTAACTGCATGAGTCTCGGAATAACCCCTAATACGGTCAAGAAAGCAACAAATCCGGCTCCGACGGCCAGCCCTCCGGCAAATCCTATAAAAATGGTGAACAACACATTAAGGCTCATCAATTTGCTTCATACTCTCTTTGTTTTCATGCATAATGACATATTGATCTAAATCTTGCTGATAATTAAACATTTCGACTTCTAAAGGGCTGGGCTCTTCATTGATTCGTTTACGAAAAAGATGGTTAAAAAACAGCACCATTCCTAAACCTAATCCGAACGAGTACGGTATTTGCAGCAACAACGGCTTTTCATCCTTTACTCCAGTCAACATGTAAAATAGTTTTTGGTGAACTTGCCTCATGCTTACATCCTCATGGAAGTTCATGATGGCCAAAGCCGCTCCGATAAAGAGCAATAACCATACAAGAGCAAAAAAGAATCCTGAATAATTTTTCTTTTTAAACATGACTTCCACAATGGTTTGCGCCGGGCCGATGTTTTGGATATCCAGCTCCGCGTCCTCTTTCCTCATTTCAGCAATCACCTTCATGACATCAACGACAATAATATTGCGATCACTCATCGTTACTTGATGGATGGGCAATTTTTGAAGCTTTTCTTTCGTATCAACTCGAGCAATGATTAACGCAATCTGTCCTAACCTCACCGTCTCATTCGGATTAACTTGCACACGGTGACGCATCCGTAAATAAACTGTATTTTCCATGTATATCACACCTTGCAAATGGTTCTCCTCGTATGAGTAGTATGTTATTTCTTAAATTTTCTAATTCAAAAAACAAACATCCATTAATTTCCACACACAAAAAAAAAGAGGATGAGGCTGAAAGCCTCATCCCTTTTCAAAAACGGTGTTAGGTACCCATAACGTAAAAAAAGGGGATTCCCCCTTTTTTTACGTTATCCTTCCATCCTGTTTTTCATTTGCTGTAAGATTTTCTTTTCCAAACGAGAAACTTGTACTTGTGAGATGCCTAGTCTAGAAGCCACTTCTGATTGTGTTTGATCTTTATAGTATCGCAGGTAAACAATGAGTTTCTCTCGCTCGTCCAATTCCTCGATGGCTTCCCTTAACGCCATTTTATCAAACCACTTTCCTTCATTCTGGTCTGCAATTTGATCCAATAACGTAATGGGATCTCCATCATTTTCATACACGGTCTCATGAATGGAAGTGGGAGCACGATTTGCTTCTTGGGCCAAGACAACATCTTCAGGGGTAATGTCTAAATACTCGGCCACCTCTAAAACAGTCGGTACTCTATTTAATGTCTTGGAGAGTTCATCCTTTGCCTTACGAATTTTGTTGCTCAGTTCCTTTAATGAACGACTCACTTTAACCGTTCCATCATCCCTGATGAAACGCTGAATTTCACCGATAATCATTGGAACCGCATACGTCGAAAACTTTACATCATAAGATAAGTCAAACTTGTCAACCGATTTTAAGAGACCAATACACCCGATTTGAAATAAATCGTCCGGTTCATACCCTCTATTTAAAAAGCGCTGAACCACCGACCATACCAGCCGCATATTTTTCTGGGCAATAAGATCACGGGATTCCTGGTCTCCCTGCTGACTTCGTTTTATTAATTCTTTTACTTCACAATCGGATAAATAACCTCGGCTCTGTTCGTTTTTGACCTCCACATCCATAGGCTGATCTCCTTAATTGCATAAAGCTTTACTTTTTGTTAAGTGCTTCT
The DNA here is from genome assembly GCF_000504165.1 of Bacillus sp. FJAT-14578. GTDB lineage: Bacteria > Bacillota > Bacilli > Bacillales > Bacillaceae_H > Bacillus_BA > Bacillus_BA fengqiuensis. The sequence goes on from NZ_AYSE01000001.1 coordinate 695,789, forward strand.
TTAAATAAAGCGTAGTTCCTTTTGAGATAGAGGATTGAATTGAAATTTCATCCATAAAATTTTCCATAATGGTAAACCCCATTCCGGATCGTTCTAATTCAGGCTTTGTCGTATAAAGCGGCTGTTTTGCTTCCTCGACATCTTCAATTCCCATTCCTTCATCTTTGATGACGATTTCGATAGTACCCTCATCAATTAAATAAACAGAGATGTAGACCGTTCCATTGGGATTGTTATCGTATCCGTGAATGATGGCATTCGTCACGGCTTCTGATACAACCGTTTTAATTTCCGTTACTTCATCCATCGTAGGATTCAACTGGGTTACAAATGCCGCTACCGTTACACGGGCGAACGATTCATTTTGGCTTAACGCTGAAAATTGCAGATGCATTTCATTTTTCATCATGCCACCCCCAGCGTCGCCAAAGCGTTTTGCTCTGTTTGTTCTAAGCGGATGATTTTAAATAGCCCTGACATTTCAAATAATCTTTGTACGGAAGGGGAGATGGCGCATACGACCATTTCTCCGCCATTGTTTTTGATTTGCTTGTATCTTCCTAAAATGACACCAAGTCCCGAACTATCCATAAAACTTAAATCCCGAAGGTTTAGTACAATGTGATGGATGGGTTCATTCTCTAAAAGATTGGTAATCTTCGTTCTTAATTCATCTGCCGCATGATGGTCGAGCTCACCGCTTAAGCGCACAAGCAACACATGATGCTTCACTTCTAAATTTATGGAAAGACTCACGGTTCAAACCCCCCTTGAAAGTTTCACTTTAGAGTCTTTCGATAGTCTTCCATTGGAATCCTTCCGCCTGACAAAACTAGTTATTTTTCGTCAACTTTAGTTACGATGTTTGCGTAAACATGAAAAATGTGCGTTTAAATAGATCCCACCAAGATGCCTCTTGAACGTCTTCTTCTGCAACAAGCGGGGATTCGCTTAAGACTTTCCCGTCTTTTTTAATGATTAACGTTCCTATCTCTTGTCCTTTTTGAACAGGGGCCTCTAATGTTTTTTGCAATTTGATGTCTTTTTTAATCTCTTTTGTCGAAGTTCCTTTTTTGGTTAATAAGGAAATCGGTTCAGATGTTACTACATTTACCTCTTTTTTATCGCCCTTGTTCACTTTAAGAGAAGCGACTTTTACATCCCGTTTATAAAGAGGGGTTGTTTGATACTGGCTGAACGCATAATCAAGCATCTTTGTCACTTGGGCATTCCTATCTTTCGGTGTATCAGCCCCAAATACTACGGCAATTACTCTCATGTTTCCTTTTTTGGCCGTGGCAGTTAAGCAGTATTTTGCCTCGTTTGTAAATCCCGTTTTCACTCCATCCACACCAGGATAAAATTTAACTAGACGGTTTGTATTGACGAGCCAAAACTTCTTGTCAGTGTTTTCACGCAAGTAATCTTCATACTTACCTGTGTAGTTCGTAATTTTTTCGTATTTCAGCAACTCTTTTGCCATGATGGCCATATCATAGGCTGTACTATAATGCTCCGGAACAGGCAGGCCAGTCGGGTTTTGGAATTGAGTATTTTCCGCCCCCAACTCTTTTGCCTTTTTGTTCATCATCTCTACGAACTCTTCTTCGGAGCCAGCTAAATGCTCAGCCATGGCAACAGACGCATCGTTTCCGGATCCGATGGCAATACCTCTTAACATTTCATCGACCGTCATTTCTTCACCCGGCTCTAAGAAGATTTGTGAACCGCCCATCGATGCAGCATATTCGCTTGTGCGAACTTTATCGTTCCATTTGATTTTGCCTTCATCAATGGCTTCCATAATTAAAATCATTGTCATAATCTTAGTCATACTAGCAGGCGGAAGCTTTTCGTTGCTGTTTTTTTCATATAACACGGTGCCTGTATCACGCTCGATCAAAACAGCTGATTTAGCCTTCTCAGCTAGTTCCGCTGTAGATTTTTCCTTGGCAAATGCGGCGGTTGTATGAAAAGAAAAAAGAACTATTAACACGACTGAAAATGAAAAAAATCGCTTCATCTCCATAACCCTCCATTCTTTATACAACCTATTTTTACCAAATAAACCTTTTTTATACTAATAATCAAAAAAGAGAGCAGAAAGAATGATATTCTTTCTGCTCTCTTTTTGCTATTAAGAAATTTTGTCGTATACAAGAGGCGGTGCATCTACTTTTTCGGCGGAAATTTTCACGCTTTCATAAATTTTTCCCTTTACCTCTTCGACATTTTCTTGGTTACTATAAATCGTGACAAGTGCTTCACCCTTTTTCACTTCATCGCCGATTTTCTTTTTAAGCACAAGTCCTACGGCCAAGTCGATTTCAGATTCTTTCGTTGCACGGCCTGCACCTAAAAGCATGGCTGCTGTTCCAATTGAATCAGCTACAATTTCTGCAACGTATCCATCCTCTTTCGCTTCTAAATCCATCACGTATTTTGCTTGCGGCAATTTAGACGGATCATCCACAACTGAACCATCACCGCCCTGTGCGCTTAAGAACACTTTTAATGTTTCAAGGGCCTTGCCGTTTTGAATGACTTCTTCAAGCATATGGCGAGCCTCTTCCAAACTGTTTGCTTTTTTCGCCAAGTATACCATATGACTTCCAAGAATTAAGCAAAGTTCTTCCAAATCTGTTGGACCATGCCCTTTTAACGTGTCGATTGCTTCTTTGATTTCCAAAGCATTTCCAATGGCAAAACCTAACGGCTGGCTCATATCAGAAATGACAGCCATTGTTTGACGTCCAACATTATTACCGATGTTCACCATCGCTTGTGCCAATTCTTTCGCGTCATCTAAATCTTTCATGAAAGCTCCTGCCCCTGTCTTAACATCCAACACAATGGCATCGGCTCCAGCGGCAATTTTCTTACTCATAATGGAACTTGCAATGAGGGGAATGCTGTTGACTGTCGCTGTCACATCACGAAGTGCATAAAGTTTTTTATCCGCTGGCGTTAAATTACCCGTCTGCCCAATAACGGCCACTTTATTTTTGTTCACTAAATCGATGAACTGCTGCTTATCAATTTCAACATGAAACCCCGATACCGATTCCAATTTATCAATAGTACCGCCTGTATGCCCCAATCCTCGACCGGACATTTTCGCGACCGGCACTCCAACTGCCGCCACTAAAGGAGCCAGTACAAGCGTCGTCGTATCTCCAACGCCCCCGGTACTATGCTTATCCACTTTAATCCCTTCGATATCGGATAAGTCAATTTGGTCGCCCGATTCCACCATAGCCATTGTCAAATCCGCTCGTTCTCTTTCTGTCATCCCTTGGAAAAAAACCGCCATTCCAAAAGCGCTCATTTGATAATCAGGGATTGAACCGTCTGTGAATCCCTTGATGATGAATTGAATTTCTGCTGTTTCAAGTTCTCGTCCATCACGCTTTTTCTCAATTAAGTCAACCATTCTCATATGAAACACCTTCTCTATTCAGAATTTAAGAGGTTGTTCAAAAAAGGCCGGGAAAAATGACCGTCGAATTTACTTGTACAGGAAGTACTGATCCGACGTTCGCCACAGGACGTGGTGGTTCTTAGTCGGGATTCATAAGCTTATCTTTCCGCTACTCACGTATTAACAGCATACGCTCCGTTGCTCAAGACTGCGCTTCCTTGAACTTCTCGGACCTTTTTGTCCTCCTTATTGTCCTCTTTTTTGAATAAATATTATTAAGCCAATTCTTTTACAATGCCTTTTACTAATGATAAAAATTGTTTTTTCACTTTTTCCGTCGTTTCAATGACTTCTTCATGATTTAACGGCTGGTCCAAAATCCCCGCAGCCATATTGGAAATACAAGAAATCCCCAATACTTTCAACCCTGAATGACGGGCAACGATTACTTCCGGCACTGTGGACATGCCAACTGCATCTCCACCTAATACCCGCAGTGCACGGACTTCTGCCGGTGTTTCATAGCAAGGTCCCGTATTTCCTACATACACACCTTCTTGAACTGAAATATTCAGTGTTCCGGCAACATTTTTAGCTAACTGTCTCATCTCTTTGCAGTAGGCTTCGGACATATCTGGGAAACGAACACCAAGTGCAGAATCGTTTGGTCCAATCAATGGGTTGTTCCCCATATTATTAATGTGATCAGAGATAATCATTAAATCACCCGGTTGGAATGCTTCATTCACGCCTCCAGCTGCATTGGTCACGACTAATGTTTCGACGCCGATCGCTTTCATCACTCGGACCGGAAATGTCACTTTATCCATGCTGTAGCCTTCGTAATAATGAAAACGCCCTTGCATCGCTACAACTGCTACACCATGAATGGTTCCGAGAACAAGCTGTCCTGCATGGCCTTCCACTGTGGAAACAGGAAATTCGGGAATTTCTTCGTATGGAATTTTAATGGCATCTTCAATTTCATCTGCCAAAACCCCTAGTCCCGATCCTAAAATAAGGCCGATTGTTGGAGTGGAAGAAAATTTCCCTTTAATATATTGTGCCGATGTTTCAATTAATTCTCGATTCATATTCAACTCTCCTATTCCAATTTATGATAGCTCAGCCAAAAAGCTTTTTCCGTACTTTGGCATTTCGATATTGAAATTATCAGCAATCGTTGCGCCGATATCTGCGAATGTGCTGCGCAATGGCATTTCTTTTCCACCATTCATACGCGGGCTGTAAACAATGAGCGGTACGTATTCTCTTGTATGATCGGTCCCGTGATGAACAGGGTCATTTCCATGATCAGCAGTGATAATCAATAGATCATCCTCTTTTAAATGGTCCAGCACTTCCGGTAAGCGCGCATCGAATTCTTCCAATGCCTCACCATATCCTTGCGGGTCGCGTCGATGGCCAAATAATGCGTCGAAATCTACAAGATTCACAAAACTCAACCCTGTAAAATCCATCTTTACTGTATCAGCCATTTTATCCATGCCATCCATATTAGATTTCGTTCGAAGTGATTTGGTCACACCTTCCCCATCATAAATATCAGAGATTTTTCCGATTGCGATGACATCAAACCCTGCGTCCTCCATCTCATTCATCACCGTTCGTCCAAACGGTTTTAAGGCATAATCATGACGGTTCGCTGTTCGCGTGAACTTGCCTGGTTCGCCTAGAAACGGTCGGGCAATAACACGCCCTACCATATATTTCTCATCTAAGGTCATTTCACGGGCTATTTCACAAATTTTATAAAGCTCATCGATTGGAACAATCTCCTCATGAGCCGCAATTTGCAACACTGAGTCCGCAGATGTATACACAATAAGAGCCCCTGTTTCCATATGCTCTTTTCCAAGTTCATCTAAAATTTCCGTACCGGAAGCAGGTTTGTTTCCAATAATTTTTCTGCCTGTTTTTTCTTCAAGCTCATGAATTAATTCATCCGGAAACCCGTCTGGAAACACACGAAAAGGTTGATCAATATGAAGACCCATAATCTCCCAATGACCTGTCATCGTGTCTTTCCCGGCTGACGCCTCTTGCATTTTTGTGTAATAAGCCAATGGCTGATCTGCTTTAGCAATCCCTTTAATTTCTCGAATGTTGCTTAATCCTAATTTCTCCATGTTCGGCATCTTTAAGCCGTTCATATGCTCTGCGATATGCCCCAGTGTATCAGCCCCTTTATCATTATATTTGTCTGCGTCCGGAGCTTCGCCAATTCCAACAGAATCCATTACAATGAGAAATACTCGTTTATATGTATGTGAAGACATCTTATTCCCTCCATTTATAAATCTTTCTTACTTGTAACTTTCCCTTTATATATATATTTAACCATGTAAACCATGGGTTCCCATTTAACTGAAAGCGGTTTCTTATCGTGCATAACTGGTCAGAAGTCTGACAACCTAAGTATAGAACTTTTTCTGTAGTTTGTCGAGATGGTAAATACCATCTCGACAAACTAAAAAATGTTAAAAAGACATGACTTAAAAAACGCCAAGGTGTGGATTCCTTGACGTCTTTTTAGGCTCTTGGGTGAAATTGATTATATACATCTTTAAGTCTCGTTTTTGTGACATGTGTATAAATTTGAGTAGTCGAAATATCCGCATGCCCCAGCATTTCTTGTACCGCACGCAAATCTGCCCCGTTCTCCAATAAATGTGTGGCAAAAGAATGTCTCAGCGTGTGCGGGGTCAATTCTTTTTCAATTTTTGCTTCCAACGCAAGTTTCTTTAAAATTTTCCAAAAACCCTGTCGTGTCAAACGCTTCCCGTGATGGTTCACGAAAAGAGCTGTTTCGTCCTTCTGCTTTTTCACCAACAACGATCGTGCTTGAGTTAAATAAGCCTCCACCGCTCCCGCAGCCATCCGGCCGATTGGAACGATTCTCTCCTTACTCCCTTTTCCGAAACAGCGAATGAATCCCATCGTTAAATGAACGTCATCCAAATTCAAATTCATCAACTCTGAAACACGCATTCCCGTTGCATATAAAAGCTCCAGCATTGCTTTATCCCTTACCCCAAAAGGTGTACTAAGATTGGGAATGCTTAAAAGCGCCTCTACTTCCCCTGCACTTAGCACTTTTGGCAATTTCCTCTCAAGCTGGGGTGTTTCGATATGAACGGAAGGATCCTGTTCTGCCGCTTTTTCCCGTAGTAAAAATTGATGGAAGGCCCTGATGGACGCAATATGGCGAGCAATCGTTTTAGACGATTTATTTTGTTCATGTAAATGTTTCAAAAAAGATAAAATATTCACTCTCGTCACATCATTAACACCGCTCAACTGCTCTACATGCTTTAAATATTGGACATATTTGACTAAATCGCGTTGATAGGAATCAATCGTATTTTTCGCTAATCCGCGCTCCACTATTAAATAATGCATAAAATCCTTAATATGTAGTTCCACTGGCCTCTACTCCCCGCTATGATAAAAAAGAAACAACCTTTCAATCCAGCTTGGCTGCTCGTTTACCGGTTGCATGTTCGCTACTTTCACGGCTGCCCCTTGTGGTTCGTCGTACCTTTGATATTGTTGATACTCTTGCTGAACCCACATCATCCCGTAATAAAACAGAAACGTGAAACCCGTAAACAAAATGAACACTTTCAATGTTTGATACACCAATTGAATAAAAGCCTTCATTTTCATATCCTCCAATTTTTATGCTATTAGAAGATATGCCAAGCAGGACAAGTTTTATACATCGATTTAAAATAAAAACCTTCTCCTAGTTGGAAAAGGCCCCATTTCATTGTTCATCATCCTTATGTTTTTCTTGGCATCGATAACAGATACCATGAAATGTCAGGCGATGATCTTTAATTTTAAAATTCCATTGACGTTCAACGATTTCCTCTACATCTTCGAGTAAATCTTCTTGGATTTCATCAACAGCTCCACACTCAATGCACACAAGATGATGATGAAAGTGGGCAGCGCCTTCCTGCCTTAAATCATATCGGGATACACCGTCACCGAAGTTGATTTTGTCGACAATTTTCAATTCCGTCAGTAGTTCAAGCGTACGGTAAACAGTCGCTAATCCAATTTCCGGAGACTTTTCCTTGACGAGGAGATACACATCTTCTGCACTCAAATGATCCTCTTCATGTTCAAGGAGCACCCTGACAGTCGCCTCCCGTTGAGGTGTAAGTTTATAGCTGGCTGAGTGCAACTGCTGCTTGATTCGTTCGATTCGACTTTCCATTAAACAATCCCCTCCCTCGCCATTTACTTCATTATATACCATATACATAGCACTCTAACGGGCAGTAAGCCCCCTGCTTTAAGTATGCAAAGCGGGGGACACTGCCCATAAAAACTCGATAAGTTCAACTATTATCCGGAGTAAGCGAATAAATACGAACAATGCGACGGCGTGTCGAATTGTCTCCTTTAGCATATTCTATGCATCAAAAACTTGCCAAGTGAATGTTCACTTTATTATAGCAGATGTAGGGGAAGTGTCAAAATAAAATCATTATAATCTAGAAGTGATATGGGTTATTTTATAATAATTATTATTTATTAATAAAAGTTAAAATTGACTTCATTAAATATGGGGACATGTAGGCTTCAAAACCCGAAGCTGCCAAAACAAACAGAGCCATCCATACGGCAGACAGGCTGTAACGCAAAAAAGCTGATGATATAGGTTCATGAACTCCTTTTACAAACTGCTGGCGAATGACTTTGAGCGAAAACGAGATAGAGACCGTCGACAAAATAATGAACGCCGGAATCAAAAAAACATTTTGCGGCAATACGGAGACAAATGAAAGCAAGAAGCCATGAAGCTGCATTTGATTTACTAGAAATCCAACCGTAAACCCAATCATCATCCCTTTTAAAAACAATAACACTAATACGACAGGCAATCCAATGATTGAAATTCCTAAAACCCAAATAAAACCAAGATACTTCAAATTATGAACGAAGCTTTGTTGGAACATCTCATTTTTGCTGACAAACTCCCCGGCTGCAACCTGTCCAAAAAAACGATTCAAATAAAAATAAAGATCTTGTTTTTGCTCTAAATTTAAACTATTGACGACAATGGCTCCAAAGATCACACCCATTAAAAATAAAACGGTTGTAAACAAATAAATAGAGCTATTTTCCCGAATATGATAAAGGCAAAACTGTTTTAACTTTTTCATGGTCTTCCTCCTATCATTCCCTTACTAGATAATATGATAGAGTAAGATTTGTATGACATAAAATTATGGAGAGGAGGCAAAGCCTCCTCTCCATAATTTTATCACTAGGAACCAAAAAAAGTTCGATGCATTAAAACAGCTGAATATCACAAGCATGCGAAACAACGTCAAAAAATTGATGAATCTCGTATTTACCGCTAGTCTGCCATTACTTTTCCGTATATGCCCCCGCCTCCTGAGTAAATGTCCAGTTCCCCTTTTCGCGCCTTTAAAATGAGCTGGACAATCGAAGGCTTTACATATTCCTTCAGCTCTTCTTCCGATGCTTCATGTAATATATACATTTCTGTTCCTACCAATTGAATAAGTTTATCCAATGTTTTCGCCCCGATACCCGGGATAAAATCCAGCGGCACTTGATGGATATATGGAGGTCGGCTGATTGGATGGTCTGTAGGGGGCAGTTCCTTGATTCTTTCGGAAACCCCTTTAATGAATTTGCGATGACCGCACTGTGCACACAGCCATTGAGAAGAAGAGGACTGTTTATGAAAACACTTTTCACATACAGTATGATAATATTTACCTAGAAATGGGTTTAACCCATAATTGGCAGTGATTCTACGGCCATCTTCCTTTTTTAATACTTTTTTCAATTCAGCGAAACTTGGTGACTCCATTTTCATTTGTTGATACTCCCTTGCAATCTTGGCAACAGAATGGGCATCTGAATTCGATAAAAAGGAGTACATATTTAATTCTTCAATTCCGCCTGCCATCGCTGTATTGGAGCTTAACCCCAACTCTATTCCGTCTATTAAAAGCGGATTGAATACCTCCGTCAAAGAACGCTCCACCCCTTTTCCATATAAACTCTTAAAAGGAGTGAATACATGCGCCGGGATAAACAGACCGTTTAATTCCCTTACTTTTTCTTGCAGAACGCTGGCTCGCTCGTATATACGCTGGGAACTTAATGTAATGTTTTTCATGCGTGCTCCCAACCATAACGAAAACTGTTCCATTTCTTTTATCCTTCCGAAATAGACAAGCACATGAATAGGTCCATGACAATGTTCATCATAAATCTCAATCTCCGAACCAAGAATGATGGTAAGATTTTGGTAGCGCAATCCTCCCTCTTCCAACTCCATCATTTCTCCTGTTTCGATGTAATGTTCGAACTCACATAGCACTTCAGGAACATGTCCATCGATGATACCAATCATATCCATACCTTTACGGCGGGAAGCTTCCTGAATGATGGAGGGGATAGTAAGCGACCGGGAAGCCGTAATTTTAACGGGCTTCCCGGTACCGGTTCTTCCTATATGAATATGTAAGTCCACATAGTAATGCTGCATATTACTCCCCTAACGCACTTTTTAGTTGTAAATACTGAACGGCATACGCTGTTTTGGCATCATAAATTTGCTGCCCCTGAATCAGGCCAAGCGCTTCTTCTAACGTTACTTCCAATACATCAACAAACTCATCTTCATCAAGATCCGCTTTCACTTCCATTTTTTCCAAGTTAGTGACAACATACAGATGCACTAATTCGTCGGCAAATCCCGGTGATGTATAAAACGAAATAAGATGATCCAACGAAGAACACGTATAACCCGTTTCTTCCTCTAGTTCACGCTTTGCCGTTTCCGCAGGCTGTTCACCTTTTTCTAATTTACCCGCAGGAATTTCAACCAATACACGTTCCATCGCCTTGCGGTATTGGCGGACCATTACGATTTTATGATCCTCCGTCAAAGCAATCACCGCTACAGCTCCAGGATGCTTTACGACTTCGCGCGTACTCATTTTCCCATTTGGGAGCAGTACTTCTTCATGATATAAATCAATCACTCTTCCACTAAATAGTTTTTCCGATTTTAAGGTTCTTTCCTTTAAATGCTCCATTCTCCACACCTCGTTCTAGTTTTTCCGTTGCTTACATACATTCTAACATACCGATACCAGGAGGAATAAAATGAAGGTATATGTGGTCGACAATGGAATCATTCTAGTCGGTAAAGCATGGGAAATTCGTGCAAAACTGAAGGAATACGGAAAGAAATACGAGTCCGTTTCCAGCTGGATTGAAGCGCAGTCCATCCAATCATCTCCTGTCAAAAAGAGTTGACCACAATAATGCGGTCAACTCTTTTTAAAGCCGTTAACTATTTTATCTCTGCGGTCCCATCCTATATAACAGTTGTCTTAAAGATGGTTTTCATATGGTCGATAAATGTATCATGCAGAGCTGTAAAAGTCGCCATTTTATTGCGATGGGCAACCGTCTTATACCCTCTTGCATAGGCGCCGTAAGCTGTCAAAAAGTTGCAAATATCGGTACAAACTCCCGCTAAATGTACTGTTTTGACCCCTCTTTCTTTCAGTTCTTCATCCAGATTTGTTTGAAAAAAAGCATCGTATTCAGGTTTTTCTATATAAACAACATTCGGATTATGCTTATTTTTCTCATACCATGTGTGCAGCTCACCGAATAATTGCTGTCCCCATGTCCCTTTCACATTATGAGATGGCCAAAGTTCAAAATGAGGATCATTCTCCTCATGTCCATCCATACACACAGCGACTACTTTATTTTGAGCTAAATATTCATTAGCAAGCTCGATTATGGCAGGAACGATTTCCTGAGCTTTTTTTCCGACCGTCAAATTTCCATTATCCGCAACAAAATCATTGCTCATGTCAATGATCAATAAAGCTTCTCTTTCCATTGTCATACCCCTTTTCTTGTCTGCCTAGATACACAACCCCACTGTAACTTGGCTTTTTCCGCTTTTCTTCTTTTATTTTGGCTGTTTTCGCAAACTTTGTTGCTATTTAACAAGTAGTGGGGAGTGGTTGATTTCCGCTCCAGGTTGCTCGCTTTCCGCGGGGCGTGCGGTTAGCCTCCTCTCGGCTTACAGCCTGTGGGGTCTCACCTGTCCCGCTGCTCCCGCAGGAGTCTCGCACCTTCCGCTCCAACCAACCTTAAACGCTTATCTTTCAAGAAACCTATCTAAAAACAACAATCTTTTAGAAAAGAGCCTTTATTTTTGAATAGTTTATCATATTTCCCTCTCCTCTTTCCAAAAAATTAGAATTTTCTACATAGGGAATATAACGTTTACTGAATAAACGAATAACGAATCATTTGGATAGGAAGAAACATCTTATTTGAGCTACAGCCTCTTTTCACGCTACAATGATTGAAATGGAATCATTAAGTAAATTGCATACAGAGAAACGGAGGTATACTGATGAAGAAAAATCGTTTAGGCACATCCGACTTATATGTAAGTGCACTCGGGCTTGGCTGCATGTCTCTTGGGACAGACAAAAAAAAGGCAGCGTCCATTATTGATCAGGCTGTTGATTTAGGTGTGAATTATTTGGACACAGCCGATTTATATGACTTTGGCTTAAATGAAGAAATAGTGGGTGAAGCTGTCAAGAGAAGGCGACAAGAGGTCATTTTGGCAACGAAGGTAGGAAATCGCTGGGAAACAGGAAGGGATGGTTGGAGCTGGGATCCATCTAAAGCTTACATAAAACAACAAGTCAAAAACAGCTTACGCCGCCTTCAAACGGATTATATCGACCTGTATCAATTACATGGCGGTACAATTGAAGATCATATCGACGAAACAATTGAGGCATTTGAAGAATTAAAAGCAGAAGGCATCATCCGTCATTATGGGATTTCCTCCATTCGCCCAAATGTCATTCGGGAGTATGTACAAAAGTCGTCCATTATTAGTGTGATGATGCAATACAGCATTCTCGATCGACGACCGGAAGAAGAAATAATGGACCTTTTAGCCCAGCATGGCATTAGCATCATTGCCAGAGGCCCTCTTGCAAAAGGTCTTCTCACGAATCAGGGGATGGAGAAGCTGGAAGAAAAGTTTTCCGGTAAAGATTATCTGGACTACTCTTATGAAGAACTTTGTACGATCCTTCCAAAACTGCAGCAGCTTCGCCCGCATCACACATTAACTGAAACAGCCATTCAATACTGCCTGCACTCTCCTGTAGTAGGAGCGGTTATTCCAGGTGCAAGCAGTATCAAGCAATTGAAAGAAAATGTGGACGCCGCAAATGCCCCGTCTCCATCTGAACAGGAATGGATGCAAATCCAGCAATTATCCAAAGCCAATCAATATGAGGCACATCGCTAAGCAAATCTATAGACAGATTGTTTAAAACTGACTCAAGTTTTACAATGGTTTAACTTCAAATAAAACCGAGGGTTCTTTGCCCTCGGTTTTATTTGAACTCATTCCAGTTCAATTCACTTTCATTCAAAAGCTGCTCGAACGATTTATTTTTTTCTTGCTGCTTACGCAGTTCTTGTTGCTTCTTCACCTCTTCTTCTTTTCGCTTTTCTTCTTTCGTTTCCAGCATCTGCTTTTTTTGTTTTAGCTGCTCTAAAATGGAACCGTTCAATTGATCTTTTAAACTTACTTTATCATCTTTTAAATAAGAAGGTGTCGGTTGTTTTGATTGTCTTGTTTTTTTAGCCATCACAAACCTCCAGCTAATATTTTAGGGATATTATATCATAGTTAAGGTTATTCGAAGACTAATAAGTATGGGGTTTCCTTTATATAAGTCAAGATTAACTGCCTATTCCAAATAAAAAAAGCCACAATCCTTCCTAATATAGGAAAGATTGTGGCTTCTATGTGTAAGGATTAAACGCGCTCTACAATAGTCGCTACGCCTTGGCCGCCGCCGATACATAATGTAGCCAGCCCTAAAGACGATTCACGTTTTAACATTTCATGAATTAATGACACAAAAACACGTGTGCCGCTTGCACCGATCGGATGTCCAAGTGCAATAGCACCGCCGTTTACGTTTAATTTGTCTTTATTGAATTGAAGCTCGCGATCTACTGCAATTGCTTGTGCCGCAAAAGCTTCATTTGCTTCTACTAAATCAATGTCTTCTAAGCTTACAGCCGCTTTTTCAAGCGCCTTTTTCACGGCAGTAACCGGCCCGATTCCCATGATGCTTGGATCTACCCCTGCACTTGCATTACCACGGATACGCACTAAAGGCTTAATACCTAATTCATCAGCCTTTTGTCGGCTCATCACAACAACCGCTGCGGCACCGTCGTTAATACCAGAAGCGTTACCTGCTGTCACAGATCCATCCTTTTTAAAAGCCGGACGAAGTTTCCCTAATCCTTCAGCCGTCGTACCTGCACGAGGGAATTCATCTTGAGCAAATACAGTTACTTGGCCTTTTCTTCCTGGAATTTCAACAGGAATGATTTCATCTTTAAAGCGCTCTGATTGAATCGCCGCTTCCGCCTTTTGCTGGCTCCAAGCGGAGAACTCATCTTGTTCTTCTCTTGAAATGCTATATTTATCACATAGGTTTTCAGCAGTAGTTCCCATATGATAATCGTTAAATGCGCACCATAATCCGTCTTGGATCATGCTGTCTACTACTTTTTGATCTCCCATTTTAAAGCCGTTGCGTGCCCCTTTTAATAGATATGGAGCTTGGCTCATATTTTCCATTCCACCTGCTACGATGATATCAGCATCTCCAGCAAGGATCGCTTGTGTAGCTAGATGAACAGCTTTTAAACCAGATCCGCATACTTTGTTAATAGTCAGCGCGGAAACTTCCTGCGGTAAGCCTGCTGCAAGCGCAGCTTGACGAGCCGGATTTTGTCCTAATCCTGCTTGTAAGACATTCCCCATAATGACTTCATCTACGTCGTTTACCTGTACCCCCGCTTTTTCCAATGCTTGCTTGATGACTACTCCACCTAGTGTAGTTGCCGGTACATTTTGTAAACTTCCCCCAAAGCTACCGATTGCAGTTCTTACGGCACTTACGATTACAACTTCTGTTTGACTCATGACGTTGTCTCCCCTTACTGAATTGATTATTGTACGTAAATTTGTGTACGTAGAAAGTTATTCGTCATTTTTTTTAAAATTCCTTTTAAATTTGTAAAAAATTATTTTTATATTGAATTTACTGAATATTCAAATAAAATTAAAGGTGAACTAGTAACTTTTCTATCTGTCCTTTGTCCCCTTGCCTATTCTTGTAAGGGAAATTTCCATTAGTGAAGGGCTTAGGCGAGGCAAACCCGAAAACTCATATAAGGGAGGAACATTATGTCATCTGAATTTGCTGCTATTATTGAAGTCGGTGCAAGAGACGGGCTGCAAAACGAGAAACAATTCGTTCCGACAGAAGCAAAAATCCGCTTTATTCAACTTTTGAAAGAGGCTGGATTTAAGGAAATGGAACTCACATCTTTTGTATCGCCTAAATGGGTGCCGCAAATGCAAGATTCAAAAGAAATCGTTAAAGCTTTTCAAGACGAGATGAGAAATATCGTCCTTACACCAAATGAAAAGGGAATTGACGCCGCAAAAGCTCTCAACTGCGAAGCGATCGCCATTTTCGTGGGAGTCAGCAATACATTTAATCAAAAAAATATTAATAAAACGACTTCAGAGAGCATGGATCAATTAAAACCGCTCCTGTTAAAGCAAAAACAGGATGATATATTCATGCGTGCATGCATTTCTACTTCCTTTTATTGTCCTTATGAAGGAAAAATAGAGGAGAAAAAAACCCTTTCGCTTTGCGAACAGTTCGTAGAAGCGGGGGTCGATGAACTAAGTGTCGCGGACACGATTGGAATGGCGAATCCAAAAGAAGTATATTCTCTTTTTACAAAATTAAAAAACGCCTTTCCTCACATTTTGCTTACAGGTCACTTCCATGATACAAGGGGAATGGCGCTGGCGAACATTTATGCGGCATTAGAAGCGGGAATCTACCGTTTTGATTCATCAGCAGGCGGCCTTGGCGGGTGCCCGTTCGCCAAAGGAGCAACAGGAAATGTTGCGACAGAAGATGTTATTTTCATGCTCCATCAAATGGGGGTCAAGACAGGAATTGATTTGAATAAAGTCCTTGAAGCCGTCTCCTTTATCGAGGCGTATGTATCTAGAAAAATAGAAAGCAAGCACTTCAATTTGAAAACGCTCACTAACATTTGATCCATTCATGAATGTTGTTCACTCCCTCTTTTTTTATGTCCATGATAAACTATACTTAAATCATTCTGACTAAAGGGGCCGCATTCATGAAAAAATGGCTGGTTGTATTTGGAACAATCATTGCATATATCCTCACTGTAGGACTTTTCTTTACAAATAAGGTTATGTATATTCGTAAAAAATCGGATGAAGAATTACTGATGCGTGAAAAATCGGAAGGCTTTTACGTAGACGAAGCATATGAAACCTTAGAGAAAGAACCATTCTCGATTCCCTCGCCTTTCGGATACTTGCTGAAAGGAACCGTGATTGAACAACATGACACGAAGAAGTTTATCATTTTTTGTCACGGTGTAACGGTCCATTCCATCAATTCCATTAAATATATGAATATCTTCTTAAAAAGAGGCTGGAATATTATCTTGTATGATCACCGTCGGCACGGCCAGTCTGAGGGAAACACAACAAGCTATGGCCATTATGAAAAATTTGACTTGAAAGCCATTGTAGATTGGACGAAAAACCGCTTTGGACAAGATATTATCCTTGGCATCCATGGCGAATCAATGGGCGCAGCTACTACCCTTTTATATGCCGGAATGGTTGAGGATGGAGCAGATTTTTATATAGCAGACTGCCCGTTTTCGAACTTAGAAAAGCAGCTTGGCTATCGCCTAAAAGAAGAATTTCGTTTACCAAGTCAAGTGGTACTGCCCATTGCTAATATCTTTTTGAAACTCCGGGATGGCTACTCTCTGAAAGACGTCTCTCCCATCCAGTTTATTGACCATATCCAAAATCCGGTCCTGTTTATCCACAGCGCTCAAGACGATTACATTTTGCCGCACATGACCAAAGAGTTATACGAAAAGAAACCAGGCCCCAAAGCACTTTATTATGCGCCTTTTGGAACACACGCCCGTTCGTATGCGGAAAATCGCAGTGACTATGAAAAAGCGATTGACGACTTTCTAAAAGAATTCAACATTGCAAAAAGGAACCATCACTAAATGGTTCCTTTTTGCAGTCAAGATTTATCTACAAGTGACATGCGGGGATTTAAAATCTGATTCGGACTTTTTAACATAAACGAGTTCGCGGATTCCACAAAGTCAATGGTCATTTTCTCGTCGAAGAAAACTTGTTTTGTCTTTTCCATTAACAAGGGCTGGAGGTTTGTCGAAATATCGATATCACCTTCTTCACGTTCGCTTACAATCCACAAGGCAGACACTCCGCTTACTACACAGCCGCAGCCTTCTGTATCGTATTTGAGCTTTAATTGTTTTCCGCTGCTGTCAGATAATTTCAGTTGAATTTTTTCCATTGCTTTATCTGTAAATGTAATATTCATGTTCATATATCCTCTCTTGTCAGTCTATTTTCAACATACAATAAGTATATTACATCTTTTCCTGTTCAGCGATGATTCACTCTTAGTTTGTGTTCAAAAAGGAGGATAAAAAGGACCGAGAAGTTCAAGGAAGCGCCGTCTCGAGCAACGGAGCGTATGCTGTTAATACGTGAGTAGCGGAGAGACAAGCTGACGCCGAAATTCGACGGTCATTTTTCCCGGACTTCTTGAACAACCTCTCCTAGTTGATTATCGCCCGTTTTACCTTTACGATTAGAGTGTGACATGAATTTTATTCTAAAGGAGGAAATCATGATGGCAAAAGTACAAATCAAAGTAATGGACAATGGTCCGCTGCGCGTCACAGGCGAGGTTGAGCTTATCGATGCGGACGGCAATAAATTTGAAACAAAGCAAGCATTCTCTCTTTGCCGATGTGGATTGTCCAGCAAACTTCCATTTTGCGACGGGACACATAAAGGACAGTTTGAATCATGTGTACGCGCAGCAAAGGTGCTGGACGAACAATAAGGTGGACAAAAAGCTCATATATAAAATGATTCGAAACGGCTTCCTTCAATACAATCATTTAGCGGAATCACTTCCGCTGACAGAAGCGGACTATGAAGAGCTGTTTGATGAGGTTCGTAAACGGATGAACCGGAACGTTGAATCTGACTTGCATGAAATCGTCCAAGACATTATTTATGATTATTTAACAGAAAAAGGCTCTCCATGGTAGGAGAGCCTTTTGTATGTTTCCTTCACTTTACTTTTGATGAAAACGATCCCCGGCCAGTTTTTCTACAAGACCAGGTGCCAATAGATAAAGCGTGCTGCCGAGATTCATCCAGCCCGGCAAATTCAGTTCTCTCTTTTTGGTAAATAAAGAATTGACGACTTTCTTGGCTACATCCTTTGGATCAAGCATAAATTTTTCTACATTTTTCGTATAGCTGCCAGATGTATCGGCAATCGTAAAAAAGTTGGTTTTTATTGGCCCAGGATTGACCACCGTCACAAAGATATTCGTTTTAGACAGCTCCATACGCAAACTGTTCGTAAAACCGAGCACCGCATGTTTCGTTGCGGAATAACCGCTTGATTTCGGGGTTGCCAGCTTGCCGGCCTGGGAAGCGATATTGACAATATGTCCTGCATTCCTCTCCAACATATGAGGCAGGATCATTTTCGTGCAAGCAATGAGACCGATGACGTTCACTCGGAACATGGCTTCCACATTTTCCATTTTTGCGTCCACTACGTCTTCAAAAATTCCAAATCCCGCATTATTAATGAGGGCATCAATATAGCCAACATCTTGAAAAATTTGTTGGCATATTCTTTCAACCTCTCTAATGTCTCCTATGTCCAACATATACACGTGACATGTAATCCCGTATTTTTGCTGAATATGTTCGGCCACTGCCTTTAATTTATTTTCATTGCGAGCCACTAAAATAGGAACCGCTCCTCGGCTGGCTGCTTCATAGGCGATTTGCTCTCCGATTCCTCCCGATGCCCCTGTAATCATAATATGTTTCTCAGCTAACGTCTGTCTTTTCATACATACACCTCAATTGAATTTTCACTGAGCATAATATAACCAATGAGGAGTTGTTTCATCAACCTTTATCTCTCCCGCTTCTTCTAAATAATCGAGTTGGCCGATCGTTTCAGAAATCGTCAAACCAAGTTGTGTTTCATAGACGGACGGGAAAAGCCGCTGGCATATTTCAAATACTGTCATCGGTTTTTCTTTTAACATGTCCAACACTCCATACGCTCTTTCTGCTTGTCTTTTCAACCGATGCTCCACTAACTCTTTCACATCTTCTACTTCTTCACCATGCCCCGCATAAACAGAGGTGATGGCTAACTCACTTATTTTTTTCATAGAATGATTATATTGCAATAACGATTTCGCCCTTTCTGTGTAGGGTTCTTGAGGAGGTTCCAGCAAAGGATTGGAAGAAACATGGGCCAATAGTAAATCCCCGCCCATTAAAATCTCTTCTTCTTCATGATACAAACAAATATGACCTTGGGCATGTCCAGGTGTCTCCAGAACAGCCCATCCTTCAAGTCCTGCAATTGTTTCTCCCTCTCTCACCGTCTGAGTAAGGGAACGTCTGCACGAATATTCCATCGGTGCTGTCAGCTTCTTCAGCAAAGCCTGGGCTGGATAGGGAATCCCATACCGATGAAATAATTCCGCGAAAAATTCCCGATATCTTTTAAAAAACTCTGCATCTTGTTCTAACCATACATTATTATGTTCATGACCAATAATAGGAATATCATTAGGAAAGTAATCCAACAATCCAACATGATCCGGGTGATGGTGGGTCACAATTACCTGTTCAATATCTTGTATCCGAAAGCCCAATTCCCCTAATTGTTCATTTAAGGATTGCCAAGCCTCTTCTGTCTTTGGCCCGGCATCAACCAATGTCAATTTTTCTCCTTCTATGACATATGCATTAAGATCCCCCACCGGAAAAGGGGTTGGAATAATTAATTTATGTATCATTACAGACATGTTCATTCTCCTTCTAACGGTCTTTGTTATGTTCAGTTTACCTTGTTTCTAATATTTTGTCTTTATATTCAAATAATTTTTATAATTTTTCCCCTTTTTTCTTATTGACAGTACAAGCTGATTCGAGGCATAATAGCAAAAAATATGTGATGCGTTGATTGGGACCAGTAATCCATTAATGATAATCAGAGATTGAAACCCATAGGCTGAGAGGTTTCATTATCCGCTTAACGTTTGAACCTACCCATGAGCTTTTAGGTAAACCTAAACGTTCCCCACGTTACGGGCATCGAGATGAGCAATTTTTTG
The DNA here is from genome assembly GCF_000504165.1 of Bacillus sp. FJAT-14578. Lineage (GTDB taxonomy): Bacteria > Bacillota > Bacilli > Bacillales > Bacillaceae_H > Bacillus_BA > Bacillus_BA fengqiuensis. Next base: position 715,668 of record NZ_AYSE01000001.1, read on the forward strand.
CTAATAAAGGTGGTACCGCGGATCCAAGACCTTCCGTCCTTTGCGACGAGAGGTCTTTTTGTGTTTTCGTAAATGATGTAAGGGGATAAAGAACATCCCCTTACATCATTTACGAAGACCTTTTTAGTTGATTCATGATGCTAAAACATTAAAAAACCAAAATGAATAACCACCCACTTAAACCCTTGATTAGTAAATAAAATAACTGATAAATGGAGGAATGAGATGATGAGTGAGATGAAAAGAATTTCCTTTATTGGAGCGGGTTCTATGGCAGAAGCGATGATTGCAGGTTTGCTTCAGCACGAACATGTCCAAAAACAGCATATTACGATTACCAATCGCACAAACGATGAAAGACTTGAATATTTCCGCAGCGAATACGGCGTGAATGCGACTCGTGACGAGAGACAATTAATTGAACAAACCGATGTCATCGTCCTCGCGATGAAACCGAAAGATTTAGCGGAAGGAGTTGCAGGAATAAAGCAATATGTTCATGAACAACAATTAATCATTTCTTTATTGGCCGGCGTTTCCACGAAAAGCATCGCTTGCTTGCTGGAAAAGAATGTCCCAGTCGTACGAGCGATGCCAAATACCTCCGCTGCCATCGGGCGGTCTGCTACAGCCCTCGCCAAAGGAGACTATGCAACCGACCACCACCTCTCCTTCGCCGCCCAGTTATTTGAAACGGTCGGAATCGTATCTGTCGTCAAAGAAAATCTTTTACATGCCGTTACAGGTCTTTCAGGAAGCGGGCCGGCTTATGTCTATTACTTGGTAGAATCGATGGAAAAAGCAGCTGAGCAAATCGGGATTGAGGGTCCTGTTGCAAAGGACCTTATTCTTCAAACATTAATTGGAGCAGCTGAAATGTTAAAACAGTCGCCAAAACATCCTGGTGTCTTACGTAAAGAAGTAACGAGTCCAGGAGGAACGACAGAAGCAGGCATTCAAAAACTTGAAACGTACCGCTTCCAAGAAGCGATGGTTGAATGCATTAAGCGGGCTACCGATCGCTCGAAAGAATTAGGAACGGCTATTGAGGAAGAAATATTAACAAAGCGGAGTTGACTCCAATGTTCTAAAGAGTAGACCTTTTGAGTCAATCTCCTTGAAAGGACCCGCCATGGGAATCCAGGAAAATCAAGGATTTAGTGATGGGTCCTTAGTAAAAAATTATTTTTGCGGCCTATTCATCACTTATGGGACAACCATAGACTGCCAATTGAACGGAAGCGGACTCCATTGACGCAATTGCAGCTTATACACACGTAATTGAACGATTCAAAACCTATTGCGTGAGTTAAGCACACGTCCAATGATATAATGTCGATGTTTAGAAAATCGAAATAAATGGAGGTTTAGGTATGTCCGCATTATTATTCTCGCCATATTCAGTTAAAAATGTCACCCTTAAAAATCGAGTCGTCATGTCGCCAATGTGCATGTATTCTTGTCAAAGCGCAGACGGAAGAGTGGAAAATTGGCATCTCACCCATTATACGAGTCGAGCTGTCGGGCAAGTAGGGTTGATTATAGTAGAAGCAACAGCCGTTACTCCACAAGGAAGAATTTCAGCCAATGACCTGGGTATCTGGAGCGATGAGCACATTCCTGGCTTAAGCCAATTAGTATCCATGATTAAAGAACATGGCTCTGCCACAGCCATCCAACTCGCCCATGCCGGAAGAAAAGCCACTGTGGCCGGAGAGATTGTTGCCCCTTCCGCCATTGCGTTCGATGAAAAAATGAAACAGCCAAAAGAAATGACAAACGAAGATATTAAACAAACCGTTGCGGCCTTTCAAGAAGCCGCTAAAAGAGCAAAAGAAGCTGGATTTGATATCATTGAACTCCACGGAGCACATGGCTACTTACTAAACGAATTTTTATCTCCATTAAGCAATAAACGAACTGATGAATACGGGGGATCAATCGAAAATCGCTATCGTCTTTTAAAAGAAGTGATTGAATCCGTGAAGGAAGTTTGGGATGGGCCATTATTCGTCCGTATTTCTGCTCATGATTATCATGAAGAGGGACTGACGGCTGAAGACTACATCACGTTCGGAAAGTGGATGAAACGGGACGGCGTCGATTTAATTGATGTTAGTTCGGGTGCCGTTGTTCCTGCTCGCATCCCTACATATCCCGGTTATCAAGTGAAGTTTTCTGAGACAGTAAAATATGGAGCTGACATTGCTACAGGAACTGTCGGTCTCATTACAAGCGGATTGCATGCGGAGGAAATCTTGCAAAACGGACGTGCAGATTTAATCTTTATCGGAAGAGAATTATTGCGTAACCCTTATTGGCCGCGCACGGCCGCCCACGAACTCGGAGTAGAAATTGAAGCTCCTGTTCAATACAAGCGCGGCTGGTAGGAAAAGCGCAAGCGCCTTGGTCAAAGAAGGCCGACTAAGACCGCCACATCAATCACCAACGTCGGCATGACCCCCATCCTGTGGACCTAAGGAAATAGGGATTGACCCCGTATACACTTTTGGCCTTATGAGGGCAATCATCTTTTCCACAGGGAGCTAGACACTAGTACTGGTCGAAAAATTATGCTTTTTAATCTTCTAAAAACAAACTACTAAGAAAAGAGACAGGCTCCCTGCCTCTTTTCTTGCGATGAATACCTATTTCAAAACAGGAATACACTTGAAATCCTCGGCGACTTCCGTATGTTCAAAAATTCCCCTCGCATCGTTTAATAAGATGTTCGTATGTTCTGACTGGTAACGGGAACTAATGTGAGTGAGAATTAGTTTTTGCACATTTGCCTCTTTGGCTATTTCTGCTGCTTGGGCAGCGGTGGAATGAAAATAATCATAGGCAAGAGCCCCGTCTTCCGCAGCAAAAGTAGATTCATGCACCAACACGTTTGCATTCCTTGCCAGTGTAATGCTTTGAGGGCAAAATCTTGTATCTCCCAGAATCGCTAAAATTCTTCCTTTTTGGGGAGAGCCAATAAAATCATGCCCTTTCACCACTCTCCCATCTTCCAGTTGGACCGTTTCCCCTTTCTTTAGCTGCTGATAAACAGGCCCGGGCGGTACATTGGCTTCTTTTAACTTTTGGACTAACAACGTACCGGGCAAATCCTTTTCAATGATCCGATAACCATAGGAAGGCACCCCATGTTCAAGCAGCATGGTTTCTACCCTAAACGTATCATCTTCAAAAACGGTTCCCTCTGTTATTTCCACAATTTCTATTGGATACTTCACATGTGTTTGGCTAACAGCTAGCGATGTCTCAATAAATGCTTTAATACCGGGCGGCCCATATACAGTCAGCTTTGACTCTCCGCCTTGAAAAGACCGGCTTCCTAATAAACCGGGCAACCCGAAAATATGATCTCCATGAAGATGAGTAATAAAGATCTTTTCAATTTTTCTTGGTTTAATAGATGTATGTAAAATTTGATGCTGGGTAGCCTCCCCACAATCAAACAGCCAAGTAGAGCCCCTCTCTTGAAGAAGCTGCACGGCGATGGATGATACGTTACGGTGTTTAGCTGGAACACCTGCACCCGTTCCTAAGAATAGCAATTCCAATTTAAATCCTCCCACTTTTAGACGATTTCTGTCTTTCCGGCACATTATATGCGATTCAATATTTGTAACTGCACAAAAGCAGTACATTTATCGTATTCGTTCTCCCTATTATACAAAATTTTTATTCCAAGGCGAATTCGAGATTTAAATGGCTGCCAAACATCCTTTTGGGATGTTTGGCAGCCATTTATGCGCAGTAAAATGGACATGGGCAAAGACCGCCCATGTCCATTTTACTGCGTGGATTTAGTTTAATTGATTAAGAGCGTTCACAAACGTCTTAATAAGAAACTCCAAATCTTCTTCGGTAATATTTAACGGAGGAGAAAGAGTCAAGACATTGTTATAACCCGCCACCGTGGCCCCGTTTTTTCCGATAATTAAACCATTTTGTTTACAACTCGCGATAACACCATTGACCATCACAGGGTTTAATGGCTCTTTCGTTTCTTTACTTTCCACAAGCTCTATCCCAATAAGCAGCCCCTTACCTCTCACATCACCTACATGCGGATGGTTTTGAAGAGCATCCTTTAATTCATCGAGCAAATAAGCGCCAAGCTGTTTGGAACGCTGAAATAAATTCTCACGTTCCATAATCTCCAAATTTTTTACCGCCACAGCACATGCTGCCGGATTGCCCCCGAATGTATTGACGTGTCTTAAATAATCGTATTCTTCCGTTCCTTTAAATGCTTCATAGATTTCCCGTTTTACCGCCGTTGCTGACAATGGAAGATAAGCGCTTGTAATTCCTTTAGCCATTGTAATAATATCCGGTTTCACGCCGTAATTCATGTGCCCGAATGCCTCTCCAGTCCGCCCGAATCCGCAAATGACTTCGTCTACAATCAAAAGGGCTCCATGTTTCTCGCAGGCTTCTTTGACTCCCTGGAGATATCCATCAGGCGGCATCAACACGCCGCCGCCCGTAATGATAGGTTCCATGATTACACCTGCAATCGTATCGCTTAACTCCCATGTCATGGCACGATCAATCGCTTGGACAGAAGGGAGATCACCCGGTGCACAATTTTCAGGTTCCGGAGAACGATATGAATCTGGTGGTGCAACATGAATAAAACCGGGTGCCAGCGGTTCATACTTATATTTGCGTTGTGCCTGCCCTGTAGCAGCTAACGACCCCATGGAGTTTCCATGATAAGCCCGGTAGCGTGAGATGAATTTATAGCGCTGATGTTCACCTTTTTGTTGATGATATTGGCGAGCAATCTTAAACGCTGCTTCATTGGCCTCAGACCCGCTGTTTGAAAAGAAAATGACATAATCTCCCCCCAGCAGCTCATTTAACTTTTCAGCCAACTGGATTGCTGGAACATGACTTTGGGTTAAAGGAAAATAAGACACTTGTTTTAACTGTTCATAAGCAGCTTCCGCCAGTTCTTGCCGCCCATATCCCGCATTCACACACCACAGTCCAGCCATCCCGTCCAAAAAGCGCTTCCCTTCATGGTCCGTTACCCAAGCTCCTTCTGCCTTGGTGACAACCATCGTTCCTTGAGGGCTGTATGGTTTCATCGAGTGCCACACATATTTTTCATCCTTTGAAAGCAAATCTTGATTTTGTCCTAACTGAACCATCTCTTTCTCCCCCTTATCCCTTTAAAAATCAAAACGAGACGTAATCATTTTTTTGCGTGTGTAGAAATTCACACCATCTTTTCCATTGACATGAAGATCCCCGTAGAATGAGTCTTTCCAGCCTGAAAACGGGAAGAAAGCCATTGTGGCAGGTACACCTACGTTAATTCCAAGCATTCCAGCATCTGCCTCTTCACGGAATTGGCGAATGGCGGCCGCATCTTTCGTATAAATTGTCGCGCCATTTCCAAAACGCGACTTGCGAATATATTCAAGTGCCTCATCTATATCTTCGGCACGAAGTAAACTCAATACTGGAGCAAAGATTTCCTCTTTTGCAATCTTCATCCCCGGAGTTACTCGATCAAAAATCGTCGCTCCTAAAAAGTTTCCTTCCTGCAGTTCGTTCATTTCTTTTCTGCCGTCTCGAACAAGCTCAGCTCCTTCTTCAATCCCTTTTTCAATGTACTGAAGCACTTTGGAACGATGCTGTTCACGAATGACAGGAGTCAGCAGCACCTCATCATCCATTCCGCTTCCAATGACCAGCTCATCTGCCTTTTGCTTCAGCATTTTGACAAACTCATCACTGCGCTTGTCCTCTCCTACCAACACGACGGCACTGCATGCCATGCAGCGCTGCCCTGCACTGCCATATGCGGAGCTGATAATATGCTGGACCGCTTTTTCCATATCACAATCCGGCATGACAAGATGATGATTCTTCGCTCCCGAGAGAGCTTGAACTCTTTTTCCTGCTGCAGCTGCCCGCTCGTATACATATTTGGCAACAGGTTGAGATCCAACAAATGAAACCGCTTTAATCTCTTCATGCTCAAGAAGGCCATTTACAACATCATGCGCACCATGCACTACATTCAATACCCCGGCCGGGCCTCCCGCTTTCGTAAAAAGCTCAACCAGTTTATTCGCTAAAATCGGCGTTCGTTCAGATGGCTTTAATACAAAGGTATTGCCGCATGCCACAGCAAGAGGGAACATCCATAAAGGAACCATCATTGGAAAATTGAATGGCGTAATTCCTCCTACCACTCCTAACGGATAGCGATACATTTCCGAATCAATTTCTTCTGCAATGTTTCCTAGTGTTTCTCCCATTAACAAAGAAGGCGCTCCTGTTGCAAATTCTACACATTCGATTCCGCGCTGAACTTCTCCGTAAGCCTCCTTATATGCCTTTCCGTTTTCTTGGACAACCAGCTCCGCCAATTCTTCGTGATGCTCCATCAACAATGAATGGTATTTGAACAAAATACGGGCACGCTTAGGGACAGGAACATTTTTCCACGTTTTAAACGCTTGTGAGGCTGCCTGTACAGCAAGATCTACATCCTCTTTTGTGGAAATGGGGACCTTGGCCAACACTTCTCTTGTTGCGGGATTAATGACTTCTAATGTTTCATTGCTTTGGGCCGATACCCACTGGCCGTTAATGTAGTTTTGGAGAATGACAGTTTCATTTTTTACAATTGACATTGCATTACCCCCTTGAGCAATTAACAAAGAATTTGTTTCTTATTATGTATCATTTTTCTTGGTAATTCATTAGACATAATGTGAAATAGTCACACTCAAACATTTCACAAATTGAGTAGTGAATATCTCTCCCATTGACGTAAAATAAAGAAAAACTAAAAAAAGAGATGATCCCGCTCTCGGTATCATCCCTGCCGCACGCCTCTTCCCTCAAGAAGAGATTTGATTCGTTTTTGAAAATAAATAATCATGCACCATAATCATAAATTCGATGGCCATCCGTTTTTTCGGTTCCATAAAATCTCCGCCTAAAAGTTTTTCCAGCTTTTCAATGCGATGATATAATGTTTGTCTGACTACAAACAAACGCTTCGCCGTTTCTTGTTTCGAGCCGTTGCATTCGAGGTAAATCTTTAATGTCTCCATTAACTTCCCATTATATTGCTGATCATAGGTTAGAACAGGTTCTAAATATTCCATCATGACGTCCCGTAAATCTTTTGGTTGTTGAATTAGGGACAGTACACGGTACATATGCAAATCATCATAGAAGTGGATAGAAGAATTCGGTTCAAGCTTCTCCTGAACTTTTATTGTTTCTAAAGCTGTTTGATAGCTTTTATGAATCTCCAAAACATTCTGTACAAGCTTTCCGATTCCGAGCAGATGAACAAATGAGCTTTGTCTTTTACTGTAATCCGTATTCAAAAATCTCGTAAACCCTTCCTCGAGCCTTTGTTTCCATGTATGGACAGAGCGCTTATTGATTAAAATCAAAATAAAATCATTGCGTCGTTCCGCTACAAATAATACAAAGCCATGTTGTTCAAAAAGCGTCTTTAAAAACATTTTTAAATACGTGAAATCGACAGAATGGTTTTTAGGGTTCGGTCTGCATACACATGCGATTGCCTCGCTGGTGAGACCATTTACATTCGCTTCTTCTAAATGGTGCAGCAAATCACCTTCCGCCAACTCACCTGTCAGCCACTTCAGGATCCACTCCGCTTCATCTACCCGTTTCTTTTCTGCCACATACAAATCTCTCAAAAAATGCTGGGCAAGCGCTGTTGCCGTACGATCGAGTGCTAATAAATCAAACTCCGTCAACTGCCCGTATGGAGAAACGGCAAAAAGCTCCGCGTAGTTTCGGTTTAACACTTGAATGACCTGTTTCGCAGTGGATCTTTCGACAACGTCATCAGAGAGTGAAGAGAGTAGTTCCCTTTTCCGTTTCATAGTTGCGTCAGGTACAAATAATGTCTCATTTTCATTTAATTTTATAATCACTTGTAAATCGGTATACTGGTGAAAAAAGTGGAGAATCGGTTCGTAGTGGTCAATGGTCAATAGCATTTTGTGGAGTTTCTGGGAGTAATTTTCCAAATCGGAAATCATTTGATAATGTTGGTTGATGAGCAGAGAGTGAATATCTTGGGTAATCTCAACAAACGGAACTTCTTGATGAAAGAGAATAATAGGAAACTGATGCCGATTAGCAATGGCGATTACTTCTGAAGGAATTTCTGAGGTATATGTACCAATTTCAATACATAGGCCGGACGCCTTACATTCGATTAGCTGTTCTAAAAAAGAGATGAACATTTGCTCATTTTTTTTCCATCCGACACCTGTCGATAAAATCAGTTCGTTCCCTTTTAACAACTGATTTATTTTAGTCACTTCCATAATATGGACCCACTTTACGGGTCGATGGAGGCCTTCTATTCCCGCCGCTACTTCACTTGCGACAAAGTGTTTTCGTTTTAAAACTTCCTGGACAGTAAGATATGACTTCAAATTGACACCGCCCCTTAATGATTACTTTTACATAATCATATAATATTTGGACAAGATAAAAAAGAATTTTTTGTATTTTCTATCTTTTTCCGTCCATGCAGCAGGGCTTTTCCTTATCCATTTACTGATATTTTCTCCAGTAGTCTTCCACGTTTTTTGGCGCCGTCCATAATGCGGTCCATTTCTTCCTTATAAAATAGTAGATCCGTTACGGTAACTGCATTTAATATTTCCATTTTTAATTTATCAAGCAAAGCACATTCCTCTTTCGTCATCCATTCACGTACGTTCATCGAGATCCATCCTTTCATAGGTATCGCTTACTATAAAATACGAAGGCTCTCATTTTTTTAGGGGGTTATCCATACATTGTCATGATTTTTTTATATAAAAAGAAAAAAGGTGTTTCAAACGGGCTATAAAAACCGATTGAAACACCTTAAAAGCATCATTATTTTCTTTCCCCTCATTAATTGGCAATAAGACTCCTGCCTCTACTTCAAAATCATAAGGAATCTAAGGAGTCCGACAGTCCATTAGAGCGAATTAAACAGCGTCATTTACCCGCTTTTGCTGCAGCAGTATCGATGAAAAGTATTTTCTTGCATCTGCCGTTAAGATGTGAAGGGTCTCCTGTTTTTCTCCATTTTTTGATTCTAATAACAAAAAAGCCCCGCTTAAGTTTTCTGTCACTCCCTTGATGCTGTATCCTTTCTGGATGTAATAGTCAATTTTATCTCTTTCTTCCACAAATTCTTTATAACTCGACATATGCGTCCCTCCTTATTGACTAATCGATGTATCCCCTGTCGGTACAGAAACATTCGGCTGTACATCAATCTCCCAATCTCTCCCTACCGTAATCCCTAAATACCTTTCGTCGCTAGGATCTTTCAGTTCGGCTTGCGAATATTTCGGAAACCACCAATATTTGGCCAGCACATAATAGCAAACAGATCCAACAATAAACCCGACAATAAAGGAGTAATTGGCCAACATATAAGAAGAGATTCCACCGATAATCCAAGCGATAAAACCGGCGACATTGACCCCTTTATAATAATGGTATTGACCTTCCTCCTCATATAAATCGACGACATTTACCCGGCGCTTGCGGATTAAATAATAATCAGCAAACAAGATTCCAACAATGGAAGATAAAATCCCCCCGATAATGAGCAAAGCAGGAATAATAATGGCAAATAGATTCCAAGGCTGAACAATACATCCAATAAACCCAGCTATAAACACCCCTACCCAAAACGGAACTTTCGGCCCGCCTACATTCGAAAAAATCGTAGCTGCCGGAATTAAGTTAGCCGAAGTATTCGTCGACCATTGAGCCAAAATGATCATTAACAGTAAAACACCGAGTACAATTCCTGTTGCCGCTTCTTGCAAGGCAACGACAGGATCGTAGTTTTTTACGGCAATGTAAGATACTCCCCCGATGATGACCATGAAGGTTTGAGTAATCGGCAAGGCAACGACATTGCCGACAAGTGCGGATTTATTACGTTTAAACCAGTTTGGCTCGTGCTGCGGTGCTTTAATATAGCGGGAAAGAGACGGCATATCGGCGGCAAGCGTCGCCCAAAATCCCATATTGCTCATAATCACCACAACAAAAGCCGTTATGGCCGCACCTCCTGTCACAGGACTTTCAATCCATGCCCATACTTCCCGTCCTTGTGACAGAGCTTGATCGGATAACGTTGTGTACATCCACGCTGAAATGATAATAATAATAGGCGCCGCCAAATCGGCAAATCGTTCGATCGCCTTAATTCCCAACGCTGTATTGATTAACTGCAAAAGAGCAAAAATGAGAAAGCAAACAAACCAGTTATCAAAACCAAATAAAGCGTTTAAAATCCCATTCATTGCAGTTGATCCGAAATAGGTGTTAATTCCAAACCAGCATGATGCGGCAAGTCCGCGAACAATAGATGGGATATGGGTGCCAATCGTTCCAAAAGGGGCCCTCATATAAACGGGAAAAGAAAGTCCGTGCTCAATTCCGATATCACCGATAAGAGTCATAAAAATACCGATGGCAATCGAACCAATGACAGTGGCAAAAACAACCCATCCGAGAGAAAGACTTTGTACACCGGCCCCTCCAATAGCGAATGCGGCTAATACGACGGCCATCCCTACCCATATAAGGGCAAATCCCAGTGTTCCGATTTTCTTGTCACCGTGGGAAATCGGCAGCAAATCCGGCGACTTTAAATAATTTGACTGTTTTTTCATAAACAGCACCCCTTCATTTTAAATGTTTATTTCAAAGCAAAAGCAACACCGTCTCTCCTGCACAAGAGAAAGATACCAAGAAAAGGCACCTTTCTTTTGTTTTCTCTCTATTTCAAACGGAACTTCAGGACTATTGCTTCGACTAAACAAATCGAGTGCTAAAGGGGTGAAGAATTGACTCATTTAAATGGTTAGTTTTTCATTTTCGCTTACAATAGTTGATTGCCCATATTTGGCACGTTTTAAGTAACGGCCATATCCAGGCTGCCCCACGAATTGCTTATCCCGTATAACAAACTGGCCGCGGCATAACACGGAAACAGGTTCACCGGTTATTTTCATTCCTTCAAAGGCATTGTAATCGACAGCCATATGATGGGTGCTGGCGGAAATCGTCCGTTCTACATTCGGATCAAAAAGAACTAAATCAGCATCCGCTCCCACAGAAATGGTTCCCTTCTTGGGATATAGCCCAAACAGTTTTGCAATTCGCGTTGACGTAATGTCAACAAATTGATTCAGCGTGATTCTCCCTTTCTTCACACCTTCTGAAAACAGGATGCTCACGCGATCCTCAATAATAGGTCCTCCATTTGGAATTTTTGTGAAATCGTCCCGCCCCAGGTCTTTCTGTCCCTTAAAGTCAAATGAACATTGATCAGACCCTAACGTTTGCAGCTGACCGTTTTTCAGGGCATTCCATAAAACATCTTGATTCCATTTTTCACGCAGCGGAGGAGACCACACATATTTGGCGCCTTCAAAATTCGGCTTCTCGAGATAGCTTTGATCAAGGACTAGATATTGTGGACATGTTTCTCCCCAAATATCCACACCTTTATTTCTCGCTTCAGCGATGCGTTCGACTGCTTCAGCGCAAGAGACATGTACAACATATAATTGGGAACCTGCCAGCCCTGTCAATTGTGCTGCTCTTCCCGTTGCTTCTCCTTCTATTTCAGGCGGTCGTGTCAATGCATGATAAATCGGTTCTGTATTTCCCTCTTCCAATGCTTTTTTCGTCAAATACTCAATGACGTCGCCATTTTCCGCATGAACCATGACTAAAGCACCTAAGTCTTTAGCTGCCACTAACGTTCTGAATAATGTTTGATCATCGGCCTGAAAGACATTTTTATATGCCATGAACACTTTAAAGGAAGTAATCCCCTCTTCATCAATGACTTTCGGGAGCTCCTGCAGCACGCTTTCGTTGATTTCTCCAATCATTAAATGAAATCCATAGTCGATTGCCGCTTTTTCTTTTGACTTTTTATGCCATACATCAATGGCATTTTGTAAAGGTTCTCCTTTATTCGTTAAACAAAAGTCAATGACTGTGGTCGTACCGCCAAATGCAGCGGCAATGGTCCCCGTTTCAAAGTCATCCTTTGTAACAGTCCCTCCAAACGGCATATCCAAATGTGTATGGGGATCAATTCCACCCGGGAATACATAGCATCCTTTTGCATCAATCACTTCACAGTCTCGTTCATCAAAATTCTTGCCTATGGCTGATATGACTTCATTTTCAATTAAAAGATCGGCCTGATACGTATCGGAAGCCGTTACAATGACCCCGTTTTTGATGATTTTTTTCATGTACAATATCCCCCTTTATTTCAATGCATCTACTTTGCATTCTGCCGTCAAGCCAATGGCTGCCTGCCGTTCATTCCACGTCATCGGCGGGTGCTCACTTGGCACTTCAACCATGGAAATGGCTCCGTCCACAGGACAAACAATGGAACATAAATTACAGCCGACACAGTCTTCTTCACGTACCCTCAAATAATTTTTACCGTTTGGATCTGTTAACATATCGATACATTGGTGAGATGTATCTTCACATGAGATATGGCACTTATTGCAATTGATGCATGTATCTGGATCAATCCTGGCGACGATTTTATAATTCAAATCAAGGTTACCCCAGTCTGAATATTTAGGAACTGCCTTCCCGACAAGATCGGATACACTCGCCAGTCCTCTCTCATCCAAATAATGGTTTAATCCGTCAATCATGTCTTCTACGATCCGGAAGCCATGATGCATGGCAGCCGTACAAACTTGAACACCCGCCGCTCCCATGAGCATAAATTCTACTGCATCACGCCAATTGGAGACACCGCCCATCCCGGAGATCGGAACATTGATTCTTGGATTACGTGCACACTCTGCCACCATATTTAGCGCAATCGGTTTGACTGCCGGTCCACAGTACCCGCCGTGAGCCCCTTTTCCTGCTACGTGGGGAATTGTATTCCATGAATCGATATCTACCCCTGCTAAACTATTGATTGTGTTGATCATACTGACAGCGTCCGCACCGCCTTGAACGGCCGCTTCTGCTGTTACTGTAATATCTGTGATATTTGGAGTCAGCTTGACAATAACAGGTGTTTTAGCTACTTCCTTCGCCCAATACGTTTGTTTCTCCACAAGAGCAGGCACTTGTCCCGATGCGGCCCCCATCCCGCGTTCCGCCATACCGTGAGGACAGCCGAAGTTTAACTCAAGTCCATCAACTCCCACATCCTCTACTCTTTTTACAATCTCATGCCATTTCTCCTGCTTTGGCTCCACCATTAACGAAGCGATAATGGCATGGTTAGGGAAACGTTTTTTCGTTTCATAAATTTCCTTTAAATTCACTTCTAACGGTCGGTCTGTAATTAATTCAATATTATTGAATCCCGCTACTCTTTGACCGTTAAAGCTCACTGCCGCAAATCGAGAGGATACGTTCAAAATCGGATCTCCCAACGTCTTCCAAACGGCTCCGCCCCAGCCTGCCTCAAAAGCTCTTTGCACTTGATAACCAGAATTGGTCGGCGGCGCGGATGCAAGCCAAAATGGATTTGGTGATTGAATACCAGCTAGATTGATACGTAAATCTGCCATACTAATTCCCCTCCCTTTTATGGTTAAGCCATTTCCACTTCTTCAGCGGCAAAACGATGAATCGCATAAGCCGTATTTTTTCCTTGTTGGGCCGCTGTAACGACCATCGCTTCCCCTTGACCTTTGCCGAAAATGACATCCCCGCAAGCAAATACTTTCGAATTGGATGTTTGTAATGTATCTAGATTCACCTTCACGACACCATGGTCATGCTGGAGATTAAACTCTTCAATTAATCCTATATGGCGATTTTGACCAATTGCCTTAATGACCGCATCTACCTCTAACACGAACTCGGATCCTTCAATCGGCACAGGACGTCTTCTGCCATCGGTCCCCGGTTCTCCAAGGCTCATTTTGACACATTCAATTTGTTTTACTTTTCCGTTTTCATCCCCAATGATGCGCTTAGGAGCGGTTAACCAGCGAAACTCAACACCATCTTGTTTCGCAAAATCATATTCAAAATCATACGCCGTCATTTCCTCAGCTGTACGTCTATATAGAATTTTGACATTATCGGCTCCTAAACGCACAGAACAGGTCGCAGCATCAATGGCCGTATTTCCGGCCCCTATGACAACGGCCCGGCTGCCCGCAAAATCAACTGATAGAGGTTTCGTTTTCGTGTCTTTCACAAACTCGATAGCATCGTATACCCCATCCAGATGCTCCCCTTCAATTCCAAGATTCGGCACTTCTGCCATGCCGATAGCCAGTACCACAAAATCATATTCTTCCATGATTTCTTTAGCGGAAATATCTTTGCCGACTCTCGTATTCGTGCGTATCTCTACATCAAGTCCCTTTACCTGATTAACCTCCCAATAGGAAATCTGCTTTGGTAAACGAAACGATACGATACCATATGTGTTCAGGCCTCCAGCTTCTTCCTCCGCTTCAAATATCGTGACACCGTAACCCAATCTGGCAAGCTCCCTCGCAGCTGAAAGACCCGCAGGCCCTCCGCCCACTATCGCAACTTTCTTTCCGTTCGCTTCACCCTTGGAGAACAGTACTTGTTCATTTTGGATGGCCCAATCTGTGGCATAACGCTGAAGATCACCAATCATGATTGGCTTTGTAGCATCATTTAAAACACATGCTCCCTCACACAGTTCCTCTGTCGGACAGACTCGCGAACAACTGGCACCGACAGGATTGGACAACATGATCGTACGAGCGGACCCTTTTAAATTTCCAGATGCAATCTTTTTAATAAAACTAGGAATATCGATGCTCGTAGGACAGGCCTTAATACAGGGAGCATCATAACAGAATAGACATCGATTCGCTTCTTCAAGTGCCTCTCGGGCCGTCAGTCCCTTTTTCACCTCTCTGAAATTTTCCATTAAGTCTTTTGGAGAAAGAGATTCTTTATAAGCTTGCTTCAATTCAATCAACCTCCTTATTTTCAAAGAGCATAGCCAAACGATTTGAAAAAGTGTGTTGTAAAACGAGGATTAAGTGGAATGTATATAAGAAAAATGATGGAAACAGAATAGTTATTTTTTAGTTATTTTTTAGTAGTTTTCTAGATACCGTTCCAACTATAAGGAAATATCAATCACCCACTTCCGGATAAACCTTCAATTTCATATTTTGTTTCCCTTCGATCTAACTGTAAGCGCTTACAGTTTTTTATTACTTCAAAAGCAAGCACTGCCTTTTATACCCTTCAAAAAATCTAAAAATTCAGAAGTTCTTTTTTATTGTACGTGCCCTGCTTACATCTTACACTATACAAATTGTCAAAACTTCTATCAATTTTTTTAACCATAATGTAAAAAGAAAGAGGATGTGCCAAAAGGGTACAAAACAACCCTTTTGGCACATCCTCCTGAAAAGCCCCGTCATGACAATCCAGTAAAATCAAGTATTTCGTAACGGAACCTTTCAGTAAAAATTCATTTTTGAGATTGATTAGAGGCTTACGGGACAACCTCTACCTGAAAAAAACTGTTATGCTTCCATTCACAGTCTGTGTTTACTGACCTGCTACTTCTTTAATAATCGATACAACCGCTTCTGCTGTTTTAACCAGTTCTTCGATTGGCATTTTTTCGTTTGTTGTATGAATATCTTCGTAACCAACAGCCAGGTTTACCGTTGGGATTCCGAATCCAGCAATCACATTGGCATCGCTTCCGCCGCCGCTTGTTAATAGACGAGGCTCGCGTCCAAGTTTTGTTACGGCTTTTTTCGCTACCTCAACAACATAGTCTCCGTCTGCAAACTTAAATCCAGGATACATGACTTGGACATCCACTTCGACTTTTCCGCCCATTTCTTTTGCAGTCATTTCAAAAGCTTCTTTCATTTTTTGAACTTGGGCTTCCATTTTTTCAGGCACTAACGAGCGTGCTTCCGCTAAAATATGCACATGGTCACATACGATATTCGTTTGAGTCCCGCCTTCAAAACGGCCAATATTCGCTGTCGTTTCTTCATCGATACGGCCTAATGGCATTTTGGCAATTGCTTTTGCTGCTAATGTAATAGCTGAAATTCCTTTTTCAGGTGCAACACCCGCGTGAGCCGTTTTGCCATACACGGTTGCTTTTACTTTTGCCTGTGTTGGAGCTGCAACAATAATGTCTCCCACCTTGCCGTCACTATCCAGCGCATAGCCGAATTTAGCCGTCATAACAGCAGGATCCATTGCCTTTGCCCCAACTAAACCAGATTCTTCACCAACCGTAATAATGAATTGAATCGTACCATGTTCAATGTTATTTTCTTTCAATACTTGAATGGCTTCGAGCATGGCTGCCAAGCCCGCTTTATCATCGGCCCCCAAAATGGTCGTCCCATCTGTTACGATATAACCGTCTTTAATCGATGGTTTAATGCCTTTCCCTGGTACAACCGTGTCCATATGCGACGTAAAGTAGATCGGATCTACGCTTTCTTTCGTTCCTGTTAATGTACAAATTAAGTTACCTGCTCCATGGCCCGTTACAGAGGTCGTATCATCCTCAACTACATTTACACCAAGTGCCGTAAACTTTTCTTTTAGTACTTTTGCAATTTCTGTTTCATATTTCGTTTCAGAGTCTACTTGAACCAATTCTAAAAATAAGTCGACTAGTCGTTGTTGATTAACCATTATGTATCCCTCCAGAAGTCGTAAAAATTAGAGCGGGATGTTGCCGTGTTTTTTCTTCGGACGGTCTTCTCGTTTGTTTCGCAACATCTCCAAAGCTTGAATGAGTTTTATTCTTGTATCGCGCGGATCGATTACATCATCGACCATTCCAAGTTTAGCCGCTACATACGGATTAGCGAATTTCTCACGGTATTCCTCGATTTTTTGCGCTCTTGTCACGTCAGGGTTTTCACTGTTTTGAATTTCTTGGGCGAAGATGATATTTGCCGCTCCTTGCGGTCCCATTACCGCTATTTCAGCGTTGGGCCAAGCATACACAATATCTGCTCCAATTGATTTGCTGTTTAGGGCAACGTATGCACCGCCGTATGCTTTTCGTAAAATGACCGTAATTTTCGGGACTGTGGCTTCCGAATACGCATATAAAATTTTAGCTCCATGGCGAATGATTCCTCCATGTTCCTGCTTAACACCCGGAAAAAATCCCGTTACATCTTCAAACGTAAGAAGTGGAATATTAAAAGAGTCGCAAAAACGGATAAAGCGAGCAGCTTTATCAGAAGAATTAATATCCAAACCTCCTGCCATCACTTTCGGCTGGTTGCAAACCAGCCCGACCACTTCACCGTTTATCCTTGCAAATCCGACTACAATATTTTTGGCAAAGTCTCTCTGAACCTCCAAAAATGAATGTTCATCAACCACTTGCGTGATCACATTTCGTACATCATATGGTCTAACCGCATCAAAAGGTACTGCATCCGCTAAATCAGGCCGATAATGTCCATTCTGTTCAGCTTTGCCAAAAGGCGGCTTTTCTCCATTATTTTGCGGCAAATAACTTAACAATAACCGTACTTTTTCCAGCACTTCTTTTTCCGTTCCCCCTGAAAAGTGGGCATTTCCGCTAATTTCATTATGTACATTCGCCCCGCCAAGGTTTTCCGCTGTAATTTTCTCTCCCGTTACCGTTTCAATAACCTTTGGGCCCGTGATGAACATCTGACTTGTTTTTTCTACCATAAAAACAAAGTCAGTAATCGCCGGGGAATACACGGCTCCTCCCGCACATGGTCCCATAATAACAGAGATTTGCGGAATGACGCCTGAATAAATCGAATTACGATAAAAAATTTGACCGTATCCATCTAATGATACCACACCTTCTTGAATTCGCGCTCCTCCCGAATCGTTCAAGCCGATAAACGGTGTCCCTGTTTTCGCCGCTAAATCCATAACGTAAGCAATTTTTTTTGCATGCATTTCCCCTAATGCACCGCCAAATACGGTGAAATCTTGGGAGAATAAATAAATGGGGCGTCCGTGAACTTTTCCGTATCCCGTTACGACCCCATCCCCAGGTCCCTTTTTGTCTTTTAATCCGAAGTCATTGCACCGATGCTCAATAAAAGGATTCAGCTCAACAAAGCTTCCTTCATCCACCAATAAATCAATCCGTTCACGGGCTGTAAGCTTTCCTTTTTCATGCTGCTTTTCAATTCGTTTGTCACCACCGCCCAGTTCCACTTCACGCCGATAGTCATATAAGTCATTGATTTTGTCATACATATCAATCATCGTGAACGTCCTCCTTTTTCTCCTTTTCACACAATTCATACAAAACTCCACCGCACGATTTTGGGTGAACAAAAGCAATATTTGCTCCTCCTGCTCCCTTTCTCGCTTTCATATCGATCATCTGAACTCCCTCAGACTGAAGCTGTTCGATTCTCTCCTCAATAGAGGTGACACCCAATGCAACATGGTGGATGCCTTCTCCTTTATTCTCGATAAAACGGTGGATGGGACTTTCATTTGAAGTCGGTTCCAATAACTCAATTTTCGTTTCGCCCGCTTGCAAAAATGCGACCTTCACTTTTTGCGATTCCACGACTTCAATTCCTTTAAGCGGCATTTTCAATACGTCTACATATAAAGGTAAAGCGCTTTCTATAGAGCGAACCGCAATACCGATATGATCAACCTTTTCCACCATGTTGTTCCCCTTCCCTTTTTCAGCCATTTGCATACCACTATATCCATTCTGCAAAAAATTACAATTTCCTTCAACTTTCAAATAGTTATCCACAAAAGCCGCTGCCTTGTATCCTTTTATAAATGGATATAAAATATGGATAGCAACTCATGAGGGAGAGAGTAAAATGTCCAATAAAAAGATGCAAAAAATAGTCGTCATGCTCATGCTTGGCACAATGATATTAACTACATTGCTGGCGGGCCTAACCATGTGGCTTTAATACGTAAAATGCGGTGGCGACTGCTTAATCTTGAGAGATATTCGCGCAGCGTTTTATATTTTTATTAAAAACAAAGCCCCAAGCATATTCAATGCTTGGGGCTTTTCATGGACTCAATGTTTCCGCGGATACTGCTCCTTCTTGCCGGGCCAGTTCTTCAAACGAAAGTGTTGTTTTCACCACCAACACTTTCGTTCCTAAAGGTACTTGATCATATAACCATTCGATGGATTCGGGATGAAAGCGAATGCATCCTTCCGTTACATACTTGCCAATTGATTGTTCATTGTTTGTACCGTGAAGTCCGTAAATGCGTCCATCCGTCTCTCTTGCATCAAATCCGATCCACCTTGTTCCCAAAGGATTTTCCGGATCCCCTCCTTGTATATCCTTTCGTCGGTAGTATGGATTTTTAGCCTTTACGACAACGGTAAATTTCCCTTCTGGCGTGAGTTCTGGTTCTTTTCCCGTAGAGATGGGAAACACGTACTGAATTTCCCCTTCATCAATGAACACCGCTTTATTGTTTTCCTTATTTACGATAATAAAAGGATCTCCTAAAACCGGGTTTGTTCCCAGCGGCCAAATCGGAGAGAACATGGATAACAGCAGCATAGAAAAAATAATATTCATGATTTCCACCGCCTTTTTCTTATTTTCCGTAAGACGATGGGAAAGCATGCATGAGAATCATTCTACTTTCAGTGATTTTTTAATCAGCAAATATTGTTCAACTTCTCTTACAAACTGATGCAACTGTGCCCTTGCTTCAAATTCCTCCCTTGTTTTAGGGAGAGACTTTTCTTTAAATTCCTCCTGCAATTGTCGTAATTTGATAAGAAAAAGCTGTGCCGTATTTCCCGGGTGAATACATAGGCTCAATTCTTCGAGAAAATCTGCAATCATATATCGTTGTTCGACAAATGGTTCAATGGATGTCACAATCGGCAAAACACGTTCAATGATCTCGAATTGTTTTTCGCGTGTTTTAAAATAATGATAATAATAGTTTTCTGCGCGTAAAAAGTGATTTTCAACATCCCTGAATGCAAGGCTCTTTCCTTCTTCGATTAAACGGGCCGTCTCTGTAATCTCTTTCCCCATCCAATGGCTTTCATTCGTCCTTAAATATGTAATCATTTCTTCAAAGATTTTGCGGAAATTATGTTCGATTTGTGTTTGGTATTGCTTGAGCTTCGAATCAAGACTTGGCATATATAAATTGACAAGAAGAGCCACCCCGATTCCAATCACAATAATACCAATTTCATTTAATACAATCCCCATAGTGACATTTTGTTCGGAATAAATATGAAGAGTGATAACCGAACTTGTTACGACGCCTTCGGTAATTTTAAAGAATACGGTAACCGGAATAAAAAATAAAATCATAAGTCCAATCACGACAGGATGATAACCAATTCCTTCAAAGAAAATGAACGAAAAGAGAATGGCCAATATGCAGGCAAAAAACCTGGCGGATGCACTTTGAAGAGATTTTCTCTTAGAGTTTTGGACGCATAAAATCGTCAAAATACCTGCAGAAGCAAAATAATTCAAGTGAAAAAACTGTGCAATGATAATGGCCGCAGCTGTGCCAACTGCTGTCTTGATGGTGCGGTAACCAATTTTAAATTTCATTGTATCGTAAGCCCCTATATTCATTTTTTGTCCTGATCTAACAGGCTTTCTGCTTGAAGTTTCACTTCACCCTGTCTTTAGTTTACGAAACATTGATCGAATGCAACAATAAAGTTTAAGACATGATTGCAAAGAATGAAAAAAAGATGACCATAAATGGTCATCTTTTTTTCATTATAGCATCTTTTCCAAGAAATCTTTCGCTCTTTTGCTTTTCGGGGCCGAGAAAAATTCAGCCGGAGGCGCATCTTCTACTAAGAGTCCCCCATCTAAAAACAACACTCTGTCTGCCACTTCTCTTGCAAAGCCCATTTCGTGTGTCACAATGGCCATGGTCATTCCAGTATGGGCCAGTGATTTCATTACTTCCAATACTTCTTTAACCATTTCCGGATCAAGAGCGGACGTTGGTTCATCAAATAAAATGACTTCAGGATTCATCGCCAGCGCTCTCGCAATCGCGACACGCTGCTTTTGTCCTCCTGATAAGCGGTTCGGATACTCATTCGCCTTTTCAGCCAAACCGACTTTCTTTAATAACTCATGCCCTTTTTCTTCCGCCTCTTTTTTAGAGACTCCCTTTACCGTCATCGGTGCATATGTTAAGTTTTCAAGAACGGTCTTATGAGGGAAGAGATGAAAATGCTGAAATACCATTCCGACATTTTGTCTTACCTTCATAATGTCTGTTTTTGGATCAGCAATATCCTGATCACCAATCCAAATATGACCATCCGTTGGTTCCTCCAGCAAATTCATGCATCGCAAAAAGGTTGATTTCCCCGAACCGGAAGGACCTACAATTGCGACAACTTCCCCTTCTTTAATCGTTGTCGAAATTCCTTTTAGTACTTCCAGTTTTCCAAATGATTTATGAAGATTGTCAACTTTAATCACTTTTTCTCATTCTCCTCTCGACCGCCTTGCCAAGGAGCGTCAAGCCGATAACCATTATATAGTAAATAAGACCGGCTAAAAGAAGCGGCTCAAAATAGCGATATGTTTGACCGCCTACAATATAAGCACGACGCATGATATCCATGGCGCCAATTACTGTTACTACGGCTGATTCTTTTGTAAGAGTAATGAACTCATTCATTAAAGCCGGTAAAATGTTTTTCAACGCTTGCGGCAAAATAATGTCTTTCATCATTTGTCTATAAGGAATACCCAACGCAAGGGAAGCTTCACGCTGGCCCTTGTCCACCGCCAAAATTCCTCCGCGGATAACCTCGGAAATGTATGCTGCAGAGTTTAAGCCGAACGCCATCACCGCTGCAGGATAGGCATCGATTTCAAATCCCAAAATTTGCGGCAATCCAAAATAAATAATTAACAATTGCAGTACTAGCGGTGTTCCACGGAATACAGATGTATAAGCATCCGCTATCCATGCCAGTACTTTTACTCGCCCAATCTTAAATAACGCTAAAACAATCCCTAATGTAAATCCCAGCAATGCCGATGCCAGGACAATTTTTATCGTTACCCATATCCCTTCTAATATATAAGGGATTGAGGGCAGGATTTGCGTAAAGTCCAAATTCATGCCCGACCCATTCCTCTCTCTCCGTCAATGTTCAGCTTATTGTTCGCCGCCAAACCATTTCACGATTAATTTGTCTACTTCGCCATTTTCTTTCATTTCATTTAACACACGGTTGAATTCTGTTGTTAGCTCGCTTTCTTTAGGAAATGCGATGGCAGAACCCGCTTCTTCCTCATTCTTATCTTCAATGACAAAACCAGTCATCTCTTTATCTTGTTCAAAGAAACCTTTCGCCACTGTGTCTTCAATGATTGCAGCATCAAAGCGGCCTGATTTCATTTCTTGCACTAATTCCGGAATGCGGTTGCGGTTTTCAATTTTAATGTTTACCTGTTCTTTAATTTCTTCCGCTTTTCCTTCTTGGATGGAACCTACTTGTACACCTACCGTTTTTCCTTTTAGATCTTCCAGCGTCTTAATTCCGCTGTCTTTCGGTGTGACAATCATATGTTTTGCCTCATAATAAACATCTGAAAAATCAACATTCTGCTTGCGTTCTTCTGTCGGTGTCATACCAGCTAATACAAAATCCACCTTACCCGCTTGAATGGCAGGAATAAGTCCGTTGAAATCGATATCCTGCACTTCGACTTCATAGCCAAGCTCTTTTGCGATCGCTTTTGCTAAATCTACGTCAAAACCGATAATTTCATCACTTTTTGCCGTATCAATGTATTCAAATGGCGGATAATCCGCAGATGTTCCCATTGTTAATACCTTTTTCTCTTCTGCCTTTTCTCCTTCAGCCCCATTTGCTGAATCATCACTTGTACCGCATGCCGCCAGCATTCCAATCACAAGCATACTCATCATGATCAATGATAGCCATTTTTTCATGACTTTGCCCCCTCGACCTTTTTAAATTTTTTTAAAATTCAATAATATTATGAAATAAGTTTGTGGCTATTGCAAGCATCATTTCAACAAATATATCTTTATTCAACAAGATGTATTTTATCACATTCTTATAATTATGCAAACTTATTTTTAAATATAGATTAACCATATTATCGTATTAATATTACTATTTTAAAAAAGTAAAAACCCTCAATTTCTCTAATATAAAAGACGGTCACCCCTAATAGAGGCAACCGTCCTTTTTTACACTTCTTCACAATATTGATCAAAAGCTTGTTGAAGTTTTGTCACAACAGACATTGGATCATGCCCTTCAATTTCATGACGTTCAACCATCGTCATTAACTTTCCATCTTTTAATAAAGCAAAAGATGGGGAGGATGGCGGATAACCGACAAAATAATCACGGGCATGCGCTGTTGCTTCTTTATCTTGTCCTGCAAATACCGTCGCTAAATGGTCTGGACGCTTATCATAATGAACAGCATGGGCTGCAGCCGGTCTGGCAATGCCCCCTGCGCACCCACAAACGGAATTGATCATCACTAGAGTCGTACCATCCTTTTTAAACGCCTCTTCTACATCTTCCGGTGTTTTAAGTTCTGTATAACCAGCCGCCGTAATTTCTTGACGCGCTTGTCTTACAATATCATTCATGAATAAATTGAAATCAATATTCATCTTGAAAACCTCCTCTATATTTGCGTAATATCATCATACCAAGGATCCCTAAGCATTTTCAAACAAATAATCTTTTTTAGAAAGAGGTTTAAACCTTTTTCTTCCTGGTAATAATAATAGTACATCTAAATCCATACCCCTAAACTCCCAAAAAAGATGAGGTTATGCAGCTAGCTGCATAACCTCATCTTTTTTAATTATTTTTCTTGTTCATATGCCCGAATGAGACAGTCAACCGCCTCTGATACTGTCATTTCTCTATTCATCATTTTTGTTTCTACCATCGGCAACATGCTTTTTATGCTCTCATTTCCATAAAACGAAGCATATAGATACTCTGAAACCATCGCTTCAAGCCAATACTTCATCTGCTTGTCTCTTTTCTCTGTCAAAAATCCATGTTGACGGCAATACGTTACATACTGCTGAACATTGTTCCACACTTCTTCGATCCCTTCTTTATAAAGGGCAGAACATGTAAGCACCTTCGTGTACCAACCTTTTGTTGTCGACTGAAGAAAATGTAAAATGGTTTCATATTCTTGTTTCGTCACCAATGCTTTTTTCAAGTTATCTCCGTCTGCTTTATTGATACAAATTAAATCAGCCAGCTCCATAATGCCTTTTTTCATTCCTTGAAGCTCATCTCCCGCTCCGGTTAACGCGAGAAGCAAGAATAGATCGACCATATCTTTGACAATCGTTTCTCCTTGCCCGACCCCCAATGTTTCAACGATGATGACATCAAAACCGGCGGCTTCACAAAGTAGAATCGATTCCCTCGTCTTCCGGTGCACTCCCCCAAGCTTGCCTTGAGAAGGGGAAGGACGAATAAAAGCTTGGGGGTGGCGGGAGAGCTCTTCCATTCTCGTTTTATCTCCCAAAATGCTCCCGCCTGTAATGGTACTGCTTGGATCGACAGCCAGTACCGCCACTTTATGGCCCAATCCGCATAAATACATGCCAAACGCTTCAATAAACGTGCTTTTCCCTGCACCGGGTACCCCCGTAATGCCAATTCTTACCGACTTCCCGGCATGTGGAGCAATCCGCTTCAGCACATCCTGCCCTTTCTGAAAATGACGGGGAGCATTGCTTTCGATTAGCGTAATGGCCTGTGCGAGCATCGCTCGATTATGTTGTAAAACACCTTCTACATACTCCTCAACCGTTTTCTCTTTTCTCATCATGCCACTCCGTTTCCTCATACCCAAGTCGTTTTTTGATTTCAAGCAGCACTTGTTTGGCAGCATTCGGAATAACGGTACCAGGGCCAAAAATCGCCGATGCCCCGTTTTGCAGCAAAAACTCGTAATCTTGCTGAGGAATGACTCCCCCTACCACGACGACAATATCTTCACGCTCATGTTTTTTCAACGCTGCAATTAATTGGGGCAATAGGGTCTTATGCCCTGCGGCCAATGAGCTCATCCCAATGGCGTGAACATCGTTTTCCACCGCTTGAACGGCCGTTTCTTCCGGAGTTTGAAACAGTGGTCCGATATCAACGTCAAAACCCAAATCGGCAAAAGCAGTAGAAATGACTTTCGCTCCACGATCATGCCCGTCCTGGCCCATCTTAGCAATCAGTATTCGCGGCCGGCGGCCCTCTTCTTCTGCAAATCTCACCGTCATCTCTTGTACGTCTTTAATTTGCTCTTCGTATGCGAACTCCGAGCTATATACTCCACTAATAGAGCGGATGGTCGCAGTATGCCGTTTGGCGACCTTCTCAATCGCTTCGGAAATTTCTCCAAGCGTCGCTCTGGCACGGGCCGCTTCCACCGCTAGAGCCAGTAAATTGCCTTCGCCCGTCTCTGCCGCTTCCGTAATGGCCCTCAACGTTTCTTCTACTCGCCTATGATTTCTTGAAGCACGAAGCTCTTCCAGCCGCTTCATTTGCTTCAGGCGAACAGCCGTATTATCAATGTCTAAGATGTCGAGCGGCTGCTCATTTTTTACTCGATATTTATTGACTCCAATAATCGTCTCTATTCCAGAATCGATTTTCGCTTGACGTCTTGCCGCCGCTTCCTCAATTCTCATTTTCGGAATTCCCGTTTCAATGGCTTTCGCCATGCCCCCAAGCTGCTCGATTTCCTCCATATGTGCCCATGCACGGTTCACGAGCTCATTTGTCAATGATTCTACATAGTAAGAACCGCCCCATGGATCAATGACATTGCAAATCCCTGTTTCATCTTGCAAATACAACTGAGTATTTCGGGCAATTCTCGCTGAAAAATCGGTTGGAAGAGCAATCGCTTCATCCAGTGCGTTCGTATGCAGCGACTGTGTATGGCCAAGTGTTGCCGCCAATGCTTCTAAGCATGTACGAATCACATTGTTATATGGATCTTGTTCCGTCAAGCTCCAGCCTGACGTTTGGGAGTGTGTGCGTAAGGCGAGTGATTTGGAACTTTTGGGATTGAACTGCTTCATGAGCTTTGCCCACAAGAGGCGGGCCGCCCTCATTTTTGCCACTTCCATAAAATAGTTCATGCCGATCGCCCAGAAGAATGACAACCTTGGGGCAAAAGAGTCAATATCGATTCCCGCTTTTAAACCCGTCCGAACATATTCCAATCCATCTGCCAATGTATAGGCAAGTTCAAGATCAGCAGGGGCGCCCGCTTCTTGCATATGATAACCAGAGATGCTGATGCTGTTAAACTTAGGCATATTTTGAGAAGTATACTCGAAAATATCCGCAATGATGCGCATCGACATATCCGGAGGGTAAATATAGGTGTTTCGTACCATGTACTCTTTTAAAATATCATTTTGGATGGTACCTGAAAGCTGCTCCAATTTCACCCCTTGTTCCTCTGCTGTCACGATGTAAAAAGCCATGACCGGCAGTACCGCTCCATTCATCGTCATCGAAACAGACATCTGATCGAGCGGGATGCCGTCAAATAACACCTTCATGTCCAAAATGGAATCAATGGCAACACCGGCCTTCCCCACATCTCCCACAACGCGTGGATGATCAGAGTCGTAGCCGCGATGGGTTGCTAAATCGAATGCAACGGACAATCCTTTTTGACCGGCAGCCAAGTTGCGACGGTAAAACGCATTGCTTTCTTCTGCCGTCGAATAGCCTGCGTATTGGCGAATCGTCCATGGCCGATTCACATACATCGTGGAATACGGCCCTCTTAAAAACGGCGGCATCCCAGGAAGGAATTGAGGAAAATGAAGGGATTCAATATCTTCTTTTTTATATAGGGCCTTCACATCGATTCGCTCATTTGTTTGAAAGGTAAATGCATCATAATCGGCGGATGTTTCTTTTTTCTCTTCTTTACCTCGTACATTTCTCGATTCTTCATAAAATGAAATTCGATTAAAGTCAGGCTTCTGATACATTCAATCCACCTCCAGGTGATTCATTAATTCGTTCAAGAGGAAAATCGCGTTTGTATTCGGTTCAATGATCCCCTTAGCTCCATTGTTGACGAAAACCTCCCGCCGCTCCTCAATCTGTTTTCCGCTCATATATACATGCTTATGAGCAGATGTAAGCTCGTGGATGATTTCTAAACCCAACTCTTCATAAAGCTCATCCGTTCCACATAGAACCCATATGTTCCCTTCCTGCTCACTGCACCACCGGATGGTTTCATGAACTGAATAAAGAGAATCACTTTGATTGACGATAAATCCTCCCGATCCGAAGAAAGAGTGAGCGAGATCAATTCTCGACTTGCATTCTTTTTCATGGCCAAGGACCACAAGGTGAACAGTCGCTGGAAGTGAGTTTTCCGTCAGCTTTTCTAACTTCTCCCTTAATTCCTCAAACTCTGCGCTTTTTCGCCAATTTGAAATGGGTTCAATCGTTTCTTGTACTGATGATTGTGTAATTTGCTCCATCAAGGATCCGATGGTGGCCCCTTTTAAGAAGGCCCCCTTAAATGCTTCTATGGAGACATGCTCTACCGTGAGCGATTCATTCAAAATAGCTTTCAATCGGTTCACACGCTGTTCGTAAAAAGCGACATAATCAAACTTGTTCCTGTCATACAAACGCTCATTCACTTGTGTATAATGCGTAATGCCGACTACACGATTCACACGTGTCTCAACATCTTCCCTTCGTTTATTAAGCACAGCCTTCAGCTGACATTGGATAAACTGCTGCTTCAACGCTGTTGACATGCCGCCTTTGTCTTCAATTTGCTGAAATAAATGCCAGGCCTTTTCCGCAAGTTCAGTCGTTAAAGATTCCACATACCATGAACCTCCGGCCGGATCGATTACTTTTGTCAAATACGCTTCTTCACTTAAAATAAGTTGGGTATTGCGGGCAATTCGCTGTGAAAATTCATTGGAAGGCTGAATGAGAGCATCGAATGGAGTAACATGCAGGCTGTCTATTCCCCCAGCCACTGCAGCAAACGCTTCGACTGTCCCCCGAAGCATATTCGTATAAGCGTCATACTTTGTTTTAGTGGTGCGGGATGTTTTCGCATGAATGTAAGGTGTGTATTGGCCGCTTTCCCCTCCAAAAGCGGCAATCATTTTCGTCCACAACAATTTGAAGGCACGAAGCTTGGCAGTCTCCATGAATAATTGGGAGCCCACTCCAAACGCAAACGAAAAATGGGGCAATATTTCTTGAAGCGATAATCCTTCCCTCAAAAGAACATCAATATATTCCACTGCTGTAGCAATGGCAAAAGCGAGTTCTTGGACAGCATTCGCCCCTCCGTTATGGTATACCTCTGTATCTACTACAATTGTTTTAAGCCTCGGGGCGTAATGGTTGGCCCACTTCACATTTTCTAACATATGTTTATACATGTGCGAAAGGGATAGCGGTGAAGAACCGATTTCTGCTAAAGAAGCAAGCGGATCTATCCCGATGATTCCCTCTATATCTTTCGTTGAAAACCCTTCTTTTTCGGCATAGGCTGCCATTAATGACAAGAGGGGCAAAACCGTAAAGTTCGTGACCATATGAAGAGGTGTTTGTTCCAAATCAATATCTTTCAGTAGTTTTTCTATATCCTGCAAACAACTAACCGGAACACCGTTACCTACTTGTTCTAAAGAAGCTTTATGGGAATCCAGCCCCCGTTTGGTTGCTTGATCCAATTGAATCGCCAACATCGTCTGACCTCTTTTTAAGGCGGACACAGCCAATCGATTTGTTTCTTCGATTAACGGATGATTGATTTCTTGGGCAACCCTCCACGCTTTTTTTACATAGCCTGTTTGGCTGCTTCCCCTTACAAGGGATCCTTCACCAGGCAAATCGTCAATATGTACGGACGATGACACATCCCCTGCTAAATAAAGCGGTTTCAAAAAGATTTCTTCATAGGTGTTTGTGTGAAGTGAAGCGACGCTCTTCCCTTTTAATGTTCGCTCTACTTCTTTCTTCCACTCTTCCGCACTCACGGCAGCAAATTCATCGAACGATACTCCGATTGTTGGTTTCATCACATATCCCCCTTCGCCTCCAATTAATCAGAATAGTTAAAAATATCCTGTACTTTCATCTTAATATAACCTCGCCAAAATTATCAACGAACAAATTACGAAAAGAGGATGACTCAAAAGGGTAAAAACAAACCCTTTTGAGTCATCCTCCTGACAGGCCCCGTCATGAAAACCCAGTAAAATCAAAGGATTATGTGACGGGGCCTGTCAGTAAAAAATCAGTTTTTGAGTTTTATCAGAGACTCATGGAACAGCTACGTTAATGTGGGATATACATGCGGGAGGCCATATACCAAAACCATTTTAGTAAATAGAAGTGCGGTCAGCTGAAATGGTTTCGACAATTTCTTTTACTCTCGCCAAAAACTTCCCGCAAACTAATCCGTCCAAGACACGGTGATCGAGCGACAAACATAAGTTAACCATATCCCTTACTGCAATCATGCCATTATTCATGACGACAGGGCGTTTTACAATGGACTCTATTTGCAAGATGGCAGCCTGCGGGTAGTTGATGATTCCCATGGATTGGACCGATCCAAACGAACCGGTATTATTGACCGTAAACGTCCCTCCCTGCATATCCTCAGGACGCAGCTTGTTGTTTCGCACTTTACCGGCCAATTCCGATATTTCACGCGCAATTCCTTTGATTGTTTTCTCATCAGCGTGCTTAATAACCGGGACGAATAAAGCGTCCTCTGTCGCTACTGCAATCGAAATATGAATATCTTTCTTTTGGATAATGGTATCTCCTGCCCACATCGAATTGATCTGCGGGAATTCTTTTAACGCTTGAGCGACGGCTTTAACGAAAAAAGCAAAATACGTGAGGTTAAATCCTTCTTTTTTCTTAAACTCATCTTTGACCGCATTTCGGTATTCTACCAAATTCGTCGCATCTACTTCCACCATCGTCCAAGCATGCGGAATTTCGTGCTTGCTTCGCAGCATATTGGCTGCAATCGCTTTTCGAACACCCGAAACCGGAATCTCCGTATCCCCGGTCTGTAAAGCAGCTGCAGGAGCGACAGACGAAGGTTGTACCTGCGCCGTATCCTGAGCGGACTTTCGCTGGACAGGCTCTGGTTTTTCTACCTGTTTAGAAGCCTCGCCTACCGCCGGAATTTGGCCCGTTTCTATGACTTTCAATATATCCTTTCTCGTAATCCTTCCGCCCGCTCCCGTCCCTTCTATCTGTTCCAGATCAATGGAATGTTCTTGCGCCAGCTTCAGTACAGCAGGAGAATATCGACGCTTTTGGGACATATCCTTTTGCTCTTCAGGCTCTCTTATTTCTTCTTGTTTTTCTTCGACAGAAGAAAACGATACACTGCCCTCCACTTCTACCAAGCAGATCACTTCTCCTACTGCCAATGTATCACCTTCTTGGGCAGCGAGTTCCTTAATGATTCCCGAAAAAGACGAGGGAACTTCCGCATTCACCTTATCTGTCATCACTTCAGCAATGGGATCATATTTATTGATCCGATCTCCGGGTGAAACGAGCCACTTGCTTATTGTTCCTTCCGTGACACTCTCCCCAAGCTGAGGCATGGTGAGTTTTTCAGTAGCCATACGTAAAACCTCCCTTGTTAAAACTCTGCTAATTCACGCATTGCTTTTTCGACTTTCTCAGGATTGAGCATAAAGAACTTTTCCATCGTAGGAGCGTATGGCATCGCTGGAATATCGGGACCAGCCAGCCGTTGAATCGGTGCATCCAATTCAAAGAGACAATATTCGGCGATAATGGCAGCCACTTCGCTCATGATGCTGCCTTCTTTGTTATCTTCTGTGACCAGCAATACTTTGCCTGTTTTAGAAGCCGCTTCAATAATGGCTTCTTTATCTAATGGATAGACGGTACGCAAATCGAGAATATGGGCGGAGATTCCGTCAGCAGCAAGCTTTTCTGCCGCTTGTAAAGCAAAGTGCACACATAATCCATATGTGATGACGGTAATGTCCTCACCTTCACGTTTTACATCCGCTTTGCCGATTGGCAAAACATAATCACCTTCCGGAACTTCCCCTTTAATTAATCGATAAGCCCGTTTATGTTCAAAGAATAAAACAGGGTCTTCATCTCGAATGGCCGCCTTCAGCAATCCTTTCACATCATAAGGAGTAGATGGCATCACGATTTTCAAGCCCGGCTGGTTGGCAAACATCGCTTCCACGGATTGCGAATGATAAAGAGCTCCGTGTACCCCGCCGCCATACGGAGCCCGAATGGTAATGGGACAATTCCAGTCATTGTTGGAGCGATAGCGAATTCTTGCTGCTTCTGATACGATTTGGTTAACAGCCGGCATAATGAAATCAGCGAATTGAATTTCAGCGATGGGACGCATGCCATACATCGCCGCTCCGATACCAACCCCTACAATAGCGGATTCGGCTAATGGGGTATCAATGACGCGCTGTTCACCAAATTGTTCATATAGTCCGTTTGTCGCTTTAAATACGCCGCCCTTTCGCCCGACATCCTCCCCAAGTACAAATACTTGGGAATCTCTTTCCATCTCTTCCCTTATCGCCATCGTGACAGCATCTATATATGAAATAACCGGCATCCTCTTCTCCCCCTCACTCTGCATACACATGCTTCAATGCATAGTCAGCTTCCGCATATGGTGCGCTTTCCGCGTAATCTGTCGCTTCATCCACCATACTAGCCACCCTATTCATCAACTCTGCTTCCTTTTCATCCGTTAAAACTCCGGCCTCTTTTAAATAAACAGCAAATTTCCCAATCGGATCGTTCTGTTTGGCTTCAGTGCGCTCTTCTTCCGCCCGGTAGGCACGATCATCATCATCACTTGAATGAGCCGTAAGTCGATACGATACAGCTTCAATCAGAGTTGGGCCCTCTCCTTTTCTCGCACGATCCGCCGCCTCTTTGACTGCTTGATAGACTTCCAACGGATCTGTGCCGTCAACCGTGATTCCCGGCATCCCATATCCGATGGCACGATCGGACACTTTCTCGCAAGCAAGCTGCTTTTCAATTGGAACTGAGATGGCGTATTTATTATTTTCACACATGAATATAACAGGAAGTTTATGAACACCGGCAAAGTTGGCCCCCTCATGGAAATCTCCTTGGTTGGAGGATCCTTCACCAAATGTCACAAAGCTAACCAGGTCCTTCCCTCCCATTTTCGCGGCGAGCGCAATGCCGACTGCATGCGGAACTTGCGTCGTAACAGGAGAAGAGCCTGTCACGATTCGATATTTTTTACTGCCAAAGTGCCCCGGCATCTGACGTCCTCCCGAATTGGGATCCCCGGCCTTCGCAAATCCGGACAGCATGATATCTCTCGCTGTCTGGCCGAATGTCAAGACGACCCCCATGTCCCGATAATAAGGAAGAACATAATCTTTTTCTTTGTCCAGGGCAAAGGCAGCCCCCACTTGAGCCGCTTCCTGCCCCTGGCAAGAAATGACAAACGGAACTCTACCCGCTCGATTCAATAACCACATGCGCTCATCGATTTTCCGGGCTAACAGCATCGTTTCAAACATATGAATGACTTGCTCATCCTTTAATCCAAGTTCCTCATGACGTTTTACCATCGCCATTCCCTCCTTAAGTCGCTTTTAAAAATGGATTGATTTTCCGTCAACAGCGAGCGCCGCTTCTCCTATCGCTTCCGACAAGCTTGGATGCGGGTGAATGGTGTGCCCAACTTCCCAAGGAGTCGCATCCAACACCGTCGCTAGACCCGCTTCAGAAATCATATCTGTCACATGCGGACCAATCATATGGATTCCTAAAAGATCTTGTGTTTCCCGATCGGCAATTATTTTGACGAACCCCTCTGCCTCTCCATGGATAAGAGCCTTTCCAATAGCTTTGAACGGGAATTTTCCTATCTTTACCGAATAGCCTTTCTCCGTCGCTTCTTGCTCCGTTAATCCTATGCTCGCCACTTCCGGGCTGCCGTAAACACACTTTGCAATCATTTCATACTTTAGGGGCATCGTTTTTTCCCCCGCGATATGCTCTACAGCCACAATCCCCTCATGTGCCGCAACATGGGCAAGCTGCATCCCGCCGATCACATCGCCAATGGCGTAAATATGGGACTCTTTCGTTTGATAAAACGAATTGGTTTGAATAAATCCGTTCTCAATCATGATATCCGTATTTTCAAGCCCAATATTCTCGACATTCGCTTGCCTGCCGACAGAAACGAGCAGTTTATCCGCTTTGACTTCTTTCGTTTCTCCCTGAACGTCAACCCCAATGATAATCCCCTTCTGAATTTGCAAAGTATCGGGAAGTACCTTGGCATTCGTCATGATGGTCACACCCTTTTCCTTTAACAGCCGCTCCATCTCTTTGGAAACCTCGTAATCCTCTGTCGGTAAAATGCGGTCACTGTATTCCATAATGGTGACATCCACGTCGAAATCCCGCAGCATCGAAGCCCATTCAATACCGATCACTCCGCCGCCTGCAATCGCAATGGAGGAAGGGAGCTCAGACATTTGCAGCGCTTCATCTGAAGTCATCACATATTGTCCGTCTATCTCTAACCCGGGTAATGTCCTTGGTCTGGAACCCGTTGCAACCAAAACATTTTTCGGCAAAATCATCTGATTTTCCTCCCCGCTGTTCATTTCAACGGAAATCGTGCCAGGCATGGGAGAAAAGATTGAAGGACCCAAAATTCGTCCAATCCCTTCATATACGTCGATTTTCCCTTTTTTCATTAGGTACCTGATTCCGTTATGGAGTTGATTGATGATAGACTGTTTTCTCTCCTGGACTTTCAGAAAATCCAATTTTACAGCCTCCGTCAAAACCCCAAATTCTGCTGCTCGTTTTGTGGCGGTGTATACTTCGGCACTTTTTAAAAGTGTCTTACTCGGAATGCAGCCGTTGTGTAAACACGTCCCTCCAAGATGTTTTTTTTCCACGACCGCTACGGTTAAACCAAGCTGGGCTGCACGAATCGCCGCCACATATCCGCCTGTTCCTCCTCCTAGAATGGCCAGGTCGTATTCCACTGTCATAACACAATCCCTCCTTATCACTGAAACACTGTCGTGTTCACCTTGTTTTTTATATAATTTTTTACCTGCTCCTCGCCATGAAGCACACGCAAGGCACCTTCCGCAAGAGCCTGCAACTCATTTTCACCCGCGTGGACGATGACATCCGCGATCCAATTTACTCGATCTATAATAAGATGAACGAATGCCTTTGCATGCGCTAAATTGCCTGTCAAAATGATGGTATCTACTTTTCCATGGATGGCCGTGCTTGCCGCTCCAATCTCTTTGGCAATGTGATAAGCCATCCCCTCGAATACAAGCCGGGCCTTTTCATTTCCTGCAGCAATCAGCTTCTCTACTTCCCGTATATCCGACGTTCCTAAATATCCCGCAAGCCCCCCTTGCCCGATAAGCATTCTCATCACTTCGTCCCGATAATACTTACCGGAGTAACAAAGGGCTACCAGGTCCCCTGCCGGAACTGTACCTGCACGTTCCAGACTGAATGGACCATCTCCATGCAATCCATTGTTCACGTCAATCACTTTGCCGCGCTTATGTACGCCCACAGTGATTCCGCTCCCCATATGAACAACGATTAAATTTAAGTCTTCGTATCGTTTATTTAGCTCTTTTGCTGCACGTCTTGCTGCCGCTTTTTGATTCAAGGCGTGAAAAATGCTTTTCCGCTCAATGACAGGTACACCTGATAAGCGGGCGTACGGCTCCATTTCATCCACTACCACAGGATCAACAATAAAGGCGGGAATATTGAGCCCTGAAGCGATTTCGTGGGCAATGATTCCTCCTAGATTGGAAACGTGCTGTCCTGCATATCCCCGTTTTAAATCACTTAACATAAGATCATTCACTTCATAAGTGCCGCCTTCAATCGGCCTTAATAACCCTCCGCGTCCACACACGGCATCCAGTTTGGAAAGGTTGATTCCTTCATGATCAAGGGCTTGAAGAATCGTTTCTTTTCTAAAAACATACTGATCAATAATCGTTTTATACTCGCTCAAGTCACCGCTGTCATAACGAACCGTTTTCTCAAAGATAAGACGTTCATTTTGAAAAACCCCCATTTTAGTAGAGGCAGAACCTGGATTGAGCGTTAGGATACGATAATCTTTCGTGTCCAACTTTAATCCTCCTAAGTCGTAAGATACATCCGTAAGCCATGTTAACTGTGTCGGCGGCGACTCAGAATGTGGTGGCTGTTTTGTAAAAATTGACTTCGTGAATTTCTCATTCGTTCAATACGTTCTTCCGCTAATCGGTCTGCTGCGGCATAGGTGGGAATCCCATCCCGCTTGGCAATCTCCATCACACGTTCAATGTTATAGTAGATTCCCTCTACCTTTTTTAAGGCACGTTCATGATTATACCCGTACAGTTCATCTGCCACGTTAATGACTCCTCCGGCATTAATGACATAGTCGGGAGCATAAACGATTCCCATATCATGAATGAGATCCCCGTGACGCGCTTCTTTTAATTGATTATTTGCCGCCCCTGCAATCACTTTCGCTTTTAGCTGTGGAATGGTCGTATCATTAATGGTCGCCCCCAATGCGCATGGGGCATAAATATCACATTCCACCCCATAAATATCGTTAGGGTCGACAGCCGTTGCCCCGAACGCTTCCACAGCGCGCTGAATTGCTTCTTTCTGGATATCTGTCACAATAAGCCTAGCCCCTTCTTCATGCAAATGTTTGCAGAGGTTAAACGCAACATTTCCGACTCCTTGTACAGCAATGACTTTTCCTTCAAGCGAGTCTGTTCCAAACGCTTCTTTGGCAGCAGCCTTCATCCCCTTATAAACTCCGTAAGCCGTAACTGGAGATGGATTGCCTGAAGAGCCGAACGCAGGAGAAACTCCTGTGACATAATCGGTTTCCTGGTAGATAATATCCATATCTTCTACCGTCGTACCGACATCTTCCGCTGTAATGTAGCGGCCGTTTAACCCTTGAATGTAACGCCCAAATGCCCGAAACATTTCTTCATTCTTCTCTTTTCGGGGATCGCCAATAATGACGGTTTTTCCTCCTCCCAAATTCAATCCCGCAACGGCATTTTTATATGTCATACCTCTTGCCAAACGGAGCGCATCTTCAATGGCCGCTTCTTCGGATTCATATGTCCACATTCTCGTTCCGCCAAGAGCCGGCCCCAGTGTCGTATCATGAATAGCAATAATGGCTTTTAGTCCTGACTGCTCATCTTGACAAAAGACCAACTGTTCGTAATCATATTTTTTCATATATTCAAAAATTTCCATACTCATTCCTCCTGGTGATTGTGATCGCTTGATGTCTTGGCTGTATAAACTGAGGTAAAGGAAACTTCCTTCGGCAGAAACTGATGCCTGTTAGAAGCAAATAACCCGTTTTACTCACTTTACTAATCATGCAAGAATAATGCCAAACTACTAATACTCTCTTATCATGTTTCCACCTAAAAAAAGCATGCAATAAATTGCACAATACGCAATTTATTGCATGCTTTTTTCTTCAATTTGATATTTCTCAAGCTTATAATACAAAGATCTAATCGAAATCCCCAGATGACGGGCTGTCTTTGTTTTATTTCCATCATATTTTTTTAGTGTTTCGCCGATAATGACAGCTTCATACTGTTCCATCAAAGAAGCCAATGTCTCGTTCCCTTCAATCGGCGCATTCTCCCCTAAACGATTTCCTTGTTCCTTTACATGAGTTTGCAACGGCGGGATATGGTGGACATCAATCCATAATTCACTGAAATTCATATAAATCATCGCCCTGCCCAACACGTTTTCCAATTCTCGGACATTTCCCGGCCAATCATATTTTTGCAGCAGTTGAACAGCCTCTTTTGTAACCCCCTCTACATGGCGTCCATAGTCTTGGTTGATTTTCGTAATTAACCGAAGGGCAATCTGTTCAATGTCTTCCTTATGATGTCGGAGAGGAGGAATGAAAATAGGAATTTTATTGAGCCGATAATATAAATCTTCCCTTATTTTGCCCGATACCATTCCTTTTTCCAAGTTTACATTCGTCGCAGCAATAATTCGCACGTTAATGGAAATGGGTGTTGTTCCTCCAACGCGAACGATTTCGCTTTCTTGAAGGACCCTTAACAATTTTGCTTGCATATGAGCCGATAATTCACCAATTTCATCTAAAAAAATGCTGCCATTATTCGCTTCTTCGAATAAGCCCCTCTTTCCACCTCGTCTTGCACCGGAAAACGCTCCCTCCTCATATCCAAACAGTTCGCTCTCTAATAAAGATTCTGAGAGTGCTGCACAATTCACCCGCACGAATTTGTTATATTTTCGATTGCTCGCATTATGAATGGCATGAGCAAACAGTTCTTTCCCTGTTCCCGATTCTCCACGCAGCAATACCGTCGCCGGAGTATTAGCCGCCAGCTTCGCTTGTTCTACAGCGATGCGAAACTCTTCCGACGTCCCGATAATATCTTCAAATGAGTATTTTGCTTCAAGTGTCCGAATAATTTGCCTCGCACGGTTCAATTCATTCGTTAGCAATTGAATTTCTGACATATCGTGAATGACACCCACGCTTCCTTTCAGCTTCCCATCAACGATGATGGGAGCAACATTCACGATGACATCTTTCCGTTTTGGGCCCACCTTCATTCTGACTCCTCGCACCGGCCTTCTTGTTTTCAATACTTTCATATGCATACTTTCCCCTTCGGAGATGTCTGTTGCAGCGGGCTTCCCAATAACATCTTCTTCTCGCAGACCCGTTAATTTCGTATAGGCAGGATTAATCAAAATTCCTCTTCCTTGCTCATCTACGACAGAAATCGCCTCCTCGGATGACTGAATGATTGCCTCAAGCATTGTCTGAATTTCTTTTAAGTTTGTCAGCTCCTCTGCCAAATCCACTACTTCCGTAATATCTTTAAAAATGGAAAATGCTCCAAAAAGCTTGCCTTCTTCATCTACCATCGGTATGCGGGAGGTGATGATTTTCCGTCCATTTTGCAATAAAAACTCTTGGTTGCGATCGCTGTTCCTCGTTTGTACAATAGCCGGTAATTGACTGCTTGGAATGCAGTCATGAATGTGCCGGCCAAGAACATCTTCTCTCCGGTGCCCGGTCATTCTTTCGGCTCCGCGATTAAAAAGGGTAATCATTCCATCTTGATTGATGACAATCATCCCATCATGTGTAGAGTTAAAAATAAGATCATGTTTGTAAGACTCATCTTTTAAGACACGAATGAGCGCTTCCTTCTCTTCCATCAACACAGCCGTACTGTAGACGACTTCCCTTGGAATCAAAATCATTTTCTCGTGGCGCTCTCGCTGCAATTCCTCAAATATAGCCGGACTTCCCGTCGCTTCCACGACAATATCTATTTCATCATTTAGAAAGGAACGCCAGTCTGTTCCCGTGATGATATTGTATTGCCCGGCCACTTGTATCCCAGGCGCATCTTCATTTCGGTCTATTACAGCACATACTTTCATCGTTTCTGTCTCAAGCATGATTTTCAAAATCGCAAGACCGCACTTTCCCGCTCCAATAATTAATACTTTTCGCATACTCCACCACCTATCGTATCGTCCACACACCTTTTTTTATCATGACAGCGTTTCAAAAACCGGCTTGACAAATTTCTACGTTCTTATATGATTCAGTTGAAGGATATTTTTAGTACGTGTTCACAAAAGAGAAGAAAAAAGGACCGAAAAGTTCGACCGTCATTTTTCCCGGACTTTTTGAACAACCTCTTTAAGAAAGGATTTACTGACTAATGAGTAGAATCATTGCCCTTATCGTGCTCCTCATACCCGGAGCTTTCGCTGCATATGGAATTAAATTAATGAGAGATATGGTATTTGGCATTCTTCAACCCCCGTTTACCTCTCTTTTCTTCCAATTTACCGCAGGATTCCTTTTATTCCTGCTCGGCCTCGGTTTTGTAGCCGGTTTTATTCTTCATCGCGACCGTAAGCAGAATAAAGTTCAAACAAAGTTTCAAAAAAAGAGACCGTTATGATTTTATCCCTCATTAACGGGCAGTAAGACCCCCACTTCAAAATTCGAGAGAAATCGAAGAAGTCTAAGTGGGGATAACTGCCCGTAAAAGCCCGATAAGATCGACTAACCATCAGTGGGGGATGAAAGAAGATCCACACTAATGAAAGTTTCCTTTATAACCGTCTCTTTTTTGATTTGTCCGTTTTAAAAAGTTTTACCGCTTTTTCTGGATAATCCGTAATCAAGGCATCACACCCAAGGTCATACAGCTTCTTCATCGTCTCGGTGTCGTTTACTGTATAAGGACGGACAGGCAGCTTTTCACTATGGGCTCCATAAATTACAATGTCATTTACAGTTCGGTAATTGGGGTGCAACCCCTTTACCGATATATGTTTAGCATAGTTCCATGGCTCAAACATTTGCAATGAATATAAAATGGCCGTCTCAACCGTAGAATCAAGACTCACGACACGAGCCATGCTATTATGGTTAAAAGACGATAAAACCGCGGCATCTTTCATGTTCAATTTGTACAGTAAATCCAGTACCTTCATTTCCAGATAAGGATATTCGAATACATTATTCTTTAACTC
Organism: Bacillus sp. FJAT-14578; assembly: GCF_000504165.1. Classification (GTDB taxonomy): domain Bacteria; phylum Bacillota; class Bacilli; order Bacillales; family Bacillaceae_H; genus Bacillus_BA; species Bacillus_BA fengqiuensis. Next base: position 755,461 of record NZ_AYSE01000001.1, read on the forward strand.
AATATTTACTTTTAGCGAAAGTCCAGCCGCCCATTCCAATACTTCGTCCAGGGTCGGGACCAAGCACTTGCCATACTTTCCTTTAAATTTGTAACTGGCATCCAGCTTTCGGATTTGGGTATAAGTCAAGTCTCTCACATATCCAGTCCCGTTTGTCGTCCGATCTACCGTTTCGTCGTGAATAACAATAAGCTCGCCATCCTTTGACATGTGTACGTCCAATTCAATCCCGTCTGCCCCTACTCGGGCGGCCTCTTGAAAGGAAATCATCGTATTTTCAGGAAATGTTCCCGCTGCTCCCCGGTGTCCATAAATCTCCACAATGGTCAACTCCTTTTCATTTTACATTCATTATGATACTTTTTTCTTTTCACCCGATAAAATCCTTTTCTTTTACAAAATTTTTGCTATACTTACATGTACATTTTACAATTGAAAGGAAGATAACGTATGAGACCTTTGCAGCTTTCTCCCGAAACAGCCGTCAAGTTAGCGGAAGCATTAAATATTCCTTTGGAACAATTAATGCACATGCCTCAACACATTTTATTCCAAAAAATGGCTGAGCTTAACCGAAAAGAAGAAGAAAAAAAAGGTGAGTCCTAAGACGAAATGATTTTCATCATTTCGTCTTAGGACTCACCTTCAAAAAATATCATAGAAACTCCCGGAAAGAGAGGAGCTTCATAATGATTTATTTGATTCTAAAACATGTCTTTCGTTGGAATCTCCTGTTTCAATCAGGTACTTACTTTGACTATTCTTTAACTCGACTTAGTCCTTACCGTTTCAAGAAGCTTTATGTTCCAGCCTTAATTTATCAGCGACCATTGCAATGAATTCGGAATTCGTCGGTTTCGCTTTCGTCATGCTGACCGTATAGCCAAAAAGAGATGAGATGGAATCAATGTTTCCACGGCTCCATGCCACTTCAATTGCGTGACGGATTGCACGTTCCACACGGCTTGCTGTGGTATTGTATTTTTTCGCAATATCCGGATACAGCACTTTTGTAATGGATCCTAATAACTCAATGTCTTTATAAACCATTGAAATGGCTTCACGCAAATAGAGATACCCTTTAATATGTGCAGGCACCCCAATCTCATGAATAATGCTTGTAATATTGGCATCGAGGTTATTCGATTTTCCTTCACGAGATACTTTCACTGCTGATGTCATGGAACGTCTTACGACCGGTGATGATTTGCCGCTTACCTGTCTAATATGGCTGACAAGATTCTCCATGTCAAATGGCTTTAAAATAAAGTAAGATGCGCCTAAATCAACCGCTTTTTTCGTTACATCCTCTTGACCAAAAGCCGTTAACATAATGACATTCGGATAATTTTCCTTTTTCATTTCTTTCACTTGGCCCAATACTGCCAATCCGTCTAAATGAGGCATAATAATATCAAGAACAAGCACGTCCGGATCTTTATCTCTTAACATGGATAAACATTCTTGACCATTGTAAGCAACTCCGATAACTTCCATATCATCTTGGGCTGAAATATAATCTTCTAGAAGTCCGATTAACTCTCTGTTGTCATCCACTAAACAAACCTTAATTTTTTTCACAACAGATTCCTCCTCAATCCCTGTAATCCTCGCATTTATCCTATCTTTTATTCTAAATGATGATTTCGACAATGCAACAAATTTTCCTTTATTTTTTTTAAAAAAAGTAAATTACTTGAAATTACTACCACTTTCTCTGTTTTTCTCCATTTTTCGACGTAAGTTCTTTTTTGACAAAGAGTAAAGGTTTCGCTGAAAACGTGCAAAACGATTATTTTACACGAATAAATCAAAAATGATGAAAATCAACATCATTTTTTTACAACGAAATCACTTTATTATACACGGAAAAAACGGAAAGAAAAAGACGAACTCTGTTAGCTCGCCTTTTTCGAATTTTGTTTGTAGATATCAATACCAGCTTCGTTCAACATCCATTCGATATGAACCCCGTATCCCGAAGTGGGATCGTTTACGAATACATGTGTAACAGCACCGATTACTTTTCCATCTTGAATGATAGGGCTGCCGCTCATGCCTTGTACAATTCCTCCGGTTTTCTCGAGTAATTTGGGATCTGTTATTTTAATAACCATTCCCTTTGTGGCAGGGAATTTTTGAGGAACGGTACTTACGATTTGAACATCAAACTCTTCCACCCGATCGTTATCCACAACCGTCAAAATGGTCGCTGGTCCTTCTTTTACTTGATGGGATAAAGCAATCGGCATTGGTTTATCTAATTTTCCATTTTGAATTTGCTGATTAAGTTTGCCAAAAATGCCAAAAGGACTGTTTCGTGTAATATTCCCAATGATATTTTTATCCGTTGAAAATCTTGCAAGTTTTTCACCTGGAACCCCGTTACTGCCTTTTTCAATGGAGGTAACGGTTGATTTAACAATTTGACCATCTTCGACCACAATTGGCTTTTTCGTGTCCATATCAGAAATGACATGGCCCAGTGCCCCATATTTTTTAGAAATGGGATCATAAAACGTCATCGTACCGATTCCTGCTGCTGAATCACGAATATACAATCCAATGCGATAAGCATATTCTTGTTTGTCTTTAAGCGGGAAAAGCTTTGTACGAAATTCTTTTTGATCGCGTGCAATGACGAGATTTAACGGCTTTCCTGTCTTTCCCGCCTCTTGAATAAATGGAGTAATATCACTCATTTTTTCGATTTTCGTTCCGTTGATGGTTGTAATCATGTCTCCGACTTGAATACCGGCAATTTCACCAGGCGATTTTTTCCCTTCTTTTGTATCAACCTGATGATAGCCCACCACCAATACACCACGGGAATTGAGACGCACCCCTATAGACTGTCCTCCCGGAATGACTTTAAAGTCTGGCAGCACATCTACATTTACTTTTTTGACCGGAATTCCCGCCAATTCAAGCATTAGCTCTTCTTTACCGAACTGATGGCCCGATATCGTAAGCTCTGCTTTGCCATCTGCATTCATTTCATATACATGTTGATCTTGAGGTTTTGCTGTAACGGGCAATGCGCTGGAAACCATTTCAGTCTGCCCTTCAAATAATACGATGTTCTTTGGAATATTCACATAGTGACGAACGCTTGGAAAAAAGCCTAAACTTATGAGCGAAACAAGGAGAATAACGCCTATGATTTTTCTGTATCTATTTAGCATTTCTTTTAATTCACTCTCCTCGCTTCCTACCCCACACCATCCATCTATGGCTACATTTTTAATGTTGCCTTCTTCGCTCTCATTTATAACTACAATTGAGTTAAAAACGTCATGAAGAAAAGGGGACTTAAAAGGAACAATCATTCCTTCCAAGTCCCCCTATCGGCAGTAACATTTTTACGCCGAACCATTTAACATGTTTGTTTCATTTGAGATGCAAGCGATAGCAGTTCTTTTGCATGTTCTTTCGTCAAATCGGTAATTTCAACTCCTGCAATCATACGGCCGATTTCCCGTACTTTCTCCACCGTATCAAGAGGTTTGATGGATGTTTTTGTACGTTCCCCAATGACTTCCTTGGAGATGAACAGATGCGTATCAGCCATAGCAGCCACTTGAGGTAAATGCGAAATGCATAGTACTTGGGAGCCGCATGCAATATGATAAATCTTTTCTCCGATGGATTGGGCCACCCGTCCACTTACACCTGTGTCCACTTCATCGAAAATAATGGACGTTACACCTTGATGCTCGGAGAAAATACTTTTTAATGCTAGCATGATCCGCGAAAGTTCTCCTCCCGAAGCCACCTTTGCAAGAGGTTTAAGCGGTTCTCCGGGGTTCGTTGAAATGTAAAATTCAGCAATATCAATGCCATCTTTCCCAAACTTAACCGGCTCTCCATCCAAAATCACATCATCAAACGAACCGGTTCTTTTGGAAAATTCAACATGAAACACCGTTTTAGCCATATAAAGTTCTTTTAGCTCTTCATGAATGCTTTCGACAAGTGTTTCAGCAAATTGTTTTCTCAAGCGAGAAACATGATTGGCTTCTACCAACAAATCTTTGGCCACGCTCTCAAGTTCACCTTTGATTTTCGTTACATGTGTATCACGGTTTTGAATCGTATCCACTTCATCTTCAATTTCAGCTGCATACGTTAAAATTTCTTCGACTGTTTGACCATATTTTCGCTTTAAATGAGTAATTTCATTTAAGCGTGTCTCAATAAAATCGAGGCGTTTCGGGTCATATTCTAACAAATCCAGCTGTTGGCGAATTTTATAGGACATGTCTTCCAGCTGATAGAAACTGTTGGATACGGTTTCTGCAATTTCTCCATACGTCGATTCTAGATTGGCAATTTCCTCTGTATGGTTCATTGCAAGGCCGATCCAATCCAATCCTTTTTGTTCTCCGTGAAGTGCGTTATAGGCATCTTGCAGGGCATGATAGATCTTTTCGAAGTTGGCGATCTTCATTCTCTCTTCCATGAGCTGCGTGTCCTCATTTGGCGTTAAATCCGCTGCTCTGATTTCTTCCAGCTGAAACTGAATTAAATCCAAGCGGTGAGCCATTTGCTGCTCATTTTCCGTTAATTTATCCAGCTGTTTTTTCAAACTGAGATATTTATCATATAAAGCCTGATACTCTGTTAACGCCCTTTCTATCTCAGCTCCTCCATATTGATCCAGCAGCGACAAGTGACGGTCTTCATTCATTAAATCTTGATGTTCATGCTGACCATGGATATCCACTAACGTTTGACCAATTTCCCGTAAAATCGCCAATGTCACCAGCTTGCCATTAACGCGGCAAACACTTTTTCCATTTGTCGTAATATCCCGGCGCAGAACAATCATATGGTCCTCAATCTCAATTCCTAATTGCTCGGCCTTTTCACGACACGCCATGTGGTGATCGTCTAACAGAAACAACCCTTCAATTTCTGCCTTCGCCGTTCCATGGCGGACGAATTCCGCTGAACCTCTTCCCCCTACCAATAGATGAATAGCATCAATAATAATCGACTTTCCAGCCCCGGTTTCTCCGGTCAAAACCGTTAGTCCTTTTTCAAACGAAACCGCTAAAGTTTCAATAATGGCAAAGTTCTTAATTGATAGTTCTGCTAACAAAGTAATTCACACCTTCTACAACATTTCTATAAAGCGATCTGAAATAACTTTCGTATCTTCAGGAGTACGGCAAATAATTAGACAGGTATCATCTCCACAAATTGTCCCTAAAATCTCTTCCCAGTCCAAATGATCAATCAATGCGCCGATGGCATTGGCGTTACCCGGTAATGTTTTCATAACCAACATATGTCCCGCCCCATCGATTTTTACAAATGCATCCATCAATCCTCTTTTTAATTTCTGTAAAGGATTAAAACGTTGATCGGCTGGCAAGCTATATTTATAACGTCCGTCCAATAATGGAACTTTCACTAAATGCAATTCTTTAATATCACGTGAAACTGTTGCTTGAGTCACATTGAATCCCTGATTTTTTAAAATATCTACCAGCTCATCTTGTGTTTCAATGTCGTTACTAGTAATAATTTCACGAATTTTAATTTGTCTTTGTCCTTTATTCATATGACACCTCACACTTTTCGTCAAATGCCTCACATATTTATGTTACTGAAATACCGTTTATTGTGCAATTTATTTCCTCAATTATTATTCACTATTATGCACAATTTGATTAATTACTGGGAATGTCCCCCACAATTAATCAAATCAAAGGGGGTGTCCCGAAACCATGGTTTCGGGACACCCCCTAACATGTCTCACCATAAGAAATCTCTAAAGTTTAAGGAGTTCCATGGCAATTCAGTTCATCAAAAGGCATGTACCACTAGATGGTGGTAACCTTTGAAATGTCTTCAGTGAAGGGTTACCTGCTTTTGCATCCATCCATTCCAAAAGATCATTTCTTCTCTTTTAATGTTTCATGCGCCATTTCGACTACTTCAGCTGCTGACATATCCAACAGATTTTCTCCATGTTCCTTTACTCCTGTCCACCTTAAATGGAGAAGAAACTCAATATTTCCGTCTCCGCCTGTGATAGGAGAAAAAGAAGCATCCATGACATCGTAGCCAGTTTGAAGAGAAAAGTCCATCATACTTTGAAGTACCTGCTGATGAACGAGAGGATCTCGAACAATCCCTTTTTTCCCTACCTGTTCACGCCCTGCTTCAAACTGTGGCTTCACCAGCGCTACCACATCGCTGTTTGCCACAAGAAGCTCTTTTAAAACAGGTAAAATGAGACGCAGCGAAATGAATGAAACATCGATGGAAGCAAAATTAGGCATGCCCTCATGTAAATCTGCCGGCGTCACATAACGAAAATTGGTCCTTTCCATTACAACCACTCTCGGATCTTGACGAAGCTTCCAAGCTAATTGATTGTACCCGACATCTAATGCATACGACATTTTCGCACCGTTTTGAAGGGCACAGTCTGTAAAGCCTCCCGTCGACGCACCGATATCCAACAAAATTTTATCTTTTACACTCAAATCAAATTCTTTCAGTGCTTTTTCCAACTTAAATCCACCGCGGCTTACATACGGCATAACTGCGCCTTTTACCGTTAAAGGAATTTCGCGATCTACCTTTTCACCCGGTTTATCCAAACGTTCTTCGTTGGAATAGACTAAACCGGCCATAACTGCCCGCTTCGCCTTTTCTCTTGTCTCGGCAAGGCCGCGCTCAACTAATAATACATCTACTCGTTCTTTTTTTGTCACCGTACCTCAAGCCCTTTTTGTTTAGATTGCACTAATTGTTCGATTCGTTTCATAACATCATTTGTCGTTAAACCAATTTCCTCAAGCAATTTCCCTACACTTCCGTGTTCGATGAAACGGTCTGGGATTCCCATTCGATCAATTGGCGTCTGGTAATAGCGGTGATCCCCGGCAAATTCCAATACCGCGCTGCCAAATCCGCCTTGAAGAACGGCTTCTTCGATGGTTAAAACGGGTTTTCCGGAAGCAAAGATCGCATGAAGCATCTCCTCATCCATAGGCTTAATAAAACGGGCATTCACCACTTCCACTGAAACGCCTTGCTCCTCAAGCTTGTCTGCTGCTTCGAGTGCCATTGGGATGGTCGTTCCAAACGTTAAAATAACAGCATCGCTGCCCTCTCTCAACACTTCCCATGTTCCAATCGGCAGCTGCTTCAAGTCTTTGTCAAGCGGAACACCTAATCCATTACCGCGTGCATAACGCATCGCAATCGGGCCATCATTATATTGAAGAGCTGTATACACCATGTGCTGCCCTTCATTCTCGTCCTTTGGCATCATAAGAACCATATTCGGAATATGGCGCAAAAAGGCAATATCAAACACACCTTGGTGAGTCTCTCCATCTGCTCCCACTAACCCAGAACGATCGATCCCAATAAATACATTTAAATTTTGGCGGCAAATATCGTGAACCACCTGATCATAGGCGCGTTGCAAAAAGGTCGAATAAATCGCTAAAAACGGCTTCATATTTTGAGTAGCTAACCCTGCAGCCATTGTCGTTGCATGCTGTTCCGCAATCCCTACATCGTACATGCGGTCTGGAAGTTCCTGTTGGAATTTCTCGAGCTTAGATCCTACCGGCATTGCAGGCGTAATGGCTACGACTCGTTCATCTTCCTTAGCTACCTTTAAAACCGTATCGCTCACAAGTTTGCTCCAGCCAATTGGAGCGCTTTCGGGTTTAATGAAATCTCCGGACTCAATTTTATATGGGCCGGTTCCATGCCACGTGCCTACCGTATCCGATTCAGCCGGCAAGTAGCCTTTCCCCTTTTTAGTAATAACATGGACGATGACAGGTCCCTTTGTTTTTTTAGCATAATGCAGGTTTTCAAATAAATCATCATAATTGTGGCCATCCACCGGACCTAAATAAGTAAACCCTAAATCTTCAAAGAACATCCCCGTCACAACCATGTACTTTAATCCGTCTTTTACCCGCTCAATTGTTGAAGCAAGCTTGCCGCCCACTGCCGGCACTTTCTTCAGCAATGTCTCGAGCTCGTCTTTTACCCAATGGTACTTCCCAGCTGTCCGGAGGCGTCCCAATACACTGTGAAGTGCTCCCACATTCGGAGCGATGGACATTTCATTGTCGTTTAAGATGACAATCATATCTTTTTGCTCATGTCCAATATGGTTTAACGCTTCCAAAGCCATCCCGCCAGTCAGCGCTCCGTCACCGATGATAGGAATAACGTATTCTTTCGACTTCTTTAACTCACGTGCTGCTACCATTCCCATTGCAGCCGACAACGACGTAGAGCTATGCCCTGTTTCCCATACGTCATGTTCGCTTTCCGTTCTTTTCGGGAATCCGCAAAGTCCTTTGTATTGGCGGAGTGTAGCAAACTCACAGGCACGACCCGTCAAAATTTTATGGACATATGACTGATGACCGACATCCCATAAAAATTTATCTTTCGGACTGTCGAACACTTTATGTAACGCGATTGTGAGCTCTACAACCCCCAAGTTTGGACCAATATGCCCTCCTGTTGCAGACAGCTCATTAATCAGAAATTGGCGAACTTCTTCGCTCAATTGAATTAGCTCCTCTTTCGACATCTTCTTCAAAAATTGAGGGCTTTTTATCGATGTAAGATCCAATTGGATCACTCACTTTCGTACATTATATAGAGTTACCTTAATTCATTGTGACAAACTTTATACATACATGTCAAAAATTGACCTTTTTTGAACAACTTCTCCAAGTGAAAAAATAGCCGCTAACACAAAAGTGATAACGGCAACCAATAAATTGATTCTTTTATAAAACCTATGCACTATTTTTTCACACAATAGTAATCTTATTTTAGCATAGTTCCCTATAATACTCAATAAAAAATAACGTTTAGCTTTCTCTTTCTTCGATGTATACGCAAATTTTCTCCAAGACATCATGCTGGACATTCGCATCCCACAGACATCGCTTTGCTTGGTCGATGTGAAAACGCAATTTCCCCTTTGCCTCTTCCATGCCAAGCAGAGCCGGATAAGTGGTTTTTTCGTTTTCGGTATCACTGCCCACCGGTTTTCCTAATTGCTCTTCATTTCCTTCAATATCAAGAATATCATCTCGTATTTGAAAGGCTAAGCCTAAATGAACACTGAACTGATGTAATTGTTCAAGCTGTTCCTTGGAGGCATCCGCCAAAATGGCTCCGGCCCTTACACAAAAAGACAGCAGTTTACCTGTTTTATTTTTATGGATGTATTCCAGTTCTTCCAGGAATAGCGCTTTTTGTTCACCTTCCATGTCTGCCACTTGCCCCCCAACCATACCTTCAGCTCCAGCAGCCTTTGCCAGCTCCAGTACAAGCTGCAGCTTTTTGCTGTCAGATACGTCGGGATGTTCAGATTCCGTTAACACCTGAAAACTATTTGTAAGTAAGGCATCGCCGGCTAGAATCGCCATTGCTTCTCCGAATACTTTATGATTGGTCGGTTTTCCCCGCCTTAAATCGTCATCATCCATACTTGGCAAATCATCATGAATGAGCGAATATGTATGAATCATTTCAACAGCACAAGCTGCAGGAATACCCAGTTCTTCCTCTTTTCCAAATGCCCGCAGCGTAGCGAAAATAAGAAGAGGGCGAATACGTTTTCCGCCTGCTGTCAAAGAATAGTTCATTGCTTCTAATAGTTTAGGAGGTGACGACAGTCGAGTGACAATGGCAGGAAGCTCCTTTTCGATTTTCGCCTTTACACCCGCTGTGTAAGCTTGAAATTCCACATCGTTCACGATCATTCTTCCTCCTGCACAACAAACGGCTCGAGTTGTCCATCTTCACGCAGAACATGCTCCATTTGTTTTTCAATTTGTTGTAAACGTTCATGACAAAACTTTGAAATCTCCATTCCTTCTTGAAAATGCTGAATGGCTTTTTCCAAAGGAACGTCTCCCTCTTCCAGCTTTGTTACGATTTCTTCCAATTTTTCCATGGCTTCTTCAAAAGAATAGTTTTTTTGATCACTCATTACTAAAACGCTCCTCTACTTTTGCAACTTCACATTGTAAATCTCCGTCTGATAAACGAACGTGAATCATATCTCCTGTCGAAATGCGCTTCGTACTTTTCACCAATTGATTATCTGCATCGTAGACAAGGCTGTAGCCTCGTTCCATTGTTTTCAGCGGACTTAGAGTATTCAACTTGGAAGCGGACGAAACAAATGACATTTGATGCTGCTTTAAAACAGACTGCATTTCTTTTATTAACGCTTTTGTCAGGAGTTGGTGCTGTTCTGCTGAACGCTTCACTTGCTCTTTTGGATGGTTGCGAAGCAACAAACGGGCAAGCTGTTCATATTTCTCTTTTTTCCCCTCAATATTTCTCCTACTTTCACGATACAGCCGATCCATCAATTTGTCTAATTCCTGCTCTTTTTGCTCACATAATTTACCTGGATAGCGAAAAGCGTATGATTTTTGGGCACGATGGAGCCTTTCCTTCTGAAAAGCCATCATTTCTCTCATGACGCGCATCATTCTGATTTTACGCTGCTGGATACGCTCCATCACCTCTGTTAAATGAGGTACTGCCAATTCGGCCGCCCCCGTTGGTGTAGGCGCACGCAAATCCGCTACGAAGTCCGCGATCGTAAAGTCCGTTTCATGCCCGACGGCTGAAATGATGGGAATATCAGACTCATAGATGGCCCTAGCAACCGATTCTTCATTAAAAGCCCACAATTCTTCAATCGATCCACCGCCGCGGCCGACGATCAGAACGTCTAAGCCTCCGAGGCGGTTTGCTTGGTCGATAGCCTTCACAATAGATGGAGCCGCGTTTTCCCCTTGTACTAAAGCGGGAATTAAAACGATTTCACCGATTGGATACCGCCGTCTTAACGTCGTTATAATATCGCGAATCGCTGCTCCCGTTGGTGAGGTAACGACACCGATACGGCTTGGATAAGGAGGAAGGGGACGTTTGCGGGCCTCATCGAAAAATCCCAGTCCCTGAAGCTTCCCTTTCAGCTGTTCATAAGCCAAATATAAATTACCAATGCCATCCGGCTGCATTTCTTTTACATACATTTGATAATTTCCACTTGGCTCGTAAACAGAAACCTCGCCTCGAATCATCACCTTCATTCCACTCTCGGGCCGGAAGGCTAAACCGCGGTTATAACCTGCAAACATAACTGCCTGAATGCGGGCATTTTCATCCTTTAAGGTAAAATACATATGCCCTCGGCTATGTATTTTAAAATTCGATAATTCTCCCTTGATCCAAATGTCTTGAAGATGCGGGTCGACATCAAATTTTCGCTTTATATACTTTGTTAAGGCCGTGACCGTTAAATACCTGATCTCACTCATTGTCATCCATCTCCCTTGATTCAGAGATCTGCCTTTTGGCACTCAAGCCCTCCCGTTAGCAGCGGGATGCCATCAAAATTACTTGATCGTTTGCAGCACTTTTGATAGTACACCGTTAATAAACCGATTCGCCTGAGAGTCGCTGAATTTCTTCGCCAGCTCAATCGCTTCATTTAGGCTTACGCTTGTTGGGATATCCTCTTCATATGTCATTTCGTATACAGCCAAACGCAAAATCGCACGATCTACTGCCGCCACCCGTTCAAGCGTCCATTTTTCTAAATGTTTGCGCAATGTGGCATCTATTTCTTCTACATGTTCTACTGTCCCCAATACAAGCTTTTGTAAAAACGGGTCTATTTCCTCTGTTTGAACGACATTTCGGATGGCCTCTATCGGTTCCGTCTGCCCTAAATCGTATTGAAACAAAGCTTGTAATGCTTTCTCACGTGCTGTACGTCTTTTCATTCCTTATATTCTCCTTTGTCTAATCTTATCGAAATATCCTATCAAAATAATAGCATAATTTTTTAGCCATCGTACACATTCTGTATTTTGAGACTTTTTACGCCTCTCTTATTTATTTCCTTCTCTTTCTCGAAACAATCATAACACGCTTCTTTTCTTTCATGGTCAAGGATAGGCAAACGCCTTGACCAAAGAAGGCCGAATAACGAAAAAAGACTGCCTACATAGAACATAGGCAAGTCTCTTTTCCAAACACCGAATGAATTAGATAGGTTCGATTGTTTCTCCTTCTTGCTTAGGTGTATCGAATTGAACACCAACAATATGAATATTCACTTCATCAAGCTCTAATGCCGTCATGTTTTTTAATGCTTGACGAATATTATCTTGCACCTTTTGGGCAACCGTCGGAATAGAAACACCGAATTTCATGAAGCAATATACATCCACTTTAATGCTATCTTCCGCTAATTCTACTCTTACACCTTTACCATGATTCTTTTTACCCAATTTTTCCACTACACCCGCTGCAAAATTGCCGCGCATGGATGCGACACCATCCACTTCCGAAGCCGCAATACCTGCAATGACTTCAATAACCTCTGGAGCAATCTCCACTTTCCCTAAGGCATTTTGGGTCTGTCCCATTTGCAGTAAGTTATTTTCACTCATCTACGCCACCTCCTGTATAACATAATACTATATAAATACCCGTATTTTGTCACTCATCACCCGGAAATGAGATAACCTTTTTGTTTTCATAGAACCTTCAAATTCCTGTTTCAACATCCGTTGCCTTTTTACCCATCCCGGTTTTCTGTTTTTCCATCTTGAAGTGACTTATAACGGTCTACGTGAATCTATGTCTTATGAATTCATCACGTCGTATAATTCAAGAAATTTTGTATTGAACTCACCAGCCACAAATTGCTCATGACTTAACAGTTTAAGATGGAATGGAATCGTGGTAGCCACCCCTTCAATCACAAACTCGCTTAATGCCCGCTTCATTCTCGCCACGGCTTCTTCTCGAGTCGGGGCATGTACAATCAGCTTGGCAATCATGGAGTCATAGTACGGAGGGATGGAATATCCCGGATAAACGGCTGAATCCACCCGCACACCGTAGCCGCCTGGAGGTAAGTACATATTAATTTTCCCTGGAGACGGCATGAAATTCTTCTCCGGATTTTCAGCGTTGATGCGGCATTCAATTGCCCAACCCGAGAATTGTACATCTTCTTGTGCATAAGCCAATTTTTCACCGCTCGCCACTTTAATTTGCTCTTTAATTAAATCGATGCCCGTGACCATTTCTGTAACAGGGTGTTCCACTTGAATACGTGTGTTCATCTCCATAAAATAAAACTTCTTTTCACGATAATCATAGATGAACTCAACTGTTCCGGCACCCGCGTACTGAACAGCCTGTGCGGCCTTGACCGCCGCTTCCCCCATTTGCTCGCGTACCGACTCATCCAGTGCCGGTGACGGCGTTTCTTCCACCAGCTTTTGCAGGCGGCGCTGAACCGTGCAGTCACGTTCCCCTAAATGAATGGTATTTCCAAAACTATCAGCCAACACCTGAATTTCGACATGACGGAAATCTTCAATATATTTCTCGATATATACACCCGGGTTTCCAAACGCCGTCGCTGCTTCTTGCTGGGTAATTTGAATGCCTTTTACAAGCTCTGTTTCATTTTTGGCTACGCGAATTCCTTTACCGCCGCCGCCGGCTGTCGCTTTAATAATGACCGGATAACCCATTTCATCAGCCAGCGCTGTAGCTTGTTCGACAGTTTCGATGATTCCCTTTGAACCGGGTACGATCGGTACACCCGCTTCTCGCATCGTTTCTCTCGCTACATCTTTCGTTCCCATTTTTGTAATGGCTTCAGGGCTTGGACCGACAAATGTAATGTTGCATTCACGGCACAGCTCCGCGAAATCGGCATTCTCCGCTAAAAAGCCGTATCCTGGATGAATGGCATCACATCCCGTTATTGTTGCCACGCTCATGATATTCGTAAAGTTTAAATAACTGTCCTTTGATGAAGTAGGTCCGATGCAATACGCTTCATCTGCCAGCTGCACATGAAGGGAATCCCGGTCGGCTTCTGAGTGTACGGCTACAGACTCAACACCCAGCTCTTTACAAGCACGAATAATTCGTACCGCAATTTCTCCTCTGTTTGCAATCAATAGTTTTTTTATCATCACAAGAGCGCTCCTTATTCAGCTTTTACTAAAAATAAAGGTTGTCCATATTCAACAAGTTGACCGTTTTGGACAAGCACTTCTACAATTTCTCCGTTTACTTCCGCTTCAATTTCATTAAATAATTTCATCGCTTCTACGATACATACAACCGAATCTTTTTTCACTTTATCCCCAGTTGTTACATAAGCGGCCGTATCTGGTGAAGGAGAAGCATAGAACGTTCCAACCATCGGAGAAGTGATTTTATGTAAAGACTCGTCGACTTCGGCTTTTACTTCTTTTTGCGCTTGCTGCTCAGCGGCTGCTGGCTGTACTGGTGCAACTGGAGGCTGTGGTGCTGCGGCTGCTTGCGCCGGCTGCGGGACAGCTTGTACTACTTGTTCTACCGCCGGAACTGTCACAACCTGGCTTGTTGTAATGGCTCCTTTTTTCTTCATTTTCACCTTTGTTCCATCTTGTTCAAACACGAATTCTTCAATGGAAGATTTATTAATTAGATTAATGATTTCACGAATTTCCTGGATTTTTAACACATCTAACACTCCCTGTCTAAGATTAATCATGCTTATAGAGGTTGTTCAAAAAGTCCGGGAAAAATGACCGTCGAATTCACTTGTACAGGACGTACTGATCCGACGTTCGCCACAGGACGTGGCGGTTCTTAGTCGGGCTTCATAGGCTTGCTTTTCCGCTACTCACGTATTAACTGCATACGCTCCGTTGCTCAAAGCTTCGCTTCCTTGAACTTCTCGGTCCTTTTTGTCTTCCTTTTTGAACACATGCTTATATTCATGATACGATATATTTTCTTGTCAATTCAATATAATTATCAGAGTGAAATGGAAATTCCTGATAATTTAAGACTAGGTAATATAATGAGAAATTATATCCTCATAATATATGTATTCTATCATAAAGACTTTATAATGTTTAGTAGTGATTTTCTAATCAAAGGCCCCGTCGTAAAAATCCAGTAGAATCAGGATTTTATGACGGGGCCTTTCGTTAGGATGATTTAAAAGGGCTGTTTTTTCCCCTTTTAAATCATCCTTTTCGTTAAAAGAATATCCTTAAAACACTTGTTTTATACCTGCAGGATCTTGGTCTCGCCAATACGTGTTGTGCCTTGATTATTGAGCCGGCTCAAATTCAACAGCCACATATTTTGAACCTAATTCCCCTCTTACAAGCTGGATGATTTCATTCGCTTGTGTACGGGAATGTTGTTCTTTTGACTTAATGGTGATGCGGACTTCCCCTCCGTCAGCTCTTACAAGGGCATCTTCATACCCTTTCGATTTAATCAATGTCTCGATAACCGCTTCTTTAGCAGCTACATCAGCAAGCTCCTGCATTTTATCCATCGCTTCACTTTTTTCGTGCGCCGTTACATCAGCAGATGCAACAATATCTTGAAGTCCTTCACGCAGCTTATTGCGCTCATCTTCGATTTCTAAACGCAAAGCCGTAAACAATTCATCACTTTCCACACTGGAAATGATAGCTGAATCTTTCTCAGCTTGAGCTGATTCTTCTTCTTTCGCTTTAGCTTCAGCTCCTTTTACATCCTCTTTTTGTTCTGCGGGCTGCTCAGCAGGCTGCTTTTCTCCTTCCGCCCCTTTTTCCTCTTTATTCTGCTCTTCTTCCACTAAAGCCATATTTTCTTGCGGCGCTTCCGGTGACGTAATATAGTAAACGGATAAAACAACGACTAAACTCAACATGGTTAATAACCAGACCGTTTGTTTTTTTAATAACATGCTTTATTCCCCCTTAGACTTTTTCGGCATTACAGCGACTCTATGACTCGGAACATCCAGCGCTCTTGTCACCGCTTCAATGATCCATTTTTTCACTTGAATGTTCTCGGCTCCTTTTGCTACTATGAGCACACCTCTAATTTCGGGCTTCTTTGTTTTAATGACGACAGGCTGTTCTTGGTCACCGTTTCGAATAACGACCAGCTTTTCATCGGTTGAAGCGTCTTCTACTTTTCTCGTGCCGCCTTCACGATCCGTTTCCTGAGTTGATTGGTTTTGCGTCACTCTGTCTTTCTCGTAAACCTGCGACTCGGTAGCATCGAGAGTTACGATGACTTCTACATCCCCTACTCCGGCGATGCTTTCGAGCGCTTCTTTCAATTGAGTTTCATAGCGTTCCTCATAGCTGGCCATCGATTTAGAATGGGTAGATTCTTTTTGTCCAAATACAGGAGCATCTTTCTCTTCATCCGGCGGTACACTAGAAGAGACTTTTTCCGTCAGCGGATTGGTCGATGTTTGAGGATTGCTTACAAGCATAAAGGCAGCTCCTGCTCCCAACAGTACAATCACATAAAAAAACTTTGAGTTTTTCTTCTCGGATGATGGTGACTTAGATGATGAAAATAAGCGGCGAATTGATGAAAAAAAACCTTCATCCTTGCTCATCCCTTTTTACTCCCTCCTCCAATGTCACAGCAATTTTGCTTTCATGAATGCCCCATTTATTGGCAAGAAATGATATGATTTTGTGCTCGTTTTTATTTTCATGTTCATTTTGGATGGGCTTGGAGGTATCAATGGAAACAACTTTAATAGCAGACACAGCCTCTTCTCCTTTTGGTTCGAGCGCTACATGGATGGATGTAATGTTTTCATAATTATTATTTTCATTAGAAGATTCCAGCTCAATCTTGATATCTTCAATTGCTACACCATACTGTTCCATCAACTCCTCTTTTACCTCTGTCTCCATTTGGACAGCCATTTGTTCTAAAATATATGCATGTTGTGAAGCTTGTATTTCTTTTTTCTTCGATTCCATCAAATTTTCTATATTTCTTTCTTCCGATAAGGAAGATAGATTCATAGAAGCAAGCAATTTATCGACATTGATATGCAAAACCTGAAAAACAGGTGTAATGATGATCAGCATGAGCAGCAAACCAATCACCATCTTGGCGTATTTTTGCAAACTCGAATTAGGAAGGAGCATATCAATGATGGTAGCAAGCAAAATAAATAAAATAATATTGGCAATCCATTGTGTGAGCGCCGCCATTTTTTCCCCTCCTTCATCGAACCATCATCGTCACATTGCTTGCCGTAATGATGACGGTTAAACATAAGAAGAACATTAAGGAAACAACGGCAAGCGCTGCAAAGATATAGACGATATTTTTACTAATGATGCTCAAGCAGCTGATAACGGGACCGCCGCCTATGGGCTGTAACAAGGCGGCCGCCAATTTATAGATAATGGCCAAAGACAGCACCTTTAAAGCCGGAAAAGCGACAATAAGCAAGAGAACGGCAACACCCGCCATTCCAATCGTATTTTTCAATAATAGAGATGCCCCCATCACCGTATCTGTCGCATCCGTAAACATCCGTCCAACCACCGGGATAAAATTTCCCGTAATGAATTTGGCTGTTCGAATTGTGATTCCATCCGCTACGGCTGAAGTCGCTCCTTGAACGGAAATGACGCCAAGAAAGATGGTCAAGACCGTTCCAAGCAATCCAATACTAATATTTCGGAGCAACTGTGCAAGCTGAGTGACTTTGTATTGATCTGAAAGTGTACTGACGATGCTCAATAGCGCCGACAAGAACAGGAAGGGCATGACAATATACTGAATGAGCAGCCCGCTTGTATTCATGAGAAAAATGATGATCGGATGAAAAAAAGCGGCCGATATAATCCCTCCTGATGAGGCCATTAAAGCGAGCAATAACGGAATGAGCGCCATGATGAACTGCACCATCGTTTGAATAGCTTCTGTCGTGTAGGAAATGGCCACATGAAAACTATTTAACGCGATAATAATCAGCACCATATAGACAAGGGCATATGCGACTTTACTGACTGCTTTTTGGTCAAAGGCGTTTTGAAGATTTTGCAAGAAGACGCTGAAAACCGTCAGCATCAACAAGGTGCCGAGAAGTTTTCCATTTGCAATGATTTCATGTAAAAAGAATTTAAGAAATCCCGCTAACCACTCCTTGATTGAAAAATCCTTTTCCCCTTTCAAAAACTCGTATAGACTGCCCTTTTGGCTTTCTGGCAAAAAGCCGCCGTAATTCGTTAAAATATCATCCCAAAACGATTTAATTTCCTCCATTCCCAACTTATCGATTTGCTCATTGACGATCTCTTGCTGTGTGGGAGATGCTTGTACAGTTTGGGGGATAAAAAAAAAGAAAAGCAAAAAAAGAATTAAATAGTGCTTTTTATTGAACCACCTCATATATTTATTCACCCCGTCACAGACCGTCTGCTAATTTGGTAACATCGAAAGGATTGTTTCAATAATGACCGTTAAAATTGGAATGGCCATAGACAAAATCAGAATTTTCCCTCCCAGCTCAATTTTAGAAGCAATAGCTCCTTGACCGGCATCCTTTGTAATTTGGGCTCCGAATTCAGCAATGTAGGCAATTCCGATAATCTTCAAAATGGTCTCGACGTATACCATGTTTACTTGCGCATTAATAGAAAGTTTTTCAATCATGCGAATGATTTCCGCAATTTGGTCGACTAAAAATAAAAAGATGACGCATCCAACAAACACGACAAGCAAAAAAGCGTAAGACGATTTTTGCTCTTTCAGAATTAGCGCCAAAAATGTGGCTACGAGGCCCAATCCGACAATTTGAATCATTTCAATGGTGCATCACCCCCTTTATCCTTGAAATAAAAAGACGGCTTTAATCTTTTTAAATAAATCTTCCACAATGGAAGCGACCATAAATAAAATATAGATAAATCCGATTAACGTCACCCAGTTCGCGTAATCTTTCTTTCCCATTTGTTCCAATACGGTTACGAGAAACGCAACCACAATGCCGATGCCCGCAATTTGAAAGATTGTATTCATATCCACGCCCATCTATTTTTCCTCCCATAAGCTACATCAGTAAAATGACGAGTAATAGCCCTGATAAAAAACCAAGACTTTTAACCATTTTTTCATATTGCGCCTGTCTTTCCACTGCATCTTTCTCTTCTCTTTCCAAATGGGAAAGAGCCAATAAAATATGTTTTTGCTGAGAATAGCGGTCATGTTGGCCAAGCGTTTCGCCAAATTGCTTCAACACTTCCAGTTCACCCTGCCTCAAAGACGTATGACCCCAAATATCTTCCAGACTGTTCTCCCACGCATATTTGACACCGGTTTCTTCAGACTCCAGCCTTGACGCAAACCGCTCGAACAGAAGAGACAGCGGTTTAGGCAGCTGGGCTGCCAGCAGTAAAGCAATCTCTTTTAATGGACGGTGGCTGTACATAATCTCTGCTTCAAGCGACTGTAAAGCCGTCTTTAACTGTCTCAGTTGTCTTGGACGTTCACTCAGTTGCTTCGCCATTTCAAACCCTGCCCATGTCGAAGCCGCTAAAATGAAGATGGCTCCAAACAACTTCATATGGCTTCCTCCTTGGCGTTTTTCTTCTGCAGCATGGGATGCAACTTTCCGTTATAGATGTGGCGTATCGTCCCAGGGCCCCTTTCATTAGAAAGGACCACAAACCGCTCAAAGCTCCCCGTGTCCAACAATGTTTTTAAAGACGGCCTTTTACGTAAATCATCTATGTTATAACCGTGAACGGTCATGATAAGACCCACACCCGCGTGAATGGCTTCTAAAACGGCATCACAATCCTCTTGCCTTCCGATTTCATCCACAACCAGCACATCTGGGCTCATGGAACGAATCATCATCATCATCCCCTCCGCTTTAGGACACGCATCCAATACATCCAGCCGCGGACCAAATGTATGCTGGGGCACCCCTTTGACACATCCGGCAATTTCTGATCGTTCATCCACTATCCCTACTTTAATGGGAAGAATGTTTGTCTGCTCCATACCAGTGCTCATCAAACGGGCTATGTCCCGGATCATGGTTGTTTTCCCCGTTTGCGGCGGACCGAGGATAATGGTATTGAGCCACTTCCCTTCGTAAAGATATGGAACAAGCGGAACCGCAATTCCCATTTTTTCTTTTGCCACGCGAATATTAAAAGATGTCACATCCCGTATGACTTTGACAGATCCATTATCTGTAACGACCTTTCCCGCCAAACCAACTCGATGCCCTCCCTCAATGGTGACATAACCCTTTTTCAATTCTTCTTCAATCATATAAATCGAAAATTGACTCAACTTGTTCAATATAAATTTGGCGTCCTCTGCCGATGGCAAATACGGATAGAATTGAGCTTTTCCCTTTACGATAAATTCAAGAGGACGTCCGACGCGAATGCGAATTTCCTCCAACCCTCTCGTCTCATCCCTTATGAACGGAGAAGAAAGATCAACAATACTTTTAGGAAGCATATATAGAATTTCGTTCATCATTAATCCCCTCGCCCTTTATCATTATTCTCAATGTATGCAGGCTTGACCGCTTTATGACTATGAGTTGTCTTGTAAGCCTCAGCTTCACATTATTTCAAAACACCAATCAAAATAAGAATGGCTCCTGTAATGATGAGCACGAATTTTCCGATGGATAACTGGCCGGCAATAGATACAAGCCCTATGGAAAAGGACGCCATCATCACAAACGGGCCAATTACCGCCAGAGCTCCGTTAATAAGTAAAGCTTTTTTTACATCGTTGTTCACTAAAATCAAAATGGCAGCTGTCAATTCGATAAAGGAAGAAACAAACCGTAAAATGGCCATCGTCAAAACGGTTGAGTCAATATAATGCAACCAGCGCTTCATAGGTTCCTCCGATCCATGATGAATTCCTTTAAAATATCCTAGTACAAGCCTATGCCGCTCATTTGGATTTATGAAAATCCCCCTCATAAAAAAGTGTCTGTTCCATAAGTAATAAAAAGGCTCCAAAAATGATTTTTCATTAAAAGGACCCGTCACTAAATCCTTGATTTTACTGGATTCTCAGGACGGGTCCTTTTAGAAAGATGGCTCAAAAGGTCTGCTTTTTAGACCTTTTGAGCCATCTTTTTTACATTATTTAACTTTTCCATTCGTCCTGAATAAACAAAATACGGCATGGATACTTTGTATCCATGCCGATTCATTCATGTGTATTGAAATGTTATGCGCGAGATACGTAAGAACCGTCTGTTGTATTCACGATTAGTACATCGCCTTCGTTTACGAAGAATGGAACCTGGACACTTAATCCAGTTTCCACGATAGCCGGTTTTGAACCGCCCGAAGCCGTATCACCCTTAATACCTGGCTCTGTTTCTACAACCTTTAATTCAACCGTATTCGGAAGCTCGATACCGATTGTTTCGCTCTGGTACATCATAATTGAAACTTCCATATTTTCTTTTAAGAATTTCAATTCGTATTCAATAGCTGTTGCCGGAAGCTCAATTTGCTCATAGCTTTCAGTATCCATGAATACGTGTTGGTCGCCATTTGCATATAGATACTGCATTTTGCGGTTATCGATTTGAGCTTTCGCTACTTTTTCACCGCCGCGGAATGTTTTCTCTTGAATAGCGCCTGTACGCAAGTTACGTAATTTAGAACGTACGAACGCGGCACCTTTACCTGGCTTTACGTGTTGGAAATCCAAGACGCGCCAAATGCCTCCGTCTACTTCAATTGTTAAACCTGTACGAAAATCGTTTACTGAAATCATTCAATAAATCCTCCTACACCTTATAAAATAATCAACTCTTTTGTTGAGTGAGTTAATGATTCGTTACCTTCTAACGTAACGACTGTATCATCTTCAATTCTGACACCGCCAACGTTTGCTATGTAGATTCCCGGCTCTACGGTTACGACCATGCCCGGCTGTAATAGCGTGTCAGATCTCACGGATAAAGCAGGGCCTTCATGCACTTCCATACCGAGTCCATGTCCAGTGGAATGGCCAAAATATTCGCCATACCCCTTTTCGCTAATATAGTCGCGAGTGAGCGCGTCAGCCTCTTTTCCGGTCATCCCTGCTTTAATACCGTTCATCCCCCGAAGCTGCGCTTGCAGAACGACATCATAGATCGTTTTTAATTGATCGCTTACATCGCCCACTGCAACAGTTCGTGTAATATCTGAACAGTATCCCTTATAGTATGCACCAAAATCGAGTGTAACAAGTTCACCTTTTTCAATGGTCTTTTGTGTGGCCACTCCATGCGGTAAAGCGGAGCGATAGCCCGAGGCTACAATAATGTCAAATGATGAAGATACGGCTCCTTGCTTGCGCATGAAAAACTCAAGTTCGTTCGATACGTCAAGTTCTGTCACACCCGGTCGTATAAAGGTTAAAATATGTTCAAACGCTGCATCTGCAATTTTTGCCGCTTCCTTTAATATCTTAATCTCTGAATCCGTCTTTATCAAGCGTAACTTTTCAACGACATCTGAAACCGGAACAAGTTGAGCTTGAATATTCTTTTTATAGGAAGCAAACTCGGCAAATGTGACATGCTGCTGCTCGAAACCAAGGTTCTTAATCCCAAGACGTTCTACTTGTTTTGCTATCTCTTCTATGATCAGCCCTTTATGCTGAATAATTTCGAATTCCTCTATTTGCTCGTTTGCTTGCTCCATGTAACGAAAATCCGTGATGAAGACCGCTTTTTCGGCTGAAACAATCGCAACCCCAGCCGTTCCTGTGAAATTGGTGATATATCTGCGGTTATAGCCGCTTGTAATCAATATTCCATCAATGCCATTTTTGGCAAACGACTCTCGCAACCCCATTAATTTTCCCATATTATTTCTCTCCTTTTCCTTCATTTATTAAAGCAAAAAAGGCCAACTCATATCCATATAGACCCAAACCGACAATTTGACCTTTTGTCACAGGTGCAGTAACCGAGTGATGGCGAAACTCCTCCCTTGCATGGACATTCGATATATGTACTTCAATGACAGGAATGGAAATGCTGGTAATAGCATCTCGAATCGCATAGCTATAATGGGTGAATGCCCCCGGATTCAAAATGATTCCTTCATATAAAGTGCCAGCTTCATGGAGGCGATCAATAATGGCTCCTTCATGATTGGACTGGAAACAATCGATTTCTATTCCGTGCCCGCTTCCCAGTTCTTGCATTCGATGCTCCAGGTCCGCTAGCGTTTGCATTCCATATATCCCCGGTTCCCGAACCCCTAATCGATTTAAATTTGGACCGTTAACGACTAATATCTTTTTCATCAGATTTCCCCTTCTCCCGTTCCAGTGAACGCTATGAAAATAAACAAATTTCTTGAACACCAACCTGTTTTAGAAATGATACTCGAGTTTCTTATCCGCCAATCTTTCAATACGGCTTCATATACTTACCATATTAACAAAAAAAAGGGCCAACTCAAAGAGTGACCCTTTACCCCTCATTGGCTCCTTCTGTTTGAGAGGCCGTCTCCAGTTCAGCCGCTTCAAAGGAAATAGAATACCCAACAAAGACACCATACAAGATGTATAAACATAATGTAGTAATAACCGTATTCATTTCAAGTTCTTTCACGGTTTTTAAGTTAGGGAATACAGGATTTAGCAAATAAAACACGATGGCCCATAAAGCTACTCCATATACCATTCCAACAAATATACTTTTAAACCGTTTTAAAGCAGCAAAATAAATAAGTGCAGCAACAATCGATATGACGCCAATTAACAAAATACTAATAAAATTTCCAAGTGCTTTATCTTTCCACGCGCCGAGCGTCCACGGCTGTAAAATCAAATTCGGGCTGATTTCCGTCAAGTTAACAATCGATGCCAAATAAGCAATAAAGCTCCACAGTATTCCTCCCACCAATCCGATGACAATCACTTTGGCAAGGAATGATGCAGACTGATTCTGATTTTGTCCACTTTTCTCTGATTGTGCCATAACCACTCACCTCTAGCATAGTATGAACTATAACCCTCATTTCTATTTGTTCTTTTCTTTTAAAGCAATTTTTTATATACAATGGATTTATATGGTATTTTTTTGGCTACAATATATAACATGCATCGACCTAGAGGTTTATTTCGATTTGCTGTAGAATATACAATAATAAGTTAATTCGTTTAGTTAGGTTGGTGTCACACATGTCTAAAATTTCAAAACCGGTATACGGTGGTCAAGCTGTGATGGAAGGTGTGATGTTCGGCGGAAAGCATACATGCGTTACTGCGATTCGACGAAAAGATCACTCCATCGATTTTTTCCATTCTCCTCGCAAATCCAATAAGGTGTTGACCGTTCTTAAAAAATTTCCTTTTTTAAGAGGGATTGCAGCTATTATCGAAGCGAGTGCAAACGGGTCCAGGCACTTAAATTTTTCATCCGAAAGGTTTGATTTAGACCCGGACGAAGACTATCGTTTACAGGAAAAAAAAGAATCGAAGCTGACGCTGATCCTCGGCATTGCCACAATCGGAGTCATTTCATTTTTATTCGGCAAAGTGCTGTTTACCCTTCTTCCCGTTTTTCTGGCAGCATTGACAAGGCCCGTTTTTTCATCGGACTTATCACAAATTCTTGTAGAGGGGTTATTTAAACTTTTGCTGTTACTTGGTTATATTTTTGCTATTTCACAAACACCGTTAATTAAAAGGGTGTTTCAATATCACGGCGCAGAACATAAAGTGATTAATGCCTATGAAGCGGATAAAGAGCTGACAATTGAAAACGTTCAATCGATGTCAAGGCTTCATTACCGATGCGGCAGCAGTTTCATTTTATTCACAGTAGTTGTGGGAATGTTTGTCTATTTGTTGGTACCGACAGATCCTTTATGGGTTCGGGTTGTTAACCGCCTCGCTTTAATTCCAGTCGTACTCGGGATCTCGTTTGAAGTATTGCAGTTTACCAATAAACTGCGTGATGTACCGGTACTTCGT
This sequence comes from Bacillus sp. FJAT-14578, assembly GCF_000504165.1. Taxonomy (GTDB): domain Bacteria; phylum Bacillota; class Bacilli; order Bacillales; family Bacillaceae_H; genus Bacillus_BA; species Bacillus_BA fengqiuensis. The sequence goes on from NZ_AYSE01000001.1 coordinate 780,316, forward strand.
TATTTAGGCTATCCCGGCCTTTGGCTGCAGCTCCTCACAACAAAGGAACCGACAAATGAACAAGTAGAAGTAGCCATTGCTTCATTTAACGAACTCTTACATGCAGAAAAACAATATAAAGATTCTGCTGATGAAGATAAAGTAGTTTAATACATCGGTCTGTTCAGCCGTTTTCCTTCATGTTATTTACTTTTCTTTTCATATGAAGCCGGCACATGATCAAACGATGTGGCGTTGTTTGTCTGAACATATCAGGAGGTGAACATGATGAGACGTCCCTTAATCAAAACTTTATTATACGGTGTCATTGCATTAGGAGTGGTTGGCTTTCTTTATGAACTCATCAATAAACCAACGAGCCTATTACGTACAATCGGCTTTACGGTGCTGTTCCTTGTTATCTTTTATGTGTTTTTTAACTATATCCTTCGCCCTGGTCAAAGCGGCCAGCAGAGCAAGGAGTATATTCGTGCCGTTAAACAATCGAAGTCACGATTAAGGGAACGAACACAAAAGCAAGCCGATGTTCGCAGTTTGAAAAAAAGCAAACGCCCTAATAAACTTCAAACCATGAAAAAACGAAAAGAAACCCAATTAACCGTCATCGAAGGAAAAAAAGGAAAGAAAAAAAATCGGGCTTTCTTTTAAAAAAAGGCTGACGAAAACAGAGGAAGCAAACCTGTTTTCGTCAGCCTTTTTAATAACACCATCTCCTGAAAAATTTGGACGTTTCCTCTTTTCCCAATTGAATCAGCTCCAATTTCGTTTCATCGGACAACTGGAATTCTGTTAATACCACTTGCTTCACCGGCAGGAAAATGATGTTTTTCTCATGACGCCTTGAAATATGTCTTGCATCATGCGCATCTTTCATCGTTTCGAATAAAGCCCCGAATAAATCAATGGCATTTTTAATTTCATTTTTTGGCTGTTCCTCTTCCTTTGGACTCAGTTTAACTCCAAGTACAGGCCGCATCTTAGGCCTCTTTTCATGATCAAACAACCAAATGGGAAAGTTACTCAACACGCCGCCATCTACCACTACAATGGTTTCGCCTCGACTCTTCAATTTAACCGGCTCAAAGAAATAAGGAAGACTGCAGCTCATACGCACTGCTTTCGCTACAGAAAACCGCTTTGGAGATATTCCGTAATTAGGAAGGTCATCCGGAAGCACAAGAATTTTTCCATTCGTTAAATCCGATGCAATAATTCGTAAAGAATGAGGCGGCAAATCGGCAAATGTATAGATTCCCCTGGCTTTTAGTTTCGCTTCCACCCACTTTTCCAGCTTTTCTCCCTTGTAAAGGCCTAACCGCCAATATAGACAAAGCCATTTCGTTAAAGCAGCAGGAAGAATGGTGCGTCTTTCATCCAATAAATGTTCAAGCTCCAGCTCATTCATCATCTCAAAAATGTCACGGCTCGTATACCCGGCCATAATAAAAGCCGAGATAATAGCGCCCGCACTCGTCCCGGCTAAACGGCGAAACAAAAAGCCTTTTTCCTCGATTGCCTGTAAAGCTCCAATGAGTGCGAACCCTTTAATCCCTCCACCAGAAAACACACCGTCAATATACACATGTGTTCCTCCCTCGGTAACCATTCCTTTTACATTAGTAATCGAAGAGCACGGGGATTATGCAATAAAAATGATGTATAATGGCCCACTAAAACAACAGGAGGGATACCTCATTAATAAAAAGACTCTTTTCTCAAAAGATTGTGGTTTTTGTTTTTGGACCGCAGGCAAGCGAATGCTCGCCTTGTCACGCCTTAGCGTGACACTTTTCAAAACGAGGGGCGCTCCTGTGACAAATATATTTGTCCTTCCGCGTCTCTCGTTTTGAAAAGGCGGTCCAAAAGCAACAATGTTTACGAAAACAGCTATAAAAAAGCAAAAAAGACCAACTCCCATCGAGTTAGTCTTCGAAAAACGTGAAACATCTTTTAACATGATGATTAAAACCCATTTCTCACGAAGAGGAAGATGTCTGTTCCTCTTCATTTCGTTTTTGCACAGCACGGAGAGCCTCCAAGCTGTTTGGGTTTTCTTCAAAATATTGAACTAAATCGCCGATGCGGTCAATGGAGTTCCAGCTCAAATGATGCTCGATTCCCTCTACATCCCCGTAAATATTGCTTTCATCAACACCAATGATTCGTAAAAACTGTTCTAATAGCTCATGACGATATACTAGACGCTTTCCAATTTTCTTCCCTTTTGATGTTAAGACTAGACCGCGATATTTTTCATAAATTAAATATTCATCTTTATCAAGCTTTTGCACCATTTTTGTTACTGAGGAGGGATGAACCGCCAACGCTTCTGCGATATCAGATACACGTGCATACCCTTTATCTTCAATCAGCATATAAATTTGTTCAATATAATCTTCCATACTTGGCGTAGGCATGGCATCTCCTCCAATAATTCTCTATATTTCTGCTTGTCGTCCGCTTATTAAATCAATTTCCAATGATTAGTATTTTTACAAAAGACAATCAATGAAATTTTACTATAGAACCTTAAAAATAACAAGTTTGACGCTATTTTCTACGTGAAATATTGAATCTCGGCTTCAGGAAAGAATTGATGGATATACTTCCTCATGGTCGTTTCAAGATCTTGAGCTTCCTCTGTCGGATAGACATATTTCCCGATTCCATACCGGCCCCATTTGTATTTCCGCTTTTCTTCATCCATTTCCAATTTTGTTTTAGGATAATGCTTTTCAATCACCTTTTTAGCCGGCTTTGTGAAGCGGTGCTGAATGAGCTCAAATGTCAAGTCCTGCAAGTTTACACCTTGCAATGAGTTTGATAACCGTTCAAACAATTCGAAATAGCCTTCCTGCCAATCATCATGCATGTAAATTGGAGCCACAATAAACCCTAATGGATAGCCGGCGTTAGCTACTTTTCTGGCCGCTTCCAGCCGTTCGTCAAACGAAGACGTTCCCGGTTCAAAGTTTTTAATGACATAGCGCGAATTCACACTGAAGCGAAAACGAGTTTTCCCGTTATGATTAGCATCCAGCAAATGATCGACAAAATGATATTTCGTGACAAAGCGAAGGCGTCCATGCTCTGTTTGTCCGATAAACTCGATGGCTTTTTTCAAGGAATGAGTCAAATGATCAAGGCCGACGATATCAGATGTACAGGCCGCTTCAAATCGTGTGATTTCCGGCGCCCGCTCATCCATGTACTTTTGTGCTTGGTCAAAGATTTCTTCCAAATTCACGTATGTGCGGATGTACGGTTTGCTTCCGAGTGTCGTTTGTAAATAGCAATAATGGCAGTGACCCATACAACCCGTCGCAAGCGGAATGGCATATTCGGCAGACGGCTTGGACGTATCAAATTTCAGTGTTTTCCTGACACCGACTACCAATGTCGATTTCGCTGTACGATATTTTTGAAGGTCAGTCTCGCCCGGCAGTCCTCTTACCTGATTATGTGAGGTGGTTTCCCGTATTTCAATATTCATTTTTTCAAATTTCTCTTTTAATTCACGCCCAAGGGGATATTCAAGTGCACGCGGTTCAATATATACAAGCTGCGGGACAAAAGGTTTCATCCGTTCGCTCACCTCTTTTCAATCGAAATCGATGTTCCTATGTAGTATGAGCGAAAAGTTAGACAATGCATCCCCTGCAAATTTTGTATATATAATAAGAAAAGCGCAAGGCGCCCGCCTATCGGCGACAAGCATAACACGAACGCTAGCAGAAGGCGCTTTTTGCCTTCAGAAGCGATTGGCTAGACCCAAGAGCCGATGGCGCCTGGAGCTAGACACCAATACTCACCGAAAGTATTATAAATTCTGTTGTGAAAAAAGCTGCCGGTAAAATCCCGACAGCTTTTCATGACTCATTATAGACCGCACTTTAACTGCGCACCGCAGTTTGTACACGTATTGCAGCCGCCGATTTCTTTTACTTTCCCTTGACGGCAAACAGGGCACGTATTTCCTACTTCCGAACCGATTGTCACATCAGTCGAACGCAAGTCACTAATTGTTTCCACTAAAACGACATGTGGCTTTTCACGTTTTGTTTCAGTTGCTTCTACTTCGTCGTCAAATGTGTTCTCTTCCGCTTTTAACGTTAATACTTGGGCATCACGGCTTCCGTCCACATAAACCGTTCCGCCTTTTGCACCGCCTTTGTAAAGACGCTCATACACTTTTTCCACTTGCTCGACCGTGTATCCTCTTGGTGCATTTACCGTTTTACTGATGGAACTGTCGATCCAGCGCTGGATGACACATTGTACATCCGCATGTGCTTCAGGCGCCAAATCCATCGCCGAGATGAACCAGTTCGGCAAGTTATTCGGATCTGCCTCTGGATGCTGGTCTAAATATTCTTGAACGATATCCGCTTTTACTTCAATGAACTTACCTAAACGTCCGCTTCGGAAATAAGAGAACGAGAAGTAAGGCTCTAAACCTGTTGATACACCAACCATTGTTCCTGTACTCACGTTTGTTACTCTCTATCTTAAATAGAGGGTGGGATTATCAGTACCCACTCTACATGTCGCCATGTAGGTCAGACTATATCTTCAACCAAATTAATGATAATCTTTGCTATGTCGTTTTCTGTGGCAAGGATATTCACACAAACTTATCAAATTAGATAGCTTATTTGCTTCTTCCCAATCACCATGAAATTCTCTAAAAGGTACAATGTGATGAACCGAAAGCTCTTGACCGTAGTACGCCTCTGTAACGCCACAATCGTGGCATGTATAATTATCTCTTTCCCTGGCCTTTCGTCTTTGCTCCCACCAATTTGGGCCGTAATAATCGATGTCTCCACCTTGCCAGGTAGGACTGTTTTCACCTGAAAAAGCTTGGGATTCACTATAATACAATGCCATGCACTCTTGATTACAGAAGTTCCATTTTTTTATAACCGAAGGCTTCTTCTCAAATTCCAATCCACAATTTGTACAAGATATTAAAATACGTTTTTTATAAGCCTGTTCTCCTCTTCTTCCATTTTCTTTACCTAAACATTTACGAGAACAAAACTTAGCTGTACTGGCTCTAGATTTTATTACTGTAAAATCTTTGCCGCAAGTTAAACATTTTTTGGATACCTGCTGTTTTAAATGTTGATTGATTTGAGAAGCAACTCTTTGTTGATGCTGTTGCTTACACTTACGATTACAAAAATTTGTCTTAAAGACTGCAGACGGCTTTCTAATTAAGCTTTCATCACAATTCGTACATTTTACCAATAGAGATTTCCTTAAGTGCTGAAATGCTTCAGGGTTTTTAGAGTGATACTCTCCTTTGCATTTCCTTGAACAAAATTTCTTTCGTTCATATTGACTTGGTTTTACAACCATTCTTTCACCACAGTTTTTACATAGCTTTTCCATCTGCACACCTCTCTTAACTTAAAATCAAGTTTTTCTGAGATGCACTAATCAAATTTGGTTGCTTAGCATGTAGTCGTTGAGGGGTCAGCCACGACTTCCCTGCGGATTGTCCGCACCTTTTGATTTTTACTCTTCTCTATGTGTTGGCAAGACACGAGTACAAAAGGATTCTCGGAGTTTCCCGCATACAGCCAAGTTTACGCTACACTCTTACAAATGTAGGGGGCAATTCGTTTACCCGTAGGAGCAACAGTTAGTAAATGTGAGTTGCGAATACCGTATTGCTTAATGTCTTCACGAACATCTTCAGGCATCTTCTTCATGTAACCTGTGTTCGTGAATGCTTCACGCAAGCGAGCCGTTTCTTCTTCTGTTTCACCAACTAAGAACGGGAAGCTTCCCTTTTCTTTCGCAAGTTCGACGGAAGCACGATAAGCAGTTGTTGCGATTGTTTCAAACACTTCATCAATGAGCTTGTTTCCTTCCTCTGAACCGTACTCTGTTTCACAGTAAATAAGAAGGTCATGCAAGCCCATCACGCCAAGACCAACACGACGCTCACCTAATGCTTGTTTTTTATTTTCTTCCAAGAAGTAAGGAGTTGCATCAATAACATTGTCCTGCATGCGTACGCCCACTTCTACCGTTTGTTTTAATTTCTCAAAGTTAACCGTTTTGTTTTCCTTATCCGCCATTTCCGCTAAGTTCACCGCTGCAAGGTTACATACGGAGAATGGTGCGAGAGGCTGTTCCAGTTTTGTTATCGTAAAGGTTTTTTATCCCCTACTTCTATACCTTCTAGTTCGGTATAGTTCAGCATACCTTTTCACCATTAGGTGTTGCGGCCTCGTGGGAGAATTATATTCTGCCAAGGCAGGTTCATCTCCTATGCGTTGCCCCTGACTAAAGCTTTACCTTTAGCCTTCGGTTCGGATTCCCATCACAGAGTTCCCGCTTCATTCCGCAATTTTTAACGTGAGGCAAACTAAGCTACTCTACCACACGGATTTGTCGCAACGACTTGCTGACCGTACGCTTTTGCGTTCGTCATCTCGTTTGCGTTATCAATGAAGAAAATACCTGGCTCTGCTGAATATGTGGCACAAATGTTGATTAAGTTCCAAAGCTCTTTCGCTTTCATTGTGCGGTACGTACGAATGCGATAGCCTTGCTTCTCCCATTCGCGTACGTCGCCGACTTCATGCCATTTTTCGTTGTACGCCTTCATTTCTTCTTCGTTGTATGTTTCTACAGCCGGGAAGCGAAGTTCATAATCTGCATCGTTTTCAACAGCTTCCATGAAGTCCTTCGTCAAGCAAACGGAAATGTTTGCACCCGTTAAAAACTCAGGGTTATGCACGCTGTATGTGCCGCCTGTTCTTAATTTTTCTTCTGCATCTTTGAAAATTTTATCATTGAATCCGCCCTGTCCAGGAATGCTCTTATAATTCACGATTCCTTGGTACATCGCTTTTTCCTGCTCTGTCAGCGGTGTAAATTTCAGCTTATCTTGTGCTGCTTTTTTAATTCGTTCGTCATTTGTATTTTCAAGCAAGAATCGTAAAATCCTTGGGTTTTGCATTTTTGAAATGATGAATTCGATAATGTCCGGATGCCAGTCCGCCAACATGATCATCTGAGCCTGCTATGTTTCGTTGATTCGCTACATCAACTCTCTAGGTTTCCTTAGAGTTCAGACCATATCTTGCGTCATATTCGCATGACGCCCTCGCACTTCGGAATTGCTTAATCCCTACTCTACTCACTTCCGCTAATTTAAGCGTGCTTTCGATGGTCGTTGAACCTTCCCCATATCCAATTCTGAACGTAGGAGCTTGGATGCTGGTTGCCGAATCTATATTGTTTTTTACCATCACGCTCATCGTTTCCAATCACGTTGTGGTCAATATAGCTCTAACGGTTTTCCAGCAGTTCACGAGGTTTTTTTAAGACGCGGCACTCGTCCATGCTTTACCGCGTCTGGACCCACCCTGCTCAACAAGATGTGTTAATTTCGCAATATCATCAAGCCATGAAACCGATCCTGATGATTTGCCGTTCACTCCACGTGCTAATGTGTTGCGCGGGCGAAGCGTGGAACCGTTCGTTCCGACACCGCCGCCTCGGCTCATGATTTCCATCACTTGCTTGCGGTGTTCTGAAATGCCTTCGCGTGAGTCCTGGACAAACGGCATTACGTAACAGTTGAAATATGTAACATCCGTGTCCGCTCCGGCTCCGTACAATACCCGTCCAGCCGGCACAAAGTTTAAATCGACTAACTCTTTATAAAATTTCTCAAACCATTCCTGGCGTTTTTCTTCTGTCGTTTCAACAGATGCAAGCCCTGTTGCATTACGTTTGGCAATTTGTTCATAGTACACTTCAAGAGGCTTTTCAATCACGTCCAATGAACGTGTAATGAGCCCTGTTGACGTTTCCTGTTCATTCGATAAGGCCCCTCGGAACTCGTCTTCAATCAGCACTGTTGCCGTTTTGTTTTCCCAATTTATCTTTTGAATAAAACCAAGACCTCTTGCCGGGAACTTCGGATCTTCTTTTACCGTTAAAACAACGAAGTCTCCTTCAGATAGTGTCAGTTTCTCGGTGTCCTTAAAGGAATAACGATCCAACATCACAAGTCGGGATACACCTTTATGTGTTTTGTTCATATCCGGTGTAATCGGATGGACTTGCGGAAATAACTGAATATCTTTATTCAGCTTTTCTACGTCGATGTTTGTTGATTTATTTAACGCAACAGTCATTCTTACAACTCCCCTAAATTCAACATTTTGTTTCATAATGTCGTCACTTCTTCCAAATTTTAGAAAAAAGTGTCTAAACATGCGATATCACTAAATTACCACAGCTCTCTTTTAAATTCAATATATAGTATCTCAATTAATCCAACAATACTATATATTGTCATTGTCAAGCGAAATATTTTATTTTTCCCATAAAAAAAGATTGACACACCGAACCTTTAGATAGTCTTGATTTTCCGGCACGCCCTTCATCATATCATTTGCCTTTCCATATTAAATCTACCTTTAAATGGTTAATCCTATCCAACCTCATAAATCTATATATAGTTTTTTCATGCTAAAAGGGTGAGCCGGAAGCTTTACTTCTTCCGGTCCACCCTCTCTTCTATCTTTTAAAATTCCATTCATCTGCTGCATATTTTGTTTTCGCCAGCTGTTGGACGTAGCGTTCTTCTTCCTCGGTCAATATATAAGGCTCAAGTTCAATGTCCAATCCTATTTCAAACCCTTTTTGGAAAGCCTCTTTTGATTCCTCAAGCCCAATGGTCCGATTGGCAATCGCATTGATGGCCACCGCTTTTTCACGAAAAGCCCGCTGCATTCGTTCTTTAACACGGTCGCTCGAATATTTGAATACACTGAAAAGCTTGTCCTCGTCCAAATCGAGCAAGATAGAGCCATGCTGTAAAATGACCCCTTTTTGACGTGTTTGGGCACTGCCAGCAACTTTACGTCCTTCTACGACCAGTTCATACCACGATGGTGCATCAAAGCAAACAGAAGAACGAGGGTTTTTTAAGCTATTTTTCTCTTCTTCCGTTTTCGGAACAGCAAAGTAGGCGTCAAGGCCCAATAGCTTAAACCCTTCCAATAATCCTTGTGAAATGACCCGATACGCTTCCGTTACGGTTTTCGGCATATGAGGGTGGTCTTCTGAAACAATGACACTGTATGTAAGCTCATGTTCATGCAGGACACCGCGGCCTCCTGTTGGACGTCTCACAAATCCGAGCCCATGCTTTTTAACCATATCAAAGTCAATTTCTTTTTCCGCTTTTTGAAAGTAGCCAATTGACAATGTTGCAGGATTCCAGCCATAAAAACGGATCGTCGGCGGAATTTCCCCTTCACTGTGCCATTCTAGCAGCACCTCATCAAGTGCCATATTATAATATGGGTCACGATTTCCAGAATCAATAAATCTCCATTTTTCTTTCATTATCTTCATTCCCACTCATTATTGTTAAGTAAACCAACTATTGATTAGTCTACCAAAAGTTCTATCGAAGGAAAAGAATTACGGCTTTACTTCTATTTTCATTCACTTATATAATAGGCTTATGTGATTTAGATGAAGAAAGGGCGATTGTAATGACATTAGCATTAATCATACTAGGAGCTTTCATCGTGTACTCCGTTGCGATGTATTTTTATCAGCGCAAAATTTTAAAAACATTGACGGAAGAAGAATTCCGTGCCGGATACCGCAAAGCACAAATTATTGACATCCGTGAACCAAATGAATATGAAGGCGGTCACATTTTAGGGGCCCGTAATATTCCATTAACTCAGTTTCGCATGAGAATGGGCGAAATGCGTAAAGATCAGCCCGTTTATCTGTACGACCAAAACGGTGTTCGTACAGGCCGTGCCGCTCAAATTCTGCGTAAAAACGGCTATCAGGAACTTTATCAATTAAAGGGCGGCTTTAAGCAATGGTCTGGTAAAATCAAATCAAAGAAATAAGATTTTGCACCCTAACAGATGAAAACATAAAAGGCGGCGAGGATATCCTCGCCGCTTTTCTTATTGTCCAGCTGCGGCTCCTAACCTTTCGGCCGTTTCACTTCTGTCATTGAAACCAAAAAGCGGTTTCTATGTCAGAAGTTCCAACGTCTTTCAAGGTTGAACAGTCGCCTCCGCTTTTCTTACGCCTGATAACGCAATATCGGCTTTCTTGCTGCCGTCGTTTCGTCGAGACGTTTTACAACTGTTGTGTGCGGAGCTTCCTGAACAATTTCCGGGTTCTCTTCTGCCTCTTTCGCAATTTGAATCATTGCCTCGATGAATGCATCCAGCGTCTCCTTCGATTCCGTTTCCGTCGGCTCGATCATGATACATTCCTCGACGTTAAGCGGGAAATAAATCGTTGGCGGATGATAGCCAAAGTCCAATAAGCGCTTGGCGATATCAAGCGTACGAACCCCCAGCTTCTTTTGCCTTCTTCCTGATAAAACGAATTCATGCTTACAATGGCGGTCAAATGGCAGATCATAATATTCAGCTAAACGACGCATCATATAGTTGGCATTTAATACGGCATTTTCGGTTACCGCTTTTAGCCCGTCAGGACCCATTGAGCGGATGTACGTATAAGCACGTACATTAATGCCAAAGTTCCCGTAAAAAGGCTTTACACGCCCGATGGATTGCGGACGGTCGTACTCAAAGCGGAAACCTTCTTCCGTTTTAAGCAATACCGGTTTTGGCAAGAACGGTATTAAATCTGCCTTCACCCCTACAGGACCTGATCCGGGACCGCCGCCGCCGTGAGGGCCCGTAAATGTTTTATGAAGGTTTAAATGAACGACATCAAATCCCATATCGCCGGGACGCGCTTGACTTAGTACGGCATTTAAATTTGCTCCGTCATAATAAAGCTTACCGCCCGCTTCATGCACGATTTGTGCCATTTCCAAAATGTTTTCTTCAAATAATCCAAGCGTGTTCGGATTCGTCAGCATTAAAGCCGCTGTATCGCTTCCGACAACACGGCGTAAATCATCCAAATCGACTAACCCTTGTTCATTAGATTTCACCGTCACCGTCTCAAGACCTGCAACCGTAGCTGATGCAGGATTCGTCCCATGAGCAGAATCCGGCACAATCACTTTTGTACGATGAACATCGCCGTTTGCTTCATGATAGGCGCGAATCATCATCAGTCCCGTCCATTCACCATGTGCGCCGGCTGCTGGCTGCAATGTTACCTCATCCATCCCTGTGATTTCTTTTAAATGCTCCTGCAAATCATACATTAGTTCCATTGCACCTTGTACAGTGGATTCTTGCTGAAGCGGATGTACATGAGCAAACCCAGCCATGCGCGCCGTTTGTTCATTGATTTTCGGATTATATTTCATCGTACAAGACCCAAGCGGATAGAAACCGGAGTCCACGCCGTGATTTCGTCTTGACAGAGCTGTATAATGGCGCATAATATCCAATTCCGACACTTCCGGCAAGTTCGGTTCTTCTGTACGGATGTAGTCAGAAGGAATGAACTCGTCAACATTCGTTTCAGGCACATCTAAAGCAGGTAATGAATAGCCGATACGGCCTTCTTTACTTAGTTCAAAAATGAGCGATTGGTTATCTTTATGCATGGAAATCCCCCAATTCCTTCACAAGTTGGTCAATCTCTTGTTTTGTACGAAGCTCTGTTACGGCAATCAGCATATGATTTTCCAGCTCTGGATAATCACGCCCCAAATCATAACCTCCGATCATTCCTTTAGAAATCAGATAGTCATTGATTTCTGTCACCGAATGATTAAAAGCAACAACCATTTCGTTGAAGAACGGACCGGTAAAGACAACAGAAAAGCCTTTTTCCTGCAACGCCTTCATCGCATAACGCGCTTTATGAATGTTTTGCAATGCCATTTCCTTTACGCCTTTTTTTCCTAACGCGGTCATGGCAACGGAAGCGGCCAGGGCGTTTAACGCCTGATTAGAGCAAATGTTGGACGTCGCCTTATCACGGCGAATATGCTGTTCACGTGCTTGCAGCGTCAATACAAAGCCGCGCTTTCCATCTTCATCCGTTGTTTGGCCGACAAGACGGCCAGGGATTTTTCTCATTAGTTTCGCCGTTGTAGCAAAATAACCGCAGTGCGGACCGCCAAATTGTGTCGGAATGCCAAATGGCTGTGCATCGCCAACGACAATATCAGCTCCAAAGCTTCCTGGAGGAGTTAATGCCCCTAATGCCAACGGATTGCTCGATACGACAAACATCGCTTTTTCTCGATGGGCAATTTGTTCGATTTCCTTTAACGGCTCAATTTGGCCGAAGAAGTTCGGATACTGAACAAGAACACAAGCCACATCACTATCCATATGAGCAGCTAAAGCTTCTAAATCTGTTACACCTTCTTTAGCCGGGATTTCAATCACTTCCAGATATTGACCTTTTGCATACGTTTTTAATACGTCGCGAGATTCCGGATGAACCGCTGCCGACACTAAAATCTTTTTGTTTTTCGTTTGTCCCGCGCTCAGCATCGCCGCTTCCGCCAATGCCGTTCCTCCATCGTACATGGATGAATTGGCGACATCCATTCCCGTCAGTTCACAAATCATGGTCTGGAATTCAAAAATCGCCTGCAATTCACCTTGGGAAATTTCCGGTTGATACGGTGTATAGGCCGTATAAAATTCTGAACGAGAAATCACATGATCAACAATGATCGGCATGTAATGGTCATACACACCTGCTCCCAAAAAGGAAGGATGGTCTTTCAGATTGGCATTTTTCGCCGATAACTTGCTTAACTCTTTTACAAGTTCAGACTCGGATGCCGCTTCTTTTATGTTATATAACCCTTGGAAGCGTACGCTCTCTGGGATATCCGCAAACAATTCATCGACAGAATTGACACCAATTGTTTGCAGCATTTCTTTTTTGTCTTGTTCTGTCATTGGCAAATATCGATGCAACATACCTTTAGTTCCTCCTATATGTGGACAATTTATTTTGAACGCTTATAAAATGGCGTTGAAACTACTTTTGCTTTTAATCGCTTTTGTCTGATTTGGACTTCCACTTCTGTTCCAAGGCTCGAAAATTCGGATTGTAAAAGAGCGACTCCGACATTTTTCTTAAGCGTCGGTGATTGGGTACCTGTTGTCACTTCCCCAATTTTTTCCTCTCCAACAAACACTTCATATCCGTGGCGCGGGATGCCTTTTTCAATCATCTCGATTCCAACAAGCTTTCTCGGTGCTCCATTTTCTTTTTGTTTCTTTAACACTTCTTTTCCAATAAAATCATCTTTGTTCGTTTTGACCGCAAATCCAATCCCCGCTTCAATTGGCGTAATGTCTTTAGATAATTCTTGACCGTATAATGGTAAATTAGTTTCGAACCGGAGTGTATCGCGGGCACCAAGACCGCAAGGAAGAACCCCATCTTCTTTTCCGGCATCTAAAATCGCTGTCCATAAGCCCGGAGCATCTTTTTCCCGACAATAAATTTCAAATCCGTCTTCCCCTGTATAACCAGTGCGGGAAACTAACGCTTTCACACCGTTCAGCTTCACGTCATCTTTAAAATGAAAAAACTTAATCCCTGCTAAATCTTCATTTGTAAGTTTTTGCAGTACCTTTTGTGCAAGCGGGCCTTGAAGCGCGAGCAGGGCAATATCGTCGGACACATTCGTCAATGCCGCATCTCCGCTTATATGCTGCTGAAGCCACTCAAAATCCTTTGAAATATTGGCTGCATTGACAACAAGCAAATATTCATCATCTTTCTTTTTATAAATAAGCAAATCATCCACTGTCCCGCCGTTTTCATAACACATAGCTGTATATTGAGCCTTGCCGTCTGTTAATGCGGAAACATCATTTGTCATCACTTTTTGCAGAAAAGCCAGGCTGTCAGATCCTGTTACTGTTATCTCCCCCATATGAGATACATCGAAAAGACCTGCTTTTGTGCGAACTGCTTCATGCTCTTCTTTAATAGAGGAAAATTGAACAGGCAGTTCCCAGCCTCCAAAATCTATTAGTTTGGCACCGGATTGCTTGTATATATCATAAAGCGGTGTTCGGTTTAGCTCTGTCATGTAATACTCCCCCTTTAGTTCTTTTAGCTATGTTCAATCCTTTGTTTATTTCCACCCACTTCTTCCAGTTTAAAAAAGAATCGGCAGAAAAATGGAAGAACCGACATTATTATTTAACAAAGTTCCTAATAAATGCAAAAAGGACAGACGACTCCCTTTTACACATTAGGAAGTCTCTGTCCTTTCACCTGAAAGTTTTACCCGTTGTCTGTCATCTCATAGGTTTGCCTCGTGGGTGGCTTACATTGTAAGCACTCTCCAGAGCTGCGTCAAATAAGAGTCTTTTTGCCTGAGAGATTCGTTCCTCACTTGCTCCTTCGGCGCTGCAGTTAAGCAGTCTCTCCCCTTATTCTCATTCGCCCATATAAAATTGTCATTTGTTGGTCATACTAGGTGGAAACTACGTTTACCTTTTTCTAAAATCTTAAAATAAAAATAAGTTCATAAAATCGAAATCCACTGTTTATTTCAAAGTTTCTGAATTACATTTACATCCTATCATTAATCTTGACAAAAATTCAACAAAAAATTGATGAAAGGGGTGTTTTACCATGGATGTAGACATTTTATTTGATGATGAATGGACACATTCTTTCCTAGCAAAAACAGAAGAAGATGGACCTTGGTCCGATTGGGAAACATACAAGCTTGCCTATCACATCCAAAACCAAACGACAATTCCCGATTTTAAAGGGCTTCAGGCACCGAAATACTTAGCTGACTTAGTTCCGTTACCACACCAATTGGAGGCGGCAAAGCAAGTAGTAGAAGAAATGAATGGAAAAGCGATTCTTGCCGACGAAGTAGGACTGGGCAAAACCATCGAGGCAGGATTGATTTTAAAAGAATACATGATTCGCGGTCTCGTCAAAAAAGCATTGATTCTCGTCCCGGCTTCCCTTGTCTCCCAATGGACAATGGAATTAAATCAAAAATTTTACATCCCAGCGGTAGCACAGCGAAAATCTTATGTGTGGGAACAATGCGATATTGTCGTATCATCTATCGATACAGCAAAACGTCCTCCCCACCGCGATATCGTCTTTCAGCAAGATTATGACTTAGTGATTATCGATGAAGCTCATAAGCTCAAAAACAATAAAACCAAAAACTATGAATTCGTTCAGCAGCTCAAAAAGAAATTTTGTTTATTATTGACCGCCACACCGATTCAAAACCGGCTGGAAGAAATCTTCAACCTCGTTTCCCTGTTAAAGCCGGGTCACCTTGGAAATCAGGCTTTATTTGATGATTTGTTCTCAAAGAAAAAACGAGATGTGCAAAATGATGCACATTTGCATGAACTCGTCAGCAAAGTGATGATTCGAAATCGAAGAGCCGATACGGGTATCGAGTGGACGAAACGAATCATTCACACGGTTCCTGTTGAATTTTCAGAAGAAGAACGACAATTATATGAAAAAATCACATCTCATAAAGGCGATTTCTTCACCAACAGTGCCTTTTCTGTTTTAACGCTTCAACGGGAGGCTTGCAGCAGCCGTGAAGCCGTGTACATGACTTTGAAAAATATGCTGAAACGGGAATCGGAAGAGTATCACCCTCCACATCAGCTTATTGAAGAATTGATGGAAATAATCGGAAATATCTCACACAATGCCAAAGCAGAAAAAGCGCTCGAATTAATTCAGCAAGTGAATGATAAAGTGATCATCTTTACCGAATATCGTGCGACCCAGCTTTATTTGCAATGGTATTTAAAACAGCACGGCATTTCCTCTGTTCCGTTCCGCGGAGGATTTAAACGGGGAAAAAAAGACTGGATGAAACAATTATTTCAACAAAATGCTCAAGTATTAATCGCAACAGAAGCAGGCGGCGAGGGCATCAACTTGCAATTTTGCCATCATATTATCAATTTCGATTTGCCATGGAATCCGATGAAGCTGGAACAGCGAATTGGCCGAATCCATCGTCTCGGTCAGCAGCACGATGTTCACATTTATAATTTTTCTGTTTCCAATACGATTGAAGATCATATTTTGAAGCTTCTTTATGAAAAAATCAATTTGTTCGAACGAGTCATCGGTGAACTGGATGACATTTTAACTCGACTGGAAATCAAAAATTTCGAAGAACATGTTCAAGATATTTTCCTCCAATCCAAAAGCGAGGGAGAAATGAAAATTAAGATGGATAATTTAACATCCATCATTCAATTCGCAGAACAATTCGATGAAGGAGACCAATGTCATGCAGCAACATGAGATACATTCCTTTTTAAAACGTTATTTTACAGCGCACCATTGCGATATTGTGGAAGATACTCCTTTTTACTTAACCGTTCAGCTGACCATTGACATGGATAAAGAGCTGATGAACCGTCCTTTTTACTGGCATTATCTTGAGAAGACGGGCGGTGTTCCAAATCCTGCACGGCTGACGTTTATTACGGATGCCGCTTTCGATGATACAACGATTCGCGGAGAAAAAATTCACTTCGGTTCTCCGCGTTTACACCAAATTTTTTCTTCTACCAAAAAACTCGGGGCATTCATCCGGCTTTATGAGAACATCCAGCAAGTCCGGCCCTCCCATATGCCGCTGCACCCGTGGATTGGAATGAATGTGAAAATATCATATCAATGCAATTTAAAAAAGGATATCGTTTTATCATTGGGCCTTCACCTTATTACCGGTTCCATCGCCGTTTCTTTCCAGGACCGGCTCGAGCAATATAACTTGTCAGCTAAAATCCCGGATTATTGTTTCACATTGTCACCATTGATTAAACCGAAAAGTGGAGTAAATCGCTTACAGCAGTTTATTCAAGGTGAAATTGAACAAGATAATCATGACTGGGCCGTCCACTCAAGGCAAAGATGGCAGGAAGATTTGTCGCTTCTCAATCATTTTTACGAAGGGATGGATGAAAAACCTGATTGCTATGAAGTGGAAAAACAAGCGTTACAGGAGCTTTACGAACCTAAAATTACGGTCCAGACCATTAATGGAGGGCTGTTCTATTTAACGGAACAGACGAGCAAACAACTCATTTCCGCTTAGTCCAGAAAGGATGTGCCAATAAAATGAAGTCAGTATGGATGGCTGTCTGTCTATGCTTTACAGCGATGATGCCCTTTTCCCTTCATCACTCCGCGACCCCAGCAGAGGCTTCTCCGCCGGCCAAGCCCATTCCCGCATATGCGAAATGGAGCCGGCTCGCGATTAAAGAAGCAAAAAAACGGTATCCATCTGCCCAAATTAAAGATTTTTTATATTTGGGCCGTGCCCAGCAAGGACCAGACAAAACGGTAGAACGATTTAAACTATGGGTACAAAATCAAAATAAAGAATTCGGTTTGTTTATCACAATCGTATTTGATACAAAAACAGAAAAAATTGAATCCATCTCATTTGTAGAATCGCCAACATAAAAACCGGTTGCAATCGCAACCGGTTTTTATGTTTCATCATTGTCATTTTTTCATCAAATACAAACTGAATGAAGCTATTCTTTCTTTTTTCGATACCACATCATAACAGCAAAAGGAATGACGCCAAACCAACGCTGCACAAAGGAGTCCCGTTCCTCTTTTCTTTGCCTCCTCTGCTGTTTTCGTTCTTCCTTTGGCTTGTCAATATAACGGACAAATTGCTGGGTGACGAATTTCACATAATCATTTGTAGACATCGTTCAATACCACCTCAAACACTATTATGCCCGGGATGTTGTCTCCTTAACCCAAACGAGTATTTCATCACAGATTTGATCAATTGGCTTATTGGTCGTATCAATTGTCACATGGGCTTCCTTGTAAAATGGCTGGCGCGATTCATATAGTTGCTTTGCTTTTTCAAAATTTTGATGCTGAAGGAGAGGCCTCGTGTCATCATCCTGCAATCGTGCCCATATTTCTTCAATATCGCAATGCAGATAAATGACTGTTCCATTCTCTTTCATCCAGCTTCTGTTTTCTTCTTTGATAAAGAGCCCACCGCCCGTTGTAATCAATAAGTCATTTGTTGGAAGCTCTTTAAGAATAACCGTCTCCAAACGACGAAATTTCTCTTCTCCTTCTTCAGCAAAAATATCGGCAATCGTTCTCCCAGTTTGCGTCTCAATATACTGGTCTGTATCCACCACTTGAATAGTAAGCCTTTTGGCAAGTTCCACACCAATCGTCGTTTTCCCAGACCCCATAAATCCTACAAGATACAATGTTTTCATTTCCGCTTCCCCTTTTTTATAATTTTTCCCAATCTATCACAAAGCCTTTTTCCGGTTCGATTTCGGCCAACACTGTCGTTTGTACCTCGGGTGACAGAATACAATGAATTTCAACTATCATACGACCATTTTGCCATGATTGCAATGTATATGTCACCTCCCCTTGTGGATACGTATACGTCTTTTTTCTTCCCACCTCTCCTTCTTCGTCAAAACTATACGGCGCCTCAGTCATTGCCGCTTCCAATAAATGTTCCAGTCGATAATAATTCCTTACCTGTTGGGCGAAGAGCGCTTCTGATACATACACTTGCAGCTGTTGATGAACAACGAAAAAGACAAGCAATGCAATCAGGAGGGCTAAAGGCAGTACAAATCCCCTTTCATTTCGAACCCATTTCCATTCCTTCACGGTTAAAAAGACTCACCCTCTCTGCATACAACCGGTTTTCCAAATCCTTAATTTGTATTAAGACCCCCTGGGGAACTTTAATGAATTGGACCGATGATATATTTTGCAATACCACTTCATGTCCGGTTCCGTTCACCCTCCGCCTTATCATGTTCCCATATTTTTCATACGTGATTGTCTGATGATAATCGTTTACAAAGGCCAATTTTTGATAACTGCACTCTACTTGATTCCCCGCTCTTATTTCAGATGTGAGTTGCTGCACGAAAAGATCCCATTCTAATGTTGATAAAGACACTGACGTTTCTTGATGTTCTTTTGTCATTTTTATCATGACCGGGACAAACGACATCATCATTAAAAATAATGAGAAACTAACCAACATCTCCAACAATGTATAGCCGTCTTCTTTTTTCATTTTTTTATATAATCACACCTTTTTTGGTGACGTTGATTTAAATCTTGCCAAGAAATGCATGGTTTGAAAAAAGCGGATTGTTCTTTATGCCATACTATATGATACGTGACTCCCCCTTGCGTTTGGGTGAATGAATCTGGTAAAGCTCCGGCGTATTTATATTCCAGCATCTTGTTGTGCAAAAGTTTGACGGCGGTTTTATCTATTTCAACATTTTTTCTTTCTTGTTTAACATGAATATATAAAGGAAGCGTATGCATAAGGAGCAACAAAAGAATGGAGAATGCCACCAACATTTCAAGCAATGTGTAGCCCCTACAATTTTTGAGCATAAAACCGACCCGTTCCAAGCAAAAACACCACCCGATACGTAATGGAACTCGAAGAAACAAAAAGCGTTCCCGGTGTAGAAATGTTTCCATTGCTGAGAAATTTAATTTGAGACCCTAACGTTGCCAGCTCGACTTGAATGCGAGAATCATAAGAACGGCGAAAAATCGGAGTAGAAGCGTTCGCAGCAAGCACAAAATACTCATGCTTATCCGGTGAAAAACGCAATGAAACGACTTGGCCTCCAGTGATGGCCGTCTCTTGTGCATAAAAGACATCTGTCTCCAATTGTTGAATAAACCAGTATAATCGATATTGCTGCATAAGCGGTTCTATCTTCACGATTGTCACAAACGTGATGGCATGAATGACTGCCAATACCACCAATACTTCGAGCAGCGTAAATCCGTTTTTATGAGGCTGGTTCTTCCTCTGTCTTAGGGGCACTTGTGACTTCTCCTTTCTCGTCAATCCCAATGGCATCCCCGTTCGGACATGTGTCCGCGTCAATATAACCATCACTTTTTAACTCTTGAATCGTAGGAATGTCGTTTTCATTCTCGATTTTATACACCTCTACTTGGGCTTGTACGGTTTTTACATATGCTTCACAACCTCTTCCGTTGATCGCTTCATTATTCTTCAATAAATTAGGAATCATGATTAAGAGCAAAATCGAAATAACCAACATGACGACCAGCATCTCAATCAGCGTAAATCCATTTTCCTTCAATCTGTATCTGACCAACCCAGCTTCCTCCTTTCGGCATACCGAATATGCCAGTCACGGTTTTCCCATTGGATTTGGATGTTACAGCTTAAATCTTGTTCATTTCTTTACTTGTCATATCGTTGACATCATCTTCAGCATTGGGAGCATAATGGATAAGTACATCATTAAAACGAGTAAACCAATCAATGAAAATAAGACAGGCTGTACAATATTCAACCACCTGAATACAATTTGTTCCAGCCTTTCGAGAATGAATTGACTATGATTTCCAAGCTCTTTCCCCAAGTCTCCGTGTGATTGCCCATGGGCAATCACATTGGAAAGCTGGGAATCATAATATTTTCTCTCGGCCATGATTTGTTCCAAAGCAGTTCCCCCCACAAGCTGTCCTTTTATGAAAGCAGCCTCTGTTTGAAAAAAGGGATAATGCTTTTGGCGTTCAAATAAACTTAAACAATCATGGACAGATAACCCGCCTTTTAATAAGTTGCTGAGATGAACGGAAAAAAAATAAGAGTTGAATAAAGGAATGGTGTTTTTGATGAGGGGGATGTTTAACCAGAAGTTCATTTGTTGAATGGGCGGCTTTTTTCGCCAATACATCCGATATAAAGCATATGAACCGCTCCCTAACAAGAAAAGGATAACGCATCCGTATGGGAATGCACCTACGAACTTCATCAATAAGATGAGCGGCAGCGAAATTTCTGTTCCCATCGAAGAGTAAAGAGTTTGAAACTGGGGAAGCAGTACGGTGGTCATCACAAAAAAAAGGATGAATAAAAAGGAAAACAGCATGAGGGGATATTGGACGACCTTTTTCATTTTATTGGTATTTGCAAGTTTTCTGTTAATCATCATTGCCCCTTCTTTTAAGGCGAAAACCAAGTCTCCATGACGTTCAGCAAAATATAAATACCCTAAAATATCCCGGTGAAAATGCAAAGATTCAAACGTATCATGCAGAGGTACGCCGCTTTTCAACTGTTTTAATGAATAGTCGATATCCTCGCCTAGCTTGGGCGCAAGCTGGAAACGGAGAAATTCCATTGCCTGCGATAAAGTATATCCATGCTGAAGAAGTTCGGAAAGCTTTAGCAGGAAAACGGATTGGGATTCCATGCTCCATCTTCGTTTCTGGCGCTTCATTCATTCCTCCCCCCACCCATCCAAGGAATGCGGATACAAATACCCTAGGGCAATTCCCTTTTTGATGACATCCCGTAGTGTAGCATAATAGCAGACGTCTTCTTCTTCTCCTTTTGCTTTTTTCATGACTTGATTCAATGCTTTTCCATAAAGCAGTTCATATACGCTGGCCTGACGATGTTTTCGCATTTTCCTGCATAACGGATGACATTCATCTGGACAGAAAGGACATTGAAGTTCAACTAGCCTTTGAGCGGCAACAGCAACAAGGGTTTGTTCAATCTCCTGGAGTCTAACACCAAATTCAAGCAATCGATAAATGGCTCCAGGTGCGTCCTTTGTATGCATGGTCGTCAAGACTAAATGACCGGTTAATGCTGCTCTCACTGCGATTTGAGCGGTTTCATCATCTCGGATTTCTCCAACCATGATAATATCCGGATCGTGTCTTAAAATGGCCCTTAAACCGGTTGAATACGTAATGCCCGCTTTTTCATTTACCTGTACTTGCAATACCCCATCACTTCTGCATTCAATTGGATCTTCGAGCGTTATGATGTTTCGGTTGAACATCTTTTTAGATTGATGTAAAAGCGTATACAAAGTTGTCGTTTTGCCAGAACCGGTTGGCCCTGTAAAAATGATGAGTCCATGGGAATGTTTTAAAAGAGAGATTAATTTTCTGGTCGCACCGGGAAAAAGCGAAAGCTTATCCAAAGGCGTAATGTGGTTTTGGGGCAGAATACGTATAACGAGGCTTTCTTCAAAAAAAGTGGGCAAGGTAGAAAAACGTAAACTAATGGGCTCCTCATGAATAGTAACGACTAGAGAACCGCTTTGAGGTTTTCTCTTTTCACCAATATCCATTCCACCCAAAAATTTAAAATGAGCTATCAAGCGTTCGCAGTTACGTTTGGACATTACCTCCTTAATGACTAATTCTTTCCCCATTCGAACTTGCACTACAGCATCCTCCTCCCGAGGAATGATATGCACATCAGAAATGTGATACATACAAGCATAATGAATGAGCTGCTCCGCTATTTTTTCAATACTTGCTACAATAAGAATCTCCTCCTTTTCTTTTTGATACATCTACAATATTCTCTCTTTTCTTTGTTTTTCCTACAATATTTTTGTTAAGAATTTGTAAATGTATAAATCCTTTTTTCGTTTTGCGGCATGATGTGCAACTTGGATACGTATAAAATATGACTGTGTCCACGTTAACCCTCCTATTGAAAATTCCGCTTAATCCATTTATATATTGTACATGTTTTGTATAATTTTTGTATAGATATTTTGTGAACTTTTTCAAAACTTGCCTCATTAAACCTTTTCTTTCGTTTTCCACATTGCAAACGTGTATTATAATAGAACTATATTGGGCACTAGGAGTGAAACCAAAATGGAAGAAACCTTAAAAGTAACGAGCGTTTTGTCCGATCCGACACGTTTTCATATTTATGAATATATTTCACAACATCGAAAAGACGTTACGGTTCAAGAAATCGCTGATTTATTTCATATCCATCCAAACGTTGCAAGACTTCACTTATCGAAACTGGAAGAAATCAAGCTGATCGTCTCTGAAACGAAAAAAACAGGAAAAGGCGGGAGGCCAAGCCGGTTTTATCGCCTATCTGACGAAGTCATCCAACTCTCTTTTCCTTATCGCGATTATCAGCTTTTATCGAATATTGCGATTCATACCATTACAAAACTCGGTGAGGAAGGACAGACATTGTTCAATAACAGCGCTTATGAGTATGGAATGACTTATATGAGACAAAGCTATTCTCACCTATGGTCAACGATTGATACTCTTTCTCACAAAGAAAAATTAAATATGATAAAAGAAGCGGCCGCAACTACAGGTCTGTTTCCCATCATGACACTAAACGAAAGTAAACAAACAGCTGTCTTTGAAATCCGCAACTGCCCATTTAAAGAGTCAGCTTTCAAACAGCACGAAGCCATTTGTAGCATGCACAACTCTTTTCTGAAAGGAATGTTTGATGCATTGTTCACTCATCTAACATTTGAAGCGAAGGATAACATGGCTTTAGGCTGTGAAACGTGCACCTATCATGTAAGCGTTACAAACTAAAAACAAAGTAATATTTACAATTGTACAAAAAGTACATTATAATAATGTAAGTAATTGACACAAGGGTGTAAAGGAGGGGATATATGTGGACCGTATGTACCGTGTTTTAGCATTTTGGACTGGTATATTTGCTGTCATGTTCTATCTCGGACATATGCAAACGACGGCTCTTATTTTCTTAGGTCAAACAGGTTTTTTTGCTATTCTCAGCTATTTAAAGCTTTCAGAACGTATGTATATTTACATTTTTGGAGCATACTTAACTGTGTTCTTCGCTGGTTTTACATATTGGACAACATTTATGATGGTTCCAGGCGCCGGCGGACATTAATAGAAAAAACCTGTTGTACTTGTACAACAGGTTTTTTGTTAACCATTATTCATCCAAAAGCCGCTCGTAAACAACTGATCTTTATTTAGTTCTATTCCTTTTTCTTGAACGATTACGTGAAAATGCGGGCTCATTCCCGCATCCATAACCAAACTGCGGATAGCCCGGTTTTGTTTGCTGATGTCAGAAAAAGGATTAAGCCCTTCGTGTTCTTGCAATAAATCTAAAATGCCGATGGCCAATAAAAATTCATGTTGCCTTTGAAACGAGACGACTTCCGCCCCTAACCTCTTTCCTTTATCAATAAAACTATCGAGGTGAATATGGGCAGTCAAATCCATCTCACCTTCATGGAGTAATGGATTTGATACTAATTGATGGCGCAAATATCCCCGTAAGCTTCCCCGGTGATGCAATGGATGACGAATCTCTTCAAATGTATAGCCATAATCAATTGTTACCATCATTCCTTGTTGAAACAAATCATGCAATTCTTCGAGCTTTTCTAACATAACAAGAGGAACTTCCATTCGCTGTCCATCTCGCAGCTCAAGGTTATAATCAGCCGTATACCGCTTAATTCGTTCATCCTTTACCGGTACTAACATTTCTGTTAACTCATCAAATTCATCTATCGATACCCACACTTCGTACAGTTGTCCTTCTATCTGTTCAATAACTTCTACAGGAAGGGCATCAAACCATTCATTTGAAAATACGATTCCATGAAACGCACCAGCGGCCGCTTTCAATTCTGCCAAACTATGAAAATACTCTAGTTGGGGATACATGGTAAGCCCTTGCTGGTGCCTTTGTTGATGATAGTCACTTTTTTCTACCACATAGTATGTTAGTTTTGAAAAAGTGGCCGGAGAGAATGCTTCCCATTCTCGCAGTACATGATGGGCAAAGCGGCCGTCTCCTCCTCCTATTTCACAAATGGCTGGAGTGACACGCCCCTCTGCAACAGCCCTACTAAAAAAGCGGGCCAGTATTTTCGCGAAAACAGGAAAGATATGAGGAGTGGTGAGGAAGTCCCCCTCTTTCCCGACCTTCTCCCTTTCCTTCATATAATAGCCATGTATCGGATGATACAATGCTTGATTCATAAATTCGGAATAAGGAATTCCTTTTTGTGGTGATTGCTTAATGAGTTGTTTAATGAATTCACTCACGCTGCTCTACCTTCTTAAAAACCATTTAAAAATGGATTCGATTCCATTTCATCGCCGATGTTCGTTTCACGTCCATGTCCGCATAATACAATCGTATCTTCCGGCAGCACGAGAAGCTTTTTATGAATGCTCTGTAAAAGCTGCTCATGACTTCCCCCCTGTAAATCCGTACGCCCGATACTTCCCTCAAATAGCACATCTCCTGAGGCTACAATTCCCGCTTCTTTGAAATAATAAGAAACACTCCCTGGCGAATGGCCTGGAGTCTCGTACACCTCACATGTGAAGTCTCCAATTGTTAAAGGACCTTCTTTTGTTAAATGATGTGTCGCAGCCTGAACCGAAATGGCTCCCATCATGAAAAATTGCGAGCCGTTCAAGGCAGGGTCTGTCAGCCAATCTTTCTCTTTAACATGCACATAAACAGGAAGCTCATATCGCTTGCGAACATCATCCAATGCTCCGATATGATCAAAGTGTGCATGTGTCAGCAAAACTGCGACAGGGGTCAGCTTTCTCTGTTCCATCAATTGAACCAGTTTTCTTCCTTCTTCACCCGGATCTACAATTAGGCATTCCTTTTTGTCGTTTTCAATGATATAGCAATTGGTTTGAAGAGGCCCTAATGGTACGCGTTGATATTTCATATGTAATCAGTCTCCTTTTAACGTTCTTTTCAACATTTTACAACAAGTTGTGTGAGGATTAAAAGGAACATCACCTCTTTCGGCATAGAAGTATCCTTTTTTCGCCTCGACAAATGTTTTGAAAACATTTAAAATAAAAAAGAGTGAAGAAAGCGTTAGCAATAATAAAGGGAAGCTCCATTAAAGAAAGATGTTGTTTTTACATGCTTCATTCCGCTGAACTTAAAACCGGCATCATACTTTAATACAGCTAAACGAGACGATACTCATTATACAAAGGAGGGCTTTTCATGGGTCTTATGGTCATCTTCGCACTTACGGCAATCCTTGCTCTATACGGAACTTTTACAGCATTGCGCAACAAAAATTTCCTCGGAGTAGGATTTGCTTTAGCGACAGTGGCAGTTTTCGGATGGTTTACAGTCATGACTTTGTTACATCACGGATTCCCGGCTGCCCACTAATTGCCAATTGTATTACATAAAAAAACAAGCCGCTGCCCGTATGCAGCGGCTTGTTTTTTTATCATAAACCAACAGGACGCTGAGAGCCCCTTCGACTCGCCTCCCCATCCTGCAGCGTCATTACTGGCGACTTCTGTATATCGACCAATCGAAGTGTCCATTTAAGTGAATTCAATAAAAGGAATGATTTTTTTTGTTCTTAAATCTATAATTTTTTCAGACTGATATCCCATTAGGCTTAATTGGCCATTTGGCGATAACTTAAAAGGGACATTGTCTATTTGATCAAATATCACTTCTTTCTTTCCTGTTTTTAAGGAAAGTGAGAGAAGTTGAAAACCTTCCGTTTCCGCCATCGTGTCTAATGCTCTTGGCTGGAAAATGTAAAACATGCCATTGACTGCATTCAATTGATGATAGGGAATAATCCATCCTGAAACATCGGAAACAAGCGGCATAGAAAAACTTTGTATTTTTTGTAATGTATCATTTTTATAAAACGTATAGACTCCGCTGCCTTCCTCATCCTGTTTTGGTCCTATCGTTAATAAAGTGTCGGGAAAGGCGGAAAAGCTTACAATTCCATCAAGCACTTGCTTTTCTACTTTTTTGTGAACATCATGAACAAAAAGAGGACCATCTCCCAACGGATTGGTTTGGTTGATAGGCACATATGCCAGGGCAGATGGTGTAAGCCATTGAGCAAACGGCTGAGACAGCATATGCTTTTCATGGGTTTTATTGGAAAGGTCTAAAAGAAATGATTGAAACGTCCAATCCTCGAAGAATGCGGTAACGAAGACTTGATTCTCACGATATGGATTCCACACATACTGAACATCAAAGGAGTTCATTTGAAAGGAATCGATGATTTCGCCTTGCCGATTTAAGAAAAGCAGTTCTGCTTGCTGATCAGATATAGTTGTTTGAATCAAAAAATAAGTATGGTCACGATTGGCTTTTACTGAAATGATTGGATTTTCACTTTGAAAAAAACCTTTTTTCTCACCTGTATAGAGATTGTATAAATAAATGTGAGATTCCTTTTCGTCATCTTCCATGACCAGAACGCTTTCATCATCATACCAATCTCCAACAGAGAAGAAGGAAGAACCATCAACCTCCAATGCCTTGATGGATGGGGATTGCTTAACTGGCTGCCGATTTTCTTCACCATCCTTCGTTCCCTCTGCTGAATGGAGCTCGCACCCTGCAAGTATAAATAGCATGAACAATAATACATAAACCTTTTTCCCCATCAACAAAACCACCTTTATCCTTCTTACTCCTATGATAGTATGTTCTCAATCATTTTTCCACTCCATACAAAAAAGCTTTGACACACAAGGCATCAAAGCTTCTTCTCACTCCTTGACCTTTCCTTTTTCAGGACGGTAGTTCGTGCCTTCATAAAAACGGAGTAAATCACCGTATACAATTTTATCCGAATAGTCCAGCTCTTGTTTGGCTTTTTTCATATAAGGTTGACAAAACTCAAACCCTATTTCTTCTTCTGTCTTTTTGTCATAACATTTATTGTCTGTATATACGTATTTCCCCGTAACGAAGCTTCCATCACGCAAGACGACAAAATCCATCTTTTCTTCAGAAAACAAATCGGTGCCAAAATGAACATCATCTTTCGTCTCGATTCCCAGAAGGTGCAGAATGGTCGGCTTTAAATCGATTTGACCCGCAGCCGTATGGATGGTTCCCTTATGTTCTCCTCCCGGAATATGGATGATAAGCGGGACGCGCTGCAGCTGTGTCGAGACAAATGGGGTCACTTCTTCCCCTAAATATTGGCTCATGGCTACATTATGATTTTGCGATATACCGTAATGGTCACCATACATAATGATAATGGAGTCATCATAAAGACCTTCTTCTTTCAAACGAGTAATGAAGTGCTTAACCGCCTCATCAGTATAACGAACCGTTGGAAAATAACGATTTAACGTACGGCTGTTCGAATCATATTCATCAACCATTTTGTCTTCTTCGTTTAACTCGAATGGAAAGTGGTTGGTCAATGTAATGAATTTTGTATAAAACGGCTGCGGCAATGACTTCAAATGCTCAATGGACTGGTCAAAAAAGGCAGTGTCCTTTAAGCCCCAGCCGATTGAATTTTCCGGGGTCACTTCATAATCGGTTAAAGAGAAATAACGATCAAACCCCAATTTAGGATACATAATATCGCGGTTCCAAAAGCTTTTATTGTTAGCATGCAGCATAGCTGTGTAGTACCCTTGTTGTTTCAAAATTTCTGGAGTGGCGTTGTATTCATTGCTTGAATGGGTAAAAAATACCGACCCGCGCCCAAGTGAATATAGTGAATTTTCTACGAGGAATTCCGCATCTGATGTTTTGCCTTGTCCTGTTTGATGATAAAAATTATCAAAATAATAGCTTTCCTTTAAAAAGTCATTTAAAAACGGTGTAATTTCTTTTCCATTAATCTTTTCATTAATGACAAAGTTTTGGGTAGACTCCAATGATATTAAAATGACATTTTTTCCTTTTGCTATGCCAAACAGTTCCTCATTGGGCTCTTTTTGATTTGCTTTTAAATAATTTTCGATTTCCACGAACTCACTGCTATCTGCCATCGCTCTTTGCGCTTTTGACTTAGACTGTAAAATGGCATCATAAATGTGATAATTATAAGTTCCAAGGTTTTTTACCAGCATTTCGCGGTCAAATGTACGTGTTAATAATTCAGGTCTCTCTGATTCCGCCAATGCCAAATTGGAAACAAAGACGGCTGCAACAGCAATATAATAAGCAAAACGTTCTTTTTTATTGAACAAAGAAGCGGAAGCTTTGCTGTTTACGCGGCGGGCCAGCCATGCCAAAAACAGGACATCTGCAAACATCAGTACATCGCTTATTTTGAAAAGCTCAAATGCACTATTTCCCAAATCCCCCATATTGCTTGTCTGAAACAAAACAGGCCATGTCAAAAAGTCATTAAAAAAACGATAAAACATGACATTTCCAAATAATACAAAAGAGATAACGAAACTTACGATTACTATGTAATGATTCCTTCTTTTTTCCGTTTTAAAAAATAACCCCGCCCCTAACACCATCAGCAAAAAACTAAGCGGGTTAATGAATAGGATGACTTCTTGTTTCACACTTTCAATCTCAATATTAAAACTTGTTTTGTAAACAATGTACGTTTTTAGCCATAATAAACATACGGCTGTCAAAATGAATGATAGCTTGGATAAAGGCACTCTAAGCTTCAATTCCATACCTCCTTAACCATTTGTCATATTGCTGTTATATAGGTAAAAACAGCAGTCCCTAAATGGCCTAACTAATCTTAATGTTTTTTTTACAAAAAAGCAATTCTTTCTCCATAGTGGGGAAGTAGAATAGTAATGTTACTGTTTTATTCATTTCATTATTAAATTAGACGGATTCATCTAGAAAAAGTTTCAAAAAACACAATTCTAAATATTCTAAATTTATATATAATTTCCAGGAAGAATAAAAGCTGCCCTTTTTATAAAAAGGACAGCTTACACTTTGAATGAAAAAGAAGTTGTTTTCTATCTATGCCTGATTCATTTTCTCTTTTGCCAACCAGGCTCCGCCAATAACTCCTGCATCATTTCCTAAAGTAGCAATCGTTAATTCCGCCCCTTCAGCCACTCGTGGAAAAGCAAATCGCTTAAATTGCTCTTTTAAAGGATTTAACAATGTATCTCCCGCTTTTGACACACCGCCGCCGATGACGATTTTTTCAGGATTCAATCCATTCGCAAGGTTTGCAAGAGCCAAGCCTAGATGAAAAGCAAGATCATTAACGATATGAAGAGCCAATTCATCTTGTGCCTTTGCTCCATCAAAAATCATTTTTGCCGTTATTGCTTCATTATCACTATACGCTTCACGCAAAATGCTCGGTGTTGTTGTCGTTTCCAGTGCATTTATTGCTAAACGAACAACGCCCGTTGCTGAAGCTACTGTTTCTAAACACCCTGTTTTACCGCAATTACAAGGTGCTCCTCCTTCTGGAACAGATGTTACATGCCCGATTTCTCCAGCTGCTCCATTGACCCCGTGAACGATGGAACCGTTTGCGATTACGCCCCCGCCAACTCCTGTACCAAGTGTTACACAAAGCAAGTCTTTTGCTCCTTCACCTGCACCTTTCCACATTTCTCCGATTGCCGCGATGTTAGCGTCATTATCGACCACCACTGGTAGGGACGTTTCCATTTCAAGACGATCCTTTAACGGGAAATTGCTCCATCCAAGGTTTATCGCTACATAAAGGGAACCGTTTGCCGAATTGACCGGCCCAGGTGCTCCGATCCCAATTGCCTCCAGTTTATTTTTGGGTTGCTCCAGTTCAACTAGCTTTTGATCAATTGACTTTGCAATATCTGTTGGAATGCTTTTACCCTCTTCAGCGATATTGGTTGGGATTTCCCATTTTTCAATTATTTCACCATAATGATTAACAAACGCCATTTTAATTGTTGTCCCACCGATGTCAACACCCACCAACCATTTTTCATCCATATCATTTCATCCTTTTTTCTTTTTGAATTTGTATTTCTTGACGAAGCAGTAATATAGCGGTTTGGTAATCTCTCACTTCTATCAACTGTGATTGAAATAACTCTCTCAGTTCTGCTTCCATTAGCTCCAAATCAGCTACACGATCCCCTATGTATATGATCGTTCCGTATTTTTTCAACAACTGTTGCACGTCATAAATTGTTTTCATATTTTCACCTGTTTCCATTGTTAGAACATGTATATATTAAAGTATAAAGGAAAGTTAAATCCCGTCAAGAATCTATTGAATAGCTGTTTGAACTTGCGTTAGCAACTGACGGTATTGTTCATTTTCAGATTGAAGCTTCACAGCCCTTTCAATGGAAACTTGGGCTTTTTCCAACTCTCCCATATTGAAATAAATAAGGGCTAAATTGTAATGGGCTTCATGAAAATCAGGATTATATTCTACAGCTTTCTCAAGGTTCTTCTTTCCCATTTCTATCTCATTTTTTTTAATTTGCGCATAGGAAAGTAAAAAATAGATCCGGCTATCTTGAATCTCGTTTTCCTGAAACGGACTTAACACGTGTATCGCCCGATCATATCGCTCCTCTTCATTAAATGTCTGGGCAATACCCAACGCATACTGCGTATCTTTTTCCAAGTTACGAGGGCTAAAGCCGTAAAATAATAACGCTGTGACAAGGGTGACGCTTATCGTCAGCCCCAGCAGCTGCTCTTTACGCTTCTTATGTTTCGGGAGCGAGACGATATGGGCAGCAAGAAAGCCTCCTGCTAAACCGCCGATATGGCCCGCATTATCAATTCCGGGGACGATAAATCCAAAAATAAGATTGACGACAATCACAGCAATAATATTGTAGCCCATCGTACGCAAAAACAATTGACGATGAGTTGTCCCTAAATAAAGTAAAGCGCCAAAGCACCCGAAAATCGCTCCCGATGCTCCGGCAGATACAGAAGAACTAAATAGAAAACTGCCTAACACACCTGTGAAACCGGAAAATAAGTAAATAAACAAAAATCGAAAGTTCCCATATATTTTTTCCACAAGGGGGCCTAAATAATAAAGTGCAAAGCTGTTCATCAATAAATGAAGCATGCCTATATGCAAAAAAATAGGCGTAATAAACCGCCACCATTCTCCATCAAAAATAAAAGGGTTGAACTTTGCACCGTTTTCAATCAGCGTCAATGTATTTTCGCTTCCGCCTCTAAATTCCAATAATACAAACATCACGATTTGGACCATGAGTAAAAGAAACGTCCAAAAGGGCTTCCCGTATTCAAAAAGCTCTTTCTCTTCCTTTTTTTTGCTGTTTATGTATGTAACAACTTGCTGCTTTACTTGCTCTATATGAATGAATAACTGTTCATCTTCTATCAGAGGAACGCTAACTGGGCTGCCTATTAACTGCCCATACCCCTCCATGTCATTAGACTCTGTCCATAACATGGTTTTCACTTGTGTAGGAGCTTTTCCACCCATCATTTGTTCGGCCTTCGGCACAGGCTTCCATTCATTAATTGGCTCATAATCACTAACATAAATATTTTGGACGTGCAGATGTTTTTTAAACCATTGCTTTCGAAGCTGCTCCGCTTTTTCGTATACATATTGAATATCTTGTTCTATTATATTGGCCCAAGGAAAGCTATGGCGTACGAGGCGTATGATTGTTGTCGGCTTTCGATGATTTGCCAGCATCCATACCTCTTGAAAATCTCTCGATATGTTAATAATCTCATATTCGCCTTCAACAGCCAGTTTCTTTAAGGTTGACCAAAACAGCCAATCTTGCCTAATCGTCAATGTATTCAACTCCCCCTCCACGATTATTCCCTCTCTAACGGACAAAGTGCAATTTTATTTTATCTAATGTAACCATCGCAAAAAAAAATAAAAAAAGCAACTATATACATAAAGAATGGAACATGGATTGTTTTATCCATGTTCCATTCTTTATGCCGGAAATATTTGCTTCAATAAGCGTTCCCGTACAAAAGGCATATTAAAAAAGGTACGAACCGCAAGCTCGCGAATCATTTGACTAGATAACACGACATTCAATAGACGATAGCGTTTGCGATAACCAAGAAAAACCATAAAACTAACAAGTAATAATGTCAGGAAACGTTGCATGTCATTTACCTCCCTTATTATTATTACTTTTGCACATTGTTTTGATTTTTATCCATCTATTCCATATTTCACCCGCTGATAGAAATTTCGCTTTATCCAATCCATCCATACCAAACAGCACCAAGAAAAACGGCCGCTGCATTAGAGATACCATTTACTACATCATTGTTAACGAGCTTTAGCCCTTGTATAGGGACAGTAACGGTTTGACAATGGCTGTACCGTTCCGTTTCAATGCCGCATCTAGGGCATTTGTAAGTAATTTGAACGAAGGCTCCTAATACGGTATCTATCATGTTCCCGATAAATCCAAAAATTGTTATTATCATCACATCTATGCCCGTCAAAGAAAATGAAAGGAAATACGCTGCCAAAACAATCAATAAGGAGCCAAGGAGAGCCGCTAAGGTTCCCAACAAAGATACAGCCCCCGACGTCCCTCGCTCCACTTGCTGAAAGGTCGTAAGCAAATAAGGCTTTCCCTTGCTAAGCGTCCCAATTTCTGACGCCCATGTGTCAGAATTCGCCGCAGCCAAGCTAATGATAAAAAGCAGCTCAAACAGAGAAAATCCCGTGACGGCAAACAACAAACCCATAAGAGCCGCACCTCCGCCATTAACCATTACTTGAACGAAATCTCTTTCATTATTTTTTTCTATTTTGTCTTCCAACGGCTTTTTCTCGCCTTTTTTAAATTTGCTCCAAAAAGTAGATGTGCCAAAAAACAAACCCAGCAGCAGCAAACCGTTTACCCCAAAACCGGTATAGACGGCTCCTCCGACTAGCGTCGCCCCAACAGCCCCCGATACAGATAAGGACTTCCACCAAAAGGCGAACAGAGACAGTACCATAATTCCTATGTAAATAAACAGGGATTCAGTCATGGCAAACCGTTATCCCTTCATTTGTAATGATGGCCTCGACCGGGACATCATGCCGCTCGAATGGAACCTCTTTTTGTAATTGAACAGTAAACGCCAATGAAATTTTCATCCCTCGGAAGCGGGCAAGGTAGCGATCGTAATAACCTCCCCCATAGCCTATCCGATAGCCGTTTCTCGAAAATACTACACCCGGTACAATCATTAAATCGATTTCTTCCGGTTTATAATACATCGTTTGTTCTACAATCGGTTCTTTCAAACCAAAATAGACCGTTTCTAATTGGGAGAAAGACGTTATACGATAAAACTTCATTGTATGATTATTGGAATCGCACTTTGGAACCACAACTGTCTTACCTGATGACCACGCTCTTTCAATAATGGGAATTGTAGATACCTCTCGATCTCGCGAAACAGTAATGGCAATGACCGTTGCTTTTTGCCACCAAGTTGTTTTATAAAGTGTATCTGCGATGCAATCAGACCATTTGTTAAATTGTTCAACGCTTAAATTTTGAAGCTTCTCTTTTACTTCCTTTCGATTAATGGATTTGAGATCCATGCCTGTCCCCCCTGTTTTTTGAATAGACTTTATGAACAAACGGTATTCATTCCCACTAGACTTTAACATAGCCTATATAATAAAAAAAAACAGCAGGAAAATTCCCTACTGTTTACTTTGTTTCACGGTGTACCGTTGCTTTTTTGTCTCTTGAGCAGTATTTTTTTAGCTCAAGACGGTCTGGGTTGTTACGTTTGTTTTTCTTAGAAATATAGTTACGCTCACCGCACTCTGTGCAAGCTA
The DNA here is from genome assembly GCF_000504165.1 of Bacillus sp. FJAT-14578. Classification (GTDB taxonomy): domain Bacteria; phylum Bacillota; class Bacilli; order Bacillales; family Bacillaceae_H; genus Bacillus_BA; species Bacillus_BA fengqiuensis. The sequence goes on from NZ_AYSE01000001.1 coordinate 814,671, forward strand.
AAGTAATATTTACACGCATGTTTTTCCCTCCAAACTATAAAAACATAAATCAGACTATAATATAATATCATTTTTCTTTTCGAAATTCTAGTGTGTTTTTTTGAAGAAATTGATTTAACATGTGAGCATTTCGAGAATTTTGTCCTTTAATTAGCCAATAATAGGCAGTATGCGTCTCATAAGGCCCCAAATTTCCTTCTAATGTAAAAGCACTCGTCACCTTTCCCATAGAAAATGGCTGAAAACAAAGTTTCCCGTTAGGCATATCTTTCCATAAATGGGATGATAAATCCCGCTCTTTTGATTTCATAGAATATTGGATGATGCCTTTTTCTTTATATTTTCCATTGCACAGAAAAGCATGGTCGGCTGAATGATGAATCATTGCCTGTTCATTCGGTGCATAATAAACGACATCTTGTTCTTTTTGACACTCTATTTCTTGCTGCAAATACATTTTAATAGTCTGTTGCCGATTGCTTTGATTACTAATATCCACTTTAACATACAATGCGTTGCAATGGTTAATAAACGCATCAAAAGTTTGACAATTCAATGTTAAGTAATATTCTTCGAGAATGGCGTTTTTGGCAGAAGAAGAAGGGTGAATCCAACAAAACTCGCCTTCTGTCCAAATGCCCATCTTTGTTAAGAGTCCCCCAAAATTCAAGCAACTATCTTTGTCATCATGGAAACATAACGGCTGAAAGTTTTGAAAGATGGTATCCATGGCTTTACACCTTCTGATACTCTTTAATTTTATTGATAAAATAAGCTGATGACTCTTGAGCAATAAACGATTCCTTCGCTTCTGAATAAACATTGATAGCTGATAACTTGTAATCCGGCATAATCAAAGTCCATCCTCCTTCTGAATGATAAATTTTCATTCCCTCTATCAATTCAACTTCATGTCCCTTGGCGTCTTCTAAAATCTTCCTCATAACCCTTCCTTGCACATCCATTGGACAAAATACACATTCCTTGACTACGTGAATATCAGGAACGATAGCGAGAATTTGAGAAATAGCTAAAAACTGAATGGCTGTTAATTCAAGTAATTGACAAAAAGCGTAAAAAGCATTTGTTTGAAAGGGAATCGTATTAAGCCATGTTTTCTTTCCATTTCTTTGCAAACTGGCTTGGATAACTTTATCACTAAGAGAAAAGAGATCCTCCTCGCTTATACGAGAAGAACGCAACCATTTATTTTGAATGAGATACTGATTAAACATATATAAAATTAAAGATTGTGTCTCAGTCAACTTTCCACCTGTTTCATCAAACAGTTGAAAATGATTACCGGAACCATTGACCTTTATCCCAAAATGCACATTAGCTTTCTTTATTTCTGTTATCAGCTTTTCTTCATTGATGTCTTGATACAGCAGACACTGTACATTAAGCTCTGCGCATAATTTTTTCAACGTTTTTTGAATAAGGGCAGGGGCTGACACGATGACTCTTAAATTCGAGCCAATGATGGCAGGGAGATGATGAGTGTGAAGCAGTTTTGTTACATGCCTATCCAAAAGCATTTCTTCATTCTTGAACGATCGTTGTCCTATCGGCTCTTTTTTCCTCCATTGCTGCTTTCTTAAAAGCTGTTCCAATTTCCATTCCAAGTTACGATTGATTAAAACGCCATCTTCTCCGTAAAATTGAACAAAAGCACCATCTTCTTTATTTTCTTGGTTTCTTCCAATATAAATAGCGCCATCTGCTTTTTCACTCTGTACCGCATCTTGGACGAAAGGAACGGGAACAAGGTGAAAGTCTTCTACCTCAAAGCCGCATGACAGTAAGTGCATAACCATTTGTTCTTTAAGAAACTCTGTTCCCTCTTCGCAGCCAATAATGATTTTTTTATATTGTTTCCATAACTGACTTAACGCCCTGGCAATAAGTATATACGAACGTTCATTCAGAACAGAGTGGGGAATGGTTCCTTGAACAACAAATGGATAGTGATAAAAAAACAACGGAGGTGAATCTTCATCATGATGAACGTAGCCGTTTAAAATCCTTTTCTCTCGCGGTACACTATATAAAACCATATGCTGGTGATGACCAAGCTGTTTCTTATCCTCTAATTTTATATTGGCATCAATCACTGCTTTTTGAACGGTTGAACTTTTTCCGATGGATACATCGGGCAATAGAATAGCTTCTTTTATGCAAGAGCCGGCTTCAACGATTCCATTTGCAGTCACTACAGCATATGGCCCGATTGTCGCTCCTTTTCGTACAATCGTGCAATCTCCAATGAAAACGGGCCCCCGTAACGTAGCGTCTTCTTCAATATAAACATCCTTGCCGATCCAAATATGTTCTTCCATCACTTCGCCCTGTATGGAAAGGGCACATGTCCGGTCTAAAAGATCTTGCTGTGCCTTATAATAATGGTCGACCTCCCCTATATCGATCCAATATTCTTTTGTCAAATAATGATAAATGGGCTGTTTCTCAAAGAGCAAAAGCGGAATTAAATCCAGGCTGATATCCATTGCCGTATTATCCTTCATGTAATCCAACAACTCTCGCTCAATAATATAGATTCCGGTATTAATATAGTCACTTAATACTTCATGCTTCCGCGGTTTTTCGATGACCTTTTCCACTTTACCGTCAAACCTTGATAATACGGTGCCATAACGGAACGGAGTGGAAGACTTTTTCGTGATAACCGTCATGATTCCATTTTTTTTTCGATGATAGTTCATCGCCTCATTAAAATCAATCGTTGTTAACGCATCTCCGCTCACGACCAAACAAGGACCTTCTATAAATGATTGTGCGTTTCGAAGGGCTCCTGCCGTACCAAGCGGCGATTTCTCTAAAAAATAGGAGATACGGACCCCCCACCCGCTTCCATCCCCAAAGTAATCCTTGATGGAAGCAGGGAGATGACTTAAGGTAATGGCGATATCGACAATGCCATGATGTTTTAAGTGTTCAATCATATATTCTAATACAGGCTTATTTAATAAAGGCAGCATCGGTTTTGGAGTGCGATAAGTAAGGGGGCGAAGCCTCATGCCCTCCCCTCCTGCTAATATGATTGCTTTCAGCTCACTCCCCTCCCTTCTCTTGAAATGTAAGGACATTGTCTTCAAAGAGCTTCGTTGTTTCTGTTGCAATGTGATCCCAGCCAAACACCGTTTCCACTCTTTTTTTACCTTTTTCACCTAAGCGACGGGCGTATTCTTTTTCCTGTAACAAGATTAAAATCTTCTCGGCTAAATGAACGGCATCATCCGGGCGAACCTTTATGCCGGAAACCCCATCTTCCACAATTGTTTGCAGCCCTCCTGTATTTGTCACAATTGTGGGTTTCCCCACTACCATTCCTTCAAGGGCGACAATCCCAAAAGGCTCATACAAGCTTGGAAATACGACTATTTCGCTAAGATGAAACAACTGATTTCGTTCGTCATCGGTAACATAGCCAATAAATTGAATATGGCTGTCTAACTCCTTTTCTTTTACGAGTGCACGGTACTCATGCAATAAAGGGCCTTTTCCTGCAACGATAAACCGAACATTCGCCGTTTCTTTTCGTATGATTTCAGCTGCTTCGATTAAAATGTGGAATCCTTTTTCATATACAACTCTTCCTACCGAAAAAATGAGCCTGTCATTAGAGGACAATCGATATTTTTTCTTTATGTTGTTCGACCGACATTGGGACAAAAACATTCCCGGCTCAATTCCGTTGGGAAAGACGGATATTTTGTCTGGTCGTACATAGAATAAATCGATAAGTTCTTTTTTCATATATTCACTGCAAACAATAACTGCTTGAGCATCATGAATCAGTCTTTTTTCTTTTTCATGCACACTCTCTTGTAATGAATTATGAATGCCATTATTCCGGCCATGTTCTGTCGCATGAATGGTACAAATCAATGGAATCTTTAATTGAGCCTGAATCACCCGAGCAGCACTTCCTACAAGCCAGTCATGCGCATGAACAAGATGGAACGGAATATGCTTACATAAGCGTAAGCCCTCATGTACCATGGCTGTATTTAAGCTGTTAACCCATGCGAAGAAATCTGAATGATGGGGCTGTAAGCTTAACACCCTGCAGACATGGACACCTTGGATCTTTTCATAGGCTGGGAGCCCTTCTACAAATGTGGTGATAACAAATACTTGGTGACCTTGCTTTGCCAACGTTCGAGATAAGTCAAATACGTGGCGTGATAACCCTCCCACTACAAGGGGCGGAAACTCCCATGACAGCATTAAAATATTTAATCTGGAATTTTCTTGATTGTTTAAATAAAGCGGCTCACTTGAGAATGTTCCTCGCAACGTTTTCAAATGTTCTATCGACAGATACGAAAAGATTGAACAATCGATTGTCTCATCGATAACCGAACCTTCTTCAACCATTCTATAAAGGGATTTAAAGTGTTTTACATGCATATTCAAACAGTTGAGAACATATTCTTTCTTTTCCATATCTTTCGCCAAAAACTGCACCCATTCCTTACTCGAGACAATGAACCATGTTTTCATCATTTGTAAAAAAAGAGCACTTTGCGCAAAATCTATGCATTTCCATAAGGTTTCTTCCATCTCATATACAATCGTATGAATTTCATGATTAAGCTGATTAAGCCACCGCTCTCCAAATTTTGGGTTTATTGCGGCCTTTTTTCTTATTGTAGAAGAAGAATGTAAATTTTCGATGAAGAATTGTTTAGGTAATTGAAAATTTACCGATTCACCTTTTCCCTTCTTAAGAAAAGAAAACAACTTCTTTGGAATGCTTCCTATTTCGATAGTTACCATGAAAACATTTGATAACGCTTTCATTCCTCCGGAAACTTTTTTCTCTATTTCTTCGCCTTCTTCGCCATACGGGATTATAAACATGTTTCGAGAAGAGAAATAAGGACTTGATTCTATCACATGATCTTCCAGAAGAAATTGCCTATTCAAAAATGTATATTGAATCCCTTCTCCATGTAAAATTTCTTCAATCTCTTCCGTTACGAATCCCTCTTCTACCCAAAACCCTCTTGGTTTTTCACGGAAACAGTCTTCAAAAATATGAATGCCATAACTAATTTGAATCTCCTTGCCTTTCCTTGTTGAAAGAAAAGGAAGCAAACAGTGGCTCGCGGTTGTCGGGATACATTCAATTTTTTCTTGTCCATATAAGTGTCTCAAGAAGTTTAGCAAATTATGGTTCCACCTCAAAAGTACCTGAATAAAATCTTTTTTGTTTTCTTTTTGTAAATAAAGGAAAAACCGCTGTTGAAAATCCGGTCGATCCCACAACTCCAATAAAAGAGGAGAAATAGCAATAGTACAAGGTGGAATTTCTTCAGCTTCTAAATAGTTAAGCAATGGCAAATAGAACTGTACCATATCTCGATATAAATCTGTTTCGTCCCAATGTGCTTCTCCCATCTTTGAAAAGTAAGCAAATGGAGCATAAATAACTGCTAGTTGATTTGTTTTCATTGCTTTTCACCTTATATTTTTCGTATAACAGGAATACGTACTAAAAAGAGGGGACCACTCTGGTGAAGTTGGACGATTCAACTGCCAATCTGATGATGACTGGGGTTGAATAGCTGTCTCCATGGAATTATTACCACTTAAATGAATGGTATTAGAGCGTAAAATAGTATAATAAGAGGTTGATAATAGGACAGCAATATCAACGACATAAGTTTTATTCGCCGGCAGCGTCAAAAAGGTATGTTTCTTTTCTGACTGAAGGGGATATTGCTTCCACTTATTCGAGTTATGCCCATTAAAGATAACATTTGTAATATCATAAACAATTAAGCACAGCGCCTCTTCCTTCCATTCACATAAAAAACATTCCTCAAATAACTGTTTAGTTAAAGCAGAAATATTCCAATGAACAGATAAAGTAGAATCATTCAAACATAATAGTTTGCATACATCAATATCCAAATGTTCCATACTCAAAATAAATCACCTATATTACTGATTTTTTTGCTTATTTTCATATAATCCGTCTTAAACATTACCATAGTTTTTATCCGGTTTACGGTTTACAGTTTTCTGTTCTCTCATCTTGAATAAACTCACAAAGGTAAGAATTTAGCATGGGCATTCTTTGCTCATGTTAAATTCTTTATATAGCTGTCCCATAAGCCTCTAATAAAGCACAAGAACTGTTTTTTACTTAATCTTAACATTAAGCATCTGCTGTCACAATAAACGCAATTTGTCGATTTACGTAAATGTTGTAAACAAGAGTGTATGACTTAAATGATCGTCTATATGAATCCACTTTAATAATTTACCGCTGCCACATTATTTAGCTGCCATTATATGCACCATTCCATGGTATGATAACTTTAGCAAATTATGATTTTTGAGGTGACATCCTGCATGTTTAATTACGTTATTGTGGTCTTAATCGCTATCGCCATCATTGTTTACTTGTTATCTTTTTTTAAACATTCCAAAATCGAGGCTCTGGAAAAGCAAGTCGAACAATTATCTTTGTCTATGATGCAAGAAACATATCAATTAAAAAAACAAATAAAAGCACTCCAAGAAGAATTAATGATGGACAACTTTCAGTCTCCGCGACGAGAAAGCACGCCTGCCCGATCCATTGTTATCGATAAAACATTACCTGTTCACAACCAAATCATCCACTTTCACAAAGAAGGATATTCGATTCAAGAAATTGCTAAACACACCTCTTTACCTCTAGAAGAGGTTCGGCTCATTATTCAGCAACAACACTGGGGAGGTCGTTCATTATGAGAGGCTCTTCCTCTTTACGCGCTTTTTCCATGGGCATATTCGTCACTACAACTATCCTATGGGGAGTACGCATATACGATGGCCAGGAAGATTCTCCTCCTTCAAAGCCTTCTCTCACCGAAGAAAGCGTTCAGGAATATTTAAAAGAAAAAGATTACATGGCAATTCCCAAACGGGAGTATATGGAATTAACCAATAAAACGAAAGAAAAAAACCAACAGCAAGTACCCGAACCTTCTCCACCCCAAATCGCTACTATTCAAATTCAACAGGGCACAAGGGCTGTGGAAGTAGCGAAATTACTCGAGCAGCAAGGCGTCGTTAAAAGTGCATCTGAATTTCAACAATATTTGGCCAATGCCCAATTAACGGACAAACTCCGAGTGGGTACCTATCAAATTACACCAAACATGTCTTTTACCCAAATTGCTAACATTTTAACCAAACAAGTCGTTCAGGAATAAAAAAAGTCTCTCTCCATTTAAATGGAGAGAGACTTTTTTTATTCATTTAGATCGTATCGTTTACCTTTTACCAGGTAAAAAACGTTCTCGGCAACGTTAGTAGCATGGTCAGCAAAACGCTCCAAATAACGGGTAATAAATAATAGCTGTGTAATTTGAGGAAGCGCTTCTTGCTTTTCCTTTGCTAAATTCAATAGCTCAATAATGGTTTCTCCATAAAGGGAATCCACTTCATCATCCATTTCTGCAACCTTTTTGGCAAGCAGAATATCTTCATCATTATAAGACTTTAACGAAAGAGACAGCATTTCTGTCGCTAATTCATACATTTTTGTAATATGTTCAAGGGGTTTGATTAGCGGCTCTTTCCCAATACGAATCGTTGACTTAGCAATGTTCACTGAAAAATCAGCCATCCGTTCAATATCCGAAGCGATTTTTATAGCCACAATCACCCTTCTTAAGTCAACGGCTACAGGCTGTTGTTTAGCGATTAATAAAATAGCTAAATCATTAATTTCTTCCTCTAAACGATTCACTTTATAGTCATCGTCGATTACAGTCAACGCTGCCTCAACATCTTTTTCCGTTAAAGCTTGAAAAGACTTACCCATGGATTTCTCTGTCAAATTTCCTATTTCAACCAGCTTTTCTCTTAATACTTTTAAATCACCATGAAATCGTTCCCGTACTACCATGAAGCCCCATCTCCTATCTAAGAAGTCTTGAAATGTCAATTATTAACCGAAACGACCTGTAATATAATCTTCTGTTCTTTTATCAGATGGGTTAGAGAAGATTTTGTCCGTTTCAGCAAACTCTACTACTTCACCACTCAAGAAGAAAGCTGTTTTATCAGAAATACGAGCGGCTTGCTGCATGTTATGCGTCACAATGATAATGCTGAAGTTTTGTTTTAATTCTTGGACTAACTCTTCTACTTTTAATGTAGAAATTGGGTCAAGCGCGGATGTTGGTTCATCCATCAGAATAACGTCCGGTTCAATAGCTAGACAGCGTGCAATACATAGACGTTGTTGCTGTCCCCCTGATAATCCGTATGCATTTTGATTCAAGCGGTCTTTTACTTCATCCCAGATTGCTGCACCACGTAAACTTTTTTCAACAACCTCATCTAAGATTTTCTTATTGCGAATACCATGGATTCTTGGTCCATATGCGATATTATCATAAATGGATTTCGGGAATGGATTTGGTTTTTGGAATACCATTCCTACTTGGGTACGTAACTCTTCTACCTGGTAAGAGTTATCAAAAATGTTTCGGCCGCGATAGTTAATTTCACCTGATGTACGGACGATTGGACTCAATTCAACCATACGGTTCAACGTTTTAATATACGTTGACTTACCGCATCCTGAAGGACCAATAATGGCCGTTACTTCGTTTTCACGAATGTTTAAATCAATATTCTTTAATGCATGTGTCTCTCCGTACCATAGGTTTAATCCTTTTGTTTCGTATACGAGCTCTTTATTTTTACCAACCTCTTGGCTATTTTTCTCTCTTACAATGTTTGTAGCTTGCATAAAATTGGTTCCTCCTTCATCCAATATCCATTAGGATTGTGCCATTATTAACTTAGTAACGTTTTTGAAACTTATTGCGAATGAAAACGGCGATCGAATTCATTAAAATCAAGAAAACCAACAAAACCATAATACCCGCAGCCGCCACATGCTGGAATTCAGCTTGAGGTCGACTCGTCCAGTTATAAATTTGCATTGGCAATACCGTAAATTGGTCAAGCAAGCCTGTAGGCAAATAAGCAATAAACGTTGGAATCCCGACAACCACAAGCGGAGCTGTTTCTCCCACCGCACGAGATAAAGCTAAAATACTTCCTGTTAGAATTCCCGGAATGGCAGCAGGTAATACGACATTTTTGATTGTCTGCCATTTTGTTGCCCCCATTCCATAAGATGCTTCTCGTAATTCTTTCGGAACAGCACGAATCGCTTCTTGCGCCGAGACAACAATGACCGGTAAAATAAGCAAGCTCATCGTTAAACCTGCCGCTAAAACACTTCGCCCTAAAGCTAATTGACGTACAAATATCGTTAAACCTAAAAGACCGAACACAATAGATGGAACCCCTGCTAAATTAGCGATATTCAGCTTAATAAAATCATTGAAACGATTTTTCTTTGCATATTCCTCCAAATAGAGCGCTGCTCCAACCCCTAAAAAGAGTGATACTGGGGCCACAACTGCCATCAACCAAAGCGAACCGATAAGAGCTGCTTTAACGCCCGCCTCTTCCGGTCTTCGTGAAGCAAAGTTTTGCAGGAAGTCAGCATCTAACCAGCCTAACCCTTGAGTCAATATCCGATATAAAAGTATAGCTAGCACCGCTAATCCAAAAAGAGTAGCACAAAAGAAAATAAATTTAAAAATCGTATTGGACAGAAGACGACTTCCCATTTTCTTTTGTACGAGTTCACGATCGATATACATATTAATACTCCTCCCTAAAACGGCGAGAGATATATTGCGCCAATAGATTCATCAATAACGTAAAGACAAATAAGGTCATCCCTACAGCATAAATACTGTAATAAATCGTTGTTCCATATCCGGCATCTCCCGTTGTAACCTGCACAATATATGCGGTCATTGTTTGAATCGATTCTGTTACATCAAAGGACATCACAGGAGATGAACCGCCTGCCACTGTTACAATCATCGTTTCACCGATAGCACGTGAAATGCCTAAAACGAATGAAGCGATAATCCCCGATAAAGCGGCAGGGAGCACAACCTTTACGGCAACCTCAAATCTTGTTGAACCTAGCGCTAAAGCTCCCTCTCTCATTGAATTAGGGACAGAGCTCATTGCATCTTCCGATAAAGAAGCAATCATTGGAATAATCATGATCCCTACTACAATCCCCGGACTTAATGCATTGAAAATCGATAAGTCAGGAATGATTTTTTGAAGAAGCGGTGTAACGAATGTCAAGGCGAAAAAGCCATAAACAATTGTCGGAACACCAGCAAGCACTTCTAAAATCGGCTTAATAATTCTTCTCGTGCGATCCGAAGCATATTCACTCAAGAAAATGGCTGTTGCCAGACCGATTGGGACTGCTACAATCATCGCAATACCGGCAATTAATAATGTTCCGGTAATCAGCGGCAGTACACCATAGTTTCCTTTCGCTTCAATAAACGGCAACCATTTAGTGCCTGTAATAAAATCTAAAAACGGTACACGTGAGAAAAAGGTAGCTGTTTCAAATATTAATGTAAATAAAATGCCAATAGTGGTTAAAACAGAAATAGCAGCCGTCATCAGCAGAATGGCCGGTACTGCTTTTTCAATCATCATTGCTGAACCGTTCTTTTTCTTTTTCTCTATAATCATTTCACGAATCGAACTTTGTTTTACTTCATTTTTCATGACAGCCAATGTCACAAACCCCTTTCATTGCATGGAAAGATGAGAAGCTGAGCCAATAGCTTCTCATCTTTTTAATTTAGGAAAATTACTTAATGCCTTCAAGTGTTTTTAATTGTTCATCATATTTTTCTTGTGGAAGGCTTACATAGCCAACTTCTTCAGCTAGAGGGCCGCCTTCTTCAAGAACGAATTTGATGAAATCACGCACTTGCTCTTTTTCTTTAAGAGCAGCTGTATTTACATAAGTAAATAACGGACGAGATAATGGTGCATATTCACCAGATTCAATTGTATCGTTATTCGGCTCAACAGGACCGTTGCCGCCGTCAACTGGAACTACTTTTAATTTATCTTTATTTTCAGCATAATATGCATAGCCAAAGTAACCGATAGCGTTTTTATCGCCAGATACACCTTGTACTAATACGTTGTCATCTTCAGAAAGCTGAGCAGACTCGGCAATTGGTTGTTCATCTAAAATTACTTCATCGAAATAATCATAAGTGCCTGAGTCATGACCTGGAGAGAAAAATTTGATTTCTTCTTCTGGCCATCCTTCACGGATATCAGACCATTTTTTAGTTTTGCCGTCTTCAACCCACATTTTCTTTAATTCATCAACCGTTAAATGATCCACCCAGTCGTTTTCTTTATTTACTACTACTGATAAACCGTCATATGCTAATTGGAACTCTTGGAATTCAATACCGCCATCTGCTGCCGCTTGTTTCTCTTCATCTTTGATTGGTCGAGACGCGTTTGAGAAGTCAGTTTCGCCTTTCGTGAACTTCTCAAAACCACCACCAGTACCTGATTGGCCTACGGATACTTTCACGCCAGGTTGTGTACCCATATATTCTTCAGAAGCTGCTTCCATGATTGGGAATACAGTTGAAGATCCATCCAGTGCGATATCGCCTTCAAGCTGTTTGTTTTCTTCACCAGCATTTTGTTGTTCATTAGTTTCTTCGTTAGCTCCGTTTGCGCCTTCTGATTGCCCACATGCAGTTGCGAAAGCCAATAATGAACCGACCATGATTGATAGTGCTAAAAACTTAAAGCTTTTCATTCCTTAATTCCTCCTACGACATATCGTTGTTTTGTCCTACGTGTAATAGAATAACTCTCAACTATTAACGAAGTTTTAATGATATGTAAAGGTTTTGTAAATAAGAAAAAAGAGCGTATAATTTTTTTCTTATTGAACATTTTGTGAATAAATAAAATATCCATTTTACATATCTTCCTCCTTTAGTATGCACCATCTTTATTTTTCAATAATCTAGATGGTCATTTTATTCACTTTTCATCTGGACAAAAGCGTAAGGAATATTTCTTTCGAATCAATCTGTTTAAAAACGAAAAAAACCGCCTCTCCCGCAAAACAGGGGAAAGACGGTTCAAAATCCTTCTATTCATTTTCATTTTGTTCATCACTTTGTGATTCTTCATTATCATTGTTCTCTATGCTGTCTGTTTGCTCTTCCGCTATCTCTTGCTTTTTAAGCTCAAAATAGGCATCAAGCGCTTTTCGGCCAACTGTTTTACTCATAGGATGACCGGCGCTGTCATCCCATGGAGTAACGACAGCGAACGCTACCTCTGGATTATCATGAGGTGCATAGCCTACAAACGTAGCATTGATGGTCGGAATAAGCTTCTGTCCTTTTTTGCGTTTCGGTCCATCGTAAAAGGCTTCGGCTGTACCTGATTTACCGGCAGGCTTGTATGGCGCGCTGCCAAAATAGGCATAACCGGTTCCTCCAGGAGACTGCGTCACTTGACGGAAGCCTTCTTGGACAACTTTTATATATTGATCTTTCATCGTAATTCGATTTAGAATGGTCGGTTCAAAAGAGTAAAGAACGTTTGGTTCGTCGTCTTCACTAACAGCAGGGTCACGTATTTCTTTGACAATTTGAGGCTTCATCCGATAACCGCCGTTTGCGATTGTTGATACATACTGGACAAGCTGTAAAGGTGTGTACGTGTCATACTGTCCAATGGATAAGTCTAAGAGTAAGCCCGGTGTATAATTCGTTCCCTTAAAGCCTGCCATTTCATTCGGAAGATCGATGCCAGTTTTAACTCCCAAACCAAATTGGCTGTAATAAGAACGCATCGTTTCAAAATGCTCCGGTTTGATGCCGCCGAGCGTCATATTATGATAGTACTGAAGTCCCGCTAGGCTCATGACTGTTTTGAACATATAGACGTTAGAAGATTGCTTTAAAGCTGTTTGGACACCAATACTACCCATATTTTTCCATGATTTTTTCTCTTTTACTGTTCCTGCAAATTTTAACGGAGAATCATGAAAGATCGTTCCAGTATTGATAGCTCCCGAATCAAGCCCCGCTAAAATGGTCGCTCCTTTGACGACAGATCCCATCGTGTAAGAGGTTGTCATATTGCCTAACGCAAAGTCTTTAATTTCCACTTTCCCTTGATCGTTCACCGTATATTGTTTACCGGCCATCGTTAAGATTTCTCCCGTACGCGGGTCCATCATTACGATAAAACCTCGGTCTAACAAGCCAGAACCAGCTTTTCGTTTTGTCGCTAACAATTCTTCTGTAAGGATTTTTTCTACTTCTGTTTGTAAAGCCATGTCGATGGTTAGGACAAGATCTCTTCCTTGCTGTCCTTCAGACACAACTTCCGTTTCCAATAAATTTCCAGATTTATCTGTTATATTTTTCACTTTTGCTTTTTCGCCGCTTAAAATGTCTTCATATTGGGCTTCGATATAGCTTTTTCCAACCCGGTCATTACGACTGTAATCTCTTGCCAAGAAATAGTCAAGCTGCTCGCGCGGCAAACCTTCGTTGGAGGAAGAGATGTTTCCAAGCATGGATTTTAGAGTATCCCCGTAAACATAATTCCGATCCCAATATGTTGTTGTATCCACACCTGGAAGGGCTTCTAAATGCTCGCTTATTTTGGCATATTCTTCATCTGTTACTTTTTCGTTTTCACTTTTAATATTTTGAGGAGTAAGAGCATATCCGCCATCCATTTCACGTTTAATGGCAAGCACTTCTTTTTCCGCCTCGGAAATCTCCTTCAACTCCCCTTCCGTAATGCGTTCAAGTTGAAGAGTATAAAGGTCTTTATCCGTAAGCTCCTCGTTTTTTAATTTTTCCAATTCATCCGTACGAATCTTTTTTTTCGCTTCTTCTGGATGTGTTAGCATCCAGTAGTCTTTTAAATCACGTTCTGTCACTTTTTCCGTTTCTTTATCGATGAATTTTGCAAGCTGACGGGCCACCTCCAGCCTCTCTTCTTGTGTGGTCCCTTGAAAACGCGTATACGTAATTGCATTTAAAGGAGTATTATCCACGACAACTCGATTGTAACGGTCATAGATTTTCCCGCGTGGTACAGGAGCATTGACTGTCACGTTTTCAGTTTCGGCGACTTGCCTTTGATAGTTTTCTCCATAAACAATTTGCACAAGACCCAATCGTAAAATTAAAGTTGAAAATAAAATAAAGACAATAAAAAATACAAGGTTCAACCTAAGAGGTACATGTGTTTTTTTCTTTCTCTTCTTTTTCATTGAGACACACCTTCAGTATATGTGAAATATATTTGATAATAAGTAAATATGAAATAAGAAATAGACACCCAGCAAGGTGTCTATTTCTTATTAGTTCTTATTTTAAAAGAAATCGCAAAAAATTTCTATAGTAAAAAATGTTTATCCGGTTAATCAGCATTGACTTTCATTCGTCAAGGAGCATTCTATGCGGGCGATTCACCGTCTCCTTCATTTAGCATCGGCTGAGTGACAGGTTCACTGGCAGATTCCGTACGCTCTTTCGGTTGAACTTTGACATGTTTCACGAACCAATAAATGAAAGTGTGCCCAGAACCAATAAGGGCCAGCAAAACAGGCACGCTTTGTTTTTCGTTAAAAAAGCTAACCGCTCCAATAAATAAAAGAACGGATACGATTCTCCCTGCGTTGAGGAACAACTCCCTCACCACGATATACTCGACCCTTGTTTCTTTTATATCCTTCACTTGTCCAATTACATCATATGTAATGGACATGTACGGCACAAGAAGGAGCGGGTAAGCAACCGCAATGATAATAGCATACATGATCAGTTTTGCATATGACAAACCAAATATGATAAGTGTCACAGAAAAGTAGAGCAGCAATCCCCCAATTAAAATCGACTTCAATCTTTGATGTTTTTTTATAAAACGGGATACGACATAATAACAAACAAATGCTACGGCAGAATTAACCAATCCAAACGTCCCCAAGGCCAGTTCACTGCCGGTTGTAATGAATACGAGAACCGATATAACGAAAATAAACGTTCCCTCTCGCAATCCCTGAAAAAAATGGGCTTTTAAAACGAGATTCCAATTTTTATTCGTTTTCCGTTCCGCCAACACTTGTCTAAATAAATACTGCCCTTCTGCCGCCCTTCTTTTTAAAAACAGGCTCAACAGAACCGCACTTGAAAACAATGCGAGCGAAATGGTAAAGACGATTTTATAGCCGACAAAGCGATAAAAAGTGGAAATGATAAATCCGGCTGCAATGGGACCAATCATTCCTGCCAAAGAGTTTAGGATTCCTAAAAACCCGTTAAAAAAATCACGTGTTTCGGGTTCTGTAATCTCAAAAGTAAGGACATTAAATCCGAGCCAATAAAAACCATATCCTACTCCTAACAGTCCTCCCAGCAGCAATAAGAATTGAGAAGCATCCGTACCAATGTAAAGGACTGTTATGTAAAAGGCGGCTAAAAAGGAAACTCCAAGTCTTAACACAATGACCCTGTCAATTTTTTTGGCAAGTTTCCCGGCCAAAATAAATGTTAAGGGCTGCAATATGACAATGGCTAAATTATACAAGGCAATATCTACAAAATCCCCTGATTGTTTCCATAAATAGATATTGACGAAGGTATTGGACATCGCTATTGCCAGAGCATACAATCCTCCAATTAACAAAAGCAAAATCAGCTCTTTATTTACTTCTACATCACCAACTATTTTTTTCATAAAAGCCATGCAAAAACTCCCTTTCTTTCTTATGAAATAGTGTGTCAAATTTGAAGGGAGTTATTCTAAATTCTGAGAATGACCTAATAAGGGTAAAAAACAACCCAAAATATCATTTCTAATATTACAAAAAGCCGAGGAAAAATTTCCCCGGCTTCTAAAAATCAAAATTATTTTGCAGCAGCGTATAATTTTGATACTTCGTCCCAGTTTACCACATTCCAGAATGCTGAAACGTAGTCAGGACGACGATTTTGATAGTTTAAGTAGTAAGCGTGCTCCCAAACATCCAAGCCTAGGATCGGCGTTTTACCTTCCATTACAGGGCTGTCTTGGTTTGGAGTGCTTGTTACTTCTAATTCGCCATTATTCACGACTAACCAAGCCCAACCTGAGCCGAATCGAGTTGCCGCTGCTTTAGCGAATTCTTCTTTAAATTTATCATAGCTGCCAAATTTGCTGCTGATTGCATCAGCTAATTCTCCTGTTGGCTCACCGCCGCCATTTGGAGAAAGAAGCGTCCAGAATAAAGAGTGGTTCGCATGGCCGCCCCCATTGTTGCGAACTGCTGTGCGAATGTCTTCAGGCAGAGCGTCTAAGTTTGCAATTAGCTCTTCGACACTTTTACCAGCTAAATCAGCTTTTCCTTCTACTGCTGCATTTAAGTTGGTTACATATGTGTTGTGATGTTTCGTATGGTGGATGTTCATCGTTTCTTTGTCGATATGCGGCTCAAGAGCGTCGTAAGCGTAAGGTAATTGCGGTAATTCGTATGCCATAAAAAATTCCTCCCTTTAAATATGTAAAAGTGGACGATAAATTGTCCTTTATCGTTAGATTAGCAAATTTACCCTTTTGTTTCAATCATTATGCTCAATAACATAGTGAATTTTGCAACATTGTTTATATTTACCCTTTATTAGTCTTTTTACTCTTCTAACTTAAAAAAGTTCAAAAAAACGGAAGGCTATTTCTAATGAATAGAGCCTTCCGTTCCTATACATGATATCGATTAGAAGAAAAGATTTAAAACTTGATATGCAATCCCTGCGATGAGAGCTGAAATAGGAAGCGTAATGATCCATGTCATCACAATACGCTGAGCGACTCCCCATTTAACCCCTTTTACACGCTGAGCAGAACCTACCCCCATAATGGCAGAAGAAATAACGTGTGTTGTACTGACAGGAAGATGAAGCATTGTCGCCCCAAAGATAACCATAGCAGAAGAAAGGTCGGCAGCGGCCCCATTGACCGGACGAATCTTCATGATTTTTCCGCCTACCGTTTTAATAATCTTCCAGCCTCCTACAGATGTACCGATTCCCATAGCTACCGCTGCAGAAATACGTACCCACATCGGGATGTCTGTCGATGTTTGAAAGTCGCCTGCAATAAGAGCCATTGTAATGATTCCCATTGCTTTTTGGGCATCGTTCGTGCCATGGGTATACGACTGCAAGGCAGCAGTAGCAATTTGCATGGTCCGAAATCCTTTATTCGTTTTAGACAAGTTAAAGTTTTTAAAAACGAAACCAAAAATACTCATCACAATAAATCCGACTGCCAAAGCTAAAAACGGAGAAATAACCAATGATTGCAGAATCTTCATGAAGCCCTGGTAGTTTAAAATACCTAAACCTGCCGCTGAAATGGCCGCCCCCGCGATTGAACCAATCAGCGCATGGGATGAGCTACTTGGAATTCCGTAGTACCAAGTGATCAAGTTCCAGGCAATCGCCGCAATCAGCGCGGCTAAGATGACGACAGAACCGTTCTCTAATGCAAATGGGTCGACAATGTCTTTTGTAATGGTTTTGGCTACCCCGGTAAAGGTTAAAGCCCCTATAAAGTTCATGGATGCCGCTAGTATGATTGCTGTGCGCGGTGTTAAAGCCTTTGTCGAAACAGACGTAGCAATCGCATTCGCCGTATCATGGAATCCATTGATAAAATCAAATGCTAAGGCAAAGATGACAACTAAAATGGTTAAAATTAATACTGTATCCATAGCCAGCTACTCCTTACGCGTTACGCATGATGATGGTTTCAAGAGTGTTGGCTACATCTTCACAGCTATCTGCGATTCCTTCCAACATTTCATATAGCTCTTTTACTTGAATGATTTTAATTGGATCTTTTTCAACTACAAATAAATTTTTGATAGATGTTCTTAACAATTCATCACATCTTGATTCGAAGTCTTTAATTTGAATCGCGTGCGGACGAATATCAAGCAGTCTTTTACTCGCCAACAAATCAATGGCTTTCGCAATTTCAATCGAGCTTTGGTGAATATGGGCAAAAAACTTTATCATATATTCATCTATATCTGTAATTGAATACATTTCTAAACGAGCCACCCATTGTTCCAACCCATCAAGTACATCATCCATCTTCATCGCAAGCTGTAAAATATCTTCACGTTCAATCGGCGTGATGAATGTTTTATTGAGCGCAACGATTAATTCATGAATATATGTATCGCCTTTTGTTTCGTATTCTTTCATCACACCCGAAAATTCTTTTAAATCACTTGCGTTGTTAATTTTGTAATCCATAAAAAATTGTGATGATTCCTTTAAATTCGCTGAAATCTTTGAAAGCATTTCGAAGAATACATCTTTTTTCGGTGAAAAAATCATAAATGGAAACCCCCAAATTTATTTATACTGGTGAAAAAGCCAACGGTCATATTTTAGCATCTTTTGTCGAATTTACAATAAGTTTATATAATATTTACAATTTCTTAACATTAAACAAAATTGCACTACACTCTATTTTAGTATGTGAAATTTTTCATGATATTAACAAAAAATCATTTCACAACAAAAAAAGCCTCCTAAAGATAGGAGACTTAACATTTGTATGTATGGCGGAGGAAGAGGGATTCGAACCCCCGCGGGCTGTTACACCCCTGTCGGTTTTCAAGACCGATCCCTTCAGCCGGACTTGGGTATTCCTCCGTATTAAATAAGCTTTGTTCCAATTTCCATTACTGGTGGACCCTGCAGGACTCGAACCTGCGACCGGACGGTTATGAGCCGTCTGCTCTAACCAGCTGAGCTAAGGGTCCAAATGGCTCCACAGGTAGGACTCGAACCTACGACCAATCGGTTAACAGCCGATTGCTCTACCACTGAGCTACTGTGGAATAAAAATATAATAGCGGCGGAGGGGATCGAACCCCCGACCTCACGGGTATGAACCGTACGCTCTAGCCAGCTGTGCTACACCGCCACATGGCTCCACAGGTAGGACTCGAACCTACGACCGATCGGTTAACAGCCGATTGCTCTACCACTGAGCTACTGTGGAACGTTAAATAACTTTAACGACATTAAAAATTTATCATGTTTCCCGAAACTTGTCAAATCCTTTTTTAAAATACAACAGCGAGAAAATACACAATCATAATTACTTGAATGAACCCTTTTGTAACGGCTCCGCTAAAAAAACCGACAAGCGAACCAAACCCGATACGGATGGCTTCTGAAATCGATTTTTTTTGGAAAAGCAGCTCGGCAAGAACAGCCCCAATAAAAGGCCCTATGATGATTCCGGCAACCGGTATGACAAAAGGACCGACAAGCAATCCAATTGTGCTTCCCCATATCCCAGCTTTTGAACCTCCAAATTTTTTGACCCCGACCAGATTGGCTAAATAATCTGCTGCAAATAAGGCGATAATTAATACAATTTGAACGGACCAGAACAAGAAACCAAACGGTTCAAAGCTAAAGAATACACCATATAAAAGAAAGCCGGCTGCAATAAATAATACACTTGGAATAATCGGATAAACAAGCCCAACAAATGCTACGATGAACAAAACTGCAATAATGCTCCAATAAATAATCGTCACGGACACATACCTCCTTTTACCCTATCCTTCGTTCAATGTTTACATGGAAAATAAAAATAAAGAACGGGGGTTCTAGAACCCCCGTTCTTTATTATAATCTTTCTTATAAAAAGAATAAAGTACACCTTCCATCACCCGGGAATAGTCATCCCCACTGATTGTTAGGTCAACGCTTATTTTGTCTAGTGTTTGCCATCACCAATCACTGCTTCCGCAATGTTGACGGCATGGTCACCAATACGCTCAAGGTTACTGATAATGTCTACAAAAACAATTCCGGCAGAACCTGTACATAACCCTTCATTTATACGCATGATGTGCTGTTTACGAAGAGTACGTTCCATGCTGTCGATTTGTTCTTCTTTACGGACCACTTTTTCCGCTAACGAACGATCTTTATTTTCAAGGGATATCATAGCTTCTTTAACCGTGGATACGGTCAACTCGCACATTACTCTTAAATCTTCCAATGCATCATTCGTCATTTTAACTTTATTGGAAATGTTGTAGTCAACAAGCTCAACGATATTTTCGAAATGATCCCCAATACGTTCAATATCTCGTATCGTGTTCAGCAGCATGGAGTGTTCTTCACTTTCTGGAACCGACATCGAACTTGAAGCAAGCAATACTAGATAGTCTGTAATCTTGCGGTCCAAATTGTTGATGGCATCTTCAAACTGGAGTGCGGTTTCAGCATGTTTTGGCTGCTTTGTTTTTAAATATTCTCCCGCTTCTTGAAGCCCGATCACGGCAAACTGGCCCATGCGAAGCACTTCTTCTTTTGCTTGTCCCAATGCAATGGAAGGAGATTGTTCAATAAAAATCGGATCAAGATGCTTTGGCTTTGTTTCGACAAATGCGTCTTCCCCTGGAATCATTTTCGTTACCGCCAATGCTAACAATCCGATTAAAGGAAACTGGATAATCGTATTGGTCGTATTGAAAATCCCATGTGCAAAAGCAATTGTCATCTCTGGATTTAAGTTCATTGCTCCTTGCAAATATAATATAAATTTGGTGAATAACGGTAAAATGATAAGAAAAATCGTCGTTCCGATTAAGTTGAACATAACATGCGTCAAAGCCGCACGTCTTGCCGCAATTGATGCCCCAATGGACGCCAATACGGCTGTAATCGTCGTTCCGATGTTATCGCCAAACAACACTGGCAAGGCTGCATAAATATCTATTGCTCCTTGTCCAAATAGCTCTTGAAGAATACCAATTGTGGCACTGGAGCTTTGAACGATGACTGTAAACAATGTACCGATGACAACACCCAAAATCGGATTGTCACTCATGTTCACCGTTAAGTCGTGAAATGTTTGAAGAGAATGAAGCGGCTTCATGCCGGCTCCCATTAATTCAAGGCCGAAAAAAAGTGCACCAAAACCAAAGAAAATTTGTCCAAAATTTTGTACACGCTTGTTTTTAAAGAAAAATAGCATAAATGCTCCCACGGCTAATACAGGAAGAGCATATTCGGAAAGTTTAATCCCGATAATAAATGCCGTTACAGTCGTACCAATATTGGCTCCCATGATGACACCAATTGCCTGCCTTAAAGTCATGAAGCCTGCACTTACCAATCCGACAGTAATAACGGTCGTTCCTGAACTACTTTGAATAAGGACGGTCACGACAATTCCCGCTAAGACTCCCATAAATGGATTGGTCGTAAACTTATCTAAAATGTCACGCAGTTTATCTCCTGCCGACTTTTGTAAGCCGTCACCCATGAACTTGATACCAAATAGGAAAATCCCAAGTCCTCCAATGAATTCAAAAATCATTTTTTGAACATCTAACTCCACGAAAAGCTCAACCCCTCTTACTTTTTTCGACACATCTCTACAAGGTGCCAACCCATTATTAACGAAATATAAATTTTATGTAAAGGTTTTTCTTATTTTATTTGCAATATATTAATATTGGATTTACATAAATTAAGAATCCGTGTACATCTGAGACATTCCGAAATGTTCTTGTATTCATTTTAGGGGACCGCTACAATGTATATTGTGTGAAGGAGGTGAGGAAGTGAATGTATTTAAACAGTTAACGTTAAGCCTATATTCACCTAAGAAGATGTCTTTATTCCGTTTTCAAGGCATTGGAAAAACAATCATGTATGTATTTGTCTTGACATTCATTTCAATTCTTCCAACATCTCTTTGCCTTGGTTACGGTATCTTAAAAAACGCAGACATCACCCGGGACATGCTCGCAGATAAAATCCCGGCATTCACCATTTCGGACGGAATACTTCAAACGAACGAGACTGAACCAATCATTCAATCCGATGAGGGCGTGGTCTTTATTTTTGATCCTTCCGGGAAAATAACAAATAACATGACCAGCGACTACCCATATGCTGTCAGTTTATTGCAAAATGAGTTTGTGATGACGGTTAACCATGAACCGCACTCCTTTTCCTATTCTTTGTTCCAAGGATTCCATTTATCTAAGAATACTATCGTTTCATATTTAGATTCGTTAAACAGCGGACTTATCGTGATTGTACTTTTGATTATTATTGGCTTATATATCTTAGCGGTCGGAAGCAAATTCATTGGAATTACCCTTTTTGCTTACATAGGAATGGTTTTGAAGCAAATCCTTCATCGAAATATTACCTATAAATCCCTTTGGACACTTGCGGCTTATAGTGGAACCTTGACGATCATTTTATTTACCATAACAAAAACCCTTTCTATACAAGTACCAGGACAAATCTTGTGGCATTGGGCCATTACCGGCTTCATTTTCTTTTTAACCATCAAACATATTCCTGCCCGTAAAAAACCATCACAACCTTAAGGCTGTGATGGTTTTTTGGCAAGAACAATAAATTTACTTGTAATAGACGTTAAGGAAGCGGCAAGTCCGGTTAACTGCATACCAATTTCATGGGTATTGTTTGTATGTTCTACCTGCTCTTTAGAAGCAGAAAGCATTTGTTCTGCACTTGCCAGCGTTTCCTGGGACACGGACGTAAAACTTTCAGCTGATTGCTCCATTTTCGGCAACGTCTCAAAAAGTAAATTAAATTCTCCCTTCATTTCTTCAAGTGCTTCATTTACATTTCCAATTTCTTTCATCAGCCGATCAAACGTTCTTTTCGAATCCAAAGAAATATCCACATTTGATTTACTTTTCTGCAACATCTCGTGAAACTCTTTTGAAGCCTTTGATGAAATCTCCTCCATCGATTGAATTAAGTCGGTGATTTCTTCTGTTGCGCCTGTAGACTGATCCGCCAGCTTCCGCACCTCACTCGCTACAACCGCAAAGCCTTTCCCTGCCTCACCAGCCCTCGCTGCTTCAATTGCAGCGTTTAAAGCCAATAATTTCGTTTGTTCTGCGAATCCTTGAATTAAGCTGACAATTTTAGCAATGGATAAGGAGTGGTCTTTCACCTCATTAATAGTATGGGTCATATCGGTAAACTCTTTTTCGAATCGGTTCATTGATGTAATCATGCGTGAAATATCTTGCTCGCCTTGATAAGCCTGATGGTTCATTTCTTCTGCTTTTTGTGTAATGAAATCCATATCATGAATAATATGATGAATTTTCCCTTTCATATCTTGAAACATATGTATACTGTTTTCTGAACTTGAAGCAGTTTGCTCTGCACCTTGTTTAACCATAAAAATCGATTCTGTAAGTTCCTTATTAAAGTACAATGCACTTTCAGATGCCGATTTCAGGTCAGCCCCCGTTTCATTTAACGCGGTTGTCGTGTCATTAATTTGTTCAATCATCATTTTCATCTGTTCAACCATTTGATTGAAGCTTTTAACAAGCGAAAAAATTTCAGGAATGGATGTTTTAATGTTCATTTGTTCGTTTAAATTGCCTTCCCTTACTTTCCGCATTACATTTCTCATCGTGATGAGCGGCTTTGTTAAACTTCTGACTAAAATGACGATGACAATGGAGGTTACAATGATACTTAAAACAGAAGCAATAAGCATAAATGTTCCTAGCTCATTAATCGCCCCTAGATAATCAGCCGTTGGCACTGCCAGCAAATAAACACCCTTTAGTTCCGGTATTTGTTTAAAGGCAAGGGTATAATCTTCCCCCTTAAATTCAAAATGGAGGGTACCGTGTTCTGTTTGTTGAACCGCTTCCAATACATCTTCAGGAAACATTAACGGACTTCCTTTACTAACCGTAAAAGGTTTGACTGTTTTTTGTTGGAGCAAGAAGAAATGGCCGGATAGCCCATCTTGTGTTAACTGGGCGTCCTGGGATTTGACAGTGGAATTGAACTTCTTTAAAAATCCTTCTTCATCACCAATAAACGTATACATAAGACTTTGAGCGATTTCATACATCGTGAAAGCTTCGCGCTCAAGCCGATTTTCGATGATGTTAATGGTCGTATCCCTGGACTTATCATAAGAAACAAAGCTTAAACATCCTACCGATGCTACTAAAACTGTTAAAATACTTAGAAGCAACCTTGCCCGCAAGCTTAACCGAGATTCCCGTTGAACCCCTCTGCGAACTTTTTGGTTTCGGATTCGTATTTTAAAGAAATCTGCTTTTTCCTTTATCTTAATTAATGGTTGTAAATTCATCGTAATCCTCCCTTTCCCCATACACATCTAAAGTATGACAGAGAATTGTAAAGGACATGTAAAAAAATCCATAATTTTTGGTTAAAAAGATCTATTTTTGTCTGTTTTTGTCTTTTTTATCCCTTATTCGCACTTGGATTCGCAACTTTCAACCTATTACCTCTTATAAACAACCAGCCAAAGGTTAACAAAGTCAACATAAAACAATAATAAAACATCTCTTCCACATTTCCCATCCATTTACCAAATACGATGGGACCCAAAGCCACTCCAATAAAGCGAACAGCACCATATAAAGACACCACAAATCCTCTTTCTTCGTCCGCCACCACTGATGTAATCATCATGTTCGCACATGGCAGCACAAATCCCAGTCCTCCAAAGCCGATAGTCGTCAAAAACATCAAGGCAGCCAATGTTTGCAGAAAAATCAGCGAAGCGAAAGATAGCATAACCAACATAACTCCTATCGCCAGCAGCTTATTCATCAGCTGGCGTTCGTTTTTAATTCTCTTTCCTGTCCAATACGATGTGACGGTCATAGCACCGAGCGGAAAAGCAAAGGCCGTCCCTTTGAAAAAGCCGTCAATATGATATGTTTCCTCGATTAAAAAGGAAAGATAATATAATGTCCCAAATAGCAAAAAGAGTCCTAGTCCACCTGTAAAAAATAAAGGCAGCAACCAAGTTCCTTCTCTTTTCAATACCTTCCACGTTTTTTGGAGATAACCTCCGATAGAAATTGTATCTTGAGCAGCACGGTCTTTCCCCACATAGCGAAGCACTCCATATAAAATGAACAAAGCTACAAACGGGTATACATAAAACGCACTGTACCAGGCAAAAAGAGCGGCTGTCGCCCCGATGATCGGTGCGACTACCTTTCCGGCCCCATTATACACTTCGATAATTCCGAGCACTTTACTTCTTTTTTCTTGCTGAAACAAGTCTCCGGCAAGCGCCATAGCTAACGGGGTCGTGCCGGCTGCCCCCATTCCTTGTATCACCCTTCCGGCCAGCAACAAATAAAAGCCGCTTCGATCACTGGACACATAGCCGCTTGCTATAGCCATTAAGCTTCCTGTTATTAATAAAAGCATCGATACGACAATAAACCTCTTTCTTCCATACCAATCTGACAATACTCCGATAAGAGGAATGAAAAGAGCCGCTGGAATAGAAAAGCTGCTTAACACAAGACCGGTCTGAAACTCCGTCAAATGAAGTTCATTTTGAATGGCGGGCAAAATGGGAATGAGCATGGAATTCCCAAGAACCATAATGAATGGCAATAACCCTAACGTGATCACAATATATTTTTCCTTCATGATTCTTCCCTTCTCCTCTTTTTCATATTTCTTATGGACAAGCATACATATTAGTAAAGTCCTGTTGTTCTTTAATGGATTTTTGCTGTTTCTGAACGCAATTAATAAAGAGCACACAATCATTAATCCACTTTCAGGAGGAAGCGATGAAAAAAATAGGTTTTCTCATGGTCATCATCTTTTTAATCTACATTATTCAATATGACATTCGATATGGAACTCTCATTCCCGTCAAAGCGGTCCCGGTGAGTACGCAAACAACAAAGAGCCCTTCACCCGTCAAGGCCAAAACAACCGCTCCATATATAAGAGTCAAAGTAAAAGCGGGGGATACCGTTTTATCCATTGTCGAACAGCTGACACAGGATTCTGTTCCAGTGTCAATAGACAAGGTCATAACAGACTTTAAAGCATTGAATAAAGGAATGTCGCCAGAAAATATTCAGATTGGGAAAGAGTACAAATTTCCCGTTTACAAAAAAACGTAGCCGCCCCAATCAACTCATCTTATCCCTTGTCAAAAATTTGCTATCATTGGTACAATGGGAAAGCATTCATTTTTTTCTACTAGTTATTTTCTCGTTAAAGCGTTATTCTATTTATGAATAAGCCTTTTCCATATGTGCATGTTCAAAAAGGTGGACAAAAATAGCCGAGAAGTTCAAGGACCGGAGCGTATGATGGTAATACGTGAGGACCGGAGAATCAGAGTGACGAAGCCCGACTAAGAACCGCCACGTCCTGTGGCGAACGCCGGATCAGTGCATCCTGTACAAGTAAATTCGACAGCGATTTTTCCCGGACTTTTTGAACACCCTCTATATGAGTTGGATCTTATTTAAAGGAGAGATTACCACGTGAGTGAAATCATACATCGTACAAAAACCCGCCCTGTTAAAGTGGGAAATTTAACGATTGGCGGCAATAATGAATTAGTCATCCAAAGCATGACAACAACGAAAACGCATGATGTCGAAGCGACCGTTGCAGAAATTAAACGCCTGGAAGAAGCCGGCTGCCAAATCGTGCGGGTAGCTGTACCAGACGAACGCGCTGCCAACGCCATTGCGGAAATCAAAAAGCGCATCAACATTCCGCTTGTGGCAGACATTCATTTTGACTATAAGCTGGCTTTAAAAGCGATTGAAGGCGGCATTGATAAAATCCGTATTAATCCAGGAAATATCGGACGCCGCGAAAAAGTGGAGGCAGTGGTGAACGCAGCGAAAGAACGAGGCATTCCGATTCGCATCGGAGTCAACGCCGGATCGCTGGAAAAACGCATCTTAGAAAAATACGGCTATCCTACTGCCGATGGTATGGTGGAAAGTGCACTTCATCATATTAAAATTTTAGAAGACCTGGATTTCCATGATATTATCGTTTCCATGAAAGCATCGGATGTAAACTTGGCTATTGAAGCTTATGAAAAAGCATCAAAAGCATTTGATTATCCGCTCCATCTTGGTATTACGGAATCGGGTACGCTTTTTGCCGGCACCATCAAAAGCGCAGCCGGACTCGGTGCTATCTTGTCTAAAGGAATTGGTAACACATTGCGCATTTCCTTAAGTGCCGATCCGGTTGAAGAAGTCAAAGTAGCCAGAGAACTGTTAAAAGTATTCGGATTATCTTCAAATGCGGCTACCCTCATTTCCTGCCCTACTTGCGGGCGTATTGAAATCGACTTGATCAGTATCGCTAATGAAGTGGAAGAATATATCTCGACCATTAAAGCACCTATTAAAGTGGCGGTGCTTGGTTGTGCAGTAAATGGACCTGGAGAAGCTCGCGAAGCGGATATTGGAATTGCAGGAGCACGCGGTGAAGGTTTATTATTCCGCAAAGGGGAAATTGTACGTAAAATCCCGGAAGAAACAATGGTTGAAGAGCTGAAAAAAGAAATCGACAAAATCGCTGAAGAATATTACGCCAAACAAGCGCTTGAGCAACAATCATAATTTCATTTAATAAAATAGGGGAGCGGGCTTTCGCCCGCTCCCCTATTTTATTAAAAGAACGGTAAAATAAACGTTCCGATAACAATGGATACAATCCCGATTCCGATTGCCCATGCCCCTGTTGAGTATGCTCCTCTTCTGCGTGCGATAAAGCCTAAAATAACCCCAGCAACTCCTAGTAGTACTGGAAGGAAAAATAGAGACAGAATGGATAGAATTAAGGCTAAACGCCCGTATCCCCTTCCTTCATTCCCTTCTTCCCTCTCAGCTCCCAGGCGATCTCTCTCTGCATAATTCCCTCTTGCAGCAACTGGAACAGCTACTTCTGCGGCTGTTTCTTCCATAAAATTCGACTCATATGCTTCCTCATGTTCTTTTTTATGGTAGTCTTTGTCCACTGCTTATCCCTCGCTTTCTTTATCCTGCTCCAACGAATAACAATATTTTAGCTCAAAGCTAGATCCATTGTTCGTATAGAGCCCGGTAAGTTCAACTGACACTCGCCGAGGGGCCCCGCCGAGTGAAGTCTTACTTGATAAGGAGCATTTATAGTATCTGAAAAAGCGAAACAATTATAGTTGTTAATGTTTTCTTTATCAGCCATCCACTATTCTTGTGGTACACTACATATAGCATCATGGTAAGAAGGAGTTGTGAACATTGCAAAGAAAATTCGGTATTGATATTGATGGCACAGTTACATGCCCCACTACGTTTATTCCTTATCTTAACAAATCATTCGGGCTTAATTTAACATTGGATGATATTAAAGAATACGATCTTGTTCCAGCCGTGAAAGTGACTGAACAAGAGCTGGCGCAATGGTTTATTGAACATGAAGCGACCATTTATGCGAGCGCTCCGTTAGCCCCTAACGCTCAACAAGTATTAAATGAATGGAAAAAGACACATGAGCTCATTTATATTAGCGCACGCCATAAGCATTTATTGGATATCACCCAAAATTGGTTTACATCCAATGATGTTCATTTTCACCATATTGACTTAGTCGGCTCTCATGATAAAATCGAAACCGCCAAAAAACATGGTATCGATGTATTTTTTGAAGATAAGCATGATAATGCCTGTGATATAAGTGAAGAATGTAATATTCCCGTTATCTTGTTTGATACACCTTACAATCGCCTGCCGGTTCCTAAAAATGTCATCCGTGTCTATGACTGGATGGAAGCAAAACAATGGATCAATCATTGGTTTAATCAGCAACACCAATAAAAAAAGCGGAGACGACTGTTCAGCCTTGAGAAACGTTGGAACTTCTGTCATAGAAACCGCTTTTTGGTTTCAATGGCAGAAGTGAAACGGCCGAAAGGCTAGGAGCCGCAGCTGGCCAATAAAAAAAAAGCGGGTTTCCCCGCTTTTTTTATTGGCATTCCATACATTTGCCGTATATTTCAAATTTATGGCCCGTCACATCAAATCCTTTGAGGTCTTCCGATAAATGTTCCATTGGACACGTCTCGATTTCTTTTGTTTTCCCGCAATCCAAACAAATGAAATGATGATGGTGATGGGATGTAGCACATGTAAAACGAAAATGTTTTTCTCCTGATAATTCCGTCATTTCAAAAATTCCCAACTCTACAAACAACGATAAATTACGGTAAATGGTATCAAAACTCAATCCCGGGTAATCCTTCTTCATATGCTCCAGTACATCTTTTGCCGTTAAATATTTATTGGATTTTGAAAAAAGACTAAGCATTTCTTCACGTTTGCCTGTATGTTTATAGCCTTCTTGCTTTAACAACTCAATGGCCTGGCTAATATTCATTTCTTATTCCCACTCCGTCCTTTATTGAGGAGAATTGATCCTATTAGAATTAACACTGCAATGACGACGATAATTCCACCTGGCGCCAAATCCAAGTAATACGATAAAAACAATCCTCCAACAACTGAGATTTCACCAAATAAAATAGATAAGAAAATCGTTTGTTTAAAACCGGTTGCTAATCGAATGCTAGCGGCTACAGGCAAGGTCATTAATGAAGACACCAGTAAAATTCCCACAATTCTCATGGAAGCCGCAATGACTAAAGCAACCATGACAATAAACAAAAAGTGAACCCATTTTGCTTTTACACCTGAGGCAGCAGCATGTTCTTCATCAAAAGATAAAATGAACAATTCCTTATAAAATAAAATGACAAGGGCCACAACCATAATGGCAATAAATGTAATGGTCCATAAATCCGACCTGCTGACCGCGCTCACGCTTCCAAATAAATAATTGAATAAATCTGTATTGAAACCGTCTGCCAATGAAATAAAAATGACACCAATTCCAATTCCTCCCGATAAAATAATCGGGATGGCCAGCTCTTGATAATGTTTGTATACTCCGCGAAGCTTTTCAATAAAGAGCGATCCCATCACAGAAAACGCCATTCCTAGATATAATGGATTCAAGCCTTGAAACAGTCCGAATTTCTTCTCAAGCAATAGGCTTGCTGAAATGCCGGCTAAAGTTACATGGCTTAATGCATCGGCAATGAGAGATAAGCGGCGAACCACAATGAATACCCCTAAAAGCGGAGCAAGAAAGCCAATTAAAATTCCCGTTAAAAAGGCATTTTGCAAAAACTCAAACTGAAAAATACTATCAATCATACCCGCTGACCTCCATGTTGATGGTCATGTGTCAATACATGCACATGATGTCCGTAAAACATGGACAAATCATGTTCGCATAAATGATTGAACTCCTCAGTTTCTCCATGGAAATGCAGATGTTTATTCAAACAAGCCACATGCGTGACCTTTTCCGTAATGGTTCCGGTATCGTGTGTAACCAATAACAATGTAATCCCATGTTCTTTATTCAATGTTTCTAATAATACATAGAAATTTTGGACATTTTGCGCATCTACTCCAACTGTAGGCTCATCCAAAATCAATAGCTCAGGTTCACTGACCAATGCACGCGCGATAAACACACGCTGTTGCTGACCACCTGACAGCTCTCCGATGTTCCGGCGGGCAAATTCATCCATCCCTACCGCTTCGAGCGCCTTCATTACCTTTTCTTTATGTTCCGCTTTCATAAAGCGGAACAGTCCTAACTTTGAAGTTAACCCGGTTGATACCACTTCAAATACAGTAGCGGGAAACCCCGTGTTAAAACTATTGGCTTTCTGAGAAACAAAACCTATTTTGTTCCACTCTTTAAACTTTTGGATGTCATGGCCAAATAGACGAATTGTGCCGTGTTGAGGTCTTTGCAGCCCTAAAACACATTTGATGAGCGTTGATTTCCCTGAACCGTTTGGTCCTACCAGCCCCAGAAAAGCCCCTTTAGGCACCGTTAAATTAATATCTTCTAACACCGTTTGCCGGTCATATTGAAAAAAGAGGTCTTGAATCTCAATCACATTTTGTTCTTGTTCCATCATTATCACCAAACTTCTTTTAAGAATCATTACGATTTAACCATTATTGTAGTATACATCATCGAAATATGGTTTGTAAACATTAAAACACCGCATCAAAAAAGATGCGGTATGTTCAAAAACATGACGGATGCGGTAAAAATGATGAAAGAAACCGAGTCTGGAACAATACAATCTAAAGTGGGGAACGAATTCTAAAAATGCTCCCATCAATCATATTGTCAGGAATGAAGAACAGCTCATTTCCAAAACCTCGAACCCGTTTCCATTTCTAAACTCACTTTCTCATTCTGCCGCAGCACCCCTTCCCTGTTCATCCCATACATTATAAAGAAACTTCCATCACCTGGATTTAATACCCGTTAGAACGGGAGACAAACAGCATACGGAGGGAGAAATATGAAAATTTTTCAACAAATCGTTAATCATAAAATCAACCATTTAACGGTAAAAGAACTGCTGAAATACAGCAAGGAATATAAAATCTCCTTAACGGACGAACAAGCACAGCAGCTCATTTCCCTTATTAAAGAAAAACCGGTTAATATTTATGATACAAATGAACGCCACGAATTAATTAAAAAGGTCGCTCGCATTACAAATGCCCAAACCGCTAAAAAAGTACAGCAGTTACTTCAAGATTTAATGAAATAGGTAAATAAGCTGCAAGTGCCCAACCTTTAATTAAACAACTTTTGTTGAATATACGAAGGTTAATTGCAAGGAAGACTCTCTCCGTGCAGTTAACCTTCCATTAATTTTTGTTGGAGTTCAGGGTCAAACATCTTGGAAAGAAGCATCTCAATTTCCAGTTTATACGGAGGTTTCTTCTTATTTTTATCCTCCCCGACATAAGGTGTTTCCAAAATTTTGGGTACTTGTACTAAGGATGGATGATGGACGATATAGTTAAGCGCATCAAATCCAATATGGCCAAATCCGATATTTTCATGACGGTCTTTTCTTGCCCCGCGTTCATTTTTGCTATCGTTGATATGAAGGACTTTTATGCGTTCAATCCCAACAATTTTATCAAACTCGTTTAACACTCCATCAAAATCATTAACCAAATCATATCCAGCATCATGAGTATGGCACGTGTCAAAACATACAGATAGTTTTTCATTATGTTTGACTCCATCGATAATCATTGCGATTTCTTCAAAGCTTCGCCCGCACTCTGATCCTTTTCCCGCCATTGTTTCAAGAGCGATTTGAACCGTTTGCTCGGGTACCAGCACTTCATTTAATCCTTCAATAATTCGTTTAATTCCCTCTTCCGCTCCTGCACCTACATGGGCACCGGGATGAAGGACAATTTGCTTGGCTCCGATGGCTGCTGTCCGTTCAATTTCCAGGCGCAAAAAGTCGACACCGAGCTCAAAAGTCGCCGGGTTTGTCGTGTTTCCAATATTAATGATGTAAGGAGCATGAACGACAATTTCATCAATCCCATGCTCCTTCATATGTTGTAAACCCGCTTCAATATTAAGATCTTCTATTTTTTTTCGTCTTGTATTTTGAGGAGCCCCTGTATATATCATAAATGTATTTGCTCCATAGGAAACAGCTTCTTCACTTGCTGCCAGTAACATTTTTTTCCCGCTCATCGATACATGAGAACCAATTTTCAACATACACACCTCTACCCTTTCAACTTTCGTACAGTCTATCTTAACATATCTTTTCGTTTACATCTAAAAAGGTGTTTACCTTTTAAGACATAAAGAAACAGCTAAAATCTGAAAAGAATCTTTCTGTTAAATCTTTGTCGCAAAATTTTTTCAGAAACTGATCACATAATCTGGGAATATAGAGCAACAACTTTTTTTACTGAAAGGACCCATTATCAAAATCCGCGGTTTTACTGGATTTCTCATAATGGGTCCTTTTCAGGAGGATGGATTAAAAGGTATGCTTTTATACCTTTTAATCCATCCTCTTTATTTTTTCTTTGCGCGTCTTTGCTTTCTTGCGAATTTCTCGACTTCGCTTTGATGTTTCTTTTTATATCCTGGCTTTACCTTTTTCGGTTTTTGAATGAACTTCCGTGCTTGGACTTCCACTTCATCTGTCTTCTTCTGGCGCTTCTTACGACGGTTTCGATCTTCAATTTCAGTCCAATTGCCGCCTTGGAAATCCTTATTGACAAATTCAATTCCCATTTTTTCGAGCTTCACGATGGCGTCTTCATCGCTGAGTTCGTAAATGGTCGCTGCAATGCCTGAATATCCGGCACGAGCGGTACGTCCGACACGGTGAATATAAAAATCTAAATCTGAAGGGATTTCGTAGTTAATAACATGGCTGATCCCTTCAATATCGATTCCCCTTGCGGCCAAATCCGTGGCTACAACATATTGATACTCCAGTTCTTTAATTTGCTTCATCATTTTTTTGCGCTCACGGGGCGGCAAATCTCCATGAATTCTCCCAACGCGCAGGCCTTTGGCTGTTAGCGCATCAGCTACCTCATCTGCCATTTTTTTCGTATTTGTAAACACGATGGCAAGGTACGGATTGTAAGATACTAACATATCGTGTAAAAGCGTCGTTTTATTTCGATGGCGCAGAGGCACAAGTATGTGCTCAATCTTTGCTGCTGTCGCTTGTTTTGGTGCAACATGGGTATATTTAGGATTTTGCAGATATTTCTTTAAAAATGGTTTTAGTTTTTCCGGAATTGTAGCAGAGAAAACGAGAATTTGAAGATTTTCCGGCATCGCAGCCGCAATCCGATCCACATCTTCAAGAAATCCCATATCTAGCATAAGATCGGCTTCATCTACTACTATAGACGTCGCAGTATGAATCGACAAAGCATGTTCTTTAGCTAAATCGTGAATTCTTCCCGGTGTTCCCACTACAATATGGGGCTGTCTTTTTAATTTGTCGATTGCTTTTTGTTTATCTGTTCCACCTACTAAACATTTTGCCGTGATCTCTTGATTTGGATTGCAAAATTTCGTTATCTTTAACACTTCTTGATAAATTTGGTTGGCCAATTCACGGGTAGGTGCCGTAATCACCACTTGCACTTCTTCTCTTTCAGGGTCGATATTTTCAAGAAGCGGCAATAAATAAGCATGTGTTTTGCCTGTCCCTGTTTGTGATTGCCCGATGGCGCTCTCGCCTCTTAAAAGAGTGGGAATCAATCTTTCCTGAATTTCAGTCGGTTGATAAAAACCTAGTTCTTTAACAGCTTCTATAATAAACGGTTGAAAATTAAAACGTTCAAATTTTGTTTTATTCATGTTTTTCTCCTTTATTCCTATTTATCCCGCTCTAAACATAAGCACAATATATCATTATAATGGATTTTTGAGCTTATTACTACTCATTCTCACCTTCCACCCTCACCCTCAATGAAGGACGATTGAATTCATGGGGTTTTTACAGACAATTATCTCCCATTTGAAGGGGCAAAATTCTCTCCGGATAGAGCGGGATAAAACAAATTTCCTTTATTTCAATTCACGCATATAGTATGGATGAATCCCTATTATAAAAGGAGGTGTATTTATTTGTTGCCAAGACGACCATTTCCCCCTATGCCTTCACGTAACTTCCCTATGCAGACATTTTTTCCATACCAGCAGCCGATGATGAATCGTCCTTCAGGAGGACTTCTCTCCCGTCTTTTTGGAGGAAGAGCCCAATCTATACCTAACATGCCAAATGCTTCACGGATGGGTTCAATGTTAAGCAACGTTCAAAACGTCACAAATCCATCTTCAATTAGTTCAATGATGACAAACGTTCAAAAAATACTGAAAGTCGCCGAATCTGTAGGACCAATGGTACAGCAGTATGGACCTGTGGTCAAAAATATTCCCGCCATGTTTAAAATTTATAAGGCACTAAAAAGCGATGATACAAGCGATGAAGAAACAGAAACCGTAAAGACCGTGAGTGAGGAAGCAAATGACGTGGACCAATTCGATGAAGATGCATTCAATGAGTTGGAAGCAGAGTTTATTGAAAACCCTCCAAAAGGAGCGTCCAAGCCAAAACTTTACATTTAAAAGAAGCATCGCTTAACTAAAATTGATTATATTTCCTCCTCTTACCAGATTTATATGATGGTCCGTTTTACAGGGGATGGAGCCAAAGGGATGTCTTTCCCTTTGGCTTCACCCCCTTCTCGACAATTCTGCTTCCTCTCTTATATAATAGGGAGAGTCATGTTTCCTATTTAGAAGGAGGATTCGAAAATGGAAGTGATCAAAATCGCCCCGCGCGGATATTGTTACGGTGTTGTAGATGCAATGGTCATTGCACGCAATGCCGCTTTAGATAAATCTTTGCCAAGACCCATCTATATTCTTGGAATGATTGTTCATAACAAACACGTAACAGATGCATTTGAAGAAGAAGGAATCATTACCCTCGACGGCGCCAACCGCCTTGAAATCTTAGAGCAGATCGATAGCGGCACTGTCATTTTTACAGCGCACGGTGTATCGCCGGAAGTTAAAAAGCGAGCTAAAGAAAAAGGGCTTGTGACCATCGATGCCACATGTCCCGATGTAACGAAAACCCATGATTTAATTCGCGAAAAACAAGCACAGGGATATGAAATCATTTATATCGGAAAAAAAGGGCATCCAGAGCCGGAAGGTGCTATTGGAATCGCGCCGGAAATCGTCCATCTTGTGGAAAAACCGGAAGATGTTGAAACACTCAATATCAAAAGTAAAGATATTATCGTTACTAATCAAACGACGATGAGCCAATGGGACGTCCTTGACATTATGAAAAAGGTACAAGAAAAATATCCGTATGTCGAAGTTCATAAAGAAATTTGCTTAGCAACACAAGTAAGACAAGAAGCAGTGGCAGAGCAGGCGAAAGAAGCCGATGTCACCATTGTAGTCGGTGATCCAAAAAGCAATAACTCCAATCGCCTTGCTCAAGTATCCGAAGAGATCGCAGGTACAACGGCATATCGCATCGGCGACATCTCCGAACTGAACATCGATTGGATTAAAGACGCCAAAACAGTAGCAGTAACGGCCGGGGCTTCGACGCCCACCCCTATTACAAAAGAGGTAATCGCCTTTTTAGAGCGATTCAATCCAAACGATCCATCGACATGGAAGCAAGAACGAACGGTACCTCTTTCAAAAGTTTTGCCTAAAGTAAAAATACCGAAACTATAACGGTTAAATAAAGACATATTAAAATGGAGAAACGACTTACGAAAGAGCAAAAAACGACAAAAGAGAGGCTTTCCCATAAGCCTCTGATAAATCACAAAAGCTGTTTTTACTGAAAGGCCCCGTCACATAATCCCTTGGTTTTACAGGGATTTCATGATGGGGCCTTTCAGTAGGATGACCGAAAAGGGCCTTGTTTTGCCCTTTTCGGTCATCCTCTTTCCATTCAATCAACTGTTATTTTTGTAATCGGCTTTTCAAGCCCTTTAGCAGCATACGATACTTACATAAAAGTAAATGGATTTGTATCGACTTGGGACGAGACGATTTCACACTCAAACTTGCTTTCCTCACACATGTTTGACAAAATATTCGTCACGCCTTTTATCATCACTTTCTCTACATGATGTCCAGGGTCAATGACATTCAATCCCATCATCATCGCGTCATGTGCGACGTGGAAATACAAGTCTCCCGTCACATATACATCTGCACCTTTATACTTTGCACTGGATATATATTTATTCCCATCTCCGCCCAGTACCGCTACCTTTTTAACCTTATCCTCCAAATTCCCTACTACTCTTACCCCTTTTACATCCAGGGATACCTTCACGTGTTCTGCGAACTCTTTTAATGTCATTTCATTTTTAAGCTTTCCAATTCTCCCTAATCCATATGTCATTCCCTCATTTTCCAACGGGTAAATATCGTAAGCTGCCTCTTCATAAGGATGGTTTTTTATTAAAGCTTGAATAATTTTACGTTCTGCATTTTCCGGGAAAATGGTTTCAATTCGTACTTCCTCTACGTGCTCCAACTTCCCCTGTTGACCAATAAACGGATCAGTTCCTTCCAATGGTAAAAACGTGCCTTTTCCTTGAATATTAAAGGTGCAATGACTGTACTGGCCAATATGCCCCGCTCCAGCCTGACAAATGGCCTCTCGAACTCTTTCGGCATGTTCTGTCGGGACAAATGCAGCCAGTTTTTTCAGTTTCACATTTGTCGTCGGAACCAGGACGTCCGTTTCCATCAATCCCAAGGCCTCTGCCAATAAATCATTGACACCGCCAACAGCGATATCCAAATTGGTATGTGCAGCATACACCGCAATATCATGCTTAATGCACTTTTCAAATAATCGGCCCGGCATCTGATCGGTAATGATCTGTTTAAGCGGACGAAAAATAGGAGGATGATGGGCAATGATTAAATCAATTTGGCGGGAAATGGCCTCGTCGATTACATCTTCCAATACGTCCAATGTAACCATTACTTTTCGGATAGGCTTATTCAACGTTCCTACTTGAAGGCCGATTTTATCCCCTTCCATCGCCAAACTTTTAGGGGCGAATGATTCAAATAGCTGAATAACCTCATACCCATTTGGCACTTTACTCACTCGAGAGCACCTCCTTAATAATAGCTACCGCTTGTTGAAGCTCTTTTTTCCTCGCTTTGTTTTCCGGTGTTTCCTCAACACTCTCCAACTGGGCAATTACTTTTTCCCAATGTTTTTGTTCATGAGTCCATTTTTTAATAAAAGCTGCGCTTTTTTCCCTCATCAAAATGGGGCCGAGCAATAATCCGGCTTCCTTTTCTTCCCCATAAGGCTTTAAGGCTTCACCCTGTTCAGCCGCAATGATTTCGTAAACTCGGCCATCTTCTTCTAAAATTTTCTCCTCTTTAATTTCCCATGAATGTTCGAGCAGCCATTCCCTTAATGTCTTCGCGCCGATATTGGGCTGCAACACAAGACGCTGGACTCCTTCCAACTTGTTCTTTCCTTCTTCTAAAATCGTGCGAATCAATGTTCCGCCCATTCCGGCAATGGTAATGCAGTCTACTTCGTTTGGCGAAATGACTTCAAGGCCATCTCCTTTACGCACCTCAATTACTTGTTCTAGTCCTGTCTTTCTTACTTGCTGAACAGCCGATTGAAACGGTCCCTCTGTAATCTCGCCGGCAATAGCACTTTTAATGAATCCTTTTAAATAAGCATAGCATGGTAAATACGCATGATCAGAACCAATATCCGCAATAGCAGCATTGGCTGGAATCAGTTTCACAACTTCCTCTAAACGTTTTGATAATTGTAATTCGTTCATATCTTCACCTTTTATTATGTATTCGTGTCTTTTATTTACTGTGTAATCATGACCCAATAAGTTAGTCAGTGGATGGATGAAGAGCACATCGACTTTATTCCACCGAGAGACGTTCTACTTTATCATAAATTGTTCATCGAACACATGCAAGCAAACTCTATCTTATCATGCTCTCTAGTATCTTCCCAAAAGGGCTTAAAATATAAAAGGACGCCCTCACATACGTTATTCAGTATGTGAAGGCGCCCTCTTTTGATAAAACATCTCCGTGAAGCAGCTTCATATAAAGACCGTTTTAAGAACAGCTGCGCATGAAACTACCCAATAGATTCGAACATTATTTTAATGTGCCAAGCCATTCTGCCACTTCATCGGCTTTATCAGCAGGAACTAAGCCTGCTGGCATTGAACCACGGCCATTTGTAATAACTTCTTTAATTTCATCTTTTGACAAGCGGTCTCCTACACCTTTAAGAGCAGGACCAACGCCGCCTTGGTATTGATCACCATGACAGCCAATACAGCTTTGCTTATAGAGTTCTTCTGGCGTTGCTGCAGCAGCTTCCTGTTCAGCTCCGCCGCCCTCTTTCTCTGCAGCTATTTCTTTTGCATTGTTTACACCATTAACAGATAAAACAAGCATAAGAACAAGTCCTATTGCCATAATGAGAAAAAAAGGTGAAAGCGGGTTACGGTTCATTTCGTCTACCTCCTTATGTATACGTTATCAATTATGAATAGTGAGAAAAGTATAAACACAATCTATTTTACTTCAAAATAATAGGGAGCGAAACCCCTATTCTTAAGGTTCTGGATGTTTTTCACTAAATAGACAAAAAATAACTAAGAGGATGACTCAAATGGCATCATTTTTAATGCCATTTGAGTCATCCTCCTGAAAAGACCGCCATGAGAAATCCCATACAACCAGGAATTGTAATGGCGGATCTTTTCAGATAAAAGTTCTTGACTGTCTATGTTTAAGCGGCATAGTATCTTATTGCGAAGTATCTTTTCTCCTATTTAACGATAACATAAATAGCTTTACAAAACACAATCTATTTTATCACCCAAAATAAAAAAATTCAGCATCCGATTTCTCTTGCGATAACCATACGCTGAACTTCTGAGGTCCCTTCTCCAATTTCTAAGAGTTTAGCATCTCTCATATAACGTTCCACTTGGTATTCCCTCATATAACCATATCCTCCATGAATCTGAACGGCCTGGCTTGCAGCCTCCATACAAATTTCCGAGGCGTATAATTTACACATAGACGCTTCTTTTGTAAATCGACGCCCCTGATCCTTTAACCATGCAGCTTTATAAACCATCGTACGAGCCAATTCAATTTTCATAGCCATATCAGCCAGTTTAAATTGGATGGCTTGAAAAGAAGAAAGAGGTTTCCCGAATTGTCTTCTTTCTTGTGCATATTTTAATGCACGCTCATAAGCGGCTTGAGCAATTCCAACAGCCATCGCACCGATTCCAATACGCCCTCCGTCTAATGTGACAAGAAATTGTTTAAACCCTTCACCTCGTGCCCCGAGGAGATTTTCTTGGGGTACTCTTACATCTTCCAGCACCAATTCTGTTGTATTTGAAGCATGGAGTCCCATTTTTTCGTAATTATCAATCACCGTAAAGCCAGGTGCATCAGTAGGGACAATCAGCGCAGAAATCTCTTTTTGACCATCTTTTCGTCCTGTAATAGCGGTCAATGACAAGTGTTTAGCATAGCTTGCATTTGTAATATAACATTTATTTCCGTTAACAATGAAGTCTTTTCCATCTTCCTTTGCCTCTGTTTGTGTTCCTCCAGCATCACTTCCTGCATTCGGTTCGGTTAATCCGAACGCTCCGAATGATTCCCCTGTACATATAGGGACAAGATATTTTTGCTTTTGTTCTTCTGTACCAAATAGATGGAGAGGTGCTCCCCCTAGTGATACATGGGCAGAATATGTAATTCCTGTTGAACCGCATGCACGGCTCAGTTCTTCTACAACAATCGCAAAGCTGACCGTGTCAGCACCGCCCCCTCCGTACTCTTCGGGAAATGGTAAACCCATAATGCCCAAGTCTGCCAGCTTTTGAAAAACCCTTAGCGGAAACTGCTTTTCCTTATCGCGCTGTTCTGCTCCAGGTGCCACTTCCGCTTCAGCAAACTCTCGAATTGTCTTTTGAATGAGTTTCTGTTCCGTTGTTAAGTCAAAATTCATATCCATCCCCCCAGTTTTTGAATCCGCTTACAACAAAATTATAAAACATATAATGGAATTTTCACAACTTTAAAATTTTTTAAACGTTTCGTGTTATAATAAAGGAAACTTTCAGCCATAGAGAATTTTCATTGCCTTGCACAGCTGATTAGATCTTTTACAGAAAAAAGAGACGCGGTGCAGCTCCAACGTGCGTTAACAGACTAAAACCACGTCAACCACCACACGCCTTTGCCGGCCCATCCTATTCGTCGGAGGCAGGGCACTAACCGTTAATGCGAAATAAATTAAAAGCAATGATAAGACCTAATCCAATGAATCCCGCCATCTTAAAATAAACAATCTTCAAACGAAATCCTGCGATGACCCACAAAACACAGTGAATGACAAGGAGTGCAATCAAAATCAAGAAATTTTGAGGAAAATAAAAAGAAACGGCTTCATAAGACATAAGTAACAAACAGAGTGCAGCCATACTTAATAACCCATGCATAAAAAATTTTTTTTCTATGTAAAATAACGCCGCTCCTAAACAAACTAAGATAAAAAGACTATAAAGGAGCATTTGCAAAACGAAAGACAATTCAGTAAAATAAATGACAAGAAGCATAACTGGTAAAAATAACAAAATGATACTAAAGAGCCATCCTTGAAAACGCTTTTTGGACGGTTTAGATGAAACTGTTTCTTGGCTGCCCGTATTTCCTTCTGTATACAATGCCAATAAATAATCACAGTACTGTTCAGGCAGCAAATGACTTTCTTTCCACCATTCGATTTCGTTTATGATGACTTGTTTTTTCGTTTCTTGATTCATCCATTTCACTCCAAAAAAAATAGTTTACTTCTATAATAAGAAGTAAACTATCGAATGTAAATATGAATTCTTTATTCTAAAAAGTCTTTTAATCGTTTGCTCCGACTTGGATGTCGCAGTTTGCGAAGTGCTTTCGCTTCAATTTGACGAATACGCTCACGTGTAACTCCGAATACTTTTCCTACCTCTTCAAGAGTACGTGTGCGTCCATCATCAAGTCCAAAACGTAAACGCAATACGTTTTCTTCACGGTCTGTTAATGTATCCAGTACATCTTCCAGCTGCTCTTTTAATAATTCATAAGCAGCATGTTCAGAAGGAGATGTCGCATCTTGGTCTTCAATAAAATCACCCAGATGGGAATCGTCTTCTTCACCAATCGGTGTTTCTAATGAGACTGGCTCCTGGGCAATTTTTAAAATTTCACGTACTTTGTCCGGAGTTAGATCCATATCTTCTGCAATTTCTTCCGGAATTGGTTCACGGCCCAAATCTTGGAGCAACTGGCGTTGAACGCGAATCAATTTATTGATTGTTTCTACCATATGAACCGGTATACGAATCGTTCTTGCTTGATCCGCAATAGCACGGGTGATGGCTTGTCGAATCCACCATGTAGCGTACGTACTAAATTTATATCCTTTGCGGTAATCGAACTTTTCAACCGCTTTGATTAATCCCATGTTTCCTTCTTGAATTAGGTCCAAGAACAGCATGCCGCGCCCTACATAGCGTTTTGCAATGCTGACAACGAGGCGCAAGTTAGCTTCAGCCAGACGGCGTTTCGCTTCCTCATCACCATTTTCAATACGTTTGGCCAGTTCAATTTCTTCTTCAGCAGATAATAAATCGACGCGGCCAATCTCTTTTAAGTACATGCGAACAGGATCATTGATTTTCACTCCTGGTGGAACACTGAGGTCGTTGAGGTCAAATTCTTCCTCTTTTGATAAATCTTGAATATCCGGATCGTCCTCATCAACATCCGATTCATTCATTACCTCAATTCCTTGTTCACCTAAATACTCATAATATTCGTCCATTTGATCCGATTCCAGTTCAAATCCGGACATGCGCTCTGCAATTTCTTCATATGTTAAGACACCGCGTTTTTTCCCTATTTCCGTTAATTGTTCTTTCACTTGATCGAGGGTTAATTCAGAGTCCAATTCTTTAGAGCGAGCAGATTTTTCAGCCATTTGGCCCCCTCCTTCCGCAATTGTATTGCTATATGATAAAATTAATACATACTATTTCAACACTTTTTTCAATTGAAGAATCTCCATAGCGATGGATGCCGCCTTTACGTAATCCTTACGTCGTTCAGCCTCTTGCTTATCTTTTTCTTTTTCTTTTATTGTTAACCACTTTGGATAATTCAACACTTGCTGCACATAATCATTTAGTGCTTGTTCTGAAAGTTCTTCATTAATGGACATCATCGCCAGCTCAGATACGAGATGCACCAATTTTTTTTCAGGCAAATACTCAACGAACAAACTGATATTGGATTCATGCCCTTCCTCATAAAAACCATATAAATACGTAGCTAAGGCCCGATGTTCTTCTATGTTAAAACCGCCGCCAATCATATCCTGGACACGAAGAGCAAGATGCTGATCTTTTAGCATATAGGAAAGAAGAATTCTCTCTGCGTTTTGATAAGCCGGTAACAGCTTCGTTTGAGAAGCCGATTGTCTAGCTATATTATTTCTATTCCAATGAGCATTATCCTTTTTCTTTTTTTCAAATCTATAAATTTGATATTGTTGCTTGAGTGCTTCCAGTGAAATTGAGAATTCTTCTGACAACTGCCTTAAATAATGATCGCGCTCCACAGCTTTAGGAAGAGACCCGATTTCTTTCAGAACTTCATCAATGTACTGCATCCGTTCTGCCTCGTTTTGAAGGTTTTTTCCTCTCCTTAAATACTGCATCTTAAACGACATCAATGTCAGACTCGCCTCAACCACTTCTTGCCTGAACTTTTCTGCACCGAATTGCTGGATATATTCATCGGGATCGTAGCCTTTAGGCATAGTGGCCACCTTTACATAACAGCCTGCCGCATTCAATGTGTGCGCCGCTTTGTGAGCTGCCTCAATTCCCGCTTCATCCGAATCATAACAAACAATAACCGATTCGACATTTCGTCTGATGATTTTTGCCTGTTCATCTGTTAAAGCCGTTCCCATCGTGGCAATTCCATTTTCACAGCCTGCTTTAAAAGCGGAAATGACATCCGCAAACCCTTCAAATAAAACAGCCTCTTGATTTTTTCTGATGTGCTTTTTGGCCCGATGAAAATTATAAATGGTTTTACTTTTATTAAAGAGGGCCGTTTCAGGACTATTTAAATATTTCGGCTGTCCCTCACCTAAAATCCTGCCGGAAAAAGCAATCGTTTTTCCTTGCAAATCATAAATGGGAAACATGATTCGATTTCGAAAGCGATCAAAATACCCACCATCCGACTCTCTTTTCACAAGCAGTCCTGCCCGTTCCATTTCGTCGGGCGAGAATCCCCTTTTGGTTAGAAATTTCATGGCAAAATCCCATGATTCCAATGCATAGCCAACTTCAAACTCTTCAATTATCTCAGCCGTAAAGCCACGCTGTATCAAGTAATCAAAAGCTTTTTGACCCTCTTTTGTATTTACTAATAAATGATGGTAAAATTTCTTTAAGAGCTCGTGTGCTTCAATCATCTTGTTTGCAGGTTTATGAATGGAAGATTGAGGCTGGTCTGTTGGAAGTTGTATAGGGATGCCAATTTTATCAGCTAGTCGCTTAACGGCTTCTAAAAAGGTAAGTCCTTCCATTTCCATGACAAACGAAAAAGCATTTCCTCCTGCACCGCAGCCAAAACAATGATAAATTTGTTTTTCAGGGGCAACGGAGAATGACGGAGTGCTTTCTCCATGAAAAGGACATAAACCGAAATAATTGCGTCCTTGCTTCTTTAATTGGACATAATCACTGACAACATCCACAATGTCAATAGAATGTCGAATGCGATCTATTACTTCGTCTGGTATACGTTCCGCCATTCTTAACAGCTCCATATATTGTATTATTCTTCATAAAAAACTAAATTCCTGCAAGTTTCGACAATAATTTATCCATATTTGTGATGAAACGCTGTCGTTCTTCTTCACTAAAAGGTTTAGGACCTTTAGAATGGTGGCCTGCTCTTCGCTCTTTTGCAGAAACGTAACGAAAAAAGAGAATCGTATCCATGTCTTCTTTATTAAAATATTTCCCACGCGGGGACAAAGCATAAACCCCTTGTTTAACGAGAATGCTTGCCAGACCTGTATCCTGTGTTACAACCACGTCATGCTCCTTTACATGGTTCATGATATACAAGTCGACAGCCTCCCGGCTCATATCAACATATCTCCATTCCCCAGCATCTATTTTATGTTGAACATGTGCGTATGAGGCAACAAAAA
Source organism: Bacillus sp. FJAT-14578 (assembly GCF_000504165.1). Lineage (GTDB taxonomy): Bacteria > Bacillota > Bacilli > Bacillales > Bacillaceae_H > Bacillus_BA > Bacillus_BA fengqiuensis. Next base: position 859,287 of record NZ_AYSE01000001.1, read on the forward strand.
TGACATGAACATTATATGTATCGGCAAGCTCCAAAATTTCTTGTTTGACAGGACACGCATCAGCGTCGACAAAAATATTGAATTTTCTCTGTGTATAACTCTCTATTCTACATCCCTCCACAGATTCCTTCTTTGGATTGTCATTTTACATATAGATGGTTTGTCGAAATTACTCCTGTCTCATCATTTATCCCGCATTAACGGGCAGTGAGACTCCCACTTAATGTAGCGTCATCGGAGAAGTTTAAGCAGGGATCACACCGCCCTATCTAGCTGCGGCTCCTAGAGGCTCGAGGTCAAAAGCTTATCCTTTCTGGCGCCATGCCAAGGCTAATCTTTTGCTTGTCACCCCTGAGCAACCGCCTCGTTCTCTCGTGTAAAAGCCCGATTAAAGGAACACAGACTAACAACGCCGCGTCCTGCGGCAACGTCTGCGTGACCCGCATCGTGCGGGCCTAACTAACCCCCAGTGGGAAATAAAGGAATCCCTCACTGATGGAAGTTTCCTTTATATAGATAGTTTATTCGTTCTAGACAAAGTCTAAACCTAAAACTATTCTTTTTTATCACAATTTTTTATTATAATATAAAATTCAATTATTTGCTACAAAAAAATCATTTTATGTAAAATATATAAAAGCAATCTCCTCCACCTCCATTATACTTGTCAAATGAACAAATAAATTGAGCTGAGTGATTGCCATTACATGTACTTCCACTTTTTTTACCGCGCTCTAACAGGCATCTCCCGACATATAGGGCGTGCTAGTGAAGACGTTGCAATTTTCACTACGTTCCTTCACTTAAACAGGAAACAACTGCCCGTAAGAGCCGGATAAGTCCATCTATGCATCAGCGGGGAGATGCCCCCGCTGATTGTCATGAGTGGCGATGGTGCAGATTCAAAATAACATTCGCTGTCTCTTCTACCGCTTTGTTGGAAACATCGATGACCTGGCAGCCGATTCGTTCGGCCACTTTATCGAAATACTTGATTTCTTCTTTAATGCGCTCAACATTCGCATAAATTGCCTCATCATTTAAACCTAATGATTTCAATCGCTCTTTACGTATATGATTTAATTTATCCGGGCTGATTTTCAACCCAAAACATTTTTCTGGAGGCACTAAAAATAACTCTTCTGGCGGCTCAACCTCAGGAACGATAGGAACATTGGCCACTTTCAATCGTTTATGAGCCAAAAATTGGGACAATGGCGTTTTCGACGTGCGGGAAATTCCCACTAACACAATGTCTGCTCGCAAAATACCGCGCGGATCGCGTCCATCATCATATTTAACAGCAAATTCAATCGCTTCAACTTTTTTAAAATAATCCTCATCCAGTTTGCGAACCATGCCCGGCTCGTGTTTTGGTTCCAATTGATAGGCCCTCTGAATCTTATCCATGATAGGACCGATAATATCAAACACTTCCACATTATGTTTACGGGCTTCATCCAGTAAAAAATTCCTCATCTCAGGTTTTACGAGAGTAAAGCCAATTAGAGCATTATTCAATTTCGCAATAGATACTACTTCTGAAAGTGTAGCCGTATCTTCCACATACGGAATTCGTTTAATGATCACTTCCGCAGGATTAAACTGGCTGGTGGCAGCTTTGACTACAAGTTCAGCCGTTTCCCCCACTGAATCGGAAACAACATAAATAAGTGGGTTCGTCATCACTTACACATCCCCTTCAATATCAATATTAACCATTTTAACCTATATCATTACAGTACTTCATCATTCGCCAATGCCACTAATAATTTCGTAATATTCGTCTTCGTGATTCTACCGACTACTTCGTACCCGATATTGGTTTTTTTCACAACAGGCATGGCATCAATCTGTTTATCAATCAACGTTTTCCCGATATTAATCAAATAATCTTCTCTTTCGCAAAATGTGATATTCGGCATTCTTGTCATAATAATATTGACGGGAATGGACGTCAATTCCTGTTTTCCGATACTCGCCCTTAACAAGTCTTTTCGTGACAAAACCCCTACTAACAGCGAATGTTCATCCACAACAAACAATGTGCCGACGTCTTCCAAGAACATGGTACAAATCGCATCATAGACAGAAACACCTTCGTTTACTACCACCGGAACAGATTGATATTCACCAACTTTTACTTTGCGAATTTTATCCGTCAGCAATTGCGCACCCGTTTTCCCTGTGTAAAAATAACCTACTCTCGGTCTGGCTTCCAAATATCCCGCCATCGTTAAAATTGCTAAATCCGGCCTTAGTGTAGCGCGCGTTAAGTTTAAGCGATCCGCAATGTGCTCCCCTGTAATCGGACCATGGTCCTTTACAATTTGCAGAATTTGTTCTTGTCTTTTATTTAGTTCGATTGTTCTCACCACCTTCAATTCCTTGTGATTGTGTTATACTGTTCATATAAATATTATATACTTTTTATTCGAAATAGAAAGAATAATATATTGACCTTATCCATAGGAAACTTCCGTCAGCAGGAGGGCTTTCTCCCCCACTTACACTTCTCTTATGACTCTCCGTTTTGAAGAGGGATTAGGCAGTGATGGGGGATAAAGAACGCAAAGAAGGATGTGCCGTTTCAGGACACATCTTTTCTTTCAGGCACTTCAAACAAGCTACAAGTCGTTAAATGTTCCCAAGGAGCGTTATTCTTAGAGTTTACTCTCTGGAGACAGCGTGTCCCTTAAATGATCAATCTGGTTTAAAAATCGTTTCGACTTTAAATAGAGGCCCGAATATTCCTCATAGTAGCTGTCGATGACTTGCTTTAACTGCTTTTTCGTTTCGTCTTTGACCGAGATAGCCCCGAGCCTTTTTATATCTATATAATAAAACAAACGGAGCAATTTTACAGCGCCGGGTGTCAATTTGAAACGATATGGATCTTTCTCGAAACAACGATGGCAAATGAACCCGCCTTCACGTATAGAAAATCCAAATTCTCCGTCCTTGGCTCCACATACACTGCACTGATCGAGACAAGGAAATAACCCCAATACATTCAATATTTTAAGTTCATAAATATATGTTAAAATGTCTAAATCATAGCCTTCGTTCATAAAAGATAACGTTTGATAAAGCAGCTCAAATAAGAATGGATTGGCCTTTTGGTTGTCCGTTGCTTTATCCGTTAATTCTACAATATAAGAAGCATACGCGGTAATGAATATGTCTTCGCGTATGCTTCGCATTGATGAAATAACGTCTCCTTGTTGAAGAGTTCCCATACCGGAACCTTTTTGCACTAAAAACTGACCATACGTAAAAGGCTGTGTAAGAGAAGCAAGCCGGCTGCTCGGCTTTTTGGCACCTCTTGCCATCACACCTATTTTTCCTGCTTCCCTTGTGTATATCGTTACCACTTTATTGGCTTCGCCATAATTATTTGTGCGGATGACAATTCCTTCACATTTGTTTAACAAACTGGCCACCTACCGTCTTGGAAGGAACATCTAAGAAACCGGAAGATTAAATTCCCCTAATTCCTCATCTTGGCTATCGTCGGGCATTTCCACGTTCTCCTGCTGCAATTCTTTAAAAAGAAGATACGTATCTATGTTACCTGTACTGCTAAATACTTTCCAGGTAAAATCTAACATTTAAACCCCACCTTTCTAATCAAAAGAGATCAGATACATAGTCCAATTCCTTAAGATTAGAATGACCTTCCTTCCCCAAAATCATGTAACACAATTTTTGTCAGTTAATACTCCTCTTCTCTAAAACCAAAATCCCTTAATTGTGAAGCTTTATTGCGCCAATCTTTTTGTACCTTTACCCATAGCTCTAAAAATACCTTTGAGCCAAGGAGTGCTTCAATGTCTACCCGTGCTCTTTGACCAATTTCTTTTAACATCTTGCCTTGTTTTCCGATAATAATCCCTTTTTGTGAATCTCTCTCCACTATGATGGTAGCTCCTACATATACCGTATTGCCGGTTTCTCTTCTTTGCATAGAGTCAATGACAACAGCGATGGAATGGGGAATTTCCTCACGTGTTAAGTGAAGCGCTTTTTCACGGATCAATTCTGCCACAATAAAGCGTTCAGGATGGTCTGTCACCTGGTCAGCCGGATAATATTGCGGTCCTTCCGGTAATACTTCTTTAATTTGATTTAGCAATGTTTCTACATTGTTTCCTTGTAAAGCGGAAATCGGAACAATTTGTTCAAACGGATGTAAATTTTGATATGTTTCAATAAGAGGAAGCAACTGATCTGGATGAATTTCATCAATTTTATTAATGACTAAAAAAACAGGAGTATTCGTTCCCTTTAAACGTTCAATGATAAATTCATCTCCACGGCCCAACCCTTCGGCGGCATTGACCATGAATAAAATCAAATCGACTTCCTTTAACGTGTTTTGCGCAACTTTCATCATAAAATCCCCAAGCTTGTGCTTAGGTTTATGTATTCCAGGTGTATCGATGAACACAATTTGCGTATCCGTCTCCGTGTATACTCCCTGAATCTTATTTCTTGTCGTTTGAGGCTTATCGCTCATGATGGCAATTTTTTGGCCAATGACACGATTTAAAAATGTTGATTTTCCTACGTTCGGTCTTCCGATGATGGAGACAAATCCTGACTTAAATCCTTCTTTAATCATGTAAATCCTCCGCTGAAAATGCTCCTGGCAACAATTCTTCGACTGTCAGCTCTTGTATATCGCCATGTAAATTCGTTAAAATCACTTTCATTTCTTTTGGACAAAGCTCTGAAATAACTTGCCTGCACGCTCCACAAGGAGGAACAGGTCTTTCTGTATCAGCAACTACCGCAATGGCAGCATACTCCTTATCTCCTTCTGAATATGCTTTAAATAAGGCTGTCCGCTCTGCACAATTACACATACTATAAGCGGCATTTTCAATATTGCAGCCACGATAGACCTTGCCGGCTTTTGTTAACAACGCAGCCCCGACTTGAAATTTCGAATAGGGGACATAAGCAAGTTCTCTTGCTTTCATTGCTTCCTGAATCAATGCTTGCTTATCCATTGCACTCTTCCTTTCCAAAGGTAGAATTACTGAACTGATGATAAAACGAAATACGCTCAACCCAAGGTTGCCGGCGCAAACACTTCTGCTTTCACATCCTGGATGTTACGGAACATTAGTTACTTTGTAATAATTTATCTTATCAAAAATAAAGGAAAACAACAACTTTCTTCAAAATGGACCGTCATGTAAACCCCATAATACTGGAGTTTGATTGACGGTCCATTTCGCATAAAAAATAAAAGTGAACATTTTTGAACTTTCGAGCCAGCCTCAGTGGACCGTCATATTCAATTGAACAAACTGAATTTTTAATAGACATCCCACTATGTAACACAATACAAATTGTTATTACCTCTTTATAATTACGCCTTTCTCACAAGATATACTTACTAAATATAAGAATACCCGCAATGACCGATACCACTGCATAGATGAGTACAGCCCCGGCAGCTGCATCTTTTGCGATTTTCGCTAAGGGATGATGGCTGTCCGTAATTAAATCTACTGTTTTTTCGATTGCCGTATTGATTAATTCCAGGCTAAAGACCCCGCCTATGACAATGCTTAGTATAATCCAATCAGTGACGGAGATATGAAACCAACAGCCCGCTATTATCGCAAAAATTGCAACGGCTGTATGGATTTGCATATTCCGTTCGTTTTTCACTACGTATAAAATGCCTTCCATCGCATAGTAAAAACTTTTGGACAGCCGCTGCTTCTTGTTCATCCGATTACCTTTTAAGGCCATATGCTTCTAATATTTCCTTTTGCCTGTCAAACATTTCTTTTTCTTCTTCAACAGTCTCGTGGTCGTATCCAAGCAAATGCAAGAAACCGTGTACTGTTAAAAACCCTAATTCTCTCATAAAAGAATGACCATATTCTTCTGCTTGTTCATAGGTTTTCGGAATGGAAATAATAATATCCCCTAAAACCACGGGCATATTTTCACCGATGATTTCCATTTCTCCTTCTCCCATTTCCTCCATGGCAAAGGAGATGACATCTGTCGGCCTATCTTTATCGCGATACTCTCGGTTAATCTCCTGTATACGCTCATTATCTACAAAGGTAAGGGACAATTCCGCTTCACTCGGAACATTTTCCATTTTGGCCGCTAAAAGCAAAAGCTGTTCCAACTCCTTTTGCTGCTCTTCTGTCACGCCGTTTACTTCATCAATAAAATCAATGACTAACATGTTCTTTCACCTTTTCTTTCTTTAATTCCGGATATTCTATCCGGGAATGGAATATCCCGTTTAGCGTCTCACAAAGATTGGTAGCTACAAGCTCCAATTCTTTAAGCGTAATGTCACATTCATTAAATTGCTCATCTTGTAAGCGGTCTTTAATGATGTTCCTGACGAGCGCTTCAATTTTTTCCGGGGTCGGATTCGGTAAAGAGCGGACAGCCGCTTCTACGCTGTCGGCAATCCCGACTACGGCCGACTCCTTTGTTTGGGCTTTAGGCCCGGGATAACGATAATCGCTTTCCGCCACGTCGCCATCCGCTTGTTCCAACGCTTTATGATAAAAATACTTCAACAAGGTTGTCCCGTGATGCTGTTCGGCGATATCAACAATTTCCTTTGGAAGCTTGTGCTTTCTTAAGATATCTGCCCCTTCTGTAGCATGGGCGATGATAATGTTTTTACTCACTTCCGGAGCGAGCTTATCATGGGGATTTTTGCCCCCCAGTTGATTTTCGATAAAATACTGCGGCCTTCTTGTCTTTCCTATATCGTGATAATAAGCGCCGACTCTGGCCAACAATCCGTTTGCTCCTATGGCTTCGCACGCTGAATCGGATAGATTTGCGACCATCACGCTATGATGATAAGTTCCCGGCGTTTCCGTAAGGATTTTTCGCAGCAAAGGATGATTAGGATTAGACAACTCGATTAGTTTCATGGTAGATAAAATGCCAAATCCCGCTTCAAAGAATGGCAGCAGCCCGATTGTGAGCACTGCTGCAATGACTCCGGAAGCAATCCCCATTAGACCGTAATAACTAAGCTCAACACTATCAAAATGTCCATTTTTAATTAATAAAATTGATAAAATAACCATAATATTAACAAATGAGATAAATAATCCGGCTTGAAGAATTTTGGACCGGCGATGCTGCTGACTTAAAAACAATACCCCAGCCAGACTGCTTACCAATAAATAGATGCCCACATACACATTAAAAGCGGTCGTTACCCCGCCATTAAAAATAACGCTTCCACAAATGGATAACATAATGCTGGAGATAACAGCCAACCGCTCATTAAGCAGCATACGAATCAACAATCCCCCCGCTGCTACCGGAGCAAGAAAACCAATTTCAGATATTTCAATACCTTGAAACAAGCTCAATATCTTCATAATCAATATCGTAACCGTAAAAACAATCATATACAACAATAAAGATCTATCTGCATTCACCGTTAAACTTTTAACATAATGCATGACGGAACTAATCATAATAACAATGAGCAGCAATAACCCGACAAGTGGTTGAACAGCATGATCACGATCTAATAGACCCACCAGTTTCAGTTGGCGGTAAATATCCGTTGTGATCAGCTGCCCTTCTTCTACAATAATTTGCCCTTGCTTAATTCTTACGGGTTCAATCCGCTCACCGGCTTCTTGGCGATTTTCAGCCGTTTTCTTTGGATCATAGACTACGTTAGGAATAATGGCAAATTGTGCAACATCATACATCGCTTTTTTTAGTTCATTGCTTACATTCGTATAAATAAGCTGATTTTGGACTTGTTTCTTCTTGCTTTCTACATCGCTAACGCTAATCCTGTCTTTCATCACACTATGGACTGCGGTTACAACAGCGTCCTTGGCAATTTTCAAATCTTCTGGATTTGCTTGCAGCAATTGGCTCATCGTTTCTCCCGATAAGCTTTTTCCTATATTTGAAGGCAATTTTTCATTAAGGATTTTGTGTTGTTTCTTCAACCTTTCTTCCGCTGTCCATGTTTCTTGTTCCGGAGAGTCGGCAATCTCATTATTAACCTCTAAAATAAAATCAAATATGGATCCTGCCAGATCGACCCTGTTTTGAGCATAGTCCGTTTTTAAGGTGTAGACATCTTTAACGGCATCCTCTGCTTCCTTTCGTTTTTTTTCTGTACTTTCTTTATCCTCTACAGCAATGGGTGAATATACTGTCTGAGGCGAAACAGAAAACAGGCGCAAATCCAATTCCTCAGGCTTAATATTACTATACATCATGGCATACATAATGATTCCAAGAAGTGTATACAAACCAATATGGACTAATTTAAAGCGGTCCATTTGGGCGGCAGTCAGTTTCATAAACCTCCAATTTGACACCTGGTATGTCTCCTTTCAAAGAAAATAGACCCTAGAAAAGCAGGGTCTTATGCTTCATGTTTTTCATACGCTTCAATAATGCGGCCAACTAATGGATGGCGAACGACGTCTGACTGTTCTAAATGTACAAAGGCTATTCCGTTGACCTCCTTTAATATACCTTGAGTAACGGAGAGGCCCGACTTAACCCCTTTAGGCAAGTCCACTTGTGAAATATCTCCGGTAATAACCATTTTGGACCCAAATCCCAGCCTTGTTAAAAACATTTTCATTTGTGCAGGTGTTGTATTTTGGGCTTCATCCAAAATGACAAATGCATCATCCAATGTTCTCCCCCTCATATATGCCAGTGGAGCAATTTCGATGACTCCTCGTTCAATTAGGCGCTGTGTATGCTCCATCCCTAAAATATCATGAAGGGCATCATATAAAGGTCGAAGATAAGGATCCACTTTCTCCTTTAAATCTCCCGGCAAAAACCCTAAGCTTTCTCCAGCTTCGACAGCCGGCCTTGTTAAGATAATTCGTTTAATGTTTCCATTTTTCAAGGCATTGACAGCCATCACCACTGCTAAATAGGTTTTTCCCGTTCCGGCAGGACCAATCCCAAAAATTAAATCCTTTGTTCGAATAGCTGATACGTATTGTTTTTGACCTAATGTTTTGATGCGAATGGATTTCCCTTTCACATTTTTCGCAATTTCTTCGTTATACATATCGGCAAAGAATTCAATCGTTCCGTTTTTTGCCATTTTTATTGCGTACAACACATCTCGTTCCGAAATAGAAATGTTTCGACGAATGATGATTAACAGCTTTTTTAAGATTTCATTTGCAAGCTCCACTTGTCGTGAATCGCCGGAAATCGTAATTCCTTCACCTCGTGAAACGATTGATACCTGCATTTCTTCTTCAATTCTTCTTAAATGAATATCTTGGATACCAAATAGGGCAATCGCTTCATTAGGATTTTCAAGTTGCAAGTTAGTTGTAACAATCTGTTCTGCCATTCCTCAATCTCCTTGGATAATTGGTTGAGTCGTTGTGATATTTTCTATAACTTGGTAATGTATCGTTAACTTTACTTTACCATTGTCATTAGTTTGGTGCAAAACTTTTTCATTTTTAACCTTAGCATCTGCATCTAATTTCGAAATTAATTCATTTCGGCCAATTTCTTTTCCTTTTTGAACAGCTTGTTCAACGCTGTACTTCCTTGTAACCATCTCTTCCTCTCTCACCGTCACTGTTTCATATGCTAAAGGCAGTTTCCATTTGAAAAAATAAAGCGGCTTTTTCAGTGTTTCTACTTTTTCTTTTTTATATGGTTCCTTTTGAAAGAATCCCCAAATTGGTACTTTAATCTTCCCGATATATAACGCGTGTTTCGTAAAACTTTCCCCCGTTAACACACGAAAATTGGTTTGGAGGGGAATTTCCACCACAGACTTGTACCATGTTTCCCCATAAATTTCCCCTTTCGCCCCGACGACACGCTCATAGTCCTCTTTTCCGATGACTCCAGACACGAGAAGCTGGCCTGGCCGCACAAAATCATTAACCTTGACTAAAGGTTGTCCGTTTTCGACAAACAGCTTCGTGATGACCGCTTTCTTTTTAGCTACGATATGACTGGGAGAAACAGCTTTAGGTTGTTTCGGCTTATTTTTTTCTACTACTTGGAAATGAAAAGACGTGCCTCTTAGTTCCACCCCTACCCAAGTAAGGTTGTGAATATTATTCGTCAATTCCCTCTGAATCGATTCGGGATCTTTTACAAAGAACTGGAGTTTCCCCCTTTTAACTCCCATTTCGTTCAGGTGTTTTAGAATTTGATGTTCGGTATGAGGTTTCGCTCCCTTAATTTCAATAGACCAGATCATATTGGATAACAGCATGATCACCAACAGGAAAGCCCCCATCCCTATCACAAATCCCCCATTTTTCCACATTCGTTTTGTTAAAAAAGGCAAGCCCCGCTTATGGGAAAAATATATTTTGCACTCGCTTTGACGAACAATCGAGCGAATGGCCGGAATGTCCTTCAATAAAATGGTGGTTTTCACACACTCCTCATCTAGACGCTTAATGTTCGTCAGCAAAAGCTGCTGACGAAAACAATGATTCAAAAAACGCTCAATCCCTTTTCCTTTGATCGTGATGGTCACGGTACCGGCTATAAAGTTTGTCCATTGGTTCTTCATCGTGCTCCTCCTCTACCTACTCTTCTAAATAAAGCACTTGGCCAATTTTCCCTTCGAGCACAATCTCCTCTGGCATGATCACTTTAATGACAAGCTCCTGACCTTTAATTAACAGTTGGCCCTGCTTTAACAATATACGGATTTCTTTATCTGAAAAGGCTAATAATCCTTTATGATTTTCAATATACACATGAATTTGGCCGACCATTGTGACACGCGGGAGATCTGTTAATACATCAGCGGGTAGTTCCATTTTTCTTGTAATCCAATTTTTCATCTGTTGTTTCCATGATTTAGCCATAAAAAGAACCCCCTTTCATCTCATATTTATGAGAAAAGGGGGCTTTGTATCACTTCAATTTATTTTCTTTTTGCTTTTGGGGGACCCAGTACTTCAGACCAGATGATTCCTTGTACTACTTGCTTTTTAGAAAAAGACAACGGCTTTTCAATGCGCTTTTCTCTCACCCTCTGCGTTTTCACCGTTAAAGGTGGAGCAGAAGCTTGTTGCACAGGCTTAGACTTACTGAGCGCTTTTGCCTCTTCTAATTTAGCTTGAATGGATGCGGCTTGTTTTTTAAATTGCTTGGCCTGCTCAACTTCCTTGCGAATATCAATTTCTTTCCTTTTGGATTCCAAAGGGCGTTTAGGTTTTTGATCTGTCTTGGATTGTTCACCATATCTTTTAAAAATATTAATGATAAAACCGACAATGATGACTAAAATAAAGGCATTGCTCATTAAAAAATCAAATAGTAGGTTCATTAAAAATCCCCCTTTAAACTATATAAATCAATTTAGAGAATTCGACATGACCAAAGAACGCCCATGTCGAATTCTCTAGACCTAAGCGGCTGCTTCCCCCCTTTCAGAGGCGGCGCCATCCACTTAGATGAACCTTTGAGGGCGGATTCAATTATTATTTTTCATCTTCTTCATCTTCTTTTGTGGCTTTGCCGATTGAATTGCGCATATCGGTATCCGCCATCACGTTTTTAAAATTCATATAATCCATTACACCTATATTTCCGGAGCGCAGCGCTTCCGCCATAGCCAGAGGAACTTGCGCCTCCGCTTCCACTACTTTCGCATGCATTTCTTCGACGCGCGCGCGCATTTCTTGTTCTTGTGCTACCGCCATAGCACGGCGCTCTTCCGCCTTCGCCTGGGCTATGTTTTTGTCTGCTTCCGCTTGGTCAATTTGAAGTACTGCACCGATATTTTTGCCGATATCGATATCGGCAATATCGATGGATAAAATTTCAAATGCCGTTCCGGAATCCAATCCCTTGTTCAGCACTGTTTGCGAAATCATATCAGGATTTTCCAATACTTTTTTATGATTGTCAGATGAACCGATCGTACTAACAATCCCTTCACCTACACGAGCAACAACCGTATCTTCGCCCGCTCCCCCCACTAAACGTTCAATATTGGCACGTACCGTAATTCTCGCTTTAGCCTTCACTTCAATCCCATCCATTGCCACACCGGCGATGAACGGCGTTTCAATTACCTTTGGATTTACGCTCATTTGTACAGCTTCCAATACATCACGTCCAGCTAAATCGATAGCAGCGCAGCGTTCAAAGCTTAATTCGATGTTTGCGCGATGTGCTGCAATTAATGCATTCACAACCCGGTCTACATTTCCTCCCGCCAAATAGTGGCTTTCCAATTGATTAATGCTAACATCCAGACCCGCTTTACTCGCCTTGATTAACGGATTGACAACACGAGACGGAATAACACGACGCAGCCTCATTCCAATCAGCGTAAAGATGCTGATCCTTACACCCGCTGCCAATGCAGAAATCCACAGCATAACAGGAACGAATGTGAAAAACACCCCTAACAGGATAACCGCTAAACCTACTCCGATAAAAAACAATAAATTCCCTACTATCATGTGTATAACCTCCTTTTTATTACAATTCTTCTAGTTTTCGAACTACGATTCTGGAACCTTCCACCTTGACGACTTTCACTCTCACACCTTTAGACAAGTAGCTTCCTTCCGTTACGACATCCACATACTCTTCTTCAATCAACACCGTTCCCGACGGACGCAAAGGAGTGGTGGCCATCCCTTCTTTACCAATTAATTCTATCCTATTTCGATTAGACACATAACCAGCTTCTGTGTTCATGGAATCCGTTAAAATCACTTTTTGAAAGGCTACCAGCTTTTTCTTAAAAAATTTCATCATCACAACAGCCCCTCCAAGCGATATAATAACCGCAATTAAAATGGAAATTGCCATATGCACATAATCATCCGAAGCCATAAAGAAACTCGTTATAACAGCTCCTATCCCTAGAATGCCGGCAATTCCTCCGACAAGGAAAAACTCTAAAATTAATAAGATGATTCCTATCACAAATAAGACAACAGCTTCTATTCCCGCTAACCCCGCTATTGTATGGCCATAGAAAAACAATAAAAGAGAAGAAATCCCTATCGTTCCCGCAAGCCCAAAAGAAGGGGTGTACAATTCCAAAACCAGCCCTAAGCTGCCAATGGAGAGCAAAATAGGAATGACGATAGGATGCGTGACAAATCGCGCCACTTTTTCAGCCATACTTTCTTCCATGTAAATCACTTGAGCATTTTCTTTATTTACCTTTTTCAAAAGATCATCCAGATTGGCGACAATCCCTTCAGAGTATCCGACTTCTACCGCCTGATCTGCAGTCAAGGTCAGAAGCTTACCTTTTTCGGCATCATATTTCGGTAAATGTATACTTTCATCTGCCATCGCCAAAGCATACAGTGGATTTCGCCCATTTTGTTCGGCTGCACTTTTCATGGCTGCATTCCAAAAGGATTGCGCTTTCTTGTCCGCCGCATTCCCTTGCTGATCAATGATCGCCGCAGAACCAATCGTGGATCCTGGCGTCATATAAATCTCATCTGTATTTAAAGCAATGTAAGCTCCTGCTGATAACGCCTTTTGATTGACCAATGCCACGTTAGGGATATCCGTTTCGGTTATGATTTTCCCTATTTCAGATGCTGCATCAACAGCTCCTCCAGGTGTATTAATGTCGAACACGATCAAATCTGCCTTTTGCTCCTTCGCCTCTTCAATACTTCTGTTCAAAAAAGCATACAACCCTTTTTCGACTGTTTCTTCTACTGGAACAACGTACACCTGTTCATTATCAGCCTGGGCAGAAAAAAAGGGCATTGAATACATAAAAAGGGAAACGAAGCATATTACGGCATATATATACGCTCGTCTTTTCACTGTCACACCACCTTTCTTTCGGGCGACGGGTAGGATTTGTTGACTATATATACGATTGAAATAAAAAAGAGTTTCATTATGTAAAAAAAAAGCCTTACTGTTAGTAAGGCTTTTTTTTATGACAAGTTCTGAAGAACAAGCTTATTGACAAGGGAGCCGTCCGCTTTACCTTTTACTTTCGGCATAATAGCGGCCATTACTTTCCCCATATCAGCTTTAGAGCTCGCTTGCACTTCCGCAATCGCTTCTTTAACAATTTCTGTTAATTCTTCTTCAGTGAGCTGCTTAGGCATGTAAATTTCTAAAACTGTTAGCTCATTCTGAATTTTATCAACAAGATCTTGACGATCTGCTTGTTCAAATTCGTGGAGGGAGTCTTTACGTTGCTTTAACTCACGAGAAATAATAGTTAACTCGTCATCTTCTGTAAGCTCTCTACCTAGTTTGATAGCTTCATTTTGCAAAGAGGCTTTAACCATGCGAATAACGGAAAGTTTCTCTTTTTCCTTATTTTTCATCGCTTGTTTCATATCATCATTTAAACGCTCAAGAAGACTCATAATTACACCCTCTTTTAGAATTTGCGTTTGCGAGCTGCTTCAGACTTCTTCTTACGTTTTACGCTAGGCTTCTCATAGAATTCACGCTTTCTAGCCTCTTGTATAGTACCGCTTTTAGATACTGTACGTTTGAAGCGGCGAAGAGCATCCTCAAGCGATTCGTTTTTACGAACAACCGTTTTTGACATTCTAATTCCCTCCCTCCGAACAAAACCACTAGCTTGAAAGTTAAAAGACATGAAAAGACATGTCTTTTGCAATTATAGCGTACTGACCTCTGAAGGTCAACTCCTTTGAAGAAGAAATCCTTGTTTCACAATTAATTTTATTCCATTGTCATACGAGCAAGAACTTGTCTATAAAAATGGAGAAAGAGGTGAATTGCATGCTGAACATCCTTTCGTTCTTCTCGGTCTATATTGCGATTTTTTTATTCGGCATGACCATATTGAGGACGGGCTTATACAATTTATCACGTAATAAGATGAAGGAATGGCTCATTAAACTGACCCGGTCGCCATGGCAGGGCATGATGGTTGGGACCATTATTACAATGATTCTCCAAAGCAGCTCTGCTGTAATGGTCATTACGGTAGGATTGGTGGCCACCGGGTATCTCAGTTTTCACCAATCCATAGGCATCATCCTTGGAACAAATATCGGTACTACCTTTACAACCGAATTGATCACCTTTCGCTTGGATGAATATATCGTGCCTATGCTTATAGCGGGTGCTGCGCTGTTATTGATTCAACGCCGCGTTCCCTTTTGTCTTGGCAGCATGTTGTTTGGCTTAGGATGTATCTTTGTATCCATGAATGGATTCGAAAAACTTGCCCTCCCGCTTGCTAATTTAACAACGGTCAGCCACATCATTACCCAGGCCAATACGAATGAAATTTTGGGATTAGGATTAGGAACTATTCTTACCGCCATCATTCAATCAAGCACAGCCACTACCGGCATTATCATGAGTTTTTTAAACGAAAATCTCTTGACCTTGCATGCGGGCATCGCCATTTTGTTTGGAGCAAATATCGGCACATGCATCACAGCTCTTCTCGCCAGCATCGGAGCCAACAGGGAAGCGAAACTGACTGCTTTCGCCCATACATGGCTGAATATATTAGGTGTAGCCTTTTTCTTCCCCTTCATTCAAACATTTGAAGGGGTTGTGAGCCAACTGACGCCTCTTCCCGATGTCCAGCTTGCCCATGTCAGCCTGCTGTTCAATGTAGTCTGTTCCATCCTTGCCTTGCCTCTAACCGGTATACTCGCCAACTTTATTACGAAAATCCATGGACGCCACTCGTTTTGATAAGAAAAGCACAAGCGCCTTGATCAAAGAAGGCCGACTAAAGACGCCACGTTAATCACCAACGTCGGCATGACCCACATCCTGTAGGCCTAAGGAAATAGGGATTGACCCCGTATACGCTTTTTGCCTTATGAGGGCAATCATCTTTTCCACAACGAGCTAGGCGCTGGAGCTAGACAGCACTAATCATCGAAAAAGTTATACTTTCTTATCTTTTGAAAAAAGGTTGATTCAAGAGCAAAAGCCCTGAATCAACCTTTTTTTTAATATTAAACCGTCTTAGTAATCGCTGTCAGCAGTTAATCCATTGACGATGGATACACCAGAGCTTGCCCCGATTCGAGTTGCACCCGCCTCGATCATATCTTTCGCGCCTTGTACGTCACGTACACCTCCAGATGCTTTCACTCCGATTTCAGGACCGACTGTTTTACGCATTAACGCGATATCTTCAACCGTCGCACCGCCGGTTGAAAAACCTGTTGATGTTTTTACATAATCCGCTCCAGCTTTAACAGCAAGTTCACACGCTCTTACTTTCTCTTCTTCTGTCAGCAAGCTTGCTTCAATAATGACTTTCGTAAGCGCTTTTCCTTTTGCCGCTTCGACAACAGCGCGAATATCACGTTCCACTAGCTCATCATTTTTATCTTTAAGCGCGCCGATGTTAATGACCATGTCTACTTCTGTCGCACCTTTTTCAATTGCATCTTTTGTTTCAAACGCTTTCGTTTCAGGAGTGTTGGCTCCTAATGGAAAACCGATGACTGTGCATACTTTTACGTCTGATTCTTTAAGCATTTCAGCCGCCAGTTCTACCCATGTCGGATTTACACAAACAGACGCAAACCCATGTTCTTTTGCCTCTTGGCAAAGTACAACGATTTGTTCTTTTTTTGTATCTGCTTTTAAAGCTGTATGGTCAATCATCTTAGCAACATTCATTGTCATGATTTTTTCTCCTTTCAAACTCTCCTAAGTTGTCCGTACCTCAAAGTTGTACGTACCTCTACATCATACCACAAAATATTGAAACAAACATTCTTTTTTATTATGCAATAATTAAAGGAATTTTATAAATAAATGGACATGGGCTTACGCCCATGTCCATTTATTTATTAAGAACTCATCTTCATTTCTTTAACGATTGAATCATCCATTACACGAACAAATTGTCCTTCATTGTACGGATAACCGGCTTTTGTGATTTTTACTTTCACAAGCTTGCCGACCATGTCTTCTGTGGCTTCAAATTTTACTTTTAAATAATTATCCGTATAGCCTACGTATAATCCGCTGTCTGGATTTTCTTTGTAGAGTTCTTCCGGAATAACTTCTAACACTTCTCCCTCAAATTGAGATGCATACTCTTTTGCTAATTGATTTGATAACTCAATTAGACGGTGTACACGCTCATTTTTGACTTCTTCGTCAATTTGATCATCCATACGGGCCGCAGGTGTTCCCGTACGCTTAGAATATGGGAATACATGAAGTTCGGAGAAGCGGTGTTCTTTAATAAAATTGTATGTTTCCATAAATTCTTCTTCTGTTTCACCCGGAAAACCGACAATGACGTCGGATGTAATGGCCAACCCAGGCAACGCTTCTTTCAAACGATTTAAACGGTCCGCGAAAAATTCCATCGTATATTTGCGTCTCATGCGCTTTAACACCGTATTGGAACCTGACTGAATCGGGATATGCAAATGGCGCACAATGACTTTCGATTGATCAAGCACTTCGATAATCTCATCCGTAATTTGACTGGCTTCAATAGATGATATACGAAGACGCTTCAATCCGATTACTTGCTCCTCAAGGTCTCTTAAAAGCTGAGCTAAATTGTAATCTTTCATGTCTTCACCGTATCCGCCGGTATGAATACCGGTCAATACGATTTCCTTATATCCGGCATCCACTAATTGCTGTGCCTGGCGGATGACCTCCTTCGGATCACGGGAACGCATTAAACCACGTGCCCATGGAATAATACAAAATGTACAGAAGTTGTTGCATCCCTCTTGAATTTTTAACGATGCACGTGTTCGGTCTGTGAAAGCCGGTACATCCAATTCTTCATAAACACGTGTTTTCATAATATTTCCGACGGCATTAATCGGTTGACGTTCTTGTTTGTATTGTTCGATATACTCAAGCATTTTCACACGATCCTGTGTACCGACAACAATGTCTACCCCTGGAATCGCCATAATTTCAGCCGGCGACGTTTGGGCATAACATCCTGTTACACAAATTACCGCATCCGGATTTTTGCGCACTGCACGACGAATGACTTGGCGGCTCTTCTTATCACCTGTATTCGTTACAGTGCACGTATTGATGACATAGACATCGGCTGATTTTTCAAAATCAACGCGCTCGTAGCCATTCTCTTTAAATAACTGCCAAATTGCCTCTGTCTCATAATGATTTACTTTACATCCAAGCGTATGAAACGCAACTGATGACATTGTTTCACCCCATTAATTCAATATGGTAGGAAACAGCCGCAAGCACATATAACGGTGCCGTTTCTGTTCGTAAAATGCGCGGACCGAATCCGCACATCACAAAACCGTTTTCTCTAAACGACTCAATTTCCTTTTCAGCCAATCCGCCTTCAGGTCCAATGACCACAAGAAGAGATTGCCCTTGTTTTATATCCGATAAAAGGGAAGCAAGGCGGGATTTCTCGCCGCGTTTAGCTTCTTCCTCATATGCAACTATTTTATAATCATACTCACCGCTCATCTGAAGCAGCTTGTTTAATGGAACAGGCTCTGATACATAAGGCACTTTTGTACGATGTGACTGCTCAGCAGCTTCTTTTGCAATCTTGCTCCAACGCTCGACTTTCTTGTCTCCCTTTTTACTGTCCCATTTTACGATAGAACGAGAAGCCATAAAAGGGATAAACGCAGACGCACCTAACTCTGTTCCTTTTTGGATGACAAGCTCCAACTTATCCCCTTTAGGCAGTCCGTTCGCAATTGTCACAGAAACAGGCATTTCCTTCGCCTCATCTAACCATTCTACAACACGTAAATTTACTTCGTCACCGGAAATATCTTCTATCTTGCATAAAGCGGAATTGCCCTTTTCATTACAGCAGATGACATTGTCCCCTTCTGACATTCTCATAACACGCATGATATGGCGGGCGTCTTCCCCTCCAATGAAAACTTTATTATCCGAAAACTGTTCATTTTCCACAAAATACCGCTGCATATTTTTACACCTTCTCTGAAAAAGATGGTTGATTAATGATTACTCGCCTTTTTGTGCCGTAATGGCTACCCAATCTTCCATTACTGTTATTTCCTTGATTGTAAAACCTTCTTTCACTAAAGCCTCTTTCACCTCATCTTTTTTGGCTCCGATAATACCAGATGTAATGAAAATTCCTCCAGGCTTCAACACCCGTGCTGCATCATCCGCAAAACGCACGATGATTTCGGCTAGAATGTTAGCGACTACTATATCGACAGGACCTTCAATATCATTAAGTAAATTGTTTTGGGACACAGTCACTACATCATGTACTTTATTTAATTCAATATTTAAGCGGGCAGATTCTACAGCTACCTCATCTAAGTCAAGTGCTTGTACGTCTCTCGCTCCCAGCATGGCAGCTCCAATACTTAATACCCCTGACCCTGTCCCTACATCAATCACCTTATCTCCCTCTTGAACGTTTCGTTCCAGCGCTTGTAAGGACATAACCGTTGTAGGGTGGGTTCCTGTACCGAAAGCCATGCCCGGGTCCAACTCAATAATCAATTCGTCTGTATTAACAGGCTCATACGTTTCCCATGTCGGGACAATTGTAAATCGTTCAGAAATTTTGACGGGATGATAATATTTTTTCCAAGCCGTAGCCCATTCTTCTTCATGGACTTCACTAATGGTGATTTTATTGGCTCCAAGATCAAAATCATATACAAGGAGATTATTGATCGCTTCTTTAATTCCATCTACCGTTTCTCCCAAAAAACTATTTACCGGTAAATAAGCTTTCACGAGAACCCCTTCTTCCGGATAGTCCTCTGAATTGAGTTGGTAGATTTCTCCGAAAGTGGTATCTCTTTCTTGCAATAAATCATTCGGATCTTCTATCACAACTCCGCTGGCACCTGCCTCATGTAAGATGTTTGATATCGGCTCAATTGCTTCACTCGTTGTATGAATACAAATTTCAGACCACTTCATCTCTACCAACTCCAATCCGTTTACTTTATAGCGGATGTTCAAAAAGTCCGGGAAAAATGCCTGTCGAATTTCGGCGTCAGCTACATTGGACGCTACTCACGTATTAACACCATGCGCTCCGTTGCTCAAAGCGACGCTTCCGTGAACTTCTCGGTCCTTTTTGTCCTCCTTTTTGAACACACACTTATATGCTACTTTCCATTTTTTCCGTCAGAACACTTTTCATTCCCGTACGATGAAATTACTTATTGATCACAATTCATCACAGAAAGGTGTCCCAAACGTACAGCTGTATGTTTGGGACACCCTCTTATTCGCCTTTAAAGGCTCTTTTCACTTTCGCAAAAAACGAATCATGCTGTTCATCCACGACATCTTGACCGCTTAACTCTGCAAATTCACGCAAAAGCTGTTTTTGTTTGTCAGATAGTTTCGTCGGTGTGATAATGCGAACAATAATATGCTGATCTCCCTGTCCGTATCCTCTTACATTTGGCACACCTTTTGCTTTTAGGCGGAATTTCGTTCCTGTTTGTGTGCCTGCCGGAATTTTCAGCTTCACTTTTCCATGCAGCGTAGGCACTTCAATTTCATCTCCAAGCGCTGCTTGTGCAAATGTTAGAGGCATTTCACAATAAATGTCGTCCCCATCTCGTTCGAAAAACTCATGTGGTCGAACGTGGAATACAACATATAAATCCCCTGCAGGTCCACCGTTAAAGCCCGGCTCACCTTGACCGCTGATACGCAGTTGTTGACCATCGTCTACACCTGCCGGAATTTTCACATTGATTTTTTTAGTTTTATTTATGCGGCCCGCCCCATGACACGTTCCACACTTTTCACGGACGATTTTGCCTTTTCCATTACAATGATGACAAGCACGGCGATTAACGATGCGTCCAAATGGTGTATTTTGTTCTACACTCACTTGTCCTGCACCTTGACAGTGTGAACATGTTTCAACTTTTGATCCCGGTTTTGCTCCTGATCCGTGACATGTATCACATGTTTCCTCACGTGGAATGTCAATCGTCGTTTCTTTCCCGAACACCGCTTCCTCAAAAGATAAAGTCATCGTGTACTGTAAATCTGCACCCTGTCTCGGAGCGTTCGGATCACGTCGTCTGCCGCCGCCAAAAATGGAACTGAAGATATCTTCAAATCCAAAGCCGCCGCCAAAGTCTGCGCCGCCGAAACCACCAAAACCTTGATTTGGATCCGTATGGCCAAATTGATCGTAGTGAGCTTTCTTTTGATCATCACTCAATACTTCATACGCTTCTTTAATCTCTTTAAATTTTTCGGCTGCATCTGCCTCTTTGTTAATATCCGGATGATATTTTTTTGAAAGCTTTCGATAAGCCTTTTTTATCTCTTCTTTTGTGGCGCTTTTACTTACACCAAGAACTTCATAGTAATCTCGCTTACTCATGAATATTCACTCCCGCTTCCTTTCACATAAAGGTAATTGTATCATTAACGGCATTTTGACTGCAACCTTTTACTTGAATCAAAAAAAGTCAAAGTCAAGGCAAGCCTGACTTTGACTTTTTTGAATTCACCGTTGTTATAACAGAACGTCGCCCTTTTAGGCTTCAATTCTTTTGCTGTCCAGCTCCGGCTCCTAATCTTTCAGCCGTTTCACTTCTGACCATGAAACCAAAAAGCGGTTTCCCAGTCAGAAGCCACAACGTCTCTCAAGATTGAACAGTCGCCTCCGCTTTTCTTATTTATCGTCTACTTCTTCGAATTCAGCGTCTACGATGTTGTCGTCTTTTTTCGCTTGGCCTTCAGCTTGACCGCCTTGTGCTGCTTGAGCCGCTTGCTGAGCTTGTTCGTAAAGCTTCATTGTCAGTTGTTGAACGATTTCTTGAAGAGCATCTTTTTTCGCGCGAATTTCTTCAAGTTCATTTTTCTCAATCGCAGCTTTCAATGCATCTTTCGCTTCGTTTGCTTTTGCTGCTTCTGCTTCGTCCACTTTGCCTTCTAAATCTTTTAATGTCTTTTCAGTTGTGAACACTAATTGGTCTGCTTCGTTGCGAAGTTCCACTTCTTCTTTACGCTTTTTATCCGCATCTGCATTATCTTCCGCTTCTTTTACCATGCGTTCGATTTCTTCATCTGAAAGACCTGAAGATGATTGGATGGTAATTGCTTGCTCCTTGTTTGTACCCAAATCTTTCGCACGAACATTTACGATACCGTTTTTGTCGATATCAAACGTCACTTCAATTTGCGGAATGCCGCGTGGTGCCGGCGGGATATCCGTTAATTGGAATCGACCTAACGTTTTGTTGTCGCCAGCCATCGGGCGCTCACCTTGAAGCACATGGATGTCTACAGCCGTTTGGTTATCGGCAGCTGTCGAGAACACTTGTGACTTGCTTGTCGGGATTGTTGTGTTACGGTCGATTAATTTCGTGAACACACTGCCCATTGTTTCAATCCCTAATGAAAGCGGAGTAACGTCAAGCAAGACAACATCTTTAATATCACCTGTTAACACGCCGCCTTGAACCGCTGCACCCAACGCTACTACTTCGTCAGGGTTAACGCCTTTATGAGGCTCTTTTCCAGTTACTTTCTTGATCGCTTCCTGTACAGCAGGAATACGTGTTGAACCACCAACCAAGATAACTTTATCAATTTCACTTGACGATAGGCCAGAATCTTGAAGTGCTTGGCGGACAGGTCCCATTGTACGCTCTACTAAGTGAGCTGATAACTCATCAAATTTAGCGCGTGATAAAGTTACCTCCAAGTGAAGAGGGCCAGCCGCACCAGCTGTAATAAACGGTAAAGAAATTTGTGTTGATGTTACACCTGATAAGTCTTTTTTCGCTTTTTCAGCCGCATCTTTCAAGCGTTGAAGCGCCATTTTATCTTGAGACAAATCAATTCCGTTTTCTTTTTTGAATTCGGCTACTAAATAGTCGATGATGACTTGGTCAAAATCGTCACCGCCAAGACGGTTGTCACCAGCTGTCGCGCGAACTTCAAATACGCCGTCGCCCAATTCAAGGATGGATACGTCGAATGTACCTCCCCCAAGGTCGTATACTAAAATCGTTTGATCTTCTTCCGTTTTATCTAAACCGTAAGCTAATGCTGCAGCTGTCGGCTCATTGATAATACGCTCCACTTCCAAGCCCGCAATTTTCCCAGCGTCTTTTGTTGCTTGACGTTCAGCATCATTGAAGTAAGCGGGTACGGTAATAACCGCTTTTGTTACAGGCTCTCCTAAATAATCTTCTGCATAAGATTTCAAGTGTTGTAAAATAATCGCAGAGATTTCTTGAGGCGTATATTGTTTGCCTTCTGCTTCTACTTTATGGCCTGTACCCATATGGCGTTTAACAGAAATGATGGTGTTAGGGTTTGTAATCGCCTGGCGTTTTGCCACTTCCCCAACTTGACGCTCACCATTTTTGAATGCAACAACTGATGGAGTTGTGCGGTTTCCTTCCGGATTTGGAATTACTTTCGGTTCGCCGCCTTCTAATACAGCGACACAAGAGTTAGTTGTTCCTAAGTCGATACCAATGATTTTACTCACTGAACTTACCTCCTAAAGTCATTATGTAAGATTATTGATTTACTTTTACCATGGATGGACGAATGATTTTGTCCTTTAGTTTATAGCCTTTTTGGAATTCTTCCACCACTGTATTCGGTTCAAATGAAGCTTCCTCCACTTGCATGACCGCTTGATGTTGATACGGATCGAAAACTTGACCGACCGCTTCAATCACTTCTAATCCTTCTTTTTGAAGGGCTTCAAGAAGCTGACGGTACACCATTTCCATTCCTTGCAGCACAGCCTTCAACTGTTCATCTTCTGTATCCACTTTTAACGCTCTTTCAAAATTATCAAGAGCCGGTAATATATCCGTCACTAAGCTTTGCGCACGATACTTTTGTGCAGCTTCAGCATCTAAACGAGTACGACGGCGGAAATTATCAAAATCGGCTTGAAGACGCAAATAGCGGTTTTCTTCTTCCTCAAGCTTGGCTTTCAGCTCTGCCAATTCTTTTTCTAAAGGATTAGCCTCTTCCACCTGTTCACCTTCCGCTTGCTGATCTTGCACATGCTCCACTTCTGTTTCTTCGCTTTGTACTTCTGTTACATGTTCTTCTGTCGTTTGCTTTTCGTTTGTCAACGAATTCACCTCCCTTTAATAATATGAACATTTTTTCCGCCCCAATGAACGGCAAGATTCCTGCCTTTGCAAGGAATAAATGACCATTCATTAGAGCCGAATTAATTTAACGCCCCATCAGCCTAACATATAAAGGCTGCCATGGAGACTATATTTTATTAGCAACAAGATTATGAGTGATAAGACGAAGTGATTTATCCACTTCTGCCCGTTAACCAATATAACCCCACCTATTTATTTTGATACAACCTTGTTAAGGCATTTGATAAATCGGATGAAATAAGCTGGAGCAAACTAATGATACGGGAATATGGCATCCGAGTGGGCCCTAAAATGGCAACCGTTCCAAGCTGCTCATCTCCAATCGTATAACTCGCTGTAATTAAGCTGCAATTTTCCATCTCGCTCACTTCATTTTCCCGTCCGATTTTCACATCAATCCCAACTTTATTGCCACGCAATAACTGATACAATTGCTGCTCTTGCTCTATCATCCTCAAAAGAGATTGAATTTTGCCTACATCATGGAACTCAGGGTGGCTTAACATATTCGTTTTCCCACCGATAAATGCCTTTTCGTCGACTTTGAGGTGCAAAGCATTTTGCATCATTAAGAAAAGATGTTCATAATTGGTAATATGCGATTTAAGCAGCATCGCAACTTCTTTATACATCTTATCCTTTAATTCGGTAATCGGAACACCTGCCAGGCGTTCATTTAAAATATTAACCATTTTTTCAATATCAGACGGATTCACAGAACCAGGCAGCGTCAATGTTTTGCTTTCTACATGTCCTGTATCTGTCACAATAATAGCCACGGCAGTTTCTGTCGATAAGGGAATCATTTGAATCTGCTTTAATTTATGATTCACCACTCTCGGTCCCAATACGATCGATGTCAAGTTGGTCATCTCCGACAAAATTTGCGCAGATTTTTGAACAACGGCTTCCAATTCTACAATATGTTCAGCAAACACCGATTTAATTTTAGTCGTATCAGAAACAGTCAATAATTGCGGTGATAATAAATGATCTACATAATAACGATAACCTTTCTCTGAAGGAACTCGACCCGAGGAACTATGTGTCTTTTCAATAAACCCCAATTCTTCCAGGTCTGCCATTTCATTTCGAATGGTAGCAGAACTGAAATTGATTTCTTCTTTTTTAGATAAGGTTCTTGATCCGACAGGTTGTGCAGATCGAATAAAATCATCAACAACGACTTGTAAAATCAATAATTGTCGATCTGTAAGCACATGTCATCACCTCTGTTAGCACTCATCTATAGTGAGTGCTAAATCTATTAATAAATTACCAAATCACTTTGGCAATGTCAACGATTAGATTACACCAATAAAAGCCTGAAATACTTCATTCCCGAGAAACCTGCCTTTGCGCGTTAAATAAAAACATTCCTCGTTTTCTGTCAGTAAACCCTTTTCCATTTGTTCACGCACTTGTTCACCAAACACATCATTCAGTTCTATGTCATACTTTTGTTTGAAGGTCGATTTAGAAACACCTTCCGTTTTACGAAGGCCTAAAAACATCTCTTCTTCCATCATTTCCGTTTTTGTGACCTCATGATCTTCTATATAAGCAAATCCGCTTTGTGAGACGGCGTCAATGTATTTATTGATAGGTCCGATATTGGCTCTTCTTACCCCTTGAACGTACCCATGAGCTCCCGCTCCAATTCCGTAATATTCTTCATTGTTCCAATACGTTAAGTTATGTCGGCTTTCAAAACCCTTCTTTGCAAAGTTGCTGATTTCATACTGACGGAAACCACGTTTCTCCATTTGCACCATCAATTCATCGTACATTTTTGCTTCTGTTTCTTGAGGGGGAACGTTCAATTTCCCTCTTCGCATCAAATTATAAAACACCGTTTTCGGTTCGATGATTAAAGAATATGCTGACATATGGTCAATATCCAGCTCAAACGCTTGTTGCAATGTGTCAGAAAAATCTTCCATTGTTTGTCCCGGCAAACTGTACATCAAGTCAAGGCTGAGATTTTGAAACCCTATCTCTCTTGCTCTCTGAATGGTTTTGACCGCTTCTTTCTTCGTATGAACACGCCCGATACTTTTTAAAAGTTCATCATTGAATGTTTGTACCCCAATGCTTAAACGATTAACCCCATAGTCTTTTAATAGCTGAAGCTTTTTCTCGGTCAGTTCATTTGGATTGGCCTCAAATGTAAATTCTCCATTTTCTTCTAACGAAAGGTGTTTACGGGTCATTTCCAGAAACTTATCTAACTGCGATTCCGTCAGTGCCGTCGGAGTGCCTCCTCCTACAAAAATGCTTTTCAACCTATTCTGACCGTGTTTTCCAACCGTATTTTTCATTTCTTGTTCCATTGCATCTAAATAGTCATCAACAGGCTGGTTGTCAAAAAACACCTTATTGAAATCACAGTAATGGCAAATATGATGACAAAACGGAATATGCAAATATGCGGCTTGTACCATTTACCTCACACCTTTTTTCGATTTATTAGAAAAGCTTAGAGCTTATGAGTAAGTTCTAAGCATTGTTGTTTTACTGCCTTGAATTATTACGCCAGGAAAGGATCTCACTCAAACTGCCAATGGACAAGGGCGGCTTGAAGGATGAGAATCTCTCCCTTCAAGCCGCCCTTAGAATTACTTTTTACTATTGCTGTCGTCCATTTTCAGAACTGCCATGAATGCCTCTTGAGGCACCTCGACCGACCCAACCTGTTTCATACGTTTTTTACCTTCTTTTTGCTTTTCAAGAAGCTTACGTTTACGGGAAATGTCACCGCCGTAACATTTCGCTAACACATTTTTACGCATTGCCTTAATCGTTGAACGCGCCACGATTTTTTGGCCGATCGCTGCTTGAATCGGAACCTCGAACTGTTGACGCGGAATAAGATCCTTCAACTTTTCCACAATTACTTTCCCGCGTTCATAAGCGGAATCGCGATGGACAATGAACGAAAGCGCATCGACTTGCTCGGCGTTCAATAAAATATCCATCTTCACTAATTTTGATGCTTTATAGCCGATCAGCTCATAGTCAAAGGAAGCATAGCCTTTTGTACTTGATTTTAGCTGATCAAAGAAATCATATACAATTTCCGATAAAGGAATTTCATAGATAATGCTGACACGATTTTCATCCAAATATTGCATCGTGATGAAGTTTCCGCGTTTCTTTTGACACAATTCCATGACGGTCCCTACATAATCGTTCGGAACCATAATGGTTGCTTTCACATATGGTTCTTCAATACGATCAATTTTTTGCGGATCCGGCATATTGGATGGATTATCGACCGCGATTTTCTCTCCATCCGTTAAAAAGACATCGTAAATTACGCTTGGAGCCGTCGTAATCAAATCAATATTGAATTCACGTTCAATACGTTCTTGAATGATTTCCATATGCAATAGACCTAAAAATCCGCAACGGAATCCAAAGCCTAAGGCTTGTGACGTTTCAGGTTCAAATTGTAAAGCCGAATCATTTAATTCCAGTTTCTCCAACGCTTCACGTAAATCATTGTATTTGGCTGTATCGATTGGATATAACCCACAGAATACCATCGGATTTAATTTACGATAACCTGGAAGCGGCTCTGTCGCTCCATTTTTTGCATGCGTAATGGTATCCCCGACGCGTGTATCTCCAACATTTTTAATGGCTGCCGTTAAGAATCCTACATCTCCTACTGTCAATTCGTCTCTTAGGGTCGTCTTTGGTGTAAATACACCGACTTCTGTCACCTCAAACTCTTTTCCAGTAGCCATCATTTTGATTTTATCGCCTACTTTAACCGTACCTTCCACAACGCGAATGTAGGCTACAACCCCACGATATGCATCGTATAAAGAGTCAAAGATCAACGCTTGTAGCGGACCTTCCGGGTCTCCGCTTGGTGCCGGTACCTTTTCTACGATTTGTTCTAAAATCTCTTCAATACCGATTCCGGCTTTTGCAGAAGCAAGCACCGCTTCCGATGCGTCAAGCCCAATTACATCTTCCACTTCTTGGCGCACACGCTCCGGATCTGCGCTTGGCAAATCGATTTTATTGATAACCGGTAAAATTTCCAAATCATTATCCAGTGCTAAATATACGTTCGCCAATGTCTGAGCTTCAATTCCTTGTGCCGCATCCACAACAAGAATCGCCCCTTCACAGGCAGCCAGACTTCGAGACACTTCATATGTAAAGTCGACGTGCCCCGGTGTATCTATTAAATGAAAAATATAATCATTTCCGTCCTTCGCTTTATAATTAAGCTGAACAGCATTTAATTTAATCGTAATTCCCCGTTCACGCTCTAAATCCATCGAGTCCAAAAGCTGGGCTTTCATTTCACGCTGCGTCAACGCATTCGTTTTCTCTAAAATACGATCTGCCAGTGTCGATTTTCCATGATCGATATGGGCGATAATCGAGAAGTTACGAATTTTAGATCGTCTTTCTAATCTTGATTCTTTATTCATCACATATTTCACTCCTACTAAAACTCAACAAGCATATACACTAGGGTAAATTATATCATTACCATACAGCCAATGTCATTAGAAAATGACATTGGCCGTTTCGTTGCCCTTTTCGATCATGCTGCATCCTGATGTCCATTCTTCATCGCTATTGGCCAACTGCCTTGTTGATGGCGGAATGAATCATATCTGCAAACCTTCTTCCAAATGAAGAAAAAAAATTAAAGGCCTTATGTTCTTCCAATTTTTGTTGCTTTTGCTGCAAATCCTCCGTCCTGACCCTTGAACCCAACACGGAGGCTTCCACTTCCCCTTCTTTCGTTTTCGAAACCGTAAAGGCACTTGAAAAATCGGGATCTTTATATCCTTTCATCTTAATCATTCCATCATTTGCCAACTGCATACCCAGCAATACTCCAAACAATAATATCGTCGTCAACATGAAGGTTTTCATCATGAACTTAACCATCTTGTTCTCCTTTAACAAGGCGCTTCTTATTAATCAGTATGGACGTTTCTTCATGAAAACATTACCTGTTCAAACAATTATTGTTTAGACTCCACTGTTCCATTGACTTTTTCCGCTTCCCAATAATATTCACTAAAAATGTCCGCTACCGCTTCAGCCGTCCGATACAACTCTTCAAAGGAGTTATCTACGCCGCCAAATTCAAACAAAATGGCATTTTGAGAAAGATCTTGATTAAACTTACCATTCGTTCCTTTTCCTCTTTTCGTGATCACCCCTCTGCTCAAGCCTGGATATTTTTTATTAATTAAACTATGAAGATCTTTCGCCAATTTTACATTTTGTTCGTAGTTGACATTTTCCCCTCCAATGATAAAAGCAATTTTGGCATAGTCTTTCCCGTTGATGGCAACCGTCGTCGCTTCTCTGCGGTTTGCATCACGGTGGAGATCAAATAAATATTGCAATTCACGATTGGAAGCAAGGGCTGATTGAACGACCTCCCGGGAAGCGGCATAAGATTTAGAATAATTCCAGCCTTTTTGCTTTAACTTCTGGTTCATATCCTCCACATTTACTTGCGACCCGATTCCTCGTTCTGTTAGTTCCTCCGCCAATTTTTCCCCCACCATCGTGATATTAACTTTTGAGTGAAAAGCGGCATCTGGCTCGGTCACTCCTTTTAAATGGGGTAAATACGATTCACTGCTGTGAGTGTGATAAATGAAGACAACATTTTTACCATTTGTCGATAAAGCCGGAGGCTGAATCGGTTCCTTATCCCCATCAGGCTTGTCCAACTCTAAATTTTGAATGCTTGCTTCTCTTTCTGCCATCAATACTTCCAAAGGAGGTGCCGATTCATATGGAATGGTTGTATAATCCAACCCTTCTTCCGCCACAATAATTTCACTATCAAAATGATAAAAGCCTGGAAGTTCATTTCCAAGCAAGCTTCTCGGATCATCCAGATTGACCCGTGTTGCAAATTGAAATAGCTCATTGAAATAGCTCGGCGTAGGAATATCTGGCGAAAGCGCCTGTTTGAAATAATGATTTTCATACGAGAATAAATGTACAAATGAAGAAATTGATAACTCGTCCGTTACTTCCCCCAAGGAAGAGGAAGAAATTCGATATTGAGGCTTTAGGGACGTCAGCATCCCGACCATCACAAATAGCATGACCAATCCTAGTACGAACACAATAATAAATTTACGGATGATAGCTCCGTTTACTGAGACGATTACTTCACTTGGCCGCCCGAATTTCATGTTCTCACCCTTTCAAAGCTTCTCTGTACCATTTATATGTACAAGCCCTGTTGAATAGAACTCGTGAAAAACGAAACGAAAGAGGATGGGTCAAAAGGGGAAAAAGAAACCCTTTTGACCCATCCTCCTGAAAGGCCCCGTCATGAAAATCCAGTAAAACCAAGGGTTATGTGACGGGGCCTTTCAGTAAAAATCAGGTTTTGTGTTTATTTAGAGGCTTATGGGACAGCCACTTCGGTTATGCGGATTGATATATTTAATGAGTGTACGCTCCTATATTGTCTTGATCGACTTCATGATGTAAAGCGGCATTCAACCCGCTTGCTACCACATTGGCCATATCCTCGATAAACATATCCACTTCTTTTGGCGTAACCATTAAATTATGCCCCAAAGGAGAGAGAACTTCATGAATAAGGCGTCGCTTTTCCTCATCCGGCAATGTTCCAATTAATCCAAGGTAGGTTTGACGCTGCTCGACTTCTGGTAAATCTTCATCTGTCAGCGTCTTTTTCTCCCCAAATGCCATACTGGACGGAATAAGTGCTTTAGATGGCTTGCCTTGTTCTTTCATCTCACGGCCAAAATGCTTCAAAATGAAATCAATCGTATCACTCGTGATAGAAACTGCATCTACCACTGTCGGTATTCCAAGTGCGATAACAGGAATTCCCAATGTTTCATAACTGATTTCTTTTCGCTTGTTTCCCACACCTGACCCCGGATGGATACCTGTATCCGAAATTTGGATGGTGGCATTTACCCGTTCAAGGGAGCGGGCTGCAAGGGCATCGATCGCAATGACAAAATCAGGTTTTGTCTTTTGGACCACTCCAAAAATGATGTCACTTGTTTCAATTCCCGTTAACCCCATGACACCCGGGGCGATTGCACTGACCGGGCGAAAGCCGTCTTCCACGTCTTGAGGATCCAGTTCAAACAAATGTCTTGTAATTAATAAATTTTCAACAGCCATTGGTCCAAGAGCGTCTGGCGTTACATTCCAGTTTCCTAAACCGACCACAAGACAACTCGCCTGGTCTGAGATACCCAGTTGTTTAATAAAATGGTGAAGTTCTTTCGCCAGCACTTCTTCCATCGTTTTTTGCATATCCGTATCCTGCTCGCGGATCCCTTGGGCTTCAAGAGTCAAATACTGCCCTTTTTTCTTATTGATCGTTTGGGCTCCCTGCTCGGTAATCTCTACAGAGGTTACTTTAATGCCCTGTACATCCCTCTCCTTGATAATGACTCCTTCAATATGTGCGCGTTGCTGTGTCTTTTTCTTCTCTTTTTCTTGAATCGTCATTTCATGGGCTTCGACTGCTAAATCTGTACGAACATTGTATCGGCTTAAATCTAGATTTTGTTCCACAATCCTTCCTCCCAGTCTAATATGTACTATCCTTAATGTGTACTGCAGGCCGCTCTTATTCCCATAGAAATATTTACTAATATTTCTGCAGTAGCTATTTTTTGACTTTCCTCGTACAATGATTAAGTACGGAAAAACAACAGCTGTTGGAAAGGTATTTGTATTCTCACCTATTCATCATCTGTTCATTCATCTGTCCATATATGTTTATATCGAAGTTCATGTTCAAAAAGGAGGACAAAAAGAGCCGAGAAGTTCGCGGAACGATAGACTCGAGGACCGGAGCGTATTGTGGTAATACGTGAGGACCGAAGAGGCAGAGTGACAAAGAAATTCGACAGCGATTTTTCCCGGAGTTTTTGAACATCCTTAAAAAAATCATCTCGATATTCTATTGCATTCTTTTTGCCGGTTTGATAGAATATCATGTGTTCTAACTGTAAAAAATGTCGAGTTTAACATAATCTCGATTTTTAGCAATTTCGGGAGGTGAAATAGATGCCAAACATTAAATCTGCGATTAAACGCGTAAAAACTAGCGACGCTCGTCGTGCACAAAACGCTCAAGTTAAATCTACAATGCGTACTGCAATCAAAAAGGTTGAAGCATTAGTAGCAAACAGCGATATCGAGAACGCAAAAGCTGCTTTCTTAGTAGCTTCTGAAAAATTAGACAAAGCTGCTCGTAAAGGTCTTATCCACAAAAACGTTGCTGCTCGTCAAAAATCTCGTTTAGCTAAACAAGTTAACGGATTATCAGCATAATAAAAAACGCTTCTCCAGCTGGAGAAGTGTTTTTTATTATGCTGACTTTCTTTTATCCCGCATTAACGGGCTTCCTTTACAGTTCTCAAGAAAAAAAGTTCCAATATGAGCGACTTATCCATTTTCCCCATTTTCATTTCGTAATCCGCTTCTGCAAGTTCCTTCATGATGGCCTGCAACTGATCTTCGCTAAACAGTTTGCTTTGCTGCAAAGCAAGCTTAATACGGAACGGATGGACTTTCAAAGATTGGGCAATTTGCTGCTGGCCATATCCTTGATTTCCCAACAGCTTCGAATGGTAAATCAAACGAAACTGAGTAGCCAATAGCGATAATATCTTAATAGGCTCTTCGTTATTTTGGAGTAAATCCCGATACAGGTGCATTGCCTTCATAGAGTCTTGCTTCACTACAGCATCAACAAGCGAGAAAACATTCTGTTCCAGTGATCTTGCCACCAACAATGAAACGATTTCTTCCGTAATCGTTTGCCCTTCTCCCGTGTACAATACAAGTTTTTGCAATTCATTTAAAACCACCGTCAAATTAAGGCCGGTCAACTGTAAAAACAGCTGTTTTGCCCCTTCTGTCATCGCAACGGACGATGTTTTTAACTCATTGTCAATCCATGTTCGGATGTCTTCTTCCCCCAGTTCATTCATTTCAATGCATTCTGCTCTCTTTTTCAATAACTTGGTAATTTTCTTTCGTTCATCCAGCTTTGAATAAGGCACAACGATGACCATCACTGTAAAAGGGGTAGGCTCCTCAATGTATTGCTGCAGCTTTTCTACATTATGCGCTACTTTTTCCTTTGACTTTTCGGACGTCAAGAACACCGCATTATTTAAAACAACTACACGCTTTTCTCCAAAGAACGGCAATGTTTCTGCATCTTCAACCCCCTGCTCTACAGGAACCTCTTCCAAATCGTAAGTCGATAAATTGAAACTTTGCTCTTCTTCATTCAATGCCGCATCAATAATTTTTTTTCTTGTTTCTTTTACTAAAAATGCATTTGTTCCGTATAGTAAATAAATAGGCGACAACTGATCTTTGTTCACTTTTTTCCAACTATGCAATACCAAGCGTTTGCCTCTCCCATTCCTTCTTTTTTCTTCTTTACCATCGTACAAAGATTAAGGCTTTTTTACAAGTTGTCCAACTTATAGTCATAAGCAAAGGGAATTGCAGACGAAAAGCAATTCCCTGATCTATGATAAACACTGACAAAAGAAGCCCTAGGATACTTTTTTGTCAGTGAGTGTCCCTTTCCAATTATTATGGACAGCAGACCTTGAACTATTTGTGACAACTCTTGTCAGCAAAGGAAAACGGTTTCTTGTATATGGATTTTTTCATATTTTTGCCTTATACTAAAGAATGAAATAGGAGGGGTAGCTGTGAATCAGTTTGAGAAAAATGTCCAAAGTACACGAAACGATGCAGTCGATTCAGGTGTAGGATTTGTCGTTTCATTCGGATTTTTCGCAACAATGTTTATCATTGCAACTATCGTACAATTAGTCGCATCTTGATATCCCACATGATATCATTCCGCCTGCTTTCAGGAGGCGGAAAGTGGCTGTCCCATGAGTTCTAAACAGGCCACAAAAATGATTTTTTACTGAGAGGACTCGTCATTGAATCCTTGATTTTACTGGATTCTCATGATCGGTTCTTTCAGGAGGATGACTCAAAAGGCATGCTTTACAACCTTTGGAGTCATCCTCTTTTTATATTTGTTATATGTTATGGAATTTGCCAGTGGAAGGTTCCTTTGTTTTGACGAAATCTATAATGAACGGCTCCATTCTGGTCGGTACGAAAAATGATGACCTTCCTGTTTTCTAATTCTTTGATAACAGAGGAGTGGGGATGTTGATAACGATTATGCTTCCCCACTGAAATAATGGCCGCTTTTGGTTTGATATGATCTAACAACAAAGAAGAACTGGAGGTTTTACTTCCATGGTGACCTACTTTCAAAACATCCGCTCTCAGAAGCGGAAAATCCTTCACGAGCTGTTCCTCTCCGCTAAGCTCCAAATCACCCGTAAACAGCCACGTGAGCCCTCCAAGCTTTGTATAGAGGACAAGTGACTGGTCATTTTTTGATTTTTCGTTTCCTGTTGGAGATAACACGTAAAAAGAAAAATTCCCTTCCCTCCACATGTCCCCTTTTTCTGCGGATATCACTTCTATTCCTTGAGATCGGGATTGCTTAACCAACTTTTCTTCTAATTCATCTAACGAATCCTTTTTTCCTATTACGAGTTCTTGAACCTTTACATTGTTTAAGATGGTTTCAGCAGCGCCAGCATGGTCATAATCGCCATGTGTAATAAACAATTTATCGATTTGGCGAATTCCCCGTGCATAAAAAAACGGAAGCAGCACATCTTTCCCGACTTCAAATGAATGTCTTTTTTCTTGCCAAGATTCTTTTTCGAACGATACCGCACCACCCGTGTCCACTAAATACACACCTTTTCGATAAGGAAGCTCAATTAAAATGCTGTCTCCTTGCCCCACATCAATTACGGTCACACGTCCCTCTGCGCTCATGTGAAATTGGTAATATTGGAATAGCATTAACAGAACGAGACAGCCTCCAGCCCACACACGCTGCTTCCCATTACTTTCCCATGCCGCAAACAACCAAAGCAGTCCCATATATAAACTTGCAGCAACCAAAAAAGACGGCTGTCCAAAAATTAACCGGGTATGAGGAAACGTTACCGCAAAGGCAACTAGAAAATTGCTTACATCCAGCAGCATGTTTAATAAAAGGGCAAGCGCCTCTCCCAAGGAGGGAACGATTAGGAGCAAACATAAAATACATAAACATGCCGGAAGAACAACTATGGAAAAAAAGGGAATGAACAATAAATTCAGAGGGAGGCTTAAAAGTGATATTTGATAAAAGTGATATAAAATCAGTGGTAAAGAACTTAACTGGGAGACGATGCTGGCGGCCAGTAATTGGCCCCAAAAAGAAGAAGAGATGTTTTCGATAAGCCAATTGGACATAATAAGGAAAAAGCTCACGACAAATGATAACTGGAACCCTATATGGTAGATATAGTATGGATCTGCACCCAACATCAGAAGAAACGTGAGGCTGATGGCATCATGAGGCGTCATCGGCGTTTTCATGAACAAGACAATCAAAATCAACACTGTCATCATAACGGCCCTTATAACCGAAGGAGCAGCGCCCGCTATGACTGCGTAGAACGGAAGAATAAGCAGTAAAGATAGGGTTGCCCTTTCCCGGGTGATTCCTATTCGAATCAACAAGTAAAAAATCATTCCCGCTAAAAAGCTAACGTGCAAACCCGATATAGCCAGTAAGTGAATTATGCCGCCTTCTTGATAATGCTGCAGCGTCTCTTGGCTTATATGTTTTCTCTCCCCATAAATGAGAGCCTGCATCATTCCTGCTGCCGGTTGCTCGACATATTCTCCAATAAAGCGGATCCCCGTTTCCCTCCAGCGAGAAAAAATATCACTCATTCTGAAATCGTCACGGCATTGCTCAACAGATAAATCTGAAACCTGCAATATCCAATGAATCCGTTGCTGATACAAATAACGTTCATAATTAAATGTCCCTGCATTTCTCTCTGTTTCCGGCTTGACCAGTTTACCGGCCAAACGACAGGAGAGTCCTGTTTTTAACTGCTGAAGTTCATTCTTTTTCTCTTTTGAAGGAATGGTATATCTTACAATAACCGTTTCTTCGGAAAGTCGGAACTTAAAAGAAAGAGTTTGTCCATTGATATCGGGGATGGTGGAGATGCGCCCTTGAAAGAAGGTTTGTGAAGGAGAAAGCGCGGTTTGATTCTGTTGTTCATTTATAACGTAATGGAAGGATAATAAAGCGGCAGCTGTAAAGCTGACATAAAAGATAAGCTGAGGCAAAGAACGGTACATCCAAACAAAATAAACAGCTGGAAGCATCCATAGAATCGGTTCTTTTACAGCTAAACACATAAATAATACCAGTACGGATATTGCAGTATACACCCAATACCCTTTCATGCCCCCTATCATTCACATGTGTAAACACCTCCATTGGTCAATAAACCTTTTACTTGTTCTTGAAAAAGCCATAAAGGAAATTTCCATCCGTGGGAGTTCCTCCCCCACAGATGGTTACACCTTTTCTTTCTTATCATCAGGCAGGTGAATCACTTCAATATCTTTTAAGAAATATTGATTCCACTCATTTGGATAAGCATTGCGATATACGACCTTTTTAACACCTGATTGGGCCAGCGTTTTGGAACACTTTTCGCATGATTCATGTGTAATATATGCCGTCGCCCCTTTCAGCAAGTGTCTATCAGCATGTAAAACCGCATTTTCTTCGGCATGAAGACAACGAATACAACGTCCATTCTGATCCTTTAAGCAGCCAACATCATGACAATGGTCGTGGCCATGAATCGATCCGTTATAGCCGGTCGATACGATGTGTTTGTCTTTTACGATAACACATCCCACATGTAATCGTTGACACGTCGAACGGGTTGCTACTACTTCTGCAATTTCCAAAAAATATTCATCCCAGCTTTTTCTCGTCATTTTATTTCCTCCTTCTCAGAAGCTATAAATGTTACATAGGTGTGGACGATCTCCGCTTTTCTTGTTGTCTAGCTGCGGCTCCTAGCTCAGCACGGAAAAAGATGATTGCTCTCATAAGACAAAAAGCGCCTTATGGATCAATCCCTGTTTTCTCCACGAGCTGAACAGTCGCCTCCGCTTTTCTTTCTAGTGTAGCGGCTTTTATCAAATATCGTCAATATTCTTATTTCTTCGTTTTGCATTATTGAATGGTGACGTGTTCCTGAATCTTTTCAAACGATTTCTCTCCGATACCGGATACATTCATCAAATCTTCTTTTTTTTCGAATCCCCCTTGCTCTTCCCGATAAGTTATAATGGCTTCGGCTTTAGCCGGACCAATCCCCGGCAAAGACTGTAATTCTTCACTTGATGCAGAATTAATGTTTACTAAATCAGCGGATTCTCCTTGTTGTAGAGGGAGAATCGGCGTGGATGGAATTTCTCCTTTTTTCGGAACGTAAATGACCATTTCATCCTTTAGC
This sequence comes from Bacillus sp. FJAT-14578, assembly GCF_000504165.1. Lineage (GTDB taxonomy): Bacteria > Bacillota > Bacilli > Bacillales > Bacillaceae_H > Bacillus_BA > Bacillus_BA fengqiuensis. The sequence goes on from NZ_AYSE01000001.1 coordinate 896,851, forward strand.
TTTCCTGCTAAATTCACTTGATTTTGATCTGCATTTTCACGGAATCCCCCGGCTGATGCGATTGCATCCGTAACCCGGTCACCTTGTTTCATCTCATATACGCCTGGTTGTTGCACTTCCCCTTTTACATCTACTACAACTTGATGCTCTTCTTCTATTGTCACCGACTGCGGTTCGCCGGAAGATTTCCCCTCCTCTTTTTGAACCCCTTGCTCCCATTCATTCATGGACGCAGCGGTTTCAACGGATGAAGAACGATTGATAGACAGCCATAACAGAAAAACAAACAGAAATCCGATCGCAATGAAAACTATAGTTCGTTTAGATATTTCCACTATGCATTCTCCTTTCCGGCAACTCGTATTCATAAAGTTATCATTGATTTCATATCGTGTAGGAGAGCAGTTTTTACCCCGCATGAACTGTCCGAACCCCCCTCTTCTGTAAATAGAAGTAAACGGACAGTATATACCCGATTGGTTCAGTTTACTTTCAGTTAGGGAATGCTTTCTGCTGGAAGAAGTTTCACTTTATAAAGGAGGGGATGAAACAGTGAACATAGGGTTTATTGGAACAGGAAATATGGGGAAGATATTGATTGAGGCATTGCTTGAATCGAAAAAAATACAGCCCGGCAACATAACGATTACAAATCGTACCATAAAAAAAGCCGATGCTATAAAAGCCCAGCATCCCTCAATAAAAGTGGTGAAAACAGCGAAAGAAGTGGTTCAACACTCAGACATTATTTTTCTCTGTGTCAAACCATTGGATATTCACCCCCTTTTAATACACCTGAAACATGATTTACAGCCTGATCAATGTATCGTATCCATTACAAGTCCTATTTCTGTTGAACAGCTTGAAAGTGTCTCTGATTGTCAAGTTGCTCGTATCATACCGAGCATCACAAATAGGGCGTTGGCGGGTGTTTCGCTCTTTACTTATGGGAAAAGTTGCAGCAAAAAGTACCAGCAAGCCTTATATGAATTGTTCTCGGCAGTATCTCATCCTGTCATGATTGATCATTCTATTACAAGGATTGCATCTGATATCGTCAGTTGCGGGCCGGCATTCTTTAGCTTTCTCTTACAGAGATTTGTTGCCGCTGCAGTAAAGGAAACAAACATTTCAAAAGAAACAGCAACAGAACTTGCTGCTCAAATGATTATGGGAATGGGAAAATTGTTGGAAAAAGAGATATTTACATTGCCGACTTTGCAAGAGAAGGTATCCGTAAAAGGCGGCGTTACGGGGGAAGGAATTAAGGTATTGGAGACGGAGATTGGACCTTTATTTGAACATATGTTTCAGCAAACACATGCAAAATATTATGAGGACATTGAACAAATTCATCACCAATTCAATGCATAGTCCTCAACTATATCATTTTGACAGAAGTCAACGATTATCCTTCTAATCAAATTATTTTTCATTTAGCGCATGACCCCAAAGGGAAAAGCATCCCTTTGGGGTCATGCGCTTATTTTTTTTTGATCGCCGAAAAAAAGAGACGTTCACTTGTATTTGTTGGTGAATGACTTAAAAAATCGGCTGTCACTTGTATATCATCAAAGCCCGCCTGACGAAGCCACTCCTCATACACTTCAGCAGAGAATGTACGTTGCTGATGAGATTCCTCAAAACGTTCATAACGCCCCGTTTCATCTCGAACAAAAAACGTCAGTTCATGCTCGACAGAATGCTCATGTTCTCCCTCAAAGCAATCCCAAATATAAGAGGCATCATCTCCTGCATAAGCAAACGTTTCTTCAGCAAACACCTTATCCATTTTATAAGGGGAGTGAACGTCAAATAAAAATAATCCGCCTTGTCTTAGATGGCTGGAAACCGCCGCAAAGGTTTGCTGCACTTCCTCAGCCGACTGTAAATAATTTAACGAATCACAAAAAATGCCCACACAATCAAAGGACTCCCCTAATTCAAGTTCCGTCATGTTTTGCTGGAATAAAGGAATAGAAAAACCTTCTTGCTGCGCCTTTTCTTGGGCAATCATCAACATGTCATCGGATAAATCAATTCCTGTCACATCATAACCTTCATTGGCTAAACGAATGGTCACTTGTCCTGTTCCGCAGGCGACATCCAGTATTCTAGGCTGATGGATTCCTGTTCGGGCAAGCTCCTCTTGAATGTATTTCACCCATTGATCATATGGAACATCTTGCATCAACCGGTCATATACGCAGGCAAAACGGCCATAGTTCATGAATTTAACACTTCTTGAATATCAACTTCCGGCGCATCTCCCCATAGTCGTTCAAGATTATAATAAGAACGCTCGTCTTTATGGAATACATGCGCAATAACATCTCCCAGGTCAACGAGTATCCAACGTGCTTCATCAAATCCTTCTAATCGTTTCACATGGATGTCGTTCTCACTGGCACGCTCTTTAATTTCACGAGCAATCGCTTGAACTTGTTTGTCTGAATTCCCATGACAAATTAAGAAATAATCGGCAATTAACGAGATTCCTTTCATATTTAACACAATCATATCATCTGCTCTTTTGTCATCTGCCGCCTGAACCACCATTGATAATAAATCACGATCTTGCATTTATTTACCTCCTGTAACTAAATTGTTATATGTAAAAATCGTATCTGGATAAATTGCTTGATTTTTCTTCAATAAAAACATAATCGTGTTGCTTAAAGATTGTATCAAAGCTTTGTCCAAATCCTGTTTGGCCAACTCTCTTACCTCTTTTGCCCCCGGAAAAATCCTGCCCGGTTCAATATAGTCCGCTACATATACAATCTTCTCTAACAACGTCATATTGGGGCGCCCTGATGTATGATAACGAATGGCATCCAATACATCACGATCCGTTATTCCCGCTTCTTTTTCAACCAGATAGGCTCCCACAGGGGCATGCCATAATTCTGTATTATGAACAAGCAAATCTTTGGGCATGTTTTGCTCGATAATGATTTGCTTCATCTCTTCCTTTGAACGAAACTTAGCATAATCATGAAAAATAGCGGCCAGCTCCGCTTTTTCCACATCCCCGCCATAACGCTCAGCCAGCTCAATGGCGGTTTCCATGACACCAATTGTATGGATGTACCGATGTTCCGTCAGCTGGCCTTTCACAAGCGCTAATGCTCTCTCACGTTCCATATAAATGATTCTCCTCTATATAGGTTTTCACTTCATCAGGGACTAAATAGCGAATGGTCTTCCCATTTTTGACTTTCTCCCGAATAAGTGACGAAGATAAATCGACCAGCGGGGCCTCTATCTGCAAAATAGGATAAGGAGATTGGCTATTATAACCGGGACGGTTGACTCCCACAAAAGTGACCAAGTTCAACAGTTCTTCAATTCGATACCACCCGGCTAAACTCTCGATCATGTCTCCTCCGATAATAAAATGAAAAACCGCTTTCGGGTATTGTTCACGCAAAATCATCATCGTTTCATATGTATAGGATGTGCCGCCCCTTTCAAACTCAATAGCTTGAACACGAAAGTCCGAATTCCCTTTCACAGCCCTTTCCATCATTTTTAAACGATGAAGCGGTTCTGTTGATTCATCGTTCTCTTTATGAGGAGGCACATATGCAGGCATAAACCAAACTTCATCTAACAATAAAGCATCCTTCACTTCATTTGCCATAATTAAATGCCCCATATGAGGCGGATTAAACGTGCCGCCTAAAATACCGATTTTCTTCAACAATCTCCGTCTCCTTTTAGGAATTGTTCAAAAAGTACGGGGAAAAATGACGGTCGGATTTATTTGTACGGAAGTACCCATTCGACGTTCGCCACAGGACGTGACGGTTTTCAGTCGGTCTTCGTCACTCTCCCTCACCTCCTTTTTGAACACACACTTTTACTGATTAGTTAGGAAGAGCGATTTGTTTATTTTCCCTTGACTCTTTATATAGAACAATCGTATTTCCGATTACCTGTACAAGCTCGGCTTTTGCCCCTGTACTCAGCTCTTCTGCCACTGTATAGCGGTCTTCTTCACAGTTTTGTAGTACGCTGACTTTAATTAACTCGCGCGCTTCCAGCACATCAGCAATCTGCTTGACCATATTTTCATTGACGCCGCCTTTTCCCACTTGGAAAATGGGTGTTAAATGATGTGCCTTTGAGCGTAAAAAACGTTTTTGTTTACCTGTTAGCATTGTGTTCCTCCATCTTACTCTTCTTTATTATGTTCCAGCTTCTTTAATATGATTTCCTCCATGGCTTCTATATATGGACGCTTATTTGTCCATTTTTCAAAAGCCAGTGCACCTTGCATAACAAACATTCCGATTCCATTATGAATCATTGCCCCTCTGCTTTTAGCATCCTTTAATAACTTCGTCTCAAGGGGGTTATAAATGATATCACTAACGAGAGCCCCTTTTTTCAAACGATCAAGTTGCAAAGGCGACGCATCTGTGTATGGATGCATCCCGACAGATGTTGTATTAATGATAATATCGTATTTTTCCAGTGAGGCTTCCGCTTCTTCAATCGAGAGAGAGGCAGATGCAACCGGTGCAGGATTATCCGCTATCAATTCCTCTGCTTTTGCTGGAGTTCGATTACAAAGATCAATCTGTTTAGGCGGCTGTTCATATGTAGCAAGAGTAAAATAAATAGCTCTTGCCGCTCCACCCGCTCCAATGATTAATACCGTGCACTCCGTTAAATCTTTTTTATTGAGCGCGTCGAGTAAGGACGTCACGTATCCCTCTCCATCTGTATTATACCCAATAAAACGTCCTTTTTCATTGACGACAGTATTAACTGCTCCAATCTCTTTCGCTAAAGGATCAATTTCATCCAGATATTCCATGATTCTCACTTTATAAGGAATGGTGACATTAAACCCTTCAATATCCAAAGCTTTCAACCCCTCTATCGCTGCTTCAAACTTGTCGGGATTAATTTCAAACGCATGATAATACCCTTCCAGATTTAAACGCTCAAAAGCATCGTTATGCATAATAGGTGACATAGAATGTCCAACCGGATAACCAATAACCCCATACAGCTTTTTCAACAGCCGCTCCCCCTTTTACTGAAATATCCACATTTCTTACTTTCGTATACAGTTAAGAAAAGCGCAAGCGCCTTGATCAAAAGAAGGCCGACTAAGAACACCGCGTCCTGCGGCAACGTCGGCATGACCCACATCCTGTGGCCCCAAGGAAATAGGGATTGACCCCGTATACGCTTTTTGCCTTATGAGGGCAATCGTCTTTTCCCGTGCTGAGCTAGGCGCTGGAGCTAGACACTAGTTACTCATCGAAAAATTATACTTTCTTATTCTTCAAGAAAGGGCGACCCAAAAGGTGGCTTTTCCCTTTTGGGCCGCTCCTGACGGAATGATTTGCCGACCGTGTTTCATCCAATAAGAAAAATCAACGTTGCTCTTTAAATAAGCGAGCCTCTAATGAATATTCCTACCCCTTTTGGCGCATATGCCACTACTTTTGCCCCTGGGTCGTTCACTGTTACCCAGCCTAATCCCGAGAAAACGATATCCGTTTTTCCTTGCTTAATCATAAATTCATGCGCCACAAGTTCAGGGAACTCGTCCATTTGTTCTTGTCTCGGAGGCTGCAATAGCTCGCCTGCATGATTTCGATATAGTTCATCCGCTTTTTCCATTTTTGTACGGTGAATCATTAAATCATTGGAAATATAGCAAGTCAGCGCCCTTCTTCCTCCACTTACATAATCTAAACGTGCCAATCCGCCAAAGAATAAAGTTTGCTCTTCATTCAATTGATATACCTTTGGCTTGATTTCCTTTTTAGGAGAGATGATTTTTAAATCACGCTTGTCGACAAAATGGGCCATTTGATGGTGGTTGATAATCCCCGGCGTATCATATAAAGCGGCATCATCATCAAGAGGGATACCGATTAAATCAAGAGTTGTTCCAGGGTATTGGGAAGTCGTTACAACATCCTTTTCCCCGCTGAACTCTTTAATCAAGGTATTGATGAACGTAGACTTTCCGACGTTTGTACACCCTACGATGTAGACGTCTTTGCCAAAACGATATGCCTCAATAGCTGCCGCAAGCTCTTTAATTCCCTGTCCTTTAGCAGCGCTGATTAAGTGAACATCGATAGGCTTAAGCCCTAATTCTTTTGCCTCTTTTTTCATCCAGCTAATTAATTTGTTCTGCTTAACCGATTTTGGAAGCAAGTCCACTTTATTTCCAACTAAAATGACATTGTTGCTTCCCACAAAGCGGTGCAACCCAGGAAGCCAGCTGCCATTGAAATCAAAAATATCGACAATTTTCACAACAAGCGCATCCGATTTTCCAATCCCATTTAATATTTTCAAGAAATCATCATCGGTCAAAGAAACATCCTGAATTTCATTATAATGCTTTAAACGGAAGCAACGCTGACAAATAATGACTTCTTTTTCTAATGCAGATTGGGGAGTGTACCCAATCTCATTTGGTTTTTCGGTTTGAAGAGCGACTCCACACCCTACACATTGAAGTACTTGTTCACTCACGAATTTATTCCTCCCAATTAATCATGCCTTTTTGTTTCATCCATGCTAAAATTTTGCGTTCCATTTTTCGATTGAATCTAGTAATGAAACCGTCTGTTTGAGCAACAGGTACCACCAAAATGGTATGAAGTCCTAAACGATTTCCTCCAAGGACATCTGTTAAAAGTTGATCTCCAATCACAACGATTTCGTCATTTTGTACATTCATTAAGCGCAACGCCTTGCGAAATGCTTTACTCATCGGCTTTCTTGCTTGAAAAATAAAAGGAATGCCCAAAGGGTCTGAAAACAGCTTCACTCTTTTTTCAATATTATTAGAGACGATCGTAACCTGGATACCATGATCCTTCATTTCTTTAAACCACTCTATCAGCTGCGGAGTAGCACTAGGCCGATCCCATTCAACCAAGGTATTGTCCAGGTCTGTAATAATCCCTTTGACTCCTCTTTCTTTTAACATTTGCGGCGTAATATGAAAAATGCTTTTTACATGTTCATTCGGTAAAAAAAGTTTTAACACGTATGTCACACCTCTACTAACAAAATAGGGTCCATCTGAATAATAAATACACAATACACAATTATAACGTTAGTTCTTCATTTTCCAACAAAAAACTTCTAAAAACGACTTTCATTTCGTTTCTCTCTCCAGAAAAATGTCTGATTAACAAAGAAGACGTAGGTTTTTGATAATTTATGCAAATGTTTCGACAAGACCTAAGGCATTTTAAAGTTGTGGATAACTTTATGCACATTTTCCCGAGTCATTACCAACATTTAATGGTAATTATAAACAACTTACTCACAAATTATCCACCGTTGACTGTGGATAAGAGAACGGTTGTTCCATTTTTTATTTCATGGTAGATTATGGTTACCAACTATCCATCTTATGATTTTTCCGATAGAAATAGAACACCCTATATGAATGGTAAAAAGATATCGGAGGTGAACGCCTTTTCACAAGGCGATTATTATGAAAAAATTATCTGACAAGCTCCTTATCGAATCCTATATAAAAGCGACAGAGCTACAGCTTAGTCCCGAGTTCATTGAGTTGATAGAAAAGGAAATGGAGCGCAGATCTCTAGAGCTGAAAGTCAAATTATCATCATAAGCCATACTTTTTCTTACTTTAAGAGACCTATAAGCTGACCTACTTGGATTGGCTGTTCTTTTTTAATACGTGAATCCAACAAAAATGTATCTTTTTCAAATAACAGTACAACCGTAGAGCCAAACGTAAAATACGCCATCTCCACACCTTTCGTGACAGTATCGCCATCATGGGTTCTTTCAATACTGTTAATAAACATCGCACCTACTTTAACCATTAATAAATGACCATGAGAGTACTGCATTTCTGTTAATTTCCGATAATTTTTAATCAACGGATCTTTGCCGTACTTTAATCCCCACTTGTTGACAGGATAAGATTTGCTTCCAAGGGCCCACGTCTTTGTGATTTTTCCGCTTAATGGGCTGTGGATGCGATGATAATCGCGAGGACTTAAATAAAAAATCATAAATTGTCCTCCTATGTACTTTTCAAGCAATTCATCATCGGCAACCATCTCCTGAATGGAATACATTTTTCCTTTTACTTTGATTTCTTTCGTCGGCTCAATAAAGCCATACTCTTCAATGACTGCATCTACCGGACTTACAACCCCTTTTCGCGTTGGATCAATGGGACGAACTCCCTCTTTTAACTGTCTTATAAACAATTGCTGCAATGTTTTATAAGTGGATAGATGATTTGTCATCTCTGATTGATTAATATTGTAAATGCGAGCATATGATGATATTAGCAATGCACTTACACGGGATGTTGAAAACTTTTGCAGCAGCCTGGAGAACAAGGCATGGTTCGTTAATTCAATAAAAGTTCGATATACACGTTCAAACAAGAAAGTTTCCCTCCAATTATCCAATAGCCCTTTACTATCTTTGGCTTTCCGTCTACAATAAGAATACACTTTAAAATAGGTGCATCCCATTCTCTACAAAGGAGTGAAGAGAATGTTTTTATTAGATTACTTAGACCATACAATCAAAAAAATAAAAGCACAGGCAGCAAATGTATTAACTTTATTAAATCTAAGTTTAGGGGCTTTCGCAATTCTTTTTGTATTAAAAGATAACCTTAAGTTGAGTGTCTTATTAATCTTCTTGGCCGCACTAGCTGATCGCTTTGATGGGATGACAGCGAGAAAGCTAAATATCGAGTCAGAATTAGGAAAACAATTAGATTCTATGTGTGACATTATATCGTTTGGTATCGCTCCCGCCTTACTCCTCTATCAAGGCATACTCTTCGAATATGGAGCACCCGGATCCTTGTTTACCATTTTGTACATCGCTTGCGGAGCCTTAAGGCTGGCACGATTCAACATCACCGAAAATAATGGCTATTTCACAGGGCTGCCTATTACGGCTGCTGGTTGTATTCTAACTTTAAGCTATTTGGCCATTCCTTATTTTCCACAGCAATTTTTTATGTTTTTAGTCATTTTGCTGGCAATTTTAATGGTGGGAACGTTTAGGCTTAAAAAAATATAAAAAGCTCATGGCTTACCATGAGCTTTTTATATTTTAACAGAAATAATGTCGATAGCAATAGAAGCCGCCAAATATTACGAGTAAAACAAACAGTACGATAACAACGGCAATCCAGAAGCCGTACCCTCCGCCTCCGCAGTCTCCCCCAGTGTACGAACCATAGGGCGGATAACCATAGGGATACATGAACATTCCCCCTTTACATTCTTATTCTATTCATACACTATGTAAACTGAATAAAAAGGGATAGGCGATTGTCCAATGATAGATGGACAATTTGAGAGAAGCCCTTCACAAAATTGCCATGAGGCGGTAACAATGTTGACAAAAGTCATTCCTTTTTCAACAACGGATATATGCTACAGTAAAGATAGATCATTGATAGCATACGAGGTGAGGAACATGTTTTCTTTCGTATTCGGCATTGTCATTACAGCTGTTATCGCCATTGTTATCGGCACTGAAATCAGTACAGAATTGGCTTAACGAGGATGAAGGGACTGTCCCATCATTCCTAAACAAATCAAAATTCTTGATCAGGCCCATCACCAGTTCCTTCTGGTATGGGCCTATTTTATTTTTCGAAAGGTCTTATCATCTGCTAAAAAGGGATAAAAAATCCTTATATATAAATCTCTTCTTCTCTATATCCAATAAAGTTTCAAAAAGTTATATGAATGGGCATAAAGATTAAACGAAATATGTCGATAAAATGGTATAAGCAGTTGTTCAAAAAGTCCGGGAAAAATGACCGTCGAATTTCAGCGTCAGCTTGCTTTTCCGCTACTCACGTATTAACAACATACGCTCCGTTGCTCAAAGCTGCGCTTCCTTGAACTTCTTGGTCCTTTTTATCCTCCTTTTTGAATACACACTATAAGCAAAATCTTTAAAAAATATGTACTTCAAGGTGATCATATGGACAAAACTTCTTTATTCGGAATTATTTTAGCTCTTGTCGGAGTATTTGTAGGAATGATTTTAAAAGGGGTCAGCCTCTCTTCCTTATTCAATATTCCTGCATTGCTCATCATTTTTATCGGCACCGCAGGAGCGGTAACCATCGCCTTTCCTGCAAGAGATATCAAAAATGTACCGAAACTATTCGGGATTTTATTTAAAGAAGATAAAACCCCTAAAATTGAAGAGCTGATCCCTCTATTCGTTGACTTGGCTACCGTAGCAAGAAGAGAAGGATTATTGGCTTTAGAAAGCAAGATCAGCGATATCGAAGATCCCTTTTTAAAAAATGGCTTAAACTTGGCTGTCGATGGACAAACACAAGAGTTCATCCGTGATGTGATGACAGAAGAAACGTCTGTTATGGAAGAACGCCATCAAATAGGTGCTTCCATTTTCACTCAGGCGGGTACTTATGCGCCTACTCTTGGGGTATTAGGTGCGGTTGTAGGCCTTATAGCCGCGTTGGCAGACATGAGCAATATGGATACGCTTGGCCACGCCATTTCGGCCGCTTTCGTTGCAACACTTTTCGGTATATTCAGCGGTTACGTCCTATGGCATCCATTTGCCAACAAATTAAAAAGAAAATCTAAGTATGAAGTAAAGGTTCGTTATTTGATGATTGAAGGGATTTTGTCAATTGTAGAAGGTCAGGCCCCTAACATTATTGAACGCAAATTGGCTTCTTTTTTACCTGTACATGAGCGTGAAAAATTCTTTAGTGAAGGTGAAAAAAACAATGAAGAAAAAGCATCGGCATAACGACCACGAAGAACATGTTGACGAATCATGGCTCATTCCATATGCAGACTTGCTCACATTGCTGTTAGCCTTATTCATTGTCTTATTTTCCATGAGCAGCGTCGATGCTATAAAATTCAAGCAGATGGCCAATGCGCTAAATTCTTCCTTTGAAGGAGGAACAGGGATTTTCGAGTATCCAAGCGCCATTCCTCCTGAACAACCTCTTTCATTAAATAAAGAGGAAGAAAAGGAATCCGCTAACGCAGAAAAAAAGTCTCTTGAAGAGATTCAAAAGAAAGTAAACGAATATATTACCAGCCGCCAGTTAACAGGAAAATTAAAAACTAGTTTAACCGACGAAGGGCTTCTTATCACCATTTTGGATAACGTACTATTTGATTCTGGAGTGGCCGAAGTTCGTCCGGCTGATCGTCAGCTTGCGAAAGAAATTTCTCAACTGATTGTCATGGAAACACCCAAAAATGTCATCATCAGCGGCCATACAGATAATATCCCTATCCGCAACCAGCATTTTGAATCCAACTGGGATTTAAGTGTCATGCGTGCAGTCAACTTTATGAAAACATTACTAGAAAATCAAAAGTTGGATCCGGCACTTTTTAGTGCAAAGGGTTACGGCGAGTATAAACCGATTGCAAACAATTCTACGGAACAAGGCAGACTAAAAAATCGGCGCGTTGAAATTTTAATCGTTCCGAATGAAAAAATGACTGAACAATAAAAGTGATACATTAGAACGATTTGAACAAGTTCAAGACCTGTAAAAGCAGGTCTTTTTTTCATCCGCATTAACGAGTATTAAGACCCCTGCTTCAACACTTGGAGAAGCCGAAGAAGTTAAGCGTGGGGATGACAGAAAAACCCCACTGATGGAAGTTTTCTTTATTGTACAGACACAGTCAAGCAAGAATGGGCATATGAATAAAGTACGGGTTAGGGTTTGGATATAGATGTAGATATAGAAAGCGGAGGTGAGGAGATGTCCGCATTAATCACAGGATTGAGCTATTTGATTAAGGAACTCATTTTCCTGGTCTCATATGTCAAAAACAACGCTTTTCCACAGCCCCTTTCTGCCAGCGATGAAAAAAAATACTTGATTTTAATGGAACAGGGTGACCAGGAAGCGAGAAATTTGCTCATTGAGCACAATCTACGGCTAGTCGCTCACATCGTCAAAAAGTTTGAAAATACCGGTGAAGATCCAGAAGATTTAATTTCCATCGGAACCATTGGATTGATTAAAGCCATCGAAAGTTACTCACAAGGAAAAGGAACAAAATTGGCAACGTATGCAGCAAGATGTATTGAAAATGAGATCTTAATGCATTTGCGTGCCCTGAAAAAAACAAAAAAAGATGTGTCCCTTCATGATCCCATCGGCCAAGATAAGGAAGGAAACGAAATTAGCTTAATCGACGTGCTAAAGTCTGAATCAGACGACGTGATTGATATGATTCAGCTTAATATGGAACTCGAAAAAATCAAAGAATACATTGATATTTTGGATGAACGGGAAAGGGAAGTCATTGTGGGGCGGTTTGGATTGGATTTACAAAAAGAAAAAACGCAGCGGGAAATCGCAAAGGAATTGGGAATCTCGCGCAGCTATGTATCTCGCATCGAAAAAAGAGCATTAATGAAAATATTTCATGAATTTTTTCGGGCGGAAAAAGAGAAGAAGACAAAATAAAAAGACAGGATTGGCTGAAAAGGGACTCCTTTTCAGCCAATCCTGTTATTTTCTTTTTCCCGGCCAAATACTAAGCGGAAAAAGAATGACTCGAAGCATAATCAAACCAAATCCCTCCTAATGAACAACTACTGCATTTAGGTGGAGTCTTTCTCCACCTTTAACCATGTCATCACCTTAAATCCCATTCTTCCTTTAGTCATATCCTTCACACCTTTCTCCATGATTGATTGTTTTCTCTTTCATTAAAACATACGATAAAATTCATATTTCCGATCCATCATCTCTTCTTCAATCTCTTTGAGCCGTTGTGCATGCTCGACTTCTTCGGGTGTCAGCGGGCGCCGTGTAACCGTAATCGTCAAGAAAAACAAATTCAGTGTCATATTCTCACCTCCAATAGCGGGCATGTAAATGATTCGCAACTCTGTAAACATGATTCTCTCCACACGAAAAAGCCACAGGGGATACCTGCGGCTCACATAAAAAAGCCGCAGGTACCTACTATTCTCCCCTGCGGCTGAATGTACTTTGAATAATCAGTCGTTTACAATGTCTGCATAGGCGGTCGAATAGTAATGAAATGATGATAGCTATGAAATTGCTTTACTGCATGTGCGCATGTTCCTGTCATTTCATTCGACCTCCTTTATGGAATCATTTAGATATTACATTGGTAATTATATCCATAAACAACATATTTGTAAACCATTTTTTAGAAAATAAATACACTAAAAAGAACCGCCAAGAAAATCTTAAATTGCTGGATTTTCCATGACGATTCTTTTTGAGAAGGCTGATTCCGAAATAAAAAGAGGATGCTTCGGTGCAAACCTTTTGTCCCGTATTAGCGTTCATTATTTCCTCCACTGTCGGAGATTTCCTTTACTGTTCTTCCTGTTGCAGCTGTCGGTGAAGCTTTTTGGTTTTATAAGCAAAATAAAAAGAGAATCCCAATAAAGCAATAGTTGTTCCTGACATGACCAGCATTTGCGAAAGAGTTTTTTCTCCATCTCCAATGACCGTGCCTAAATATAAAAATGTGCTGACTGCCAACAATATATATATATAACGAGTATAATCAGAAATTTTCGTTTGAATTTCTTTCACTAATTTTTCATTCATGTATCATCACCCTTATTTAACATGATACTTCTACTCTAACATAGACTAGCAGACTATGAATCATGTAAATTCATCCAAAACGGCTTTGGCACTAATGCGCCAAAGCCGTTTTCGATGGATCTTATTTTTGTTCACATTCGTTGTTATGCCAATGCCTTCGACAAGTCCTCCATTAAATCTTCCACATCTTCAAGGCCTACAGAAATTCGAATAAGCCCATCTGTAATCCCCAGTTCTTCACGGCGCTCTTTCGGAATGGAGGCATGAGTCATTTTTGCCGGAACAGAAATTAAGCTTTCTACAGCTCCAAGACTCTCTGCCAGCGTGAAATATTTGACACGGTTCAACACTTGATCTGCTTTTTCCTCGCTGCCTACATCAAATGAAACCATTCCTCCAAAGCCGCTTGCCTGTTTTTTGGCAATATTATGATTCGGGTGAGTTTCCAATCCTGGATAGTATACTTTTTGCACAGCGGGATGGTTGACTAAAAACTCGACAATCACTCGCGTATTCGCTTCATGCTCTTCCATCCGTACCCCTAATGTTTTCATTCCACGCATAAGCAGCCAAGAGTCTTGAGGCCCTAAAATGCCTCCTGTCGAGTTTTGAACGAAATGTAAGTCTTCCGCTAACTGACTTGAATTGACCACTACCAGACCAGCGACAACATCGCTGTGGCCTCCCAAATATTTAGTGGCGCTATGAACAACGATATCCGCTCCTGATTCAAGCGGGGTCTGCCAGTATGGTGTACTGAATGTATTGTCCACAATCGTTAATAAGTTGTGTTTTTTACCAATTGCTGCTGCTCCTTCAATATCGGTAATTTTCAATAACGGATTTGTCGGAGTCTCCAAGTAAATGGCTCTTGTCGTTGGACGAATTTCTTTCTCAATATTGGAAAGGTCGCTCGTATCGACAAATGTAGATTCAATGCCCAGTCGATTTAGCACCTTCGTCATCACACGGTACGTACCGCCGTATACATCATCCGTCAAAATAACATGGTCTCCGCTGTTAAAGAGCATCATAACTGCTGTGATAGCTGCCATACCTGAGCCGAAGGCAAATCCGGCCTGGCCTCCTTCAATATCCTTAATGAGTTCTTCCAGTGCATGACGTGTCGGATTGCCTGTACGTGAATATTCAAAGCCTTTATGGCCTCCAACACCTTCCTGCTTATACGTACTTACTTGATAAATCGGTACAGACACGGCCCCTGTGTGCGGATCTCCCGCAATTCCTCCATGAATCAATTTCGTTTTTCTTTTCATTTAAATGCCTCCTTCGTATATTTTTTTGCTTAAATAACGATCGCTGCTATCCGGAAAAATCATGACAATGTTTGTTCCATTCTTCGCTTTTTCTGCCTCCAATAATGCTGCGTGAAGCGCTGCACCTGATGAGCTGCCCGCTAAAATTCCTTCTTTTCCAGCCAATTCTTTCACTCTTTTAAAAGCGTCTTCATCCAGGATGGTGTAAATGCCATCAAAATAAGCCCTATCCATATATGGAGGCAAAAATTCCATGCCAATCCCCTCTGTCTTATGGGGGCCGGATTCGCCTCCATTTAAAATAGAGCCTTCTGGTTCGACAATGACGGTTTTTACACCTTGAATATTTTCCTTCAAATATTTAGCCGTTCCCATAAATGTACCGCCGCTTCCCGATCCTGCCACAAAGATATCAATTTGCCCATCAAGCTGTTCATAAAGCTCCGGTCCTAACGTTTTATAATACGTCCTTGGATTGGCCGGGTTGCTAAACTGCTGCGGCACGTACGAGTTCGGGATTTCCTTTGCAAGCTCATATGCTTTTTCGATTGCCCCCTTTATTCCTTTGTTTGTAGGGGTATGGACAACCTTCGCGCCCAGTGCCTTCATAATCTCCTGCTTTTCCATGCTGAACTTTTCTGGTACACAGAAAATGACGTTTATTCCGTACTGGATGGCAGATAACGCCAAACCTATGCCCGTGTTTCCTGCTGTCGGCTCGATAATCGTTCCGCCCGGTAC
The DNA here is from genome assembly GCF_000504165.1 of Bacillus sp. FJAT-14578. GTDB lineage: Bacteria > Bacillota > Bacilli > Bacillales > Bacillaceae_H > Bacillus_BA > Bacillus_BA fengqiuensis. Next base: position 912,493 of record NZ_AYSE01000001.1, read on the forward strand.
CAGTTCTCCTCCTGCCAAGGCTTCACGAATTAATTCTTGTCCAAGCCGGTCCTTGACACTTCCTCCAGGGTTGAAATATTCAAGCTTTGCAAATAGACGTACGCCTTTTGGCAACGAAAACTTTGTCAGCTCAACGACAGGTGTTTTTCCGATTAATTCATAGATGTTTTTGGCAACCTTCACGCTTTCACCCCCATCTAATTTCAGATAAATAAGTAAACCTCTTGTTTTACTTGGTATTAAACCTAAAAAAATCATGTCAAAAGCGCTGCTCTTTGTTTCATACAATGTCCTCTTCCAGTTCCACAAAAATGAACTAGAAGAGAACTTGCCTTTTGCTTAAAACTTTCCTTTATTACGACGAGTTTTAATTAAGCCTGTTTCATTTTTTCTACAATGCGAAGAACAAGATTCGTTGAATTGATTGCCGCTGTTTCCAAAAACTGTTCAAATGAAACATTCGACTCTTTTCCGGCAATATCCGATAAAGCACGGATGATCACGAATGGCTTATCAAACTGATGACATACTTGAGCGACCGCAGCCGCCTCCATCTCAACCGCTTGTAGGTCCGTAAATTTATCGCGAACGAATTCTACTCGCACTGGATCATTCATAAATGAATCTCCTGTCACGATCAATCCTTTTACGACTTGCACATCGGTAATTTCCTTCGCGCTTTCTTCCGCAATATTAATTAAATCGGTTGCTGCTTCAAAAGCCGCCGGCATGCCTGGTACTTGGCCGTACTCATAACCAAAGGCTGTTACATCCACATCGTGATGACGAACTTCTGTCGAAATAACTACATCCCCAACGTTCAACGCGGGATTGTAGCCTCCTGCAGATCCAGTATTAATGACATAATCAGGCTTGAATTTCTCCAGTAAAATGGCCGTCGAGAGAGCTGCATTCACTTTGCCGATGCCTGACTTTAGCAAAATGACCTCTACACCGCTTACTGTTCCTTCTGAATATTCACAACCTGCAACGATCGTTTCTTTGCGATTTTCTAATTTCTCACGTAAAATGGTGACTTCTTCTTCCATTGCACCGATAATAGCTACTTTCATGCTGGACCCTCTTTCTTTCCATTCATTATTGTTTCGTGGCATTTAACAACCAGACGAAATGATTGTAACGAGTAAATGACACGCTAAACCCATGCCGTTCCAACATGTTACGCAGTACCGGAATAGTGGTGTAATATTCTCGCTGTAAATCTTCCGCCAAATTATTAAACCCTTGCTGTTTTGCCTGCTCGATTGTATCAGAAAATTGCTTTTCATCTTCAAACATTGTATCAGCAAATATTATTTTACCACCAGGCTGCAGAAACTTTCCATACTTTGCAACAGCTTCTTCTTTTTCGCTATTTGTTAAATGATGAAAAGCATACGTACTTACAATGCTGTCGATGGGTTTGACCGGAAGAGGAAACGTTAAAAAATCCCCATCTTCAATAGAAACCTCTTTTCCTAATTTCTCAATCGCCACATCTCTCATTGGTTTTGATGGTTCAATTCCGTATACATATAATCCTTTTTTCAGGAGTCTCATCGTTAAATTCCCTGTTCCAACGCCAAACTCCAACACATGGCCGAATGCTTCTTCGGCAGTTCTTTCTAAAATGTCTTCATAATTTGCAAACACTTCTTCATATTCTTCGTCATGTCCGTATACGGAAGAGTCGTATTGTTCTGCCCATTTCTCAAAGATGTCTAAAAATTCACGCCCCATTTCGCGCACTCCCTTAATACATATTATTCCTATAAATATACTATGTTTTAAAGAGTAGGTTGCCACTAAATTTATCATAAATAGTACGTTTCATCAAGAAAAAAATCGTTAGCAAAAGCTGAATCCCTTTTTCACCAAGTCAGAACCTTGTATACTGTCTAAAGAGAGTATTTTGTATAAAAGGAGTGGGACAGTTGCAATTTCATTTGGACATTCTAGAAGACAAAATTGAAGTGTTTGAAGCAACCGACATCCAAACATTAGAGAAAGAAATAAACGAAAAAATTGAACAGAATAAAGCCATTTTACTTCAAGTGCACCATGTTTCACATCAAATGTCCATCGACTACGAACACGGTCGCAAATATTATTCGGCTGTCGTTCATTTTAAATTAAAGAAGAATTAATCATAAAGGCCCCGTCACGAAAATCCAGGATAACCAAGATTTCCGGACGGGGCCTTTCATAAAGAATCAGTTTTTATCATTTATTAGAGACATACAGGACAGCCTCTTCTACTGTTTGAGTTCTTCCACGACAACGGGCTTCCACCCTTCATTTTCCACCCAATCAATCTGAACGCGGTATTTCTTTTTGTCTGTCTTTGAGGAAACTGTGGCAACTGCTTTATTTGGTCCTCCATTGTTTCCAATACGCCATACAGTCATATCATCCGTGCCTACACCAGTTGCATAACCGACTGCCTGCAGCATTTCATTCCAATCGACGGAGTTTTTACTATATGTTGCAGTATGCGGTTCAGATTGCTGGGTGCCGATTGGCTGCCAGCTTGGATCTGTAATGATTCTAGCCGCATCCGAAGAAGGATCGGTATTCTCTTCAACAATTGGCTCAGACTCTTCCAGACTTGTGTCTTCAGCGTTCTCTTCTTCCAGATTTTCTTCTTCCGCAGCTAATTCATCATCTTCTGTATTCGTTAACTCATCTTCTGACTCTTCATAAATAGACATACTATCTTCTTTTTTATCTTGTTTGTCCGTTTTCTCTTCTTGCTGTGATGCTGTTGCCGTTTTAGCATTTTCTTTTTCCTCTGAGTTTCCAAACATCATTTGTCCGCCAACAAACACAATCAGTACCGCTACTAGTACAATCAAGACATTATAAACGCGATTGAGTTTTGATTGCCGTTTTTTATGTCGTTGTTCAGATCGTTGATTTTCCATTTGTACAACTTCCTCCAAGTTCTAGAATGCTCTATGTTCTATAATGCTCTATTTTAACATTAGAAACGATTTGGATGAAGTCTTGACTAACAATTGACGCATAAATGTAACCTTTTTGATACATTTTACCTATTTTTTGCTTGATCCATTTTATACAGCTCTTGAACGATATCATAATACATACTGTTTGTCACCGCTTTAGAGCTTGTGGTGGAAAGATCGACTACAACTAGAGCATATTTCGGGTGAGAGGCGGGAAAATAACCGGCGAACCATTTATTCACCGAGTTTTTTTCATCTCCCAATTCCGCCGTTCCGGATTTGCCAGCTACTTCGTACGGCAATGTTTGAAATCTTCTCCCTGTCCCCTTTTCATGAGTAACCACTTGGCGTAAAAGCTTTTGAAGCTGCACCGCCGTATAAGGCTCAATCGCTTCTCCCTTTACTTTTTGCTGTTTGAACTGATACAAGGAAGCACCATTCTTATACTGAATTTGATTCACCGCTTTTATCGTATATCTTTCACCGCCCCTTGCTATCGTGGCCATCATGTTGGCTACCGCAAGAGGAGTCACCCTCACATCTTTTTGTCCGATTGCGGTTTGACTTACTTCTTTCCAATGTCTCCGAGAGCTTTCCGTTTGCCAGACAACTCCCCGCTTTTCTTCTTTTAATTGTCGAAAGTGATCAAAATGAAACACATCTCCACTCCAGCCGGCTAAATCTGTTAATCCCAGCTTCACTGCATATGTCTCCAGTAGATCAGAATCTTTTGCCGTGATTTCATTTGCTATTTCTCCGAATGTATAGTTACAGCTTCTTGCAAAACTGTCTTCAAAGGTTAATGGACCCATTTTGGAGTCTTCTTGTAGTTCCTCTTTATATATATTTAGGTTACAATCAAATAATCGATTGTAAATATCGGCACGCTCTTCAATCGCGGCAGCGGCGACGACGGTTTTAAAAATGGACCCTGGCACTTGAGGTGTCAGCATGCGGTTCTGGATTCCTTTGTTTTGATCATAAGGGTTGCTGTCGTTGATATCAGGCTTGCTTACGAGAGCGAGCAATTCATTTGTTTCGACATCAAGTAAAACGATGCCTCCCTTTTTCAAATCATATTTTTCGGCAATTTCCTCTGTCATCTTTTGACTTTCCTCATCTATGGTCGTTTCGATATTCACCGGATAGAAAGGGTTGGCTGTTCCCGTATACTTCACATCGATTCCAAACAAAGGCCCTCCGAAGCGGTCGACATGATAGAGCAGCTTTGATTCTTGTTCAGGAAGCAAAAATTCGTCAAATGATGATTGAAGTCCTGTAATGCCGACTGGCGTATGGAGAGACAATTCTCCCTTTTTTAAAGACTCTTCATATTTCTGCTCAATTAATTTCTCATTCTGCCTCACTACACCGATAAGATGATAAGCCAGAGGAAGTGAATTTTTTTGCTGTAAAGGAACCGCAAAAATGCCTGGATATTTTAATTCGTTAATTTGCTTCATTTGTGTGGAAGTAAGTTCTTTTTCTATTACTACAGGTTTATTTTCAGTCCCTAATTCATTAATGAGCTCGCTGGAAGGAACCTCTATGATTTCTGCTACCCGCTTTGCGGGCCACTCCATTTTCTGCAGAAATGGAAAAAGGACCAATCGGTTATTTGTTTCATACGTGAGTGGATAACCGTTTCGTGAAATGAACTTTCCTCTTCCATCATCAATGGTCATCTCCTGTGTTCTTTGTTTTACACTTGCCTCAATTAAGTTCACTTTTTCTTTTGAAAACGATTCTGTGCTGATAAGCTGAATTTGCGCGAGTCTGCCAACCAGCAAAAAAATTAAACCGATAATGACTGTAAGCAAAATATAAAAACGTTTTACTCTTTTCATAAAAAGAAAACACCTCGTTACAAGTGTCGACGAGGTGTTTCTTTTTAAATCATGAAATTCAAAAAAATTTCCAAAAGAATGGATATTACGACTTCATCTGCCCGAGCTGTACCCTACGGTCATTTCGACCCTTCCGATGAAACCAAAAAGCGGTTTCTTTGTCAGAAGCTCCAATGCCCTATGGGTATGAACAAACTCGCTCCGCTTTTCTTTAGTACTGTCTAGCTTCAGCGCCTCCGCTTTTCTTCTTTAGCTCACTGAGACGATACGTACGTTCATTTCGCCGCCTGGAGTTTGGACAACAACTTCGTCTCCGATTTGTTTGCCCATTAAGCTTTTGGCGATTGGAGAATCATTTGAGATTTTTCCTTCAAACGGATCTGCTTCCGCGCTCCCTACAATTGTATACGTTTCCTCTTCTCCGTCTGGCAGTTCAACAAATGTAACCGATTTCCCTAAAGATACTGTTGTAGAGTTTTCTGCATCTTCTTGGATGATTTTAGCATTGCGAATCATATTTTCAAGTGTCGTAATACGGCCTTCAACAAAAGCTTGTTCTTCTTTTGCTGAATCATACTCAGAGTTCTCGGACAAGTCCCCGAAACTGCGTGCAATTTTAATGCGTTCTACCACTTCTTTACGCTTTACTGATTTTAATTGCTCGAGTTCTTGTTCCAATTTCTCTTTACCTGCTTGTGTCATTGGAAATACTTTTTCTTGTGCCATAGCCCTACACTCCTTCTCATTTTAAAAGACATCTCTAACATGCTGATTCTTTTTTTATGTATGAATGACAGAAATCTTAATCGAAATACACATCCACTTTTAAAGAGGCTGTTCAAAAAGTCCGGGAAAAATGACTGTCGAATTTCGGCGTCAGCTTGCTTTTCCGCTACTCACGTATTAACTGCATACGCTCCGTTGCTCAAAGCTACGCTTCCTTGAACTTCTCGGTCCTTTTTATCCTCCTTTTTGAACACTCACTTAAAGTATGATATGTTGAATCAGCTTGATGACGTTTTTGCATCATCAAGCTGAACTGTAAATGTCTTATTCTTTATAATTTGTGTTGCATGTGAAAAGAATATGAATATGTTAAAAATAATTTTTGAAATTTTTTCAAATAAATTCCGTCATCTCTGATATGTTATTACAAAATGGCATTTTGTTCAAGAATTGTTTTAATCTTTGTCACCATTAGGTCGATTGCCACATGGTTTTGTCCGCCTTCTGGAATGATAATATCCGCATAACGTTTAGTTGGCTCAATGAATTGATTATGCATAGGACGAACGACTCCCACATATTGATCGACAACCGCTTCCAGTGTACGGCCTCTTTCTTTAATATCCCGAAGCATACGGCGGATAATGCGAAGATCCGCATCCGTATCCACATATAGTTTGATATCCATTAAATTTCGAAGGCGCTCATCTTCTAATACTAAAATGCCTTCTAGAATAATGACATCTTTTGGTTCCACATGAATGACTTCTTCCGAACGTGTATGCACCGTATAATCATAAACCGGTTTGTCAATGCTTCTGTAATGAAGCAATTCATTTAAGTGTTCGATCAATAGGTCATTATCAAACGCCAATGGATGATCATAATTCGTTTCCAGTCTTTCTTCAAGCGGAAGATGACTTTGATCCTTATAATAGTAATCCTGTTCGATCAACAAAATTGAATGGCCCTTAAAGCATTCGTAAATCGCTTTTGTGACGCTTGTCTTACCGGACCCCGATCCTCCGGCAATCCCTATTACGACCGGCTTCTTCCCCATCTGTCGTTAAATCCCCTTTCGCATCATATTATATGGGAAGACAGGTTTGCCCACTTTAAATTTTACAATTTGAAGCGGATGGCGCGCTGCATCCAATTCATTTCCTTTTTCGTCCCAAATCGTCCCTACTACTTGTGTAAAGTTTTCGATTTCCGGACCGAAGAACTCCACTTCATCTCCTGGTTTGAAATGATTGCGTTGCTGCAATGTAACGATTTGTGTGTCCTCGTTATATTCTAGTACAAGACCGACAAAATCGTATGTTGTCTTCTTGCTATGATTTCCAAACATTTGCTCTTTATGCCCAGGAACACCTTCAAAAAACGCCGGCGCTGTTTCGCGGTTCGCACACTTATCCAACTCATCAAGCCATTCTTGCTTGATAACGAAGTTTTCTGGGTCGGCACAGTAAGCATCAATCACTTTGCGATATACGCTGACAACCGTCGCTACATAGTGAATTGACTTCATGCGCCCTTCAATTTTTAAGCTGTCGATTCCTAATTCGATCATTTTCGGAATGGATTGGATTAAGTTCAAGTCTTTCGGACTCATTGCAAACGGAGCATCTTCTTCATGGAATAAAGCAACTTCGTTTTCACCTTGATCCAGCTGATATAGATCGTAATCCCAACGACATGATTGACAGCATCCCCCGCGGTTGGAATCACGTGCTGTCATATGGTTGCTCAACACACATCGTCCGGAGTAAGCAATACACATCGCACCGTGAATGAATGCCTCAATTTCAATATCGACTTTTTCTTTCATCTCACGAATTTCTTCTGCCCCTGTTTCACGCGCCAATACAACGCGCTCAAGTCCCTCTTCTTTCCAAAACTCAACAGCCTTCCAGTTTGAAAGGGATTGCTGCGTACTTAAGTGAACTTCCAGCTTAGGAGCAACACGTCGGCATGTTTCGATAATAAGAGGATCGGCTACGATAATTCCTGCCACTCCAGCCTCTTGCAATCCTTGTAAATATTCTTCTAGGCCGTCCAGATTTTCATTGTGGGCATAAATATTAGTTGTTACGTAAATTCTTGCTCCGTACTTGTTTGCAAATTGAACGCCTTCTGCCATTTCCTCTAATGAGAAGTTGTCGGCATTTGAACGAAGACCATATTCTCGTCCGCCGATAAATACGGCATCCGCACCGTAGTGAACGGCAACCTTTAATTTCTCAAGGTTACCGGCTGGCGCCAATAGCTCTGGCTTTTTGGTAATGACACGTTTGCCGTCAATCACTGTATCAATTTTCACAGCCATCATTGTGACCTCCTCTAAATATAAAAATAGATTTTTTATTTATCTCTTCGATCTATAAAGTTCTGTTCATTGAAAAGATGTTAAAAGAAAATTGAATGCATACGCTCTTTGTATGCATTCAATTTCCTTAATAGACGGTTTCTTTGAAGAAGAAACCTGTGTCTAACGGACGATTTACAGGTTGAATCTCTTCGATCTCAGCTAACAAATCATCCTTTACATCTTCATATTCATCACGGTTCTCCACACATAAGTCGATTGCTTGACGGTATTTTTTCGTCACTTCGATCATGTACTCAGGGGTTTTTAGTACCCCGTCGATTTTAAATGAATCTACGCCCGCGTCAATCATCTCCGCCAATTCATCAATGATGCAAATATCGTTTGGGCTCATGATATGCGTTCCATTTTCATCTTCGAAAATCGGATATTTATTTCCGCGTTCCTTATCATGTAAAAACATGTCCTTTTCCAAACGGCGGTTTTCCACTTCCATGACTTTATCTTGATAGAGGAAGTAGTTTCCTAACAGGGAACGTTTCGATTGAAACATACAAGTCATACCGTGAACTTGTACTTCTATTTCTACTTCAGCATTTTCTTTCATGTCAATAATGGAATCCATGCTTAATTCCCGTGCAAGAACAGCACGCTTGGCACCTTTTCTGCCCCAATAGTTACAGGTAAACCAGTTGGTTGCCGTTGTCTCTGTATTCCAGTGAAGTTGCATTTCCGGCGCTGATTCACGAGCCGCCATCAATACAGCCGGATCACCGAATACCACTGCATCGACACCCGCCTCTGCCAGAAACGAAAGATAATCCCCTAATTCGTCTACTTTATCATTATGAAAAAGGGCGTTCATGGCCACATACACTTTCTTGTTTTTTTCATGGGCAATTTTTACAGCCTCGCTTACTTCTTCGCGTGTAAATTCACCTGCCAAGCGCAAGCCGTAGCGTTGTTCTCCAATCATAAAAGCATCTGCTCCAGCCTCAGCAAGCGGTGCAATGTCCGCAACAGATGTAGGTGTAACTAATAACTCAGGCTTTTTCATGTCTCTTCACCTCTTCTTTTAGTAATGGCAATTCCATCGCCAATTGGCAAAATCATCGTTTGAAAATCCGGGTGACTCATCAGCCAATCATTATATTTTTTTATCTTTGCCGTCAAACTTCGGATGCGCTTTGTTTCAATCGTCTCTTCCGCTTGTGCTACATATCCTTTAAAAAGCACGTTGTCAGAAATAATCATTCCATCCTTGCTTAAAAACGGTTCAAACAGCTCAAAAAACTTTTGATATTGCCCTTTTGCAGCATCAATAAAAATCATGTCATACGGAGCTTTGCTTTGAATGGCCTCTGTCACCTCAAAAGCATCGCCGAATAGGACATGAATTTGTTGTTCCTTGTTAGCTTTCCCAATAAAATAAAGAGCTTTATCATAGCGCTCTTTGTCTCGTTCAATCGTTACAATTTCGGCCTTTGGAACGGCGGTTGCCATCCGAATGGCGGAATAGCCAATGGCTGTACCGATTTCTAATATATTTGCAGGCTGCTGAATGCGTAAAAGCTGCAACAATGTTTCAATGCCAATGAGTTCCATAATCGGAACTTGCTCATCCTTTGCGTACTGCTCCATCTCTTCCATCAAAGACGGACGGGCCGGAATGAGGGATTCAATATACGTTTCCACTTCTTTTGAAAGCAAGGACACTTCCTCCAATCAGCGAAGTATTTTATCTATTCAAACGTTCAATTTGAACACTTCGTTTAAAATACAACCTTTATATTATATCGGTTTTATCAGATTGAGTAAACCCGATATATTTTAACATATAGTTTAACTTCCATCAGCAAATATGCTCTAATGCTGATGGAAGTTGAACTTTAAGAACTCGAATTTGATTTTTTCGTAATATGAATGGCCTTTTGCTGATTATGTTCTTCCAATGTTTCTGTAAAAATCACTTCGCCGGTAGACGTTGCAAGGAAAAACAAGTAATCAGTCTCAGCCGGCTTCAGCGCAGCAATAATAGACATTTCTCCCGCATTGGCGATAGGCCCTGGAGGTATCCCCTTTACCTTATACGTATTATATGGAGAGTCCACTTCCAAATCTTTATAATAAACTCGATCCTTATGCTTTCCAAGTGCATAAAGGACGGTTGGATCGGTTTGGAGCGGCATGCCAATTTCTAAGCGATTGTAAAACACGCTGGCGATTTTTTCACGGTCCGTTTTTTGAGTTGCCTCTTCTTCAATAAGAGAAGCCATCGTCAATAATTTATGGCTCGTGACATTTTGGTCTTTCATCAATGGTTTATACACCTGAATGACATCATTTGTTTTTCCTACCATTTTATCCAAAATGTCTTCAATTGAAACTTTTTCGGTATAAAACGAATACGTTGCAGGGTAAAAATACCCTTCTAACGGATATTGGATGTTTTGAGCCAGCACTTCATCCGTAATTAAATCAGGATACTTTTGACTCAACGTTTTGATAAACTGTTTATCCGACATTTTCTTCAATACTTCTTCTTCTGTATAACTCGTATTAGCCGCAATCGTTTCGGCAATTTGCCACAACTGACTTCCTTCTGGAATAGAAAGTCTAAATTTAGGTTTCTGGGCACTTTCCCCGCTTTGAAGACTTTTGATAATCTCTTTCATGTTCATCGTTTGAGAAAAAGCATAATTACCCGCTTGAAAACCTTGCTCGTTTTTCCATTTTACATAATAGCGGAAAATTCTCTCGTCATGAATGACTCCTTCTTTCTCCAACTCTCGGGCAATGGCTCCAACTGATGAACCCGCTGGAATCATCACTTCAACAATATCTTTATTTTTTGGATTTACAGGTGATAAAGCCGAACTAATATATATAAAGGCACCGGCTGCGGTGCCGGCGATAAGCAAACTTATAATCGAAAAAAAGATTAACCATTTTTTAGGCCTTCGTCTCGATGATTGACCATTTACGTATAATGAGTTTGACAAAATCAATCATCCTCCCTTCACTGCGTTTTATTATACTACAATCTTTCGTCATTTTCGTCATGATTAGACAAAAAAATCCTTCCAATTCTCGTTGAATGGTCCTCCTTCTAGGAGGGTCATTCAACGAGATGGGATGCCGTACAAAGCACGGCATCCCATTAAATACAAGAAGCGGAAGCGAATCATATTTTCGAAAACCATCAAAAACAAAAAATATCAGCGATTTTGTCGAAACCCAGCAAGCATTGGATTTGAACCTCTTCAAATTTTCTTCCCTAATAAAAGCAAAAAGGGCTTCCTTTAATAAAAGGAAGCCCTTTTTGCTTTTATTCGCCCTCTTCTTCGTCTAAAAACGTGTTGAGCATTTCTTCGATTAAATCCCACTCTTCTTCCGATTCAATCGGTTGAAGCTCACCGTCTACACCGTTTTCGCCGGCAGTGAAGCTTGAGGCATGGATTTCAATTTCTTCTTCATCGTCTTGCTCGCTGCTCATTGGGTAGTAAAGAACGTAAGATTTCCCAAATTCTTCAGAGTCAAATGTAAATAATACCTCACATAATTGCTCATTGCCATTTTCATCGATTACTGTAATATTTTTTTCACCATGTTCCATTGTTTAGCACCTCATTTTTTTATTAAGTAACTGTTCTTGTTGTTATTTATGTTTGTTTACTATCCAGCTGCGGCTCCTAATCTTTCGGTCGTTTCACTTCTGACCATGAAACCAAAAAGCGGTTTCCCGGTCAGAAGTTCCAACGCCTCTCAAGATTGAACAGTCGCCTTCGCTTTTATTGTTTACTATCCAAATATCCTTGCAAAATCATGACTGCTGCCATTTTGTCGATGACTTTCTTACGTTTTTTTCTGCTGACGTCGGCCTCCAATAGGACGCGTTCTGCTGCCATAGTAGAAAGACGCTCATCCCACATTGTGACCTCTAAGCCAAGAGCTTGTTTTAGCTCCTCGGCAAATTCGATACAAGCTTCCCCGCGCGGCCCAACGGTACCGTTCATGTTCTTTGGCAGCCCTACTACCAGCTTGTCTACCTCATATGTGTCAATGAGCTCTTTCAGTCTTGGGATGGCCTGTTCTGTTTTGTCTTCTTCTACTCGGATTGTTTCCAATCCTTGAGCAGTCCAGCCCATCCCGTCACTAACAGCTACACCTATTGTCTTAGTTCCGACATCTAGTCCAAGTGTGCGCATGTATTAACCCTCTCGCTGTTGTTTTAAATAAGATTTCACAAGCTCCTCAATTAGTTCATCGCGTTCTAACTTTCGAATGATGTTGCGCGCGTCTTTATGACGCGGAATGTACGCCGGATCACCTGAAAGTAAATAACCGACGATTTGGTTAATTGGATTGTAACCTTTTTCTTGCAGAGCATCATAAACCGTAAATAACACTTCATGAACATTTGTATCTGCCGGTTCTTCTTGAAAGTTGAATTTCATTGTTTGATCAAATGAGCTCATGCTTTGCACCTCACCCTCATAGTCAATGGACGAACTCTCGCTGACTTGTCTTATTTCTATTCTACACCAATTGCCTAGAGAATTAAACGGATTTGACCCATTGTTCTACGAAGCTCAATGATTCTTCGATTTTACTTGGATCTTTTCCGCCTGCCTGCGCCATGTCCGGACGGCCCCCGCCGCCGCCGCCGCAGCGTGTGGCCACTTCTTTAACCAATTTTCCTGCATGATAGCCTTTATCCATTAAGTCTTTCGTAACACCTGCTACAATATTCACTTTATCTTCATTTGCAGAAGCTAATACGATGACAGCAGAACCAAGTTTTTGCTTTAAATCATCAACCATTGAACGTAAGTTATTCATGTCTGTCGCATTTACCTTGCTCGCCAGTACATTGACCCCATCCACTTGTTGTACCTTATCAACAAGGTTTCCAGCTTCAATGTTGCCCAATTTTGCAGCAAGTGATTCATTTTCCCGTTGCAAACCGCGAATTTCTTCCAGTAAGCCTTCAATACGGGTAACCAAATCACGCGGATTTGCTTTTACTTTCCCTGCCGCTTCTTTTAATAATGAGACTTGGTCATTCATTAATTTGTAAGCATGCTCGCCAGTGACTGCTTCAATACGGCGAGTTCCCGCACCGATACCTGATTCAGAAACGATTTTAAATAATCCGATGACAGATGTATTCGGAACATGGCAACCGCCGCAAAGCTCCAAGCTGTAATCCCCTACTTGAACAACGCGAACAATGTCACCATATTTCTCGCCGAACAACGCCATGGCACCCATTGCTTTTGCTTCATCGATTGCTTTATTCTCAATTACAACCGGAATGCTTTTCCAAATTTTCTCGTTGACGATTTGTTCAATCTTCTCTAATTCTTCTTGGGTGACTTGACCGAAATGCGAGAAGTCAAAACGTAAACGCTCTGGATTTACAAGAGAGCCCGCTTGGTTAACATGTGTGCCAAGTACATCTTTTAACGCCTGGTGCAACAAGTGTGTAGCCGTATGGTTTTTAATAATATGGCCGCGCTTCTCCTCATGAATTGTCGCTGTGTATGTTTCACCTTTTGTCAACACGCCTTCCACCACTTGAACGTGATGCAGATTTTGACCGTTTGGCGCTTTTTGTACGTCTTTTACAATCACTCTTGTTGTACCGTTTGTGATTTCACCCTGGTCAGCAATTTGTCCTCCGCTCTCAGCGTAGAAAGGTGTTTCACGTAGAATGATTTGCGCTTCTTCTCCTGCCTGCACTTCGTCTACAAGCTGTCCGTCTTGAACGATCACATCAACAAATGTTTCCACTTGTGATTTATCGTAACCAACAAATTCGCTTTCTGTTTTAATCTCACCTAGAACACCGCCTTGGACCTGCATGGAATCCACATCTTGGCGGGCTGCACGGGCACGCTCACGCTGAGCGTTCATTTCACGCTCGAATCCTTCATGGTCAACTTTCATCGTTTCTTCTTCCGCATACTCTTCCGTCAATTCCACAGGGAACCCATATGTGTCATATAAGCGGAATACATCTTCACCGGAAATCGTCTCGCTTCCCTTTTCTTTTTCTTTCTTAATCACGCTGGATAAGATGGAAAGCCCTTCATGAAGTGTCTCATGGAAACGTTCTTCCTCATTTTTGATGACTTTTTGGATAAAGTCTGTTTTTTCTTTTACTTCCGGATAGTAATCGACCATAATCTCGCCCACTACCGGGACAAGCTCGTACATGAATGGACGATTGATATTGAGCTTTTTCGCATAGCGAACCGCACGGCGCAATAGACGGCGCAACACGTAACCGCGTCCTTCATTTGAAGGAAGGGCTCCATCTCCGACAGCAAAGGTTACCGTACGGATGTGGTCGGCAATCACTTTGAACGCTTCGTCCTTTTCCTTGTCTACTCGATATTTTTCACCGGAAATCGTTTGAGTCGCTTCGATAATCGGCATAAAAAGATCTGTATCAAAGTTCGTCGGCACATCTTGGATAACCGAGCACATACGCTCCAAGCCCATCCCTGTATCGATGTTTTTCTTTGGAAGCGGAGTATACGTACCGTCTGGATTATGGTTGAATTGTGAGAACACTAGGTTCCACACTTCTAAATAACGCTCATTCTCTCCGCCTGGATAAAGTTCCGGATCGCTTGGATCGTTTCCGTATTCCTCGCCGCGGTCGTAGAAAATTTCCGTATTCGGTCCACTAGGTCCTTCCCCAATATCCCAGAAGTTTCCTTCCAGGCGAATCATACGCTCAGCAGGGATTCCTACTTTTTGAGTCCAAATATCGTATGCTTCCGTATCTTCCGGGTGAACAGTAATAGATAAGCGTTCCGGATCAAATCCAATCCATTTTTCGCTCGTTAAAAACTCCCATGCCCACTCGATAGCTTCTTCTTTAAAGTAATCCCCGATGGAAAAATTACCTAACATCTCAAAGAATGTATGATGTCGTGCCGTTTTACCGACGTTTTCAATATCGTTTGTACGAATTGATTTTTGCGCATTACAAATGCGTGGATTATCCGGAATAACGCGGCCGTCAAAATATTTCTTTAACGTCGCTACACCACTGTTGATCCATAATAAAGATGCATCATCAATCGGCACTAACGGAGCACTCGGCTCCACTGCGTGGCCTTTTTCCTGGAAGAAGTCTAGATACATTTGACGCACTTGCGCTGAAGTAAGCTTTTTCATATCAAATAACCTCCTTGGTAAACTGTCCATATTTTCGGAAGAACAATCAAGCCCACTGATCCTGCAACATATACCGTTTCGGGAAGATGGAAAAAACGGCACAAAAAAACCCTCATCCCATGACAGGGACGAGAGTTTTGCTCGCGGTACCACCCTGATTATGAGTGTTTATTCAAACACTCATCACCTCAACAGCTTTAACGTTGCTTGCACGGCAGGTTTTTCCTGCACTCTGGATTAGCCTTCTGTTACTCTTCATCTGGAATCTCTTTCAGCCTTGGACATTCCTCTCTTGTAGATGGACTGCAACATACTCGATCCTTCTTCGTTTTATATATGTAATGCTTTTCGAATACTTATGGCGCTATTATGACAAATTCAGACCCCTTTGTCAACGTTCCGTGAAACGCCCCCGCAAATGAAGAATGGTCACTTTCAGAACCGCTAAAATGGGAACCGCCAAAATCAAGCCGATAATCCCCCCAACTTCTCCTCCTATTAAAAGAGACAGCATAATAAAAAGAGGATGAATATGCAATGTTTTGCCCACGATTAGAGGCGACAATACATTCCCTTCTAAAAATTGCAGCGCAAAAATGATGACAAGTACAATCAGCACAAGCTTGATCGAAATGGTGGCTGCAATAACAGCTGCAGGAACAGCTCCTATAATAGGACCGAAATATGGAATAACATTTGTCAACCCGATGATAATGCCCAATAAAAGCGGATAAGGCACCTTAAACAACCAGAGAGCAAGCGCAGCGAGCGTTCCAATAATCAAGCAGACGAATAACTGCCCGCGAATATAATTTCCAAGCGACTCATCCACATCATGCAAAAAACGCTTACCCGATTCATGCCATTTGGAAGGTGTCAAAAATGCTGCCGATTTCTCGATAAGACGAAAATCCTTAAGCATGTAAAACACGATAAAAGGGATGGTCACAAACAGGATAATATAGTTTAAAATGCCTTTGAAGCTGCTCATTATGCCCGTTAGACCAGCTTCCAAAGTTGCCTCTAGTTTATTAATGCCGTACTCAATTCGCTCATGAACTCCGTTAGGGAGCGTTGAGGTTTGATTGTGAACTTCAGCAACCCACCCCCGGTACATTTGCGTAAATTCAGGCAAATGCTCGTTTAAGTCTTTGAGCTGATCAATAAATAGAGGAATGCCTTTATACAACCCATAGCCGACGCCCCCAAAAAAGAATAAATAGATAATGAAAATGGCTAAAGGTCTCGGGACACCGCTTTTATGCAGCTTTTCAATAATAGGGTGCAGCAAATACGTAATGAACCCCGCAATAATGAAAGGAGTTAACGCCGTAAAAATAACTTTTAAAACAGGTACCCAAAGAAACTGGATCTTGAAAAAGACGTATACACATAAAAAAGACAACAGGATGATCCCTAAACGATAAAACCAAATAACTGAGACTTGTTTCATTAAAAACGCCTCCTATTGGTTAGTGTTGGGCACCTTCCCATCAATCTATACAAAAAAGATGAAAGAGGGCTAAAGGCCCTCTTTCATCTTTTATGAAAAACTTCTCATGACGCGCTTACGCATTTTATTCATATTGCGTCTTGTCATCATACCTCTATCTTCTGCCATTTTATACGCATAAGCACCGACTCCAAATGCGACCATTGAAGAAATAAGTCTGTTCATTGCGATCCCCCCACTAAAGGTTAATGGTACGCTCATCATCTGAAAATAAATCGTCCAATGAACTTAATGTCCCGTCTTCTTCAACTTGATGTGTATGAATGACACCTTTAGAAATGGTCAGTTCAATAAAGCAATTCCAGCAATAATACTGATTAACACCGATTTTGCCAACATCAATGCTTCTGCAATTTGGGCATTTTAACAACACTGACGAACACCTCTTCGTTTCGTTTCTTTTTACTCAGTGTTGTCTTTTTTTCCATAAATATACGTTCTGCCCAAACTTTACAGAAAACGGACGGGCCATAAGCCGATGAGCATAGCCGTACATATCGATGTACGACTATGCTTAGCGTTTGACAAATTATAAAAAGTCATACGGCGTAACGTTTTCCATTCCAATATTGGCATCTTTCATAAATGGCACTTCATCTTCAGCCTGCTGGTCTGCCAGCATATCCATCAAGGTCGTTTGGCGCAATGCATCATCATCTCTCTTGACACTTAAACGCAGTGCCTCTTCCTCACCGCATAAGATAAGAAATTGTTTGCTTCTTGTCACGGCCGTATAAATTAAATTGCGTCTCAGCATTCGATAATAGCTTTTCACAATCGGCAAAATGACAATGGGGAACTCGCTTCCCTGAGATTTATGAATGGAGCAGCAGTAAGCATGGGTGATTTGGCCAAAATCTTGTTTCGTATAGGTCACTTCGTTTCCATCAAAAGAAATGACGAGCATATCTTGTTTCTCCGTATTTTCTTTCGCATAAAAAACGGATACGATTTCTCCTATATCTCCATTGAATACATTGCTTTCCGGCTGATTGACAAGCTGCAGCACTTTATCGCCGACACGATACGCTACGTCTCCGTACTGCAACTCCCTCCTCTTGCCTGAATCAGGGTTAAACAGCTCTTGAAGGACGACATTTAACCGGTCAATTCCTGCATTTCCCTTATACATCGGGGCAAGCACTTGAATGTCCCGTACATTGTATCCTTTTTTCAAAGCACTGGCGCATACTTTTTGGACCACATCGGTAATCTGATGCGACTGGCATTTAATAAAGGATCGATCAGGCTTCGCTTTTCCTAAATCATCCGGCAGCTCCCCCTTTTTGATGAAATGGGCAAGCTCAATAATGGAGGAACCTTCGGCCTGGCGATAGACATCTGTCAGGCGAACGGTCGGAATTGCGTTTGACCGGAGCAAATCCTTCAGCACTTGCCCCGGCCCGACCGAAGGAAGCTGGTCTTCGTCTCCCACAAGAATCATTTGTAAATTGGAAGGCAAGGACTTAAATAACTGATGGGCAAGCCAAATATCCACCATTGACACTTCGTCGACAATCAATAACTTTCCTTCGATCGGATTTTCTTCATCATGCTCAAATCCTTCTTGTCCATTCCACTTCAACAAGCGATGAATCGTTACAGCAGGAAGGCCTGTCGCTTCACTCATACGTTTTGCCGCACGTCCTGTCGGGGCTACCAGCAAAACCGGAAAGGGATTGTCTTTTTTATAATCTTTTGGATCTAATGAGCAGCCATGCAAATCTGCGTACAATTCGACGATTCCTTTAATCACCGTTGTCTTTCCTGTTCCAGGTCCCCCTGTCAGCAGCATCATGGGCGACATAAGCGCATTTTGGATGGCTTCTTTTTGCGACGGGGCATATTGCACGCCTAACCGTTCCTCCAACTGACCAAGTGCCAGCAAAAATTCCGACTCCGGAAATTGGTTTTCATATTCCGTTTGGGCCAAAATCTTATCAATTGCTTTCACGACGCCTTTTTCAGCGTAGTAAAGAGGTGGAATGTAAATTTTATCTTCAACGATTTTGACTTTTTTATCCGCTTTTAAATTTTCAAGTTCTCTCGTAATATCAATTTCCGAGACAGGCTCATGCCGGCTGTGGCTTAATAAAGCCGCTGTATGCTCAAATAATTGATCAAGGGTGAGATAAATATGGCCGATTTGGATACACTCTTGCTCCAGCACATATAAAATACCGGCTCTCATCCGGTCCGGATGATTGCTTGACATACCCAAATTTTTTCCCAGTTCATCCGCGCGATTAAAGCCTATTCCTTGTATATCCTCTACAAGCTGGTATGGATTTTCGCGAATGATTTGAAGGGCTTCATTTTTGTATGCCTGGAAGATCTTCATCGATAGCTGCGGGCCAAATCCGTAGTCGGATAGATGTACCATCACTTCTTCCAATCCTTCATGTTCCCTTAGTTGCTGCACAAGCGATTCGGCTTTATCTTCCGAAAGCTTTGGCACTTGTTTTAAGACAGCGGAATCATGCAAAATTTTATAAATGGCATTTTCTCCGAGAACGTCTACAATTTTTTCTGCCGTTTTCTTTCCGATTCCATGAAACAAATCGCTTGATAAATATTGGATAACCCCTTGTCTCGATTGAGGAAGCTCTTTTTTAAACCGCTCCACATTAAACTGCCAGCCAAATCGCTGGTGCTCTTTCAAAGACCCATAAAAGGTATAGGCTTCTCCTTCGTGAAGCCGTGGAAAATAGCCCGTCACAGCCATTTCCTTTTCTTCTGTCACCACGTCTGTCTCCTGAATGCGAATGCGGGATACATTGTACAGGTTATCTTCATTATGAAAAATGGTCGCAATCAATGTACCTTTTATGTAAGAAAGCTGATCTTGTCCAACCTTCAACTTTTGATCGTCCATTTTCTCCCTCCTTTCCGTCAAGTCATGCCATGTAACGGCTAAAAAGAAGATAAGGACTTACTGCTGTTCCGTCAACAAACGAATTCCGTTCCCCGCCAAAAGATGATCTGGCTGAACCTCCACCGCTTTTTGGAACATTTCCAGTGCCATGTCTTGATTTTCTTTAAAAGCATATGCTACCCCAAGATTATAATAAGCATCTGCATGTTCTTCTCTTTCAACTACTTGCATAAACTGCTCCATTGCCTCATCAAGCATCTCGAGCTGGGCTAAACATAAACCATATTGAAAGCGCGCTTCCACATCTTCTTCATTCAGTTCGACCGCACGCTGCAAATATGGCAGAGCAAGACGAAGCTCGTTCGTATAAACGAGTGATAAACCAAGCATAAAGTATACGTCAGGGGAGTTCAGTCCCTTTTGTACCGCCTGCTCAAAATGTTGCTTTGCTTCATTCAATTGCTCCAATTTAAAATGTACATTCCCTGCACCGTAATGGGCAGTTGCGGCTTGCGCATCCATTTCAAGGGCCCGTTCAAAAAATTTTAATGCCTTCTCATTTTCTTCGACCGCAGCCAATAAATTTCCGAAGTTCACATATCCAAGTGCTTCCTTCGGATTTTCTTCGATTGCCGCAGAAAAAGCTTTTGCGGCTTCATCATACTTTCCTTCTTGCATATATTGAATCCCTAATTGGTTATTATCCATTTCAATCACTCCATTTGTTACTATTTTTCTACGATAAGTATAGCATAAGGTATTGTAAAACCATGTGTTTTTTCCTGGTTTCCGGGTTCGACAAAGTGCAAGCGGCCCGACAATGCTCAACCGGCGAAAAAATGGACTTTTTCAAACGTACATCCTGCCTGCCCGTTTATATAGGGAAAATTTTGATGGGATGTAAAAATAGGATGCCTGTAGAGGCACCCTATCTTATACATACCATAGCTCTTTTCCATTTTTGAAGACTTGATCGATCGTTCCGCCGCCCAAACATTCTTCACCGTCGTAAAAGACAACGGCCTGTCCAGGAGTAATCGCTCGGATTGGTTCATCAAAAATAACCTTAACTGTGTTGTCGTCCATTTTTTGTACCGTTACTTTATTGTCCGTCTGACGATAACGGAATTTCGCTGTACATGTAAATGAATCAGAACGTTCTTTGTCACTTACCCAACTGACATTTGTTGCGGTAATCGAATCAGAGTAAAGAACATCATTATGGAAGCCCTGGTCCACATATAAAATGTTCTTCTCTAAATTCTTCCCGACAGCAAACCACGGTTCACCGCTTCCGCCGATGCCAAGCCCGTGACGCTGGCCAATCGTATAGTACATTAAGCCGTCATGTTTGCCTTTTACTTCGCCATCCAGTGTTTGCATCTCTCCTGGCTGTGCTGGTAAATATTGGCTTAAGAACTCTTTGAAGTTACGCTCTCCGATAAAACAAATACCGGTACTGTCCTTTTTGGCTGCTGTTGCCAATCCGGCTTCTTTCGCAATCTCACGCACCTTTGCCTTATCGATGTTTCCAATCGGGAACATCACCTTTGACAATTGCTCTTGCCCGAGCTGATTTAAGAAATACGTTTGGTCTTTATTCTCATCTAAACCGCGAAGCATTTTGTATTCTCCGTCCCGATACTCCACGCGAGCGTAATGCCCTGTTGCCAAATAATCCGCTCCAAGGGTCATCGCATGCTCCAAAAACGCTTTGAACTTAATTTCTTTATTGCACATCACATCCGGATTCGGTGTACGTCCTGCTTTATATTCATCTAAGAAGTACGTAAATACCTTGTCCCAATATTGTTTTTCGAAGTTGACCGCATAATAGGGTATACCGATTTGGTTACATACACGAATCACATCATTATAGTCTTCCGTCGCGGTACATACTCCGTTTTCATCCGTATCATCCCAGTTTTTCATGAAAATCCCGATTACATCATATCCCTGCTCTTTTAACAGCAAGGCTGCAACGGACGAATCGACCCCGCCGCTCATTCCTACAACGACACGTGTGTCTTTTGGTGCCTTTGTCAACTTGTTCACCTCCGTATTATTTGACTAGCCGTTTGACAATTCGGGCCGTTTCATGTGCCGCTTTTTCGACTTGCTCCATTGTCGTTCCAAGACCAAAACTAAAACGAATCGATGAAATCAACCGATCTGAATCTTTCCCAAACATCGCCACTAACACGTGGGATGGATCAATCGAACCCGCTGTACAAGCAGAACCGCTTGAGACAGCGATTCCCGCTAAATCAAGATTCACAAGCATTGATTCCACATTTGTTCCAGGAAAAGCAATGTTTAAAACATGCGGAAGCGAGGAATCAAGCGTTCCATTAACCGAAAACTCAACCCCTTCTTCTTGAAAAACGCTAATCATCTTTTGTTTATATTGTGTGTATTGAACTGCTTTTTCAGCCAGGGTTTGTTGTGAAAGCACCACCGCTTCTTCAAAGCCTGCAATACTGGCCACATTCTCTGTACCCGCTCTTCTTTTTCTCTCCTGTTCTCCCCCAAACAATAGAGGAGACAGCGGAACATGCGAAGCCGCATACAAGAAACCGATTCCTTTTGGTCCATTGATTTTATGAGAAGATACAGATAAAAGGTCGATTCCCAGCTGTTTTACATCTATCGAAAGAAGTCCGTATGCCTGCACAGCATCTGTGTGAAAAAACGCCTGATGACCCTTTAGTATTTCACCTATTTCAACGATTGGCTGAATCGTTCCTACTTCATTGTTTCCATACATGATGGAGACAAGAATCGTATCATCTGTTAACGATTCTTGCAACTGTTTTGCACTGATCTGTCCTGTTTCATCCACCGGCAGATAGGTCACTTGAAACCCTTGCTTTTCTAATGCCTGACACGTATGGAGCACGGCATGATGTTCAATTTGGGTCGTAATAATATGATTTCCTTTATCGCGATTCGCAAGAGCTGCTCCGGTCAAAGCCATATTATCCGCTTCCGTGCCGCCGCTTGTGAAAATAATTTCATTTGGCTTTGCCCCGATGCTTGAAGCCATCGTTTGACGAGCTTCATCGACATAATGTCTGCTTTCTCGTCCATAAAAGTGAATACTTGAAGGGTTTCCGAATACATCCTTCATCACCGCTGTCATTTTATCGATCACGGCCGGATGCATCGGGGATGTTGCCGCATGATCTAAATAAATTCGTTCCAATCTTAACACTCCTTCCATAAGAAAAGCGCAAGCGCCTTGGTCAGCTCGTGAAGGAAATAGGAAAAGACCCGGAAGGCGCTCTTTGCCTTACGAGGGCTTTTGTCTTTTCCACAGCGAGCTAGGCGCTGGAGCTAGACACCCGTCATCGAAAAAGTTATACTTTCTTACCTTTAAACAAAGCCTTCCCGCATGCTGCAGGAACGGCTCTATATATAAAACATGTAAGAGGCTGCGTCTCCATCGCTGTGATTCGCTAAATCCTCCAGTGTCGTGCTGTCCAGCACTTCCCTGACCGCATCTCGAATCCGAATCCACAGCTCTCGTTTAGCCGGCTCTTCTTCTTCCAGACCTTCTACGGGACTGATAGGCCCTTCCAATACGGAAATGATGTCACCTGCCGTGATAAGTGCAGGCTCTTTGGCCAAAATATACCCTCCATAAGCCCCTCTTATACTTTTTACCAATCCTGCATTTCGTAAAGGTGAAATGAGCTGCTCCAAATAATGCTCTGATAAATCATGTGTTTGTGCAATCGTCTTCAAAGAGATGGGCCCTTCCCCAAACTTTTTCGCTAATTCAATCATAATCGTTAATCCGTAACGCCCTTTTGTTGAAATCTTCATACCCCTCACCCTTTCATGTCCGTTTTCATTTCTCTATATTAAGTCCTTCTATTATATCAAGTATTCCTATCGTTATTATACAAAAAGTTAAGACCATGACATTATAGCATACTATTCATATGAGATGCATTTCCAGCGCCGGTTGCCTATAATAGATTTCATGTATATCAATAGGAGAGATAAATATGAGCAAAAAACCACTTGCCTTCCGCATGCGTCCAAACCGGCTCCAAGATGTTATTGGACAGCAGCATCTTGTGGGAGAGGGAAAAATCATTCATCGGATGGTAAAAGCCAATCATGTTAGCTCCATGATTTTATACGGTCCTCCCGGCACAGGGAAGACAACGATTGCTACAGCGATTGCGAAAAGCACCAATACCGCGTTTCGACAGTTAAATGCTGTCGTGAATAACAAGAAAGATATGGAAATCGTTGCCCAAGAAGCCAAAATGTCCGGCAAAGTGATTTTATTGCTGGATGAAGTCCATCGTCTTGATAAAGCAAAACAAGACTTTCTTCTTCCTTACCTTGAAAACGGAATGATTACCTTGATTGGAGCCACAACAAGCAATCCATATCATGCCATTAATCCGGCGATTCGCAGCCGATGTCAAATTTTCGAACTAAAGCCTCTCACACCTGAAGAAATAAAGATTGCCCTTTTACGTTCTTTAGAAGATGAACAGAACGGTCTAGGTCGTGAGCTTGTAGAAATTACCGAAGAAGCCCTTGAACATTTTGCCTCAGCTTGCAATGGTGATGTCCGCTCTGCTCTCAGTGCTCTTGAGTTGGCCGTCTTATCAACCGATCCTGATAAACAAGGAAAAATCATCGTTGACGTGGCTATTGCCGAAGAATGTTTGCAAAAAAAATACCTGACACATGATAAAAACGGCGATGCCCACTATGACGTCCTATCCGCCTTCCAAAAATCCATTCGCGGGAGT
Source organism: Bacillus sp. FJAT-14578 (assembly GCF_000504165.1). Taxonomy (GTDB): domain Bacteria; phylum Bacillota; class Bacilli; order Bacillales; family Bacillaceae_H; genus Bacillus_BA; species Bacillus_BA fengqiuensis. Next base: position 936,721 of record NZ_AYSE01000001.1, read on the forward strand.
GATGTGAACGCCGCATTGCACTACTTAGGGAGACTCATCGAAGCAGGAGACTTAATCAGCATTAACAGAAGACTCATTGTCATCGCCTATGAGGACATCGGGCTCGCTAACCCTCAGGCTGCTCCAAGGACACTTGCGGCCATTGAATCAGCTGAAAGGCTTGGTTTTCCAGAAGCCCGTATTCCTCTCGCTAACGCCGTCATTGAGCTCTGTCTGTCTCCGAAGTCAAATTCGGCTTATAAAGCCCTTGATGCCGCCCTTTCTGATATCCGTAAAGGACAGACAGGAGAAATACCGCCCCATTTAAAGGACGCTCATTATAAAGGAGCAGAGAAACTCGGGCGCGGCGTTGATTATTTGTATCCGCACGATTATGAAAGCGGATGGGTAAAACAGCAGTATTTACCGAACCGCATTAAAAACCAGAAATATTATGAACCGAAAAAGACAGGAAAATTCGAACAGGCTCTCGCCCAAATCTACGAAAAAATCAATCATCATAAGTAAGGAGACATGGACGAAATCGTCCATGTCTCCTTACTTATGCCTAATAAAAATTATAAGCGATGAGAACCGTGTAAAGATTTCGGACTGACTTTTAACTTATTTGAATGGAACAAAAGCAAAAAGCAAAGACCGATGTAAAAGGTGAACATGGAATTGCATAGAAGAAATCTATCAAATTAGAAAAACAGACAAAACGTATAATGACACGCTTAATGGGCAAGTCTATTATACAAGAAACTATCAATGACGGGAGTTGATCTTGTGAAGGTTAGACAGGATGCCTGGTCCCATGATGACGATTTATTATTGGCTGAAACGGTGCTTCGCCATATTCGTGAGGGCGGTACACAGCTGGCGGCTTTTGATGAAGTAGGCGACAAATTAAACAGGACTTCTGCAGCATGCGGTTTCCGGTGGAATGCAGAAGTTCGAAAAAGATACAACGAAGCAATTGCTCTAGCAAAAAAACAACGCAAAGAAAGAAAACGGGCGCTGGAACACTCACAGAAAAATGCCCAAAAAGCAGCGGCACCCTCCGCGAGTTCAATCTCTTCAATTCTTGAGAACAACTCGAAGGAATATTTCATTGAAGAACATGCAACCGAATTGATGGCTCCACTTCAAAATATAGGACTAAATGAAGTGATTCAGTTTTTATGTCAAATCCGATCCAACCAATCGCAGTCCCATGTTTTAGTTAAACAAAATGAAGCACTTCGACAAGAAAACGAACAGTTGGCCATTCAAAACAAACAGCTGGAGTCAAAACTCGCACAATTACAAAAGCAACAAGCTACCATTCAAGAAGACTATCAAACACTTCTGCAGATTATGCAACGGGCAAGACAGTTAGTATCGTTAGAAGAAAACGAACTTTCTCCGCCTGCTTTCCTGACCGAAGGAGAAGTAAATACTCAAGTGTTTTCGACTTAAGAAAAGCGGAACGAGACAAGTTACAGCTAAAAACGCTCACGTCCTGTGAGCAACGCTGTAACCCTCGCCATCCATGGCTCTTCCCCATAGGAAATTTAAGCTTCTTCCTGCGGAGTCGCTTTTTGACTCCGCAGGAAGAAGCGAAATTGCCGTAGGGGCTGGCTCGTGCAGCTGGACAGCATAAAAAAAGCTTTTCAGCCTAAAGGCTGAAAAGCTTTTTTTAACGCCCGTCTTGACCGACGCGATGAATCGGAATATCCTTTAACAACTCTGTAATGACATATCCGCCCATGATCAATCCCGCTACCGACGGAACAAAAGCATTCGAGGATGGCGGCATTTTCGCTTTGCGAATTTCTGCTTGATCGTTCCCGACTACTTTACGCACGTCTTCACGAATAACGATTGGACTTTCGTCCGAAAACACAACCGGAATTCCTTTGCGAATTCCTTCTTTGCGTAAACGTGTACGGACAACCTTGGCAATTGGATCTGTATGGGTCTTCGAAATATCGGCAATGCGAAAGCGGGTAGGGTCCATTTTATTGGCCGCTCCCATACTTGAAATGATTGGGATATCACGTTTCAAGCATTCTTTCATCAAATGGATTTTATATGAAATCGTATCAGAAGCATCCACCACAAAATCCGGATTGTAGCTGAAAAACTCTTCATATGTCTCTTCTGTATAGAACATTTTTAAGGCAATGACTTCACATTCCGGATTAATATCTGCCACACGCTCTTTCATTAGTTCCACCTTCTGGCGGCCTACTGTAGACAGTAGGGCATGGATTTGGCGATTTACATTCGTAATGTCCACGTCATCTTTGTCAACTAAAACCAGTCGGCCTACACCAGAGCGTGCCAATGCCTCCACTGAAAATGACCCCACTCCTCCAATTCCGAGAACTGCCACTGTACTTCCTTTTAACTTCTCAAGCCCTTCTTTTCCTATTGCAAGCTCGTTACGCGAAAATTGATGCAACATCTGCTTCACACTCCGTTCATTTTCTTTTCTTCCGCCGTATTTGTTTAGAATTTGACTACATCATGGTTTTTATCCCGCTCTCATAGGCTATATCGCTGACTGATTGCAGGCTCCTGTTTTTAAATCAACTAATTCTATTGGTTTTAATTGTTTTAGAAACTGCATATGAAAACCCTATGCAGATGTACTACATAGGGTTGAATATACGGATAAAGGAAAGTCCCAATCGTGCCGTCTTCAGATGCCTTCGTTTTGAACCCGCTCACAGCAGGTGGGTGCTCTGTTTCGACGATTGTAAGTCCTTTAGCCAAAGGCATTTACGCTAATCGAAAACTCCGAGCTCCCTTATAACTTATTGTTCGGTCAAAACAATAGGTTATAAGACGAACACATCAGGACTTCTTGCTTCTTGAGATTATCCTATCATAGAACAATTTTGTTTTCAAGTTTGCAAAAAGGATATTTTACTCACTCTTTTTAGCTCGTGTTTCCAGATGAAGCTCGGCTAATTGCGCTGAACTAACTTCTCCCGGCGCGTCTGTCAGTATACAGCTCGCACTTGCTGTTTTCGGGAATGCAATGGTATCACGTAAGTTCGTGCGTCCTGCCAACAGCATGACAAGACGGTCAAGGCCTAAGGCAATACCGCCGTGCGGAGGCGTTCCGTACTCAAAAGCTTCCAATAAGAAACCGAATTGTTCATAAGCTTGCTCAAGCGTAAACCCGAGTACCTGGAACATTTTTTCTTGAATGTCACGCTCGTAAATACGAAGCGAACCGCCGCCAAGCTCATAGCCGTTTAAGACTAAGTCGTAAGCTTGAGCACGTACCTTTCCTGGGTCCGTATCTAAATATTGAAGATCGTCACGCACCGGCATTGTAAATGGATGATGCGCCGCATAATAACGTCCCTCTTCCTCAGCGTATTCCAAAAGCGGCCAATCTGTTACCCATAAGAAGTTGAATTTCGTTTCATCAATTAAACCTAACTCTTTTCCAAGCTTCAAACGAAGTCCGCCTAACGCATCTGCCACTACACTTTTCTTATCGGCAACAAATAATAATAAATCGCCGGCAGACGCTTCCAATGCATCTGTGAACTGCTTTTGCCCGTCTTCATTAAAGAACTTCGCGATAGGACCTTTTAGGCCGTCTTCTTCTACTTTTAACCATGCCAGCCCTTTTGCTCCGTAAATGGCTGCATATTCCTGCAAACCGTCAATGTCTTTGCGTGAATAGTTCGCGGCAGCACCCTTTACATTAATGGCTTTTACTTGTCCTCCATTTTGAACGGCTCCGCTGAACACTTTAAAACCGCACTCTTTGACAAACTCCGAAAGATCGACTAGTTCCATCTCAAAGCGAGTATCCGGCTTATCGGAACCATAGCGGCTCATGGCCTCATCATAAGCCATGCGCGGGAATGGCGCCGCAACATCCATACCTTTTACATCTTTCATCACTTTTACCATCATGTTCTCTGTTAGCTCAATGATTTCATCTTGTGTCAAGAAAGATGTTTCAATATCGACTTGCGTAAATTCCGGCTGGCGGTCTGCACGTAAATCCTCGTCACGGAAGCAGCGTGCAATTTGATAATAGCGTTCAAACCCAGAAACCATTAATAATTGTTTAAAGATTTGCGGTGATTGCGGAAGTGCATAAAACTCACCTGGATGTACACGGCTTGGCACTAGATAATCACGGGCACCTTCTGGCGTACTCTTTGTTAAAATAGGCGTTTCCACATCCAAAAAGTCATGATTGTCCAAGTAGTTGCGGATTGTTTTCGTCACATCACTGCGCATTTTCATCGTCTCGAACATAACCGGACGGCGCAAATCCAAATAACGATATTTCAAACGAACATCTTCCGCTACGTCCGTTTTATCTTCAATCATGAACGGAGGTGTTTTTGCTTTATTTAAAATGGTGACTGCCTCTGCTTGTACTTCAATTTTGCCTGTCTTTAAATTGGCATTGATGGTACCTTCTTCACGTGCCACAACTTTCCCTTCAATGTGAAGGACAAATTCGTTGCGTACGCTTTCTGCTATCTTTAATGCTTCAGCTGATACTTCCGGATTAAAAACAACCTGTACCACACCCGTACGATCACGAAAATCAATGAAAATAAGACCGCCCAAATCACGGCGTTTTTGAACCCACCCTTTTAGTTTAACGGATTCGCCTATTGCTTTTTCTGTTACTTCCCCGCAGTAATAAGATCTGCCTCTCATGATGGATATCCCCCTTTTAGCGTGCTTCTTTTAAATGTGTAACAAGTGCTGAAATGGCTACTTCCTGCTGTTCGCCGGTTGACATGTTCTTTACATTCACAACCTGCTTATTCAATTCCTCATCACCTAGAACAATAACGAATTGGGCTTGTAGTCGGTCAGCAGCTTTAAATTGGGCTTTTATCTTTTTGTCTTGATAATCCTTTTCGGTCACGAAACCGCCCATGCGCAACTCATTGACAATGGACACAGAATAATCTTTTGCCGCATCACCCATCGCCACCACGTAGCAGTCAATGTTTTCCTGGATTGGCAATGTGACATCTTCTGCTGCAAGCGCCGCAAGCAAACGCTCAATACTTAAAGCGAAGCCGATTCCAGGCGTCTCCGGGCCGCCGACATCTTGAACAAGCCCGTTGTATCGTCCGCCGCCGCAAAGCGTCGTAATCGAACCAAAACCTTCTGCATCGCTCATGATTTCAAACGCTGTATGATTGTAGTAGTCAAGGCCGCGTACGAGATTCGGATCTACCACAAACTCGATATGTAAGCTCGTCAAATATTGCTGTACCTTCTCGAAATAAGCTTTTGAATACTCGTTCAAATAATCAAAAATGGAAGGTGCCGTTTTCATCAATTCATGATCGCGGTCTTTTTTACAATCAAGAATGCGAAGCGGATTTTTTTCTAGACGACTTTGGCAGTCAGAACAAAACTCCCCGATTCTCGGTGAAAAATGATCGATTAACGCTTGGCGGTGTGCCTGGCGGCTTTCCGCATCTCCTAAGCTGTTAATGACAAGGCGGAGCTTTTTCAATCCTAATGATTGATAAAATTGCATAGCCAGAGCCATTACTTCGGCATCAATCGCCGGATCGCTGCTTCCCAACGCTTCTACGCCAAATTGGACAAACTGGCGGAATCGTCCTGCTTGGGGACGTTCGTAGCGGAACATTGGGCCGATGTAAAATAGTTTCGTCGGCTGATTAGGGCTTCCAAACATCTTTTGTTCCACAAAAGAACGCACAACTGCAGCCGTTCCTTCTGGACGAAGAGTAATGCTGCGTCCGCCCCGGTCTTCAAATGTGTACATTTCTTTTTGAACAATATCAGTCGTATCTCCTACACTGCGCTGAAACAATTCAGTATGTTCAAACATCGGCGTACGGATTTCTTTATAATTAAACATACGGCAAATGGTTCTCGCCTGCTGTTCCACATATTGCCATAGTTCCACAGTACCTGGAAGAATATCTTGTGTACCTCTTGGAATTTGAATTGACATAAACGTTGCGTGCCTCCTATTTCCTTTTTATAAAAAAACAAAAAAACCCCCATCCCTACACAAACATGTAGGGACGAGAGTTATTATTTCTCGTGGTACCACCCTAATTGAAGCAAATTTTGCTCCCACTTAAATCGTTAACGCCTGAATACGTTCAACTCCTACTAAGACATGTCTTTTCAGAGAGAAGCCTCGAGAGTGTTCTTTCGTTAAGTCATCATGCAGAAGTGCTTTCAGCCCCAGGCACTTCCTCTCTTTTCATGTGTAGTCTTAACTACTTTTCTCCGTCATCGGTTTTTTTACGGGTCTTTATTCATATGTAACTTTATAGCAATTGTCTTCTATATTACGAATGAAATTCCGAATTGTCAAGCACTTAATTAACGATGTTAAGAGAGCATGGCGAGCCTATTCAAAGGTCCGTTTCGAATATATAAGTAAACATCAAAAGATTCAAATCGCTCTTTAAGAAGCTGCTCTCATTAAGAACGGGATAAATTCTTTTTTAAGGCTTTCACATCACGTAAATCCAGGCCGAATTCCGACGCCAATTCGACTGAAGTTGTGCTGTCCTCCCGCTGAATGAAATCATGGAAATTCACTCCAAATAATTGATTACGGTGAGTAAATGACTGTTCTCCTTTAGAACTGAACTTCATGCAATCCCCTTCTTTCCTTTAATAAGCAAGACATATCTTCCTCCATATCTTTTCCATTTTTCCGTTATAACTTACAGGAATTTTTCTTTTTATCGAGAAATAGTACCTTACAAATAAAGGAAAAGGAGTTACGGTAGTGACAGTCAAATATTTAAAGTTGCCGCTCTATCTTCAACTTGGAATTTGCCTCTTTTTTTTGGCCTTTCAGCCCCAAACCAATGCACAAAGCGAATTTGTTTCTGTCCAAGTAAATGTACTAAATGTTCGAAGCGGACCGGGAACATCACATGATGTGGTGGATAAAGTAACAAAGGGAAGTATTTTGTCCGTTGTGGAAAAATTGGATGATTGGTATCATGTTCAATTAACAAATGGATTGACAGGATGGGTGGCAAAACGCTATGTCGACTCACTGCCTGATATCTCAGACTCTCCATTAGCACCGCCATACCTCGCCTCCTCGTCTGCTGCAGGCCTCCTGGACTTATACGGTACATCACTGTCCGCTTTACAACATAAAACAATCGTTATTGATGCCGGCCATGGAGGACGGGATAAAGGTGCCACCGGTGCATCCGCTTCTACATTAGAAAAGGATTTGAACCTCATTACAGCCAAATTGCTCGAAAAAAGATTGAAAGCTCTCGGTGCGAATGTCATGATGACCAGAACGACCGATCGATATGTCTCTCTTGAAACAAGGGTGGCCATGGCGAAAGAAAATAAAGCCGATCTTTTTCTAAGCATTCACTATAATAGTTCTCCCGATAAAACTCTACAGGGCATCATTACGTACTATGGCCATCATCAACTACCTGCCGAAAGTATCCACCATGAACTGATTTCTCTTACAACCTCTATCGATAAACAAGCAAGGCATGGCGATTATTACGTGCTGCGTGAAAACTCACAGCCATCCGTTTTATTGGAACTCGGTTTTTTAAGCCACGAGCAAGAAGAAACCCGCCTGCAAACGGAGGAGTTTCAATATAACGCTGTAACAGCCATCGTCAAAGGCCTCACAAAATACTTCTCACAATAGAATAACTAACGTAAAAACAATCTAATTGTCTATTTCAGCTCCTGTGACCGAGCTTTAACCTGAAAAGACCTTTCTCTCCAACTCACGGTTTTTCCACAAGTTCAAGCGAAAGGTCTTTTTCAGAAAATGCATGGACGGGCTGTTTCCAGCCCGTCCATGTATTTTCTTTATTTGCTCTCTATGATTAACGTCACCGGTCCATCATTTGTGAATTGTACATCCATCATGGCACCAAATATCCCGGTCTCCACTTTCAAACCTTTTTTCGCCAATTCTTCATTGAATTGCTTATAAATGTCATTGGCATAATCCGGTTTAGCTGCTTCCATAAAATTCGGTCTTCTTCCCTTACGGCAATCTCCATAAAGGGTAAATTGAGAGACGGACAGCACCTCGCCCCCAATATCAAGAAGAGATAAGTTCATTTTTTCAGACTCGTCCTCAAAAATACGTAAGTTGGCAATCTTATCGGCCGCATATGCTGCGTCTTCACGAGTATCGGAGTGGGTCACTCCCACCAGCAGCATCACCCCTCGTTCAATGGCACCGACTGTTTTTCCTTCTACCACTACTTTTGCATTCTTTGCACGTTGAACCACTACACGCATAACGAAAAACCCTTTCTAATGCATAATTCTTCGTACCGAATAAATATCACGAATCTGTTTAATTCGGTCGACCACCTTATGAAGATGATTAATGTTATGAATCGAAATTGACATATTGATGGTTGCCATTTTATTGCGGTCTGAACGGCCCGACACCGCTGAGATGTTTGTCTTCGTTTCATTTACCGCTTGTAAAACCTCATTTAACAAACCTCGGCGGTCGAAGCCGGAAATTTCAATTTCTACATTAAATTCCCGTCCTTCTTTAATGTGCGATTCCCATTCTACAGAAATCAAGCGATTTTCAGCTTCTTCCGTGTGAACATTCAAACAATCTTCACGGTGTACAGACACGCCTCGTCCTTTTGTGATAAATCCGACAATTTCGTCTCCCGGCACAGGATTACAGCATTTCGACAAGCGAATCAACAAGTTATCAATTCCTTGTACCACTACACCCGAATCCCGTTTTTTCCCTTTTGGAGCAGGCTTTGTCTCATTCATAATCTCTTTGATTTCTTGTTCTTGATCTCGCTGCTTCCGCCACTTGTCCGTCAAACGATTGGCGATTTGGGCAGCAGTGATGCCATTATATCCAACTGCGGCATACATATCTTCTTCATTGGAAAAGTTAAATTTCTCGGCAACCCTTTTAAGATTGTCCTGTGTCAAAACCTCTTTAACTTCAAAATCCAAATTGCGGATTTCTTTTTCAACAAGCTCTTTTCCTTTTTCGATATTTTCCTCACGCCGTTGCTTTTTAAAGAATTGGCGAATCTTATTTTTTGCCTGAGTCGTTTGCGAAAGCTTCAGCCAATCTTGACTTGGACCATATGAATGTTTCGATGTTAAAATCTCAATAATGTCACCGGTCTTCAATTTAAAGTCCAGCGTTACCATTTTGCCGTTCACTTTTGCCCCAATCGTTTTATTCCCGATTTCAGAGTGAATCCGATAAGCGAAATCGATTGGTACAGACCCCGCTGGAAGTTCGATGACGTCCCCTTTCGGCGTAAAGATATATACCATATCGGAGAAAAGGTCCACTTTTAACGATTCCATGAACTCTTCCGCATTCGTGGACTCGTTCTGGAATTCTAATATTTCTCTGAACCATGTTAACTTATCTTCAAAGGAAGCACGGTCATTGGCCGTTTTCCCTTCTTTATAGGCCCAATGTGCCGCTACCCCATACTCAGCGATATGATGCATTTCCACCGTGCGGATTTGCACTTCCAGAGGATCCCCTTTAGGACCAATAACCGTTGTATGAAGGGACTGGTACATGTTAGGCTTCGGCATTGCAATATAATCCTTAAATCGACCCGGCATAGGCTTCCAGCATGTATGAATGATGCCGAGGACGGCATAACAATCTTTAATGCTGCCGACAAGAATACGGACAGCCAGCAAATCATAGATTTCATTGAATTGCTTGTTTTGTAAAGCCATTTTTCGATAAATTGAATAAATATGTTTCGGCCTTCCAGAAATTTCCGCCTTGATGGCAACTTCATTGACCCGTTCCCGGACTTCGTCAATTACTTCTGCAATATATTGTTCGCGCTCCGCACGCTTTTGCTTCATTAAATTGACGATGCGATAATACTGTTGGGGATTTAAATAACGTAAAGCCGTATCTTCCAATTCCCACTTGATTTTAGAGATACCGAGACGGTGAGCCAGCGGTGCAAAAATTTCCAATGTTTCATTGGCGATTCGGCGCTGCTTCTCTTGAGGAAGATGCTTTAACGTACGCATATTATGCAGACGGTCCGCCAATTTAATTAGAATGACCCGAATGTCTCGTGCCATCGCAACAAACATTTTGCGATGATTCTCCGCCTGCTGCTCTTCTTTCGATTTATATTTAATTTTCCCGAGTTTGGTCACACCATCGACTAGCATGGCAACGTCATCGCTAAATGTGTCTTTTAGTTGTTCAAGTGTAACATCTGTATCTTCTACCACATCATGTAAAAATCCCGCTGCGATTGTCGTTGGGTCCAACTCCAGATCAACCAAAATCCCTGCTACTTGAATCGGATGAATAATATACGGCTCCCCTGATTTGCGATATTGCTCACTATGGGCATCTTTCGCAAACTGGTAAGCTCTTGCCACCAAATCTATATCATCACCAGACAAATATTTACCAGCATTTTCAATTACTTGTTCAGCTGTTAACACTTGCTCGTTTGCCATGAAATCACCTTTTATCAATAAAATAAGCCTTCACTCAGTGAAGGGGTCTATATGTTTTGCCGATACACAGTTGAATCAATCCGGTTGTTATGGGCAATCAGCCCGTACTAAAAGAAGTGAAAATATTCCCATTTTGTCAAAAAAGAAAATAAATTAAAACACTATTTTATAAATTCATATTGTAACTATTATCGTGAAAATTTTCAAAGATGTAAAGCTTTTCTAAAAAGATTTTTCCCGCTCCGTCCAGTTTAATGCGTTCCAAGATAAAGAGAAACTTCGTTGCCAACTGTGGGCAGGGTAAACAAAAATCACCCTTCACCCCTGTAACTAAGGGCAAAAGGTGATTTTTTTATTATTAATATTTCATTAATGTCAATACATCGTAGCCGTCTAATTTTTCACGACCATTTAAATCTGTTAGCTCAATTAAAAATGCAGTCCCTACCACAATACCGCCAAGTTGTTCAACCAGCTTAATCGTCGCCTCAATTGTACCGCCTGTCGCTAGAAGGTCATCGGTAATCAATACACGCTGACCCGGTTTAATCGCATCTTTGTGCATTGTCAATACATCTTTGCCGTATTCAAGGCCGTAACCCACTTTGATTACTTCACGTGGAAGTTTCCCTTCTTTACGAACCGGGGCAAATCCGACTTCCAACGCATAAGCAACCGGGCATCCGATAATGAAACCGCGGGCTTCTGGGCCTACAACGATGTCAATTTGTTTTTCTTTGGCATATTTTACGATTTCATCAGTTGCGGCTTTATATGCTTTCCCATTATCCATCAGAGTTGTAATATCTTTAAAGATAATACCCGGCTTTGGCCAATCAGGCACGATTGTTATATATTGCTTCAGATCCATTAATTTGTTGCCTCCTCATTAATTCGACAGCTGCTGATAACGTCATCAAACAACTGTTTCAGTTGTCCATATGATGTGTATAAGAATTTTTTTTCCAACTGAATTTGTTCCTGTTTACGACGATAAGTCGCAGATTCTATTAAATCACGTTTTGCTCCATTTTTCATCAACGAAATGAGACCATTTTTTATTGTAACAAATTCTAATTCAAAAAACACCTGTGACATAAAATCAATTGTATCTTTTGACCATCCTTTACGAATGGCCAGCTCTTCTTTATAACGATTCAAATCAAACGGACTGTTTTTCACTAAAAACCCATAATACCACTTAAAGTGATCGCGTGTTGGAACCGTATGAAAATAATGATCTTCTTTTGATAGAAAAACCGTATAAATTCTTGACGGAACCCCATTATCAAATAACTTGTTCACTAACTCCATAGAAGAGGGCAAGTCCAATAAGACAATCTGTTTTCCACCTGCCTCAAAACGCGAAGCCGATTCAACACCATCTATATATTCAAGATGATCCTTATATAATCGTTTTTCCTGTTCCGTTATCGTATCTTCGGAAAAATAAGCAACCGTCATGTCAGAAGTAAACATTGATTTTAAAAATTGATCGGCACTTCTGGCACTTCGATAATCGAACAATTGCCATTCGCTGATTCCTATGTCCTCAATCATCAACTGGGGTTTTCTCATATTGTTCCACTCATTGATCGTTAATTCTCCAACAAGTGAAATTTTAGAGATGGGAGAAATTTCATCATATAAGCGGCCCAAGCCGAAGGCGACACCATCGACTGTCATTCCGTCATCTTCAAACGTCAATTTCAAATGCGTTTGATCGGCTCCAATTTTTCTTATGGAAGAGATGTTAACATTTTCCACCATTATTTTCGGTTTCGAATTGCTCATCCCAAAAGGAGCAAGCTGTCTTAGTTGTTCAATGGCTGACAGCGTAATATCCTCTACCTCGCAAACGGTATCTACCGTTGTGATTGGAATAAAATCTTCTTCCGTGAGCTTTTCATAAGCTAACGTATTCAATCGATTCCTTAAACCATCAACATCCTCAATTTTCAACGTCATCCCGGCTGCCATCGGATGCCCTCCGAAATGAGGTAAGATGTCACGGCATGTCGATAAATTGGCAAACAAATCAAAGCCTTCAATACTGCGTGCTGACCCTTTTGCCACTCCTTTTTGCTGATCGATGCTTAACACGATAGTAGGACGGTAGAATCGGTCAACCAATCTTGACGCCACAATCCCGACTACTCCTGCATTCCAACCTTCCTGCGCAATAACGAGGACGCCATTTTGTTCAGGAGGGTAAAGATTTTCTACTATGGAAACGGCTTCTTCTGTCATTTCATTTACTAATTGTTGTCTCTCTTTGTTCAATCCATCAATTTCTTCGGCAAGCTGCTGTGCTTCCATTTCGTTTGTCGTCATCAACAAGTGTACAGCAGGGTCTGCAGATTGAAGCCGGCCTACTGCATTAATGCGGGGGCCTATAGCAAATCCGATCGTATCTTCATTGACTTCTTCCTGCTTGATTCCGCATACACGCAAAAGCGCCTGGATACCCGGACGATTGGTGCGCTGCAAATATTTCAGCCCTTTGCTTGCAATTAAACGGTTTTCACCTTGTAAGGGTACCAAATCCGCAATCGTTCCGATAACGGCCAACTCCAGCAGATGTTCAGGCGCTTCTCCAAGCAAGGCGTGGGCAAGCTTGAAGGCAACACCCACTCCAGCCAGCTCTTTAAACGGATAGAGGCTTCCCGGCTTTTTCGGATGGATGATAGCATACGCCTCCGGCAATTGCGGTCCTGGTTCATGGTGATCCGTAATAATCAGATCAAACCCCAATTCCTTAGCCAAAGAAGCCTCGTTGACGGCAGAAATCCCCGTGTCCACTGTAATAACGAGCGTATAGCCTTGCTCGCTGATCGAACGAAATGCCTGTTCATTCGGGCCGTACCCTTCTGTAAAGCGGTTCGGAATATAAAAGTCGACTTCTGCTCCCAATAAGGTAAAAGCAGACAGCAATACAGATGTGCTGCTTACTCCGTCGGCATCATAATCTCCGTATATCATGATTTTTTCATTTTGTTCAATCGCTTGCTTAATACGTTCTACCGTTTTATCCATTCCATCCAATAAGAATGGATCGTGGAATGGCTCTTGATCTATTTTCAAAAACTGTTCCGCAGACTCAATCGTTGTAATACCGCGATTAATCAATAGTGAAGCAATGAGAGGTGTAATCTCTAGGGTTGTCACAAACTGTTCAATCAGTTCATGATTTGTCTGTTGAATCCTCCATCGTCTTTTTGATTTCAGCATATCCTCACCCCTTAACCCACATTATTATACTAGAGTGGATGCTGGCGGGCAATGATTGTCAATCGGCTGAATAAGGATTGATATGCACCAATACATCTTGGACATTCGGCTCTTCCATCAGTTTCCTTTTCACTTCTTTTCCGATTAAATGCCCTTCCTCCACGGTAATGTAGGGATCAACGGAAACCTTTAAATCAATAATGACGTAATGTCCGTGTTCCCTTGCATGCAAAGACGTCAGTTTCTTTACACCTTGTACAGAGGTTGCGATTTCTCGTAAGTGGGCGGTATCTTCTTCATGCCATACATGATCCAATGTGTTATGAAAAGCTTCTGACCCAAATTGCCATGCGGTTTTTAAGACAAGGAAAGAGACAAACAATCCAGCAACAGGATCTGCATATACAAGCCAGCCGACTCCTATTTTCTCTCCAATAATTGAGCTCACAATCCCAATCAATGCCGCAATAGACGATAAAACATCTGTGCGATGATCATAAGCATTGACGAGAAGAGCATCGCTTTTAATCTTTTTTCCGAGTCCATATGTATATCGAAACAGTGCTTCTTTTACTAAAATCGAAAAGATAATCGCAGCAATAGCCCATAGCTTCGGCGGCTCGATTGGTTGGGAGAACGCTTCAATAGAAGACCTTAAAATTTCAATACCGACAATAAACAATAAAACGGAAACAATAATGGCTGCGATCGATTCCGCTTTTCCGTGTCCGTATGGATGATCTTCATCAGGAGGCTGCTTGGCAATTTTCACTCCAATGTAGACGACAATCGAGCCCGCAACATCTGAAGCGGAGTTTACTGCATCTGCCATTAATGCACGACTGTTAGCCATTGTTCCGAAAATCCATTTGACGATAGCCAGCACCAGATTTCCAGCCATCCCAATCAGAGCGGCTTGCTGCGCTTTTTTAAATCGCTCATTTTTCTCCACATTTACACCTCGTTTCATCTATGCCCATGAAGGAAACTTCCATCGCGGGGGTTTGTTTTTTCCCTCCCGATGGTTAGTTGAGGCCCACAAGACGTGTGGGTCACGCAGACGTGTGGCGGTCTTAGTGTGTATTCCTCTGCTGGGGCTTTTACGGGCGGCAGTTATCCCAAACTCTCCTGGTGGCCTTAAACATTGAATGGGAGGATTTACTGCCCGTTAATGCGGGGCAACAATATATAGATTACCCTTATTTTTCTCCTGACATGAAAATTCCTCTTCTTTGGATTTTTTTATTAAAATAAAAAAGAAACTGTGGAGCATACTCCACAGTTTCTTTTTATGGTTCAATAATCTCTTCTTCTTCCACTTTACGCGGCTTGTTCAGAGATTTCGTCTTCCATACAAGCCATAATTGAGCGGCGATAAACAAGGAAGAATAAACCCCCATCAATAAGCCGACAAATAAAGCGATTGAGAAGTTAAGAATCGCTTCACTTCCAAAGAAAATAAGGGCAACAACGGTAAAGATAACCGTTAATACCGTATTAAGAGATCGCGTAAACGTTTCACGCAAGCTTCGGTTTACAATATACACCAAGTCTTCTTTCGTTTTCACTTTCCGCTCTTTCATATGCTCGCGAATGCGGTCAAACGTTACGATTGTATCATTAATCGAATAACCGATGATCGTCAGCACCGCCGCAATGAACGTCAAGTCCACTTCCAAGCGTGAAAAACTGAAGAACGAAATCATGAAAAAGGCGTCATGTAAAAGCGCGATTACGGCTGCTAATGCCATATAAAACTCGAATCGAACAGATACATAAATAATAATTCCGATTGATGCAATAAGAACCGCAATTAATGCATTGCGCGCCAGTTCTTTTCCGACAGTCGGAGAAACGGTGCTTACATTCGGTTCACTTCCATATTTCTCTTTAAAGTGCGTTTTCAGTTCGCCAATTTCGTCTTTTGACAGCACCCCGATGAAGCGGGCAACCCCTACATCATTGTTGTTGCCGGCAACGACGACATCCTTTGGCTCTAAATCAAGTTTTTGTAGTTCTTCTTTCACTTGATCGGCTGAAATCGTTTCGTTTGCCGTGATTTCAACACGCGTTCCGCTTGCAAAATCAATGCCTAAATTCAGCTTGAAAATGGCTAGGGAAAGAATTCCAAGAACCGTCAGCACAATCGAAAATGTAAAGAAGGTCTTTTTATATTTGACAAAGTCAATGCGATCAAACTTCGTCGGAATCTCCTGATTCCCATCATCTTTAGATAAATCCTGGATTTCAGAAGGCTTCACCCCGAAGAAAGACGGCTTTTTATTCAACACGCGGCTATTTACCCAAAGACCCAAAAACAGCCTTGTTCCATATACCGCTGTAATAAAGCTCGCCAGGATACTGATGATAAGCATCGTCGCAAACCCTTTAACGGAGCTTGTTCCATATACGAATAACACACCTGCTGCCAAAATCGTCGTGATGTTGGCATCTAAAATCGTAGAAAGCGAGCGGCGATTCCCTGACCGGTAAGCAGAAATGACCGATTTGCCCGATTTCAATTCATCTCTGATACGTTCATAGGTGATAATATTCGCATCCACTGCCATCCCTACCCCTAAAAGGAGTGCGGCAATACCAGGGAGGGTAAGAACACCATTCATCCAATCAAAAATCAATAAAATCAAGTAAATGTAAATGCTTAATGTTATGACAGCGATAAAACCAGGAAGGCGATAGTATAATAGCATGAACAAAAAGATGATTCCTACGCCGATATATCCTGCATAAATCATTTTATCGAGTGCTTTCTCACCGAACTGGGCACCGACGGAAGTCGAATACATTTCATTTAATTCAACCGGTAACGCTCCGGCATTCAATAAGTTAGCAAGCTCTTGGGCTTCCTGCACGGTAAAGCTGCCTGTAATCGTTACTTCATTTGTATTGAAAACTTCGTTAACAGTTGCGGCAGATAAATATTTCGGGTCCGGTTTCCCCGTTTCCGCTTTAAAGGAATCTTTTCCTTCTTCATAGTCGAGCCAAATGACCATCAGGTTATTTGGAGCGCCCATACCCAATACTTGTTCCGTAACTTTTTTAAACTTCTCTGCACTCTTTAGTTTTAAAGCTACATTCGGCTGACCGTTTTGATCAAACGATTGCTTCGCTCCGTTTTGCGCTAAATCTGTCCCGTCCATTAATACTTTGTCGTTTACATCACGGAATGACAGTTTCGCTTGAGTGGACAAAAGTTCACGAGCCTTATTTTGATCTTTAACACCTGCAAGCTGAACGCGAATGCGGTTGTTGCCTTCAATCTGTATGCTTGGCTCGCTGACTCCCAGCACGTTAATACGCTTGTCCAACGCTTGCACAGTGCTATTGAGTACTTCTTGGTTTATGACATCTCCTTCTTTAGCCGGTTTCACTTCATATAAAACTTCAAATCCGCCTTGAAGGTCCAGTCCTAGCTTAATTCGATTTGTAATATCGCTGGCTGTCGCTCCCATTGTGCTGAAAATAAGCAGCACTAAAAGGAAGAACGCAACGATACGTCCTCTTTTTACCATTCGTAAAAAATCCTCCTTCTTATGTAAGCAAGAGCATGCTGAAAAAATAAGGAAAGTAATTCGCCAATATTCCTATTATCATTCATAAAAAGAAACCTGTCAAACAAGCTTTTGTTAAATTTGCCCCGCATTAACGGGCAGTAAGACCCTCACTTCAAAACTTAGGATCATCAAGAATGTTTAAGTGGAGGCCACTGCCCGTAAAAGCCCGAATAAAGGAACACAGACTAAGATCGCCACGTCCTGTGGCAACGTCTGCGTGACCCACATCCTGTAAGCCTCAACTAACCATCAGTGGAGGATGAACCCCTCCCACTAATGGAAGTTTCCTTTACTTTAAGACATCCTTCCATTCTTCAATAAAATTCTCTTTTTCAAAAGAGATATTTTTGTACGATTCCATCGTCATGAAATTGATGATATCTCCCGCTTTCAACGTCAAAATATCATTAACGACTTGATGAAGTTGCTTTTCTTCCTGATCCTTTTTCCATTTTTTCTTTTCAAAATAATCCCAGATTTCTTGTTCTTTTATATGACCGTACCCCATTAACTCAAATTCCTCTAACTTGCTGTCTACCGCCGGCTTTACCTTTTTTCGTAACTGCCTTGTTCCCTCGTTCAACATTCAAACCACCCTTTTGATGAAATATCTGACAAGTAAAAAATACATTTTCTGTTCTTTTATTCAATATGCAAAATACAATTGTCCTTCCACACCCCCAAAGGGACAACCCCTAAGAGAGCTTATGCGTAAATGATGGAGCATGGAATGTCCTTTATCGATGCTCCATCATTTAGGTAGATTTAAATGGCATGCTTGGCCATGGGACTTGCATATATTTCATTGTATAAAATAATAAATCGTTTGAGAAGGCAGGGAACATTGCATGTCTAAATTTTTGCGGGGTACGCTCATTTTAATCCTTGCTGGATTAATTACAAGAGTGCTTGGATTTGTCAATCGCATCGTCATTGCCCGATTGATCGGAGATGAGGGTGTGGGACTGTATATGATGGCCGTTCCAACTTTATTTCTTATTATTACAGCTACACAACTTGGCCTGCCCGTAGCCATTTCCAAATTGGTTGCGGAAGCCCAGGCTCTTGGGGATAACAGAAAAACCAAAAAAATCTTGATTGTCTCTCTTTCAATCACTTCCGTATTAAGCATTATATTTACCATTTTATTGGTCGTATTCGCTCCAGTCGTTTCTCAAACTTTTTTTACAGACGAACGCACGTATTACCCATTGATTGCCATTACACCGGTCATTCCCATTATCGCCATCTCCTCCATTATTCGCGGTTATTTCCATGGCAGACAGCAAATGAAACCGGCTGCCTATTCGCAAGTAATCGAACAAGTAGTGAGAATTTTGCTCGTTGCGGTATGTACAAAAGCGTTTTTGCCTTACGGAGTAGAATATGCAGCGGCCGGCGCCATGCTGTCTGCCGTTTTCGGAGAACTCGCCTCCTTGGTATATATGTTGTTTATGTTTAAATTAAAAAAGCATGTAAAAATCCGCCGTCATTTTTTCAAATCATTAAAAAGCGGGAAAATCACCTTTTATGAACTAATGGGTATTGCTCTGCCGACAACAGGAAGCAGAATGATTGGCTCCATTTCATGGTTTTTGGAGCCGATTGTCGTCGCGCAAAGTTTAGCGATAGCAGGTGTCGCAACCATTACAGCAACAAAACAATATGGAGAATTAACAGGTTTCGCTCTGCCGCTTCTCATGCTTCCTTCCTTCATTACCGTTTCCCTATCAACATCTCTTGTGCCTGCCATTAGTGAAGCCATGGCTCAAAAGCAGTTCCTGCAAATTGAACATCGCCTTCATCAAGCATTGCGATTGTCTTTTGTCACAGGTGGACTGGCTGTTGTCGTCTTGTATGTATTCGCCGAACCGGTTATGCAGTTAATGTACGGCTCTGTAAAGGCTGCCGTTTTTGTCCAGGTCATGGCTCCATTTTTTATCTTCCATTACTTCCAGGGGCCCCTGCAGGCCGTATTGCAGGCCCTTAACCTTGCTCAAGCGGCCATGATTAATAGTTTCATCGGTGCAGCCGTCAAGACCGCTCTAATCTTTATGCTGGCAACAAGGCCGACCTTTGGCATCATGGGTGCAGCTCTGGCCATCGTAATCGGGATTATGCTTGTCACCCTGCTGCATCTTTCAACGGTCATGAAAGCCATCTCTTATAAAATCCATGTATATGATTATATAAAAGGCTTTATCGTTATGATTCTTGCCGGTGCCATCGGACACTTCGCCCATATTCGTTTTCTCCAAGAAGGAAACCTTATCTATAACACACTTACCGCCATTACCTTTACTTCTATCGTTTATTTTATTTTGCTATACGCTTTCAAGCTTATTACGAAAGAAGAAATCGGGCGTTTCTCGGCTTTGAACCCCTTCCGTAAAGGTTAGTTTCTTTTTTATCCCCCTTATATCCCTCATTAACCGGCAGTACCACTACTCAAGGCCATGAGGGATAGGGGACAGTAAAATCCCGATCAGTGAAACGTTACGAATCTTTTAGGTCAATGTAAAATACTCCATCATCATAGCTGCAATAAGAAATTTCCTTTATGTCTTTATAGCCAAGCCTTCGCAGCTCTTGTCTCAGCCATAAATTCGTTTTATTCTCTCTTGCCAAATGTTCTTCTTGGATAATCCCATCGATAATAAAAGGAAGGTTTAAACTCTCTTCTTTCTGCTTTTTTTTGCTTTGTTTTTCTTTTTCAAATACAGAGAGCTTTCCTGATGGCTCTAAAATAGCAAATTCGACATCAGCAACATTTTTAATATTTTTCTCTCGAAGCTGTAAGATCAAATCATTGAAATTATAGCGCTGTTTTTTCATTTCCTCTTCATTGATTTTTCCATGGTCGATAATGACACTCGGTTTTCCGTCAATCAACTCTCTCACTTTTTGATTTTTCAAGGACCAATAAGCCAATCCCATTTGGATGACCATCAAAACTCCCATAGGCAGAATCGTATGGATGAATGGGTCTTTCGGGTCTTCAATTGCCAATACAGCCATTTCTGCAATCATGACAAAGACGACCAAGTCTAAAATACTCAGTTCACCAATCTCCCTTTTTCCCATTAAACGAAAAATGAGTAAAATCACAAAATAAAGAAAAACCGTTCGACCGGTAATGATGAGCAATTCCATATGCAATAACCTCCGCCTCAACATTCATCACCAAATAGTGTGTACAAGTGTACCAAAAACATGACACGAAAGATGTAATTCTATTTTGGGCCCGAGCCGAATATGCTCGTACTAAAGATATACACATTATCCTATTGCGAAAAAGGGGGAACACATCATGGAAAGTAAAAAAATGGGAAGTGCCGTGTTATTCGGAGTCGCGACAATTTTTGTCATCGCCCTTATTACCAGTGTCATTTTTTCCCTGTTGCTGAAATTCACCAGCCTCAATGAAAAATCCATTTACTGGTTTGTTTTAGTGTTATCGTTTCTTACGCTGTTTATCGGGGGATTTGTTTCAGGAGGAAAAGGTCAGTCAAAAGGATGGCTATTAGGAGCTTCCACCGGGCTCTGTTACTCTTTTATCGTATTTTTAATTCAGTTTTTAGGTTATGACCAAATCTTTACGACCCAGCAATTTATGTTCCATGGCGGTTTTATCGCCTCGGCAGTTTTGGGAGGAGTCTTCGGAGTCAACATGACATCCAACAGACAATCGTGAATGGATTTGCCATACAAACTAAAAAAGCACTCCTTTCCTGTGACGTTTTCTCCGTACAGGAAAAGAGTGCTTCTTTCTTATTGTCCAGCTCCAGCGCCTAGCTCAGCACGGGAAATGATGATTGCCTTCATAAGGCAAAAAGCGTATACGGGGTCAATTCCTATTTCCTTAGGGCCACAGGATGTGGGTCATGCCGACGTTGCCGCAGGACGCGGCGATCTTAGTCGGCCTTCTTTGACCGAGGCGCTTTCGCTTTTCTTATTGTCTAGCTCCAGCGCCTAGCTCGCTGTGGAAATGATGATTGCCTTCATAAGGCAAAAAGCGCCTTATGCGGTCAATCCCTATTTCCTTCACGAGCTGACCGAGGCGCTTTCGCTTTTCTTAAAATTAATCGTTTTTCACTTCTCTAATCGCAGCTCGGTCAAAAGTTAGACGAGAACCGTCACCGCTTTTAACGACTACTTGGCCTTCGTCAATTGCATCGACGATTCCATGCATACCGCCAATCGTGACGATCTTGTCCCCTTTTTTCAAATCAGACTGCATTTGCTGTACAGCTTTTTGACGCTTTTGCTGCGGACGAATCAACAAAAAGTAGAAAATCGCAAACATCAATAAAAGCGGCCAAATACTTGCAAAAAGTTCCATTATGTATATTCCTCTCTTTCCTCTAAATAGTCAGCTCTCCATCTATTGCGCCATTTTCTTATGAATGATCAGACAATCGAACTATCAGGGATTGCTCTGTTTCACCACCCACATGAAAAAGAACAGCTTGCAGGAAAACTAAAATATAAAGTAAACTTCCGCTCTGCAGAGGAGGGTATTCCTTCCGGAGAGTGGAAGTTGAACTTATCGGAGTCTCACTGCCCATTAAGGCAGCAGAAAGCAGTCCTATTCTGCCTTATCATTATATTAGAAATTTTTCGCGTTCGGTTTATTGAATCCGTACTTTTCGAAGAACTCTTCACGGAAATCGCCAAGGCGATCTTCACGGATCGCTTCACGTACTTGCTCCATCAATTTTAACAGAAAATAGAGATTATGGTAAGACGTTAAACGAATTCCGAACGTTTCATCACATCGAATTAAATGGCGAATGTATGCTCTCGAATAATTTTTACACGTATAACAATCACAATTCTCGTCAAGCGGACGGAAATCCTCTGCAAACTTCGCATTCTTCACCACGAGTCTTCCTTCGCTTGTCATTAATGTGCCGTTACGGGCAATGCGTGTCGGCAATACGCAGTCAAACATATCTATACCGCGAATGGCGCCATCAATCAAGGAATCCGGCGTACCCACTCCCATTAAATAGCGCGGTTTGTTCGTCGGCAGTAATGGAGCCGTAAATTCAAGCACACGATTCATGACATCCTTTGGTTCTCCTACGGATAAGCCACCTACAGCATAACCCGGGAAGTCCAATGATACTAGGTCCTGGGCACTTTGTCTACGCAGTTCCTCGTACTCTCCCCCCTGCACAATTCCAAACAACCCTTGATCTTGGGGACGCGCATGAGCTTGTAAACATCTTTCAGCCCAACGGCTTGTGCGCTCAACGGATGATTTCATATAGTCATATTCTGCAGGGTATGGCGGACATTCATCAAACGCCATCATAATATCTGACCCAAGAGCATTTTGAATTTCCATTGCTTTTTCAGGAGATAAAAACAGTTTATCTCCATTTAAATGGTTACGGAAATGAACGCCTTCCTCTTCGATTCGTCGGAATTCACTCAGACTGAATACTTGGAAGCCTCCTGAATCCGTTAAAATCGGACGGTCCCAGTTCATGAACTTATGCAGGCCGCCCGCTTTTTTTACAATCTCATGACCAGGACGAAGCCATAAATGGTAGGTATTGCTTAAAATAATCCCCGCTCCCATTTGGACCAATTCTTCCGGTGACATCGTTTTAACAGTCGCCAATGTTCCTACAGGCATAAAAATCGGCGTTTCAAACGAACCATGGGGAGTATGGACAATTCCGAGACGAGCTCCTGTTTGTTTACAAGTTTTAATTAATTCGTAGCGTATAGCCGTCATATTTTATAATCTTTCCTTCCTATATGCTTAAATTGTGTGTTCCTTTAAACTATCAGCATCGCATCGCCAAAGCTGAAAAAGCGATATCTCTGCTCCACTGCCGTATTATAAGCATGCAAAACGTGTTCACGGCCGGCCAAGGCGCTTACAAGCATAATCAACGTCGATTTAGGCAAGTGGAAATTCGTAATCATCCCATCAATGGCTTTAAATTCATAGCCAGGGAAGATAAAAATGTTCGTCCATCCCGACGACGCGACAAACTTCCCATCATTTTCGGAAGCAATCGTTTCCAGCGTGCGTGTCGTCGTTGTCCCAACCGAAATAATTCGGCCGCTTTGCTCGCGTACTTCGTTTAATAAAGCTGCGGTGCCTTCACTAATTTGATAAAACTCTGCATGCATGTCATGCTCTTCAAGATTGTCCACACTTACGGGCCTAAATGTTCCAAGCCCGACATGCAGTGTAATGAAGGCAATATGTATCCCTTTTTCCTTGATTTCTTCCAACAATTCTTCTGTAAAATGAAGACCTGCTGTGGGTGCAGCTGCCGATCCTTGTTCACGGGCGAAAACCGTTTGGTAACGCTCACGATCATCCAGCCGCTCTTTAATATATGGCGGCAAAGGCATTTCGCCTAATTGATCGAGGACTTCATAGAAGATTCCCTCATATTCAAATTGAAGAACACGTCCTCCCTGTTCTCCCATACCGACACACTTAGCCTGTAAACGCCCATCTCCAAACGTAATGACCGTACCCTCTTTCACCCGTTTAGCCGGTTTGACAAGCGTTTCCCACGTATCTCCTTCTGTTTGCTTCAGCAGAAGAACTTCAATGCCGGCACCTGTATCTTCTTTTGTGCCAAATAAACGTGCAGGCATAACACGCGTATCGTTTAAAACAAGGCAATCTCCCTCTTTTAAGTACGAGATTACATCATGAAAGGTTTCATGCTTTATGTCACCTGTTTCTTTGTTCAGTACCATCAGCCTTGAAGCATCCCGCTGTTCAAGCGGTATTTGGGCGATTAATTCCTCTGGTAAATAAAAATCAAACAACTCTACTTTCATCATTGTCACCTGTTTCTTTATCAATCTCACTTAATTTCTTAACATTATTCATTGTTTTTATTCTTACGATTCTTTTCATCTTTTACCTTGAATAAGCTTAAAAAGGTTAAGATGAATCCACGTTAATACTTTAACATCTGCCATTGATTTTTACTCTCTTTTCGCCTTTCTGTTCTCACATCTTGAATCAGCCCACAAAGGTTCCTGCATAAGCTGTTGGCAAGAACCCGCAAGGGAGCTTGCCAACAGCTTATGCGTAAATCATCTAATACGGGCGTTCTTTGGCCGTATTAGATGATTTACGTGGATTATTTTATTTTGCCAATAATAAAGAAAATCAATGATAACACAACACTAATAACAATAGAAGTCACAATGGGAAAATAAAAGGTCGTGTTCCCTTTCTTTATAAGAATGTCACCGGGCAGTTTTCCAATAAACTGCAGCACAAACCCGATGACAAGCAAAAGCGCTCCCATCGCCATCAGCATCTTTGGAAGTTCTGTCATCTTTCGGGTACCTCCATTTGAAAATGCTCGTACACTAAGTTTGTGACAATTCGTCCGCGGGGTGTACGCTGTAAAAAGCCGATTTGCAATAAGTACGGTTCATATACATCTTCAATGGTATGAGATTCTTCCCCGATGGTGGCCGCAATCGTATCCAATCCGACAGGCCCTCCCCGAAATTTCTCAATGATGCCTGTTAATAATTTATGGTCGATATGATCCAGTCCTAAGCGGTCCACCTGAAGCAGCTCCAATGCTTCATCAGCCAAATGCGCCGTAATCTCTCCATCCCCCCGCACTTGGGCGAAATCACGAACCCGACGCAATAAACGATTGGCAATACGCGGCGTCCCTCGAGACCTTCTCGCAATTTCGACAGCTGCAACAGGCTCTATTCCCACGTTCAGAATGGACGCGGTCCGTTCTACAATGTCAGCTAAATCTTCCGTTTGGTAATATTCCAATCGGCTCAAAACGCCAAAACGGTCACGCAAAGGAGAAGAAAGCAAGCCAGCTCTCGTGGTTGCTCCGACCAATGTGAAAGGCGGCAAATCCAAGCGCACGGAGCGGGCACTAGGGCCTTTTCCAATGACAATATCAAGACAAAAGTCTTCCATCGCGGGATAGAGGACTTCTTCCACAGAACGATGGAGACGGTGAATTTCATCAATGAATAATACATCTCCGGGCTCCAGGCTGGTTAAAATAGCGGCTAAGTCTCCTGGTCGTTCAATTGCCGGTCCCGATGTCGTCCGAAGCTGTACCCCCATTTCATTTGCAATGATGGCAGCCAATGTCGTTTTCCCCAATCCCGGCGGCCCATATAATAATACATGATCCAGCGTTTCATTGCGCAGTTTGGCGGCTTGTATAAAAATCTCAAGATGTGCCTTCACTTTCTGCTGTCCAATGTATTGCTGCAGCGTTTGCGGGCGCAAACTTTGTTCCAGCCATTCTTCTTCTTGCATCACATCACCGGTTACGATTCGGTCGTCCATATAATCCCCCTTCCCTCTATGTAGAGGTGGTTCAAAAAGTCCGGAAAAAATGACCGTCGAAATTACTTGTACAGGACGTACTGATCCGACGTTCGCCACAGGACGTGGCGGTTCTTAGTCGAGCTTCATAAGCTTGCTTTTTCGCTACTCACGTATTAACAGCATACGCTCCGTTGCTCAAAGCTACGCTTCCTTGAACTTCTCGGTCCTTTTTGTCCTCCTTTTTGAACACACACTATTAATGGCCAATTCTTTATTTCAGCAGCTTTTGCAGAGCTTTTTTAATATACTGATCAGTCGTGAGTTTTTCTTTCATAAGCTCCGGAATCACTTTATTAATTTCCCTCTCGGCATATCCCAGTACTTTTAGAGCTTCAACAGCTTCATCTAACGCTTCCGAACCATTTGTCATCACGTCCAGTTCTTCCACATCCGTGAATAAATCCGGCATGGTACCCGGCAATACGCCTTGAAGCTTGCCTTTCAAATCTAAAATCATTTGTCTGGCCGTCTTTTTCCCGACACCCGGAAACTTCACGAGAAATTTCTCATTTTCCTCTTCAATGGCTTGAACAAGCTGCACTGGATTTCCCGAAGCCAAAATCGCTAAAGCACCTTTAGGCCCGATTCCTGAAACACTTAACAATTTTGTGAACAACCCTTTTTCTTCACGAGAAGAAAAACCATACAATGCAATGACGTCTTCACGTACATAGTGATAGGTGTAAATCGTCTTTTCACTTTGCGGATCAATGGTAAACACATAAGGATTCGGTGTAAACAATTGATAGCCGATTCCGTTGTTTTCTATTACTACATATTCAGGATTCAAATAGGTAATGACCCCTTTTATATAATCAAACAATTCATTCTCTCCCTTGCTAGTTTCACCTTATCCCTTATTAACAGGCAGTCAGACCTCCACTGATGGAAGTTTCCTTTATGCTATCATATTTAAAAGGAATTTGACTACTTACATTGTACCACTAAGAAAAGCGCAAGCGCCTTGATTAGCTCGTGAAGGAAATAGGGGTTGACCCATAAGGCGCTTTTTGCCTTATGAGGGCAATCATCTTTTCCACAACAAGCTAGGCGCTGGAGCTAGACACCAATACTCATCGAAAACATTATGCCTTCTTATCTCCCAACAACAAACGTACGTCCCTTTTATTATAGACAGCGCAACTGTTCGTCGTTTATATAAGAAATCACCGTTTCTGTGAATACAACTCCATTGAGTGATTCAAGGAAACGGTGATGATGTTTACTTGTTATGGGGAACGGAGTGAGTAACCTTCAAAAAATTGCATGAGCGCCACATACTCATCCTTAGAATGAACGCGTATACCTTTCTTCAATTTCTGGCGATGATAACTTTCCAGTTTTTCCACATCAATTTGAAAGAAAGATTGAATCACCTTTGTTGATTGATTAGGTTCTCCTTCGTAAATGGACAGCATGTTATCAACCGAAATTCCAAAGTATCCATTCGTCTTCAATAGAGGAGAAATATCGTCAACATAAGTGCGCAGTACAAGTTCATTTTCACTTTCTTTAATCAGTCTCCATGGCTCGTAGGCATTTAAGATATCTTCTTTCGAACTGTCAGAGCGGTGAATCACTTCTTGACTGACGACCCCATCGACATAGACCCTCTCTAAGAAAATGGTTACTCCATCTTCTCCTGTATGAGCTTCGACCTTTTCAGCAGATATATTCGTATATACGAACAATACCATCATCAAACAAAATATGCCTTTTCGTTGATGAATGAGGATATCCATCCATCTTCACCTTCCTGAATGCAAAATAAAAAACGTCTAAATAAACGAACCACTGTTTATAGTTTTACCTTATTTAGAAGTTTTATCCTATGAGAATTGTCCACTGTCAGGAACTAACGGAAAAGGAGGACAGGGATTAATCCCCATCCTCCTTTTTCATTAGCGTCTACTTTCACTTATTTTCTCATTTACCGGTTCAATCAGGTCATTAAAGTTAGTGCGAATGTGGTTCTGGTCTTTTGCTTTTGCTTCTCCCTGCCGTAAACTATTATCGATTGTTCTTACGGTGTTATAAATGCCATCATTAGCTCTCACATACAATTTGTGCGTCCCTGTTACATCCCGCAATTCACGGCGTACCCGATTTTCAATTCCAGCTGTGTCTCGCTCATCAGTATTAATCGCTACAAGCAGTCGATTTCCATCTATAAGAGCACGTGCATCATCCACACCTCTTACTCTCTCTGTACGGTTAACAACATCTTGAAGGAAATCACCATCTTTTCCTTCATAATAAGATGTTTTGGCAGGTGCATTCGTCGAATTCAAATGACCATGATAATTCCTGTCATCTTCACCGCCGACACGGGCATTGCTGTAAAACAATCCTTCTGTTTGCTGACTGTAAGGCTGAGTCGGGCGGGACATGTTGTTTATTCGGGTAATTCCGTTACGTACGTTTAACGTATTCCCGTTTCTCACACCATTATCTCTCGTTGTCCGATCCATAATTTCCGTTACAGGGCCGTCATTATCATTCATTAAAATGGCATTGCCATTTCTTTCAGCTCT
Source organism: Bacillus sp. FJAT-14578 (assembly GCF_000504165.1). Classification (GTDB taxonomy): domain Bacteria; phylum Bacillota; class Bacilli; order Bacillales; family Bacillaceae_H; genus Bacillus_BA; species Bacillus_BA fengqiuensis. The sequence continues at coordinate 964,902 of NZ_AYSE01000001.1, forward strand.
ATCCACCATGCGCATGTCTTTTTCATTCGAATAATATCCGACTGGTCTTGTGGAGTCGTTATATCGCTGCATACCCGCTTCTTCATTTGTATTGCATGCTGTCAAGGACGCGGCACAAGCAAAACTTAAAATGGCTGCATTCACTTTATTCAACATAAATCCCCCCTGTGCAACATTTGGGCACGAAATGCTTAGCACCCATTCATAGGGTTCAGTTTTCAGGAGAAGATTATGCTGTTAGTTAGCGGTAACTTCCTTAAATATTGGGCGAAATTCGAATGCAGCAGCTGCGATTTAAAAATATAATCCAATATTTTCACCAAGGCTCTGTTCAAACCATGATGTTGATTTTCACCACTTTGCACGAATGAAAATAAGATCAGCCTTTAATCCCGCGATCAATCTAAACGACCGATAATTTCTCCAACAAGTGATTGGCGGTAATATACTTCTTCTATCGTAGCATCAATGAGCGTTTTTAGTTGCCCATTCGCTCTCTGATGAGAAGGCCTGGAACACATTTTGTTCCATTCTCTTAAGATGTCCGATGGAAACAAAAGCAAACACATCAACCATTTTGCGTTCAATAACTCTTGAATAAAAGCGTGTTGCTCTAAAGCTGAAAGAGACCACTTCGTATACCTTAAAAAGCGATGCATGAGCTGCATGTATTCATATTCTTTTATCCCGACAGAAAGCAAATCAAAATCGATCAACCATAATGACCCGTCATAGGATTGAATCACATTATGCGAAGCAACATCTCCATGCAAAATACACAAACGGGAATGAGAAGGCTGCCAAAATCGTTTAAACAAGTCCAGACTTATTTCAGCCCATACTACGATTTTCCATTGGATATTCTCAGATATATGCCGAGACAATTCCTCATGGTTTTTTTGAAACTGCCTTAGTCTTGTTTCCCATCTTTCCGTTAGGTTCATCCGCGGCAACAAACATTCCGCATTGGGAAGAGCCGCTTCCCCGCATTGGTGAAAAGCCTTCAATAATGATATGACTTGTTCTCTTCGCGCGAATGTTTCATAACTAAAACGGGAAACAGAAGACAGATACGGCATCACCGCCCAGTACATGCCGCCAAAGAAAATAACTAATTCTCCGTTTGGATAATGCTCATACTGTACGGCTTGTTTAAACCCCTCCCCTATTACAGCACTCAAGGCGCAATGGATGGCTTTAAGATGGGGCAAATGAACATACCCTTTTAGGACTTTCACTCCATTTCCTGTATAAAGAAGATACATGTTTTTCTTTATAGGGATAACATCGTAAACGTGCAAACCGGCTTTTCTCCTCATAAAGAAGACGAGACGATCCAAAAGTAAATCGTCTCGTCTCGTTAGTTTATTAAATGATGTCATCATCGTCCTCATCAAAGTCCGGGTAACCAAAGAAATCATTCTCATCCATACGCGGCTGCATATACGGCTGAGCCATCCCCATTTGCTGCGGCATATACCCTCCCATCATTCCATAAGGAGGTTGAGCCGCATAGCCGAAAGGAGCTGCCGCCTGCGGCGCATAGCCATACGGATACGGATGAAAAGCTTGCGGCATACCATAAGGCATTGGTTGCGGGTAGTATGGCTGCGGCCCGCATCCGCAATCCGGCATCGGCGGCCCTGCCATATATGGGGCTGCCATATACGGGGCTGCCATATACGGGGCTGCCATATACGGGGCCGTCTCGTATCCTTGCGGCATTGCCATGTCCTCCGGTGACTCCTCCATCATTTGTGCCCCCTGCACTGCTTGCTGAGGCATCATAGGAGCTTGCTGATACTGAGGCATATAGTTCATCGGCATGCCATACGATGGATTAGCCTCCATTCCATATTCCGGCATTTGTCCGTATGACATGTTTTCATTACCTTCCATTTCGTACATCCCCATGACTTCAGGCGATTCTTCCATCATTTGGGGTCCTTCCATCTCTTGCCCCGGCATCATCGGCGCCGGCTGATACATCGGTTGTTGATACATCATCGGTTGTTGATACATTGGTTGCTGGGCCATAACAGGATAAGGATGGACCGGCATCGCTCCAGGAGGACAAGGAACGCACGGAACGAAGTTATACCCATATCCAGGCATGATTGGTGTAATCGGAACAGGGACACATGTAGGGTGTACCGGAACACAATGCGGCATTTGAGGCATCATTGGCATTTGAGGCATAGCCGGCATCACCAACTCTTCTGAAGATTCCTCCATAATAGGCATCTCTTTCGCCGGCGCTGCTGGCTTCGGTACTTCCGGCGGCTTTGGAGGAAGCGACATATTTAATGTATAAAAATTTGTATTAATATCTGTATCCATAATATCAACATCTTGTTTAATAGGTTGAATCGGCGGCAACTTAGGCAGTACCGGCATTTTTGGAACGACCGGCATTTCCTTTTTTGGAGCCACCGGAGCCGGCGCTTCCTTGATTGGCATCTCTTTTACCGGCATCGGCTGAAGAGGCTTCACAGGCATTTCTTTTGCCGGCATTTCTTTTACGGGCATTTCCTTCACCGGCATTTCCTTTGCTGGCATTTTTTGTTGCGGAGCCGGTGCCTCATCAATTTCTGTCACTGGATATGTTTTAGTCTGATCTGCAAATGGATGCTCTGCCATCGGCATTTCTTTCACGCCGCCAACAGCTGATCCCTTGACTCCCTCTTTCTTTACTGACACACTCGCACTTGGCACTTTAATTTTCATTCCTGGCATGATCATGTCAGGGTTGCTCAATTGTGAGTTCATTTTTTTCAGTTCTTCGAAATCGACCCCGTATTTTTTGGCGATTTTCCAAAGTGTATCCCCTTTTTGGACGATATGGATTTTCAAAACGCTTCCCCTCCCGAGAAAAAATCTTTATAGTGTATGTCGTTATAGGCAAATTGCTAATATTCTTCATCACAACTTATGCTTGGAATGGTTGATTTATTCTTCATAAAAAGAACCTTCAATCGGCGGGAGGGTACTCACCGATTGAAGGTTCTACTTAAAACATCCGCTGCAAAGCCTGGGCCGCTTCCTCCGCTATTTGCTGAGGGACAGTGATTTGATTAATTACCTCTCCTTGATCGACTGATTCAAGTACCCAAACAAGATGAGGCAAATCGATCCTGTTCATCGTTAAACATGGACACATATGAGGATTCAACGAAATGATTTCTTTATCAGAATGCTGATTTATTAATCGCTTGACTAAGTTCATCTCTGTCCCAATTGCCCATTTTGAACCGGCAGGAGCTCCCGTAATCTTATCAATGATATACTTAGTCGATCCCGCGTAATCAGACAGCGCCACTACTTCTCGACGACACTCCGGGTGAACAATGATGTTCATATCAGGATGCTGTTTGCGAACATCCTGTACATTCGCCACCGTAAAGTTTTCATGAACGGAACAGTGACCTTTCCACAGAATTACTTTTACATCTTCAACATTTCCTTCAAACTCCAATTTCTCTGCAATCGGATCCCAAACTGCCATTTGCTCTAAAGGAATGCCGATATCATGCGCTGTATTACGGCCAAGATGCTGATCCGGCAAGAAAAAGAGACGCTCTTTTTGTGTAAATGCCCATTCAACCATTTTTTTAGCATTGGAGGAAGTCACGGTTGCTCCCCCGTTTCTTCCGACGAATGCTTTAATTTCCGCTGTCGAATTAACATATGTCAAAGGCAGCATCGTGTCGCCGAAGGTTTGCTGTAATTTTCCCCAAGCCCGTTCTGTTTGATTGATATTGGCCATATCGGCCATCGAACAGCCTGCACGCATATCGGGTAAGATGACTTTTTGATGGTCCTCCGCTAAAATATCTGCTGTTTCAGCCATAAAGTGAACTCCACAAAACACAATAAACTCGGCATCTTTCTGTTTCGCTGCTACTTGAGCCAATTGCAAAGAATCACCTGTGGCGTCGGCAAACTGGATGACCTCATCTTTTTGATAATGATGACCTAGAATAAAAAGTCTCTCACCCAGCTTTTCTTTTATTGCAGCAGCTCTCCCTTTTAATTCTTCTTCACCCATTTCTTTATATTTCTGCGGCATCGTATTAGCAGCCGCTTGATTTAAAATTGATAACATAAGACCCCTTCTCCCTTCGTTTTACATTTGTATGTCTAAACTGATGTCTAAACTTTTAACTGAATGCGTGAGCATTCCTAACGAAATATAATCTACTCCTGTTGTTCCATACTCAGCGAGCCGCTCCAGTTCGATTCCTCCTGATGCTTCCGTCACAATAAACGGCGGAACAAGTTCGATCCATTCTTTAATGATTTCAGGCGAGCAGTTATCGAACATGATTACATCCGCTTTGGCGTCGATAGCTTCCACTAACTGCTCTTTCGTTTCAATTTCCACTTCCACTTTCACCATATGACCCGTTTTTTCACGAATCGATTGGACCGCTCTCATGATAGAACCGGCATAGGCAATATGGTTATCTTTCAGCATGACACCATCATATAAGCCGTAGCGATGATTCGCTCCTCCTCCGCAGCGCACCGCATACTTCTCAAACATCCGAAGACCCGGTGTCGTTTTTCGCGTATCGCATATTTTGGTGTTCGATCGATTTAATGCTTGGACCGCTTTATTCGTTAACGTCGCTATCCCGCTCATCCGCTGCAGTAAATTTAAAATGACCCGCTCTCCAGAAAGAATCGATGCCAGTTTTCCATGAACAGCTGCAATCGTTTCACCCGCTTTGACAGTCTCTCCATCACGTTTATACCATTCAATCTTGATTGCGGGATCCAAAAGCCGATATCCTTCTTCAATTACACAAAGCCCCGCTACTATGCCATCCTCTTTAACACGAAATTCAGCTCGAGCCGTATCAAACTCTGAAAACAAACATGCGCTTGTCACATCGCGATCACCTATATCTTCCAGTAAAAACTGTTCCAGCAACTGCTTTACTTTTAATTGATTCATTTCTCTTCATCCCCCTATCACACATTCATTTTACGATCCATACGTTCTTGAATAAGCTGTTTCTTCTCCCATTGCGGTAAGGCCGCCGGAAAATCACTACGAAAATGGGAACCCCGGCTTTCTTCCCGTTCAAACGCCGATTTGGCAATCAAATAAGCCGCCGTTGCCATATGAATCCGCTTTAGCGATTCCCGTTCGTACATCCATACATTTTCTTCTACCCCAGCCAACCTTTCTCCCAATAAATGAACCATCGCCTTTAAAGATGACGCATTTCTCACTATTCCTACACAGCTCATCATCAATTCCTGAATGTCCTGCTTAGAAGGCATTGACAGCGAAACTTGCTGAAAGGGAGCAGAAAAAGCATCCGGAAAAATGGGTTCATCCGGCTTTTCGGCCATTCTTTCAGCCGCAAGTTCCCCAAAGACGAGCCCTTCTAATAAAGAATTGCTTGCTAACCGGTTGGCCCCATGAACACCTGTACAAGCCGCTTCACCGACTGCATATAAGCGGGGAATACTCGTTTCGCCATACATATTGACTTTGATGCCCCCCATATGAAAATGAGCGCCTGGCATAACAGGAATTAAATGCTGATTTAAATCAATCCCATTTTTTCGGCATAGATCCGTGATTGTCGGGAAACGATTTGTGAAATCATTCACGTTCTTAATCATTAAAAAGATTTGTTCTCCTTGGAACATCCGTCTGTAAATCTCTCTTGAAACAATGTCTCTTGGCGCCAAATCCCCTAATTGGTGAATCCCTCTCATCACCCTTTCACCTTGTCCCGTGACGAGAATAGCCCCTTCTCCTCTTACCGCTTCTGAGACAAGTCCGACTGCACGCCCATTTTTCACAAGCAGGGTCGGGTGAAATTGTATAAATTCCAAATCAGCAAGCTCGGCACCCGCTCGATAAGCGAGTGACAATCCCTCTCCTATTGCCCCATCCGTGTTTGATGTATACGGATAAAGACTGCCGCATCCACCAGTTGCCAATACAACATGCTGAGCATAATGAGCGGAAATATGCCCTTTCCCATCTTGGGTTCGAACACCAATACAACGCCCATCTTCAATAATCAGTTCCTGGACCGTTTCGTATTCCATCATATCTACACGATGCTCCGTTTGTTTGTGGAGAAAAGAAACGAGGGCTTTCCCTGTCGCATCTCCTCCCGCATGCAAAATGCGTCTATAGCTATGAGCCCCTTCTTGGCCCAGCAGCACTTCATTTTGTTCATTACAGTCAAACCGCATTCCTGACCGGATAAGCTCATCAACGAGATCGGGTCCTCTCCTGACTAAATATTCAACCGCCTGTTCATTGTTATGTTCACAGCCTGCCATCATCGTATCGGAATAGTGGGACGACCAATGATCTCCCTCGCCGAAAACGGCTGCCACTCCACCTTGCGCAAGCATGGAATTACTCGACCATTTAGAGTGCTTTGTCAACATCGCGATATTTTTCGCTTTAGGCAGAGAATGGGCGACCATCCAAGCCGCAAGTCCACTTCCAACAATTAATGCATCATATACATACATGATTTCACCCCAAAAGTTTACACTTGTCTTGACACCTATATTTACATATTATTAAATTAATTACAAGATTTTTTTCATCTTTCGACTAAGAAAAGCGCAAGCGCCTTGTTCAAAGAAGGCCGACTAAGATCGCCACGTCCTGTGGCAACGTCGGCATGACCCACATCCTGTGAGCCCAAGGAAATAGGGATTGATCCATAAGGCGCTTTTTGCCTTATGAGGGCAATCATCTTTTCCACAGCGAGCTAGGCGCTGGAGCTAGACACCAATACTCATCAAAAAAGTTATGCTTACCTTTATATTCAAAAAGGAGTGAAGAACATGATTTACTTAGACTACGCCGCCACCACTCCTATGAGTGAACAGGCAATGGAAGCCTATATGAAAACCGCCTCTCGTTTTTTTGGAAATACAAGTAGTTTGCATGATATCGGCACAAATGCCAGCAATCTCTTAGCTGCATGCCGGCAGCAATTGGCTCATTTTATCAATGGAGACGAAAAAGGGATTTACTTTACAAGCGGGGGCACGGAAGCCAACTATCTCGCAATTCGCTCTTTATTGGGGGGACGCGATCCAGCTAGGAATCAAATTATTACAACACCGATCGAGCACTCTTCCATTCTCAATCTATGTCGGCAACTGGAGGAAGAGGGGTTTACAGTAACCTATTTACCGGTGGATAAGCAAGGAATGGTCTCCCTTGCAGATGTAAAAAAAGCGGTTACGCCAGAAACAGCCCTTGTCTCTATCCAGCACGTCAATCACGAAATAGGAACGATTCAGCCTATTCAAGAAATCGGTAACTTCCTGAAAGAACGAAATATTCGTTTTCATTGTGATTGTGTTCAATCCTTCGGAAAGCTGCCAATCGATGTGCAAGCACTTGGAGTGGACAGCCTCTCCGTTTCAAGCCATAAAATTTATGGCCCAAAAGGAATGGGCGCCGTTTATATCAATCCTTCTGTCCCATGGAAGCCGTTCTATAAAAACGCTTCTCACCAGAATGGATTTCGTCCAGGAACCATCGATGTACCGGGTGTTGTATCATTCATTACCGCTGCCCAAGAAGTCCATGCAAAAATGGAGGAGCATAGACAGCTTCATGAACAATTAAAGTCACAATGGCTGACGTTGCTCGATCCTCTAAAAAATTTTGTTACAATAGAAGGAGCTCCGGAGCAAAGTGTGCCTTCTCTTATAGGAATGACCGTTCATCACATTCAAGGACAGTATGTTATGCTACAATGTAATCGTCATGAAATTGCCATTTCAACAGGAAGTGCTTGTCAGACAGGGCTCCAGCACCCTTCTGCTACGATGACGGCAATCGGCAAATCCGAGGAAGAAGCAAAACAGTTCATCCGGATTTCATTTGGAGACCGTACATCTTATAATAATTTGACACACCTTTTTCGTGTGTTAGAGAAAGTGATTGAAGAATTTCATTGTTTGACCGAGTAGGAGCGTGAATTATGAAGGAAAACTCAAAAAAAGTGTTAGGAGAAAAAAGAAGAGAATTAATATTGTCATGGCTTCAATCGGAAGGCTCTCCCCTTACAGGAAGCGAGCTGTCAAAACGAACGAATGTCAGCCGGCAAATTATCGTACAGGATATCTCACTTTTAAAGGCGCGTAATGAACCGATCATTGCTACAAGCCAGGGATATGTATATATGCAAAAGAAACATGAACAGCCATTGTTTCAGCGGCTCATCGTCTGCCAACATAAGCCAGAGCAAACAGTCGACGAACTAAATTTGCTTGTTGATCACGGAGTGGTCGTGAAGGATGTCATTGTCGAACACCCTGTATATGGGGAGCTGACCGCTTCCATTATGGTCCGTACAAGAAAAGAGGTTGCAGAGTTTTTAAATAAAGTAAAAGAAACAAATGCCTCCTTTTTGTCACAGCTAACGGAAGGGATTCATTTACATACAATTGAAGCAGATTCCCCCGCTAAGCTGGACGATGCCTGCCAGGCGCTGGAAGAGGCCGGTTTTTTAGTAGAAAATTAAAAGAAGGACTTGGAAAGGAGGGTACGCCTCCTTTCCAAGTCCTTCTTCTATTAATCCGTGTTAAAGCAAGGATAGCTGCCAAGTATGTAGACGGCGCAACCCAGAGCCTCCAGTTCGGCAATTGCACCGGGAATCAGCACCTCATCTAACGACTGATTGATGTCTAAAATGAAGAAGTAATTCCCTAATCCCGTTTTCATCGGACGGGATTCGATTTTAGACAAATTCAGCTGTCGCCATGAAAAGGCTGATAACACTTGGTGAAGAGCCCCTGCTTGGTCAGACGGGAGCGTCACCATCAAAGTCGTTTTGTAGTTTGTGATGTCCCCAACATCCACAGGAAGAGATGTTCCTTGGCGGTGCAGCACGACAAATTTCGTTGTATTATGATCATAATCGTGTATATCTTCTTGTACAATCGTTAAACCGTATTCTTTTGCCGCCAGTTCATTTGCAATAGCCGCAATCATACGTTCGGGATGTTCCTTTACATATTTTGCCGCAAACGCAGTCGATGTTGTGTCCTCTACCGGCACATTCGAGAAATGGCCATGCAAAAATTTATGACATTGCGCAATAGCATGAGAATGAGAATAAACCATTTCAACCTCTTTCCATCGCTTCGCATGATCGGGATGAACCATTAAATGCTGGCGAATGGGTGTAACGATTTCTCCTACAATCGGCAATCTTTTTTCATGAATGATATAATCCCAAGTTAAGTTGACAGATCCTTCAAGCGCGTTTTCTACCGGTACAACCCCGTACTCAATCTCCCCTTGCGCTACTGCATCAATGCAAGCCGGGATGGTGTAATACGGAATATGCTCCAGTTGAGGCAAAATCGCTTGAACGGCTAAATGTGTAAATGTTGCTTTTGGTCCTAAATAGCCTGCTTTCCCCACTTTACTCTCTCCTGCCTTTTCTCTTTCTTAAGCACCTGAACCTAATACTTCGACTTTTTCGACAAAGTCCAAACTTTTCAACCTTGATAAGAGCCCGTTAAGTTCCAGCTGAATCCCTGAAACATCAAGCGATAACGTAACATTCGCTCTTCCTTGAAGCGGAATGGTTTGATGGATCGTCAGCACATTGCATCCTGCCGACGCGACAACACCCAAAAGGTGCGACAATGTCCCGGAGCGGTCTTCCAAGTGAAAAAAAAGCGTAATGATCCGCTCCTTTACCATCGTATGAAACGGAAACACTGTGTCCCGATATTTATAAAAGGCACTACGGCTCAAATCAACCATTTGTACGGCATCAGCAATGGAATCGACCTTCCCCCGTTCAATCAATCGCTTTGCCTGAAGCGTTTTTTGCATCGCTTCAGGCAATACATCCTCACGTACCAAGTAAAACTGTTGATCCTTTTTATCCAATCCAAGCTCCTCCCCTGGCCCTATCTAACGATTACTCAATGAATTCAAATTCATACTCCATCAATTTAATGATATCTCCGTCTTGCGCACCTCGCTCACGCAACGCTTCATCCACTCCCATACTTCGCAGCTGGCGGGAGAAACGGCGAATGGATTCATCGCGGGAGAAGTTAGTCATTTTGAACAATTTCTCAATTTTATCACCGGACAGAACGAACGAACCGTCACTCTCTCTCGTAATGAAGAAGCTAGGTGCTTCTTTTTGATGTTTATATAAAACGCGATGAGTCGATAAATCTTCTTCTTCATGCAGAGGAAACTCCGGTGTTGCTTCCACTAAGTCTGCGATTGTAAACAGTAAATCCCGCAAACCTTGGCGAGTCACTGCTGAAATCGGGAAAATTTGCACATCATCTTTTATCTTTTCTTTGAAAACAGTTAAATTTTCTTCCGCTTCCGGCATATCCATTTTGTTGGCCACGACAATTTGCGGTCTTTCCGTTAAACGTAAATTATATTGACGAAGCTCTTCATTAATCGTGATATAATCTTCGTAAGGATCGCGCCCTTCCATGCCTGACATATCAATGACATGAACGATGACTCTCGTCCGTTCGATATGGCGCAAAAATTGATGGCCAAGCCCGACTCCTTGATGGGCGCCTTCAATTAAACCGGGTAAATCAGCCATGACAAAGCTGCGTCCGTCTTCCGTTTCGACTACACCTAAATTCGGATTGATTGTCGTAAAGTGATATTCAGCAATTTTTGGTTTAGCTGCCGAAACAACAGATAACAATGTAGACTTCCCTACACTCGGGAATCCGACAAGCCCAACGTCAGCAAGCAATTTCAATTCCATTGTAATATAACGTTCTTCTCCCGGTTCGCCGTTCTCTGCGATTTCAGGAGCCGGATTTGCCGGGGTCGCAAAACGAGTATTTCCTCTTCCGCCTCTTCCTCCTCTTGCGATGACAGCTCGCTGCCCATGTTCGACTAAATCTGCAATGACTTCTTCCGTATCCTCATCTTTAACAACCGTTCCAGGGGGAACTTTTACGATTAACGGCTCTGCATTTTTTCCATGCTGGCTCTTGGACATGCCATGTTCCCCGCGCTGTGCTTTAAAGTGACGCTTATAACGGAAATCCATAAGAGTACGCAAGCCTTCTTCCACTTCAAAAATGACATCTGCGCCATTTCCACCGTCTCCTCCGGCTGGTCCCCCTTTTGGCACATACTTTTCACGACGGAACGCAACCATTCCATTTCCGCCGTCGCCGCCTTTAACATAAATTCTGACCTGATCTACAAACATTTTTTGATTCACTCCGTTCATCTATGTTGTATGTTGATTATACAAGCTCCAATACAACATGAAATTCCTCTTTTGAAATTTGCTTCTCGATTAGTTCAAATGGCCATTGTTCTTGATTTTCTTCCAACCAATTTTCAATAGATTGACTAGTAGTTAGTATTCCACTAAAGTCAAAAAAGAAACGAATCGAATCGCTTTCTATGAATAAAGAAACACTCACATGGTGGGTGGACGTACCGTCAATATTCGTTTCAAGCATATGGATGAACGCTTGAGTCCATGTTAAAAGTGCCGAATCATAGGATGATAAATCTTTCACATCACCGAGTACTTCAATTTCTAACTGAATCGGCGTATTTCGCCAATTATACGTCATTACATATTCCGCAAACGAGTTCATTTTCGTATTAGTCAATCTCGATGCATGTCCCGCTTCTGCAATGATTTCTTCAATGATTTCTTTCACCCGGTCAAAGCGATCTAATGCCATATTTCCTTTAATCAGTTGAATTTGATTTAACCAGTCGTGCCGAGCACAGCTTAATATATGAACAATATTCCAATCTTTCTCCATGTTTGCACTCCTACTCTCTATCTCAAGCATGAGCCTACAATGATTGCTTCTTTTTCCACTGAAAAGCCGCTCTATTGCAGTACTTTCTTGACATCATTTATTCCGCATCACGCGTCACTGAAATGATGTCCCCTTACTTTTTGGGAAAAGTCATTTCAGTGATAGTTAGTAAAATTATAACAGATTCTACCTGCGAATAGTGAACTTTCTGCAAAACAACGAATGAAAGGAATATGCCTGGTGTTCCGGTCCAAAGAATGTGTTAAAACCTGATGTACATTTTGGACTCATTTGAAGGAAACGAAAAGAAAACAGCGAGAAAATTCATTTTCTCTTCAGTTTTCTTTTCATTTCCTTCACTTTCAGCTTTTGCTGAAAGCGTTCGAAAAGGCCTTTTCGAACGAATGAGTCCAAAATAGTGAAAATCAACATTACGGTTTAATAGAGTCTGCGCAAAAAGAAAACTCTAACCGTAGCTGGTTAGAGTTTTCTTTTCATCCCTTATGCTTCTTGTGCAACAGGATATACAGATACTTTTTTGCGGTCACGACCGAAGCGCTCGAATTTCACGATACCGTCAACTTTTGCGTATAAAGTATCGTCACCACCACGACCTACGTTTGTACCAGGGTAAATTTTAGTACCGCGTTGACGGTATAAAATTGAGCCACCAGATACGAATTGGCCGTCAGCACGTTTAGCGCCAAGACGTTTCGCGATAGAATCACGACCGTTCTTTGTAGAACCTACTCCTTTTTTAGAAGCGAAGAACTGAAGGTCTAATCTTAACATGAGATCCACCTCCTGCTATTTAATATGGATTTTAATATATTTTCCGTAATCACGTTCAATGGTTTGAAGTGATACAATCATGCCTTCCAAGAGCAATTGAATCTTTTCAAATACTGATGAATCAATATTTGTCGGAATCGTGCAGCGAAGATATCCTCCGTCGCTGCCTTGCTCAATCTCCGGCGTTATTTTACATAGTGCAATGATTGCATTTACCGTTCCGAAGGAAACTGCAGATGCTCCGGCACAAACGATATCTTGACCGTGTTTTGCAAAATCAGCATGTCCGCTCATTTCAAAAGCCGTTATCTTGTTATGTTCATTCCGGTTAATGGTCACTTTAATCATAAAGTTTCGCCTTACGCGTTGATTTTTTCAATTACAACTTTAGTGTAAGGTTGACGGTGACCTTGCTTACGGCGATAGTTTTTCTTCGCTTTATATTTGAAAACGATGATTTTTTTCGCCTTGCCTTGTTTTTCTACTTTCGCAGTTACAGTTGCACCTTCAACTACAGGAGCACCAACTTTTACGTTTTCGCCGCCTACGAATAAAACTTTGTCGAAAGTAACTGTTTCACCTTGATCAGCAGCAAGCTTTTCGATGTAGATAGCTTGACCTTCTTCAACACGGATTTGTTTACCACCAGTTTCGATAATTGCGTACATATTTGCACCTCCTCAATAAACTCAGACTCGCCATCACAGGTGTTCTCCAAGAACTTTTAACCTGATCTGCGCGGTTGTAGCACGGGTGCTACAAACTAACAAATAAAATCATACTATACACACGAATAAAATGTCAACCACCAAAATAAGTGACGGCGGGTGTTTTTTCACCCGCCGTCACTTATTTTAGCATAAACGGGTAACAAGAACCTTTCAGGTTCTTGTCGGTTGCTTAATTATGAAGTTTTTGAGCTTATTTCAAAAGAAAATGAGTCAATCTTAATAACCATAGTCAAGAATTGAACTTCCATTCATAAGTCATTAATTGCTTCGAATTCTTTCATGGATGGTTTCAATGCTTCCGATATGGCGGATTGAATAGGAATCATGGCAATCAGAACAATGGGTCAGAAACACTTTGAATCCCAGCATTTCTTCCAATGCCGATAAAAACCCATCCTTTTTTAATACCGCCATCACAGCAGCTGTCGTTTCCACCCATATCGCCTCTTCATCCATCCGCCGGTGCTCCCACAATTCACGTTCGATTTTGTAGGCAATGGTTTCCGGACTATATACTCTTCCGGTACCTCCGCAGACGGAACACGGTTCGGTGAGGGCTGCTTCGACGCTTTCCTTTACTTTCTTGCGCGTCACCTGTAAGATGCCCAGTTCCGTAAAACCGACTATGGTCGTTCTTGTCTCATCATTTCTGACTTTATCCTGCAGTGCTTCTTGGACTGTTTTCCGGTCTTCTTCTTCCTTCATATTAATAAAGTCAATCAAAATCATTCCGCCTAAATTTCGAAGCTTCAATTGATTGGCTATTTCCTTTGCCGCTTCGAGATTCGTTTGTAAAATGGTGCTGCGCTGAGAAGTTTTCCCCGAGAATTTTCCCGTATTGACATCAATGACGACCATTGCCTCTGTTTGCTCAATAATGATGTACGCCCCATTTTTCAACCACACGATTTTCTTTAACAGTTTTTCAATTTCCGGTTCAATATCATAAAAACGGAAAATGTTTTCACGTTGCCGATAATGGGTCACCGTACCGTTCTGATTCATTTTTTTCTGTTTGAATTGTTCATACGTTTGATGGTCATCTATGTATACTTCGCATGCCCCGATCTTTGGAAGAACCTTTTCCATCGTGTTAAAAATAAAGTCATATGGCTCGTATACAAGAGAAGGCACCTTGATTCGCCCTTTCTTCTGAACCACTTTCCCGTAAAGCTCTTTCAACATCCGCCATTCTCGCAGGACATCTTCCTCAAATGCCTCTGCGGCTGATGTCCTCACCACAATTCCCGCTCCTTCGTCACGATGTTTATATGCAAATGCCCGCCACTTCTCTCTTTCCTCATCCATCATTTTTTTCGAAACCGCAACATAATTTCCATGAGGAAGATAAACGATATATTCTCCGCTAAATTCAATAATCCCAGTCAGTTTCGGTCCTTTCGTTCCTATTCCTTCTTTTTCGACTTGAACGATGATTTCCTCTCCTTCTCTCACAAACCTCGAGATGCTGTCCTGTTCTTTAGAAGGAGATGAAGAAAGATGAAAGGAAACGAGGTCATTGCGGTGGAGATAACCGTTTTTCCCCATACCGATATCTACAAAAACAGCCTGTATGCCCGGCAGCACTTTGATGACCCGTCCAAGATAAATGCTTCCGGCTATTTGCTGCCCCTTACTTTGCTCTTCTAAATAGAGACGTTCCAGTCCCTTTTCCCCCATGAACGCAATCCGTTTCGCTGAAGACGCGGCATTTATGTAACATTTTTTCACAGTTGATTACACCTCTTCTATCTATTAGAAAAAGCCGAGATATCATTTCATCTCGACTTTCTTGTTTTGTTCTCTTGCTAATAACTGTACAGATACTCTAATGGAAAATCAATAAAAGGGAATGACTTCTTCAATTGGTGCCTCAAGGCGCCTTTCTGAAAAATACGCATGGAGAAGCTCGTTTTCATCTAGTTGTACCGATTCGTTTTCTTTGTTTTTGACAACAATGACATGCTTGCAGCCTCGTTGGAATTGCGCCAAAACATCTTGTATTGGATCGCCTGCTGCCGCCATCAATGGCTTCAGCTTATTAATATTTCTCTCCTTACTGTAGTAGCGATCAAGTAAGAAGCGAAGGTAAACATATTGCTTATGACGCCACTCCATATAAATGGAAAAGGCCAAAAAAACGAGAACGATCCAGAGATGGAGATGCTGTAAATACAAGGCAGCAGCCCCGATAAAAAGAATTCCCAATAACATACTTGAGACATACAACATTTTTTCAAACGCCTGCAAAAAAGGCAAATTGCGGGTAAAATACAAAAACAGGAGCTTCCCCCCGTCCAACGGCCAGATTGGAAGCAAATTGAATCCCAATATCATAACATTTTGCATCATAAACTGTTGATGCTGTTCAAAGGAAATAACAGATAGCGATAATAGGCTATACGAAATAATCATTAATACGAGATGTGTAAGCGGACCGCTTATCGTGACGATTATCTCTTCACGTATCGGACGATTTCCATGTTCTTCGACTTCAGCCACTCCTCCAAACGGAAGCAGCATAATTCTTTTAATTCGCCACGAAAAGAAGGAAGCGGCAGCGGCGTGCCCTAGTTCATGAATCAATACAATAAAAAAAAGCATGATTAATTGCTGAAAATGGGCGGTAATAATCCCGATACCCAACACAGCCCAAAGGAGAGGATGAATATGGATACTGGTCAATACCGATATCATTTTAGTCAAAGGAAATCACCTGATTCGGATCGATAAACCGCTCTCCTTTTTTAATCGCAAAATAAAAGGTCCCGGTTTTACCGTCTTGATTTTCCTGCACTTTTCCTACCGTTTTTCCTTTATCCACAAAATCGTATAAGCTGACATCAATCTTCTCAAGCTGCCCATACCATGTCTCGCTTCCATCTGCATGTTGAATAATTACCGTTTTTCCGCTGTCTTCTTTATTTCCGGCAAACGTGACAATTCCTTCACTCATTGCTTCAACAGAGGATTGGCTCCCCGTTTCAATCATGACACCCTGACCATTTTTTTCAAATGTTTCTAACACCTTGCCTGAAGCGGGAATGGCATATTGAGATGGCTGAGACGGTGGCGCTTCTTTTTTCGTCTCTGTCGGCAAAAGAGCGAGCGGCTGTCCGAATGCGTCTTCATACCATTTTGAAACCGAAGCGAATTGAAATTCGGTTTCCATCGTTTGTTTGACATATTGCCTGGCATCTTCCAAACCGGGCGAAGAATTTTTAAATAAGATTCCGACCATCAGCACTAAACAAACTGATGTTAAAAATTTAAAAGCAAGCCATTCTTTTTGGAAAAGCGAAGGAGGAGAAGACTGCCGCTCCTGTGGAGAATGGGAATATTCCACAACCGGCAAATGACCAGCCCCGTAACGCTCCTCGTCACTTAAAACAGAATAGGCAGAAAACGGATCACTATTCGGCTTAGCTCCCTGCCTTTTTTTGCGCTCAGCAATGCGTTTTTTGATTTCTTCAGCGCGTCGATTCATCTTTTCACCATTCCTTTTAAGCTTGTTTCTATCAATGTATGACTTGTCCCCGAGCGTTATGACAGAACATCTCTGAATCCCTGCAGGAACGGAAGGTTAACGGTCTTTAGCCATATCTCGTTCTGAAATTTGTTGTGCCAAAGCATCACAAAGCATACATTCGCTTGCTTGCTGCAGTCTAAAAGTAAAAAGCTATTATCTGTAAAAAGAAATAAAAATAAAAAGCCCAATCTTGAATGATTGAGCTTAATGCACTGGTATGTATGAAATGACGAACAGCCGCACTAAAGCTGTTACGCACTTATCGAACACCGAAGAATTTTTTAATTTTTGCAAATACCCCTGCCTCTTCTGTCTCAAGTGACTGAAGTGGCACAGATTCCCCGAGGATTCGTCTTGCGATATTACGATAGGCAAGCGATGCCTTGCTGGAAGGATCCATCGCAATGGGTTCGCCGCTGTTGGATGCTTTAATGACACTGTCATCATCGGCTACGATACCGATTAAATCAATGGCAAGCAAAGAAACGATTTCATCCACATCCAGCATATCCCCATTTTTCACCATATGGTTTCGGATACGATTAATAATTAACTTTGGTGATTCGATATCTTCTTTTTCTAAAAGGCCGATGATGCGGTCTGCATCGCGAACAGCTGACACTTCTGGAGTCGTCACCACCAGAGCCTTGTCCGCACCTGCCACTGCATTCTTATATCCTTGCTCAATACCAGCTGGACAGTCAATAATGATGTAATCGAACTCTTGCTTTAACTCCATGACCAATTGTTTCATTTGTTCAGGATTCACAGCCGATTTATCGCTCGTCTGTGCAGCAGGAAGCAAATATAAGCACTCGAAGCGCTTGTCTTTAATTAAGGCTTTTTGTGGTGTACAGCGGCCCTCTATGACATCTACCAAATCATAAATAATGCGATTTTCAAGTCCCATTACAACGTCTAAATTCCGTAAACCGATATCCGTATCCACTAAGCAAACCCGTTTGCCGGACAAAGCGAGTGCTGTACCCAAGTTGGCTGATGTCGTCGTTTTTCCGACGCCACCTTTTCCTGACGTAATAACTATAGCCTCTCCCACTGTTAATTTCTCCTTTCTAACCGTGTCAAATTAGGTCTTAGATGCGGCATGGATTGAACCCGTTCCATAACCATTTCCCCATTCTCATCTAAGTATGCACACTGCATATAAGATGCTTCTTGATGCTCCCCGCTCTCTGTCGGATTTAAAATGGCATCATTTATGCGAAGCTGGGCATTCTCTATTACAGAAGCACCAATTACAGCCTCTATATTTCCACTGTACCCTGCATGGGCAATACCTCGCAGCGCCCCTAAAATAAAAATATTTCCCCCTGCTATGACAGTACCCCCTGGATTGACATCTCCAACCAATAATAAATCGCCGCTTACTTGCAGGACTTGTCCTGAACGAACGATTTTAGAAATTGATACAATCTCTTCTTCTTCTTTTAAACGAACAGCTTCCTCTTTTGAAACGACATTACTGTCGATCATGTTTACGGCTAAATTATTTTTTTGATTGACGACAGCCTTTAGCTGTTCTTCTTGTTCCAGTGTTAAATAGCGATTTCCGACCTTTAACTGTACCGCTACAAGCTGCTGGTTATCTCCATGCTGATTCGTGGAAAGCTTGGTTTCAAGTTCGCTTATAAGCTCTTGAAAAGAACACGTATCATCGAGATGCAGCGTGAGGCCGTCTTTCGTTCCTTTAATCACTACATTATGCTGTTTTTGTCTATTCACGACGTTCACCTCAACGAATGAATAATTTCGACATAGACTTACGAATTTCCTCTTTTTCCATTATAGACGTTCATCCGTATATTGTAACGAAAGTTTTTGAAAACGCTTTTTAAGAAAATAGGAAAAAAGGACGCAAAAAACGGCACTCAACGCAAGGGTAGGGTAGAACCGCATCGCTAAAAATTCATTCAATGTCATTTCAGTGACATGCACCAATAAATTGATTCCGTATACATAGAACTCCAAAATAGCCACACCGAAAACAGCCGTCAAGGAAACGACAATCACATTGTTTTGGAGGACCTTCATCATTTGGGACATTAAATAGCACATGGCCGGCAGACCGAACATATACACGCCAAGGATATCTGTAAAGGCGACATCATAAAGCATCCCAAAAATCGCGCCGTACATCATCGCTTGTTTTTTATTTAAATACACAGCCATAAAAATTAAGACCATCAACACAAATCTCGGAGCCAAAATCCATTGGCGAAAAAAAGGCTGAACCGCAATAAAATTCACAAATAAACTTTCACTTACAAAAACGACGGAAATAAGAAAAGGAAGGAAGAAACGATTCATTGCCCTTCCTCCTCTTCCTTGTCAAAATTCTCATCAGCAATCATGGTTCGTTTAATAATCATTACATGGTCTAAATCATAGAAATCGGTAGCCGGTTTAACATAAGCCATTTGCGTCAGACCGTACTCGTCTGGTTCCACCTCAATAATTTCACCGATGACAAGCCCTTTAGGGAAAATACCGCCTAGGCCAGAGGACAGCACACGTTGCTTTTCTGCAATTTTCGCATCGCTCGGAATACGTTTTAGCACAAGAGCTTCTTTCTTTTCATCGTATCCTTCAATTAAGCCGTACACATTCGTTTCCCCCTGGATTACCGCCGAAATACGGTTCGTGCGATCCATTGAGCTCAACAGCTGAACGGTAGACGTGAACTGGGAAGCATGCTTAACTTTGCCAATCAACCCTTGAGCGGTAATGACGGCCATATTTTCTTTCACACCGTGCACTTTCCCGCGATCAAGGGCAATCACTTCATGCCAGCGATCCGGATTACGGGCAATGACCGTAGCCTGAATCCTTTCAAAATCCCGCAAGCTCTCTTTTTTATCCAGTATTTCTCGAAGCTTCTTGTTCTCATCTTCCAGCTCTTTCGCTTTCGTTTCCAGCTGCATATATTCATCAAGCCGGGATTTCAAGAGTTCGTTCTCCTCATATGTACTCTTCAGGTCACTTACATTCTGAAAGAAACCCGCGACATATTGTGCGGGTTGATGAAACACTGTTTGACCTAAACCGACCGTATCTTTGACAAATTGCTCCGGCCATGTTACCGTTTTGCGACCATTTAATGAAAAACCAATCAATGCCACTAAAATAATAATGCTGACTAACAAAATAATTAATCGTTTGTTCAAAAAAAACTGTGGCATGATTTACACCTCTTATCTTTTAGCGGTAGGAATCCCCGGCTTTCGTTTTGAATAAATCGATATGATCCAATGCTTTTCCAGTTCCAATTGCTACACAATCAAGCGGATCTTCCGCAATGACAACCGGCATATTCGTTTCTTCACTAATGACTTTATCTAAATTGCGCAGCAAAGCGCCGCCGCCTGTCAGCACGATGCCACGGTCCATAATGTCCGCTGCCAATTCAGGAGGGGTTTGCTCCAATGTACTCTTTACGGAATCAACAATCGCCGTAACGGTATCTTTTAATGCGTCTGCTACTTCAGCCGCTGAAATTTCAATTGTTTTCGGCAGGCCCGTCAATAAGTCGCGCCCGCGGATTTCCATGTTATCGATGCCTTCCGCATTGCCTGCAGAACCGATTTCGACCTTTAAGGCTTCTGCCGTACGCTCACCGATCATCAAATTGTAGTTTTTACGGATATATTGGATCATCGCATCATCCATTTCATCACCGGCAATGCGAATGGATTGGCTTGTTACGATACCCCCAAGAGAGATGATCGCAACTTCTGTTGTACCGCCCCCAATATCGACGACCATGCTTCCTGTCGGCTCCCAAACCGGCAAATTCGCTCCGATGGCCGCTGCGAACGGTTCTTCAATCGTATAAGCATCTCTTGCACCAGCTTGACGCGTCGCATCGATGACCGCGCGCTTTTCAACCGCTGTAATGCCAGACGGCACACATACCATTACATAAGGCTTTCCTGCAAACACGCTTTTTGACTTTTGCGCTTGCTTAATATAGTACTTCATCATTGTGGCCGTTGTTTCATAATCGGCAATAACCCCATCTTTCATTGGACGAAGCGCCACGACGTTTCCAGGCGTACGGCCGATCATATTTTTTGCATCGTTCCCGACCGCTACAATTTGCTTTGTATCTGTCTGAAGCGCCACAACGGACGGTTCGCGAACGACAATTCCTTTTCCTTTTACATAAACAAGAGTGTTAGCAGTTCCTAAATCTATTCCAAGGTCTCTTGTACCGATTCCAAACATTATGTGTATCTCCCTTTCTATTACCGAAATGCAAAGGCATGAATGTGTTCCTTTTAGAGGATGTTCAAAAAGTCCGGGAAAAATGACCGTCGAAATTACTTGTACAGGACGTACTGATCCGACGTTCGCCACAGGACGTGGCGGTTCTTAGTCGGGCTTCATAAGCTTGCCTCTCCGCTACTCACGTATTAATAGCATACGCTCCGTTGCTCGAGACGGCGCTTCCTTGAACTTCTCGGTCCTTTTTGTCCTCCTTTTTTGTACTCCTTTATGAACACACACTTTCACGAATCATTTAAAAAACTGACATTCATTATTGTGTCGAGTTATGTCGTATATGTCAACGCCAAATATTGTCTAAATGAAATAATTTTTTCTCGCAACCTTCACCAGCTTGTCAATTCAAAATTCATGACTCCTATTATAACCCACTCGTCAAAAAAAGCATAGCATTTACATATACCCTTTTTCCTTGAGGCTGACATACTTACGATCGCCTATAATAAGATGGTCGAGCACTTCTATGCCGATAATGTGCCCGCACTCTTTCAGCCTTTTTGTCACCTCGATATCTTCCCTGCTCGGCGCCGGATCCCCGGAAGGATGATTATGGGCACAAATGATGGAGGCGGCAGATCGGCGGAATGCTTCTTTGAACACCTCCCTTGGGTGCACGATCGAGGAGTTTAAACTTCCGATGAAGATGGTTTGTTTGTGGAGAATCTGATTTTTCGTATTGAGGTAAAGGCAGATAAAATGTTCTTGGGATAATAAACGCATTTCTTCCATAATGAAGTTGGCTCCGTCTTCCGGACTGCGAATCGTATAACGCTCGTGGAGATGCAGTTTGCTGATCCGTCTGCCCATTTCAATGGCGGCCGCGATTTGAACGGCCTTCGCCATACCCACCCCTTTAATGGAGGTCATTTCATCCACGGTCGCATCTTGCAAAAGCTTTAATCCGTCAAAATGCTGGAGGATGCGGTTGGACAATTGCAGCACCGATTCTTCTTTCGTGCCGGTGCGCAATAAAATCGCTATCAGCTCGTGGTTGGATAAGCTGGCGGCCCCATAAGAAAGCAATCGTTCCCTGGGGCGCTCATCTTCGGGGAAATCGTGGATTTTTAACGTGGACTGGTTCACTAAAAGTTCCTCCTTTTTATGAACCGTTCATCTCATACACATAGCCCGCTTTTTTCAACTCGCGAATCGTTTTGGACAATGGTAAGCCGACGACCGAATAATAATCGCCTTCCATTTTTTGCACAAGTGATGCCCCAAGTCCTTGAATACCATAGGCTCCGGCCTTATCCATCGGCTCACCGCTTTTAACGTAGTCGATAATTTCTGCTTTTGTCAGTTCCCAAAACGTAACATCCGCCTTTTCATAAAACGAGATTGTTTTCCCTTGGTGCACAATGGCGACTCCTGTTACGACTTCATGTGTGGAGCCCGAAAGCATCTGAAGCATGTTCACCGCTTCATTTTCATCACTTGGTTTCCCCAGAATGTTCCCGTCATATACGACGACCGTATCCGATCCTAACACATAGGAATCCGGATAATGGGCAGCGACATCGTTTGCTTTTTGCAATGCGAGCGACATCACGATGTCATACGGAGATTGATTGGCGTCAAAGGTTTCTTCTACGCTGCTGACATGAACGGTAAATGATAAATGAAGCTGTTCAAGCAGTTGCTTACGACGAGGGGACCCTGAGGCTAGTACTAGTTGTTGTTTCATATTCATCACCTTTGCATTTCAAATAATAGAAGTTGTTCAAAAAGTCCGGGAAAAATGACCGTCGAATTTACTTGTACAGGATGTACTGATCCGACGTTCGCCACAGGACGTGGCGGTTCTTAGTCGGGCAGCGTCAGCTTGTCTCTCCGCTACTCACGTATTAAAAGCATACGCTCCGTTGCTCAAGACGGCGCTTCCTTGAACTTCTCGGTCCTTTTTGTCCTCTTTTTGAACACATATTAATAGCACTCGACACAAATCCATTCTAGCAACTTCTACCTTATTTTACAATTTTCCCGGCATCTATGAATTCAACTCATATGTGATAAAGGGGGAAAGACAGCAGGCGCTCGTCCATCCGGCATAAAAAAACGCCGGAACTTCTTCCGGCAGCCGGTTTCCTTATTTCAGTTCGGCATAAACGCTGACCGCCTCAAGCAAAAATTGCTGGGCTTGCCATCTCGCTTCCTCTTCTTGATCTTTTTCATATTTGGATAAAGAAGCTTCTGCCATCAATAAGTAAGATAGGAACTTCCCAATGTTCTGATCAAGTTTTTCATTAGACTTTAATTGCACCAGTTCTTCCTTGATGCCTTTCAACCCGCTTAACGAAGCGGATGGATTGGCTGCCGCCTCGGAAGAAAGGGAAAGCAGTGTGCTAAAAGACTTGTGTGCCTTTGCCATCACGGTCTGTTCATCCTTTGACCATGCATCCATTTGGATGGACGCGAGGTCATACGGTTTGACATATGTGCTCTCTCCTTGGTTCTTATAATGCTCTCCTATTTCCTTCGCCACCTTTTCATCAAGCCCGATTCCAATAAATAAAGCATACGACTTTTCGTTTGGAACGACAGCGGCCGCATACCCTTTTGCCCTCATATTGCGGATGGCGTCCTCTCCGGCCTTTTTCGTCGAGAAGACCCCTGCCTGTACGGCGTATAGTGAAAATTCCGGCAAGGAAGCCGGTTTCTTCTCTTCAGCCAATCCCCCTTTTTCTCCAGGCTCTTCCAACAGCCCGGCATTGGTAACAGCAGCAGGTTCGGCCTTTTTCGGCGCAAACATGGAGTCTTCACCCGTCATCAGCTTTAAGCTGAACATGCCAAGCCCCGTTCCGACAACAACGGCGACTGACATAATCAGAACGACTTTTTTTACCACATGTGTTGACGCACTATTTCTTTTTATCAAAGTGGATTTTTTGGCGATAGATGGTTTCTTCTTGCTTTTGACATGGCGCAAATCTTCGATGGATACGATTTTCGGGGACTCGTCTTCTGGAAGAACCCATGAAAATTCCTCTTGTGAAGGGGACTGGCTTACTGTTTGATTTTGTTTCTTTATTTCATTTTGTTGTTCTTCATACTTTTTTTCTTGCCCGTTGATCTTAATGGAAATTTTATTCGGCTGCTTGTCCATTTCCGTCCACCACCCTTGCTTTCACAGCACATTTACTTGTCCCCATCCTATCACAAGGACAAAAAAAAATAACAAGACATTTGTCGTCTTGTTATGAAAGGTTTTCGACGCATTTAGAAGGTTTGCGACATTAATAATTGGAAAATGGATGCTGTTTATTACCCGGAGGCGGTGTTTCAAGCTCTGGAAGATTCTTCTTCAGCTCTTGAATCCCGGTATGATAATACACGGACACATCCAGTGTATATGTGAGCTTGTCCGTTTTCAGCTCTTCCAGCAGTACTTTTTCCGCCGGCCCGGTAAATGTCAAGTTCTCTACTTCCACATATCGCTTTCCTCCCTGCAATGTCGCAAGAAACATTTCCAAGTCGAAATATGTGGGCGATTCGACAGACAATTGAATTGTTTCCTTTTGCAGTCCTTCCGGCATATTAATCGGCTGTTTCTCAGAGCCAGCAACCTCTTCTTCCAGCTCCCCGGACGATCCGTAGCCTTTATCCATCTCATCATATTGTTCCAGTGCAGAAGACGAATCACCCGTCGCCTCCGCGCTCGCTCCAAACGTCATTTGCTGAACTAAACTGTTCGATTTCACTTCCGCTTTTTCGATATCTAAAATGAACTGCTCAATCAACGGTTCGGATGGAATGAGCTTTTGCAGCTCCGTTGCGCTTTTTTGCTCGATGCCATCTTCCGCATGGAACTGATTTTTCTGGATGGCTAGCGCTTTCTCCGCTGTTTGCAATTCTGCCCTTTGACGTAAGGCCGTTTGCTGCACCGGTTTATACATCGTCATATATAAATAAAGGAAGAGTCCGCTTAAGGCAAGGAGTACCCCGCTCAACACGTAAATCTGTGTTTTTTCAAATCGGATGATCATGAAGCTTCCTCCTTTTTCACAGGCGGCAGCTCGTCTTTCTTCAAAGCCAGCTCATATTCGGCCACATAGCGGGGCAAAAGGCTTTCCTGCATTTCTTCAACGGTATTTGTTCCATTATTTTGAGTACCGCTTATTTCTTCGCTGCCCTTGACCGTCTGGACCGATAGAATAGAAGCCTCCTCTACATAAGGAGAATTGAGCAAATCCTTTAAATAATAGGCTGCTTGACGGCTCGTATCAAATTGGACTTGCAGCTGAATCGTCTCAGCTTGTGCATATCGAAAGTCGAGGAAAAAGCCCCTCTCGGGAAGCAGCCCAATGAAATGGCGAAGCAAAAAGACGACATCGATGGAACGAGCCTGTGACCATTCAACCGCTTGGACGAGCGATTCATATTGTTCCTGCTTCTGTAAGATTGGCTCATCTGCCTGTAACTGGGCTTGCTGCGCTTTCACTTGTTTCAATTGTTGGGCAGTTTGCTGTGCTTCTTCCTTTCTCTCTTCCATTTGCATATACCCGAGTGTTCCCACAGCACTGAATAAGAGAAGCATAACACCGAGCACTAAAGGTACAGCTACATTTTTAGGAGGCTTCTTTGGCAGTAAGTTAATTTCCACTAACATTACGGCACCTCTTTTAATGCCAGGCCGATTGGTAAATAATACGGCTCGACAATCATCTCATCATCTTGTTCTTTAAGGGAAAATGGGATCGAGTTTTCGTGTATCGTTATCACGGAAATATTGTATGTTTGTTCAAGCTGAAGAAACAATTCGGCACGCCCCGGGTGATCACCGTAAAGCAAGATCTTTGTGATTTGCTGCTTTCCTTGCATGATTGAATAACGAAAATACGACATAAGGCGCTCTATTTCGCGGGAAATATCAGTCATCATATCTCCATGTTCCTTTGGGCTCATCGTCCAACGCATTTCCCTTACCGTTTTCTTTCTTCCCAGCTGAATCTCCCATCTCGATAAATATTCCTGCAAAGAATAATGTCTCATAAACAGCGGCTTATGCTCATGAAAAATCGTAATATTTACTGCATCCAAGTCCAGTTGAATCAACATGAAATAATCATGGGCATTCGTCACGTCCTGCTTATAAAACAACCGGTACAAAGCGAGCGACGAAAGGTCCATGGCCACCGGTTTTAAACCGGCATCCTCAATAGCCTCTTTATAATCGAGCACGACATCTTCCGGTGCGGCAAACAGTAAAATTTCTTTTATACCGCCTTCTTCCTTCAGCACGACATAATCAAACGTCGGTTCATCAAAAGGCAAATGGACATTTGTCCCCATTTCCATATATACATAACCGCGAATTTCTTCATCGGGGATTTCGGCTGGAACAGACTGGATGCGCAGGACAACCACCGAATCAGGAATCAAAAGCAGGACGCGTCGCTTTCTAAGCTTCCATTCATCCAGACACTCTTCCAAAATAAGCATGAATGTTTCCCTGTCTGCAATTTTTCCTTCGCGGACAATCCCGTTCGGCAAATAGCGCTCTCCAAAATGATAAACCGTAAACGGCTGATTAGCTTTTGTTTCGACAAACCGAATGACATGGTCTTTAATAATAAGACTGGCAATTCTGTTTTTCAATCGAAATGGTGAAAAGACCATTGTAGAAATCACCTAACCTCTACATTAAAAAGTAATGAAAATACCAATCTAGGATTTCTTGACCATAAATGAAGTAAACGATTGTCCCAATGGCGATGGACGGGCCAAAAGGCATGGGCTTTTTTCGTTTCACTTTTCCTATAAGGATGCCAATTAATCCTATCATAACACCAACCAATGTCGAAAAAAAGAAGGATAATAATACCGCTTTTGTCCCCAGTACCAAGCCAATAACTCCAAACAGTTTGATATCGCCGCCGCCCATACCCCCGCGGCTGACGACCGCGATTAATAATAGCAAGCCGAAACCGACGGCCGCTCCAACAAGACTGTCCCACCACGGCATAAGCGGATAGAAGATGCGCTCAACCGTAAACAAACCTGCAAAAAACAACAATACCTTATCGGGGATGATCATATATGCCACATCTGATACGGTAATAATGACCATCAGCGACACAAGCGTCAAATAAATAAGAAATTCCTCAACCGATGCCACCACCAACGGAGCTATGGCAAACAAGATTCCGGTCATCAGCTCAAAAAACGGATACACAGGCGAGATGGAAATCCCGCACTTGCGGCACTTCCCGCCCTGCAGCACATATGAAAAAACCGGGATCAACTCCCAGGCCGTCAGCTGATGCTGACAGCTCGGGCATGCTGATCTCGGTTTAACAATCGATTGACCTTTCGGAATACGCAAGCCTACTACGTTGAAGAATGAGCCGAAGGTGAGGCCAACTAAAAACAAATAAGAAATTAACATAGTTAAGGTTCCTCTATTATGCCTTATTCTTTCTCATGAAGATCTGCTTCTGTATCAAACTCTGCCTTTTCACCATTTTTTTCAACTTCTATATTTGTGTAAGTGAATTTGTTATTTGCTGTATCTTTCGTAATAGTGACAGAATATACCTCAGGAGCAGTGTCTAAATAAACATCTAATTCTCCTTCGTCATTATTCTTTTTCCCCTTTGTTAATACAATAGTATTATCTTTATCTGTGTTAATTTTTCTAATATTTTCTGCCGTATATAGTTTGGCAGCATTCACCACTTGCACTGCATCAGCCTTTAAGGCCTCTTTTTCTGTTTTAGCAACGATTCCCCCAATACTCGGCACCGCAATTGCCGCAATAATCCCCAAAATCACAATAACTGCCAACAGCTCAACAAGGGTCAAGCCGCGTTGGTTCTTTAAAAAACGCTTTAACATGTTTGTTTCTCCTCTCAAACTCTTAATTCGTATTGATATTATTAAATATTTCAAACATCGGAACCATGATGGCCAGAACAATCGTTCCGACGATGAACGCAAGTACGATGATCATCATGGGTTCAATGAGTGATTTGATTTTGTCGGTCGATGTTTCGACTTCTTTTTCATAAAAATCGGCAATTTTCGCAAGCATGGCATCGAGTGCCCCTGTTTGTTCCCCGATCGTAATCATTTGCGTCACGAGCGGCGGGAATGCCCAATGTTTCTTCATTGGTTCCGTGATGGATTTCCCGGATTCAAGCGAATCCCGCGCCTCTTTCACGACAGCGGTCATGACTTCATTGCCAATGACATTTTCCACAATCGATAATGCCTGCAAAATCGGAACAGAGCTTGTAAACAGCGAGCTTAATGTACGTGCCATCCGGGCAATGGCCACTTTTTGAAAGAGCTTGCCGAAAATCGGTGTTTTCAGTTTCATATAATCAAAGTAATATTTCGCAGGCGGCCTATTTTGCAGGATAGAAAAAGAAAGCAGAGTCCCTATAATGATTAACATTGCTATGTACCAGTAATGTTTCATCCAATCGCTTAATCCTAACACGAACAACGTAATCGCCGGTAATTCACTGTTGAAATCCTGAAATAAATCAACGAATGTCGGCACAACGAACGTTAACAGAAAAGCCGTGACAATCATCGCAACAATGCCAATCGTAATCGGATAGGCGAGGGTCGACCATACTTTTTGCTTCAAGTAATATTGCTTTTCTGCGTAATCTGCCAATCTGTCGAGAACATCGTCGATATTCCCGCCCATTTCTCCCGCTTTAATCATGTTGATGTAAAGCTGCGAAAATACTTTCGGGTGTTTGGCGATGGCTGAAGAAAGCGGCTGCCCTGTGCGCAAATCTTCTTCGATCATGGCGAGCATGGCTTTCAATCCTTTATGATCAGCCTGTTCGTACAAAATATGGATGGAGTCAATAATGGTGACACCTGCACGCAGTAACGTGGAAAACTGGCGTAAAAACAAGGTGAAGTCACGCTGTTTGAC
The DNA here is from genome assembly GCF_000504165.1 of Bacillus sp. FJAT-14578. GTDB lineage: Bacteria > Bacillota > Bacilli > Bacillales > Bacillaceae_H > Bacillus_BA > Bacillus_BA fengqiuensis. Next base: position 993,958 of record NZ_AYSE01000001.1, read on the forward strand.
GGGAGAACCGAAGGAAATATCTTTATTCCAAATGGTTTCCGGGACTTCCGTCAGTTCAACGACCCTCAGCCCTTTTTCCCGTAAAGCGTTCATCGCTTCACGCTTCGTCGAGGCAGAGATTTTCCCCCGAGACTTTACTCCCATCCGGTCACGTGCCGTGTATGTATATTTTACCATCACTCAGTTTTCTCCTGCAAATAAGAATGGGCAACTTCATGTGAAATTTTTCCTAGTTCCAACAGCCGTTTAATGTCGGTTTCCAATGTGTGCATGCCTTGGACACGGTTTGTTTGAATCACATTGACAATTTGGTGAATTTTTTCGCTGCGAATCAAGTTGGCTACCGCAGGGTTGTTGATCAAAATCTCTGTCGCCGCGATACGTCCGCTTCGATCCGCCGTTGGAAACAGGCGCTGTGAAATGATGGAGACGAGTACAGATGCAAGCTGAATACGAATTTGTCCTTGCTGTTCGGGCGGAAACACATCAATGATACGGTCGATGGTTGTCGGTGCACTCGATGTATGCAAAGTAGCCAGAACTAAATGACCGGTTTCCGCTGCGGTAATCGCCGTATGGATCGTTTCCAAATCACGCATCTCCCCGACTAAAATGACATCCGGATCTTGCCTTAGCGAAGCTCGAAGGCCGTCGGCAAAGGTTTGGGTGTCAAACCCGATTTCTCGCTGGTCGATGATACAGCTTTGATGTTTATGCAAATACTCGATGGGATCTTCAAGGGTGATGATATGCTTTTTCGCCGTTCTGTTTAAATAATCAATCATCGAGGCAAGGGTCGTTGATTTTCCGCTTCCCGTCGGCCCCGTTACAAGGACAAGCCCCTGCGGCTTTTCGACAATCGTTTTTAGTACCTCCGGCAAGTCCAATTTCTCAATCGACGGAACGGCCGTTGGCACAACTCGAAACGCAATTGAAATGCATGAGCGCTGGAAATACGTATTGACGCGGAAACGCGACACACCTGGGATGCCATATGAAAAATCCAACTGTCCCTTTTCTTGAAACACCTGCCATAAATGCGGGGGAATGATTGCTTTTGCCATTCCTTCCGTATCGGCTGGTCTGAGCGATTCACGTCCGTACTTTTTCAAGTCTCCATTGATGCGCATGATGGGCGGGACACCGACTGTGACATGCACATCGGATGCTTTCAGCTCAAAAGCGGCCGTTAGCAGTTCATCTAACCATTCTTTCATTTTTTTCACCTACTCTGTTATGACGCGTAATACTTCTTCTGTGGTCGTCAGCCCTTGCTTCACCTTTAATAGTCCATCATCCAATAGAAAAATCGTTTTGTTTTGCATCGCGATTGCCCGCAATGTTGAAAACGGCTCCCGATTCATTATCGCTTGTTTCATTGACTCATCGACCTCTACTAGTTCATGGATGGCAACCCGGCCTTTATAGCCTGTCATGTTACATGTGCCGCAACCTTTGCCGCGGCGAACTTTTGAAATGGAAATACCTCGTTTCGAGAAAATTTCCTTTTCTCTCACCGTCGGCTCCTGGATTTCCTCGCAATCCCGGCACACACGGCGCACAAGACGCTGGGCGATGATTCCATTCAGCGATGACGCGACCAAAAACGGCTCCACTCCCATTTCAATCAAACGCGTAATCGTTCCTAACCCATCGTTTGTGTGCAAGGTGCTCAAAACTAAATGACCGGTCAAAGATGCACGGACCGCAATATCAGCCGTTTCTTTATCCCGAATTTCTCCGACCATGATGATGTTCGGGTCTTGGCGAAGAATGGAACGCAATCCAGCTGCGAACGTTAATCCGACTTGCTGGTTCACTTGGATTTGATTGATGCCTTCAAGCTGATACTCGACAGGATCTTCAATCGTAATGATATTGACTTCCTCACGGTTCAGCTTATTCAATGCGGCATACAAAGTCGACGTTTTCCCCGAACCGGTAGGACCTGTGATCAACATCATGCCAGATGGACGTTCAATGAGCTGCAAAAACTTGGCAAGATGGATTTTATTCATCCCGAGCTTTGCCACATCGTTTAATGAGCTCCCCAAATCGAGAATACGCATGACGATTTTCTCGCCGAATACGGTCGGCAAGGTCGAAACGCGCAAGTCGATTGCATGATGATTCACGCTCACTTTAATGCGTCCATCCTGCGGCGCGCGGTATTCGGTAATGTTTAAGTTGGCCATGATTTTCACACGTGTCGTTAAAACTCCTTGCATATTTTTCGGAAGGATTCGTTCGGTTTTCAACATCCCGTCAATCCGGTACCTCACGACGATTTTCGTTTCATGGGGGTCGATATGAATATCACTTGCCCGTTGCTGAACGGCATTTTGCAACACTTGATTCACCAGTTTAACGACAGGCGAATCATCCTCCACTTCTTCTTCCAATACAGGCTCCTGCGGCTCTGCAGGCAATGCCATTAACGAATCGAATGAATCCTCCACCTCATAATAGCGCATGATAATTCTTGTAATATCGTCTTTTGACGCTATAGCCGGTTGGATTTGAAATCCTGTCGACAGACGCAAATCGTCAATCGCGTAAAAGTCCATCGGGTCTGCCATTGCCACAAACAGCCTGTCTCCTTCTTTTTTTAAAGGAACAAGCAAATTACGCTTGGCAAACTCCTTGGAAACGAGGGAAAACAACTTTGAATCAAACGGATAGCGATATAAACTCACATGGGGAATCCCAAGTTGAAACTCCAATACCTCAATCAACTGCTGCTCCGTGATATATCCGCGCTGAAGCAGCGCATCCCCAATCTTTTGATTTTCTTTTTTTTCTTTTAAGGCGGTTTGCAGCTGCTCTTCTGTAATTAAGCCTGTTTCCAGCAACAAGTCGCCAAGTCGCTTTCTCGCCTGCTTCATCTTATGTTCCTCGCTTATTCTCATTCATTTGGTTTATTTGTATGTTGACTTTGTTCGGATGACGAGCTTTCTGCTTTCGTCGTTTCACCTTCATTATCGGAAGAATTCCCGTCATTTCCAGTGGTTTTTTCTTCCTGTTTCTTCTCATTATCGGTGCCTTCTTTTACCGTGCCTTCCGATTCTTCTTCTGCGACCTCTGGCTGCGGTGGTGAGACGTATGGATGCACTTCAATTCGATGGACCGGAGCGTAAAAATCTTCTCCAATCAACAGGCTTTCGACCGCTTTTCCTTCTTCATCCACCGCCTCGCGATAAACATGAATGCTATACCCTTCAAGCCCTTCTTCCCGAGTGATCGTTTCATCGGCAAGCAGCTGCCCGCTATATTGGATTACCGTTCTAGGTTTGTACCGCTGCTCATCTTTCAGTTGAACGTTATATTGATGCGGAAACGGAATACCTACCATTGATACGATCAATGCATCCTTTTCTATTTTGAACACGAGTCGATAGGAAATCGGATTAAGATTATAAAAACGGAAGTCCATCTCATCCTGAATAATTTTCGCTTCATATCCTAAAGGAATGTTGGTCGGCTTTGTCGGACTGATGGATCTCTCAACGATATCGAAATTCGTATGCAAAATCACCTCATATATGGCGGAGGCGATGAACGTCGCTCCGTCATTCGATATGGAAAGATTCTCTGCCTTTTTCAACGTTTCCAAAAATGAAAAACCTTCTTTTGATGTAATGGAAAGTGTATTTTGCTGTTCTGCCCAGTTCTTCACATCCGTTTGAACGTCAGCCGGGATGGAATGTTTTGCTTCATAAATAACCGTCTCATTCTTCTGTTCCCCGTTCTCCATATAAGAGGAGAGCACAATCGGTTCGTTGTTTTCTTGAAGCACAGATGCTAACGCTTCCAGCTCTTCTTGCAGACGCTTTTTATCCATTTTCCGCCACTGCCCAACAGTCAAACCGCTCCCCATTTCCTGATACAGCAAATCTGTATTAACCTTTACGGAAAGAGGAATTTGTTTGCCTGAAGTTATCTTGGAGAACGTATCTTGTATATCAAAAGAAAAGACTTGCTTGGATAAAAGAATCTCTTGATTGTAGTAGGAAAAACGCACCGGTTCTCCGCTTTGCCATTGTTGGACCGCTGCCTGTACTTTCCGGTAAGCCGCTTCTTTCTCTAAACCAGAGACATGCACATTGGCGATTTCTGTCCCGTTCGGATAAACGTCACGCACCTTCCACATCTTTTCATAAGCAAAGACGCCCACCTCCGAAAATACGTGTAAGAAAAGCGTACAGAGAAACAGAATGAAAAAGGTTTTAAGACCGTTCACATTTTTCATTCTTGCCCCTCCCTTTTTCCTTTTATATCAATAATATCGTCATCTCCCCATACATCATCCAGTTCTTCATGAAAATAATCATTGTATCGGGAAGCAGACTTCAGCGTTTCCTCGCCTTTCTTCTCCAAGCCCTCTTTTTTTCTCAGTGGTTTTTTAAGAATCTTTTCCTCACCTTGTTCCGGGCGCTCATTAAATAAAAGTTCATCGATTTCGCTCATATAATGCGGGTGGACAACCTCAATTGAGCTTTCTGGCATATCTTCTTTTGGTTTCTGCCCCTCAATGAACGAATCCACTTCTTTCAAGCGTTTATGCAAAAAGTCCATCTCCATGTCTTCTTCGTGCTTTTCAAACTTTTCAGTTTTGGTTACTTCAGCTTTTTGAAAAGGCTTTTCAGCCGTCCAGGAAGGTTGGACAGTAGCCGCTGTCTCTGCACTATCCTTTTCTTCTGTTTCTGAATCGTCATACACTGGCATCTGTTCGATTTCAAATGCCTCTTCTTGTTCTTCCTCCATTTCCAAGGATAATGGTTCCTCTATCTCTGATGAATGGGTCTCATATTTTACTGAAGGACGGAACAGCCGTGTTGAAAGTCTTCCTTCCAATAAATATGAGACAGCCAGCATTAAAGCTAACACCATAAGCCCTGCTTGCCATACCGGAAACGCTTCAAGGGTAACAAAGGAAAAGAACGTAAATAGAAAGGAGCCAAACCATATAAGAAAAATTCCCGTTTTCGTCAAACGAAGCGGGAGGATAAAAAGAAGCGGCAACAATAGAAAAGAACCGATGCCGGCGAATATGAGATGAAGAAGCATACTGCATCACTTCCATTAACATAAATTTATACAAATACTCTAAAGTTGTGCCGATATAATACTATGAGATATTTTATACTAAAGCACTTGCTTTTAAAAGAAGGAAAGTGTTATAGAAATGTGGTGATAGTATGAACACGAATAGTGAAAAAGGGTTCACCTTACTGGAAGTATTACTGTCCATTGCCATTTTAACAATCGTGCTCACAACCTTCTTTCAATTTTTTAGTCAATCCATGCTGTTTTCATCGAGAAATGAGGAAAAGCAGCAGGCGACAAACATTGTACGGCAGTTAATAAATGAAATACAGGAAGATACACAGGCGTACAAACTTATAGAAAATCGTAATAGCCCCATACAAGATTCTGAGACATTGAATGTTTTATTCAATAATAAAATCGATAACTTTGAGCAAATGACAGAGCAATTTGAAATAACAATCGTATGCCCTGCTAATACGTGCAAAAGAGAAAATAATCTAATTCCAATCTTTATTAAAGCAGACTCTAATCATTATGACGATGTGTCTTCCGAAACGTATGGTTTCATCTCTCTATCTCCTATAAATAAGGTGGATTAAAAATAATGGCGCAATTAAAGAACAATAAAGGGTTTACCTTACTCGAAGTATTAGCTGTCATCGTAATTGGCTCTATCGTATCCATTTTAGTATGGAGTGCATTTAATAGCTCCGTCAAAACATATCATAAAACGTCGCAACATATTGATTTAAGACAAGAAGCCAATATATTAGTTGAAACCCTTTCTAATCTTCATAAAAGAAAAGAAACTCTAAACCTTCAATATGATCGTGAGAATAAAAAACTTTATATCAATGAAGATTTATTCAATAAAAAGAACTATAAGATTGACGTCTCTTTCAGGGGACCTGCTAATGAGGATTTATTTGGCAGCTCTAATCGAATTACTAACCTACAAGAGAAAAAATTATTGCGTTTACACTTTCAGCTTTACGATGATATCGGGAATAAATACGAAATACAAACGACAATAAGCCGGCTATAAAGGGGATGAAGATGAAAAACGAAAAAGGCTACACCTTGCTTACAGTCCTGATGATGATGGTTTTAATGGTGACGTTCGGACTCGTGTTGGCAAGCGGTACTCTCAATACAGCAAAGCAAAATAATTTAACCGAAAAGGAAGTGCAGCTAACAGATTTAGCTGAAATGGGGGTTATACACTATCAGCAGAAAGTAAAGGCTATCTTAAAAGACATTCAACCTGATGATCCCGCTGCTTTACCAGAGGGGACCAAGCCTGAACTGATATCAGAAAAACTGCTTAGAGAGGGGCCAGATTTCAACAAAAACTATGACTTAATAGTAAAATCATCCGAAAGCGGAGAACCTCTTAAAAAGTTTATGATTGACTCCATTAAAATTAATCAGTCAGACACCAAGACTATCACTATAGGGTTTCAAAGTACAGGTTGCTTTGATAACTGCAGTAATTCCACTAACATATATACAGTTGATGGAGAACTCAAATTTAACTGGGCCGGAGGGGGGCCTGGAAATTTCACTATTCCCGTGACTGAACAAATTGATTGCAAAACATTGATGAAGGATAATAATTTCCAAGTGAAACAAAACTGTACTATTTACTCTAACCTAGAGAATTTTGTAGAAGATCGACACAAGGATTCGATAAAAGTACACGACGTTAGAGTGCATATTACGGGAGATGCCGATTTAAAAAACTTGGACTTTTCCAACGGCGGAACCGTCTGTGTGTATGGAACATTAAGTGATAAATACAATTCTAATGTGCAAGGCGCTGAAAAAAAAGCCACCATTTATACTTACAACGCTGACCAAACGATCAACGTCGATACCCTTGACTCTACCATCATTGTCGGGGAAACAGAGACAAATAATGCTTGCATGCAAAAAAGTGCATCTTCGTCCGAAGGTGTATGGGATATTGACAAACGCTTAGTGGAATATCAATAATATACATCCAATAGTACGCAAAAGAGTCCTAACATTTAGTAGGACTCTTTTGATTTGATTAAAAATTGCCTTACCTCCGAAATGAAATACAGCGACCCGGTGACGATTAACATGTCGTTCCCCGTCTGAAGCTTCTTTTTCCCTTCTTTCAAAGCAAGCTGCCAATCTTCTTCAAACGAGCTATTGTCCCGGGGAACGATTTCAGAAAGTTCTTGGGCTCCATAAGCCCTCGGGAAGTCAAAACTCGTAAACGTCAGCGAAGCAGCGACTTCCTCGAGCTTCTCGATCATATCCTTCGCGTCTTTATCTTTTAAACAACTAAAGATAATATGAATCCTCTTATCTTCATAGTGCAGCCTCAATGTGGAAACGAGGCTTTCGATCCCTTGGATATTGTGTGCTCCATCAATGATGACTGTGGGATTTCCACTCATTTTTTCAAATCGCCCAATCCATTTGGCTGCACGCAATCCCTCGCGAATGTCCGCTTCTTCAAGAAGCGCTTCTCCCTGCTCTTTCAAATAAACAGCGGCCATCGCGGCAAGCGACGCATTTTTCACTTGATGATAGCCCATCATCGTAATGTGCAAATCCGTCAATGTACCGGCTGACATTTCAAGAGCAAACTTTTCGCCTGACTGCAATGTTTCATAAGAAACATTATGAAAATCTTTTCCTAACAAATATAGAGGAGCTTGTTTCTCAGTTGCTGTTTCCACTAAGATTTCCTGTGCTTCCTTTTGCTCGACAGCCGAAATAAGCGGTACTTGCGGCTTAATGATTCCCGCTTTTTCTTTCGTAATCTCTTCCACCGTTTCTCCTAAAATGTGCGTATGATCAAATCCGATGTTCGTAATGATCGTTAAAATTGGTTCTAAAACATTCGTCGAATCAAGGCGGCCGCCTAAGCCTGTTTCAAAAATGACGAAGTCTTGCTTATTCAGTTTCCCGAAATAATAAAACGCCATGATCGTGATCACTTCAAACTCCGTCGCTTCCCCTAACTCTGTTTCCTCCAATTGTTCGACAACAGGACGAACCGCATTTACAAGATGAATCATGTCTTCATCTGAAATGGGTTGCCCATCTACGCTAATTCGCTCATTGAAAGTTTCAATATATGGTGATGTGAAGGTGCCCACTTGATAGCCCGCTTGCTGTAAAATGTTTCGCAAGTAACAGACGGTCGAGCCTTTCCCGTTTGTTCCTGCCACATGAATAGCTTTCATATGCTGATGCGGATTCCCCAATTGTCCGAGCATCCATGTCATCCGCTCCAAACCCGGTTTGATTCCAAAACGAAGCCGATTATGAATCCATTCTAACGCTTCCATATAAGTCTCCATCATTCTGCCCTTCACCCTTCTTCTATATTTCTATACTTTTATTTTTCATCTTCACTAGAGACTAATTATATAAAAAAAAGACACTGCCGTACAGACAGTGTCCTTTCTTAATGGTGTCTAGCTCCAGGCGCCATCGGCTCTCGGGTCTAGTCAATCGCTTCTGAAGGCAAAAAGCTTATCAGCCAGCGCTCGTCTTATGCTTGTCGGCGATTACGGACGCCTTGCGCTTTTCCTATTAACCTTTTAACTCAGCAATACGAGCTTCAACTGACGTACGTTTTTCAACGTAGTCTGCTTCTTTCTTGCGCTCTTCTTCAATTACATTTTCCGGTGCTTTGGCAATAAAGCCTTGGTTGCTTAATTTCTTTTGTACACGCTCGACTTCTTTGTTCCACTTGTCTAACTCTTTTTCAAGACGCTTAATTTCTTCCTCGACGTTAATTAAGCCCTCAAGCGGTAAAATAAGCTCCGCGCCTGTCACAACGGCACTCATCGCTTTGTCTGCCACTTCCACTTCCGTTGCGATCACGAGTTCGCTCGGGTTACAGAAACGCTCTAAATAAGCGCGGTTCTTTTCAAGCTGCCCTTGAATGTTTGCATCTTTCGCTTTAATGTGAAGCTTCACTTGCTTACTCATCGGAGTATTCACTTCCGCACGGATATTACGCACAGCGCGAATAATGTCTACCAACAAGCGCATTTCTTCAGCCGCTTCAGTATCCGTTAAGTCTGTACGCACTTCCGGCCATTTCGCTACTGTAATCGATTCGCCTTCATGCGGCAAGTTCTGCCAAATTTCCTCGGTAATAAACGGCATGAATGGATGTAAAAGGCGCATTGTGTTGTCTAATACGTAAGCCAAGATGGAACGAGTCGTTTTCTTCGCAGTTTCATCTTCTCCGTAAAGCGGCAATTTCGCCATTTCAATGTACCAATCACAGAAATCATCCCAAATGAAGTTATAAAGAACACGGCCCACTTCACCGAATTCATACTTCTCTGCAAGCTTCGTGACCGTTTCGATCGTTTCATTCAAACGAGTCAAAATCCACTTATCAGCAACAGATTTTTCACCGCTTAAATCGATTTCTTCATATGTCAATCCAGCCATGTTCATTAAAGCGAAACGGGAAGCATTCCAAATTTTGTTTGCAAAGTTCCACGTTGCTTCTACTTTTTCCGTGCTGTAGCGTAAATCTTGACCCGGTGAAGAGCCTGTTGATAAGAAATAACGAAGAGAGTCCGCTCCGTATTGATCAATGACTTCCATCGGATCAACACCGTTGCCAAGAGATTTACTCATTTTGCGCCCTTGTGCATCACGCACGAGTCCGTGAATCAACACATCTTTAAATGGACGTTTGCCGGTAAACTCAAGACCTTGGAAGATCATGCGTGATACCCAGAAGAAAATGATGTCATAACCTGTCACCAACACATCTGTCGGGTAAAAACGCTGATAATCGATCGACTCCGTATCAGGCCAGCCCATTGTCGAGAACGGCCATAATGCAGAACTGAACCATGTATCCAAAACGTCGTTATCCTGTTCCCAGTTCTCGATATCTGCCGGCGGCTCATGATCGACATGTACCTCGCCTGTCTCCTTATGATACCAAGCCGGAATGCGGTGGCCCCACCATAATTGACGAGAAATACACCAATCGCGAATGTTTTCCATCCAGTGTAAATATGTTTTCTCGAAACGCTCCGGCACGAAGTTCACTTTTTCGTCAGCCGCTTTTTGCAATTCAATCGACGCATCCGCTAATGGCTGCATTTTCACGAACCATTGCGTAGAAAGGTATGGTTCTACAACCGCACCGCTGCGCTCGCTGTGGCCGACAGAGTGCATATGGTCTTCGATTTTAAATAACACGCCTTCTTCTTGAAGATCTTTGACGATTTGCTTACGGCATTCGAAACGATCCATTCCTTCATATTTGCCGGCTTTGTCATTCATCGTACCGTCCGGATTCATGACAAGGATACGCTCCAGATTATGGCGGTTTCCGATTTCAAAGTCGTTCGGGTCATGCGCCGGTGTAATCTTAACCGCTCCTGAACCGAATTCCATATCCACATAGTCATCGCCTACGATTGGAATTTCGCGGCCTGTAATCGGAAGAACAACCATTTTGCCGATTAAGTGCTTATAGCGCTCATCTTCTGGATGAACGGCAACCGCTGTATCTCCAAGCATCGTTTCAGGGCGGGTTGTCGCCACTTCAATATGGCCGGAACCGTCTGCTAACGGATAGCGCATATGATAAAATGCACCTTGTACGTCTTTGTAAATAACCTCGATGTCTGATAACGCCGTTTTCGTTGCAGGATCCCAGTTGATGATGTATTCACCGCGATAGATCAAGCCTTTTTTATAAAGGGTAACGAATACTTCACGTACCGCTTTAGACAGACCTTCATCCAATGTAAAGCGCTCGCGGGAATAATCGAGTCCAAGACCCAGCTTCGCCCATTGTGCACGAATATGGCTCGCATATTCTTCTTTCCATTTCCATGTTTCTTCGACGAATTTTTCACGTCCTAAATCGTAGCGCGAAATCCCTTCATGACGAAGCTTTTCTTCCACTTTCGCTTGTGTCGCGATTCCCGCATGGTCCATACCAGGCAGCCATAACACATCAAAACCTTGCATGCGCTTCATGCGTGTCACGATATCTTGCAGCGTCGTATCCCACGCGTGCCCTAAGTGGAGCTTACCTGTTACGTTTGGCGGCGGAATAACGATTGTATAAGGCTGTTTTTCCTGATCATTCGTTGCTTCGAAAAACTTTCCGTCAAGCCAGTAGTTGTAACGGTTGGCTTCAACGGCTTTCGGATCGTATTTTGTTGACATGGTGATTTCCTGTTCTGCCATTTTTCCTTACCTCCATTAAAGAAATAAAAAACTCCTTTCATCACATAAAAGGACGAAAGGAGTGAGTTTCGCGGTACCACCTTTTTTCATAAGCCTTATGTACAAACGGATAGGCTTATGCACTTAAACAGATAACGGTCTGTTCCGTCTTTTCCTACTAATGCCCTTGTAGATACTTGATCAAGCTCTTGAAGGCATGTTCGTAAAAGCTGCTCATGGGCGACATTCGAGCGTGACCATCCTAAGAAGTCTCACAGCCAAGGACTTCTCTTTCTGAAGGCGTACACTGCCCTACTCTTCCCAATCGGTGCGTTTTTTATATAAAGGAAACTTCCATCCGCGGGACTTACTGCCCGTTAACGCGGGATTAAAAAGTCTCGTAACTATACTATATGAAAAATCTATCAATCGTCAATAATCTTCTCCATTTTTTTCGTGTTGTATTCATGTTTCGGAAAAATTGATACAAAATTCACCATGGTGCCCCTCTCTTCATACGATACACTAGGCAAACTCTACAGAAGAAAGGACAAGATACGATGAAAAAACGGTTTAACTCTTATAAATTTCAAAAGTGGACGCGTAATGCCAGTGCCGTTTGTGCCCAATTCATTATTCCGTTGACCATCTTCCAAGCGGTTCGGACCGTTTTTTTTCCGACCACCTTTGATGTGCTGCTTTTAACATTGCTTATCATTTTGGCTGCCGCCGTCTATTTAGAATGGGTATGAAAGAAGGACGAAATTTTCGCTATAAGGTGCGGACGGGCGGCTCTTGTCCGCTGGAAAAATTGAAAAAGACGGCGGTGATCAAAAACAAAAAAACAAGCCATATACATAACGACAGTTACGTATTGGCTTGTGCTTGTGCTGCCTGTTCGGCAGCCGCTTTTTTTTGTTGTTCTGCCTGCATGATTCTCGTCAGCAGCTGTTCAATATTTTTCATGTGCCAATAGGCCGCTACTAATGTCTGGACATGCTTCATCTCTTTTTGGGATTTACGTTCGTTCCGGTATCTGTCAACCGCCCTGACAATCGATTCCGGAAACGCCAAATAACTGTAGAACAAAAGCAGCTCCTCTTCTTTTAAGGGAAAACGCTGCTGATAAGTCGTAAACCATTCATAGTTTTCATAACTTTGGATGGGATACGTTTTGAATGCCCGGAAATAAAAGGACATGATATCGTAAATAGGAGAGGCTTCCTTTGCTTGTTCAAAATTAATGAAGTAGCCATTGCCATTCTCGTCATACACGAAGTGTTTAGAAGACAACTTTCCATGGATTGTCACGAGACGGGCATTTTCCTTTTCCTTCATGATCTCATACCATTCATCCAGTTTGCTCCGGGCAAACCCCAGTGCTTGTGAGCATTCATGATAAAACATGCAAAAATATAATTCAAACGGAGCCATGTAAACTTTTTGTTCACATTCAGCCACGTATTTTTCCAAGTCTTCTTTTCGATTTTCCCATTGTTTATTCAATAAATCGTAATGGCCCTTTACATCCTCTTGCTTCAACTTTATTTCATGTGACGTAATCGAGTGAAGCTGGGCCAGTTCTTGAAACAATTTATGATAGCGAATGTCACGTTCTTCTTTTGGCTCATTCGGAAGCCATGGCATCATATAGTAAGCATTAGTGCCTTCATAGACGATGTACTGCCCGTCATGCGTGTGATACGGGCGAACCATTTTCATAAACCCTTTTTGAGCGAGCGCACTCATGGTTTGAATAAAGTTCGTTCCTTGTCTGGAAGAAGAAGCCAGCTTTTTTAAAGCAAATGTACCTTTATCTGTATACACTTTCTTCATTTTTCCATAGTCTTCCACAAAATCAACCTTTAAACGATATGGATGCAGCAACTCTTGATAATCAACAATCGTTTCGTGTCTCACTCTCTTTCCCTCATTTTATAGGATTTTAAAAACAGAAGAAGAAACCGAGCAGCAACACGGCTGCCCGACATATATATCCCTATTAATCCAACTTAAGTATTTAACGTTTAATATCTGTTTTCACCCTATTTTCGCTTTTCTGTTCTTCCATCTTGAACCGGCTCAAAAAGGTCCTCGTATAAACTCTGGCAAGAGCCCGCAAGGGTGTTTGCCAGAGTTTTATGCGTAACTAACTAAAAATGGATGTTTTTTATCTATTTTCAGTTAGTTATGCGGATTCATATATTAGCGTTTTAATCCTACTGGAATAGTTAAAATCGTTCCCTCGGAGAGATCATGCTCATCTTCAATATTATTCACCCGAAGCAAATTTTGCACATTGGTATCATAACGTTCCGCAATTTGCTCTAGTGAATCTCCATTTTGAACAATGCACATTTTTAAACGCGAAAAGTCCTCTTCTTCATTTTTTGAAAAAAGCTGCGTTAAATAAAGAGCATTTTCTTTGCGCACCGCTTTCTCTGCTTTCTCTTCTTCCTCTACTTGCTCAGCCTTTGGAACTTCCGCATATTGCTGATAAGCCTTTTCCCTTGTCTCCGCTTCCGCATTCTCCTCTTCAGCCCATAAAGGAATCATATTTTTGGCTCTTAACTCAAAAGAAGGTACAGCGGCAGCTTCCGCTTCATGAGGCTGCTCTTTTTTCACTTCCACTTCAAACGGTTCATACAGCTCTTCTTCATGAGATAGACTGGAATCGGCAAAGTACGAATCAGGCGTCGTATCCCCTGCAGATAGACGTTCTATTCCCTGTACCTCTTGCTGCTCTTCATTGTATTCTTCATGTTGCTGATGCAACAACGGCTCAAATTCAATCACAGCCTGTTTGTCTTCCTGTTGCTCTTCCTTCAATTCATTACCATTCCGGTATAACGGCTCGAATTCAAATTCATCTGCTTCTTCTTCCTGCTGCTCTAAAAATATGGTTTGCTCTGTCTCTTCCTGCTGTACTTCCATTATTTCCTCTTGCTCTTCATCTTCTAATCTGGCTACACTTTGCTGTTCTCCGTACAAACCTGTAATCGAAAGGTCTGCCGTTAAACTCAAGTTGTTTTCAGACGGAAAATCATAATCAAACATATCAATGGACACATATACGTCTTCTAGATTTTGAATGCGATTTTTCGGTATCGTGATATCGAGCGGAAACTGATGTTGAAATTCCGACATTCCATCTTCGCGAAGCAGCACCTCATGTATCTGTTTGCCATTCATATATTCACGTAAAGATTGCTCTTCAGTATCGCTTTGAACATTTTTATATTCCCCTGTTAATATTAAAGCCCCACGGATGGACACATATTGCTCATCTTCTTGGATGGAGATATTTGGATCTAATGAAATGGATAATAACTCGCTCACTTCCTGTCCCCTTTGGAACCATACGGATTCTTCAATCGAAAAGCGTAAGCATGATAGATTGTCCTGTGTCAACTCCTACTCCTCCTTTCAAAACATCTGCCAATTGTCGATGTCATTACAACGTATGAGCTTTCTCTTTTATTTATGTATATATTTTTTCACCTAAATGGTTTAATGCGTATAAAAACATACACATTAAGCCATATACACATAAGCGACTGACATATAAAAAAGAGCTTTCACATTTTTTGTTTCTTCAACAAAAACATGAAAGCTCTTTTCTTATATTAGAAGTTTATCCTCTGATAACAGCGAATGCTTTTTCGGCTGCTTCAATGGTTTTTTCAATATCTTCATCACTGTGCGCCGTTGAAAGGAATAGACCTTCGAACTGAGAAGGCGGCAAGAAGACGCCGTTATTTGCCATTTCACGATAATACGTTGCAAAATAATCCAAATTCGACGTTTTGGCTTTTTCATAGTTGATGACTTCTTCATTTGTAAAGAAGAAACCAATCATGGAGCCTGCTCGATTCACGGTATGAGGGATTTCATATTTAGAAGCGGCTGCTTGCAATCCTTCTTCCAGGCGATCTGCTTTGCGGCCGAATTCCTGGTAAGAACCTGGCGTTAATTGAACGAGCGTTTCGTAACCGGCTGTCATCGCCAGCGGATTTCCCGATAACGTTCCAGCTTGATAAATCGGCCCGCTCGGCGCAATGCGCTCCATAATCTCCGCTTTACCGCCGTATGCTCCGACAGGAAGGCCTCCGCCAATCACTTTTCCAAGGCATGTTAAATCAGGTGTTACCCCAAAGTAGCCTTGGGCACATTGATAGTCAACACGGAATCCCGTCATGACTTCATCAAAAATTAATACCGTTCCATATCGCTCCGTGATGTCGCGCAACCCTTCCAGAAAACCAGGCTGCGGCGGTACCACGCCCATATTCCCAGCGACTGGCTCTACAATAACACCGGCAATGTCATCGCCAAACTGTTCAAATGCCAATTTCACACTTTCCAAGTCATTATAAGGCACCGTAATGGTATTTTGAGCTACACCTTCCGGCACACCTGGACTGTCAGGTAAACCAAGAGTGGCGACACCAGAACCGGCTTTAATAAGCAGAGAGTCACCGTGTCCATGATAACAGCCTTCAAATTTCAAAATTTTATTACGGCCTGTATAACCTCTGGCAAGGCGAAGAGCACTCATTGTCGCTTCTGTGCCGGAGCTTACCATACGGACAATTTCAATTGAAGGAACACGATCAATGACCAGTCTCGCCAATTCATTTTCACTAATGGTCGGTGCTCCAAAGCTCGTCCCTAATTCTGTCACTTTTTTGATGGCCTCTACTACACGCTCATTTGTATGGCCATGAATAAGCGGACCCCATGACAGAACGTAATCGATGTACTCATTTCCATCAATATCATATATTTTGGAGCCTTTGCCGCGGGCCATAAAAATCGGATCCATTTTCACCGATTTAAACGCACGCACAGGGCTGTTTACCCCGCCAGGCATTAATTGTTTTGCTTCAAGAAAAGCTGCTTTTGATTTTTCATAGCTTCGCATCACAATACCCCTTTTATTTTATTATTGTTGTTCTGATAACCAACGGGCTACATCTTTCGCATGGTACGTGATGATTAAGTCGACTCCCGCACGCTTCATGCTTGTTAACAACTCTAAAACGATTCCTTTTTCGTCAATCCAGCCGTTTGCTGCTGCCGCCTTCACCATGGCGTATTCTCCGCTCACATTATACGCTACAAGCGGAAGGTTAAAGTGATTTTTCACATCGCGCATAATATCCATATAAGACATGGCTGGCTTTACAATAAGGAAATCCGCTCCCTCCGCTACATCTGATTCCGCTTCACGAAGTGCTTCCAGACGGTTCGCCGGATCCATTTGATACGTTTTGCGGTCTCCGAATTGCGGCGCAGATTCGGCTGCGTCACGGAAAGGTCCATAAAAAGCTGACGCATATTTGACCGCATAAGACATGATTGGAATATGCTCAAACCCGGCTTCATCCAAACCGTGACGAATCGCTGCCACGAAGCCGTCCATCATATTTGACGGTGCAATAATGTCAGCCCCTGCTTTCGCCTGGCTGACAGCCGTTCTTGCCAGCAAGTCAAGAGAAGGATCATTCAATACCCTTTCTCCTTCAATCACGCCGCAATGGCCGTGGCTTGTATATTCGCATAAGCATGTATCGGCAATCACGATCAATTCTGGATAGCTTTCTTTAATTTTACGAGTGGCTTCTTGCACAATTCCGTGGTCATGGTATGCTCCGGAACCGACTTCATCCTTTTCAGCCGGGATTCCAAACACGATGACGGATTTAATTCCTAACTCCACCAATTCTTTCATTTCTTCTTGGACTAAATCCAATGAAATTTGATCGACTCCAGGCATGGACTGAACCGGATTGCGTTTATTTTCGCCTTCAACGACAAAAATCGGGTAAATCAAATCTTCCTTATGTAAGTATGTTTCACGTACAAGCGCGCGCATATTTGCAGAATGACGCAAGCGGCGATGACGTGTGAATTGTAAGTCTTTCATTCTCTTTCCTCCTTATCTTCTTGTAACCCAGAAAAGTGATGAATCAACACGTCTATCATACCATTTATCGTATATTCAGGGGGAACAAGATACTCTTTGATTCCAAACGAGTCGGCTGTTTCCGCTGTGATTGGCCCAATACATACGATTAGGCAATCTTTCAATAAAGACTGCCAGGGCAAATCCTTGACCATCTCCATAAAGAAGGTGACAGTTGAAGAACTTGTAAACGTAATAGCGTCAAGCTGACCATTCATTAAAAGCTCCCTTAGCGACTGTTTAGCACGATGATTAGGGACTGTTTCATATACTGTCAGCTCTTCTGCCTCATACCCCTTGTCCATGAGTCCTTCTTTAATAACCGTACGAGCCAAATTGCCCCGTACAATCAATATTTTTTCTCCCGGATGAAGGCATGGCAAAAGGGAGTCAAGCAAGTTTTCCGCTACATATTCCTTGGGAACGACCTTTGCCTCGAGACCATGTTTCTTAAGCTCCAACTCCGTTTTTTTACCGACAACTGCTATATTTAATTTGTTCAAGATTTCTCGGTTTATATGACACTTTTCAAGCAGCTCCAAAAAAAACGAAATGCCGTTTTGGCTTGTAAAAATAAGCCACTGAAAGGAACGTAAATCATGCAGCGCTTCCATGTGCTCTTTGTCGTCAATCAGCTTAAAAGAAAGCAAGGGGCTCTCAATCGGAATGCCGCCCTGTGCTTCTATCAATTGGGAAAACGGCGAAGATTGTTTTGTGCCTCGTGTAACTAAAATTTTCTTTAAAAAAAGAGGAGCGTTGCCACTCATCCCTTGTCAAGCTCCTCTTTTACACGCTCAATTAATTGTTTGGCCCCACGTTCCGTTAAATGCTTTGCTGCTTCATATCCAAGTTCGATTGGATCCGTTCCTGTTAATTGCTCTTTATAAATAATGGAACCGTCAGGAGATCCTACCAGCACTGTCAGCTGCACATCACTTTCATTTAGCATATGGGCATATCCGGCAATCGGAACTTGACATCCGCCTTCCATTTTATGAAGAAAAGCTCTCTCAGCTTGGACCGCTTTGTTTGTTGTTTCATCATTTAGGTGAT
This sequence comes from Bacillus sp. FJAT-14578, assembly GCF_000504165.1. GTDB lineage: Bacteria > Bacillota > Bacilli > Bacillales > Bacillaceae_H > Bacillus_BA > Bacillus_BA fengqiuensis. The sequence continues at coordinate 1,012,229 of NZ_AYSE01000001.1, forward strand.
TTAACAATTGAAGCAAATCATGGTCATCCTCACGGCACTCGATGGATAAAGCTCCTTGGCCTACTGCCGGAACACTTAATTCCGGATCCAAATATTCCGTTACAATATCTTTTGACCATCCCATTCGCGCCAGACCTGCTGCCGCTAAAATAATGGCGTCATACTCTTCATTTTTCAGTTTTTCAAGACGGGTATCAATATTGCCCCGAATCCATTTAATCGTTAAATCCGGGCGCTTCGCCAATAACTGGGCGCTCCGGCGCAAGCTGCTTGTGCCAATGACAGCACCGCTTGGAAGATCTGCGAATTTCTCACCGTTTTTTGAAATCAACACATCACGATGATCTTCACGCGGAGGAATGCAGCCAATCGTTAATCCTTCCGGAAGAACAGCGGGCATGTCTTTCATACTGTGAACAGCCATATCAATCTCTTTATCAAGCATCGCCTGTTCGATTTCTTTGACGAATAATCCTTTTCCTCCCACCTTAGAAAGAGTAACGTTTAAAATTTGGTCGCCCTTTGTTACAATCTCTTTCACTTCAAACTCATAGGGAAGGCCCAGTTTTTTTAATTGATCGATGACCCAGTTCGTCTGAGTCAACGCTAACTTACTTCGGCGTGAGCCGACAATAATTTTCCTCATGCGTTCCACCTCATTATGAATACCAAATATGAAAATTCGAAAGACTTCCAAATAGGAAAAAATTAATGAGCACCACTAAAAAAAGAGCGATATTCCATATAGCAGTGGCTTTTCCTTGCAAGCCCTTTCCTACACGTATATATAAATATACACTATAAACCAACAATACTAAAAATGAGCCTAATACTTTTGCATCATACCAATGAAAGTTCGGAATTTTGATAGATGCCCAAATAACACCGAGCAACAATGATAGCAGCAGCATGGGTACTCCAATCACATTGGAGACATACGACATATGATCGAGCTTTGACAAATCTTGAATGCGCAGCAAACGCTTTCCCCACTTCTTCTTTTTCAGCAGATTATATTGCACTAAATACAAAATAGAAAAAGCGAATGAGATAGAAAAAGCCCCGTATGATAAAATCGCCATTGTAATATGGATAATGAGCAATTCCGACACAAGCAGTTCCGCTTCCACTGTCGATTGATGCTGTATAGGCGTAAAAGTATGTAACGCCATAATAAAAAAGCCGATGACGTTGGCGAAAAATACAATAAAATCAACACGTAAAAAACGGTTGATCATTAAAGACAGTGTAATAAGTACCCACGTATAAAAATAAAGTCCCTCAAAAAGGGTCAAAATTGGAAAACGGCCCGTTTCATACATCCTTAAACAAAGAAACGCCGTTTGTAAAACCCAGACAATAGCAAGTAACCAGAAGGCCGTTTGATTAGCCTTCCGGTTATTCTGCAAAAAGTCGATAAAATATAACAATACGCTTACAGCATATAAAATGACTGTTAACTCATAAATGCGCGTCAAATTAACATCAATCATCAAGAAAGTCCCCTTCTCTTATGATTGATAAATAGCTTTGTGGGCTGACGGTGCATGAACTGCCTTTTCCACTTGCATTTGCTGTATTGCCGCTTCTTCAATATCAAAAATTTTCATGAATAACTGTAATGATTCCTCAGCATTCGGTTCAGCAGCAAGTTCTTTTACACGTAAAATCGGATCACGAAGAAGCTGGTTGATGATGCTTTTCGTATGTTTGTTCAAGACTTTCCGATCTCGTTCCGACAAATGCGGCAATTTACGTTCAATGCTTTCCATCGTTTCAGCTTGAACCGCAAGCGCTTTCTGGCGGAGAGCTGAAATGACCGGAACCACTCCAAGCGTTCCCAACCATTGTTTAAAGTCCACAATCTCCGCTTCAATCATGATTTCAATTTGTTCAGCCGCTCTTTGACGTTCTTGAAGATTTGCTTGAACAATCTCTTCTAAATCATCTATGTCGTACAAAAAGATGCTCTCCAATTCCGCAAGGGCCGGATCAAGATCGCGCGGAACGGCAATATCTACCATAAATAAAGGACGGCCTTTTCTTAGGCGTTCCACTTCCTTCATCATTTGTTTCGTAATGACAAAATCTTTTGCACCTGTTGAACTAATTAAGATGTCTGCCTCAATTAAAGCACATTGAAGCTCTGATAGCCGCTTTGCTTGACCTGAAAAACGATTCGCTAATTCCTGCGCTTTTTCGAATGTACGATTGACGACCGTGACTTTTTTCGCTCCGCTGCCATATAAATTTTGGACAGCTAATTCTCCCATTTTCCCGGCACCTAAGATGAGTACCTCTGTTGATGATAAATCCCCTAAAATTTTCTTCGCTAGTTCAACAGCAGCATAGCTGACAGAAACGGCATTTGCTCCAATTTCTGTTTCATGATGCGCGCGTTTCGCCAATGTCACAGCTTGTTTAAATAATTGATTGAAAACCGTACCAATCGTTTGCTTTTCCTGCGCTAACAAAAAGCTTGAGCGAACTTGTCCTAAGATTTGAGTTTCTCCTACTACCATTGAATCGAGGCTGCATGCAACCCGGTATAAATGTTCGACAGCTGCATCACCTTCAAAGATTCTTAAAAACGGTGAAAACTCTTCTTTATCTATTTGAAACCATTCAGATAAGAAAGCTTTAATATAATAGCGTCCCGTGTGTAATTGATCTACTACCGCGTAAATTTCTGTGCGATTGCAAGTAGAAACAATGATGTTTTCCAGAATGCTCTTTTGATTTTTCAAAGCTGTCATAGCAGACACTAATTCATTCTCATTGAAGCTAAGCTTCTCTCGAATTTCAACAGGGGCCGTTTTATAGTTTACGCCTACTGCGATAATATGCATTTATTCGTTACCCCCTCATCCAATGAAAATAAAGAATTATACTTATACCATTATATCATGTTTCGGTTTAGTTCTTCTAAAAAAATGTGAACAGTGTTTGAAAACATATGGTAAGATTATGAATGTTATTGATTTAGAAAAGTGAAGCAAGCATGTTGACGTTCTTTAATTACTGCCAACGTTTCACTGCCTTGTCCTTCAAATAACCATAGAGCATAGCTTGTGCAGCTAGATAAATTACCATATACTCATAATTTTTTATACCAAAAAACAAGGTAACAATCAAGTTTCCTGTATATGTAAACTTCAGGAGGTCACCCATGAAAAAGCAATCAGTCTTCTTTGGCATTATGCTTGTAGGCTTATCCCTCTTTCTTTTAATGAGCCGATTTCAATTTCCATTGATGTTGAAACTGCATTCCTGGCCTTCACTTTTAGTGCTGGTAGGAGCGGCAATGATTGTACAAGCATATAAAGCCCACGATTTCCAGCAGTTACTGCCTGGAATGATTTTATTGACATTAGGCATTCATTTTCACGCAGTATCGCTCTTTTTCTTTTGGCCCAAACATATCGGCATGGTTCTATTAATGATCGCTCTTAGCTTTTTGCTCAGTTCTCGAAAAAGTCATTTCGGCTTGCTGCAAGGAATCTTTTTATTTAGTCTTTCCATGCTCATGATGTTTTCTGACCGCCTTAAAATGTGGACGGCTCTTTTAGAACAGCATTTTAATTATGTTTGGAAGTTTTGGCCGTTGCTCTTGTTAATTATTGGTTTATATTTATTATTCTTCAAACGCAAGTAAATTATCCTACATAAATAAATTTGGACATGGGCAAAAAGCCCATGTCCAAATTTATTTATGCCAAATTAAATGTTGGCAAATTTACGAATGGCTCCCCAAGCCTTGTCTTTTCCCTCTCCCGTTTCAGAAGAGAAAAGGATGATTTCATCCCCGCTTTCAAGGTTGAGTGTTTCTTTCGTTACTTTTAAATGCTTTTGCCATTTACCTTTTGGAATTTTATCGGCTTTTGTGGCAATGACAATCACCGGGATTCCATAATGTTTAAGGAAATCGTACATCATGACATCATCATTCGTGGGGGGATGACGTAAATCCACAATCAGAACAACCGCTTTTAGTTCTTCTCTCGTCGTGAAATATGTCTCAATCATTTTCCCCCATGCTTCACGTTCTTTCTTCGATACTTTTGCGTATCCATACCCTGGAACATCCACAAAATGGAGGTCTTCATTGATTAAATAAAAATTCAATGTTTGGGTTTTACCCGGCTTTGATGACGTCCGGGCCAAATTTTTACGATTCAACAATTTATTGATGAAGGAAGATTTCCCGACATTTGACCGGCCTGCCAGAGCAATTTCAGGTAAATTTCCTGCTGGGTATTGATCAGGCTTGACCGCACTGATCACAATTTCTGCATTTTGTACTTTCATTTTGACTCCTCTGCTATTGCGTGCTTTAATACCTCGTCTAAATGAGAAACAAGAACAATCGTCAAATCTTTACGCACGCTTTCTGGTATATCTTCAATGTCTTTTTCATTATCTCGTGGAATGAGGATTTTCGTCAATCCCGCACGATGGGCACTTAATGATTTCTCTTTCAATCCTCCAATCGGAAGAACCCGCCCCCTCAAGGTGATTTCTCCCGTCATTCCCACTTCCTTACGAACGGGTTTATTCGTCAAAGCGGAAATAAGGGCGGTAGCAATGGTAATCCCTGCCGATGGACCGTCTTTTGGCACAGCTCCTTCAGGAACATGGATATGAATGTCGTTTTTCTCATGGAAGTTTTCCGCAATATCAAGTTCTTTCGAACGGGAACGAATATAGCTGAATGCCGCCTGAGCCGACTCCTTCATAACATCGCCAAGTTTTCCGGTTAGCACCAATTTCCCTTTACCTGGGGTTACACTTACTTCAATCGCTAATGTATCTCCTCCAACCGTCGTATACGCAAGACCGGTGGCCACACCAATTTGATCCTCCAGTTCTGCTTGACCATAGCGAAACCTCGGTTTCCCCAAAAACTCTTCAAGATTTTTTTCGGTCAAAACTACACGCTTTTTCTCACCCGATACAATGATTTTTGCTGCTTTCCGACAAATCGAAGCAATTTCGCGCTCCAAGTTACGTACTCCCGCTTCTCTCGTATAGAGACGTATAATAGCGAGCAATGCATCATCCCGAATTTGTAAATGGGACTTTTGTAAGCCGTGATTTTGGAGCTGGCGTTGGAATAAATGGCGCTTCGCGATTTCCAACTTCTCAATTTCCGTATAACCGGCAATATTAATGATTTCCATCCGGTCGCGCAATGGACCTGGAATGGTCGCTAAATTATTGGCCGTCGCAATAAACATGACTTTAGATAAGTCATATGTTTCTTCAATATAATGATCGCTAAAATTATGATTTTGTTCAGGATCCAGCACTTCAAGCATGGCTGAAGACGGATCACCGCGAAAATCACTGGACATTTTATCGATTTCATCAAGTAAAAAGACCGGATTGATGGTCCCAGCTTTTTTCATCCCTTGAATAATACGTCCCGGCATGGCTCCGACATATGTACGTCGGTGTCCCCGAATTTCCGATTCATCACGGACGCCCCCTAATGAAACTCGGACAAAATGGCGGTTCATGGAAGTCGCAATGGACCTGGCAAGGGAAGTTTTCCCTACTCCCGGAGGCCCTGCCAAACAAAGAATAGGTCCTTTTAACGAGTTCGTCAATTGTTGGACAGCCAGATATTCCAGCACACGCTCTTTTACTTTTTCTAATCCATAATGCTCATCATTTAAGATTTTCTCTGCACGGTGGATATCCAATATGTCCTCTGTCGCATTTGTCCAAGGGAGAGAGATAAGCCACTCAATATAATTTCGAATAACAGAGCTTTCAGCTGAACTTGCCGGTATTTTCTCATAGCGCTCCAGCTCTTTAAACGCTGTTTGCTGAACATGTTCCGGCATACTCGCAGCTTCAATTTTATCTTTTAATGTCGCTACTTCACCCGTTTTGCCTTCTTTATCACCGAGTTCTTTTTGGATGGCCTTCATCTGTTCACGCAAATAATATTCTTTTTGTGTACGTTCCATGGACTTTTTCACGCGCTGTCCGATTTTTTTCTCCAGTTGCAGTACTTCTTTTTCATTCTGAATATATGTAATGACTTCATGTAAGCGTTCTTTAACGTCCAATGTCTCTAAAATTAATTGTTTTTCGCTTACTTTAATCGGCAAATGTGAAGTCACAAGGTCCGCCAAACGTCCTGGTTCTTCAATATCAGCGACAGATGAAAAAGTTTCCGCCGACACTTTCTTGGACAGCTTTATGTACTGGTCAAAATATTCCAGCAGCGTTCTCATGAATGCTTTATCTTCAGCATCAGCTTCATACTCTTCAGAATATGATTCGATGTTCACTACGTATACTTCATCATGTTGAGCAAACGAAACGATTTTCGCACGATTTAGTCCCTCTACTAAGACGCGAATCGTTCCATTCGGAAGCTTTAACATTTGCTTGATTTTTGCTAATGCTCCAATACGATATAAGTCCTCTTCTTTTGGATCATCCACTGCCATATCCTTTTGAGTCACTAAAAAAACAAGGTGATCTTCTACCATTGCCCTTTCTAATGCTTGGACGGATTTATCTCGGCCAACATCGAGGTGAAGCACCATTGTTGGATAAACTAACAAGCCTCTTAGCGGCAGGAGGGGAACGATTATCTCTTTTGGATTCGCCATTACACGAACACCTCCAATAAATTAATCGAATGAAATATCAAATCTTTTTACAATTCTATCTCATTTATATAGTAATGTCTAATACATAGGTCGCTGCAATCCTTCTCTGGCGATAACTGCTTGATCATCAAAGATCGATACGGGACCACTTCAAATGAAAGACGCTTTTTCAAAAGCTTCTTGCTTATTTTAAACGTTTTTTCCTAAATCTATAGAAGCTCGAGCAAATAATTTACTATTAATGGCTTTCGGCTAAAAGTCAACGGTTACTTATATATCATGCCGCTAAAAGATGAAGGTGCCTAAAAGGAATTTACCCTTTTATGGCACCTTATTTCTCTGGCATACACGAGCAATCCCCCGCTGATGGAAGATTCCTTTATCATCTCTGCATTATTAGACATGTAAAAAGACGCTCACACCGACTCTGTTGCTGAAAAAGAAGAACGATCATCAAGATCCAAAATATTAGACTCATTCAACATTAATGATACGGCGAGCACTTCGTCCAGGTGACTGACAGGAACCACTTGAATCCCCTGTACTTCTTTTATAATGGAATTCATATTTTCTTTCGGGACAATGACCATTTGTGCTCCAGCTTGTTTTGCCGCCTTTATTTTTGGAATCACACCGCCAATTGGCTTTACATGACCGTGAAGTCCGATTTCTCCGGTCATCGATACAATATTTTTAATGGGAATTTTGTAAATGGCTGAATAAATTCCCGTCGCCATGGCAATACCTGCAGAGGGCCCATCAATTGGAACACCCCCAGGAAAATTCACATGGATATCATGTTCATGTGCGGGTACTCCCATAGAGCGAAGAACGGTAACCACATTTTCGATGGAACTGCGTGCCATACTTTTGCGGCGAATGGACTTGCTCCGATCTCCAATGCTTTCTTCTTCCACGATTCCGGTAATGGTAATATTCCCTTTATCTTTTGCAGGAATCGCAGTCACCTCAATCTCCAGTAATGATCCGGTATTGGGACCATGAACTGCAAGCCCATTCACAATTCCCACTTTTGCCTCTTCCTGAATGGTAGGTTCGTAACGAGGAGTAAGCTGACTTGAATGGATGACCCACTCAATATCGTCATCTTTAATATCTTGACGATTGGCAGAAATAGCCAGACCTGCTGCAATTTGAACCATATTCACCATTTCTCTTCCGTTTCTTGCGTATGTAGACAATAAAGATAACCCATAATCTGAAATTTTCATCTTCACTTTTTCCGCTGCTTTTTTTGCTACAGCCATCACTTCTTCTCGATCCAATTCACGGAAAAAAACCTCCAAACAGCGGGAACGAATAGCTGGCGGAATCTCACTAGGTGTTCTTGTCGTAGCCCCAATTAAACGAAAGTCAGCGGGTAATCCATTTTGAAAGATGTCATGGATATGGGAAGGAATTTGATTGTTTTCCTCACTGTAGTAAGCACTTTCTAGAAATACCTTTCGATCTTCCAGCACCTTCAGCATTTTATTCATTTGAATGGGATGTAATTCTCCAATCTCATCAATAAACAAAATACCGCCATGTGCATCTGTAACCGCTCCTTGTTTAGGTTGTGGAATACCGGCTTGCCCCATGGCACCAGCTCCTTGATAGATGGGATCATGAACAGAACCAATTAATGGATCAGCAATGCCCCTTTCATCGAAACGAGCCGTTGTTGCATCGAGTTCAATGAATACAGCAGAAGATTTAAATGGAGACTTAGCGTTTTTCTTTGCTTCTTCCAACACGAGACGAGCGGCTGCCGTTTTACCGACACCTGGAGGACCGTAAATGATTACATGCTGGGGGTTCGGTCCACAAAGGGCTGCCTTTAATGATCGAATACCGTCTTCTTGTCCTACAATATCATCAAAGCTTTTTGGTCTCACCTTTTCGGCAAGCGGCTCTGTTAGTGTAATGGAACGCAATTTACGTAAATGTTCCATCTCTTTTTTCGATTCACGGTCAATGGAAACCTTTTGAGTCCGTTGGTTTCGCAGTAGATTCCAAAAATATAGACCTATGACAATTCCGAAAAAAAGTTGTATTACAATAACGATGTTAGTCCAACTCATACAAATCCTCCTGCATTCTTTGATGTAATTATATGCTAGTATCTCCCTGCATAAGTTGGAATAAACCGTTTCTCGACAAAAAATGGTTTTTGAAAAGAAGAGGGTGACTCAAAAGGTCTAAAAAGCAGACCTTTTGAGTCACCCTTCTGAAAAGACCCGTCATGAGAATCCAGTAAAGTCAAAGATTCAGTAACGGGTCCTTTCAGTAAAAAATAATTTTTGCGGCCTATTTATCCCTCATTAACGGGCAGTAAAAGCCCGATAAGATCAACTAACCATCAGTGAGAGATGAAGGAAAACTCCCACTGATGGAAGTTTCCTTTATGACCTATAGAACACCACTTAGATGTAGAGCTTTGCCATCAGGACATGTCTAAGATTCTAAATGGATATATATTTTAGGCAGATGTTTTGCTTCCTGCTTCAAGGGTAGATCCGTCTTCTAATAAAAGACGCGGCGCTGATTGTTTCGCTACCGTATCCCCCGTAATGATACATTTCGCGATATCTTCACGTGAAGGCAGCTCGAACATCACATCAAGCATGATTCCTTCAATAATAGAACGAAGACCGCGCGCTCCTGTTTTACGTTCAATTGCCTTTTTGGCGATTTCTACAAGAGCTTCTTCTTCAAACTCAAGTTCTACTTCATCTAACTCGAGCATTTTTTGATATTGTTTTACAAGAGCATTTTTCGGTTTTGTTAAAATTTCAACCAATGCTTCTTCATCTAATGGCTCAAGGCTTGCAATAACCGGAAGACGACCAATGAATTCCGGAATTAGGCCGAACTTCAATAAGTCTTCAGGCAGGACTTTTGAAAGAATTTCCTTTTGTGTGAAATCTTCTTGTTTAGACTCCGAGCCGAATCCGATGACCTTTTTACCTAGACGGCGTTTAATGATTTGCTCGATTCCGTCAAACGCACCACCGCAAATAAATAAGATATTCGTTGTATCAATTTGAATGAACTCTTGATGAGGGTGTTTTCTTCCACCTTGAGGGGGTACACTTGCAACAGTACCTTCTAAAATTTTAAGTAAGGCTTGCTGCACCCCTTCACCGGATACATCTCTTGTGATAGACGGATTTTCTGATTTACGTGCAACTTTATCGATTTCATCAATATAAATAATCCCTTTTTCAGCCTTTTCAACATCATAGTCAGCTGCTTGGATTAATTTCAATAAAATGTTTTCTACATCTTCCCCCACATAACCCGCTTCTGTCAAAGAAGTGGCATCTGCAATGGCAAACGGTACATTTAAAATACGCGCCAATGTTTGGGCAAGCAAGGTCTTACCGCTACCAGTCGGTCCAATCATCGCGATGTTACTTTTCGAAAGCTCAACATCGTCAATTTTGCTATTGGAATTAATCCGTTTGTAATGGTTATATACTGCAACGGACAATGCTTTTTTGGCAGCGTCCTGGCCAATTACGTATTCGTCTAAAATTTCGCAAATTTCTTTTGGCTTCGGAACGTCTTTAAACTCTACTTCCTCTTCTGAACCTAATTCTTCTTCGACGATTTCTGTACATAATTCAATACATTCATCGCAAATATATACACCAGGCCCAGCGACTAATTTACGAACTTGATCTTGTGTTTTACCACAGAATGAACATTTGAGTTGTCCTTTTTCATCATTAAACTTAAACATGATTTCACCCCTTGTAGTTTTTCAATTTTCCGGAGTTTTTCCCATCCATTTAGAAAGCCAATAGAATAAAATGTCTTTTCAAGCAGATGACAAGCCTCTTATAAAGGAAACTTCCATTAAGGGGGATTTTTTTCCTCCCGACTAATGGTTGAATTACTCTTATCGAACTTTCACGGGTAGTAAGGTTCTTCCATTATGCTAAATCTTACTGCTCGTTAAAGCGGGATAAAACATGGCGGTTTTTTCTTTTTTCAGCCTCTGTCCGCTTTCCTTTAAGCTTAGCAATAGAAAACAGTATATTTTATACCCCAACGAATTCATTCTTCCTTCTTTCTTTGTCATGCCATTCACGAAAAGAAAAAGTATTGTATTGCATTTTACCATAAACGAAAAAGAAATAGATACTAAAAACATTCTTATGTACAAAAATTCTCTACAAACAAGGCTTCGTGCTGATTCATTATGTAATTCTTTATTCTATAAGGCTTTTCTGTATGATAATGGATGTTAATGTGTATAAAACAAGGCACGATCAAGTCGCGCCTTGTTCTTACTTATTATTATGCAACAGTTTTGCTGTTTTCTACAAGAAAATCGATTGCTTTACGAATTTTAAGATCTTCTTTTAATCCGTCAACGCTAACCATACCTTTGATGTTTTCAGCAGGAATGTTGTACATCTCAGCCATTTTAGCTAATTCAGCTTCCGCTTCTTCATCAGAAATTTCAAGATTTTCAGCTTTTGCGATTGCTTCTAATGTTAAATTGATTTTCACACGCTTTTCAGCATCTGGACGCATTTGGTCGCGAAGCGCTTTTTCATCTTGACCAGAGAACTGGTAGTACAACTCAAGGTTTAAACCTTGCATTTGAAGACGTTGTTCGAATTCTTGCATCATACGGTCGCTCTCTGTATTGAACATTGCTTCTGGGATTTCCACTTCAGCATTATCAGCAGCTTTTTCCACTAACGCATCACGAAGAGCACCTTCTGATTCGTTTGTTTTTTCTGTTTGTAAACGCTCTTGGATTTTTGCTTTCAATGCATCAAGAGTTTCAACTTCTTCGTCTACATCTTTAGCAAACTCATCGTCTAAAGCTGGAAGTTCTTTTGATTTCACTTCATGTACTTTCGTTTTGAACACAGCTGCTTTACCAGCTAATTCTTCTGCATGGTACTCTTCAGGGAATGTTACTTCCACGTCTTTTTCAGCCCCAGCTTCTAAGCCCACTAATTGATCTTCAAATCCTGGGATGAATGTGCCAGAACCGATTTCTAAAGAGTAGTTTTCGCCTTTTCCGCCTTCGAACGCTTCACCGTCTACGAAGCCTTCGAAATCGATAACTGTCATATCGCCTTGTTCGATTGCACCTTCTTTAACTACTAACTCAGCGTGACGCTCTTGAAGAGTTTTCAACTCAGCTTCAACGTCTGCATCTGTTACAGTTGTATCCAGTTTCTCCACTTCTAAGCCTTTATAATCGCCTAATTTCACTTCAGGCTTTACTATTACTTTCGCAGTGAAGATGACATTTTCGCCTTGTTCGATTTTTTCGATGTCGATTTCCGGACGATCTACAGGTTCGATCCCTGTTTCTTCAACGGCTTTGCTGTAAGCTTCCGGTAAGATGATATCTAATGCATCTTGATATAAAGATTCCACACCAAAACGTTTTTCAAACATTGCGCGCGGCATTTTACCTTTACGGAATCCAGGTACGTTCACTTGTTTCACAACTTTTTGGAACGCTTTATCTAATGCTTCATTGAATTGAGCAGCTTCAACTTCTACAGTTAAAACTCCTTGGTTTGCTTCTTGTTTTTCCCACTTTGCAGACATGTATGTTTCCCTCCAACGCATGGTTTTAAAATATAGTAGTTTTGAACAGATAATGAATCTACCTTGTCCATCATCTATCTCATTCCCACTTCATAGTATGTAGGAAAGATTGTAAACTTCAGACGCACAAGATGTGCCGGCAAAGACACTGAGGCGGACCCCGAACTGTTCATCTTTGTTCCTGCCAAAGTCTACTTTTCTTGTGCAAATATGCATTATGCAACCACTATATTATACCATACAACTCTAGTGTTGCAACTAAACGGCGCTTTTTATATACTAGAAAATTCTTCAATTTCTCTTATTTTCTCTATCGCCTTGCTTAATTCCTGCTCGTCAACCCCATATAATTCCGCTATATTTGGAAGAGAAGATTGCAGCCCTTGCATATCCATGGCCACATAATGTACAGCACCAGCCCATGTAAGCGATTCTAACGGTTCCGGAAGAAAAGGAAACAACATGAACAAATGGTGGTGCCAAAGTTCTTGCGCCACTTGAAGCAGCGTAGGATTCAGCTGCCCGATGTGACTCTCAATCATTTTTTCCACTTCCTGAATGAAAGGATGATGAACGACCGATTGTAAATAAGGTAAATCCAACCTCATCTTTCGGTTGAATTTTGTCACTTCTGCTGTTCCATTCATTTCTTCTGTCAGCATCCATTTTGCCGTCAGCGTTTTGACGATCGGATGTACGTTTTCTTCTTTTAAAATATTGCGGCAAAACGATAAATGTCGTTTAGGATCCGCCCCTCTCAGAGAACCGATCATTTCCATTTGTTGTTGAACCGTTGCATGACGAAATGCTTCCCACCTCTCATCTTCCGATTCTTCGACTGCATCGTCGCCGTTTGCTCTTGTTTTGAAGAACTCAAACAATTTATAAAAGTGCTCGGCATGTTCAGCCGGCAACCGCTGTTCTTGCATAACAACCGAAAGCGTTTCGTAACCTTCCTTATAAGCCCCTGCCTGAATCAATATCATCATGTAAATTTGCAGGATACTGTAATAATCGCCAATCCCTTGGTTCAGCATTTCCTTACAATGTTCTTTGGCTTCTTTTAACTCTCCGATTTCAAATAGACACATGATCAACCCTATTAACAGTTCAGGATTCTCCTCATCTATTTCAACCGCTTGACGAAAGAGAGGAAGTGCCTCATGGTACCGCTTCTCTTCCATTAAAGATGTGGCCTTCTCAATCACACGTCTCTTTAAATTAGGAAACGACACTAGTTTCCCTGAATCTTTGTGGTTCATTTGTCTTCCTCGCTTCACACCCATTTGATTTTCAGTTTAGCAAGGAACACCTGCAAAGACAAGGAAAGTCCTTTGTTCTTCATACGCTGTAAATAAATTACTTCACGTAATTCCTCTTCCCTGAAAACAGGAAATTCTTTTATGTATTTATGTGATGAACATCTTGAATAAATAAAAAACATGAGGCATGGATGCTTCATCCATGCCTCATGTTTTTTTGATTTTAAGCAAATTCACAAAGTTAAGGTGAATTTATCCCGCATTAACCGGGCAGTAAGACCCCCACTGATGGAAGTTTCCTTTATCTATTTTCGAAAGCGGTAATAGCTGAACCGAACGACAGCGTATAATCAATTTCATCCCAGCCATTTAATAGCATATTTTTCCAATGGCCGTTAATCTCGAAGCTTCGTTGGAAGCCTTGATTATCTTTGATGGTCTGTTCTCCTAAATCAATGGTACACTCGTATTCCGCCTGCTTAGATTGTTCCAATAAGTATTGGACATCTTCAACCGGCAATGTAATGGGTAATACTCCATTTTTCAAGCAGTTTTGATGAAAAATATCGGCAAATGACGGAGCAACGACAGCCTTAAAGCCATAATCCATGAGTGCCCATGGAGCATGTTCACGAGAAGAGCCGCAGCCAAAGTTTTCATTGGCTACTAAAATAGTCGCTCCTTCATTCTCCGGATAATTTAATTCAAATTCCGGATTAGGCGTTCCGTCCTGGTTGTATCGCCAATCAAAAAATAAAAACTGACCAAAGCCGCTGCGCTCAATTCGTTTTAAAAACTGCTTTGGAATAATTTGATCTGTATCGATGTTGGAACGGTTTAATCCTGCTACTTTTCCTGTATGACAAGTAAATGGATTCATATGATCACCCCTCTTATATCACCACTGATTTTTCTAATGTGCGTACATCAACAAAATGGCCATGTAAAGCAGCCGCAGCAGCCATAGCAGGGCTGACTAAATGAGTGCGTGCCCCTTTACCTTGACGTCCCTCGAAATTACGATTAGACGTTGACGCACAATGCTCACCTTCAGGAACTAAATCGGAGTTCATCCCAAGGCACATGCTGCAGCCGGAATCACGCCAGTCAAAACCGGCTTCCACAAAAATTTGCGCTAAACCTTCTTCTTCTGCAATACGTTTAATTCGCTGAGAACCAGGTACGACAATTGCGTTAACTCCTGGCGCCACCTTTTTCCCTTTAATCACTTCGGCTGCCTCTCTTAAATCAGAAAGACGGGAGTTTGTACAGGAACCGATAAATACATGTTGAATCGCAATGGAGCTGATTGGCATGCCAGGCTCCAATCCCATATACTTCATCGCACTTTGACCCATTTTGCGGTCTACTTCTGTCGCAAAACTATCAAGGGTCGGAACGTTACCTGTTACATAACTGCTCATGGCCGGATTAGTCCCCCACGTTACAACAGGTTCAAGCTCAGAGGCATCTATTTCAAGTGTTTGATCGTACTCTGCCCCTTCATCTGTCGCCAATGCACGCCACTTTTCTACAGCGGCATCAAACGCCGCTCCCTGCGGTGCGAATGTACGACCTTTCAAATAAGCAAACGTCGTTTCATCGGGACTGATTAATCCGGCTTTCGCTCCTGCTTCAATCGACATATTACAGATGGTCATTCGTTCTTCCATCGATAGGTCGCGAATGCCTTCCCCTGTAAATTCAATAACATAGCCCGTACCAAAGTGGATACCGTATTTTTGGATGATAGCCAAAATAATATCTTTAGCTGTCACACCTTTTTGCTTTTTGCCTTTTACATGAACTTGCAACGTTTTCGGGCGGCTTTGCCATAACGTTTGCGTGGCCAGTACATGCTCCACTTCACTCGTACCGATTCCAAAAGCAAGGGCACCGAATGCTCCGTGTGTAGATGTATGGCTGTCTCCGCATACGATTGTTTTCCCTGGCTGCGTCAAACCTAATTCAGGTCCGATTACATGGACAATCCCATTCTCTTCATTTTCTAAATCTAATAGCTCTACCCCAAACTCGCGGCAATTATCGGCTAATGTATCGATTTGTTTTTTGGCAATGGCGTCTTCAATAACAAAGCGGTTGACTGTTGGAACGTTGTGATCCATTGTTGCAAATGTCAAATCAGATCTTCTTACTTTCCGTTTGGTTGTACGAAGTCCCTCAAACGCCTGCGGTGATGTTACCTCATGCACAAGATGCAAATCGATATATAATAAATCGGGTTTCCCCTCTTCTTGGTGAACAACATGCTGTTCCCACACTTTTTCAATAATATTTTTTGGTCTCATCTCTAAAGACCTCCCCTCTTTTTTCTATATATCACCATACTCAAAACGAAGACGGTCGCGGCACATCCCGCTTTTTAAAGGAAAGGATATCGCCCTTTATCTAACCTGCCGGGAAGACGAAGGGCGATATCTTTATTGATATAAGCTGTTGATTATCATTACGTATAACAAGTCATGATTTTAGAAATTGCAGAGTCATCAACAATGGCATCAATGATTTCTTCTACCATTTTCGTAGTTGAAATACACCCTTTTCCATCCTTTGATAAATCTGCTGTGCGATGACCGGCATTTAATACTTGCCCTACTGCCTTTTCAATCACTCTTGCCTCTTCCTCTAATTGGAAGGAATGGCGAAGTAGCATAGCGGCAGAAAGAATCGCAGCAATTGGATTCGCCTTATTCTGTCCTTCAATATCAGGAGCCGAACCATGGATTGGTTCATATACCGAAGGCCCCGTCGTTGATAAACTAGCTGAAGGTAACATTCCAAGAGAACCCGTTAGCATAGAAGCTTCGTCACTTAAAATATCGCCAAACATATTTTCCGTTACGATTACATCAAATCGTTTCGGGTTTCTGATTAAATGCATAGCGGCAGCGTCAACAAGCATATGCTCCAATTCTACATCAGGATATTGCTTTGCCACTTCTTCCGCTACTTCCCGCCATAGACGACTGGACTCCAAAACATTCGCTTTATCAACTGACGTCACTTTCTTTCGGCGCTTAGACGCAATTTCAAAGGCTGATTCTATGATCCGTTTGATTTCCGTACGTTTATAAACAAGTGTATCAATCGCGACTTCTTCTCCTTGCTCTACTTTACGTTCTCTCGGCTCACCGAAATAGATTCCGCCTAGCAGCTCACGAACAATAATGAAATCCACACCTTCGATATATTCCTTTTTTAAAGGTGAAGCATCAATTAAACTCGGATAAAAGGAAACAGGTCGTAAATTAGCGTACACATCAAGTGTTTTACGCATTGCCAGCAACCCTTTTTCAGGGCGTATATTGGCAGGAAGAGCATCCCATTTAGGCCCTCCTACCGAGCCGAGAAGAACGGCATCTGCTTGTTGACAAATTTGAACAGTAGCGTCTGGAAAAGGATTCCCCACTTGATCGATTGCATCACCGCCGATCAGGCCATGTGTGAATTCAAATTGATGTTCAAAACAGTTGGCGACTGCTTTAAGTACCTCAACAGCCCCTTTTGTCACTTCTTTACCAACGCCGTCACCTGGTAATACTGCAATTGTCTTTTTCATGTCACCTCTCCTTTCCATCCACGAGAAAAAGGATATTAAATGACTTCTTGTTTCTCACGGGATTCCTTAATAAGCGAAATACGATTAATCGCATTCAAATATGCTTTAGCTGATGACTCAAGCACGTCAAACGCTACACCGCGCCCGCTTGCTTCAATGCCATCGCATTCAATTTTCACATACACTTCCGCAAGTGCATCAGGTCCTTCATTAATGGCCTGAATACGATAGTCGACTAACTTCATATCCATATCCAAACATCGTCCAAGTGTATTATAAATGGCTTCTACGCTTCCTGAACCAGTTGCTGCCTCTTGTAATGTTGTACCATCATATTTCTTAAGCGTAATTGTAGCTGTTGCAATTTGGTTCATGCCATGCTGAACCTGCAGACCTTCAAGTTTATATAATTCGTCGCCGCTTACCTGCTTTTGGATGACAAGCGCAAATAGATCGTCGTCTGTAATGTCTTTTTTCTTATCTGCTAAATCCTTGAATTTCTGGAATAGATTATTGATTTTTTCATCAGAAAGCACAAACCCAAGTTCCTCTAATCGATTACGGAATGCATGTCTGCCGGAATGTTTTCCGAGTACCATCGTTTTAGGTTTTACTCCTACAAGCTCTGGAGAAATGATTTCATATGTTGTCGGTTCTTTTAATACTCCATCTTGATGAATCCCAGATTCATGAGCGAAGGCATTTCGGCCAATTACCGCTTTGTTCGGAGCGATTACCATTCCTGTTAATTTGCTGATTAGATCGCTTGTGCGTTTAATCTCATTTAAGCGCATGTTCGTCTCAGTCTGATAAAAATCTTTTCGAGTATGAAGAGCCACTGCCACTTCTTCAAGTGCAGCATTCCCTGCACGCTCACCAATGCCGTTAATCGTTCCTTCGATTTGCGTTGCCCCTGCTTGCACAGCCGCAAGGGAATTGACGACTGCCATTCCGAGATCATCATGACAATGAGCAGATAAGTCCACTTTATGAACGTTCGGCACATGTTCTTTTAAGTATTTAAAAACATTGCCATATTCCTCCGGCGTAATATAACCAACGGTATCTGGAATATTGATTACTTTCGCCCCGGCATCAATAACAGCTGTTACAATTTTTGCAAGAAACGGCAAATCGCTGCGACAAGCATCTTCCGCTGACCACTGAACGACCGGAAATCGTTTGGACGCATATTTAACCATTTCGACCGCTGTTTCAAGCACTTGATCAGGCGTCTTCTGTAATTTATGCACCATATGAATTGGAGAAGTGGCTATAAATACATGAAGCCTTGGCTCAGCACTTCCCTTTAAAGCTTCCCATGCAGTGTCAATATCAGATGTCACGGAACGGGCTAAGCCCGTTACCGATGAATCCTTGACAATAGAAGCAATTTGTCTGACCGATTCAAAATCTCCTTTTGAAGCAGCTGGAAAGCCCGCTTCAATAATATCGATTTTCAGGCGTTCCAGCTGTTTCGCGATTTCGATTTTCTCTTGTAAATTCAGATTGACTCCTGGAGACTGTTCACCATCTCGAAGTGTCGTATCAAAGAATTTAATTTTTTGCACTCGCGACCACCGCTTCTTTCTTATCCTTCTTAACGAATGGCATCATTGCGCGAAGCTTTTCTCCTACTTCTTCAATTAAATGTTCATTTTCTTGGCGGTTAATTGCCGTAAACTCTGGACGGTTTGCTTGGTTTTCTAAAATCCAGCCTTTAGCGAACTTACCTTGTTGGATTTCTTCTAATACCTTTTTCATTTCTGCTTTAGTATCTTCTGTTACAATGCGTGGACCTGTTACGAAGTCACCCCATTGTGCTGTATCAGAGATAGAATATCTCATGCCTTTAAGTCCGCCTTCATACATAAGGTCAACGATCAATTTCAATTCATGTAAACATTCGAAGTATGCCATTTCTGGTTGGTAACCTGCTTCCACCAATGTTTCAAAACCAGCTTTTACAAGAGCTGTTAAGCCTCCGCAAAGGACCGCTTGCTCACCGAAAAGATCTGTTTCTGTTTCTTCTTTAAAAGTTGTTTCGATAACGCCTGCTCTCGCTGATCCAATGCCTTTTGCATATGCAAGGGCTACATCTTTCGCTTCCCCTGTCACATCTTGATAAACTGCGATTAATCCAGGTACGCCGGCACCTTCTGTATATGTTCTTCTTACAAGGTGACCAGGGCCTTTTGGTGCTACTAAGAATACATCAACGAATGCCGGTGGTACGATTTGGTTAAAGTGAACACTGAATCCGTGAGCGAATACAAGTGATTTTCCTGGTTTTAATGCCGGTTCAATTTCCTCTTTGTATACTTGAGGCTGGCGCTCATCTGGAAGCAATACCATGATTAAGTCTGCTTGTTCAGCTGCTTCGCTAACAGGCAATACTGTAAAACCGTCCTTTTCCGCTTGCTCCCAAGATTTACCTTGACGCAAACCAATTACTACGTCTACTCCGCTTTCACGCAAGTTTTGTGCATGGGCATGTCCTTGTGAACCGTAACCAATGATTGCTACTTTCTTACCTGCTAATAATTGCTCGTTTGCATCTCCGTTATAATAAACTTTTACCATTTTCTATTCTCTCCCTTTATCTTTTTAATTTGATTATTCTGTATTTTAAGGTTAATAATCAGCTACATTTATAGAATTGATGATACCTTTTGTTGGGCAGTTTGCTTTTGAGTTCCACGAGGGAAAGCAATAGTACCTGTCCGGATAACTTCCTTTACCCCGTAAGGTCTTAGCAAATCGAGAATCGCCTCAATCTTGCCGGATTCTCCGGTTACTTGAATAATAACGCTGTCCCGGCTCACATCAATAATCGTGGCTCTGAACGGCTCGATTAAAGCATACAGCTCATTCCTTACAGCTGGAGCTGACGCTACTTTAATGAGGGCTAACTCCCTGGCGACAGTCGCTTGATCTGTAATGTCCTGTACTTTCAGGACATCAATTTGCTTATTCAGCTGCTTAATAACTTGTTCCGCTGACTTTTCGTCTTCTACATTCGCGACAAAGGTCATACGTGAAACACCCTCTGTTTCGGTATGACCTACCGAAATGCTTTCAATATTGTAATCACGTTTTGTGAATAAGCCGGTAATACGGTTTAAAACCCCTGCTCTGTTATTAACCGTTGCTGTAATGATTCGTTTCACGGTTTCACCCCCACCATTTCATGCAAGCCTTTTCCAGGTGCCACCATCGGATACACATTCTCTGTTGGTGCTACATAGAAATTCATTAGAACTGGTTCTTTCGTTGCGAATGCCTCTTTTAATACTTCATGAGCCTCTTGTTCATTGGAAGCTTGAAGCCCTTTAATTCCATAAGCTTCAGCAAGCTTTAACCAGTTTGGCTGATTTGGAATTAAAGAATGAGAGTAGCGTTCCTCATAGAAAATTTCCTGCCACTGACGAACCATTCCCAATGATTGGTTATTGATAATGACCACTTTAACTGGTAAATCAAGTTCTTTAAGAACGGAAAGCTCTTGAAGAGTCATTTGAAAGCCTGCATCTCCTACAATCGCCACAACAGTTGCTTCACGATCAGCCAATTGAGCGCCAATCGCTGCCGGAAAACCAAATCCCATGGTGCCTAACCCGCCGGATGTGACCCATTTGTTCGGATCGTTAAACTTATAATATTGAGCCGTCCACATTTGATGCTGTCCGACATCTGTTGTCACAATTGCTTCACCTTTTGTATACTGGTGAATTAACTCAATAACTTGCTGCGGTTTTAACAACTCATCTGATTTTTCATACCAAAGAGGATATTCTTGCTTTCTTTCAGATAATTCTTTATGCCACTGTGCAAAGTCTCCTTTTGCACTCTCTTGCAATAATAACTGTGTTAGCACTTCTTTCGCATCGCCTACAATTGGAATTTGAGTCGGAACATTTTTTCCGATTTCAGCCGGGTCGATATCAATGTGAGCCACCGTCGCATTTGGAGCGAAATGCTTTAAGTTGCCTGTTACCCGATCATCAAAACGAGCTCCGATGCTGATGAGTAAATCACATTCGTATAAAGCCATGTTAGCGGTATATGTCCCATGCATTCCAGCCATTCCTAAATGGAGCGGATGATTAGCCGGGAATCCTCCCAAACCGAGCAGCGTGCTGGCAACCGGAATGTTTTCACGTTCCACGTATTTTTTAAACTGTTCTGACGCATGGGCATGAAGTATACCTGCTCCGGCTAAAATTACTGGTTTCTTCGCTTGTTTGACCGCTTCTGTCAGTTTCTTCACTTGCAGCAAGTTAGGATTATAAGTGGGTTGATAACCCGGAAGATTCACTTCTTGGTCGTAAGAGAATTCTCCAGCTCCTGCTGCCATATCTTTTGGAATATCAATCAATACCGGACCAGGTCTTCCTGTTGTCGCGATATGAAAAGCTTCTTTAATGATTTTCGGCAAGTCTTCCACACGACGCACTTGGTAACTGTGTTTTGTAATTGGCATTGTAATACCTAATACATCCGCTTCTTGGAAAGCGTCTGATCCAATTACATTGGAAGCAACTTGACCAGTGAAAACTACTAACGGGAGTGAATCAATCATTGCATCTGCCAAACCTGTAACAATGTTTGTTGCACCGGGACCGCTTGTCGCAATGACTACACCCGGGTTTCCGGAAATTCTTGCATATCCTTCCGCTGCATGAATGCCGCCTTGCTCATGACGCGTTAATACATGGAACATGCCCGAGTTATAGAGCTTATCATAAATGGGAAGGACTGCGCCGCCTGGATAACCGAAGATGACTTCTACATTCTCCCTCTTTAATGCCTCAATCATCATTTCTGCCCCACTCATTTTCACCTTTGCACTTACAGGTTCTTTCGTTTGCATATTGGCTCCCACTGTCCCCATCCTTTCTTTCGCCTCATTTTTATCAAATAAAAAAAGTCTTTCCACCCCATAATAGACCTAATACGTCATAGGCCAAAGGGGTGGAAAGACTCTCTCTTTCCACGGTACCACCCTTGTTCGCAGCCATAATGGCTGCCTCGGGAATGCAATCGACGGATTGCATTCATTTTGGTAACGGGTATAGTTTACAATTTTACACCCGTCCAGTCCTACTCTTTACGATTTCAGACTGGCACTCGGAGGTGAGTTCGTCCTAAGGGGGTAACACCGGCTTCCAGCAACCCGGCTCTCTGTTGATACCTGATTCCTTAAGATTACTTATCCTCTTCTTCGCTTTACTATATGTTTATTTCATTTACCGAAATAGTAGCACCGTAAATTTTCACACCATCTTCTACAACACTTAAAGGATCTACTGTTCTTTCAGGAAGGACAATCTTTCCTTTGTTACTAAAACAAAATGAGAAGATTATTCTAATTTTAATTTTGTTTAAAATTTTTAGAAAACTTATATTTGAGGACTATCTTACTCTCATTTTTAAGCTTCGTCAACACCTTTTCCGTAAATTTTTAGACTATTTAGACTAAACAATCTTTTTGTATCCGCTTACAATACTGGTATAGTAATCTTTTCTCGTTTTTATTTTTTTATTAATCTGTTTTTCCAAAAAGTAAAGCGAACGATTGCATCATTTGAAAAACACTTTATGAATGAATGTTCACTCTTCACCCCTTAAATTTAAAGCGACTGATTCAGCTAATTTCAAGAGCACAAAAAAACCTGTTATAATGTTTAGAACATCACAACAGGTTTGATAATATGTATAAAATGGCGTCCCGGGAGGGATTCGAACCCCCGACCGACGGCTTAGCTTACCACTATGACTTTCGGCACCAGCATGGAGTCGCTGTTTGTGGTCTGGACTATATCTTCACCATCTCAGGTGCGACACGTGTAGTCTCTACGGAACCTCACGATAATCATCAGCGAATTTAACATTTTGCAGTTGATTATTCTTTGGAGTTTCTACCCTCAAGTTTATGGATTTAGTAAAGGTTTTAGGATCGAAATAATAACATTTATCTGTTTGTGGACAATACACACAATAAACATCGACTTCTTCTTTATCTGTTTCTTTGGTTATGACACCTTTTGAAGTAGAATAGGAAGATCGAAACCTTATTTCGAGAAATCCTTTTTGATTTAATTCTCTATACTTCACTTGAACACGTTTAAATTTGCTATCTTTATAAATAACAATATCAAACGGCGCGTGTTCAGTATGAGGATTTAATATCATGTAACCTTTTTCATACAAATCCACTTGAGCCTTTAAAACGCCTAAATCTCCTTTTGATTTCGTGTGATGATACATTACACCACCTCATATATAAGAAGATCGTAAGTTTCCTCGGTATTACCATCAGCATTATCTGTTAAGGCTTCACCGATATAGTGTCGTCCACTCTATAAGTTACTCTTTCCTTATAGAGGCTCCTATTTTGAAGGCCGTTGCTCTATCCAGCTGAGCTACCGGGACGTAATTAACTTAACAACAATACTTATTCTAATGCACATTCAAACTAATGTCAACATGTTTTGGGATTTTTTTATAAACTTTTTTTAGTATTAAAAACATAGAGGAATCTTCAAACCGGAGGAAGATTTGTCCCTTGCTGATCGTTCAAACCCTTAGAAGCAGTTCCCCCCACCTAATTCTCTTAATTTCCTTCTAGTGAGGGTGTTACTGCTCATTTAGAAGGGAGCAAATTCTGCGGTCATTGATTCAACTGGAAGACCACTGACATTATAAAAAATTATAGTAACTTTTTCATTTTCGATGTTAAGTATAACATACGTTTTTTCTCTCCGCATGCGCGGCAAGACGATACTGCCGGGATTAATCATTAAAATGCCGTTGATCATTTCAGCACCGGCCACATGAGAATGTCCAAAACAAACAATCTTGGCACCGGTTTCTCTTGCTTTATAATGCAAATTCATGAGAGACATTTTCACATTATGAAGATGTCCATGCGTAATATAGAACGCATAGCCTGCGATACTTTCGATTCTCTCATTGACATATTCGCGGTCATAATCGCAGTTTCCTCTAACCGTGTAAAATCCCTTCATTTCATCACAATCAGCCGGAAGTTCCGAATCTCCGCAATGAATCATGGCTTCCACTTCATGTTCATGACGCTT
Organism: Bacillus sp. FJAT-14578; assembly: GCF_000504165.1. Taxonomy (GTDB): domain Bacteria; phylum Bacillota; class Bacilli; order Bacillales; family Bacillaceae_H; genus Bacillus_BA; species Bacillus_BA fengqiuensis. The sequence goes on from NZ_AYSE01000001.1 coordinate 1,036,392, forward strand.
TTTGATGGCCTCCAGTTCTTTTCTCTGTCCATGGCTATCACTAACGATAAGCACTTTCACCAACGTTACCTCCCAACGGTTCTCTCATCAGTATCGTTTTATTCATGTTCATTTGTTCAAACTGCTTTTTTTCTTTCTCTTGGGTCAGACTTATTTTCTCATATAAAGGAAACTTCCATTATTGGGGTTTTCCTTCATCCCCACTGATGGTTAGTTAGGCCCGCACGATGCGGGTCACACAGGCGTTGCCGCAGGACGCAGCGATGTTAGTCTGTGTTCTTTTACTTGGGCTTTTACGGGCAGTTATCCCCCGCTTAGACTTCTTCGATTTCTCTCAAGTATTAAAGTGAGAGTCCTACTGCCCGTTAATGCGGGATAAACAGCCGGCAAGAGTCTGTAAGAACTCTTGCCGGCTGTTTATAAATAATAGAATATGGATGCCATATTCTATCATTTATTGATACAGTTTTTCAATCACGGGGCCAAGCCGCTTCAATGCGTTTGCACGATGGCTGATTTTATTTTTCTCTTCTTTCTCCAATTGAGCCATTGTTCGTTGAAGAGAAGGAACATAAAAGATAGGATCGTATCCAAACCCATTGCCCCCCTTTTTTTCTTCGGTGATCAGCCCCTCGCACGCCCCTTCCACCACGATGGTTTCCTGCCCCGGAACGGCTACTGCCAGTGCACAATGAAAGTGAGCCGTCCTTTCAGGCAGCGGAATCCCTTTCATCTTCTCCAATACCTTCTCCATATTCGCTTCATCGCTTTTTTCGCTTCCGGCATAACGGGCCGAATACACTCCAGGTTTCCCGTTCAATACATCAATGCATAGACCAGAGTCATCCGCAATGACTATCTTGTTAAATTGCCTGGAGATTTCTTCCGCCTTTAGAACAGCGTTCTCGCGAAAGGTTTTGCCCGTCTCTTCTACATCTATCGCCTCCGGAAAATCCAGCAGCGTTTTAACCGCTACTCCTTTTGAAGAAAAAAGCGATTCAAATTCTTTTGCTTTCCCCTGGTTTTTGGTAGCGATAATTACTTCATTGGACATATCAGGCTCCTCCGTTCCCAATATTTTTGGCCGCTTCACCAAGAGCCTCTTTTTGCTTTTCCATCAGTTTCATGATCCCCTCTTCGGCTAAAGCAAGCATACTATTTAGCTGCTCGCGTGAAAATGTCGCCTCTTCCCCTGTTCCTTGAAGTTCAACAAAACGGCCATTTCCCGTCATGACAACATTCATATCTACTTCGGCAGCCGAATCTTCTATGTAATTCAAATCTAAAATTTCTCCAACACCCTCTGCCATCCCTACAGACGTAGCAGCCAGAAAATCGGTAATTGGAAGTGCAGCAACCTTTTTGTCGTTCACCATTTTTTGGAGAGCCAATGTCATCGCCACAAATGCCCCCGTAATGGATGCCGTACGGGTACCGCCATCGGCCTGAATGACATCACAGTCGATCCATACCGTTTTCTCTCCCAACTTTTCTAAATTCACAACCGAGCGAAGCGCCCTTCCGATTAGGCGCTGAATTTCCATCGTTCTCCCTGACACTTTCCCTTTCGCCGCTTCACGTATATTCCTTTGTTCAGTCGCTCTTGGCAGCATGGAATACTCGGCGGTAATCCAGCCTTTCCCTTGTCCTCTCATAAACGGCGGTACACGATCATCGACACTTGCCGTACAAATCACCTTTGTGTCCCCGACTGTGATTAATACGGAACCTTCCGGGTGTTTTAAATAGTCCGTTTCAATTGTTACAGGGCGCAGTTCGTTTACTGCTCGTCCATCTACACGCATGTTTTCATTCTCCTTTATCCAAACCGTTAAGTTATGTATTTATAATGTCTTTTGCTATGTACATCATCCCATACAAAAGATGAAAGAGGTCGCCTCGGAAGCTGACCTCTTAAAAAATTGTCCTTTATAGTATATCAAAAATAAACCGGTTAACAAATTGCTTACCTGCATTAAAAACTTCCCGTATTGACATCTGCCGGACGAACAACAGGTTCAGTCAGTTTTTTTCCATCTTCTTTCATCAGTTTACTTTCTCCATTAACTTGAACCGCTACGCTTTCTACACCCGGCTGTTCGGTCAACGATAAAACAAGAGACTGCAGCACATGATCAGAAATTTTGCTGCCTTCCATGTTTCCAAAAATCGATTCATTGAAATTCAATGTAAGGGTACCATTTTCATATTTTGGATCATCTAATAACTCGACATCAGCATTAAAATCGCTCACTAAGCCGGATTTAACGCTCGGGCCTTCAACGAGTTCATGGACAACCGCCGCAAACGGGTCTTTCTCATTCGCTGAAATCCGTTTCGTCACGGGTACATAATACGTGTTGTCCCCACTTTGAGCCAAATAATAAAGGGTGGCAGCTTTCGTATTTGTAATATCGACCGAACCGTTACTATCCAAATTAATGCCATCTGCCCTACTCAACCCTTCGCTGATTGGTGTATTGTTGACAGGCATTACTTCCTTGTCGTATCCATTGATCCGAATTTTCACTCGTTCTACGTTATCGAATTGGGTTAAAGTCCACGTAATGGATTGTAAAATTTTCAACTCATCTTCCGCTTTATAATTGGAAAATTCAGGGGAGAAATCAGCGATAATCGTTCCGTCTTTCTCAAGCTTCACTCCGAGTATTTTTGTATCGGCAGGAAGAACTGCTTTAAAGCCATTTGGGAGCATGTTTGTAATGGGTCCCCCATCTACCAGATATTCAAGTGCTTGTGCAGCGACTCCCTCTGTTTTGGGCAGCTCCAATGTCTGAGGAACGACATACCCGTTTTTGTCAATTAAATACAGTTCTGTTTTTACTGATCCAACTGCGGCCTCTTCTTTTGGCATGTCTTTTTTATTTTCCTTATCCCCCGCTGTTTCTAATGCTTCGGCATCTTCTACATAAGAAACATCTTTTGGCGGATCAATTTCTTCTACCGCTTTATCTCCCCCGAATAATCCACAGCCTGATAAGAGCACTGAGGAAGATAAAATCGTTGAAAAAACGATAGTTTTTGCCTTTTTGGACATGTTTTTCCCTCCTAAGACAGTTTGTACTAATATGTATACGAGCCTTTTCACAAATTAGACCGCCATAGGTGATTTTTATCCAAAAAGTATCGGAAGCATTTTAGAAATATAGGCTGTGGTAACATTACCATTCAGGATAAAAAACGGAGCTGATCCATAAGTCTCTAATAGACCAAAAAAATTGATTTTTAATGAAAGGCCCCGTCACAAAATCCTTGATTTTACTGGATTTTCAAGACGGGGCCTTTCATGAGAATGATCCAAAATGGCTGATTTTACCCTTTTGAATCATCCTCGTTTTTACGATTTTATTGACGCAGACAAAGAAATATGTTGAACATTATGAATAGGATGTTCAAACCATTTGGATGCAATCGTTTGAAAAAGCTGGTTGGGGCCCGTTGTTAAAAAGAGGTGCTCACCCGGATGCTCTCCATTATTCAACAAATCACTATACGAAAGAATTGCACTTACTTCGCTGGCTGTTTCTTCTCCAGAACTAATGAGCTTCACTTTCGGACCAATGACTTCCTGAATGATCGGCTTCAAAAGAGGATAATGGGTACAACCAAGTATAAGGGTATCAATTTCGCTGTTACAGAAGGGCTTTAACGTTTCTTCAACAATGCGCCTCGCTTCCTCCCCTTCAAAATTTCCGCTTTCCACCAGCGGAACAAATAGAGGGCACGCTAAACTTTCCACCTCCACTTTGTCATGCAGCTCTTTTAGTGCAGATGGATAAGCATTGCTTTTAACGGTGCCATTTGTGCCGATAATGCCAACCTTGTGATTATTCGTCGATTTCAACGCAGCCCTGGCACCTGGTTCAATCACTCCTAACACCGGGATATCCACTGTATGTTGAATTTCTTCCAACACGACAGCAGTCGCTGTGTTACAAGCAATCACCAGCATCTTAATATTTTGATTTAATAAATAGTCGGTCATTTCCCAAGTAAATTGACGTACTTCTTCGCTCGGTCTCGGGCCATAAGGACAGCGCTCCGTATCCCCTATGTACATAATTTTTTCCTTAGGCAGCTGACGCATGATTTCTTTGGCAACCGTTAATCCCCCTACGCCTGAATCAATAACTCCTATTGGTCTATTCAAAAAAATCGCCTCATTCTTCTTTCATCTCTAGATGTAATTGATGCAAGCTTTTTTGTAATCGCTCCACATCTTCTTCTGACAGGTTTTGCAAAACTCCACTCAAATACTCTTGCCTTTTGCGAATAACCTCTTCAATCATTCTCTCGCCTTCTTCTAATAAATGAATGCGAACAACCCTTCTATCATTCGGGTCTTTAACGCGCATGACGAGTTCATTCTTTTCCATTCTATCCACTAAATCGGTCGTCGTGCTGCAAGCCAGAAACATTTTGCCGGACAATTCACCGATTGTCATATCACCGTGCTCAAGCAGCCATTGAAGGGCCACAAACTGAGGTGGGGTAATCGTATAATCATTCAGGATTTCCCTCCCCTTCTGTTTGACAATTCCCGCAATGTATCGCAATGATTTTTCTACTTCGGCAACTATTTGTTCATTTGGTATTTGAGAATGTTGGTTTGATGACATACTCATATCCTCTCTTATATTTTTATCCCTCATTAACTGGCAGTAAGCCTCCCGCTCAATGAAGTTTCATTTTCTGCTGCTCATCATGACATAAATGTTGCTTCTCTATCTATTCTCTCTACTTTTCTAGAAAATTTCAAGCCACAAAATAAAGGAACCTTCCATTAGTGGGGGTTTCCTTCACCCCCTACTAATGGTTAGTTAGACCCACACGATGCGGGATAAATAAATAACCGGCTTCCTTAAAACAACAATAAGGACAGCCGGTCATTATTATAATTCAAGTTCTCCCATGCGCAGAAGCTCTACGACCGCTTGAGAACGCCCCTTCACTCCAAGCTTTTGCATCGCATTTGAGATGTGATTTCGAACTGTTTTTTCACTGATGAACAAATCACTTGCAATTTCTTTCGTTGTTTTGTCTTGCACAAGCAGTTCAAAAACCTCTCGTTCTCTTTTCGTAAGTAACGGCTTTGGCTGAAAATCTTTCTCCTTCAATGTAACCCTCCTTGCCTGATTCAGAGTTGAACTATCGGATGGGTATAAATTTAGTCATCATATCTTATGTAAAAATGTCTCAAGCGGTTACTTATATGGCAAAGTTAGGCTGTATAAGAAGAGATTTTTTTTCACACTCACTGCACAGACAAAAGACGTTGTTTCATTTCTTCAGTCCAAAGAATCGTTTTTCCGGTTTTTTTAGATAACTGAACCATCGTGCCTCTTCCAGTTAAACAAAGCTCCTTTTCTCTATTTGTCACCATATAATGCAAATCGACAGATGAATTTCCCAATTTATGTACTTTCACATGCACTTTTAATGTTTCATCAAAAAACACCTGCCGAATAAAATCACATTGTAAATCCGCTACAACAGGCATCGCCTCATTAAGAGGATTAGCCCAGTCACTCATAAATCCTAATTGTTGAAAAAAGCGAATTCGAGCTGTTTCAAAGTATATAAACGGAACCGTATTATTCAAATGTCCAAACATATCCGTTTCGCAAAAACGCACACGTGTTTCATAATGCACGTCTCCAAACGAAGCCTTCCATTCATCCATCTGTTCAATATAGTTCATTTTCCCCATCATGCTCGCCCCCATTTTTTATTCATCGCCTCGAACGGGAAGCAGTTCACCGAATGAGACTTCACTTTCTTTCTGTCTCCGTCAAATCTGCCTTTATATAAAATATGCCGCCACGGAAACCATAGATTCATGGAATTCACATGACGGCACATATTAAAAGCTGAATTATGCTTGGTCGCTTCCGAAGAAATTACGGAAGGCTTGGATCGTTGTATCACGGTTTAATGCTGCAATCGATGTTGTTAACGGAATGCCTTTTGGACAAGACTGCACACAGTTTTGTGAGTTTCCGCAATTCGCTAATCCACCGTCTCCCATAATCGTCTCCAGGCGCTCCGCTTTATGCATGCCTCCTGTTGGATGGGCATTGAACAAGCGAACTTGGGATAAAGGTGCCGGACCGATGAAATCAGATTTGCTGTTGACGTTCGGGCAAGATTCCAGGCAGACACCGCACGTCATACATTTTGATAATTCATAAGCCCATTGGCGCTTGCGCTCAGGCATACGCGGTCCTGGCCCAAGATCATACGTCCCGTCAATCGGAACCCATGCCTTCACACGTTTTAAAGCATCAAACATGCGGCTTCTGTCTACTTGCAAGTCACGAACAACCGGGAATGTTTTCATCGGCTGAAGGCGAATCGGCTGTTCCAATTTATCGACAAGCGCTGTACAGGACTGGCGCGGCTTGCCGTTGATCACCATCGAACAGGCTCCGCATACTTCCTCTAAGCAGTTCATATCCCATGTAATCGGTGTGGTTTGGTTGCCTCTCGCATCAACAGGGTTTCGTCGAATTTCCATGAGCGCCGAAATGACGTTCATGTTAGGACGATAAGGGATTTCAAATTCTTGCTCATAAGAAGAACCTTCCGGTCCATCTTGACGAGTGATGATAAACTTTACCGTTTTTTGTGCACTCATAGTCGTACTCATGGCTTAACGAACCCCCTCTTCTTTTTTCTCTGATGCTGCTTTCTTTTCATCTTTTTTCTTCGTATAATCGCGCTTACGAGGCTTGATCAAGGAAACATCGACTTCTTCGTAATGGAAAGCCGGTGTGACTTTTTCACCCGCAAAGCTTGCCATCGTTGTCTTTAAGAACTCCTCATCGTTACGATCCGGGAAGTCCGGCTTGTAGTGGGCTCCGCGGCTCTCGTTACGGTTGTAAGCTCCCAATGTCACCACGCGTGAAAGTTCAAGCATGTTTTTCAATTGTCGGGTGAAGGTTGCCCCTTGGTTGCTCCATTTTGCTGTATCGTTAATGTTGATGCGATCGAAACGTTCCATCAACTCTTGGATTTTTTCATCCGTCTTCAATAACTTATCGTTGTAGCGAACAACCGTTACGTTATCGGTCATCCACTCTCCAAGCTCTTTATGAAGAACGTAGGCATTTTCATTTCCATCTAAAGACATGATTTGATTCCATTTTTCCTGTTCTTGCTGTACATGGCGGTCGAACAAGCTGGATGGAAGCGCATCGGCGCTCTTTTCTAATCCGTTAATATATCGAACGGCATTAGGTCCCGCTACCATACCGCCGTAAATGGCAGATAGTAAAGAGTTCGCTCCTAAACGGTTCGCTCCGTGCTGGGAGTAATCACATTCACCGGCAGCGAAAAGACCCGGAATGTTGGTCATTTGATCATAATCGACCCATAAACCGCCCATCGAATAGTGAACCGCAGGGAAGATCTTCATCGGTACTTTACGCGGGTCATCACCCATGAATTTTTCATAGATTTCAATGATTCCGCCAAGCTTGATGTCAAGCTCCTTCGGATCTTTATGCGAAAGATCCAGGTAAACCATGTTTTCACCATTGATACCTAGTTTTTGAGCGACACAAACGTCGAAGATCTCACGTGTCGCAATGTCACGCGGAACCAAGTTTCCGTAAGCCGGATACTTTTCTTCTAAGAAGTACCAAGGTTTTCCGTCTTTATACGTCCAAACGCGTCCGCCTTCTCCACGAGCCGACTCACTCATTAAGCGAAGCTTGTCATCCCCAGGAATGGCTGTCGGGTGAATTTGAATGAACTCACCGTTCGCATAATAAACCCCTTGTTGGTACACGATCGATGCCGCTGAACCTGTATTGATGACAGAGTTGGTCGATTTACCAAAGATAATACCAGGTCCTCCGGTAGCCATGATGACGGCATCTGCCGGGAACGACTGGATTTCCATCGTTTGCAGGTTTTGAGCGGCAATCCCACGACATGCACCTTCGTCATCCAAAATAACCCCTAAAAATTCCCAGCCTTCATACTTCGTCACAAGTCCCGCTACTTCATGGCGGCGAACTTGTTCATCTAATGCGTACAGCAACTGTTGTCCAGTTGTTGCTCCCGCGAATGCGGTACGGTGATGCTGTGTTCCACCAAAGCGGCGGAAATCAAGCAATCCTTCCGGCGTACGGTTAAACATGACTCCCATCCGGTCTAATAAGTGAATAATTCCAGGCGCTGCTTCACACATCGCTTTGACTGGAGGCTGGTTCGCCAAGAAGTCACCGCCGTAAACCGTATCATCAAAGTGTTCCCACGGAGAATCTCCTTCCCCTTTGGTGTTTACCGCACCGTTAATACCGCCTTGCGCACAGACCGAGTGAGATCGTTTTACCGGAACAAGTGAAAATAAATCCGCCTGTTTTCCTGCCTCTGCAATTTTAATTGTGGCCATCAGGCCTGCTAAACCGCCGCCAACGACGATAATTCTCCCTTTACTCATCGTAACCCCACTCCTTTAAACCTATCAGATTATGCAAACGCCAAAATAGCACGAACACCGACAAACGCCAATGCTACGAAGATTCCTAATGTCACATACGTTGAAATTCGTTGAGAACGAGGAGTTACTGTCAGTCCCCAACTTACGCCGAACGTCCATAAACCGTTCGCAAAATGGAATACAGTCGACAAGATTCCCACAATATAGAATGCTAACATGGCAGGATTATCGACGATATTCGCCATCATTTCATAGTTGACTTCAGCTCCGAAGAATACTTGAATTCTTGTTTCCCACACGTGCCAAGCGATGAAAATAAGAGTAACTACCCCTGAAACACGCTGAAGCAAGAACATCCAGTTACGGAAATACCCGTAATGGCTTACATTGTTCTTTGCTGTGAAGGCAATATACAGTCCGTAAATCGCATGGAATAAAATAGGTAAGAAAATAATGAAAACTTCTAATGCGTAGCGAAAAGGCAAGCTCTCCATGAAATGGGAAGCTTTATTAAAGGCCTCAGGCCCTTTTGTCGCAAAGTGATTCACGACTAAGTGCTGGATAAGGAAGATCCCTACCGGAATGACACCTAACAATGAATGTAGTCTGCGATTGAAAAACTCCTTGTTTGCTGCCATACATTAAACCCCCTTTGATAAATGAACGAATTTTAGAAAAAAATGCAAGACTCCCCATCCATCCTAATAGATTAACAGGTCGACAAAAAATGTAACCCTTTGCATTTTTTATCGAATAAATGTGACAAATTCATTGTACTCCCATCTATTATACCCGTCAAGGAAGCTAGGCGTAATTGTTCAGTAAAATACAAACAATAAATAATCTTCTAATAATTGTACAATTTACGGGATCCATTCAATAAAATTCTACTCCGAGAAATAAAAAAATAAGAGTATTAAACCGTTTATCTCCATCATTCACAAAAGTTGTTTTTGTCATTTTTTGGTGGCCGAAAACTTCATAATTCGTCAAAAAAAAAAGGTGAGACAACTATCACCTTCATATATAATATAAGCTATAGAAAGAGGGGAAGAAATTGACTAACTTATCGATACAACAGGAAGAAACCTTAGATGAACAACATTTTCCTTATTTCGGTTACAGTTTAATTCGAGACGTCTTGCTGCCGGATTTGCTCGGTAACGAATCACATCAAATTTTATATTGGTCAGGTAAAGCTTTAGCCAGAAAATATCCTTTACCCCAACAGGAAGACCTTCTGTCCTTCTTCCTAAAAGCAGGCTGGGGGATTCTCACCGTGACAGAAGAAAAACGACGCGAACTAGAGCTTGTTTTATCCGGTGACGTTGTGGAAAAGAGATTGAAAGATGCCCCGAATGCCTCTTTCCATTTGGAAGCGGGTTTTATTGCAGAACAAATTCAACTTCAAAAGAATTGTATAGCCGAATCTTATTTAGAGTTAAAGGGCAAACAAAACAAAGTCCTTATTACCGTAAAATGGGATAAAAAAGATATCATCGAATAAAACAATCCCCCGTTCAGTCAAACGGGGGATTATTCTTTATCCCTCATTAACGGGCAGTAAGACCCCCAGTTCAAAACTTAGCGTAATCGCGGAAGTTTAAGTGGGGGACCACTGCCCGTAAAAGCTCGATAAGTCAACTATTGAAGAAAGCCCGTTTTCCTCATTTTAAATAGATTGAAGAACCTCTGTTAACGCTTGATGTTCTTGCTGAGATAGCGGAACAAGCGGCAGACGAACAAATCCTGTGTCCAGTCCCTTTAATCGTAAAGCCGCTTTGACCGGAGTAGGGCTTGGCGCCGCAAATAGGGCGTTCATGACCGGCAACAACTTTTGATGCGCTTTTGCGGCTTTTTGCCGTTCACCATCTTCAAAAGCCTTAATCATCTCTTGCATTTCATTTCCAATGATATGAGATGCCACAGATATAATTCCATTACCGCCAATTGCCAACACAGGCAAAGCCAGAGCATCATCGCCGCTGTACAGCGCAAAATCATCGTCCGTGTTAGCGATAATTTCAGTCATCGCACTAAGGTCACCGCTTGCTTCTTTAACAGCTACAACATTTGAAAGCTTAGATAGCCTTATTACCGTCTCAGCAGCAATTTTGGTCACAGCACGACCCGGAACATTATAAAGCATAACAGGTAAATCCGTGCTTTCCGCAATCACTTTGAAATGTTGATAAAGTCCTTCTTGATTCGGTTTATTATAATATGGTGCTACAAGCATGATAGCGTCCACACCCGTTTTTTCTGCTTCTTTTGTCAGCTCTATGGAAGCATATGTGTTATTGCTTCCCGTACCGGCAATAACAGGTATTCTCCCGTCTACAACCTCTACTACATGACGAAATAAATCCAGCTTCTCTTCTGCTGATAAAGTAGGGGATTCACCGGTTGTTCCAGCAACCACCAATGAATCCGTCCCGTTTTCAATTAAATGGTTCACAAGCTTTGTCGTTTGTGAAAAATCAATGTTTCCTTCTTGATCAAAAGGTGTAATCATAGCAGTTGACACTTTCCCAAAATTAATCATATCTTCACTCCCTTAAAATAATCGGACTTCGTTTGACAAGTTACCTTATTATTTCGCGCCTACCACTTCTGCATCCAGTTGGAAAGCATGATGAAGCGTTTCAACTGCCCGTACCATTTCAGCTTGTTCAATAACTGTCGAAATTTTAATCTCAGATGTACTTACCATCTTCACTTCAATTTGCTCGTTCGCCAGCACTTCAAACATGTCCGCCGCTACACCAGGGTTAGAAATCATTCCAGATCCAACAATTGAAACTTTCGCCAATCCCTTTTCGTGTTCAATTCGTTCATATCCAAGTTTCTCCGCATATTGAGAAAGAACATCTATCGTATTTTGCACATCCTCTGTTTTAACAGAAAACGAGATAGAGGGTTCTCCTGTCGATAAGGCACTTTGAATAATGATATCTACATTAATATGATGTTTTGCCAGTGTGGAAAAAATCGTGGACAACGTATGTAAACGATCTTCCATTCCTACTACTGTAACACGTGATACATTATCTTCAAATGCAATACCTCTTACAACTAAGTTCTGCTCCATAGATGCTTCCTCCTCAACAATCGTGCCTCTTTCTAACTCCATGCTTGAACGCACTTCAAGCGGAACATGATGATTTTTTGCAAATTCAACCGCCCTCGGATGCAGTACTCCTGCACCTAAATTAGCTAATTCCAACATTTCATCATAAGAAATGGATTTCAGTTTTCTTGCCGATTTCACATAGCGGGGATCTGTCGTAAATACTCCTGGCACATCTGTATATATATCGCACTTTTCTGCCTTTAAAGCCGCAGCCAGAGCAACAGCCGTTGTATCAGATCCTCCTCTTCCAAGAGTTGCAATCTCCTTATCTTCTGTCATCCCCTGAAATCCTGCCACCACAACGATAAGATCTTTGTTTAATAATTTTTGAATGCGCTCCGTCTGAATATTAGTGATTCTGGCATTGCCATGTACCGCTTCTGTCTCAATTCCCGCTTGCCAGCCCGTTAAAGAAATGGCCTCATGCCCCTTTTCTTGCAAAGCCATGCACAATAATGAAATAGTAATTTGCTCCCCTGTTGTTAATAGCATATCCATTTCTCTTTTGCTTGGGTTAGATGAGATCTGATTTGCAAGAGAAACGAGTTCATCCGTTGTTTTTCCCATTGCCGAAACAACGACAACGACTTGATTTCCCTGTTGTACCTCTGCAATGATACGAGTTGCTGCATGTTGAATACGTTCAATTGAGCCGACTGATGTTCCGCCGAACTTTTGGACAATTAATCCCATATTGGACCATCCTTTTCTATTAATTTTCCATATAAGCTTTTTAATCGATAGATTTTCTCAAGGTGAAAACTTTTGGTTTTAACCAAATTTTAAGACAGAATCATTTTCTTGTATTGTCTATTGGAGTAAAAAACAAAAAAGCAATGAGATAGAAGACTATCCCATTGCTTAGTATGAACCAATATCAAATGAAATTCCGCAATGTGAGATAGCTCTCCAAGGTTTCGTTACCTTGACAGCCCTGTATTTATTCAATACAGAACCAGCAAAAGCTGCAATGAGGCAACCTTCACTTCGGCGAATTTTCCTTTCAATCATGTTCGCAGGAGCTCAATCTCCTCCCATGATTTACTTTTAAACTTCGCACCTCTACCTTCACTTCAACGTAATGAAGTGTTTAAGTAATATGAAATTATCTACATCATATCAAATTTATAGCATTGCGGCAATATTATTTTTTTAATTTCTCAAAAATAATCTCCGCCACGTTTTTAGGAATATTTACTTCTTGGATTTCTTCGACTGTCGCTTCTTTTAGACGTTTAATCGACCCAAAATGTTTTAGCAAAGCCTTTTTACGCTTTTCTCCTACTCCCGGAATGTCATCCAACACGGATTGGAACGCAGATTTGGAGCGAACTTGGCGATGAAACGTAATCGCAAAACGGTGGACTTCGTCTTGAATTCTCTGTAACAGATAAAACTCTTGGCTATTGCGCTCCAATGATATGATTTCAGGAGGCTGGCCCATCAATAAATTGGACGTTCGGTGCTTATCATCTTTTACAAGACCGGCTGTCGGGATAAACAAGCCAAGTTCATGTTCCAACACCTCTTCGACAGCTGCCAAATGTCCTTTACCTCCATCGATAATGATTAAATCCGGAAGGGGTAAGTTCTCTTTTAACACCCGGCTATACCTTCTTCGAACCACTTCACGCATCGAATCATAATCATTCGGACCTTCCACCGTTTTGATCTTATATTTACGATATTCCTTTTTAGCGGGCTTTCCATCAACGAACACAATCATTGCCGACACTGGATCGGTCCCTTGAATATTCGAGTTATCGAACGCTTCAATTCGCTGGGGTGCTGCAATACCCAATTGTTTGCCCAAATGCTCCACCGCTTTAATCGTTCTCTCTTCGTCTCGTTCAATCAAGAAAAACTTTTCTTGAAGCGCGATTTTAGCGTTTTTGCATGCCAATTCGACTAACTCTTTTTTCTTCCCTTTCTTTGGATGATGGACATTGACTTCCAACAATTGTTGAACAAGGCCGGCATCAATATCATGGGGCAATAAAATTTCCTTTGGCTTAAAATGGTTATTTTGGCTGTAGAACTGGCCGATGAACGTTAAAAAATCTTCTGCCGGATCATTATAGAACGGAAACATGGAGACGTCCCGTTCAATCAGCTTCCCTTGGCGAATGAAAAAGACTTGAACGCACATCCAGCCTTTATCATAGGAATAACCGAATACATCCCGATCCACAAAGTCACCGAGCATCATTTTCTGCTTCTCGATCGTTGCCTCAATATGGGCAATTTGATCGCGATATTCTTTTGCCCGTTCAAAATCCAGCTCTTCTGAAGCTTTCATCATTTTGGTTGTGAGCTCTTCCTTTACTTGCTTGTACCCTCCGTTTAAAAAACGGGCAATGTCATCAATGATTTCTTTGTTTTGCTCCATTGAAACCTCTTTCTCACACGGAGCCATACATTGCCCGATATGATAATATAGGCAAGCCCGGTCTGGCATAGTTGAACATTTTCTAAGCGGATAGATGCGGTCCAATAATTTTTTCGTTTCGTTTGCCGCTTGCGCGTTCGGATATGGACCGAAGTATTTTCCGTTATCCTTTTTGACTTTTCTTGTAATAATAAGACGCGGATGCTTTTCTCCCGTAATTTTGATGAACGGATAACTTTTATCGTCTTTTAACATCACATTATATTTAGGGTCATGCTTTTTTATCAAATTCATTTCCAAAATAAGGGCTTCAATGTTTGAAGAAGTAACAATGTATTCAAAGTCTACAATCTCATTGACAAGACGCAATGTTTTTCCATCATGGCTGCCAGTGAAATAAGATCGAACCCTATTTTTCAATACTTTTGCCTTCCCGACATAAATGACCGTACCATGCCGGTCTTTCATTAAATAACATCCTGGCTGATCCGGTAAAATGGCCAATTTTTCTTTTAGATGTCCGTGCACCTTTTTCACCTCAATTCATATCTGTTCTCTCTTATCCCGGATTAACGGGCATTAACCTCCTTCAATGATGGAAGGTTCACTTTATATAACACAATTTCGTGATAAACAGGATCAAACAGGGCATTAGATGTAAATGTCTTTACCTTTTCCACTTGCCCGTCCAAGTCTGCTCCTTGTGCTTCAAATCCTTTTAATACATGATTCGTAACAAAGATTGTATCATACTTACTATGTCTTACCTCTTGTAAAAAATAGTCAAATGTTTGAATGCGTTTATGAGGATAGGGGACCTCCAGATATTGCAATACCCTTATTTCTTCCCATGTATAAATCATAAATGACGGAGGCCGTTCCGCCAAATAATCAGCCATTTGATACACAGCATGTCTTTCCGAATGCTGTTCATCCAGCCATTGGACCGAAGTTGCGAACTGCACTCCTGTCATAACCGCCATCATCCCATATCCTATTTGCAATATCTTCGCTTTTTTCAATGAATAAAATAGAAAGATAATCAAGAAAGCGGGCAGCGGGAGAATATGTCTTGGCTTTTCCACATTTTGCGCGAAAAACGCCCATAACAAATAAGCAAAGGCTAATAGAAATAACTCATGCTTATACAAATTTCGTAAGGCTGGCTTTTTCACGAGCAGCAAAAGAAGAAGCACCGCATAGCCGAAGCATACTGCCCATGACTTCCCGCACAAACCAACCCAAATCAGATTATAAAACAGCAGCGTGAAGAGCCGCTGTCCGTATGATTGCTGTTCTGTTGAAATAGCCCCTCCCCAATCTTGGAAATGCCCTTCTGTAAACGAAAAAGCCAGTGTTAAAAATGGGAAAAGTCCCCCTTCTGTTGCGGCCAGCGCCCATACCCAAATGAATTGGAATAGGACGGCAGCTCCGATCAAAATACCTGTTCTGGCCGCACTTCGTTTTTTCCCCCAATCGTGAAGCCATAAAAGCAATAATCCGATTCCAAATAAAAGATAGGATAGCCGAATGCCCATTAACAGACTAAAGAAAAATGAGGCAAGCAGATGAAACGGCCACGTCCCCCTCTTCTTCGCTTCAAGTACTGCCCAAATATACCACCATAAAAAAGAAAAGGCGGCTCCTTCCGACATGGGAACCGACATATTAACCGACAGGAAAGGAAGCGCCTGAATAAATACGACCATCCATATACTTTGGACCGATGCCAAAAATCTTCTCCCAATTAAATAAAGAGGGATGGACGCCAACAAACCTGCTGTGACGTTAAAATAGGCTAATGCTTTTGCCGGTTCTTCAATTACCGAGTGAGCGATCATCCCGCCTAAAATAAAGTAAGGATACCCTGGAAAATGGGGCTGCATCGCTAATAAATCAAATTCTGACAGTGCCAGTGAAAAATCAACTTCATCCCATGTTCTTGGCATATCCACCGCATAAATAAAACGAAGCATTGAAATAATGACAATGGCAAGCACTCCCCCTGCCATTGCAGCTTGTCGTAATCCATTTCTCATATTCTGCACCTTCAACCTTTTAAAATCACTATCTTTTTATCTTATGGAAACAAGAGACATAACACAAATTATACCTAATAAAAAAGAACCCGCTAATGCGAGCTCTTTTTTGACAGCGGATATTCCCTCTTATGAAGCACTTACTGATTTAACGGAATCTTCATCAGTTACTGTCTTTTTATTCTTTTTTCGTTCCAAAAAAGAAAAGGAAATTTTCCCCCTTCCAAGCACTTTGATCATGACAAAGATGAAAAGGAAGTAAGACCAGTAAGCTGCTACTTGTTCAAATGAAGGATTGTGGCTGTAGCCAAACATAGCCGCCATGAACAATCCGACTTGTCCGCTCACTAACACATCATTTCCTGTGTCACGCTGGTAGTGAAGTTCATCCTGGTAATGCTCCGGCATAATATGGACAATGTTATACATTTCCTGCGGTTTGCCTTCTGCGGTTTCAATTACCGATCCCATTTTGCCAAGATCCTGTAAAATCCCGATCCCTTGTACAAGCAAGCCTGCAGCAATAAACATAATTAAAATACCTGTAACGTTAAAGAACGATTTTAATGAAAACCTCATTGTACCCGAGAAAAATAAGTAACCGATGATTAAAGCTAGTAATAGACCGCTTATAGCACCGTAGCTTTTTAATACTTCCGTAATATCTCCGCCGCTAATGGCGGCAAAGAAAAATACCGTTTCGACCCCTTCACGAACGACGATTAAATAAGAGTGAATAATCATCGCCGATACGCTTCCGGCTGTTACGGCCGCATTAATTTTATCCTGCATATCGGACTTTATGTCTTTCGTTTGGTTTTTCATCCATACGACCATATGACTGAGTAAGATAACGGAAGCAAACATAATGCTGACTTTTAAATAAACTTCCGATCCGAAACTTGCAAAGCCCGTGAATACGACTTGGAAGATAAGGGCTACCAGAAAGGCACTGACCAGAGCCAATCCTACTCCTACGTAAACCCATTTTTTATACTGATTTGCATTTAAGCGAGTCAAGTAAGATAAAATCAATCCAACAATCAAAATCGCTTCGATGGCTTCGCGCAATGTTATCAGAAACGCTTGAAAATCCACTGTCCTTCCTCCCTTTCTTCCAGTACGTTATCGATCTTTCTTTTTCTTCATTTTATTGAAAGCAATTAATCCAACAAACACGACCAACAACCCGACCGTAAAGATAAGCCAGAAGCTGGAGCTTCCTTTTTCACCTTTTCCATCTAGAAATCCTAAATTATCTTCTGTTAAATGGCTCTCATCTTTTTCTTCAGTAGGAAGCTGAAAATGCTTTTGCAGCTCCGTCAAAATGAAAGTCGTCTTCTCTGTAAAAGCCGCTGAATCGTTGGACTTGCTTCCAATTCCGAATAACCCTGGATTCCCGAGAGATGTTAATGCTTCATCGAATGCTTTATAAATCTCATCAGCCGTTTGCTGATCTGCCTTTTCTACTAAAATGGGCTCTAGTACATTGAACGTACCGCGTGCCTTCGCCAACAATAATTTCGCCTGTCCGTAATCATCGAATTGTTCTTCGGCAAAATGGAGACGACGTTCAATATTTAAGAGCATTGCATATTGATACGATTTCAATACTAACTCTTTATTTTTTTCTTCAAATCCAGCTTCAATGGGAGCTTTTGTTTTTGTAAAATACAAATCAAACTCCTTTTGATATGTATTGTAAACTGCAAGGGCATTATCCCAGTCATCTTGCTGCAAATATTTATCAAGTTCTTTATAGGCTTCCGCCAATTGCTCTTCGCCTGGATCTCCATACGAATAAGCATATGTCTTATTTACTGATACAGTACTGAAAATGAATATCAGTGTCAATAAAAAAAATAAACCCTTTTTCATTTTTTCACTCCCCCACACTGATAATGATAATAATTATCAACAATCTTGTCAATAAATAGTCTGAAAAAAAGGAGAAAGCTTCCCCTAAGTCTCTGATAAATCACAAGAGCTGATTTTTACTGAAAGGCCCCATCACGAAATCCCTTTCTTTTACTGGATTTTCATGACAGCTCCTCTCTATATTAGACCACTAACATGAATTCTAAATGAAAGGCCTCGTCACGCGACTTCCTGGTTTTACTGGATTCTCACGACGAGGCCTTTCATGAGGACGACTCAAAAGGGCTTCAGCCCTTTTGAGTCGTCCTCATATATATTAGTCATGTATTAATAAATGAGCGTCTTTAATGACAGTCTCTTGGTTAACGGGCCTGCTCATTTCTTTAAAAATAGCAGGCAGGACCGATGTCATGTAAGCATGGAACTTGATAAAGGATTGACCGGTCTTTCGAACTTGATAACGAATCGGAACCTCTTGCATGCGAAACCCTTTTCTTACTAGATTCAAAGTCAATACTTGAGCATAATTATAGTCATGGATAATTTCTGCACTTTGCATTGCTTGTTTCGTAAAAGCTCTCATTCCTGACTGGCCGTCACGAATCCACGTTTTGAGTAACATGCACTGCAACAAAGTAAAACAATAGTTTCCTAGGCGACGATGAACTTTCATTCCATCAATGGTTCCCAAAAAGCGTGACCCCATCGTATAATCCGCCTCTCCTTGAAAGATGGGTGCCAACAAATCGGGAATTTGCTCAGCCGGATATTCGTTATCCGCATCAAGCATGACGCCAATGTCTGCCCCTCGTTTCACACATTCTGAAAGCCCAAGTCTGACTGCGGCTCCCAGCCCATGATTGCCTTTATTGGACACAATAAAATCTGCCCCCGCTTTTTTGGAGACTTCAACTGTGGCATCCGTTGACCCATCATCAATGACAAGCACCTTTACATCTACTTGAGGATGAACATCTCTTGGAATACGTGAAATGACCGCACCAATGGCCTCTTCTTCATTATAGGCGGGTAAAAATACAATGACTTGCTGCTTGCTCAATGCTATTCTTCCTTTCTAATCGCTTCTATCAAAACAGGACCGCGGCTGTGGCTTGGATAAGGGGCGCCCATTAAATAAGAGATGGTTGGGGCAACTGATACTAGACTCTGCTTTTCATTCACGACATGACCTTTTTTAATGTTTGGTCCATGCATAAAGAACGGGACATAACGCTCTCCTTCATCTAAATGTCCATGTCCCCCGATTCCGTCAGCTTGGCCATGGTCTGCGCAAACAATTAATGTCGTATTCTTCATTTTCCCCTCTTGTTCAAGCCATTCTACGTATTCTTTCAAGAGCGCATCTGCTTCCTCTATTTTTTGAATATATTCATCGTACAACACACCACGGCTGTGCCCCGTTTGGTCTGTACTAATTAGCTGAACAACCAACAAATCGGGATCTTGTTCACCCATGATTTTTTTCGCTCGTTCAATGATGTTTCGGTCTGCGACATCATTATGCATGACCGCAGTAACCGTTTCTACGTCATCTCCCATTGAATCTACCAAATGAGCAATTCCTAATAATCTTCCTTTTTTATTCACTTTTCTTAAAGAATCAAAAATGCTTTCCACTTTAATTCCCAATTTCCAGACCATATTCGATTTAATGCCGTGCTCAAACGGATATGTTCCCGTAAACATGGAAGAAAAGCATACGACCGTGCGGGCAGGATATACGGTTTCCATTTGCGAAAAATCCGTTCCATTACGGCGAAGCCCATCTAAAAATGGGGTGTTTGCTTCTTCAAACCGTTCCTTTCGCATTCCATCAACAACCAGCACTACAACTTTATCACTTAAAGCTTTTTCTGGCTGGACATTATTTGTATACGTCGCAATCACTTTCGGTTTCCAATCAAATAAATAGCGGTGAAGGATAAACGAGAAAATCAAAATGAATGAATAAAAACCAATAAGCTTCATTCCCTCACTGCCGGCTAATTGTACACCTTCATTGTTAAAGTAGTGAAGATAATAAGACCAAATCGATAGAATCAATAAAAACTTCGGCATTTGTTCTTGGGCGTTCCCGCTTGTGGAATCACTATTCTTCAATACAAGTTTCCAAAAGCGAGTGAAGTTCAGCCATGACGTCCCAATTCGAAGGTGATAGTATATTGTCCCCCAGAAGAACACAGTAAAAAAGAAATAAAGCCCCAGCGAGAAAAGCCATAAGGAAATAGGCGTCTCTTTCCACATAACCAAATAAACAATAAATGGAATCCATAAGTAGTTTCTTAGAAACAAAGGAAAATCATAGATGAAGTACATCGCCAAAAGAGGTAAGACGAGCAAAAAACTGAAGGCAAGCGCCTGTAGAAATGAGCCGTTCCCCAACTGCCCGAAGTAAAAAAGCAGCATCGTCCCCGTGACGAAAATAGGAGTGAACGGTTTTCCTTCATTCAGCAAGTTCCAACACCTTGCCGCCACTTTTTCAAAACCTGATGCTTGTTTCATAATGGTTCCTCTCCTTTCTTTCTTATCCACATTCGCAATTGCTTCATCGTCACTGGCATAAACAGCAACACAAGCACGCCCGCGGCATAAGAGTAGATAAATTTATAAGCATGACTCGTCAAAGCAATCGTGTAACTATCCTCCAAAGGAAGAGAGAGCAGGACCAACGCTCCGCTCATCACCGTCTCATATGTCCCAATGCCTCCCGGCGTAATCTGAAATATTTGTCCTCCCACGGTCATGCTGTTGACCCATATGCTTTCGATAGCAGATAAAGAATGTCCAATTGCATGGACAGTACTGTATACAACCGCGCCTTCACAAGCCCAGCTAATGAAAATCAACAGCAGTAACAACGGAAAGCGTTTGGTGAGCACGCTCTCTTTCAGTAATGTCACTTGTTTCCTCCAAATAAGACTGTATTTCTTCAAAATAAGCCCCAGCAAACAAACGAACAAAACCACACCAGCCCATAAAAACGGAGCTTGCAGCTGAAACCTGACGTAACCTGCCGCCATATAGACTCCAAAAGCAGATATACCGAGCAGGCAAAGCATATCCAATACCCTCATGATGACGACTGAGTGAACGGCCTCTTCCATTGTGATGCTTTTATTTTTGTGATGGATGACCCCGACTCGAACCATGTCACCTGCTTTCACTGGAAACAAATGGTTTAAAGCAAGACTGTAAAAGAGAGCCGCCAGAGCGCTTGAAAGCGTAATCTTTCCATTCATGTACATCCGCCAGGCTACGGCTCTCAGCCAAAAAGCCCCCGTATAGAAAAAAATCATGAACAGGAGCCATAACGGGTGAATCCATAAAGCGGAAAAAGAAATCTGCAGCTTTTTCCAATCAAATGCTTGAAGAGATACATAACCGAATAACAGCACAAGCAATACACCTATAACGAAAAAAAACTTTTTACTCGGCTTCATATGTTTTAAACCAATGAATGGTTCGTTCAATGCCTTCTTCAATCGTCACTTGAGGCTTATATCCCAATAGCTGCTTCGCTTTTGAAATATCTGCCCACGTATGAACCACATCACCCGCGCGTTTTTCCTTTTGAACCGATTTTAGATGCGGAAAGGATGAAGATAATATCTCGACGAACCGCTCAATAGCAACGGGGCGGGAAGATCCTAAATTAAACGTTTCAGATTCATGTTCATGGAAGACAGAAGCTTCTATTCCATCAATAATGTCTTCAATGTACGTATAATCCCGTGTCGTCTTCATGCCGTAAAGCAAAATCGGCTCCTCTTTCATAGCTGCTTGAATAAACTTTGCCATCGCCATATCCGGTCTTCCCCATGGCCCATAAACAGTGAAAAAACGCAAGATGGTTAATTCGAATCCATATAAGTGCTGGTAGGCGTGACAAAAAGATTCTGCACTATATTTAGCAGCCGCATATGGTGAAATAACTTGTCCCGTTGCCATTTCTTCTTTGACCGGGCCAGCGTGTGCGTTCCCGTATACCGAGGAAGAAGAAGCAAACACCACACGCTTAACTCCTGTCTCTCCCGCAGATTTCAGCACATTAATGGTAGCTTTCACATCATAATCAACATATTCCAAAGGCTGTTCCAAAGAAGGCATAACACCAGGAATCGCTGCAAGATGAATGACACATTCCGGTTTCGTTTCTTCGAATAACTGCCTTGTTTTGGCTTCATCCAGTAAATTGAAGGAAAAGAAAGAAAATGCCCCTGCCTCTTCCACAAACTGAAGCTGTTTTCGTTTTCGTTCAATCGAATAATAAGGATGAAGCATATCCACTACTGTCACCTCATGCCCCTGTTCAATAAAGCGCCTGCTCAAATGACAGCCGATGAACCCTGCTCCTCCTGTAATTAACACCTTCACAACCGACACCTCTTTGCTGCATTAAAAATCCAATCATAATTTCTATGGTATCTTTTCATCATCATTTATGCAATTTCCAAATCAATCTAACAGGAAAAAAGCCGCCATGTGGCGGCTTTTTTCCTGTTAGATAACAATTATTTTACTAATTGGTCTACAACAGCTACGATTTCCTTGCTAAGAGCAGCTGCTTCGTCTTTCTTATTTTCAGCTACCGCCTTATACCATTCTTCGCCTTTAGCTAAAGCTGCTTGAAATTGCTCTTCGCCGATTTTCTCGCTGCCTGTAATTTCAAGTGCTTTTAAGAACATATTTGCTTCCATCGCTTCTACTTTCGCTTCTGTTAACTCATTTTTCTCAAGAGCTTCAGGCACTTTCCCATGGTATCCTGCAATTTTTCCAACAAGTGCTTTTGTAAATAAGCTGTTTACTTCGTCTGCTTTAACATCAGCAGCTTTTGTCGTCGTTAAAGTAAAGATTTCATCTAAACGTTTTGCCGCAGCTTCATCTCCGCCAGCTAAAGATTCTTTAATAGCTTGCAAGAAGCCCCAGCCTTCCGCTTGCATGTTTTGAAGCTCTAACTCATCTTTTCCTTCTTTTGCTGCATCTTCAATTTTCTTTGCATAAGAGTTAGCCGCTAAATAGTAGCTGCGGTAGATTGATTTATCCGTTACTTGTTTAGAAACGCTATAATCATCTGTGTTACCTGCATTTAATGCTTCTTCTTGGGCTGCTAAACCAGCGTTGATGTTTTCAACAAGGCTCGCTTCCCCTGTCAATTCATACAGCCCATCGCGTTTTTCTGCCGTTGGGATGATGACTTGTGCTACAAGATGCTTAAGCTCAGCAAAAGCTGCTTTTGCTTTTTCAGCGTCTTTTGCTTCCAATGCTGCTTCTACATCTTTATGTAACGCTTTTTGTTTTTGATAGAAATAAGCTTGTGTTGTTTTATCCATTAGCTGACGTGCAAGGTTTGCGTCAAGCTCTTTATTTTTTCCTGCTTCAACTGCTGCTTGGATGGCTTGATCAAATTCGCCATTCACTTCGTTTACAGCAGCCTGAAGGTTGTCTGTATATAGTTTAGATACTAGTTCCCAATCAACTTCCTGGCCTTCTTTTGCTTTTTCAGCTTCAGCCTTCATATCTTGATATGCTTTTACTTGTTTTCCCACCGCTGTTTCTTCGATGGCTACTTCCTTTGTTTCAGCTGCCTGATCTTTCGTTTCAGATGCTGTTTCTTCTTGTTTTGGTTCTTCTTTAGCCGTTTCTTCAGCCGCATTATTACAGCCCGCCAATACTCCTCCTGCAAGTAACATGCTGGCAACCACAGTCATTGATGCTTTCTTTTTCATATGTAATTCTCCCGCCCTCTTATATTGATAATGATTTTCATTCACGCTTTCTATTATAGAGAGAACGATTCTCATTGTCAACGTTAATTTTTTCACTATTATGCCTCATTTAAAATATAGGCCGGGTTAAAACCAACATGGTTCTGTAACAGGTCGAAAGCATAAAAAGTAATGGCGCTGCCTCTTGAGGCAGCGCCATTACTTAAAAAGGTAAGAAAATGTAACATTTGAAGATGTCCAGCTACGGCTCCTAATCTTTCGGCCATTTCACTTCTGACCATGAAACCAAAAAGCGGTTTCCCGGTCAGAAGCTCCAATGTCCCTCAAGATTAAACAGTCGCCTCCGCTTTTCTTACGCGTGTTGAGATAAACGGTCAGCAAGTGCTTCTTTTGGTTGGAAGCCTACTACTTTATCTACTACTTCGCCATTTTTGAATACAAGTAAAGTTGGGATGCTCATTACGCCAAATTTAGCAGCTGTTTCTTGGTTTTCATCCACATCTACTTTTACGATTTTTACTTTATCGCCCATTTCTGAATCTAATTCTTCTAAAACAGGAGCGATCATTTTACAAGGTCCGCACCATGGAGCCCAAAAGTCCACAAGCACTAAACCTTCTGTAGTTTCATTATTAAAAGTTTGATCTGTTGCATTTACAATTGCCATTATAATTCCTCCTAACATTTCCAATATCGAAAACTAACCACAGTATATCATCTTATATTGTTCAACGCTATTTATTTGACTCGCTTCTAATTGTCCCCATGGAACAATGTTTTCATACGAAAAGCGGGTTTTTATACTTTACCCGCTCTTCGTCATTCTTACACTTTTCCCCTAGGAAATACGAGCTTTTTTGCACGCAGTTTTTGATTCAGGTTGAAAAAGTGTCGTATACATTTTTTATTAAGAAGAATGCACTTTTAGCTTCCTAAACTCTTCTGTCAGCATCGGAACGACTTCAAATAAATCACCGACGATGCCATAGTCGGCCACTTTGAAGATGTTGGCTTCTGGATCTTTGTTGATGGCGACAATAACTTTCGAGTTGGACATACCAGCTAAATGTTGAATGGCACCTGAAATGCCGCATGCAATATAAAGATCCGGCGTTACGACTTTACCCGTTTGGCCAATTTGCAGTGAATAATCACAATACTCCGCATCGCAAGCACCGCGGGATGCACCGACGGCACCTCCAAGAACATTCGCGAGTTCTTGCAGCGGCTTAAATCCATCTTCGCTCTTTACACCGCGTCCTCCGGCTATCACCACTTTTGCCTCCGATAAATCCACTCCTTGAGACGCTTTACGAACAATATCGCTCACAATGGTGCGTAAATCTTTAATCTCAGCTTGGACAGCTGTGACGTCGCCGCTGCGGGAAGGATCCTTCTCAAGCGGTGAAATATTATTTGGACGAACCGTGGCAAAAATGAGGCCGTCTGTTACAATTTTCTTTTCAAATGCTTTTCCTGAGTAAATTGGACGTGTAAAGACTAGATTTCCCCCAGTTGATTCCACTGCTGTCACATCGGAAATTAAACCGCTGTCCAATTTTGCTGCGAGTTTTGGTGACAGGTCTTTTCCTAGCGCCGTGTGCCCAATAACAATGGCTTCCGGCTTTTCCGCAGCCACCACCGCTAAAAAAGCTTGTGCATAACCATCTGGTGTATAATTCGCCAGCTTACTATCTTCGACGGTTATGACACGGTCGGCTCCGTAAGCAATCAATTCATTGGCTAATTCCTTTACCCCGTCTCCCACTAGAACACTGACTACTTCTCCGCCTTCTGCTACTGTTTTTCCTGCGGCGATTGCTTCAAATGAAACGTTGCGTAATGCTGATTCGCGTACCTCTGCTAACACTAATACTTTGCGTGCCATGATTTATACCCCCATTTACGTTAATTAAACAACTTTGGCTTCAGAGTGTAAAAGCTGTACCAATTCTTTCACTTGATCAGCGAGATCTCCTGATAACACTTTTCCAGCTTCTTTTTTCGGCGGAAGATAAATCTCGATTGTTTTCGTTTTTGCTTCCACCTCATCTTCATCTAAATCCAGATCATCAAGTTCTAATTTTTCCAATGGTTTTTTCTTTGCTTTCATGATGCCCGGCAAAGAAGGATATCTTGGTTCGTTTAACCCTTGCTGTGCCGTTACAAGGAGCGGAAGCGATGTTTCAATCACTTCTGAGTCTCCCTCTACATCACGGACAACTTTAGCGTTTTTCCCATTGATTTCAAGCTTCGTAATGGTTGTGACATACGGGATATTCAACAGCTCGGCAACACGCGGGCCTACTTGTCCTGAGCCCCCGTCAATCGCGACATTTCCGGCTAAAATCAAATCAATTTCTTTCCCCTTTAAAAACTCCGCCAATATTTTGGCCGTCGTATATTGATCACCATAATCCAAATCATCTTCTGTGTTAATTAATACGGCTTTATCGCACCCCATTGCGAGGGCTGTACGCAATTCCTTCTCGGATTCCTCGCCGCCTACCGTAACAACGGTGATTTCTCCTCCATTTGCATCCCTTACTTGAATCGCTTCTTCAACCGCATATTCGTCATATGGGTTGATAATAAATTCAGCCCCATCTTCTGCAATTTGGCCGTTATTTAATGTAATTTTCTCTTCAGTATCAAATGTGCGTTTCATTAATACGTAGATGTTCATATGATCCCCTCCAATAAATTGAACGTTATTTTTATTATGAATTTTAAGAAAATTATACTCAAAAAAAATTATTCACCTTTGAAATGCGGCGGACGCTTTTCGATGAAGGCTGCCACGCCTTCTTTAGCATCGTTTGAGGAAAATACGCTTCCAAACAATTCAGCTTCCTTCTCTACACCTTTATAAAAAGAATCTGAATTGGTATATTTGAGTAATTGCAGTACAGCTGAAACCGTAATCGGACTTTTCTTCGCCATTTTAGAGGCTGCTTCCATTACACGATCCATCAGCTCTTCTTCTGGATAAGCAGCATTGGCTAATCCAGCCTGGACGGCTTCTTTTCCTGTAATCGGTTCGCTTGTCAACATCATCTCGCATGCCCTCCCGACTCCCACATAGCGAGGCAAGCGCTGTGTGCCGGCAAATCCAGGAATGATGCCTAACTGCAGCTCAGGCAAACCGAGTTTGGCTGTTTCGCTTACAAAACGCATGTGACAACTCATCGCCAGCTCTAAGCCGCCTCCAAGAGCAGCACCATGAATCGCTGCAATAATCGGCTTTGGATATGACTCGATGTATTGAAGCACATCTTGCCCGTTTTTCGCCAATTGACGATAGTCGTCTTCGTTAGATAATGCTGTAAACTCTTTAATATCAGCCCCAGCACAGAAAAAACGGCCTTCCCCATGAAGAACAATAACTCTTGAGTCTTGATTATTTTCCAAACTTTTCAACAAATTGGAGAACTCTTGCAACAGCTCTTGAGATAAGGCATTGGCTGGCGGACGAACGATTGTGACTACGCTTACATAATCAACTGTTTTCACTTGTAAAAAGCTCATATTCTCCACCCCTTATGTATTTTGGGTTAAACAGCCCTCTCCCTTAAGGTTGAGAGCTGTTACATCCAGTTAAAAGAAGCTGATGGACTTTCGGTGCCAATGAAACGAGATCATATTTATGCTCATTCATAACCCAAGTCGTAACCATCTCATCAATCGTACCGAAAATCATTTGCCTTGCTAAACGAATATCGAGGTTAGAGTGAAATTCCCCTGTTTCAATACCCGTTTGTAAAATGCTGTCTACTACATGCAAATACCCTTTTAGGACTTCGTTGATTTTTAAGCGAAGTTCCTTATTGGACTGTCTCAATTCTAATTGTGTCACGGCTGCCAGCTCATAATCCTCCGCGAAAAGCATGAAGTGTTTTTCAATTAACATGTATAACTTCTCGCCGGCACTTGTTTTTCCTGCAATTTCCTCTTCAATTTTTTCGATAAATTGTCCCATCTTTTCTTGAAATAAAGAGACAAGGATATCTTCCTTGCTTTTAAAATATAAATAGATTGTACCGTCCGCTACACCAGCTTGTTTAGCAATCTTGGATACTTGAGCATTGTGATAACCATGTTCAGCAATGACAATAACCGCGGCATCAATAATTTGTTTATATTTAGGTCGATTTTTTTTCAATCTTTTGTCTCCTTCTGCTTGATTCACTCTTCTTGGTGTTTTGTCCTTTCGGCCATCTTATCATGAGGGCTTGAACATTTTAAGAGAATGATAACTAATTTTCCTATATGGAATATGAATGAATAATCATTCATATTTTTATAATAAAAAATCTTACCATTTCTGTCAATGGACATTTGCATAGAAAAAGAAATGGTAAAATGAGGAGATGTCTACGTTGCTTTTTTCTGTTTTTCTTTTTCCTCTTCCACAAGGGCCCTTCTTAAAATTTTTCCTACAGCCGTTTTCGGAAGTTCATTTCTAAACTCATAGATTCGCGGTACTTTGTAGGCGGCTAAATGTTGGCGAGTAAAGGCATCGATCTCTTCCTCTGTACATACGGCCCCTTCTTTTAACACAATATATGCTTTTACCGTTTCTCCGCGATACGGATCCGGCACTCCTGCTACAACTGCTTCTTGTATTTTCTCATGCTCATATAGCACTTCTTCCACTTCTCTCGGATAGATGTTAAAGCCGCTCGCAATAATCATGTCTTTTTTACGGTCCACAATATAGAAATATCCTCTCTCATCCATATAGCCTAAATCCCCTGTTAAAAACCAGCCGTCTTTTAGGACAGCCTCGGTTTCTTCCGGCCTGTTCCAATACCCTTTCATCACTTGCGGTCCCCGAACCGCGATTTCCCCGATTTCATTTAAAGGTACTTGTTCCCCCGTTTGTAAAGAAATGACCATCGCATCCGTATCAGGCCATGGCACTCCAATACTTCCAGATACGCGCTCTGTCCATAAAAAGTTCGCATGAGTCACAGGAGAGCTTTCAGTAAGCCCGTATCCCTCTACAAGCTTTCCGCCTGTCACCTCTTCAAATTTCTCTTGCACCTCCACCGGAAGGGGAGCGGATCCACTAATGCAAGAATCAATGGATGATAAGTCATAATTTTTTAGGTTGGGATGGTTCAATAAGGCAATATAAATAGTAGGTGCTCCTGGAAATAACGTAGGCTTTTGCCTATGAATGGTTTTCAGCACTGTTTCCACATCAAATTTCGGCAGCAAAATCATTTCATATCCTTGCAGAACAGACAAAATAAGCACCGTCGTTAAGCCGTACACATGAAAGAAGGGCAGTACGCCTAAAATCTTTTCTTCCCCTTTTTTACATTTATATAACCAATGGGAGCACATGGTAGCATTGGCCACCAAATTCCTATGAGTAAGCATCACTCCTTTTGGAAAACCTGTCGTTCCTCCCGTATATTGCAATAAAGCCAAATCCTCTTCCGAATTAATGGAGATAGGTGTATAGGACTCACGGCCACTTTTCACAATTTCCGAAAGCAAATGATTCGTACCGCGATGTTCCACTTTTACGATTAAACCATTTTGCTTTTTTTGAATAAACGGATACAGCCAATTTTTAGGAAAGGGCAAATAATCTTGAATTTTGCTCACAATGACATGCTCCACATTTGTTGACGCTTTCACTTTGGAGATTTTGGGATACAAAAGATCCAATGATATGATATACTTCGCATTTGAATCATTGAGCTGGAAGGTTAACTCCCTCTCTGTGTAAAGAGGATTCGTTTGTACAACTATGCCTCCTGCAAGCAATGCCCCATAGAAAGATACGACGGCTTGAGGACAGTTCGGAAGCATGATAGCGACTTTTTCCCCTTTTGAAAGCCCAAGCTTTTGCAAATACGCGGCCAATGCCATTGCTTGTTCATATAACTCCTTAAACGATAATTTTTTTCCTAAAAAATGAACGGCTGTTTTGTCTTGATAAAGTTGAACGGCTTCTTGAAACAAGTCAACTAAGCTTTTATCCTCCAATTCAATATGGGGGGGAATTTCCTCTGGATATAGATTTAACCATGGTTTTGCTGTTTCTTCTGTCATCAACTCACCTCCAAATAGTCTAAATTTTTAGAAATCTATAATTGGATTATAGTATAGGCCAAGCGAAAGTGGCAATGCCTTATATAAAGGAAACTTTCATCAGTGGGGGTCTTACTGCCCGTTAATGCGGGATAAATCCACAAAAAAAATGACATGAGCAAAAACGCCCATGCCAATTTTTTAGGTATCTATTTTCAAATGGATCGCAAAGGCCTCAGCATAGTAACTGTTCCATAAATCTTAAACAGACCATAAAAATTATTTTCCTGAAGGGACCCGTCATTGAATCCTTGGTTTTGCTGGATTTTCATGACGGGTCCCTTCAGGAGGACGACTCAAAAGGTACGTTTTTTGTACCTTTTGAGTCGTCCTTTATGCCAAAAACAGCATGTAAATAATCCCTACAATGAGAAACCCTCCGCATAGTGTTAACAATACTTTCGCTAAAGTTTCCATGTTCTCTCCTTATCAGAGGTTGTTCAAAAAGTCCGTGTCCTCCTTTTTGAACACACACTATTAGATTCCCGCCCCTATGACATAGGACATCCCGACTGAAATTACTAAAGCAATAAAGCCAACTGCTCGGTTATCCTTTTCAATCTCATCATCAATTCTGAACTTCGGCGTTAAAAATTCAAAGATAAAATAACTAATCAACAACAACACAAATCCAAACAATCCCCATCCGATCATTTCAAATAAGGAATCATGCTGTTCAATGGAGTAACGGAAGATGTTACCCAAGCCAAAGATTTTCCCGCCGGTAGCCATGGCTACTGCCACATTTCCTTTTTGGATTTCTTCCCAGTTTCGGTATTTCGTCACAATTTCAAAAATGACAAGAAACACAACCATACAAAGAACAACGACACTGTAATAAGCAGCAGTTTCCACATAAGGGTTCTCCCAAAAGGCTTTCATTCCAGATCCCTCTCCTATCCTTTAAACTCGACAACCGTTACACCGGTTCCTCCCTCTGTGGCTTCACCAAATCGAATATTCTTCACGGAACGATGATTTTTCAAATATTCCTGTACCCCTTGTCGAAGTGCTCCCGTTCCTTTTCCATGGATAATTGAAACGCGTGGATAACCAGCTAAAAGTGCATCATCAATGTATTTTTCAACCCGTATTAACGCATCTTCATATCGTTCCCCTCGTAAATCAAGCTCCAGGCTCACGTGATAATCTTTTCCTTTAATGGTAGCAAGAGGCTTCGTTTCTACCGGCTTTGGAGATCCGATATATTCCATGTTATTTTCTTTTACTTTCATCTTCATGATTCCCATTTGTACTTGCCATTCATTGCTGCTTACTTTTTCAATTAACGTTCCTTTTTGGCCGAAGCTGATGACTTTTACCTCGTCTCCCGGAGTAAACGTTTGAACATTCTTTTTATCGACCGTTTTCTTCCCGCTCTTTTTAAGAGTAGGAACCGCCCCTTCCAGTCGCTTTTTCGCTTCGATCAGTTCATGTTCCTTAACCAAGGCGTGTTGATTGCGGCTCATTTTTCGTAACTGTCGAATAACTTCTTCCGCTTCCTCTTTTGCCGCATCAACCGTCTCCGCTGCTTTTTGTTCCGCTTTTTCATATAAACGGTCGCGCTGCTCGTTGAACTCAAGAATTTGATTTTGTAATTCCTTATGCAGCTTCTCTGCCGCTTTTCTCAAATTTTCCGCTTCTTGTAATTCATCTTCCGCTTGACGTCTGCTTTCTTCAAGAGAAGCAATCATATTTTCTACTGTATTGGTTTCTGTACCGATAAAACCTTTTGCCCGCCCAATCACACGATCCGCCAATCCTAGCCGCTTGGAGATTTCAAACGCATTGCTTCGGCCCGGAACACCAATCAATAATTTATACGTAGGACTCAACGTTTCAATATCGAATTCTACGCTCGCATTAATAACGCCTTCACGATTATAGCCGTATGCTTTTAATTCAGGATAGTGAGTAGTGGCAATAACACGTGCCCCTCTTTGGTGTACTTCATCCAAAATGGAAATGGCAAGTGCCGCCCCTTCCTGAGGATCTGTACCTGCTCCGAGTTCATCAAATAACACAAGACTCTTATAATCAACATCCTTTAAAATCTCCACAATATTGACCATATGGGAGGAGAAGGTACTTAAGCTCTGCTCAATTGACTGCTCATCACCGATATCCGCGAACACATGATTGAATACCGCCATTTCTGACCCGTCAAGGGCCGGAATTTGCAGACCGGATTGTGCCATTAATGTAAATAGCCCGATGGTTTTGAGGGTAACGGTTTTTCCTCCTGTATTCGGCCCTGTGATGACAATCGTGGAATACTCCCCGCCCAATTCAATATCGTTGGCGACCACAACTTCTTTCGGAATGAGCGGGTGCTTTGCTTTGAACAATTTAATATAGCCATTTTCATTCATTTTCGGCTTTGAGGCTTTCAGTTTATGACTGTATTTTCCCTTTGTAAAGGTGAAATCCAGCTCTCCTAAAACCGTCACATTGTGCTGAAGTTCGGAAGCAACCTCTGCCACTTCCTTAGTGAGCTCAATTAAAATGCGTTCGATTTCCTGTTTCTCTTGAACTTTTGCTTCCTGCAATTCATTATTTAATGTAACGATGGCCTGCGGTTCAATAAACAGCGTGGCACCGGATGAGGATTGATCATGCACGATACCGCCGTAAGCATTTCGATATTCTTGTTTGACCGGGATGACAAACCGTTCATTACGAATGGTCACAATGGCATCGGAAAGCATTTTCTGGGCAGAAGATGACCGAATCAAACTTTCCAATTTTTCTCGAATTCTCGACTCCGTTGTCCGAAGACGCTGACGGATACTTCTTAACTTATCGCTTGCTCCGTCCAGCATGACTCCATTTTCATCGATGCTGTTTTTAATGGACTGCTCTACTTGAGGCAGCGGAGTCAATTGTTCAGCGCTCGCCTGTAAAATGGGCAAACTGAATTCTTCTTCCATAAGCTCCTCTATAAATTTCTTCATCTGTCTTGTACCGTAAATCGTACTAGACACATCCAGCAATTCCGTCGTCCCAAGCGTACTGCCTATGGAAGCTCTCTTCACGTAAGGACGAATATCATAAATCCCTCCAAGCGGGACATTGCCTTTTACTCTTAAAACCGTCACTGCTTCGTCGGTTGCAGCCTGCCATTTGACCACTTCTTCGTAGTCTGTTGACGGCATCAGCTGCATCACTTTCTCGCGGCCTAACGAGGAAGCGACATGGGTAAGAAGCTGTTCTTTGACTTTATCGAATTCCAATACTTTAAAAATGCGCTGCTGCAATATTTCTTCCTCCCTTTATAAACCTGCATCAATTGTTTTACACCTTTATTTGTTCACATTCAAATCGTTACGTTTTAAGAATGTTAATAAGTCTTCCAATTCGTACGTATTGATGACTTGTTCCGAGCGAATCCAACCTTTTACCGCTGTCGAAACGCCAATCTCCATGTGTTCGAGCATCTCCATATTATGCGCGTCTGTGTTGATGACCAACTTTACTCCCGCTTCTTGCGCTTTTCGTAAATGCTCGGCTGCCAAATCAAGTCGATGAGGATTGGCATTCAGCTCTAACGCTGTGTTCGTCTCTTTAGCCAACTCAATCAACATGTCCATATCTACATCA
The DNA here is from genome assembly GCF_000504165.1 of Bacillus sp. FJAT-14578. Classification (GTDB taxonomy): domain Bacteria; phylum Bacillota; class Bacilli; order Bacillales; family Bacillaceae_H; genus Bacillus_BA; species Bacillus_BA fengqiuensis. Next base: position 1,069,756 of record NZ_AYSE01000001.1, read on the forward strand.
TAGCCTTCTCTCCGACCAATCAATCTCCCGGTCGGATGGGCGATAAAGTCTACATGGGCATTTTCCAGAGCGGTTTTCAAGCGTTGCATAATCACTTCACGCGGCTGTGAAAAGCTCGAATGGATAGATGCAATGACAAGATCCATTTCACTTAACAGTTCATCATCATAATCAAGTGAAGCATCCGGTAAAATATCCATTTCTACCCCGGCTAAAATTGTAAAGTCATCATACTTCTCATTTAAACGATCAATCTCTTCCCGCTGCTTGCGTAAGCGCTGGGCCGTTAGCCCGTTCGCTACTTTCAAATATTGGGAATGATCTGTAATCGCCATATAGCGGTAGCCCTTTTTCCGGCATGCTTCCGCCATTTCTTCAATGGAATAAGCGCCGTCACTCCATGTCGAGTGCATGTGAAGATCACCTTTTATATCATTTAGGGCAATAACAGGGTGCGGTTTCATAAATGCCTCGACTTCTGTACCATCTTCCCGTAATTCCGGAGGGATAAAACTCAATCCGAAATGCTGATAAAAAGCCTCTTCATTCTCGAATGTGGTCATTTCTCCCGTTTCAGCCTTCTCCACTCCGTACTCGCTTATTTTTTCACCGCGCTCTTTTGCCAGCTGGCGCATGCGAACATTATGATCTTTTGAACCGGTAAAATGGTGCAAAGTCGTCGCAAATTCTTGTTCCTTCACTAAGCGGAAATCAACGGAAACATCATATTCATAACCTAGAACGACCGATACTTTCGTATCACCGTTCGCAATGATTTCTTTCACCTTCGACAGTGCCGTTAATTGTTCGCGCACTTTTCCGTTATCCTCAGTCGCAATAATGAAATCAAGGTCTTTGATCGTTTCCCTCATTCTCCGTAAACTTCCCGCCCTTGAAAATTTCATAATACCATCCATATGTGAGAGTAACTCTTCAATTTCCTCTGCAATCGGCAGCATGAACGCTAAAGGAAGGCGGTCGGGGCGTTTTCCGAATTCTTCAATGGAAGCAAGGATTTTTTCTTCCGTTTTTTTGCCGAAACCGCTTAATTCCTGTACTTTATGATGTAAACAAGCTTCTTTTAACGATTCAATATCTTCTACTTGAAGTTCTTTGTATAGCTTCGCAATCTTTTTACCGCCAAGACCCGGCAGTTTCAACAGTGGAATTAACCCTGCCGGCACTTCCCTTTGCAAGTCTTCTAAAACAGAAGACTTTCCTGTCTGTATGTACTCTTCAATGACTGCAGCCGTTCCCTTGCCGATCCCAGACATTTGAGTAAAGTCCTCAATGTCCGATAAGCTTCTTTCATCACTTTCGATAGCTGCAGCAGCTTTACGAAAAGCCGAGATTTTAAATGGGTTATCCCCTTTGAGTTCCATATAAACCGCAATCGTTTCTAACAGTTTGATAATTTCCTTTTTATTCACTTTCGTCACACCGCCTCTATGGTATATCATTATAAGATATCATGTAATTTATTATGCGCTAACTCAAAAACTCCATCAGTCAATAAAATAAACCGTCTCCGAAACCCTTGACTACACTGGATCTCACAGGACGGTTCACTTTATGGACCTTTAACTTTCATTTTAAAGGGTTGTATAATAGTGCCTCCATAAATCCTGGATGGCAGAAGATAAAATTGGAGTGTCGTTCACGATGAACATTGCCATAAAGGATTGCTGAATGGGTTCTTGAATTTCATTGACGGGAACAATCGCACCAATGTAAAGAAGAACGAATGAAACAAGATAGACTTCAGCAAAGCCTAAGATACCGCCGCCCCATCTATTTAATTGCTTAAGCACAGGCAGCTGTGCCAACGAATGAAGCATTGAACCAACCATTCCCAATAACAGCTTCGTCCCGAAAAATAAAATGGCAAATCCAATCATACGGTAAAATGCTTCTTCTATGTACGCTTGTTCAAATAGGAAGGACGTCATTCCCTGCATTTGGATTTCCGGAAACGGAATAATCAGCTTGAGTCTTGGAGCAAGCTGGTCGTTGAATGAATAAGCAACGAGAAAGGCCGCAGCAAAACCAATCAAATGAACGAGCTGGCGAATAAGCCCGCGCTTAATTCCAGCTAAGAACCCTAAAATGAGCAAACCGATCAAAATAATGTTTAGCATAGCCGTCATTCCTTTGGATCTTGAAATTGTCTCTCTATTTTTTCATAATCATCTTTTAATTTAAGAAAATCATGCACTACATTTACAGCCGTCAAAACGGCCAGCTTATTTATATCTAAATGTGGATTTTTTGCACTTATTTCACGCATTTTATCGTCGACGATGGAAGCCACAAGACGAATGTGACTTGTGCTTTCTGTTCCGACGATTGTATATTGTTGTCCAAAAATATCAACTGTCGTACGTGTTTTAGGTTGTTCTGACACAAAAAGTCCTCCGTTCCACCAAATCCTAATCCTTATCATACCATGAAGCGATGTGCCATGGAAAGACATGTACTGTTAAATAACAGAACATGGATAAAAAGAGATCCATGTTCTGTTATTTATAACTTTTTTGAGCTTATTTTAGATGAAAAAAGATAGTCAAGTTAGGAAGTTAGGATATGTTCATATACAATAAATAAAGGAAGTTTCCATCAAAAAGGAGTTAATTTATGTCAAATACAGTTTTGAAAATGAATGCTGGACAATTAGAGAGCATGAGGGAACATTACCGTGCAAAGCTAGCCGAGAAAGTGCCGCAAGGGGGGCTTTTTGTCGCCAAAACAGGAAGCTGCACAATTACGGCTTATCGTTCCGGGAAAGTACTGTTTCAAGGACAAGGAGCTGAAGCTGAAGCGGCCAAATGGGGAACCGTCAAACTTGAACCGTCCTCTCCCGCTCCTTCCCGTAAACCTGCCAGTACATTGCCTTCGGATATTGCAAGGCGATCTTTTATCGGCTCAGATGAAGTGGGCACAGGAGATTACTTCGGTCCGATGACCGTTGTGGCCGCCTATGTTGATAAGCAGCAAATTCCCCTGCTTCAAGAACTGGGGGTGCGCGATTCCAAAAGCCTAACGGATGAAAAGATTACCGCAATTGCCAAACAACTCATTTCCATTCTCCCATACAGCCTGCTCATTTTACATAATGACAAATACAATGAATGGCAGCAAAAAGGAATGTCACAAGGAAAGATGAAGGCTCTTCTCCATAATCAAGCAATCGGAAATGTGTTAAAGAAGATGGCCCCCATTAAACCGGAAGGCATTCTCATTGACCAGTTTGCTGAACGGGGAGTTTACTATAAACACATCGCTTCCCAAAAAGAGATTGTAAAAGAAAATGTATACTTCAGCACAAAAGGCGAAAGCATCCATATTGCGGTTGCCGCCGCTTCGATGATTGCCCGTTATGCCTTTTTGAAGGAGATGGACAAGCTAAGTGAAAAAGCCGGGTTTACCTTACCTAAAGGAGCAGGAGCCCAAGTGGATATCGCCGCTGCCCGCCTTATCAAACAAAAAGGTGAACAAGTCCTTCCTTCATTCACCAAATTCCATTTTGCCAACTCACAAAAAGCGATGAAGATTGCCAAAAAGTAAAAGCCATGAGCCGGCCGGCTCATGGCTTTTTTCGTTATATAAATGTACCTTCAAAAAGGAGGACAAAAAGGACTGAGAAGTTCAAGGAAGCGTAGCTTTGAGCAACGGAGCGTATGTTATTAATACGTGAGTAGCGGAGAAGCAAGCTGACGCCGAAATTCGACAGTCATTTTTCCCGGACTTTTTGAAAACCTCTATAAATTAAGAACGTAAGGATGCGCCAAAAGTTTCCTCTACTGCTTGCAGTACACGCTCATGCGCTTTTGTTACATCTTCATCCGTTAATGTACGTTCCGGATCGAAATAGCGAAGAGAGAAGGCCACCGATTTTTTGCCAGGCTCCATCTTTTCACCTTCGTACAAGTCAAATACTGTGACATCCTTCAGCAGCTTGCCGCCCGCTTCTTCGATAACACGCTGGATATCACCGGCAGACACAGCCTTCTCCACAACAAGAGCGATATCTCGAGAAATGGATGGGAAGCGTGGAATCGGCTCATATTGCACTTCTTGAACATCTGTTGTCAATAATGTTTGTAAATCCAATTCAAAAACATACATTTCGCGCAAATCCAGGTCTTTTTGTACAGCCGGATGAAGCTGGCCGACAAATCCAACGCTTGAACCATTCAAGAATACTTCAGCCGTACGACCAGGGTGCATGCCTTCTTTAGCTGCGAGTTTGTATTCAATTTGATCGGTTACACCCAATAAATTGAAGACTCCTTCTACAATGCCTTTTACAACGTAGAAGTCAACGGCTTTCTTTTCGCCTTGCCATCCGTGCATATGCCACAATCCCGTTACCGCACCAGCCAGGCGTTCTTTCTCTTGCGGAAGATCCCCTTGAGCTTTTGCAAGGAATACAGAACCGATTTCGTAAAGGGCAACCGAATCGATTTGGCGTGCATTGTTATGTTTTACCGCTTCTAAAAGGTGTGGCACAAGGCTTAAACGAAGAGTACTGCGCTCCTCACTCATCGGCATCGCCAAACGAATGGCTTCGCCTTGTTCGAGTGCAAATTGAGCCGCTTTTTCTTCACTTGTCAATGAGTACGTAATCGCTTGTAAAAGGCCCGCACCTTCCAAGAAACCACGAACTTTACGGCGTTTTTCTTGATAAGGGGTTAAACGGCCCGGCGTCGCTTCAGAAATCGGAAGCGTTGTCGGTAAATGATCATAGCCATATAAACGCGCTACTTCTTCCACTAAGTCTTCCTCAATCGTAATATCTCCGCGTCTTGTCGGAACCGTTACGACAAAGCTTCCCTCTTCTTCTTTCACATCGAATTGAAGACGCATGAAAATATCTTTTACTTGTTCTCCTGTTAATTCGGTACCGAGAACACCGTTAATACGTTTTAATGAAATGGAGATAACAGCAGGTTCCATTGTCATCGTATCAACTTCCACTGTTCCGTCTACAATCTCACCGCCGGCATATAAAGCCATTAATGAAGCCGCACGGTCTGCTGCTAAACGAGTACGGTTTGGATCAATTCCTTTTTCAAAACGAGCGCTTGCCTCACTGCGTAATCCATGATCCTTTGATGCTGTACGGACCGTTAATCCTTTAAAATAAGCTGATTCGATTAAAACCGTTGTCGTATCGTTTTGTACTTCAGAATTAGCTCCGCCCATAACCCCAGCCAATGCGATAGGTTCAGTTCCATTTGTGATGACAAGGTGCTCTTCTGTTAATGCGCGTTCTGCATCATCAAGCGTCACGATTTTCTCGCCATTTTGGGCACGTCTTACTAGAATCTCTTTTGAACCGAGACGGCCGTAGTCAAATGCGTGAAGCGGCTGACCGTATTCTAACAAGATGTAGTTTGTAATATCCACGACATTGTTATGCGGGCGGATACCTGCTGCCATTAAACGCGTTTGCATCCAAAGCGGCGAAGGAGCGATTTTTACATTCTTCACTACTCGCGCCACATATAACGGGTTGTCTTCTTTTGCATCCACTTTGACCGAAATATAATCGGAAGCTTTCTCATTGTTCGTTTCTAAGGCTACTTCCGGATATTTGACCTCACGTCCTAAAATAGCCGCCACTTCATGGGCAACCCCTAACATGCTTAGGGCGTCAGAACGGTTTGGCGTCAATCCTAGCTCCAATACCTTATCATTTAAATTCAACAGTTCCAATGCATCTGCCCCTGGTTCTACATCGTTCGGAAAGACGAAAATTCCTTCTTGATATTCTTTCGCCACAAGTTTCCCTTCTACTCCAAGCTCTTGAAGGGAACAAATCATTCCGTTTGATTCTTCACCGCGAAGTTTTGCTTTTTTAATTTTGAAGTTGCCTGGTAAAACGGCTCCGACTTTGGCTACGGCCACTTTTTGACCTTGGGCCACATTGGGTGCTCCGCAAATAATTTGAACTGGCTCGCCTTCCCCAAGATCCACTAAACATTTATTCAGTTTATCGGCATTCGGATGCTGTTCGCGTTCTACAACATGACCGATGACGACACCGCTGACTCCTTCTCCTAAATCTTCTACGCCTTCTACTTCAATTCCGCTTCTTGTAATCTTTTCAGCTAATTCTTCTGCTGAAATCCCTGTTAAATCCACATACTCTTGTAACCAACGATATGATACAAACATGTGCAATCCCTCCCTTTATGCTCGTTTAAATTGTTGTAAGAAACGTACATCATTTGTATAGAAATGACGAATATCATCTACGCCATACTTTAACATCGCAATACGCTCCGGTCCCATACCGAAAGCGAACCCTTGATATTTCTTCGAATCATAGCCGGCCATTTCAAGCACGTTCGGGTGAACCATCCCGGCACCTAAAATTTCAATCCAGCCTGTTTTCTTACATACATTACAGCCTTTGCCGCCGCACTTATGACAAGATACGTCCACCTCAACAGATGGTTCAGTAAACGGGAAGAAGCTGGGGCGCAAACGGATTTCACGCTCTTCACCGAACATTTTTTTCGCAAACACTTCAAGTGTACCTTTTAAATCGCTCATGCGAATGTTTTCATCAATCACAAGACCCTCAATTTGCGTGAACTGATGGGAATGTGTCGCATCATCATTATCACGGCGATACACTTTACCAGGGCAAATGATTTTAATCGGCCCTTTCCCTTCGTTTTTCTCCATCGTACGCGCCTGTACCGGAGATGTATGCGTGCGAAGTAAAATTTCCTCTGTAATATAGAAGGAATCTTGCATATCGCGTGCAGGGTGGCCTTTCGGCAAGTTCAACGCTTCAAAGTTGTAGTAGTCTTTCTCTACTTCAGGACCTTCGGCAATCGAATAGCCCATGCCCAGAAATAAATCTTCAATTTCTTCTACTACCGCTGTTAACGGATGATGATTTCCTACTTTCACAGGGCGCCCAGGAAGCGTCACATCAATGGTCTCAGATGCTAATCTTTGCTCGACTTCCGCTTGTTCCAGCCCCTTTTGTTTTGCTTCCAAACTTGAAGCAATCGCTTCACGAACGTCATTTGCCAATGCTCCCATGACAGGACGCTCCTCAGCCGATAATTTTCCCATTCCACGCAAAACCTCTGTGATAGGCCCCTTTTTCCCAAGGTAAGCGACACGCACATCGTTTAGCGCTTTTAAATCAGTTGCCGTTTCAATCTTTGCAATCGCTTCTTGCTGCAGCTCTTTTAAACGTTCTTTCATGCTCAAACTTCCTCCTTTATATGATCCATCTTTTCATGAAAATACAAAAAACCTCCTCCCGGAAAGGGACGAGGTTTGATCGCGGTACCACCCTTATTTACGGCAAAACAAACATATGCCGTACAACTTAAGCTACATAACGGTATAAACCGGAACACCTTTACATCTTATTGATGGTCCAAGTGTCAGCTCAGGAGGCGAATTCACTTATGTCTACCATAAAAATGCTTTCAGTCACGGCATTTTCTCCCTAAATGGCGCGTAATAAGCTACTGTTCTCCGTCTTTGCTTTTTCATATGTAATTCATTTTCTTTATTATATGGAAAATGAATTAATGTTGCAACTACCTGCCGCGTAAATAATACAGCAAAATACCTGCTGCGACTGCCACATTGAGCGACTCGCTCTTCCCGTAAATCGGAATATATAAATTTTCATCCGTCTGCTCCAATAACGAATCTGCCACTCCGCTTCCTTCATTCCCTACCAAAAGAGCAAAGGAATGGCTTGGCTGCACATCCATATAAGGTTTTGCATCATTTAAGGACGTGCCATAAACTGAAATGCCTCGATGTTTAAGAGCGGGAATCATTTCCTCCAGCTGCCCTTTAATAACCGGTAAATGAAAAATGGCTCCTTGAGTCGAACGAATCACCTTACTGTTGTATAAATCGACGCTTCCGGTCCCGACTACTACCAATTCCACTCCAGCGGCATCCGCCGTTCGAATCATCGTACCCAAATTCCCAGGATCTTGAACAGCATCGATTAATAGAACTTTGTTCACACCTTCAGGAATCTCATCGTTTTTTTGTTGATAACAAACTGCAGCTATTCCTTGCGGTGTTTCCGTATCCGAAATCGCCTTCATGATGTCGCCGGCGACCACAACAATGGAAACATCATCCACATCCCAGCTGGAAGGAATATTCGCTTCTTCTGATATGATTAGTTCTTTTACCGTTTGTTTCGTCCGAAGCGCTTCTTCGACTAAATGATAGCCTTCCACTAAAAATAAACCGTTTTTATCCCTTTCTTTTTTCGTATGCAATTTTTTCCACATTTTCACTTGTGGATTTTTCACCGAATCGATTCTCTTCACCGTTCTGTCTCCTTCTTTTATATAAAATCAATTCAATATTTGAATATTTATTATTGATTTGCTCCTATCCATGCTTTTGCGCTCTTCCATCTCGAATACGCTCACAAAGGTTCTCGATAAGCAGTTGACAAGCTCCCGTACGGGAGCTTGTCAACTGCTTATAACATTATAGCTTAATTCTTCTTACATAGAAAATCATAATAAGACTCACAATAACAGTGTAATTTCACACTAAATTTGAGGTGATGAAAATGAGCTTAAATTTACGAAATGCCATTATATCAAATGTTTCGGGAAATTCACAACAAGAACTCGAAGCAACCATTATGGATGCCATCCAAAGCGGCGAAGAAAAAATGCTTCCAGGTTTAGGCGTTTTATTCGAAGTCATCTGGAAAAATTCAAACGAGCAAGACAAAAACGAAATGCTGTCAACTCTTGAAAAAGGACTGCACTAGAAAGAACGAAACCTAAGGGCGTGACGTCAATCTCCACGGCTTCATTTGCACATCCGTATGCTTCAAGCGAAGGCTACTGTTCACAGAAGGCCGACTAAAGCCGCCAGTCCTTTGGCAACGTCGGCATGACTCACATCCTGTAAGCCCAAGGAAAAAGAGATTGATCCATAAGGCACTTTTTGTCTTATGAGAGCAATTATCTTTTCCCGTAATGTGCTAGGAAACGCAGCTAGACAATAAGAAAAGACGGTTGGTTCCCCAACCGTCTTTTCTTATTAATTGAAAGTAATGTTTTTTACGGTCTCTTCATCTAATCGTTTAATCACTTCCGCAATAAGCTTTACGGCGTTTTCGTAATCATCTCGATGAAGCATCGCTGCATGGGAGTGAATATAACGGGTAGCAATGGTAATCGACAAAGCGGGCACTCCGTTTGCTGAAACGTGGATAGCACCTGAGTCCGTACCGCCCCCTGCCATGGAATCAAATTGATATGGAATATCCAATTCATCCGCTGTATCCGTCACAAAATCACGTAATCCCTTATGGGAGACCATGGAAGCATCATATAAAATGATTTGCGGGCCTTTCCCCATTTTCCCCATCGCTTCCTTCTCTGATACGCCAGGTGTGTCTCCCGCAATCCCGACATCTACACCGAACGCAATGTCCGGCTGGATGAAGTTCGCTGACGTTTTCGCACCGCGCAGTCCCACTTCTTCTTGAACAGTCCCGACACCGTATACAACGTTTGGGTGATCCGAACCTTTTAACTGCTTTAAAACATCGATGGCAATCGCACAACCGATGCGGTTGTCCCATGCTTTCGCCAACAACATTTTTTCATTGTTTAATACGGTGAATTCAAAATAAGGGACAACTTGATCGCCCGGTCGGACGCCCCACTCCATCGCTTCCTCTTTGCTGGATGCTCCAATATCGATGAACATATCTTTAATTTCAACCGGCTTTTTACGTGCTTCCGGCGATAAAATATGGGGTGGTTTAGAACCAATAACTCCTGTCACGTCTCCCTTTTTCGTCACAATCGTCACACGTTGGGCAAGCATCACTTGAGACCACCAGCCGCCAACTGTCTGGAAACGCAGGAACCCTTTATCATCAATTTGGGTTATCATAAAGCCGACTTCATCCAAGTGACCTGCCACCATGATTTTAGGGCCGTTTTCTTTCCCTGTTTTTTTAGCAATCAAGCTCCCTAATCCATCTGTTGTCACTTCATCGGCATAAGGTTCAATATACTTTTTCATCACTTCTCGCGGTTCACGTTCATTTCCGGGAATCCCTTTGGCATCAGTCAAATCTTTGAGCATTGTCAATGTTTCATCCAATTTAGCCATAATATACATAAACCTCCTTATTTAACACACATTACTAATATTATACAGAACAATCATTTAAAAAACGAATCAGTAGCCTTGCTCTTGACGCTGAAAGTTCACTTCGTTTTTCACAATATATGCTCGTTTCACATCTTCTGCGGAAAACCCGAGCAATTCACCTAATATTAAGTATTGCGAAAACATGTTAATGTATGTATCTTGTGAGATATTTGCTTGAAAATGCGAGATGCACTCATATACCTTTAAAAATTGATCTGTTAATGTATGATTCATTTTTGACGTTGGGATGTTGGTGTGTTCCTCGATTTCCAGCTCAAGACCAAGAGATAATAAGAAATGAATACCGTCTACATACTCCTCTAAAATGGTTTCATTCGCTGCCGGAGGTTTGACACTCCAAAACTTAAAACAGCGTGTTTCATTCGCAAGCTCTCCCACTTCTACTAATAAGGCTAGAGTTTTTCGTTCCACTAACCTTTCCTGCTGCAATCCATGCTTTTCTTCAATATGCTGATCGAGCTGTCTTTGCATTTCAAATAATTGTTCAAAATTCATTGTATTGTCTCCTTTTGATAATTAAATCTAATTTAATTGTTTAACATTCGTTTTCGCTTTTTATCCTATCCATGGCTTTTTATTCTGACAGCTTGAATAGACTTAAAAAGGTTTTCACTTAAAAATTATAGCAAATTGGAGGAAACTTGAAACCTTTTGAGAACTTCTACGTAAAGTAGAGAAATATGGAATAAGGAGGGACAAGAAATGATTGTTGTGCTATTGCGTCTACTCATTATCGCCGCTTTTTTCTATCTTATTTACAAAGCGGTTCGTTACTTTACCAATCCCATGCGAAAACTTGAACATGCACATGAGAAAAAAGAATTTTACCTCCTGGATGAAAAGGGAAATGTCCGCAAAAATTTTTTGCTCACATATAAAGGGGTATTATTTGAAGGAGAAAAATATTTAGGGACTACTCCTGACTCATTCGAGGTCATTTCAATTATTATCTCCATCCGTGATACGGAAAAGCTGGAAGGGCTCTCACGCGTTGATTTTTCCAGAATTGAACAAGAAGTGCAATTTTTATATCCTTACGCCAAGCTGGAGTGGAAAAGTCCCATCAAAGAGTTCCTTCAATAAAAAGAGCCGAGCCATGAAAACATATGGCTCGGCTCTTTTCAAATGAATCCTTTTTGGGCATCCAGGAAAACCGATAATTTGTTAACGCCCCATTTTACTGAAAACAAATTAACTAAATGACCCTAAATAGAATAAAGGCATGGATAACCGCAAACAACGGAAGACCCAGTTTGAATTGCAAATGCTTTGTTTTATGGCGAAACATGCGCATTCCTAAAGTTGATCCAATGGCACCTCCAGCTAATGAACATAGCCAGATGGTGGACTCTTTGATTCGCCACCCGCGGTTTTTCGCTCTGTTTTTATCGACACCCATCAGTGTGATTCCCGTTATGTTGACACATAGATAATAAATCAGCCAAAAATCCTTCATCATGTATGCTCCTTTTGGAAATGAATTGTCCATAAAATGAGGAAAAGCCTCCTTCTTTAAAGAAGGAGGCTTTTAAATTATTTCAAGTTGCTTTTTGCAACAGTTGCTAATTCAGCGAATGCTTTTTCATCGCTAACAGCTAGCTCAGCTAACATTTTACGGTTAACTTCGATACCAGCTACTTTTAAACCATGCATTAAACGGCTGTAAGAAAGACCGTTCATACGAGCAGCAGCGTTGATACGAGTGATCCATAATTTACGGAAGTCGCGTTTTTTCTGGCGACGATCGCGGTAAGCATACATTAAAGATTTCATTACTTGTTGGTTGGCAACTTTATATAATGTATGTTTAGAACCGAAATAACCTTTTGCTAATTTTAATACTCTTTTACGACGTTTGCGTGTTACTGTACCGCCTTTTACACGTGGCATAGTTGTTTCCCTCCTGTATTATCTATCCTAAACCGAAATTATTTCATGTTAACTAATAAGAAACGGATGCGTTTGTAATCGCCTGTGCTTACTACAGCACCTTTGCGAAGTTTACGCTTTTGCTTTGTTGATTTGTTAGCAAATAAGTGGCTTGTGTAAGCATGAGAGCGTTTAAGCTTACCAGATCCAGTTTTCTTGAAACGCTTTGCAGCGCCGCGGTGTGTTTTCATTTTTGGCATTGTGTGTTCCTCCTCGTTTTATTGTTTTTCGTTTTTAGGTGCTAAAACTAAGAACATGCTGCGTCCGTCCATTTTAGGAGCAGCCTCTATTGATCCTACATCCGCACAAGCTTCTGAGAAACGATCAAGTACTCGCTGACCGATTTCCTTATGCGTAATTGCACGACCCTTAAAGCGAATGCTCGCTTTCACTTTATCGCCTTTTTCAAGGAACTTACGTGCATTGCGAAGTTTCGTATCAAAGTCATGTTGATCAATCGTCGGACTTAAACGAACTTCTTTTAAGCTGATAATCTTTTGATTTTTACGAGCTTCCTTATCTTTCTTTTGCTGCTCGAAGCGAAATTTACCGTAGTCCATAATACGGCATACCGGCGGTTTCGCATTTGGAGCAACCATGACAAGATCCTGATTTACTCGCGTAGCAATTTCTAATGCTTCTTGCTTCGTTTTAATTCCTAATTGTTCCCCGTTTTGGTCGATTAAACGAACTTCGCGGGCACGAATGCCCTCGTTCACCATCATATCCTTGCTAATAAGTAGCCACCTCCAAGGTTTTATCGTCGAATACATCGTTTGAGCAATTGCAAGTCAGCCCACAAAAAAAGTGTGAGTACATACTGCACCCACACTTTATATTTACAAATAAGTAAATAGTCAAATTCATACCTGTCAACTGCTTCATGCGTCAATCAGGTGAGAAGCGGGTGCTTCTGCTTTTACACAAACAAGTATTCAATTACCTTTCAGAATTGTAACATGCTTATCCAGCTATGTCAATCAAGAAAGCTACTCTAATCGCAACAAAAATAATTCTAACAGAATTATTGTATCAACGCAATAACTTTTTTTCTTTTATCCCTCATTAACGGGCAGTAAGCCCCTCACTCCAAGGCTTGAGAGAAATCTAAGAAGTCTAAGCGGGGGGGTAACTGCCCGTAAAAGCCCGATTACAGGAACACAGACTAACATCGCCGCGTCCTGCGGCAACGTCTGCGTGACCCGCATCATGCGGGCCTAACTAACCATCAGTAGGGGGTGAAGCCCCCCACTGATAGAAGTTTCCTTTATCTTGCTACCTCTTGTTTTAGAGCAGAAATAAATTGTTCAAAGTCAATTGTCTCTGACTTTTGCTCACCATATTTACGCACGTTTACTGCGCCTTCTTCAACCTCTTTATCCCCCACTACAAGCATGTATGGTGTTTTTTGCATTTGTGCTTCCCTGATTTTGTAGCCAATCTTTTCATCACGCTCGTCTAATTCTACACGGAAGCCTTCAAGCTGTAATTTTTCTTGAACTTGTTTTGCATAATCCAAGTGTACTCCAGGAGATACAGGGATCACCTGTACTTGAACCGGTGCCAACCAAGTTGGGAACGCACCTTTATACTCTTCAATCAAGAAGGCCACAAAGCGTTCCATTGTCGATACAACACCACGATGGATAACAACTGGACGATGTGGCTTACCGTCTTCCCCAACATATGTTAAGTCAAAACGCTCAGGTAATAAGAAATCAAGCTGTACAGTTGATAACGTTTCATCCTTGCCAAGTGCCGTGCGAACTTGAACATCGAGCTTCGGACCATAGAATGCAGCTTCGCCTTCTGCTTCGTAATAATCTAAACCAAGCTCATCCATTGCTTCCTTCAGCATGCTTTGTGCTTTTTCCCACATTGCATCATCATCATAATACTTTTCTGTATCTTGAGGGTCACGGTAAGATAAACGGAAAGAATAATCTTCTAAGCCGAAATCTTTATATACCGCCAACACTAAGTTCACTACACGCTTAAACTCATCCTTGATTTGGTCAGGACGCACGAAAATATGGGCATCATTTAATGTCATACCACGTACACGCTGCAATCCTGATAATGCGCCTGACATTTCGTAACGATGCATTGTACCTAGCTCAGCAATGCGGATCGGCAATTGGCGGTAGCTGTGAATTTCATTTTTGTAAATCATCATATGGTGAGGGCAGTTCATCGGGCGAAGAACAAGCTGCTCATTATCCATCTCCATTGCTGGGAACATACCATCTTGATAATGATCCCAGTGACCGGACGTTTTATAGAGCTCAACACTTCCCAACACTGGTGTATACACATGTTGATAACCTAGACGCTCTTCTTTATCCACAATATAACGCTCAATAACGCGACGAATTGCAGCACCTTTCGGAAGCCACAACGGAAGACCTTGCCCCACTTTTTGGGAGTTAGTGAATAAGCTCAATTCTTTTCCAAGCTTGCGGTGATCACGCTCTTTTGCTTCTTCTAATAAACGAAGATGCTCCGCTAACTCTTCTTTTTTGAAGAAAGCTGTACCGTAAATGCGCTGAAGCATTTTATTTTTGCTGTCACCGCGCCAGTACGCACCGGCAATGCTCAACAATTTGAATTCTTTGATCTTGCCTGTTGACGGAACGTGAACCCCGCGGCAAAGATCGAAAAACTCTCCTTGTTCATAGATTGACAACGTTTCACCGGCAGGAATCGCTTCAATCAATTCAAGCTTTAGGTTATCCCCAAGCTCTTCGTAAAGCTTCATCGCATCTTCACGAGATACTTCTTTACGAACGATTTCCATGTTTTCGTTTACAATCTTTTTCATTTCTTTTTCAATGTTAGCCAAGTCTTCTGGAGTAATCGACTCTTCCATATCAATGTCATAATAGAAACCATTTTCAATAACAGGACCAATCCCCAGCTTCACATCTTTATATAAGCGTTTAATCGCTTGAGCCATTAGATGGGCTGTACTATGGCGCATGATTTCCAATGCATCTTGTGTATCTTGTGTGACAATCTCGATCGCTCCGTCTTCTTGAAGCGGTGTACGTAAATCGACAAGTTCACCGTTCCATTTTCCAGCGATGGATTTTTTCTTTAATCCCGGGCTGATTGAACCGGCAATGTCTTCTGTTGTCGAGCCTTTCGGAAACTCCTTTACGGCA
Source organism: Bacillus sp. FJAT-14578 (assembly GCF_000504165.1). Classification (GTDB taxonomy): domain Bacteria; phylum Bacillota; class Bacilli; order Bacillales; family Bacillaceae_H; genus Bacillus_BA; species Bacillus_BA fengqiuensis. The sequence continues at coordinate 1,085,064 of NZ_AYSE01000001.1, forward strand.
CCATCCGGAAATGAGATTTTAATCATATCAGACATGTTGTTACACTCCTTTTGTTATGTGAAATTCAATAAAAAATGGGAATTACGCTCTTAAAACGAGTGAAAGAGGACGAATCCCGCTATATCCCTCGTTTGTTGAACAAATAAAAAAACCCGTCCCTAAAAGAAGGGACGAGTATATTTCACTATATCGTGGTTCCACCCTTGTTCCTGTTTCGGCGAATGATCAGCGGTGAATCTCTTCATTGCTCAGTCGTTTCGATTCTCATGTATAAAAACATACACTCCGAGTCTTCACTTCCTTCACGCCTCGGCCTTCTTGCTTCTCCTTCGCCTTCAAGTCGGCGATGATCAGCGGGAAGTCCCTTCGTTGCTCAACGAGAAAAGATACCATCTTCTGTATACCAAAACAGCTCAAGAATTGATAACGGCAATACCGTCAGTAATTACTGGAATGCATCATTCGTTCACTACTGAAGTTTAGAGGCGGTAAGTTTATTTTCCGTGTTAGGAAGCTTGCAGCCTCGGCCTCCCTCTCTGTAAACCGTAAAAATACACTCATGTCCTCATCATAACTTTGTATCCATATAAGAGTATGTGTTCATTATAAGTTCTTTATTTCTAGAAATCAACCTCTAGTCCATACTTGCTTTCATATACTAAGCTAAAATTTCGCTTCGGACGAATCGTCACTTTTTCTTGAAAAATGTTTTGAATCGTAAAAAAGATAGAATGGGACGGGCTGTCCGTATAAATATAAATATGGGAAGGAGCCATCGCTAAAAGCGGTTGAATCACATGCTCGTCTATGTACAGAGTTTGATGATACGAAACCAATTCTTCCCTGTAACGTTTTCTCTGTTCTTCCTTAATTTCCAAAAGCTGTTCATCGTAAAAATAAAACTGCTCATCATACACAACATGAATACTCTTTGCTTTTGGGGCTTGGGTGGCAACCACATGACGGAGCTGCTCCAATAAATCTTGATAATCTTGTTCGAACTTATACTCATCGATGCCCTGCTCCACATAATACATAAGCCGCTTGACATAGTCTTTCAATCGAAATTGCATAAAAGACTCAAATGTAAAGGTCACATTTCCGATAATGAAGCGCTGTAAGGAGTCTGTGATCAGTTCCTCTTTTGATTGAAAAAAGTCTTTCTTTGGAATACCTTTCCGTTCTCCATCCATAACAGAATGAATCATCGCCATGATTTGCAGCCGTTCTTCTTCGTCTGTATAAAAAAACATTTCTTGCAGGATACTCATCATAATTTCTTGTTCTTTATACGTCAATACATAATCTTTCAATACGGGAATGACTAATTTTTCTATTACGACTTCCTGATTCGAGGACGGGTCAATCGTCAATAATTTCGGTTCGATTAACTGAAAGCATTGATCCAAATATAATAAAGCGCTTTGACGCGCACATAACCATTCGTAAATTATTCGTGCGTCTTTTTCACATCGAAAAAATACCTTGATCAATCATATCCCCCCTTTAGGACACGCTTATTATTAATATGTATATGGGGGTTTCCGCAAAAAATGAGCAAGTATAGGCTACTTGCTCATTTTTTACTCTCTTTTATTTCGCCCGGCTGCTTCCACAGGAATAGAAAGGGCTTTAATTCGTTCCATAATTCGTGCCGCTTTGACTTTTTCTTCTTCTCCCCTCTGTGTATAAGTCAAATGATGTTCCATTTCACTTAAGTTTAAATTGGAAGTAAAAAAAGTCGGTAAATTTTCCAGCATACGAAATTGCAAAATGGCTCCAAGTACATCGTCTCTCATCCAGCTTGTAACCGACTCCGCTCCAATATCGTCCAGCATCAACACAGGTGCTTTCTTGACAAATTCAATCTTTTCATTAAATGTCTGATCTTGAAAGGACCCTTTTAACTCTCGTAAAAATTCCGGTAAATAAACGATAAGGGATCGTACTTTCTGCTCCGCTAACTGATTGGCAATCGCTCCTAATAAATATGTTTTTCCGACACCGAATGGACCATATAAATAAAGCCCCTTCATTTTCTTGTCAGGATCATAATTTCTCACAAATTCATGGGCTAATTTAATGGCTTCAATTCGGCCCTGCTCGATTTCAATATCAGCCAGAGAAGCTCGCAAAATATCTTTAGGTACGTATAGACTTTGAATGAATGCTTCCTGTTCTTTTCGCTCATCTTCACGAACCTTACTTGGACAGCGCTCATATTGCAAATCAATCACCTTCCCCTGAATAACCAAACGGGGCTGATACCCTTGGAGCATGTTGATACATTTTCCAAGCGATTCACAACGTTCACAGCGCCGGCTTTGTGTCGTATATTCATACAATTTAATTAAACTTCGATCAAGCATTTGTTCATCTATCGTTTCTTGATGTTCCTTGATAAAAGCTCTGACATCAGGATCTTTCATCACTTGTTTTTTCAATGATTGAAACCTTTGCTGAAAATCCTCTTTTTTGACTAGATCTTGTAAAGCATTATTTATTCGCTGCATTTTTTCTCTCACCGCTTTCTGGCTCATTGATCTATATAAATTCTACTAAATCATCGGACAGTTCTTCATTCAATTAAGTCGCATCCACAATCGGCTGCCCAGGAAATAACACTTTACTTGTTGCAGTTTCACTTTATGGCTGTTTGGGCTGACGATATTGTTTGAGCTCTTCTTCCAGCTTGCGTTTTTCTTCTTCAAAATCCAAAACGGCAGGTATTTCTTCTTTTACTGGCTCTTTCTTTTCCTCTTTTTTGTTTTGAAGCCAATCCGGTACTTTTTCCTTCCGTACAGACTTTTTAGTGCTTGAGCGTTTTGTTTGCTTTGATTCCGTCCATTTTTGGTACTGTTTATGCTCACGTTTTGCCAAGTCCATCGCTTCTTTGACCGTTTGGATATTTTTTCTTGCCCAATGACTTGCGATTTTTTCGACGTACGCTTTCGAAAGCTTCATATCCGACCGTAACATGACATAATAAATTAAGACATTGGCAACACCCGGAGTTAATTTTTGCTGAAATAAAACATCTTCTATAATTTGCAAATCTGCTTTAGCCGGCTCCGCTCCCCCTGATAATTGCACCAACAACTGTTTCGGAGAAATCAATTCTAACTGACGAATCAGCTGTTCTTCTTGCGTCTCTGGCTCTTTCTCTTTCATCGTTCGCAAAGCCGGCGGCTGAACCCTTTCCACAAGATGAGGAAGCTGGTCTCCCTGTTCAAATTGATAAAAGTCACGGGACGCTTTCCTCAGTAATTCAATGTCGATTTGGTCATTCTCATCTAATGACTGAAGGACTACATTTTTCATTTGCAGCGGGTCAATACCATATAAGAAGGACAGTTTTTTTATCGCATTTTTCACCTTAGTTGTAATAGCCTTTTTGGGTATAAGAGATTCACTAAGCCCTGCATAGAACAAATCGAAATTAAAGGTATCATCCTCAATATCGATTTGTGCTTTAGAAGAAGTGGACATATATTGAAAAGACGGATCTATCTGAAGATCTTGCTTCGCCTCTTCTCCGGTATTGCTAATCATTTGACTCGTATGAAGAGAGTAAAACACCTCATTAAAAGAACGGGTAATGGACTGGAATTCGCCCTGTTCCAATGAGCGATCCGAGAAATACGTTTTCACTTTTTGAAAAATCGTTTTTCCCAGTCGATTATAGAGATAAATATTTAATACGCCATCATTAAAAAACTGCTCGGGGGTCAACGGAGGGATGAGTTCATACACAAATAAGCGGCTGTCACCATCTTGCCTCACGTACGTTTGTAATAATCCGATTCCTTCCAGTTTCATACGTTCTTCATAAATACTCTTTAAATTTGTTTGCATCATCGCCATCAATGAATGGTGAGTGGCTTCTTTTCCCCATAAACGATCTTGTTCCAATTCACTCCAAAGGGTCATATATAAGCTAAAGCATAAAGAACCAATCAACGGCTGGTAAAGCATCGTTAATATTTTACGATCATTGTCTTGCAGAATGCCGTTTGAGCGGACTATATACCGGTCTACAGGAATCAATTCTTTCCAATGCTGTTCTGTCATATCATTCGAACCTTTCTTTACAATCCACTAAAAAATTAAGTTGGATGCATCTATGTAAAAACTGGCCAAGCCAAGCACCCTCTTGCCCGCAGTCCAAAAGCAACAACCTTTCAGAAAAGGACTAAATAAAAGAACAATTATATATTCACCAAAACTTGAGTATAAGGTTTCTTTTCATCTTTTCCATATTTAAGAAAAAAATCAAATGAAGCTAAAAAAAGAGCTTTAAGGAATCCTTATGAGCTCTTTTTACGCGCGTTCTTTTTTTATTAGTTCTTTCAACTCATCAATAAATACATTAATATCTTTAAATTGTCGGTAAACAGAAGCAAAACGTACATAGGCTACTTCATCGATCTTTGCCAAACGCTCCATTACCATCTCACCCACTGATTCTGATTGAACTTCAGCTGCTCCTTGGCTGCGCAGCTCTTTTTCAATGTCAAAGATCGTATCTTCAAGCTGTTTTAAGGTAACAGGGCGCTTCTCACACGCCTTGATCAATCCGCGCAATAATTTATCTTTGCTAAATTCTTCTCTCGCTCCATCTTTTTTAACGACGATAAGAGGAGTTTCCTCCACTTTCTCAAACGTTGTAAATCGATAATGGCATTGTTCACATTCGCGTCTTCTTCGAATAGACCGTCCCTCTTCAATAGGACGAGAGTCTAATACTCTTGTTCCATTAAAATGACAAGAAGGGCACTTCATTCTCTCAGCTCCAATAATTTCTTTTATTTTCATCTTATAGAAAATGACGTACGAATACAAGACTATCCTACGCAAATCTGACGATTACTTCCTTTTGGAACATCACCCTTTGGATAACATCATCTTTTGGTCAAGAAGTTCATACATTTTTTTGGCTAACGCCTTACTATACCCGAAATCCATCGAAAGCAGTTTCGTTTCCGTGGTAATGGAGAAATCGACAGCCGTCTCAAACGGTCTAACCGATACGATGCTTATCACCATAAAAGCTTTTTTTCCTTTTTTCACATTAACGCTCAATTCCCCGTACTCTTCAGTTGCCGCCAACAGTTCAAAACCGTCCAGCCCTTCAATCAATTTCTTTACTTCAGTAAAAGCATGGGCAGTCGTTGTTTTATAGTAATGTGTTCTCAAGTGCAAATCCTGATGCTTGTCCGACGTTTCACAATGATTAGAGAATACTTGCTTTATAGATTGCAGCAAACCCATTACTTCAGCTCCTTTTTGATCTTTATAAATACAACTCAAATGTTTAACATTTTCTATCGATTTTTTCCTATTTACGCCTTTTGGTTCTTACATCCTGAATAAGCTACATATAAGCGGTTGACAAGAGCCCGTAAGGGGCTCTTGTCAACCGCTTATATAATAAAAAGAGGTGCATAAAATACACCTCTCATCCGCTTTTAACATTCCATTCATTAAAGAGCTTTAACTTGTGCTTGTTTCACTTGAACAGGACCCATACCGCGCGGTACTTCAATTGTTTCGCGTGTTTGAGCTCCTAATGCTTCTGCAATATAATCAGCAGCAATTGTAGGATCTAAATCCCCACATGTATATACATCGATGCTCGCATAACCATGCTCAGGAAAGCTGTGGATAGTTAAGTGTGATTCAGAAATAATGACGACACCACTTACACCTTGTGGAGCAAATTTGTGAAACGCTACTTCACGAACCTCAGCACCTGTTTTTAATGCAGCATCTACGAATGTTTTTTCAATATACTCGATATCATTTAACTTATCAAAATCGCAACCCCATAATTCTGAGATTACGTGACGACCCATTGTTTCCATAATAATACTTCCCCCTTTAACAAATTTTGATCGACTATTCATGAAATCCTTTGCTATATGGAATGCCAACTACCACGGGGGAAAGTTAGTCCAGAGAGGTCCTAACCCTTTAAGTAGCCACATTGCCGAAGCGGCTTAAGAAGTTCACGAAAAATAGTATACTTTGTTTAATCTAATTTTGCAACACGTGATTTTCATTTTTTTCATGAATACCTTTACAAATTATTCTAAAATGTTAAAGGGTGTGTTTGCGTTTGTCTATTACTTTAACCCAAAAAGAACAAGATAAACATCAAAATAAAATGCGCCTAACCTGATAATGGCTTAGGCGCATTTTTAGATGATTTATTTATCCCACAACAATGGTTGATTTAACCAATCTTCACTACCGAGGGCTGGGCCATTTTGACCGCAATATATTTCACTAAATCGACCACTCTTGTTGAGTAGCCCCATTCGTTATCATACCAAGCAAGTACCTTCACTTTTCGGCCATCCATAACCATTGTCGAAAGACCATCCACAATGGCAGAATGAGAATTGGTGTTAAAATCGATGGAAACAAGCGGTTCGACCGTGAAATCCAATATCCCCTTTAATGGACCGTTAGCAGCTTTAGCGAATACTTCATTGATTTCGTCTACCGTTACGTCCTTTTTCACATCTACCACTAAGTCTACCAATGATACGTTTGGTGTTGGCACACGCAATGCCATACCGTGCAGTTTCCCCTGTAAATGAGGCAATACTAATGATAAAGCTTTCGCTGCCCCTGTTGTAGTTGGAATAATAGACTGAGCGCATGAGCGGGCACGGCGTAAATCTTTATGAGGATTATCGATATTTTTTTGATCATTTGTATAAGCATGAACCGTTGTCATTAAACCATTTTCAATTCCAAATGCATCATCTAACACCTTTACAACCGGTGCCAAACAGTTTGTTGTACAAGAAGCATTGGAGATAATGAAATGATTATCAATATCAAATTTTTGTTCATTGACCCCCATGACGATTGTTATATCTTCATCTTTTCCCGGAGCTGTTAATACTACTTTCTTCGCCCCAGCTTCCAAGTGAAACTTTGCCTTATCTCGTGAATTGAATTTGCCTGTCGCTTCAATGACAAGATCAATATTCAAGTCTTTCCATGGTAAGTTTAAAGGATCACGCGAGTTTAAAAGGCGAACCGTTTTACCGTTTACAATCAGAGCGTCATCCACTGGAATAACCTCTCCAGCAAATTTGCCGTGTACGGAATCATATTTTACTAAATGAGCCAGTGTCTCAGCCGGGTAGCTTGCATTAATAGCTACAACCTCAACATTTTCCTCATTTATGATATTGCGAAACACCATTCTCCCTATTCTTCCGAAACCATTAATAGCAACTCTTGCTTTCATGGCTAATCCCCTCTCTATATATGTTATACTTATTCGTCGTTTATCACAAATAAAGTATAACACATTTAAAATGAAAACGGTTGATTAAAATGTCTAATTTCTAAAATAAAAATATTCTGAACAATAAAACAAGACGGAGGAAACGGTATAAAAAGCATACCGTTTCCTCCGTCTTGTTACATACACTATTTTATATACAGCCACTGTTAAACAATGAGGATGATTTTCAATCACTAAACTTTAACATCACCTATATAAAGTAACCCTTCATTCAGCGGGAATCCTCCACAACCACATTCCATTTCGCAAGCACATATAATAGCTGCTCTTTCGTTTCTTCCATGGTGCCGTTGTTATTGATCACTTCATCTGCAAGAGACACTTTTTCCTGAAGAGGCATTTGCGACCCAATCCTCGCCTCTGCTTCTTCTTTTGTAAAATTGTTTCTGGCCATTAACCTTTCGAGTTGAATGGAATCGTCGACAAACACAAGGAGTACCTTATCTACCAGAGCGGTTAATTTACTTTCAAACAAAAGCGGGATATCCAATACGACCGTTTCATATCCTTCTTGTAAAAAAAACTCCTTTTGTGCCAACATTTCATTTCGAACTGCAGGATGGACGATTTGATTCAATAATTGCCTTTTTTTCTCATCTTGAAACACAATGGCTCCGAGTTTTAATCGATCCAGTTGTAAATCTTCCGCTAAAATGTCTGTTCCAAATGTACGTACAATTTCTCTATAGGCCGGCCGATCTTTTTGTACGGCTTCTTTGGCAATGACATCGGCATCAATGACAGGAATGGCAAGCTCCCTCAGCATGTTGGAAACCGTACTTTTTCCGCTTGCGATCCCTCCTGTTAAGCCTATAATAAGAGCCATATTTGCTTCCCCTTTCTTCTTTTAGTGTGTAGTGTGTGTTCAAAAAGGAGGACAAAAAGGACCGAGAAGTTCAAGGAAGCGCCGTCTCGAGCAACGGAGCGTATGCTGTTAATACGTGAGTAGCGGAGAGGCAAGCTAACGTCGAAATTCGACGGTCATTTTTCCCGGACTTTTTGAACATCCTCTTTTAGCGCTACAATCTCCAAATTCCTATCATAATGAGTACCACACCCGGAATGAAAGAGAATGCTCTCATCCATTTTAAACGAGAGAGCACTTTCCCGCATCGGATCCCCATTAATAAGAAGGAAGAACTCATCAGAACGACTATCATGGCTAAATAAACCGGTGAATACCCAAGAAGCGCTGCTCCAATGCCTGCCCCGAAAGCATCTAAAGACAGAGCCAAGCCGAGCATCAATGCTTCGATGCCCGTAATCGAACCAGACTGATCAAAATCGGCAGCGGTCGGTTTTTTCAGAATATGAATCACAACACCAAATGATTTAATTTCCAGCTTCCATAACATTTTTTCTTCTTTTTGAGGAGATGCCGCTTCATCAGGACGAAAGAATTGATACAACACCCATGCTCCCAGAAACACCAAAATAAACCCGCCGAGCTTTTCGGTTAACTCGGGAGAAAAGAAACGGGCAATTCCTTTCCCTAACATCATTGAACATATAAGTGATGCTGCAGAACAAAGAGAAATAATCACAATGGATTTCAATGGAATAAACATATTGCGAAGACCATATGTCAACCCTACACTAAAACTATCCAAGCTAACGGCAAAAGCCAATAAAAACAAGGAAAGCGTAACAATCATCGTTAGGCTCCTTCCATTCGATTTTCTACGTTTAGTATATGGAAAGAGCCTATCCATTGTTTATCTTATAAAGCTATACTTCTTACCTGCCGGGAAAACTCAATTATTTGCCATTCGGATTAGCGGTCCGGACGCTGACATTTGGGACAAATATGGGTTCCCCTTCCGCTCACCACCGTTTTTTCGATGGCGGTACCGCATCGCCCGCATGGTTCTCCTTTTTTCCCGTATACAAACAACTGAAGCTGAAACATACCGATTTGTCCCTGTGTGTTGACATAGGTCCGAATGGTGCTGCCGCCTTTTTCAACCGCTTCTGTTAACGTATCCACGATTTCGCGGTGAAGATTTGTTACCTCTTCTTCTCTCAATTGATTGGCTAAACGTTCCGGATGGATGCCCGCACGGAATAAGGCTTCATCGACATAAATGTTCCCGAGGCCCACTACCGCTTTTTGGTCCAACAAAACAGCTTTAATTTTTCGGTTCGTTTTTTGCAGCTGCCTATATAGCATCTCTGGCGTAAATTCCTGTGAAAATGGTTCAGGCCCAAGATGCGATAATGGGAGAGACAATTCCTCTTCCCCTTTTTTAAATAAATGCATCGTCCCGAACTTACGGACATCTCGATAACGAAGCTCCGTTCCATCCGTAAACTGAAAGAAAACATGTGTATGTTTATCATATGGTTCTTCATTCTGGTGCAGCCCATATTTTCCTTCCATTCTTAAATGAGAAACGAGTACATAGTCATCCAAAAAGATTTTCAAAAACTTTCCCCGCCTGCCGACATCACGAATGGTTTGTCCAACAAGGGCATCCTGAAACTGCTGGACTTCCGCTGGACGTTTAATGATATTAGGCCACAGTACTTTTACGTGTTGAATCGTTTTGCCGATAACCAATTCGATAAGTGTTCGCCTTACGGTCTCAACTTCCGGGAGTTCAGGCATCTTCATTCACTTCCTTTACTTACTTTGCGTCAAACCATGTTGCTCCATATGAATAATCTACCTTCAACGGCACTTCCAATTCAATGGCTTGTTCCATTACTTCAGGTACAAGCTCTTTTAACTTTTCAATTTCATCAGCAGGTGCTTCAAAAATCAATTCATCATGAACTTGCAGCAATAACTTCGTTTGCAGCTTTTCTTCTTGAAGACGCGCTGCCATATGAATCATGGCCAGTTTAATAATATCTGCCGCGCTTCCTTGAATCGGTGTATTCATGGCTGTCCGTTCAGCGAAACTGCGCAAATTAAAGTTCCGGCTCGTAATCTCTGGAATATAGCGGCGGCGATGCAATAATGTCGTCACATACCCTTTCTCTTTGGCATCCCGTACACTCTCTTCCATGTACTCTTTTACGCCCGGAAAGCTTTCAAGGTAGCGATCAATGAATTTACCCGCTTCTTTTCGTGTAATGCCCAAACTTTGGGATAACCCGTAGTCACTAATTCCGTAAACAATTCCAAAGTTGACGGCCTTTGCCTGTCGCCTCATATTAGCCGTCACTTCCTCGGCTTTCACATGAAATACATCCATTGCCGTTTTTGTATGAATATCCATATCATGATTGAAGGCGTCAATCAGCTTTTCGTCATTGGCAATATGCGCCAGTACACGCAATTCAATTTGAGAATAATCTGCCGCAAAAATAACCCATCCTTCTTGTGAAGGAATAAACGCTTGTCTGATTTTTTTCCCTTCTTCAAGGCGAATCGGAATATTTTGCAGGTTAGGATCGGTTGAACTTAAACGGCCGGTTTGGGTTAACGTTTGATTGAAACGCGTATGCACTTTATCCGTTTTTTCATGAATGACTTTCTTTAACCCCTCAATATATGTGGACTGCAATTTTCCAAGCTGACGGTAATGCAAAATTTGAGGAATGATGTCATGGGAGTCCGCCAGTTGCTCCAATACATCAGCTGAAGTTGAATAACCGGTTTTTGTCTTTTTAATGGCCGGCAAATTCAATTTCTCAAACAATACGACACCGAGCTGCTTAGGCGAGTTAATATTAAATTCGGTTCCCGCCAATTCATAAATATTTCGTTCGAACTCCTTCAGCCTCTCTCCTAGTTCCAACCCCATACTATTTAAGCGGCTCGAATCAATCTTCACCCCTTGATATTCCATTTCTGCCAAGATGAAAGAAAGCGGCATCTCCAAATCTATAAAGAGCTTGTACTGCTCGTTTTCTTCAAGTTCTTTCAGCATCTGTTCACGAAGCTGATATAACGTTGCGGCTTTCCTCACAATATGCTCTGCCAATATGCCTTCTTCCGGCACATGACGCTTCGCACCTTTTCCATAAACCGCTTCATCCGATTGCAATTGGGCAAATCCTTTTCCTCTCGCAATAGTCGCCATGTCTTCTGTCGAATCGGCAGGATTGAGAATATAAGAGGCAATCAACAAATCAAAATCAATACCTTTTATTTCTATACCTCTCCATTTCAGGGCGACAATAGCTTTCTTCCCATCGAATACATATTTTTTCTTGGTTTCATCAGAAAGCCATGTTTTAAAAGAAGAGGATTGTAACGCTAACTCAGCAGGGATGAAATATTGTCCTGCGGCATGTGCAAGGCCAAAACCTATAATCTCTGCACGGTGATAGTTTTCATCGGTCATTTCGACAATGAGGGCTGCTTCATCTTGCAGGATGATTTCATCAATGGCGGTTACCCTTTCGAATTGAATTTCTTCAAGGTCTTCTTTCATTTCAGCCGCAGGTGCCCCCATTTTATCTAACAAAGAATTAAAACCAAGCTCTTTGAATAGAGAAATAACTTTTTCCTCATTATATCCTTCATATGTAAGATTATTTACCTCTACCTCTACCGGAGCATCACGGAAGATGGTAGCAAGCTCTTTACTCATTAACGCTTGTTCACGGTATTCTTCCAATTTTTCTTTTAACTTTTTCCCGCTCACATTTTCAATGGATGTTAGAAGATTTTCAACGGTACTGTACTCTTTTAATAACTTCAGTGCCGTCTTCTCCCCGACTCCCGGCACCCCTGGAATATTATCGGAACTGTCTCCCATAAGCCCCTTCATATCAATGATTTGGCCCGGGGTAATACCGTATTTTTCAGCAATAGCTTCCGGTGTATACGAATCTACGTCCGTAATGCCTTTTCTCGTAATATCTACCGTTGTATTCAGTGAAACGAGCTGAAGCAAATCTTTATCACCTGAAATGACCTTCACTTCAAACCCTTCTTGTTCTGCCTGTGCTGATAATGTCCCGATAATATCATCAGCCTCATAGTTGACAAGTTCATAGCGCTGAACTTGATAAGCATCGAGCAGCTCGCGGATAAATGGGAACTGCTCCGACAACTCAGGAGGCGTTTTTTGCCTTCCCCCTTTATATTCTTTAAACGTTTCATGCCTGAATGTTGTTTTACCCGCATCGAATGCAATAAGCATATGCGTCGGTTTTTCTTCTTCTAAAATACGCATTAACATCATTGTAAAGCCATAAACAGCGTTCGTATGAACTCCTTTATCATTGTTCAGTAAAGGAAGAGCAAAAAACGCTCGATAGGCAATACTGTTTCCATCTACTAATACTAACTTCTTTGACATGCGTCATCCTCCATTTTGTTACTTGGCCTGCGATTATGAAACTATATACCCTGCCAGAACACAAATTGACCTAAACAAAGTTGTCCATCGATAATCTTATTCTAGCAGAATCCGGCACAGAAAGAAAAAGGGAGCGCCTAATAAAACGAGGTCCACCGTCTTCATAAACGGTGGACCTCGTTTTATTAAGTCAGTGTTTTAACCTCCCGGAAGATTCCCATTGATAGAAGCTCCCTTTAAAACCTAACGTTTAATTGGTATAACCCATCAAGATTCGAGCATACGGAGAATCTGCAGGAAGGACAATAACTGTTTCATCATCAATCGTTTTCACGTAAGAATTCAACGTACGGTAAAGCTCATAAAATTCCGGATCTTTCGAATAAGAGCTGTTGTAAATGCGGCCAGCTTCCGTTTCACCTTGCCCGCGTATGACTTCGGCATCTGCATTGGCTTTTGCCAGCATTTCTTTTACTTCCTTATCGGTTTGGGCGATAATGCGGTTTTTTTGCGCGTCACCCATCGATAAATATTCTTGAGCCTTTGTTTCCCGTTCTGAAATCATGCGTGTATAAACGGATTGTTCATTTTCAGGGGGTAAATCGGTACGTTTCATCCGGACATCAATTACTTTAATCCCGTAATTACCCTTCTTCACTAATTCGTTCACTTGTTCTGTTACACGGTCATTTAAACTGCCCCGCTGAGCTTTTTCATCATTAATGATTTCGTCATAATTCAATTGCCCCAACTCAGAACGAACGACGGAGAAAACAAACTCCCCCATCTTCGCTTCGGCATTTACAACCGAGCGGGCAGTGGCAATCAATTTCTTAGGATCTTCGATTTTCCATACGGCATAATTATCTACCAGCATCCGCTTCTTATCTTTTGTGTTGATTTCCGCCTCCTGCACGTCATAGATCATTTGATATTTCGGAAGGGAGGTGACGGATTGAATGAACGGAATTTTAAAGCTTAAACCGGGCTCTGAATCAATGCGAACCACTTCACCGAATTGACGAATCACTTTATATTCATTTTCTTTGACAATAAAAATATTGCTCAAAAGAAAAGCAAGAACGATAACAATCAAAAAGATGATAAATCCGCCTTTTGTATACTTCTTCCAATCCGTGAAACGTCCTTTTTTTTCGTTCATATCCACGATATTCCCGTTACTCATTCTGTCCTCCCCCTTCCTCTTTAGCAGGTGGAACCACTTGTGCATCTTTTTTCTTTTCCATCGGCTGGATAGGTAAATATTTCATCGTATTTCCATCATCTTTCATGATGTAAATTTCTGCATCCGGCAGAACCCGGTCGATCGTCTCTAAAATAAGACGCTGCTTCGTAATATCCGGTGCATTTTTATATTCATTGTATACTGAGTCAAAGACAGCCACATCTCCGCGTGCAGTTTGGATGCGGGCCGCTTTATCCCCTTCAGCATTCGAAATAATGGCATCTTTTTCCCCTTCTGCTTCCTTCGTTCGTTTGTTGCGGTATTTATTCGCCTCATTGATTTTCGTATTCATCATCTCTCGCGCATCCGTTACATTTGTAAAAGCTTTTCTCACTTCATCATTAGGAAGTTCCACATCTTGAAGCTTTACACTCAATATCGAGATTCCCACATCATAGCGTTCCACTAAATTCGAGAGCAAATCTCTCACCTGGGCTTCAATTTCAGCTTTTCCTGACGTTAAGGCATCATCAATTTTTGAACTTCCGATAATGCTTCTTAATGAAGCGCTTGTTGCGTTATATAAAATCTTTTGCGGGTCTTCTGCATTATATAAATATTTTTCCGGACTTGTGATTTTCCACTGGACCACCATATCCGCCAGTACGATATTCTCATCGCCTGTTATCATTTTTGTATCTTTTGGAATCTCTTTAATATCTCCATCTTTTTCATCGTATCCAAACTGTAAGCTAAAGGTCTCTTTCGATAATTTTTCTACTTTTTGAATGGGCCATGGCAACTTAAAATGAAGTCCCGGTTCTGCTACACCTTCATCTACAGCACCAAATGTAGCGATTACCGCCTGTTCGGATTCATCTACCGTATACCAAGTAGTAAAAGCCGCAATTCCCAATAAAAGTACACCGATTACAATCCCCACGTATTTACTGATTTGTCGTGCACTTGTCATCTGCAGCACCTCTCTCCTCTCATTACAATAATTTATACGGACTATCCCATCAAAAGTTTCGGAATTAAAACAAATTTATACAGTAATTCAATAAAATACCTCATAAAAATCTGTTTTTTCTGTAAATTATCGCAAAAAAAGAAGAGGCGGAAACAGTCATACTGTTTCCGCCTTTCCACATTGGCTCCTTTGGATGAAGGGGTTTCCAAAGATAAGTTTATCAACGTTTTATTAAGATAAATTAAATAAACTGTAAAGTTCACGTAAAGTTTTGTGAAGATTTCTCCTTTTTTCTTTACGAAATTCTATTTATAATGATAAATTTACTTTCACATGTTTAACTCATGACGAAAAATAGGGACCTTCTAGCGTTAAGGTAAGAAACGTTCTTTTATGAAACAGAGGAGCGTTTAAAAAAGGTCACAGTAAAAATCGTCCCTTCACCTACTTGACTCGTCACTTCAATCTTTCCACGATGAGCTTCCACTAAATGTTTAACAATAGCAAGACCAAGTCCCGTTCCTCCTGAATTACGGCTTCTCGCCCTGTCTACACGGTAAAAACGCTCAAAGATTCTTGGAATCTCCTCCTTGCTGATGCCAATTCCTGTATCCTGAACACTGATCTTCACTCGATCGCTTTCTTCCTTTGTCCAAATTCGAATGAATCCCCCAGCTGGTGTATACGTGATGCCGTTGCTGATTAGATTAATAAAAATTTGTTTTAAGCGCAGCGGATCAGCCTCGATGTAGAGGGGGTCGTCCGGCAGCTGGAGTTGCAAATCAATCTCTTTATCTGCGGCTTTTCCCGAGAGCATAAGAAAAATCTCCTCTAATGTCTCCTGAAGTTGAACAGACTGAATCGTAAGTGTAAATCCTTGCTGCTCAATCTTTGATAAGTCAAGCAAATCTTGAATTAACCCTTGCATGCGATGGCTTTCATTCAAAATAATAGTCAAAAACTGTTCACGAAGCTGCGCATCTTCCCCTGCTCCTTCAAGCAGTGTTTCAGTGAACCCTTTAATAGAAGTAATAGGGGTTTTGAGCTCATGGGAAACGTTCGCGACAAAGTCTTTTCGCATTTGCTCGAGTTTTTTCAATTCTGAAATATCATGAAAAACCAGTACGATGCCTTTCCATTCGTCGTTTAGTCCAATAATAGGCGCACCGTACACATCAAAGTGTTTTCTTTCGATTTTTATCGGGAGAACAAGCTGTTTGCGTGACTTCACTTCTGTCATGAATACTTCCTCTACAAGTGTACTCACTTCTTTATGGTGAAACGCTTCATAATACAAACGATATAAATAATCAGACGGTTCAATTTCAAATTGTTCTTTATAGGCCTTATTGACGAGATTAATATAGCCTCTGCTATCAATTAAAATTAAGCCGCTTCCCATATTCTCAATTAGTGTTCGCAGCCGGTCTTGCTGCATCTCTTGTGTACTGACCAAGTCCTGAAGATTGCGGGCAAGCATATTGATGGCTTGGCTGAGCATCCCCGTTTCATCAACGTAGTCTTCATATGTCCTCGCTTTATAATTTCCTTTTGCCAGTTCCATCGCTACCTGTGTCGCTGACTCAATCGGCTTTGTATACTGCGTCATGATTCGCACACCAAGAAGCAAAATCACAATCAAGGCCATTCCCAGACTTCCGATCAGCAACCCCCAAATTTGCTGATTCACGGTGTTGAACGAATCCACTGATGTGCTCAATACAATCAAGCCAATATGCTTATCATTGTCTATCAATGGCACACCATAATAGTAGAGGTTATGCTGTTCTTCCACTTGATAAAAGCCATCTTTGTCTTTTAATTTTCCTCGAACTACCTCTTCGATAATCGACAGGCTATCATTTTCAACTTCTTGTCCAATTTTATTAGCATCCAGCAACACTTTACCGTTTTTCTTAATAATAGTTGTTCTCACATCGAGGGTCGAGCTAACTAAATCGAGCTTATTTTGTAAAAATGGACTCGTCAGCCCCTCTTCTTGGATAAGGAGTTCAACCACTCTTGCTTCTTTTTCCATTCGCTGATGAAAATTTTGCAAGTAAAACCCTTTAAAGAGCTGCCCTAAAAGCAATCCCAATCCGATTAATACAATAATAATTAAGGTCAGAAGGGCAAAAAGCAATCGGGATCGAAACTTATTCATCCGGTTTCGGCTCCTCCAGCTTATAGCCAAGTCCTCTAATTGTTTTTATGTATAACGGTTTTCGCGAATTTTTTTCGATTTTTTCACGCAGGTGGCTAATATGTACATCCACAATACGGGTATCCCCTGCAAAATCATAATTCCACACCGCACTTAATAATTGATCACGGGTCAAAACGCGCCCTTTATGCTTTGCGAGATAGAGCATCAATTCAAATTCTTTTGGAGTCAAATCTAACCTTTCCCCTAAAAAATATGCTTCATACTGCTCAGACAAAATTTCCAAATCACCAATAGCAATACGTTCCCCTTCTTCTTCAACAACCTCTTTGGGACTACTTAATTGCGTACGGCGTAAAATGGCTTTGACCCTTGCTACGACTTCACGAGGGCTAAACGGCTTTGTCATATAATCATCTGCTCCAAGTTCAAGGCCCAATACTTTATCGAATTCGTCGTCTTTGGCTGTAAGCATTAAAATCGGCGTCATGACTTTTTGCTGCCGAAGCCTTTTACAAACTTCAATTCCATCCATTTTGGGAAGCATTAAGTCCAATACAATCAAATCCGGCTGCTGTTCGACAGCCATATAATAGCCTTCCTCACCATCTTTTGCAGTTATTACCTGAAAACCAGCCTGCTGTAAGTTATATTGCAACAACGTTGCAATTGATTGTTCATCATCTACGACTAATACTTTCTTACCCATAAACGCCTCCATGTGTACGAATTAAAACCTTATTTTTATTCATTGATCCCGCATTAACGGACAGCAAGACTCCACTCCCGATGAACGGTCATTTCCTTTATACCATCATACAATGATTTATCAAAGTGTACAACGAGGCAGCGTACAATGAAACAAGTTGAGCATTCAGCTAAATGATACTTTTTACACGACTAAACTCATCCCGGACTGATTTTGGCATCAAGCATGAAATAAAGAAAAAATTCGGAGCAAGCCCCGAATTTTCCTTCTTTCTTTATCATTAAGCTAATACGTTCATTACGTTCTTGACAGATTCTACAGATTTGTCTAATGCTGCCTTTTCTTCTTCTGTTAATTCTAACTCGATGATTTTCTCGATTCCATTTGCCCCTAGGATCGTTGGAACACCTAAATAAATACCGTCATAGTTGTACTCGCCTTCTAAGAAAGCAATGGCTGGCAACACACGACGTTGATCTTTCAAAATTGCTTCTGCCATTTCTACTAGAGATGCTGCAGGCGCATAGTATGCACTGCCGTTTCCTAATAGGTTTACAATTTCTCCGCCGCCTTTACGAGTGCGTTCTACGATAGCTTCTAAGCGATCTTTAGGAATTAATGTTTCAAGCGGAATACCGCCGGCATAAGAGTAGCGTACAAGAGGAACCATGTCGTCACCGTGACCGCCTAAAACGAAGCCGGTAATATCTTTCACTGATAGATTTAATTCTTGAGCAATGAATGTACGGAAACGCGCTGTATCTAGAACCCCTGATTGACCAATAACGCGATTTTTCGGTAAGCCGGCCTCTTTAAATACTGTATACGTCATGGCATCTACCGGATTTGTTAAAACAATGATTGTCGTCTCTGGTGAATATTTAACAATTTCCTTCGTGATAGATTTCATGATTTTTGCATTTGTTGCAACAAGGTCATCACGACTCATACCAGGTTTACGTGCGATACCTGCAGTAATAATTACGATGTCAGAATCAGCCGTATCTTCATAATTAGAAGTACCGATAATATTCGCATCAAATCCTTGAACCGGACTTGCTTCAAGCATGTCCAACGCTTTCCCTTTTGTTGGGTTTTCAAGCTGTGGAATGTCAACGATCACAACATCCCCTAACTCTTTTTGCGCTAGTAAAAACGCAGTAGTTGCTCCTGTAAAGCCTGCACCGATTACTGAGATTTTTTTACGTTTCATTGTCATGAAAAAGACCTCCCCTATCGTCTTAAGAAAGTTATGTATGACCTCTCACTCTCTTAACGTTTCATGTGAACTGCATTGACAGGCATCCTTCGTTCGAAGGATGCCTCCACATTCTATTTTAGCCCATATTCTTAATTAATTCATCACCAAATTCAGAACATTTTACTTCTGTCGCTCCATCCATTAGACGAGCAAAGTCATAAGTAACAACTTTAGAAGCAATTGTTTTTTCCATTGAAGAGATGACTAATTTAGCTGCTTCGTGCCAACCAAGGTGTTCAAGCATTAATACACCAGAAAGGATAACAGAAGATGGGTTTACTTTATCGAGACCTGCATATTTTGGTGCAGTTCCGTGAGTAGCTTCAAAAATTGCATGTCCAGTTTCATAGTTGATGTTTGCTCCTGGAGCGATACCGATACCGCCAACTTGTGCAGCTAATGCATCAGAAATATAGTCACCGTTTAAGTTCATTGTAGCCACTACATCAAATTCGCGAGGACGAGTTAAAATTTGTTGCAAGAAGATATCCGCAATAGAATCTTTTACAATAATTTTTCCAGCTGCTTCAGCTTCAGCCTGAGCTTTATTAGCTGCTTCTTTCCCTTCAGCTTCTACGATGCGATCGTATTCAGCCCATGTGAATACTTTATCGCCGAATTCTTGTTCCGCTACTTCATAGCCCCAGTTTTTGAAGGCGCCTTCTGTGAACTTCATGATGTTTCCTTTGTGCACAAGTGTTACCGATTTTCTGCCTTCGTTAATCGCATAATTAATCGTTGCGCGAACGAGACGTTTCGTTCCTTCTTCTGAAATAGGTTTAATTCCAATACCAGATGTTTCAGGGAAGCGGATTTTATTGACACCCATTTCCTGCTGTAAGAAGTTGATGACCTTTTCTACCGCTTCTGTTCCTTTTGCATACTCGATACCTGCATAAATATCTTCAGTATTTTCACGGAAGATCACCATATCTGTATCCTCAGGACGCTTAACAGGAGAAGGTACCCCTTCAAAATAGCGAACAGGACGAAGGCATACAAATAGATCCAACTCTTGGCGCAGCGCAACATTCAGTGAGCGAATGCCTCCGCCGACAGGAGTTGTAAGCGGGCCTTTAATCCCGATTATGTATTCACGAATTACATCTAATGTCTCTGAAGGCAGCCATTCACCAGTTTGGTTGAACGCTTTTTCTCCAGCCAATACTTCTTTCCAAAAGATTTTCTTTTCACCTTTATACGCTTTTTCAACAGCCGCTTCCAATACACGTGAAGCTGATGCCCAAATATCTGGACCTGTGCCGTCTCCCTCGATGAAAGGAATAATTGGATAATTTGGTACGTTTAATACACCATCTGTTACTGTAATTTTTTGTCCATTAACCACGAAAATTACCTCCTAATAGCTTGTCTGAATCAAGTAGATTGGTAGAGAGTGCCCAACAATACCCAAGTTTTATTGAGCACTCACGTTTTGTTTTTAGATACGTTGCTCCATTGGCACGTAAGCTTGTTTGTCCGGGCCTGTATAATCAGCACGTGGGCGGATTAAGCGATTATTGGAATACTGCTCGAGTATGTGAGCAATCCATCCTGACACACGGCTTACCGCAAAAATCGGTGTGAATAAGTCATGGTCAATCCCCAGACAGTGATACACAGATGCAGAGTAAAAATCTACATTTGGCGGTAAAGCTTTTTCAGATGTTACGACGTCTTCAATTTTTACAGACATTTCGTACCATTTGGTTTCACCCGTTAACTGAGTCAGCTTTTCGGACATTTTCTTTAAATGTTTCGCCCGTGGATCTCCCTGTCTATACACCCGGTGCCCAAACCCCATAATTTTTTCTTTATTGTTTAATTTATTGCGCACATAGGGTTCGGCATTTTCTACTTCGCCAACTTCTGAGAGCATTTTCATCACAGCTTCGTTCGCTCCGCCATGAAGAGGGCCTTTTAGAGCTCCGATGGCTGCTGTAACTCCTGAATAAATGTCGGATAAAGTGGCTACGCAAACGCGTGCAGTGAAAGTCGATGCATTTAATTCATGGTCAGCATGCAGCACAAGCGCTTTATTAAATGCTTCAACTGCAACTTCACTTGGCTCTTCGCCTGTTAAGGTATATAAAAAGTTTTGAGCAATGCTGTAATCTGCTTTTGGAGTGATTGGATCTAATCCTTTACGAATGCGTGAAAAAGCGGTAACAAGGACTGGCAGCTTCGCTTGAAGGCGAACAGCCTTGCGATAATTTGCTTCTTCGTCCATTACATCTGCTTCTTCATCATACAATCCCAATAATGAGACTGCTGTTCTTATAGCGGCCATTGGATGGACTTGCTTAATCGGATATGTTTTGAAATGATTGATAACTTCTTCTGGTAAGCTAGCATTTTCCGCCAGCTCCTTTGTGAAAGTCGTTAATTCTTGTTGATTTGGCAGTTTCCCATGCCACAATAAATAAACTACTTCCTCGAAAGTGGCATATTGAGCTAAATCGTCAATGTTGTACCCACGATATGTTAGTGTATCATCAATAATAGAACTAACAGAAGATGTAGTGGCTACAACCCCTTCGAGACCACGAGTAACTGTCATATTCCTCTCTCCTTTACTGAAAAATTCCCCATAACCCATTTGCCTAAACATCAGACAAACGTAACAATTGAAGTTGAGCGTATGCTCAGCGCGAGAGTAAATTGTAGAAAAAAGCACATCCAAACGAGATATGGCTTATGAGAACGGTGCACCAAAAGAAAATGCTTACATTCCGTTTTTCTAAAAAAGTACATCGGCTTGCATAAATGTATCTTCAAACATTTTAGAAAAATGATACTAATCACTGAAAGGATATGTAAGCGGATGTTGCTTCAAGTAATATTATAAACAATTATCAGACTTTTGTGAATCAAAAGAACAAATTATTTTTTGGAAACATTATTATTATAGTAAAATTTCATGAAAACAGATTAACCATTTTCATGAATAAATAAGCAATTCCAGCACCTATTAATGGACCAACCGCCACTCCTTTAAACAAAGAAACAGCCAAAATGGTTCCAAATACAAGAGCAGCTGTAATATGAGGATCTTCGGCTAAAAGTTCCAGTCCATATTTTGCGATGAGAGCAACAGCAATCCCCGCTCCCAGTGCAATCCAGGCATATGAAGATTTCAAAGCCTCTCCCAACTGTTTAAATCCGATTTCCCCTGTTGCAATAGGGACGAGGACGGCGATAGTAATGATGGTAACACCTAGATTGATTCCTTTCGATTGTAAATAAGGAAACACCTTTCCATCCAACCCGATGATTTTTAACATCATCAGAAATGCTGCTGCCACAATTAACGATTGATTTTTTGCCACCAATCCAATGACAAGTAAAGCAAGTAAAAACAAAGATGGTTGTGAAATCATGCTGCTCATCCTTCCGATTTAAAATGAATTTTCTTCCATATCATTTTCATAAATAAGGGAAAAAGAGTAAAATAAAGCTAACGTTTTTACAGGGGGGATTTTTTTGAACAAGCTATATTTATACCGGTTTGCGCGTCTTTTCCTGGTCATCTCTTCCATTATTTCAGGAGCATATGCCCTCTATTATGTATCTGCACTTACATACCCTTTCATTATTGCTCTCCTAATCGCTTTCATCATGAATCCTGTTGTGAACTTACTCGAAAAAGGAGCGCGAATGCCCAGATCCCTGGCGGTCATCATTTCCCTGCTTTTTATCTTGGGATTACTGGCGGGATTCGTCACCTTGCTCGTCGTCGAGATTATCTCAGGTACCGAATATTTAGCTAAAACCGTGCCGCGTCATCTTGAAGACTTAGCCATCTTCATCGAAAATTTTATCGCAAGTCAACTCATTCCCATCTATAATGATATTCACTCCTTTTTCGACGATTTAGGAGCGGGCCAACAAGAAACCATTCTAACAAATATCCAAAGTATCGGGACAAAAGTCACTGAAACGGTAGGAACGTTTATTAAAAACCTTCTTCAAAGCTTTCCGGTTTTGCTCGGCTGGCTGCCTGATGCCGCAACCGTCATTATTTTTTCATTCCTGGCCACTTTTTTCATCAGTAAAGATTGGTATCGATTGGGGGCTGCACTCCAACGTTTTCTTCCTCTTAAAGCCCGCAAAAGCGGTCAAACCGTGTTTGCGGATTTGCGCAAAGCCCTGTTCGGATTTCTCCAAGCCCAATTAACTCTAATCTCAATTACAACGGTCATCGTTTTAACAGGACTTCTGATTTTACGTGTAGAATATGCGATTACAATCGCAGTCATTATTGGGTTAGTTGACATTCTTCCTTACTTGGGGACGGGATTGATCTTTATTCCATGGATTATCTACAGTTTTTTCAGTGGAGATACATCATTTGCCGTTGGCTTATCTGTACTTTATTCCGTTGTTGTCGTTCAACGCCAAGTGATGGAACCGAAGATTCTTTCCTCAAGTATCGGGCTTGATCCGCTCGCTACCCTCATTTCTTTATTTGTCGGATTTAAACTTTTTGGACTATTGGGCTTAATCGCAGGACCCGTCACACTTGTTCTATTAAAAACATTGCATAGCGCACATGTATTCAAAGATTTGTGGGATTTTATCATCGGTAAAAAAACGGCTTAACAATCATTGGGCACCATAAACATTCTTTTTTCAATCATTGAAATTAAGCCAATATATATAAGTACCGCCAGAAGCGGTTTTACTGAAAAAAGGAACTGCCCCTAACACAAAAACTGATTTTTAACGAATATGACCCAAAAGGGCTGTTTTTTTGCCTTTTGGGTCATGCTCCCCTTTCTTTTTCTTACCACCTTTTAATTGTCATGAATCGCCCATTTTGGAAGAAACGCTGAAGCCATTTTGCCAATGCTGGTTTTACTAGCTTTCTTGTTGGCGGAAACAACAAAAAGAATCCTAATGCATCTGTAATAAATCCAGGAGCCAATAAAACCGCTCCTCCAAACAGGATGCAGATTCCATCGAGGATAGCTTCACCCGGAAGCTCACCATAGGATAATTGTTCCCTTGCTTGCGTTAAAACGGCAATGCCTTGTTTTTTAGCCAAATATGCGCCAATAACCCCTGTCAAAATGACAAGCAAAAAGGTTGGCAATGCTCCCAAGGTTTTACCAGATAATATTAATAACCACATTTCCATCGCCGGTACAATGATTAACAAAAGAACAAGAAATCGCATGAACAAATCTCCTTTTCATAAAACAAACGGTTTATTTCTTAATTATAAGGCTGTATTAAAATCTAGTGTTAACTTTTGACTCTTCTCCATGTAGAATGGCTATTTCTTACGAACGGAGCCAAAAATGATGTGTTTCAACACCATCGTTTAAAAGGGCCTGTCATAAATAATCATACTCAAGAACC
The DNA here is from genome assembly GCF_000504165.1 of Bacillus sp. FJAT-14578. GTDB lineage: Bacteria > Bacillota > Bacilli > Bacillales > Bacillaceae_H > Bacillus_BA > Bacillus_BA fengqiuensis. The sequence continues at coordinate 1,109,306 of NZ_AYSE01000001.1, forward strand.
TGAAGTTAATGTACAAAAACGCCCGAAGATTTATGAACCATAAATCTTCGGGCGTCTATCCTATTACATCTTGTTCTTTCATTTTGAATAGGCTTTAGGTGGTTTTAAACCTTACAGAACGCTTGCATGCCCTTCATAAATCATGCCTTGTGTTGCATCGACCGTGATTTCTTGACCATCTGTAAGGATGTTTGTTGCGTTTTCAACACCCACAATTACAGGGACTCCTAAACTTAAGCCAACCACTGCCGCATGGCTCGTCAGGCCGCCTTCTTCCGTAATGATGGCAGAAACTTTTTCGAGGGCTCCCATCATATCACGATCTGTAGCGTTCGTTACAAGAATCGCTCCGTCTGTCACTTTCTCCGTCGCTTCTGCTGCACTTTTCGCGATTACCACTTTACCGAATGCTGACTTGCGGCCGATTCCTTGTCCTTTAGCCAATACATCGCCGACAACATGAATTTTCATCAAGTTAGTCGAACCAGCTTCTCCCACTGGAACACCCGCTGTAATCACCACAACATCACCATGTGAGATAATGCCGGTTGAAAGCGCCGATTGTACAGAGTTGTCCAGCATCTCATCGATTGACGAAGCATTTTGTCCGCTGACAGAATACACACCCCAAACAAGGGATAAGCGACGAGAAGCAGCATCGTTTGCCGCTACCGCGATGATTGGCGATTTCGGACGATATTTTGAAATCATTTTTGCTGTATAGCCGCTCTCAGTCGGTGCAAGAATAGCTGCTACACCTAAATTTAACGCAGTATGAGCAACCGATTGTCCAATCGCATCCGTCACGGTACAACCAATTTGCTTATTGCGTTTTGACAAAATTTCACGATAATCCAACGCTTGCTCTGCACGAGAAGCGATAGAGTGCATCGTTTTCACTGCTTCTACAGGGTACGATCCTGCAGCCGTTTCACCAGATAACATGATTGCATCTGTGCCGTCAAAGATCGCATTCGCTACGTCACTTGCTTCTGCGCGTGTTGGACGAGGGTTGCGCTGCATGGAATCAAGCATTTGCGTTGCCGTAATAACCGGCTTCCCAAGAGCATTACATTTTTTAATCAACGCTTTTTGCACAAGCGGAACTTCTTCAGCTGGAATTTCCACCCCTAAGTCTCCGCGAGCTACCATTAAACCATCTGACACTTCTAAAATCTCATCGATGTTGTCGACACCTTCTTGGTTTTCGATTTTAGGGATGATATGGATATGGCCTGCATTATGCTCTTCTAATAATTGACGAATTTCCAATACATCAGATGCACGTCTTACGAACGATGCCGCAATAAAATCAACGCCTTGCTCGATACCGAATACGATATCTTTAGCATCCTTTTCTGTCATACCAGGCAAGTTTACGCTTACGCCGGGAACATTTACACCTTTTTTATTTTTTAAGGTTCCAGGATTCAACACTTTTGTCGTGATTTCGTTTGCTTCTTTATTGACGCGAAGGACTTCCAAACCAATTAAGCCGTCATCCAGTAAAATTTTAGAACCAGCTTCTACATCATCAATTAGTCCTGGATACGTAATAGAGAATTTTTCAGCCGTTCCGCTTACTTCCTCCATAGAAACGATTACTTCAGAACCTTCTACTAGTTCAATAGCTCCGTTCTCCATGTTATGAGTACGGATTTCCGGCCCTTTTGTATCTAATAAAATTGCGACAGTTTTATTTGCTTTCTTAGCCGCTTCTCGGATGTTGCGGATACGGTTGCCATGCTCTTCAAAATCCCCATGTGAAAAGTTAAGACGGCACACGTTTAATCCTGCGTTCATCAGTTCAACTAACTTTTCCACAGTCTCACTCGCAGGACCGATTGTACAAACGATTTTTGTTTTACGCATTCCCTTATATCCTCCTCGAACTTGTTCCATTCGCTTTAAATTGATAATTCCTGAGAAAGCTTGTACATTGAATGATCAATGTCATGTTTATGTTCTAAAATTTCAAGAATGTCATGATCAACGAGCTCATTATTCTGAACTCCAACACAACGGCCGCCTTTTCCTTCGAGCAATAATTCCACTGCTCTTGCCCCTAAGCGGCTTGCAAGTACACGGTCAGATGCCGTTGGCGAACCCCCGCGTTGGATGTGCCCAAGTACACTTACGCGTGTTTCCAATCCCGTTTCTTCTTCAATTCTTTTTCCAAACTCTACTCCGCTTCCTACACCTTCCGCTACCACGATAATACTATGCTTCTTACCACGGTCCGTTCCGCGTTTTAAGCGTCCGACAATATCTCCCATATCATATTCCGCTTCTGGAACTAAAATCGTTTCAGCTCCACCTGCTAATCCTGCCCATAAGGCAATATCACCAGCGTGTCTTCCCATTACTTCAATGACATATGTACGATCATGAGACGTAGCCGTATCACGAATTTTATCAATAGCATCAATAACTGTATTTAAAGCTGTGTCAAACCCAATTGTAAAGTCCGTACCTGGAATATCATTATCGATGGTACCAGGAACACCTACGCATGGAAAGCCATGTTCCGTTAGTTTTTTGGCTCCCATATAAGAACCGTCGCCTCCAATGACAACTAATCCTTCAATCCCATGTTTTTTTAATTGTTCAATCCCTTTTTGCTGCCCTTCAAGCGTTCTAAACTCCGGGCATCGTGCTGAATAAAGCTTCGTACCGCCGCGGTGAATGATATCACCTACGTCACCTACTTCAAGCTTTTGAATATTCCCTGCAATTAAACCGGAATATCCATTGTACACCCCATAAACTTCCAGATCATGATAAATTGCTTTACGAACAACTGCACGAATGGCGGCATTCATTCCGGGTGAATCCCCGCCACTTGTCAAAACACCAATTCTTTTCATGTCTCTTTTCACCTCATTGCGCTTAACTGTCTATAAAATACCATGAAGAATCTTTGAACACAATAGAGAAGGCTGATTACTAAACAAGAAAACGCGCATCCCTTTATTTTATCAGGATGCACGCTTCCTTATTTTATCCCTATGGTATCGTTTTCAAACGAAAATTGTCCGATTTTTTTGTATTTTAAATAACGATGTTCAATAAGCTCTTCCGCTGTCATTTTTTTCAATTCCACCAAAGATTGCTTTAAGATTTCGTCAATCTTCTCTGCTTGTCTGCGCACATCACGATGTGCCCCGCCTTTTACTTCCGGAACAACTTCGTCCACGATATCCATGCCTTTTAAGTCAGGCGCTGTAATTTTCATCGTTTCAGCTGCCTGTTTAGCAAGTCCTGCATCCTTCCATAGGAGGGCCGCTGCGCCTTCAGGAGAAATAACGGAGTAAGTGGAATTTTCCAGCATATGAAGATGGTTTCCTACACCAAGAGCCAATGCGCCGCCACTTCCTCCTTCACCGATGACAATACAAATAACAGGAACACTTAAACCAGCCATCTCAAATAGGTTTTTGGCGATGGCTTCACTTTGTCCGCGTTCTTCCGCTGCTTTTCCAGGATACGCTCCTTTTGTATCAATAAAGCAAATAATAGGTCTTGAAAATTTTTCTGCTTGCTTCATCAGCCTAAGTGCTTTTCGATATCCTTCAGGATGGGGCATCCCAAAATTTCGTTTTATGTTTTCTTTCGTATCTTTACCGCGTTGATGCCCGATGACTGTCACCGATAATCCATGGTATTTGGCGATGCCGCCTACAATGGCCTGATCATCACCGTAATAACGATCGCCATGGCACTCAAAAAAGTCTGTAAATAAATGAGAAATGTAATCAAGCGTTGTGGGACGCTCAGGATGGCGGGCAATTTGTACACGGTCCCACGGCTTCAAATGATCATAAATATCCTTTTCAACGCGTTCTAAACGGGATTCCAACTTTTCAATTTCATTAGTCAAATCCACATCCGTGTTTTTGGCAAACTCTTTTAATTCATTGATTTTATTCTTTAACTCCACTATGGGACGCTCAAATTCTAATTCTCCTACCACTCTAGTTCACCTCCATTTACATGGATATCAAGAATATTAATCAGTTTTTCTTTCAACTGATGACGATGAATAACATCATCTAATTGACCATGCTTTAACAAAAATTCAGCCGTCTGGAAATCTTCCGGCAAATCTTCACGAATCGTTTGTTCAATAATTCTTCGTCCGGCAAATCCAATTAAAGCCCCGGGCTCGGCAAAATTATAATCTCCAAGTGAAGCAAAGCTTGCCGATACCCCTCCTGTCGTCGGATGCGTCATAACTGAAATGATGAGCCCGCCTTGGTCACTGAATCGTTTTAAAGCTGCACTCGTTTTGGCCATTTGCATGAGGCTCAAAACTCCTTCTTGCATTCTCGCGCCGCCTGATGCTGTAAAAATGATAAACGGGACTTGCAGTTCCATCGCTTTTTCTACTGCCCGCGCAATCTTTTCTCCAACAACAGATCCCATGCTCCCCATTCGAAAACGGGCATCCATGATGGCCAATACGACCTTCATGTCCTGCATGAAAGCTTCTCCTGTCACGATGGCTTCATTTAAATCAGTTTTCTCCCGATCCTTCTCTAACTTATCTTCATAATCAGGAAATTTCAGCGGATTCTGGGACACAAGCTTTTCATCATACTCTATGAAGGTTCCAGCATCAATAAGACTTTCGATTCTCTCATGAGCTGTCATGGGATGGTGATGCTGGCAATTCAAACATACTCTCAAATTTTTCGCTAATTCTTTCGTATACATGATTTTTTTACAGTTTTGGCATTTGGTCATAATGCCTTCCGGTACATCTTGTTTCGGATGCTCTGAAGGGACAGATGCATACTTTTTCTTTTTAGCAAACAAATCTCTTAACAAGCCGTAACCTCCCCTTTTCTAAAGCCTCTGTGCTTGGATAGCAAAGAGACCCTTACTTTCAGAATCTATCGGATACTCCCAAATATGGCTTACCTATTCGACATTTTCCGTCTTAATCAATGCCTCGTAGTACTCTTGATGTATAGTTAAAGCAAGCTGCTCATTCCGATCGACAATTGCTTTGAACATCTGCTTAATCATCTCTGCTCCGTTTATTGGATACGTATGTTCAAACGTTTTAAAATAACCGTCCACTACTCTCCAAATGCGTAATAATAAACGGTTGTCAATATACTGGAATAACTCTTTCACTAAAAATTCATTATAGCCGGGTTCTGCCGTCATCTTCGTTTGTAACTGCTGAAGTTGTAAATCTGTCAATCTATAAAAGGCAATTTTTAAAACAATTTGTTCGATCCAAAATTTTGTTTCGATCAAATCTTTTTTGGCTTTGCTATCTTGAAGAAGAAAAGTAGCCAGCAGCTCGATAAGTTGATGCTCCCCAATTTCTTTTATGAACGTTCCTTCTCCTCGCCTTGTTTCAATAATGCCTAACAGTTCAATCGCCCTCAAGGCTTCTCTTACAGAGGAACGGCCGACATTTAACCGCTCGGACAACTCCCTCTCGGAAGGAATTTTATCTCCCGTTGTGAGCCCGTCAATTTCCATCATCTTGCGAATTTGATTTAAAATTTCTACATATACCTTTGATTTCTCGCCAGTCAACGATTTCCTCACTCACTTCATTCAATAATGGCTAAACGGCGTGTTTTTTCTGCAACATCTTCCGGATTCACTCGAATGCGGGCTACTCCTGTTTCCATCGCAGCCTTTGCAACTGCCGCTGCTACCGCTGGAGCAATCCGCGGATCAAATGGTGTGGGAATGACATAATCGGCATGAAGTTCTTTTTCATCAATTAAGCCTGCAATTGCTTCTACCGCAGCCATTTTCATTTTTTCATTAATATGGGTAGCACGAACATCCAATGCCCCCCGGAAAATACCAGGAAAGGCTAACACGTTATTGACCTGGTTCGGAAAATCAGAACGGCCCGTTCCAATCACTTTGGCGCCGGCCGCTTTCGCTTCTTCAGGCATAATTTCCGGAACCGGATTGGCCATCGCAAAAATAATTGGATTTTCATTCATCGTTTCAATCATTGCTTTCGTTAAAGCGCCTTCGACAGATACCCCGATGAACACGTCTGCCTCTTGAATAACGTCTGCTAAAGAACCATTCAGCTTATCACGGTTTGTATAGGAAGCAACTTCCGCTTTAACGCTGTTCATACCGTAAGGACGTTCTTCATAAATAGCACCTTTTGAATCACACATAATAATATTCCGAACACCATAGCGATATAATAATTTAATGATGGCAATTCCGGCTGCTCCTGCTCCGTTGGCAACCACTTTAATTTCCGACATGGTCTTTCCTACGATTTTTAATGCATTAAGCAAGCCCGCTACCGTTACAATGGCAGTCCCGTGCTGGTCGTCGTGAAAAACAGGAATATTGGTTTCCTTTTTAAGGCGCTCTTCAATGACGAAGCAATTGGGAGCTGCAATGTCTTCAAGGTTAACACCGCCGAACGTCGGCTCTAACATTTTAACAGTCTCTACAATTTTATCCACATCTGTCGTATTTAAACAAATTGGAAAAGCATCAACGCCAGCAAAACTTTTAAATAATACCGCTTTTCCTTCCATTACCGGCAAAGCCGCTTCCGGCCCGATATTTCCCAAACCTAAAACAGCCGTTCCATCTGATACAACGGCGACCATGTTTCCTTTCATTGTATACTCATATACCTTGTTCACATCATCATAAATAGCTTTACAAGGCTCTGCCACTCCCGGTGAATAAGCTAGACTCAAATCTTTTGCATTTCGAACTGGAATTTTAGATTTAGATTCTAATTTCCCTTGATGAACTCGATGCATATGCAATGCTTCTTCACGCAACGACATATATACCCTCTCCCTCTTTTATGAAAAAAAACATAGTCTTATGATTAAATGAAAGTATCCCTAAAAGTGGTCTGACCACTTTTGGCTCTTTTACAATATAACAAATAAACCTGAAATGTAAAGATTATAATTTTTTTAAAACCACATTTCCTTCCCCTAATACACTCTCTAATTTCTGTAAAGATTCCAGAACTGGCTGAACGTAATAAGCTTCCGGCAACTTGATCATCTTTTTTTCTTCCTCATAATAAATGATGACTGGGACGCTCCCTTTATAGGAAGTTAAAATATGCTGAATACGTTGCAACTGCCCTTGATGCTTATGTTTTTCCTCAATCTTTAAATACAATACATTCGCTTCCCCATTCTGTATTTCCTGTGAGCTTTGCACTTTTTTAGCATCTTGAATGATAAACTGTAGTTGACCGTCGCGGCTTTCAGTTTTCCCTTGCAAAAGGAGGACCGCTCCTTGTACAAGCACCTCTGCATGCTGCTTGTAGATACGAGGAAATGCGACAGCTCTCATCTCCCCCGTTTCATCACCCAAGGTAAAAAACGCCATTTGCTCTCCGCTCTTCGTACGTATTACCTTTTCAGAAGACAAATATGCCCCAACGGTGATTTTGGCAAGCGGCGGTTCGTTTAACACATCATATATCCGCTGTGCGCCGTATAAAGAAAAGCTAGAGCGAAAAGGCATAGCCGGATGACTGGATAAATACAAACCAAGCGCTTCCTTTTCCCTTTTCAGTTTCTCTTCCAGGAACATGGGACTTGTTTCTGCATACTTTGGCTTCAATGAAAGTCCTTCGTCTAAAAAGAAATTCGATTGATCATCAAACCCAAGAAATTCTATATGCTCCAAGGCAACATCGATGCTCGCCAGCAGTGTCGCACGGTCTTCACCGAATTCGTCAAAACAGCCTGACACAATGAGTGATTCAAGCGTACGGCGGTTCACGATTTTCATGGAGACACGCATACAAAAGTCAAACAAATCAGTAAAACGTCTCTGTCTTCTCGCCTGAAAGATTTCTTTCAAAACCGCCGCTCCCACATGCTTAATAGCAGCCAAACTAAATCGGATTCCCTCTTGCTGTGCTGTAAAATCATACATACTTTCATTAATGGAAGGAGGTAATAAAACGATATTTTTCGTTCTTGCCTCATGAATATATTGGGTCATCTTCCCTTCATTTCCAATAACACTTGTTAAAATTGCAGCGAAAAAATGGATGGGATAATTGGCTTTTAGATAGGCAAGCTGATACGCAATCATACTATACGCCACTGCATGACTCCGGTTAAAACCGTAGTCAGCGAAGCGGACAATCAAATCATAAAGGGCGTGGGCTGCACTCTTCTCATATCCGTTTTGCATACACCCTTTCACAAAACTGCTTCTCTGTTCATCCAGTATTTCTTTTTTCTTTTTACTTACCGCCCTTCGCAGCAAATCGGCTTCACCAAGGGTAAATCCAGCCATTTTAGAAGCAATCTGAATAATTTGCTCTTGATAAACAATAACGCCATACGTTTTATGTAAAATCCCTTCCAAATCCGGGTGTAAATAATGAATAGGTGCTTTTCCGTGCTTGCGTTCAATGTACGTCGGAATATTCTCCATCGGCCCTGGACGATACAAGGCATTCACCGCCACGATATCTTCCAATTCAGTTGGCTGGAGCTGTTGGAGCACCTTTCTCATTCCTTCTGACTCCAGCTGGAAAATACCGGATGTATCTCCCTTCGCCAATAAGGCATACGTAAGTTCATCCTTCATCGGCAGGTGATTCAGCTCGATTCGCCGCCCTGTTTCCTGTTGAACACGCCGGATAATCTTATCTAGAATAGATAAGTTCCGCAATCCAAGAAAATCCATCTTCAGTAACCCTACCGCTTCCAGTCCATCCATATCAAGCTGCGTCAAATAAACACCTTCATGCCCCTCTTGGATGGCAATGAAATCTGTTAATGGCCTTTCACTAATAACCACACCAGCCGCATGTGTAGAGGTATGCCTCGGCAGCCCTTCAATTTCTTTTGCCATTTCAAATAATTGCTGCCGTTTTGGTGATTGGCCAAGATAAGCGCGTAATTTCCCTGACTGTTCATATGCCTGCCTTAACGTAATACCCATTTTATTTGGAACAAGCTTTGAGATGGTTTCCACTTCTTCTGAAGCCACGCCGAGCACCCTTCCGACATCACGCACAGCCGCTTTTGCCGCAAGCGTTCCAAACGTAATAATTTGGGCCACATGGAGTTCTCCGTATTTCTTCGCCACATAGCGAATGACCTCGTCTCTTCGGTGATCGGGAAAGTCGATATCAATATCCGGCATGGAAATCCGATCCGGGTTTAAAAACCTCTCAAATAAGAGGTCATATTCAATCGGATCAATCGTCGTGATATTCAGGGCATAGGCCACAAGTGAACCCGCTGCCGACCCCCGGCCAGGTCCTGTAATAATCCCTTGACGATGGGCATAATTCATAAAGTCCCATACGATTAGAAAATAATCGCTGAACTTCATTTGGCGAATGACAGATAACTCATAGTAAAGCCTTTCTCTGTATTTTGCTGCGTCATGTTGTTCCTGAAGCTTCTCTTGAAGCCCTTCTTCACACAACTTTTCCAAATATCCATCGGATTCCATCCCTTCAGGTGTCGGATACTTGGGCAAATGGATGTTCCCAAGAGGCAGATTGACATGGCAACGCTCGCTAATTGAAATAGTCTGTTCCAGAGCCTCGGGCAAATCGGAGAATAATTGTGCCATCTCTTCGGAGGATTTCAAGTAATGTTCCTTCGCCTCAACAGTTTCCCTTCCACCTTCTAATTTTTCCCCATCCTTAATTGCAAGCAAACACTCGTAAGCGGAGGATTGCCCTTTCTCTAAATAACGCACATCGTTGGCAGCGACGATGGGAACCCCCCATTTTTGGGCGAGCGGAATCATTTTTTTATTCAACTCTTGTTCCATATCCCCATGACGCTGAATCGAAAAATAGACATTTTCTTGTCCAAATGTACGCTGAAAAAACCGTGTCACGCTTTCTGCCTCTTCAATACGCCCTGCCTCCACATAGGCCTCAATCATTCCTCTTTTTCCTGGAGTCAGGACGATGATCCCTTCGCTGTAACGGGGCAGCCACTTCTTTTTCAATCCTTTTTCTGCCTTCGTTTTGACAAGACTGCTCAGCTTCAATAAATTGTGATAACCTGTATTATTTTCGGCGAGCAGCACGAATGGATAGGCGACTGTATCGGACTCATCCTCTTCCAATATAGATACAGTTAATCCAATGATAGGCTTGATTCCTTCTTGTTTGCATGCTTGATAAAAGGAAACTGCCCCATACATTACATTCTCATCTGTTAGCGCAAGGGATGGATAGTTTAATTTTTTTGCTTTGTGAACTAAGTCATTTATTTTAATGGCACTACTTAACAAGCTGTAACCGCTCTGTATTTGTAAATGAACAAAAGGCACCACGTTCCCCACCCTTAATACGATATCTTTTATTAGTATGTGTTCAAAAAGGAGGAAAAAAAGAGCCGAGAAGTTCGAGGAACGATCGACTCGAGGACCGGAGCGTATGATGTTAATACGTGAGGACCGGAGAGGCAGAGTGACGAAGCCCGACTAAGAACCGCCACGTCCTGTGGCGAACGTCGGATCAGCACATCCTGTACAAGTAAATTCGACAGCTATTTTTCCCGGACTTTTTGAACATCCTTCTCTCATTATAATTTTTGTCATAACGATAGACAAATCACATAACTTATAAAGTCTGTCCATATATATGAAGTGAGGAGGAGGCTGGTTATGAAGGAAACATTTATGTCGCTGTTTATATTAAGTTATTTTATTGCTCTTGGGGTGTTGCTCGGAGGGACGATGGTCGGTGCGTTCGGAGCCTTTTTGACAGGAAAGCCGCCTTTGTCCCACATGATGACATTGGCTAACAATCTAAAAATATGGGCACTTGTCGCTGCCATCGGAGGCACATTTGATACATTTTTTAGTTTGGAACGCGGGGTCTTTCAAGGCGCTACAAAAGATGTTTTTAAGCAAATGCTTTATATATTAGCTGCCATGGGAGGAGCTCAGACAGGGGCCATGATCATAAAATGGCTGACACAGGAGCATATCGGGTCATGAGAATTCCTCCTCTTTACAGAAACAGCAACTGGCAGCGATTTCTGGCAGGAATGATTCTAGGGGCTGTAGTCAGCTGGTTTGTATTTTTAATGCTTTTTGGTATCTCACAAGAAAGACAAATCATTACAATCCATCAGCAAAAAAAAGAGATTCAAGATTTGAAAGATAAAATGAGCATTTGGCAAAATGATATTGAGGAACTTAATAAGGAGAAAGAAGAGAATTTAGTCATCCAAGATCTAAAGGTGAAAATTATAAACGAAGGCAGATATAAGATTAATTCCTATACAGCTTTTCTCATCCAAGAAAGCGCTAAAGAAGAAATTGAGCATGTTCTTTCCAAAAATATAGAAGACGTGTACAAGTCCCGCCAATCTCTAAAAAAAGCCATTGAAAATAAAGCATATACCATTGATAAAACGACTTACTATGTGGAAGTACACGAAATCTTCTTCCATACGACCCTTTCTGTTCAACTAAAAATAAAAGATATTAAACAGAGCCTCTAGCAGTGATTTCCGGCTGCTGTTGCATAAATAATGGGATATGGCATTCGTTCATATCCCATTATTTACGTGAATCCTCCACCTTACCCGGCATGGGCTCTTACTGATTGGAGAGTTCGCAAACCGCTTCCAAATCCGCCAATACCGCCTGAACTTCATCCCACGAATAGATAGAAGCCCCCGCTGCCATCGGGTGTCCTCCCCCTTTATACTTTTGGGCAATCGTATTAATTACTGGACCTTTTGAACGTAAACGAACGCGGATCAACTCATCTTCTTCAATGAAAAACACCCATGCCCGAATCCCTTCAATACTTCCAAGAACTCCAACTAATTGAGATGCTTCGGAAGGGGTAGCCTCGAACCGCTCCAAGATGTCTTTCGTTAACGTCATATGAGCAACACCGGACGACTGAAGCGTAAAGTTTTGCAATACATACCCCTGCAGCTGAGCTACATTTACTTTTGTACTGTAGAGCTGATCATACAACTCTTTAAATTCAAAACCATACTGCACCAATTCACTTGCATATTGAAACGTCCTCGGTTTTGTACTCGGGAATAAAAAACGCCCTGTATCTCCCACTATTCCCGCATATATCAAGCGGGCAGCTTCCGATGACATTTTCAGCCCCTTATCTTTACCGAACAAATAAAACTCATAAATCATTTCACTGGCGGAGCTGGCATTCGTATCTACCCACAATACATCTCCATATGGATCTTCATTGGGGTGATGATCAATTTTGACGACGATCTTTCCTCTCGCATAACGCTGATCACAAACCCGCTCCTCATTAGCCGTATCACAAACGATGACAAGGGCTTCATCGTAGGATTCATCTTCAATCTCGTCAAGACGATATAAAAAATTCAGGGAGGGTTCTTCCACTCCAGCCGTATAGATCCTTTTTTCCGGAAATGATGCTTTTAAGATTTCCGCCAATCCGCATTGCGAACCGTATGCGTCAGGATCCGGACGTACATGACGATGAATAATGATGGTATTAAACTCACGGATCAGTTCTAATATTTTTTCTTTCATATGTATTCTCCCTTTTTATCTATATTAAATCACAAAATCAAAGTGTTTTGAAAGAAGATCTATTCAAGAGTAGAAATTGTATGGCTGTGACGTTAAAATGAAAAGAGAATAATTCTTGTTAATGGGGGAAATGCAATGCCTATCTTTGTCATTTTCATTATCTTTTCAATATCTTTTTATCTTTATTTTAAAATAAAGTACTTTCGAACGAAGCAACCAATGGAGAAGCAATGGATTTCTGCCAAATCCAGCATTGCCCTTGGTGCATTTGTGCTCTTGTTTGGAATCAACCAATATTTCATTTATCAATCTACTCTTTCCCTCGTCATCGGTCTCATTTTTATAGCTATGGGGGCGGGCAGCATATGGGCCGGGGTTCGCGCCTACAAATACTATTATCCATTAGTCGTCAAAGAGGCGAACGAATAAGTGAAGCTTGCTCAACACTCGAAAGTTGAGCCATTCTAAAAAAAGAAAACCTTTCACAACTGGCTGTGAAAGGTTCTTCTTTATGTCCGATTTATGTCCGATCTAAAATTTGCGCCATCATGAGCGCCTTACCCACGACAATTCCTTCGTTGTACACTTCAACGTCCACTTTAGCAAATTTCCGCCCCAATTCCAGCACTTTCGGACGGATTTCAATCATACTTTCAATTTGAACGGGTTTAATAAAATAAATAGTAACATTTTCAATGACTAAATCGCCTTTTTTATGAGTCCGAAGCACACGGTTGGCTGCTTCTGTCACAATCGTCGTGAACACCCCGTAGGAGATCGTCCCCATATAATTGGTCATTTGAGGAGTCACTTCACAGCGATAAAACTGATCTCCTTTTGTTTCTGTCACATCGACAAATTGATTGGTCACGATATCGTCAATTGTTTCTCCAACTTGCGGCTGGCGCTGAATCATCTGTAAGGCTTTCAGTACATCCTGCCTGCTGATGATTCCTTCTAAGCGATGGTAATCATCCACAACGGGCAGCACTTCAATTCCTTCCCATACCATCATATGGGCAGCAGAAGCAACGGACGTCTTCCCATGAACAATCATTGGATTCCTCGTCATCACTTTTTCGACAGGTGTTTGTTTATCATATCCAATAATATCCTTGGAGGTAATCATTCCCTGTACCTTTAAATGCTGATCGACAACCGGAAAACGGCTGTGCCGGGTTTGTTCATTGTATTCATACCAATTCTCGATGGTATCATCAAGTTTTAAGATGACCGTATCATTTACTGCCGTTAAAATATCTTCCACAAGGACAATCTCTTTTTTGATCAACTGATCGTAAATCGCACGGTTAATCATCGTCGCCACAGTGAATGTGTCATAACTTGTAGAAATAATGGGAAGCTTCAGTTCATCAGCCAATTTCTTCACATCTTCATCTGTATCAAATCCGCCTGTTATAAGAACCGCCGCTCCAGCTTCCAAGGCCAGCTCATGGGCTTTTGTGCGATTTCCGACAATAAGTAAGTTCCCGGCACCCGTATACCTCATCATCGCTTCAAGCTTCATTGCCCCGATGACAAATTTATTAAGGGTTTTATGCAACCCTTCTCTTCCCCCGAGCACTTGGCCATCTACAATGTTGACAACTTCGGCAAACGTCAGCTTTTCAATGTTCTCTTTTTTCTTTCGTTCTATCCGAATCGTACCAACGCGTTCAATCGTTGATACATAACCTTTATTTTCCGCATCTTTAATGGCACGATAAGCGGTCCCTTCACTCACATTTAAATCTTTTGCAATCTGACGAACGGATATTTTCTCGCCAATCGGCAAGGAGTCGATATACTGTAAAATTTGTTCATGCTTAGTAGCCAAGCTGCTTCACCCTTTTAAAAAACATTTTCATTCTATTCGAAAATCATACTGCTTAATCTTTATACTAGTTAATTCATTATGACATTGTACTGGTAAAAGGTATAGACGTAAAGAGTTTCTGTTAACTTCTATTATAAGGGTGAATATGTTGTGATTCAATGCAGCTTACCCACGCTCTGTCGTTCGTTTCTTTTCTGCTTGTCGAGGTGTATATTTCGCTATTTGACGCTGCTGAACAGTTTTTTTGGGCTTATAGAGGAGACTCGATAAATTCCCTCCTGCGACAAGCAAGGCTAAAAACAGCCATGATAACGAAAAAACCCCTTGTGCACTATTTACATCCACTGCAAGACGCGGGACTGCATAATACAGCATCAACCCGCACAATAACAGCGATAACATCGTTTGATTCTTCATTTTTTGCCCTCTCCTTCTCATTCCTCTGCTCCCGCCCCCATAACAAGGGATTCGTGACAATTGTTTTTATAGCTTATTTTATGCTCGTCCTTCTTATATAAGAATCAAAAAAGAGGATGAATGGGAAGCATGATTTCATGCTTCCCATTCATCCTCCTGAAAAGGGCAGAATTGTCGGATTTCCCACTTTATCGAAAAAACTGTCAATCATAGACTATGCTTCCCACTTTAAATCTATGAAGAAATACTGTTGCTTACAGCTCGATTACATCTCCAATTTTCATGACTTTTCCTTCCGCTTTTGTTAATCTTTTAACAAACGCTTCAGCATCCTGGTTAATAACAGGAAATGTATTGTAGTGAATAGGAACAACCGTTTTAGGCGAAATCCATTCGGCCGCAATGGAAGCATCTTCAGGGCCCATTGTAAAATTATCGCCAATCGGTAAAAATGCCACATCAATGTTATAGCGTTCCAACAACTTCATGTCAGAGAAAAGTGCCGTATCCCCTGCATGATAAACGGTTTTTCCATCAATGGTAATGAGCAGTCCTGCCGGCATTCCTGTATATGTAATTTGTTTCGTCTCTTCATCTATATAACTGGAACCATGGAATGCCTGCGTTAATTTTATGGTTCCAAAATCGAATCTATGAGCACCGCCGATATGCATTGGATGAGTAGTAACCCCTTTCCAGCCTAAAAAGGTTGCCAATTCAAACGGAGCAATGACAAGTGAACCGTTGCGTTTAGCAATTTCAATGGTATCGCCTACATGATCGTTATGCCCATGTGTTAATAAAATGACATCTGCCTTAACTTCGTCTGCCTTTAAATCACATTCCGCATTTCCATTGATAAATGGGTCAATCAATAAAGTTTTCTCCGCTGTCTCAATTTTAACGACTGAATGTCCGTGATAAGAAATACGCATATCCATCTCTCCTTACTGTTTTCTCCCTTTTCTATTTCAAGAAATATGAACAAAATCCTTTTACAGTTTCCATCCCTTCCTCAACGTCCAAGAAATTTGAAAAAGGCTTTTTCATTACCCATACCCAAACAAGTGGAAATTTAATCATATGACTATGTTAGAGTACAGTATTGATTTTTGACTCATGTGAATGAAACGAAAATGCTGAAAACCAGCATCCTTGTTTAACATAGCCAATGATATAAAAAAACAGCATCGTCCATATTGGACGTATGCTGTTTTTTACAGTTGTTCCAGTAACGTTCTGGCGTCGGAATACATGAGTTGATGTGCATCCGCCACCGCTCCATATGTCACAAATCCATTGAGAGTGTTCACACCTTTGAGTAAAGCCTCATTTTCTAAACATGCTTGCTTATATCCTTTATCCGCAATTTGAACAGCATACGGAACCGTCACGTTCGTTAAAGCCATGGTCGACGTTCTCGGCACCGCCCCGGGCATATTAGCAACAGCGTAATGCAATACTCCGTATTTTTCATAGGTCGGCTCATCATGGGTCGTAATGCGGTCGGTTGTTTCAAAAATCCCGCCTTGATCAATGGCAATGTCTACAACGACAGATCCCGGTTCCATTGTTTGAATCATTTGTTCCGTTACAAGCTTCGGCGCTTTTGCACCTGGGATTAGAACCGCTCCTATCACTAGGTCAGATTCTTTGACAGCATGGGCTACATTATAAGGATTAGATATCAGTGTCTTAATATCATTTCCAAAAATATCGTCAAGCTGACGAAGGCGATCGACATTCAAGTCAAGAATGGTGACATCCGCTCCTAAACCAATGGCGATTTTAGCTGCATTGGTTCCTGCTACACCGCCGCCGATTATAGCAACTTTTCCTTTCGGAACACCTGGCACTCCTCCGAGCAATATCCCTTTTCCACCCTTTGTTTTCTCTAAAAACTGCGCTCCGATTTGTGCAGCCATCCTGCCCGCCACTTCACTCATAGGAGTCAACAGCGGTAGTGAGCGATTCGGCAACTGTACGGTTTCATAAGCAATACCGATGACCTTGCGTTCTATGAGAGCTTTTGTTAATTCCGGCTCTGGCGCTAAATGTAAATATGTAAACAAAATTAGGCCGTCCCGGAAATAATCATACTCGGAAGGAAGGGGTTCTTTCACTTTCATCACCATATCCATAGACCATGCTTCTGTGGCACTCGTTACAATTTGTGCCCCCGCCTGAACATAATGGTCATCCTCAAATCCAGAACCGATGCCCGCTCCTGTTTCAATATATACTTCATGTCCCCTGTTGATGAGCGTCATCGCTCCTGCAGGAGTCATAGCTACACGATTTTCATTATTTTTGATTTCCTTCGGTATCCCTATTCGCATACACGAACGTCTCCTTTGCATCTTATTGTATTTCATTGTATGTACAGATTGAAAGAAAGACACTGCAAACATCTAAAGCAAAAGAGGTGCTTTTCTCGTTTCTCAACTTCTTGACACCTCTCTTTTCTTTTATTCCATTTCTCCCGCTTCCCCTGAAATACTTTCATAGGTCGGCACCGTAAAGCCTCCTCCTACAATTCCGCTTACATAGGCATCATTGAGCAATTGCTGCGTCTGTTGAAGCCCCGTTTCATCGTACTCATATACATGCTGCGGCTGCTTTTTATCGTTCATAAAATTGACTCTCCTTTGTCACAAATTATCCAACACCCCTTTATTCTCTGTATATTTATCAATGTTATACTCGTGATATAGAAAGAGGGGAGAGATGGAGATGAACTGCGACGTTTTAGTCGTTAGGACTCCCAAAGAAGAAGAACAAACTCTTCAGCCTGTCCAAACAGAATTGGCCGAATAATTTTTGGCTTCTCAAAAAAAGGCCGCGACTTTTGATTCGCGGCCTTCCTGAACTATGATGTTATAACTTTTAGTTTACTGCGTAGTCCGAGAGAAGTGCTTTCGCTTTCTGAATGGCAGCCTTCACTTGTGAAAATCCTGTTCCACCTTGACTGTTACGGCGATTAACCGCTGTACGCGGATTTAATACATCGTAAATATCCGATTCGAACAAAGATGATGCTTGCTCATACTCCTCTAACGGTAAATCCATCAAATAAATTCCTTTTTGAATGCATACTAAGACAAGCTTTCCAACTACTTCATGCGCTTCACGGAACGGCATGCCTTTCGCTGCCAAGTAGTCTGCCAGTTCTGTCGCATTTGAAAAATCTTGTTTTGTCGTTTGCTCCATCTTTTCCTCATTCACTACCATCGTAGAAATCATACCAGCAAAGATTGTCAGGCATCCTTCGACTGTCGTGACTGTATCAAACATGCCCTCCTTGTCTTCTTGCAGATCTTTATTATAAGCAAGAGGCAAGCCTTTCATGATTGTTAACAAACCAAATAAATTTCCATACACGCGCCCTGTTTTCCCGCGAATGAGTTCTGCCATGTCCGGGTTTTTCTTTTGCGGCATGATGCTGCTGCCTGTCGCATACGTATCATCAATTTCTACAAATTGAAACTCCTGGCTTGACCATAAAATAAGCTCTTCGCAAAAGCGCGATAAATGCATCATGAGCATTGAACTGTTACTTAAAAATTCAAGGATGAAATCACGGTCGCTTACCGCATCCATGCTATTTTCGTAAATGCTTGAAAATCCAAGCAGCTGTGCACTATATTCACGGTCAATCGGGAATGTAGTACCTGCAAGCGCTCCTGCCCCTAAAGGAGACATATCAATACGCTTTAAGGATTCTTTGAAGCGCTCTACATCACGCTGCAGCATCCAAAAGTAAGCCAATAGATGATGAGCGAATGAAACGGGCTGGGCACGCTGTAAATGCGTATAACCCGGAATCAATGTTTCTACATGATTTTCGGCTTTTTCAACTAATTCTTTTTGTAAGCTCTCAATAAGCGAAACAATGGCTAAGACATGCTTTTTTAAATATAAATGCATATCCGTTGCCACCTGGTCGTTTCGGCTTCTTCCCGTATGCAGCTTTCCTCCTACAGGACCAATTTCATCAATTAAATGCTTCTCAATATTAAGATGAATGTCTTCGTATTGTGCCGAAAATGTTAATTCACCCTTTTCGGCCTTTTCAAGTAAAGAGAGGAGACCATTTTGAATGGCCTCCGCATCTTCATTTGGTAAAATGCCGCATTTCGCTAACATTTTGACATGCGCTAAGCTTCCCTGAATGTCTTCTTGGACCAATTGCTGGTCGAATGCAATTGAAGCCCCGAATTCATCTACCCATTGTTCAGGACGTTTTGTAAAACGCCCTCCCCATAATTTTTTCACGCTTCCACCTTCTTCTCATCATGCAACTGGCTGTAAACTTTCGTTGGTAAGCCGAATAATTCGATGAAGCCCACTGCTGCTTGGTGGTTGAATTCATCTTCTTTTGTATATGTTGCAAGCTTCTCATCATATAAAGAGTACGGAGATTTTCTTCCTTCAACGATTGCATGGCCTTTGAATAACTTTACGCGTACTGTGCCTGTTACATTCTTTTGTGTATCTTTCATAAATGCAAGCAATGCCTTATGCAATGGAGAGAACCATAGACCGTTGTAGATTAGCTCCGTTAATTTGTTAGAAATAATCGGTTTAAAATGTGCTACATCTTTCGTTAATGTTAAGTCTTCAAGCTCTTTATGCGCTTTGATTAACGTAAGAGCCGCCGGGCATTCGTATACTTCACGAGATTTGATACCAACAAGGCGATTTTCTACATGATCAATACGACCAACGCCATGCTTACCAGCTAATGTGTTCAATTCTAAAATTAACTCATGCAGTTCATATGCTTTGCCATTCAATGAAACTGGAACACCTTGATTAAACTCAATTTCCACGATGTCAGCTTGATCTGGAGTTGCTTCAATTGGTGTTGTCATATCGTAAGCACCCTCTGGCGGAGCTGCCCATGGATCTTCTAATACGCCGCACTCACATGCTCTTCCCCAAAGGTTTGCATCGATAGAGTATGGATTGTCCAAGTTAATTGGAATCGGAATGTTGTGTTCTTTTGCATACTCAATCTCTTCTTCACGTGACCAGCTCCACTCACGTACAGGAGCCAATACTTTTAAGTCTGGATTTAACGCCATAATAGAAACTTCAAAACGCACTTGGTCGTTCCCTTTTCCTGTACATCCGTGCGCTACTGCAACCGCGCCAACTTGCTCAGCAATTTCTACAAGCTTTTTTGAAATTAAAGGACGGGATAAAGCCGATACGAGCGGATATTTCCCTTCATATAATCCATGACTTTGTAATACCGGAAGTACGTAATCCTCAGCAAATTCTTTTCTCGCATCGATAGAGTAAGATTCTACAGCACCAACTTGAAGCGCCTTTTCCTTTACGAACTCAACGTCCTTACCTTCACCCACGTCTAACCCTACTGCCACGACATCATATCCTTGTTGCTGTAACCATTTAATTGCAACGGATGTATCTAATCCACCGGAATAAGCCAATACAACTTTTTCTTTGTTCATTACTAGTTCCCCCTATATATATCAACTAATCGTTTAATTTTTATTCATTTAAGTTAATAATAATGTAACATAAACCTACTCAACTTGCAATACATATTCATATTTTTGTATAAATATAAATAAATAGTCTGAAAACTCTGAGGTTGATAGCATGTTTTCGCACTTTTTTGTAAAATAGATATAATATGAAGGCAGGGGGAAGGAAAAATGGGATCTTATTTTGCTTATAACGAACGGCTTGGGATTCAAATCCCGGCACTTAACAATGAATGGGAACACTATGATAAGCATACCCAGCAAGAAATTTTATTATACTGGGAGAAAATCCGAGGAGAAATTCCGGATCGAATATTCCATTTAGAAAGAACCATCAACCAAAAACAAGCTTGTTTAGAAGAAGAAATGAATTTTAAAAAGTCATGTCAATTAAACAGCGAAATTGCAGAGCTTGCTTCCGTTATTAACGATTTATGGATTTGGTATCGGACGAATCAAGATGTGACAGCTAAAATGCATAACTAATAAAAAGAGGATGACTCGAAAGGTATGTAAAGCATACCTTTCGAGTCATCCTCCTGAAAGGACCCGGCATGAGAATCCAGTAAAACCATGGATTTAGTGACGGGTCCTTTCAGTGAAAACTAATTTTCATGGTGGATTTAGGGCTTATGGAACAGTCAATTATTTACGTATCTCACTGATAACATGGCGCAGTTCAGGCAAAATGAGCTTGTTCATCCCTAATGTTACCGCTCCGGTTGAACCCGGTAATGAAAAAATGGCTTTTTTCTCTCTTACACCCGCAACAGCACGGCTCAACATGGCTCGAGACCCAATATCCTCTGTATAGCTCAACATTCGAAACAGTTCTCCAAAGCCGACTATCTCCTTTTCCAGCAAGGGTCTTACCGTTTCAATCGTTACGTCACGACTTGCTATCCCCGTGCCGCCGTTTGTGATAACTGCATCGATGTCCGGCTGTGCTGCCGCTTCTATCACCGCGTCTCGTATACTGCTTTCATCATCTGTAACGATTTTATAGAAACGCACCTCATGATCTTGCTCTTGCAGAAGAGCAATGATTCGTTTCCCGCTTTTATCGGTTTCTTCTGTACGTGTATCACTTACTGTAATCACCGCACATCGTAAAGAGCTTGGTGCATGCATAATATGTTGGTTATGATTCATCAAAATCCCTGCCTTTTTCACGTAAATAACGATATTGATAAAAGCGTTTTGCATATTCTGCTGTTTGGCGAGTAAATTGGTAGTTCATAACGCCCCCCAAAAACATACTCATGAGCGGATTTCGTTTCGATACACTTTTCTTCATAAGAATAAGCAGAATCGTTTTCAGCAACTGATTAATGTTTTTTTCAAACCATGTTTCATCCAGTACTTTTTCATTTCCTTCATAAAAGAATGAATGCTCATGTGTATCCAATTCATTCATCAAATAATTCCAACCTTGACTGTGCCATTGTTTCGGAAGGCTGGCAGCGTGAAAAACCTTTAAAGACAACATCAGTTCAAACGGCGAATTAATTTCATACCCGTAACTCATCGCCGCTAATTGAACCGTCCTTAAATTCAGCAGGACTAAAACAGGCATATCCAAACTCATAAAAAAGGAAGAACCCGTCCCCGTCAATCCCCCTTGAATGAACGCATACAGCCTTTGCTTCGCCAATTTTTGTTCCGCCAAATAGTTCAATTGATCGATCATTAAATGCTTCAGATCCTCAATCCGATCAATATCTCCATAAAATGCACGCGCTGAGGTCAATATTTGCTTTTTGGATTTCTGCTGTACGTTCGAATCTTGAAGCCATGAACTAACATGAAACAGCCATTCATCTAATTTGTTAATATAGTTGAGACGAATATCTTCTGGAATAACGGAAATCGTCTGCTCAAGCCATTGTGAATATGTAAGCTGAAGCTCGTGAGGTGTGTACATTCGCATTTCCTCTGTCCATTCATTTATTTCCCGTAAAACCAGTTCATCCCTCTTCGTTAACAAGGCTGATCACCCTTTCTGCCAAACACTGTTATCCATTATTATATCAAAAACAGCCAATTACTCATAAGAAAAGCGAAGGCGACTGGTTAATCTTCAACAATAAAAAACCTCTGTCTCACAACGAGACAGAGGTTTTACTTCATTAATTAAATATTGGCTAAACGCAAAACATCACGTGCAATCATTACTTCTTCATTTGTCGGAATGACGAATACTTTTACTGGTGAGTGAGGATAGCTGAGAAACGCTTCTTCACCACGAACATTATTTAAAGCCGGGTCCCAATACACACCCATGAATTCTAACCCGCGAAGTACACGGGAACGAATTTCTGTACTGTTTTCCCCGATACCTGCTGTAAAGATGATCGCATCTACACCAGACATACGCGCCGCATAAGAACCGATGTATTTATGAATACGGCTTGCAAACACTTGAAGGGCAAGCTCTGCACGCTCGTTCCCTTCTTCCGAACTTTGTTCAATATCGCGAAGGTCACTTGAGAAACCGGAAATACCTAACATACCGCTCTCTTTGTTTAATACACTGATAACTTCTTCTGCTGTTTTACCTGTTTTCTCCATGATATAAGGAATTAGCGCCGGGTCAATGTTACCAGAACGCGTTCCCATCGCTACACCAGCAAGCGGAGTGAAGCCCATAGACGTGTCAATCGATTTACCGCCTTCAATGGCTGCAATACTCGCTCCGTTTCCTAAGTGGCAAGAAATGAGGCGCAGCTGCTCAATTGGACGGCCAAGCAATTCTGCCGCACGCTCTGATACATATTTATGAGAAGTCCCATGGAAACCATATTTACGAATGCCATATTTTTCGTAGTATTCGTAAGGCAGGCTATATAAATAAGACTGTTCAGGCATCGTTTGATGGAAAGCTGTATCGAATACCGCGACTGCCGGTACATTCGGTAAGATTTCCTGGAATGATTTAATACCCACTACGTTAGCAGGATTATGAAGTGGTGCCAAGTCTGATAAAGCTTCAATTTCTTGTATCGTTTCTTCCGTCAACAATACAGAGTCATTAAAGCGTTCTCCGCCGTGAACCACACGGTGACCGACACCGGTAATTTCATCATAAGACTTGATGATGCCTGTAGAAAGCAATTTATCAACTAAAATTTTGACAGCAACAGAGTGATCAGGAATTTCTGTTACTTCTGTTTGCTTTTCTCCATTTACCGTAATAGTGAAAACAGCATCATTAAGACCGATACGTTCAACAAGACCCTTTGTTAAAACATTTTCACTTGGCATTTCAAACAATTGAAACTTCAATGATGAACTACCGGCATTAATGGCCATAATTTTTGACATAACTAAAAACAGCTCCTTTTGTACGTACATGTTGAATTTCATCTCTACAATATTCTATGCAATTCGACACGATCTCTATCCCTAATTCATTTAATCACTGCAAGCTGTTTATTTCAAGAGTTATCGCCTATTTTTAACAGGTCTGGTGTAAATTCGTACTATTCAGAAACATCTATTATCCACGCTTTGCCCGAAACCATTTGTCGATTTCTGTCATAATTTGATTCATGGCTTCTTTATTGCTGAACTTTGGCATATTCACAAGCAACGCTTCTTTTGGCGGAGTGACACCCTCTCCCTTTTTCTGAAGGATGAAAATGCTCTTCGCCAAGCTTTCTTGCTTGAACAAAGATAGAGGCAGCTGAATCAAGCCTTGAATGACGGCCTCTTCTTTCAAATAAGCGTGGAGCTGTTTCGCTTGTTCTGTTTCAAACAAATTATTCGGAACGAGCAGCACGGCATAGCCTCCCGGCTTGGTGTAATTCAAGCTTTGCTCAATGAAAAGGTGATGGGCATAAGAATGTCCTTCTTCCGCTCTCACCTTGTAAACGGCCGCTCCCGCGTCATTGGGATAATATCCGACAGGTAAATCACATACGACTAAATCGACAAGATCGATGAACAATGGCTGCAAGCTGTCCTGATTGAATAATTGAACAGGTTGCTCCTGTAAATTAGCGTTCACATACGCTAGTTTAATGAGTAAATCATCTACGTCGATACCATACGCATGCTTTGCTTTTAATCCCTCATAATTTAGGATGGTCATTAACAAATTCCCTGTCCCCACTGCCGGATCGAGCAATGTATAATCTTTTGTTTCCGACATCAGTTTGCTGATTAAGTAGCTTATAAAAAGACCGACCGCGTCAGGAGTCATTTGGTGATTAGGCTGGGTTGCTTCTTTCATTCCTTTTAAGACCGCCAATTGATAAGCTTTGCGAATTGTCTCTTTCGCGTACTTCCCAAGCTGGATTTTACTGTATTCCTTTTCCAAACGTTTTTTCGTTACTTCATCCAGTTCTTCTTGCAAAACGTTGTCGTGAAATAAATTTTCTCCCGTTTCCGCCACCGCTTCTAAATACGAACACTGTAATTCTTTACGAAGAATAATGGCCGTTTGATCAATTACTCCAAATAATTCTTCCATTTTTGTTAAATCGCTCATATCTTTCCTCCTAACTATTTCAAGCTTTCTCCCGCTCAAACGGGCATTGAAAAATCTCTTTATATAATCAAATGATAGTTGTGTGATTAGAACAACCCATTTTATCATAAACCCATTCGGCAATTCAAAAATAACCTTCCTTTATCCATTTGTGTGGAAACACAGGCTATCTCCTATGTCCAAATATCACTCTATAAAGGAAACTTCCATCAATGGGGTTTTCCTTCATCCCCCACTGATGGTTAGTTAGGCCTGCACGATGCGGGTCACGCAGACGTTGCCGCAGGACGCGGCGGTATTAGTCTGTGTTCCTTTAATCGGGCTTTTACGGGCAGTTATCCCCCGCTTAAACTTCTTCGATGACTCTAAGTTTTGAAGTGGGGGCTTACTGCCCGTTAATGCGGGATAAAAAGGGTTACAAAAAAGACGGTAAACTTTTGTTTACCGTCTTTTTCTGTATCAAGTACTATTTAGTTAGCTGCTTTCGCTGCTTCGATAGCTGCTTCATAGTTTGGATGATCCGTTACTTCGTTCACATACTCGGCATACGTTACTTCGTCATTTGAATTGATAACGAATACAGCACGCGCTAATAGGCGTAATTCCTTAATGGCAACACCATACGCTTCACCGAATGATAAGTCGCGGTGATCTGAGACAGTCTGCACATTTTCAATACCGTTAGCACCGCACCAGCGTTTTTGTGCAAATGGTAAGTCTACGCTTACTGTTAAAACCTTCACATTATCAAGCTTTGCTGCTTCTTCATTAAAACGGCGTGTCTGAGCATCACATACACCTGTATCAATAGAAGGAACCACACTGATTAAGCGAACAGAACCTTTTGTACCGTCAAGTGTCACTTCAGATAAATCGTTTGCCAACACCGTAAAGTTAGGTGCCTTATCTCCCGCCTTTACTTGACTCCCCATTAACGTTACTGCATTTCCTTTAAATGTTACAGCCATGAAAATGTCCTCCCTTTATCTTAAAAAATATGTACACCGTTCATCTTATCCTCAATGATAAAAGAATGCAATTATTTCAACTTTTCTTTCTTTAATCTTTGTTACCTTTTCCATTAAAAACCGCCCCCACGACATCGTTCGAATACAGGAGCGGATGTTTTGAATTCATTCAGTTTACATTCCCATGGACGGCCCTTGAGGATTTTGCTGTTGTTGATTTTGAGCATAATATCCGTTTTGGTTATTATTCTCATTTTTCTTAAACATTTGTTGAATTTTTTCCATCGCTTGGGGAGCGTTGTCTAAAATCTTCTCCACCAAGTGGGTCCCTTCATTTAGATGGAGCATTTTAATACCTGTAGGACTCACAATCAAAAAAGCAATGGGAGTAATGGAGACACCGCCACCGCTTCCGCCGCCAAACGGTAGTTTTGCCTCTTGTCCTTGAGATTGCCCTCCTTGACCGGACTGCTTTTGCCCGTCTACCGAAAATTCGCTTCCGCCAGCAGCAAATCCAAAACCTACTTTTGAAACAGTTAGAATGACACTTCCATCTGGTGTTTCAACGGGATCACCGATAATGGTGTTAACGTCGATCATTTCCTTTAAGTTTTCCATTGCTGTTGACATTAAACTTTTAATAGGATGTTCTGACATACTTGTAGCCTCCTCACAGTTTTACCGAATGAACCTTCTCGGATTGAACATTCCCTAAGCGTTCCGTGCGCTTATGGCGGAACTTTTTCCAATGTTTGAGAATCCGTAAACTCGTTAAAATAGCATGCCCGATTCGAAATGAAATCATACATTGAAATCTTGTTTCCAAGGTAGGGTATTGAAAAGAAGGCAAGACCTCTATAATCGGATGGTCTTTCAATCTCATATATTGACTGACGATTCCGATCACAGATCCTTTAAGAGACCAAATCATCCCCACAACCACTCCTGTATACATAGCGTCTCCGCTCCCAATTACCGTATTCCAGCGAATTCTCTCGATGGACACATGGCTTAAAAAACGTTTCACAATTTTATGAAAGCCTACCACATGCTCCAAAAACGCCTTCATGTCTTCAATTAAACGGGCGGCATCCTGAATAGAATAATCTTTCCATTGATCCTGTCCCCCTTTTTCCTGCGAAGGATCACCCGCTTTCATTTCCTCGTCCACCACCACGGTAGGGGAATCTTCATCCATCTTTATGACAGGAATCTTATATGTATAACGAATCAAACCGAACCATAAGGAACATTTAATTTGATAGAAATCATTACCGCGTACACGATTCACATTTACTTGAATCCGCAGTTTACTAATGAAAATAATAAAAATGAGTACACAGAATGCCGATAGCAATAGCCAAACCCATAGCACGAATCTTCACTCCTTCTCAGCCTTCCATTATTTCCATTCCTTCAAGTAATCAAACTAACTTCTTTGAATAGAAAAAAATAAAGAAATCCAGTTGCAGTTAAGTGCCGTCACATTTTATCATCACCATCAGGGTTAAATATCCTGTTGAATGGTCCTGGGATCTGGTTATATTCTAAAAAAGGCGGTCCCAAAATTTTGTCGTTTGGGACCGCCTTCATCAAATCCAACAGAATCCTTCATCCTGCACTGCTTTTTTCCATCAAATAGGCAGGCTGTTTTTCATGGATAACAGAAGTTTCTGCAAAGTAATCATGAAGCCCTCTTTTTTGGCTTGTAAAAGCCACCACTACATATCCGAGAAAGAGGGCTGTTTTCGAAATATATCTCCCTATCAATTCCCTAAAGATGACTGCTGACCATGTTAAGCGGTCATCAGTCAAACTAATGACTTTCAGGCCCATGACCATTTTTCCGATGGTCTGGCCAAATTGCTTCGTCATGAGAATAAAGTACAGGTAAAAAACAGCGGCCATCGCCAGGTTAACGGGCGACAACCATCCTGTATCCGATGTTAACCCTGCCGCTCTAAAAAAAGGCGTAATCAATAGCTTTTGTATGCTCATCACCACAACTAAGTCAAGAAGATAGGCCCACAGCCTCATCCAAAAGCCCGCATACCATACGTAAACCTTCTCTCTTGGCGTCTCTTCTCCTGTACTGGTTTGAACTTCATTCTCTTCTGTATATGGTTCATACCCGCTCATTCTCTCACCTCTATTCTGCATATAAGTACATCAATCTTGGCGAATTCGGCTTCGATAACATCTTCATCAAACTAGTTAACTCCACATCATCTGAAAACAGTTGCTGAGATTTAGCAGAAAGAATAGATGTTAAATTAAACGTTTGGTCATATTCAACCACTTGGGCATTTTTCAGTGAAGCTGTTTTTTTTAGGTCTGTTATGGTGTCTTCCAGATAACCGAGTTCATCCACCAAGCCCAATTCTTTTGCTTGTCTTCCATCATAAATGCGCCCATCGGCAATTTCACGAACTCTTTCCTCCGACAAGGTTCGCCCGTCTTTTATCACCTCTACAAATCCGTTGTAAGCATGATTAACCAATGTTTGCATGATATTTCGTTCTTCCTCCGTCATCTCTCTCGAGGGAGACATAATGTCTTTGTACGGACCGCTCTTGATTGTTTGAAATTTCACTCCATATTTCTCTGCCAATCCGCTGTAATTGATGCCTTGCATAATGACACCTAAAGAACCCGTCAGTGTATCAGGTACGGCATAAATTTTATCCGCTGCCGTTGAAATATAATAACCGCCTGAAGCCGCCATCGTCCCCATGGATACATAAAGAGGTTTTTTCGTTTTCTTCTTGAAGTCCATTAACTTCTTATGTATTTCCGCACTTTCCACTACTCCCCCTCCAGGTGAATTTACTTTCAGCACCAAAGCTTTGACGCTTTTGTCCTTTTGTGCCTGATCAAGCATGTTCAAAAAGTTATCATGATGATATCCCCCCTGGTTCATAAAAGGCGAGGAAACGTCTCCCGTATCTTGAATGACTCCTTCCACTTCAAGAACTAAAACCTTTTTATTCGGATCTCCTTCTTCTATGATTGTTTCACTAAAGCCTTCATCCATTCCTTGAAAAAAACCGGGCATTCCCTCTTCCCCTACATCTGAAAAAATAGTATGGGAAACAACATCCACCAAATTAGAAATAAAAAATAAAACCACGGCAATCATTAATGCAATCCATCTTTTCTTATTCATTCCAAACCTCCTGATACAATCTTCTAAATTATTAAATAATTCTTTTAACTATGTCCAAAAGAATGATATAATTATTTTAGCAAACTTTTCTATTTCCAAGAAATGTTTCACATCTCGATACATCGTACACACAAGGGGGAGACAACATGCCTAATCGTCGTAATGTTTATTTGTTTTACAAGAAAAGCGAAGAGCTTCTGGAAAAAATTCAACCTCTTCACAAACTCGCAGCAGAACATGATTTCCAGTTAGTCAATACTATGCAAGAAGCAAATATTATCGTAGCTGTTGGTGGAGACGGTGCCTTCCTTCAAGCTGTACGCCAATCCGGCTTCCGTGATGATTGTTTATATGCAGGAATTTCAACTTCCAGTGATCCAAGCTTTTATTGTGATTTCCATATCGATGACACGGCAAAAATGCTGGAGGCTATGACAACCGAAAGTATAGAAGTAAGACGCTTTCCAGTCATTGATGTAACGGTTAACAATTCACATTCATTTTATTGCTTAAATGAGTGCTCTATACGTTCGACACTAATTAAAACTTTTGAGATGGACGTTTATATTAACGATTTACACTTTGAAACATTTCGCGGAGACGGGATGATCATCTCAACTCCAACCGGAAGTACAGCCTATAATAAATCCGTCAGCGGGGCAGTAGTGGATCCGTTATTACCATGTATGCAAGTAAGCGAAATTGCCTCTTTAAATAATAATACGTACCGTACGTTAGGTTCTTCTTTCATTTTAAGCAACGCCCATGCCTTAACATTGAAATTAATTAATGATGATAACCATTATCCGACCATCGGTATGGATAATGAAGCATCAGGCGTTCGTCATGTAGAAGAGCTGTCCATTCGTTTAGGTGACCGTCAAATCAAAACGGTAAAATTAAAGGACAACTCATTCTGGCGCCGTGTGCAACGTACATTCTTATAAAGGAAACTTCCAGCGGCGGGAGGCCGCTGACCATTAATGCAGAATAAAAGAAAGTCGGACATGGTTTCTTCTGAAGCCATGTCCGATTATGTATTGAGGGCCGTTTATTTCTTAAAATGGATATTCAAGTATGACAATCCAAAAAAAGGATAATATAAAAGAGTGGGGAAGAACCCCACCCTTTGTAGCCATTGTATATTCTGTTGTTTGATTGATTAGAAGCTTCCGCCTCCAAGTTGTTGCTCAGCCATTTGCACTAAACGTTTAGTGATTTCACCACCAACTGAACCGTTTGCACGAGCTGTTGTGTCTGCACCAAGATTTACACCAAATTCAGATGCGATTTCGTATTTCATTTGGTCGATAGCTTGTTGTGCACCAGGTGCTACTAATTGGTTGCTGCGATTGTTGTTTGCCATGTGTTTTCACCTCCTTGTGAGTATATAATGTGTAAAAACACATGGCTTCATACAAAAAAAGTTTGGTAATTATTCACAATTTATCAGAATAAATCTTCCTCTACTTGAATCGTTTCTATTTCCCCTGCTTTCAATTCCATTGTCTCCGTTCCTTGCACCGCTTCTTCAATCAGCGAGTCAAAATCAATGAATTGTTCATAACGCTCTACTTTCTCGAGCTTCGGCCTTGTTTTAGGCGCTGCCGGGGTGAAAATAGTACAGCAATCCTCATATGGGCGGATGGAGATATCATGCGTGTCAATCTCTTTGGCAATCTCAATGATTTCTGTTTTATCCATCGTAATAAGAGGTCGGAGAATAGGCGTAGATGTTACGTTATTAATCGCAAACATACTCTCTAATGTCTGGCTTGCCACTTGACCCAAACTTTCCCCTGTCGCAATGGCCAGCCCTTGATGACGATGACGCAAACGATCTGTGATTTTTAACATCATTCTTCTTGTTGAGGTCATCGTATAGTTTTCTGGCACTTGTTTTTGAATTGCTTGCTGAATGGCTGTGAATGGAACAATATGCAATTTCACTTTTCCACTATAATTGGTTAACTTTTGGGCTAAATCAATCACTTTTTGTTTGGAGCGCTCGCTCGTAAACGGCGGACTGTAAAAATGAACTGCTTCGACTTCGAGTCCCCGTTTCATGGCCAAATACCCCGCTACAGGACTGTCGATTCCACCAGAGAGCATAAGCATGGCTTTTCCGCTTGTCCCGACAGGCAATCCTCCCGCTCCCGGTACATTTAAGCTTGTAATATACGTTGCGTCCTCTCTTACCTCTACACGTAAGTTAATACCAGGATTACGTACATCCACTGTAAAATGATCCGTATTTTTCAAAATATGGCTTCCGATGGCATAATTGAGTTCATTGGTATCGAGCGGAAACTGTTTATAAGCTCTTCTTGCTGTGACTTTGAATGTCATCGATTCTTGATCGTGCTCTTTCATTACTTCAAGAGCGGCTTTTTTTATCTCTTCTATATCATTTTTGACCTTTACGGCTAAGCTAAAGCTTTGAATTCCAAATACTTTTTGAAGTTCATTCATGATGGGCTCGTGCTGTTCTCCGTTCAATCGAATATACATACGATCGCGGGTTTGCTCAATGAAAATATTGGAATAACGGATTAACACATCACTAATATTTCGTTTTAGCCGATCAACAAATTTCTTCCGGTTTTGTCCTTTTGTTGAAATTTCGCCGTATCGAATTAAAATATAATCATAAATCATTTAGAATCCCTCATTACTTCTTTCAATTGTTCTATTGCTGCAAAAATGGATTGCACGATATAGTCTACATCGTCGTTTATATTCAAATAAGATAAACTGAGACGGATGGCTCCGTTTGCCTCCTCTTCACTTCTCCCCATCGCCAGCAATGTTTTGCTCGGCTGCTTCTTTTTAGAAGAACAAGCAGACGTTGTAGAAACGAAAATCCCTTTCTCTTCAAGGCTATGAAGAAGCACTTCTGCTTTTACTCCCTTAACTGTCAGATTGACGATGTGAGGCGCAGATTGGCTGGCAGGCGTGTTTACCGTAATCCCCTCGCCTTTTGCCAATTCCTCCATTAGCTTTTCCTTTATGCCTGACATGCGATGAACATTGACTTCATACTGATCCATTGTCATTCTTAATGCCTTTGCCAGTGAAACGGCTCCCGCCACATTTTCTGTACCCGAACGAAGCTGGAACTCCTGGGCTCCTCCACTTAAAAGCGGCGAAAGAATCAATCCTTCCCTTATATAGAGCGCACCTGTTCCTTTTAACCCATGAAATTTATGACCGGAAATCGTGCATAAATGGATATTTGAGCCTTTTATATTTAGCGGAACTTTTCCGACTCCCTGCACATGATCAACATGAAATAAGACCTTTGGATATTTCCTTAACATGTTGCCGATTTCTTCGATAGGTTGAATAGACCCTATTTCATTATTAACATGGATGACCGAAATTAAAATCGTATCTTCTCTCATAGCCGATTCAATATCCTTGGCATGCACAAAACCATTTCGATCAGAAGGAACATAGGTCACATCAAAGCCAAATTGCTCCAATTGCTTAAATGGCTCATGCACAGCATCATGCTCGATAGATGTCGTAATGATATGCTTCCCTCTCGTTTGATACTGAAAAGCCGCTCCTTTAATAGCAAGATTATTCCCTTCTGTTCCCCCTGAAGTAAAAACGACTTCCTTTGGTTGAACCTCCAATAAGTCTGCCACTTGCCGACGGGCGCGGGTTAATAAATTTTCTGCTTCCATCCCAAATTGATGAAGCGAAGATGGGTTACCATAATAACGAGAAGCTACTTTTGAAAAAGATTCAATGACTTCTTGATAAGGCGGCGTCGTTGCACTATTATCCAAGTATATCATCACCTAAACCTCCTTAGTGCACACAGCTTGTCAAATATCAACTTATGTTATCATATTTAAAGCCATTTTTAAAACGTGATGTGATTTGAAAGTATGATCATTTTGGCGGTTTTATCGTTTCGAGAATTTAGCCGCGAAGTATATATATTGCCGTTAATCGTTAACTCTGTTGTAAGCTTAATGGATTTTTTCAAAGCTTTCGGCATTACCATCGAGTGGATTGGTCGTCCGTTTCAGACTTATTTGCCGTTTTATAACGACAGAGCAGGATTATTCTTCCAGCTGCCGTTGCTGCAATCGCAGGGTATGCAATAAGCAGAGTCAAAAGCGGATCTTCGAATAAAGAAAACAAATTAATGAAACAAGCTTCATAAAAAACGACCTCCGATCTAAAGATCGGAGGTCGTTTTTAGTTATTCTTTTCTAATTAACGAATGAAGACGTTCCACCGCTCCCGGCTCCACTTGCTCAATCGCACTGGCAGCCTGCTCGAGGGCAGCATGATAGTTGTATTTTCTAAAAGACTCTTCCGCTTCTTTAAGGGACTGTGCTACAAATGGGTAACGGCTGCGATAGCGGTTTCCGTATTGAATGACTTGTTCCACTAAAAAAGCTTCTTGGAGCATGTCTTCCGTTTCCGTGAAAGTCAATTGGACCGTCTCAACCGCCAGCTCAAGCAGCTCATTAACACGAGCTATATTTAATGGTTTGTCTTCTAATTTCGCCATCACTTCTTGAAGAGAACGTTTTGCTTCTTCTACACGCTCTTTATACTCAATCGAGACACCAGGTAAGTTCCCTTTTTGAATGAGGCGTTTTGCCTCTATTAACTGTTTGCGCAATTCTTGAATTTGCTCTTTTGCCGCCAATTCATCTTTGCGCAGCGTTTGCAATACTTCAATAAAGGATTGCTGCTGGTCTTGAACGTGCTGAAGGTGAAGCGATACTTCATTTAACTCTTCTTGAATGACCGTATAGGCAAGATTTTGCTCTGCAATTTTATTCGCCACATTATAATACAGATTGGACAAACGTTTTAACTCTCGATCTGTTTTATGATAGGCGTCCAAGTCTTGTTCATTCAATTGATAGCTTTGTTGGACAAAAAGCGTTTCTTCCTTCAGTTCCTTGTTCTTGTCTTGAAGCTGTTTGAGGAGAGAAGAAATGTTTCCTGCCCCTTTATTGATTTCATGGTAAGCATATACTTCTTTTTCCAATGAATCGTACAAATGATCCACGGTCTGGTTCACTTCGGCCAATCGAATCTTCGCTTCCTCTACATTTAGATCTTCTACTTGTTCCACTATCCACTTTAAATCAGCAGAGACGCTATCTAACGATTCTTTCACCTGTAAATGATCCAGCACATAGCCCTGGCTGCACATTTCTTCATAACCCTCAGCCAATTCTTCTAATTGAGATGGCAACGTCGTTTGGGACTCGGTCAACATCTTTGGAATTTCCTCAAGATATTCATTGATCGTCGTTAAATCTTGTTGAATGCTCAACACAATGTCTCGAGCTTGAAGATAATTACCGTTTTCTGTCGCTTCTTCAAATACACCGAATCGCTCTTTAATTTCAGATAACGCCCGGTCGAGATTCTCCTCTGCTTTCCCATACGTGTATCGGTGGGCAAGCACTTTCTTTTTCACATCACGGTAAAATTGCTCGAGCGCTTCGCTGTCATGACGATTGCTTTGCTCACTGCCGATTAAGTTTTGAAGTTCATCTAAAATCGTTTGAATATTTCCTTTAATATCGGTCAACGATTCTTGGATATGTATCAATGACTGCTTCGCTTTTTTAAAACGATACTTATCGGCAGCTTCTTCCGTTTCAAACAACAACTCATCGATTTTAGGCAAGTCTGCCGTCACAATATCATCCCACTGCTCTCTCCAGCGCTCAAATAACTCTTCCGTTTCCCCTGTCATATTTAACTCTTTCACTTTGGAAATTTCCTCTGCGACAGGCATGTGCATCAATTCCATCTTAATGGCTTCTAAGCGGTCGACTTCTTTGTATATTTGCTTTCTGGAATAAAATCCATAAATAATCAATCCAACTACTAGTATGATAAGCGCGATTATGAGTTCCATAGTAAGCCCCCTTACACTCCCCGTCCCATAAAACTGTCCTTTTTTAGAGGATGTTCAAAAAGTCCGTGAAAAATGACGGTCGAATTTACTTGTACAGGAAGTGCTGATCCGACGTTCACCACAGGACGCGGCGGTTCTTAGTCGGGCGGTATCAGCTGGATTGAACGTTGCTCACGTGTTCACATCATACACTCCGTTTCATGGAAAAGAAGAACTTTTTTCCTGCGTGTGATGAAGAATCGTGAAAAGCTTTCCTTGCGCTCAATGTTTCGCTTCCTTGAACTTCTCGGTCCTTTTTACCTTTCTTTTTGAACATACATCTTTATGTAAAAGCGGCCTTCAATAAGCCTGTTAAAATTTTTTTCGTCAATGTTTTTATGATACCATGTTCAACAAGGTTTTTGAGAAAAATTTTCATTTTTTTGTATAAAATATTAGCCGTTCCCCGCATATTTTTTATAAAATTGGCATAACACATCGAATCCAATATTTTTAGGAGGTTATCATAGATGAAAATCGATGGACATATTCACACGCCATTTTGTCCCCACGGATCAAAAGACTCCCTGGACCAATATGTCGAACAAGCGATCCAATTAGGTTTTGAACAAATTTCATTTACCGAACACGCCCCGCTCCCTAAGGGCTTCACCGACCCAACCCCCCTTCGGGACAGCGCAATTACATTACAAGAGATGGAACGTTACCTATTAGAAATTCGTAACGTAAAAGAGAGATTTAAAAAAGATCTTAACATTCAGATTGGTTTGGAAGTGGACTACATTGAAGGATTTGAAGAAGAAACGAGGGAGTTTTTGGATGAATACGGTCCCCACCTTGATGATAGCCTTTTATCGGTACATTTTTTAAAAAAAGATCTCACTTATTATTGTCTCGATTATAGTGATGGTGTATTTGGCCAAATGATTGAGCATTTCGGTTCCGTCGGGAATGTGTACAAAGCTTATTTCGATACTGTTCTGTCTTCAATTGAATCTGACCTTGGAGAATACAAGCCGAAAAGAATAGGGCACATCACCTTAGTACATAAATTTCAGCGACGCTTCCCGTGTTCGGAAGATTTCAAGGCTCCCGTTATGCATCTTTTAGAACGGATAAGTGATTTGGACTTGCAGCTTGATTACAATGCTGCCGGATTATTCAAACCGCTCTGCCAGGAAACTTATCCGCCGCAGTGGGTCGTGGAAGAGGCAAAAAAGAAAAAAATCCCTCTCATTTATGGGTCCGATGCCCATTGCGCGAAGGATTTAGGCCAAGGTTTTCCAACAATCTTTAAAGGGTAACGTACATCCGACCACGGTCGGTACATACAACCTGATGCACCCACCTCTCCATCTCTTTTATATATTGTTTGATAAAATAAGGTTCATGCGGCAGGACATACAAGACTTCAGCAAGATATTGAGAATGCAAATAAGGCATCGTTAACATTCCTTTTAGCTGCATAATAATATACGGACTATTTAAGCGTCTGAATTCTTTTTGTTTGACTCCCTTTTCCAGCAGTGCGGTTAAGATATACTTTTCTTTGGCCAAATACGTCGTCATCACTTCACGAATAAACATCGTATCCACCGACACCTGACGATATACTACTCGCGCAATATGGCGATGCTCATGCTGGTAGTCCATCACAGATTGAATGACATTCATCAAACATTGCTTCGCTGATTGATGTTCCAAAGTTCCAACTGTTTGTTCAAGTACTTGAATGTATCCTTCAAAAAAGGTTGTAACAAGGTGTTCCAATAATCCTTCCTTGCTTTCAAAATAATAGGATATGTTCGCAACATTTACATTTGCTTTTTTAGCGATTTCCCTTACGGAAGTTCCGTCAAAACCTTTTGTATTAAATAATGATACAGCAGCATCCATTACTTTTTCTTTTGTTTTTGATTTGACAACCATTTTAGACACACCTTTCCATGAAGTTTGAACTTATCGGATTATTACGGTTAGATACTTCCTGTTTGGCGCGGCATGAAGTCGAATTTTCACAGTTTATCGAAGACAGAAAAATTGAAAAAACATACTGATTGTGACAAAATAAGTCATTAATGAGTCAACTTATTATACAAATTCTTTTTTATTCTTCTTTATCCTTTTCTTCCCTTTCAGATCTTGTCGACAAAGTTGGAAGAGAAGTGACGGATTTTTGCTAAAACCAACACATTACTATGTATAAACGGAGGAATTTCACATGTTTCATGTCGAAAGATATAGTGGTTCAAAAGAAAAAAATTACGAGCTTGTTATCAAGCAGCTACAAGCATTGCTGGATGGGGAACCCAACCCAATAGCCAACTTAGCCAATGCTTCAGCCCTATTGAATCAATTTTTAACAGATGTTAACTGGGTGGGGTTTTACACAGCAGAAGAAAGCGGCCTTGTGCTCGGTCCCTTCCAAGGACTCCCGGCTTGTGTACGCATTCCTTACGGCAAGGGCGTATGCGGAACAGCTGCCCAAAACCGGCAAACAGAACGAGTAGCAGATGTCCATCAATTCCCTGGTCATATTGCTTGTGATGCAGCATCTCAATCGGAGATTGTCGTCCCACTGGTGAAAGATGGACAGCTTTTAGGTGTATTGGATATTGATAGCCCTATTAAAAATCGTTTTGATGAAGTAGACCAGAAGTGTCTTGAAAAATTCGTCGAGACACTTGTAACCTTTTTACCCTCCTCTAACGAGCAGTAAGTATAGCTGCTGATGATGGAAGTTTCCTTTATCCCTCATTAACGGGCAGTAAGACCTCTACTTCCGACGCACAGGATGTGCCAGCGAAGACGTTGCGACAGGACGTCGCGTTTTTAGTCTTCGTTCTTTCGTCATCGCGGAAGTTTAAGTGGAAGATAACTGCCCGTAAAAGCCCGATAAGTCAACTAACCATCGGTGGAGGATGATGCCCCCCACCGATGGAAGTTTCCTTTATATAAGCTAGAATAAATACAGGGACAGGGGGCATTTGCCCCTGTCCCTGTATTATGTGGATTCAAATATATTTTCATCTTGGATGACAACCTGATTTTTCCCGAAATGTTTCGCTTTATACAAAGCCTCATCAGCCCGGTTGAATAATCTTTGAACAGAGTCATCGACATCCCTTGTCCAAAAAGATACACCGCATGAAATAGTCGTTTTGGGATTTGTAAACTCTTCAACTTTTTGAACTAGCCGTTTCGCAATTTGAACACCGATTTTCAACGGAACCGAAGGTAAATAAACCGCCAGCTCTTCTCCACCCCATCTGGCCCCAATGTCGTTCTCACGAATATGGTTTCTGATGATATGGGCGATTTGAATAATGATTTGGTCGCCCACTTGATGGCCATATGTATCGTTGACCCTTTTAAAATTATCAATATCAATTAAAAGAAAAGTACCGAATCCATCCCTATCCATCGATTCTTGAATTTGCTCATCCAAATAATTGCGTGAATATAACTTGGTTAAATAATCAGTGACGACAAGTTTCTCCAATTCTTCACGCAGCATGGAATTCGTGAATGCCAGTGTAGAATGATGAATAAGTGATTGCAACAGCTTAAAATTATCAAAAGAAAAAAAATACGGTTCTTCATGGAGAACAATGGTTGCCCCTTTGACTTCACCATCTTGCATCATCGGAACTGCCATGATAGAGCGGAATTGAGAAAGTTCTTCATCCAGGTACGCGGACGCCTCATTGATAAAGAGGGAATCTTTTTCCTTGACCATTTTCCCATAAACAAAATCTACATACTTTTGAACGGCAGAAGTAAAAAAGAACTCTGTGCTGCCCGTCAATCTCTTAAAGTTCATTTCATCCGTAAAGAGGACAAAACCTACTTCACTTGCTCTGAAAGATTTACAGATTTGTTTGGACATAAAACTGATCGTATCTGCTAAACGCAAACTGGAATTCAGGCGGTGTGATGTTTCATTAATCAGCTTTAAGTCTTCAATCAACTTTCTTGATTGATGGTACAATTGAGCGTTTTCCAAGGCGCTTCCTGCCGTGTTGGCTAATAATGAAATAAACTTGACCTCCTCTTTCGGAAGCGCTGCCGTATTAGGGGCAATCACCTGTAAAATACCATATATTCCTTGTTTTCCGTTCAAAGGGGCATATAAAACAAACCGTCGTTCATCCGACTTCTTTTCTACTTGAACCGTTCCTGTCACATATGATTCCATCGCTGTCATGCTAACATTATCCCCGTCGTATTGAAGGTACTTGATCGGTAAATGCTCATGACTTCCATAGTCGTGTGACAGCAATAAGTAATAGTCAAATGTAGGATATACTTCTTTCAATGTCTGAATAACTTCCACCAGTACATCGTTCATATCCATGGACGAATGAAATTTAGTCGTAACGCGATACAACTGTTCATATCTTTTTTCTTGGATGAACGTTTGTTCATAGTTGTAAACGAAGTTTAACAAGCGTACACATTCATCGCCTAAAAGCGAAAAGAAATCCGCTGCACTTACGTCTGATTCACCTGTCTTTATATATAAATATCCCTTGGTCTTCTTATGAATCATCAAAGGAATCAAAAGACTATCTTCATACTGCTGTACTTTTTTATGTAAAGAAATAGTTTCATCAAAGAGATCGACGAGACTGAAAATAGAAGAAGGCTCTGTTGGCATCTCCTCTTCCGTGCAATAAGAAGCTATTATTTGTGCATGTTCCCGATTGGAGTCTTTCAGAAGAAAGGCCGCTTGCTTTACTTCACAAATACCGCAAATGGCGTGAACCATTTCGCCAACAATCTTCTGTAAAGGAAAATCTGTATCATTATTTGTTAAAAGGTTGAAAAATTCAGTCTTAATCTGTTGTAACTGATGTTTTTCTACACTAATCATATCATCACCCGCGATATATAATAACCGTACTTACTTGTCTAATATTACTATTATATATGAATGGTCCGGCATTTTCCTATTAAAAAATTATTAAAATTATATTTCAACAACGTTTCGCTCCTATAGAAATCATCTTGACATAACTCTTAATAAATCATATAATGTTCTTTGTGTGAAATATGCAGCTTATACAATCTTCTTTATGTCATCATTTTATTCCTCTGAATAAGAGGTGTATCGTGTAACTCTCTGCTGCTAGAGCGAGGATACATGAAAATAAAATGAGCATATCGTGAGAATGTGTCTGTTTTTGTTTCATGCGAAATAAAAACATAAGGAGGAGTCATCATGGCTCGTTATACTGGTCCAAGTTGGAAATTATCTCGTCGTCTTGGCATTTCATTAAGTGGTACAGGTAAGGAATTAGAAAAACGTCCTTACGCTCCAGGTCCACACGGTCCTGGTCAACGCAAAAAATTATCTGAGTACGGTTTACAATTACAAGAGAAGCAAAAATTACGCCATATGTATGGTGTAAATGAGCGTCAATTCCGTACAATTTTTGCTGCTGCTGGTAAAATGTCTGGTAAGCACGGTGAAAACTTCATGATTCTTTTAGAAGCTCGCCTTGACAACCTAGTATACCGTATGGGTCTTGCTCGCACTCGTCGTGGAGCTCGCCAATTAGTAAACCACGGTCATATTTTAGTTGATGGTAAACGCGTGGATATCGCATCTTACCGCGTAAAACCAGGTCAAGTGATCTCTGTTCGCGAAAAATCTCGCAACATTGCTTCTATTAAAGAAGCAATCGAAGTAAACAACTTCGTACCTGACTATTTAACATTTGATGCTGAGAAATTAGAAGCTACATTCACTCGTTTACCTGAGCGTTCTGAATTAGCTGCTGAGATCAACGAAGCATTAATCGTAGAGTTCTACTCTCGTTAATAAAAAAAATCCCTGTTCTTTCAGAACAGGGATTTTTTTTATTACAAACGAAGTTTTTTCTGCCATATAAGATGTTTTTTAATATGATATAAACCGCTAAAATTAAATCTAATTAATACAGTCCAAAAAGGACCTTTCCACCAAAACTTGTGATAAAACAAATTTTGATGGAAGGTCCTTTTCAGAAATAAAGTTTGGTACCCTGAAGTTCAGGGTACCAAACTTTATTTTTAGTATTTGATTAAGTAGTACTTTTTCTTACCGCGTCGAATAACGGTAAATTGACCTTCAATACGATCTTCTGCCGCAATCACTTTGTCTAATTCTTGGACGCGTTCACCATTAATATAAATGGCACCGCTTGAAATATCCTCACGAGCCTGACGCTTGGATGGCGAAATCTTGCTGTTTACAAGAAGGTCGATCAACCCAATCTCTTCTCCTGTATGCTCGTAGGAAGGAACATCTTTAAACCCTTGCTTGATTTCTTCTGCTGTCAATTCAGCAATACTTCCACTGAACAGCGCTTCAGAAATTTTGATTGCTTGATTCAAAGAGTCTTCTCCATGAACAAGCTTTGTCATTTCAGCAGCCAGTGCCTTTTGCGCTGCACGTTTCTCAGGTGCTTCCGCTGTTTGGTTTTCTAATTCGATGATTTCTTCATGAGACAAGAAAGTAAAGTATTTTAAGTATTTCACCACATCACGGTCATCCGTATTAATCCAGAACTGATAAAACTCATATGGTGAAGTTTTTTCAGGATCCAGCCAGATTGCCCCGCCTTCCGTTTTACCGAATTTCGTTCCATCAGCTTTTGTAACAAGCGGCACAGTTAACCCAAAGGCTTTTGCATCTTCTTCTGTTTTACGAATCAATTCCATGCCTGCTGTAATGTTGCCCCATTGGTCGCTGCCTCCTATTTGAAGCTTACATCCATGGTTTTGATATAATTTCAAGAAATCGTAAGATTGTAAAATCATGTAGCTGAATTCAGTAAAAGAAATACCTGTTTCAATACGAGACTGGACCGAGTCTTTTGCCAGCATATAGTTAATGCCAAAGTTTTTGCCAATATCACGTAAAAATGTAATGACATCC
This sequence comes from Bacillus sp. FJAT-14578, assembly GCF_000504165.1. GTDB lineage: Bacteria > Bacillota > Bacilli > Bacillales > Bacillaceae_H > Bacillus_BA > Bacillus_BA fengqiuensis. The sequence continues at coordinate 1,151,057 of NZ_AYSE01000001.1, forward strand.
AATGAGCCGATCCAGTCATAATTGTTTGCAATCGTCGCAGGGTTGCCTTCACGGTCAAAATCCAAGAAACGAGAAAGCTGATCTTTAATACGTTGGCTAAAGAAAGCGACTGTTTCTTTCTCATTTAACGTACGCTCTGCTTTCTTTCCGCTCGGATCACCAATTAAGCCTGTCCCACCGCCAACAAGAGCAATTGGCTGGTGTCCCGCTTGTTGAAAACGGCGCAAAATCAGAACAGGAAGCATATGGCCAATATGCAAGCTGTCTGCTGTTGGATCAAATCCACAATACAACTTAACGCTTTCTTTCCCTAACAGTTCTCTTAATCCCTCTTCATCTGTTTGTTGATTGATTAATCCTCTAAATTGCAAGTCTTTTAAAATATCCATGAGACCCACTCCTTTTTTCCGGTAAAATAAAAAAATCGCCCCTAAAACAAGGGACGATGAGTATCGCGGTACCACCCTAGTTGGAGTTTCATTGAAACTCCCGCTCAAAAAGACATAACGGTCAAACCGTCTTTTGCTACTGAGTCGGCTGTGCCGATTGTTCACAAAAGATGCTCTCGGATGTAATTCATCAATTATTTATGTACTGGTTTACACCATCCACCAGCTCTCTAAAAACAGGGAAATAACGACTACTTTTTCCGATCAATGCTCTTATATTATTTACTATTCATTATGGCCTATGAAAAATAATCCATACTGTATATATTATGAAACATTTTTCATTCAAATTCAAGTCCTAGTATTACGACTTCGTGTATGACTCAATATGTAATTCTTTACACAACTCTTTACCCCGCATTAACGGGCAGCCAATCATGATGCAAAGCTTCACCAATCATGATGAAAATGAGATTTAGTTGTCCATACTACAACTACGGCTGGAGGAGAAGGTCGACTTACTGTGGTGTTTTGAACCCATCGGGCAGTCTGATTCCGACGATCATGGTGTACCATTTATTGTCGCTCTCTTTTGAGAAGCACGCATGGGAGATTAATCCTATTATGGTTGTTGCACCAGCCTCTATTATCATGAGCCGTAGAGAGGATGCATGTTATGCAAGTAGTAATTGAACGTGCATGTGGTTTAGATGTCCATAAAGGTAATATTACCGCATGTATGATGACACCCGAAGGAAAGGAGATCCAAACTTTTTCTACCATGACTGTCTATTTATTACAGCTTGTAGATTGGATTAAGGAACGTGGCTGCACACAAGTGGCGATGGAAAGCACGGGGGTATACTGGAAACCGATTGTGAACCTGTTAGAATCGGAAGGGATCCATTATTTAGTGGTCAATGCTCAACATATTAAGGCTGTTCCTGGGAGAAAAACGGACGTAAAAGATGCAGAATGGATCTGTGATTTATTACGACATGGATTACTACGCGGGAGTTTTATTCCAAACAAAAACCAACGAGAATTAAGAGAACTCGTTCGGTATCGCAGAAGTATGATTGAAGAACGGGCCAGACAACACAATCGAATTCAAAAGGTCTTGGAAGGTGCTAATATCAAGCTGGGGTCTGTGGTTTCTGACATCATGGGAGTGTCTAGTCGAGAAATGCTGGACTTAATGGCGAATGGAGAAGAGAACCCTGAGAAATTGGCAAGCCCTGCTAGAGGGAAGTTAAAGAATAAAAAGCAGGACTTAGAATTGGCTCTTCAAGGAAGAATCTCTTCACATCAAAGGATGATGTTAAAAACAATCTTACGTCATATCGATTTTTTAACCGAACACATTCAACAAGTTGATGAGGAAATCGCCTCTAGATTAGAACCTTCTCAAGAGGATATCGAACGATTGGATTCTATCCCGGGTATTTCCGTTACGACCGCCCAACAGATATTGGCTGAAATTGGAATCGATGTAGGGAATCAATTTCCTAGCGCAGCCCACCTGTGCTCATGGGCTGGAGTGGTACCGGGTCACAACGAAAGTGCAGGTAAAAAGAAGTCGACCAAGACGAAAAAAGGAAATAAATATTTGAGGTCAGCTTTAATAGAAGCAGCTCATTCCGTCGCAAACTCCAAGACCTACTTAGGTGCACTTTACAGGAGAACAAGCGCAAGAAAAGGTAGAAAACGAGCTGGAATGGCAGTAGCACATGCCATGTTAAGGATCGCCTACTACCTTTTAACCCGTACAGAATTCCATGTGGATCTCGGAGAAGATTATTTTGACAAACAAAAACAGCAGTCTATCGTGAACCATTCTATAAAAAGACTAGAGAAACTCGGTTATGAAGTAACAGTCAAAAAAGTTTCTTAATCCATTGATTATTTGTTCACTCATAAACTTGGATCAAGCGCTAGTTCTTGTTTGAAAAAATTGAAATGAGCTGCGCTTAGTTTAGTATTGCCATTTTTTTGAGGAAACAACAGTTTATTTTCATGGGAGTAAGATCCCCACTTCAAGACTTACAGGAAACGAGAAGGATGTGTGGGGGATAACTGCCCGTAAAAGCCCGATAAGTCAGCTAACCATCAGCGAAGGATGAGGGAAAACCTCCACTGATGGAAGTTTCCTTTATATGGTTCATTCCATAAAGAAATCACCGATTGTTCCAAATGAGCGGAAAACCGCTCATTTGGAACAATCGATGATTTTTTAAGTTTAATTCCAGCGGGTCTTACCCGCTGGAATTAAACTTTTAGTCTTCCATTGTTGATAAGTCACCTGTCGGCAAGTTAAGCTCCCATGCCTTTAATACACGGCGCATAATTTTTCCGCTTCGCGTTTTTGGCAGCTTATCACGGAATTCGATTTCTCTTGGTGCTGCATGTGCCGCTAAACCTTTTTTCACAAACTGACGAATTTCTTCAATTAACTCATCAGACGGAGAATAACCATCACGAAGAGCAACGAACGCTTTAATGATTTCACCGCGGACAGGATCCGGCTTGCCAATGACACCCGCTTCCGCGACGGCTGGATGCTCAACAAGCTTACTCTCCACTTCGAATGGTCCTACACGTTCACCTGCTGTCATAATCACATCATCAATACGGCCTTGGAACCAGAAATAACCTTCTTCATCCATATAAGCCGAATCCCCTGACACATACCAGTCACCAGGCAAGAAATAAGATTGATATTTCTCCTCATTGTTCCAAATGGTGCGCATCATGGACGGCCATCCTTTTTTAATGGCAAGGTTACCCATGCGGTAAGGAGGCAGTTCATTGCCTTGATCATCTACAATGGCAGCTTGTACACCCGGAATTGGTTTCCCCATGGAACCAGGCTTGATTTCCATGCAAGGATAATTACAAATTAACTGCCCACCCGTTTCCGTCATCCACCATGTATCATGAATACGCTTATTGAAGACCTTCACGCCCCAGCGTACAACCTCCGGATTTAACGGCTCACCTACGCTCAACACGTGGCGAAGAGCACTTAAATCATATTTTTTCACCACTTCATCACCCGCACCCATTAACATGCGAAATGCTGTCGGTGCACTGTACCATACGCTTACACCGTAATCTTCCAAAGCTTGATACCAAGCTTCAGGACTGAAACGTCCACCGATAATGACATTCGATGCACCAACTAACCAAGGACCAAAGATACCGTAAGCCGTACCTGTTACCCAACCTGGATCTGCTGTACACCAGTATATATCGTCATCTTTTAAATCAAGAACCCATTTAGCCGTTTGGTAATGTTGAATCATGGCATTATGGACATGGAGAACTCCTTTTGGCTTTCCAGTTGAGCCGGATGTATAGTGAAGAATCAACCCGTCTTCACGGTCAACCCACTCGATTTGTAAATCTCTGCTCGCTTCATGTAAGCCCTTTTTAAAATCAAGGTATAGACCCTCTTCTGCAATGCTGTCACCGACTAGTAAAATGTGCTGCAAAGCCGGCAATTCATCCACAGGAACGCGTTGAAGCAATTCCGGCGTCGTGACAAGTACTTTAGCCGCACTATCTTCAAGACGGTCCTTCACCGCCCCTTCCATAAAGGCTTCAAATAACGGACCGACGATGGCACCTAATTTAATAGCACCTAACACCGCAAAATACAGCTCCGGTGAACGAGGCATGAAAATAAATACCCGATCTCCTTTTTCCACATCTGCTTGTTTTAAGACATTAGCCGCTTTATTGGAAAGCTCTTTCATTTCCTTATATGTGTATTTTTCATCCCGGTTGGCATCTCGATAATAGAGTGCTACTTTATTCTTGCGGTAGGACTCTGCATGCCGGTCAATAGCCTCATAAGCCACATTAACCTTTCCGGTTTCAGACCATGAAAACGCACTTTCAACTTCTTCCCAATTAAATGATTGATATGTCTTTGTGTAATCCTCTAAGTTGTAATCCCCTTTTGTTACAGCAAGCGCTTCCAGTTTCATCCCAAACTCCCCCTTGCTTATGTATATTTTTTACAAAACATATTATACTATAAAATATATTTTTTCACAATTTTTAAAATATTCTTTTAAAACACTTTTCTATTAATTTATCCTTGATAGAATTATTCTCGTTTTCACGCAAATTTCCTTTATGGATATTATTTTTTTGAAAACAATTTATTTTCCGTCATTTTATGTATAATCAAATTGAGATGATGTTTGACTAACCGGGATGGTGAATAAATTGAATCACACAAAAACCTATCATGTTAAAGATATAAAAACCTCCATAGGAACAATTGTCATTGAAGGACCCGTCTCTCCAAATAGAATAGAAGAATTAGAATTTCATGAACAGCTTGTGGCTTTTCGTCCTCCCTCCCAACAAAAAAAAGCTTTAATGGAAATAGCCGCTTTGCCGGAAGGACGTATTATTATCGCCCGTCATCATGACATGATTATAGGTTATACGACCTATCTTTATCCTGACCCCCTAGAACGATGGTCAGAAGGAAATATGGATAACTTAATCGAATTAGGTGCCATAGAAGTAGCCCCTCCTTTCCGAAGCTTTTCTATAGGAAAAAACTTATTGGAAGTATCCATGATGGATGATGCCATGGAAGACTACATTATCATTACGACTGAATATTATTGGCACTGGGATTTAAAAGGAACGGGATTGAATGTTTGGGAATACCGGAAAATCATGGAGAAAATGATGCATGCAGGCGGGCTCATATGGTTTGCTACCGATGACCCCGAAATATGTTCGCACCCTGCCAATTGTTTGATGGTGCGCATCGGAAAAAGGATTGACGCAGATTCCATTCGGCAGTTCGATCAGCTTCGTTTTCAAAATCGCTTTATGTATTAATAGTGTGTGTTCAAAAAGGAGGACAAAAAGGACCGAGAAGTTCAAGGAAGCGCCGTCTCGAGCAACGGAGCGTATGCTGTTAATACGTGAGTAGCGGAGAGACAAGCTGACGCCGAAATTCGACGGTCATTTTTCCCGGACTTTTTGAACATCCTCTAATCGTCACTATCCATGATTCGGCCTCATCATATTATCATTTTACGAATAAGGGAGTCGTTTAAGATGATTGTGGAAGAAATGATGACAACAGACGTTATCACATTAAATCAAAATGATCCCATTGCTAAAGCAATGGAAGTGCTGCACCGCTTCAATATTCGTCACATTCCAATTGTTGATGACCAATTACAACTTGTGGGCATCATATCGGATAGAGACGTTCGCGATGCAAGTCCGTCTATTTTTCATCGCAATTCTCATTTGGAGGACCTAGAAAAGCCGCTGAAACAAATTATGAAATCCGATGTAATCACTGCCCATCCACTTGATTTCGTTGAAGAAATAGCGGCCATTTTTTATGAACACCGCATTGGCTGCCTTCCGATTACACAAGGTAGTGACATTGTTGGAATCGTGACAGAAACGGATATCCTCCATACATTAATTCAGCTGACAGGAGTACATCAGCCCGGTTCCCAAATTGAAGTAAAAGTGGAAAATAAAGCGGGTGTTTTAAGCGAAGTGACATCTGTTTTCCAAAAGTCGAAAGTCAATATTTTAAGTGTACTCGTCTATCCTGATAAAGATGAAGAGCACAAGATTATCGTTTTTCGTATTCAAACCTTAAACCCGACAACCATTATTACTAAATTAAAACAGCACGGCTATACAGTCCTTTGGCCAAACCTTCCGGGGATTACCACATGACAAAAGAAGCCGTTTTTATTTACTCGGATTCATTTCTAAACTATAAATTTAGTAATAATCATCCTTTCAATCAATTACGGGTTAAATTGACATACGAATTGCTGCGTGAAGCACACGCTCTCTCTGATCAATCCATCGCGCCCCCACGTATGGCGCTGCAAGAAGAACTGGAACTCGTTCATGATCCAAACTATATTCAAGCGGTAAAGTTAGCGAGCGAAGGGAAACTTCCCCTTGATACTGCCAATGACTATGGACTCGGTACCGAGGATACTCCCATCTTCCCAAACATGCATGAAGCAAGCAGCTGGCTCGTTGGAGGAACCTTGACAGCTGTAGATTATGTTATGAACGGAAAAGCCCAGCATGCCTTGAGTCTAGGCGGGGGACTGCACCATGGATTTCGAGGGAAAGCTTCAGGGTTTTGCATATACAACGACAGCTCGGTCGCCATTAAATACATTCAAAAGAAGTATGGAGCCAGAGTACTGTATGTAGATACAGACGCCCATCATGGAGATGGGGTACAGTGGACATTTTACGATGATGATCAAGTTTGTACTTTCTCTATTCACGAAACGGGCCGTTATTTATTCCCTGGAACGGGTAACATTAATGAAAGAGGACATGGCAAGGGATATGGCTACTCCTTTAATGTTCCTTTAGATGCCTTTACAGAAGATGAATCATGGATTGATGCTTATACTACTTCTTTAAGAGCGATTACTGAGTTTTTCCGTCCGGATGTCATCTTGACTCAAAATGGAGCTGATTCCCATTACTACGATCCGCTCACTCACCTTTGTGCAACGACAAAAATTTACCGTCATATTCCAAAAATCGCTCACGAGCTGGCTCATCAATATTGTAACGGGCGTTGGATTGCTGTAGGCGGAGGCGGGTATGACATATGGAGAGTTGTACCGAGAGCGTGGGCTTTTATATGGTTGGAAATGACGGGACAGCAAGGCATACGAGGACCGCTTCCTTCCACCTGGCTAGAAAAATGGAAAACATTATCTCCTGTTCCCCTCAGCACTCATTGGGATGATGGAGATGATTTATATGAGCCAATTCCTCGCAAAGCAGAAATTACGGAAAAAAATGCCCAAACCGTTCAAAAATTATTGTATCCGTTAAGTCAGCAAGTAAAATACAATAAACCGTCATGAAAATTTTCATGACGGTTTATGCATTTTATTTAGTTGATTTTCTAAATTCAATTCGATGCGGCAGTTGAACGATATGACTATCCACTTCTTCTTTATTCATATACTTAGTTAATAAACGCATGGCCACCGCCCCGATATCATACATCGGCTGAACGACGGTCGACAATTGCGGACGGACCATTGTCGCCAATTTTGTATTGTCAAAGCCAATGATTTCAATATCATTTGGGACATGATATCCTTTATCTTGAGCTCCGTGGATCACACCGAGCGCCATTTCATCTGTTCCGACAAATACCGCAGTCGGTTTCTCGCTTTCCTCAAGAAGCTTTTCAATCGCTTCAATTCCTGAATCGTACGTATAGTCTCCGATCACTACATACTCTTCATTATACTCGATATTCGCCTCAGCTAACGCTTTACGATATCCATACATATGCTTTTCCTGATTGATAGGCTCTTCCATCGGTCCTGTTACAAAACCGATATTACGATGTCCTTTTTCAATTAAATGCTGTACTGCATCATACGCTGCTTGTCCATAGTCAATATTGACAGAAGGAATCTGTCCCGAAGATTCGATGGATGCTGCTAATACAATAGGAACGGGGGATTTTTTCAATTCTTCTACATGTTCTTCCGTTACGTTCCCGCTCATGAACACAATCCCGTCCACTTGCTTTCCTAACATCGTATTTAATAAATGCAGTTCTTTATCTTTGTTTTGATCGGAGTTACTTAAAATAATGTTATACTTGTACATCGTCGCAATATCTTCGATCCCGCGCGCCAATTCCGCGTGGAAAATACTTGAAATATCCGGGATGATAACTCCTACGGTTGTCGTCTTTTTACTTGCCAATCCGCGAGCTACCGCATTTGGGCGATATCCTAAACGTTCAATCGTTTCCAGTACTTTTTTTCTTGTGGAAGGCTTCACATTCGGATTGCCATTAACCACGCGAGAAACCGTCGCCATCGACACATTTGCTTCTCTTGCTACATCATATATTGTTACATTCACAAAACAACACTCCTTGTATCCAACACATTTTTATATTAGTTTGTCCTTAAATTGCCTATTGTAATTATGTATAAAAGATCTGATGTCTTGTTATTACTATACGATACTCTCTATACAGACCGCAATTAATTTACAAGCATTTTACATAATTCGAATCTCCAAGAAAAGTGGAACGAGCCAAGTTACAGCGTTGGCTCTCCCCCATAGGAAATTGAAGCTTCTGAGAAAGAACCGCTTTTTGGTTCTGCAGGAAGAAGCCAAATTGCCGTAGGGGCTGGCTCGTGCAGATGGACAACAACGAGAAAAGTCCTCTACATCTTTGCAGAAGACTTTCCTACACAGGTTCTCACTGGAGAAAATATTTTTCATCTACGGCACACGATTAACGGAATGGATATATTTATTCCATACAACGATTCGGACATATTATACCCAACTTCTACCTGATTGTCACGCTTTAACGTAATCCTTTTCAGAAAGTTAAAGTTTTTGGCAAAGAAGCCTCTTTGCTACTAGAACTATCCGCTGTTTCCGAAGCGGGTGGAAACCAACACAAGAATTTTAATATAACCCCTTTTAAATATGCTCGTTCATCGCTTTTGATGTAATGTTCCAATGCGACGCATTCCATACTACTTCTTGTTTTTTTATGACAAAGGCTTGCGGCGATTCGTGTTTGATTCCAAACTTTTCTGCAATATAATTGGAAAGAGCTCTTGCTTCTTGAACATGTAAAAAGTACGAATCGATGTTTGGATGCTCGTCAGCAAACTTGGCAAATTCGTCATATCCCGCTTTACTGATTGGACACGTAATACTGTGCTTTAAAAATAGAAAGTGACCTTTCTCTTCTAGAAGTTTATCAAATTGTTCAACCGTCATGATTTTTTCCATCTGAATCGCTCCTTGCGAATAAATAATTTTGTAGTTATCATATCATCTTTATCCTTCTTCCCACAAATTCAAAGGCCTCGTATCCACCGATGGACACGAGGCTCAAGAACAGTTCTTACGATTTAATATTATGCTCTACTTCATCAAAAGCTTGTTTCGCTTCATCCAGCTTTTGCTGTATGCCGTCTTGACTCGAAGAAGATGGTTGATTTTCCACTTCATCCTCCAATACTTGCAAGCTTGCTTCTGGCATGTCTTCCCCTGCTTCTTCACCTGGTCTTTTTATTTTGTTTACCAGTTGGGCAGAATGCAAAGAAATGGTGTCAGAGAACTGGGCTGTTTTATCCTTTGCTGTCACAGCCAAACCCTGCCCTTTCTCCAATGCCGAGTGTTTCATTTGTTCCGTTTTCAAGCGGACATATGTCGCTTGATCGTTAATATCTGAACGCAGTTCTCTTCCAGATTTGGGTGCCAATAATAAAGCGGTAGCGGCCCCCACTAACCCGCCAATCATCGTTCCCAATAAAAAGTCCTTACTGCTTAATCCCTCTTTACTCATGAACAATCCCCTCTTTCCTTGTTATTAAACATACATCCTGGAACGATTCGTTCGCTCTTTTGGCTGAATTGATTCTTTTTCTTTATCCGCTTGTTGCTTCCTTACCTTGATGCGGTCCCAAATATCTAGGGCGACATTGCTCCATTGAACGACTTGGGCAACCGTCTCTTTATTGGACTCCACTTGGTCGGAAACCGTTTTGGAAACAGTTTGAATGGAGTGGTTCAATCCTTGAATAGAATGGCCAACGCCTTTGACAGAATCGACTACCGTATTTAATGATTCTGCTTTTTTCTGAATATCATCAGCCAGCAAATTTGTTTTATGCAATAATGCTGTCGTCTCCGTTGTAATGCCTACCATTTGCTTTTCAACACCTTCAAGTGTTCCCGCCACAGAATTTAACGTACGCTGAACGGAGCGAAGTGTATTGGAAATAGAAATAACAAGATAGAAAAAAGCAATTGCAATAACTGCTGCACTTATGTAAAGAATTATGATCATACTGGAACCTCCTGATTGTCGTTACAAAAACATACCCGTTTTTCTTTAAAAATAAACACATTGTGCTAAAATGGCCAAAATTGCTCCTAGTAATGTTATTAACTTCTTTTCGTCAAGCTATAACGAAAATCCTTTTTTCTTTCATTTTGGTATGGAAGCTTCAAACAGTCAAGTTCAAACACACTATCCACATAGAAATCCCGTCCCGCTAATGGAGACCTTTCCGTATCCGACAGACTCACTCAGGCCCTGCCAGTTAACTTCTTGAATTCTCAAGGACCGTTTTCCTGACTTAATACAAAAAAGAAAGAATGGGTTACAATAAAGGTGTACAGCTTGCTCATAATTAGGAGGTAAAAACATGAAAGATTCCCGCATTGAAAAATTGGCGAAAAATCTCATTAACTATTCAATTAGGTTGCAAAAAGGCGAAAAGGTTCTGATTGAAAACTTCGGTTTACAGCGCGAGCTCGTAAATTCCCTTGTCAAAGAGGCTTATGCAGCCGGCGGCTATCCATTTGTCTTGTTAAAAGATCACTCAGTCGACCGCGCTTTATTAATGGGCGCACAAGAAGAGCAGTTCAACATGATGGCAGACTTCGAAGCAAATGTCATGAGCCAAATGAACGCCTATATCGGGCTTCGTTCTGGCGATAACATATTTGAACATTCCGATGTTCCGGATGACAAAATGAAAATTCACGGCAATACGATAGGGAAAAAAGTTCATCGTGAAATCCGCGTTCCTAAAACGAAATGGGTGGTTCTTCGTTATCCAAGCCATTCAATGGCACAACTGGCGAAAATGAGCACAGAAGCATTTGAAGACTTCTACTTTGATGTATGCAACTTGGATTACGGTAAGATGGACAAAGCGATGGATGCATTGGTTGAATTAATGAACAAAACGGACAAAGTCCGCCTAACGGGAAAAGATACAGATTTGACATTCTCCATCAAGGACATTCCTGCCGTGAAATGCTCTGGACAAATGAATATCCCGGACGGGGAAGTGTACACGGCACCAGTGAAGGATTCGGTTAACGGGACGATTACATATAATACCGCTTCACCTTATCATGGTTTTACATTTGAAAACGTACGCTTAACCTTTAAAAATGGAAAAATTGTAGAAGCAACCGCTAATGACACAGAACGCATCAACAAAATTTTCGATACAGATGAAGGCGCCCGCTACATTGGAGAATTCGCCATCGGCGTAAACCCTTTTATCCAGCACCCGATGCAAGATATTTTATTTGATGAAAAAATCGATGGCAGCTTCCATTTCACCCCTGGTGAATGCTACGAAGATGCTTATAACGGAAACCATTCTAATATTCATTGGGACATGGTAATGATTCAGCGTCCTGAGTATGGGGGCGGGGAAATTTATTTTGATGATACACTCATTCGCAAGGATGGACGTTTCGTCATCCCAGAGCTTGAAGCCCTCAATCCTGAAAATTTGAAATAAAACTTTAATCAGCAAAGTCCTGCTGCCTGAATAGGATCTCTCTTATCAAAAATGCTCCTCCCATAAACGGGAGGAGCATTTTTAAAACGGTAAGAACGTATAAGAATTGGAAGATGCTCTTCAAAATGAAGCAGTCGCCCCCGCTCTTCTTATTGTCCAGCTGCGGCTCCTAATCTTTCAGCCATTTCACGTCTAACCCTGAAACCAAAAAGCGGTTTCCCCGTCAGACGTTCTAATGTCTCTCAAGATTAAACAGTCGCCTCCGCTCTTCTTTAAGCAAGCGTATTTTGATACACTTCTTCAAACTTCTGAATATCGCCCGCACCCATGAATACTAAAACGGCACCTTTATGGTCTTTTAGCAATTCAGTAGTTTCTTCCGTAATTAACTGTGAACCATCGATTTTTCCGATTAAATCATCAATGGATAACTTGCCGTGATTTTCACGCGCCGATCCAAAAATGTCACACAAGTACACTTTATCTGATTCACGTAAACTTTCCGCGAAATCTTCCAGAAAAGTTTGTGTTCTTGTAAACGTATGGGGCTGGAAAATCGCCACAATTTCACGTTCCGGATATTTTTGCCTTGCTGCGGAAATCGTCGCTTTAATTTCAGTAGGATGGTGAGCATAATCGTCAATCAACACTTGGTCTCCTACAGTCTTTTCACTAAAACGGCGTTTAACGCCTTGATACGTTGTTAAACGATTTTGAATGATTTGGACGTCAATTTCTTCATAATGGCATAAAGCAATGACGGCTAACGCATTTAAAATGTTATGGTCGCCGTATCCAGGAATTTCGAAAGAAGCGAAAAATGTATTGCGTACAAATACATCAAACGTCGTACCTGTTGTGCTTTTCACGATATTTCTTGCTTGAAAATCGTTCTCTTCATTGAAGCCGTAGTAAAGAACCGGCACTTTCGCCTGGATTTTTTGTAAGTGCTCGTCATCTCCACAAGCGATGATTCCTTTCTTTACTTGAAGAGCCATTTCTTGAAACGCACTAAATACATCATCAATATTAGCGAAATAATCCGGATGATCGAAATCAACATTCGTCATGATCGCATAATCAGGTGTATAGGATAAAAAGTGACGGCGATATTCACATGCTTCAAACACGAAATATTTACTGTCTTCTACACCTTTTCCTGTACCGTCTCCAATCAAATAAGAAGTCGGCTTTGCTCCCTGCATCACATGTGAAAGCATGCCCGTTGTGGATGTTTTCCCATGTGCTCCAGTGACGGCGATACTTGTAAAGCGTTCCATAAATTGTCCAAGGAAGCGGTGATACCGAATAACCGGGACATCTTGTTCCAATGCTGCCTGAATTTCTTCATGCGTATCCGGAAAAGCATTTCCAGCAATTACGGTCATCCCTTGCTGAATATTTTCTTTATCAAAAGGTAAAATGCGAATTCCACGTTCTTCCAACGATTTTTGAGTAAAAATCGTTTTCTCAATGTCTGAACCTTGGACATGGTAGTTCATATCATGCAGGATTTGCGCAAGGGAGCTCATTCCTGTCCCCTTGATCCCGACAAAATGGTAAACTGTCATATAAAGAACCTCCAACATTCGTCTATCTGTAAGACAGTATATGACGGTTATCTAGAATTGCTCATTTCTTACAAACCCACTCTTATGTAAGTTGCTTTTTTAGATAATGTCTGAGCATAACATTTTTCATTATATCACTCTTTAAATGATTACACCATGGAATTTAAAGTCAGCCATATGCTTTCATCTCTCATTCACCGGCAGTAAAATCCATCGCTGAATGAAGCTTTAATTTATGATATAGCTTCTCCTATCCGGCCTTTCCTTATTGCAATAGCCTGAAAAAAGTCGTTCCATGTGTACATATAAACGGTCAATGAAAGTTACGCACACCCGTCAATTGCTTCATTGTCCGTTGTTTTGCTATGTTAAATTTCCACTTTCTCCAGACGAGAGTTCGGACGGTATTTTCTACCCGCTTTCGCCTGATGTTCTCCATTCAGCAATACATTATCTCCTGTAAAACCGATATGGATTTTTAATAAACTGCTACCCACTCCATAAATATCAACAGGCGCATGTTCTGCTTCAAATTCTTGAATGCGTTTCTCGTTAAAGCCGCCGGTAACGACAATTTTCACATGTTCAAATCCTTCTCGGTCCAGTGCTTCTCGCAAGGCAAAAACCAACTGAGCGTTTACACCCCGAGGATCAAATGTCCCGAGCACTTCAGGATTTCTTACAAAATACTGGTCAATCATCGTCCGTGATGTATCTATACGAACGGCTTTTAATTTATCGCCGAATTCATGCGCGACCTTTAAAGCATCTGTAATGACATCGTTATTATAATCAACCAGTACCATTAACTCATCGTCCGGAAATTTTGTATGATAAGCCCTTGTCGCAGCTACAATTTCTCCGTTAAATAATTGAATAAGTGCATGCGGCATCGTTCCCATACCTGATTTTCCCCACCACTCATTCATCGCATGAGTGGCCTGGCCTGTTGAACCGCCAATATAAGCAGCATATCCATCGCCGGCCTGCTGGGTAAAATGATCATCACGGTCTCCCATAAAAATCACCGGCTTCTTCCCTGCAGCTTTGACCACGTTATATACATTTGTGGCTACAGATGTTCTCCTTGCCAAAATTCCGTCAATTACGCCTTCCAAATAGCCAAAGCTTTGATAAGAACCTTTAATCGTCAACACCGTTTCAAATGGTTTTATCTTATCCCCGTCTTTTAAAGAATGGATCTCGAGTTTCTCCGGTTCGTCAGCAAACGTTTTAATAAGAGCTATAACTTCATCCGTACCGCAAAGAACTGCATGCTCCTTTTGAAAAAACTGCATAGTGACAATGTTATCCGGCATGAAATCTTTTACAATTTCTCTCGTCTTTAAAAAATAAACGGCTGAAAACCAACCATCTTTTACCCGCTCATCAAATTTAAAAGTGCGATTTGTCAAACGCTTTATTTTACCTTGTAACTTGAGTTCAATTTCTTTCATTGCTGAAACCCCTTATTTACGAGACTAAAATTTTTTACATTATCTTTACATATAGTAAATCATTTTAAGATGGATGACAAACCTCTTTTTAGAGGAAAGGGAGAAGAAGGACCCTCCCTCTCCCTTTCCTCTAAAGAACGGACGCCCTTATAAGAGGTCATAAAATTATTTACCAACTATTCTAAAAAAAGCCGCAACGAAAAATAATATTCATTTTCGTTGCGGTTTTTTAGATAACTAGTACTATTAATAAAACTGTGCTCTTACCTTCTAGAGGCTGACGATCAAGCTACGAGACATCAGAAGGACGAACCAACATTTTGCAGCTCTGTCAATTCATCTTCTGTAATTAACACGTCTCTTGGCTTACTTCCTCTTGCTTCTGAAATGATACCTTGTCCTTCCATCATATCAATCAATCTTGCGGCGCGATTATAACCGATTCGGAAATGACGCTGCACACTGGAAGTGGAAGCACCGCCTTGACTCAATACAAATTCACATACTTCATAAAATAATTCATCTTCTTCGGAAGAAAACTGTTGCTGCCGCTGGATTAAATCGTTTTGTTCAAATAAATAATTCGGCTTCATTTGTCCCTTTACATGGCCTACTACTGCATCAATTTCTTCATCTGAAACGAAGTTCCCTTGAACACGAACACTCTTTGACGAACCGTTTTCTAGAAGCAGCATATCGCCTCGGCCCAATAGTTTCTCTGCTCCAGCTGTATCGATAATTGTTCGTGAGTCGACTTGCGAAGAAACAGAAAACGCGACGCGCGTCGGAACATTCGCCTTAATTAAACCAGTAATGACATCAACAGATGGACGTTGCGTCGCAAGCAATAAGTGAATACCGCACGCTCTCGCCTTCTGGGCAATACGACATATTGCTTCTTCAACCTCACCAGGTGATACCATCATCAAATCGGCTAATTCATCAATGATAATCACCAAATAAGGAAGCTCTCCGCTCTTTTCTTGATGTTGCACTACTTTTTCATTGTACTTTGTAATGTCTCTGACTCCTGTGTGAGCAAACAGCTCATAACGGCGCTCCATCTCTTCTACTGCCCATTTCAAAGCGGCTGTTGCAGCTTTCGCATCTGTAATGACAGGACTGACAAGATGGGGAATGCCATTATATGGGGCAAGCTCCACCATTTTAGGATCGATCAGCATGAGCTTCACTTGATGAGGAGACGCTTTATATAACAGGCTGACAATAATCGTATTAATACATACGCTTTTCCCTGATCCCGTCGCACCGGCTATTAATCCGTGGGGCATTTTCTTTAAATCCGTCACAATCGGTGTTCCTGAAATATCCAGTCCCAGAGCGACAGATAACGGAGATGAATGTTCTTGAAAAGCAGGCGTGCTCAAAATTTCCTGAAGAAGTACTGCTTTGCTCTCACGGTTCGGCACTTCAATACCAATTGTATTTTTCCCCGGAATCGGCGCTTCGATCCGGATGTCCCTTGCTGCTAGACTTAACTTAATATCATCGGTTAAATTCGTGATTTTATTGACTTTCACTCCAGGCTCTGGATGAACTTCAAATCTTGTAACCGTAGGCCCTTGCGTTACATTGACTACTTTCGCCCGTACATTGAAGTTTTTTAATGTCATATCGAGCAAATCTCTCTGCTCTTCCAACCATTGGTAGTCGTCTTCTTTTTCTTGCCGGGGAACATTTAAGAGATTCATAGACGGAAACTCATAAACTCCCTCTTTTCGCTCTACTAAAAGAGGCGATGATGGAACTGTTTGTTGTACAGGAATCGCTTCTTTTGCCTTCTCTGTTCCCGCTTGATTTGAAAAAAAGGTCGGTTGGGCTTCTCTTTGTTCGGCTCCGCCTTTTAAAACGCCTTTGTTGTCAGCAGCATTTACTACACCTTGTGAAGATTGTTGGGATAATGTCTTTTCCGCCAATCGCTGACGATCCTTCTTTAACATCATGACGTTGAATGGAACAGCAGGACGACGCGGACGCTCTTGTTGTTCCAGCGGTGAAGAAGCGGCAGATGCCATTGATGAGGAAGACTTGTCTCCCCTCCCCTCAGAAGATGCGATGCTTTCGTCGGAATTTTGTTCTTCTAGGGCCTTAATAAGCGGACTTGTTTCCACTTGCTGGGATGCTTCCGCTACAGGGATAAATTCCTCTCGTTTCCCCTCTTCTGCCACCGCATTCATTTCCACTCGCGGCGCTTCTTCCGCTACAGGGATAAATTCCTCTCGCCTCCCCTCTTCTGCCACCGCATTCATTTCCACTCGCGGCGCTTCTTCCGCTACAGGGATAAATTCCTCTCGCCTCCCCTCTTCTGCCACCGCATTCATTTCCACTCGCGGCGCTTCTTCCGCTACAGGGATAAATTCCTCTCGTCTCTCCTCTTTTGCCACCACACTCATTTCCATTCGCGGCGCTTCTTCCGCCACAGGGATGAATTCCCCTTGTTTCTCCTCTTCTACCATCGCATTCATTTCCACTCGCGGCGCTTCTTCCGCCACAGGGATGAATTCCCCTTGTTTCTCCTCTTCTACCATCGCATTCATTTCCACTCGCGGCGCTTCTTCCGCCACAGGGATGAATTCCCCTTGTTTCTCCTCTTCTACCATCGCATTCATTTCCACTCGCGGCGCTTCTTCCGCCACAGGGGTGAATTCCCCTTGTTTCCCCTCTTCTGCCACCACATTCATTTCCATTCGCGGCGCTTCTTCTGCTACAGGGATGAATTCCTCTCGTTTCCCCTCTTCTGCCACCACACTCATTTCCACTCGCGGCGCTTCTTCTGCTACAGGGGTAAACTCTGTTCGATCCTTCTCTCCCATGGCCGGAATTGCTTTAACCGATTTGTCCGATTTCTCCCATTGCTCCGGTTCTATATATCGCTCTCTCTCATTAGGCTGCTCTTTCTGGCTTATCGGTTCAATATCGTTAACGCGCTCTTCATATACGGGCTGAATAGAAGGTGATTTGGGCCTCAGTGGAGACATGATTTTCTCATATTTATCCGCAGCCTCTTTGGTAGCTGCTGCCTCTCGACTAAAAGATGAAGTTTGTGAACCGCTTTGGAAACTATTAAGTAGATTTAATGAAGAAGAAGGCAGCTCAAACTCAATCGGCTCGTTGTTATACTGCTCTTCAGAACTAAAAGCTGTACGCTGTCTGAATCCATAAACCGGAGAAGGTACTTCGGTAGGACGAAATGGTCTTGTTCTTGTCTGTTCCTCCCTATCACTCTTCTGTAAAGCGCGTGGTGAGTAGTACGTTTGATGTTCTTCTCGTCCATCCTGTTGTAAAGGGGAAGTTTGCTTTTCTTCCCGCATCCTCCGTTGTAAAGAGGCGATTTGTCTTTCTTCTTGTATATTGCTTTGAAAGGAGGAAACCTGTTTTTCCTCATGCACACTTCGCTGTCGATAGTGATTTTGTTTCCCTTCTTGCACATACTCATATCGGAACGAAGGGCTCGAAGGTACACCTTCTTCGATGTTTTCCGGCCTCTCTGTTCTTCTCGGGCGGCGTTCTTCCCTCAATTCCTCATCCGAAATAAGGGGAAACCGAAATTTGCCTTGGGGATACTGATAGGAAACTCGAGCTTGTACTTCTCCCCTCTCCTTCGATTCATGAACAGAAGGTTGCTGCACTGAAACGCTCGGCTTTTTTGTCTTCAATTCTTTTCCTGATCTTTCAATGACTTTTTTCTTCGATATCTTTTTCCCATCTTTTTCAATAATTTCTTCCACTTCATAACCAAGAACATAGTCCATTACCTTACGAAACCAACCCAATCTTAATCACTCATTTCTTCATTAACATATGTTATAAGTCTATCTTAAGCTTTTAACGTCAACTCGATCCTGTCTTTAGGCTTTTGGATTTTAACACCCTGAATAAAAGGAAAAAGTTCATAACTGAACATGGATGGATGTTTTTATCCATGTTCAGTTGTTTATGTGAGTTCATATATGTATATTTTAGCACGATATATGGAAAGTAAAACCATAAAACCACCAGCATTAGCTGGTGGTTTGTTATTTTATCAAAATAATAGCTATTTGTTAATGGATTTTGCCGATTTGTAAAGGTTGAAATGTCCTTGTAAAAGAGTCCGCGTTGAAAATCAAATTCCTTCCTTCATTTTTGAACAAAGGGCTGGCCGACTTCGTAGTCGTCGGACAAAACTAGAATCCCCTTTTCTTGTGGAGCATCCGGCAAATCAAGTTCTTTTGCCGAACAAATCATCCCAGAAGAGGCTACACCTCTAAGCTCTGCATCTTTAATGACAAGGCCGCTTGGCATAACAGCTCCTACTTTTGCCACTACTACTTTTTGCCCCGCATCAACGTTAGGAGCACCACAAACGATTTGCAACACTTCGTTCCCCACATTTACCTTACAAATGCTTAGCTTATCTGCATTGGGGTGTTTTTCCTTTTCATTGACATAACCCACTACAAATTTCGGTGATAAGTCTGCCTCGAGACTTTGCTCAAAACCATTCTGAACTAATGCCTCATTCAAGTTTTGGATTAGCTCCTCTGTTACATCCACCGGACCTTTGCTTGTTACTTGTGCATATTTCGATGCATCAAACACATTGTATCCGGCCGTTTCATTTGTATCTGCATGGAAGATACGAGCTACGTCTCCCTTTTTTTCAAATGTGCGTTTTTCCAGCTCAATATCTTTCAATGTAATGATTAAAGTATCGCCAATTCCTTCTTTGTTGTAAAAAATGTTCATATACAAATCCTTCCTTCTTACATTCTGCGATTTTTTCCAAGTATAAAGATTGGCTCCAATTCCCCATCTTCATACAAAAACGAAAGAGCCGTAATTGGTATGCGGCCATTTGTAAAAAAGCTCATCGTCATTTGTGCGAGTATATCATAGCCAATCTCATTTTGAATATCCGCCAGAATGAGTACATCTTGATGAGGTACGGCTACGGCCATCGTTCCTTTTAGCTTTTCAGAAAACTGCTTTAAAAAAGCATCATTTAAAATGCGGCTTGCGTCATATCCGTCATTTGTATTGACAAAATAAAAAATATTGCCTGCCACTGAGTCTTCCTTCACAGGAATATGTAACGAGCGTAAATTAAAGGCTGAAACCTCCCGAATTTGCGCTTTCGTCCAATTCTCTTTTTTTAACATCTCTTCATCAATTAAACGATATGTCTTACCGAGATCCAATGCATAATAAACCCTCGTTTCAGCCGTATGTTCATCGTATACAAGTTCGATGCCCTCCTCTGTTTTCGTCGGAAAAGACGTAGAACGAATCACGGGGTAAATATGCTTTTGCTTCCCTTCTAATTCCTGCTCTTCATGCATGACCTGCAAAGCTTCCCTTATATAATAGACCATTTCATCAAGAGCCGCTTCTTTGCTTTGCTCCCACTTTGCAATGAGTCCGGGAAGAGAGACGGTCGTACCTTTTTTCGTTTCTTTATGTTCAATTCTTAAGGTGTCTTGCTTTCGGTCATATGAGAAACTCCATTGTTCATTTGCAAGGCGATCTTCCAGAAGCTTCCTCATTTTTTGGCTTGTCATCTTCAACAATTATTCCCCCAATAGATTAGACTGGAAGATTTTTAATAAATTCTTCGATCTGCTCTTTTGTTTTACGTTCTTTATTGACATAGCGGCCCGTTTCTTCACCATTTTTATAAGCCACAAAGCTCGGAATGCCAAAAATGTTTAATTCGACACATAAATCGATAAACTTATCTCGATCTACATAATAAAACTGGTAATCCTGATGGCTGTCTATAATCTCAGGAAGAACCGGATCAATAAAACGGCAATCCGGACACCAATCCGCCGAGAACATCATAATATGTTTGCCAGATTGAATAACCTCTTTATATTGTTCAACAGATTCAATTTTTCGCATGATTTTTTCTCTCCTTCAATACAGTAATGGCTAATCATATATACATCAAATGACCAGCCATTATGTTTATCCCGCATTAACGGTCGGTCCCCCCGCTGATGGAAGGTTCCTTTATCAAATCATATACTTCCTTTCAATGCAAGCATCCTACTCTACCGTATCACTTACTTCTTTTCACTTGCTTGCTGCATATATTGTCCAATTAACATTTTAGTGATATGCGTAAACATGTCCGAACGATTGACATATCCGTTTGTAAATACTCCGATAGCGCCACCTCTTTTACGCACATCCTTTTGCTGAGTATATTCCTCCATAACAAGCCCAAGCTCATGCTCTTCTCTTAATGGACGAGCAATTTCTTCCGGGAGCAAGATTCTTGCTCCACCTGCTACAAGAATCATCCTTCGTTCTCCCGTCTGCCTTTCTTATGACTGGCTTTTTATCGTTTCGACCGTTGTTTTATCCGATGCTTTAACAAGTCGGACGACCAGCTCTTTGGCTGCTGCATAATCATCTACATGAATCATGGACGCATGGGTATGAATATAACGAGAGCAAATTCCAATGACAGCCGATGGCACTCCTTTATTGGACACATGTACGCGTCCTGCATCGGTCCCGCCTTGAGACACAAAATATTGATACGGAATATTATGAGTTTCTGCCATGTCCAATACAAATTCTCGCATTCCGCGGTGCGTCACCATTGTACGGTCGAAAATGCGCAGCAATGCTCCTTTTCCAAGTTGACCGAATGCATGCTTGTCACCTGACATATCATTAGCCGGACTTGCATCCAAAGCGTAAAAAAGGTCAGGCTGAATCATATTCGCTGCTGATTGTGCCCCTCTTAGACCCACTTCTTCCTGCACCGTTGCCCCGGAATAAAGGATATTTGGCAATGTCTCATCTTTCACTTCCTTTAACAGCTCAATTGCAAGACCGCAGCCGTAGCGGTTATCCCATGCCTTCGCCAAAATCTTCTTTTCATTGGCCATTGGAGTAAATGGACAAATCGGGACAATTTGCTGTCCTGGCTTAATTCCCATCCGTTTTACATCTTCTTTGTCATCTGCCCCTACATCGATCAGCATGTTTTTAATTTGCATCGGCTTATTGCGCTGCGCTTCTTCTAATAAATGAGGAGGGATAGAAGCAATGACTCCTACAATCGGACCGTCATTCGTTATAATCTGTACTCGTTGAGCAAGCAACACTTGGCTCCACCAGCCTCCAAGCGTCTGAAAGCGAATAAATCCTTTTTCTGTCACAGATGTCACCATAAATCCCACTTCGTCCATATGCCCCGCAACCATAACGGTCGGCCCTTTTACATCGTCCTTTTTAACACCAAAAATACTTCCAAGCCCATCTTGTACAATCTCATCCGCATACTTGGATAATTCGCTGCGCATAAACGCACGAACAGCATGTTCATTCCCCGGAGCTCCCGGAAGTTCTGTTAAGGTTTGGAACATCTTCATCGTCTCTTGATTCATCGTCATTCTCCTTTGCTCATTTTTGATAAAACCTTTATAACCTGAAACCGGAACGCAACTTTTTATTTCTTTGCCATTTACCATCGCTCGATTGCACGACATGCCGCTAAGCTTGATATGTACTCTTTTACATCATGACTCATGTTAATTTTACAAAAAACATGCAAGGCTTTCCACTTTCTGTCTTACTGCCTTTAACTCCCCTTAACAAAAGAACTCCAATTTTGTATACTTTTCATAGGATTTGATCGTACATTTTCAAATATGTAAAGAAAGAGAGAGGTTGATTAATGAAATGGATAAATCTGTTATCCGGTTTTGCGATTGGATTTACGGCAGCATATGCAATCAAACAAAATCGATCTTCTTTGTCCTCAAACGAAGCCTTGGACATTGTGAAGCAAGCTTTTAAACAAAACGGCACGATTGACGGTTCATGGGTCCATACCACCACCAAAATCCTCCAGAAACATGGAATGGTTTTTGAAGGGTTTAATGGCGGCATTATTCGTACTGTTAATAATGAGCAAGAACACTTTGAATTTTTCATCGATCAAAAAAGCGGAGCTATTCTGGAATTAAACAAACTATAATATATCCACCTAAATCATTCGACATCGGAGAAAAGCACCGATGTCGAATGATTTACGCATAAGCGGTTGGCAAGCTCCCTTTTGGATTCTTGCCAACCGCTTATACGAGAACCTTTATGAGCTTAGTCGAGATGAAGGAACGGAAAAGCATGAATGAAACATCTTAACGTTTTCGTTCAATTTTCTCCATAATCTCGCCTTTTACATCCCACTTTACCGCCCGGTAATAGGCGTCATGATAAAAGCTGAACCATGCATTGCGGCCAACACCGTATTGAATCCATTTTTGCTTCTGTTCGATAGATGTCATGGGATAATCATCGTATGCCATGACCCAAAGCGGGTTTTGGTGGGCATGTGTCGGTAAAATATCAGCAAGATGCAGCAAAACTTCTTCTCCACTTTCAATGACAACGATAGAATGCCCATCACTGTGCCCGCCAGTATGAACCATTTTAATTTCTTCCGTTACATCATATCGGGAAGTAAATGAAACAACTTGGTGTTCAATGGCTTGCCAATTTTCTTTCCAATATGTATTTCTTGAACGGATATTGGGCTCTCTCATTTCATCCCATTCGATTTGCGATACAATGATTTGAGCATTCGGGAATGTCGGGAATAATTCTTCTCCTTTTGAACCGGTCAATCCCAGCACATGATCAAAATGTAAATGCGTCATCAAGATTATATCAATGTCTTCTACAGATATTCCTAACCGATTCAGACATGTTTCTACGGATGATTCCTCTGTCACTCCGAAAATTCTCAGCTGTTTCTCGGATAAGCGCCCCTTCCCCATTCCGGCTTCTACTAAAATATTCCTTCCCTCCGCTTGAATTAAAAGAGGATCTGCCCTTAATTCGATTCGATTATCCTCATTTGCCGGGTATTTCTTAGACCAAAGCGCTTTGGGCACCACTCCAAACATTGCTCCTCCGTCCAGATGGTTGTTCCCTCCGTTTAACCACGTCAGCTTCAACTGACCAACCGTTAATGTTTCCATCCATCCACCCCCAACTTCATTTCCCTTTCATTGTATCACTCACCGATTAGAATATTCAAAATTTTCAAATCGCTTTTTTCTTGCTCAAGCTCTATAAAAAAGTTCACAAAGGTTCTCGCATAAATAATGAAACCGGGGCAAAAAAAGCCCCGGTTTCATTATTTACGTGGATACTTTACTTCGCAGCGGTAAATACGCTGACCTTTTTGAGAGAACTTCTCTTCATACTCCGTCATAATATTCCCTTCAAAATCACTCTTGTGCAAATCCAAACTTAAAAATTTCAACAATAAACCATACTCTGAAAAACTCATTAGTGAAAACTCAAATAACCCTTGGTTATCTGTTTTAAAATGAATTTCTCCTTCATCTACAAGAATATTTTCATACGACTGCAAAAAGCTTTTATACGTTAAACGGCGCTTCGCGTGGCGTTTTTTAGGCCATGGATCGGAAAAATTCAAATAAACACGCTCTACGTCATCTTTAGTGAAATACTTTTCCAATTCCTCCGCGTTTACATTCAACAGCTTAAAATTGGGCAGTTCCGCTTCGATTAACCGGTCTAAAGCACTCACAATTACACTTTCATACACTTCGATTCCGATATAATTAATATGCGGATTTTGTTTGGCCATCCCTAATAAAAATTGGCCTTTTCCTGTTCCAACTTCAATATGCAAAGGATTTTCATTCTTGAACGCTTCATTCCATTTCCCCTTATACTCTTCAGGGTTAGAAACGACATATTGAGGGTATTGTCCGATCTTCTCGCTTGCCCATGGTTTATTTCTTAATCTCATGATGACACCTCATTTTATATTATTACAAAAAAAGCTGTGTTAAAGTCTAGTGTTTATTTTTGACTCATCTGGATGAAACAAAAATCTTCAAAATCAACCCCGTTGTTTAACAAAGCCTGAAAAAAGATATCGTGAAGGTGAACCCTAAAGCACCTTGAGGATTCACCTTCACGAATGAATAATTGTATCGTTCGTGATAAAACTAATAGCATCTATTTGCAAAGGATGTGACGTGAATGCCTTTAGGTTATAATGATCAAATGTCTATTTTAAAAGATATTTTATCAAACCATCAAAGTGATTGTTGTGGAACTGTATCGGAATGCGAACAAATTGAAAGACTAATTAAATCAATGCTTGGGAACGAAACAACAAACGAACAAGTAAAAAATACACTCTACAATATTTATGATTACAGCCAGAGCGCTAAAAATACACAGCACTTAGATCAACATATCCAAACTAACCAACAAAACTTATCCCACTGGGTAAGCGAACTGGACAGCCTTTCATAAAGCGGGAAAAGAAGTATGGGCTCTTTATTTAAAGCAAGTCCTTTAAATAATTTTGCCAATACTTCATCTCCGCTTGTTCTTTTTTGCTTGTATGCCATTGGAGAGATAAAATCGTTTGCGCGATGACATACCATTTCATCCGCTTCTCCAAGTCCTCTGACAAGTTCTCTCCGTATATCTCAAGCCAATTGCTCCAATGCTCCGGAGATATATACGAATATAACAATAATCCTAAATCAATGGCAGGATCAGCAATCATAGCCCCATCCCAATCGATCAAATAAAGCTGATCATCATCACTCAACAACCAATTATTATGATTGACGTCACAATGACAAACGACATATCGTTCTGTTTGAATGTTCGAAAGCTCGCTCTCCAAATAAGCAAGTCCTCTCTGTACAATCGGATTTTCTTTTAGGACCGGTGCAGTATTCGTTTGTATTTGCTGCAGCAAATCCTCGGGAAGCAATGGCACTTTTCCAAGGCGTTTGAGCATATCCAACAATTCTTTTGAATGATGGATTTTGCTTAATAGAGAAGCCACCTTTGTCGATGCCATATCACCCGATTTCAGTTCTCGCCCCATCAGCCAATGTTGAGCGGTGATTACATCTCCATTTTCCATTCTTTTTGTCCAAACAAGTTTGGGCACAATTCCCTCAGCTGATAAAACGGCTAAAAAAGGAGACGAGTTTCGTTTTAAAAACAGCCTTCGATCCTCAAATTTGGCAAAATAGGCCTCTCCTGTTGCGCCGCCAGCAGGAGTAATTTCCCACTCGCTTCCTAATATATGTTCCAACCAATTCACCTTCAATTTCAACACACATTTCATCTAAAAGTTTATTCCGCTCTGGCGGACTTTGAAAATCCATATTATTCCATCATGAATCAACTGCTCAAGAACAAAGCCGGTTAATCATTCACAATTCCACACGATTCATTTGCTATTGATTTTCAACCAATTTATGCTTTTTTATGCTCCACCTTGAATAGACTCACAATATTTTTCTATGTGGATTTATTATAGAAACAAAAAAGACAGCTATTGAACCTTTTTATCAACAGCTATCCTTTAATAAATTTTAGCTCTAAGTCCGTTTTCTAGTCAAGTACAAGCGTTAATATTCTTATGTTTGAAATAAAACGAGGGCGCTGACAGGAGGAACAGTTATATCCGTCTTCTTGATGATGCCGCATGGTTTCGTACCTGCATATCGATCATCGGCGGCGATATGCCATATCCCCTCTCCTTCCAGAGAAAAAGCTTGAGCAGAAGTGTCCTGGTTGAAGGCGGCCATAATGGCAGACCATGGACCATATTCCTTCACATTTGATAATTGATAAACAATTAGGTGATCATTTGTATCTAAAAAAGAGAAATGTCTGCGAATGGATGGGGCGTTTGAAAAACGAAAAGCCCCATGATGTTTTCTAATGGAAATAATCCCTTTTATATATTCAACATCCTCCATAAAGGCGTATTGTCGATCCCAATCCAACTGATTAATATGATCAGGAGATTGATAACTATTTTCCACCCCTTGCTTTGTCCGGTAAAACTCCTGTCCGCTATGAAGAAACGGAATGCCTTGTGACAATAATACCATCGTTGTTGCAAGTCTCTGTCTCTTCCTCAAGATCACTTCGTCTTCAAAGTCATTACATTTGCGAAGTTTATCCCATAAAGTATGGTTATCATGGGATTCTACATAATTGATGGTTTGATTCGGATGGCAAAATAAGCCTTTTTCACCTTTACTCAATGCAATGCTGCCAGCAATGGACTGCTTAACGTCTCCCTTCCGATGAGTATGTCCAAGCGCAAAACCTCGGTCATATAAGTTAAAAGTACTTCCTTTTACACAATCGCGAAACCGATCATTAAAATGGGCAATTCTTGGCATTAAAACAGCGTTTTGGATAGTGGCTTTCCGCTCATGAGATAAGGGGGTATTCAAATCCCACCCTTCTCCAAATACCATAATAGAAGGATCGATTTCGTCAATCTTAATCCGAATTTCCTTCATCGTTTCAACATCTAAAATGCCCATTAAATCAAACCTGAAACCATCTACATTGTATTCCTTTAACCAGAACAGGACTGAATCAACAATGAACTTTCTGGCCATAGATCTTTCTGACGCAAAATCATTGCCGACTCCTGTGCCGTTAGAAGGCATACCGTGTTGGTCATGACGAAAAAAGTAGCCGGGAACCAATTGTTCAAATGACGACTCCTCCCTGATGAATACATGATTAAACACAACATCTACAATGACTCGAAGCCCATTTTCATGAAAGGCATTGACCGCTTCTTTCAACTCTTTTATCCGCATATATGGATCATGGGGATTCAAGGCATAGCTTCCTTCAGGCACTTGAAAATAAAGAGGATTATACCCCCAGTTATAGCTTTTTTCAGGCTGAAGTTCATCTACTCCCCCAAAATCATTGACAGGAAGAAGTTCCACATGGGTAACCCCAAGGTCTTTTAAATAATCCAGCCCGGTTACTTGGCCTTTACTCCCCCGTGTCCCCTCCTCAGTCAGCCCCTTGTATTTTCCCTTTTGCTTGATTCCGCTATGGGGGTGGATAGAAAAATCTCTTATATGCATTTCATAAATAATCGCATCTGTTTCATATTGCATCGGAGGACGTGCTGTTGCAGTGATATCGGTTTTTCTTAAATCCACCACTACACCGTACCGGCTGTTCGCTGTCAGCGCTTTTGCATAAGGGTCGTTCGCTTCACGCCATATGCCGTTCACATAAACCATAAAAACGTAATAGCAGCCTTCTGCGTTTTCCATCACCGAACAACTCCATACACCTTGCGGCTCCCGAATCATCCCCACTTCTTTTTCTCTTCCCGTTTTCGGATCTATGATCTTGACTCTCGCTTTTGTAGCCGTCGGGGCCCAAACTTTAAATGTACTCTTTTCGGGTATATAGGTTACGCCAAGGTCATTCCCCGTGTAATGGAACATCGAATCAAACTCATCGGTGCGAATGACAGCTCCAATTTGCAAATCGGTTTGTGCCCCATACTCATCCATCACCTGATACTCTTGCCCAATCTGAACATAAAAACTAAGGGGACACTCATATTTAATATAATCCGGCAAATCGGTTTTTTTGTTAAAAACAAGCGGTTCTTTCTGGTCAATTCCCGTTAGATAAAATGACCGAATGTGTCCCCCGGCATATGTTTTTGGAACTAACACCACAATGAGATCGATCCGATCCAAATAAGCTTCAAATAAACGTCGATCCTTTGTCACTCAATCCTCCTCCTTTCAGACAACGGTTATTTATTCATTCAAAAAGAAAACGAAACGTTAGAATATCATTTAAAGCGCTTGCAAATATCTTATCTTAAAGATGCCGGTTTCGTGATTCCTTACATTTCAAAAACAGAGCTTTTATCGTTACCCCGCAATCTTATAGCACTATTTGGAAGGGAACTGCCTGTTCAAGTTTCCAGCATGTTAAATAAACGTCATCATTATTATTTTCCTATCACTTATTTATATGAGCAACTAAACCACGGGCAAGTTGTCCGCCTGATTGAACAGCAATCTTCGTGAGCTTTCAAGGCTGTCTTATAAATCTCCAATTAATAAAGGCCCTGTCATGTTCAACCCTTTGATTTTACTGGATTTTCGTGACAGGGTCTTTCAGGAGGATGACTCGAAAGGGTTGATTTTTACCCTTTCGAGTCATCCTCTTTATCTAATTCTTCATCCATTATTTGAAGGGAAGTAGTTTGGCTGTTTGCAAGCAAAGCCTGTGCGGCTTTTAATTGAACGTGCTTTAAGGGGGAAGACAATTGACGCAGCTGCGCAAACCATTTTGAATAATTACGTTTATCAATCATTTGGATCCCATACGGTACACTAGGACAATCAATAAATCCATTGCGATTTAAAATCACTTTATGGATGGGAAAATCGACGTTGTTCCTTTCATACAATTTGCGTACAATTTGTTCCATTCTATTTAATCCAATCAACGGATTTAGCACTTTCCTTTGTGTTTTTCCGATTAACTCATTCCAAAAGCGTTCTTTCGAATATTGGAATACACTTCCTTCCTTCCCTTCAAGAAGGGAAATGCACCACGTTTCCGTAGGGCTGACTAAAATAATGTCGGTTTCCACCGGTGCCTTTTTCACTAGAAAAATCGGTTTATAAAGAACAAGGTATGTATCTGGAAATCGCTGCAAAAAATATTTCAAGGCATCGTCATAGTAAAAATGTCGATCTGGACGGGACTGTTCCCACAAAGTAGAGCTCGCCCATTTTAGCTGAAAATCAAACAAATTATCTAAAAACAGCACTTTTAAATCATCGATGGTTTTTGGCTCTGTGGTAAATGCATTTAAAAATGACTCTTCCTCTGAGGAAGAAATGAACTCATCTAAATTCCCCTCTTCCATTGGTGAATCAGGCCGCTTTCCCCTTTTTAACAAGCCTCTTAATAGTTGGATAACCGGCTTTTTACTCGGCTGTTCCGGCTCTTCAATAATGGTGGGCCCCGTAAAACCGAAATCTCGAAGAAGATGGCCACTTTCAAATGCCGTTTTAACACTTTGCCAGTTCTTTTTCTTTAAGCGAATATATTGAGCTGGATAATGATAAATATCTTTTTCATAACGAGAAACATAGTCTTGCAGTTTAATTAATTGTGCCATAAATTGTCAATCTCCTAATTGTAATTACAGCATTCGCCCATGCATTTCTTATAATCAATATTAAACATTAACAAAAAAATAACAATACCAAAGATGCTCGCAGCCATAGTAACAAACAAGGGAAGGAAGTAAGGAGCCGGCTATCTCCCTGTAAAGGAAAACTTCTATCCATGGGGAACTAGACGGCGAGACTGGCGAAGTGCGTGGATGTATAAAGCGCTGCAGCAGGACTTTGCGTTTTTAACCTTTGTTTCTTAGTCCGTCTCGTTTTTAGTCTTCATCCCGCCCCTTACTTGCATCCTTCCG
Source organism: Bacillus sp. FJAT-14578 (assembly GCF_000504165.1). GTDB lineage: Bacteria > Bacillota > Bacilli > Bacillales > Bacillaceae_H > Bacillus_BA > Bacillus_BA fengqiuensis. Next base: position 1,181,165 of record NZ_AYSE01000001.1, read on the forward strand.
TTTATACACTCGGGAACCGAAAAACAAATAGGGCGCTGAATCCGCCTTCTTCACTCCCCATCCTTTCCCAACAACTCAAATGTATGAACCGGTTCATAACGCGGCATACGGTCCAAATGAATTTGAAATAAGTGAAAATGACTGACATGAAAAGAGAGCTGATCCTTAGGGACAATACTGTCATCTCCGTATATTTCAGAAGGAAAAACCGACTCTCCCCTCCATTGCTTGGCAATGGTAATATGCGGGCGATAAGGCCGCTGATCTAATCGGAAGCCCAGATGTTGACATTGGGAAGCGATATTTGCTTGCAACTGCTTTAAAAGGGGGCTTTCATTAACTCCAAGCCACAATACTCTTGGACTTTCGGATTTTCCGAAACCTTGGAGGGAGGAGAGCTGCAAATCAAAGCCCGGATGAGTGCCCGCGGTTTTTATAAGCCTTTCTACCAATGAGTCTTTTTGCTGTTGAGAGGTGCTTCCCAAAAACAGAAGCGTGATATGATAATCTCCATTCCCCACCCATGTCTTAAAGGGAAGAGCTTCTTTCGAACGCTGTCTCCAAGAGAATAAAAAATCCTGAATATCTTTGGGTATGCTTAAACCGATAAAATAATGCGGATTCTGTGCCAATCCATTCACCTGCTTCATCTTTTTATAGTTTCATTTCAAACGCGTTATTGCAGTCCATGTTAAGCTCGAAATTAAACTAAACAAAAAAACTCACCTTTTATTGTTTTCCATCTTTTTTAAAATAATATCCCCATCCGCATAAGCAGTGGGCAAGCTCCCTCATAGGTTCTTGCCCACTGCTTATACAAAGATCTTTCCAATGGACTCAAGGTGCAAAACAGAAAGGCCTTCATCCCCCCACTGATGGTTAGCTAGGCCTGCACGATGCGGGTCACACAGACGTCGCCGCAGGACGCGGCGGTGTTAGTCTGTGTTCTCATGTTCGGGCTTTTACAGGAGAAAGCGTAGCGACTGCTCAGGGGCGACAAGCAAAAGATCAGCCTTGGCGTGGCGCTGTTTGCCATAGAAAGAATGAGCTTTTGACCTCGAACCCCTAGGAGCCGCAGCTAGATTACGCGCAGTTATCCCCACTTAGACTTCTACGATTTCTCTCAAGTGTTAAAGTGGGGGTCTTACTGCCCGTTAATGCGGGATAAAACTATTTGGCTAGTTCATAGATAGCCTGTGCATAAATGGCGGTCGCTTTTAACATGTCTTCAATGATGATATATTCATCCTTTTGATGGGCCAACTCTTCTCTGCCAGGGAAAAGCGGTCCGAAGGCTACGCCGGCTTTTAGGGCACGAGCATAAGTGCCTCCTCCTATGGAAAGCAGTGTTGCCTCTTCTCCGGTTTGCTCTGTATATACTTTTTGCAATACTTTAATTAACTCATGTTCTTGATCTACATGGTGCGGCTTGGAATTCGAGAAGTCCCCCACTGTCATCTGATGGGGAGCGCTCGTTTTGCGAATGGTTTCAATCGTTTTTTCAATATCCGCTGTCACCGGATAACGCGTATTAATCCCCGCTTTTCCACCATTTTCTTTATCATACTGAAGAATACCGACATTCATGGTCAAATCTCCCGTAATATCGTCCCTGTAGCTTACGTTGAGCTTTGTACCAGTTGTATCACCCACAAAATATCGTTGGACATACCCGATAAACTGCCCGGCCTTCTCATCTAGGGGCAATGTATGCAAAAACTCTGTTAAAATCACTCCTGCATTTTTCCCTTTTTCGGGCACGCTTCCATGGGCCGATACACCTTCAAGCTGTAAAGTTACTTTTCCCTCTTCCATTATTGTACGCCCCTTCAACTTCTGTTTTTGAAGAAATGTGTCAAAAAGAGAAGAGACCTCAACAGACGCATCATTGCTTGTTAAAACAGCTTCTGCAAAATCAGGAACCATATTATATCTTCTTCCTGATTGCAACGTATGTAATACAAGCTTTCCTTCTGCTGATAAATCGCTCTTTTGAATCAAATCAAAATCGGAAATTCCTTTTTCTGCATAGATGATAGGAAAGTCTGCATCTGGTGCGAATCCCATTGTCGGCATTTCTTCATGCTCGAAATAATGATCCACGCATTGCCAGCTGCTCTCTTCATCCGTTCCTAAAATGATGCGTACACGCTTGTTCAAAGGTAAATTCAGCTCTTTCACCAGCTTCATCGCATAATAAGCAGACATCGTCGGTCCTTTATCATCGATTGCCCCGCGAGCATAAATATTTCCTTCTCTAATTTCGGCTCCATAAGGATCCGATGACCATCCATCACCTTCTGGAACGACATCCACATGACAAAGGATGCCAATTAACTCCTGCCCGCTTCCCATTTCAATGTGTCCTGCATACCCATCTACATTTTTGGTAATAAAGCCTTCTTTTTCTCCCAGTTGCAGCAAGTAAGTTAAAGCTTGATGAATCCCCTCTCCAAATGGCATTTCTGCAGTTTTAGTCGAATCGTCCAACACGCTTTTAATCCGTAAAAACTGTTGGGTATCTTGGATTATTTGCTCTTTTCGTTTTTCTACTTCTTTCATCCAATTAATGTTTTGCACCGCTCAACTACTCCTTTTTATTATCTACTTTCTCACTTTATCACACTTTTTAAATAAGGCTGTGTTAAAGTCTAATGTTAATTTTTGATTTATTCGTGCGAAATAGCCAATAAAAAAACGAATATAGCCAAATTAATGGGTTTTATTAGTCTAAATTTTCAGTTTTTTTAATAAGATGTAACGAAAAACTACTTATAAAGGGGGTTTTTATAAAAAAATTACATAATCATCTCATTTTTTTGTAAATATTGTGTTAATTTGTGGATTTGTCTTTTAATTTCCAGTTGTTTTTGTGTACAATATAATTGTAGAAATTTTTACTTAAATTGTGCTTGACATCTGAGAGTGGGTAGTAAGCTTTGCCATGCGAAAAAACGATAAGGAAGTGGTTGTTTGAAACCTTCAACTAACCGAATGCTGACTCGTATCAAAGCAGTCTACATGTTCATCCGCAAAAACGGAACAGTGACTACACAGGAACTGGTAGACGAATTTGGTATTACACCAAGAACCATTCAACGAGACCTTAATGTGTTAGCATATAACGACCTGGTACACAGCCCAAGCCGTGGCAGATGGGCAACTACAAGCAAAAAGGTTAAGATGTCGTCATAATAAAATGGCAATGAAGTAAAAATGATATAAAGACAAACATTTCGTTACGGCACAACCGCATCATTAATGAAACAATGTAGAAAAGAACCTTTCATCGTAAAAGGTTCCTTTTTTCTGGCTACTTATCGCCCGGCATATATGATTGCAATGCCTCAACTTCTTCATCCGTCAGCTCTCTATATTCTCCAAGCTCAAGACTTTCATCTAACTCCAACGGCCCCATAGAAATCCTTTTCAAATATGTTACTTTTTTTCCGACCGCTTCAAACATCCGCTTCACTTGATGGAATTTTCCTTCGACAATGGTAAGTTCAATCTCTGATGTATGTCCACTCGATAAAATGATTAATTCTGCCGGCTTTGTCTTATAACCGTCATCTAACTCCACTCCTTGCCGAAAAGCTTCCGCATCCTCCTCCGTAACGGGAGAATTGATGTGGGCAAAATATGTTTTCGGGACATGCTTTTTCGGGGACAATAACTTATGTGAAAGCTGTCCGTCATTGGTTAACAATAAGAAGCCTTCCGTGTCCTTATCCAATCTTCCTACCGGAAAAGGCTCGTACACGGCATCCTCCAGCTCCAATAAATCCACCACCGTTTTTTGATAAGAATCTTCCGTGGCTGAAATGACGCCTTGAGGTTTATTCATCATTAAATAAACAAATTCCCTATAAGACACCAGTTCTCCATGCACCGTCACTTCCTGTTCGGCTGGATTTACGTGTGTTTTCGGATCTTTCACTACGGTTTCATCTACTTTGACCGCCCCGGACTTCAGCAATCCCTTTACTTCTTTTCTGCTTCCATAGCCGACATTGGCCAGTAATTTATCAATTCTCATTCCTACACCTCTACCTATGTAAATGTTACATCATATTGTACCACGGGATTCTCTGAATTATCTTCCGCGGCACTCTTTTTTGCAAAACAGAAATAGGCATTTGCTCCATTCCACATCCACCCATTTCTCATACAATATGATGTAAAAACTTAAAAAGGAGTGATTTTACATGTATCCTAACTTTTATGGTTCCGTGTATAATGTACCTCAAAATGCTTATGATCAGATGTATGAGGTGCCCCAACCTGTCTATGATCAATGGGATGATGGCCGCCAACAATTTCCAGGCCAGCAATTTCCGGGCGGCGGATTCGGCCAGCTTAACCAACGCTTAAATCGCATTGAAAGAACGCTAGAACGCCAGCAACGGCAAATAGACCGTCTTGATAACCGTGTCAACCGAATCGAGCGCAGATTAGGGATTTTTTGATGAATCGAGTAGGAGGGGGCGGCTAGCCCCCGACCTCTCACACCACCGTACGTACCGTTCGGTATACGGCGGTTCAATTAAGTTTGACGTAGAGATTCATATCGTTGATATAGACTTTTCAGCCCTCGGCTGCTCCAATAGGAGCGGCCGAGGGTTCTGTCTAGGATAGGACTATGGGCAATTCTCCAATATTTCTTGCGGGAATTGCCCCATTCGTATGCTTGTTTCTTCGGAATCCCCAAACCAATCAGTTTCCTCATTCTTGTTTTTGGTTTCTTCCATTCTTTCCATATACACATACGCAATCTTCGTCTTATCCATCGATCAAACTCTTCGAATTTACTAGGTGTATCAGCTAAAGCGAAATAACCACACCAACCTGTTAGGTATTGGTTTAGTTTCATAATTCTTTGTTCCATAGAGTATGGCTTAGAACGTGAAGTCATGAGTCTGACTTTCGCTTTCAATCGTTTCACACTTTCTTTAGCTATTCGAACCTTTGGTTCTTTATGGAGTGTAAAACTAAACCCAAGGAACTTCCGTTTCCATGGTCGGTCTACTGCGGATTTCTCCTTGTTTACCCTTAACTTCAACTTTTCCTCAATAAATCCAGTGATCGAGTTCATCACACGAATGCCGGCCTTTTTCGTTTTCACGTAAATATTGCAGTCATCCGCATATCGAACGAATTGATGCCCTCTCTTTTCTAGCTCCTGATCTAATTCATTTAACAGAATGTTGGACAGTAAAGGGCTTAATGGACCACCTTGCGGGGTACCTTCTTCCGTTTCGATGACCACTCCATTTATCATCACACCCGACTGAAGATATCGGCGAATCAGTTTTAGAAGGACTTTGTCTTCTATCTTCTTCGCTACAATCCCCATCAACTTGTCATGATTCACTTTGTCGAAGAATTTTTCTAAGTCTATATCGACTACCCATCTTTGCCCCGATTTTATGTATTCCTTTGCCTTCCTTACTGCATCATGACCTCGTCGTTGTGGACGAAATCCATAACTGTTTTCGGAAAACGTCGGATCAAAAATAGGAGTTAGCACTTGGGCAATGGCTTGTTGGATGAAACGGTCTGTCACAGTAGGAATACCTAATAACCTTACTCCTCCGTTCGGTTTCGGGATTTCGATTCGACGGACAGGAGAAGGCTGATAAGTTCCCTCTTTCAGCGACTGCCGAAGGAAGTTCCAATGTTCATAGAGATGTCTTCGTAGGTCTTTTACGGACATTCCATCTATGCCATGGCTTCCCTTATTTCGTTCGACACGTTTTAATGCCGTTAAAAGATTTTCCCGTGACAACATTCGTTCCATTAACATTTGATAGTTCCTTTCTACGTGAACAAAGGGTTCTACTTATGCCAACTTCTGCTCCACCCTCTTGAAGTCCCCCATGGGATTCACCACTTCCTCCTTCAAGTAAGTCCTTTCGGATTGTCTGTTTCCGCACAGAAGTTGAACGCCTAGTCTTTGTTCTTCCTAATTGTTCGGTCCTTCCTTTATCTTCTCGAGCAGATAAAGTACTATGACCTCTGCTGACTTCTGACTGTTCAGCCATTCATCACTGAATGGGTTACCAAGTGTACTTGGCTTTCCAGTCAGACCTCCCCAGGTAAGAGCGCAGTCTTTCCCTCCATCTATCCGCTTCATTTACTCGATGTCACCTTCGGCAGTAAGGACTTTATCTTGTTTAGCAGACTCATCCAATGACACCTAGCCTTATATGAAGTTCGTGTTCCTCGGACCGGAGGTTTGCCGCCCGCTTCCTTCAGATTCCGAGTCACCCCGGACACCCTTGCGTTAAGCTAACCACTACTACTGCCTTCACGGTTCGGGACTTGCACCCTATAGACTGCGCCCATGCTGGGCGCACTAAAAAAGAAAGAGGAGCAGAACTCCTCTTTCTTTTTATACACTCTTTTGCCTTAACAACTTACGGCGAATCATATTCTCCAATCGTTTTCCCATCACTTTCTCTAATAGGCCAGAACGATAGGCTGCGTACAAATACACGCCTCCCCCTACTATCACGCCAAGCATTGTAATGATGCCGGAAGCGGCACGGCCGTCTTCATATGTCATAAACAGAGATAAACTGTATTGAACAGATCCGACACTCAATCCCATTAAAGCTGCAAAAATAAGCATCAGTAACGTACGCTTCATCAGCAATTTAAAATGATAGTCCGCATGTTTTCGAATCATGTAGAAAGTATAGGCAATCGAAACCGTATAGCCTAAGGCTGTTGCCACAATTGAACCAATTTCATGGAACAGAAAGATAAAAGGCATGTTAAATACGATTTTTACCACTAATCCCAAAACCAAACTAATAACAGCATATTTCTGTTTATTAATTCCTTGCAAGATGGCTGCATTTACCGTAAAAAAGGAGAACCATAAGGCAAGCGGTGCATACATGCGCAGGATAAAGCCGCCTGCATCGGCATCTTTAACGTCATATAAGAAACCGTAAATCGGATAAGAAAGGACCATCAACCCAACGACTGCGGGAAGAACTAAAAATATGATTGTTTGGTACGTCTGATCAATCTGGCGTTTTAACAGATCGTGATTACCGTCTGTATAGGACTTTGTAATGGTCGGTACAAGAGTCAACCCGAACGCTGTCGCAATCGAGAGCGGAATCATGACCAGCTTTGGCACCCATGTTTGGACAATTCCAAACATATACTCCGTAGTATCCTTTTCTCCTGCCGCAATCATCGCTTTATTAAATGTGTACTGGTCTACATATTGAAATAAAGGGATCGCCAAGCCGACGAATACAAATGGACCCGCATATGTGAACAGTTCTTTAAACATCTGCCCTGTTGTGATATCAGCAGGTGCCACACTGTTTTCCAATAGCTTATCCAAGTGGGGCTTTCGCTTTTTCCAATACCAAAGTAAAACGATAAGACCTCCTAACGCCCCAACGAACGCAGCAAAATTAGCGTAGCCGACAGCCGTGGCAACCTCACCATTCATTCCCTTGATAATGATATAACTTGCCGTTAATAAAAAGACGATACGAAAAAGCTGTTCGACTACTTGTGAAACAGCAGTGGGACCCATTGATTGATGCCCTTGGAAAAAACCGCGTATAATACTCATCATCGGTACAATGATAAGGGCTATACTCACCATTCGAATAACCATCGTTACATCTTGCACAGAGTTTTGAAGATCACCCGATCCAAGAACTCCTTTTGCAAGAAACGGCGCCATAAAATAAAGAACGCCAAAAGATAAAAAACCTGTTACCAACATTAGTTTCATCCCTGCTCGAAACAGTCTTCTGCTTGTATAATAATCACCCATCGCATTATACTTCGAGACAAATTTAGAAACTGCCATCGGTACACCCATTGTGGCAAGGCTCAGATAAATGGTATATTGTCCATAGCCGTAAGCAAATAATGCCCCTCCGACGGCCCCGACCAATGCTTCAAACGGGAATAAGTAAATCATTCCTAAAATACGTGAAATATAGGTTCCTAAAGTGAGGACAAACGTTCCTCGTAAAAGTTTAGAATCAGACATGAATGTGCCTCCAATATTGCAACTTACATAATGATAATAGTGATATGACAAAAAATAAGCAAGCGGACATACCTCATACCGAATAATTGTAACGAAACTTTTGTTTTTTGTCAGGTAAAGAAATAAAGTTTTCTAAAAGAATAGATTCAAAAAGGAGGATAAAAAGGACCGAGAAGTTCAAGGAAGCGGAGTTTTGAGCAACGGAACGTATGCTGTTAATACGTGAGTAGCGGAGAGACAAGCTTATGAAGCCCGACTAAGAACCGCCACGTCCTGTGGCGAACGTCGGATCAGCACTTCCTGTGCAAGTAATTTCGACCGTCATTTTTCCCGGACTTTTTGAACACCCTCTAAAAGAATAGGCTGGTGACATAATGAAATACGATGTAATCGTAATCGGAGGAGGACCTTCAGGACTCATGGCCTCGATTGCAGCAGGTGAAACAGGAGCAAAAGTACTGCTCTTAGATAAAGGAAATAAACTTGGCAGAAAGCTGGCCATCTCAGGAGGAGGCCGCTGTAATGTAACGAACCGGCTGCCGGTTGACGAAATTGTCAAACACATTCCCGGTAATGGACGCTTTTTATATAGTGCCTTCTCGGTTTTCAATAATGAAGATATCATATCATTCTTTGAAAGTCTCGGGATTCAACTAAAAGAGGAAGACCATGGCCGGATGTTTCCGGTTACGGATAAAGCCCAATCGGTTGTCGATGCTTTAATTGGGGAATTACAGCGATTAAAAGTGGAAGTCAAAACGAATACCCCTGTCGAAAAGGTAGAGTATGAACATGGAGAAGTCAAAGGGGTTCATTTAAAGGACGGGCGTTACTTTGAAACGAACAGCGTAATTTTGGCGGTAGGCGGAAAATCCGTTCCCCATACAGGATCAACAGGTGACGGCTATGCCTGGGCAGAAGAAGCTGGACATACCATTACAGAACTATATCCAACAGAAGTGCCCGTTACATCAGGTGAACCGTTTATTCAAAGCAAAACGCTGCAGGGGCTTTCATTGCGAAATGTAGCGCTCAGTGTATTGAATAAAAAGGATAAGCCCATCATTACCCATCAAATGGACATGATTTTCACCCACTTTGGCTTATCGGGTCCAGCCGTTTTACGTTGCAGCCAATATGTTGTAAAAGAGTTAAAAAAACAAAAAGCAAACACCGTGACGATGAGTCTGGATGCAGTTCCTGAGCAAAACGGTGAGCAGTTGTTTCAAAGCATTGTCAAGATGATGAAAGAGGAACCCAAAAAGGCCATTAAAAACATATGCAAAGGATTGCTTCCCGAACGGTATCTGCTCTTTTTGCTCGAGCAAGCCGATATTGATGGACAAGCAGCGGCAGGGCAGGTACCTCATGACAAAATTAGGCATTTTGTCAAGCTATGCAAGCAATTCCCTATTAAAGTGAACGGTACCCTTTCTTTGGAAAAAGCTTTCGTAACAGGGGGCGGCGTTTCCGTCAAAGAAATCCATCCAAAAGAAATGGCCTCTAAACTAATGCCTGGTCTATATTTTTGCGGAGAAATTTTAGATATCCATGGCTACACTGGCGGTTATAACATTACGTCCGCTCTTGTAACCGGAAGATTAGCCGGCACAAATGCGGGAAAATATTCCTTTAGCCGATGATAGAAAAGCGAAAGCGACTGGTTAATCTTGAGAGACATTGGAGCTTCTGACCGGGAAACCGCTTTTTGGTTTCATGGGCAGAAGTGCAATGGCCGAAAGATTAGGAGCCGCAGCTAGACAATAATGGAACGAAGCCTAAGAACGCGACGTCAATCTCCACGGCCTCATTTGCACATCCGTGTGCTTCAAGCGAAGGCAACCTTTTACATCTAAACATATAAAAATCGAGCCTAGTGATTCTCTAGGCTCGATAAATAACCATGGCGGAAAAACAGTAAATTTGTTCTCCATCTATATCGGTATGAAGCGCAACTTGATAGTTAATATTGACGAATTGGTTTTCTGATAGCGTTTTCAAAAAATGATTCACCTTTCGTTCCAAATCTTCTTCATGCTCCTCATCAAACAATTTAACTTGCAGCATCTTAACACCACCCTAAATCGCATCCTTCCACATACGGGCCTGGAATAATCGATGATGCATCAATGACTTTCAGGATTTGGCCCTCCTCATATACATAACCTTCCTGTAAATCATACTGCTTTCCCTCTTCAGAGAAACTAATCGTACCAATCAGTTCCTTATGAAAATAGAGCTCCATATATCCATCTTTTAGCTTTGCGCTTACTCGTTCCGTTACGTTCATAATATGAAGCATTCTCATTCCTCCTTTCTTCATATTTACGATAAATCCCCAAACTTATGAATAACGTTTATAAAGAAACATTGGAGAAAATGAAGTTTTGAAACAAAGAGGATGAGTCAAAAGGGTAAAAAACAACCCTTTTGACTCATCCTCCTGACAGGGCCCGCCATGAAGATCCAATAAAACCAAGGGATTTCGTGACGGGCCCTGTCATTAAAAACCATCTTTTATGATTCATTCCAGACTTATGGGACAGCACCTTTCAGGGCGACTGTCCCAGGCATATTTTCTAACTGTTTGCTTCGTTAAAGATCAGGTTGCTTTCTAACATTTTCGACTCATTCTTGTGAAACGGTCCTTTCGTTTCATTCGAGTGAGTCAAAAATCAAAAATTGAACTTAAATACAGTCTCATTTTTAAAGTTGCCTTATTCGACGTCTCCAGACCATTCGAGCATGCCGCCAACCATATTGCGCACTTTATACCCCTGGTCTTGCAAGTATTCACAAACTCTTTCACTTCGATAACCGGAGCGGCAAATGAAGATATATTCCTTTTCTTTTTCAAAATGACCCATGCTCTGTGGAATATCGTTCATCTTTATATGTTTTGCTGCTGGAATTTTACCGGCGGCTACTTCTTCATCTTCGCGAACATCCACTAACAGCACGTCTTCCCCTGCTTCTAATTTCTTTTTCAGTTCTTCTGTCGTAATCGTTTGAACCTCACTCATACGTCTCACCCTTTCACTTCATCTATGTTCATTATAGCAATGAAAAAGCCTGCTATCCATTATTAGGACCAGCAAGCTTTTTTAATTATTAGTTAGTTTGCTACAATGTTTACTAATTTACCAGGAACAGCAATCACTTTGCGGATTGTTTTCCCTTCAATTTGCTGCTGAACACTTTCATCAGCCATCGCAATCTCTTCCATTTGTTCTTTGGAAGCTTTCGCCGAAATGTTTAATTTCGTACGAACTTTTCCATTCACTTGCACAACGATTTCTACCTCATCTTCTACAAGCTTTGCTTCGTCGTATGCAGGCCATGCTTCGTATGAAATAGATTCGCTATGACCAAGCTTCGACCAAAGCTCTTCTGAGATATGAGGGCAAATTGGCGCCAATAACTTAACAAATCCTTCTACAAAAGCTTTTGGCAGCACTTCAACTTTGTACGCATCATTGATGAAGACCATCAATTGAGAGATACCTGTATTGAAGCGAAGTCCCTCATAATCTTCCGTTACTTTTTTAACGGTTTGATGATACACGCGTTCTAATGCCGTATCGCTGCCTTCTTGAATTTTGTCGCTCAATGTGCCATCTTCATTGACAAACAAGCGCCAAACGCGGTCTAAGAAACGGCGGGAACCGTCCAGCCCTTTTGTTGACCATGCAATCGATGCTTCAAGAGGTCCCATGAACATTTCGTACAAACGAAGCGTATCTGCTCCATGGCTTTCTACGATTTCATCCGGGTTGACGACATTTCCTTTTGATTTACTCATTTTTTCATTATTTTCACCAAGAATCATACCTTGGTTGAATAATTTTTGGAATGGTTCTTTAGTCGGTACAACTCCGATATCATATAAAAACTTATGCCAGAAGCGAGCATACAGTAAGTGAAGCACCGCATGCTCCGCTCCGCCGATATAAATATCAACCGGTAACCATCGCTTCAACTTTTCAGGATCTGCAAGCTGTTCACTGTTATGCGGATCAATGTAACGTAAGTAGTACCAGCAGCTTCCGCCCCATTGCGGCATTGTGTTCGTTTCGCGGCGGCCTTTTTTGCCGGTTACCGGATCAACGACACTTACCCATTCTTCAACGTTTGCAAGAGGTGATTCTCCTGTACCCGAAGGACGGATATCATCTGTTTGCGGAAGCACTAACGGCAGCTCCTCCTCAGGTACTGCAGTCATCGTGCCATCTTCCCAATGAATGACAGGAATCGGCTCACCCCAATAACGCTGACGGCTGAATAACCAGTCGCGAAGACGATACGTTACCTTTTTCTCACCCGCTTTGTTTGTTTCCAGCCATTCAATCATGTTTGTAATTGCTTCTTCTTTGTTTAAGCCGTTCAAGAATGCGGAGTTTACATGCTCACCGTCTCCTGTGTAAGCTTCCTTGGAAACGTCACCTCCCGCCACGACTTCCTTAATTGGCAATTCGAATTTCTTCGCAAATTCATAGTCACGCTCATCGTGCGCCGGCACCGCCATAATTGCACCTGTGCCGTAGCTTGCAAGTACATAATCTGCGATCCAGATTGGCATTTTCTCACCGTTTACCGGGTTGATGGCATGAGCACCTGTGAACACGCCTGTTTTATCTTTCGCCAAGTCTGTACGTTCTAAATCACTCTTTGTTTTCACTTGATCCAAGTACGCTTCAACAGCCGCTTTTTGTTCCGGCGTCGTAATTTTTTCGACAAGCGCATGCTCAGGTGCCAATACAGAGTATGTCGCACCGAACAATGTGTCAGGACGTGTTGTGAATACTGTATATGTTTCGTCTGTTCCATCTACCGTGAAGTGCACCTCAGCACCTTCGGAACGTCCAATCCAGTTACGCTGCATTTCCTTCAAGCTTTCAGGCCAGTCCAGCTCTTCCAAATCTTCCAATAAGCGATCAGCGTAAGCCGTGATTTTCAATACCCATTGCTTCATCGGGCGGCGTTCAACCGGATGACCGCCGCGCTCGCTCTTACCATCAATCACTTCTTCGTTCGCCAATACTGTGCCAAGTGCCGGACACCAGTTCACCGCTACCTCATCGACGTAAGCCAAACCTTTTTCATATAATTTTAAGAAAATCCATTGTGTCCATTTATAGTAATTCGGGTCTGTTGTGTTCACTTCACGATCCCAATCGTAAGAGAAGCCCAACGCCTTAATTTGATTGCGGAACGTATTGATGTTTTTTTCTGTGAATTCCGCAGGATCATTTCCGGTATCAAGCGCATATTGCTCAGCCGGAAGACCGAATGCATCCCATCCCATCGGATGAAGCACATTGTATCCTTGCATACGCTTCATGCGTGATAAAATGTCTGTTGCCGTATAGCCTTCTGGATGCCCTACATGTAAACCCGCCCCTGATGGATACGGAAACATATCTAACGCATAAAACTTTCGTTTACCTTCGTCTTCTGTCGTTTTAAACGTTTTATTATTTTCCCAATATTTTTGCCATTTCTTCTCAATCTCTTGATGAATAAAAGCCATGAATTGTCCTCCTCATTTCATTTTCACTTGTTAAGCCTATAAAGTCATATACTCTCATTCTAGACAGTTTGACCCAAATAAAAAACCTCCCATCCCAAAAAGGGACGAGAGGATTCTTTCATCTTCCCGCGGTACCACCCACATTAGTGCTTAAACATATGCACTCGCTTAAAACCCTTAACGCAGGCAATACGGCAAACATTACTTGGTTTCACATTTGCAACTCCAAGGTGAGTTCGTGAACGTCCGTTTGTTGACTCGCACCAACCGTCAACTCTCTTTGCTCGTTTCGTTCATTACTGATCCTTTTCAAGGTTATTAAATCATCACTTGTTTATTTTCATTCTAAATAATATGACCAAAAACTTCAAGTCGTGGAGATAAAATTTATGAATAATACAAATACCATATTATTCATTTTTATGCACAATATTGAAATTACGGCTTTTTTTCTAAAATAATTGAACGTACGAATCATGCTTTATATGAAGCCAAGCGTGCTGGACAAAACCAGGTCTATCGCTTCCATCATGGACGAGTCAATAAATCCAAATAAGAGGATGGCTCAAAAGGTATAAGAACATACCTTTTGAGCCATCCTCCTGAAAGGACCTGTCATGGAAATCCAGTAAAACCAAGGATTGAATGTCAGGCCCTTTCAATAAAGAGTAATTTTTATGGCCCGCTTGAGACTTGTGCGACGTCACTTTATTATAACTATGCACTAAACGATCTTAAACTTTTTCAAAAAACATAGTGCCGCATTAAATCCCCAAACCAAATGAGAATAAAATAATCGCTAAAATGACACCTATTAACGGAACAATGACCGTCATTGCCCCTACCGCGCCATAAGCGTCTTGATGTGACTCTCCACATATTCCACGGATAGTCGTTACAACATATCCATTATGGGGAAGAGAGTCCAAACATCCTGATGAAATGGAAACAACACGGTGCAGCGCTTCTGGATTGACGCCCATATCCATATAGTGAGGAGCCAAAAGCGGTAAAGCAATTGCCTGCCCCCCTGATGCTGAACCCGTAATCCCAGCAATTGCACTGACGGCAATGGCTCCACCAATCAATGGACTTCCCGGAATGCTTGTCATTGCATCCACCGCTACCTGGAAAGCCGGCACTGCTTTTGCCACCCCGCCAAATCCAACCACAGCAGCTGTATTACCTATCGCGATTAACGCACCTAATGTTCCTTCCGAGACTGCATTCCAATAATTTCTGAAGTACTTCCAATTAATTAAAGTCGTCGCAAGAACACCGCCCAACAGGGCAATAATGAGTGCGGATTGCTTTAATGAATCATGGAAGACAAAAGAGATCACTAATACAACCAACAAAGGAATTAAACTCAAAAGCGGGTTTGGAAGCTGACTGTCATCAACCGCGGCCGGATCATTCTCGCGAGCCACAAAACGCTCTCCCTTCGCAACCGCTTTCGTAACCATGCGCTTTAACCACCAATAACCGAATATCGCCATTACGATTGCTACAATCAAACTGACTTCCCAACCTGCATAAGGTGTAGTCCCTAAATACTCAATAGGAATCCAGTTTTGAATCTCAGGTGACCCTGCGGATGTCATCGTAAACGTAACCGACCCAAATGCAAGTGCAGCCGGAATAAATCTTCTTGGTAAATCTGCTTGTTTAAACAAACTGACTGCCATCGGATATACGGAAAACGCTACAACGAACAAGCTGACACCGCCATATGTTAAAACAGCACAAGCCGTTACAACGGCCAATACAGCCCGTTTCATCCCAAGCTTATCGACAACCCATTTTGATACGGAATCAGCAGCACCGCTGTCCTCCATAACCTTTCCAAAAATAGCCCCCAGCAAGAACATTAAATACCATGCTGTTACGAAGCTTGAAAAGCCACTCATATAGTTTCCGACAAAGTTCGCTTCCCCTTCTCCTACAAGCTGTGGAAAAAGCGGCATCCCCCCCAAAACAGCCACAATTAAAGCGCATAGAGGTCCGGCAACCAATAAGTTCATTCCCCTCATCGTTAAAAAGATGAGTAAAGCAAGTCCCCCGATCAACCCAATCATGCTTAACATCTTTTCTCCCCCTTTCTCCTGACCGACAAGGAAAACGCTTTCAATAAAATAAGAATAGTACTTCCTCCTATGGTTGTCTTCCCTGTCTATCACTATATTATTTAGGGGATAATCAGTAAATTCTCGTTTTTTGTTTTTTATTTCATGCAAACATGAAATAAATCTTAATCAAGCGAGGAATTTACAGCCCGTTAATAAGAATAAAGCCCATATAAAGAAAAATAACCGTCCTTTTCAAGGGGCAGCTATTTTTCTTCTTGTTCTTTTTTAAAGACCTATTACCTGTTGCTTCTTGAACATAGACACGTTTAAGAAAGCAGTCCTTCATTAAGACACGACTTCAGCAGCCACGTCCAATTGCTTTGCCTTATTTAATTTCCGATTATAAGCGATTGTTGTGAACATGGAAATGACTAGAAAACCAATCAGTACATAAAATAGTGTATTCATGGTATAGTAATCCGCTAAAATCCCGCCAAGCAAAGGCCCTATCATTCTTCCTCCTGTCGCCGTACTGTTTACCACCCCTTGGTAAAACCCTTCTTTCCCCTTCGGCGCCAGCATACTGGCAATGGTCGGAACTGCGGGCCAAACAAACATCTCTCCAATTGTCAGAACAATCATCGCCGCAAGAAAATGGGAGAACTGCTGAGCGACCGATATAATGGCAAATGAAGCAATGAAGATGGTGACTCCTACCAGGATTTGCATCTTTAACGTTTTGGCTGCCACTTTAATGAAAGCATTGATTATTGGCTGTCCGAGTACAATTAGCAATCCATTAATGGTCCAAAGGAAACTATATTGTTTTAACGAGATATGGAGTTCCTGAGTGTAGGCGGAAATCGTTGAAGCCCATTGTGAATATGCAACCCAGCATAATAAATAACCGACACAAAGCGTTAGCAAAGCTTGAAATTTAGCCCTGTTTTGTACAGGAGACATTTCATCCAGCACACTGACTTGTTTAGCTTTTTCAGCAGATATTTTATGATAAGAAAAGACCGCTATCAAGAAAAAAAACACATACATAAAAGCATTCGCAATAAAAATATATGAAAAGGAATACGAGGCTACAAGACCGCCAAGAGCCGATCCAATCGCCACTCCGGCATTTTGGGCAACATACAGGGCATTAAACGCTTTTCGTCCACCTTCGGGCCACACTGTTCCCCCCATTGCATACATGGCAGGAAAAACAATACCTGATCCCAGCCCAATGACGACCATCAAGAATATGTACAAAGGCCACTCCTGGAAGAAGACGAGGGTGATTAAGGTAGATAAGGTAATAAGAATTCCCAATAAGATGGATTTATAACCTCCAATCTTATCAAATAGCACCCCGCCAAGCAAATTTCCGACAACGCTTGCGCCGGCATTGAGCATTAATACAATACCCGCCATAGATAGCGATTTACCTAAGTGATCATGGATGTAAATCGTATTTAAAGGCCATAAAAAAGAAGCTCCCGTTACGTTGATAAGCATCCCGATTACTAAGAGCCATAGTGAACGAGGCATAAAACAGATACCTCCTTTATATTTTTCGAATCTATCCACCGAGCACGCACGTGGTATCGGTAGACATACCCATATTTTCAAAACCGTAAATTTCGAGTTCCAAAATAAATTGTATGACCTTCCTCTTTATTTGGCAATACAAAGAAAAAACTTTATTTTTTCAAAAAATAAGGCTATTTTCGCAAACTTTGTTGCTATTTAACAAATAGTGGGGAGTGGTTGGTTTCCGCTCCAGGTTGCTCGCTTTCCGCGGGGCGTGCGGTGAGCCTCCTCGGCTTACATCCTGTGGGGTCTCACCTGTCCCGCTGCTCCCGCAGGAGTCTCGCACCTTCCGCTCCAACCAACCTTAAACGTTTATCTTTCAAGAAACCTATCTAAAAACAACAATCTTTTAGAAAAGAGCCAAAAATAAAGACCTATAAAAATGAAGTTAAAAAAAACATACCGCTGGACTGAAGCATGAGAAAAAGCAGCCTTTTGGCTGCTTTTTAACGGTCAGGACGTTGTTTGGAGCGGATTGGTTGTGCCTTATGGCTATTTTTTTTCTTTAATTCCTTTACTGGATCAACGTCTCTTCCCAATTCTATATCGTTATTATTAATGCCATTTTTCGTTTTTTGTTCAGGGTTATTTTGCTTGGAACGCTTTTTCATTCGTTTGCCCTCCCCTTTTAACGATCTTCCAAAATCATTTCATTTTGCACATTTTGAACTTGCAAACGCATACGGTATAACTGATCCCTTTGCTGAGCATTGGCACTATGCGAGAACTCTTCAAGTTCCTTGTAAGCATTCTCTAATCCTTGCTGTGCTTTTACATACTCACTGTCATTATAATGCTCTTGTTTTTGGCCTTCCGCTAGTTGATCTTTTGCAAATCGAAGCGAATCTTCGCATTGTTGTAAAAGTTTATCAATAGATTGACGAGTTGTCATATTCTTCCCTCCAAATGATTGATGCACAATGGTCTCTTACTAATGGAAGTTTCCTTTGTAGTTTGCCTCAACCTTCCCGAAACATTCCCACCCATTTTTTTCACTCTTTTTCTATTTGGAAGCACTTATGATTTTTGATACAATTGTTTGATGTATCTCATTTATTCGAAATAAATTCAACATACCTTTACTTCAAAGGAGGTTACTGACGTGAATCAGTTCAACCCATTTCCATATGCAACAGACGATAAACGTTACCATACATGGAATTATCATTTACGTAAAACATTTGGACATAAGGTATTTAAAGTTGCGCTGGACGGGGGATTCGATTGCCCTAATCGTGACGGGACGGTCGCTCACGGCGGATGTACATTTTGCAGTGCAGCAGGTTCAGGAGACTTTGCAGGCAATCGTGCAGACGACCTTGTCACCCAATTCAATGATATTAAAGATAAAATGCATAAAAAATGGAAAGACGGCAAGTATCTTGCCTATTTTCAAGCATTCACCAACACTCATGCTCCCGTTGAAGTACTTCGGGAAAAATATGAAACGGTCATGAATTTGGAAGGAGTGGTAGGCCTTTCAATCGCTACGCGTCCAGATTGCCTCCCTGATGATGTAGTGGAATATTTAGCGGAATTGAATGAACGGACTTATCTTTGGGTGGAACTTGGCCTCCAAACGGTTCATGAACGCACAGCCCTCCTTATTAATCGTGCCCATGATTATGAATGTTATGTAGATGGAGTCGCCAAATTAAGAAAGCACGGAATTCGTGTATGTTCTCATTTGATAAACGGTTTGCCTTTGGAAACACCTGAAATGATGATGGAAACAGCCCGGGCCATTTCGGAATTGGACGTACAAGGGATCAAACTCCATCTTCTTCATTTATTGAAAGGTACACCAATGGTCAAGCAATATGAAAAAGGCTTGCTTGAGTTTCTCTCTTTCGAAGACTACGTAAATCTTATCTGTGATCAATTGGAGATTTTGCCGCCTGAGATGGTCGTTCATCGTATTACAGGTGACGGTCCGATTGACTTAATGGTCGGACCGATGTGGAGCGTAAAAAAATGGGATGTGTTAAATGCTATTGATGCAGAATTGAAACGACGAAACAGCTATCAAGGAAAATATTACAAGAAAAAGGAAGTACAATTTGTATGAAACTAGAACGTATTTTGCCTTTCGCTCGAACCCTTTTGCAAAAAGCAGTGAATGAAGGTGACATTGCCGTCGATGCGACGATAGGAAATGGACATGATACGGTATTGTTAGCGGAACTTGTCGGTGAAACGGGGCATGTGTATGGATTCGATATTCAACCGCAAGCATTGGAAAACACGAAACAAAAATTGGAGGAACAACAATTAGATGATCGTGTAACCTTGTTCCACAAAAGCCACAGCCACTTACGTGAAGTGCTCCCTCCAATCGCCTCACAGCGAGTTACCGGTGCCATCTTTAACTTGGGGTATTTACCCGGCGGAGATAAAAATATCGTAACAAAAGCTGATTCGACCATTGAAGCGATTGATCAACTGCTTGACGTGATGGCCCCAGAAGGAATCATTGTACTTGTGATTTATCATGGCCACCCCGAAGGAGCGTTGGAACGTGATCATTTATTGCAATATGTAACGGGACTTGATCAACAAAGGGTTCACGTTTTGCAGTATAGATTCATGAATCAACAAAATAACCCTCCCTTTATTATAGCCATTGAAAAGCGAGCATAAGAAACACTCACGAAGCTTTTCTTATAAAAACAGGTGAACTAACAGCCATGGGTATGGACAAGCCCATGGCCAGTTATTTCACTTTGCTTAATTTACGGTAAAGCCTTCCGTTCATATAAAAAAAATAGCTTAACGACCCGCCTGCTTTTATTAGCTTTTTCGCTACTTGTCTTACGTTTTCTTGCCTAGCGACTTTTTCATCGGATAGATAAATTCCCAACAGCCCTCGATTGATAAACCGATGGAACCGTTCATCCGGCAACCCTTGAGTATGTCGATCCGCTTCCTTTACAAAATGATAAAACCTTCTCACCATCACTTCATCATGAGGATAATAGAAACAGAAATTTAAATCTCCGCCTTCCCTATCCTCTTCTTGATCAATAAAATAATCCAATAGAATATGCAGTCCCTGAATATAAGGAAAATAGCCCCTCTTAATCTTTTCTGCTTCCTCTCTTGTAAATTCTTCCTGGAAGGCATAAGCGACTAAACAAAATACCCCAAGTGTTGAACCTGAACACGCTGAGAATTCATACCACTCCATGTCCGGCAACTCCCGCTTATGAGAAGCAAACCATTTTTCAAGCCTGGGAACCCGTTCTTCCCTCGTTACATGCTTATGTACTTGCAAATCACAATAATAGTCCGCCAATTCCAATAAATAGTCAGCAATATAAGGGTAATGGACAAGCTCCCGCAATACTTCTTGACATGCATTAACCAACTCATGCAAGTATCCTCCATCGTTCCGCTCCTCTCGAAAACGATAATAATCTTGCAAAGGGAAACCGGGCTGTAATGCATGAAGCATCGATTCATGGAGGGCGGCAAAGTCTTCCGCATCCAATGATGTACTTCGGTCGCATAAATTATCCAGGTAATCGCTGATTGTTTGATAGGCCACAATAAACCGGATGCAAGCCTGCCTCTTTTCTTTTGCAAGAATTGACAGAATTGCGCCGCCTTCACAGTGAAACGTTTTAGCCTCAATACTCGCTAATGCCTGCTTACGCAACTCTTCATTTGGAATGGATTCCGCATATGATTGCCAATGATTAAGTTCTTCATGTACGGCAGGCAGCACGTCACGATAAACCATTCTCATCAATGACAGCGGGTGCGAAGGGATTTTCATTTTTTCACCACCTTGCTTCTAATTTACCCCGTTTCTTTCCACCTTAACATTAACTCTCCTGTTGATGCCGTTTCACTTTATAGGTGTAGCTCAACAAAGCTCTTTGCGTAAAGAAACACTTCTTCTTTTTCAGGCTCATTAAATATTTCATGATAAAGTTCAGGCCACTCTTTATAAATCTTTTCACTGAGTTCCAACTCATCAAACCATTGTCTGACATGTTGTTTTTCCACCACTTTGTCATCGCCTGCCTGCATGACCAATACCGGAATATCAGGCAGCTTTTCTATATTTTTAAAAGCCAAATTCATGGCATGCATAAACTCCCGATACCACCGCACAGAAACTTTCGTCACATACAGAGAATCATTTTCGTCCTGCTCCCGCATTTCTTTATTTCGCGTTACCTTTTCCGCGGCTAAATGGGAGTCAAACAGCATGCCTGGAAACACTTTATTGAGCCCTTTGGATAAAATGTCCATATAAGCGGGAGGATATTCTGTCAAGCCCAGCGCCGGAGAGGAAAGAATGACGCCCCAAATCGGCATCTTTTTTTCCTGCAGCGTTCGTATTACAGAGAGACCTCCCATGCTATGACCCAATAAAAAAATAGGAAGGTCATATTTTTGCGCTTCCTTCACCCATGTCTCAACCGCTTCAATGTATTCATCAAACGAAGCAATATGCCCGCGTCTTCTTGTGGTTAATCCTTGCCCAGGAAGATCGCCCATAATGACGTGCAGCCCGATGGAGCGCCACATTTCGATAAGCCATCGATACCGCCCATGATGCTCAGCCGCCCCATGAACCATCACCATGACTCCTCTAGGGTATTCAGCTTCCCATTTCCACATATACCGCTCTTCCTTTCCATTTTCATATTTACGTCTTAGAAAAAAGTTTGTACACTTACATTAGAATATTTACGCCTGTTTTTCAACTTACATGAAGGGATGAAAGAAAAAATGATCTATGAGTATGAAGGGAAAAAACCAAACATTGCCGCGACGGCTTTTATTGCAGACTACGTGACCATTAGCGGAGATGTTGAAATCGGGGAAGAAAGCAGCATCTGGTTCAACACGGTTATTCGGGGGGATATCGCTCCTACCATTATTGGAGACCGTGTCAACATTCAAGACCAATCCACGCTTCACCAAAGCCCGAACCGCCCGCTCATCATTGAAGATGACGTATCGGTTGGGCATCAAGTGATCCTTCACAGTTCCATTATAAGGAAAAACGCTCTAATAGGCATGGGATCCATTATATTGGACGGGGCCGAGGTTGGGGAAGGAGCCTTCATCGGTGCAGGAAGCCTCGTCCCTCCAGGGAAAAAAATTCCGCCCCATACTCTTGCTGTAGGGCGCCCCGCTAAAGTCGTAAGAGAATTGACTGAAGCAGACCGCCAAGAAATGGCACGCATACGCCAAAGCTATGTCGAAAAGGGACAATATTATAAGTCCCTGCAAAAAGGCTGAGTCAGATTGCCAACACGCCTAACCAATACATTTTTAATCCATGGAAAAAACTGATTTTTTTAGATAAAAGGCCCCGTCACGAAATCCTTGATTTTACTGGATTGTTATGACGGGGCCTTTCATGAGGATGACCCAAAGGGCTGACTTTTGCCCTTTTGGATCATCCTCTTTGTAAATATTCTGCTTATTTTTTTTACAATAATTTATTACTGCCTCCACAATCGCTCTTTAAAATGAAGGTTAAAGACAGTCTAAAAGGAGCTTACACGACTCATGCCAAAAATTGTTCGCCACCTTTATGATTTTGAATGCCATGTGTTTAAAATGGTTAACCAGCACTTCGACCGCAAATGGCTTAACGTTTATTTTCGATTCATTACCCACCTCGGCGGTGCAGGATTTACGATTTCTTTTGTGCTGCTTATGCTATTTACACCAAATCCGCTTCAAACAACGGCTTTGGCAAGCGGTGCTGCTCTGGCCTTCAGCCACATACCCGTGGCTTTGACCAAAAAATTGTATCCTCGCAAACGCCCTTACATGAGACTGAGGGGAACAAAAGTATTAGATAATCCGCTTCAAGATCACTCATTTCCCTCTGGCCATACAACAGCTGCGTTTTCGATTCTCATTCCTTTTATATGCCATTATCCTGCAGGCGCTTTTTTACTGTTTCCGCTTGCATGCAGTGTAGGCATTTCAAGAATTTATCTAGGACTTCATTATCCCACCGATGTATTGGCCGGCATGATGCTCGGAACCTCTGCAGGGATTTTATCCTTTCTTTTTCTTTGAATAAAGTGAACGTTTAAAATCTGAGAAGTAAACTTGAAAATACAGGGGGGAGACAATGAAAATCGCTTTATTCACAGACACTTTTGCACCTGATATAAATGGCGTGGCCAATACATTGAAACGATTTACGGATTATTTAAAAATGAAAGATATACCTTTTCGCGTATTTGCTCCAGAAGGCACAAATGATGATTTATTTTCTGCCCATATTCACCGTTTTGCGAGTCTGCCTTTTTTCTTGTACCCAGAATGCCGCTTGGCCCTGCCCAATATGCTGAAAATCAAAGCGAGCCTCCAAGACTTTCAGCCTGATATTATTCATGTGGCGACCCCCTTTAACATGGGTCTTTGCGGTTTGCATTATGCCAAAAAAATGAATATTCCTATCGTAGGTTCTTACCACACAGACTTCGATCAATATTTAAAATACTACGACCTAGAATTTCTTTCCTCCTTACTTTGGAAATATATGAATTGGTTCCATCGATCATTAAGATGCATTTTCGTTCCTTCTCCATCAACAAAAGAACATCTGCAGCCACACGGATTTACAAACGTTTCGATTTGGTCGAGAGGCGTCGATACCGCTTTATTTCACCCTTATTATGATCGTTTTGATGTTCGCATCAAATATAATATTAAGCGTCCATATATTTTGACATATGCAGGCCGGCTTGCTCCCGAGAAAAATCTGGACTTGTTAATGAAAATTGCCCGGTCCTTGCCAGCCCATATTAAACATCAAACACATTGGCTTATTGTCGGAGACGGCCCCTTAAAAGAAGAATTGCAAAAAAAGGCACTTGAACATATGACTTTTACAGGTTTTCTGAATAAAGAACAACTTGCGAATATATATGCAGCCTCTGATTTATTTGTTTTTCCATCTGCAACCGAAACATTCGGAAATGTCGTGTTAGAATCTCTAGCAGCCGGTACTCCTGCTATAGCCGCAAATGCAGGCGGTGTCAAACATATCGTCCAACACGATGGAACAGGTTATTTATGTGATCCTGACTCCGTTTCACAATTTGTACACTACATTACGTTTTGTTTAGAAAACCTGCATAAACGCATACAGCTTGGTCACCGGGCAAGACAATACGCTTTAACGCAAACGTGGGAATCCATTTTTGACGGCTTGCTAGCTCAATATGAGGAAGCCCTCGCCCACCAAACGGACTCCATTCAATTAGCTTAACGCTCTTTTTTCCTTTATAAAATTGGCCATGTTAAAGTGTAAGGTTGATTTTTGACCCATTTGAATGAAACGAAAACAATCGAAAATCAACAGCATTGTTTAACAACGCCATAAAATAAAAAATCCGGCCCCTTAAGACCGGATTTTTTATTATCTTGTAGCTTGTGTTTTTAATGCCTCTGCTTTATCTGTACGCTCCCATGGAACATCCAAATCATTACGGCCGAAGTGACCATAAGCAGCTGTTTGCTTATAGATCGGGCGACGTAAGTCAAGCATATTGATGATTCCTGCTGGACGTAAGTCGAAGTTTTTACCTACTAAATCCACTAATACTTCTTCAGATACTTTACCAGTACCGAATGTATCAACAGAAATAGAAACTGGTTTAGCAACACCGATTGCGTATGCTAATTGTACTTCACACTTATCCGCTAAGCCGGCTGCTACGATATTTTTCGCAACATAGCGTGCAGCATAAGCAGCGGAGCGGTCTACTTTTGTAGGATCCTTACCAGAGAATGCACCACCGCCGTGACGTGCATAACCGCCGTAAGTATCTACGATAATTTTACGGCCTGTTAAACCAGCATCACCTTGAGGGCCGCCAATAACGAAACGCCCTGTCGGGTTGATGAAGTATTTTGTATCTTCATCAATTAATTCAGCCGGAACAACCGGGTTAATAACATGCTCCTTAAGATTGCGTTGAATTTGCTCTAACGTAATTTCTGGATGATGTTGAGTCGAAATAACAATTGTATCGATACGAACCGGTTGGCCGTTTTCATCATATTCTACTGTTACTTGTGTTTTTCCGTCCGGACGAAGATATGGCAAAATCTCTTCTTTGCGCACTTCCGTTAAACGGCGTGCAAGTTTATGTGCTAAAGAAATTGGAAGAGGCATTAGTTCTTTTGTTTCGTTACAAGCATAACCGAACATTAAACCTTGGTCACCTGCTCCGATTGCTTCGATTTCCTCGTCTGTCATCTGACCTTCACGAGCCTCTAACGCTTGGTCTACACCCATTGCGATATCAGCTGATTGCTCATCGATTGATGTTAACACTGCGCAAGTTTCAGCATCAAAGCCATATTTTGCACGAGTATACCCGATTTCACGAACAGTTTCGCGGACAATTTTCGGAATGTCTACATATGTAGAAGTTGTAATCTCACCACTTACTAATACTAAACCTGTTGTAACAGATGTTTCACAAGCAACACGTGCGTTAGCATCTTTCGCTAAAATCGCATCAAGGATCGAGTCAGAGATTTGGTCACAAATTTTATCCGGATGGCCTTCTGTTACTGACTCAGATGTAAATAAACGACGTTTTGTTGACATCAGTATTCCTCCTTTTAATTAAAAACAAAAAAGATACGGTACTCATTCCCTTATTATTCATAAAACTAATCCATTTTATTGAAAGAAAAATATAAAAAACCTTTCCTTATATATGAGGAAAGGTTTGTACGTTCACTAGCGCCTTTCACTCTTATCGATCAAGGGCAAGAGCCTTGCATCAGGTTAGCACCTTATCGCCGCTAATTGCTATGTATGGCGATGGTTGCTGGGTTTCATAGGGCCTGTCCCTCCACCAGCTCGGGATAAGAGAGTATCCGTTCAAGGACATATCATACCGTAAAACGTCGAAACATGTCAACTACTTCTTCATAAAAAGTTCGGCATGGGCAAAAAGCGCCCATGCCGAACTTTTTACGATTTTTATGAGTTGATTTAAGCTGTCAGAACAAAAGGGTATAAATGAGTTAAAAGATAATAATAACGTTAAGCAAGTAAGATTGTTTCATACTATAGCCCACCTTACCTGTCTAATATTAAGCGTTATTTAAACATCTTGAATTCTCCCTCAAAGGTTTACCTAAGTGGATGACAACATGAACACGTTTACTCTTTAACCACATCCCCATTGACAAATCGATATATCATGTCCATTTTTACATTATATATGAACATTTATCTTTAAATAGTATAGACTATTCTTATCAATGTGTTATACTATTTTATGAGATTACTAATCGAATACTTAAATAAATAAACTTTAAATAAAAAGGATGGTATTAAATATGAGCATAGTGGATGTTTCAAACGAATTAAACGAACTTCTTCAATTACCAACAGTTCATCATAATTTATCAGTACCTCAACTGGTTGAAAAAGTATTGTCCCGCGGTGAAGGTCAATTGACTGCTTCCGGTGCTGTTCGTGCGGAAACAGGGAAATATACTGGGCGTTCTCCGGAAGATAAGTTTATTGTAGAAGAAACATCTACGAAAGGAAAAGTGGATTGGGGAAAAGTCAATAAGCCTTTTTCTCCTGAAAAATTTGATGCCCTCTATAAAAAAGTATTATCTTACTTAAAAGAACAAGGGGAAGTATTTTTATTCAACGGTTATGCAGGAGCAGACTCAAAATATCGTTTACCGATTCGAGTTATCAATGAATACGCATGGCATAACTTATTTGCTCATCAATTATTCATTCGTCCCGCAGAAGAAGAGCTTGCTGCTCACGAAGCGGAATTTACAGTCATTTCTGCTCCTAATTTTAAAGCAGACCCGGCAGTGGATGGGACCAATTCGGAAACATTCATCATTATCTCTTTTGAGCGTAAAGTCGTTTTAATCGGCGGTACGGAATACGCTGGAGAGATGAAAAAATCCATCTTCTCTGTTATGAATTACCTGCTTCCTGAAAACGACATCTTACCTATGCATTGCTCTGCCAACGTTGGGCAAGAAGGAGACGTGGCTCTATTCTTCGGTCTTTCCGGTACAGGAAAAACAACGCTGTCAGCTGATCCGAATCGACGTTTAATTGGAGATGATGAGCACGGTTGGTCAAACTCTGGTGTATTTAACATCGAGGGCGGATGCTATGCAAAATGTATTAATTTATCAAAAGAGAAAGAGCCGCAAATTTATAATGCCATCCGTTTTGGAGCGGTGCTGGAAAATGTTGTCCTTGATGATCACAGTCGTCTTCCTGATTACGATGATAATTCGTTAACAGAAAATACACGTGCAGCATATCCGTTACAAGCGATTGACAATATCGTAGATCCTAGTGTCGCAGGTCACCCTACAACTATCGTCTTTTTAACAGCTGATGCATTTGGTGTTCTTCCTCCAATCAGTAAATTGTCAAAAGAGCAGGCTATGTACCATTTCTTAAGCGGCTATACGAGCAAACTGGCTGGTACTGAGCGCGGAGTGACTTCTCCACAGGCTACTTTCTCTACATGCTTCGGTTCTCCATTCCTTCCGCTTCCTGCTACGACATATGCAGAGATGCTTGGAAAAAAAATTGACGAGCACAATGTAAACGTATACCTTGTGAACACAGGATGGACTGGTGGAGAATACGGCGTTGGTCAACGCATGAAGTTAGCGTACACAAGAGCGATGGTTGAAGCGGCTCTTGAGGGAGATTTGACAAATATCGAAACGATCCAAGATCCAATCTTTGGATTAGCCATTCCTGCGCACGTTCCTGGAGTACCAGATGAAGTGTTGCAGCCATCTAAAACTTGGGCCAGCCAAGATGATTTTGAACACAAAGCAAAAGAGCTTGCTCAAAAATTTAATGAAAACTTCAAAAAATTCTCGAATGTTTCAGACGATATCGTCAAACTAGGCGGACCTTTAGTATAAAGGACACCCCTATCTGTGCGATGACTGTTTGATTCAAGAAATGCATGCATATAATAAATCAAATGAAGCGTTATGGAAAATCCATAACGCTTCATTTCATGGGTGAAAGAAAACGGAAAGGGACCCTTTCCGTTTTCTTTCACCCCTTTTTTAATTAGTTGAATTCAATGAGATTAACTCATACTCAAGAACGGTTTTTTCACGAGAAAGCTCTATTTTCCGAATGAGCGCTGTACCCATGCATTCACCCTTTTTCGTTTTGCGGACTTCAACGGGGATATCCAATAGATAAAGGCGATATCCCTCTTTTTCCAACGTAAACACATTCTCTTCTACCCGTTTTTCTTTTCCTTTTGTCACAATCATCGTATTTAATTCAAGAGGCATACCCATCCTGTCTTCTTCCTTCCTTACATGTATTCATCGTCTATTATAACGATTACCTTCATTACAGTCTTCTTACTTTTACAGCTTGAACAAGTAAAATATATTTATTAACGGCTTTTCATCCATTCAGTCAACCTTTTCACCGTCTCACGATTTTGAGCCGGCGGAAAATAGTGGGTGAATTCATCGAAATACCATACGGTCACTTCTTTTTCTAACTCTTTTAACCCTTTCTCCAGTTTATAAGCATGATCTACGGACACATTTTGATCTTTTTTCCCATGGATCAAAAGAACAGGTACTTCCACCTTTTCTAATTCGTATAAAGGAGTTCGCCATTTATAACGTTCGGGGTATTTTTGCGGCGTTCCTCCAATTACCCTCTTCATCATCCGTCGTAAATCCTTTCGCTCTTCATATGTCAGCACCATATCTGTCACTCCTCCCCATAAAACGAGGGAGCGAATATGAGAAGCCAGAATAGACGTAAAAAGAGCCATCACCCCGCCGCGTGAAAATCCAAAAACGTGAATTCGCTCCTTGTTCACTTTCGGATGGGCAGACAATAGATCAAGAGCTGCAAGCGCATCATATCTGTCTTCACCCGCAAAATCTTCGTTTCCCTCCCCACCCTGATTTCCTCTATAAAAAGGAGCCATCACCACAAAACCTTCAGACGCAAATTGAACAATTCGCCCTACTCGAACCATTCCTACATTTTTAATTCCCCCGCGCAAATATAAAAAGCCATCATAGCAGCCGTGTTGCTTCGGCTCGGCTAACAAGCCTTTAATCTTTAATCCATTGCACATATATGTGACGATATGTAATTCAATATTAGGGTTAGGCGAAGGAAAACGCTGTTTTTTAATAATTAATTCACTTTGCATCATTAATCTCCCCTACACATTACGGCATTGTTCACTAGCTGCATTTCTTTTTTATTATCCGCTGTTGCCCCCTTTTCAAACAACTAGTTTCCCTTTTCTTCTGCCCTCATATTTTTTACCTGGACTGGCAGTTCCCCCACTGATGAAAATTCCTTTATAGGCATTCACACAAATTCTCCTCTTTTCATACTTTACTCATAGGCAACAAACATAAAGGAGGTCTATTCCATGAAAAGAAAAGGAAAATGGCTGCTGACAGCGCTGATAGTTTTCGGTCTTCTTTTCCCCCTTATTGCATGTGGAAAAAAAGAAGCCGTACAAACGATTCGTGTCGGAGAAGTAACACGCTCACTGTTTTATGCGCCTCAATATGTAGCTATTTCAGAAGGCTTTTTTGAAGAAGAAGGATTAAGTGTGGATTTGAAAACCACTTGGGGCGGGGATAAAACAATGACCGCTTTATTGTCAGATGGGATTGACGTGGCTTTAGTCGGTTCTGAAACGTCCATCTACGTTTATGCTCAAGGGGCCAATGACCCGGTTATTAACTTTGCCCAATTAACACAAACAGACGGTACTTTTTTAGTTTCACGTAATGAAGTCGAAAATTTCACATGGGATCAATTGAAAGGAACGACTTTCCTCGGTCAACGTAAAGGAGGCATGCCTCAAATGGTAGGAGAATTTGTACTGAAAAAACACGGTATTAATCCGCAGCAAGATTTAACTTTAATCCAAAACGTGGATTTTGCCAATATCGCTAACGCCTTTGCATCAGGCACGGGAGATTATGTTCAACTGTTCGAACCAACCGCCAGTATTTTTGAAAAAGAAGGAAAAGGCCACATTGTCGCTTCGTTTGGCAAAGAATCAGGTCATGTACCTTATACAACCTTCATGTCTAAACAAAGCTTTTTAAAAGACAATCCGGAGGCTGCAGAAAAATTTACTCGCGCCATCTATAAAGCTCAGCAATGGGTGGATTCTCACAGCGCCGAGGAAATTGCCCAATCCATTCAAGGCGAATTTAAAGATACACCGATTGATATCATCGAAACGGTTATTGAACGTTACAAATCTCAAAAATCATTTGCAACGAACCCCGTGCTGGATGAAAACGAGTGGAACAATTTACAAAGCATCATGGGTGAAGCTGGAGAACTTCCAAAAGAGGTATCCCATGAAACACTGGTCAACACCGCAATTGCAGAAAAAATCATGAGTGAGTGAGGAGGATACAGAGATGGCAACATTGCGGATTCATCGCGTGAACCATACGTATTTTACGAAAAAATCCGCTACTACTGCCTTAGAGGATATTAGTTTAACAATTGAAGAGGGAGAATTCGTTTCATTTCTTGGCCCAAGCGGATGCGGAAAAACAACATTGCTCTCCATTATTGCGGGACTCATTTCACCAACAAAAGGCACTGTCACATTAGATGGAAAAAACATTCATCGCACAAAACCAAGAATTGGCTATATGTTTCAACAAGACTACTTGTTTCCATGGAAGACAATCAAAGAAAACATCACAATCGGGTTGAAAATGATGAATGAATGGACAGAAGAAAAGGAAGAGCAGGCATTACATCTATTGGAACATATCGGGTTAAAGGGAGTCGACTCTCATTATCCCCGCCAGCTGTCGGGCGGTATGCGCCAGCGCGCTTCCCTTGTCCGCACACTGGCAATCGACCCTCATATTTTGCTGTTGGATGAACCATTTTCTGCACTGGACTTTCAAACGAAGCTTAAACTGGAGGAGCTTGTTTCCCGTACCCTAAGATCTTTTGGCAAAACGGCTTTATTGGTCACTCACGATATCGGAGAGGCTATCGCCATGAGTGATCGCATTTTTCTTTTTTCAGCAAGACCTGGAAGAATCGCTAAAACCTTTGTTGTTCCACAGGAGCTGCGATCACTTTCTCCGTTAGACGTTAGACAGCATGCCTCCTATCATTTTTTGTTTCAGCGAATATGGAAGGAGCTTGATGAACTTGAAACCAAAACAGTCCATTAACCTCCTTCATAAACAATATCTAGACGGAATAAAGAAAGAAAAAAGGATCATTTTCTTATGGCAGCTTCTCCTTTTCCTCTGCTTTTTTATCGGATGGGAAGTTGCCTCTTCCAAGCAGTGGATTGATCCTCTTATCTTCAGTTCACCATCTAAAATTTGGAATCTTTTTTTACAGAAAGCAGCAGATGGTTCCCTCCTTGAGCATGTGGGAATGACGTTGTTCGAAACACTTTTGGGCTTTTTATTAGGGACGGTTGCAGGAATTTCCCTTGCAGCATTGCTATGGTGGTCCCCTCGCCTCGCTAAAGTATTGGATCCCTACCTTGTTATTTTGAACGCTATGCCTAAAGTAGCATTGGGGCCTATCTTAATCGTAGCCATTGGGCCGGGATTCTTCTCTATCTTAACAATGGGTGCTATTATCTCCGTTATCATTACCACCATCGTTGTGTATACGTCTTTTAAAGAAGTGGATCCTAACTACCTAAAGCTGCTGGAAACGTTCGGAGCAACTAGAAACCAATGTTTTAAGGAAGCCGTGCTTCCAGCATCCTTTCCTGCCATCATTTCAACCTTCAAAGTAAATGTCGGTTTATCATGGGTGGGCGTCATTGTGGGCGAGTTTCTCGTCTCAGGCAAGGGATTGGGCTATATGATTATTTATGGATTCCAAGTATTCAATTTTACTCTGGTCCTTTTAAGTCTCATTCTCATCGCTATATTTGCCACAATCATGTATCAGCTCGTTGCATACGTTGAAAGAAAGCTTATTAAAGACTAGCGAAAAAGGGTAACACAAAGCGGGGATCACCCCGATGTGTTACCCTTTGAAAGCTAAATATGCCTCTTAGATCCGCTTTCTTTCCGTTAATCAACCATCTTGCGAGCTATGATGTGCTTCAATACATACTGCAATACATTATCTTTCATGATAAAGCTGAAGGAATTATTTTTTCTAATATCACGGGGTAGTACCTCTAATAAGACAGGACCTTTCGTCTCTAAATATGTGCTTCTTTTAACAAGTTCTTTGACACGTGCAAAATAAATATTTTTGATGATGGTCTTATCTCTGCTCGCTACTTTATATTGTCCAATATACGTCAAATCTTGAACGATGCCGCCCGTTTCCTCTAAAACTTCCCGGACAGCCGCTTCTTGTGCTGTTTCCCCATCTTCTACCTTTCCTCCTGGAAACTCCCACCCTCTCGTTGAATGATTTGTTAATAACCACTGTTGTTTATATCGACAAACGACCCAAACGTGACGAGGAGTTTTGGAGAACGGTTCACTATCAAGAGACAGAAACACTTGATTGTTGTATGCGTCTTTAAAAGTATACATATCGTCTTCAAACTCCCATTTGTTTTTATCCAGCTCTACTATACGGTAAATTCCCGCTTCTATACATTCTATTCTTCTTTCGGGCTTTGCAAAATCCCCATTTCCGTAATATGAGCCTTCGTTTCATCATCTCCAAGCTTATAAAGCATATCATAAATTTTCACCATTGTTTCATCATAACCATCATTTTGGCGATCATAATGATATTGCACATAGGGCACATGTGCACGCCAAAAACTTTGCCAATCACTCGAATATCCTTGATCGAAGCACTCTCTTAGCTTGGTAATTTCATCATCTGTGGCTTCAATTTTGAAATTCCATTCAGAGACAGACTGAAGTTGTGAGATTTCACCTGACCCGACCGTTATATAATACGTTTTTTTTCCATTATCCATAAAACCAGCTCCCTACACTCAAGGTATGTTACCTTTCTTATCCCTCTCAACTAGAAATTTATACATGGGGAGCTCTCTTCCTTACTTGATCCCGCTCCAACATTCCTTAGCTTATATGGTGAATCACTGCTCTTAGGAACGCGGATAAGGTCGATTACCATTCAGTGGACATGTTTCACTGAATGGTCTCACTTTATACGATCTTTCAATAAAGCAATGGCTTTGAGAAGAAACTGCGGAACGGGCAATCCGACGATTCCGGCATTCTCTGTGATTGATATGATTTCATTCACAATATAGAACAAGATGGTCGCATCCCGTATCAAGGACTGGTCCCATAAAAGTGTATCAACAAAATTGGCGGTGGCTACTAGCATAAAAATAAAGACCTTTTGGGCAATTCCTTTAAAGCCGATTTGGCTGGCTAAACGTTTTTGGACAAAAGCAGCTAAAACACCTGTTACATAATCCATGACAACAAGCGTCATTAATACCATCAGCAAGTAATCCCATCCACCGAAAAGAAAAAGAGTAAAAGAACCGATACCGGCTAAACTAACAAAGACTAGATACTTATTCACGAGAGAGCCTCTCTTTCGAATAAAGTGTCACATTTTTGATGACCTTAGTACATCATATGAACACGTTGTACAATATGTTTGTATGGTTTAAGTGATCTTATCCGCCTTTTTTCACAGAAAGGAGAATCCTATGGACTGGATTGGCGCACTCTCCCATCAATTTCATGGAAAACTGCTGCGCGATGATGAAGATATCGATGCTTTTGCCTTTTCCTATTTACACAACATGAGTGAAACAGATTTGCTTCAGCTCATTGAAAATATGAATCGCGAAGAAATCGTACAAATGGTTCACTTATATATCAACAAGCAGCTAACGGAGCAATTATCGCAAAATCTATAAAGGAAACTTCCATAAGTAAGAAATGGATCGAAGACTAACTGTGAGGCGTCAATCTCCACGTCTTCACAAGCACATCCTATGCGTTGCTGATGGTTAGTTAGGTCCGCACAATGCGGGATAAAATAAAGAACAGCTTGCTGCAATGCAGCAAGCTGTTCTTTATTTTCCTAAGAATGATTTTAACATCCATATGTGTTTTTCCAGTTCTTTGTGAATAGCAAGCAGCATATCGCCTGTTGTTTCATCGCCGGCTTGCTCGGCCGCATCCATTCCTTCTTTTAATTCACCGGTTAACATCGTAAAATCTTCTACTAAAGCAGCTACCATATCCTTAGCTGTTTCTTCTCCTGTTGCCTCTTTGACTGAAGCCGTTTCCAGGGATTCTTTCATCGTCGCTACCGGCTTTCCACCAAGAGCAAGAAGTCGTTCTGCCAAATCATCGATGTAGAGGGCTGCTTCATTGTAGAACTCTTCAAATTTTTCGTGAAGCGTAAAAAACTGTTCGCCTTTCACATACCAATGATAGTTATGTAATTTCGTGTAAAGCACGCTCCAGTTGGCAATTTGCTGATTGACAATGTCCGTTAATTTGTTCGACATATATCCTCACTCCTTTCACTTTATTAATACCCCTTTTTTCACTTTTAAAACGACTTCTTTTTTGTTTGCATGATAGAATATAGCTAATAAAGGAGGATTGTTATGTATACCATTTTGATTATTTGTATCGTTATTGTCATTATCATTTTGTTATTAAGTGTCCTAACGACATCCAAAGCTTACGATTATAAACATTCCATAGATTCACTGGAAGACAATCCTCATCTCCATCCCGCTGACAAGGATGACCACCGCGATAAGGAGTAGACAAGAGGATTCAGCGACGGGCTTTTCAATAAAGGAAACTTCCATCGGTGGGGGTCTTACTGCCCGTTAATGAGGGATAAAAAATGGGACGGCTCTGATGAGCCGCCCCATTTTTTATCCGAATACTTTTTCCAAATCTTCTTTATCTTGCTCTAACCAGAAACGCATTAAACGCTTTGCCCCTTCTAAATCATGAAGCTTCGCTTGACCGCATTGCGTTTCGTTTGCAGCAGGAATTTCGGTAATTTCCACTGCATCTTTTAATGTATCGTCCAATAAATCGATAATTTCACGCACAGTCGGTTCACCGCTTACGACTAAATAATAGCCTGTTTGACATCCCATTGGAGACACATCGATAATATCAAAGTGATCATATTTTTCAACATGCTTCCGAATATTGAAGGCTAGTAAGTGCTCCAGTGTATGAATAACATCCGGTTTCATAGCCTGTTTATTTGGCTGGCAAAAACGAATATCGAATTTATTAACCAAGCCGTCGCTCCCAACCTTGTGAACGCCGCAATGCCTTACATAAGGGGCTTTTACTGCCGTGTGATCTAGTTCGAAACTTTCAACTGATGGCATACGATCCACTCCTTCTTGTTTTCTTCTTTCTATCATACACTTAATTCCTATTTTTTTCATCAACTTTGTATGAATTAGGTTTTCCCTTTTATTTGAATAATCTTCGCTAATCTTTTATAGTTGATTTACAAAATAGATGAAGGAATGTTGTTCCATGTTTTTATCCAAGTTCTTGATAGGCTTGATTCGTATTTATCAAAAATTTATTTCTCCCTTAAAGCCTCCTACTTGCCGTTTTTATCCGACATGTTCCCATTACGGACTGGAGGCCGTCAAACGATTTGGTCCTCTAAAAGGCAGTTGGCTGACGATTAAACGCCTTTTAAAATGTCATCCATTTCATCCGGGAGGAATTGACCTCGTTCCTGAAAAAAAACATAAAAATTGAGATGCTCATATAAGGCGGTTTTTGTAAAGTTGATGGCTTCAACCGCCTTTAACCCAAGATCAAAAAAGTCACCATCCTAAAAAGGCCCAATACAATAACTGTCGAGCTTCCCTTCTGTCCCTCTCTGACACGTAGTAAGAGCGTTATTCCTGTTCTCCCTTATATCCGTCTACAACAAGGTCCAGCTTGCCGTTTTCCGGATTGATAATTAATCCATGGACCGGAACACGTTTAGGAAAGAGCGGGTGATTTTGAAGAGTCTCCACGCTGTGTTTCACGCTTTCTTCTACACTATTGAAGCCTCTTAACCAATTTTTCAAGTCAATACCCGAATACTTAATGGTAGAAAGGGTGTCTTCGCTAACGCCTTCCGACTTCATCTTATAAAGGATTTTATCCGCCTCAATCTTCCCCATCCCGCAGTCGTAATGACCGATTACGCATACTTCATCTGCATTCAGCTCATATACGGCTACCAATATGCTTCGCACAATACTGCCGAATGGATGGGCAACAATCGCTCCAGCATTTTTAATGATTTTGACATCTCCATTTCGTAAATTCATGGAATGCGGCAATAATTCTACAAGCCTTGTATCCATACATGATAAAATGACAAGCCTTTTATCGGGAAACTTGGTGGTTTGATACTTTTCATAATCTTTATTACTCACGAATTTTTCATTAAAATCTAAAATCTCCTGCATTATAGACATATGACACAATCCCTTCTTATAAAACTTATGAATATTTATATAATTATATAAACTACTTGTCCTTTTCACAAATTTTTTGTATGATACTAAAAATCAAATCGTAATAATTCTTATTTAAAAAGGAGAAAACCATGAATAAAATACCAGTTACAGTATTAAGCGGCTATTTAGGTGCCGGAAAAACAACTTTGCTCAATCACATTTTACATAACCGTGAAGGCCTGAAAATCGCCGTCATTGTAAATGATATGAGCGAGATCAATATTGATGCGGATTTAGTGAAACGAGGCGGGTTTTCACGAACGGAAGAAAAGTTGGTTGAAATGCAAAATGGCTGCATATGCTGTACATTAAGAGAAGATTTAATGGAAGAGGTCGAGCGGCTGGTGGATGAAGGCGAGATTGACTACATTGTCATTGAATCATCAGGGATCAGCGAACCTATTCCTGTTGCCCAAACCTTTACTTACTTGGACGAAGAGTCAGGAATTGACTTAACCAAAAAGTGCCGATTGGATACGATGGTAACGGTCGTGGACGGGAATCGCTTTTGGAATGACTTTGCTTCCGGCGAAAGCTTGCTCGACCGAAAGCAAGGAACGGATGAACACGATACTCGTGAGATCGTGGATTTATTGATTGATCAAATTGAGTTTGCCAATGTGATTTTATTAAATAAAGTAGATTTATTGGCCGAGGAAGACATTATAGAACTTGAAAATTTGTTAAAGAAACTTAATCCGGAAGCGAACGTCATCAGGACCGCACATAGTGAAGTTTCCCTTCATGAGCTCTTAAATACGAATCTGTTTGATTTTGACAAAGCCAGTCAAGGAGCGGGTTGGATTAAAGAGCTGAACGAAGAGCACACACCCGAAACAGAAGAATATGGAATTTCCTCTTTCGTCTACCGCCGTCGCCGTCCTTTTCACCCGGAACGATTCATGAACTGGCTTGAGAACTGGCCGGTTGACATTGTACGTGCGAAAGGATTTTTCTGGCTGGCTTCCCGTAACGATATGACAGGCCTTCTTTCTCAAGCCGGAACATCCATTATGATTCAAGGAGCCGGTGAATGGATTGCAGCTTATCCCGAAAAAGAACGCATGCAAATATTAAAAGAAGAACCCGAGTTGTTAGAGAAATGGGATAAATCATTTGGCGACCGTATGAACGAACTTGTGTTCATCGGGGTTGATATGGACCGAAATGAAGTGGAAGCTTCTCTTGACCAATGTTTGCTGACAGATGAAGAAATGAAGCTGGATTGGTCATCATTCCAAGACCCTCTTCCTGCTTTTACCGTTTCTTCTTGATTTTTTTATTTTCAAATCGTAATAATTACGATATAATTACATCTGGATTGAATAGATAAAAAGAAGTTCGAGAGGAGAAAAAAATGAAAATTAAAGCAGGTTTAATGGCACTATCATTGGCCCTTACTTCTTTTCTTGCAGCTTGCGGCAGTGAGAGCACAAGCGGAAATGACAATAGTGAAGTGAAAGATGATGCCTTACAAATATATACAACTATTTACCCATTGCAAGATTTTGCCGCTAAAATTGGCGGAGAACATGTAGAGGTGGAGAGCATTTTGCCTCCAGGCGTTGATGCCCATACGTTTGAACCAACTCCAAAAACAATGGTAACCTTAGCTAAAGCTGATGCCTTCATTTATTCAGGAGCAGGAGTAGAGGGATTTGTAGAAGCGGCTAAAGATACATTAAAAAGTGAAGATGTAAAGCTTGTTGAAGCAGCTCACGGTATCGAGCTGGCCCACCATGACGAGCATGCTGCCGAAGAAACTCACGATGAGCACGCTACTGAAGAAGCCCATGACGAACACGCTGCCGAAGAAAACCATAACGAGCATAACCACGGAGACGTCGATCCACATATCTGGTTAGATCCAATTTTGGCTATCGAATTAGCTGAAAATATTAAAACGGAGTTAACAGAACTTAAACCAGAGGCAAAAGCCGATTTTGAGAAGAATTTTGAAACATTAAAAAGCGATCTCGAAACATTAGACAAAGAATTCACCCAAGTGATTGACTCAGCGCCTAAAAAAGAGATTTTAGTGGCACATGCCGCTTACGGTTATTGGGAAGGCCGCTACGGCATTGAGCAGTTAAGCGTATCCGGCTTATCTCCGACAAGCGAGCCGTCACAAAAGGAATTGCAAAATCTCGTATCAACTGCAAAAGAACATGATATCAAATATGTTATCTTTGAACAAAACGTAAAACCGAAAATTGCCGAGCTTGTGAAAAAGGAAATCGGAGCAGACTCATTAACTTTACACAACCTTGAAGCGGTAACGGAAGAAGATATAAAGAATAAAGAAGATTACTTCTCGATCATGAAGAAAAACCTTGAAACACTAAAAACAGCTTTACAGTAAAAAAGCAGCTTGCGCAAGCAAGCTGTTTTTTATTTCATCTTGTTTTCTTCATGGAATGCTCCTCATGATCGGCAAACTTTTGTCTTTCTATATAAAAGGATGAATAACAGAGTTTACCTCTCCTTTTAAAAAGGTAGCACTCACCACAAAGCGAAATGATTACTATTTTCAAATTTGTGTCTTATCATTTTAATGCATAATCTCTGGTAAAAGGTGGACAATAAGGAACAACAGTACTCTATTGGAAAGGTTGCGTTTCAATGGATCATTTAGTCCTTGCACGTTCAATGTTCGGTATGACCATGGCGTTTCACATCATCTTCGCCACCCTTGGAGTAGGCATTCCCCTTATGGTCTTATTTGCCGAACTGCTTTACCACAAAACGAAAGACAAAGATTATGCCATTATGGCTAAGCGTTGGACGAAAGGGTTTGCGGTACTGCTCGGTGTAGCCATTCCTACAGGAACCATTGCAGGAGTCCAGCTTAACCTTCTTTGGCCCGGTTTTATGGAAGTGATCGGGAAAGTCATGGCTCTTGCCTTCCAGATTGAAATTTACGCTTTTTTTATTGAAGCCTTGTTTATGTCTATTTACATTTATGCGGCTGATCGCATTTCTCCTCTTATGAGAATTGTCAGTGTGACGATGGTTGCCATCGGCGGAGCAGCTTCAGCCATCCTTATTACAAATGTTCATGCGTTTGAAGGGACCCCTGCCGGTTTTCGCATAGAAAACGGAGAAATTGTAGATGTAGATCCATGGGCCGCGTTTTTTAACCCAAGCTTCCTTGTATCCGCAGGACATGTGGTCGTTTCTGCCTTTATGACGGGTGCTTTTGTTCTCGCTTCTATTTCTGCATACAAAATGCTTCGTTCGAAAGCAGAAAAAAATGTCTACAACTTTTATAAGAAAGCACTGGTGCTCACTTTGACCGCCGGGCTTGTTTTTTCATTTTTAACGGCTCTCAACGGTCATGAATCGGCTCAGATGCTGCATGAATACCAGCCTGAGAAGCTGGCCGCGGCAGAAGGATTGTTTGAAACGCAAGACTATGCTCCACTTGCCATCGGCGGTTATACGGATTTGGAAACAAAAGAAGTAAAATTCGGAATCGAAATTCCATGGGCTCTTAGCTTCTTGGCAGGAAACAGCTTCGATACGGTCGTTGTCGGGCTCGATGATTTTCCCGAAGAATATTGGCCGCCCTTATTTGTCCATACATTATTCAATGGAATGGTTTTAATCGGATCTGCTCTCATTTTTTTAGCGATGTTTGGACTATTCTGGTATAAAATTTTAAAACGTAATGACTTTCCGAAATGGCTTATGTGGCTCTATGTTGCCGCGGGGCCGCTTTCCATTCTCGCTATTGAGTTCGGGTGGATTTTCGCTTGTACAGGAAGGCAGCCATGGGTTATTTACCGAATCATGAAAACGTCTGAAGCCGTTACCACTTCGTCTGAATTAGGTTTATTGTTTACCTTCTTTTTGCTTGTTTACATTATTTTAGGAGTAGCCGTTGTGCTCGTTCTAAAATATTACTTTAAGCGTCACCCTGTCTCGAAAGACTTGGAGATGCGAACTGAATCGTAAGGAGGTGTCACGTTGAGATGATGACTGAAGCATTACTGGCCATTTCCGTATTATGGGGATTTATTTTTATTTATGCCGTGATGGCAACGATGGATTTCGGAGCAGGCTTTTGGTCCATGGTATATATCAATCGGGAAAAAACGAATGCGACAACGATTGCAAACCGTTACCTCTCCCCTACATGGGAAGTGACAAATGTATTCATCGTGGCGATTGTTGTGGCACTATTCACCTTTTTTCCCGGCGCTACGTTTACATTAGGAACGGTTCTGCTTATCCCTGGAAGCATTATTTTGTTACTTCTGTCCATTCGAAGTGCTTTTCTTGTGTTCTCTCATATTGCCAAGGATTATGAAAAAGCATTGACCTATATTTCAGGCATTTCCGGTATTTTGATTCCAGCCTTTTTGATTTGTGTTCTTCCGATCACTCATGGAAATTATATCGATACTATTGAAGGCACGGAAAAGCTCAATTTAGTGACTTTATTTACAAGTCCGAATGTGTATGCGTTTATCGGATTCGCCATTAGCTCCACCTTATTTTTGTCATCGCTTCTTTTAGCCGATTACTCGAAAGTATCGGATGAATTTGAAGCATATAACGTATATCGGCGGGACGCGATTATTCTCGGACCGATCGCCCTGCTTATGGCTTTCCTCATCATGCTCACCATGCGCGGGGAGGCGACATGGCTTTATGACAATATGATGGAAATGAAGGGATGGCTGATTGCTTCAGCTCTCATGTTTATCGTGACCGGAGGCGCCCTCTTCATTCGGACATCCAAAGCGGTGGGGATGCCGCGATTGGCGGTTATTTCTACTCTCGTACAATACTTTTTAGCAAGCTATGCCTATGGAAAATCCCATCTGCCCTTTGTGGTATTCCCTAATGTAACGATTGAATCGGGGTTTACTCATCCTGCGACCTTCCGAGCGTTGTTTATCTCTTACATTGTGGGATTTGTCATCCTGTTTCCCGGGTTCGTTTATTTTTGGAAACTGTTTATGAAGGATCGAAATTATTTGAAGAACAAAATATGAGGCGTACTTTTTAGTGCTTTATTAAAGCTGAAAAGGCAAATGACTAAAGGAACTCGCCTTCTTTAGTCATTTGCCTTTATTTATCCCTCACTAACGGGCAGTAAGACCCCTACTTCCGACGCACAGGATGTGCTAGCGAAGACGTTGCGACAGGACGTCGCGTTTTTAGTCTTCGTTCTTTAGTAATCGTAGAAGTTTAAGTAGGGGATAACTGCCCGTAAAAGCCCGATAAGTCACCTAACCACTGGTGAGGGATAAAGCCCCCTACCGATGGAAGTTTCCTTTATTACATAGCTTTTGTTCCAATCTGTTCCGCAAATTCCTTGGCGAATTGCCGGCACTGGTCAATGTCTTCCCCATAAGGAGCATGCTCGATTTTTAATCCTTCCATGACCAGCTCCCCTCCTCTTTCCGCAATTCGATGTTCCAGTAAATCAACCGCGCCGCAAAAATGCTCGTATGCCCGATCTCCTGATCCAAATACCGCTGATTTTTTCCCGCTTAAATCCAATTGATCCATATCTTCATAGATATCTAAAAAATCATCTGGAAGTTCCCCATCTCCCCATGTATACGCTCCAAACAAAATATAATCGTAAGAAAGAATGTCATTGGCCTCTACATCAAGGGCTTCTTTGCGCTCCACATGCATTCCCTCATTCTGTAAACTCTCTTCGATTAAATCCGCTATCATCTCTGTATTACCAGACATACTCGCATACACCATTAACGTTTTCATCCTTTTTCTCCTCCCTTTTCCATCCAGTTAAACCACCCTTTTATGATTAAGCATCATTGATTGCTCCAAAGTACTTTTAATGAGACCTAAAAAATGCAGGGATTCTTCGTATTGCGCTTCTTTTATACAGACCTCATGTTTTGTTCCCGTCATGAGGCAGCAAAACTCTATCGAATCGGGCAATTGGTTAAACGCGTGACGGCTGAACACGACCATTAGATGAACAAACGCGTTTCTCACCTCTTCGCTATCGTCCAGCATAATCTTTTTGATTTTATAAGAATTAGCTGTCCACTCTCCTACATCAATCTCTACTGATAGATCAATCCCTAGTTCAGCTACTGCGACTCTGTATTTTTCATATAAAAAGAGCGGCGGCGTAATGTGAGAACAGGCTCCCAGCTCTTGGAGCAAGTAATCCGTTACTTTAGCCAGTACCGTATAATAATGCATTTTTGATCGAAACAAGCGTACATTAATACAGCTCCACTGATGCTCGATTAGCTTAAGGGTTGATAAAGCCGTTCTCTCTTGTACAGGCAATTGAAAATACTCTTTTAAAATCTGCTTTACAGCTGTTTTCACTGCCTTTTCCCAAGTGATGTGACGGTTCCTATTTTTATGTAATAGACACTCTTGAAGAAAAATATCGGGTGAATGCATAAATTGCTCGAGATGCTCATTCGAGATGGTTTTCACGTTGACTTTTACGGACTCTAACATTTTCATCACAACCTATAACGATAATCATTCTCAATATATAACAAAAAAATAAAAACTCTTTTATGCTTCTTTTCTAATGATTTTTTGAATGGCACTCCATGAATGCTTAACAAAGTAAATGGGTTTCTCTTGCTTTTTGGCTTTCTCTTTGATTACTTTCGCCATATTATGATTGATAAAATCGGTAATGACTAAAATAAACTCTGTATGTTCCGGGATGTCCCTTTTAACCATGCTCGATTTCCTTCCATCCAGATGGATGATATCTTTAAACCCTTCATTCTCTAAACGATTCGTAATATGTTTTAAACGATCTCCGCCCACTACCATTATTGAAGACATAGTCTTCCTCCTCATTATTTCTTTTTATTATTTATATCAAAGTTGTTTAAGTTCATTGATTATTTCTCTACTTTAAGAATAATTGAGAATGATTCTCTTTGTCAATATTTAATTGATAAAAATTCTCATTATCATTTATGTAGCTTTGTTCTTTATTAAAGAACTTCTATTGTTAACAGGACTTTTCCCTTATATTTTCCGGGATAAACCGATGTAAATGGGTCAAACTAAGAAAGTAAGTGTTTTGACAATACTATAGCTTTCCGCATAAGGTGTCCCCTGCATTGTATAGGTGCTAAGGACACTTTCTTCATGAAATACATAGGGAGTTGGTGAATGCATGAACCGTGACAGCTTAATTAATTCATTTAAAAGCGAAGTAAAGAAATCCGATCAGTTGACCTTCCCCATTTGTGTCGATTCCTTCACAAATCTCTGGCAATATGAATTCGGATCATTGGATGATCTGCCGAGCGAAATCGATGATATTATTGCCTACCGTGCTATCGAACTTGGATTAATGGAAATGGATGAATGAAAAAAGGAGACCGTTGTGGTCTCCTTTTTTCATTCCTTGATTCTTTTTTCACGTCGTTCTTTTGAGGAAGCATAAAGCTCCTTTTCTTGCTCTGTCTCAGGAATCACCTTTGGTACCGGTTGTGCATTTCCTGCCTCATCAAGAGCGACCATTGTCACAAAAGATGTAGTCGTTAATGTTTGCTCTCCATTTTTCAAATTCTCGCGGTATACATGTACATATACTTCCATCGACGTTTTTCCAGTCCCTGTCACAAACGATTCCAGCGTTAAAATATCCCCTACCTTAACAGGTGACAAAAAATTAACGGAGTCAATGGAAGCCGTCA
This sequence comes from Bacillus sp. FJAT-14578, assembly GCF_000504165.1. Classification (GTDB taxonomy): domain Bacteria; phylum Bacillota; class Bacilli; order Bacillales; family Bacillaceae_H; genus Bacillus_BA; species Bacillus_BA fengqiuensis. Next base: position 1,225,555 of record NZ_AYSE01000001.1, read on the forward strand.
CTACAGTAGATCGAGAATGTTTCATCGCTGATATGGCTGCCACTTCATCAATGTAAGCTAACACTTTTCCTCCAAAAATCGAACCTAAATGATTCGTATCAGGTGGAAAAACCAATCTCGTTTGAACCACTTTTGATTCGCTCATCGGTTTCCCTTGATGCACACTGTTCATCCTTCCTTACAGTTCATCAAACCCATTTACGTCTGATGCCTTTGTGTACTGCCTTGACTTTTGTTCAAAAAAGTCTGTTTTCCCCAGGTCTACTTCCTGATAAGCGATAATCCAGCGCAGCGGATTATGAATAGGCGCTTGCGGAAAAGCCATTCGGCCAAATCCGAGCTGATTGCAGCGTTTATTAGCCATATATTGAATATATTGCGTCAGTTCAGGCATCGTTATGCCGTCAAACTTTTCACCAATGACTTCCCTCGCCCATTCAATTTCCAGGCGTGCTGCTTCTTGGAATGTTTCGATCACAAATGTCTCTAATTCTGTCGTATTATATTGAGGATATTCATTCAATACCTCTTTAAAGATTTTCTCAAACAAACCGACGTGAATCTGTTCATCGCGATTAATGTAATTGATCATCGTTGAACTGGCGAGCATTTTTTGATTTCTTGCCAAATTATAAAAGAATGCAAACCCGCTGTAGAAAAACAGTCCCTCTAGAATCATATCAAATACAATCGATTTTAAGAAGTTTTCTACCGTCGGTTCTTCAGCAAACTGCTTATAACCATTCGTCACAAATTCATTTCGTTCTCGCAAGCTTTCCTCCGTACGCCAATATTCGAATACCTCATCCTGCTTCGTTTTCGAGACGAGACTCGATAACACGTACGAATACGAGTGATTGTGAATAATTTCTTGCTGCGCCAGCATAATCATTAACGCATTAACGGATGAGTCAGTAATATAATCTGCTGCTTTTTTAGCATAATCAGACTGAATGCTGTCCAATAATGCCAATAATCCGATAATCTTTAAAAAGCTTTCCTGTTCTTGTTCGGTCAACAGCTGGAATTGCTTAATGTCTTGGCCCATATTAATTTCAAATGGAGTCCAAAAATTTGAAAGCATTCGCTTATATTTCGGATAGGCCCATGAATAGCGAACATCATCCCAATTTAAAATATTGGAACTTCGTCCATTTATAATGCTCGTGGCACGATTGGGCGCTTGCTCATCCATTAATGTTCGTTTTATTAACGTCGTCATCGTTTTTCTCTCCTTTAATTTAACTATGGCAGCTTTCACATTCCTCAATAATTTCGCTTGATGTCGAACGAACATAATACGTCGTTTTCAACTTGTTTTTCCAAGCCATCATATGCAAATCCAATAGTTCCTTCGCTTTAATATCATTCCGGACATATAAGTTAAAAGAGATGGATTGGTCAATATGGCGCTGACGCTTCGCATTTTGTAAAATGCTCCATTTTTGATCAATATGATAAGTAGATTTATAGTACCAATTCGTTTCGGCATTCAAATCTGGAGCGGTCACCGGAATTTTATAATTTTTCTTTTCCTCCGAATAAGCTTTGCGGAAAATCGGGTCGATACTGGCGGTTGAACCGGCAATAATTGATGTAGATGAATTGGGGGCGACTGCCATCAAATAGCCGTTGCGAATTCCATTTTTCTTCAAAGACATCTGCAGTTCTTTCCACTTTTCAGACTCATAGCCTCTTTTCTTGAAATAAGCACCCGTCTCCCAATCAGAGCCTTTAAATAAAGGATAAGCACCTTTCTCCTTTGCTAATTCCATACTGGCTTGTATGCTCAAATAGGCAATTTTCTCATATAACTCATCACAATACTGAATGGCCTCTTCCGACTCCCAATTGATTTTCTTTAAAGCTAATAAGTGATGCCATCCGAATGTACCTCCGCCTACGGCTCTATATTTCTCGTTTGTCACCTTAGCTTGCAGAACTGGCAAATCGTTTAGATCAATAACATTATCCAGCATCCGAATTTGAATCTTTATTAACCGTTCTAATACATTTTCTGTAACAGATCTTGCTAAATTAATAGAAGATAAGTTACAAGTAACAAAATCTCCCGGCTCCTTTGTCACCACAATCTTTCCATCTTCTAATCGCTCTTCTGTTACTTTTGTTACACTCGTATTTTGAGCTATCTCCGAACACAAATTAGAGCCATAAATGATACCTGCATGCTTATTTGGGTTAGCCCGGTTAACTGTATCTCTATAAAACATATATGGGGTCCCAGTCTCAAGCTGGCTTTTCATAATGCCTTTAAAAATTTCGATAGCTGGCACTACATCCCACAGCAGCCCTTTTTCTCCGAACTTCCCTTGCTCAGCTGCATGAACGCACTCCGCATATTTAGTACGGAAACTGCCTTTACCTTCTTCTTCATCATAATAATCTTCCAAACTGAACCCCATCACTTTACGAATCGTATGAGGATCAAATATATACCACTCTTCACGAGCCTCTGCTTTTTCCATAAATAAGTCTGGGATGCACACTCCTGTGAATAAATCATGAGTTCGCTGTCTCTCATCGCCATTATTTAACTTTACAGATAAAAAACTGTGGATATCGCGATGCCAAATATCCAAATAAACACTAATGGCCGTTACTACCCTCGGTTTCCCGATATTTATTAGGGGACTAGACTGTATCACCATCTCAGTGAGATGCTCCTCGTCAGTCGTTGAGGGGATTTCATATCATAAAATGACTTAGAAATCGGCCCTGCTGATTACCACCATGTCCTTCACATTTTCAGATGACTTAACAGTTTCCCGTAAAGCCTGCTAGTGAAAGGCTGTTTGACGGCGTTCCAGCATATTCGGAGTTTGCTATAATGGTCACCCACTATAGGGGCATTTGTTCACCCTGTCTTTGCCCTAACTGATCCACACTAACCGCAGTATTGTTAAGCTGCTTCATCCACGGAATGACTCCGGATGAAACTCCTTTAAACCCTTTAATATCACTTCCTCGGCTTCTTACCTTACCTAAATATGCTCCACATTATCTTCGATTAAGATCGCTACTCTTAACCCGCCTCTTTGGGCTGCTCTATGTCACCATAGAGATGAGACTATATCACGATCTCCCTAGTAAAGAGACCCCCCGCGTTTCGAGTACCCATCGCTTGTACCCTACTCTACTCCCTTCCGTCACTAGACGTGGTTTCGATAGTCGTTCGGCCTTTATTAATCGACAAATTTATAAGTTTTAAACCTCTCAGATTGACTATTAACCCTATACGTAATAGTTTTTCTGTCAATACCTAATATCCTCGAAGCATCCATTAGACTCATATATTTCACTCCGTCAACTTCAACAGGTCTGTTTTTGGGAGAACCCTCTCGCATTTTCCGCTTTTGTTCCTCTGATTTTGGTACTCCTTTAAGGCGGCCTTTGTTCTTTTCCGAAAGAATTCTCTTTGTTTCTTCAGAATGCTTCTTTCCATAAAACGGGTTCTTTTCACCTTCATAGCATCCCATTTTTGCTTTTCTCATTTTTGCTTTTGCTTCTTGAGTATGTTTTTTACCATAAAAGGGATTATCCTCACCATACATGGCACATTTCTTTCGAAGAATTTCTATAGTTTCATCAGAGTGCTTCTTTCCGTAAAAAGTATTTTTTGCCCCTGTCCTACTCTTTAAAACATCTATCAAATTTTGATAGCCTTCTGCTGACATCCATTCCTTGGGAGATTTATTATAGTGATGATGATTTTTCCCTTTTAACAGACCTGTTTTTGATGACCAAGAACGATTATAAAGTTGCTTCTTTTTCATATACTCATTGATTAGCAGTTGTTCACGTTCCTCTGCTAACGTTAAGTCCCTCTCTTCATCCCCTGTGTTGAAGACCTCAATGATTTGAAACTTAAAATTCTGTTTTCCATATTTGTGCCAAGCCCTTTGAAAGTGTATACTGTGATGTCTCCCTTCCTCCAACAGTCTTACATGCTCTTTCCATCTCTGTTGAGGCTTTCTAGTTCTGCCTACATAAAATTTGTTGGTCATTGAATTGATAATCTTGTAAAGATACTGCATGGAAAGTAATCCCTCCAAAACAGATTATAGGGTTTTAATTTGTCGATTAAATTTAGCACGGTGATTGTCTTGCAAATATTTATTTACAAGGGTTTTCCCGTTTAGCGAGGTTATTCGATAGACGTTTCCGCCTAAAGGCACTGATTAGTTAATGCCTCCACCATTTTTACTGACTGTCGCAATATCTGTATTGCTGTCATATATTCCTCTCAAACTATCATCGATCGTATCGATAAAACAGCTCGACAGCTGTCCATAGCTTTTGCCGGCATTCGCTAATGTCGGCGTGGCAACGGTCATGTATAAGTTTGACAGAGCCCAGTATGATTCTTTAATGAGCTCGATTCGTTTTTCTTTTGACTCTTTCATCATCAATTTCATGGCGATAATCAAAAATCGCTCTTGCGGCAGCTCATATACGTCTCCACTGTGGGATGTAGCCAAGTAACGGTCCGCTAATGTCAACAACCCGATGTATGTAAACAGCTGGTCCCGCTCCGGAACGATGATTTGTTCAAGCTCTTCAATTTCTTCCTTCGAGTACTCTTGTAAAAGATTCTCGCTATAAATCCCTTTATTCGTTAACGTTTCAAGCAAGCCATACAAGGATCCGTATCTTTTACGAGCATCGTATCCTCTGGAAGCTGCGGCCTTCTTATAAAGCTGATCCAAATACACTTTCGCCGCTGCATATGTCCATCGCGGCTCTTCCATCGAAATTCTTTCCAGAGCCGATAATACTAGTAAATTGCTTACTTGTTCTTCCGTCATATCCTGCCGATGCAAAGCGGCTTGTCCTACCTTTTCTCTATAGGATGAAAAATCCAATTCAGGAAAGGACCTCATTAAATCCTCTACATAGATGTTTATATAATCGTTAGCATGTGGTGCATACGTGTTCTCCAAAACATTCCCTCCTTTTTCAAATAAAAAACGCCCATCGGATTTCGATGAGCGAATAGAATGGAATAGCTAAAAGGGGTACACGACACCTTTCGCACTCGCATTCTATCCTCTCACCTCCCGAAGAAGATAGTACGACGTAAAATAGGCAGGTCTCCTGACTTATGCATCATCCTACTTTAAGGCCTTCCCATGAAGCAGCTTCACAGTGGATTTCCTTATTTCATCAGCAATTACAGTTGCGGGTACAGTTCTGGATTCTCACCAGATTCCCTTTTCGGTTGCTTTCACAACACCTATTTTACCGAGTAACACAATATATTGTATTTAAAATTAAATAAAATAACTATATCTTGTTGTCTTGTCCATTATAAAGCTAATTTTTTCATATGACAACTGTTTTTTCCACTTTACCTACTTTAAATTAATTTCTTATTTTCGACAAGAGGGAGAGCATAAAGCGACATCCTCTCCATCGCTTTATGCTCTCCCTCAAAGAAATTTGATAACTACTAACTCGTCAATCAATCATTATTTCGATTGACATAGGTTCTTGTTTCATATGCAATATCTCGTAAAAAATCTCGATCTATGCCAAAACCAATTCCACATTCTGACGGGACGTTGATATATCCGTCTTTCACCATCACTTCAGGAATGATCACATCTCTCTCCCAATAACGGGCTGAGGCAGAAATATCACCGGGAATCGTAAAACCCGGAAGAGAGGCAAGTGCAATGTTATGGGCACGGGATACGCCGGATTCGAGCATCCCGCCGACCCATAAATCAACTTCTTGATCCAAACATAAATCATGGATGCGCTTCGCTTCCGTCAGCCCTCCAACTCTTCCGATTTTTACATTGACGATTTGACAGCTTCCGAGTTCAATGGCTTTCCGTGCATCATCATATGACACGATACTTTCATCAAGACAAATGGGAGTAGCAATCTCTCTCTGCAATTTTGCATGGTCTACAATATCATCTGAATCAAGAGGCTGCTCAATCATCATCAAGCGGAATTCATCCAAACGCTTCAAATGCTCGATATCCTGTAACGTATAAGCTGAATTCGCATCGGCCATCAGTGGGATGGAAGGATACTCTTTTCGAATTTGGCGAATAAGCTCATAATCATAACCTGGCTTGATTTTTATTTTAAAGCGTTTATATCCTTCCTTTAGATGGCTCTCGATATTTGCCAGCATATTTGGAATTTGGTCGATTCCAATGACAACCCCGGCTTCAATCCGTTCCCTCTTTCCTCCAATCAAGGCGGCAAGAGATTTGCCCTCTTTTTTGGAAAACATGTCCCATACAGCACAATCAATAGCGGCCTTCGCCATATGATTTCGTTTAATGGGAGCGAAGGTCGTCTGGATCTCTTCAGGATGCTCGATAGACTGTTTAAACAAAGCTGGAATCAAAAACTCATCCAACATATGAAAGGACGTTTGAATGGTCTCTTCTGTATACCATGGAGTGGAAAACGCTACTACCTCGCCCCACCCGATGACTCCATCTCTATCTTCCACTTCTAATAAGATCATTTCCCGCTTTTGTACTGTCCCATAGCTTGTCACAAACGGCATTAACAAGTCCATCGCAATAAAATGCAATGTCACCGATCTAATCTTCATTTCCATGTCCTCCGTCCGTTTCAAGCAATAAAGGCAACCGGCGGCGTACAAGCTTATTGGATGCGTTGCGCGGCAGCTCATCAACGAAGTAGATGGCTCTCGGTACTTTATATTTAGCCAGCACCTTCCCGCAATGTTGCCTGACCTCTTCTTCCGTTAAAGAGACCCCTTGTTGTTTCACAAGAAACGCGCACGGTACTTGTCCCCAACTCGGATCCTCCATTCCGGTCACACCGGCATCCATGATATTTGGATGCGATAGCAATGCTGCTTCGATTTCAGCAGGATACACATTTTCGCCCCCTGATATGATCAGGTCAGAACGCCGGTCGAGCACATATAAAAATCCTTCTTCATCCAAATAACCGATATCTCCCGTATGAAACCAACCATTTTGAAGAGCTTGATCGGTGGCATCAGGTCGATTCCAGTAACCGCTCGTCACATTGGGACCCTTTACTACAATCTCTCCAGGCTGATTAGGTTCCGCGTTATTCCCTTGTTCTGTTTGAATTTGTACCTCACACGGAAATAACGGTTTTCCTGCCGAACCCAGTTTAGCCAGACTGTACTCAGGAGGTAAGGTAACGATTTGGGAAGACGTTTCGGTCATTCCATATGTTTGATAAACCGGTATATTTAATGTCGCGCATAATTGTAATACAGGCAGAGGAGCCGGTCCCCCTCCAAGCAGCATACAGCGAAATTCGGAAGGATAGGCTTCCTCTCCCGCTTGATCGAGCATTCTCGATAACATCGCGGTTACAACAGAAGCAATCGTCACTCCATCTTCCTTAATGGCACGATTGGCTGACGCCGGATCAAACTTTTCGTGCAGCACAACCTTTATCCCGTAAATAACGCTCCTCATCAAAATGGAAAGCCCGCTAATATGGAAAAGCGGAACAGCACAAAGCCAGGAGTCCTTCTCCTGCAATCCAAGGTTTAATGCCGACCCCATTGCGCTCCACCAATGGTTGCCGTATGTTTGCATAACCCCTTTTGGATGGCCTGTTGTACCGGATGTATACATGATCGTATCGACATCATTCATCTTAAACTCTTTTATCCAATCAAACGTTTGTTTAGATGCGTCCATGACTTCGTTAAACGTGTAAACGAGTGTGTCGGCATACTTTTGAACGTCCTGGGCGGTTTGTAAAAAGTCTTCGCTTGCCAACAAGGTTTTGACATTCGCATCTTCAAGCTGGAATTGAATTTCACGCGAAGTCAGGCGTATATTTAGGAGCACCGTCCTCACCCCGATATACTTCATGGCGTGGATGAACATAACCATTTCAAGACTATTGGAAGCCAAAATAGCGATTGTTTCTCCCCTTTCCATGCCAAGTGACACACACTTTTCAGCCAAAGAAAGAGCTTGTTCATGAAGTTGCCGGAATGTTACCTCACCTGCCGAAGAAGAAACGGCCAGGCGGTCGGGAGTCAAATGAGCACGCTGCATAAGCCAATTCGGAATGGTTTGATCATCCATCTTTCTCACTCCTTGCCCTAATTTTAAAAAACTATGCTTTCTCCTGAAAAAAACAGCTTGATGAATGAATCATCAAGCTGTTTTTTCATCAAGGGAAACGAGGGAACTGTCCGAAATCCGGTTTGCGTTTTTCTTTGAACGCATCGCGGCCTTCTTTCGCTTCATCTGTTGTGTAGTAAAGAAGCGTCGCATCTCCCGCCAATTGCTGCAAGCCGGCTAATCCGTCAGAATCAGCATTGAATGCAGCTTTTAAGAAACGAAGAGCTGTTGGGCTTTTCTCTAACATTTCTTCACACCATTGAATCGTTTCCGCTTCTAATCGCTCTAATGGAACGACCGTGTTGACTAAGCCCATATCCAATGCTTCTTGCGCATTGTATTGACGGCATAAATACCAGATTTCGCGTGCTTTTTTATGGCCGACAACGCGTGCCAAGTAACCTGAACCATAGCCTGCATCAAAGCTTCCTACTTTAGGGCCCGTTTGTCCAAAGACAGCGTTATCAGCTGCGATCGTTAAATCACATACAAGATGCAGCACATGACCTCCGCCGATTGCATAACCCGCTACCATCGCAACAACTGGTTTTGGAATGACACGAATCAAGCGTTGTAAGTCCAATACATTCAAGCGAGGAATCTCATCTTCGCCTACATAACCGCCGTGACCGCGTACACTTTGGTCTCCTCCTGAACAGAAAGCTTTTTCTCCAGCTCCTGTTAAAACGATGACTCCAATTGCAGAGTCGTCACGTGCATAAGCGAAAGCATCGATTAACTCCATCACTGTTTTTGGACGAAATGCATTATGCACTTGTGGACGGTTAATGGTAATTTTGGCAATACCATTATATGTTTCATATAAAATATCTTCATACTGGCGTTCTGCTACCCATTCTACTGCCATGACTATTCCTCCTTTTATGTATCCATCTGAAAATGCTTCTGCCACCTAAGTTTCTTTACTCATTTAAGAAGCCACTTACTATTTTACCAAAAATCTCCCGTTGTTCCACATGGATTGCATGTCCTGCACCTAAAATTCTTTCATGAACAGCGTGGGGCATCCATTTTTTCATCTCTTCCGCAATCCGCACAAACTTTTCATCCCGCTCTCCTGTAATAAAAAGAGCGGGCATTGACAAGGAAGAAAGCTGTTCCCACCAAGACGGCTGAATACCTGTCCCCATACCGCGCAAGCTATTGGCCAATCCAATGGGATCATTCTTCATTCTTTGCTCTCGTATCCTCTCTTGTATATAGACAGGCAGGGATTTTTGGCTTTCAAACAACGCGATATTTTCCCATTTATGGACGAACCAGGATATGCCTTCAGCTAAAATTTGTTCCGCCAATTCTTCATCTTGTTGTTTGCGCAAGTTTCGTTCCCGCTCTGTTTTTAAGCCTGGAGAAGCGCTCTCTAATATTAACTTTCCCACTCGCTCCGGAAACATAACTGCAAATGAAAGGGCCAAACGCCCTCCCATGGAATATCCCAGAAGATCCACTCGGTCAATACGAAGTTCATCTAGTAAGGTGCATAAATCCTCTGCCACTGATTCCATCTTGTATTTCGGGATTTCATGAGGGGAAGAAGTTTCTCCATGGCCGATAAGATCTAACGAGACGAGCTGATTTGTTTTCTGCCACTCCTTATAAAAAGGGGTCCACGTTTCTTTTGAACCTGTGAACCCGTGCAATAATAAGAGAGGGGCCCCCTCCCCTATCTTATTCACTTCGTATGAAACGCCATTTATTTCATATTTCATACATCATTCACCATTTTGAGCCATTCATTCATTTCCTGGGAAACAGATTTCCACATTTCTCGATGAACCATGACATTTTCTTCCCGGTCTGTCTTTACTTCAATCACCTTCAGCCCTTTTTCCATAAAGGATTGTGTCACAGCTTGTCTAAACTCTTCCCATGTTTCAATTAATTTAAAATCTCCGCCGTACATCATCACGGCTTTATCAAACTCAATTCCGGTCGGGGTCCCGAATAGAAACTCAAAATGTTTCTCTTCTTTGGACTGGGGCAGGAAGGAGAAAATTCCTCCTCCATCGTTATTAACAAGAATCACCGTTAAATCCAATTCATTCATTTTAGCCGCAAGCAATCCGTTTAAATCATGATAAAAAGATAAATCGCCAATAAGAAGAACGGTTGGCCGTTGAATCGTGCTTACACCTAGAGCACTTGACACCACTCCATCAATGCCGTTAGCCCCTCGGTTCGCCATAATTTTAATGGACTTGTTATTCAAAGAAAAGAAGGTATCCACATCTCGGATCGGCATTGAATTCCCTACAAACAATGTTGAAGATTCAGGAAGAAGGCCGGCAAGCTCTGTCACGACTTTTCCTTCCAAAAGAGTATCTTCCTCCACTGATTTCTGAAGCAACTCCGTCGTTTTTTCATTTATAAAAAGCCACTTATCCAACCACTTTGTGGAAGTTCGGGAAAGCTTACCTGCCAACTGGCCAAGCTCTCGGCAAAAGTATGTTTCTTCACATTGAATCATATCTGAAGCAATTAAAGTCGGCTCTCTCCAGCCTCCTCCTCCATCTATCACCATCATTTCCTCTGGCTCATACTTTTTCAGGAAAAGAAGCAATGACTTAGAGACTGGCATCGCCCCAAAACGAATCACTACTTCTGGCTTTAAGCCCTCTAATAAGGATTCAGTCCTTAAAAACGTATCATACGCATTGATGATATGTTTTTTCTCATGCTTCCCGCTTCGCAGCTGTGATAAAGGGTCTGCTAAAATTGGGTAATTCAGCTTTTCAGCTAGCTCTACTACCGTGTCTGTAAATGTTGCATCTTCATGGTCGCCGCATACGATGATTCCGCGCTCATATTGTTTCACTTTCATGGCTGCTTCTTCTAAAACAGCAGGAGGACAGAGTAAAGCTCCATTATGCACCTTTACTCGTTTTCGTTTCTCATCTCTTCCTGCTGCCCATAAATCGGGATGAGATAAGCTAGGGACTAACGGTTCTCTTAAAGGGAAATTAAGATGCACAGGCCCTGCCGGTGCCGTCAGCGAAGTTCCCACTGCTCGCGCTGCTGTCGTGCGAATATATCGAAGCATGCTCTCAGTGTTCTCCGGGAGGGCAAGTTCTGCAAACCATTTGGCGTACTGGCCGAATAAATGAAGTTGATTAATGGCCTGCGGCGCTCCCACATCCCGCAGCTCATGAGGGCGGTCTGCCGTAATGATAATCAACGGTACACGTGATTGAAAAGCCTCTACTACTGCCGGATAATAATTGGCGGCAGCTGTTCCAGATGTGCAAACAAGCGCAACCGGCTTTCGCTTTGCCTTTGCCATTCCCAATGCAAAAAAACCGGCAGACCGTTCATCAATATTTAAATAAACATGAATGCCGGGGTGTTCTGCCATCAACATGGCAATCGGGGTGGAACGTGAACCAGGACTAACCACCACATCTGTTACATCCGCGTTGGCCAATTCATCGACAAAAGCAGCTACATAAGATGTAAGGGCTTCATTGGATATCATGAATTGCACCTCCTAATGCAGATAACATCGGATTAAATTTAATGTTCGTTTCTTTATATTCACTTTCCGGGTCGGATTCTGCGACAATCCCGCAGCCTGCAAATAAAGAAGCTTCCTTCTTTTGCAAAAGGGCGGAACGGATGCCGACAATGAACTCGCCATTCCCCTGGCTGTCAAGCCACCCTAAAGGAGCTCCGTACCAACCTCGGTCCAGCATTTCCAGCTCGCGAATGACCTGCTTGGCCTTTATTTGAGGATATCCGCCTAAAGCTGGAGTAGGATGCAATTTTTCTACAAATGAAAATAAGCTCATTCCCCTTTTGATTGTTCCTTTTACGGGTGTATACAAATGCTGGATATGCCTTGTTTTATATAAAACAGGAGAAGAAGGGGCAACAATGGCTTCACACGATTCCTTCATAGCTTCTTTAATCATATGAACGACCACTTCATGTTCAATTAGATTCTTTTGATCATGCAGCAAATCTTGTCCCAATCGCTCATCTTCTTCCTTTGTTTTTCCGCGCGGAATAGAACCTGCCAAGCAGGTCGAAAATACTTCCGTATTCTCTCGTTTAACCAACCGCTCGGGTGAAGCTCCAATAAAACAATCATCACCGCTTTCAAACGCAAAGATATAACTGGTTGGCTGTTCATCCATCAAGCGCTGAAGGACGTATTCATTCGACACATTCTGATTAAACGCGACTCTTAGTTCACGCGCTAATACCACTTTCTCAATATCGCCTCTTTTTATGCGCCTTGTTGCTTTACCTACCGCCTCTTTCCATCTAATCGGATCTACTTCCGCTGCGTGGATGATATCGCTTTCGGCTGCTTTTAGTGAAACACTCGTTTCCGGAAATAATGTTTGCTCAACTCGACCAAGCCAATCTAAAATTTCTGCAGCACGATCATTTTGTGTGATTAACACATTTATCGTAAAGTATGCTTTACTTTCTATTTCCGTATATAAAAATTGCGGTACAATAAATTTACCGCTCGGGAACTCTTTCCATAACGCCGTTTGTTCTTTTTTCGGATCAAAGGAAAATCCTCCGAATAAAAGCGGGCCTGTTCCGATGGGAAAATCATTCATCTTCTGAACGGACTGTTCCATAAAATTCTTCCATTGTTCTTCAATGGAGTGATAGCGGTCCTCATCTTGTTCCGTGGTCATGACAGATAAATGATTAAATCCAATCAACGTTTGGCATCGCGCTGCATCCATCCAAATGAAGCGCTCTCCATAAAACATCTTTTTTCCATTATAAAAAAGCGCCAGGGGATTATATGGATTTATTTGCTTAACAAAGCTAACTAATCGCGGTTTACCATCTATTTTGGCCTTTTCATAAGCATCTTGCAGAGCTTGTAATGGATGTTCTGTTATTGCAATCACAATAAGTCCCCCCACTTTATTTCAAAACTAATCTTTAACTTATTTATTATAAAGCGTAGGTTAGAAAAAATCTAGCAATAGCCCTGACGCCTTCTTCCTTATTCTTTATCCTTTGGAATTTACAAGACAAATTTCTTATTGAAAATCGTTGACAGTGTATGGACCTTTTTCTACACTTAACAATGTATTGCTTTATGTTGATTGCCCATTAGCGGCCGGTAACATCCCCCATTTGGAACTTACGGATTCACAAAAGGCCATGGGAAATGAAGATCACTTACCGATGGAAGTTTCCTTTATAATTTATTCTTTTCTACAGGTTTCTTCCCTTGTATTTGTTACTAATAGTGCGTGTTCAAAAAGGAGGACAAAAAGAACCGAGAAGTTCGAGGAACGACAGACTCGAAGGCCGGAGCGTATCGTGTTAATACGTGAGGACTGGAGAGGCAGAGTGACAAAGAGATTCGACAGCTATTTTTCCCGGACTTTTTGAACATCCTCTAAAAGAAATACAGACCGCTTTAGATATATCTTGAAAGGAAGGTCATCCATGCAAGCTAAATTGCAAACGAATCATCAAGGGTTATCCCCTGCACCTAATAAATCGAAACGGCAAGTGTGGTGGCAGCTTACACGTCCGCATACCTTAACAGCTGCTTTTGCTCCTGTATTTATCGGAACAGCACTCGCCATGACACATACGGCCATCGACATTCCAATGTTTGGCGCCATGCTGTTGGCATGTCTTCTCATTCAAGCAGCTACGAATATGTTTAATGAGTATTACGATTTCAAACGTGGATTGGACAATGAACAATCCGTTGGAATTGGGGGAGCCATCGTAAGAGACGGCATAAAGCCCAAAACCGTGTTAACGGCTGCTTTCGGTTTATATGGATTATCCCTTTTATTAGGTGTCTATATTTGTATGAACAGCAGCTGGTGGCTTGCGCTTATAGGTCTCATTTGTATGGCGGCAGGCTATTTTTATACAGGCGGTCCTTTTCCAATTGCCTACACACCATTTGGAGAGATTGTCGCCGGACTGTTCATGGGTGTCATTATTATTTTAATTTCCTTCTTTATTCAAGTAGGAAACATTACGACACAAAGCGTTTTAGTCTCAATTCCTACCGCTATTCTTGTTGGCGCCATTTTACTGGCCAATAATATCCGTGATCTGGATGGAGACAAAGAATTTGGCCGTAAAACATTAGCTATTTTACTTGGAAAAAAAGGAGCTGTCGTCCTGTTAGGTTCCATGTTTACAATTGCGTATGCCTGGGCGATTGGACTCGTACTTTTCAATTTATCGAGTCCATGGATTCTAATTGTGATTATCAGTATCCCGAAAGCCGTGAAAGCCGTGAAAGGATTCATCGGAAAAACCCTTCCGATGCAGATGATGCCTGCTATGAAAGCAACGGCCCAAACCAACACGATTTATGGATTTTTGTTATCCATTGGTTTATTTATTGGTTATTTTATGTAATACCTACTTTTGCTAAACTGTCTTTAATACAGATACGTCCGTCATTTTGAGAGGCTGACTTTGAAAGCATATTCTTCATGCTTCCAAAGTCAGTCTCTTTTTTTCATATAGCTTCCTGAAAATAAAGGAAACTTCCATCGGTGGGGGTTTTCCTTCATCCCCCACCGATGGTTAGTTGACTTATCGGGCTTTTACGGGCAGTTATCCCCCACTTAAACTTCCGCGATTACGCTAAGTTTTGAAGTGGGGGTCTTACTGCCCGTTAATGAGGGGTAAATTTGGTTCACCTTTTTCTTTATGCACCAATTTTTATGAAATACGTATTTTAGATACTTTCAATAAAGCTGGAAAGAAAATGAATTCTTTGGCAGCGCCAAGTTTTTCTAATGTTTTTTTATCTCTTTTGACAAATAATACTCAAAGACAAACTTATTTCGTTAAAGGGGGGTTTTTACATGCTATCGACATCTCAACTTCGCACATTGCAAAGCCATCTTGAAGACCGTCAACGAGAAATCGAACATCAATTAAAACAAAACGATCATTTTGGTATGGAACGAAGCGATCAGCATGATTCAGTTGGAGAATTATCAAGTTATGATAATCACCCTGCAGACACAGCCACTGAACTATATGAAAGAGAAAAAGACTTGGCGTTAAATGAACATGCAGAGCAAGAATTAAAAGAAGTGAAACATGCATTGCAAGCTATGAAGAACCATTCTTACGGCAAATGTCAAACATGCGGAAAAGATATTCCGTTCGAAAGACTTGAAGCTATACCGACAACCATGTTTTGCAAAGAACATTCACCCGAACAAAACATATCAGAGGATCGCCCGATTGAAGAAACTGTTCTAAACCATCCATTCGGCCAGTATGAATACGATGAAAAGCATGCAGCGCCTTATGACTCAGAAGATTCATGGCAGGATGTAGCAAGATACGGAACATCAGAGTCACCGTCGGATTTCATTGAAGATACGGAAAAGTATAGTGAAACATACATTGAAGCTGATGAGCGGCTCGGATATGTAGAGGATTATGAAAATTTTGCGGCAACGGATTTGTACGGAAATCCGTTGCCCATCTATCCGACAAAAAAACATGAGATGTATGAAGATGCATTGGATGAAGAAGGCGTTATGACCGTGTTTGGAGATTTGCATCCATTCGAAAAAGACCCTTATGTAGAAGAAGAATGATTTAATGAGGATGACCGAAAAGGGCGAGAAATAGCCCTTTTCGGTCATCTCCCTGAAAGGCCTCGTCACGAAAATCCGGTAAAATTCAGGATTTGGTGATGGGGCCTTTCAGCAAAAGTCAATTTTTGTGATGGATTTGAGATTTTGGGAAAGCTTCCTTCCCCAAAAACTTGTCATGACAATCTAGTAAAATTAGGATTCAATAGCGAGTTCTTTCAGTAGGGAGTAATATTTGTAATTTATTTAGGACTTATAGAATAATCTTCTTTTACACAACTTTTAACAGGAATTCACGAACCTTTAACGAATAATCAAATAAAATTCTTTAATTGAGGTGAACAGAATGAACTCTCATGAGATTGATTATTTTCTGCACGGCGATGATATGCAGTTTGTTGAAATCGAGCTGGATCCCCATGAAAGTGTGATTGCCGAAGCAGGCGGGATGATGATGATGGAAGAAGGCATTGAAATGGAAACCATTTTCGGTGATGGTGCCCAGTCGGGACCTAAAGGCCTTTTTGGAAAATTAATGGGAGCCGGAAAGCGTGTCTTAACTGGTGAAAGTTTGTTTATGACGGTATTTACAAACCAGGGGGCGGGCAAGCGCCGCGTATCCTTCGCTTCTCCTTATCCCGGGAAAATTATCCCTATGGATTTAAGTGAGTTACATGGAAAAGTCATCTGTCAAAAGGATGCTTTTTTATGTGCCGCTAAGGGAGTATCTGTGGGCATCGACTTTCAGCGCCGATTAGGAACGGGATTTTTTGGCGGTGAAGGATTCATCATGCAAAAACTAGAGGGCGACGGTCTTGCTTTTTTACATGCAGGAGGCACCATTTATAAGCGAGAACTGCGGCCTGGAGAAATGCTGCGTATCGATACTGGCTGCCTTGTTGCTATGACAAAAGATATCGACTACAACATTGAATATGTCGGGAAGGTCAAAACTGCTTTATTTGGCGGAGAAGGCCTCTTTTATGCTACATTAAGGGGTCCTGGAACTGTATGGGTTCAATCACTGCCGTTTAGCCGGCTGGCTGATCGTATTTTTGCCAACGCCCCGGGCGGGAAGTCGACGGGAGAAGGCAGCATGCTTGGTGCACTGGGAGATTTATTGAACGGCGATGATTAATGTTACACATAAAAATGCCGGGAAACGAAATGTTTCCCGGCATTTTTATGGCTGTTTCAAAGTCCGGTGTTGATGCTGAGCAAGCACCATTTTGCCTATTTTTTCATAAGCTATGTTGCGAACTGCGAAAAGAAGGTGCAAAAATGGTACGACAATTACTTATTCCGGAAGAAACGGCTCTTTTTTTAGCCCAATGCTCTCAATTAGCGTATGAGCAGTCTGAACAGAATGGTTTCTTTATGGTTCCAGAATCATTCCAGCTCGTTCATTCTTTCAAAGCCCGTTCTTTTCATGTAGAAGAATGGTTCGGCTTTATTATTGAATCCCCGCTTGCTATTATTGTGTCATTCCGGGGAACCCATACTGATACCGATTGGATCAGCGATTTGCGATATGGTCAGGTCCCTTATCCATACGTCAAAAATGCGGGAAATGTCCACTCCGGCTTCCTGGACGTTTATAAATCATGCCGGGATGAGTTAATGGATATTTTAAAAAATCTCTCTCCTTCAAAACCCATTTTCATCACAGGCCATAGTCTTGGAGGAGCCCTTGCAACTCTACATGCTCTGGATGCAGCTGTCAACCTTGGTAATCGAACCATAGCTATGGTTAATTTTGGAAGCCCCCGCGTGGGAAATCCGACTTTTGTATACCAATATAAACAATACCTGCCCTATAGTATCAGATATGTCAATTCCTTTGATCTCGTGCCATTCGTTCCCCTGAGAAAAATTTATTCTCCTCTTCACAAAACACACTTTAGCTATCGACATGTTCCTGAAGGTATCATGTTTTATTCCTATGAGCATTCGATAGAGGCTAATCACAGCATTCAAACGTATATCGATTTCTTAAGTTCTGATCGTTTTGCCGCCGAGTTCTAAATTAGCTTTCCGTTTAACTATTCTAAAACCAGCCCTACAGTTTCAGCTAAACAAACAGACACGGGCGTTCTTTTTTGCCCATGTCTGTTCATTTATGTGGATTTATACAAAAGTGCTTTGTTCTAAAGACCGAATTCCCCAAATTTCATCTGCGTATTCGCGGATTGTTCGATCACTTGAAAAATAGCCCGATTGTGCAATGTTTATAATGCTTTTTTCAAGCCAGGTCCCTTGAGATTGATAAGCCGTGTTCACTTTTTCCTGAGCTGAGGCGTAAGAACCAAAATCCCTTAATACATAGTACTGGTCATTTTGCATTAATAAAGAATCATAAATCGATTCAAAAAGGTCAAAAGAATTTGGAAAAAATCCATTCAATAATTGCTCCAACACTTGCTGAATACGCTTATCATAATGATAATAATCGTTGGAACGATATCCTCCATTCTGTTCATAATGCAGCACTTCTTCTGCTGTCAAACCGAATATGAACATGTTATCGGCTCCAACTCTTTCAAATATCTCAACGTTTGCCCCGTCCAAGGTTCCAATGGTTAAGGCACCATTCATCATGAACTTCATGTTCCCTGTCCCTGATGCCTCTTTGCTCGCTGTGGAAATTTGCTCACTTACATCAGCCGCCGGAAATACATGCTCCGCTAACGACACCCGATAATTTTCGAGAAAAACTACCTTTAAAAAAGGTGATGTTTGCGGATCATTATTGACTTTATCCGCAAGGGAATTGATTAATTTAATGATTTTTTTCGCATAATAATAGCCCGGTGAAGCTTTTGCCCCAAAAATAAAAGTGCGCGGGTAAATTTCAAAAGATTTTTCTTCTTTTAATCGGTTATATAAATACATAATATGCAACACATTCAATAATTGCCGTTTATAGGCATGGAGCCGCTTTACTTGAACATCAAAGATAGAGGTGTCGTCAATTATAATACCTGTTTGGCGCTGAATAATCTCAGCAAGGATGGTCTTTCTTTCCTGCTTCACTCTCTTTATCGTTTCTTTGAAGCCACTGTCAAAAGCGTATGGCATCAATTTCTCCAAATCTGAAGGATGGTGTATCCATGACGAGCCAATGGCATCTGTAATGGCATGGGACAATTGGGGGTTTGCTTTCAACAGCCAGCGCCGATGCGTAATACCATTTGTTTTATTATTAAATTTTTCAGGATATACTTCGTAAAAATCTTTCATCTCTCTGTTTTTCAATATTTCCGTATGAAGCTTCGCTACACCATTTACTCGATAACTTCCAACGAGAGCCAAATGAGCCATCTTCACCATATCATGGGCTATAATCGCCATTTGCTCAATTTTTCTCCAATCACCGGGATAACTCTCCCACAACTGTTTACAAAATCTCTCATTGATTTCCTGCACAATCATATAAATGCGGGGCAATAAAGGTTGAAACAAATGAACAGACCACTTTTCCAGTGCTTCGGATAATGTGGTGTGATTCGTATAAGAAATCGTATTTGTCGTAATGTTCCACGCTTCATCCCATCCCATATGTTCTTCATCCATTAAAATCCTCATCAATTCTGGAATGGCGAGGACGGGATGTGTATCATTAATATGGATAGCCACTTTCTCATGAAAGTTTTTAAGTGTTCCATACGTTTTGCGATGGGACGAAACAATGCTTTGCAAGCTTGCCGATACAAGGAAATATTGCTGCTTCAACCTTAAAATTTTCCCATCCTCATGAGTATCATCAGGATATAAAAATTCCGATACAGATTCCGTGTCTCGCTTATACTCCATGACATCTTTATGCACTGGGAATCGAGAAGGTTCTGCATTCCATAACCTCAATGTGTTCACAACAGGGGTTTGATACCCGATAACCGGAATGTCGTATGGGACAGCCATAATGGTTTCCGAATGAATATGACGGAAGGTTAAACGCCCTTTATCATACAATGTTTCCACTTCGCCCCAAAAACTGATTTCGACCGCTTCATCCACCTTCCGTACTTCCCAAGCATTACCGTGACGAAGCCATTGTTCAGGAAGTTCGACTTGAAATCCATCAACGATTTTTTGATCAAACAATCCATGTTTATAACGAATGCCACACCCATGACCGGGCAGATTAGAAGATGCGAGTGAATCCAAGAAACAAGCAGCAAGACGTCCAAGCCCGCCGTTTCCAAGACCCGCATCCGCCTCAATTCCTTCCATATCTCCCAAATCGATTCCAAGCTCTTGAAGCCCTTCGCTTACTACCTCTCGAATGCCGAGATTCGTTAAATTTTGCCCAAGCAATTTTCCCAATAGAAATTCAATGGATAAATAATACACTTGCTTTATGTGAGAAGATCGCTGCTTTTCATTGGTGGCAATCCAATTGGAGCTAATATATTCCCGCACCATATTTCCTAACGTGTGATATTGATCATAAATCGTTGACTCCCTAAAACTTTTGCCATACGTCATCTCAAGCTTCTTTAAAAATGCCTGTTGAAAGCATTGTTTGTTAGAAAACATGTCGCTTTCACTCCTTTTACTTTGCCATCAGGCTGGCATAAAGCTGATTATACTTAAAAGCAGACTGGGTCCAGCTGTAGTCTCGGCTCATCGCCTCTTTCATCAACTTCTCCCACACTTCTTGATTTTGATAAAATGCAAGTGCTCGTTGAATGGTATGAAGCATATCATGGGCATTGAAATTTGCAAAAGTAAAGCCGTTCCCTTTCCCATTATGCTCATCGTACGATTGAACCGTATCATTCAATCCTCCTGTTTCACGAACAATTGGGATCGCTCCGTATTTTAAAGCAATCAGCTGTCCTAATCCGCACGGTTCAAATTTAGACGGCATTAAAAATAGATCAGCGCTGGCATAGATAGAATGGGCAAGTTCTTCATCAAATCCAATCACTGCCCTTACCTTATCGCTGTATACTTGACTCATCTCCGTAAAGAATGCTTCAAATTTCTGGTCACCGCTGCCCAATACAACAAATTGTATGTTTTCACCCGCTATTTGATGAAAGACATGCTCGACCAGTTCTAAACCTTTCTGTTCCGTAAGGCGTGTTACCATTGCTATCATGGGAACGTTCTCATCTTGCGGAAGGTTGAACTTCTTTTGAAGTGCCAGTTTATTTTTTTTCTTTTGGTCGAGCGATTTAATAGAATAGCTATAAGGAATCGAAGTGTCAGAGGCCGGACAATAGAGCTCGTCATCAATTCCATTCACAATCCCCACTAAATCTTCAGAACGCTTTCTTAGTAATCCATCCAAGTTCTCGCCATAATAAGGCATTTGGATTTCATTCCGATAAGTAGGGCTCACGGTTGTAATTTTGTCAGCTGAGACAAGCGCCGCTTTCATAAAATTGACATTCCCGTAAAATTCCAATTGGTTGGAAGTGAAATAATAGTCACTTAAATTAAGCAAATCATAAAGAATGCTCCGCGGGAAAACACCCTGGAATTGCAAATTATGAATGGTAAAAACCGTTTGAACAGAAGCATAAATATCATACTCTGCTCTTAATAAAAAAGGGATCATTCCCGTATGCCAATCATGGCAATGGATAATATCAGGCTGGAACTCCAAATACGGAATGCTTTCAATGACAGCACGACAAAAGAAAGAGAACCTTTCAGCGTCATCATAATGGCCATATAGCGAATCTCTTTTAAAATAATATTCGTTATCTAAGAATACGTATTGAACCCCATCTTGCTCCAAGATTTCGACACCGCAGTACTGACGCCTCCATCCAACTTGTACATAGAAAACTTTCTTTAATGTCATTTGGTCCTTATATTTTTCTGAAATATGACTATATTTGGGCATCACCACACATACTTTCGTACCCAGTGCGGCTAATTCTTTTGGTAAAGCCCCTGCTACGTCCGCTAAGCCTCCAGTTTTCACAAACGGTACACACTCAGAGACGACAAATAATACTTTCACGAATTCATCAACGCTCCTTGCACAGTGCCTTTTTCAATCACATGCGGTTGCTCTGGACTGCCTATCAGCTCTGTATTTCTTTCTACCTTTACATCTTTGTCTAAAATCACATAATTTAATAAACTATTTTCTTTTACGATACTTTTTTGCATAACGATACTGTTTTTAACCACCGCACCTTTTTCAATTTTAACCCCGCGGAAAATAATGCTGTTTTCAACGTGCCCTTCAATGACGCACCCATTCGCAATCATTGAATTTTTTACGACAGCCGTTTTCATATAGCGTGTCGGCGGCTCGTCTTTCACTTTTGTAAAAATTGGTCTATCTTTTACAAATACTTGTTTCCATATTTGAGGATCTAAAATTTCCATGCTTCTGCTAAAATAGGAAGCTACATCTGATATAACAGCCGTATGCCCTACATGCTCATAACGAGACAAATGATATTTAGATGAATGATATTGAACAAATTCACTAATTGTATTCACTGGGAAGCTTCCCTGATAAATTAAATCAATTAATAAAGCTGTTTCCAGCACATAAATTTGCAATGATTTTCCTTCATGATATACTTCAGTAATTTGAGCATTCGAACGGATATGGTGGTTCAACACATCTTGAAAATTAAGGCTGCAAATAGTAGAGCTATTTGCGATCACTGCATATTTCTGTGTGCTTCTTAAGAAATAGTCAATATGATAGCGGAGCTGTGTTACAATAGATGGTTGGCTGTCCAGCTCATCTGACTTTGGAGGAAATACAAACAAACCATCTCTTTTGCGATCCAAATCCCATTCTTTTCCCGAACCAAGATGATCTAATAAAGAACGGTAATTTTTTCTTGGAAAAAGGGCCACACTGTGAATTCCCGATTGAACTAAATTGGATAACATGAAATCTACCAAACGATATCTGCCTCCAAATGGAACGGCGGCAAACGTTCTAAATTTTGTCAAAGGCTTTAAATCATTCGTATATGGTGATGCATCTATAATTCCAAGCATTTGTTTGTTCATCAAAGCCTTCCCCCTCTATTTGGCTACCTTATTTTCTAATGTTTGAATTAATTCTTCCGTCACTAAAATCACTTCGTCGCTGTCAGAACTTGATTGAATAATCGTTCCATCAGGTACATGAATATTACCGGCAACAATGGCATTCTCAATGTAAACATTTGTCCCTATTTTTGCATCCGGCATAATGACTGAACGTTTGACTAATGAATTTTCTCCGATCTGTACGCCTTGAAATAAAACGCAATGATCAACATTTCCCTCAACGATGCAACCTTCATTAATAAGAGATTCCACTACTTCAGCGGCAGGGGAAACATATTGAGGCGGCTGATTAGGATTAACGGAATAAATACGCCATGATTGCTCGAATAAATTCAATATGGATTTTTCCGAAAGCAAGTCCATATTGGCTTCCCATAGGCTCTTCACTGTCCCTACGTCTTTCCAATAACCCTGGAATGGATAAGCAAACAGCCTCTTCTTTTCTTCCAGTAATAAAGGGATAACATCTTTACCAAAGTCATGACTTGAATCAGGATTGCGGGCATCCATTTCCAAATATTCTTTTAATAAAGACCACTTAAAAATGTAAATGCCCATGGAAGCTAAATTATTTTTAGGATGAGCTGGTTTTTCATCAAATTCAAGTACTTCTAACTGCTCATTTGT
Organism: Bacillus sp. FJAT-14578; assembly: GCF_000504165.1. Taxonomy (GTDB): domain Bacteria; phylum Bacillota; class Bacilli; order Bacillales; family Bacillaceae_H; genus Bacillus_BA; species Bacillus_BA fengqiuensis. The sequence continues at coordinate 1,248,947 of NZ_AYSE01000001.1, forward strand.
ATTCAAAATGCCGAAGCGACTCGCTTCATCCCACGGAACCTCAATAACCGAGATTGTCGCATCCGCATTTTTCTCAATGTGATAATCAAGCATTTCACTATAATCCATTTTATAAATATGGTCTCCGGATAAAACCAGTACATATTCCGGTTCATGTTGCTTTAAGTAATTCAAGTTTTCATAAATAGCGCTTGCTGTCCCTTTATACCACTTTACCCCCGAAGACTCCGAATACGGAGGTAAAACCGTTACCCCCCCATCTCGACGGTCGAGGTCCCAAGCGCTCCCAATACCAATATAAGAATGAAGCACAAGCGGTTGGTATTGAGTTAATACACCTACTGTTTCAATTCCGGAATTTGTACAATTGCTCAAGGTAAAATCAATAATTCGATATTTACCCCCAAATGGAACAGCCGGTTTTGCTAGATTTTGAGTCAATGAACTAAGTCTGCTTCCTTTTCCTCCTGCCAGTAACATTGCTACGCATTTTTTTTTGCCCATCTTGTTTTTTCTCCCCTCTTGATTTTCTAGCACGTAATATACTAATTCCAAATGGCGGGATATTCATTTCAATATGATAAGGTTTCCCATGATACTCTTCTTCGACAGCCTTTGATGCTTTTTTATTGGTAACACCCGAACCTCCAAAAACTTGATCATCGCTGTTTATGACTTCAATATAGGATGTAAGAAGCGGCACTCCAATTTTATAGTTTTCATAAGCATACTCAGAAAAATTGCATACGATTATATAAAGGTCTTGTTCATTTTTGCCTTTACGGATAAACGAGAAAATCCGTTGTTCATGATTATTCACATCAATCCATTCAAATCCTTGAGGATCATGGTCCAGTTCAAATAACGGCTTACTTCTTCGGTAGACAGCTAATAACTCTTTCATATAAAGGTTAAGCTTTCGATGCATCTCGAAATCAAACAGCATCCAATCGAGTTCCTCTGTATCTTTCCACTCATCAAACTGACCGAATTCCCCTCCCATAAACAAGAGTTTTTTACCAGGATGAGCGGTTAAAAACCCATGGAGCAATCGAAGCTGTGCAAACTTACGCCAATAATCCCCGGGCATCCTATTCAATAACGATTTTTTCCCGTGAACCACTTCGTCATGTGAAAAAGGTAAGATGAAATTTTCATTAAATGCATATAAAAGGGAAAATGTAATCTTCTCATGGAGATGCTTTCTCTCTTCAGGCTCTGCTTTCATATACGTTAAAACGTCATTCATCCAGCCCATATTCCACTTATAATTGAAGCCCAGCCCTCCCATAAAAACAGGAGCTGTCACTAATGGCCAATCCGTAGAATCTTCTGCAATCATTAAAATATTGGAATCATAAGAAAAGAGGACTTCATTCAATTTTCTTAAAAATTGCACGGCGTAATCGTTTACTCTCATTTCATGTGAATTTGACCAGTAAAGGAGATTGGCCACCGCATCTACACGAAAGCCGTCAACCTGGAAATATTCTAACCAAAAAAGGGCATTCGAGATAAGAAAGCTATGAACCTCTGGTTTAGATAAATCAAAATTAGCGGTTCCCCATACATAATTCTCACGATCTAATTCATTTTCGTATTCATATAAAAATGTTCCATCAAACTTATATAAGCCATGCTCATCTTTACAAAAATGACCAGGCACCCAGTCCAAGATGACCCCGATATTATGTTGGTGGCACAAATCGATAAATTGTTTTAATTCTTCCGGTTTTCCATATCTGCTTGTAGGTGAGTAATATCCTGTTCCTTGATAGCCCCATGACCGATCAAACGGATGCTCCACCAACGGCATCAGCTCAATATGAGTAAAGCCATGTTCTACTACATAAGGAATTAACTCGTCTGCTAATTCTACATAATTATAAAAAGCCCCGTCCTCATGTTTTTTCCAGGAACCAGCGTGTAATTCATAAATAAATAAGGGTTTTTCATATACATTGGTCAGTTTCTTTTTACGCTTCCACGCTTTATTATTCCATATGTAATGCCCCAGTTTATGAACTACTGACGCAGTATTAGGGCGATGTTCACTGTAAAACGCATATGGATCAGCCTTGAGCAGTCGCTCCCCTTGTGCTGTATAAAGTTCGTACTTGTAAATGGTTCCCTCTTCTATCGAAGGAATGAATAAGACCCAAATGCCTTGTTCATTCATTCTATTCATTGAATGAGCTGTACCATTCCAGTTATTAAAATCTCCTACTACTCTAACTTCAAGAGCATAGGGGGCCCATAAACAAAAACGCGTTCCTTTTATCCCTTGTTCATTGGTCATAATATGAGCACCAAAAAGCTCGTAAGCTTTAAATAAACTTCCTTCATGAAACAAATGCAACTCATACTCTGTAGGTTGAATTGTTGATATCATTTTTGCCTCCCTTTCAACCTATAAATAGGTTTATCCTTTACACTATTCCATTTGTTTCATCTTTTACCTTCAAAAAAAATTCCCAATTTTCCGACAAAATAAACGACACACAAAAGAAAAATGTCGTTTTTTAGATAAAAAGCAGCAAGAAATAAGCGTGTACCAGTTCCCCGCTCGATGACTTCGCAGGCAAGGGTGCAGTTTTATCTACAATAGATAGACAAGAAAAGACACCTTGTACAGTCACAAGGTGTCTTTTCTTATTCCAATATTAAAATAATGTAATAAAAAAACAGTATGCTTAAGCATACTGTTTTTGGAATGACCCGTACGGGATTCGAACCCGTGTTACCGCCGTGAAAGGGCGGTGTCTTAACCGCTTGACCAACGGGCCAAAATTTCTGGCAGAGAAGAAGGGATTCGAACCCTCGCGCCGCGTTAGCGACCTACTCCCTTAGCAGGGGAGCCCCTTGAGCCACTTGGGTACTTCTCTATATTGGCTCCACAGGTAGGACTCGAACCTACGACCGATCGGTTAACAGCCGATTGCTCTACCACTGAGCTACTGTGGAAAATGGTGGGCCTAAATGGACTCGAACCATCGACCTCACGCTTATCAGGCGTGCGCTCTAACCAGCTGAGCTATAGGCCCTTTATGGAGCGGGTGATGGGAATCGAACCCACGACATCAGCTTGGAAGGCTGAGGTTTTACCATTAAACTACACCCGCATCAATACGTATAAAATTTAAATGGGCGATTGATGGGAATCGAACCCACGAGTGCCAGAGCCACAATCTGGTGCGTTAACCACTTCGCCACAACCGCCATTGAATGTGACCTGTAAAAATGGTGGCTCGGGACGGAATCGAACCGCCGACACAAGGATTTTCAGTCCTTTGCTCTACCAACTGAGCTACCGAGCCTTATTACGGCTTGCGATAAACTTCGAATTTCTTCGTCAGCTTCACTCACTTACATCCTCACGTATATGACATACGCTGCGGTGCTCGCACGATTGCTTCCTCGAACTTCTCGCTTCTCTCAACCCTTTTGCTTTTAGCAACTATATCTTTTACATAAAAATGGCGGTCCCGACGGGACTCGAACCCGCGATCTCCTGCGTGACAGGCAGGCATGTTAACCACTACACCACGGGACCACCTTAAAATTTTGGTTGCGGGGACAGGATTTGAACCTGCGACCTTCGGGTTATGAGCCCGACGAGCTACCAGACTGCTCCACCCCGCGATAGTTATAAATAAATATCATTTCTGCTGCTTCATGTAACAAATAAAAATGGCGGAGGAAGAGGGATTCGAACCCCCGCGGGCTGTTACACCCCTGTCGGTTTTCAAGACCGATCCCTTCAGCCGGACTTGGGTATTCCTCCGTATTTCACGTTCAATGGTGGACCTTGTAGGACTCGAACCTACGACCGGACGGTTATGAGCCGTCTGCTCTAACCAGCTGAGCTAAAGGTCCTCTCATTATTTGAGATATATAAAGTAGCGGCGGAGGGAATCGAACCCACGACCTCACGGGTATGAACCGTACGCTCTAGCCAGCTGAGCTACGCCGCCATATGTTGTCTAATATTTTATAATTAGCTCTTATCCTTATTTTTCATAAGAATGGTGGAGCCTAGCGGGATCGAACCGCTGACCTCCTGCGTGCAAGGCAGGCGCTCTCCCAGCTGAGCTAAGGCCCCAATTGAACTATAGAATTAAGTGGTCGGGAAGACAGGATTCGAACCTGCGACCCCTTGGTCCCAAACCAAGTGCTCTACCAAGCTGAGCTACTCCCCGTTATATGGCGCGCCC
>NZ_AYSE01000013.1 GCF_000504165.1 Bacillus sp. FJAT-14578
CGTTACCTCCTCATTCGACTCCTCGACATAACCCTTCAGTTTTAGAAGTCTAAAACTGCCTAACCTTTACCGAAATTGTGTGACCACATTTCATTTGAGTCAGGAACATTTCGCACCCACAATCTGGCCCGTTTGTTGAACAAGAAATATCCTGTATTTCAAGTGAAATTTTTGATCAAACTTTTTTACAAACAGTACATCTTTTTTATAAACGGTACGACTTTCTTATAAACAGTAAAACTTTGTTTCAAACCGACAGTAGTAATAAAATGGCAATAAAGAGGTTAAATGTAATGATAAAAAGGCAAAAAAACACAAAAAATAGGTGTATCAACAGCTTTGTTGATACACCTTTACATTACATTGTTAAACAACATGCGTCGTCGTGCAGCAATATCATATAATTTTTAATAAATAAAGATTCAGTATTACATATTAGTTTGGCGTTTTCTATGCATATGCTAGTTATTGTTGAAGCACCCGGTGCAAAAATGCCGCGACCTGCGCTCTTGTCACGTATTCATTCGGAGCAAATGTTCCATCCGGTTTTCCGGTCGTGATTCCGTTCGCCGCCAGGGCATCGATGTAATCGACAGCCCAGTGGCCGTTTTCGATATCCTTAAACGGTTTTGTCGGATGGCCTTTCAATTTGAATGCCATTGATAATAGTTTCGCCATTTGGGCTCGGGTTAACGGCTCATTCGGCTTGAAGGTGCCGTCTTCATATCCCGATATGATTCCTTGCTGTTTTAAGAAGCGCACATATGGCAAAAACTCATGCTTGGGCGGCAAATCGGTAAACACCGTTTCGTCTGTCACCTTGTCTTCCTTGAAGCCAAGTGCATTTGCCACCATCTTGGCGGCTTGTCCTCTTGTCACCCGTTTATTCGGCTGGAACGTTCCGTCAGGATAACCGTTTACATATCCTTGTGACGCGATGTCTTGAATTTCTCTAAAAGCCCAATAAGACGGGGGGACGTCTGAAAACATCGCGTCTTCTGGACTTGGTGTTTTTTCTTCTTTTACCCAATTCGCTATGTCCCCGATAAAGGCTTCAGGTACGTTCGCTGGAATGGCATATTCTGAAAAGTTCGGCTCTCCTTCATAGTCGACAAGCAAATGGATTAAGTTAGGATACAGTTTATACGTAACATTTTCTCGTTCGGATAATGCCTCTTCCCAATTTTTCAGCTGGGATGGCGGCACTTGCAAGTCTTTCTCCCCCTGCATAATAAGAAGAGGAACATCTTGGGCTGCGGCCAATTGTGCCGGTACGTAGTCACGCAGCTCGTACCACCAATAGCCATTCCCTATCTGAAACTCTTTCGGAATATTCTCTTTTGAATAAGCCGGATTGTTAATAAGGGCGATTTGCTGTTCCCAAAAAGCCAGATTCGCTTTTAACGCTTCTACCTGTTCTGCGGGGACCCCTTGTTTCTGCGCCCTTTCCAATGCCTGTTGCTGCTGCCATAGCATCAAATCCTGAAACTTGCCGCTTGGTCCCGAGACGACAATCCCCCCGGCAATGTACTCACTTTTATCAGCTTGTAAAATCCGAGGAAGCGCGTATCCTCCCTGGCTGTGCCCCAATACATAGAGCTCGTCTTGATTCACTTCGGGGATCGTGTTCAGCAGTTCAACCGCCTTGATTGCATCATCAATCGTTTCCCCTTCAATGCTAAAGCTTTGATTCATGGCTGTCTTAATATGATGCTCCCGAGTTACCTTCTCGTATCTCAGTACTGCAATGCCTTCGTTCGCCAGACCAACCGCAATATCACGAAACGGCTTCGTGGAATAAAGGGCTTCATCTTGGTCGTTCGGACCTGATCCATGAACGAGAACGACTGCTGGGAACGGCCCCTCTCCCTTTGGCAAGGTTAACGTGCCGGGCAGGGCAAAATCCCCTTCTCCAATCTTCACATCTTTTTCCACATAATTCTCTTTCTTTTCATATGAAGGCTCCTTATACTGGCTTGCCGGCGTATAATAGAAAGGAAGATAAAAATCGTCGATATGACCATCCTTGTCAAAGTTAATTGTGATCTCTACCGGAGATCGTTCTCCTTCATATGTCATGACGACATTCGTATGAACACTATTCGTTTCCCGCTTGATTGACAATTGTTTCCCCAGTTTGCCGAAAGGAGCCGTTTTAGCCTGCCAAACGTTCGGCAGCATCTCGGCCGGAACATGCTCTTTAAATGTTTCATTGAACAGTGCATATGCCCCTTCCCAATTTTCCTTCAAAACCGCTGTCATAAATATACTTGCCACTTGTTCGAAATTCATCGGCGCAATGGCGTTTGCCGGTTCTTCTGCCTGTACAATCAAACCGCTTGCTGCTGGCACCATGACACCGCTTGTCCCGATCGCGGCTGCCAATACAGCCGGTCCAATTTTCTTCCATTTCTTTTGTTTCTTCACTTTTTCTCCTCCTACGTATCCAAAATAAGGAAATTTTATACATTTTAATCATATAGCAATCTATCAAACTCTACAATAAATTCTTCTATTCACAATTTTATGTTTCTAGATCATGAATCAACTCACAAAGGTTCTCGCATAAGCCACCGGCAAGAGCCCGTAAGGGTGTTTGCCGGTGGCTTATGCGTAAAGAAATGGACATAGGCGCTCTTTGCCTATGTCCATTTCTTTACGTGGATTTAATGTCTGGATTTGGAACCATGATTTGGCCTTTTCGTTCGTTTTCCAATAACACTTGTAAAATATGATTGGATAGCTTGCTCGGCTGATATGGCTTTACTAAATAACCATCTGCCCCTAGATGCTGTCCCTTTTCCTGTTCATCCAAGGCAGTCGAAATGAAAATCGGTATTTTTTCTGTTTGCAGATTTTCTTTCAGCTTTTTAATGATGGTCCAGCCATCTATGCTGTTATCAAGCAGGATATCAACGACGACTGCATCCGGAAGCTGTTCCGCAATAGCCGAGACCGCTGTTTCGCCATCTGTATAATGGTCCACATGGAAACCATTATCTTTTAGTTCTTCATGAAGCAGGTTTGCGAGGCTGCGGTCGTCTTCAATAATGACGACATGGGCCTTATATTCCCTGTCAGTCGAATCACCTTGAAGAATCATGCATACATCTTCAACAATCGGGAAGCTTACCGTAAACGTACTTCCTTGCCCAAACTGCGATTGTACATGGATATCTCCATCGTGCGCCTTCACGATTTCCTTCACAATGGCAAGACCAAGGCCCGTCCCGCCAATTTTTCGGCGATCCGTGTTATCAATTCGATAGAATTTAGTGAACAAATGTGGAAGGCTATCCTCCGGAATTCCTAATCCTTCATCGATGACATCCACTTTCAGATGGAACTGTTCTTCTCTTATTCTAACCATGATTTTTCCGCCGTTTGGCGAATATTTAACCGCATTGTTCAACAAGTTATTAAACACCTGTGCAAGTTTATCTTTATCGCCTAATATCGTTAATTTTTTTGTTTGAACATCGACGACGAAATCGTGGATATTCGTATTGACTTTATTCATTGCAATAACGTCTTCCACAACGCTTTGGATAGAATAATAGTTTTTAGTGTACGTTTGTTTGCCGGATTCCATTCGCTGTACGTCAAGAAAGTCATTGATCAGCGCGGTTAGGCGAGATGCTTCCTGCGAGATCGTCATTAAATATTTTCGCTGCCTTTGCGGAGGGAGCTCTTTATTGAGCATCAGTTCCGTAAATCCTAATACACTGGAAAGCGGTGTTCTCAGTTCATGGCTGACCGTACTCACAAACTCTGATTTCATCTGATCCACTTCATATTGCTTCGTAATATCCCGATAGACAAATATGGTCCCAAATTTATGGTTCTCGCGATGTAAGGTTTCAGGATACAGCTGAATGATTTGCGTCGATCCATTCATCAATTTAAAAATAAATGATTCTTCTTGAGACTGTTGGTGAATGGCATTTCGAATAAACTCGATCAATCCTTCCGGCTCTTCGACTTTTTCTCGTATAAGCGCCATCCATTCATCCGACGATTTTTGCAAAAGGATTGCTCTCTCTTCTCCTATCATGTCGCAAAGCGTTTCATTCACAAGCAAAATTCTTCCCTCTTCATCGAACAATTGAATACCTTCATGAATGGTGTTCAAAATGTCTTGAACAGTTTGACGATTGCTCTCTGCTTCCTCATACATATGAAGCTTTTCTAGAGAAAGAGAGATTTGCTGGCAAAAACCTGTATATTCTTCAATTTCTTTTTCCGTAAAGCCCTCCCCTGAACGGCTCACCATGATGACAGCCAGCAGTTCCCGGTCATCATGGAAAATAGGAAGGATCAAATCATAGCAATAGTATGGGTCTGTTACATACCCTCGCTCGCTTGGCAAACTCTCTCTTTTTATCACATATGGCTTCATCGAGGTTTGCAGCTTGGCAACGATACTGCTTTCATTCAGCGACTGTAAAAATTGCCGTTCTTCTTTATTTATCAGCCCATGGCCAGCATAACTTTTTCTTTCATCCATCAGCACGATGATGCCCTTTGTCGCCTTCGTGAAATGAATCATGCTGTCCATCACATTACCCAGCAGTTCACATTTATTGAGCGTATTCGCAAGCGTATGGATAAATTGATTGCGACGAAGAAGGATTTCTTTGTTTTCTTTCGTTTTGGCTAAAGCATCCTGCAATTTATCCTGTTGTTCATTCAATTCGTCTTGCTGGGCCATCAGCTCTTCATTTTGCGCCATGAGTTCTTGCTCATTATTTTGCAAATCTTGAATCATTTTCTCGAGAGAACGGGATAGTGCTCCAATCTCATCTTCCCTTTTCGTATAATCCAATGAATCGATGTACGCTCCTTCACTTATTTTGGAAGCTGTGAGCGCCAAACCTTTCAACGGCAAAATCACTTGACGAATGATTATGCTAAACAATCCTGCCAGCACCAATACCATGAGACCTAAAAATAAAAAGAACATTGTTTGGGCAAAAGTTGTTTTCTCTTCTTTTTCAATTAATGTTTGCTCATACTTTACCTGAAGCTTTTTATTTTCGTCTTCAAGCAGGGAGAGAAAATCAACGACTCTCTCGGTCCCGCCCTCATCATCAGCTATCTTTATAACAGCTGTCTCATTTTTTTCTTTCTTATATTGGGCTGCCTTCGGGAAAGCCTCATCAAAGTACCACTTCTTAAAAGCCTTCATCTCGCTATAAAGCTGCTGTTCATGTACGGTATCAATATGATTAGAAAATGATTCTAACTCATCTTCCAATTCTCTCTCGTCTTCATTAATCTGCGTTATAAACTTATCTGCCCCAAAGGCCAAATAACCGCGCCCCTCAAATAAGGCACTGTCTGCAATTTTCTGTATATTGGACAGCATTTCTTTATGGGCGGAAATATGATCGAGCTTTTTATCATAATCATTCTTAATTTGAATCTGATATCCCCGCAATACGGATATTCCCGCTACTAATATCACAATAAATGTGATACCCATCCAAATCGATTTTCCCACGAAGCTCTTATTGATTCGTCTTTTCACCTAGTATCTCCCCTATTTTTTCTACTAAATAAAGAGGACTGAACGGTTTCGAAATAAAATGGTCTGCCCCTGCCAGCAATACCCGATCTTGGTCCACCTTTTGGCTCTTAGCTGAAAGCATCAAAATCTTTGTATCTTTCCGTTCAGGATGCTGTCGAACTTTTTCAATCACTTCCAAACCTGTCATTCGCGGCATCATATAATCGATGATGACTAAATCATAGTCATTCTGCCCGATTAATTCATAGGCTTCCTCTCCATCGCACGCTTCATCAATTTCATAGCCTTCATCCTCTAATGTATCGACTACAAGCATGCGCAGCACTTCTTCATCTTCTGCCAATAAAAGCCGTTTCATCATTCTAATTCTCCTTCATTTCTTCTTCATAACTCTCGTTGTCTACTTATTTTACACTAGCTTTCCGCTTATAAGTAGACATCGTTTCCAACATTTGAATGTTATTAAACTAGCAGCAACCACTGTCCCAAAAGACCCCGCCATCAATCCTTTGCAGTATCCAGGATTGGATGACGGGGTCTTTCATCAAAATTTACTCGGAACTTATACCTTTTGTAAAATTATTTTATATAAGCTCCACTTAATAGCTCAACACACCTTCATTCTGTTGAAGAACATTCGCAATCCTAGAATTAGCTCTCAAAGGTTCACCTATGCGGATGGCGCCAACCCCGCAAGGGGGGTGTCAGCCGCTTAGGTCTAGAAAGTTTGGCATGGCCGTTCTTTGGTCATGCCAAACTTTCTAAATCGAGCTATTTTAGTACAGCATCTTGATACATTTTTTGTGTAATATAATACGATTCTTTCAAACGCTCATGGTAGACCGGCTCTTCCCATTCCTTCCATTCGTATCGATACATCTGATCGACGGGCAAATAACCGTTTGGTGCAGCTGGCATTGTATCCTTTATAGATGTTTGCCCCGAATCTGTTCCTTCGTAGTGGATGACAGCCGCATGAAAGCCGTTTGTGTAATGCTGGCTTTCGAGACCGTTTTTCCAAAGGTCTCCCATTACTTCATGTAAACTCGGATCTTTGACATTAAGAAGCGGCCATGGAAGACGCAATTCGACAAAGCCTTCTTCTTCATTCACTTGCACATCCGCCAGGGAATTGAACGCCGGAAGCTTTGGATTGCCGTTGCCAAATGTAAGTTTACCCGTTTCATACGATTCAAATGGAATCGTTTTTCCGTTCGGAAGCTTAAACCCTTTATTCAATGCGAGACGAATCGGGTGATACTTGCTATTATTTTTCTTGGAAGCATACGGTTGCTGCTCAATCAATTTCAACACATGACCGTACTGATAGTAAAAATTGTCATAATAGCTGTCGACGACCACCCGTGAATCTTCTTCTCCCCTTAACTGGATGACAAAATCGATTTCCGGATCTGTCTTGAACGAACCTCCCATCGGCAAAGAAGACTGGCCTTGGCCTGAAAGGGTATCGAGCAAAATGTCGGTATTCAACTGCTGGGTCTTGATTTTACCGCGATAATCGATTTTCATATACATATACGCGGCATCGCTTGTGATTTCCAGCCGTTCTAATGTGCCGTCCGTATCCTTTTGCTTGTAAACGGTTTTGTCATCAAGCTTCTCCCAGTCAAACGGCTGGCCGTCCATATAGATGGGAGATTCGAATTTGCCGGGGTCAAAGCTTAACAAACCGAAGTGCTGCTCATTCGTTTGCATATTCGACCAAAACGGGCGACGGTCCGGATTATCATAATCCATCGTGTTCCATGTTCGTTTAAACCACTCATCCTGCCATGTGAACATCAGGCCTCCCGCCATGTCCTCCTCTACGATGGAACGAAACAGCTTAGAGTTGATTTCTCCCTGTTCTTGCTCGGAATGCATACCTTGATCCATGCCATATACATTTTTATGCGTCAATCCCCTCGAAGCCGGCACACCAAACTCCGCCACGAGCAGCGGCATACGATGCTCTTTTTTCATATCATGCAAGTATCCGGCATAGTTGTTTTTCTTCCCTTCATGATCTTCGTAATTCACGTATTTCGATTCATAATTCAAGAAATCCGGATAATACGGGTAAAAATGATAGGAAGCAAACACTCCGGGATAAAATGAGTCTCTCGTATAAATGCGGTTGGGGTCGATGGACACCATGTCTTCGGTTTCTAAAGGTTCACCCGGATGTTCCAGCAAGTCCGTTGTCGGCCAGTTCACAAAGCTGATGGGGCGCTGCCATTTATACTTGCCGGCTTCATACACGGCGAGTTCATCCATATGATTTGCCAGCCAATGTTCAAACGGATTCGCTTGCTTCGTGTAGAGGTAACGGCCGCTATACTCCCCGATTTGCACATTTTTTCGATTCGTTTCCAATACCTCCGCCGGATCCCACTCGATTCCGATCAGCCAGCCAAGGACATATTTAGAAATGTCGGCTTTATACGTTCCGCCTGCATGGCCCGGGATTTTGGCAATCTCGGCATTGCCGTGCACGGCATCGACGATTCGCTTGATTTCACCGCTGAAATCCTTCATCACTTCATCAGAGAAGGCATTTTCTGTATCAACAAGCTTTTGTTCTGTCACCCAAACACCATGAAATATATACAGCGGTTTGCTGGCCGTTTGGTTATATTCATAGAGCGCTTCGTAAAAATGGGGAGGATGGAGCGTGTAGACACGAATGGCATTCGCATTCATTTCCCCGATTTTTTGGAACCAGCGCAAATATTCCGTTTTCGTAATGGCAGTTTCCCCGGGAAAATGACCAGGCTTGGCAATCCCCATGTTGACCCCTTTTATGAGAATATCTTCCCATTTGCCATTTTGGTAGATTTGAAGATAGTCTTTGCCGGCTTTTCCGCTAAAGGTCATGCCATCTTTGCTCATCGTTTCGACTTTGCCAGAAGATGGCGGTTCATATTTAGATGCTAAAATGTCCCTTATGACCGGCACATACGTGTTCCAATAAAAACGATCCTCTTGGCTTTTCGAATCCAATCGCAGCTTCTTCAGTGAAGTAAATCCAACCGTCTGGTAAATGGCCGGAAGCTCTGCCTGGTCCGCATAGTCACCGGCAAAATAGTATGTTTGGAATTGACTGTTTTGATGGTGGACAATGGCCGGGAATGTTGAAGGAATTCCATAGCTTTCGAGCAGCTGTTTCCCTTCCTCGTTCACCTGAAATTCATAGCGGGCCAAAATTTCACTTTTTTGATTCGCCTCGACGACATCGAACCAATATCGATAAGGGGAATCATTCGCCCGCTTCCACCGCTCTCTTCCTTGTTTCGTCAGTTTTACGGTCATCTCTTTTTCAATTTGCTGATCGGGAATGACAAGAATATGATCTTGCTCGTTGACGAAAACAAGCCCTCCTCCTTTGAACACCCATTCTTGATTGTACTGCTGACGGTAGCGGTCCTTTACCCAAACAGGCACTTCTCCATTTTGCAGATCCGTGAAAACTCTTCCGATCCAACCGGTCCATGTCAAATTGAGCAAGTCATACATTTTCGTACGAACGTCTTCATTTGTCGGACTGGCAAATGAGTTGAACTCTGCGATAAATGTTCCTCCCTGTTTCAACAGGGCAGAAAATATCGCATCGGCTTCTTCTGATGACAACCCGCCATACACTTGGCCGGAGCGCCTTCCGTCTGTTTCTTTCTCCACATCCGCTTCATATATGCCATATGTGTCGGCTAAATAAATGACATCATGCCGTTTTCCAAGCGATTTCACCACATCATCCGCCCTGTACGTCTTGTTGCCTGCAGGCTTAACGCCTTCATAGTCAGTCGACAAGCTATACCCCTTGCCATTGCTTTTTTTATATTTTTCGTGATTCAGCAGCCACATCAGCCCATTATGCTCCCGATATGTCTCATCAGGTACTGTTTTATCGATAATGAGCATGTCCAGTTGTTTGTCCGGCTTTACCTTCCAAAGAAGAAAAGGACCTGTCAACAGGGCGAGAGCGGCAAATAGAATAATAAAAAAATAACTTCTTTTCACGATGAAATTCCTCCTGAAAGACCTTTTCGCTTCATCTCTCCCCACGTCTGCTTACGGCACAGCAATTGGATGACTCCTTCCAACCGCCAAAGAACGGTAAGAGGACGATACCAGAACGTTTCGGTCAAGGAATAGAAAAACAGGCGGACGACATCACTCACTTTCGGGTATCGCCGCATGCTCCACTCTTCCAACACCACCGCAAACATCGAGAAAATCGAACCGTAAAGAACAGACAACAGCAACAGGACAATGCCGAACTCTACGTATACACCGCCCAGAAAAAGCGATAGAAAAAAGAATAGATATCCGCCCAATTCGATGAGCGGCCCAATCGCTTCAATAAACCAAAAATATGGCAAGGAGATGAATCCGATCGACCCGTACTTTGGATTAAAGAGAAGTTTGCGGTGAGCAAGCAAACTTTCAAACAACCCCCGGTGCCAGCGGCTTCGCTGGCGCCGCAAATAAGTCATGGCCTCCGGAGCTTCCGTCCAGCAGACAGGTTCCGGAATATAGACGATTTTCTTGGTTGCTTTTTTCTCTTTTATGAGCCGATGGAGGCGAACGACAAGTTCCATATCCTCGCCGACGGTGTCCCGCTTGTATCCGCCCGCTTCCAACACCCAGCTTTTAGAGAAAACGCCGAATGCCCCTGACACGATAAGAAGCCAATTGCGATAGCTGAGTCCGATTCTTCCCATTAAAAAAGCACGCAAATATTCAATGACTTGGAGTACGACGAGTGGATTTTTGGATAATCCGATTTCAAGCATCTGCCCGCCTTCGATTTTGCAGCCGTTCGCAATTCGGATACTGCCTCCTGAGGCAATGACTTCCCCATTTGAGTCGACAATTGGCTTCATCACTTTCAAGAAAGCGTCCTGCTCAAGAATGGAATCCCCATCCAGTGAACAAAAGTAAGGATAATTCGATAGGTTCAACCCTGCATTGAGTGCGTCTGCCTTCCCACCGTTGTCTTTATCAATCACATATAGGTTTTCAAATATATCCGAGCGGTACACCCTTCGAATGGGTTGGGTCTGAATATTCGTTTGCACCACCTTGCGTACTGCTTTCATGTTGAATTTCTCGATCATCACGGCCATCGTATCGTCTTTCGATCCGTCGTTAATGACGATGATTTCAAATTCGGGATAATGGATATTCAACAATGAACGAACACTATCATAAATACCCGCCTCTTCATTATAGGCGGGCACCAAAATGGAAATCGGCTTTGTGGCCCCTTCCGTCATCAGCTCTTCATACATTTCATATTTATTTAACCGAAGTTCTTTTCGCAGCTGCCGAAAGGAGAATAAAAGCATCAAGCTATAAAAACAAATGATGAACACCATGTAAACGAGTATAAACCAGCCAAAAGCCTCGACAAATCTCAGCCAAGCTTGAATGAATAATTCCATTACGATATCCTCTCCAGCCATTCTAGTGCCATATCTTTTGCATATCGATCAGCCGTTTTTTCTGCAACTTCATACAAAAGCTGCTTGGCCTGTTTGTATTTATATAAGGAATGTCCCGCCTCATACCGCACTCTCCACACACGATCTTCAATAAGACGGTATAGGAGGGGAATTTCTCGTTCTGTGCAAAGATTGCTGATAATTTTTGCCGTCATGAGCCGCTCCTCCCATTTTTGGGAAAAGGCCGTTTCATGCAAAATGGACACATCGTTCATATGCCCCAAAAGGGAGATGGCTTTTAATGCGCGAATCCTCTCTTCTCCTTTTTGTCCGCGGGCGACTTGCTCAAGCAGCGGCAAATAGTTAAGACGTTTTTCAAAGCCAATCGTTTCGAGCACCGCAAGTCGGTATTTCTCTTCAAGCTCACTATAATAGGAGGCTATCTCTTGAAAATATTCATTCTCCAACTCCTGCAAAATCGTCCTTAATTCATAGACGGTCAAGGAATGGACATAACGTGATACAACCGACAGAACACGCGGATTTTGAGACTGGGCCAATATTTTACATGATAAAAATACTTCCCGGTCTTCGATTTCCTTTTCCAATAAACGAACAATGTCGTCGTTCAACTCAGAAATCCGAAAATCCAAAATTCGGTACAGTGTATTAACGCGAATGCTTCCATTCCGATGATGGAGCTGTCTTTTGTAATAAGGCAAAAAATAAGAGGTGGTATATTCCGTCACCCTTGCTTCCACCTCTTCACCTTTAAATAAATCCAAAAAATTTATGAGGAGTTTTTCCAATGCAGTCCGCTCCAAATTGGTGGTGGGGGTAAGTTTCCTGCTCCTTATACCTTTTTGCAGATACATAAACAGCACTTGCTGCTTTTTTTTCATGATTTCAGCAATCCGTCTTTCCTTTCGCCCGATCAACACCTTACGAATAATGAGATAACCGAGAAGCAAGAGAAGCAAAGTGATTAGAAAAACCGTCAAAGACACCAGAAAGATAATTTCGTTTTTCATGTTCATTGCATCCTTTGGATTAACCCTTTGATTCGCGCTTCCAGTTCTGCTGTGCTGAACGGCTTTGTCATATAGTCATCCGCTCCAAGGTTCAATGCTCTTACAATATCTGATTCCCGCTTTCTTGCCGTCAGCATTAACACCGTGTAGCGGCGGGAGTTAGGCAAAGAACGGATACGCTGCAATACTTCCAATCCATCCATCTGCGGCATCACGCCATCTAACAGGACGAGATAGGAGTGCTCTGTTTGCGACCATGCATCTTGAAAAAACGAGCGGCCGCCATCAAAAAGTTTGGTTTCCAATTCATATTTTTCCAGAGACAGGCCATTTAAAAAATAGGAGATTGATTCTCTCATAATCTCTGAATCATCGATCACCGCCACTTTCAATTTAGTGGACTCATACTGTTCAAGCTCTTGTATCAAATAACACTCTACTTGCTTTCTTCCGTTTTTCTTTGCTTTATATAAAGCGGAGTCAGCAAATTGAACGGCCTTTGCCAAATGCATGTCTCCGTCTCTTATTTCATAAATCCCGGCTGAAAAGGTAATGGATAATTCGTGGTGATCAATCTGAATGGTCTGTGACGAAAAATCTTGAAGCAGCTGCTCCATCCGTTCTTTCGCTTCCTCCGCCGAAGTGTGGGGCAGCAATAAGAGAAACTCCTCCCCTCCATAACGGACAACTCGATCTTCCGGGCGTGACGACCCTTTTAAAAATTCTGCAAATCCAGATAAAACCACATCACCTGCTACATGACCATATGTATCATTGACACTCTTGAAATGGTCGATGTCTAAAATGGCAAGGCAAAGCGGCTTGCTTGAATGTCGATGCTCGGCTAACACGCGTTCATATTCCATCGTTAAAAAGCGGCGATTATATACTTTAGTCAGTTCATCCAATAACAAAGACTCGCCGATTAACAGTCTGCGGTCAAGATGGCGCTTTAAGCGGACAAGAAATTCATCCATATCAAAAGGCTTTCCGATGAAATCGTCGGCTCCCATCTCAAAGCTTTTGATTCTCGTTTCTTTCCGGTCATCGACACTCATGACAATAGTTGAAACAAATCTCTTTTTGATTTGCGCTTGAAATTCCTCCATAATGGTCAATCCGTTGTCGTCCGAAACGAGAATATCCAATATTAAACAATCCGGATTAAAATCATAAAATAAAGAAAGGCCCTTGCGGACATCTGAAGCAACAAGCACTAAATACCCTTCCTGCTCTAATCGGTCCTTTAAATAAATAAGCAAAGATATATCGTCGTCCACAATTAAAATTAATGGGGCGTTTTTTCGCTTTAGCATGGGCTGTTCATTTGCTTCAATCGACAGAGAATCAGCCTTATGTATAGAAGAAGACAGCTCAAGTGCTAAAGGAAAAATAAAATCGAGAGCTTCTTGCTTTGGCCAAACAGGGCGCATATCTTTTTCCAACTTATCCAGCAGCAAACTAGCAATCTGAGAAATACGTCCTAGATTAATGACGCCAGCCGTTCCTTTAATCGAGTGTAAAAATGGATAGATTTCTTCCCTCTCAATCTCTATGCCAGCTCTATCTTCCCACGCTCTGAGCTGCTTATGGACATTATCCAGGAGCTTGCTTTGGTATTTTGCTAAACGATTTTTCTCCATAAAAAAATCTCCCTTTTTGCATAACAGTAACTTAATCATGGCATAACTTTTGGCCTAATTCAATGGTGGATTCGACGTATTTCGACCCTTGTAAAAATTTCCTTATTTTTAAAGTTATACCCTTATTACGCAGGAGGGTCTAACTATAACAAATAGACATGGGCAAAGAACGCCCATGTCTATTTGTTTACGCATAAGCGGTCGGCAGGAGCCCTTACGGACTCTTGCCAACCGCCTGTACGAGAATTTTTACAGTTTTACTTTAATGATTACAGGTCCTCGCCTATTTGCTGAGGAATTTCTTTATTTTTGGCTAGCAAAGCAAATCCAACCATGACGATGATGCTGCTTGCAATTCCATAGATAATCGGATTAGTTGAGGAAAGTCCCTCTATAAGTAATCCAGCTATCACAACAGCGGTACTGACAATGATGGAACAAACTCCCGCTTTCGGATGAATGTTTTTCCAAAAGAGAGCGGCTACAAATGGAACAAAAATAGCTCCTGACAAGATGGCATAAGCTACATCCAACGCGACTAATACATCTTGTATCCAAATTGCAAAGATGATTGCGATCACGCCTACACCCAATGTGTTAAGTCTGGTCATTAACAAATATTTTTTTTCTGATATGTTTTTAAACCAAAGTTTTTTCATAATGTCATTGCTGATAAGAGTGGAAGAAGCAAGTAAAGTACCGGAAGCTGTTGACATTAATGCCGAACAAACCCCTGCAAGCACGATGCCTAATAAGCCTTGAGGAAGGATTTGAATGGCCAACGCAGCAAATGTGCTCTGAGAGCTTTCGGCGCTTGGCAAAAGGAGAAACGCACACATCCCAATAACACTCCCTGCCACTGCATACGCAATACTGTAAAGGCCCGCAAAGATGGAGCCATTTCTGGCGATTTTCTCTGTCTTGGCTGTAAAAACACGCTGCCAAATATCTTGAGATACCGCCATTCCCAAAGTATACAGAAGGAAGTATTGAAAAATCTGACCATATCCGATTGATGACAGATCAAAATGCGATTTTGGCAATCCCGCTACAAGTTCTTTCATTCCCCCAACCTCAGACACACTAATAGGAAGCATAAAGAAGAAAATCGCAACAGTCATAACGACGAATTGAATAATATCCGTTACGGTAACACTCCACATGCCGCCTAAAATCGTATAAAACAAGACGACAAAGCCTCCAATCAACATCGAAGCCGTCATATTCCAATCCAATAAGGTATGAATAATGGTTCCCATCCCGATCACCTGTGTAACAGAAATCATTAATGTATAAATGGCAGCGACTATAGCACTAATGACCTGCGCCTCTGAATTGTAGCGTTTTCCTAAAAGCTCACTAATCGTGCTAACATTTAACGAAGAAATCCGCTTAATGAAAATCGTGCCCAAAGCAATAATCCCCAAGCCGATCATCGTCACAAACCAAATACCTGAGATCCCGTGTTCGTATCCGAGTTGAGCCGTTCCTATTGTTGATGCTCCCCCTAAAATGACGGCAGACAAGCAGCCAAGATACATAAACATGCCTAAATTTCTTCCGGCAAGAATAAATTCCTCCGAAGATTTTGCCTTAAAAGACCCGATAATACCTGCGATGACCAAAACTCCAAAATAAGCGAGAATAACCGTCATATCTAATACACTCATCGTCTTTCCCTCCATTTAAACGAAATGACCAGCTATATTTTAAAGCGCTTACAATTTGTCATTTCTTCTAAATCCTACTCCTGCAAGAGTAGGATTTTAGAAGTTTAACTGTTCATGTTTTATACATGTTGAATTCTTTCTAGTTGAATGTTCGCTTGTCTTTCCACTTCTGTTATAACCTCATCCAAAATTTGAATTCCGGTATCAATTTCTTGCTGGTTCACCGTTAATGGAGGAATCATGCGAATGACTTCTCCGCTGTTGCCGCATAAGTAGAATAAAACTCCCTTTTGTAAGCATTTGTCCAGAATATCCAGCAGCATTTGTCCATTAGGTTTTTTTGTATATGGATCGATGATTTCAATCCCAATCATAAGGCCAACTGCACGCACGCTGCCAATAACAGGGTGCTTATCCTGCAGCATTTTCAGCTTGCTTGCGGCATACTCCCCCATTATTTTGGAGTTGGTGATAAGGTTTTCCTCTTTTAACACTTCCAGCGTGGCTAAAGCAGCCGAACAAGCGATGGGATTTCCGCCGAATGTCGTACCATGGCTGCCAATCGGCCATTTTTCCATCAGGGCTTTAGAGGCGACGGTAGCACTTAACGGCAATCCTGAAGCGATTCCCTTTGCAATCGCCATGATATCGGGAGTGACATCAAATGTTTGAGAAGCAAACCAATGACCGGTTCTTCCAAAGCCGGTTTGAACTTCGTCAAAGATGAGTAAAATACCATGCTGATTACAAACTTCTCTGATTTTTTTCAACCACCCTTTCGGAGGAATGATATATCCGCCTTCTCCGAGAACAGGTTCTACAATCATGCAGGCGACTTCTTCCGGTGTGACTTGATGGTTAAAAAGGGTCTCAAAGTCTTTTTCAAGTTTTTTTACACAAAATTCCTCTGGATCTCGATCATCAGGACACTCTGATGCATCTGCATAAGGAACCTGATAAACAAGTCCCGTTGGCTGTAAAAATTTACGATATTTGCTTTTGGATGTCGTCACACTTAACGCTCCAAGTGAACGCCCATGAAAGCAGCCCATAAAAGATACGACATAAGGCCTTTTTGTCACATGTTTCGCTAATTTAATGGCCCCTTCAATGGCTTCTGTGCCGCTATTGGCAAAGAAGAAGCAGTCAAGCCCTTTAGGAAGTACTGTTTTTAACTCTTCTGCCAGCTTAAGAATAGACTCATACATAATGACTCCAGAGGGTCCATGCATTAAGTAATCAACGGCTTCTTTAATTGCCTGTACAACCTTCGGATGTCGATGACCCGTGTTTGCCGTTGCGATTCCCGATGTAAAATCTAAGTATTTTTTACCGTCCAATCCGTAATAATAGCATCCTTCAGCTTTTAATACAGGGAGATTCGGGTGGTCTTTGGCCATACTTGGGGCCAGCAAATCCGATAAATGCCCCATTAAATGATTGAATGTTGTTTCTGTCATGAAACATCCTCCTCACACTATGTTGGATAAGTAGACTAAAAAGTCTTCTACCCTTCATACATGCAAGAATCATGCCAAACTATATAAGATCGATTTAGAAAATGGGGCATGACCAAAGAGCGGCCATGCCCCATTTTCTAAACCTTTGAGGGTCGATCCAAGATGTCTAAATAATCGTTTATGAACTCTTCTCAATTGAATATAGAGGTGTCAAGTTATCAAGTTGGACTTATAATATGATGTTTTTGGAGCTTCCTTACAACGGATGACTGGCTTATCCCTAGGGCTTTTCCCATTTCCATTGTCGTTCCGTACTGCTTCTTGGCTTTTAAGAGCATTTCTTTTTCCAGCATATCCAGTGCATCATTAAGCTGTAAGGCAGTTTCTTCTGGAAATAGGCCAAATGATTGCCTTTTTTTTATCGAAAGCGGTAAATGTTCTGTCGTGATGAGCGAGGTAGGAGAAATGACGACTGCATGCTCAATTACATTAATTAATTCTCGTATATTTCCCTTCCATTCATGTGTCAGTAGAGCATGAATGACCGCTTCATCCAGCTTCCTTTTTCGGTTATATTTTTTTTCGAATTGCTCGATAAAATGGGTAATGAGCGGAAAGATGTCTTCCGGCCGCTCACGCAATGACGGAATGGTAACAGGAACTACACTTAAACGGAAGTAAAGATCTTCTCTAAACTCTTTTTCTTCTACCGCCTTTTCCAAGTTTTTGTTTGTTGCGGCAATCAGCCTGAAATCAACGGTTTTCGGCTTTCTGCCCCCGACCCGATAAAATTGTTTCTCTTGTATCAGCTTTAAGATTTTTACTTGATGTGATAAAGAGAGCTCTCCTATCTCATCCAAAAATAACGTTCCTCCGTCCGCTAATTCCACTAATCCCATCTTTCCATTACGAGAGGCTCCTGTGAATGATCCCGCTTCATACCCGAAAAATTCTGCTTCAAATAAATGATCTGGAATCGCTCCGCAGTTTACTTCTATAAAAGGACCTTTACATCTCGGGCTCCTATTGTGGATGAATTTAGCCAAATGCGTTTTCCCTACTCCCGATTCACCAAGAAGCAATACGTTGACATCCACATTCGAAACGTGAATGGCTGTGTTAAGGACGTGCTGCATTTTTTCACTATTGGAGACTAAACCTTCTGTTAACAAGTTCTTATTCCGCAGCAGCTCCAGTTCTGTTTTTACCCGCTGCATTTCATCTTCCATCGCATCTAAATACTTTTTGACTTCCATTAATTCGGTGACATCATGGGAGTAGCTGATGATTCTCCTGATTTCCCCTTCTGAATCTTTCACGGGAATGCCGGTAACCAATACTTTTTTTCCATGTTTGGTCGTTTGTACTAACGTTGTTTTCTTTTTGTTTTCTAACACAATGGGGGTGACAATCGGGGTGAATACACCTTGCTTCTCCAGTTCATAAACCGATTTCCCTAATAATTCCTCCGCTTTAACCTCATAAATATCACCCGTACCTTCGCTGACCCTCACAATGATTCCCTCTTCATTTGTCACCAGCAAATCATCTTTCAGCGAATTAAGAATCGACTGATCTTCATTCCACTGTATCTCGTTCAAATTTCTCACCCTTTTCCACGTTCATTTTCACATTTGGTTTAAACTTTCAATGCAATTTTGCATCGTGAAAATCCATTTTCGCATAATTTTTATTCTTAAAATTATCATACAACGAGATATCCAACAAGCATCTTATTTCACATTCAAAACTTCTCCATTGCCAAAAGAACAAAAGCGTAAGCGCCTTGATCAGCCCTGACAAGCATAAGACGATCCAGAATAGAAGGTGCTTTTTACCTTCAATTCTGGAGTGGCTTATGACCTCGAGGGGCTAGGCGCTGGAGCTAGATGCCGAAGCGCTTATCCACAAGCCCAGATTTTATAATTTCCTACAAAACAAAAAAGCATCTGCCCCCTCCTTGGCAGATGCTTTCCTCAATGTCTTCTCCTTGCGAAATCGACGAAGCGGAATTTATCGAGCCGATGCCTCGATTCCGTATATTCAAATAAACTGGCATCTTCTAAATATACATAGTTTTTGACGACGACGATATGGTTATAATCTTTTAAATCCAAATACTTCCTGTCTTCTTCTGTCGGATCATCTACAAAAATTTCTTTTTTCGCAAAGCTGATTTTCAGTTCCATTTCCTGTTCAAGATACTCATAAATGGAGCCCTCACAAATTTCTCTCGTAAGGCTGGGCACATGCTTTTTATTGAAAAAGTCCTTGTCTAAAATAATCCGCTCGCCATCTATTTCACGGGCCCGCAGCACCTTCCATACATGCTCTTTGTTCGTTACGTTAAGCTGCTGCTGTAAATAGTCATCCGGCTTGACCAAATCAAACTCGTACACAATGGTCTTCCATGGCTTTCCCATTTTTTGCGCCAATTCTTTAAAACTGACAAGGCCCGAAATGGGAAAATCAAATTTCGTCACATCCAGCACAAAGGAACCTTTTCCTTTTATTTTTTGGATATAGCCGTTTTGGGATAGCATCGTTAACGCTTTTCTAATCGTCTCACGCGATGTATCATATTGTTCGACCAGCTCATTTTCCGATGGCAATTTTGTGTTTGGCTTTAATCGGCCTGTTTGAATATTTTCCGCCAATTCATTATAAATCGCTAAATATTTATTTTCTCTCATCTTTATCATCACCGCATTTATTTGATCTTGTGCAAGAGGGGGCCCCAACGCATCTAAAATAGATGTATCGGAACCCCCTCGTTCAATAAGAGTGTTTCTATTTATTGTACCGATAAAGTGAACCTTGTGCCAGTCAGATTTTTCCCCTCATACGGGAAATGAAATCTCCTATTAGCTAAAAATGCTTTTTTAGCGATGAAAGGTTATTTTTTCAAATGATAGACAACCGATTCATACGGGCGCAATGTCACCTTATGAATATCACTGCCGGAGCCTTCATAGTTGGAAAGAAGGATTTCGCTTTTGTATCCTGCTGCATCGACTTCTTGTGGCAGTTCAAACGTCGTTTCTTTCCCGTAATAGTTATTCACGACAAGAAGCTTTTCATTCTCGACGTTACGAACATAGGCAAAGATGTCTGGATGATCTGCAAGGATGAGCTGGTAATCGCCATCCGTCATGATATCGTACTGCTTGCGGAGCTGGATGAGCTTTTGATAATGGTAAAATACCGAGTTAGTGTCTTTCAGCGCCTTTTCTGCATTGATTTCCGGATAGTTGGCCGCCGCATGGATCCATGGCGTTCCTGCTGTAAAACCGGCATTCGGCCCATCGTTCCATTGGACAGGCGTACGGGAGTTGTCGCGTGACTTTTGTTTTAAAATAGCCAAAATTTCTTCTTCGCTCATTCCCTGTTCCCGTTTAATCTTGTAGATGTTCAATGATTCAACGTCGCGATAATCTTCGATGCGGTCAAACTTCGGATTCGTCATGCCGAATTCTTCTCCCTGATAAATATAAGGAGTTCCTTGCATCATATGAATGGAGGTCGCCAGCATTTTTGCCGATTCCACCCGGTACTCTCCGTCATCGCCGTAACGGGATACAACGCGCGGCTGATCGTGGTTGCACCAAAACAGCGCATTCCAGCCCCCGCCTTTATGCATTTCCGTTTGCCATGTCGACAAAATACGTTTTAATGCCAAAAAGTCAAAGTCAGCGATGGTCCATTTATCTCCATTCGCATAATCTACCTTCAAATGATGGAAGTTAAAGGTCATGCTTAACTCATGGCGTTCCGGATTTGAATAGTTGATGCAGTGATCGATCGTCGTAGAGGACATTTCCCCGACTGTCATCGCATCATATTTGGAGAAAACTTCACGATTGGTCTCTTGCAAAAATTCATGTACTCTTGGGCCGTCCGTATAAAATTTGCGTCCGTCTCCAGGCGATACAGATCCGTCATCATCAGGGAAGCGCTGATCTTTGGAAATCAAATTGATGACATCCAGGCGGAAGCCGTCGACTCCTTTTTCGAACCAGAAATTCATCATTTCATATACCTTTTGACGGACTTCTTCGTTTTCCCAATTTAAATCCGCCTGTGTCACATCAAAGAGATGCAAGTAATACTG
Organism: Bacillus sp. FJAT-14578; assembly: GCF_000504165.1. Lineage (GTDB taxonomy): Bacteria > Bacillota > Bacilli > Bacillales > Bacillaceae_H > Bacillus_BA > Bacillus_BA fengqiuensis. The sequence goes on from NZ_AYSE01000013.1 coordinate 20,893, forward strand.
CCCTGTTTTCTCGTCATATTTCCATGCCGAACCCCCGAATTTGGATTCCCAGTTCGTCGGTTCGCTGCCGTCTTCTTTTCCATCACGCCAAATATAGAAGTCGCGATACGGATTGTCCTTTGAAGAAGCCGCCTGCTTGAACCACTCATGTTCCGTTGATGTATGATTCACGACAATATCCATAATCACTTTGATGCCGCGTTTATGGGCTTCTTTCAATAAACGATCGAAATCTTCCATCGTGCCATATTCTTCATGAATATCATAATAGTCGCTGATATCGTATCCATTGTCATGCTGCGGAGACTTATAGATTGGAGTCAGCCAAACGACATCGACACCCAATTCATTTAAATAATCCAGCTTTTCAATAATTCCCTGCAAATCGCCTACACCATTACCTTTTGTATCGTTAAAGCTTTTTGGATAAATCTGATAGACAACTGCTTTTTTCCACCAAGGGTGTTTCATTTCTTCCACCGCCATTTATGATTTAAGTAAATAGATTTAAGAAAAGCGCAAGCGCCTTGGTCAATGAAGGTCGACTAAATTCGCCACGTCAATCACCAACGTCGGCATAACCCACCTCCTGTGGGCCAAAGGAAATAGGGATTGACCCCGTATACGCTTTTTGCCTTATGAGGGCAATCATCTTTTCCCGTGCTGAGCTAGGCGCTGGAGCTAGACACCAGTACCCTTCGAAAAAGTTATACTTTCTTACCTTTTTAAAATGCAAGATACGATACCATGCTGAACAAGCTGTATGCTTTTATGTTCGATGGTATCGTTCTAGTTTTATAAATTCTTAAACCCGCCTTTTTGACAGGTCTTTCTCTTTATTTTTCTTTACGCATTTTTCCTAATAAAAGTGTTAAAACGAATGGAACGATTAACACGATAGCCATGCCGATAAAGAATGATCCCCAGTTTTGCGGAAAGATAGATAAAAATCCAGGAAGTCCGCCCACACCGATTGAAGGAGCTTTTACTCCTTGCACGGAAATGAATGCACCTGCAAGCGCTGAACCGATAATGGCTGAAATGAACGCAAATCGGAAACGCAAGTTCACTCCGAACATCGCCGGCTCTGTAATCCCAAGGTAAGCAGAAATTGCTGATGTCGCAGACAAACTCTTCAGTTTTTCATCTTTTAGAACAAGCATCATGGCTAATGCCGCCGTACCTTGGGCAATGTTGGATAATGCTACCATCGGCCATAGGAATGTGCCGCCTGTGCTTCCGATCAACTGTAAGTCAACCGCCAAGAACGTATGATGCATCCCTGTGATAACAAGCGGTGCATAAAGGCCCCCGTAAATCAATCCGCCTAAGATAGGTGCTACTTCGAAAATTCCTACAACCGCATCTGTAATGACATTACCGATTGCAAAGGTAATGGGACCAATCGCAATGAATGAGACAAAACCTGTTAATAATAACGCAATCGGTGCTACAAGCAATAGTTGAAATGCATCTGGAATCTTTTTCTTCAAAAAGATTTCAAGCTTTGCTAATACGTAAGACGCTAATAAAACCGGCAATACTTGTCCTTGATAGCCTACTTTTTGAACTTCAAGACCGAATAGATTCCATGTTGGAATTTCTTCTGCCGCCCCGTAACCCCAGGCGTTTAAAAGATCCGGGTGAACAAGCATTAGACCGAGAACGATCCCGAGTAACGGATTGCCTCCAAATCGATTAACAGCCGACCATCCAATTAAACCAGGCAAAAATACGAATGCGGTATTCGCGATCAAATTGACGATGCTCGCAAAATCTTTCCATTGTGGATATACATCAACCAATGCTTTTTCATCAAAGAAAATGCCGGGACCCGTCAAAATGTTGTTGATTCCCATAAGTAAACCGGCTGTTACGATAGCTGGCAAAATCGGGATGAAGATGTCGGCCAATGTTTTAATCGCACGCTGCAGCGGATTTAAATTTTGTGCCGCCGCATCTTTGATTTCTTGCTTTGTTGCCTGGCCGATTCCTGTCATGGCAACCATTTCGTTATATACTTTATCAACCGTTCCTTGGCCGATTACGACCTGGAACTGTCCATTTGTAGAGAATGACCCTTTTACAAGATCAATGCTTTCAAGCGCTTCTTTATCTACTTTGCTCTCATCTTTTAAGGCAAAGCGCAGGCGCGTCACGCAATGTGTAGCAGCTGCGATATTCTCTTTACCGCCGACAGCCTGAATGATTTGTTCGACAGATTGTTTATTTACGCTCATTTCCCTATCCTCCTGTTACCGTTTACATATCTAGCAAAATAAACGGATTCTAATCCTCTCCAGCAAACCGAGAACGATTTATGCTCGTCTATACTTTTTGTAAATGTTTTTAATTGTATCCTTTAAAACCCTTGGTCCTTGATACCGCTTTCTTCAAAGACAATAAGTCATCTTCGCTAAAACGTTCTCTTCACCACCAACATGTATATACAAGCCGGTGATAGTTATAGATTAACCTGTATATACAAGTTTGTCAATAAAAAGCGATAGGTTTTTAGAAAGCGCTCTCCATTTTTTATTTTTCTTTTCCCTAAAATCACCTAATAAAAACGAAAATAGCCAGTCAAAAGAAAGAAGCGCAGCTAAGCAGCCGCGCTTCTTTCCATAAGGGGTGTTATTCACATGAACCTCCCCCACCTATCGCTTCGCGCTTGAGGTGGGGGTTTCTTGTCGATCCCCTCGAAATCAGAAGTTGGACGATGTCCATAGGCGTACACGACACCCTCGTCTTTCTAGGGGACTGACGCTCCCGTATGGAAGCAGTGGTCTTGACGCAAGGGGTCTCCCGACTGCTTGCTGCCACCGTAAGCAACAGGAGGAGAGTCGATTTCGAAGGCCTCTCCTCCCGGGGCGGTTCTACCCGTCTACTACGCCTGTACAGGCTGTAGATACGTGATACTGGTCATCATCACTTTTAGGAACTTCCTGTGCAGATACTGGGATAAGATATTCCCCGCACCATGGACATCCCGATGCTGTTCATACCCGCAGGCACAGCGATAGTTTCGCGAACGGACTTTGTTCCGTTTCCCGCAAGCAGGGCATGCTTGCGTGGTATAGGCTTCGTTTTCTTTCGATAACGAGATACCGGCCGCTTCCAGTTTATACGTTAACTGAGCGGTGACCTTCCCAAAGCTCCAATTGCTGAGTTTTTGGTTCACCTTTTTGGAACGCACTTGTTTCCGACGTTTGTTTCGTTTGCTGCTGTGCCGCTGCACGCCTTCCACATCACCAAGTGCGACATGGCCGACTCCTTGTTCCATGCACCAGTCCACAAAGGCACGGGTCGTCTTGTGCAAGATGTCCTTTAGCTGCCGTTCGCTTTTAGAGAGGATGTATTTCTTCACCCGGTTGTATTGACGCCATTTCCTGGAACCTTTTTTACACCGGCTCATGAGAATTTGTAGTTCTCTCACTTTTTTATTACGCAACCGGTGAATACTGCGCATCTTCCTTCCTGAAATCACGAGAGCTTGACCGTTTGTACATACAGTAGCAATCGTATGGATCTCACCGGGATCAATCGCTGCTGTGTGGCCGTCCTGCACCGGTACGGGCTGCACCCCATCTTCATACGATAAACAAGCATGCCACTGACCGTCATAGACGAGTTCTACTTCTTTGACCACGCCGTTTGGGACCGATGCGAGCGTCAACACAAGTGGTGCCTGTTGTTTCTTGTTCCATCTGCCCAGGCTGAGGGTCAGCTTGCGTCCTTCGATCACGAAGGATTTGTCGACCCACTTTGGATGGAAGACGAACTTCTCCTTGTACGGATACCGAATGGACTTATCCGTTTTCCGCGCTTTGCGAACACTATCCCGGGCATGGAGAAATTTGTGACACACGGCTTGTACGGTCTGGCTGTGAAGGGGGTACAACCCTTTTAGTTCAGACTGAAGATCGCTTTGATGAATCCACGAGCCGTGAATCCGATAATAATAGCGGGCAAGCTGCACGCAGTCATTCCAAATCGTTCCGCACATCCGGCGTATGTCAAACAAGTGCTGAAGCGTCTGTTGATTAGCCGTAAAGGCCGTTTTCAACGTGCGATACATGAGGTCACCTCCCTTGCCATCATTATACAACGAACATATATTCGCTCGAAGAGATAATGGAAAATTTATCCTTCTTCCGACAAGGATCGGGATTCTATCAACCAAAAAGCTTTTCGGCTACGCCGAACCGACATTCATCCCCTTCCTACTCGCTGGGCTATGCCCTTCACACTCCTTGAGTAAGAGGAATTCTGTCGGACTATGTTAAAAGAGTCACCATATTTGCTTCATTTATTCACTTTAATGCTGGTTCGGCAATCGCTGCGGTTCTTCATTCACAGCGAATGTGCTTAATTCGGCTGCAGAACCAACGGATGAAAAACCCGCCAAAAGGGTTACTGCCAAACAAATGCTTGTTAACCATTTTTTCATCTTCATCATCCTTTGCACTAATGTTGTCTTACTAATTGTTACTATTATAACTTGTCTCTTATAATGATGTAGGAACGTTGTCACGTGTTCTATACGAGAAAACTGCATCAAATGAACGATAAACTCCTATTTTGCCGCAAACATATAATTATAATAATATTCGGGAAGGATGGATAGAATATCCATCCTTCCCGAATAGAAAGAGCGGGAGAATCCGTATGGGTTCTCCCACTCTTTCTATATAGTATTTGTTGAATGGCCCAATAATTTTTTCATGTGCTGCCTGACTAGTCCGGCAAATTTCTCGTTCTTTTCTAGTTCAAAAATGAAGATGGCTTTTTCTAAGTAGCTTGTTCCCTTCTCTTTTTGCCCCATTTTAATTAAATTGCAGCCTGATTGATAATGCAGTTCTCCGAATAAATAGAGTGACTCGCAGCTGATGCATAGATGAATGCCTCTCTCACTGTACATTAACGATTCTTTATAATCTCCCATTTCCGTTAACGTCCGAGCCAATCCATATAAAATGCGAATTTTAATCTTTTCATCTTTGACTTGAGGCAAATACTTTAATTGGGCTAACGCCGTTCTGTAAATCTCAATCGCTTTTGTAAACTCTTTTTCTTCATCGTAAATGATGGCGATACTGTTTAAAATTTCAATTTCCCGCTCTTTATAATAAGAATCTGTTGTTTGGGTAAGCTTGATGGCTTCATGAAGTTTAGCTAAACACAGCTCTTTATTTTTATAGACATAATAATGGCATATCCCCTCATGCCACAGTAAAAACTGTTTATTGGCAGGGGTTTGAAAAAGCGGGCTATTGCTTTCTCGATGGATGATGTGGGCAACCGATTCATAATCTCTCTTTCGGATATATTGCCTTATTAAATGTTTCACTTCTTCTACATAATCAAGTCTTGGTGTCTCAATGCTATGAAAAAAATAATTCATATCTACACCAAGGCGCTTTGAAATCTCATATAACGTAATACTATAAGGATACTCATCCCCGTTTTCCAGCTTGCTGATTTGGGCCTGCGTACAAATTCCTTCCGCCAATTCTTTTTGTGACAAGCCGACCAATTTGCGCAGATCCCGAATAATGCTGCCGATGCGTACTTGTTGTTCCATCCTGCCTCTCTCCTCATCTGCTTAATTTATCCCGTTCTAACGGACAGCACCCTCCATTGATTGAAGGTTTACTTTATATAATACTTTAAACAAAAGTATCCAAAGTTCCTTCTTTCCTCTCCTTTGCTTCTCTTTTTCGCTGAGAGTAAGGACTATTGACGCATAAAAAAAACAGCTTGATCAAAGCTGTTTTAAAATGCCGAGTGATTGGATTTCCCGTTTTGTTTCATTTGTGCCAAAGCCATAAATTTTCTCATAGAGCTCTGTCATTAAATAATGCTGCTCACTTCGAATCTCATCTCCGTTTTCTTCATTAAATGATTTGACAATGGGTTTCGGATCATATTCCGTCTCTTCCAGCTCACTCAAGAGCATCTCAATTTCACGAACTTGTCGGCTTGTTGCTTCTATTTCATAATAGTGGACCTGATCATCCAATTTCTCATCATGTATTTCTCCACTTTCAACCGAAACATAATATCGTTGTCTCATTCTTTCTCCTCCTATTCTATTCTTACTATAGATGTAACCGCTTTTCTTCTTCCTAAAACAAAAGACATGGACGTTATTCATCCATGTCTTTTGTCTTGTACATTTTTATTTATTCGAGCTCTATCGCTTTCGTTTCTTTTCCTAATAATAAAACTGATATAGCTCCTATTATAATGGCAATACAGAAGATGACAAAAATGGTCGTAATCGATGTCTTCTGTGCAATAAGATACCCGACTAAAAGCGGTCCGAGAATACCGCCGACCCGGCCGAATGATGCGGCCATCCCGGCTCCTGTTCCACGAATTTTTGTCGGATACTGCTCCGGCGTGTAGGCATATAAACCGCCCCAGGCTCCTAAGTTGAAGAACGAGAGGAAAATACCTGATGTGAGCAATAACGGAAGCGAATCCGCGTTTCCGAAAAAGTAGGCGCTCACTGCCGTTCCCGTTAAATAAGTGATCAATACAAACTTTCTCCCTGCCCGTTCAATCAGCCAAGCGGCACTGAAATATCCTGGAAGCTGGGCCAATGTCATGATCAAGACATATTCGAAACTTTTAATGAGACTGAATCCTTTCATGACCATAACACTCGGCAGCCATAAAAACATTCCGTAATAGGAAAAAACGACACAAAACCAAAGAATCCAAAGCATGATGGTTTCACGTCGATACGGTTTCGACCAAACCTCCGCTATGTTTTGAAACACCGATCTTTTTTCCGTTTGAACCGGTTCAAAGCGTGGTGAATCCGGTAAATTCCATCGTAAATATAAAGCATAGAACGCCGGAAGAGCACTTAACAGCAGAGCCGTTTGCCATCCGAATTTGGGAATGACGAAAAAAGAAATAAGTGCAGCAATCAGCCATCCTCCCGCCCAAAAGCTTTCAAGCAAAACGACCACTTTTCCCCGCTCTTTCGCAGGTACGGTTTCTGAAACCAATGTAGAAGCAACAGGAAGTTCCCCTCCAAGCCCCATTCCGATGAAAAAGCGAAGCAGCAAAAACATCGCAAGCGTTGTCGTGAAAGCAGACAACCCGCTTCCAACCGAAAATAATAACAGTGTCATAATAAAGACTTGTTTACGTCCGATTTTATCTGCCAACAAACCGAACAACAAGGCGCCGACAGCCATTCCGATTGAGTTGACGCTTCCAATCCAGCCCATTTGCTGTACGGATAAATTCCAGTCTTTCTGCAGCGCAGCCATAATGAAGGACAACATCCCTACATCCATCGCATCAAACAGCCATCCAAGCCCGGCGATGCTTAACAGCTTTCGATTGGATATATTTTTAACTTTTGTCATTGGCAACCCCCTAATTTTACATATGTAAACTAAAAACTTGACACTTAACATATTATAAAGAGGCCTTGTTTACAATTCAACGTTTTTTTGACAAGTGTAAAGCTGTAAACTTCACTTGTTTTTCCTTATTGTTTTATTGTGGCAAATTCTTCTCTTTTCTATGATTAAATTTTACCGGTCCCTTTACTTTCTCACGCTCTTTATGTGGAATAAAAAGAGGATGGATCGGATGATATATAAAGATATATCATCTAATCCATCCCCTTGCGATTTTAGCAGGTTTTGCTTCTGTTAATTCAATTCCATTGTATTTCTATAAATCCAAACAGCACCTGCCGAATTGTCCTGCGCTTCACCGACAACTTGGAACTTCAAGCCGTGCCTTGGAACAAGCCGCCCTGCATCCTCGATATCTTGATCCATGTAAAACTGATGATCATCGAAAATGCTTACCCCTGGTAAACTTGTAAAATTGTAAATGCCCCGAATAGGATTAGAAACCGTAAACGCAGGTGTAGCATCCAATGAGAAGGCGGCATCCGCTACTTGATAGCGGGTGCTTTGCGTATACTTTCCTGCCGTATTTGCCACCGCTTCCGGATGGGCATCAACCACACCTAAAAACCCTTTACCCGGATGCATTCCGACCCAGTTGTCTGTAAAGCTTTCATCCCCGTACCATACGACTAATCCCGTATTGTACTTAGCACCGCGCGAATAAGCAAGAGATCGGTCGGCACCCGCATAGTTTCTCCACTCTAAGTAATAATAGTTATCTTTCAAATACTTGCCGTCCGATACCTCAAATCCATCGAGTTCAAATTGCGGCTCACCTTCTGCACCATCTTGGAAAACCGTTTCTCCATTTACTGTTAGCTTCGCATCATCTAATGCAAATCCATCCAACGCTAATCCGCCGTCTGTCACATACTCAAATTCAAGCTTGATTTTTTTGCCTGAAAATTGGCTTAAATCGTACGACTTGTCCACCCACTCGCCTTTTGAAGATTCGGCCCGTGCATCTCCATCCGTATCGCCATCACCGATTGTATCAATCAATGTCTTCTCTCCATCTTCTGTTACAGCGTTTACATATAAGTAATCATACTCAAACTCAATATCGAAATATCCCTTGTAATCGAAGATGGCATTCGTCGCATTCGTCAAGTCAAACTGAGGCGTCACAAGGCTTGTATGAAGATCGTCGCCTTTTGTGCTGTAATAATACTTTTTGCCGAAACGAGGTGTAATTCCGTCCACTTCTTTTTGCGGTAAATTCACTTTTACGATTCCCGGATTTTTGGACTTTGTGACGCTTTGGTCAATGATGGCCGCTACACCGTCTTTCGTAATGTCTTCATAATCGACTTCAATCATCTTCGCCCAGTTGCCGCCCATGACTTTTTGGAAAAATTCTTTGTTTTGCGGAGAAAAACTGGATGGTGCCGTTCCTGCCACTTTGCCGTTCCAGCTGCCGCCGCTCATGATGGACCATGAAGCAACCGGTTCTCCCTCACCTGTGTACTGGGTATCATACTCATCAGGCAATCCCAGATCATGACCGAACTCATGCGCAAATACTCCGACGGCGCCATCTTCCGGCTGAATCGTGTAATCGTACGCAGCCATTTGACCGCCCCAATAGTTGACTTTCGCTCTTGTCCCCTCCACTTTATGAACACCATCAAGCGTCCAGCGGTGCGACCAAATAGCGTCATTGCCCAGCTTACCGCCGCCAGCCTCTTGGCCTGTGCCCGCATGAATGATCATTAAGTGATCCACCAAGCCATCCGGCTCATTTTGATTCCCGTCTTCATCAAGATCATATAAATCGAATTCATCATATTCAGCCAAGTCGATGCCCGATTCAACTGCCGCCTTCAATGCATCTTTTACGAGATCGCGAGGTCCTTTTGGAGCCAAGTTATCGTTGCCGCCATTTGGATTATCGTCACCATAATCTCTTGCTTCGCCCGGGACAGTTAACCATTTAGACACGGTTCCGTCGACCGTATAACTGCCGCCTGACTGCTCTTCATAATATTGCTTGAACGTTTGGATTTTTTCACCGTTGAATAACGTAAACTCTTCTTCCCCAAACATCAATTTTTCATAATGCTCACGGTTAAAATCTTTGGCATACATATACCCTTCTTCTTGGACGACATTATTATGCTTAAAATCGGAAAACTCCGTCAGTAAAACGAGTACTTTATCCGTGCGAACTCCTCCGTTATAGCCTGCTTGCTTCGCCGAGTCTACTTTGACCGCTCCAGTCGGTTTTCCTTTTTTAAAATTCTCATGCCCCTTACCTAACTGCTTGGCCAATTTTTCCTTTTGCTTCGTTAAAAACTCCTTTGCTTTCCGATCCATTTCTTTATCGTTATGATGAGCTTGTTTCAGAGTCGCCTCGCCGCTCTTTTGTTTAATGTATTGTTTCACTGCTTTTTGAACTTCTGCAGCTGATGCATTTTTTGAAATAATTCCTCGCTCCTGCAACGCCTTCGCAAGTCGTTCTTCTGGAATAATGTTACTGTCAATCGGTGCTGACTCTGCTATCCCGCTTGAAGTAGTGGCAGCTTGTACAGGCACTGATAAAGTCGAGCCAAATAAAAAGCTTCCGGCCACTACGGTTCCAGCTGTTGCCTTTGCCATTTTAATCAATTCTCTTTTTCTTTTTTCCACAGACCTTCTTAATCTTCTCACCTTTCTGCCCCTCACTTTATAATAGATTAATTTTTCTGAATTTTTACATTATACCTCGATTATAAACTACCATTTTTATACAACAATAATCATATAGACTTATTTTTCCGAGAAATTATTTTATGAAAATAAGAGAGAGGGGAAAAGGTTAATCGCATAACTACTACTATATTCATAGTCATTGCATAATTTCTATTATATAAACGACTCATCACGCTCGATTAACCTTTTTATTTAGTAGATAATTCACAGGAACAAGACAATAAAAAATAAGCTTTCATACCTATGATGATATGAAAGCTTATCATTTTGCTTCACTCGTAGTTTGACCACTTTACCGCCTTCTCGAACAGAATGGCCAATAAAATTCCCATTAATAGTCCATTACTTATAAGAGGTCGAACATAAACGGATATATCACTGAACAGATTCGGGGACACATTCATTAAAGATACGCCCAATAAAGTTGGAAAAGCGATACGATAAATCGTTTTGGAATTAAACGTATACGTTTGAATACTGCGCAAAGCTGTTCCAAACAATTGCAGATATGCGACAAATAACACAGCATTTCCTACAGTGACAGGCAATGTCGAAAATAGCGCCCCCAATGCCGGGATAACGCCAAGCATCACAAATAAAGCGCCTCCGATGTAAAAAGGTTTTTTCTCTAAAATTCTCGTACTTTCCAAAAAGCCGATGGAAGACGTAAACGGTGCGTAAGGAACAAGACCGAAGACAGCTGCAATACAAGTGAAAATCCCTGTAATGGTGAATGAACTCCGATATTGGCGGTTTTCCGTCCTGGTTCCATGAAGCTTTTCCGATGCCCGAATGGAAGCCAATGTGTTACTCGCATTTAGCATCCCCGCTAAAAAAGCCGTAATGACGATCCCAACCTGAAGCTGCGGTTCTCCCCATGGAAAGAGCGAAAAGGTGAAGTGACTGTTGCTGACAGACTCTGTTGTCGGGAATAACAGAATATACAAAACCCATCCCACCATAATTCCAATTAAAATCGCAAAATTGCTGATCAATCCCTTGCCTTTTATACTGATGACGGTCACAAGAAGCACGATAGCCATGGAAAAAAGGCTGACCGGCAAATCCAGATGTCCCTCATCTGTCACCTTTAACATGCCTTTAAAGAAAATAAGAATAAGCTGGATAGCCAATAATAGCAGGTAAATGCTCATGACCATCGGCGTAAAAATCCTTTGTAAAAGCGGAACTAAATTAAAAACCCCGATGAGCGCGGTCGCTGCACCCGCCAGCAAAATCCCGAGCGCCAAGCCCCCGCCTACCTCCCCATATGTCATACCGACAGAAGAAGCGGACGTACATAAACTCAGAATAAGTCCCCACCATATACCTGAATGTCCTTCCAATAAGGGATAACGGTGTCCAATCCATCCTTGGAGCAAGCAGGCGATTCCCGTGACGATAAACGAACTCCTCACCGCGAACGCAATTTGTTCAGGCGGCAATTGAAACGCATCTCCAATGGAAATGGGAACAACAACTGTATTGGCAAAAATGAAAAACAGCCACTGAATAGAAGCAAACATCGTGGCGGATGAAGATAATCTACTCACATTTTCTCCTTCTTTCTTTCTATTAGGCCTTTTCCTTGAACACTGTTGCCTTTTGCTCAGGAAAACATCCTTCTATGTAAAATGCGACACCTCCATTATATATGAATCCAACTTAACCTTTAAAATTTTTGATTCCTTTTTACTTTTTCCACTTTTCTGTTCTTCCATCTTTAATCTTTCTTCTTCTCCAATTGTTTTTTTAGTTCTTTAACTGTTTCATTCAAGTCGATCAGCTCATTTTTCGTTTTAATCAACTCATATAAGATGAAAAAAGCTGCAATTACTCCTAATATTTCCATTATGTATTCCCCTTCGTTCGTTTATTTTTTTACTTCTTCGACAAAAATACCCTTAAACCCTGGACTTTTTTCACGGTTCATTTTTATCCTTTTTCATGTCAATCACATTACTTTCTTTACATTACCTATAACTTTTATGCCTTACCGGCTTCTCCGTTCCCTCCTCTTGATTAGGTCCAACGCTCTTTATATAAGCATTCGACAAGCCGCCATATGGCGGCTTGTCGAACCGGTTATAGGTGGCTCGTGTAACACGGGTGCTTTCCCCGTGTTACACGAGCCACCTATATTCCATATTTTGCACTATTCCCCTACCCCCAAAATTCGTCATAAACTATAGAATATCTATGTGAGACTGCAACTCTAAAGAAATTGGGTGAAAAAATGTTTTCAAACACTGAGATTGGAATCGATTTAGGGACAGCCAATGTCCTTGTCTATAGTAAAAATAAAGGTATTATTTTAAACGAACCTTCGGTCGTGGCGATCGATACAGAAACAAAAAATGTATTGGCTGTAGGTGCGGAAGCAAAAAGCATGATCGGGAAAACTCCCGGCAGAATCGTCGCTATGCGTCCGTTAAAAAAAGGAGTCATCGCTGATTTTGATGTCACTACAAGCATGCTGAAACATATTATGAAAAAAATCACGAAAACATCGGGGTTCTCCCTTCGTAAACCGACTGTTGTGGTTTGTACACCATCCGGTTCTACTACAGTAGAGCGCCGTGCCATCCATGATGCAGTAAAAAACTGCGGGGCCAAAGAAGTCCATTTAATTGAAGAACCTGTAGCGGCTGCCATCGGGGCGGACTTGCCTGTAGAGGAGCCCGTGGCAAACGTTGTCGTGGATATCGGCGGTGGCACAACAGAGGTCGCGATTATTTCCTTTGGAGGGGTTGTTTCTTGCAACTCGATTCGCATCGGCGGAGATAATTTAGACGATGATATTATCCAGCATATTCGCAAAAAGTACAATTTACTCATCGGGGAACGAACAGCCGAACAGGTTAAAATGGAAATCGGCTATGCTCCCATTGAACATGAAGAAAAGACGATGGAAGTACGCGGGCGTGATTTAGTAACAGGCCTGCCGAAAACGATCACCGTCAATTCTCATGAAATTCAAGCTGCCATTAAAGAATCAATACTCCATATTTTAGAAGCTATTCGCGCGACATTGGAAGATTGTCCTGCTGAATTAAGCGGCGATATCGTGGACCGCGGGGTTATCATATGTGGAGGCGGTGCTTTGTTAAACGGCATGCAGGAGTGGCTGAGTGATGTTATCGTCGTTCCTGTTAATATCGCACCAAGTCCATTGGAAGCGGTGGCCATCGGAACAGGCCGCTCATTAACATTCATTGATAAAATTCAAAAAGCGCTCGTATAAAAAGGAAACAGGAGCCGGTTAAACACCGCTCCTGTTTCTTCTTATATATAAAAAACGTTTTCAGCCTGTTTAAAAGGTGAGAAGAGTTTCCTCTTTTGCTTGAACTCTATTGCAGCTGCCGAATATTTGCATATGGTGTTTCACATTTTCATACGCTGCATGGATGACATCTTGATGCAACGCAAAATAGTCGGCATAAGGTGCCGTTTCGCCTGACTTATTGACAGTATGAACGACATTGTTAAAAGTGGCAGTCGCAACGTTAATCTTGCGGATTCCGGTTTGAATACATGTTTTAAAATCTTCAGGACTAATACCAGACCCGCCGTGCAATACTAATGGAATATCCACTTGTTCGTTAATTTCTTGCAAGCGATCCAATCGCAGGTTAGGATTCCCGTTATACATGCCGTGTGCATTTCCAATCGCGATGGCTAACGCATCTATATTCGTTTCCTCTGCAAATCGTTTTGCTTCTTCCGTACTCGTAAGCAGCATTTCGATATCTTCCGAGCCATCTTCACTGCCCCCGACCCTTCCGATTTCTGCTTCTACTGTTGCTCCGTATTGTTTAGCCAGTTCAACCACTTCTTTTGTTTTTTGAATGTTTTCCTCCAGCGGATGGTGCGAGCCATCATACATAACAGAGCTAAAGCCGATTTCTAACGTCTGTTTAATTTTCTCAAGAGTCATCCCATGATCAAAATGAACCGCTACAGGGACTTTCGCCTCTTTTGCTGCAGCTACCATTAGAGGACCAATCATATGAATAGGTGAATGATTGAGCCGAACTTCCGCAATTTGAAGAATTAGAGGAGAACGTAACTCTTCAGCTGCTTTAATAGCTCCCATCACCATTTCCATATTGGCAACGCTAAAAGCACCCACTCCATAATTATCTTGCTCCGCTTTTGCTAAAATATCTTTCATCTTTACTAATGCCATTAAACCCTCACCCTTTTCACTATTATTTACGAATCAAATAACCTTCTTTATATGTATCTGTCGATTGACGGACAATTAACTCAGGAGAAAGAAGCAGACGCTCTTTATGGCTTTTAGGTTCTTTCATCTCTTCAATTAACAAATCAACCACCTTTGCCCCCATTTCCTTGATTGGCTGGGCAACCGTCGTTAGCATTGGACTTGTGTTGGTCGATAGGATGGTATTATCAAACCCGATGATGGATACATCTTGAGGAATGCTTAAACCCGCTTCCTTAGCCGCCTGTACAACTCCACTCGCCAATAAATCGTTGCAGGCGAAAATGGCGGTAGGTCTCTCTTTCAGCGAGAAAAGCTGTTTAGCACTTTCATAGCCTCTGGTCATTAATGCTTCCGTTTTGATCATATAACCATCGCGTATCGGAATGTTGGCCTCTTCCATCACATCCCTAAACGCATCGACACGGGGTTTATTGCTTCGAACCCCTTCTGCAATAATGGCGATTCTTGTATGACCTAAGGACAGCAAATACGAAGCAGCCAGGTATCCCCCTTTATAGTCATCCACTGTCACCGTATTAATGGACAGTTTAGGAATTTCTGACGCTACTAGAGTAATAGGGACTTCTTTTACCACATCTTCCAGCAATTTCGTACATCGAAAAGCCGAGGCTACGATGAGGCCGTCTATTTGCTGGCGAACTAAAAGCGATAAATACCTTTCTTCCTTTTCTGTAAGGTTATCCGTACTGCACATCATGACGTTAAATCCCCGTTCATAGCTCTGATCTTCAATGCTCCTGGCAATTTCAGCGAAGAAAGGGTTGGAAATATCAGGGATAAGAAGGCCGATGGTTTTGGTTTGTTTTCCTGTTAAGGCAGACGCTACTACACTGGGACGGTAGTTGAGCTTATCCATCGTTTGAAATACCTTTTTTCTCGTTTTATCACTTATGCGTCCAGTATGATTGATTACTTTTGACACAGTGGCAATTGAAACACCTGCCTCTTTAGCGACATTATAGATAGTCGGTTTCACATAAAGCCCCTCCTCTCTCATAAATTGCTCCCCTTTCAACGGGCAGTTCCCCTAATAAATAGAATTCTATTTGATGGGAGCCCTTTCTTTTTGACGAATAGGCAGTACCGCCGGAAGCAGTACTGCCTATTGATAGCACCTATCCGTTATTTAGACATTGGTCGTTTTCCCTCTTTTATCTTTCTATCCGAACTGCACTGCGTTCATCAGTCAAATCTTGTGCCGCAGAAGAGTTATATAAGGATTCATAACCCTTTTCGATATATTGTCGGAATGTTGAACCTTTCTGCGCGGCCCTCGCTTTTACTTGCAATCGCCGCTGCTTCAGCGCGATCAGAACGTCTTAAAGCGGGTAAGAGCTGATCATAGGCGATATTTGCTGCACTCAAAATTCCCCATCGAATTTTTTTCATATACTATCATCTCCTTCTCTATACGGAAATAAGCCAAGTTGCTAAATGTGCATGAACGATTTGCAAACTCAGCTACCCCTGTATGGTTTCGGAACAATCAGAAGCAATCAGGCGCTTTTCGAAAAATCTCCTGGCTGCTTCCTATCTCTTCAAGATCCACCTTATTATTTAGAGATGCTTTGCAGGAAATCTAACTTCTCTTGTGCATTCTCCTTTGTAATCACATCGATACCGCTGTCGATACGCTCTTCAATCTTTTCACCTTTCGCTGCTTTTACCGCATTTTCTACACCTTGGTATCCCATGTCATACGGACTTTGCGCAATCGTTCCTGCCAGCTTTCCGTCTAGAATGGACTCAACAGCTTCAACCGTACCATCTGTACCAATTACTGGAATCGATAATCCTTTTGCTTCAAGGGCGCGTAATACGCCTAGCGCCATGTCATCATTTGCACTGAACACACCTTTTATATCCGGATTTTTTTGCAAAATGTTTTCCATAACTGACATCGCTTTTGTTTTATCACTGTCAGCCGGCTGCTCAGCTACCACTACCATTCCCGCTGCCTCTAATGCTTCTTTTGCACCTTTAATGCGCTGATCCGTTGCTTCGTTACCTAACGCGCCTGCAATCAATGCGACTTTATCCCCTTTTTGAAGCATAGAAGCTAACACTTTACCGCCTTCTTGACCTGCAGGGAAGTTTTCTGTTCCGATAAAGGACGTTTTGCCTTCAAAATCAGCATCGGTGTCTATTAAAAGGACTGGAAGATCGCTTTGTGTTGCTTGCTCCAATACAGGTACCACCGTATCTGGCTGTGATGGTGACACAACAAGAGCGCCAGGAGCTTGGTTGAGAGAGTCTTCAATCATGTTTACCTGCTCCATAATTTGCGATTCCGCTGATGGACCTACAATCGTTACATCCACGCCTAAGTCCTCTCCTGCCTTTTTCGCTCCAGCTTCAACGTATTTCCAATACGGGCTGCTCAATGTTTTTAAAACAACAGCAACGCTCTCTGCTCCGCCTTCTCCTCCTGTTTTTTCTGAAGATCCCTGGCTGCATCCAACCGCTGATAATAATAAACCCGTCGTTGCTAATACCAATCCAAATTTTCTCATTCTTTTCTCCCCCTGTTTTCTCTCTAAAATTATCATTTTGAAGAAAGCGCTTAACCGAGATTCCAAAATAAGGATTTGAGTACACCATTACCCCTTCTTGCTTTTTCTTTGACGAAGCACATCGACATACACAGCAGCAATAATAACTAAACCGATAACCGTCATTTGGAAGTCAGCTGATACATTTAGAAGGTTCAGTCCGTTTCTTAATACCGCAATAATCATTGCACCGATTAATGTACCCCAGACTGTCCCAACTCCACCGAAGAAACTGGCTCCACCGATAATAACGGCAGCAATTGCATCCAGCTCATACGATAATCCTGCAAGCGGGAAGGCTGAGTTTACTCGTCCTACCATGACTAAACCGGCAAGACCTGCCATAAAACCGCTGATCGTATAAACGATGACCAACACTCGATTAACATTGATACCGGACAAGTGGGCCGCTTCTTTGTTTCCGCCGATTGCATAAATGTATCGGCCTGTTTGCGTTCTTGTTAAGAAGATATGGAAAATGACGTACATAGCGATAACAAGCAAAAAGCTCACTGGAATTGGACCAACAAATTCTCTCCCTAAAAACTGGATCATATATGGAAAGCCTGCAATCGGGGCTGCTGCAGTAATAATAAGCGCTAGTCCCCTTGCAATGTTCATCGTTCCAAGCGTTGAAATAAACGGATGCGGTAAACGCAGTTTCGTTAACATGATTCCGTTTAACCAACCGAAGAAAGCCCCTACCAATAAACAAACGAGTATTCCAATAAATGGACTCATTCCCATATTGACCGTGACAACACCCATTAACATGATGGCGATGGCAAGAATCGATCCTACAGATAAGTCAATCCCGGCCGTTAAAATCGGCAATAGCATCCCTAATGCTAAAATGGCGTTAATCGATGACTGACGAGCGATATTCATAACATTGTTGACCGTTAGAAACTTGTCTGATAAAACTGTGAGGATAACACTTAATAATACTAAACCAATTAGAGCACCAAACTTTTCCAAATAATATCGTGCAGGTTTTCCTTCTTTTGCTGTTTTTGTTTTATCTACAATAATTTCAGCCATTTTTCACCCTCCTGTAGCCGCTTTCATAATATTCTCTTGTGATGCTTCCGTACGAGACAGATCAGCTGTCAGCTTGCCTTCGCTCATAACGAGGATGCGATCGCACATCCCTAAGATTTCTGGTAAATCGGAAGAAATCATTAATACAATAGCTCCGTTCTCTACCAATTGGTTCATTAAGCGATATACTTCAACCTTGGCTCCCACATCGATTCCCCTGGTCGGTTCATCAAAGATAAAGACCTTGGCTTGTGTACAAAGCCATTTAGCAATAACAACCTTTTGCTGATTTCCTCCACTCAGCTTACGTGCGTTCAATTCGATGTTTCCCGGTCGAACCTTTAATTCTTTTATGTAGTCCTCTGCTGTGTCTTTAATTCTCTTTAAATTTATTAATCTGTTATTCTGGAAAGCTTTCATATTTGCGAGTGCAATATTGAAATCAAGCGGCTGATCCAGCAGCAGTCCTTCATTTTTGCGATCCTCTGTGATAAAGGCAATCCCTGCATTAATCGCATCACGAGGGGTTTTAATATTTACTTCTATTCCATCGATAAATATTTTTCCGCCTTCCTTCGGATCGGCTGCGAAAATCGCTCTCGCCAATTCCGTGCGTCCTGCTCCAACAAGTCCTGCAATCCCTACAATTTCACCGTAGCGAATATTAAAGGATAGTGGATGCTCGGTGTCTTTCACTTTCAGATTTTCTACACGGAAGCCCTCGTCGCCAAGCTTGAATGATTGCTTCGGATACTTCTCATTTAATGTGCGTCCTACCATTAGTTCTATCCACTTATCTGTGCTCGTTGTCTTCACTGGAAGGGTCTCGATTTTAAATCCATCACGTAAAATCGTAATTCGATCACCCATTCTCTTAATTTCTTCAAGGCGGTGGGATATAAAGACAATAGCAATCCCTTTTTCCGTCAATCCTTCAACCGTCTGATACAGCTGTTCCACTTCCGCTCCACTCAAACTCGCTGTCGGTTCATCCATAATGATGAGCTTCGCATCGAGCGTAAGCGCTTTAGCAATTTCGACTAATTGTTGTTGGCCAATTCCTAACTCACCTAAATTACGATCAGCCAAATCTGGACTCTGGCCAAGCATTTTTAAATAGTGTTTAGCCTGTTCTTTCATTTGTTTGCGGTCTAAAGTGGATACTTTTCCTCCTTTCTTTAGCTCGCGACCAAGAAAAATATTTTCGTACACTTTTAACTGCGGAACAACATTCAGCTCTTGATAAATAGTTGCAATACCCAAATTCATAGAATCTATAGGGGTATTGATGTTTACAAGCTGACCTTCCCAATAAATTTCACCTGCATCTTTTTCATAGGCACCTGTCAGGATTTTAATGAGCGTCGATTTTCCTGCGCCATTTTCCCCAAGCAGTACGTGCACTTCTCCTGGAACGACATCCAAATCAATTCCTTTTAAAACATGATTGTTTGAAAAGCTTTTCTTTATGCCTTTCATTAACAACAAACTTTTTTCTTCCTTTTTCATTGATGGACTCCTTTCTTACCTTAAATGATATAAGCCCAATACAAGGTGATTTTCTAGGTAAGCGCTTTCCTTATATTTTTAAATTATATAGAGATTTTTACGATTAGGCAATACAATTTTCAGAAAAAATTAAATTATTATTAATATTCAATAAACGTTATTCTAAACGAATGACAACCATATATTTCAGATGCGATAATTGCCGCCATGACTGTTCATGTCAAACTGATCAATCCCGTATTATGCTTTTATTTCTATGGATTCAACGGATAAAATGTCTTTCTCCATCCATGCTTCCTACCAATATGCTTTTCATTTCAACACTCTTCCAATATAATAAAATGAGAAAATCCCAGCTCATTTCTTATTGACAAACATAAAAATGTAAGCGTATACTATCCAAAAACATAAGTTAAGCGCTTAACTTAACACTTACCTTTATTAAAGTTTCATAATGTTTTATACCTTTATTTGAAAACGCTTACTATGTTTATGTTAGACATTTAATAACTACTTAGAGGAGAGCAAGCACAATGATATTAAAAGGATTAACACAAAATCGCTTAGTCACAATTAACTATTACCAGAATGGCATATTACAAAGATGCAAAGGACGTATTTTTAAGCTTAACCTTGCTGAACAGACCGTTTTTTTAAAGGATCCGCAACAAAACATCTTCTCCATTCAGGTGTCTAGAATCATGGAGATTGTTTAGAATAGATCTTACTAAAACTACGTATGAAACAAGAATATATATGTCCTATTCCATCAAAAACGTTCATAAATAATTTTTAGACATAAACGAACGTAAAAAACAGCCTTTTTTGGGCAAAAATAACCCGTTCGTAAAAGGGTACTTTTACGAACGGGTAAAGTAACAATCATCATAAAAAGCAAAAACACATAATCTTTCATTTTAAATTATTTTCACACCAGAACCGTTGTACCGACCTGCTTTTTTGAGACTGGCGAAAAATTATTTTTTGAAAAATCCCGCCCTAACTTTCATTATGATGTATCATACTATCAAAACAACCAAGTATTGAACACTTTATATAGTGAAATCGGCAATATAACAAGTGCACCAACAAGCAGCATAATATGTATGAGATTCACTGTACACTCTCGTTTATTTTGAAGGAAGAACCATATCCACCCAATAGCTAACATGATATTAGTTGCCTCAGATACAATCTCTCTTCCCGACAACAGCCTCACCCCATATCCCCTTCATTATATTCGTGATTTCAACGCTATTGGCATTCACTTAGCAAGTCGAAGCTTAACAAGGTAGATCGCCTTATAAAAGTGCCTCATGCAAATACAATCGTTTTATTACCATGAACAATTACTTTATCTTCAACATGCCAGGAAACGGCTTCGGCAAGAACCTTTCTTTCCACATGACGCCCGGCAATCTTTAAATCTTCTGCTGTATATCGATGATTAATTCGCTGTACATTTTGTTCAATAATTGGGCCTTCATCAAGATCATTGGTAACATAATGTGCAGTTGCTCCAATCAACTTGACTCCGCGGTTAAACGCTCTCACATAGGGGTTTGCCCCAACAAATGCCGGCAAGAAGGAATGGTGGATATTAATAATTTGATTCGGGTATTTGGATATAAAATTAGGGGAAAGAATTTGCATATACCTTGCCAAGACGATAAGGTCTGCTTTCCCTTTCAATAGTTCTAATGCTTTCTGTTCGGATTCTTCTTTCGTTTCTTTAGACATTGGCATATGATAAAACGGAATGCCATAACTCTCAACTACTTCTTTTAAGTCAGCATGGTTACTGATGACCATAGGAATTTCCACTTCAATTTCTTTGGATTTCCAACGCCAAATCAGTTCCATAAGGGCGTGATCTGCTTTGGAAACAAAGATGGCCATTCGTTTTATTTGTTTCTTGCTGCTCAATTTCCAATCTAAAGCATAATCTCGTGCCAACATATGTAGATCTTGTTCAAGTTTTTCAAATGAAGAATCAAAGTCTGCCAAATCAAACTCAATTCTCATAAAAAATATACCCGACTGTGGGTCCGTTGTATGTTGGTCAAAATGTACAATATTTGCTTTATGTTCTAACAAAAAGTTAGTGACAGTCGAGATAATACCAGGCTTCTCTGGACAAGAAATTAATAATCTTGCACGGCTATCATTTACTTGTGTATTCAACGCTCTTCCTCCGTTCTTTAAGGCTGTGTCTATATTTTTGATAAGGCTCTTTTCTAAAAGATTGTTGTTTTTAGATAGGTTTCTTAAAAGATAAGCGTTTAAGGTTGGTTGGAGCGGAAGGTGCGAGACTCCTGCGGGAGCAGCGGGACAGGTGAGACCCCACAGGCTGTAAGCCGAGGAGGCTCACCGCACGCCCCGCGGAAAGCGAGTAACCTGGAGCGGAAATCAACCACTCCCTACTACTTGTTAAATAGCAACAAAGTTTGCGAAAACAGCCTTTGATAAAAAAGAGGTCTATTTCTCTTTGTGAATATCCCAATTAGTATTGAGCCTTACCCTATCTGCGCTTTTCTGTTCTTTCATCTAGAATAAGCCTCACAAAGGTTCTCGATTTATATAGTCTGCTGCCTTGTATTAATCTATTTCAATTGCACATGCACTTGAGGCAAAGCTTTCTCCAACCAGAAAGCCTTGATCGACTGTATAATCAATTTGTGTCTCTTCATCTAAATAACGCTTTGTAAAACGATCGATTTGAATCTGGATTCCCTCATATTCAATAAGCGTATCGTTTCGTCGCGGTTCATCAAAAATAAGCGTAAACTTGACAGTCATCCCGCATCCACCAGCTACATCAGCGTCAATTCGAGGAGATTGTTCGTCCTTGAACACCATTTCTTTTAGCTTGTTCAACGCCGCCTCTGTTAACGTAATAACCATTCAACCCTCTCCTTCTCACCAGTGTCCTGCCTTTCAAAGTTACACATTCGCTTTTGCAGCACGGACCTGTTCATCCGCATGATAGGAAGAGCGAACAAGCGGGCCTGCTTCACAGTGACTAAACCCTTTTGACAATGCAATTTCCTTTAATTCATTAAACTCCTGTGGACTCCAATATTTTTGTACTTTTAAATGGCGTTTCGTCGGCTGTAAATATTGACCAATTGTCATAATGTCCACATCGTTAGCACGAAGATCATCCATCGTTTCCATGATTTCTTCTTTCGTTTCTCCAAGACCAATCATAATGCTTGATTTCGTTGGAATATTGGTATTCATTTGTTTTGCACGTCTCAAAAACTCCAGCGAACGTTCATATGTTGCACGTGCACGAACTGTCGGTGATAAGCGTCTGACGGTTTCAATGTTATGATTTAAAATGTCTGGCTTTGCATCCATTAATGTTTTTAAGTTGTCATATTCCCCACTCATATCGGATGGAAGGACTTCAATGCTGCAAAATGGATTACGACGCCTCACCGCTCGTACCGTCTCCGCAAAAACTCCAGCCCCGCCGTCTTTTAGATCATCCCGGGCAACAGCCGTAATCACGACATGCTTTAAGCCCATTTGCTCCACTGATTCTGCCACACGTTCCGGCTCTTCCCAATCAAGCTCTGTCGGAAGCCCTGTTTGAACCGCACAGAATCGGCAGGCACGTGTGCATATACTTCCTAAAATCATAAAGGTTGCCGTTTTGCGTACAGCCCAGCATTCATGAATGTTAGGGCATTTCGCTTCTTCACAAACCGTATGAAGCTTTTTTTCACGCATCATTTTTTTTAGTCCTGTATACTGTTCATTGGTATTTAATTTAATTTTGAGCCACTCCGGTTTACGGACATAATCGATGGTCATATCTTTCACTCCTATGAACGGAACATAAAATCAGCTTAAATAAGCCCTACTTACAATAGATATATTGGGTATTGATTTGGATTTATTTGAAACTCCAAAGAATGAACTAGTGAGAAAATTATTTTTCATTCCTGGTAGTGTATGTTCAACTTCAAAATTAGTTTTTCACGCATTAATAACAGTCCCCACTTCAAGAGTTGAGAAGTTGAAGAAAACTAACAAAGGAATAACTTGGTCTAACCTAACTTAGTTCCACGCACTTAAAGCCACTGATCTTCTCTATGGAATCCTGTAGATCTTAACTAACCATCAGTGGGGGATGCCCCCCACTGATGAAAGTTTTATTTTATGCCTTTACAGTTTCTTTTTCTTTCTCTTTCTCTGCCGCTTCCTCTTTTGTATAACGCAAGATGGGTTGTCGTGCTGCTTGTACTTCATCCAATCGGCCAATGACGGTTGTATGTGGTGCCTCTAATACGATACCTGGATTTTCTTCCACTTCTTTAGCGATTTGAATCATCACATCAGCAAAGGCATCCATTGTTTCTTTTGACTCTGTTTCGGTCGGTTCAATCATTAAACATTCCTCTACATTTAAAGGAAAGTAAATCGTTGGTGGATGGTAGCCGAAATCAAGCAGACGTTTGGCCATATCAAGTGTTCTCACACCCAGCTTTTTCTGTCTGGATCCGGATAACACGAATTCATGCTTACAAATTTGTGAATATGGTGCATCAAAATACGGCTCAAGCTTTTTACGAAGGTAATTCGCATGAAGCACTGCCCCTTCAGATACTTGACGCAACCCTTCAGGTCCCATTGTGCGAATATAGGTATACGCACGAACCAAAATGCCAAAGTTTCCATAATACCCTTTTACACGGCCGATAGACAGCGGGTGATTAGAGTTCAACACATATTTCTCACCATCTTTTTCGATGCGCGGCACTGGTAAGTACGGAATGAGCTTCTTTTTCACACCGACCGGACCAGCTCCAGGACCTCCTCCGCCATGAGGCGTTGTAAACGTCTTATGAAGATTTAAATGCACGATGTCAAAACCCATTTTCCCTGGTGTTGTTTTCCCTAAAATCGCATTGGCATTTGCGCCGTCATAGTAAAGCAATCCTCCTGCTTCATGAACAACTTTGGCGATTTCCACAATTTCCTTTTCAAACAAACCGAGTGTATTAGGGTTTGTTAGCATCAATGCTGCTGTATCATCGTCAACATGCTTCTTTAATTCTTCTAAGTCCACCAAACCATTTTCATTGGATGGGATGGTGACCGTTTTAAAACCGGCAACGGTGGCACTGGCAGGGTTTGTACCGTGCGCTGAGTCCGGAACAAGTACCTTTGTTCTCTTTTCTCCTTTTTGCTCAAGGTAGGCTTTAACCATCATTAAACCGGTCCATTCTCCTTGAGCCCCAGCAGAAGGCTGTAACGTCACCGCATCCATGCCTGTGATTTCAGCCAATTCTTCCTGCAATTCATATAAAAGCTCTAGTGCGCCCTGTACCGTTTCAACTGGCTGATACGGATGGATGCGGCTAAAGCCTTCGAAGCGTGCCACATCTTCGTTAATTTTCGGATTGTATTTCATCGTACAAGAACCAAGCGGGTAGAAACCATTATCGATCCCGTGGTTTTTATTGGAAAGTGCTGTGTAATGGCGCACAAGCTGAAGCTCTGATACTTCCGGGAGCTCCGCAGGCAAATCACGAATCAAATGCTTCGGAAATTTATCATGTAAATCAATGCCTTCTACGTCACTTTCCGGAAGACTTGAACCGACACGCCCTGGACGACTGATTTCAAAGATTAGCTCATTGTATTCAACCATTTACAACCGCCTCCAATACCCCTACAAATTGGTCAATCTCTTCTTTTGTTCGCTGTTCAGTCACCGCAATGAGCATTTGATTGTCAAAGCCGTAATCACTTCCTAAGTCAAATCCTCCGATGATTCCCGCCTCAAGCAATTTTGTGTTGACCCCCTCGACCGGACAAGGGAGCTCCACCACAAATTCATTAAAGAATGGTGCTTGATTCACAACGATAAAACCTTTCTTTTGAAGGCATCTTGCCATGTAATCAGCTTTCTCAACATTTAGCTGTGCCATATGGCGAATTCCTTGCTTTCCAAGTGCTGTCATGCAGACAGCAGATGCAAGAGCGTTTAATGCCTGATTGGAACAAATATTGGATGACGCTTTATCACGGCGAATATGCTGCTCACGCGCTTGCAGGGTTAGCACGAATCCACGTTTTCCTTGGTCGTCTGTCGTTTGCCCTACAATGCGCCCCGGTACTTTACGCATAAATTTTTTATGAACCGCAAAATAACCGCAGTGCGGACCTCCAAAGGCCATCGGTATTCCTAACGGCTGCATATCACCGACCACAATATCGGCTCCGAGTTTGCCTGGTGCCTGCAGAAGCGCTAGTGCCAGCGGGTTGGCACTGACGATGAAAAGCGCTCCTTTTGTCTCCGCAATTTTCTTTATCTCTGCTAAATCCTCGATAGAACCAAAGAAGTTCGGGTATTGAACAATAACGGCGGCAGTGTCCTTTTCAATTTGTTCTTGCAGTTTTTCTAGGTCTGTCACATCATCAGCAAGATTCACTTCTTCCACCGTATAGCCTTGTCCGTCTGCTACCGTATTTAAGATGGCACGTGATTCAGGATGAACAGCCCTTGATACAAGTACCTTTGAACGTCTTGTTGATGCAACGGCAAGTGATGCAGCTTCTGCAAGCGACGTAAAACCATCGTACATCGAAGAATTAGCCACATCCATTCCTGTCAGCTCACAAACCATGGTTTGAAATTCAAAAATAGCTTGTAACTCACCTTGGCTGATTTCCGGTTGATAGGGTGTATAAGCCGTGTAAAATTCAGAGCGTGAAATCATATGATTCACCACACTTGGAATGTAATGATCATATGTACCCGCACCAAGAAAAGTCGGGTAGTAGTTAGCATTTTTATTTCGTGAAGCAAGCTGCTGCATCTTTTTCAAAAGAAGCGGTTCAGGAACGGCTTTCGGAATGTTTAGCTCACCATCTAAACGAATGTCAGATGGAATGTCTTCAAATAACTCATCTATGGAAGAAATGTTTAAAAAAGCAAGCATCTCCTCTTGATCCTGTTTCGTATCAGGAAGGTATCGATAAGTGTTTGTCATCTTATTCCTCTCCTTCATTGATAAATGCTTGGTACTCACCTTCATTTAGAAGCGATTCTAACTCTTCTGGATTGGATATTTCCACTTCGACTAACCAACCTGCTTCATACGGATTTTCGTTGATCGTTTCAGGAGTATCGTTTAACTCCTCGTTTACACGAACAACCGTACCTGATACTGGAGCGTAAAGTTCAGAAACTGCTTTAACTGATTCGATTGTTCCCATTGATTCATTTACCGTTACTTCATCATCCACTGCCGGATTTTCAACAAAGACGATATCTCCTAATTGTTTCTGTGCATAATCAGAGATTCCAATTCGTACTCGATTTCCGTCTAATTGTAGTACCCACTCATGTTCCTTGCTATATAATAAGTTCGCTGTCGCATTTGTCATTGTTTTTTCTTCCTTTCACTTTTGTTTTTTAATATTTTTATAGTTTCGAAAATTATAAGGAGACATTTTCCTTAAACGTGCTTATCGGTTTGTCGTCTTTGTAAAGAGGTGATTGACAATTACCTATCTTCAAACAATAACTGCTATAACTCTACAAAAAATTTCATGAATCCTTTTTATAGAATGGTGCTTTTACAACAATGGCATCAATCATTTTTTTGCGGACTTCAACTTTTAGCTGCGTACCCACTTCAGCATGTTCTGCCGATACGAGCGCAAGACCCAAGCTTTTCTTTAAAGACGGGGAATGGGTCCCGGATGTAATAAAACCTATTTCTTCTTCATCCGCTGAAAACACTTTGTAACCGTGACGAGGAATGCCCCTTCCTGTCACTTCAATCCCTACTAATTTTCGTTTTAAACCTTCTTCTTTTTGAGCCGTAAGGATGTCTTTGCCGATAAAAGGACTTTCTTTGTTCGTTTTGACGGCAAAACCGATTCCTGCTTCAAGCGGACTGATTTCATTTGTGAGCTCTTGTCCATACAGCGCAAGGCGCGCTTCAAAGCGAAGAGTATCACGTGCACCAAGTCCACATGGTTTTAAGCCATCTTCCTTTCCTGCTTCTAGAAGCTTCTCCCAAAGTGCTTCAGCTTTATCCGCTGCCAAATAAAGCTCAAAGCCGTCCTCCCCTGTGTAACCTGTACGGGATACGAGAACTTCTGTCATGCCATCCAGGTTGACATGTTGAGCAAAGTGGAAAAAACCAATTTCCGTTAAGTCTGTTGCCGTTAACTTTTGTAAGATTCCTTCTGCCTTTGGACCTTGGATAGCGAGTTGCGCAATGTCACTTGAAATATTATGAAGCGTCACGCCTCCTCTTACATGCTGCTCCATCCATTCGTAATCTTTTTCAATGTTTGCTGCGTTAATCACGAGTAAATACTTTTCATTTGCTAACTTGTAAACGAGCAAGTCATCGACCGTGCCGCCGTCTGGATAACACATGGCTGTATACTGGGCTTGATTGATACTAAGCTTTGTTACATCGTTTGTTACAAGGTAGTTAATATAACTCTCCGCACCTTTTCCTTCAACAAGCACTTCCCCCATATGAGAGACATCAAAGAGTCCCGCTTCCTTTCTGACAGCCTCATGTTCCTCTAAAATGCTTGAGAACTGTACCGGCAGTTCCCATCCGCCAAAATCAATGACCTTTGCGCCGTATTTTTTATATATTTCAAAAAGCGGTGTTCGCTTTAATACTGTTTCTGTACTCATTAATACACCTCCGATTAAGATTTCTTACGAAATAACCGTTCTTTTACCTTTTTTCCTGTTTCGGTCATGGCGAGACCGCCAAGTGCCGTTTCCCGAAGGGTCCGCGGCATTTCTTTTCCGACCTTATACATCGCTTCAATGACTTCATCACATGGAATTCGGCTTTCCACGCCAGCAAGAGATAAATCGGCAGCTGAAAAGGCAATCGATGTGCCAATCACATTTCGCTTAATGCAAGGCACTTCAACAAGACCGGCAACTGGGTCACATACTAAGCCTAATAGTGATTTCATAGCAATCGCTGTCGCATTCACGGCTTGTTTAGGTGTACCTCCTTTTAACTCTACGATTGTTCCCGCCGCCATAGCCGTTGCAGATCCTACTTCCGCTTGACAACCCCCGGCTGCACCTGAAATAAAGGAACGATTCGCAATCACATAACCAAGCATACTGGCCGTAAACAAGCCCATGACTAATTCTTTATAAGAGGCACCCTCATTTTTATGCAATGAAAACAATACCCCGGGCAAAATACCGGCTGCCCCTGCTGTGGGAGTAGCCACAATGACTCCCATTCGTGCATTGCTTTCAGAAGTTGCCAGCGAGAAGGTCATTGCATCGCTAATATAATTTCCTGACAGCGCCTTACCTTGATTTATATAGTCGTACATTTTCACAGCATCACCGCCGGAAATACCACTTGGCGCAGTCGAGGCATCTTTTATCCCGCTATCAACGGCTTCCCTCATTTTAATCAATCGCTCTTCCATCATGCCGATAATGGTTTCTTCGCCTCTTCCTGACTTTTTCGCTTCCATCATCAGCATCATTTCACCAATTGTTTTTCGTTCACTCTCACATGCTTGAACAAGCTCTACCATGGACTGAATTTCCATCATACTGCCCCCACAATTAATTTCCTTCTTGGCTGATACTGATTAGCAAGGGCTGCAAAGTCATCACCAGCGCTTAGGCGAATATCTACCACCTCTTCATCAATCATAAAGATTTTAGATAAACCACCGCCAAGTGAGGCACCACCTACTTTTACCACACACTCCCCGCGTTTCGCTGTAACAACTGTTGTATTCGGATGTTCAAAATACGGACAACTGTCTTCAAGCTGAAATTCATAGGATAGCCCATATTGTGCGGTCAGCTCAATTGAATGTTTAATCCGTAAATCATCTGTATCCATTCCAAGCAATCCGCCAAGAAGGGCTTTATCTGTTCCATGACCTCGATGTGTTTCGGAAAAAGAATCATAGAAAATAATCATTGCTTCTTCTGGGCACCCGCCTACCAATTCATGAATGAACTTCCCAATCGATACAACACCAGCTGTATGAGAACTGGATGGTCCCACCATAATTGGGCCGATTATATCAAAACAACTTTGAAATTCCATGACGATCCCCCCTTCTTACACAGTGATTGGCTGTTGAAATAACGGATACCCATCACAAATCGCTTTTGTTGTTTCTTTTGCTTGTTCGAGAACGTGCGGCTCCCCTTTGCTCTTCAAAACAGCTGCGATGACTTTTGCGATCTGCACCATTTCTTCCTTTTTCATCCCACGTGTTGTTAAGGCCGCTGTTCCCATGCGGATTCCGCTTGTGACGAACGGGCTTTCAGGATCATATGGAATCGTGTTTTTATTGACGGTAATACCTGCTTCTTCTAATAATCTCTCTGCCTCTTTTCCTGTTAAGTTCCATGGGCGGACATCTAAAAGAACAATATGATTGTCAGTACCTCCAGAGACAAGCGTTGCGCCTTCTTTCTTTAATGTTTCGCCGAGTGTTGCTGCATTTTCAATGATTTGTTGGGCATAAGCCTTAAAGCTTGGCTTCAATGCTTCGTTGAAGGCAACCGCCTTGGCTGCAATGATGTGCATCAACGGTCCACCTTGAATTCCTGGGAACACGGCTTTATTAATAGCTTTCATAATCTCTTCATCGTTTGTTAAAACGATACCGCCGCGCGGTCCTCTCAATGTTTTATGAGTAGTGCTTGTCACAACATCTGCATAGGGGATTGGTGATGGATGGAGCCCAGCTGCAACTAGTCCTGCAATGTGAGCCATGTCTACCATGAATTTGGCTCCAACTTGATCTGCAATTTCCTTAAAGCGTGCAAAATCTATCGTTCTTGGATAGGCACTTGCCCCTGCAATAATCAATTTTGGCTTTTCCTTTTTCGCGATGGCTTCCAGTTCATCATAGTCAATCAAGTGAGTATCTTCTCTCACGCCATAAGATACAATCTCAAACCATTTTCCTGAAATGCTGACAGGGCTTCCATGAGTTAAGTGGCCACCATGAGAAAGGTTCATCCCCATCACTTTATCACCAGGCTGAAGCAGTGCGTAAAAAACAGCGAGATTTGCTTGTGCACCTGAGTGAGGTTGAACATTGGCATATTTGGCACCGAATAGCTTCGTTAGACGATCGATAGCTGCTTGTTCTGCTACATCAACAAACTCGCACCCGCCATAGTAACGCTTTCCCGGATAACCTTCGGCATACTTATTGGTCATCACGCTTCCCATTGCATCTAATACATCCTGGCTTACAAAGTTTTCTGATGCGATCAACTCCAGTGTTTGATGTTGGCGATGCTTCTCTTTCTCGATTGCTTCAAAAATGATCGGATCATTTTTTTGTAAACTCATTTATACCCCTCCTCTTAATTTTGTTCAGACTTCCTTTTGTTGGATCAAACCATATTTTGAAGATTTTAGCATAGCTGGAGATGCTAAATCTCTTTCTCACTACAGACCTTCTTTTCCAAGAAAACTGTAGCGAGACAAGACGCTTAACTACCTTTTTTTGCACGCAAAAAAGGACAGAAAAGGGTAGCGTAGCGTTCTCTACCCTTCTCTGTCCTTTTACCTGAGAGTTTAACTCTATTTTCATAGAGCCTTCCCCTTTGGTGGCGTACTACTGTATACGCGCTCTCCAGAGGTGCGTCCCGTTGTGGTTCCATCTACCTGAGAGATTTGTTCCAAGGGTCTTTTTGGAACTTGCTCCTTCGGTGGCTTGTCGCATTGCACTCTCCCACAACCGTCATCCGCTCATATTGAATTTTTGTTATTTTTAGAATAATCGGTGAAGATAGGAATGTCAATCTTTTTTGCAAGCGTTAACATTATATTTTCTGAAACTCTCATTTTACGAATCCCCATTATGGTCATCCAGATAACTCATAGCTGCTTGTTTCATGAGTTTCATCGTTTTTTTTGCTAGTTGACTATTTTTATATCCGTGCTTCTTAATTTTCCGCTACCTTTTCCTGAGTAGCCTGAGATTTCACACTATGTTGGCACTAGAAAGATTAGTCCGGACTTATAGCCTCAGCTCTCTTTAGTGTCATTGTAAGATTCGAAAACTGAGTTAACATAACACACGGTATCAGCAATTAAAAAAGCCTGAGATTTCATAGAATCCAAGGCTTTTCTAATGCAATGTTCTTTAAGTTGATCTTCAGCTAAAATAGTCTATATTCTAGTTTGCTTGCCTTAATAATCGATCTTCTGTCGTTTCGTTTGCTGTTGGAAGCGTAAGAAATTTGGTTAAGAAAGCGCCAAAGAAATATAAACCTGCAAAAATCCACATTACGCCGCCTACCCCTAAGCTTCCGATAAATAAAGTAACAATTAATGGTCCGACAAAGGCAGCTAATCCGGAGCCAAGGTTCAATACAGACATGGCTGCTCCCTTATTGTCCGGCGCCAGGGAAGGCACCAACGCTGTGAGAGGCACATAGCCAGCCATCGTAATTCCATAGCAGCACGCTACTAGCAGCATTGCCCAATAATTATATCCCACCAGTTGAGGTACATAATAAAAAGCAAGTGTGACGATTCCGCAGCCTACCCCTCCGAACCACATAATCGTGTTCTTCCAGCCCAGCTTATCTCCCACAATTCCAAAAATAATGTTAAAAACAATGTTTACGAAGAAAAGTGTGCCCCAAATTTTGAGCCATTCACTAACGGAGAAGCCAAACTTCGTCATATAAGTAGGTAAAAAGATGATAAAACCAAATTTAGCCGTTGAGTTAATGATCTTAACAACTCCGCCAATACCAACTTTGGGATTTTCAAAGGCAATGGTAATCCCCTTAAGCAATTCCTTCACTTTGCTGTCGCTTACCGTTTTTTGCCCTTCAAATTTATCTTTGTTCACGATTAAAGCGAATATAGAACCTACAACAACAAAAGCCAGGGCGCTCCATAAAGTCGCAATTTCTCCAATAGCCGTAACGGCATAACTAGAATAGAAAGCACCAATTACACTCAGCCCGAGTTCAAAGACAAACCAGAACCAACCTACGGCTCTTCCCAGCATATTTTGCGGAGTTCGATAAGAAACCCACACCAAGAATGAGTAAGCAAACAAAGGATACCCAAAACCTCTCAAGGCGTAACCCAGCAACAATATGGAATAGTTCATCTGTGGAATTCCGATAGCGATAAAAGCAATCGATCCTATAATAAAAGAAACCAGACCATATGTCATCGCTTTCCTTGGACCCCAGTTTTGTACAAATACACCGGAAAACCAAGAAGAGACAGACACAGTAACCCCATAGACTGTAAATAAAAAAGCTGACTTTTCCATCGTCAAACCTTGCTCAACCAGATATGGCGACAGCCAGCCTTGCTCCAAACCGTCTCCAATCATAAAAACAATAATACCTATATAACCCCAAAATAGATTCGATGGGATACCCATTTTATCTATGAATGGATACTTAGGATTGTAAGTATTCATTTCTCCACCACCTGTTTTATCCCTATTGCCATATAGACTCGATTTATATTCAACATGAACCCTTTTTCCCTATCCTATGTATAAAGGCCTCTGTTCCCACCTCTTACATAAACTCTTCATATAAGCGGCTGCTAAACTTCATGCAGCCGCTTATGAGCAAATCATTCGATATGACAGCCTCTTCTCTGTCTCGGTTGATTTACGTAGATTTTACATAAGCGGGATGGAGCTCCACTTTCATTAACTGTCCTGTTTCAAATGACTCCTTGCAAGCGTATCCAAGAATCGTGGATTGAACTCCGTCATCTACCGTCACTTTCGGCTGGCGCTGTTCCAAAATACATTGAATAAACTCTTCCACTTCAGTTAAATAGGCCTGTTCAAATCTCTCAATAAAACCTTCTGAGCATTCTTTGATTGCCCCCTGCTCCCCGAAGACGGTTACCATATTTTTTTCCGGTACGGTTCCAATGCGAAGCGAACCCTTTGTGCCAATAATTTCTGTTTCAATATGATAGCCATGCGCACAGTTACGGCCAGCCACAAAGATTCCCATCGTATTATTTTTAAACTTCACAAGGGCCGCACCTGTTTCTGCATCATTTAAGTCATCGAATTCCGGATAAGCATATGCTCCTCCAATAGCCCATACAGAGTCTGCTTCGGATTGCAAATACCATCTGGCAAGATCAAGGTCATGGATGCCCATATCCAAAAACAAACCACCGCTGTAATTCTTTTTAGCGAATTTCATAAAACCGTCAATTGCTTTGGCAGGATCCAAGCCGTAACAACGAATTAAGACCGGTTCACCAATCGCGCCTTCTTCAATTTTTTTCTTTGCATATACATAAGATTTGTCGTAACGGCGCATAAATCCAACCATGAATACTTGAGAAGGATGCTTTTCAACCGCCTCTTTTACGCGAATCACCTCGTCTACATACAACCCAAGCGGTTTTTCAGTAAAGACGTGGAATCCTTTCTCCAATGCTTTTTCAATCTGTTCACAATGAAAGCCAGATGGGGAAGCGATGAAAATGGCATCTAGCTCTTTATTCTCCAGCATTTCATCATAATTGGTATAGCCGTAAGGAATTCCCCATTCTCTTTGTGCTTCTTCTATTTCTTCGTTACTAACGCTGCACACGGCATGCAATTCACAATTACGGATGCGAAATGCCAGGTTTTCAGCATGTTGTCTGCCTAAACGACCTAATCCTACAATCCCAACTCTCACTTTTTTCATTTATATATCCCCTCTCTATTATACAAGCGTCCAACTTTATGTAAGGGCTTTCTTCAGATGTATTAAAGACCGCTTTTTTCTTTTATATATTGGCGTGCTTTCACAGCATATTCAAACGGATTCGCTAATGCAGGATCCTGTTCAGCCTCCACAACGAACCAGCCTTCATAGTCAGAGTTCGATAATATCAAGAAAATTTCGTCAAATTCAATTATACCATCTCCAGGCACTGTAAATGCGCCCTCTTTCACAGCCTGTAAAAAACTTAAATTGTTCTCTTTTACTCGATCTACGACTTCCCCGCGAATATCTTTTAAATGGACATGCTTAATGCGAGACAAGTATTTTTTCAAAATATAGATTGGATTTTCTCCGGAGAAGACAAGATGCCCTGTATCAAAAAGCAATGAAACAAGCTGAGGGTCTGTCATCTTCATTAACTTTTCAATCTCTTCTGTTGTTTGGACACCCGTTCCCATATGGTGATGATACACAATTTTCATGTTCTTCTCTGCAGCTAATTGGCCTAGGTAATTTAATCCTTCAGCAAGCTTCGTCCACTCTTCTTCTGTAAAAACCGGCTTTTCTTTGAATAATGGGACATCCATTAATCCTTGTATGCTGTGTCCTTGTTCGGATACAACAATCACTTTCGCACCCATTTCATACAGGAAATCCCGATGCTCAATGAAAGGCTGAACAGTTTCTTCCAACGGCTTCGTTGTAAGAAATGTACTAAACCATGCACTTGCAATTTCTAGATTTCGAAATGCTAACGCCTTCTTCAATACCGCTGTATCTCGAGGATATTTATTGCCTACCTCGCTTCCCGTAAATCCAGCCAGTGCCATCTCACTAATACATTGTTCAAATGTATTCTCTCCACCCAATTCCGGCATATCGTCATTTGTCCAAGCAATTGGCGCAATGCCAAGCTTGATCGCATTTTCTCTAAACATTTCTCCATCTCTCCTCTATCTGATAATCGAAAAGGCTTTCATTTCGCCCCGCATTAACGGGCAGGAAGGTCCCCACTGCTGGAAGTTTTCTTTATCCTAAATAGGCTTCTCGAAAATGCACTTACCAAATGAGCCTTCCCGGTAATGCTTTTTAGGGGGTATAGGGGAGGAAAGGCCCATTTCGTAAGTTTTCTGGAACGGTGAAGCCCGTTCCAGAAAACTACTTTACAGCCGTGTTTAATAACGTCTTGCTTTCTGTAAATTACTTTCTTTATCCTGATAGGCTGATTGTATCTTTTCACTGGAGGCTACTTCCGCCACTCCTACATGCCACCAAGAATCATAGCCGTTTGTCATTGTTTTAGGGAGCACTTTAATATCGATTAACGTCGACACGTTTTGTTTTTTCGCATCCTCGATTGCCGCTTTTAATTCTGAAATGGTTGAAACGCGGTATGTTTTTGCACCATAACCAGCCGCATTGGCCGCAAAATCAATTTTCATGATGTTCCCGTTTAATTGACCTGTCTCTTGATTGCGGTAACGGAACTCCGTACCGAAACTGCCCATGCCGTTGCCCATTTGCAAGTTATTGATGCAGCCGAAACCAGAGTTATCAAAAAGGACAATATTGATCTTCTTTCCCTCTTGAAGGCTTGTCACTAGCTCTGAATGAAGCATTTGGTAGCTGCCATCCCCGACCAGCGCATATACTTCTTTATCCGGCTCAGCCAGTTTCACGCCAAGCGCACCTGACACCTCGTAGCCCATACAAGAGTAGCCGTATTCCATATGATACGTGTTCGGTTTGCGGGACACCCACATCCGCTGCAGGTCACCCGGCAGACTTCCCGCCGCCCCAATAATGACCGAATCTTCATCAATCAATTTGTTGACTTCACCAATCACTTCCGTTTGAGCTAACTGTGTACCCAATACTTCCGAGTATTCCGCTAATGCCGCGTCAAGATGACCGGCCACTTCAGGTGTAAAGCCTTGCTCCGCGTATCGGATGCTATGCAGGCGTTCTAATTCTGTTTCCCACGCATCCTTAGCAGATGCGATTTCCGTTGTATAGCCCGATTGATAACGAACTGCTTCCAATTCCCTTCCTAAGGCAATGAGAGCTTCCTTGGCATCCGCTACAATTTTTACCGCATCGAGCTTACTCGCATGAAATTCGGAGACATTGATCGTTAAGAAATCCACTTCTTCATTTTGGAATAGTTGTTTTGATGCTGTCGTAAAGTCAGTAAATCGCGTTCCGATACCAATGACAAGGTCTGCTTCTTTCGCAATCGTGTTGGCCGCTAAGTTACCTGTAACACCGATGCCGCCAAGGTTATAACGATGATTGCTTTCGATCGCACTTTTTCCAGCCTGCGTTTCCCCGAATGGGATATGGAAGGCTTCCGAAAATTGCTTTAACGCCTCTGCCGCTTCTGAGTAGCGCACACCGCCGCCGCAAATGATAATAGGTTTTTTCTTTTCTTTAATAAGCTCCACGGCATCCGCTAAGCTGTCCTGTGTCGGTACACGGCGCTCGATGCGGTGAACGCGTTTCTGGAAGAAATATTCCGGGAAATCCCACGCCTCCCCCTGGACATCTTGTGGCAGGCAAACTGTAACAGCACCTGTATCGGCTGGGTTCGTCAAGACGCGCATCGCATTAATCATCGCCGTCATTAATTGTTCCGGACGATTGACACGGTCCCAATATTTACTGACGGCACGAAACGCATCATTCGTCGAAATTGATAAATCATGAGTATGTTCGATTTGCTGAAGAACAGGATCCGGCTGTCTTGTCGCAAAAACATCACCGGGCAACAGTAATACCGGAATGTTGTTGGCAGAGGCTGTCGCTGCAGCTGTCACCATATTGGCCGAACCGGGGCCAACGGAAGCCGTACATGCCATAATTTGCTTGCGGTGTTTTTGCTTCGCAAAAGCAACAGCCGCCTGAGCCATTCCCTGCTCG
Source organism: Bacillus sp. FJAT-14578 (assembly GCF_000504165.1). GTDB lineage: Bacteria > Bacillota > Bacilli > Bacillales > Bacillaceae_H > Bacillus_BA > Bacillus_BA fengqiuensis. Next base: position 58,036 of record NZ_AYSE01000013.1, read on the forward strand.
TTTCGTCCTTGAAATACCTCAAGCTCACCTGCATCCTCTTCCAGCGCCTGACCAAGCCCCACGACATTTCCATGACCAAAGATCGTAAAGATGCCTTTAATAAATTTTTCTTGTTTTCCGTCAAATTCCACATATTGTTGATTCAAAAACTTTATCAGCGCTTGCGCCGTCGTCATTCTGATTGTTTTCATTGTTTACCGCCGCCTTTCTATTTCCTTTTTCTTGTTATATTTCCTGTTAAAATTAAACGATTAAGCGCTTACTCATTTATCTAAAAAAATTAAGATATAAGTGGAGGATTGAAGAGCGTTATCCCTTATCCATATTGATGAATCTACTAATCACTTTTGATTCAACCCAGTTTTTTCTGTATTTTCCGTTAGGTGAATTTATAAAGCTTTGCGTATAAGCAGTGGGCAAGAAACCAGCCAGGGCTCTTGCCCACTGCTTATACGTAACTCATTTAGCATGGTTGATTCTTCATGCTAAATGAGTTATGCATATATTCCACATAATAACTCGACACATCTTCCTCTCATCGGAAGGTACCACAATTGGTTATCCGGGCAGCTTGAATCCACCCTCAAAGGTCCACCTAAGCGGATGACGCCAACCCCGCAAGGGGGGCGGGCAGGCGCTTAGGTCTAGAAAATTTGATATGGCCGTTCTTTGGTCATATCAAATTTTCTAAATCGATCTATATTACCAGCGAGCTGTTACCATTTTCTTTCTTGTGTAGAACTCCACTCCGTCTGTACCATTCGCATGAAGGTCACCGTAGAAAGAATCTTTCCAGCCAGAGAATGGGAAGAATGCCATCGGTGCTGGAACGCCGACATTGACGCCTAACATACCAGAGTGGATTGTTTCACGGAATTGACGCACGCTTCCGCCATCTTTCGTAAAGAGGCACGCACCATTTGCAAAACGTGAACTGTTAGCAACCTCAATTGCTTCTGACAAATCTTTCACGCGAACCACCGATAAAACCGGCGCGAAGATTTCATCTTGCCAAATTTTCATTTCTTGTGTTACTTCATCAAAGATCGTTGGTCCAACAAAGTAACCTTCTCCTTTTACGGCTGCATCTTTTCTTCCGTCACGAACCAGGCGGGCTCCTTCTTGAACACCTGATTCAATGTAGCCTAATGTACGCTCTTTATGGTCGTCACGGATTACTGGTCCTAAGAACACGTTTTCTTCCAATCCGTTGCCGATTTGCATGTTGTTAGCTTGCTCTACCAACTTTTCGATTAACGCATCTGCTACCTCTTCTTGAACCGTAACAACAGAGGCAGCCATGCAGCGCTCGCCGGCAGAACCGAATGCCGAACTTGTAATTTGAGTCGCAGCGTCGTTAAGGTCTGCGTCATTTAACACGATGGAGTGGTTTTTCGCACCCGCTAATGCTTGAACGCGCTTTAAGTTCTCTGTTCCTTTTTTGTACACGTATTCTGCTACAGGCTGTGAACCGACGAAGGAAATCGCTTTAACCAGTTTGTGCTCAAGCAGTCCGTTTACGACATCATGGGCACCGTGTACGATACTTAATACCCCTTTTGGTACGCCTGCTTCTTCCGCCAACTCTACAAGACGGTTTGCTAAAAGCGGAGTGCGCTCAGATGGCTTTAATACAAACGTGTTGCCGCATGCAATCGCTAGCGGGAACATCCAGCAAGGCACCATCATCGGGAAGTTGAATGGAGTAATTCCTCCTACTACTCCGATCGGGTAACGATACATACCGGACTCCATGTTTGTCGCGATATCCGGAAGTTGTTTGCCCATCATTAACGTTGGGGCGCCAGCCGCAAACTCCACACACTCAATCCCGCGCAGCACTTCACCCTGCGCTTCGCTGAAGCTTTTGCCGTTTTCAATGGTAACTAATCGAGCAAGTTCATCCCAGTTATCAACTAACAATTGTTGATATTTAAAGAGAATACGAGCGCGTTTTGGAACTGCAACTTGGGACCATGTTTGAAACGCTTCGTCCGCTGCTTGTACCGCTTTGTCTACATCTTCTTTTGTGGAAAGAGGAACTTCTGCGATCACTTCGCCTGTTGCCGGGTTATAAACAGGTTCTGTTTTCGTTGTCAATGCGTCTACCCATTCACCGTTAATATAGTTTTTCACTGTTTGTACCGCTGTTTGTGTCATAAGAAATCTCTCCTTTACATCGTCTAATATTGGTAAGGCTCTAATTCTGAAGTATGTGGGGCGTATAAAATCAATGTTCTATCAATTAATTGAACAATCACTTTAATTACCCATTCTATTTTTCTATTAAGCTTTTTGTAAAACTTCCGCTGCTGTTTCCATAAAGCTTTTAATTTCCTCGGCTGTCGGCATAGCGTCAGAGCAGCTATGCTTTGAAATGACGATCGAAGCGGATGCGCCGCCGAGTCTCATTGCCTCTTGAATCGGAAGCCCTTTCATTAATCCGTAAATGAAAGCTGACGCATAAGAATCGCCTGCACCGAATGTTTTTAATACTTTTGTCCTAAAAATGCCGCCCCGGTGGGATTGTCCATCTCTTGTGTAAGCGATGGATCCTTCACCGCCATGTTTAATGACGACAATTTGGGCATGATAGGAAAACCATCTTTCTGCTGTTACCTTATCATCGGATTTTTCATAGTTTAAGAGTTTTTCCATCATATCAAACTCTTCACGAGTACCAATGATGACATCGCACTTCTCAGCAGCCAGATTATAATAAACGGCTGTCTCTGCCTCAGATTCCCACGTATAAGGACGGTAGTCGATGTCAAAAAACACAACGACACTATGTTTTCTCGCATACTCAAGCGCTAAGAATACCGCTTCCCTTGAAGGACTTTTCGCTAAAGCTGTTCCTGAGATTAAGAGAGCTTTTGATTGTTTAATATACTCTTCTGATACTTCTGTCGGCTCAAGGTTCAAATCCGCCACATTGTCGCGATACATCAAAATGCTGCAATCTGTAGGACTCTTGATTTCTGTAAAAGCCAATCCCGTTACTGCGCCTGTTCGATCTATTAAAATATTATCCGTATTAATACTGTTCTCATTTAAGTATCCTGTAATAAAACGACCCATTTGATCATCGGATACCTTTCCGATAAAGCCTGTCTTTAGTCCAAGACGTGCCGTTCCAATTGCAATGTTGGCAGGAGAACCTCCTACATACTTCGTAAACGTTTTTGTTTCTTCCATCGGGCGTTGTGTTTCATTGGCATTCAAATCGATGCATAAGCGTCCAACTGCTACGAAGTCCAACGGACGACCTTCTGCAAAAACGAGTGGATTCATCGAATAATCCTCCTTATCTTGATAAAGCGCTTTCTCAAACATCTAAAAAAAAATAAGTGTTACAACTAAAAGGAACCTAAAGCGCTATGATAATTTTAAATCTTGAAAATAGGTTAAGCGCTTTCCTTATTTTTTATTATACATGATTGAAATGAAAACGCAAAGCATTTTTTAATATTTTTAGAATATTTTTTATCTTCTCCTAACTTCCTTTCGGATTGCTTACATATCAAAAAAACACCTGCCAAATTGACAAGTGCTTTCCTTTCTTATAATGATAATGGCGCTGTAGAATTTCGTATAACTAATTCCGGAAGCATGAATACACGCTGCTTAGAAGATTGCTCGTTTTCAATTTCTTCAACTAATACGGTCATCGCTTGGTTAGCCATCTCCTTGATCGGTTGGGATACACTTGTTAAAGGAGGATTCGCAATTTCCGCTAAAATGGTGTTATCAAATCCTATAATAGAAAGTTCCTCCGGAATCTTGATGTCAAGCTTTCTCGCTGCTTGCATGGCCCCGATGGCAAGCAAATCGTTACAGGCAAAAATGGCCGTAGGACGCCCCTTTTTTTTAAGGAGTTGTTGCGCAACCGCTTCCCCATTTTGAACTGTCGCTTTTGTACAAATAATATCGGACTCCATCACTTTGGCTCCAGCCTGTGTCATTGCTTCCTTATATCCTTGAATGCGATAAGAGCTTCTTGATAAATCTTCCGCAATGACTCCAATGCGCTTGTGACCTAACGAAAGCAAATAGTTTGTTGCTTGCAACCCGCCTTTATAATCGTCCACTGAAACCGCATTCACACTTAGCGTCGGGATATCGACAGAAAATAACACAATAGGAATCTGCCTTTGCGTTAATTGATCTAATAGATCGGCATCCTTAATATAAGTAGTGATAATTAAGCCATCTACTTGTTTTCGCATTAAAAGGGAGAGATAGAGTCTCGCCTTTTCATCTTTTCCATCCGTACTGCAAATGACTAGCCCAAAACCCAATTTTTGTGCGTAATCTTCAAAGCTTCGAGCGACTTCTGCAAAAAAAGGATTGGCAATATCGGGGACTAATAGACCAATGGTTCCTGTTCTCTTGCTCGTTAGCGCAGAAGCGACCATACTCGGCTCGTAATGCAGTTGTTCCATGATTTCCTGAACTTTTTTTCTCGTCTTTTCACTTATACGTCCAGTGTTATTGATAACTTTTGAGACAGTCGCAATAGACACTCCCGCTTTCTCCGCTACGTCGTAAATTGTCACCTTCATATTTATTCAAATCACCTTTTTATCTGTAATACTAATTATTATATCACAAAAAAAGGAATGGCTTAGGACACCATTCCTTTTTTTTGTCATATAAATGAAGTCTATTTTACAGGCTGAAAAAGCCATTCATGGTCTGGATCATTATGGAACTTCCATGTACGCACGGGTCCTGCCATCACGTTCAAATAGTAAGACTCGTATCCCGGCGGGGCCGATACCGGATGATATCCTTCCGGCACGAGTACCACACTGCGGTTTGGAACAGCAAGGACTTCATCCAATGACCGATCATCATTATATACCCGCTGAACAACGAAACCTTGGTTAGGGTTGATTTCATGATAATATGTTTCTTCTAAATAAGACTCAGCAGGAAGGCTATTTTGGTCATGTTTATGCGGCGGGTAGCTGGACCAGTTCCCGGCAGGCGTGAGCACTTCCACGACAAGCAAGCTGTCGGCCGCCTTTTGTTCCGGTAAAATATTGTGAATTTTTCTAGACATATGACCTGATCCGCGATCCTCAACACCAACATCCTCCGGCGCGATTAAACGCGCTTTATGCGTTCCTTTACCCGGAGCCAGGCAAACAGCCAGCTCAAGGTCTGTTAACGCTTCTACTGTGTAAGAGTCGTCGTTCGGTACATAAACAGAATACGGAGGAATTTTTTCAAAAACGGACATGCGCTTTCCGATTTCTAAAAAAGCAGCATCATTTGTGCGAACTGACGCTTTTCCGCTTAGCAAAACAAGACAAGCTTCTTGATCGCCGGTTTTGTTTGTTAGCACTTCCCCGCTCTTTAACGAGTAGAGTTCAAATCCTACATATTCCCATCCTGCGCTTTCAGGTGTCACAGACAGGACTTTTCCTTGTGTGTCGCGTTCTTGTGGTCGTACCATTAATTTTGACATGCAGCATTCCTCCTTTTTCAGTGATTTTCTTAGTTCAATGCAACCTTATCTTCAACTAACTCTGTATGTTCAATTTTCACTGGGCGTCCTGTTTCAAAAGATTCTTTCGCTGCCTTGGCAATTCGCTCCGCTTGAAGGCCGTCATTTCCGCTGCAAACGACTGATTGATCTTCCAATAGAGATTTTGCGAATTCTGATACTTCTTCAATATAGGCTTGCGTATAACGCTCAAGGAAGAAATATAACGGTTTATCTTTTACAACGCCTTCTGCTGTCGATACTTCTACCGTTGTTGGACGGCAATTATCAGCTGTTGCAGAGCCTTTTGCTCCAAACACTTCTACACGCTGATCGTACCCGTAAACCGCCTGACGGCTGTTATCAATTACGCCCAGCGCACCGTTTGCAAACTTCAGTGTCACAATGGCTGTATCGACATCCCCAGCTTCTGCAATAGCAGGGTTGATTAATGTTGTTCCATGAGCAGAGACTTCCACAACCTCGCTGTCCATCACATAACGGGCCATGTCAAAATCGTGAATCATCATATCCATGAATAGTCCGCCTGATGTTTGAACATACTCGATGCTTGGAGGCTGAGGGTCCCTTGATGTAATTTTTAAAATATGCGGCTGACCAACTTCTCCCTGTTGGACAAGATTACGTACTTTTTTGAAGTTTGGATCAAAACGGCGGTTGAATCCTACTTGCAGTTTCACGCCTTCTTCTTTGACTGTATGTAACGCTTCAATGGTTTCCTCAACAGAGAAGCTCACCGGCTTTTCACAGAAAATATGCTTTTTCGCGCGAGCCGCTTCTTTAATGATTTGGGCATGTGTAGTAGTTGGCGAGCAAATGAAAACAGCGTCTATCTCTGGATCCGCTAATAAATCTTGATAGTTTGTCGTTAAAGTCGGAATCCCTTTGTCAGCAGCCCATTGCTGCAAATGATCTACTACTACATCCGAAACCGCCTTAATCGTGATTTCCGGAATTAATTTTAAATTGTCTACATGCAACTTTCCGATACGTCCAGCTCCAATGATACCAACTGTAACCTTTTTCATACTCGCTATCCCCTTTAAGAAAAGTTTAAAAGGAAAGCGCTTAACCTATTTTCACTATTAGTATACCTGATTTGAAAGCGCTTTTCAACATAAATAACAAGATTATTCCAAGTTATATTATTGAATAAATAACTATATAAAAAAGGAACCTGCGTCCCTTCACTCATACTCAGTGAGGGACGCAGATTCCCGTTTCCTTTATAGTTTTCCAGTTAAAAACTGGGCTTCTCCCATTCCAAAGCTCCAATCTGCATCTCCATTCGTAACGATTGAAACCATAATATCATTTGGCTTGATTCCGCAGCTTTCTCCCAGCTCTCGAACTAGCAGTTTATAAAGCTTCTCCTTTTGCTCATCCGTTCTTTGCTTGCTGGTTACACTTATGACTACCATGTTCTTGCTTCTCTCAAATCCTAAACCGGTATCTTGAATCATCATTTCGTGAGCGGGATGCTGATTCACAATTTGATAGCGATCTCTTTCAGGTACATCGAATGCTTCCACCATTGCACGGTGAGCAGCGTCTAATAAACTTCTTAACGATTTCTCGTCTCGTCCTTCTATTACATCAAATCTAAGCAATGGCATAATAAATAACCTCCGAAGTTAGTATGTTGTTATGTGGAACCTTTTAGTTTATTTACATGACTATCTAAAAATACGATCGATTTCTTGAATCTCCTCAGCTGTTAGCTGAACATCCAATGTTTTCAGGTTATTCAGCACTTGGTCGGCTCTCTTTGCCCCTGGAATTAAAACATCGATGGAATCGCGTGTTAAATACCAGGCGAGAACGACATGAGCGACTTCTGCATTTTTAGCATCTGCAATTTTGCGTACTTGTTCTACCTTTTTCAAGTTTTGTCCAAACACTTCTTTCTGGAAGTAAGGCAAGTCTGCACGCAAGTCGTTAAACACCATGTCTTTGTTATACTTGCCGGCTAATAACCCGGATGCAAGCGGGAAATAAGGAATAAAGGAAATATTGTGCTCTTTTGTATATGGCAGCAACTCTTTCTCTGCATCTCGCTGCAACAAGTTATATTCACCTTGATACACATCAACGTAACCATCTTGATTTGCTTCTTTTAACTGCTCAATTGAAAAGTTGGATACACCGATCGCCCTGATTTTCCCCTCGTCCTTCAGCTGCTTTAAAGCACCGACCGCTTCATCCTTTCGTGTATCCTCATCGGGAAAATGAATATAATACAAATCGATGTAATCGGTTTGAAGACGTTTTAAACTGTTTTCAACCTCTGTCTTCAAAAAAGCTGGCGAGTTGTCGAACACAACATCTTGCCCGACGAACTTATGGGCGCCTTTTGTGGCAATAATCGCCTCTGAACGATTTCCTCTTTCTTTTAAAACCTCACCGATTAGTTCTTCTGATCGTTCTGGCCCATAGATGAAAGCCGTATCTAAAAAATTGATGCCATGATCTAATGCTGTTCGAACAAGTTCCTTTCCAGCCTCTTCGTCCAAGTTCGGATAAAGGTTATGGCCGCCGACGGCATTTGTTCCAAGTCCGATAGGATTCACAACTAAATCTGTTTTTCCGATTCGTGTTTGTTTTGTCATGTTAAATCCATCTCCTTCTTATGAATGATGATATCAAACCAGCAAATAGCTTGATCAGCCACTCTCCACTTTCACGTTATAATCTATTTTACTTACACTCCGATTCCAAACGATAATGAGAAACACGGCGGCTACGCCCAAAATGCCTGAAAAGTAAAATCCCGCTGTAATTCCTGCATACGAGTTCAAAACCCCTGCCAAAAACGGTCCTGCAAACATACCGATTGCATACAACGCTTGGTACGCTCCCATTGCAGTGGCTCTTTTCTCATGGGGAATGGATTCTATTGCCATCCCCAAAAGCAGTGGAAAAAGAAGACCGAGTGCAAATCCATTAAATCCCTGTACGACGCAGAGCCATCCTTTTGTGTGAATAAAAGGGGTTAAAAGCGTAAAGAATGCCGTTAGCCCAAATGCCAGTTTTAACGATTTCCACTGACCAAACATAGGAACAAATACTTTCCCTGCAAAAAGGGTGGCGACGGCATGAGGAATCATAAAGGAAAATACAATCAAGCTGATATCGCCAGCCTCCAGTCCAATTTCCAGTACATACGCAGGCATGAATCCAAACATGGTCGTAAAAATAATGCTGTGCGCCAAAATAGATAGTAAAGAAATTTTTAACAACAAAGGCTCCTTCATCACAGATGTCAGCTCTTTCAGCTTTACGGGTTCCCTTTGAATCCCTTCTTTTGGTTCGAAAATAAAAAGGGAAAGCGCTATCCCTATTGCGCCGATAATCCCCCCTATCCAGAAGGGAGCATGCCAGCCCCATTCATTTACAACATAACCGCTTACACTCATTCCTACCAATTGTGCCAAAACAACCACAAATGAAATGCTGCCCATGGCACGATGGATTTCCCGATCCGTAAAATAACTGGAATACAGCACTGTAAAAACAACCCATGTTGCTGCAGCCAGTCCTGCGAGGGAACGAGATAAAAGAACCCATCCTAGACTATCCGTTAACGCAAACGCTAAACAACTAAATGCATTGACCGACATTCCGAATATAATGAACGCTTTTCTTAGTTTCATAAGATCTGAGAAAATTCCAATAGGAAGTCGAGATAGAAACTGCATCAGTCCATAGCTGCTCAGTACAAGACCGATAAACGTGTACTTCCCTCCCATTAACTCCATATAAGGAGATAAGACGGGAACATAGATAAAAGGGCAAAACCAGAAAATGAAGGAAACAATTAAAAAAATGTACTTATTTCGATTGGCATGTAGGGTATTCAAAGCATCACTTCCTATTTAGTTGTCGCCCCTTCATTTTATTGCCATTTCTTCATTTTTGCAAAAAATAATTCCCAATATATGAAATTTTCTCAATCATTCTATCAAAAAAGGGCGTTTTTCTTCTTGCTGATACCAAAAGGGTGCCTATCAATTACTTTTAGGACACCCTCTTCCTTTATCCCTTATTAACGGGCAGTAAAACCCCCACTGATGGAAGCTTCCTTTATTTTTTCACGATTGAATGGAACGTAATTGCTCACTTAGCATAGCGGCTTGTGCCAACGCCTGCTGATCCTGCAAAATGTCATCCGGCTGGCTGCCTTTGCCGATAAGATAGCCTGCAAACTTCATTCCCATGAAATCGAAAATGTATTGGAACTGCTGAATGAGAGGCAATGCCTTGATTCGCGGGTTGTCTCCTCCCGTCACGATTACATACGCCGTTTTCTTGCCCATTTCTTCCTTGAAACGGTAACGCGTATCACGCAAGCTTTGAGACCAGCGATCCACGAAGTTTTTCATCAAACCTGACATCCCATACCAGTATAAAGGGGTAATGAATATCAGAAGGTCATGCTCCAGTACTTGTTCAACCGTTACATCATAGTCGTCATCAACCGGCTGAAAGCCCCCCTCTTCGTGCCTCTGATCGATAATCGGCTTAATGTTTCTATCCCGTAAATACACATGTGTAACTTCCAAACCTTCAAATGCCGTTTCCGCCAGCTTCTCGGAATTTCCGTTTGGACGTGAGCTGCCATACAATGCCAGTATTTTCATATCGAAGCTCCTTCACATTCAAAATTTTCTCCTGCCTTTTAAAGATACAATATTCAACTGCCATAAACAAAAGACCCTGCTCTCCGCCCAATCTTCTTTGACTCCGCATTATGTCGAGATGCAGGCTTAAAGTGCCTGACAGCTACAGCAACAATTTTCCACAAAAAATAAGAGTAAATAAAAAAGACAGGTATGCATCCTGCCTTTTCCTTTATCCCTCTTAAACAAGCAATAAGCCTCCCGTTTAAGAAGTTTCACTTATTACTTGAGTGATACAACGGCATTCAATGCAATTTCCGTTTCCATAAAAAAACACATATAATAGATAAGAAATTTGTTAATGTATTTTTATGTTTTTCTGATTAAAATAATTGACTCTACCTCCCGTTGCCGAAACCAAAGAATTTCTTATATAGTTAAGAGATAAAAATTGCCAAAAGGAGAAAATATATTATGAAGAATTTACAGAAATGGTTCGAAAAAGGAATGACTCAATACGAGTACATCCAACACATGAATGTCCATCAAGAAAATCTATTAAGGGTCTATAATGGATTCCACTTATCTCCTGAAGATTTAAATTTGCTCCATCCATTGCAAACGAAAGGACTGAAAGCGGTCATTCTGACAGCAGATTGGTGCGGAGATGCCATGGTCAACTTGCCGATTTTCATGCGTTTGGGACACGAAGCATTAATCGAAACACGGTACTTGATCCGAGATGAAAATTTGGAGTTGATGGATCAGTATTTGACGAATGGAACGGCAAGATCGATTCCCATCATCATCCTCTTAGATCAAGGCGGAAACGAGATTGGAAAATGGGGACCGCGAGCCCCGAAAGTGCAGGAACTTGTCAGCCAAATGAAAGCAGAATTGCCAGCCAAGGACTCTGCCGAATTTGAGGGAGCCTTTAAGAAATTCGCCAAAGAAGTATCGGCATTGTTTACAACAAATGAAACACTCTGGCTGGACATTAAACATGATTTGATTCAACGTTTGCGAACACTTTAACTAGGGAGCTTCTTTACTATATGTTCCTCTATTATATGTTTATTAGAAGGAATCAAAAGACAGCTTTTGATTCCTTCTAATTCCGCCTCATTCTCTTTGTTATTTTCTAACCATTCAGCTATAGTAAACATATACACTAAAAGATGAGGGTAATGTTATGTCTGAGAAGTTAAAAGCAAAAAAAAAATCAAAACACTTGGCTAGTGTCTCACTGGCTGTTATGGGAACTGGCTTTCTTGCAACTATTCCTTTCCAAGGATCGCTTGCAGGAGATTTATTACAAGGCGGATTCGAGGCCGGCCTCGTAGGCGGGCTAGCCGACTGGTTCGCTGTTACGGCCTTATTCCGCCATCCGCTCGGGCTGCCGATTCCGCATACGGCTCTTTTGCCTAAAAATCGGCAAAGAGTAACAAAGGCTCTTGTTTCTACGATTGAAAATGACTGGCTTTCAAAAGAAAGTATCCAGGATAAACTAAAACAAATCCAGTTTACAGCGAAAATGCTGCCTATCTTGGAAAAAGAGCTTCATTCAGCTGCTGTTAAAAAGGGAATGGTTTCACTTGCCCAGCAAATGATTCACCATATTGAGATTAAAAAGCTGGCCCCTTTTATTGAAAAACAAGTGAAATCCTATCTTTCTTCCGTTAGGATGGACACCATTCTGCACGCTGCTGTGGATCAAGCTCTCGCCCGCGGTTATGAAGAAAGAGCACTCGACTACCTTCTGATGAAAGCAGAAGAATGGGCGGCAGACAAGAAGCGGAGTCACCAATTGGGCACTCTTGCTTTGCAGGCGCTTGACAACATGGAGCTGGACGGATTTTTGCAGTTTGCCCTGAAATCATTTCAAAATTTATTGAATGAGGAAAAACTGGGCAATATTCTTCAAAATCTTCTTCTTAGTGTGATTAGCAGCTTACGTCAGCCAGATAATGCAAACAGGTTGGCTTTGCTTTCACATGTTCAAACAGAAATACGAAATATAAAGAACAATCAAAAGCTGTTGGATGAGATGGAAAGCTGGAAGAATCATCTTATTGCGGAATGGAACCCTGCAGACAAACTAACCGCTCTCCTTGAAGAAATCCAGCAAAAAGCGTTAGCCTTTGTTCAAGATGCGACGTTTACCGATACGTATGTAGTTCCTTTTGTAACCAACTTACTAAACAAACTAAAGGAAGACCCTGAAAAAGTATCCCTTGTTGAAAACTGGATTCAAAAACAAATCGCTCAGCTTGTGGAAGAAAATCATTCAAAAATTGGCAAGCTTGCCGAAGAAAATTTAAATAAATTGGATGATCAATCACTGATTGATATGATCGAAAATAACATTGGAAAAGACTTGCAGTGGATTCGTGTCAATGGAGCGGTTTGCGGTTTTATGATTGGGATTGTTTTAGAGGGCATTAAGGCAGTTATTTAAGGAAAGGTGGCAGGATATCTTGCACAATCAGTCAAGCTTACTGCTGAGGGTCTATCTCCTTTATCAGAAAAATGTGATTGTAACCACAGTGCCTTATCGATTTAAAAAATAGAACTAGCCAAAAGGTTGAGTATTCTGCAACTGCTCAACCTTTTGGCTTTTAATCTATAGGATTACTGTTGTCTGCCTTCTTGTTGCTCCCCATCTTTTAAATGATGAAATCCGCCTTTCAGATAGAAACAATTCCACTTGTCAGAAAAAAGCCCCATCTCTTTCGCTTCCGCTGCATGGTTTTCTTTTATTTCTTTCATCAGCTCTTTTGTGGTTTTATTTTTCGTATCGATTCCCAGCTTTTCGGCAGCTTGGAATACCTTTTTCTCCCGTACTTCTTTCGCTACATCACGAATGTCTTTTCCTTCTGTTTTAATACCTAATTCTTTCGCTTCCGTTTTCACTTTTGTTTCAAACACTTCTTTCGCTACATCGCGAATGTCTCTTCCTTCCGTTTTAATGCCTAATTCTTTCGCTTCTGCTTTTACTTGTGTTTCGAACACTTCTTTCGCTACATCGCGAACATCTTTTCCTTCCGTTTCAATGCCTAATTCTTTCGCTTCTGTTATTACTTTTGCTTCAAACACTTCTTTCGCTACCTGACGAATGTCTTTTCCTTCTGTCTCAATCCCTAATTCTTTTGCCTTTTCAAGAATCCGCTCGGAGTTCAGTTTTCTTTTGCCATGAAAATGTTTTCCCTCTTCATGCTGTGCACTCTTTTCCGTTACCGCCGGTGCTTGATCACTTTCAGTCGCAAATACTGGGATTATTCCAAACCCTCCAAGCGATAAGGCTCCCGCCATGACAAGTCCTAATGCTTTTTTCTTCATCGTTTTCCCTCCTATTAGTTGAACTTTCCCTGCTTACATGTCTTACTATGCCCAGTCAGCAGAGGAAAATGATGTAAAAAAGGGGAAATTTAAATAAAAAACTGAGTACTCCAAAACCTATTAACCATTTCCCTGCATAAAGCTTCCGTGCCTAAAAACATTCTATAAAAAACAGCTCCAAACATATTGCATGCTTGGAGCTACCCTCTTTGATTAATTAATATCCCCCAAATAAACAGGAAGTTTGGCATACCGATCCGGTACACGCATAAGAAGCGGACGGATGGCAAGCGGATAGAAAGGAATGTCCAGGAGATCATCGAGTTCTATCCATTCTACCCCTATTTGCCTTTCATCAGGAACCGCCCCGAGCCTTGCGTCACCAGCCGCTGATTTCAATTTGCATTCAAACAGAAATTCCACTTGATGAAAATCCCGCTCACTGTCTGGCTTATGATGTTTCTCTATGTAATCGCGGACAAAACGGAGTTCACCGACTTCAATGTCAACGCCCGCTTCCTCCTTACATTCTCTCTTCAAATTTTCATGCAAGTTCTCTCCATGTTCCTGGCCTCCGCCTGGAAGGAGATAAAAAACGCCATTCTCCCCTTGCATTTTAATCGTAAGGATTTTTCCTTTATCAATGATAATTGCTTTCGCTGCCGTTCTGACCATGTTTCAATCTCCTTAATATCCCTTTTTCGTTTTTACTTGGTTGTGAAGGGGCTCGTTATTTTCAATCTTCGCAAGCGTGTCCAAAAAGCACTCCACCGCTTCTTCCGGAGTAGTGACCGCTGATATGTGCGGTGTAATCACAACGTCAGGTTGTTCCCATAACGGTGATGTTTCCGGCAAAGGTTCCGCTTCAAATACATCCAAAATCGCCTGGCGGATTTTCTTTTCCTGCAACGCTCTTAACAGCGATGATTCATCGACCGTTGCGCCCCTCCCTACATTTATAAACCCGCTGTTATTCAACTGACGGAAAAAGGCATCGTTAAACATTTTGTATGTTTGTTTTGTTAAAGGAAGCGTACTAATGACCCAGTCTGCCCCCTGTAAAAGAACTGACGCCTTTTCTGTTGTCACTACCTCTTCAAAAAAGGGCGCATGTTCTCCACTTCGTGATACACCTGAAACCTTTATTCCAAAAGATGAAAAAATGCGAGCAATTTCCTGTCCGATTTCACCTGTGCCGTAAATGACGACATGCTGAGAGTGCAGAAGCTTTGGCTCTGCCGGCTTCCACTGCTTTTGAGCTTTCATTTGTGCAAATGTATCATGCATTTGCATAGCTCTTAACAGATAACTTAAGCAGTACTCTCCGATTCTTTGCCCGAAGGAACAAACGGTGCGAGTAAGCAAAACAGACTCATCCCATTCCCGTTCATATAAATATTTGTCAACACCGGCTCCTGTGGAATGTACCCATTTTAAATTGCCGAACTCAAAATATTCAGTAGGATAAAAGCTTACATACGCATCGGCCCATAAAACATCCTCTCGTGACACTTCCTCCTCTGCCACAAAACGCATATTTTTAGACAGTTTCTTTTGTGCCAAAATCTCCGCCATCTCTTTATATAGATGACCGGTCACCAAAATGTTGTTAATGTTCAATCTTATCCCCCTCCATTTCATGAAAACGACCTATGTACACATAGTTAGATTATGTATCTTGACTTTTTTGTTGTCCAGCCGTGCCTCGGCTCGAGGTCACAAGTCAATCGATTCGGAAGTCAAAAAACGTCCTCTGCCAGTGCTCGTCTTATATTTGTCACCAATAAGCATAAGACGAGCGCTTTTCTTCGCTTCATTTTGACAATAGCAGAAATTTCCGCTATTTTAAAGGATAAGTCATTATTATGCCCATGTTTAGGAAGATTTTAAAATACTGCGATGTCTAAGGTACTCCCCTGCCTTACTCTATTAGCTATTTGATTTTTTGGAGGTTCTATGCTGCAAAAATTTGGTTTTTCACAATACGAAAGCAACGTATACGAGGTTCTGGTTTCCAGCCGCGATCCGCTCGATGCAACAACGATCGTCAAATATTCGAATGTCCCGAAAGCGAAAATATATGAAGTTTTATCACGAATGATCGACAAAGGAATGATCATGGATACGATATCCGAGAAGAAAAAACTTTATTCGGCCCTCCCTTTAGAAGTGGCCATCAAAAAATTGACACAAGAATTCCAGGCGAACATTGACACCTTAAAAAACAGCTCACAAAAGAGAACGTTTATGGATGATCGTGTGTGGACCTTAAAAGCGAACTCTTCCATTCTTGTTCAATTTGAAAAATTAATAGAAGAGGCGGAACATTCCATCTTACTTTCAGCATGGAATGATGATTTCGCTGATTATTTGCCCATTTTAGAGGAAAAAGAAAAAAACGGTGTGAAGGTGGAAGGACTTGTCATCGGCGAAATCGAATCAAATCTATCAAACATACATGTCCTTATTCCTTCTGAAAAACATCATTCACTGGAAAGATCCCGGCTCATTGTGGTAGATGAAAAAGAAATCCTCTTTGCCGGCGTCGAAAATCATCAATGGCAAGCGATGAAAACGATGTCGCAGCCGTTCGTAAAATTTTTCACGGATTTTTTCTACCACGATCTCGCTTTGGCAAAAGTGACCGAGAAATTTTACAGTCAACTTATGGATGATGAAGAAATAAGAGAGCTTTTAATGAAATTGCGTTATTAAATAGACATGGGCCAAATGCCCATGTCCATTTAGCAACCCGAATAGTTATTTTGTTGATTGAAACCATACATCTGAATCTACTTCATTCTTTCGGAGCAATCATTTTCGCCGGATCTACAAATTGATCGAACTGTTCTGCCGTCAGCAGCCCTGTTTTCAATACCGCTTCTTTCAGGGTGAGATTTTCTTTATGAGCAAGCTTGGCAATAGCTGCGGCATTTTCATAACCGATATGCGGATTCAATGCCGTCACCAACATAAGCGAGTTTTGTAAATGGTGTTGAATGTTTATTTGATTCGGCTCAATGCCTACCGCGCATTTATCATTGAATGTCCTCATTCCATCCGCCAACAGCCTTACCGATTGAAGAAAGTTATAAATAATGACAGGCTTAAACACGTTGAGCTCAAAATTCCCCTGGCTCGCAGCAAATCCAATCGTGGCATCATTTCCCATTACTTGCGTGACAACCATCGTTAACGCTTCGCTTTGTGTCGGATTTACTTTACCAGGCATGATGGAACTTCCGGGTTCATTGGCCGGAATCGAAATTTCCCCGATTCCGCTGCGCGGCCCGCTCGCCAGCCAGCGCACATCATTAGCCATTTTCATCAAATCAGCCGCGAGTGCTTTTAACGCACCGTGTGTATACACGACTTCATCATGGCTTGTTAAGGCATGAAACTTATTCGGAGCTGAAATGAACGTTTTTCCCGTAAATTGGCTAATTTCTTTAGCTGCCAAGTCTCCAAATTCGGGATGAGCGTTTATTCCTGTTCCGACAGCTGTGCCCCCAATGGCAATTTCCTTCATATATTGAACACTTTCCTGAATCATTCTCTCATCTTTTTCAAGCATACGGTGCCAGCCGCTTATTTCCTGCCCCAATGTTAAAGGAGTGGCATCTTGCAGATGGGTGCGGCCAATTTTAATCATATCTTTAAATTGGTCAGATTTTTGCTGAAATGTCCCTTTCAATTTGGCAAGGGCAGGCAGTAATTGATTCTCGACAGCAATCACTCCTGCAATATGAAGCGCTGTTGGAAATGTATCATTCGAACTTTGCGACATATTGACATCATCATTCGGATGAAGACGCTCCTCGTTTCCTCCACTCTCCAACCATTGATTCCCACGGTTTGCGATGACTTCATTGACATTCATATTGGACTGTGTCCCGCTTCCCGTTTGCCATACAACGAGCGGGAAATGTCCATCCCATTTCCCCTCTAAAATTTCGTCTGCCGCTTGAACAATCGCACCTGCTTTCCCCTGCGATAACTTCCCAAGTTTTTGATTAGTGAGCGCTGCGCTTTTCTTTAAAATGGCAAATGCCCGGATGATTTCTATCGGCATCGTTTCCGTTCCAATCGGAAAATTTTCGATGCTTCGCTGTGTTTGTGCCCCCCACAACTTTTCCGCAGGTACGCTTATTTCACCTAGTGTATCCCTTTCAACCCTATATTTCATCATTACCCCTCCTATGTATATGATTTATTGCCGCTGTAGTGATCTTTTCAGATATTTATTGAACGAAATCTCTTTCTTATAATGACCCTCTCCACTTGTAAATATATACCGCAAAAAAACCGAACAAAAAACGTGAAAATTTCATTTTATTCCTTCATCCTCTTATGGTATGTAGGCTGATTTATAAAAACCCTTAAAAAACGCTTGTTCGCAAAAAAATCCTTATGGATTGAAAAACATAACAGATGTTTACATATATTAACCCTTTTCAATAGCAATTCCATGGTAAAAAACCTTACATATACATTTATGTTAGTAGAAGCCTTCACTTTTCACTTTGATCTATTTTTAATAAAAGAAACTTCCATCAGCGGGGTCTTACTGCCCGTGAATACGGGATAAATTAAGTTTCAAAAAGCTCAGCTAGTGATTTTAACCAATTATAAAAAGAAAATTTAGATACAATATACGAGGAAATGACAGGATAGAAATGATAATGTATAGTTATATAACTAACAATGTTATAAAATATAACATAAATTTGCCGAAAGATAAAAAATATCGCTCTTATTAACTTTCTTCATACTAAATTTCGTTATGGGAAATTTTATAAGGAAACCTCGAAGAGACGACACTTATTACTACTTAAACAGAAGCGGGGAAGATTTTGAAGTGATATGTTAAGACACTTTTGAAAGGAATGAAAAACGATGAGCTTAGAAACTTTAAACGAACAAGTGAAAAACGATCTTTCGTATCTCAACTTCAGGGGTGCAGACTGGGTACGGCCGCTCATCCATCCTGAGGGACATGTTTATGATGTAGTGGTCATCGGCGGCGGCCAAAGCGGCTTAGGCGCGGCATTCGGCCTTTTGCGCGAGCGAATATCCAATAGTCTCGTCATTGATGAAAATCGCGAAGGCTTAGAGGGACCGTGGGAAACCTATGCTCGTATGGTGACACTGCGAACACCTAAGCATTTGACCTCCATCGACCTCGGGGTTCCTTCTCTGACCTTCCGCTCATGGTGGGAAGCCCAATTCGGACCGACAGGCTGGGACGAGGTGGTCAAGATTCCACGGGGAGATTGGATGAACTATCTGCGCTGGTATCGTAAGGTTCTCAATCTTCCTGTCATCAATGAGGTGAAGCTGAAGCTCATCGAACCGCTTGAAGAGGGGATTCACCGACTGCATATCGAAGGTGCCGGAGCCCCGTCCAACACACTTTTGGCTCGCAAAGTAATTCTGGCTACGGGTATTCAAGGGGGAGGCGAATGGCACGTACCATCCATGATTACTGAAGAATTGCCGCGTCATCTCTATGCCCACACTTCTGAAGCCATTGATTTCTCTGTACTTAAAGGTAAAAAGATTGCTATTCTGGGCGGCGGGGCCTCTGCTTTCGATAATGCTCATTTCGCTCTATCCGAAGGTGTGGCTGAAACCCATGTTTTTGTCCGTCGCAAACAGATACCGCGAATCAATCCGATCCGTCAGATGGAAATTTCCGGCATAATCGAACGTTTCCACACCCTATCAGACACCGAAAAATATACGATTTTCGCCCATTTCTTTAAGCACAATCAACCACCGACCAACGACACCTTTGAACGCGCGTCCTCATGGCCAGGTTTCAAATTACACTTAGGCGCACCATGGCTTGAGGTGAAGGACGCGGGTGAAGGCGCCTTAGTAACCACACCTCAAGGAACATCCAAGTTCGACTTTCTGATTATCAGCACCGGCCTTCTCACCGATCCAGCTTTACGTCCCGAGCTAAGACTTATCGAACGTCACATTACTCGCTGGGGCGACCGTCATAAGGACCCGGAAGAGTTGAGTAACCCTGTACTCGATGCGCATCCTTATCTCAGCCCCGGCTTCGCTTTCTTAAGCAGAGATGAACAGGGTAAAAAGCTCATTCATGGGCTTTTCGCTTTCAACTATTCCGCATTGATTAGTTGTGGTATTTCAGCCTCTGCGCTTTCGGGGATGAGATTTAGTATACCCAAGCTCGTGTCAGCGGTAGCGGACCAGCTTTTCCTTGACGATCGTAAAGAGATTCTGAAAAACTTCTTTACCTATGATGAGGTAGAGTTTGTCGGTGACTGGCCAAAAAAGGAAAAAGCTATGAGCTGAAGCCTTCACGCATTCGATAGCCCATGCAGCTGCCCAGAAACCGGGAGGCTTTGCAGCTTTTACACAAAACAGAAGTGCGACGGCAAGGTATACCAACAGCGACGGCCCTCTATTATACTGAATATTAATTCGTTCATCAAAAACTCAGATGGAGAATCTGAGTTTTTTCATTTCCCAGATTGGCGGTTAAGAAAAGGCGCATAACGACAGTAAGCGACCTTGTTTCTCCTGATTAGAAAAACAAGGTCGCTTACATCATTTCCTCATTCATTTTTTCTACCCTTTCATCTTCCTTTATTGGTTGATTGTTCGGCCATTATGTTAAGTGTAGTTCTCCTCCTCAAAATTCATTCCTATCCACGAAACTCTTTTAAGAAATGTTTTTTAATTTCTCTGTTAATCGCAGGAACGCTTCCCTGTTTCGATCTTGCAATGACTGGTCAATTTCTTTTTCGATTTGCCCTATTCTAAAATCAAGAAGTGCTTTTTCCAATATCCTTTCCGCAATTAGCGAATCCATATCTTTTTCCTTGGAATGTTGAGATACTTGGGAAACATACTTTTCCATAAAAAAATCAACTCCTTATCCTTCTGGTCATTGTATATTTACTCTTAGTTAATGATTTCAGACTCTCTTCCTAAGCACTTGTTTTCAAATATGAGGATGAATTGTATGAACTTACTTTACATTTAATATAGGTTTGTGTTGTCTCGAATAAATCCGCCGCAAACAACGTGGCTCCATAGAACGTTTTAGCTTTTGCCATTTCTCTGCTAACAATATAATCATAAACCACCGCTTCTACATCACCAATAAATGGTAAAATATATCGATTTTCTACAAAGATTTGATAAACTTCAATAATTAAAGATGAACTCTTATCAAGGGTTCTCTCCAATTGTTCTATTAGATATTCATTAAGGATAAACCCATTTTCCACCACATATTTTAACTCTTCTAAAAATAATCTGTTTTTGTTCATTCCATTATCACTCCTTCTTAATAGTAATATTTTACAACAAACAACCTAAAATTGAAAGCGTTTTCAATATAAAAAGATTCTAAAAAGAAATCAATTCCTCCCTTTGTCTGTAAGTGCTTGATATGTTAGTTAGAGTTATCTGTAGTATAGAAGGTTTTATATAATCCCTCCAGCGATTTGTCAAAAGAGCTGACATGAAATCCAAATGATTGTACAAATTGGAAGAACACCTGACAAAGTTACTGTGCTGTAGATGAAATCACTCATAATTATTATCCAAGTATCCGACCTGTATCTTCATTGAAATCGAGTATTAATTTTTGACTCATTTGCTTATTTTTCAAGTAAAGAGAAATAACTTCTACTAAAAAAATAAAAAAAAGCGCATTGATTGTTTCAATACGCTTTTTAGCAGGTTACATAACAATATAGTTATATTCTCGGTCTTCGTTCCTTAATTGAAGCGGGTGATGAGAATCGAACTCACGACATCAGCTTGGAAGGCTGAGGTTTTACCATTAAACTACACCCGCATATTTTATTTCATGGGGCGATTGATGGGAATCGAACCCACGAATGCCAGAGCCACAATCTGGTGCGTTAACCACTTCGCCACAACCGCCATATGGTGGAGGGGGACGGATTCGAACCGCCGAACCCTGAGGGAGCGGATTTACAGTCCGCCGCGTTTAGCCACTTCGCTACCCCTCCATTTAAAAATGCCGGTAAGAGGTTTTAACCCTCCAACCTATTGATTAAAAATCAAACGCTCTGCCAATACAACTACTGAGCCTTTTTATAAATGGCGCGCCCGACAGGAGTCGAACCCATAACCTTCTGATCCGTAGTCAGACGCTCTATCCAATTGAGCTACGGGCGCATATAAAAAATAGTACCGGTGGTCGGGGTCGAACCGACACTCCAGAAGGAACACGATTTTGAGTCGTGCGCGTCTGCCAATTCCGCCACACCGGCATGATAAATTAAATGGTGAGCCATGAAGGACTCGAACCTTCGACCCTCTGATTAAAAGTCAGATGCTCTACCGACTGAGCTAATGGCTCTTTGGCTGGGCTAGCTGGATTCGAACCAACGCATGACGGAGTCAAAGTCCGTTGCCTTACCGCTTGGCTATAGCCCAATATGAATGGTGGAGGATGACGGGATCGAACCGCCGACCCCCTGCTTGTAAGGCAGGTGCTCTCCCAGCTGAGCTAATCCTCCAGTTTTACAGGTTTTAACCTGTAAATGATGACCCGTACGGGATTCGAACCCGTGTTACCGCCGTGAAAGGGCGGTGTCTTAACCGCTTGACCAACGGGCCAAATTTAAAAGCCTGGCAATGTCCTACTCTCACAGGGGGAAACCCCCAACTACCATCGGCGCTGAAGAGCTTAACTTCCGTGTTCGGCATGGGAACGGGTGTGACCTCTTCGCCATCATCACCAGACAATATGAAGGTTATTCCTTCAAAACTAGATAACGAACTACTGAGTGTCGCCGATAAGCGACTTTCGTATAATAACATTTCAAAAACTAAAAGTCAAACACTTTTTATTTTGGTGTCCATCACATCGACGCGACTCTTAATAATATAATGCATTTTAATATAACCGTCAACTATTTTTTATAAAATAATACGACACTCTTTTCTAAACACCATTTTATAATTTCAATACAAAAATGCCCCTCTCAACTAAACTGTACATAGAACAAGGTGGTAAACAAAAAGCGTGAGACACTTTTAAGTTTCACGCCCTTCTTTATTGTTCGACATATTGTTTCCATTTACGATTTTAGAACTTCCTTTCTTTTCGAGCCAATCTTCGTTTTTGAATAAAAACCTAAAAAGTCAATCGGTTATATACATAGATATTTGCTTATTTAGAAGAAATCGATTGATAT
This sequence comes from Bacillus sp. FJAT-14578, assembly GCF_000504165.1. Classification (GTDB taxonomy): domain Bacteria; phylum Bacillota; class Bacilli; order Bacillales; family Bacillaceae_H; genus Bacillus_BA; species Bacillus_BA fengqiuensis. The sequence continues at coordinate 80,724 of NZ_AYSE01000013.1, forward strand.
AATCGCTTAATTGTTTCGATATGTAGTGCTTCATGATAAAAACTAAATAAAAATACTTCACCCACTGTGTAAAACTTAATGCCTGAACGATTTGTAAATGGAGTTGGTAATTTTTCATGCAAACGCCCTTGAATGAAATCATTGATTCTTGTTTTTTGCTCTGTCAATATCATGGCAATCTCCGCAAATGATGGAGGCGTTTCTTCCCATTCTGTTGGTTTTGTTCCAGCACCAAAAAGCTGCTCATAATTTTCCGGAAGGCCCATCTCTTTACCCAGAAGCCCAAAGACGAGTTTTTCCTGTACAAATGCAATGTGACCAAAATTCCAGCGAATATTGTTGTTAAAACCGTCTGGAATAATATCCGAAATCTCCTCTGGCATTTTCTCCATCGTTCGTTCAGTTATTTTTCGCACTGTTTCCATATGATGAATGATTGTTTGTTCCAAGAAAAAACCTCCCTTTTTTCATATCCTCCATATAGTCATTTCTCGTCATTCACATTCATTTCCTTCTAAATAGATAAAACACCATTCTATCTTTTCGAACGGTGTTAAAATGGTGATTTATCTGTTTAGCTGCACAATAAAATCATTTAATTTATCCAGTGTGGTTAAATTATGATTACACTTTTGACTATCTTGGCAAATGTAGTTCCCTCTTTTAATAAATGTACCTTTGTCTGATCCTTTCGATTCAGAAAGAAACATCCCCACTTCCTCATAGGCATTACATATGGCACAAATCCCTTTTTGATTACTATTTTCAAATGTACCCTGTAAGCCTATGAGCTTGTCTTGATGCCCGACTACAATATATTTTTTATTTGAGCCCTTATCATGCCAACCCAAGTATGAAATTTCCTTTAAATCCAGGTTCTCTAATAAAGGAACTTTTAATTTCTTCGCTTTAGGGAATAACTTTTTTAACTTTTGTTCGGTCACTTCTTTAAAAGGAATAACATATGGCTTTAATTGTACTAAAAATTCTTCAGCTTGTGTTTTATCTTTGATTTTAAGGATTGGTTCCATTAACTGTTTTTGCTCCTCGTTAAGGTCCCCGAACAAATTTGATACTTTTTCTTTAGCCATAGACTTCAATGCATTAAGAACATCAATATCGTTAACGGTTGAATGTCCGTTTATTAGAGTTTGTGTTTGAGCCTTAATAAAATTATACTGGTTACTTCTGATAAAAGGTTCCATTATGATCACTCCTATTCATGTGTCACTCAACACATCATTCCCTTTCATTTTAAAAGATTCACTTATTTTATTCCATGCAGAAAATGACTAAGAAACAAACTCGACATACAAAAAGCACTGATACTCTCTTTTTAAAGATCATCAGTGCTACAGTCCCCGTTCCTATTTGCCCCGCATTAACGGGCAGTAAGACCCCATTTCAAAGCTTAGAGACCTCAGAGAAACTTAAAACTTAAGTGGGGGATGAAGGAAAACCTTCACTTATGGAAGTTTCCTTTATTTAGAGTAAACAATTTTTTTAATCGTTTCTATTGAAAGAAAGTATTCTTCAGCTAATTGATCAATCGTCGTGCCGCCCTTAAATGCACTTTTAATGGAGGCATTTCTATCATCAATTAACTTTCTCCCCCCAGAACGTGCACCCCATTTTTGATAAGTCTTTTTGGGTTTCGGAATATAAATTGTTTCTCCTTGAATATACTTTTGAATTTCCGCTATCAGGTTTTCAGGTAAAACAGTGGTTGCTTTTACATATTTCATTTCTGCCAGCCCCTTATTCTTTTATTAATAATAAAAATAAGGTGCAAAGCCTAATAAATTAGAAATGATAAAGCTCATTTGGCGATTTTCTTTCAGATGAAAATCCGCCCCATGCAAAGTATCGCCTTTCCAATACTAGGCTTTGCATGAGTCGTTGCAGATTCTGGCAACCTAATCTTATTTGCCATCTCTTCACCTCCTCTCAAATTTTTAGATGTCGAACGATTTGGATATTTTATACAATTCAATAATGATTATAAAATAAATTAAGCCTTATTGTATACTATTTATCCGAACAGCTTGAATCAATCGAAATAACTGACTAGTAGTGAAGCGTAAATTGTCAAAAGTAACTTTCGAATCCATCGCCTGTTCAAGAGACATCGGTGCGTTCATAATAGAGAAACAGGAGGTGATGCCAAGCTGATTTAAAGCGGACGCCTCTTCTGTAACACCACCTGCAAGTGCAATTACCGGAATACCGTACTTATGCGCCAATTGGGCTATACCTAAAGGTGCCTTCCCCATTGAAGTTTGCCCATCTAATTTTCCTTCGCCTGTAATAACAAAATCGATACCTTGTATTTGATCTTCCACTTCAACAATATCTAAAATTAGTTGAATCCCAGACTGGAGCTGGGCCTGTAAGAGGCCTGAAAATGCAGCTCCAAGCCCACCGGCAGCACCCCCACCAACAATATTATGGATATCCGTATCCACCTCATGCAAAACAACCTGCGCAAAGTTTTTAAGCCCTTTATCCAGCTCTTTTATCATCTCCGTTGTTGCTCCTTTTTGAGGACCGAAAATATAAGCCGCTCCGTGCGGACCATAAAGAGGATTGTTTACATCACAAGCCACTCTGAACGTGCAATCCTTCAAACCGGGATGTACATTGATTACATCAATTTTGCGAACGCTTTGTAGCACCTTTCCTCCTAAACCTACTTCCTCATGGTGTTCATCCAAGAAACTGAAACCTAACGCCTGAAGCATCCCAACTCCTGCATCATTTGTGGCACTGCCGCCAAGACCAATGACAAATTCGCGACATCCTTTATCTATCGCATTACAAATGAGTTCTCCAACCCCATATGTAGTAGTCACGGACGGATTACGTTCGCTAGAAGGAACAAGCGGCAAACCACATGCTGCTGCAACTTCAATCACAGCCGTTTTCCCATCTCCTAATATGCCGTATACAGCATCAACTTTTTCTGTCAGCGGTCCCGTTACTTCTTTTTGAATCAATTGTCCACCTGTTGCCTGGACCAATGCTTCTACAGTACCTTCACCACCATCTGCCAGCGGTAAAGTTATAATTTGGGCATCATAGTAAACATCTTTTATCCCTAAAGAAATGGCTTTACTCCCATCTATAGAAGAAATGCTTCCTTTAAATGAATCGATTGCAATTAAAACCTTCATCGCTTGATCCCCCTTATTTATCTTTGATTATAAGCGAAGTAAAATGTGGATGTAATGGGCTGCGTAACAAAGGATTAACCCGTACTTTGTTTTCTATAACAAAAAAACTCCAAACTAAAGAGTTTGAAGTAAAAGAGCAATATAAAGCTTAACGGAGCCATGATAATCTCTCGGGTTTACTTTTGTTTTTTCCGCGATTTTTTCAAGACGATATTGCAAAGTGTTTTTATGGATAAACAACTCCGCAGCTGTCTTTTTTAGAGAAAGATTATTTTTATAGTATGTATGCAGAAGTGTTATTTCTTCTTCTGAGAGCTCACCGATTAGTTTCACAACATAATCATTTCGTGTATGCAGGTTAATACTTTCCATAATCATTTCTAAGTCAAGGTTTGCATACTCACATATAAATGCTTGTTTTGAAAGAGCATATTTCAAGGCAAGCTTTGCATGTTTATAGGACGCTGCAAGTTCTTCCAAAGCGCCGGTACTGCCTATTCCAATCGAACAACTTATACTCAGGGAATGGAAATAAGTATCTAACGCTTTTATCACGTTTTTATATTGTGATTGATTGACAATGATGGCATATTGGTTTGGGAATAAATAAGTAAAGAGTTTAATTCCTTGTTTCAGTAACATATCATGCATATGAACAGGAAGAGTAGAGGGATTATTCAGCCCGTTTATATGAATGATACTTACAAACGCGTTCTCTTCCAACTCATATTGAAGTTGATGCAGGTGCTCCTTCATGAAAGCATTCTCTTTTTCATTTTCAAAAATAAACATGCGCACAACAGAGGAGCGCAATTCATCCAAGGAATGAACTTTGCCAACTATCATTTGTTCTTTGATCAACACTTCTGTAATTTTTGTGAGTAAGAATCCCAACGATTTACATTCCTCAGGATCACCAGAGATGCCGATGATACCAAGCATCTGTTGATTCATCATCACCGGATAGTTAATGCCTTTTTTCGCGCCTTTGAATGCGCCATTTTCGGAAACTTCCACTATACTTCTCTTTTCTTTCACTTGAAAGGCAGCTTCATGAAAAGAACCAATCCTATTTGAATCAGTACTCGCAATAATTTTCCCGTCTAATTGGATAAAGTTGATGTCTTTTCCAATCACTTCTTTTGCCGCATCTACGATCATTTGAGCTAACGAATGGTTAATCTCGAAATTTTCTTTCATCATTTTTTGTTTCCTTTGTTATGGAGTATGTCTTTTTATTTTATCAATTATTGAGGAAGTCTTTTTCATCATAATCTAATCAACAGCTTTTGGTTATATGGTTATATAAAAAGTTAAGACTTGTCGGAATGATTGACGATAAAATAAAGAACACAAAAAGACACATTGACTGTTCAATGCGCCTTTTTTATATTTTAAACGAATATGTATAATGGGCCTAAATGGACTCGAACCATCGACCTCACGCTTATCAGGCGTGCGCTCTAACCAGCTGAGCTATAGGCCCCTGTTTGCTTTTGGAGCGGGTGATGAGAATCGAACTCACGACATCAGCTTGGAAGGCTGAGGTTTTACCATTAAACTACACCCGCATTTTACCGTTACTATGTACATTATATCTTTTTATAAGTGGTGCCGGCGAGAGGACTTGAACCCCCAACCTACTGATTACAAGTCAGTTGCTCTACCAATTGAGCTACACCGGCAATGTTAGTTGTCTAGCTGCGAAAGCCAAACCGTACGGCTGTTTCACTTCTTCCTGCGGAGTCAAAAAGCGACTCCTTCTCAGAAGCTCCAACATCCTATCGGTTTAAGCGGGCTTTCTCCGCTTTTCTTATAATGGTGGAGCCTAGCGGGATCGAACCGCTGACCTCCTGCGTGCAAGGCAGGCGCTCTCCCAGCTGAGCTAAGGCCCCATTGTTCTATCAAAATATTCTGGTCGGGAAGACAGGATTCGAACCTGCGACCCCTTGGTCCCAAACCAAGTGCTCTACCAAGCTGAGCTACTCCCCGCTATTATCGAGCTGTAACTTCGAAGCATAAAACATTATATTTTTAGTCTATTGAATTCTAGATAGAGCAATTTCTTTAATTTTCTATAATATGGCGCGCCCGACAGGAGTCGAACCCATAACCTTCTGATCCGTAGTCAGACGCTCTATCCAATTGAGCTACGGGCGCATATTTAATATTGATGTATCTTGGTTTTTCTAAAGTGGTGCCGAGGACCGGAATCGAACCGGTACGGTAGTCACCTACCGCAGGATTTTAAGTCCTGTGCGTCTGCCAGTTCCGCCACCCCGGCTAAGCTATTTAATTGGTAAAGATGACCCGTACGGGATTCGAACCCGTGTTACCGCCGTGAAAGG
>NZ_AYSE01000014.1 GCF_000504165.1 Bacillus sp. FJAT-14578
TGAATCCGTTAAAGAGCTTTCGTTTTTTCGTTGCCTGTTTGCCGTATACTTGCTCAAAGCCTTTGTGGGACGTCAACATGTAAATAGACCATGTATCCAGCGTGGCAAACGCCTGACCCATTTCTTGATACATCTTTTCCACGGACGGACGGTCGCTCAAACGTTCCCCGTATGGCGGGTTCCCGACAATCACGCCGTATTGCTTATCTGTTGTAAAGTCTCTTACTTGCATTTGCTTAAATCTAATTAAATCGCCTAACCCTGCTTCAAATGCATTCTCTTGAGCGATTTTAACCATGCGGTGATCGATGTCATGCCCTGCAATATCAAGCTCCTGGTCATAGTTTGCCAGACTCTCGGCTTCATCACGCGCTTTATCCCAGATGCCGGCTGACATCCACGGCCATGCTTCTGAAATGAATTCGCGGTTAAATCCTGGTGCAATGTTTTGACCGATTAAAGCCGCTTCGATGGGAATCGTTCCAGAACCGCAAAACGGGTCCACGAACGGACGGTCTGGATGCCAGTTCGTTAACATGACAAGGGCTGCAGCCAATGTTTCTTTGATTGGTGCCTCGCCCTGTCCAGCACGATATCCACGCTTATGAAGGCCTGCTCCGCTCGTATCGATCGTTAAAGTTGCCACATCCTTCAACAAAGCCACTTCGATTTTGAACTCCGGTCCGGTTTCTTCAAGCCAGCCCGTCGTTTTTTTATAATGTTTTTTCATGCTTTCTACAATCGCTTTTTTGACGATGCTTTGGCAATCCGACACACTGAATAGTGTAGACTTGACCGATTTTCCGCTGACAGGAAAATTGGCATCGACCGGTAAATAGTCTCCCCAGTTCAATGCCTTCGTTTTTTCAAATAACTCATCAAAGGTTTTCGCTCTAAATTCACCAACTTTAATTTTCACACGATCTGCCGTACGCAGCCAAATGTTACTGCGGGCAATCGCCGTTTCGTCCCCTTTAAAAATCACTTTACCGTTATCGACCGTACACTCGTATCCTAAATCCCGCACTTCCTTGGCAACAAGAGCTTCAAGCCCCATCGCAGCCGTGGCGATCAATGTATATTTTTTACTCATATTTCTACCTCTTCAATTTCATTATGTACATCAACTGTTAACTTAACATAAAAAAGCCCTTGGATGCAATGTTCTTCCACACTCATCTTTCCCATCGCAAGAAAACGGCCTAAGGAATATCCTTAGACCGTTAGTCCATCTAGTGCAAACGATTGCTCATTTACTCGTTCGTCAACAAATATACGCGCGTTTCATATGATTTTAACGCAAACGAATATATAGACTCGATACTTTCACTGTCGTAGTTATGAATCAATAGCTGTTGGCGATTAAATGCAATGTCTTGTGGGAGTTCGAATTGCTCTTCATGGCGAGACAAGTTACAAATCACAACTGCCTTTTCATTTCCTAGTGTACGCGTGTAAGCATAAATTTTTTCATGCTCCGGCAAAATTAAATCGTACGTTCCGTATACAAACACTTCATGTTCTTTGCGAATGCGAATAAGATTTTTATAGAAATTCAAAATGGAATTGGGATCATTTTGCTGCGCTTCGACATTAATCTCCTTATAATTAGGATTGACTCCTAACCATGGTGTTCCAGTCGTAAAGCCGCCGTTCGCTTCTTTGTTCCATTGCATCGGTGTACGTGAGTTATCACGCCCTTGCTCCCATACAATTTTCATAATTTCTTCATGGGGACGTCCTTTTTCCCGCTCAATGCGGTAATAGTTCACCATTCCAACATCATTGTACTGCTCAATGGAGTCGAATTGGACATTTGTCATGCCGATTTCTTGGCCCTGGTAAATAAAAGGTGTACCTTGCATGTTAAAGTATAGGGCCGCTAAACATTTGGCGCTTTCTTCACGGAATTCCTGATCACCAAATTTGTTGACTGAACGAATGTGGTCATGATTTTCCAAGTACAGCGCGTTCCATCCGCCGTTTGCTTCCAATCCTTTTTGCCACGATGTTAAAATTCTCTTTAAGCTGCTGAGGTCTAATGGGTTCGTTTCCCCTTTCGCCCAAAGGCTCATATGTTCGAATTGGAAAATCATATTGAACTTGCCGTTTTCCGCTCCAACCCACTCATCAGCGTTATCCGAAGACACACCGTTCGCTTCGCCGACTGTCATAATGTCATACTTTGCAAACGTTTGCTCTTTCAGCTCTGTTAAAAAGTCTTGAATGCCTTCACGGTTCATATGGCCTTCAAAAGACGGGACATAATCTAAGCCTTCCGGGTTTGGAAGATCGGGGAAGCCAGCTACTTTCTTAATATGAGAAATGGCATCTACACGGAAACCATCAATTCCTTTATCAAGCCACCAGTTGACCATTCCGTATAAATCTTGACGAACTTTCGGATTTTCCCAGTTTAAGTCAGGTTGTTTGCGCGAGAATACATGGAGGTAATACTCACCTGTTTTCTCTTCATACTCCCAGGCAGATCCGCTGAAAATGGATTCCCAGTTGTTCGGCTCTTTCCCATCTTTTCCTTCACGCCAAACATAGTAATCACGATACGGATTATCTTTGGAAGAACGAGACTCGATAAACCATGGGTGCTCGTCTGATGTATGATTGATAACCAAGTCCATAATCAGCTTCATTCCTCGTTTATGAACCTCACTCAACAGTTCATCGAAATCAGCCATTGTGCCAAAATCTTTCATGATGTCTTTATAGTCGCTAATATCGTAACCGTTATCATCATTTGGTGATTGATAAATCGGGCAAATCCAAATCACATCAATTCCTAAATCCTTTAAATAATCCAGTTTCGATATCACACCTTGAATATCACCAATCCCGTCGCCGTTTGAGTCCATAAAGCTGCGCGGGTAAATTTGATATGCAACGGCTTCTTTCCACCACTTTTTCTCCATAAGATCAACTCCTCTTACTGCATGCTGCTCTGATGCTTAGCGTTTTCCTATTTCGAGCACCTTTCATTATTTTAAATGAAAACGCTGTACGAATCCACATAAATCGGTTGACTCGAATAAAAACATTCTGTTTAACCAATTTATATACAAGCTTATTCAAGATGGGAGAACAGAGCTGAAACAAAAATGAGATTGCCCTATACATCCTGAAGAAGACAAAAATATTTTAACAAAAAGGACCCGCCACAAAATCCCTGTTTTCACCGGAATTTCATGACGGGTCCTTTCGGCAGACTGAATCAACAGGATATTTTCATCCTGTTGATTCAGTCTTCTATGTAGCCTTCTCCCTATTGTTTAGGGAGAGCTGGTGTGGATTGATTTAATATTGTTCGGTCTTAAGTTGCTTATGATAATGTTCTGTAAGCCATGTTTTGTTCCTTCGTACTTCAAACGGCAAGCAACACCTCGTACTCCGGCGGCAATCATCTATCTACAAATAGGATACCTACTTGTCCTTCCCTCCGTTCAGTTCCTTCAGGAAGATGCCCCTACCATTATTTGGGTTTCTCGCTCGAGGGGTTTACCGCGTTCCACTCTTGCAATTTCTTGCAAGACTCCGTCACTGTGGCACTTTCAGGATAATAGGACCATATCCAAATTGGACTTAGGTCTGTTCTCCGCCGTCAACCGAGCATCACTGCCCAGCTGCCCTAGCTTATGACTTCGCTAGGCACGAAACACTACAGGCATCGCAGCCTGTGCGAGCATGGACTTTCCTCTGAATTGTCAAGCAATCCAGCGATTACCCGAACATTATCTACTCATCTCGAAAGACGAAATTAAGCATAACAAAAAAACAAACAAGATGCAACTCTTTTTTCTGATCAATACGTATGCTCAACAAAAAAAGCGACGTCTGCAACATATTGCGACATCGCTTTTTTTGTTGAGCAGCTTTGGCTAGGCTAAAGATTAAACAGTCGCCGGAGCTTGAAGCACACGGATGTGCAAATGAAGCCGTTGCAACAGGACGTTGCGGTTTTAGGCTTCAATCCTTTGTTGTCCAGCTGCGGCTCCTAGCTCGTTGTGGAAAAGATGATTGCTCTCATAAGGCAAAAAGCGCCTTCTGGATCAATCCCTATTTCCCTCACGAGCTGAACAGTCGCCTACGCTTTTCTTTTGTCTAGCTGCGCGAGCTACACCCTACGGCCATTTCGCCCCTTCCGTCGAAACCAAAAAGCGGTTTCTCTGTCAGAAGCTATAAATGCCCTATGGGTGTGAACAAGCTCGCTCCGCTTTTCTTCTTTACTCATACAACTTGCTGCCAAACACGTGCTTTTCAAGATTCGATAGACGTTTTAAAATATCGAAGTTCGTTGTGCCAGCCGTTGCTTGCTGTGGAGCCGAATAAGAAGGCTTCTTCTGGACGTCCTCCATTTGCTTTTTCAAGCGCAAGTTTTCCTGACGCAACTCTTCAATTTCTTGATGGAATGTCTCATAGTCTTTAATGATTCCATCCAAAAATTTGTCTACTTCTTCTTGGCTGTAGCCTCTCATGCTTGTTTTAAAATCTTTTTCCAATATGTCTTTTGCTGTGTAACGAATTTTATCAGAAAGCATTTTACTCACCTCTACACGGTAAACCCATTCTCTCATTATATTTTTTCAAAAATATAAGCAATTGTCAATTTATCTTCACGAAAGGTTTTCGACATTTTTATTTTTCTACTCGAATTGCTCTTCTTCCACGATTACTTGTAAGTCATATGATGTAATTGATACGATCGGGTAGTCTTCTGCCTCGGCTCTCATTTTAGCGGCCTCCAGCATATATTTAGGGCTTCCTTCATGCTCCTCATCATATACGATTAGCAAACCGTCGCTTTTTGACACAAAAAATTGAGTTTTCAACCGAAACTGAGCAGGATTTTCATATTTTTTCTTTGTAATGCTATCGACAAAGTCCGCTTGGCTCACGATCAGATCATATAACTCCCTGTTCGCTTCATTCCATTTTTCTTCCTGCTCCAAAAAAGGAGTAATGACGGCCAGCTGCAGCTGTGGATACTCCATTTGCAGATCAAATACCACTTCGGCCGCCCATAGCTCGACACCAAGCTGTCCGCTTATCATCACCCATTCCAATCCGTCCTCTATCAAGGACACCAAGCGGCGCTGTAACGCTTTTTTTATGTATCCGATGCCTGGATGGTTTCCTTGAAAAATTCCTAACTCAAATGGTTTGTATCCGGTAATGGCTACTACTTTCAACACGTCAAAACCCCTAACTATGTAGATAGGAACTGACAATAGTCAGTCCCCACCGATAAATTAACGGCAGCAAGGTCCTTTCATGAATGGTTTATTTTCCATTCCTGGCATGTAAGCCCCTGCCACTTGGCCTGGCATTCCTGGTCCTGGCATCATACCTGGCATCATACCTGGTCCTGGCATTCCTGGTCCTGGCATCATACCTGGCATCATACCTGGTCCTGGCATTCCTGGTCCTGGCATTCCTGGTCCTGGTCCAAAGCCTGGCATTCCTGGTCCTGGCATTCCTGGTCCTGGCATCATGCCTGGTCCTGGCATATAAGCGCCGGCTACTCCCGGTGCTGGTCCTGGTCCCATATTGATTTGTTGGCTTGTTACTTGGTTTACAGCTGATTGAGTTTGTGGAAAATAGTGTTGATGCTGAACATTCGTGTGATTGACGACAGTCGTGTGCGTCGGATGAACGTGAGGTTGAACTACGTTTGAATGAGTGTGCTGCACACAACACTTAGTAGGATGAACAATCGCTGGCAATACGCATGATGGTCTTGGTCTGCAATGCATTTTTCATTCCCCTTTCTTGTACTTGGTACACTAATAAATTATGAGAAAGGAGATATACATGTACTAATATAAATACCTATTTTTGCTAACTTTATAGAAACGTGTAATAAGAATTCTTCCACCCGCTGAAAACAATCATTGTTAAACAAACAAGGGCAAAAAACGAAACGAGAATGATGTTTTTCATGAAACTCTCTCCACCTATTATATATTTCAAATTTTTAGTCATTACAATGCACTATTTTATCAAGGCATGAATCGCATCACAATATAAAAAGTGAACCAAATTAAAATTTCATTATTTCGAAAAATTTGAATCATTTCCAAGATGTTCAGTCCGTTTCTTTCGTTGCTTTTTGTTATTTTTGCAGTTTTCTCTTCAACCTCTCTAACCGCTTTTTCAATTCACGTTCGTGTACATCATGACGGGTCAACAAATTTATTCGTGTCTCTTCCGCTATCGATGCGTAGTGCATTGCCTCATTCAAATTTTTCACCTGATGTTCGTACACTTTCGCCAGTTCGATGGCCGCTTCCATTTTAACAGTACCCGTTGCCTGTTGAACGATTTCTTTCCAAAACTCCATCGCCTTTTCCCAATCGCGTTCCCTTTTACATTGAAGCGCAAGCGCCATTTTCGCTCGTAAATGTTCGCTGTCTTTTGTGCTGGCTACAGATTCATACCCTTTAACTGCGGTTTGGCGGTCTCCCAATGCTTCATACCATCTGGCGACTTCAAACCGCTCTTTCGCTGTGGCTTCCAACGAACTCAACAATTGTTTGGACATATGGATATATAACGTAATCAGAGATAAAATATCATGTTCATTATGCCTGATGACTTCAAAAATGCCTTGCGGCTGTTTGGACTGGACATAATCAAAGTAAATCATTGGTGCCAAAAAACCAGGCACATCGTTGATGCGATCAATTTGCAGCACCTCTTTTTCCACAAGGGCCAGCTTCACAGATTCCAGCTTATGCTTCCAAAGTCTTCTCGCTCCGTGCAATAAGTCAAAATGGCCGAAAGAAGGGAGCTTCGGCAAATGCTCACGCAATAGAGTATGACGGGTTTTCACCTGCGGCCAATCGAACGCCTTTCCGTTATACGTAACGAGCGTCGTATAGTCTACACTCTCTAAAAAGCTTTCATAAAAGGCGACTTCTCCGTTTGGCTCCGGCAAAAAATGCTGCCTGAGAACGACTTTATCATCAAACACCCGGGCATAACCAAGCAAAAAGATGGTCGTACCTGTCCCTCCTTTCAAACCGGTCGTTTCCGTATCAAAGAAAAACAAATCGGTAGACTTATAGCCTGCTGAAGAAAGCGGATGTTTTGCCGATGTGTGATTCCATTCTTCTACAACATGGTGCAGTTCACCAAAGTCATGGATGCCGTGTTTATGCTCAAGTGGATAGATTACTTCCCGAATCAAGCAGTATCCGTCGCCAGCATAATAAGGTATTGCCCCTAATTCACTCCACTCTTTTATAAAAGGAATGTCTCCAATCGCTTGCTTCTCTTCCTCTTTTTCCTTTATGTCCCCTGTTGAAACTTGTTTTTCTACATTTAAATGCTGCTTCATTCGCCGCAGTTTATTTTTCATTGACATCTTTTCTCACCTATCCATATAAATATAGGTTAATTTGTTAGCAACGAGGATGACTCAAAAGAGTGAAAAGCACCCCTTTTGGGCCATCCTCGTGAAAGGCCCCGGCATGAAAATCCAGTAAAATCAAGGAATTGCTTGACGGAGCCTTTCGTAAAAATCATTTTTTACAATCGAGTCAAGTCTTATGGACCAGCCTCGCTATGTGGATTTAGCTACAAGGGCTTTCAATAAGGTCAAAGCGTCTTGTTTTGCTTTTTCGGTTTGGGCTTCAGTTCCAATGCACGAAGGACAGCCGCTCTCGCACGAACACCCTTCAATTAGCAGATGTGTTTCTTTTAATACTTCGTCCATCATTACGTATACTTTATCGCTTAAACCAATCCCTCCTGGATAGCGGTCATATAAGAAAATAGTCGGCTTTTCATTATGCACCGCCTTTACTTGCGGAACAACATGCAAGTCAGATGGATCACACATCACCATGAGCGGAGCAATGGACTGCAGCGCATGAGCGACGGAGACAAGGGCCTGTTCCATCCGTTCCTTCGAGTCCCCAAACAAATGCTCCTGAAAACTGAACCAAACCGCATTCGTATGAAGCTCTTCTTCCGGCAAGGAAATGGGACCTGAACCGATGTTTTCATGGGTCTCAAATTTAATTTTCTTAAAAATGGTCGCCATTGCCGTTACCATGACATCCCCGTAACCCATATCAAAGTCTGTCGTTCCCTTCGATTTGTCGGTCTCCAGCACTTTCAACTCAACCGCCAGATTCGCATCGGTAAAATAATCGACATCTACCTCTCTGACGAATGCTTTCTTTTCCTCCCAATCGAGTTTTTCTACTTGATATTGAATACCTTGATGCAAATAAATCGCTTCCTCATGCAGCAGCGTCATCGCGCTGAAACGATCCATCTCTCCAATCACCTTCACGTTCGCCACATCGGACTGGTCGATAATGACGACATTTTCCTGTGAAGCAGAACGAAGACTGATATTATGGGCCGGAAACGCATCGCTCATCCAATACCACTTCTCACCGCTCAAATGAAGGACTCGTTCCTCCGTCAAAAACTCGAGCACATCTTCCACCTCTACGCTTCCAAACATATCGCCCCGTTTAAACGGTAGTTCATAAGCCGCGCATTTGACGTGATCGACTAAAATGACCAAATTATCCGGATTGATTCGGGCCGTTTCCGGATTGCGGTTAAAGAAGTAATCCGGATGTTGAATCATATACTGATCGAGAGGTCCCGAACTCGCCACCATCACGATGACCGCTTCTCCGTGCCGTCTCCCGGCGCGTCCAGCTTGCTGCCACGCGCTCGCGATGCTTCCGGGATAACCCGTCATGATACATACTTGCAGCTGACCGATATCAACTCCTAGTTCTAACGCATTCGTACTGACGACCCCAAAAATTTCACCGTCTCGCAGCCCTTTCTCGATTTCACGCCGCTGCTTCGGCAAATAGCCTCCCCGATAGCCCCGGATGGACTTGGCAGACAGCTGATGCTTCACTAACTCCTGTAAATAGGTCAAAATGATTTCAACCCGGACACGGCTGCGTGCAAACACGATTGTTTGGATTTTATTCTTCAAAAACTCGCTGGCCAGTTTCCTGACCTCTAGTGTCGCGCTGCGCCGAATATTAAGCGGTTTATTGACGATGGGCGGATTATAGAAAATGAAATGTTTTCTTCCGGACGGCGCACCGTTGTTATCGATGAGGACCATGTTTTCTTCCGCCAGTTGTTCAGCCAGCTCTTTCGGATTAGCGATGGTCGCTGATGTACAGATGAACGTCGGATTACTCCCATAGTAGGCACAGATGCGTTTTAAACGGCGAATCACATTTGCCACATGACTGCCGAACACTCCCCTGTACGTATGCAATTCATCAACCACCACATACTTCAAGTTTTCAAAAAGGGATACCCATTTTGTATGATGGGGCAATATCGCCGAATGCAGCATATCCGGATTCGTGATCACCACATGTCCGGCTTGTCTTACTTTTTGCCGAATGTTGGCTGGTGTATCGCCGTCATATGTATAGCTATTGATGCCCACACCCATTTCTTCGATGATTTCATTGATTTCGCTTTTTTGATCTTGGGCGAGCGCTTTCGTCGGAAATAAATAAAGGGCTCGTGCCTGCTCATTTTCTAAAATGGTTTGCAAAACGGGCAAATTATAGCAAAGCGTTTTCCCTGAAGCAGTCGGCGTAACAGCTACAAAACTTTGCTTTTCATAAGCTGTTGAAAAGGCCGTTTCCTGATGGGTGTAAAGGGAACCGATTCCCCGGCTTTCCAATGCTTGTTTTAAGCGTTCATCCATAAAAGAAGGAAACGGGGCAGTTTTTGCTTCCTTCGGTTCAATCGTATGCCAGTGTACAATATTTTGTTGGTAATCAGGATTGTCTTTCAATACATTGATAACTTCCTGCAAATTTTTACGTACTCTCATTTTCATCACCTATGTCTATTGTAACGAATAAGCGTTCGTTTTCAAACGGTATGATTTAGGGGAAATTGGGGATGGTAATTCATAGGAGGTGTTGGATGTGGCAAATGCTTATTTATGTCCAAGCTGTAAAACTAATCGTTCACGCTTTAATATTCTTGAACAGGTCGCGAAACCAGTCAAAATGGATCCTCGTACCGGAGATATTACAGAGGAATATACGAATGACAATTTAGATCCATTTCACAACCCTTATCGCGGCCCGGAACGTCGTGTTCAATGTGCAGCCTGCGGCTTAGTGGAAGATGAAAAAATGTTTATTAAGCATGCAGAACATAACCAGCTGCCATGAAGTTATCCACATGTCGATAAAAAGTGGATGCAGAAGAATCAAAAATATCTTCTGCATCCACTTTCTTTCATATTTTTGGGAACAGCCTTTTATCCTGCCGGCGGCGCAGCCAGAGCAGTGCCAGGTGCTGCTACACCATTCGTTCGCTGACCAAGTTCCTGATCCAATAAAAGGAGGCCCGCCGGATTGTTGTTGTTAAGTTGTAGTCTTCCAACGATTATTTTGCTTTGTGCTGTCTCATCGATTTGTTCCCGCAAAAATTGCTGCATCAAATCAGCCGTTTGCGTATCTCCTTCTGTAACCGCTTGATTGTACGCTTTTTGATAGCTCGCTGTCACGCCTTCCTCATGCCCCAAAATCTTTTGAAAAGCTTGAAGTGGCGTCCCGTAGTTCACCTCCTGTGCCGGGATGGCTCTAATTTCAACGACACCATCGCGATCGTTCAAATATTTCATGAGAATTTGGGCATGCGTCAATTCCTCATGGTATTGTGCCATTAACCACCTTGCCATTCCCGTCAAATTCATTCTCTCAAAATAGTTAGAAATCGCTAAATACAAATAAGCCGAATTTAAATCCACTTGAAGTTGATTGTTCACAAGTTTTTGCATGCTTTCACTAATCATGGAGCAACCTCCCTTGATGTCTGTAACATTTCCCTTACTAAACATATGTGAACAATCTAGAAAATTGCCATCATCTTTGGAAACAACACTTTTTATTCCGTATCCAAAGTTCTAAATTCATCTATATTTAGCAATAAATTTAAAATGTTTAGTAGATTTTTACTATATGTCTATGGTAATCTTTGGTTGATTGTTTCAGTTGGCGAGTGATACTTTTAGACTAGCAACTTATTAGCGCACATATTCCTCTGGCCAACTTTCGTATTTATTTAAATTGCAGACATTTTTATGGGAGGAAATTTATTATCATGAAAAAAAGTTTACAAATTAAAATGCTTTTTACCTTCTCCATAATCGTTTTAGCCAGCTGCTTAGTTTTATCCTTTATCAGTTACCATTCTTCTGTTAACTTAGTTAAGGATTCGATTAGTAACGTAGCAGGAACTATCGTTCAACAAGCAGCCAAAGTAATTGATATTGAGAAATATGAACAGATTACCCCGGAATCAGGTGAAACAGAGTACTACCATCAATTGAGGGAACAATTAAATGAATTGCGTGAGAAAACGGGATTAAGATATTTATACACTATGTCTAGAAAAGAAGCGAATGGCGCTTATGAATATTATTATATGGTAGATGGAATGCCTGAAGGAGCTGAAGATGCCTCTTCGTTAGGGGACAAAGAAGACATTAATGATTTCCCTTCAATGGCAAAAACGTTTGAAAAAGAAACGATGCAGGTTGACATGACCTATTCAGAAGAATGGGGCGGAAACGTATCTGCATACGTTCCAATAAAAGCTAAATCCGGTGAAGTCATTGGAATTGTTGGAGCAGACCTTGATGCCACTCAAATCTATGAAACAATTCATGCAAACAAACTAAAATTGTCTATCATCACTTTAATTATATTAATTATTAGCGGGGTTTTGATTTTCTTCTTTACCTACTATTTATTAAAACCTTTAAAAGAATTAACAAGTCAAGTTAAAAGAGTGGGAGAAGGTAACTTATCTTCAGAGATTCAAGTAAATCGCTCTGACGAAGTTGGCGTTTTAGCCACAGCTATCAATAAAATGCAACAAAGTCTCCGGGATGTGATTTCTAACATCTCATATGCAGCTGAATCTGTTTCCAGCCAAAGCGAGGAATTGACACAATCATCCAACGAAGTAAAAATAGGAAGCCTGCAAGTGGCTTCCACCATGCAGGAACTTAGCAGCGGAATGGATTCCCAAGCCAATACTTCAGGAACATTGGCAGAGGAAATGGCAACATTCACCGTCAAAATAAAAGAAGCAAATGAAAACGGGGAAGAAATCACGAATGAATCGAGACAAATTTTAGGGCTTGCCGACGAAGGCAGTCAGTTGATGGAAACCTCCATGACACAAATGGGTGTCATCAACGACATTGTAAAAGACGCCGTTCATAAAATTCAAGGTCTGAATCAACAATCGCAAGAAATTTCAAAGCTAGTAGATGTGATAAAAGCAATAGCTGACCAAACCAATCTACTTGCTTTAAATGCTGCCATTGAAGCCGCACGGGCTGGTGAACATGGAAAAGGCTTTGCGGTTGTAGCTGATGAAGTGAGAAAGCTTGCTGTTCAGGTTACAGACTCTGTTCTTGATATCACAGGAATTGTAGACAACATTCAAACTGAAGCGAAAGATATGGTTCTTTCATTAGAGAATGGATATGAACAAGTACAAAAAGGCAGTACTCAAATCAGTCTAACTGGAGAAGGGTTTAGAAAAATTAACCACTCGGTGATGAACATGGTGGAGAGAATCACTATTATTTCTAAAAATTTAGAAGAAATAACAAAAAATTCAATAAAGATGAATGTTTCGATAGATAAAATTGCAACCATTTCTAAGGAGTCGGCAATTGGAGTTGAACAAACATCCGCTTCCATTCAGCAAACAACCACCTCAATGGAAGAAATTGCAGGAAGCGCCAATCAACTTGCCGAGTTAGCTGAGGATTTAAATAACCAAGTTAGAAAATTTATACTTGAATAGGTAACACCCTTTCAACAGCCGTAAGAAGCCTTTAATAAACGCAAGAGGAAGACCCGTCATGAAAATCCAAAATCAAGAATTCAAGGACGGGTCTTTCAGGATAATGTGTCATCAGCGGCACATTTCTTTAAACAATTTAATTATTGGGGTAGGTCTCTTTCAGAAATTTTATCGATTGGTGAATTAACGCTTTTAAAACAGCAAGATCAATATCTGCTATTTTATTGATATACACACATGCTTTTCCCGTCGTATGTTTTCCAAAGTCCTTTAACAACTCTTCTCGCTTTGTGTCACCGACAGCAAAATACAAACTAATTTTTGCTTTTCGAGGTGAAAAGCCAACAAGTGGTGCATCGCCTTCGTGACCAGATTCATATTTATAATGATATGAACCGAATCCAATAATACTCGGTCCCCACATCTTCGCTTCATACCCTGTCGTTTCAATAAAAATATCTAATAATTTATATGCATCTTCACGCTTTTTAGGGTTTTCGACATTTTCAATAAACTCAATAACACTGCGGTCGTTTTCTTTTGTTTTTAATTCATACATAATGACACTCTTCCCCAGTCTTTAGTATAAGTTTAACATTTAGAGGATAGGGTTTGACATTTTTCCTTTATTAAAATATTGCCGCGGCTAGTGGAATAGGGAGAGAGTTACTTTTTAAGCGATTTTCTTATCAACCATAAAGGATTTTCCTCCATCTATTCAAATGTAAAATTAAGCTCCCGTTCGTTCAATAAAAAAGACCTAGTGCATGTGACTAGATCCTCTCTTTAACATCTTCTCTTATGGATTCAATCATATTGTCTGATAAATTTGCCGGAATCGATGTATCACCCTCAAAAACCCAGCTATTAATCATTTCAAAATCTGTTTTTTTAAAAGTAATACTATAATCTTTATTATTGTAAATAAAATCAGCTGTCACCGATTCTTCTCCATGAAACTCGTCGTCAATAATCATGTGTTTTATTTCATATGGCTTCACGATGTAATCTCCTTTTCATCATTCTTTTATTATGTATATAGAATGAACTTTTTATGGCTGTTTATTCAGTTTTCCAGTTGATCTATCTAGATTCTCAAATAGAAAAAGCAGCATCGCTATTAACGGAACGCCATTCATTAGTTAAGCAAAAGTCAGTTCACTTTAGGGAACATACTACATTAAATAAAGAGGGAGAGATATTTGAAAGACTATTTAGAAGTCAAATTTCCCCATTTCAGCAGATGTTAGTTTTTCTTGAGGATTAGATTTTTTTGTACCTAATTTGATTGGCTTAATGGTATCCAAAATAAGATTTCCTCCACCTAGTTTTACTTATTTTTTGATTCCGGAAAAAATCTATACCTTAAAACTTTAACTGCCGCCGTTGGTAAAAAAGCACCTTCACTTTTTGTCCTTTAAATATTTAGAAAATAGGAGTTTGACAAATTAAGCCAATGAATGCTCATTCCTTACGCATTCATTTTCTTTTTCGTCTTTATCTGATACAGAACGCAAGTTCATGCTTGAAATTTCTTCATGACAGGAATGCTGCCCGTTATTACTTGCGATAACGGGTAAGAGCAAAGGAAATTGAAAACAAAACTTAAGAAAATAGTTGGTGTTCACAGGAAAAAACCTCCTTTATGTCGAAAAGAGCAGATAAAGGGGTTGACCCAATGAATAAAGATAGACTTTTTAAAAATTTCCAGAAGGCCAGTCAGGGGAATTTTTTTTCAATAGAAATTCCTAAAACTACTAAAGAAGATGAAGATAAAATTGGAGAATTGGTTAAAGAATTAGAGAGAGAAGGAAAAATCAAACTAAGAGAATGTGTACAACGAGAATACTCGGTTTATTTACATGGAATCATTAAGTATGCATCCGACTAATCGGGTGCTTTTTTATTGGGGTGAAACATATTCATTTCTATCACTTACTAATTCTGCTTCTGAAAGGAAGTGAAGGTGTTTGCAATGGCTATACAACTCATGAGAAAATGGGATGTTACTTCTAAAATAGGAACACACCTTTATTCGTTGATTTACATACAGCTGTGACGATTTACGGTACAGATAATCATCAGATTTTTAAATTAATGAGTTAAAACAGTTGCTTTTCCCCTTATCAACTGTCAAGCTTAAAAAGGTAAGAGACCTAATAAATAAGAACGTGCAGGTGACTAATATGATTGAGATAAAGACTTCTACACTTAGTGATGGGGAGTTCAATAGAGGGGTATTCGCCACCCAAGACATAGCAAAAGGCGAGCTTATACATGAAGCGCCAGTCATTCCTTATCCTAATGAGGAGCATGTTTTTATAGAGAAAACGCTGCTTGCTGATTATGTGTTTGAGTATGGCAAAAACCACACTGCTGTCCTCTTAGGATATGGTATGTTGTTTAACCATTCTTATAAGCCTAATGCCACTTATGATATTAACTTTACGAATCATACGTTTGATTTCTATGCCTATACAGATATAAAAGCGGGAGAAGAAATCCTAATCAACTATAATGGCGATGTTGATGACGAAGATCCGCTATGGTTCAATAAAGATGAAATAGATAATGGCAGTGATGAGCTAAAAGAATAATGAAGTATGCACCCGAATAATCGGGTGCTTTTTTATTGAGGTACACATGTTGCCAGTTAAAAAGTTATTGGCCCTTAAGACCTTTAAGAATCATTTCTTAAACTTATGAGTCGGCTTCCCTTTTTAATGTTATTCTATAAGAGTAGGTTAGGTAACGAACAAAAGCTGAATGCTTAAAAAGACCTCTTAATATCGAAGAAATATCCACATCTAAATAACTGAATTTTTTTACTAGGCGGTTTAGAAAACACAAATAAAGGGTATTAAAGTGTTTGGGGAGTTATATATGAAAGGGGATTTATATAAATGGAATTAGTTTTTCAAAATTCATTTAACTTAAAAAAATTCATTGAACAAAATAAACAAATATTTGAAGAGACATTATTAGTAGAGGCAATTAATGTAAAGGACAAAATTCATGATATTCTGATAATTGGAAATATTAACCTCGTAAATAATGCCCATAAACTCGTTGTTTATATTATTGATGGTAAAGAACAAGAACTGCAAGCTTTTGCGAAACAAGAAGGTATAGCTTGGGCGACACATTCAATTACATTATCATTTAAATTAGAGTGGATTCAAGCCATTCGCAGGACCTTATGGAAGTTCATACAAAAGTATAACGAGTTAAGAGGACATACTACAATTGAAGACTTTTTTCTGATGGAACAACAAATAAATAATCTAATAGATCAATTTTTGAATGCTTTTTTTATTAATTATTCTACATATAAGGATTCATTGATAACTGCTCAAAAACAATTAGTCGAAAACCTATCCGTTCCTATCATCCCAATAACTTCCAAAATATGTATTTTACCTTTGATTGGTTCGATTGATTCGTTTCGAACTAATATCTTGGAGGAAAAAGTTTTGATGGAGATTGGAAAATTGCGTATCCAAACATTAATCATAGATTTATCCGGAATCGCAGATATGGAGAATGAAGTAATTGACCATTTAATGAAAATTATTGATGGTGCTTCACTAATGGGATGCAACACGGTGATTACAGGGTTACGAGCTGAAGTTGTTCGAAAAATGATACACTTAGGAGCCAATTTTGATAAAAAGACAAAAACATTAGGCACTTTACAACAAGCATTAAAAGAATATCTAATAATTTAACAGATTGTATACACGCAGGAAGCTTTAGTAGGCTTTCTGCTTCGGATAATCAAGAAATTTTCGATTTTTAAACCCGCCTTTAGCTTTAAACCAAACAAATTAATTATTTATATACTAAAAAACAGAGTCAAAAGCTCTGTTTTAACAATCATTTTAACTATTCCTTGTTGTTCTTCCTCATTCAAAATTAACGACTATTGTGTCCGTTTCAAGGATATTAGCATCCTTTTCTATGAATTGATCTGTAAAAAAGGAACAAAAAAAGGAACCGCAAACGCGAATCCTTTTTTGCTCCTTATCATTTCGCAAATACATGATTACCAATAACGGTTGTTACCGGACGGGATTTAATCCATTGGCTTTGGGCAGTTTTTGGATTATAGAAAAATAAAGAACCACTTCCCAATCCCTTCAAGGCAATCGCTTCATTTACTGCACGTTTAGACTCTGCAGTTGCAGGTTGGTTAATTGCACCGTTTTGAACTGGTGTGAAAGCATAGTGTCCGTTTGAAATTTGATAAATAACACTTTTTACTGTATCTGGGAATTCGTTGGATTCTACACGATTTAACACGACCGTAGCTACTGCTACTTTCCCCGCATAAGACTCTCCCTTCGCTTCAGCATTAACTAAGCGCGCAAGCAAATCTTTTTCATATGTCGTTAACGGAGAAGTCGGAATCGTTACATTTTCACCAATATATAGCATGTCACTTTTTTTATTATTCACTTTTTTTATTTCGGTAACAGGAACACCATACTTATTGGCGAAACCCCAAATGGATTCTCCCTGTTGAACTTTCTCGACAGTAGATGCTTCTGCAGTACCTTGAGCAGCCATAAATGTAAAAGCAGCGGCAGCTGTTGTTAACCATTTTTTCATATTATGTAATTTCATATGTCGTACCTCCAAAAATATTATCTGAAAATACGATAACATATGAATCTATTAAAATCAGTAACAAAGAATGTAACAATATTTTAGGGACGTTAAATATATTACAGGTATATTACAAATAAAAAATATTATCAAGAGATAATGCTTTTTCATATAAGAAGACTTCCCTTATCTAACAAGGAATTTCACCAATTTTTTAATTTAAATGGCAGGTTACTTTATTGAAAAAGAAAAATGAAAAATGGATGAAATTACCGCGCAAAAATACTCAGTGAGTTCATCCGAAGTTTTTGTATATTATCTATTACCCTCCTGTTTGACTTTTAAACCATTTGTTTCTTTAGAGTAGTTAAAAAGATATTTCAATTTCAATTTCAATTAAGTATCGGTTAATCAAGGTTCTTTTTAATAAAACCAAATAATTTAATTAATATGTACGTAATTTATCGTCTTAAATAATAAAATTGGACGATTTGACCAAAGCGTTGGATGTTCGCTAATTCAATGGAAAACATTTCTTTTTTCTGGAGGAATAGCTGGAAATGGCGGAGGCAGGTATAATAAGAGTGTACCGAATATAATCGGGCATTGAAGGGAGGGTGACTTTCCATGAAAAACCGTGAGAAAAGGCGAAAAAAGAAGCTTAAATCGTTAAAAGACTTCTTAAAAAACAAGCTAAAAAACTGGAAGCCTAAGCCTGGTAAAGCACCTGTGTCCAACCACCATAAACTGACGGCTTAGAAAAGAATATTCTATACGAAATAAGATGGATTCCCTGCAAGCAGAAGCAAAATCTTCTTACACTCTGCCTGCAGGGAACTTTTTTCACTTAACACGTTTTACCATATAAGAAGGAGCCGCGTTGTGCTACAGCACGGTTGAAATGATGTTTCACTTTTCTTTTCTAGCAGCCAAAAGCATGGTTTCCCCTTGAAAAGATTGAACTTGGTTCCCTTCTATATGAATGGAGAAAAATTCGATCACATGTTGAGGAGCGGATTTCATATATGTGTGTAATTCCAATTTATCAATTTCCGCAAGCCCCATCATCTCGCACCATCCATCAAATAAAAATTTCTTTTTAAAAACGATGAAGCTTTCAATGCGAAACCCATTTTTCTCTAACAACGAAATCCATTCTGTTTTTTTGTGCGCCCGATAATGACTCGGATCTCTTTTTTTCTCGATATCATTATAAAATCGATCATATTCCTCCAATTCGGCCGCTACATTATCCACCAACAGAAACAAACCGCCTTTTTGCAACACCCGCCCTGTTTCCCTTACAAAATTCTCTACCTTCGGAAAATGGTGAGGGGCAATTCGGCATGTGACCGTATCGAAAGTTTGATCCGAAAATGGCAATGCTTGAGCATCTCCTTGTACAAAAGAGACATTTTCATGGCCATTTTTTCTGATAAAACCTTTTGCTTTTTCCAACATCTCAGGCAACAAATCAAACGCGACCACTTTCTCGAATAAAGGGGCCAGCTTGTTGGCAACATGTCCCCCGCCAGTCGCAATGTCCAGCAAGTATCTATTCTCATTTTCTTGGACCATCTCTAAAAGGATATCTAAGTCTTTTCCTTTGGCATGCCCTTTGCTTGTCACATATTTCTCGGCGTTCTTTCCGAACTGACTTGCGACAATCTCTTTATTGTCCATCTTATTCCCCCATTTTCTCTTTTATAAAGTCACATATTTACGTCCTGTTAAATGTTTTCTATATAGCGTATTCGAGCAAGAATGCGAGAATGAATAGAAGCTTTTAGGACAATCACAAAAAGCCAAGCGCTTTATTAACGCTTAGCTTTTCTCATTATCATCGAGGAATTTTTCCACAGACATCATGGATCCATTATTGAGCCGTATAACCGCCATCCATGACAACGGCTTGCCCTGTTACACCTTTTGCTTTATTGCTTGCCAAGAAGATGGCATAATCAGCGATTTCACTTACATCTAATAATCTTTTTTGCGGAACTAATGGATAGATAACTTCTTCAAGTACACTTTCTAATGCGACATTTCTTGTTTTCGCTAAATCTTCCAATTGACCGCGCACTAAAGGTGTATCCACATATCCCGGGCATAAAGCATTCACTGTAATCCCGTGCGCAGCTCCTTCTAACGCCGCTACTTTCGTTAATCCGATTACCCCATGCTTTGCACTGTTATAGGCCGCCTTCCCGGCAAAACCGATTAAGCCGTTAATGGACGCCACATTAATGATACGGCCGTAGCCTTGTTTTTTCATAATGGGAAATGCATGTTTGATCGCCATAAAAGGAGCCGTCAGCATAATTTTGATCATCAGTTCAAATTTTTCTGTCGGGAATTCTTCAATTGGAGAAACGTGCTGTAACCCAGCATTATTGATGACAACATGCAGTCCACCGAAATGTTCATTGGCTGTTTCGATTAATTGTTTAATGTCCTCTTCTTTTGTCACATCGGCTTTTACGCCCAATGCCTCATAGCCTAGCTTTTTAAGCTCTTCCGCTGCCGTTTCTACACCTTCTTGATTAATATCAGATAGCACGATTTTGGCACCGCTTTCAGCAAAATGCTTCCCAATCTCGAATCCTATTCCTCTTGCAGAACCTGTAATAACGACCACTTTCCCTTGTACCATTTATACTGCCTCCCTTTAAATTGATCCGATAGCTGCTCTATGTAATATTTACCTATTATATAATTAATCTACTTTATTTACGTCTATAGGTACAATGAATAAAATTCATAAGAAGTATAGATAAAATCTATAGCTAGGATTGATGATATGAAGATTTGATAATTAAGTTATTTTATTGAAGCAGCCAAGCAAAAAAAGCAGTCAATTTCACGAAATTGTAAAGCCAGCCTTTTATCCTTTTCAGTCGTCTGTATCTCCTTCAAACTTCTTCTATGGCTAAATATGTTATGATATAACTGAAATTTCAGAATTTAAATCGTGTAATTTCAATAGCTTAAAGTGAAGAAAGGAATTGAGAATAAGATGCAGCGATTTAACGAACTTCTTTCAAAAAGACTGCCCCTGCTTATTGTGTTAACCGCAGTCGGCACATACCTTTCACCGATTTATTGGAAAGTATCTTCGTGGCTTCCCAGCTTTCTTTTAGGTGTAGTGATTTTTTTTACAGGTCTATCGATGAATATCGAAGCAATTAAAGAGATTCGAACGAAAAAACGGGAACTCATTTTAGCCACCATCCTAAAGTGGACACTAACTGTTTTCATCTCTGTTGGACTGGCATATATGTTTTTCTCATCTAAACCCGATATTGCAGCCGGTCTCATTCTATCAGGAACTGTGCCCAGCGCGACAGCTGCAACGGTTTATACGTTTTTGGCGGGCGGGAACACATCACTTGTCATTGCCTCCTCATTACTCGATGTAGTCATTAGCCCTATTGTTACGCCTTTTTCCATGATGGGAATTTCCAGTGAACAAGTAACGATTTCGTTCCTGAGTTTACTGCAATCATTTTTGCTTATTGTCATTTTTCCTTTATCAATCGGCCTATTTTTTCGGCGAATGGCGCCTCAGTCTGCCGCTTATTCAAAATCCATTACGAAACTCGGCTCCTCCATTTCCTTGCTGCTAATTGTCCATACCATTACAGGGAGTGGGAAAGAAGCCATTTCCTCTGAAATTATGTTACTCCCTTTAATTGCAATTGCGACGTTCATTCAAGTTACCCTGCCGATGGGGACTGCTTATTACATAGCTAAAAAATTCAAGGTAAAAGAAGAAGATGCCCGTGCTACTTTATTTCAAGTCGGATTATGCAATACAGCACTTGCCGCCATATTAGCTTTCAAGTTTATTGGCGAGCTTGGCGTCATTGCACCAATCCTAAATATGATTTTTAATTTATCTCTCGGTGCACTTATTGCAAACCGTTTTGCTAAAATGGACATTCATTCATCAAATACAGTATCTTCCCAAAAAATTGGACAAATGTAATGAGGTGACTCAAAAGGAGGAGTTTTTCCCTTTTCGAGTCACCTCTATCTTCCTCTTTTCTACTTACTGTTTGACCATCTCAATTGAGGAAACCTCTTTTATCGAAGCAATGCCAGAAAGAGTCAACGATAATTTGAATTCCTGCAATAAGTTTTCAAGTACTCTTTTCACTCCGCTTTCTCCATCTACAGCCAAACCGTAAATGTATGGCCGCCCCACTAACACGGCAGCTGCTCCAAGGGCTAATGCCTTTAACACGTCAATGCCCCGGCGAATACCGCTATCAAACAAAACAGGAATTTTCCCCTCGACAGCTTCAACTACTTCTGGTAACGCATCAAGTGCCCCTATGCATCCGTCCAACTGCCTGCCTCCATGATTGGAAACGATAATCGCATCCGCTCCATATTTCAACGCAAGCTTTGCATCTTCGGGATGAAGAATCCCTTTAATCACGAGCGGTAAAGATGTGTGTTGTTTAATCGATTTCACATCCTCCCAGTTTAATGCAGGATGATTGATATTTTGTTCTATATAATCGATGATTGTTTCTTCTTCCCTGTCTGGCAACGATTCTAAAAAAGCGGGGTCTTGCACATAATTTGCACTCGCAAACCCTCGTTTTAACGGTGAATAGCCATTTCGCAAGTCAGTCTCTCTCCAACCAAGCGTAACGGTATCAACCGTCAGGACAATTGCCTCGTAACCCGCTTTCTCTGCACGGCGAATCATACTATAGGAAACTTTCTCGTTTGTCGACCAATATAATTGAAACCATTTCGGCGAAGTACCAAGCACGGATGCAATCTCTTCCAAAGGATAACTTGATACCGTACTGGCGATCATAGGGAGCTGCAGGCTGGCCGTAGCTTTTGCAGAAGCAAGTTCCCCTTCGTCATGTGCAATTTTTTGAACCCCGACAGGAGCTACAAAAACAGGCGCCGAGTATGTACGGCCCATAATCTCCACATTTGTATCCACTGCAGATACATCCCGTAGCACTCTCGGTTTGATTTGCCACCGTTTGAACGCCTTTTCATTTGCTTTCATGCTTTCTTCGCCCCCGGCACCCGATTGAATATAGCCAAAGGCACCTGGATCCATACATTCCTTTGCATATCTTTCCCATTCTTCAGGGGATAAAGGATACTGGCCGTCAGTTCCATACTTTGCTGTAAATGTATCTTGACTTGTCAATATATTCACACTTTTTCACCTCTTTAAATATTTCGTATGATCTAATTCTTCAGCCTATATCATGTTGAAAAACAACATCGCTTTCCTGAGCAGCGGGCAATAAGATGGAAAACTTTGTCCCTCTTCCTTTTTTGCTGTAAACTTGCACCTTTCCATTCATCGTTTCAATGATTCGATAACTGACCATAAGCCCTAACCCTGTTCCTTTATCTTTAGTTGAATAAAATGGGTTCCCGAGTCTTTCCAGCTCTTCTCTTCCCATTCCCACTCCAGTATCCGTGATATCCACGATGACGCAATTGTCTCTTTTATAACTATGTATTTGAAGAGTGCCGCCCCCCGGCATTGCTTCTACTCCATTTTTCAGTATATTGAGCAAGGCCTGCCCTAGTTTTTTTGAATCTCCCTTGACCAGTAAAGCGTCTTGTATATCATGGTTAATTTTTACATTTTCCATGATAGCAAAGCCCTCAATGATATTACTAATCTGCTTTACAAGCTCTCCCATTTCAATTGTTTCGTTTTTTTCGATTTGAGGCCTGGCATATGACAGATAATCTTCAATGATAGACTCTGCTCTATCTAACTCGTTAATGACCAATTTCATATAATCTTGATTTTTCTTCTCCGCTTCTTGATTATTTAAAAGCTGAATAAATCCGCGAATCACCGTCATCGGATTCCTGATTTCATGGGCGATGGATGCGGCAAGTTCACCTAATACATACATTTTTTCAGCCTGTTCCATCTCTTTTCGAAGCATGAGATTTTCATGCATCATTTCAATTATGTATATAGCTATCCACATGGCCACAACATGCAATAAACAGTACATCGTAAAAAAGGTTATGGTATCTTTATCAAACATGACTCCTAAATCTGACATTCTAACATAACTAATGACTGTCACTAAAAAGGCAGCAAAAAATGACAGGTTTAATCCAATTAAAAACTTTTTCCCAGTGGTACCTCTTTTATAGCTGGACATGAAAATACCCGCGATACATACGATAATGGAGTAAGCATATATCGTTGTAAAAAAGCCATCTCCCCCTAGATAATATCGATATAAAAACAATACGCCAGTTAATATTCCCCCTACTAAGTACCCCCCGTATAACATTCCGAGCAGCAGCGGAATGATTCTTAAATCATAAACGTATCCAGGGAGCACGGAAAAAGGAAAAGACATACATAATATGATTGTAAAAGCCGCTAAAAAGAAAATCACAAACTTCCTTTTCTTTTTAATACGAGCAATCCCCCGCTTTTGATTTAAAACAATCAGAAAACTCAACGAAATAGAGCATAAAATTAAAAATATATTTAGGAGCAAACCTTGAATACCGACCAATTAACTCCCTCCCCTTTAGTACCTTTCATATTGGCTATCTATATTAAAGTCTAGTGTTGATGTTGGCTCCCTTGAATGGACTGAGCCAAACATACTAAAAGTCAACATTATTCTTTAACCTGGATTACATATCAAGAAATACCGTTTCTTTTAAACTTTCAAATAATTATAACATCTTTTTAGTACTATAGGGAGAAAGGACTTATAAGAAGAAATCCGGCTTATCTCCTAAAATGCATTTTAGGATACAAAAAACTGCCCTTGTTGATTATGCAGTTATTGGATTTGCCACTAATATAGCTCTAAATAAAAAAGCTCCCGCCTCTGTAAAGAGACAAGAACCCTCCATTCCCGCGGTATCATTGTTATGGCTTCTCAGACATAATAAGACCGTTGCTTTCGCGCTTTATATTACACTGTTTTGGATGCCTTCTAAATCTAAAAGCTGCTTCCAAGTATCCTTTCTTTTCGTTTTCAATTGTTTTTCAATGATTTTAGCTAACTGTTCCCTATGCTGAATCCGTGCTGAATTTGTTTTAAAACGCTCAGATTGTGCCAATTTTTTTTTATCAAGGAGAACAGCCAACTTCCAGAACTGCTCATCGTCCCCCACTTCTATGGCAAGTTGACCGTCACTTGCGTTAAACACTTGTAAATTCACCATTTTCATTCCATCTACAAACTCCCGCAACCCTGTTCCCCCCTTCTCTGTCTATAAATCTATTAAAGTTTTAACACTGACTGGTTCATTTTATGCTATTCGTGGTGTTTTTGCTCCGACAGCTTGAGCAGACCCAAAAGTTCATATTGTCGCTATCCTTTTTTCATTTCTTCACCGCTTTCATCACATGTACTGCGGTACTATTACAGACTCCATCGATTCTTCAAGAATGGTCAATCCTTCTTCCAGCTGTTCATCGGTTATCGTGAGAGGCATCAAAATACGAAGGACATTCCCGAATACACCGGCACTCAAAAGAAGCAGCCCCCGCTCATTTGCTGCTTTGACGATTTTTCCGACAGTTTCTTTATCTGGTATTTTACTGTCTTTATCTTTTACGATTTCCATAGCGCACATCGCTCCAAGCCCCCGAATATCCCCAATTTGTTCAAAACGGTTAGCGAGCTGCTCCATTTTTTTCCTTACTCTTTGTCCTATATTCTCCGCCCGTCCATTTAATCCTTCACTTTCAATGATGTCTATCACGGCAAGGGCTGCCCGGCATCCAAGCGGGCTCCCTGAGTATGTACCTCCTAATTCTCCTGAATCCGCTGCATCCATGATTTCTTGTCTTCCTATTACCCCGCTGATCGGTACTCCCGCTCCCATTGATTTAGAAATCGTAATAAGATCAGGCGCGACATCAAAATGATCAATAGCAAAATACTTTCCTGTTCTTGCAAAACCCGTTTGGATCTCATCGGCGACAAACAGAATTCCGTGTTCTCTACAAACTTCATGTACGCGTTTCACAAAAGCTTTATCCGGTACAATAAAACCGCCCTCGCCTTGTACAGGTTCCATTACGACAGCTGCGATTGTTTCCGGGGCAACTTCCGATATCAAAAACTGTTCAAATTGGTCAATGATAAAAGTGCTGTATTGTTTTTCACTCATGCCTTCGGGACGTCTATATACATAAGGGTAAGGGGCTTTGTACACCTCAGGAGCGAACGGGCCGAATCCATATTTATAAGGCTTTACCTTACTTGTCATCGACATGGTCATTAATGTGCGTCCATGGAAACCTCTTGTAAAGGAAATAATTCCTTGGCGCTTTGTATATTTACGGGCGATTTTCACGGCATTTTCCACTGCCTCAGCCCCGCTGTTGAAGAAGGCCGCTTGTTTCGGAAAATCTCCGGGAGCAAGTCCAGTTAACTTCTCCGCCAGTTCAATATACGATTCATACATCATGACATTGAAGCATGTGTGAATATAATGGCTCACCTGCTCTTGAAGGGCTCTTACTACCCTTGGATGGGAATGACCGACATTAAGGGTTCCGATGGCGCCGGCAAAGTCAATATATATGTTTCCATCCACATCCTCTACACGTGCTCCTTGTGCCTTTTTTACGAAAGCCGAGCAATTATTGCTGATTCCTTTTGGAACAACCCTTTTTCTGCGTTCCAACAAATCCTGGGATTTCGGTCCAGGGATAGCTGTATTTACCTCCACATATTTTTTCGTCACGTTGAATTCACCGTCCTATGCTTATCGATTAAATGGATTTCATCCCCTTAGCTGAATGAATAAACAGCCAATCTGCTTTCTTTCATTATAATTGTGCCATGTCTCGCAACTGCAAAACATGGCACAATGGGATCTGTTAAATTCTTTGTGTGGATTTATTCTGCTGTCACTTGTTCCAACACTTCTTTGAACGTATTAACGACTGTATTGACTTCTTCATAACTGATGGTCAAAGAAGGCTCAATACGAATGGTTTTAGAGTTTATAAGAGTACCGGCCACAAGAATTCCTCTGTCAAACATTCCTTGAGATACTTGATAACCGATTTCATCCTTATGGAATTCGATTCCGATCATTAAGCCTTGCCCGCGAATTTCAAGAACTTTATCTTCATGTCCTCTCGCTGCATCCTTCAGCTCGTGCAAGAAATATTCTCCTGCTTCCGCTGCTCTTTCCGGTAAGTTTTCTTCCAGCAATACATCGATCGTCGCAATAGCAGCTGCGCATGCAAGCGGATTTCCGCCGAATGTTGTTGTATGCATAAATGGATTCGGGAACCAGCTCTTGAATACTTTTTCCTTCGCGACAATGGCTCCAGCCGGCATGACTCCCCCTCCAAAAGCCTTCGCTAAACAAAGGATGTCAGGCACCACATCATATAATTCTGCTGCAAACATCTTACCTGTACGGCCCATTCCGGTTTGTACCTCATCAAAAATCAGCAAGGAGCCGTAATCATCACATAACTCTCTTACTTGTTTTAAATAGTTTTCCGGCGGGAGAATGATTCCACCTTCACCTTGAATAGGTTCAAGAATAACAGCCGCCACATCTTCTCCTACCAAAGCGCATGTTTCAAACGTTTTTCTCATCATATCGATATCACCAAATGGAACATGGCGAAAGCCGGGGATTAATGGAAGGAACGGCTTACGGAACATTCCTTTTGCGGTACCCGATAATGAACCAAGGCTCTTCCCATGAAATGCACGTGTTGTGGAGATGAATGTCGTACGTTCACTGTACATTTTCGCAAGCTTTAACGCTGCCTCTACACTTTCCGTTCCACTGTTGGTAAAGAATGCATACTTCAAATCGCCGGGCGTAATGTCCGCCAATATTTTCGCCAGCATGGCACGAAGAGGATCGAGTAAATCTTGACTGTGAAGCGCTTGGCGTTTCAACTGATCTGTAACTGCCTTCACTACTTTTGGATTACGGTGTCCCACATTATAAATACCGAATCCGCCTAAACAATCAATATATTTCTTGCCGTTTACATCGGTAAAACAAGAACCCTCATCAGACCATTCTACAGCTGCAAATTGGGTGTCCATCGTTACCGTCTTTCTATATTCGAGGAAGCCCGGGTTAACATGTTCGCGGAAGCCGTCCACTGTTTCCTTTGTAATCCATCTTGCTTCTTCTTCCGTTACTGTCTCTTTTTCAATTAAACTTAAAACCTTTTTAATATAATCATTTACATTCTGAACCTGTTCTGCTTTTTTTACATTGATACTCATGATAATCGCTCCTGTCTAATTTTTATGTTGTTATATAGCTGTTTAATTTTTATTGTTCCCTTGATGAACATTTTCCTTTATTCCTCAAACCAACCGATTGGCTCTACTTGTAAGTTAATATTGATTTGCTTGATTTCCTGAAACTCTTCTAAACCGAATGTTCCTAAGCTGCGCCCGATTCCGCTTTGCTTATACCCTCCCCAAGGAGCTTCATTGTAAGTTGGATGATACGAATTAATCCAAGTGATACCGGCACGGATTTTTTTGATGACACGCAGTGCTTTTGCTCCGTCAACGGTGAAAACCCCGCCCGCAAGACCGTAATCTGTATGGTTGGCAAGTTTAATCGCTTCTTGTTCATCCTTGAATTTTTGAATGACGACTACAGGGCCAAAAATTTCCTCCTGTACAATGCGCATATCCGGTTTTACATCTACAAATACAGTCGGTTCCACAAAGAACCCTTTATCGAGACCATCTTCAACAATGCGGTTGCCGCCGCAAACGAGACGGGCACCTTCCTCTTTTCCAATCTCAATGTATTTCAATATTTTCTCCATATGTTCTTGGCTGACAAGCGGTCCCATTTCTGAATGAGAATCGGCTCCCGGCCCTACTTTTATTTTGTTGGCGCGCTCCACAAAACGGTCCACGAACTTATCATAAATCGTTTCTTCTACGAGAATTCGAGAACCTGAGGAACATACTTGCCCAGCACCTGCAAAAATGCCAAACAGCGCATAATCGACAGCTGTTTCGAAATCGGCGTCTGCAAAAATGACATTGGGTGATTTACCGCCAAGCTCCAAAGAAATCTTTTTCATATTGTCTGCAGCTGTCCTCATGATGTGCTTTCCTGTTTTCGTTCCTCCCGTGAACGAAACCATATCCACATTGCAGCTTGCAGCTATCTCATTTCCAACAATAGGCCCTGCCCCCATTACCATATTGGCGACGCCCTTTGGCATTCCCACTTCCTCGAAGATTTCAAGCAGCTTTGTTGGCGTTACCGGCGTTATCTCGGAAGGCTTAAATACAATCGTATTTCCTGCAGCTAAAGCCGGTGCAATTTTCCAGACGCTCATAAGCAATGGATAGTTCCATGGAACAATGAGACCGCATACACCTACCGGTTCACGAACAACCATCGCTTGCATCGGATCGGCTACATGATACGTATATCCATCCGGCTTTGTGATAAGACCTGCGTAGTAGCGGAAGCAAGCCGCTGCATCCCCTACATCAAATCCCGCTTCCCGAAGCGGCTTCCCGTTATCCATCGTTTCAAGGCGGGTAAGCTCTTCCTGGTACTCTTCGATTTTATCGGCAATCTTCAATAGATAGGAGGCTCTTTCGACTGCGGACAGCTCTGACCAAACACCGCTCTCAAAAGCAGCCTTTGCTGCATCGATCGCTTCCCTTGCATCCGCTATCGTTCCTTCGGCTGCATATGCAACAACCTCGCCGTTGGCTGGGTTTATAATCGTTCTTTTTTCTTGATTGCTGGAGTCTCTCCATTGTCCGTTAATATACATTTTCAAATCTAAAATTCTATTTTCCCCTTCATTACGAACGTTTTGCTTATTTTTTGTATCGATCATCTTTCTTTCTCCTCCCTCGTCGGTCTTCTCGTTTATATATAATTGCAAGTTCTATGCCAACTTGATGGCATAGTCATTCATTGTTTGTTTCGTATGAAAAAACAATAAAACCTATGCAAAAATGCATAAGCTATTAAGTAATGCATATATATCGCTTTTCTTAGTAATGAATAATATCAGCCTCGTGAAACACTGCTTCTGATTTTCAGCAGTTTTGATTCATTCGTGCAAAATGACCATTTTATATGCTTACGGCTTTAGCAGAAGGTGAATGTTTAAAACAAAAAGAGTCCGGCAAGCAGTCGAATGCTGCTTACCGAACCCTTTTGTAAAAGCTTCTCTTATTTATTCATAATGAGAGATCCAGGAGTTTTTATAGGAGTTTTATTTATAAAAACGAACCATTTTCCATTTTCATTTCCTTTTCACTTACGATTTTTTGATACTTTCGGCTGACTGAAGATTGACTGATTCCGAGAGCTTTAGCTGCTTTAGTCGTTGTTTTGTATTGCTTCATTGCTAACTCAATCAATTGTTCTTCCACATGATCGAGGGCCTCTTGAAGGGGAATGACCCTTGTGATGACCGGCTTGGACTTTTTAAAGCCATAACCGAGCGGAAGAAATTGACTGACAAATTCAGCATTAATTGTTTGATCGTCAGCCGAAACGACGAGGCGTTCAATCATATTTTGCAGCTCCCTTACATTTCCCGGCCAAGGATAAAATTCCAAAACATTGATGGCATCAGGTGTCAGATGAAAATTTTTATTATATTTTTCATTTAATTGCTGGAGGAAATGAAATGCCAGCATTGAAATATCTTCAATTCGTTCTCTTAAAGGTGGAATTTGGAGAGGAATGACATTTAAGCGGTAAAACAAGTCTTCACGAAAAGTCCCTTTTTCAACCATTTTCTCTAATCGTTTATTTGTCGCGGCAATAATCTGCACATCCACTTTAATCGGCTTCGTACTTCCAACCGGGATAACCTCCTGTTCTTGCAGAACTCTAAGAAGTTTTACTTGAAGATGTAAAGGCATTTCCCCAATTTCATCCAAAAATAAAATTCCCTGATCTGCTTGTTTAAAATAGCCGTCTTTTCCATTTTTGTCGGCCCCTGTAAATGATCCTTTCGCATAGCCGAACAATTCGCTTTCTAATAAATTTTCGGGGATCGCACCGCAATTTAGTTTAAGAAATGGTTGAGAAGAGCGGCCTCCTAATTGGTGTATAGCTTGTGCAATTACTTCTTTTCCGACACCGGATTCTCCATTGATCAGAACAGTTGACGAGAATTCTGCTATTTTTTTAACTTGATTAATGATTTGTTCCATTTTCGGACTGCAGTAAATTAGTTTTTTAAGAAATCGATCTTTATTTTTGAAATCGTCTAATTCTTTTTTATATTGCTCGGATATTTTTTTCATCTCTTTCAGTTCTGTTCGGAGGCGTGTGGTTTCCGTAATATCCCGTGAAGCAATGATAATACGATCGATTTCTTTTTTTTCATTAAATACAGGATTTCCGACAGCCAGGATTTTTCTTCCGCTTTTCGTTTCCTGAACAATGGACACTTTTTTCTTTTTTTCTAATACGAGGCGAGTGACTGATGGACTGAATAGACCTTGATTCTCTAATTCGAGAATGTTCTTGCCAATAAGCTCTTTTAAGTCGACATTCCAAAAATCGGGGATAACCGTTTCACTGAAACGCAAAAGTTCCCCCCTCTGATTGACTACCAGTATTTCGTCGTAAATACTGGATAGAATCGCATTTAAATCCGTATTCAAATTTTTGATATATTCGATTTCCATCGCCATATCTTCTACCATGGGCAAATCCTGGACAACGATGATGATTCCTTCTACTTCCTGTTCAAGATTAAAGATGGGACTGTAATCAACCAGCACTCCCATTTCATCGGTAATTTGAATTTGATTCAAGATTGTTTGTCCTGTCGCAAACACATTTTGAATATGGTTGCCCTTAAAAATAGTTTCTGCTGACACATTCATGACCTTTTCTGATGTTGACTTAATCATTTTCAAGCCGGCATCATTACAATTTATAATTTGCTTTTCACGGTCAACGACGAAGATTCCCATTGGAATGGAAGTTAAAATGATTTTAAGCAAATCTACGCTTTTGTTTTCTTGTTTAAATAATTCGGCAAGCACATCTTCTCTTCTTATGTAACCTGATGGCTCTCCCTTTTCATCTTTAACAATCGCAATAGGCTCTCCAATAATCTGGAAAAGAATAGGCAAAGATATATGCTGACTAAGCTGGCAAACCTGATCAATGGAAATAGCATTGGAAAGCAGCATTCCCAACTCTAGCTTTTCTCTCTTCCCATCTCCCTGCAAAAGATTATTTACATGAACATAGGAAAATAGTTGATTCTGTTTTTTCAAAAATAAAAACGGCTCTTTTATATTACACACTTCTATAAGATTTTCTTTCTCCATCCCATCGATAGCCAGAGCTACAATCGGTCTGATTTTTTCTTTTTCAATCGAAAACATCTGTCATCCCCCTTCAAGCTGCACAAACTTCTTATATCACCATTTTAACAGAACTTTTACGCAAATCTAAAATCTTCTTTTCTATTAACATTGAAACCTTTTGAATATGTGTTGAAAATGGGACAAGAACAAGAATGATTCTCGTCACATTTTCAACGCACAAGGGATTGACAATCTCCCGTACGGTTCTCGCCAATCCCTTATATAAAGCCTTTTTGCCTCTTTAATAACAGCTGTGTAAAGTGAACTGCCAATCAGTGATTCCCTATTGAATTCTGAGATTCATCGTTTACAGGATACAGAATCACTTCTGCCTATTATCTCTTCTTTTATATAAGCTAAAACCATTCCAGGAATGACTTTGTCTCCTTCTTGCACTTCCAACGACTGAACCTCTCCGCTGATACCCATTTTAATAATTTCTGTGCCTCCATCAAACGTTTTCACGTAAAAAAGCGGCTCCCATTCATAAATTCTTGAATTTTTATCAATCGAGACCTTCTCAATCGTTCCATAACATGGACTTGTAATCATCTCATCATACAATTCGGATCCTTCCTTTCTCATTTTAAGAGATTTTTTACTGTAGACGGCCATCGTAAGAACGGAACAAAATGAATGCCTTTTGATGCATCCCGCTCTTTAGCGATATTGCTCTACATACCCTTGCGACTGCAAAATTAAATGAAAAAAGTGCTGAAACTCCTCTACATCTTGTTTTTCAATTCCAAGCTTTGGAGCCCAATATTGTTCTGTTTCAATGTCTTCCGAGCATAAAAGGACCATTTGGCCATTTTGAAGCGATGTGACCATCGCTTTTCCCAAAAAATGATTTGAATAAGCAATCATTAAGTCATAACGGTAATAATCCGTTAAAAGGCAGTAATAATGAATGGGCTGCTGCTCTCTTTTTTCTGATACAATTTCCATTTTCAATTGCTAAACCTCCCTGTGAAATGCTGTATAAGCTTGAACCAATGAGCGCATATTTCAAACCAACATCATTGTTTAATTAAGCCCTTTCAAAAAATATGACTAAAAACGCACCCACCCGCGAAGACGGGAAGCTTCCGTTATTTTGCGTATTCCTTCTATATAGGCCGCCGTTTTCATATTGACTTCAAAACGATTGGCTGTATGGTAAACATTTAAAAAGCTCGCTGTTATCTTTTCTTTTAAACGTTCATCCACGAGATTTTCCGGCCAATAATATCCCTGATTGTTTTGACACCACTCGAAATACGAAACAATGACACCTCCTGAATTGGCGAGAATATCCGGTACAACTAAAATGCCTTTCTGATCCAATCGTTTAATAGCTTCTTTAGTTGTTGGACCGTTGGCAGCTTCAATGACAATTTTACACTTGAGGCGATCTGCATTATGTTTTGTGATGACTCCTCCAATAGCTGCCGGAATCAAGATATCACATTCTTTTTCAAGCAACTCCTGATTGGAAATGGTGTCAGTAAATAAATTAGTAACGATTCCAAAAGAGTCTCTATTTTCCAGCAAGTGAGGAATATCTAACCCTTTTGGATCGTAAATGCCTCCAAGAACATCGGACACTCCTACGACTTTTGCTCCCAAATCGTACAAATATTGAGCCAAATAACTTCCTACATTTCCAAAGCCTTGAATCACGACACGCAAATCTTTAATTGGAATACCTTTCAGTTCACTCAATAACTGAAGTGTATACAAAACACCTTTGGAGGTAGCCGTTTCCCTTCCTTCTGACCCGCCAAGCACAAGCGGCTTCCCTGTTATAAAACCTGGTGAATCAAATTCGCGAATATGATCATACTCATCCAGCATCCATGCCATAATTTGAGAATTCGTGTACATATCAGGAGCGGGAATATCTTTTGTGGGACCTACAATTTGACTGACTGCCCTGACATATCCTCTGCTTAATCGTTCCAGTTCTTGTAAACTCATGTTTCTTGGATCACAGATAATTCCACCTTTCGCACCGCCATAAGGCAAGTCTGTAATGCCGCATTTTAAACTCATCCACCCGGCCAACGCTTTTACTTCTTCTGGTGTGACATCAGGATGGAATCGAATGCCGCCTTTCGTAGGACCTGTTGCATCATTGTGTTGAGCGCGGTAACCTTCAAATATTTTCGTTGTGCCGTCATCCATTTGAACCGGGATGCTTACTTCTAAAAATCTCATGGGCTTCTTTAAAAAATCGAATACTTCCATCGGATAATTCAGAATGCCGATAGCTTCTTTTAAGGTTGCCTGAAATTCTTCTAACGGATTATCCTGATTAATTACTTTCTTTTGAGATTCAATGCTTTTTGTTTTTAGAGATTCGTTTATCATCTTAACACCTCATTTATTAATTCTTACTTATGTAATAAGCAAGTTTCATGCCAACATGTCATTATGGGTGCCAATACGTTGATATTGCAGCTTTTTCTCGATATGACCATCCTGCCTTAACTCGATACGGAATGTTATTTTCTGCCCAATAAGTATGAATAACTGCATGTTATATTCACTTTTGCATTATTCATATCATAGAGATGGAATTTCTCCGCTTATTCCAGTCAGACAAGTGAAAAATAGATAAAAAAATGCCTGGCATTTTTTATCCCGTATGAACTGACAGTAAGGCTCTCATTGAGTGAAGCCTCATTTTATAGCTCATTTGCTTCCTCAAAGTGGATTTGTGGAGGTGCAGCCCGAAACATGTTTGTAACATATAAAAGATGACAAATACCGATAATGGTCCAAACCATCCCTAGAATCAGTGAATGGATGCTGAGGTTAAACCACAGCACAGCTACTATCGATGCCCCAATAACCGGAAAAACTAAAAAGTTAAAAAAGTCTTTTACTGTTTTATATCTTTTCTTTTTGACGACATAGTAGGAAATAACAGACAAGTTGACAAACGTAAAGGCAATGAGTGCCCCGAAATTAATGAGAGAGGTTGCCGTCTTCAAATCAAGAAAAATGGCTGTCAAGGCAATGGTCCCAACTAATAAGACGTTAAAAACAGGGGTTCTCCAGCGCGGGTGCACATACCCAAACATTTTTTTAGGAATCACATTATCTCGTCCCATTACATATAACAGCCGTGATACACTCGTATGAGAGGCCAGCCCGGATGCAAGGGTCCCTGTCAATGTTCCAGCTAAAAAGAAAGCTTGAAACAATTTTCCGCCTACATAAAGCGCAATCTCTGGAGAAGCTGCCTCTGGATCTTTAAATCTAGAAACGTCCGGAAAATAGGATTGTGTGAAATAAGAAGTTGCGATAAATAAGATTCCACCTAAAAGCGCCGTAAAGAAAATAGCACGTGGAATCGTTTTCGTCGCATTTGGCGTTTCTTCAGCGAACGTCGTCACAGCATCAAACCCTAAAAAAGAAAAGCAAAGTATGGTTGCTCCGGCAACTAATGGTGATAATTGCATATCCGTTTGGAAAAACGGTTCAATGGAAGCAACTTGTCCCGTTCCTTCTCCTTGCATCAGTCCTTTTATCACGAGAATGATAAAGATCGTGATGACCAGCATCTGAAATAACACAAGAAATGTATTGAAATTGGCCGCGACATTCACGCTAACAGCATTTACAAGCGTAATGAAGGCAACAAACCCAACGACCCATATCCAAGAAGGAACAGTCGGAAAAAGAGTGGAAAGATAAATTTTTGTCAATAAAGCATTGACCATCGGTAAAAAAAGATAATCAAGCAATGATGCCCAACCTACAAGAAACCCGAGTTTTGCATCCATTGTTTTTTGCGTATATGTATAGGCAGATCCCGCTATCGGAAAAACCTTTACCATTTTCCCATAGCTTGCTGCTGTAAACAGCATACCCATTAGCGCAATGATATACGAAGCCGGAACATGCCCTCCCGTTTGTTCGGATACAATGCCAAATGTATCAAATGCCACCATTGGCGTCATATAACCTATCCCCAGCATGACAATGGACCAAAGTCCCAACGATCGTTTTAAACGAACTGTTTTCTCCACCTATCATTCCTCCTTATCTATTTCTCTGCCAAACTTTATATAAAATGAGATTCACCCGGTGGCAGTTTCAACACAAAATATTGCGTTCCTATGCTCTCATCTCCCACCGAGTGTTTAATGTTCCCTTTTTAAAGAAGGATGGTTCCCTCCTTAAATCTCTAGAACATAGTCAATATAATATTAATATTTTAATTATAAATAATTTTCAGAATATAATGGGTGCTTTTGCTTCAAAATGAACCTTCTCACCTAAATAAGTACTAAAGTCTACATTTGTATTTCTTCTACCTCAAATTGAGGAGGAGCTGAACGAAATGCTTTCGTAATATATAGGAGATAGCCAAAACCAAGAGCTGCCCAGCCCAATCCAAGCATAAAGGAACTTGTTTCAAGGTTTACCCATAATACTCCTACTAACCCTGCACCGATTAACGGCAATACAAGATAGTTAATAAACCCTTTTACTGTTTTATGTTTCTTTTCACGAATCACAAAATGGCTAATAACAGACAGATTGACAAAGGTGAATGCGATAAGCGCTCCAAAGTTAATCAGTGAAGTCGCCATAACTAAATCAAAAAATATGGCAGACAAGGAAACAACACCAACCAACATGGCATTAAACGCAGGTGTTCGCCACTTTGGATGTATATAGCCAAACCATTTCTTCGGAAACACATTGTCACGTCCCATAACGTATAAAAGACGGGAAACACTGGCATGAGACGCCATCCCTGATGCGAGTGTATTGATGAACGTTGTACATAAAAAGATGGATTGAAACAGCTTGCCTCCTACATAAAGGGCAATCTCGGGCAAGGCAGCCTCTGGATCATTGAACCTGGACATATCCGGGAAAAATAATTGAATAAAAAATGATGCTGTGATGAAAATGACTCCTCCCCAGAGCGCAGTAAGAAAAATAGCACGTGGAATCGTCTTTGCTGCGTTCGGTGTTTCTTCCGCAAGCGTAGTAACAGCATCAAACCCTAAAAAGGAAAAGCATAGAACGGTTGCTCCAGTCACCAATGCCGAAAGTTGCATATCTTCCGTAAAAAATGGCTGTATCGTCAACACCTCTCCTGTACCTTCTCCATTATGAAGGCCTCTTACCACCAAAATAACGAACACTGCCATAATGGCGATTTGAATTAAGACAAAAACGGTATTGAAGTTTGCCAGTATATTGACACTCCTTAAGTTAAGGAAAGTGACAATCGCTACAAAAATGATGACCCAAAGCCAGGAAGGGACTTCTGGAAATAAAGCGGAGAGATAAAGCTTTGTTAGCAATGCGTTAATCATGGGCAAAAACAAATAATCCAGTAAAGATGACCATCCGACCAGAAAGCCAAGATGTGGATTTATCGCCTTTTGTGTATACGTGTAAGCAGAACCTGCCGTCGGATAAACTTTGACTAATTTTCCGTAACTAGCGGCCGTAAACAACATACCTGCCAGTGCTATCATATACGCTGCAGGAACATGTCCTTCTGTTATATCTGATACAATACCGAATGTATCAAACACAACCATCGGTGTCATATATGCTAATCCCATCATTACAACTTGCCACAATTTCAACGATCTTTTTAACCGTCCGCCATTCTCCACGTAT
Organism: Bacillus sp. FJAT-14578; assembly: GCF_000504165.1. GTDB lineage: Bacteria > Bacillota > Bacilli > Bacillales > Bacillaceae_H > Bacillus_BA > Bacillus_BA fengqiuensis. The sequence continues at coordinate 37,473 of NZ_AYSE01000014.1, forward strand.
CATTCCCCCTTATTAGTTGAATTCAAAGCAATTTCACTAAAGAATTCCTTTATCTTTCTTTACTTTTATCTTCCTCCCTTTGTAAAGCCTTCGCTAAAGAACAACGTTGACTCATTCATGCAAAAATCCCTTTTCAAAGAAGGCTGATAGTGAACGACATTCAAACAAGCTAAACTTAGCATCAACCTTTAACACAGCTTCAAAAAAAGAAATTCGTTAAACATTCTTTCAATTTCCGTGCCAGTTTGATATAAAAGGGGCTCTTTTTCTTTAAAATAGTGGTTGTTTGAAAAGATAGCAGAAGGAAAAAGCGTGTAACAACAATCATTTATTTGATATTGATTTATTTTTTTATTATTCGGAAAAAGGTCCTGATTTTTTTTGACTGCAAAAGAGCCTTCCCTTACTTCCAATGAGTAATTATTCAAAACTGCATATATTATTCTGTATTTCATAACTTTCACGCTATCCAATCCTTTCATTCCCGAGGATTTTTAAGTCTCTCTTCATTATTGGTCGTAAATTTGAATTGGCACATTTCTTGCAGAATAGAAATATGAGAACTCAATATGAAAATGGGGGAATTTAAACATGCAATATCCTTTATCACCAGATGTCAAGCCAGAGTTTTGTACGACCGGTTCCTTTATGCGTTTACCTTCTGCAAAAGAAAAGGCCAAATTGGCAATAGTGGGAATGCCCTTTGATACAGCTGCTTCCTTTCGCGTAGGAGCACGCTTTGCACCTCAAGCTATCCGTCAAGCATCCATGACATTGTTTCCTTACCATCCGATTCATCAGGTGTATCCATTTGATGAATGCAATGCCATTGATATAGGAGATGTATCAGTCATCCCCCACAATATCCATCGCAGCTATGAATTAATCGAAACGGCTATGGTAGATTTAATGAAACAAGGAATCATTCCGATTGGGTTAGGCGGGGACCATTCCGTTACATTAGCCAATCTTCGTGCAGCAGCTAAAATATACGGTCCGGTTGCATTAATTCATTTTGATTCACATACAGATACATGGGATACGTATTACGAGGAAAAGTATTGGCACGGTTCCCCTTTTATCCGCGCCTATGAGGAGGGGCTTTTGCAAGCAGATAAAGTATTCCAACTCGGTATTCGAGGAACATTAAATCATCCCGGTGATATCGATTCCAGCAAAGAACTGGGATATCATGTTATTACGACACCAGAATTAAAAAAACGCGGGATGGATGATGTCCTCAAGCAAATGAAGCAAACAATCGGGGATACTCCTTGTTTCTTAACCTTCGATATTGACTTTGTCGACCCTTCTTGCGCTCCCGGAACCGGAACACTGGAGGTTGGCGGTTTAAATAGCTTAGAAACATTGGAAATCATTCGTTCGTTAACAGACTTCAATTTTATCGGCTTCGACCTTGTGGAAGTTCTTCCGCCTTATGATCCCACACAAATCACATCCTTACTGGCAGCAACGATTGTCCATGAATTTGCTAGTCTAGTAGCACTTAAAGTGAAGGAAGAAAAAATAGCGGGAACGGCAGCTGGACATGACGCTATTTCGCACGAATGAGCCAAAATTGGCTAACAATTAGCATGGATCTTTAATAAAATCATAGAATCATCGATTATTTACCAATAAATGGCCCAAGTCCCCCCTTCGATTCAATACATGATTATAGAGCAAATCAAACAGCCCCATCCTCCTGACCTTCCTCTATGATGGGGCTACTCTTGTATATTTTTGATAATTACATGGATAGCCTTCATTTAAATCGCTCCATAAGTCCAAACCATTTTCAAAATTCTTCATATGCTACATATAAAGGGAACGACAATCGTTCCTTTTAATTTCCACAAAGAGGTGAATGAAATGTCAGGAGGACACAACAACACTTTTGCGTTAATCGTTGTGTTGTTTATTCTATTAATCATTGTCGGTGCCGGCGCTTTAGGCGGTTACGGATACTAAAGAAACCTGTTTTCATCGGGAATTTTTTGATTGCGGGAGGTGAAAAGGTATGGGATTCGGAGGATGCTGCGGTGGTTATGGATACGGCGGCGGTTACGGCGGCGGTTACGGCGGCGGTTACGGCGGCGGCTTTGCGTTAATCGTTGTATTGTTCATTTTATTAATCATTGTCGGTGCTGTTGCTTTCGATAAAAAGTGTTAATACACTAATTTTTGCAATAGCAGGCCGCCTGCAAGGATTTCTTGGAGGCGGTTTGCTGTTTATTATTCTCTAATTGATTTTCAAATCCTGTTCTGCTTCTATAGGCCCATCTTTTTAATGTAAATTGATTTCTTTTTCTTCTCCGTACCCTATCGCCAACACTTTCGTTCGATTATTGCCTTTTAATAACTCAGCTAATTCTTTGTCTTTATCCATCATATTTTCAATAATCGGGAAGCTGCTCATTAACTGTTCCATCGCTTCTTTAGAAGGCGCATTTTCTTTTGTAGGGAAAGTATGGCTTGGAATCACGATTTTAACGTTAAGCAAATGGTTCACGGCATAAGCCGCTTCTTTCGGTCCCATCGTAAATTGACCTGAAGATGATAAAATCGCGATATCTGGCTCATATAGATCTTGAATGAGCTTCATATCCATCATGATGGCAGTATCTCCGGAGTGATATAGAGTGACATCTTCTTTGAAGTCGAAAATATATCCGCACGCTTCCCCTGCATAAACCGGGGTACCGACGGTCTCGCCATAAGACGAAGTATGTACAGCTTTTACCATCGTAACGCTTGTCCCTTCTAAATCGATGGATCCCCCAAAATTTAACGGATATACATTTTTGACTCCTTGCTGCATCAAAATTAACGCCAGCTCGTATTGGGCAATAACCAATACATCCGGCTTAACTTCCAAGATTTTATTTAAACCGCTTGTATGGTCAAAATGTCCATGAGTTAAAAATACCGCATCAATCGTTGCTAAATAATCCGGCTCCGCATATTCACTTGGACAACCAGGATTCATATCAAAAAATGGGTCCACTAAAAATTTTTTCTCTTGTTTGGTAGTAAACACATACATTGCATGACCTAAACGTAATATTTTCATTTCTTTTCTCCCCCAATACCCTCTTTAAATTTATCGTTCTTCCGTGTGGTGAAGTACAGCTATTGCCCTCTTCATACAATTAAATACTAATTTCCACTTAGTTGTATGAATTGGGAATTTCCCCCTCAATCATTATAATAAAAACGTTTAAAATTTAAAATAATAAATAGGTAAATATAAGAGGAATTTGAATGGGATAAGAATATTGAGGAAAATTCCTATTGAAACACTTTTTCATCTGCTTTAGAAAAACTATTCAACTTTCGACCAATACTTGTTTTACATACATCTCGTTCCGCACAAAAAATTTTACTTCTTCAATTCTTGACTCATTATTACCAAAATTGATAATATTATATAAAACAATATTATTTAAAGGAATGATGGCTATGGCATTTAAAGAACAAGAAGTAACCATTGCAGGCACATATAATTTAGCGGGAACCTTGACAATTCCTCAAAGCAGGGAAGAAAAATATCCTCTTATTCTATTCGTTCATGGAAGCGGAGAAGTCGATCGGAATGAAAACGCAAAAGGAATGCCCATTAATGCATTTAAAGAATTAAGTGATTTGGCGGCAGAACAAGGCTTTGCAACTTTGCGCTATGACAAGCGAGGAATCGGCCAAAGTGAGGGGGATTATTTTGCCGCAGGCTTTTTTGATTTAGTGGATGATGCTGTATATGCTCTACAATTCGCTAAACAGCATCCTGAAATTGATGACGAACGCATTATTCTTCTTGGCCATAGTGAAGGTTGTTTAGTCATTCCTGCTGTCCACCAAAAAATCCCGGTTCAAGGTATGATTCTTCTCTCTGGATCGGCTGAACCCCTTTCCGTCACCACAGAATGGCAGCGAAGACAACTGATAGAAGACATGCATAATACAACAGGATTTACTGGTTGGCTGCTCCGTTTCCTAAAAGCGGATCAAAAATTTCTAAAGATGAATGATGAATTAACCACAAAGATTACTAGCACAGATAAAGATGTCATTCGCTTTAAGGGAAAGAAAATTAATGCCAAATGGAATAGGGAACATGGACAGTTCGATGTTCGCGAATATTTATCGGAAATCGACTGCCCTGTCCTTGCCATCACGGGAACAAAGGATGTACAAGTCAAACCGGAACAAGTCAAAGATATTTGTCACCTTGTACAAGGTCAGTGCGAGTATCATCTCATTGAAAATATGACGCATATTTTGCGGAAAACGGATGTAGACCATCGCTTTCAAGCCATTTTGAAAGATTATAAAAAGCAAGTCCAGCGACCTGTTGACCATGAACTGAAACAAATTATCACGCGATGGCTGGATGGTTGGAATTAGAAAGAAATTTTATGCAGGATGAAATCGGTGAAAATGATTGGCTAACGGTTAATCATTAGATACGCATAAATAATAGGACAGGCAAAAAAACCTGTCCTATTATTTATGTAGCATTTTTTTATAATAATACTGCTAATACTTTACTATTTTAATTTTTTAAAAAAATAGTTGTGATATTAACAAAAATGTTTTAAAATACATGTTAGTGAATATATATAAATTTTTTAAATGTTATTTCAAAAATAATATTTTTATTTTATAATATTAATAATTTTCAAAAAATGAAAAGAGAAAATGAGGGGGAAAAAACATGAAAAAGAAAAAATGGTTTTCGTCAATTCTAAGCGGTATGCTTGCTGTCAGTCTATTAACAGCATGCGGAACAAGCGGTGAAAAAGAAAATGGAGCTGCTGAAGGCGGAGCAGAAAAAGAAGAAAAGAAAGTATTAACAATGGGTACATCTGCCGACTATCCACCATTCGAGTACATCGATACAGCTAAAGGTGATGAAATTATCGGTTTTGATGCTGATTTAGCAAAAGCGATTACAAAAGAACTTGGATACGAAGTGGAATTGGTAGATATGGATTTCAACGGTCTAATTCCAGCAATTCAAGCTGGCAAAGTAGATTTTGTTATGGCAGGTATGACTGCTACTGAAGAACGTAAAAAGAGCGTCGATTTCACGGAGCCGTACTACATTAGCAACAATCTCATTGTGACGAAAAAAGACAGCGGCATTAAAACCCTTGAAGACTTAAAAGGAAAAACGGTTGGTGTGCAAGTAGGAACTATCCAAGAAGGAAAAGCAATGGAGCTTCAAAAAACAATCGATATGAAAGTTGAAAATCGCAACCGCATTCCAGAAATCATTCAGGAAATGAACTCAAATCGTTTTGATGCAGCAGTAATTGAAGATGTAGTTGCAAAAAACTACTTTAATAAAGATGAGACCCTTGTAGGCTTTGCCATTCCAGATGCAGAGGAAAAAGGATCGGCTGTAGCGTTTCCTAAAGACAGCGAGTTGACTGCCGAGTTCAACACTGTGTTAAAGGAAATGAAAGAAAGCGGCGAACTGGATAAATTAATCGAAAAATGGTTCGGCGGCGAACAACCGGCTCAATAATACCAATAAAACAGAGAAACGATGACGCAAAATTCGCCATCGTTTCTCTGTTTATTTTTTGTGTTGAACGATTCATGTTGATTCCTCTATTTTTGGCTGAATATGATAGTTAAGCCGTTTCCTTACTTAAGTCTTTCAACTTTTGGAGTTCCTTTTCTACTTCGTCTTGCATGGCTAAATCCATATAACGGGGATGAAAGGCGTTTGAAGACTCGGACAATTGGTGACCTGCTTGTACCTCAGCCTCCATCATTAATACTCGTTCCTCTGCTCTCGCTACTCCTCTTGCTACATTCTCTGTGCTGAATGATATACAAGTGTTGTGCATTTGTTTCATCGAATGAGCCACATTTGCCCTTGAAACTAACAAAAATCTTTTTTGCTGTAACTCTTGATATTTTTGTTTCAATTGATTCAACTGTTCCCAGAGAGTTGTCGTCTGGCTTTTGATCATTTCATACTGCTCTTGATAGACGTGCAGCTGCTTCTCTTGAATCAACTTCTCCTGTACAGCCAGTTTGGCGATTTGCTCTTCCCCTCGTTCCACCGCCAGTTTTGCCTGCCGGTTCCTTTTGCTGATTAGTTCCTCTGTCTCTATCATTAAAGCTTCTTGTTTTTTTTCTAAAAAGATTTGATTAGAAAGAGCTTTCTGTCCCTTGTTGATTTCCTGCTCCATTTCTCTTACATATTGATTTAACATCTCGATTGGATCTTCTACTTTATCAAGAAGTCCATGCGTTTCAGCCATCATAATATTTTTTATACGTTTAAAAATTGCCATATTTTCCATTCTCCTTTTTCAATGTTTGATTTTCTTCCCACTCATCCAATACATCTGCATTCATGGTGTTTATATGAGCAGCTCGATTAATAATAGACGCTTCCATAACGGAAGATTGGAACGAGCGATTCGCTTCTTTCTTTTTAAGCCATCTCCATAAGATAACGGCAGCAGCTACTCCTAAAAACAGAAACACAACCCATCCCATCAAATGAAAGCCTCCATGATGCGGTCCATGCATAAAATGGTGGTGTCCAAAGCCCGGCCCATGTCCCATGCCTATTGGCTGGTGACGCAGCGGGGCATTATAAAAGAAGAAACCTCCGAAGAAGTTCATCAGAAACTTGATTGCGGTAAATGCAAGAATCACCCCAGCGATCCATAACATACCTTTTCGTACTTGAGCATTCATTCTTTCTCCTCCTTTCATCTCTTGATACTAGAATTTTAGTAAAGTAAAATGAAAAAACGATGAAAAATAACGAGACTTAAAAACTATTTAAATTTCTTTTCGTAAGAAAACTCACCTATCAATAGGTGAGTTCAGTTTGTCGACAAAAGGGGTTCGGAATGGTCTCATTCCGAACCCCTTTTTGGCTTTTTGTTGGATTTGAAGCTATTTAAGAGAATGACAAACCTCTCCGAGTTCATCATTTAGGCCATTTTTGGACCTTGCCAAGTCCAGTTGGCCATTTTCTTCAAATTCATGGCAGCGAAAGTAAGCATCGCCTGCATAGACAATTTTTTAAGTCCCCTTAACGTTGTCCAACGCATGCCATGCTTTTCTTTTGCGTCTGCGAATACACGCTCAATCGTTTCTTTGCGTTTCGCATAAATAGATTTGACCTCTTCTTGGTGGCGAAGATGGTCTGCTTCTTCCACGTGTTCCTGCCAAATGTGACGTGTCACCACTTTTTGATGGTCTTTACTTTCGGTACATTTGGCCAAAAATGGACAGGCTGCACAGACCTGTTTCGGTGATTTGTACTCACGATACCCTTCTTTATTCGTTGTCGAGTAGTTCAGCACTTCCCCTGCCGGACAAAGGTAACAGTCGAAGTGTTCATCGTGCACATAGTCATGCTTTCGGAAGAAGCCTTCTTTTGTACGTGGCCGGGTGTAAGGTAAGACAGGTGTGATTTCATTTTTAAATAAGTACCTTGTAATCGCAGGTGTTTTATAAGCTGCATCTGCGGCCACAGCTTCAGGCTTTCCGACTTTCTTCATGACTTTTTCTACCAATGGCTCTAATATCTCGCTGTCGTGTGTGTTTCCGGGCGTGACCATGGCGCCAAGCACAAAACCGTTGCGGTCGGCGGCTGCGTGAAAAGAATAGGCGAACTGCTTCGTGCGTTCGTCTTTCACATAGTAACCACTCTCTGGATCGGTAGTACTTTCTTTGATTTCTTTCTTCTCTTCCTTCTCGAATTTATCCGGTGGAAACGGTTTTTTCCCGTGATCTTCCCGGTCCTGGTTAATCTCTTCCTGAAGGCGTGCCTGATACGCGCGTGTCTCTTTGCGGACCACTTTCTTTTCAAATTTGCGCTTATTCGCACTCGCTTTGACATGGGTAGAATCAACGAAAACGTGCTCGGCACTAATCAGTTTTTTCTCGGCAGCTTCCTTTACTATACGACAGAAGATTTGTTCAAACAGATCCGTGTCTTTAAAACGGCGCTCATAGTTTTTTCCGAACGTGGAGAAATGGGGCACTTTATCATGAAAACCATAACCTAGGAACCAGCGATAGGCCATATTGATTTCCACTTGTTCAATGGTCTGGCGCATCGACCGAATACCAAAGCTGTATTGAATGAAAGTCAATTTAATTAAGATCACTGGATCAATACTTGGGCCGCCTATTTCTGAATACATATCCTTCACCAAGTCATAGATAAACGAAAAATCAATGGCTGCCTCTATTTTGCGAACCAAGTGGTTTGCCGGTACCAATTGATCTAACGTAATCATCTCCATCTGATCTCGTTGAATGGGATTGTGTTTCGAAAGCATGTCTGTCACCTCAAGTTATGTAGTACTTCTATTGTAAAATAAAAAAGACTGCAGGCAAACTCGATTTCTTCGAGTTTGTCTACAGTCTGAAGACTCTAAGGAATGATTCTTAGAGTCTTTTCTTTAAGATAGAACCTTTATAACCGTTAAATAATTAGCAACTCTCACCCGTTTTTGCATCAATTTTAGCATTATGTTCCTTACCATCTGCACTAAGGATATTGATGACATATACATCAGAAGGTTTCTTTATAGATTTCTTACCTAATAGTTTAAAAGTTTGTACCGGTCCCTCTTTTATCCTTTATACTTATACAGCTTCATCGTTTGATTCATATTGAATGGCTGCTGGCTTTCCGTTTGCTGTTCAGATTGCCACTCACTACTTGGTACTTCTTCACAATTCTCTTTAATCCATTCGGTAGCGGATTCGCTTTGGCCCGGTCTTCCGTCACCACCAATTAAGAAATATTTTATTTCTCCGTTTTTCGTCATTTCTTCTAGTTTTTCCGAAGTAAGGACCTGGTCCGATCCTGAAAATCCGCCCATTGCCATTACTGCATAATCTGTATTCAGCATAAATGAATAGGCTGACTGGGCACTTGGTACAGCTAAAAACCATTTCTCGCCATCATAGTTTTTCTCCAGATAGGAAAGCAATTTAGTATCCAACGTTTCCATTGGACCTCTACCTTGACCTCCAGGCTGTCTGTTATCCGACCGGACCGCTGAATCTGTATTTTCTTCACTTTGACTGTTATTCGAACTGCTTTCTGAAGAGTTTGCACCGCCGTCCATTTGTCCTCCAGGTCCACCGTTCGAACCTCCCATATTAGCACCCATCATTCTTCCAAATTCACTGCTTGGACCGGCAATTGGTGTCATTGAATTTCCTTCTTTATGAATGGTAATCCATGTCCAGTATAAAGGAATGACAAGAAGGGCAAGCACTCCGGCAACGGAAAGATAAAAGGACACTTTCTCTTTCTTTTTCATAACAACTAAAATGGTAGAGAAGAAGATTCCTCCAGCGATGGCCCCTGCCAACCAGCCTTGAGAAACAGAATCTTTATTTTGATAAATAATTAGGGCTTCAAACAAAAAGGTTGCCAGGACGGATACAGGAAGCAACCAGCTTTCCCAGCCTTTTTTCTCCTTATATTGATGCCATAAAACGGTCCAACCGATTCCAACCAGCGCTGCAATAGCTGGGCCCATCATACTTAAGTAGTATTGATGGAAAAACTTGGCGATGCTGAAAAATACCATCATCGGAATGAGCCATGCTACCCAAAACAGAGCGAATTTATGCTGTATGTCCCATTCTCTTTTTCTAAAGAAATGTACCGAAAGCGCAATTACCCCAAACAGGGCAAAAGGAAGCAAAAAGCTGATTTGACCTGATAATTCTGTAGAAAAAAGACGCAATACTCCAGGATCTCCTGTACCGAACATGCCGCTCATTCCCTGACCTTGGCTGCCGCGTCCATCATCTGGCATATCTCCAGGAGGGCCGTTATTACCAAACTGTTTCTGTAATTCTTCTAATTCGTCAGGATCTGTATTTTGCAAACCAGAAGGAAGATTCTCTTGCTGATTTCCATCCAACTCGTTCCCATCTTGTTGGCTGTTATCCTCTTGTTGATTTTGTTGTTTATCATCCTGCTGGCCCGTTCCCTGCGTACCGCCGCCACCAGGTCCATTTTGCCCTGTTAAACGTGAAACCCCATTATATCCAAGAGCAAGTTCGATAGCGGAATTGGTCTCGCTTCCCCCAATATACGGACGTTCATCTTCAGGTGTTAACTCAACCACCAGCGGCCATGACAGGGAAACAGAAGCCAATACAATAGTAGCCATCACTAGATGAACAATACGTTTTGTCCACTTGACCTTTACAGCAATCAAGTAAAAAAGATAAAAAGCAGGCAATACCATATAAGCTTGAAGCATTTTAATATTAAAGCCGACACCAACAAGCGCTACACTCAGAATCAGCCATCCAACTTTTTGTTTTTCCACCGATTTCATTAAAGCCCACGTAGCAATCAATAACGTTAAAATAAGAATACTGTCTACATTATTTGTACGGACCACAGCAACGAAAATCGGCGAACATGCTAATACCAAGCTTGATAGTAAAGCAGCTATACGGCCAAATTTGGGCTTAACAATGATATACATCAACCAAACGGAAATCACACCTGCCAGTGCTTCAGGCAAGAGAACACTAAAATCGCTTAATCCAAAGAGATACGCACTGAGGGTTTGAATCCATAACGCCACAGGAGGCTTATCCACGGTAATAAATCCAGCTGGATCAAAGGATGCATAGAAAAAGGTATGAAAGCTTGTTAACATACTTTTAACTGCTACGGTGTAGTACGTGTTTGATCCTGCATCTTTCAACTGATAAAAGTTCAGAAAAAATGATAAAACAATAATTCCTACTAAGAAGAAATCAATCCTTCCCTTAACCTTCATGTTCATATTTCATTTCTACTCCTTTTTGAAAATATTGGATCCTAATCTTATATTTTCATTCATAGTCTGATAGAATTAAAGATTTACACCAGAACCAACCGTCTTTATTCAAGTTGCATTTCTTTTGATTGTTCGTAATTTCTTCATGCCATAGATAAAACGGTAAAAACACTTTCACCCTTCTACCGCTTGGCGATGATATATGAGCTCTAGTAATCCATTTAAACAAATTGCTTTTTTTCATAACCATTCGGATGAGCCAAATGCCATCTCCAGGCACTTTGGATAATCGTTTGTAAATCGCTGTATTTAGGTTTCCATCCTAAATGTCGCTGAAGATTTTGACTGTCAGCTACCAGTACCGGGGGATCGCCTGCTCTTCGCGACTCAATCTTCCTAGCGATCACTCTTCCCGTTATCCGTTCTGCTTCCTCAATAATATCTGTTACAGAATGGCCAAAGCCTGTTCCCACATTATAAACATTTTGCTTAGAATGATTTTCATACAGAGCATTGAGAGCTAGTATATGGGCTTGGGCCAAATCCAGAACATGGATATAGTCCCGAATACAAGTCCCATCGAGAGTAGGATAGTCATCGCCATAGACAGCAATATATTCCCTCCTGCCTAATGCCGTCCGTAAAACAAGGGGAATAAGATGACTTTCCGGCTGGTGATCCTCTCCAATGGTTCCTTCGAGTGAAGCTCCGGCTGCATTGAAATAACGAAGAGCCGTCCATTTTACATCATGTACTCTCCCTACCCACTGTAAATATTTTTCGACCATCCATTTAGATTCCCCGTAAGGATTAACGGGCTGCAATAAATCCGTTTCCTTTATTAACTTGTGATGAGCCGCTCCATACACCGCTGCAGTAGATGAAAAAACAATGTGCTTGACTCCCTCGCGAATCACATTTTCGAAAAATGAACATGATTTCATCGTATTTTCCCTAAAGTAAAGATCCGGCTTTTGGACAGATTCGGATACTAGACTTTTAGCTGCAAAATGGATGACCGCATTGATATGATGCTTTTTGATAATCTCTTTCACCAATTGATGGTCGGCAATATCGCCTTCGTAAAAATGAGATGCTTGGACCGCCTCCCGATGCCCTGTTGATAAGTTATCCAGTACAACGACAGGAATGTTTTGTTTTTGTAACTCTAATACGGTATGGCTCCCGATATAACCGGCTCCCCCTGTTACAAGAATAGATTTCATTGTAAAATCCCCCTTTCGGCCTCTCTCTTTAACACACTTTCTAAATACGACAACAGCTGGACTCTCATTTCTTCTCTCTGCAGTCCCATCTCCGTACTTGCTTTTAAGTAGCCCAATTTATCTCCAATATCAAAACGATTTCCTTCCAGTTGAAGAGCGTGAATCGCTTCATTTCTGCAAAGTTCTCTTAACGCATCTGTCAATTGAATCTCATTTCCAGCTCCCCTGCCGATTGTTTGCAAAACGGGGAAAATCGAAGACTTTAAAATATACCTTCCCATCACCGCGATTTGAGACGGTGCTTCCTCAAGAACAGGCTTCTCTACTAAATCCTGAACTTCATACACATTCCCGTTTTGATTGTTTGGATGGATGATCCCGTACTTGTTTACTTCAGCTGGTTCAACAGCCTGAACCCCTACCACTTCCGTATTGTATTCTTCAAATACATCAATTAACTGCTTCAATGCCGGCTTCTCAGATATCATAATATCGTCGCCTAACAGAACGGCAAACGGTTCATCTCCGATAAATTGCCGGGCACATAAAATCGCATGCCCTAACCCTAACGGCTCTTTTTGTCTGATGTAGTGAATGTTAGCCATATTAGCAATCCCCTGCACTTCCCGTAAGACATCAGATTTCCCTTTCTCTGATAAAGTCTGTTCTAATTCAACTGAGCGGTCAAAGTGATCTTCAATGGAACGTTTATTCCGCCCCGTCACGATAATGATGCTTTCAATGCCGGACTGAACGGCTTCTTCTACAATATATTGAATGGCCGGTTTATCGACGATCGGCAGCATTTCTTTGGGCTGTGCTTTCGTTGCCGGCAAAAACCTTGTTCCTAACCCGGCTGCAGGAATGACCGCTTTTCTGATTTTCATATTTGCTCTCTCCTTTTATTGGCTTCTTCTTGAAACACCCAAAAACGACTCGCTATAAAGGTAATAAGAATGCCTCCAATGGTCGCCGCCATTTTACTCGAATAGATAGACCAACCCTCTCCTTCCTGAAGGATATACAGAAGCAAGAAAGTCATGCCGGATGCCCCTATATTGACGATGACAAATCGCATCATCTCCCGTATATCCGCTCTTTTTTTCACTTGAAATGTCCACACCCGATTCCATACATAACTGTTCACCATGCCGGCTGCATAGGAGCACCCTTGCGCGAAAAGATAAGGGATTCCTCCAGCAGTGAGAAGGAAAAACACCCCAAAATCAATCAATGTATTGCCGACTCCTACCGTACAAAATCGCCATAATATGTTGGCCTTTTCTTTAATACTTTGCATAACGAGATACCTTTTCGCTCTCCCGTTCCACTCTCCGGCTATCCTGAAGAATGTATAGCGGGCGGTCCTTGGCCTCATCGTAAATTCTTCCGATATACTCACCGATGACACCTAACATCACGAGCACAACCCCGTTGAAGAAAAGCATCGTCATGAGAAGTGAAGACCAACCGGTGACCGTCGATTCCGTAAATAATTTCAAATACAAAACAATGAACATCCAAATCACACTTGAAAATGAAAGAAAAATTCCTAAGATGCTGGCCAGCTTTAACGGCTTATAAGAGAAAGAAGTAATTCCATCCATTGAAAAGCGAAGCATTTTCTTGAGTGGATATTTCGTTTCTCCTGCCAGGCGTTCATCCCGCTCGTATTCAATGGCGGTTTGCTTAAATCCTACCCAGCTGACTAGCCCCCGGACAAAGCGGCTTCTTTCCTTCATACTCACTAATTGGTCGCATACCTTGCGATCAATTAGACGGAAGTCCCCTGTATCCAGAGGAATATCAATCTCCGTTGATGCCCGTAAAACACGGTAAAATAAATGGGCCGTTTGCTTTTTAAAGAATGTTTCTCCCTTTCGCTTCGTTCGCTTAGCATATACAACCTCATAGCCCTCTTTCCATTTCTGGATCATCTCCAAAATGAGTTCAGGCGGATCCTGCAAATCTGCATCGATAATGACGACAGCCTCTCCTGCCGCATAATCCATCCCGGCTGTAATGGCAATTTGATGCCCAAAATTCCGGGAAAAATCTAAATATTTCACCGTCTCATCCCTGACAGAAAGCTCTTTTAAAATATCGATTGTTTTATCCTTGCTGCCATCATTTACAAACAATAGCTCATATAGGCCGTCCGTCTGCTCCATCACCGCTTTTAATCGTTTATATGTTTCACGAACCACTAGCTCCTCATTATATACAGGAATAATAATAGAGTATTTGACCATGCCGTTTGCCTCCTATCCTTCGTATTGATAAAACTACATTCCCTTTTCACTCATTTTTACGGATACATTGATCTTCTTCCCGTCCCGATAAAGCTCCACTTTAATTTGCTCTCCAATCTTTGCTTCTGTATAAATGTATTTTCTTAATTCTCCAATACTGTTCACTTTTGTACCGTTGACGGTTGTTATTAAGTCCTTGATTTGGAATCCCGCCTTTGCTGCAGGAGAAGAAGGTTCGACCGAGGTAACGATTACTCCGCCTTGCGTATCTTCAGGCAAGTTTAATTGCTCTTGAACAGCTGACGGAAAATCACTTAGACTCTGCAATCCTACGCCCAAGTATGGCCTCTTCACTTCCCCATATTGTAGTAAATCCTCTATAATTGGTTTGACATCCTGACTTGGAATCGCGAAGCCTAAGCCTTCTACTCCGTCTTCTGCAATTTTCAAACTGTTAATACCGATTACTTGTCCGGCACTGTTAATTAATGCTCCGCCGCTGTTCCCCGGGTTAATGGCCGCATCCGTTTGGATCACATTTAAGTCCCATTCCCCTCCTGACGTGGAAACAGGAATGGTGCGATCCGCGCTGCTCACAATTCCTTGAGTAACCGTACTCGATAAATCCAATCCAAGCGGATTTCCAATTGCCGCTACTTGCTCACCGATACGGAGCGAAGAGGAATCTCCAAAATCTGCTGCCTTTGTCGCATATTTACTCTCTATTTTCAACACTGCTAAATCGGTTAACGGGTCAGCACCTACGATTTCCGCAGCAATCCTCTCACCCGTAGAAAGAGAAATTTCCACTTTGCTGGCTCCCTCAATCACGTGATTGTTCGTTACAATATAAGCACTGCCGCCGGACTTTTTAAAAATCACTCCCGAACCCGTTCCGCTCTCTTGCTCATTCCCTTGTTCTTGAGAACTTTGAGGACCTTGAGAAAAATAATTGGTCTGTTGTTGAATATTGATAACCCCCACTACCGCTTCCGTTACATTTTCAATGGCATTGACCATACTAGTTGGATTTGTTGAAGTTTTCTGGAGGGATATCGTGTTTTCAGCAGATTCACTTTGCTCTACGATCGCTGTTTGTTCCTTTTCCACGCTTTCGGTAATAGGGATGATCCCGCCCATCCCTATTACCGGTGCTAAATAAAGAGTAGCGACGCTCCCGACAATAGCCCCTGTTAAGGATGCGAACAAAGGCGGGAAAGAGCGTCTTTGTTTCATTTGTTGTTTGTTGGTTTCATATTCATGCAAATTCATTTTATCTATCTCCTTTTTACAAAATTCCTTTTGTCTGAATCCTATTCTAGGGAATAATGGTGAAAACACGATGAAAAACGAATGCAAAAAATAAATTGCAAGAGATTTGAGTAGCTCGTAAAGAAATTCGAGATGAATTTTATAAACGGAACTTCCATCAAGTGAGATCTTATGTCCCGTTAACTCGTGATAATTTCCTAAACAATAAAAAAGCGCAAGAGATTTTTTATCCCTTACACTTTTCTCTTCCTCACTGTACCTCTGATACTTTTAATGAACGTTTCTTTCGGCTTTTTCGCTGGGCCGCTAACAACTTTACAGATAGATAGATGCCCGATCCCGTTAAGAAGATCATGCTGATAGCCGCCACGTCAATCACCCATTTAATATCCACAGTTCCAAGTCTCCCAGCATGTAGGCCTTTAACGATGCCCATTAATGAGTTTCCTTCATCGCCTCTATTAAAGTCTTCCCTTTCTTCAAAATTTCTTTGCGGTAAACTTGCATCAGCTGTACTTTCTTGTTGTGCAGCACTGATTGCTGCCGATTGCTCTTGTCCGATATTCTCTACTTGAGATTGTCCCTGTTCTTCAGTTTGTATATGCATGGGTTGATGGCTGGATTCCTGCCCCATCAACCATGGTTCAGTTAGCAATATTCCTGTAATAGCTTCCATCAGCAAGAAAACAGATGTAATTAATCCAATCCATAAATGTGCCTGTCTCATTTTTTTCATGTTTGTTCCTCCTTGTATCCTTCTCAGATAGGATTCTAAAAAAGAATGATGAAAATATGATGAAAAACGAAACACCAATAAAGGAAACTTCCCACAAATAAAAAAGCGCAAGATGCTTTTTCAGCAGTCTTACGCTTTCTTGGTGATAGAAGAAAAAGGAATTCGTATAGTGAAGGTACTTCCCTTGCCGATTTCACTGGAAACTTGAATCGTTCCCCCGTGGGTTTCAACAATCCATTTCGCAATAGACAGTCCTAATCCATGTCCGCCCATTTGTCTTGTCCGCGCTTTATCTGATCGATAAAAACGGTCAAATATTCGATCATGATCTTCCGGCTTGATTCCTATTCCCGTATCCTTTACTTGAATACATATGACCGGACGATGTTCATATGACTCAACCGAAAGAGCCAGGTAAACATCTCCCCCATTTGGAGTGTACTTGATTCCGTTATCCAGCAAAATATAGAGCAATTGTGTTAACCGTTCCGGATCCCCATTTACCAGCATGGCTTCAGGAGCACTCAAATGCAGCTTAATTTGCTTTGCCGCTGCCAGCGGCTTAACCGATTGAATCGCTTTTTCCGCAGGAGGCCGGAAATCAAATGTTTCGTTAACTCGTTCGATTGTACCTGAATCCGAACGAGCGAGTGTCAGCAAATCGCTAACCAATTTAGTCATCCGCTTCACTTCACTTCTCATATTGACTAACAGCTTACGCGAAAAATCATCTTCCTCCGTATCTACAGTCATTTCCATCGCGTCGATTGAAGACAACATCACACTTAAAGGGGTACGCAGCTCATGGGAGGCATCCGCCACAAATTCGCGTTGTCTCGTAAAAGCCCGGGTAATCGGCACCATCGCCTTTTTAGACATCAAATGACTCAGATACAGGGCAACTCCGGAAAATAGAATAGCTAGTCCTGCTAAAATAATAAGGAGCAGCTTAAATAATTCATAAGCAAATGAAATATCTTTTCCGATATAAAGCATCCCGATGAATTGACCTTTATAGAAAATGGGACGGCCGGCTATCATCAGCTGAATTTCATGATGCTTCGCAGGGGAACGCAATTTATCATCCATTCCCTTGCCTTTTGGCCTCCATTCGGAATAAGTGGCTTGCAGTGTTTCCTGACGAATTTCTTTTCGCTGTGGAACCCACCCTCCTAGAAGGTTGAACAAATCCTGACGCAGCTCAGGAATTTTTTCATCCCCCATGATCAATTCCCCTTTAGGATTCACTACATAATAAAAAAATTGATCTACGCCTGCTAACACTAACTCTTGATTTTGAATCCCCTGAAGGCTTCGATAATTGTTTTGTACCAAATAATTTTCAAAAATTCGCGCTTCTTGGGCAGCCATTTCCTCCAATTCACGCTCCTGGTCCTTTAAAATCACTGTATAAAGCAATGAATAAACAACTACAATGAAAAGAACGAGAAAGAGCATAAGCAATCCGCTGTACAGAAGGGTTAAACGATTTTGTGTACTTTTAAATACATCCTTCTCTCCACCATTCCGCCAAGCACGCATGAGTGAAAGAAGATTAGATTTCAAATTTGTACCCCACCCCTCTTATACTTTGAATCCGTTCTTGCTTTCCGATGACATCGAGCTTCTTTCGAAGCAGTTTAACCGTCGCATCAATTGTCTTAATGGATACATCCGCATCATATCCCCAAACTCGATCTAAAATGGTCTCACGCGGCAAAACTTGTCCTTTATTTTGAATGAGTAAATCCAATAGCTGAAATTCACGCGGGCTCAATTGGATGTTCTCTTCTCCTTGGCAGACCGTTTGGCTCGTCCGATTCAACACCATATCATGAATATGGACTTCTTCCTCTACAATAGGCGCATAATTTCGGCGGGAAAGGGCCCGTAATCGCGCAAGAAGTTCATCGATTTCAAACGGTTTGACGAGATAATCATCCGCACCCGAATCTAGGCCTACTATGCGGTCTTCAACGGAGTCCTTCGCCGTTAGCATTAAAATCGCACCGGAATATCCCTCTTTTCGTAAGCGTCGGCACACATCCACTCCATCTCTGTTTGGCATCATCCAATCTAGAATAAGGATGTCATAATGAGAAGCAACAGCATAATCATAAGCATCCTCCCCTTCCATTACCCAATCGACCTTGTATCCTCCTTTTTTCTTTAACATAAACCCAATTAATTCACCAAGCTGTAAATCATCTTCTGCCAAAAGAATGTTCATATGTAAAAACTCCTTTCCACTTTTCCCATTTTATCCCGCATTAACGGGCAGTAAAACCCCCACTTCAAGACTTAGAGGAAACAAGAAGATAAGTGGGGGATAACTGCCCATAAAAGCCCGATAAGTCAACTAACCATCATTGGAGGATGAAGGAAAACCTCCAATGATGGAAGTTTCCTTTATCACTGATCATATTCTCTACTAACAAGATAATGAAAGAATTTTCAATATTAAAGACTTCTTTCATCTGCCATTTTATATAGGCTTCGTTTAAAACGGCAGCCTTCCATGCCGGGCTGCCGTTTTAAACCATCACTTTTTCTAGTTTTCCTCTTCGGTAAGGAAATTTTCGATTTCATACTCCCCTTTTTTCTCTTCCAGCCATGTTGCATATTCTGTCTGCATCTTCTCGCTGATTAGCTGCTCTTTAATTTCACTTTTGCTTTCTTCATAGTTCGCTTCTTTTGCTTCTTGTTTCTCGACCAGTTTAATAATATGATATCCATATTCTGTTTTGACCGGCTCACTGATTTCATTTGGGTTTAATGAAAAAGCCGCTTCTTCAAATTCGGCTACCATTTCCCCTTTTGCGAAGAATCCGAGGTCGCCGCCCTGTTCCTTTGTCGTCGTATCTGTTGAATATTCCTTCGCTAATGCAGAAAAATCTTCACCGCCTGCCAGCTTGTCTTTCACTTTTTTCGCTGTTGCTTCATCCTCTACTAAAATATGACTCGCCTTCACTTGCTCCGCTGTCGCAAATGATTCTTTGTTTTCATCAAAATACGTTGTCATTTCCTCTTCAGTTACTGAAATTCTAGATTCAAGAAGCTTTTCGATTATTAAATTCAAGGAAAGGTCCTTTTTTACATCTGCCAGAGAGATGCCGCTTGTTTCCATAGCTTCTTTCAGCGCTTCTTCGCCACCATAAGATTCTTCTAATACTTTTAATTCCTTTTCAATATCTTTTTCAGCAATATCAATCTTTTGTTTCTCAGCTTCTTTTTCAATAACGGCTTGATCAATGAGAGAATCGAGAGCTGCCTCTCCCCCCTGTTGTACCAGTAAATCATACAATTGATCTTTGTTGATGGTTTTTCCGTCTACACGCGCAACGACTTCTTTGTTTGAAAATATAACGCCAATCGACATGACCACTCCTAAAATGATCAATATCATTAAAAAATATATTTTCTTATTACGTAACTTTTCTATCATTTTCCATTCTCCTCTCACCTAACATCCAAAGGCCCCATTGAATTCATTTTTGCAGTTTTATACGATAAGCGCCTGCAACCGCAGGATAAGACTTTAACGCTCCTTATTAAAGCACGCTTCATCAGTACTTACTATATAAAACAAAAATGAAAAAACGGTGAAAAAGGTTGGTATGTTCCAGGACTCTTTTTTTCAGGTAAATCATCATTCTATCGAGAGTGGTGAAATGATAAACTCCCCTTTTAAAACATTCACTTTCTGTTATAATGAGTACGGTACTAAATTAAATATCGAGGAATGTAGGGGAACCGGTTTTGCTGGTTGAGAGAACGTCCGTAAGGTGTTGACCCTTAGAACCTGATCTGGTTGATACCAGCGTAGGGAACATACTTTCATACAGAATAATGATTGTTTGATAGTGTGCGCCCGGGTATCGTATCCAGGCGCTTTTATTTTTATTCCCAGCTTTTGTGGAGGATGTAAAGCGCATGCGTTTTTTACCAATTACATAAAACGACTTAGGAGGATGATTTATGAAAAAGTGGTTAACAGTTCTCTGTTCACTGTTTCTATTTTCAGGCTGCAGCAACGATAATGCAGCACCAGCTGAAGAACAAAAGGAACAAAAGGATTCTCTCAAAAAAGTTTCAGTTGTTCTGGATTGGACACCAAATACCAATCACACAGGACTATATGTCGCAAAAGACAAAGGCTACTTTGAAGAGGAAGGATTAGATGTAGAAATTATTACACCTGGCGAAACAGGCGCAGACCAGCTTGTTGCTTCAGGCAAAGCAGATTTTGGAATAAGCTATCAAGAAGGAATTACTCAAGCTAGGGTTCAAGGTGTTCCTCTTGTTTCAATAGCTGCCATTATTCAACACAACACTTCCGGATTTGCTTCACCTGCAGAGAAAAATATTACATCCCCTAAAAATTTTGAAGGTAAAACTTATGGCGGCTGGGGATCACCAGTAGAAAAGGCCGTTATTACTTCCTTAATGAACCTCGAGAAAGCAGATGTCGAGAAAGTAGGCATTGTTAATATGGGGGACACTGACTTCTTCACAGCAGTTAAAAGAGATGTTGACTTTGCATGGATTTATTACGGCTGGACAGGCATCGAAGCTGAGCTTCGGGGAGAAAAATTAAATATGGTTTATTTAACCGATTACACAGACAAACTCGATTACTATACACCGGTATTAGCTACGAGTGAAAAAATGATTGACGAACATTCCGATATGGTAAAAGCCTTTGTTAAAGCAACTTCAAAAGGTTATGAATTTACGATTAATAAGCCGGAGGAGGCAGCAGATATTTTACTGAAGGCTGTACCTGATTTAGATTCAGATCTTGTTAAAAAGAGTCAAGAATGGTTATCCACCCGCTATCAAGATGATGCCGCACGATGGGGTGAACAAAAGCTTGAAGTTTGGGAAAACTATGCAAGTTGGATGTATGATAATAAACTGTTAGAAAAAGAACTTGACTCTAAAAAAGCATTTACGAACGATTTCTTACCTGAATAAGGAGGCAAAAACATGGCCAATTCATTAGTAAGCATTCAAATAATCCCAAAAACAAAAGATGGGGAAAGTGTCATTCCTTATGTAGATGAAGCAATTCGCGTCATACAGGAATCAGGCATCAAATATGAAGTTCATCCTCTTGAAACGACGATGGAAGGCGAATTACAGGATCTATTGGGGATCATTGTTAAAATGAATGAGCGTATGATTGAAATGGGAAGCCATAACGTAATATCTCAAGTAAAAGTGCTTTATCAGCCTGATGGAATTACAATGGAACAGTTAACGGAGAAACATCGATAATGAGCAAGCGTGTTTTAAAAAGGTGGAGGCCAATTTGGATACTCCTCCTTTTCTTCATTGTATGGGAAATAGCGGTAAAACAAGCGGAAATTCCGGATTGGCTGCTTCCGGCTCCCACTAAAATTTTTTCGGAAGCGCTGGAAGGCTGGCCGCATTTTTATCCAGATTTCTTTTCCACTGTCAAACTAGCCCTAATAGGGTTTGCAGTGGGTACTGGAATAGGCCTTCTTACCGCTATTCTGTTGCACTTGCTTCCTTTTATAAGAGAATCTGTTTATCCCTTATTAATTTTATCTCAAAATATCCCGATTATCGTACTGGCTCCCCTTTTAGTTGTTTGGTTTGGGTTCGGTCTTCTGCCTAAAATGATCGTTATTACTCTTGTTTGTTTTTTTCCGATAGCAGTTTCTTCCCTTGATGGATTTAGACAAACAGATCCTGAGCTAAAACATTACATGATGATGGCCGGGGCTTCAAAGAGACAATTATTTTTAAAATTAGAGCTTCCCTATGCCGTTCCTTCCATTTTTTCCGGTTTAAAGATATCAGCAACCTATAGCGTGATGGGAGCCGTTATTTCAGAATGGCTTGGAGCAAAACAGGGAATTGGCGTTTATATGACATTAGCCTCTTCTTCCTTTAGAACAGATCGTGTTTTTGTGGCGATTCTTTCTATTATGGCGTTAAGTTTACTATTCTTTGCGGCGATCCTGCTAGTGGAACGATGGCTGGTAAGATGGCAATCAAAGGGGGATAAAAGAAAATGAGTCATCTGACTGTTAAGGATATTTCCCTTCGTTTTGGACAAAATGATGTAATTAAAAACCTCAACTTAACGGTTGAAAAAGGAGAATTTGTTTCCATTCTAGGTCCATCCGGAAGTGGAAAAAGTACGCTTTTCAACCTAATAGGCGGTATTTTACCACCTGATAGCGGACATATCTATTTAGATAATGAAATGATTAACGGGAAACGGGGTTCTATTAGTTATATGCCCCAATCCCCTTCCCTTTTACCATGGAGGACCATCTTAGCAAATGTCATGCTTGGACAAGAGCTTATCGGAAAAAAAGATAGGGAAATGGCTAGAGAAATGATTCAGAAGGCCGGCTTAGAGGCCTATGAAAATGCCTACCCCCATGAGCTTTCAGGGGGCATGAAGCAACGAGCAGCTTTTATTAGAGCATTATTAAGCCCTCAATCTGTTATTTGTCTCGATGAACCATTTTCAGCTTTAGACGAGCTGAAAAGACTTGAGATGCAAAAATGGCTTCTGTCTATATGGGAAACATATCGAAAAACCATATTATTTGTGACTCACAATATAGAAGAGGCACTGTTTTTATCCGACCGAATATTGGTTTTGTCTGAAAAACCAGCCCATGTTATTGCAGAGTTTAAGGTTCCTTTTTCCAGACCGAGAAAGGAAGAATTTTTACTGGAGGAAGAGTTTTTACAGTGGAAAAGAAAGATATATTATACGTTAATAAAGCCAAGTGAATAGGTCTTTACAGGGAATTATTCACTCCTCACCTTGAGATGAAGTCTTACTGCCCGTTAATGCAGGATAAAAATGCTTGATTAAAAGTACTTCTTATAACGATGATTTTCAAATATTAAAGAGCCTGTTTTGAAAAAAAAATTGATCAAAACAGGCTCTTTAATATTTTTTGAAAAGAATAGAGGAGAAATATGTTTATAAAGGAAAGACGGAAAAGCAGCATACTATCTTCTCTGTTTATGTTGTTTAAATATATTTTGTTTTTTATGTTTATCTGTTTAAATGATTTCTTGTTTTTATGTTTTAAGACTCGAAAAAGCTTGATATGACAGCTTTTGTTAAAGTTAATTATCACATTTTTTATCCGAACTATCACAGATTTTGTTTGAGTTATCACATTCTTTATCTTTAATCTCACAAAATTTATTCTAACTCTCGCACATTTTATTCGAATTCTCACAGATTTTATCTATGAATGATCACATTTTTTATTTGTATTATCACAAGATTTATTTTAACTATCACATTTTTTATTTGAATCCTCACAAATTTTATCTTGAATTATCACACTTTTTATACAAACCCTCACAGATTTTATCTTGAATTATCACACTTTTTATACGAATTCTCACAGATTTTATCTTGAACTATCACACTTTTTATACGAACCCTCACAGATTTTATCTTTAAACTATCACACTTTTTATTTGAATCCTCACAGATTTTATCTTTTAAGTATCACATTTTTTATTTTTATGATCACACATTTTATTTTGTAACTATCACACTTTTTATCATTCCTATTTCTTAAAGAAAGTCGTATTCTAAAAAGAAATATTGTAAGCTACCTGTCGTTTTATGTAATATTTTGTAAAATTTCACAGATAGAATTTGCAAAAAACTTCATAATTTTTATTCCATCATCCAATTGGATTTGAAACTATCACATTTCTTATGACTAGAAAAATCAACTATCACAAATTTTATACGTTTTTTAAAGGAGATTTTGATTGATGGAATTATCACAATCTATTAGAATTAGTGATAGTTAGGAGGCAGTTAGATGCAGGATGTCGTAAAACAGGAGAAGAAAATCAGTCCTAATCACAAGGTAACCAAGTCCAATGATTTAATAGAGACCGCTTATAAATTATCTCTTCAAGAGACGAGAATTATACATACACTCATTAGTATGGTTGAACCTGATGATGAACATTTTCAAGTTTACAAATTTACTGTAAAAGAATTTGCCAATATGGTAGGAATTAAGGGGAATATTTATCAGTATATCCGCGAAATTATTACAGGGCTCCAGGAAAAAACGATTCCCATTAAGCAAGACAAATCAACACTCGTCGTCAATTGGCTGGCTAGTGCGGAATATTTTCCGGGTGAAGGTTATGTTGAATTGGAGATTTCCTCTAAATTGAAGCCCTTTTTGCTCAATATGAAAAAACGATTTACGTCCTATCAGCTCAAGTACATCTTGCAGCTTAGTTCTTTTTACTCGATTCGAATTTATGAACTGTTAAAGCAATATCAGTTTTTACGGCATAAAACCCGGACAATCCCTCTTGAGACGTTGCGGGAATGGATAGGGCTTGAGCCCAATACATATAAGCAATACGGTCATTTTAAAAACCGAATCTTATCAAAGGCACAAGAAGATATCAATGAAGTGACGGACATGAACTTTGAATTTCGAGAAGTGAAAAGTGGTCGTAAAGTAACAGCAATCGAATTCCGTATTATTCCAAAAGATAATGAAGAATTGCCTTTACTGGAAGTAAGCAATGAAGTACAAGAAGAAATCCTCGACGCGTTGACAGATGGGACCCATGATAAAAAGTGGGACGAAGCGCAAAAAGGTTTATTGGATCAGCTTTTACAACACAACATGGAGAAAGCAACAGCCGAGTCCCTCTTAATGCAATACGACAATGAACGCATACAAAATGCTCTCGAATATACACGGCAGCGCCTTGAGACGAAAGAAATCGATAATGTTCCCGGTTATTTATTATCTGCCGTCAAAAAAGGATGGAAGCCGAAGAAACGCGGTGTTATCCGTAAAGAAATGGTTCCGGTATTTATGAAGCAACAGACTGGTGACGAGAAACGATCTTTCTATTTGGAACGCTTTGGATCGCAAGAGGATTTTGAACACCATTGCCTCGAGGTGTACGAATTGAAAAAAAGCCTCTCCATGGAAAAAGAGGATTCGGAGAAAATCGCTGCGGCAGAGGTACGGAACACCATTCGAATGGACATTATGAAAAGGAAAGAACTGGGGCTGCCAATACGATTATTCGATGATTTCCAACACGATCTTTTAAGAAGATTTTACCAAGAAGTGATTTTAGAACATCTATAAGCTGTGAGATCCCCATTAATATCTAAAGGAAATCCCTTATACAAACGAGAAATTCGGTTTGTGGTAAGGGATTTTCTATATCAGCATGTTCTGCATAATCAATCGTCACTTTCCACAAACTATCCTGTAAGATTCAAATAAAAAATGGAGGGATAATAATGGCAAAATCAAAGCAAGGATCTCAAAAAGGAAAACCGAATGCAGATACGACGAACCCAGTTATGGCTGCCGAAGAAATGGAAAAGGCCATTCACCCGACAAAACGCCAGAATGCTAAACAGTAACGGATCCATCAATTGAAGGTACGAACAAGAGAAATGTAGTTAGGAAGAAAGCAGGCCAATTCATGAAAGACAAGAAAAGCGAACCGCAATTTCAAAGCGGGAGCCTCGTAAAAGATAAGTGGAAAGGTTATTATGGGATGGATACAGACATAAGTCTTCAATCTGTCAATTTTGCGACAACCGAAAACACTTATTTAAACGAGCATTACCAGGAACAATCACTTGAAGAAAATAAAGAAGATTAATTGCTTAACACTGAAATGGCGTTTTTCAGAAAGTTCTAAAAGACCGGGATGTGTTTTATCACCGGTCTTTTAACATTAAATTCAGAAAAAAGCCACTTCAAAACATCTACTGTCAAAATAGGCTATTCCATCTTTTTCAGGACGGCACGCACAGGGCTTCCGTCGGCTCCAACAAGCGGCAGTGGAAGAGCAGCCAATTCATAGTCCCCTTCTGGAATTCCATCCAGTATAAGCCCTTCTAAAATATGCAGGCCGTGGCGAGTGAGTTCATGATGGGCAGACAATTCCTTACTATCCAATGGGTCGACCGATGGCAAATCAAGTCCGATTAACCGCACACCACGCTGTGATAAATAGACTGCCAGTTCCGGTTCAAGGTGAGGAATGGATTCCGGAAAAACGGTTCGGTTTTCCCATGACCCTGTATAAATTAATAAACGGGTCACTCCGTCTATATCAAGATGACAAACATCATTAACGCCAATGCTCGTCTTATTCGGCAAGTGGATGACACGTGCGGGACCGATATACAAATTAATGTCCAGCTCTATCACCCGTTTTCCTTCATTGTCGAAATGGAAAGGGGCATCAATATGGGTACCTGTGTGGATGCTCATGGTGATTTGTCCGACATTGACCGATCCGCTTTCTTCTTTGCTCCAATTGACTTTATACGCAAAAGGTGTATCCCCCGGCCAGACGGCTACGTTTTCATCTAATCTTTGTGAGATGTCAATCCATGTACTCATCGAATATTCCTCCATTTATGTTTAGGTTTACACTCATACAAAAATAATCTAACTTCATATGTAAAAACATGCATTTGAGGGGTAACCCGGCAGCCACCTATTTCCTGCGGCTGCTGGATTACCCCAAAAAAGGATTAAAGTTTCGTTCTTAAGCTCCATAGTTCCGGGAAGAAATGGTGATCAAGCGCTCTCTTTAAATACGTGACACCAGATGAACCGCCTGTTCCCTGCTTATGGCCAATGATTCGCTCAACTGTGCTCATATGGTTAAAACGCCATAGTTGCTGCTGGCTTCCGATATCCACGAGCTTTTCTGCCAATTCATATAAATCCCAATACTGATCGACATTACGGTAAACTGTCAACCAAGCCTCTTCTACACTGGCATTTGGTTCATAATTCTGTGACCAATCCCTTTCAAGTGCTTCCTGATCAATCGGCAATCCTCTTAGGGCAAGTGCTCGGATGGCTGCATCATAAATACTTGGTTGATTCAGCGCTTCGTTCAATTTTTCATAAAGCTCCGTTTGATGCTGATAAACTAATAAAGTATGGGCATTTTTGTTTCCAAGAGCGAATTCGATCAGACGGTTTTGGTAAGACTGGAAACCGGATGAATGCCCGAGTTTATCGCGAAACTCCATATACTCCGCCGGTGTCAACGTAGACAGCACACTCCATGATTGGATTAATTGCTGTTGAATTCTTGAGACACGTGACAGCATTTTAAAAGATGAATCTAAGTCATTGCGGCGAATGCATTCAGTCGCGGCTGTAATCTCGTGTAAAATAAGTTTCATCCATAGTTCACTTGCCTGGTGGATAATGATAAACAGCATTTCATCATGATGATCCGATAATCGGTGCTGACTTGATAAAATTTTGTCAAGGTGAAGATAATCCCCATAGGACATATCTTTTTGGAAATCTGTCCGAATTTCTTTTTCTAAGCCGGGTTTTGCACTGTGCTCATTATTGTTTGTGTTTACCATTGTGTAATCCTCCTTCTTTCTTATGCACATCGTTGTTCTTTAACAAGGAGATGAATCATCAATCTATTTTCATATCGTTGTTGGAAATATCCGTGTTTTTTTGTAAAGCACCATGATTCATGTTCTTCTTTTTCCACACCATGTAAGCAATGGAAAGGAAGATTAACCACGGCACTCCGAACTGAAGCATGATTTTAAACGGTGTAACCCATGTCGTCAACATTAGGCTTAATAAAAGTACTGCCCCTACGATCGTTAAATAAGGGAAACCAATCATCTTAATCGGCAGCTTGCGCCCACCGTTCCTCTCCCACTGTTTACGGAAAAACAGGTGGGAAATGAATACCATAAACCAAGTAAAAATGGCGCCGAACATGGAAATACCCATCATGAAGGCATAAGACGATTCAGGCAAGAGTGCGCTCACCCCAGCCGCCAGGAAAATGCCGCCTGTCGACACCGTAAGGGCCCTTGAAGGAATTCCTTTTTTGCTTATTTTTCCAAAAAAGGCAGGTGCGTATCCTCCTTGGGATAGCGAATACATCATCCGGGTAGAAGCATAAAGCTGACTATTCATCGCTGATAACGCAGCTGTCAAAATGATAAAGTTCATAATTCCGGAAGCGCCTGGAATATTTAATATTTCCATAACTTTAACGAACGGGCTCTTATCCACACCTGCAGACTGCCACGGAACAATCATTAACATGATGGCGATTGTCAATACATAAAACGTCGATAACCGAAATACGGTTGCTTTCAACGCTTTAGGAACCGCTACATCCGGGTCTTCCGCTTCACCAGCTGTAACGGCTATCATTTCTGTACCTAAGAAGCTGAATAAGGAAATAAAAATCGCAACCCACATTCCCCACCAGCCGAACGGCATGAAACCGCCATCGTTTACAAGGTTTTGAGGTCCTATGCTTGATTGATCTGACCCTCCGAATAAAATGTAAGAACCAAGAAGTATGAAAAGCACGATCGCACTTACTTTAATCATGGAGAACCAATATTCAAATGTAGCGAATGTATTGACGCTTGTTGCATTCACATATATGAGAACGAGAGCGAAAAATAAAATCCATACGACACCGGGAACATCGGGAAACCAATATTTCATGTAAACCGCAATGGCACTTACTTCTACCCCGACAGCCAGAACGTTTGCCACCCAGTATGAGTATCGGACAATGAAGCCTGACCAAGGATTAATATATTTTTCAGCAATCGTTCCGAACGAGCCGGACGTAGGGTGGGCTACTGTCATTTCTGCCAGACATCCCATTAAAAGCAATACGATAAATGCTCCAATTGCATAACTGAGCAGTACACTCGGTCCTGCGGTGCCGATGGCCAGACCGCTTCCAAGGAACAATCCTGTTCCAATTGCACATCCCATCGCAATCATCGTAAGCTGGCTTGTTTTCAACTCACGCTTTAATCCTGATTCCCCGTTATGATTCTCCATGCTTCATCCCCCTTGTTCTCCCAAAACTTTCAGCTTTATGCTACTACTTCGCGCTCATTTGCAAATTTTTCATATTGCTTTTCAGTCATGATGGTTTTGAGGGTTTGAACGACTTTCCACACCTCTTCATAAGAAGTATACAATGCCACTGGCGCCAATCGAATGATATTTGGTGCACGGAAGTCCGGAACGATTCCATTTTCTTTTAAAGATTTGCAAATCCGTGCCGCTTCCTTGTGCTCAAGACTAATATGTCCTCCGCGGCGTACATCGTCTCTAGGGTTTCCGATGATAAAATCCATACCCGTTAACTCCTGTTCAATTAAATCCATTAAATATTGATTGATCAGGAGTGATTTTTCTCGAATATTTTCAATTCCCGCTTCTGCGAAGATTTCAAGAGAACCGATTAAAGGTGCAAGACTCAATACATGAGGAGTTCCGATTTGGAAAGCTGATGCCGTTTCAGCCGGAGTCAACGTATGTTCCATATCGAACTGTTTATCTTTTCTTGAACCGAACCAGCCAGCCAATCCTGGATGTGTACCGAAATGCTTACGATTGACATACAGCCCGCCGACACAACCCGGTCCCCCGTTCAAATGCTTATAATTGCACCAATATGCAAAGTCAACCCCCCATTCGCTGAATGAATGAGGAATAGCTCCAACGGAATGGCATCCGTCAAAACCGATTAAAATTCCTCTTTTATGAGCCTCTTCTGTCAATCGCTTCATGTCCAGAATTTGACCGCTTCGATATAAAACGGTCGGTAAAACGATTAACGCAATATCATCAGTCATTGCAGCAATAATATCATCTTCTTCCAAAAAGCGGCCATCTCGGCTTTTCACTCGAATAAGATGTGTTTCCGGATCGTAGCCATGAAGGCGAAGCTGACTTTGAAGCGCATAAATATCCGATGGGAACGTGAGCTCATCAGCTAAAATTTTCGTGCGTGTTCCTTCCGGTTTGTAAAAGGATGCCACAAGCTGATGCAAGTTCACCGTCGTGGAACCGGTTACAATTACTTCTTCAGGCGAAGCTCCGACAATCGGTGCACTCATTTCACCCAACTTTTCGGACATGAAAAACCATGGGTGATTGCCTTGTGTCCAGCCGTCAATCCCAAGTTCCTTCCAATCGGCCAAAGACTCTAAAAGTGTCTTTTCCGCTCTTTTGGAAAGGAGACCTAATGAATTTCCATCCATATAGATGGAGTTCGGTTTCAAATAAAACTCATGGCGGAAATGCGAAAGCTTATCATGTTGATCAAGTTGTTGAGCAAATTCCACTGTTGGTTGAAAAGAATATGAAAGCATCATAATCCTCCTTGAATTGATTTTTACTAGTATTCTAGGGAAATCGTATCAAAGAATATGACATGATGTCAATAACAAATTCGAACATTCTAAAAATTAATGAAAACGTTAGAGATTCTTCACAAATCACCCTTTAGTTTTATCGGAAATCCGTATATGCTAGAAGGAAAGAATACAAATAAGGGAGGAATAGTAGTGAAAAGAGATGAAGTCGTTGATAAACGCCATTTGCGCTCCATCATGACAAGAGAAAAACTATTAGAAGCCGCAAAAGAAGTATTTCTTGAAGACGGGTTTCAAAAAGCGACTATTTCTCAAATCATTAAGAAAGCAAAGGTCGGGTATGGAACCGCATACGTTCATTTTGAAGGAAAGGATGACATTCTAATTGTTTTAATGGAAGATGTCATGGCACAATTTTATCAAATTGCCGAAACGTCCTTTTTCCCAAAATCTAAAATGGAAGCGGAACAAATTATTCAAAAACAGGCATATTCCTTTTTAAAATTGGCGGAAAAAGAGCGGGGAATGATGCAGGTTTTTGAACAGGCAATCGGCATCTCCCCTGTTGCCTCTCATAAATGGAAAGAAATTCGGGAAAAGTTCATTCAAAGAATCGCCAAAGATGTTGCCTATTCTCAGCAGAATGAATTGGCAAAACCCGGGCTGAACCATGAACTCGTGGCACGGGGCTGGTTTTTTGCGAACGAAATGTATTTATGGGAAATTGTCCGTGATGAACATCAATCTCCTGTTGAGGAAATTGCCAAAACAATTACAGCGGTTTATACGGCGGGGCTTTATTTATAAAGGCAACTTCCATCAGTGGTGGTTTTCCTTCATCCCCCGCTTAAACTTCTTCGATTTCTCTCAAGCCTTGAAGTGGGGGGCTTACTGCCCATTAATGCGGGATAAAATTGCAGGCGCTCGTTCAGCTCATTTACAAAAAAAAAGATTTCCAGTAAATAAAGACTTTTACTGGAAATCTCTTTTTTATTTTACTGTTGTTTGTAATCTCCTATTAACGCGTGTATGTTTTACGTTGATGAAAGTTTCCTTTATTTGAACTTGGTCACTTGAAATACCTGTGAGGATTCTGCATATCCATTATAATGAATGTCCAAATCATGAAAATAGCGATGCAGTGTTTTCACATTCGATTTATCTTTTTGATCATTCTCGATTTCCTGTACGAGCTTGGCGATGTTCTTAAAATCTTTTGCTAAGTCCTCGTTAGCTGGCTTTAAATTCGCGAGTGAATGAAGGATAGCGGAAGCGGCTGCGGTTTGTTCTTCCCAATTTAGTGAATTCACTCTTCCATAACAAACTGTTTCGTTATAAAAATGATGGAAATAAGCGATGAACTCTCCCTCATCCGTAAATTCCTCCAACTTCTTGACAGAATCAAGCATACTGGCTTTGGTCGTCTCCGGCTGCTTCGCTGCGTCTTTCCCGTTCCACCACGAGACGGCTGCATAGCTTGACGTTAAAACCATGACGATAGCGAAACCGATGATCAATCCCTTGACTCTTTTATCTGATGCTTTTTTCTCTTTCTCCATCCCCGATCCCCTCTCTTCTAATGATTTCTATTTTAACATGGAAATCGTGGGATATTATGGATTTTCATCTATTGACTTATATTACCGTTAAAAGCTTCTGGAATCATAGTGAACCCTTCAATCACGGTATCTTCTTCCACTTCGATCATGATGTAGCGTTTACCATTAAAATTGACCTGTTTCACGTACCTTAAATCTTGTGGACTAATAGAAATGTTAGCTACTTTCGTGTTGATTTTGATAGATTTTGAATTATACTTTGGTACGATGCTACTTGCTTTCAGCTCATAGTTTTCGTCATCGAGGACTCTTTGGAAAGCTGTTTCTACCTTTTCTGTATTTACATCTTCTAGTCCGCTCATCTTTAAAATACGTTCTACGTCTTTGTAGTCTAATTTTGGTGTTTCTTCATCTTCATTTTCTTCAATCACACGGTGAATTTCTTCATATACATTGGAGAGTGTTGACGTGTTTAGTTGATCTCCTGTTACGTTTTTGACAATTTCCTCAAAAGCGATTTTATCGTCTTTTGCCGTCATCGTTTCTTCACCGTTTAATACTTCCTCTATGAACTGATAATCAAGCTCATGCGCTTTGCCTGCTGAATATAGAATGTGGTTGACATCCGCAGCATTATCTGTGAAACAAGGAAAAAGAAACCCTGCTACTGGGGCGTTGAGGTCGATGATAGGATCTATCACAACATTGTACTTGAATTCCTTCTCGACATAGTCAAACAGCAATTCTTTTTTTGGATCTTGTGTTTTATTTATACTGCATAGAATAAATGAATGGGAATAAACGGCATCTCGTTCACTCTCTTCCCCCTCTTCACTTGGGCGTTTCATTGGCTTCAAATATTCTCCTCGAATGAATGTTACGACAATATCCATTTCATATTGTCGATCTTTAAGCATTTTTTCAACAATGAGAAGCATTTGTTCTTTCCAGCCTTCCACATCACCGCTTAGTAATCCTTGATGCAAAATAAGCTGACTGTTATTTTCAGCATTACGCTGAAATTTTAATTCAAATAACTTTTCATCCAATTGTCCTGTAAGTAATTTTTTAAAATTATTCATAAACAACTCTTGCTGATCTTGGTCTAACATTTCGAATGGCTGACTTTGATGATGATAGATTTCACTTGTTTCCTTCATTATATAAACATTGAAGATTTCGGTGATTTTGAGTAAATCATTATCTACTTTAAATTGTTTTCGAATGCTTGCTATGTCTTTTTTATTCATATTTATTCCCGCTCCTAAGCTGTTTTGATCCGCTATTATACTTTTGAAAGTCACAGAGTTATAAAGTGCTAGCATTAGAAAATGGAGAGTAAATCTTTGGCTCCATTTGATTACTTTCCACCCTTTGAAGTATCCTTTTATTTTAACATAAGGTTTGATTGAATAACTCATTCTAGGTTTTACATTATCCAAATCAGAAACGTAAAAAGGAAAAAATGAGGATAAAATTAATAACTGGGTGGAACAAGCCGGATATCTTGATTAAACTTCTTTTTCTTCCCTTTTACAATTATGTTTACTACTCATGATAATTCCCACTTATGTCAACAAAATAATGAGAAACAATAGGATGGGTATCCTTTAGGTACTCAACTTTTTTCTAAATGGGTACTCATTTTTAAGAGTAGGAGATCTTTCTCATCTCGAATTTTCAAAAGAAAAAGACATAGTTGTTGCTATACCTCTGCTTAACTAAACCATTTGAATAGTCCTTTGCGCTGCTTTCCCTTTTCCTGCGTTTGTATGTCTAATTGTTTGAGTTGCTGCTGAAGTTCACGGGTAGATTGCGTGAGTTCTCCGTCACGTGTATTTAGCCCTTCTTGTATATATTTTCCCTGATTTTTAAACCGTTTCAGTAAATTTTTTTTCTTTTTATCATGATTTCTCACGAAAACTCCTCCCCATTAAGTCATCAAACAGAGCCAGTTTACCCTTTTTTTAAGGAAAATCGATTTTAACCTTCTTGACTCATTTGAGTATGATATGAATAGTACTGTTTAAAGAATGTAATAGCTTCCTTGGCATTCTTTATGTTGAATTTTCTACATAAATCAGCTAACACCAATAGTTGATTAGTTATGAGTTTTTGATTGTTCGTGGCAAGCACGTAATAAATGAGAGCGTTTATGACGGGTTGTGGAAGCTTCATTTTGTTCAACTTACGGAGGACATCTGAATGGGAACAAAGGGATGGAATGTATTCTTGAGCTTCTTTCAAAACTTCCTCTGGTGTATATACTTCCAAATATCGGGCGAATATTCCTTCCTTTTCTTTTCTCCTTCCTATTAACCGTTTCTAATCTATGTAGTCGGTCCTGATCCTCTTCTCCAAAACATGTTGATCGCCTTTACTCCTGGTTCTTTATTTAAATAATTGATCAAAAGTGATTATAATCAGCCCCACAATACTTTTTTTAATTGTCTTTACAAGGGGTCCACTTTATTTAGGTACCCAACCTTTTTTATCGGCATTCATTTTTAAGAGAAGGAGCTCTTTGTCGTCTTGAATGTTCAAAAGAAAAAGACATAGCTTTGCTTTTGCTATGCCTCTGCTTAACTCAACCATTTGAATAGTCCTTTGCGCTGCTTTCTCTTTTCCTGCGTCTGTATTGTCAATTGTTGGAGTTGCTGTTGAAGTCCCTGGATAGACTGAGTGAGTTCTCCATCACGTGTATGTAGCCCTTCTTGTATAGATTTTTCCTGCTTTTCTAATCGTTCCAGTAACGCCTGGTTGAACTCCTTTTGTTCCCGCATAGACTCCAGTAACACCTGGTTAAATGCTCTCTGTTCCTGTATGTATGCTTCCTGATATTGAATGATGGCCGCAGGCTTCTGAACGACCTCATAAGAACGCCTTTTTTCATCCTGTTCCTCTACTCTTATAACAGGAATACCACCCGCCCCGTTTGGGAACCCACTCTCTTTAAACTTTGATGCAATCAACATCCCGGCGTTCTCCACCGAAAAATTATTCGTCTGGACCATTGTTTGGAGAAGCTTCAAGACCACCAAATCCTTCTCCAGGAATAAACGCTGATTTTGGTCATTCCTGGTGAAAGGGTACTCGTTCTTCTCAAGGGACAAACACCATTTTTTTAACGTCGAGTCTCCAATTCCTAATGTCGTGCTAATCTCTTTTGTTGTATAAGCCTTTTCAATCGTCTCCACCCTGTTACCTCCTCAAAGGAATCCCGTCCCCGTTCGTTATCCTTTTACTATAAAAACCAAGCATGGGAACAGAATAGGGGAACATCGTTAGTATTTGTCAGCATCCATTTACAGGAAACTAACATCCTATGTTTCTAGCGAATAGTTTTTGCACCAGAACCTAATCGTTATTTGGCAAATACATGGTTGCCAATAACGGCTGTTACTTGTTGTGTTTTTACCCAATCATTCGTTGCTATTTGTGGGTTATAGAAATAAAGAGCATCATTTGTATGATTTTGATTGGCTAATGCTTCATCCACCGCTCGTTTTGACTCATCAGATGCAGGCTGATTAATCGCTCCATTGCCTACAGGTGTAAATTGATAACCACCGTTCCCTAGCTGCTGATAGATGACATCATGGATAGAATTTGGGAACTCCGGAGAAGCAACGCGATTTAATACAACCATCGCTACGGCTACTTTTCCTTGATACGGCTCCCCTTTCGCTTCTGCCTCTACTAATCTGGACAGTAAGTCTTTGTCTTCAGCTGAAATAGCAGAAGACTGAGCTGGAGCTGGCTGCTGATTTACTGCCGGTGCAGCAAGTTGACTCATTTGTGCTTCAGCGGAAGACGAACCATTTCCAATAGTTAAAGTTTGTCCAATATAAATTGTATCATTTTGCAGATGATTCGCTGCTTTTAGTCCTTCCACTGTTACTCCATGTTGTTTCGCAATGTTGAATAATGTATC
Organism: Bacillus sp. FJAT-14578; assembly: GCF_000504165.1. Classification (GTDB taxonomy): domain Bacteria; phylum Bacillota; class Bacilli; order Bacillales; family Bacillaceae_H; genus Bacillus_BA; species Bacillus_BA fengqiuensis. Next base: position 73,481 of record NZ_AYSE01000014.1, read on the forward strand.
TCCTGTTGCTACTTTATGTATAGCAGGACTGACTGCTTGGAATCCTGTATGATCAGGAATGGTTAATGTTTCATCAATATATATCATATCATTTTGACGATTATTTACTTTTTTTAATTCATCAACTGTTACCCCGTGTTGGTTGCCAAGCTCCCATAAAGTGTCTCCTTTCACCACTTTATGTGGAGCTGCTGCTTCTGCTGTTCCTTGTGCTGCTAGAAACGTTAAAGTTGCTGCAGAAGCAAATGCCCACTTTTTCATGCTTGTTTTTTTCATAAAAAATACCTCCCCAAAAACTACATGACATTATCGTAGCATAGAGGATTGGAATTTCATTGAAAGAATGGGTAACATTTATGCTAATTCTATTACGTTTCTTACATAGTAAATGATAATGTTGCAACCTTTACAGCAACCTTAAAAAATTCACTAGACATGACGTTTGTATTGCAAATTTACATTAGCCGATTTTTTGATTGTCATTAAAAAAACTTGGTAGTAACTAGATTAGTATAAAATAGGCATTGAAAAATCGTGGATACTGATCTATATTTTGAAATTACAGTTACTCTTGAAGATTTAACCCCTAAAATAAAGGACTGTTTTCGAATCATTATATAGAACAGTCTGAGGGAGCGGGTAAAAATTAAAACTAATATATATGATCTCATACTAATTGTCGTAGGCTTGACATTTGGAATTCATAAATTATTTATGAAGACAACAGGTGGTTTTCTGGACAAAGCACTCGGGGTAATATCTTTAGTTTTATCTATATGGATCTTTATTTCATGTGTACCCAATATTTTTAGAAAAAATAGATTATAGAAACTTACAGAAGTAAAAGAAAGGGAGATTTATTTGTTGAAAGAATTTACCGTGTGTTATACTCTCGAGACCGATGTAAAATGGGAAAAAGTGATAAAAAAGCCGAATATCAAAACCGAAGATGTTTTATAAGAGGTATTAGAAAGAGTGGAAAACCGTAAGTATCTTATTGCGAAAACGGACAAAGGAACCCAGCTTATAAATACCTCTTCCATACGTTATGTACGTATTTTTGATAAAAGAATAGTTTAAGTGTATTTTTTCTTTTTATAAAGGATACTATGTTGCATTAAAACTCCTCTGTCCTGTTAGGGGAGTTTTAAAAAGAATTAAACATACATAGGTGAAGTTGGATAAACAACCTGATGCCTCACGGCGTCGCTTGTATTTTGCTCAATGTATTGGATGCTATTCATTTATCATCCATGGTATTAATGGGACGGATTGGGATTTAACAATGCTAGTGTAACTGATGAAGGGATAGAGTTAGTATTCCAGCCAATTGTTACTATATGGATTTTAAATTGGTTATTTAAAAAAACAAATTAATATAGATTTAACCCCCTATTTTCTGTAAAATTTACTTTATGTGTTTAATTATAAAAAGTAGTAAGGGGTTAAAGTAATGATGCAAAATCTACCTGAAGTTTTGTATGTTCAAATTGAGCAAAAAAGAGAAGAAATGATTCTTCTTGGAGATCAATATGGCCTAACATCACCAAAAGTTATTCAGGTAAGTCAGCAGTTAGATGATCTCCTTAATAGACTTTCTTACTTACAAAGTCAATGAATATTATATAAAAACCATTATGTTAATTAGAAATGTAGGGAATATACATTAATTATAGAAACTAAAAAGATTTTTTCAGAGGATCGGAATAAGGTAAGATTTAGGTTAAATTTTATCCCTTTTCATAGTATTATGTTCTTTATGTAACTATCACTCAAGAGGAACCTTTCATGAAAAAAACAGGTCAAGTCACTTTTATAAGTATCGCAATTATTTTTGCTTTAATTCAATTTCTATTTTTAGGCGAACCTTTAAAAAGAGAAGTCATTGATTTATTAATAGCAGTTGCCATAGCTTGGTTTATAGGCAGACAATATGACAACATGAAGTTTTATGCAGAGAGAATGAAAGCAAGTGAAGAGAATTATAAACAATTAATTGAAACGTTGCCTGAGTCTATCATCATCCACGATCAAAATATAATCCTTTATGCAAATCAATCTGGGGAAAATATACTTGGCGCCCATAGGAAGGATGAGATTTTAGGCAACTCCATCTACCACTTTGTTGATGCCAGTTATCAAGAGATAGCAAGGAAACGATTAAGACAGCTTTGTGAAGAAAACACACCAACTAGTAATGTAGAGCAAAAATTAATACGCTTGGACGGAAAAGTCATTTTCGTTGAAGTCTCCAGTCGTTCCATTATATATGAGGGCAAAGAGGCAATATTATCAATTTTTAGGGACATTACTGATAAAAAGAATACAACAGAGAGTCTCCTTCAAAAATCAGAAAAACTGGCGCTTGTAGGACAAATGGCTGCGGGGATTGCTCATGAAATTCGGAATCCTCTTACTTCCATCAAAGGATTTATTCAGTTATTCAAATCCAAATATACAAGTGAAGAAGAATATTTCAATCTCATATTATCGGAGTTAGAAAGAATTAATCTTATTATTAGTGAATTCTTAGTATTAGCCAAACCGACAGCTGTTGTATTCAAAGAAAAAGAAATAAAAAGTTTAATAAAAGATATCGTGACTCTCATCAATACCCAAGCTATCATGAAAAATATTCAAATCTTTGTAGAATTTGAATCAGATATTCCTACGATTGTGTGTGAAGAAAATCAATTAAAACAAGTGTTTATTAATATTCTAAAGAATGCCATTGAAGCGATGCCGAATGGCGGAATGATTGATGTAAAAGTAAAGGGAAAGGAAAAAGACAAAGTATCCATTTATTTTATTGATCAAGGCCATGGTATTCCGGAAGACCGACTTCTAACACTTGGTGAACCTTTTTATACAACAAAAGAAAAAGGAACAGGTTTGGGGTTAATGACAAGCTATAAAATTATTGAAAACCATGATGGAGAATTAAAGATCTCAAGTAAAGTAAATGAGGGAACCACGGTGGAAGTTATTTTGCCTACGGTGCCTCAGTCTCATTTAACAAAATAACTTAGAAAATAAATTACACGTTATTAAGTATTGATTGGCAATACCATAAACAGTTGGTATTGCCTTTTTTCATTGTCGGGAATTCAGTGCTATGTAAACTAAAGTTGTAAGTAATAATAAGGATAGCATCAACATTACATTGGGCAATCCATTCTATTTGCTCTTTAACTTTAATTTGAGCATCTGATTCTTGGAAATTTTCATCTGATGTAACTCGATACATTAAAGCTGGGTCAACAAAATGTATTAATTCAATGTTAAATGGGGAAAGTGCATTTTCTATATATTCTATATTCGAATAATGGGCGTGTAAGCATCCTAATCTTTTTCTCAATTCCATTCCACCTCTAATATATTTCTGCTCATTCTATACAGTATGCAAATCCAAATGTCTATTAAAATTGAGATTGAGACCTTTCCTCTTATTATAGCGATAGGTAAGCTTTTGAAGTTATCACCAGCTTTTCCC
>NZ_AYSE01000015.1 GCF_000504165.1 Bacillus sp. FJAT-14578
TAAAAATCCTTAGAAAGGAGGTGATCCAGCCGCACCTTCCGATACGGCTACCTTGTTACGACTTCACCCCAATCATCTACCCCACCTTAGGCGGCTGGCTCCTTACGGTTACCTCACCGACTTCGGGTGTTGCAAACTCTCGTGGTGTGACGGGCGGTGTGTACAAGGCCCGGGAACGTATTCACCGCGGCATGCTGATCCGCGATTACTAGCGATTCCGGCTTCATGCAGGCGAGTTGCAGCCTGCAATCCGAACTGAGAACGGTTTTATGAGATTAGCTCCACCTCGCGGTCTCGCGACTCTTTGTACCGTCCATTGTAGCACGTGTGTAGCCCAGGTCATAAGGGGCATGATGATTTGACGTCATCCCCACCTTCCTCCGGTTTGTCACCGGCAGTCACCTTAGAGTGCCCAACTGAATGCTGGCAACTAAGATCAAGGGTTGCGCTCGTTGCGGGACTTAACCCAACATCTCACGACACGAGCTGACGACAACCATGCACCACCTGTCACTCTGTCCCCCGAAGGGGAACGCTCTATCTCTAGAGTTGTCAGAGGATGTCAAGACCTGGTAAGGTTCTTCGCGTTGCTTCGAATTAAACCACATGCTCCACCGCTTGTGCGGGCCCCCGTCAATTCCTTTGAGTTTCAGCCTTGCGGCCGTACTCCCCAGGCGGAGTGCTTAATGCGTTAGCTGCAGCACTAAGGGGCGGAAACCCCCTAACACTTAGCACTCATCGTTTACGGCGTGGACTACCAGGGTATCTAATCCTGTTTGCTCCCCACGCTTTCGCGCCTCAGCGTCAGTTACAGACCAGAAAGCCGCCTTCGCCACTGGTGTTCCTCCACATCTCTACGCATTTCACCGCTACACGTGGAATTCCGCTTTCCTCTTCTGCACTCAAGTTCCCCAGTTTCCAATGACCCTCCACGGTTGAGCCGTGGGCTTTCACATCAGACTTAAGGAACCGCCTGCGCGCGCTTTACGCCCAATAATTCCGGACAACGCTTGCCACCTACGTATTACCGCGGCTGCTGGCACGTAGTTAGCCGTGGCTTTCTGGTTAGGTACCGTCAAGGTACCGCCCTATTCGAACGGTACTTGTTCTTCCCTAACAACAGAGCTTTACGACCCGAAGGCCTTCATCGCTCACGCGGCGTTGCTCCGTCAGACTTTCGTCCATTGCGGAAGATTCCCTACTGCTGCCTCCCGTAGGAGTCTGGGCCGTGTCTCAGTCCCAGTGTGGCCGATCACCCTCTCAGGTCGGCTACGCATCGTCGCCTTGGTGAGCCGTTACCTCACCAACTAGCTAATGCGCCGCGGGCCCATCTGTAAGTGATAGCCGAAGCCATCTTTCAACCAAGGACCATGAGGTCCTCGGTGTTATCCGGTATTAGCTCCGGTTTCCCGAAGTTATCCCAGTCTTACAGGCAGGTTGCCCACGTGTTACTCACCCGTCCGCCGCTGACTTCAGGGAGCAAGCTCCCATCTGTCCGCTCGACTTGCATGTATTAGGCACGCCGCCAGCGTTCGTCCTGAGCCAGGATCAAACTCTCCGAAGAAATGTTTGACTTGCTCATAATAAAAATAGAATTAACGTTGACGTTTTTTGTTTTGTTCAGTTTTCAAAGTTCATTTTCTGTCTATAAGCGACTTTTTTAATTTACCACATTGAGACACTCAGTGTCAATGTTTTTTGGACTTTCATTTTCGCCTTCATTAGCGACGTTTATTAATATATCATCTTTTTTTATAAGAATCAACACCCTTTTTGTTTTTTTCTTTTTGTCCAATAAGACGCAAAACACTGTATAAAATTTCTTCTTTCTCTCGTAATCCTCTTTTAACAATTGCTCCATGCTCTTTTTCACATTGAATGGCTAAAAGGCTCTGGATTTCTTTATTCAATAAGCTTTCCAACTCTCGTTGTTGCTTTTCATTTAGTAAAATTCCTATCAAAATTTCACCTCGAATATCTTTTTTGAATCTCATTATGTCCCCTTATTCATTTTCTAAAAACAAATCATAAAGTTTGTTATGAATAAAAAAATCCGAACATAAAATTTAGACAAGTACTAATTATTTAAGGAGGCATATATGAATTTTTTTTATGTCACAAAAGCTAAACGCTTAAAACAGCTTATTATTATCTTTGTTGCTGCTTTATTTACCGGCACTTTTTTATTTATGGAAAACAATATCATGCGCATTCCTGTTTTTTCAACCAAAGATGAACCTAAAGCTATCTACAAAAATGAGCAACAGCATAACAAGCTCTCATTAACCTTTGATATAAGCTGGGGTGATGAAAAGCCGATTCTCATCTTAAACGAACTAAAAGCCGCTAACATTAAAAACGCCACCTTTTTCCTTTCCGCTTCTTGGGCCGAGAGACATCCAGATATTGTAAAAAGAATACAAGACGACGGCCACGAAATCGGAACAATGGGCTACAACTACAAAGATTATACAGAACTTGAAAACAATAAAATTCGTCAAGACTTGGCTCAATCGAAGAAAGTGTTTGATGCTTTAGGTGTCAAAAATATCGAATTATTGCGGCCGCCATCTGGGCAGTTCAATCTTGAGGTTCTAAAAATAGCAGATAGCTTAGGGTACACAGTTGTACATTGGAGCATTAACTCCCAAGATTGGATTAATCCGGGTGTTGATAAAATAGTTCAGAATGTCACAGAAAAGATGAATGGCGGTGACATCATACTTTTGCATGCTTCTGATTCTGTTCAACAAACACAAAAAGCCATTCCCCTCATCGCAGAAGAAATGAAAGACCAACGAATGAAAAATATTACTGTTTCAGAACTGATTTCAAATACTGATGTGAAAAGTAATGAAGTTAAATAAATAAAAAAAGCTGTTTGGAGAGCAAGAACTTTGCATTATCCAAACAGCTTTTTTGCTTCTACTTTGACTTTTTCACTTGGGGAGATATTTTACTGCCCTTGTGACTATCAGCGATTAGTTTCGGCAGAACAAGCAATTGATACGCATTGCAAATCAATAATGGGAACAACATAAGATATAACCAATTTCTATCATTGATTTGCAAGGCAGGCACCCATTCGATTATCGTAACAACTGTCATAAAAAATAAAGCCGGCACAAAGGCTTCATTGTTGGTCTTTCCTCTCCTTATATAAGCCACCGCCATTCCAATCATTAAAATACTAAATGCCACTGACACATAAGGGATGAAGCTATCCCCCGGCTGTGCAAAAAAGCGGTAGCGGAAATAAACAAGATCAAACAAGACGAAGACGATCAAGATCATTTGCACCGCATTCCAAAGAGAAACTGAACGGAAAATCCCCAAACCAAAACGGTGAATCGTCAAGTAAGCAAAAAAACCCATTTGGCTAATAATACTAAAAATAAGACCTACTCCAAACAAAAGAAGGAGCACAGATAAAATACCCATTATATCTATCGAGAAAAACAACGACCCATACTTGTCCCAACGCACAATAAAACCCGTAATGGCTGTGCTTATCCCTCCAAGAAAAAGTGTGGAGAGGAATAAACGAACCCAATTTCGACTGTTCACACTGTAATCCCCCAACTGTTCATTTTTCATAGTTGTTTAAATTGTACCAACCGTTTTATTTAAAATCTAGATGTTTTGTTCGTGCATATTTTTTTTAGATTACTTCATATTAAGATTAGGCATATTTCTTTAAAGGAAGGAGCTTTTGTAATGAAAAAATGGCTATTGCTCCTCTTGTATGCAAGTCTTTCGTTACTCATCTTCACTTCATGCGCGCCAGCAGAACAAGAAACTCAGCGCATGGATTATGATCAAACTAAAAAGATGGTTGTCGATATCCTAAAGACAGACGAAGGTAAAAAAGCAATCGAGCAAGTCATGAATGAAGAAGAAGTTAAGCAACAGTTAATCATGGACCAAGCTATTGTGAAAGACACCATTCAAAATACACTAACGTCTGAAAAAGGAAGTGAATTTTGGAAAAAGATTTTCGAAGATCCAAAATTTGCTGAAAGCTTTGCGAAGAGTCTCCAAAAAGAACAAGAGCAGATAATAAAACAACTTATGAAAGATCCTGATTTTCAAAAATCGTTAATTGAGCTATTTCAAAATCCTGAAATGGAAAAACAAATGTTAACTGCCTTAAAAAGTCAGGAATATCGCAGTCATATTCAAAAGATCATGACTGAAACTTTTGAAAGCCCGCTGTACAAAGCTAAAATTCAAGATTTATTACTAAAAGCTGCAGAAGAAGTAGATCAAGGTAATAAAGGAAAACAAGAAGGAAGTGAAGAAGGCGGCTCCCAAGAAGAAAAATAAAAATATGTCTCCACAAAAGAAGGGCACTTTTTGCTACGGTTATTTACGCAGCAAAAAGTGCAGCCTTTGCTCTTCCTATAAACAAACAATTATTTAATGTTATCTAAACGTTAAACGAAGCTTGTAATAAAACTTATTCTATACAGCAGGATGAAGATTTCCATCCTGCTTCTTTTTTCAACTAGGTTTTTAACCAATAGTTAGTTGCGGCCGATTTTACCTTATCATACTTTAGTTCGCTTCAGAATAGGGGATGTGATGATAAAAATTTACTTTTATCATACGCCTCTCGTCCTAAAAATGCTTTTAATTATGAATAGTTTGTTCACACTTCTTTGCTACTCTTTTCGCAATCTCCAAATAAATTTGACCTAGTCTATGATCCTCGCCATAAACAGATGGAGCAAAGTCTTCTTCATTCCAGTCCGGTTGCTGCAACGGTAATTGTCCTAGAAGATCTGTTTGCAATTCATCCGCCAGTTTTTCCCCTCCACCTTTTCCGAACACATATTCTTTTTCTCCCGTCACTTTACTTTCAAAGTAAGACATGTTCTCTACAACACCGATGACTTCATGATTTGTTTTAATGGCCATTGCCCCTGCTCTAGCTGCCACAAAAGCCGCAGTAGGATGAGGCGTTGTCACAATCACCTCTTTACAAGTCGGCAGCATAGAGTGAACATCTAATGCTACGTCTCCAGTTCCAGGCGGTAAATCTAACAACAGATAATCAAGTTCTCCCCATTCCACTTCCGTAAAGAAACTTGTTAACATTTTCCCAAGCATTGGTCCTCTCCAAATAACAGGCGAATTATCTTCTACAAAGAATCCCATGGAAATGACTTTCACATTGAAGCGTTCTACAGGAATAATTTTTTCCCCTTGGACAACAGGTCTTTTTGTAACTCCCATCATGTCGGGTACACTAAAACCATAAATATCGGCGTCAATCAAACCAACTTTTTTACCTAATCTTGCTAAAGCTACAGCTAAATTAACAGAAACCGTCGATTTTCCTACGCCCCCTTTTCCGCTTGCGATAGCAAGAAAATGAGTAGAACCAGCATTATTCAAGAGGTTATTTGGTGCAGTACTTGGAATCTCAGCTTTAAATTGCGCTAGTTCCTCTGGAGAAAGTTCAATGAAACGTAACCCTACCGTATGGGCTCCCGCTTCTTTCAATGTATGGACAATGCGTTCCTGAAATTTCAACTGTTCAGATGTTCCCGTTTTGGCAAGAGCAATTTTTACACTGACATGACCCTTTTCTTCTTTTACAGTTATTTCTTTAAGAGCTCCTGTTTCTTTGAGCGTTTTATGTAAAAAAGGATCTCTTAACTCATTTAATAAAGAATATATTTTGTCTTCTGTTAACATATCTCCCACCACCTAATGAATTCGTTTACAACTTTTAGTATACCACACTTCTTTCTAAGATGCCGATATGGAGCCCTTCTTCAGCTGGAAATGACATGCCTCCTCTAATGTTTCATGTGAAACACGAAACATCTCCTTATTTTGGAGATGTTTGCTCTGTAAAATATCGGTTAATACCTCTATATATAGACTCAGCTACTTTCCGTTGATATTCTTCTGTTTGAAGTAAGCTTCGTTCGTTTATATTGGATAAAAACCCAACCTCAACTAAAGCGCCTGGAATTTTAGCATGTGTAACCAGATAAATTCCTTGAATGACTTTCGCTTCTCTTGAAGTGTTTTGCAGACTATTTTTTAGCTCAGCTTGAATAAGTTTTGCAACAGCCTCATTTTCCTCCAACGATCCATTAAAAAACGTTTGAGCTCCTCTCCATTGAGGAGATGGGATAGCATTTAAATGGATACTTAAATATAAATCAGCTTGGGATTCATTAATGATTTCCAGTCTTTTCTTTAAATCTTCAACCTTTCTTCTGCTAATCTTTTTCGTTTCTTCCTTAGCCAAGTCCCGATCATCTTCTCTCGTTAAAATGACGAGAGCTCCTTGTTCTTGTAAATAATCTTTTGTTAAAAGAGCGATATTCAGTGCAACGTCTTTCTCCAAAGTTTCTCCCCCTACTGCACCTCCATCGGGACCACCATGCCCAGGATCCAAGACAATAATCTTACCACTTAACGGTAAATTCCAAGAATTCCAAGAATTCTTATCCCATATTTCATATTGAACAATGAAGAACAACAAGGTAATTCCTACGATAAACAATAATGCTTTAAATGGTTTCATCTCATCCCCCCAGCTTGCCCTGCCCTATTATCTCTATATGGGACAAGAAGGGGATTTATGATTAGTTTTTAATGAAGGCGTAAGCGATATCGTTTTTCTCCTTTTTGAAAGCCTTCTCCCCACCAATCTTGTACATATCGCTCACATGTATAATAAATACTCTCTTGATAAAAGTCACGATCACCCAATGGTGACCAACAACACAAATAATCGTATAGAGCATCAATTAGAAGTTTTTCCTCCTCCTGACACCGCTTTTTGACAAGGTGTAAGGATTCTCCATAAAAGCCGAAACGGCTAAAATGGGCTCCCAGTAAAAAAGCTTCAATCGCAATATCCATACATCCTTCTTCCAGGGACATTTTCCACTCATTGTCTCTCGAAAATAGAGGGTGAAAATAGCTCCTTATTTTTTTTCGAAGAATATCTAAGGATAGCTCTCGCAACATTTTTCGCTCATAGCTCATCTGTTTCTCTCGTCTTTTGTCCTTTAAGCTTGTCACAATGCTCATAATAACCTAGCGCCCCCTTTCCCCTATTTTTTACGTGTTTCTTTTTCTCATGCGTTTCTCCTTAGAAAGTTCAGCTGGCAAAATATGAGGGTAATAAAATCTTTACAAGAGCCTGGTTGATCAAGACCAAGACAAGCACTTGAGGAGCTTTACTGCTATGCTAAATGGTGATAAATCCTGATATCAAAAAATAATAGCATCATTAAAAAGTGACAATTTTTGAGGAAATAAAAAAAACCTCGGCGGAATAGCCGAGGTTTTGAAAACGAAAATTAACGTTTTGAGAACTGAGGTGCACGACGAGCGCCTTTAAGACCGTATTTTTTACGTTCTTTCATACGAGCGTCACGAGTTAATAAACCAGCACGTTTTAAAGTTGAACGGTACTCAGGGTCAGCTTGTAGTAAAGCGCGAGCAATACCATGACGAATAGCGCCAGCTTGACCAGTATATCCGCCACCTTTTACGTTTACTAAGATATCGTAGCTGCCTGTAGTTTCAGTTGCAACAAGAGGTTGTTTTACAACTTCTCGTAATGCAGCAAATGGGATATAGTTTTCAATTTCACGATCGTTAATAACAATGCGTCCGTTACCTGGTACTAAACGTACACGTGCAACAGAGCTTTTACGACGGCCTGTGCCGTAATATTGTACCTGTGCCAAAATGATTCCCTCCTCTTCGATTATCCGCGAAGTTCGTAAACTTCTGGTTTTTGAGCTTCATGTGGATGTGTAGCGCCAGCATACACATGTAATTTTTTGAACATTTGACGACCTAGGCTATTTTTTGGAAGCATTCCTTTAATAGCTAGTTCAAGCATTTTTTCAGCGTAGTTTGTACGCATTTCTAAAGCAGTACGTTGTTTCAAACCACCTGGGTGTTGGCTGTGACGGTAATAAATTTTGTCAGTTAATTTTTTACCTGTCAATTCGATTTTTGAAGCATTAAGGATGATTACATGATCACCAGTGTCTACATGTGGTGTATAAGTTGGTTTATGTTTACCGCGTAAGATTGAAGCGACTTCGCTTGCAAGACGACCTAAAGTTTTACCTTCAGCGTCTACAACGTACCATTTACGTTCTACTTCGTTCGCTTTAGCCATGAAAGTTGTACGCATGAGTTTCCCTCCTAAATTTTATCATTAAAATCCAAAAAACTGATTTCAACCTCTATTTTCAACACGATTAATTTCCGGGGCTAACCGTGGGGTTAAAATACCATAACATATGATATATTAAATGTTTGTGAAGACAATGTCAAGAAAAATTATACACCAGGTTTAGTTGTCATAGTGCACTTGCCATAAATAAAGCCCGTGTCCTGGGGCTGTTTTACCTGCCATCTCTCTTGATCGGCCATCTAAAATTTTTTTCATTTCCACTGATTTTATTTTTCCTTGCCCTACATCAAGCAGTGTTCCCACTAAAATACGTACCATATTATATAAAAATCCATTTCCTGTAAATCGGAAAACAAGCTCATCGCTTTCTTCAAAAAACTCAATGTTATATATGGTTCTTATCTTGTCTTCTACTTCGGTCTTAGCTGAACAGAAACTGGTAAAATCATGGGTGCCTATTACATATTCACTGGCCTCTTTCATCGCTGCATAATCAAGGCCGTATGGAAAATGATACGCATGATGGCGCTGGAATACATCCCGCTCTTGAGACTTAATAATTTTATAGCGATATTCCTTGGATACGGCATCAAACCGGGCATGGAAATTCGGAGACACGGATTGTACCTCCCTTACACATATATCTTCTGGCAGCAATGAATTTAACGCTTTTTTCCAGCGATCAGTTGGTATATTTAAAGATGTATCAAAATGGATGACCTGTCCATACGCATGAACATGAGCATCTGTACGGCCGGAAGCATGGATTTTAACCATTTGGCCGTTATGCATCTTCCTGAGTACTTCTTCAAACTCTCCTTGAACCGTTCTTTGATTTGGCTGAACTTGGTAACCTGAAAAGTGAGTGCCGTCATAGGAAATTATACATTTTAATCGTTTCATGATTTTATCACCACATCAAAAAAAGTTAAGAACGGATGAAAAATAAAACAATAGATAATAAAACAAGGACAACCAGCATAAGAGAATCTAGAGTACTCCACTGCAGTTGACGAAATTTGGTCCGCCCTTCTCCCCCTTTATAACCTCTTGCTTCCATCGCGATAGCCAATTCCTCCGCACGTTTAAACGAATTGATAAATAATGGAACAAGGAGCGGTACAACGGCTTGCAAACGATCTTTTAAAGGACCGCTTGAAAACTCGATTCCTCTTGCAGCCTGTGCCTTCATAATTTTCTCTGTTTCATCCATCAGTGTCGGGATAAAGCGTAAAGAGATGGACATCATGAGAGCAAGCTCATGGACTGGAAAGCGGAACCTTTTAAAGGGATGCAGTAAACTCTCTATTCCGTCTGTAACTTGAATTGGTGTCGTCGTTAACGTTAGAAGGGTTGTAATTAAAATTAAAAAGAAAAAACGAAGTGAAATGAACACACCTTGTAGAAGACCACCTTCATAAACAGAGAACCATCCCCATTGAAAGAGTAACTCTCCTTCTTTTGTCATCAATATATGAAGAATAAATGTAAAAACAATAATAAAGAGTACCGGCTTCAATCCATTCAATATAAATCGCAATGGAACACGGCTTACCATCAGGGCTGTGAGTGTATAAAGGCCTAACGCTGCGTAACCATAAAGATTATTAGCCAAAAATACAACAAGCACGTAGAAAAAAACTATAAGGAGTTTGGCCCGAGGATCCATGCGATGTACGTGGGAGTTTCCTGGTACATATTTTCCGATAATCATTCCATTCATCATGGTCCCTCATCCTTTGCCAACAAATTCTGTAATTGAAAAATGACTTCCTCAAACGTAACAGCAGGCTCTGAAAAGCGAACACCTAAAGTTTGTTCTATCTTTTTCATAAACTTTAAAGATTCTGGAACGTCTAAACCGTATTGGTGCAGTTCTTCATGTGAACCAAAGACCTCTTTAGGGGTCCCCTTCATAGCAATGGTCCCTTTATGCATGACCACAATCTGGTCAGCAAATCGAGCAGCGTCCTCCATACTGTGAGTGACTAAAATAATCGTTAAATGTTTGGATTGGTGAAGGCTTGCAATCATCTCCATGATTTCTTCGCGCCCCCTTGGATCCAATCCTGCAGTAGGCTCGTCTAACACAAGAACTTCAGGTGCCATAGCCAAAATACCAGCTATAGCTACACGGCGCATTTGTCCACCACTCAAATCGAAAGGAGAACGTTGTAAGATATCTTCAGATAAACCGACAAGTTTTATCATTTCGTTCGCTTTTTTCTTCGCTTCTGCTTCTGTTACCCCAAAATTCATAGGACCAAAGCAAATATCTTTTTCTACCGTTTCTTCAAACAATTGATGTTCTGGAAACTGAAAAACGATTCCAACCCTTTTTCGAATAGATTTTAAATCTTTCTCTTTGCGTTTCGCTTGAATGACTCGATCACCAATTGTAATCGTCCCTGAAGTAGGCTTTAACAGAGCGTTAAGGTGTTGGATAATCGTTGATTTGCCGGACCCTGTATGGCCAATTATCGCAACAAATTGACCTGAAGGGATATCTAAGTTCAAATCATGTAAAGCCAGTTTCTCAAACGGTGTATTTGGCTGATAACGATGTTCTACATCTTTGAGTACAATGTCCATAAGTCTTTCACCAAACCCTCATCCGTGATATGAATTTTAGATACGGGGAGCCCTTTGTGCTGCAGTGATTGGCTCAATTTAGCAGCAAAAGGCAAATCAAGCCCTATCTCTGTCAATTTCTCTCCCAGAGCAAACACCTCTTCCGGTGTTCCTTCAGCAAATAAATGTCCCTTATTCATGACAATAACACGATCAGCGACCGCTACCTCTTCTAAGTCATGTGTAATAGAAATGATTGTCAAATTTCGTTCTTCTTTTAAGCGACGCACTGTTTCCAACACTTCTTTTCTTCCTATTGGATCCAACATCGATGTTGCTTCATCCAGCACAATTATAGACGGCTGAACAGCAATTATCCCAGCAATGGCTACCCGTTGCTTCTGCCCCCCTGAAAGATGATGAGGCTCGTGGTCCACGAAAGCAGACATGTTCACTAGCTTAATTGCTTCTTCTACTCTTGGAATCATTTCTTCTGTCACGATTCCGTTATTCTCCAAACCAAATGCTACATCGTCTTTAACCGTCGCTCCCACAAACTGATTATCCGGGTTCTGAAACACCATGCCAATTTCCTTTCGGATATCCCATATTGTCTCTTCTGACAATGCAAAATCACGAACTGTCACTTTGCCTTGTTGTGGTATTAATAGTCCATTTAAGATTTTGGCCATAGTTGATTTTCCAGAACCATTGTGCCCTACAATAGCGAACCATTCCCCTTTTTTAACGGAAAAAGAAACGTTTTGAAGTGCCCAATCAGCATCTTCTCTGTAACGAAAACATAAGTTGTTAACTTCCAATATTGTATCTATCAAGGCCATCCTCCTCTCAGCTCTTCAAGGAAAACTCCATATTATTCTCTACTCTACTATAATCAATATCAAAAATAAATAAGAAAAGCGTAAGCGCCTTGGGCAAAGAAGGCCGACTAAAGCCGCCACGTCCTGTGGAAACGTCGGCATGACCCACATCCTGTGAGCCTAAGGAAATAGGGATTGACCTATAAGGCGCTTTTTGCCTTATGTGGGCAATCATCTTTTCCCGTGCTGAGCTAGGCGCTGGAGCTAGACAATAAGCAAAGCACAAGCATATTATTCACCCCCGACAAGCATAAAACCATTGCAAAAAGAAGGAGTTCTTTCCTTCTTTAGAGAATATGCTTATGATCTTGAGAGGGGAGATGCTGGAGCTAGATATCTTTGAATTCTATACTTTTACCTAATAAAAAAAGGGCTAGACAATTTCTGAACTGTCACGCCCTTGTTAATAGTACCCAATTATTAAACTAACTCAATGATTACCATTGGAGCACCGTCTCCGCGACGAGGTCCAACTTTTAAAATACGAGTGTATCCACCTTGACGCTCTTCATAACGAGGTGCGATATCAGTGAATAATTTTTGCAATGCATCTTGTCCTGCTTCTTCATTTGCAACTTCGCTGCGGATGAAAGCACCTGCTTGACGACGAGCATGTAGATCTCCACGCTTACCTAAAGTAATCATTTTTTCTACAGTTGAACGCAGCTCTTTCGCACGAGCTTCAGTAGTTTCGATACGCTCATTGATAATTAAATCAGTCGTTAAATCACGAAGAAGTGCTTTACGTTGAGCACTTGTACGACCTAATTTACGATATCCCATGTGAGGTCCCCTCCTTTGTTGAATACTAATCAGTCATCTTTGCGTAAGCCTAAGCCTAATTCCTCAAGCTTTGCTTTTACTTCTTCTAATGATTTCCGTCCTAAGTTACGAACTTTCATCATGTCTTCTTCTGTTTTGTTTGCTAACTCTTGTACAGTATTAATACCAGCACGTTTTAAACAGTTATATGAACGGACAGATAAATCAAGTTCTTCAATTGTCATTTCAAGAACTTTCTCTTTCTGATCCTCTTCTTTTTCGACCATAATCTCTGCTTTTTGCGCTTCATCTGTTAAGTTAACAAAAATGTTAAGATGCTCTGTTAAGATCTTAGCACCTAACGCTACAGCTTTTTCTGGCTCGATGCTTCCATCAGTCCAAACATCAAGTGTTAATTTATCATAGTTTGTCATCTGTCCCACACGTGTATTCTCTACATAATAAGAGACGCGTGTAACAGGTGTATAGATAGAGTCAATTGGAATTACACCAATTGGTTGATCTTCACGTTTGTTCGAATCTGCCGGACTATAACCACGACCCGTTTTAGCTGTTAATCTTATACGTAAATGCGCATCCGTTTCCAATGTAGCAATGTGAAGATCAGGATTTAAAATCTCAACATCACTATCAGCTTGAATGTCGGCAGCTGTTACGGCACCTTGGCCCTGAACATCAATTTCTAACGTCTTCTCTTCATCAGAATAAATTTTTAATGCTAATTTCTTAACATTTAAGATAATGTTGGTTACGTCTTCAACAACACCAGGTATTGTTGAAAATTCGTGTAATACACCATCTATCTGAATAGATGTTACAGCGGCACCAGGGAGTGAGGATAATAGGATACGACGTAAGGAGTTACCCAAAGTAGTACCATATCCACGCTCAAGTGGTTCGACGACGAATTTACCGTACTTTCTATCATCGCTGATTTCTACCGTTTCGATTTTTGGCTTTTCAATCTCTATCATTTCTTAAACCCTCCTTCAAAACGTCGAAACCCCGGTTAGACAACGAATGAGCCCCTGCTCAATTGTCTAACCGAAATTCCCTATTAGACAGTTCCCGAATGTGCACAACAAATCAATGAACCTCTCTGTATGAAACAGACTGTACCTATCCCATTATAGACAAAGATACACATTTTATACAGATTAATTAATTATACACGACGACGTTTTGGCGGGCGGCAACCATTATGTGGAACTGGAATTACATCTTTAATAGCTGTAACTTCTAAACCAGCAGCTTGAAGTGCACGGATAGCAGCTTCACGGCCAGCACCAGGTCCTTTAACAGTTACTTCAAGAGTTTTCATACCATGTTCCTGAGATGCTTTAGCAGCAGTTTCTGCAGCCATTTGCGCAGCAAATGGTGTAGATTTACGAGAGCCTTTGAATCCAAGTGCACCAGCACTAGACCAAGCAACAGCGTTACCATGAACATCTGTAATTGTTACGATAGTGTTATTGAAAGTTGAACGAATGTGAGCAATACCAGATTCAATGCTCTTTTTAACACGACGTTTACGTGTATTAGTTTTGCGTGCCATAGGTCAAGAACCTCCTTTACTAATTATTTTTTCTTGTTCGCTACTGTACGACGTGGGCCTTTACGTGTACGAGCATTGTTTTTCGTATTTTGACCGCGAACCGGTAAACCGCGACGATGACGAATCCCACGGAATGAACCGATCTCGATTAGACGTTTTACGTTAAGAGATACTTCACGACGAAGATCACCTTCAACTTTTAAACGGTCAACGATGTCACGGATTTTACCTAATTCTTCTTCTGTTAAGTCGCGTACGCGTGTATCTTCAGATACGCCAGCTTCTGCCAACACTTTCTCAGCAGTTGAACGACCAATACCAAAAATATAAGTTAGTGATACTACAACGCGTTTGTCACGCGGAATATCAACACCAGCAATACGTGCCATGTAAAAATTGCACCTCCTTGTTATTAGCCTTGTTTTTGTTTATGTTTAGGGTTTTCACAAATAACCATTACTTTACCTTTTCTGCGAATAACTTTGCATTTTTCGCAAATCGGTTTAACCGATGGTCTGACCTTCATTGTTCATACCTCCTTGATAGTACGGAGTGCATAGGTTTTATTTAAATCGGTACGTAATTCTACCACGTGTCAAATCATAAGGTGATAATTCAACGGTCACTTTGTCACCTGGTAAGATACGAATGAAGTGCATACGAATTTTACCAGAAACGTGAGCAAGCACTGTATGACCATTTTCTAATTCTACCTTGAACATTGCGTTTGGTAAAGTCTCAACAACAGTGCCTTCCACTTCAATTACATCGTCTTTCGCCATCAAATTGCTCTCCTTTCTTTATGAACAAGTAATATATTCATTTATCTTTAGATATCTACAACCTGTTCTCAACATTCGGAGATTCGGAATCATTAAATTCAAGATGAATCACGTTTGTAATATACATCTTTACCATTTTCGAAGCAATTCAGACGAAACGATCATCGTGAATTTAGATAATTACCGCATACTGCCCAGTTTTATCTAATGAGGAATGGATAGAGATAGAGACTGATTTTCTATATTTCAACTAATTACAGTGTCGTTAAAATTTCATAGCCCGTTTCAGTTATTGCAATAGTATGCTCGAAGTGCGCGCACATTTTACCATCTACAGTGACGACAGTCCAGTCGTCTGCCAATGTTTTGACATAACGGCTGCCGGCGTTTACCATCGGCTCAACTGCAAGAACCATTCCCGGACGTAAGCGAGGTCCCTTATTCGGTGGACCATAATGTGGAATTTGCGGATCTTCATGTAAGTCTTGGCCTACACCATGACCAACATACTCCCTTACAATTGAAAAGTTATGAGCTTCTACAAATGTTTGAATAGCATGGGAAATATTTGATAAACGATCTCCAGGTTTAGCCTGCTCTAATCCTTTGTAAAGGGATTGTTCTGTTACTTCTAACAGCTTTTGAGTTTCCTCATCAATGTTCCCTACTGAATAAGTCCAAGCTGAATCACCGTGATAACCGTTATACTTAGCTCCAATATCAATGCTGATGATGTCGCCATCCTTTAGCTTTCGGCTTCCAGGAATACCATGTACTAATTCTTCGTTTACAGAAGCACATATACTGCCGCGAAATCCATTATAACCTTTAAAAGATGGAATTGCATCATGTTCACGAATAAACTTTTCGGCAATTACATCCAATTCTTTTGTCGTGATACCTGGTTGAACATGCTTCTTTAACTCTTGATGAGTTAAAGCAACAATTCTTCCGGCCTCACGCATAATTGCGATTTCTCTAGGAGTTTTGCAAATGATCATTTACTTAAGCCCCCAAGTAATGCGCGAATACCCTCAAATACAACGTTGATATCTTGATCACCGTTAATGTTGCGTAGATAGCCTTTTGTTTCATAGAAATCCAGTAAAGGTTTTGACTGCTTTACATTTACTTCTAAGCGGTTCGCAACAGTTTCGCTGTTATCATCTGCACGTTGATAAAGCTCTCCACCACATTTGTCACATACGTCTTCTTGAGCTGGCGGATTAAACACTAAATGGTATGTTGCCCCACATTCTTTACAGATGCGGCGACCTGTTAAACGATCCATTAAAATGCTTTGGTCTACATCAATATTAATCACATAATCAATTTTACGACTTAGTCCTTCTAACATTTGCTCCAACGCTTCTGCTTGAGCTACTGTTCTTGGGAACCCATCAAGCAAGAAACCTTTTTCACAGTCAGCTTTCGATAGACGTTCACGAACGATACCGATTGTTACCTCATCTGGAACAAGCTCGCCCTTATCTATATAAGACTTAGCTTCTAACCCTAATTGTGTTCCTTCCTTAATTGCAGCGCGGAACATATCTCCTGTTGAGATATGAGGGATTTCGTAATTTTCTACAATTCGTTCAGCTTGTGTACCTTTCCCAGCACCAGGAAGGCCCATTAAAACTAAATTCATTTAAATTCTCCCCTCAGTCTCTTATATCAGTTTAATGGAAAGCAAAGACTGCCTCCCACTAAACTCCCTTATTTAATAAATCCTTTATAATGGCGTTTTACTAACTGACTCTCAAGCTGTTTCATTGTTTCAAGCGCAACACCAACAACAATTAACAAACTTGTTCCACCGATTTGAGCAGAAGGCGGTAAGTCAGCGATTTGGATAAAGAAGACAGGAAGAACAGAAATGGCTGCAAGGAATAGAGAACCGACTAAGGTTAATCTATATAAAATCTTTGTTAGATATTCTTGAGTGTTCTTTCCTGGACGTATACCCGGGATGTAGCCGCCCTGCTTTTTCAAGTTATCTGCAATCTGTTCAGGATTAACCTGAATAAACGCATAAAAATATGAAAAGGCAATGATTAAAGCGACATATACAACCATACCAACAGGTTTCGTATAATCAAACGTTTTCTCAATCCAATCCGTTACATCATTTGATCCGAAGAACGATGCAATTGTTGGTGGAGTGATGATAAATGAAACGGCAAAAATAACAGGAATAACCCCAGCTGCATTTACTTTTAACGGTAAATGAGTGGACTGGCCGCCGACAGCGTTGTTGCCAGCTGCTTTTTTTGCATATTGAATAGGAATTTTTCTCAGCGCCTGCTGGATGAAAATAACGCCAACAATGACAGCTAATACTGCTAGAGCGATTAGAATAACCGTTATAATTCGGATAAACAATTGCTCTCCAACATCCTCAAATTGCTGCGCATAAATCTGATTAATTGTGGTTGGAATTCCAGCAACAATCCCCGCGAAGATAAGAATGGAAATTCCGTTCCCGACACCATTTGCAGTGATCTGCTCGCCTAACCACATTAAAAAAGCAGTTCCTGCCGTTAACACTGTAGCAATCAGGAGATATGTTGGAATTCCAGGATTTTGGATTAATTGTCCACCAGATAAATTATTAAACCCTATAGACATACCCAATGCTTGGATAAATCCAAGCACGATTGTACTATAGCGGGTAAACTGAGCTAATTTACGGCGTCCAACTTCCCCTTGCTTTGACCATTCCGTAAATTTAGGCACAACGTCCATTTGCAATAACTGAACAATAATGGAAGCTGTGATATACGGCATAATACCCATCGCAAAGATTGAGAAGTTTTGTAAAGCACCTCCACCAAACGTGTTTAAAACTCCAAAAACATTAAATTGATCTTGGAGCTTTAACACATCGGTGTTAACGCTTGGTACCGGAATAAAAGTACCCAGACGAAAGACAATTAACATTAGTAAGGTGAATATAATCTTCTTTCTTATATCACCTACGCGCATAAAATTGGAGATTGTCTGAAACATTAAATCACCTCAGTTTTACCGCCTGCAGCTTCAATCGCTTCTTTAGCAGTAGAGGAGAATTTGTTAGCTTTAACAGTTAACTTTTTACTTAAAGTCCCTTTACCAAGAATTTTGATACCGTCTTTAGCATTGCTAACTACGCCAGTTTCAATCAATAATTCTGGAGTTACCTCAGTACCATCTTCAAAGCGATTTAATGTATCTACGTTCACGATCGCGAAATCTTTACGGTTGATGTTAGTGAAACCACGTTTAGGTAAACGACGGAATAAAGGAGTTTGACCACCCTCGAATCCAGGTCTTACACCACCACCAGAGCGAGCGTTTTGACCTTTATGACCTTTACCTGAAGTTTTACCGTTACCAGAACCAATACCACGACCTACACGATTACGTTCTTTACGAGAACCTTCAGCTGGTTTTAACTCATGAAGTTTCATGCGGAGCACCTCCTTATTGTAACAATTGTATCTTAGTTTTGTTCTTGAACAGTTACTAAGTGAGCAACTTTATTAATCATACCGCGAATCGCTGCATTATCTTCAAGTACAACTGTTTGGTGCATCTTGCGTAAACCAAGAGTGCGAACAGTTACACGTTGATCTTCTGGACGACCAATCACGCTACGAGTGAGGGTAATTGCTAATTTTTTCGCCATTTGTTTTCCCTCCTTATCCTAACAGTTCCTCTACAGTCTTACCACGTAACTTTGCAACATCTTCAGCACGCTTTAACTGCGTTAGACCTTCGATAGTAGCTCGAACCATGTTGACTGGTGTGTTAGATCCTAAAGATTTAGAAAGGATATCACTTACGCCAGCTAATTCTAATACCGCACGAACCGGACCACCAGCGATAACCCCAGTACCTTCAGAAGCCGGCTTCATGAAGATTTCACCTGCACCAAATTGTCCGATCACTTCGTGAGGGATTGTAGTCCCAACCATAGGTACAGTGATTAAGTTTTTCTTCGCATCTTCAATAGCTTTGCGGATCGCATCTGGTACCTCTTGCGCTTTACCAGTTCCGAAACCAACATGACCATTTTTGTCGCCTACTACTACAAGAGCAGCGAAACGGAAACGACGACCACCTTTAACAACTTTAGCTACGCGGTTAATAGTAACTACGCGCTCTTCAAGTTCTAATTTGCTTGGATCAATACGACGCATCTTTTTCCCTCCTTTTGCGATTAAAATTGTAGCCCAGCTTCACGAGCAGCATCAGCTAGAGCTTTTACACGACCATGATATAAATAACCGCCACGATCAAATACTACTTCTTTAACTCCTTTTTCAACCGCACGCTTAGCAACTAACTCGCCTACTTTTTGAGCAGCATCTAAGTTGCTAGTACCATCTAAAGATAATTCCTTATCCATAGTAGAAGCACTTGCGATTGTTACAGAATTAACATCATCAATGATTTGTGCATAAATGTGTTGGTTAGAACGATATACGTTTAAACGAGGACGCACAGTTGTTCCAGATAATTTTGCACGAACACGAGCATGTCTTTTCTTACGAGTTGCGTTTTTATCAGCTTTCGTAATCATTTTGGTCACTCCTTTCTTCTACCTAAGCGGCATTACTTCTTAGCAGTTTTACCTTCTTTACGACGAACATATTCGCCTTCATAACGAATACCTTTACCTTTATAAGGCTCTGGCGGACGAACGTCACGAATGTTTGCAGCTACTGCGCCAACACGCTCTTTATCGATACCTTTAACAATAAGTTTTGTTTGAGTTGGAACATCGATTTCGATACCAGCTTCAGGTACGATCTCCACTGGATGAGAGTAACCGACACTTAATACAACTTTGTTACCTTGCTTTTGTGCACGGTAACCTACCCCGATAAGCTCTAAGCCGCGCTCGAAGCCTTTAGTAACACCTTCAACCATGTTACCTAAAACGCTGCGAGTTGTACCGTGTAATGCACGGTGCTCTTTTTGATCGCTTGGACGAGATACGTTGATTACGTTATCTTCTACTTTGATTTCCATATCTGGATGGAATGTACGAGTTAATTCACCTTTTGGACCTTTTACAGTTACAGTGTTGTCATTGTTTGTAAATGTAACGCCAGCAGGAATTTCTAATGGTTTTTTACCAACACGTGACATACTTTACACCTCCGTTCACTTTAAAAAATGATTACCAAATGTATGCTAATACTTCTCCGCCCGCTTGTTTTTGACGAGCTTCTTTGTCTGTTAACACACCTTGAGAAGTAGAAAGAACTGCAATACCTAAACCGTTAAGTACGCGAGGTACTTCAGTAGATTTAGCATATACGCGTAAACCAGGTTTACTGATACGCTTAAGACCAGTAATTACACGCTCATTGTTTGCACCGTATTTTAAGAAAATACGAATGATACCTTGTTTGTTGTCCTCAATGTATTCTACATCACGGACAAAACCTTCACGTTTAAGAATTTCTGCGATTTGCTTTTTGATGTTTGATGCTGGAATTTCAATTTTCTCATGACGCACCATGTTCGCATTACGGATGCGAGTAAGCATATCTGCAATTGGATCAGTCATTACCATGTGATTTTACCTCCTTCCCACTCTAGGGTTTTACCAACTAGCTTTTTTAACACCAGGAATTTGACCTTTGTAAGCAAGTTCTCGGAAACAGATACGGCAAAGTTTAAATTTGCGGATTACAGAGTGCGGACGTCCGCAGCGTTCACAACGAGTGTACGCTTGCACTTTAAACTTTGGTTCACGCTTTTGTTTCACAACCATTGATTTTTTAGCCACATTCTCGCCTCCTCTGCTTAACGTTGGCAGTACATTACTTTTGGAACGGCATACCGAATTGTGTTAATAATTCACGAGCTTCTTCGTCTGTGTTTGCAGTTGTAACGATTACGATATCCATACCGCGCACTTTCGTTACTTTATCATAATCGATTTCAGGGAAGATGATTTGCTCTTTAATACCTAAAGTATAGTTACCGCGTCCGTCGAAAGATTTTTTAGATACTCCACGGAAGTCACGTACACGTGGAAGAGAAACTGATACTAATTTATCGAAGAATTCATACATGCGCTCACCGCGTAATGTAACCTTCGCACCAATTGGCATACCTTCACGAAGACGGAAACCTGCGATAGATTTTTTCGCACGAGTAACGATTGGCTTTTGACCAGTGAATGTCGCTAACTCTTCAACAGCAACGTCTAGAGCTTTCGCATTTTGAACTGCATCACCAATCCCCATGTTGATAACGATCTTTTCGATCTTTGGAGTTTGCATCACTGATTTATAGTTAAACTTGCTCATTAGAGCAGGTGTAATTTCTTTAACGTATTTTTCTTTGAGGCGGTTCATCTTTTGTACCTCCTTTCATTACATTATTTATCTAAAATTTCACCAGATTTTTTTGCTACACGTACCTTTTTGCCATCTTCCACTTTGTAACCAACGCGAGTCGGTTCACCCGTTTTAGGATCTAATGGCATTACGTTAGATACATGGATAGGTGCCTCTTTATTAATGATTCCACCTTGTGGGTTGATTTGAGAAGGTTTAGAGTGTTTTTTCACAATGTTCACACCTTCAACAAGTACACGGTCTTTCTTAGGGAAAGCTTCAAGGATAACGCCTTGTTTACCTTTATCTTTACCAGAGATAACCATTACTTTATCACCTTTTTTAACATGCATCCTAGTCGCACCTCCTTAAAAGGCTATCTAAAATTTTATATGATTAAAGAACTTCTGGAGCTAAAGAAACGATTTTCATGAAGTTGTTGTCGCGTAACTCACGTGCAACTGGTCCAAAGATACGAGTACCACGTGGGCCTTTGTCATCACGGATGATTACGCAAGCATTCTCGTCGAACTTAATGTAAGAACCGTCCTTACGGCGCATACCACTTTTCGTACGAACAACTACCGCTTTAACAACATCACCTTTTTTAACAACGCCGCCTGGTGTTGCTTGTTTCACTGTACAAACGATAACATCACCGATGTTAGCAGTTTTACGTCCAGATCCACCTAATACTTTGATTGTTAATACTTCACGTGCACCAGAGTTGTCGGCAACTTTTAAACGAGATTCTTGTTGAATCATGCATGAAACCTCCCTTCGGATTTATCATTCTATCCGATCATTAGATTCATTAGATAATAACAGCTTTTTCTACAACTTCTACTAGACGGAAACGTTTAGTAGCAGATAACGGACGAGTTTCCATAACTTTTACGATATCGCCCATTTTAGCTTCATTATTCTCATCATGAGCCTTGAACTTTTTAGAGTACTTAACGCGCTTGCCGTATAAAGAATGCTTTTTATACGTTTCTACAAGAACAGTGATCGTTTTATCCATTTTGTCAGATACTACGCGACCTGTGTAAACTTTGCGTTGATTGCGTTCACTCATTCTGAAAGCCTCCCTTCAGACTATATTATTTGCTAGCAGCGATCTCTCTTTCACGAACAACAGTTTTCATACGAGCGATCGATTTGCGCACTTCACGGATACGTGTAGTGTTTTCTAATTGGCCAGTAGCTAACTGGAAGCGAAGGTTGAATAACTCTTCTTTTAAAGCTTTAACTTTTTGTTCAATTTCGGCAGTGGTAAGGTCACGAATTTCATTAGCTTTCATTAGATTCACCACCAATTTCTTCGCGTTTTACAAATTTACATTTAACTGGTAATTTGTGGCCTGCTAAGCGTAATGCTTCACGAGCGATCTCTTCAGATACACCAGCAATTTCAAACATTACTTTACCAGGTTTAACTACCGCTACCCATCCTTCAGGAGCACCTTTACCGGAACCCATGCGCACCTCTAGTGGTTTAGCTGTGTAAGGCTTAGAAGGGAAGATTTTAATCCATACTTTACCGCCACGTTTCATGTAACGTGTCATCGCAATACGCGCAGACTCGATTTGACGGTTAGTAATCCAAGAAGCTTCTAAAGCTTGTAAACCGAACTCGCCGAAATGCACTTCAGCGCCGCCTTTTGCACGACCACGCATCTTACCGCGGTGTTCACGACGATATTTAACGCGTTTTGGCATCAACATAATTAATTTCCTCCTTCCCCAGTTTTCTTCTTAGTAGGAAGAACTTCTCCACGATAGATCCATACTTTTACGCCAAGCTTACCGTAAGTTGTATCAGCTTCAGCTGTACCGTAGTCAATGTCAGCGCGAAGAGTATGAAGAGGAACAGTACCTTCACTATAATGTTCAGAACGAGCGATATCAGCGCCACCTAAACGGCCAGATACCATTGTTTTGATACCTTGTGCGCCAGCACGCATTGAGCGTTGGATCGCTTGTTTTTGTGCACGACGGAAAGATACACGATTTTCAAGTTGGCGTGCAATGTTGTCAGCAACTAATTTAGCATCCAAATCAGCTCTTTTAATTTCAACGATGTTGATATGAACACGCTTGCCAGTTAATTGATTAAGTGCTTTACGAAGTGCTTCCACTTCTGTACCGCCTTTACCAATAACCATACCTGGCTTAGCTGTGTGGACAGTGATGTTTAAGCGGTTTGCAGCACGCTCGATTTCTACTTTAGAAACAGCCGCATCGCTTAAGCGTTTTGTGATATATTCACGAACTTTTAAGTCTTCGTGTAATAAATCTGCGTAGTCTTTTTCAGCGTACCATTTAGATTCCCAATCACGAATAACCCCGATACGCAAACCAATTGGATTTACCTTTTGACCCACTGATTATCCCTCCTTCTTTTCTGATACCACAATCGTAATGTGGCTTGTGCGTTTGTTAATTTGGCTCGCACGTCCCATAGCGCGTGGACGGAAACGTTTTAAAGTTGGCCCCTCGTCTACGTACGCTTCAGTAACAACTAGACTGTTAACGTCCATTTCGTAGTTGTGTTCTGCGTTAGCAATCGCAGATTTCAATACTTTCTCCACGACTGGAGAAGCAGCTTTATTTGTAAGGCGAAGAACAGATACAGCTTCACCTACTTGCTTTCCTCGAATTAAATCCACCACTAAACGAACTTTACGAGGAGCAATACGAACTGTTCTAGCAACAGCTTTAGCTTGCATTTAAATGCCTCCTCTCATAATTAGCGTCTTGTTTTCTTATCATCACTTGCGTGACCTTTGTAAGTACGAGTTGGTGCGAATTCACCTAGTTTGTGACCTACCATGTCTTCAGTAACATAAACAGGAACGTGTTTGCGACCATCGTATACAGCAATAGTATGACCAATAAATTGAGGGAAAATCGTTGAACGGCGAGACCAAGTTTTGATAACTTGTTTGCCTTCAGTTTCATTCAATTTCTCAACTTTGTTCATTAAATGACCATCGACAAAAGGTCCTTTTTTTAAGCTGCGACCCATGATTGAACCTCCCTTCGTGATTGTTCTACGGTTCGATTGAACCGTAGTTCAATCCCGTTATTTTTTACGACGACGAACGATAAATTTGTCTGACTTGCTCTTCTTCTTGCGAGTTTTGTAACCAAGAGTTGGTTTACCCCAAGGAGTCATTGGTGATTTACGTCCGATAGGAGCACGTCCTTCACCACCACCGTGTGGGTGATCGTTAGGGTTCATTACAGAACCACGAACTGTTGGACGAATACCTAACCAACGAGAGCGACCAGCTTTACCGATGTTGATTAATTCGTGTTGCTCGTTACCAACTTGACCGATAGAAGCACGGCAAGTAGCAAGAATCATGCGCACTTCGCCAGAAGTTAAACGTACTAATACGTATTTACCTTCTTTACCAAGTACTTGTGCAGATGTACCTGCAGAACGAACTAATTGTCCACCTTTACCTGGTTTTAATTCGATGTTGTGGATTACAGTACCCACTGGAATGTTAGCTAACGGAAGAGCGTTACCTACTTTAATGTCAGCCTCTGGACCTGACATGATCTCCATACCAACCTTTAAGTTTTTAGGAGCAAGGATGTAACGTTTTTCACCATCCGCATAGTTAATTAATGCAATGTTAGCAGAACGGTTCGGATCATACTCGATTGTAGCAACGCGTCCTGGTATTCCATCTTTATCGCGTTTGAAATCGATGATGCGATATTGACGCTTATGTCCACCACCTTGGTGACGAACAGTTAATTTACCTTGGTTATTACGTCCGCCTTTTCTGTGTAAAGGCGCAAGCAATGATTTCTCTGGCTTATCAGTAGTGATTTCAGCGAAATCAGAAACTGTCATGCCACGACGACCATTTGACGTTGGTTTATACTTTTTAATCGCCATGTGTATTCCCTCCTTCTCTATTAGACTTAAGCTTCAAAGAATTCGATTTCTTTGCTGTCTTGAGTTAATGTAACAACTGCTTTACGACGACGATTTGTAAGACCGCTATAACGACCTACACGTTTGAATTTACCTTTGTAGTTCATCACGTTAACTTTCTCAACTTTTACGTCAAAGATCTTTTCAATCGCATCTTTAACTTGAGTTTTGTTAGCTTTTACGTCAACTTCAAACGTATATTTTTTTTCAGTCATTAAGTCAGTTGAACGTTCAGTGATTACGGGGCGCTTAATAATATCACGAGGATCTTTCATTATGCAAGCACCTCCTCTACTTTTTCAACCGCATCTTTCGTAATTACAAGTTTGTCATGGTTAAGAACATCTAACACACTTAAACCTGTAGCTGGGACAACAGTCACACCAGGAATGTTGCGAGCTGATAATGCAACAGCATCGTTTACATCGCCAGTTACGATTAAAGCTTTGCGGTCTACTGATAAGTTCTTAAGAACCGCCACCATCTCTTTTGTTTTTGGAGCTTCGAAAGCCAAAGCTTCAAGAACTAAAATGTTATTCTCTTGAACTTTTGAAGATAAAGCCGATTTAATTGCTAAACGGCGAACCTTTTTAGGCATTTTATAGCTGTAGCTGCGAGGAATCGGACCAAATACTGTACCACCGCCACGCCATTGTGGAGAACGGATAGATCCTTGACGAGCACGACCAGTACCTTTTTGGCGCCATGGCTTACGTCCACCGCCTCTTACTTCAGAACGAGTTTTTACTTTAGATGTACCTTGACGCATAGCTGCACGCTGCATAACTACCGCTTCAAAAAGTACATGTTTGTTTGGTTCAATACCAAATACGGCATCGTTTAATTCGATTTCACCAACGTTTTGACCGTTTTGGTTATACAATGCTACTTTAGGCATTGGTTATTTCCTCCTTTCTTGAAAAAATTATTATCTTGATTTAACCGCACCTTTAACTGTTACTAAAGCTTTTCTAGCACCAGGTACGTTACCTTTTACTAATAAAAGATTACGCTCTGTGTCCACTTTAACAACAACTAAGTTTTGAACTGTAACGCGCTCTCCGCCCATACGACCAGCAAGTGCTTTACCTTTAAATACACGGTTTGGAGCAACAGGTCCCATTGAACCAGGACGACGATGGTAACGAGAACCGTGAGACATTGGTCCGCGAGATTGTCCGTGGCGTTTGATTGCACCTTGGAAACCTTTACCCTTTGAAATTCCTGTTACATCAATGATGTCGCCTTCCGCGAAAATATCAACTTTGACTTCTTGACCAACCTCATACTCACTAGCACCGCGAAGTTCACGAACGAAGCGCTTAGGAGTAGCATTTGCCTTAGAAGCATGTCCTTTAGCTGGTTTGTTTGATAACTTCTCGCGAAGATCTTCAAAACCAATTTGGATTGCTTCGTATCCATCAGTGTCAACAGTTTTCTTTTGAAGAACTACGTTTGGAGCAGCTTCAATTACTGTTACTGGAATTAACTCGCCGTTTTCAGCAAATACTTGAGTCATACCGATCTTTCTTCCTAAGATTCCTTTGGTCATTAGTCACACCTCCTAAAATTGTTTGCTTTTTATTTAAATTAAAGTTTAATTTCGATATCTACACCAGACGGTAAGTCTAAACGCATTAATGAATCAACTGTTTGTGGAGTTGGATTCACAATATCAATTAAACGTTTATGAGTGCGCATTTCGAATTGCTCACGAGAATCTTTATATTTATGAACCGCACGTAAGATTGTGTAAACTGACTTCTCAGTCGGTAATGGGATTGGACCAGATACCGCAGCACCTGAGCGTTTTGCAGTTTCAACAATTTTCTCAGCAGATTGATCAAGGATTCTGTGATCATACGCTTTTAATCGGATGCGAATTTTTTCTTTTGCCATTATTTTCCCTCCTTTATCGCCTATTTCTCTAATAGACATTCTCCATGGAAATTTCCTCACACTCGCCATGGCAAAGCGGCCGGGTGTGTCAGCAACCTTCCATATCATCGCAGTCAAAGACCAACATTTTTATTATACTAAAAATGGGCTCACATTGCAACACTAATTTTTTATTTTATTAATGTTGCGCACTTTTTACATTATATATAAGTTCTATGTATTTTGCAAGGAAATATCTAAATGGAATGTTTTTACTAATTCACTCATATAAAAGTAATAAAAAAGAGCAGGATCGAATCCTGCTCTTTTTAAATCCGAGATTATTCTTGGATAGTTGCTACTACGCCAGCGCCTACTGTACGGCCACCTTCGCGGATTGAGAATTTAGTACCTTCTTCAATTGCGATAGGAGCGATAAGTTCAACTGTCATTTCGATGTTGTCTCCAGGCATAACCATTTCTACGCCTTCTGGAAGTTGGCAAATACCTGTTACGTCAGTCGTACGGAAGTAGAACTGAGGACGGTAGTTTGTGAAGAATGGAGTGTGACGTCCACCCTCTTCTTTAGAAAGAACATAAACTTCAGCTTTGAACTTTGTGTGTGGAGTGATTGTACCTGGTTTAGCAAGTACTTGTCCACGTTGGATATCTTCACGAGCTACACCGCGAAGTAATGCACCGATGTTGTCTCCAGCTTCTGCATAATCAAGAAGCTTACGGAACATTTCAACACCTGTTACTGTAGTTGATTTTGGCTCTTCAGTTAAACCGATGATTTCGATTACGTCACCAACTTTAACCACACCACGCTCAACACGACCAGTAGCAACTGTACCACGGCCAGTGATTGAGAATACATCCTCAACAGGCATCATGAATGGTTTTTCAGTATCACGAGCTGGAGTTGGGATGTAGTCATCTACAGCAGCCATAAGTTCAACGATTTTTTCTTCCCACTCTGCTTCGCCTTCAAGAGCTTTAAGAGCAGAACCTTTGATTACTGGTACATCGTCACCAGGGAAATCATATTCTGAAAGTAAGTCACGAACTTCCATTTCTACTAATTCTAGTAACTCTTCGTCATCTACCATGTCACATTTGTTTAAGAATACAACAAGGTAAGGAACACCTACTTGACGAGATAAAAGAATGTGCTCACGAGTCTGTGGCATTGGGCCGTCAGCAGCAGATACTACTAAGATACCGCCGTCCATTTGAGCAGCACCAGTGATCATGTTTTTAACATAGTCAGCATGTCCTGGGCAATCAACGTGTGCATAGTGACGATTTTCAGTTTCATACTCAACGTGTGCAGTTGAGATTGTGATACCGCGCTCACGCTCTTCTGGAGCAGCGTCGATCATATCATAAGCCATAGCTGCACCTTTACCACTGCGCTTAGCAAGTACAGTAGTGATAGCAGCTGTTAATGTAGTTTTACCATGGTCAACGTGACCAATTGTGCCGATATTAGCATGTGTTTTTGAACGGTCGAATTTTTCTTTACCCATCCGAAAATCCTCCTTAATTTTTCAAGTTAGTATAATGAATTTATTATGATGCTGCGAAAGCGAAACGATGTCATTTTCACAACTTACATAAGTAGTTATACTTCAATAAAAGATGAAAATCAATTATTCACCCTTATTTTTTTTGATAATTTCTTCTGAAATAGATTTCGGTACTTCTTCATAATGATCGAAGTGCATAGAATACGTTCCACGACCTTGCGTGTTTGAACGTAATGCAGTTGCGTAACCGAACATTTCAGAAAGTGGAACGAATGCACGTACAACTTGAGCGTTACCGCGTGCTTCCATACCTTCTACACGTCCACGACGAGAAGTGATGTCACCCATGATGTCACCTAAGTACTCATCCGGAATAACTACTTCCACTTTCATCATTGGCTCAAGAATGACTGGGTTACATTTTTTCGCAGCATTTTTAAGAGCCATAGACGCAGCAATTTTAAACGCCATTTCACTGGAGTCTACATCATGGTAAGAACCATCGAATAAGCGAGCTTTAACGTCGATTAACGGATACCCTGCTAATACACCGTTACCCATTGCATCTTCAAGACCAGCTTGAACTGCAGGAATGTATTCACGTGGTACTGTTCCACCTACGATACCGTTCTCAAATTCAAATCCTTTACCCTCTTCATTAGGTGAGAACTCGATCCATACGTGACCGTATTGACCGCGACCACCAGATTGGCGAGCAAATTTCCCTTCAACTTCAGCAGAAGCGCGGAATGTTTCACGGTATGCTACTTGCGGAGCACCAACGTTCGCTTCTACTTTGAACTCGCGACGCATACGGTCAACAAGGATATCAAGGTGAAGCTCACCCATACCAGAGATGATAATTTGTCCAGTCTCTTGGTTTGTTTCCGCACGGAAAGTTGGATCCTCTTCTTGAAGCTTTTGTAGAGCTGTTGTCATCTTATCTTGGTCGGCTTTTGATTTCGGCTCAACAGATAATGAGATAACTGGCTCTGGAAATTCCATTGACTCTAAGATAACAAGGCTTTTCTCGTCACATAGAGTATCACCAGTTGTAGTATCTTTTAGACCTACAGCAGCAGCGATATCCCCTGCATACACTTGTGAAATCTCTTCACGAGAGTTAGCATGCATTTGCAGGATACGACCTACACGCTCACGCTTACCTTTTGTAGAGTTTTGCACGTATGATCCAGAGTTTAATACACCCGAGTACACACGGAAGAATGTTAATTTCCCAACATAAGGATCTGTCATAACCTTGAATGCTAAAGCTGAGAACGGAGCCTCATCGCTAGATTCACGAGTTACTTCTTCCTCTGTATCCGGTGTAGTACCTTTGATTGCAGGAACATCAACCGGTGCAGGTAAATAGTCGATTACAGCATCTAACATAAGCTGAACGCCTTTGTTTTTGAATGCTGAACCACAAATAACCGGGAAGAATTCAACGTTGATTGTACCTTGACGGATAGCAGCTTTCAACTCATCAGTTGTAAGCTCTCCCTCTTCAAGATATTTCATCATCAATTCTTCATCAAGTTCAGCTGCAGCTTCAACTAATTTTGCACGGTATTCTTCTGCAAGTTCTTGATGCTCTTCTGGAATATCACGAACTTGGATATCAGTACCTAAGTCGTTGCCGTAGAAAACAGCTTTCATTTCAATTAAATCGATGATAGCTTCGAATTGATCTTCAGCACCAATAGGTAATTGTATCGGATGAGCATTTGCCCCTAAACGATCGTGAATTGTTTTTACAGAGTACAAGAAATCCGCGCCGATTTTGTCCATTTTGTTAACGAACACGACACGTGGAACCCCGTAAGTTGTTGCTTGACGCCAAACCGTTTCAGTTTGCGGTTCTACACCTGATTGTGCATCAAGCACAGCAACAGCACCATCAAGTACACGTAAAGAACGTTCAACTTCTACTGTGAAGTCTACGTGTCCCGGTGTATCGATGATGTTAACGCGGTGGCCTTTCCATTGAGCAGTTGTCGCAGCAGACGTGATTGTAATACCACGCTCTTGCTCTTGCTCCATCCAGTCCATTTGTGAAGCTCCTTCATGAGTTTCACCAATTTTGTGGATACGGCCAGTGTAGTAAAGGATACGCTCAGTTGTTGTTGTTTTACCAGCATCAATATGAGCCATGATTCCGATATTACGAGTGTTTGCTAAGGAGAACTCTCTAGCCATGGGGTCTTTCTCCTTCCATTGTTAAGTATTAGGTTAGTTTTATTTTCAGAGCTGTTAAGCATAAATATCCTAACAGCTCTAAATAATATATTATATTACCAACGGTAGTGAGCAAACGCTTTGTTTGCTTCTGCCATTTTATGTGTGTCTTCACGTTTTTTAACTGAAGCACCAGAGTTATTAGCTGCATCTAAAATCTCGTTCGCTAAACGCTCTTCCATCGTCTTTTCACCGCGAAGGCGAGTATAGTTTACTAACCAACGAAGACCAAGAGTAGTACGACGCTCCGGACGAACTTCTACAGGTACTTGATAGTTAGAACCACCTACACGACGTGCTCTAACTTCTAATACAGGCATAATGTTTTTGAGAGCTTGTTCGAATACTTCCATTGGCTCTTTACCAGTACGGTCTTTAACGATATCGAATGCATTATAAAGAATTTCTTGAGCTTTACCTCTCTTACCATCGATCATCATTTTATTGATAAGACGGCTTACAAGTTTAGAATTGTAAATCGGATCCGGTAAAACGTCACGCTTTGCAACAGGTCCTTTACGTGGCATTTGATTTCCTCCTTTCGTATTGCATATTATATTTTGCTTTTATTATTTTTTCGGTGCTTTAGGTCTCTTAGTACCATATTTAGAACGGCCTTGCATACGGTTGTTAACACCTGCTGTGTCAAGCGCACCGCGAACGATGTGGTAACGTACCCCAGGTAAGTCTTTTACACGTCCACCGCGGATTAATACTACGCTGTGTTCTTGTAAGTTATGACCGATACCAGGAATGTAAGCTGTTACCTCAATACCGTTAGTTAAACGTACACGAGCATATTTACGAAGCGCTGAGTTCGGCTTCTTAGGTGTCATAGTACCCACACGTGTACAAACACCACGCTTTTGTGGAGACATTACGTTAGTTTGTGCTTTTTTGAAGCTGTTGTAACCTTTGTTTAACGCAGGAGATTTTGATTTTTCTACTTTGCTTTCGCGACCCTTGCGCACTAATTGGTTAATAGTAGGCATTTCTGTTCCTCCCTTCACACTTTTTTAAGACCACATACCCAGGTGGTTCATTTTTTAACAAAAAACAAAGTTTTTGAAACTAATGCAGTCCAAAAACATGTTAACTAATTATTGCAACAGCAGAAGCTCCAACTTCTATATCACAAGCTTTGCCAAGCTTTTTCATAGAGTCTACATAACAAATCGGAGTTTGAAGTTCAGTAGCTGCCTGGATTACTTTTTGAATAATCTCAAAGTTCGCGTCCTTTGCTACAAACACTTCTTTTACTCTTCCATTTTTAAGAGCCTTGACTGTTTGCTTTGTTCCTACAATCACTTCTTTAGCCTGTGATACTTTTTCATAAGACATGATATCCTCCAAAGTAACAGGTGGCTTATAGGAGCACCTTTGTAATATTAACACTCTCCTGAATGGATGTCAACATTAAAAAACATTTTTTGTGACATCCATTCAAAGAGAATGCTGAAAAAGAAAATCTCTTGGTTTAGTCGATTGTTACAGGCTCTACAGAGTGTTTAGGAACCGGATCTGCCGAACGGTAACGGCTCATACCTGTTCCGGCTGGAACAAGCTTACCGATAATAACATTCTCTTTCAAACCTAATAATTCATCGCGTTTTCCTTTAATCGCTGCATCCGTAAGAACACGAGTTGTTTCCTGGAAGGACGCCGCTGACAGGAAGGAATCTGTTTCGAGTGATGCTTTTGTAATACCAAGAAGAACTGGGCGACCTGTAGCAGGACGTCCTCCTTCCAGTAAAACTTTTTCATTGGCATCAGTAAATTGGTGAATGTCTAATAGAGAACCAGGTAATACATCTGTATCTCCTGCATCCATCACACGTACTTTACGCAACATTTGACGTACCATAACTTCAACGTGCTTGTCACCAATTTCTACCCCTTGCATGCGGTATACTTTTTGTACTTCACGCAGCAAGTACTCTTGAACAGACGTGATATCTTTAACTTTTAATAATTCCTTCGGATCAATTGAACCTTCTGTTAGCTCTTGACCACCCAGAACCTTTTGCCCTTCAGCTACTTTAAGTCTTGCGCTGTAAGGAGCTGTATACGTACGGGACTCAATATCACCTTGTACCACGATTTCATGCTGACGATCACGACCCTCGTTAATAGCCGTCACTGTACCTGCAATTTCAGAAATAACAGCTTGACCTTTCGGGTTACGTGCTTCAAACAACTCTTGGATACGAGGTAAACCTTGAGTAATATCGT
The DNA here is from genome assembly GCF_000504165.1 of Bacillus sp. FJAT-14578. Taxonomy (GTDB): domain Bacteria; phylum Bacillota; class Bacilli; order Bacillales; family Bacillaceae_H; genus Bacillus_BA; species Bacillus_BA fengqiuensis. Next base: position 32,940 of record NZ_AYSE01000015.1, read on the forward strand.
CTCCAGCAACTCCACCAGTATGGAATGTACGCATCGTTAACTGTGTACCTGGCTCCCCGATTGATTGGGCAGCGATGATACCAACAGCTTCACCCACTTCAACTTCTGCACCAGTTGCCAAGTTACGGCCATAACATTTTTTACATACACCGTGACGCGTGTTACATGTAAAGGCAGAACGAAGCCATACCTCTTCCACTCCAGCATCTACGATAACTTTAGCCGTATCTTCCGTAATCAGGTCATTTTCTCCAACGATGATTTCGTTCGTTTCTGGGTTTCGAACTGATTTTCTTGCATAACGACCAATTAAACGTTCTTCCAGATGTTCAATGATTTCCGTACCATCTTTTAATGAGGCTACAAGAAGGCCGCGGTCAGTTCCACAGTCGTCTTCACGAATGATAACGTCTTGGGCAACATCTACTAGACGGCGTGTAAGATAACCCGAGTCAGCTGTTTTAAGGGCTGTATCAGCAAGTCCTTTACGCGCACCATGTGTAGAGATGAAGTACTCTAATACCGTTAAACCTTCACGGAAACTCGATTTAATTGGTAATTCGATGATCCGACCAGCCGGATTGGCCATAAGTCCGCGCATACCTGCAAGCTGAGTAAAGTTTGATGCGTTACCACGGGCACCTGAATCACTCATCATGAAGATCGGGTTGCGGGGGTCTAGGGATTCCATTAATTTACCTTGAATAACATCTTTCGCCGCACTCCAAATCGCGATAACACGATCATAGCGCTCATCTTCTGTAATCAAACCACGTCTAAATTGCTTCAACACATTATCTACTTTAACCTGAGCATCTTTTAGGATTTTTTCTTTCTCTCCTAAAACCACGATGTCAGCTACACCAACGGTAATACCGGCTTTAGTAGAATATTTGAATCCTAAGTCTTTCATGCGGTCAAGCATTTTTGATGTTTCTGTGATTTTAAAGCGTGTGAACACTTCGGCAATGATATTCCCCAAAATTTTCTTCTTGAACGGGTCGATGATTGGTTGGTTCTTAATGAACTCTTTTACATCAGCCCCTTTATCCACGAAATATTTTTCAGGTGTTTTCACTTCAAGGTTCAGTTTCGTCGGCTCATTAATATATGGGAACGACTTCGGTAAAATCTCGTTAAAGACTAATTTACCTACTGTTGTCACTAATAGTTGCTGATTTTGTTCTTCAGTAAATGTTTCGTTGTTAAGAGATCCTGCATATACAGCTACACGTGTGTGTAAATGCACATAGCCATTTTGGTATGCGAGTAATGCTTCATTTGTATCATTGAAGACCATACCTTCTCCAACTGCACCTTCACGCTCTAATGTTAAGTAGTAGTTACCTAATACCATATCCTGTGAAGGAGTAACAACCGGTTTCCCGTCTTTAGGATTCAGGATGTTTTGAGCAGCCAGCATTAAAAGACGCGCTTCTGCTTGCGCTTCTGAAGAAAGCGGTACGTGAACCGCCATTTGGTCTCCATCAAAGTCTGCATTATACGCCGTACATACTAATGGATGCAAACGAATTGCGCGTCCTTCTACAAGAGTAGGTTCAAATGCTTGAATACCTAGTCTGTGAAGAGTTGGTGCGCGGTTAAGTAATACTGGGTGTTCTCTAATCACGGATTCCAGAACATCCCACACTTCGGGCTGAACACGTTCAATTTTGCGTTTTGCACTCTTGATGTTGTGTGCTAAACCACGTTCAACCAGCTCTTTCATCACAAAAGGTTTAAATAGCTCTAAAGCCATCTCTTTTGGTAAGCCGCATTGGTACATCTTTAAGTTCGGACCTACAACGATAACCGAACGGCCGGAGTAGTCAACACGTTTACCTAAAAGATTTTGACGGAAGCGTCCTTGTTTACCTTTCAGCATGTGAGAAAGTGATTTTAATGGACGGTTACCAGGACCTGTAACCGGACGGCCACGACGACCATTGTCAATTAAAGCATCTACTGCCTCTTGGAGCATGCGCTTTTCGTTTTGAACGATAATGCTTGGTGCTCCAAGGTCAAGAAGACGTTTTAATCGATTGTTACGGTTAATAACACGACGGTATAAGTCATTCAAATCAGAAGTTGCAAAGCGTCCGCCGTCAAGCTGCACCATTGGGCGCAGTTCAGGAGGAATAACCGGTAACACATCTAGAATCATCCAAGAAGGCTCGTTTCCAGAGTTACGGAATGCTTCCAGTACTTCTAAACGCTTGATTGCACGAGTACGGCGTTGTCCTTGAGCTGTTTTTAGTTCTTCTTTCAACATATCTACTTCTTTTACAAGATCGATATCTTGTAAAAGTTTCTTAACAGCCTCAGCTCCCATGGAAGCTTGGAATGTTTGACCGTATTTTTCGCGATAAGCGCGGAATTCTTTTTCAGAAAGCAGCTGTTTCTTTTCAAGCGGTGTATCGCCTGTATCTGTCACTACATAAGATGCAAAATAAATAATTTCCTCTAGCGCGCGTGGGGACATGTCTAAGACAAGCCCCATACGGCTAGGGATACCTTTAAAATACCAAATATGAGAGACAGGTGCAGCTAACTCGATGTGTCCCATACGCTCACGACGTACTTTTGCACGCGTAACTTCTACGCCGCAACGGTCACATACTACACCTTTATAACGTACACGTTTATATTTACCACAATGACATTCCCAATCTTTTGTCGGGCCGAAAATGCGCTCACAGAACAATCCGTCTTTTTCTGGCTTTAACGTACGATAGTTAATCGTTTCCGGTTTTTTAACCTCACCATAAGACCAAGAGCGGATTTTATCAGGTGAAGCAAGACCAATTTTCATATACTCAAAGTTATTTACATCTAGCAAGGGGCCTACCTCCCTTTTAGTCTCCGGGTTTTTCCCTTATATAGTTAAAAGGCTTGGCGTAAATTACTCTTTAATGACAGGGGCTTTTTGCTCTTCTGCAACAGGCTCCTTTTCAGAATCCATCATGATATTATCACTTGGTTGATCATGATCATCATCGATATCTGAAATTTCGATTTCCTCTTCATCACTCGACAACATCTTAACATCCATACCTAAACTTTGAAGCTCTTTAATCAATACTTTGAATGATTCAGGGATGCCTGGTTCAGGAACGTTTTCACCTTTTACGATTGCTTCGTACGTTTTCACACGTCCTACAACGTCATCGGATTTAACCGTTAAGATTTCTTGTAATGTATAAGCAGCACCATATGCTTCAAGTGCCCATACCTCCATCTCACCAAAACGCTGACCACCGAATTGGGCTTTACCTCCAAGCGGTTGCTGCGTTACTAATGAGTAAGGACCCGTTGAACGAGCATGAAGCTTGTCGTCAACCATATGCGCCAATTTAATCATGTACATAACACCAACAGATACACGGTTGTCGAACGGTTCGCCTGTACGTCCATCATAAAGAACGGTTTTCGCGTCACGAGACATCCCTGCTTCTTCAATTGTTGACCATACATCTTCTTCACGAGCACCATCAAATACAGAAGATGCTACATGAATACCTAATTTACGAGCAGCCATACCTAAGTGTAATTCCAAAACTTGCCCGATGTTCATACGTGAAGGTACCCCTAGTGGGTTTAACATGATATCGATAGGAGTACCGTCTGGTAAATAAGGCATGTCTTCTTCAGGTAAAATACGTGAGATAACCCCTTTGTTACCATGGCGACCCGCCATCTTGTCACCTTCGGAAATTTTACGTTTTTGTACGATGTACACGCGAACCAATTGGTTCACACCTGGTGGCAGCTCATCGCCGTCTTCTCGGTTGAAGACTTTGACATCAAGAATAATTCCGCCTCCGCCATGAGGTACACGCAACGATGTATCGCGAACTTCCCGTGCTTTTTCACCGAAGATGGCATGTAATAAACGCTCTTCAGCCGTTAGTTCCGTAACCCCTTTAGGTGTTACTTTCCCTACTAGAAGATCTCCATCTTTCACTTCTGCACCAATACGAATAATTCCGCGCTCATCCAGATTACGCAGTGCATCTTCCCCTACGTTCGGGATATCGCGTGTAATCTCTTCTGGTCCTAACTTCGTATCACGAGATTCGGATTCATATTCTTCAATATGAACAGAAGTATATACATCATCTTTCACGAGACGCTCGCTCATGATGATAGCATCCTCGTAGTTGTATCCGTCCCAAGTCATGAATCCAACAAGTACGTTGCGCCCTAAAGCTAATTCTCCTAACTCCATGGATGGTCCATCAGCTAAGATTTCACCTTTTACCACTTCGTTTCCAACAGCCACAATTGGACGTTGGTTGTAGCAAGTACCTTGGTTTGAACGGATAAACTTCAATAAATTATATTTATCAAGATTACCTTTAACTCTTTGACCATCTACTTCTTCATAGCGTCTAACCCAGACTTGTTTTGCTTCAACACGCTCAACAATACCCGGATGCTTACAAATGACAGCCGCACCTGAATCTTTTGCTGATACATATTCCATACCCGTACCAACAATTGGAGCTTCAGGTTTTAATAACGGAACTGCCTGACGTTGCATGTTCGCACCCATTAACGCACGGTTTGAATCATCATTTTCTAAGAATGGGATACATGCTGTCGCAGCAGATACAACCTGCTTAGGAGATACGTCCATGTAATCCACACGGTCACGTCTGACTACTGTGTTTTCACCACGGAAACGAGCAACGATGTTCTCGTCTAAGAATGAACCATCTTCGTCTAAACGTGCATTAGCCTGTGCTACTACATAGTTATCTTCTTCATCTGCCGTTAAGTAATCAATACGCGCTGTAATTTTTCCTGTCTCCGGATCAACACGGCGGTAAGGCGTTTCAATGAAACCAAACTTGTTTACTTTCGCAAAAGAAGATAGTGAGTTAATCAATCCGATGTTTGGACCCTCTGGAGTCTCAATCGGACACATACGCCCATAGTGGGAGTAGTGAACGTCACGAACTTCAAATCCAGCACGTTCACGAGTCAAACCACCAGGACCTAATGCAGATAAACGACGTTTATGTGTTAACTCTGCTAATGGATTCGTTTGATCCATGAACTGTGACAACTGAGAGCTTCCAAAGAATTCTTTTATTGCCGCAATAACCGGACGGATATTAATCAATTGCTGTGGTGTAATCGTGTTTGTGTCTTGAATGGACATTCTTTCACGCACTACACGCTCCATACGAGATAAACCGATACGGAATTGATTTTGTAATAACTCTCCAACAGAACGCAAACGGCGGTTACCTAGATGATCGATGTCATCTGTATCCCCTACATGATGCAATAAGTTAAAGAAGTAGCTGATAGATGCTAAAATGTCAGCTGGTGTAATATTCTTCACTTCTTCCACTACATAAGCATTTCCTAGGACATTAATAACCTTTTCTCCATCCGGATCATTTGGAGCATGAATTTTAATGGATTGAAGTTTAATATCCTCTTCTATTACACCACTTACCGGATTGAAAGTTTTGAAGTTTATACCACTTTCGATCATCGGCAAGATACGGTCCAACGTACGGCGATCAATCATCGTACCTTTTTCCGCAATAATTTCGCCCGTCTCTGGATCAACTAGCGTTTCAGCTAGTCGTTGATTGAATAGGCGGTGTTTAATATGAAGCTTTTTGTTGATTTTATAGCGACCTACATTCGCTAAGTCATAGCGTTTTGGATCAAAGAAACGGGACACTAAAAGCGTCTTCGCGTTTTCCACAGTTGGTGGTTCACCAGGGCGTAAACGCTCATAAATTTCTAATAACGCCTTCTCTGTACTTTCTGTGTTGTCTTTCTCAAGAGTATTGCGCAAATACTCATTATCACCAAGTAAATCGATGATTTCTTGATCAGACCCGAAACCAAGAGCACGGAGCAGCACGGTAACTGGAAGCTTTCGAGTACGGTCGATACGAACGTACACCACATCTTTAGCATCTGTTTCATACTCTAACCATGCGCCACGGTTTGGAATGACAGTAGCTGTATAGCCCCTTTTACCGTTTTTATCAATTTTCCCACTGTAATACACACTTGGTGAGCGAACTAACTGAGAAACAATAACACGTTCAGCACCATTGATGACAAACGTACCTGTTTCTGTCATAAGCGGGAAGTCACCCATGAATACATCTTGGTCTTTTACTTCCCCTGTTTCTTTATTGATCAAGCGCACTTTCACACGAAGAGGCGCTGCATACGTTACATCTCGCTCTTTTGATTCTTCTACAGAATATTTCGGTTCGCCTAAGCTGTAATCAATGAATTCAAGTGATAAATTCCCAGTAAAGTCTTCAATCGGAGAAATATCCTGGAACATTTCTCTAAGACCCTCATCAAGAAACCATTGATATGAAGAGGTTTGAATTTCAATAAGGTTTGGTAATTCTAATACCTCGCTGATACGGGCATAACTTCTTCGTTGGCGGTGGCGTCCATACTGAACTAGTTGACCTGTCAACTCATTCACCCCTCAAATAAAGCGTTATTGGTAAAAAATTAAACATTGCTAATAAACATAAAAATGTTTATTATTAAACAAAAGAAAAATGGCTTCTTTAAATAGGAAACCACAACTTTCTAAAAACGAACTATTGATTTTATTAGCATTCCCATACAAACCAAATTTATACATTTTATGTACAATAAAAGGCTATACAGAATAATGACATATTGGCATTTTATAATACTACCACAACGATTTTTGCTAGTCAACCTTTTTTTGCACGTATTATATAATAACCTTTTTTCTTTTCCACGACTTCTACTTCCCCAAATAAACTTTCCATTTTCTCTAGAGCAGAAGGAGCGCCCTGCTTCTTTTGAATAACAACCCATAATTCTCCATCTGGCAACAAATACTGCACAGCTCCCTCTAAAATAGCATGAACCACTTTTTTACCCGCTCGAATAGGAGGATTCGTTAAGATAGCCGCGTATTGATCATCCGCCTTTAAAACATCATAACAATCACTTTTAAATATATGTACATTTGCGATGTTGTTTTTTTGCGCATTCAATCTCGCTAACTCAATGGCTCTTTCATTCACATCAATCATATGAACCGAAACAGAAGGGCTATCTTTCGCCAAAGATAAACCAATGGGGCCATATCCACAACCTACATCTAAGACTGGTCCCTTTACCTCAGGAAAAACAAACGTCTCAATTAACACTCTTGAACCAAAATCTACTTCTTTTTTCGAAAACACCCCTTGATCAGTTGTAAACAATAGCTTATTTCCACGGAGTGTAAAATCCCAAGTTTGACGATCACTTGCCACAGACGGTTGATGCGAGTAATAATGTTCCGTCAAAGCGACCATCCTCCTTCCATTCCATTTAAGTATGCGTCCAAAAAGGACCGGGAAGCTCAAGAAAGCGCAGCTTTTAATACAAAGAAAACTACTTCTCACAGCTCTTCATCGCACACAAGAAAAGCGTCTGCTTATCCAAGAATGAAGTGCATGGTAGTAGTAAGCAGCACTCAATTCAACCGACGCAGAAATTCGAGGGTCATTTTCCCAGACTTTTTGAACAACCTCTTTAAGAGTAGTCTACCTATTTAGTATAAATCCCAGCATGCATAAAATCAAAAAAGCTCGCTTATCATAAGCGAGCTTTTCAAGGGACTAAAAAGAAATTACTTAACTTCTACAGAAGCGCCTACTTCTTCAAGTTTAGCTTTCACTTCTTCAGCTTCTTCTTTAGTAACGCCTTCTTTAAGAGCTTTTGGAGTGTTATCAACTAATTCTTTAGCTTCTTTCAAGCCAAGACCAGTGATTTCACGTACAACTTTGATAACTTTGATTTTTTGAGCACCAGCGCTAGCAAGTACTACTTCAAATTCAGTTTGCTCAGCAGCAGCGTCGCCACCAGCAGCGCCACCCATAACAGCTACAGGAGCAGCTGCAGTTACACCAAACTCTTCTTCGATAGCTTTTACTAAGTCGTTAAGTTCTAAAACAGTCATATTTTTAACCGCTTCAATGATTTGTTCTTTAGTCATTTTAATATCCTCCTTATTTTTGCTTTTCATATTATTGAAAAAAGATTAATGTTTAAATTAAGCGCCTTGCTCTTCCTTTTGATCAGCAACAGCTTTTGCAGCAAGTGCAAGGTTGCGGATTGGAGCTTGAAGAACGCTAAGCAACATAGAAAGTAAGCCTTCGCGAGATGGAAGTTCAGCAAGAGCTTTAACTTCTTCAACAGACGCGATGTTTCCTTCGATAACACCAGCTTTAATTTCTAGAGCTTCATTCTTTTTAGCGAAGTCGTTTAATACTTTCGCAGGAGCGATTACATCTTCAGTACTGAAGGCAATTGCGTTTGGTCCTGTTAGGTATTCGTTTAAACCAGCTAATTCAGCTTCTTCAGCCGCACGACGAGTTAAAGTGTTTTTGTATACTTTGAACTCAACACCAGCTTCACGTAAAGTTTTACGTAGTTCAGTTACTTGCGCAACTGTTAAACCACGATAGTCAACAACAACTGTTGATTTGCTTTCACGTAATTTAGAAGCGATTTCAGATACTACTTGTTTTTTAGCTTCAACTGCTTTGCTCATTGTTACACCTCCTGTAGATTTCGTTCCGTACACTCGTATCAACAAGGTGTAATGCAGACAAATACCTCCATGGCAGACATGGAGGTATTATAAGCACACAAAACACACAAATGCTTTTATAATACACCTAGGCAGGAAATTAAGCCGTTAAGGCACCTACTGTCTACGGTACAAATGATTTCTTTTTCAACAACAAAATCTATTATAATAAATGACTCACTTTAAGTCAAATGGAAAATTCTACTTTAAATTAGTTCTTCGCAGCGAATGTTGCTGGATCAACTTTGATACCAGGGCCCATCGTAGAAGTTACTGCTACGTTCTTCATATAAGTACCTTTAGCAGCTGATGGTTTTACCTTTAACATTGTCTCGTGAATTGTTGCGAAGTTTTCGATTAATTTTTCGTTATCGAAAGAAACTTTCCCGATTGGTACATGGATGTTACCAGCTTTATCAACGCGGTATTCAACTTTACCAGCTTTGATTTCGTTAACAGCTTTTGTTACATCAAATGTAACTGTACCAGTTTTAGGGTTTGGCATTAAACCTTTAGGTCCTAATACGCGACCTAATTTACCAACTTCACCCATCATGTCAGGTGTAGCTACGATTACATCAAACTCAAACCAACCCTGTTGGATTTTGTTGATGTAGTCTGCATCGCCAACATAGTCAGCTCCTGCCGCTTCTGCTTCTTTCGCTTTTTCACCTTTTGCGAATACTAATACGCGTTGCACTTTACCAGTACCATGCGGTAATACAACTGCGCCACGAATTTGTTGATCTGCTTTCTTAGGATCTACTCCTAAACGGAAAGCAACTTCTACTGTTGCATCAAATTTCGCATTGTTTGTTTTCTTTACTAATTCGATAGCTTCAGCTACCGCATAAGCTTGTGTACGGTCTACTAATTTAGCAGCTTCTACGTACTTTTTACCTCTTTTAGCCATTATTAATTTCCTCCTTATGTGGTTTTAGCGGAATAACCTCCCACGAATAAAGGTTGCGAATTGGATATTTCCTACTCGCAACCTTCAACAACCTGTCCGAACACGGGATTAGTCTTCAATAACGATACCCATGCTGCGCGCTGTACCTTCAACCATGCGCATAGCAGCTTCTACGCTAGCAGCATTAAGGTCAGGCATTTTTGTTTCAGCAATCTCACGTACTTTATCACGCTTGACTGTTGCAACTTTATTACGATTCGGCTCGCCAGAACCAGACTCGATACCAGCTGCTTTTTTAAGCAATACAGCAGCAGGAGGAGTTTTCGTAATAAATGTAAATGAACGGTCCTCAAACACCGTAATTTCAACAGGGATAATTAAACCAGCTTGGTCAGCTGTGCGAGCGTTAAATTCTTTACAGAATCCCATGATGTTTACACCTGCTTGACCCAATGCTGGACCAACCGGCGGCGCTGGATTAGCTTTACCAGCAGGGATTTGCAATTTAACCATTTTAATTACTTTTTTAGCCACGAGACACACCTCCTTAAGTCCGTGATGTGGTAATAGGGTGATACCCTCCCACTCAAATGTTCCTTTATATCAAATAAGGAATTTGTGTTATAAGTCTCTTTTTATTGAGACATACTGACTTATGAAATATTATCATCAATCTTCAATAAATGCAAGTTTTTTGGAATTATATTTTATCAATTTGATCAAAATCTAATTCCACTGGCGTTTCACGTCCGAACATATTCACAAGAACTTTAATTTTGCGCTTGTCCATATCAATTTCTTCAATGGCTCCTTCGAAATTAGCGAATGGCCCTTCTTTTACCATAACCGTTTCATTTAATTCGAAGTCAAATTCTGCATGTTCTTCATTCATACCCATTCGTTTAAGAATCATCGTTACCTCATCAGGTAAAAGCGGAGTCGGTTTAGACCCAGAGCCACTTGAGCCAACGAAACCTGTCACCCCTGGTGTATTTCTTACAACATACCAGGAATCATCCGTCATGATCAATTCCACTAGTACGTAGCCTGGGAACACCTTTTTCTTTGTCACTTTTGTTTTGTTATTTTTAATTTCTGTTTCTTCTTCTTCTGGAACCACTACACGAAAAATTTTATCTTGCATCGCCATTGTTTCAACGCGCTTTTCAAGATTTGTTTTCACTTTATTTTCATATCCAGAATAAGTATGGACAACATACCAATTTTTCTCCATTTATGAGGACTATCCGTCCGTCCCTCCCCAATCGCTTTTAAATAGGATTGCACCTCACTTAATTTACCATCTGCAGTAAATTAAAAGGCAAATTAAAAAACCCGTTCCCGGGCTTTTTAAATAAAAACTATTCTCTGATTATTATACCATCTTTTTGGGCAGATTATTCAAGCACTAGTCGAATTAAAGAAGAAATGCCCAAATCAACCGCAGCAAAAAAGACAGTCATGAGAACAACAGTCGTTAAAACCGTAATCGTATAAGTTGTTAGCTCTTTCCGCTTTGGCCAACTCACTTTTTTCATTTCGCGTACGACGTCACGCAAAAATTTCCCAAGACGATTCATTAATAAGTTACCTCCAATTATACAGGGGTGCCTAATCTATTTATTATAAAACATTTTACTACTTCGTCTCACGATGACTCGTATGATTGTTACAAGCCTTGCAAAACTTTTTTATTTCCAATCGCTCTTGAGAGTTTTCGTCACTTTTCATGGTTGTGTAATTGCGACTGCCACATTCTTCACAAGCGAGTATCACTTTTTTACGCATGTTAAACCACCTAATATATTGATGATGTCCATAAAAAGTTAACATACTGCTTCTTTTAATGTCAATATAAGGTCGAAAAGAAACTATAAATGTGTGTGCAAAAAGGAGGACAAAAAGAACCGAGAAGTTCAAGGAAAGCTTCTCACGATTCTTCATCGCACGCCGGAAAAGTGATTTTCTTTTCCAAGGAACGGAGCGCAAGCTGGTCACTACGAAAGCATTCTCTTCGCACGAAAAAAAGTGTTCTTCTTTTTCGAGGATATGCATGTAATACGCGAGTAGCGGAAAAGCAAGCTGACGACGCCCGACTAAGAACCGCCACGTCCTGTGGCGAACGTCGGATCAGTACTTCCTGTACAAGTAAATTCGACGGTCATTTTCCCCAGACTTTTTAAACAGCCTCTATAAAGTAATCTCTCGATACTCCAAATATCGTTCAAGCTTCCGCTTTACTCTTTGTAAAGCATTATCAATAGATTTAACATGCCTGTTCAGTTCTTCGGATATTTCTTGATAAGAACGTCCGTCCAAATATAGGACTAATACCTTTCGCTCTAAGTCACTTAAAAGTTCAGCCATTTTCAATTCAATGTCATCGAACTCTTCTTGGTTGATGATGAGCTCTTCGGGATCCATTACCTTAGCCCCGGAAATGACATCCATTAAAGTCCGATCTGATTCTTCGTCATAAATTGGTTTGTCCAACGATACATACGAGTTTAATGGAATATGTTTTTGTCTTGTAGCCGTTTTAATAGCTGTAATAATTTGACGTGTTATACATAACTCAGCAAATGCTTTAAAGGAAGTAAGCTTGTCTTCCCTAAAGTCACGAATTGCTTTATATAAGCCTATCATTCCCTCTTGAACGATATCTTCGCGATCTGCCCCAATTAGAAAGTACGACCTTGCTTTTGCGCGCACAAAATTTTTATACTTATGAATTAAGTATTCTAATGCATCACTATCGCCTTTGTGCACCAATTCTACAATTTCTTCATCCTCTTGTTGATCCAAATGTGTGATTGACTTTCTCCCCATTTTAGAGCCCACGCTAATCCCCCCGACCGCATGTAGATAGAAATATTATACAGTAGCTTTTTTTAAAGCGTCAACCGTCTCAGCGTTCTCCCCGGCGCCATTTTTCGAATATTTCTGCAATATTACTGGAAAGTTGAACACGGGTTGTCGGTTTTTTTTCTTGAATAGATTTCACATCTTGCTTAATATCTTTTTCAATTTCAAGCATCTCATTTCTCAACTCTCGGGCAGATTTCCTCAAAGCCCCTTGCCCAAAGATGGCCCACTGCTCCGTGAAATCAGAAGTTGCTACATGAATTTGTGTTTTGATATTATTTAAGGATTTCGCAAGCTTTTCAATTCGTTCATCCGCAGTTTCATTCTCTCTCGTAAAAATAACTTCAACAGTGTGATCTTTCGTTTTTTTCTCAATACCTTGCACAAGGTGGGCGTCAAACACAACAATAACACGAAAACCAGTGTACGCTTTGTATTCAGCCATTTTTTCAATCAACAAATCACGGGCGGCCGGTAAATCCCCATCTTTTAATCGGCGTAATTCCGGCCATGCACCAATGATGTTGTATCCATCAACAAGCAGGATATTCATTTCCTCATTCACCTAGCGGATGACGTTTACGAAATACCTCATACATTAATAAACTAGCTGCTACTGAAGCGTTTAAAGAGGTAACTTGACCGACCATCGGCAAACGAACGAGAAAATCACACTTATCACGAATAATCCGACTCATCCCTTTTCCTTCGCTGCCAATAACTAATAAAAGAGGCATCGTTCCGTCAAGTTGACGATAATCATCTGTTCCTTTTGCATCTGTTCCAGCCACCCATAGTCCCTTATCTTTCAACTCATCGATTGTTCTCGATAAGTTGGTTACTCTCGTAACTGGAATATGTTCAATCGCACCGGTAGACGCTTTTGCGACTGTTGCCGTCAAGCCGACTGCTCTACGTTTGGGAATGATGATTCCATGCGCACCGACTGCATCCGCTGTCCTCATGATAGATCCTAAGTTATGAGGATCTTCAATTTCATCCAGTAATAAAAAGAATGGAGTTTCGTTTCGCTCTTCAGCTTTCCGGAATAAGTCTTCCAACTCCGCATACTCATACGCCGCTACCTGGGCTATAACCCCTTGATGATTGCCCTCCACCATCTGTTCAATCTTCCTCTTTGGAACTACTTGGGTTAATACACCGTTTTGCTTCGCTAATTGAACAATCTGATTAATCGATCCTTTTTGCGCTCCTTCCGCCACCCACATCTTATTAATTTCTCTTCCAGACTTTAACGCCTCTAATACAGGATTTCTTCCGATAATATATTCCTGTTGCATTATTTTCCTCCTTTCTGCTCCTCTATCAAACGAATAGCTGTAAAGATAATATCTTCCATTCGAACTTCATTTTTCAATAAATAATGATAGCCGATTAAGGCTTCAAAAGCTGTACTATAACGATAAGTTTGAACATCAGTATTTTTAGGGACTGTTCCTGATTTAGCATTGCGTCCCCGCTTTAAAACAGCTGTTTCTTCTTCAGAGAAAAAGCCTTCTTCTCTCAACATAAGAACTACTTTCGCTTGTGCTTTCGCCGAAACGAATCTTTTGGCTTGATTGTGCAGGTGGTTAGGGCGAATCGCTCCGCTTGCCAGAAGATGATGACGAACATACACATCAAATACACTATCTCCCATATAAGCCAGGGCTAAACTGTTTAACTGTTTTGCATCAATTTGCTTTAAACTTTCCTCCATCAACATTTATCCTCTTTTCCATCTCGTTCCTTGTGCTGTATCTTCTAGAATGATGTTTTGATCTTTCAACTCGTCTCGAATTCGATCAGCTAACGCAAAATCACGGTTTTTTCTCGCTTCAATGCGTTGCTGAATAAGAGCTTCAATTTCTTCATCCAACAATTCTTCCTTGGCAAAGTCCAAACCTAATACACTTGTTAAATTTTCAAATTCCCTGATAAACGCTTGAATAACCGTTTGGGATGTGTTTTTTTCCACCAAATAAAGATTCGCTTGTTTAGATAAATCAAATAAGACGGCAATGGCATTCGCTGTGTTAAAATCATCGTCCATTTCACGAATAAACGTCTCATTTAAGTCTTTAATCTTTCTGATCCAATCTTCATCATGGTCGGTCAAATTGGTAGAACTTTCAAGGCGATGTTTCAAATTCATGTAAGATGTTTGAAGACGTTCCAACCCTTTTCGTGTGTTCTCTAAGATTTCATCGTTATAGTTGATTGGATGGCGATAATGAACTGATAAAATAAAAAAGCGTAAAAGCTGAGGCGCATGTTTTTTTATGATGTCATGGACAAGGACAAAATTTCCGAGCGACTTTGACATTTTTTCATTATCAATATTAATATAACCGTTATGCAGCCAATACTTAGCAAACGTTTTTCCCGTTAAGGCTTCAGATTGGGCGATTTCATTTTCATGATGAGGGAATGCTAAATCCTGTCCCCCTGCATGGATATCAATCGTATCTCCAAGGTATTTCCGAGCCATCGCAGAACATTCGATATGCCACCCCGGTCTTCCTTTCCCCCACGGGCTATCCCAGTAAATCTCTCCTTCTTTGGCCGCTTTCCACAACGCAAAATCTAAAGGGTCCTGTTTTTTCTCCCCTACTTCAATTCGGGTCCCGAGACGCAACTCATCAATGGATTGGTGAGATAGCTTTCCATATTCATCAAATTTACGCGTACGGTAATACACATCACCGCCCGCTTCATAAGCATAGTCTTTTTCAATAAGTGTGGAAATAAAGTCGATAATGATATCCATGTTTTCCGTTACACGAGGATGGACTGTTGCTTTTTTGCACCCTAACGCGGATACATCTTCGAAATACGCTTCAATAAAACGTTCTGCAATACTTGGTACATCTTCTCCCAATTCATTAGCTGCTTTAATCAACTTATCATCAACATCTGTAAAATTAGATACGTATTGTACTTCATACCCTCTAAACTCCAAATAACGGCGAACTGTATCAAATACAATGGCTGGTCTTGCATTTCCAATGTGAATATAGTTATACACAGTTGGACCGCATACATACATTTTCACTTTATTTTCTTCCAATGGGTGAAACTCTTCTTTTTGACGGGTAAGTGTATTATAAAGTTTAATGGCCATGTTCATACGTCCCTTCTTTTAGTTGCTTAAGCTCTTGCTTTAACGTTTCCAGTTCTTCTTCCAATTCCTTAAATCTGTCTGCTACCGGATCTGGTAAGTCTCGATGGTTTAAGTCTTTATCAATACGCACACCATTTTTTATCCTAACCTTCCCTGGAATTCCAACTACAGTGGAATTGGGTGGAACGGGGTGCAGGACAACCGAGCCTGCTCCTATTTTGGAATTTGCTCCAACTGTTATGGAACCAAGCACCTTAGCACCTGTGGCAATCAATACATTATCCTCAATTGTCGGATGGCGTTTCCCCTTTTCTTTCCCTGTTCCGCCTAGTGTTACCCCTTGATAGACTGTCACATTATCACCAATCTCACACGTTTCCCCAATAACAATTCCCATTCCGTGGTCAATAAAAAAACGACGGCCGATTTTAGCGCCAGGGTGAATTTCAATTCCCGTAAAAAAACGGCTGATTTGTGAGATAGCGCGGGCAAGGAAAAACCATTTTCTTTTAAAAAGTGCATGAGCCAACCGATGCGACCAAATGGCATGTAGACCTGAATACGTTAAAATGACTTCTATATAACTTCTTGCTGCCGGATCTTGATCGAAAATTACTTCAATATCCTCTTTTAACGACTTAAACATACATCCATCCCCCCTTATTTTTACCTTTAATCTTTATCCGGATAGTTCATAGAACAAATAAAAAACGCCTCTGTGTCTAAGACACAGAGACGTAATTATTTACGCGGTTCCACTCTGTTTAGACCTGTTAGGCCTCAACTCTGCTCTTATAACGGTAGAGAATCCGCTTTTGTTTACTAAAAGGGTTTTCGTTCAACAAAAGGCTCAAAGGTGCATTTCAAAAGGTCGACTCATGAACCGTTCTCAGCCTAAGACGGTTCTCTCTGCAATGGTCACGCTTTTTACTTCTCCTTCTCAACGCTTTTCAATCATATCAATATATCTTTACTATATTATAAAATTTCTTTGTTGTTAACTAATAACTCGCTCTAAACGAGCCAAAACTGTTTCTTTTCCAAGCAAATGAATTGCTTGTGGAAGATCTGGTCCATGTGTTTGGCCGGTTGTGGCTACACGGATCGGCATAAATAACTTTTTCCCTTTATGTCCAGTCCCCTTTTGTACCGCTTTTGTTGCCGCTTTAATCGCATCAGCAGAGAAGTCATCTAATGACTTGATTTCTTCGGCAAAAGCCTTCAGCACTTCTGGTACTTGTTCCTCTTCCAATACTTCTTTTGCTTCTTCATTATATTCAATATCTTGCTTAAAGAACAAATCCGTTAACTCAACGATTTCCGCTCCATAGCTCATTTTTTCCTGGTGAAGAACAATAAGGTCGCGCACCCACTGCGTCTTTTCCTCATCCATATTGTCTTCTACTTTACCAGCTTTAATTAAATGCGGTAGAGAAAGTTCCACCAATCGATCTACCTCTAACTGCTTAATATACTGGTTATTCATCCAACGAAGCTTTTGGGTATCAAATAATGCTGGTGATTTAGAAAGACGCTCCGCATCAAAAATTTTGATGAACTCTTCCTTAGAGAAAAGTTCTTCTTCTCCTCCTGGAGACCATCCTAAAAGTGTAATAAAGTTAAATAATGCTTCAGGCAAATAACCTAAATCTGCATATTGCTCAATGAATTGAATAATAGACTCGTCACGCTTACTTAATTTTTTGCGGCTTTCGTTAACAATTAACGTCATATGTCCAAAAACAGGAGCTTCCCATCCAAACGCTTCATAGATCATTAGTTGTTTAGGCGTATTGGAAATATGATCATCTCCGCGTAAAATATGAGTCATTTTCATTAAATGGTCGTCAACTGCCACTGCATAGTTGTAAGTTGGTGTGCCATCTTTTTTGACAATAACAAAATCACCGATACCATTCGCTTCAAATGATAATTCACCTTTTACCATATCATTAAACGTATACACACGATCACTTTGCACAGCAAAGCGAACGCTCGGTTGACGCCCTTCTTTTTCTAGCTCTGTACGCTGGTCTTCTGTTAAATGACGGCATCTGCCTGAGTACTGCGGTGTTTGTCCTTGTGCAGATTGCTGCTCACGTTCTTGCTCCAGCTCTTCTTCCGTACAGTAACATTTATAGGCTAGCCCTTTTTCAAGGAGCTCTTCTGTATATTTTTGATAAATCTCTGTTCGTTCTGATTGACGGTACGGCCCATATTCTCCGCCTACATCAATGCTCTCGTCCCAATCAATGCCGAGCCATTTTAAATATTTCAGCTGACTTTCTTCTCCGCCTTCAATATTTCTCTTTTTATCAGTATCTTCAATACGAATAATAAATTTTCCGTTTTGATTTCTTGCAAACAAGTAGTTAAATAATGCCGTTCGCGCATTTCCGATGTGGAGATGTCCAGTCGGACTTGGCGCATAACGGACGCGTACTTCATTTGACATGATTTGAGTGCCCTCCAATTTATCCATCATATGTATTATCCATGCTTATTTTAACACCAAACAACAAGTTGGCAAAGAACGTCTGCTTTATTTTTGATAAACAAGTACAGCTGCTTGGGCTGCAATTCCCTCTTCTCGTCCTGTAAAGCCCAGTTTCTCTGTGGTAGTTGCTTTAACGTTCACTTGAGAAATGTTTACCTCTAATAAGGCAGCGATTCGCTCTCTCATTGCTTCAATATACGGTGCCATTTTAGGTTTTTGAGCAATGATGGTACAATCTACATTACTCAGTTCATATCCATCCGCCTTTACCATATTCCACACTTGCTTTAATAATTCCGCAGAGTCTGCATCTTTAAACTCTTGGGCTGTGTCTGGAAAGTGTTTGCCAATATCGCCTTTAGCAACCGCCCCTAATAAGGCATCAGAAATAGTATGCAGCAATACATCTGCGTCTGAATGCCCTAACAACCCGACATGATAGGGAATCTCGATCCCCCCGATAATAAGAGGCCTCCCCTCAGCAAATTGATGCACGTCAAACCCTTGCCCGATTCGAATATTCATCTTACTCCCACCTTACTTTGTTTGTTCTCTTTTTTGTAGAATGGCTTCAGCATACCATAAATCTTCCGGAGTTGTTAATTTGATGTTATCATAATCACTCTCTACAACTTTCACTCGTTCTCCTAGTTGTTCAACTAAGCTGGCATCATCTGTCCCCATGAGTGATTGTTTTCTTGCCTGTTCATGAGCATGCTTAATGAATGGAACAAGAAAAGCTTGCGGCGTTTGAATGGCCCACAAGCTTGAGCGTTCAATAGTATCTATAATATACCCATCTCGAACCCTCTTCATCGTATCTTTCACCGGAACTCCGAGGACAGCTGCTTTTTCCTCAAAAGCAACATGTACTAACCGGTGAATTATTTCTTCTGTCACGAATGGTCTAGCGCCATCATGAATTAATACGATTCCTTCATCCTTTAAGGCTTTTAATCCATTATAAACACTATGCTGGCGCTCTTCCCCCCCTATTATAAGAGAACAAACTTTGTTCATATGATAAGAAGACAAAAGTTCTTCAAACTGTCTCATTTCATCTTGATTGACCACTAAAATAATTTCTTCGCACCAAGTATCCCGCTCAAACACTCGAAGAGTATGAATAATGACAGGAACATCACGCAGTTTAATAAACTGTTTATTTTTTCCCGCCTTCATACGTTTTCCTTGACCGGCAGCAGGAATCACTACCTTATAATTCATAACGCCTTCTCCTCTATCTTTTTCTTTATCCGTTTAAACGGGCGGCTCCCCTTTATTCCAATAGGGATAAACCGCCCGCCACAATGTATTTACTCCATATTAGTATCAGTGGTACAAAACTGGACCTGCTACTTTATAAAGCTTTTTCCAGTAATTTAGGTTTGGCAAAAATCATCCGTCCTGCTGACGTTTGCAATACACTCGTTACTAGCACATCAATGCTTTTCCCAATATAGTCTCTTCCATCTTCTACTACAATCATTGTACCATCATCCAGATAAGCAACACCTTGATTATGCTCTTTTCCATCTTTAATGACCAGTACATTTAATTCTTCCCCGGGTAATACAACCGGCTTTACCGCATTAGCTAAATCATTGATGTTTAACACAGCTACATTTTGTAATTCACATACTTTATTTAAATTGAAATCATTTGTTACGACTACACCCGACGTTAATTTCGCTAATTTCACCAACTTACTATCTACTTCCTGAATCTCATCGAAATCGCCTTCATAAATCTCCACTTTAATTGAAAGTTCTTTTTGAATACGGTTTAAAATATCCAGCCCTCTTCTTCCACGATTTCGTTTTAATACATCGGAGGAATCAGCGATATGTTGAAGCTCTTCTAAGACAAATTGGGGAATAACCATGATTCCCTCTAGAAACCCTGTTTGACAGATATCGGCGATACGTCCATCAATAATAACACTTGTGTCTAAAATCTTTAACTTTTTAGCTGCAGCTTCTTGTTCTTCTTCCTGCGCCTTTTTCTTTCCTAGACGAGCCGGGATAGAGAAGAGGTTAACAAGCTCATCTCGCTTTTTGAATCCCACTTGGAAACCTAAGTAACCTAATAAAATGGTTAAGAAGATTGGGAGCACGGTGTTGACCACTTGAATCTGGATACTTTTTAAAGGTAATACCACTAAATAAGCCACCACTAACCCAAGGATTAACCCTAGACTTCCGAATAACACATCTGTCACTGGAGCTTTCACTAATGTTTCTTCAAACCAGCGAATGAAGTTGACGACATAATCTACAACCCAAAATGTCACGATGTAAAAAAGCAATGCCCCCAACACAGCATGAACATATGATTTTTCTAAGAAAGTAATACCTTGCATATTTAATAAATCTATAAGTTCTGGTATAAAAAACACACCTAGTGTTCCGCCTGTGATGATAAAGAATAATTGTACAATACGTTTTAACACGTACTCACCTCCCTTTTATTCATTATAAACAGTTTACAATGATTGAAACCTTTTATTTGCTCTAAAGTACAATTTGTAACTAAAATGTTATGTTTTAAAATAACATTTCCCGTGCTTTCAAATTTTTCTGTTCAAGAAATATTGCTCTTTTAGCCGTTTTAGCCCCTCTTTGATTTTTTTTGCCCGAATTTCACCAATCCCCTCTACCTCATCGAGCTCTTCTACCGACGCATTGAACACACCTTTTAAATGGCCGAATTGCTCGATTAGATTCTCAATAATGATAATTGGAAGACGAGGGATTTTATGAAGCATCCGATATCCTCTCGGCTGGACAGGATCCTCAAAACTCGTGTAAACAGGATAACCCATCAGGCGAAGCAAAGTTTGATCATCCAGCAGTACATTATTAAAAAGCTCTTGCATTTTGGCGATAATTTTATATGGATCTTGTTCAGGGTCAAACGTGTAGTCTTTCATGAGAAGTACGGCCTCTTGCTCTACATCGGCTAATAGTTCATTCATCTGTAAGCGGATTAAACGTCCTTCTACTCCTAATTCGCCAATATAACTTAAGATTTCATTTTTAATCCGCAAAACCATTTCGATACGATGCAAAGATTGAATGACCTCGACATGGGTCACTTGTTCTTCAAACTCCAAAGCAGTTAAATTGTTAATGGAATCATCCAGCACAGATTTATATTTTTCCAATGTTTCCAGAGCTTGATTAGCCTTTGCTAAAATCACACCAATATCTTTCAGGACGTATTGGAGGGAGCCTTTGTATAAAGTAATGACATTCCTTCTTTGAGAGATAGCAATCACCAAAGCTCCTGTTTGTCTTGCTACTCGTTCAGCTGTCCGATGGCGCATACCTGTTTCCGAAGAAGGAGTTGAAGGATTAGGAATAAGCTGTGCATTGGCGAATAAAATTTTATTCCCTCCTTCATTTAAAATAATGGCCCCATCCATCTTAGCCAACTCATATAAATGTGCAGGGGTAAATATACAGTTGATAGAGAATCCGCCATCTACGAGATGCTTTACTTGATCGTTATAACCTAAAACAATCAGACCTCCCGTTTTAGCCCTCAATACATTATCAATTCCTTCCCTGATCGGTGTTCCTGGTGCCACCAGTTTCAAAATCTCAGAGATTTGTTGGTCATTGACTTTTTCTTTTTCCTTCTCCATTCCTATCCCCCTAGTGTGTACTGCAGTGCCTCAGCCACAGTCGAAACCCCGACAACTTCTACGCCCTTTGGAACACTCCATCCTCCCAAATTTTTCTCCGGAAGAATAACTCGTTTAAACCCCAGTTTGGCAGCTTCTTGGACACGTTGCTCAATGCGGGAAACACGGCGTACCTCTCCCGTTAATCCGATTTCACCAATCACCACATCGGTTGGGTGGGACGGAACATCTCGAAAGCTAGAAGCAATACTGACCGCGACAGCCAAGTCAATAGCTGGCTCATCCAACTTTACTCCTCCAGCTACCTTTAAGTAGGCATCTTGGTTTTGTAATAAAAGACCTACCCGCTTCTCTAATACTGCCATGATGAGCGATACCCGGTTATGGTCGATACCTGTGGCCATTCTTCTTGGGTTTCCAAAACTGGTCGGACTAATTAATGCTTGTAATTCTACTAAAACGGGTCTTGTTCCTTCCATAGATGCAACAACAATTGAACCAGCTGCTCCCTGCGAACGTTCTTCAAGAAAAATTTCAGAAGGATTCAATACTTCTTCCAGTCCTATTTCCTTCATTTCAAAGATTCCCATTTCATTTGTAGAACCAAAACGGTTTTTTACCGCCCTTAAGATTCGATATGTATGGTGTCTTTCTCCTTCGAAGTACAGCACTGTGTCCACCATATGTTCTAATAATCTCGGACCAGCGATAGCCCCTTCCTTTGTAACATGCCCGACAATAAAGATTGCAATTCCTTTCGTTTTAGCAATTCTCATTAAATCAGCCGTACATTCTCTGACTTGGGATACACTCCCGGGAGCCGATGTAATGTCTGGGTGGTAAATCGTTTGAATGGAATCAATAACTACAAAATCCGGACTCATCTCGGAAATGATGTGGGTGATAAGCTCCAAATTGGTTTCTGAATGGACATATAACTGAGGAGCATTAATATCAAGCCGATCAGCCCGAAGTTTCGTTTGTTTTGTAGATTCCTCGCCTGAAATATAAAGTACCTTATAATCACTCTCCGCTAATTGAGCTGATGTTTGTAAAAGAAGTGTGGATTTACCAATCCCTGGGTCTCCTCCTATTAACACTAAAGAACCTTTAACAATTCCTCCGCCTAATACCCTATTTAATTCCGCTAGCTTCGTGAAAATTCTCGGTTCACTAGTAGATTCGATGGAACTGATAGATTGCGGCTTTAAAGATACAGAAGCAGCAGCCCCCGCGAAGGCCCCTCTACGATTTGCCGTCACTTGTTCTACTTCTTCCACCATTGTGTTCCATTTTCCGCAACCTGGACACTTTCCCATCCACTTCGGGGATTCATACCCACAATCGTTACACATAAATTTTGTTTTTTTCTTTGCCATGTTTCTAACCTCGCTGCCTGTATTTTAGTATTTATTCAAAAAGGAGGACAAAAAGGACCGAGAAATTCAAGGAAGCACCGCTTTGAGCATCAAGGAAAGCTTCTCACGATTCTTCATCGTACGCCGGAAAAATGATTTACTTTTCCAAGAAACGGAGCGCAAGCTGGTCACTACGAAAGCATAATCCTCGCACGAAGAAAAAGTGTTCTTCTTTTTCGGGGATATGTTGTTAAGACGTGAGTAGCGTCCAATACAGCTGACACCGCCCGAATAAAGACCGCCACGTCCTGTACAAGTAAATTCGATGATCATTTTTTTCAGACTTTTTGAAAAGCCTCTTTTAAGAAAAAAGAAGGCATACGACTTATAAACGTATGCCTGTTGTTCATAACTATTTTGTCCTATTAACTAATTCCGCTGGCTTCTGTCGCTCGAACAATAAATTCACCATCAGCCACATCAAGTTCCACTTTTTGACCTCTTTGAATTTCCCCTTTCAATAATTCTTCAGATAAACGATCTTCAATATGTTTTTGAATAGCACGGCGAAGTGGACGGGCTCCGTACTCTGGATCGAACCCTTCTTCAGCAATTTTTTCAATCGCTTTATCCGTTAGTTGAAGTTCAATTTCTTGTTCTTTCAAACGCGTTGTTAATTGTTTGGACATTAATGTGACAATGTGTTGTAAATGTTTCTTTTCTAAAGAATGGAATACAATGATTTCATCGATACGGTTTAAGAATTCAGGACGGAACGCACGTTTAAGTTCCCCCATCACTTTACCCTTCATATCCTTATAATCTTGACTCTCATCTTGTACATTGAAGCCCACGTATTTATTTCGTTTTAAAGTATCTGCTCCTACATTGGATGTCATGATCAGAATTGTATTTCGGAAATCAACTGTACGTCCTTTTGAATCCGTGAGACGCCCATCTTCTAATACTTGCAAGAGAATATTGAATACATCAGGATGGGCCTTTTCAATTTCATCTAATAGTACAACGGAGTAAGGTTTTCTTCTCACTTTTTCAGTTAATTGGCCTCCCTCTTCGTAGCCTACGTAACCTGGAGGCGAACCAACAAGACGGGATGTAGAATGCTTCTCCATATACTCAGACATATCAATGCGAATCATCGCATCTTCATCACCAAACATAGACTCAGCTAATGCACGAGCCAACTCTGTTTTTCCAACTCCTGTCGGCCCCAGGAAGACAAATGACCCAATCGGTCTTTTTGGATCTTTTAATCCTGCACGAGCACGGCGCACAGCCTTTGCAATGGCTTTGACAGCTTCCTCTTGACCAATTACACGTGAATGCAAGATTTCTTCCATATTTAATAAACGATCCGTTTCTTCTTGCGCTAGCTTAGATACTGGAATTCTAGTCCAGCTAGAAACAACCATCGCGATATCTTCTACTGTCACTTCGGAATTTTCTTGACCTTGCTTCTCTTTCCAAACTTTTTTCGTTTCTTCTAATTCCTCACGTAATCTTTGTTCTGTATCACGTAAAGAAGCGGCTTTTTCAAACTCTTGCCCTTGAACAGCTGCATCTTTTTCTTTGCGCACAGACTCTAATTTTTGCTCTAATTCTTTTAAATTAGGCGGCGTTGTAAAGGAACGCAAACGTACTTTTGAGCCAGCCTCATCAATTAAGTCAATGGCCTTATCAGGAAGGAAGCGATCAGAAATATAGCGATCCGATAACTTGACGGCCTGTTCAATAGCTTCATCCGTAATAGAAACACGGTGATGGGCTTCATAGCGATCTCTTAAGCCTTGTAAGATTTGAATAGACTCTTCTATAGTTGGTTCGTCCACTTGAATTGGCTGGAAACGGCGCTCAAGTGCTGCATCTTTTTCAATATATTTACGGTATTCATCAAGTGTAGTAGCCCCAATACATTGAAGCTCGCCACGGGCTAAAGATGGTTTTAGAATATTGGATGCATCAATTGCTCCTTCTGCACCACCCGCTCCGATCAATGTATGAAGTTCGTCAATGAATAAAATAATATTTCCTGCTTGGCGGATTTCATCCATCACCTTCTTCAGACGATCTTCAAATTCCCCGCGATATTTCGTTCCCGCTACTACTGTTCCCATATCGAGAGTCATGACACGCTTATCTCGTAAAATTTCAGGAACCTCATTGTTCACAATTTGTTGTGCCAGCCCTTCAGCAATTGCCGTTTTACCTACACCCGGCTCCCCAATTAACACTGGATTATTTTTAGTACGGCGGCTCAACACTTCAATCACACGCTGAATTTCCTTACTGCGCCCAATAACTGGATCTAACCTTCCTTCACGTGCAATAACCGTTAAATCACGTGCAAGGCTATCGAGAGTTGGAGTGTTAGCATTCGCTGCATTTCCTCCTTGATGACTGGAAGTAGCCTCATTGCTTCCCAGCAATTGCAAGACTTGTTGTCTCGCTTTATTTAGACTTACGCCTACATTATTTAAAACTCGAGCAGCTACGCCTTCTCCTTCACGTATGAGTCCCAATAGAATATGTTCTGTCCCTACGTAAGAATGTCCGAGTTTACGAGCTTCGTCCATTGACAATTCAATGACCTTTTTAGCTCTCGGCGTGTAGTGGATGGTTTGGGTAATTTCTTGGCCTCGACCAATTAAGGATTCTACTTCTTTCTGGATTTTTTCTGCCCCTAAGCCAAGAGCCAATAGTGCTTTGGCTGCAATCCCTTCTCCTTCACGTACAATTCCTAATAAAATATGTTCTGTGCCGATATTGTTATGTCCCAATCTTAATGCTTCTTCTTGCGCTAAAGCTAAGACCTTTTGTGCGCGCTCCGTAAATCTACCAAACATCATTTATTCATCACCCTCCGTATTTGTTGGATTTACTTTTCTTAATGTTAAACATTCGCGAATAAGAGAAGCTCTTCTAATATCGCGTTCATCGGGCCTTAAGGCTCCTCCCGCGTATTGTTGCAGAAAGCCCGGTTGTGTCATAACCATAAGTTCATTTAAAATGCTTCTCGGAATATCTTGGATATAACCAAAATCAATTCCTAAGCGTACATCGGATAAACATTGAGAAGCTTCTTTTGATTCAATGATTCTACTATAAAGAAGTGTCCCGTAAGAACGGAAAACACGATCTTCTAATTCTATGTTGGATGTCTTTACTAAAGCATCCCTAGCTGATCTTTCTTGAGCAATAATCTGCTGAACAACACTGTTAAGATCATCTACAATGTCTTGTTCGGATTTACCCAATGTTATTTGATTAGAAATTTGAAATATGTTACCTAGTGCTTCACTACCTTCCCCATATGTTCCTCTAACAACTAAACCAAGTTGATTAATTGCAGGAATAATACGATTCATTTGCCTTGTCAGCACTAAAGCAGGCAAGTGCATCATAACTGATGCCCTTAATCCCGTTCCAACATTGGTGGGACAGCTTGTTAAATAACCTGTTTGCTCGCTAAATGCATAATCTACGTATTGTTCAATCCAATCATCTAATTCATTCGCTTCCTTTAAAGCAGCAGAAAGTTGGAGGCCCGGAAATAAACACTGTATACGCAAATGATCTTCTTCATTTATCATAATGCTGATTTCTTCATTTTCAGAGAGTAAACAAGCCCCTAGGTTGGATTCTTCAGCTAATTGCGGGCTAATTAAGTGCTTTTCAACTAATACTCTCTTCTCCAAAGGTTTTAGATTTGTCATTTCCAACAGTTGAAACTTCCATACGGAATGAGAAGAAATTATAGATTTTTCTTTAAAAAGTTTAATGATTTCTAAAGCTTGTTCATTACTTGAAAGTGTAGGGAAAAGATATGGATCTAAATTTCGCGCCAAGCGAATTCGACTGCTCAATACGATATCGGAATCGGGTCCAGATTGGCCCATCCATGAACTGATTGCTTGATTGAAAAATGCTTCGTGCGCCATCTTTTATGCTTCTCCCTCCCTATTCTCTCGAAATCGTTTTTCTAATTCTCTAATTTCATCTCGTAAAATTGCAGCTTTTTCAAATTCCTCTTTTGCAATATATTCTTTTAATTTCAATTTTTGTTTCTCTAATTCCTTTTTTAAATGAAGATTACTTCCAATTCTCTTTGGAATTTTTCCTATATGGACATGATTACCCCCGTGCAGCCTTTTTAAAAAAGGGTTAAGGGATTGTTCAAATGTAGCATAACACTGTGCACATCCGAACCTTCCAAACTTCGCAAACTGGCGATAAGTCAATTTACAATTAGGACATTGCAGAACTTTATTTTGGGTAAATGCATGTGCAGAAGATTCTTGAAGTGATGAGTCCATATTTAATAATCCCGCTAACAAATTGTTAATAGAAAAACCTGTACCTCCTGGAATCATAAACATTTCTCCACTCTCTTTTGCACACTGTTCACACAAATGGATTTCAGATTTTTCCCCATTTATTACTTTTGTAAAATGTAAAGTGGCGGGCCTTATACTACATTGCTGGCAAACCATTACGTCACCTCTCCCCAGTTTCAAATTACATTAGAGTTTATATTACCTATATCGCAAGGCATTGAGCATTGCTTTAAGCAATTTTGCTCTTAATTCATCACGATAAGGCAAATCAACTCCTATAATTGAACGGTCCATTACGCTTAAAATGATTTTTGCTTCTCGCTTAGTAACTACATTCTCTTCAACTAAACGAATAATAAGGTTTTCTGCACTTGTTTGAGAAATTTGTCCTCCGATAATGCTAAGGACTTGTTCAAATAAGTGAGACGCATCGTGAGATTTTACTTTTATGATTCGGATAAAACCTCCGCCGCCTCGCTTGCTTTCTACCATGTATCCTCTTTCTAACGTAAATCTAGTGTTAATTACATAATTAATTTGCGAGGGAACACATTGAAATTTATCAGCAATTTCATTTCTCTTAATTTCAAGAACATCTTTTTGGCTTAAATCAAGAATCTGTTTTAAATATTGCTCGATAACATCAGATATGTTTCGCATTACGCCTCTCCTTCTGACTTTGACTATATTTGACTTTATTTATAATATAAAATTTATGAAAAAATTTTTCAAGCATTCGCTCTTAATATTTCCATTTCTATAGTTGCCAAATTTCCGTGGTTTCAAAACCTATTCCCTAAAAATTACATAAGAAAACTAAAATATGTATTTTCTATATTATTAATTATATTCGTTCCTTCATCTAATTTTGTCTAAAAACAAAAAAAGATTAGTCATTTGACTAATCTCTTTGAATGCCTGGCAACGTCCTACTCTCACAGGGGGAAACCCCCAACTACCAT
>NZ_AYSE01000016.1 GCF_000504165.1 Bacillus sp. FJAT-14578
GATGGTAGTTGGGGGTTTCCCCCTGTGAGAGTAGGACGTTGCCAGGCCATTGAAAAAAGATTAGCCATTTGGCTAGTCTTTTTTTATTTTTATTAACAAGACATAGTGTTACGGCGTATGATATATTATTAATCTTTTTTAGTATGGATGACGGCCTTATAGAGAATAAATGAGTAATGGAGGTGGACATATGAACCAATATCCATTTACTTATTCAAATGACCCGTGTATGATATGCGATGAATTAAAGGAAAATGGAGTACAAATTCATCATCATTTTATTTGTACACATTGTGAAAAAGAATTGGTTAATTTGCAAGTTCATACCGACTTATATTCATACTTCATTCAAAAGCTAAAGAAATTGTCTTTTTGATTCCCTAGGCTTTGTTAACTTTGATATTGATTTTGTTGTTTTTGATCCATGCGTGCAATATAACTATTTTGTATGTATTCAACGAAAGCTGGAAGTGAAATGGAATGAAAGGGAAAGGAATGAAAGGGAAACTCATTTTCCTTTCATTCTATTCAAATGAGTCAAAAATCAACATTAGACTTTCACATAGCTTATTCATAAAATAAACAGCCTCATAACGGGGCTGTTTATTTTATGAAAAATTTTAAGAAGATATCTTTTTTATTGCTATAATAGATATTATTGAATCTTTATAGGGAAGGAGAGATTACAATGGATCAATCCCAAACCCCTTTATTTACCAAATTGAAGGAACATCATTTAAGACAGACTATCTCTTTTCACGTACCTGGCCATAAAAACGGCAGGGTATTTCCTGGAAAATTCAGTTCTCCATTTGCCGATATCCTAAACATCGATGTAACAGAGCTGACAGGATTGGACGACTTGCATGATCCTGAAGGGGTTATTGCTGAATCCCAGCATTTAGCTGCTAACCTTTACGGTGTTGATAAGACATACTTTTTAGTGAATGGATCTACAGTAGGAAATTTAGCTTCCATTCTATCTGTTATTTCGCCGAATGATACGGTAATTGTGCAAAGAGATTGTCATAAATCTGTTTTGAATGCTTTAAAAATGGCTAATGCTCGCCCTATATTTATAGCTCCAGAGTATGATGGAAATGCTAATGTTTGTATAGGAGTAGACCAGGAAGATGTTATAAAGGCAATTAAGCAGTATCCATCTGCAAAAGCCGTCATTTTAACAAACCCGAACTATTATGGAATCACGAGAAACTTAAAAGGAATTATTGAATTTGCGCATTATCATCAAATCCCAGTTATTGTAGATGAAGCTCATGGGGCACATTTTATATTAGAAGATCCTTTCCCGGCATCAGCTGTTCAGGCTGGAGCTGATTTAGTCATTCAATCCGCTCATAAAACTTTACCGGCTATGACGATGGGGTCATACTTACATGTTCAAGGAACTTTTATTAATATGGAGAGATTGGAGTTTTATTTGCGTGCTTTACAATCAAGCAGCCCCTCTTATCCCCTTATGGCCTCGCTTGACTTAGCCCGATTTTATTTAGCTCAATTAAAATCAGAAAAAACACAAATCCGCTCTTTAGTTCAGAGCTTAACCCAGTTTAAAAAACAGTTAAATGAGCTGGAAGGCATGAGAGTTGTATCTCCTTTGGTATCTCATATAAAAGAAGACCCATTGAAAGTCATGATTGAACCCGTTCATCCATTTATTAAAACCGGATATAGCTTACAAAGGCAATTAGAGTCTCAACAGATTTATAGTGAGTTAGCGGATTTGTTTCATGTGTTGCTTGTTTTACCTCTTAGTGGGCAGTTTCCCTTTGAACAATCCCTTCAAAAAATGAAAAAAGCTTTGGAGAAGGCGATTAATAATGAGACTGTTCTTAATATAAATCAAATTCGCCCTTTTCATTTTCAAAACATTGCATTAGCTATAAGTTATGAAGAGATGCAGTTATTAAAGAAAAGAACAGTTCCTTTTGAAAAAGCAATCGGGAAGATAGCGGCCTCTTCGGTCATTCCTTATCCTCCGGGCATTCCCATTTTAATGGAGGGGGAATTAATTACGAACCGCCATCTTGCTTATATTTCACATTTACAAGAATTAGGTGCCAAAATTCAAGGAGGACAAGCCTTATCTAATCAACAATTGGAAGTATTTTCGATATAGAAGGAGAAATAAAACGTGTCAGGTAAATTTATTACGTTTGAGGGACCCGAGGGTGCTGGAAAAACAACCGTTATTCAAATGTTACACCAATCATTAGAGAATATAGGCTATTCCACTTTATTAACAAGAGAACCAGGTGGAATTAAAATTGCAGAGGACATTCGGAAGATCATTTTGAATCCCGAGCATACGGAGATGGATCCTAGAACGGAGGCACTGCTTTATGCCGCAGCGAGAAGGCAGCATTTAGCAGAAAAAGTGATCCCCGCTCTCAAAGAAGGGAAAATAGTATTGTGTGATCGTTTTGTTGATAGTTCATTAGCGTATCAAGGTTTTGCCAGAGGGCTAGGAATGGATGAAGTTTATCAAATTAACGAGTTTGCAATTAATGGACTTATGCCTCATTTAACTTTTTATTTAGATATTGAACCTGAAATTGGATTAAGAAGAATCAATCAAAATCAAGAGCGGGAAATTAATCGTCTTGATTTGGAAAAGCTCGAGTTTCACTATCAAGTAAGAGAAGGTTATTTGGCTCTATTAGAGAGATTCCCTGAACGTATCCATTTAATTGATGCAAACAAACCAATTGATGAGGTATGTGGAGAAATTTACCAAAAAATGAAAAGTTATTTGTCTATGGAACATTCATAGAATGAATACTGTTAAAGCCCCCATGGAAGTTGTTATAATAGAGAATAAAATGAACCTTCAATCAATGGAGGTACTGACCGTTGAAGCAGGATCAAAATACTTAAGATATGATGGGGTGAACTACTGATGAAATTAATCATAGCGGTGATTCAAGATTCAGATAGCACCAAGTTGCTAAATGCCTTAGTCGAAAAGAATTTCCGTACTACTAAATTGGCTAGCAGCGGAGGATTTTTAAAATCGGGCAATACAACGATTATGATCGGTACAGACGATGAGCGTGTAGATGATGCTCTTGGCATTATTAAAATTCATTGTCATCATCGTAAGCAGCTCATATCACCTGTTTCACCGCTCGGAGGAAATGCAGACTCGTATATTCCCTATCCAGTCGAGGTAGAGGTGGGAGGGGCTACGGTATTTGTTTTGCCGGTAGATGATTTTTACCAATTTTGATAGAGGATTAAAAGGTGATTAGAATATGAATAAAACGTGGGAACAGCTTGAACAAATACAACCCAATGTCATGAAAATGCTAAAGAACGGTTTAGTAAAAGAGCGAGTAGCCCACGCTTATATATTTGAAGGTGGAAAAGGAACGGGAAAAAAAGACGCTGCTCTTTTATTTGCTAAAAGCCTTTTTTGTTTGCAGTTACAACAGTATAAACCTTGTAACCAATGTAGTAATTGCCGGCGTATTGAATCCGCTAATTATCCCGATGTTCACCAAATTGCGCCTGATGGATTATCCATTAAAAAAGAGCAAATTCAACACCTGCAATCGGAGTTCATGAAAACGGGAGTAGAATCCAACCGAAAGCTTTACATTATTGAACATGTCGACAAAATGACAGTAAATGCAGCAAATAGCTTATTGAAATTTCTGGAAGAACCAAGCGGTGGCACATATGCCCTGTTATTAACGGAGCAGGTTCATAAACTATTGAATACTATCACATCAAGATGCCAAATTATTTCATTTCGTGCTCTGACACCGGAAGATCTTCAGAATAAATTAATGGAACAGCAAGTGCCTCAAGCATTTGCTGTTCTGTTAGCGAAACTAACCAATAATTTTGAAGAAGCGCTTCAGCTATATGAGGATGAATGGTTTGGACTTGCACGTAAGTTAGTGATACAATTAAATGAAATGCTGGCGACAAGACCGCAGCAAAGTTTGCTGTTTATTCATGAAAAATGGATGGAGCATTTTTCTGAGAAGGAACAAGCCGAGCTGGGACTGAACATGTTGCTTATGCTTTACAGAGATTTATTATCCATTCAGTTGGATCAAGAAAACACGGTGGTGTTTACCGATAGATTCGAACAGTTAAAACAGCAAGCCCTTCAAAATACTCAAAAGAGAACGATTCATGATTTAGAAGCCATTCTGAAGGCGAAAAATAAGCTAAACTCCAATATGAATTTACAATTGTTGATGGAGCAGCTGGTGTTGGATTTGCAGGAGGGATAAACGCTTGTATGATGTAGTAGGAGTCCGTTTTAAAAAAGCGGGGAAAATATATTATTTTGATCCTGGTGAGCTTATCATTCCAGATGGAGAGTTTGTCATTGTAGAAACGATTCGGGGAGTGGAGTTCGGCAAGGTCGTGATTAATAAAAAACAAGTCAGTGAGCATGATGTCGTACTTCCTTTGAAGAAAGTCATTCGAACTGCAGATGCAAAAGATAGGCTGATAGTGGAAGAAAATAGACAAGCAGCAAAGGAAGCTTATGATGTTTGTGTTCAAAAAGTTCATGAGCATAATCTTGATATGAAATTAGTTGATGTCGAATATACATTTGATCGCAATAAAGTAATTTTTTACTTTACGGCTGACGGCCGAATTGATTTCAGAGAACTGGTTAAAGATTTGGCATCTATTTTCCGTACGAGGATTGAGCTGCGCCAAATTGGAGTTCGTGATGAGGCAAAACTATTAGGCGGTATTGGCCCTTGCGGTCGTATGCTTTGCTGTTCGACGTTTTTAGGGGATTTTGAGCCTGTGTCCATTAAAATGGCAAAGGATCAAAATCTATCTTTAAACCCAACAAAGATTTCAGGACTATGCGGAAGGCTGATGTGCTGCTTAAAGTATGAAAATGATGAATATGAAACGGCGAAAGAACAATTGCCCGATTTAGGAGAAACAATTCAAACACCGAATGGTAAGGGAAAAGTAGTCGGCTTAAATATTCTTGAGCGAATTTTACAAGTGGAATTGTTAGACCGTCAGCAAATTGTAGAATTTACATTAGATGAAATTGTAAAAGAAGGGGCTGTTTCATTTCAAGCTACAGAGTAACGAGGTGGGTAAAGGTGGATAAGAAAGAAATTTTTGATTCGGTCACAAATATGGAAGAACAAATAAGCCATTTATATCATCAACTTGGGAACCTAAAGGAACATTTAGCCCAATTAATTGAGGAAAATCATCATTTAAAGCTTGAAAATGACCATCTGCGTCGCCGCCTTGACCAGACGACTTTGGAAATGAAACGAAAAGACCACAAACATAAAGTGAGCAAACAGGAAAAAGAGCAAAAGGTCGATATCGGTGAGGGGTATGATAACCTTGCCCGTCTTTATCAAGAAGGGTTCCATATTTGTAATATTCATTATGGAAGTGTCCGAAAAGATGGAGATTGCTTATTTTGTTTATCATTTTTAAATAAAAAGTAGTGGATATAAAGATAGCCTTTCCTTTTGGAGAGGCTATTTTTATGGTGTTCATATTTCAACCAAGAGAGGAAAGAGAAATGGTATATTTACGTGAAGATGAACGGTTAGATTATTTATTGGCTGAAGAACAATTACGTATTATTCAAAGTCCTTCTGTATTTGCTTTTTCTTTAGATGCAGTATTACTTGCCCGTTTTGCTTATATGCCTATTCAAAAAGGAAATGTGATTGATCTTTGTACAGGAAATGGAGTGATTCCTTTATTTTTATCAAGACGTACAAAGGGAAAGATTACAGGTGTGGAGATTCAAGAAAGATTATATGATATGGCTGTCAGAAGCGTAGAGTATAATCAATTGCAGAATCGCATTGAGCTGATACATGGTGACCTGAAAGATATGCCGGAAAAGCTTGGGCATGGGAAATTTGATGTTGTCACTTGTAACCCTCCTTATTTCAAAACTCCAAATAAAGATGAAATTAATCTAAATGAACATTTAGCCATTGCGCGCCATGAAATTCATTGTACGCTGGAAGATGTCATTCGTGTTAGCAGTCAACTGACAAGAGCGGGAGGAAAGATAGCCCTTGTCCATCGTCCGGGGCGGTTAATGGATATCCTTTCTTTAATGCGTCAATATAAAATTGAGCCAAAGCGATTGCAGTTTGTCTATCCAAAGATTGGAAAGGAATCCAATACGATTTTAGTGGAAGGTATAAAAAATGGACAGCCGGACTTAAAGATTTTGCCCCCGCTCATTGTATATAATGAAAATAATGAGTATACAAAAGAGTTAAGGACGATTCTATATGGTGAACAGTAAGTGTTATTATTTCTACGTTTTGCAATGCAATGACGGAAGTTTTTACGCCGGTTATACCACTAACCTTCAACATCGTGTCGACAAGCATAACAGCGGAAAGGGAGCCAAATATACGAATTCCAGAAAACCGGTGGCACTAATCTTTTATCAGGAGCTTTCTTCTAAAAGTGAAGCAATGAAAGCGGAGGCGCAATTTAAAAAACTGAAAAGGCCTGAAAAAGAGGCATTTTTGAAAAAGGAGAGAATCCGAAATCATGTGGCAACAGAAAAGCTACAATGAGCAGAGAAAAGGCGGTATGTTATATTTGGTTCCGACCCCTATCGGAAATCTGGAAGATATGACGTTCCGTGCTATTCGTTTATTGAAAGAAGCAGATTATATAGCAGCTGAAGATACAAGGCAGACGAAAAAACTATGCAATCATTTTGAAATTGACACTCCTATTGTGAGTTACCATGAACATAATAAAGAGAGTAAAGGGAAGCAGATTTTAAGTGATTTAGAAGCGGGAAAAATAATTGCTCTCGTCAGTGATGCAGGAATGCCGACGATCTCTGATCCAGGATACGAACTGGTTGTTTTAGCATCGCGACATGAGCATCATGTTGTTCCGTTGCCAGGAGCAAATGCTGCTTTAACTTCCCTTATAGCTTCTGGTTTACCGACTTCCTATTTCATGTTCTATGGATTTTTGCCAAGACATAAAAAGCAAAAAAAAGAGCAGTTGGAACAACTAAAGAAAATGAAAGCGACTCTTATTTTTTATGAAGCGCCCCATCGTTTAAAGGAAACCCTACAGTTAATGTTTGAAGCACTTGGGAACCGTCCTATTGCTGTAACAAGAGAGCTAACGAAAAGGTACGAGGAATTTATAAGAGGTAATTTAGAGGAAATGCTGGAATGGGCGAATAAAGAGGAGATCCGCGGGGAATTTTGTCTCATCGTCCAGGGGAATGAAGGTGAAGATGAGGATGAGCAGCAAGATACCTGGTGGGAGCATTTTAATGTTATTGAACATGTTAACTTTTATATAGAGGAAAAAGGAATGAACAATAAAGATTCTATCAAGCAAGCGGCAAAAGATCGAAATGTATCCAAAAGGGACATTTATAATGAATACCATAAGGGATAAAAAAACAACATTATGATTTAATATAATCATTAAAAAGACCCTTTACTTAATTGCGAAAATTAAGTAAAGGGTCTTTTGCCTTAATCATTAAAATTGGCTTAAAGCGAAATTTATTTAGAAAGTTGTAAGCTCTTTTGAAGTTCTTCCAGGATTTTTTCTGCTCCCTCACGGCTAACAATTAATTTACCGTCAGCAAGTTGAAGGTTATCATCTGATACTTCGCCTGTAATTTGGCAAGTCATGTTTGGTTTATATTTCTTTAAAATAATACGCTCTTCATCCACATAAATTTCCAATGCATCTTTCTCTGCGATCCCCAATGTACGGCGTAATTCAATTGGAATTACCACGCGTCCTAATTCATCAACTTTACGAACGATACCTGTAGATTTCATAATGTCATAATCTCCTCTCATTCTTTTCATTCTCTATATTATTGTTTCGTCATTATTCGACAAATTTATCTGTGATTTCATCATACCAGTGTTTCCAAAAGCAGTCAATAAGTTTATATGTAAAAATCTGTAGATACTAAAAAAATAAATAAAAAGCCTTATAAATCAACATTTAATGACCGTCAGTCACTTTTTTATAGGTGTTATTTTTCCAAAAAATGCATAAAAAATATTGGTAGAATAATATGTAGTTAAAAGAAAGAACTGAGAGTAATGTCGAATTTTCGACATGAACAAAAGACAATTCGACACAAAGAAAAAGATTAAAAAGAAGGCAGTATATTTTTTTATGAATTTGGCTGAAGATGATAATAATGGTTTATAGGGAATAAGAAAGGAATTTTTTGAATTTATCATGTAAAATAGTAATATATGATAGGAAAGAACACATAGTGTCATCTTTATATTCAGACTGTTTTTATCGGTCATGCAATTATGTTGGAGGTAGCTGAAATGGCAGGAGAAAAGAAAACGTATTATATTACCACACCCATTTATTATCCTAGTGATAAATTACATATCGGTCATGCGTATACGACTGTAGCTGGCGATGCAATGGCCAGATATAAACGCTTAAGAGGGTATGATGTTTACTACTTAACGGGTACTGATGAGCATGGACAAAAAATTCAACGAAAAGCAGAAGAAAAAGGTGTAACTCCGCAGCAATATGTAGATGATATTGTAGCTGGGATTAAAGAGTTATGGAAGAAGCTTGATATTTCATATAATGACTTTATTCGTACGACAGAGGGACGCCATAAAGAAGTAGTGGAAAAAATCTTTGCTCGTCTATTGGAGCAAGGAGATATTTATTTAGATGAGTATGAAGGCTGGTATTGTACACCGTGTGAATCTTTTTATACAGACCGTCAATTAGTAGAGGGCAATTGTCCAGACTGTGGACGTCCCGTTGAAAAAGTGAGAGAAGAGTCCTATTTCTTTAAAATGAGTAAGTATGCAGATCGCCTTTTACAATTTTATGAAGAAAATGTAGAATTCATCCAACCTGAATCTCGTAAAAACGAAATGATTAATAATTTCATTAAACCAGGTTTGGAAGACCTAGCCGTATCCCGTACAACATTTGATTGGGGCATTAAGGTACCCGGTAATCCTAAACATGTGGTCTATGTATGGATTGATGCTTTATCTAACTATATTACAGCATTAGGCTATGGAACGGATAATGATTCAAACTATCGAAAATATTGGCCGGCCGATGTTCACTTGGTAGGGAAAGAAATTGTTCGTTTCCACACCATTTATTGGCCAATCATGTTAATGGCTCTTGATCTTCCGTTACCGAAAAAAGTATTCGCCCATGGCTGGCTGTTGATGAAAGACGGCAAAATGTCGAAATCAAAAGGTAACGTTGTTGATCCCGTTGTATTAATTGACCGCTATGGTCTTGATGCCCTTCGTTATTATTTATTGCGCGAAGTGCCTTTTGGAGCGGATGGGGTATTTACACCAGAAGGATTTGTGGAGCGCATTAACTTCGATTTAGCCAATGATTTAGGGAACTTAGTAAATCGTACAGTGGCAATGATTGACAAATATTTTGACGGTATCATTCCTGCTTTTCAAGGATCTGTGACACCTTTTGATGACCAACTGGTTCAAATGCAGCGCGAGACCGTGAAAAAGTTCGAAGAAGCAATGGAACGTATGGAATTTTCAGTAGCATTAACGGCTTTATGGCAATTGGTGAGCCGTACCAATAAATATATTGATGAAACACAGCCTTGGGCTTTAGCGAAAGAGGAAGATAAAAGAGGTGAGCTTGCCTCCGTCATGACTCATCTTGCAGAGTCTATTCGTCATACGGCTATTTTATTAAAGCCGTTTTTAACTCGTACACCAGAAGGAATTTTTGAACAACTTGGAATCAAAAATGAAGAACTTCAAACATGGGAAAGTATGTCTGAATTCGGACAAATTCCTGAAGGAACGAAAGTGTGCAAAGGTCAACCATTGTTTCCGCGTCTGGACTTAGCTGAAGAAATTGAATACATTAAACAGCAAATGCAAGGACCTGCGGCTCCGGCAGCTGAGGAGAAGAAGGAAGTGCCGGAAGTAGAAGAAATTACAATTGATGACTTCATGAAAGTAGAATTGCGAGTAGCGCAAGTAATGGAAGCGGAGCCCGTAAAAAAAGCGGATAAATTATTGAAGCTTCAATTGGATTTAGGCTATGAAAAGCGTCAAGTCGTTTCTGGTATTGCGAAATTCTATAAGCCGGAAGAATTGGTTGGACGTAAGGTGATTTGTGTGACGAATTTAAAGCCTGTTAAACTTCGGGGAGAGCTGTCGCAAGGGATGATTTTAGCAGGGGAAGATGAAAATGGTCTATTTGTAGCAAGTGTCGATCAATCATTGTCCAACGGAACGAAAATCAAATAAATCTATTTTGAAATAGTATTATTGGTTGTTGAGAAGAAAGAAGATGGATTTCTTATTTAGATAAAATATGAAATCCTCTTCTTCTTGTTATTTTAGGAAACTATATTTATAGACGGATAAAATGAGGAGGTAACTATGTTATTTGATACTCATGTTCATCTAAATGCCGACCAGTATAAGGATGACTTGGAAGAAGTTATTGAACGCGCTCAAGAAGCGGGAATAGAGTATATGGTAGTGGTCGGGTTTGATCGAGGGACGATTCAAAAAGCCATGGAGATTACGGAAAAGTACGATTTCATTTATGCGAGTGTCGGCTGGCATCCAGTAGATGCAATTGACATGACGACTGAAGATTTAGAGTGGATCGAAGAGCTTTCTTCTCACCCTAAAGTTGTCGCGCTTGGAGAAATGGGACTTGATTATTACTGGGATAAATCGCCAAAGGATATTCAACAAGAGGTATTTCGTCAACAAATTCGCTTAGCCCGAAAAGTGAATCTTCCGATCATCATTCACAATCGTGATGCTACCGAGGATGTAGTCCGTATTCTCAAGGAAGAAAAAGTAGAAGAAGTAGGTGGAGTCATGCA
Organism: Bacillus sp. FJAT-14578; assembly: GCF_000504165.1. Classification (GTDB taxonomy): domain Bacteria; phylum Bacillota; class Bacilli; order Bacillales; family Bacillaceae_H; genus Bacillus_BA; species Bacillus_BA fengqiuensis. The sequence continues at coordinate 10,889 of NZ_AYSE01000016.1, forward strand.
TTGCTTCACTGGCAGTTTGGAAGTAGCCAAACAATGTATGGATATGAATATGTATATTTCATTCGGGGGACCTGTCACCTTTAAAAACGCGAAAAAACCAAAGGAAGTGGCAGCAGTAATTCCAATCGATAAATTACTGATTGAGACAGACTGTCCATATTTAACTCCTCATCCTTATCGAGGAAAACGAAATGAGCCTAGCTATGTTTCGTATGTAGCGGAACAAATTGCTGAACTAAAACAAATGGATTATGAAGAGTTAGCCAAAAAAACAACAGAAAATGCTAAGAAATTATTCGGCATTAATCGATAAAAATCGAATAATTTTTCAGGTAATTTTGTCCATAAAACCAGTAGAATAAAAAAGTTCTACAAGTCTCCTTGTGCTCATAGTATAAACTTGTCGACAAGTCTCCCTTCCCTTTTTGTGAAAGTTTAGACATAATAGACTATATCCATTACCAAAGTGGGAGGGTTGACAAGTTGATAAGTACTCTATATAATCTCTGCGAGAGAAGGAGGAGTTTTTCATCGTGTTACAAAACGTGAAAAAGCTGTTTTCCAATTCTATCAGGAGTAAGAAGAAACTGAGTATTATGCTTACAAGTTTCGTCGTCGCATCGGCAGTTTTATCGTTTACTGTGTATACAGCGACACAAGCATCAGTTTCTCTAACGATTGATGGAAAAAAAGAAAAACTGAGGACGCACGCGGATACCGTAGGGGAATTACTGGAAGGGCAAGAAATAAAGGTTCGAGATGAGGACTATTTATCCCATACGTTATCAGCGAGTATAAACAGTAATATGAATGTTATTTGGGAGCCGGCCAAACCCATTAAATTGGTAGTCGATAACCAAACGAAAAACATTTGGACAACAGCAGATACTATTAAAGAAGTTCTTGTAAAAGAAAAGATTAACATATCGAAGCATGACCAAGTGCAACCTGATTTAGATACATCGATCAAAAAGAATTTAACGGTTCAAGTAAGTAAAGCTTTTCCGATAAAGCTAAATCAAGGTGGGAGCGAACAGAAAGTGTGGTCCACTTCGACTACGGTCGCTGACTTTTTAAAGCAACAAGAAATTAAACTGGATGATTTAGACCGTGTAGACCCTAGTTTATCTAGCCTAGTCACACCTAATGCCGTCGTAAGTGTTGTAAGAGTGGAAAAAGTCACCGATGTAGTGGAAGAACCAGTTGGCTATGCAGTTGTTACAAAGAATGACCCTTCTTTAGAAAAGGGCAATGAAAAAGTGGTATCTGAGGGAATTGAAGGGCGGATAGCCAAGCATTACGAAGTTACCATGGAGAATGGCAAGGAAGTTTCTCGGAAATTAGTGAAAACAGAGGAACTAAAACAGAGTAAAGATCGTGTGGTAGCTGTAGGCTCCAAAGTAGTAAAGCCTATTGCCCAAACAGCAGCGGTCCAGGTATCTCGTGATGACCATGAAGGGGCAAAAGAATTTTATGTCCGATCTACCGCTTATACAGCTTTTTGTAATGGTTGTTCCGGTAAAACTAGAACCGGTATTAACTTGCGTGCAAACCCAAATGCCAAAGTTATAGCAGTGGATCCGAATGTCATTCCTTTAGGAAGTAAGGTTTATGTTGAAGGATACGGCTATGCGATTGCTGGTGATACAGGGGGAGCGATCAAGGGAAACAAGATTGATGTATTCTTTGCTGATACATCCCAAGCATATAAATGGGGTCGCCGCACCGTTAAAATTAAAGTATTAAATTAATGATGTGCAGAGGAGATTTTATCCTCTGCCTTTTTTAGGTTAAAATATAAAGGATTTCTGTCTTGTCATTAATTAGACGCAACAAAAACAAGAAAGTTTCATGTTTTGGAGGAAAAAATGAAAATTAAAGAGATTATTGTAGTTGAAGGGCGCGATGATACAACGGCCATTCAGAGGGCAGTTAATGCTGATACAATTGAGACAAATGGTTCTGCGGTTAACGAGGAAACGATTGAAAAAGTTAAGCTTGCTCAAGAGAAAAGGGGGGTCATCATTTTTACCGATCCGGATTATCCTGGAGAGAAAATCCGTAAAACGATTGCCGAAAGAGTTCCTGGATGCAAACATGCTTTTTTGCCTAAGGAAGAAGCTAAGGCGAAAAATGGAAAGAAGGTTGGGGTTGAGCATGCTTCTTCAGAATCCATTAGAGCTGCGCTGGAGCATGTGAAGCAGGAGTGGATAGAAGGAGAAGGTGAGATTTCTAAGCAAGATCTCATCGATGCCGGGCTCATCGGTGGACCAGGGGCAAGTGAGCGTCGGGAGAAAATGGGAAGAATATTAAAGATTGGGTATACAAACGGTAAGCAGCTTCATAAGCGTTTGCAAATGTTCCAGGTTTCGAAGAAGGCATTTATAGAAGCGCTACAAAACATTCAAGAGGAGGGCATGTAAACTTGCTAAAAGATATTGCAACGCCGAAGAGAACGAAGGAAATATTGGACAAGTACGGATTTACTTTTAAAAAGAGTTTAGGGCAAAATTTCTTGATTGATACAAATATTTTGCATCGCATTGTAGATTATGCTGAAGTGACAGAACAAACCGGTGCTATCGAGATTGGTCCTGGGATAGGAGCTTTAACGGAACAGTTAGCCAAAAGAGCTAAAAAGGTTGTGGCATTTGAAATTGATCAACGCCTGCTGCCGATCTTAAAAGATACACTTTCTCCTTACCCGAATGTAAAAATAATTCATCAAGACATTTTGAAAGCGGATGTACATAATGTGATTACCTCTGAATTTGAGGGTGTCGAGGATTTAATGGTAGTAGCCAACCTGCCTTATTATGTGACGACGCCAATCCTAATGAAATTACTGGAAGAAAAAATTCCGGTGCGAGGTATTGTTGTTATGCTGCAAAAGGAAGTGGCAGACCGCATTGCCGCTAAACCAGGTACGAAAGATTATGGCTCGCTATCTATTGCTATTCAATATTACACAGAAGCAGAGACAGTTATGGTTGTGCCTAAAACTGTTTTTAATCCTCAGCCGAATGTTGACTCTGCCGTTCTTCGTCTTATCAAGCGTCCGGAGCCTGCAGTGGAAGTCAAAGACGAAAGCTTTTTCTTTTCCATTGTGAGAGCGAGTTTTGCGCAGCGCAGAAAAACCATTTTAAATAATTTAACGAGCAATTTATCGTTCGGTAAAGAGAAAAAACAGGCTATTGAACAAACACTTTATGAAGTGGGAGTTGACCCAAAAAGAAGAGGGGAGACATTATCCATTGAGGAATTCGCGGCATTAAGCGATGCTTTGTATGAGATTAGATGAAAAAGGTGCTTAAAGAGGTTGTTCAAAAAGTCCGGGAAAAATGACTGTCGAATTTCGGCGTCAGCTTGTCTCTCCGCTACTCACGTATTAACAGCATACGCTCCGTTCCTTGGAAAAAAAGAACATTTTTCCTGCGTGCGATGGAGAATCGTGAGAAGCTTTCCTTTGTGCTCGAGACGACGCTTCCTTGAACTTCTCGGTCCCTTTTGTCCTCCTTTTTGAACACACACTTAAAGAGGAGTAATCACCTTTTTTCCGCTCTTACATAGGTTATTAGAAGAGACTTAAGTAGGCAGGGCGGAGTGAAAAAGAATGAGTATTCATATTGGTGATATTGTCACTCGACCATCTTATAAAAGGGATTTATTGTTTCGGGTTATTTCAGTGGCGAAAGATGAAAAGGGGGAGCTTTATGCTACACTTTACGGCGAGGATGTCCGGTTAGTCGCAGATGCCCCCTTTTCTGATTTAGAAATAGTAAGCAGGCTTGAATGTGAGGAACGCTTAAAAAGAGAGCAAAGGCTGTTAGAACAATCCTTATCTTTAATTCAACAAGATTATCGACTAGTCAGGCAAAAAAATGAATATACCGCCACCAATGGATATAGTCACTCGCATCGTTTTTTTCAAATGCCGGGAAAGGTTCTTCACCTTGATGGAGATCCAAATTATTTGAAAAAATGCTTGATGTTATATGAAAAAATTGGAATACCAGTTCATGGAGCACATTGTTTAGAAAAAGATATGCCCCACCGCATCGGTGAGCTCATGGATGAAGTAAGACCGGATTTATTGGTGATTACGGGTCATGATGCTTATTCTAAGTCGAAAGGAAAAAAAAATGACCTAACGGCTTATCGGCATTCCCGTCACTTTGTTCAAACGGTTCATGAAGCGAGAAAAAGAGTTCCTCATCGGGATCAACTCGTGATTTTTGCGGGAGCATGTCAATCTCATTTTGAATCCCTCATATATGCTGGAGCCAATTTTGCCAGTTCTCCTTCCCGGGTCAATATACATGCACTTGATCCCGTTTATATTGTAGCAAGGATTAGTTTTACTCCTTTTACGGAGGATGTTAATGTATGGGATGTCCTAAAGAATACCTTAACAGGAGATAAAGGGCTTGGGGGGATTCAAACAAGGGGACTGCTTCGCACGGGGATGCCTTATCACCCGCACGATGATGAATGAGAAAGTGTTCGGATAGAGAATTCACAGAGAGAGTTTTGTTTCCTGGAGGGAACGAAACTCTTTTTTAGTGTGGAATTTATGGTCTAACAGTAAAGGAGAGGATAAGAAGAATTTGTAAAAGTGCACATACTTTTTGAAAAAAAAGAAGATAATAACAAATGTAGATTTTTGTTGATAACTTTATATTGACACTAATCGTTGTACGTTGATATAATTTAATTTTTTGACTTATATTAAGAAACGTGCTATACTTTAATCAGTGAGGTGGCGAATATGGCTAAAACATTATCGGATATTAAGCAGTCGCTTGACTCTAATTTAGGCAGAAGGCTTAAATTAAAGGCAAACGGAGGCCGCAGAAAGACGATTGAGCGTTTCGGCGTATTAACAGAGACATATCCTTCTGTATTTGTCGTAGAACTAGATGAAGAGAACGCATTAGAGCGTGTTTCTTATAGTTATGCAGATGTTTTAACAGAAACAGTACAGTTAACATTCTTTGACGAGACTTCAGGGAACTTAGCAATGGGCGGGCAGTAGACATTTGTTTGCTGCTTTTTTGTTGCTATTGAAACATAGATTATTTTTTATTTATACATACTATACCTGTCGCAGTTTCGTGAAAGGAGCTGCATGCAAGTGGGAAGACGTAAAGGTGTTATGTCATACCGCTTAAAGGAAGAACTGGCTAAAGAATTAGGTTTTTATGATGTAGTGCAGAAGGAGGGATGGGGAGCCATCCGTTCCAAAGATGCAGGAAATATGGTAAAGCGAGCTATTGAAATAGCTCAGAAAAATCTAGTCGATTCATCCAACCAGCTTTAGAATTCATGCTTTATCTGAACAAGAAAGATAAAATGAAACTGCGACAGCCGAAGCGCAAGCGCTTCGGCCTCTTGAGTTTTACGACAAAAGTTTCACTTTATATGCAGACAGATGTCGAAATAACATAAATCATATTGTATATTTTATTATAGAATAGCATTAAACTTTAGTAAGTAGAGTAGGTGACAAGTTGATGAAATTAATGGTGAAAGCGCCGGCTAAGATAAATCTCTCGTTAGATGTATTACATAAACGTCCAGATGGTTATCATGAAGTGAAAATGGTGATGACGACGATAGATTTGGCCGATCGGGTTGAATTAACAGAAAGATACGACCAAAAAATCACGATTCATTCTCATGATCGTTATGTGCCAGATGACCATCGTAACTTGGCGTATCAAGCGGCACAGTTACTGAAGGAACGTTTTCGGATTAATAAGGGAGTAACGATTTCCATTGTGAAGAATATCCCGGTTGCAGCAGGGCTTGCAGGAGGGAGCAGCGATGCAGCGGCTACATTAAGAGGGTTGAATAAGTTATGGGGTTTAAATCTTTCGCTGGATGAGTTAGCGTTATTGGGAGCGGAGATCGGATCGGATGTTTCTTTTTGCGTTTATGGAGGGACGGCAATAGCTACAGGAAGAGGGGAAATTATCGAGCATATCGATACGCCTCCTAACTGCTGGGTCATTTTAGCGAAGCCGGAGATTGGTGTGTCAACGGCAGAGGTATATAAAAATCTGAATTTATCAAACGTTAAACATCCTGATGTAGAATCCATGGTTCAAGCTATTAGTGAGCAAAATTATGGGGGAATGTGCGGTACTGTCGGTAACGTATTAGAAACTGTCACATTAAACATGCATCCAGAAGTAGCTCTCATAAAGGAACAAATGAAACGATTTGGAGCAGATGCTGTTTTGATGAGTGGAAGTGGACCGACTGTATTTGGATTAGTTCAATATGATTCACGTATGCAAAGGATTTACAATGGTTTACGGGGGTTTTGTGACAAAGTATATGCGGTGAGACTACTAGGGGAACGAGTAAATGTTGATTAAATCCGTATATTAGTGTTATATTTACAATATAACATTCGGTTTTAGGAGGTAATTATGAAGTTTCGGCGAAGTGGACGATTAATTGATATGACTCACTATTTTCTTCAAAACCCCCAACGTCTCATTCCCCTAACCTATTTTGCTGATAAATATAAATCCGCTAAGTCCTCCATTAGTGAGGATATGGGAATTATTAAACAGACATTTGAGCAACAAGGTGTAGGAACTCTTTTAACCTTGCCAGGGGCCGCAGGAGGCGTGAAATTTATTCCAAAGGCTTCCAAGGAAGAAGCAAAAGAGTTTGTGGATGAACTGTGCGAAATGATGGAAAGCCCTGAGCGTCTGTTACCAGGGGGTTATTTATATTTAACAGATATTCTAGGTAATCCGAGGGTTGTAAATAAAATCGGTCGTTTGTTTGCTTCTGTGTATGCTGACCGTAAGATCGATGTAGTGATGACAGTAGCGACAAAGGGGATTCCGTTGGCCTATGCTGTTGCACAGTTTCTGGATGTACCGGTTGTAATTGTTCGTAAAGACAGTAAAGTGACGGAAGGTTCTACGGTTAGTATTAACTATGTTTCGGGGTCTTCTAAACGAATCCAAACGATGCTGCTGGCTAAAAGAAGCCTTGAAACAGGTTCGAATGTATTGATTATTGATGATTTCATGAAAGCAGGCGGAACAGTCAATGGGATGATTAGTCTGTTGGAGGAGTTTCAAGCTACCGTAGCGGGCATCGGTGTATTGGTAGAATCGGAAGATATTGAAGAGCGTCTTGTAGATGAATATATTTCCCTTGTAAAATTAACAGATGTCAATGTAAGGGAAAAGCAAATCGGTATTAAAGAAGGAAATTATTTTACACATCTATAAAAGGTGTGGTAAAAAGAAAATAAAATTGTCTAAGCAGGGGGTAAAAAAATGAAACAAGTTCAAACAAAGGCAGCGCCACAAGCAATTGGTCCATATTCTCAAGGAATCGTTGTGAACAATATGTTTTACAGCTCTGGTCAAATTCCATTAAGAGCGGATGGAACATTGGTGGAAGGCGGTATTCAAGAACAAACAGAACAAGTATTTGAAAACTTGAAGGCAGTGCTAGAAGCAGCCGGTGCGTCTTTATCCACTGTGGTGAAAGCAACGGTGTTTATTAAGGATATGAATGATTTTGCTCAACTGAATGAAGTGTATGGCACTTATTTTGGAGAGCACAAACCGGCACGTTCATGTGTAGAAGTTGCAAGGCTTCCGAAAGATGTTCTTGTAGAAATTGAAGTAGTCGCTTTAGTAAAATAATCGTTAAAGAGGCGGGCCGACATGCTTAACATGTCGGCCCGCCTCTTTTTTTATGTCGTTCAGTTAAATAGTGTTCTTCGTATTCCTGATTTTTTACATCTCAATGAAAGGTGAGGGGAAATGAAAAGAAAATGTGGAGAGTGCCACTTCCTCTTGCGCTTTTCCTTCCGTGTTTTCAATTGAGTCCCATCAATACGGGATTTAACCTCAATTAAAATTTAAAAAATAAAACAAAAAAATTTTTTTGGAATTGAAGGAAAATAACAAAAATTGTGGAATTAGTTATTAAAGCTTTGATATAGGAAAAGGTGGTGAACATAAATGGAAGTAACTGACGTAAGATTACGCCGCGTAAACACCGATGGACGTATGAGAGCAATTGCATCTATTACGCTAGACAATGAATTTGTTGTTCATGATATCCGTGTAATTGATGGCAACAATGGTTTATTTGTTGCGATGCCTAGCAAACGTACGCCAGACGGTGAATTCCGCGATATTGCTCATCCAATTAACTCTAACACTCGCGGAAAAATTCAAGATGCTGTCTTAGCTGAATATCACCGTTTAGGTGAATTAGAAGTTGAATTTGAAGAAGCAGGTGCTTCATAAAATATTTTAGAGCCTATTGTCAGCAATAGGCTCTATTTTTATCTTCTTTTTATCCCCATTTCCTTTCCATTTTCCTCCCTTTTTGATGAAAGTCCTGACAAAAATATGTACTTTTCTATCATTCCTTGAAATGACGGCCTATTTAGGATATATTCTTAATGGATAAAAAGGTAAAATTGGAGGCCGGCTATGACAAATAGATATGCAGTCATATTGGCAGCTGGACAAGGAACTCGTATGAAGTCCGCTTTATATAAAGTGTTACACCCTGTCTGCGGTAAGCCAATGGTTCAGCATGTAATTGATCAACTGTCTGTATTAGATTTAACAAAAATGATTACAGTTGTTGGTCATGGTGCTGAAAAAGTTCAATCACATATCGGTGAAAAAAGTTTGTTCGCTCTACAAGCCGAACAACTTGGAACCGCTCATGCTGTTATGCAAGCAAAGGATTTATTGGCTGATGAAGAAGGAACAACCATTGTTGTATGTGGAGATACACCTTTAATTACCACAGAAACAATTGATGCTTTACTTCAGCATCATGAACATACACGTTCCAAAGCAACCATTTTGACAGCCTATGCAGAGGATCCAACAGGTTACGGTCGAATTATCCGAAACGAAAGCGGATTAGTAGAGAAGATCGTAGAACATAAAGATGCATCAGACGCAGAGAGAGACGTAAAAGAAATTAATACGGGAACTTATTGTTTTGACAATAAGGCATTATTTGATTCTCTGTCTAAGGTATCTAATGAAAATGTTCAAGGCGAATACTATTTGCCTGATGTTGTAGAAATTTTACAGCAGGCCGGAGAGGCGGTCACAGCCTATCAAACTCCCCACTTTGAGGAAACACTAGGTGTTAATGACCGTTATGCACTATCTCAAGCTGAAGAAATTATGAAAAAGCGCATTAACAAAAAGCATATGCTAAATGGTGTGACCATCATAGATCCAGCTAACACGTATATTTCCGCGGATGCTCAAATTGGCCGAGATACGATTCTCCATCCTGGAACCATCATTCAAGGGGCTAGCGTGATTGGAGAAAGCTGTGAAATCGGACCGAATACAGAAATTAAAGATTCCTGTATTGGAAACGAGAGTACTCTTCGCCATTCTGTTATTCATGACAGTGAAATTGGCAATGAAGTTACGATTGGTCCTTTTGCTCATATCCGCCCTCAATCTTCTATTGCGGATGAAGTGCGTATCGGGAATTTCGTTGAAATTAAAAAGACAGTGTTTGGCAAGGGAAGCAAGGCCTCTCATTTAAGTTATATTGGAGATGCTGAAGTTGGTGAAAACGTCAATTTGGGCTGTGGATCCATAACTGTTAACTATGATGGGAAAAATAAGTTTCTAACGAAAATCGAAGATGGAGCTTTTATTGGTTGTAATTCTAATTTAATTGCGCCGGTAACAGTAGGACAAGGAGCTTATGTGGCGGCTGGTTCAACCATCACACAAGATGTGCCTGGGAAAGCATTATCGATTGCGCGTGCACGTCAGGTGAATAAAGAAGATTACGCGGAAAAACTGGATGTTCATAAAAAATCCTAATGGAGGGTCTTATACTACAATGTCAAAACAATATGGCGACGAAAATTTAAAAGTATTTTCTTTGAATTCAAATGCGGGATTAGCTGAAGAGATTGCAAAAGTAATTGGTGTCCAACTTGGACAGTGTTCTGTTATGCGCTTCAGCGATGGCGAGATCCAAATTAATATTGAAGAAAGTATTCGCGGCTGTGATGTATTCGTTATTCAGTCCACCAGTGCACCAGTAAATGAGCATATCATGGAACTTTTGATTATGATTGATGCATTGAAACGTGCCTCTGCTAAGACGATTAGCATTGTTATGCCTTATTACGGCTATGCACGTCAAGACCGTAAAGCTCGTGCTCGTGAGCCGATTACAGCTAAATTAGTAGCGAATTTGCTTGAAACGGCTGGAGCAAATCGTGTCATCACACTAGATTTGCATGCACCTCAAATTCAAGGTTTCTTTGATATTCCAATCGATCATTTAGTCGGTGTTCCAATTTTAGGGGAGTACTTCAAGAGCAAAAATCTTGAAGATATTGTTGTGGTATCACCAGACCATGGCGGAGTAACACGTGCAAGAAAATTAGCAGAGCGCTTGAAAGCTCCAATTGCAATCATTGATAAGCGCCGTCCGCGTCCAAATGTAGCCGAAGTGATGAACATTGTGGGTAATATCGAGGGTAAAACGGCTATTTTAATTGATGATATGATTGATACAGCTGGAACAATTACCCTTGCAGCCAATGCCCTTGTGGAAAACGGTGCAACAGATGTATATGCTTGTTGTACACATCCGGTTTTATCTGGACCGGCTATCGAACGTATTCAAAACTCTAGAATTAAAGAGCTTGTGGTAACTAATTCAATCAGTTTACCAGAAGAAAAGAAAATTGAAAAATTGATTCAGTTATCCGTAGCCCCATTAATTGGAGAAGCGATTATTCGTGTCCACGAAGATTTATCTGTAAGTACGTTATTTGATTGATTATTGAAACCGGGAAGGCACCATCTAATTGATGGTGCCTTCCCGGTTTCTTAAATTCATGTTTAAGGCTAATGGAATTGGGGAACGTTTATATTAGACCATTAATTAGACTAGACATGGAAGGTGAAGTACATTGAGTACAGTATTAGCAGCAAATGAACGTAATGATTTAAAGCACTCAACTACCACAAAGTTAAGAAACGAAGGGAATTTCCCAGCTGTTGTGTATGGAAAAAAAGTGCAAGCCAAACCAATTTATATTAATAGTGCAGACTTTACCAAGGCGATGAGAGAAGCGGGCCGTAATGGGATTTTGACTTTAACCGTTCAGAACGAAACATTTTCGGTCATGCTTCATGAGCTTCAAACAGATCCGCTCAAAAATGAAGTAAGGCATGCAGATTTCCAAGTCGTAGATATGTCCAAAGAATTGGATGCAGATGTTACGGTTATCTTGACGGGCGAAGCTCCTGGGGTCAAAGAAGGCGGCGTCATGCAGCAGGCTATCCATCAATTATCCATTCGAGCGCTGCCGCAAGATATCCCATCCACCATTGAAGCGGATGTATCTAACTTGCAAATCGGTGATACCGTCACAGTAGGAGACCTCAGTCATAACGGCAAATACGAAGTGAACCATGAGCCGACTGAAACCGTTGCTTCCATTCTTCCTCCTAAGCAAGAAGAAGAGATTGACAGCGGTGAGCAGCAGGATGAAGTAAATGAGTCAGAGGAAGCAGAAATAGCAGAAAGCCAAGAAGAGTGAAGAGTAAATCAAAAGACGTGACCATAAAAGGTTACGTCTTTTGATTTGAATTGATTATAATAGAGATATGAAGACTATTTTTGAAAGGAGCCTATTTAGTTGAAACTTATAGTTGGATTAGGAAACCCAGGAAAAGACTACGAGCAAACACGGCATAATATCGGGTTTATGATTATTGATGAATTAGCTGAACATCTCGATATTCGGTTAGATAAAACGAAATTTAACGGTTTATACGGTCAAGGAATTGTAAACGGAGAAAAGGTCATATTACTAAAGCCGTTAACATATATGAATTTATCGGGGGAGTCTGTTCGACCGCTAATGGATTATTATAATATTGAGGTAGATGATTTATTGGTGATTTATGACGATTTAGATTTGCCCCAAGGTAAAATCCGGCTTCGAACAAAGGGAAGCGCCGGTGGACATAATGGGATCAAATCATTGAATCAGCATCTCGGTACACAAGAATTCAATCGAATTAGAGTAGGAATCAGCCGCCCTCAAAATGGGATGAAGGTAGTTGATTATGTCCTTGGAAGATTTTCAAACGAAGAAATGGTATTATTAAAAGAGGCTATACATAAATCAGTGGCGGCCAGCAATGAATGGATCAAACGCCCTTTTTTAGAAGTGATGAATGTTTATAACGGGTAAGTATTGAATAAAAAGCCTCCTGAGTGTTCATAATAGCATTAAAACCCTTGGGAGGATGTTTATGTCTATTCGTTATTTTTGCAGACATTGCGGCTGTAAAGTGGGAGATATCGACTATGCATCATTTGATAGTAAAGAACTTGGTTTCGATCATTTAACTACGCAGGAAAGAAAAGAGTTTATTCAATATCATTCGAATGGCGATATGTCAGTCAAAACCATTTGTGAAGACTGTCAGGAGGCGCTCGATCGAAATCCAGATTATCATCAGTTTGAAACATTTATACAGTAATGAAAGCTTTGGGAGCCATCTCCAAAGCATTTTTCTATTTATATAAATTGTTTCACGGGAGGAGGGAATCCTTTGTTAGGGATTAAAAAATACTTTTATGGAACAGAAGATATTCAAGCCGTTGTCGGAAGTTTGGAAGAAGGACTAAGTGAGCAAATGGTTGCCGGATTATCAGGGTCTTCCCGCTCCATTTTGGCGGCATCTTTGTATGAGAAAAAGCAACATCCTTTATTGATTGTGACGCATAATTTATATCAAGCGCAAAAATTTTATGAGGATTTAATCAATTTATTGCCGGAAGAGCCTATTTTCTTGTATTCTTCTAACGATTTGATTGCCTCAGAAATCGCCACAGCAAGCCCAGAGCTTCGAGCCCAGCGTATTGAAGTTTTAAATTATTGGAGTCGTCAATCAAAAGGGATTATTGTCACTCCGATTTCGGGATTGAGGAAATTGCTTCCATCGAAAGCCTTATGGCAAGAGAGTCAGCTTGCCTTCAAAGCGGGAGAAGAAATTGAGCTTGAGGAACAGTTGACTAAACTAGTTACCCTAGGATACGAACGTGTAGGGATGGTATCATCTCCTGGTGAGTTCAGTATCAGAGGGGGGATTATCGACATTTATCCGTTGACAGAGGAACTGCCGGTGCGCATTGAGTTATTCGATACGGAAATTGATTCGATTCGAACGTTTACGATAGAGGATCAACGTTCCCAGAAAAAAATGAATGAAATAACGATTGGCCCTGCAGTCGAAATGGTTTTTGCAGATGGTGATTTACAAAGAGGAATTTCTTCCTTGGAAAAAGGGTTGGCCGCTACCATTAAGAAAGTGAAAGATCCAATCGTGAAAGAAAAAATCTTGGAGCAGGTTGGACAAGAACTGGAACAATTGAAACAAGGGTCGATTCCTGAACATGTATTTAAATACGTATCTTTATTCTATGAAAAACCTACAAGTTTACTAGATTATGTCCCTGATCATACCGTGGTTATGTTTGATGAAACGACGCGTATCCATGAGATGTCAGATCAATTAGATAAAGAAGAAGCAGATTGGATTACGGATTTACTTGCTGCAGGAGAAGTCATCCATGGTGTTTCCTTATCTCAAAAGTTGAGCCATTTAATTGGAAAAACCACCAAAAGAAGAATATATTTATCCTTATTTTTAAAGCATATTCCTTTTGCCAATCCGCAGAATATTATCAATATATCCTGTAAATCGATGCAGCAATTTTATGGACAAATGAACTTGCTGAAAAGTGAAGTCGACCGCTGGTTAAAAAGTAATATGGCGGTTGTTCTGCTGGGAGCAAATCAAGAGCGTGTCGAAAAGCTTGAACGTGTGCTTGCTGATTATGAGATTAGCGCGTCCGTGCTCTCAAGCGATAGCGACATCGTTCAAGGGAAAGTTCAAATCATGCAAGGGGATTTACAAGCTGGATTTGAGCTTCCGATGCAAAAGTTAGCTATATTGACAGAAGAAGAATTATTTAAAAAACGGGCAAAGAAAACACAGAGGCGACAAAAGCTGTCAAATGCTGAACGGATTAAAAGTTATTCAGAGTTAAATGTCGGCGATCATGTTGTTCATATCAATCATGGAATCGGAAGATATTTAGGAATTGAAACACTTGAAATCAATGGTATACACAAGGACTATATCCATATTAAATATGAGGGCAGCGACAAACTGTATGTCCCGGTTGAACAAATTGACCAGGTTCAAAAATATGTTGGATCAGAGGGAAAAGAGCCGAAGCTTTATAAGCTTGGAGGGAATGAATGGAAGAAGGTTAAGAAGAAAGTAGAATCTTCTGTACAAGACATTGCGGATGATCTCATCAAGCTATATGCAGAGCGCGAGGCGAGTAAAGGCTATGCTTTTTCGCCGGATGGCGATATGCAGCGGTCATTTGAAACATCCTTCCCTTATCAGGAAACGGAAGACCAATTGCGGTCTATTCAAGAAATCAAACGTGATATGGAACGGGAACGACCAATGGACCGATTGCTTTGTGGCGATGTAGGATACGGAAAAACGGAAGTGGCGATTCGCGCTGCTTTTAAGGCAATCAGTGATGGAAAACAAGTAGCCTTTTTGGTGCCTACGACTATTTTAGCCCAGCAGCATTACGAAACGATTCGAGAGCGCTTTCAGGATTATCCAGTTAATATTGGGTTGCTCAGTCGTTTCCGTACGAGAAAACAGTTGCAAGAGACGACAAAAGGTCTGAAAAATGGAACAGTGGATATTGTGGTGGGGACCCATCGTCTTCTTTCCAAGGATGTTACTTACAAAGATTTAGGATTATTGATTATTGATGAAGAGCAGCGTTTTGGAGTAACACATAAAGAAAAAATCAAACAGATGAAAACGAATGTAGATGTGTTAACGCTAACAGCGACGCCTATTCCGCGCACTTTGCATATGTCCATGCTGGGAGTAAGGGATTTGTCTGTTATCGAAACCCCGCCTGAAAACCGTTTTCCTGTGCAAACATATGTAGCGGAGTATAATCCTGGATTGGTGAGAGAAGCAATTGAACGAGAATTGGCTCGTGAGGGGCAAGTATATTTCTTATATAACCGCGTGGAGGATATTGAAAGAAAAGCAGAGGAAATTTCGATGCTTGTTCCGGATGCTCGTGTGGCATTTGCGCACGGGAAAATGAATGAAAATGAGTTGGAAGCGGTTATTCTAAGCTTTTTAGAAGGGGAATACGATGTGCTCGTCAGTACAACCATCATTGAAACAGGCGTTGATATTCCGAATGTTAATACATTGATTGTGCATGATGCAGATAAAATGGGGTTATCTCAACTTTATCAATTGCGGGGACGTGTAGGCCGCTCCAGTCGTGTTGCTTATGCCTATTTTACGTATCGAAAAGATAAGGTGTTAACGGAAGTGGCAGAAAAAAGACTTCAGGCAATTAAGGAGTTTACGGAGTTAGGGTCTGGTTTTAAAATTGCCATGAGGGATTTATCCATTCGGGGAGCAGGAAATCTTCTTGGATCTCAGCAGCATGGATTTATTGATTCTGTAGGGTTTGATTTATATTCACAAATGCTTAAAGAGGCCATCGAAGCAAGAAAAGAAGATGGCGAAGAGAAAAAAGAAGTACTTGAGGTGGAAGTCAATGTTGACATTGATGCGTACATTCCAGATCAATACATTGCGGACGGACGTTTGAAAATTGAGATGTACAAACGCTTCCGAGCGATTGAAACGTTGGAAGATGTACAAGAGCTTCAGGAAGAAATGATTGATCGATTTGGGGACTATCCGGAAGAAGTGGCTTATTTGTTTAAAATTGCTGAAATGAAAGTATATGCGAAGATGTATTTAGTTGAATCCATTATGCAAGCCAAGCAAAATGTCACCATTTTATTATCGGAAGAAGCAAGTGAAACGATCGATGGAGCCAAGCTTTTTAAAGCAGGCAATGAATTTGGGCGGATGATCAGTTTGGGTATGGAAGGTAAAAAAGTCAAAATGGTCATCAATACAAAAGGCCTTGTCCAAGAAAAGTGGCTGGATATCGCTTATCAAATGATTAAAGATTTGCCTAATGTTCAACGTGAAGGGGTTAAGAGTTAAGGGTATCAAAGGACATGATAAGCCTTAGATAAATCACAAAATGGCTTTTGCTACTGAATCCTTGAGTTAATGGATATTCATGGAGGGTTCTTTCAGGAGGATAGCTCAAAAGGGTATTTTTTATCCTTTTAAGCTAGCCTCTTTTTATTTAGCCATGCATTAATGGGAAGTGAAAATTTCCGCTTCAAAACTTAGCAGAATAGCAGAAGTCAAAGCGGGGGATAAGGGTCTGTAGAAACTCAAATAAGTCACCTTCACTATCAGTGGAGATGAAAGGAAATCCCTGTTGGAAGTTTTCTTTTATCTTAAATTCCCATTTTTTCCATAAAAGAGTTTGAATAAAAGAGGACAAGGGTACAAATTATACAACACAACGATATTCCTTTTATCTCCCTTTGTAGAAATTTAAGGTCTGGTTTTGAAAGAAGTCGTTAACGATTATAGTGGGTACTTTTTAACAAAAAAAGATACGGTTGGTGTATAGAAGTTCATTTGTGAAGGATACTAATTTCAACACTGGTGATATCTTCAAACAAAGGACATGATGAACATTATCACCAATTAATTTTCAATCATCATATGAAAGTGAGGCTTCCATGGATGAAAGCAACAGGTATAGTTCGTCGTATTGATGATTTAGGTCGGGTAGTCATACCGAAAGAAATTAGAAGAACATTACGTATTCGAGAGGGAGATCCATTAGAAATATTTGTAGATCGCGATGGAGAAGTTATTTTAAAGAAATATTCTCCAATCAGTGAACTGAGCGATTTTGCGAAAGAGTATGGAGAGGCTCTTTATGACAGTCTTGGCCATCCGGTACTCATTTGCGATCGGGATGCCTTCATTGCTGTAGCGGGGGGATCCAAAAAAGAATATTTAAATAAAAATGTTAGTGAATTGGTAGAAGAAGTGATGGAAAGTCGAAACTCCGTATTAGTGTCTGACCAAAAGCAGATTGAGCTTGTAGAAGGGCATGAGGAAGAAGTCACGTCGTATACAATAGGTCCAATTATAGCAAGTGGTGACCCTATCGGCGCTGTTGTCATTTTCTCCAAAGATAAAGCTCTTAGTGAAATTGAACATAAAGCAGTTGAAACTGCAGCAGGGTTTCTATCCCGTCAAATGGAGCAATAGAAGTGAAATTCAGCGGGACGGGCCCCGGGTATTTATCTTATATTATTTCTTTCTTGCACGGCTTCATTTCTGTGCGTATGTATATGGACTAAGTCTATAATTAAATACGACTATAGGGGTGTCTAAGAAGCAGGGTTGCTTCTTAGACACCCCTATTATTTTTGTGTGCTTTCCATTTTCCGCTAGAAACTCATGATATAATAACTGTTGTTCTTTTTCAAAAAATAGGAGGGACGAATAAGAAAGGTGAAGAAAATAGATAGAGACCTAATAAATCGACCTCTTCAACATGTGTGGAACGGGGCTGTGGTTTTAACTTTGGCGGCTTTAATATCTAAAATATTAAGTGCCGGTTACCGTATCCCTTATCACTATATTGCTGGAGATATAGGATTTTATATTTATCAACAAATCTACCCCTTCTATGGATTGGCTGTGTTATTCAGTACTTACGGATTTCCGGTCATTATTTCTAAATTAGTGGCAGAAGAGATAAGCCGTGGAAAAAAAGATGCGGTGGACCATATTATAAAAGTCTCTTTTCTGACATTATTCCTGTTTAATCTGCTGTTATTTTTGCTTCAATATATAGGTGCTGAACGAATTGCCGCCTTAATGGGAGACCCGAAGCTTGCAAACCTTATTAGAGTTGTATCATTTGCCTTTTTGCTTACTCCGTTTATTGCTGTCTTGAGAGGATGTTATCAAGGTTTAAATGATATGGTTCCTACCGCTGTTTCGCAAGTGGCAGAGCAAATAGTTAGAGTGGCAACCATCCTCATTTTCTCTTACTTGTTATTGAAAAATGGTTATGGGGTATATGAGGCGGGAGCGGGGGCCCTTTTTGGTTCTATTACAGGTGGTTTTGCCGCTCTTGCTATCTTACTTTTATTTTTTCTCAAAAATGGAGGAAAGCTTTGGCGTCGAAAGTCGATGAAAAAGGGAAGAGACTATACAAAAAAAATCATATCGACTCTTTTCGTTCAAGGAACGTTGGCTTGCGTCAGTGGGATGGGAATTTTATTCATTCAGTTTATTGACTCCTTTACATTATACAGCCAGCTTGTGGAAGGCGGATTGGATAAAGAGGCTGCCAAAACGATTAAAGGCATTTATGATCGTGGATTGCCTCTTATCCAATTAGGGACGGTGGTAGGTACAGCATTTTCCCTTTCGCTCGTTCCTGTCATTTCTGCCGCTGTTTTAAAAAAAGATGAGTGTGTCTTAAGAGAGAAAACGGAATTATCCATTCGCTTGTCATTCGTCATAGGGGCGGGAGCTGTGTTAGGGTTAATTGGGATTATGCAATCTGCCAATATCCTGCTGTATGGAGATGCAGCAGGAACAGACATGTTAAGGGTCTTTTGCGTAACGATTCTCTTTACAACAATCACCGCCACTACAGCTGCCATTTTGCAAGGTATGGGGCATGCCAGAGCTTCTGCTCTAACCATGGTAATAGGAATGATGGTTAAGTGGGGATTGAATATATGGTTGATTCCCTTATGGGGGACAACTGGGGCGGCGGTGTCTTCTGTTGCAAGCTTTGCTTTTGTAGCGGGTATAAACGGCTTCTACCTTTACAAAGAGCTGCGTTTTCCTGTTGTTCGAAGAAAAGTGCTCCAAGTAACCTGTAAAGCAGGATTAACGATGTTATTATTGTTGTTCGTGTACACACACACAATGCATTGGATGACCCCCGCTTCTTCTGGGCGAAGTCTTCAAACAGTGTGGGAGGCGTTAAGCGGTGTCGTGGTTGGAGGGATTATATATATATGGCTTATTTTGCGTAATGGCTTGTTTACGCATCAAGAGGTGTTAAATATTCCTTATGGGGATAAACTGTCTAAATGGATTAAGCCTTGAATGGAGGATAGCGGCATGAAAAAAGAAATCAAAATTATTGGACTGGGTGCCGGTGATATAGAACAACTGACCATTGGGATGTGGAAAGAACTGAAAAACGCCCAGCATCTATTTTTAAGAACAAAAGAGCATCCGGTTATCGAAGATTTAATGAAAGAGGATATTTCATTTCTTTCTTTTGACTCGGTCTATGAAAAATGGGATACATTTGAAAAAGTATATGAGGAAATCGTGGAGGAACTGCTTAAAGCTGCGGATATAAAAGGTTCCATCGTTTACGCCGTCCCAGGTCATCCTCTCGTTGCAGAACGTGCTGTTCAACTTTTACTAGAAAAGGGTAAGGCGAGAGGAATCGATGTAACAGTAAAAGGTGGACAAAGCTTTTTAGATCCTATTTTTGCAGCTCTACATATTGATCCGATCGAAGGATTCCAGTTGCTGGACGGGACAGCGTTGAAGAGAGAAGAATTACAGTTAACCAATCACGTGCTGATTGCTCAAGTCTATGATCAATTCACGGCATCTGACGTAAAACTGACTTTGATGGAAGAACTGCCTGATGATTATGAGGTATACATTGTAACAGCGGCAGGAAGCAGCGGGGAAGAAATCAAAAAAGTGAAATTGTATGAGCTGGATCATCAAGTGACCCTCAATAATTTAACGACTGTCTATGTACCGCCGGTGAAACAACCCGAAACGCTTTATCACCAGTTTGAGACGCTCCGTGAAATCATTGCGACTTTAAGAGGGCCGAATGGATGTCCGTGGGATCGGAAACAAACCCATGAATCGTTAAAACCTTACTTGATCGAGGAAGCCTACGAACTGATTGAAGCCATTGATGAACAAGATGACGATCATATGATAGAAGAACTTGGAGATGTTTTACTTCAAATTATGCTCCATGCTCAAATCGGCGAAGACGAAGGCATGTTTACCATTTCTGATGTCATTCGTATCCTTTCTGAAAAAATGGTTCGTCGCCATCCCCATGTATTTGGAGACGTGAAAGCAGAGGATGCTGAACAAGTTGTAGCCAATTGGAATGAAATCAAAAAATCAGAAAAGGGAAAACAAGAGACTTCCTTGATGGAAAGCGTGAATAAACAGGCTACTAGTCTGATGAAAGCCTATCAGTATCAAAAAGCTGCTGCCAAAGTGGGATTCGATTGGGATGCGGTAGAACCGATGTGGGAAAAGGTTGATGAAGAAATTAAGGAATTTCAAGCAGAAGTAAAAAGTGCCCATGATAAAACAGAAGCGATGAGCAAGGAGTTTGGAGATATTTTATTTGCATTGGTGAACGTGGCTAGATTTTATAAAATTGATCCAGAAGTAGCTTTGGCAGGGACGAATCATAAATTTTCGAGACGTTTTCAGTATATTGAAAAACGGGTAAAAGACTTGAACCGTCCTTTTTCGTCATTTACCCTTGAAGAGCTCGATCAATTTTGGAATGAAGCAAAAAAAAGTGAATGATAACAGAGGGAGAGTGCTGGAAGATGATGAGATTAGATAAATTTTTGAAGGTTTCCCGTTTAATCAAAAGGCGTACTTTAGCAAAAGAAGTGGCCGATCAAGGGCGTATCAGCATTAATGGAACGGTAGCCAAGGCAAGTACGAATGTAAAGGAAGGTGATGAATTGACGGTTCGGTTTGGTACGAAAGTCGTGACGATTCGGGTGGAAACGTTACAACAAACGGCTAAAAAAGAGGAAGCAGGCAACTTATATACAGTAATAAAAGAAGAAAAGATACTAAGCGAATAAGAGTATGATCAGGCAACTGGGCTTGTTCTAAAACATTTTTCATCCTCATATGTTTAAACAAAAGAATGTGAGAACGGGAGGCGCTGACGAATAGGAGTGTCGGAGTTCTCATTTACGGAGATGGGGGATGAAAATGAATCAATATTATGATGTGAACAATACTGGCAAAGATCATACTCCAAATCATGATGTCATCATGAAAGGCAGAAGGCTCCTTGATATTACAGGGGTTAAACAAGTGGAGAGTTTTGACAATGAAGAGTTCTTGTTAGAAACCGTTATGGGTTTTTTATCAATTAGAGGACAAAATCTCCAGATGAAAAATTTAGACGTTGATAAAGGGGTCGTATCGATAAAAGGAAAAGTTTTTGATATCCTTTATCTAGATGAAAATCAATCGGAGAAAGCTAAAGGGTTTTTTAGCAAGTTGTTCCGATGACGTTAACGACTCAATTTTATACCATTCTTTCTATGATTGGGATGGGCAGTTATTTAGGTGCTGCCCTTGATACGTATCAATTTTTTT
The DNA here is from genome assembly GCF_000504165.1 of Bacillus sp. FJAT-14578. Lineage (GTDB taxonomy): Bacteria > Bacillota > Bacilli > Bacillales > Bacillaceae_H > Bacillus_BA > Bacillus_BA fengqiuensis. The sequence goes on from NZ_AYSE01000016.1 coordinate 32,350, forward strand.
TAAACCGGCCCAAACGAGCTGGTTGGATTGTTTTTATGAATGACCTGCTATTTTGGGTTATCCAGGCCTTATTGTTTTTTTACGTCTTATTCTATGTGAATGAGGGAGAATTACGCTTATATGCTTTTTTAGCTATTTTATGTGGTTTTGCCGCTTATCAAAGTTTATTTAAACACCTTTATATGCGCTTGCTGAAGATGACAGTTCATATGGTTATTCAGACATATCGCCTTGTGGTTAGATTGATTCAGGTGTTTGTTGTGAAACCTGCCTTGTTTCTTTTTCATCTTTTAATCATGACGCTGTTGTTCTTTTGGAAGGGCTGTTTAGCTGTGCTGAAAATCAGCTGGAAAATAATATGGATTCCCATTCGATGGATTGGACAACTTCTATGGCGAATGGTGCCTAAAAATGTAAAGTCTTTTTTGCATGCTTCTTTCAAGCATATAGAAGGATTTTATAAAAAAATCAAGAATACGAAACAGAGGATAAAATCGTGGATTGATTATTTTAAGAAGAAGGAGGATGAGTAGTCATGAGTGCCGTACCAAAAAAGAACGTAACACAGTTGAATACAGAATATGTTTCCCATCAGCAAAACATGCAGGAAAATTCAAATCGGAAACGTATAGGACTCATTAGACGATTGACGGTTTTTGGCATTTTGGTTGCGTTGGTTTCAATCATGATGGTTTCTACTCTGATCTCTCAAGCTTCAGCCATATCCGATAAGGATAAGGAAAAAGCGCAATTAACGGAGCAATTGTCGCAGCTTAAGCAAAGAGAAAAAGATTTAGAGGAAGAAGTTGTGAAACTGAATGATGAGGAATACATTAAAAAAATTGCCAGAAGAGATTATTTCCTATCAGAAGAGGGCGAAATTATCTTCAATGTGCAAGAGGGGTCTTCATCTAATTGACAGTGTAAATTTGCTTTAGGTATAATTATAATAAATTGTTTTTTTATATTTTTTAAGGAGGAGCATTTTTTTTATGTCAATTGAAGTAGGCAGCAAGTTACAGGGAAAGGTAACAGGCATTACTAATTTCGGAGCGTTTGTGGAACTGCCGGAAGGATCAACAGGTTTAGTTCACATTAGTGAAGTTGCGGATAACTATGTAAAAGACATTAATGATCATCTAAAAGTAGGTGACCAAGTAGAGGTTAAGGTCATTAACGTAGAGAAAGACGGCAAGATTGGTCTTTCGATTAAGAAGGCAAAAGAACAACCTCAACAAAGCCGTGAAGGATACCAAAATCGTGAAGGCCGTCCGGCATACCAAAATCGCGAAGGCCGTCCGGCATATCAAGGACGCGAAGGATACCGTCCGAATCCAAACCGCAATCGAAATGATCGTAACCGAAACCATGATCGTGATCGTGGTGGAAAAGAAAATTTCGAACAAAAAATGGCACGCTTCTTAAAAGACAGCGAAGATCGCTTATCTTCCCTGAAGCGTCACACTGAGTCTAAACGAGGTGGACGTGGAGCAAAACGAGGCTAACTTGTTGCTTATTTTAGATAAATAATGACGAGTCCGATGAAGACACCCTTAATTAACTTAAGGGTGTTTTTATTATGGAGTTTATAAGAAGAATTATTTAAGTTTAGATTGAAATGAGACGGGTATTGTTAGTACATAGCTTAATTATATAGTGATTGAAAAATGATTAAATCTTTTAGGAGGTTATTTATTATGACAAAGCAAGTAGTGGGAACTTACAATTCTGAAAATTCTGTTATTAAGGCTATTCAAGAGTTGAAATCAAAAGGCTATGATTATAATGATATGTCTATTATCACTAATAATCAAGAAAACCGCCATTTTTTAGAATATAGAACAGAGGCGGCCGTTCATGATATGTCGAAGGATATGTCGTTAACTGAAAAGATAAAGAGTGCATTTAATGATGGCGAGTCTGATAATCTGGAGAAGAAATTAGTGGATATAGGAGTTTCGAAGAATGAGGCAACTTCCTATGCCTCTGATGTCAATGAGGGGAAAATTTTATTAATAGTAGATTCCGTAAATGATATTGGGTATAAGCAAAGGGATGAAAGCTTAGCGGGTACAACGGAAGTTGATAATGGTGGTGTTTACTCTTCTGCTGGAGAGACATTCTCTTTAGATAATCGTGATCGATTGAAGGATGAAAGCGACGAGGAAAAAGCCATTCACTTGAGAGAGGAGCAACTGAAGGTAGACAAGGAAGAAGTCAAAACAGGTGAAGTGAAGATTAAAAAAGAAGTTGTTGAAGAACAAGAAAAGCTTAATATTCCAGTGAAGCATGAGGAGGTTTACGTAGAACGCCGCTCTGTATCTCAGGAAGGGACAGAGGCGAATCCGATTGAGAACGATGAAACCATTAGAGTTCCCGTATACGAAGAACAAGTAGAAGTTACGAAAAAACCTGTCGTCACTGATGAAATCATAATTGGAAAACGTACAGTTGAGGAAACTCAACAAGTCGTGGATACTGTTAAGAAGGAAAAAGCACATATTGAGCAAGATGGGAATCCCCTTGTTGAAGGAAATCATAAACTGAAAGACTAAAGCATTTCTTTGTATGGTGTAAACTTTTCGAAGATTTATATCACCATAAAAAAACGGCACTGCTTTTAGCAGTGCCGTTTTTTTATGACCCGTACGGGATTCGAACCCGTGTTACCGCCGTGAAAGGGCGGTGTCTTAACCGCTTGACCAACGGGCCATATTAAAAGTAGCGGCGGAGGGGATCGAACCCCCGACCTCACGGGTATGAACCGTACGCTCTAGCCAGCTGAGCTACACCGCCATGTTTTTTCTCTCTAAGAGACAATTAATATAATATCGTTTTTAATTTAAAAAGTCAACATATTTTTTTAAAAAATAGAAACGATAAAAATGGACCTGCATGTTCGAATGAGACAAAAGCTTCTCCACTTTTCCGACATATTTCATTGTTCAAACGTCATTATACACCGATAACCTCACATTTTGTATGGTTTTTGCAGGAAGAACAGAAAATAGTCGAACAATTCTTTGATAATCATTCGTCTTTTGACAAAAAATGAAAATTATTTTCTATATAATTACAAATAAGTATCTTTATTCGGGTGGTGAGGACATGCAAAAGACAGAGAGAAACTATGCAGAACCAGTAACAGAAGTGGTATTTAATAGAACGAAAATGGAATTTTCAAAGTTTTGGAATCAGTTGAATATTAAAGCGGAAAAAGTCCTGTTTGAATGGGGATTATTATTACTTGCTGTAGGTTTTTTGTTAGGACGAGCCCTCATCTTAGCGAAAATCATGCCTTTTGCTCTTCCTTTCATCGCAACCGTCTATTTGATGAAAAAAGAAAAAACGGGGGCGGTAGTGTTAGCGGTTTTGGCGGGTGCATTTTCGGTTTCCCTTCAAAACGGAGGATTTGTACTAGCTTCTATCGTCGTGTTTTTGGTATTCAATCGCTTGAGTGGTATGATCGACATTGATGTTTATAAAAAACTCCCTTTTACTATTTTCTTCACGATGTTGTTTACTAAGCTTAGTATCTTGTACTTATGGATGAAACAGTTAACGGGCTATGATGCCTTATTTGTCTCTGTAGAAGCGGGGCTGAGCTTCATCCTCACCATGATTTTTCTCCAGAGTGTTCCCCTTTTATCCACTAAAAAAAGCCGACAATCTTTAAAAACAGAAGAAGTCATTTGTTTAATCATTCTTTTGGCGTCTGTCTTGACAGGGACAATAGGATGGCAGTTTTATGGATTGTCTTTTGAACATGTTTTATCACGTTATTTAGTGTTGTTGTTTGCTTTTGTAGCAGGAGCTACCGTCGGTTCGACAGTTGGAGTCGTTACGGGCTTAATCTTAAGCCTTGCTAATGTAGCGAGTTTATATGAGATGAGCTTGCTGGCTTTTTCCGGTTTGTTAGGAGGTTTGTTGAAAGATGGCAGACGGCTGGGCACTTCCATAGGTCTTCTTATCGGGACATCACTTATTGGATTATACGGAGAAAATAATCAGATTTTATCCATGAATTTATATGAATCAGTCGCTGCTGTTCTTTTATTCCTTCTAACTCCTGGAAGCTGGATTCAAAAGATAGGAAGACTGATACCGGGGACAAATGAAAGCACGATAGAACAGCAACAGTATTTGCGTAAGATCCGAGATGTGACTGCCAATAGGGTCGAACAATTTTCTGATGTATTTGATGCATTGTCTAAGAGCTTTTCTCAAAATGGATTGTATGAAGAAGTAAAAAATGAGACGCGGGATGTGGACTTTTTCCTGAGCAACGTGACGGAGAGAACTTGTCAGCTCTGTTTTAAAAAAGAACAGTGCTGGGCTTATCAGTTTGATAAAACATATGAGTATATGACGGGAATTATGCATGAAATCGAACAAGGTACAATTCAGCATAATACGAAACTGCTGCGTGATATGGACAAGCATTGTGTAAAAGCGAAGAAGGTTATTGAAGTGATTGAACAAGAATATACATTTTTTCAAGCTAACCAAAAACTAAAACAGCAAATTAGAGAAAGTAGGAGAATTGTAGCAGAACAGCTTTCTGGAGTTTCACAAGTCATGCAAAATTTTGCTCAAGAAATCAAACGCGAACGTGAGAATCTCTATATCCAGGAAGAGCAGATTTTAGAAGTTTTAAAGAACTTTGGTATCGAAATCAATCAAATTGAAATATATAGTTTGGAACAAGGAAATGTTGATATAGATATGTGGACTCCATTTTGCAATGGAAGAGGGGAATGTGAAAAACTTATTGCTCCGATGCTTTCCGATATCCTAGGTGAAACGATTATGGTCAAACATGAAGAATGTGCCTCTTATCCTCAAGGATATTGTCATGTTTCATTTGGATCTACCAAAGCGTACGTAATTGAAACGGGAGTTGCCCATGCGGCAAAAGGCGGGGGATTTGTATCGGGGGACAGCTATGCTACCCTTGAATTGAACTCCGGAAAGTACGCGGTAGCCATTAGTGATGGCATGGGGAATGGAGAAAGAGCCCATTATGAAAGTCATGAAACACTGCAACTGCTTAAGCAGATTTTACAAACAGGAATTGAAGAAACAATTGCCATTAAATCGGTTAACTCTATCCTGTCTCTTCGAACAAACGATGAAATATTTTCTACCTTAGATTTGGCTATTATTGACTTGCAAGATGCTCATTCGAAATTTTTGAAAATTGGATCAACTCCAAGCTTTGTAAAAAGAGGAAACCAAGTGATTAGAATACAGGCGAATAATTTGCCTATGGGAATTATTGAAGATTTTGAAGTGGATGTAGTCAGTGAACAACTCAAGGCAGGGGACTTGCTTATTATGATGACGGATGGGGTATTTGAAGGTCCGAAACATGTAGAGAATTATGATATGTGGATGAAAAGAAAAATCTCAGAACTTCAGACATCCGATCCGCAGGAAGTGGCAGATTTAGTGATGGAAGAAGTAATTCGAACACGTTCTGGAATGATTGAAGACGATATGACGGTAGTCGTGGCGAAGGTAGAACATAATATTCCGAAATGGTCATCTATCCCCGCTTTCAGTTATAAGAAGAAAGCTTTATAGAGGATGTTCAAAAAGTCCGGGAAAAATGACCTTCAAATTCCAGCGTCAGCTTGCTTTTCCGTTACTCACGTATTAACAGCATACGCTCCGTTACTCAAAGCGGCGCTTCCTTGAACTTCTCGGTTCTTTTTGTCCTCCTTTTTGAACACATACTTAGAGAAGAAATGTCCCCTTCTAAAAGGTATATTTTCTAGATGGAGCGTCAAAGATGGTAATAATGCTACACTAGGAGGGGACTAGAGTGAAAAAAGGAACCATCAAGCAAATGCTGGTCATTACAGATGGTGGCTCGAACACTGGGGAAGATCCCGTTGCGATGGCCGCTTTGGCGAGAGAACAAGGGATAACGGTCAACGTCATTGGGGTCATCGAGGAAAACGTTATTGACGAGCAGAGTATGAAAGAGATTGAAGGGATTGCCATGTCAGGCGGAGGTGTTAGTCAAATCGTTTATGCGCAAGAACTTTCACAGACCGTCCAAATGGTGACAAGACAGGCAATGACTCAAACTTTACAAGGGGTAGTCAATAAGGAGCTTCAACAAATATTGGGATCGCGTGTACAAATGGAAGACTTGCCTCCTGAAAAAAGAGGAGAAGTCATGGAAGTTGTGGATGAATTAAGTGAAACAGTAGACTTAGAAGTGTTGGTTTTAGTGGATATGAGTGCGAGTATGAAGAATAAACTTCCGACAGTTAAAGAGGCTTTATTAGATTTATCACTAAGCTTAAATGCAAGAATAGGAGATAACATGTTCTCCATTTTCTTATTTCCAGGGAAAAAGAAAGAGGTAGAAAAACTTCTGGATTGGACCCCGAAATTAGAATCTATGTCTACCATCTTTCCCAAATTAACGGCAGGTGGCATTACACCTACTGGTCCGGCTATACGCGAAGCCTTGCATTATTTTAAGCAAAAACGCTCGTTAAGGAGTTTGTTGAGCCGTGATGAACGATCGATTGAAGAATCAGGTATGTAATCTGCCTTCTGGTACGTTGATTAAAGGGAAATGGCATCAATCAGTTTACCGACTTGTAAAAAAACTGGGAACGGGTGCTACAGGTGTCGTATATTTGGCTGAATATTCGAGAGAATTAGTGGCTCTCAAAATTAGTTTTAATAATATGTCCGTTACGTCGGAAGTGAATGTACTTAGACATTTTTCTAAGGTCCATGGAAAAGTCCTTGGGCCTTCTTTGCTAGATGTCGATGACTGGGACAGTCAATTAAACAGCGGCCCCCTTTCTTTTTATGTGATGGAATATTTAAAGGGTGAGCCCTTTTTAGATTTTATCAAAAAGCGAGGATCTGAATGGACGGGTATTTTGATTGTACAATTATTAAATGATCTTCAACATCTTCATGAAGCTGGTTGGGTGTTTGGGGATTTAAAACCAGAAAATATCATTGTAACGACGGCTCCTGTTAAGGTGAGGTGGTTAGATGTAGGCGGAACGACTTTGGTCGGAAGATCTGTCAAAGAATTTACTGACTTTTATGATCGGGGGCATTGGGGTCTTGGGACGAGAAAGGCAGAACCTTCCTATGATTTATTTGCTGCCGCTATGATCATGATCAATGCCGCATACCCGAAACGTTTTGCAAGACAAGAAAAGAGCCTTCTCCAATTGAAACAGTTGATTGAGGAAAACTCTATGTTGCGTCCATACCGCCATTGTTTAATCAAAGCCCTTACCGGTAAATACGAACACGCTTCCCAAATGAGAGCGGACTTGTTGAAGCAGCTGAGCGGCGAACCTGCACAGGGAACTGACGTAACATTGAAAACCACAAAAAGTAAAAAGAAAATCCAGAGCCGAACGGCAAAACGAAGAAAAAAGAAATATCACTTGCTAGAGACAGTTTTGTTATTCCTATCTTTAATGGTAGCATATGCCATGTATGTTCTAATTCAAACATGGTAAAAACTTATGGAGAAAATGTGAAACTTTTTCCTGTTTTTTTCGTATATACAAAATTAATGATACATTTAACCTATCATTTATTTTTGGTAAGGGCTGATTTTGTTTTATGGAACAACAAGTTGAAGAGTTTATCAAAAGGCATTCATTGCTGGAACCTGGAAAAAAGGTGGTGGTAGGAGTTTCAGGCGGTCCTGATTCTTTAGCCCTTCTGCATCTTTTATGGACTATGAGAGAGGAAAAAGGCATCTCCATTATTGCAGCTCACCTTGATCATATGTTTAGGGGAGAGGAATCGGAGGAAGATATGAAGTATGTAGTGGACTTCTGCCAGAAACGAGGGATTGCATGTGAAGCCGCTCAAATAAATGTTTCCTTATATCAGCAAGAAAAGGGAATAGGGGCCCAAGTTGCCGCTCGAGAGTGTCGCTATCAATTTTTCGCAGACGTGATGGAAAAGGTCGGAGCATCCTATCTGGCCCTTGCTCACCATGGAGACGATCAAATTGAAACGATTTTGATGAGGCTGGTGCGGGGCAGTACGATGACCGGGTATGCGGGTATTCGAGCAAAGCGCCCCTTTGGCGGAGGGTTCATCATTCGTCCTTTCTTATCGGTAGATAAAGAACAAATCCTTGCTTACTGCCAACACCATGACTTGAAGCCGAGAATGGATCAGAGTAATGAGAAAGAAGTCTATACAAGAAACAGATTTCGCCGTCATGTTTTATCTTTTTTGAAGGAAGAGAACGCACAAACCCATAAACAATTTCAATCTTATAGTGAAAAATTGTTAGAAGATGCACAATACTTGGAGGAATTAACGGTCCAAGCAATGAATAAAGTAATGAAAAGGGAAAAAGAAGAAATCATCCTCAAGAGAGAGGAATTTCTTCAAGTGCGTAAACCTTTACAAAGGAGAGGGATTCAACTAATATTAAACTATCTTTATAAGGAAATTCCTCCATCTCTTTCCTCGGTTCATGTTGACAACCTTTTGACCTTTCTTGAAAGGGAACAACCATCCGGTGTACTTCACTTCCCTGGTGGCTTAAAAGTTGTTCGTTCATATAATGATTGTTTGTTTACATTCCGAAGGCAGGAATCTTCACCTTATACATATCCACTGAAGATCCCTGGATGTGTGAGTCTGCCGGAAGGTCGTCAAATCGTATGTGAAATACATAACCAACTTTCTGTAGAAGCAGGAGGAAATGATAGTTTGGTGTTAGATGCATGTGAGCTGACCCTGCCTTTAGTCGTTCGTACAAGAAAAAACGGCGATAAAATAACAGTTAAGGGGATGAAGGGGACGAAAAAAGTAAAGGATATTTTTATTGATGAAAAAATACCTTTAGCCAAACGGGATACTTGGCCTATCATCGAAGATGGTTCTGGTCGTATTTTATGGTTACCTGGATTGAAAAAATCAGCTTATGAATCGAAAGCCACACATGATGGAAAGTATGTTATTTTATACTATAAGTAGTGAAGAACTTCTAGGAGGCAAGTGGGCAAATGAATCAAGATATTCAAGAAATTTTGATTACCGAAGAAGAAATACAAGAGAAAGTGAAAGATCTGGGCAAACTGTTAACAGAGGAATACAATGATAAATTCCCTTTAGTTATCGGTGTTTTAAAAGGTGCTATGCCTTTTATGTCAGATCTAGTCAAGCGCATTGATACATATTTGGAAATGGATTTTATGGATGTATCAAGTTATGGTCATTCGACCGTATCTTCTGGGGAAGTGAAAATCATCAAGGATTTAAACACTTCTGTAGAGGGAAGAGATTTACTGATCATGGAGGATATCATTGACAGCGGGTTAACGCTCAGCTACTTAGTGGAATTGTTCAAACATCGCAAAGCAAATTCAATCAAAATTGTCACTCTTTTAGACAAACCAACTGGTCGAAAAGCGAAAATTGAAGCGGATTATGTCGGCTTTAATGTTCCAGATGCATTTGTAGTGGGTTATGGATTGGATTACCAAGAGAAATACCGTAATTTACCTTATATTGGCGTATTAAAACCGGAAGTATACAGCAACTAAAGGCAGTTATTTTTATAGCCTCAGCCAAATTTGTTGTATAGGATAAATTCTCTATGATACTATTTAAGATAGTTTGTTTACTATGGGAGGAGGTAAGGGATGAATCGCATCTTCCGTAATACCATATTTTACTTGCTTATTTTCTTAGTAATCATTGGTGTAGTTAGCTTTTTCAGTGGTTCAAACCAACAAACTGAACCAATGAGTTACGATACATTCATTAGTCATCTTGAAAAAGGTGATGTAGAGTCCCTCTCCATGAAGCCGGAGCGGGGAGTCTTTGAAGTACGTGGTAAGCTTAAATCCTATGATGAAGATAAGCAATTTTTAACGTACATCACAAATGGCGATCAAGCGTTAGAGCGTATTGATGCAGCTGCTCAGAGTTCTAAAGTTGAGATCATGCCTGCTGAAGAAACAAGCGGCTGGGTGACGTTCTTTACATCCATCATTCCGTTTGTCATTATCTTTATTTTATTCTTCTTCTTGCTAAATCAAGCGCAAGGCGGCGGTAGTCGAGTGATGAACTTCGGAAAAAGCAAAGCGAAGCTCTATACCGAAGAGAAAAAGAAAGTGAAATTTAAAGATGTGGCTGGTGCCGATGAAGAAAAGCAAGAATTAGTCGAAGTGGTAGAGTTTTTGAAAGACCCTCGCAAGTTTGCTGAATTAGGTGCTCGTATTCCCAAAGGGGTTTTGCTTGTAGGCCCTCCTGGAACAGGTAAAACTTTATTAGCAAGAGCTGTAGCGGGTGAAGCTGGTGTTCCGTTTTTCTCCATCAGCGGTTCTGACTTCGTAGAAATGTTTGTCGGTGTCGGTGCTTCACGTGTTCGTGATTTGTTTGAAAATGCCAAGAAAAATGCACCTTGTATTATTTTCATTGACGAGATTGATGCTGTTGGACGTCAACGTGGTGCAGGTTTAGGCGGCGGTCACGATGAGCGTGAACAAACGCTTAACCAATTGCTTGTTGAAATGGATGGATTTGGTGCAAACGAAGGAATTATTATCGTAGCAGCCACAAACCGTCCGGATATTCTTGATCCGGCGTTATTGCGTCCGGGTCGATTTGACCGCCAAATCACAGTGGATCGTCCAGATGTAAACGGACGTGAGGCGGTATTGAAAGTACATGCTCGAAACAAGCCTTTAGATCAATATGTTGATTTAAAAGCTATTGCGATGCGTACACCAGGTTTTTCAGGAGCTGATTTAGAAAACCTGCTAAATGAAGCTGCACTAGTAGCTGCAAGACAAGATAAAAAGAAAATAGATATGACAGATATTGATGAGGCGACTGATCGCGTCATTGCAGGTCCAGCAAAGAAAAGTCGCGTCATCTCCAAAAAAGAACGAAATATTGTTGCTTATCATGAAGCAGGACATACCATTATTGGTGTCGTCTTAGATGAAGCGGATATGGTACACAAAGTAACCATCGTCCCACGTGGCCAAGCAGGTGGATATGCTGTCATGTTACCGAAAGAAGATCGTTACTTTATGACAAAGCCTGAGCTTCTCGACAAAATTACAGGCTTGCTCGGCGGCCGTGTTGCTGAAGAGATTGTCTTTGGAGAAGTAAGTACGGGAGCTCACAATGACTTCCAACGTGCGACAAGCATTGCACGCCGTATGATAACAGAATACGGAATGAGTGATAAGCTCGGGCCGATGCAGTTTGGTCAGGCTCAAGGCCAAGTCTTCTTAGGCCGTGATCTTCATAACGAGCAAAACTACAGTGATGCTATTGCTCATGAAATTGATATGGAAATGCAGCGTTTCATTAAAGATTGTTATGAGCGCGCAAGACAAATTCTGACTGAAAATCGTGATAAGCTTGAATTGGTTGCTCAAACGCTTTTAAAAGTAGAAACTTTAGATGCAGCGCAAATTAAGCATTTAGTGGAGCAGGGCAAACTTCCGGAAAGACCTGTAGAATTAGAAGCTGGAGAATCATCAGAAGATGTAAAAGTCAACATTCAGTCAAAAAAGGATGAGTCAGATAACAACGGTGAATTGAAGAGTTAAGATGTTTTCTATTCAGACTGTTAGCTTTCACATTTTAATAATTCAAAAACGCTCTTTATCTCTCTTGTTTTGTGAGATAGGGAGCGTTTTTTTGTACAATGATTTAAATGTTGGAAAACCATTGTAAGGTATGGGCGTGCTTTCAGTAGTTATGATATGATGGTGGCAGTATAAATACTGAATATAGATAAAGTGGTGATTAGATTGATTTTTGTATTAGACGTGGGAAATACAAATACGGTTCTAGGTGTATATGAAGGGGAAGAATTAAAGTATCATTGGCGTGTGGAAACGAGTCGGAATAAAACGGAAGATGAATATGGCATGGTTGTCAAAGCTTTGTTTGAGCATGTTGGTTTATCTTTTCGTGATATAAGTGGTATTATTATTTCCTCTGTTGTGCCGCCAATTATGTTTTCGTTAGAACGGATGTGCCAAAAATATTTTCATTTAAAACCTTTGATTGTAGGACCTGGAATCAAAACAGGTCTAAATATTAAGTATGAAAATCCGCGTGAAGTGGGAGCTGACCGTATTGTAAATGCGGTTGCAGGTATCCATTTGTATGGGAGTCCTTTAATTATTGTGGATTTCGGTACGGCCACGACCTACTGTTATATTGATGAAGATAAACAGTATATGGGAGGCGCGATTGCACCGGGTATTACTATTTCCACGGAGGCCTTATATTCACGCGCAGCAAAGCTGCCGCGAATCGAGATTGCAAGACCAAATGATATTGTAGGGAAAAATACGGTTACTGCGATGCAGGCAGGGATTGTGTATGGTTATGTAGGACAAGTCGAAGGAATTGTTTCGCGGATGAAAGCTCAATCTAAAGTTGAACCGAAAGTGATTGCCACAGGAGGTTTAGCTACATTGGTCGCAAAGGAATCGGGCATTATTGATGTAGTAGATCCGTTTTTAACATTAAAGGGCCTGCAGCTAATTTATACAAAGAACGTAGAACAGGTATAAGGGATGCCGAAGGACGATTGAATTGCTCCTTTATCATTCCTGAAGAACTTGAGAAAGGTGTGCATTCAATGAGTGACTATCTTGTAAAAGCACTGGCTTTTGACGGTCAAGTGCGTGCGTACGCATCAACAACAACCGAAACAGTGAGAGAGGCACAAACACGTCATTATACATGGCCGACAGCTTCTGCTGCTCTTGGGAGAACAATGACAGCGGGTGTGATGATGGGTGCAATGCTAAAAGGAGACAGTAAACTAACAATCAAAGTAGAAGGCGGCGGACCTATTGGACTCATTCTTGTAGATAGTAATGCCAAAGGGCAGGTGAGAGGTTATGTAACAAATCCTCAAACTCACTTTGATTTAAATGAGCAAGGCAAATTAGATGTAAGAAAAGCTGTAGGGACGACAGGAAGTTTGAGTGTCGTAAAGGATTTAGGGCTGAGAGAAAACTTTACAGGACAAGTTCCGATTGTTTCTGGTGAGCTTGGAGAAGATTTCACCTATTATTTTGCTTCTTCTGAACAGACTCCTTCGTCAGTGGGAGTTGGAGTGCTTGTAAATCCAGATAACTCTATTCTGGCAGCGGGCGGCTTTATTATTCAGTTGATGCCGGGAATCGAAGAAGACAAAATTACAATCATTGAAGAGCGTTTAGGAAAAATTCCTCCTATTTCTCGACTCATTCAACAAGGGCTTTCCCCAGAAGAAATTTTAACTCAATTGCTGGGCGAGGAAAACGTTAAAATTCTTGAAAAAATGCCGGTAGAATTTCGATGTCAGTGTTCAAAAGAGCGTATTGGAAATGCCATTGTCAGCTTAGGAAAAGAAGAGATTCAGGCGATGATCGAGGAAGATGGAAAAGCAGAGGCTCAATGCCATTTCTGTAATGAAAAATATGTATTTTCTAAGAAAGAACTAGAACAACTGCAGGAAAGTGCGCAATAAAATTGAAAAATAATAAGGGTGCAGAATTGTACTCTTATTATTTTTTTTATAGGTAAAAAGATTGACAATTTGGAAAATGCCTGTTAAATTGTTATTAAATCCAATAAACTTAGTCGGGATTAGGAGTGGTTGTATGACACGTGTAGCAAATTCAGTGGCGGACCTAATTGGCCAAACGCCTGTTGTAAAGTTAAATAAACTAGTAGAAGAAGATATGGCAGATGTGTATTTGAAGCTTGAATTCATGAATCCTGGGAGCAGCGTGAAAGACCGTATTGCTTTAGCGATGATTGAAGCTGCAGAAGAAAAGGGTTCTTTAAAAGCAGGAGATACTCTTGTAGAACCTACAAGCGGAAATACTGGAATTGGCTTAGCGATGGTGGCAGCAGCAAAAGGCTACAAAGCTATTTTGGTCATGCCGGATACGATGAGTATGGAGCGCCGTAACTTACTTCGTGCATATGGGGCTGAGCTTGTATTGACTCCAGGGAGCGAAGGAATGGGCGGGGCGATTCGTAAAGCAGAGGAATTATCGAAAGAGCATGGTTATTTTATGCCCCAGCAATTCAAAAATGAAGCAAATCCAGAGGTTCATCGCCGTACTACAGGAAAAGAAATCGTGGAGCAAATGGGCGATCAATTAGATGCCTTTATTGCAGGTGTAGGAACTGGAGGGACAATTACAGGTGCTGGGGAAGTACTGCGTGAAGCGTATCCATCCATTAAAATTTATGCTGTGGAGCCAACAGACTCACCGGTATTGAGTGGTGGGAAACCTGGTCCGCATAAAATTCAGGGGATTGGGGCAGGATTTGTTCCATCGATTTTGAATACAGAAGTTTATGAGGGAATCATTAAAATCAAGAATGAAGAAGCATTTGAATATGCGCGCAAAGCGGCAAGAGAAGAAGGAGTACTTGGCGGTATTTCTTCAGGGGCTGCTATTGCTGCAGCTCTTAAGGTAGCGAAAGAACTAGGTAAAGGAAAGAAAGTATTGGCTGTTCTTCCAAGTAATGGAGAGCGTTACTTAAGTACACCTTTATATCAATTTGAAGAATAGAAAAGGCTTCCCGAAATAATAGAAAATAAATTGTTTCAGGATTTGTATCAAATAAGGCGTCACGGATGGTCCAATAACTAAGGGCTTTCCTGGCGCTTTATTTAATTCAATATTCGTTTATTCCCCGTTGACGCGCAGTAGGAATCCTCTTGAATGTCCATAATGTAACTAGTAAAGTTGTTATCATACTGAAAAATGAAAATCTGAATATGGACCAAGGCAGCTTTATCTTGCAGTAATTTCTATGGGGCTTGCGCTTCCCGCGATTCAGTGGGGAAGAAAGGCCCTGACTGAGTTTTCTCTTTATATGGTTTTGTGAGCAGGTTTCCTTTATATATTTTTAGTAAACGATATATGACCTTCTCGTGTGAATCATGTAAAATGGAGAAAAGGTGATTGACTTTTAGGAGAGTGAATACATGCAACAGCGTAGATCTTGGGGAGAGAAAATAGTCATTCCTAAAGAAGAATGGTTTTTCATCTATAAACATTTGTCAAATGAGCAGTCGCGCCATATATTGCTTGAAAGTGGAAGAGGCGGGCAATACAGCATAATAGGGTTAAAACCTTTTGCTGTTTTAGAAGGCCGTTACAAGAGTTTGAAGGTAACGAATGAATTTGAGGCATATGAGCTTGAGGGAAATCCCCTTCATCTTATGAGAACGTGGATGAATCAGTACAAAGCACCTTCTAATCCCCATTTACCGGATTTTCAAGGCGGGGCCATTGGTTTCATCAGCTATGATTATATCCGCCATATTGAACGCCTTCCATCAATGGGGAAAGATGATTTGGACATGCCGCATCTTTATTTTTTAGTGTTTGATGATGTATTCGTTTATGATCATCATAAAGAAGAGTTATGGGTGATTGTGAATGATGAGCTGGTCAATGAAAAAGCTGCTCTTCAGCGACTAGATTCATACAAATTGCAGTGGGGTACATGCACCAAACAAGAACAAGCGATTTTATCAATGCCTTATGAACCTTCGTTGGAGTTTTCTATGTCTGAAGAGACATTTATAGAGGCTGTAGAGAAAATTCAAGCTTATATCGGGCAAGGAGATGTTTTTCAGGTGAATTTATCTGTTCGCCAGTCTCAATTTCTAGGTACACCTCCTATTCACATTTATGAAAAATTGCGTGAAATTAATCCTTCTCCTTATATGGGGTATATGCAAACCCCGGAATTTCAAATTGTCAGTAGTTCACCCGAACTGTTGATCAAGAAAAGAGGAGATGAGGTAAGTACGAGGCCGATTGCGGGGACACGATCGCGCGGAAGAACAGATGAAGAAGATCAACAGTTAGCGGATGAGTTAATTCATAACGAAAAAGAGCGTGCAGAGCACGTAATGCTTGTCGATTTGGAAAGAAACGATTTAGGGAGAGTATGTGAATACGGTACAGTATATGTAGATGAATTTATGGTGATTGAAAAATACTCGCACGTTATGCATATTGTTTCTAATGTAAAGGGAAAGCTGCAATCATCCAAGGATTACGTGGATATCATTGATGCGGTCTTCCCTGGTGGAACCATTACGGGTGCTCCAAAGGTTCGAACGATGGAAATCATTGAAGAATTAGAACCTGTCAGACGAGGCTTATACACGGGTTCAATCGGCTGGATTGGATTTGATGAAGATATGGAATTGAACATTGTCATCCGAACGTTGGTAGCGAAAGAAGGAAAAGCTCACGTGCAAGCAGGAGCGGGCATTGTCATTGATTCTAATCCTATCCAGGAATATAAAGAGTCTTTAAAGAAAGCCACTGCCTTATGGAAGGCAAAAGAGAAGAGTGAAAAAGAGCTGAGTGAGGGTGAGAAGAGATGATTTTAATGATTGATAATTATGATTCCTTTACATTTAATTTGGTGCAATACTTAGGAGAAATGGGAGAAGAGCTGGTTGTTAAACGAAATGATCAAATTACCTTAAAGGAAATTGAAGAATTAAACCCTGAATTTTTAATGATTTCCCCCGGGCCTTGCAGTCCAAATGAAGCAGGAATTAGTTTAGAAGCCATTACACATTTTGCGGGGAAAATACCGATTTTCGGTGTATGTCTAGGCCATCAATCAATCGGCCAGGCATTCGGTGGAAAGGTTATACGTGCGGAACGTTTAATGCATGGAAAAACATCGGAGATTCATCATGATGGAAAAACCATTTTTAAGCAATTGAATAATCCTTTTACTGCTACGCGTTACCATTCTCTGATTGTTGAAAAAGAAACACTTCCGGATTGCTTTGAAGTATCAGCGTGGACGGAAGAGGGCGAAATTATGGCCGTTCGGCATAAAACGTTACCGATTGAAGGGGTTCAGTTCCATCCTGAATCGATTATGACCTCTTTTGGGAAAGAAATGCTTCAAAACTTTATCTCTGCCTATAAGAAGGGATGAATTATGTATATATACTTGAACGGGAATATTATAAGGCGTGAGGAGGCTTCTATATCTCCCTTTGATCACGGGTATATGTATGGGATAGGTTTATTCGAAACATTCCGTACGTATAATGGTCATCCATTTTTATTGGATGACCATTTAGCTCGTTTAAATAGCGGGTTAGAGGAGCTGGATATAGAGTATCAATGCAAAAGGGAAGATGTCCTTTCTATGCTGGAACGGCTTTTGAAAGCCAATGGGCTGCAAGACGCATATGTTAGGCTTAATGTTTCTGCGGGAATAGGGGACGTGGGCCTTCAAACCGCACCTTATACGGAACCGACGGTCATCATGTATATGAAGCCGCTTCCTTCTAATGGCACGGAAGAAAAAGAAGGGGTCTTTTTAGAGACAAGGAGAAATTCGCCTGAGGGCGCTCGGCGTCTCAAGTCTCATCACTATTTGAATAATATTTTGGCTAAAAAAGAAATGGGAAGCACCCCTTCTGAAGAAGGAATTTTTTTGACCAAAGAAGGTTATGTAGCTGAAGGAATTGTTTCCAACTTATTTTTTGTAAAAAATGGTATAGTCTATACGCCTTCCTTAGAAACGGGCATTTTAGATGGAATCACACGCCAGTTTGTATTCTCTCTCTTGGAGAAGCTTGACATAACGATAAAGGAAGGACTTTTTACAATTCAAGAGTTGCTTGAAAGTGATGAGATTTTTGTGACAAATTCCGTTCAGGAAATCACTCCGATTGTAAAGGTTGGTAATCATTGCTATCCAAAAGGGAATCATACTTTGGTACACCGGCTTCAAACTATTTATAATCAGGTTTGTCAGTCCTTATGGAGCAAACATGACTTATAAAAGAAAGGAATGATGGATATGACAGCTAATACATTAATGAAATCTTCAGTCATTCGTTGCGGCGATTATGAACTGGATTATTCCTCCAAAACATTGATTATGGGTATCTTAAATGCAACGCCAGACTCTTTTTCCGACGGTGGTCAATATAATCATTTGGATGCTGCGGTAGAGCATGCTCAGCAAATGGTTGAAGAAGGAGCAGATATCATTGATATTGGAGGAGAATCAACGCGCCCTGGATTTGTACCGGTATCTTTAGAAGAAGAGTTGCATCGTGCCATTCCTGTTGTGAGGGAAGTGGCAAAATATGTGAAGGTGCCTATCTCTATTGACACGTATAAAGCAGAAGTAGCAAAACAGGCAATTGAAGCAGGAGCCCATATTATTAATGATATATGGGGGGCGAAAGCAGATCCTAAAATGGCTGAAGTAGCGGCCTTTTATCAAGTCCCGATTATTATTATGCATAATCGAGAGAATCGGAATTACCAAAGCCTCATTCCAGATATGCTTTCTGATTTATATGAAAGCATTAAGATAGTGAAGGGTGCAGGAGTTAAAGACGAACAAATTATTCTAGATCCAGGAATAGGTTTTGCCAAAGATTTTGATCAAAATATAGAAGTCATGAAAAACTTAGATAAATTTACTGCATTGGGATATCCGGTTCTTTTAGGTACTTCTCGAAAGGGAATGATTGGCCATGTGCTGGATTTGCCTCCGCATGAACGAGCGGAGGGAACGGCTGCCACTGTTTGTTTAGGTATTACTAAAGGAATCCATATAACAAGAGTGCACGACGTACTGCACATTTCAAGAACGGCTAAAATGATGGATGCCTTGGTTGGGAAGGGGGAGAATCCTCATCGATAAAATCTATGTGAACGGTATGAGATTTTATGGATATCACGGTGTGTACGCAGAGGAAAATAAGCTTGGACAACGCTTTAATGCTGATGTCACAGTAGAGCTGGATTTGCACAAGGCCGGAGTTACAGATGATTTGAACTACACAGTGAATTACGCAGAAATTTATAAAATGTGCAGGGAAATTGCAGAAGGTAAACCGTTCAAATTGATTGAGGCTGTGGCGGAAAATATCGCTTCAAAGATTTTGGATGCCTTTTCTGCTGTAGAGTCTTGTACGGTAAAGTTATACAAACCTGACCCCCCTATCCCTGGTTATTATGAATCAGTTGCGGTGGAAATTACAAGGAGTCGTTAAATGGAAAACATAGCCTTTATCGCTTTAGGTTCAAACTTAGGAGATCGTTTCCGATATTTGAAAGAAGCTGTTATCCAACTAAATAATCATGAGTGTGTAGAATTAATAAACGCTTCATCCATTTATGAAACAGATCCTATCGGGTATGAAGAGCAGAGTGCGTTTTTGAATATGGTAGTAAAAATCCGCACATCTTTGTTACCTTTGTCTTTATTAAAACTTTTGCAAGAAATCGAGAGAGAATATGGGAGAAAAAGGGATATTCGTTGGGGGCCTCGAACTTTAGACCTTGACATTTTATTGTTTAACCAAGAAAATGTTGAAACAGAGCAACTTAAGATTCCACACCCTAGAATGACCGAGAGAGCTTTTGTTATGATTCCGTTATTTGAAGTGGACCAGGGTGTCTACATTCCTAATCAGGCTCATCCTATTTCGTCTATTATAGATTCATTACAAGATAAAGAAGGGGTAAGGGTATGGAAGCGGAAAAATGGGGAAGACGTATACGCGCTTTTCGCAAATTAAAGGGGTATACTCAAGAGGGATTTGCAAAAGATTTAGGAGTTTCTGTTTCTGTATTGGGAGAGGTCGAACGCGGCAACCGTTTCCCTTCTGAAGAATTTGTTGAAAATATTGCTAATGCATTAGATATTAGTGTTCAAGAATTAACACCACAGGATATAGAAGAGCAGTAATAAAAGGAGGTTAAAAGGTTTTGCTTAAAATTGGAGATATTACGATGAAAAACCCAGTTGTGCTTGCACCGATGGCTGGAGTTTGTAATGTAGCCTTTCGTTTAACGGTTAAGGAATTTGGAGCGGGATTGGTTTGCGCAGAAATGGTTAGTGATAAAGCGATTTTATATAATAATGCTAAAACGATGGGCATGTTGTATATCGATGAACGTGAAAAGCCGTTGAGCTTGCAAATTTTCGGCGGTGAAAAAGAAACGCTTGTAGAAGCAGCTAAATTTGTTGATAAAAACACAACTGCCGATATCATTGACATTAACATGGGGTGTCCGGTACCGAAAATCACTAAATGTGATGCGGGTGCTAAATGGTTGTTGGATCCTAATAAGATTTATGAAATGGTGGCAGCTGTCGTAGATGCGGTAGATAAACCGGTAACTGTCAAAATGCGCATTGGTTGGGATGAAGAACATATTTATGCGATAGAGAATGCACGAGCAGTTGAACGTGCGGGTGGAAAAGCTGTAGCCGTTCACGGTAGAACGCGTGTACAAATGTATGAAGGGCATGCAGATTGGAACATTATTAAGCAAGTGAAAGATGCCGTTTCGATTCCGGTTATCGGGAACGGAGATGTTCAAACTCCTCAAGATGCGAAGCGCATGTTAGAGGAAACAGGTGTAGACGGGGTTATGATCGGTCGTGCAGCACTTGGAAACCCTTGGATGATTTACCGTACAGTTAAATATTTGGAGACGGGTGAACTAATGGGCGAGCCGTCAGTGAGAGAGAAAATTGACGTGTGCCTATTACACCTTGACCGTTTGATTGGTTTAAAGGGTGAAAATGTAGCGGTACGTGAAATGAGAAAGCATGCTGCGTGGTATTTAAAAGGAGTTCGTGGAAATGCGAAAGTACGCAACGGTGTAAATGAATGTTCAACAAGAGATGAACTAACGACTTTGTTGAAAAATTACGTTGAAGAAGTAGAGTTGAAGCAGCAAAGTGATGCTCAAGTCATTTGACATCTAGAATTTGCTAACCTATAATACCCATAATGAATATTACTCGCTGCCAGTTGAATACTGGCTTTTTTTCTGTTTGTATAAAGTGGAACTTTCCTTATTCGAATTTCTCTTTTTGTTTGAGGTTAGTTGACCAATAGAGTTCTGATAGGTGATGTCCTCTTGCTCACAAAGAGTAAAAATTGCCTGTTAGAGCGGGATAAAAATAAGGCATGGAGATGATCACATGAGTCACGAAGAATTAAATGACCAACTGCTTGTCCGCAGAGAAAAGATGCAAAAACTTAGAGAGCAAGGAATGGATCCATTCGGTAAACGTTTCGAACGCACTCACACTTCTCAAGAACTTTTTGCGTCATATGATGTACTTTCCAAAGAAGAGTTAGAAGAGAAGAAAATTGAGGTATCATTAGCGGGTCGCATTATGACGAAGCGTGGTAAAGGGAAAGCGGGATTTGCTCATGTCCAAGACTTGACTGGCCAAATTCAGCTTTATGTACGTCAAGATTCAGTAGGTGAAGAAGCATATGACATATTTAACACTGCTGATATTGGAGATATTGTAGGCGTAAAAGGCGCTCTTTTCAAAACAAAGGTGGGTGAGCTCTCAATCAAAGTGAGTGAATTCACATTATTGACGAAGGCGTTACGTCCGCTGCCTGATAAATTCCATGGATTAAAAGATGTTGAACAACGCTATCGTCAACGCTACTTAGATTTAATTACAAACCCGGAGAGTAAAAGTACATTTATTACACGGAGTCTAATCATTCAATCGATGCGCCGTTATCTAGATAGCCATGGTTATTTGGAAGTCGAAACTCCAATGATGCATGCTATTGCTGGGGGAGCATCAGCAAGACCATTCATTACGCATCATAATGCCTTAGATATGACTTTATATATGCGTATCGCGATTGAATTACATTTAAAGCGTTTGATCGTGGGAGGTCTTGAAAAAGTATATGAAATTGGCCGTGTATTCCGTAATGAGGGAGTTTCTACAAGGCATAATCCTGAATTCACGATGATTGAACTTTACGAAGCTTACGCTGATTATAACGATATCATGAGTTTGACAGAAAACTTAATTGCTCATATTGCTCAAGAAGTATTAGGTACAACAAAGGTTCAGTATGGTGAGCATGAGGTAGATTTAACGCCGCGATGGACAAGACTTCATATGGTTGAGGCTGTTAAGCAATATACAGGGGTAGATTTCTGGAAAGAAATGACTGATGAAGAGGCGCGTGCATTAGCAAAAGAGCATGGTGTAGAAGTAGCTGAACATATGCAATTTGGTCATATCTTGAATGAATTCTTCGAACAAAAAGTAGAAGATAAACTTATTCAGCCAACATTCATTTACGGTCACCCGGTTGAAATCTCTCCGCTAGCAAAGAAAAACGATGAAGATTCAAGATTTACTGATCGCTTTGAACTATTTATCGTAGGTCGTGAGCATGCAAATGCGTTTACCGAGTTAAATGATCCAATCGATCAAAGAGAACGTTTTGAAGCTCAGTTGAAAGAAAAAGAGCAAGGGAACGATGAGGCGCATGAAATGGATAATGACTTTATCGAAGCGTTGGAATATGGCATGCCTCCAACTGGGGGATTAGGGATTGGGATTGACCGTCTAGTCATGTTACTAACGAATGCTCCTTCTATTCGTGATGTACTGTTATTCCCGCAAATGCGCCATCGTTAAAATGGTTGTTGTAAAATAATAAAGAAAGGCGCCCTATTCCCGAGAATAGGGCGCCTTTCTTTATAAATAATCGTTTAAGTGAAATAGATTTGGTAATAAGATAAAAAATTTAATATTGAAACTTCTTCTAATATAATTGATTAATATTTTTTGTTCTGGTATATTAATCTTTATTGTTTGAGAAACAAACGAAGTTGAAATTACTTTTTTAAAAAAAGTAATTGACTTTCAAAGAGAAGACATGATATTATATAAAAGTTGCTTCGC
>NZ_AYSE01000017.1:0-37500 GCF_000504165.1 Bacillus sp. FJAT-14578
ATGGTAGTTGGGGGTTTCCCCCTGTGAGAGTAGGACGTTGCCAGGCACTTAAAAAAAGATTAGTCATTTGACTAGTCTTTTTTTTGTTTTATTATAAAATACTTGATGCACACTATTAAATAAAAGCGGTCATGATATGCTTTACAAAGGAGTTAATACATTGAAAAAAGTAAGCAGTAAACGTGAGTACGAAGTAGGAGAAAACGAAACAATTGACCAATGCCTAAATCGAATTAAAGAAGATGGATTTATTCCTATCAAAAGAATTGAAAAGCCAATTTTTAAGGAAGAGATCGTGAATGGTCAAGAGGAGATTGTACCTGCGGGAAGGGTCATTGTGTTTCAAGCTAAGCAACCATAAAACACGAACATTAAAAAAGATTTATTGTTAAATAGTTCGAATTATGGTTGACATCAAACGATATTTGTTGCTAAAATGAGAGTAACTTAATAAAGAACCTCATATAATAGTGAGAATATGGCTCACGAGTTTCTACCTGGCAACCGTAAATTGCTGGACTATGGGGGAAAGTATGTCTGGATTATCCTGCTGTATAATATCAGTGAATGGATTATGAACCCAGGTAGATGTATGCTTTCTTTCATAAAAAAAGAGTATATATTTACCTGGGTTTTTTATTTTGAATAAAAATAGCTGGTCCATATAGGAGAGATTAAAATGAAACCAACTGTAGCTGTTATCATGGGGAGCACTTCCGATTGGGAAACAATGAAATATGCATGTGAAGTACTTGAAGAGTTACAAATCTCTTATGAAAAGAAAGTAGTATCTGCCCACCGTACACCGGATTACATGTTTGAATACGCTGAGACTGCAAAAGAGCGTGGTATTCAAGTCATCATTGCAGGGGCAGGAGGAGCAGCTCACCTGCCAGGTATGGTTGCAGCCAAAACAGTATTGCCTGTTATTGGGGTACCGGTACAATCCAAAGCATTAAATGGGCTTGATTCTCTATTATCCATTGTCCAAATGCCAGGCGGTGTGCCTGTTGCCACAGTAGCAATTGGAAAAGCGGGTGCCACTAATGCCGGGCTGTTGGCAGCACAAATTGTGGCCATTCATGATTCGACGATTGCTGGAAAATTAGAAGAGAGACGTGTGACAACAAGAAATCAAGTATTAGAAAGTAGTGATCAACTTGGATTATAAGTTTATTTCTCCGGGGAAAACGATTGGAATTGTAGGCGGGGGCCAGTTAGGAAGAATGATGGCTTTATCAGCGAGAGAGATGGGATACAGCATTGCTGTTGTGGATCCGACTAAAAACTCTCCTTGTGGTCAAATTGCTGACATTGAAATCGTTGGAAATTATGATGACCCGGAAGCCATTAAGAAATTAGCTAGTGTTTCTGATGTTATCACATATGAATTTGAAAATGTCGATGCTAACATGCTTGAATGGTTAGAAGAAAATGCTTATGTTCCACAGGGAAGTCAACTGCTGACGATCACGCAGAATCGTGCATATGAAAAGCAAAATATTACAGAGGCCGATTTACGTGTAGCCCCTTATCGAACAGCTTCATATAAAGAAGAATTGGCAAAGGCTATTGAAGAAATCAGTTATCCTTGTGTAGTGAAAACTTGTCGGGGTGGTTATGATGGCAAAGGACAAGTACTCATTAGAGAGGAACGGGATATTGAAAAATCCTTTCCTCTGTTAGAGCAAGGAGAATGCATTGTTGAAAAATGGATGAACATTGAAAAGGAAGTATCGGTTATCGTTTTTCGCAATGGTAAAGGTGAAACAGAATGCCTGCCAATTGGAGAGAATATCCATAAAGATCATATTTTGCATCAAACAATCGTGCCGGCACGAGTTACAGATGAGCAGGCCAGCTTGGCAACAGAATATGCAGTGAAAATTGCGAACAAACTACAATTAATTGGAACGTTAGCTGTCGAAATGTTTATTACAAAAGATGGGGAACTTTATATTAATGAGTTGGCGCCGCGTCCTCATAATTCAGGGCATTATTCAATGAATGCTTGTTTGACATCTCAATTTCAACAGCATATTCGTGCAATTTGTAATTGGCCTTTGGGAAAATCGACACTTTTAAAACCTGCTGTTATGGTCAATATTTTAGGAGAGCATGTTGAAAAAGTGATTGAAAAAATCGAACATTTTTCGGATTGTGATTTGCATTTGTACGGGAAAAAAGAAGCGAAAATCAAAAGAAAAATGGGACATCTGACAATTGTAGCTGATAAGATAGAAGATGCGTTGCAAAAAGCTGACGCTTTAGAAATTTGGAACTAAATGGAGGAAATAAAATGATTGAACGTTATAGTCGTCCTGAAATGACAGCAATTTGGTCTGAGCAAAATCGCTTTGACGCTTGGTTGGAAGTTGAAATCTTAGCATGTGAAGCATGGGCTGAGTTAGGGGCAATTCCCAAAGAAGATGTAGCCTTACTTCGTCAAAATGCTTCATTTGATATTGAACGCATTCAAGAAATCGAAGAAGAAACACGTCATGATGTTGTCGCATTTACACGTGCTGTTTCTGAAACATTAGGTGAAGAACGTAAATGGGTTCATTACGGATTAACATCCACAGATGTTGTTGACACAGCTTTAGGATATCTTTTAAAACAAGCAAATGAGATTTTGTTAGCGGACTTAGAGCGCTTTATTAATGTCTTAAAAGAAAAAGCACAAGAACATAAATATACTGTGATGATGGGTCGTACACATGGGGTTCATGCTGAACCAACAACATTTGGTTTAAAGCTTGCACTATGGTATGAAGAGATGAAACGTAACTTAGAGCGTTTTAAACAAGCTGCTGATGGAGTGCAATTTGGTAAAATTTCAGGTGCAGTAGGAACATTTGCTAATATTGATCCATTCGTAGAGAAATATGTGTGTGAAAAACTTGGTACCAAGCCGGCACCAGTTTCAACACAAACACTTCAACGCGACCGTCATGCACACTATATGTCAGTACTTGCTTTAATCGCGACATCCATCGAAAAGTTTGCGGTAGAAATCCGCGGCTTACAAAAGAGTGAGACTCGTGAAGTAGAAGAGTTTTTCGCAAAAGGGCAAAAAGGTTCTTCCGCTATGCCGCATAAACGTAATCCGATCGGTTCAGAGAATATGACTGGTCTTGCACGTGTTATCCGCGGCTATATGGTAACTGCTTATGATAATGTTCCGCTCTGGCACGAGCGTGATATTTCACATTCTTCGGCTGAGCGTGTTATCTTACCAGATGCGACAATCGCATTAAACTATATGTTAAATCGTTTTGCTAATATTGTGCAAAACTTAACAGTATTTCCTGAAAATATGAAGAGAAATATGGAAAGAACATTCGGCCTGATCTATTCTCAACGCGTATTGCTTGCTTTAATTGACAAAGGGATGGCTCGTGAAGAAGCATATGATACGGTACAGCCAAAAGCCATGGAAGCATGGGAGAAGCAAGTTCCTTTCCGTTCATTGGTAGAAGCTGAGGAGCGTATTACAAGCCGTTTAACAAAAGAAGAAATTGATGATTGCTTTGATTACACATATCATCTCAAAAATGTTGATATGATCTTTGAACGTGTAGGTCTTTAATGAAGAAGGAGGGTAAGGAATCTTCTTTACCTTCCCCCAATTCTCAACGATCTGAATATTCCGTCTACCAGGGGGCAATAATCGTGGAAAAACAAGAATTACTCTATGAAGGTAAAGCGAAAAAAATTTATGGAACAAACGAAGAAAATGTTCTATGGATTGAATATAAAAATGAGGCAACTGCGTTTAATGGTGAGAAAAAAGCAGAGATTGAAGGTAAAGCTGTACTAAACAATAAAATTAGCAGCTTAATATTTGCTGAGCTACATAAAGCAAATATTGAGACTCATTTTATTAAACAGCTTTCTAATTATGAACAACTTGTTCGTCAAGTTACGATTATTCCAATCGAGGTCGTTGTTCGTAACATCGCAGCTGGCAGTATTTCAAAGCGTCTTGGCTTTGAAGAAGGTATGAAATTTGAAAAAACGCTTGTTGAATTTTACTACAAAGATGACAGCTTAGGTGATCCCCTTATTACAGATGATCACGCATTAATGCTTGAACTGGCAACAAAAGAAGAGTTAGAAGAAATTAAGCAAAAAGCTTTGGCTGTTAACGAAGTATTAATTCCTTACTTCAAGGAAAAAAACATTACGTTAGTTGACTTCAAGTTAGAATTCGGTAAAACCGTTGCTGGACAGATAATTTTAGCAGATGAAATTTCACCGGATACTTGCCGTTTCTGGGATTCAAAAACAAATCAGAAATTAGATAAAGATGTATTCAGAAGAGATTTGGGAAAATTAACAGATGCATATAACGAAATCTTAACGAGAATCGGAGGATAATCATGTATAAAGTAAAAGTATTTGTCACATTAAGAGAGAGCGTATTAGACCCACAAGGAACAGCAGTGAAAGGTTCTTTACACAGTTTATCATTCGATGCCGTAAAAGATGTACGTATCGGTAAATACATGGAGTTAACAGTTGAAAAAGTAGATAACATTGAAGAAACGGTTAAGGAAATGTGTGAAAAATTACTCGCAAACGTTGTAATTGAAGATTACCGTTACGAAATCGAGGAGGTAGTAGCACAGTGAAATTTGCTGTAATCGTGTTCCCAGGATCAAACTGTGATGTAGATATGTATCATGCGGTTAAAGACGAACTTGGTGCCGACGTAGAGTATGTTTGGCATGATGCAACTAATTTAGATGAGTTTGACGGTATTTTATTACCAGGAGGGTTCTCTTATGGAGATTACCTTCGCTGTGGTGCTATCTCTCGCTTCTCTAACGTTATGAATGCTGTGAAGAAAGCGGCTGAACAAGGTAAGCCAATTTTAGGTGTTTGTAACGGATTTCAAATTTTAGTAGAAGCAGGTCTTTTACCGGGTGCATTAATACGTAACAAAAATCTTAAGTTTATGTGCCGAACAGTTGAGTTACGCGTTGAAAATAATGAAACGATGTTTACAGCCGAGTATGAAAAAGGCGAAATCATCAACATTCCAATCGCCCATGGTGAAGGAAATTATTATTGTGATGAAGAAACATTGCAGCAATTAATTGAAAATAATCAAATTGCGTTCCGCTATCACGGTGAAAATCCGAACGGAAGCATTTCAGATATTGCAGGCGTTACAAACAAGCAAGGAAATGTTCTTGGTATGATGCCGCATCCAGAGCGTGCCGTTGATGAATTATTGGGAGGCGCTGATGGGTTGAAATTATTCAAATCGATTTTGAAACACTGGAGGGAAACACATGTCGTTACTGCTTGAGCCAAATCCACAACAAATTCAAGATGAGAAAATCTACCGCGAAATGGGTGTAACTGATGAAGAATTCGAGATGATTAAAAACATCTTGAAGCGCCTTCCTAATTATACAGAATTGGGTCTCTTCTCAGTTATGTGGTCAGAGCATTGCAGCTATAAAAATTCAAAACCTGTATTACGCAAGTTTCCAACAAGCGGTGAGCATGTGCTGCAAGGTCCTGGTGAAGGGGCTGGAGTAGTTGATATTGGAGATAACCAGGCCGTTGTATTCAAAATTGAAAGCCATAACCATCCTTCTGCCATTGAGCCATATCAAGGGGCAGCAACAGGTGTCGGCGGTATCATTCGTGACGTGTTTTCAATGGGAGCTCGTCCAATCGCTTTATTGAACTCACTTCGTTTCGGCGAATTAAAAACGGCACGCGGTAAATATTTATTTGAAGAAGTAGTTGCAGGTATTGCGGGCTATGGTAACTGTATCGGCATCCCGACCGTGGGCGGCGAAGTTCAATTTGAACCTTGCTATGAAGCAAATCCGCTTGTGAACGCTATGTGTGTTGGTCTGATCGACCATAAAGACATCAAAAAGGGCCAAGCGCACGGCGTAGATAATACAGTTATGTATGTCGGCGCAAAAACTGGCCGTGACGGTATTCACGGTGCAACATTCGCATCAGAAGAATTATCTGAAGCATCTGAAGAAAAACGTCCAGCTGTTCAAGTAGGGGACCCATTCATGGAAAAACTCCTTCTTGAAGCATGTTTAGAGCTTATCCATTCTGATGCTCTCGTCGGAATTCAAGACATGGGAGCAGCCGGTTTAACTTCTTCATCAGCCGAGATGGCTAGTAAGGCTGGTATGGGTATTGAAATGTATCTAGATGATGTACCACAGCGTGAAACAGGGATGACAGCTTATGAGATGATGTTATCTGAATCCCAAGAGCGCATGTTAATTGTTGTGAAAAAGGGCCGTGAGCAAGAAATTGTCGACTTATTCCATAAGTATGACTTAGAAGCTGTGGCCATCGGAAAAGTAACGGACGATAAAATGCTTCGCTTGTTCCATAAAGGTGAAATGGTTGCCAATGTTCCAGCCGATGCATTAGCTGAAGAGGCGCCGGTTTATCATAAACCATCTGCAGAGCCGGCTTATTATGCCGAATTCCAGGCAATGGAAGAGCAAATTCCAGAAGTAAATGACTATAACGAAACATTAATGCAGTTATTACAACAACCAACCATTGCAAGCAAAGAGTGGGTTTACGATCAATATGATTACCAAGTACGTACAAGTACAGTTGTTGCACCAGGCTCTGATGCAGCCGTTGTACGCGTTCGCGACACGAGAAAAGGTCTTGCGATGACAACAGACTGTAACTCTCGTTATATTTACCTTGATCCGGAAATGGGCGGTAAAATTGCAGTTGCTGAAGCGGCACGTAATGTTGTATGTTCAGGTGCAAAACCACTTGCTGTTACAGACAACTTAAACTACGGTAACCCTGAGAAACCGGAAATCTTCTGGCAAATCGAAAAATCTGTTGATGGTATTAGTGAAGCTTGCCGCGTATTAAACACACCGGTTATCGGTGGAAATGTATCCTTATACAATGAGCGCAGCGGTGAAGCTATTTATCCAACACCGACAATTGGTATGGTCGGGTTAGTTGAAGATTTAGACCATGTGACAACCCAAGAATTTAAGCAAGCTGGCGATCTTGTTTATGTAATCGGTGAAACAAAAGCGGAATTTGGCGGCAGCGAGCTTCAAAAACTTCATTACGGTAAGATTTTTGGCAAAGCGCCAGCAATCGATTTAGCTGTTGAAGCAGAACGTCAAGAAAAACTATTAGCAGCGATTAAAACAGGCCTTGTACAATCAGCGCATGATGTTGCTGAAGGTGGTGTGGCAGTTGCCCTTGCAGAAAGCTTAATGGGTGCTAAGGGTCTAGGTGTCACTGTAACGGTAACAGGTGAAAATGTACCGGCATTATTCGCTGAAACGCAATCACGTTTCCTTGTCTCCGTTAAATCAGAAAACAAAGAAGCATTCGAAGAAGCTGTGACAGCTTACCTTGTAGGAGAAGTAACAGATACAAACGAACTTCTTATTAATAACGAACAAAACGAGTTACTTGTTAACATAAATGTAGACAAAATGAGAACGGCTTGGAAAGGAGCTATTCCATGCTTGGTGAAATCAAAGGCTTAAACGAAGAGTGCGGCGTTTTTGGGGTATGGGGGCATGAAAATGCTGCCCAAATCACGTATTACGGATTACACAGCTTGCAGCACCGTGGTCAAGAAGGTGCGGGAATCGCTGTAACAAACGGTGAAAAAGTGACTGTCGCCAAGGGTCTCGGACTTGTTACAGAAGTATTTGGCCAAGGAGAAATTAGCGATTTACATGGAAAAGCGGCAATTGGCCATGTTCGTTATGCAACTGCAGGGGGAGGCGGCTATCAAAATGTTCAGCCGCTTCACTTCCAATCACACAGCGGCAGTCTTGCTTTGGCGCATAACGGAAATTTAGTTAATGCAACAGCGTTAAAGCATCAGCTCGAGAATCAGGGGAGTATTTTTCAGACCACTTCAGATACAGAAGTATTGGCACATTTAATTAAAAGAAGCGGTTATCAAACGTTAAAAGACCAAGTGAAAAATTCATTGACGATGTTGAAAGGAGCTTATGCGTTTTTGATTTTAACGGAAACAGAAATGTTAGTAGCCCTTGATCCAAATGGTTTGCGTCCTCTTTCAATCGGTCGTTTAGGAGATGCGTACATCGTTGTTTCCGAGACATGTGCTCTTGATGTGATCGGTGCAACATATGTAAGAGATGTAGATCCTGGAGAATTAGTCATCATTAATGATGAAGGTCTCACGTCTGAACGCTTCACATTAAATGTAAACCGTGCTATTTGCAGTATGGAATATATTTACTTCTCAAGACCGGACAGTAACATTGATGGAATCAATATCCATTCCGCCCGTAAAAACTTGGGACGTCAAATGGCGATTGAAGCACCGGTAGAGGCAGATGTCGTAACAGGTGTTCCTGACTCAAGTATTTCGGCAGCTATCGGCTTTGCCGAGCAATCGGGTATTCCATATGAGCTTGGTTTAATTAAAAATCGTTATGTTGGCCGTACATTCATCCAGCCTTCACAAGAACTTCGTGAACAAGGCGTGAAAATGAAGCTTTCCCCTGTTCGCAAAATTGTAGAAGGAAAACGTGTCGTCATGGTAGATGACTCAATTGTAAGGGGAACAACAAGTCGACGGATCGTGAACATGCTTCGTGAAGCGGGAGCAACGGAAGTCCATGTTCGCATCAGTTCTCCTCCCATTAAAAACCCATGCTTCTATGGTATTGATACGTCAACAACGGAAGAATTGATTGCAGCTAACCACACGATTGAAGAGATTCGCGAAATGATTGGAGCCGATTCGCTCGTATTCTTGAGTGAAGAAGGGCTTGTTGAAGCAATCGACAGACCTTATGAGGGGCAATATAGAGGCCAATGCATGGCTTGTTTTACAGGGAAGTACCCGACTGAAATTTATCCGGACACCCTTCATCCGCATGAAAAGGTCACATGTTAAGCAAGTGTCTCATCATTTTCTACTAGAAAGACATAAAAAGGAGGACTCATATGTCTCAGTCATATAAGCAAGCAGGAGTCGATATACAAGCGGGATACGAAGCTGTTGAACGGATGAAAAAGCATATTAAACGTACAGCAAGGTCAGGCGTTCTGGGAGCGGTAGGCGGCTTTGGAGGAATGTTTGATTTATCGCTTTTAAATGTGAAAGAGCCTGTCTTAGTCTCAGGTACAGATGGTGTCGGCACGAAATTGATGCTTGCTTTCTTATTAGATAAACATGACACGATTGGAATCGATGCGGTGGCTATGTGTGTAAATGATATTGTTGTTCAAGGAGCCGAGCCGCTTTATTTCCTTGACTATATTGCATGCGGAAAAGCTGTTCCGGAAAAAATAGAAAATATCGTAAAAGGCATTGCGGACGGATGCGAACAGGCCGGTTGTGCCCTTATTGGAGGGGAAACGGCGGAAATGCCTGGGTTATATAGCGAGGATGAATATGATTTGGCTGGCTTCTCTGTTGGTGTAGCCGAAAAATCGAAGCTTGTCACAGGTGAAACAATCGGAGCGGGCGATGTTTTAATCGGTATCTCTTCGAGTGGTATTCATAGTAACGGCTATTCCCTTGTAAGAAAAGTGTTACTAGAAGACGCTAAGCTTGATTTGCACCAAGTATATGAAGGTTTTGATGTGACTTTAGGCGAAGAGCTATTGAAGCCGACTAAAATCTATGTAAAAGCCGTGCTAAGTGCAATGGAAGCAGGAAATATCAAAGGAATGGCCCATATTACCGGAGGCGGTTTCTATGAAAATATTCCACGTATGCTTCCGGAAGGTTTGGGTGTTGAAGTGGATTACGGATCATGGCCGATTCCATATATTTTTGATTTCATTCAAGAAAAGGGCGGCTTGGAGCGAAAAGAGCTGTTTGAAGTCTTTAATATGGGCATTGGTTTCATGCTTGCGGTTTCTGATGAGGATTTACACAAAGTAATTGAAGCAATTGAAGCAACTGGTGAAAAAGCATATATTATCGGGAGAGTTACGAACGAAGAAGGTCTGCGATTCGGTGGAGGAGCCATCGTATGATGAATATCGCCATTTTTGCATCAGGAAGCGGCAGTAATTTTCAAGCAATTTATGATGCTGTTCAAAATGGGGAACTTGAAGCGAACATTTCCTTACTTGTATGTGATAAGCCAAATGCAAAGGTCGTGGAGAGAGCGAATGACGCTGGCATTCCGGCCTTTGTTTTTTCGCCCGGGGATTTTTCAAGCAAGGATGAATACGAATCTGCCATCTGCGAACAGCTTTTAAAATATGGAGTACAGTTTATTGTACTAGCTGGTTACATGCGTTTAATCGGCTCTTGTTTATTGGGAAATTTCGCGGGTAAAATTGTCAACATTCATCCTTCGCTGCTACCGTCTTTTCCAGGAAAAGATGCTGTTGGACAGGCGATAGAGGCTAAGGTGAAAGTAACAGGCATTACGATTCACTACGTAGACGAAGGAATGGATACGGGTCCTATTATTGCCCAGAAAGCGATTGACTTATTTGATGGGGATACTAGGGAAGATATAGAATCTCGGATTCACCAGGCTGAGCACGAGTTTTATCCTAAAACCCTTCAGAGAATATTCAAAAGGGTTAAACATGACAATTCTTGATTAAAACTTTCTAACACTTTAATGTAGTAGTGTACAAAAGCGAAAAGAGAGGGAAAATAAAATGACAACTAAGCGTGCTCTTATTAGTGTATCTGATAAAAACGGTATTCTTGAGTTTGCTCAAGATTTAGTCAAACTAGGATATGAAATCATTTCTACTGGGGGAACGAAAAAAGTACTTCAGGAAAACAGTGTACCGGTCATCGGTATTTCTGAAGTAACGGGCTTCCCAGAAATTCTAGATGGAAGAGTCAAAACATTGCACCCAAAAATCCACGGCGGCTTGTTGGCACTGCGTGCAAATGAAGATCATCAACAACAGATTGCAGAACACGATATCACGCCAATTGACTTGGTCGTTGTCAATCTGTATCCATTCCAGCAAACGATTGAAAAGCCCGATGTGACACTTGCAGATGCTATTGAAAACATTGATATCGGCGGTCCATCTATG
Organism: Bacillus sp. FJAT-14578; assembly: GCF_000504165.1. Taxonomy (GTDB): domain Bacteria; phylum Bacillota; class Bacilli; order Bacillales; family Bacillaceae_H; genus Bacillus_BA; species Bacillus_BA fengqiuensis. The sequence continues at coordinate 11,053 of NZ_AYSE01000017.1, forward strand.
TTGCGTTCAGCAGCTAAAAATTATCAATCTGTTACAGTAGCTGTTGATCCGGCTGATTACAGTGTGATTGTTCAAGAGCTAACTGAGAACGGAACTGTTTCATTTGAAACGAATCAACGCCTGGCGGCAAAAGTTTTCCGCCATACAGCAGCTTATGATGCATTAATTGCTGAATACTTAACCAATATTACAGGAGAGACAAGCCCTGAAAAATTAACTGTTACATTCGATAAGTTACAAGGTCTTCGTTATGGTGAAAACCCTCATCAACAGGCAGCGTTTTATAAAAAACCATTAACACAAAAAGGTTCCATCGCAACTGCCGTACAATTGCATGGTAAGGAGCTTTCATATAACAATATTAATGATGCAAATGCGGCGCTGCAAATTGTAAAAGAGTTTGAGGGGCCTGCTGCTGTAGCGGTTAAACATATGAACCCTTGCGGTGTCGGAGTAGGCACAACGATTGAAGAGGCATACCAAAAAGCATTTGAAGCCGACCCAACATCCATCTTTGGGGGCATTATCGCAGCTAACCGTGAGATTGATGGCGCAACAGCTGCTAAGATGCATGAAATCTTCTTGGAAATCATCATTGCCCCTTCGTTCACTCAAGAAGCATTGGATATTCTTACAGCTAAAAAGAATCTGCGTCTATTAACGATTGATTTTGATCAAAACGAAAAGAGAGAGTTACAATTAACATCCATTAAAGGCGGTTTGCTTGTTCAAGAAGAAGACACGTTAGGATTTGAAGATGCAGAGGTTACTGTTCCGACAAAACGTCAGCCAACTGAACAAGAGTGGGCAGACTTAAAGCTTGCCTGGAAAGTGGTTAAGCATGTTAAATCAAATGCAATCGTACTGGCAAAAGATGATATGACCATCGGTGTAGGCGCCGGTCAAATGAACCGTGTCGGCGCAGCGCAAATTGCTATCAACCAAGCAGGAGAAAAAGCACAAGGAGCCGCGCTGGGTTCAGATGCATTCTTCCCGATGAGCGATACGGTCGAAGCAGCGGCAAAAGCCGGTATTACAGCAATCATTCAGCCTGGCGGCTCGATTCGTGATGAGGATTCCATCCAAAAGGCAGATGAGTACGGAATCGCAATGGTATTCACAGGAATGAGACACTTCAAGCATTAAGAAAAGCGGAATGGGGTGAGTATAGTGAACGTTTTGATTATAGGTAAAGGCGGCAGGGAGCATGCAATTGCATGGAAGGCATCACAAAGTCCATTAGTAGAAAAAGTGTTTGTTGCACCAGGAAATGATGCAATGACAGATGTGGCTACACTTGTTCACATTCAAGAAGATGCACAAGATCAATTAGTGGCATTTGCCAAAGAAAACAATGTCGGTTTGACGATTGTTGGCCCTGAGGTCCCTCTTATCGCAGGTGTTGTTGATACGTTTGAACAAGCAGGATTAAAGATCTTTGGTCCAAGACAAAAGGCCGCCATGATTGAAGGAAGTAAGGATTTTGCCAAGCAATTGATGGAGAAGTATGAGATTCCTACAGCTGATTATAAGACATTTACAGATTATGAGGAAGCACGCTTATACGTTGAAGAAAAAGGTGCTCCAATCGTTATCAAGGCAGATGGTTTAGCGGCGGGAAAAGGTGTAACGGTAGCAATGACAATGGAGGAAGCCATCCAAACACTTCATGAAATGCTAGTCGAAGAAAAGTTTGAGGAAGCAAGCCGAAAGGTTGTCATTGAAGAGTATCTTGAAGGACAGGAATTTTCGTTAATGGCATTTGTCAACGGTACAAATGTCTATCCAATGGTCATTGCTCAAGATCATAAACGGGCATATAATGGTGATAAAGGTCCAAATACAGGCGGAATGGGCGCATATTCTCCTGTTCCTCAAATCAGCGATGCTGTAGTGCAAACAGCGATCGAAACAGTATTGCACCCAATGGCTGAAGCGATGATGAAGGAAGAGTGTCCGTATACAGGCGTGCTTTATGCTGGCTTAATGGCAACGGCAAACGGTCCTAAAGTCATTGAGTTCAATGCGCGCTTTGGTGACCCTGAAACTCAGGTTGTGCTGCCAAGAATGGAAAGCGATCTGGTAGAAGTGTTGCTTCATTTATTAGATGGCAAACAAGTGGATATTAAATGGTCGGAGCAAGCCGTTATTGGAGTAGTCGTAGCTGCTGAAGGTTATCCAAACGATTACAAGAAAAATACGCCAATTTACGGTTTAAATGATGTAAGTAGTGAATCGCTCGTGTTTCATGCCGGAACAAAATTAGTGGATGGTACCTATGTAACAAATGGTGGGCGTGTTCTGTTAGTAGCCAGCAAAGCGGATACATTAGAACTTGCACAAAAACAAGTCTATAAAGAGCTTAAACAATTATCTTCAGAAGGTTTGTTCTACAGGGATGATATTGCCGATAAAGCATTGAAAACTTCTTCATTATAAGAAGTTGCAGTTTCCATAAAGGTCAAGGGAACTTCCAGCCACGGGGATTTCCTTGATCTTCTGTTGATGTGGCGGGATTAACTCCCAAAGCCATCCCTTTTGAATCAATCCATAAAAAAATGGACCGTCATGTAAGCCCTAGCACATCAAGGGTTCGATTGACGGTCCATTTTGCATAAAGCATAAAATTAATTATTCTTTGAATTGATGGGATGAATTTTTTGTATTTGTCATGTTTTAAGAACAGTCAATTCTTGTCTCAAGAAGGATTGAAGGTCGTTTGTTCCTGCTGCTCATGGTGTTGATTGTTTTGATAATTCTCATATAAAAAGGTTAATGGACAAAAACGTGTAATTCCTTCACCGACTTTCATAGCCCCGACTATAGCGGCCAGCAAGTAAGATTCACGATAAGGTCTTTTAGTAAAACGGGCGGTCGCCCATGTTAAGATGGTCAATCCAAAGGTAATGCGAACAAGTGCATTTATAATGCTGATATTTGGCTTCATTTTATCACCTATATTTGTATAATTTTTTGTAAAAATTTCACATATTATTTGGTGCTTTAAAACATAGAATGTGATACGATTAACATAACTATTACAACTAAGGAGGAATGTACATGCTCGATCAACGCTATCGTTGGAAAAATAAAAAGATCCGTGAGCATGTAGCGGTTTTGAATGGGCATAAGTCCCCCACACTGGTGTTGAAAAATGCTGTGTACTTAAATCAGGCTATAAGAAGTTGGTTGACAGCAAACATCTGGATTTATGACGACCGGATTGTATATGTGGGAAATGAAATGCCCAAGAGGCTGACAGACGCTGAAATAATCGACTGCCAAGGTTCATTCCTTGTGCCCGGTTACATCGAGCCTCACGTTCATCCTTTTCAGTTATATAATCCCCATTCTTTCGCACAATATGCATCCCAACATGGGACCACGACTCTTATAAATGACAATATGGTGCTCGCTTTGCATTTAGAAAAAAAGAAAGCGTTTTCTTTTTTGCGGGAAATGCGTATGACTCCTGCCACGATGTATTGGTGGTGCCGCTTTGATCCGCAAACGGAAATTGGTCATGAAGAAAGCATCTTTTCTCATGCGAACGTAAAATCTTGGCTTGAGCACGATGCCGTATTGCAAGGAGGGGAACTAACAGGATGGCCTAAGCTTCTATCGGGTGATGACTTAATGCTTCACTGGATTCAAGAAGCGAAAAGAATGAGAAAACAAATTGAGGGACACTTTCCTGGGGCATCGGAAATGACGCTTGCTAAGCTTATGTTGTTGGGGGCGGACTGTGACCATGAGGCGATGACCGGAGACGATGTATTGAAGAGATTGTTACAAGGATACTACGTCTCACTGCGTTATTCTTCCATCAGACCGGACTTGCCTAATTTGCTGGAGGAAGTTCAAAAGTTGGGAATTCAATACTATGATAAATTTATGATGACGACGGACGGTTCACCACCTTCCTTTTACGAAGAAGGTGTGTCAGACCGGCTTATCAAAATTGCCATTGAGAAAGGAATTCCTATCATTGATGCTTACAATATGGCAACTATCAATATTGCACGTTACTATAATATAGAATATTTGCATGGCAATATCGCTACAGGGCGTGTAGCGAATATCAACTTTTTAGAATCCAAGGAAAATCCGACTCCCGTATCTGTATTAGCAAAAGGAGAATGGGTTGTCAAAGACAGAGAAATCCAGAATGCTTTCAAATCGTTTCCATGGCAGGAATTTGACTTTTCACCCTTGAATTTAGAATGGGATTTAACGATGGACGACATGCAATTCTCCATGCCGTTAGGAATGCTGATGGAAAATGCCGTTATCATTAAACCATATTCAATTGGAATTGACATCTCTGTTGATGAAATACCTTGCTCTTATGACGAGAGCTTTATGATGCTCATTGATCGTCATGGAAAGTGGCGCATCAATACCATTATTAAGGGCTTTGCTACAGATGTGTCAGGATTTGCGAGCTCATTTTCTAATACGGGAGACATTGTCTTAATTGGAAAAAACAAAGAAGACATGATAAGAGCTTTTAATAGGATGAAAGAAATAGGCGGTGGCCTTGTATTGGCCGAGCATGGAGAAATCGTTTATGAAGTGCCGTTAACTCTAAATGGAATCATGTCGGATAAAACTGTAGAACAATTGATGGAAGAAGAAAAGCAGCTTAGCCGCCTATTAAGAGAAAGAGGATACCGCTATAGTGATCCCATCTATTCACTTTTGTTTTTTTCCTCTACTCATTTACCTTATATACGCATTACGCCAAATGGAATTTATGATGTCATGAATAAAGTAGTATTGTTTCCGTCAATAATGCGTTAAAATATAAAAGTGAAAACGGATAAAAAGGTTGTGCCTGCCGTGAAAAAATATTTAATTTGTTTGAGCTTACTAGGGGTGCTCGCAGGTTGTCAAACCGAGGAAAAGCCCGTTGTAAAAGAAGAGAAAGCGGCACCGGAAGTGAGTGAGCCGGAGGGGGCAATCGATACGTATCAGTTTCCGTTGACAGGAGAGCAAGCAAATCAAGCCGTAACAGATCGTCCGGTTGCTGTGATGATTAATAATCATCCGAAGGCAAGACCACAAGCTGGATTGCAAGAGGCGGATATTGTTTATGAAGCGTTAGCGGAAGGGGACATTACAAGGTTTCTAGCCATCTTCCATAGCCAAAACCCTTCATTTATCGGTCCTATCAGAAGTGCAAGAGACTATTATATTGACTTAAGCAGCGGCTATGATGCATTGTATATATGTCATGGCTGGAGTCCGGAAGCTAAGGAAATATTGGAATCCGGAACGGTTGACTATTTGAATGGTTTGTTTTATGATGGCATTCTCTTTGAAAGAGCCTCATTTAAAAAGGCGCCTCATAATTCGTACATCTCCTATGAAAACATCTTGAAGGGCGCAGAGCTGAAAGGTTACGAAATGAAGGAGCAGGTAGAACCTCTTCTGTTTTATGAAGATTTTCCTGGAATTGAAGGGGAAGCGGCTCAGAGGATTAGTATTGCGTATTCGAAAGGGTCTATCTCAAAAGTAGAATACGTGTATAATAATAAAGATGAACGCTATGATCGATTTACCAGCAATGAACAGCTTATTGATTATCATACAAAAACACCTGTACAGGTAGATAATCTTTTTATTGTAGAGATGGATCATCAAATTATAGACCAAGTTGGAAGACGTGACATTGATTTAATTTCAGGAGGAAGAGGATATTTAATTCAAAAAGGAAAAGCTCAGGCAGTCCAATGGGAAAACAAGGACGGTAAAATTCTCCCTTATAAAGATGGGAGCCTAGTTCCTCTTCTAAAAGGGAACACATGGATTAATATTGTTCCATCTTCACCTGGTATAAATGATATGGTGTCTATTCAAAGTGATGAAAAAGGAGTTTGAGTTCATGCAGATTGATAAACTTCGCGGAAAAGAGTTAGACCAGTTATGTAAGGCGGTATTATCGTTAAATGATATTGAAGAATGCTATCGCTTTTTTGATGACCTGTGTACAGTAAATGAAATTCAATCCCTGGCACAGCGACTGGAAGTAGCCCGTATGCTTCGAGAAGGGAATACCTATCATAAAATCGAAACAGAGACGGGTGCGAGTACGGCAACGATTTCCCGTGTGAAGCGCTGCTTAAACTACGGAAGCGATGCCTATGAAATGGTACTTGAACGCGTTTCTTCAGATGATAATAAAAAGAAATAAAAAAAGAGGATGGGTCAAAAGGGTAAAAAGAAACCCTTTTGGCCCATCCTACTGAAAGACCCCGTTACAAAATCCAGGATTTTGTAACGGGGTCTTTCAGTAAAAAAACAGTTCTTGTGATTTGCTAGAGACTTATGAAACAATCTGATTCTTTTCGATGAAACGCCGTAGGAATCCTGTAGATGCAAAGATTCCTACGGCGTTTCATGTAATTGAGATGTATTTATAAACAGGATTGTTTTTAGGCAAATGGCCGATTTTCGTGTAGACCAGAAAATAAATTGACTATTTTAAATTATCTGTTATATAATATGGTAAATATTAATAAACTGTTATAAAACAGAAAGGGGTAAATGATATGGAAATGTATACAAAGGCGTACAATATGTATATGGAAAAATGTGAAAAGTTTGGTTTGGAGGGGATTGATTTCATTGAGTTTATTCGAAATACGACAACAGAACAAATTCAAAATATGCTAGGTGATATACATTAAATACATTGGAGTGGAAAATATGAATAGTGATGTCGAGGCCCTGCGATGAAGCCGTCTGTTTATCTTGCTGATAAAAACAGGCGGTTTTTTGCTTATAGAGGATCAATGGGTAAGGGGAGTGTACAGACCGTTGGTAAAGCTAAAAAGCTGTTCTATAAATCCCCAATACATAATAAAAAAGCTGTTTTAATGAAAAACCCCGTCACTAGATCCTCAATTTTACCAGGTTTGCATGGCGGGCCTTGTTTGAGTGGCTGTCCCACAAGTTTTAAACAGGCGATAAAAATGATTTTTTACTGAAAGGGACCCGTCACGGAATCCTTGATTTTAATGGATTTTCATGACGGGTCCTTTCAGGAGGATGACTCAAAAGGTCTGTTTTTTAGACCTTTTGAGTCATCCTCTTATTGATTAAAACTGTGTTGCTTCCTCAATAAGTGCTTTTAACTCACTGATAGGTACACGTTTTTGTTCCATTGTGTCACGATTACGAATCGTCACTTGTTGATCTTCCAATGAATCAAAGTCAAAAGTGATACAGAATGGCGTACCGATTTCATCATGACGGCGGTAACGTTTCCCGATAGAACCAGCTTCATCAAAGTCTACCATGAAGTGTTTCGCTAAATCTTCAAACACGGCTCTCGCTTCATCAGAAAGTTTTTTAGAAAGCGGAAGCACTGCCGCTTTGAAAGGAGCTAAAGCAGGGTGCAGGTGCATCACTGTACGAGATGTCCCATCTTCTAATGCCTCTTCTTCATATGCATCAAGCAAGAATGCCAATGTAACGCGGTCAGCACCTAAAGACGGCTCGATGCAATAAGGGATGTAGCGCTCATTTGTTTCTTGGTCAATGTATTGGAAATCTTCTCCAGAGTGCTCCATATGTTGCTTTAAATCGTAGTCGGTACGGGAAGCAACACCCCAAAGTTCTCCCCAGCCGAACGGGAATTTGTATTCAAAGTCTGTTGTTGCGTTACTGTAATGAGATAACTCGTCATCGGAATGGTCGCGAAGGCGGATGTTTTCTCCAGTTAAACCAAGAGATAACAACCAGTTATGGCAGTACTCTTTCCAGTAGTTGAACCATTCGATTTCTTGCCCCGGCTTACAGAAGAACTCCAGCTCCATTTGTTCAAATTCGCGAGTTCTAAATGTAAAGTTACCCGGTGTAATTTCGTTACGGAAGCTCTTTCCGATTTGGGCGATACCAAACGGAAGCTTTTTGCGCATGGAGCGTTGAACATTTTTAAAGTTTACGAAGATACCTTGTGCTGTTTCAGGACGCAAGTAAATTTCGTTCGCTGATGTTTCTGTTACCCCTTGATGCGTTTTAAACATCAAGTTGAATTGGCGGATTTCGGTAAAGTTATCAGATCCGCACTCTGGGCACTTGATGTCGTGTTCCTTAATCAAATTCATCATTTGATCGAAAGAAAGTCCGTCTACAATCATTTCGATATCTTTTTCTTGCAGTTTTTCTTCAATTAATTTATCGGCGCGGTGACGGGCTTTACAGTTTTTGCAGTCAATCATCGGGTCATTGAAATTTCCTAAGTGACCGGAAGCTTCCCATGCTTTCGGGTTCATTAAAATGGCTGCATCCAATCCTACATTGTATGGAGATTCCTGAATGAATTTTTTCCACCAAGCTTTTTTGACGTTGTTCTTTAATTCGACGCCAAGTGGACCGTAATCCCATGTATTCGCAAGTCCCCCGTAAATTTCTGAACCTTGAAAGATAAAGCCGCGATGTTTTGCGTGAGACACAATTTGTTCCATTGAAACTGACATGTTTTTTTCCTCCTTCAATCAAATTAGGGAATAACCAGAATGAAAACAACAAAAAAATCCCCCATCCCACAGGCATAATGCCCAGGGACGAGAGATTGTTTCCCGCGGTTCCACCCTGTTTGATACATGAATGACATGTATCCTCTTTTCAGAAGCATACTCCAGACTGCCTTTTCTCTAAATCTTTCTCTGGGCTCTCACCATCCCCAGATCGCTTAACGTTGAAGAGGATTTAGATACTATTGGTCCTTCACAGTATGATATGGTATCGATTTTTGTCTTTATATTAGCACATTCATTTTAACTAAACAAGCGCTGTTATATGAATCCGTATAAATAGTTTGCCGAGCTTTGAAGCTTGAATGATTGTTTTGATACATCTCTAATCATTTATGGAGTTTATATAGGATTAGCTTTCGTATATGAAAGGCAGTTTTGCTATAATGTTGTAATGGAGCAACGAATGGAGGGTAACTTTATGTATGATATTAAAGAGTGGAGACACGTTTTTAAATTAGATCCCAATAAAGACATTTCCGATGAAGAGTTGGAACTCGTTTGCGAGTCGGGGACAGACGCAGTCATAGTGGGGGGGACGGATGGTGTAACATTGGATAATGTCCTAAACTTGCTTGCCCGTATTCGGCGTTATACGGTTCCTTGCGCATTGGAAGTTTCGACGATTGAATCGGTGACTCCGGGTTTCGACTTTTACTTCATCCCCACCGTGTTAAACAGCGGTAAGCGTGATTGGATTGTAGGGTTGCATCATGAAGCGATGAAAGAATACGGAGATATTATGAACTGGGAAGAAATTCTTGTCGAAGGGTATTGTATTTTGAACGAAGACTGTAAGGCTGCGAAAGTAACAGAAGCCAACGCCCGTTTAACGGAAGAGGATGTATTGGCTTATGCCCACATGGCAGAGCGTATGTTTCACCTGCCTGTCTTTTATTTGGAATACAGTGGTACGTACGGAGACCCGATGCTGGTCAAACAGGTAAAAAACAGCTTAGAGCATACCCAGTTGTTTTACGGCGGAGGAATTAAAACCGTTGAGCAAGCGGCAGAGATGGCGGCGGCGTCTCATACAGTCGTTGTAGGAAATGTCGTATATACCGATTTATCTACTGCTTTACAAACTGTACAGGCAGTAAAAAATGCGTTACGATAAATAAGAACAAACGTTTGTTTTAGGGGTGATGTCATTGCAATTTTTAAGTGAAAAATTATTATCAGGGTTAAATCCACAACAACAAGAGGCGGTCAAAGCTACAGACGGCCCTTTACTTATTATGGCGGGCGCGGGAAGCGGAAAAACAAGGGTGCTGACGCATCGTATTGCGTATTTAATGGCGGAAAAACAAGTGGCGCCATGGAATATTTTGGCCATTACGTTTACAAATAAAGCGGCTCGCGAAATGCGGGAACGTATCACCAAGTTGCTTGGCGGAGCAGCAGATGAAATTTGGATTTCAACGTTTCACTCTATGTGTGTGCGCATTTTAAGAAGAGACATTGATCGAATCGGCTATAATCGCAATTTCACCATTTTAGATACGACGGATCAGCTTTCGGTGATTAAAGCCATTTTGAAAGAAAAAAACATTGATCCGAAAAAGTTTGATCCTCGTTCTTTCTTAGGTATGATCAGTTCAGCAAAGAATGACCTCACTACACCAGAGCAATTTGCCAAAACGGCTGCAAGCCCGCATGAGGAAATGGTGAGCGGTGTCTATACAGAGTATCAAAAACGACTAAGGAAAAATCAGGCACTCGATTTCGATGATTTAATCATGATTACAATCCAGCTATTCGAGCGTGTGCCGGAAGTATTGGAATTTTATCAGAGAAAATTTCAATATATCCATGTTGACGAGTACCAGGATACGAACCATGCTCAGTACAAACTGGTTAAATTGATGGCACAGCGATTTGAGAACATTTGTGTGGTAGGGGATTCCGATCAATCCATTTATCGTTGGCGCGGAGCGGATATTGCCAATATCTTATCGTTTGAAAAAGATTATCCGCAAGCAACGGTTATTTTGCTTGAACAAAACTACCGTTCGACGAAGAATATTTTGGCGGCAGCCAACAAAGTAATTGGAAACAATATGAATCGCAAAGCGAAAAATTTATGGACGGAAAATAATGAAGGAATGAAAATTTTCCACTATCAAGCGATGACCGAGCATGCCGAGGCCCAATTTGTTGCTGGAAAGATTAAAGAAGCGGTGGAAAGTGGAAAAAGAAAATACTCTGATTTTGCCATTCTTTATCGTACGAATGCCCAGTCGCGTGTGATGGAGGAAGTGCTGTTAAAATCCAATATTAACTATACCATTGTAGGCGGCATCAAGTTCTATGATCGCAAAGAGATTAAAGATATGCTTGCTTATCTTCGCTTGATTGCCAATCCGGATGATGACATCAGCTTAGTACGTGTGGTAAATGTGCCAAAGCGGGGAATTGGAGCGACGTCGGTTGATAAGCTGGCAAATTATGCAATCCAGCATGACATCTCCATTTTTAAAGCGTTGGGAGAGGTTGATTTTGTTGGCTTAAGTGCGAAAGCAACCAATGCGTTAATCGAATTCAGGGATCTGATTACCAATCTGGCCAACATGCAAGATTACTTATCAGTAACAGAATTGGTGGAAGAAGTGTTAAGCAAGACTGGCTATCGCGAGATGCTAAAAGCCGAAAAGACGATTGAAGCCCAAAGCCGCTTAGAAAACATTGATGAGTTTTTATCGGTTACCCAGAGCTTTGAAAAAGGCAGTGAAGATAAGAGTCTTGTCGCCTTTTTAACAGATCTTGCTCTCGTCGCGGATATTGACCAGCTGGATAACGAGGTAGATGAGAAAGAAGCTGTTATCCTCATGACATTACACTCGGCAAAAGGATTAGAATTTCCGGTCGTGTTTTTAATCGGCTTGGAGGAGGGGGTATTCCCTCACAGCCGCTCCCTTCAGGAAGAAGAGGAAATGGAAGAGGAACGCCGTCTCGCATACGTGGGCATTACACGAGCTGAAGAAACGCTGTACCTTCTGAATGCGCAAATGAGAACGTTATTTGGTAAAACAAATATGAATGCGATGTCCCGTTTTATTAATGAAATTCCAGATGAACTGTTGGAAAGCCTGAATGAGCGTCCCAAATCAGCTGCACCTGCTTCTTCAGCGAATCGCCCAGTAAAACGCTCTATGGTGGCACGTCCTGCGTTATCCTCTACAGGCGGTGATTCCATTGATTGGCAAGTAGGAGATAAAGCGGAACACAAAAAATGGGGAATCGGGACGGTCGTGAGCGTAAAAGGACAGGGAGATTCCAAGGAGCTTGACATCGCTTTCCCGAGTCCGACGGGGGTCAAACGTTTATTAGCGAAATTTGCACCCGTCACAAAGATATAATTAAACCCGTTGCAAATTGTATAAAGGAGAAAGAGGAATGAGTGTAGAAACGGCTAAAGTTCGTGTTCAAGAGCTGCATGATCAGCTGAACCGTTATAATTATGAGTACTATGTGCTCGATAATCCGAGTGTCCCTGATGCGGAATATGATCAATTACTGAAAGAACTGATTGATCTGGAAACGCAATTTCCCGAATTAAGGGAGCCCGACTCCCCTTCCCAGCGTGTTGGCGGACAGGCATTGGAAGGCTTTGAAAAGGTAGAGCACAAGACTGCTATGTTAAGTTTAGGCAATGCTTTCAATGAGCAGGATTTACGTGATTTTGACCGTCGGGTCCGCCAAGCGGTCGGAGAGGAAGTAGCCTATGTTTGCGAACTGAAAATTGACGGGCTAGCTGTTTCTCTTCGCTATGAGGACGGTTATTTCGTTCAAGGAGCAACTAGGGGAGACGGAACGATTGGAGAAGATATTACAGAGAATTTAAAAACGATTCGTTCCATTCCCCTTCGTTTAGCGGAGCCTCTTTCCATTGAAGTACGTGGCGAAGCGTATATGCCAAAAAAGTCGTTTGAAAAGCTAAATGAGATAAAAGCAGAACAAGGAGAGGTGCCGTTTGCCAATCCTAGAAACGCAGCAGCGGGATCATTGCGGCAGCTAGATCCGAAAATTGCCGCATCACGCAATCTGGATCTCTTTTTATATGCCATTGCCGACGCGGGCAATACAGGTATTCAATCACATAGTGAGGGTCTGGACTTTCTTGATAAATTGGGCTTTAAGACGAATGCAAATCGACAAAAATGTGCTACGATAGATGAAGTTTTACAATATGTCGAAAGCTGGGGAGAAAAACGCCCTGATTTGCCTTATGAAATTGACGGCATTGTCATTAAAGTGGACATGTTTGATCAGCAAGAAACGTTAGGCACTACGGCCAAGAGTCCACGATGGGCCATCGCCTATAAATTCCCTGCGGAAGAAGTCATCACAAGACTTTTGGGAATTGAATTGAATGTCGGGCGTACGGGAGTAGTGACACCCACCGCCCTGCTCGAGCCCGTTCAAGTGGCGGGGACAACGGTCAAGAGAGCATCTTTGCATAATGAAGATCTAATCCGTGAGAAAGATATTCATATTGGTGACTATGTAGTCATCAAAAAAGCGGGCGATATCATTCCGGAAGTCGTAAACGTTATTGTAGACCGCCGAAATGGGGAAGAGGAAGAGTTTCATATGCCAACCCATTGTCCGGAATGCGAAAGTGAACTTGTACGTCTTGAAGAGGAAGTGGCGCTCCGTTGCATCAACCCAAGCTGTCCTGCTCAAATTCGTGAAGGACTCATCCATTTTGTTTCGCGCAATGCCATGAATATTGATGGGTTGGGTGAAAAGGTAATTACCCAGCTGTTTAAGGAAGAGCTGGTGCATGATGTAGCTGATTTGTACCGTTTAACAAAAGAGCGGGTTGTTCGATTAGAACGAATGGGAGAAAAGTCGGCCGATAATTTAATTCAGGCAATTGAGGCTTCTAAAGGAAACTCGTTAGAGAAGTTATTGTTTGGACTTGGAATTCGCCATGTAGGGGCCAAGGCCGCCAAAACGTTAGCCCAGCACTTTGGGACGATGAGTGAACTAAAAGAAGCAACATACGATGAATTAGTCGCGATCAATGAGATTGGAGACAAAATGGCGGATGCGGTTGTGACATATTTTGACCAGCCGGAAGTATTGAAGCTTGTGGAAGAATTAGCGTCGTTCGGGGTCAATATGGCATATAAAGGGCCGAAACAAGTAAAACCGGAGGATATTGATTCGTATTTTGCGGGTAAAACCATCGTGTTGACAGGAAAATTGGAGCAATTATCACGTAACGAAGCAAAGGCTCAAATTGAACAATTAGGCGGGAAAGTAACTGGGAGCGTTAGTAAAAAAACGGACCTGGTGATTGCAGGAGAGGAAGCCGGTTCTAAATTAACAAAAGCCCAAGAGCTGGATATCGAAGTGTGGGATGAGAATCGAATGCTTCAAGAATTAAATAAATAAGAACATTAAAACCGCGGGTTAAAGAGGCTTGGAAAGAGGATGACTCAAAAGGTATAAAAAGCAAACCCTTTGAGTCATCCTCCTGGAAGGCCCTTTCATGAAAATCCAGTAAAACCAAGGGATTATGTGCCGGAGCCTTTCAGTAAAAATCAGTTTTTGTGATTTAAATTAGAGACTTATGGGACAGCCACGGAAAACATCCGTTTATTGAAGGTTTAATTTATCCCGCATTAACGGGCGGTAAATCCCCCACTTCAATGCTTGAGAGAAACCGAAGAAGTCTAAGTGGGGGGACTGCCCGTAAAAGCCCGAACATGAGAACACAGACTAACATCGCCGCGTCCTGCGGCAACGTCTGTGTGACCCGCATCGTGCGGGCCTAGCTAACCATCAGTGGGGATGAAGGAAAAACCCACTGATGGAAGTTTCCTTTATATATCAATTATAAGAGGTGTCAAATGTTTTGAAAAAAACGTTTTTAATTTCGCTTGTAATCATGCTGTTGGCTTCTGCATGTGCCCCCAACTTTAATAAAGAAGAAGAAGTGGTACAGCAGACAGATTCTAAGAAAGAAAAAGCTATTATTCCGAAGTTCAGTATTTCTGATAGTTATTACCGAACCATTCTACCGTTTAAATCAGGGGATGCAAGAGGTCTTGTTGCGGCCAATGTTAATAATCGCCTGGATATTGGGGAATTCGAGACAGGATTGATGAGATTATCACAATCAGCATTTCCTGCAGATAAGTATTTTTATCAGGAAGGTCAATACATCGAAAAAGAAACGGTCCAGCAGTGGTTAAAACGGAAGAAGAATGCTCAGCAATTGGAAGAAGCGCAAAAGAAATCAGAAGATAAAAAAGTTCAAAACCTAGGTTTAAACCCGATTGATAATGAGCAGGGTTCGTTAGAAGAGCGAAATAAGCGAAGTCCTATTTATCTTTCCCATATTCTCGAGCAGGATTACTTGGTTAAAGGGGAAGATGAAAAAGTTCAGCTTGGTGGAGTGGTAATTGGCTTAGCCTTAAATTCAACACATTATTACACTCAAGAACAGGGCTATCCGAGAGAAGTGAAAATTAAGCAAGAGGTTCTTGAAGCGGAAGGGAAAAAAATTGCCGAAGAAATTGTGAAACGTATGCGGGGAATGGACGGGTTGAGCCAAGTTCCTATTACGATTGGATTATTTAAACAAATGCCCAAAAACTCGATCACTCCCGGGAACTTCTTTGCTGTGGGAACGATTGATAAGGGCGAAGCGACTATCGATAAATGGACAGCATTAGACGAAAAATACTATTTATTCCCATCGTCAGACGCAACAAAGGATTATCGGGATGATGCGATGATGTTTAACGAATTCAAGGTGAAAATCGAAGAGTATTTTCCTAATTTCACGAGCGTCATTGCAAGAGGTTATTATAAGGATGGACAACTCCAGCAAATGACGATCGAGATTCCAATTCAGTTTTATGGAAAAGGCGAAGTAATTGGCTTTACTCAATATGTAGCCGGTTTAATGCTCGAACATTTCCCTCCTCATATTTCGACACAGGTCTATATTACGTCTACGGGAGGACCAGAGAGCATTATCGTTAGAGAAGCAGATCAAGAAAAACCTTTTGTGCATATTTTTCAATAAAATAACGAAAATATTGCGAAAGAGCCGTCATGGAAAGCCTAAGTAAAAATCAAAGGTTTTTCATGACGTTTTTTCGTTTTAAGCTCCATTAGAGAAACGAACCATGTTGGACTTCTCCATTTTTCCCCATGTATTTTCAGTAAAAACTGAGAGTGAATGAGGCGAAAATCAGCACTATGATTTGACGAAACCTCCAATTGAAAATAAAAATTCTTGTTTTCCGAATAATGATTGGGTCTTTTTGTTATATAAAAATAATTTTTTCTTTCCTTAACATTTTAATGTTTGAAGTAATCAGTGTATTCTAGTAAAATGAAAAATGTAAGTTGTATTCGCTTTCATAAAGCAAGGAGGGGATAGGAAATGGTACCATACAAACACGAACCATTTACAAACTTTGCAATTGAAGAAAACAAAAAGGCGTTCCAGGACGCTTTGGCATATGTACAAACGCAATTAGGAAAAGAATACCCGCTTGTCATCGGCGGAGAGTATATTGAAACAAAAGACAAAGTCGTATCCATCAATCCTGCCAATAAAGAGGAAGTAATCGGAAGCGTTTCGATGGCTGATCAGGAATTGGCGGAAAAAGCGATGCAAGCAGCGTTGACGACGTTTGAGACATGGAAGAAGTGGAAGCCTGAGCATCGTGCAAACATTTTGTTCCGCGCCGCTGCCATCATGCGCCGCCGCAAACATGAATTTTCGGCTTACCTGGTGAAGGAAGCGGGGAAACCGTGGAAAGAAGCGGATGCGGACACGGCAGAAGCGATTGACTTCTTGGAATTTTATGCACGCCAAATGTTGAAGCTAAAAGACGGCATTCCGGTCAACAGCCGCGAAGGCGAGTTCAACCAATTCCATTACATTCCGCTGGGCGTTGGAATCATCATTTCTCCATTCAACTTCCCGTTAGCGATCATGGCGGGGACGACAGTAGCGGCCATCGTGTCTGGAAACACGGTGTTGTTAAAACCGGCTAACTCCACTCCGGTCATTGCGGCGAAGTTTGTGGAACTGATGGAGGAAGCGGGTCTTCCGGCGGGCGTGTTGAATTTCGTACCGGGAAGCGGCTCGCAAATCGGGGACTACTTAGTCGATCATCCGAAAACACGTTTCGTTTCCTTTACAGGTTCCCGTGAAGTGGGCTGCCGCATTTATGAGCGTGCGGCGAAAGTGCATCCGGGTCAAATCTGGTTGAAACGTGTCATCGCTGAAATGGGCGGTAAAGATACCATGGTCATCGATAAGGATGCGGACTTGGATTTAGCGGCCTCTTCCATCGTCTACTCGGCTTTCGGTTTCTCCGGCCAAAAATGTTCGGCAGGTTCCCGTGCGGTCGTTCATCAGGACGTATATGATGAAGTGTTGGAAAAAGCGGTCGCATTAACGAAAACGTTAACTCTTGGCAGCCCGGAAGATGTGAACACATACATGGGGCCGGTCATCGATGAGAAATCATACAGCAAAATCATGAAGTACATTGAAATCGGAAAAGAAGAAGGCAAGCTGATGACAGGCGGCGAAGGAGACGATTCCAAAGGCTACTTCATCCAGCCGACGATCTTTGCGGATCTTGACCAAGACTCTCGTTTAATGCAAGAAGAAATCTTCGGTCCGGTTGTCGCCTTCTGCAAAGCGCGTGACTTTGACCATATGATGGAAATCGCGAACAACACCGATTACGGATTAACAGGTGCGCTTGTTTCCAACAACCGTGAGCACATCGAGCGCGCACGTGAAGAATTCCATGTCGGAAACTTGTACTTCAACCGCGGGTGCACAGGCGCCATCGTAGGCTACCAGCCATTCGGCGGATTCAACATGTCGGGTACGGATTCAAAAGCGGGCGGCCCTGATTACTTGCTTCTTCATATGCAAGCGAAAACAACGTCTGAAATGTTATAATAGTAAGAAGTGAATGTTATTCAATAGTCTTTCTGTTGAGCGCCAAGAAGAATCTGAAACGTGTAAAGATTCTTCTTGGCGCTCTATTTATCTCAGAAAAATATAGGTTGTAAAAATATTTTTCCATTCTATTTACAACCATAAGGGATATTTCCCGGAAATAATTTTAACCAATTTTAATGAATTGAAAATATTTTATTAGAATATTTTTAGATGTTTTTCTAATATTTCTATTTGCCATTCGACATTCATATTTTGTTAAGGTAAACCATTTAAGTGAAGATAGAAGAACATAAAAAGATATAAAAAATATAAAAAGACCAACAGATACACGCTCTCCGTGATGAGTGAAAGAGAGAGGGAGATTGTTTTCGCTTTGAAGAGAAGTAAATGAGTTACATAATGAGAGCGTGTAAAATCCTTATTTTAGGTATTTAATCCTTACATTTAATAGGACCAATAACAAGAGTGAAAATGAAAAAACCACTAGTGGAAAAGATTGCTTCACGGCGATGAAGTTTGGTATTATCAGTATATTGTCATGGGACGAATATTCGGAGGTGAAGGAAAATGTCAAGAATTTCAATTGATGAAGTTAAACACGTTGCGCACTTGGCGCGTTTAGCTATTACAGAAGAAGAAGCAGAAATGTTTCAAAAGCAATTAGATGCCATTATTACATATGCAGAACAATTAAACGAGTTAGATACAACAAACGTCGAGCCGACTTCACACGTCTTAACAATGAAAAACGTAATGCGTGAAGATGAGAGAAAGCAAGGGCTGCCGATTGAAGATGTTGTGAAAAACGCACCAGACCATAAAGACGGATACATTCGTGTACCATCTATTTTAGAGTAAGGGAAGGAGGATTCATTCATGTCGCTTTTTGACTTGAAAATGTCAGAATTACATAAGAAGTTATATAATAAAGAAATTCGCGTGCAAGAACTGGTTGGCGAGTCGTATACACGCATTCAGGAAGTAGATGAAAAAGTAGGGGCATTTTTGACTTTAAATGAAGAGAAAGCTCGTGCTTATGCACAAGAATTAGATGAGGCCTTAGCAGCGAAAGATGAATTTGGCTTATTATTTGGTATGCCCATCGGAGTAAAGGATAATATCGTTACAAATGGTTTGCGTACAACATGCTCTAGTAAAATTTTAGCGAATTTTGATCCAATTTATGATGCGACAGCTGTTCAAAAGCTGAAAAGTGCTGAGGCAGTCACCATTGGTAAATTGAATATGGACGAGTTCGCGATGGGGTCTTCTACGGAAAACTCTGGACTGCAATTAACGAGAAACCCATGGAACCTTGATTATGTTCCGGGTGGTTCCAGTGGTGGATCAGCGGCTGCAGTAGCAGCGGGCGAAGTTCTATTTTCATTGGGGTCGGATACGGGCGGTTCCGTTCGTCAGCCGGCTTCATATTGCGGCGTAGTCGGATTGAAACCAACCTATGGCCGTGTATCTCGTTATGGGCTAGTTGCCTTTGCATCTTCGTTAGATCAAATTGGTCCAGTTACAAGAACGGTAGAAGATAACGCTTATTTGCTTCAAGCTATTGCGGGGTTAGATCCAATGGATTCAACATCCGCTAATGTAGATGTACCGGATTATGTGTCTGCTTTAACGGGCGACATTAAAGGCTTAAAGATTGCTGTGCCAAAAGAATATCTAGGTGAAGGTGTAAGTGAAGAAGTGCGCCAATCGGTTCTCGATGCTTTAAAAGTATTGGAAGGACTGGGTGCTGAGTGGGAAGAGGTTTCACTTCCGCACTCCAAATACGCACTAGCTACTTACTATTTATTATCATCTTCTGAAGCATCAGCGAATCTTGCGCGTTTTGACGGCGTTCGTTATGGCTATCGTACCGACAATGCCGAAAATTTAATTGAGATGTACAAACAAACACGAAGCGAAGGCTTCGGTAATGAAGTGAAACGCCGTATCATGCTTGGTACATTCGCGTTAAGCTCCGGATATTATGATGCGTATTATAAAAAAGCGCAGCAAGTGCGTACGTTAATTAAGAAAGACTTTGAAGACGTATTTGAAAAATATGATGTGATTGTCGGGCCGACAACGCCGACACCGGCATTCAAGGTGGGCGAGAAAACAAATGACCCAATGACGATGTATGCGAACGACATTTTAACCATTCCGGTCAACCTTGCAGGGGTTCCGGGAATATCTGTGCCATGCGGTCTTTCCAATGGGTTGCCATTAGGGTTACAAATTATCGCGAAGCATTTTGATGAAGCGACAATCTATCGTGTGGCTCATGCGTTTGAACAAGCGACAGAACATCATAAAGCAAAACCAGCATTGTAAGGGGTGAGAACAAGATGAATTTTGAAACGATTATTGGTCTTGAAGTGCACGTTGAATTAAAAACGCAATCTAAAATTTTCTCTGGCAGTCCAAATGCATTCGGTGCGGATCCGAATACGAACACAAGCGTGGTTGAATTAGGATATCCGGGTGTACTTCCTGTTTTGAACAAACAAGCTGTCGAATTTGCGATGAAAGCAGCGATGGCATTAAATTGCGAAGTGGCGACAGATACGAAATTTGACCGCAAAAACTATTTCTATCCGGATAATCCAAAGGCCTATCAAATTTCACAGTTTGATAAACCAATCGGAGAGAACGGCTGGATTGACATTGAAGTGAATGGGAAGACAAAGCGTATTCGCATTAACCGCCTTCACTTGGAAGAAGATGCAGGGAAATTAACGCATACAGGCGACGGTTATTCTTTAGTCGATTTTAATCGTCAAGGTACGCCATTAGTGGAAATCGTATCAGAGGCGGATATGCGTTCTCCTGAAGAAGCATACGCATACCTTGAGAAGTTAAAATCAATCGTTCAATATACAGGTGTATCGGATTGCAAAATGGAAGAGGGTTCTCTTCGTTGTGATGCGAATATTTCTCTGCGTCCGATTGGACAAGAGAAGTTTGGTACAAAAACAGAGTTGAAAAACTTAAACTCATTCGCCTTCGTTCAAAAAGGGTTGGAGTATGAAGAGAAGCGCCAGGAAAAAGTTCTTCTTTCTGGTGGTGAAATCCAGCAGGAAACTCGCCGTTATGATGAAGCGACGAAAACAACCATCTTAATGCGTGTTAAAGAAGGATCAGATGACTATCGTTATTTTCCGGAGCCGGATCTTTTATCTCTGTACATTGATGAAGAGTGGAAAGAGCGCATTCGCGCTGAAATTCCAGAACTTCCGGATGCTCGCCAAAAACGTTATGTGGAAGAGCTTGGCTTACCTTCTTATGATGCAGCTGTTTTAACGGTTACAAAAGAAATGGCTGATTTCTTTGAGTCTACGGTCAGTGCGGGGGCAGATGCAAAGCTTGCGTCCAATTGGTTAATGGGTGAAGTGTCTGCTTATTTAAATGCAGAGCAAAAAGAGCTGGGAGATGTCGCCCTAACACCTGAAGGGTTAGCTGGTATGATCAAGTTAATCCAGGATGGAACCATTTCTTCTAAAATTGCGAAGAAGGTATTTAAAGAGTTGATTGAAAACGGTGGAAATGCGGAAACAATCGTTAAAGAAAAAGGGCTTGTTCAAATTTCGGATGAAGGTGCTTTACGCAAGATCGTCGGGGAAGCATTGGATGCCAACCCGCAATCCGTTGAAGACTACAAGAACGGAAAAGAGAAAGCGGTTGGTTTCTTAGTCGGTCAGATCATGAAGGCGACGAAAGGACAAGCCAATCCGCCGATGGTTAACAAGATTTTATTGGAAGAGATTCAAAAGCGCTAAAGCTTGAGAATGCGTCGTTAAACAAGGAAAGCGCAACTCTTGTTTGCGATTGTTTCATTGTTTATCCCGCATCGTGCGGGCTTAACTAACCATCAGTGGGGATGGAGGAAACCCCCTGCTGATGGAAGTTTCCTTTATACTGGATACATTAGGTTATTTTTCAAGAAGGAAACGCTGCTCGTTGGTGAGTGGTGTTTTTTTCGTGTAGAATAGAAGAGGGCATGTTTGAAATGACCTCGAATTTAAGATAATAAAAATGGATGAAAAAATTATCATTACTCTAGGATGATGGGATATGAAACGAGCAAGAATTATTTATAATCCTACTTCAGGACGGGAATTGTTTAAGAAGCATTTGCCTGAAGTATTGCAAAAATTAGAAAGAGCCGGCTATGAAACATCTTGCCACGCGACAACGGGAGCGGGGGACGCAACAGAAGCGGCTCGCATAGCGGTAGAGCGTAAATTTGATTTAGTCGTTGCAGCTGGCGGCGATGGAACAATCAATGAGGTAGTCAATGGGATTGCAGAGCAGGAGTATCGTCCGAAACTCGGTATTATACCTGTAGGGACAACGAATGATTTTGCCCGTGCAATCGGGGTGCCAAGAACAACGATTGAAGCGGCATGTGATGTCATTACACAAGGTGTCTCGGTTCCGATTGATTTAGGCAGTGTGACAAATGAAGGAAAAACGCATTATTTCATCAACATCGCCGGAGGCGGCCGTTTAACCGAACTGACCTATGAGGTGCCAAGTAAACTGAAAACAATGCTCGGGCAGCTTGCCTATTATTTAAAAGGGATGGAAATCTTGCCTTCCATTAAACCGACGAATGTAAGAGTAGAATATGACGGAAAAATGTTCGAAGGCGAAATCATGCTGTTTTTAGTCTCCTTGACGAATTCCGTCGGCGGATTTGAAAAGCTGGTTCCGGACTCTTCTTTAAATGATGGGATGTTTGATTTGATTATCTTAAAAAAGACCAATTTGGCCGAATTTATTCGTATCGCAACGCTTGCTTTACGGGGAGAACATATTAATGATCCGTATTTGATTTATACAAAAGCAAATCGCGTGAAAGTATTTACAGATGAAAAGATGCAATTAAATTTGGACGGAGAATTCGGGGGGCTGTTGCCTGGAGAGTTCGTCAATTTATATCAGCATATTGAAGTGTTTGTCACAAAAGAAAAAGCGGGAGCCATGGAGAGAGGAGAAGACACTCGGAACGTCTAAAAGGGTGTCTGGATTCTTTCTCTTTCAAGGGGCCTTTCCTTGAAGTGTTGGATATATCGGCACTTTGATGGGAAGGTCTATTTTCTTTATGGAAGGGTTTCTTTTCCTGTCCATTTGAAGTATGGTACAATCAGTTCAGCATTTTAGTAAAGGATGTTACGCGCAATGACTAAACAACTACTACCGGTTCAAAAAAATGAATATATAGATGTCGTATTCGAAGACTTGACCCATGATGGAGCAGGTGTTGCGAAAGTTCAAGGTTTTCCGATCTTCGTTCCCAACGCATTGCCGAATGAGCGTGGGCAAGTGAAAATCATAAAAGTGAAAAAAGGATATGCATTCGGCCGTTTGGTGGAAACATATGAAGAAAGTGAATACCGCCAAACTCCGCCCTGTCCTATTTATAAACAATGCGGCGGTTGCCAATTGCAGCATTTAAGCTATGAAGGTCAATTGGCCTTTAAGCAAAAACAGGTACAAGAAGTGATGGCGCGTATCGGCCGTCTCCCTGATGTTCCTGTCCATTCTGTACTCGGAATGGAGAACCCTTGGCGTTATCGCAACAAAGCTCAAGTGCCGGTTGGAGAAAGGGAAGGCGGGCTTGTCGCTGGCTTTTACCAACAGCGAAGCCATGAAATCATTGACATGGAAGCCTGTCTCATTCAGCAAGAAAAGAATGATGAAATCGTTCAGGCAGTGAAGGAGATTTGCGGAAAATACGGTGTTCGCGCATATGACGAACAAAGGCATCGGGGTGCATTGCGTCATATTATGGCGCGTTACGGCCTTGTGACAGGGGAAGCGATGGTTGTTCTGGTGACGACCAAAGAAGAAATACCGTATAAAAACAGCATCGTACAAGAGATTACCGAAATGTTCCCTCGAGTGAAATCCATTGTTCAAAACGTCAATCCAAAGCGTACGAACGTGATTATGGGAGATAAAACGAATGTTCTTTGGGGAGAAGAATATATTTATGATTTAATCGGGGACATCAAGTTTGCCATTTCCGCCCGTTCGTTTTATCAAGTAAACCCGGAACAAACGAAGGTGTTATATGATAAAGCGTTGGAATATGCACAGTTGACAGGAGAAGAAACGGTTATTGACGCCTACTGCGGCATTGGTACCATCTCGCTTTTCCTCGCTCAGCAAGCGAAGAAGGTATACGGAGTGGAGATCGTTCCGGAAGCCATTGAGGATGCCAAACGAAATGCGGCTCTAAATGGTATTAAAAATGCGGAATTTGAAGTTGGTGAAGCGGAAAAAATCATCCCGGCCTGGTATGATAAAGGCATTAAAGCAGATGTCATTGTGGTTGACCCTCCGAGAAAGGGCTGTGACGAAGCCTTGCTGCAAACCATTATCGACATGAAACCAAAGCGTGTTGTCTACGTATCATGCAGCCCGGCTACACTTGCCCGTGACCTCCGGATTTTGGAAGATGGCGGTTATAAAACAACGCAAGTACAACCTGTGGATATGTTCCCTCATACGACCCATGTGGAGTGCGTAGCTGTTCTGGAATTAAACTAATCATATCATCTCAAAACCCGCCTCAATCCAAGGCGGGTTTTGACAAAATTCGAGGGATTCCGGATAGTGACAGATACGTAAAATATAGGAGGTATATTAATGGATAATAACGATATATTAATTCGATTAAGATATGCACTAGATATTAAAAATTCAGATATGGTAGAGATATTTAATTTTGGCGGCGAAGAAGTTACAATAGCTGAAATACCGAAGATTCTCACGAAAACAGATGCTTATGAAGCTGAAAATCAAATAAAATGTAATAACAGTATGTTAGATTCATTTTTGAATGGCTTTATTATTTTTAAAAGAGGAAAACGAGATTCAAAACGAGGAGAGCTTGATACACCAGAACCGTCTTTAAAGAAAAGCGCAAATGTTAATAATCTCCTTTTAAAGAAAGTTAAAATAGCCCTATCGTTAACAACGGAGGATATGCTGGATATATTTGAAAAAGGAGATATTATTGTCACAAAAGGAGAACTTGGTGCTTTGTTAAGAAAAGAAGGACATAAGAATTATAAAGAGTGCGGAGATAATTTCGCAAGGAAGTTTTTAAAAGGACTAGCTGTAAAGTACAGGGGATAAAGGAAACTTCCATCAGTGAGGGTTTTTCTTCATCCCCCACTGATGGTTAGTTGATTTATCGGGCTTTTATAGGCAGTGATTCCCCGCTTAAACTTCTCCGATGATTCAAAGTTTTGAAGTGAGGGTCTTACTGCCCGTTAATGCGGGATAAAAGGAATAAAATAATCATAAAGGTGATGAAATGATACATACCTACGCTGGTAAGACGATACGTTTTGAGATAAAGTACAAAAAACGAACATCGTTAGGCATTATGATAGACCACTATGGAAATGTTGAAGTTCAGGCTCCGAAAGGGACATCTGATGAGAGAATACGCCAATTATTAGAGGGAAAATGGGATCTGATTCAGCAGAAGTTAAATGAAATGAAGGAAAGAATGCGTGGGACACAGGAAAAGGTCTATGAGCAAGGGGAGAGCTTTCTTTTTTTAGGAAACAGCTTTCCTATAAGAATCCTTCAAGATATAAATATCGAGCAAGACCATATAGTGTTTGAAGGAGATCAGTTACATATACATGTTAAGCATCTTGAGGATGAAAAAATAAAACAAGCTTTAAAGCGATTTTATTACCAACAGTGTAAAGCGTTAGTAGAGAAGAGTGTTCGGTACCATCAAAGCCACTTTAAAGTAACACCACGTTCTATCAGCATATCTGATAGTAAAACTACCTGGGGAACCTGTGATTCAAAACGGCAGTTAACATTTAATTGGAGGCTGGCCATGGCTCCAATTAATGTGATTGACTACGTAGTCGTTCATGAAATGTGCCACATGGTCCATATGAATCACGACAGATCCTTCTGGCGCCTTGTTGGAAAAATAATGCCTGATTATAAAGAGCAGGAAAATTGGTTAGCGTTATCAAGCTGGAAAATGACTGTATAGTAACAGGTTCTGCAATCACAATCCAACCGATGTGGAATGTGTAGTTGTTCTAGAATTGAGATAATCCATTGTACTCAAACCCGTCCGTCGGCATTGAACTAGCCGATGGGCGGGTTTTGATAAAACTCGGGTAGTTACAGGCATGTTAGATGATTATGAAAAGATGCTAGAAAAAATCAAGGTGTCGGAACGGTGTTGCGTTCAAAAGAAGTGAACGTCGAAAAAATGTCTTTAGATGTATAGATTGTTTCTTTATAAATAAACAGCCTTCTTCTATAATTGAATGAGTTATTGAGAAGAAGTTTAGGTTTAGGATAAGTGTTTTTATACGAAAGCCGTAAAACGATTAATGTAAATAAGGTATAGTATTAATTTTTACGAAAAGTAGTTGACGTTTGTTTGAGATTATATTAATATTTTAAGAGTCGCTTCGGTGCGATGGATCAAAAATAAAAAGTGTTTGACTTTTAGTTTTTGAAATGATAATATATAAAAGTTGCTTCGTAGCAACGATGAACTTTGAAAACTGAACAAAACAAAAAAACGTCAACGTTAATTCTATTTTTATTATGAGCAAGTCAAACATTTCTTCGGAGAGTTTGATCCTGGCTCAGGACGAACGCTGGCGGCGTGCCTAATACATGCAAGTCGAGCGGACAGATGGGAGCTTGCTCCCTGAAGTCAGCGGCGGACGGGTGAGTAACACGTGGGCAACCTGCCTGTAAGACTGGGATAACTTCGGGAAACCGGAGCTAATACCGGATAACACCGAGGACCTCATGGTCCTTGGTTGAAAGATGGCTTCGGCTATCACTTACAGATGGGCCCGCGGCGCATTAGCTAGTTGGTGAGGTAACGGCTCACCAAGGCGACGATGCGTAGCCGACCTGAGAGGGTGATCGGCCACACTG
>NZ_KI632503.1:0-235 GCF_000504165.1 Bacillus sp. FJAT-14578
TCAGCTTGGAAGGCTGAG
Organism: Bacillus sp. FJAT-14578; assembly: GCF_000504165.1. Taxonomy (GTDB): domain Bacteria; phylum Bacillota; class Bacilli; order Bacillales; family Bacillaceae_H; genus Bacillus_BA; species Bacillus_BA fengqiuensis. Next base: position 19 of record NZ_KI632503.1, read on the forward strand.
GTTTTACCATTAAACTACACCCGCATATTAATTTCTGGTGGTCGGGAAGACAGGATTCGAACCTGCGACCCCTTGGTCCCAAACCAAGTGCTCTACCAAGCTGAGCTACTCCCCGTTATATGGCGCGCCCGACAGGAGTCGAACCCATAACCTTCTGATCCGTAGTCAGACGCTCTATCCAATTGAGCTACGGGCGCACATTTAATATTGATGTATC
>NZ_KI632503.1:245-29293 GCF_000504165.1 Bacillus sp. FJAT-14578
TCTTTAAAGCGACTTTACTATCATAACACTAAGATAGCATCACGTCAAGTTTTTTTGGTGCGGCCGAGAGGACTTGAACCTCCACGGGGTTGCCCCCACTAGGCCCTCAACCTAGCGCGTCTGCCGTTCCGCCACGACCGCATATTAATAAGTGCGGGTGAAGGGACTTGAACCCCCACGCCTTGCGGCGCCAGATCCTAAGTCTGGTGCGTCTGCCAATTCCGCCACACCCGCATATTAAAATGGTGAGCCATGAAGGACTCGAACCTTCGACCCTCTGATTAAAAGTCAGATGCTCTACCGACTGAGCTAATGGCTCGTAAATGGCTGGGCTAGCTGGATTCGAACCAACGCATGACGGAGTCAAAGTCCGTTGCCTTACCGCTTGGCTATAGCCCAATAATGATAATGGCGGTCCCGACGGGACTCGAACCCGCGATCTCCTGCGTGACAGGCAGGCATGTTAACCACTACACCACGGGACCACCTTATGATTGGTTGCGGGGACAGGATTTGAACCTGCGACCTTCGGGTTATGAGCCCGACGAGCTACCAGACTGCTCCACCCCGCGATAATGATATATAAATGGTGGAGGATGACGGGATCGAACCGCCGACCCCCTGCTTGTAAGGCAGGTGCTCTCCCAGCTGAGCTAATCCTCCAATGGACAAGGTGGTAAGTGAGTTTGTCACACTTCACACAAACTCACTTCTCCACCTTCATGATGACCCGTACGGGATTCGAACCCGTGTTACCGCCGTGAAAGGGCGGTGTCTTAACCGCTTGACCAACGGGCCGTGGCAGAGAAGAAGGGATTCGAACCCTCGCACCGCGTTAGCGATCTACTCCCTTAGCAGGGGAGCCCCTTGAGCCACTTGGGTACTTCTCTGTATGGCTCCACAGGTAGGACTCGAACCTACGACCGATCGGTTAACAGCCGATTGCTCTACCACTGAGCTACTGTGGAATAATTCCATAAGACTTTTATTATAATAAATCAACCTGTCTTTTTTGTCAAGATACTTTTTATTGTCACCTTAACTGCGACGGCTTTATTAATTTATCATATTATCTCATTCTAAGTCAACCTTCTTTTCGACTTTTTTTAAGCGACCTTTACATTTCCCGCATACATAGCGTTTAACGTCTACTCTTCGCTGTCTAGGATATAAACGGCCGCATGTTTCACATTCATAATAATAAATAGCTTTCCTCTTAGCTCCAGGATTAGATAACGGGGAACAAAACCTTGGAGCCCCGACCTTTCTTAATAATTCTTTAAATTCTCGATCACGATGTTTGTACCCTTTCCCCTCTAAATGAAGATGATAATGACATAATTCATGTTTGATAATTCCCTCGATTTCTTTCAAACCTTTTTGTTCATAGTACAACTTGTTTACTTCGATATTATGAGATGACAGCAAATAACGCCCGCCTGTTGTACGCAAACGGGAGTTAAAATAGGCTTTATGTTTAAATGTCTTATAAAAAAATTGGATTGATATACTTTCTACCATATCCTGTAATTGTTTATCGTTCACCTTACTTACACTCCTTGTAGAAAAGATCCTTGTAGAAACCCCAGATCGATATCACAAACGTTACATTCCTATAATTAAAAACTATTTCGATTTCAAGAACATGACTAGCCTATTGCGCATACAATTTTATACTACATCCTTAGAAAAAAGGAGAGATGATAAGATGCCAATGCCTGTCTGGCTGCAAAATCAAATGAAACGAGCCTACTATAAAAAAGACCGCTATCAAATTAAAATGTTAAATCAATGTTGGTTTTTTTATAGAAAGAAGCACTGCTCTTAGGAAGCAGCGTTTCTTTCTATAGGAGAAGGGCACTCTTAGGCGTTAGGTATCATTGTAAGAGATACTCTTCCTTTTTTAGCATCTACATCTTCCACCCAAACTGTCACTAGATCCCCTACCGACACTACATCCAGTGGATGTTTCACATAATGCAGGCTCAATTTAGAAATGTGAACTAGACCATCTTGTTTTACTCCTATATCTATAAAAGCTCCAAAATCCACTACATTCCTAACGGTTCCTTCTAACTCCAATCCTTTCGATAAATCTTCTAGTTGAAGGATTTCCTTTTTAAGCAACGGCTTCGGCAAATCATCGCGGGGGTCTCGTTCAGGTTGACTAAGCGAAGCAATAATATCTTGCAGTGTTAACTCTCCCATATTTAATTTACCCGCTGTCTCTTGTTTATTCATTTTTCCTAGTTGCTGCTTTAAAGGTTCACTTCCTAGCTGTTCTACAGAAAACCCGATTTCAGTTAATAACATTTGAACATGATGATAACTCTCCGGATGAATACTTGTTCGATCGAGTGGTTGTTGTCCATCTAAAATTCTTAAAAAACCAATACATTGTTCATACGTTTTCGCACCTAAACGCGGAATTTTCTTCAGCTCTTTTCGAGTGCTGAATTTACCGTTTTCTTCTCGATACTTTACAATGTTTTGCGCAACCGTTTTGTTTAGTCCCGCTACATATTGCAGCAACGAGGATGATGCCGTGTTCACGTTGACCCCCACTTGGTTTACTACCGTTTCTACCACAAAGTGAAGGGACTCATTCAATTGCTTTTGTGAAACATCATGCTGATATTGTCCAACTCCTACCGACTTCGGATCAATCTTCACCAGCTCCGCCAAAGGATCTTGAAGCCTTCTCGCAATAGAAATAGCACTCCTTTCTTCTACTTGTAGATTCGGAAATTCCTCTCTAGCCAAGTCAGAGGCTGAATAAACACTGGCTCCAGCCTCATTCACAATTAAATAAAAAATACCATCATCTAATAATTTTAATGTATCAGCGACAAATTGTTCAGTCTCTCTTGAAGCCGTTCCGTTTCCAACAACCACCATTTCAACCTTGTATTTTTTAAGTATAGATAACAGTTTTGTCTGGGCTTCCTCTTTTTTATTTACCGGAGGATGAGGATAAATAACGTCGGTAGTTAACATTTTTCCCGTTTCATCTACAACCGCTAGTTTACATCCTGTCCGATAAGCTGGATCCACTCCCAAAACCACTTTCCCTTTCAACGGAGGCTGCAGCAACAGGTTCTTTAAGTTCTCAGAAAAAATATGAATAGCACGCTCTTCCGCCTTTTCTGAAAGTTCCTTTCGAATTTCCCTTTCAATGGAAGGCTCAATCAATCGTTTATATGCATCCTCAGCCGCTTTCTTAATCCATAATGAAACAGAAGATGATTCTGTTTTAATAATTTTTTTATGTAAATATTCAACAATATGATCAACGGGAGCAATAATTGAGATTCTCAATACTTCCTCTTTTTCCCCACGGTTCATCGCTAGAACACGATGAGGAACGATTTTTTGAATAGCTTCTTCATACTCATAATACATTTCGTAAACTTTTTTCTCATCTTTTTCCGTATCCTTAACCATAGAAGAAACTTTGCCTTTTTTAAAGGTTTCTTGTCTAATCCATTGTCGAAAGGCCGGTTCATCCGAAATACTTTCCGCAATAATATCTACAGCTCCCTGAATAGCCTCTTCTTCGGATGCTACTTCATTTTTATCCGAGATGAATTGTCCCGCTTTCGCATATATGTCTTCAGCTAAAGGGAAAGTTAACATCCACTGGGCGAATGGCTCTAACCCCTTTTCTTTAGCAATTGTTGCTTTTGTCCGTCTCTTTTGCTTATATGGCCGATACAAATCCTCTACTTGCTGCAGCTTTGTTGATTGATTAATTTCTTTCTGAAGCTCAGGCGTTAACTTCCCCTGTTCCTCAATTAAGCGCAAGACTTCTTCTTTACGATTTTGCAGGTTAAGCAAATAGTTCCAGCTTTCCGAGATTTCACGAATTTGCACCTCATCCAAAGCCCCAGTTTGTTCTTTGCGATAACGCGCAATAAATGGAACCGTATTGCCCGCTTCCAATAAAGCGATGACGTTTTCCACTTTCTTTACATCGATTTTCACTTCATTTGCCGCATATTTTAATAAAAATTCGCGTTGACTAGCTAATTTAGTCAAAAAGATTCCTCCTCAAAACATATACTCTTTTTCATTCTAACATTTCAACCTCCCTCTCTACATCTCCTTGTCTATATTCGGCAAACAGAATGATTTTACTGAACACTTTCACCCTAAGAGTGGATGACTACATGAAAAAGACCCGTCAAAGAACACGGGTCTAGAAAAATGTTGTCTATGAATTTAAGTAGCCAATGACGTAAGTAACATCATCATTAGTTGATAACATGGAATGTTGAATCTGAGACGATAATTGTTCAATGGAGACCGGTCGTGCAAACATGGATTTAACTTCTTTCAACTCTAAACCATCTGTATGAATTAAAAAACGCGATTCTGGTCGAAAGGCAAACGTTTGAGTACGAAAGCGCTGCTGGACTCGACCAGATAAAAAGCCTTTTACAGGAAGAGGATACGTTAACACACCTTCAGGTGAGTATAAGTAGAAACGAACGTTCCCTATGTTATTATAAGCAAATTTATATGTATGCTTATAAAACTTTAAGATTGCCACCGCTGCGCCTCTTGTGTTCCTTACCGCTTCGTTACACTTAGCCATCAGTTCGTCTACGCTATCATCACAATACCGCTTGGCCGTTTCTGTCACAGCGGAAGAAGCAATCATCGCATGCTCACCGCTGCCTAATCCATCCGCTACGACACAAAGTAGATACTCATCTGTTTCTTTTATGTAGAAACTGTCTCCACAATGCATATTTCCTTTTTTCGCCCTTTGATATGTCTCAATTTGTACGCTTCGTATATACTTTTCTTGCGTCACGACATATACTCCATGTTAGTGGAGTCTGCTTGAGCAGCGTTTCTCAGTTTCTCCAACGCCCTCCGTTGCAAACGAGATACATGCATTTGTGAAATCCCTAGTCTATCACCTGTATCTTTTTGACTTAAATTCTCCATAAAGGTGCAACGAATAATATCTTTTTCTCGGTCAGTTAACACATGTAAAATCTTTTCCAACACTAAGCGCCGGTCGGTTTTTTCATAACCTTCCTCTTTTTCTCCTACGAGGTCTAAAATCGTTACCGTACTCCCCTCAGAATCCGCTTCAATGGAATGATCGACGGATAGTGCTTGATAACTCTGCCCCATCTCCATCGTTTCTAAAACTTCTTCCTCCGTCACCTCTAAAAACTCTGCAATCTCCCTTACTTGGGGAGAACGTTGAAGTTTATTGGTTAACTCTTCGACTGCTGATTTAATTTTTGGTCCCAACTCTTTAATTCTTCGAGGCACATGTACACTCCATGTTTTATCACGCAAAAACCGTTTAATTTCTCCGATAACAGTCGGGATAGCAAAGGATTCAAAGTTCTTTCCAAAGGAAACATCATAACGCCGAATTGCCCCTAACAGCCCAATCATTCCTACTTGCACGATATCTTCATGTAAGGAACTTCCCTTAGAATATCGACGAGCAATAGACTCGACGAGATTTTTATAGTGAAGAACCAGTTGACTCTGCGCTTGTTCAGATTGATGCATCTGAAATTCCTGGATAAGCTGCAGAACCTCTTCTTTAGTTAGCTTCATAGGTTGAGACCGGGTTTTCATCACTCTCCACCTGCTCTCTCTGTACATACTTTGTCATCAACACTGTACTTCCTGCTGAACGTGTCATTTTAACTTCATCCATTAGGGTATTGATTAAATACAGCCCTAATCCGCCTTCAGGTAAAAGCTCTATGTCTTGGGAAGGTTCATAAGGCCCTATATTTTGTTTTAAATGTTCAAAATTAAAGCTTACCCCTTGATCGGCAACCATGATTTCTAAGCGATCATCAAACAGGCCAAAACCGACAGTGACTTCCCCAGCTTCTTCCTTATAGGCATGTTGCACAGCATTAGTGCAAGCTTCGCTAATGGCAATTTTCATATCTTCTATGTCATCATAGGGAAAACCCATGCGATTTGCCACACCCGACAATGTAAGTCTAACAATAGCTACATATTCTGGCTTAGCCGGAATTTTCATCTCTACAAAGTCGTACGCTTGTTTCATTTTACGCCACCTTCTATTTCAGAATTTAAATTTAAAATATCAGTCAATCCCGTGATATCAAATAGTCGCTTCAAACGATCAGAAACTCCCACAAACTTCAGTGAGCCGTCCGTTTTCTTAATGGATTTCAGCAAGGCAATAAAGACTCCAAGCCCCGTACTATCCATATAAGATACATTCGTAAAATCCACGGTAATATGAGGATTTGGCTGTTCGGTCATATTCATGAATTTATTTTTAAGCTCCGGTGCTGTATAAGCATCTATTTCACCAGCAAGTTTTACATAGTATTGCTGTTCATTTTGTTGAATATCTATTGTTAAGTTCATGCAATTTACCCCCTCGAACTTTATACTATCTTTTAAATACCCATCTCTAAATAAACTAAACCAATCTTTTCAAAATAATTAATGTAAAATCATCCCTCAGGTGGAAATCTTGAATCCTTTCCAACTCTTTATAGACAGCCTCCACTAACTCTTGGGCAGATAAGTGCATATATTTTCTTATTATTTTTATGATGTCCTCTCTCTCGATAAATTCTTCATCCACTCGACATTCTGTTACTCCGTCGGTTAAAAGAACAATCATATCTTCAGGGGAGAGACTTTTTTCATATTGAGAATACTTTACATTTCGATCAATTCCGAGCACTAGACCTTTTGCTTCTAAATCATAGAATTTATCGTCTTTAGCTGAGTAGCAAAAGCCCGGCTCATGCCCCGCAGATGCATATTCAAAAAGGTGAGACACAGGATCATAAGACCCATAAAACATGGTAATAAACATACTAGGATCTACATTCTTTTCCACAATCCTGTTTAAATTCTCCAATACATAACTTGGATTTTTCCTAGACTCCGGCAAACTGTCCATCGCATACTTAATCATGGACATACACATAGCTGCCGGAATCCCTTTCCCAATCACATCTGCAATCGCAATGTTAACCCGATCATTCTCGTCTTTCACAAAGTGATAATAGTCTCCACTCATCTGTTTGGCCGGTACACTAATGGCACCAATATCAACAGAAGAGACTACCGGTACAGAAGTGCCCAACAATTGCTGTTGTACATTGACAGCCACTTCAATCTCAGAATTTAATTCTTTCTGTTTAGTTCTTAATGTTTGATGCTCACGTAAGGCCAATCCATAACTAATCATGATTTCTAATAAAAAATCTAAAGAATGAAGTACTCGTTCAGGAATGTCAGGATGAATCTCTTCGATTACTTCCTTATGAATACTGACGATGTCTTCCGGTGCTATTTCATTTTCCAATGATTTGCGACTCAATTTCTGGCCTTGGTAAAGAACCTGTTCATTTGGAGTTTGAATATAACTGTTTAAAATTTCTTTATATAACTGTTTCATTTCTTCATGAAAACTCATGATTTACTTCCTCCTAGCGGAGCCACTTAACTGCCTTGATCTCTGTCCCGTCTCCCACAGTCGATTCGATTTCAAATTCGTCCATTAAGCGTTTCACTCCGGGCAATCCCGCACCTAATCCACCAGATGTTGTATAGCCGTCTTCCATTACTTTACGAATGTCTGCAATCCCCGGGCCTTCATCAGAGGCTACAATTAAAAGTCCGCTTTTCCCCATACGGTTTATTTTTTCAATACACACTTTTCCTTTTCCGGCGTATAGATAGATATTACGTGCCAATTCAGAGATAGCTGTTGTGATTCTCGCTTGATCTACCGTGCCGAATCCTAGTTCTTTTGAGACATTTCGTCCCAGCTGTCTCGCTGCGACTATATCCCACTCTGTTACGATTTTTACGCAGGATTGGAATTCCATTCTCATTCCCCCAATTCCGCTTGGAGTTTTTCCAAACCTTGCTCTAAATCAAGGGCAGTGAGAACGTCATTTAATCCTATCCCTAACTCGATTAGAGTAATGGCTACAGCTGGTTGAATTCCTGTCAACACCACTTTGGCTCCCATTAAACTCGACATACTGACAACATCACCTAATACTTTTGCAATAAAGGAGTCAATCATATCAATGGAAGTTAAATCAATGACCACTCCTTTAGCCCCTGTTTGGTGAATCTTATTTAACAAGTCCTCTTGGAATTGAATAGCTGTTTGGTCATCAAGCTCCCATTGGATGGAGACTAATAAATAATCATGAAGTTTTAAAATTGGTATTCTCATCTTTCTTCCTCCAATTCCGATTCCACAATTTTACGATTAGTCATTGCCAAGGCATCCTCTATCCCTTTTTTCAATGAGTTTTTCGTAATAATTTGATTGAGGTTAATACCCAAGTTCACAATTGTTTGGGCAATTTCAGGACGTATTCCTACAAGGAGGCATTGAGCTCCCACTAAACGCACGGCTTCCGCAGCCTGAATCATATGATGAGCCACCATCGTATCTACGACAGGCACACCTGTAATATCAATTAATACCACTTCAGAGCGATGCTTCACAACCCCCTGAAGAAGGTTCTCCATAATTTTTTTAGCTCGATCTGTATCGATTGTTCCTACAAGAGGCATAACTGTAATTTTATCAAAAACTGGAATAAGCGGTGCTGACAATTCTTGGAGGGCTACTTTTTGAAGCATAATGGTATTCTCCCAAGATGTAGAGTAGAGATCCACTATATTGTTATAAATCGGAGTTAGCCAGCTATCGAATTCATACACCAGCTCTCTCTCAACAGTCTCTTGCTGATTGACATTTCGTTCGGACCCTGTAAATCCTTCAAACACCACTTTTCCGATTGTTTGAGCTCCATTGGTCAAATAACTTAGAGGCCACCCAAGCCTGACCACCCTCTCTACAAAGTCCTCCATTTCTTTCATAAACGTATCTGATGATTGCATGGCATTGGAAAGAATGAGATTAACAAAATCAGAGCTCATATTGATATATACTTTTTCCGATATTATATTCTTAATGCGCTCCATTCCGATTGTTTCCATTGCTTTGACCCACTTTTCAAAGATTTCTTCCTTATGATTTTTTATATAGTCAATCAACAATTGATTCATAACTTCCTCCTTTATCTATATAGACGCAAGCTTAACTTTCAGTTCATGTTCGTCTTGCTACCAAAACCTTTCTTTCTCCACTATAAATTTTTCTTGGTTTCTTCGTCAAATAAAAAAAGCCACTCTTTTGGAGTAGCTTTCCACCAATGGCTTATAATGTTAAAAATCAATCAATCCTAAACTGATTTGCAACGCTTCATCTACTTTGCCCATCATCTCATCATCCAGATGAGTGATTTTATCAGTTAGCCTTTGTTTATCGATTGTTCTTATTTGTTCAAGCAAAATAACCGAATCCCGTTCGAAACCATACCTTTTTGCATCAATTTCCACATGAGTAGGAAGCTTAGCCTTTTGTATTTGAGCGGTAATGGCCGCTACAATAACGGTTGGGCTAAAGCGGTTTCCAATATCGTTTTGAATGATGAGTACAGGGCGAACGCCTCCTTGCTCCGAACCAACAACCGGGGATAAATCAGCAAAATAAACGTCGCCGCGTTTGACTACCAAATCATTACCCCCCGCTAACTAAGCGTTCTACGGTGTGATCTGCTTCATACTCTGCTAAGAAGGCTTCAGATGCGATGTTTAAATTTATTTTAGCCATTTCCATATATCCTCTTCTCATCGATTCACGAATATGGCGCTTTTTACGCTCACGAAGATACATTTTCGTAGCTTGATAAATAAATTCACTGCGGTTTCCGTTCTCTTGTTTCACAATCACATCTAATTCTGATAATAAATTTTGTGGTAATCGAACCAAAATTTCTGTAGTTGCGCTCGCTTCAGACACAAACATACACCTCCACCATCAATACACACACCAATAATCTCACCTAAACTTATAATAACATTGATTATGGCTTATGCAAAGGCAATTCTCTTAATTCCTCAACTATTATCGTCATTTCCAGCCTTCTTTTATGCATGGTTCGTCAAAAAAGCAACAAAAATGTAAATAACCTATATCCTATCGACAATTTAAGACAAATCTGAAGATAATAGATAATTTTTCCTGTTACATACACAGCCATCTTGAATAAACACGCGGGGAACCCGATAAGAAATTAAACAGGGAACTTCGTAATTGATCGTTTGCATATGATTGGCCACATCATCAATTGAAATTTCCTCTGTCATTTGCCGGCCAATTAGTGTCACTTTTTCTCCTAATGGGTATTTCCCTGGAAGTCTAATCATCATTTGATCCATACATACCCGGCCGACTATTGGTACAAGATTCCCATCCACAAGTACGCGAAAATGCTGCATCCGGCGAATCCAGCCATCAGCATAGCCAACAGGAACTGTGCCAATCCATTCTTCTTGTTGTGCTTCATAAGTTGCACCGTAACTGATCGTATCCCCTTTTTTGACCTTCTTGATGTGGACAATCCGGCTGTGTAAAGAAAAGGCCTCTTTCAAGGAAAACGGCATTACTTGTTTCATTTCCGCTGAAGGGCTAAGACCATACATCGCAATTCCCAGTCTGACCGCAGTGAATGTATCTTGATGAAAACGCAGCAATGCTGCACTATTGGCGCTATGAATATAAGCGGGACAAAAGCCAAGGGTGTTTAAATGGTTGACCATCTTTTTAAACGATTCATACTGAATGTTATACTTTCGATTATCCAATTCATCAGCAGTGGCAAAATGGGTAAAAACCCCTTCAAGAATAATATTTGAATTCCCACGTAATAAAAGCGCAACTTTTTCCATCTCTTTCAATGAGCGAACCCCAAGGCGCCCCATACCTGTATCCACTTTCAAATGAACATGCAAAGGCGATTGCAAGTCAGAACAATATTGCATTACTTCTTCCAGCCACTCCACATTATGAATGGTGAGACGTATACGTTGACGTGACGCTTCCTTTATATAAAGAGGGGAAACCGCACCTAACACAAGGGTAGGATGCATGATTCCTTTTTCTCTTAAGGCCATAGCTTCATCCAAAAAAGCAACAGCCAGCATGTCAGCACCCTCTTTTATCGCCACTCGGGCCACCTGGGCATCACCATGGCCGTATGCATTGGCTTTGACTACTGCAATAAGATGTTGATTTCCAGGCAAGATCTTCTTGACGGAACGAATATTATATGCGATATGATCTAAATTAATTTCTGTCCATGTATCACGATAAAATGAGTCCATTACTGCATCCACTTCCTTCTTTCCGAGCCATTATAAAGAATATGCCGCGTTTTTAGTATAATACATAGAAAGAAAAATAACAGGCTCATAAATTATATTTGAGCCTGTCTGTCACCAGCATTATTTCGTCATCTGCCCTTCCATCGAACGTGCTACCATTACCATCTCTTCTTTTGTTAAATCTTTGGAGGCTAACATGAAATCTACTCCCCCGTAAGACCACGTTAAAGACTGCTGAGAAATTGCCCCAATAGCATATCCTAAGTCTACTGGTTCTCCGTCCACGAATGTTGAAGCAGCTGTTTCCTTCACTACCGCCCGCTCTTGGATAAGAGTAAATGTTTTTTCTCCACCGTATGTTAAAATAATACGCTTGCCGTTTTCGGTTTTCATTTCTTTCTCTTCCACAAGAGACGTCCCGGCAGGCGTATCAGTTGGAAGCTTGATTTCTAAAGGCTGATTCGCATTTTGAGCAAGTGTCGGTACTTCCATTTGAGCACCCGTCATATTCCGTTTCGTATCAAATGCCCCTTTATCAAACTTCGCGTTTAATTCTACCTTTGAAAACTCGATTTCGATTAACACATTTGCATCTGTATCCATAATTTTCACTAAACGGGGTGTTAAATTTTTCTTATTTAACGTAATTTCTTGCCTTGGCAGCATGGCACTATTTTGGTAATTCGTCTTTGTTTCAAAAATATACGAGTCTTTCGTCGTCTTGAACATCGTCTCTTTATCATTCATGATATCTCTCGCCAACGATTCATATAAATAGGCTTGGCTGCTATTTTGAGGCCAATCGCTTTGAAAGCGAAAACTTTTATTTAAAGCTGGCGTTAGTACGAAAACACCTTCATCATTACGTAAAATCATTTGACTTTGATCTTTTGCTGCATTTTTTAAATTCACGCGATAATAAGAAGGTTTACTATGCCATATTTCCACATCATACACTTGAGATTCCTTCCCTGTCTTTAACATCATTTTTGCATTTGCTTTATAGCCTGTCATTTCTTCCAGCTTGGCATCTAATGAATTTTTCACGTCCTCTTGGCTTTTCTCACCGCATCCTGTTATTAAAAGGAGCACAAAAAAGCAACTCAACAAGCCTCCCATCACTTTCCACATTCTCTCAACCCCTTTGCCTCTATTCGTATTATTGAAGAGTAAGCATCGCTCTTCCATCTGCAATATGAATATATGAGACAAGGACTATGAATATGCAGACTAGCTTGACAGGCTTTCAATAATTACTTGTGCAACAGCATATTGCTCACTATGGGAAATAGAAAGATGGATATTTAGGCCCGGTTCTGGTGATTGAATAACCGGTTTTCCGTATTGATCATACTCGATTCGAATATCTTGAAAACTTAGATGTGTACCGATTCCTGTCCCCGTTGCTTTAGCATAAGCCTCTTTTGCTGCAAATCGCCCGGCCAGAAACTCTACCTTTCTCTTGGGAGACAATTGTTCATAATGTCTTTTTTCCTCGGCACCGAGAATACGATCAATAAAACCCTTTTGTCGTTCGCAAATATTTTTGATTCTTTGAATTTCTACAATGTCTATGCCTATTCCCTTAATCAAAAACGCCAGTCCCTTCAATTTCATTATTCTTATTGTATCAATTTCATAGATACTTTTCCTTCAAGTTTAGGGAATTCCAATAGAAAAAGCCTCTGAATCAGAGACTTTTTTTAACGTATATGGAAACTAGATTGATCAATAAATTCAATTTCTTGATAAGACTTCAATTCGTCTCTTAATCGAAACAGTGCATCATCTTTTCTTTTCGCTTCAATCATACAATCAAGCTGCCCGATACTCCCTTTAATTTCAGATAAAAACTCTATAAACATCTTGGCATCTATATAGTCTGCATGAGCACGAAAGTCTTGTTCATCACGCGGGCTGGAAATATGCATTTTCATAGGAAGATCCGATTGATTCCACGTTTCGGCCATCCGTTCCCAATTCTCTCTCCAGCCCATCCCACCATGATTGGCTAAATGATGATGTAAATCAAACACAAATGGAATATTAAGCTTTTCACATAAATAAAGGGTATCTTGGACACTGAAAGTCGTATCATCATTCTCTAACATAATCATACTTTGGATATGAGGAGGGACGAATCCCCAATTATGAATAAATTGTTCCAATGCTTTTTCCTTATCGTCATAAGCTCCTCCTACATGCATCACACAGCGTTGAGCCAACGGAACACCCATTCCTTTTAACAGCGCTGCATGCAGTTGAAGCGTTTTAATGGAACGTTTTAAAATGTCCACATCTGTTGAATTCAATAGAACAAAATGGTCCGGGTGAAAGTCTACCCGAATCGGATGATGTACTAAATAATCCTTTATTTCAGAAAGAATGGGCTTTAAAGGACTAAGATAATCCCATCCAGCCAGCTCTTCATGGTTAGCAAGCGGGATTAAACGCGAACTGAACCGAAAAAAATGAATTTCATTCCAAACATTATGCTTGAGAAGCCTTAAACAATTTTCAAGATTAGAAACAGCAATCCTCTCTAATTTGCTAATTGCCGCTTCCTGATTTTTCAGTTTACTAAATTGAGCAAATGTCATCGTTTGAGAAGGCGAGCTATTTTGCAAATGAACACTCATCGCTACATAACCTAATCTTACAATCGTCAATACGGCCACCCCGCTAGTCCAATTACTTCTAGCATGCCCAAATCTTTTTAAATAAGGCTTCTTTCTGATCGTTTTTTCACGAATGAATGATGGAATTTGATGCAACAGCCTAAAAATAAATAATAATCTAAAAAAAAGAGGATGACCCAAAAGAGCAAAATACAGCCCTTTTGGGTCATCCTGCTGAAAGGCCCCGTCATGAAAATCCAGTAAAACCAAGGGATTATGTGACGAGACCTTTCAGTAAAAATCAATTTTTGTGATTTATTAGAGGCTTATGGGACAGTCCATTAAACACTCTTAAATATTTTTAGCTTGTGGTTTGCGTTTTACATTCACACCATTGCGCGGGCCTTTTTTACGGGCTTGAGCACCATCTCGATCTCGACCGCTTCTGCCGTCTCGATCTCGGCTTCCTCTGCCACCTCGGCTATCTCTTCCACCGCGATTATCACGCCCTCGGGAACCTCTTTCTCGCTTACCTGGCATTGGTGCTTCTGCTGTTAATTGAACAGGAGTTGTATCCGGCTCTTTTGTCAGCAATTTAATGGCCGCAGATACAATGGATAAAGAATCATGCTCTTCAAGCAATTCCTCTGCCGCTTGACGATAAAATGACAAGTTTTGCGATTGAAGAATATTCGTCAATTTTTCCATCGCCAAACGTTGTTGGCCTTCTAATGCTTCATCTAGACTTGGAGCTTTCATGCGCTCCATTTTTCGTTTTGTTGTGTTTTCAATATTTTTAAGTTGACCCATTTCTCTTGGCGTTACAAACGTCATTGCCACTCCCGTTTTTCCAGCACGTCCTGTACGACCGATACGATGTACGTAGCTTTCCGGATCTTGCGGAACATCAAAGTTATATACGTGTGTAACACCTGAAATATCAAGACCGCGTGCAGCCACATCTGTTGCAACTAACACATCGATGCTGCCTTCTTTGAATTGACGAAGAACAGACATACGTTTCGCTTGAGTTAAGTCACCGTGAATCCCCTGCGCTGCATATCCTCTCACTGTCAATGCTTCAGAAAGCTCGTCTACTCGGCGTTTCGTTCTACCGAAAACGATTGCTAACTCCGGAGATTGAATATCTAATAAGCGAGTTAAGACATCGAATTTTTTCTTTTCTTGAGTCTCAAGGTAATACTGTTGAATGTTTGGTACTGTTACTTCTTTCGCTTTTACTTTAACAATTTTTGGTTCACTCATGAATCGCTCAGCGATACGTTGAATTGGACCAGGCATTGTAGCTGAGAAAAGTAACGTTTGGTGATCTTCCGGTACATTTTCCAGGATTTTTTCAATATCTTCAATAAAGCCCATGTTCAACATTTCATCCGCTTCATCCAATACGACCGTGTTTACATCCTGTAAACGCATTGTTTTGCGGTTAATGTGATCAAGTAAACGCCCCGGAGTTCCGACAATAATATGAGGCTGTTTCTTTAACGAACGAATCTGACGGCTAATGTCTTGGCCTCCGTAAATCGCTAATACACGAGTACGCTTAACACGTCCAATCTTGTATAGCTCTTCTGATACCTGAATTGCTAACTCACGAGTAGGTGCGATGACAATTCCTTGAATACGATCAACCTTTGTATCAATTTTTTCTGTTAACGGAATACCAAAAGCAGCTGTTTTCCCTGTTCCCGTTTGTGCTTGACCGATAACATCTTCCCCTTCTAACGCAAGAGGGATTGTTTGGGATTGAATTGGAGTAGCCTCTTCAAACCCCATCTCACTAATTGATTTTTCCAATTGCTCACTAATTCCTAAGTCTTTAAATAATGCCAATTTTCCAAACTCCTTCTAATTTCATCTATTATCGTTACTAGTATATAACAAAAACTTCCTGCTCTAAAATTATAAAAAAGGACATTCTCCACAACAGCGGAAAATGCCCTGAACTATTAAAACTCAGCGTGATGGGCAGTTAATAACACACATTAAACTCTATAATAACATTTCCGCTCATTATATGCAATATCCATATTTTTAGTGACAGGAGTTTTTATTTTAGTAACAGCTTTAAATAACTTGACCTACTCTTTGTTTAGTATCTTCCTTTTCACTCCATTAATCCAATGAACTCATACTTTTTCATAAAAAATTTGCACGATTCCCTTTGGTTTATCTTCTTTAGCTACGCCTTCAATGCCTCTACCACTTCTTCCAGCTTCATCCCTCTAGATGCCTTTACAAGAACGATATCTCCGCTTCTCACAAGAGAGGCCAAACATTCAATGAGTTGATTTTTATCATGGAAATAGTACACTCTTTCTTTTTCAAAAGTTTCTTGCGCCCCTTTGGCGATTTCTGCTCCCAACTGCCCATACGCAAACACATAATCAACTTTTTCAGGGTGAATCATACGGCCGACTTCATAATGAAATGACTTTTCTTGTTCCCCCAGTTCCAGCATATCTCCAAGAACAATAATCTTTTTATTATATCCTTTTAAATTTTCCAACAAGGAAATGGCTGCCCTCATTGAAGTTGGGCTGGCATTATAGGCATCATTGATGATGTCAAAGCCTTTAGGCGATGAAATCAGTTCCATTCTCATATTGGTCAATTTTAATGATTTTAATCCCTCTGCCATGGTGGAAAACGGGATATTAAAATAACAGCCGACTGCAATGGCCGCTAAAGTATTTTGAACATTATGCACTCCTAAAACGGGGATTTCATATGTCACATCAGGAGCTTGGGAGATCGTAAAAACGGTACTTTGCTGTTGCTGTTCAATAGAAATCGGGTATAAATCGTTTTGTTCATTTTGGCCGAAGGTAACTCCTTGTATATCCGACTTGGCTAACTGTGAAGTTAATAGAGGTTCATCACCGTTATAAATCAATACCCCTTCTTTTTTTAGTCCGCTGACAATTTCCATTTTTGCTTTGGCAATTTCTTCTCTGCTCCCTAAATCCATTAAGTGGGATTCACCGATGTTTGTAATAACAGCCACATCAGGAAGCGCCAATCGAGAAAGAAGTTCAATTTCTCCTCTGCTGCTCATACCCATTTCCAAAATGGCAATTTCCGTTTCTTCTTTTAAACGAAGCATTGTTAAAGGCATTCCAATGTGGTTATTAAAGTTCCCTTCTGTTTTCAGCACTTGATAGGTAGTGGATAATACAGAAAAAATCATATCTTTCGTTGTAGTTTTCCCGTTACTTCCTGTCACACCTACTACTTTTACACCAACTTGCTCGCAATATTTTTTCCCCAACTGCTGAAGAGCTTTTAATGTATTTTCAACGAGCACGACTGGAATACCAGAAGGCACATTAGGCTCACTTTGATTCCAAAGAACAGCTGCCGCTCCGCTTTCAATAGCTTGCTGCACAAACTCATGCCCATTGAATTTTTCACCTTTGATCGGGACAAATAAATTTCCCTGTTCAATCGTTCGGGTATCAATGGAAACACCTTTCACTACAACCTCCGAATCACCTTGTAATGTACTGCCGGGAATCATCTGTTGTACTTCTTTCATTGTACGTGTAATCATCTTTTACTCGGCTCCTTTCACCGCATTATGTAATCGTGCTGTTGGATAAGGCAGTCACAAACTTTTATAAGAGTATGGGGCTAATTAGATGGATAAAAAATGGGTCATTGAAAGAACCCGTCATCAAAACCGTCAATTTTACCGGATTCTCATAACGGGTCCTTTCAGTGAGGCAAATGAACAGATGGTTAACCACCTGTTCATTTGCCTCATTTTATTACATGGTATATCGAATTTTTTGTTTCTCTTCATGACGCTCTATAGCTAAATTCACAAGCTTTTCAATGAGTTCCGGATAAGACACTCCTGTATGTTTCCATAACAGCGGGAACATACTGTACGGCGTAAATCCAGGCATCGTGTTGACCTCATTAATTAACAAGTTCCCTTCTTTAGTCAAGAAGAAATCAGCTCGTACCAGTCCAGATCCATCAATTGCTTTAAAGGCTTTGACAGCCATATCTTTCATTTCACTATAAGTAGCTTCATCGATTTCGGCCGGAATAATAAGAGCCGTATCACCATCCTCGTATTTCGCTTTATAATCATAAAACTCTTTTTTAGGAGCAATTTCCCCTACAACAGAGCAGCTCGGCTCATCGTTGCCTAACACACCGATTTCTACCTCGCGTGCTACAACACCTTCTTCTACAATAATTTTACGATCAAAGGTAAAAGCTTCCTCGAAAGCCGCAACCAATTCGTCACGGTCTTTACATTTGCTGATTCCTACACTTGATCCCAGATTAGCCGGTTTTACAAAACAAGGGTAACCTAACTTCTCTTCTACCTCTTTATATGCTTTCTCCTGATTTTGCTCCCATTCACTGCGAATGAACCAAGCATAATTAACTTGCGGCAAACCTGCCTGGGCATATAAATTTTTCATAATGACTTTATCCATCCCCGCTGCAGAAGCTAACACGCCGTTCCCAACGTAAGGAATGTTCAATAACTCTAACATACCCTGGACTGTCCCGTCTTCACCATTTGGTCCATGCAAAAGAGGGAAGACGACATCGATGCTTTCCTGCTGTTCAGATGCTCCTGCAAAAACATGGGTGCTTAATGACATAGGGGAAATCTCTTTTCCCGTTTGGTTCAATCGCAGCTGGGATACATCCTCCACAGCCTCTGTCAACAACTCTCCACGTATCCATTCGCCGGATTCTGTAATATAAATGGGATGTATTTCATATTTATCTTGATTAAGCGCTCTAATGACAGAAAGCGCTGTTTGTAACGACACTTGATGTTCAGCAGATTTTCCGCCGTATAAAAGGCCAAGTTTAATCTTCATGGATGATCCTCCTCATCTTTCTTCATCTTTTCTATTTTATCATTTTCATCATATGTTTACGAAAAAGATTCGTTCTCGTTGTTCAAAATATGTACAGAAAATACATAAGCAATATTGTAAAGCAAAGCGGCAGATTGATAAAGTGAAACTTCGCATGAAGACAATGGACTATCCGAAAAGAAAAAACCCCAACACCGTCAGTCTTGAAGGCATTAGGGTTTTTAGAATCGCTTAAAAATGTAACACTTACAACCAAACCAGCTGCATCATTTCATTATATTGATGCCTGGCTTATACGATCAGCCATCGACAGGAAGGATTATTCAACCGTAACAGATTTAGCCAAGTTACGAGGTTTATCCACGTCGCAATCACGATGTAATGCGGCATAATAAGAGATTAATTGTAAAGGAATAACCGCAGCAAGTGGTGCCAATGTTTCATGTACCTCAGGAAGAACATAACGATCTTCTTCCATTTCCAAGCCCTTCATGGAAATAATGCAAGGGTTTGCCCCGCGTGCTACTACTTCCTTCACATTACCACGGATGCTTAAATTAACATGCTCTTGTGTTGCTAACGCGATAACAGGTGTATTGTTCTCGATTAAGGCAATTGTACCATGCTTTAATTCTCCTCCAGCAAATCCCTCTGCTTGGATATAGGAGATCTCTTTCAGCTTTAATGCCCCTTCTAAACCAACATAGAAGTCCAACGAACGACCGATGAAAAAGCAATTACGGGTAGTAGCCAAGAATTCACGAGCAATACTTTCCATCTCTTCTTTGTCATCACACAGTACTTCCATCGCATTAGCTACGATTGCAAGTTCTTGAACAAGGTCAAATTCCAAATTGATACCTTTTGAATTTGCCGTTACTGCAGATAAAATGGCTAACACTGCTATTTGCGCTGTATATGCTTTAGTAGAGGCCACCGCAATCTCTGGACCTGCATGCAATAATAATGTGTAGTCCGCTTCACGAGAAAGAGTAGAACCAGGTACATTTGTAATTGTTAATGCTTTATAACCTAATTCCTTCACCTGCACAAGCACTGAACGGCTGTCTGCCGTCTCGCCGCTTTGTGAGATAAAGATAAATAAAGGTTTTTCAGATAAAAGCGGCATATTGTAAGAAAACTCACTGGCAACATGTACTTCCACCGGAATGGCTGCCCATTTTTCAATGAACTGTTTACCAACTAATCCAGCATGGTAACTAGTTCCGCAAGCTATGATATAAATACGGTCAGCTGCGTTCATCGCTGCCAAGATATCCGCATCAATGGTTAATTCATTCTTCTCATTTTGATAAGCTTGAATGATTTTACGCATTACTAATGGCTGCTCATCAATTTCTTTTAGCATATAGTGAGGGTATGTGCCTTTTTCAATATCACTGGCATCTAACTCTGCTGTATACGGATTACGCTCAACAACTTTGCCATCTAATTTTTTGATTGTAACCTCTTCTTTTGTGACAATAACAATTTCTTTATCCATCAATTCTACATACTGATCTGTAACCTGCAGCATCGCCATAGCATCACTTGCTACTACGTTAAAATCTGCCCCTAACCCTACGAGTAATGGACTTTTATTTTTTGCTACATAAATTGTATCTTTATTTTGTTCATCTAAGAGAGCAATGGCGTAAGATCCATGAAGCAAGCTAACCGTCTTACGGAATGCTTCTTCTACCTCTAAGCCTTCATTTACGATTTTTTCAATCAATTGAACAACGACTTCTGTATCTGTCTCACTTTTAAATTCTGTATCTTGAAGATAATCACGCTTTAAAATCGCGTAATTTTCAATAACTCCATTATGAACAATTGTGAAACGTTGTTTTGTACTTTGATGAGGGTGAGCGTTAACTTGACTTGGCACACCATGAGTTGCCCAGCGTGTGTGGCCGATTCCAACTGGTGCTGTAACAGACTCATCTACAATCTCACGAAGTTGAGCAATTCTTCCTTTTTCTTTAAATACGTGAACCCCTTGATCATCTGCAATGGCGATTCCTGCAGAGTCATATCCGCGGTATTCCAATTTTTCTAGTCCGCGTAATAAAATTTCCTTCGAATCAATGTTTCCAATAAAACCTACAATTCCGCACATAAAAATGTTCCTCCTCGTGAAATACAGCTGCGTTTAGTCATTTCTTTGGCTTTGTCCAAAAGGTCACCCTTTTGCTTTTCACAAAGAATTTTACGGTTGTGACTACATCAACCGGGAGGCATCCGCCGAACACTCGATAAACCTCCTCCTCGTCAACTAAGCACTGGGCGTCTCTTCGCTTAGTTCAGGCGCTTTAAAATTAAATGATTTTCTCCTTTCCTCCTTTTCATCTATTAAGAGACGAACAAACCTAATATTACAATAGGGATTAATAAATCGTCAATTTTTTTTACAAAACCGAATAAAAAAGACACTTCATGTATTTGACGCTGCAAGCTCAACAAAACCATAAAGTGTGCTAATCATATAGCTGTGTCAAAGCCCTGTGTTCATATTTCATTTCGTTTCACCTCCCACTGAAACTATGTGAAATATCCA
This sequence comes from Bacillus sp. FJAT-14578, assembly GCF_000504165.1. Taxonomy (GTDB): domain Bacteria; phylum Bacillota; class Bacilli; order Bacillales; family Bacillaceae_H; genus Bacillus_BA; species Bacillus_BA fengqiuensis. Next base: position 21,530 of record NZ_KI632503.1, read on the forward strand.
CTTTACACGAATAAGTCAAAATGGCGAAAATCAACATTGTTCTTTAACAAAGCTAACAATATAAAAATATGCATAAGCGGTTTACTTGGTTACCGCCTATGCATATGAATGCCTATTATTCTAATCCCATTTCTTCCTTTACCACTTCAACAATACGATTTACATACTGTTCACACTCACCATCTGTTGGAGCTTCAACCATTACCCGAACTAAAGGTTCTGTTCCTGAAGGGCGAACCAACACACGGCCATTGCCAGCCATTTCTTGTTCCACCGCTTCAATGACTGCTTTTACTTTTTCGTTTTCTGTTACTTTATGTTTATCCGTTACCTTCACATTTATAAGTAATTGAGGGTACTTTACCATTTCCCCCGCTAGCTCTGACAAGGACTTTTTCGTAGCCTTCATAATATTCACCAATTGGATGGCAGAAAGCATGCCATCACCTGTTGTATTATAATCCAAGAAGATAATGTGCCCAGACTGCTCACCGCCTAAGTTATAGCCTTTTGCCTTCATTTCTTCTACCACATAACGATCGCCGACAGCGGTTTGAGCACTATTAATCCCCCGTGTTTCAATCGCTTTATAAAAGCCCAGATTACTCATGACCGTTGAAACGATCGTGTTGTGCTTTAATTGACCTTGTTCACTTAAGTATTTCGCACAAATATACATAATCTGGTCGCCGTCTACAATTTGCCCCTTCTCATCAATCGCAATTAAGCGGTCACCATCTCCGTCAAAAGCAAGCCCAATATCCGCTCCTTTTTCTTCTACAAAAGCAGCCAACGCTTCAGGATGAGTGGAACCGACACCATCATTAATATTTAGACCGTTAGGCGATGCCCCCATTGTGGAAATATCCGCCTCTAAATCTGCAAATAGGTGTGCCGCTAATGAAGAAGTAGCTCCATGGGCACAGTCCAACGCGACATGAATACCTGAAAAATCTTCATCCACTGTTTGTTTTAAATATTGAAGATACTTCTGACCGCCTTCAAAATAGTCATTTACTTGCCCTAACTCTTTACCGGTCGGCCTTGGCAGCATATCCTGTTCACTATCTAAGAGATTTTCGATTTCTAATTCTTGATCATCTGACAGCTTAAAACCGTCTGGCCCAAAAAATTTAATCCCATTATCTTGGACTGGATTATGAGACGCTGAAATCATCACACCCGCTTGAGCACCAAGCGCTTTTGTTAAATACGCGACACCAGGGGTTGAAATCACGCCGAGGCGCATGACCTCCGCACCAATTGACAAAAGACCTGCCACCAAAGCCCCTTCTAACATGTGCCCTGAAATACGAGTATCACGTCCAATTAAAACTTTTGGTCTTTCTGCATCTTTCGTTAATATATATCCTCCAAAACGGCCGACCTTAAATGCCAATTCCGGTGTAAGCTCGCTGTTCGCTACGCCGCGCACCCCATCTGTTCCAAAATATTTACCCATGTTTGTCTCGCTCCTTCGTTACAATCTCTCACAGTTGTTAACCTTGTGGTTGTATGTTGCTTATATTTTGATCATCATAGCTCTGTTCATTTTTATCCACTGGATTATCAGGAATTGCCTCCGGGTGGTTTTCGAGATCGCTCTCTTCTTGATTATCCTCTTGGTTCTCCGTCACGCTTATCTTAGCTTTGCTTAAAGCCAGTTTATAGGTCAGGTCTTGAGGAATCTTCACTTCGACCGGCACTTCATGCTCCCCGCTTAAAAGCTCTCCCACATCGATAGAAAGCTGGATATCCTTAAGTTGAAGGTCAGCTAGAATAGCGGAAGGTCCCGTTATTTCTATATCCAAAGTTCCCGTTTTAGGGTTTAACAGTTGATAGGTAAAAGATGGGGATTTCCCTGTCAAAGAAAGGGGAAGACTTTCCAGCACTCGATTTGATGTTTCTTCGCCTTCTGTTTCAGCTTCCTTATCTTTTTCTAACTCAACTTTTACCGCCACTTTTTCGGGATAGACTCGCTTTGCTCCTTTAGGAATAGGAACACTCACCCAAATGTTTTCCGACTTTGTCACTTTGCTAATATCAAGTTCTACATTGTCAATTACGCCTAGTTTATCTAACATATCTTTTGATCCAAAGACTGTTACTTCACTCGGAGAAGGAGCAATACTCTTGATATTTAGCCCCTCAGACAACGATCCCGTCGTTTTGATTTTCAATGGGACTTTTTTACTCGGGCTTACTACCGGAACCTTCACGGTTACCGAACGAGGTTGAATATCTACATTTATCTTATTTAAACGTTTATCCAGCGCAATTACTTTTATCTGTTTCTCCACTGTCTCAGAGACATCATCTACTTCGAAAACCGCTTTTACATAGGCGATTTTTTCGATTTCGCTTTTCGCCCCCAGAATCTTCACAGATCCTGGTTTTACAATAGGCTGTTCAGCTATGTAGCCTTCACGAACATTGTTGATATCAACATCTACCTCTACAGAAAAAGTTTTAGACATCTTCTCTTCAATCTCGACCGTCAGCGTTTGCGGCTCTATTTTCACATCCAATTTTTCAGAGATGTTACGGTACTTCACTTTCACTTTGTGGCTGCCTAGCTGCATATTTGTCAAATCTACATAAACTTCAAAATCCCTTTGCAGTTTAGTCGGTTGCAAAATACTTTTGGGCCCTTTCAAAGTAAGGTTTACTGAATCCGGAATTCCCTTAACGATAGTATTTTCGCTGTCATAATAAACATTCACTGGGAAATCTGTGATGGTTTCTGTTTCATAATTAACCGTGGAATTCCCATTGGATGTGGTTTTCGCGAGATCCGGATCTAAATTAACAGACATATAAAGCAGTAATGCTAATAATAAAGCCATGATTTTTACAAACCAATGATTGTTCATCAGCCTATCCATTCTTCTTCCCCCTCCATTGCCAGCGAGTTGAAGTGGCTGCTTTCGAACTGCTTATTAATTCATTTGTTAACATTTCTTTTAACATATCTTGTGTTAATTCTCGATGCAGTTCCCCGTTTTTGGTCACAGAAATATTTCCCGTCTCTTCTGAAACAACGACCGTCAAGCTATCTGTTACTTCGCTAATCCCAACGGCTGCACGATGTCTCGTGCCCAACTCCTTTGAAATAAAAGGGCTTTCTGACAGAGGGAGATAACAAGCTGCGGCTGCAACTTGATTCTTTTGTAAAATGACCGCTCCATCATGAAGGGGGGTATTGGGAATAAAAATGTTAATAAGTAATTCAGAAGAGACATTAGCATGTAAAGGAATACCCGTTTCAATATAGTCACTCATACCTGTATCCCGTTCAATTGAAATAAGAGCCCCGATTCGGCGCTTAGCCATATAATCAGTTGCTTTTACAATCGCCTCTACAGTATGGATACTTTCGTCTTCTTCCGGGATGTTACTCCTTGAAAATAATTTCCCTCTTCCCAATTGCTCAAGTGCTCTTCGCAACTCCGGCTGAAAGATAATTACTATCGCTAAAAAACCCCATGCTAATGCTTGGTCCATCAGCCATTCCAGTGTTTTTAACCCTAAGAAACTACTTAAAAAGCGAACCATAACAATCACAATGATCCCTTTAAGTAATTGGACGGCTTTTGTTCCTCTTATGACCATTATTAGTTTATATATAACAAACCAAACAAGGAGAACATCGATTACTTTTCCTACGTATGTGAAGATCGGTAGCTCTCCAATAGGCATTATCTCACTTCCTCTAATATGTAATAAAGAGATATTAATCCATGTAACCTTATTAGTATACCATAAAGATTAATATTTTTTCCTCTTCTGAAATCAGAAAGTAAAAGCATGTTTCTGCACTGCTCGACCATTTCATAAACAAAGCGATTCCCTCTCAGAAGGAACCGCTTTGTCTCATATTTAGCCCTCGTTAACGGTGATTAAAGTCCCTGACAGACAAAGAAGTTTCTATATATATGTCACTTCTTCTCCTCAAAAACGTATAGGGCATTCGTTACATTCGACTTTATCGTATACCATACCCACTCAAACAGCTGGTCCAGTTCTTCTATTTCTCCTGTTACTTGACCCGCAGAAGCCAAATATTGATTTCCATTAATCACCGTTACGTTCCCGTTTACTTTTCCTTCAACTTTAATATCGCCATTGCGCACCACAATGTCTCCATTAACTGTTTTCCCTTCAGGAACAACGACCGTTTCTTCTTGAATCATCAAACCACTGTGCTTAGAGACAGAAAAATCTTGACTGTTCGTCCACGATGACATCAAACTTCCAAACATTAAAATCATAAACAAAGAAGCTGCTGTCATAAAAGGATGCATCTTAAACCAACGATTAACTTTAGCCCGTTTATTTTCTTTGGGAAGAGCAGCCATGACGTTCATCGTAAAATTCGCTGGGGCTTCAATATGTGAAGTGCTTTGTACAAAAGCAATGCATTTTTTTAGTTCTTTAAAATGTTGTTGGCATTCTTCGCACGAATGCAGATGCTCTTTTAGGATTTTCTCATTTTCCTTTGCGAGATCACCATCTAAATAATCGTGCATGAAGTCGATACAATACTCACATTTCATTCGTTCTCACCTCTTAAAGACGGCTCAGCTTATTCCTTAAAGCTTCTCGCCCTCTATGAATTCTTGTCTTTACCGTTCCTACCGGCAAATCTAAAATGTCACTGATTTCTTTTAGAGAAAGTTCATCTACATACTTTAGTACAATGACAGACCGGTACTTATCAGGAAGCTTTAAAATTTCTTGTTGTATATGCTCTTGTAACTCCAGCTTCTCTAACTCGTCCTCTGGAAGCTTTTGATCCGCAGGAATTTGCGAATACATATTGAGCCCGTCTGTTCCGCTAATTTCTGCATCTAAATAATAATCCGGCTTCTTTTTTCGGATACGATCTATACATAAATTAGTAGCAATTCGATAAAGCCATGTTGAAAATTTTTTCGTTGAATCATAGGTGTGAATGTTCACATATGCACGAATAAATGCTTCTTGTGCGGAATCTTCCGCTTCATGTGCATTGCCCAGCATGCGATAACACAATTGATATACTTTGTCTTTATAATATTCAACTACTTCCGCAAAGGCATCCTGGTCTCCCTTTTTCACTTGTTTAATTTTTCTACTTATTAACAAATCCATTTATCTTTTACCTCCGCCCATTGCGGGATACTATACATACGCATTATTTTTTAAAAGGTTTCGTCTAAAAAGAAAAAAGATGACAACACTGAGTTTAAAGATATTAATATTTGGCTATTTACTTATTAAATAAGAGATTTTTCGGAGAATCAACTCATTTTTTTCTTATGTCTCCCTCTTTTAGAAGCAATGATTCAAAGCAAGTATATTACGAAACAGCCTTAAATAAAAAGGAAGTGAGAATAACATGTATGGTGAAAAAGCATTACTGTACGAAATTGAACAATGCCGTTTATTAATGATGGATTTAGCCAGTCAAACATCTCTTTCTTCTCACCATGTTATTGAAGCAAGCACCAAGCTGGATGGTTTATTGAACGAGTATGATAAATACAAAAAACAGTAACTGCACAGTTACTGTTTTTTGATTATACATTTATTGTAAACATGTTATTTATAAGAGTAAACCTTTTTATAAAGGGTAAACTAAATATTAATATTAAATTAAAGTAACTTTTCTCCAAATAGTGATCCCATCAGGGCAACAGCAACTGTTGCAGTTTTATTACGCTCATCCAAAATCGGATTCACTTCTACAAATTCTGCAGATGTAATGAGATTAGACTCTGCCAGCATCTCCATGGCAAGATGGCTTTCGCGATAGCTAATCCCGCCAATTACTGGTGTTCCTACTCCAGGGGCATCATGCGGATCTAAACCATCTAAATCTAAAGATAGATGTACACCATCTGTACGCTCCTTTAAATAATTGATGGTCTCTTCCATCACTGTGGTCATCCCTAGGCGGTCGATTTCGTGCATGGTGTAAACTTTAATACCTAGTTCCTTAATCAACTCTCGTTCTCCCTCATCTAAAGAGCGGGCACCAATAATGATAATATTTTCAGGTTTCACTTTAGGACTATAACCGCCAATATTCGTTAATACAGAATGTCCTATTCCTAAGCTGGCAGCTAACGGCATCCCATGAATGTTTCCAGAAGGAGATGTTTCAGCTGTATTTAAATCACCATGAGCGTCGTACCAAATAACACCTAGATTTTCGTAATGCTTTGCTACACCGGCCAATGTTCCAATGGCAATACTATGGTCGCCCCCCAGAACTAAAGGAAAACGCTTTGCTTGGATGACTTCATTTACTTTATCAGCAAGTCTTTCGTTTCCATCTGCTACAGCTTTTAAGTTTTTTAAATTAGTATCTGTATCCGTGTGTACTTTTTCTCTAGGCTCAATATTGATATCTCCTTCATCATAAAGCTGATAGCCGAGATTTTCAATTCTCTCTGAGACTCCCGCATAACGAATGGCACTGGGCCCCATGTCTACTCCTCTTCTTGTTTGTCCAAGATCCATTGGTACCCCTATGATAGAAATCGCTTTCATTGTTGTATTCCTCCCCTTTGTTCTTTCTTCTTTTATTTTAATCATAAAAATCAAATGGCTCAACTCGACACTTTTTTGAATATATATGCAATTTAAATAGAAGGAAAAGGAGAGAAATAAAAAAACCTTTAAGTATAAATTATACCTAAAGGTTTGTGCAATCATATGTAATATGGTGGAGCCTAGCGGGATCGAACCGCTGACCTCCTGCGTGCAAGGCAGGCGCTCTCCCAGCTGAGCTAAGGCCCCAAATTCATATAAATTTATGGAGCGGAAGACGGGATTCGAACCCGCGACCCCCACCTTGGCAAGGTGGTGTTCTACCACTGAACTACTTCCGCATATGAGCCATGAAGGACTCGAACCTTCGACCCTCTGATTAAAAGTCAGATGCTCTACCGACTGAGCTAATGGCTCTTGGCTGGGCTAGCTGGATTCGAACCAACGCATGACGGAGTCAAAGTCCGTTGCCTTACCGCTTGGCTATAGCCCAATAAAATGGTGGAGGGGGACGGATTCGAACCGCCGAACCCGGAGGGAGCGGATTTACAGTCCGCCGCGTTTAGCCACTTCGCTACCCCTCCACTATTAAAATAAGTGGTGCCGGCGAGAGGACTTGAACCCCCAACCTACTGATTACAAGTCAGTTGCTCTACCATTTGAGCTACACCGGCAAATAAATGGTGGAGGATGACGGGATCGAACCGCCGACCCCCTGCTTGTAAGGCAGGTGCTCTCCCAGCTGAGCTAATCCTCCAATATAATGGTGACCCGTACGGGATTCGAACCCGTGTTACCGCCGTGAAAGGGCGGTGTCTTAACCGCTTGACCAACGGGCCACAACTAACAACTTCCAACAAGCTTCCAAGCGGGCTCGAACCGCTGACCTCTTCCTTACCATGGAAGTGCTCTACCTACTGAGCTATGGAAGCATATGGCTCCACAGGTAGGACTCGAACCTACGACCGATCGGTTAACAGCCGATTGCTCTACCACTGAGCTACTGTGGAATAATAATAGCCTGGCAACGTTCTACTCTCACAGGGGGAAACCCCCAACTACCATCGACGCTGAAGAGCTTAACTTCCGTGTTCGGTATGGGAACGGGTGTGACCTCTTCGCCATCGTCACCAGACATATTATATTATACATTATTCAAAAGGAATTTCAACCTTTTTTTAAGGTTATTCCTTCAAAACTAGATAACAAGCTGCTGAGGAAAGCACG
>NZ_AYSE01000020.1 GCF_000504165.1 Bacillus sp. FJAT-14578
CCGATGGTAGTTGGGGGTTTCCCCCTGTGAGAGTAGGACGTTGCCAGAATTTTATTTTATTATCGCGGGGTGGAGCAGTCTGGTAGCTCGTCGGGCTCATAACCCGAAGGTCGCAGGTTCAAATCCTGTCCCCGCAACCAATTATAAGGTGGTCCCGTGGTGTAGTGGTTAACATGCCTGCCTGTCACGCAGGAGATCGCGGGTTCGAGTCCCGTCGGGACCGCCATATTAAATACAGTAATAACGAAACAACATGTTTCGTTTTTTTATTTGATAATTATTTTCGTTAAATCATTTTAAACCGTTTTGCATCCTTAGGATTATTTATCCTAGGGACTTTTTTATATATTCTATATTTATATGCAAAATGGCTTTTATTTTAAAAATCTAAAGTGTACTTTCTTCTGCCGAGTGAAGGTTTACTTTATTGGATATGATGATAAAAGAGAGCTTACAATAAAGTAAAGTCATACTTGACAAAAGAAGCTTGAAAAGAGGCATGTTATATGATGAACCAAGAATCATTCATACTGTTTACATATTCTCCGGAAGAAACGATGGGTATTGCATCAAAACTTGCTCGTTTACTACATTCAGGAGATGTTTTATTATTAGAAGGAGATTTGGGAGCAGGTAAAACCACTTTTACAAAAGGTTTGGCAAAAGGGCTCGGTATAACAAGGAACGTCAATAGCCCTACTTTTACAATTATAAAAGAATATAAGGGCGGACGTTTACCTTTATATCATATGGACGTCTATCGCTTGGATGATAGCTTTGAAGATTTAGGTTTTGATGAATACTTTGAGGGAGACGGTGTGACTGTGGTAGAGTGGGCACATCTTATTCAAGAACAATTACCTGCCCAATTATTGCAAATCAATTTATATCATGAAACAGACGCGGCAAGGCGTTTAGAATTACAAGCGCATGGCCAACACTATATTGATCTTTGTAAGGAGCTTTTGAAAAATGAAAACTCTGGCAATTGATACATCAAATTTTGTGATGGGAGTCGCCATTTTAGATAATCAAGAGGTTATTGGAGAAATGGTAACAAACATCAAGAAAAATCACTCGATACGAGTGATGCCAGCTATTCAATCTTTAATGGAAGAGTGCGGTATTCAGCCGATGCAACTTGAACGAATTGTAGTAGCACAAGGACCGGGCTCATACACTGGCGTGCGAATCGGTGTGACCATTGCCAAAACATTGGCCTGGACATTAAATGTTCCCTTGGTAGGTGTTTCAAGTTTAGAAGCATTGGCAGCAAATGGACGTTATTTTAATGGATACATTAGTCCTCTCTTTGATGCACGTCGCGGTCAAATTTATACAGGACTTTATGAATATCAAAATGATGGATTAAAAAACATTATACAAGATCGACTTGTGATGAATGATGAGTGGGTAAACCAACTTAAAGAGTATGAAAAACCGATTTTATTTATTGGAAACGATGTCCACCTTCATCAAGAACTATTATCTGAGGGGTTAGGGAGCCATGCCATTTTCTCATCCATTACCCAACTAAATCCTCGACCAAGTGAATTAGGCTTTATTGGAATGAATAAGCAGCCTATAGAGGATGTTCATAATTTTGTTCCCAATTATATTCGCATTGCTGAGGCTGAGGCAAATTGGTTAGCGGCTCAAAAACCTAAAAATTAAGGAGAAACACAAAAATGAAGTCTCTGGTTACTTTTCGATTCATGGAAATGAAAGATATTGATCGAATTCTACTGATTGAAAGATTATCGTTCACGATCCCTTGGAGCCGAGAAGCCTTTTACAACGAACTGACTCATAATCAATATGCGCATTATTTAGTGATGGAAGAGGAAGAGAACATTATTGGTTATTGTGGATTGTGGATTGTCTTAGATGAAGCGCATGTCACTAATATCGCTTTATTGCCTGACTATCGGGGAAAAGGGTTAGGCACGGGGCTGCTGAGAAAAGCAATGATAGAGGCTAAGGAATTAGGAGCTCTTACTATGACCCTTGAAGTAAGGGTGTCTAATTATGTAGCCCAATCTCTTTACCGAAAATTAGGATTTGAAAATGGTGGAATTCGAAAAAATTATTATTCCGATAATCAAGAAGATGCTTTAGTAATGTGGGTGAAATTATGAATGATAAAAAGCAGTTAATTTTAGCAATTGAAACGAGCTGTGATGAAACAGCTGCAGCAGTTATCCAAAACGGTGTTGATATTGTATCAAATGTTGTGTCTTCGCAAATTGAAAGTCATAAAAGATTTGGGGGGGTTGTTCCTGAGATTGCTTCCCGTCATCACGTGGAACAAATAACTCTTGTAATTGAAGAAGCGCTAAGGCAGGCAAAAATAACATTTAACGAAGTGGATGCGGTAGCCGTTACAGAAGGTCCAGGTTTGGTAGGAGCGTTATTAATTGGGGTAAATGCGGCAAAAGCATTAGCATTTGCTCATGGAAAACCAGTTGTAGGTGTACACCATATTGCTGGTCATATTTATGCAAATCGTTTAGTAAAAGAAATGGAATTCCCGCTGTTATCTCTAGTAGTTTCCGGTGGACATACTGAACTGGTGTATATGCCTGAGCATGGAATCTTTGAAGTGATTGGAGAAACAAGGGATGATGCGGCAGGCGAGGCCTATGATAAAGTAGCAAGGACATTAAATCTTCCATATCCCGGAGGGCCTCATATTGATCGTTTAGCCCATGAAGGTTCCCCTTCCTATTCTTTACCGAGAGCATGGTTGGAAGAGGGCTCTTATGATTTTAGTTTTAGTGGACTTAAATCTGCTGTTATTAACACGATTCATAATGCAAAACAAAAAGGCGAGGAAATTAATCCACAGGACATGGCAGCAAGTTTTCAACAAAGTGTAATTGATGTACTTGTCACCAAGACGATTCGTGCAGCGGAAGAATATAACGTGAAGCAAGTGTTACTGGCTGGAGGTGTAGCTGCTAACAAGGGTTTAAGAGCTGAACTAGAAAAAGCGTTTTCTGCATTAGAAAATGTGCAGCTTGTTATTCCTCCGTTATCTTTATGTACAGATAATGCAGCAATGATTGGGGCGGCTGGAAGTATACAATTAAAGAAAGGGAGATTATCCACAATGGCGTTGAATGCAAACCCGGGGTTGGATTTGGAATGTTAACATTGTCCACAAATGTTGTGAATAAAGGGATAAAAAAGTCAGAGCATGTGGATAAGACATGAATAAAAGAACCGTACAAAAAAACTGCCCCCATTTCTAACAATGGGGGCAGTTTTTTATTCTTCAAGAAGCAGCTGGAGTTCTTCCCACTCTTCCATCAATTCAGCTAATGTTTTCTCGTATGCATCCTTTTCGTTATTAATTTTTTGAACTTCTTCATGGTTTTGATAAATGTTTGGATTACATAATTTTTCTTCACATTTAGCGATGTTTTCTTCTAATTCTTGAATCTGAGCTTCAATTTCTTCAATTCGGCGCTTCCTCTGTCGAGTAAGCCTTTTTGCTTCCTTATCTTGTATATAGGAATTTTTCTCAGGAACGGTTTCTTTTTTATGTTTATTTCCCGCCTGCATTTCTTGTTCTTCCAACTGCTGAAGTTCTAAGAGTTCTGCTTTTTTTTGGACATAATAATCATAATCCCCTAAATACTCCTCGGCGCTCTTCGCTGAAAGCTCAATAATTTTTGTAGTAATACGATTGATAAAATAGCGGTCGTGAGAGACAAATAATAGGGTTCCTGGGTAGTCAATCAAGGCATTTTCCAATACTTGTTTGCTGTCTAAATCAAGATGGTTAGTGGGTTCATCCAAGATTAGGAAATTCGCTTTTTGCATCATAAGTTTAGCAAGGGCAAGCCGCGCTTTTTCACCGCCGCTTAAAGTAGAAACCGTTTTGAGTACATCTTCTCCTGAAAATAAAAAATTGCCAAGTGTTGTACGAATTTCTTTTTCTGTTTTGGTTGGGTAATCATCCCATAGCTCTTGCAGTACTGTTTTGTTAGATATCAAGTTGGCTTGTTCTTGATCGTAGTATCCGACAGTGACATTGGAGCCAAAATAGACCTTGCCTTCACGCACAGGAAGCTGGTCTGTCACCGCTTTTAGCAAAGTAGATTTTCCAATTCCATTGGGGCCAACTAACGCGATGCTTTCACCGCGTGTGACACGAAGGCTAATCCCTTGTATAACAGGAGATGCCTTTTGGGCGTAAGCAACGGCTATATCTTCGAGTTTTAATACGTCATTTCCGCTTTGGCGTTCGATATCAAAGAGGAAAGACGCTGATTTCTCATCACCAGAAGGCTTGGAGAGCAATTCTATTCGATCAAGCTGTTTTCTTCGGCTTTGTGCCCGTTTGGTTGTCGAAGCTCTGGCGATATTGCGTTGAATGAAGTCATTTAACTTGGAAATTTCATCTTGCTGTTTCTCATACTGCTTCAAGTCGCGTTCATATTGCTCTGCTTTTTGAGTTAAGTAGTTCGAGTAATTACCTGTATATTTCGTTATCGTTGTTCGGGATACTTCATAGATTTGTGTGACAACTTTATCTAAAAAATAGCGGTCATGGGAGACGATTAAGATAGCTCCTGAATAGTTTTGCAGAAATTGTTCCAGCCAGGATAACGTTTCAATGTCTAGATGGTTAGTAGGCTCATCCAAAATGAGCAAGTCTGGCTTAGTCAACAAAAGTTTCGCAAGGGCTAGTCTTGTTTTTTGTCCCCCGCTTAAGGTAGAAATGGACGTGTTATAATCATAATCAGCAAAACGAAAACCATGTAAAATAGAGCGCGTGTCCGCTTCGTATTGATAACCGCCTTGGTCTTTAAACTTTATTTGCAATTGATCATATTCCCGAAGAAGCTTTTCATATTGGGCTTCGTTATTTAACAGATGGGGGTCACCCATTTGTTGTTCCAATTCCCTTAATTGCTGTTCTAAATGTTTTAAAGGTTGGAAGACCGTCATCATTTCATCCCAAATGGATAATTCGGATTCTAAAATGGTACTTTGTCCCATGTAATCGATAGTGACATCTTTTGGTTTAATCATTTCTCCTTGATCATAAGAATGGATTCCTGCAATAATTTTCAGTAATGTAGACTTACCTGCACCGTTGCGTCCCACCAGTCCGATTCTATCTTTTGATTGTACTTCCATTTTTATATTCGTTAAAGTTGGTTCGGCTCCAAAATATTTGGCAATGTTGTTTAATTGTAAAAGAATCATATGTTTCACCTCTATTAGTATAGATTTAGTGTATCGTAATGTATGAATGGTGAGCAACTATCCAATGTTATTTGTGTGGATACGAAGAAGGACGATATTTTATTTCAAGAAACAGAGTACTTGTAACAGTTCGGATGTTTTATCTAACATTCATGAACAATAAAGAAAATTTCCGTTTGATGAATTTTCACTTTATAGAAGAGGTTCATATAACTTCAAGAGACAGATTTGTTAAAATAGTGTATAGTCGTAATTAAAGGAGGAGAAGATGTGAGTTTCACTCATTTTAACGATCAGGGTCGAGCCAAAATGGTCGATATCTCAGAAAAACAAGAAACGGTCCGTACTGCGGTGGCAGTTTCCAGTGTGGAAGTAGGCGAAGAAGTCTACCAAAGGATTATAAACCATGAGATTGGAAAAGGAGATGTGTTAGCGGTTTCACAGGTAGCTGGAATTATGGGGGCAAAGAAGACAGCCGATGTAATTCCTATGTGCCACCCTATTGCCCTGAAGGGAGTGGACATCTCTTTTTCGTGGAATCAGAAAGAAACAAATTATTTATTGAATATTAAAGTAGAGGCTAAAACTAAAGGGAGTACAGGCGTAGAAATGGAAGCTTTAACAGCTGCTTCCATATGTGCACTAACCATTTACGATATGTGCAAAGCTATCGATAAATCTATGGTGATTGGGCCAACCTATTTAATAGAAAAGACAGGCGGAAAAAGCGGCGATTTCAAAAGAGAGAACTTATAATATATAAGCTTTTGGATTGTGGGGGTGGATAATGAATACGGAGCAACTGAAAATACCACAAGCAACTGCGAAGCGATTGCCTCTTTATTATCGGTTTTTAAAAAACTTGCATTCTTCAGGAAAGCAACGTGTATCTTCAGCTGAATTAAGTGAAGCTGTCAAAGTAGATTCGGCAACGATTCGCAGGGATTTCTCCTATTTTGGAGCACTAGGAAAAAAGGGTTATGGATATAACGTTAATTATTTGTTATCCTTTTTTAGGAAAACGTTGGATCAGGATGAGGTGACAAAAGTAGCCTTAATCGGAGTAGGAAATCTCGGAACCGCTTTTTTAAATTATAATTTTATCAAAAACAATAACACGAAAATTGAATTTGCTTTTGATGTAGAAAAAGCGAAGGTAGGAACAAATGTTGGAGATGTTCCAATCTATCACTTGGATGATTTAGAAGACAAAATTACCGGTGAAATTTCAGTAGCCATTTTAACTGTTCCAGCCAGTGTCGCACAACAAATTACAGATCGTTTAGTAAAAAGCGGGATTAAAGGAATTTTAAACTTCACTCCTGCACGGATCAATGTACCCGATCACATTCGTATTCATCACATTGATTTGGCGGTTGAACTTCAATCGCTTATTTATTTCCTGAAAAATTATCCGCAAGAGCCATAAAATGGCCAAGGATAAATAAGGGTGAGAGGAGAGTTCCCATGGGGCTTGGATTTGGTAGCTTTTTATTGATTGCCTTCGTTGCTTTGCTCATTTTTGGACCGAAGAAATTACCGGAGCTTGGAAAAGCAGCTGGCCATACATTGAAAGAGTTCAAGGATGCAACCAAAGGATTAGCAGATGACGATGATGATAGTAAGCGTGGCGAAAAGTAAGGAATGAACTTTATGACTGAACAAGAAATGTCTGTTTATGATCACATAGGGGAGTTGCGAAAACGGATTATCATTACAATTGTCTTCTTTTTGGCAGCGACAATTGGAGCCTTCTTTTTAGTGAAACCGATTATTCTGTATTTGCAACAGGCAGATGAAGCAAAAGAGCTGACGATGAATGCATTTCGATTGACAGATCCCATCAAAATTTATATGCAGTTCGCTTTCATTATTGGCTGCATTTTATCTTCACCTGTAGCTCTTTATCAGCTATGGGCTTTTATCAGTCCAGGTCTGTATGAAAAAGAGCGGAAAGTGACTTTGAGTTATATCCCTTTTTCACTTTTTTTATTCTTAGGCGGCATTTCGTTCGCCTACTTTGTGCTGTTTCCATTTGTCGTTCATTTTATGACTGGACTAGCCAACGATTTAAATATTCAACAAGTAATCGGGATTAATGAATACTTTCAATTTTTGCTGAAATTAACATTACCATTCGGTCTGTTGTTTCAGCTGCCTGTCATCATTATGTTTTTAACAAGGCTAGGTATTGTAACACCAATGTTTTTATCGGAGGTAAGAAGGTATGCCTATTTTGTTTTACTGGTCATAGCGGCCTTCATTACCCCTCCTGATATTATTTCACATATGATGGTGACAGTACCATTACTGCTTTTATATGAGATAAGCATCATTATTTCAAAATCTGCTTACAGAAAAGTGTTGAAAGCAGAGCAAGCTGCACAGGCAGAACAATAAAGGGAGACCAGCTCTTGCAGGTAATAAAAATATTGTAATGAAAAGGACCCTTCACTAAAATCTCAATTTTAGTGAAGGGTCTTTTTGAATTTTTCTTATTTTTGTTGTTTTTGAATTTTTTTAATCTTGTAATGAAGGTTAAATATACGGATGGCTACCCCAAAATCAAAGGTGGCCACTGCCATTAAAATAATCGTAGCAAAATCTAAAATCCCTTTTTCGGCACTGCCAATTGCAAGATAAGTAAATAACGTTCCCATTAAGGTATAAATCAATCCCATAAAAAGCGGGGGAGTTCTCATCATAAAAAGCCTCCGAAAATAAACTGCATTTGCTCTGCTTGACGCTGCATGTCTTCTAGGCGTTCAGCGAAGATGGTTTGGCCCAACACGACAATCGTATTCATCATAACATGGGCAACAATAGGGACAAGGATTTGCTTTGTTTTTGAATATAAGTAGGCAAAAACCAATCCCATTGCCGTATAAATTAAGAGATGACTGAAATCCAAGTGAACAACGGCAAATACGATTGCGCTTATGATTGCCGATAAGAAAAAACCGAGCTTGGGAACGAGTGTACCAAAAATGATTTTACGGAAAATGATTTCTTCCAGAATGGGTCCAATCACCGATGTAACGACAATCAGCCAAGGTGTCATTTTTACTAAGTTCACGATGAATTCGGTATTTTGTGAACCTGGTTCAATACCTAGTAAATTCATCTCAATCATTGCTGCAATAGATTGAGCAGCCAAAGCCAAAAATACACCAAAAATGGACCAAAAGAGTGTTTTGGACAGTGAGGCATTTTGGCGCATACTCATATCTGTTTTTAATAAAAGAAGAACGATGATAAGAGCGACTGTAAAGCTAATGATTGTCCAGTAGCTTGCGGCTAATTGCCTTGCTACTATAACGGGTTCACCTGATGCGACACCAAGAGAAAGGAGCAAATCCACTCCTATTACTCCGGAAAGCTGCATGACGACATATGTCAAAATGATAAGCCAATATTGTTTTTTCAATCTCTTTACTCCTTTTCAGCAGTCATTCATGTACACTACATTGTATTGTATCATAGTACAATAAATAATATATGGGTTCATGTTTTAAGTGTTTGTTACTTATTTTTAGTGAGAAAGGTTTAGAATTTACCAAGAGAGAAACAATGACTATGGATAGTATACAAAACGAAAAATGATGCTGGAAACGAGTATGAAGTTAGCGAATTAGGGTTTTAAATGAAGAGTAGTTAATCATCGGCTTTTAAAGCTCGTGATCAGTAATTTAAATTTTTTAATAATTTTACTTGCAAAAAAAAGGCAGTTTATTTAATATAATAATTGTGTTAGCACTCAAAGATGATGAGTGCTAATAATAAACCCAATAAGATTTATATATTTGAGGAGGTTGTTTCACTTGTTAAAGCCATTAGGTGATCGCGTAGTAATTGAGCTTGTACAATCTGAAGAAAAAACTGCAAGCGGTATTGTGTTACCGGATACTGCGAAAGAAAAGCCTCAAGAAGGTAAAGTAGTAGCAGCGGGAACTGGTCGTGTATTAGATAGCGGTGAGCGCGTTGCTCTTGAAGTTGCTGAAGGTGATCGCATTATCTTCTCAAAATACGCTGGTACTGAAGTGAAATTTGAAGGAAAAGAATATTTGATTTTACGTGAAAATGATATTTTAGCTGTTATTGGCTAATTTCATTTTTCTACTTATTGAACCATAAAAATATCATACAAACTTTAAAATATATCATTATTTCTGAGGAGGTCTAGAAACATGGCAAAAGAGATTATGTTTAGCGAAGAAGCTCGTCGTGCGATGCTTCGCGGTGTAGATCAATTAGCAAATGCAGTAAAAGTGACTCTTGGACCAAAAGGGCGCAACGTGGTTTTAGAGAAAAAGTTCGGTTCTCCGTTAATTACAAATGATGGTGTAACAATCGCAAAAGAAATCGAATTAGAAGATGCATTTGAAAATATGGGGGCAAAATTAGTAGCAGAAGTTGCAAGTAAAACAAATGACGTTGCTGGTGACGGTACAACAACTGCAACGGTTTTAGCACAAGCTATGATTCGCGAAGGTCTTAAAAACGTAACAGCCGGCGCTAACCCAATGGGTGTTCGTAAAGGAATGGAAAAAGCAGTAACTGTAGCAGTAGAAGAGTTAAAGGCTATTTCTAAACCAATCGAAGGCAAAGCTTCTATCGCTCAAGTTGCAGCTATCTCTGCTGCTGACGAGGAAGTAGGTCAATTAATTGCAGAAGCAATGGAACGTGTAGGTAACGATGGTGTTATTACACTTGAAGAATCTAAAGGATTCACAACGGAGCTAGAAGTGGTGGAAGGTATGCAGTTTGACCGCGGCTACGCTTCTCCGTACATGGTAACGGATTCTGATAAAATGGAAGCTGTTCTTGAGAATCCATACATCTTAATCACTGACAAAAAGATTTCAAGCATTCAAGAAATCTTACCAGTATTAGAGCAAGTAGTACAACAAGGCAAGCCTTTATTGTTAATTGCTGAAGATGTAGAAGGTGAAGCATTAGCTACTTTAGTAGTGAATAAACTTCGCGGTACATTCACGGCTGTAGCAGTTAAAGCTCCTGGCTTTGGTGATCGCCGCAAAGCGATGCTTCAAGACATTGCGATTTTAACAGGCGGTGAAGTAATCACTGAAGAGCTTGGTTTAGACCTTAAATCAGCAAACATCGGTCAATTAGGCCGTGCAGCAAAAATCGTTGTAACAAAAGAAAATACAACAGTTGTAAACGGTGCTGGCGATACTGCTAACATCGAAGCTCGTGTAAACCAAATCAAAGCTCAACTTGAAGAAACAACTTCAGAGTTCGATAAAGAAAAATTACAAGAGCGCTTAGCGAAATTAGCTGGCGGTGTAGCGGTTATCAAAGTTGGTGCTGCTACTGAAACAGAATTAAAAGAGCGCAAATTGCGTATTGAAGACGCATTAAACTCTACTCGTGCTGCAGTTGAAGAAGGCATTGTAGCCGGTGGTGGTACAGCGTTAGTCAACATCTACAATAAAGTAGCGGAAATTCAAGCAGAAGGCGACGAAGCAACAGGTGTAAACATCGTATTACGTGCGATGGAAGAGCCGGTTCGTCAAATCGCTCACAATGCTGGTTTAGAAGGTTCTGTTATCGTTGAGCGTTTAAAAGGTGTAGATGTAGGTACAGGTTTCAATGCTGCAACTGGCGAGTGGGTAAACATGATTGAAGCTGGTATCGTGGATCCAACAAAAGTAACTCGTTCTGCACTTCAAAACGCAGCATCTGTAGCTGCTATGTTCTTAACAACAGAAGCGGTTGTAGCTGATAAACCAGAAGAAAACAAAGGTGCCATGATGCCTGATATGGGCGGAATGGGTGGAATGGGCGGAATGATGTAATCATCCCCCCTTGAAAAAGGCTTATGCTCCTTTAGAGCATGGGCCTTTTTTGTTTGGAAAACAGGAAATGAAGATGATGGTGAAGAAATGAGTAAGGATGAAACTATACTCAACCTAGAGGAGGTCACTTCGTTGCAAAGTTTAGCGTCCATACAGGAAAAGTTGCATAAGGTGATTGAAAATATTGAGCAAGTTATGGTAGGAAAACAAGAAACGGCTGTATTAAGTCTGGTCGCTTTAATTGCGGAGGGACATGTATTGTTAGAGGATGTTCCGGGTGTCGGGAAAACGATGATGGTTAAAGCATTGGCCAAATCAATCAGTGCCGACTTTAAACGGATTCAATTTACTCCTGATTTACTACCTTCCGATATAGTCGGGGTATCTATATATAATCCAAAGGAAGCGGAATTTGAATATCGTCCTGGACCTATTATGAGTCATATTGTGCTGGGGGATGAAATCAATCGTACTTCTCCGAAGACACAATCGGCATTATTGGAAGGAATGGAAGAAGGGAAAGTAACGGTAGATGGTGTGACAAGAAAACTGCCTTTGCCGTTTTTTGTTATGGCTACACAAAATCCAGTTGAATTCGAAGGGACGTATACATTACCCGAAGCACAGTTGGACCGATTTTTAATGAAGTTAAACATGGGATATCCGTCAATGAATGAAGAAATTGAAATTTTGAACCGTTTGGATATAGAGGATCCCCTTGAAAGGTTAGAGCCCGTCATGACGATGGAAGAGCTGCTGGAAATTCAAAAAAGAGCGAAACAAATTTATGTAGATGATACTATTAAGCGCTACATCGTGCAAATTGTACATCAAACGAGAGAAAATGATCTTGTGCAATTGGGGGTCAGCCCTCGTGGATCTATCGCTTTAATGAAGGGAGTACAAGCGCTTGCGTTACTGAGTGGGAGAGACTACTGTTTGCCGGATGATGTTCAAAAGTTGGCTCCTCATATTTTGCCTCATCGTCTTATCTTAAAATCAGAAGCGAGATTTGGAGGACATACAGTTGAAGAGGTTATTCGTCAAATTGTTCAACAAGTATATGTTCCAATTAAAAGGTAGAGAATCATGGCTCAATTGAAACGATTACTGATTCAAATCGCTCCAATCATAATGATTTTATTTTTGCTCACATTAACGTTTATGTATGCCATGTTTCAAGGAGGTTTTGTGAGCTGGTTTCTATTTTACAGCTTTGCTCCATTCGGATGTTATTCATTGGCTGTTGCGGTATACCCGCTGCATCGTTTGGAAGTGCACCGGAAACTAAATAAACGTGTATATCAAACAGGAGACGAATTCAATGCGACGATCACGATTACACGTAAAGGTTACTTTCCATTGCTTTATATCATTATTCAAGACGAATTGCCGCTTCAGTTAGAAAACCATTATGGTAAAACTACTTCTAAAATTATGGTATTTCCGTTCCTTCGCAAAGAGATTCAAATTCAATATTCTTTGTTCGGACTCCCGAGAGGAGAACACTCATTTAAAGGAATTAGTCTTCGAACAGGAGATTTCTTAGGGTTTGTTACAAAAGAAGCCTATTATAAAAAAGAAGAAAATTACTTAGTTTATCCAAAGATAACAGAAGTTGAATTGCCTGCCCTTTTTGCGGGATATGAACTGGGTGAGCAGTTGGCCCGTTCTGTATTTCATCATGGAGGAGGATTTGTTTCTGGCATACGAGAGTATCAAGCCGGAGATCGTTTTTCATGGATTGATTGGAAAGCGTCAGCAAGAAAAAATGTACTTGTCTCAAAAGAATTTGAACAACAAAAAACAAGCCGTTTGACTGTAGTGATGGATGCAAGTACTAGGTACGGTCTTGAATCACGTATTACCTTTGCAGCCTCTATCTTATCTAGTTATGCAAAGACAGAGCAGGAAATTCAGTTCATTTCATTGGGAGAAAAATTATACATCCAGCGGTTGCAAAACCCTCTATTCCACCTTCACGAAGTTTTTTATCATTTGACTGTCATGCAAGGAGAGGCCATTAGTCGGTTCCCTGAGATGCTCAATCAGGAATGGTCAAAATGGCCGCTGGAAGGGAACGTCCTTTTAATCGTGACAGAGATGAACAAGCCTCTTATATTCACAGTGGAAGCTATGATTAAGCGAGGCTGTCCTTTATTTATTGTAATGATAATACAACGTGACCAATCACTTAATGAGCGGGAGCAGATGTTTGTTAAATTGTTAAATTCAAAACAAATCCAAGTGAAGATGATAACAGAAAGTGAACTCTTCGATACGATACACTAACATAAACTTCTTCAATTCCTTTCAAGTAAAGGTATCATACCTTCTAGATTGAGGATGAATGGAGGGTACAAACAATGAAACTGATTAATCATATTCGAGAACAACCATTCATGTTGTTTTTTTATGGAGCCTCTTTCCTCCTTCTATATGAATGGTTGAATCCCTTAAAATATATTACCGATACAGAAAAAATTAGTGTTTTCATCTTTTTTGTTGCATTGAGTTTATGCAACTATGCGTTAAAGATGAACATGATTGCCAGTATGTTGTTGAAATGGATTTATATTTTTTCTTCCATTCATTTCTTATACATGGATACGCCATTTCTTAGCGGAAGATGGATCACGGATTTCCTGGGGAAGGCAGTAAAAGATATTGGACTATTTTGGGCGATGGATATTTACAGGCTATCGTTAGAGTTCAGGAGTGTATTATTTTTTATCCTTCTATGGCTGTTATGCTATTTAGTCTATTATTGGGTGTTTATACAAAAAAGAATTTTTTTGTTCTTTTTTATGACTCTTCTTTACATTACGGTGGTCGATACTTTTTCGCCTTACGATGCTTCAAATGCTATTATGCGCACCAGCGTTATCGGATTCCTCTTTATCAGTATACTTGCGATGGAAAGAGTGAGGATAAAGGAGTTTCCTACAGAACAACGTTTATTAACTAAAAAATGGGTATCTATTTTTGTGTTAGCAGTCTTAGCAGTTGCCACAACTGCTTATTTCCTTCCGAAAGTAGGACCTCAATGGCCAGATCCTGTTCCATTTCTAAAGGGGTATGCGAACAGTGTTGCCGGAAAAGAAGGCTCCTCTCACATTCAAAAGGTGGGGTATGGGATTAATGATTCACAATTAGGAGGACCATTTATAGGGGATGAGACGGTTGTCTTTTATGCGAATTCGCCCAAGAAGCATTATTGGCGTATTGAAACGAAAGATTTCTATTCAGGAAAGGGATGGGAAGTTTCTGAAAAGATTAATGCAGTCTCCATTGATGAGGGTCAATTCAGTTTATTTCATTATAATGACCGTGTTGCCACGACTTTGCTGCATTCGAACATTCAGTTTGTCGAACCATCCATTCATCTTATGTATCCATTATCCGTAACATCTATGAAGCTAAACGAAGAAGTGACTCTAAAGGTAAACCCGTTAACTGAAAAACTTTATCCATACCGGGGAGAAGGGATGGAGGAAATATCCGGTTATCAACTAGCCTATATGTACCCAACATTTCAAGTGGAAGAATTACAAGAATCTCCAAGCGATCTAGTGCAAGATAATGAACAATTTAAGAGGAGATATACACAATTGCCACCTTCTCTCCCTGCACGTATTGGCGATTTGGCAAGAGATATTACCAAGGAGGCATCTAATCGCTATGAACAGGTAAAAGCGATTGAGCGGTATTTCGAGGTAAATCCATATATATATGATACCCAAAATGTAGCCGTTCCAGATGATGAGGAGGATTATGTAGATCAGTTTTTGTTCGAAACGCAAAGAGGATATTGCGATAACTTCTCTACCTCCATGGTGGTCATGCTTCGAACGCTTAATATACCATCTAGATGGGTGAAGGGATATACGTATGGAAAGGCTGTGGATTCGATAGATGACGAATATACAAGGTATGAAATTACTCAAAATGATGCCCATTCCTGGGTGGAAGTATATTTTCCTAATATAGGCTGGGTGCCATTTGAACCGACGAAAAGCTTTAGCAATCCGTATAATTTTACTTATGACACTCCATCCCTTTCTTCATCTTCTTCTAGTCTTAATGAACAGGATAGAACATTCGTTCTCGGTGAGAAGAAAGAGCAAAAAGAGGAATTAAAAAAACAGGTAAGCGTGAAGAAAGAGAGTGAAACACACTTTTCATGGAGAACAATCATTATATCCGTAGTCATTTTGTTAGGGGCAGTTGCTTTCGTATATTTTACCAAAAACAAATGGTTGTACCGTGTTCTAATTATTCTATATAAAAGAAGAAGGGATGAAAAGGCATTTCAAGATGCTTACTTGAGTTTGTTGAAACAGCTAGAAAAGCAAGGGATAAAGAGAGGGGATGGGCAAACTTTAAGTCAGTATGCAAAATACGTAGATCACTATTTTGAATCCTGGGAAATGAGTACATTGACAGAAAGGTATGAACGAACACTGTATCGCAAGGACGATACGAGTAAAGAGTGGAATGAGTCGGTAGAATTGTGGGAAAATTTAATCAAAAAGACAAGTTCTTGACCTTCAAATAACAGATTGATAGAATAATGGGGTTAAAATAAATCTTTTTTTTTATTATGAATCCTTCGTATATCCTCGATAATATGGTTCGAGAGTCTCTACCGGGTTACCGCAAATTTCCTGACTATGAAGGCAGTATGTTCTATTTGTATCGAAGTATGCACAACTAGAATTCTGCCTTTATAACTTATAGGGCGAATTCTAGTTTTTTTTATTTTTAGGGCATAATACTTTTAGTATGCAAAGTTGATGAAGAGGTGAACAGAATGGAAGGCATGATTGTTGTATTAGATTTTGGAAGTCAGTATAACCAGTTAATTACTCGTCGTATTCGTGAATTTGGTGTATATAGTGAATTACATCCTCATACGATTACAGCAGCAGAGATCAAGAAGATGAACGCAAAAGGGATTATTTTCTCAGGTGGTCCAAACAGTGTTTACGGAGAAACAGCATTTACATGTGATCCGGATATTTTTAATCTTAATATCCCAATTCTTGGTATATGCTATGGCATGCAATTAATGACTCATCATTTAGGCGGAAAGGTAGAAGCGGCAAACCACCGTGAATATGGTAAGGCATCGATTGCTGTGCAAAATGATTCAAAAATCTATCACAACCTTCCGAAAGAACAAGTGGTGTGGATGAGTCACGGTGATTTAGTTGTGGAAACACCAGAGGGCTTTGAGGTTGATGCGACAAGTCCATCTTGTCCAATTGCGGCAATGAGTAATAAAGAGAAACAAATGTATGGTGTACAGTTCCATCCAGAGGTTCGCCATTCTGTATACGGTAACGATATTTTGAAAAACTTTGTATTTGAAATTTGTCAAAGTGAAGCGGATTGGTCCATGGAAAACTTTATTGAAATGGAAATGAAGAAAATCCGTGAAACAGTAGGTGACAAAAAAGTATTATGTGCACTTAGCGGCGGTGTAGATTCTTCTGTTGTAGCAGCTTTGATCCATAAAGCAGTTGGAGATCAATTGATATGTATGTTTGTGGATCACGGTTTACTTCGCAAAGGCGAAGCGGAGAGTGTAATGGAGACCTTCTCTGAAGGTTTCAACATGAATGTCATGAAAATTGATGCTAGAGAACGTTTCTTAGGAAAGCTAAAAGGTGTTTCGGATCCAGAGCAAAAACGAAAAATCATCGGTAACGAATTCATTTATGTGTTTGATGAGGAAGCAACGAAGTTCCATGAACAAGGAATTGAATTTCTAGCACAAGGAACACTTTATACAGATATCATTGAAAGCGGTACGGCAACAGCTCAAACGATTAAATCTCATCATAACGTGGGTGGATTGCCTGAAGATATGCAGTTTAAGCTTATTGAGCCATTAAACACTTTATTTAAGGATGAAGTGCGTGCTCTTGGAAAAGAGTTAGGCTTACCGGACGAGATTGTATGGCGCCAACCGTTCCCGGGACCAGGACTTGGTATTCGTGTTTTAGGAGAGGTGTCAGAAGAAAAATTAGAGATTGTTCGTGAATCCGACGCCATTTTACGTGAAGAAATTAAGAAAGCGGGATTAGAACGTGATATTTGGCAGTATTTCACAGTTCTTCCTGATATCAGAAGTGTTGGGGTAATGGGAGATGCACGTACGTATGATTACACAATTGGTATTCGTGCAGTAACTTCAATCGATGGAATGACATCAGACTGGGCCCGTATTCCGTGGGAGGTACTTGAAGTCATCTCAACTCGTATTGTAAACGAGGTAAACCATATTAATCGAGTGGTTTATGATATTACAAGTAAGCCGCCTGCAACGATTGAATGGGAATAATCGATAAACACGAACAAAAACGAACATTCTTATGTGAATGTTCGTTTTTGTATTGACTAGGTCTAAAAGCGGTGATACAATCGTACTGAAAATAAATTTAAATAAAATACATCGTATAATGTTGGGGATATGGCCCAAGAGTTTCTACCGAGCTACCGTAAATGGCTTGACTACGAAGTGTAATGGCAAAGAGAACTCCTTTCTGTTTGAAAGTGTTCTCTAGTTGCTAACCTTGTCGGTCAACGCTTCTGGTAATTTACATAGAAGCGTTTTTTTATGGCGTAAAAAGCTTTTTCTATATTATTTGTAAACCCAAATTTTTTTGTGTGTATAAATTTGGATATGGGAAAAAATGACTTTATACGTCAGTGCTTTTGACAAGGTGGTTGAAAGAAAGGATATCCAGGAATAAAATTCCATTATTGATTATAAGGAACAAATTCCAATGCAAATTTTCAATTTATATGTTGGAGCATTCATGGATTTCCTAAACTATGCACAGGAGGTAGAAATTAGCGTGAGGAAGTATTTTCAATTTAATGAACTTGGTACTAATTATCGTACAGAGATTATCGCTGGTATCACAACTTTTCTTTCGATGGCCTATATTCTTTTTGTTAACCCGTTTACACTCTCGTTAGGATCGGTACAGGATTTCCCGGATGAACTTCGAATGGATCCGGAGGCTGTGTTTGTAGCAACAGCTCTTGCTGCTGCGTATGGTTCAATATTAATGGGAATTTTAGCGAGGTATCCTATTGCTCTGGCACCAGGGATGGGACTGAATGCATTTTTTGCTTATACTGTTATATTGACAATGGGGATACCTTGGCAAACGGCATTAGCTGGTGTGTTCGTATCAGGAATTATCTTTACGGCTTTAACTCTTACAGGGGTACGTGAGAAGATAATAGATGCTATTCCTATTGAATTAAAATATGCCGTTGGAGCAGGTATTGGTATTTTTATTACCTTTGTAGGTTTGCAAAATGCGAAGATTATTGTCGATAATCCAGCTACTCTTGTGGGCTTGACAGATTTTAAAGATGGAAATGTGCTTTTAGCGATATTTGGTTTAGTAGTAACGATTATTTTAATGGTTAAAAAAGTGAATGGCGGTATTTTTTATGGTATGTTGATTACGGCTGTTGCTGGAATGCTATTTGGGTTAATTGAAGTACCGACTAAAATTGTAAGTAGTGTTCCTGATATTTCACCGACTTTCGGAGCAGCCTTTGAAAGTTTCGACCAAATTTTCACAGTTAAAATGCTTGGTGTCATTCTTACTTTCTTTATTATAGATTTCTTTGATGCAACAGGTACTTTGCTTGCTGTAGCAAACCAAGCAGGATTATTAAAAAATAATAAACTTCCTAGAGCGGGAAAAGCGCTAATGGTGGATGCAACGGCGGTTATGGTGGGAGCGGTATTTGGTACTTCGACTACAACTTCATATATTGAATCTACATCAGGGGTTGCTGCTGGAGGGCGTTCAGGATTTTCTGCTGTAGTGACTGGAATTTTATTTTTGCTTGCTTTATTCTTTTCTCCTCTGTTAGGGGTAATCACAGCTCCTGTTACCGCGCCTGCTCTTATTATCGTGGGTGTGCTGATGGCCTCTTCAATCGGAGAAATTGATTGGAAGAAATTTGAGATAGCTGTACCAGCGTTTTTTACAATGGTAACGATGCCTTTGAGTTATAGCATTGCAACCGGTATTGCGATCGGTTTTATTTTTTATCCGATTACAATGGTTTTAAGAGGACGCGCAAAAGAAGTGCATCCTATCTCTTACGTTTTATTTATCATCTTTATTTTATACTTCATATTCTTGAGAGAATAGGCTTTCTTATATAAACCTAAAGACCTGCATGTGCAAGACGCATGCAGGTTTCTTTTTTTATAAAAAAGAATTGACCGTTAGAATGAAAACTGGTATATTATTAATCACTGACCTAAACAACTTTAAATGTTCAAAAAAGGTTCAAAAAAGGTTGTTGACGAGAAGGTAAAATGATGATAATATATAAAAGTTGCTTCGTAGCAACGATGAACTTTGAAAA
>NZ_AYSE01000021.1 GCF_000504165.1 Bacillus sp. FJAT-14578
GATGGTAGTTGGGGGTTTCCCCCTGTGAGAGTAGGACATTGCCAGGCACTTAATAAAAAAGGCTAGTCGAATGACTAGCCTTTTTTGCATTGCAGAAAATTATAAAGAAGAAAAGGGATTTTTTCTGCAGAAACAGATAAAAATTTCGAGATGAACGAAAAATCATTAGAAGAATAAGTGTGAAGTAATTCATACCACCATTCTGTTTCATAGCGGGAAATCATGCTTAAGTTATATAAAAGTAGATAATGGCTTAATATTTCAGGAAAATACTTGTTATTTTCTTTATTTAGTGGAAAAAAAAGTTCTTTATTATAAAAATCGAACATTAAAGGGGAACAATAAGTAGGGTTGATTTTTCCTTGAAGTTGAAAAATTAACCGATTTTCTTCAGTCTTTTTATATTGAAATGGCAGTTTTGTTTTTTCTGACAAATATGTACAAAATCTTTCCGTATTCATATGGTATTGATCTAAAATAGAAACGGGAAATTCAAATATATCTTCGTTTTTTGTACTTATTTTTATGCATGGAAAATAATTTTTACATTCCTTAAATAAAGAAGAAAGCTCTGGAATGAGGCTTAACAGCTGGGACATGGAGTATTTACTTCCTTCAATTTGTTCCACATGAAACATAATGCGGCTAATATGGGAGAATAGACCATATTTTTGGACTTTAACCTCATCATCTAGAAAATCATAGCTTTGTTTCTTTCTCTTGCGCGTTGACACTCCATGAGCCAGGACAGAGGTACTATGAGGATAATCAAAATCAACTGTTAATAAGCAAGCTTTTAGCAGCTGGGTCATTCCGTAAAATAAAAGCATAGGTTTAATGGCTAAAGGGGCATGATGGGCAACATTATAATAATTTTCGCTATGTTCCAGATAATATATAAATGGGTAGCAGTTTTCATAACTTTTTTTTTCTGCCTCTTTTAAATCATTTGATTGATAACAGGAATACAGATACTTTTGTGAATAAGGAGCGGAATAAAAAATAGAAAAAGAATCTTTTATATCAGGGATATTAAACAATTGTGAACACCTCTTTAATTTTTGGAATTATTGAAATTATTTATGGTTATTGACATATGGATACCTCAATTGTTAATCTACTAATAATATTTTGTCGCCTAGAGGAGGATTATATGATGTGGGAAAATAAATTTACAAAAGAAGGTTTAACGTTTGATGATGTGTTATTAATTCCTGCCAAATCAGAAGTATTGCCAAAAGACGTTAATTTAAGTGTGACTTTAACTGAAACCTTAAAATTAAATGTACCATTAATTAGTGCAGGTATGGATACTGTAACCGAAGCAGATATGGCTATTTCAATGGCTAGACAGGGTGGATTAGGTATCATCCATAAAAATATGTCAATTGAGCAGCAGGCAGAACAAGTAGACAAAGTAAAGCGTTCAGAAAGCGGTGTTATTACAGACCCTTTCTTTTTGACTCCTCAACATCAGGTTTTTGATGCAGAACATTTAATGGGAAAATATCGTATTTCAGGTGTGCCAATCGTAAATAACGATACAGAGCAGAAACTGGTTGGTATTTTAACCAATCGTGACTTGCGTTTCGTTCAAGACTATTCAATCCTTATCTCAGATGTAATGACGAAAGAAAACCTTGTTACAGCACCTGTTGGAACGACACTAGGTGAAGCTGAAAAAATCCTTCAGAAACACAAAATTGAAAAACTTCCTTTAGTCGACGAGCAAGGCGTGTTGAAGGGTCTCATTACGATTAAAGACATTGAAAAGGTCATTGAGTTCCCTAATTCAGCAAAAGATAAGCAAGGACGCCTTCTAGTAGGAGCTGCTGTAGGTGTAACAAAAGATACAATGGTTAGAACGGAAAAACTAGTAAACGCCGGTGTAGATGTGATTGTCATTGATACAGCTCATGGCCATTCTCAAGGTGTATTAGATGCCGTTCGCAGTATACGTGAACAATATCCTAACCTAAACATTATTGCAGGGAATGTGGCAACAGGAGAGGGTACAAAAGCTTTAATTGAAGCAGGTGCTAACATCGTTAAGGTTGGTATCGGACCGGGTTCTATTTGTACAACCCGGGTTGTAGCCGGAGTCGGTGTTCCACAAATCACTGCAATTTATGATTGTGCAACAGAAGCAAGAAAACATGGTGTGCCAATTATTGCAGACGGCGGTATTAAGTATTCCGGTGATATCGTAAAAGCATTAGCTTCAGGAGGTCACGTTGTTATGTTGGGAAGCTTGCTTGCCGGGACAACTGAAAGCCCAGGGGAGACGGAAATCTTCCAAGGCAGACGTTTTAAAGTATACCGTGGAATGGGATCTGTCAGTGCGATGGAGCAAGGCAGTAAGGACCGTTACTTCCAAGAGGATAGTAAGAAGTTCGTTCCAGAAGGGATTGAAGGACGCGTACCATATAAAGGCCCATTAACAGACACAATCTATCAATTAATTGGCGGCCTTAAATCAGGAATGGGTTATTGCGGTACGGGCAATCTGGAAGAACTTCGTGAGAAGGCTCAATTTATTCGAATGACTGGTGCAGGTTTAAGGGAAAGCCATCCTCACGATATTCAAATTACGAAAGAGGCTCCTAACTACTCAATGAGCTAATAGTTATTAAATGAAAACACCTTTTAAGCTGTTTTAAAAAGCTTAAAAGGTGTTTTTTCTTTTTTGTATCTATATCCTCACATAAAGTAACAGTACTTCTTCATCTATTTTTTTAGAGGTCTATATGTTAAAATAGCATCTATGTGAGTCTAAATATGGAGGGTTTAGTAGTGAAGAATCAGTTACGTAAACTTTTGGTCTTCAGTGTACTGTCGGCTGTTTTATTTGTGAGTTTGTTCACGTATATGCCGCAAGTAC
Organism: Bacillus sp. FJAT-14578; assembly: GCF_000504165.1. Taxonomy (GTDB): domain Bacteria; phylum Bacillota; class Bacilli; order Bacillales; family Bacillaceae_H; genus Bacillus_BA; species Bacillus_BA fengqiuensis. The sequence continues at coordinate 2,882 of NZ_AYSE01000021.1, forward strand.
AAGCTGAGGAAAACTTCTTAAATATTGAATCGGATGCTGCCATGCTGGTAGAGGCCAAAACAGGTAAAATCATTTTTGAGAAAAATGCAGACACAGTTTTAGGTATTGCCAGCATGACAAAAATGATGACAGAGTATTTATTACTAGAGGCAATCGACGAAAAAAGAGTTAGCTGGGATCAAGAATATACAGTTAGTGATTATGTATATAAAATCTCCCAAGATCGAAGCTTATCAAACGTTCCGCTATTAAAAGACGGAACATACAATGTAAAAGAACTTTATGAAGCGATGGCTATTTATTCAGCCAATGGAGCTACTATCGCTATCTCCGAAATTTTGGCAGGCTCTGAAAGTAATTTTGTCAAAATGATGAATAAGAAAGCAGAAGAGTTAGGGCTGGAGGATTATAAGTTTGTTAACTCCACTGGTTTGACGAATACGTTATTAAAAGGCATGCATCCTAGTGGAACAGGTGCCAACGATGAGAACGTATTATCGGCAAGAGCGACCGCTAAATTAGCTTATCACTTGATTAATGATTATCCTGAAGTGCTGGAAGAAGCGAAAATTCCCAAAAAGGTATTCAGGGAAGGAACAGAGCATGAAATCCAAATGGATAATTGGAACTGGATGCTGCCAGGCCTCGTGTTTGGTTATGAAGGAGTAGATGGTCTAAAAACAGGCCATACAGATTTTGCAGGATATTGCTTTACCGGAACGGCTGAGAGAGATGGCGTTCGTTATATCACCGTTGTTATGAATGCAAAATCAAATGGTGTTAAATCATTTAAAGCCCGCTTTGAAGAAACAAGAAAGTTACTAGACTATGCTTTTAGTAATTATGGATTGGAAGAAATTTTGCCTGCCCATTATACATTTAAAAATCAAGCTACGGTTCCCGTTGTAAAAGGGAAAGAAAAAGAAGTGAAGGTTTATACGGAAAAACCTTTGGAAGTACTTATAAAGCGTGGAGAACAAAAAAAATATAGCCCTTATGTAGAGCTCACTAAAAAATCATTAAATGAAAATGGTAAGCTTACGGCTCCTGTTAAGGAAGGTCAGAAAGCCGGTATAGTTGGTGTTAAATATAAAGGGGACGACCAACTCGGTTTCTTAACGAAAGAGGGAGCACAAGCGGCTACAGTCAATCTTGTAACAAAAGAAGAGATTGAAAAGGCAAACTGGTTTATTTTATCAATACGTAGTGTAGGCGGCTTTTTTGGTGATATTTGGACAAGTGCCGCTGAAACTGTAAAAGGTTGGTTTTAAGCTCTCTATTCAATAGAGAGCTTTTTTTGAAGGTAAAGCCGCTTATGAATTTGGAAATTAGGGAGCACAATAAATAATAAAAAAACAATGTCATTGTAAATCTATACAGTATAGATAACACGAAGAGATAGTTCAATGAAGAGGTATTATTTTTTATAGGATTTATTCAGAAAATAGGGTAAAATAAGAAAATGAAAGCCCAATAGAGCAAGGGTTTCATTTTGTGTAATACACATCAATGGGGGGAGTACAAGAATGAATACAGGTACTGATCGTGTTAAACGTGGAATGGCAGAAATGCAAAAAGGCGGCGTCATTATGGACGTTGTCAATGCAGAGCAAGCAAAAATTGCAGAGGAAGCAGGAGCAGTAGCCGTTATGGCCCTAGAGCGTGTTCCAGCAGATATTCGTGCAGCTGGCGGAGTTGCACGAATGGCGGATCCTACAATTGTAGAAGAAGTAATGGGTGCAGTCTCTATTCCAGTAATGGCAAAAGCGCGTATTGGTCATATCGTAGAAGCGCGTGTATTAGAAGCGCTTGGCGTTGATTATATCGATGAAAGTGAAGTATTAACACCTGCGGATGAAGAGTATCATCTTAATAAAAGTGCATTTACTGTTCCGTTTGTTTGCGGATGCCGTGACCTGGGCGAAGCTGCTCGCCGTATTGGAGAAGGGGCATCAATGCTTCGTACAAAAGGTGAGCCTGGAACAGGTAACATCGTAGAAGCAGTACGCCATATGCGTAAAGTCAATGCTCAAGTGCGTAAATTAGTACATATGAGCGAAGATGAAATTATGACAGAAGCAAAATTGTTAGGTGCTCCATATGAAATTTTACTTCAAATTAAACGTGAAGGACGTTTACCGGTTGTTAATTTCGCTGCGGGCGGAGTAGCAACTCCGGCAGATGCGGCTTTAATGATGCAATTAGGTGCTGACGGTGTATTCGTAGGTTCTGGTATCTTCAAATCAGACAACCCTGCTAAATTTGCCCGTGCTATTGTAGAAGCAACGACCCATTATGAGGACTATCAATTAATTGCAAGCCTTTCTAAAGATCTTGGAGCAGCAATGAAAGGGATCGAAATTTCAACATTACTTCCAGAAAACCGCATGCAAGAGCGCGGTTGGTAATGGAAAGGAAGTAAATTATGGTAAAGGTTGGAGTACTTGGTCTGCAAGGTGCCGTTCGTGAACATATTAGAGCTGTAGAGGCTGCTGGTGCAGAGGCTCTTGTTATCAAAAAGGTAGAGCAGCTTGAAGAAGTGGACGGGCTAATTCTTCCGGGTGGAGAGAGCACTACTATGCGTCGCCTTATTGATAAATATGGGTTTATGGAGCCATTGCGTGAATTTGCACAGAGTGGAAAGCCCTTATTTGGGACGTGTGCAGGCCTGATCCTATTGGCAAAAGAAGTCGTGGGATATGAAGAGCCGCACATTGGCGTCATGGATATTAAAGTGGAACGCAACTCATTTGGGCGCCAAAGGGAAAGCTTCGAAGCGAAGCTTAGTATCCAAGGGGTAGCAGAAGACTTTATCGGCGTCTTCATCCGTGCACCTCACATCGTGAGTGTAGGAGATGAAGTAGAGGTTCTATCGGAACATAATGGACGTATTGTAGCAGCGAGACATGGTCGATTTTTGGGCTGCTCCTTCCATCCTGAATTAACAGAGGACCATCGCCTAGCTCAATACTTTGTGAACATGGTGAAAGAATTGAAAGAATAAAACCATTGCATGTTGTAAAGACTTATAGTAAATTATGTATTATTAAAATATAAGCAAAAACGATGAGAGGAAGCAGTAACAAGATTTCTTTCCTTTAGAGAGTCGATGGTTGGTGAAAATCGATGGTAAGAGCTTGTGAATCCATCCTCGAGTAAATTGCTGAATAACGACTGTAGAAGTTTAGTAAGCAATTTCGGTATAAAACCGTTATCTATTTAAGTTGGAAAATAATCGTAGATTGTTTTCAATTAGGGTGGCAACGCGGGTAAACTCTCGTCCCTATCTTTATAGGGATGAGGGTTTTTTTATTTGTCCCGATACATATTTTAAGGAGGTTCATTATGCTTGATTTGAAATTTTTGAGGGCCAATTTTAATGAAGTGAAAGAAAAAATGAAATTTCGTGGGGAAGACTTGAGCGATTTAGATCAATTTGAAGATCTTGATCAAAAGAGAAGAGAACTTATTGTACAGACAGAAGAGTTAAAAAGCAAACGTAACGAAGTGTCTCAGCAAGTTGCTATGCTTAAAAGAGAAAAGAAAGATGCGGATCATCTTATCACGGAGATGAGAGAGGTAGGAGACAACATTAAATCATTGGATGAAGAGCTTCGCACAGTAGAAGAGGCTTTGGAACGTTTGCTTCTTTCCATCCCTAATGTTCCTCATGAAAGTGTACCTGTTGGGGAGACAGAAAATGATAATGTGGAAATTCGCCAATGGGGAGAAGTTCGTAAATTTGAATTTGAGCCAAAGCCGCATTGGGATATTGCAACTGAACTTGATATTTTGGACTTTGAGCGTGCCGGAAAAGTAACAGGAAGCCGATTTGTGTTTTATAAAGGCGCAGGGGCCAGACTGGAGCGCGCACTAATTAATTTTATGTTGGATCTTCATATTGATGAACATGGATATGAGGAAGTATTACCTCCTTACATGGTAAATCGTACGAGTATGACAGGTACTGGGCAACTTCCGAAGTTTGAGGAAGATGCATTCCGAATTGAGTCAGAGGATTATTTTTTGATTCCGACAGCAGAAGTACCGGTTACTAACTTATATCGTGACGAAATTTTAAATGGGAACCAACTTCCGATTTCTTATGCTGCCTATAGTGCTTGTTTCCGTTCAGAAGCTGGATCAGCCGGTCGTGATACAAGGGGACTTATTCGCCAACATCAGTTCAATAAAGTAGAATTAGTTCGTTTTGTTAAACCAGAAGATTCTTACGAGGAATTGGAAAAGTTAACGGGTCATGCTGAAAAAGTATTACAGCTTTTAGGATTGCCTTACAGAGTTATGAGCATGTGTACAGGTGACTTAGGATTCACAGCAGCTAAAAAATATGATATTGAAGTTTGGATCCCAAGTTATGAAACATATCGTGAGATTTCTTCTTGTTCAAATTTTGAAGGATTTCAAGCGCGCCGTGCTAATATTCGTTTCAGAAGAGAAGCCAATGCAAAACCAGAGCATGTTCATACATTAAATGGGTCAGGTTTGGCTATTGGGCGAACGGTAGCTGCTATTTTAGAGAATTATCAACAGGAAGATGGATCTGTATTGATTCCAGAGGTTCTTCGTCCATATATGGGGAATAAAGAAGTAATTAAAATGAAATGAGAATAACCTAAAAGAACAAAAATGCCCTTTAGGCCCGCCTGAAAAATCCCGATTTTACTGGATTTTTCAGGCGGGCCTTTCGTTAAAAATTAGTTTTGGCGTTCTATGATAGACTGATGAGTCAGCCTCTTCATTTTAAATTTATTAAATGATGATAGTGAGTTTAACATAGCCTGAAATTTTTAAAAAGAGGAATTGACATATCTTTTTTTCTTTGATATATTTATACTCGTCGATACGGAGGAATACCCAAGTCCGGCTGAAGGGATCGGTCTTGAAAACCGACAGGGGTGTAACAGCCCGCGGGGGTTCGAATCCCTCTTCCTCCGCCATAATAATGACATTAATTAACCTAGCGCAGATAAAATTGGAGATTGGAAAGTCGCTGCTGAAAAGCAGCGATTTTTCATTTATGTAAACAAAAAAACCTTCTTTCGAGAAGGTTTTTTTGTTTACATTCTTCTTTTTAATTTTTCACTGTGATGTAAAAAACGAGAGACTTTTTCTACAATAGGTTCAATAGAAGATTGATTTTGAACGATGTCATACTCATTGATGTTTAAGCGCAATACCGGACAGGCGTTGAAGTTGTTAATCCAGCTTTCATATCGTTCGTGCATTTCTTTCCAATATTCAATAGGGGTTTGTTGTTCCATTGGTCTGCCGCGTTCTCGAATTCGGTCCACGATATCCTCGAAACTTCCTTCTAAGTAAATTAACAAATCGGGATGGGGAAAATAAGGGGTCATTACCATAGCCTGAAATAAATTTGTATAGGTCTCGTAATCCACTTTAGACATGGTTCCTTTTTCGAAATGCATTTTTGCAAAAATGCCAGTATCCTCATAAATAGAGCGATCTTGTACAAAGCCGCCTCCATATTCAAATATTTTTTTCTGTTCTTTAAAACGTTCCGCCAAAAAATAAACTTGCAAGTGAAAACTCCAACGTTCAAAGTCTGCATAAAACTGATCCAAATAGGGGTTCGTGTCTACTTTTTCGAAGGAAGTTCTAAATCCAAGGGCTTGTGCCAATGCGGTGGTCATAGTAGATTTTCCTACACCGACCGTTCCCGCAATGGTCAGGACGGCATCGCCTGGAATGTTATATTTTTTGCGTAAATCCATTACTATTAGCTCCTTTTTTCGAGGGTATCATATACTTTATTTAAGATAAGATCCATGTGGCCAGGGTTTTGAACGAAATCGAGTTCGTCTCCGTCAAAACGCAATACATTCACATCCGGATACATCTTTTCAAAGCGATCCATGGCCATCTCATAATCCTTTTTTAATTGAAGTAAATAAGAAGGATCTATGTTTTTTTCAATTTCTCTCCCGCGCAGCTGGATCCTTTTCAAAAGAGTCTCTAGGCTCGCGTCTAAATAAATGACTACATTAGGAGCCGGCATATCTTCCGTTAAAATGTGATAGATTTTCACATATTTTTCGTATTGATCGCTTTTTAATGTACGTTCTGCAAAAATCATGTTTTTCATAATATGATAATCAGCAATTACAGGCTGTTGTTGGCTTAAATGTAAACGTTGAATATCTTCCAGTTGCTTGAAACGATTGCACAAGAAAAACATTTCAGTCTGGAAGCTCCATTCATCAATATCTTTATAAAATTTACCTAAGAATGGATTTTCATCAACAATCTCTTTCAATAAATGAAATTGAAAATGTGAAGAAATCGCTTTGGATAGAGAGGTTTTTCCAACACCGATCGGCCCTTCTACCGCGATAAAGGGTGTTTTCCCCACTTCTTGTTCCTCCTTTATTAGCACATTTCACGTCCCAAGACAGACAGAGATTATTTTAACATATTAAAGAGAAGAAGAGGGAGGGATTCCAGAAAAAAAGAAATATGTATATATGGTTAAAAATAGAAAAGAGATAACCCCTTGAAAAAAGGGTTATCTCTTTTTAATCACGTTAAAGTTATCTTCAATTAAAAGCCAATTTTGGGGGAAAGGAAGTCCAAGCTTCCAGTAAGCCATGCCTCTTAGATTTAATTCTTTCAATAAATTAAATTTAGCTTGAATAGAGCGGGCATCTTCAAACCAAACTTCATGCTGTTTGCCGTTTTCATCGCGATAATTGAAATGGGGAGCTTGAGCCTTCAAATCGTATTGAATTGGTACATTGTATTGATAGGCAATTTCAATTGCACGTTGGGGGCTTAACGCTTTAGCGTACTGTCCTCCTGGTACAAACGGTAAAGTCCAATCATAACCATATAGATTTTGCCCCATCATAATCTTATTGGAAGGAATTTCTGTAATTGCATATTGCAGTACTTCACGGACCGGGCCGATAGGAGAAACGGCCATAGGAGGACCGCCGCTGTATCCCCATTCATAGGTCATAATCACGACAAAATCAGCAATTTCCCCAATGCTTTTATAATCATGAGCCTCATACCATTTTCCTTTTTGTTCTCTGCTCTTCTTAGGGGCTAAAGCAACAGACATAATATAACCTTCTTGTTTGAGTCTGGCTTTTGCTCTTCTAAGAAAATTGAGGTAGGCTTCGCGGTCTGCAGGACGTAAATATTCGAAATCAAAGGCGATTTCGGTAAAGTTATGTTTTTTGGCAGTAGAAATGATATTATTTAACAATTTAGTTTCAATGGCTGGCTCATTAAGGATGATTCTTCCTAGCTCATCACTGAACGCTCCATTTTCAATATTGGTCACAACCATGGAATAGCTGACATTATTTTGAGCAGCTATTTTCCCCAGGTTATTAAGGTTGGGTTCTTTCAGTGAGCCATCTCGTCTTACTTCAAAGTTAGCAGCACCTAGATACGTTAAGTATTTAGCATTTTCTTGGATTAAATTTTCAATGGAAGGGGTAATAACTCTCCCGCTTGCTTCTACATATCCGTAAAATTCCGCGTTTCTTTTAGGTTTTGGCGGGATATAAATCCTCATTCCCGTCGTCAACCTTTGGGTTACGGAAATATTGTTGACGGTTGCCAGCTTTTGATAGCTAACATTAAACTTTCGGCCAATTTCCCATAAGGTATCTCCAGGTTCCACCCAATAATAGGACCCTTGAATAGGAATGACAAGTGCCTGACCGATTACGAGCCGGTTAGGGTTTGGCAATTGATTTGCCTGTGAAATGGCCTGCGGCGTAGTCCCGTATGTCTGAGCGATTCCATATATACTTTGTCCAGCCCTTACCACATGTATTTGCATGAAGTCTAATTCCCCCCTCATAAAACTCAATCATCTTTATCATGTTATGAAGGGAAGGGAAGTGTCATGAATGAATTTCTCCCAAATCAGGGCAGTAAAGCTCCTATTTTTAAAACTTAGTGTAACCATAGAAGTTCGAGTGGAAAGTCACTGCCCGGCAAAGCCAAGTCTGGTAAATCAACTAGCTGTCAGTAGGGGAGGAAGGGAAATCTCCATTTACGGAAGTTTCCCTTATATAATGTGTATGTTCAACTGTTTTAGCTTGCAGAACGTTTTTCATCATTTTTAAAGCAAAATCATTATCTTCTTGAATATTAGAGGCAATACAATCTGAAGGAATAATGAGGTTGTACTCTCTCATATATGCATCATTAGCAGAGAAGAGTACGCAAATGTTTCCTGCGATTCCCGTTAAGATAAGGGTGTCTACTTGTAACTCGTCTAACAGCATATTCAAAGCTGTTCCATAAAAAATAGAGTGTTTAGGTTTGATTAAAAAGTAATCATCATCTTCAGGTTGCAGTAGGGACAAAATGGGCTGACTTAAATGATTGGTACATTTTTTTAAGATTTTTTCCAGGTTAGCCTGCCATAATTGGTAATGGTCATTTACATAAATGACGGGGAAGTTATTTTGGTGCATATAACGTTTAAGCTGATGGATATTCGGGGCGATATTAGCGGTTTGTTTGCTCAATTCTTCCCCATGTTGAAATTGAAAATCATTGATGATATCAATTATGATTAAAGCGGGTTTGTTTCCTTTCATATACATTCTCTCCTTTTCTATATGTTGTGTAAGATAGGATGAGAATATTTCCAGGGAATATTTAAATAGATGGGATTGAACGCAAAATGAATGAAGAAGATCGTTATTATATGAATGCAGCGATAGAAGAAGCAAAAAAAGCAGAATCAATAATGGAAGTACCAATCGGAGCAGTTATCGTGCAGGACGGAGAAATTATAGCAAAAGGGCATAATTTAAGAGAAACGGAACAAAGGTCAATTGCTCATGCTGAACTTCTTGCCATTGATGAGGCTTGCCTTAAAATGGGAACATGGCGTTTGGAAAATGCGACTTTATATGTCACTTTAGAGCCTTGTCCTATGTGTGCAGGAGCTATTATATTATCAAGAGTCAAACGGGTAGTCTTTGGGGCTCACGATCCTAAAGGTGGATGTGCAGGTACTCTCATGAATCTATTAGAGGAAGAAAAATTTAATCATCAGGCTGAAGTGGAGGGAGGAGTGCTCGAAGAGGAGTGCGGCCAGCTTTTAACAAACTTCTTTAGGAAAGTACGGTTAGAAAAAAAGCAGAGAAAAGAAGTTCAAGATCCTCTGAAATAATTAACAATTAATAGACGTTGCATTTTTAGATAAAAACCCGTATACTTGAAAATGCATCGAATAAGATGCTTGATAAATTTGGTTTCAACTTTGCCGTGCTAAGCGGGGAGGTAGCGGTGCCCTGTACTCGCAATCCGCTCTAGCGAGGCCGAATCCCTTCCAGAGGTTAGTATACTTTAGGGTCTGACTCAAGTAAGTGGTGTTGACGTCTGGGTCCTGCGCAATGGGAATCTGTGAACCCTGTCAGGTCCGGAAGGAAGCAGCAGTAAGCAGAAGCTCTCATGTGCCGCAGGGCAGCCTGGACCGAGCTAACTGCTTGAGTAACGCCTAGGGTTGCTAATCGAAGGAAGGTGCACGGCAGTTATTTATACATATATGTACATTAAACCTGCTCAAATGAGTAGGTTTTTTTGTTTGAAATTCCTTTTGGTGTTCTTATCACCCTTTTTTGGAAAACCCTCAGTATTTAAGCTATAATAGGAATGTTAGCTGATGGAAGAGTGAGGAGGGAGTAGGATGGCTTATCAGGCCTTGTACCGTGTTTATCGGCCTCAAAAGTTTGAGGATGTAGTAGGTCAAATCCATATTATTAAAACGCTGCAAAATGCTTTGCTTCAAGAAAAATTTTCTCATGCTTATCTTTTCTCAGGTCCGAGGGGTACAGGGAAAACAACAGCTGCTAAAATTTTGTCTAAAGCGGTAAACTGTGAAAAGGCCCCTACAGCCGAGCCTTGTAATGAGTGTCCCGCCTGTCGCGGGATTACGGATGGATCAATATCTGATGTGATTGAAATTGACGCAGCTTCTAACAATGGTGTAGACGAGATTAGGGATATAAGGGATAAAGTGAAGTACGCACCAAGTGCGGTAAAGTATAAAGTATATATCATTGACGAAGTTCATATGCTCTCAATCGGTGCCTTTAATGCACTGCTAAAAACATTAGAGGAACCGCCTGCGCATGTTATTTTTATTTTAGCAACAACTGAGCCTCATAAAATTCCGTTGACCATTATCTCTAGATGTCAGCGTTTTGACTTTAAGCGGATTTCCCCGGATGATATGGTCATACGAATGAAAAATATTCTTTCCTCTCAAGAAGTGGAAACGGAAGAAGATGCATTGTATGCTGTCGCTAAGGCTGCAGAAGGCGGAATGAGGGATGCTCTAAGCTTATTGGATCAGGCTATCTCTTATAGTGAAGAAATAGTTACATTAGAGGATGTTTTATCTATCACAGGAGCGGTATCTCAAGAATTTTTGTTTCAAGTAACGAAGGCTATTTATGACCAAGAGGTTGTAAAGGCTCTGAATGCCGTAGACCAGCTTATCCGAAATGGTAAGGAGCCGTTAAGGTTTGTAGAGGATTTAATTTTTTATTACCGTGATTTACTTCTTTATCAATCCGGAGGGAAAAACCCTGAGCTATTAGAAAGAGCTGTTATCAATGAAAATTTTCAACAGTTGAGTGAAAATGTTTCGAGTGAATTTATCCATGAAGTGATTCGGAAACTAAATCATGCCCAACAAGAGATGAAGTGGACAAACCATCCAAGGGTTTTGCTGGAGGTAGCATTAGTTAAGCTTTGTGAGAGTCAAAAACCTCAACAGACAGGGGAATTTGCCCCTCTTATGCAAAGAATTGCTGATTTGGAAATGCAGCTTCAAAGGATAAAAGAGAGCGGGTTGACACTTGAGCGGAACAGCGGGGGAGAGGCGGCTCCAGTGGACCGGAAAGCCTCAAGACAAACAAGAAGCTCTTATAAAGTGCCGACTGGTAAAATACATGAAGTATTAAAAAGTGCTACTCGAAAAGATTTAGAGGTACTAAAAAAAGCTTGGCCGGAGCTTTTAGAGACATTAAAGCAGCAAAATAAAGCTTCTCATGCAGCTCTTTTATCAAACAGTGAACCTGTTGCTTCTTCAGAAAATGATTTTGTTTTGAAATTTAAATATGAAATTCATTGTAAGATGGCAGCGGAAAATAATAATAATGTACGTGATAACTTAGAAAATATTTTATATACTTTAATTGGTAAGAGACTTGAAATGACAGCTATTCCTGATAGCGAATGGGAACAGGTAAGAGAAGAGTTTCTTCGCGGGCAACGCGGCGGTGAAAATGAGCAGCAAGAGGAAGAGCCTCTTATCGCGGAGGCAAAAAAACTATTTGGTGCAGAGCTCATCGAGATAAAAGAGTAAAATATCAAGGAGGAAAAAACAATGATGCGTGGAATGGGAAATATGCAAAAGATGATGAAACAAATGCAGAAAATGCAAAAGGATATGCAAAAGGCACAAGAAGAATTAGTGCAAAAAACAGCTGAGGGTACAGCTGGCGGCGGTATGGTCACTGTTCTTGTTAATGGAAATAAAGAGGTACTAGAAGTGAAAATCAAAGAAGAAGTAGTTGATCCGGAAGATATCGAAATGCTTCAAGACCTTGTATTGGCAGCAACGAACGACGCTTTAAAGAAAATGGATGAAATTACGAATTCTACAATGGGCAAGTTTACTCAAGGACTAAATATTCCAGGCCTCTAATAGGGGGAAACAAAAATGCGTTATCCAGAACCAATTTCTAAATTGATTGAGAGTTTTATGAAGTTGCCAGGAATCGGCCCGAAAACGGCCGTTCGTCTGGCTTTTTTTGTATTAACCATGAAAGAAGATACAGTACTTGATTTTGCAAAGGCTCTTGTCAATGCTAAGCGGAATTTGATGTATTGTTCAGTTTGCGGACACATTACGGATCAAGACCCATGCTATATCTGTGAGGACCCTCGGAGAGACCGCAGTGTAATTTGTGTACTGCAAGACCCAAAAGATGTCATCGCGATGGAAAAAATGAAAGAATATAATGGGCTGTACCATGTATTGCATGGAGCTATTTCTCCAATGGATGGGGTTGGACCCGAAGATATCAAAATACCAGATTTGTTAAAAAGATTACAGGATGATACGGTTCAAGAAGTCATATTGGCCACCAACCCGAATATAGAGGGAGAGGCCACTGCTATGTATATCTCTCGGTTGTTAAAACCTACCGGGATTAATATTACAAGGATTGCCCATGGTCTCCCGGTAGGAGGAGATTTAGAGTATGCAGATGAAGTCACTCTTTCTAAAGCGATAGAAGGACGGAGAAAGTTGTAAAAAGATGAGGTAAAGAATGATGTTTTTCAGAAGAAAAGGGCAATTAAAGAAAGAGTTTGATGCACAGTTACTAACTACATTCGTTAATGTTAAAAGTGACTGGTTGAAACAAACAGATCTTATTGAAAAGAGTGTAGATCCTTCCGATGAGGTATTATTAAGTGTAAAAGTGGCTCGAGCGAAGTACCTATACTTGTTAAGGGAAGCTAAAAAAAGGAATATTTCAATTGGTAAAATGTAAAGAGAAAGGGGGACGTGGTTCGTCCTCCTTTTTTAGTTCTTTTCAAAAAAGGAAAGCATAAACTTGTATTAGCTAAACAAAAAGGGTGGGAGAGAAAACGTGGAGCCTATTTTTATAATTTTGTTAATAAGCGGCTTAATAGTCTTCTTGCTGTTGGCAGGAGGAGGAAATGTATTACGTTTTATGGGACAAGGAATGATTAAATTAGCAATAGGAGCCCTTCTTTTGTTTTTTGTTAATGCATTTGGGGGACAAATGGACATTCATGTACCTATTAATATTCTAACGGCTGGGATTTCTGGGTTTTTGGGAGTATTTGGTGTAGCGGCATTGGTTATTATTGATTTTATGATTTTATAAAAAAGATGTTCATAGAAAATCTCTTTATAAATAAACCGCTGAGTTTTTATAGCGGTTTATTTTTATTTCTTTATAAATAAAGAGAGGTTTATTTATAGAGAAAATGTAGCAATAATAATGAAAAAGATAATGAATAACCTCTTTTATAAAAAACTCGAAAAATATGTTGACCTTATTTTTCTTTCATGATATATTTATATTCGTCGCTGAGATGACAGTGATGAAAATAAAAAAAGTTATTGACAAACCGATTGGTTGTTGATAAGATATAAAAGTCGCTTTGAGACAAAGAGTTCTTTGAAAACTGAACAAAACAAAAAACGTCAACGTTAATTCTATTTT
>NZ_AYSE01000022.1 GCF_000504165.1 Bacillus sp. FJAT-14578
CTCGCCGAGGAACTTGTTCAATTCTCCCCAGTGGCCCAACGTGTTGCCAAAGAAGTATTAAACGCGTCTGAAGAGAGTCCGTTGAGCGTTGGAGTGAAGCTGGAAGGAAAAGCATACGGCCTTTTGCGTACGACAGAAGACTTTAAAGAAGGCGTCGATGCGTTCGTTGAGAAAAGAAAACCTGTTTTTAAAGGAAAATAATAAAATAAAGCTTCGTTCAATGGAGGTTTTACTTCCAGTGAATGCGTGATAAAAAGATATTCACTGGTAGAGGCTGCCGGTGAATATCTTTCTAGTGTTATTTACTTCGTATTAACGGTCGGTAAGACCCCCACTGATGGAAGTTTCTTTTATTAAATTATGAAAAAAATGGAAGCGTATACATGATGAGGTGGCCGCTTTCTGCATCTTAACTTTACAGAGAACTATCTATATCTGTGGCGGGAAATCAATCACAATATCGGACGAATGAACATTACCTGAAAGACTTAATAAGCGAGCCCTTTTGGAAGGCTCGAAAATGAAAAATGCTCTTGCATCCTACAAAACATCATGATCAAATCCAACAGGAGTTTGCGTGCTGGAATCGGGCATTTCTGCATTTTTATGTTTAGAGATGAAAAAGGAGGTTTCCTAAATGAGTATTGAAAAAGGTACGGATGTTAGGAAAAATATAAAAGATTTTTTCGGTAATTTAACTCCCGCTGCTCTTGGAACTGGATTTGTAGCTGCGATGTTTAGCATTATGGGGCCAGGTCTAATTGTAATGAATTCGGCTAAAGAGGGAAATCTTTCGCTTGAGCAGGCTGTTTCCTGGTTGTTTATTATTTATGCAGCAGGAGGTTTTTTTACACTTGTCATGTCATTGCGCTATCGTCTACCAATTGTGGTTGCTTATAGTATACCTGGTGCTATTTTAATAGGCAGTGCCTTAAAGCACATGTCTATTAATGAAACCGTTGGAGCATGTATTGTTGCTGGACTAGTGGTTACACTTCTTGGACTATCAGGATTAATTAAGAAAGTTATAGAACATATTCCTCTTCCTGTCATGTTAGGTATGATTGCTGGAGTCCTTCTCTCTTTTGGCATCAAAGCCATTCAGGCTGTGGTAGAGGCACCGGCCGTTGCAGGGAGTGCCTTTGCAACATTTTTCTTTTTGATGGCGATGAAAAAGTTTTCGAAAAAATTCCCGCCTATTTTAGGAGCAATGATAGTGGGAGGGTTAGTCGCTACGGCACTTGGTCAGACGAACTGGGGATCGATACAACCTTCCATTGCTCAACCTATATTTGTCGTACCCCATTTTAGTATTCAAGCTACTTTAGAACTTTCTTTACCCTTAATCATCCTTATTGTTGGGGTTCAGAATATGCAGGCTGTCGGGGTGCTTTTTGCTACGGGATATAAACCTCCTATCAATGCCATGTTTACTCTTCCGGGTATTGGTACAATTGTTAACTCATTATTTGGAGGACATCCTACTGTTATAGCGGGCCCAAGTACAGCGATGGTTTCTAGTGATGCAGCAGGTGAAGATAAAAATTTACGATATGTAGCCGCTGTTTTTGACGGAATGATCTGGATTTGCTTTGGTTTAGTAGCCGGAATTGTTATTGCCATCTCAACGGTTGTTCCGGGTCAATTGCTTTCCGTTCTGGGCGGTCTTGCGATATTTGCCGTATTTATTAGCACATTCGCGGGAGCTTTCAACGGGAAATTTAAAAATGGAGCGATGGTCGCGTTTCTTATAGCTATTTCTAATGTAACCGTATTTTCAGTTGGTTCCGCTTTCTGGGCTCTATTGGCAGGATTTATTGTTTCCTTATTGCTTGACCGTGAGGACTATAAGAAAAAAGACGGGAAAGAATATACAGAAAATAAAAAGACAATTAGTGCATAGACTACATTTTCTTTGCAGCGTAACAATGGACACCTTCTTCAGAGACGGCCTCATCCATCATTAATCCTTCCTGAATGGTTCTAGGATTGTAAATGAGACACATGTATGAGAAGAGGGGGAAAGAGATGCGACAAAATAAGATTTCGAAAAAAATAAAAGAGTTTTCAAATTATTTAAATGTCAATACAATCGGTGCCGGAGCTCTGGCAGCAATTTTTGGTTGTACAGGTCCGGCATTGATCATTATAAACGGAGCAACAAATGGAGGATTAACTCAAGCTCAGACGATTTCTTGGTTATTTGCCGTTTATTTCTTCGGAGGGATTTTAGGATTAATGATTTCCCTGAAACATAGGATACCGATTGCCGGTGCTTATTCTATTCCTGGTGCTGTATTAGTAGCCGGTTCATTGTCCAATTTTTCTTTAAGCGAGGCAGCCGGTGCTTATTTAACGGCAGGCATAATCGTCTTTATCTTAGGGATTACAGGAATCATCGGTAAAGTGATGAACTGGATACCGCTTCCAATCGTTATGGCAATGGTTGTCGGAGCGATGATACGCTTCGGGACAGAAATGATTGCATCAGTCGAACAAGCACCGGTCATTGCAGGTTCAGCAATCCTCGTTTATCTTTTTTCATCACGCTTTATGAAAAAGTTCCCCCCCATTTTAATGTCATTGGCGGCTGCTGTTATTTTAGCGGCAGCGATGGGGCAATTCCAGGTGAAAAATATGGAACCGGGCTTTATCGTACCTCAGCTTGTGACACCATCGTTCAATATTGATGCGATTATTTCAATAGGCATTCCGCTTGCCCTTTTAGTAATTGGTGCTGAAAACGCTCAAGCTATAGGTGTTTTGATGGCACAAGGCTATAAGCCGCCAGTCAATAAGATGACCATTGTCAGCGGCATCGGTGGGATGGTTACGTCGTTTTTTGGAGGGCATAACGCCAATATCGCAGGATCGATGACAGCAATTTGTTCATCAAAAGAAGCTGGTCAAAAACAAGGGAGATATGCATCAGTTGTTGTGTGCGGTGTGTTATTTTCTGCTTTTGGATTATTTGCGGGTGTAGTTTTGCCATTTGTAGTTGCTATGCCGAAAGTATTGATCGGTACTATTGCAGGGCTGGCGATGATTGGAGTCCTTTTAAGTTCATTGCAAGAAGCATTTTCTAAGCCGCAATTCCAAGTTGGCTCATTTTTTGCCTTAATCATTGCGATGTCAGGAGTCAATTTTTATGATGTAAGTTCCCCATTCTGGGCTATATTGGGTGGTATTGCGGTTTCTCTCATCATTGAAAAAGATGATTTCAAAGTAAGCCGTAATCACCAAAATGTAAAAAAAGAAGATTCTAAAATGTTTGCATAGAATGTGAAAGCATAAATATAACACCCTCTAGGTTTTTTAATACATTCATGTATCACCATTAAAATAGTAATGATTGAATAATGTTAGATTGGAGAGAACATCATGAAACATTTACCCATACATGACCAATAGAAGCGTCCATTGCGTGATTTGCGTATTTCTGTGACAGATCGTTGTAATTTCCAGTGTACGTATTGCATGCCTGCTGACATTTTCGATCAAGACTATACATTTATGCCAACGGAACATCTTCTTACATTTGAAGAAATCGAGCGGCTGGCAAGAATCTTTGCCCGCCTTTCAGCAGAAGGAAAGCTGTATACATGCTTATTTGCCGCAAAAGGCTTTGATTTGAGAGATTTGGTCAGATCAGCAGCATCAGACGAAGAGATAGCATGGGCGGTCACAGAAGTGTGGAATAAGAGGAAGGATTGTTATTCGGACGAACGTACAGAAGAGACGATGAAAAATCGTGAGAAAATTGAAATGTCTTATATTGGAGGATAAAAAACTGTGTCAACAACAACGTTGACACAGTTCTTTGCGACTATATCTATTTAGTAGAATTTATTTAGTCAGAAGTGGATGAGCGAAATTCTGCTGAATTGGCTCATCCGTTTTATCTGCTGTTTCATATAAACTTTACACAGAACTATTATTCTAATCTATTTTATTTTATAATTTGACAAATTTTTATAATACTCATCTTAAAAAATTAAAACTACTATTTTCTGAATCTTTTATACTGAATATAAATTTAATTATGTTGATAAAAGATTTAGAGGTAAGGGGGCGTCCTATGGCTGAACTTTTAATTGTTGATACAGACTCTCGTTGCACAAGCGATATACGACATATTGTTGAAAACAGCGATTATAGTTTTCTTCGTATTTATGAAGCCAATACCGCACAGAGAGCAATGACGATGTTGAAACAGTCCCGTCCAAGCGCGCTTTTGCTGGATGTTTCACTTCCTGATATGGATGGGATCACTTTTGGAAAAAACGCCCTTCATCTTTATCCAGATTTGCCAATTATTGTCATTAGTGGACTGCAGATGTTTGAAATCGTTCAATCCGCCATTAATGCAGGCTTTTCAGCTTATTTGTTGAAACCGCTTACTAGAAATCAACTTTTGGACACATTCGAACGTGTGTTAAAACCAGTTCTTAAACAAGAAATCAATCAGACGGTAAATCATGAAGACAAATTTGAACTTGACTTAAGAAAGCCGATTGAAAGCGCTGTCCAGTACATTCAGTTATATTACAATGAATGTCTTACTCTTAAAAATATTGCTGATAAAGTTTATTTAAGTCCATCCTATTTCAGTAAATCTTTTAAAGAAGAAATGGGGATGACGTTTATCGAATACTTATCTTGGATTCGTGTTCAGAAGGCAAAAAATATGCTTAGAATGACGTCACTGCCAATCGACATCATTGCGAATAGCACGGGTTTTGCCAATTCTAGTTATTTTGCAACAACATTTAAAAAAATTGAAGGGAAAACGCCAACTCAATATCGTGAGCACTTTTTCTGGGAACGGACAGAAAAAGTATAAAAGAATCGGCTAACGAAAATAAGATTTTAAAACTTCAGGAGGGGTTTTCATGCTAACAATAGTAAATGAGATGGAAAGGTGTGGTCGAGAGAAGAAAAGAGGCATTTTGGCCACTATCATTCGTGTCGAAGGATCAGCTTATCAGAAAGAAGGGGCAAAATGCTTTTTTGCTGAGGATGGAAAGTTAATAGGCTTAGTAAGCGGGGGATGCGTTGAAAGCGATGTCATTGAACATGGAAAAGAAGTTTTACAGACTGAGAGGCCCAAAAAAATCTATTATGATTTCAGGGACGAAGGAGATCAAGTTTGGGGGCTTGGAGTCGGCTGTAACGGGGCGGTAGAAATTCTTCTCGAACTATATGATCCCGCCGGCCATCCTGAAAAAAGCGAGTTAATGAAAGAAGCTTTTACAACAAGCAAAGCTAAAATCATTGCAACGGTTACAGCATGTAACGACGAATCTAAAATCGGTGAAAAGTGGGTTGTTCCTATTGAGAAGGATGTTATTTCTATTGATCATTTCAACTACTTCCCGACATTGCAACAAAGAAAATCAAAGCTTGTTACATTGAAAAATAACAAGGAAGTATTCTTTGATTATATTGATCCGGTACCGACACTGTTTGTTTTTGGAGCTGGACCAGACGCTGTTCCGTTAGTCAAGACAGTAAAAAATTTAGGTTGGAGAGTAAAAGTGGCTGATCATAGACCCGGTTTTGTCAATGAAACAAATTTTCCATTGGCTGATGAGTTAATTTGCTATCAAAGAGATGAACATCCGAGCGTTTCGTTAAATGAAAATACATATGCCGTTGTGATGAGCCATCATTTTATTCAAGACCAAATTGTATTGGAAACGCTTTTGAAATCCAACGTACCCTATATTGGAGTTCTAGGGCCGATAACAAGGACGACACAGCTGCTGCAGCCGTTATTCAACCATTATTCCACAGATGAATTAAAGCTCGAGCGGGTTTATAGTCCTGTAGGCATTGACATCGGTGCAAAGAATCCTGAAGAAATTGCCTTGAGTATTACGGCAGAATTGATCAATGTTCATCGCGGCGGCAATTCCGTGCATTTAAAACAAACAAAAGGAAACGGCCATATTGCTTCCCATGCAGCAGAGGAGCGTGAAGGCTCATCGTTGGTATGAAACATGAAATCTGGGGAATGGTTTTAGCCGCAGGTTCCTCAAGAAGAATGGGTACCGCCAAAATGCTCTTGCCGTATGAGCAAAAACCGCTCGTTCGGCATGTGATTAAGAAATCTTTACATTCGCTTCTTGATGGTGTAATCGTTGTCATCAATCCGAAGGTTGAAGGGCTGTGTAAGGAAGCTTCCATTCCTGGTATAAAGCAAGTTGTCCAAAACCATGATTCACATTTAGGGATGTCAACCTCCATTAAAGCGGGTTTACGTTCGCTGCCGGGGGAAGTGGAAGCAGTGGTCATTCTTTTAGGAGACCAGCCGGAAATATCGGAAAGTTCGATTAATAAAGTGGTGGAGACTTATCATTTGCAGCATAAGCCATCGGTTGTCCAGTCTGTCTTTTGGAATAACGAGAAAGGACATCCGGTTTTATTCAAACGAAATATGTTTCCTTATCTTTTAGAGATAAATGGAGATAGCGGCGGAAAATCAGTGATCCAAACATTCAGCAAAGAAGTGGTTTATGCTGAAGTCAATCAGATGAACATTCCTGATATTGACACATTTGAAGATTATCAGCGATTGATTAAAAAAGAGGAGGTTAGAAAATGACAAAAGTAATTGGTAAGTCTGCGACGAGAGTAGAGGACAAACGGCTGCTGACTGGTCAAGGAAAATACATCGATGATCTCGGTACGACTATAAATACAGGACATGCGGCTATTTTACGAAGCTCGCATCCCCATGCTTATATTAAATCCATTGATACAACCGAGGCAGAAAAAATGCCGGGAGTCAAAGGAGTTGTAACAGGACAAGACATCAAAAATCTTTTAAAGCCGTTTAGTGTGGGTGTCACTGCACCTGTTAAGTATTATCCTCTCGCAATCGATAAGGTGAGGTATGTAGGAGAACCTGTTGCCATTATAGTAGCTAAGGACCGTTATATTGCTGAGGACGCGCTTGAAAAAATTAAGGTTTCTTATGAATCGTTACCACCCCTTGTTGATATTGAAGAATCATTGGAAGAAGATGCACCGATTTTGCATGAAAACGTCGGATCAAATATTGCCAATCATCGTCAATTTCATTACGGGGATGTTGATCAAGCTTTCAAAGAAGCCGATCGAATCGTAAAGCATAAATTCAAGTTTCCAAAATATACAGCTACCCCTGTAGAAACATATGGGGTGATTGCAGACTATGATCCTGCCAGCGATCAATATACAGTCAATGCAAATTTTCATGGGCCATTCGTTATCCAGGCGATTATGGCTCAAGCATTACAAATTCCAAGCAATAAGTTAAGGATCATTGTTCCAAAAGATATCGGAGGAAGTTATGGAATAAAAGCAGGGATTTTCCCGTATATCGTTCTTACTGCCATAACAAGTAAGCTTGTCGGTTGTCCAGTCAAATGGATTGAAGACAGACAGGAACATCTTTCTTCAAGTGCCAGTGGGACCGATCGCGTTACGTACATTGAAGTAGCGGTAAAAGATACTGGCAAAGTTACAGGATTAAGAATGAAACTGATTGACAACGTTGGCGCGTATATTCGCGCACCAGAACCAGCCAGTTTATATCGTAACCATGCAAACTCAACAGGGGCATACGATATTCCGAATTTAGCGATTGATGCGTATGCAGTGATGACAAATAAGTCGCCTACCGGCTTAATTCGCGGTTACGGGGGGCAGGAGCTTTACTTCCCGTTGGAACGAATCATGCAGCTAGTGGCTAAAGAGCTTAATATGGACCATGCAGACGTTATTCGAAAAAACCTGGTCAAAAAAGAACAATTCCCATACACAACGGCTTCAGGTGGTATTTACGACAGCGGGGATTATGAGAATTCGTTTGAACTGGCACTTACAACGGGGCAATATGAAGCGTTTAGAAAGAAACAGGAAGAAGCACGTCAAAATGGGAAAATATTAGGTGTCGGTCTTGCCTGTATCGTCGAACCGTCCGGCTCAAATATGGGTTATATTACAGTTGCTTTAACACCAGAAGAAAGAGCAAATTCATTGCCGAAATCAGGGTGTGCTGAAGCTGCTACCGTTTCAATGGACCCATTAGGCAGTGTGAACGTCAGAATTAGTACGACGCCGTCCGGTCAAGGACACGAAACCGTTTCAGCACAAATTGTATCTGAAGTTTTAGGTATTCCGAGAGAGCAAATCAATGTTGTTGCAGAACTGGATACATCGACGAGTGCATGGTCCATTGCTTCGGGAAGCTACTCAAGTCGTTTTGCCGCGTTAGGTTCAAGTGCTGTTTATTATGCTGCGCATAAAGTGCGTGAAAAACTATTTAAAATTACAGCCCATCAACTCGGAGTAGACGTTTCAGAGCTGGAACAGAAAGATGGCGTTATTTACGTAAAGGATAATCCTGCTAAAAAGTTTCCGGTAAAACGCGCAGCAGGCCTCGCACATTGGCATCCTCTTTCATTGCCTGAAGGAATGCAGCCGGGAATCTATGAAACGTATTATTATACAGCGGAAGTCGCAGAGCCGCCTGATAAAGACGATCGAATCAATTCCTCTGTCACATACGGATTTGTTGCGGATATGGTGACAGTTGAAATTGATCCGGATACAGCCGAAGTGAAAATTATTGATTACTTTACTGTCCATGATGCTGGAAAGCTTCTAAATCCTTTGATTGTAGATGGACAAATTATGGGCGGTTTGGCACATGGCTTAGGCGGTGCTTTATACGAGGAACTAGCTTATGACAAGAATGGCCAGTTCTTAACGGGATCTTTTATGGATTACTTATGCCCAACGGCACCGGAAATTCCTCGGGTTACGATTAAACATACAGAATCGCCGTCCCCTCTTACGCCGTTAGGTGCAAAAGGATTAGGTGAAGGAAATACAATGAGTGCACCCGTAGCGATTGCCAATGCAGTAAGTGATGCTTTAGCACATTTAGATATTATGATTGATGATCTGCCATTAAGCCCAACTCGCATCTGGAAATTAATCAGCGAAGCAAAAGAGAAAGTGCCAACACCTTAAGCAAAAGTCGTACTGAATCTGAATATTGATCTTAAAGCGGCATAACGGAAGGGGAGGGAAAAAATGAAACCACCAAAATTTGATTACTATAAACCTACAACACTTGCTGAAGCATTAAATCTATTAGAAGAACTCGGCGATGATGGGAAAATCATTGCCGGCGGACAAAGTTTAGTGCCGATTATGAATATGCGCCTTGCATCACCAAAGAGCTTAATTGATATAAATGGCTTAGAAGATGAACTTAATTATATAAAAAATGAAGGAAATGTACTTAAAATAGGAACGTTGACAAGACAAAGTACCGTTGAACAATCTGAAATAGTAGCCGATGTCTGCGGTCTGTTAACAGAAGCCGTTACCCAAATTGGACATGTGCAGACAAGGAACAGAGGGACCATCGGCGGAAGCATTGTTCATGCCGATCCAACTGCGGAACTTCCGCTTGCATTGCTAACCTTAAACGGTTCCGTGCAAATTGCTTCAGTGGACGAAGTTCGCAGCGTTGATGCAGAAGATTTATTTGTTACCTACTTGACGACGGACATTATGCCGACAGAGATTTTAACAGAGGTTACGATTCCAATCAGTGAAGGTAGACAAGGTTACTCATTTCAAGAAATTGCAAGACGACATGGGGATTTCGCGTTAGTGGCCGCTTCTTGTCATATGACAATTGATGATGAAGACCAAATTTCTTCAGTAAGATTAGCACTTGGAGGAGTTGAAGCCACTCCGTTATTAATTGGCGATGCAGAAGATTTACTGGTAGGAGAGACATTGTCAGATTCGTTGCTGGATCAAATTGTGGAAAGTGTCGAACTTGAAGTGGATCCAGAATCGGATCTTCATGCTTCAGCAGAATATCGTATTCATCTTGCTAAAGTATTAACGAAGCGTGTATTAACCGAAGCTTATGAAAGAGCAAGGAGGTAGCGAAATGGGACGACAACAAATAGAAGTAACCATTAATGGTAAAGTCTATCAAGAAGAAGTGGAACCTCGAATGTTATTAAGTGATTTTATTCGAGATGTGTGCGGGCTGACAGGTACACATGTTGGATGTGAACACGGTGTTTGCGGTGCTTGTACCGTAAATGTCAATGGTTCGGCAGTAAGAAGTTGTCTCATGTTTGCAGTACAAGCGGATGGGAACGAAATCAAAACAGTTGAGGGATTGGCGCCAAACGGCGAGTTAACAGATTTACAGAAGAACTTTATTGAATGCCATGGTTTGCAATGTGGATTCTGCACAGCTGGTATTTTAATGTCTACTTCAGATTATCTTGAAAAAAATCCAGACCCTTCTACTAAAGAAATAAAAGAAATGCTTTCTGGACACTTGTGCCGCTGCACCGGGTATGAAGGTATTGTGAAAGCAATCGAGAAAACGATTGAAAATAAAAAAACGCCGATTTTATCTTAAAACAGAAAAGGGGAATAAAAAATGACTGTAACTACACAAA
>NZ_KI632504.1:0-8835 GCF_000504165.1 Bacillus sp. FJAT-14578
ATGATGGAACTTCTCGTCGTTGATGTTTTTATATGCAGACATTAAAGTGGAGTGGCGGTTGTATTGATTCACTTCCCCATAGCCAAACATGTTAGACACTTTCATCAAATCATGGACAAGTTTGACACAACGGGCGTTATCTGAAGTTAAGTTATCTCCATCTGAAAAGTGAAATGGATAAATATTATAGCGGGCCGGATCATATTTTTGCTCAATGAGCTCCAGCGCCTTTCGATAAGCGGACGAACAAATGGTACCTCCGCTTTCTCCCTTTGAGAAGAAATCCTCTTCCGATACAACCTTCGCTTCTGTATGGTGGGCGATGAATTCAATATCGACCCTCTCATATTTAGTGCGTAAAAAGCGCGTCATCCAGAAGAAAAAGCTGCGAGCCATATACTTTTCCCAAATCCCCATTGATCCACTTGTATCCATCATGGCAAGAACAACGGCTTTGGATTCAGGTTTTAATACTTCATTCCACGTTTTAAACTTTAAATCTTCCGGAAAAATGGGATGAAAACTAGGCTTACCGCTCATTGCATTGCGTTTGTAAGCCGACATCATCGTTCTTTTTTTGTCGATATTCCCCATTAATCCGGTTCGCCGGATATCATTAAACTCAATATGCTGCACAACATTTTGATCGCTTTCTTTTCTTTTTAGACGAGGCAGTTCCAATTGTGCGAACAAAGCTTCTTCCAATTCCATTAAAGATACTTCAGCTTCATAATAATCCTCACCGGCCTGGTCTCCTGCTCCTTGGCCTTTACCGGCCCCTTGCTGGCCTTTTCCTCCAGAACCGTCTCTTGCTACAACGTCTCCTACTTTGCTGTCTCCATCGCCTTGACCAACATGCTTATTTTTGTCATAGTTATAGCGAATACGATATTCATCCAAAGAACGAATTGGAATCTTGACAACATCTCTTCCATTTGACATGATAATATTTTCTTCTGTAATCAGATCGGGAAGATTATTTTTAATTGCCTCTTGAATTTTCTCTTGATGCCTTTTCTGATCATCATGGCCTTTTCGATGGAGGGACCAATCTTCTTTTGAAATCGCAAAATTTTTGTTATCTTCTTTTCCCATCCTTTTCCCCCTCCTTACTCCTTTTATCCTAATCGACAGGTAAATTTTCGCTTCTTGAATAGAAGAAAAACTGTCGCTAAGACTGACTCATTCAATCTCCATAATGTGGAGCTCTCCATTGCTTTACCAATGAAAACTTTTCTTTATTGAAAAAACAGTCACCTTACAGAAATCCATTGCATAGATTATGATGACTGCTTTAGTGAATCAACGTCCCCTTTAGAAAGGTTGGTTACTCTTATACTATGCATAAATCTAAGATAATTGACAAATAATTAAGATAATTGGGCGATTCCCCATAAAAAATAGACAAGTTTTGTACTTGTCCAAGTGTTAATCTTATATACAACATTTGCTGCTTCCTTAATCCTGTTTAGGGTCCGGTTCCATTCCCTTTTGTTTCACCTGCTTGTTTGTATCCATCTTTTCCATTACCTCCCCGTGTTCCTTCATTTCCTCTAAATTCTGTGTCATAGAGCTATTCTTAGGTTTTTGTTCTTCTTTCATTCTTATCACCTCTAGTTGTACAATTCCCGCCGCTTTCTATCTTCAAACGTATACCAAAGAAGTCATTTTCTTAAACATTCTTATTGGAGGATAGACGCCAAAGCGTTCAAAAAGACCTTTTCGAACGAACCAAAAATGGTTATTGCATTTTTTCTTTAACATAACCTTCAAAAAAGAAAAACACTGCCAAAGCGGCAGCGTTCCTCTTATCGATTCAATAAACTTCCTACATAGCGAAGCAGTTCATTGGCAGAAACGGAATTATATCCGTGCTCGTCAATTAGTCGAGCCACAACTTCGTTAACTTTCTTCAATTGCTGTTCATCCGGCGTTTTCGTAGATGTTGTGATTTTCACTACATCCTTAAGGTCTGCAAACAGTTTCTTTTGAATCGCTTCACGTAAACGCTCATGAGAGTTATAGTCAAATCTTTTTCCTTTGCGTGCATAAGCCGAAATACGAATTAAGATTTCTTCACGGAAAGCTTTCTTCGCATTTTCAGAAATACCGATTTGCTCTTCAATAGAACGCATAAGCTTTTCGTCCGGATTCATTTCCTCCCCTGTTAAAGGATCTCGCAGCTTATTTTTATTGCAATATGCTTCAACATTGTCTAGATAGTTATCCATCAATGTCTTGGCGGATTCTTCATACGAGTAGACAAATGCTTTTTGAACTTCTTTTTTGGCAATTTCATCGTATTCTTTTCTGGCTAAGGAAATGTAATTTAAATAACGCTCCCGATCTTCGTTCGGGATGGACGGATGTTGGTCTAAGCCTTCTTTCAAGGAACGCAGCACATCGAGTGCATTAATGGCTTTTACTTCCTTACGAATAATGGTTGAGGAAATGCGGTTAATAACATAGCGTGGATCGATGCCGCTCATTCCCTCATCCGCATGCTCCTTCTTTAATTCCTCTACGTCTGCATCATTATATCCTTCAACTGCCTGGCCGTCATACAGTCTCATTTTCTTCACTAAATCGATATCGCCTTTTTTCGCTTCCTTTAAACGCGTT
Organism: Bacillus sp. FJAT-14578; assembly: GCF_000504165.1. Classification (GTDB taxonomy): domain Bacteria; phylum Bacillota; class Bacilli; order Bacillales; family Bacillaceae_H; genus Bacillus_BA; species Bacillus_BA fengqiuensis. The sequence continues at coordinate 2,623 of NZ_KI632504.1, forward strand.
AAAATGCTAAACATCGCCGCTACACGAAGAGTATGTGGAGCAATGTGTACGTCTGATACATCACTTTCCCTAATCATTTTTTCGTAGATTCGCTCTTCTTCGCTTACTTTTAAGTTATATGGAATTGGCATGACAATAATCCGAGAATGGAGAGCTTCATTTTTCTTGTTTGAGATAAATGAACGATACTCCGTTTCATTCGTATGGGCTACAATCAGCTCATCTGCACTAATTAAAGCAAAACGACCAGCTTTAAAGTTCCCTTCCTGAGTAAGAGATAGTAAATGCCATAAGAATTTTTCATCACACTTAAGCATTTCCTGGAACTCCATCATCCCTCGGTTTGCCTTATTCAGCTCACCATCGAATCGATAAGCTCGCGGGTCCGATTCGGAACCAAATTCCGCAATCGTGGAGAAGTCGATGCTTCCCGTTAAGTCTGCAATATCCTGTGACTTAGGATCAGATGGACTGAACGTTCCAATGCCTGTACGTTTGTTTTCGGACAAGAAGATTCTTTCCACTAACACATCTTCAATCCGTCCGCCATATTCTTCTTCAAGTCGCATCATATTAAGCGGTGATAGGTATCCTTCTACACGAATTCCATACTCATCATAAAAGTCATCACGGAGATGATGAGGAATCAGATGCAGTGGGTCTTCATGCATTGGGCACCCTTTAATAGCATAAATAGCACCATTGTCTGTATGGGAGTATTTCTCCAGCCCCCGCTTCAGCATCGTCACCAACGTCGATTTACCACCACTTACAGGACCCATTAACAATAAAATTCGCTTCCGAACATCCAAGCGCTTCGCTGCCGGATGGAAATATTCCTCTACAAGCCGTTCCAGCGCTTCCTCCAAACCAAATAATTGGCCACTGAAAAATTGATATTTTCTTTTTCCATTCACTTCTTCATAACCAGCATCTTTGATCATATTGTAAACTCTTGAATGGGCTGATTGTGCAACTAAAGGTTTCTCTTTTAAAATCTCTAAATACTCCGCGAAGGTGCCTTCCCACTTGAGCCTTTGTTCTTCTTCACGATACATTCCAATCTTTTTTAATATATCCATTAAAGGACCTCCCCTACCATTGATGCTAGTGACCAAGATTAATACAATCTATGCAAGGATGTCCTTGAACATGCTTTTTTTCACTTCGTAAATCTAAAAACTTTAAATACTTTGTTAAATTTTGTCCATCCTTTCCTTTCAAACAGGCAGGCTCATAGGCTATAATAAATTTATAGTAACGTACAGAAATGAAAGTGAAGTAAAGGAGGAAGACAGCGGTGAGAACCATTTTAGTATTAGGCGTCATGGCAGCATTCATATCGGCCATTTTTACAGCTGGATATAATGATAAGCCTGGTGTAAAACGTAAATAATTTTCTTTTTCATACAATGAAAGCCTTCTCATCACTTATAGATGGGAAGGCTTCTTTACTTCAATCTCGTTCATTCAGTTTTACGATAGACCAGGAAAATTTTGTTGTCTTAAAGCCTCGTAAATAAGAATCGCAGCAGTGTTTGACAAATTTAATGACCTTACCTTATCATTCATCGGGACACGAAGACAACGTTCCATATTAGCTTGGATAACCTCTTTTGGAAGCCCAGTTGTCTCACGCCCAAACACAAAGAAATGATCTTGAGCTGTATTACTGTAATCAAACGTACTGTGTGCTTTTTGGCCAAATTTTGTAAGAAAATAAAATTGACCTTCGTTGTACTTTTCAAATACTTCTTCTAATGAGTCATAATAAACAACTTTCACATGTTCCCAATAATCCAATCCTGCCCGTTTTAACATTTTATCATCGGTTGAAAATCCTAATGGACGGATTAAATGTAAAGTTGTTCCGGTCGCAGCGCAAGTTCTGGCAATATTGCCTGTATTGGCTGGAATCTCTGGTTGATATAAAACAACATGTAGTCCCACAAATTTCACCTCTAACAAAAAATCTAATTTTCATTATACCACTATCCATTCAAAACAAAAGTCCCCAATCTAACCGAGAATATGGAAAAATTCGTACTGAATATTTGGTGTATATGCCGTGGAATCTTCATAAGCCCAATATCTCATTCGGCTATTGTACGTATGGGCATTGACGAGGGGCATCCCATTCGCATCTTTGGCGACTACCACTGTCGTGTGATTCCATTTTCCGTCTCCTTCAAAGTCATAGCAAATCACATCGCCCAGCATCAGTTCATGCGCTTGAGTTACTTGCTTCGCTTTTAAACCCACCGTTGAGTGTTTTAAGTAAGCACGAAATGAATTCGCAACCGACCAGCTATAGCTCCATGAATTATTTTGCATCCACCAGCCTTTTCCTTTATTCGGATAGCCGCGCATCGGCGAACCGCCCTCGTGGACACACTGAGAAATAAAGTTCGTACAATCGTTTTCAAATTTTTTATACTTCGGATTGTAACTATTCCACCACGTTTCTGCATAGCGTACAACGGCTAACCGATTATAAGAGTCCGCCCTCATTTCGACAGGCTCTCCTTCAGCATCATTTTTTTCAACATATTCGCAGGCTGCTTCTTCTTCTAACAAGTCAATTAATTGATCGGTGATAAGCGTATTTTTATAAAAAACGGCTATCCTTGTTTCCATTTCTTCTTCTATATAAAAAAATTTGCCCTGTTTAACCAAAGATTGAAGGTGCACATCATATAATATGTTCGTTTTCGTATCGCCTTTTTCTACAGAGCGTATTTTCCCTTTCGCTGTGCACTTCACGAGCTCAGCTCCTCTTTTTCGAAACGCATTTGTTTTTTGCTCGATTTTAGGAGAAAGAAAGGGAGAAAAATCTCTTGCAACACGGCCATTCACTAAACCTTCCGCTCTTGCTGTAATTAATGCATGCAAAACATGTTTTTTGGATAACAAAGGTTTCACCACTTTCATACGTTTTATTATAACGCTATGATGAACCCCTCTCTTTTTAATACAACATTCACGGACTTTCCATCTTGAGCATTTGTAACCCTTTTTCGATTTCGGCTCGCACCTCTGCATCTTGTTCTCTATCATACGCTTTTTCCAAATCCTCTAAAGCATCCTTTTCTCCAATCTTCCCTAACGCCCACGCAGCTGTTCCTCTGATAACCGGACGTACATCTTCCTTCAGTAGCTTTACTAGATCTGCAACAGCCGTTGAATCCTTATAATGCGCTAATGCGATAATGGCGTTTCGCTGAATTGGTTTTTTTCCTCGCCACGACCCGGAAACATGCCCAAATTTCTCTTTAAACTCTCTATTGCTCATATGAAGCAACGGCTTCAATAAAGGCTTCGCCAGCTCTGGATCTGGTTCCATTTCCGCGTGAAAATGAAAGTCTTTCCCCTTATTCTCTGGACATACAGTCTGGCAAGTATCACACCCATATAATCTGTTCCCTAATTTCACTCGAAACTCTTCCGCTAAAAATCCCTTTGTCTGAGTTAAAAATGCGATACAACGTTGTGAATTTAATTGCCCTGGTCCTACAAGCGCCCCTGTTGGACAAACTTCAATGCACCTATTGCAAGTTCCACAGCGATCTTCCATTGGCGTATCAGGAGGAAAAGGCAAGTTAGTAATCATCTCTCCTAAATATACATAAGAACCAAATTCGGGTGTAATAATAGCACAATTCTTACCGTTCCACCCTATTCCCGCTCTCTCCGCAACCGCCCTGTCTGCAAGTTCGCCTGTATCCACCATAGACTTCAGTTTTGCCTCTGGCACTTTTTCTAAAATGAATTGCTCCAATTTTTCAAGACGATCGCGTAAAACCATGTGGTAGTCTCTCCCCCAGGAAGCCCGGCAGAAGATGCCTCTTCGCTCCTGCTTCGTGCTTTTGGGCGAATTTTTCATTTTTGATGGATATGCAAGTGCAATTGCAATGATTGATTTGGCTTTGGGAAGCAATAACTCTGGATTCGTTCGCTTTTCAATATCAGGCTCTTCAAAACCTGATTGATAACCTAACTCCTGCTGAGCAATTAATCGTCCCTTGAGTTCTTCAAAAGTGGAGGCACTCGCAAATCCAATTTTATCGATGCCAATGGTTTTACTGTAAGCAATGATTTCATCTTTTAGCTGCATCATATTCAACAACTTGTTTCCTCCTCTCTTCCGTGGTTGTTTAATTCAAAAATCCTGTTCTCGTACAATCGAAAGCAAACATTCCTCTATCCTGTAACATATTAAAAAGCCAAAAGGCTATTTGATTTCTTTTCAGTCCAACAATTATTATAATAAAGGATAATCCGTCAATAAGGGAGCGTAAGTAAATGGAAGTTTGTATACACTCAAGCATTAAAGAAAAAATCCAACATTTTAAGATTGGCATTATTCATTATAAACATATTTTTGTAGGAGCATCTCCCCAAATGTTAAAAGGGCGGCTTCGGTTGTTTCAAGAATCCATATTTTTTGATTTAGAAACAAAATCCCCTTCAGCAATTGAGGGAGTAGCGGAATGGAGAAAAGTATTTAAAGAGCTGGGAACAGACCCGAGTAAATACCGTCCTTCAGCGGAAGCCCTGTTCCGTCGCATTCAAAAACAGACATACCTTCCTTACATCAACTCAGCCGTTGACCTCAATAACTTTTTCTCTTTGCAATATGAAGTCCCTATCGGTATTTATGATTGTGGATTTTTACAAGGTGATATTGAGATTACAATTGGCAAAGAGGAGGACTATTACAAAGCGTTAAATGAAAGAAGCATTTCTTTAAAAAATAAAATAATCTCCTTGGATCAAGCTGGACCATTTGGCAGCCCGTATGTAGACTCACAAAGGGCACCTGTTACGGAAAAGACCACAGAAGCCATTCAAATCATTTACCTGCGTCCCTCTCTTTCAACTGAGCAAGCTGAGAAATTGACCAAATCTCTAAAGGATATGTTCTTGCAGCTTCATGGAGGAGAAGCGGTATTTTTCGTTAAAGGCTAGTCAAAATTAATCAGGATTTTCCCCTTTCACAATAATAATCAGGGGAAGATCCTCAATCATAAATATTTCTCAATAAAAATAAAAAACGCAATGCCCCGTTTTTATTTAAACGAAACACTGCGTTGTAACCTTTATGTATGGAGCGGGTGATGAGAATCGAACTCACGACATCAGCTTGGAAGGCTGAGGTTTTACCATTAAACTACACCCGCAAATTTTATCAGATTTTGTCGAACACTAAACAAAAAAGAAAACAGGTATTTCTCCTGTAAAAAGCCTGATACCGGTGGTCGGGGTCGAACCGACACTCCAGAAGGAACACGATTTTGAGTCGTGCGCGTCTGCCAATTCCGCCACACCGGCATAATATAAAAGGCATTTTCAAAAAACAAATGGTGCCGAGGACCGGAATCGAACCGGTACGGTAGTCACCTACCGCAGGATTTTAAGTCCTGTGCGTCTGCCAGTTCCGCCACCCCGGCGATGTAGTAAATGGAGGCGGCAACCGGATTTGAACCGGTGAATAAAGGTTTTGCAGACCTTGGCCTTACCACTTGGCTATGCCGCCTTAATCGTATAATGGAGCGGAAGACGGGATTCGAACCCGCGACCCCCACCTTGGCAAGGTGGTGTTCTACCACTGAACTACTTCCGCAAATGGCTGGGCTAGCTGGATTCGAACCAACGCATGACGGAGTCAAAGTCCGTTGCCTTACCGCTTGGCTATAGCCCAATCATTTGAATATAATTATAAGTAAATTATGGGGCGATTGATGGGAATCGAACCCACGAGTGCCAGAGCCACAATCTGGTGCGTTAACCACTTCGCCACAACCGCCATATTCTTTTGGCAGGGGCAGTAGGAATCGAACCCACACCGGAGGTTTTGGAGACCTCTGTTCTACCGTTAAACTATGCCCCTATTATAAATGGTGGAGGGGGACGGATTCGAACCGCCGAACCCTGAGGGAGCGGATTTACAGTCCGCCGCGTTTAGCCACTTCGCTACCCCTCCACATAATTAAATTATCTAAAATGGTGCCGGCGAGAGGACTTGAACCCCCAACCTACTGATTACAAGTCAGTTGCTCTACCAATTGAGCTACACCGGCATTAAGTAAGTGGTGGCTCGGGACGGAATCGAACCGCCGACACAAGGATTTTCAGTCCTTTGCTCTACCAACTGAGCTACCGAGCCATGTTACGGCTTGCGATAAACATCGAATTTCTTTGTCAGCTTCACTC
>NZ_KI632504.1:8921-9670 GCF_000504165.1 Bacillus sp. FJAT-14578
GAACCCGCGATCTCCTGCGTGACAGGCAGGCATGTTAACCACTACACCACGGGACCACCTTATAATAATTGGTTGCGGGGACAGGATTTGAACCTGCGACCTTCGGGTTATGAGCCCGACGAGCTACCAGACTGCTCCACCCCGCGGTAATAATATGTTAAATGGTGGAGGATGACGGGATCGAACCGCCGACCCCCTGCTTGTAAGGCAGGTGCTCTCCCAGCTGAGCTAATCCTCCGTATTACAGGTTTAAAACCTGTAAATGATGACCCGTACGGGATTCGAACCCGTGTTACCGCCGTGAAAGGGCGGTGTCTTAACCGCTTGACCAACGGGCCAATTGAATAAATGTATTAAATGGCGGAGAGCAAGGGATTTGAACCCTTGAGGCAGCGTTAACCGCCTACACGATTTCCAATCGTGCTCCTTCGGCCACTCGGACAGCTCTCCAAATGGCTCCACAGGTAGGACTCGAACCTACGACCGATCGGTTAACAGCCGATTGCTCTACCACTGAGCTACTGTGGAATCATATAAGCCTGGCGACGTCCTACTCTCACAGGGGGAAACCCCCAACTACCATCGGCGCTGAAGAGCTTAACTTCCGTGTTCGGCATGGGAACGGGTGTGACCTCTTCGCCATCATCACCAGACATATTATATTATACATTATTCAAAAGGAATTTCAACCTTTTTTTAAAAGTTATTCCTTCAAAACTAGATAACAAGCTGCTGAGGAAAGCACGTTG
>NZ_KI632505.1:0-872497 GCF_000504165.1 Bacillus sp. FJAT-14578
CGGCTCTACTCTAAGTATTTGTCGTTGTTAGCTTGATGGGCATGTGGCGGTACCCCATACCCATCAACTTAAGAAAACAGATCCACCCCAAAACAAAGAAATAAGCTTTTTATTACAAGTTAACATAAAATTTCGTTCTGGGGGTACTATAAAATTTTAGCTTGATGGCAATGGGGTGTACCCATAATAGACAAATTCCTTAATAAAAATAGATGAAATGATATTTATAAGTTCAATAAATCGCATCTGGAAATAAAAGTAAAAATACAACCTATTTTTACACGTATCTCGGTCGAACCCCTATGCATTTCATCAATCATTCCCTTGACTCTCCATTTATAGTACTGTATAGTACTAATATGAAAAAAAATACACTTAGTAATAAAGATATTGCTCTGCAATCCGCTTTTACATTGTTTCTTACTAAAGGTTTTCTGGCAACAAGCATGGACGACATAGTCGCACGTAGCAAAGTTTCAAAAACGAACATTTATTATTATTTTAAGAGCAAGGAGGAGCTGCTGCTCGCTATTGTTAATCAGTTGATAGCACATTATGAGCAGCGAATTAATTATATTGTGTCTCAAACTGAGCTCACCGTTCAGGAGAAATTAGAAGCGGTACTCCACATTTTAAGCGATACTATTGAACAAAATAACTACCTTGGCGGTTGTCCTTTCCTGACTCTGTATACACAGACGCCTATTGACGCGGTTGAAATTAGAGATAGAATCAAGAGTTTTTTTGAAAAACAGCTGCATGGTGTTGAATTGATTTTAGCCCAAGGGATTGCACGACAAGAACTAAAGAAAGAGCTGCCCGTTAAACAAACAGCTATGTTGATTGTCTCCTCTATTGAGGGTGCTCTCTTCTTGGCTCAAGCTTCTAACAACCAAGATATGATCAAAAATTTATTTCCTACTTTAGCTTCCATGCTAAAGTAATATTTTTAGATATATTAGTACTAATTAGTACTATAAAATAATAAAGGAGTGTTTTTATTATGAATATCTTCATGACCGGCGGAACTGGTTATATTGGACGTCATTTAATCGCTGAGTTAGCTTCTCAGCATCAGATTTATGCACTTGTACGTCAAAAAAATCGTCTTCTTACCATCATCAATCAACTGGCACCCGATCAACAGAACAACATTGTTCCTGTTATCGGTGATCTAACGCAGCCTCGATTAGGTTTAAGTGCTGACAGCTACAAGCAATTACTTGCAACTGATCTAATTATTCATGCAGGAGGTCCAATGAATATTGAGTTGAACCTCAGTGAAGCTGAGCAGTCTTTCCTCGCCCCTGCAAAATCCCTTGCTCGGCTAGCACAGGATATCCACGCTGCAAAAGAATTAAAGCATTTTATCCATGTCGCAGGCTTTATGAGTCCCTATCATGAACAAAATGCATTGTTGGATCTAGATCATTTGCTGGACAATCAACCGCCTTATGAAAAAATGAAGTTTTTAGCCGACTCTTATATACGAAAATCTCTTCATAACATGAGCATTCCCTTATCTACTGTTAATCCTAGTGTAATCGTCGGAGACTCCTTCTCAGGGAAAACAGAACAGATTGGAGGCCTTAGTATCTTAGTCGATGCCGTAAGGCGAAATCTTATGCCGCTTGTTCCAGGCGGCGACGATTATTGGTTACCAATGGTTCATATTGATCATGTGGCTTCGTTTATTTCAAAACTTGCTAATACAGAAGGGTTATCAAGCAATACCTACTATCTTTTAGATTCTAAGCAAGAGAGTCCGTCGATCCGAACTTTCATCAAACTCATGGCACACGAATTGCAGACAACAAAGCCGTTAGGAACTATACCGCTTCCGTTATTGAAAACTGTGCTTAGAATGGGTGCTGGTAAGATGCTTGGTATTCCTAAAGAATCCATGAGTTTTCTTGTTAAGTCGGAATTCCCTGTTTACAGTAAATTAGAAATAGAACAAAGGAACGGCAGAAATTCATTCGTAGTTCCGTCCACGCTCCCTTTTATCATTAGTGATTTGGATTATCGGTTAAATCATTTAGGCCTGAATCAAAATGAGCAGAAAGATTTTAGTCAACGAAGAAGGGCTAACTTAGTTTCGCTAGAGAAAGATAGGAATGAAACGCCTATTATTTTTCTTCATGGGACGTTCAGCAATGCCGATGCCCTTTTGCCCCTCTCACAATTTTTAAGCAGTTTAAATACTTGGTTCGTAGATTTACCTGGATTTGGGCGTACCCCTTACCACCATAATCCTTCTGTGCTAGAAGGCTATGTAGAGAGCATTTCCACTATGATCACTGAGTTGAACAGACCCGTTATATTAGTGGGGCATTCATTTGGCGGATTGATTGCGGCTCAAGTGATGGAACGGCTGCCCTCACTGATCAAACAACTCATTTTATTGCAGCCAGTACTGCATCCTATCCAACCTAAATATAGATTTCGACGTATTACAAGTTTCGTTCTAAAATATATGGATCCCGCCCGTTTGGAAAAAGAGCTACTTCAAGCCAATAGCTTCAGAACATCCAGTCAGTTATTGAGTAATTACGCTCATTCTGTGGTCCGTGATTTAAAATCCCCCCGTATACGTAAAACTAACGCTACGGTCATGTCTTGCTTAACTATATCAAAATCCATTCAGTTAAATCCCGAGACATGGGATAAGAGGAAAATTAAGATACTATGGGGAGCTTTGGACAAAGATCATCATGTCCCAAAGCAGTTTGAACACTTGGATATTACACGTATTCAGTACGGTCATCAGTTTCCTGTTGAATCTCCTGAACTAACTGCTCAATGGATTTCTCAAGCTGTAACAGTATAAAGGTTCTTTTGATAGTATTGATGGAGGTGTGGATTGTCAACACAAATTCAGACTGCTTTTTTAAGGGCTCGTTTTCTGAACTCAACTGGACTTAAATAACCTAAAGTTCCATGAACATGATGATGGTTAAACTGGTTCTGTTGCAAAGTTTGAAAAAAGCATAAACAGGTTGGTAAATGAAGAACAATGTTTAGGAAGTAGCTAGTAATTGTTGAAGTTCATTGTACGTTGAAAAGGCGGAGTCTCTTTGAAGACTTCGCCTTTGTTTATATAGGGCATGAATGGTTTCATAAGCGTGCAGATTTATTTTTTACTTTCCAAATTTGATAGATGGGATTGCCATATTCATGAATCCATCGCATGATGGTTGTTGAGTGCACTGAAATACCACGTTCTTTCAAGATTTCAGATACATCACGATAACCTAAAGAAAAACGGCAGTAGTAGCCGACAGCTACTAAAATAATATCTTTCTTGAATTGTTTTCCTTTAAAATATCTCATGTCTGATTCTCCTAGATCCTGTTTTCTAGAGTGTAGCTTCATGTAGAAAATTTTGCAACAGAACCAGTGCTCCGATACTTATTTTATTATATAAAAAATGGATATTTTGGTATAATTATCATATAGTAATAATTTAGGAGGAGCTTTATGCCAATCATTACATCATTATTATCACAATACTGGATAAGCTACAACCCGCTTTGAGTACAGTATTAAATCCAACTGACTATAAAAGTCTCATTATTGCTAGGGACAATGGGCTAAGTGTTCCTTTTTACTGGCTTAACACACACCCAGATCTAGTGATTATCATTGTCTAAATAATCAAAATTATATTAGGGATATCTATAATCAGTTGATTTTACAAGGTTTCTTTTCAAACTCTATATTTTTTATTATAAAAAAATATAGAAAACTTTTCTAAACATACATAAGTTTCCTGAAGATAAGGTTGTTTATGGTGTTATTACGGTAAGTATCATTTATTATTTGTTTGGATTATTGCTGGTTTTCGCCGAGAAAAGGAAGAAACAATTTTAAGAAAAAGTGGCTTACTTTATGCTGAAATTTGCTTAGTGTATATTTTCGTTAAAATGTTGAGCGGTACCCATGCCCATCAACTTAAGGATGTGTGGCGGTACCCCTTATATAAAACACTATCCTAAAATCTTTTCAAAAGTGGATGCCACGGGTGTACAGTTGTTTTAAATATTTTCCCAATAACAGCAGGATCAAGGTTAACAATTCTTGTAGCCTCATCAAGACTCTCTATTTCTAAAATAATCATGCCGCCAGCGTCATCCGTAAAAGGGCCTGCACCTATTACCTTATCAGTCTTTTCTCTGTATTCTCTCCAAAAATCTCTGTGTTTTTCCAAATCTTGCTCCCAAATTCTTTTTCCTTGTTCCCAATTTTCACCTTGCGTAAATAGGATAACAAAGTAGTTCATTTTAACATCCTCCTCTGTTCTATATTTATGTCCACTCTATCAATTCGACAGAAAAGAGGATTATCCTACAAAACAAAAAGCCATCACCGAAGTGATAGCTCTATAAGGGGTCACCATACATGCCCATCAACTTAGGAAATTTTAATACCCTCAAATACCCAAAAACGTTATCCTTTCTAAACAAGCTAAATTAGAAAGGATGACGTTTTCTTATGAATCTCTCGATTCAAGATGAACTACTACCATTTGCTGAAGAATTACAACGATATGTTACACCTGTATTCTTAGAAGAACTTGCAAGAGAAATCGGATTCATAAAGCGAAAACGTAAGTTTTCTGGATCAGACTTAGCTACTATTTGTATTTGGATCAGTCAACGGGTGGCAAGCGATCCCTTAGTCCGATTATGTAGTAGGCTTCATGCTGCGACAGGTACTTTACTCAGCCCTGAGGGCTTAAATAAACGCTTAAATACAAAAGCAGTTTTGTTTTTACAACATATTTTTCTTTACTGTTACAACAAAAAGTATGTGAACAAACGCAATTTTCTAATCATCTCTTCTCTTATTTTGGGCGAATTCGTATCCTAGATGCTACCTTATTCCAAGTGCCAAATACTTTAGGGAATATATATCCAGGCTCTGGAGGGTGTGCCCAAACAGCTGGAATCAAAATTCAATTAGAATATGATCTGCACAGTGGGGAATTTCTTAACTTTCAAGTTGGGCCAGGAAAAAATAATGACAAAACTTTTGGTACAGAATGCTTAGATACCTTACGACCAGGGGATTTATGTATTCGTGATTTGGGTTATTTTTCATTGGAAGACTTAGATCAAATGGATCAACGAGGTACATACTATATTTCTCGTTTAAAATTGAATACGAATGTATATGTGAAAAATCCAAACCCAGAATGCTTTAAAAATGGTGCAATTAAGAAACAATCAGAATACATACAAATAGATGTGAAACAAATTTTAAATCAACTACAGCCTGGAGAAACATTTGAATTAAAACATGCTTATATCGGTGATAAACAACAGCTGTTTGCACGTGTTATTTTTAACCGACTAACAGAAAAGCAACTTCAAAAACGACAAGCAAAAATCGCGGAAAAAGAAAAATCCAAAAATAGAACGTACTCAGAGAAAAGTAAAGTTGTAGCGGGATTAAACATGTACGTGACGAATACACCTTGGGAATGGGTTCCGATGGAACAGGTACATGAGTTATATACTTTGCGTTGGCAAATAGAGATTGTCTTTAAAACGTGGAAATCACTCTTCAAAATAGATCATTATCGTAATGTAAAACAAGAACGATTAGAGTGCCAACTATATGGAAAGCTAATCGCTATTTTCCTGTGCTCCTCTACTATGTTTAAAATGCGTCAACTTCTTTTACAAAAGAAGAAAAGAGAATTAAGCGAATATAAGGCAATAGGGATGATCCAAGATTATTTATATCTTCTGTATCAAGCTATATAGAAAAACACCCAAGAAATAACAAAGATTCTAATCCGCCTATTCCACCTACTACAGAAAAACGGGCGAAAATCTCATCGATATGAGAAGAAAACAGTCTTTGATATTATGGGTGTTATCTATGAGTATAGTGGACTTAGAAAACAAAAGAAAGTTGCATAACCTTTAAAAATAATACCTACCTAGGTTTATTTGGCATGCTCATTTTTAAGGATAAAAAGTGTTTTAAGGGTTTTTTAGTTTATTTGAACGAAAGTTCATTTTGTTTCCGTTCTTAAGTTGATGGGCATGTGGCTGTATCCCTTAATACAAAAATTATTAAGAGGAAATTCAAACTCTCGTTCAATGTGAGGGTTATATCTTCATTTAAAGAATAGTTGGAAAAAATGAAACTAAAGCAGCCAAAAATCAAAAAATTAGTGCTTAACATACAATATATTTAGAAAAATAATTGGGAGAAATGAAGAAAAGGAGAACTTTGAAGAGATTTAATAGCTCATGTGTACCCTTTAAGATGAGAGCTTTAATACTAAGAACTATTCTTTCTTCGTTCACTAAATCTGAAACAGCCGATTTTACTACGTTAAGGTCAAATCGGCTGTTTCTTTGTCGAAATTTGCTTAACGTACGAAATTCGCGTTATGTTGGAGCGACCCCATATTGTGTGTGAAGGTGAAAAATGTGTAGCCTGACACATTCAAAATCTAAAAAAGCGAAGTAAGACGGCCTCATTGCCATCTTATTTCGCTTTAACCCGCATTAACGGGCAGTAGACCCCTACTGATGGAAGTTTCCTTTATTGGGGGAGAATGATTTCAAAACGCGTCCCGACTCCCACTTCACTCTGAACGGTAATTCTCCCTTTATGAAGTTCGACAATTTTTTTGACAATGGAAAGTCCAAGTCCGCTTCCGCTTTCCTCTCGTTTCCGTGCTTTATCTCCTTTATAGTATCTGTCGAATATGTAAGGTAAATCTTCTTTGCTAATTCCCTTTCCCGTATCCTCGATCACTACATGAACTGCACCGCTGTTATCTTTTTGTGCTGAAACAAAAATCGTTCCACCCGAGTCAGTAAATTTAATGCTGTTATAAATTAGGTTCATCCATACTTGATGCAAAAATCGTTTGTCGCCATTTATCGAGATAGAGGGTAAATCCATATCAATGGCTAACTCCTTTTCACGCCAGTACCATGCGGTTGTAAGGAAAATTTGTTTGAGCTGTTCCGCTGCATCAAATGTCGTCACCTCCAATATATCGTGCTCTTTATCTAAAGAAGCGAGCATTAATAGCTGTTTGCTCATCAAAGACAACCTTCTGCTTTCCTCTTCGATAATGGATAAATATTGCTGACGCTGTTCTTCTGTTATTTGCTCTGTGCGTAGCGCTTGTGAAAATCCTTGAATCGACGTAAGCGGAGACTGGATTTCATGAGACACATTGGAAACAAACTCCTGCCTCATCTCCTCCAAACGCTTTAAGCTTGCCGTCATACGCGTGAACGACTGTGCAAGCAGCCCGATTTCATCCTCCCGTTCTACATCGAGCTGTATATTGTATTGTCCTTCTGCAATCTTCTTTGTCGCCTTCGTCAAGTTGCGAATCGGCTTCACGACATACCGTGTGCTGATGAAAATGAATAAAATCGTTAACCCAATGCTAAATACCAATAGCTGGGCAAAGAAAACCCTCATTTCCCCAAGCTGTAATTCGATATCTGGACGTATAAACAACGCGTATCGTTTTCCTCCGGATTGAAAAGGCACTCCGACCGTATTCCTCAATTCATTATCGAAAAAACCGGTAATGAATAACTTTTTGGGGAAATTGGCAATCCCGTGATAGACTTGACCCTCCAATACAGAAGACACAGCATCGCGGTCTACATTTTTCTTTTTAAAAGAACGCCCAAAATATGTTTCTCTCCCCTCTTCATCATTCAAATAAATTTGATAGCCCATTTTTGCGATTGTATGTAAATAGTCGCCCATATTGAGATTGGGTGCTGAGGCAGCAAATCCCGCTGCTTCGCTTGCGATTTTCGTGATTTTCTGGTCATTAAACGGTTTTAAATAGATTTGATAATACGCATTCGCGATGAAGAAGGCGAGGAGACTGCTGACGACGATAATGATCGTTGCCGTCACAACAAATCGGACATATAACGTCTTCATGCTTCTTTCACCTCAAGTTTATACCCTATTCCGCGAACCGTCGAAATCGTAAAATCATCCGTCCGCTTCGAAAAGCGTTCACGCAATCGCTTCACATGAACATCAACCGTTCGAATATCTCCTTCAAAATCAATCCCCCAAATGAGCTCGATTAATTGTTCCCGCGTAAACGTCCGCCCTGGATAGCTGGCAAGCTGTGCCAACAGTTCAAATTCTTTCAACGGAAGCATAATCGTGCTTTCATTGCATTTGACTTCGTAGCTTCTTCGATCAATGATTGTGTTTTTGAGCACAATATTTTCTGAACTGACAATGTGGTAGCGCCGAAGCAGCGCCTTCACTCGAAACAACAGCTCCTTCGGCTCAAACGGCTTCACTAAATAATCATCCGTTCCTGCCAAAAATCCTCGCTCTTTATCAATGATTTGTTCTTTTGCTGATAAAATAATGATGGGTATATCATAATGTTTTCGAATTTCTTCACATAATTCATAGCCGTCTTTATTGGGCATCATAATGTCGACAATGGCTAAATGAATTCGCTCTTTCTCTAAAATGAGCGAAGCCGCCTCGCCGTCTTCTCCTTCAAAAAACATATATCCTTCTTGCTGTAAATAATGGCGCAGCAGTTCACGGATATGAACATCATCATCTGCTACGAGTATATGTATCATCCTCACGCCTCCTTCAAGATTTGTCGTTTGCCGATTTCTTGACGATATGAAACATGGCCATTCCTTCTAGAATAAGAAAGGTTTATGAACACAAGATGAACGGTTTATTACAATTCTTTATATGCAACGAGCGCTGAAATTGCCCTTATCCATTCTATCGCATTACTCGAATGAATTGAACCGGATACACGTACGGACTCCAATCGATATCCATTAGTTTGACGTTCATACACGAATAGCAGGCAAGCACAAAGTGCTTGCCTGCTATTCGTGTATGATTATTTTTTCTGTTGGCTTTTCGCACGGTTCATTGCAAGCTCGGCCGCATATTCCTCTTGAGATTTCCCTTGCTTTTGGCTCTCCGATTGAATCTTTCTGAATTTGTTATCATTTAGATTTGGCATGTGAACACCTCCCTATGAACACGGTTATTTTATACAATCCTGTGATTTTTATCCGCGTTCATTTGCTGAAAGATGTTTTGTGACTCAATCATTTTTCGACCCAATTGTCGTCGCTGTCTTTTTTATATTTCTTCTTCACCGCACTCCACGCTACTTTAAAGGCTGTTTCTTCCTCCTTGTATTCCTTTGAAGCCGAATTAAAAGCTTCTTTAAAAATCTCTTGGGCATGATGGGGCAGATTGTCTTTTACTCCATCGGGAAGTTCGTTTAGAGAACGATAAGGCATTTCCTATTCCTCCTTTTCCAGTAAATAGCTTACTTGTCTATTTCCTATTCTCCATGATTCTAAACGTACCAACTACTACTAATCATTCGCTGACAGCTCCCGCTTCTCTTTGGAAAGCGCCAGGAATTTGGCGTCCAGCTCACTATATTTGTCTGAGCCGGGTGTCAATAGACTTAACTCACCGATGACAGCGGAAATTTCTGTTTCTAAAAGCAACAGTCGTTCTTCTTTGTCTTGTTTATTTGGAACAGCAGGCTGATTCTTTATGGCCTTATATTGCTCCAGATTCATTTCCACCCGCTTGATCATTCCATCTTCAATGATCAATAACTTATCACATAAACGATTGAGAAAGTAATAATCATGGGAGACGATGAGCATGGTGCCTGAAAATTCGGCTAACGTTTCTTCGAATTGTTCTCGACTTGGAAGATCCAGATGATTGGTCGGTTCATCCAATATTAAAAAATCATGCTCCCGAATCAATATTTCCGTTAATTTTACACGTGTTCGCTCGCCTAAACTCAATGTTTGAATGGGACGGTTCAATACATTCTCCTTCATGCCCATGTTTGCCAGGATGGTTCTCGCACGAAAAATATCCTCTTCATGAGTGAGTCCAAGAGCTTCAATAGGTGATTTTGTTGAAGGCATATCGCCAACATCTTGACTTAAATATGCTATTTTTAACGATTCGCTTTTCCATAATTCCCCGCCCGTTAACGGTTCCTTCCCTAACAGCATGTTAATGAAGGTCGTTTTTCCCGCTCCATTGGCTCCGATAAGGCCGATTCTTTCCCCATGGCCCATATAAAAGTGACTGTCTTGAAAAAGCGTCCGGCTTCTGAATTTCTTCATAAGCTCTTTCGCTTCAATGATTCGCTTTCCACGTTTCCCGCTTGCGTCGAATTGGAAGCGAACTTTCTTTTCTTCCTTCGGTTTTTCCACTTTATGTTTTTCGAGTTCCATGTCCAGCCGTTTCATTTTCGATTTAACGGCTCGATCTATTTTTTTTGCTCGAACGCCATGAAATTCTTTCATGCCTTCCTGCTCTCTCATCGTGCGGTGTGCTTTTCCTGCCCACTGCTGTAAATTTGCAACTTGGCTTTCTATACGCGCCTTATGCTTTTGTTGGGTTTCATATTGATGGAGCTGATCTTCGTAACGCTTTTTCTTTTCGGTACGATAGGCAGAATAATTGCCGTCGTATATGGTTAACTTTCCGTCCTCCAGCTCAAAAACCTTTGTAATGGTTTGATCGAGGAAATACCGATCATGCGAAATAAGAATCACTGTGCCTTTGTATTGATGGATCTGCTCGATCAGCCATTGAACACCTTGAAAATCCAAGTGATTGGTCGGTTCGTCGAGAATTAAGATATCCGGATTTGAGGCCCATATATGGGCTAACGTCATCTTTAATTTTTCTCCTCCGCTTAAATGAGAAAAACGTTCATGTTCCCATGAATGCACTTTCTTTAAACCCAATTCACTGGCCAATTCCAGAAAGTCAGAAGAGACATCCTCTTCAACATAACCATTGACCTGATAGTCAACAGATTGAAGCAAGTATCCCACTCTCAATGGTTGTTTCCCGTTTTCAACCGTGCCTTTATCTGGTGCCGTTTTACCATATATGATGTTCGCCAGCGTTGTTTTCCCGGCTCCGTTCAATCCAACAAGACCGATCCGATCCTGCGATTGTATGTCAAACGTAAGATCACGTAAAACCGTTCGTTCTCCAAAGTTTTTCTCTAGATTCCTCACTCTTAATATGTTCATACCGTTCACCTCGCGCATCCGTTTCCGATTCGATGTATTGCTTTTCTCCTTTTTCCACATAGAAAAACCTCCCTAGTAACACCTAGAGAGGTTGAGTATCCCAACTATACATGACCGTATGAACAAATAAGAGTTGAGTCCACAGCCAAACAGCGTGAACAACTCCACTTGGTTAATAAGGATGTATGGAAAAATGGGCAGACCAATCCAATTCTCTAGGTTTTGATTTTTATTCAAATAGTTGAATAGTATCGCCTAAGAAAATTAGATTAGAACTTCATTGCTCCATATTTCATCCTTTCGTTTCTTGATTTAATATTATAAAGTATATGCAGTGATTGACAAAGGTGTCAACCCTTTTTTTGGTAAGATAGATGTTTATGCTCTTCTAGTTCAACAGGTGTAAACAGAAATCAAGGTCTGCCTGTAGGTGCACTTTCATTAATCGTTCTGCCTCATCTGCTTGATGCGAGCGAATGGCATCATAAATGAGTTGATGCTCATCAATGAGAAATGGCCGTTTATGGATGACAACGGTCTTCCTGAATAAGTAAATAATAGATTGCATTCGTTCGATCGTATCAACCATCACAGGGTTATTGGTGGCCTTGACAATAATGTCATGAAACTCTTCATTTGCGGCCATAATCTCCTCTGTCGTCCCGGTTCGAGCAATGTGAATGCTTTTTTCCAGCCTTTTCAAATCGTCTTCACCCATATAAGTAGCAGCAGATCGAGCTGCAAATCCCTCCAGCAATATCCGAACTTGAAAAAGGTTGCGGAGATCCGTATCGGTAGGATTTACCACGCGTTTTTCTTTTACTAACCCTTCTTGTTCAAGTTTCCGAATCGACTCACGGATGGGCGTTCGGCTGACTCCCAATTCTTCTGCCAACTTTTCTTCTATCAGCTTTGTTCCACGTTCCAGTTCACCGTTCAAAATTTTATCTCTTATATATTCATATGACTGCAAATAAGCTAATTGATTCGTTTTTTTTACCATCGTTACCCTTCTCCTATTGAGAGACTGCGTTTTTGAACGCTGCTTCAATATTTTTTATTTCGTCCCAAAACTTGGAACTCTCCCTTAAAAGTATAGAACGATAACGTTATATTTAAAAGCCAAAATTTTAAAAGTTATATCTTTTGTATATATTTTCTAAAAAATTGTATACAAAGTAAATTAAAGTGTGTAACCGCCGGACTAGCAGCGCTTGAGGCAGTCTTTATCTTAAGCCTATTTTCTGGAATTTTTCCAGGAATTTAGAAAGGCAGTCTTTGTCGGTACAATCAGGAGGATGGGTCAAAAGAGCAAAAAAGAACCCTTTTGATCCATTCTCTTTCAAATTCTTAACGTTTTGGATTCACCCTTCCCTCTTGATCGAATTGAGCAGCAATGGATTGACCAAAATGCCCCAATGTTCCATGTGCGTATGAACGTACAACCTCGGGAACTAACGACAGCAAGACCCTCTTTTCGTATTCGCTTTGATATCCTCCGCTTCGAAGCTCTTGTTCAATTTCTTTGGCGGCTTTAATGGCATGAAATGTGGCAATCCGATTTACTTTTTCGACGGTCGCTTCACTATCTGTAATCACACGCCCGATTTCGGAAAACATCCGGATGACAGATACAAATTGAGAATCGGCCCCCTCATTCGATTCTTCGGTGACAAAAAGCCCCTGCCCATTTTTTCGTAAATCATCGGCCTGGCCGACAAACTTCATTCCCATCCATTTTAAATCAGGATACTCCCCTTTTAGCTCAGAAGTATGTGCCGCTGTGGCCATATTAATCAAAATCGGTTTCTGTAAAGAAATTTGATTGGATTCAAGGTTTTCGACAAACGGAATAATTTGTTTGGCCGGAAGCGCTAAAATCAAGAAATCTGCCCTGCCGATCTCCTCCATTTTCACGATTCGATGAAGCGGATACTCATGTAAGCAATCATTCGCTTTTTTGATATCTGGATGAAAAATCCCCACTTGAATGCCCTGTTGCTCGAACTGGGACAATAATGCTTTCCCTAACTTGCCGATTCCGGCGACGACCCAATTTTGCTTATTCAATCTTACCGCTCCTTTCCTGACAGAAATTTGCCTAATTTACGTCATATAAGTATTCTGCAGATTGTTCGACTCATAAAAGATTTCGAGCAAATTTCGGTTTCCCCTGCTTTTCTTAATAAAAGGGCCTCCTGAACGATAAAACTGATCATATTCCTCAATTACATCCAAATATTGATTAATGATTTGCTCCGTTCTTTAATTGAAGTGGACTTTAATAATGTAAAATCGTCCTTGCTGACGAATGGTTTTATTTTTAACTTATCATTTAGAACATAGTTTTATAAGAATTATTGTGAGTCATTTAGCCCTTAAGTTGGTTAAATATTTAACTTATTTAACTAAAAAAGACACAAAATAAACGGTTATACGTTCATTTTGTATCCTTCAAATGGTTGATAAAACTTAGGTTTCTATCTTCTTTATACAGACATATAAGATTTCTATCACTAATTTTGATCATTCCCCCTCGGAAAACGGTTTCAATAATAAAGGAACAAGTGACTTGTACATTCCATATAATGTTTTTCGTAAGACCCTAATAATTAAATACCTATTCCCTTTATTGCGAATATTCGAATGGAGCTAAATGTCAAAAGACTTTTAGCTTTTTTATTCAGAAAACATCATCACTAACATGTTGTGATGTGGCCATTTTCAACATTTTTTCGTCTTAAATTCAATTGGCTGAAAGGATTTGCTATATATGAGTATCTACAGAGTAATCTCCTTTGTGCTAAATACTCTGCTTGTATCTATTCGTCTCTATTTCCTCATTATTTTGTTAGTATTTCTAGGGATTAAGATTGGAACAATTTTAGGATTCAATCATTTTGTTCACTACTTAAAGGATTCCGTTATGCCAAACTTGCTTTGGTATATAGATGATTACAAATCCCTGCGCCCCCTGATGGACGATCTTCAATAGGCAAGTTAAATACCAATGCCTAAAAAGCCGGCACAGAACTCTCGCTGTACCGGCTTTTCGTTTACTTTGATATTTAAATTAGAACTTGCAAATCTCACAAACCGTCCTATTCTCATTCTCTCTATCAAATAGCTTTTTTGGCGGCTCTGACTTCTACCGTCAAAGTTCCTTTTTCTTTATCCATCTTTGCTTTTAGCATGATCGGATAATCTTTATCATTAATGAATTTAAAATCCGGACCGCCCCACGATACAGTGGCATCCCTTCCTTCCGGCACATAGCCAACGGATTTGGAATGATGAGTGATGGCGGTAACTTTTACACCCGCTTGATCGACGGCATTAAACAAGGTAGAAGATGTTTGGCAAATGCCTCCTCCTATCCCCATGACCAGCTCTTTGTTGAGGATTTCAGGAGCTGGCTGATAACCGGCTTCGGACGTTCTCGGTCCGACCACTTCATTGTATGAAAAATAGTCGCCGGGGCCCAGCACCACATTATTGATGGCGGCAGCCGACAGCTCGATGTTCCGGTTTCTCCCCGTGTCCGTTGTTCGAAAGTTCGTTGTATAAGTAGCGATGACCTGTTCGGTAATGCCCTTTGTGCTTTCTTTCGTGATGTTTGGCATCGTTTCATAAATGGGTACAGTCACCGTAAGCTCATTATCTATTTGTAAATTTTTCAAGTTTTCTACAAGTTCCTTTTCACTCAACACAATTCTTTTCGTTCCCGGGATTAAATGGCCCTTTCCATCAACCTTCGTATTTTTCATGGGTTGATCGATTTCCTTTGCCATCTTTTCAGCCAATTCTTCAATATCATTCTCGTAAACTTCTTTTTCACTATAATGGACAGGTTGATATTCTGTTAGTAATTCTCCTGTCCTCGAATCTATTAATTTATACACAAAATAATCGGGCTTTATTTCTTTCGCTTCAAGCCCCTCGGCCTTCACCACGTGCTCATTTATCTCTTCTACTTCGATAGGAGTCGCATTTGCTTTTTCACTCGCGCATCCCGCTAACAAAATACCCAACGCTGCAGCTATAAATCCATTCTTCATTTGCTTTCCAACCTTTTTCCCATGGTTTTCTTATCCTTTTTCATCCTATGATAGAAATTATATACAATTTCAGGCACTTTTTTAATCCCTTTTAATAGGAGTTTTACCCCATTTTTTCATAATGGACAAAAGTTTCCGCTATTTCCAAATACATGTTCTTACCGATTATAGTTGCTTTCACCCATAACGTAAATACCCTTTTCATTAAAGTTTTGATTATTTTTCTACTTTGGTTCAAAATGATGGAATAAAGGAAAAAAACTTGTTCGACACACGCATTTCTACAGTATTAAACGATCATTGTTGACCATATGTTTCGAGTTTTAAACACTTTTAGATTATTTCTTCATGACTCAAATGCATAAAAAGGGAGGGTGAGCCAAAAGGAGAAAAACAATCTCTTTTAGCTCACCCTCAATCATTAATGATACCAGTCATTCTCCCAGCGAGATCTGTAGCATTTATCGCAAATTCCGTGAATCGCATTCCAGGGAAGGGGCTTTCTGCAGGATGAACATTTCCTGCCGTAGTTTTTAATTTTGGTCGTCAACAGCCGATGTATCTCTTTAGATGCCCGGTTCCGTTCTTCTTCCACCCATGGATGGTCCAGGTCGAGACGGAAGGCTTTGGAAAACGAATAATACAAGTCCAATGCTTTAAAATATGTTTCCAGCGACACCAAATCTTTTCCCCTTGGATAAGGCTTTGATAAAGACGGCTCATGTTCGGAGAGTTCATCCAAATATTGCAGCCACTGGGAAACGAGTGCCTCGTTTCGTTCGGGAAATGGGATGTGAATCGCTTTATACAGCTGCTCATTCGTTAAAATATTTTCAAAGCTTTTCGCATATACAAGCAAATCCAATTGTGTGCTGATGTCCGTTTTTTCAAAGTAAGGAACTTCAATTTCATAGTCGGCCCATGCTCTGAGGCGTTCCTCAAGCGTCCCGAACGGCAATTTTAGGATTGTTTCCTCCATCGGCGCCAGATAAGCTGCCGGAAGGGAGGGCTCTTCTTTTAAAAGAGCGGATTTCACAAG
The DNA here is from genome assembly GCF_000504165.1 of Bacillus sp. FJAT-14578. GTDB lineage: Bacteria > Bacillota > Bacilli > Bacillales > Bacillaceae_H > Bacillus_BA > Bacillus_BA fengqiuensis. Next base: position 16,188 of record NZ_KI632505.1, read on the forward strand.
CGTTCGTCTCGTGAACGTGTTCACGAATCCTCGTTCATACATTCCCTTCCGCCCCGCTCTTCCTGCGATTTGTTTCACTTCTTGCACGCGCAGCGGACGATGTTTTTCCCCGTCAAATTTCTCGGTTTCCAAAAAGACAATTCTTTTGATTGGAAGGTTCAGTCCCATTCCGATCGCATCGGTCGCGACGACGACATCGGTCTCGCCGTTTAAAAAGCGCTCCATTTGCCTTCTCCTTGTATCAGGCGGCAAATTCCCGTAAATGATGCTTGCCTTTATTTTTTTGTCTGCAAGAGAAGCCGCTACTTGAAGCACCATTTTCCGCGAAAAAACGATAAACGCATCTCCTTTTTGGGCGTCTTTCGGAAATCGGAACGGCTGATCTTCAAATACCAGGGGCGTTTGGCGCTCGTGTTCTTCTATGACATAGTCATCTTCGCAGTCGTCTAACAGCGTTTGAATGACATCCAATGCAATCGGTGAGCAGCAAATATGGATTTCTTTCGCCTGAATGCCCAATAAGGCTTTTGTCCAAGCATTTCCTCTTTGGGCATCTCCGATCATTTGAGCTTCATCGATTACAACTGTATCGTAAATTCGTGAAAAATCCGCTTTTTCAATCGTACAGGACGTATGACGAATATTCGGGTGGCTGATTTCTTCTTCACCTGTAAGCAAGTTGCAGCGAACCCCTTCATCATTGAGGCGTTCAAACACTTCAAGGGCCAACAATCGTAAAGGAGCGAGGTAAAGACCGTTTGGCGCTTTCTTCAATCGCTCAAGCGCATGAAAGGTTTTCCCTGAGTTCGTTGGACCCACATGAATGACAAAGCTTCGTCTGAGCCTTCTTGTTTCAGGAAATTCATCTTTCGGATGCGGCGGAAGAATGGTGCTCAACTCTCGATGGAATAAATGATTTAACAGCTTTTTCCGCTTGATGGTAGACATCAGGCCTTCTGAATAATAAAAGTTTTCATCCCCTGTCATGACCTCTTTTAATGTGAAGTTCGTCCGATAATGATGATTGAACTCCTTCAGCATTTCGTTTGAAACTTCTCTCATCCTTTCTCTGATCCGATCAGCGAGTTGCTCACCGTCTTCGCGCCAGCCCTCTATTTCAGGTGCCCGTTCCATTTTGGTGATCGTCCCTTTTAATTGTTGCAGCAAAGTGCGAAGCGTTTGTTCCTGATCCAATGCCGTATAAAACTTGCCCGCTTCGAGCGAATCCATTAACTCAAACCGCTCTTGAATCCGCTGAATCTTTTTATGTGGTTTCGATTGTTGATACATACCCTCACTCCAAACTATTCAGTATACTTTCGTCATTATATCTATTTCTTATTTTCCACTCTTTTCGAACCCTATACAATGAAAAATCATCCTTCCGTACATATTTTTTACTAAAACGAACAAAAAACGCTATAATAAGCTTGTGTTAAAGGAGAAATGGGGGAACCTAGATGAACGAATTCACCAAAAATATCATCAACTTTTTTGAAATAGACTGGGAATCATTAAAAGATTATTTCCTTTCCTTATGTTTGACAGCCGTTGCCGCTTATCTTATCATTGCGGTCCTGCGCTTTCTTCTGCACCAGTTTTTTAAGCGTACACGACTCCTGGATGAGAAGAAAGAACAAACGATTGAAAGCGTCGTAAAGAACACATCAAACTATGTCGTATTTATCGTCATTTTGATTGCGGCCATTAAGCCGTTTGTCGGGGATTTGAAGGAATTGATACTCGCTGGGGGAATCATTGCGGCCGTGATCGGTTTTGGAGCCCAAAAGCTGATCAATGATCTATTAAGCGGCATGTTCATGATTTTTGAGCAGACCATACAAAAAGGCGACTTTGTCAACATAAACGGGGAACCGGAAGCTGGAACGGTGGAAGAGCTGGGATTCCGCGTGGTCAAAATCCGTCTTATCAATGGAAAGCTCGTGACCATACCAAATGGAGAGATTCGCAAAATGGTTAATGGATCCGTAGAGAAACGACGGGTATTTGAAAGCATCGTTGTCTCATTTAACGAAAACCCACGACGGGTCAAAGAACTCTTGCAAGAGGTGTGCGACGAATTGAATGAGGCACATAAAGACTATTTGAAAACGGATAAACTGACAGGAGAATACGTGGAAACATATCAATTATACGGGTTGCATTCACTTGATGTCAGCCCGATCGGCTACAAGTTTTCCATCACGGCAACCGTCAACGATACGGACTATTTGGCCGCGTCGCAAGGAGCAAAAGAATTGCTCGCCCAAAAGGTATTCGACAACAATATCTTAATGCCTGCCCAACAAATCGTGCTGCAGCAGTCCAATCAAATGCAAAACTCTTAACCTGTTTAAACATGCGTGAGCCTGATTGTCGGCTCACGCATGTTTTTTACTACTGTACACGAGCTTACCATGATGAGTTTAATCCCCCATCAAAAAGCAAACTTTATGAGGATAGGATTTTTACCTAAAGCTTATCCTACCAGTTAAAAGCAGACTTTCATTTTTGAGTCTGGTACAGCTTCACTCATGTAGACTGATTTTATTAATTGGAGGCATATCATCTGTGGAATTTCAAACCGTTGATTATTGGAACGATGCATTATGGCAAAAAGCAGAGTCTATCTACCATCAAACATTTAAACAAGGAGCAAAGAAGGAACAAATCATCCGCAGATTATTTGAAAGACAAAGGTGTTTCCTGCATGTGGCCATAGATAATGATAAAGCGGTCGCTATGGCACTCACAGGCAAACTGGAAAGTATAAACGCATTATTAATCGATTATTTGGCAGTTCGAGAAGATATTCGCAGGCAGGGAGTCGGACAAAAGTTGATGGACTACATCAAAAACTGGGCAGCAACAGAAGAGAAAGTCGACAGCCTCATTATTGAAGTCGAAGCGGAAATCAATGAGACAAACCTCAACCGGATCCGCTTTTGGGAAAAAGCCGGATTTCAACTCACTGACTATGTCCACCAATACATATGGGTTCCGGAGCCTTACCGGGCTATGTATCTTAAAATAAATCCAGCCAAAACATTACCAACGGAGGGAAAAAGACTATTTAACTATATTACTCAATTTCATAGAGCAGCGTACAAGGGGAAGTGACGTTATAGAAGCCACTACTGTTGTCTTTATTAATCGGGATTTTTACTTTATAGGATGTACCCTTCTCATTCCTTGAGCAAGGGGTGCTCTCACCTATTTTTAGGGTAAAATAAATGGAATCCATTTTGCTTATTCCGATTTATTGATTTTTCTTCCTTGTGTTTGAAATTGCCTAATATTAACTTTCACGTTAATATCGATGTCAGCTTCGGAAAATCGTTCTTCCCAATCATTTTTTACTTTTTTCCACACTTTCGGTTTATGGATTCGTAAGCTTTCTCCAAACCCGGCGACATCTACTTTTAAGTCTTTCTGGGTCTTCGTTAATCCTGCTTCTATTAATCGCTTAAATTCTCTTTCAATTTGCTTTTCTGCATTTTGAATAAACTTCTCATTAAAGGCATCGCTGTCTGGAATCCAATCTTCAGATATTCGTCCTTCGGTATTGATGTTAACGGTATATGAAATGTCCTCTCCTTTTACCTTAGGTTTAATTGAGCTTTTAAAGCTATCAATTTCATATGTAATGATTTTGTCCGTTTCTTGATCAACTCCTGTTACGGCACCAGCTGTAGCTTTTCCTGTCATACAATTAATGCCAAACGTTTCATCTTCATCTAACTCCCCAATCATTTTCTGTGTTTTCCCTTCAATAACTGCTGCTCCAATGATTTGAACTCCATCTTTAAACTTTTGTACTTTTTGAACGATAAAACTTGATCTGGCCGACATTTTCTCCGAGACATCACCTAAGGATAATACAGGAGCCATTTGTGCCGTTTTCGTTTTCATATTTTCCATTGTATAAAATAGCTTTAAGGCAGGTATTGGATCCTTTTTTCCTTTTATACTTAATATTTCGCTTGCTTTCTCCTCTGAAATCAATACGTGAACTGTCCGTCTCATTTCATGATCGCGATAGAAAAAGTTCAATAATTGAAGCAAATTAATGGATTGTGCCGCGTCCTTACTAATAACCAATACTTTCAAATGGGAATAATTAGGACCGCGGCTTGTTGCTGTGGAAGCTTCACGGCCTGCTTCAAATAAAGAGATTTCATCAATCGTTAAATTGTGAAAAGGTTTTTCTTGAGTACCGCCACCGCCATCCTGACCAGCCAACACTTTAGGTAAAACAAATTGAATGGTAAGTTCAGGAGTTACACGGTCCTTTATTGAATTTTCTTGATTATCAACTCCGATTCCAATAGCTATACCCATATCATTGATTTCAACACGATCCCAGCACCCTGCCGTAAAAAGGGACGAGATGCAACAGCATATCATAAAGCCTTTTTTAACTCTTCGCATTTCGTTCCCTCCTTATGAAGGCAATGATCCATAAAAGAAGCGGCATGATCCCTGCAACAAAAATCCCCAAGTTTCCAACATAGTCGCCATATTTAAAAACACCATTGATATCTGTTGGATACATGGAAAATATGTAAATAAATGGCAATAAACCAAAAATAAAGTGTGAACGTTTCTTATTAAACGTTTGCGACAACCCCAAAGATGCAATATATAAAGCCATGGTATAAGTAGTAAAGGTTGTAATGACCCATATGATGATAAAAAATGTTTCAAATCGCTCCAAGAATAATCCTTTAACTTCAATCGATTTTACTAATTCCATTGTTGGAAAAGTAAGCAATCGCACCTCTTCAACTGTTAATGCACCTATAACGAGAATCAACACGATCATATATATAGCAATTGAGAACCCAATACCAATGAAAGTAGTTATGATTGCTTTTTTCGGCTTCTCCATATAAGCCGTAAAGATGAACATGACCTCAAACCCAATATACGAAAGCGCGGTCGGTTTAATCCCTTTTAGTACTGGTTTAATCCCTTCCCCTAACAGAGGACGGATATTATTGAAATCAAACGTAGTGAAACTTAAGGCAAACATTAAAAGAAAGAGAAATAAAAGGACAGGAAAATAAAGTTCAAATAGTTTAAGGAGTGGATTAACCCCTGCTGCTACTAAATAAACGCCCACACTCATAAAAATTAAACTGGTTACTTCAATTGGTGTCTGGTCTAATAAGTACATGCGAATGACTTCTCCCATTGTTCGCACTTCAAATCCAGCTAACATCGTAAAATAAAAAATCACAACGAAGTTAAGAAAATACCCAAATGGTTTACCTACTACTTGATGACTAAATTGATAAAAGGTTTTATTTGGAAACATTTGGCTTAGTTTAACAATAAAAAATGCTGCAACCATCGCAATACACCCTGAGATCAAAACACTTAACCACACATCAGGGGTTTGAGCAGCTTCTGCACTCGTTCTAGGGAGTGTAATGATGCCGACACCCAAAATGCCCATAATGACAGCAATTGAAGCCTGAATACTTGTTATTTTTTCTTGAGGATTTGGAATCATTCGAATCACCTTTCAACTAGGAAAAACAATTATTCAATGCGGGTGGAATCCTTTGGCTTTAACATGTCAGGCCTATCTTTTAACGTTTTTGTTGGAAAGCGAACTAACGCATCCTTCCAATCTTTAAATTGATATGGAATAAATGGAGAAGTATATTCCACACCAAAACTTTTAAGTTTGACAAGATGAATCGTTATGACCATCGCAAACATGATAATCCCAAATAACCCCAATGCAGCGGCGGATAGCATCATTCCAAAACGTAAAACACGAATCGCTATCGCTATCCCATATTGTGGTAAAGCAAAGGAGGAAACGGCTGTTAATGCGACAACAATGACCATCATTGGGCTAACTAAGCCCGCTGTAACAGCTGCTTCACCAATGACAAGTCCTCCAACAATTCCAACCGTTTGACCGATTGGTTTTGGAAGCCTGATTCCCGCTTCTCGCAATATTTCAATCGTCACTTCCATCAGTAATGCTTCCACAATGGAGGGAAAAGGAACCCCTTCACGACTTCCTGCAATCGAGATGACTAAATCTGTCGGAAGTAACCCTGGGTGATACGAAACAAGAGCTACATATAAAGAAGGAGCAAATAACGAGACAATAACTGCCCCAAACCGCATGAGGCGAACGAGAGTACCAACAAACCACCGTTCATAATAATCTTCTGGTCCCCGTAGAATAGATGTGATTGTTACTGGCAGCAGCAATACAAAAGGAGTTCCATCAACTAAAATCGCTACACGGCCTTCTAATAATCCAGCTGCTACTCTATCTGGCCTTTCGGTTGTTAATAGTTGTGGAAACGGTGATAAAAAGTCATCTTCAATTAGCTGCTCAATAATCCCGCTTTCAGGTACTTGGTCAATATCAATTTTTTCTAATCGTTTTTTTACCTCTTGGATGATGCTATCATTTGTAATATCTTTCATATACATGACGATAACAGTTGTTTGGCTTCTGCGCCCGATTATATATTTATCTAATACTAGACTAGGATCTTTAATCCGTCTTCGAACTAAAGACATGTTCACGAGAATATTTTCAACAAATCCTTCTCTTGAACCCCTAATGCTAGCTTCTGTAATGGGTTCTTCAATTTGTCTTGAAGGCCATTTTTTTGTTCCGAGTAAAAGGGCCGTATCGACGCCATCTATTAATAATGCGGTCTCTCCATCAAAAATACTCATTACGCAGTCTTCTATCTTCTTAAATTCTGCTACTTCTGTTAGCGTTACAACATGATTTTTAATGTTTTCCTTGATTTTAGAACCGATGACCCGATCTTCTTTTATAAAATTTTCGTGTTTCCGAAAATCCAACATGATTGACTTTAATATTTGTTCATAAATTTGTTCTTTATCGGCAAGCCCTTTAATAAATACGATAGCTGCATCGACGTTATATACGTCAATATAAAATCTGCGAATGGCGATATCCGGATTATTTCCTAAAATGTTTTGTAATTGCTCGAGGTTAGAATACAGACTCGCTGAAAAAAACTCATCCGTTCCAAGTATCTTTACTTGTGGCTGAGCATTTTTCGTGTCTTTATTCTTTTTTTGTAACCAAGTCCATTGATGCATCACCCTCACCTGCTTACATGACATATTTTTGAATCGAGAGGGTTTTCAACTACCTCTAGTTGTGGAATTTTGTTTAAGGGAGGCGGTATATACTTCTTAACTAGATTTCGATGATTGTCGTAACCATTTTGAAACTTTCGCAATCGTATAGGGAATCATAAATGCAAAACAAGCACCTACGAAATGACTCCATTTTGGAAGGTAAGAAATGACATTTTCCATAAAGATTTCACCTGCTTTTTATTTTCACCCAACCCTTTATTTTTCATTCAGTCTTTGTTTGTCTTCCCAAAGTCCAAATGAAAACGGAATGCCAGTCATTTTAGCGGTTAATTCGTCGTAGGACACTAAATCTTTTTTGGACAATTCTTTTAAAGAGCGTTTTCCCATCGCTCTTAGTTCCATTTTCATTTCTTCTGTACTTGCGGTTAAAAATTTCTCGGCTGTTTTTACTCCGTCCTCGACTTTAAATTGATCCTTGAATTTTCCGTTATACCAAACCGCTTGTGTAGGCGGTTCGAATGGCAGGGCATTCAAGGATTGAGTATGGGAGACAGTAAATAACATGGCAGAGCCTACATACACAGCATCGGCACCGAGTGCCAGCACTTTCAAAAAATGCCCGGGTACTAAAAGCCCTCCTGAGACAATTAAACTAATTTGCCCTTTCATCCCTCTTTTTTCCAGATGGGAAACAGCCCGAACCACTCCGTGTAATGTCGGAATGCCAAAATCATCGGCTAAAATGGGCGGTGCCTCTTTCATGGATGCTTGGCCCCCGTCAATGGCAATAAAATCAACACCTAAATCAATTAAATGATCAATATCTTCTTCAATCTTTCCGCCCATTCCCATTTTTACACCGATAGGGACACCGCCTGATAGGTTTCGCAGTTCCTCGACAAGGTCTTTTATATCTTGCAATGTTTGATTTTCGAAGAATTGTTCATAAATCACAGCATCATCGTTTTCTTTAAGCCCCATTATCTCACGGGCACGGCCTGTTAAATCTTTAGGTGGAATCTTCTTGCCCATCCCGACTATGGCCCCTTGTCCCAACTTAATTTCTATCATGTCGGCACGCTTAATTACCTCGATTTCCTTTGCCCATTTTGTTCTAGAAAACTGTAAAATATATTTTCCCGCTGCATCTAACTCTTCAGGTAAGATTCCGCCTTCACCAGAATTAATGGCCGTTCCAGCATTTTTAGCAGCTTCTGCCAAAGAAAGCCTTGCTTGTTCACTAAGTCCCACTCCGTAGCCCATCCCGCTGATTATAAGCGGAATGTTGATGGTCATTGGCTTTTTTGCTTTTGGCCCGATTGTTACTTGTACATCCACTTCTTCCTCACCATCAATGGGAAACGGTGAAACTTGCGCAGGGATAAAAGTAATCGGATCAAAATGCGGCCATTTTTTTGCTGAGCCTCCAAGCGGGCGATAAAGGACGGCTCCTGTTTCTGCACGCAAGCTATTCTCAATCACATTTTGCATGCCCATATGCCGAAGACCTGGCATCAACTCCATAATATTTTCTTGATAGCTGTCGGTTAACATGATTTTTCCCATCTGTTTGACCACTCGTTTCATGATCCAACGCCAACCAACAAGCATGAATAAAAACAGGACAAATAATATGGTGATCATGGCAAAAATGAAATAATCTAAAATGTTCAATGTATTCACTTCTCCGCTATACATAAATTCTAGTAAATAACCCGACCCACTTCTTTTCGGAGGAATATCGGATACGACCGCTTGGCACTTATCCCTCCTTTTCTTTGTCTTCCCAAGGTTCAAATGAAAACGGAATGCCAATCATTTTTGCGGTCAGCTCGTCATAGGATACTAAATCTTTTTTGGACAACTCTTTTAAAGAACGCTTGCCCATCGCTCTTAATGCCATTTTTATTTCTTCCGTACTTGCGGTTAAGAATTTCTCCGCTGCTTTTACCCCGTCTTCAATTTTAAATTGATCCTTGAATTTCCCTTGATTCCAAACCACTTGTGTAGGCGGTTCGAATGGGAGTGCTTTCAATGCTTGATTATGTGAGACAGCAAATAATATGGCAGAGCCTAAATATACAGCATCCGCCCCAAGCGCGAGCGCTTTTAAAAAATGTCCGGGCACTAACATCCCTCCTGAGACAATTAAACTAATTTGTCCTTTCATCTGTCTTTTTTCTAGATGATTTACAGCGCGAACAACTGCATGCAATGTTGGGATTCCCGTGTCATCAGATAAAATGGGCGGTGCACCGTGTGTGGATGCTTGGCCGCCGTCGATCGCAATATAATCGATACCTAAATCAATTAAATGATCGATATCTTCTTCAATTTTTCCACCTGCCCCCATTTTTACCCCAATGGGAACACCACCTGATAGATTCCGAAGCTCTTGGACAAGATCTTTTATATCTTGTAACGTTTGATTTTCAAAAAAATGTTCAAAAATCACGGCATCTTCATTTTCTTTGAGCCCAAATATTTCGCGGGCGCGACCTGTTAAATTTTTGGGTGAAATTTTGCCTCCCACCCCGGCCAATGCGCCTTGCCCAAACTTAATTTCAATCATGTCGGCACGTTTAATCACTTTTTCTTCCTTTGACCATTCTGTTTTGGAAAACTGTAAAATGAACTTTCCTGCAGTCTCTAATTCTTCAGGTAAAATGCCGCCTTCACCGGAATTAATCGCGGTCCCTGTATTTTTCGCCGCTTCCGCTAAAGCGAGTCTCACTTCTTCACTGAGGGCAATTCCATAAGCCATCCCGCTGATCATAAGCGGAATATCGATGGTCAATGGCTTTTTTGCTTTTGGTCCAATTGTTACTTTTACATCCACTTCTTCTTCACCGTCAATCGGAAACGGTGACGTCTGTGCAGGGATAAAAGTGATTGGGTCAAAATGCGGCCATTTTTTTGAAGAGCCAAGCGGGCGATGAAGGACATCGCCTGTTTCTGCGCGCAAACTGTTTTCAACCATATTTTGAATGCCCATATGCCGAAGACCCGGCATCAACTCCATAATATTTTCTTGATAGCTGTCGGTTAACACGATTTTTCCCATCTGTTTCACGATTCGTTTCATGATCCAACGCCAACCGACAAGCATCAATAAAAATAGGACAAATAATATGGCAACCATCCAAAATGTTAAATAATATAAAATGTTAGGCATATTGATTTCTCCATTATCACATAATTAAACCATTCGATAATCTATTATTTCCAAAATAAGGTGAATTATGTCGGTTGATATGAGAGTATTCACTGCTTCATGGGGTGAAACCATTACAAGAGGAGGAGCATAGATGAACTTACTACGTGATATTACTCACCGTCCTTGGCCATTGCCATCGAAAAAATGGATTATGCGGCAAACATGGAGCAATCTATTGTTTTTGCATTGGCCCATTCCAGCTGAAACATTACGACCTTATATCCCTTCCTCATTACAGATTGACACTTTTAATCGATCTGCTTGGCTGGGAGTAGTGGTCTTTGTCATGGACGGAATATATGCTCGCGGTTTACCACCTGTATCATTAACCCCTAAATTTCCAGAAATCAATGTGAGGACATATGTACAATGCGATGGTAAACCCGGTGTATATTTCATGTCTCTTGACGTCGACGACTGGGCCTCCCATACGATCGCAAAGAGATGGTTTCGTTTACCTTATCACCCTGCACACATATCTTTTCAGAAAAAGGAACAAACCTTTCATTGCGAGAGTATTCGTAAAGGAAAAACAAATATTCCTATAAGATTTAATGGAACGTACACTCCCTCATCAGCCATTTATTTGCCTGAAAAAGAAACGCTGGACCACTGGCTTACAGAGCGGTATTGCTTATATAGCAGCGATAACGGAAACGACATCTATTGCGGTGAAATACACCATCGTCCCTGGCCGTTACAAAAAGCATCAGCGGATATATGTATAAACACCCTTTTCACTTCCTTTCGTTTTGACTTAACTGACATAAAACCGATTGCTCATTTCTCTCGAGGCGTTGATACACTTATATGGAATATTCAGAAGATGCGGTTCCATGTATAAGTTCTTCTCATTCAAAGGATAATAACGATTACATGATATGGAAATTTCTAGACGAGCTTAAAGGAGATTTTAAGACGACATGTCAAATCAAGTCAGACCGAGCTATCAAGTGAGTCCTTTTTTGGTGTTTTTTATGATTCACTCCGCTCAAGTAGGAGTGGGGATTTTAACCTTTCCACGGTCGATTGCCAAAGAGGCCGGTTATGACAGTTGGATTGGCATCATCGCAGCTGGTTTGATGACTCATCTTTCCCTCTTTTTTATCTTCCAATTGTTGAAACGTGAACATCATAGCCTTTCCCACATCCATCACTTCGTTTACGGAAAATGGCTGGGAAGATTGTTCACGTTTCTATTCATCATTCAATTTTTATGGTCAGGTTTAGCCATTTTGCGTGAGTATGTAAGAGTGATTCAAGTATGGATGTTTCCTTCTCTTCCGACATGGCTTCCAACCTTATTGATTTTAATTCTCCTTTATTACACCATTTCCGGCGGCTTTCGCGTGATGGTTGGAATGTGTTTTTTTAAGGTAATCGTTGCGGCCATTATCACGCTTCCGGTGTTTTTTACACTAGGCGATGCTGACTTGGGGAAACTTTCGTTGATTCCTTACCATTCGATGAAAGAACTTTGGGGTGCGACCAAAACGATGTCTTTCAGCTATATTGGATTTGAAATGGTATTGGCATATTATCCATTTATCCAAGAAGGACCAAAATCAAAAAAGTATGCCTATCTAGCAAACGCTGCGACGACCCTGCTATATTTAGCCGTTGCATTCATGTGTTTCTTTTTTTATAGTGAAAAACAATTAAGCGCGGTCATTTGGCCTTATTTAACGATGTCTTCCAGTTTAGAGTTCAGTATGATCCAGCGATTTGAACTTGTATTTGTTTCTGTCTGGGTACTCGTCATTGTTCCATGTGTCATTTTATATTTATGGTGTGCAAGCCGTTTGGCAAAAGAAGTCTTTAAAGTGAAACAAAAATATCCGCTCCTCATCTTCATGCTGAGTTATTTAGTGGTTTCCCATTTTATAGATGATAGCCACGAGTTTCAGCTTTTTGGAAGTTGGAGCGGAAAGGTTGCCTTTTATTTAAACTATTTTTATATCCCAGCCCTGTTTGTATTGTATATGCTGATGCGAAAAATCAAGCGTCCTTCTTCATCTTCTTGATACTGCTTATAAAGCATAAAAGTGGTTGTCCCATAAGTCCTAAACAGTCCATAAGCATCATTTTTTACTGAAAGGACCCGTCACGAAATCCTTGATTTGACTGGATTTTCATGACGGGTCCTTTACTAAATCCTGCTACAGGTAAATAATTGCTTGATTTTCATGTAGTTATACATTAAACCAGCCTGTCTTCCCTTTTGACTGTAAGAGTTGACTTTTGGACGAAGACAATCAAGAAATGCACGGTCACATCCGCATGACGGCCCAAACTTGCGATAACATGTATCATGTGCTTTACAACAAGCATCTACATCGTTAATCGGGGCACCAGGTCCGCTGCATCCGGGACCGCACCATTTATATCCAGGGAAAATGCTTAAACATGGTTGCGGCCTTGTCCGTCTTTTTCCTCTCGACACTAAAAAACCCCTCCCTTTAATAGCTTAATAGTAAGGTATTGTATATACTATTCTCTTTTTCTAGTCTTGACTGTTTATTCGTCCATTCTGCAGGTCTATTTTCTGTAAAAAACGATAGAATATATCAACTAGTATTCTTTAAAAGGATGTGATGGTTTTGTTTGAAATAAAAGATTTCCCTGAATTTTCATGGTCCTATTCCCGGCATAAAACATGGACGGAGTGTGTTCGCAAGTATGGGTACGAATATTATTTTGCGCATAACGGCTGGCTCTACGATGCTCCGGCATCCACCCGCTATGCCTATCGCCTAAAAAAGCTCGTCAACCTGCCCGTTTTGTTTGGGGAAGCCGTTCACGATATTGTTGATCATACGATACAGCAGTACGTACAAAAGGGGCATCTCCCACATGCGGAGGAACTGGAACAGCGTGTACGGACCCGGCTGCGTACCGCCTTTCTTGATTCAAGGGACCGTGGAGACGAATGGTTTCAAAAACCTAACCGCTATACGATGTTATTTGACATGTATTATGATGGAGAGTTGCCTGAGCAAGGAGTACAAGAAATTCATGAACGCCTCCGTATGTGTTTACAAAACTTTTTGCACAGTAAATCTTTTCGCGAGCTAACATCCAGCCGGAACATGAAAGTGATCGAACCGGAAAAATTTCGTTCGATGGAGGTAAATGGGGTAAAGGTTTACGCAGTGATGGATACCATCTATCACGATAGCGAAAACGATAAATGGATCATTGTCGATTGGAAAACAGGAAAATATTCATCCGACCATATCGGACAGATTGCGGTCTATGCATTCTATTTAATGGAGAAGTGGAACATCCCCATTGAAAAAATAGCCGTTCGCACCGAGTATTTACTGACGGGAAGCTGCCATACGTATCATCTCACCACCCGAGACATTCAAGCAATGATTGAACAAATGACGATGAGTGTACAAGCCATGAAACAGTATCAGCGAGATAGAGAGAGGAACGAACCGGTATCTTTGGAACAATTTCAACCAACATCACATACATTCCGATGTCAGCGCTGCAACTACAAGGAAATGTGCCTCGACAGTACCGTTAGCAAACCGCTCCCTTATGAATATGCTTAACGATAAAGGATGAGCTGAAAAAACTGGTTTTTGCCTTTTTGGCTCATCCTCTTGTCTATTTTATAATATCAGGGCTATATCCTTTCTTTTTTAACGTCATAAAGATTCGCTCGATGTGCCCTTGATCCTTTGTTTCGATCGAAAGGCTTAATTGTGCATAACCCGGATAAATAGTCTCTCCCATATAATTAAGAGAGATATCCATGATGTTTCCCTGCAGTTCCGTAATAACCGCCAGAACTTCTTCCAAATGTCCCGGTTTATCTTTAATGATGGCAGTCAAGTGCACAAAGCGTCCGGATTCCACCATTCCCCGTCCAATGATTCTTGAAATTACGTTCATATCTACGTTTCCGCCGCTTAAAATCGCGACGACCTTTTTGTTTTTCATCGTCAGTTTATGATATAACAAGGCAGCGAGGGAGCTGGCGCCTGATCCTTCCACAAGCAATTTGTTTCTCTCGAGTACCATGAGCATGGTTCGGGCAATTTCCATTTCGTCTACGCAGTATAGATCATCCACATATCTTTGAATCAGCTGAAATGTGAGTTCCCCCGGCTTTTTGACGGCAATTCCATCTGCCATCGTCGGCATGGCTTCAACCGTCACTGGTTTCTTTTCCTTCAGGGACTGCTTCATGCTTGCACAGGCCATTGCCTCGACACCATATATACGGATGGACGGATTTTTTTCTTTAACCGCCATAGCCACTCCGGCAATTAATCCGCCTCCCCCTACCGGACATATGATGGCCTCTACATCGGGAAGCTGTTCCATAATCTCAAGCCCTATGGTTCCTTGCCCGGCGATGACCGCTTCATCATCAAAGGCATGTACAAAAGCAGAGCCCGTCTTTTCCTTTAGCTCCAATGCATAGGCAAGCGCTTCATCAAATACATCGCCTTGCAGTTCAACGTTCGCTCCATACCGTTTTGTTGCCAATACTTTGCTTAACGGGGCCCCTTTTGGCATCACGATCGTACAAGGGATATTCAGCATATTGCTCGAATAAGCAACACCTTGTGCGTGATTCCCTGCAGAAGCGGCAACCACCCCTTTTTGAATTTCTTCCTTCCCTAATGAAATCATTTTATTGTAGGAGCCCCTCACCTTAAATGACCCTGTCTTTTGCAAATTCTCAAGCTTCAAATAGACCTCGTTCTGTGACAGTTCACTGAACGTTTTCGAGTAGTCTAAGGGAGTGGTATGTACAATGTTCTTCATCTTTTCCCGGGCCTTTAAAATATCTTCCAACAAAATCATCTTTAAAGCCTCCTATTCACCTTCCTCTAAAGGAAAGGACAAACCTTTCTCTATTTTTCACATGGAGCATAAAGTTATTCGTTTTGGAAAAAATATTTAACTTCCCGCTGAAACCATCCTCCTGTATATTCGTACATATAGTCAACATAGAAAAGTGAGGATGATGATGAAATGGAAATCGTGAGTTCGCGTAACTTATTGACACAACGAGTCTTACCGCAATTTTTTTTAACGCTTTTAATTAGTTTTGCCGGCATGCTGCTAGGGATGGCATTCATTCCATCCGGCATTGCGATAGCCGTTTCCTTCGTGGTTCTAATCGTGCTTATTGTAGTGACGATCAAGCGGGCGAAAGACCGGAAAATGTCCAACTATGGAATCCAATTTTCGATGCCTTTTGTTCATATGCTGACCTTTTTGATGGGAATCGGTATTTATCCGGCGATATCACATTATATTTCATCTATGGGCGCTTCGTTAGTCGTATTGGCCTTTGGCGTCACAACCGCCCTTTTTGGTTCCTTATTTATGTATACGTATGTGACGAAGCGGGACTTTACCTTTTTGGGAAGCACCTTGTTCAGCGCCTTGCTTGCGCTGCTTCTGCTGTCCATCGGCGGTATATTCGTCCAAGCTGAATTTTTCCATTTGACCTTAGCGTGGATTGGTGTCGTCATTTTCTCAGGCTATATGTTATATGATGTATCAAGAATGAAGCACGCAACCTTCAGTGAAGCGGATGTGCCTGGTGCGGTATTGGATTTATTCTTGAACTTTATTAATCTCTTTCTTGATATTTTACGCATTGTGAATTCGTTCAAAAATTAATAATAAAAAAGGCTCTGTTAAAGAATAATGTTGATTTTCTTATGCAACTATCATGGAAGAACAATAAGTCTTCCATCATCAATAATCATGGCTAACAGGAAAGAAGAGATCCAATATTCCAGGGGTCTCTTTTTTCGTTATATCGAGTTTGGGTAAGTTCATATGGTTAAGGCAGGGGCCATTTTTAAATATAACTAATGTGGCGTTTTAACATTTATAAAAACCATTTTAGTTGCAGCTGACAGGCTTGGGCCTGCTTTTTTGTTGTGTGAACACACTAGAATTCAAGCCACAAAGTTCGAATTTCATTAAAAGTACTCTGAAACGTTCATTCACTTCACTATTCCGTCTTTTGGTAACCTGCTCCGTTCAACAAGACGGGACATAAAAATCTCCCTTAAACAAAGGAGGTTAACATAATTCATGATTATCGGAAATCAAAAAAGCCTTAGATTCTATTAAATCTAAGGCTCTTCATTTAACATTACTTAAACAGTCACATTTGTTATTTACAAACTTATCTGACGCCATAATCATTATCGGTAATCCTTCGTGATAGAAAGATTCACCAAGAGTTGATTTGATATCTAGGGTGTAACCTAGTTTTTATCAGCATCTTTCATATTTTTAAATCCTCCAGGCATAGCAACCTTTCTTCTTTTATGACAGTCTCCGCAGTTAGCAACAGGTTCTTCTTCTACTGTTGGAGGAATAAAAGATAATACTTCTCCTCCGTGTGAAATAAATTTAGGACAACCATTTGGATCAGAAAAATCTACACATTTTTCAACAATTTGCCCCTGGGAAGTTGGACCATAGAAACAACATCTTATTGGATTTGGCATAACTCTCACCTCCTAATTACAACTTACTATTAAGATATGAGAGAAAAAGAAGAACGCTTGTATATATAACTATTGAATCTACTAATTGAACTATAATAAGTTAAAAAACTATCTTGACGGAAAGAGGTAGTTTTCTTTTTTCTTCTGTATATCCTATTCATTTTTAGTTAACATAATGCTTCTTATCAGCATAAAAAAGGTTGGGCACCTTTTTAGATACCCAACCCCTTTTGGAGATTCGTTAAACTAAACGACACCCATTAGCCATCCATGAAGCAAAAAAATCTGGAAGGAATAGTTAGTTAACATAATAGTGTCTTTACATAGTTTTAGATGTTCTACTAACTATAGAATATCTGGAGTGAGAGCACTTAGTAAGTTTTGGTAAGCAGTAATGATTTCTTGCACTTGAATTTCTTGTAGAGGAGTTAATGGAGTACCCTCAGAGGTAAATATTCTAATACAAATCGGACATACCTCTACATTCAATCCTAGTACTTCAATGTCAAGTCTCTGAGTATGAAGACTGATAAGAGTATTCTCTCCCTCACATGTTCGACAGGTTGTTTCAAAGGCCATAGTAATCAACTCCTTTCATTAATAGAGTTAATATATTTATATGAAAAAGATTGTCCATTTGATATAGACTGCTACATCATTTTCTCTCATAATTCTCCTCCCTTTTAATAACTTTTCTATATTGTATAGAGTATTCATTTCTAGTTAACATAATCTTTCCCATAGGAAATGAGCCAAGCTAAAACCCCTTGGTACTCAAGGGATTTGGGCTTGGCCCACTTTATCGTTTATACACGACTTTATACATCCTTGATAAATCAATCTTTTTGGCTTCTGAAGATGCCTGATTGCTGCATAAAAAAGGTCGGTTTTATGCAATTTCTTCTTTTTTACTCTCAGTTATCTATTTTTCGTTGATTAAGTCTAAAAAATGCTTCAAAATTCTAGCGGTCAATCCCCAGATGACTTTATCTTCATAGAAATAGAAATACTCGTCCATCGTTCGGGTTTGCCAGTTATAGTTTGTTCCCCCTGCAATTAAATGAAACGGAAAGTTTTGCTCCGGTTCTGTTTTAAAACGGATGGTGTACCGTTCTGGCTGGGACTGTTTGAAAAAAGATAGCGGGACAGTGAAAATTTCCGCTACTTCAGCAGGATTGGGTTGGATGTTTTCGGCATCCCGAATCACTCCGACATATGGATGGATAATCGTTCCAAATGGGGAAACCATGTAGTCCAATGAGGAAACATCGATAATGCTTTCTTTTTTGATTCCGAGCTCTTCGGACGTTTCGCGAACAGCGGTGTGCTGTTCATCTCGATCGCTTTCATCCACTTTTCCTCCTGGGAAGCATATTTCGCCCGGTTGTCGCCTCATATCAAATGAGCGAACTTCAAATAACACGTGAATGCCATCCTGTTTTTCAATGAGCGGCACCAACACAGCAAACTTTGAGAATGTTTCCCCTCCTAAAATGCCGGGGGTTCGATTACTGAGTTTGGCCGTCAGTTTTTTTATTTCCATCTTATCACCCCTCATGCAGTCTGTCGTTCTCCTTATCATTGTACACGCTCTGTTAAGTGACTATGATACAAGCCATAATAAATCCCCTTTTGTTGAAGCAGCTCTTCATGCGTTCCCATTTCTTCAAGTCTTCCGTTTTCTAAAACAAGAATTTTATCCGCTTTTTGAATCGTATTGAGCCGATGGGCGATGACAAAGCTTGTTCGGCCGCGCATCAAGCGTTGCAAAGCATCTTGTATGTGCAATTCCGTGATGGTGTCGATGCTGCTTGTTGCTTCATCCAAAATCAAAATGGAAGGATCGGCGAGCAATGCCCTTGCAATGGAAAGAAGCTGTTTTTGACCTTGGCTGATGCCGCTCCCGTCTTGCTTCAACATCGTATCATATTGTTGCGGAAGTTTCCGGATAAAGGAATCCGCATTGGCAAGCCGCGCCGCTTCTTCTATTTCCCGGTCGGTTGCTTCAAGTCTTCCGTAGCGGATATTTTCACGAATGGTCCCTTCAAACAGGAAGGGATCTTGCAGGACAAAGCCCATATGACCGCGAAGATTTTCCCGTTTAATGGTCCGAATATCATGTCCATCAATGAGAATACTGCCGAAATCCGGTTCATAGAAACGCGAAAGCAAGTTGATGATCGTCGTTTTTCCGGCCCCTGTCGCTCCCACTAAAGCAACGGTTTCACCTGGAGAAGCATGAAAGTGAATATTTGTAATCGTGTCCCGCTCTTTTTCATACGAGAACGACACATGGCGAAACTCCACCTCTCCCTTCATTTCCTTTAGTGAAACCGCCTTTTCTTCCTCTTCTCTCTCTTCTTGCTCATCCAGCACTTCAAATACCCTTTCCGCCCCTGCCACAGCTGAAAGCAGTGTATTGAATTGATTCGCAAGATCATTGAGAGGACGTGTGAATTGTCTTGAGTATTCCACGAATATGACGATCGTTCCAATTGAAATCATGTCTTTGAGAGCCAATACCCCTCCGGCTCCCGCAATAATCGCAAAACTTAAATTGTTGAGGACATTCATCAGCTTAGGGATAAAGCCCGCATATGTTTGAGCCCAATATCCGGATGCTTTCAATTGTTCGTTTTTCATCATAAATTCAGCCATCACTTTTTCTTCTTGGGAAAAGGTTTTGACGATTCGCTGGCCTGAAATCGTTTCTTCGATGAATCCGTTTATAGCCCCTAAATTTTGCTGCTGTTGTTTATATAAAATGCCTGTCCTTTTCGTAATCCATCTCATTCCCGCAAACATCGCCGGAACAATAAAAAGGGTCAGAAGGGTCAAAAGCGGGCTTAGCCACAGCATGACGGCAATCGTTCCGATAAGTGTGAGAATACTGGAAAAAATTTGGATAACCGAACTGTTTAACGTTGAACTGACATTTTCAATATCATTCGTCACTCTGCTCATCAGTTCCCCATGCTGGCGCCGATCAAAAAAGGAAATCGGAAGTTGATGCAAATGGCGAAAGAGTTCGGTTCTCATGGAATAGACCGTTTTTTGGGCAATCGTAATCATCCCGATATTTTGAATGAGTAAAGACGCTGTATACAATAAATAAATGAAGACTAAGCCAATCAAAAGCGTCAGCAAACCGCTGTGGTCTCTCGTGACAATATAGTCATCAATGGCTTTGCCCACTAAAAACGGACCAAGCAAGCCCAGAAAAGAACTGCAAACCACCAGTAAAAAAATGCCGGCTAAAAACCATCGATGCCTGGACAAATAACGCCACAACCTTTTTAAAGTCCTCAGTGAATGTTTGGCTTTTTGAGGCTTTTTCTTATATGGAGCCTGTTCACTTCCTATTAAGGGCACTTTTTGATAGCGGAAAGGCTCTTTCAGCTGCTTCAGCATGATGGCAGCACCTCCTTTCCGAACTGGGATTGGAAAATGGCCTGATAGAGCGCAGACTGTTCCAATAATTGTTCATGGTTTCCTTGTACCAGCAGCTTGCCGTCCTCCAAAAGCAAAATGTTATCGGCCTTCATTGCCGTACTGATTTTTTGGGTGATGATCATCGTCGTACATGAATAGGTTCGGATCACTTGCAGCAAATTCGCTTCCGTTTTCATATCCAATGCGCTCGTGCTATCATCCAACAACAAAATTTTCGGGTTGCGGACAAGCGCCCTCGCAATGGACAAACGCTGTTTTTGACCGCCGGAAAGATTGACCCCTTTTTGGTCCAATACAGTCTCATACTGTTTTGGAAGGGTAAGGATCGTGTCATGAATTTGGGCATCTTCTGCCGCTTTCCTTACTTCTTCCATGGAGGCGTCTTCTTTTCCCCATCTTATATTTTCGAGGACGGTTCCAGAAAACAGAAACGATTCTTGCGGTACAAAGCCGATACTTCTCCGTAATGGGGAGAGCTTGATTGTGTCAATCGGAAGATCATCGATGAGGATTTTGCCTTCATTCACATCATATAACCGGGGAATCAGCTGAAATAAAGAGGATTTTCCAGATCCGGTCGCCCCTAAAATGGCGGTCGTCGTCCCGGCCGGAACCGTGAACGAAAGATTTTGCAAGACAGGAATCTCATTGCCCGGATAGTGAAACGACACTTGGTCAAACTCAATCTTGCCTTTCGCAACGGCGGGCATCGAATGAGCGGATTTGGCATCCGTCATCCCTTCTTTCGTTTCTAATACTTCGACAATACGGGAAGAAGAGGCTCTCGCACGTGAAAAAACCATAATGAGAAAGGAAAGAATTGAAAAGGCCGATGTAATGCGGAAGGCATAATTGACAATGGCCACGACTTCTCCGACCTGAGCTCGCCCGATGTAAACCTCCTTACTGCCGAACCAAAGAACGGCGATAATGCTCAAATTCAAGACGAAGAGCAACATAGGCATCGTCGTTTCCATCACTTTCAACGCGGTAACCGTCCGATTTTTTAAGTGTTGACTCACAAGTGTAAATCGATCGATTTCATGCTGTTTCCGAAAAAAAGCTTTAATCAGCCTCATCCCCGTCAAGTTTTCGCGCATGATTCCATTGACGGTATCGACGTTTTCTTGAACCGATCGAAATAACAGCGCGCTTTTTTTCATCGCCCATACTAATAGGACGAAGATGACGGGGGCGGTCATGACGATCGCAAGGGCCAGTTTCGTATTGACGATTAAAGCCATGACAAGGCCTCCTATGACCAGTAATGGAGCCCGAAGCATAATTCGCAGCCCCATAAAGACCGTTTGCTGGATTTGGGTCACATCGCCGGTCATTCTTGTAATCAAAGATGACGTGGGAAAATCATTGAAATTGGAAAAAGAGAAGCCCTGTATTTTTGCGAATAACTCTTTTCTTACATCATAGCCAAATCGCTGGCTGACATGGGCGGCATAGAAAGAATTAAGAATTCCGACCATAAAAGCCGATAAGGAGAGGGCCATCATGATTCCTCCCCACTTCAACACAACACCCAAATCTTCTTTCACGATGCCTTCATCAATGATTTTCGCGATGAGTAAGGGCTGGCAAAGCTCAACGGCCAATTCCACTATCATAAAAAAGAGAGCGATGCCCATCGAAAACCGATATGGTTTAAGAAAACTCAGCATTTTTAGCATTCATAATCCTCCAAACTACAATCCTTAACAAAGAGATGAAACCGAATGTCTCTCATCTTCTTATTTAAGGAGCTGTTTAAACAACCATGTTGATTTTCACCCTTTTCATCCCATTAAAATCAGTCAAAAATCAACAGTAGACTTTCATACAGCCTTTATGTAATTAAACATCTACTTACTTTAGTAAATTTTAACACAACTCCTGTTGGATATGAAAAAAGAGAGCTCGCGGCCCTCCTTTTAGCGTAACATGTTCGGTTCAAAGATAAAAAAGTATAATTTTTTCGATGAGTACTAATGTCTAGCTCCAGGCGCCTTGCACTTTTCTTATTTCAATACTTTTGCTGCATCTAAAACTTGTTCGGTCGACACGACTTCCCCGAATTCCCCGTGAAGCGAAGCAAGCGCCAATTGGTGAACCGTTTCGGCGTCATAACGTGTGACACCGTCATACGATTCGCGTTCAAAGCAAGCCGTTGCGTCATGGACGACATAGACGCGATAGCCCAAATTACCGGCCATTCTGGCTGTCGTGGAAACACAGTGATTCGTCGTCAAGCCGACAATGACCAGGGTTTCATAACCGTTTGCTTTTAAATAGGAATCTAGTTCCGTTCCAATAAAACAGCTGTTCACAGATTTACGAATAAAATATTCATCTTCATTAGGTCCAAAGCCTTCTTGGAATTGAAACCCGGGATTTGCCGGATACAGCGGAGAATCCGGATTTTTTGAAGCATGCTGGACATGGATAATCGGATAATCCTGTTTTCGCCATTCTTCTATGAGTGTCAGCATTTGCGTTTCGGCATGAGGGTTGTTTCGCTTTCCCCAAATGGACTGGTTGAACCCTTTTTGAACGTCAATCACGACTAATACAGGGCGGCTTTTGGTCATTATCATCTAACATCCCTTCGACTTCTATTCTTTCAAAATCGAGATCACATACGTACATCCGCCTGGTCCGGCTTTTGATGAATGAACGGTATGTTTCGGCAAAAATATGCGGTCTCCCGCTTCACAAAGCGTCGTGTTGCCTTCAACAGTAAAATAAATCGACCCTTCCAACACATGTAAAATTTCATCCGTCGGATGCGTATGCGTCGGATGTTCATGATTGGAAACGTCGTGCTGCACTTCTACATAACCCGTATCTTTCGGAAGCAATCCTTTCACTATTTCTTCAAGATGGCCGCCAACTCCTTTTTTAATATAAGCTTTTTTTATGTACATGTTCAGCACTCCTTTTCACATGAAATGGGCATTTACTCAAACTGCTTTCATTGTCATCCCGTAAAAAATATTGCTGCCACTCTCGATTGGTCACACTGCCGTACCATCCTAATGCAGGGTGCACTTCTACCTCGTCATATGTTTCAAGGCGCTCTCGAACCACCTTTTTCACTTGCTGTCCCATTTTTGTCTCTGCGCTGATTCCCTCAAATACCCAGCGTGGTTGAAACGTCATCATGAACGTTTCGCTGCGTCGGCTTTTTCGTTTTTCATGTGCCGGACTATTACAGACGACAAAAATCGGCTCCCCGTGAAAACAAAACTCCCACATCGGATCATTCGGGTCTTTCGGAATATGTGAGGGCCATTCTTTTTCATCAAGTTCATGTAAATAGTGCAGTGCATCCCAAAATTGTTTTTCATATTGTTCCATCGTTTTCACGTATGGTTCCGGTTTAAAAAAGACGACGAACGAAGTATTTCGTCCAATGGTTCGAAACGTCTCCACATACAGCCGTAAAGAAGCCGCAAATTGCTGAAGCGATGCGATTTCATAAAGAGAGCGGACAAACGCAAAACGGAGAAGGCCATTCTTAAAGCCCTCTACCCCTAATACACATGGAAATGGATTCGTCTCTGATAACAAATCCTGTTCGAACTGGTTAAAAACGTTCTTTCCCCATGAGGGAATACGAGGAGAACGATCTATGTCAATTAAGGTATAAATCGATGGTGCCATCATACCACCCCTCCTTCTCTCCAACGTTACAATGTATGGTAAGGCGTTACAGATTATGAGTTTTTTATATGTATGTTCTTGAGAGTCTGATAGATTTAAGATGTACCGGCGAATGTACGGCAGGATGAATCGGCGCGGAACGAAGGTAGAGAAAAAAGATCAGTGAAGTTTTAAGCTGCAACGAGGGTTCATACGATGTAATTAGGACAAGTGTCATGTAAAGGCAGGTGTGAACAGGATTGAATGAAATGATCGTGATGGCCATCCATCAAATGGTGCTGGGGATCAGCTTGGCGGCTCCCGTCGGACCCATCAATATCGAAATGATCAAGCGAGGCATTTCTCATGGCTTCTGGGCTTCCTGGCTGGTGGGGCTCGGGGGGATGTCAGCGGATATTTTATTTATGGTTGCCATTTTTTTAGGAATGGCTCCTTTTTTACAGCAGCCATTCGTTCAAATGATTTTGTATGCAATGGGATTTTTTATGCTTGTGTATTTAGGCATTCAAAGCATCAAGCAATCCCTCCAGTCAACGCGCTTGATGGAACATGTGTCAGCCGGACAAGCCGGAACCTCTTTTTTGACCGGATTAATGATTGCCGGTGCGAATCCCCTTAATATTTTGTTTTGGTTCGGCATTTACGGCTCCTCACTTGGAAGCATCATCAAAACGGAGAACATGGTAATGTCTCTTATCTACAGCCTTTTGATCATTGCCGGCATCATGCTCTGGAATTTAAATATTGCCTTTACCGTTCATTTCACGAAGCATTTATTAACCGACCGGATGATGAAAATCATTACGTTCACGGCCGGAATCATTTTAATGTACTTTGGCTTGAAATTTGGATGGGCTTTGTATGAATCGATCATTTGAATCTGGGAAACAGATGGACGTAATGTGAAGAAAAGGTGACCGTGGTATATCTTAACCTTGCAGTTTTCTATTTAAAAGAAAATGGACTTGAAGCAGTATCTTCAAGTCCATTTTCCTTTTCGTTATTATATTGGTAATTGTACTGCATCCTCGTTTATGATGGTTGTTTGGCTTCTTTCCACATCGCGACGACACTGCCCGCTTCATCTTGATCTAAAATGAATGATCCGTTGCTATATCGATCATTCGGTCTTAAAGCAGCAGGGTCGACTTGTTCGGTTACGAGCTTTTCCGTTTGGACCCATACTATCTCATTTTTAGAGACCATTTCAATTGCTGCTACTTCGTGAGGATTTTTTTTCACTTCACGAATCATGACCAATCCGCGTTTCGCTCTTGTTGTACGTTCAAATTCTTTCAGATTCATCTTTTTGATGGCTCCACGCTGTGTAACCATAATGACTTGGGTATTCTCCCCCTCCGGGAAGACTTTCCCGTTTACAACATAATCGCCTTCTTTTAAGTTGATGCCTTTTACACCGGCCGCTCTCGCACCGACAATATTGACGTCTTCTTCAGGGAACCATAAGCCGTAGCCCTGCCTTGTCGCTATAAAGACGTCTTGCTTTCCATCCGTCATATGAACATTGACGACTTCATCGTCTCCTTTTAAATTAATCGCCACAAGCGATCTTGAATAGCGCTGCGCCTTGTAATTCGCCAATTCCGACTTCTTGACCATCCCGTTTTTCGTAATGAATAACAGAAACTTCGCTTCTTCAAAGTTGGATACCGGGATGGCTTCGACAATCGTTTCTTCCTTATCAATCGGGACGATATTCGTCACATGCTGACCCATGTCTTTCCAGCGGATATCCGGAAGTTCATGGATCGGCATGAACAAGTAGTTTCCTTTATTCGTGAATAGCAGCAACGTATCCGTTGTGTTGATATCCAGTTTGGCAATGAGGCGATCGGTATCTTTCATGCCGAAATCCTGACCATTAGAGGCGGCGTAAGAGCGAGGGCTCGTCCGTTTGACATATCCATCCTTCGTCACCGTTACGATCACGTCTTCTGAAGGGATCATCACCTCTAAGTTAATTTTGATTTCCTCAATTTCGGCTTCGATTTTAGCACGGCGTCCGTCGTTATATTGTTTTTTCACTTTGCGCAAATCGTTTTTAATGACGCTCAATAATTTCTTTTCGCTGCTTAAAATCGATTCAAGCTCTGCGATTTTATTCGCCAGTTCTTCCGCTTCTGCTTGTAAAGCCGTCACATCCGTATTTGTGAGGCGATACAACTGCAAGGAAACAATCGCTTCCGCCTGTGCTTCAGTAAACTCAAATTTGGCAATCAAATTATCTTTCGCATCGCGCTTATCTTTTGACGCACGAATGGCCGCAATCACTTCATCAAGAATCGATAATGCCTTGATTAAGCCTTCGACGATATGCTCACGTTCACGTGCTTTATTCAATTCAAACTGTGAACGGTTCGTCACGACCTCACGCTGATGCTCGATATAGGCATCCAAAATGGACGTCAGGCTCATAAGTTTCGGGCGTTTCCTTGAAATGGCGACCATATTGAAGCTGTAAGGCACTTGCAAATCGGTGTTTTTATATAAATAGTTCAATACACCTTCTGCATTCGCATCTTTTTTCAGTTCGACCACTAACCGCAATCCGGTACGATCGGTTTCGTCCCTTACTTCGGCGATGCCTTCCACTTTACGGTCAAGGCGTAATTCATCCATCTTTTTCACCAAGTTGGCCTTATTCACTTCAAACGGGATTTCAGTAACGACGATTTGCTGTTTACCGCCGCGGATGGATTCAATCTCCGCTTTTCCGCGAATGATGATTTTTCCTTTTCCCGTTTCATACGCTTTTTTAATGCCATCTACTCCCTGGATAATACCGCCCGTCGGAAAATCGGGGCCTTTTAACACCGTCATTAAGTCATCGACCGTACAATTCGGTTTATCCATACGCATAATCGCTGCATCGATGACTTCACCCAACTGATGCGGCGGAATTTCCGTCGCATACCCGGCAGAAATCCCGGTCGATCCGTTGACGAGCAAGTTGGGAAACATCGCTGGAAGTACGACCGGCTCTTTGCTTGTGTCATCGAAGTTCGGGACAAATTCCACTGTCTGTTTATCGATATCACGCAATAATTCAGAAGCGATGGACGAAAGGCGCGCTTCCGTATAACGCATCGCAGCCGGCGGATCGCCGTCAATGCTTCCGTTGTTTCCGTGCATTTCAATTAACAGGTTGCGCAGCTTCCAATCCTGGCTCATACGCACCATCGCATCATAGACGGACGAATCACCGTGCGGGTGATAATTACCAATGACGTTCCCGACCGTTTTCGCCGATTTGCGGAATCCTTTATCATTTGTATTGCCGTCTACATGCATGGCATACAAAATACGGCGCTGCACCGGTTTTAATCCATCACGGGCATCCGGCAGCGCCCGCTCTTGAATGATGTACTTACTATATCGTCCAAAGCGGTCGCCAAGCACATCTTCAAGAGGCAAGTCCAAAAAGCGTTCTGTTTGTGTCATACCGTTTCATCCTCCTTTGCGACCGAGACGTTTTCGTTATCTAAGATGTTTGGATCTTCTTCAAGGCCAAAGGCAACGTTGTTTTCAATCCACTTACGGCGCGGCTCGACTTTGTCTCCCATTAGTGTCGTAACTCGACGGTCCGCACGGGCTGCATCATCAATGCGTACGCGAATGAGCGTGCGCGTCTCGGGATTCATCGTCGTTTCCCAAAGCTGATCGGCATTCATCTCTCCAAGACCTTTGTAGCGCTGAATCATATAGCCCCGCCCCACTTTTTTCACCGCACCCTGTAACTCATCTTCGTTCCAGGCATACTCGACGACTTCCTTCTTACCGGTTCCTTTACTCACTTTGTAAAGCGGCGGGAGGGCGATGAATACCTTTCCGGTTTCCACAAGCGGCTTCATGTAGCGGTAGAAGAATGTCAGAAGCAGCACTTGAATGTGGGCGCCGTCTGTATCGGCATCGGTCATGATGACGATTTTATCGTAATTCACATCGTCCAATGCAAACTCTGCTCCCACACCGGCCCCGATGGCATGGATGATGGTATTGATTTCTTCGTTTTTAAAAATATCCGAGAGCTTTGCCTTTTCCGTATTGATGACTTTCCCGCGAAGCGGCAAAATGGCTTGGAAACGTCGGTCCCGCCCTTGTTTGGCAGAGCCGCCGGCAGAATCACCCTCGACGAGGTAAAGTTCATTTTTTTGTGGGTTGCGCGATTGGGCAGGCGTCAGCTTCCCGCTCAACACCGTTTCTTTTCGGCTTCGTTTTTTCCCGCTTCTGGCTTCCTCACGGGCTTTGCGCGCCGCTTCACGGGCTTGCGCGGCTTTGATGGCCTTTTTCACGAGAAGGGAGCTAATATCAGGATTCTCCTCGAGAAAATAAGCAAGCTTTTCGGACACAACGGCATCGACGGAAGATCGTGCTTCACTTGTTCCGAGCTTTCCTTTCGTTTGCCCTTCAAACTGCAGCAATTCTTCCGGAATGCGGACGGAAACGATGGCCGCAAGACCTTCACGGATATCGGTACCTTCCAAGTTTTTATCCCGCTCTTTCAATAATCCCACTTTACGTGCATACTCGTTGAAAATACGTGTCATCGCACTTTTGGAACCCGCTTCATGCGTTCCTCCGTCTTTCGTGCGCACGTTATTGACGAACGATAAAATCGTTTCGGAATACCCGTCGTTAAATTGAAACGAGAATTCCACTTCAATGTTGTTTTGCTCTCCTTCAAAAAACAGCACGGAATGAAGCGTATCTTTTCCTTCATTCAAATACGAAACGAATGCCTCGATACCGTTTTCATAATGGAAGGTGTCTCGCTGGTCAAATCGTTCATCGATCAATTCTATTTTCAGCCCTTTTAATAAAAAGGCAGATTCGCGCAATCGTTCACTCAATGTGTCATAGTTGTAAGCAGTCGTGCTAAAAATGCTTTCATCCGGCTTAAAATGAATTTTCGTGCCGGTTTCACGTGTTTTACCGATTTTCTCAAGCGTCGTAGCAGGTTTTCCTCCGTTTTCAAAACGCTGCTGGTACACGATTCCATCACGCTTGATTGTCACCACGAGCCATTCTGACAGCGCATTTACAACGGATGCACCTACTCCATGCAGACCGCCGCTTGTTTTATAGCCGCCTTGCCCAAACTTACCGCCGGCGTGAAGGACGGTTAAAATCACTTCAGGCGTCGGCTTGCCAAGCTTATGCATACCGGTCGGCATCCCGCGTCCTTTATCTTGTACCGAGATTGAATTATCTTTATGTATAGTCACTTTAATATCGTTTCCGTAGCCGGCGAGTGCTTCATCGACTGAGTTATCTACAATTTCATATACGAGATGGTGCAGACCGCGGCTGTCTGTACTGCCAATGTACATGCCCGGACGTTTGCGGACCGCGTCAAGTCCTTCCAGAACTTGAATTGCATCATCATTGTACTCAAAAACCTGTTTCTTGCCCAAAAATACATACCCCTTTCAATTACCCACTTCGACTATCTCTTAAATGTGTAGTGTCGCACAATACGATTCAACTCATTCAATTGAAGAGATATGGTCTTTCTTTTTTTCTTCTTCATTTCCTGCTTAAAGGAAAAACAACGTTTCTTCTTCTATAATCACCACAAAAATAGAACGTACGTTTGATTTTAACACAACTTCTTCATTTTTGAAATATAGTAACTCACTTTCCTACCTTTTTATACAGACTGAGCCCACCTTTTGCATCATACATATCTTAGCACTATTTTAACGACAAATGGATAGTTCTAAAACTAAATTTATGAAAAAAGCAAAGAAAATCCTTGGATTTAGCAAGGATTTCCCTAAAAAATGGTCATCTTGTTAAGGCGTGCTCGACTTTAATGCATCGGTCCATCACGACTGTGTATCCTTTTTCCTTCAGCAATTGGTAGGCCTCTTCATTAGCAAGTCCGAGCTGTGCCCAATACACATCGGCGTCGATTTCCAAAAATTCTTCCGCTACCTCAAGCAAATGCTCCGAACGGCGGAAAACATTCACGATATCAACATGGCCGTCGATTTCATTCAATGATTTAACCGCCTTGACTCCCAGTATTTCCTCGGCATTCGGATTCACCGGTATAATGTCGTACCCGGCGTTCTGCATGGCTTTTGATACCATATAAGACGTTTTGGCCGGATTATCCGATAACCCTACCACCGCGATACGTTTGCTTTTCTTTAAAATTTCTCCGAGTTCTTCACGAGACGGGATCTCTATATTCATGGCAATCTCTCCTTCATTCAAATAAAATAAATTTGGTACTACCTTCTGTATGTATACCCAAATTCCTGCTTTTCATAGCCATTTTCTTTCAAGACGGCACATATAATGAAACAAGCCTGCCTTGAAAAATTGGCTTTTTATCGATGAATGGTTGTCCCTTCAACAAGTTCCTGTTAAAATCCTCTATGTCTGTCAAAAGGAATTTCGCTAGAAAAGTGCGAATGAATAAGGGATGGAGTTTTAAAGGACTCATGGTAAAATAATAAGAGAAGTGAAGGAAAAGGAGACATACATATGGCATTTATCTTACCAATTATCGCATACATATTGGGATCGATTCCGTTTGGCCTGATTGTGGGGAAAGTGGGATACGGCATTGATATTCGCGAACATGGAAGCGGAAATCTTGGCGGAACGAATACGTTTCGTACACTGGGCGTGAAAGCCGGATTGATTGTGACGATCGCCGATATTCTGAAAGGAACGCTTGCCGCTTCCCTGCCGCTTTGGTTTGGCAGTGATTTGCATCCTTTATTTGTCGGGATGTTCGCGGTAATCGGACATGTGTATCCGTTGTTTGCCAAATTCAAAGGCGGAAAAGCGGTCGCGACTTCCGGCGGCGTTTTATTATTTTATAGCCCGCTTCTTTTTGTCGCGATGCTTGCCTGCTTTTTTATCTGTTTATATTTATCCAAATACGTGTCCCTTTCTTCTATCATAACCGGAATTTTTGCTTTTACGCTTGCTCTCTTCAAAGGAGATATTCCGCTTATTGTTGTCGTGGGCTTTCTCGCCGGCTTTGTGATTTGGCGCCACCGTGCCAATATTCAGCGTATTATGAACAAAACAGAACCGAAAATTAAATGGCTGTAAAAAACACCGAATGCCTGATTAGGCATTCGGTGTTTTTTCTTACCAAACTTTATGCATCATTTACTTCTTCAATATAGGTGGTCCAGCCGAATTTTTGTGCTAATTCCTGTTTTAATCGTGTAACGGTTGCTATGCCTTTAAAGGTCCCTGTAACGATTCGAAAATCGGTCGGATTGAATGCCTGATCGAACGAATCGTATAATACCCAATTATATTGGTCTTGCAACAGTCCCTTTCCTTTTACATATTCCTCCAACGAAGAAAACGATCCCGTTTTTAATCGATACAGTTTATCATTATCTGGAATAGACGGACTCGGAACCCCTGGAACATAAGGAACCGAAAAGTACTCACATAGCCCCTTCGCCAATTCCACCGCACACTCTTTACGGTATGCATCACTCCTCAAAAGTTCGGCTTCCCTTCTATTGTTCATAAATCCACATTCCACTAACACAGTCGGCATATTTGTGCGCTTGACGATATATAGCCAGGATCCATCTTTAACCCCGCGATCTTTTAAATTCGTTCCTTGAATTAAATAGCGGTGAAGAATATGAGCTGCCCGCTTTGATGCATCACTCGTGCCTGCATACGTCTCAATTCCTTCCGCATTGCTCCACGTATTCCCCGATGCGTTGGCATGCACAGATAAATAAAAATCGGCATTGGCGTTATTCGCTCCTTGTACACGCGTTCCAAGCGGGGTATCTTCATCTGTCGGAGCTACCAATAAAGTGCGAAAGCCGCATCTTTTTAGTTCAATGTCCAAAAGGGCGACCACCCGGCGATTGAATTCATTTTCTTTCATCACGCTTCCGTCAGGGAATGAAGGGGTACGCTTGCCGGGAGTGTTGATTCCGTGTCCGTCATCTAAAGCAATGAGTTTGCTCATGCTCTCATTCACCTCCTTTTTCGTCAGATGGGAACACTCATTAATTTATATAGAAAACACGATGATAAAAGGGGATTGGATCGAATTCTTTATTTAAATGGTTCATAATCATCTCAAATAATTTGATATTTACTATAAAATATGGTGAGCTGTCGAAGCCGGTGCCATTTCCGTAAAAAAAACACGAAGTATGGAAAACCAAGTAGAAGTTGAAGAAAATCTGCAATGGGTGAAAGACATTCAATAAATAACAAAAAAACGAAACCTTTTTGTTACACCTTTTTATTTGGATAAGCTATCATTTTAAATTTTTTCTTGGTAACTCTTTATTTTAAGTTATTTATTATTTAGAACATAGTTTAATTAGACTTTTTATGGCATGATTGAGCTTGCTATCTGTTCCCACTTTTAAAACCCATTAAAACGGTTTTAATTAGCCGCGATCTTTATTTCGACTACTGGATAAAAATGTTTATTATTTTTTCATTTAGCACATAGTTTTTTTAAAAATTTTGATAAAGTCTAGTGCTGATTTTTGTCTCATCTAAATGAAAAGAAAGGAAAAACTTCCCTTAAATGCAGAAATGGTTCAAAACCTTTATCTCATAAAGGTTTTGAACCATTTCTCCCATGTATGAAAATAACAAAACTTTATAAACATAGCTGCCAAATTGCTTTTTCGACTTGTTGAAAAGCCGAACGGGTGCATAAAAATGATCTTATACAGTAAAAGTTCCAATGTTCTTCTATGTCCCGCTCTTGGTACTAGCCCCGCCTACGCTATATACCATGATAGCCACTTATGCCATCCAACCTAATATAAGTATAAAAGAAAACGCTTACATTTTCAAGAGGAAATACGAATATTTATACATAATATTCCTATTTCCTCTTTTCTCCTTTACATAGCCGACCGTTAAATCTTAATCATCTATAAAAGAAAGAATTGGTCGAGCTCTTCTTCCCCTTTTCTTATACGATGATAATGATAAACCGAATCAAGAAAACTTATAATCCAAAAAGCAACAGCCAGCTTAGGAAACAAACCGGTTTTGACAGTCATGAAAAAAACGAAAGAATAAACCATCAACAGCTGGAACCCTCGATTGGGCATCCGTAAATAAAAATGTCCGACGCCGGGAAGAAAGGAAAGAAAAATCAAGTTGATAAGTTTCATTTTTGTCATCGCCCTTCTCGAATCAAATAATTTGGCTCTTTTCTAACTTTTGGACCATATGCAAACCACAACTTGATTTACAAGAACAGCCAATAATAGTACAAAAAAGAAAACGCTTTATTAATAAGAATTCGGCAAATACTGCTCTTATTCCTTTTCTCTATTTTGTTTATGCAAGTAAGATAATAGCTTAAAGGGAAAGTTTTCTTTATAATGAGATTAGATGTTTTAGAAAAGGGAGATGTAAACCATGAATATTACAGTATCAAACGAAGCCCTTCAATGGTACAAAGAAGAATTGGAAATCAACAGCGGAGATATGGTGAAGTTTTTTGTCCGTTACGGCGGGTGCAGTACCGTACAAAGAGGGTTTTCCCTTGGTGTCGCCAAACAACAGCCCGTGTTAATCGGCGCCCAAAGTGAAATAGAAGGAATTACCTTTTATATAGAAGACCAGGATTTATGGTATTTCGAAGACAATGACCTCATTGTAACCTTTGATGAAACAAGGGGCGAACCCGAATTTTCCGTGACGAAGTAGAGAAAAGCGGAGCAAGCTCGTTCACATCCATAGGGCATTGAATCTTGTGAGAAGGAGTCGCTTTTTGACTCCGCAGGAAGAAGTGAAATGACCGTAGGATGTAGCTTGCGCAGCTGGACAGAAAGAAAAGCGGAGGCAACTGTTCAGAAGGTCGCCGCGTCCTGCGGCAACGTCGGCGTGACTCACATCCTGTGAGCCCAAGGAAATAGGGATTGATCCAGAAGGCGCTTTTTGCCTTATGAGAGCAATCATCTTTTCCACAACGAGCTAGGAGCCGCAGCTAGACAACAAAAAAAAGCACAGACGGCCATGTTTTTTCATGAAGGGGCCTTTCAGGAAGATGGGTCAAAAGGGTTTCTTTTTTCCCCTTTTGACCCATCCTCCTTTTTATTCATTCTCTGGCTTCTTTTTTGCGTTTTCGTACGCTTCATGCCAATCAGGATAACGCTTTCGAATGGAAATGGGACGGAAATTTTCTTTTTTGACGCAAACATGCGATGAGGTAGCGCTCACAGCCACTTCTCCATCCTTTGTTAAAATTTCATAGCCATACACGACTCGTAAACCGTCGTATAACTCGACCCATGTATGGACAACGGCAGTGTCGCCGTAGCGAAGCGGTTTTTTATAGGATACTTGTACATCCGTCACCGGTGATAGTATCCCGTCTTCTTCCATTTTGGCATAATTGAAACCCAATTCCTGGATAAGACTTGTACGCCCTACCTCCATCCATACTAAATAATTAGCATGATACACGACCCCCATTTGATCGGTCTCGGCGTAGCGTACATCGATTTCCTTTTTGCTAATAAACATCTTATTCCCCCTGCAATTCTTATAAAGATAAAGTATGTATCATTTGTTATCTTAACATATTTTAGTCATCTTTTCCCCTTTCATCCAACCACCTATAATCATGCCTTCATAATGGCCAATTAGAGCACATAAAAAATCAAACCAGAGAAAATATCCCTGGTTTGATTTTTTATTCATATTTTTGTCCGGTTTCCGAATAGCCGCTTTCACGCGCCGCCGCTTCGTCTTGAATTTCACTTCTCATCGCTTGAATGCTCTCTTCACGGCGCTGGTTTTTTTCTTTAATTTGCTGACGTTGCTCTTCCGATTCAGCAAACGCTAAGCTATCTTCAGCTTCTTCAATATTTTCAATGGTGTTTTGAACCATTGACTGCAACTTTTCGACATTATCACTGCGATCATCTGGATTTGGACGGCTCCATGCCATTGTACATTCCTCCTGTGCATTGTAATGTTGCTACATCAGTAGTATGTGAAAGGACGATAAGAATATTGATGGTAATAATTAATATATGCGGATGACCAAAAGGGCTTTTTTACCCTTTTGGTTATCCGCATGAAAGGTCCCCTTCGGTGAAATCGTCAACGTACGATAAAGAAATACCAAGTGATTGAGCGAAGCCTATATTTTTGACCATAATTATATTATGTAAACTGAATTAAAAGAGAAAAATGGTACATCACAAGTTATACATAGGCTGAAGCAATTATTTTTTTACTGAAAGGATCCGTCACTGAATCCTAGATTTTTCTGAATTCTCATGACGGATTCTTTAGCAAGCTACTCCCCTTTTGTTTGAATCACTTGCGGGTAGTGGCCGGATTTATCTTGCATTTGCTTTCCTTTGTTTCCGCCAGCTGCTTGCGGTTGTGTACCAAGGTGATTGGGAACGAAATGTTTACGGCTTCCTTTTGGATTACTCATCGTCTACTCGCCTCCTCACCTATACTTTAACCGTTTTTCACGTTTGTTATGTTGGCAGTTTATTCTGTTTTTCAATTACCGTTCATTTTTCTAAATTCTGTCAAAACATTGGCTATACTATCGTCCCAAACGTCTCCGTCAGCTCTAGATATCCTCAGCTCGTTTTAGCTAAATAGCGAGCGTAACGAATCATCTGCTTTGCCACATCTAACTCCAAAGAAAAAGTCGGTGGTGTGCCTGGTCTCCAATTCACTTCAAAAATCCAAATTTTTTGGTTGGAATCCAACCCGACGTCAATTCCCAATTCATCAAGCGGAACATCATACAACCCGTCAAAATGCTTGGAAAACTGGATGGCGAACTGTTCCAAATACCTTTTCACATTATAAGCGTCATCCCCAAATTCCTGTTTTAAAAAATCATCAAACATGATCGTATAGCCATCGCTGTTTAAATTGGCGACAATCCCCTGAAGGGTTATGCAAGGAAAAATCGTGGTCAAAGCCCATTCTCCCTCTCCCCCTTTTTGAACATGCAGCCGTAAGTTATAAGAAAAACCCGCTTTCGTTTTCGATGGAATGTAGGCTTGAATAAGATACCGCTCATTTTTTATCAGCCGCTTAATCAAATCCCCTAATTCTGGGACATTCATGATTTGTGGCTCGTCTTTACGTACAATAAATGTTTCGGCTTGTTTTTGAACAAAAAGAATATCTTCTCCTTTATGGCCGTTGAGGGGTTTTATCACAATTGCCCCATGACGATCGAGAAACTCAAACACATCTTGAATTGTTGAAATTTGCCTCGATGGAATCAGATAATGGGCATATGTTTTGGCACGCTGAATCTTTTGATGGACGCTCATTTTATTTCCTATGGGGTGGCTTGTAAACGGTATGCTTTCACTCAATTCAGTCATAACGGTTCGCTGTTTTTCAGTCATGGGCGAACTGGCGTTATAGATGACATCAGGAAAGGGCATTCTTCTTTCCAGCCATTGCCCGTTTTCATAAACCCAGCCAAGGATGGTCCTGTCCTTGAAATTGACACGGCCAGGGGAAAAAAAATAAAAATTCACACCTTCCATTTTAGCGGCTGCCGCATACGCATAGGATTTAAAGACGGTTCTCGGGTCTTTGCGGTGAGACAACATTCCTACGGTTATCAATACTCATTCACCTCCATTCATTCTACTGGATGTAAGTGAAAGCGGATTTCTTTTGCGGCATTTTCGGCAATTGTTTTCGCTTCTGCCAGCGTGTCGGCTGAAGATAATACGTAACCATAGCGATGTCCCATTGATAAAGGAGGAGTCAAAAGCATGCCTTTACGAGGTTTAATATATACCTCTTCCACCCCATCATGCTGTAACGCTTGATGTTTCCCCGTCACTTTTTCCAGTCTTCCTTTTGAATTTAACGTGATATAGTGAGCATAAGCAAATTTTTGATGAAGTTTATCAAGCGAAGCCTTTTGTCCTACATACAGTTTAATGGTTTCTTGAACGAGATTAATCCCAAATCCTACTTCAATCAGACGATTCATCACCCCTCCAGAAATTCGGGGATTGATTTCAATTAGCTTCCATTCGTCATCTACCTGTTTCAATTCTAAGTGACAAGCACCATTTTTTATGCCAAAAGCTCTTACAATGTTAGTTGCGACTTCATAAAGACTATCTTCCATATCATCCTCAATATCGGCCAATAATCCGTAGCCAGTGACGATGAAACGATCTTGTTTGGAGATTTTCTGTTCAATCACCGCGACAAGATGTACTTTACCATTTTGCACTAAAACTTCTAACAGATATTGGGGGCCATGCAAATATTCTTCAATTAGAATAGGTTGATTGGGATATGCTCTGATAAGGGTTTGGATGGATGTTTTCAACTGTTGCCGATTTTCTGCATACAATACATCCTTGGATCCAGTTGATACAGGGGATTTCACAATCAGCGGCAATGACTGCGAATGTTTGCTAATAAACCGATGAAATCGGCAGCTTCCTTGATCAATGATTTGAGGATCAAAAATGGTATAAAAAGGCGAAACCGATTGTTCCTCTAATGTTTTTCTTGTTTTTATCTTATCTTCCATTTGTGAAATGGCTCTTACATCTATATTTGTGTCGCAAAACTCTCTCGATAATCGAGCTGCAACTTGAACAAAAGGATCAATGAAACTTAATACGGCCGCGATATTTTTGCCTTGCCGTTGAAGAAACATGATTTTTTGTCTTAAATGTGGGACATTAATTTGGCTTACATAATATATCTGATGTATATCCGGAAATTCACTTCGCTGTTGCAATAATTTTTTTTTATTTGTTAAAAGTACCGTTAAATAGCCGAGATCCTCAGCTGCTTTTATCGCTTCCCTGCTGGAACCTGATTTATTTGTCTCAATAAACACGATTGTCTGCACGATGTCGCCCAACTCCTGTTGCCTATTAGTTTAAATAAATGAAAGGCATTGATATAAAACGAAGCGATTGCAATGAAATCATATAATCATCTTTCTTCTTCTGCATCCGATATTATATAAGAAGAATTCAACCGCATTATTTTCTAAATATAAACCGCCTCTATTTGTTTTCAAATCTTCACTTTAAATTATGGTTAACATCAAGCAAATGAGCCAGTCCCTCTGAAGATTTATAGGGGCTGGCTCATTTTTAGGCGTTTCATTCAAGGAGTTGTCAGTAGATGACCTACTAATGTTCATCGTTATTCTGCTTTTTCAATCATCATCCGGGCCTCTAAGCGTTCTTCAATTTTATCAAGTGCTTCCTGATCCTTTAATAGTTGTTTTTTATTTTCCATCACTAATTCTGCAAACGTGCGTTTTCTCATTTTTCTCATGGTTTTTACCTCTTTTCACCTTTATTTTAACGACCAAATTTTCTTATATTTCTGTCTTATATATCATCTTTTCCAAAATTGAAAAAATTAATCCTATTTTTTCAGACTTTTCGAAAAAACCAAAAGAAAAAAGCTGTTGATATTGTTTCAACAGCTTTTTTCTTTAGCTCCCATTCGCAAAGCTTTCCATTTGAGCGAAGTTCATCGGTCCATTAACGCGCTGTACAATGAAACCTTTTTCGTCAATAAAATAAGAAGTCGGAATCGTCAGCACTCCATATTGTTTTGTTCCTACCACATCCTCTTTATCCAGTAGAACAGGAAATGTAAATCCTCCTTCGTTTAAAAAGGTTTGGACCTGGTTAGGATTGGCTTCTGTACTCGTAAGATTAACGGCCACGATAACGACATCGTTTCCATACTGTTCATGGAACTTTTGCATTTCAGGCATTTCCGCTTTACACGGGGGGCACCATGTCGCCCAAAAGTTCAAAATGACTTTTTTTCCCTGAAAGTCCGCCAATGATGTGTTTGCTCCATCAATTGAAGGCAAAGTAAAACCAGGTGCTTCTTTTCCTTTTTCGATTCCTGCAGCCGGTATTGCTTGTGCATCAACCGAGCCGTTTACGTAACTTTCCAGTTCATCCTCTACTGCAGCTTCTTTAGGGAGCAATGCCTGCCAGAGAGCATAACCAATAAGGCCAAGGAGCAATGCTACCGCTAGAAGTTTTTTCATCATCATCATTCTCTCCTTTTGTCCCGCATTAACGGGCAGTAGTCCCCACTTCAAGACTTGAGGGGAATCGAAGAAGTCTAAGCGGGGAATAACTGTCCGTAAAAGCCCGAATAAAGGAACACAGACTAACAACGCCGCGTCCTGCGGCAATGTCTGTGTGACCCGCATCGTGCGGGCCTAACTAACCATCACTGGGGGATGAAGCTCCCCACTGATGGAAGTTTCCTTTATAGGCGATATCTATAAATAGTATGTATTAACATTCAGGGATACATTAAAATTATACTAAATTTCCAATGAAAAAGAGCTAAAAGAAGAAAAATGTAGAAAATTTGTTAAACATCTGTTCGTTCTTCCCTGTCACCCTAGTTATTCTTCTCTTCTTTCTCTATTTTTTCCTCATAAAATGCTTCAGGAGTTTGGCCTGTAATATAAAGGAAACTTCCATCGGTGGGGGTTTTCTTCATCCCCACCGATGGTTAGTTGACTTATCGGGCTTTTACGGGCAGTTATCCCCCACTTAAACTTCCGCGGTTACGCCAAGTTTTGAAGTGGGGGTCTTACTGCTCGTTAATGAGGGATAAAATAAAAGCCTTCCTCCACTTAAGGAGGAAGGCTTTATTATTAAGCTAATGTTTTAGATTGTAATTTTTCGCGAAGAACCATTTGTAAAATACCGCCATGACGGTAGTAGTCAATTTCTACTTCGCTGTCGAAGCGAACAAGTACTTCAAATTCTTTCTTCTCGCCTGCTTCGCTTGTTGCTGTTACTTTTACATAGTCACGAGGTTTCACTGTTTCATCAACGTGAACTTCGATTGTTTCTTTACCAGTTAAGCCTAATGTTTCAGCACTTTCGCCCTGTTTGAATTGAAGAGGTAATACACCCATCAATACAAGGTTAGAACGGTGGATACGCTCAAAGCTTTCAGCGATAACTGTTTTGATGCCTAAAAGGTTTGTTCCTTTCGCAGCCCAGTCACGAGAGCTTCCCATACCGTAATCTTTGCCGGCAAATACAGCAAGACCTGTGTTGTCTTCTTTGTACTTCATGCATGCATCATAAATGCTCATGACGTCACCAGTCGGCCAGTACGTTGTCCAGCCGCCTTCTGTGCCAGGAGCCACCTGGTTACGGATACGGATGTTCGCGAATGTACCGCGCATCATGACTTCATGGTTACCGCGGCGAGAACCGTATGAGTTAAAGTCTTTTTGCTCAACACCTTTGTCTAACAGGTACAAACCTGCAGGAGACGTTTTAGCAATAGAACCTGCCGGTGAAATGTGGTCAGTTGTCACAGAATCACCGAATTTCGCTACTACGCGTAAACCTGTTAACGGTTTTACTTCGCCTGCTTCAGCTGATAAGCCTTCAAAGAACGGCGGATTTTGAATGTATGTTGATTCGTTATCCCATGTGTAAAGAGCTTCTTCGCTTGTTTTGATTTCATTCCAGCGTTCATTGGCATCGAACACGCTCTCATACTCTTTACGGAATAATTCAGGTGTTACTGTTTGTTTAACTACTTCTTTGATTTCGTCAGCTGATGGCCAAATGTCTGCAAAGAATACTTCATTTCCGTCTTTGTCAACACCAAGTGCATCGCTTTGAAGATCGATATTAACCGTTCCTGCTAGTGCATAAGCTACTACTAACGGTGGTGATGCTAAGTAGTTACCCTTTACAAGCGGATGGATACGTCCTTCAAAGTTACGGTTACCAGAAAGAACAGAAGTAACGAGTAAATCGCTTTCCGCTACCGCTTTTTCAATTTCCGGAGCCAATGGACCGGAGTTACCGATACATGTCGCACAGCCGTAACCAACAATGTTGAAGCCTAATTGATCCAAATATGGCTGCAAACCGGAATCTTGTAAATAGCCTGTTACAACTTTTGAACCAGGAGCTAAAGACGTTTTAACATACTTCGGCACTTCCAACCCTTTTTCGACAGCTTTTTTCGCCACTAGACCTGCACCGACTAATACATATGGGTTAGACGTGTTTGTACAGCTTGTGATTGATGCGATAGCAATCGCTCCTGTTTTCATTTTCGTTTGATCGCCGTTTGTGAATTCAACCGTAATTTCCTTCGCTGCATCATCAGCTGTCAAACCGAAGCCTTGGTTGCCCATCGGAGCAGCAAGCGCTTTTTGGAATTCGGACTTCATTTGAGAAAGCGGAATTAAATCTTGCGGACGTTTTGGACCAGAAAGATTTGCTTCGATTTCAGAAAGGTCGATTTCCACTACATCTGTGAAGATCGGATCTACTGCATCAGGCGTATAGAACAAACCGTTTGCCTTACTGTATTCCTCAACAAGTTTCACTTGAGTTTCATCACGTCCTGTTAGACGTAAATATTCTAAAGATTCACCGTCAACCGGGAAGAAACCGCAAGTTGCCCCGTATTCAGGCGCCATGTTAGCAATTGTAGCACGATCCGCCAACGGTAATTGTGATACGCCAGGACCGAAGAATTCAACGAATTTTCCGACAACGCCTTTTTGACGAAGAACTTGTGTTACTTTTAATGCCAAGTCAGTCGCTGTCGTACCATTTGGCAATTCTCCCGTTAATTTAACACCGATTACTTCCGGAACCGGGAAGTATGAAGGCTGCCCTAACATGCCGGCTTCTGCCTCGATACCGCCGACGCCCCAACCAAGAACACCGATACCATTGATCATCGTTGTATGGGAGTCTGTACCGACTAATGTATCAGGGAATGCTTCAAATTGTCCTGCCTCTGTTTCCACAGCATGAACAACGTTAGCCAAATACTCAAGGTTTACTTGGTGAACGATACCCGTTGCCGGAGGAACAGCGCGATAGTTATTAAATGATTTTTGAGCCCAGCTTAAGAAGTTGTAACGCTCTGTATTGCGCTCGAATTCTAAATCCATATTGAAGTTTAAAGAATCAGGTGTACCTGCTTTATCGATTTGTACAGAGTGGTCAATAACTAGATCAACCGGAATTTCTGGATTGATTTTATCCGGATCTCCACCCATGTCCGCCATCGCTTTACGAAGAGATGCTAAGTCCACGACAGCCGGAACGCCTGTAAAGTCTTGAAGAATGACGCGGGATGGTTTGAAAGGTACATCAACGTCTTGAACGTTTGCTGTTCCCCATTTTGCTAAGTTTTCAACATGTTCTTTTTTAATAACGCGGCCGTCTACCTGGCGAAGAACAGATTCTAATAATACTTTAATAGAGTACGGAAGTTTCGTTACATTTCCGATACCAGCATCTTCCAATGCTTGTAAGCGGTAGTAATTGTATGTTTTCCCATCCACTTGGAAAGATGAACGAGCGTTGAATAAATCTTGCTTTGTCATCATATTACCCCCTTAAAAACGTATGTATAAAAGAATTAATGATTCCATCCAAATCATTCTCTACGTCATCTATCTTAATATAATGTTATACATAAGTAAATAAAAAGAATGTTATTAATCACAATAAGATTTTCTTATACCACATCCATCAATCTCTTATTTTTTCTAATAATTCATAAATGTCGAATTGTTGCACATATTAATTTATGGAGGTGAACAAACATGGGTAAACGTAAAGCAAACCACGTCATTCCTGGAATGAATGCAGCAAGCGGACAAGGAAAAGGCACTGGCTACAATGAAGAATTTTCAAATGAGCCGCTCACAGCAGAGCAAAAGCAAAACAACAAAAAACGCAAAAAAAATCAGTAATGAAACGAAAAGCGGAGGCGACTGTTCAGAAGGCCGACTAAGGTCGCCGCGTCCTGCGGCAACGTCGGCATGACTCACATCCTGTGAGCCCAAGAAAACAGGGATTGATCCGTAAGGCGCTTTTTGCCTTATGAGAGCAATCATCTTTTTCACAGCGAGCTAGGAGCCACAGCTGGACAATAAAGAAAAGCGGAGCGAGCTCGTTTACACCCATAGGGCATTTATAGCTTCTGACAGAGAAACCGCTTTTGGGTTTCGGTGGAAGAAGCGAAATGACCGTAGGGTGTAGCTCGCACAGCTGGACAGCAAAGGAACGAAGCCTAAGAACACAACGTTAATCGCCACGGCTTCATTTGCACATCCATGTGCTTCAAAGCTCCGGCGACTGTTCAGCTTTGAGAAATGCTGGATACGGCCTCTGTATTCAAAACAGAACACGGGCAAAACGCCCGTGTTCCATTTTTTTAATCAAGGTTCACTTCATTCACGATGGACTGAAGGTCTTGCTGAAATTGTTCCAGCTGACGGCGCTGTGTATCGGAAGCTACTTCCATTGCATTATCGATTTGCGCATACGTTTCGTTTACCTCTTCTTTCAAATGCTTTAATTGCTTGCCGTAATCAGCCTCTTCTTTTACAAGCTGTGAATACGCATAAGCATCCATTGCTTGTTTATGTCCTTGTTCTGCCGCTTGAAATGCTTGTTGTTTATTTTTATGATATGGCATGATATGACAGCTCCTTTCTTCATGTTCTGTCGATAGTTTTCCTTGCAATCCCGTTTTTCATTCGAGACATTTATG
Source organism: Bacillus sp. FJAT-14578 (assembly GCF_000504165.1). Lineage (GTDB taxonomy): Bacteria > Bacillota > Bacilli > Bacillales > Bacillaceae_H > Bacillus_BA > Bacillus_BA fengqiuensis. Next base: position 59,703 of record NZ_KI632505.1, read on the forward strand.
AATAAAAAACGGAGAATGTTTTACGCTAAGGACAGACCAGTTGGTCTGTCCTTAGCGTAAAATATCGAAGGAGGAATCATCATGACAAACAAAAACGACAGCAAAGATATGCACAAAAACGCACCGAAAGGCGACAATCCGGGACAGCCTGCTCCATTGAGCGGATCTCATAAAGTGAAAAACCGCAACCATACCCGCCAAAAACATAACGGCAGCCATGATATGTAGAAAAGCGGAGGCGACTGTTCAAGAAGGCCGACTAAAATCGCCACGTCCTGCGGCAACGTCGGCATGACCCACATCCTGTGGGCCCAAGGAAATAGGGATTGACCCCGCATACGCTTTTTGCCTTATGAGGGCAAACATCTTTTCCCGTTCTGAGCAGCTGTAGCTGGACATGTAAAAAAAGCGCTGAACGGCGCTTTTTTTACATGTCACTATTGCTTCCGTCTCGCTTTTTCTTGCCGTCTCATTTCCTCGAGTTCTTCTGTGGCTGCGCCAATCATGGGGGCAGCATCACGATTAACAGGGACAAGTGCGGCACCCGTTAAAATCTCCGTGGTATATCCCTCTTCTGTTTGTTTTCCCAAATCTCGTTCCATGCTTATACACCTCCTACATGTTGTAGTATGTGACCAACGGGAGATATCATCAGAATAATTCATAAAGAATGTTTACCTTTTTTTCTCAGGGTGTTATTATTTTTCATTTAGAACACAGTTTAATTAAATAATTATTATCTTTTTCCCAACAAGAATCTTATTAAAAATTTCAATATTTCGATGCAAATGAAGTGTCCATTCAAACAATAATGAATAACAAACGAAAAAAAGCCTTTTAATGCCCCGCAATTGGGGATTAAAAGGCTTCTACCGTAAATGTTCCTTTTTGAGCTGTCGGTTTCAATATGCCATATTTCGTTGGAAGCATCACGTATTGGGCTACCTGATGGTTTTCCACAAACACAATCAAATTCGCGTCATCTCTTTGGTCGATTTTCGTCGATTTAGCATCAAGCCACGTGAAGCCCAATGTTTCTTCCATCACTTTGAGCTCTGTACCCGGAGAAAACACGTATACCTCATCCCATTTAAAATCGAATAGCTGACGAAGGTCAATTGTAGAGACGGCTTGGTTCTGCCTCTTTATCTCCTCAATTAACGCCTTCTGGCTAACGGCTTGATTATGTTTGCTATAAGAGTGGTCAATGAAAAAGACAGACAATAATGCAATGAGTGTAAACACAAGTATTTTCTTCACGAGCCGTAAATCCTCCACAAAGATTGATATTGGATTCATTATAGCACGTTTACCACCTATTTAAATCGACATTTTTTTGCTTTTTCTTTAAAATTCTATTACATTTTGATCTTTTTTCTTTTTTACATACTCCGCATCGAAAAACATATCAGTCACTTACCGCTGCCTCAAGGCTTGGAAATCAACTAGATTTTTTTCTTTAAAAAATCTAATTGGACGTTTCACTCATCTATTTATAGGGTAAAACTGACTATCAACACCATATTGAGTTTTGAGTAATTTCCCCCTAAAGAAGCTAACCTAACTCGATTAGCTTTTTTTCGCTTATGTTTTTCCAAAGAGTCGGATACCTTCACTTTTAAACAAAGACAGATCGTACTCTTATTCTAAAAAAACATACCGGGGATTACTAATCATTCGTCTCCCCGGTGATTGTTAATAAAACATATCAGGTTTACTGCCTCTCAATGTGAACGAAATGCTTGTTTTGCTAAATTCATGATCGTCATATCATCCATCGGCGGATTGTGAAGACCTGCTCGTACATCTCGATAATACCGCTGCAGCGGATTGGAACGCTGCAAACTTTTGGCCCCGACGATTCTCATCGCCTTATCGACGACAGAGACGGCGGCATTTGTAACAACATGCTTCACCCCTGCGAGTTCCCCTTGCATTCCCTCGCGGTTTTCGCTGAGGTCCCATTTTTCCGCCACTGCATACATGAAATGGCGGGCATTCATCAGCTCCAGTTCCATTTCTCCGACTAAACGCTGTACATTCGGCAAATCCTTGATTGTTCCAACAATGCTGTTAGGCGAATAGGAAGAAGCAAAGTCAACCGCATAATCTCTCGCTGCAAGGGCAATTCCCATATAACAGGCGGGAATGTGCAGCAGCCACCCATTCGGCTGTTGTTTCTGTTCCAATGTCACTTTCTCCGCTAAAGACTCCTTGGTTAACGGGACGTTTTTCAATAGAAGGTCATGACTTCCTGTGCCGCGCATCGCAATCATATCCCACGTTTCCTCAATGATGACTCCCTCTACATTGCGGGGTACGATAAAGTTTCCTACTTCATCTGTACCTTGGATCGAGGCTTTCACCAAAAAATAATCAAGGGCCGGTGACATCGTCGTAAAGGTTTTCCAGCCATTCAACAACCACCCTGCTTCCGTTTTTTGCGCGGTCGTTTGCGGTTTCCCTCCGCGGGTCGGGCTTCCCGTTTGCGGTTCGGTCGCAGCACTGTTAAGGAGCGCACCTCCAGCGACCTCGTTCATCATCCAGTCCAATGCCGATTCGTTCCAGTTCTGTTTCTCCCATAAATCCATCACGATGCCGAGATGCCAGCCAATACTAAGGGCTGTCGAAGCATCTCCTTTGGCCAATCTTTCTTGATAGAGAAGCATTTCATATAAGGAAATGGATTCCCCCCCAAATGATTTCTGCAAGGTCCATTTCGTATAACCGGAACGTTTTAATTTTCCGATATTTTCATGGGGAAAAATCCCTTTTTCATCAATTTCCTGCCCATGCTTCGCAAACTCGTCCGCCAACTCCGCAATCATCTTATAACGTTCTTGCTGCTCTTTCGTTCTTACAAATGAAATCGTCATCACAAGCACACCTTTGAACTTTATTTGTTTAAAGTGTAGCGGAATCGGTCCCATTTTTCAAAGAAAAAGCTGGAAACTTTTTCTTCACTCAATCTTCTACAAGATTGTTGTTTCTGGCTTTTGGCTTTACCAATGAATGATCAAGCTGTAAAATATGTAATAGCCTTTTACATTAACAACGATTCTATCGTCTATATAGAGTAAAGATTCATCTGTCGTCACCCCCTATAAAAGGGGACAAAAAATTGAACAAGAGGAGTGAGAGAAATGGACGCAATTGGTCGTTTGCCTATTCACCTGAATGGTCAGTTCGTGTTGGAAGGTATTCAAGAAACGATTATGGTCGCAGATTTGGATTATCGCATTCAGTGGCTAAATTCCACAGCGGTGGAACAATTAGGGCCACTATTCAAGCTGTACGGAGTTGAAAATGTGAAAGATGCGATCGGCATGAGCATGGACATGTTTCACGCAGCGCCTTCCCATCAACAATACATCATGAAAAACCTGGAAACGACACATCGGGCGCGTATCAACATTAAAGACCAGTATGTCGCCGAAACGATTATTCATCCCATCTATGATAAAAACGGGGAAAAACGCGCGTATTTATTAATGCTCTTGGATGTCACGACACAAGCCAATGCCGAAAGAGAGCGCGAAAAAATCATCGAAGAGCTATCCACCCCCATTTTAAAAGTATGGGATAACATCTTGGCTGTCCCGATTGTCGGAAAAATGGATGAGTCACGCGGAACGAAGCTTGCTGAAAAAGTGCTGGGAGAATGCGTGAAAGAGCGTGCCCGCTACTTTTTAATTGATCTCTCTTCATTGAAAGAAATGAACGATCATATCGCCTATCATATTAATAATATTCATGAAGCCTTACGATTGATTGGGACAAGATGCCTGATTGTCGGTATTTCTGCAGAGATGGCCTTATCCCTTGTCAACTACGATTATAATTGGACAACCTTCGCAAGTGTACGCCAATCGATTGCATACATTTTGCAAGAAGAAGGAAAAGAGATTGTGGATATAAAAAATTCCCCTTCCGATAGCGAGTAAACGGAAGGGCTTTTTTCTTTCATTCGTTCGACAAAACTCCTCATTTCCCTGTAACCCCTTGATAGAAAAAGAAGAACGTTTAGGCATCCATCCACATATACTGCATTATCAATTAAAAGGGGTGGATGCCTATGCCGCATGTGATTAACATCTTCAGCTTGAAAATTAACAGTATTTCCACCAATGGCTCTGTGAACATTGGCGAAGCTCTTCATAACAGCCATGTCGCCAATTCAAAGTCCACAGGCGTCAACTCGTCATACGGTGATACTTCCCCCACTCAAGGAAAAATGCGCAATATTTATATTGATCCTGATACGAATGATCAAACAGATATTGCTAACATTGACGCACTTACAGGCTATCAACAATAACGTCATGTATAAGGAGATTCATTATGCCATTCCAAATCAACATTTTTAACATTAAAACGAACGGCGTGACACAAAACGGAAATATCGATATCGGTCCGACGATCCATAACTCCCATACAGCGAATACAAAGCTTTTCGGTGCCAATTTTTCATTCGGTGATCTTTCTCCTGCCGGTTCTTTAATGAATACAGGTGTGCTTGACCCTGACGTTAGCGACCAAGATCAAATCGCTAACCCAGCTATTCCAATCACTAATCAAATTTAATGACGTTCCTGCCCTTTTTAAGGCTAAAACAATAGGGTGAAAGGATGAGAAATATGTTTCCGTTCGGAAAATTCCCATATCATAAATATATGGATCAATTCCTTAAACAAATGAACACCAAAGGAATGGATGAACACACACAAAATTTACTGTCTTCCGCTTTTTCAGGCTCGATGTCAGACTTTTTTAAAAACCATGATTTTTTTAGATCCGTTCAAGAAAATGGTTCCGCCTCCCCTTCATCTCGAAAATTGGATAGCCATATATTTGAGACATTGGACCAATGCATCGTCCAAATAAAAATTCCCGATAAATCGATCCTGCAGCATTTAAAAATTTTTCACACCCCTTATCAATGCATCATAGAATGGTTTGATGGAGAACCACATCGCGAAGAAATCCGATTGCCAAGCTCCGTTCGCCGTAAAGGCACAACAGCCATTTACCGAAGCGGGATTCTGGAAATCAAAATGCCGAAATACCCTCATATGCCTATGTCTGAGATCGACGTTCATGATCACGATTAACATGAGCGTCTTTTTCTATACATACATATGAGTAACGAAAAAATATGAGGTGATGCGTTATCGAACACGATAAATTTGAACAATGGCTGAAACATCTATCCGCGAAAGAGCGGAGTGATTTTTGGGACCGCATCTTTGACGAGCCATTTGCTGAAGCTTTTACATCGAATGAATCCAACAGTCCGCAAGTGGTTCATTACAATACCCCCTTTCCCCCTGTTGATGTGCATGAACGAGACCATCAATTGATCGTCATTATGGAGATAGCCGGTGCCAATCGTGAACAAATCGAACTTTCAGCAGCGGGCAACCAGCTTGTGATAAAAGGCAGAACCATTTGTCCCATTTCTCAAACGACCATTATTCAAAAAGAACGGCGGGAGGGCGCATTTCATCGAGAAATTGACCTCCCCCGAAATATCGACGATGCCGATTATAAAGCGACGTTTCGGAACGGCCTTTTATTCATCGTCTTCACTTTTCAAGCATGACGATGGACGTTGCTTGCATATTCATGAATTTCCCGATTTTTTAAACATAAATATGAATTAATGATGGAACTAAAGCGGGGAATTATATGTGGTTTAAACGGTTTAAGCGAAAAGTCGAGGTGGTTGGGCCTTTAAAAGAGACAACAATCGATGTAGATCAGCAAGCCCCAAAAAACGAACAGACGGAACGGCATCTTTCTAAAGCGGTCAATCGGGAGCAATTAGAAAAGAAGCTCTCCCAATTAGATAAATTTGATCAACTCGAACAGAAACTTTCACAATCGGATAAATGGGATCAACTGGAGCAGCAACTATCCAAATTGGCGAAATGGCAACAACTCGAACAGAAACTCTCACAATTGGATAAGTGGAACGAGATCGAACAACAACTATCGAAGTTAGCGAAATGGGAGCAGCTCGAACAGAAACTCTCGCAATTAGATAAATGGAAACAAGTCGAACAACAAATTGCCCAGTCGGCAAAGTCGCAGCAATTAGAGGTGCACCTTCAAAAATTGGAGGAAATCGAATATCAATTAAATCAATTAGATGAAAAAATAACGGAAATACAACATTATGACCCACCTATGCCCATTGATAAAGTATTTATTGATAAAATTTTTATTGATAAAGTAGAAGTAAGCAACAATTTTGGCCAATTCGGCGTAAAAGAGTTAAGCGGCCATTTAAACATAGGAACCACATACAATACAAAGGATGGACAGTTAAGCAATCATATCAAACAACAAATTAAAAAGAAGCTGCATGAAGAAACTTCTCCCTCATCCCACAGTGAAGAAAATGATGAAGGAAATAACGGTGAAGAACATGGGCCTGCAATCAATATCGGTTTCCAAAAAAGCGATACCTAAAATAAAACTCCACTACAAAAGGTGTCTCCAAACTATGAAGGATAAAATCGTGATGTTTACTGCACAATATAATTATCTTTTGTAATGTGGGAGTGAAAACGATGCAGCAAATTCGTTGTAATGTATCCAATTGCAGCTTCTATGGAGAAGGAAACTACTGTCAGGCCAGTGAAATCATTGTCCAGGCATCTCCATATTCGTATGATGAACAAGTAAACAATGAATATACAAGCGCCCTCTTAAACGGCGAAGTGCAAACAAGTGCAGGTCAAAGCGTGGAGACATTCTGCCAAACATTCCTGTCGAAGTACTGAGAAAAGCGGAGGCGACTGTTCAGCTCGTGAAGAAAACAGGGATTGATCCATAAGGCGCTTTTTGCCTTATGAGAGCAATCATCTTTTTCACAGCGAGCTAGGAGCCGCAGCTAGACAATTAAGGAACGAAGCCTAAAAGCGCAACGTCCTGTTGCAACGGCTTCATTTGCACATCCATGTGCTTCAAAGCGGAGGCGACTGTTTAAGGAAGGCCGACTAAAATCGCCGCGTCCTGCGGCAACGCCGGCATGACCCACATCCTGTGAGCCTAAGAAAACAGGGATTGATCCATAAGGCGCTTTTTGCCTTATGAGAGCAATCATCTTTTTCACAGCGAGCTAGGAGCCGCAGCTAGAAAATAAGAAAAGGAAGCAGAAACTTAGCTCTGCTTCCTTTTTTCCGTCAATATGCTCATTAACAAAAATGCCGCGAGCGAGAACAATACGGGCAGTACGACCGTATGCATGCCGAATGGATTCGGCATGAACATATGTATCAAAATATAGCTCACCATACCGATCACCATGGATGAAATCGCTCCGTATTTATTGCCTCTGCTCCAATATAAGCCAAGCACGATCGGCCAAATGAAGACAGACTCCAGCCCGCCAAAAGAAAATAAGTTAAACCAAATCAACAGCTCGGGAGGATTGATCGCTAATAAAAACACGAGAATTCCCACAGTCGTAGTGGCAGCGAAGCTCCATTTTTTTACCTGTTTTTCACTTGCTTGCGGGTTCATATAATTTAAATATAAATCCTTCACAAGTGCGGAACTGACAAGCAGCAAAATGGAATCCACCGTCGACATGATCGCGGCCATCGGTGCAGCAAGTACAATTCCGGCAAGCCATGCAGGCAATACCTCCATCGTTAAAAGCGGCATGACTTTGTCCCCTACTTCTACTCCCGGCATGACGGCACGGGCAAATACTCCAATTAAATGCATCCCCATCATAATGGATCCCACCACAATTGTACCGATGATCATCGCTTGGTGCATCGCTTTTGAATCGCGATAGGACATGGCTCGAACCGCAATTTGCGGTAAACCCACTACACCTACCCCAATTAAGATCCAAAAGGAAGACAAATAAAGGGGAGTAAGCGATCCGTCCGCTCCAAACGGGCTTACCAAACCGGGATTTTCCTGTACGAGTTCTTTCATGATGTTTTCAATCCCGCCTCCGGCAAGAACCGTCCCAATCAGGAGTATAATGGTACCGGCCAACATGACGACTCCCTGGACACTGTCTGTTACCACAACGGCCCTGAATCCGCCTATGGCCACATAAACTAAAACAGATAATGTAAAAATCGTTAGAGCCGCGGGATATGAAATTCCAACGAGCGATTCAATTAAACGTGCGCCCCCCACCCATTGCGCTGCAAGTGAGGCGAATAAAAAGATAATGATGCTGACAGCGGCAAGAACGACGACAAATGTGCTTTCATAGCGATGCTTTAAAAAGTCAACAAGCGTAACGGCTTTCATTTTTCGTGAAACGATCGCAAACTTTTTTCCAAGGGTTGTTAAGACGAAATAACCTGTCACCACTTGAATGACAGATAAGAGCACCCAGCCCAATCCTGTTTGATACGCAATTCCGGGCCCGCCGATAAAACTGCTGGCACTTCCATATGTAGCCACCATCGTCATGGCTAAAATAAAACCGCCAAGCTCCCGTCCTCCCAGAAAATACTCTTGAACAAAGTTATTGGACGCATTTACTTTTTTGTTCGTCATAAAGCCAATGATATATACGATGACAAGAAAAATAAGAAGCGGGATGACAACTGCCCAATTCATGATACATCCCCCTCCTTCTCTTCGTCATCAAACGGAAGATCGGTAAAAAACCGCTTGACCACGAAAATAACTAATAACACGATGACAATGAATCCGAGAATGCAACTATAAAAAAACCAGGCGGGAAAACCAAATATGTATGTATATTCTTCGACTGGACCGCTGCCCATTCCGTAGGCGAACCCAAACCACCAAAGGAAGTGGAAGACAGCCAATCCGATTCCGATTTTTACCTCTCGATGAGCAATGGAAAAGCGCCAGTCTTTCTCTTGATGTTTTTTCTGATTTTTCATCCACTTACTCCTTTCTGCACTAAAAGATTATAGTACGTTTTGCCGAAGTACTCTATCCTTTCTGTTAAAGTTGAAATAATCAAATATTTATAAAGGAAATTTCCATCAGCGGGGGTTTTACTGCCCGTTAATGCGGGATAAAAAACAAGACGTATTCCATTTTACATAATTTTCACAAAACAAGAAACCTTTTTCTTCCTATTCTCTCCTTTCTTTTCCTTATTTAATGGCAAAACAACAAAGACATGATAAACTAACAATGGATTTTGGAAAATTGAGGTGTTTCTTATTAAACGCAAATGGATACGGGGAATAGGTTTCCTGTTTGTCTTGTATGTACTGGCCGTTTCCGTTCTTATGTACAGTGCTGCACATGATATCCCGCCGAAGAAAGCGGAATATCTCATCGTACTCGGTGCGAAAGTAAACGGCTCCGATATGTCGCTGAGCCTGTATAACCGGGCAGAGGCAGCCCTTCGCTATTTGCAGGAAAATTCGGAAACAAAGGTGATTGTAACCGGAGGAAAAGGACGCGGTGAATATATAACAGAAGCGGAAGCAGTAGAAACATACTTGTTGGACAATAATATTGGGGCCAATCGAATCTTGAAAGAAGACAAATCGACCTCCACGTTTGAAAACTTTTTGTTTGCCAAGGATATCATCTCTGATTTACAAGCGGATGTGGTCATCGTGAGCAATGATTTTCACTTGTTTCGCGCCCGAATGATCGCCGAACGGCTCGGATACATGAATGTCCACACATTGGCGGCCCCTACTCCGAACGTCGTCAAAATCCAAACGTATGCAAGGGAATATGCGGCGATTTTAAAGTCTTTTATTTGGGATCGACCGTAAAAAACGAGAGAAGAGGTCTTTGCCCCTTCTCTCGTTTTTCAATGCTCGTAAATCATTTTCCGCGTCATTCCGCCGTCGACCACCAGATTGATGCCTGTGACGAAATCATTATCCTTGGAGGAAAGATATAAGCAAGCCCGGGCGATATCTTCCGGTTTTCCGACTCGCTTGGACGGGTGCTGTTCATGGTCAATCTCCCTTAGTTCCTGATAATCGCCTGTCTCAATCCAGCCCGGGGAGATTGCATTCACCGTGATACGATCCTCGCTGAATGATACAGCCAGTGCATGGGTAAGGGCAAGGATGCCTCCTTTTGTCGCTGCATATGCTTCCGAGTTCGGTTCAGACATCGTTGCCCTTGTTGAAGCGATATTGACAATGGATCCCCCCTCCTCGTTCTCCTTCATATAACGTGCCGCTTCACGAGAACAAAGAAACACGCTGCGAAGGTTGGTGTTGATCACGTCATCCCACTCTTCAATTGTCAGCTCGTAAGGGGATTTCCATCTTGATACACCTGCATTATTGACCATAATATCGATACGGCCATATGTATCATAGGCGACTTTCATTAAATGGATAATGTCTTCCTCTTTCCGGACATCCGTTTGGACAAATATCCCTTTTCCATTTTGCTTGTTTAGTTCTTCGACCACGGTTTGTCCGGCTGCTTCTGTTATATCGGCGACCACCACATTTGCCCCTTTTTTCGCATACGCCGCAGCGAGTCCTTTTCCGATTCCGTTCGCCCCGCCTGTAATGATCACAACTTGGTCTTTGAATTCCATCATTTCCCTCCTCAATGAATCGCGCGTCCATGCCATTTCTAATAGACTTGTCAACCTCGTTTCCAATTAATGAAGCATGGATGTTTACGCGGAGATAGTAGAAATATATATGATTTTGCCGTAAAAACAAAATAAAAAGCGCTCCTAAATCCCAGCGATTGGTATTTAAGGCGCCTTTTCTTTTTGATTTCCTCTTCCAGCATTTCATACAGCCTTTCATAAATCGTATAGCCAAAGCGAAACGGATTTCGACAGGATTACGACGTTTGCTTTTGAACAATTCCGTGCGGATCATACAGCCATCGTTTCTTTTTTAACTGGGACGGTTTATGAGTGTAATAAAAATTGGCGATGGCTTGATCGTCACACAGAGAACATTTAATCCCATTCGGTGCTTTCTGGATATGAGGCGTATCCAAGACCCGTAACGCTTTTTTGACATGTTTGCTGCAGACCCACATTTCCTCCACCCCTGCCTTATTGATGTTTTGTATGCAATCATTGTTTGCTTATTTGAATGGACGCTTTATTTCGCAGAAGACACTTCCTGTTTTAACTTGTCCGGTTTTCTCTTTTTCACTTGGGTTGTGGTTTCTTCATCCCAAGCAATAGAAACATCGCCCTTTGTGACAAATGTTTGGCATCCTAAACGATACCCTTTTTCCAGCCATTCTTCGCCTAGTTTTCTTCGCTCTTGCACTTTTACCTTATCCAGGAATTCGGCTCCTTCTTCCGCCTTAAATACACATTGGCCGCAAATTCCGCCTCCACATCGATTCGGAAGTTCCCCATCGTAACGTAAAGACATTCTAAGAATATTTGAATCTTCCGGTACTTCCAATACTTTTCCACTAGTGACGAAATGAATGTTAGGCACCTGTTTATTCCTCCCTTTTCCCCTTCTTGGTATACAATATACCATGTTTATAATTTTCTGACAATATAAAAATGTGAAAATTTCAATATTTTTACTTAATTTATTGTTTTCCATACCTTGTACCGATATAATTTTAGGTATACCAAATGCAGAACAGAAAATTCTGTCATTTGACGGAAAGGCGGAGATGATTGTGTTGAAAGTTGGAATCATTGGATATGGAGCAATTGGAAAAGATGTAGCGCAGTATATCAAAGAGAAAAAAGCGGGAGATGCGGAATTAACGGCCTTGCTCGTTCGCAGCAAAGAAAAATATCAAGCACTGGAACAGGAAGGATATATCATCTGTGACGACGAGCAAGCATTCTTTCAATTAGGTTTGGATGTCATAGTCGAAAACGCCGGTCATGAAGCGGTTTATCAATATGCGGAAAAAGCCCTCTCAACAGGAAGTGACTTTGTGGTTGTATCGGTTGGGGCTTTCGCTGACGCTCAATTGCTGGACCGGGTCCAAAAAGCGGCAGAACAACACAAAACCCGGCTCATTCTGCCGTCTGCAGCGATTGCCGGCTTAGATCGGGTGGCGGCCTCTATGTTCAATACACTTGATGAGGTAAAGCTTGTGACACGAAAACCGCCGAATGCCTGGCGCGGAACGATTGCAGAAGACAAAGTGGATTTGGATACAGTAGCAGAGCCCGTTTGCATTTATAAGGGCAATGCAAGAGAATCTTCCAAACTATTTCCGGAGAGCACAAACGTGTCCGCTGCATTGAGCCTTGCGGGTATAGGTTTTGATGAAACGAAAGTTGAAGTGTATGTCGATCCTTCCCTGAAAAAAAACACCCATCAAATCATCGTAAAAGGTTTTTTCGGAGAAGTGGAGGTTAACGTCCAAAACACCCCTTCGGCTGACAACCCTAAATCCGGATATATCGTTGCCATGAGTATATGCAAGGCATTGAAAAATCTTACCTCTCCTATTTTAATCGGAATTTAATTCCTATATAAAAACAGGCTGCTCAAATTTCGCAGCCTGTTTCACTCTTTGCCCTTATTTCGTTTATCTCTTAGCTTTTCAATATAATTGATATACGCTTTTTTGGAGTTTTCAATATGAATCCTCATTAAATATTCCGCCATCTCCGCTTCTTTATTGCGCAATGCCTTCATGATCTCAATATGTTCCCGTAATGACTCTTTTCTTCTGCCCGGCGTTTCGTACCCCATATTTGCTGACATATGTATGTAGTCAGTAAGGCCGGATAGAATCTCAAACAATTTTGGACTTTTGGCCGATTTGTTAAGGAGATAGTTCATCTGAATGTGCTCACTATTAAAATGTTCTTCGGATTTTGCTTCCAGTTCCATGAGCTGCTCAATTTTCTGGTCGAGCTCTTTTTGTGTTTCCTCATCCATTCTTTGGGCTGCCAGTTTCGCCGCCAGCACTTCCAAAGAAGAAAGAATGGTAAATACTTCAATCACTTCATTTTCGGAAATATTCGAGACGACAACCCCTTTTCGTGGAACCGTCTTTACGAATCCTTGTGATTCCAGGCGAAACAATGCCTCGCGGATAGGGGTTCGGCTGATATTCAATTTCGCGGCAAGCTCCCGCTCGATCAGACGGTCTCCCGGTTTATACTCTCCTTCGAGAATGAGCTCTTTTAAATACCGATAAGCATGCTCTCGAATGGATAACAGATTGTCTTCCTTCCATTGTATATCCATCTTTTTCACCCACTTTTCTGTAATAAAAACTTTTCTAAATTGCCGTTAGTATTTCTATCCTTTGGGCAGTCTGACGCATAAATGCGTGTAATCATTGCATATCTAGAATAAGTGTAACAACATTTTAACAAAAGAAACATCTATTTTGGTCAATTCAATAGAATTTTATATGAATTTTATGTAAGGACTGACCCATAAGTTCAAAAAAGGAAGGCAGTCTTGTTTTCAAACTGAAATGAACCATCAAGCAACTCTTGATTTTACTCGATTTTTCGTGACGCTTCATTTTCAGGACAGTAACGGGGAAGCATATTTTCAATGCTTCCCCGTTACTGTATTATGATAAAAACACGCCTCCATAAAATAACGCGCAAACAATAACGATGGATGGATGAACTTTCAGCTTATTCAACGTTAGATAACTAGCCCCGGTCAACAGCAACAAATGAAAAATTCCGCTGTCTTCAAAAGCCGTCAAAAAGAATTGATAGGCCATGACGGCAAGCAACACCGCGATGATCGGCTGAACCGATTTGGTCATAAGCTTTACTTTCGGAGACCCTTTAAATAAATCAACAAACTTGAACAATACAATGACAGCAATGGCAGAAGGAAGAATCGTAGCAGCCAGCGCCAGGACCGCTCCTAACACTCCGCCCGCTTCATAGCCGATGAATCCTGCCATTTTTGTCGCGATTGGCCCGGGTAATGCATTTGCAATCGCCAACACATCCCCAAACTCTGATAACGTCATCCATTCATAATGATTGACTACTTCATTTTGTATTAACGGAATGATAGCAGGTCCCCCGCCGTACCCTAATAAATTAGCGATGAGAAAGGCCCAAAAGATCTCCCAATAAATCATACACTCTTTTCCTTTCTCTGCATGATGACTTCATTCGCTTTCGCAGAAGCCTTCTCTCTACGGACTGCAATAATAAAGGCTGATGTTAGAAAAACAGCAATCAGTATGCCGGGATGAATGCCGAAAAACTGAATGAACATTAAAGAAACGGCAGATAACGTCACCATTTTGGATAGTCCGAAACCTTTGCGCCCGTTTTCAAAAAAGCGATAAGCCATCTCCGCCAGCATAAATCCAATAACGGGAGTGACCCCTTGAACCATCCCGCTAACAAACGGGGATTTCCGAAACGTATAAAGCACGCTTAACAAACCGAGCATGGCAATGATCGACGGGAGAATATGGGCAAGGATTGCCACAGTGGCACCGATCCCCCCCTTTACTTTAAAGCCGATATAGGCCGCCATCTTTGTGGCGATGGGACCCGGCAGCGTATTGGCCAACGCCAAAATTTCTCCGAATTCCTGTTCTGTCATCCACTTATATTTTTGGACAGCCTCGTATTCAATTAACGGAATGGTAGAGGGACCACCGCCGTATCCAGTCACGCCGGTACGGGCAAATCCAACTGCCAAGTCAACATAAGGTTTCAATCCAATCTCCTTCTTCCTTCGGCAAAAATGATACTCACTTTTCAAAAAAAGGACCTCATGTCGCCTGACGATGTCACAAAGCCTGAGGTCCCGCATTCTTTATTTTTTTATATCGGCGTCTGTAACGACTTCAAGTCCGTCTTTTTCAACATAGGCTTGCAAGGCTTGTAAAGCTGCCGTTCCAACCGCTGTATCTTGCTCCCCGTTACCGCCGCTGACCCCGATTCCGCCAATCACTTCCCCGTTGACGACAATCGGGAATCCTCCGACAAAAATCGCAAACTTTCCTGGAAGCATTTGCTGGATTCCAAACGCTTCATTACCTGGAAGCGCAGGACCATTCGGTTCTGTATTGAATAGATGGGTAGAGCGTTTATGCCCGGAAGCCGTGTAAGCCTTGGCGATGGCAATTTCAGGACCGGTAATGCGCGCGCCGTTCATTCTTTCAAGCGCGATGACATTTCCGCCGTCATCCACGATCGCAATCGTCTCCAAGACATTGATTTCTTCCGACTTTTCCTTGGCCGCTTCAATCATTAATTTCGCTTCTTCTAATTCTAACTTTAATGCCGTTTTCATTCGGATTCCCTCCCATTATTTGATTCTCTTTTATATACATCTCACTTCATAACTCGACATGCCTTCATTTTATCGAGAGATATTCACAATCGGTCATCCAGACACCTGGTGCCCTCAAGGGTTCACCTATGCGGATGGCGCCAACCCCGCAAGGGGGGTGTCAGCCGCTTAGGTCTAGAAAATTGGGCATGGCCGCTCTTTGGTCATGTCGAATTTTCTAAATCGATCTATATAGAAAGATTAATAGCCTACATATACCGTTTTGACTTGCGTGAAAAACTCTAATCCTACTCTTCCAGATTCACGGAATGTAGAAGTACTCGATCTTTTAAGTCCCCCAAACGGCGCATTGATTAAGTTCCCGGTCGTCGTCCGGTTCACCTTTACCGTTCCGGCCTGGATTTCTTTTGTGAATTGGTGTGCCACCTTTAAATTATTCGTGACGATGGAGGCCGATAACCCATACTCCACGTCATTGGCGATGGCAATGGCTTCTTCATACGTTTCCACTTCGATAACCGCTACGACAGGACCAAAAATCTCTTCCTTCGCGATTCTCATATCAGGTGTCACGTTTGTGAAGATGGCTGGCTGTACATAAAAACCTTGCCCATATTGCCCTTCTGTCAACCGTTGGCCTCCATATACCAACGTTGCGCCGTCTTCTTTTCCGTATTGAATATATTTCAATACATTTTTCAATTGTTTTTCATTTGCCAGCGGCCCGATTTTCACGCCGTCTTCAAAACCGTTTCCGATTTTCAGTGCACTCGTCTTTTCAATCAGCTTTTGGACATATGCTTCCTTCACTTCTTTCAAGACAATAACACGGCTCGTTCCTGTACACGCTTGACCCGTTAATGAAAAGCCGCCGTTAACGGTTAACGTTGCCGCTAATTCAACATCCGCATCGTCCATGACGATAATCGGATTCTTTCCGCCAAGCTCCATTTGCGTACGAGTTGTAAACGAAGACTTCTTATGGATATCTTCGCCTGCAGCTGTTGAACCGGTAAACGTGACGGCTCTCACTGCCGGATGGGTCACTAACAGATCGCCAACCTCTGAAGCTCTTCCTGTGACAAAATTGATGACGCCTTCCGGAATGCCGGCGTTATGTAATGCCTCAACAAGACGGTAAGCAATTAATGGAGTGTCAGATGAAGGCTTAAAGACAACGGTATTGCCCGTAATCAGAGCGGGAGCAATTTTTCTTGCGGGAATGGAAATCGGGAAGTTCCACGGAGTAATGACGCTAATGACTCCAAGCGGCTCTCTTTCTGTTGACACCTTCATGTTTGGATCGTCATTCGGAAACGTTTCTCCTGTAAAGCTTTGTCCTTCCACTGCATAATAACGAAGGGTTTGTGCAGAACGTAACACTTCATTTTTCGCATCAGTCACATGCTTTCCTTCTTCGCGCGTCAACTCTTCCGCCAACTTCTCTACATTTTCTTCAAGAATAGCAGCAGCTTTATTTAAAATGGCCGCACGTTTGGAAGGAGCTGTTTCAGCCCATTTTGGAAAGGCTTTACAGGCCGCTTCGATTGCCTGCTGCACATCTTGTTCATTCGATGCCTGGAATACCCCCACAATGTCTTCTTGATTGGCCGGATTCACGCTTTGAAATGTTTTACTGCTCTCTGACTCGATCCATTGGCCGCCGATAAAGTTACGAAACGTCTCTACTTTTGTGGTTAACAACAGTCCTCATCCTTTCCGTTTAATCATGCGATTTCTTGTTTTATAAAGAAATGGACCGTCATGAAAATCTCGATTTTACCGGATACACTTGACGGCCCATTTCATCTATTTTTTTGTCAGTTTGGCTCGTTCCGCTTTTCTTTCTGTCCAGCTGCGGCTCCTAGCTCGTTGTGGAAAAGATGATTGCCCTCATAAGGCAAAGAGCGCCTTATGGGTCAATCCCTATTTCCTTCACGAGCTGAACAGTCGCCTCCGCTTTTCTTAATTAAGCGTTAATCAATGCGCCAAGGTCTTGCTCTAAGTATTCTCTCCATAAGCCGTCCATGTACATGCGGCGCATTTTAGCTCCGACACGAACGATTTCTAAGCAGCGTTGCTGTAATTCCGGTGTATCCGCATGTTCAAGAACAATTTTATAACCGCGTTCCCCGTGGATTTCATCTGATACGATGTGTAAGTCGAAAAATTCGATTTCTTCATCAGTGAATCCGTATTGCTCACGTAAAGCAGGTGTTTGCTTACGGTAAATGTCAGGAACTTGGGATTCAAGGCCTACTACAAGCGCCGCTGTAGCAACAACGAAGTGTTCACGTGCTGCAACCGCATAACACCAGCTTTGAAGGCCCAATGTTGTTGGAGCCATATTATTCGGATCGATGATGCGTTCAGCTGTTGTTCCGCAAGCCTCTGCAAAGCGAATCAATAAATCCGTATGGCGGTCAGCTGCGATTTCTTCTTCGTACATATTTTGTAATGTAAAGTCTTTTGCATCTGCATATTTCGGATCGTTTGGAGTGTTGTGGTAAATGTACGCCAGGTAATCAGCAAATGGTCCTACATAATGGTAATGGTTTTCAGCCCATTTAGCGAAGTGCTTTCTTTCTAGTTTCCCTTCCGCCCATGCTACTGTAAAAGGAGCCTTTTGACTATGATTACCTTTGATTGCTTCCTCTAATTCTTTACGAAATTCATCTTTTGATAATAATACTGTCATCCTTAATCTCCTCCTCATGTTTTATGTAGGTCTTTTCAATGGAGCTTTGGCATTTGATATTTTGTATACCAAATGGTTTGAAAATAAAAGAATATTGAGTGATTTATAGATTCAATATTCCCTTCAGATGCTCTTTCAACTCATTTGGTATACCATTTGATTATATAGTAACCTATCTTATTTTGTTTGTAAATACAATTTTTAGAATTTTTTTAACTTTTTAAATATACCAATAGTGTTAATCTACCAAATAAGAACAGCGACGATCGTGGCAACGCACATCCCTATCACAACGGGACCGAAGTTCTTCCTCGCAAGGTCCAATACCGGTACGCCGCAAAATCCTGCAACTGCCACAAGAGAGGACCATGCAATGATTGTCCCTCCCCCAGTCCACACAGAACCGATTTGACCGATGGCACCTAATGTACCGGCATCAATTCCGGATGTCGCCATCGCTCCGGATAGAGCGCCTACTAACGGTAATCCTGAAAAACCGGAACCGTCCAATCCTGTGATGATTCCGACAATTAAAATTAAAAAGGCGGTTACAATTGGAAAATCTGGTATACCAGCTTGAAGAGCTTGATGTTGTGCCGATTGAATCAAATCGAATAAAAAGGCTGGTTTCGCCGCATCTTCAGGCAATGATAAAATCGAGCCGGTAAAATCTGAGCTTCCGAGAAAGAAGAAACCGGCAATTGGAATAACGGGACCCATCGCACGAAAAGCGAATACAAACCCTTCTGTTAAATGATCGCTAATCTTATCGAGCGCGTCCAATCTTTTAAATGCAACAGATGCCAAAATAAGCAAGACTGTCGCAACACCACCGATGAAAGCAGCCCCATCTCCACCTTCGAAACCGCCCGATTTAGAGCCAAGCTTCGTAGAAAACATAAAGATCATGACGGCAAGCAATGATAACGGGACCAAAACGGCGAATAATTTACCCCATTTTTCTGTCTCCTTGTTTTGTGCTGCTCCTTCCATAGCAGCTGCTATCTCATTTTCTGCAGATTCGACATTAACCATACCGGTAATTGATTGAAGTTCTTGTTCTGCCAATTCACTATTCGGTTTGCGGATTTCCTTTCGGAATAATAAGTAAGACATTCCAATTGCAACCCCACCCGTAATTAATGAAAGAAGCAGTACTTTGTCTGCCACAGCCGCTGTTTCAATCCCAGCTGACTTTGCTGTAAGCATTGGTGCTACTTGCATGATGTAGTCCGAAGATAGTGCCATACCTTGACCTGCAATGGATACCGTAACAGCTGCGGCCATAGCCGGCAAACCTGCCCGGATAGCTGCTGGTACGAGCAACGCGCAGATTAAAGGCACTGCTGGTGTCGGCCAGAAAAATAATGAAATGACGTATGTCGTTGCTAAAAGTACAAGAAAGGCAACATGTCCATTTTTCATCACTTTTTGAATAGGAGCAATCATCTTTTCATCTGCTTTCAAATCTTTTAATGATTGCAATAACGCCACCATAAAGGTAATGATGAGAAAAATGTTAAACAGCTCTTTTGCGGCGACCAAGTTGGCGTTGAACATTGCCTGGAAACCGCTGACAAGCGATCCCTTGTACATACAGGCAACTAAAAACGTTCCTACAAGTGTAGGAAGAACAACCCCTCTTTTAAACAGCATAGTAATGATGACGACGACAGTTACAGCAGCATACATCCAATGGGCAGCAGTCAAATCCAAATCTCTTCATCCTTTCTCATTTGTTATATTTATTAAAAGAGAAAAGTTCTCTCTCAATACGATTAATAAAGAGATTCTGCTTTTAAATTCAACAGTTGCTGGAGTTCCTTTGTGAGATTGTCCAATGCTTCCTCTACAATCTGTTGTCCAATTTCCCGGCTCGCTTTTGTTGCGTCTCCAATACACCCGTTAGATGTCATTTCTTCATAGCGATAAAATCCTTGAAGGGCTTTTCCAGGTCTCAGCTGTTTCCATCTTCCCGCTTCCTGAATATTTCCCATTGTAATCTTATCAGGGCGGACGAGATGAGGGGCCAAGTACAAAGCTTCTGAAACTTCCCGTTCACAGCTATGACCAAATAATGGAGATGTAATAAAGCCGGAGATGGCTTTTTTAGCGGATGCAGTTGTTTTGGCATAGTAGATTTCAACATCCATTTCTTCTGTCAGCATGGCAGATGCAACATTTAATGTTGATTGGTTGCCTCCATGTGAATTGAGGAATAAAAACTTCTGGATGCCGTGGTGTTTCAAAGATGAAACTATATCTTTTAAAATAGCAATCAACGTAGCCGGCTGCAGGGAAATGGTTCCCGGAAAATTCAAGTGATGGGCTGAAACCCCCATATTGACGGTAGGAGTAACAACAGCATGCGGGAACAATCTTTCCCCTAGTTTTTCAGCCATCTTTTCAGCCAGCACGGCATCACAGCTCTCTGTCATATGGGGACCGTGCTGTTCATGAGCTCCGATAGGAATGATGGCGAGCTCTACCGTTTTTAGTGCTGCTTCTACCTCTTCCCACGTCATACTTGTTAATACATACGATTTCATCGCATTCACCTGCCTGGTTTTTGATAGCGCTTTCAATAATGATTGCTTGGTTACATCGTCCTGCACGAGCCTGGAGATACGTATAGAAATACATTTTCATCTGATAGGTATTTTGTATACCGTTAAAGTTTAAAAAAATAAACCCCTTATTCAGATACAGCTATGCTTGACTTCTTTTGCGGTTTAATAGAGATTTCTTGAGATAATTCGATATCTTGTTGAACGGTGAATTGACAGGCTAAGCGGAATCCCTCTTCAACCTTATCTCCCAGCATCTTTTTTTCCTTCCAGTTTGGGGGTGCCAATCCTTCTGCTCCTGCGATGATCTGGCATGAGCATTTCGTGCATCTGCCCATTCCACATCCATACTTCAATTCCGGAAATTGGCGAGTGCCGGCTAAAACAACCAAATTGGCATTCTCTTTTACCTCTTGTTCCACAATAGTTCCATCCACATGCAATGTCACTTTTGGCATACAATCACTCCTCTTCCATTTTTCTGAAAATTATGAAATTTTATTAAATTATAAACTACCTTTCTTGGAAAAGTAAACCTCCTTTTTGACGTTTAAAACATTTTTACTAAGGAGCGATGCGTTCTTCTATATTTCTTATTATACAAAACCTCCTTTATCTTTCCCTATATTTGTCAGAAAAACTGACATATTATTTAAGTTATATTATTCTCTCTATTTTCCGATAGTCCTTTTAATGCAGAATTTAAAAATTAATTAAAAATTTAGAAAATAATATTGAACATATAAGATTAATAGTATAAACTAATCAATAAAAGAATATGGTATACAATATGCCATTAGAAGTGGTGGTGAACGCAAATCCAATCTAAAAAACATGAATCTTATTTTCCCCTCATTTTATATCCTTATTTAAAATCACCAAGAATCAATCATTCATTTCATCCAGCAAAAAAATCGTTTAATGAGGAAGACCATTATTATATGAAGGAGTGTTGAACATGGAAAAATATATTGTATTAACAAATAAAGACACATTTCAAACAGTAATCGATAACGAAGGATTAGAGCCTGTTGAAACGTATCATTTCTATTTTTTCGATAACTTGAAAGCAAAGTATACAATCGCCAAAGTACTTGATGACAATATTAAAATTCAACTGTTTGAAACATATGAAGGGAAAGACTATGTGAACCATATTCGAGTGAAGTTTTTTGAAACATTCAACACAATTGAAGGAGCACGTGAAGAATTAAATGAAATTGTCAAAGCATCCGGCAACAGCGAAGATTCCAAATACTCCAAACTCGTCAAATCGGAGCATGCAGCTGTATAAGACTATATAGATTGATTTAGAAAACGGGGCATGACCAAAGAATGGTTATGCCCCGTTTTCTAAATCAAAATTTGTATGTTATTTCACTAAGGTATCTTATTATTTGAACAAGGAATATTAAGATACAATTTGTTCGTACTGCAGCTAGATTTCTTGCACCCAAAACCTCCGTTTATCCTTCACCATTTTGCTTATTTTCTCTGTAACAAACGGCTGCCTTATAACAGGGATGAATATCTAACGATTTAATTACCCATTTTTTTAATAGATTATTTTCATCTTTTATACCGACATGTGATTCTAATACATCAAATGATTGTAAAGGATGTGATAATCCTTTGCCAATCCCCTTAACTAATGCTTCTTTGCGTACCCAAATCTCATAAAAAAAAGCACGTCGCTTGGAGTATTCAAATTTTAGGAGTGCTTGTTTTTCCCTATCAGTAAAAATACACTCGATAATAGGAACAAAATTAAATGAGTGATTTTCGAATTCAATATCGACTCCTACAACTTTACCATTGCCCACAGCTATGCAAACATAATTATGAGAATGAGAAAGATTAAATGAAATACCTCTTGACTGAACCTCGTTTAAATACGGCTTACCATAAAGGCTATAATTAAACATAATATTTTCAGGGCAATTATTCATGTACTGCCCCAATATCCATCTTAATAAACCACGGCTGACCATGTAACGCGTTTGATCGCTCTGAAACAAAAATTGTTTTGCACGCTCTACCTCATCGAAGGAGAGACATTTTGTTATCCTGTTAGTTATCCAGAGTGGCTGATCCAAACTACCAAACCAAACATCTAAACCAGGAGTAATTTCTCTTTTTACTAAAATCTTTTCCAGTTGTATTAATTGTATTAGTGAATTCACATCTTTACCTCCAATAGAACGTTAATTCACTAGTCATAACATCTAACAAAATAAAAAAATGATTTCCCAGCAGCATATGTAAATCGGAATCCTCCTTAGTCATTTCTCTCCATTATGAATACGTTGGCTGTTATATCGCACTTCAGGCATGATTGGAATGTATGGATCGGACATATAACGACTCGGCACAAGAATGATCATATAGGGAAAAGTCCTGTAGAAGAAAGGCAGCTTATGCTGCCTTTCTAACATTCCATTCCTATATACTTGATTCGCCCAACGTGTTTCCTCTACCTGAACAGGAAATCCATTCAACTCAATGATGATTTGGTACCGCCACTAAAGAGAGACTCTTTTCGATCTCGCGGGAAATCATTTGCAGATTCGCAGCCGTACTAAAAATCGAATAGTGGTTGCCAGGAACACGAACAACATTCCAGTTACCAGTAAGATAATCTTTCCATTCTTCTTTCCTAATTTCTAATGTACCCAGGTATTTCATTAGCTGATGAAGAGATGCTTCTGTCTCCACCGCATCAAACATCAATACATTTCCGTCAAATTGCTTTTGCGGTCTATACTTTTGAAGCATTTGAATGTTCATGCACCATATTTCGAAAAACTGCTTTACATCTCTTTGTGCAAACGCTTTTGGAATCACATTTAAATGGTAGAAGGACTCAACCATTTCATCCAAAGATTGCCCTTCTAGTCGTGCTACTGTATTTTCGTCCAATCTCATCTCTGGCTTAAAAAATGTATTCACCATAATAGGGAAAGCCTTTAGGAAATGTTCTCTATCTATGTTTTGGCTGTTATAGGTAGAAGGAACAAAACTATCAATCATAATGAGATTAGACACTTGCTCCCCTGTATTTTGCAATTGCAAAGCAACCTCCAGAGCAACATTCCCGCCAAACGAATAGCCTCCAATGAGATACGGCCCCTTTGGCTGCACTTTACGAATTTCGGAAACGTAACGCTTAGCGAGTTGTTCTATGCTTAAAAACGGTGAATCCAGCAACTCAGCAGGGAACTGGATTCCGTATAACGAAGGGTGTTCCTTCAGGTGACCAGCGAGTTGATAGTAAACCATAATGGTACCGCCGGCCGGATGAATTAAAAATAAGTTCTCTGGATATGTCCCCTCTTTGATTTTCCAAATGGTCTGGTTGGAGGCCGGATTGAAAAGACTATGAGTCTGATGTTGAATCCGAATATGTTCAATCAACCTGTTCAAGGTCGAGTGAACCATAAAATCTTCCAAAGACACATTTACATTTAGTTGACTCTTTATATCGGATATAATCTCTATCGAGGTCAATGAGTCCCCGTCAAGATTAAGAAAGAAGTCGTCATCCGGATGGATATCCTCGATATCTAAACATTTTTTCCATATGTCTGTCATTTGTTCTTCAATAGAATGTTTGTTTTCTGTCTGAATATCGCCCGAAGGCTGCAGCTTTTCCTTTCCCTCATTGGAATCAAAATCAATCCAAAACCGTTTTTTGTCAAACGGATACGTTGGCAACGGAATGCGTCCGACTGCTTGATGCTGATATAACAGCGACCAGTCCACTGTCGTTCCGAATGTCCATGCCGTTCCAATACAATCTAAAAATCCGGCTGCCGGAGAATTTGTTTTGTCTACAAATGGAACCGAAATCATGGTTACTTCTTTATCAAGTCGGTTTTCAGATACTCCTCGAGATGCCGAAACGTTCCACTCCTGCATCCAATCGTTATGCGGATCAGAGATTACCTCTTGAATCTTTCTTCCTCCAGATGCAATCACTTCCATTCTCGGGAGTTTAGGAATGACTGTTTTTCCGTATCCTATGTCGTACAACTTATTCACAAAAATATCAATTACCGTGTCCGTGTCACATACTTCTGCAACGGATGCCGCGATATAATCAGAAATAGGATCGTTGCAGTAAATTTTTGTTGGACGAATACCCAAATCCATCAGCAATTTCACCAATGCATGAAGGCAGATAAAGCGAACAAGAACATCTTCCCTGGAGGAATTAAAGTCTTCTTGTACAGATTCCAATAAATTCATTTTCAACGTTTTTAGACCGGTTGTTTTTTCAACTAGTTGAATAAGTTCATTCACTTTGCAGCGATATGCCGACAATTCGTTATATAATTGACGATAATACCATCGAGTTGCTGTTGCTGAAATGGAAAATGCATAAGGCTTTAAATCAGCTTCGGACACCTTATTCATCCGCTCACCAAACTTATTCGTAAATCCATTCAATACTTCACCTTTTCCTTGGAAAATCAAGTAGGTTCGTGTATCAAACTCTTTTCGTCCAACTGCCAGCGTGTAGGCTATATCCGATAAAGCATGCTCTGGATGTGTTTCGATGTGCTGATGCAGCTGCTCGATCAGTTGATTTACCTTATCTTCAGTTTTACCCGACAAAACGAGAAGATATGGTCCTGATTGAGGTTCCGTTATCGTTTGCGGACCTTTCTGTAAGATCGCGTGGGCATTGGTCCCTCCCATCCCTAAAGAACTGACGCCTGCATAAGTGATCGGGCTTTCCTCACTTCTCCTCTGCAGTGATTGATTAACATAAAATGGGCTATTCTCAAAATCGATTTTTTTATTCGGAGTTTCATAATGAATACTTCTAGGAATGATATTTTCCTTTAACACCATTGTTGTTTTAATCACATTCGCGATACCGGCGGCAGCATCCAAATGGCCGATATTCGGCTTAACCGAACCGATCGCGCAAAATTGTTTTTTATCAGTCGAAAAAGCATCTGTTAATGCCTTGATTTCGATTGGATCACCCAAGGAAGTACCTGTTCCATGCGTTTCAATGTATTCGATGTCTTCTGGAGCAATGCCTGCCAGTTCAATCGCCTCACGAATGGCCTTCGCTTGGCCTGACGGACTTGGTGCGGTGAATCCGATTTTTAATCGTCCGTCATTATTAATTGCTGTGCTTTTGATGATAGTGTGAATGGTATCACGATCCTCCAACGCCTTTTCAAGCGGCTTTAACAGGATAATACCGCATCCGTTTCCTTTCACTGTTCCGGTAGCCTTGTCATCAAATGCTCTGCAGGAACCGTCTTTGGATAAAGTGCCGCCTTCTTTATACAAATACCCTGTATGCTGTGGAACGGTAATGCTTACTCCGCCAGCTAAAGCCATTTCACATTCGCCGTTGATTAAACTTTGGCAGGCAGCATGAACGGCTACTAAAGATGAGGAGCACGCTGTCTGAATGGACATACTAGGGCCAGTCAAATTAAGCTTATATGAAACACGCGTACATAAAAAATCTTTATCATTTCCAAGCATTACGGGATAACTTAAAATATCTTTCCCATATTCTTTGCTTTGGCTTATATTACGAAGCAAATAAGTACTCGGACTCATGCTGCCATATACCCCAATATTTTGAGGGGAAGAACTCGAAGGATACCCGGAAACCTCCAATGCCTCCCATGCACATTCCAAAAACACTCTTTGCTGTGGATCCGTCAATTTTGCATCGTTAGGCGTGAATTCAAAAAAATCAGCATCAAAATATTCAACATCATCTAATACAGCTCCGCGGGTAACATAGTCATCCATAAGATATAACTCTTCGTTTATCCCTGATTCTTTCAATTCTTTTTCGTTAAACGTGTGGACCAATTCCTTTTCTGCCACAAGATGATCCCAGAATTGACGCGGCGTTTTCGCTCCAGGAAATCTGCAAGCCATTCCAATAATGGCGATATCGGTGAATTCAGATTCAAATGTACTCACTTTCGTATTCCTCCACTCCAAAAGTTATTTCATTTTTTTGCTGCTAACCTTCTTCGCTGCATCGCTGCCTTACGCTTATTTGATTGTTGTGCTTCATCCTCAGGTAGAGAAGGTTCGTCTAATTGGCTCAGATACTTAGCCAATGATTGCGGTGTTGTGTATTGAAACAGGTCGACCATAGACAACGTTTTAAATTGGAACGTATCGATCAACTTGTAATAGACTTCAGAAACCAACATGGACGTGCCGCCAATATCAAAGAAATTATCATGATCATTCACATGATCCGTTTTCAAGACTTGCTTCCATACTGTTATGATTTTTCCTTTAATCGACCCATCTTCTGGAGAATCTGTATATTGTACGAGTGAAGGTTCAGGCAAGGCGTTGTAATCTACTTTTCCATTGACTGTCATTGGTTTATAAGGAATCTCAAGAAAGATAGACGGCACCATGTACTCTGGTAGTTTTTTTCGTAAATAAGCTTGCAGATTTCGCTCGTCGAGCTTATGGCCGTTATCTAAAACAACATAAGCAACTAGTCGTTTATCTTCCTCCTTAAAAGTGTGGACAGTCACAACACTATCCTTGCAGTGAGGGTGTTGCTGCAAAGTAAACTCAATTTCTCCTAATTCAACCCGATAACCTCTTAGCTGGATTTGCTGATCTATTCGTTCCATAAATTCCAATGTGCCGTCTGGCAGTATTCTTACTTCATCTCCTGTTCGATAGACTTTCCCTCGCTCAGAGATTCCTTGTAAAAAACGTTCCTTCGTCAAATCTTCACGATTATAATATCCATTCGAAACTCCCTCTCCACCGATATACAATTCTCCCGGGACGCCTACAGGCAAGTTCTCCATATATCGGTTCTTCACATATAGCTCTACATCTGTCAACGGACGGCCAATGATGCTGCAATTGGAAGAATTCAAATCGTTACTCGTAATCGGGTAGTAAGTTGCCAGAATAGTAGTCTCTGTCGGTCCGTATACATTAAACAATCGCGGGTTCTTATCGCCATATATATCAATCCACGGCTTCAGCATATGAAAGTGCAGCGTCTCTCCGCCAAGGATGATGCAGCGTAACGACAAAGTTTCCGGCTGTTCTTGACGTTGGACTTCTGTTATTAACTGCCTGAAAGCAGACGGGGTCATTTGCAGCACTGTAACCTTTTCATCGAGCAGTAATCGGTACATTTCATCTGGAGCTTTCCGGGTTAACTCATCCACTACAACCAACTTGCCACCGAATAATAAGGCCCCAAATATTTCCCATACAGAAGGATCGAAACCATAAGAATGGTATAAAACCCAAATATCCTCGTTGTGAAAACGAAAATCCTTTTCAGATGCCTTAAATGATCTTAAGACATTATAATGTGAAACCATAACACCCTTTGGTTTACCTGTTGAACCGGATGTGTAGATAACATAAGCCGCTTGCTCGGGATCTAAATCTAAATCGAGGCAAGATTTAGGCATAGATACGATTTCACTTTCAATTTCTTCCCACCCATAAGCGTTATCCATTTGTTGAATCTTTTTGATGAGACTCGTGTGTATAATGCATGGCGGATGATTCAAATCGGATAAGATATAATGCAAACGTTCCGCAGGCATAATAGGATCAATCGGTACATAAGCTCTGCCCGATTTAAGAATCCCCAAAATAAGCGCTATTAGAACTGGTGATCGATGAAGTGACACCGCAACCTTAGTTGCTTGCTTCGGGAATTTTTTGTGTATGAAATGAGAAATCTGATTGGACAATTCGTCCAACTGTTTATAAGTCCATTGCTCTTCCCCATATTTGACAGCTATTTGTTGAGGAGATTTCAACACTTGTTCCATAAAAGTATCGTGAATAGTATTGGAGATTGGGAAACGTACACCGGGCTTCAACAGTTGCTGCAACACCTTCTCTTCCCGCTCTTCCATCATCCGAATGTTGGATATCTTTTGATTCTTTTCACTTAAAATACTTTTGATCATAGCTGTAAAAAGAGATTTCAAATCAGCATGTTTTAAATAAGAACCATACTGGATTATTACCCGGTATGTGTCACCCATTCTTTCTACACTGGAGCTTAATGGGAAGTTAAGATAATGAGCCTGGACAGGCATTTGCGTCACCTTGCATTGATCGAGATCAAAGGATAGTTTTTGTGAATAATAAGTAAATAGATTGTTGAATTTATCAGCTGCTTCATGGATTTTCCCAGGAAGTATTTGATGAATGTGAGCTGAAAGATCAACGTTTTGATATCGTATCAGGGAAATCGTCTTTCGTTTTATGGCATGACAAAGTTCCTGGAATGAATCCAAGTCCTGAAAATCAATGGCCATCGGTAAACTGTTCACGAAATAGCCAAAGATTTTTTTATTTTCTTTAGACCGATTAGCTAATGGTATTCCCACGACCATTTTGGTTTTACTGAAGAGCTTGTGAATCATGATAAAATAAACGGATAAGAAAAAGCTAAAATCAGAGAGATTGTTACTTTCAATGTAGCTCTCAATTTGTTTAGATAAATCAGATGGTAAATCAAAGTTCATCTCTTGCCCAACCAGTCTTCCGTATATATCTCGCTTCTGTTCCAGTTCTTTGATATGCAAGGATTCGAGTCCAGCTAATTCTTCTCGGAAATATGTTAGGGCTCGATTATTAAGTGGCCCAGTTTCTTTATTTGTTAAATGAAAATAGGATTCTTCATTTACATTTTCATGGAGCTCTTTTGCAATTTCGTCCAAGTTCTTATCACTGTTATATAGGCGGGAAAATTCGTTAAATAATTGATAACCACTGTACCCATCAAAGATGATATGTGGAAAGTTCATCGTAAAATAACTTAGATCTTCACTATAAAACGCCTTAAAGTGACTGAGCGGCCATTGCTCTAGATTTACTATTGTTCGAGATAAATTGGTGATATGTTGCATCACATGTTGGTCACATTGTTCCATTGTCATTGGCTTAGGGAGATATTCTATATCTAACTTGACCTTACGTAATGTATCGTAAACCTGAAGTGGAACTCCCGCTTGATTTTCAAAGTGAACCTTGAATACCCCGGCGCTTCCGAAAATCATCTCCCATATCCTTACAAATCTCTCCAAATGTATGTTTCCTTCAATTTTGTAACAATAGCTCAAGTTATAAGAAGGATCATGAGGATAAAATTGATGATGCATATAAAGCTTTTTTTGTACGTTTGTTAACGGATGCTTTTTTTGAGTATTTAATTCCTGCTTTACTTCCAATGTGTCTTCCTCCTCAAAGAACTGTAAAAACTTTCATTAATTTTAGTGACATTAAGTGAATAATTTATCGGTTAATCAGAGTTAATTAAATACATCAATTGAAAAATTTTACAATTTCAACCAAAAAAATATGAGCTCTAACTTTTCATTGGCCAAATTATTCTTGTATGCGGACCCGTTTGAAGCCTGAAGTGACAAGAATCACAATGAGCTTGCGAAGTAAACTGGAGCTCTTGACAAGTTTAAAGCCTAAAGACGAGTTCTTATTGTTTAAGATTGGATCAATGATTTGTTTTTGCATTAAGCCTTGATAAGCCTGAATGATTTTTGTAGGGAGTTCCCGCTGCTTTTGCACGGAGGCAAGATCCCCCATCGTGATGTGTCCGGACTTCAACGGATGAGAAAGGACATTGGCCACAGTGACAGCATCATGAATCGCATAGTTAATCCCAACGGCACCAAGTGGCGACATCGTATGGGCCGCATCCCCGATAAATAGTAAACCAGGCAAATACCAACGCTTCAATCGGCTGGAAAATGCAGATAGAACAGAGAACTGATTCCAACTAGTCAGGAGTGTAATGCGATTCGAGAATTCTGGCACAAGCTCAATTAGAGTTTGGTGTAAGGATTCTATTCCTTTGGCTTTGATTTGTTGATATGTACCCTTCGGAATAAACATCCCTAGTTGCCAATAATCTCCTCTATTGACGCAAGCCAGCATATTCGAGTTTTTAGAACGATTAAACATATATTCCGGATCCGTATCGGTACGAGGTAAACGAAACCACACTACATCGATCGGTTGCGTTAATGGAACGGGCGTCATACCCGACAATTTTCGAACAGTAGAATAACGGCCATCGGCAGCAACCGTTAAAGTTGCTCTAATTTCATGAATTTCACTTTGTTTTTGCAACTTAACGCCACATATTTTTTCATCACTTTTTACTAAATCCACGACTTTGGCTCCCATAATGTACCGAAAATGATCATAACGTTCCGCCTCAGATACAATGAACTCTAAAAACTGTGATTGATTCATTGTAGTTAAGTGCGGGTACTTAGAGCGCAACATCTGAAAATCCAGGACAATCGATCCATGAGGAGAATCGATCATTGCCGAGTATATTTTAGTGTGGGGAAGTTGAAAGATTTGTTCAACCAACCCCAATTCTTCCAATATTTCCATAATAGAAGAATGAAAGACCTCTCCACGGAAGTTGCGATCAAATGACGTATGTTGTTCCACGAGGGTGACCGGAATGCCTTTTCGTGCCAAAAGCAATGAAAGCATGGCTCCAGCAGGTCCGCCGCCAACGATGCAACAAGTTGTTGAATGACTTAACATAAAAACACCTCCTAGTTTTTTCCTCTAAATACTGCGAACCATCACAAAGATGGCCAATATAAAACAAATGGATGCCGGAATAGCCATGGTTAGGGGCTGCTGAACCCTGAAAATATGTGTATAGATTGCACCGATCATCAGAACTAAGATTAATAGGCCGCCTATGATGGAAAGATTCCGATTCCATAGTCCCCAAATTAATGCCGCTAAAGCGATTAGCTCCAGTATGCCGGTTATCGTCATGAACCACATGGGATATTGGTAAAGCTTCCAATGTTCAACCTGAAATTTTAGTTGAAGAATTTTAATTAATCCTCCCAGTCCTATATACACTGCCAAGACTACCTGCAGAATCATCCCGAATGTTTTCATTTTTTATTCCCTCCCTGTATGAAATGATTTGCCATAACATTCGTTGATTGCTCACCCCTCTTTGAAATTTGAACATTTCCATCTAAGAATTCCCTACTGATGTACTGGATACGTTTTTTTGACTTCTTCTCTCTATGGCGCGGTAAGCGAGGGAGAGGAACAAACCTATTAATGCCGTTAACACACTTACCGCAAATACTGATTTGAGTCCCAACGAACTTTCAACCACAAGTCCTCCCAGAAATGAACCACCGGCCGCTCCCAAATTGAAGGCTGAAATATTAAAGGAAGATGCTAATTCAGGGGCACCTTTAGCTTCGCGAATAATCAACACTTGTAAACCTGGGGCCATCCCGAAAGCAGCAACCCCAAATAAAAACAACGTGATGATGACCAATATTTTATTTTGAATCGTCACGTTAAATAGAAGCAATATGACAATTAAAACGAGTTGAAATGATATTAATGACGGCAATAGTGAACGATCAATCAACTTTCCTCCTATAATGCCGCCGAGAATGGTGCCAAAACCAAACAAGAACAACAGTAAACTTACTTTGCTGGAACTAAAGCCGGTCACATCTTGTAGAAGAGGGACTATGTATGTGAAGACCATAAACACACTCCCAAAACTGAAGATGGTCATTAAGAGATTTAGAATGACTCTAGGTCGTCCCAACACTGCAAATTCCGTCAAAAGACGGGGAGACTGTTCATATTGGATATTCGGAACAAGCAAAAAGATACCAATAAAGCTAATCAAGCTTAAAACGGTAATAATAGCAAAAGGGAAATGCCATCCCATCGATTGTCCTAATACAGTACCTATAGGAACACCCACGACGTTGGCCAGAGCTGACCCAGCCATTATCATTGCCATTGCACTTCCTTGTTTGTGCGGAGGAACAAGTTGAGAGGCGACAACTGCACCTACCCCGGTAATAGCTCCCTGGGCAATTCCTGCTATGATCCTTGCTGCCATCAATAAGGAGTAGTCATAACTGAGAGCCGAAAATAAGTTCCCAAAAATAAAGACTCCCGTTAACAGCAACAAAAGCATCTTACGGGGGATGCCTTTAGTTAGTACGGTAAGTACCGGTGCACCAAAAACAATGCCTAACGCATATCCGCTCACCAACATACCTGCATCGGCTAACGAAACTTGCACATCACGAGCGATCTCGGGCAATAACCCCATAATGACAAATTCCGTCGTTCCAGTCGTAAAAGCAATCAAAGCCAGAGCAATCAGGGCAAGCGGGAATCGTGTCTTTTCTTCTTTGTTCGAATGGTGGTCGCCGCCAATTGTTTTCACGAATTGATATCACTCCTTCGATTTCATATGGGATTATGTTTTTAAACTTACAATTCATCCATCTTCAATGAATCCACCATGCCGGTCATCATCAAATTCACAACTTCTCTCGCTAACATATTTGGTGTACTTTTTTTCGGCAATAAATGGGATATAATCAATCGTTCAATCATACCGAAAATACAAACAGCAACGATATCCATCGACAAATCGGAACGAAAATATCCTGATTGCTGTTCATGGCGTAAATTTTCTGTTATTAAGGCTATGATCTTCTCTTTGAATTCCTCTGCGTCATGAGCGAGAATAAGCCCGATTCGAGTTAAATTTGGGTCCTCCGCAAAGAAACGGAATAAGGTTTCTATGGCAATCAACATGCGCTCAGTAAGCTCTTCTTTTTGAACATCGGACGATAAACGTATGGTCTCGATCAATGTATGCAATCTAGAACGAAAATCGTTTACCAATTCATCAAAAATAGCATCTTTACTAGAAAAATAGAGATAAAACGCAGGTTGGGTCAATTTAGCCCGTGTAATAATGGTACTTACTTTAGTATTGTAGAAACCTTGGTTAGCAAATTCATGGGCTGCCGCTTCCTTGATACGCGCCCGACTCTCTTTTCCTTTCACTCCTTTTTCCCTTGGCAATGCACTGATTCTCCCTTCAAACTATAATCCGAATAATATTACTTTTAAGTAACGTTATTCATGAGTAACTTTACCACATAATAACATTATTTGAAATTAAAACCATTGTCAATGTGTTTTTTTAGTTATGATGTAAAATCTTGTTATGGTGCAAAAACTTCGAGATAATTGCAAGTAATCTCAAAAATCTTGGAAATAAGACCTTTAAGAGGCCTTATAAAGAAAAAAGTACACCACTATATAAGCGATGTACTTTTTTCTTTATAATGTGCCGCATTAAAGACAATCTTACGATACAATCACTTGTCTCTAATTTTAAGAGTAGTAGACCGGCTTTTTTATGCCATGAACAACTCCAATAAAAACAAATAGATCATGACACATCCGATATAAAGGCTCGTAAAAGACAAATTCCAATTGGACACTTTATACGAGGTCTCCTTTACAATGTTTGACATAAGTCCGATCGTCGCATTGTATGGGCCCACTAAAAATGCTGACACGGCTCCTGCCAACATTGCCACTGTCAAGATATGCGGAGAAACTCCTAACACACTCGGGTTTAATGCTTCAGCCATCAGGGCGAGTGTTACTGCAGGATGAAGGCCTGTAAAGGCAAAAGCCATTGGAACAAGCGGAAGCAAAATCAAAAAGGTTTCCGCTCCTATCACCGATTTGAGCTGGCCAATCCATCCGGTCAGCCATTCATTTGTCCCGGAAATCTGTATAGCTGAAATAAAAAAGCCTGCAGATAAAAAAATAAAGAACTGATCTTTCATTTTAATAGAAAACGAGCGAAAATGCTCTTGCAAACTATGAGTAAACTCTTTGCCTTTCTTCAACAATAAAGACCATCCAAACGCAAATGGAATAACCAATAGGGCTACGAGAATAAGAAATGAGTATGAAAATTGCATTTCAGCGACGGAAATCGCGATATTAAACACAAGGATGGCCAAAAAGATTTGAAACACCCTTCCAGGACGTCCCTTTTCTCCTTGTTCGATAGCCGCAGCCGTTTCATCTACCTTCACACCATTGCGTAAACCAGCTATTTTTTTGGCATTGCGTGCACCTATGTACCAATCCAGCCCCAATCCCAACAAGCTCAGCGGCACGACATAAGGAAGAATGGAAAGCCAGCTTACTCCGGTCATGCCGATGACAATCCCGACAATCGGGGTCACGGGGGCCCATATTAAAGGCATCGCAAATCCGCGGGTAATCGCCCTGCTCATGAAGCGCTCCTCATTCTTCACCCCGAACACGCTGAGAGCCGGCTGCATCGAATAATACGTCATCGGCAATGTGGCCAAATTCATAAAGATGCTGAAAAAATAAGAAATGCCGGAAGTCATCATATACAAATGGCCCGATGTTTTTACCTTTTGTCGAATAAGCGTTTGAATCCCGCTGCT
Source organism: Bacillus sp. FJAT-14578 (assembly GCF_000504165.1). Classification (GTDB taxonomy): domain Bacteria; phylum Bacillota; class Bacilli; order Bacillales; family Bacillaceae_H; genus Bacillus_BA; species Bacillus_BA fengqiuensis. The sequence goes on from NZ_KI632505.1 coordinate 94,489, forward strand.
ATATCCCCCTAGTTGAATGGGTATTCCTAAAATCGGCACTAATGTAAACATCGTAACGAGATCAAGCATCGGTCCAAAAGACCGGATATAATCGTGCCAGTGTGCCCCGCTTGTCCATAGCATCCCCAAACCGAGAATCAAGAAGATGCTTCCCAATATTCGAACGAGCCGTTTTACTTGCCATACTGTACACCCGACGATTGCCACGCATAAAATAGACAGAGTCATTCCCATATCCAGTGCGGGAAACAGAGTGGATAATAAATACAAAAAAATGACCGATAAAAATAAGAACCTCAGCATATGATCACCCTAACTATTTATTTATTATATTTTTTCCTCCCTACTATAAGTGTGTGTTCAAAAAGGAGGACAAAAAGGACCGAGAAGTTCAAGGAAGCGTAGCTTTGAGCAACTGAGCGTATGCTGTTAATACGTGAGTAGCGGAAAAGCAAGCTGACGCCGAAATTTGACGGTCATTTTTCCCGGACTTTTTGAACAACCTCTATTAGACACCCATAAAGGCGTATATGTAAAAGGCCTTCGCCAGGAAAATGATGGAAAGATATTGATACCAGTATACTCGCTCATAGCCTATTAATCATTCTTTCTGCTTCACTAGCCATTTTTTACCCTCCTCTCCTTTCTGGTATACCAAAAAGTCGTTTTACGCCTTAATTTGTTCATAATTATATAATATTTTTGGCATTTGGTATACAATTTTATTGAATTTTATATATGCCATGATATAATAAAAGAAACGAATTAATGGGAGGAAATGCCGATGTTCAACTTTTTCTTCGGTTCAAAAAAAGCGGCGGAGAAAGCCGAAAAAAAATTAGCGCGTTTACGAAAAACATTAAAATTTTAACGTTAAATAATGGGCCATGGATAAAAACCTATCCATGGCCCATTATTACCTTTGCAAGCTTATTCAAGATGTAAGAACAAAAAGAGCATGTATTAAAACGCGAAATGTTTTGTTGAGAGACTATACAAAAAACCGCCACATACGGAGCGGCCGCTGGCTCCGGATAGATGCCATACAGTTAGGAACGCCCATCCTCTTGAAACAAATGAGACTGAACGAATAATTCAAATGTTTCTTTCGTCAACGAACATCCGGCAGCTTTCGGATGCCCTCCTCCTCCAAGCGGAGACACCACATCAATCAAGCTTAGATTTTCCTTGACCGTGCGGAAGCCGATTTTCCTTCTGCCCATGTCCACCATCGCTGAAAAATCAATTTCCTCATCTTCCAGACATAAAGCATTTCCAAGCTCCGATTGATAATTCTCAGCAAAGACAATACCCGCTTTCCATTCTTTTCCCCCGATGGTCAAGCTTGCTTTCATCATTTGCTTTTGTTTTTCGCGAATGTATTTCTCGATCTTTTTCTCTTCTACTTCCAACAACGTTTGATGGCGTTCAGAGAATTGAAAGGCCCCTTCTTCGCTTTGCAGTACCGGCAAGACCGCTTGCTGAAATTCATCGCGGCTGATTAAATAAAATAAATGGTTCAATTGTTTTGCTTTTTCGTTTTGGTTGGCAAACCAGTCCCATGTATCGAATTGGCGCACGAGCTCGACATATTCATCGAGAATCGGTGTTTTTTTCAAATACGTTTGTTCCACTAAATAATCATAAAACAAGCTTGTGGCCGCTGTTTTCGTTCCATCTTCATATACGGGCTGGACATGTGCCCACTTATACTTGTCACCAAGAGGGATGGCGGATGCATGATGGTCGATCAACACGACTTTCTGTCCTTTTTGGACCCGCTTTTGCAGCATCTTCGCCACTTCTTCGTTCACGCTAATATCCGTTATGTATAAATCGATTCCCGTTTCTTTATTCGTTTCCAAAAACTCCGTAATGATTTGATCGATCCGTCCGATACTGACACACGAATACTCAAATTTATCTTCGGGAAAAGCCAGCTTGCCTAGTAGGGCCGGACTGAAACCATCTAAATCGTTATGGGAAAACAAATGGACTTTGTTCAAAATCACTCCTCCTCTTTCAAAAAAGATATCGTTAGTATGCCCTGAGAACTTTTCAATAAAGCCGTTGACATTGCCTTTAAATAACAAAAAAAATAACAGCTGCAGATGTAAGTGAATCTTTAGCTGCTACTTCTCGCCAGGAGCGCTTCCGGCAATGCCGTAAAAAAATAAATGCATCAGTTCTTCTGCCAATTTTTCATTCTGCTTTAACATCGTCACGACCGGAAGCGAATCCGTCGCCGTTTTGAACATATTTAAATGAAATAAAATGCTTTGAATGGAGATGTCTTTTGAGATGTCTCCTTTTTGTTGACTGTCTTGAATGAATTCCACAAATAACGGTGTCGCTTTTTGTTGATAAAATTCTTCCAAAAATCCTTTCAGCTCTTCATCCTCTTCCATGGCCGCCTTCATAAAATCCATATTCAACGATTCCAGTGAATGCAGCTTATCGAGAATAAACACTCTCACTTTTTCCTGGAATGGCCGATCGCTTCGCAGCACCTCCGCAAATTCTTCAAATTTCCGAAAGCTGTAATCTTTCACGACTTCACGAATCAGCTGTTCTTTGCTGTTGAAATGATTGTAGATGGTCACTTGGGATACGCTCGCCTTTTTGGCTATATCGGCAATGTTGACCGCTTTTGTCCCTTTTTCATTGAACAGCCCGAACGCCGCTTGTAAAATATCTCGTTTTTTTTGTTGTTTTCGTTGTTCAAATCCATTCATTTTTTTCATCACCATCGTTATTGTAGCAAATTTGAACTATCTTATTGAATATATTTCAAAAAATGTTGCCTTTTTATTCAAGCCATCATACAATATTTTTGAAATATATATCATCTAATATTTCAAAATTCTTCCCCATCTTGAAAGGAAGATGCCAAATGATTGAAATAAAAGGATTAACAAAGCAATTTTCAAATGGAAAAGGGATTTTTGATGTCAGTTTTTCCGTTTCGCCTGGTGAAGTGGTTGGATTTTTAGGACCAAATGGTGCCGGTAAGTCCACGACCATTCGGCAGCTCATGGGATTTATGAAGCCTACCACAGGAAATGCAGCCATTTTCGGACTGGATACGTGGTCGCAGGCAGCCGACATCCAAAAACGGGTCGGGTATTTACCCGGCGAAATCTCCTTTTTGGATGGGATGAACGGAATGGAATTTTTGAAACTTCTTGGCGGAATGCGAAAGATGAACGATGAAACATACCGGGACGAACTCATTGAACGTTTGCAATTCGATGTGGCCACTCCGATCCGGAAAATGTCAAAAGGAATGAAGCAAAAAGTAGGCATTACAGCAGCTTTTATGCATCGGCCGGATGTCCTCATTTTGGATGAACCGACATCTGGCTTAGACCCGCTCATGCAGCAAACGTTTCTTGACTTAGTCATCGAAGAAAAAAAACGCGGTGCCGCCATCTTAATGTCTTCCCATAGCTTCATGGAAGTCGAACGCGCTTGTGACCGTGCCGTGATGATTAAGGATGGAAGAATTGCAGCGGATGAAAAGATGGGTGAACTGCAGGCAAAACAACGAAAAGTGTTTGATCTTACCATCGAAAATGAAGCGGATATTCAAAAGCTTCTGGCAAGCATGTATGAAACAGAAAGAATTGGCCCAAATCGAGTCCGGGTGACCGTCCAGGGAGATTATCCTTCCTTTTTCTCTTTCCTTGCGGCTCTTCACATCAAGAATGTGAATGTGCATGCTCAAAACCTTGAGGATCTTTTTATGAATTTCTATGACCGGGGAGGCCGCCCATCATGAATGGAAAACTTTATCGCACGATGTTGAAGGTGTACAGCAAGTCCATCACGAGCTATGCGGTAGGCTCCGCTCTTTATTTATGGCTCATTATCGCCATCTATCCTTCGATCGCGAATGCAAAAGGGCTGCAAGAATTGATGCAATCCTTGCCGAAAGGCTTTTTGAAAGCATTTGATATGGAAGCGGGCTTTCAGTCATTGGGGGATTTTATCGCCGGAAAATATTACGGCTCCCTCCTTGTCGTCATTTTAGCCATTTTCAGCTTAATTACCGCAAGTCAGCTCGTCGCAAAATTAGTGGAACGGGGATCGATGGCTTATTTACTCGCTACCCCCAATTCCCGCCGCTCAATTGCCGTTACCCAGGCACTTGTACTGATCACCGGCCTTCTTGCCATTGTAGGTGCGACGACGATTACAGGACTGCTTGTCGGCATGTATGGAATTGAGGATACGGATTTTCAAATTGCGGGTTTTTTGAAGGTAAACCTGATGGTGTTTCTTTTGTTTTTTGTTGTTTCTGGATATGCATTTCTATTTTCCTGCTGGCTGAATGACGAAAAACAGGCCCTTGGAATCGGCGCTGTCGTCACCATGCTTTTTTACGGAGCGGATTTCGTCGGTAAACTGGCTGAAAAGCTGGAATGGATGCGCAATATCTCTTTATTCTCCTTATTTGACCCGGTCGGAATTGCCAATGATTCTTCGAGTATCGTTGGATCATCCCTCTTTTTGGCCATCATCGGAATCATTTTATATAGTATAGGAACTTTCCTGTTCCAAAAAAGAGATTTGCCTTTATAAGCGGATATGTACCATTATTATAGGGACATACACAATTTTAATTGAAAAGAAGCGGCAGAAAAATCATTGGATTTTCCCTGCCGCTTCTTTTCTATTTCATCGGTTTTCATCATTTTCGTTTAGTAACATGGAAATGGATCTTGCAGCATTAATATAGCCGGCACCGTATACATTCGGGTCGAGCCCTTTCCATAAATCGGCGCCCTCTTTCAATTTATCTTTCACATCTTTTGGTGAAGCATTCGGATTTGCCTCCAACATAAGGGCAGCAATACCTGCACAGATTGGTGTGGCCATGGATGTTCCCGACAACACAAAATAGTCAGATCCGACACGGCTCGATTTTTGCAACTTATCCAAATAAGAGTTCGGGGAACGCAAAGACACGATGTTCACGCCTGGAGCTAAAATGTCCGGCTTTTCCACGTCATTCCCTTCCTTGTCTTTATACGGGGTAGGTCCTCTGCTTGAAAAACCGGCAACAACATCATCGGTTCTTGTTTCCTTCGTATTGCGATCATCGAGCGCACCGACGGTAATAATTTGATCGCTGATGCCCGGAGTCGCAACCGATCCTCTATCCGGCCCTGAATTTCCAGCCGCGGCACATACGACAATACCTTCGCTCCATGCCATTTCTACAGATTGGACCATAGGATCACGATTTTCTTGTGGATATGAATCCGGGTCCGGGTCAGCTCCAAGTGACAGGCTAATAATATCAATCTTATTTGCTGCATTTACAGGATCTTCATTGTAACTAATACACCAATCAATTCCCTGCATAACGGTGTCAAGTGAACCTGACCCTAATTTATCCAATACTTTTACCCCGATCACGTTTGCCCCCGGCGCCGCTCCCATGTATTGTCCAGAAGAAGCCGCTCCATTCCCCGCTGCCGCTCCAGCACAATGGGTACCATGTCCGTTATCATCATACGCATCTAATTCTCCATTGACAAAGTCGACAAATCCCTCAATTTTCAAATCCGGATGCCGATAAATTCCTGTATCAATAACGGCAATCGTCATTCCGCTTCCAGTAAGTGTCGTCCCGTTCCTTTCAATGTTTTTGGCATTGGCAGAAGGAATCGCTACATCCAGCAAAGCTCGAACTTCCCGGTTCATATACACCCTCTTGACATTTGTCATTGAATCCAGCATCTCTTCCAACGCCCCAGGTGTTAATTCCATGCTGACACAAGAGACACGGGAGAATTCCTGTCTAATGCTGCATTTATAATGAGCATCCATGATTCCTCTAACTTGATTGCATGTTTCTTCAAAAGAACATTCGTTTTGATCGAATTGTACAATCACCTGTAACTTTTTTGTATGTTTGATCCAACCTTCCAGCATTTTATGCATAAAACACGGTGTCCATTTAAACGGCCTATATAAATTTAATAAAATCTCACGAAGCGGCCTCTCCATTTTACCCGCATGTGTGCGGACCATTTTTACCATCGAATATCCAAACATCTTCCCACTCCTCTTAATCTATTAACTTCATAACAATCTATGAAATAGAAAGAAAAGCGGTCACGGTGTTTGTCCCGTTTAAGTAAAATAGTGCTAAACTCCGGTTACGTATTCCTTTTTATATCCAAGTTGACAAAATGATAGACAGGCGACGGTCCAAAAGACTTGAACGAAAATCCCATCTGTTCAAACGCATTCTCATGCTGTTTAATGATGTGTATAAACTCGTCTATTTCTCTGCGATCCATTAAGTAAACACTGCTCCATGCTATTTCTTCTTCTCCCTGAGTTACAGTTACATCCCCGCTTCGCACATTTTCAACGAAATCCTCGATGGAGATTGATACCGCTTCTTCATGCAGATCGTTACATATTCGATTCATTTCAATTTCGATTTCATTTTCAATCACCGTGTCTAACTTCTTTTTCATAAAAAAACGTCTGGGGGATGGGACCCCATCTATTTCTTTTCGCGCTATTTTAAGAGATTCATTGCTTTGCATAATAAATTCTTTAAACTTTTCTTTGTTGCAATAAATCTTTAAATTCCACTCCTCTTTTTCACGTAAAAAAGTACATAGGGAAACCAACTCTTCATAATGTTCAGCTACCATCTCTTCAAGGCTCTTTCTATCAGTAAAGATGGTACAGAATTTTAAAGGGATAACCGTAAATTGTTGTTGAAGAAGCGTTAATACTTCATGATGATGCATCTTCTTCTCTTTCATCCACTGGACATCGTTTAAAATTCTCTCTGTATTCTGCGGGGTAACCGATTGGACATCCACATAATCTAAAACGGCTGTTACACCTCCAAACTCTTCCAATCGCACGTTTTGGATATTTTTGTCCTGACTGGCCATTTCTATTTCCATAGTCGGGATTAGGCCGTATACATATATAACTTTTTCTTCATCAACCATCATTTCTATTCTGCTCTCCTCACGATTAACTCCTCATAGCAACATAATTCATTTTATGAAACTGGCTGTCTTTTTGATTAGACGAGCTCCTTACCTCATATAAAAGAGAAGATAGAATAGACGAAATGTTTTTTTTACTGAACCACTCTTAATTTCACATTTTTTGAAACTTTTTCTTGATTCGTTCGTCTAAATATATGTACACCCCGTACCCCCTTTAAATAGAAAGAAAAGGCCCGCGCTCAAATGAATGAATGCGCGGGCCTTTTCTTTGTGCTCGTCCTTTTATTTGAATAACCTTATATGTCTGATGGGCGCTGGGATTCTTGGTACAAGTCGGAAATCATGAAGCTTACCCCGTAAAAAAGAAGAAGCGGAACGATAGAATTCGTCATCATGTATAAAGCTGCCAGGAAGGCGCCGACAAGCAATGTTTGGATGCTTAAGCGATCTTTCTGGAAAGCCAAATGACTCATCATATACAACAACGCCGTACACAATATCATTAAATAAGGATTGTCGACCCGAAGCAATTGCTGGACATAATAAATGAAAAATGGCATATACACGACGGCTTCCGCCAATGCGGAGAGAACGGAATAAACAAGCCACCACGAATATTCTTTTTTCGTTTTCGGCAATGTCACTTCAATGGAACGCGGCAGTTCGTTTTCATCAAACACTTTTTCTCCACTGTCTTTCATCCATTGAATCGCAAAGCATAACAGCAAGTACAGAACATAACCGAGCAAAAGCAAATAACTAATCACTTTGGGAAAATAGGTGGATTCGTTCACTGTTTCCAAAAAGGCGCCATTCCATCCGAAAAACGATAATGGAATTTCATAAAGTACAATCACGGCTCCAAATAATAAGAAGATGAAAACGTAAAAGGCAATTTGTTCTTTGTAAAAGCGAAGCCGTTTGGGTCCGGTGCCCAATCTCGGGATGGCGACACTCTCGAAATAGGGACGGATGACCGTTAAAAATAACAATAAAAACGTAAACCAAATCATAAATGCTGGAATCCACCTTTGAAAGATTTAGGCTGTTTTCATACATATGATTGCTTTCGGAAAACAGCCAAACGACAAACAAACATATTTCTTACATAATGGAAAGCCTGTGACAGAAATGCAAAAATTAATAGCATTTTTATTAAAGCCTTCTCATTATATAGGCTGCTGGAAGAAAGGAAAAGAAGCGATAGTCCTCTTCAAGCTTTTACTTATGTATAATCGCACCAGCAACATTTAGGGCGCTGATGACGGCCATCGGCAAGCCTCCCCCTGCATGAGTCGTCCCCTCGGAAAAATATAAATTGGCAATATCTCTTGATTTATTGCTTGACCGCAGAAAACTGTCTAACTTCCCATTCGAACGGATGCCGTATAACGCTCCTTTATACGCCGGAAAGGTAGAAGCAATATCAGCTCCAGTAACGACTTTTTCCACCACAAGTTGGGAAGGGATATCCACCCCGAATCGTTTTAGCTTTTCATAAATAAGAAGCTTATACTCCTCTGGGCTATAGCTGGCCGAACTGCTGACAGCAGGTGCTTTTACCAAGATAAATAAATTATCGCCAGGCGCTCTCTCGGGATCAGTATAGGATGAATTCCAAACACAAACGGTCGGATCGCTCGGCAAACGCTTCTGTTGAAACAACTCGTGAAACTCTGCCTCATAATCGCTGGAAAGATACACTTGATGATGAATGAAATGAGGGTTCCGTTCCTTCAGCCCAGCCATAATGACAAAAGCTGACAGGGGAGGTTCATACCGATCCTCTTTCGCATTTTTAAAATGAGGACGATGCTTTTCCTCCACTAAATCTGGATAAGCCGTCAGTAAATCTCCATTGACGATGACTATATCTCCACTGATCGTTTCTCCATTCTCCAATTGTATCCCTTTTGCCTGTTTTTGCTCAACGATTATTTTTCTCACTTTTGTGCTGGTATAAAGATTTGCTCCAAGCTTTGTCAACACATCCGTAAAGGCCTTGGCAATTTTTATATTCCCACCTTTGACATAATACACCCCTTCATTGAGCTCAAGATGTCCGATGTACGCAAAGGCAGCAGGCGATGTAAAAGGAGATGCGCCAATGTAGGTTGCATAGCGATTGAATGTGTGGCGAACGTAATCATTTCGAAAAAACTGACGGTGAAAATGATCCATCGTTTCAAACGGGCGAACAGACCACAGCGCTTGAAACAGTGAGGGATCGAAATAATCGGTCCAAGAAGAAAACGTCCGGTAAAAAAACTGCTTTTCTACCGTCTCATATAGCATCTTTACTTCTTCCAAATAATCATAATAACTGATTTCCGCATGCGGATCCAGCCGTTCGAGCTGTTCAATCATTTCGATTCGATCCGTTGTCATGAAAAAAGGTGTCCTATCTGGAAAAAAGGTGGCTGTATGCGTATCAAGCTTGATGAATTCCAAATAATCATCGGGGTTTTCCCCCGCCTCTGCTAAAATTTCCTGAAAAACTCGCGGCATTGTAATGGAAGTCGGGCCGAAATCAAAGGAATAATCCCCAAGCTGAACGGGTATCATTTTCCCGCCGAAATGATGGTTTTGTTCAAAAATAGAGACCTCGTACCCGTTGGCCTTCAATTTCATTCCGGCTGCAAGCCCGCCGAGCCCGCCTCCTACAATTAAAACTCGCTTCACTCGTATTCCCTTCCTTTCCACTCATACCCTAATTCCAACAAAACGGCAAGATAAGATACATCCATGCCTATATGTTCCCCTGTCAATATGTGAACCATACAATGCGAAAGTTATCCCCATTGACCTATCGCAATGGAAGTGACTGATTGTCTTGGCGTTCATAAAGTTTTTTTCATGAAAAAGGTTCACAGCGAAAGGTTCGAATCGTTCGTGCAAAGCAGCTTTCTTCGCACACTTTCAGCCAAGACTTATCCGTAAATAATAAGGCATAGACTTTTTGCCCATGCCCCATTATTAATACATAATCTTAATGTAATCTTATCATTCCCTTTATCATATTTACCTCAAATTTACATCTATGTGGTACACTACACGAGAAGATTTTTTAGTATGATGACTTTCTTTCAATCTCTATTGGGAAAAGTGATATTAAAACGGCACGTTCGAGGTGATTGTCAGTGAATGAATTCGGGTGGGTGTCTATCATTGGCTTTTGCGCCCTATTCTCTCTTACCCTTCTTCTATACAAAGGATATAAGGAAAGGCCCTTCTTAAAATATATTCCCTCACTTTTCATCTTTGTCCTCTCATTTTGCGGAATTTTAGCCGGCATCTTTTGGACAAAGGGAATCGAAGATAATCAGTTAAGCTTTTTAAGTACTGCTATCAGCCTTTCATGTTTAATGAACATTGTTGCTTCTGTATTTTTAGACTTGTTGACAGCACAGAATAAAATCTGAACGACGATATTTATAAAATGATCGGTTAAACAACAATGCTGGTTTGAACGGATTCCGACAAAAAAGATGCAATCATCCTTGATTGCATCTTTTTTTAGACGAGTCCTCTCTATCAATCTGCTAAACTAACATTTCCTTTTTCGTCAATTTGAACATTGTAAGATAGATCATTCAATTTTTTGATTAATTGTTCATTATATGCTTTATCCATCGGAACGGGCTGATGGGCGACAATTTTTAAAGGTGTGAGGCTGCTGGAGACGGCTCCATTATCAAGCGTAATATGTGCAATCATCGTCTCTCTGCCTTTTTGAACCGAAGAATTTGTAAAGACAAAATTGCCGAGACTGTAATAAATTGGGGATCCTTTATAATATTCAATGCCCATAAGCGAATGGCTGTGTGAGCCGATTACCGCTGTAACTCCTGCATCGATGAATTGCCGGGCCAGCGTTTTGGCGTATCCCTCTGGGTAATCCGCCAGCTCCTTATTCCAATGAATCATCACGATGGTGTAGTCGGATGATTGGACCGCTTTTTTCACATAACCCATCATTGGTTCCTCATGATAGGCATTCGCAATGCCTGCACGGTCCTTTTTGGCGAACCATGATACATCTGGCAGTACCCTGCTTAAACCAAGAATGGCGATTTTTTTCCCTTTAATGGTCGTATAGTAGGCAGCGAAGGCCTCTTTTTCATTTTTTCCGGCGCCCGTATATCCGATGCGGTATGCTTGTAAATGATCCATTGTATCCAATAACGCTTTTTCTCCGTAATCGAGTGTATGATTATTGGCGAGCGATACAACATCTATTCCAGCATCCGCTACCCCTTGAAGCGTTTCTGGACGAGAGCGAAAGGTAAACTGTTTTTGAAAAGGCGCCCCTCTTGTTGAAACGGGAGTTTCTAGATTGACTGCCGCAAGATCCGCTTTGGCTAAAAGTGAAGCCACATGCTTAAACGGGTAGGAAACACCGTGAGCTTCCATATCTTTTCCGACCCCTGAATCGAGCAAGACGTCTCCTGCAAACGAAATCGTGATGGGCTCATGAAGATCCTCTTCTTCAATAATCAATTTGGGATCGAGATAATTTTCTTTTTCCGGAAGATCCCTTTCGATGAGAGCGCTTTCTGCTACAAGTTTTGAAACGGTTTGCTGCTCGCCTGGCCCGAAGTCATATACATTGATCGCAATCAATACAACTAACAAACTTAATAGAGCACTCAGCAAACGCCAAAACTGCTTTTCCTTTCGTCTCCTCTTCCGTTTCCGGTTTTCGTTTCTATTCATTTTTTTCCCCTATCGATTTAAAAATGATGATGACAATATAAGATTATATCACAATTTCAAAAATATGGTATTGCATTTCAACAATACCGACCAGTAAGAAAAACGAAAAAGAGAGATTTACCAAACAAACAACAAAAAAAGCAGCCAAAAACGGCAGCCCTTCTTGTCGAGTTTCTTTTGCTTTCTCAAAGATTCTATTCATTGAACCGTCTTTTTGGAAAGGATGGATTGAAGAAGAACACCGGCGATGACACCTGGAATGACAAATAGCATAGGAAGCCAAATCGGTCCGAACAAAATGCCGCCAATGGTACATTTAGTCGAATAGATTAACCCGACCGTTACAAAATAAGCGGAAAACACAAATGGCAAAAAAGAATAACGGGACACAGGGCCTGCTGCCTTAAACGCATCCCACATCGCAAAAAAATAAAGACACGGATAAAACATGAGCCATTGGAAATTGATAACGGAAATGGATTGGTGGACGTCTCCCATGAAACTGAGGAGGATAGCCTCATTAAAATGGGATTGAACATTAATCAGAAATTCCAGCACAACAAACAAGATTCCCTTAATGTATTGTTTTTGAAGCAGTTGTCCGAACCCTGGGAGGGCAATGCTCCATAACAATGCCTCTAATTTTGTCACGAATCGGGATTCCTTTTTACAATATATCGTCTTTTATTTTCGCAAAGTTTTCCTGATGTTAATATGTTTGTGTGCTGTCTGTTCATACGGGCCCATCCTTTATTTTTTTCTTATTTTGACAAATATGGGGCTTTTTTATACAACGCAAGGAATATCATGGAAAACACTTTATACCATCCTGATATAAGATGATCAGTTCAACCAAACCTTCCCTTCTATAATATGACAAGGGCTTCCCTGCTCTCGAACTACCAGTCTATCGCCATCCATTTACTGAAAAGAGTGAATTTTCTATTCGTTCTATTCCCATTTTCACCTTTATACTTTATAATATTAGTGAATTAAATTACTAAAGGATGTGGAAATGATGGAAATTAGTTTACTATCTGTATTAGCATTGGGGCTTGTGCTTGGAATCAAACATGCGATTGAACCAGATCATATTATTGCCGTATCGACCATCGCTAGTCAAAGCCAAAAACTTTCACGCGCTTCATTGGCGGGAGTATTTTGGGGAGTTGGCCACACCATGACTTTGTTTATTGTCGGAATGGTCTTGATTATCTTAAAAAATGACATTCCTGAATCATGGGCCATGTCTCTTGAATTTTTAGTCGGCATCATGCTCGTTTATCTCGGTCTGTCTACATTCTTTGCCTGGAAGCAATCTTCTCAACATCAACATGCGCGTCACTCATACATAAAATCCATGACAATCGGATTTATTCACGGTCTTGCCGGAAGCGCGGCTATGGTATTACTGACGATGAGTACGGTTGAACATACATGGCAAGGTGCTGTTTATATTGCGATATTCGGGATCGGCACATGCATTGGAATGCTTGCCTTCACAACCATCTTAGGCATCCCATTTGTCGGGACGAAAAATAAACTCACTCTCAACCGCTCTCTGACACGCTTCACCGGTGCCGTAAGTGCGTTATTCGGCTTGTATTATATGTATAACTTGGGTGTGAACGAAGGGTTGTTCTCCATTTGGTTTCGATGAGAAAAGTGGAGGCGACTGTTCCATCTTGAGAGACATTGGAACTACTGTTCTTGAAACCGCTTTTTGGTTTGGAATAAATTACGTTATCCGTCACAAACTAATGACATAACAAAGGGGGTTTATATCCATGAATGCTGGACGTGCACAGGAAATTCTTGAATCAGCCGATGCGGTGAATGTAACGTATTTAGGGCATCCGGTTATGATTCAACATGTAGATGAAAAAAATGGGACAGCGCGCATTTATGAAAAAAAACATCCGGGCATTGAAAAGACAGTTCCATTAAGCAGCTTGCATGAGTCTGTTTAACACCTTCCCTTTTCGTCAAGGTGAAGCCAACTTCATACTGGTTGAACGCCCGCTTTTCGCCTTTATCATAGAATAAAGACGAAAAGCGGGCGTTCTAAATGAAAGGCTCTTTTCTAAAAGATTGTTGTTTTTAGATAGGTTTCTTGAAAGATAACCGTTTAAGGTTGGTTGGAGCGGAAGGTGCGAGACTCCTGCGGGAGCAGCGGGACAGGTGAGACCCCACAGGCTGTAAGCCGAGGAGGCTCACCGCACGCCCCGCGGAAAGCGAGCAACCTGGAGCGGAAACCACTTCCCACCACTTGTTAAATACAACAAAGTTTGCGAAAACAGCCAAATGAAAAGATGGTCTTTGCATAAAGGAAACTTCCATCAGTGGGGTCTTACTTCCCGTTAATGCGGGATAAAACGACATCCTCAATATTTTCGATAGTGAATGGCTTGCTGATTCAAAACCTGTTCGCGAATCATCGCCTCACACTCGGCAAAAAGAGCTTCAATTACTTGTGTACGGTAAGCGAGCACTCTTATAACGACCCCTTTGACAGCCGTGATGGAAAAGCCGATTCGCGCTTTTTCCTTATACTTCTCCCCGATATCCTGCAACTGTCGAACCACATCGGCATCGGTTTGTTCATGAAGAAACAAAAGAGAGCCGAAATGGCTGTATTCTTCCATCATCATGGCGGATTGCATTTGTTCTTCCGGCTTCAAATAAAGATGGTCGAACAAAACAAGGCGATGGTTTCGATAGATTTTTAACTTCGAACGAATATCATCATACGTAAAAAATTGCCCGTTCTCGGCCCACCCCGGCGTTAAAATGTCCGTCATTAAAAAAGACGCATTCTTTTCGAGGTGAACCGTAGTCGTCTGGGCATATCGGGCACGTTCATACAAAATAAGCGGGTCTTGAATAAGGGATAAAAAGCTGCCTTCTTTCAGTACAATCTCTGTTTCTTGCCTCGCAGGTTCCTTCGTTGCTTTATATACTTTCGTGGCCGATTGGGTAGTAAGGGATATATTCGCCCCTTCTTCAAGAACAATCGACTGGTTGTATATATCCCCTCCGACGTATCCTCCCCCCACATGCATCAAATAAAAGGTCGGATGATCGTCTTCTAAGTAAACAGGGCGAGAAAGCTTCAGCGCACCATCATAATAACAATCATTTAAGACCGTGCGCCCGTGCTTAACTTTCGCTCCAATCGATAACGATCCTGTCAGTGTCATGCTTCCAGCCCGGCCAGCAGCGCTTCCGATTTAATCCAGTCCACCACTTCTTGCAGCCCCGTTTCATCTTTTAAATTCGTGAAATAGAACGACTTTTGCCCTCTCGTTGCAATCGTATCCTGCTTCATCACATCAAGGCTTGCTCCCACATACGGAGCGAGATCAATTTTGTTGATGATAAACAAGTCGGACTTGATCATCCCTTGGCCGCCTTTTCGGGGGATTTTTTCTCCCTGGGCCACATCAATAATATAGATGGAAAAATCGACAAGCTCCGGGCTGAATGTCGCCGCCAAGTTATCGCCCCCGCTCTCTACAAAGATGATATCAAGGTCAGGATGCCTCTCTTTTAATTCGTCAATCGCCGCAAAGTTCATCGAAGCATCTTCCCTGATGGCCGTATGCGGGCAGCCGCCCGTTTCGACCCCGATGATGCGGTCTTCCGGTAAAATCCCGTTTTTCATGAGAAATAAAGCATCTTCTTTCGTATAAATATCGTTCGTCACGACCGCCATACTGAATTCGGAATGCATGGCTCTCGTCAACTTTTCTACAAGCATCGTTTTTCCTGCCCCAACGGGTCCGCCGACACCGATACGTACTGGTTCTTTCATCTTCACGCTTTCGCCTCGCATAGAGCGAAAGCTTCCCCCCTTTTTGGTAAAATATCAAAACATATGCATCATACTTTTCATTCATGGTCCAGCTCCGGCACCCAGCCCCTCGAGTCGCTTCACCTTTCATTTCGAAAGCAAAGAGCGCTTTCACTATGAAAGCTTCCGAAGTACAGGACGTACAAGTGCAGCCGTGGAGATGGACGTCACGTTCCTAGGCTGCCAACGTCTCTCAAGATTGAACAGTCGGCTTCGCTTTTCCTTCTTGTCCAGCTACGGCTCCTAGCCTTTCGGCCGCTTCCCTTCTGACCATGAAACCAAAAAGCGGTTTCCCGTTCAGAAGCTGCAGCGTCTCTCAAGGCTGAACAGTCACCTCCGCTTTTCCTTCTAACTCATAAATAATCGGACATGTAATTGTTCATGGCGCATTTGGGCGATTTCCAGTCCCGGCAATGATCTTCCTAAATCCTCTGGACCTAATATTTCAATCAATGGAACCAATTCTCTTAAAATCGTTTGGCTGTGCAAAAGGATTTTCTGTCCATCCGTCTGCCCAAGCGGGATGGCCCGAACGGCATTTTGAATGAGCGATGAAACAGCAGCATACAAGCAAGCGCTTATTGCTCCTTCGAGACTTATATTCAATTCATGGCACACAAGAGCGAAAACAACGGCGGGATGCCCGAAGCATTTTTTTTCGCGAATTCTTTGCCCATACGCTTCCAATACAGGAAAAGCGTATAAAACGGTGCACAGCTTCGTCATTTGCTCTCCGATTCGCTTCGTTCCTTCTCTCGTCTCCCTCGCTAAACTTAGCGCAAACAGCTCTTCATCCAATTCCCAAATACGGTCTAACCGTCCCTCTTGCAAATATTCGTATGCCAGCCTGCAGCCAAGTCCATCGGTATACACGAGCTGCTCCTTCATATATGTCTCAAGGATCATTCTGAATGTTGAGGCATCCGTTACAGTGCCTTCTTGAATATATGTCTCCATCCCAAACGAATGCGAAAATGCACCGGATGGAAAGTTGGAATCACAAAGCTGCAGCAAAGGCAGCAGTGAATCAATCATGGCTGTGGCCGATATGACGGAACGCCTGCTTGACCTTCCGCTCCTCCCTTCTGTACGGAATATCAAGCTGTTTCAATAAGTCCTCTACTAAATAATCATATTGCACAAGCATCTCATCCCCCTCGAACTGGGCCGGAAGGTGGCGATTTCCCAATTGATGGGCGATTTCTCCCATTTGCTGAATCGAGGTTGGACAAATGGCTAAAATGTCATCCGCCAACACTTGAATGACAATCATATTGCGTTCATCCATGTACAAAATGTCGCCATCCACCAGATCTTTGTTTTCTTTCAAACGGATGCCGATTTCCTTTCCATGGTCTGTCACGACCCGTTGGATGCGTTTCACTAACGCATCGCTTTCAACATAGACGCGCTCAATGTGAGGCGCTTTTTTTTCAATTGTCGCGATATTTCCAAGTATGTTTTCAATAATCATTCTTTCTCACCTCAAAATAAAAAATATCGTTGTGCCATCGGCAGTACTTCCGCCGGCTCACACGTAATCAATTCCCCATCAACCTTTACTTCATATGTTTGCGGATCGACGTCAATGACAGGCGTTTCGCCATTCCATACCATATCCCGCTTCGTCAAGCTTCGAATATTGGAAACCGGCCTGATCATTTTCTTTAACCCAAGCTTCTCATGAACCCCTTTTTCAAATGCCGCTTTCGATAAAAATGTCATCGACGTTTTAGAAACGGCCTTTCCAAAGCTTCCGAACATCGGTCGATACAAGACCGGCTGCGGCGTAGGAATGGAAGCGTTCGGATCTCCCATCAGGCTATGGGCGATCATGCCGCCTTTTAGGACCAGGTCCGGCTTCACCCCGAAAAATGCCGGATCCCATACGACCAAATCAGCTAATTTTCCGACTTCAATCGATCCGACATATTCAGAAATCCCATGAGTAAGGGCCGGATTAATCGTATATTTAGCGATGTACCGCTTCACGCGGAAGTTATCGCCAACACCTTTGTCTTCACCGAGCTTTCCTCGCTGCTTTTTCATTTTGTCTGCCGTTTGCCATGTTCTTGATATCACTTCGCCGATGCGACCCATCGCTTGCGAATCGGAACTGATCATGCTGAACACGCCAAGGTCATGCAAAATGTCTTCCGCGGCGATCGTTTCTTTGCGAATGCGGGAATCGGCGAACGCGATGTCTTCCGGCACAGACGGGTCCAAGTGATGGCACACCATTAACATATCAAGATGTTCCTCGAGCGTATTCACGGTATACGGACGGGTAGGATTCGTCGATGATGGCAAAATGTTCGGAAAGCTTGCGGCTTTAATAATATCCGGCGCATGACCCCCGCCTGCACCTTCCGTATGATACGTATGGATGACCCGGCCATTAATGGCGTTGATGGTGTCTTCTACAAATCCGCCTTCATTTAACGTGTCTGTATGTATCGCGATTTGTATATCATATTCATCCGCTACAGTCAGGCTCGTATCGATCGTTGCAGCGGTTGTCCCCCAATCTTCATGTAACTTTAAGCCGATTGCCCCTGCTTCGATTTGCTCAATGAGCGGTTCTTTTGCGGACGCATTTCCTTTCCCTAAAAACCCGAGGTTCATCGGAAACTGTTCAGCCGCCTCCAACATACGGTGGATGTTCCATTCTCCCGGCGTGCACGTAGTGGCATTCGTACCTGTTGCAGGTCCGGTGCCCCCGCCAATCATCGTTGTTACTCCTGATGAAAGGGCTGTTTCGATTTGCTGGGGACAAATGAAATGAATATGGGCATCGATTCCTCCCGCTGTCACGATCATCCGTTCTGCCGCGATAATTTCAGTGGCGGCACCGATGACCATGTTCACACCATCCATCAACAGGGGATTTCCCGCTTTTCCGATAGATGCAATGAGCCCATCCTTCACCCCGATGTCAGCTTTATAAATACCTGTATGGTCAACGATGATGGCATTTGTCAAAACGAGATCCATTGATTCATCCCTTGTCGCAAGGGGATGCTGGCCCATCCCGTCACGAATGACCTTTCCGCCCCCAAACTTCACTTCATCACCATAAATCGTAAAATCTTGTTCAATTTCAATGAAAAGCTCCGTATCTGCTAAGCGGACTGCATCCCCCGTGGTCGGACCAAACATATCTGCATATTGTTTCCGGGACATATGAAAACCCATTTTATCCCTCCTTATCTACTAAACTATTTTTTCTTCTTCAAATAACTCACCAACACATTTTTCATTCTCTGACATTGATAAAATTTTACAATCCATTCACTTTTATGCGTTGCTAACAAGATAACTTACCAATAAAGTCATAATATCTAACATTAAATGTTATAAAATATAACATAATATAGATTATAAACAATTTTCTGTAAATTTCAATGTGTGAAAAGGATTTTTTTACTAATTAATCCCCTTGCATGTTTATTTGTTACCGTCCAATGTAACAAAACTTTTTTCAATGAGACACAAAAAAGACAAACACCGGAAAATTCTCACCGGCATTCGTCTTTTTGGTTGATATTTATAGGTCCATGAAGCACTAAATGTTAGCGTTTACATTCTGGAATTGAACAAAACTTATTTAGCGGATTTTGTATCCATTGATGAATGGTTGACAATCAAGCTTGCCCGCTTACGATTTGTGGCAATCACGTAGATGGCCGCAAAGAAAACGGCTGCCGTAATCAACGAACCAAGGTTAAAGAAACCTTTTTGCGAATACCATACAATGGAGTATCCGATCCCCCCTGCCAACAGGGCATAGTATACGAATGGGAACAAGGTTTTTCGAATGACCGTTCCTTCTTTTCCGACCAGCCCCACGACTGCCGAAGCCGCTACAACGTTATGCACACAAATCATGTTTCCTGCCGCACCGCCTACAGCTTGAAGAGCAACGATCCATGTAGGGTCCACCCCAATTTGAGAGCCGACATCGTATTGGAATAAAGAGAACATCATATTACTAACCGTGTTACTTCCTGCGATAAAGGCACCCAGTCCTCCAATAAACGTTGAGAATAAAGGCCAATATTCACCCGCTAACGCTGCAGCTCCGTTCGCTAATTCAATTGGCATTTTATCAAATCCTGCAGCTCCTCCGCCCGTGTTGGCGAATACTTGTACCATCGGAACAGTAAAGATAAGGGCCGTTGATGCCGCCACTGTCGTTTTTCCGGATTGGGCCCACGCACGTTTGTATGCGCTTCCATTCATTCCGTGAATGAAGAATGTAATAAGCGAAACTAAAATAAAGATGGTCCCCGGCAAGTACAGCGGCTGGAAGCTTGCACTAATTTCTGAACCGAAAATATTGGGAATGGATACAGTCCATGCTTTCATCCATCCACTTATCGGAAGCACACTTAATCTTGTTAACACAAGAAATAACCCGACTAAAATATAAGGTGTCCAAGCACGAACCATGCTCATGTTTCCGTTCTTATGAGAAATTTCTTTGATTTCCAGGTTACCGCTCCACTCCGGATCCCATTTTGATTTTTCTTCAAAATCCCACACATCTTCTTTAGAAGGCATAAGGAAACCCTTTTTGGCCGCGCTTACAACGATGGCTAAACCAATTAATCCCCCGATCATGGATGGAAATTCAGGTCCGAGCACATTTGCAACGATAACATATGGAATCGTCATGGCAAACGCTGCAAACAAGGCAAATTTCCAGACCTTAATTCCTTCGGAGAACGATTTATTTTTACCAAAAAATCTTGTCATTAATGCTACAACAAAAAGAGGAATAAGAGTTCCCGAAATCATATGCAGAATGGCCACTTTTCCCCCGATTAACGTAACCAATGATAGAAAATCATTGGTTATGCTCGGATCAGCTGATAACCCGGTTTGGACTCCCACAAGCATTGGCGTTCCAACCGCACCAAAAGAAACCGGTGTACTTTGAATAACCATACCAGCGATTACCGCCGCCATTGCCGGGAAGCCTAATCCAACGAGCAAAGGTACAGCTACCGCTGCTGGTGTCCCAAACCCTGAAGCCCCTTCAATGAATGATCCGAATAACCAGGCGATAATAATGACTTGAATGCGGCGGTCCGCTGAAATATCCGTGAACCCCTGGCGTATCGTTTTAATCCCACCGCTTTCTTGCAGGGTATTTAACAGCAAGATGGCTCCAAAGATGATGTATAACAGTGTCCCCGCTACAACAAGGCCATTGACTGACGCGGCGGCAACGTTTGCCCCTGGTACCTTCCATACGAATAATGCAAGCACGATCGCGACCAAATAAGAGATGGGCATCGCTTTACTTGCAGGCCACCTGAGACCGACCAGGAAGATTCCAACAGCGATAATCGGCAAAAGAGATAAGAAAGCTAACATTCCCGTACTCATAAGACATTTCCCCCTTTTGTTTCGTAATACCAAACAACGTTTAGGTTTTGTTGCGAATGAAGCAACATTGTTATATAACTATCCCAAAATTGTTATATAACAAGAACTTAACCTAAGTCCTATTATACATTTTATTTCCTATCTTTCAATATTCTTCCAAAAAATTTAAAATAATCAGTCAATTTAATATTGCGAAAAAAATTGCCCGATATATCTTTTTTTAAAGATATCGAGCAACTTTCTCTCACGCTGTTTCGCTTTACTTGTATCCAAGTCTTGCCGAAATTTGCCCGCCGATATATTTCATCCGGACTTGGAGGTGTTCGAGGCGCTCATCCTTCATTCGAATCGTTGGTCCTGAAATACTGACTGCCGCCACGACTTTTCCTAGATGATCAAAAATTGGGACGGCAATACAAATAATCCCGTATTCATTTTCTTCCAAGTCAAGCGCATATCCCTTTTGCTTCACTTGAATTAATTCTTTAAGAAAATCGTCTTTATTCGTAATGGTTTTATCTGTATGCGTCGGCATTCCTTTCCGCTCTAGAATGTCCAGTACCACACTGGACGGCAGATGGGCAAGGATGGCTTTTCCAACCGACGTACAATGCATCGGGGCCCTTTTTCCGACTTTAGAATGCATTCGCAGTGTTTCGTTTCCTTCTAATTTTTCGATATAGACCACTTCACCTTGATCATAGACAACAAGGTGAATCACTTCATTCGTTTCATTTTCCAATTCCTGCAAATATGGTTTCGCCTCTGTCCGTAAATCGATCGACTCCAGCAGCTTGGAACTGACTTCTAAAAATTTATACCCGAGCTTGTACCGGCCCGTTTCCCGGTCTTGCTCGATATAGCCGTACTGGGCCATCGTTGACAAGATGCGATAAACGGAGCTTTTATTAATATCGATTTGGTTGGCGATCTCCGTCACACCTAAACCGTCCCTTTTTGAACTGACCAGCGTAATAATATCCAATGCCCGGCTTACGGACTTTACCATATTTTCTCTATCCAAAATCGCTCACCCCTGGTGCAAAACGTCATCGTTTTCATTATAGCATATAGGTTCCCAGGCACCCGATTTCATCCTTGCAGCACTTCAACATTTTTCTTTGCCGCTGCAAACGTATTCCGGAGCACTCCTATTTCGTTGATTTTGCATTCAATGACATCTCCCGCACCGACCAGTTCCGCTCCAACAGGACTTCCTGTCAGAATCACATCACCAGGCTTCAATGTCATGACATTCGTCAAATAGGAGATCATTCTTCGAATCGGAATAATCATCAATTCCGTGGCGCTGTTTTGTTTTTCAACACCATTCAGGCTCGCCTCCACATCCACGGTGAAAGGATTGAGCTCTGTTTCAATCACAGGTCCTAACGGAGTAAAGGTGTCAAAAGATTTGCCAATCGTCCAGTGCCCATCTTGATGAAAAAATTGGGGTGCCGTCACATCATTTCCAACCGTATAGCCGAATACATAATCAAGCACTTCTGATTCAGGAACATTTTTCGCTTCTTTCCCGATGACAATCGCCAATTCAGACTCGAATTTCACTTGTTCAATGCCATTTGGAATGACGATCGTTCCCTCAGGCCCGATGACCGATGAGGTCGGTTTGAAGAAAAAGACCGGAATTTCCGGCAGCTCCCCAGGAAGTTCCTCTATTTTTGATACATAGTTTGCACCAATCCCAATGATTTGGTTCGGTTCCAACGGAGCAAGAAATGTCACTTCACTTTCGGAAAATGTTTTGCCGGTATACTCCCAATCATCGAATATATTTCCCTTGATTTCTCTTATCTCACTATCCGTTATCACACCTGTATATGTTTCGGCATTCACTTTAAATCTAGTAAACTTCACCTTAAAGCCCCTCCCGATCAATCTTTTTCTCGTTCTATATAGACATCCTGAATTCACCCGCCAAGATCCATGTAAGCGGATGGCGCTAACCCGCCATCCGCCTAAGTCTAGACAATTCGGCTTGATTTACTCTTTGACCAAGTCGAATTGTCCAGATAAATAACTAGCTATTGTTTGACCGCGAACTTCGCTTTCGCTTCAATTCGGCGGCGGTGTAAAATCGGCTCGGTGTAGCCGTTCGGCTGTTCGTAGCCTTTAAAAACGAGATCGCATGCCGCTTGGAAGGCGACAGAGTCGTCATAGTCTTTAGACATTGGACGATATTGCGGATCTCCGGCGTTTTGTTCATCGACGACTTTCGCCATGCGCTGTAACGTCTCCAACACTTGTTCTTTCGTACAAATTCCGTGGTGAAGCCAGTTCGCCATATGCTGACTCGAAATGCGCAATGTAGCGCGGTCTTCCATCAGTCCGATATTGTTAATGTCCGGCACTTTCGAGCAGCCGACTCCCTGTTCAACCCAGCGGACAACATAGCCTAATATGCCTTGAGCGTTGTTATCTAATTCTTGCTGAATTTCTTCAGGACTCCATTGTGGATTTTGAGCCACTGGGAATTCCAAAATATCATCTTGTAAATCTTTTGATTGGTTCATCATTTCATTTTGTACTTTCGTTACATCAATTTGATGATAATGAAGAGCATGCAATGCAGCGGCAGTCGGCGAAGGGACCCATGCCGTATTGGCACCCGTTTTCAGCTGGCCGACTTTTTGTTTCAACATTTCTTCCATCATGTCCGGCATTGCCCACATCCCTTTCCCGATTTGGGCACGGCCCTGGAAGCCGGCGGAAAGACCTGTGCTTACGTTCGATTGTTCATAGCCTTGAAGCCATTTGGAGGATTTGATGTCATTTTTCCGAATCATCGGCCCCGCTTCCATCGATGTATGCATTTCGTCGCCTGTTCGGTCCAAGAATCCCGTATTGATAAATACCACCCGATCTTTCACCTGGCGAATGCAAGCTTTCAAATTCAATGTCGTGCGGCGCTCCTCGTCCATAACACCGATTTTAAGAGTATTTCGCTTGAGGCCAAGCATGTCTTCTACCCGATCGAAAAGTTCGTTGGCAAATGCAACTTCTTCTGAACCGTGCATTTTCGGCTTTACAATATAAATCGAACCTGTCGATGTATTTTGATAAGAACCGTTTCCTAACAGCGTGTGCTTCGCTAGTAAACTCGTAATCACACTATCTAAAATCCCTTCAGGGACTTCCTGCCCGTTTTGATCCAATACCGCATTATTTGTCATCAAATGCCCCACATTACGGACAAACATGAGCGACCTTCCTGACAGCGTCAACTCCCCACCTGCCGGAGACGTATACACACGATCAGGATTAAGCGTCCGTATCATCGATTTGCTGCCTTTCGTAAAAGCAGCAGATAAATCCCCTTTCATTAAACCCAGCCAGTTGCGATACACGAGCACTTTATCCTCAGCATCGACGGCGGCGACAGAATCTTCGCAATCCATGATTGTTGTGAGGGCGGCCTCCATGAGAATATCTTTTACGCCAGCATCATCCGTTTTGCCGATCGGATGAGTACGGTCAATCTGGATTTCAAAATGCAGACCGTTATTTTTCAACAAGACCGCTGATGGATTTTCAGCTTCTCCCTGATATCCCGCCAGCTTTGACTCCTCTTTCAATCCAGCCGTTTTACCGTTGCTGAGGGATACAGATAATTTCCCATCAACGATTGCATACTGGACAGCATCTTGATGGGAAGATTCGGTTAATGGAGCTGCTTGATCGAGAAATTCCTTCGCAAATGCAATGACTTTCTCGCCTCGGATCGGGTTATATGCATCGCGACGTTCCGCTCCACCTTCTTCGCTGATGGCATCCGTTCCGTATAGGGCATCATAAAGGCTTCCCCAGCGAGCGTTGGCGGCATTGATCGCATAGCGGGCATTGTTGACGGGCACGACCAACTGCGGTCCGGCCTGAACAGCGATTTCATCGTCCACCCCAGCAGTCGTAATCTGAAAATCTTCCACTTCCGGCTCTAAATAGCCAATCTCATGCAAAAATGCTTTATACTTTTCAAAATTAAAGCTTTCATTATTTTCCCTGTGCCACGCATTGATTTTGTTTTGAAATTCATCCCGTTTGGCCAATAGCGCCTTATTTTGCGGTACAAGATCTTGTATGAGCGTTTCGAAATCAGACCAGAACTTTTCTTGATCCAATTCGCTGCCGGGGATAGCTTCTGAATTGATGAACTCATAAAGCTCTGGAGCTACTTGAAGGTTACCTGCTTTTACATAGTCTTTCATTTTACATTTCCTCCTTAAAATGAACGTTCTTTCAAAACAGCGCTTTCAAAACAAAGAATAGAAGGTGCAGTACTTTCGTTCAGTATAGTGGTTAAACTCTCAGTTGTTTGTTATTACGCAACGATGTTTCATATTTCATCTAAAAAAAATGATATCATGGCGAGAGATGTATTTCAATCATTTTCAAAATATTTGTAAATTTTCTAATTTGTCTCGCACGAACGAACAGTAAGACTCCTGCTGATGAAAGTTTCCTCTATTTTTCCAGTGACGCTGCTGTCTCTTTCATTTCTTTCTTTATTTCTACACAACGTCCCGGAGTCGGGAATAGCTTCCCTGCATTTAATAGGTTTTTCGGGTTAAATACTTCACGAATATCGGTCTGGGCGATAATTTCTTCATCATTGAACACAAAGCGCATCTCTTCTCTTTTTTCGATGCCTACCCCGTGCTCGCCGGTGATTGATCCGCCTACATCCGCACACGCTTGAAGACAGGCACTTCCAGCTTCCAGCGCCTTTTCCGTTTCACCCGGTTTTCTCGCATCGAATAGGACAAGCGGGTGAAGATTCCCGTCTCCGGCATGGAAAATATTCGCGATGCGTAAGCCCGACTGTTCGCTAATTTGATTGATTGTATTTAATACTTCCGGCAGCCTGCTCCTTGGAATGACACCGTCTTGCACTAAATAATCGGGCGAGATGGCACCCATTGCACCAAATCCCGTTTTGCGGTTCGCCCACCATCTCCCCCTCTCTTGTTCATCCCTTGCGACTTTCACTTCACGAACGTTTCTGTTTTTACAAACATCGAGAATTTGTTCGATTTGCTCATCGATTCCAGCGGAAATTCCATCCACCTCAATAAGCAAGACCGCTTCGATGTCCCGCGGATGCCCGACAGGAAAAGCCGCGGCTTCCACCCCTTCAATGGCCGTTTTATCCATCATTTCAAGGGCAGCCGGAACAATGCCTGCTGAAATGATATCTGACACGGCCTGGCTTCCATCCGATACCTTATCGAAATAAGCGAGCACCGTTTGTTTCGCTTCCGGATTTTTTAAAATGCGGACCGTTATTTTCGTTACAATAGCCAATGTGCCCTCCGACCCTGTCAACAGACCTAGCAAATCGTAACCGGGTGCATCAGGAATCCCATTTTTCCCGATTTCCATAATCTCTCCATTCGGCAGAACCACTTCAAGACCGAGAATGTGGTTTGTCGTGACCCCATATTTCAGGCAATGCGCCCCTCCTGCATTTTCGGCGACATTTCCCCCAATTGTACAGCAATATTGGCTTGAAGGATCGGGAGCATAATAATACCCTTTATCGGAAATCGAGTTCGTCAGCTTCAAGTTTACAAAACCAGGCTCGACTACAGCCCGCCGATTCTCCAGGTCCACGCTTAATAGGCGTTTCATTCGGACTAAACTGATGATGACCTCACCGTTTAACGGAATGGCTCCGCCGCTTAAACCTGTTCCCGCTCCGCGGGCAAGGAACGGCAATTCATTTTCTGAACAGTACTTCACCAGCTTCGCCACTTCTTCCGTATCTTTCGGGAACACGACCGCTTTCGGCAAATGCTGATGAATGGTAAAGCCGTCACAGTCATACGCCACCAAATCTTCCTTATGATACAGAATGGAACGCGGTCCGCTCACAAGCTTCGCCAAATTTTCAATATGCGGATCGTTCGTTTTGAGTCCTTTTATCGCCATTACTCTTCCCCCTTTAAGCGATCCTCTTTTTGATACGCCCAGTCGAGCAGCTGGATCGTATGGACGATTTTTTGATTTCGGCCGTACTTTTGAACGCCCATGGCCATTTGCAGCATGCAGCCGGGATTCCCCATTGAAATCATCTCCACATCTTCAGGAACGTTCTCCATTTTGCTTTCGAGTACTGCTCCCGCCATTTCCGGATTCGTTATATTGTATATGCCCGCGCTTCCGCAGCAACGATCCGAATTTGGCATGTGAACCATCTCTACGCCTGGAATATCGAGGAGAATCTCACGCGGCTCCTGGCGTACACCTTGACCATGCGCCAAGTGGCATGCATCATGGTACGTAATTCTCGTATTCATTTCGGCTTTCGGTTTTTCATAGCCAGTATCATGAAGATATTTTGAAATGTCCTCTACCTTGGCGGAAAACTGTTTCGCTTTCTCACGCCATTGTGGTTCTTCCCGGAACAATTCTGCATATTCCTTTAGCATACAACCGCATCCGGCCGCGTTCACGATGATTTTATCCGCATCTTGGAACGCTTCGATGTTTTGCTTGGCAAGTCTCCTTCCCGTTTCACGGTCACCGGCATGAACATGCAAAGCCCCGCAGCACGTTTGATTTTTTGGGATGACAACATCATTTCCATTGCGCGTCAGTACATTAATCGTTGCTTCATTAATATCGCTGAACATGACATCCATGACACAACCCGTTAAAAACGCCACTTCATGCTTCGTATCGCCTTTTGCTTTAATGACGTTTTCATGTTTATATTTTTTCCGTACCGGCTCTTTCACTTCCGGCATGATCGCTTCCATCTCCACTAAGTGCTTAGGCATGATGTTAATCAATCCCGATTTCCGAACGACCTTTTGCATGCCGCTCTTTTGATACATTTTCAATAAGCTTCCGACTGAATTGAGCCGCTCCTGATGCGGAAACAATCCTTGCAGGAAGAATTTACTGACCATTCCTTTCCATCCCGTTAACGGCATCGCCTGGCGGACTTGGCCGCGCGCCTCTTCAATCAACCCGCCCACATCGACATCCGCAGGACATGCCGTCGTACATGCGCGGCAGTCCAGACACGTAAAGACAGGATCCATAAATTGTTCATTCACGTGAAGCTTGCCTTCGGCCACTGATTTAATGAGATAGACCCGCCCGCGGGGGGAATGCTGCTCCTGTCCTGTCAGTTCATACGTCGGACACGATTCCAGGCACATGCCGCAATGAACGCAATCAGCCCATTTGTTTTCATCGGGCGCATCGCTCCAAAGATAATTGCTCAAGCTAGTCGCTGTACATGCCGGATCTTGCTTTAAATCGCTTTCTCTTACACTCACGATCAGATCCCTCCCACGAATCGTTTATGATTCAACACATGTTTCGGGTCCACCTTTTCTTTAATCCTTTTTAATAGGAAGAAAGACGATGGATTTTCACCCCACACATTGATTTTTTGACGGAGTGCCAGCGGCAAATGCTTCACAATCACGTAGCCGCCGAGCCGTGTAACAGAAGCTCTTAGTTGATCGATGGCCGATAGAATATCTTCACTAGCACCTTTTAAATGGACTTGGCATAATCCATGCCCTAATCCCCCATGCGCTTCCACCACTATATTATTTGTGTCTTGTAAGAGTTGGCTTTCCTTGATGACATGAAGAACATCCAAATTCACGACACCAATCTTTAAAGCTGCCTCCGTTTCTTCACTGACCGTACTTGCCGCACCATTCGGAGAGATTTTATAAAATTCTTTCCAAAAGACTTGCGCTTCGTGCTTGGGGAGGATGGTCATCGTTGTATTGGCAGGCTGGATTCCTTTCAAGAATTCCTCTTGATAATGAACGGAACTTTCAACATCCTCAAAGCTGATCGCCAATGTCACACTCTTTTGACCTATCAATCTTTCAACCAGCGATGGGCTCAAGAGTTCCAACGCATCCGGCTCCATCGCCGAATCCAATAAGGTGACGGCAAATGATCGGATCTCCTCTGTCTGTCCTTGCGGGAACGATAATAGAACGAGACTTTCGTATTTTGGCAACGGACGAAGTTTCACCGTCACTTCCGATATCACCCCAAGAGTCCCCATCGAACCGATAAACAGTTTGTTCATATCATAGCCAGCCACGTTTTTTACGACTTTTCCTCCCGCCCGAATGATTGTGCCGTCTGGATACACCATTCTCAACCCGATGACCACATCACGGGCAGACCCATAACCAAGGCGTTTCGGACCGCTTTCGTTCGCCGCAATGATTCCACCGATTGTCGCATTCTCCGGCCAAGACGGATCGAGGGCAATTTTTTGGTTATGTACAGCTAAATACTCCTGCAATTCTCGAAACGGGGTACCCGCTTTCACCGTTAATGTCATGTCGCCGACTGTATGTTCCACAATGCCTTTATAGTTTGACAGCGAAAGTAAAATATCGGCCTGTTCCGTCACGCCGCCAAATCCACGCTTCGTGCCCCCGCCTGCAACTGATATTCGTTTCCCGTTTCCGTTTGCATAAGTTAAGATAGCGGTGATTTCTTCTTCTGTTGTTGGGTATACGATGACTCGGCCGCCGTTTCCAAGCGGATGACTTTCTTCCTCTTTCATGTCTGTTTCAGGCAAAACAGCCTTTAATTCTGTTAACAATTCTGCTATGACCAAACCAATCCCTCCGATCGTTTCGTAATAACAAACATTGTTTCTGATATTTCACAAAAAATAGTCATTTGTTTATCTCTTTTTACCATTATTAAAGCATCACTGGAAATTTTTTTCAATTAATTTGTAGAATATTACAAAAATAAAATTCGACAACAATAAATGGACACGGGCAAAGAATGCCCGTGTCCATTTATTGTTGCGGATTCACTATCCTCCGAACGCATCGAGAATATCTTCCACTTCTCTTAAATCCACCGGTTGCGATTTTGCGTCACGGTTTTTAGAAAGAATCGGTTGTGGAGGGAAGTTCCTTGGCACATATCCTCGTTCCATCATCTTTTTAATTTCTGACAGCTCCTGTAGAATTTCCTCATTCATCCCTTTTTCTACTTTCGGCTTTAGATACTGAGTGAGGGCCGAGAAAATAAAATGGACAAGTGTGCCGTTATTCGTATGGTATTCGATTTGTTCCTCGACTTTTGGCGATACCGGACGGGACGCCCCCGTTTTCACATCAATGAACTCGTCGGGAACAGTTAGAGCGGTTTTATTGGTATAATCGGTATACATTCTCGACATGACCATCACCCTCTAGTTGAAACTAAATCGGACACATTCCCGTGATGCTTCTTCATTTGGTTCATTTTCGCCAAAATCATGAGTCCAAGAACATTCAGTTTTTCCAAATTTTCAGGGAACGTCAATTCAATCGGACGACCTCTTTCCGTCCATTTCACGGCTGCTTCCTGAATTTGTCTTTGCGCAAGTTTAGCCGCTCCTCCAACGGCAATGTATCGAGCTGCACCCTTAATTTCATTTGAACCGCTTCGTACCCGGTCGAAGTGCTCAAGATATTTCATGGCCATCGATCTTAATTGTGGAACGACATATTTACTAATATCCTTTTTGACACCAGCAAAGGGTTCGACGTACCATTCAGACGGACCGGCGGCCAATTTTTCCTCCAGCTCCGAACGGGAATCGAATTTATACAGTTCGTTTTTACTGACTTTTTGAATGATATGATCAAGAAACTGATTGATTCCGAATGGTTCACCCTCTACGGACGCCACAGGCTTATTGTTTTTAATGCCCACGAAATCAACGGAGTCCCCGCCCAAATCACCAATGATCACGCCTTTACTGGAATCTTTCACGAGGGAATCATCTTTAATTCCAAGCGTATCCTGGTCACGTGTCAACCCTAAATAGGCGCATGCTCCCTCCGCTCCGACAATCACATCATTGATCTGGAGCTTGACGACCACTTCTTTCGGTTCGGGGATACCGGGTACTTTATGCAAAATAACGGTATGCGTTCCCATTAATCGCTGTTTGAACAGCTCTTTTTTCTCCTTATATTGTGTAGTCGGCAATGAGACGGCCAATTGGTCCAACTCATAACAGATTTCAGCATCGTGTGGATTGAACGAGACCGCATGATAGGCTGCAATACCAAAAAGAAGAATATAAGTTCGATCCTCATCCACTTTTTGATTATTAAAAGAGGTTAAACTTACATTCCGTTGCCTCGCGGCCGCCTTCCCCGTGTAATAAACCTCCCGCTTATCGACGATTGCCTGACTCTTTACTTCAACAATCAAGTTGTCTTCAAGGACTACATCTTCTTCATCATATGGCTTTTCATAATACTGATCATCAAATAGTGCAAGGGCATTGGGCATTTGATATTCGCTCATGACGCCATTGTCAGAGGCTAACACCTTATACCAGCTGTTCCCTATATCAACGGCAAGAAAATTATATCTTTCCATCTTACCCACCTCCTGTTGAATCTTATGCATATCGGTATTTACCTGGTGCAAGTACCCAGTAATATTTAGAAAAACGGATGGGTCCGACTTCAATATTTTTCACTTCATTTCATTAGGAAAATCCGCATTTACCTTGATTCATTCACCTATGCTAAACGGTTTTATTCGCATAGGATAAACTGTATCAGAAATTACAAGGAGGAATTTAAAAAATGAAAAGAGATCACGATAATCACGATTGTATTGACTTTAACCATTCTGCCACCATCGGTGAATGTGACAATACCAATTCTACACCTATGCTTGTACCAGGAAATCGAGTAAGAATCATCAGAGTTCCTGTTGCATTGGCGCAAATTACGGTGACAAGCAATTTAGTTGCTAATATTCACTTTCCAGAACCAGTTTTGGAAATAAAAGATATTAAAAAGAGAATCGAAATCGTTCAATGTCGTCTTATTACGCGCTCAGTAAGTTGCCCTTCATTTTCCAGTGCAGGTGAAACTTTTCCGTTAGTCTTAAAAGGATTTGTTCGCAAAAATATTCAATATGCAACGCCTTCTTGCCCTAGCGGAGATCATCCTGGTTCATGTGTATCAAGCGATATCAAATCTTTAACCGTAAGAGTTCCTTTTGAATGTGTAACTCAAGTGAGATTGAGCGCACCAATTTTGTTACCAGTACAAAACGCTCGAAATGAATTCGATTTCTTTAGAGCCCAAGACCTTGGTGAGGGCTTTCCGGAAAAAGATCAGTTCCTTTCAAGCGACCTTTCTCAATTCCATCAAGAAAGCACACAATTCTACAATCAACTTCCTTTCTGTGAGTTAATATCCAGCCGCATAGTTGAATGGGATGAATCTACAAATCGTAGTACATCCCTGTTCGGCAACCACGGCCCTGTCGGTGAAGGAACGTTCGACAAAATGGTCGAGAAAATGTTCTTGAACTTTACGATTAAAGTATTGCAAAATCAACAAATGGCCGTTACTACAACAAATGCTTAAACTTAATACATTTATATAAGTTAGAATACAAAAACGTGACTACCTCTGTTTCTTACACCAAACAGAGGTTATCATGTTTTTTCTTTTTGTCTGTGTTAAACAATGATGTTGATTTTTCGTTGATTTTTGACCCATTCCTACAAAAAAGCCCTTTAACAGAGCTTTCTTTATTAAAAACATATTGTACATACATCCAAATCATGTTTCCTCATTCATATATTTATGACATTGTGTTTAATTTGACATTAACTATATTTTTTATTTTTTATTTACAGTGACAAAATTCCCGTGAAGCCAGGAATATAAAGTGTCCACTAGGTAAATCCCCCAAATTTCCGCCAATGCATATGGGCATCCGCCCACACATAGTCATTCGTACCGCATAGGATGCATCATCTTGATTTTTAGGAGGAGCATGAAATGTCCGATTCATTCAAACATAAAAAATTAAACCATGATGGTAATAGTTCCCTTCACTCTTGTGAAAATAAACCAGAATGTCCGCGTGTTGCTATTGGTAAAGTTTATACAAAGGTTCCTGTCGTTTTAGCTGAACTTACTATACAGGTCAATATGGATGCCCTAATCGAATTTCCAGAACCGGTATTAGAAATCAAAGACGTTAAAAAACGAGTGAACTTAACTCAGTGCCGTTTGTTACTGCCGACGAATAAATTATTCGTAAAAGGGTTCGTCCGAAAAAATATCCAATATGCAAGCCCATGCAAAGAAATCGACGCAAGCACTCCAACATCGGTCTCTTCCGATTTGCATTCCCTAACTGTCGACATTCCCTTTCAATGTGTGACTGAAATCAAGAAATTCTTGACAAAGCCAGTCAAGCCGAAAACGAACAACCGTGAGGAATTTGATTTCTTCGTTTCGAAACCGTTACCTACCGGTTTTCCGGAAAAGGATGACCTGCAGACGAGTGATCTTTCCCAATTTCACCAAACGAGCAGCCAATTTTATAATGAACTGCCTTTCTGTGAATTAGTTTCCAGCAAAATCATCGAGTGGGACGAAGCGATCGATCGCATCCCTCTTCCGGATTCCTCACCGCTTGGAGAAGGATATTTTTCAACTATCGAAGAAAAAATGGTGCTTGATTTTACAGTGAAGGTTCTTCAAAATCAGCAACTACGCGTATCTTCTACAACAAATGACGATTATGATGATTATGATCATCATGATTGCTATGACGACTGCGATTGCTGCGATGACTGTAAGTGATTGATTCGTAGAGAAACGCTTGGAGGGGGATATACTGATTCGTTTTGGTATCATCCCTTTCCTTGTTTCGCAGGGCCTGTTTCATTCAATCAAGGCACGCACTCGATCCAACCTCTTTCATATGGTATAACAACATAAAAAAAAGCGGAAAGGAGGGAAACGGAAAGGATGCTTGATCAAACAGCGCCTTCCATTGCGAAATGAACAATGCGAGGAAAAATTCTCAACCATCATTTGCCAAAAAGATGTCTGCCCCTTTAATTTTATCTCCTCCCAAAGTAGTGGGATACCAACAACAAACAATGAAGGCCAAAGAAGAACTGGACAGCAGCGACGAGCTTGAAAATGAGGAAAAAGAACTTGGCAGCAGCGACAATCCTGAGAACATAGAAGGAACACCCGAGACAGAAGATACCCCAATATCGGATGATGAATCGGAATCGGAGCTGAGCGAAGAAGACTTAATGGCTGCCTTAAAGGAAGCATTCCGTTTACAGCAGCTTGCTGATCACAGCCATTTTTCTTACCGGCCAAAGAACGGAAACGGGTCATTCTTTTTTATTGAGACAACTAGTGAGGAAGATGATGAAGCTATAGAAGATTCCGCCATCGATTCACCGGAAGAAAAAGAACCCGTTTTTGATGTTGACGAACGAAACGAACAAACAGATGGTTTCTTAGAGGAATCCATTCTGGAAGAAGCTCCAGACTCAGAGGATGACGAGCTATTCCTTGACTCATCTTCAATCGAAAAAAAGGACTTTGCCTCCGAGAAATTTTACGACGAATATCTTTCTGCCGCCGATTCACCGGAAGAAACGGAATTGGTTATTGATGATGGAGATTCCCTTGACGAAGTGGATGATGCATTAGAGGAGTCCATCCTGGAAACAGACTTCCTCACGCAAGACTTGGAGAATGACGAGCCGTTTCATGAACCACACTCAATAGAGGAAGAGGAATTTATCTCCGAGGAATCGAATCAAGAAGATGATGGTTCTTTAGAAGGTTGGACGCAAAAGGGAGACGAAGCGTTTCATGACTCATACCTAATTCAGGAAGAGGAGTTTGTCTCCGAAGAGTCTTACGAAGACCTTTCTGCCATTGATTCGCTCGAAGAAGACGAACCCGCTTTTGATGGAGAAGAACCGAATGAAGAAGCGGATGATTCTTTAGAAGAGGCGACGCAAGAGGAAGACGAATCACTTCATCATTCTCCACCAGTTGCAGAAAAAGACATTATATGTGATGAAAAACGTATGCAGGATGAATATAAAAAGAAAAATCACGGCTACAACCATCCAAAGCCTGATAAAATACAAAAAGACCTCTCCCCCATCGCAAAGCTCCCTGTACTGCTTGCTGCAACCACCATTGACCTTGATATTTTTGATTCCTTTGATTTGGCAGCGCCTATAGGAAATATAACAAAAATCGAATGGACCGTTCATCGTTTGGAAGGGCATGTTCTTCTTCCTTCAACGACCATCTTCCTAAAAGGCGTCCTAGTGGCCGATATCGAATATGCAAGTGATGCAGGATCACATTCTATGCAAACGATTAAAATTCAAGTCCCATGGAAAACAACAACCAAAGTCGATTGGATTTCCCCTCCGCTTATGCCCAGCAAAAGTCACGAAGAATATATGTTTCAATGCCACGGCGGTGAGGAACCGAGCTTCCACCGCGAATATCATGAACAGTTTTCCGAACAGATTCAATTCCATTTACGCCAGGCCGATTATACGTGGAATGAGGAACTAGTGTCCAAAGGTGGAACGCCAAAGCTTCATTTTCAAGGAAATGCCAGCTTATCCATCGACCTTTCGCAGCCGCAGTATGTCACTCTTCACTCCTTCTAAATGAAGCATTATGTACAGAACTCAGTCACAGAAAGCCACCGTTCCGTTCTGTGACTGAACTTTCTGGAAAGGACACATCAAGACGTTTGGCAAAATGAAGAGAAGTCATAGCAATCTTTTCAACTGATATTTTTTATCTTAGTGGGGGCCGCTGATCAGCCCCCAGCTTTTCATTTTTCCTTTTTAACCGTTTCTTCTATTCATGTGCTTTCTAATTGCGTCTTGCATAGTCCGCTTAGCTGGTTACTCAGCAGACATCGAATCTTCTAGTTTGCAGCAATCTAATGGCTAATAATATCTCCAGCTTCTCAGTCATTCTGTTGAATCGTCCAAAACGGTCGAAGTCTTTCAGTAAGTCGAACTCACTAATTTCTGTGGAACGTAGTTTACATCTAATCGGTTCATTGAAAAACTCACTTGTTTGGCCGCCAAATCGGCATCGGTCTCCCTCATGACCAGTTTTGTCAATAAATCTAATTTCCCCAACATCATCGAAAGCATTTTTGTTGCTCGTTACAAAGTTAACAACGTCCGCATTTGGTACCCGTACGTTGCAGCTAAAAGGAACATCTACGCTAAAATCACGTACAAATCCGCTGCAAGCTTCGACAAATTGAATGTTTTTGTGCACGACGCCTGTGATAAATAGTTTTACAACACCAGTACCCTCGAACCCAAAACTGGATGGGATGGCTTCGCACTGCTTTAATGAAACATTTTTGCGAATTTGCTTAATTTCTCTTGCCGGTTTAGGAAGCTTAATATCCGCTTCGACAAGAGCTTGCACTAATACATCTCCTACAATGACGTCTTTCTCAACATCCCCTTGGTGAGTAATGTCTTCGAAAAAACAATCTGTCGTCTTTACACGTGCAAAATCACAATGGGGTAGCGGCGGGCACTTATCGTGTCCATTACAACCAC
Source organism: Bacillus sp. FJAT-14578 (assembly GCF_000504165.1). Taxonomy (GTDB): domain Bacteria; phylum Bacillota; class Bacilli; order Bacillales; family Bacillaceae_H; genus Bacillus_BA; species Bacillus_BA fengqiuensis. The sequence continues at coordinate 130,874 of NZ_KI632505.1, forward strand.
AGCCTGTATTTTTTCTCATGTATTTCACTCCTTTATATAGTTAAATCAAAAGCAGTCAGAAGCAAATGATTTTCACTAGTTCATTTCCTTCTTTCTTTTGACTTACTATTTTATATGCTTCGAAGCGGCGGTTGGTATGGACAGGTGCCGATAGACATTCACATATTTTTTTATTACAGCAACAAATTGGATCATGATGTCTTGCAAATAGATTACATAATCTGGATCTACGGGAAATATTCGAAAACAGTTTTAAAAGAGGATGTTCAAAAAGTCCGGGAAAAATGACCGTCGAATTTACTTGTACAGGACGTACTGATCCGACGTTCGCCACAGGACGTGGCGGTTCTTAGTCGGGCCGCGTCAGCTTGTCTCTCCGCTACTCACGTATTAACCGCATACGCTCCGTTGCTCGAGACTGCGCTTCCTTGAACTTCTCGGTCCTTTTTGTCCTCCTTTTTGAACACACACTAAAAGGAGTTCATAAGAGAAACCATAAAAAAACTTAACTCCCTTAAATTTGCAGGAAGTTAAGCTTTTTTCTAATATAATCTTCATCGAATTCACGCAGAGTCGACTCTGCGCTCACGATTGACTCTCCTTGTCCAGCGGTCCATTCGTTCCATTATTCAAGCCATATACACGCCTCTCACCCGCAAACGGCACGAGCTCGATTTCCTTTGCGTCTCCCGGCTCAAAGCGGACGGCCGTTCCCGCGGGAATGTTCAAATGCAGGCCGAATGCCTCGCCGCGATTGAACACGAGGCCTGTATTCACTTCAAAAAAATGAAAGTGCGAACCGACTTGAATCGGACGGTCACCGCGATTGATGACCGTCATCTTCACTGCTTCCTTTCCTTGATTGCAAAAAATCGGCTCTTTTCTTAGCACATACTCTCCCGGTTTCATCGTTTTTCCTCCCTTTCTAGCGAATCGGATCGTGGACGGTGACAAGCTTCGTTCCATCCGGAAATGTCGCTTCCACTTGAATGTCATGAATCATTTCGGCAATTCCTTCCATTACATCTTCCGATGACAAAATGGTCGTACCATATTGCATCAATTCCGCTACACTTTTCCCGTCCCGTGCCCCTTCCATGATTTCATATGTAATAATGGCGATCGCTTCCGGATAATTGAGCTTCAGGCCCCTATTTTGGCGGCGGCGAGCCAAATCCGCCGCCACGACAATCATCAGTTTTTCTTGTTCCCTTGCTGTTAATCGCATCACACTCTTCCTTTCTCTCATTCTTGCAATCTATACAACTAAATACTTCTCAATATCATGAACGCTTAATGAGGATGTCTCCCCTTCTGCCACAATCGTTCCTCTATCCATTACATATACATAATCCGCGCATTCCATCGCCAAATCGACGTTATGTTCGACAAGTACGATACCTACATTTTTCTGTTTGGCGATTTGGACGATGACATCTTGGATGCCCTGGACGATGGAAGGCTGGATCCCTTCCATCGGTTCATCCAAAAAAATCAATTCCGGTTTGCTGACGAGCACCCTGGCGATGGCCAGCTGCTGCTGCTGACCGCCGCTCAAATCCCCCCCTTTACGATGAAGCATATCCTTCAAAACCGGAAACCATGTGAACACTTCCTCAGGAATGTTTTTTTTCTTTGCATGACGGGGAAGAGCCTCCAACCCGAGCAGCAAGTTTTCCTCTACCGTCAGCGCCCCAAAGATGTCTCTTCCCTGCGGAACATACCCAATGCCCATTTTGGCCCGTTCATCCGGCCTTAACCCAGTGACATCCCCTTCATTCCATTCCACTTTTCCTTCTTTTTGCTTCAATAACCCGACAAGCGTTTTGACGAGAGTCGTTTTCCCGACGCCGTTGCGTCCCAATACAGCAACGACCTGGCCCCTTCCAACATGACAATGAACGTTTTGGAGCACAATGCTTTCGTCATATCCGGCTGCTAAATTGGAAACCTTCAGCATGCACGTTCACTCCTTCCTAGGTATACCTCTGCCACGACCTCATTTTGCTGAATTTCTTCCATGGAGCCTTCGCACAATACTTTTCCTTCATGCATGACAGTCACTTGCTTCGAAAAGGTGCGGACAAAATCCATATCATGTTCGACGACAAGGACGGAACACATTTGGGAAATGTCATGAATCAGTTCTCCCGTTTTCTCCCGCTCCGCTCCCGACATCCCGGCGATCGGCTCATCAAGCAGCAGCACATTCGGCTTTTGCATAAGCTGCATCCCAATTTCCAGCCATTGCTTCTGCCCGTGGGCAAGCGAACCTGCCTGTTTATGGACCTCATCCTTCAACGCAATTTTTTCAAGAACCTCTTCCAGATTCCTCCTGGATTCCCCATTCAACTTTGCCGTTAACGCAGACCATACACTTCGTTTTTGCTTTAAAGATAATTCCAAATTTTCATACACAGTCAGCTGTGAAAAGACCGATGGAGACTGAAACTTCCTCGCAATACCCGCCCGGACGATTTCATGCTCCTGAAGTTTCATGATGTCTTTATGCTGTGAAAATACGACTTTTCCATCCGTCGCCTTCGTCTTTCCGCAAATGACATCCAAAACGGTCGTCTTTCCTGCCCCGTTCGGTCCGATCAAAAAACGGACTTCCTGTTCATGAACCTCCAAATTTACGCCCTTTAACGCTTTAAATCCATCAAAATCCACGATGACGTTATGACACGACAGTATCGGCTTCATTCGCTTTCTCCTCGCTTCCCGATTGTTTTGTCCGGAATATTCTTTGTTTCAACGATTGGAAAACACCAACCAATCCATTCGGCATAAACAACACGACAATAATGAACAAGGCCCCCAAAAAAAATTGCCAAATGTCCGGATATGTTTCACTGAAGTACGTTTTGGCGCCGTTTGTTAGCAGGGCGCCGATGATGGCTCCGATAATGGAGTTCCTCCCGCCAACCGCTGCCCATAACACCATTTCAATAGAAGGAATAATTCCCATCATTGCAGGGGAAATGATGCCAACCTGCAAAACGAAAAGTCCTCCCGCCACTCCCGCAAACGCGGCAGAAATGCAATAAATGAACACTTTATACGCCGTTGGATTATACCCTAAAAAGCGCACCCGATTTTCCCCGTCCCGAATGGCGACCAATACACGGCCGAAACGGCTTTTCGTAAACCAGATGGATAAACCGACGACTAAAGCAAGTATAGCAACCGTGATGAAATAAAGAACCTGCTGGGTGAAAGGCGACATTAATGGGAACTGAAACACGGTCGCAAAATTCGTCAAGCCGTTCGTTCCTCCCGTCACTTCCTGCTTACCGATGAACAAAGTGACGAATACGACGACGACCGCCTGTGAAATAAGGGAAAAATAGACACCTTTAATGCGATTTTTAAACGTAAAATACCCTAAAAAGGCCGCAAGCAAGACCGGTATGAAAATGGTGGCGGCTAAAGCAAAGATCGGACTAGCAAATGGTTTCCACAATAACGGCAGCTCCGTGACGCCGCTCCATTCCATAAAATCGGGCAGCCCGCTCGCGGAGCCCTCCAATTTCAAATACATGGCCGTACAATACGCGCCAAGTCCAAAAAATACCCCATGGCCAAGGCTTAAAATACCGGTATATCCCCAGATAAGGCAAATCCCCACCGCCACAATGGCGAAACAAAGGAATTTGGCCAGCAAACTCAAACGAAATTCCTGCAAAAACAACGGGGCACAAAGCAATAATCCAAATAAGATATAATAGCTGATTGCTGAGGTTTTTTTCATTTTGTTCCTCCTTAATCAAGCGCTCTCGTCCGGACGGTAACAAGTCCTGACGGCTTCCACTGTAAAAAGGCGATGATCAAAGCAAACACGATCACTTTCGCCATAGTGGCACTTGTGCTGTACTCTAAAAACGTACTGATAAGACCGATGCCAAGGGCGCCTATAATCGTCCCCTTCAATTTTCCGACGCCTCCTAAAATCACGACCATGAACGCATCGACAATATAATTCGTTCCGATGGTCGGTCCAATTGGTCCAAGCAGCGTTAAAGCAGATCCGGCAATTCCCGCAAGCCCGGAGCCTAACGCAAAGGCAGAGGAATCGACTTTCCTGGTCGAAATGCCAAGACACGATGCCATCTGGCGGTTCAGCGTGACGGCATTCATCCTGCGTCCCGCTGCCGTACGGTACAGATACACATGCAAACATACGACGCATAACACAACAAGAGCGATAATAAACATCCGTTTATACGGGAAAATCATTCCGGCTACTTCCATTCCGCCCTCCAGCCATGAAGGGGATTTGACCGCTACATTCGGAGCGCCGAAAATCGATCTCGCCGCTTGCTGCAGCATGAGACTCACTCCCCACGTCGCAAGCAAACTGTCAAGAGGCCGGCTGTATAAAAAGCGAATCATCGTTTTTTCCAACACCCACCCAATCAATCCTGCCACTAAAAAGGCAAGAGGGATGGCAATCAAAAAATAGTAATCAAATAAACCGCCAGGCAAATAAGAAGCGGCTGCCTGCTGCACAACATACGTCACATACGCTCCGATCATCATAATCTCTCCATGCGCCATGTTAATGACATTCATTAACCCAAACGTAATCGCAAGTCCGAGCGCAATCAAAAGCAAAATCGAGCCGAGGCTGACCCCGTTGAAAAGCTGACCGAGTATCATCGACATCTTTTTGTCTCCCTTCTGTGCAATCATTTCGTTTTCATTAAACAACAAATAGGAGAATGACGGACACTCCCCTATTTGTCGTTGCGTGCTTCTTATTGATTGCTAAGTCCTTTTGCCCAATCGTACCCTTCCAAATACGGATCCGGCTTGATCGGTTCACCGGAATTCCATAATTCGCTGATTTGTCCATCTGCTTGGATTTCCCCGATTCGGACCGTTTTCCACGTATGTTGATTCGGCCCTTCCACTTTCACGGTGCCGCCCGGCGCTTTAAATTCGATGCCGCCCGCTGCTTCCTTCACTTTGTCCACATCAAAAGATCCGGCTTTTTCGACGGCTTCCGCCCATAAATGAACAGCGAAATAAGCGGCTTCAATCGGATCATCCGTCACGCGGTCTTCTCCGTATTTCGCTTTATACTTTTCAACGAACGCTTTGTTTTCAGGTGTATCTGTCGTCTGGAAGTAGTTCCAAACGGCAAGATGCCCTTCTAGAATGTCGCCGCCGATGCCGCGAATTTCTTCTTCGGCAATACTAACGGACATGACCGGAATGTCTTTCGGGGTGATGCCCGCATCTTTTAATTGTTTAAAGAACGCCACGTTACTGTCTCCATTTAACGTATTAAAGATCACATCCGGCTTTGCACTCTTGATTTTACTGATGAGCGTACTGTAATCCGTGTGGCCAAGCGGTGTGTATTCTTCAGCGGCCAACTCGCCGCCTTCCGCTTTCAATTGTGCCTTGATGATTTTGTTTGCCGTACGCGGGAACACGTAATCGGAACCAATCAAGAAAAATGATTTCCCTTTATTTTCAAGAAGCCAGCTCACTGCCGGAACGATTTGCTGATTCGTTGTCGCTCCCGTGTAGAAAATGTTAGGCGACGCTTCCATTCCTTCATATTGAACCGGATACCAAAGCAAACCATTGTTTTGCTCCACGACCGGAAGCATCGCTTTTCGGCTCGCGGAAGTCCATCCGCCGAAAATCGTCGCGACTTCATCTTTTTGTAATAGCTTTTTCGCTTTTTCTGCAAATGTCGGCCAATCGGATGCACCATCTTCAATCACCGGCTCGATTTGTTTGCCGAGCACACCGCCCGCTTCATTGATTTCTTCAATCGCCATCAATTCTGCATCGCGAAGGGAAACTTCGCTGATCGCCATCGTTCCGCTTAAAGAATGAAGCACGCCCACTTTTACATTGTCTCCTGAAGCGGCTTCCTCTTTTTGCCCGGAATCGGTCGCTGCCGGTTCGGTCGAATTATTGGCGGCACATCCGCCCAATAACAAGGACAAGCTTGCTGCCACAAGCATCCATTGTTTTTTCCATACGAATGGTTTTGAAAATGCGTTTCTCATTCTAACACCCCTTATCAGATTCCAATTATGTGTGATATAATGAGAACAAGGCATATGTATGCTGACAATTTTATGCCTGTTCTATGAAAAGCTTCTCACTGCCATGAGAGGCTTTTTTATATTTCTCAATACACCTCCTCAGTTACAAATCCTCACACTATATGTTAAATTTTCTAACATCTAATGATAGTTAAATTATATAAAATTTTCTGACAAAATCAAGGGGATTGTGAAAATTTTCCCTATTTTATTTATGTAAACGTTAACATTTAGTTTTTTCACCCTTTAAATGTTCACCTTTAAAACCGTTCTCTTCTTCAAGCAAACAAATAGGATAGGAATCATGTAATCATTCTTTTTGTCAGAAATATTAACATACCTCCTCCTTCTTCTCTTTAAAAAAGCAAATTACGAACCCAATATTCATTTCAGCATTGCAGCAAAACGTTTCAATCATATAGCAAAGACATGCTTTTTTACGTACCAATTGGGCTGGGCAATCATAATATAAAGTAATAAAGTGGGCATATGCCCGAAAGGAGTGAATGTATATATGCTGCCAGAGAACACTCTCCCCTCTCACTGCGTTCGGGTTCCGAAAATATTTGACTGGGTAAACCGGTCCACACTCATCAAATTGAAGGAACGCGTTCAGCTCGACCAAGAAATAGAGATTGATGCCATTCGCTGCAATGTTGACGATATTAAGCGTACGAAGTGCTATTTATCCGACAGCGACGGCCACCCTGTGTCTCCAAATGATGCGTGTGCTGTTCACTGTAAAGAATTGACGTTGCCGAATGACCGCACAAATATTCAAATAATGACCCCACTTGGAAAGATAGTGACACTTCAGAGAATCGATTTATTGAAACAAGGATTCGTGACGGTGCAATTTTTTAATCGAAAAGGAGAATTATGCCTCCAATCCGTGTTTCCGTTCTCCGAAGTCGAAACCGTGTTTCTATGCGCTCCGCCCGGCACGGACATTGACTGTGAAGTTACCCAGGTCGATTGCAAGGCACACCTTATCCCCCCAATCAGTGAACAGTCGCCGTGCATCGATGTGGCCATTAATATTCTGGTATGCCAAAGCATCGTGTCAACGGCAGACGTAAAAGTTGAGTTAACCGGAACAGCTTGCAAACCTCGTGAAGAATCCGTTATGAATCACACCTCTCCCCTGCAGCCTGAAGCTTGTCCGATTTTTCCGGAAGAAACGCCTTCATCATAAGAAGATGGAGGCCTTTTTTAACGATTGAGAGATTATTTCCAGATAAAAAAGTCCACTAGATGAAGTTGCGGAGAATATGAAAGAGACTTGTTAACACATAGACGAAATTTATCCATAAAAAGAAACGGTCCACCAAATTTCCATTCTCATTTTTTCAAAAAAATGTGGACGGAACCAGGGATAACCCCGATTCCATCCACATTTTATTTATTGATTAGAAGCTATCAATCAACATTTCTGTTTCTCTTACCTGCATTAGATTGACCGCCTTCGTCTGCATTGCTGGAGCCTTTAACAGCTGATTGACCGCCTTCATCCGCGTTGCTGGAGCCTTTAACACCTGATTGACCGCCTTCATCCGCGTTGCTGCCGCCTTTAATGGCAAGTTGACCACCATCTTCTGCCTCTGCCTCAAAGTTCTTGCCGCCTTTAGAAGCTGCTTGACCGCCTTCATCCGCGTTGCTGCCGCCTTTAATGGCAAGTTGACCACCATCTTCTGCCTCTGCCTCAAAGTTCTTGCCGCCTTTAGAAGCTGCTTGACCGCCTTCATCCGCGTTGCTGCCGCCTTTAATGGCAAGTTGACCACCATCTTCTGCCTCTGCCTCAAAGTTCTTGCCGCCTTTAGAAGCTGCTTGACCGCCTTCATCCGCGTTGCTGCCGCCTTTAATGGCAAGTTGACCACCATCTTCTGCCTCTGCCTCAAAGTTCTTGCCGCCTTTAGAAGCTGCTTGACCGCCTTCATCCGCGTTGCTGCCGCCTTTAATGGCAAGTTGACCACCATCTTCTGCCTCTGCCTCAAAGTTCTTGCCGCCTTTAGAAGCTGCTTGACCGCCTTCATCCGCGTTGCTGCCGCCTTTAATGGCAAGTTGACCACCATCTTCTGCCTCTGCCTCAAAGTTCTTGCCGCCTTTAGAAGCTGCTTGACCGCCTTCATCCGCGTTGCTGCCGCCTTTAATGGCAAGTTGACCACCATCTTCTGCCTCTGCCTCAAAGTTCTTGCCGCCTTTAGAAGCTGCTTGACCGCCTTCATCTGCATTTGCGTTATTATTGAGTCCTGCTTGACCTCCGTTTTCTGCCTCTGCGCTACCTGCGCTGGCCTCATCGCCGTCTGCAAGGTTATTGAAGTTGTTGACTTTGATATCAAACTCAATTTTTATTCCATCTTTATCATGCTTAAATTCGAAGTCCTTTTTGTCATCTTTTTTGTCATCTTTTTTGTCATCACAAGGTTTGTGTTTGAATCCATCGAATCTGTCCATGCTTGATTGCCTCCTTTCTTTTCGGTTAATTTATAATACGAATTTTATACCGGAAATGAATGGATGTTCGTCCTGATGAAAATGCTCATTTTTTGAATCCAGTGTTCTAACCGAAATCTATTTGCGAGGTGAAAGGCATCATTAGGAATACATAGATTTCAATCCAATTTAAAACACTATAAGAAAAGCGTTCATTTGAGGTGTGTATGAAAACTTTCACAGCCCGTCTGTCATTATTGCTACTATGTTTATTCCTTTTCACCGCTTGTTCTTTTCAAGATATAACCAGCATCAATAAAATGGATGTCCAGAAGCTTCTGACGGCCGAAAGTACCGTCATCTATGACCATGAGGGCAAGGTGCTGGACGAATTATACAAAACGGTTCCGCGAAAAAGTATCCGCCTTGGCGACCTGCCCGATTATGCAAAAATGGCATTCGTCGTAACGGAGGATAAACGGTTTTATGACCATTTCGGTGTGGATATACGGGGGATTTTCCGCGCGCTTGTCACTAATATTGTAGAAAGACGTAAAGCGGAAGGCGCGAGTACGATCACCCAGCAGCTCGTCCGGAATTTATATTTATCGAGTGAAAAGACGATCCGGCGAAAAGTAGATGAAATGATATTAGCCGTTGCGCTTGAACGAAAGTTAACGAAAGATGACATTTTAGAGCTCTATGTGAACCAAATCTATTTTGGAAGCGGGACTTACGGCATCGGAGCTGCAGTGAGACTCTACTTTGACAAAGAAGTTCGGGATCTCACTGTGGCTGAAGCAGCCTTGCTTGCCGGTCTTCCGAAAGCTCCAAGCAAATACTCTCCCGCCAACGACCCGGACTTGGCAAAGGAACGGCGCGATGTTGTATTGGATCTCATGTACGAGCAGCAGGTCATTTCAAAAGAAGAATGGGAAACCGCAAAAGAAGAAGAAGTGCGCGCTCCGGATGTCCCGGTCAAAGAGCGGAGCCCCTATCAAGCATTTATTGACGCCGTAACATCAGAAGCAAAAGAAATGTACAACGTTACCGAGGAGCAACTCTATCGGGGAGGATATAAAATTTACACCGGCTTTGAAGAGTCTTTACAAGATGCCGTCAACAAGACGGCAGACCGTTCTCGCTTTGCGGAAGACCGCTCTGATCAAAAAGTCGAAATCGGCATCGCCGCCGTGTCACCTGAAACCGGTCTTATCCAGGCCTTATACGGCGGACGTGATTATACGCCAAAAGGGTTGAATCATGCTGTCATTCCGTATCAGCCCGGTTCAGCCATCAAACCGCTCGCCGTCTACGCGCCCGCTTTGGAAACGAATGTGTGGAATCGCTCTTCCACGCTCATCGACGAGCCGAAAACATTCAGTGACTATGCACCAAAAAATTATAACAACCGCTATCACGGCGAAGTATCGATGGAAGAAGCGGTCGCCCGTTCATTGAACATTCCGGCCGTTTCACTATTAAGTGAACTCGGTGTCGATCAAGGGTTTGATTTTGTTGAAGAAAGCGGCATCGATTTAAAAGAAGAAGATAAAAATCTCGCTTTAGCCCTTGGAGGAACGGCAAGCGGTGTCTCACCCCTCCAATTTACGCAGGCTTATACGACTTTTGCGAACGGCGGCATCATGCATGAAGCAAGAGCAATCGAGCGTTTAGTGAAGCCTGATGGAAAAATAGAGACCCACCAGCAATCGAAGGCGCTCATGACGGCGGAGAACGCGCAGGAAATGACGGACGTGTTAAGAAGCGTGGTCGAAGAGCCGTATGGAACCGGCCGAAAAGCACGCTCAACAAACGTGAAAATCGCTGGAAAAACGGGCACGACCCAGCTAAGCGAGACAAATCGCGAAGCAAACAAAGATGCCTGGTTCATCGGGTATACAGAAGAAACCGTGATGGCGATCCATGCCGGCTTTGACCGTCCGGATGATGATCACTATTTAAAAAGCAGCGGCGGGGATGCCCCGGCTGTTATGTTCGGTAAAATCATCAATGAATTTGAATAAAGGGGGTAAATCAAAGGGACAAAAAAACAGCCCTTTTGATTTACCCTCATGAAAGGCCTCGTTATAAAATCAAGGGATTTTGTAACGAGGCCTTTCATTAAAATTAGTTTTCGTGGTCGATTAGAGACTTATATATGCTATAATGTTTTTGATGTTTTTTGGAGGTGATAGAGAGTGGAGGATACATTAAAGTTAATTTTAACAGAATTAAAAAGCATAAAAGATGGACAAGCCCGCTTAGAAGAAAAAATAGACCGAATCGAACGTAAAATGACCGGTATTCCTGAAAGCTATGAAAAGTTGGAAGAGTTTGTAGGACGTCAACAACGAGTGATTGAAGAACTATCGGCCCGTTCCATAGAACATAGAGTAGACATAAAAGAAATGAATCGTTTAATACGGAACCAATAAAATAATTCCAAGTCCTTTACTTTTTATTTCACTTATTATATTCCTCCCCCCTTCTTCAAGGCGAAAACGCCCTCTTTCGAAAAGGACGTTTCCTTGTATATGAGCTGAACAATCAATGCTCATGGCTGCTTTCTTCCATGTCCATTTCTTCGTGGTTCATTTCTTCGTTTTCAGCGTTCACCGTCACCTTATCGCCGACTTGGATGTGCATTTTCGGCATTGTATGCATGCTTTTCGCATTCGTATGGGCAATCACTTCATATGTTCCTTCTTCTGTAAACGTTTTATCGATATGATAAATGCCTTTTTCCTCGCCTTTTGCCGCGATTCGTTCTTTTTTCTCTCCGTTAATGAGCTCGAACGTTACTTCCGCGTCTTCCACCAGTTCATCTCCATATGTAACCTTCGCTTCGATTGGCATCGTTTCATTGACTTCTCCCTTTTCATCGGCGAGAATTTCGACTTCCACAATTTTCACTTCCGGCTCCGTTTGTGCCTCTTGCTCGCCGCATCCTGATAATATGGCTATCAGCCCAGTTAGTGCTGTTACAATCGATTTTTTCATGTTTCTTTCCCCTTTCCTTCTTGCTTTTAGTTAAAACGGTATCATAAAATTGTGAGAACTTTATGAAATGAATAAAGTTCACGCTTTCATCACAATTATTGCCTATAATCAAATATGTAACATAACAAATTTAACAGGGGCAAAGAAACGCCCCTGTTAAATCCGTTATACACAAGACACGAGGACCTTTGTAAGTCTATTCGAGACAGTAAAACAGACAAACTTGAATAAAGCCCAAAAACTATAATGACTTTAAAACTTTAAATTTGAATCATCTCACAGTAAGGAGGTGGATTTTTTGCAGAAATCCGCTCTATTCATTTTGGCATGTTCATGGCTGTTGACGAGCTGTTCTTCGCCCGAACGTTTGCCGTCCATTCCTGTTCAGGAGGATTATGTCATGACGGTCAACATTCAAGATCATTCCCTTTCATTTATTGATACGGAATCATATGAAGAAAAAACGTGGACACTCCCCTTTGCTTTTCAGCGTGCGGTGTTTTTAACAGAAGACCAACTTCTATTATACGGAAAAGAGCTGGACCGTGCATATACTTATGAACTTTCAAGTGGAAAAGCACTCGGTGAATGGAAAACGGGCAAAGGCATTGAAAACATGGTCTTGTCAGCAGACGGCACTCATGTATATGCGGCAGACCAAAAACGAAACTCTTTACGGGTGTTTACCCTTGACGGTAAACAGCACGAAGAAATGAAACTGGACAGCGCTCCGTTTACGATATTGGAAAGCAGCGATAAATTGTACGTAGCAAGCTACGAAGAAGCTTATATGAGTGTTATCTTGAAATCCTCCTGGAAAACGGCAGGAACGTTTCCGGCACCGCCCCGTTCAGTCGGCGGCTGGATCGATGAAAACAAGGACGAATTATGGCTCGGGGGCCACGGTTCAGGCGAACAAATCCAAGATGACATTTATATCTACTCGCTGACTGACGGCACACTAAAAGAAAAAATTACAACACCCGTGATGCCGATTGACTTTGCCCGTGCACAAAATCATGTATACGCATTAAGTCACGGCTCGAATGAACTTTGGAAAATCGATTATGACACGAAGCGCATCGAAGAAAAAATCGAAACCGGCTCCAACCCCTTTTCTATGGAGCTTTTTCAAAATAAGCTGTATATCGCGAGCTATGACAGCAATAAAGTCCAGGTGGTCGATTTAAAAACATTTCAAACCATCAAACAAATTCCGGTCGGAACCGGACCATTTCAATTATTTGTTAGAGAGGAAGAACGAGCGTGAAGGATGTAACCATTTTAATTGTGGACGACGAAGCGGACATGCGCCAGCTCGTCAAATTGTATCTTGAAAAGGAAGGTTTCCGCTGTATGGAAGCGGCAAACGGGCAAGAGGCGTTGGACCTTTTGAACACCAAGAGTCCGCAGCTCATTTTGCTTGATGTCATGATGCCTAAGATGGACGGGTTTACCGTTGCAGCCCACATCCGCCAAAAAAGTCAAATCCCAATCATCTTTTTAACGGCGCGCGGAGATGAATGGGACCGCATTCACGGACTGAATCTCGGAGCGGATGACTATATGATGAAACCGTTCAGTTTCGGTGAACTCATCGCACGCGTTCAAGCGGTTCTGCGCCGAACGCAGCCATCATCACCAAAACCGGAACTGCTGCAAGTCGGTCCGTTATCCATCAACCAAAAAGGACGGCAAGTCTTTTTCAACGATCAGCCCATTTCGCTTACGCTAAAAGAATATGAGCTGCTTCAATTCCTTTGTGACTATAAAGGACAAGTCTTTTCAAGGGAACAGCTGCTCGAAAAAATATGGGGCTATGATTATGAAGGAAGCGAGCGGACAGTCGATACACATATTAAAACCCTTCGCTTGAAACTGAAAGAAGGAGCGGACATCCTCCATACCGTGTGGGGCGTCGGCTATAAAGTCGAGGTGTAAGTCGGGTGAAATGGAGTTCCTTTTCTTTTCAAGCGCGTTTTCGCCTCTTGGTGAGCGCCGTCATTTGCATGACGATTTTGTTTTCGTTTTTATTCATTCATTTTTTATATCGGGACCTTTACGTCAAAGACATCGAGCGGTCGTTGCTGCAAGAAGGAAAAAATATCGCCGCGCAATATTTGGGCGGTGAAGTGTCCGAGCAGCTGAAACAAAATGTGGCCTGGCATAATGCCATCTCCGAGTCGGAAATTCTGCTGGTCGATAACCCGAGGGACTTAAGTGCGTGCCTGCCCTTCGAAATGAACCATGAAGCATTGATCACTGAACGCGAACGACGAAAATTATTATCGGGTGAATACTTGATTAAAACCGGCTATGAAGAGCGGTTCGAACGCGGCATTATGGGCGTGGTCATCCCGCTTTTAGATGAAGAGCGGCTGATGGGCATCATTTATTTATATTTGCCCCTTTCCCCCATCCAGGAAGTGTTCAATAAATCGGCCCCGATTTTACTATGGACGGGTGTGGTATTCTTTCTATTCATGGTCGTATTCGGCAATAAGCTCGTTCGCTCGCTCGTCAATCCGATTAAAGAAATGGAAGCCTTCTCCCAACATATAGCCAGCGGGAATTTGGCGGCACGCCTTCCCGTCCAATCAAAGGATGAATTGGGGCATCTCGCCCTCGCCTTCAACAAGATGACCGAGGCGCTTGAAAATCAGGACCAGCAAAAGAAAGAGTTTCTTGCCAATGTATCACATGAACTGCGCACGCCGCTCAGCTATATAAAAGGCTACAGCGAAGTGTTGAAGAAGGATATGTACCAAAACAAAGAGGAAGCCCTCCGTTATATGAACCTCATCCATCGGGAAGCAGACCGCATGCATCGCCTTGTCCAGGATTTGCTTGATTTGGCCCAACTGGAGGCAGATATGTATCCATTGAAAAAAGAACCGCTCGTTCTCGCGCAAGTATTGGAGGATACGATCGACCAATTCATTCCCGCTTTCCGCCAAAAACAGCTGGTCTATAAAGTTCAGCTTGATTGGGATGTGATCATGAACGGCGATCATGACCGATTGTCTCAAGTGTTTTACAACCTGCTTGACAATGCGGTTAAATACAATCGGGAAAACGGACGGATTTTTCTTTCTTTAAGAGTCGAAAAGGATGTCATCACCGTCCAGATTGAAGACTCGGGAATCGGCATTGAACAAGAAGACATCGTCCGATTAGGGGAGCGTTTTTTCCGGGCGGATAAGGCGCGGACGCGCACGAAAGGCGGAACGGGGCTGGGACTTGCAATCGTCAAGCAAATCGTGCAGCGCCACGAAGGCACGATGGAACTGGCGAGTACGGCCAACGAAGGCACAACCGTCACACTTCGGTTTCCGCTCGAGCATTTTGAATGATGGCAGATTCATTTCATCATATGGTAAAATATAGAGAAAATCCATTTCCATTTAGAGGAGATGAGTAACAGTTATCAGAAATATAATCAAACATTGAAAAATATAATCAAACGTGTTCATTCACGTTTGCCCTCATTCAATCCTTTTCGTATTAATTCTAAAATCGTAGCTGTTCTTGTCGTAATTCCTTCGTGTTCTTGGTACTGTTCAATCTTTTTAATAATGGATTCAGGCAATCTCATATCAATTCTAATGCGCTTTTCACTCATGTAATCCCTCCTATACATTTGTATTGTACGTTAAAATACCGTACAATACAAATGTACAATATTTTAACGTACAAAAGGGGGTGGAGAAATGAAAAAAGCATATAAGACGGAGATTCTCCTTACCAATAAACAAGCTGAAAAGGTCAGAAAAACCATTGGTGTATGTAGATATGTTTATAATCTCTATCTTGCAACGAATAAAGAACATTACGAAAAAGAGAAGAAATTTATCACAGGGTATGACTTTTCGAAATGGTTAAATAATGTTTATACAAAAGAAAAGGATCAGTGGATTAAAGAAGTGTCAAGTAAAGCTGTGAAGCAATCCATCATGAATGGGGAAAAAGCGTTTAAATGGTTCTTTAAAGGTTTATCAAAATTTCCTAAATTCAAGAAGAAAAAAAATCAAGATGTAAAAGCATATTTTCCTAAAAACAACCAAACGGATTGGACGGTAGAACGTCACAGAATCAAAATCCCCACAATTGGTTGGGTTCGATTAAAAGAATTTGGCTATATTCCATCTAACGCAGTGGTGAAAAGTGGAACTGTTTCACAAAAAGCAGGAAGATATTATGTTTCTGTACTATGTGAATTTGAAGAAAGGGTAAGTCAAATTAATACAAGTGATGGTATTGGTGCTGATTTAGGCATTAAAGAATTTGCTGTATGCAGTAATCATGTAACATTTAAAAATATCAATAAGACCTTTTCGGTTAAGAAAGTTGAAAAGAAGTTAAAACGAGAACAGCGCTCTTTGTCTCGCAAATATGAAAATCTAAAAAATGGAGGTGAAAAAACTGCTACTGACAAAAGAGCAAACATAAACAAAAACATCCTTCGTATTCAAAAACTTCATGCTAGATTAGCCCATATCCGTGAAGAATATATTCGATATGCCGTAAGTACGTTGGCGAAAGCCAAGCCAATGTTTATCACGATCGAAGATTTACATGTAACAGGCATGATGAAAAATAAGCATTTGTCTGACTCTGTTCGCAAACAAAAATTCTATCGTTTTAAAGAGTGGTTAACGATGAAATGTGAACAATATGGAATTGAATTAAGAGTGGTCAATCGCTTTTATCCATCCTCCAAAATATGTTCATCTTGTGGTACAAAGAAAGTGGACTTAAAGCTTTCCGATCGAATATTCAAATGTGATCATTGTGACTTGGAGTTAGATCGTGATTTTAACGCTAGTTTAAATCTGAAATACGCTAAAGAATATACGATTATCACTTCTCGATAATGTATATGTGTACGGTGGGCTTACATCGGAATTAACGCCTATGGAGAACTATGCAAACGAGAGTAGCGAGCAAGCGGCGAAATCGAGTTCGTAGAAATAGGAATAATCTAGCATAGATGAGTACATTTGTCTATGTTTTTAGTAGCAGATTTTCCAATGAAAGACAAAAAAAGCAAAACACCAGATATAGCGGCGGATGAACAGTTGGATGAAGAAACGTTATTCATGGTCACGCAAACATTTAAAGCGCTGTCCGACCCTACCCGCTTGCGCATTTTGTACTTACTGTTTCAGGGTGAACATTCCGTCAACGACATAGCGGAACGGTTAGGATTGCTGCAATCAACCGTTTCCCACCAGCTCCGCTTTCTCAAAAACCTGCGGCTCGTGACATTCCGCCGCGAAGGCACATCTCTCTACTATTCCCATGACGACGAGCATGTCATGGATTTATTGAAGCAATCCATTGAACATGCAAGGCATCATTAAAAAACAAGATATCCACCATCCATAAATGAAGTGATAGGGCGCTGTTTTCCCCTATCACTTCATTTTTTAGGTCTATTTTCCCTTTTATTTTCCCAACTCATTGACGATGAATCATATGTCCCCTACAATTTTCTTAGGAGAGGTGAAAAATATGACAAAGAAACCTTTTATTTACAGCATTGGCTGTTCGGTTCTCATGAGTCCATTGTTAACGACTCCTTCAGGTGCGGCTGCCGCTCCGAACGAATATGCCACGGTAACGGCTGATGCGCTGAATGTTCGCTCCTATCCAAGTACCGGAAGCAGTGTCATCGGCAAACTCAGCAAAAATCAGGAAGTAAGTGTTTTAGCCGAACAGGACGGTTGGTCTAACATTACATATGGAAATAAGAAAGGCTGGGTATCATCTACATACATACAAAAAAAAGGAAAAGCGGCGGCACCAAAAACTGACCCAAAACCGTCATCCACTGCACAAACAGGCGTGAATGCATTCATCAAAGCAAGCAGCTTAAATGTCCGTTCTGCCCCAAGTACGAGCGGAAACATTATCGCTTCTTTGCCAAATGGGACAAAAGTGACGGTTTTAGCGGAAAAAGACGGGTGGTCACAAATTAAAACGCCACAAAATCAAACCGGGTGGGCCGCCAGCCAATATGTAACGAAAACGGCTTCTCCTCAAACAGGCGGTGCCGCCAATCCTGCTGCTCCCCCTTCTGTCACAGGAGGAAAAATAGGAACGGTAACGGCAAGCAATTTAAATGTCCGTTCCTCGGCAAGCACAAATGGGACAATCGTCGCCTCTTTATCAAAAAATACGAAAGTAAGTGTTCTTTCAACACAAGGAAGCTGGGTACAAATTAAAATGGACAATAAGAAAATCGGATGGGTCTCCGCTGCTTATTTGACCATTTCTCAAACGACCGTTCAGCCAAACAAGCCAGCTGCCCCCTCTCCCCAAACAGGTAAAACCGGGACCGTCAACGTCAGCAGCTTGAATCTGCGCTCGATGCCAAGTACCAACGCCAAAGTCTTGAATTCTTTGCCGCGGAATACGGTCGTGACGATTCTTGAAGTTCGATCCGGATGGGCGCAAGTAAAAACCCCGGCCAATCAAACAGGATGGGTGGCTTCCCCTTATTTAACGATGAAAGAAGCAAGTGGTAAACCCGATACGGCAAAACCGACGACTCCCTTGAAGTCCGTTACACTCAAATCAAGTGCCAATTTACGAAAAGGACCCGGGACGAACTTTTCGGTTGTCGGAAGCGGACAAGCCGGCACGACTTATATGCTCATCAAAGAGCAAAATGGATGGATGAACATCAAGCTCTCCAACGGAAAAGAAGCATGGATCGCAGGATGGCTTGTGACGAAAGGAAACACGGCGCCTACTGCACCGACTGCCCCCCCTTCGGTACCGGCAAGTATATTAAAAGGCAAACGAATCGTCATCGATGCAGGCCATGGCGGGAAAGACAGCGGAACGGTCGGCCAAAAAGGATCATTGGAAAAAACATTGGCCCTCAACACTGCCAAACGCGTCGTATTCTTATTGGAACAAGCCGGAGCAAACGTGGTCATGACAAGAGACGATGATACGTTCATCAGCCTTTCCGGACGTGTGAACGTGAGTCATCAACATAATGCGGATGCGTTCATCAGCATTCATTATAATGCGGCGGGACCAAGTGCAAACGGCATCATGTCTTTTTATTACAGCGCTGAAAAAGAACGTCAGCTGGCAAAAGCCATTCAAGAGAGTCTCATAAAATATACAGACATGAACGATATGGGCGTTCGTTTCGGAAACTTCCATGTCATTCGTGAAAATAAAAAACCGGCCGTGCTGCTCGAACTTGGTTTTCTCTCCAACCCGGCTGAAGAACAAGTCGTCAAATCAGACGCCTTCCAGCAAAACGCTGCCAAGGCCATTTACGAAGGCATCGCCCGTTATTTTGAGCAGCTGTAAATGCTCAGTAAGTTCCACATCCAAACGCTTGAAGCCTTATTTGGCTCAAGCGTTTTTTCATTGCTTCCTTCCTCAGTGCCCGAATCTATTAACAAATAGAAAGTTGATTATATTGTAAAAGCAAAAATTGATCGGGAGCTTTTTAATCGTCTCCCTCCTGTTCGGAATGGCAGGATGGTTCTCTTATACGAGTATGACAAAAACCAATCAGTCCTACGACTATCTAATCGGGACGGTTTCAGAACTCCGGTCAATCACGCAAGAAATTCAAACAGATGTGTAGCTTTACAAGTAAGCTATTATCGAGCGTATATTAAGCTATAACTGTTTGATGCATAAAAACGGAACACGGGCATTTTTATCCGCCTGTGTTCCATTTTTTAATAGAAAATATAGTTTCCCTTTACATTCAGGGATTTTCATAGAACTGTACCCGCCTGTTTTTACTCGATTGTCCCATATTTCTTTTCCTTTGGGCGAGAGTATCACACTCAAAATGGCTGCAGAAGAGGTTTTAGTTGATTAAGCCATATCCACTGCGGGCTATAACGTTGTCTTGCCATTGTTTTGGCATGGACTACTGGATTTCCATGCATTAATTTGATAATAGTTTCTGCATGATCCTTCAAATAGACTTTCTCAGAAGGATGGTATGTTTCATGAGTATCATAACCAAAATTTCTTGCATTCCACCTCATAAAGTAAGAATTCAACACCTTTCCAATTTCCTCTAAAGCAGGCACCCTTTCATTCAATACAATAAAATTCCCTTTACTTGCCGCTTCTAATACGGTTAATCCAAAGGATTCAGAAAAAGATGGGCATATAAAAAGGTTTGAAAGCGAAAATAGTTCTAAAACTCCTTTTCTAGGAAAGCCATATTCAAAAGCTTTAATATCTGAAGTAAAGAACACATCATCTGCTTCTAAACCGAAGGAAATTCCAACCGATTTAATTAGGACTTTATATTGTTTAGAAGGAATATCAGCGCTTGGAAAATCACAGAATATTACTTTCACAGTTTTTTCGCAGTTTTTCTTAATAGCCCCGCATAATGCGGCGACTTTTTCAAATTGCTTTCCAGGTGTCAATCTTCCGGGATAAACGACAAGTATATCAGGGGAGATTAAATCAACTTCCTGTGCGAGTAATTTGACTTCATCGCTCATGTAATTTAATAAATCAAGACTGTTATTAACAGCTCTGCAGTATCCTTCTGCCACATTATATTGTTTAGAGAGCGCGGAAACTCCTGATTGTGTTGGATAGACATATAAAGTATTGGGCATGGGCGTAAACCGTGCTGAAAACGGCCATTCAAGATTTGAAGGCCGGTTCACAGGAGCAGAATGCGTAAATGCAATAAACTTTACATTCGGCAGCTTTTCCTGTGCTTTTCTCACCGCCACATTGTGAAGTAAATGCCAGCCTTGATAATGAATGTCATGCATAATACATGTATCTACATCAGATAGTTTTTTTACCAAATCATCTGCAATCGCATCTACTTCTTGAAAAAATGTATCATGTACTTTTCCACTCGCCTGTGTATAGTCTCTCCAATGCATTTGATTGCCGTTTAGATGGTTTACAACTTTTCTCCATTCAATCCGTTCATCCAAAAAAATTCCGTGCCGTGCAACATCAAGCGGACAACTTTCACTTACAAGCATGATCGGCCTCTCATTATTATCCAACAGCATTCTGAGCTGTTCTGCAACAACATTCACTAGTGAATACGTACTATCTAAACCATTGAACATCGTTAGAAGCGCAACTTTCATTAGTCAAGCCTCCTCTTACAAACCCGTTATTAAAAATATACATATTAGAATTTATATAACTTTTCAACAAAAATATACCCAGTTTATTTATGGAACTTATAGATTAACTAACTAACTTTCATTCTGATCTTCTAACATTTTCCCCTGTTTTTTTGCTATTTCCTTCTTAACGGACTCTTTTCCTTGAAAATAAGGTTTTAGCAATTCCACGTTCGCTGCATAATTCCCGGTATTTTTGCGTTCGTGCCACAAATGGTAAATTGGGGCATTTATCCTTTTAACATGCCCGCACACACTATTAAGTGATGCTGCAAACGCATCATCTTCTCCTCCCCACCCAACAAACCTTTCATCAAAACCTCCTACAGCTTCAAAATGCTTACGAGGGACAACATTTATTCCACCAGTCCCCATAAATTGCCTTACTTGTGTTTCAATATTGATAGGAATAGGCCATTGTGGTTCGGTTTTTAGCAAGTCGTGAGTGCTTTTTGGTGAAATATTTAATACTCTCAGAAAAGGAATCACCCATGTATGTGTTTCCAGTTGTTTAATAGCTTGTTCTAAAAGTGATGGATCATAAAATATATCTGCATCTGCAATCACAAGGATTTCTCCTTTAGAATTTTCCACCGTTTTATTTATTGTTCTTGCTTTTGGGAATGGTGATTCATTACATACACCAATACACAATTCCACCTCAGGAAACATATTTTCATAAAATTTTTTAACCCACTTAAAAGCTTGCTCCCTAGACTTATCATTTAGACTAATAGGTATTATAACCGATACATCCTTTAACAAAATATTACCTCCATTCTGTCCTCTTTTAGTTAATTAGTATGATTATCAAATACAAAATTCAAATAACAGTACGAGGACACTTCATTCTGTTAATATCCCTTACTATTAATATATGAGTGTTGTCTGAAATGGTCTGGGTAATCATACAGATTCCATTTATTTTATGAGAATATAGATACTAAATATACCCTTTATCCTGCAAATAACGAACGATTTGATCCGTACAAACGTCTATTGACATACTCTCCGTATTGGCCGTTATTTCTGGAGAATCCGGGACTTGATAAGGTGAAGATATACCTGTAAAATCGGGAATCTCCCCCTTCCTTGCTTTCTTATATAATCCCTTTGGATCCCGTGTTTCGCAAACCTCTAACGAACACTCTGTGTATATTTCAATAAACTCTTTATCTTCTAAAAGGCCTCTTACTTTTTGACGATCTTCTGTATACGGCGAAATAAAAGCGGAAAGCACAATGATTCCACTGTCAACAAATAGCTTCGCTACTTCACCGATGCGCCTTATGTTTTCTTTCCGGTCTTCCTCCCTAAAGCCCAAATCCTTGTTTAATCCATGTCTCATATTATCTCCGTCTAATAAATAAGTAGCAATACCAAGAGAGTGCAGCCTTTCTTCCACTTTATTTGCTAAAGTTGATTTGCCGGAGCCTGATAATCCTGTAAACCATAGGACACAACTCTTTTGGCCGTGTAACTTCTGACGGTCTTCTTTTGTTATAGCCGTTTGATGCCAAATGATATTTTCTTTTCTTGGTTCATTCACTTGTTTCCCCCTCCAATTTTAGTCCTTTTATTAAAGTATCAATTACTTCAGGACGGCTGAATTCCATCGGAGGCCTTTCACCGTTTCTTAACATCTCTCTCACCTTTGTTCCAGATAAAATGAAACGATCCGTTTCATCATGCGGACATGTCTTTAGAGACGCCATCGCCTGGCATTTTTTACAATAAAAGCTGTGTTCAAAAAAGAGCGGAACAATTTCTAATTCATCGCCTTTAAAACGATTAAAAATGAGTTGAGAATCATACGTGCCGTAATAATTTCCTACTCCGGCATGATCACGTCCAACAATAAAATGAGTGCAGCCATAATTTTTCCTTACAAGCGCATGGAAGACCGCTTCCCTAGGACCTGCATAACGCATAGGGGCTGGAAAAGCAGCTAACATCGTATATACTTCGGGATAATAATGGTTGATTAACACTTCATAACTGCTCATTCGAATATGTTGAGGGATATCATCTTTTTTCGTCTCACCGACCAATGGATGAATCAACAGGCCATCCACCGTTTCAAGAGCTGATTTTTGAATGTATTCATGGGCCCGATGAATAGGATTGCGTGTCTGAAAGCCAACAACCTTTCTCCATCCCCGTTTAGCAAACTCTGTCCTAGTATTTATGGGATCCAAATAATACTTTTCGGATACTTTCCTTTTTGGGCGTTTGATCATTGTAATCTTACCGCCTGCATAAACCCCTGACTGACCATAAAGCTTTGCCACTCCTGGATGGTTGGAATCAGTAGTTCCATAAACGTATTGGGCTTCTAGCTTTCGATCCACTTCATATATTTCTTCAACATCCATTAATCCGTAAACATCATGGTTATGAACAAGTTTCACTTTGGAACCAGGATTGATCGATTGTTTTTCTTCAGCGGAAATCGATAATGTAATAGGCAACGTCCAAACCAAACCACTCTGCAAGCGCATATGATACAGTACGTTTTCATAATCTTCTTTCCCCATAAACCCTTGAAGAGGGCTAAACGCACCAGTGGCTATACATTCTAAATTCGCAAGAGCAAAATCATCTAGTTCGATTTCCTGCTCAATATCTTCTAAGTTCAAATCCGGATCAAAACGATTGATTAATTGACCGCCATGTGGGGATATTGCCATTGTTAAACATCACCTCTATTAGTAGTTAAAATCGTTTATCTCTATAGAGTATGATGCTTCTAAAAAATTGACTAGGCACTTGAGGTGAATAGGAAGTGAGTATTGAATTTGTCTTCATCGGATTATTGGTCGGATGGCTCGTTGGGATGACAGGGGTCGGCGGAGCCGCCTTACTTACCCCGTTATTGATTTTTATGGGCATTCCTCCGACAATGGCCATCGGGACGGACTTTGCCTATAACTCCATTACAAAAATGGTGGGGACCATCCAGCATATGAGGCAAAAAACGGTTCATTTTCAACTGGTGAAACATTTAGCCATCGGGAGCGTACCGTCTGCTGTTGCAGCTAACATCCTCTTTTACTTGTTTCTATCTGATTACTATAATGAAGAGTTTGTGATGGTCTTGCTTGGCTGTATTTTAATGATAGTTTCCCTCATCACATTCATTCAAATGACTTTCGGTCGTCATTCCGTTAACGTATGGAAAGGAAAGCCACTTGAAGAAAAGCGGCATCTGACAATCATGGGGGGAATCGTCATCGGGGCCATCGTAGGAATCACTTCAGTCGGATCGGGAAGCCTTTTTGCATTGTTTATGTTATATGTTTACAATATGAAATCTTCTGAATTAGTCGGCACGGACATCGCTCATGCCTTTTTGCTTACTTCCATTTCAGGCCTCCTGATGGCCGGATTTGGACATATCGATTATGCCTTGGTCGGTAATCTTCTATGCGGATCGATTCCAGGGGCGATTATCGGCAGTAAACTAACAACAAAGGTGCCGTCGAACTATATACGTGTTTTCATTGTTTTAATCATTTTCATTAGTGGAATGAAACTTGTTTTTTAGAGTGGAGCACTTTCTATCGAAAAGGGCGATTTCCTTACTTCAAGGAACATCGGCCTTTTCAGCCTTAAAGTCAGGCGGCCTTTCTATAGATTCAGCTGTACATCAATTACAATATAAAACTACCTATTTTTGTAATTTATTCAAGCGTGACATTAGCTATGCAGGATGGGGTATGTGCTTCCAAGGATGTTGCTCCCCCTGCTCACTGTTTGAAACAACATCCGATGACGATAATGATTAAACTTCAACTTTCCATCTATAGATATGGAGATGTGGGGGATTAATTCTATTCTGCAGGTAGCTTAAAACGGTTCCACTTTTTCGTAATAAAGGAAATTAACAGAATATTTACATACAAATGATGAATTAACCCAAGCTTTTGGGAACCTAAAAACATACTATATTTTTGAAAGTAAAGAAATGCGTTAAAACTCAGGTCGTTTTCTTTTTTTCGAAATTTTATTGAATAGGAGTGCAAAATTATATGCCAAGAACTGCGTTTGTTACGCCAACTCTGAACTGTCCGTGCCCACCTTTACTGGCGACCGTTACAGTAGACCGTAGAGAAGACCCGCCATTTGCCGGTTGCATCGATGTTACCATAAGCAATGCTAGCGTGGACCTTAGCAGAGGGAGCGTAGGTTCTTTCTGTTTAGTTGTGGATAATGACGGTCCATTTACGCTAGTAGCTGTGGACGATGTCGCGCTTCCTAACCCTGTAGTTCTAACAGGGGGGAATTGCCCGGGGTGTGCTGGTCTTAATGCCGACATTATACACAGCTTCCCTAACAACAAAATTGAACCGGGAGAGTCTCGTAAGTTTACTATCTGTTCTGAGGACGACCCATTTCTCGAGTCACAATTCACTAGTGTCTTATTGCATTTCCAAGATATTCCGGATTGTGAAGTAGATGGAGTGATCATCACTAGTTGTTGTGGAGCGGGCAGATTTGTAGATATAACGTCTTCTTCCAGCTCATCGTCGTCTTCTTCCAGCTCATCATCGTCGTCTTCTTCCAGCTCATCATCATCGTCTTCTTCCAGCTCATCATCGTCGTCTTCTTCCAGCTCATCATCATCGTCTTCTTCCAGCTCATCATCGTCGTCTTCTTCCAGCTCATCATCGTCGTCTTCTTCCAGCTCATCATCGTCGTCTTCTTCCAGCTCATCATCGTCGTCTTCTTCCAGCTCATCATCGTCGTCTTCTTCCAGCTCATCATCGTCGTCTTCTTCCAGCTCATCATCGTCGTCTTCTTCCAGCTCATCATCGTCGTCTTCTTCTAGCTCATCATCGTCGTCTTCTTCTAGCTCATCATCGTCATCTTCTTCTAGCTCATCATCGTCTACATCAACATCGACAACTCAATGTCCAATTCCAAACCCGCAAACATGCTGCCAAGTTGCCGTTGAATTTAAAACACAGCTCGTTCCACCTGCATTGGCTTCAGATGACGTCATGACGGAGGTATTTTTCACACAAGCACCTATTGTTGAAGATGTCTGTCCGGAAAAAGTCATTATTTGCGGTACAGTAGCGAAACGGATCACGTACACATCGGTGGATGAACAAGGAAAACAATGCCGGAAAGTCATTTGTGACGAAAGATCATTCCAATGTTTCATTGACCGTGATGATGCAAATGAAGGAGACACATTCGAAATTTGTGGATTTGCGGTTCTATGTGAAGGCAGACCAAGATTACAAAATAGAGGAACTCGTCCGGGACCTGGCAACGATGTAGAAAATCCTGTCGATGTATTCTGGAAAGTTCTCGAAAAAGATATTGTCAAAGTGTGCATTAGAAAAAATACTTGCGACTGTGTACCACTTCCCCGACCTTGTCCACCACCAAACAACAACGACTGAACCATCTATAAGTCTCTTTAAACAAGCAATAGAAAACCCTTAGAGACCTCTTGGATCTTTATGATTCTTGAGGTCTTTTTTAATTGGAGTACACGATATACCACTGGTTTACTATTGTAGCTATCATGCGGAGCTATTACGCCATTCCGGTCGCTGAGCTCTTAAATACACCAGCGTCAAAGAATCTGTCAAAAAGTTTAAGGAGTTATATTCCAATAAAGGGAGTTGTTTCAAATTATTATATTCGCCGTGTCCAAATTTTCTTTTTTACATACAATAACCTGTAACGAGCGAAAGGAAGTCTTTCTAATGAGGTTCTTATTGTAGATATTACTAAACTATTCAATGAAACTGCCTCCACTATGAAACATCATTAGATTGGTAATTTATCTACTTTTAGGATGATAAGGAGGACAATCTTCACCGGAAGACAGGCCAACAACTAGATTCATTTTCTTGTCCGCTAAGTCGACAATCCGGCACAAATGTTGTTCAGGATTGCGGATCCCAATGTTTACTGGAAAAACCAATTAATTCGTGGTATACGTTTCTTTCGTACGATGCCGGTTGTGATGACTTCATTATACTAATAGGGACGATTTACCCGTTTTTTATGTCAAAAAGGGTTTCTCAAAAGCTATGTTTTTGAGAAACCCTTTTTAGCTCACACTTAATTAAGTTTTTGTTGTAAAGCCGTTTTAGCCCATTCATATAGCTCCATATCTAATTCGTTATTCTTCTTGATTTCTTCGATAATGTGTGGTGAAATATGTTCTTTTTTGGGTCGATTATGCTGTACCAGCCTGTTTTGATAAGGAGTATCTTTCCAGCCGAACTCCTTTCGCATCAGATGTAACGATTGATCAAACATTTCCGTTATACCCACTACCGGAAAATAATTTGTAAGGTTTTCCTTTGCATTTTCCAAGTTGATTTTGCCACCTGCAGCAAAGCGTGTTTGCATATTGCGGGTTCTAAAATGAAATTTTTCATCATTATACGCTATATAATCCCCTAAGCTCATATTATTGTTTTTTATTTTATTGGAAATGTACCGATCATGGCCTGGCTGTCTGACAGTATAGTAATACTCTGAAATGATACGCTCTACAGGATTTCGTAACAACGTAATATAAACCGGTCTTTTATTTAAATCATGGTGTGCTCCAAAATAGTCGTGTCCATCAATAAAACATGTTTTTTCTGATTTTTGCCCTTTTATCACACCTGCGTACTCGTAATTACGATAAACTTGAAACCCTTTGTACTGGTTTTCAATGATAACACGTAATGTAGTACCACCTGTTTTGGGTATATGCATAAAAATTAATAAATCATTTATAGGATCAAGTCCCATATATATCCTTCCTTTCCGTTGGATAGTGTGCGTGTCGATGTACCTTTGGAAAGAGTTACTTCCAAAAAACTTACCACACCCGCATTTTTGACCCCTTACATACTTTCCCATCTTTTATATTTTCTTTTTAATCGGCTTCTTCCCCTAAAATATACTTTGGGCAACTTTCAATTATGCCTGTCGTTTGTAGTACATCGAGGTGTATATTCTTGAAACAAAAAAGGATTATTTGGTTTTTTTACCCTTTCTCATCGTATGCAACTAATAATTATTGGTGTAAGAAATAAGCACCTACCTGACTTTGTTAATAGTCTCAAACAATACGCAACACTTAGAGACCTTTTGAATCTTTATGATTCTTGAGGACTTTTGTTGACCATTCTTTGGTTCAAATGCCCGCATTCTCGATGTCGTTGGTTTCTGTCATAACAGCTATGTGCATGTGCATTGCAAAGATTTCTTGGAGAGTACTGGGAGTATGCCGTTGCTATAGATTTTTGTTAGAATATACTGATTTTACAGTGTATTTATAAGGGAGTGTTGTGAATGACAATTGATGTAGGGATTGTTATGCCTGTATATAGACAAGAAAGTAGACTATTTAAAGAAGCGATAGAATCAATCATTAATCAAAAGTACCCCTATTTTCATTTGGTTATTGTAATTGATGGAGTTACGCCTAATGTCGTTAGCATTGCAAAAGAATATGCCTCGAAAGATTCAAGGATAACAATGATTCGAAGGAAAGATAACAGAGGAACTGATGTTGCTCTTAATATTGGATTTGAATTTTTGCAAAAAAATACCAATATCCAGTACTTGACTTGGGTTTCAAGCGATAATATTTACTATCCTGACTTTGTAGGGGTCTTAAAGGGGCGGTTAGAAAATTCTCCCCAACAAGTAGGTTTGGCATATGGCGGCTTTGACTTTATAGATGCTAATGGGAAACACGTTAGCAGCCCACCGCATAAACTTCTTAATCAACCAAAAGAAAACTTAATAAACCTATACCTTATCGGTTACGCATTCATGTATAAAAAAGTTTTTGCTCAAAAAATAGAAGGGTATAAATATACGCCAGTTGAGGATTATGATTATTTTTTACGTTTAACTGAGCATTGCGACATTACATTTGTCCCTCAAACACTTATGGCATTTAGACTTAACACTCCTCACAGTAACTCGTTACAAATAAAAAATTCCCTTGAAAAAAGTAGAAGGAGACGTTATCTAATGCATTTAGTGGTGAAGGAAGCACGTCAACGGAGGCATATTAGCCCTGAGCTTACTATTATCTTTCCGGTAGCAGACTCCTCTGCAGGAACAAAACAAGCTCTAGAAGAAGTGTTGGAACAATCATTTACAAACTATAAGTTGATCATTCATGACATCACCTCCAGTGGAGAATTTCATTCGGTGATTGATGAGATTCCTGATGTTCGGATACAGTATTTATCAACCCCAAACGGTACTTTAGATAATATTTTGTTAAAAAGTCTGGAATTAGCGGATACACGGCTAGTAATGTTTTTTCGGGAAGGAAACTTTCACAATCGTTTCCATCTTAATAAATTGGTGCATTCCTTTAATAGAAAGCTTCCCAGGAGCCAAAATATGAAAGTGAATAAATTACCTGAATTCGGAAAAATATTTCAAAAAGATTTTATTTCCCCTTTACTTGACGATTCCAACAGTTAAATTATCAATCAATGTTTTAATGGAATGCCAATCTTGTGAGCAGATTGGCATTATGTCTTTTTAACGTATAACCAATTAAGATGTTATTATAAAAAATGAAAAACTCGTAAACTGGAATTGAACAGGCCATGTAGGTTCTAGTCGCCATCAAATAGTTTTTGCACCAGAACCCGGAATACCACTAGCTTACTATCGTATCTATCATGCAGAACTATTATACCTTTCTAGTTGCTGAACTCTTTAATACACAGTCAAAGAATCTATTCAACAGTTAAATTAGGGCGATTGCAAAAAAAAAGAAATTACATCAAATTAATATATTAGCCGTGTCCAAATTTTCGTTTTTTACATACAAAGATATATAAGTGATTAAAGTATGTCATAAAGGAGAGTTTATTTAAATGTTCGAAAATAAAACCATACTAGTTACCGGCGGAACAGGTTCCTGGGGACATGAATTAGTTAAAAAACTTTTACTATTTAATCCAAAAGAAATTCGAATATTTTCACGAAACGAATATGCTCAAGTCAAAATGAAGCGAGCATTCTCAGATTATGCCTGCCTAAAGTTTGTAATTGGCGATGTACGAGATTTTGAGGCAGTATATGAGGCAGCTAAAAATGTGAACTATGTATTTCACCTTGCAGCATTGAAACATGTTCCGATATGTGAGGATCAGCCTTTAGAAGCCTTAAAAACGAATGTTACAGGTACAGAAAATATCATTAAAGCAAGTATAAGCCATGGAGTCGAGAAAGTGATTGATGTTTCGACAGATAAAGCTGTGGAGCCAGTCAACTTCTACGGGCTAACAAAGGCTGTTGGTGAAAAGCTAATGATTCTAGCAAATCAATTAAGCAGCCGTACAAAATTTGTTTGTATCCGCGGCGGCAATGTCATTGGCACCAACGGTAGTGCCATCCCCTTCTTTAAAGAGCAAATTATAAATCATCACCAAGTACCTCTTACTTCAAAAGAAATGACCCGCTTTTTCCTTACAGTGTCGGAAGCCATTGACTTATTGATCAAAGCATCCGAGATAGCAATTGGCGGCGAGACTTTTGTAATGAAAATGAAGGCATGCCGTATTGTAGATTTAATTAAAGTGATGAAAGATCATTTTACAACAAAGGACATTATCGTAAACGAGATTGGAATCCGGCCAGGTGAAAAGCTTCATGAAGTATTAGTCTCAAATTATGAATCACAAACCACGTATAAATTTGATGAGGAATACTATGTCATCCTCCCCACACATGGTTCAGAAGAATTGATAAAAAAATACGGGCACCTATCAAAAGTCTCATTCTTAAGATATAAATCTGATGATGCGTTAATGTCATTCAAAGAAATCGAAGATATCCTTCGAAAAGCGAATGTCATTTCTTGAGGGAGAGGGTCCTTTTTTATGAATATGAATGAGAAAAATTTAATAAACGTCTTAATAACGGGAGCAAATGGGTTTATAGGCAAGAACTTATGCATTGCTTTGGAAGAGATGAAGGGAATTTCTGTCCAGGCTTTTACTCGTCATCACACACTGGAAGAATTGGAACAATTTTTAGACAAAGCAGATGTTATTTATCATTTAGCCGGGGTCAATAGAGTAAAAGATAGTGAGATGGAATTTGTTCAAGGAAATGTTGAATTGACGAAGAAAATGACAGAAGTTCTGCAAAAACTAAATAGAAAGCCCACCATTGTCATGTCTTCTACCACTCAAGCAACTAATAATACCCCTTACGGTAAAAGCAAGAAAACAGCAGAAGAAATCTTAGAGAAATACGCTCAAGAAACGAAGGCTGACAATGTTTTTATCTACCGACTAACAAATGTGTTCGGTAAATGGGGTAAACCAAATTATAATTCTGTAGTGGCCACTTTTTGTTATAACATTGCACGCGGCTTAGGCATTGAAGTTCACGATCCCCTTAAAGAGCTTGAATTAGTATATATTGATGATGTGGTGAAAGAATTTAAAAATCATATTATTCGGCTAAACCAGGAAAGCGGACAAATCATTAACCAAGTTGCTCCGACTTACAAAATAACCCTGCAGAAACTTGCTGATCAAATTTATGAGTTTCGCAATATGCGACATCATTTAACGATGGCCGACTTATCCAATCCCTTTACAAAAGCTCTTTATTCAACGTATTTATCTTATTTAGAGCAAAACGATTTTGCTTATGATTTGGACATGAAAAAAGATCATCGAGGGAGCCTTGTGGAAATATTAAAATCTGAGCATTTAGGTCAAATTTTCATTTCAACATCCCATCAAGGTGTAATGCGTGGTAACCATTATCATCACACTAAGGTTGAAAAATTTTGTGTAATTAAAGGGAAAGCAAACATCAAACTACGGCATATTTTATCAGATGAAGTCATTTCATACGTAGTCGCGGGTGACAAAATACGAATCGTCGATATCCCCCCTGGCTATACCCATTCCCTTGAAAATATAGGAGAAAGTGAATTAATCGTGTTGTTTTGGGCAAATGAAATATTTGATCCAGACCGTCCCGACACGTATTTTGAAGAGGTGGAAAATGAGTAAAAAAAAGGTTATGACCATTGTCGGAACAAGGCCTGAAATTATACGTTTATCGGCTGTTATTCAAGCCTGTGACCGCTATTTTAACCATGTTCTTGTGCATACAGGACAAAATTGGGATCGAAATTTAAATGATATTTTCTTTGAAGAGTTAGAGTTGAGAAAACCGGACTATGTATTAAATGTTGTAGGCAACCATCTAGGTGAAACGATTGGAAATATTATTGCTAAGTCATATGAAATTTTATTAAAAGAAAAGCCGGATGCTTTATTAATATTGGGAGATACAAACAGCGCATTGAGCGCTATTGCAGCCAAACGGCTAAAAATCCCGATATTCCATATGGAAGCCGGTAACCGTTGCTTTGACGAGAATGTACCTGAGGAAATCAATCGGAGATTGGTCGATCATATCAGTGATGTGAACCTGCCTTATACTGAACATAGCCGCCGTTACCTATTAAGTGAAGGAATCAGAAAAGATTTTATTTTCGTGACAGGCTCACCTATGCCTGAAGTAATTGAGCTTTATAAAGAAAAGATTGATAATAGCAAAATTTTAGATGAGTTAAAATTAGAGCCGAAAAAATATATTGTCGTTAGTGCTCATAGAGAAGAAAATATCGATCATGAACAGAATTTTCAAAACTTGATGTATGGATTACAGCAGGTCGCTGAAACATATCAACTGCCAGTCCTCTACTCTACCCATCCAAGAACCTTGAAACGCATTCAAGATACCAATATCCAATTACACCCTCTTATCCAAATTCACAAACCATTTGGACTTTTAGACTACAATAAACTGCAACAAAATGCTTTCTGCGTACTTTCCGATAGTGGAACTTTAAGTGAAGAATCATCTATATTAAACTTTCCCTCTGTATTAATTCGAACAAGTACTGAACGCCCTGAGGTATTAGATAAAGGATCAATGGTAATTGGCGGAATTACCGCAAATGAAATATTACAAGCCATTGAGCTGGCGACAGAAGTGTATAGTCATACTAAACAAAGAACTTTACCGCTTGATTACCAAGACACAAATGTGTCAATTAAAATTGTTAAACTAATTGAAAGCTATACGAAAATTGTAAACAAAAGGGTGTGGGAAAAATAATGATGAATAAACGAATTATTGTGTATATACCCTTTAACAACCTGGATGTACGGGCAAATTTACCTCCCTCTGTCCGTAATGCTTCTCCACTCAAACAAGATCTTCATCTTTCAAAAGAGTGGATTGATAATAGAATTTCCATTTTTATGAACTACACTTTAAAAAGCCTTAAGAACCAAACTAATCAGAACTTTATTGCCTATGTTTTGTATAATAAGAGCTCTAAATTTTTTATAGAACAAGCACTACTAAACTATCCACCTCTTCCTAGTAATATACACTTTATTCCTGGCGACAACTACGAAACCCAGGTTAAAAAAAATATAAGAGGCTATAAACACTTCTACGAACTTCACCTTTATAGCGATGATATGTATCATAAAACATTCATTGAACAACTCCACAATCATAAACATAAAGATGGAACAAAGGTTTTAATTTGTCAAAATGGCTATATATATAACTCTATAGACCATATACTTGCCAAATATTTTAATTTTTCTAGTTCATTTAATTGTTTTATCTATACTGTCGAAGCTTATTTACAAGGTGTTAGGTATGACTTTTTCAAGCTCGGGAGATGGATGGGAGCAATTAAGCTTCCCCATGAAATAATAACATATCCCAGCTATATAAATCATTGTCATGATGCTAATGCTGCTTTCTCTTTTAATACTGAAAAACAAAGAAATAAGATAAAAGATGTATGGGTAAATAACAAGGGTCATCGAGCCTTGTTTGGAGAAATCATTACAGATGAAGCCGAAAAAAATAAGATTTTGGAAGAGTTTATGGGAAATTAGTTGTGTAAGTTCTTTTATAGATTTCAAGAACATTCAGTTTTAAGTACAAGAAAAAAATTAGTATTGAAATAAGTGTTTATATTTTATTCATCAAGGGAGAAAACTATATGTTGAAATTGTTATTTATTTCCAACGATACCTCTCTTTTCTTGAACAGAAATTATTATTTTTTAGAGAGAGAATTAGCGAAATTATGCGACCTAATGGTGTGGAGACATTCAGGCGAGATTTCGGAAATACTAAAACAGATTCCTAAAAAACCTGATTTTATTTTAATATTAAACGATATTGGATCTCAACTCAATCCATTAGTTACAGGATTAGCGAACACCGATATCCCCAGCGGACTCATTGTTAATGATGCACACCGGTTTAGGGAAAAACGCAGAAATTTTATTGAAGATAATAAGATTAGAACGTTCTTTGTGGTAGGCAAAGAACCGTTTTTTAAGCATTATCCAGAATATAAACAACATCATGTTTTCCTTCTGCCGCATCATGTAAATACATCTATATATAAAGATTACGGTCTGAAAAAAGACATAGATTTCATGATGTTAGGAAGTGTAGATACAGCCTATCCATTAAGGATGGCTATAAACAGGCATTATAAAAATGATTCAAGGTTTGTTACGCATTCGCATCCCGGATTTAGAAATTTCTCAAAAGAACAAGAGCAAAAACAATTAATTGGCGAAAACTATGCCAGAGAACTAAATCGAGCAAAAGTCTTTTTCACATGCGGTTCTTCCCGCAATTATGCTGTAATTAAATACTTTGAGGTTCCAGCATGTAATACATTACTGTTAGCACCTGCATTTCCGGATTTAGAGGAAATGGGGTTTATACCCGGAAAACACTTTGTAGATATAAATCGAAGAAACTTTGCCGAAAAAGCAGAATACTATTTAAAAAATAAAAAGGAAAGAGAAAAAATTACTGAAGAAGGATACCGCTTCATCCAAAATAATCACTCAACCGTTCATCGAGCAGCACAATTAATTCAACAGATTAATAAAATAGTGTAAATACTTTAGGTACCATTATAAAGTTTTCAAATTAATAACACATGTAAACTTCTTTTTATCAAGTAGATGAGAGGAAAACCCTGTTGAAAAATTCTATCGCAAAACAGAGTCAATTCATTTCGTATTTTGAATAAAAAATCCTCATCCAAGATCCGGAGTCTTTTGGAAAGGAGGTGGTATACTGTTGGACCACCACAAAGATAAATTATTAATTCATATGCATATTCCTAAATCCGGAGGAACTACACTAAGCGATATAATTAGAAAACAGTATCACAGAAATATCGTGTATTCTGGAAATAACATACAATTCATTAAAAATAAAGTAGAAACGTCTAATACTTTGATGGGGCACTTACCTTTTGGAGTTCATCGTCATTTTTCAAAACCTTCTATCTATATTACAATGATGCGTGATCCAATTGAGCGTATTATCTCGTTGTATTATTATATTCGAAGAACTAATAAGCATCGGTTCTACAATAAAGTCAAAGCAATGAATTTTGATCAATTCCTTGCGGAAAAAGAGTTTGAAGTAGAAACGTTTAATTTACAAACTCGATATTTGTGCGGGGGACAGAGTTTTGACTTAGAACAAGCAAAAAAAAATCTTTCTACTGAGTTTCTTATTGTAGGTATTACTGAACTATTCGATGAATCCGTCGCCCTTATGAAACATGAATTGGGTTGGCAAAATGTTCAATATGCAAAAAGAAATGTTACTAATAAACGACCTTTGAAAGATGATTTACCAATTAGCACTATTGAGAAAATAATAGAAATGAACACATTGGATATAGAGTTATACAAGTATGCAAAAGGTTTATTAGAAAATAAACTAAAAAATATTTAAGTTCATTCCTTTTATCACACTGATAGCTTCTTCATTCTTGTTAAACTTTAAAGCCCTAGTAATCAATGTCTAGGGCTTTTTATGGTTTACATTTCATTTTTTTTTGTTGTAACGCCGTTTTAGCCCATTCATATAGCTCGATGTCCAATTCATTATTTTTTTTGATTTCTTCGATAATGTGTTGGGAAATGTTTTATTTTTTTGGTCGATTATGCTGTACAAGCTTCTTTTGATAGCCCGTATCTTTCCAGCCGAACTCCTTTTGCATAAGATGTAACGATTGATCAAACATTTCAGTGATACCTACCACCGCAAAATAGTTTGTAAGGTTTTCCTTTGCCTTTTCTAAGTTTATTGTTCCGCCTGCAGCAAAGCGTGTTTGCATATTTCGAGTTCTAAAATGGAACTTTTCGTCCTCTAAAAACACATAATCTTCCAAACTCAAGTTATTGTTTTTTATTTTATTAGAGATGTACCGATCACGTCCGGGCTCTTTGACAATATAGTAATACTCTGAAATGATACGATCTACAGGATTTCGCAGCATCGTAACATAAACAGGTCTTTTATTGAGATCATGGTGAATTCCAAAGTAGTCATGTCCATCTATAAAACATGTTTTTTCTGACTTTTGCCCTTTTCTCGCACCAAGATAATCGTAATTACGATAAACTTGAGACAATTCATAATACTTTTCAATGATCACACGTAATGTAGTACCGCCCGTTTTGGGTATATGCATAAAAATTAATACATCATTGATTGGATCAAGCCCTATAATATCCTTCCTTTTTGGTTGTTTTCGTTTCTCCTTTCCCATCGTATGCAAATGAAAACTGGTTGGTGTAACAAATAACTTTCTGTGACATGCCCTAGAATGCCTTATATCACACACAATTTATAGGTGAACCTAATTTAATATAAGTTGTACATTTAGGTTGCAACGACTGTGAATCCATTTCATCATGTGAATAGCCTCTGTAACTGAGTGATTCGACACGTAGAGACCTCTTGAATCTTTATGATTCTTGAGATCATCAATACAAAGTTAATGACTTAAAATATGAAAAAGGCATTTATCCCCTGACGATTGTCCAAGCTACTTTATCCAATCCTCATATACTGTTGGAAGAGAGGATAATAGAAACGCAATCTTTAAGAAATGCCACTATTTAGAAAAATAGTGGTTTTTAAGAGAATGTAAGCTAACCCTCCCTTACAATAAAATGAAATAGAAAGGAAGATTGTATGTCAAATAATGTTAGAAACGGCGGAATGGACAGTGATATGGATTTGTTCGCCATCGAACCTCCTTCTGTGCCTTTGTCTCCATTTTTTAATGTAACATTAAATGGAGATTGTGCCGCAAGAGGTGTGGGGATGCGCAACCGCGGTTTTGGAACAATCGATATGACTGGCTCGGTTCCTCCCGGCTCTGTAATTGTACGTGCATTTCTCTATTGGGCTGTCATTCGTGGCGCAGCTGACCCCGTGTCCAGCCCTGACGGCACATTAAATGAGGTTGATATTACCGGAACATTAATTGCAACAGCAGGCACTCCATGCTGGCCTTTCCAATCATCGGGTGCTTTAGTCGATGTTTTCCGCGCTGATGTTACAGGTATTGCTACAGATGGAAGTAACGATCTTACAAACTTTCCTTCCGGACTTACCAATGGTGCCCCGCCGCAAAGCGCACCTGAAGCTTTTCCTCTACTTGAAGGGGCTTCACTTGTCCTCGTTTTTGCCAATCCAAGCTTATCTTTAAAAACCGTAGTCATTAATGATGGTGGTGTCACTTTCGCTAATGATACTGTGTCCACAACCTTATCCGGCTTTCGGGCTTCTAATTCACCGCAAGCAAAAACGTTTTATATCGTCGCAGACGGGCAAGCAGTTCTTCCTGACGATCAAGCCTTATTTAACGGTATGGCAGTTGCAGGACCCACGACATCGCTGAGACCTCTTGATGCTTTCAATGGCCAAGATGGAATCGATGCCGGAATAGAACCTGGAAATGGTCTATGGGATACGCTGGAGGTGGACGTAAGCTCCTTAGTAAATGAAGGTGATACGAGTGCTACAGCATCTGTTACAGCTCAAATAGACTGTCTAACGTATATTGCACAGGTTCTCTGTGTAACAGGAACAGCAACCTGCCCAGTAGCCAATCCGCAAACTTGCTGTCAAGTAGCCGTCGAATTTAAAACGCAACTCGTTCCGCCTGCATTGGCTTCAGCTGACGTCATGACGGAGGTATTTTTCACGCAAGCACCTGTTGTTGAAGATGTCTGTCCTGAAAAAGTCATTGTTTGCGGTACAGTAGCGAAACGAATCACGTATACAGCGGTGGATGAACAAGGAAAGCAATGTCGGAAAGAAATTTGTGACGAAAGAGCATTCCAATGCATCATTGACCGTGAAGATGCCAATGAGGGAGATTCGTTCGAAGTTTGTGGATTTGCTGTTTTATGTGAAGGCACACCAAGATTACAAAATAGAGGAACTCGTCCGGGATTTCCTCCAGGATCCAAGCCTGTCGATGTATTCTGGAAAGTCCTCGAAAAAAATATTGTCAAGGTATGTGTTAGAAGATTGAGCTGCAACGACTGTAAACCACTTCCCCCACCATGTGAATAGTCTCTTTAACTAAGTAATAGGACACCTTAAAGACCTCTCGAATCTTTATCATTCTTGAGGTCTTTTTTATATCAAAACAAAAAAGCTTGGACTGTCAGTTCAGAGACCAACATGAACAAGGTGAGATAGACACCAGCATCTTTGCGATAAATCCACTAAATGGATAGGCGAATGCATATTGTTTATTTTTCCAGTCCATCTCAGCAACTGCCCATACCGAATGTCCCAGTATTACATACTGTATTTTAGCAGAGGATTTTAGGTCAGTAGGCCGTGATCATACTTACCTTTCCCTACTCCCTTCAGCTTATAGTTATCATACAAGGAGGCAAAAAAATGGGTAAATGTCCAATTCCAAATCCGCAAACGTGCTGTCAAGTGGTCGTGAAATTTAAAACACAGCTCGTTCCGCCTGCATTGGCTACAGAAAACGTCATGACGGAGGTATTTTTCACGCAACGTCCTGTTATTGAAGATGTTTGCCCTGAAAAAGTCATCGTTTGCGGTACAGTAGCAAAGCGAATCACGTATACAGCGGTAGATGAACATGGAAACCAATGTCCGATGACAGTAATTTGTGACGAAAGACCATTCCAATGCATCATTGACCGTGAGGATGCAAACGAGGATGACTCGTTCGTAGTTTGCGGGTTTGCCATTTTATGTGAAGGTACACCAAGATTGCAAAATAGAGGAACTCGTCCGGGGCTTACTCCAACAGATCCGCGTGTGGATGTATTCTGGAAATTGCTCGAAAAAGACATCGTCAAAGTGTGTATTAGAAGATCCAGCTGCGGCGACTGTAATCCAATTTCATCTTGCTAATAAGCCTCTTCAACCGAGTGATGCGGCATCGTAGAAACCTCTTGAACCCTTTTGATTCAAGAGGTCTCTATTTGTAACCAACTATTGGAACTATAAATCTCGTTTCTAAAAAGCCGCAGCTTTTTGCATTTGAATCACACGCAAGAAAAATAAACAATGATGAGAACCCCAGGAATATCTCGATCCTGTAGGTCTAGGTGTCACCTGCATCCTATTTTTTCGTTTGCATTTTTTTGCCGCATCCGCAGCCTCCACTTTGTTTTTTTTGATTACTCGATGACGAAGCGGATTCTGCCGGAGTTGGTTTCTTTCCTTTTATGATTTTCATTGTCACACCCCCCTTCTTTATCTCTTACTAGTTTATGAGACAAGATAAAAAAACGTTTCTTTCGGATCAGAAAAAAGGCTGCTATGATTTTATTCCTATAACCATTCACTGAACGGCAGCGAATGAATAAGGACGAACCAAAAACCTTGTGGTAATGCCCAAAATGGTTTGTATCATGCACATTTTATGGGTGAACATAATTTAATATATAGTAGTACATTTAAACGGAAAGCTGGTGAAAGGATGGGAACCAATCACCCCAATATTGTCAATCCTGTTCCCCTAAAATTCAATTGCATCAAACCATGTCCCCCCCCCCAACCGAAAACTCCCAAAACTCCTTGTTGCACTTTTATATTAGAACATAAAACTCAGTTGGTTCCTCCTGCAAAAAAGGGAACGACAAAGGTAAAAAAGGAACTATTCGCCGAGATTGAAAAAGTATGCAGCGATGTCATCGTCATTTGCGGATTTCTCCGTAAAACCATCACTTATACTGCCATTGAATATGATTGCGAAATTCGGAACCATACAATCGTGGACGAAGTCCCTTTTCAATGTCTAATAGATGTGAAGACACATAAAGGAGAAAAATTTAAAATTGCAGAGAAAAAAATCCTTTCCAAAGTCTTCGGGGAAGAAACAAATTTCGGTAAAGACCAAAATGGAGATTTGAAGCTGGCATTTAGATTCAAGGAGAAGGATATCATAAAAATTTGTGTGAAAAAGAAACAAAAGAAAAAGAAGAAAAAGAAAAAACATTGTTGACGATAACCGACCGCTGGATCACTTAGAACGCAAGTAAGAAAAAGGACATGGAAAAGGAGGAAAGAGAACGCCATGGATAAGATTTGCATAAGAGTCCCAAAAGTTTTTGACTGGGTAAGAAAAAGAATCGAATTGCCTACTATTTGCTTCGATAAACTTGCTCCTAACGATCATAAAGATTGGGAAAACCATTGCGACGATTTTAGCGATGACCCCTGTCGCTTACTAAAATGCGGAAAAGCATTTATTGAGTGTTTTTTGAGCGATTCAGAGGGAAATCCATTAGATCCGGCCAAAAAAAACTCATTTATCTGTTCATCGGAGATTCTAGAAGGAAGAGATGTGATAGGAACATTACCCTCTTGTGAAAAAACTAGATTACAAAGGGTAAAAGTAACGATTAAAGGCTTTATCGTGATCGAAATCTTAAATGTATTCGGTTTTCCGATTTGTACCTCGAACCCCATTCCGTTTTCAGTAACAGAAACATTTTTTTTATGTGCACCCAAGGGAACGAATGCAGAGTGCGAAGTGACATTTTTTAGGTGTGATACCAACTTAATTTGCTCTGAACATCATTGTTTTGAGCAGTTGGATATTTCCATTGTGATTTGCGTCGATGTACAGACCACAGCAGAGATTAAACTAGAATTAGATGCCGCACTTTGTGAAATCCGTGAAGATTTGCCCCCGGAACTTATTGAATGTCCACCGGCAGATCCACCGCCTCAATGTCCGGAGTTGTTTCCAGTCAAGAAAAAATCATAAGGCTCTTTTCGTAACATGGTTTCTTTTGATTCCTCTTTTCAGAACAAGTAATGTAAAAGGGCAAATGAATGGGTCACAGGAGCAAATAATGCGGCATGAGTGCAAAGCACTCATGCCGCATTATTTGCTTGGATTGACTTTTACTAGACGAAGGCTGTTCAAAATGACAAGCAAAGGCGGCACAAGCTCCGCAGTCCATTCCTTCTAAAAAATAAAAGGTATGGAAGATAAACCATTCCACAGTTTATCCATCCATGCCTGTTGACAATCTCTTAAAAGAAAAACAAATACATTTTAATCAATAGCAAACCAAGAAGTGCCGTACCGGCAAAACGAAAGAGGCTCATTTCACGAAAGGACTTCCATAACATCTCATTTATCGTGACATAGCCGAACGTTCCGATGGCTGTTCCCGCCAATAATGCGTTAAGCTTTACCGATTCCATTTGTATTTCGTTTCCTGCCAAAACACTCATGCCCAACGTTCCCGCTAATAACAGTATAATACATAAGAAAAACCACTCATTAACTTTAGAGGCAGAAAGAGACACGATTAACGCCACTCCTTCCGGCACTTGATGAAGAATGAAGGCTGTCAAAAAAGAGGTCGTTAGAAAAGATTCATAGCCGATAGTAATCCCTATATTTAATCCCGCTGGAATTGTATGAAGGGCGATGGCCATAAAAAGAAGAAAAGGCCCTAATTGTTCATGGGCAGAATGAGTATGTTTATGTAAATGAGATTCAAGTAAAACCATGATGATATAACCGTTGATCATTCCTATGAGAATCCCTGTTGTATGATAATAATGGAGAGAATGAGGAATAATCTCCAAACCCAATAAACCGAACAGCATTCCCCCGCAGCAGCTATACACATCATGAACGCTCCTTTTCAAAAGCGAGCAAATCAATTTGCCGACTACTCCTCCAATCGCCAACCCCACTAACGAAGCAGCCATTAGCCAGACTGTAAATCCCCCTGCTCCCGACAACTTGTATCCCCCCACTCCATCTTCTATCACTATGTCTATTCAGGAAATGGGGACGAGATACATAGGTTGCCAGTTGTTTGAAATATCTTTGCAAAACAAATAATCGAGCAGCAGGTGGTTGCAGAACAAATGAAGCTGATAAGACAACAATTGAAAGATGCATTATTGGTGATTTAATCTCATGAAGGCTTAGCATTTGACTCGGTTCAGAATGCTTATAAAAGCAGGGCAAACCTACGAATGTTTGCCCCGCTTTGTTATAACTTTATTTCTTTGAAAGTTCACTTTCTGTTACCCATTTATGATTGGTCACCTTTTCTCCACCGGTTGTCGGTGTGTAATCCACCATATAAACCGTCGTTTGTTCGGCTGAGTCGATGACAGCCGTTGCCCCCTTCATCCCTTTCATATGGTCAGCCTCTGTGATTAATTCCGCCCCTGGTTCATACGCTTCATCACCTGCATTTTGAATCTCTTCGTGAATTATCCACTTATGATTGGTCACTCTTTCTCCGCCAGTTGTCGGGTTATATGAGATGGCATAAGCTATCGTGTCAAAAGCCCCTACAATCGTTGCCTCAGCACCATTCATCCCTTCCATATGATCTGTTTTCAAAATCGCTTTGTCTCCGACTTTATAGGTTGGATTCTCGGCTTCCTTTAAGCCTTCAGGAACTTCACCTGAACTGGAATGATTCATCTCTTCATGATTCATTTCTTCATGGCTCTCATTGATTGCCTTTTCTTCCTGCTTTGGTTCTTCTCCCTGTTCCATGTTTGCCTGGTCGTTCTCCTGATTATCATTGGAACATGCCCCTAAAAATAGAGCCGTGACAATGGTAAGCAGGGATAGGGTGATACGTTTCGTTTTCATACCCTTCTCCTCCTATATGCTTGGTTTACTTTTATGGTACGACAAAAATGTGCAGAAATTATGCAGTTACTCTTTTCTATTTATTCCTTCACAGTCTTCCCTTTTTCCACGATGGGACTCCAGCTTTGTCCTCCATCCTGTGTCAAAAAGATATCATTCTTGATCGTCACCATGCTCATCTCTTGTTCATTGTGTGGATTCACACTAATATACAAGATGAAGTTATCCTCGCTTATACCCGGGATTTTTACATCTTGTTTCTCTTTATTGCCAAGTTCTTGTCTTATTACCCTCACCTTTTGTCCATCAGCGACGGCGTAAAGCATATAGTCCTTTTGAATAGACAAAGAAGTCACATTTGCTTTGTCAGAAATGAGATTAAAGGTGTTTCCATAATCCTTCGATAGGTAAATCCCTTCAGGCGTTGCGATCCCTATTGTTTCCGGACTCGTTGGATGAGCCGTTATTTGATTGGCGGAGGATGCCGCCATGTTGCGGAGCTGCGATTTTTTCCACGTTTCACCTTTGTCTAAAGAGTAATAGAGCCCTTGTTCCATTTCAGAGTTGGGATGTTCATTTACTACATATATGGCATCACTCTCATAACCAGCTGCAACATAGTGAAAGTCGCTTTCTCCGTAAAATCCAAGCTTTTTGAGCGATTTACCCCCATCCGAGCTTTGAACAAGCCCTAAAGGATTTTCTAAATCACTTCCTTCTTCAGGATGCCCGCTTGCATAGAATCCCTCTTGGACCGCTTGAAATCCCATATAATCATGATTATTTCTAGTGGTTTCATACCATTTTCCATTTCGGTAAATTTTCAAGCCAGAGTGAGTGGCTAAATACAGCCCTTCATCATTACCCGGATATCCTGCACCATGAATGTGCTCGATGGTTTCCGCTGGGGCTTCTTTAAGAAATGATTCATTTTGTGGTACCTCCTTCTCTTTAGTGGAACACGCGCTTAAAATGACGGTTGTCATCGTGATAATAGCAAGCATACGTTTCATCATCTCTTGCTCCCTCCATTACATAGCCTATCTTTTTATTTTACGAATAAATTGTGCAGTTTTTATCAAGAAATGAAAATAAGAGAATGTGTCAAAAGGGTAAAGATCAACCTTTTTGACACATTCTCCTGAAAGGCCCCGTCATGAAAACCCAGTAAAACCAAGGATTTCGTAACGGGACCTTTCAGTAAAAATTCTTTTTTGTGATTGATCAAAGGCTTATGGGACATCTTCTCCTGTTACTGATTCAAAAGATAGTTTAATAAAAAAGCAGCTGCCACGATTAACATCCAGATTATCATGTACGCCATTTTACTTCTTTGACTCGTATTTTTATTATTCTTATCTCCACCGCAGCAACCCATTGTTCCTCTCCTTTTTCTATTCTATCTGGTGCTTAAACTTCTCACTGTAGTTCCCTCATGAATCTCTCTTTATTTACTTTTGAGATCATTTATATCCACTCATTAAAAATGTAACACTTTCTGCAAACAATCTGCACATTTTTGTTTTACATTGTGTTTAAAGCATTATATGGGGGTGTGTTAAGATGAAAAAGTTTTTAGCGGCTTCAGCCATTAGTTTACTTGCTGTTATTGCGACGGCTTGTTCCGACTCTGAAGAAAGTATGGGCGGGCACGATATGTCCAATATGAATCATGATACACAACAAGAAGCGTCAAATGATCAAGAAACGAAGTCTGATGGTCAATCTCTTCCAAACACAATCAAAACTGCAGTGAAAACCGGCAATGGATTTACCATTACGGCAAAGGAAGCAGTCAATCAGTTTAATTCAAAAACAAGTCTTCCCGTATGGACATTCGATGGCTC
Source organism: Bacillus sp. FJAT-14578 (assembly GCF_000504165.1). Classification (GTDB taxonomy): domain Bacteria; phylum Bacillota; class Bacilli; order Bacillales; family Bacillaceae_H; genus Bacillus_BA; species Bacillus_BA fengqiuensis. Next base: position 175,418 of record NZ_KI632505.1, read on the forward strand.
CGTACCGGGCTCCCAGATTCGTGTGAAAGAAGGAGAAAAAGTAAAAGTGAATCTTAAAAACGAGCTGTCGGAACCCGTTACGATTCACTGGCACGGTGTACCTGTTCCCAATGATCAGGATGGGATTCCCGGTGTTACAATGAATGCCGTTCAGCCTGGGGAAACATTTACGTATGAGTTTGTCGCATCTGTTCCTGGAACTTATTGGTACCATTCCCACCAGGACAGCGTGAATCAAATTGATAAAGGGTTGTATGGAACCTTCATTGTAGAAGCAAAAGAGGAAAATGTAGATAAAGATTATACCCTTGTATTGGATGAGTGGATTTCCTCTTCTGAAGAAACGATGGAAGGCATGGATCACGATATGGAGGGTATGGACCATAGCAGCATGGGAAGCAGCTCTGAAGAAAACGGAATGGAAGATATGAACCACTCGAATATGAACATGCAGGGGCACGATATGACCATGTATGATTTATATACGATAAATGGAAAAAGCGGCGAATCAACTGAAGCCTTGAAAGTATCAAAAGGTGACAAAGTTAAAATTCGCTTAGTGAATGCCGGATACATGTCTCACAAAATCCATTTACATGGTCATGACTTCAAGATCACTTCAACTGACGGACAGCCCATCCAAAATCCTGCTGAAATCAAGGATCAACTTGTAACGATTGCCCCAGGCGAGCGCTACGATTTAGAATTTACGGCGGATAACCCGGGGACTTGGTTTATTGAATCGCATGATGAAAATGAAGCAGCCAAGAATATGGCGGCTAAAATAGTTTATGATGGCACTCAAGCTGGAAACGACAAGCAAAATTATCAAGACAAGCTGCCGGAAGTTGATGTAACAGCTTACGGAAAAAACAGCAATGGTTTATTCTCGCTTCAACAAAAATACGATGTGGAATACACCATGGATTTAGGCACTGCGATGAATGATCAAGGCATGGTTTACACGATCAATGGAAAAACGTTCCCTGATACGGAACCGCTTAATGTCAAAAAAGATGATCTTATTAAAGTCACCTTGAAAAATACTTCGCCAATGGATGACCATCCTATGCACTTGCACGGACATTTCTTCCAAGTGTTAAGTAAAAATGGCCAGCCAATTCAAGGTTCTCCTTTGATGAAGGATACTCTCAACCTTAAACCGGGTGAAGAATATGTGGTTGCCTTTAAAGCAGATAACCCCGGAAACTGGATGTTCCACTGTCATGATCTGCATCATGCATCAGCCGGGATGGTGACAGAACTTAAATACACTGATTATCAATCAGACTTCATTCCAGATCCAAATGCAAACAACATGCCGGAATAATGATAATAACGATGTTAAGTAAATGAATAGTTGTGCCATTCATCGTTCTATAGTGGGGAAGGGGGCAGGTTTTATACACCTGCCCCCTTCCCTGTCTTATTAGTCAACAACATACCCTTTATTCACAACTACTTCTTTTAACTGCTGTATCGTCACTTCATTTTCGTCGTATTTTACATGAAGTCGTTTATTCGAGAAATCCACTGTAGCTTCACCTACTCCATTGACTTGTGAGACACTTGTTTCAATTTTATTCACGCAGCTTCTGCATGACATTCCTTTAATATTCATGATGGCTTCTTTCATCGTTCATTCGCTCCCTTTTTTTCAATTGGTCATGTTAAAGTCTTTAAATGAAATTCATTAATAGTTTGATGCTTTCATATTGGATTGCTTCTGCAATGCTTTTTCTTGCTTAACGGAAACAGCGAGAAGTCCGCCGATAATCGCAATGTTTTGCAGAAAACTCAAAAATTCAGATGCAGCCTGTTCTGGAGGCATCGCCCAAAAGTTATGGAAAATAAGATTAGTCGGAATCAAAAATAACGCAATTAGTATGGAAACAAGCTTGGTTTGCTTGCCGAGCATCAGCATGATGCCTCCCCCAAGTTCTACGATAATGGCTCCCGCCAGCAATACAGGAATGAACGGCAACCCCTTCATGGCCATCCAGCCTGCTGTGGCTCCCCAATTTAAAATCTTATAAAATCCCATATAAGCAAATACAGCCCCAATCAATATTCGACCGATTTGATTCATTTTGATTACACCCTTTCTGTTTGAGATTTCATTTGTTCTTTTCATACGAGGGTATTAAATTACTATACCTATGTATGGTATATAGACTATTAAAAAAGGCATCTATTACTTTTAATAAACGGTATACGTTTTCCCTGTTTGAGCCCCTTCGACGCTTTTGCGGAAAGCTTGCGCCACCCTGCTGGCAGGCACAGGTTCAAAGCCTGGAAAATACGGACCATACTTTTCGATCGATTCCACTAAAACATTGGGACTTACATTGTTTATGCGGATACCCCGGGGCATTTCGATAGCGGCCGCCTGTACGAACCCTTTGACTGCAGCGCAGGCCATCGCGGCCGATACTCCGCCGACAACCGGATCATCCATCGTAATGCCTGTTGTCAACGTAAAACTTCCTTGGTCATTGACATAGTTAAGACCAAGCAAGACAATGTTTATTTGTCCTTTTAATTTACTTTGCACAGAGGCCTCATTTTGCTCTGGAGTCATCTCCAAAAGTGAACCGAAATGAACTTTCCCGGCTGTACAGATGACCGCATCGACTTTGCCGACCGTCTCATACATGGCCATAATACTTTCCGGAGATGTCATGTCGACAAACACATCCGCTTCGCCTCGTCCTGCTGAAACGATTTCATGCCGTTCAACCAAATTTCTGTAAACAGCACTGCCAATCGTTCCTGTTGCACCTATCATTAATATTCTCATTTAAAAATCCCCCTAGCAGTTTGTATTTTAATACAGCTTTCTTCACTTTTTAAAATACCATACCCCCCTTTTGTATATTTGATAATAAAAAAATAATCATTCATTTCTTTATGTTAAAAATTTCTATAACTAATTTATACTATACCCCTCTACCCTATGTAAAGTATTTTTTGTTATTTTTTACATTTTTATTTAAAATTGGGCAAAAACAAAAAAGTGCCGCTGTCGTCGGACGATTAAAGCGGCGCTTCTTATTAAAAAACCCTTCATATCCTTTATGTATTTTCGTACAAGTTCACAGGAAATCGTTTTGGGGATAATAAACTTAAGAACTTTTCCATCTTTTAACGAGCGGAATAAGAAGAGCTGCGGACAATGCCAGCAATACCACTTTCCCTTCCCACGTCCAGTTCAGGACCTGGTGAACGGAATAGGCCTCCAATAAGACGGATGGAAGTTTTCCGATGGCATTGGCCAACAGGAACGTTAAGGCATTCACATTTCCTACAGCCGCAAAAAACGTTACAAATCCAGAAGGCACAAACGGCATAAGGCGAAAGGCCACGATTAAATAAAACGCTTCTTTTCCTGTTGCAGATAAAAGCCTCTGAAGTTTCGGGTACTTTTCGAGCCTCTCTCTTGAAATACCTCTAAATCCTTTCCGGTATAAATAAAAAGCGGCACCCGCTCCGATCACTTCGCCTGTAAACGAGAGCAACGTCCCTTTGACAAACCCAAAAAACGCCAAATTGGCTGCCGTTAAAAAAGCACTCGGAATAATTCCGAAAATGCTAATAATGACATTTGTTCCAAGGCTGATGATAATAGCTAAATGCTCATATTGTTGAAACCACTCCAGCACTAAATCCCCCATCACTCATCCACCCATTTGTATCCTACACCCCATACGGTTTGTAGGTGATTCTCCACAGGAAAGCCCTCTTTTCGCAGTTTATCCCTTAGGTTGCGCATATGTGAGTCGATCGTTCGATCTTCGATGTCTGCCTCCATGCCCCACACCATCATCAGTAAGTCTTCCCGGGTAAAAACGCGATTCACGTTTTTTAAAAATAAACCAATGAGTTCAAATTCTTTTCGTGTTAAAGAAATAGGCTCATTATTGAAACTTAGGATTCGATGTTCTCCGTTCCATGCCAATCCCTTATAGCAAACTTCCGGCTTTTCCTCCTTCACCCTTCTTAACACCGCTTGAATACGCGCAATCAGTTCCGCTTCATTAAACGGTTTCGTGACATAATCGTCGGCTCCAATATTCAGCCCCTTGACGATATCTACGGCTTGATTGCGTGCCGTGAGCATAATGATGGGGAGATTCGAAAATTCGCGGACATCCCGACAGATTTCCCACCCGTCTTTTTCCGGCATCATCAAGTCTAACAGCATAAGGTCTGCCTTATCTCCATTTTTCAAATATTGAATCGCTTCTTCACCGGCTTCGAATTTCATACATTGAAAACCATTCGGAACCAAGTATAATTCGAGCAAGTCTAACATTCTTGCTTCATCGTCAACCAACATGATTTTAGGCATGTTCATTCTCCTCTTTTAACACAATGGTAAATGTCGTTCCCTTCCCAAGCATACTTTCTGCTTGGATAATCCCGCCGTGAGCTTCTACAATTTCTTTTACGATGGCGAGTCCTAAACCGGTACCGCCGCTTTTGCGGGACCTGGACTTTTCTACTCGATACAATCGATCAAAGATAAACGGCAGTTCTTCAGGAGGAATTCCGATTCCTTCGTCCATCACTTTAATCAAGATTTGACCGCTATCTTTTTCTACGTCCAGCCGTACCTTTGTACCCGGCTCGGAATAGTTTAAAGCGTTGTCCAATAAGTTCATGATCACCTGTTTAAACCTTACCGTATCCACTTTTACCATCAAGCCTTCCGGGCAAGAAAAGTCCAGTTGAATATGCTGGCGATCAAACATGGGCTGCATTTGCTGAAAGATGTTTTCTAAAAAAACATGTATGTAAACAGGCTCCTTCTTGATTAAAAAGGCATTTTGATCAAGCTGTGCCAATTCAAATAAATTTTGAACAAGAGCAGAAAGCCTTTCCGTTTCTTCTTGAATAATGCCAAGGTATTTCTCCCGGTCGGAGGCTGCAATATTGGGCCGCCCGGCAACATCCGTGTATCCCTTAATATACGTCAGCGGCGTTCGCAATTCATGGGAAACATTGGCTAAAAACTCATTTCTTTCTCTCTTTAAGTACTGAAGTTCCTTTGCCAAGGACTCTATGGCATTTCCCAATTGTCCGAGCTCATCCTGGGAACGGACATTCAGCTTAACTGCAAAGTTCCCTTCGCTCAATTTCTCGGTTGCTCTCTTCATCCGGACAAGCGGGCTCGTAATGATTTTAGAGAGAAGAAAAATGGTAATCACTGAAAAAAGGACCGAAATGCCGCTCACCACATAAAAATGATGTTGAAGCCTGGCAATCATGGATCGAATCGAATCAGTATGTTGAAACATATAAACCGTTCCGGCCTCTTTTCCATCAATATGGATGGGGCTGGCGGTTGCGATATACTTTCGACGGCTCCAATCCCCTTGAATGATTTCGCCTCTATAAGAACCTTGCTTTCGGTCATGTTCTTGCATGAGCTGCCTGATTTCTTTCTTAACGGGATTAGAATGGCTGAGGATTTTCCCGTCTTGATCGACTATTACTACCTCCGTTTTGGCTTCCGATTCCATTAAAGCGACGTGATGCAGCGTAGTAGAGTCAAAATTCTTCTCCAAAACATCCCGGTGGCTGTTTCCTCTCAGTCTTAAACTCTCCAATTCCTCGGTGATTCGGCTGTTGGCCAGTTCGTGATACAGGTAGATAAATAACCCCGCCTCCAGAACAAGGACAAACATCAAGAAATAAACACCTAATTTGATTGAAATACGATTCACGTTTCTTCTCACCTTATCTTTTGCAGCGTTATTTTTCGATACATCCCTTTCATCATAACATCTAGATCGTACTGAATTCGACAATGATGATTGACATTTTTATAGACCCTATCAAATGACAGCCCGATATCCGTCCCCAACACCTTGATGACAGGGCGAATTAATTTTTTCCCAAGCGAGAATCGCTCATTCTCAGAGACGAACTTATCAAAAATGAAAATTTCACCTTCGTCTTTCGCCACTCTGATCATCTCCTTCATAACCTTTACTGGATCGGGCACCACACTTAATACTAAGCTCGCCACAATGATATCGAAGGATCCTGACACGATAAAACATCCCTTTGTTAAAATGGATGACACCTACCGTTTACATTACCGAAAAAGTTTGCAGATTTTATGCAAAACGCATCGCACCAATCTCTTTCATCCGCATAAACCGCAAGAGCTTCCTCATTTATACGAGAAAGCTCTTTTTCATAGCGATATGGTAGTGATCAATTACAATGATCACGATCGATGCATCTTGAATCGCTTTTATCCAGTTGAATCGTTGTATGGTCTATATGAAAATGATCATGGAGAAGCTTCTTGGCGGACGCTAATACTTCATCATAATTGGCCTCTGGGTTCACCACTAAATGACAACTGAATGCCGGAAAATCGGATGTGATTGACCAGGCATGCAGATCATGGACATCGTTCACATGATTCAAAGATAGCAGCGTTTCTTTTATTTTGTTCATATCCAAATTCGCGGGTGTTCCTTCCATCAAGACATGGAACGAATCCTTCGTGACGCGCCATCCGCTGATGATAATTAAGAGCGCTACGATGATACTGGCAATCGGATCGGCGATGTTCCATCCGAAAAACATCATCAGCAACGCGGCAATGATGGCACCAAACGAGCCAAGCATATCCCCAAGCACATGCAAAAATGCGCTCCGTACATTTAAGTTTCCGCTCGTGTCACCTTTCATCAAGATAAAAGCGGCCGCAATATTGACCACTAAACCGATCGACGAAATCACCAACATCCCTGAACTGGCGACTTCCGGCGGGTCCATCAACCGGTGATAAGCTTCCCAGAAAATATAGAGAGAAATGACGACTAATGTCATTCCGTTTATGAATGCCGCTAAAATTTCAAAACGTTTATAGCCGAATGTTTTCGTTAATGTCGCTTTTTTCTCCCCGAATGTCAAAGCCGCATAACTTAATCCCAGGGCGGCTGCATCGCTCAGCATATGACCGGCATCCGATAATAGCGCCAAACTATTTGTCAAAATTCCTGCGATGACCTCTACTATCATATAAGCGGCGATAAGGATAAAAGATAATCGTAATGCTTTTTTATTTCCAGTACCGTGATGGTGATGTCCATGGCTGTGAGAATGATTGTGATGATGGTCATGATGAGAGTGTCCCATCTTTTCGACCTCCTATTTTAAATATTTATATATGAGCATATGTTCATATATATTATGAAATAAAAAAGGACCATGTGCAACCTTTTATTGGATAATCTTTCCCTTTTTATCACGAGGCCTTCGTCTAAAAAATAAAAAACAGCCGAATTCAAAATTCCGCTGTTTTTTGTGTAGAATGGAACCCTTAACGAAATCATCAAGGCGCAACGAGCTTCTCTCCTTCATAAAACTCATATACATACGGAGTCGGCGGTGCGTCTATTTTTTCAAACTGGCTAATTTTAATGTAAGGTAAACGGATGGAGTTGTATTCCGTTGTCGTCAATGTTCCCTTTATTTTCACCCACTGGTCGACTCCAAGCTTTTCTGCTCCTTCCGCTTCTCCAAGCATCCCGTAAACGGACGCATCCGCCACACAGCAAGAAAGGCCGAAGCGCGCGATGACAAATTGATTTTCAGTAAAATCGGGCTCTCGATAAACAAATCCCATCAATTCTATTTCTTTCCCGGCGAAAGCTTCTGGATTTCGGTCAAATATATTCATGAGCGGAATGAATGTCTCATCAGGCACGGTGATGCGATCTTTCGTCAACATATTGGCTTCCAGCTGTTCGTAAAACCCTTCCGGCGGGTCTTGGACCTGAAATCCTTCTTCATGTGTGAGCGGGAGATCCCCAGCAGCCGATTCTCCTTGCACGCGTTTATCAAGCTCTTCCATATATTTTTCCGGATCTTCCAAATACAATTCCGCTTCAGACATCCCTTGTGCTGCCGCTTCTTGCCGTTCTTCCGGTGCAGGGCGTGCCGCTGCATTCGCCCCGAATTTTATGCCGCGCTTCTCGGCAACCGAACTGTCCAGTATATTATTGGAAAACAAAAAACCCGTCATGACAGGAAGGACAAATAAACCATAAATGACAACGGCTTGCCATGATCGTTTCGGTCCATGATGGTCATGACCGCACGTACAATCATGTTCATGATTCGAGCCGCTCCTCCAAATTTGCATCACTCCCAACAGAAAAAATGCCAACGACGCAAAATAGATAAATGGCATCATTCTCGGAGCAATAAACAACCGAATATCTCCCGATAGCATCAATTTGAACATTAAAAGAGAGAAACCGACTAAAATCACGCCGCGAATAAAAGCCTGAAATGACTGATCTGTTTGATGTTCCATGTTCTCACCTCTCTCCTTTATTAAATGAACCATTGCTGAAACAGCCAAACCGCGGCATATACACAAACCGTCACAATGACAATGAAGGCCACTGTAAACTTCGCTTTAAAGGCAGACAGCATCATGAGCGTATTTTTCACATCGATCATCGGGCCGTACACTAAAAAAGCGAGGAGTGAACCTGTCGAAAACGTGTTGGTGAACGAAGCCGCCACAAAAGCGTCCGCTTCCGAACAAAGAGACAGCACATACGCAAATGCCATCATGACAAGCGGGGATAGATGCTCGTTAGAACCCAGTTCCATCAAAACGTTTCGGTCCAAAAACGTTTGAAACAGGCTGGCGACAAACGCCCCCATGATCAAGTATTTTCCCATGTCAAAAAACTCATCACTGGCGTGGAACAGCATTTGCTTGAATCGATTTCCTTCCGCATGCCCGTGATGAACATGCGAGGTTGCCTCTTCTTCCCGCAGCTGATTGCGGTTCCGGAATAACAGATACACAAGAAAACCAATCGTGATACATAACACGAAAGCCAGTCCCATCCGGCCGTAGACAACCATCTTTTGTGAACCGAAAGCATAGTATGTAGAAGCGAATACAATCGGATTTAATATCGGTGCCCCTACCAACAATACAACCCCGACATGAAGAGGCATCCCTTTCTTAAGAAGCCGTCTCACGACCGGAATGATGGCGCACTCGCACACCGGCAAAATGGCGCTCATCAACGCTGCCGGCAGCAATGCCGCAATCGGATGTTTTGGAATGAACCGCTGAATCGTCCGCTCCGAGACGAAAATTTGAATGAAAGAAGACACGAACACTCCGAGTAAAATGAATGGAATCGCCTCCAGCACGATACTTAAAAAAATGGAATTGACATTCATCCAATCTCCCGGGAGCGCAAATGACAGCTTTCTCGGATCGATGACAAAAAAACAATAAAGAAATAAAAGCAGTAAGCTGTAGCCGATTACATCTTGCCTGAGCTTTTGAAAGCTTGTCCTCATATAAAACCTCCATGTTAATATTTATTTTCATCATCACACATAAACGTTATCATTACGATTTATATGATAAAAAAAAACGTTTATGCATATCAGTTTTCTATTTTACATGAATGCTCTTTAAGCGTGAAGTGGTATATGTCATTTTAATCTAATTGATACAATAGGATAAGGCCATAAAGTATAAGAAAGGTTTCCAAGATTATCTGCCATTGTCAATGCTGGAGCTAGACATCGCCAAATTTATACTCCCTTATCTTTCAATAAAAGACAAACAGTTGTCTTTTTTGTATTCCTCATCACGGTATCTCGCTCTATGTCTCCCCACTAAACTATGCAACAATGATAAAAAAGACCTTTATAAAGGTCTTTTTGGATTTCGTATTGCTCATTTAAAGAGGCGATTAACAAGGTGGGTTAAGTGGTCGACAGTCATTGCAGGCATTCTTTCTAATACAAACCTTGACAATATCTTTTTCGAGCACTTTCCAGAATACATCGACAGGATTATCTACATCGTTGTTAGGTCCCGGACGAGTTCCTCTATTTTGTAATCTTGGTGTGCCTTCACATAAAATGGCAAATCCACAAACTTCGAATGGGTCTCCTTCACTTGCATCCTCACGGTCAATGATACATTGGAATGCTCTTTCGTCACAAATGACTCTTGTACATTGCTTTCCTTGTTCATCTACCGCTGTGTACGTGATTCGTTTTGCCACTGTACCGCAAATGATGACCTTCTCCGGACAGACATCTTCAATAACAGGTGCTTGCGTAAAAAATACCTCCGTCATGAAGTCAGCTGCAGCTAATGCAGGTGGAACGAGTTGTGTTTTAAACTCAACGGCAACTTGACAGCACGTTTGCGGATTGGGAATTGGGCAGGCTTCTGGTTCTATTTCTGGTGCTGTTACACAGAGCACTTGGGCAATATACGTCAAACAGTCACCATCGCCAAAAACAGCTGCTGTAGCAGTCGTATCACCTGGTTTTATTAAGGCACTTACATCCACCTCCAGCGTATCCCAGAGTCCAAAACGTGGATCTCCTGTAACGCCAATCCCATCTTGACCAGGAAATGCGTCTTTTGGTCTTATTAGTGATGTTGGCCCTGCAACTACCGTATCGTTAAACAACGCTTGATCTCCCAAAAAGAAGTCTAAGTCTGTTTGCCCATCTGCAACGATGTAGATGGTTTTTGCTTGCGGGGAATTAGAAGCTTGAAACCCGGATAAAGTAGTAGAAATTGTATCAGCAGAGAAAGATACGCCGCCATCATTAATGATGATAGTTTTTCGAGACAGGCTTGGATTTGAAAAAATAAGGACAAGCGAAGCGCCTTCAAGGAGCGGCGGTGTTTGATTCACCAATGGATTAGAATTATCTTGAACACCTGACGGAAAGCCGGTAAGAGAATTGATTCCAGATGTAGCAATACCTGTAACATCAGCGCGGAAAACATCTTGAAGTAAAACTTCAGCGCCAACCCAACACGGACTACCTATTCCAAGTGCGACTGGAGATCCCACGATAGGAGTGCCGTTTAAAATACCGTTTGGATTTGGATCGACTGATGCCTCACGAATATAGGACCAATATAGAAAAGATTTTATAATTACAGAACCGGCAGGAACCAATCCAGTCATATCAATTTTTCCTCTTTCCGCTTGATTGATATTCCGCATTCCTACTCCTCTTGCTACACAATCTCCATTTAATGTTAGACTAAAAAACGGCGTTAAAGGTACAGAAGGTCCAATGATGAAATCTGCACCTATGAAATCTGCACCACCACTATAAATTCCGTTACTCATGTTATTTGACATGTAATCTCCCTTTCCATTCCAACTCATAATAGGGGTACGGCAATGGTTCTTAGATTCTAAATCCTCAATCTACTTTACAAATAAATGTTTATTTAAAAAACCCTTATCATGTAAATACTCCCTCCCTCAATATATGAGAATGGTAAGAAAGAGTTTGGACTATTGACAGAGAGGAAATATTTATAATTTCCTAATCAATATTTAGAGTATGTATAATAAAGAGGATTTCAAATGACAATAGTTGAAAGCATTGTGAAATTAATGAAACAAATATGTAATTTTTTTTGGGGAATTTACACTTTCTAATAACACTCAATTTCATTTTCAGTTATCCATAATCTTCGTCTTTTCTAAAAGCAACAATAGTTATATAAACAATCTGTCACAAAAAGGCCCTATCTATCTTACAATACTATAAGACAGATAACGCCTTTCCTGTGGTCTTTTCAGCAATACTTTTTTTGAAACATCTCCATGTTATCAACCGGGGTTACAACCGCGTATACATGATCACTTGGATTCTCAATATTTTTTTGGATGATTTGATAATATGGCCTCTGTTTTAGTTGTAATCTAAACTCCTCCGCAACCCGATCTTTCTCAACGCTTCCCTGTTCCATGATTCTTTTTTCATTTTCCATCGTTATCACAAGCTCCCTGCAATCTTATTTTCTACAAAGCTCAATATATTCAAAGAAACTTAGATTGACACAAATACCTCGTAAAAATTTACATGTTAATTATTTATGAATAATTCATCTCCAATAAAATGGGCCTCTTCAGCTTTCACAGCTGCCCGTAAACGCGCGATAAAATCTTTCTTTAAACGGCAAAAAGACGAGTCGTATCCTTCGACTCGTCTTTGATGGGTTAAAGTACTCGTACATTTTATGTTCACTTTATGAAGAATGGGGTTAGCGATTCGTCTTGCCTGATTGAACAGCCACTGTCTCTACAGCCTCGGCTACCCTTTCATGAACGGATAAATCGAGCGGATGTGGAACCAAATCACCCGGTTTCGTCTCTGCTGCAATGGCTTCCGCCGCAGCAACCAGCATTTCATGGGTAATGTCACGAGCCCCCGCATTCAGCACACCGCGGAAAATGCCAGGAAAACCAAGAACATTGTTCACGGAACGGCCGTCCGCTGCATAGGCAGCTCCTGCTTCTAATGCCTCTTCCGGCTCAATTTCCGGCTTCGGATTAGACAGCGCGAGAATAATTTGCCCTTGACGCACCCACTCCTTTTTAATGAGCCCTGGAACGCCAGTAGTGGAAATGACAATATCCGATTGTTCCATCAACTCTTCAAGGCTTTCAACCGGATGTCCTCCGTAACCCTTCAATCTGTCTTTCGCTTCCGGGGACTTGTCCGCTCCGAAAACGTTTTTTACACCAAAGGCCATAAACATACGGCAAATCGCCAAGCCGGCTGCTCCAAGACCAATTTGTCCTACTGTCGCTTTTTCTAGATCTACGCCAGCGCTTTTACAAGCTGAAAGAACTGCCGCAAGGGTTACAACGGCCGTACCATGCTGGTCATCATGCATAACCGGAATGTCTAAATCCCTCTTCAGACGCTCTTCTACTTCAAAGCAATGCGGAGAACCGATATCTTCTAACAGAATTCCGCCAAAGCCAGGCGAAATATGTTTCACCGTCTGGACAATTTCATCTGGATCTTTCGTATCTAAAAGAATGGGAATACCATTGATGCCAGCCAACTGATCGAAAAGGGCAGCTTTCCCCTCCATTACAGGCATCCCCGCAACCGGGCCGATGTCTCCGAGTCCCAGAATCGCGGTTCCGTCCGTGACGATGGCAACCGAATTGCTGATGTTCGTATAAATTTTTGCTTTCTCCGGCTCCTTCTCAATCACGCGGCAAACGTTTGCCACACCTGGCGTGTATACACGTCTCAAGTCCGCAAGAGATTGGATCGGCATCTTGCTTTTCATTTGAATCTTCCCGCCTTCATGGGCACGAAGAACATCATCTGAAACGGTATGTAGAAGGATGCCCCCTCCAAGCTCGCGAACAGCCTCCAATAATGATTCGAGCTTCGCTTCGTTCTCCACTTGAACCGTAATGTTGCGTTTCGTATAGTTCGCCCCTACATGGACGGTTTCAATCTCTCCGATATCTCCCCCGGCAAGACCGATGGCCGTCGCCACTTTCCCAAGATTTCCGGGAGTGGATGGGGTTTGTACAAGTAAAGTGCGAATAATGTGTTTATTGATCATAACCAAATTCCTCCAAATACATTTTCATGATGACTGGCCATTAAGGCGAGGTAACTTGTTTTTAATAAGGAACGTCATTGTCCATTCTACAACCTTATGCTCCATAAATAAAGCGTTTCCAACAGATTGAGTCCATGTTTCTTTCACTTTTTTGAATAACTTCTATAAAAAAGATTACCAGATAAAGACTAAAGGTCCTATTTAAAAAACTAAAAAAAATAAAGAACATAAAAAAACATAAAAAAATCGAACAGTTAACGCATCAAAAGACCCGCCCTGTTCGACAACACTTATCTTATATCAAAAACCACCCCGTACATGCGGCCGTTAAATTCGTAAGGGCGAAGAAGAACAAATTGGAGGCCCATACCGCCGGCCCATCAGACCGATTGTTTGACTCTTTTACCAGCATACCGGAAATGACAAGCGCTCCTGCCCCTAGTCCCCCGCTGACCAACACAAGCCAAAAATAGTCATCCACCGATTGCGAAAGCGTTATCATAAATAATACCAACAATATCCCGCTAAAAAGCCCCATCTTCATGCCCATTCCCCCTTAAACATGTAGAACTCAAAAATAAAGGCCCGATCCCCAGCAATCCTCACCTCTGTATTACTACTAATATATGTGCGAACGCGGGGAAGACGACCTTTCTTTTTGATTAAAAAAACAAAAAAGAACCTTTCACTTTGACAACTTTGTGAAAGGTCATTTCCATTGCGGAGTTTTTCTTTTTGTTAAAAAATAAGAGACACCGATTGCCTGGCAAATCGTCGCATAATGAAGCAGCATCAATAATAAAACACCCGTATTCATTCCCATAATCACCCCGACCATTCCAAAGTCATGTTGGGAACCAAAGTAATAAATCATCGAAAAAGAAACGATATGGGCCCATACCGTATGATACAGGGCATCTTTTACGAGCCCTAATCCAATTAAATAGGCTTGAAGCGGAACGGCAAAAAAGTGAAACAAAAAATAGGGCCATAGCGCATGCAAATAAAATACCGCTTCTGGTGAACGGAAAAATAAATTCGTCAGCGGCTCTGCGAACACATACATAATCACGATTGCGGGCAATCCGTATAAAACGGTGATTTGCATCGATTGCTGCAATAATTGCCTTAATTTCCCTATATCGTTTTTGGCATACGCTTCAGATACGGATGGGATAAGGGCCACGAGCAGCGAGTGAGCGAAAAAAGCGGGAAAAAAGCCAATGGACATGGCCACTCCTGCCATTAATCCGAAATGCTGATTCGCAAGACTCGCCGTTAATCCCGACAAAATGAGCGCTTTTTTAATTAAAAACGGCTGAATGGCATTGGCAACAGAGTTGAAAATCCGAAGACCGGTTGTTGGAAGAGAGACAGATAACAGTTTTTTCCGCACTTGAGCTCCATTCATTTGATGGTGGCTGTTTTTAGGAATATGATGAAGCTGCGCAAAATAGATGATGAGTAAATATAAAAGAACGACTCCTTCACTGGCAATAAGAGTACAAATGGCCGCAAACAGTGCCGTTTCCGTTTTTACGAACTGAAATGCCTGAAACACGACAAATAAAATCGTCAGTTGAATCGCTTTTCGAATAAAGTTGGAAACGGCAATAGTGGACATATTATGGACACCCATAAAATATCCGCGCAGCACCGCCGAATATGAAATGATGGGAATAAATCCAACTACGACCCATTTAATAAGCGGATGATGTTCATGAAACATCGGAATGTAAGGAAAAACCACCAGTCCTATCGCCATCAGCGCTGCCGCCAGCACCGTTACGAACGAAAGCGCATGTCCCAGCATGTGCCGGTGCTCCTTCCGGTCATGTTCGGTCAAAAATTTCGAAACGGATACGGGGAGCTCCAAATTGGCAATTGTCATAATCAAAAAAATCGTCGGCAAAATGGACATATAAATGCCCATTCCTTCTTTCCCCAGTTCCCGCGCCAATACCATATTCACCAAAAACTCCACCAGTTCTGAAACAAAGGCGGCCCCGGCTAAAATAAAGGTACCTTTCAAGAAAGTGTTCATGCTTTAAACTCCTCTGCTAACATATCCTTTCTTTCATATATATGTAGACAAGCCGAAAGTCATCACAAATTTGACAGGACAGCTTTTCGTCCCTGTCAAATTTGTGATGCAAAAGGGGTCAGGAAGCCTCCTTTCGGATTCTTCCTGACCCCTTTTACAAAGACCCTTTCGAGCTTAGCCCAGATGGAAAAACTCAAGCTGTCATTAGCTGTAAATTATTTATTACGATAGACGTATGGATCGGACGGTTCGTTGATGTTCTTCCAGTCCGTCACCTTCAAAATCGGAATCGTCTTTTTGAACGGTTGATAATACATCGTGCTGATCGTTCCCTGCACGCTCACCCATTCATCATTTTCAAAATGGGTGCCTTCCGGGAACTCCACCAGCATCCCGAACACTCCGGAATCGGCTACACAGTGAATAACGCCGAAACGGAAAACGAAAAACTGATTTTCATGCATTTCATTTGTGTGGAACGTAAATCCTTTGAATTCGATCGTTTTATCCATGAACTCTCCTGTATGGTTATAAAGGATTTCCATTCCGGTCAAGAAGTTATCATCGTTCAACGTCACTTTATCAAGCCGGGTATACTTGGGCAATTGTTCTCCCATCAGCTCATCATAACCTTCTTTGCCATAGTAGACGCTTGTGTCCGGCTGCAGAAATTGGTGCTGCTCATAAGGACTTGCATTGTCATACATCGGAAAGTGAAACCCTTTCGCTTCGACAATATCGGAATTCAGCGTTGCCACCGGAAAAAACAGTGCCGTAACAACCGGAAAAATATACACAGGATAAGAAATCCATTTCTGCCATTTCCCAGTGGAATGGTGATGTTCATGGTCACATCCGCATTCAGCGCAGCCGTCTTCTTGCTCATCTTCCTTCATATAGAAATATAAAGCTGCAATTGTTAAAAAGAACAGCAGAAAAATCGTACTAAACGAAATCCATGAATACTTCATATTCACATATTTGGAGATGTTGCCCGTTGCGTGCAAATGCATGAATACAAACGTAAAGCCGAGCAAAATAATCACACGGAACATACTCGCTCACCTCTTTCAATCAAAATAGAAGAATGGAACCGATAAAGACGAATACCGCTACATATAGAAACAAATACAGGACAAAGCGCGCTTTAAATTGTCCAAGCATCATCAACGTATTTTTAATATCAAACATCGGGCCGAACACCAGGAAGGCGACAATGGAGCCCTCAGAAAATGTACTGCGAAACGATGAAGCGATGAAGGCATCCGCTTCCGAACATAATGACAGCACATATGCAAGCCCCATCATGACAAGCGTGGATGAAGATTCCCCGCTGCCAATCTCAAGCAAGGTCGACGTTTTCACGAATGTTTGCATCGCAGCGGCGACAAATGCTCCAATAATGAGGAATTTCCCGACGGAAAAAAATTCATCGATCGTATGCTTGATCGTTCCCCTCATTTTCGTTTTGAAGCTGGCATGATGGTGGACGTGTACATGATGATCGTTTTTCACCTGCGAATCCTTGAATTGAATGGACAAGATAAGACCTACAAGCAAGGCGACGAGAAAAGCCAGGCCGCCGCGGTTCCACATCATGCCCCAATCATTTCCAAACGCGACATACGTCGAAAACAGGACGACCGGATTAACGACAGGTCCTGTCAGCATGAACGGAATGGCCGCATGCAGCGGCACCCCTTTTGCCATTAACCGGCGAGTAATCGGAACGATCCCGCATTCGCAGGCCGGAAACAATGCGCCCAAAAAGGCCGCCCATATCACGGAAAGAAATTTATTTTTCGGAATGGCTTTTGCCATCATTTCCTCTGTTACGAACATTTGAATGATGCCGGAAATAATGACCCCAATCAACACGAAAGGCAATGATTCTATCAATAAACTAATAAAAATCGTATTCAGTTGTAAGAAAGATTCGTACGTCATAAGACTCCTCACCCAATTACTCTTTATTTTTCAAATACCGACCTCATCTATTTTAACGAAAATGATTGATTTACGCAAAAAAATTTCATCAAGGCAAAAATATACTTTCCATGAAAGAATTCACTCATTAGAAATCTCTTTTTCTGTAAAACCATCCTCCATCAGCTGTTAGACATGAAAAAGAAGAGGAAAGCGCACTTATTCCTCTTCTTTTTCATGCTTCATATATTTTTCTTGCCGGGCTGAATCCACCACTAGATTAACAAATTGGATTTTTCCGTATGAGAAGCGATCGCCTGTGAAAGCGTTGATTTGATCGAGATTTTGTCAAAGGAAAGACCCAGTTGTAAAGCCGTCATGGCAATTTCAGGCCTTATACCTGATATCGTCGATTTTACGCCGATAAGCTCTAATGCCTCAATCAACTGAAAGATTTGATGGGCAACCATCGTATCGATCATCACGACCCCGGATAAGTCAATATAAAGGTGGGCTACACGGTTGTCGGCACATTGTTTAAGCGTATTTTCCAAAATCATTTTCGCCCTTGCCGTATCGATATCCCCGACTAACGGAAGCAATGCGGTGTCATTATTAAGCGTGATAACAGGCGAACTCAGCTCATTGATCATTTCTTGCTGGGCTTTTAATTGAAGGTTCGAATACTTATGAGCCGCTTCTACAAATTTATAGATCGTGATGTCAAAACCTCTAATAACGAGCCCTGTCCATCGATCTATTTGGCTTTGAGAGATTTCACCATCATATTGGCTGACAAATTTTTTTATATAGTCCAGATACTGTCCCCGAACTCTCATAAATTCTCTAATAATATAATGAATCGGTGTTCTTGAATGTTCGCTATCCTTTGCAATCTTGGCGACCCACTCCTCAAGCGAATGGAAAAAAGAGGATTCTTCTTTAACGAAGATATCCACAAAATAAAGATGGAACTCATAATTTTGTTCTTTTAACGTTTTCACTACTTCCGAATCTGCCGAAGCGTAAACGGATGTAGGATCGTTGTCTGCTAAGGAACTGTGCCATTCTTCTGTTAACTGCTGGGCATGATTTAATAAAAAAGTACGTAACGCATGATTCTTCTCCAACTTCATTCCCCTTCCAAACACCTTCGTCATTCCCATCCATATGTCAGGGTGAAAGAAATGAGATGATTCTGCTCTAATAGGCAATAAAATTCTCTCTGATTGAAGGTTACTTTATATTTTGCTATTTTCCAAAGTATAACATACATACTCTCTTTCAGTGAATGATTCGCTTGAAGGCTATTCTAATCGATGCATCGACACGAAAACGAAGGCCCCTTTACTGGAAAAGGGGCCTTCGTTTTCATGATTGATATAGCTTTGAGGTATTTTTTTATAGAGAAAATTTTTTCATTAATTGGTTTCAGGATTTTTATTATCCAACTCGTCCTTTTTCTCGCCGTCACTGATGCCATTGTCTTGATCGACTCCATCGTCGATGCCGCTGTCTTCCATTTTCTTCTCTATCTCATTTGCTCCCTTTTCTGCTTCTTGCTCAGCTTGCTTCATTTCACTTTCTGCTTCCTGCTCTGCTTGTTCCACTTCATTTTCAGCTTGGTTTTCAGCCTCGTTCACTTCAGCTTCATTTTCTTTATCCAGCTCATCTTGTTGCTCTCCGTCGCTAACACCGTTATCCTGGTCTACCCCATCACCGCACGCGGTTAATCCTCCAAGTGTTAATGCTGCAGCCATTCCGCCAACTAATAGTTTCTTATTCCAAATTGATTTCATTGTTAGTTCCTCCTTCTGTTACATACAAAGTAAGCATTTGTAGAATGATTACCCTGTCTCTTTTTTCTTTAAACATTGAAAAAGGCCAAACATTCTTTTTCAAATGTTTGGCCCCTTTTCATGAAAGGCATAAGATTGATTATCAGCCTGTATTACGAAGTCCTGCCGCAATTCCATTGATGGTGAGGAGCACTTCACGTAATAGTTGACTTGCCTCTTCGTCATTCTCTGCTTTGCCGCGAAGCTCGGAAATCAATTGAACTTGGAGGAAGTTCAATGGATCCACATATGGGTTGCGAAGCTTGACCGATTCTTGAATGTTTGGAATATGATCAAGCAAGTCTGCTTGTCCTGTAATGTTCAGAACCATTTCTTTCGTTTGATTATATTCATTCAGGATTTCCCCGAAGATTCTTTTTTCGACCGTTTCGTCTTTAACCATGTCGGCATATTCTTTTGCTGTTGTCACATCAGCCTTTGTTAACGCCATTTGCAGATTATCGATGGTGGAACGGAAGAACGGCCAGTTGCGATACATCTGTTGCAACAGCTCCAAGTTTTCTTGTTTCTCGGCAAAGCGCTTCAATCCTGTTCCGGCGGCAAACCAAGCCGGAAGCAATTGGCGGCTTTGCGTCCATGCAAACACCCACGGAATGGCGCGCAAATCTTCAAAACGTCCGCTTCCCTTTCGGCTCATCGGTCTTGAACCGATATTAAGCGCTCCAAGCTCGAGTAAAGGTGTCGCTTGCTTAAAGTACGTCAAAAAGTCAGGATCTTTAAAGACTAAAGATTGGTATTTCTCCAACGCGATGGCTGAAATTTCATCCATTGCCTGCTCCCACTCGGCAGAACGAGAATGATTTTGCTCGGCCTCCTTTGAAACATGGGCGATGGCTGTCAGCAAAGTAGAAGTCGCCTGTTCCAAGCCGCGATAGGCGATGTCAGGAAGCAAATAACGGGAGGAAAGAACTTCCCCTTGCTCCGTGATTTTCACGCCGTCTCCCAATGTTTCGGATGGCTGTGATAAAAGGCTACGCGTAAGAGGACCTCCCCCGCGTCCCAATGAACCGCCGCGTCCATGGAAAAACTTCAAGCGAACATCATATTTTTTCGCCATGTCATGGATTTCCTGCTGCGCTTTGTATAATTTCCAGTTCGCCGTCAGCGTCCCTCCGTCTTTACTGCTGTCCGAATAGCCAAGCATGATTTCCTGCAAGTCGTTGCGAACGGATAAGTGCTTGCGATATAAATCCATTTGGAACAATTGCTCCATCATCTTCGGACCGAATGTTAAATCGTCAATCGTTTCAAGCAACGGTGCGATATGCAGCTTGCTCGTTACCCGTCCATCCGGATACACGCGATATAATCCGACTTCTTTCGCTAACACAAGTACCTCTAACAGATCGCTTGCCGATTGCGTCATACTGATTAAATATACTTCAATGGCGCGGTCGCCAAATTCTTCATGCGCTCGTCTGATCATGCGGAACACTTCGATGATTTCTTGCGTTTCCGGTGAAAACTTATCGAAAATGGAAATAAGCGGCCTTCTGTCTTGCAGAACATTCGTTAACACACGTACCTTTTCTTCCTCGGTTAACGCCTTATAATCAGGAGTAATGTTGACGTTTTGGAAAATTTCCGTAATTGCCGCTTCATGCTCACCGCTATGGTTACGGATATCAAGAGACGCTAAATGGAAACCGAACAGTTCCACTTGGCGAACCAATTTTTGCAGCAATTTTAACGTATAGCCGTTCGGGTGATGTGTTTCAATGCTTTTTTGAATGATCGATAAATCATGAAGGAGCTCTTCCGATGACGTGTAGCCCATGCTGTCTTTGCCAACGTTCTGCAGCTTCTTCAGCATAATTGTCACCTTGCAGCGATATACTTCATCTTCGTTCCGCCATTTTTCGTTTTCTTCAAGCAACCCTTTTTCCTTTTCGATGGATGCTAACAGCTCGTCGCTAACCTTCACCCTTTTTGTGGAGTGGCTTAATCGTTTTTGCAGCTCTTGCAATGCCTCTTTATATTTGCTTAACGCTAAATGGCGTTGTCTTTGCAGCGTTTTCCACGTCGTTTCAGCCGTTACATTCGGGTTCCCGTCACGGTCGCCGCCAATCCATGAACCAAATCGAAGGAAAGTAGGAACATGCCATTTTTGATCATATTGTTCAAAAAGCAACTGCTCTAAATCTTGATGAATTTGCGGCAGTACATCAAATAATGTTTCGTCAAAATAATACAGTCCGTTTGATACCTCATTCATGACCGTCAGCTTTTGGTCTCTTAGTTCATCCGTTTGCCATAGCGCCGTAATTTCATTGAACAAGCTTTCTTCAAGCGCCTTTTTCTCGCGTTTCGAACATGGCTGATCCAATTGCTGCAATAAACGTGCGATTCGCTGATGGATTTGCAGCACGGTTCGTCTTGTCGCTTCTGTCGGGTGCGCTGTGATGATAAGTTCGAGCGATAATGTTTGCAACAGCTCTGTCACCATGTCAGGAGAAACTTGATTTTCCGCTAAAGAAGCGACCCCTTCTTCAAGAGAACCGGGTTGGATCGCGTTCTCCTCCAGCTGCTGATATTCACGGCGTCTGCGAATACGGTGGTTTTGTTCCGCTACATTCACAAGATGGAGATAAATCGAGAAAAAGCGAATAACTTGCTGTCTTAACGGCGATTGTAACTGGCTCATTTCCTCTTTTAGCTGTGTATATGTAGAAGAATCGTTACCTTCCCGCAATGATTTTGCCATCGTTCGAATTTTTTCTATTTTATCAACTAGAGCTTGTCCGCCTTCATGAAGGAGAACTTGATCCAGTAGTTGTCCGAGGAATTTTGCATCTTGTGCTAATGGATTGATTGAGTTCTCTTTCTTTTCCGATAATGTCACTGTCATGTTTCCCCTCACCTTTCAAAATAGTATCGTATTGGTGTTTATGATGGTTACAATGGATTTTTGACTTATTACGGTCGTTTTTCCCCTCATATTTCATGAGCTCCAAAACTCACTTGGACAAAATGAGTCCCACAAGGACGCATAGTGTCCCTATTAAAGTGAATGATACCATCATGACTATAGTGTTTTTTATTCTACCAGTATTGAACTTTTTTCACAATAAGTTATTTTATTTTTTAGAATTTTTCGTTTAGTGATGATTTCATTCTTGAGGTCTTCAAAAGCAGGATTCCGTTTCCCCGTTTATAAAAAAGCTGGTTGGTTCGCAGGTGTCAGCCCGCAGCCTTTTTACTGTCAAACAGAATGAATTAAGCAAAGGCCTCACCGCATTTCCTTCCATTCAGCTTATGATATAATGTAGTCGAGAAAACGCCCGTCCTGCGGGATACTTTGAGAGGAGCATGCAAAATATGACAGACAACAGGAAATTTACCGGATATGTAGGAACCTACACAAAAGGCGACAGCAAAGGAATCTATACGTTTACGCTCGATACGGAAACGGCGAAAATCACGGATGTGAAAGAAGCCGCGCAGTTGGAGAACCCTACATATGTCACCGTCAGCCAAGATAACCGATATCTTTATGCAGTTGTGAAAAAAGGCGATACAGGCGGTGTAGCTGCTTATTCGATTAATCAGCAAACGGGAGAGCTGACAGCACTGAACGATCAAACATTAGAAGGAGCTTCCCCTTGCCATGTAAGTGTGGACAGCGAAAATCGCCATGTCGTAACAGCCAATTACCATAAAGGAACGATTGAATCGTATGTTGTCAATCAGGCTGATGGAACGGTTCAACCAGCTTCTTCCATTATGCAGCATGAAGGAGCTGGCCCAAATCAAGAAAGACAGGAAAAGCCGCATGCCCACTACGCGGGGTTCACTCCTGATGAAAAATATGTAGCGGCCGTGGATTTAGGAATCGATCAACTCATTACATATAAATTGAATGATGGTATGTTAACAAAAGGGAACACATTGTCTGTCAAACCAGGAAGCGGGCCAAGACATCTTGCGTTTCATCCGAACGGAAAATATGCCTATATCATGACGGAGCTTAGTTCGGAAGTGATTGTTTTAGCTTACAATGCAGGAGATGGCAGCTTTACCGAGTTGCAATACATTTCCACCATTCCTCAAGACTTTACAGAAAATAATCAAGGAAGCGCCATCCATCTCTCTTCTGACGGCCGCTTCGTATATGCCGGAAACCGCGGCCATGACAGCATTGCCGTTTTCTCTGTGAATGAAGAGTCCGGGGAGCTTACTTTTGTTAAACATACCTCAACTGAAGGAAACTGGCCTCGTGATTTCATGTTGGATCCAACGGAAAAATTCCTGATTGCCTCCAACCAGGAATCCCATAATCTTGTGTTATTTTCAAGAGACGAGGCGGCAGGGACATTAACGCTTCTTCAGTCCGACGTAACGGTCCCTTATCCGGTATGCATCAAGTTTTTCAATATGTAAAAGATGTAACTTGGGCTTTTGGCCCAAGTTACATCTTTTATGCATAAGCAGCGGGGAAGCTCGCTTCCCCGCTGCTTATGCCAGAAAAACAGAAAAGTACAAAACCGATTGTAACTGTTAAATCCAGGAGAAACCTCTTCTATGGTCTCTTCTGTCATCTCTTCTGTCGTCTTTATGATCATCTCTTCTGTCGTCTTTATGGTCATCCCAGAAATCATCGTTTTTAATGACTTTTACCTCATCTGAACGGATAATCACTTTATCGGCATTGATGACCCTTACGTCATTACGATCGCCAATTCCTGCTACGTCGTTATCGTCGAACCGATGATGATGTTTTCTCTTATCATCTTCAATCACGACTACTTCGTTTGCACGAATCAACAATCTACCCACATTCGAACGATCGCTAATACCCGCTACATCGTCATTACGACGTCTTTTATCATCAGACATTCATTTTACCCCCTTTCCCTTGCCTATCATAAAATATGCGGATAACAAAAAAATGCATAGACGGGAGTACAGAGAAATTGTGTATTTTTCCCTTTAAAAATAGTCTGTCAGGTGCATGGAGAAAGAAGAGAATGAACTTTTAGATGGTTTTCCTATTCTCTTCTTCTATCTCTCTCTGAAAAAACAATTTTCGGGTTAACGATGGAACATACATGGCCAGAAATACAGAGCGCCCTAAGCTAAATGCAATAAACGCGAGCCATAAGCCGTGATTGTTCATATTCGGTACGGCCGTCAGCTGAATGGCCAAGTAAACCGTTAAAGCCAATATCATCGAGTTTCGGACAGGCGCCGCTTCCGTCGCCCCTGTAAATACACCGTATAAAATGATGCCGAAGCTGGCTGCGAGGGGAAACAGAATAAGCCATGCCCCGTATGTATTCGCCAAATCCATGACAGCTGGTATACGTGTAAACAGCCTTATCATCCCCTCGCTGTACAGATAATAAGTTCCTGCAATCAAAAGAGAAGAAAAGACCGCCCACTGACACGACAACTTGAGCGTTTTCTTGTATAAGGAAACATCTCTGCTTCCGATTGCTTTTCCAACCAAAATACTGGAAGCATTGGCGAATCCATCAAAAAGATACGCCATCATGTAATGAATTTGGATAAGTACCGCATTTGCCGCCAGCACTTCCGTTCCAAAGGAAGCCCCCTTTGCCGTAAACAAGTTAAAAACGGTTAATAAACAAATCGTTCGAATGAACAAATCCCGGTTGACGGTCATCATTTTTTTCAACGAAACCATATCAAAGACCTCTTTTAATGGAGGAAACTTCAATTCAACAGGGGATGCCTTCCATATAATCATTAATCCAATGATGGAAGCTGTCACTTCCGATAGAAGGGTTGCGATAGCCACACCCGATACCGCCCAGGAAAATACGTGGACAAACAACAGGTCTAAAGCGATATTCATAAGGTTCATAAACACTTGCAGCAACAGAGAGACTTTAATCATGGACATGCCCATCAACCAGCCCAGGATGACGTAATTCAGCAGTGTAAAAGGGACACCCCATATTCGAATGTTGAAATAATCCGAGGCAAACGTCCGAACATCCGATGCGGGATTGATTAAAGACAAGGCCGCGTACTCGATGGGTCCTTGAAACAGAATAAAGCCTATTCCTACCGCGATGGCAATTAAAAACGGTCTCATTAAGGCTAACATTCCTTGAAGATCATGGTTTGCTCCGTGTGCTTGAGCGGCAAAACCGGATGTACTGACCCGCAAGAACCCAAACAGCCAGTACATCGTGTTGAAAATCATCGTTCCAACCGCCACTGCCCCGATATAGGCAGGATTGGGCAGCTGCCCGACAACCGCCGTATCGACCGCTCCGAGTAAAGGGGTCGTCATCGTGGACACAATGAGAGGAATGGCTAAAGCGAGATACGATCGATGGTTCAGCATGCTCTCTCCCCCCTCATGATTCAAACATATGAATTAATTCTTTCGTATAAGGATGTCTATTCTCGGAAAACAGCTGTTCGTTATGGAATTCATCTACTACCTGGCCGCGCTGCATCACCATGATACGTTGACTCATAAAATGGACGGCCGCCAAATCATGTGAAATAAACAAATACGAAAGACTCAATTCTTCTTGTAAATCTTTTAATAAATTCAATATTTTCGCCTGAATGGACACATCCAAACTGGCTGTCGGCTCATCTAAAATGATGAGCGAAGGCTCGATGCTGATCGCCCGGGCGATGATGACCCGCTGCTTCTGCCCGCCGCTTAACTCATGGGGATACGAATGAAGATAGTGTGGGTCAAGGCCCACCATTTCCAGCAATCGTTCTGCGGTTTTTCTGCGGTCATGGCGAAAACCCTTCAAAAAAGAAGGCTCCACCTCTTTATGAACATCCAACGGCTCCATTAACGAATCAATGATTTTCAACCGCGGATTCAAGGAAGCGGCCGGATTTTGAAAAACGGCCTGAACGTCTTTTCTCATGCTTCTTTTTTCGCTTTTCGATAATTGATGGAGTGCTTTTCCGTTCAGCCGGATTTCCCCTTCATCTATTTTTTCGAGCATCAGCAAGCATCTCGCTAACGTGCTTTTCCCGCTGCCGCTCTCTCCCACCAGCCCCAAACACTCCCCTTTTTTGATGTCCAACGATACGTGGTCGACGGCTTTATGGCCGCATGAATATCGTTTTGTCATATCTCGCGCCCATAAAACCTCTTGTTCTGCTGGTTTTAGCATGCTTCTTCCTCTCCTTTCTTACACAAGCGCCGCTTCTTTTTCATGGATCGTCAACAGACGTGACGGCGTCTCTCTTAAAGGCGGAATGGCGGCAAACAACTGCCTTGTATACGAATGTTCCGGATTGGCAAAAATCGTTTCCTTCTCGCCTGCTTCGACGATTTCACCGTGCAGCATGACTGCCATCTTGTTGGCATATTTTCGAACGTGCCGCAAATCATGCGTGATGAATAAGACGGCACAATTCGTTTCCTCTTTTAAATCATGAATAAGCTTCAATACGCTTGCGGCTGTCATGCTGTCAAGAGCGGTCGTCGGCTCATCTGCAATGAGCAATTTCGGTTTTAACATCATGGCCATCGCAATCGCCGCCCGCTGTAATTGCCCGCCGCTCAGCTGAAAAGGATAGCTTTTATATACCCTCTCTTCAGGAAGGCGTACACTTTTTAAAGCATGTAAAGAACATTCTTTCCGTTCTTTTTTGGACATGTCCGTATGGGTTTTCAACACTTCGTCAAACTGTTTTCCAACTGTGATAAACGGGGTAAAAGCCCCCTGGTAATCTTGAAAAACATAGGCGATGCCCTTGCCGCGAATCCGTTGAAGCTCCTTTTCCTTCAGCTTCAGTAAGTCTTGACCATGCAGCAGCACATTGCCCGTGGAAGCCGTCAACCCCGATGGCAGCAGGCCACCGATGGCTGAGGCCGTCACGCTTTTACCGCTTCCGCTTTCGCCGACCAATGCAAGCCAGTCCCCTTCCCCGATCGTCAACTGAACATTATGGATAACCAATTCGTCTTGGTGCTTAATCGTAAGATCTTGAATCGTTAAAATTGACATTACCTCTCTCCTTTTTGATTTTTCACGTCAAAATGATCCCTCAGAAAGTCTCCTAACAGATTGAAAAGCAGGACCACTGTCATAATCGCTAAGCCCGGGATGATCATTAATTGGGGGGCATTATGAAAAAACGCCTTTCCTTCATTCAACATCGCTCCCCATTCAGGTGCAGGGGGCTGAGCTCCAAGCCCAATATAAGAAAGGGAAGCAATGATCAAAATGATTTTCCCAAGGTCTAAGCTGGCCAGTACAAGCAAATTACCCGCCACATGCGGAAGTAAATGCTTTCGTAAAATCGAAAAAGAACCGAGTCCGTTGATTTTGGCCATTGCAATATAATCCTTTTGCTTTTCCGATATGACGGTACTGCGAACCAATCGGGCGTACTGCACCCATCTCACAACCACAATGGCAAAGACGAGATTGAACAATCCAGGCCCCAACAAGCCGCTTAGTACAATCGCGACAATATAATCCGGAAAGGCGAGAAACGCATCGACAATCCTCATAAAAAAACGATCCACTCTTCCTCCTATGTATCCGGAAAGAAGCCCGACCGGCAGCCCGATGGTGATGGAAATGGCCAAAACAAGTATGCTTGTTCCAACGGTTGTTTGAGCTCCCGCCAATATACGGGAAAAAATATCCCTGCCCAGGTGATCGGTTCCGAGCAGATGTTCCCAGCTTAAAGGCTGCAACCGTTCCCCCAATCGTACCTCCGTCGGATCAAAGGGTGTCATGAAAGGAGCGGCCACCAAAAAGAGAAGAAAGAATAAAAAGAAACCGGTGATTCCATAAGAATGGAAACGAAACATACGGGCACTTTTTGGATTCATGCGCGATCCACCTCCTTTAATCGAATCTCTGGATTCAAATACCGGTAGGAAAGATCGACAACTAGATTAATAGCGACGACAAAAAGCCCCATGAACAGAATATATCCCTGGATGATCGGGTAATCCCGGCGGGCAATCGCTTCGACGACAAGCTTTCCGATTCCCGGGTATGCAAACAGCACCTCAATAATGACCGTTCCGCCGAGCAAGCTGCCAAGGCTCACGCCAAAAATCGTAATGACGGGAATGAGGCTGTAACGAAAGGCATGAAAGAAGAAAATCCTTCTATTACTCAACCCTCTCGCCCTTGCCGAACGGATAAAATCTTGCCCCAATGTTTCTAGTAAACTGGACCGAAGCAACCTGACATAGACGGCCGACATGGCCAACCCCAATGTTAAGGAAGGCAAAATTAAATGAAGGAGTGTCCCTTTTCCCATTGACGGCAATAATCCCCATTTCACGGAAAAAAACTGAATAAACAGCAGACCCAGCCAAAAGCTGGGCACTGCTGCACCAATTAAAGAAAAGAGTCGACTCGTATGGTCAATCCATGTATGTTTATAGACGGCAGCTAGCGTTCCGACCGGTACGGCAATTAATGTCATAATGAGCAGGGACGAAGCGGTTAATGCCAGAGTTGAAGGAACCCGTGCCGCCAATTCAGCAAATACCGGCTTGTTTGTCATATAGGAATATCCCAAATCCAATTGAACGAAACGAAGCAGCCAGTTTCCATATTGAATATAGATGGGGTCATTAAACCCCAATTCCTCTCGAAGCCCTTCGATTTGCTCATCGGACGTTTGCACATCAATGACGTTCAACATATGTCGGACAGGATCTCCGGGAGCCAATTTCATAAACGCAAAGCTGATAAAAGACAGCAAAAAGAAAAACAAGACGAATTCGAGCAATCTCTTTCCTATCGTCTTCACTTTGTCTTCACGCCTAAGTCTTTCGTAATCACATAAAACTCACTGATACTCGTCACCCAATTTTCCACATAATCCTTATAGGCCACGAAATTATTTGGATGGACAATCGATGAATGAAGCATTTCTTGATCGAGAATCGTCACAGCATCTTTTGCCAGTTGATTGCGCTTCTCTTCCTCAACCGTTTGATTTAACTCATTGACAATGCGGGAAACTTCTTCGTGTTGAACGTTTGCGAAGTTCATCGCGCCGCCTGGCATGTAAGCCGAATTAAGGAAGTAGCTCGCATCTCCTCTCGGTGCCGTATTTAAACTGTATGTCGCTAAATCCCAATCGTTTGCGGCCAAATATTCATCGATGTTTTCGACAACTTGAATGTCAATGGCGATTCCAAGCTGCTTCGCATTCGACTGCAACAGCTGTGCCATGAGAGGAAGCTCTGGACGGTAAGAATAGGTGATCAGCTTAAGGGATAAAGGTTTTCCGTTTTTCAGCGCCTTGCCGTCTTTCATCTCATATCCTGCAGCTTCTAAATAGCCTCGTGCTTTTTCAATTCCAAATTCTTTTTTCTCATAAGCTGGTGTAAACGGAAAGTCTGACAAAAACGGACCTTCGGCAGCCATCGCCTGTCCGGCCATGATGCTGTTGACGACTTCTTCACGGTCGATTAAAGCATCGAACGCTTTTCTCACATTAACATCCGCCAAGGCCTCGTTGCTCGTGTTATACATCAATAGATGTGTTCGTAAACTTGGAACGACATCTGTTTTGACCGATTTGTCGCTGTTTAAGCTTTCAAGACTTTCAAGAGCCGGACGATAGACGATATCGGCGTCTCCTGATTGAAGGGCCAATGTGCGTGCATTCGCATCTTCATTGAATGTGAGCGTCGCACCCTCAAGGTTCGCTTTACCGTCCCAATAGTCTTCATAACGTTCTAATACGAGCTTGTTGTTCGCTTCAAATGAAACGACTTTAAAAGGACCTGTTCCGACTGGTTTTTGGTCCACGTTCCCTTCGCTCACATCAATGATCGCTGCGTTCGGGTGAACAAGCTCGGACGGAAATTGCGGTAAGGGCTGTTCTGTCGTGATCGTTAACGTTTGTCCGTTCGCTTCTAGAGCCTTGATTTTCAACGCGTTTTTCATCGCTTCACTCACTTCGATGTTTCGTTCCAATGATGCTTTTACCGCTTCTGCATCGACCTTTTTACCATTTTGGAACGTCACGCCATCCCTGATTGTGAATGTCCATACTTGGCCGCTGTCATCGCTCTTCCATTCTTTTGCAATCCATGGTTCGAGCTTTAGTTCTTCATTCATTTTCACAAGTGTTTCCGCCATCCCTGCTCTCACCGGTGTCCAGTTTAAATGCGGATCTAATGTTTCACTCGGAAAATTGGAAAGAAACGTTAATTCCCTTTTTTCATTTTGATCGGTTGAAGATGAAGTTTTCTCCTGTGAAGACGTGCATGCAGATAGAATCAGCAACAACACACTCACCATTACACCCATTTTTAGTTTATTTGCCAACATATGTTTCCTCCTAAACTGAAATCGTTACGATTTATAATTTGCAATACTTGAAATTTAATTGTTTTATACTATCTTTATCTCTTTTTTGCTTAAATAGCGGATACTTGTTGCGGCAGCCGCTGCTATTAAAGTGCTTAGTATCTCGACCAATGCGTAAATCTAGTATGTAGAATAGTGAAACGATTTGACCAGCAGCATGGCATCCGTGATGACAAGCGGGAGCAAATCCATTACTTTCGTAGACATGTTTCCTTCAATAAAGCGACTTTTCTCTGTTTCATCATCGGATAAATGAGAACGATTACGATTAAAACCCTAAAAAAATGACCTCCGTCGAGGAATTGATAAACTGACCGACTTTACAAGTTCATTCATGATACTGAACGCAAGAGAAGATAAATGGCAAGAATGACACCGTTTTTCATACTCCCCTCCCTACTGAAGATCTCATTGCTGTTTTGTTTTTCAACCTCCTTTTTCAAAAATCGTAAGAATTCCGATTTACAGACAAAAGCTTACCATCTTATACCACCCGAGTCAATCATCATTATGTATGTTCATTGAACGAAAAATAATCGAATAGCCTTCTGATCTGGTTTAAGAAATAATTAAGAACTGTTTAAGAAGCAATTAAACCCTCCTGTTTACAATGTAATCATCTTAGAATGAACAAGGAGGTTGGTTCCATTGGCTTTATCTGAATGGAATATTCATATGTTTAGAATCATTAATGATTCAGGCAAACGGTACATCTATTTGAATCCTATTTTTGAATTTTTGGCGGAATACACAGTGTATTTTTTGGCGTTAGGGATGATCATCTACTGGTGTACTCGTAGCAAAACGAACAGAATCATGGTCATCACTGCATTGATCGCTTTCGTGATGGCTGAAACAGCAGGAAAAATAGCGGGACAGTTCCACTCGAATCATCAACCCTTCGCCGAGCTGCCCGATGTCAATAAATTGATTGAAAAAAGTGTCGATAACTCCTTTCCGAGTGACCATACGATTCTCTTTTTTTCTGTTTGCATGTCTTTCTGGCTTTTTAGAAAAAAGAGTGGATTTTTGTGGATGCTCCTCGCTTTCTCTGTAGCACTTTCCCGTATCGGGGTAGGCGTTCACTATCCAGCGGATGTCATTGCAGGCGCCTTCATCGGGCTTGCTTCAGCCATAACCGTTTACAGAATAGTCCCTAAATCCAGTTTCCTTCGACAACTATTGGAAGTGTATGAGAAAGGTGAACGATCCATTCTTCCTGCAAAAATGAAGTCGAAAGATTTTTAAATAAAGGCTCTTTTCTAAAAGATTGTTGTTTTTAGATAGGTTTCTTGAAAGATAACCGTTTAAGGTTGGTTGGAGCGGAAGGTGCGAGACTCCTGCGGGAGCAGCGGGACAGGTGAGACCCCACAGGCTGTAAGCCGAGGAGGCTCACCGCACGCCCCGCGGAAAGCGAGCAACCTGGAGCGGAAATCAACCACTCCCCACTACTTATTAAATAGCAACAAAGTTTGCGAAAACAGCCTAAATAAAAGAGGATGACTAAAAAGGCATCGCTGTTTCTCTGATAATCTACATGAGGCAAGGCCCCTCACGGTTTGGAGCGAAATTAGCTGACTCTGAGGGGCTTTTCATTTTTTAGAGGTTGGCCAGTCTTTGAAGAAGACTTTTTATTCAACGCCAATAATAGAATCATCCCCATGATACACGCTGTACCAGCCCATTGAAAAAATCCAAAAGGTTCTTTTAGCCAAATGACCGTCGTCAAAACAGCGGCCAGGGGTTCTATGCTGCCTAGAAGGCTTGATTCCTTCGGTGAAAGGCTTTGTAAACTTTCGATATAAAACCAAAAGGCAAGCATGGTACCGAAAATGATCACGAAAACTAAGTACACATAGGCTTCTGCGGTTAAGCTCGTCATGTCGATTCGCCATGGAGGATGGATAAAACTTAAGGCCAAACCACCGATGATCATCGCCCATCCGACAATAACAAGTGAGTCGTATTGCTTCAATAAAGGAACCGCATATAACGTATAAAAGGCTAATGCCAGACCGGATAAAAGACCCCAAATGATTGCGGGCGCCGGTACAGACAGCTGGGAGATTGAGCCGTTAGTCAATAAGAAAAAGCAGCCCACTAAAGCAAGCGAAACAGTTACCACATCCTGTCGTGTCAGAACCGATTGTTTACGTAAAAGTAAATAAATGATAATCATGACAGGTGCCAAATATTGTAATAGCGTGGCCACAGCAGCATTCCCATGTTTAATCGATGCCATATACGTGTATTGAACCGCAAGCATGCCGAATAAACCGAAAATCATCAGTTGGAAAGCTGAGCTTTTGTTCTTCCAAACACCAAATATTTGAGAACGGTCTTTTCCCAAAAATTGAACGGTCAAGAGCAAAAAACCGGCTGCAAGCAATCTTGTCGTGACAAGCCAATTGACATCGATGGCGTATTGTTGAAAAAGTTTTTGGGCAACGGTGCCGCCAACACCCCAAAATATCGCTCCCGTCATAACGAGAACTAATCCTATTTTTCTAGCAGGTTTATTCATGATTGATTCTCCACCTTAAATATAATAATAGTGTTATAATAAGTGAAAATTTGCGTAAAAAATACTTAAATTGAATAAAAAAATATCAATATATTGAGGTGGTCGTTTGCAAATAAAAAATTTTATGGTCGATCAAAGCTTAAAAGAGCTAACCGAACATCGTACAGTCGTCCTGCCGATTGCCTGTTATGAAACAACGATCAGCCAAAATATAAATGGTTATATTCCTCTTCATTGGCATGATGAAGTTCAATTTGTTTTCATTCTAAAAGGAGAAGCGATCTTTCAAATAAATGAAGAAAAACTGGTAGTTGGGGAAGGTGACGGTCTCTTTATAAACAGCGGCTGCCTGCACATGGCGCAAGAAAACAATCAATCGGGGTGTGTCTATATTTGTTTAAATGTTTCTCCTCATTTCCTTTTATCACAAGAACTCTACACAACCTATGTATATCCTTATATTCAAGCGACAAACTTACCTTACTTACACTTAGATGCGAATGAGCTTTGGGCAAAAAACATTTTAGATGCCATTATAAAAATCAATCAATGGATTCAACAAAAATCACCGTACTATGAAATTGACATTTCCGTACAGCTGACGTTAATTTGGCAAAACCTAATCATTAATGGCTTTCAATTAGAATACGACCAAACGGAAATGTTAAAAAGCCAGCGAATGAAACAAATGTTGAACTGGATCCATCTGCATTATGCGGAGAAGATCAGGTTAGACGATATTGCAAAAGCCGGTCAATTAAGCCGCTCTGAATGCTGCCGGTATTTCAAACGAGTTTTAAAGAAAACACCGTTGAGTTACGTAACCGATTATCGCATTCAGAAAAGCCTGATCCTGCTGCAACAAGCAGAATCCAGTGTTACAGAGGTTGCTTATCAAGTTGGATTTAATAGTACGAGCTATTTCATTGATCAATTCCGAAAGTCGATGAACATGACTCCATTAGCATATAAAAAAATAAAATATCTTTGATTTACCCTTTAAGGAGCCGAAGAAATGGAACTCATTTACTGTAAACAAAATGTCTTAAAAAAATTGGGCTATGATTTCATCGAAGTACACCCGCCCGTCATTTTATTTAAAAAAGGGAATATTTATCCCGTTTTCCGCGACATGGACACCAATTGGGTAACGGTCGATGAACAAGGAAAAGAACATATTGTAGCATCGGCCGCTGTAAATTTGAACGAAGACCATTGGTTCAATGCCCACTTCGACATAAAATCCTGATATGTTCCTTCCATCAAAAAAGCCTCAAATTCCCAGAATTTAAGGCTTTTTACGTGAGAACAAGGAAAAACATTTATGGTTATGGACATACAAAACACCTTATCTACGAATATAAGACGTTTAACCCCTATTTCAACTTTTAGTCACCATAACCAAACATTATCGGCAATGAAAAAGGTTGGGCACCTAAATAAAATGTACCCTATAGAGTAGACACTAAAAAAGGTCCCAACCCATTTTCGTTGTATTTGAAAAATACAGTTCAGTAATATTGAGATTTTTTATAATCATTCTCCATTTTCTTCCCCTAAAACATCTAAAACTGCATCTTTTCCTTCCTGAATTGGTCCCATTACATTAGCAGCAGTATCAAAGCTCACTTTTGCAGATTCTAGACTTTCATTACCATTTAATGAAGGATCCTCCATTACAGCTCTTTCAATACGTCGAATAGCGTCAAAAAGTTCTCTTTGTGCACGAGTTGCTTTTCGTACAGCGTCCTGAAGTTGAGCTCTTGCTTCTGGTCTAACCATAATTAACACCCCCTTTCATAATAAATCTCTATATATTATGTGTTTCTATTAACAATTGCTTGGACAAATATAAGAAATAGAAGATATAACTTAAATTCTAAATAATAGATGTAAACTAGTTTTATGTAATCTATACAAAACTCCCTCTATAAATTGAGTAATATCAAGGGTTTATAGGGGGAAATTGAAATACAAAAAAATTTTTTATATTCATTTCAAACAGGAATGCTAGTTTACATAAACACTCGTATTGGAAATGGGCCAAGTCCAAACCCCTTGAGTATCAAAGGATTTCGGCTTGACCCATTTTATCGTTTATGCACGATTTTATACATCTTAGTTGAAGCCCTGCTGTCACAGCAGGGCTTTCCTTATCACCGTTCTATCTGACCTTAAATTTTGTTAATGTCTGCTGCAACTGTGCAGCTAATTGGGCTAACGAACCAGCAGAAGCTGAAATTTCTTCGGATGCTGCTGTTTGTTCCTGAGTAACTGACGAGCTTTCCCGGCTGAAGTAGGCAGCCCTTTCAGCGACTTCTTTTACCGTATTCATTACCTGAACGATATGATTACTGCTTGTATGAATCCGTGCAATGGATGCCGCTGCCTTTTGAACTTCATCAGAAACATTGGCTATGGATGTTTCAATTTGTCTAAATGACTGATTGACCTTATCTGTAGAAATCAGCCCCTCTGCTACCTTCTCTGTACTGGTTAAGATAGACTCCTCTGCTTGATTGATACCATGTTGGATACTTCGAATC
This sequence comes from Bacillus sp. FJAT-14578, assembly GCF_000504165.1. Taxonomy (GTDB): domain Bacteria; phylum Bacillota; class Bacilli; order Bacillales; family Bacillaceae_H; genus Bacillus_BA; species Bacillus_BA fengqiuensis. The sequence continues at coordinate 211,052 of NZ_KI632505.1, forward strand.
ATCTGGTCAATTTGTTCTGAAGACTTTTTCGATTCATTCGCTAGCTTGCGTACCTCATCGGCTACCACTGCAAAACCTTTCCCATGTTCTCCGGCTCTGGCTGCTTCAATCGCTGCATTGAGGGCAAGTAAATTGGTTTGCTCGGTAATTTTCGTAATCATTTCAATAATATTGCCAATCTCTGCAGACTGTTTCCCTAAGCTCTTCATAATGGCAGAGGTTTCTTCCACTGATCCATTAATGGTGTTCATCTGATTTTTATCTTTATTCACTGAAAAAGAATCGGTTTCTTCTCCCATCTTTATATTCATAGATAGCACTTTTTCGGTTAAATGTCTGATATTGTAAAGCAATTCGATTGATTGGGTATACTTGTTTATAATTTTTATCGTTTTATGATTGACACCCGAGATTGTAGACAATGCTATCGATCCAACCGTCATAATAGAAATGAGCATTAACAGCATCCTGTAAAAATTTTTTTATGCAAACTTGAGAATATCATTCTTCATCTCCTCTCTTTATATAAGAAACAAATCCTTTGACCATGTACTACTTTTATCATTTAAAAATGATAAGATGATTTAGTGAAAATTTAGTGAAATATACCTATACTAATAAAAAAAGAAGGACTATGGCTGTAGGGTAGACCAATAACCTTCCGTGATCATAAGGACACTGAAAAACTAAAAATTGCTTCCAAAAAAATGCATAAAAAAAAGACGCCATAAATGGAATGTCGTCTTTTTTCTGCTCACGTTCTGTCTGGTTGCTTATTTCTCCTCTATCAGTTTTAAAAATCAATGATCGGAAATAATCATCAAATCAACTAAATCTTTTTGCTTTCTCAAACAAATACTGTACTCCATATAATAAATAGGCTTTATAGTGTAGGTATATAAAAAATTGAAAATGATTTAACCGATTTAAACGTATGATTTTAAGTTTTTTAAGAACATCAATGAAAAGAAAAGCAAAAAGGCCATCTGCTATGACGTTAAGCAAAATAAACTTTTTAAAGTTTCCATACGAAAATTTAAGCAGCCACATGGAAAGAGGCATATAAGGACCAATACTAAAAGGAAGTTCATCCTTTAAAAAGGACTTTCGCTTATCGTAAAACTTCCACCACTTTCTCTTGTGTCCATACATATGATTGATGATCTCAAAAATAACAATAAAAACGCCCGCTAAAGAATAACGTTTTATACTGCGCTTTCCTATAAATAATAACGATAACCACGGAATGATGATGATAGATAGATTAAATGCTAAGTGCCTCCTCGATATCATAAGCGATTTCACCTCAACCTCTTTGTTCTGTCCCCAGTATATCCCAAATATAATAAAAAAAAACACCTACTTGAGCGGTCATATCCTTCTTCAGCCACCTCTAAAGAAGCGGGAAGAACACTTAGGCATCTCTCCATCTAATTCCATTCGTACTGATTCAATTATTTCAATGCATTATAAAATTAAGATAATAGTACCCACGGTAATAAGTATCCCGCCTATAATCTTATGTTTCGCTGCTCTCTCTTTCAAAATAATAAAGCTTAGAACCATTGTAATCACAACACTAAATTTGTCAATTGGGGCTACTACAGAAACACTCCCTAATGTGATGGCAGCAAAATAACATAACCATGATAAACCAGTGGCCATCCCAGATAGGACTAGAAAAAGATAGCCCTTCTTGGAGATCCTTTTCATTTCCTTATAGGTTCCTTGAAAAAGGACAATCCCCCATGCAAAAAATAGTATGACAATTGTCCGTAGGAATGTACCAACGTTAGAATCGACACCTTCCATTCCGATTTTCGCTAAAATAGAAGTTAATGCAGCAAACACTGCAGCTAAAATAGCATGTACAATATAACTTTGAGACCCTGTAAATCGCTTGTTCTGTTCATTTTTCCCAATTAAGATAAAAGTACCGATGGCAATAATGGTCCCTCCTATAATCACTAGAGTTTCAGCAGGCTCTCCTAATACAAGAACAGATAAAATAATGGTCAGCACGATACTTGACTTATCAATGGCTACAACCTTAGATACCTCTCCTATTGCCAGTGCTCTAAAAAAGAACAGCCACGATAAACCAGTTGCAAATCCTGAAAGTACAATAAATGTTAATGCTTTATTTGTAATAGAAGCTATCGTATGAAGTTGACCAGTAAATATCACAACGATTAAAGCCATCATCAACACAACGATGGTTCGGATAGCCGTTGCTAAGTTAGAATTTACGTGTTCCATCCCAATCTTAGCTAATATCCCGGTTATTGCAGCAAATAAAGCTGCCAATAATGCTAAAATGATACTCATTCCATTACCTTCTTTTCCTGAAAAATGTGATAATTGAACTGTCCCTCATAAAGTATTTAATATTAATTTACTTTATTTCTGTTAAATTTAATACAACTCAGTTTCTCTTTGTTTACTACACAAAATCTGTATTACCTTTAGTTCTTAGTAAATGGAAAAGATAAAAAGTCCATCTCTTTTGAGTTGGACTTTTCACTTCTGAAAAAAACTAATGATAAATATGTTTTGGAACGTAGGTTGGATAACATTCCGATGTGAATGGATCTTTAAGAATAATATATATTCCGGATAAATGTTCTTGTTCATTTCCATTAAACCTTAATTCATCAACAAAGTAAAAATCATATTCATTTACGTTCATCTGGCCAAAGCGGTTAGCAAATACATATTTTTCTTTTATGTATTGAGTTACTTTTTGAACCTGCTCTTTTCTTGTTAGTACATCTTTTAGGTAAATCCTTTTACCTGTCATTAAGTTGAAATTAACGGTTGAATACATCACTTTATTGTCTTTATGAAACATGACATTGGTGCTCAATACATTGTTACGATTGTATTCTACCGAGTAATACATGCTGCCGGATTCATGATAATTCGGATTTTCTGTGTTCTGTTCAAATAAGTTGATTTGTTCTTTCCTTGCTTCATTTGCCATATTAAAAAATACAGTATTCATATTGTTTTCAATCGTTTTGTTGTAAAGACCAGAAAACTGCGGATAATTCACTTCATAAAAAAGAGGAACCCCGCTGGAGCTTTCCCTTTGACCGAGTGATGGCAAAGAAAGGTCATGTACCTTCACTCCCAATGCTTGGATTTTTTCATCAGGAGCCTTTTCATATGTAGAAAGGTTTGATCGAGAGACAAAAACATTTCCACTTAAATTATACACCGAAATTCCATTAATATTTTTAATATCGTAAACTCTCCACATTGAACCTTTTTTGGCTACTCTATGGAAGGAAGGTCCACTGGAATCTCGTTTATACAACTTCACATCTTTTAGAAAGACAATTCTTCCAATTTGGCCTTTTGCCAATTCATTAGCTCCCCACATTACTTTCGGTTCTATTGGCGCAGGGTTTGTTAATGTAAATAGAACAGATAATGAACTCTTATTGTTGTGGCTGTCGACAGCTGTAATACTCCATGTGTATTTCTCGCTGTTCATGTTGGATACCTTCCATACGGCTGAATGAACTCCTGCCTGCTTTTGAGCGCCATTGACAAGGTAGGATAAAACCTTACCGCTTTGATCTTTTACATACACCGTCACTTTCGCGTTTTCATTGGTAGCGAAGTTAAGTGCGGCCTGATTCGTTTTTGAATCATAAGATGTCTTCACATCTTTAATCACAGGTGCTGTTTCATCCTTTGCAGGCTCAGGAGTTGGAACTGGTGCAGGTGTTACTGGACCCGGTGTCGGCTCGACTGGTCCAGGCTGCTCAGGTGCTGATTGGTAAGCTGTTATCAAACTAGTTTTTTCATAATAGAAACTAAGAATCTCTTGATAGGTTTTACCGGATTCCGCCGCTTTCTTGGCTCCATACTGGCTTAATCCAACACCATGCCCAAAGCCCTTTCCTGATACTTTAATCATTTCCTCAGTAGTCTCAACTGTGTCTACTAAATAACTTTTCATTAAAAAGTATCTTTTCGTTGGGTCAAGGCCCACAATCGCTCTTATTGTCGAAGCAGGTACGTCTGTCAATTCACGACGCTGCAACAATGCTTTTCCCTGTTCCTTGATTAAAAATTCAATCGTCATGCTCCCTTTGCTTACCCTGCCGCCGGATGTTTCTCCATGGAGCGAAAAATCAGAAATAGTGGTAATTTTAATTTCTTTATTTGCATACCCATTGGCTTGCAGCCAGGTTTTGATATTAGCCAGGACGGTTGTTTGTTCGGCCTCCATTGTAGAAGCCCACCACACGTTCGCATTCGTGAGGTCTAATTCAGAAGTATCAATTTGTTTCTTTTTCATACTGATGCTCCACGCAATTTGCGGATCATATGGATCTTCTTTGATTGGAAAATAGGGACGGGCTGTACTTCCCCAAACATTTGTGTTCGATTCAGTCTTCCCTCCATTGCTTGATGAGAACAGGGCATCCGAACCAATGGGTTTACCACCGTAAGTGATCACCTGACCTTCTGTTTCTTCAACTGCTTTCGTCGAATTTTCATACCAAGTGTATCCACCGTATACCTGGTAATTTTGTGTATCATCAGGAATTTTGTTTATATAGCCCATTGCATATGTCCTTGCCGCAACAGCCTGTGCCTTCAGGGCATTCTCATGCCAATTGGCCGGCATTTCAGCTGGCACGACTCCTTTTAAATAGTCTTCAAGACCAATAGAGTTAATCGGGCGGACATATTTCTGATCTTCAACAGTAAATGTGAAGTTTCCTAAATATAGACGGCCATTAATCGAAAGCGGACCTTTTTCTTTTGCAGGCTTCACTTCCACCTGAGAGGCTCTGCCCACTTCGGTTGAACCTTTCAGAACAATAACGCTGCCACTGCTAACCTTCAGCGTATATGTCTGATTGGCCTCCAGTTTTAAGTTTGATAGACTCGTTGTGTACAACACTTCCGGTCTGACGGTAATCTCGGATCGATTACCAAGATAGTTTTTAAGTTTTACTCGAATAATGGGCTCTTCTGCTGCCTTTGCCGGTATTCCTGGAATCAACGATAGGATCAGGACAAGTACTAAAGCTAGCAACACTCCCACCCGTAATTTTTTCATGTATGAACCCCTCTCTCGTTAACCATTCACCAAATAATAGTAACCCAGCCAAAATTATACATCAATAAATATTTTCTACTAATTTAGACTTAAAAAGCGTAAATGATGGGGAATGAAATCCGGATGTTGCTGAATCACGATTAAAGTAAATTCATTGAGGTTAGGAATAGGAAAGTTTATACTTGCTAAGCAAACTCTTTTTAAAAATAGGGGGAATAGTAGTGTTATTGAAACCTAAGGCCATTTTCTTAGACATGGATGGTACAATATTAGACCATTATAATAAAGTAAGTATTCATACAAAAGAAATCATTGACGAATTACGAAGCCAGGGAATATTCGTTTTTATAGCTACAGGCAGAGCTGTTGATGAAATAGAAGAATTAGTCCCCCCAGGCTTTCAAGTGGATGGGTTCATTACTTCGAATGGAATGGCGGGGTATGTAGGAAAAGAAGTAGTATTTAAACATTCACTTTCCCTTGAGTTAGTGGAAACCATTATTGAGCAAGCAAGAAGAAACAAGGTGTACTATGAGCTTTTCCCGTATGGAACATCCCGAGTTACATTAAAACAAGATAAACCATATGTGGAAGATGAAATTAGAGATCCAAAACCAGACAGCGTTGGAATTAATGAGTGGCTTTCTCGTAAACAGGCGATTAAAGAAGAAATTGCTTGGAAGGATAACATAGAGGGAAATGAATTTTCAAAATTTTACTTCTTTGCTAGAACAACAGAACATATCAATAGATGGAAAAATGAACTTGATAAAATAAAACAAGAAATAGACTTTACTACCTCTATATCTTCTAACCACAATGTCGAAGTGATGGTTGCGAATGTGAACAAAGCAACAGGGATCAAACAGATGTTAAAGCATTTTGACTTGTCTGAGGATGAAATTCTGGCCATTGGTGATAGTGACAATGATTTGCCAATGTTACAGTTTGCGAGTTTTTCTGTCGCTATGAAAAACGCTCCAGATCATATTAAAGAAATAGCCGATGACATAACCGATTTCACCTGTGATGAAGACGGAGTATATCATTACCTTAAATCTAGATTCAACATGATCAATATTCTTGTTTAGATTCTAAAAAAGACATCATCAATCATTTCCTTGATGATGTCTTCACCTGAAACATTCTATCATGTAAGTACCATTATCATTATCATATAACGAACGTATATTCGCTTCAAGGACAAATGGAAAATTTATCCCTGAACTTTCATTAGTCGCTTTAAATCCAGACAAAGACATTGTCGGCCATATTCTTTTATCTAAAATAAAAATCGTAGATGGTGATAACGCTGTCGATTCTTTGGCACTTGCTCCCGTTTCTGTTGTACCCGAGTATCAGAAAAAAGGAATTGGGAGTCAATTAATTCATACTGCGTTAAAAAACGCAAAAGAGCGCGGTTATCACTCAGTAATTGTTTTAGGACATAAAAGCTATTATCCGAAGTTTGGTTTTAAAACAGCTAGCTCATGGAATATAAAAGCACCATTTGAGGTACCTGATGAAGTATTTATGGCTCTGGAATTAACAGCCGATTCCCTTAAAAATGTGCAAGGTGTCGTTCACTATTCCAAAGCTTTTTCAGAATAAAAGCCAGGTGAAAGATTTAGGTATTAATAAAAAAAAGAGGTTGTCCTGAAAATCATTTTATAACATTTTCTATGGACAGCCTCTTTCTTACTCCTTAAAAACGACCTTTCTAAATGGGGAAAGGTCGTTTTTTAATTAGTTCAATCAATTATTTTAAGAGATCCCATTAACGATTTGAGTTAACCCCTCGCTAATTGGTGTAGCTGGACGCCCAAGAAGTTTTTCGAAGTCGTTGCTCTCGACTTCAAGCGTGCCTTCTCTAATGCCTTTTTGGATTTCAACAAGAAAAGGAATGAGGAAATCTGGTACGCCAGCACCTTTCATCATGTCAGCATAAACATCATCATCAACCTGTTGTACAGATACTTCTTTCCCCATTACAGTGCCAAGTGCAGATGCAAATTCTTCCTGAGTCAATAGCTTGCCAGAAAGCTCGTAGATTGTGTTTTCGTGCCCGTTACCAGACAGTACCGCTGCAGCAGCCTCTGCATAATCTTGTTGTAATGCCCAACCTACTTTTCCATTTCCTGCAGAAGTTACCCATGGGGCCCCTGCCACGACACCCTGAATGCTTGAGCTTTCATTTTCCAAGTACCAATTGTTGCGTAAGAAAGAATAAGAAATACCTGTTTTTAAAATCGCTTCTTCTGTTGCCTTATGCGTGGGAGCAAGGAAGTTGTTACTTTCCTTTGCGTTCGCTATGCTCGTATAAGCAATAAATTTAACTCCAGCACGCTCTGCCGCAGCTGCCGCATTCGTATGCTGACGAATTCTTGTTTCATTGTCTCCATCCGCAGAAATGATTAATAAGCGATCAATACCTGCAAAAGCAGTATCCAATGTTTCTGGACGATCAAAATCTCCATGGCGAACGTCTACTCCACGAGCCCGTAACCCTTCCGCTTTCTCTAGATTGCGAACACTAACGGCCAGTTGCTCTGCTGGTACAGTTTTTAATAAAGTCTCCACAACTTTTGTTCCCAATTTCCCGGTTGCACCTGTGACTAACATTTTCATTTTCTATTCCTCCCATTTGATTTTTAGTTTCGTTATGTTAAAACAGCTTTAGTTAAGTTGTATCCAAATCAAATACCTGTATTCATAATAGATACTTCTTGTAGTCTTGTCAACAAATTTCATAAGCCTTTGTTATTTTTCACGAATTTTAAGGTATAATACGTTGTAATCAAATTAAATACATGATTATACTGTGTAAGAAATTTTGTAATCAAATATAAGGTAGGTAAATGATATGTCCATTAGCAGTAGATTTTCTGTTGGTATTCACATATTAGCTCTTATTGAATTAAATAAAGAGGGAATAAGCTCATCGGAATTTTTAGCAGGGAGCGTAAACACGAACCCAACCTTGATAAGAAAAATTATGGGTATGCTAAAAAAAGCAGGGTTAATCGAAGTACAGCCTGGTATTGCAGGGGCAAAACTAGCCAAGGAACCAGCTAATATAACATTACTTGACGTTTATAAGGCGGTCGATGTTGTGAAGGAAAAAGAATTGTTTAGTGTACATGAAAATCCGCACCCTAATTGTCTTGTGGGCAGGAACATTCAAGATTCGATCAATCCTATATTGTCAGCAGCTCAATTAGCTTTGGAAAAGGTACTAGGAAATGTAACGATTGAAGATATTGTTAAGGATATTCTTGAAAAAGAAAAATTTAAAATAATAATAAATTAATAAAAGACATTCTTGAAAACAGAATGTCTCAGACTGTAGGCAACTATATGTATACATATAATTTTATTGTCCCCTGGCTCCAGCGCTATTAAGTCCTTTATGAATAAATAATAGGAATTCTTGAAATTGGTTCAGTTCTCAGTTTCACAAAAGGTACGATAAGCAATGGTTGATTATCATTTCATTTATTAGAAATTTATTTTTTTTCCATTACAGCAAAGTAATTTTCTTCATTATCTGCAAAGTTAAATACTCTGCCGGAAGGCATATTTACAATTTCTCCGACTTTGATATTTTTATTTGATAAGTTACTACGTAATTCATCGAGATTTTCCGAAAAAAACATTAAAGAAGGTGTACCAAGATTTAATTCAGGTGACATTTTAGCAACGAATTCCTTATTGTGCAGAATGATACTTGTTTCTGCACCCTTTGTTGGAGCAATTTCAATCCATCTCATTCCCTGACCGTTATTTTCTTCAGAAATTACACTAAACCCTGCTTTTTCTGTCCAAAAATCCACTGCCTCATCTTGGTTATTTACATACAACATAATTTGACCGACTTTACTAATCATAGACTTTTCCACTCCCTTATATAAGTAAATACCAAACCGAATGCTCCTAATCCTTTCCATTCGCCAAGGTTTCTGATACCCAATGACAACTTATCCGATACGGGCGGTTAATTAAACTGTATGATTATCCACCCCTATACACGACTTTTTACCTTCTACATTAATATTCGTTAGCTGGAAGAAAAATCCTTCTCCCACTAAAAGGGTCCATACCCTTATAAAGGTATTTCAGGAAAGAAAATGAAGGTGATTTCCTAAAAAATTTCCATAATTATTAAAGGATAATTATTGTTTTATTACAATTTCAATAAAATATCTTTAAACATTCAGATTTATTTTATTATGACTGTATAGGATTTTACTATCATTCAAGGAGAGGTATATGAAAAAGTTTTTCTTTATCTTCATTTTAGCTTTAATCCCCTTCACTTCTACGACTGTAAGTGCCGAATCCGACTTATCTCCCATTAGTGAAGCCGGGATCATTATTGATGCGAAAAGCGGGGCAATATTATACGAAAAAAACGTACATAAAAAAATGTATCCAGCCAGTCTAACGAAAGTCGCCACTGCTATATATGCTATAGAACACGGAGATATGAACGAACTAGTGACTGTCAGCAAAAAAGCGGCGGAGGCAGACGGCTCTTCGGTATTTATTGTACCTGGGGAGAAAATAGAGCTTTCCAAATTGGTTGCAGGGATGCTAATCAATTCCGGAAATGATGCAGCTATCGCAATTGCCGAGCATATGTCCGGCAGTGAAAAACTGTTCATGGAAGATTTGAATGGGTTTTTAAGAAAAGAAGTAAACGTTACCAATACTCATTTTACGAACCCCCATGGATTGTTTGATGAAAACCATGTCACTACGGCCAGTGACCTCGCAAAGATTACCCAATATGCGATGAAAAATGAAACGTTCCGTGAATATTTTGGAAAAAAAACTTTACCATGGAAAGTGGAAACATGGGACACTACTCTCGTTACCCATCATAAAATTCTAAAAGGCGAACTCCCCTATGAAGGAATCACCGGTGGAAAAACCGGTTTCGTTAGTAAATCCGGCTACACCCTAATTTCTACTGCTACTAGAGGAGAACAGGATTTGATTGTCGTTACCCTTAAAGCTCCTTCAAACAAGGATGCCTACTCTGATACTGAGCTTCTATTCAATCATGGCTTTAAAAACTTTACATCAGCCAAAATTGATAAAAAGAGCATCCTTTATTCAGCGGACCACTCTCATTCCTACACGCTGAACGAAGATTTACACTATACTCATTTAATTAGTGATGAACCTAATCTAAAAACCAGTAATGATGGTATTCTCTCCATCATGAACCAAGAAGGGACCGCTATAGGATCTTTTGACCTTAAAATGGTCGCTGATGTAAAGAACATAGAAGTGCCTGCCTCGATTAAAGAAGAAACAATCAATGAGGAAGCTAATAAATTTTCTGTCTCATCTCTAGGATGGATAACCTGTGTCATTCTTATCATTATGATAACGGTTTTTCTACAGAAAAGCAGAAAAAAACGAAATGATTTTAGAACTCGTTACTAAAAAACTAAAGGGTGACTTTAATTTAATAAACAGAACAAAGGAGTACACATATTATGCATGACTAATATGTGTACTTCTTTAGTTTTTAAGGCTTTTTATGATTGAGGTCTTGATAAAATGGTTTTCCGCGTTTCGCGGGCGGAACCCCCTCGTAAAGAAAAAGACTTTTTTGACCGTTTATTTAAGAAATAATAACACATAATGTTTCATTGCTTTGTTACCTTTTAGGTTTTACCTTTCTCGAATGACTTATTGCCCGGTGCAAACCAACCGATTAGAGCAATACCAACTAATACTCCATAGAAGATCAGAGTCCAAGCGGTACTGTGGGGAAAATGATGATCTAAGACACCAATATCCTCGTGGGCAAGAGTAATTACAGCAAGTTTGACACCCACCCAGGCAACAATTGCATATGCTGTTGTTTCCAATGCTGGACGTTTATCAAGAAGTTGCACAAACCAGGTTGCTGCATACTTAATCAAGACAAGGCCAGCAATCCCTCCAAGAAGAACAACAATAAACTGTCCTCCATCCATGCCGCCGAAGTCATCGAGCGGTGAATCCGGAAGACCAAGGGCTATAGCAACCGCAGCTAGAATTGAATCAACTGCAAAAGCGAGGTCAGCTAAAGCAATCTTCCCTACTGTGGGCCAGAACCCTTTCCCAGCGGATTCCTCTTCATCGTCCTTATGAATATTCTCATTTTCTTTCCCGAACCGGGCCTGAATGACATGCTTTAAGCCTAAGTAAAGAAGATAAGCTGCTCCTATCGCCTGTATCTGCCAGACGTTTGCGATAAAAGAAATGGCAAAAAGTGCAACAAATCGGAAAACGAAGGCCATAACGATTCCGTAATTTATAGCTCTTTTTTTCTGATCTTCGGGTAAATGCTTGGCTATAACCGCTAGTACAAGGGCATTGTCAGCCGATAACAATCCTTCTAATCCAATTAGAATCAACAATGCCCAAGCATACTCTAGCCAGATGGACTCCATCCACCTCTCTCCTTTCTAAAACTTAAAATGTTAGGTAAAGGTTTCGACAATAGAATTACCATATACCTTTATCAATACCTTTTTCAGGTTGTGGATAAACTTTTTAACACATCGTGACCTTTTAACACCCTCTTTAGTTAACCTTCCCTCATTTGTTTAACAAGGCACATTGGTTTTTTTGTTAATGTTTGTATCGAATGTAAGCTTTTCTATCCAATCATACATTGGATTAAATTAAAAGATGCCTAAAAAGGCGACCATCATTTAGTTTCTTCCTCCACTAATGTCCCGTTATCCATCCATTCAGCATAAACGCAATGTTGCACCACAGGAAATGAAAGAATATTACATTCTTTCATGGTAATGGAACAAGGAGACATTTTAAGCTCATAATTTTTTCAAAAAAGAACATCTTACTTAATAGGAAGGTAATCTCTAAACTCTCTTGGTGTCACACCATCTCTAGTAATAAACCCGGCTTTGACCAAATTCGTTAATACTTTTGAAAGATACTTAGGCGGCACTTTCTGAACTTCAGCCAAAGGTTTTACACCTATTATTTTCCCAGTTGGTAAAAGAGCCAAATAAACAATTGTGTGGAGGGCATAATTAGTTGCCTTGGAATAATATTTTATTCTGTATAAATATTCTGAAAATATGTAAAGAAGCTTACTCAAAGAGTAAGCTTAGCTTCCGGTATACACACTTTCACATGTTCCAGGTCTTGGTTCATAATAACAATGATTTTTAAATTGACCACTTAAGGGTTGACCGTACCATGTTGGAGGGCATGGAGCATATGGATTGAAATACCAAAGAGCATATTTTGCTGGGTGTTCTCTCCAATAATCCAAAGTTTGTTTGGCTAATCTTTTTTCAACAGGTCTTGCTCTATTATAAAATACATTCCCTTTTTGAACAGCTTCAAAGGAATAATTTCCTCCTTGTACTTGATAAATAACATGGGGAATGGTTCTTAAATTTTTAAAGTCTAAACAATTTGCTTTAAGACGATTAACAATTACATTTCCAACATATAACATTCCCTGTTTTCCTTCACCTTCGGCTTCTGCTCTCATCATCCTTGCCATTAAGGCAACGTCCGAATCTCGGTAACTTACTCTTGGCATTTTTTCACCTCCAAAATATAGTATGAAAAAAAGCCTACATTGATGTAGACTTTTTACAACTAAAATTGCGTCCTCTGTGTAGTAATTCATCAATGTATCAAAATCCTCCAGCTTGATTGCAAGGTCGCACTTCTTCATAAAATTTTTTAATTCGTGTTCCATCAAATTCCCCCTGGATAACGCCATCTATATAGAAATATAACACATAGATATTCCTTTTATTGGAATAAGCACATTTTTTAATAATGAATATTCCTTTCTTCAAGAGGAGTTCACATAAGCATTCTTTCAGAAACTAAACCACACCTTCTCCCTTTAGCCAAACTGATAAAAATTCGTGTTGTTGCTTATACTATGAAAAAATTCACTGCCAGTAAGGAGTTGTCACGATGAACATGAAAAAAATAACCATTTGTTTGTTCATCTTTTTCTTTTTTGTTTCCTCATCCGTATTTGCTATAGACACTGTCAGCACATTCAAATTGATGAACCAGCAAAATGAAGCAGTCCTAACGAAGGAAGTGTCGTTTCAAGAGGGAGAAACATTATACGAAGTGACGAAAAAAGCATTTGACATTGAGGAGTCCCAAGGTCACATTATCTCCATCAATGGCATTCGTTCCATTCCTGAGAAAAACATCCATTGGGCCGCATTTGTGAATGGACATTTTGTTCAGCTCGGTCTAGATGAGGTAACGCTTTATGCCAATGACCAAGTTGTGTGGGCTTTACGAGATTGGGAACGATTAGACATTTTGAAATAAGAAAAACTTCTGACGAAGAGGATTAAGGTTAAAGAGGGCGACTGAGAAAGTATCAAAAGCATACCTTCCCAGTCGTGCTTTTTCTTTCCCTCATATTTATCATATCGCACACTTGTTTAAAGAAAGAATGACATCATTCTTATTACCAATAGTTCAAAGGCCAACCCTAATCGGATTGGCCTTTGAACTATATTGAATTAGTTAACCGCCTTTAATATGCTCTGAATTTGAACCTCTCTTACTTTACGCGGTAAAAAGCTTCTAATTTCGTCATCGTTAAACCCAATTTGGACCCGCTTTTCATCTAAAATAATTGGTCTTTTCAACATTCCAGGTTGGTCGATGATCAATTTGTACAATTCGCTTAGTGTCAATTCATCTAAATCGATTTCTAATTGTTGAAACACTTTTGAACGCTCGGAGATGATCTCTTTCGTACCTTCTTCCGTCAATCGGATGATGGATTTGATTTCATCTACGGTTAACGGCTCTTTAAAAAGGTTTCTTTCCTGATATTCCAGTTGGTGTTCTTCCAACCAGGCTTTCGCCTTGCGGCATGATGTACAACTCGGTGAAGTATATAATGTAATCATGGTTTTCACTCCTTATGAACAGTCTATGCTTTTTGCATATATCCACATTTCAATATCCCGGTGTCTTTTTCCTCTGCTGACATCTATATTACTCTGTGTAGATTATTTATGATCCATTCATTATTTTTTAATTCGAGATATATTTAACATAATTAAAGTCCAATTTACGAACATGCAAAACCATTTAGCTTCATTCGCTGTCATTTACTTGACTTTTCATTATCTCGAAAATAATTATCTTTAATTTAATGTAATTGTACGTTCCCCTTGCTGTTTTGTCAATTTCCATTTTTTCGTGTTTCCGGTCGTGACAACTGGGCAATATAAAGGTAGCGAAGCTTAAGAACGATCTTTTTATATGACAAAAGGCAGACGCAGACGCACTCTCTTCAAAAATGGGCAGTAAAACATCCATAGAAACTGCTTGAAAAATAAAAGTCCCCGAATTTGACAAAAATCCGAGAACTTTTCATTATACTATAATGAACATGCTGATTATGGTCATTTATTAAGATGATCTTTTGGATACGCTAGAACCACTTTGGCTGATTGTCTGTTTCAATTCTTTGATGAGTTGCTCATCGATATTCATACGGGCACCATTTTTTTTACTAAATAGTTGCGGTACTACTTTTTTGCATACTTCTTTATGGACTCCTTCGGGTAAGCTCTCAATAAATCTTAAAATAGAAGCTTGATTATCCGGTAATGCCAATGAAACTCCCTCCCTATTTTTTCTTTATCAGTAATCAAAACAGTCTGTTTAACTAGATTAATGTTTACTCGCTGCGAGCTCCTTCTTAAAAACAATCGATGTTATGAAATAATATGATCTTGCAAGTTGCCGAAAAAAGATAATAGGGCAAGATACCCCTGGTACTTGCCGCTATATCAATTTAAAAACGGTGAGTCATATATCGTAAGAGCAGGTGTTAACTCTATCCACACTCTTAAACTGGGAATACCGCGCTGATGTCGCAAAGTGAAAATGTACCACTAGCATCAATATCTACAATTGGTGTACCAATTGGATCATCATAATTGCCAGGAGGTCCTAGTGTAACGGTATCACAATCTACACACATCACTTTACCTGCAATTGCAACGCCAAAGAAAGTGTTATCTACAAAAATAACAACAGTCTGGCCTCTTCTAAATTGTTCCTTAATTCCCGGCACGCAGCAGCAATCGCATTTTTCCTTTTTACAATCTTTACAGCAGTCATCGTGCCGTCTTCTTCCGCAATCGTCCATTTTATGACCCTCTTTCTTATGATTTGAAAACCTAGATGATTCAAAACAGCGGCAATCATCATGCCGAGGCCGAGGTGGGTGAGGGCAGCAGCAATCAATATGCCAATACCTATGTGAATGAGAGCAGCCGCAGTTATCATGCGAATGCCCAGATGAATACGAATAATAACAACCATCATACCAATATCCAGCCATAACATTCTCTCCTTTCTTTTAAGGTGTACTATATAATATTAAAATCTACTATTTTTGCTTATGCACTTGTCTATTCTCTCTATTAATAATAAATTGTACGCGCCCTTTTTTTGCAAGATTCCTACAACTTTATCGCTAATCAAAAAACCTCGGATTCTAGTGAATCTGAGGTTTTCTCCTACCATATCTATTGTTCGTTAACGAAGACTCCCTGTAAATATTTCCGATTTCATGATCTTTGGCATCTTCTATAATCCCAATTCATATGATTTCCTTATAGTTTCCAAAACAATAGGATCTTTTTCTTTCAATCGAGCGAATATATGATAAAAATCTAGTAATCCCAGCAAAAATAGGCTCATAGGTTGGGCAAGTGTACAGTCATAATTGAAAGAAGAGAATAGAATAAAGTATATTTCACTCCTCCTTGTATGATGAAACGAGGACCTGCCTTGAACGTTAAGGCAGGTCCTCGTTCATTTATTCATCTAATAAAATCCACGATTGACCTCTTGCAAAAGCCGTGACGCTTTGCCCAGCTTGTACATAAACTGTATGGATTCGAAAAAGGAGGAGAAAATGATCAAGACAAAAAAAGATAACAGAGACATGGATCGAAGTTTAGATTACACCAAACAGCAACTCGAACGTCAAAAAATTCAAGTCGATCGGCTCGAACATCGAATTGACTGTCTAAAATGGCAATTTAACGGACTTAAACGTCAAGTTTCCCGGCATAGGAAGCATGTTAGAAAGATGGAGTACCAATTAGGATTAGCCTCAGATCCCGATCATGAAAGTTTTTCCATTAAACCGTAATGCCCAAACATTCCGGGCCGTTTTTGCCATCAACATTGTTACAAAAATGAACCTCAAACAACCCCCTTGGTATCCAAGGAGGCTGTTTTGGGCTGGATTCTTTGCGGCAATTTCACTGTAAACGTTGTCCACTCCGCATATGTTTATTTGAAGTGTTTCTTCTTAATTCTATTAATCCTATACTTCTTGCTGTACGGTTTTATTATATGGAATCCGTCTTTGCTGCTGAATCAAAAAGAGGAATACTCCGAACAGAACAAGCAAACCTCCGGCGATTTGCCAGCCGACGAGGCGCTCTCCCAATAAAATAACCGCCAATATTGTCGCTCCTACCGGCTCTCCTAAAATGCTCATGGAGATGGTAGTGGCATTTACATAGTTTAAGAGCCAATTATTGATAAGATGCGATAACGTCGGAACGGTCGCTAATAATAGAAAAATCCCCCATTCACGTGCTTCATATCCGCCAAGTTCTGTTCCCGTTCCTAAGTTATATACCGTCAAAACGATGGACGCAGAAACAAAAACGCAAAAACTGTAAATCCAATGCGATACTTTTTTCACGGTACTTTGGCCGATCAATAAGTATCCGACAACGGCAATGACGCTTAAAAATGAAAGGATATCACCGAGAATGGCCTCCTTGCTTAATCCGAAATCTCCCCAACCGATCATCACGGCTCCGACAATGGCAATCCCCATCGTCATCAATGCGGGGAGCGTTGTTCGTTCTTTAAACAGGAAAAAGCCGCCCGCCAGCGATACGATTGGCTGCAGGGCAAGAATGATGGTCGAGCTTGCGACCGTCGTCAGCTTTAAAGACCCGAACCAAAGGACGAAATGCAGCGCCAAAAAGAACCCGGAACAAAATAAAAAGAACCCATCCCTCTTCGTTATTTTTCGGAATTCCTCCCGTTTTTTCCATACAATCGGTACCAATAAAAGACTGGCCAGCCATAAGCGATACATGCTTAAAATAGAAGCCGGTGCATCTGACCATTTGACGAAAATGGCCGAAAAAGAGATTGCAATAATTGAAATGACTAAAGGCAAGCCGATTGATTTTCCGCTTTCACCATGTTGCACATCTTTCCCACCTTTTCTTTATTCCTGCAATCATTATAAGCCTTCCCACCTCTTCTGTCATGCTGTTATTTACGTTATCTATTCCGTATAAATATACGTTCAAAAAGGAGGGTGGCCCTTTTGAACAACCTCCATGAAACAATTGTATATTTTTCCCTTATATGATAGTCTATTCCTTGGAAAAATGCTGCTTTTCTGGATGAGTATGCTGGAACTTTGATTGGAAATCAGATTGGCATTTTTATTTTTAATATATAAATCCATATCAGTCATTAATCATGGAAAATGAACGCCCCTGTCTAATGATTGTCGGATAAGCAGGTGAAAAGATGGAAGATATTCGCATATTGATAGCCGATGACGAAAAAGAGATTAGAGATCTATTAAAAAAGTATTTAGAAAGAGAGTTGTATAAGGTCGATACAGTCATAAACGGCCAGGAAGCCCTTCATTTGTTTGACCAAAACGATTATCACTTGATTATTTTGGATTTGATGATGCCCAAGGTTGACGGAATCGAAGCATGCCGACGACTCAGGGAAAAAACGAATGTTCCTATTTTGATGCTCACTGCCAAAGATGACGAAGTGGATAAGATTTTAGGCTTGAGCATAGGGGCGGATGATTATATTACAAAGCCCTTCAGCATCCATGAAGTGGTCGCGAGAGTCAAAGCGCTTATGAGACGATTTTTGGTACTTGGGAGCGATAGCCAGCCGCGGAATCAATCCATTATAAAATGTAAAGACATTACAGTTGACTTGCAAACATACACCGTCACCATAGCCGGAGAGAAGATATCCTTAACCGCAAAAGAATTTGAGCTGCTGAAGTTTTTTGTTTCCCATCCCAACCAGGTCTTTACGAAAATGCAACTATTTCGCAACGTTTGGGGCAATCACTACATAGAAGACGATAATACGGTCATGGTCCACATCAGAAAACTCCGAAAAAAAATAGAATCGGACCCTTCTAATCCCCAGTTGATTCAAACGGTATGGGGAATCGGATACAAGTTTGCAGGTGAAAAAGATGGGCGATAATAAAGGCTTTTATCTTCTGGTCCTTCAATTGATGGCTGCCGCCGGGCTTTTGATGATCGAAATCGCTGACGCCCCTCTCCAAATGACCAAATGGGCTTTATTTATGACGCTATTTTTTATAAATGGCCATCTGTGGGTACGGAGCATCCATTTCCGCAAGAGGCTGGAGCTCATAGCTGCAGAGTTAAGACGGGCAGTGAACGGGAATGTAAAGACAAGATTATTTGCCAAGGACGATCCCTTATTTAATGAACTGATTTTTTCTATGAATGAATTGATTGAACAACTGGAAAGAGTCCACGTCCAAACCATCAAATCGGAGACGGCAAGAAAGCGTCTATTATCCAGCATTTCCCACGATATCCGTACCCCCCTCACCTCGATTATCGGCTATATCGATGCCCTAAAAGATGATATTGCCGCTTCCGAAGAAGAAAAACGGGAATATCTTGAAATCATAGGCAAGAAATCCAACAGCTTAAAACAATTGATCGATGACATCTTTAATATGGCCAAGCTCGATGCGGATGAAATTCCCCTAAAGCTGGAAGTTCTTGATTTTTCGGAAATCGCGAGGGAATCGCTGATTGAATGTTTGCCTGATTTGAAAAAACATGGAATGGAATTGAACGTACATATTCCCGAAAAAGAATCTTTCATTATGGCGGATCGCCTAAGCCTTATGCGGATCATCGCCAATATCATGAAAAATGCGGTACATTACGGAAAAGACGGAAAAGTACTCGGGATCGAACTAATGGAAACATCCCATGAATATGAGTTGGTCATCTCGGATAAAGGACCCGGGATTGCACAACCCGATTTGGAAAACGTGTTCGAAAGAATGTATCGAAGCGATCAATCAAGGAACCTTTTAGATGGGGGCAGCGGATTGGGTCTTGCCATCGCCAAAGCTTTGGTCGAAAAGCACGGCGGACGGATATGGGCGGAAAGCATCCCGTGGGAAAAAACCGCTTTTGGCTTTTCAATCCCAAAACCTGAGCATCCCAACCCCGATTTAAGAAATAATTAAGAAATTATTCAGAAGCAGTTAAAACCTTCTGCTTATCATAGAATCATAAGCTGATCGAAAGAAGGTGTCCCCGTATGAGTGCAATCATCAAAACGACCAACTTGACGAAGATTTACGGAAATCAAGTGTCAGTCGACAACCTTAATATCACGGTAAAACAAGGCCACATCTACGGTTTTCTCGGCCGAAACGGCGCAGGTAAAACGACGACGATCCGAATGCTGTTAGGGCTTATAAAACCTACCGATGGACAAATCGAAATATTCGGTGAAGATTTAATGAAACACCAGAAAACGATTTTGCGAAGAATCGGGTCCATTGTGGAAGTCCCCGGCTTTTATGAAAATCTGACAGCGAGAGAGAACCTGCTCATTAACGCCAAAATCATGGGAGTCCATAAGAGAAATGCGATGGACGAGGCCTTGGAAATCGTCGGCCTGCAGCATGAACATAAAAAACTCGTCGGCAACTATTCATTGGGGATGAAGCAAAGATTGGGGATTGCCAGAGCCCTTCTCCATTATCCCGAACTATTGATTTTGGATGAGCCCACCAATGGCTTGGACCCCATCGGCATCAAGGAAATGCGCAGGCTCATTACATCCCTTGCGGCCGAACGGAATATGACGATTTTCATATCGAGCCATATTTTATCGGAAATTGAGCAGCTCGTCGATCATATGGGCATCATCCATCAAGGAAAGCTTCTCGAAGAAATCGATTTTGATACGCTTCGGAAGCGAAACCGAAAGTATCTCGAGTTCCAAGTTTCCAACGACAATAAAGCGGTGATGCTCCTGGAGAAACACTTTGGCATTTTTGATTACGAAGTGCATGAGGAAAGAACTATCCGCGTGTACTCCCATATTGGACAACAAGGCATGATCAATAAAATGTTTGTACAGCATGATATCGACGTCTCCAAGATCATCATGAGCGAAGACCGGCTGGAAGATTATTTTACAAAATTGGTGGGAGGCGGAACGATTGGTTAACCTTTTATATACGGAACTATTAAAGCTGAAACGCTCTTCCATGTTCTTCATCAGTCTGTTAGGTGCGATCGTCTCCCCTGTCATGGTCGTCATGGCCACGTATATTCACCAGCCGTCCACCCCCTTTACGGAGCTGTTTCATGACACGAATTTGTATACGGTCGGCATTATCGGCGTCCCGCTGTATGCAGTCGTCGCTGCCTACTTGTTTAATCGCGAGTATGTGGAAGATACGTTAAAGAATTTATTGACCATCCCGGTATCGCGCCTAAGCTTTATCACAAGCAAATTATTGCTTCTCTTGATATGGATCATGCTGTTGACGTTCATTGCCTGGGTACTGACTTTATTGTTGGGCGTATTATTGCATTTTGAAGGGTTAAATGCGCCATTGGTCTTGAAGTCTTTCACACAATTTTTGATAGGCGGAGGATTTCTGTTTATCTTATCAAGTCCAGTCATTCTGATTACTCTTATCTTGAAAAATTATGTGCCACCCATCATCTTTGCGATTGTGGTCACCTTATTGAACGTCATGAGCGGCAATTCGGAAGATAGAGGACTGTTTCCATGGATGGCCGCAGTCGACATCGCAAACGATACCCTTCTTCCAACCTACCCTCCCGAATTCTCCTATATCGCGATTGCGGCCGTCTCTCTCACTGGCTTCACTGCCGCCATCGCCTATTTTCAAAAAACGGATATTCATTGAGGTGGATCACTTATGAACCGTTTACTTCTAAGACCATTCATGAAAACGATAAAGGCTCCAAACAATGCGTTTGTTGGAGCCTTTTCCTCTTAAACGTACTTTTCATTGAATTCAATCCTTCGTTTCCTGCCCCCATGCTTCTTCAAAACGGATATCACCCATTGATTTCTTACCCTTTTGCCAGACGATTTCGATCATCTGCTTGCGGCGGCTCTTCCAACCATCCATGTTTAATCATGATGTTGGCTCCGTCTTCCGCATATAAGGAAATTTCCGGAATTAATGACGCATACCTCATCCCAAGATCCCGTCGTGGACTCGCAGCCATAGCCGTCCCGTAATTCCCGATTCCTGCTGCGATCATCACCGATACATGAAACATGATCAACTTGTCCGAAAAGACTTTTGTCGTTGAATCCGAAACGGCCGTATCCCACGACATGGGGGCGGGCAAGTCCTCTTTCATTAAAATATCACTAAAAAAGTTCATGTGTTTTTGTGCAATTTGCTTTCCCCTTACCAAGAATTGTTTGACTTCCGGCTTTTGGGCAGTTTGAGCAAAACCGATCATTAATGTCTTTCCAACCGCATTCGTCTGCACATTCATAAAAAGATGGGTCACTTCAATCGTTGTCAACGGTCTTTTTTCTCCTAAAAATCCAGCCAAAAAATGCTGCTTCTCTACAAAATCAACCTTATCGGGAATGGAAACAAAAGGTGGCCTCACATACGTTCCTTGCTTTAACATCAATTCCCTTGATAAATCCTGCAGCATAACAGCCGATTTAAACACCCTTTTATGAAAATCGAGCAAATCCGAGCGGGTCACAAGCCCAAGCGCTGCACTGCTCGCCGCCATCCCGAGAATGGACATGCTCCGTAAATACATTAACATATACGTATCGGAAAACAGTCGTGGAGCTGTTATATCCACATCTTGCTCCGTAAATCCGACCGGAACCGGAAAGCTCTCTTTCCGAAAAAAATCTTGCAAAAAGGCAATGCTTCCTTTACTGGAGTTTAAGGCATATTCTACAATCGGACGCACTTCTTCGTCTTCCACTTTCGCTAAAAAATAGCTCATGACGCAGATAGAAGCCGTATCACTCATGTACTGTGACCACAAACTGGACATTTCAGCAGACGTTAAACGAATCTTTGTTTTATCCTCCATCGAAACACCTTCTTTAAAAAATGACTATGTTAACATTTAATGTTGATTTTCGTTTCCTCTGGATTATGCTCAAGGATGAAAACAGCCACGTAAAAAGAACGATTGCTACAAATCAGATTCATGCTTTCTTTATTTCATCATTATTCCCTACAAATGTTAGATTATTTCATCTGCTGAACGTCGAAAAAATACTTAATAAACCGACTCCAGCGCTTCGAGTCGGTTTATTATGGTCAAGATTTCAATAATCCCGGAGGAACGTATTCTGGGGGATACTTCAACCATCCTCTTTTTTTCATCACAGATTTTAATAAGACACTATGTCGCATGGCTTCGGTTTGAAACTCTAAAAACATCATGCCGACGTCATTCCTGACCGATTGTGAAGCAGCCGTAGCACAAAACGTGATGGCAGCCACCAATTTTACGGAAACAATATTCGCAATTTCATCATCGGTCATTTTTGCTCCAAGGGGAATGCCATCCGGATTAGATTTCGGTTTAGGTTCGGATACCGGAGGAAGAGACACCCCTTCGTTTCTCATAAACTCCTCCAGTCTTTTGGTTTGAGAATCAGCGCCAGAACAGGATTTTTCAATTACGTCATACAATTCAGGATTTTTTGTTGTGTTCATTCCGATTTGTTCGAGCGATACCGCTTCTTTCAGCATGGCATAATAGGTCCAGCAGGACATCGCTTCCCCTATATGCAAGTTTGGTTTCGGTTCATCATCGATAAGAGAATGAATGACCTTCAATAAAGCCTCCAATGCATTTTTAGGCATCGAATCCACCTCCTTATGTTTAAATTATTTCCAATTATCCTATCGCTACATACCTTTTCTAGTGTTTGATGTGTCAGTTGATGTAATACCTGTTCTAAAATCCAGTATTTTTAAAAAATAACTTCATTAAATGGCAAAATTGCCGTATCCTTAGAAAAGCGAAATAAACGAATGGAGAGGCTATCACCATGTGGAAAAACAAGAATGTATGGATTTTATTAATCGGAGATTTTATTGCGGGCCTCGGCTTATGGCTTGGCATTATCGGAAATTTGGAGTTTATGCAGGAAAAGGTGCCTTCGGACTTTCTGAAAGCAGCCATTTTAGCCGCCGGCTTATTGGCGGGTGTGGCGTTTGGACCTTTAGCAGGCCGGATTACTGACCAAACGAGCAAAAAGAAAGTCATGCTCATTGCAGGGTTCGCCCGGACCGTCGGGGTCATTTTTATGCTCATCGCCATTCAAACAGGCTCCATCTGGTGGATGATCGTCTTTCTCATCTTCATACAAGTTTCTGCGGCTTTCTATTTCCCTGCCTTGCAAGCCGCCATTCCACTTGTGGTCGATGAAAAGGATTTGCTTCAGCTAAACGGCATTTATATGAATGCCTCTTCGCTTTCACGCGTGTTAGGAACCGCGGTTGCCGGCATTTTTTTAGTCGTCATGTCATTGTCGATGCTCTATGTCGCCTCGCTCGTCGCCTATTTAGGCTTGTTTATCCTTACTTGGTTTTTAAGCTTTGACGAAAAGCTGGCAGTACAGGCATCAGAAGAAGAGACTCCTGCCAAAACGAACTTTAAAGACTTGTTTCCTGTCCTAAAAGGGCTTCCGATTGTCTTTATGACCCTCGTGATGACGCTGGTTCCCCTCCTATTCATCGGAGGCTTTAACTTGATTGTCATCAACATCAGCGAACTGCAAAATAGTTCGGCTATCAAAAGCTGGCTCTATACGGCTGAAGGACTATCCTTTATGATCGGGGCTTTCTTTGTTAAGCAAATCAGCCGTAAAAGCTCGCCCTATACGATCTTATTCTTCTGTTCATTTATGATCGGTCTGTCGCAGCTGCTTCTTTATTTGGCCGATATTCCAATGATGGCGGTTTTCGCTTTTGCCGTATTTGGCTTTTCTGTCGGGTGTTTCTTCCCGACGGCCGCTACCATTTTTCAAACAAGAGTGCCAAAAGATTATCACGGCCGGTTCTTCTCGTTCCGGAATATGCTCGAACGCCTGATTTTCCAGGTCATCCTGCTCATCACAGGCTTTCTCCTTGATGCGGTCGGACTGCCATTCATGACAGTCACGTTTGGAAGCTTCTCTCTCTTGATGACGATCATCTTTTACATAAGGTATCGACGGCAATTAGCTGAAGAGAAAAGTGAAGCATCCACCCGCGCAGTTTAATGATGTCAGGTAATCTGTCAATCTTCTTGTCCAAATAGTTGAATTGTATTAATCTGAAACCAGGTTCTTGAAGGCAATTCCACCTGCTTTCTACTCAAAAAGGCGCTCCCTATAATGGTGAGCGCCTCTTTCCTCTTACTTGGGAAACGATGATTATTTCATTCATCCTTGATCAAGATTGTGTTAAAATTTATCAGCCGCTACAACGCCATCGAGCTAGATGCTTTCATCATGTGCTTCACTAATTCCCGATTGCGCTTTTTAAAGACCTCATTGTGTGAAGAAACCATTGCGCTGCTGCTCGCGTCAGGCTGGATAAATTGCTTTGCTTTGTTTACGGCATTCGCTGCATCCTGGAAAGCACCCATGATCAAGTTCAATTTTCCATCATGCTTTAAAATATCTCCGGCAGCGTACAGTCCCGCTATGGAAGATTCGCTGTTTGCATTTCCCGCAATATAATACTGGTCCGCGATGGCAATATCCAATTCGCTATTTTCGAGCAATGTCGCATCCCGCTCGTAACCATGATTGATGACCACTTCATCGACAGGCAAATAGGAAACCTCCCCCGTTTCATGATTGGTCAATTCAACCCGTTCAATGACTTCATGATTAGAGCAAGCCATGAGCTTTGTAATCGACGTATTGAAAAAGCAAACAGCCGAACTGTTCATGAGTTGAGTGACTTGCGCTTCATGGCCTGCCAACGCATCTTTTCGATAAGTCAAATACACTTTTTTGGCGATCGGCTCCAATTCATTCGCCCAATCGATCGCGGAATTTCCTCCCCCTGAAATGATGACCGTTTTGTCTTGGAAACGCTTTAAAGACTTCACCGTATAGTTTAGATTCGATACTTCAAATCTCTCCGCACCTTCTATTTTAAGCTTTTGAGGCTTCAATATCCCGCTGCCGACGGCCACTATGACCGTTTTGGAAAAGTGCCTTTGACCCGAAGCGGCTTGCAGTATAAACACACCATCTCCGTTCCGTGTAATCGACTCTATTTTTTCATTCAACACGACCGTGGGGTTAAATGTTAGTCCTTGCTTTACAAGCTGTTCAATTAATTGGGCTCCTGAAACGGGCGTCAACCCTCCTACATCCCAAATCATTTTTTCAGGATATACATGTATTTTCCCGCCCAATTGCGGCTGATACTCAATAAGCTTCGTTTTCATTTCTCTCAGTCCGCTGTAAAAAGTCGAGTAAAGCCCTGCCGGCCCTCCTCCGATTACCGTTACATCAAATAATTCTTCCGTTTTCACTTCCGTTCACTCCCCGGAAATTAATAGTGATTATCATTATCATCGATAACATGATAGTACCTCTTTTTCATCATTTTTACAATGCCTGTTGACAATATAATAAAAGAATTATAGTATTTAACTATCCGAAACTGATAATCATTATCAGTTAACTATTATCAAAACGGGGGTTAACAAATGGTTCGCCTATATACAGATCACTTGCACATCGGCTACGGTGAACGTCTAATCGTGAAAGATCTCAGCGTGGAAATTCCAGATAAAAAAATCACCACCATTATCGGGTCGAATGGCTGCGGGAAGTCTACCCTATTGAAAGCGATCACCCGCCTTATTTCACCTCAATCTGGAACAGTGGTGTTAGACGGAGAGAATATTTTAAAGGAAAACACGAAAGTACTTGCCAAAAAAATGGCGATTCTCCCGCAAACACCCGAAAGTGCAAGCGGATTGACGGTCGGTGAGCTCGTATCCTATGGCCGCTTCCCTTATCAAAAAGGCTTTGGGCGCCTGAAGAAAAAAGATTATGAAGTCATTGATTGGGCACTGGAGGTCACAGGCACAAAAGACTTTAAGTTCCGCTCGGTGGATGCCCTATCGGGAGGCCAGCGCCAGCGCGTTTGGATCGCCATGGCCCTTGCCCAAGAAACCGACATTATCTTTCTTGATGAACCGACGACCTATTTGGATATGGCGCATCAGCTGGAAGTATTGGAACTACTGCAAAAACTGAATAAAGAACAGCAGCGCACGATTGTCATGGTCCTCCATGATTTAAACCAGGCAGCCCGTTTTGCCGATTATATTATCGCTTTAAAAGACGGAGAAATCGTGAAAGCCGGAAGTTGTGAAGAGGTCATTCGCCGTGACGTACTGAAAAAAGTGTTTCAGATTGATGCCGAAATCGGAAGAGACCCCCGAACAAACAAGCCAATGTGTATCACTTACAACCTACTAAAAGGAGAACAACAAGATGAAGAAACTTTTGATTCCATTCCTACTGTTATTCGTGCTCATGGTTAGTGCCTGCAGCAACAAGTCAACCGAAAACAACAACGAATCTGCTAAAGAAACTGATAAACCAGAAACCATTACATACGAGTCGGAAAACGGCCCTGTTGAAGTTCCTGCCGATCCGCAGCGCGTTGTCGTCCTTTCTTCCTTCGCAGGTAATGTCATGGCTTTAGATGTCAATGTTGTCGGTGTTGATTCATGGTCAAAAATGAACCCGCGCTTTGCCGACAAATTAAAAGATGCGGAAGAAGTATCAGATGAAAACTTAGAAAAAATCATTGAGTTAGAGCCCGACCTAATCATCGGCTTATCCAATATTAAAAACGTGGATAAATTGAATCAAATTGCTCCTACTGTCACGTATACATACGGAAAAGTAGATTATTTAACCCAACATGTAGAAATCGGTAAACTGTTAAATAAAGAAAAAGAAGCACAAGCTTGGGTCGACGACTTCAAAAAACGCTCCCAAAAGGCCGGCGAAGACATTAAAGCGAAAATCGGTGAAGACACGACCGTTTCCGTTATCGAAAACTTCGATAAACAGCTTTACGTATTCGGTGATAACTGGGGACGCGGTACAGAAATTTTATATCAAGAAATGAAATTAAAGATGCCTGAAAAAGTAAAAGAAATGGCGTTAAAAGACGGTTACTATGCCCTATCAGCGGAAGTCCTTCCTGAGTTTGCCGGAGACTATATGATTTTGAGCAAGAACGCGGATACGGATAATTCATTCCAGGAAACAGAGACTTATAAAAACATTCCGGCTGTTAAAAACAATCAAGTATTCGAAGTCAATGCAAAAGAATTCTATTTCAACGACCCATTAACGTTAGATATGCAATTAGATTACTTTAAGAAAAGCTTTCTTGGTAACTAATACGATAAAAGGCCCCGTCATGAATCCCCAATAAAATCATGGGGTTCGTGACAGGGCCTTTCTTTAAATATGGCTGTTTTCGCAAACTTTGTTGCTATTTAACAAGTAGTGGGAAGTGGTTTCCGCTCCAGGTTGCTCGCTTTCCGCGGGGCGTGCGGTGAGCCTCCTCGGCTTACAGCCTGTGGGGTCTCACCTGTCCCGCTGCTCCCGCAGGAGTCTCGCACCTTCCGCTCCAACCAACCTTAAACGGTTATCTTTTGACATGTCCGTTCTTTGGTCATGTCGAATCTTCTAAATCGATCTATATATTCTATAAAAGAAAAGATGAGAGACCAATGACTAAACAAACTCAACCTTCCATTCCATTTGTCTATAAACTGCTTGCAGGATTGCTTGTGTTTATCGGGGCGTTTATTGTTGCCATGGTTTTTGGAGCGGCAGACACCACCATCAAAGATGTTTGGCTGGCCCTTACCTCCAACGCTGCCGGTGATAAAATCTCGATTATCAGGGAAATTCGTCTGCCGCGTGAGATGGCGGCCATTTTTGTCGGTGCTGCCCTCGCCGTTTCCGGTGCCATCATGCAAGGACTGACGAGAAATCCACTCGCCGATCCAGGCTTGCTTGGACTGACGGCCGGAGCTTACGCGGCATTGGCGATTACCATCGCCTTTATCCCTTCCATCAATTATTTTGGGATTATGATTACTTGCTTTATCGGATCGGCTGTAGGGACAATGATGGTGTTCGGTATCGGCGCAATGAAAAAGGGAGGCTTTTCCCCTCTTCGAATTGTATTGGCCGGCTCCGCCGTATCGGCATTTCTCTATGCAATCGCAGAAGGAATCGGTATTTACTTTAAAATTTCAAAAGATATATCCATGTGGACGGCAGGAGGAATGATCGGCACGACATGGGACCAGCTTCAAATCATTGTTCCGTTCATTTTGGCAGGGATTCTTATTTCCCTTTTCTTCTCCAGGCAGCTGACCATTCTTAGTTTAAGCGAGGAAGTTGCCGTTGGCTTGGGACAAAAAATCACTAGAGTCAAAGCCATTCTTTTTATTGTGATTATTCTGCTCGCCGGCGCTTCTGTGGCACTTGTCGGAAATATGGCCTTCATCGGTTTAATGGTTCCCCATATCGTTCGTGCCATCGTGGGAACCGATTACCGTTTTATCATCCCGATGTCGGTGATTGCAGGTGCCGTTTTCATGCTTTTGGCCGATACACTCGGCCGGACGATCAACGCTCCGTATGAAACACCTGTAGCGGCCATTATTGCGATAATGGGGTTGCCTTTCTTCCTGTTTATCGTGCATAAAGGAGGGAAAGCATTCTCATGATTCAACCGGCTTTACTGAAAAAACAACGACTGATTCTCTTTCTATTACTGGCACTTATTCTGATTTCCGTCGTCTTGGGAATGGGCATGGGATACGCCTCCCTCTCTTACGACAGACTGCTTCCAACCCTTCTCGGTCAAGGAACGTTTAAAGAAGAATTTGTTTTATTTTCCATTCGATTACCTCGGATGATCATTACACTGTTAGCAGGCATGGCACTTGCCTTATCCGGTGCAATTTTGCAAGGAATCACAAGAAATGATTTGGCTGATCCCGGCATTATAGGGATTAACTCCGGCGCAGGTGTCGCCGTTGCCGTTTTCTTTTTGTTTTTCCCGATTGAAGCGGGTTCCTTCGTGTACTTGCTGCCACTCGTCGCATTTGTCGGGGCCCTGCTAACGGCATGTTTGCTGTATATGTTTTCATATAACAAAAACGCGGGTCTTCAGCCGGTAAAACTAGTGCTGGTCGGGGTCGGGTTTGCAATGGCATTTTCCGGGCTGATGATCGTCCTTATTTCATCTGCTGAACGTGCAAAAGTGGATTTTATCGCTAAATGGCTGAACGGAAATATTTGGGGAACGGATTGGCCTTTTGTTTGGGCCATCCTGCCATGGCTGATCGTCCTTATTCCGTTTACTTTATACAAAGCCAACCGATTGAATCTCCTGGGAGTAAGTGAACCTGTGGCCATCGGCGTCGGTGTATCGGTCGAAAAAGAGCGCATCATTTTAATGTTAACAGCTGTTGCGCTCGCAGCCGCGGCCGTTTCTGTCACTGGCGGCATTACCTTTATCGGGCTAATAGCCCCGCATATCGCCAAAGCTTTAGTCGGGCCGAGAAATCAGCTGTTTATCCCCGTCGCGATTCTGCTTGGCGGCTGGCTTTTGTTGCTTGCAGATACGATCGGACGCAATGTGGCCGCTCCCGATGGTATTCCGGCAGGTATCATGGTCGCATTGATCGGCGCGCCGTATTTCGTCTATTTATTGTTGAAGAAATAAGAGTAGTACAAATGCCGTCGCAAGCTAACAAATCCCCTCGAGAATACGTTCATTCTCGAGGGGATTTTTATTGATTTTATGGGCTGTTCTTTTATCCCGCATTAACGGTCAGTAAGACCCCTACTGATGGAAGTTTCCTTTATAGGGCTGCTATTTTACAATACCATGCTGAATAATCTCCACATCGACTTTTGTTTTAAATACTACATCTTGAAAGTATGTTTCCTTATCGATTTCTTTCCAGTCAGCATGATGAAAAGCAATTAGATGCCTTCCAATACCAAATGCATCACAATTGGCTTCCTGCAGCTTTCTTATTATTTCTTCTGCATCATCGGTAAAGATTCTCGATAATTTTTTGTTTAGCTGCTCAAGTTCCTTAGGTACATTCCCTTTCGGATATTCTTCTACTAGTACTTTCAATTGTAAGTTCAGGTTCGCATAAACTTCTCCCCCGCCCTTCACAGAAACGTTTAGCTTTCGTTTCATATGATCGACATTTAGAGAAATAAAGTTCGTCATCTCCATTTCTTCATTTTCGTTGACACGTTTTGTAAAGCGGGCATGTTTTCCTTTCTTGTTATTCAGTAAAAGAAAAAGCGGCGATTCTTTTGAAGATAAATCCCCGGACATTTTTCTTTCATCAAATAATGCCAGGCCTGCAACGTCTACTGTTTTGCCTTTCTGCCCTAAACTTAATAAGGGCAAAACAAAATCTTCACCGGGATCGAGTATTTCTGAAGCAAGTGTCTGAATGCTTTGTTTAGGAATAACGGTACTTGTTTCAGTGCTTCGAATTAAATTTAAAATATTTTGGCTGATGTTTGGTTCAGTTTTTGGCGTAATGCTAAGTGCTTCGAGTGCTTGTCCTTTCATGACTACCAATTTGGCACTCAAGGAACTTCGCGGATCACGCCAAAGGACGTCTAAAGGGGGATAAATGTCTCCCTTTGCAAATTGTTCACCAAATAAGATAAGCTTATTTTTCGAAGAATCTAAGTTACCAGGTATCTCTGTATTTAGCTTCATTCGCCCTTCTCTTGGAGTATTTGCGACTGTAGATAACGTTTCACTGCCAATCTTTTCTTGGCCCGAGTCCGTTAACGCTCTGTTCAATTTTGGTATGGAAATTCCTATTAGAAGCTCCCCTTCATCGCTATGATCGAAAGTGATGGTTTGAATCAATACAGCATTTTTCATTAAATTTTGGTCCCAACATCCTGTTAATAACGATAAACATATACCGATTGGAACTATTTTTTTGATTTTCATTTTGCATGATCCCCAAGTCTTTTTGAAGGAAAGAGAAAGGATATCAGCAATAAGAGCAAGGGTATGATGGCAATGAAGACATAGTGAGCTGATTCCAAATAGTCATTAAATTTTTTAAGGGCTGTTTCATCATTGGCAAAAAGAGCCGTGATAAAAACAGCGCCTCCAATATAAGGAAGAAATCCAGAGTAACTTCCGCGTCCAAAAAGATATTTCAATCCATTTGAAGAGAAAAAAAGCCAGGTTGCAATCGAAGTGGCAACAGATATAATCCAAATAGATAAGAAAAATAAATCGGTTCGTTCGATGACTTGAAAAGAATAGGCTTTGATCATATACAGTAAAGGCTGTGGAGTCAGATAGATATCCTGCCTCGTTTCAAAATAGACCAGGCTGGCAAAAACCATGTACGTATAAAACAGCGTGACGAATATATTGGCCGTTGAAATGGCCATGAGTTTGCGAGCTCCAGATGCTTGTACATAAGGATAGAGCAGCAGCATAAATTCAAACCCTAACATAGAAAATGCCGATTCTCTTGCCCCCTTTATCATCGTTAAGATATCCGTTTGACCAATTGGAAAGATGTATAAAAAATTGGCATCTTTAAGTGTATAGGTAATCAGGCCGAATAGGACGAGTAGCAGTGGAGTAACCAGCACGTAAAAACGAGCCATGCTCCTTAAATTATCTTTCACCAAATATACACAAACCGCCAGCATTGAAATAATCAAGATCCAGTTTGGCGTCTTTTGTAAAATCCATATATCAATGATCTGGCTATAACGGGCCACAACTAAACTGCCTGTAACGGTACCATACACGATGTAACTCGCTACAATAACCTTCCCTAATCCTTTCCCTAATAAATGCGGAATGATTTCGAAAATGGTTAACGACGGAAATCTACTGCAAAGCCCCCATATGACGAAAATGACGACTTGTACAATCAGGCCTGCAATTAATGTAGATATCCATCCATCATTTTTAGAAACTAACGACACATCATGGGGTAATGATAAAATACCAACTCCAATTTGAGATTGAATAATCATAAAAGTTAGTTGTGTATTTGAAATACTATCTTTTTTTGCGTTCATCGTATTTCCATCCCCTTGAATTTGCTTGTTGTTTCATATATTTAGGATGTGAATCCAGAGGTCTTGTATTGAATTTCCAAACTGGCAAACGCAAAAACGTATCTTTAATATCTTTTATCCTGAGCGGAGCGAATGGAGCGAAGTAAGGTGTACCAAATGACTCTAACTTGCATAAATGAGCTAAAAGCACAATATAACCAAGAACGATTCCGACAAATCCAAATGAGGCAGCGAGGAACATGAATGGGAACCGCAGCAATCGAACCGCGTCACTCATTCCATGTGACGGAACACAAAAAGAAGAAATAGCTGTCACGGCAACGACAACAATCATCGTCGTCGAAATAAAACCTGCTTGAACGATAGCATCACCAATCACAAGCCCGCCGACTATCCCAATCGTTTGGCTGATTCTTGAAGGAAGGCGTATGCCGGCCTCGCGAATTAGTTCGATGGTTAACTCCATAATCAATGCTTCAATCAATGGCGGAAAAGGAATCTTATCGATCGAACTTCCGATAGGAAGGACCAATTCATCAGGCAGCACTTCAAAGTGAAAGGCAATAACAGCGATATAAAAAGCCGGCAATAGAATCGAAATTAAAAAACTTGCATGGCGAATGAAGCGAATGAATGTACCAATCAGCCATCTGGAATTATAATCATCAGGTGATTGATAAAAGGCAAAAAACGTAACCGGCAAAAGTAAAGCAGTCGAGTTTCCTTCCATGATGACAGCCACTCTGCCCTCATTCAAATGGCCAACTACCCGATCCACTCTTTCTGTATTTAAAACTTGTGGAAAAGGTGATAATGTTGAGTCCTCGATCAGTTCCTCTAAGAATCCAATATTTAAAACATGATCCATTGCAATGGATTTTAAACGACGGTCAAATTCACGGACCACTTCTTCGTTTGCAAGATTATTCATATAGACAAGTGCTACTTTTGACTTCACTTGCGAGCCAACTGAAAAATATCTCGTGCAAAGATTAGGGCTTTTCATGGTCCTTCTCAGTAAATAAAGATTCGTTGAAAGATTTTCAATAAACCCATCATGGGATCCCTGAACAACTTTTTCATTTTCCGGCTCCGTAATTGAGCGCTCCTCAGAAATAGATACCTCTGCGATATAAAGCGGTTCAAAACCATGCAAGCATAAAACACAAAAACCTTCTAAGAGAGCATCCTCTACCTCATTGAAATCCGTTGACGCCTGAAAATTAGCATGAAGTACATTTTGAATCGTCTCTATATTTGCTTCTAGGCAACCTTTTACTATGTATTTTTGTATTTTTTCCTTATCTGCCATTGTCTCGAGGTAAATCATTGCACCTTGTACGGTTCCCGTTTTCAGTTCCTTTATTACTAAATCCTCTGCACCTGAAAAGGTTTGTTTTATAGAAGAAATATTCTCGTCAACTGTTAAGAATACAGATTTAGTTGGTTTGGCTATTTGTGTTGAGGAAACAAAGTCTATATCCGTAACCTTGTTATATTTTAACAATTGTTTAATGAATCTCATTAAATTTTTACTCCAGTGTCTACTTATTTGTAGAATATTTTCTCCAATAATTGTTAAAGTATGTAAATGGAGGATGAAACTACTGTTTAGGCTAGGTGAAATTCAGAGTTGATCAGAGTCAAGGCGGGAAATAATTTTTTAGAGATAAAGGTCGTAAAAATGTCTATCTCGAACTAACAAAGAATCCCTTGCGAATACGCTCTTTCTCAAGGGATTCTTTGTTGATTTTATGACCCGTTCTTTAAAAATCATACATGATCACAAGTTGTCACTCTTAAACGAAAAAATAGACAAAACCCTCAGGAACTTTGTCCATATCCCCTTTCTCCGCTTCTCATAATATATATGACCAAATTCAAAAAGGAAGCTGATATCATTTATGACAAAAATTCTGATTCTCACAACGGGACCGATGCGAATTCCGGGAAGAATCACAGGTGATCGTCAAGGCGGCCCCCCGGATGCCGTTCATATTTCCATTAGAAATCCCTCTGACATAGATTTGAAATTCCAATTATTCACCGATGTTTTTGATGACACAGGAGTTGGAATTACTTATCCTGATGATGTTCAATTGATTCCTTCCAATAGCTGCCTGACGAAAACATTCTTCTTTTCTTCCATTGCTCAACCAGGCAATATCCTTCACTTTTATCTTAAGGGAAACCTTGATGAAGGTGTTGAGAGACTTGAACTTTCATTCGTCGGCCAAAGAACGAGTGACCAAATGAATGAACCTACCCTCTTCTTCCGTAACTCCGATCTCATGAAAGTCGAACTTAAACAAGATCCCCTCGATCCTCCTGTAGATCCTCTGATGCACTGATCATTAAGTGGTTTACTAAAACTGAAGCAGAAAGTAAAACGGCCTATTCGAATTCCGAATAGGCCGTTTTATCATTTATCCGTAAAAACCCCCCCACTGACAGAAATTTCACTTTACTAAAAACAACTGTTAAAGAACGTTCAACTGGACTTCTATATTTCCTCTTGTCGCTTTTGAGTACGGACAAACTTGGTGTGCCGCTTCCACTAGCTGCTGCGCTTCCTCTTTGCTTGCTCCTTCCACTTTCACATCCAATACAGCCGCTAAACCGAAACCGCCGTCTGTATCTTTACCGATGGAAATATGAGCGGTTACTTCTGTACTTTCAACTTTCACGCGCTTTTGGCGAATCACAAGATTTAACGCACTGTCAAAGCAAGCCGCATATCCAGCCGCAAACAATTGCTCTGGATTTGTAGCTGCCTCCCCGCTTCCACCTAGTGCTTTCGGCATTTTCACATCTAAATTGATGATCCCGTCTTCTGATTGTACTTTTCCGTTACGGCCGCCTGTTGCCGTTACAGTCGCTGTGTATAATGGTTCCATTGTTCATTCTCCCTTTCGTAATTGAGTCGTTATGCGATTCAGCTGCATTAATAAATCAAGGTAGTCCTCTTTCGTGATGCCAAAACTCGGCGCGACGCTTTTCGGGATACATGCGGCTTGCTTTTTTAAGGCCTTCCCCTTCTCCGTCAAAGAAATTGCCACTTTTCGTTCATCTTCTTTCAAGCGAACACGTTGAACGAGACCGGTTTGTTCCATTCTTTTTAACATCGGAGTCAGTGTCCCTGAATCTAAGTATAACTTCTCTCCGAGATCCGAAACCGTCCGTTCATCTTTCTCCCATAGTACAAGCATTACTAAATATTGAGGAAACGTAAGGTTCATTTCCTCTAAATGCTCTCGGTACAATTTGGTGATTTCCTTCGAACAAGCATAAACTGCAAAACATAATTGGTTTTCCAACTTTAAATATTGTTCTTCATTCATGAATGGACATCCTTCTCGAAATTAAATTGTGCACAACTTAATTTTAGACAATATAAATAAAAAGTCAACAGTTATGTTTTGGGTTATTTTTAATCTCCACTCATATGGCAAAAAATATGTAAACTAGAAATTTTTTCATAATTTGTGACGATATTTTGAACTAATTGTTGCAAATTTGTGAACATTATGTTATTTTTTATTCAAGGGACAACGACAAAGGGGATGATCAAATGAAACGCTTTAACGGTCGATCAAACAATATGACAGAAATGTGCAAATCCATTGCAACGGTACAGCTTATTATCGGTGGAATTCTATTCCTTTTAAGTTTCTTTGTAAGCGATTACAACCGTGATTTCTTTCTCACTATGTTAAGCCTGGGCGTCATGGGATCAGCTATGGTCATGTTCGGATTCGGATTATTCATGGGACTTCTTGAAGAATACAGCATTGCAGAAAAAAATACTTACTAACGATATATATAAATAAATCAAGGACATGGGTGTTCATCACTCCATGTCTTTTCATTTATGCTTAAGTAATTGTGACTACCTCTTTCTGTCTGATTACACATATTCACTTGACATTTCTTCATATAATCAAGAGACATTCACAATCCATGACTCAGATGGCCTGAATCCGTACTTTAAATAGATTGATATAGATGCTCAATTCCCCTCCTATTTTTTGGTAGAATAAAAGAAAGGAGGCTTTTTAAGATGCATATCTTTTTTCAAATTTGGAGGAAGTTCATTAAATTAAAATTTGTGACGATTTTGCTCCTTTCAGCGGCCATCATTTCATTTGGGACTTTTTCCATTCACCTGCTGGAGCCGGAAACATTCCCGACTTTATTTGAAGGTTTGTGGTGGACGATGACGACGTTGACGACCGTCGGGTATGGAGATTATTCCCCCAAAACAACGGGAGGCAGACTTGTCGGCATGTTTCTGTTTTTATTTGGAATCGGGATCATTGGTTTGCTTATTTCAAGATTCGTCGATTTGATTTCGACATACAATCGATTGAAAACGGAGGGGAAATTAATGTATAAGCGAAAAAACCATTACATATATATCACCTATTCAAAAAAAACGAAGGATGCCATCGAGGAAGTTTTGGCGGCTGAACCGCTGGCGGAAATCGTGCTGATTGATACATTCCCTTCTGTACCATATGAACATGATCAACTCTTCTATGTTCAAGGAGATCCATCAGAAGAGGCCACTTTATTGAAAGCCAACATTTTACACGCCAAAAGGGTTTGTATTTTTTCCGATTCATCCATTGATGATTCTACCCTTGCAGATGGCAAAACACTCCTTATCGCTACGGCGGTCGAGTCACTCTCCCATACATACGAACAAAATATCCATACAATCGTCGAAATCAGCAAAGAGAGTCATATCGGAAAGTTTAAACATGTAAACGTGGACGATTTCATTTTATCAAATGATTCCGTTTCCCGACTGATGGCCCGTGCCACGCTCCACCCGGGAACAACAAATATCTTCCGTCAGCTTCTCAGCAAAAAATATGGCAGCAATATTCACGAAATCAAACCGATGCCGGAATGGAAAACGATACGTGATGCTTATTTATCACTATTTGAACAAGGGGCCGTCCTCATTTCCATTAATGAAGATATGAACTTTTTGGCGGATAAAGAACACCCCCTTCAACCAGACGATATGCTGTTTATCGTTTGTAACGATGAAGCACTCTCGAAATTCTCTTAAAAGGATCCTCTTTCTTCCTTACTTTTTCGGGAGAATGAGGGAAATCTATCATTTGGTTTACGCCAGCCCAAAAGTAGACAAGGAAATCAAAAAATCGTTGCGCAAGTCCATGCGTAGACGAACAGTCCGCGGACTGGCCAAAGTTTATTAAGTTTAGGACGGGTCCTTTCAGAAGGATGGGTCAAAAGGGTTTCTTTTCGCCCTTTTGACCCATCCTCTTTTTAAACATTAAAGCGATATCCTGCTCCCCAAACGGTTTCCAGATATTTTGGATTGGCAGGATCTCTTTCGATTTTTTCACGTAATTTCCGGATATGGACAGTGACCGTCGACACGTCTGCGGCCGAATCCAGCCCCCAAATCTTTTCAAATAACTGTTCTTTACTTAGCACTTGGTTGGGATGCATCACAAGGAATACCAATAAATCGAATTCCCTTGTCGTAAATAAAACTTCCTTTCCATTTATATGAACTCTGCGTGCCGGTCTATCAATCGAAATTCCGTGAACGTATATGATGTTTGTTTTGGGCTGACTTCCTGCCAAGCGTTCATAACGTGCTAAATGCGCCTTCACTCTGGCAACCAGCTCACTCGGACTAAACGGCTTTGTAATATAATCGTCTGCACCTAAACCGAGCCCTCGAATTTTATCGATATCTTCTTTTTTAGCCGAAACAAGTAATATAGGTATGTTTTTGACAGCACGTATTTGTTTGCATACCTCAAACCCATTCATCCCTGGAAGCATAATATCCAGTATAATCAAATCATAACTTCCTTGCAGGGCATGCTGTAGTCCTGCATCACCCGAATGTTGAATATCGACAACAAAATGATTGATTTCCAAGTAATCCCTTTGCAATTCTGCAATACTGACTTCGTCTTCTATAAGCAATATCTTTTTCATGTTACATCACCTTTTTTCTCCACTTTCTTTAAGGAAAAGAAGACACTTGTGCCTTTCCCTATCTCGCTTTCAGCCCAAATATTTCCTCTGTGCTCTTTAATGATTTGTTTGGCAATAGCCAACCCCAATCCGCTCCCGCCTGTTCGTGAATTCCGAGACTGTTCGGCGCGGTAAAATCGATCAAAAATGTAAGGCAGAGCTGAAGGTTCAATTCCGTGTCCGTTATCTTTTACTTGTACCGCCACATCATGTGGTCCATCAAACAGATAAATATCGATATGCTTTTCTTCTTTGTCCATATATTTCACGCAATTTCCGATTATGTTGGCCAATACCCGCTTTAACTTTTCTCTATCTGCCGTTACATATACTGGCTCATGGATGAGATGCAGTCCAATATGGATACCTTGTTGAAACAAGTCCAGATGCAGTTCTTCTACATAATCTCTCATATATTGAACCAGATCCACCGTTTCAAATGAAAACGGGACTGTCTTCAGGTCAAGCTTAGAAAACAAGAAAAGTTCATCGATTAATGAATCCATATCTTTTGCCTTTGTGTAAACCGTTGTTAAGTACCTGTCCATCTTTTCCGGAGTATTCGCTACACCGTCTTTTATTCCTTCAACATAGCCGATAATAGAAGTAATGGGTGTCTTCAAATCATGCGAAATATTGGACAGAAGTTCCTTTCGATTTTCTTCATATTGAAGTTGCAGCTCTACAGATTCCTTTAGCTTTATTCTCATTTGCTCAAAGGTCCGGTTCAATTGTCCAATCTCATCATTTGAACTCGCTTTAATTTGAAAGTTTAAATCTCCTGATTTGATTCGCTCCGAACTTTCTTTTAATATTCCGATAGGCTTAATAATACTTCGTGAAACTAAATAATTCAAAAGGCCGATTATCATAATGAATAGCAAAAGCAAGAGGCCAAATAAAATCGGAAACAGCTCTTGAGTCAATTCAGCATATGAGCTTGCCTTTCTCAATACAAAAATGCTTCCTTGACTTTTATCTGAAAAATAAAAATCGAACTTCACATAGGTAAAAAAGAAGTCGTCAATTTTTATCGTATCACGCGTATTGATGTTCGTCTCTTCGAACGCAGGAAGAGAATGACGCAATGACTGCTTGTCAAAAAACGGCGAAGCATATGTGATGTTCGTATCTTTTCTAATCACGATACCGATTTCCGCCTGTTCAATCTTCTGTAACTGTTCTTCGTTCAAAAGCTGGTCAGAATGATGTTTAGCCAGCAGCTTTAAATCGAGAAAGGCACTTTCTTCTGCTGTAGTCAACGGCTTTTGGACGTAATATTTTTTATAAAAATTCTCTACGGATTTTATATCGCCTGTTATCGAAAATAAAATCAGAAAGCCGGCTGCCAATAATAACACGATCGACATAGCGATTACTCCAATGTATGACAACAGAAATCTCGTTTTGATGGACATTATTGATCACCCCCGTACCCGCATCTTATATAAAGGCTGTTTTCGCAAACTTTGTTGCTATTTAACAAGTAGTGGGGAGTGGTTGATTTCCGCTCCAACCAACCTTAAACGCTTATCTTTCAAGAAACCTATCTAAAAACAACAATCTTTTAGAAAAGAGCCTATATAAATGATGTATTCACTCTCTTCCATTAGCTTGCGCAGTTCTTCTTTCTAAACAGCTCCAAAAAGCTTAGCGTATCTTCCTCAAGGAGACTATATCAAACAAACCTTAAAATTCCCTAAAATCTTTATAAAAAATTTTTGAACATGGTTCTTTTTCATTTCAAGCACACTGACTCAGCCAGCACATCCCGCACATCGGAAACAGGACCCTACTACTCGGGCAGGATAAAAAAGCCTGTGTAGTCGCTCACACTACACAGGCTTTGAAACATGCTCGATATTCTCTTCCCACTGGAATTGCTGCTGGACGAGTTTACGGTAAAAGTCATGGCTGCTCATCAATTCTTCGTGTGTACCGACGCCTGTGACCGTTCCTTCTTGCATGACGACAATTTGATCGGCCTTTAAAATGGTCGATAACCGGTGGGCGATGACAAATGACGTGCGCCCTTTCATCACTTCATCCAGAGACTCTTGGACTAATTTTTCCGATTCGCTGTCAAGGCTTGCCGTGGCTTCGTCAAGCAGTAAAAACTGCGGATTTCGCAAAATCGCCCGTGCAATGGCAATACGCTGGCGCTGGCCGCCGGATAGATTGATTCCCCTTTCCCCTACCATCGTGTCATACTTTTGCGGAAAGCCGTCGATAAACGCATGGGCATTGGCAAGGCTTGCCGCTTCTTGAATTTCTTCATCCGTCGCCTCGCGGTTCAAGCCGTACGTGATGTTTTCACGGATTGTCCCGGCCAGCACCGGGGAATCTTGCGGCACATAACTGAACAGCTCACGCCATGTGCGCAATTGAATCTGTTCGCTTGGTGTGCCGTCTAATGAGATGATCCCTTCCGTCGGCTCATAAAAACGCTCCATGAGCGCAAACAGCGTCGATTTCCCGACACCGCTCGGACCGACGAACGCCGTCACCTTTCCTGGATTGGCCGTAAAATTGATGTCCTTCAATATCGGGCGATCCTTTTCATATCCGAAGCTGACATTCTGAAAAGCCAACACTCCACCCGAAGCACGGGAGTGGCCCAACTCATACTCTTCCTCTCGTTCATCCAAAATGTGGAAAATCCGTTCTGTCGCTCCTTTTGTCGTTTGAAAGCTTGTAACGAAACGGCTCAACGAACCGACAGGAACCATGATTCGGAACAAGTATAAGATAAACGCCACAAGTTCCCCTGCCGTAATATCTCCCTGACTCACCCGAAAAGCCCCGAATCCAACAATGGCAATTAAAAGACCCGTCATGGTCGCGCTCATCAACGGTGATAATATCGCTTCGATTTTCGCTTTTTGGATACCGAATTGAAATAACTTCCTAAACGATTCTTTCCCTTTTTCGAATTCAATCTGTTCGGTATTATACGCTTTGATCAATCTGATTTCACTTAACATCTGCGCCAAAAAAGCGGTCAGCTTTGACATTTGATCTTGCTGCTCACGCGATACTTTGTAAATTTTTCTCCCCATCGGCATCACGATAAAGACCATAATCGGAATAGCCAGCAATAAAATGAGCGTCATCGGCACATCCAATGTAAATAAAATGACAACCGCAATCACAATCGACAGCAAGTTTGTAATCAAATCAATCATTTCGGTCGACAGCAAATTCATGACGATGGTCGTATCATTCGTAATGCGGCTCACCATTTCACCGGAACGGTTACGGTCATAATACGAAATCGGCAGCCGGATGAACTTTTGCCAAATGGCCGTACGAAGCCGCTCGACGACAGACTGGCCGATTTGTGCCAATAGATAAAGAGAAAAAGCGCTTGTAACGATCTGCACGATAAACAGCAATACGACTTTCAGGATAAGGTCTGGCGGCAATCCATTTGAAAATGAATCCAATAATTGTTTCATAAAAAGCGGAATCGTTAACGAGATGCCGGTGTTCACCAACGATAAAAACAAAGCGGCCAGAAATTTTCCTAACGGCGGGCTTGTTAACATCCATAGCTTTCGAAATTGAAAAGTCGGTTCTTTTTTCATCATTAACTCCTTTATATATGAAGCCTTCGACTCTCATTCTATACTAATAAGACTTCCCGTGGCAAAAGATAGATAGCAGGTCTGAAACACTTAAGAAATTTCCCTTTATATGAATCCTACTTATCTTTTTCATATTTACCATCTGTCCTTTTACCAGTCACGTCTCTCAGTTTTACATCTTAAATAATCTTACAACGGTCCTCGTATAAGAAGCGGTCGAGGAGAACCCGCAAGGGAGCTTCCCGACCGCTTCGTTATTTCCACCATTTTCCCTAATGACAAACTTCTTGTAAAAGAGTAAAATCCTCTATGTACTCAACTATTTTAGTAGTTTTCGAGAGGAGAACATTTGTGAAAAAATTTCGCGTCTTTTTAGCAGGTTTGATGACTGCAACCCTACTACCTTTCAACGCAGCTTTTGCAGCGGAAAAAACATCGGACATGTACATCGCCGAAGACGTAGATCCGGAATCCATCCCATATGCCTATGAGCAAATCGATGATTTCATGTCTGCAGATATTATCGACGGAAAAGTCGATGAAGAAGGATATGTATATGTAAAGCCTTATGACAACATTACGCGTGCCCAGTTCGTGAAAATGCTGGTCAATGCCCTGAATTTAAAAAGCGATGCACCGGCTAAAACATTCTCGGATGTAAAGGCGGATGATTGGTTCGCTCCATATGTAGAAATCGCAAGCGGTCTTGGTATCGTAAATGGAAATAACGGCAAGTTTAATCCAAACGAAAAAATTAAGCGTAATCATATGGCGGCTTTCATTCACCGTGCAGTGAAAGCGGACGTAACGTTTAAACCGATCGGAAAGACATTTACGGACGTACCAAATGACGAATTTTATACGCCAATTCATGAAGCGGCAGCGAACGGCATTATTAACGGCTACGGAGATACGTTTAAGCCATATGCTTTTGCCACTCGCGCTCAAGGGATTTTAATGATCCACCGTGCCCTTTGGCAGCAAAAATCGGACCTTCCGAACGAACAAGAGTTGGAAGACTTCTTACGCAGCCACATTCTCGCTGAAAACAAAGCAGCGGAAACCATGGATACAGCGGAACTCACAAAATTGTATAACAGCAACACAACTGGCTACTATCGTGCAATGGGCCTTGATTCCCTTACAATGTATGAAGACATTTACGGGGACGATGCTGAAATGAGCATGAAAGCCGATGAAGAGTTCAATGTAGATACGGTTTCGTTAAGCAACAACTATGCAAAAATTGAAGTTACGGATATTCAGTACTATCTTGAAATGAAATTCGGTAATGACAGCTTCAAAATGGATGTGGATATGTCAGGGGA
Source organism: Bacillus sp. FJAT-14578 (assembly GCF_000504165.1). Lineage (GTDB taxonomy): Bacteria > Bacillota > Bacilli > Bacillales > Bacillaceae_H > Bacillus_BA > Bacillus_BA fengqiuensis. Next base: position 254,404 of record NZ_KI632505.1, read on the forward strand.
ATACTCATTGAAGAAAGATGCAAACGGGCAATGGAAAATCTATAACTTCGTTCCTTATGATGAAGAATTAGAAGACATGCCATTACTTTCAGTGAATAAATAAAAGAATTCCCTCTTATAAAAGGGGTGCGGAAAGCTCATAAAAGGTGCTTTCCGCACCCCTTTTTCGTTTCTTTTCCAAAAAGCCATTCCCCTATGTTTTTTAGCTATTGATCGCACCGCTTTTCCACTCTTTCCTTATACAAGCTCTTCCCTTCTTACATATAATAGGGAAAATAGTGTGAGGTGAAGAAAAATGACTTTTATTTTCGGTCCCGTGAAAATTGGAAATGTAGAAAGCGGCGGCATCGTCAACTTCGGAAACTGTGCCTGCATCCCTTCCGCTGACAGGAGTTCGGCATCAGGAGCAGAAGAAGCCGTCCCCAATCTCACCATGCTATCCTTTTCCCCCATCCCTCCTCAAGGTACCACTCCCCTTATTATTCCTCCCGAGGAAACAGAGTAAAGGAAATTTCCATCAATATGAATTCCTTCAAATAAAAAAACTTCCGCTCAGATGGAAGTTTTTTTATAATTCACCGCGACGTCTTAATTTATACTCAAGAAATAATCGTTCAAGAAACTGATACAATTGCGTTTCCATTTCTTGCCGCTCTTCAGGATTTTTCGCTTGCCCTATCCTTTTCTTCAGCTCTTTAACATACTCCTTTTGTTCCATTGTTAAATCATGTGACAACATCATGCGCTCTCCACTCCTTTTTTCTTTTATTCAACCATTGAATACAAAATGAATCAAAGAAGTTGTTAAGAAAGCTAACATGCGATTTAATAATAGACTTTTATATCATCATTTTTATATAATCGACATAATTATCTTAAATTGCAAAGGAGAAAGAGTTATCAATGGATATTTCACCGGTCATCCTTCCGTTTTTTGATGAATGCAGCAAGCCTTTCAAAAAAGATGACATTGATGATGGCCGTCAATAAGTAAAACATCGCCGAATAAGATAACTTCCAGCTTTTGTAGGTAAACAAATGAAATACATGGACAGAAACGGCCTCCAGTCCCGTTAAAAGGATGGCGCACCCTACTATGAACCATACCTTATTCGGTTTCCAGCTTTTATAAATGTGCATCAAAAATAGAAAAAAACCTGGATAAACGATGTTTTGAAGGAAGATATCCGTAATTTCACCACTGTTCCTGTCTACCGTGTCGTAAAAGTCATATGGAGGCATCGCCAGAAAATAGTCTCCTACCGTTGTCAATTGCAAATTAAATAGGGAAATGCAGATAATTTCTGTCCAAAGAAGGGCTCTGTTTTTAACTGTGATCCAGTAAATACAAACACACACAAGGATCACAATCGCTAACGCAAACCATTCATTTTCATCAAATTTTTCGGGAAGGATGGGCTTCAGGACATTTTCATATATCTTTTTCATCTTTGATCATCTTTTCTTTACGAAGTACTCCAGGCAATATCTCCAAAAAATAAATGGAACAAGAGAGAACGATCATCGCTAGCACAAAATCGATCGACGGATACCAGCTTTCCGCTTTCGATTCCAGTACTCCGATAATAAGCAAGATTTTCTCCATCAAAACCCCTCCTGCTACCCATGAAAAACAAATGCTTACCTTTGCTGACAGACGGTGCTGGCCCCGTAAAAAGTACAGCACCCACATTAACAGTACCGGAAAGATTACCCCATACTGAAGCCGCGCCGACCAAAAAGGAAAATGTTCTTCCACCACCCTTAATCGCTCATATGGTGAAGAAATCATATAGAAAAATATTTGGCAAAAGTATGAAGTGAACATTAGGTGGATGAAGATTTCTAAAGAGTCAAATCTCTTCCTCAATAATTTTAATGATAAAAGCAATACGATTGATAAACATCCAAAGACTAAAAAAATGATGAACATATGTCACCTTCCATTGCACTTACTGCGTTCCATCACAATCAAATGTCAAGCCGCCCTTTTCGTCTGCCCTAACACCCTTTACTCATGGAAGACTTACTTTATAGATAACGTGCACGTTCTTCGTAAAAAATATCCAAACCTGGAGAAGTGATAAAAAAGGAAAGTGAGTACTTGTGTTATTTATAATAATTATAATTTAGTATTGATTTTAATTTTATATTTGTTATAATAACTATACAGACATACATAAGGAGGAATTCAATTATGAACTTAGAACAAATGATGAATCAGCAAATCGCAAACTGGAACGTGCTTTATACGAAACTTCACCGTTTTCACTGGTATGTGAAAGGTCCGTCATTCTTTACCCTTCACCCTAAATTCGAAGAGCTTTACAATGAAGCGGCTATTACGATTGATGAGCTGGCTGAACGGTTATTGAGCATCGGCGGCCAGCCTGTGGCAACCATGAAGCAATATTTGGAACATGCCAATATCGAAGAAACGAACCATGAAACAACGGCGGAAGAAATGGTTCAAGCACTCGTCAATGACTACTCCCTTATTCTTGAAGAATCAAAATTAGCCATTGAACTGGCGGAAGAAGCGAATGACGAAGTGACGGCTGACAAGTTTCTGGAGCTCACCGAAACATTGGGTACCCACATTTGGATGTTGCGTGCGTTCTTGAATCACTAATAAGAAAGGGTGACAGAGGAATATGCTTCCTCCGTTACCCTTTCTGTATCTTAAAACCCGCTCGATATGTTGTTACCCCCGGACTTTTCCTTATACATTTCGATATCCGCAAGTTCAATTATTTCTTCCAATGAAACAGCCATTCCTGATGGCTACTCATATAATCCATGACTGGCTGAAATCACTTTGATATCGAAAAGCCTCCGGTTTCTTGCCTCGGAGGCTTCCTGTTGTCACTTTATCCGTACAAAAAAGCAGCTCGCAATGATAACGGCAGTTAGAAAGAAAAGGGATGCAGCCCCGAGTTTGTTTTTTTCTTCTTTATAGATGGTCATCGCATAATAAACCGTATAGATCGAGCTGGCAGCTGTCAACATCCATAGAACCCATTTCATTAATCTTTCACATCCCCTAACTCAGGAGTTTGGATTTGCTGTCCAAACTCGGTAAGAATAATGTCAACATCGACGTCTATATCCATGTTTGGATATGTCTTCATCCAATCAAAGGATTCATACTCCTCCATCCGCAAAAAATGGCGCTGCGCTACCAATGCCCAGTGAAAAGGTTCTCCCTTGAATCGCTGCTGTGTTTCCTCCACGAATTCATTCATTCTTTTCGTTATGGCATCTTCAATCGATTTCTTCAATCTTTTTTGTTTTTTTAAATCCGTTGAATAGTTGATCAAACTTGGTATTCCTAAAATCTCAATCGTCATCGGCACCTTTACGTTTATTTGCGGATTGTTTTTCGTTAATTTCATCTTGAATGTTAAGTCATCACTCGATGTGACTCTTGTGATAACCCGATGTTTCTTATCTATCGGATCTTCATATGTTGCAAACATTTCTTTTATTTTCATCGTCTCATCCAGGATTAAGGCCATCCTTGTTTCTTCGCCTGTCAGCGTTCCAATCATCTTTCCTTGCTTGAAAACGGCAGACCCAATAAACTGACCGGGAATCCCTCCTTTTCTCGGGATTTCACCAGCGAGATATTCATCTTCATATCTGGACCCGCTTTCTCTTTCTTCATTTTCGGTCGTTGCATACATCGCCAGAAATAAATCGGCATCCTCTTCCGTTGTTTGTAAATACCCTAACACATCGGATTCCGGAGCAAACCCGGTTTCTCTTGCCCTCTCAATCATGAGCCGGTAATACTTATGGGGGCGCGTGTCTATTTTAGGTTTATCTTTCCGAATAAAATCCTGTGCTTTTTCCTTTGTAATGACGATTGATATTTCTTTTCTTAACTCCCTCTCTCTTATGGCGGAATAGATGACGTTGATGAACTCTTTCTTACGTGCCAACTCTTCGGAGATGATCAAAGCCTGCGTTTGTGAAAATGTTAGACGGCGAGAGGTAAAAGCGTTCGCTGTATTTCGAGCAGAAAGAAAATCCGGAGCTGTAACCGTCAGCACTTCCTGTGGTTTTTCATCAGGAGGAGGACTTCCAAGCAGTGATGTGCCCACTTCAGGATTGGCGATTTGAAAGGTAGCGTCAATCTTCCCATGCGCGCCCTCGTCCAGGCCGATCGCCATGACAAATCCCAATTCATCCAGTTCTTGTTTATCCCAGCATCCTGATAAAACAACGACCATCAAGAAAGAAAAAGTAAGAAAAATCCCCCTCGCCATCATGATTTTATTCTCCTTTTTAATTTGTCGGTAAACCAAAGCAACACAGAAACGCCCATTAGTCCGAAAGAAAGGATGGTATAGTTCATTTCCCTAAGATAAAATGTATTGATTACCGGATTTTCGGGGATAAGAGCCAAAATGATGACAAGCATTGTTAATGGAATGCTAATCGGTTTTATTTTTTTGATCTTAAACAGCGTTCCGAATACAAGAGATGAACTGTAAAGATAAAATGAAAATCGTAAGACAGCTGCCACCAGCCAAAAAAACAGGAAAAACGTTTCAATACGTGTGGCAAAGTTCCCCAGATCGATATATTTGGATGCTTCATGAAACGGATAGGTAATTCGGGAAATAAGGGGAAAGCCAAATAATAATAAATACATTAAAATAGAGAAGCTGATTTCAGTCGCTACAAGGATAACCCCTATTATGCTGATGCGCTTGAATTGTTCTTTCTTATGAATGTATGGAAAAATCAGGAGAAAGAAATATAGATCACCGAAAATGGCTGATTTCTTTACTGCCTGAATCACAATCTGTTTTTCCCCTGCTCCAAGAAGCGGGAACATCCGATTCCATTCTATATGCTCAAACATCAGCACAAACAGAAGCAAGAGCGAAACTTTTATATAGGGAATACAAATATAAAACACAGAGGCAATTGACTCCAGCCCCCTTGTCGCATTGTACAAACACCCGAGCATGATCAGCGTTAAAAGCGCAAACACCGGCGTTTCAGGAAAATACATGACGGCAATATTATCGATATCACTCCTTATATCAATCACGATGGTCAAAAAACCGAATAGAAATAAGAGGAAGCCGATCAAAAACCCTATATATTTTCCAAATACTTCATTGATCACCTCAATCAAGTTTTTCCCCTCATATCTTTGCACGACATGAAAAGCCAGTAAAAAAAAGGGCAAAAATAGGACCATCCCCAGAAAAGGAACGAGCCAGGCTGCCTGTTTGGCATCATCATAAATAAGTGAAGGGGTAGTATCCGCGAGCTTCAGACCAATGACAATTAAAATGATCGATACATATTCTTTTAAGCCGATTTTACCTTCACTTTTTATATCCACCCGGCCACCTCCTTCCTCATTCATTTTTACGCAGCCTTTTTGGCAGCGTAAATCCTGGTCTCCAACGCTCCTTTTTAATTTCCTTTCTAAAAAGAGTATCTTGTGACGATGGATAATAAGGCGTCAAAGGCGATAAAAATGGAACACCAAATGATTTGATTGAAGTCAAATAAAAGATAAAGAAAATAAAAACGAGAGCAAGCGTGTACATCCCCATCACCCCTGTCACAAGGATAAAGATAAATCGGAATAGCCGAATGCTGTAATTCAAGCTAATTTCTGCAATTGTAAAAGAAGAAAGACCAGATAAAGCAACGATGATGACGATAATCGGACTGATAATATTTGCCTGAACCGCTGCTTGCCCTAAAATGAGGGCTCCCACAATACCGATGGTCGGTCCGAGCGGCGTCGGAATCCGCAATCCCGCTTCTCTGATCAACTCAAACGAAAACTCCATGATGAGTACTTCTATCAGCACAGGAAATGGAACCTTTTCCCGCGCCGCTGCTATGGCAAGCAACAAATCCGTCGGTACCATCTCATGATGAAACGTTGTAATGGCTACATAAAAAGCAGAAGCAAATAGGGTAATAAACAGCCCAACAATACGAATCAACCGTCCAAAATTCCCATACATAAAACGCAAATAATGATCTTCTCCCGAGTGAAAAAAAGACCAAAAGGTAGCGGGCAATATTAAACAAGCGGAAGAGGTCTGATCCAGTAACACAACATGGCCTTCATTCAAATAAAATACAGCTCTGTCCGGTCTTTCCGTGTAAAGAATACTCGGAAACAAAGAATAAGGCCGCTCTTCAATGTACTGCTCCAAAATTTCAATGCTCTGTATATAATCGGCTTCTATATGGGACAGCTGTTCCCGCACTTTTTGAATGACCTCTTCATTCGCAATATCTTTCACATACAGCAGCACTGCAGTTTCTGTTTTATTCTTATTGATTGGGACCTCTTCTGTAATCAGGCTTTCAGTTCGCATCCTTTTCCTAATTAAAGAAATGTTTGACTGCAAAGACTCGGTGAATGCTTCCTTCGGTCCCTTAATGGTGATTTCATTTTGAGCCCGTTCCACGCTTCTTGACTCGAATTTTGCAACATTGATTAAAAAACCTGTACTCTCTCCTCCAATTAACAAAAACGCATAACCGTTATTGATGCCTTTTTTCGCTTCCTGAAGCGTATCAACCCTCTTAATTTCTCGATTACTGACCTGCTTGGGCACAAACAAAAAATCAGACTCTTCTAAGGGAGCGAGGACTGTTTCAGATAGCATGTTTCCATCTACAATAGACCCCAGATAAAAAACAAATACTTTTTTTTCTTCTGAATTGATAACTTCCCTAACGTGGAAATCAGCGTTGACGGGATAGGAATAGGCCTGCTTCAATTCATCTATTTGAGCTAAAAAGTCATGTTGCTCTTCCTTTTTCGATTTCATCAAGAACTCTCCCCCCTTTCTTGTAGTATTTTTATTTACTGGTACCGATTATTCAAATCTGGAAGAAATTTGCCGAATCAGCCAACTATTCGTTGTATTAGCTTCCGTTTTCCTTCATCCATTGCATTCATGATCAAGTATTTGAATAGCTGTATGAAAGAGGTTACGATCCTGCCTATGATTTGGACCTATTATTTACTCCTTTGAGCTCATATACATAATGGAAGGAGAAAAAGGAGGTTTCAAATGGTTACATACGAGGAAGCAGCGACACTGGAGCATAAATTTTGGCTACAAATATTAGGGGATCATTCCCGGTTCATTCTAGGCTCATTGGCGGAAACGGAAAAAGAGGAGATTGAAAAAGCCAAGTCCTTTAAGCAGATATTTGACCAGCTGCTCAAACAAGTCGGGCAAACCGACTGGGTCCGACTTGGAGAAGAGGCGCTGAAAGAAGCCCAAAACATTCGTACGTTCAAACTTTCTTTAATTCGAAAACACTTAGAAGGAACCATCAAAACATCGCTCCCCCCTACTTTTATCAACCATATGGTCAATGAGGTGGAAGAATATATTACCATTTTGCCGTACTTGATAAAAAAAGAAATTCCACCCGTTTCACATGAACTGCATTATCACTTAGTATGGCTGCTGGATGCGGCCGGTCATGCCGGAGCCATTTCCAGCCAATTGGATCAAGTAGAAAAACGCTTGAAAGAAAAAAGTGAGGGATATACAAAACACTTTGAACAATTTTATTTAAAGGCTGTCGATATGACCGGTTATTTACGGACGAACCTCACCTCGTTCCCAGCCTTGAAACGATTTACCAAAGATGTATCATTTGAACTTCAGCTTTTTTCCAAATTCCTTCGTGAATTGGAAGAACTGGAGCTGTCTGAACAAGTTCTCGGAACCTTTTCGGAATTGATGGCCGATCATATGGCGAGGGAAGAATGTTATTATTTGATGAAGCTTGCCCAATCATCCGGATTGCCGTCTCCCGATTGCAATCCTGCCAAGCCGAGAACAGAAAAACCTTCATAATACGGAACTCTTGACATGTTTTTTCACTTTACATTTCTCGCCAATTCCCCCTTTTTTAAGGACGGATGTAAAACCGATATGATACTTACACTAAATGTATCAATCATTTGTCTCGTCCCAGAAAGGAGGATTCGCAATGACATTTGTGGACGACCTATATCAAGCTTATAAACACCAATTATCGAGTCAAGAAATAGACGCTGAACTTCTCGCCGCTTCCGTTTTGGATGAACTGAGCCATGAAGACGTAGTCGACTTGCTGAAGGAACTAACAGATGAAGACTTGTTTGGTCTATACGGGTTGTATTTAATCGAAAACCTGAAACGAAGAATTCATAAAGATAAATTGGATGGACTTCCGTTTTACGCAGACTATACACCAAGAACCATTCATTGATGAATTCTTTCGCTGAAAGGAAGCATGGCGGCAATCGTAAACTCTCTATCACATAAAAAGCGGAATCTCTTGTGAAGAGATCCGCTTTTTCATTCTGTATGCTATTCTTCGTATCCTGTTTGGGGAATATGAATTTCTTTGTTTCCTTCCAATTGCATGACCCCATCACTGGATCCTGCCATGTACACATCGCTTACTTGTTCTTGTGTCACATCCGTATTTCCTGTTGGTGTGTCTTGATTACTGTACTGCTCGGCATCAGCACCTTGATTCGCAACCGCCATATTTTCTTGATCTTTTTTCATTTGTTCCCTACCGCCTTTCGTATTTCATTACAATATGTACTATTTGTTAGATGGACTTATTTTATTTAAATAGAAAACAATTTCGCGGAAAAAATGATCGAATTTGCCTCATCTCTCTCCAAATAATGACTGCATATGGAAAACAGGAAAAGCCATACTAACATGCGTATGGCCAATAACCATTTGGAGGGGATACGATGATGCAAAATCAACAGCCAATGAACAACGGGCAAACACATATGAATATGCATACAGGGCAAGTGCCGCAGCAGATGAACCATGGGGGCCACGAGGTATTTGATGTGCATGAGCTTCTTGCCGGGACAATTAATACGCTCGACCAATATATGATGTTCCGTCAATATGTACAAGACCCCGAGCTTCTTGATATTCTAGACCGCCAATATCAATTCATGCAGACGGAATACAACACGATGGTGGAAACCTTTAAAACAGGGCAAGATCCGACCGTGCCGACTCAAAGCTATAAAATGACTCAAAGCAATGATTTCATTTACGGATTGAAGCCTTCTCAACCGAAAAAACCGAATCAATCGCTTGCCGATATTAAAGATCAGGGCATTTCCGGCCATATGTTAGGATTGGTAAAATCCGGCGCTGCGTTAAAAGCCATGACTGCATGTGAAATGACGAACCCTGTCATGCGACGTGTCGTGGCTGATTCCATCCCGAACTGTATTGAAATGGCGTATGAAATCTCGCTTTATCAAAATAAACATCATTACTATCAAGTTCCTCAGCTCGCCGGGCAGGATATGCAGCAAATGCTGAATGCTTATGCTCCTGCACAAGGACAACCGCAAATGCCGCAGCCACGCACTAACAATATGCATTAAGAACAACTAAGGAGGCTGTTCAGCCTTGAGAGACATTGGCAGCCTAGGAACGTGACGTCCATCTCCACGGTTGCATTTGTACGGCCCATATTTCAGAACTTCTGAACAGAAGACCGCCTTTTTCGTTTCATGTTCAAAAGTGAAATAATTGAAGGGCCAGAAGCCGCATCTGAATGCAAAACGAACCATATTACACGGGAAGAGAAACGACTTAAAGGCGTTTCTCTTCCCTCCCTTGCTTTTCATCCGAGAAATGATGGACACATTCCATTTTTAAATTCTATGAATGAATTCAGTTAAAAGTCTCCCCTGAAATTTTGTAAAGCCCCACTTTTCACCTACAAGTACATCTAAAAACCTCTTCCATAGTTACAGCTCATATCACAATTTGTGTGGAAAGACCCCGTTATAGATAACCAAAAATCCCCTCTCCATAATGTTTGTCTATACATAAAATTATTGTCAAACATACTATACTCGTGACCAACTTATTAACGTGAATCAAAACAAATGTCTAGTGATTGAAGAATGATATTAATACCAACCGTTTTATTGTCATTTTTCGTTCATTGTTTTTTGTCGTATTCACATTTATAAGAAAAAAAGGAGAGTTGTTTATGCGGAAATGTGACAAAATCGAGGGACAGATAGAAGTACAAAGAGGAACAATCTTTAAGCTCATACAGGAAATGCAGACACAGAAAACGACGGTGGAAGAAATAATGATGCAACAAGAAACACTCAATAAAGTCCTGGAACATCTAGAAACACAAAAGACGATGCTGAAAGAAACGAAACAACAGGTTGAACATCAACAAGAATTGTTGGATTCAATCTGCCGAAAGATAATAGACAATCCCCCGCCAACCCAACTCAAAGCCCCTGTTAACATTCTGGATAAATTAGATCTGGATGTAGAAAAACTCGCGAAGATTGTTATGTATATATTTAATCTATACGCCAACAGTCAGTCGAGCAGCAATGAAAAGGCGAATGAGACCGAAGTTACAGAATAAAGAGAGGCTGATTCATAAAACTTCAGATGAATCAGCCTCTCTTTATTTTCTAAAGCCTTTATCTTATTTCTTCATTATTTTAGAACCAAGCTGCTCCGACAATAATTAATAGGATGAACAATACGACGATTAAAACAAACCCGCCGCCATAGCCATAACCTTGACCTTGAGACATGTTTATTCCCCCTCTACCATTTTTATAAGAGCTCTTACAATAACAAGATATGCTCTGGATCAAAATTTGTATAGGACATGAATATCAGTTATTATGCGGATTTTTAATTTGAGAGAGAGAATTTGATAGTTTGATGTAATGCTCCTTTCTGGCAGCCTGAATTCTAAACTTAAATCGTATAAAGGAAACCAAAAGAGCAATCTACATCTTGTTTCTCAATATATAACCAAAAACCAAATACGGTAAAACTTTCCATATTTTTTCCGAAACAAATCTCTTTTGCAAAACCGCTTCAGCTTTCTCGTTCCCTTCCTGGTTACCCGAAAAAGATCAGATATGGCTTTACATTAAAATACGTATAAAAACCTTTTGTATAAATTGTTTATTTAGAACATAGTTTAATTAAATATAAAAATTTTATGTTGATCTGTGTTACCAATATCCCAAAACATCAATATATTGATGGTACCGATGGATGTGAAGGGAGTTTGAAGACAGATGGCCCATTTATACTCAAAAGGCTGGTTCATTCAACAATTGAAGGAAGCCAATATTACGAAGCTGGATGGTCGAAAGCTGGAATCGTACAAGACTTATATCGTACGCAATTTGTATTTTCAGCTTGTCGCAGAAAAGGAACAAAAAACAGAATAAAGTTCCACTATGCCGGATACGCAAAAAGGACATGAATGCTTGGATTCATGTCCTTTTTATTGTTGATTTACGGTTTCAATTTGGCGGTTCTCGCTAAAAATAAAGCGAAATGGCCGCGTGTCACTTTATCGGCCGGTTTAAAATAATCGGTTGCGATCGTTACCTTATTATTGGCCAGTTGGTTGATGCTCTTGTAAAATTCACTGGCCGGATTGACGTCTTTAAAGGTGTATTGCGTTGTTGACGGTTTGTACCATTTTTCATAAGAGCGTGTCAATACAGCTGCCATTTGTTGTCTTGTCAATGATTCATAAGGACGGAATGCTCCGCCTTTCCCCATAATGCCATTAGCTTCCAAAATGACCATATGTTCATAAAACTCGTCTTTTGGGTCAATATCCGTAGACTGCACCTTATATCCTTCGGGCTTTGTTAAACCGAGTTCATTGACGAGAAGCTTCGCGGCCTGGCGTCTCGTGAGCGGCTGATCCGGTTTATATGTACCATCTTGATAACCGTTCAGCACCCCTTTAGACTGAAGATACGCCACGGCGGACGTTCTTTCTTCTCCCGCTTTCAAATCCGAAAAGACGTTGATATCGGATTTTCGGACATTAGAAGAGGCGATATAGCCTTCTATGCCATTTCCCTTCACCTTATACATCGAAAAATGATTGGACTGCCCGTTTTGTTCTTTTTCATATGGCCCGCCGACAATTTCAAGCGGCGTATAGTGCGGCAAAGTTCCCGTTACTTTTCCATCTACTTCATTTCGTAAATTGGAAATGTCCAATTGTGTATTAAGGGTATACACAAAATCCCCGGCCTTGTACACCTGGGTGGACGGCGTGTTCAGTTCAGGCCAATCATAATGGAGTTTGTCTTGAGGAAAGCTCATTAAATACGGTTTGTCCGGATTCGGATATTCCACTGTAAAAGACGGAATCGCCTTCACGTCGCTGAGGCTCCCTTTCTTAATTTCAGCAAATACTCGATCCTGGTACGTCTGTTCGCTCAACTTCGGATCATTCGTTTGAGATAATCCATTATAAGCCATAACGGCAAAATACCAGTTTTCGAGAATCATCGGATCGGCCTCGTTAATTTTCGGGATATGATTGTAGCTCCATTTCACCTTCAAAATTTTTGCCCCGACCTCTATATTGTATGCCGTATCATATTTAAGGCGTTCGACATCAACCGGTTCCTTCAACATTTGCGCCAATTCTTGTTCGGATGCGGTAATTTGCATCATCCCAATCCCGCCGTCTTCGGTGAGGATCGGTGTTCCGTCTGCATTGAATTGATTCATTTTAGTCTCCGCCATCGCAATGCCCTTCAAGATTTCAGGAGGGATTCCATATTTGATGGCTGTTTGCGTCAATAATTCTTTTTTCTTTCCATATGAAAGTTCCTCATTGGCAGACTGCTGAGCGGAAGATGTTGCTTCAGCCTGTGCATATGTACTCGTAGGTATCGTCACGACGGTCCCCATCCATACGCTCGCTGCCAATAATGAAATGGCTGTTTTTTTCACTGTTCATTTCCCCTTTCTTCCGCTATCATTCTACCATAAAATGCTAGATTACTATGAATAACTCTCCTAATCTCTTGTAATCAGGATAAAAGACCTATGTAAACTGCGAGATAGAAGGAAAAATACTCCTTCTATCTCGCAGTTTATACAGAACAGGGCAAACACCGTCGCAAGGTTCATCGCTTTCGTTTAAAAATTACAATGATACCATATTTTAAAGTGGAAACTTCAACTCACTTTAATATCATCTTGATATAAGCTGAATCTGTTCATCTTAAAAAGTTGTATAAGATAAACCAAACGAAGAGACCACCATGCAAACTTCTGAAAATACAAGTTTACATGATGGTCCCTTTTTCATTATGCTTTGAGCTTATCCTTTAGCTGATAAGCTCATTATGTTATGTTAGTCTTCTTCGCCGCCGAAGAAATCATCCATGAAGCCGCCTTCTTCTTCCCCTTCAAAGTCACCGAATGCCTCGTCGGCGCCGTCCATCATCTCATCCAGCATTTCGGCCGCAAGCATCCCTCCGAAAAAACCTGCCGCCATGCCGCCGATAGCACCGCCCAATCCGCTTTTATGGTGACCGTGGTGGCCATGTCCAAGACTCATACGGTGCGACTGGTACAAGTGGGCTTGACCAAGCGTTTCCGTCATGATTTGTTTCAACGTTTCAGCCAACTTTTCAATATCATCCATCAACGCATTCGATAAGAAGATTTCACGCTTCAGCTCGACTTCTCTTCCAAACGATGGAACATCAAGCTCAAGCAACATGCGAATCCCATCCTGCTCAATCGCCGCTTCAAACTCCACTTCCTTCACTTCTCCGGCTAAAAAGCTTGTCGGGAATAATTCGAATTCCTGCTTATAGCCGTTAAAGTCCCCGGATCCATGTTTTTCGCGGAAGCCAAGGCGATCGAACGCTTCAAATAATGAATAAAAGTGAGCAGGAGCCAAAATACGGATCGCATCATGGTCTGCGCTGTCAACGCCTCCCGCAATATCAAGATGTGTTTTAAAATGGTACGAAACGTTCCCCGCCGAAATCGGAAGCCCTTCCGGAAGCTTATATGTAAATGAAAAATCCCTCGTTTCGTTCACTCCAATGACAAAAGGCTGTACGACAGGGATACTGGCAATTTTATGCGTGAACGTCTGTCCCTTTTTAGAAACGACTTGAAGCCACAGCTCAACTGCAATGCTGTTCATCTCCTGTTCGACGTTTCCGCCTTGTACACGAATCGTTCCATGCACAATTTCATTCATTGCATATTCCGGATTAGGTAACATTAAATCCACTTTAGCAGAGCCGACACCAAGTTTTGCCATAAATTTTTTAAACATGTTTTCTCCTCCATTTTTGCGGCAATATGATTCCATTCAAGTATACGGGATAACAGAACATTTCGTTTCATTTTTTTACTAATTTTAAGAAAATGCTTTGTTAAACAATACTATTGTTGATTCACCAAAAAGAAAAAGTACCTTTCTTGAACTAGCCCCCCTGCTCATTCAACAAGGAAAAAGCGATAACTAGCAGTAATTGAGGCAGGGTCAAAAAGTTGTTCATCGCCGACTTTTTGACCCTGCCTCTATTTGTCTTAATACTAATATAAAATATCGTTAATTTTCTATTTATTACCTGGAGCGGGTTGATCAACACCTCTTACACGGTGTCGATGTCCATCATTTTCAGTCGTATAAAAATCATAATAATGGACATGCATTCCATTTCCTACCGGAATCGCCGGTCCGGAATAAGCCTTATAATAATGGTTATGCCCATCTTCAAAGACAACATACCCCTCCGTGTAATGAATATGATTGTTATCTTGAGTCATTATGGGAGGAGAAGTGACATCTAGACATTGATGAACATGCCCATCCTCAACCGAAGTATAATCAACTGAGCCATGATTATGGTGCGGTACAAATCCTTTTACAAAATCATCTTTTCCTGCCTTGGCCATTTACTCACCCCTCTCAAGTTATTTACGTTCAGCTATTATAGGCTCTGTTCCGCCATTTTTTTATTTAACCTGTCTTCTAACACGTGAATCATATACAGGAAGTGGTCAGCTTCCCGTACAACATGGTCTGCCAATAAAGGATTTATCACGCTGCGAATCTGGCAAGAACGAATAAGATCCAGCCCGGCTTTCTTAAATGCTCGAAGTTCTGTAGCGGCGCTTTCACTGTCTTTATTCATCTTACCGATAATAGGGTATGTAGGCTGTTTACGATATAACATCGATTCTACATCCCTTGCCTGATTTAAAAGTATCTCAAAATCATCTCCAAATTTTCTGGCTGTATTGACTAGATTCCTTTCAGACTGATCCAATAATGAAGCAATAAAACGGGAGTGTTCCATCATAATTTTAAGCCAAAATACATTCTCGTTAATGATGGCATCCTGAATGGGATCTAAGACTCCCTTATTAAATTTTTTCAGCGTCCTCATAAAATATTCTGCTTCCCTTGCAATGTGGTCAACAAGCAACGGAAAATTGAAGCCGCTTACCTTACAATTTATGATCAGTATAAGCAGATTTCTTTTGAAATTCCGAAAACCATGCACCAATTCGATACTTTCCTCATTTAACTTCCTTACCAAAGCTGCATTCTTCGGCACTTGATGTGCCTTTTTTTCTTGTTGTTCAAAAAAATGATAAAACCTGTCTGTTTGTTGTATCAGTTGAGTGTCTTTTCGATTAAATCCATCACCTAAAAATAGAGCATGTTCTTTCATAATTCTGAGCCAAAATCTATTTTCAGTGAGAGAGCGCTCAATAAATAACTGTTCGGTAAGAGATTCAGGTTTCGCGGCAAACGATTCAGGCGAAACTAACATTTGATTAAACTGATCTACACTAACATGGCCAGGAAGCTGCGGCTGATTTTTCATACTCCACCCCCTAAACTAATGTTTCAATATCAATCATATTTAGTTAAAAACCATAATATGCCCTAGTCCAAAGACAATTCCTTATATGATTGGTCAAATAAGGAAAAAAGCACCTTACAAAAGGCATACCCATCTCGTTTTTATTGACATAAGACCCGAAATTAAAAAGTGAACTCCTTTAGCCATAACATAACGAATGGTAATCCAAGTATAGGTTCTTGCTATTCAAAGAATAATAAGAATTGCATAGTATGGAAATTTCTAGCCAAGCTTAAAGGAGATTTTAAGCGGACATGTCAAATCAAATGAGACCAAACTTTCAAGTAAATTCTTTTTTGCTGTTTTTTATGATTCATTCCGCTCAGCTGGGAATAGGGATTTTAGTTTTTCAACGAGCACTTGTAAAAGAGGCAGGTTATGATAGCTGGATTAGTGTCCTCTTAGCTGGCTTAATGGCCCACCTTTCCCTCTTTTTTATTTTCCGGATGTTAAAGTATGAACATCAAGACATTTCTGAAATCCACCAATTCGTTTATGGAAAGTGGCTGGGAAGATTGTTTACGCTTTTCATTATCGTTCAGTTTGCCTGGACAGGTTTAACCGTTTTACATGCATATATAAGGATCATTCAAATATGGATGTTTCCACAGCTTCCAGCATGGTTTCCAACCTTAATCATTTTGATACTTGCTTACTACACCATTGCAGGCGGCTTTCGTGTCATCGTTGGAATGTGTTTCTTTAAGATTATTCTTGCTTTCATCATTACTCTTCCGATGTTTTTTACATTAAGCTATGCTCAATGGGGGAATTTGTCGCTGGTTCCTGTCCATACAATGACAGAACTTTGGAACGCAACAAAAGCCGTAACCTTTAACTATGCTGGAATGATTACGATCTTGGTGTATTATCCATTTATCCAAGAGGGGCAAAAATCAAAAAGTTATGCTTATTTAGGAAATGCCGCCACCACTTTTCTATATTTGATTGTTACATTCATGTGCTTTCTGTTTTATAGCGAAAATCAATTAAAAATCACGATTTGGCCGTTTTTGACAATGACCAAAACTGTATCATTTACCATCATTGAACGCTTTGAACTTGTATTTGTTGCTGCATGGGTCCTCGTTATTGTCCCAATCGTCATTCAAAATTTATGGTGCGCGAGCCGTTTAGCAAAAAAAGTATTTAAAGTGAAACAAAAATATCCACTCATTCTATTCATGATGATTTATGTC
This sequence comes from Bacillus sp. FJAT-14578, assembly GCF_000504165.1. Taxonomy (GTDB): domain Bacteria; phylum Bacillota; class Bacilli; order Bacillales; family Bacillaceae_H; genus Bacillus_BA; species Bacillus_BA fengqiuensis. The sequence goes on from NZ_KI632505.1 coordinate 271,366, forward strand.
ATTGCTTCTCATTTTATAGATGATAGTGAAGAGGTACGTTTTTTATATGAGTGGAATGCAAAATATGCTTTTTATGTAAGCTATGTTTATACACTTGTCCTGTTTTTAGGGTATATGTTGATACGAAAAATAAAAAGTCGGTCTCAGCCATCCTAAAAAAGCCTCCTAAAATAAATACCACATTTATTCCAGGAGGCTATGTATCTCTTCCTTACCATTTCTTTCACCTCGTTATCTTTGATAAGTCACTCCCCGTATAATCACACCATGCTTGTTAGACTATCCCGGTTCGTGAATATGTTTATTCATCATCTTTCCCCAAGCGTACAGCCCTTCTTTCCAAAACCATTGAACGGTTAAACAATCTCGAATAATAAAGGAAACTTCCATCAGTGGGAGTTTTCCTTCATCCCCCACTTAAGCTTCTCCGATGACTAAAGAACGAAGACTAAAAACGCGACGTCAATCTCCACGTCCTCGCTAGCACATCCTGTGCGTCGGAATTGAGGGTCTCACTGCCCGTTAATGCGGGATAAATCTATCTTTTGGATTTTAAAGGTTTAATATTTTGCTAATAAGTGAAAATACTTTATGTAAAGAGCAAGAGTTTCATTGAGTCACTCTGAAGCTGAATCCTATGTAAAAACTACTATATTCCTAATATAAGGAGGTATTATGATGGGAACAAAAGCACTCCCGGTAACCTTAATGAAAGAACAGCAATTAGAGAAAATTCAACCCTCACATTCCATGCAAGATATTTATGGAAAAGAATTTATTTATAATCCGAAGTTGTATGCAGAGGATTATCAACATTTTTCCAGCGATTTGCTAAGTTTGGAAGCATTGACAGGAAGGGAATTAAGTGTGATCGGGGATGTCCCGGTTGTTTGTCACGCGGGAGCTGTCACACCACCCGCTTTGGCTCTACTGCATAAAGCCGGGCTCCACATACCTCCAGTTTGTTATACTTATCGAAATGATGAAGAATATATGGAAGTTCTCAATAATCTGTATAAACAAAAGAAAAAACTAATTTTCCAGTATCCTCATCCTGAAGAGAAGGTTTCATCCGAACTGTATTGGATTGATCCTGAAGTGTTAGCCTACTTATGTGATAAGCGAAATATTCCTGAGCTTGTTCCTGCAGAAAATGTACCGGAACGAAGAATGATGGGTCTCGATCAAATTCTGGAAGAAAAACCGGAGCTGCCGATTGTCTTAAAAACGGGTGATGGCCGGCCGACTTCAGGCGGGTGCGGTGTATTACTCGTTAAAGAGGAAAAGCAATTGTATGAAATTGACGAGACTTTTGGTGATTTGTCAAACATCATTGTGGAAGAGTATATCGAGTGCGAGCAAAATATTTCTGTTCATTATGTGGTGAACAAAAAAGGTGAAATCAGTTTTTTAGGTAAATCTGAACAACTTGTCAATAAAGATGGCTGCTTTCGCGGAAGCTGGATTACGGTAGATGTCGATGACAAAATGGCTGATATAGTTGAAACCGGCTATGGCGTCATGAAAAAAATAGCTGATAAAGGATACGTTGGCGTTGCGGGATTTGATGTACTCATTTGTGGCGATCGTTATTATTTTATTGACTTAAACGTTCGTTTTAATGCATCGACGTGCGGGTTATTGCTGTATAACGATATTCGAAAAAAATTCGGCAAAGAAACCGTGCGGCTTTGTAATCTTGAGTGGACAAGCGATTTTGACTCCCTTATACCAGTGGTAGAAAAACACATGACAAAGGATCAATTTGTTCCATTAAGCTTATTAGATGCAAATTATTTTCCAGATCAAAATCAGGTGTCAAAAGTAATTGGACTTGTCATCGGGCATTCCGCTGAAGATGTGGAAAATGTTCTTGAGGAAATGACTAGAGAAGGCCTTACTCATAGGAAGTAACAGAAATAATCAAAAAAGCTTTAAATGCATATGGTTTCACTTTAACCACATGTATTTAAAGCTTGATGACAAAAAATAACTTATTTGACTAACGCGCGCTCTTTACAGCGTGTTTTTTGCGGTATGCCGGCTTTACTTCGGCAATTAAGATGGCCATCAAAATCATTATAGCCCCCATCATCATGCGGCCTGTCAGCACCTCATGTAAAAATAAAACCGATAGCAACATACCGAAAAATGATTCTGTTGATAAAATAATAGCGGCCTTTGTGGCACTTGTATATTGATGTGCCATATTTTGAAAAAGATAAGCAATCGTTGTTGAAAAGACTGCTAAATACACAATCGAATACGCCGCTTCTTTTTCCATCGTTGCCGGTATATCACCTTGAATGAACACCACAGCTACACTAATCAGAGCTGCTGTTATGAATTGTACAATCGTCAGTGAAATGGCATCTTCCTTTTGGACAAAAAGATTTGTATAAAAAATATCAAAAGCAAAGCCAACTGCACATAAAAGGGACAATACATCACCTAAGTTGATCGTCATAGAACCTTGTAATGATAAAAAGCCAATGCCCACGATTGCAAGACCTGAACCGAATATTTCATACCGATCAATTCTACGCTTGTAAATGAGATAAGCAATGATCGGCACAATTACAACATTGACGGCTGTTAAAAAGGCATTTTTAGACGGTGTTGTGTATTCCAAACCGACCGTTTGTAAAGCGAAAGCGATGTATAAGATGGTTCCTAAGATGGCGCCTTTCCACACGACAGATTTCGTAAATTTTTTGAATTTGTATCCAAATAACATGGTAAGTATGATTGCAGCTAAAACAAACCTTCCTGCCATCACTTGATAAGCGGTTAAATATTCTAGTGCAATGGCAGTTACAACAAATCCACTGCCCCAAATAATCGCTGTAATGAGCAACATTCCATCGCCAATGTATTGTTTCATCATCTTCCCCTCCTCACTACATCAAGGATATCACGAGAAGAAATACAATAATTTGATTGCTTTTCTAAATTTTCACGCTTATTTTTGGATTGATTCCAAAACAACCGTCGTTCTTTCAATTGTTTTATGGAGTAAATACAATTTTACCGCTGCGGATAAATGCTCATAAAAAACGAGCTCGTTGCTAATAGGCTCTATTAATTGGCGTATTTTTGCCATGCGATAGCGAATGGTATTCGGATGACAATAATGTGTGACCGCCACTTCTTTCACATTACCTTTTTTCAAAACAAAGGTCACTGCAGTATTTAGCAAATCCCGATCTGCCTTTTCTTCTAGAAGCGGCCCTAAATACATTTCCACATAATGGTTAGCGAATTGTGCATCCTTTCGATAAAGCTCAATAAGCAGTCGATCGGATGCAATCTGTTCATAATGACAACTAGGCTTCATTTCCATTTCCGCCATGACACAAGCATAGTAGGCTTCTCTAACAGCTAGATGAAGTTCTGTATGCGTCGGGTGGACTTGGCTATAACCAATCGTTAATGCATCTGTTGGAATCGCATAAAGCGCCATCCATTCCTTTAGTATTTTATCAAATTGGAGTTGTTGGTATTTGTCTGTAAAAAGAATGAAAATGCTTTGTTTATATGTACAAATAATGCCAGATTTCAAAAAGGACTCCAATCGGAAAAAGGCGTGCATCCATTCGGAGCCTTCGGAATGCTTCATTAGAATATTCGCTGCAAATGCATATTTCTCAAACGGTTTATTCATTTGTTGTAAGAAAGATTGTATTTGTTCCTTTGAAACCTCTTCTTCGATTAGACATCTCATCGTATTTTCTAAAAAGAGCTTATTGTCCCTTTTTTTAATTTGATCCATCACTTCCAAAATGATATCCTCAAAAAATTCATCTCCACCAAAACGTAAAATCGGGAAATCGTGCTCATTTGCAAAAATGAGGACTTCATCTGGTAAATCCTTAAAGATAACCGGCTTATAGGCTAAGGCACTTACCTTCAATTCAATAAGCTTTTTAATCATTTCGATTAAACGTTCTGGCTTTTCGTTAGCGAATAATAAGCTGCTGAGTACAATGCTATGAGGGCTAAAGGCAGTGTCTCTCACTTGCTGAATACCTGCCGCAAATTCAAAGTCTAAAATTTCAACACTTTGGACTGAATGATGTAATGCATTTCTGCCGGCTACAACCGAAAAATCTTTTGTAACGGACAGCTGCAAAAAATTCTTTACGGTCAGCATCATGACCACCATCCTTTCTAATAACTTAGATAACATGATTATAAAGCATTGTAAAAGACTAGAAAGGGAAAGATAAGAAAAAATAAGGAAGTATACAACCGGTGAAATTTCTAACCATTATGTTTTTCATTATTGGGCGAGTAGGTTTTTGCATGATACTTATTTATAATTCCAGACCAAATTCAATAATAGGAGAGTATATGTATCGAGTGGTGAATTCTGGATTTGGAGTTATTCTTGTATTGATTAGCAGCATCAGTACGGTTTTACTTTTCGTTTTACCTTTATTCATGATAGAAAAAATAGGGAAGAAATCGTTTCTAAGCTTTTTCTTACTAAATCCCCTTTCGGTTAACAAAAAACATCCAAATAAAAACTAGCTGTACAAAAAAAGAGGACAACAGAGAAGGTTCTTCCCTGCTGCCCTCTCCATATTACAATAAATCCTTCGCTTCTTGAATCTTTTCGCTTTAGTTATCTTACAATAAGCTGATCTCATAACCCCCAAAAGCTTCATCAGAACGAGTATGTCATCTCAACTTTCCTGCATCTGTTCCTTTATTTCTTCAATCGTGTATCCTCTTTCCTTTAATTGTCGAATAAGAGCTAAACGCTCTAATGACGATATCCTGAGGTAACGGCGGGTTAAACGTGTATCCTCCTGCTCAAACGGAAGAATTCCTTGTTCGGTGTAATATTTCAAGGTGCTGTAGCGCACTTCCGACAGCCGGACGAGTTCGCTGATCGTCACATAGTCCGACTCCATGATTTTTTCCATGCTTCTTCTTCTCGACATATATCATCCCTCTTTTTATCATTTCCCGACAGAAGACTCCCACCTCAGGGAATGTGAAGGGCGTAGCCCAATGAGCAAGTGAGAGATGAATGTCAGTAGGCGCAAGCCTAAGTTGTCGCAAAATACGAACATTTGTACTATACCATTCCTGTAGGAGTTGTTCTTTGAAAACTGAAGATATGAGGTTGCAACAGGAAAAACGTCTGTTGCGTAAAATCTTCAACGTTCTAATCGCCCACGCATACCGAATTTGCGAAAATCAAGCTAAAGCAGGGTGCGTGGTGAATCCAACGTACAAGATCGTAAATTTTCACCGTCGGAACGACGGGTAGAGCCTGCTAAATAACTGGTGGATACACCGGTGTTCGCAGGAATCTCCCACTTCAACGAAGTAAATGGGGGTAGTTCAAACTACCACCGTTATAAATACGGCATCCATTTCGGAGATGAGCTGCTGGATGCGCTTAATCGTTTTCCACTCCTCTTCATGTGTTTTTTGCAGTTCTTTCAACCGGCTTTTCAATTGTTTCTGCTCATAGCTGGAAAAATAATGTTTCAGCATTTTTGCTTTTTCGAGTAAAAAACATAATGTGACCGTTTCCTTCGTCACCCTACCTTCTTCCAGCAGCTCGGCACGAATCTTTTGAACGATTGGATCTTGTGCATCGTTTTTTACTGTTGTCTTACGTCTTTTAAGCAAGCCAAATGTGTTTTTTACATGAATTTCTAACAAATTCTTTTCCACCAAAGATGCTGTCACCGCTTCATATACATATTTCCGTTTTTTCCATCCATTATAAAAAACAGACATCCACTTTTTGAATTTTTTCGTTTTTTTGCCTTCTCGAATCATTTGGAGCAGGCGATCCATCGCCTCGTCCCCGGTCTGTGTTCCTTCCTTGATTTCCACTGCATCGCGATCGTCTAATTCAATCTTTCCCTGTAGGCTTAAGTCCATAAATAAAGCGCCAATACTGTACAATTGAATGGTTTTTTCTTTTCCCGCAAAATTTCCCGGACTCTTATTATGTTTCCATGCCAATAATGAAAATTCTTCTGCAATCGTTAAATCATAAACCATCTAAATCCCCCACTTTGTGATTTTCTCACAATATAGTTACTACTTATCACTTACCATTTACATTATATGTAAATACGAAAACCGATGCAACAAAAAAGCACTGGCATTGTAAATATGTCCAGTGCTTTCTTGCTTACAATAAGCTGATCGCATATCCCCCAACAGCCGCTGCCGCTACGACCAGCCAAGGCGCTACCTTCCAATACACAAGCAGTGTAAATGCACCTAAAGCGAGAGCAAAGTCAGCCGGACCCTTGATGGCACTTGTCCAAACCGGATCATAGAGGGCAGCCAATAAAATGCCGACAACCGCCGCATTGATTCCCATTAATGCAGCCTGGAAAGCCGGTCTGCGTCTTAATCCATTCCAAAACGGCAGCGTTCCAAGAACAAGCAAAAAGGATGGGAAAAACATCGCAATCGTCGCAATGATGGCTCCTTGCCAGCCGGCCATGACCGTTCCTAAATAACCGGCAAACGTAAAGAGCGGACCCGGTACGGCCTGTGTCGCCCCGTAACCGGCAAGAAATTCCGCGTCCGTTACCCACCCTGGCGGAACGACCTCGCGTTCAATCATTGGCAAGACGACATGCCCTCCCCCGAATACGATGGACCCGACCCGATAAAACGTATCAATCATCGAAATCCATAATGACGGTGCCGCTTGCCGTAAGATTGGCAAACCAACAAGCAAGCCAAAAAACAGCACCCAGGCGATGATTCCCGTCGATTTTCGAATCGTGATATTCATGTCTTCGGCCGGTTTCATCTCCACCTTTTTATAAAGAACATAACCAATCATGCCAGCGATGATGATCGTCAAAATTTGTCCGAGGGCACTCGGATAAAACAATGTAATGAATGCTGCGATGACCGCCATCGTGATTCTCGTCCGGTCAGGCGTCAAATTTTTCCCCATTCCGATCAATGCCTGGGCCACGACAGCGACGGCGACGATCTTCAATCCGTGAATCCATCCTGAATCGGCCGCGTCAAACCCCTGTAATACATAAGCGAAAATGATAAGCGCAATAACAGAGGGCATGGTAAAGCCGACCCACGATAAAACCCCGCCTACGATGCCGCCCCGCACCATTCCGATTGAAATTCCGACCTGGCTGCTTGCCGGCCCGGGCAGGAATTGGCAAAGCGCCACTAAATCCGCATAGCTGCGGTCGTCAAGCCAGTTTCTCTTTTTAACATATTCATCCCGAAAATAACCGAGGTGGGCGACCGGCCCGCCAAATGACGTTAATCCGAGTTTTGTCGACACGAGCAAAATTTCAAGCCAGCGCCTCCATAGTGATGATGGTTCATTCATGCCTTGTTTCCCCCTCTTCCCTCAATACTTCTTTTGCAAGCTCCTTAATTTGCTGTTTGGCCCCTTCAAGCACCTCAATCCCTTTTTCCGTGATGGTATAATATTTTCGGATTTTACCGTCCACCACTTTTTCTGTCTTATCCAGCAACCCGTCTTTTTCGAGCTGATGAAATGTCGGATAAATCGTTCCCGGACTGATTTTATATCCGTGGGACGCCAATTCCTCCATCATATAAGCCCCGTAGACCGGTTCAATTTTCGCATGATATAAAATGTGGATTTTAATGGAGCCTAGAAAAAATTCCCGTAACATGACGGCTGCTCCTTTCTGATATCGTCTTCTGATATCGGCTAATGATATTATAACGAATGTTTTCCCTTCTTTTTGTAAAGGGTTTGTTAAGTTTTTCTCCTTTATCCGTTCAAATCGCATTATAATGAAAAAAGTGATATAGATAGTCCAATAGATTAGGAGATGTAGTCGTTATGCCGCAGCATGTAGTGAAAGCCATTATTCTTGCCCTGGCCTCAGCCCTTCAGGGGGCGGCCATGTCACTCTTTTTATTTCCGCATTATATTCCATCCGGCGGGGCAGCCGGCCTCGGGGTATTGCTTCATTATGTATGGAATGTGCCATATGCAACGAGCATTTGGCTGCTAAACGCAGGAATGATTGTCGCCGCCATCAAATGGCTCGGCAAAAGCAGTACCCTTTGGACCATGTATTGTGTCGGCACCGCCGCGTTAACTATCAACACCCTTTCACCAACTATTCATCATCCAATCGGAAACGTGTGGGTGGACTTGGTTGTGGGAGGCATTCTATTCGGGTTTGGGGTCGGCGTTTTATTTAAAATGGGCGCTTCCTCGGGCGGCATGGATATTTTGGCACTTATTATTTCCGCTTTTACAAAATGGACACCCGGGAGAGTATTGTTTTGGATCAACAGCTCCATTTTATTGGCTGCCGGATTGGTCATCGATTGGAAAGTCATCATGTATGCCCTCATCTGCCAATGGATTGGGACGAGAGTGATTGATATGGTCGGGAAAAAGACAGTTTCGGTTCCTTCTTTAACAAAACGGGTTCGTTGAAAACCTTTCTTATCCTAATACGGGAATTGGCCCGTTTCGCTTTTCTTATTGTCCAGCTGAGCCTCCGCTTTTCCTATTGTCCAGCTGCGGCTCCTAATCTTTCGGTCGTTTCACATCTGTCCATGAAACCAAAAAGCGGTTTCTCGGTCAGATGTGCCAACGCCTCTCGAGATTGAGCAGTCGCCTCCGCTTTTCCTATGTTTCCATAAATTTCATGAATGAAAGATAAAAAATTCATTCACCCTTTACGATTCCCATTATCATAGTGTTTATACGTGTGGATAAATATCCCAACAACACTTTTTTTCATAGCTTGATAATATTGGAAGCTTTAAAAGGTTGATAGATTACTAAAATTCATGGAGAATAGGATGCGTTGAGTCAAACAAAACGAGGAGGTCATCAACTCATGAAAAACAAAAAACTTCGTTTCGCGACTATTATTGGAGCTATGTCATTTGGATTATTAGCTACACAAACACAGGCAGATGCCTCAACCATAAATTGTCCAGTCAATTCAAAGCAGAATGTTCAACATATTAATGTTCAAAATATAAATAATATTGATGAGCTGTTCAAGCAATTTAATATTCAAAAACCGACAGCGCAACAAGCGGCTCCTGCTCCAGAAACATCTAACAATGTACAAGCACAGCCTGCACAAAAAGCAGCACCGGCTCCAAAAACCAATAAGGAAGCACAAGCACAGCCCGCAGCGAAACCAGCTGCTGAAGCATCATCTGTAAGTGCATTCGAAAAGAAAGTAGTAGAGCTTGTTAACCAAGAAAGACAAAAGCAAGGTTTGTCAGCATTGCAGTTAGATACGAAATTAAGTGATGTGGCACGTGAAAAGTCAAAAGACATGATGAACAAAAACTATTTCAGCCATACTTCACCAACATACGGCTCACCATTCGATATGATGAAGCAATTTGGCATCGACTACCGCACAGCCGGTGAAAATATCGCGAAAGGCCAGCAAACACCGGAAGAAGTCATGAACGGCTGGATGAACAGCGACGGTCACCGCAAAAACATTTTAAGCCCGAACTTTACGCATATTGGTGTTGGATATGTAGAAGGCGGCGGTTCAACTTATTGGACACAAATGTTCATCGGTAAATAATATATCGTTTATAATAAAAGGAGCGCCGAAAAAAACTGGCGCTCCTTTTATTATATTGATTGCTTCACTAAAATATCCGAGTATTCGAAAAGCAGCTGCCCTATAAGTCTCTAATCAATCACAGAATGACTCCAAAGGTATTCTTTTCCTGCCTTTGGAGCCATTCTCTTTCAAACCAATATGCCAACGCCTGTCACGACTATTCCTAGTATTATCCAAAACGCCTTTCTTACATACCAGGGAAGTAAATCGAGCAAAAAACTAAATAAAAACATCCACCACTCGCCTGTAGATGATGATGTAAAGCCTCCCAAGCCCTGTTCTTCATGGGTTTTCTTGGAATATAAAATCCCCACCATCAAAAAAGTCAACCCAAGCGTCGTTACCCATGCTTTGACGAAAAACATGTCCTTTCCTTTAGTGGCTAACATCAGAATAAGAGCTGCCACCATCATCGTTAAAACTATATAAAACACTCTTTTGAGCATTTGTCTCATGAACGTATGAATTCCTCTTTTCTTGCAGCATGTTAACACCATTTTAGTCCTAAGCGTCATGCGTGAAAAGTGGGAATTTCAGGGGATAAAAAAACGGCTCCCCATTATGGAGAGCCGCCGCGTCTTGAAAAAAGATTATCGTAATTGGGCAGGCATGCCTTTTAAAGCGCTCATGAACTCTTTGAATTCCGGAATGTTCATTTGCTGTGCAGAGTCGGACAATGCTACTGCCGGGTCCGGATGTACTTCCGCCATAACTCCGTCTGCACCGATGGCGATGGCTGCTTTTGCGCATGGAAGCAATAAATCTTTGCGGCCTGTAGAGTGTGTCACGTCTACCATGACCGGTAAATGCGTTTCTTTCTTTAAGATTGGTACAGCTGAGATGTCCAATGTGTTGCGCGTTGCACGCTCGTATGTGCGGATACCGCGCTCGCACAGGATGATGTTGCTGTTTCCGCGAGACATAATGTATTCTGCTGCATTGATGAACTCTTCAATCGTCGCTGCCAACCCGCGTTTCAATAAAATTGGCTTGTCAACAGAACCTGCCGCTTTTAATAACTCAAAGTTTTGCATGTTACGCGCACCGATTTGAATGACATCTACATACTGAAGAGCCGTTTCGATATCTTGTGGTGTCACGATTTCACTGATGATCGCCAAATCTAATTCATCAGCTACTTGACGCAAAATTTGCAAGCCTTCCACTCCAAGACCTTGGAAATCGTATGGAGATGTACGAGGTTTGAACGCACCGCCACGCATTAATTTGATGCCTTGCTCTTTTAAAGCCAGACCGACTTGTTTCACTTGTTCGTAGCTCTCGACCGCACATGGCCCCATCACGAAATGAAGGTTTCCGTCACCGACTTTTTCTCCCTTGATGTCTACAACTGTATTTTCCGCTTTTTTCTTACGGGATACAAGCAGTGCTTTACGATGGTCATCTTCTTGCAGTTCTAAGCTTGCTTTGAAGATTTCTTTGAAAATATGTTGAATCGTCGATGTCTCGAACGGTCCATCATGATGCTCGGCAATCATATCCAATGATTCGCGCTCACGAACGGGATCAAAACGCTTAGTACCTTGCATTTCTTTTAATTGACCGATTTGTTGTGCGATCTTTCCTCGTTCATTCAACAAGCTCAAAATTTGCAAATTCAACTCATCAATTTGTTTACGTAATGTTTGTAATGTTTGGTTTTCCATTTCATTCATCCTCCTAAATTTTCAATGATAATAAAAAAGTCCCTACTGGTTGTGCCAGTAGGGACGAATTTCTTCGCGGTACCACCCTAATTATGAACCATTATTTGTTCATCATTAGGATGTATCGCTAAAAAAACAAAACGCCCCTACTGTTAATCAGTAGGGACGAGATTTCTCGCGGTACCACCCTAAATTATGAACTCATGTTCATCGCTCTTTCATCATAACGGCTGTTGGCCGTCTTTTTCCTCTCGCTTCACACGATCCGAAAAAGATGCTCAAGGGGTGAATTTCATGTTCCTTTTTGTACTGATTCGCACCATCCATCAGCTCTCTGAATACAGGGAAAGTGAACATTACTAACGTCCTATCATCGCTCAACTATTTAAATTTTCATTTTTTTCAAACTATATTGTCTTTCTTGTTTTGTATTATAGTTCGGAACCAAATTCCGAGTCAATAGGTTTTAAGAAAAAATTTTTTTGAAAGCGTTTTTATTTTTTTAAACCTATTTTTCGTTTTTTTTCGGACGGTCGATCCAAAGCAAGACCAAGCGGGGGACCGCAGCTCCCATAACAATAGGTCACCCTCCATACCGACTTGCTCCATGCCCAGTTTTTGGAGAACCCGGATGGAAGCCTGATTATTTTGTAGACAATCCGCTTTCACTTTTTGAACACGGCCGGTTGAAAAGGCCCACTCGATGAGCCCTTTGGCCCCTTCTGTCGCATAGCCCTTCTGCTGATGCCCTTTGGCAATACCATAACCGATATCAACCATTCCGTCCTTGTCCGGTTTTCCTTTAAACCCCATATCCCCAATCAATTCACCGCTCTGATGATCCACCATGAACCAGACTCCCCAGCCAAATTGGGAAGGGTCGCTGTTTACATGCTGAACGGATTCCAATACATGATTTCCGAATGAATGTCCTCGCTCTGCGTATCGTTCCACCAGCTTTAGTGTACAAGGAATCAGAACAAGTCTCTTTGTTTGAATTTCCATTCCATGCCCCCCAGCCTCTCTTCTTCACTCATTTTTATGCGCGAATGTGCCTTCATCATGAATATCGTCATGAATGAAAGGGGCTGTTTTTCACATGAAAACAGCCCCCTTCCCATTCATTGCATTTTCGCCCGTACTGCGTTTAATTTCCGCTCCATCGAATGTTCCTTATCACGGCGGTCATCGATGCGGATATTCGTGCATACCCGCTGCAAACCATGCTGAAACGGAACTTCATGAATCTCTTGAACGATTTCCAGCAAATCCTTTAATTCTCCCTCAATCAATGTACTCATCGGTGTCAATTCATACTTGATGCGCCCTTCATGTTTCTGTAATACTTTATGTATTTCCGCTACGTACTCACTTACGCTTGGCGTAGCGGTCCCGACTGGAATGACGGTTACATCGATAATGGCCATATGACTCCCTCCAATTATTGTTTTTATGCTTTTCTAGCCTCACCCTATCATACCATACGCAAAAAGAGGCTGCGAATATCTCGCTGCCCCTTAAACCTTTTTCACTTAATATGTTTACACAGCGAAAAAAAGGGGGATAGAATGATACCCACCCCTTTTGTTTAGCCTGCATTCGGTACGCTCATCGAGTGGAGGCTGACTTTAAATAGATTGGTTACCTCACATCTTACATCATGAATGACACAAAATCGACTTAGACGAAGCTTTTGCTTCCGAGGTAACGTTTTGACCAATAAGAGCTGCTCATTGAGGCAACACTTACCCCTTTTGAAGATGAACTGTGAATGAATTGTCCGTTTCCAATGTAAATTCCCGCATGGGACGCGCCTGTTTTGTATGTTTGAAAAAAGACAATGTCGCCCACTTGAGGCTTGCTGACCTTTGTCCCCTGTTTATAAATGCCCTCTACTGTACGAGACAAATCGACACCCGCTGCCTTTTGGTATACATAGTTTAAGTATCCGCTGCAATCGAATCCCTTCGGTGTTGTTCCACCCCATTTGTAAGGAGTTCCTGCATATTTTTTCGCTTCTTTAACCACTTGGGCGCTTTTATTCACGCTCACACTTGCTGTTGAAGAACCTAATAAACGGAAAACCGCACGGCCGGCAATTCCATCCGCCGGGAGTTTATTGGCTTTTTCGAAGCGGTATACCGAATCTTTTGTTATTTTCCCATAATATGTAGTCGTATTTCCTTTAAAATATCCTTTTTTCTTTAGCGCTTCCTGCAATTGTTTCACATCTTGATGGTTCATGCCCGGTTTTAATGTCATGTCTCCCATTTTGGCATGGCCGATTGTTGGCAATAATGTCAGTGTAGAACATAATGCCAAAGAATATATAAACTTTTTCATAAAGGATTTCCTCCAAAGTTAGAATCTACTAAACTTGAACGCTTACATTCTACCAATGCAATGTTACAGAGAAAGAACGTTTATGTTACAAGAATGTTACAAAAATCGACATAAATCTATGTACCTATTTGTAAAAACGTATAAAAGACTAGTATTTTTTATTAAAAAGATGCTCAATTATGTATGTAAATCTGTCTGATTGCTCACTTCAAATAAAGAGCAACATGCTGTCGGTTATGTAAAAAGATGTACATTTTGAGTACACACTAGGGATGATTGACCGGACCATCCTCCCTGATTTTTATGAACGGACGGCAGGCATTCCCCGATTGAACGTTCCTTGATGAAAGATAAAAAGCAGAAATGAGGGACCTCTTTAAATCTTTCTTTTTCACAGACAAAGAATATTTTACCACAATATCCATATTTACACTACACGTATATTACCATTTGAATGTATAAGAGGTTGTTCAAAAAGTCCGGGAAAAATGACCGTCGAAATTACTTGTACAGGACGTACTGATCCGACGTTCGCCACAGGACGTGGCGGTTCTTAGTCGGGCTTCATAAGCTTGCTTTTCCGCTACTCACGTATTAACAGCATACGCTCCGTTCCTTGGAAAAGAAGATCACTTTTCCGGCGTGCGATGAAGAATCGTGAGAAGCTTTCCTTTATGCTCAAAGCTACGCTTCCTTGAACTTCTCGGTCCTTTTTGTCCTCCTTTTTGAACATACACTATAAGGTAAAATGGTAAACTCTCCTGCTTGTTAAGCCTTGATAAAACAAAACAAACGGCCCTTCCGAGAAAGGCCGTTCGTTTTGTTAAATGATGCCGACCACATCGAGGAACACGATGATGATCGCGATTGGAGCAATAAACCGCAATGTCAGCAGCCATAAAGAAAACCATGCTTTCACACTGCCCGCTCCTTGTTCCAATTCGGTTACAAGCATTTTCTTATCCATCTTCAGCGGAATGAAGACCGCAATTAAAAACGCCCCTATCGGCATTAAAATGTTACTCACCAGAAAATCGGCGTTATCGAAGATGTTTTTTCCAAATAACGTTACATCACCAAGGACACCGAACGAAAGCGCTGATGGAATACCGACAACAAAAATAAGCAAACCGGACATCCATGATAATTTCGTTCGCTTTTGCTGTTCTCCTTTTGCAAGAGAAGCGACGATGATTTCCAGCATGGAAAAAGCTGAAGTCAATGTGGCGAATAAGAAAAGAGCCAAAAAGAGCATTAAAAACACGCCGCCAAAGGGAATCTGGTTAAAAATGGACGGCAATACAATAAACAATAGTCCAGGTCCCGCTGCGGGTTCCACACCAAGGGCGAATACGGCCGGAAAAATCGCCAAACCGGCAAGCAGCGAGATGATCAAGTTCAAGACGGCAATGGAAACAGCCGACTTCGGCAAGTTTTGGTTTTTATCTAAATAAGAACTGTATGTGACCATAACCGATACACCGACACTCAATGAGAAAAACGACTGTCCCAATGCAAATAAAACCGTTTCCGATGTAATCGCCGAGAAGTCCGGTTTTAAAAAGAAGGCGACGCCTTCCATCGCATTGTCAAGCGTCAATGAACGAATGATGATCGCGATGAAAATGACAAATAAAGCAGGCATCATATATTTGTTGGCCGCCTCGATTCCATTTTGAATCCCTCTGGCGACGACGAAAATCGTGATGATCATAAACAAAAATTGGGCGCCTACCGCCAATCCCGGATTGGAAATCGTTTGCCCGAACAACGCTTCATAATCGGCAGTACGGGCTAGTTTTCCTGTTAAGCTGTAAAATAAGTATTGGATAATCCAACCCCCGACCACACTGTAAAAGGATAAAAGGATAAAAGATGTGATGACGCCCAGGTATCCTGTAACGGTCCAAACCGTTTTCGGCGCGATTGTTTGATACGCACGAATCGCTTCCTTTTGGGTGCTTCTTCCAATCACGAACTCACCGAGAAGAAGCGGCAAACCAAGAATCGCCGTAAACAGGATAAACAAAAGGAAGAAAGCCCCTCCTCCGCTCGTTCCCGCTACATACGGCAGTTTCCAGATGGCGCCGATTCCAATGGCAGAACCGGCGGAAGCTAAAATAAAGCCCAGTTTTGATGTCCATTGTTCTGATTGATTCATATGCATTTCCCCATCTCTAAGTAAGATATTGTTTCATCTTATACTAGATTGTTTTATTAGAAAAGGGGAGATGTCGAATTTTCGAACAAATTGTCTGTTAACATAATTTTGTTACTGTCTCCTTTTTATCTCTTTAGTCATTCCAGATCAACGAAAGGCCTTATTTTTCACTTCGCGCTCCGGCTGTAATCCGTTGATTGGGCAAATTCTTCTTTCGTCCCGACAAAGAAATTTACTTCGCCCGGATTCGTTTTGCTTTCACGACCTTGTGTGGCCCCATGAATTAATTTACCCGGCTTCAATTCTTTTCGCTCTCCGTCTTTCGTCACGTAAAAATACTTGTTCGTCGCCCAGCCTTCATGCGTGACTGTCGATTTCACTTTACTTACTCCTTTTTCATTCACCTTTATAACAATGTAGTCTCCCTCGGCTCTTGTTTCTTCCCCGAAATCTTTATCGTATTCGACCCTCACCCATCCCTTATAGCCGTCTGGTATTAAGTATAGATTCGATGATACCGTATCATCCACGCTGCAGGCTGTTAAAAAGAGCATGGCATACACACACAGAAAAAAAAGCAACTTCTTCAACGTACTGTCTCCCCTTCATATATAATCATACCTTTATTGTTTAGCCTGGATTTCAAATCTATACAATGAAGAATTCCATGGACAAAAGCGCAAGCGCCTTGATCAGCCCCGACAAGCATAAGACGATCCAGAATAGAAGGTGCTTTTTACCTTCAATTCTGGAGTGGCTAGACCCAAGAGGGGCTAGGCGCTGGAGCTAGATGCCGAAGCGCTTATCCATAAGTCCAGATTTTATAATTTCCTACCCATCAAAGAAAGGCCCCGCTTGGAAATCCAGTAAAACCAGGATTTCCAAGCGGGGCCTTCATGAGGATAGCTCAAAAGGGTTGGCTTTCGCCCTTTTGGGTCATCCCCGGCTTTTATTATGCTTCAATGACTGATAATCTTTGGATACGGACAGCTATTCCTGTAATCAGGATCGCAACCAGAACCGGCACTAACCAGCCGAGTCCCTGACTGTATAGGGGCAGCGTTCGCTCATAAAATGACACAACCTGTTCCATCCAGTTGAAATAGGCGATCCCAAATAAATCACAAAATGTTTTAAGCCCGTCAATCGTACTGATCATGAATGCCACTGCTGTCGCTGCTACGTAGACAACACGTGAATGATTGAATAGCGGTGACAAAAATGTCAAAATCATCAACGCAATGGCAAGCGGATAAAGGAACATTAAGATCGGGATTGAATACATAATAATGTTGGACAATCCGAAGTTTGCAATAACGAATGAGAATAGTGAAAAGAAAATCACGAACATTTTGTAACTTACTTTCGGCAGCAAGGTGTGGAAGTATTCACCGCAAGCTGTAATTAATCCGATACTAGTCGTTAGGCATGCAAGTATGATAATAATGGATAGGATAACTGTTCCAAAACTTCCGAAATAATAAGATGAGGCACTGCTAAGCACTAGTCCGCCTGACTCAAAAAGGCCGAATTTTTCTATGCTCGTTGCACCTAAATAAGCAATTCCTACATAGATAATGCCGAGAAATGTTATGGCAACCATTCCTGATTTGACTGTTGCAGATAGAATATCGCGTTTAGATGTCACACCCATCGCACGGACTGCATTGATCACGATAATTCCGAATACAAGCGAAGCGAGCGCATCCATTGTGTTATATCCTTCCAAAAAGCCTTTCGCGAACGCTCCAGTTGCATATGCCTCTTGAGGCGCTTGGATCGTTCCCATCGGTTTAACAACAACCATCACTAATAACACAGCGAGAAGAATGATAATCCCGGGCGATAGAATCTTCCCGACACGGTCGACAATTTTCGCAGGGTTTAGAGAAAACCACATCGTAATGATGAAAAACACTAGTGTAAAAATGAATAACCCCATCTGCGTAGAGCCTTCACCTATTAACGGCGCAATGCCGATATCATACGCAACTGTACCCGTACGTGGAGTTGCAAAAAATGGACCAATCGTTAAATAGAGAAGTGAAGTAAAAACTACCGCATACTTTGGATGAATTCGACCCGCAAGTTCCTGCAAGTTAGAACTTCCCGAAAAACCCATCGCCAAAATTCCAAGGAACGGCAACCCCACTCCTGTAATTAAAAAACCAATCACTGCAGGCCAAATGTTCGTTCCGGCATTTTGACCAAGTTGCGCCGGGAAAATGAGATTTCCCGCTCCAAAAAATAGAGCAAATAACATGACCCCTATTACAAAATAAGATGAAAATGATAGTTTGGTCTTCATACGATAAATTCCTCCTAAGATGTCAAATCTATTTTTAACATGAGTAAATTGTCTCGAAATATATGCGATAGATGAATAAAACTATATTACTTTAATCATTTAAAATTTTCAATATATTATTTTAAAATATTTAGAAAATTTAAATAACAAAAATTACCTATACATAAATACACATAATCCATACCAAAAAGTAACATTGACTAATATTTTTCATAACAATATGATTAATTAAAATCTTAAATATACAAAGGGGTGTATAATATTGAAATCAACAGGAATGGTTCGTAAAACGGATAAGCTGGGAAGAGTGGTACTTCCACAAGAGCTTCGCCGTATGTTACATATGGGCGATAAAGCTCCATTAGAAATTTTTGTTGATAGAGATCGCATTGTTTTGAGAAAATACAGCCCTCATAAAGCCTGTCAAGTAACTGGAGAAATATCAAATCGAAACCTTTCCTTTTCTAATGGAAAGGTGATTTTAAGTCCAGAAGGCGCTCGAAAATTAGTTGAAGAGATACAACAAAAATTACATGTAGCGATGAAGTGAGAAGTTCTTATTCCAGTTATCACCGGCAAAAATAGCTTTCACTCGCTGCATGCTGTATACAAATCCAGTTAACATAACCATACTTTTCAGAAATGAACCACAAACAACCCCCTTGAGCATGCCAAGGGGGTTGTTATCTTCATTCTTTCGCTTCCACTACTGGCTGTACAAATGAATCGTCTTCTTTTAATTTGAAAAGCGGGACAATCAGTAGTGATCCAATCAAAAATAATACACCCGAGACTACATACACACCGGATAACGTTAACGGTGCTTTTAATAGTCCTGAAACCGACATTCCGATTACCATCATCCCCATAAACAACGGATTGAGTACACCGTTTACGCGTCCAACAAATGATTCATCAGTATTTTTTAAGATTAACGTGTTAATCCCAATATGGATGCACGGGAAAAACAGACCGTTAAACACTTGTAAAATAATCGTCAGCAGAACACTTGAGGACCACCCAATACCAATCGTACTGATCATGCTTACAAATAAACCGATCGCCAGAAGCTTTTGAGGAGATATCTTCTTAGAAAAAGCCATCACCATGCCGCCGCCAACTAACATTCCAGCGCCATTAGCCATTAGCAGCCACTGGAGAAAACCCTTTGTCTCTCCGAGATTTTCAATCGCGACAAAAATCATGAGCGGTTGGATGAGTCCAACCGCCAGGCCGCATACCGCAAAGATAGCGCCCATTGATTTAAGTACCTTGTTTGACAATACGTAGCGAAAGCCATCCGCCAGCTCTTTCTTAAAATTGCTTTGCTCTGCTGTTTTTTCCTTCTCCATATCACGAGGAAGAAACATTAACACTAGAGCAGAAAGCAAAAACATGACACCCATAACGGCAATCGAAGTGATAATCCCATACTTTTGGTAGACAAAGGTTCCAATCACCGGACCTATAACCATGAAGACAGCCATCAGCGATTGAAACATGGCCATGGCCGATTGCAGTTGCTCACCGGGCACATGCTGCTTTAAAAGCCTCATGGCAGACGGCATGGAAAACTGTGATAAAATAGCTGACACAAGTGTCGCAAAAAAGATCGCTTGCCACGACCCATAAATGAGTGCCAACAGCACAAAAAAGATCGACAATGCAGACAGCAAGTCACACCATACCATCGTAAGTTTAGGCTTCCATCGGTCTGCGAATGTGCCTCCAATAAATGAAAAGACAAATATAGGCGCAAACTCTGCAATTGAAATCAACGAAACATAAACCGGGTCGTTGTTTGTAATGTCTGTGACATATAAAAGAATAGCAAAATTCCTTACCCAAATCCCAAGTTGCAGCAAAAAGTTTGACGTCATAATCGCTAAAACAATTCGATTGGCGAATATACTTCCAGCTGGTTGGCCTTTTGGTAAAGACGAACCCTCATTACTATATATCTCCATTTTATTCCTACCTTTCCTCTAGTTAAAAATAACATCTCGAAACATACGTTCGGAAAAATGTCCCTTCTGTTACTATACACCATTACGCAACGTAAAGGTCAATGAAAAAAGTTCATATTTTTATTTCTCTGCACCAAGCGCTTGCTTAGCCATGGCTGCAAATTCATCCGAACCGGATTTTATCGCAAATTCAGCAATGGCAAGGGGTAGAATGACGCCATTTCCACAATATGCTCGAACATCGAAGACCATACATAGCCGCCCGCTTTTTCATATTCATGAATTAATTTTTCAGCGCCGCTTCCCCGAGTGCAGATAAATGTCGGAAGCTTTTCTCCTACTAAATCAAGAGTGCCGTATGGCCAACTTCCTTTTCATTCTTTTTCCTTACAAGCCTGCCTAAAACCATCACAGCTAAAAAAACACAGACAATCTTCCTGTGTTTAAGTAAACGGAAAAGAATACCACTAAAAAAGCCAATAAAGATCATTGCCATCTTTACCGGTGATAAAGGGTCTTGTTATGAAGGGTGCCGGCTCTCATTCTCCTAAAATCATGATGTCCAGACCATAGAAAAAATCGCAAAAGTTCCGATGTTTTTCCGCCATGATGAAGAATCGCAGCCTTTACATTTCATATCCATATTTTCTATTTTTAAAGACGACAAAAAGAGGGTAGAATCGTCCCCCCCTCTTTTACCGAATATCGCAAAATGAGGCTTCCTTAAAAATAGGCAGACCAATCCCGTTTACTCTACACTGCAGGCAGAGTCTTGAACGTATTTAATTAACGGTTCAAAGTTTGGAATCGAAGTCTACAAAATGCCACAAGGAAACCCTCCGTTCTTTTAAAGTTATGATTATCTTAACATAAAAGATAAAATTTGGAAACAAAATGGATAAAAAAAACCATACCTATAAAAAACCTGTCAGTTCGTTTACCGACAGGCTCCCTTTCCCATTCAATGAATCTGTTCAATATCCAATAACCGTTTTTACACTCGCTCCAGATTTACTGACGTTTCTTTCTGATGAGAACGCTTTTGCCAAATAATCGTTGTGCACAACGTCAGAACGAGGAGAACGAGACCCAAAATGAATGGATAGATAATCTTCACATCATATAACATTCCGGCAAGTGTAGGCCCTAATACATTTCCGATACTCATATATGCATTATTCATCCCCATGGCGAATACATTTCACGCCATCTTCACGAAATGAAATGTCCCTCATTCTCCGCACGTAAAAGGCGCTCTTAATACGTCAAGCTTCCCGCTACCACTAACCCAACAACAATACCCGCCGCAAAGAGGCTGAAGCCGATCGCCGTATTTCCTTCCTCGACTTGTTTCGCCAGACTCGTCTTCGGCGTTAAAATGTACTCGATGATCCAATAGGCCACCACTTGTGTCACAATTCCGATCAAGCCCCAAATGAACGCATCAAGCAAACTGACACTGCCGCCCCACACCGTATATAATACGATACCAAGACCGATCATTTTCCCCCACAGCTTTAAAGCTACGGCGATGTTCCCTTCTTTTATGAGCTGGCGTTCCGAAAACTTCGTCGTAAACGCAAAAGCGACCAATCCGAGCAAAATTAAAATGAAGCCCGTTCCTACATGCGCTAAAAAATTTAGAAAACTCTCTGAAGAAATAAAATCCATCATTGTTCCTCCTCTTTGTCCATGCCAATCGGCAAGAAATATGACTCATTATCTGTAATCTGTCTTCCCGCCCGGACGCCGACCGCACTTACCCGGCCGTTCACGTAAAAGCACCCGTACATATAGCGGACGTCTTTTTCTCCTTGTTCCGTTTGAATCACCGTTTCGGGGAGCTCAATAAATTGCTGATAAACGGGCAAAGCATCTTTGTACGTTTTATGGATATCCTCAGCCTTTTTCTCACCTGTTGCTTCATAGATTTCGACCGTATCCCCTTCTCGTCCGAACGAAGGTTTTTTGACGTAAGCCATCCCCTGCTGCAAAAACACATCCTCATCGAGATACGTCGGCAAAAAGTATGTATGAATCCAAGAGTGTTCTTCTGCGGTGTAAAAGGGATGATTTTCTTCATGAAGCCCCCAGATGAGTGCCATCACCGCTTTGGACTGCAGCAAAAAGGCAGACGGAGGGTTCAACACGGCCAACTCCTTCTCTTCGACAAGCCGCATCAGCAATTGGCCTACCTTTTCTTTCGTAATCGGATCTTCATCATCCACAAGATGCTCGATTGGATATGTCTGGCGGTATAACACATCGATTTTTTCTCCATCGCGGTCATAAAGCCCGCGCTCTGCTATGATTTCCCCGTTCTCCATAATCGGTTCAGATACGATGCGCAGCTGATCAAGACTCATATATTGGCTGTTCCATCCATATAACTCCCTTAAATATAACGTTGTGAGACGATCTTCGTCATGGTTACCGTGTGAGGCAAAGACAATATTGGGCGTTTTTCTTTTTCCAAGCGAGAAAAACGCGGATTTGACCGCTTCTTGAACCGCCTCCCGCAGTTGTTGTTCACACCCCTCGTTCGGGTTACGAAGCCCCCAAGCTTTACATACCTCCCCATTCACAAAAAACGTTTCCTTGATGAAAGTCGGAGTGTCCGCATTGATTTCCAGCAGCTTCACCTGCTCCTCTGTGACGACTAAATCAAGGCGCGCAATGACGCTTTCAAGAGGAATAATGTGAAGGCGGATAAAACGGAGTGATTCCGGCGGAAACCCGAGCTGAAGCAATGTCCCGTCATCAAGCTGGCGAAGCAGCGGCGCGGTTTTGTAGAGAATATGGCCGATGCGCTCCGTCGCACTCCGAATACGATATACCGCTTCGGGGGTCTCCTTTTTCACATCCCACAAGGCGTACTCCATCCCATGCAAATCGTGCCAAAATTCTTCAATTCGTTCATAAAATCGCTGTCTTTCCTGACGATGCGCATTCATTTATCCGCCAAACCCGCCTTTTGTTCCGCTTCCGATTCCCGATTTATATTGTTTGGAATAGGATTGATAAATGGAACTGCTTTTCAATGCTTTTTTATTGGAATAGAAGCTGCCGCCGTGATAATAGCTGCCATGGTAAGAAGAGTGACTGTCATCACAGTAATACGTTCCCGTTTCCTTATCCCAGTCCCAATCATCACAATCATACCCTGTCGGTTCGGGCGGACGGTTTTGGCCGCATGCCGCTAATGAAGTAACGAGTGCAGCGGTCAACACCCCCGTCATCATTTTCTTTGTCTTGTTCAATGTGGATCCCCTCTCCTTATGTTCAAATCGTATAACCGGTCGGTGTTACATATAGGACATACGCTTTACGGTCTTCATCCATTTCCGCCGAATCCCGCTCCCATTCTTTTCCGTGATAATATGTGTACACACTTCCGATCGTGCTTAACACATCGAGATGGTTCGTCACATATTCAGACGTAATGAGCGGGTGGCCTTTTCGTGCATCCAGTTCACGAATTTCAAGCTTGATCCCCTGCGGCCGTTCTTCTTTCTCAACCAATCCGTCCTCGTACACTTCAAGGTAAATGATGAATAATTCATCTTCGATTGCGGACGAAAGCTGCTTATATGTCACGCCTTCTTTCACAAAGAATTCGCATTCCCTCCGCGCCAAAATTTGCTCTAGTTCGATGTCCGGATAATGATAAATCGGAACGAATTGTTCCGGCCCTTTTTGCAGGCGATATTCCAAGACAGCTGATCGAAATTTCATGGCTCTCTCCCTTTTCTGTTTGTTCCTTCAATATGTACGCTCAAATATCCCGAAATGTTTCATATTTTTGTAAAAAATGAAGTCATTTTTTATTTTCGCGACTTATTTCTTATATCTTTATTAGAAGCAGTATACTTCCATCGGCTATTCTACCATATTTTCAACGCCTTATCGGACGCACTTTCTTCTAGGAAAAATTAACAAATAGAAAAACGTGATTGTTCCATCCGTCTCTAATGGACCATAAAAACTAATTTTCCAATAAAAGACCCCGTCACGAAATCCCTGATTTTAAGGGAATTTTAGGACGGGGCCTTTTATGAGAATGACCCAAAAGGGCTGATTTTGGCCTTTTGGGTCATCCTTGTTTTTCTATTCCTTCTTTTTGCCTAACTTCCCCTCACGCTTGGCGGCTTCTTTCAATAAAAATTCGATGTGTCCATTGACGCTTCGAAACTCATCTTGTGCCCAACGTTCTATCACTTTATAAAGTTCCGGATCGATGCGCAGAGGAAAACTTTTTTTCTTCGCCATTTTTAATATAAGCTTCCTGTATTGACGACCGGCTGTGTACCGCGGTCAGAAATGATGGACACCATGATGTTATTGACCATGTTCACTTTACGCTCGTCATCAAGCTCGAGCGTTCCGTCCCGCTCAAGCTGTTCCACCGCCATTTGCGCCATCGTCACAGCTCCTTCTACAATTTTCTTTCGGGCAGACAAGATGGCCGATGCCTGCTGACGCTGAAGCATGGCACTCGCGATTTCGGTTGAATAGGCCAAGTGTGTCAGACGAGCTTCCATCACTTCCACTCCCGCGACCTGCAAGCGGTCCTGAAGCTCCCGTGCCAATTCATTTGCCACTTCATCCGCATTTCCTCTCAGCGTCAGCTCGACATCTTCAAGGGTATCGTACGGATATTTCGTCGCGACATGGCGGATGGCCGTCTCGCTTTGAATCTCGACAAATTCTTCATAATGATCCACATCAAAAATGGCTTTTGCTGAATCCACTACTTTAAACACAATAACCGCGGCGATTTCGATCGGGTTTCCTTCGACATCGTTCACTTTCAGCTTTTTGCTGTTGAAGTTGCGAACACGTAAGGAAACGGTTTTTCGAATGGTAAACGGTGTCGTTAAAAACATGCCGCTGTCACGAATCGTGCCTAAATACTGGCCGAAAAAGATGACGACTTGTGCCTGGTTCGGCTGCACGATTGTGATGCCGCTTGCAAGGATGACGACAGCAAGAATAAACGGAACACCGATGATGAACTGCTGCTGTACGAAAAAGAATGCCCCTGCACCAGCAGACAGCAAAACAACAAGTATTCCCATGAAGCCGTTCACATACCACGCTTTTCGTTCCTTCATGGCTTCCACCTCATTTTCATATCTTATTTATATTAAAATGATATCACTTTTGTTTAAATATGGAAATAGATTTCCGCAATTTTTATTTATGTTTTTTCGACATTCGAAGCATTTTATTAATAAAGCAAATATTTTTATGAAGAAAATTGTAAATTCACCCCAAATACTTTAAAATCAAATTTTTCCACCCATTTTAAATTTTAAAAAAATTTCGAAATCATTATTGACAACTAACGTTTTCGACAATATACTACATAAAGCAACAAGTGAAATTTAACGCTTTGATTGATAAAAGCATTGCAGGAGGAAATAAACAATGAGTTCGTTATTGAGGAAAAAATCGATTACAGATATGATTCAGCAAAGTAAGCAAAAGTCACTGAACCGCTCACTCAGTGCGTTTGATTTAACTTTGCTTGGTATAGGCGCCATCATCGGAACTGGCATTTTCGTTCTGACCGGTGTCGTAGCAGCGGAAAGCGCCGGTCCTGCTCTTATCATCTCCTTTATCATGTCAGGTCTTGCTTGTGCATTTGCTGCCTTTTGTTACGCAGAGTTCGCTTCAACCGTTCCGATTTCTGGAAGCGTCTATACGTACACATACGCAACACTTGGCGAAATTTTCGCTTTCTTGATTGGCTGGGATTTAATGCTGGAATATTTACTGGCCACATCAGCGGTGGCAACCGGTTGGTCAGCCTATTTTCAATCATTGTTAAAAGGATTCGGCCTTGAGCTTCCGGCTGTTATTTCATCCGCACCAGGTGCGGGACAAGGCGGCTTGATCAACTTGCCGGCTGTTTTGATCATTCTTTTAATTACAGCTCTATTAAGTAAAGGGATTCGCGAAAGCGCCCGTGTCAATAACATCATGGTTTTTGTCAAACTAGCGGTTATCATCGCTTTCATTGCAGCAGGTATTGGCTATGTGAAGCCGGAAAACTGGCAGCCATTTATGCCATTCGGCTTTGAAGGGGTTGTAACGGGAGCCGCAACGGTTTTCTTCGCTTATATCGGATTTGATGCTGTCGCTACAGCGGCTGAAGAGGTTAAACGCCCGCAGCGTGATGTACCGCTTGGAATTGTCACTTCTCTTGTGATTTGTACGATTCTTTACATCGCTGTTTCATTGATCCTGACGGGGATGGTTCCGTACACGCAGTTAAACGTGGCGGACCCTGTATCTTTCGCTCTTTCTTTCGTTGGCCAAGATCGTTTGGCAGGCTTCATTTCGGTTGGAGCGATTACGGGAATCACAACGGTATTATTGGTTATGCTGTATGCGCAAGTTCGTATTTCATATGCAATGAGCCGTGATGGCTTACTGCCAAAAGGATTGTCAACGGTTCACCAAAAGTTCCAAACCCCTTTCAAAAACACATGGGTGACAGGCTTCATCGGGGCAGGGATCGCTGGATTTGTCGACTTGACGACATTGGCGCATTTAGTCAACATGGGAACATTGGCAGCTTTCACCCTTATCTCTATCGCTGTCATCGTCATGAGAAAAACACACCCGAACTTGGAACGTGCATTCAAAGTACCGTTCGTTCCGGTATTGCCGGCTATCAGTGCTCTCTTCTGCTTATACTTAATGAGCAGTCTGCCGGCCATCACATGGATTTCGTTCTTCATCTGGATCGGCATCGGAGTTCTTGTGTACTTCGGTTATGCGAGAAAGAACAGTAAATTAAACAGGGAAAATGTTTAAACCACAGAACAAGTATCATACTAAAAGAGGGTATCCAAGCCATATAAAACATATGGCCGGATACCCTCTTTCAGTTGAATGCGTTCTTTGACTTTCGGCTTCTCCTTGTTACTTTTTGCTCCTCAAAAACGAAAGCATTCACTTGAAGCTCTAATACCATCAGCCTGCTTCCATTCCTTTACGCTTTCTCTTTCTGACCATAGCAATCACCAATAAAAATAGGGGAATGATCGTTTGCACCAAAGGTCCGTAAAAAGGGAATGCAATGACATCAAAACGATTGAGTTCCATCACGTTAGGATATGACCAAAAGCTAAACTCTACAATCAGGATTCCTAAAGGCCATACGATGGAGCGATAGTCTGAGAGATTCAGCCACTGGGCGGTACTCAGCGCTGCCGCATAATAAAAAACGGAAATTTTGATAAACGCCCCCAATATCCAAACAGCCATTGTAATGGACTCCAAATGCTCGAAAAAATCAGCCAGACTGATATATCGGCCAGCGTTCATTAAAGGATAAACCTTTGTGGCTGTCGTTGCCCCCAGTACAAAAAGAACCGTTAAGTTCACCACAATTAACGTCGCCATCACTGCAAAAACAGTGATCATTCCATATTTTCTGCCATTTTTCACATCGGTTAAAAATGGCAGAAAAAAAATAATGAGAAAGAATTCCGTGAACCATCCATTCGGCACGATCGCGCCTTTCATTGAAGGCATCATTCCGCTGCCTAATACCGGGAAGACATTCTTAAACTCAAAATCGGGACTCAATAAAACGATTAAGATGATAAGCGGAAAGATAAAAGCGGGAAAAAAGAATTCAGAAAGTCTCCCCAACACTTCTACACCGCCGCGTACGGCCAATGCACAAAGAAGAAGCATAGATGCAATGATGACGCTGATCGGGGTATTGACGAGGAAGGAATCTACAACAAATTCTCCATAGCTCCTGGCAAGCTGTCCTGTAAGTTGTATATAAAAAAACACGTATAAAAAACCGAGAACTTTCCCCCCAGCCCGTCCAATAATCTGTTCACTGTATTGGATAACTGTTTGCTTCGGATAAAGCTTGTGTAACTGATAGGCGATATACACGGTTACATATCCTATTAAGGATGCCCAAACGGGAGAAAGCCATAAATCATTTTTGGCATATTTCGCCGTAATACTTGGAACGGTAAGAATAGCGGTAGCCACAATGGTCGGATACATCATCATGGCCATCTGAAGGGATGAAATTTTTCCTTTTTCCATTTTCTTCCCCCTTTTCGTAATATTAGAAAAGCGCAAGGCGCCCGTAATCGCCGACAAGCATAAGACGAGCGCTGGCTGATAAGCTTTTTGCCCTCAGAAGCGATTGGCTAGACCCAAGAGCCGATGGCGCCTGGAGCTAGACAACGGTACTAGTCGAAAATGATTACTTTCTAATAACATAAACAAAATCATGGGCATTCATTTTTCCATGAACCGTCCAAACGGCTCAAAAAAAGCTTCAATCCATATAGAAGGTCCGGTCATATGCGCGAGGTCGAACGCCGACAGTCCCCAACCGATGAAAAGCAGCATGACAAAAGCCACTTTGTCTTTTTTAGGGTTTTGTTTTATTCTCGGCCACTCATATAAAACAATCAGAGCCACGACTGCGGTTGTACCTAAAAAAATCCCCCATCTCACTTTTCTTTCACCTCTTCTTCAGGCAGTCCTCCCGGTGTGCTAATATAACCCTGTCTGCGAATATGGGCTTCAACATCGATGTTCACTTCTACCTCTGGAAATTTCTCATCCCAATGGTTTTCAACCCGCTTCCATTGTTTAGGGTATTTCCGATAGAACTCTGCGGAGAAACCTACAATGTCCGCCTTCATCTCATGCTGTACTTTCTGAAGAGCCAGCTCGATACGCTTTTGAATCTGTTTTTGATATGCCTTTTCTACAACCTTTATCAATTGCGGATTTGAAAGGTTCAAATTCGTTCCATTTTGTACAACCGAACCTTCCGTGTCAACCTTCACAAGCATCTTCCATTTTTCGTTCTGAATGCGCGGTACCATTTTGATGTGAGCTGACACCGGATTTAACGATATCTCTCCTTTAGCACCTTCTGGTTTTACGTTCACGGTGTATGCTTCCATTTCATTTCTTAACCATAACAACCCTCTCGTTTCCCGCTCGGTCATTTTGCCAATCATTTTATCTTTGGTAAACACCGCTGTTCCAACAATATAAGGGATTGCCTCTAACTTTTTTTGACCTTTCCCCGGAGAGAGAATATCGACGAATGGAAGTGCGGCAGCTTTAGCGGTACTAGTCAACATCTCGTCCAAATCTTGCATCGTGACTTGCATTCCGATACGCAAATCGGACAACTCCCGAAGCACTTCTCCTGAATGGCGTTCCAGAGGAGGAAGCAAATCCAGTATCTTCTTTGCTTTCCCTTTACTGACATACATATACGCTCTTTCTCTCGGCTCCGGATGACGGAGTAAAAAATCCATCTCCTCTTGTATCCCTTCTTTCGCTAACTGTTCACCAAACACAAACACTCTGCACTGCCCCCAAAAAATTTTTCGCGGAATCCTGCTTTGGAGCTTGGATAATGCATCTGCCATACTGCTTCCTTCCTGAGACCTCACCAATGTAACCATTCCTCCGCCGGAACCGCCACCGCCACCTCCTTGACCTCCGCCGCTGCTTAATGCTTTCGGAATAAACACTTGGACAGAAAGCTCGATTTTGTTATCATCCTTTTTATCGATGGCCGCTACGGTGATAATGGCCAAATCATTGAGTTCCACTCGATCCCAGCAGCCGCTCATCAGAAGAAGGGAGCCGCTCAGAGATAGAATATGCAGCAATCGTTTCAAGCCATTTCTCCCTCCTATTTCGGGTTGGGCCCCTGCCCTGGAGACTCACGATAGACGTTGGACTCCCCCGTAAGATTCGGGCGGGTATCCATCATCCACCACGGAGATCTCCATAAAACATCTTTGAGCTCACGCCCTTTCAATGGAGCGAGCGGAGTTAAATAAGGTACACCAAATGAACGTAAACCGCACAAATGAATGGCTATGGCTATAATTCCCATCATGATGCCCAGAAGCCCTAAAGTTCCTGCAAGCAGCATGATGGGAAAACGCATCATGCGGATGGCAATGCCTGCAGCATAACGAGGAATCATAAACGAAGCGATTCCAGTAATCGCTACGACAATGACCATTGGTGCCGAAACCAATCCCGCTTGGACAGCAGCTTGGCCAATCACGAGCGCTCCGACAATACTGACAGCTGCCCCTACCTGTTTCGGCAATCGAACCCCTGCTTCCCTCAATGCTTCAAACGAAATTTCCATAAGAAGTGCCTCCACTATTGCAGGAAAAGGGACCGCTTCCCGGGAAGCTGACATGCTAAGCAGCAGTGCGGCCGGTACCATCTCTTGATGGAATGTCAGAACAGCTATATAAAACGAGGGAAGCAAGAGAGAAATGGCAAGAAAAAGATAACGTAACCAACGGATAAAGGTGCTGACAATATAGCGTTGATAATAATCTTCATGTGATTGAATCAACGAAAAGAAAGATGTTGGAGCGACTAACGTAAATGGAGTTCCGTCCACTAAGATCACTGCCCGCCCCTCCAACAGGCTGGAACAGGCTACATCCGGCCTTTCTGTTGACAAAATTTGAGGGAACGGGGAATACGGATTATCCTCAATCATTTCTTCGATATACCCGCTTTCCAAGATACCGTCGATTTCAATTCGCTCCAGCCGGCCCATTATCTCTTCAATCAGCATTTGCTCCGCGATTCCTTCAATATAAGCAACCGCAATCGTCGTCTTCGTATAGCTCCCGATGATCAACGTTTGTATTTTCAGAGCAGGACTTTTAATAATTCTGCGCAATTGGGCCGTACTGACCCCTAAAGACTCGTTAAACCCCTCCCGCGACCCTCTGATTCCTGACTCTGCCGTAGGTTCTTCAATCGCCCGTTTTTCCCATTTGGCCAATCCTAACGAAAATCCGACATTTTCCCCTTCATACAGAAGAATAGGGTTTCCGGATGAAATCGATTCGATACAATCGGCTAATGTATATACTGTTTTCACTCTAGAAACGGGCATTTTATGTTCAAGAAACTCATGTAATACGTGCGTTTCCATTTCCATTTCTTTCATGAGCGGAGAAAGTACGAATTCCTCTATTCCTTCAACGTTCGCAAGACCCTCGATATAAATAATCGTGGCTTTCGTCTTTCCGAAAAGCAAGAATGAACGGAAAATGACGTCTGCACAACGGTCATATAATGTACGAAACGTTTCGACATTTCGGTTAAAATCGTCATGAAGAGAATCCTGTGGCTTGGAATTCTGCTGTTCATTTTGTAAAGCAGGCTTCTTCTCTTTCGTTTCCCTTAGCAATTTACGCACATTACGAATCAAGCCGGTCCCTCCATTTTTTACAAGTACTTCTCTTTTTTCTATGTTTTTCTATTTCAGGTACTTTATACGAAGAAATCAAAAAAAGAGGCTGCCCATCCCCCTTTGGGGATGGCAGCCTCTTATACTTATACGTAAAGGATTTGACGGGAGCAAAGAATGCTCCCGTCAAATCCTTTATGGACTATAAAATCGGTGACAACAAACGCGAAATCGATTCTTTGAATTTAATCAGGCGCGTGCGGTGATGGTACATTTCTTTTGTCATTTCGATTGATTTTTCTATATCGTCTTCGAAAATGGCCTGCAGGCGGCCGGCCACTTTCGTATCGAAAATAAAAGCATTCACTTCAAAGTTCAACTTGAAGCTGCGCACATCAAAGTTGGCTGTCCCAACAGACGCCACGTTTCCATCCACCACAATCGTTTTGGCATGGATAAAACCATTATCATATATATAGCATTTTACCCCTACATCCAGCAGCTCTCCCACATGGGCATATGTCGCCCAGTAGACAAACATGTGGTCAGGTTTATTCGGGATCATAATTCGAATATCCACTCCTGACATAGCGGCAATTTTCAACGCATTCATCACACTTTCATCCGGCACAAAATAGGGCGTTTGAATGTCGATGCTTTCCTTTGCCGCATAGATCATCCGCAAAATGCCGTCTCGAATTTGCTGCCATTCCGAATCGGGACCGCTTGAAATGATTTGAATGCCCGTGTCTCCCGCAGGCTGCTTTTTCGGAAAATAGCGTTTATCCATGTCCAATTTTTCGTCAGATGCATGGTTCCAATCCAGGAAAAAGCGAACCTGAAGCGCATCGACCGCACTTCCTTTCACCATTAAATGCGTATCCCGCCAATAGCCGAACTTTTTTGACAGCCCCAAATATTCGTCGCCGATATTAAAGCCGCCGACAAAGCCGACGTTTCCGTCGATGACGACGATTTTACGGTGATTTCGAAAATTGACGCGAATATTTAAAAACGGCAAGAGCCTGGATGGAAAGAAAGCAGCCACTTCCCCTCCAGCTTCGATTAACGGTTCAAAAAAACGTTTGCTGACCGTCGACGATCCCATATCATCGTACAATACTTTCACTTGGACGCCTTCTTTCGCTTTATCCGTCAGTGCCTGAAGAATGCCCTGGCCGATATTGTCCTTTTTAAAGATGAAATAGACGAGGTGGATATGGTCTTTTGCCTCGCTGATTTGTTTCAGGAGAGCATCAAACTTCGCATGTCCGTCCGTAAAAATCTCCACTTCGTTATCTTGCGTATACAACCCGTAGGCAGTCAAAACGTTCATATAAATCAGCGATTGGTAATCTGCCATGGAAGAGTCATTGTAGCGCATCTCTTTTTGCTCGAGCAGTATTTTTTGGTCTTCCAGCTCCGCGCTCATTTTCTTCTTCCGTTTTCCCGTCAGCTTAAAAATTTTCCTCTTGCTTAAATTTTGTCCAAAAATAATATAAAGGAAAAAGCCTGCAATGGGAATGAAGAATAGAACAAGCAGCCAGGCCCATGTCGCGGCAACATGCCGTCTTTCGAGGAAGATGACCGTGACGGCGAAAAGAAGGTTCAACACCGTGAAAAAAGATAGTAAATATACGATAATATCGATTGTTTTCATTTGTTTATCCTCTATTTTTCTATTGAGATGTTTCCGGTTTCATTTTATCCCGTTCCGATGGGCTATAACAACTATAATGATTAGATTCTACCTTATTATAAGGTTTTTCTCTCGGAAACTCTTTCTTTTTACATGTTTATTCCCTTTTGATTAGAAATGAAACATACTGAGGATTTCGTCTGTAAATATGGGAGAAAACTGGCATGACATGTCCGGGTGGCCTATATCTTTTATAAAGAGCAGATTTTTTCAGTTGGAGGGATTCATCATGTCATGGTTTGAAGCCTTTATATTAGGAATCATTCAAGGATTAACGGAGTTTCTTCCCATCAGCAGCACGGGCCATCTATATTTGGGAAGGCATACGTTCGGATTGGATGAAGCCGGATTGTTTTTGGACACGATGCTGCATATCGGGACATTGCTTGCCGTGTTCGTTTTCTATAAAGACGAACTGCTTCATATGATCAAAAAACCATTCGGGAGAATGACCTTCCTGCTTATTGTCGGAACCATCCCGGCTGTGGTTATTGGCCTTTCCTTCAAAGATTATTTTGAAGAAATCTCGAAAACGGGTGTGACGATCGGCTGGGAATTTCTTGTCACCGGATTGTTTTTATGGTTTTCCGACTCCATTCGAGATGGCCGCAAAAAAATGGAGGACATCAGCTACACCGATGCCCTCGTCATTGGAACATTTCAGGCGGCCGCCATTTTCCCGGCCATCTCCCGCTCCGGGCTGACCATTGCAGCGGCACTGATGAGAAAACTGGACCGAGGGACAGCCGCCTATTTTTCCTTTTTGCTTTCCACTCCCGCTATTCTCGGTGCGGTCGTTCTGCAGCTGGGGGACTTATTTGGCGGCCAAACCGAGCAAATTTCGCTTTTCTCCTTATTCATCGGAACCCTGTCTTCCGCCATTTTCGGTTATATTGCCGTGAAATGGATGATCGATTTTTTGAAGAAACGGTCTTTGAAAGTTTTCGCCGTCTATGTATGGGCACTCGGGCTGATCGTGCTTGCGGGCCAGTATACGGGGGTATTTTAGCATCATGGCTCTTTTTTTATACGATGTTGATTTCAACCATTTTTGATTCATTCGTGCAAAGCGAACGCTGAAAGAAACGAAAAGAAAACTAAAGAGAAAATGAATTTCTCGACGCTTTCTTTTCGTTTCCGTCAAATGAGTTAAAAATCAACACTATACTCTAACAGAGCTTTTCAAAAAAGCGGACACTTCTTTGTTCCCGCTTTTCTTTGCTAACGACGATGTTCCACAAGATCAATCGCGCCTAATACCACATGTGCCAAGCCGAAACCGAAAATGGTATTGGAAATCATCGGATCTATACGACGATTTTGTGTCAGCGCATAACCTGCAGCGGTAACTGCTGTTCCTAAAACGGTTGGAATTAACCCTTCTCGAATATTGTTCAAGGCAGTTCCCTCCTCATCGTTATCAGCCATATCGTATTCAATGAATACTCTCATAGTTTTTCCTTTTTCATTATTCTAATTCAGCTTCTTTTTCACTATAAGGATCTTCAAAGGATTTCTTTTCAAGGCCTGCCCTTCTGACTTTGGCTTTCAAATCTTTGCTGCCACCTCCCAAACACTGAGACCTTCCAACAGAGTGAAGGTTGATGTCTCATTCCAAGTTAGCTTCTTTTTTCTCATATGAATGTATAAACGATTTCTTCTCCAATCCCGCCCTTCTTAGTTTCGTTTTTACTTTGACTTTGATGTCAGCTTTTGCAAATTCCTTTGGCCAGTTATCTTTAATCTTTTCATACTGTTGATGACGCTGAATATACATCTTCTCGCCAAAGGCGAAGACGTCAGATTCCTTTTCTTGTGCTTTTTGAATCGTTTCGAAAGTTTCCTTTTCAATATGTTCATTGATTTTCTTCTCAAATTCCTGGTAAGTGGAAATTTGACTCAAATCATCTTTACAGGTGGATGAATTCAAAAAAGCTTCTATTCCTGTTTCCACCACAATAACTGGTCGATCTTCAGGATATGTAATTTTAACGTCTGTTTCCGCTTGTGTAACACGAACCCCTAAAACACCGGTTTCTGAGCAGGGAACCGAGTAGGTGGTAGCCCGAAGACGATTCATGATGATGGAGTAATTTCGTATATCTTGTAGAGAGAATTCTGCGACTAACTTTCCACCGCGGAAAATACCCGCTCCCGTAACAACCACCATCGCATCTGGTATCACTGACTGCATATTGGTCACATCTGTTCCTTTTTCAGGATCTCCGTTTATTTCAACAACCTCTACAATGGCGTCTTTTCCATTCGACCTTATGGCGCTGATGAAATCTTGAAGCCGAACGCCCGGATCTCCCCCATACTCTCTTTGAAGTGTGGTTAGCTGGGAGTTGAGTTTTAGACTAGAGCTTTTTTGAAGAATATAGTTAACGGACAAAATATCTTTGGCCTCACTTCCTTTAGCAATGACAATATTGAAATCATCACGAATTTCACGCTCACGCGTTAGAAAATCCAACACCTCTTCCACCCCCCCTTCCGCCAACTCCTCAGAAATGACGATGACCTGCATGTGTGAGAGAATGATCCTCCTTGTAAAAGCCGTATTAAATTTTTTGATGAGCTCAGAAATGTCATCCCCTTCCATGCTGTAGACAACAGAAGGAGACGAAGCCCCGCTTGGCTGCGGTCCTAATTCTACTGCATTTAAAAATTCCAATGAAATTTTATACTTTGCTTCCTCTCCTTTGTCCAGTGCCATGCCGGCTATAATAGAAATCTCGTTTATCTCAACCATATCCGAGCATCCGCTTAAACAAAGTAAACTTACTAGACAGGCTGTAAGCAATTGTTTTTTAAGAGTTCCCACTGTTATCCCCCTTTTGCGGCGGAGCAGGCCGTTGTGCGTGTGGTTGTTTCGCCGGCTGCTTTGTCTGCAGAAAGCTTGGACGTGTTCTCATTAGCCATGCCGGAAGGCGCAATACCATATCCTTTTGATTACTTAAACGGAAATTTGTAATGTCCGTCATATAATTGACACCAAAAGACCGGAGGCTGTTTAAATGGCAAACCATGATCATTAACCCGAGCATGATACCGTACAAGCCAGTGGAAGCCCCTACAATCATGAAGACGAAGCGGAGCAGCCGTGCCGCCATTGAAAACGAGTAAACCGGGCTGACAAAGCCGGCAATGGCCGTTAACGAGACGACAATGACCATGATATTCGAAATAAGCCCCGCTTCTACCGCTGCCTGCCCAATAACAAGACCCCCGACAATGGAAACCGTCATACCGATCGCACGCGGCATCCGCACCCCTGCCTCCCGCAAAATCTCAAACGTGAGTTCCATGATAAAGGCTTCCACGACAGTGGGAAATGGAACCCCCTCCCGCTGTGCGATAATGCTAATAAGCAGCGGAGTTGGGATCAATTCCTGATGGTAGGTGATGACTCCAACATAAATAGACGGCAAAACAAGGGAAAGCATGAATGATATATAACGGATAAACCGAATGAATGAAACCATCATAAACGGCTGGACATAATCTTCCGAAACGCGGAAAAAATCACTGAATATAGCCGGGACCAATAATACAAAAGGAGCCTCTTCCACAATCACAGCAATCTTCCCTTCCATAATGCCTGCTGCGATTGTATCCGGCCTTTCCGTATGATAAATGAGCGGAAAAGGGGTCATCGTTTGATCAGTGATGAATTCCTCCAACATCCCAGACAATGGGACAGCGTTCATATTCGCTTTCTGAAGGCGATTGCGCAGTTCCTGAACAATACCGCTGTTAGCGACATCATTCAGATAGCCGATATAAACTCCTGTAGGGGCATCCGTTCCGATTTCCAATCCCTCGAATCGTAAGGCCGGGTTTTTGATTCTTCTGCGGATGAGGCTTATATTGGTTTGGGCTGATTCCGTAAAAGCATCTTTCGGACCGCGTATCGTTGTTTGGGAAGTCGGCTCTGTGATGGAGCGATATTGAATGTTTTGGACTTTCAATGCGATGGCTTCTGTACGTTCTTCCAAATATAATACACAGTAGCCCCTCAGCAACAGTTCAATAGCTCTTGACTGCGCTGTGACAATTTCCTTTGTCATCCCCGTAAAAATGCAATCCATGAAACGGGTTACACCTTGTTCCTCTAGTATGTAATTGGCTGAGTGATTATGAATATTGATCGGTTCGAGGATATCGGCCGAGATTAATGTTGAATTGGTCATCGAATCGAGATAGCATAGAAAGCCTGACATTCTTTCAATACTAATTCGATTAATCGAAAAATCTACGGTTTCTCCAAATACACTTTTTAATTGCTCCTCGATTTCATTCAAATCCACAGAAACAGGACTTTCCTTTATTTCATCTGGAAGGGACTCTTCGGAATACGAAAGCTTTGACTGTTTCTTTTGTTTTTTCTGACGTATCCATTCATCCAGCTTCACTGCGCTTTCCTCCTAGCTTTTTCTTTACCCACAAACCAATCAGTAAGAAAATGGGAATTCCGTATTGAAGCGGCAAATGAATATAATACGGAACGAACTGCAATCCTTCTTGTATATGTTCAGCATAGTTATCAGCAATGATGATCATTAAAACAGAAAGGATTCCTCCGAACGGAAGGATAAAAAAACGGTACGGGATGGATGAAATGACTTCCATTCCTTTTAAGGCCGCAAGTGTAAATAACAGCACTTTAATAAAGATGCCAACTAGTATGACGAAGACGACAAGTGCATCGAGCCGTTCCAGAAAGTCGGCAATCGAAATCCTGCGAATAGCCGACAATAAAGGAAACGATGCCGTCGATGAAAGGTCAACTCCCAATACAGCCAGTTTAAGACTCGTAAAAAATGCCAACAACACCCCCGACACGATAACCGCAGCTGTACATACTTTAAAAAGCTGCTTCTTTTGCTGCACATAAGACATCAAACAGAGAAAAACGACCGTTTCCCCAAACGGAAATGTCATTAGTTCAGGATAAATAGCGGCTATAATAGGTCGTGATCCATCTGCAAAGATCGGACGCATTCTATTAACGTCGATACTTTTATTAACCCAAAGAAACAACACAATTAAGAATAAAAAAGAAACAATGTATGGCATAAATACAATGAGAGACCGTGCTGACACTTCCAATCCATGATACAAGTAGTACATGACCGTAAGGATAAAAAGAATGCCAATGATTTCACCTGATGTTTGAGGGTAAATGACGGTATTGACAAGTTCGATGAAATCCCTAAGTACACGCGCTGCAATATAAATAAAATACACGACATAAAGAAACGTAATGCCTTTGCTTATTTTCGTGCCCAATAAAGAACCAAGCCCGCTATACAAACTGCTTTGTGACGATAAAGCCAATATTTTAACATACACAAACATGAGAGCCGCCCCAATGAAAGATGCCAACAATACCGCAATCCACGCATCTTGCTTTGCTTCATCCCCCACACCGATGACGACAGCTGAACCGATTTCAAAGAAAAAAATGAGAAGAAATAACTGCGTATACGAAATGTATTCCATTTGATTGACCTTCATTTTCTCCAGCTTCACCGTCCTTTCAAGTTTTGTTTCCTTTCACTTTCTTATGCCTGTATATATCAAGAATGACGGTAATGGAAAAAGTAATAAATAAAAAGGTGTATATAAAAGCCTTACCAGTGCTGTTACTCATGATAAAAATGCGATACAAAACATCGAATGCACTTTCTCTATATAAAAACATGTCGATGCCGACTACTACACCGAGCAAACAAATACCCGCCAATACAGAGAATAATAAAATCATCTTCACTACACCTCATTCAAAAGGTTTCCTGTCTATTTTTTCCTACACTAGCAAGTTTTTATTCGCCAAAGCAAAAAAGCTCTTTTCACCTTTTGGCAAAAAGAGCTTTTTATTCGTGCTGAACCATTTTGTTAACGGCTTTTCACTAATAATTGAATGGCTTCTTCTACAAGTTTGGATGTATCTTCTCCGGCCGCTTGTTTTTCGATGAGGCATTGTTCCAAGTTCAATGCCACGATTTGAGCGATTGTACGGTCAACTGCACTTCTTACAGCTGAAAGCTGGGTAACGACATCTTTACAGTTTTTGTCTTCTTCCATCATGCGCAGAACTCCCCGCACCTGACCTTCAATACGTTTCAACCGGTTTTTCGTTTGATCTGTATAGTTCATCTCTGTTCATCCTTTCTATTTATTTGATTCCGCTCTAACGGGACGGCTTTCTCGTTCATTATGGGATTATACCGATGCTTTCATATATCGGTGTTGATCATGTGTACACCAATACCCTTTTACATCATAACCGTGCTTTTTCAACTGGCGAATGCTTAAATTGCGTAAAATGCGATCGGATACGACCACCACGACTTCTTTTTTCGGAATGTCATTATGCTGTCTCGCCAAATATGGAAGCGGAATGTGGATGGCCGACTCCATCGGTAAATGTTTCGCTTCATGAAAATCTCGCACATCGACCAATACCGCTTCACAGCCTTCATGGAAATCGGAAATTCGCTTCGTTCCCCTTACCGGAACATACCGTCTATATAAAAGCGGCATCATTACCAACAATACCACAGCTATTACCATACCCATGTTCCATTTCTCTCCCATCAACAAGACCCTATCCTGAAAAGATAGGGCGAATTATCTTTCATTATACCAACTTGGGTATTAAAAAATCAAAATTTTTGTTCCCCGTTATCCTGCATGAATCGGCAGGATAAAACCCTTTTATCCTTCATTAACGGGCAGTAAGACTCCCACTTCAAAATTTGGCGTAATCGAGGAAGTTTAAGCGGGAGATAAAACTGCCCGTAAAAGCCCGATTATGAGAACACAGACTAATACCGCCGCGTCCTGCGGCAACGTCTGCGTGACCCGCATCGTGCGGGCCTAACTAACCATCGGTGAGGGAGGAACCCCCCACCGATGGAAGTTTCCTTTACCTGTAAACACCCATTCCGCCTGATACATTCGTGACTTGATAGCCGTTTTTCTTTAATAAACTGCAGGCACGGGAGCTTCTCATCCCGCTCTGGCAAATGACCACGATTTCTTTATTTTTCGGTATCTTGTCCAGCTTGGCGGGAAGCTGGTTTAATGGGATGTTGACAAAACCGGGAATCGAGCGCATCTTGAATTCGCTCGGTGTCCGAACATCTAAAAAGTATTTATCTTTCTTCTGCTTTAAGTACTCGTTTTTTAATGTATGCGTAGAAATGGATGGTGTACGGAATTTTTTTAACCAACCAAACATAATGATCACCTCTGTTTAATTACTTATACCTGTATGGGTATAATACAACAAAAAAAGACGGTCGTCAAGTAGACGAAAATATGGGGCGGCGGGCTAAAGAGATGATGATCGTAACGAAAATATTCCATTCCGTCCGTCCCAATATTCTTGCAGCATGCAATAAGGTAGGATCAATCCCCGCAAAGGCTGACCTTGCCGATTTAATTAAGAAAGGAATCGATACAACCAGCGCTGCCATCACCGCCCCGGCCGGTGTAAATACAATCGTGATGTCAAACCTGTCTTCAAGAAAGGTCCCAATGGAACTTTGCCTTCCAAATAAGACAAGCAAATAATACCCTAGAACGGTTGGCGGCAACACGACGGGTAAGGTAATCAATGTATCGAATGAACCTCCCCCACCTACCGCTTTTCGCGCTTGAGGTGGGGGTTTCTTGTCGATCCCCTCGAAATCAGAAACTGGACGATGTCCATAGGTGTACACGACACCCTCATATTTCTCAGGGACTGACGCTTCATTTAGAAGCAGTGGTCTTGACGCAAGGGGTCTCCCGACTGCTTGCTGCCATCGTAAGCAACAGGGGTAAGAGCCAAATTTAGAGACACCTCTCCCCGGGGCGGTTCTACCCGTCTACTACGCCTGTACAGGCCGTAGATACGTGATGCTGGTTACCATCACTTCTAAAAACCTTCCGTGCAGATACTGGGATAAGATGTTCCCTGCACCATGGACGTCCCGATGCTGTTCATACCCGCAAGAACATCGGTAGTTTCGTGAACGGACTTTGTTCCGTTTCCCGCAAGCAGGACATGCTTGCGTCGTGTAGGCTTCCTTTTCTTTCGATAACGAGATACCGGCCGCTTCTAGTTTATACGTCAATTGTGCAGCGACCTTTCCAAAGCTCCAATTGCTGAGTTTTTGGTTCACCTTTTTAGAACGTACTTGTTTTTTGTGTTTGTTTCGTTTGCTTGTGTGTCGTTGCACGCCTTCCACATCACCAAGAGCGACATGGCCGACTCCTTGTTCCACACACCAGTCCACAAAGGTACGTGTCGTCTTGTGCAAGAGATCCCCGAGTTGCCGTTCGCTTTTCGAGAGGATGTATGTCTTCGCCCGGTTGTATTGGCGCCATTTCCTGGACCCTTTTTGGCACCGACTCATAAGGATTTGCAGTTCTCTCACTTTTTTGTTGCGCAACCGGTGTATGCTGCGCATCTTCCTTCCCGAAATCACGAGAGCTTGTCCGTTTGTGCATAAGGCGGCAATCGTATGAATCTCACCGGGATCGATTGCTGCCGTCTGACCGTCCTGTACCGGTACGGGCTGGACCCCGTCTTCATACGACAAACAGGCATGCCACCGGCCGTCGTAGACGAGTTCTACTTCTTTGACCACACCGTTTGGGACAGAGGCTAGCGTCAATACAAGCGGTGTCTGTTGTTTCCCCTTCCATCTGCCCAGGCTAAGGATCAGCTTGCGTCCTTCCAGTACAAAGGATTGGTCTACCCATTTTGGATGAAAAACGAACTTCTCCTTATATGGATACCGGATGGATGGATTCGTTTTCCGCGCTTTACGAACCCCGTCTCGGGCACGCAGAAACTTGTGGCACACGGCTTGGATCGTCTGACTGTGAAGAGGATACAAGCCTTTTAGTTCAGATTGAAGCTCGCTTTGGTGGATCCACCCACCGTGAATCCGGTAATAATAGCGGGCCAGCTGCACGCAGTCATTCCAAATCGTTCCGCATATCCGGCGTATGCGAAACAAATGTTGAAGCGTCGGCTGAGAAGCTGTAAGGCCCGTTTTCAACGTTCGATACATGAGGTCACCTCCCTTGTCACCATCATACAACGAACGTATATTCGATTCAAGAATATAATAGAAGTATTTTCTTTGTTTCTTTCGACAAAGATTGAGAAGTTCTGCCAACCAAAAGCTTTTCGGCTGCCCTGAACCGGCATTCATCCCCTCCCTACTCACTAGGCTGTGCCCTTCACGCTCCTTGAGGAAGGGGAATTCTCCCGGACTATGTTAAATTATGAGTATCGACAAGGTTTTTGCTTCTTATACCTGCTCGTTTCTTCGCTTAAACTAGTTTTGCCAAATATAAGTTTTCATTCTACTTTCATGCATTCAAAAAAAGACCCGATGCCATTGCATCGAGCCTTGAGACAAGAAGTTTTGATCCTTTAACTAGATAAATTGTG
The DNA here is from genome assembly GCF_000504165.1 of Bacillus sp. FJAT-14578. Lineage (GTDB taxonomy): Bacteria > Bacillota > Bacilli > Bacillales > Bacillaceae_H > Bacillus_BA > Bacillus_BA fengqiuensis. Next base: position 313,836 of record NZ_KI632505.1, read on the forward strand.
TCAATAGCTCGTTAAACTTGTCACGTTCTTCCCAGAAAGGGCCATGACCGCTATATTGAAACGGGACAAGCTGTGAGTTTCTTATTTTTTGATTTAATTCCTGAGCTTGTTCAAATGGAATAACTTTGTCATGAATGCCGTGAATAATTAAAGTGGGGGCAACTATTTTCGGAATATCTGCATGCAGTTTCTCATCTCTTAATAAAACAATGATTGCCGCGGTCGACCACCCTGCAGCCTGTAATCCCATTTGGAAAAACCAGTCCGAGAATGGGCCAGTAATATACTGAAAGAAAAAGCTGTCTGTTACTCCCTGCATCATCTTAGGGCGGTCATTTAACGTTTCCTTAAGAAGTTGATTAGCCGTTTCTGTTGAAAAGCCTATGGGAGCTGCAGCGTCAATAAGGACAAGTTTGGATACTCCGTAACCATTGTGCCGGGACATATATCGAATCGCAATCCCTCCGCCTGTAGAGTGGCCCGCAAGCGCAAAATTGTCTAATTGAAGTGTACCAACTACAGTACGGATATCATCTGCCAGTCTGTCATAAGTGTAGCCGCTCATCGGTTTATCCGACTTGCCAAAGCCCCTCCAGTCTATGCCGATACAGCGGTAACCCAATGCGGGAAGAACATTAAACTGGTATTCAAACTGTTTATGGCTTAACGGCCAACCATGTATAAACACGATGGTCTTGCTGCCCCCTGGGTTAATATCTTCCACATATATATTTACATCTGGCTCTACAGCAACAAAGTATCCCATGCCGATTCCTCCGTCATCAATTTGGTTTCCACAATAAGATATTCATTTGGGCAAACATAAATGAGTACTTATCCCGGTTGTAGGCCAGGGAAACGAAAAAATGAGGAACACCCGTGATGCTCCTCATTCAACAAAACAAATAAAATTTCCTCTATCATTCATGACCATTTTTCTAGGTAAGCGTTTACAATCATTGTAGAAATGCTCCCATAGTTACATAAATCTGTCCCTTAGATGAATCATGCTTTTTTGAACCAGTTCCAAGTGACCAGCTCATCATTAAAGCGGCTTATTTATCAAAACTTTTTATCTTAATGGTTTTCTTCTCATCCATTGTGTCGCAGCCCACTTATCTCCATTTATAACTGGTGCTCCACCATGTAAAGTTAACTCGTTTAAAGTATGATCATGATAGAAGTATTCGAAGTACACCGCCATACCCTTTTGTGGGGAGACTGAAAAATTAAGTTTAGGAAAAAAAGTTTCTCCACCATGCTCTACATCGTTTAAGTACATGACAAGTGTACTAATTCTAGGATTATTAACTAATTTATTTGCGGATGAAAAAAAATCAAAATGAGCTTTATACTCTTGACCTATTTGATAATTAAGTACTTGAAGACCTTCGCCATGCTGGGCAGGTATATTCATAATGTAAGATATTCTTTTTTCAATTTTGGAAACGATTTCATTTTCACCTTCTTGAAAAAACATACTACTGCTTGTTCTAAGTGCATTTATTTCACGTGCATCTCCAATTTTTGAACGCTGAATTCTTTCTTTTGACAACCTAATTAACTCATCACATTCTTCATCACTTAAAACATTTCCTAAAATGACGATTAGTGGTTCTTCTAATCTAGCAATTATGTTAATTTCTCTATCTTCTGTTTTAATTTTATTTCCAATGTGATTAAAAATAGTTTGCTCTTTAATAGTTAGTTCTTTAGCATCCATTATCAACCTTCATCAACCTTTTCGTTTTTTAAATTTTCAAAATAATAAGATGGGTCTATTACTGGAAGCGCCCATTCATTAAGTGTTATAGGTGCTTTCATCTAAAGGAAAGACAGAAACAACTATACCTTCTATTAAGTTTTTATTTCCTCCTCCATTTCAAATGATGTCGATGTTTGATTTCTTACTGATTTCAGTATTAAAATTTTACACCTTGCATGGTTGTATTTCTACCATTTTATTATCATATTTCATAAAAAAGAAGAGTAATTTTACTCTCCAATAGACTTTATTGTTTAATCCTTATTTATCGGTAAGAAAGTGTGGGCCATGCTGAAATAAAATGGCCTGCCACCACCCATTTTTTTGTCGTTAACCATTCGACAAATCTCGGGTGGTGACAGGCACAAAAATAAGAATTTCATTTATGAATATAGACACTTGTTCCAATAGGAACCATTGATGATAATTCTATAACATCGTGGTTATGCATTCTAATACATCCATGTGACACATTCTTGCCGATAGAAGAAGGGTTGTTTGTTCCGTGTATTCCATAATGAGGCTTTGATAAACCCATCCATAATACCCCGAAAACACGTCTGGGAGGATTGTGTTGTTTGTTGATAATTGTATATCTTCCTGAAGGTGTTGGGGTTAACATTTTACCAACAGCAATAGGATACACTTTTAGTAACCTTTTACCATCATAAAGTTTTAATTGATGTTTATTTGTTGATACGTCAATCCAGCGTGTCATAAGACCATCTCCAGACAAAACAATTTAAAATTTGTATCATTGTATGGAATTTTTAGGTCTTTGACATAAAAAAACGGCCCCCCTTGTTTAGCAAGAGGGACTTGAAGGAATGGATAGACGGAATGGTTTTATTATTGTCTTTCACACTTCATATTTACTATATGCAAAACGGTTTTATTTGCTGATTGTCTTGATTAATGTTTTTAATTTATTGGAGGTCCTCTACACGTGCAGCATGAGAAATTCTTGGATGAGTGTATGAATACGTGGTTATAATTTGTACAAATGGATAAAAGAGGATGGTATTATGATTTATATATATAATGATTATGGTGGAACACATAGCACTGCTCTGGCAGCAGCGTATCATTTAAAAAGATTACCTGCTGACCACAAACTCACCAAAGAAGAGATATTAAACGTTGATTATTTCAATAAGTTAACTAGCTCTGACATGGGAAAGATCATTTTTCATGGGATAGATGAGGATGAAAACTCTGTTTATACAATTGGTCGCAAATCCTCAAAACTCGTTGTTCCATCTTTAAAAAACCTAAGCTTATTATTGCAAGATAAATATCAAGGTCATGAAAAAATCGTTTTTTCTAACACATCACCAACAGTTCCATTCGCCATGACAATCGGGGGATTCCTTTCTAGAGGATTAAAAATTGATTTCCTCGGTGTGCCGTTATTAGTCTTAGGTGCCAAACAATGTTTTAATGATATTGTTCGCTTAGTGGAACATACGAAACAAACAGGAAAATCGACAAATGCAAAGGTAATTGTATTAGAGAATAAAGGGTTTAAGTAGCTTAACAGATATAGATAGCTACGCCGCCTCCAGAAGATAACAACGATGTTATTGACAACAATGATGTCAATGATAATGATGATGTTATTGATAACAATGGTGTCGATGACAATAATGATCTAAATGGGGATACAGAGCCTGAAAACGACATGCCACCTGGTGTTGATAAAGATGATAACATGTTAAAAGATGATGAAAATGATACAGATCCGGATCCAGAAGATGCAGTAGAGGGTGCAGTAGAGGGTGCAGAAGATATTGGTGACGCGGATAATAGAGACGAATAATTTAGATGGCTGATCCCTTCAAAAGGGATTGGCCTCTTTAGTCTCTTGCTAGCTCTTGGTCATATGATTAATTGTTGGTGAATAAGACCTTTCTATGTTTTCTAGTACACCCAACATGAGTTACTAGAATTTTTTATGATTCCCAAAAACTGAAACTGTATCGTTTGCCTTTTTTTCTAATCTCTTTATGGTTCTTAGATTTAAAACGCTGTTACCCCATACGATTGTTTCGCTTTCCCCATGGCTTAAATACAGAAATCACAAACATTGATGCCAAAGAGAAAATCTGAACTCCGATGCCTATCAATAACTGTAAATGGCTTGTAATTTAAGATCTACAGAATATGTTTGTTTTTTTCCATGTAAAAATCCCCTTTGAGTAAACAGGATCGTTGCTTCCTTAAACTGTCTACTCAAAGGGGATTATATCACGCTGATATTATTTTTGATTATTGGTAAGACCAACTATGATAGCTAGAAGTAATGATTATAAAAAAGACTCCTCATGTGGAGTCTTTTTATGATTACTTTAAATTATGCTTTGCGAACGTTAGCAGCTTGTGCTCCACGTTGTCCTTGTTCAATATCAAAAGTAACTTTTTGACCTTCATCTAATGATTTGAAGCCTTCGCCTTGAATAGCACTGAAATGTACGAATACATCTTCTCCGCCTTCACTTTCGATAAACCCGAAACCTTTGTCTGCATTAAACCATTTTACTGTACCTTGTGCCATAATGTTTCCTCCTGTTGTGGAATATTCCACAATTATATTACTACCCTTGCCCAAACATACTATTTCAAGACGAAACCTTCTTTTTAAGACAGTTCTGCTATCCATCCTATACCGAACAAAAATAATTAACTTTATTATAACAGATTCACAAAAACAATAACAATTAACAGAATAGGAAGATTATTAATGATTTTTTGCTTGTTAAGGTATAATAGAGGGGAGGAGTAGTGATGTTGTCATGTATTATCGCAAAAAAAATGAAGAACCATTACCTAAAGAACAAATAAAGGTTTGGGAATGTGAATCAGAAGACTGTATTGGTTGGATGAGAAAAGATTTCTCTTATGAGAATCATCAAAATTGTCCTTTATGTGGTCATAAAATGAGAACTGGAGAACGTCTTTTAGAAAAATTACCTCCTAACTCCCATCGAAGCTGATTTATATCCATGGCTTATATAACGATGTTTATAAAGTTATCATGAGGCATTAAATTTAGATTTTAAAAAGTTGTATCTTCTTTATCGACTTCTATGCCAATCAATGGCGACTGGGAATAATTCCCTACCCAACCATTATACACAAAGGATTTTAGTAAATGATCTGTAAGATAATCCATTCTTGGCAAGTGGGGAAGATTGGGGAGATGAACAAAAAGAAAAAAAGAGAAGGAACCCTTCTCTTTTTTTCGATTAAATATGATCAATTATATTTTACGTACGTTAGCAGCTTGAGGTCCACGTTGACCTTGCTCAATGTCAAATTCAACTTCTTGGCCTTCATCTAACGTTTTGAATCCTTCACTTTGAATAGAGCTGAAGTGTACGAATACATCTTCTCCACCTTCTACCTCGATAAATCCGAAACCTTTTTCACCATTAAACCATTTAACTTTACCTGTTGCCATTAAAAATCCTCCTAAAATGCACCTTATGTACATATTCATTTTCGACCACTTTACAGTAATAAAAGGATTTAAAAAACTGCAACTTCTAAGAAGATTTAACTTTATTATCTCCCTTGAAGTTACAGCTCCTTTAAATCTTTATTGTATTAAAAGTAAAATGGTTTAAAGTTACTATATCATTCGACCAACCTGAAAGCAAATAACGACTATAAAATAGGTAATACTATCCATATCGTAGAAATAGTTTTGAGTCATGACTAAGATAAGCTGGGAGCTTAAGTACGGTCTAAAATTCTCAGAATCCTGTTTATAATTATGGCTCTTTTCTAAAAGATTGTTGTTTTTAGATAGGTTTCTTGAAAGATAACCGTTTAAGGTTGGTTGGAGCGGAAGGTGCGAGACTCCTGCGGGAGCAGCGGGACAGGTGAGACCCCACAGGCTGTAAGCCGAGGAGGCTCACCGCACGCCCCGCGGAAAGCGAGCAACCTGGAGCGGAAACCCACTCCCCACCACTTATTAAATAGCAACAAAGTTTGCGAAAACAGCCATAATTATTGAAAGCTTCTTCCACTTCTATTAGACGTTGTTTATGATAGAACATTCATTTTTTGTAACATTTTGATACCTTTTGTAGAAAGGGTTTTTATTTCGTCTCATCTTGCTCATAATATCTTTATATCTTTTATTATCCCTATCCTTATTATTACCTTACCACATGCATTAGAGGCCGAAAAATTGCTATGAGGAGAGAAGAAACCATGTCAACGATGGTCGATGTAGTAGATCAAAAAGGAGACTTACTAGAGTGTATTGTAAAAAAAAGAAATGAAATGATTGATCTCGGTAGGACTTACGGACTTTCAGATGAAAAAACAATCAAGTGTAGTCAAGATCTTGACGAACTTATCAATTTGCATATGAAATCCCATTCTGGTCCAACTAACATATTTTTAGATAACGGATCCTGTCTACCTAGAATTAGATACTCATATGGTAATGATAAAGTTAGTGATTTCAAATATGAGGCAAAAGCTGTTGTGTTTGCAAGAAGTAATATTCGTTTCTTTTCTGCCCAACTGATTACTAATTCAAGATTAGTAATCCTTGGAGCCCGGACTGCTTTATCTCTAATTGGTAATGGAACTGCTACAGGTTTTGCCGCTCTTCAAACTTATCGTAACTCTAATGCTGAAAAGTAAGGTATGAAAGACATTTACTATACCCTTGGTATCTTATATGAGGCGTTTTATATATGTTCATAGTTTTTTTATTCCACGCAAAATCCCTCAAATTCCAGAAAATGCGAGGGATTTTTTGATTGTCGGAACTGCCCCTTGTCAAATGGGACACATACGCCGGCAAAATCGGGAAAATACACGGTGAAAAAAACGATAATACCCCTGCTCCCAGCGCAATCCATAATGAGACCTGTTCCATCCTTTCACTCCTTTACCCTTCATGACTTTTCTTTATTGTGACGGATGATTGTTAAGATTTGATGAAGATGTCAGAATACAAGAGGAAACCACTCCGTTTTGATGAAAATAGTGGCTTTTCGTTTTTTCAATCATTTCAAACTTTTCGTTGGTTGGGGGTTATTAAAATCAAAGCAGTGTTAAACTAAGTGGTAGCTTATTGGGTAAAGGATGTGTCTTACATGGATTTTTTTAAAAACCAGGAAACACTTACTAGCATTGAATGGATTCTTCGAGCTGTTATTGCTTTTTTCTTTTTATTGATTGTTGCCAGAGTCCTGGGCCAGCGGGCCATCTCCCAATTAAGACCGATTGATTTCGCTATTGTTTTGGTCATCGGAAACATTATTGCCCATCCGTTATCAGACGAACATCTCGGGCTGAAAGGGTCCCTCATTACAACCACTGTATTGGTGGTCTTGTATCTTGGAGGCGTTTTTATGCTCCTTAAATCGCCATGGTTTAGAAGGCTGATCAATCATGCACCCATCACCATTGTTCGGGACGGAGAAATCCTGTATAAAGGATTGAAAAAAGCAAGAATATCCATTGATGTTTTATTGGAAGAATTACGGGAAGAAAAAGTAGAGGATGTAAAGAAAGTGGCCTTAGCAATTTGGGAAGCAGACGGCAAAATCTCGGTTTTTTTGGATCCCAAATACGAACCGCTTACACCTGCAGCCTGCCAGATGGAAACAGAGCCTTTCGAGTTGCCAAAGACCATCATTAAAGAAGGTAAAATTAATTCCAAGGAGTTACAACAAACCCAAAAGGACGAAGCCTGGGTTGTTTCCAGTTTAGAACGTTTATATCAGGCTGAGGTAAAAAACGTTCTGCTTGCTACCCTGGATACGAAAGATAATCTGAAGGTTTTTTTATATAAATGAATCCTTTGAGGCCTAAATATAGCCATTTATGCGGGTTGATTTAAGGCGCCGTTATTTATTGAGATTCATTATTTTAACTATACAGTAGCATGAAACCGATCACCCATAGGATGGGAACTAAATTAAGAATAATAGCCAGCCGTTTCTTTTTCACTCGGAAGAACCAAGCTAGAATGGCTCCCCCTCAGTAATAACCTGAAACTTTAACCATTTTATCAATTGATTATGACTGTCCCATAAGTCTCCAATAAATCACATTCTAATTTCCCCTGCATTAACAGGCTGTAAGACCCCCACTTATGGAAGTTTCCTTTATAGTGAAAGGCCCCGTCACGAAATCCTGATATTAATGGATTTGCATGACAGGGCCTTTTGCGAGGATGACCCGAAAGAATTGCTTTTTATCCTTTCGGGTCATCCTCATGCTTACATCTCACGCACCCAGTAGTTGATCTTCTCGGTTAATTGTTCCGCAACTTCCGCTGACACCTTCTGTTCAAGTGAATCCTTAATGCGCTGCTTGAACGATTGAATGTCTTCTTCGTAACTCATTATGACGGACCACTCAAGCTGCGGCACGGCAATGAGCGTTTGCTGCTGTTTTTTATCTTCATATACATACACATTTTCAATCAATACTTCTTCATGGCGCACATTCGCTTTTCTAATTTTCATGGCCTTTTCCACCTTTCATCCGCTTCAATGATTTACGTTTACCATGATAGCGTGAATGATCCAAAATCGCCATATGTTTTGGACAGGTTCCACACTAAAAACGAGATGAAAAAAGCAAATTATTCGTTCGCCGCTGCAAGCGTTTCTGGCTGCGGTTCAGAGTCCCGCTTGATTTTACTGTCGCCTACGGACAACGCCACAATAATTCCAACTGCCACAAATAATAATCCCGCTAAAAAGACGGTCGAAAACGAATCGGACCATACGTTTTGAATGGCTGTGACCACTGCCATTTTCACTTGATCCGGCATTGGAAGGGCGTCCGGATTAATCAGAAGACTAAAAAGGCCATCCGTTTTATCGCTCAATTCCTTCAAGGCACCGGCAAGCAGCGGGTTCTTTTCGCTTGCTGCCGCATCGGTCATCTTCTGTTGAAGGGTTTGGTTCATGACCACATTCAGTACGGTCACACCAATTGTTCCCCCGATGGAACGGAAAAACGTCGACGCCGAAGTGACGGCACCAAGCTGTGATTTCGGAAATTCATTTTGAATCGCAATCATTAACGTCGGCATCACAAGACCCATCCCGAGACCGAGAACAATCATATAGGCATAAGCCGTAAACTTGCTGGAATCGACTCCCATTGTACTCATCAAATAAAAACCTGCTGTTGTAATGAGCATTCCTGTCGTTAACACCGTTCGAAAACGGAAGCGAAGCAGAAGGCGCCCTCCGATAATACTTGCCAAAATCATGGCGATCATCATCGGCGTCATCGTTGAACCTGCCTGTGTCGGCGATACGCCTAAAATCCCTTGCATGAACATCGGCACAAACATTATTGCCCCAAACATGCCAAGGCCCAGTAAAAATCCTAATGCGTTCGTTGCGGCAAACACACGGTTTTTAAACAATGAGAAATCCAAAATCGGATCCTTTGCTTTTGTTTCCGCCACGCCAAATAACACTAAAAACAGAATCGATCCAAAAAACATCAAGCCGCTCGTCATAGAGAACCACTCGAATTTGTCGCCTCCGAACGTCAGCCATAAAAGCAATAAGACAAGTCCCGGAATAAATGTCGCAATCCCGAGGTAATCGATATGAACATCTTCTTTCGGTTTGACGATTTCATTTTTCATTCCGATGAAGATGACAATCGCTGACAATAAACCAAATGGCACATTAATAAGAAAAATCCAATGCCAGCTAATATGGTCGACAATCAAACCGCCGATAAACGGGCCGATTACCGAACTTAAGCCGAAAATGGCACCGAATACCCCTTGCCACTTCGCACGTTGTTCTGCCGTAAAAATGTCCCCGACAATCGTTTGGGATAATGGCATGATCATCCCGCCGCCAATACCTTGAAGCCCGCGGTACAGAACGAGCTGCTCCATGGAATCAGCGGTCGCACATAGACCCGATCCGATAATGAAAATAATCGTTCCAATTAAATAAAGAAGGCGGCGTCCGTATAAATCAGATAATTTTCCGACGATCGGCACCACTGTCGTCGACGTAATAAGATAAGCGGTCGTCACCCATGCAAAAATGGAAAAACCGTTTAACTCCCCTACAATCGTCGGCATCGCCGTTCCGACGATGGTCTGTTCCAATGCACTGAAAAACATCCCGATGATCAGACCCGTCAAAACAAGTTTTTTATTGATTCCTTGTTGTATCGCTGTCATATTTCTTCTCCTATCCTGCACAAATCATAAAAGACTCGTATTTTTCTGACTATATGTTTATAATAGAATAAAAATGACCAGTCAGTCATTTCATGTTGTATTGTATTCGAATTTCATTCATTGGTCAAAGAAAATATCTCTTATGGAGGAATTTACCGTTATGGAGAGTAATTCCATTAAAGAAAAGAAAGTGAAAAAGATGAGATTTGTAGAAGAGTTGAAACAACGAGGGGTCAAAATCGAACTGACAAAGCCGCGCGCCGCTTTTTCCCATCTCCTCTTGTCCGTCGTCCCTATGAATAATTTTGAGAAAAACTTCATAAAGTGACATTTTTGTGTAAAATGGAGAGTAATAAGTTTTTCATGAGGACGTGACAACGAATGAGCGACAAACAAACACGAATTATCGAAACGGCAATGAAACTCTTCTCCCAAAAAGGGTATCATTCCACTTCCATACAAGAAATTGCCGAAAACAGCGGGATTGCGAAAGGATCCATTTACAATTATTTTTCATCCAAAGAAGATTTATTCATGTCGATTTTCAAGCATTACCATGAACGGCTGTTCAATAAAGTCTCTCAAGTCGAGCAGAATGAGACATTATCGGACCATGATATGTTTGCGGAACAGCTTTACATTCAATTTCAGCAATTTTTATCCCAAAAAGATTTCATTCATATGCAAATGCGCCAGCAAATCATTCAACTAAACGACGAATTTCGCGACTACCTGTTCAAAGCCCGAGCTGAAATGTTTAACTGGTATTGTCAGCGAATCCGCCAACTATACGGCCCTAAAACAGAGAAATCCCTCTTAGATTTGGCCACCATTTTATCAGCCATGATAAGAGAATATATGTTTTATATTATCGTGGAAGATAAACCGATCGATTTAAAACGGCTCGCTCATTATATCATCGCCCGTTTAGAAGATATTGTAGAAGGATTGAAAGACGATCAGGAACCCTTGCTGGACAGCACGATGATGGATAACTATATTCATGTACACGACCATCAGAAAAAACAAGCTTGCACGCAATTACTCGGTATTCTTGAGCGAATTGAAACCCTGTCCCAAGAAGCGGAACTCGATTCCGACAAGAAAGAAAAAGCCGTTGCTTCCGTTAACGCATTGAGGGAGGAAATAAAGGAAAATATGGAAAAATCCAAGCTCGTCGTAGTGGAGAGCCTTCTTTTCTTTTTACAGCACCTGGACATACCGGAAGCGGAACAACATTTAAAAGAATTCTCCAAAGTCATGAAAACGCATTTCAAAAAATGACCGATTGGTCAAACCAGCTTTTTGTAAGAGCCGGTTAGCTGGATACATCACGTCTTGTAAACAGAACGGCTCCAGAAGCATCATGTTCATGCGCCTGGAGCCGTTCTATCATTATTAAACTTGACCCTTAGTGAAGAATATCAAACCATATTTTGATGGACGTGGCCATAATGAGCAGGGCCAAAACCATTTGCAGCGATTTGGTGTCCGTTTTTTTGCCAATGACCGCACCAATCGGTGATGCCATCATGCTCGCCAGCACGATGCAAAGAGCAGGTGTCCATAAGACTTGATCCGTTGCGGCTTTCCCTATGGTCGTACCGATTGATGATAAAAACGTAACCGCCAGGGAACTCGCAATGGTGACCCGAGTGGGAATTCTCAACACAATCAGCATGATTGGCACAAGTAAAAAGGCTCCTCCCGCCCCTACGATGCCTGCACTCATTCCTACCAAAAAGGCCAATGCCGACGTTTTAAAAACGGGAAACCGAATATCCTCCAAAGGAATGTCCTCTTTTCCCTTTTTCGGCAAAAAGATGAGAACCGTTGCAGCAGTAGCCAAAAAGGCATAAATAACATTAATGGTCCATTCTGTGAAAACGGACGAAATCGAGCTGCCGATCAGCCCGCCAACGAGCACACTCGAACCCATATACATAATAAGTGATTTATGTAAAAAACCGGCGCCGCGATATGCGAGGAGTCCCGCACTGGAAGCCGCCAATGCCTGAATGGCCCCAATTCCCGCCACATCATGTGCTTCAAACCCTGTAAACCCTAATGCCGGCGGCACGAATAAAAGGAGCGGATACAAAACGATCGACCCGCCGATTCCAAGCATTCCCGATAAAAAAGAACTCATAAATCCAAGTACAAACACTGTCAGAAGAAAAGATAGTGCCATGCTGTCACTTCTTTCTGTATAAATCGACTTTGAAAATTTGAAAGCTGATTCAGAGTATCAAAAAGTATCAAAAAGAAGATAAAGAAATGTTAGATAGATGGTTGGCTATACCCTGCCATCTATACTATCATACCTTATATCCATAAATACGCCTACCCGTTTTACATCCCTTTTACAAAGGAACTTTTCCTGACCTACCATTTATCCCTCATTAACGGGTCAGAGACGAGTTACATGATGAAACAAGAACAAAATGCGAAAACCTAGTAGATTTAAAAAAGCCGCCACCTCGCCTTTTCATTAAAAGGACGAGGTGACGGCTTTAGGAATGTGCTGCTTTATAAATTGCCCGCATCGCTTTGCAATAAACTCTTTCTCATAATCCATGGATGCGACATGGTATGAATTGAACAGCGGCACCATCTCTTTTTTGGACGAACCAATCTGCTCAAAGAGATAATCTGAATTCTCAGCCGGAACGACATGGTCTTCAATCGATTTAAAGCATAAAACAGGAACCGTAATGGATGGCAGCAATGCCGGCGCGAGCTTCATCAGTGCCTGTAATTGATGGATGGCTGTTAACGGGGCCTTGTCATACGTAATTTCATGGACACCCTTCTCTTTAATATCAGGAGCAGGTTCATCCACAAACCGCGGCTCTGTTTTTCCCTCTAAATAGTCAAATCCGGGAACGCTTAAAGCGGTGTTAATCAACATGATGCCTTTAATATCCGGATACTTATGAGCAAGCTTTAATGTCAGCGTCCCTCCCATGGACTGACCGACAACAAAAATCTCCGTGCAACGCAGCTTCAGCCATTCATACCCTTCTTCCAGACTGTCAAACCATTCTTCATGATGGCAATTTTCCAAGTCTTCCTCATGTGTGCCATGCCCTTTCAAACGCGGAGCGAAAACGGTATAACCGGACTCCGCCAATGCTTCACCTAAAAACTGCACGCTTTGCGGCGTACCCATAAAACCGTGAGAAATCAACACCCCTATTTCATTTCCTTCCCAATAAAAAGGCTCTGCTCCAGGAATCACTGTGTATTTTTTCATTCTTCCATCCCCTCCGTTATCCCTTATCTTTATTATTCCTATAAATATACTATGAATTAAAATAAAAAGAAAGGATATTTTTCTCATTCCTTAAACAAATCTTGTCTTTCCCACAAAAAAATGGACCGTTCATAAAAACTCGCAAGAGCTTACATGAACGGTCCATTCCAATTTAAGATAAAATATCAAGCCAGATTTTAATGGAAGTAGCCACAATCAGGCCAGCCAATAAAAACTGAAGCACTTTCGTGTTCACTTTCTTCCCGATATTTGCTCCGATTGGGGAAGCGATAATACTTGCGACTACCATGATGGCCGCCGGCAAATAGTCAACTTGGCCCGTCGTGACTTTACCGATGGTGGCACCGATGGAAGAAATGAATGTGATCGCAAGTGATGTCGCAATCGTCATGCGTGTCGGGATTTTTAAGACGACAAGCATAATCGGCACTAAAATAAACGCACCCGCCGCTCCGACAATTCCTGCACTAATACCGACGAGAAAAGCCGATAATGCAGCAACCCATTTATTGAACTTCACTTGATCAAGCGGGATGTCATCCAAATTTTTCTTTGGTATGAACATCATCACCGCCGCAATCGTCGCCAGAACGGCATACACGATGTTGATCGCTTCTTCACTTAACATTTTGGAGCCATAGCCGCCGATAAAGCTTCCGACTAAAATACTGGCCCCCATATAGATGATGAGTGTTTTATTTAAGTAACCGCCTTTTCGGTAAGCCCACACACCCGCAATCGTCGCAAAAAATACCTGCACGGCCGAAATTCCGGATACTTCATGGGCGCTGAAAGCGGCAAACCCTAACATCGGCGGGATATAAAGCAGCATCGGATACTTAATAATGGATCCCCCGATTCCCACCATTCCCGAAATAAAAGAACCAATAAATCCAATAAGAAAAATGGTGATGATAAAGCCAAGATCCATACTGTCACCTCATTTATTTACATCAATTTTTTTGATGAAAAATCTTTAGCTTTTTATAAAAGGCTGTTTTCGCAAACTTTGTTGCTATTTAACAAGTAGTAGGGAGTGGTTGATTTCCGCTCCAACCAACCTTAAACGCTTATCTTTTAAGAAACCTATCTAAAAACAACAATCTTTTAGAAAAGAGCCTTATAAAAAATCCACGTGTCCCTGTCAAAAGTTTCTCGTGTCATAACAAGAACATAGCATAAATGATAAATTTTTTACCGAAAGGATCCGTCACTGAATCCCATGCTTTTAACGAATTTCATGCCGGATCCTTTCGGAAGAATGACTGAAAGGGATGCTCTTCATCCCTTTCAGTCATTCTTCTATTTAAGCTTTTTTAATCCAGAACTTGTATACGCCGTCTTCTTCTGTATCTTTTACTAATTCATGGCCTGTTGAGCTGGCCCATGCTGTTAAGTCATTTTTAGATCCTTTATCGGTTGCATGAATTTCTAGAATTTCACCGCTGTTGATTTCATCGATCGCTTTTTTTGTACGAACGATTGGCATTGGGCAAGCTAATCCTTTTGCATCTAATACTTTTGTTGATTCCATGTTTACATTCCTCCGTTAATTTGCATTTAATTTTGATCCGTGGCAACGCGCTTTTCCTTCCCCACATTGCCAGGGGTTATTTGTTCTGACTGTTCGTTTCTTAGACTACGCTTTTCTTCATTGTCTAGCTCCGGCTCCTAGCCTTTCGGTCGTTTCACTTCTGCCACAGAAACCAAAAAGCGGTTTCCATGTCAGAAGTTCCAACGTCTCTCAAGGCTGAACAGTCGCCTCCGCTTTTCTTAACCATGTACAGCACATCGGTTTGGTCCAATTTCCATTTCGCGCTGTTCGTCTTCTGATGGAGTGATTTTCCCCATGTTCGTTTGGCGAATTTCTTGATAGCTGTTTGGCTGCGGCGGTAAGTTTTCCGTCACCGTTTTGCGGAACTCGTTTTCATCCTCGATGTTCAAACCAGGATTTTTCGCGAATAAGTCACCCAGTTTTGCAGCTACTTCCCCGTTGTCGCCAAGCTCAGAGATAAAGCCAAAGTGAGCAGGCAGAACGATTAACTCGTTTGATAATTCTTTATAGCGTTTGTACAGCGTGTTGCGAAGATCGCTCACCCAGTCTTCTGCTTTTCCTGCCAAATCCGGACGTCCAATCGATTCAATGAACAAAATATCGCCTGTGATTAAATATTGGTCATCAATGATTAACGACGTGCTTCCGATTGTATGGCCCGGAGAATATAACGGCTGAATTTTAATACTAGTCGTGCCGACTGTAATGTCCTGGCCTTCTTCCAGCTTGTTATAGTCAAATGTCACTTCACCGGCATCTTTTTCAGGCAAGTAATAATTTGCACCCGATTTTTCAGCGAGCCTGCGTCCGCCTGAAATATGGTCGGCATGCAAATGTGTATCGATTGTCGCAATGATTTTCGCATTGCGCTCTTTCGCGAAGTTCTCGAATACTTCCGTCGTTCTGACCGTATCAATGACTGCCGCTTCCCCGTTTGATTCCACGTAGTAAGATAAGCAGCCTTTTCCGATACGAACAAACTGGTACACTTCGCCGCCGTCTTTTAAGTCGCCCAGCTTGACCGGTTCCAAATGCTCACTCCACGCTCTCATCCCGCCTTGAAGGTAAGAAACGTTTTGAATGCCTTGTTCAATCAGCATTTCGGCCACCATGATGGATGAACCTTCTTTTGCACAAATGACGACAATTTCTTTGTCCTTTGGAAGCTGATCCAAAATGCTTTCTACGCCGTCCAGTAAATCGAAGTAAGGGACATTGATGATTTCAACGCCTTCTCCTTCTACTTTCCAGTCATCAAAATCGCCTTTGTTGCGGACATCCAAAATGAAAAACTTTTCTTTGCTGATCACTTTTTTCGTCAATTCACCCGCTGTGAGTGCTCGAAGCGCCATGCTTATTACCCCCTGTTCTATTTGGAACATTAGAATGTTAAAGATACGTTCGCATTATTCGGTTTTACCTGTCCAGTCACACATGCCAGGTACCACGTTGATCAATTTTTTGAAACCTTGTTTCATCATCGTTTGAGCCGCCATTTCACTTCGGCGCCCTGAATGGCAAATCACATAAATTTCATCTTCTTTGTTTAATTCACCCGCACGTTTTTCGACTTCGCCAAGCGGAATGTGAACAACACCCGGAATATGGCCCGCTTCATACTCATCCAATTCGCGAACATCCAAAATATTGATAGGTTCATTGCTCTCTACTTTTTTCTTGAATTCATCCAGTGATATTTCAGGAATGGCAGTCGGTTCGGCAGACGCATTTGCTCCGCCTTTACGAAGGAAATGATGCAGCACGCCTCCTTCTTCTTCCGTTCCTAAGTACTCATGGCCCGTATTATTTGCCCACGCTTGCAGGTCGGCGGTTGATCCCTTGTCTGTTGCTTGCACTTCTAATACTTGACCATCTAATATTTCCGCCATGGCTTTTTTTGTGCGAACGATTGGCATCGGACACGCAAGCCCTTTTGCATCCAATACTTTATCTGCTGTTACATTCATCATTTAATCCCCCTTATTCGATATCTCCAGTCCAATTGGACATTCCGCCTGTCATATTTTTCACTTTAAATCCTTTGCCTGTTAACCACTCGCAGGCAAGGCCGCTTCGGTTACCGCTTCGGCATACGACGATGTATTCCGTATTCGGATCCAATTCGTGGGTACGTGTCAGTACTTGGCCAAGCGGAATGTGTTTCACACCAGGAATCTTCCCGGCTGCTACCTCTTCCGCCTCACGTACATCGATGATTGGCAGCTGTTTGTCTTCTTTTAATGCTTTTTCTACTTCAGTTGGTAAAATTTCAGGAAACATATTCAAACCTCCCGATGATAGTTTGTGTCACTTCACTCTCGCAAATACCCATATAGGTATAATTCAAACTAAAAAAAATCGTTTTCCGCCATCTGTTTGTAAAAAAGATGGCGGATATGGCTTAGATGAATAAGTTGACGTTTCCGTCAGCTGCCTCACCAAGGTAAGCAGCGACACCGCCAAGCTCGACCCCATCCAGCAGTTCTTCTTTTTTGATTCCCAATAAATCCATTGTCATGGTACATGCGACAAGTTTCACACCTTGTTCTTGCGCCATTTCAATTAATTGTGGCAATGGAATCGCATTATGCTTTTTCATGACGCTCTTAATCATTTGCGGCCCCATGCCCATCATGTTCATATTGGATAAAGGCAATTTATCTGCGCCTTTTGGCATCATCCAGCCAAACATCTTTTCAATGAAGCTTTTGGATACCGGTGCATTCACCGTTTCTTTTTTTAATGAATTTAATCCCCAGAACGTAAAGAAAATCGTTACGTCGTGATCATATGCAGCCGCTCCGTTTGCGATAATGAACGCTGCCATTGCTTTATCATAATCACCGCTGAAAAGGATGATATTCGTTGACTTCTTTTCCATGGTTTCACCTCTTTTTTATACTGTGTGGGGTATTTAACCTTTCGTCAAAACCCTTTACCGTAACCCCTATACGTATAATAATATACCCTACAAGGTATGTCAACATGTTTCTTTCAAAAAAAATTCCGATACGGTATGGATTGAGAAAGACTGCCAAATAATAAGAAAAACGAAGAAATGTTAAGTTATGAAGAAGCATTCATTATAGAAGAAAGGAAGCGAAGGCAAGCAATGAAAAAAGTAATCGTTCTGTTCATGTCCCTATTTTTCATTCAAGCTTTTCCTGCAGCGGCTGAAACGGAAAGCACGATCGATTTTGATCATGAGCATGTGTACGTCTTCTTAGAAATGACGCAGCAAGAGTATGATTCTCTATGGCAAGAAGGAAAAAGCATGGCAGAAATCGCTGAAAGTAAAGGTGTTTCTGAACAAGAACTGCTGCGTTACCTTCTTGATAAAGAAGTGGAAGCCATGCGTTCTGCCTTAAACAGCGGCGAATTATCACATGTTCAATATATCCAAAACATTTTACGGTTGAAAGAAACGCTTCTCCATAAAATTCACGGCAACCCTCATCAAGAAAATGACAGCGAAAAAGTTTCCAATGAAAAAGATGAAGGATAGGGAGAATCCTCCCTATCCTTCATCTTTTTCAAAGATTTTGCTGCCACGTATAGTTTAAAAAACCTAAATATATTGTATGTATGTTTATTCTTCCTCGCCACATTATACCCATATGCGTATATAAAGAAACTTATTGAGATAAATAATAATCAATGAGCGTTTTTAATTTATCTGTGTCTTTGGCCATTTCATTGGTTTGTTGCGTTTGGATCATTAATAGCAATGCATCGATGACGATTTTTTTTGGCTGTTCATTTTCGGTAGAAAGCTCTTCCTGCAATGCTGCCATAGAGGAAAGAAGCTGTTGTCGCTGACTCTCTGACAAAACAGTCCTCTCCGCCTCTTCTTTTAACCGGTTAAGTTCGTTGTTAATTTCGGTTAAGAGTTCGGCTTTTGTCCGAGGCAATTTCATGAAATCTTCCATGAGTTCTTCGCAAAGCAAGGGCCTTTCCATACTGCTGTAGCTCTCGACCATCGCATCAAGCCGTTTGATCAAATACGGTGCCATGTATTCCAAGTCGATTTCTTTTTCATCCATGATGACAAAAAATAAATATTCCTTGATGATCCCGTTTAACATCGCCGCACAGTCAATCGCATAGGGTTTTATCCACTCACCGTATATATTCTGAATTTGACTGGAATACCAGTTGAGCGTCGCCGAGCGAATATTAAAAATGACATCATTCAACTCATCATTCACTTTAATGACTTGCTCTCCCATCCGCATCTGGATGAAATCTTTATGTTCATAAAATTGCTTCAGCTGAAACGTCAGCTGCTTTGTGAACTGCTCTTTCGGCGAGAGCCCCGGCTCTTTTCCGATTTCAGACACCGTTTTAAACAAAATCTCATAGTGGTACTTGAAAATGGAAATGGCGATATCTTCTTTGGATTTAAAATGATTGTACAAAGATGCCTTGGCGATTCCGCTGTTATCCGCTATTTCTTGCATCGATGTACCATGATAGCCTTTATGAGCAAATAACTTCATCGCCGATTCAATGATGGTATTCTTTCGACTCATTCCGTTCCCGTCCTTTAATGCATTCATTTGTACCATCTACTCTATCATGTATGTGATAAAATGAGAAGGAAATCCTTGGAGGGCATATTTCCGCCTTTACTCCATTGCGCTTTAACTCTTCGATAAACTCTCTCCTCACTGCCAAACTATATCACCTCACATTTTAAATCTTTCTATGTATATATGGAATGAGTATTTTTTCATCTGCTAGTTATCATCTTCCCATACAAATAGACGTTAAAACTATGAAAAAGTTACAAGTTTTTTGGGGGTATGCAATGTTTTTTGTGGATAGTTAACGTTGAGGCTGAAAAAGCAAGGAAAGAGGGTGACCAGGAAGCATAAAAACATGCTTCCCTGTTATCCTCCTGTAAATGAACCGTCATCAACATCATTGTTTAACAAAGCCCAAGATGACCTTCTTTTTTAGACTTCTGGGTCATTTCCTTGGTTTATGCTGCTGCGGTTTAAAGCAAGTTTACTCGGTTAATGCCGGCTTGTGCCGCTTTTCACGCTTTGCCTGGCGGCTGAAGAACAGCTCATACATGACCGGGATGATGATTAAGGTCAATAATGTGGCAGATGTCAATCCACCGATTACGGTAATCGCCAACCCTTTGGAAATGAGTGTACCCGAAGATTCCGTTAAAGAGAGCGGAATTAATGCGGCAATCGTGGCAAAGGCCGTCATTAAAATCGGACGCAGGCGCGTTTTTCCCGCTTCCATTAACGAATCGCGAATCGACATCCCTTTTTCATCACGGTTTTGACCGATTCGATCAACGAGTACGATGGCATTTGTCGTCACAATCCCAATCAACATGAGCAGTCCGATCATGACGCTGACAGACATAGGTTCGCCTGCGATGAACAACCCGAGCAAGGAACCAATCGGCACGAAAATGAGAGAAGATAGGATAATAAACGGAATACGGGCCTTTCCGAACGTAATCAGCATTGTAATATACACAAGACCGATGGCTACGGCAATAGCCAGTCCAAGCTCTTTAAACGTATTGACCGTTTCATCGCTGCCGCCTCCGCTCTCGATCGACACGCCTTTCGGCAAATCCATCGCCTCAACTTCTGCTTTAATGTCAGATGTGACTTTTTGGATATTGTCCGCTTTAATTTGACCGGATACACGGGCAAATACTTTGCCGTCCAGTTTTTGAATGGAAGTGAAAGTATCCGCTTCTGTCACTTTTGCCAATCCGCTTACCGGCACCGGACCTTGTTTCGTGAAGATCAATGTATCCTTAATTTCTTCTACGGATGAAAGCTGCTGGTCGTAGGATAGCTGAACGTTTCGGTTGACATCATCCAATTTGAGTTCACCCACCGACACCGGTTTTGTCTGGTCGGCGATCGTACCTAAAATTTGAAAGCCGGATACACCGTATTGAGACGCTTTTTCCGGATCAATGTCTACAATCACTTGTTTTTGCTTTTCCGAGAAGTTATTGGACACATATTTCAAGTCATCTCGTCCGCTCATATATTCTTCCACTTGCTTTGATGCGGCTTGAAGGGAATCTAAGTCATTTGAATACAAGTCGATATTGACGTCATTATTGGATGGGGGCCCGCCTGTGGATTGCTCTTGCACCCCAAGCTTGGCTTTCGGTGCCTTTTCATCGGCAATCACGGCCATGTTTTGCTCCAGTTTTGCAATAAATTCCGATACATTGACGCCGTCTTTCAGTGTAATAAAGTAGTTCGCCTGATTTTCACGCTTCAATCCTGTACGGAAATCACGGCTTCCCACACCTGTTGTCACTTCTTTAATTTCTTTTTGCTCCACGAACATTTTTTCCAATTCAAGCGACACGTCATTCGTTTTTTCTAAAGAAGTGGAAGACGGAAGCTCGATGGATGCGACGAGCGTTTTTTGCTCTTCATTCGGAATAAATGTAAATCCAAGCGCCGGGACGATGGCCAGCGAACCAGCCAATAAGACGATGGATAAGAGAATGACCGCCGCTTTATGATTCAGCGACCATTTAATCGCTTTTCCGTAAAAACGCTGCAGTGCCCCTTCTTTTTCTTCCGCCGGCACCTTTTTAAATGAAAACTTCGCTAAAATCGGAACGATCGTTACCGCCACAATTAAAGAAGCAAGCAATGAAAAGACAATCGTTAAAGCGAACGGCAAGAAAAATTCACCTGTTACACCGCCGACAAATCCGAGCGGCAAGAAGACGACCACCGTCGTAATCGTGGAAGATGTAATGGCCTTTAAAATTTCCTTTGTAGAGACTTCAATAAGTTCATTCGAAATTCCTTCTTTCGATTTGCGTACACGGCGGAAAATATTTTCAATGACGACAATGCTGTCATCAACCACACGGCCGACCGCCACAGCCATACCTCCAAGCGTCATGATGTTCAACGAGATATCCAATTGATGCAAGAAAATGGATGCCGTCAAAAGCGAAAGCGGAATGGAAATGATGGCAATGATAGTCGCACGGAAGTTACGCAAAAAGACCAATACGGCCACAGAAGCAAACAATGCTCCAAGCAATCCTTCACGCACCAATGTTTCCACCGATTTTTTAATGCCTTCAGCCGAGTCAAAACCAATCTTATACTCGAGTTTATCATCATACTTATTTAATACATCAACCACTTTATCAGCGACTTCCACCGTATTCGCATCCTGCTTTTTCGTAATCGCCATGGACAGCGATTCCTTTAAATTATAGCGGGTCAATTCCGGCTGTTCTGTCACTTCTTCAATTTTGGCAACATCCTTTAACAGAACGGGAGGTGCATTCGGAACGACCTTGGATTGGAGCTTTAAATTTTCAAGCTCTTTTACCGCATCGACTTTCTCCTGTACACGAATCGGAATATCCAGGTCCCCGCTTGAAATGCTGCCTGCCGGGAATGATACATCCTTTTGTGTGATTGCTTCGTTGATTTCGTTTAAACTGAGTCCAAGCTTTTGAAGCTTTTCTTTATCGACGGTAATTTGAAGCAACTCTTCCTTCATGCCGCCAACGGAAATGCTGTTGATGCCGTTAATCTTATTCAGTTCGGGATTTACTTCCTCCTCCAGCAATTTTTCCAGGTCCGTATCCCCTTTAGCGAAGAGAGAAATGTTGTAAATCGGGAATGTACCGAACGAAAAGCGATTGACTTTCGTTTGGACGTTGTCTGGCAGTTCCGTTTCTTTAATGAAATTATCAACCTGCTGTTCAACATCGTCCATATTCGCATTGAACGGAAATTCCAGGTTGATGATGGCTACGCTCTCAAAGGAGGAGCTTTGTACTTTTTTCATGCCTTCAATGCTTTTGAGCTGGTCTTCCAATTTGGACGTCACCTGTTCATTCACGTCATTTGGTGATGCACCTGGGTACACGACTTCAATCGACAACTGCGGAAACTCAATATTCGGCAGCAAGTCGACTTTCAGCTGTGAAAAAGAAAAAAGACCGCCTACTATAAGTAAAAATGAAATAATAAAAACAGCTACAGCGTTCCGCAAACTGAATCTTGTCAAAAAATTCATGATTCTCTCCTTTCATTCTTAAGAGATGATTGATTTCACATGCGCACGACCGATAAGTCATAAATATGACCATTCGGTCGTTTATACGACTATTAATATATATAATTTTTTCAGATGATGCAACGATGAATGTGCTGCAAAACGCATTCATCCTGTTTTTCCCCAAAAAGTCCTAGTGAAACGTGAAAGGATCTTCATGATTGCCGATTGCTATAGGAGCTTAAACAAGCGATGAACATATCCTTTAGAAATGGAATGTTGATATGCAAGCCTTCTGTCTATAATAATAAGAAGAAAATGGAAGGAAGTGTGATGGATGAACGTTCTTTTTCAAACGGAACGGCTTTGTTTCCGCGAGATGATTCACAATGATACAGATCATTTATTGTCTCTTTTTCAAGATGAAAAAGTCATGGCTTTTTATCCTTCCCGAAAAAATCGGCAAGATACGCTGGAATGGATTGAATGGACGAGACAAAACTATCGATCGTATGGAATCGGGCTATGGATACTCGAGTTGAGGGAAGAACGGGAATTTATCGGGCAGTGCGGGCTTATCCCCAAAAAAATAGACGGAAAAGTGGAAATTGAAATGGGCTATTTGCTCGCACAAAAACATTGGAACAAAGGATTAGCCACGGAAGCGGCCAGTGCCTGCCTCCGATACGGACTGCATGACTTATCGTTCAACCGAATCGTTTCCCTTATCAATCCATTGAACACCCCTTCCATACGGGTCGCAGAAAAGATCGGAATGACGTTTGAAAAAAATGTGAGCAAATGGGGGGAAACGCTGGGGCTGTACAGTATTTCGAAGAAAGAGAGGACAGCACTTTGATCATTAATCTTGCGCACAAGGAGCGAATCATCGCTGAGGAGATTGTCCAGCTGCAAAAAGAAGCTTATCAAGTAGAAGCCAGACTGCTGGATTTTTACGATATCCCTCCCCTTCACGATACATTCGAAATGATTCAAGACTGTCCCGAACATTTTATCGGCTACCTTGACCAGACTGCCATTATCGGAGTGCTGTCTTACGAGAAAAACAACCACGAACTCACGATATGCCGCCTAATGGTCCATCCCCGCTCCTTTCGGCAAGGAATCGGACAAAAACTTTTATACCACGTCGAAGCTCTCCATCCTGAGATGAATGTCCTCAAAGTCACAACCGGGAGCAAAAACGCTCCAGCCAAGAATCTCTACGTGAAAACCGGTTTTCATGTAACAGGCGAAATCGAAGCCGCCCCCGGTGTCTATTTGACTCAGTTCGAAAAAATTCTCAACTAAAACCCCTTTCTCTTCTATAATGGAAAGAAGGAACGGCAAAAAGAAATGCAGCCCCTTTTCATATTGTATCCAACAAGAAGAAAACGACATTTCCTATTCTTAAGGAGGAATGAATATGATGAATGAAATCATCAGTGTACGCCCTTACTAAAGGGGCGTACTTCTAAACCGCCGTCCATTTTAGGAGGTTTAGAGATGAACATGTATTTATATATAAAAGCCTTATCCGATTTTAGTTCGCGCATGCAGTTTATCGCGGTCACGAGTTTACTTGTATCCATACCCGATAGTGCCTTCTATTTAACAGCGTATTTTATGGCAAGGCAGCTGGCCGGAGTGATGGCGGGTCCGCTTGCCGGTGTTTGGGCCGATCGTTATTCCCGGCGTCATTTAATGATTATCGCGGAATGGCTGAGTGCTTTGTCATTAACTATATTGCTTGTGACGGCCCACCCTTATGCGATTGTGGCAGCGGCTTTTTCATTGGGACTCACCTATACCCTTTTCGACGTCAGTTTCCGCGCCGCTTTGCCGGACATGATGGGTGAAGAAGGAATCATCGCAGTCAATGCACTGCTTGTGCGTTTTTCTTCCATCATCAGCATTGCCGGCTTTGCATTGGGCGGGATGATCGTTCAAGTTTCCTCTTATAAAGTGCTCATCTCATTTGACATCTGTACGTACGTCATTTCTGCCGTCATGTTAATGAGGATGACATGGGAAAGAACAGGCAGTAAAACGGTTAAAGTAACTAGCATCAAGGCCACATGGAACTGGCGAAATATTTTAAAAACAAACTCCCTGCTTTTGCTGCTGATTCCTGCATCATTTCTTTATCCATTAGCCGCTTCCGCTTATCAATACGGCCTTCCTTTATTGGCAGGTGATACGGAACATCCCGGCTTATATAACGGGCTTCTTTGGGCCAGTGCCGCCTTCGGAAGCTTGATGAGCACCTTTTTTCTGCAAAAAAGAGTTCATCTTTCAAGCAGGCTTTATGTAACGATGCTGTTATGGTTTGCCTTTTCCCTTATGACAGCCTATAGCTTTCCCATGTCTTTATGGACATTGGCCTCCCTGTTGTTTGCCGGCTTTTTCGAAGGCCGCTGCCAAACGTATTATTACAGCTTGCTGCAGCAAACAGACGAGACGATCCGCGGCCGGTTGTTTGGCATGCATAGCGTGAATACCCGCTTAGGTTATTTTACCGGCTTTTTAGTCACTCCTTTTATGGCAAAAGTTTTTTCGGTCGGTTTCGCCGTCATGATGGTTCAAGCCATTTTGGCTGCAGCCATTCTGTTGGCATTCATAATCCACCGCCGATCTGGGCATAGCTAAAAGAAAAAGGAGTGAACGATGTTGCGAAAAGACGAAAAACGTGAAGAAAAACCGACGGTCGCACCAGGTATGAGTGACCGTGAAGAATTGGAAGCGAACGCAACGGAAGAAGAAATCGAACACGGGGATTACACGAAAGTCGTCACGATGTCTTTTGATGAAGTCGATCCTTCTTAACGGCAAAACGCTGGCATCATTGCCAGCGTTTCGTCATGATTTCTTTCCGGGACCCCCTTGGTTCTGGTGCAAGAACTTCAAACAATTGCAATGAATCTCTAAATCTTGGACATACTGATACTGTCTGCTTCCCTTATAAGCCTCAATATTTTAGTTCATCTCTCGACAAAGACCACTTTTTCTTCTGTATCTCACTAACATTAGATTTTAAAAAAGAACGAGCCTCATTTTTATTCAATTAAAGAACCTGGGAATATTAAAAAGAAGCTTAAGAGATTCTTTAGGCTTCTTTACATAACTGACATACAAAATCAATTTTTGGAGTATAAATATGGAGAGTAAATTTTTTTACTCCTACCCATACTTTTCCCTACGACTAAATAGTTAAAAGTGAAGGACGACAAAAAAGGGCAACCACTTGCCCTTTTTTGTATTTGTACTTTTATCCACTCTGTTAACGATCATACAAGAAACCCTTTTATTGATTAGAGGCCCCTTTATATACTCATTGATTGCTGAAAATTCCGCGTTTTATCTCCACTTTTGTCCATTACCTCTTATTATATTTTTCATATCTTATAAATGAGACGTAGAAAGTTCTCAAACCCTCCTGACAGAGAATCACCTCTTTCTATGTTCGCTAAAAGTATATGTGATAAACATACACTTTTAGTATGAGAGGCTTTGTTAAACTTAATAAAAAAATACATACGTTCCCCATATGAAAAAAGATTATATTCTTTTCAGCAAGTTGAGTGTTTCAGTTCCATAAGAAGGATTTTTAAAAGCAGGTGTTATCAAACGGAAAAAAAGCTCGAATCTAAATTAGATCTGAGCTTTTTAATACTTTATATCATTTGACATAAATGAAGATGAATAGAAACCCAAACCAATAGTATTAATTGAAAAAACTAATTTCCACTTATTAATTAGTTTGTTTGTCCAATCAAACTATGTCATAAAAACATAACTTAAAACTAAGGGGGGTATGCTTTACAACACTAATTACTCAATAAAGGAGGCGAGTCACTTATGTGCTGGGGATATGGAAACTATGGCGGAAATGGCTACGGTGGCGCTGGGTACGGTGGATATAACTCCAATTTTGCATTAATCGTTGTCTTGTTCATTCTCTTGATAATTGTAGGAGCTGTTATTTGGAACTGATAATAAGCCTAACGTTTTTATAAAGGCTAGACCTATTTACTATAAGGAGGTGTTAGATATGAGCGATGGAATTCGTAGTGCTTTTGCTTTAATTGTTGTCTTATTCGTTTTACTTGTCATTGTAGGGTGTTCTTGTACAGGATATGGTGGTTATTAATTCTCGACAAGGTGACAGTAAGCGTTCCCTTTAATACCCCATATAATCGGTAAGGTTTGTCGATTATTGAAAAGGCAAAGGACAGATCATTCCAATCTGTCCTTTGTAAACTATCCACTTGGTCCAAACATTTAGGAGAAACAGATGAAAAAAGAGAGCTATATCAGCAAGTTGACTGCCCTTATTAAGGCAGTTATTTTTACTCTTTATTCCTCAACTAACACCATTCCTTAGTGGGAGAAAAAATTTTGTTTCAGCTACTGAAGAAGCTTCGCAGTTGCATAAAAAAGTGGAGTTTTATGCAATCCCTCTTGAACTATCAAAGTCGATATAAAGTGAAAATTCGTGAAATATAGACAATCCTCGTGCTATACTAAATGTAGAAGAGTAATAGAATGTTACATGAGGTGAAACTATGCAAGGTGAGATCGTTGTAAAACAAGGGTTTTCCGTAATCGGATTCGCAAAAAATGGTTCACATCAGCAACCGCAAGACAAAGGCGTCATTTCTTCTCTCTGGAAACAAGTCAAACAGCGAAAACAAGAGATTCAAAACACCATGGATGAACATACGATTACAGGCATTTGTCTCCCGCCTAGAAGCGCTCATTATTTTTATATTGCCGGAGTGGAGGTTGAAAGCGGCCAGCACATCCCAAATGGTATGAGCGTTCACACCTTTCCCACCTATACATACATACGCTACCGGCATAAAGGACCGGTTTCACGTCTATTTGACACGTACGGAAAGATTTGGGAGGAATGGTTCCCCGCTTCCGGCCACTCTCTGATTAAAGGACCCGAATTGGAAATCGTCAATGTTAAACATTCTGCCGATCCAAACTCCGAAGAATATGAAATGGATATTTACATCCCTATTAAACTAGGAACGTTAAATGATTAGCTCTAAAGGATATTGGATGAAAAACAAGCCAAGAACGCTTAAGGTACATGACGTTCTTGGCTTGTTTTTTATTTATTATTCAAGACTTCTAATTTCTTGAATTTTTTATCGTATGACTGACGCTACAGCAAATGCTCAAGCCAATAATCTGCCCGCTCTTGTTCACCGTTTTCCCAAAAGGTTTGAATCACTTTCTTGAGATTGGAACTATAAAAAAAACGCTCATCTTTCGTTAATTGCAAAGCCTCATGAAAATGAGAAGATGCCTTTAACGGTTCCTTTATTTTCAAATGCAAAAGTCCTAAATAGATAAGGGCACTTGCTTTTTCCTTGTCAGTAAAAGGCTCATCCAGCACCATATTCATGACACGGATTGCCTTTTGACGCATAAAGATGAATTCGTACTTTCCCGCTCGCTGAACATAATCCTCGTACTTTTTTAACGGCTTTGTATAAGATCGATATATGAAAAGAAGGAAAACGATAAGAGCCAATATTTCTATTTTCATGATCTCTTAACCTTCATTATGATTTGGCAAACGCCAAATATTTGCGATAAATTCCGCAACGATCTTCATGCTGAGGCTGATATGCATGGTCGACAAATCCGTTCGGAATATTCAAGGTGAACCAGCCTTTCCGAATCCCCATCGTATACTTCCCTTCTACAATCGGATACTCCTGGACGACCCATTCTGCCCTTTCGACGTTTCGAATGACGACTTCTCCGAAATAAACACCCATCGCACGTTCAAACCCTTCCTGCGTTGCACCGATTTCTTCAAACGCCTCATGCCCGCATAATTCGAAATAGACATCTTCCATCGCCAGCAAGCTTTCTGGCGTAAAATCAAACGAAAACAATTCATGTTCGCTGCATAACGATTCAAAGGATGCCAACTGTTGATGGCGATATTCATAGTAGTACACATTGGCCGCAAACTTATTTTCAAACGATAATAACTCCTTACCGTATTGTTCCGCTAACGCTAAACCGTACAACATATTCCCCCTCCCAAAAAGAAAAGAGAGGAGAATTATTCATCCCTCTCTTTTTCTGTATGTAATGCAAGTATAGCATTGCTTTTGGCGCGTATCCATCATTGACAGGAACTATACAAACGAGCGAAATGTTGCCAAATATAGCTGCACACTACAAGCTTTTTCCCATGATGACCCGTCCATTGTTTACTTCATACCCTTGCTTTTCATAAAATGTTTCGGCAGGACTGTCTGCCATCGTCAGCAATGTCACCCTATGAAAGCCTTTTGTTTTCAAATCGGTTTCCAAATGGCGAAGCAGCCGCTTTCCATACCCTTTTCCCTGCTGATTTCCCTTAATAAAAAAATCACCTACATAAAAAGACAAACGATCCATCACCACACGGCCGTGCCCGACAATCGCTCCGACAAGCTCTCCCTCATCATATAAAAGAAAGCCTGAAAATTTCGGGGTATTCATGAAATCTTCCAGCCGTTCCAGCGCCGCCTGTTCCGTCCAATGCTCGTTCCACGGCTCTTCGTTAAAAACAGATGCATATAGACGAATGTATTCCGCCGACTTTTCTTTTGACATATTTTCAATGACCATTCCCATCGTGTCGACCTCTTTTCTTCAGTTTTGCTCACCACCTACTATTACCGATTATCATATCATTCTTCCTTCCCATTTAAAAAACACCTTTTGATCATTTTCATGAAACTTGTGCGAAACGAATCTTTGGCACACTTGTAGCTTTGAAATAGAGTTTAATCAAAAATACCTCACAAACCCGTATTTTATTTTTCGTTTAGGACCTGTTGGGGAAGTACGCATTTCGCCTTTGATTAATCCGTCATTTCAGTTGAATTTCTTTCCTTGTTAAGGAGAACAAAAAGGGAACGGAGAAATCCATTCCCTTCTTGACTGCCCGCCAAGACTATTGAAATTATTTAGTGAATTTTAGTTTGAAATCACCATCATATGGAATATGCTCAACGGTTATGGTTATGTCATTCCCATCTTGGTCTTTACCGTTTCTTTTATAGGTGAATTTATTTTCATTTAGCTCTGTTAGTTCAAGAACTGCACCATACTTCATTCCTAGTGAAACATGGGCCCTTAACTTATTACCATGTACAACATCGAAATAGCCGTAATCACCGCGGCTTTCACCGGTTTTAGCATCAAAAAATTCATATTTATTTGTCTTATCATCATATTTTGCAAGACCTAAGTAATTTTTATTATAGCTTGATACATCATTACCGTTTTCATCTAATGCCACTGTTCCTCGCCATAGGGTTCCAGATAAAATTTTATCGCCATCGATGTCTGTAACGATTTCTCCTGTGTTTGTTTCCAAAGTCTTATCTGGATTAGTAAAGGAGAGTTCTGTTTCTTTATAAGGAATATGCTCAACGAATACCTCTACTTCGTTACCATTGGCATCTTTCCCCATTCTTTTATAGGTAAACATATCTTTATTTAGCTCTGTTATTTCAACAACAGCTTGGTAACCCATTGATTCTGAAATTAATACTCTAATCTTTCCATCATTCGTGATAAAAAAAGTTCCTTTATCGCCACGACTCTCTTTTGTCGTTTTATCAAAAAATTCATATCTCGATGTTTCATCGTCATACTTCGCAAGACCAATAAAGTTTGCGTTCTCCTTTGTTAAATCATTATTGTCTTTATCATAAACCTTCGTACCCTGCCAATTTGTACTACTTAGAATTTTAGACATTTCCTGTCCTTTGGTTAACTTATTTTCTTTTTTCTCTTTAACAGCTTGTTCTTGCTTCTGCTTACTATGATTTTCTTGGGCGTTAGCGTTGCACCCTGTTAATACTACTGTAAATCCGAGCAGTATGGATGATATTACTTTTACTTTTTTGTTCATTTTTATTGTCTCCTTATTTTAAAATTGTAGTGTAATTTACATTAGTTTCTATCCTATAATTATTTGATATTGATTTTTCTCTTTACCCATAAATCAAAAGGCTCAGCTCCACTTTTCATCTCGATGTATTGAAAGGGGATATTTTCATTTTTGCCACGAGGCATGATTTGGGATTCGGCAGCCTTTTCTCTTGGGGAAGCATAGTAAACGGCTTTTATGTCAGCCCATCGAATGGCTCCCTGACACATAGGACAAGGTTCGCCACTGGCGTAAATCTCACAATCGGAGAGAAATTCTCTTCCCAATTTACAGCACGCTTCCCGAATCGCTTTCATTTCAGCATGATCTGTAGGATCATTTGTTTTCAATACATCATTAGTACCGGTAGCAATGATTTCCCCATTTCGTACAACAACAGCTCCAAAAGGACGTCCTCCTTTTTCAGTTACATTCTGACGTGCCAATAAAATGGCTTGTTCTAAAAATCTTTGAGGTCCCATGAGAATTTTTCCTCCCTTATAAATGTTTAGTTGGACTTTATTATTCCGTCTTACATTATGTTAGTACTTAATCTTAAACTCCCTCTAAACAATTTCTTAAAAAAAGATAAATTTATTAATAAAATTTCTTAATAATTTTAAAGCGATATCCTGCTCCCCAAACAGTTTCCAGGAACTAGTGATGCAACCGTTCAATAACTTATTGTTAAACAGTAGAAAAAGGAGTATATTTTTACATAAAAACCGATTTGGGGGACTAATAATGGAAACAGAGAATGACCTCATAAATCTAATAGAACACCTGGCTGCGAATGCTTGGCCATGCCATACTCAAGAAAAGCTGGAAAGTTGGCGAATGAGAGCGACATTCGGAGTAACCGAGAGAGCTAATAGCGTATATACCATTGGATTAATGCCCCAAGATCCAATGTGGCTGCAAAAAATTGAAAAGTTTTACACTGATAGATCTATCCCTCCATGCTTTTATATAAGTGATATATCTCCAAGAGATTTAGATCCAATATTAGAGTCAAGAGGGTACCAAAAATTAGATGAATGCTTTATAATGACTGCATCTTGCATAGACATTCTAGAAAATAACGAAGAAAACACCCTATGGAAAATAGATTATTTACCAGAAGCAGATACGAAATGGATTGAAGAATTTATTGAGTTAGAAGGATTTTCTACAGAAAGACATAAAGCATATTCTCATATTTTTTCGTCTATTAAACCTATAAAAAACTTCCTGCGTGTCTCAGAACATAATGAAACAGTTGGCCTGGGTACCGTTGTCGTAGAAGAAGGCTGGGGATGTATTAGCAATATTGTAGTAAATCCAAAACACCGCAGGAAAGGGATAGCCAATAAAATTATTAAATATCTTTCTAAATGGGCTTATGAAAATGGCGCCCATCACATGTATTTACAAGTTATTCAAACGAATGATCCTGCCGTAAAACTATATGAAAAAATAGGGTTCGCTCCAATATCTAAACATCATTATCGAATTTTAACCCCCAATTAATTATGTCTATTCCTATAGGAAATAGGCCAATCTGAACCCCCTGCCACTCAAGGGGATTTAGATTGGCCTATTTCATCATTTATACATATTTTTGAATCAATGTTTTCGGCTTCCGAAAAGGCCTGGCATCCACATAAAAAAGCCGGTTTTATGTAAGTTATAGGCTCAACAGATATTCAAGAAAAAGACCTTTTTAGTTGAAAAGTATTCGTGTTTATTTTTTTACTATGTAGTGTAATTCAACAAATTGATTAAAGGTTCTAGTACCTTTTAGAGAAAGATCTAGCTGATAATCACCTGCTTTAAATAAAGGAATTCCCTCTCCGATGATAGTTGGTGCAACTGTTAAAATCAGTTCATCGACTAATTTTTCTTTTAAAAACGTATGTAATAAGTCTCCACCACCAACTATCCAGATATTTTTGCCTTCTACTTTTTTCAGGTTATGAGTAAAGTTAACAATGTCTCCATTTACAAATTTAACATCCTTCGTATCGTCTAATGGTGATCTTGAAAAAACATAACATTCTTTATTTTGATATGGGAATTGACCATTTTCGTGTTTCATTATCCAATCATATGTTCTTTTGCCAATTAAGATTGTGTCTATCGTTTCAAAGAATTCGGAATAGCCATTATCTCCTTCACCCTCAACTTTAAATAACCAATCTAATGAGTCTCCCTTTGTTGCGATATACCCATCCAAGCTTTGAGCAATAAACAATACTAACTTCCGTTGGTCCTTCATAATACGCCTCCTATTTATACCTTATATAAAAATATATGTTCCTTAATAATTGAACAAAGATGCTACTTTTTTGAATTAATCTCCCTTAATTAACTTGTAATTTCTTTTATTTTACCAGTTTTTTTTGAACTCCAATTCACTCATATACCTTACTCCATTAAATAGACAATTAAAAACCTTTATATCATTGGTTTCCACCCCTTTTCATCATTCTCGGCATAATTTCATTGCTTCGGTACAAAATACGAAGGAAATAAAACATATAGGAGAGGTAAAAAAGACAACTAACGATTATTGTAATGCCGTAAAGTCGGGCGATGTAACCGAGATGAGAAAATATATAAAAGAATCTCCTCAAATGGACAGTGGAAAATAGTTTTTAGTCATAATGTAATGAATTCTGCCAGTCCTACAAATGATAAGCCTGTAGAAATCAAATGAAGGTAAGATTATTCATAGAGGAGGACTTGTATGCAACAAGATCAACAAGCTAAATCGAATTTGGGTTCTATTATGAAACCAGAATTTGCCGGAACTGATGCACAAAAAGTAAAACAAGAAATTCAAAAAGATGTAAACGAAGGACAAGGTGCAATGACTTCCCGAGAGGCAGGATCAATGCGCGATTAAAAAACCACTCTGTGGTTTTTTTATTTTTCAGCTTCAAAATTAAACACTTCACATCTCTCCTTTCGATTTGATGGAGATGCTGCAAACTTAATGAACTTCGACTTTTTCAGCCGATAAAGTAATGATAGAAGGCGTATCATGTATTTGGGGAGCCCACCATACAATCACTTTTTCTCCTTTTTGTTTTGCATTAGGATGCAGTAACATCTTATCTGTAGGATCCAATCGTGATAGAATTATACAAAAAAACTATGAAACTTCATATTATAAAATATGAAATTGGCTAATAATAGGCATCGGGAAAAACCATAAAGGGGGAACGATATGAATGGCAGAATTAATGGATTGGAAAAATGGTGCTCGCGGTCATAAATTTATAACTTCTTTTAGCGGAGGAAAGGATAGTGTCTTAGCTCTATATAAAGCAGCAAAGGTTGGAGAAGCGGTTGGACTGATCGTTATGCTAGAGGAAGAAGGGAGACGTTCCAGATCCCACGGAATGCCTCCGGAGCTTATACGTGCCCAAGCTAAATCTATAGGTTTGCCCGTATATACTGCAGCTGCAAGTTGGGCAGATTATGAAAAAATATTTATGCACCTTTTAGAAAAAGCAAAAAATCAAGGAGCTGAAGTGTTAGTAACTGGAGACCTGGATATGCCTGCTCATGGCTGTTGGCATGAAAAAGTTACGAAAAACGCTGGATTAAAGCTTGGGATGCCTTTATGGGAAATGAATCATCGTGAAGCTGTCGAAGAGTTCATAAATCTAGGATTTGTAACAATAATTGTAACCGTTAATTTATCATTAGGAATGCGAGAAGATGATTTAGGACGAACGTTAACCCTTGAATACATAAAGGAGCTGGAAGCTCGAGGTATTGACCCATGCGGAGAAGGTGGAGAGTTCCACACCACAGTAATAGATGGGCCGATTTTTAAACATCCTATTCCAGTTCGTAAACGTGAGATTATTAAGGACGGAGAGTACGCTTTTTTGCCTTTGGAGCTTGATCAGGTGTCCGATATAGTTACCTTATAAAGTATCAAATTTATAACCTTCATCCCAGGCTTTGTCATAGCATTTTACACAGTGTAAACATTCTTCACGACCTTCATTGACGAAACCACTCTGAATCAAGAGGACCAGTAGAGATAAAGGCATCACAAAAATGATTAAATATATTGATTTAATTTTCTCCCCACCTTTATAAAAACCCTTTTTTTTGATAATAATGTTCAAATTCCTTTTAATTTTAGGCTGTTTTCGCAAACTTTGTTGCTATTTAACAAGTGGTGGGGAGTGGTTTCCGCTCCAGGTTGCTCGCTTTCCGCGGGGCGTGCGGTGAGCCTCCTCGGCTTACAACCTGCGGGGTCTCACCTGACCCGCTGCTCCCGCAGGAGTCTCGCACCTTCCGCTTCAACCAACCTTAAACGGTTATCTTTCAAGAAACCTATCTAAAAACAACAATCTTTTAGAAAAGAGCCAAATTTTAAATGAAAATCCGAACAATAAATATTTACACATAATAAAAGTTCGTTTATAATCGAATTTGTATTTAAATAAATTATTTAACATCATTCGTATATTCTTAGAAATATGGTCTAAGAGTTTCTACAAGGAGCCAAAAAATCCTAACTACGAATGGGTGGATTACTCTACCCATTTATAGTTAGGATTTTTTTGTTATTTTAAGATTTTGACGAACATTACTTTTAAAATGATTCTTTTAGGAGTGTATATCATGGAAAATGTATTTGATTATGAAGATATTCAGTTAATTCCTACTAAATGTGTGGTTAACAGCCGTTCTGAGTGTGATACCACTGTGACACTAGGAGGTCGCCAATTTAAACTTCCTGTTGTGCCAGCCAATATGCAAACAATCATTGATGAAAAGATAGCCCTTTATCTTGCTGAAAATAATTATTTTTATATTATGCATCGCTTTGAGCCAGAAAAACGACAGTCGTTTGTAGAGAATATGCAGGCAAAAGGTTTCTACGCTTCAATTAGTGTTGGAGTGAAAGAAGAAGAATATCAATTCATTGAAGAGCTTGCAAAGGCAGAGCTTACCCCTGAATTCATAACGATCGACATTGCACATGGTCATTCAACTGCCGTCATTAATATGATTCAGCATATTAAAAAATACCTACCCGAGAGCTTTGTCATTGCTGGTAATGTTGGTACTCCTGAAGCTGTGCGAGAACTTGAGAATGCTGGTGCTGATGCGACAAAAGTTGGGATTGGTCCTGGTAAAGTATGTATTACAAAAATTAAAACGGGATTCGGGACTGGAGGCTGGCAGTTGGCAGCACTTCGTTGGTGTGCAAAGGCAGCAAGTAAACCAATTATTGCTGATGGTGGAATACGGACACACGGTGATATAGCCAAATCAATCCGTTTCGGTGCATCAATGGTCATGATCGGCTCCCTTTTTGCCGGACATGAAGAATCACCAGGAGAAACCATCGAAAAAGATGGAAAGCTTGTTAAAGAATATTTTGGCTCTGCTTCTGAATATCAAAAAGGTGAAAAGAAGAACGTAGAAGGTAAGAAAATGTACGTTGAGCATAAAGGCTCCTTACAAGATACGTTAACAGAAATGGAACAAGATCTTCAGTCTTCTATTTCATATGCTGGTGGAACCACTTTAGACTCCATTCGTCACGTAGATTATGTTATTGTCAAAAACTCTATTTTTAATGGCGATAAAGTATATTAAAGCCTTATACAAAGAAAGCTGAAAGGGAAACGGCAGAGAAAATTCATTTTCCCTGCCGTTTCCCTTTCGTTTTATTCAAATGAGCCAAATCCTACATTTGTGCTCCTTTCATTTGTTCCGGAATTTTTTCGATAGACGTGATCAATGTATCAAGCTTCGATTCGATGCGATGCAGCAAATACAGTGTCACGATAATCGGAAAACCGACGTCGGAGACAAATGTCATCCATTCTTCCACACGTTTCATTCCCTTCGTAAAAAGGTCCCCCGCATCGGAAGTGATGGAGGGACCCTTTTCATTGGATTATAATTCGATATCGTCTACATTGCGCTCGACGACATAGGCGCCTTTTTTCGACATGAGCTCTCCACCCGATGTGATGAACACATTCGCCGCGATGATTTGATCCATTGCAGCATTTACCTTTACCGGGTCAACCGGCTCGATCGGGTTTTCAATCGATAAGGTCGATATTTTGTTCATGGTATTGACAAATTGCAAAACCAATGTTTTAGCCATCATGTGCCTCCTTTAATTAGCTTCGGGATAATAAATGAGAATCGTTTTGTTCCACTTGAACAAGCGTTAATGTTTGAAGCCCGGCAATCGCTTCGGCGACATCCAATAAAGCATCGGCCGCCGCCGTCAGTTTAATGTTGTTGAAGTTTTTGCTTTTGAACTTCGGGTTGCCTTTCTCATCGACTCCGGCTTCAAGTACTAAGCGTAATTGACGATCTTGAATCACTACATCTGCCATTCTCTCACCCCCTTCACCTCTTATATAGGCAAAACAAACAAAAAGGGGGAGAATAAATTCAGAATTTTACTCCAACTCTCTAAAAAGCTGGTAAAATGAGGATAAGAAAGGCAGGAGAAAGAGATGAAATATGCAACTCGAAACGTCCACTATGCGTGGATTATTTTATTTCTCGGTTTTATCGCGTTATTGGCCGCCCAAGGGGTAAGGCTGTCATTCGGGGCGTTCATGGCACCGTGGGAACATGAATTTTCCGCAAGCCGCGGGATGATTTCGATGATTTCCTTCATCAGCTATATCGTATTTGCGATTTCACAGCCTTATATCGGAAAACTTGTCGATACATATGGGGTTCGAAACGTTTTATCTTACAGCATGCTGCTGATTGGACTGGCAACACTATGCACATTTTTTGCGACAGCCTCATGGCATCTTATGCTCATTTACGGCGTCATTGCATCCATCGGCTTCGGCGGTGCTTCCAACGTCGTCGGGTCTGTGGCGATCACCAAATGGTTTTCGGACAAACGGGGATTTGCGTTAGGATTAATGTCGGCCGGCACGGCTGCTGGTCAGTTGGTGCTTGTTCCGCTCTCTCTATTATTAATAGAGAGCTTCGGATGGAAAGAAACGGTTCTGTTGCTTGGAACGGTTCTTACTGTAGCCGTCTTTCCTTTGCTATGGCTGTTTTTGCGCAATTCTCCGTCCGATAAAGACCTGCTCCCATATGGCGAATCCGCAGCCGATGAGACGGAAACCTTACAGGGCAAGAAAGAAACGAAGCCGTTGCAGCCGGTTTCGATTTTCCGCCTCCTCAATCAAAAGGAGTTTTTATTCTTAATGATTCCTTTCTTCGTGTGCGGGGTAACGACAACAGGACTTATGGATACCCATCTCATCCCGTTTGCGCAATTATGCGGGTTTTCACCCGGCATCATCGGCACGGCCGTCAGTTTATTAGCGGCGTTCAACATTATGGGAACCGTACTGTCCGGTCATTTATCCGACCGCTGGAGCTGCAAGCACATTTTAACCTTTTTATACGGCATGCGGGCATTAACCGTTTGTTTATTGCTGGTCATGTTAAATGATGCCGCTGTACTCGGTTTTATGATTGATGAATCATGGCTGCTGCTTACCTTTGCGATTTTGTTTGGAATCGTGGATTTCGCAACCGTCGCCCCTACGATTAAGCTGGCATCCGAATACTTCAAACATGTATCTGTCGGGGAAGTGATCGGCTGGCTTTATTTAAGCCATCAAATCGGATCGGCACTCGGGTCCTACATTCCAGGCGTCCTGTTTGATCTTTCCGGCGGCTATGATTCTTCTATTCTATTTTCAATCGGTTTGCTTGTGCTGGCGGCAACGCTCAGCTTCATTTTGCCAGCCATATCCGCCAGCACGCTGCCGACACCTTCCTATCCGAATGCGGCGAAAAATGGGTGATGGTCTCAAATGTCGCTGCCTTGAATAACTTAATCCTTACCCACACATAGTCTCTCTCCTTATCATAAAATAATATAATTTTAAGTTTTTAAAATAGGGAGAGATTTTATGGAGCAATTACAGAGAAATAACAAAGAATTAACTTTCGATTATATTGTAATAGGAACCGGCCCAGCTGGTGCGGTTATTGCAAAGACTCTTACGGATGATAAAAAAACTTCTGTTCTTGTATTAGAAGCAGGAGAAAATAATGATGAGGATCAGCCTATTAGGGATTCTACATTCGCTTTAGAACTTGAAGAGCATTTTTTTCCACAGTATTTTTGGCAAGGAGAGGGAGTCCCTCAGAAAGGGCTTGATGGACGTTCTTTTGAATGGTCGAATGGCCGGCTTTTAGGTGGTGGATCCTCCATCAACGGTATGCAATATGTAAGACCTACGTCAGCCGTTCTTAAAGAATGGGAAAATCTCCTAGGCTCTCTTTGGTCACCTAAACAGGCGATTAAGTGTTTCAAAAAACTAGAAAGATATAACGGAGAGACAGAGCCAAATAAGCCCTCCATTCATGGATTTAAAGGACGGATAGACATCAGACAAGAGGATCCAACTACGATGGCCGAAGAGCTGGTTTTAGCAATAGAGCAAGCAACAGGATTTCAAAAAATTCTTGACTATAATGATCCCGAAACACCTCTCGGGCCCTTTACTCGATGGCAATTATTTCAGAACCCAGGTCAAGATGGTCCACGAGAAAGTTCATCGACTGCCTTTCTTTCCTCAGATATCATGACTCCTGATGGTCAAGGGATAAATGGTCGAAAGTTGAGAGTTTTCTTTAAATCAACCGCCCTTCGTGTGCTTTTTAAGAAAAAACGCGCTGTTGGTGTAGAATTCCTTAAAGAAGGTGAATGTGTTCGCGCTTATGCCAGAAAAAAAGTCATTGTTTCAGCAGGTATTAATAGTACCCAGCTTTTGATGCTTTCTGGAATCGGACCAGCTCAACTTCTTAAAGAATTGGGCATTCCTGTTATTTTCGATAATCCGAATGTAGGTCAAAACCTCAATAATCACACACTTAACTTTGCGGTTTTTACCACCAATTCAATCAATCCAATCAATCCAAATCATCATCCAGTTCCTAATGGAAATGCTCTTTTTACAGGCGGTGCCTTCTTACCTGATCCAACTCCTGGAGCTGACCGAAGCCGTCGAGGGGTACAACTTATAGGGATTGGCTCTGACGACTCACTAACCATTGCTATCATTTTATTGCAACCAAAAAGCCGTGGATTCATTCAAATACAAAGCAAGGATCCATTAAAAATTGTGCTTGCGGATGAAGGGTTTCTTGAAAATTCCGATGATCTTGAAGCTATAAAAAACATCTTCAAAGAATATATCCAGAAAATAGCAATGAATCTCCCAGCATATCGCCTCGTTTCGCCAACACCGGATATCATCAACGATGATGCCAAACTTGAAGAGTTTATCAAACAAAATTTTGGCCATAATCACCATCAACAAGGCTCTCTTCGAATGGCACCTCTTAACCAAAACGGTGTCGTTAATTGCACAGGACATGTCCATGGAGTAAAAGACTTAATAGTGGCTGATGCTTCCATAATCCCATTTACCGTGGATGGCAATACTTCCGCTCCAGCGTATCTTATTGGTTTTACAATTGCGCAGCAATTACTTAAACAAGAGTGATGATCGGAAAGAGGTATATCCAATTCATATCTAGGTAACATAATGATTCATTTACAATCGCTTTGCTTCGTTCTCACTATGCCTGATTGTTTCTCTCGTATCTTTTCTAGCCCGATTCATTATTTTCGTGGAGGGAGACCACACTTAAATAAATCGTAAAAAAGGACAGCATTGAATAAGCTGGTCCGATACTATAAGACAGCACTGAAAAACCAATAAAAAAGCTTGGATTGTCCGTAATCCAAGCTTTTTGTTTAATTCTTTAAACATAAAGGCTGTTTTCGCAAACTTTGTGGCTATTTAACAAGTAGTGGGGAGTGGTTGATTTCCGCTCCAGGTTGCTCGCTTTCCGCGGGGCGGGCGGTGAGCCTCCTCGGCTTATAGCCTGTGGGGTCTCACCTGTCCCGCTGCTCCCGCAGGAGTCTCGCACCTTCCTATCCAACCAACCTTAAAACGGTTATCTTTCAAGAAACCTATCTAAAAACAACAATCTTTTAGAAAAGAGCCAACATAAAAAATAACCTTCTTATCCATATCTGTATTCTCCATTGTTATGCATTCCTTGACAACAAAACATTAATTTTAATTTAACAAATTAAAATAATACTTAACAATCAAAATGATTCGTGTTAAATTTTATTTAACGTTTATTAAATTATATTTTATTCCACTTCGTTTTGGTGGCTATAATCAAGTCAACTAGGAGGGTTAACTTAATGAAAGAGATTGAAAGCAGAGATATACAAACATGGGCAGGCCATTATCCTTTACTAAACGACCTCATTTCGACAGAGGAAGTATTTTGGATTAATCCTAATATTGAGAAATTTCAAACGGGAATTAAAAAATCTCCCCTTACTGAAGAGGATGTAAAGGATGCGGAGGAAAGGTTGAAACGTTTCGCTCCATATATCGCCAAGGCATTCCCAGAAACAAAAAAGATGAATGGGATAATAGAATCTCCTTTAGTGAGAATTCCTTCCATGAAACAATCTTTAGAACAAAAGTATCAACAACCTCTATTAGGTGAATTATTACTTAAGTGTGATAGCCACCTTCCTATATCAGGGTCTATAAAAGCAAGAGGCGGGATTTATGAAGTTCTCAAACATGCAGAAGAATTAGCTCTTCAACATGAATTATTAACGATTCAAGATGACTATTCCATTTTAGATAGTGATCAGTTTCGAACATTCTTCTCACAATATTCCATCGCAGTAGGCTCGACTGGAAATTTAGGACTTAGTATAGGCATCATGAGTGCAAAGTTAGGTTTTAATGTGACGGTTCATATGTCGGCTGATGCAAAACAATGGAAAAAAGACTTGCTTCGAAGCAAAAATGTTCATGTAATTGAATATGAAGCAGATTATAGTAAAGCAGTAGAGGAAGGGCGATTCCAAGCAGAGGGAGATCCTGCATGTTATTTTATCGATGATGAAAATTCTTACGACCTATTTTTAGGATACGCAGTGGCAGCATCCCGATTGAAAAAACAGTTAGAAGAGTTAGAGATAACCGTTGATGAAAATCATCCTTTGTTTGTTTACCTTCCATGCGGGGTAGGCGGCGGTCCTGGCGGTATAGCATTTGGTTTGAAGTTATTGTATCAAGACCATATTCACTGTTTCTTTGCAGAACCTACCCACTCTCCATGCATGTTACTCGGTTTAATGACTGGACTTCATGATAAAATTTCTGTACAAGATATTGGTATTGATAATGTAACAGATGCTGATGGACTTGCTGTAGGAAGACCATCTGGATTTGTGGGTAAAACGATCGAACCCTTTCTAAGTGGTAATTATACGGTTAGCGATGAACAATTGTATAAGTTATTAAAGGAACTAGTTGATACAGAGGGGATTCATTTAGAACCTTCAGCACTGGCAGGCATGATAGGACCCATTAAATTATGTAAAGAAGGAACCGGGTATTTACGGAAGCATCATTTAACAGAAAAAATGAGTAAAGGTACACACATCGTTTGGGGGACTGGCGGAAATATGGTTCCTGAAGAAATCATGAAGCAGTATTATCAAAAAGGATTGGATTTAATACGAGAAGATTAAAAGTAATTTAACACGGGGGGTTAGCTGCCCCCCGTGTTTTTATTGAACATCCTCAGCAAAACTAACAGAGTTTGCTTATTTTAATTCCCTAATCAATCATCTTTCATCTTCGCGTAAAAGTGTAATTCGTTTCAAAAACATGTTCATCACCCATCAAAAGTATATCAAATATAAAGGAAACTCCCCTATTTTGTTACCCTTTCATTATTTTTAACATCGAGTTAGCATTTGCCTGAAACTCATATGGCACTCGAACCTCTTCGACGGTACATCCCTTTTCCTTAAGAAAGCTTACCAATTGATCTAAATATTCATATCGTTTTCCTTCCAAATCAACGAGCGGGAAAATACGAATTTCCTCTTTCGTAACTCTCAGTAACTCATTTAGCGTTTTTATATGAAATTGGTAATCTAATCGGTCAGCATACATGAAAAGAAAATGTGCAGAAAGAATTAAATCAAATTCTCCGGCTTTAAACGGTAAAGAAGGCAGCGTAGCGGGAACATACCTTTCACTCGATTCCACCATATCATTAACACAATCTTTTAAGGCACTCAAACGATGGTCTCTCAGACTATCTATATCTTTAAAATAATCCCAACTATAATTATTTTTTGCTTTTTGCATATGCTCCATGGCATGTTCGATGTCTTGCATGCCTTTCATTTCAAGGGCTTCTCCCGAATAACTGTAGGCAATATCACATGCCGTGACGTCTAATCCCGATTTGTTGCCTACTGCGGTAAACGAACACGCACCTGCCGGACAATCTAGTATTTTCTTTCCCTTCCATTCTTCTATCGAAAGAGAAAACATGTCCACATATTCTTCAAAGGTTCTCCCAATAAAAACGATTCTTTCTAAATCTAATTTTGCGCTCTGCTCGACTCTACTCAACTACTCTCACCTCTTCTAATAAGAATTGGCTGTTTTCGCAAATTTTGTTGTTATTTAACAAGTAGTGGGGAGTGGTTGATTTCCGCTCCAGGTTACTCGCTTTCCGCGGGGCGTGCGGTGAGCCTCCTCGGCTTACAGACTGTGGGGTCTCACTTGTCCCGCTGCTCCCGCAGGAGTCTCGCACCTTCCGCTCCAACCAACCTTAAACGGTTATCTTTCAAGAAACCTATCTAAAAACAACAATCTTTTAGAAAAGAGCCTAAGAATTACATATAGATTACCATAAATGTTTGGAAATTTTAACCTTTTAATTCCATTAATCTCCCCTTCATTTAATAAAAAAGTTCCTTGCCTTTGAATGCAAGGAACTTTTTTATCATATGAAAAATTTACACAAACCCAACTTCATGTTTCCATTCAGCCAGGCTTTGTTCATAAGCCGCCTGCAATCTTTTCGTTATTACCCCAGCATCTCCACCGTTGACTTTATGCTCATCAATCGCTGTGATTGGAACGATTTCAATCGGAGTGGCCGTCAAAAAGCATTCATCTGCCGTATCCAATTCCTCGCGGGCAATCTCCCGCTCCTCGATTGGAATCGCAAGTTCCTTCGCCAATTGAAGGACGTGCACCCTTGTAATTCCATTTAAAATAAGGTTGTTCGCCGGATGCGTGATTAACACCCCGTCTTTGATCAAAAAGAAGTTGGCAGATCCGCACTCACGAACAATGTCATCCCTTACAAACAGCGGTTCATAACATCCTTTTCGCTGGGCGTTCGTCTTGGCCATCACATTCGGCAGCAAATTCAAGGATTTGATATCGCAGCGCAGCCAGCGGATGTCCTCCATCACGGTGACACGAACCCCGTTTTGCATTAAATCAAGGGGTTTTGGAAACCGGTCGATTTTCGCGAAATAAACGGCCGTCAAATCAGGTTCGTATACATGATTCCGCGTCTGAATCCCGCGTGTGACCTGAATATAAAGATTGCCATCCTCATCAAAATGATTTTTCGCTATGAGCTTCTCCAACTGATCAACCAACTGTTCTTTTGTGAAAGGAGAAACGATTTCCAGCTCCTTCATCGAACGAAACAGCCGCTCCATATGCGGATCAAGCAAGTGCGCCCTCCCCTGATAAAGACGGATTACTTCGTACACCCCATCACCGAATTGGTAGCCGCGGTCATCAAATGACACAAGACTGTCTTTTTGGTCTGCAGTTATCATGTCTCCATTCCATAATATGTACTTTTCCATATTCTCACCTCTTCATTGACCTAATTCGAGGTTTCCATGGAAAATCCTTCCACGATAAAGAAAACGATAATAGGGAATTTTCCATTATCGTTTTTCATCCGCGGTATAAATAATGAATTCTACTGCGTCATGATAATCAAGGGAGGGGCGGCCAAAAATGGGGCCAGGTTGGATGCA
Organism: Bacillus sp. FJAT-14578; assembly: GCF_000504165.1. Taxonomy (GTDB): domain Bacteria; phylum Bacillota; class Bacilli; order Bacillales; family Bacillaceae_H; genus Bacillus_BA; species Bacillus_BA fengqiuensis. Next base: position 358,557 of record NZ_KI632505.1, read on the forward strand.
TCTCGTTCCATCGCTTTCCACTCAGCCGAATTCATCACCGCTTCACATTCTTCTGCGCTTTCAAATTCGATTTCCGAAATCAGGTATAAATTCAATCCCTCCTTATTTGTCTTCACCACTTTTTGAATCGAAAAATGCTTCACATGCGGTACTTTGCTCGCCAACGCTGTATGGGTGCCGAAATAATGATCATCAAAGCGTTCTTTCTCAATCGGATGCTGGTACATGATGATTACTTTAGCCATCCTTCTTCTCCTCCTTGCCAACGAATCACGTAGTTAGATTATCCAAAATCGTTTTATTCATGACCGGCATTTTTGGTCTGTCATGGATGACACAACAAAAAAGCCTTTCAGAAAAGAAACAACCTTTTCCAAAAAGCTTTTTAAAATGCTGACCCTTGAGGACACTGTTCAATCAGTGGACATTTGTCGCTTTCACACAGTCAAAATAATAAATGTCGTTCACCTTTTCGCGCACTTTCACCTGCTCGCCGATAGCCGCCTGTCCCTTTACTCTTCCAGTCACTTTCAACCCGTTTTGAAGTTCAACGACAACGACTGTATACGGCGCATCTTGCTGGAACTCGGCAGATGAAATATGAATCGTGGAAAAGGAATAGATCGTTCCCTCTCCCGAAACGCTTTGCTCTGTCAGCTGTTCGTGATGGCAGCCACGGCAAAGAAGCCGTTTTTGCAAGGAAGGTCCCCCGCATCGTTCACATACAAAAATCGTCATGTCCATCGTTACACACCCGCCTTTTCAAAAATATGAACGGTCGAATACGCACCGGTTCCGCCCAAATTTTGCGCGAGCCCGATTTTGGCTCCGTGCACTTGGTTTGGTGCCTCGCCGCGCAGCTGCAGGACGATTTGAATAATTTGCGCCAAGCCTGTCGCCCCAATCGGATGGCCTCTTGATAGCAGCCCTCCGCTCGTATTGACCGGTACTTTCCCTCCATGCTTCGTTTCGCCGTCTTCAATCGCTTTCCATCCCATTCCTTTTTCCGCAAATCCCAGTTCTTCAATCGCGATGATTTCCGTCATGGAGAAACAATCGTGGAGCTCGACCACATCGATGTCGTCCGGCGTGAGATTCGCCTGTTCGTAAGCGATACGGGCAGATTCGCGGATGGCCGGAATGGAGGTCAAACTTTCAATATATTCAATTTGCGTAGGACCTGAGGCTTGTCCTGATGCGATGATTTTGACGCCATTTTCGCCTTTTGAAAGCACGACAGCCGCCGCTCCGTCCGTTGCCGGCGAGCAATCGAACAAGCCGAGCGGCTCGGTGATCAGGCGGGCATTGAGGATTTCCTCCACCGACGTTTCTTTCCGAAACTGCGCGTTGGGATTGTTCAAGGCGTATTCGCGATTTTTCAACGCGACCAGCGCCAAATGTTTTTTGCTCGCTCCCGTTTCATGAAAATAACGGTTGGCAACAAGCCCGAAAAAGGCCGGGAATGTCAAACCGGCTTGCTTATCGCTTGATCCATTGTCCATTGCGGCATTGATGGCCTTTGTCACATCTTGTGTCGCCGCATGTTTCATTTTCTCCACGCCCGCTACAAGCACGTGATCGTACACGCCGTTTTGAATCATCAGATATGCCTGGCGAAAGGCAATTCCCGCTGACGCACAAGCCCCTTCCACTTTGGCGGTCGGAATATTTCCGAGTCCCAATTCATTGGCGATAATGGAACCGAGCACCTCTTGATTGTTCAGCATCCCTGACATGAAATTCCCGACATACACCGCATCGATTTTTGGAAAACCTGCATCTTTTAACGCCTGCACGCTCGCTTCGAGCACAAGATCTTTGGCACTCGATTCTTCATGCGTTCCGAATTTCGTCAAGCCGACACCTGATACGACGACATTACTCATTGCGTGACCCCCTCATATTTTTCACGAAGTTTTCTTTTTAAGATTTTGCCATACGGACTTTTCGGAAGCCGCTCGACCATATACACTTCTTTCGGCTTTTTAAAGGCTGCCAGGTGTTCAGAACAAAGTTCGGTCAATGCTTCTTCCGTCACCTCGCATGTCCCGTTTCCGACAATGTAGGCGATGACCCGCTCACCCCATTTTTCATCAGGTACGCCAAGGACGCACGTTTCTTTCACCCCGTCATGCTTATTGAGCACTTCCTCGATTTCACGCGGATAAATGTTCATTCCTCCGCTGATGACGACGTCTTTTTTCCGATCCACTAAATGAAGATACCCTTCCTCGTCCATCCAGCCGATATCTCCTGTATGAAGCCAGCCGTTTTTGATTGTCTCGAGCGTTGCACTTGGATTGTTCCAATATCCTTTCATGACGAGCGACCCCTTGCAGACAACCTCACCGACTTGACCAGCATTCACTTCTTCCCCGTTTTCATCCATCACTTTCGCCTCGACGAACGGCCCGACTTTCCCGCATGACTCAAGACGATGGGATAGCTCATGCCGCGGCATCATCGTTATGACCATAGGCGCTTCTACCTGTCCATATGTTTGAACGAGCTTTGGCCCCAGCAGTTCCAGCGCTTTTTGCAGTTTTGCCGCCGCAATCGGCGAACCGGCCATGTTGATCGACTTGACATGCTCAAGCTTGGCCGGATCGAAATCAGGATCTTGAATCATTAAATTGATCATCGTCGGAACGAGGAAAAGAACCGTCACTTTTTCTTTTTCCACATCATCGATAAACTCTTTTGGTTCGAATTGATTAAATATCACTTGTGTCAGGCCAAATATCCACGCAATGTGGGATAAAAAATTGCTGCCATGAGTCAACGGCGCCACATGACCAATTACGTCTTCAGCCGTCACCTCGCAAGCAAGGGCGAGCGATAACGCGCCGGTGATCATGTTTCGGTGAGAAAGCATTCCGCCTTTCGGACGTCCCGTCGTTCCCGATGTATACATGATGGCAAAGACGTCATCTTCCTGCACTTCTGACTTCGGATAATCCTCGTTTTGGCGAAGCAACCACGCTTCATATTTATCTCCGACCTCTAATTTGGGAATATCCGAATCAATCTTATGAATTAATTCTTTTTCCCCGATTAACAGCTTCGCGCCGGAATTTTCGATCATGTAAGATAGCTCTTTTGGGTGAAGGCGGTAATTGAGCGGAACTTTGATGAAACCGCCGAGCGCTACCGCACAGTCCGACTCTACATGTTCAGGACGATTAGACATTAAAACAGCCACCCGGTCGCCTTTTTTCAAATGATAACTTCTAATCCCGTTTGCCAGCTGACATGAGCGGATACGCAGTTCATCATATGTCATCGTTTGACCGCCAAACTGGACAGCCGTTTTATTCGGATACGTTCGAAATGCTTTTCTCATATAAGATCCAAGTGTCTCCATATTACTCTCCCTTCCTTGGCTTGAACTTCAATAGCCGAAACCCTTCTTGTTCATCATAGGCGCGGATTATGTCTGCCTGGACGGCTTGCACCGAAAATTCGATGGTGACTGCGACCGGATTTTCCCCTTTTAGGAAATGGCCGCCTGAAATCGCCCCTTCTTCATTGACGACAAGGGCATGCATATGCAAATCAAGCTCTCCTTTTTCCGTTTGAGAAAGAAAGCCCGTTGCTGAGAGCACCTCAACGAGATGATTCCATTCAACAGGCTCTGAATACGCGGGTTTCCCATTTTGGATGGCAGGCTGTGCAAAGACGGCTTTCTGTAAAGAGCCAATGCATGTTACGGCGCCAGCCGACACCCCGTGCTTTTGGCATTCGGCAAGGATTCCTTCCATTAAGTCTGTCCCCTTGGCAAGGGCCCCCATCACTGTCCCGCGCTGCTTGTCATAAACCGATTGAGACGTACGAGTCATCGTTTCCCCTCTCTCTTTTTCCATTCATAACCTTTACCCGATTACTTTTTGAACCTGGGCACGTTCGCGAATATCCACTTCATGGTAATAAGCCTTACTATTTGGGTTCGCTTGTACAATCTTATTCACCGTTTCTTCACTTGATAACAAATCGACTAAAACAACATTGGCCCCTTCCTGTGCCAGTTTAAATGCACAAGCGGCGCCGATTCCCCGGGCGGCGCCTGTAATGATGGCTGTTTGACCTGATAATTTCATGTTTTCTCCCCCTTTTTCAATTGGTCTCTCTGTTATAACCAAGCTGGCTGGAGATGTTCATGACAATGCTGGCTGCTTCTTCATAAAGGAAACTTCCATCAGTGGGGGTTCCCGCCGATGATTAGTTAGGCCCGCACAATGCGGGTCACGCAGACGCTTCCGCAGGACGCAGCCCTGTTAGTCTGTGTTCTCATGATTGGTTTTTTATGGGATAAAAGATCGTGCTATATGTATCCTATTCGCTTACATGGTCATTTTCGATGTAAGCTGGATGAAACAATAAGATAATTGATAAAGATCAGAGGATTTTTCTCGGCATATCCGAGAGATTCTAAAGTAGATAGAAAGCGGTAAGCGGTGGCTTTGTTGCTGTTCATGAGGTGTATAAGTTCATTTGTTTAAAAGTATATATATTCCATTTTTATTAGTCAAATAATTTTTAATTTTTATAATTATTAGTCATTTTAAGTTTAACGTGTGTTTTTTCCTTTCTGACTTGAATGAGAAAAGAACCGTCAAGAAAATCCCTGATTTTCACCGGATCTTCCATGACGGTTCTGCTTCGGGAGGTTGACGGAACAGCATTTTTTGATGCTGTTCCGTCAACCTCTTTACATTTCCTTTAGCTCTTCAATCTCAACGATTGTCCGTTCCTCCAGCGGCCCTCTTAAATGAACGGTCGCGGTTCTTCCATCCTCATTCAGCTTGTCGATCCATACGGAAGCATCATGATACTTCACTTCGATATCCGCTGGTGAAGACAAAATTTGTTTCACTCGTTTTACATCCATTGAATTCACTCCCTTTACGTATTCATCATAGTTTTTGAAGAATATGGATTTTTATACTTCACGAAAGGTGTGATTCTTCATCAATCACTATGTTCATCCTCCCCTTCATCATGTTCGCTTCAAACCATTCATATACTGATGTAAATGACAACGATAACGGGGTGAATGATCATTAATATATTTGTGAGAAAAGGAGATTCTTTTTGGTATTACAGCCAATTGTTTGCAGTCCCGATTCAACTAATTATCGACTCCAATCCATCCGTCGATCCGAATCGGCTTTCCATCGGCCAAGAAGTGCGCATTCCGGGGTTTGTTACGATCGCTTACACCATCAAAAGCGGTGATACACTGTGGAATATTGCCCGCAGCCGCAATTTACCTCTTGATACGTTATTTACAGCGAACCCGTCTTTAAATCCGAATGCTTTAAAAGTCGGCCAAACCATTCAAGTCCCACTCCGCATCACATGGAGACTTGTGAACGGAAAACAACAATACACGTATGCGACCATGATGAACGATATCAATCGATTGGTACGTGTCTACCCATTTTTACGGAGACGGTCCATCGGAAACTCGGTCTTAAACAAACCCATTCCAGAGCTGTTAATCGGAAAAGGTTCCAAGCAAATTCACTATAATGCCTCTTTCCATGCGAATGAATGGATTACCACCTCTATTACGATGACATTTATCAATGATTATGTATTGGCTCTTACCAATCAGGGAGCCATTCGCGGACGCTCTGTCCTGCCGCTCTATAGTCAAACCACTTTGTCCCTCGTTCCAATGGTCAATCCAGATGGAGTGGATCTCGTGTTGAACGGACCTCCAGCACAAGCTCCATGGAACGAGAGAGTGGTTGAAATCAACAGAGGCAGCCGGGATTTTACAGGGTGGAAAGCCAATATCCGCGGAGTCGATTTAAACGATCAGTTTCCTGCAAAGTGGGAGCTTGAACGAGAACGAAATCCGAAACAACCAGGTCCGAGAGATTATGGGGGCGAAAAACCGCTCTCTGAACCTGAAGCCATCGCCATGGCCGAGTTGACGAAAAGCCGCAATTTCGCAAGAGTACTCGCTTTCCACACCCAAGGTGAGGTCATTTACTGGGGGTTTGACAACATGGAACCTCCGGAAGCACAAACCATTGTCGAGGAATTTGCGAGGGTAAGCGGATATGAACCGGTCAAAACGATTGAAAGCTATGCCGGCTATAAAGATTGGTTCATACAAGACTGGCGAAGACCGGGATACACGGTCGAATTGGGCAGAGGAATCAATCCGCTCCCGCTCAGCCAGTTCGATTCCATTTATCAAAAAAGCCTCGGAATTTTTCTGGCAGGATTATATATGTAAGGTTCACTTCCAGACTCTTTAAAATAATGGGGCATGAGTGCTTTTTCACTCATGCCCCATTATTTCTTGGAGGTTCCTCTGCTTGAAGCTCTCTTGCTTCTTCAATGTTGGCTTGGTCCCCGCTTCTATGAACCGAACCGCCGGAAAGACCTTCATTAATCATTCGGTCTATATCTAAATAGGCTTGATCTCTTCCTTCATACAGCACATCTTTGTTCTCGTTCATTTCCTTTTTCATGCCTGCCCCCCTATTTATTCACAATATCTAATCGTGTGATTGCACTTAGTTTATGGAATGAAGGAGAAATTATGTCTTTTGAGACAAACGCTTAAAATATTAGCCTACTAACTTACATCATATATCTTTACCCGGTTACGCCCTTCATTTTTAGCCTGGTAGAGCGCTTTATCCGCTTTAACGATTAAGTCTTCAGGTCGCTCGGATCCGACGGCAACCGAAGAAACGGCGCCGATGCTTATCGTAACGATATCATTTGTTTTGGACCCTATATGCGGAATTCGTAATGCCTCTACATTTTGCCTGATTTTTTCCGCAACGAAGGCCGCACCCTCTTCATCTGTTTGGGGAAGGATGACGGCAAATTCCTCTCCGCCGTATCTGGCTATGACATCATTCGGATGATCGATGACAGTCTTTAATACACCCGCTATCCTTTTGAGACACTCATCCCCGCTTTGATGGCCATACTCATCGTTATATTTTTTAAAATAATCAATATCAAATAAGAGAAGGGAGATTGGCTCACCATCCTGGATCGACTTTTGCCATTCCATTTCGAGACTTTGATCAAAATAACGGCGATTGGCAATTTTAGTCAATCCGTCGATATTGGACAAATATCTTAACTGATTTTCCGCCTTTTTACGCTGGGTTGTATCTGTTCGGATCGACACATATTGATAAGGGATTCCTTCATCATTTAAAAAAGGAACAATCGTTGTATCGAACCAATAGATTTTTCCGCTCTTTGATCTGTTTTTTATTTCCCCTTTCCACACTGCCCCTCCGCTGATGGTATTCCATAATTGTTTAAAGAATTCTTTCGAATGATAACCGGAATTAATGATGCGATGGTCTTTTCCGATCAGTTCTTCCCTTCGAAATTCGGAAGCCTCGCAAAATTTATCATTCACATATGTGATTCGGCCTTTGTTATCGGTAATCGTGACAATCGCCGACTCATCCAAAGCATATTTTATGTCCTTCAGCTCTTTTAACGTGTGAATCAATGTTTGCTGCAGGGCATTGGCCTTCAGTAAATAGTTGAGTAAAATAAAGATACAGAAGCCACTTATGATGGAAATGCCCCAAAAGGACGCCACGACTAACAGCAATTTATTGACATCTTTAATTAAGATGAAGGCAACCACTGTAATCGAAACCACACAATAGATATTCATGAAAAGCCATTTTCCTTTACCTTTGACATAGTGGGAAATCATGCTGCATCCCAGTGCGATATTGATGGCGTTGATCGCCCCTGTATTGGAAGAAAGCGTAAACTGAAAATCATTGAAGAAAACGATTCGGCTTACAGCAATAATCCCCCCGGCAATCAATCCGGAAGGAAAACCTCCAAAAAGAGAACTAATCATAATGGGAAGATGCCGAAGATCGAAGAGAGTTCCAAATGAGTCGATGCGTAATGCATAAAACATAATAATAGAACCGATGATCCCGTCTATGACACCAATTTTTAATTTGATGGAAGTGGTTAACTTTCGGGGATGTACATCATAAATATCTGTAAAGTCGGACTCTTTTCTAAAAATATAATGGATGAGAACAGTAGTTGAAACAAAAATGGCCAGGTTCACAATCAGGTCGCTAAGTAAAGAAAATATCATGACAGTCCCTCTTATCTTTTATACCTTTATTATCCCAATATGGTATTTTATCCCTGATATATTATAGTAGCAAATGCCCATTAACGTCTACTAAAAATAAAGAAGAGATAGCGGGACCTTCTGACCGTTGTCAAAAAAAGAGCCTCCCTTGAACGAACAAGAGAGGCTGATTATTGCTTCTATATGAGTACAGCAAAAAAAGATTTTTCAAAGGACTATACTGGATGATGGAATGACAGCAACGTTACAAACTTTCATTCTTGTTCATTCCCCGTCTCTCCTGCTTTAAAGACAGACTTCGCGTAAAACTCGATTATTTCCCTTCTTCTGATGATCCCAATGAAGGTTCCATGATCATCAATGACCGGAACGAAGTTTTGCTCGGTTGCCTGCAGCAAAATGCTGCCCATTTCTGCATAGATGGAAATCGCTTTATTGTCATGGCGTCTTGGCACATCTTTAAGCTTCACACCTTCAAGCTCCTGCAAATTCATTTTTCCCTCTTTCTTTAAAAACCATAAGAGGTCGCCCTCTGTCAGCGTCCCTTTATATTTTCCTTTTTCATCAATAAGCGGAACCGATGTATATTTGTGATGCTCCATCTTTTCCAACGCTTGACGTACAGTGGATTCGATTTCAATTGTTGCTACTTCATTTTTGGGAATAAGAAAAAATGCAATATTCATAATCGTCCTTAACTCCTTTTTCACTTTCCTGAATCAGCCGCGTTATGTAAAATTCACATTTACCATTTTTTACTGATCATTTTGTTCATGACCTTTTCCATTATTAAGATGTTCCTTTATAAGAGACCCACTAATTATTTTACCAAAAGAATGAATCCTATGGGAAAGTTTACGATGATATCGTCTATTGTATATTATATGAATTTCTTATATTATCGTTCGCTTATATTGAACATGCACCAAAGTTTTCCGAAAGAAGCTGATTAATTCCATACCATAACCCTCATACAAGGGAAACTCTGAATAGCAATGTGTTCTGAGTCCCATACTTAAATAAAAAGACAAAAAACCATTCATTTTTTATTTCAACTTGATACAATGAATGTTGTACATAATGCTTGAAAGGAAGATGAACATGAGTGCTTGGGGTACCGGCATTTTTGAAGATGATTTAACATGCGACATACAGGATGAATTCAACGAGATGCTTGATGAAGGGTTGTCCGCAGCAGAAGCGACCGGACATATTTTAGAGGACTTTTTGGAAGAACTGGACGAGTTTGAAGACGAAGACGAAAAGCTGGCGGAGGAATCACTCGTCTATATAGCCCTCGCTCAGTTACAGCTTCGCCATCAATCTCTTCAAGAGACGATTCGTGCGAAAACGATTGAACTTATTGACAAAGGGGCCGATTTACCGTTTTGGGAAGAGGCCGACCAAAAAGATTATTTGGAACGAAAACAAGTGTTGGAAGAACTGAAACAAAAACTCATGAACACTCAAACAGTTTAATAATAAACAAAGAAAACTCCCGCCCACCTTCCATTTCTAAGATGTACGGGAGTTTTGTCACTTCAGTTTTCTTCTTTTTTCCACTTTGCCTCAATGGCATCCATTATTACGTGCACAAACTCTTCTTCATGAATTCTGCAGAAAAACTCATCCGGTTCATGAACTCTATCGGAACATATTTTTACATCTACTATTTGATGGGTCATTCTCCTGATTTCCAGCCACTTTCCTTCCGGCAACCGAAAAGCTAAACGTGCAGCCATAGGTTTCTCCCCCGCCTGTTGAATTTCCAAACCGAAAAAATCGTTTTCCCTTACAGCTGGGCCATCATTTTTTTGCGTTTCCATTTTTTCATGATCACACCATGTGTAGGCGAGAAGAATAAGGCGATCAAGAACAGAATGCCTGCCACTGTAATCATGCATCCGGCGATGGAAGCATCATACATGTAAGCCATATAATACCCAAGGACAGAGCTGATGACACCGATGACCATGCTGATGGCAATCATCACGCTCAATTTTTCCGTCAACAAGTACGCCGTCGCAGCTGGTACAATGAGCATGCCGACGACTAAAATGGCGCCGACACTTTCAAATGAAGCGACCGTTGTAAAGGAAACAAGCGACATCAATAAATAATGGAACAACATGACCGGAATACCGACAGCCGCCGCCATGGCCGGATCGAATGAACAGATTTTAAATTGTTTATAAAAGATGGTGATGATCAATAAATTTAAGAGAAACGTTGCCCCGACCCCCCAAACGGCTTTCGGGCCGATATCCACCCCGCCGATGGTCAGCGTATTCCATGGTGCATACGCGATTTCTCCGTACAAGACGCAATCAAGGTCCAAGTCCACTTGACGGGCAAAGAGGCTGACAAGCACGACACCGACTGCAAACAATGCGGTAAATACCACGCCGATTGATGCATCCGATTGGACACCGCTTTGATGAAACAGTTGAATCAAAAAGACGGTAAGCAATCCTAATGCCGCCGCTCCCATCATCATGAACACCGAGTCACGCGACCCGCTCACTAAAAAGGCAATCACGATTCCCGGCAAAACCGAGTGGCTGATGGCATCCCCGATCATCGACATTTTGCGGAGAACGAGGAAACAGCCGACCAAGCTGCACGAGCATGCAACGAGTGCACCGATTAAGATGATCCAAAAATCATTCATAGCGTTTCCCCTTCTTTCACTTTTTGCACGTAGGGCTTTCCTGTGATTTGCTTCTTTACGGACATTCGGAGCAGTGCCTTAGCGAGCAAGCCCCGCTTTGGCGCAAAAAAGACCGAGAAGATAAATAAACATGTTGCAGCCAAAACGGTGAGCGGGCCTGTCGGCAAGTTGCTCACCATTGTGCTGACAAGCGTTCCGGTGAGTCCGCTCAATACCCCAAACAACCCGGAGATGATCACCATAACATGCAGTTTTTCCGTCCAATACCTTGCCGCAACAGCCGGCGTAATGAGCAGGGCCGCCATCAAGACGACGCCGACTGCCTGAATGCCGACGACAACGGCCACGACAATGAGCAGCATGATGAATTGATCAAGCAACGCGACCGGTAAGCCGATTCCCTTCGCAAAGCCCGGATCAAACGACAGCAGCTTGAACTCTTTAAAAAATAAAGCGCACATTCCGACCAACACGGCGGAAATAATCGCCATCGTATACACATCCGATTGAATCATCGAAGCGGCCTGACCGAATAGAAATTTATCGAGACCACTTTGGTTTCCTGCGTCACTATGCTGAATTTGCGTCAGCAGCACAATCCCGACACCGAAAAATACCGTCAGAATGATGCCCAATGCCGAATCCTGCTTAATGCGGGTATGTCTCGTAATATAGCTGATGAGAAAAGTGGCCAGCACACCGGCGATGAGTGCCCCGATCAAAAAGTAAAAAATCGATTTCGAGCCCGTTACCATAAAAGCGACGCACACACCCGGCAAGGCTGCATGGGCAAGGGCATCGCCCATGAGCGATTGTTTTCGCAAATAGGCAAAGCTGCCGATGACACCGCTGCTTAACCCTAGAAGCATCGAACCGAGTAAAATCCATTGGGTATTAGGATCTTGAAACATCTGTAACCAGTTCATGTTTTCACCTCAGTTTATAATGAATGATGACTCTTTTTCCGAATCAAACATCGTCAATTTTCCACCGTACGTTTTTTGTAAATAGTCTTTCGTAAAAATACGTTCCGTCTTGCCGATTCCGATTAATTCCACATTTAAAAAGATGAGCGAATCAAAGTATTCTTTGACAGTATTCAAATCATGATGCACAACGAGAACAGTTTTTCCTTGCTGTTTCAAGTTGTTCAACAACGTAATGATCGCTTTTTCTGTCGCCGCATCGACCCCGACGAACGGCTCATCCATAAAGTAGAGCTGGGCATCTTGGGCAAGTGCTCTCGCCAGGAACACACGTTGCTGCTGGCCGCCGGACAGCTGGCTGATTTGACGATCGGCGAATCCTTCCATTCCGACTTGGCGCAAGCACTCCATGGCGAATTCCTTTTCTTTGCTGCTTGGACGTTTGAACCAGCCAAGATGACCATAGCGTCCCATTGTGACGACGTCTAATGCATTTGTCGGAAAGTCCCAATCGACCGACTCGCGCTGGGGTACATAGCCGATCAATTTACGCTGCTCTTTATACGGCTTTCCGTAAATCTCGACCTCTCCTGCCACACGCGGAATCAATCCGAGAATCGCTTTAATGAGAGTGGATTTCCCTGCCCCGTTTGGACCAACAATCCCAATTAACTCCCCTTCCGGAATCTCAAACGATATATTTTGCAGCACAGGCTTTTTCTGATAAGCAACCGTTAAATTATTGACTGTTAATGGTGCGGCCATTCTCTTTACCTCCTTGATAAATTGCGGCAAGGTCCGAATAGAGCCTGCCGTCTTTTTTTGTTCGTTCCTGCTATTTCAACGCACTCACAATCGTATCGACATTATGGCGAACCATGCCGATGTACGTTCCTTCTTCCGTGCCTTCTTTTCCCATCGCATCGGAGAACAATTCTCCGCCGATTTTTACTTCATGCCCCTTCTCTTTCGCGCCTTCCACGACCGCTTCAATCGATTTTTTCGGTACGCTTGATTCTACAAATACGGCTTTGATTTTCTTTTCAACTAAATAATCACGAAGATTGCTTACATCCTTTGAACCGTATTCAGAAGCTGTACTTAATCCTTGAAGTCCCATTACTTCAATGCCGTAAGCATCCCCGAAATAGCCGAATGCATCATGTGCCGTCACAAGAACACGTCTTTCTTTTGGAATCGTTGCAACTTGTTCTTTGACATATGTGTCTAATTCTTCAAGTTTCGCAATATAGGCTTGCGCATTTTGTTTGTAATCCTCAGCATTCTTTGGATCTTGTTCGATTAACACATCACGAATCGTTTTCGTTGCCGTAATCCAATGCTGGACATTGAACCAAACGTGCGGATCATGCCCCTGTGTTCCATTGCCTGCTGAACGCAGTTCATTCTCTTTAATATCGCGTGTAACAGCCACAACAGGCTTTTGCTTCTCCATCTTCTCGAAAATCTCACCCATTTTCCCTTCCAAATGCAAGCCACCGTATAAAATGATATCTGCTTCATCGAGCTTTTTAATATCACCTTGAGATGCTTTGTATAAATGCGGATCCACTCCCGTTTTCATCAAACCGGTTACTTCCACATGCTCGCCACCGATGTTTTTCGTCACATCCGTAATCATCCCGATGGTCGCCGTAATCTTTAATTTCCCGTCTGTATTGGTCGCCGTCTCTTTGCTGTTGGAGCAGCCCGCTGCTGTGAACAATGCAAGAACAAGAATTAATAATCCGATGGTAAAACGTTTGACGTTGGAATAAAACATGTACTTCTCCACTCCTTTTTCCTTTTTATAAAAATATTTACCTCGGGAAACTTTTTGCCCAAAAAAAGAAATAGACTCCCCAAAAATTTGACTCGATACATCGTATGGAACGAAACAGAAAAAGTGCCAGTAACACAAATTGATACAAGCTATAATTTTTAAATAAATAAAAATATTTTTCCTCAGGTAAACTTTTTGTTTATTATAAAATACAACATATCATTATTCAATATGTTTTTTATTAAGAAAATGTAAATTATGAGTTTGATGGACTATGAAACTCCTTAAGCCTCAGTGGTCTGAATAAAAAATCCCGTTCCTTCATAGTCTTGAAAACATATAAAAAATGATGTTTATAGATTTATTTATTACATGATTCATCGTTTTTTATACGATTCCTGGCATTCCTGTTTTTGCACCTCGAATCACTCTCAAAGGTTCACCTAAGCGGATGGCGCCAACCCCGAAAGGGGGGTGTCATCCGCTTAGGTCCAGCAACGCCGTCATGGTTGTTCTTTGACCATGACGGCGTTGCTGGATCAATAAATTAACCAAGTTTCATTTCTGCGATCAAATCTTCCAGTCTTTCTTTTTGAGCGACCAGTTCTTCTAAAGATGGATGCTGCGCGGCCGCTTGCTGTCGAAAACCTTGAGCCGGCTGCAATAATCTTTGCAATTGGCCGGAGTTTTGTTCATATAAGCGGTACCCGACCGCTCCCACTACTGTTCCAGATACAAATCCCAATAAAAAATCTTGATTGAATGCCATCTTCATACTCCCCTTTTATATGATGATCGGACTTGTATTCGTCCGTCTTATATCGTGTAAAATTTCCAATACATTCACTGCCCACGTAACCATACATACATGAAGCAGATGACCCGTTCCAAGTGAAAATAAGCTGATGATGCCCGTTAAAATATCTGGATGGCGGTAGCGGTTTGTTCCTCCGTGTGTCAATACCGTATGGGCCGTCGAAATGACGACGAGGTAGTCAAACACATCGATTCGGCTTGTATAACGTTTTTTGACGAAGGAGACCAGCAATAAAAATCCGGTCACCAGGGAACGAAAAATGTCTTTGCGAATTCCCGGCGTCACATTGACCATAATTGGATCAAGCGGATCTAATGATTCATGGTGGAAAAATAGAGAAATATATTCACAGATTTTTTGCTTTGTCAATTCACGCTCATTATAGTTGATGACCATCGTTTGAATGATTGGCTCAACTTTAACATCGGTTATACCCTTGATTGCCGAAAAAAACATTTCGATTTCCTCAAATGAGGAGTGGTTCCTTAATATGGGCACTTGCAGACGAAGTCTTCCTGGTATGTCGTGAAGAATCATGTAGGAACCCGACATTTCGCTTCTCTCCCTTCGCCAAGATTTTCATGCTGTTCAGCACGACCCCAATCGTCGTGAAGTTATGCACGGCGGCGCCCGCTACCGGTGAAATGAGCCCGAATGCCCCCAATAAAATGGCTCCTCCATTTAACAGAAGCGTCGCCGCCACGTTTTGTTTGACCGTGTAAAGCGTCCCTTTGGACAGGCTGATCAATTCCGTCAGAACATAAGGGTTATCTTGCGTAATGACGATATCGCTTGCCTCCACGGCCAAATCCGTCCGCTTTCCACCCAGTGTAATCCCCACGTGGGCTTTCGTTAAAGCGGGAGCATCATTCATGCCGTCTCCCACCATGATGATCTTTCCGTATTTCTTTTCATTTTCTACATAACGCACTTTTTCTTCCGGCAGCATATGGGCACAATAGTCATCCATATGAAGCCTCCTTGCGACTCTTTCCGCATTTTTCTGTTCATCGCCTGTCAGCATGGCAACTTTTTTGATGCCGAGTGAACGCAATTGTTTAATTGTATGCTTCATCCGGGGTCTTATGCGGTCTTGAATGGAAAATGCCCCGGCAAGATGGCGATTGATGGCCACAAATACGGAATAGTTTGGGGAAGTGTGAACATGGTGTTCGGTCAAAATGTCTTCTTCCTGTAAATAACGTAAACTACCGACATGAACTTCTTTCCCTTCCACCACTCCATACAGCCCTTTTCCTGTGACTACCTCCATCTTTTCGTGCTCCAGGCGGCTTAAGAAAGAAAGCCGGCGTTTCTTCGCTTCTTCTAAAATCGCGTGTGCAAGAGGATGGGAAGATGTTTGCTCCAGTGCAGCTGCCTTTTGAAGCACTTCATTCTCTGTAAAGTCATGGAAACATTCCATTTTCTCTACATAAGGCTTTCCTTCTGTCAACGTTCCGGTTTTATCGAACACCATCGTTTCCGCGTTTGCCAGCTGTTCTATATGGGTTCCGCTTTTAATGAGCACACCTTTTTGGGCTGCTTTTCCGATGGCGGCCGAGAAGGCGGCAGCCGTTGACAGCTTAATGCCGCATACGAAATCGATGACGAGCATACTTAAGGCCCTGTTTACATTCCGTGTAACGACAAATGTCAGGAACGCCAGCGCAAACGATACCCCCACCATTTTTTCGGCGATTTTGTTTGCGTATTCTTGTGTGGGCGCTTTTGAAGAATGAGCGTCTTCAATGAATTGAATCATCCGCCCAAGTGCGGTTTCCCGTCCGGTTTTCGTGACGCACACTGTCAGCTCCCCGCTTTGGCATATGCTTCCGGCATATACTTCATCTTGCACCGCTTTTTCTTTAGGCAAATATTCTCCTGTAATGGCCGATTCATCAATGACGCCGGCGCCGCTCACGACAAAGCCATCGACTGGAATGCGCTCCCCCTGGTACACTTTCACGAAATCTTCCACTTGAATCTCCTCTATGGCTACCTTCGTAACCGTTTTATCCATTTTTACTTTCCATGCATACGGTGCTTCCAAATGAAGCAAAGACTGTAAATAAGACTTTGTTTTGACCGTGGTCATATCGGTCAACACTTCACTGATGGTCGACATAATGTAAATGATAAGAGCCGATCCCGGCTGTTTTAAATACAGACAGGCCAGCAATGAAGACATCGTTAAAAAGTCAGGGTTCAGCTTCTTCTCTTTCATGAGCCCGTTCACTCCGCTCTTAATGGTCGGAAGCGATAGCCAAAGCACAAGCGCTGCAATGAAACGATTGAACAAAGCAAGATAAAAAGCCGGGGTGACCCGTCTTGTCACAAACCAATGGGCACAAAAGAGGAGGGAACAAATACTGACAAGTGTAACACGTTTTTTAATAGACGGTTCTTGGCTTTCCTTCTTTTCTCTTTTTTGCCATCCCTTTACGGTCGTCATCAACAACTTTGGCTGAAACTGCTCATTGTAATAAAGGAGCAAGCTTTTCGTCACGGCCGTATAGGAAACGGAATATACCCCCGGTATGGACCGAAACCATGCTTCAATGTTAGCCGGGGGCAACTTTGTATCGATACGAAGCCGTAAACGCCCTGGCAATGAATGAAGAACCGTCATCTTATCAATCGCTGTCCCCTCCCATTTCCCCACTGTTTTTTAACAACGTATAGGCCCAGTAAAATAAACTGCTCGCAAAGGCTGGATTGGCTGGAAAGCTCCGGAGCCCCTGGAATAAGAAATAAACGATCAATAAGCTATCGACACTCGTATAGCCGTTCGTCGTTTTTTTGACATTCCCATTGATTCGGTCAAATGTCCCTTTCATCGTGTTCATCAACTTATCATTGATTACTGAAAAGCTTTCCACCGTTACATCGGTTACAAGCTGCAGAATCTCATCAAGCTCAGACTGCTGCAAATAAGGGTTCGTAAATTCAAGCAGCATGCTGCCTGTGATGGGTGAAACCTGACACGCTCCAATAAGCGGATGCTGCTTCAATACATTCTCCATGTATGCGGCTGCCTGTTGGTCTTTCCAGCGCACGTTTTGAAGCCGCAACCTTCCAGGAATGGCATGGACGACTTGTATTTTTTGCTCCCTCATTTTCCCGATGATCTTAGGAGCGATCATGTATGCACCGAGCCCAAGTAATGTTGACCACAAATGGCATCGCTCCTTTTCATCCCCGTATATATGTATGTGTGTTCAATAGGACATTCACCCATTGTTCAATTTGGTCAGCTAGGGGATTTTCTTTGACTGTAAACTCGATGATCATACTTCCCGTAATCGTGACATATTCGACGGATTGGACGTAAGGCTCCTCTTTAATCACATTCATGAGATTTTGAAGCAATCCCTCATTTTGTTTCCACAGTTCGCTTTTTAAGCGAATCCTCCCTGGAATGAAATGGGCAATGTAGATATGATGCTTGTTTAATCTTCGTTCACATTTTTTTAATTGATGCATGTAAGCGACATGTTTGAGCATAGCCACCTCCAGGATTTGTTAATTTTATATTAAATTATAAAATTTACGTAAATATTGGTAAATGAGCAGAAAGAACCATTACCATATAATCCTATAAAATTAGAGACGGATATTATCTCTCTTCCTCGTGCTTTTCTCCATGAGTGGGTAGTTTCGGAGCAAGGCAGATATGTCATGAACGGGAAAACGCCTCATGTCCAATTTTAAACATAAGGCGTTTTCGTTATCTTCATTATTTAAAAGCAAAAATCTCATCTTTTTTGCTCTTCTCTGTCTGCTTCGGCTGCTAAATCGGGGGTTTTCAATAGATTAACCAGAAGCCTTTACGGCCAATATGTACTTATTAGCGCTGCTTTGGCATCCCTGGAGGATAATAGTAGGGAGGAACCTTAAGCCAGCCCCGCTTTTTCATGAGTGTCTTCAACGTTGTTCCGAACGTCACAATATTGATGTAAAACTTCAGCCACATGATGGCGACGTCATTCCGTACCGCATCCGCTTGACCTTTTCCGCACAGGGTCATTAATGTCACCATCTTAAATGCGACCCCATTGGCAATTTCGTCATCCGTTAATTTAACCCCTAATGGAATTTGATTTGGGTCAGACTGCGAAATGATAAAGAAACAATTTCCCTATTCTCTTAACAGTAAAAGGTAGCTGTCCCATAAGTCCCTAATCAATTACAAAAACTGATTTTTAATGAAAGGCCCCGTCACAATCCCTTGGTTTACTGGGATTTCATGACGGGGCCTTCGTATTATAAGGTTAACCAGTTTTTACTGGTTGACCTTTTTTAGATAGGACCTATTATATCAGTAGCCAGGGTAGGACGTACGGGGCCATGGGACAATATGATCCCGTCACTGAAACTGTCCACCCCCTACGTGTAGAAACATGTTTGAGGCTGGTTGGGACTGTGATCTCGTATAACAAGCGAAGCTATGATACTGCATGGAGGAATAGGGGTTACTGGCAAAACAAATGGAGAGGAAGAGATCAAGAATGAATCCAGTAATCGGTCTGGATGTTTCAAAAGGGGAAAGTCAGATTCAAGCCTTTTTAGATAAAGGAAAACCGTATGGAAAGAGTTTTAGCGTATCCCATACAACGGAGGGACTGGATCGTTTACTTCATTTTTTGAACGTGGTAGAAAATGAAGCTGGTATGAAACCAAGTGTCATATTAGAATCGACGGGACATTATCATACTCCTGTCATTCAGTTTTTAGAAGAACAGAACTACTTATATATTATGGTGAATCCCTTACTGTCTCATCAGGCAAAAAAATTAAGTTTACGAAAGGTGAAAACAGATCAAATCGATGCCTTTCGCTTATGCGAACTGTATTACAAGGAAGAACTTGAGCCTTATAAGAAAAGGGGAATTCAGCTTTTAAACCTCCGTCACCTTACGAGGCAGCATGAAGCACTGACAGGTCTATATGTCCAAACTAAGTTACAGTTTCAAGCGATTTTAGATCAAGTGTTTCCGGAATATAAAGGGGTATTCGGAGATTTGTATTCGAAGGTTTCTCTACACACACTTCTGGCATTTAAGACGTCAGAATCGGTGATACAGGCAGGAGAAAATCAGGTAACCGATCAAATAGCGAGTTTATGTATGAGGCGTTCGGAACGTTGGGCACAAGAAAAGGCAAAAAAGCTGTATGAAGCAGCTCAGCGTAACCCATTTAAGAGCATCGTTTATCAAAGTCATTTGATCAGCCTTGACATGTATATTCAGCTACTTCTCCAATACCAAGAGCACCTAGCACAGTTAGAGGATCAAATAGATGCCCTGGCAGGAGAAATAGAAGAATATAAGATGATTCAGTCCATCCCCGGTATTGGAGAAAAAATCGCGGCAACGATTATTTCTGAAATTGGAGAAGTCGAACGGTTTCATCATCCTAAAAAGTTAGTTGCCTTCTCTGGAATCGATCCAAGTGTACATTCGTCAGGAAAATTTATCGCGACGATCAATCGGATCACCAAGAGAGGGTCAAGTCGACTGCGTCATGCCTTATATATGGCTGTTCTCTGTGGGATTAGAGCCTCTCGCAATAAGAAGCTAAAAGAGTTCTATGATCGCAAGCGAGAGGAAGGAAAGCCTTTTAAAGTAGCCGTGATTGCGTGTGCAAATAAGCTTCTTCATTGGATTTACGCCTTACTAAAGCGCAAAGAGACTTTCCTAGATTTAGCATAAGAGAAAGCATTCAGTAATAAAAGAAAAACCTTCCAGTATGAATAAGGAAGGTTATTTGGCATGAACATTTTTAGTATATCACTTTATTTATAAGATTTTTATTGAAAAATGTTGACATCCTATTAGCTGGTTTCAGGAGGATGACTCAAAAAGGCCGTATTTTGCCCTTTTGGGTCATCCTAAAAGTAAAAATCTTATCTCTTTATTTCGTTCTTCTCTTTCAGCTTCAGTTGCTAAATCATATTTTTTAAGCAGATGAAACATTTCGTTCAAGTGTTCTTGCGTTTGATTTCCATTCAAAAAATCATCGAATAACGCGCAAATATCCTCTGGCAGCCACTCCATTTGCGCTTCAAATTTCTTTCGAACATCTTCGGTGGAATGATCCAAATTACATTTTCCCATGATACGTCACCTTCCCATAAATGAATACACTTATTATACCGTAAACCGATAGGGATTTCGATGATTGGCTTCTTAATGCCTTTTCTTCTAAATGGATGGGTTAGGACATACATTACAAATGACGACTCAAAAGAAAAGCCTCGTAAAAAAAGAGGTTGATGTCTAACATTATTGACTCATTTGTGCGAAATGGCGATTCCCACAACCGAAAGAAAAGGTGATGGATATGCTCCAAAAAATCTCTGCTGCATTGATAGGCAGCTTTTTATTAGGGACAGGCATTAACGGATTTTTGGCTCCTTATCATTTGTTAGATGGCGGAATCATTGGCATTGCCTTAATTCTTCACTATTACTTCGATTTTCCCACCGGTCTATGCATGCTTGTGTTAAGTGCTCCACTATTCTTTTATGCCTGGAAATATGAGAAGAAATATTTTTATAATAGCTTAAACGGACTCCTGCTCTCTTCCCTTTTAATCGACTGGCTCTCCCCGCTAAGGCAGCATTTTGATGTCCCCATTTTCTTCAGTTCCCTCCTTGGAGGAGCACTAGTCGGCATTGGCATCGGATTAATGCTGCGTTATGAAACGAGCACAGGAGGAACGGATTTGATCGCCCAAATTTTAGCGAAATGGACTTCTTGGAATGTGGGCGTATTAATCTTTATCATTGACACGATCGTTGTTTTAGTGGGCATGAAAACCGTGGGACTAACATCCTTTATATTTTCATTAGTCGTGATTTCGGTTGTTGGTGTCATGACTTCCCTTACAGTGATGATGCCTTCAAATTCTTTAAAATAAGTTGATCTACAGTGATTCAGGAATTAGTAAAGAGATGATTGACAAATATCTCTTTCATTGAATAAAGAAGTGTCGATTTATTAAGTAGAATTGATTATAGAAGGAAATACATACCCATTAATATTATTAAAGAAACCGATTGAAAACATCACAAAAAAGCATGCACAACTCTTGCTTGTGCATGCTCCCCTTTTTATGATGTTACCTCTGCTTCTTCTACCATTTCGGCTTCGATTTTAGCCGGAAACACTTCGATTCGTTTAATATGGTGGTCTTCAATTTCAAGCACTTTAAACTCATATCCGCCAAAGACTAATGACTCGCCTTTTTCCAAATCAAAGTTTTGGGTCAGCATCCAGCCCCCGATCGTATCCATATCTTCCTCTTCAATATCTGTTCCCAATAAGTCGTTTACTTCATCAATTAACACTTTTGAGTCAAAGATATAGTGGTTTTCCTTTACCTTTTGAACCTCGGATACTTCATCGGCATCGAACTCATCGCGGATGTCCCCTACGATTTCCTCGAGGATATCCTCAACGGTTACAAGTCCGGCCGTACCGCCGTACTCATCCATCAAGATGGCCATATGAATGCGGTCTTTCTGGAATTTAAGCAATAAATCATGGATCGGTATCGATTCAATGACTTGGATAATCGGCTTCGTATAAGCTTCAACCGTCTTTTGTTTGATATCCTTTCCATGCACGTAATCCGTCAGCACTTCCTTCAAATTGACCAATCCGAAAACTTGGTCTTTGTTTCCTTCTAACACAACTGGATAACGGGTATATTTTTCAACCTTCGCGACATTCAAGAAGTCTTCAATCGTATCGTCTTTCGAGATGCTCACAATTTCCGTACGGGGCACCATGATCTCTTTCGCAATGCGATCGTCGAATTCGAAAATGTTATTCACATATTTGAATTCGGACTGATTGATTTCACCGCTTTCGTAACTCTCAGAAAGAATGATACGAAGTTCTTCTTCACTGTGGGCCAGTTCATGTTCCGATGCCGGCTTAAGACCGAATAAGCCTGTAAGCGCACGGGCGGAACCATTTAATACCCAAATAAACGGGTACATGATTTTATAGAATAAAATGATCGGGCGGGCAAATAGAAGCGTAACGGTTTCCGCCTTTTGAATGGCCAATGTCTTTGGAGCCAGCTCTCCCACCACTACGTGCAGAAAAGTGACCGATACAAAGGCAATCACGAAAGAAAGGATACTAACAACAGACCCGTCTAAATGGAGTCGTTCAAATAATGGATGTAATAATCGTTCAACGGTCGGTTCCCCCAGCCAACCTAATCCGAGGGCTGTCACCGTAATACCTAATTGGCAGGCAGATAAATATTCATCCAAATTGGAAATGACTTTTTTGGCGGCAATAGCATTTTTATTTCCTTCGGCCACCAATTGGTCGATACGTGTACTGCGAATTTTGACGACGGCAAACTCCGTTGCCACAAAAAATCCTGTCATAGCGATTAAAACTGCGATTAATACTAAGTTAACTATGTCCAAATATGATCCTTAACCCGTTTTTACCCAAACGAGCAAGGAAACACCTCCTAGTAAATAAAAATAATTAAAATCTTTATTGTATCGTTGGGCAAAAACATCCCATACTTTTACTTTTAATTGTACCCATATGGATCATCCAAATGCCATTTGGGCCAAAAAATCTATTTTTTCTTTCTAGTTAACCCAACAGCATGACCAATGAATGAATCAATGTCATGCTCTCCGGTGAAAGACGCTTGAGGATCAGCTTTTTTTCATCGTCCTCGAGCTTTTCCATTAAGGGCAGCAAATCTTCCACGTTTTCTTTTAAACATTTCATTTGATCTGCCACATCACTTGCTTGGCGGCCGACATCAGGCTGCTTCTCCTGCTTTTTTGTTACGAGTGATTCTTTAATTTCCTCTAAGGATAACTTTTGCTGCTTGCTCATTTCTATGAATCTCAAATCCTCTAATGCTTCATGAGAGTAATAGCGATAATTGGAAGCAGTACGTTCTGCTTTAAGCAAGCCCAAATTCGTATAGTAATCGATCGTGCGCTTTGTTACATCCGCCATCTCTGCAAGCTCGCCAATTCGGTATCTCCCAGCCCCATCAGACCACCCCCTTTAAATAAGTAAAGCATAACGTGATGGTTTAGTCAAAATCCATCTTAATAATCGTTTTACGTTCCAGGATTCGAAAAGGTTTCATTTTTTTTTGCAGATTGTAAATTTTCTATTATTCTACTTTTGGTTTGTGTCATAAAAGACTTACATAAAGGAAGCAATATTCTTCCGCCTTGAATGTCCCCAAAGATTTCTAAAAAATAAGACATGGGCATTCACCCATGTCTTATTTTTTAAAAGCCGATGGAAATATACTTCACTTCCAAATATTCTTCAATGCCGTAGTGTCCGCCTTCGCGTCCGAGTCCGCTTTCCTTGAAGCCGCCGAATGGCGCCTGGGCGACAGACGGCAGCCCGTCGTTCAAGCCGACGATTCCATATTCGAGTCCCTCTGAAATTTGGATGGCTTCGCTGATGTTTTCGCTGAACACATAGGCTGCCAATCCATATGGTGTGTTGTTGGCGCGTTCAATTACCTCTTCCGTTGTTTGGAATGTGGTAATCGGTGCAACCGGGCCGAACGTTTCTTCATTCATGCAAAGCATGTCATCTGTTACATCCGTCAACACGGTCGGTTCAATGAAAAATCCTTCTTTGTCTTCCAGCTTGCGGCCGCCAATCACAACCTTGGCGCCTTTTTCTGTCGCATCTTTCAATTGTGCCGCCACTTTTTCCACTGCACGTTCATCGATCAATGGACCGATGTCTACTCCTTCTTCCAGCCCGTTTCCGACTTTGAACTCGGCAACGGCTTTTGTAAAGGCATCAACGAAGGAATCGACCACGGACTCATGTACATACACACGGTTCGCACATACGCACGTTTGGCCGGCATTGCGGTATTTCGAACCGATCAGTCCTTTGGCCGCTTTTTCGATATCGGCATTGGCCGTCACGATAAACGGCGCATGTCCTCCAAGCTCAAGCGACACTTTTTTCACCGTATCGGCCGCTTGGCGCATAAGCAGTTTTCCGACTTCCGTTGAGCCCGTAAACGAAATTTTTCTAACACGGCCATCTTTCATCCACGTTTCACCGATTGCTTTTGCATCCCCTGTCACGATATTGATGACACCTTTTGGAATGCCCGCTTCTTCCGCCAATTCTACCAATCTGAATGCCGTCAGCGGCGTGAGTTCAGCAGGCTTGATGACAGCTGTGCATCCAGCTGCCAATGCCGGAGCCACTTTTCTCGTAATCATTGCGGCCGGGAAATTCCACGGAGTGATGGCAGCCATAACGCCAACCGGCTGTTTTTGAACGAGAAGGCGTTTTTTCGGGTCTGATGCTGGAATTGTTTCACCGTAAATTCGTTTCCCTTCCTCTGCGTACCACGAAATGAAGCTGTTTGCGTAACTGACTTCGCCAATGGCTTCTTTTAATGGCTTTCCTTGTTCTTTCGTCATCAGCTCTCCGATTTCTTCTTTCGCTTCATCGATGAGCTGATGCCACTTCATTAAAAGAGTCGCACGCTCTGCCGCCGTTTTTTTCGACCACGTCTTGAACGCTTCATGCGCCGCATCTACGGCTTGTTTCGCTTCCTTTGCCCCGCCGTATGGAACGGACGCGAACACTTCCTTTGTCGCGGGATTAATAACATCAATTTTCTCGTTTGTGTCTACCCACTCTCCGTCAATATACATTCTCCACTGCTTCATTTTATGCACTCCCCTTTGCCTTATGTAATTGGTTGTCTTTACTTTCTATATGTCCATTATACTTTCCTTTGTTCATTTGATAGTAGAAATATGCTCCGATGGCCACCCAACCTGCTACCATGATCCACTCATACGGCCAAATGAGCGCAGCCGGCATACCAGGCATGTAAAGGACGATAAATCCAAAGCTCAGTACAAGAGCAATCCACCCTACCGCTTGTCCTTTACCAGCTTTGAACGGGCGTTCCATATTCGGTTCTTTTTTGCGCAAAGCAATAAATGATAGCGCTACCAAGAAGTATGCCACCACAATGCCCAAGCCGCCGGCATCCACAATCCATACTAAAGCCGGACGTCCCAATAACGGGGCCAATGCCGCTAATGCACCGAGGAACATAATAGCATTTGTCGGCGTTTTATATTTCGGATGTAAATAGGCGAACCATTTTGGCAGCATTCCGTTATTTGCCATTGCATAAATTACACGGCTTCCCCCGATGATGAATGCATTCCAACTTGTCACGATTCCGCATATTCCACCTAATATTAAAACTTTTGCGAAAATTTCAGAGCCAAAAACAGTTCCCATCGCATCCGCTGTCGCCAATTGTGTGACGCTTAACGCTTCTTGATCCAGTGCCATCGAAACCCCAAAAGCAACCGCCAAGTAAAAGATAACGGCACAGCCGACAGACACAATTAAAATTTTCCCTATATCCCGAAACGGAATGTCAGCTTCTTTTGCGACCTGAGGGATGACATCAAAACCAACGAATAAAAATGGAATCATGATTAAAACGGTCATGATGCCTGTGGCTCCATCTACAAAAAACGGCTCGAGATTTTTTGTATCTCCATTGACGGCCGAGCCAAACACAAGCATTAAACCGATCAACACGATGGCAGCAGTCAAGATGACTTGTGTTACAGCCGCTTCTTTTAATCCGATATAATTAAGAGCAGTCAACAGTACCGCACCGACTGAACCGATTAACACCCAAGTAATGTACACATCCCAACCGGCGATTGTCCATAGAAACCCCGTTTGATAATTTGGAATCAAGTAATCCACAACCGTCGGCAGGGCAACCGCTTCAAACGTGACAACAGATACATACCCGAGCGTAATGGCCCATGACGCAATGAACGAAGCTTTTCTTCCCAACCCCCGGTTCACATGATAGTTGATTCCCCCGATTTCGGGCATCGCCGAAGCAAGCTCGGCATATGTAAGCCCGACAAATGTGACGAGAACGCCTCCAATTACAAACGCAATCAAAGCGCCGATTGATCCTGCCTGGATAATCCAGTTTCCAGATAACACGACCCATCCCCATCCAAGCATCGCTCCAATCGCTAAAAACAAGACATCAACCTTCGATAAAACCTTTTTTAACTCTTTCTCTTCTCCCTTCATCCCCTTCAACCCTTTCGATGTATTTTCTCACTTTCCTCATAGCTGACGATTGGCTGATTCCAAGCACTTCAGCCACTTTATAAGTCGATCCATATTGTTCGTATGCTTGCTGAACGACTCTTTTCTCCACGTCTTCCAAGATCTCAGGAAGCGTATTTCCTTTTCTCACAAGCTCGGTTTCTATCATTTCCGGAGGCAAATCCTCTATCGTTACAACCTGATCGTTTGTGACGACAAGACGCTCTACCATATTTTCCAGCTCACGGATATTCCCTTTCCACCCATGATGAATGAAAGCTTCAAGCACTTTCGGCGAGAAGCGGACCTCTTGATCATACAGCTTGTTGAAATGGTCCAAAAAGTGATAGACAAGCGGCACGATGTCCTCTTTTCGTTCACGCAAAGGCGGAATATAAATAGGCACTACATTTAAACGGTAATATAAGTCACGGCGAAACGTTCCTTCCTCCGCCATTTCCGCTAAATCTTTATTCGTTGCGGCAATGATGCGGATATCGAGTGAAATCGGCTTTTGCCCTCCGACAGGCCGAATTTGCTTTTCCTGCAATACATGTAGAAGTTTGCTTTGCGCTTGCAGGGACAATTCCCCGATTTCATCCAAAAACAGCGTTCCGCCATTGGACAGTTCAATCAATCCTTTTTTCCCTTCACGAAAAGCCCCGGTAAATGTTCCGCCTTCATAGCCGAACAATTCCGACTCAATCAGCTGTTCAGGCAAGGCTGCACAGTTAATGTCATTAAAAACATGGTCTCTGCGCGGGCTTAATTGATGAATGGCACGCACGATTTTGCTTTTGCCGACACCCGTTTCTCCTAAAAGCAAGACGGTGGTGTTCACTTTTGCGACTTTTTTTACGGTCGATAGAACACGTTCCATGCTTGCACTTTTGGAAATCATCCCTTCCACTTCCAGCGGCTCATTCCATTCTTTTTTATAGGAAGCCAGTTGATCTTCCATTTCCTCGAGTTTATGCCGTAAATGCATCAACTCGGTCAAGTCGCGCGAATAACTGATGACGCTTTTTAATTCGCCATGTTCATTAAACACCGGCTGCGTACGAACATGTAGATATCGCCCTGAATTCGTCGTTTGAAACAATTCGATCGGCTGTTTCTTTTCAATCACCTTTAATGTGGCGGACGGGTAAAAGATTCCCATCTTCTCTAAATCTTTTACATGTTTGCCTATTAAATGGCTTGAAGGCATGCCATAGTTTCTTTCACATGCGGAATTCACAAGCACGACGATTCCATCCGCATTTGTTAAAAAAATTTCATCGAATGACGATTCAAAAATGTCGAGTAACTCTTCTGCAACAGGACCTAATGATGGATTCATAGCAAGCTTCCCCCTGAACATAATATCCCTCCCATTATATCAGAAAGTTCTTTCAGAAAAGAGAAGCTTGTCAGCTTTTGTCACATTATTTAAATGGCTGCCATTTGCTCGGCGATCGCTGCCTTCATCGATTCTTCAATGATAGCTAATCCTTCTTCTAATTGTTCGTCTGTAATGACAAGTGGCATTAAAATACGAAGAACGTTCCCGAACGCTCCGGCGCTCAACAATAGCAGTCCGCGCTTGTTTGCTTCCTGGACAATGCGGTTCGTCAATTCTTTGTTCGGTTCTTTCGTCTCCCGATCTTTCACAAGCTCCATCGCACACATGGAACCGAGACCGCGCACATCCCCTACGACATCATATTTGTCTTGCCATTGACGGAAACGGTTCATCACAACTTCTCCTAGTTTTTCACCGCGTTCGTTCAAGTTTTCTTCTTCGATAATATCAAGCACCGCAAGCGCTGCTGCGCATCCAAGCGGACTTCCGCTGTATGTGCCCCCTAATTCCCCTGGAGCGGCAGCATCCATGATTTCTTTTCTTCCGATTACTCCGCTTATCGGTACACCTGCACCCATTGATTTAGATACGGTAATAAGATCTGGGACTACCTCAAAATGTTCGATTCCGAAATAACGGCCTGTCCGTCCGAAACCTGCTTGGATTTCATCTGATACAAACAGGATGCCGTGTTTTTGACATTCTTCGTACACCGCTTGAACGAATCGCTTAGATGGAACGATGAAACCTCCTTCTCCTTGCACCGGCTCCATCACGACGGCCGCAATTGTTTCCGGGGCTACCTCGTTTATGAACAGCTCGCGGAACTGCTGGATGATGCTTTCTTCATACTCCGCTTCCGATAAACTTCCAGGACGGCGGTATGTATATGGATACGGCGCTTTATAAACCTCCGGCGCAAACGGCCCGAATTCGAATTTATATGGTTTCACTTTGCTCGTCATCGTCATCGTCATTAACGTCCGGCCATGGAAGCCTCGTGTAAATGAAATGATTCCCGGGCGCTTTGTATATTTGCGGGCAATTTTCACGGCATTTTCGACCGCTTCCGCTCCGCTGTTCAATAAAATGACTTGCTTTTCATGATCTCCCGGTGCAATGGCTGCTAATTTTTCCGCCAGTTCGATATATGGTTCATACATTACGACATTAAAGCCTGTATGAATATATTGGTCCACTTGCTCGTGCAATGCTTGCTTTACTTTTGGATGGCAATGGCCGACGTTGATGGTTCCGATTGCCCCCGCAAAATCAATAAATGAATTTCCATCTACATCATGAACGATCGCTCCATCAGCCGATTGAACGAATGTTTGAATCCCGTTGCTGACACCTCTAGGAACGATACGGTTGCGTCTTTCCAATAACTGCTCTGCTTTATTTCCTGGTAGATTGGTTTTTACATTGGCAAATTTTTGATTCATCATACATCTTCCTTCCTCTCATTGGGTGTTCACTTTTTATAGATGCAAGATGCGTGCCAACTTCTATTTGTTCATAAAAAAGGCATTTTTCTGTCTATTCACCCATCATTTTAAGTCATTCTAGACTTAAACAAGTCTAAAACGACTTATTTTTCGTTTCGCATAAAGTGAAACCTTCATTAAGCGGGGAAGTTGTGTCCTTTTTATAGAAGCCATTTTCTATAAGGCCTTGTTTAAATTTTGATGTTGATTTTTACCCAGTAAAAAAGACCGATTTTATACACCCTTTTCGTTTACTATTCGAACTAACACTGTTGAATACGACAAAGGCATTCCCAATTAAAGGAATGCCTTAAAAGAAGAGTATTATTTGTATGCCATCAGGATTTTATTAAGTGAACGCATATTAACATTAAAAATGAAATACCGATCATACTCATTACCCATAACCAAGCCAATTCCATATTGCCTGAGTCAATGGCTACATATATAGCTGTCGGAATGGTTTGGGTTTTCCCTGGGATATTCCCTGCGAACATTAGAGTCGCTCCAAACTCGCCTAATGCTCTTGCAAAGCTCAATATCGCACCCGAAATGATTGCTTTCAGTGCAAGAGGAATCGAAATAATCGTAAACACTTTCCATTCATTTGCTCCGTCTACACGAGCTGCACCCTCAATATCCTTATCAACCGCTTCAAATCCTGCCTTAGAAGATTGATACATAAGAGGAAAAGCGACAACAGCAGCGGCAATAACAGCAGCCCACCACGTAAACATAACAGGTTGTTCGAATAACTTTTCGATTAATTGCCCTATGAGACTATTCCTTCCAAATATAACAATTAACAAGAATCCTACAACGGAAGGCGGCAATACTAACGGTAAAAGGAAAACCGTTTCAACTAATGCTTTCCCTTTGAATTTCCTATTAGCCATCATCTTCCCCAAAAACAATCCTAAGATTAATACCCATACTCCTGAGACCAATGCTATCTCAATGGACAGCCTGACTGGTGACCAAAAGTCCATTGCCATTGTAAATTAATTGATCCCTTTAAATCCATACTTTTCTAAAATCTTCATGGATGTTTCATTTTGAAGATAATCGTAGAATCGTTGCGCTTCTTTAGGATGGGTACTGTTCTTAATCACACCTAAAGGATAAATGATAGGTGCGTGAGTATTGTCCTCTGCGGTTGCTGCAATTTTAACCTTCGGAGAAATCAATGCATCTGTTTTATAAACAATTCCTGCATCAACATTGTTCGTCTCTACATATGTAAGCACTTGACGTACATCTTTGGCATATACCACTTTCCCCTCAATCGCTTTCCAGACATTTAAATTGTCTAACGTTTCCTTAGCATATTGTCCTGCTGGCACAGCCTCTGGAGTACCAATGGAAATTTTATCTGTTTTGGTAAGGTCTTCGAATGTTTTGATTCCTTTATTAGAATCGTTTGGTACGACTAACACGAGTTCATTTCCAACTAAATCTGTTCCTTTTGTCTTTTCGATTAATCCGTCTTGTACCAATTGATCAAATTTGTCCTCAGCGGCAGAGAAGAAGAGATCGACAGGTGCTCCTTGAGAGATTTGTTGTTGAAGTGCCCCTGAAGCTCCAAAGTTATAGTTTACAATCACATTAGGATGTTCCTTCTCAAAGCTTCCTTTAATATCATTTAAGGCATCCTGTAAGCTTGCGGCTGCTGAAATCGTCAATTCCACCTTCTTTTCAGTAACTTCTTGTTTCTTCTCCTCCGGATTTTCCGTTTGTTCACTGGTTGAACACCCAGACACTACTAGTAATAGTAGCATCATTGAGAAAAATAAAA
Organism: Bacillus sp. FJAT-14578; assembly: GCF_000504165.1. Classification (GTDB taxonomy): domain Bacteria; phylum Bacillota; class Bacilli; order Bacillales; family Bacillaceae_H; genus Bacillus_BA; species Bacillus_BA fengqiuensis. The sequence goes on from NZ_KI632505.1 coordinate 389,652, forward strand.
GATATGGCTTTCTCATTAGTCCTCTTCCTTCCTAAATAATTATAACTAGTTATAACTAATTATAATTATTTATAACAAAAATGAACAGGAGAAATATTAGATGGGTCATTTTTTTAGTAATATGCTTTTTAACAGGTTGTAAGTTAAAATAAAAAATGGAGGGATGCAAATGCCAAAGGAGCTTTCCTATACGATTGAAGAGGTGTCACAGCTTTTAAAAGTATCGAAATTAACTCTATATGACCTGGTTAAAAAAGGGAAAATACCTGCATTCCGTGTAGGAAGACAGATGAGAATAGATGCAAAAGACTTGGACATTTATATAAATAGCCATAAAACGAATCAGAATACTGCATTGCCAGCCTCTAATGTCAATCCCCGCAGGAACGAAACAAAGGATTCCCATACCATTGTTATTAGCGGACAAGACCTAGTTTTAGATATTTTAGGTAAACACATTGAGAGAAATTCAACCTATAAACCATTAAGATCGTTCACAGGAAGTTTAAACAGCCTCATCTCCATGTACAATGGAGAATGTAATATCGTTAGCTTGCATTTATTTGACGGGGATACAGGCGAATATAATCTGCCATATATAAAAAAGATTTTGGTGGGCCAACCTTTTATTTTAATCAACCTTCTTTCAAGAAAAGCAGGCTTTTACGTTAAAAAGGGAAACCCTTTAAACCTCACCTCTTGGACTGACCTAAACCAGGAAAATGTGAAAATCATTAATAGAGAGAAAGGATCAGGAGCACGGATTCTTCTTGATGAACAACTCAGAATCAATGAAATTCCTTCCAGGAACATTAAGGGGTATGAGCATGAAGAAACCAACCATTTAAGCGTGGCTTCCGCCGTCTCCACTGGAATAGCGGATGTAGGAGTGGGCATTGAAAAAGCCGCTAAAATCGTTGGAATTGATTTTGTTCCATTAATTACTGAACAATATGATCTGGTTATTCTAAAAATCCCCGAATCCGAACGACTCATTAGCATCGTTAAAGGGATTTTATCCTCCCCTCAGTTCCATTCGGAAGTTAACTCTCTAGGAGATTATGATACTTCTCAGACCGGAAAAATTATTTATGAAACATATTAAAGAAGAAGGCTGCTTCGTTAGCCATTCCATGCAGCGCAAGGACAATGCTGCGCCACAGAAAATGAAAGAATATTACGTTCTTTCATGGTAGTTGAAGAAAAAAATCAACAGTATTGTTAACAACGCCAAAATAAAAAAAGTGATAAAAAAAGTTTAGAAACAGAAAATAAGGGTAAGGAGAAATTTATATACTGCCCCGGTTTAAATCAAATCACTTATCCATCTACAGAAGTTTACTGCTTATTAGAGCGAAATCAAAACAAATGTAGTCAATTTTTGCATTTTCAACTATCATTAATAGTACGATTATCTTTTTACATAGATTTTAACGGAAAGGTTAGAGTGATGGTATGACACAGCAATTTGACAAGCAAGCCTCCATCAAAGTCAATAACTCAGCTTTTGCATGGGACTTAGAAAAGGGGCTGTTTCAATTTGAAGAAGCAGATGCGATGCTTTTTTGGGTCGACTCTGCTTTGAAAACTTTGTTTGATACCATTGAGGAGATTTCAGGCTCCGCACAAGCCGATTTGGTGTTCGAAACGGCCGGCTATCGCACAGGTGAAATCGTCAGCACTTTTTACAAAGAGCAAAAGGGCCAATTGGCCAATATTTTAGAAATGCTGCCGAACATTTATGTGTCAGCGGGCTGGGGAAAGACGACCATTTCCTATGACGAGGATACTCAAACAGCGAGGATTCGAATTGAGAACGGTTGGGAAGATAAAGTAAGTAAAGCCCGGAACCAAATGAAGCAAGGAACGTTTTTATTGGGGCATTGGGCAGGCGTATTCTCAGGCCTTCTCGGTCGTTCCATGTGGTATGAGTTAATATCGAGCCAGCTCCTTGGCGATTCTCTGTTGGAAATGAAAATTTCTCCGTCTTCCATCACACCGGCCGAAAATATTCGGGAAGCCGTTCGACGTGAAGAACAAACACAAATTGAGCGTCTGCAGCAGATGGTTGCCGAACAAACGAGTGAATTGCAGGCACTGTTAAAGGAAATTTCTTCTCCGCTTATACCTGTGGCCGATAATGTCATTGTCATTCCTCTCATTGGAAAATATGATGTGTGCCGTGCACAAGAGCTTATCGATAAAACCTTGCATTCCTTGCCTTCGTATCAGGTAAATCATTTAATTTTGGATTTAACGGCGATATCGGATGTAGATGATTTTACGGTTTCAACCATCAATCAGCTTGTGCAGGCGATCCGATTACTGGGCATCACCTCCATTTTGACTGGAATCTCTCCACAATTAAGCATGAAAATGATCGAATCGAGGTTTGAGTTGGGAGAAATCAAATGCTTTACCTCCCTTAAGCACGGCATTTATTACACATTTGCCCAAAACGACATGATGATTTTACGGAAGAACCAATAGCTTATACATAAGAAAAGGATTTGGAATTTAGTTGAATTCCAAATCCTTTTTCATTAACTCCGTTATTTTAGTACTTTCACATAAAATGTACGTGTTCTCGGACCGTCAAACTCACAAAAATAAATGCCCTGCCATGTTCCAAGAAGCAGCTTGCCCTTTGTGACAATCACATGCTGGGAAGCTCCAATCGTGCTCGCCTTCATGTGTGCCGCCGTATTTCCTTCCATATGGCGATCGAGTTCATGATGCCACGGGTATACTTCATCAAAACGGCGAATCATATCTTTTTTTACATCCGGATCAGCGTTTTCGTTAATCGTGATACCAGCCGTTGTATGGGGGCAATACACGATGACCGCCCCTTCTTCCATCCCATTTTCACGGACGAAAGACTGCACCTGTTCTGTTACATCAATCATTTGGTCTCGGTTGTTCGTTTGCAAGGTAAATCGTTTCAGCATCGTTTTCTTCCTTTCATCCATATGTGCTTCCTTCCATGTTACACCATCATCGAGACTGACCTCAACCTTTTGAATCGTTCCTTCCCCCGCGCTCCCTTCAATACTCCTGTATAGTGAAGCAATGCTTTCAGGGGAACGCCTTTCCAGTATCCTTGACTAACGGCCCCTCTCAAGGAGTAATAGTGTTATAAAGGAAACTTCCATCAGTGGGGGTCTTACTGCCCGTTAATGCGGGATAAAAGTTTACTAGGACCATTTAAACAAAAAAATTTAGCCTACTAATAAAAATCGTTTATAATGAATGAGTACCATCATTTTGTTTCCTGGGCAGTATCTTTACTCGCTCGCTTTCCATCTAAACTTGATTATTAATAGGTGATTTAATTGATAAGAACTTTAGCTATCACACACGATTCCAACATCATTCAAGATGCTCCCTTAGAGGAATTAAGAAATCCTGTTATCAAATGGTATTGGGTAGACTTTAGTACACCAACTGAAGAAGAATCGAGAGCACTCCGAGATTTTTTTCAGTTTCATCCACTGGCCATCGAAGACTGCTTTCACTTCTTGCAGCGTCCAAAGCTTGATTATTATGAGGGGTATAATTTTTTGGTGCTTCATTCTTTAAACCCCAGGACCCTGTCAGCTGAAGAATTAGATATTTTCTGGAGCGATCAATATATGGTTACCTTCCATCTGGAACCCTCTAAAGAAATCGATACGATTTGGGAAAGAATGCTAAAAACATCAACTGCCAAAAACCAAAATATCATTCATGTCCTCTATCAAATTTTAGATAAAGTCGTGGATCAATACTTTCCCAGTGTTTATCAAATTGAGGATAGCCTCATTCAACTTGAAGCGGAAGAAACATCCAGCCGCGGGACAGATGAATTGTTTCAGATTCGCAGAGAATTAGTAACGCTGAGACGTACGGTTTTCCCCATGCGCGATCTTTTATATCGGATTCTAAATTCTGAGCGTATTCAGCTGCCAAAGAAAAATAAAGCTTATTTCACCGATATCTATGATCATTTACTTAAGCTCGCTGAAAGCATTGAGTCTAATCGCGAGTTAACAACAGATATTCGAGACAGTTACATATCTTTAAACTCGAATCGCATGAATAACATTATGATGACATTAACCGTGATTACGACTATCTTTATGCCCCTGACTTTTATAGCTGGTATTTATGGGATGAACTTTGAGCATATGCCTGAATTAACATGGCGTTACGGATATTTCATCGTTCTAGGGATTATGGCTGTCATCGGTCTATCTATGTTTTTTTGGTTTAAAGCCAAGGGCTGGTTTAAAAATAATTAAAAGGACGACTCAACAAGCATAAAAAGCATACCTGTTAAGTCATCCTCCTGAAAGGACCTGTCATGAAAATCCCGGAAAATCAAGGATTTTTTGACGGATCCTTTCGGTAAAAACTAATTTTTGCTGCCTGTTTAGGACTTATCGGGCAGCTACTTTTTGTTAATAAATCAAACGAAAGATATAAGGATTCCACAGATCTTTTTCTTTGAATCCACTATTTAGTATCATCTGTTGACACATCATTTTCATCCTTTGTAGGACCACCATATAGTTGGTTAATTTCTTTAGCCACTTCATCTAAAAACTCATCAGACAACAAAGGACCATTTTCCTTAGACATGTCATTCCTCCTATCTTATCTTGATATGATTAATTATTGTTCACTCATGAAGTAATATCCTGCTTTACCAAAATAACCAGGATTCCAAGGATTTAATCTTTCACATAAAAATTTCCCTTTACTTTCCTGGAACATGGGAGTATGATAATCAACAGTTTCAAATTTCTAAATCGCTGAAACCATATGGTACGGGGGAACCGTTTTTGTGGATGGTGTCATCATCCAAGGGGTGAATCCTTTCAAGGTAGGGCTACTCAAAGGCCCGAATCCGACAGCTAACTCCGTAAGCGTTATATGAGAAGGAAGGTGAAGCTTGTGAGACAAAAAATTTGATGTCTGCAGGTCTATTAACCATGACTTGCAGGCATTTTTTTATTTTATGAATAAAAATTGTTTGCTGTGTTTAAATTGTTATTCCATTAAAAGGGAAATATAAAAGAATAAAACTTTCGGATGGTGAACATTGGTGATTTCTTCCATAAAGAGATTTTTAATTGGGCGACCATTAAAATCAACTGAACTAGGAGAACAGAAGCTCAACAAAACAAAAGCATTGGCCATCCTTTCTTCCGATGCTTTATCATCGGTTGCGTATGGGCCAGAACAAATATTGATTGTCCTAATAACAATTGGTGCGGCGGCATTTTGGTATTCTATTCCTATCGCGATTGGGGTATTAATCCTATTAGCGGCTCTCATTTTGTCTTATCGGCAAATCATCTTTGCGTATCCTCACGGCGGAGGAGCTTATGTGGTATCAAAGAACAATTTGGGCGTAAACCCCGGATTAATAGCTGGAGGCTCCTTGCTGGTGGACTATATTTTAACTGTGGCAGTAAGTGTGTCTGCGGGTACGGATGCCATAACATCTGCTTTTCCTGCTTTACATAATTATAATGTGCCCATTGCTATTATATTTGTGGTTTTTCTTACCATCTTGAACTTAAGAGGCGTTACGGAGTCTGCCTCTATTTTAGCTTATCCGGTTTACTTATTTGTTTTAGCGTTATTCATATTAATCGGTGTGGGGATGTACAATATTGCAACAGGTCAGGTTTCACCTGATTTACATACATCAATCGGGACACCGATAGCAGGAATCAGTTTATTCATCCTTCTGAGAGCCTTTGCATCAGGGAGTTCTGCTTTGACGGGAGTTGAAGCCATTTCCAATGCCATTCCGAACTTTAAAGACCCAGCTCCGAATAATGCTGCTAAAACATTAATTGCGATGGGTTTCTTGCTCGCATTGTTATTTTCCGGAATCGTCTATTTAGCCTACTATTATGGTATTGCTCCCAGTGCAGAAGTAACGGTTGTCTCACAAATAGCAGAAGAAATATTCGGACGAAATTTTATGTATTTCTTTATTCAAGGAACAACCGCATTGATACTAATTCTTGCCGCAAACACTGGCTATACTGCCTTTCCTTTGCTGGCAGTGAATCTTGCAAAAGATAAGTTTATTCCAAGAATGTTTCTAGCGAGAGGAGACCGGCTGGGGTACTCCAATGGAATTATCATACTTGCTCTTGCATCAATCATTCTCATTATTGCTTTTAAAGGACAAACGGAACATCTTATCCCGCTTTATGCAGTAGGAGTATTTATTCCATTTACATTATCTCAGACGGGAATGATGGTGAAATGGATTCGCGAAAAGCCCGAAGGCTGGATTCCAAAATTAATTACTAACTCAATCGGTGCTATTATAAGCTTTACCGTCACTTTAATTTTCTTTTTAACGAAATTCGCGCAAGTTTGGTCGATCTTAGTTTTTCTGCCGATTATCATTTATCTTTTTCATCGAATTAAAAAACATTATGAAGCAGTCGGTGATCAATTAAGACTGACGACTTGTGAGCCTGCCATGCCGATTGAAGGAAATGTAATCATTGTACCAGTAGCGGGTATAACTCATGTAGTAGAAAACTCATTAAACTATGCTAAATCTCTCTCAGCACATCAGGTGATTGCCGTTTATGTTTCTTTTGAAAGAGAAGATGAGAAGAAGTTTGAAGAAAAGTGGAAGAAATGGCAGCCTGACATTAGATTGGTGACGCTGCATTCTCATTATAGAAGCATCATTCATCCGCTGACCAAATTTGTGGATACCGTTGAACATAAAGCGAGTGAATCGAACTACCGGGTCACGGTAATCATTCCGCAATTTATTGTTAAGAAAGGCTGGCACAATATTCTTCATAATCAATCGAGTTTACTGATTCGTGCCTTCTTACTTTATCGGAGAAACGTAGTGATTACTACTGTACCTTATCATTTAAAAAAATAAAAATGGTTAAAGTATTTATAAGGAAAAAGACCGAGACAAAACTCGGTCTTTTTCCTTGCGCTTTTCTTAATAATACGGCGAGATCATTAAATAGACGAGAACACCGGTAAAGCTGACATAAAGCCAAATCGGCATACTCCAGCGGACGATTTTACGATGTTTTTCCACTTGATTGGTCACACCCCAAATAAGCGAAAATAACGCAAGCGGAACGATAAGAGCTGCTAATACACTATGCGTAATCAAGATGAAGAAATAAACGGAACGTAAAACCCCTTCTCCGCCGTAGCGTGTCGTTTCAGTGGATAAATAATGATAAGAAAGATACGATACGCAAAACAGCAGCGTCGTCGTAAAAGCAGCAAAGATGAAGCGCTTATGGACGGTAATGTTTTTCTTTTTGATCGCGTACAAAGCCGCACATAAAAAGATGAACGTAAAGCTGTTCAACACCGCGTTTATTCTTGGAAAAATCGTCAAATCAAACGTGACTTCCCCGCGATAGCCAATCGGCGAAAAAAACAATAATAGAATGATAGCATTGACGACAATGGAAAGACCGACGACAAGAGGCGTGTAGTTGCGATTATTCTTAGGTGTCTGGATCGTGTTGTTCATAGTAAACCTCCTCTACATTCTCGTGAAAAATTCACATACCTCCACTATAGTTTGTTCACCTTCATTAAACAATGGCTTTGCCTCATTTGAGCTAAAATGTTCACAATCTCATGTCTCCCGGTTGAAAGCTTCCTTCATTCTTTGATGCGGGCTTTTTTCAAACAAAAATCATATAGTTTTTGCCACCAGGGCTTCTTGTCTTCTGCATGGCATGCCTGTTTCCCGCTGACTTCTTTGTCCATTGTATGGCTCATGAAAAATTCCCACATGATTCGGCTCGCATCCGGCCCCTTCGAATCGGTGTAACTGCCTTTAGGGCTCCCTCCCGGCCACGCATGGCCCATACCGGCTACGATGAATTTTTCCATCATGACTTTGCCGTCATCATTTTCATATAGATAGTGTTGATACTCTCGGCCCTCCGGCACATGCCCTGTCATGATACCATCGGCCTGGTCATCCAGCCAGCCCGTCAATTGACCATCTTGTGCCAAATCATTCGTGACCGCCCATTGGGTAATGACCTGGTCCGCATTTTTCAGTGTCACCGTACCGTCATGATCTCCATGGAAGACGATAACAGGCATCACAGCGGCATGCGTCCCCATTTCGTCATATGCTTTTCTTCCCTGTTGAATGGGATTTGGGCCTCCCTTGGCCATCGCCGTATAAGCGCCCATTACATGCCGCGCCGCTTTATATTCAAGCCCGGCACATACCCCGATACCGGCAAAAAGGTCGGGATACGTGACGCCCAAAATGACGCTCATCGCTCCACCCGCCGACAGTCCTGCCGCAAAGATGCGGTTTTCGTCAATGGCATAGCGGTTCTTGATCTTTTCTACCATTCCCACGATGATGGCAGGCTCCCCTTTTCCCCTTTGCTGGTTGACAGGCCGAAACCAGTTCCAGCATTTATTATAGTTTCCTGTAAACGATTGCTCGGGATATAACACGATGAACATATTCTCCTCGGCCAATTCATTCATTCTTGTACCGGCTGCAAAGTCATCCGCGTTTTGTGTACAACCATGCAGCATGACCACTAAAGGGACGGGACAGTTTGGGTCATAACCGCTCGGAACAAACCATTTGTACCGTTTTCCTCGATAAGAGTCTTGCAGAAACATGCCGGCCTTTTCGTCCATGCCATATCCGCCATTACCATCGGCCCGTGCCATTTTATGATGGCTGTGGGAAAATACAGATCCCCCCATGTCTCCTCCTCCTTTTAACGAACCTTTGAAAGAATCCCTTTCTTACGTTTGTGCAAAGCACATTCCAGGGTCTTCTTCTAAATATATACTGCATTCCGCTTTAAAAACCTTCTGAACGGCTCTATTCTCCTGTCACGATAGGCTGACGGTCTTCTCTTCCTATACATAATATATTCGGTACCCCTCTGCCGGAGTCAATAGATATGAAAACGCTTCATCCTTTCTTCCCCTCAATAAAACAAGGATGTGGCAAGAGCTTTTCATCTAGCTCTTATCACATCCTTGTCGTTTATTCGTTGATCAGAGGCTTACTTCACCGCTTCCGGAATTAAACCCGTATAATGGGATTGTGGACGGTAAATTCGATTGTCCTCTGATTGTTCCAGTACATGTGCCGTCCAGCCTACGATCCGGCTCGCCGTGAAAGTAGGGGTGAATAAATCCGCCGGCAAGTTAATGGATTTCATGACAGCAGCCGCAAAATATTCAACGTTCGTATAAATTTCCCTGCCTGGCTTATACTCATTCAAAAGCTTCAATGTTACTTCTTCGATTTGCAAAATCAATTTGAACCAATTATCGCTTCCGGCAATTTGTTGCGATACGACTTTCAGAGCTTCTGCACGTGGATCATGTGTTTTATATACCCTGTGGCCGAACCCCATGATTTTTTGTCCGTTTTCCAATTTTTCTCTCACCCACGGCTCGATATTGTCCTCTGAGCCGATTTCCTCTAACATATCGATGACGCCTGATGGCGCCCCGCCGTGAAGAGGCCCTTTCATGGCGCCAATGGATGCACAGATGGCTGACACCATATCCGATTCTGTTGACGAAACGACTCTCGATGAAAAGGTAGAAGCGTTCATGCCATGTTCGATCGTTAATACAAAGTAAGCGCTCAACGATTTGACAGAGTTTTGATTTGGAACCTCACCTGTAATCATATACATATAGTTCGCGACATGATCAAGGTTTTCATTCGGTTCAATGTAGGCCAATCCATTTTGTTTCCGGAACCAATAAGCGATGATCGTTGGTGTAATGGACGTTAGTTTAATCGCCTGATCGATCGTCGGAGGCCATGAATAAGATGAGTCGCCAAGAGCCGAGATGCATGTTCTCAATACACTCATCGATTCCGTATTTTGAGGCAGGTTATCCATGATGGTCAGAATATACGAAGGCAATTCCCTCTCCTTCTTCATGCGTTCTTTTAACTCCGCCAGCTCCTTGCTGTTTGGCAGACTATCATGCCAAATTAAATAAGCGACTTCCTCAAATGTGTAATGGATAGCCAAGTCTTTTGCCCAGTGCCCTCTATAAATAAGCTGGCCTTTCTCTCCATCAACATGGCCAACCTTCGTTTCAGCCGCAACAATTCCTTCTAATCCCTTTGTATACGTCATATGGATCTCTCCTTTTCCTGTAAGGATCTATTTTTTTCTCGGTAAAAACAATGAAAAGTGTTAAATGGGAATGGTGGATTATGTAGAAGAAAAGCCTTGCACAGCCGATTGGTCATTTTCATTCAAAACGATCATGCAAGGCTTTTAAAAACAATGAAGTTATGAAGGCATGCCGGAAATTAATACGCTTCCAATTTTACGTCATCTCTTACGGTCAATTTTGCTTCGGTCGCGTTTACGACTTCTTCGACCGTATAGCCTTCCACTACCTCAACAAGTTCCAGCCCGTTGTCGGTTACGTCAATCACAGCCATATCGGTAATGATTCTGTTGACAACCCCTTTTCCTGTAAGAGGAAGCGTACACTGTTTCAAAATTTTCGATTCGCCGTTTTTATTCGTATGATCCATGATGACAATGATTTTGCGGGCTCCGTGAACAAGATCCATCGCTCCGCCCATCCCTTTAATCATTTTTCCGGGAATCATCCAGTTTGCCAGGTCACCCGTTTCCGATACTTCCATTCCGCCCAAAATCGCAATGTCGATGTGACCGCCGCGAATCATGGCAAAAGATTCGGCGCTGTCGAAATAAGAGGCTCCCGGAATAACGGTGACCGTTTCTTTACCGGCATTGATCAAATCCGCATCGACTTCTTCTTTCGTCGGATACGGCCCGATCCCAAGCAGTCCGTTTTCCGATTGCAAAACAACCTGTTTGTTATCGCTTATATAATTGGCTACAAGTGTCGGCATCCCGATTCCAAGATTGACGTAAAAACCGTCTTGAATTTCCTTTTCTGCTCTTTTCGCGATTTTTTCTCTCACAAGCCCTTTATCATTCAATTTTGACGTCATTTATCTCACCCCTGCTTCACGAGTCGTTACACGTTCGATTTTCTTTTGTTGTTTCCCTTCGATCAAGCGCTGCACGTAAACGCTTGGAGTATGGATGGATTGCGGATCTAAAGAACCGATTTCCACTAATTCTTCCACTTCTGCAATCGTCACTCTTCCGGCAGCAGCAATCATCGGATTAAAATTTTGTGCGGTTTTGTTGTAAATGAGATTCCCCATTTTATCCCCTTTAACCGCGCGGACTAAACTGAAATCCGCTTTTAGCGCACGTTCTAAAAGGTATTCCTTCCCGTCAAATGTGCGTATTTCTTTTCCTTCCGCAATCGGCGTCCCAACCCCGGCCGGCGTATAAAAAGCAGGAATCCCGGCACCGCCTGCACGAATTTTTTCCGCTAAAGTTCCCTGCGGCACAAGTTCTACTTCCAGTTCCCCTTGTAATACTTGACGTTCAAATTCCTTGTTCTCTCCAACATAAGAGCTGATCATTTTCTTGATTTGTTTGTTCTTAAGCAATAGCCCAAGTCCCCATTCATCAACCCCGCAGTTATTGGAAATAACCGTCAAGTCTTTTACGCCTGTCTCCACAAGTGCCAAGATGAGATTTTCCGGGATACCGCATAAACCGAATCCCCCTACCATAATCGTTGATCCGTCTTGAATGTCCTTTACTGCTTCAACAAAAGAAGTGCAGACTGTTTTCATGGAAATCCCCTTTCATTCTTTTAAAATGGTTATCTATTTTAAAAATAGTGTTAACGCTTACAAATATGAATGTTTAAGCTATCTTTTTTGTGAATAACATCCTGTTGTTTCTCATGCATTCCTTACTTAAAAGTTTACAGAACATTCTAATATAAGTAAAATGAATAAAAGGAATGAATAGTATGAATTACATTCATACTCTCGTCATCGGGCAAAAATGCCCGATGACGAGAGTATGCAGTAGGGAAGGCCCTTGCGGGCCCTTTCCTACTGCATACATAAGGACATGAAAAATATCAAAAGAATGACAGCCGTTAGCAAAACAGTTGAGAACCTTGTGGGCATGTTGAAATGGAAACAACACAGAGACCTTAATTTATGTAAATGACCAAAAATCACATTGAAAAATTTAGTGAAACGATATAGGGGGATTTTCCATTGGATATTAGAGATTTAAGACATTTTATGGAAGTGGCGAACCAAAGGAATTTTACGAAAGCCTCATCAGCCATTCATTTATCGCAGCCCGCTTTAAGCAAGGCGGTAAAAAGATTGGAAGAGGAACTGGGTGTAGAGCTTTTTGACCGATCTGGACGGGAATTAAAACTAACCGATGCAGGGAAAATTGTATATAATCAGGGAGTTAAAGTGTTCAGCACAATCCAAGACCTTACCGCCCTGCTGGATGATTTGATGAACCTTCCGACCGGGGAAATTAAAATCGGGATTCCTCCATTGATTGGAACCCTGTTTTTCCCCCTTATCGCCAAAGAGTTTCATGAGCAATATCCGAACATTACACTGGAATTGGTCGAGCATGGCGCAAAGCATATCACTGCTGCCGTAGAAGATGGAAAAGTGGATTTGGGAATCATCGTGCTGCCTGCCGATCATCAGAAGTTTTCCGTTTATCCTTTTATAACAGAGGAATTCATCCTTTATACAAACATGAATCATCCCCTTGCCAATCGGGACTCCGTTTCTTTGCATGAGCTGCATAATGAGAAGTTTATTTTGTTCAGCAATAGTTTTGCTTTACATGACCGAATCATCCAAGAATGCCGCAATGCCGGCTTCGATCCAGCCATTTCTTATAAAAGCTCGCAATGGGATTTAATTATCGAACTTGTATCGGCGGATTTAGGTATTACCATTCTCCCAAAGTCGATCTACAATAAGCTAAATCATCCCAACATTAAAGCCATCCCTTTTGTGGACACGATTCCCATGTGGGAGTTGGGCATCATCACCAAAAAGGACGGATACGTATCCTTTGCCGTCAAAAAATTATTGGAATATCTAACGACGATGGACAGAGTACGATCTTAATCACGCATTTACAAGGGAGAAAAATATTTTTTAAAAATTCAGAATATATTTCCCGGTAAATATATCAATCAACTCGAACAAGGAGATCAAAGACATGAATCGTGATGACACGTATACATTTAAGTTTCATATTCTCGATAACTATCCTTCTACCATCGATGAAGCAGGCACGAAGGAAATTCGGGTAGCAACGACGATTAAAAATGAACAGCACCTTTTGTTTGAGGGACCCATTCGAGTGAAGTTTAATCAATTCGGCATTTTCCCTTCCGTATCAGACATGGCGGAAGCCGTCTCGAATGCTGCCCTGCGCCGATTGTTAATGTCCGAATTGAAACGATATGTCAAACCGCACCGAAAATTTCTATAAATTTTAACATATGTGTTTAAAAAGGAGGACAAAAAGGACCGAGAAGTTCAAGGAAGCGCCGTCACGAGCAACGGAGCGTATGCTGTTAATACGTGAGTAGCGTAGAGACAAGCTGACGCCGAAATTCGACGGTCATTTTTCCCGGACTTTTTGAACAACCTCTTAACATATATGCGTTTTACAGGCATATGCTGAACCATACAAACAAAACAGCGAGACAATCGGTGATCAACCAACTCCCGATTGTCTCGCTTTCTTTATTAAAAGAATTCAATATCAAACCGCTGTCATATAGCCTTGCAGAAATTGTTTAATCGTTTCCGGAATCGGTTCGCTTTTTTGGGTGTCAAAGTTAAAATAAACAATGACGGCTTCTCCCCTTGCAATAAGGGCTTCTGTTTGATTATCCACAATCTCATGGGAAATCGTAAAGCTTGTATTGCCGACCTTCGTGCACTATTTTCTCCCCCTTTGCTCTTACCAATACTCTCTCACACGTGTAAAAGTCTTCTTTATTTGCAGCTTATTACCTGCATAAGTGCGTACGATCGTTTCACACCTGTTTGTTCACTGCCTCTTCCCGTAAAGCCCGGCGCAAGATTTTCCCGACGCTCGTTTTCGGAAGCTCCGGGCGGAATTCTACTATTCTCGGAATTTTGTAAGCGGCAAGATGCTCACGGCAATAGGAGATGATGTCCTCTTCCGAAGCTGTTTTTCCCGCTTTTAATACGAGAACGGCCTTAATATTTTCTCCCCTGTACTCATCAGGCACACCTACGACGACCGCTTCTTGAACAGCCGGATGCTCATACAACACTTCTTCAATGTCCCTTGGATACACATTGAATCCACCGGCAATGATCATATCTTTCTTACGATCGACAATCGATAAATATCCATCTTCATCGACTCTTCCAATGTCTCCCGTATAAAGCCAGCCGTTTCGAAGGACGTTGGCCGTTTCTTCCGGCTGATTCCAGTATCCCTTCATGACTTGCGGACCCTTAATGATTACTTCTCCAAGCTCACCACAGGGCATCTCTTTTGTCCCAGTGGCAACATCGACGATTTTGCAAGCCGTTTTCGGCAAACCAAGTCCAACCGTCCCCGGTTTTCGAACGGCGAACGGCGGGTTGCAATGGGTTGCTGGAGAAGCTTCGGACAACCCATAGCCTTCTAACACCTTTGCACCTGTCTTACGCTCAAATTCCTTCAATAGCTCCACAGGCATCGGGGCACTTCCACTATTGCAAATGCGGATACAATCGATGCCATATTCTTCTGCCCGCGGATGGTTCGCAATGGCGACATACATCGTCGGCACCCCGGGGAAAATGGTCGGCTGCTCCCGTTTAATCGTCTCAAGCACTTCTTCCAAATCGAAACGGGGAAGCAAAAGAAGTTCGTTTCCGCATAAAATCGACAGATGCATACAAGCCGTCATGCCGAACACGTGAAAAAGCGGTACGATCGTTAAACATTTTTCCTTGCCGGGTTCAATATCATGTTTAAACATTTCATATGATTGAATCGCATTAATGAGAACATTGGTGTGGGTAAGCATCGCTCCCTTAGCTGATCCGGTGGTGCCTCCCGTATATTGAAGGACGGCAATATCATGCTGCGGGTCAATCTTGATAAGCTCGAAGTTATGTTGGGGTGTAACAAATTCCTGGAAGGCTTTATCTGGCAATGAAGGTCTGAACGGTTTTTGCAAACTGACCGTTACGGTGAAAACAATATCAGTGCGGTTTCGAATCGCTTGCAGTTTCGGGTAAAAGGAATCGAGCAGCACCATCTTTTTGGCGCCGGAATCTGTTAATATGTGTTCCAACTCCCGCTCCATAAGCATCGGATTCACTTGCGTAACAATTCCTCCCGCTGCAATAATTCCAAAATAAGCGATGACATAATGAGGACAATTCGGCAGCATAATCGCTACCCGTTCCCCTTTTTGTATTCCTTTTGTCTGAAGGGCTCCCGCAAAAGCAAGCACCGAATGATAAAGCTGCTGATATGTGAGCATATGATGATAAAATTTCGTTGCAGGGCGGTCAGGGTAACGTTGCGCCGTTTCTTTCAGCATATCAAATAGCGAATGGTCCGGGATGTCAAAATCATGGGTGTATCCTTTTGGATAAGCTGCCATCCATCGTTTCGAGTTTTCCATCATTTTTCCCCCTTCATGTTTACATAGACGATAAGGATATAACCATTCAAAAAGAAGCGGTCTTTTTCATTTTATCGAAAGGATTTTGTGCTTATGCTTTTTATGAAGGTGAAAGGGCAACCTCAAAATCGCCTTTCAATTTCACTTCACCGGCCTCGTTTTTAACGATAAGTTCACCCTTGGCCTGTTGCTCGCCGTTACGTTCCACTTGATTTAACAGTCGTCCCTCGATAGTCAATCTTTCTCCCGGCCGCGTCATCTCGGAGAACCTCACCTTGAATGAACGCAGCTGTTTGCGCGAAAACCATTGGGTGAGTGCTTCTCCAGCCATTCCCATGATGAGCATTCCGTGCGCGATCACGCCGCCCAAGCCCGCCTGTTCGGCTGCGGGTACGACTGTATGGATCGGATTAAAGTCACCTGAAGCGCCGGCATAGCGAACAAGCTGTGTGTGCGTGACGGCTTGCTTTAAGACTGGATGCAATGTCGACATCCTTTTTCCCCCTTCCATCATGGTCTTTCAATAAGTGTCGAACGGGCAATCATAACGACTTGACCGTCCCGTTTGTACTCCGTCTCGAGCTTGATCATTTTCATTCCTCTTTTCTCAAGCTGTTTCGCAACCCGCGCCTCGACGGTAATCACATCCCCTGCATAAATCATGTCGATGTATTGATATTCCTGTTCACCGTGCAGGACGTTTAAAGGCTTCAACTGAAGCGTTTCCACTAAAGTATCAAAATCCAGTGCTCCCCAAAAATCCATGACCGTCCCAAATGTGGGCGGTATGGGAACATCCCGGTACCCTTCCTTTCTCGCTTCATCTACGTCAAAATAAATCGGATTTTGATCACCGATGGCCATTGCCAATTCTTTTATTTTTCCGCGTTCAACCGTAAACGTGAACGGCTGAAAAACGCCGGCTGATTCATGGTTTTCCACGAGCATCGCCCCCTTTCTTATTGTCCAGCTGCGAAATCCATCTCTCTAATTCCTGCCATATCCATTTCTGTTTGCTTATTGTAAATCCCTTCTCCTTTCAAAAATTTCTTCTTCTCTTGAAAGGAAGACAAAAGCAAAAAGAGGATGGATCAAAAGTGCAAAAAAGTACTTTTGATCCATCCTCCTGAAAGGTTCCATCATTAAAAATCAGTAAAATCAAGAAATTGTGGGACGGGACCTTTCAGTAAAAATCGGTTCTTATGATTTATGAAAGACTTATGAGACATCTTCTTTCAATATTTATTTGTAAAAGACTAAGTTCTAGAACTCAGTCGACATCGTATAAAGAGCTATGAAAATGCGGTTTTATGTCTTCTGGCGGTAAAGGTTCACTGAAATAGTAGCCCTGACCGATCTTACATGAGTTTTGTAATAGGAATTTCACTTGTTCTGCTTGTTCGATTCCTTCTGCAATGACCGTAAATTTCAAATCATGCCCCATATCAATAATGGCTTTCGCAATCGACCCCTGATTTGAAGGATCCATAATATCATCAACGAATAATTTATCAATTTTGATGTTATCAAGTGGAAGATGTTTTAAATAACTCAGGGACGAATAGCCTTGTCCGAAATCATCAATGGATAGTTTGAGTCCAAGCTGTTTTAATTGATTTAAGATGATGATGGACTTTTCAAAATTTTGCATAATGCTCTCCGTAATTTCCAGTTCAAGGTATTGCGGGTCAAGTTCCACTTCTTTTAATATCTGTTTGACATCATCTACAAACCCATCGTCTTGAATTTGCCGAACCGAAATGTTCACCGCAACGGGGATTGGTTCGAGCCCTTCATTTTGCCATGCCTTGTTTTGTTCGCAAGCTTTTCTTAACACCCATTTCCCGATCGTTACGATCAGACCGGTTTCCTCTGCCAGCGGAATAAACTCGTTTGGAGCCACCATTCCGCGTTCGGGATGCTGCCAGCGAATCAACGCCTCCACCCCTGCCATTTTTCCGGTTGCTAGTTCCACTTGCGGCTGATAATAAAGGATGAATTGATTTTGTTCCAGTGCTTTTCTTAATCCGTTTTCCAGCTCCATTTTCCTGGAAGCAAGCCCATCCAGACTGGACGTATAAAATTGAAAATTGTTTTTTCCCCGTTCTTTCGCCAAATACATAGCGGTGTCAGCATGTTTGATTAACGTTTCCTGATCTTCCCCGTCATCCGGATACATACTGATTCCAATACTTGTGGTTACAAAAAATTCTTCCCCATCAAGCTTTAACGGCTTCGAAAATGCGGTCAAGATTCGCTCAGAAACTTTCGCTGCCTTATTCTTTTCGCAATTTTCCAGCAAAATGATAAATTCATCGCCACTCTGACGTGACACCAGCCCATCGTTTCGAACCGTTTCCTTTAAACGATTCGCCACTTTTTCCAGCAACAAATCACCGATTGTATGCCCTTTTGTATCATTGATGATCTTAAAACGATCAAGATCCAAAAAGATCACGGCCAACCGTTGATGATTCGCTTTATTTAACACATCGTTCAAATGTTCCCTAAACATATTTCGGTTTGGAAGTCCTGTTAAAACATCATAATAAGCCATATAATGAATGGTTTTTTCTGTTTTTTTCCGATCTGTAATATCCCTTCCCACTACCTGCCTTGCAAGCCTTCCTTCATATAGAATTGGCATGGTGGATATTTCTACATCAATTACTATGCCGTCAAGCCGTATCGCCTCCAGTTCGAACCGAATTTTCGCCGCTTCTTTCGGGTCGGCTGTCTCCAACAGTTTTTTCATCTCCTTAATGGCGTCAGGAAAAACAAATTGTGAAACCGGCTTGCCAATCAACTCACAACGATTGGATGCTCCTACAAGCTTGCTGCCTGCTTCGTTAATATAATCAATTTTCCCATCGCTGACCACGGCTATAATATCAGGAGACATTTCTACTAAACTGCGATAGCGGTCTTCGCTTTCTTTACGGTCGGTTATATCAAATAAAACACTTGAAAAATCAATGAACTTCCCTTTTTCATCAAAAATCGGAATTCCCCGGTCCTGAATCCAGCGCACCTCACCATCAGGGCGAATAATCCGGTAAATGCTCGTCACCGTCTCCCCACCCTTGATTTTCTGTTCTCTTTCGACTAAAACATACAAGTCGTCCGGATAAATGACCTTTTTCCATAAATGATGGTCTTGATAAAACTCTTCTAAAGATCTTCCATATAGCTTTTCGATTCCCGGTGTTATGAGCAAAGTGCCCGATTTTAAATCATGGGACCAAATGGCCACATCCAACGTATCAAAGATATTATTCAATTTTTGATTGCTCTTTTGCAATTCTTCCGTTGTCTTATTGATTCCTCTTAACAACAGTACCAGCAATAAAATCGTCCAAAAACTAAAGAAAAAATGCGTGGTTTGAAAAAAGCGCTCATTATCAGGAAAAAAAAGAGCACCCGCTTCTTCAAGCACTTCTGAAAAGATAACCAAAAAGCTTAAAAGAACAATCCATCTGCGTTTATAATGTTTGTAAACAACTATCATCTATATGTCTCCCATTGTGTCAATTAAACCCATTTATTCTAATAACCATATTAGCAGATTTAACACTATCATCACAGTGTTTACGAGATAAAATCGGGAGAAAAGGCGCACTCTTTTTTAAGTTATCTCAATCTTCATTTCAGCATACCTATCCTATTAAGTCTTGAAGCGGAGGCCTTACTGCCCGTTAATGCGGGATAAAAAAATTCCAATAGCGTGGATTTCAATAAACAGTAAAGATCTTTATTCCATGAAAAAAGAGTCAAATAAACAATCAAAACAAGCACCAGTTGAAGGATCAGTCGAAGCACTTGAAGCACGTATTAAACAGCTTGAAATGGAAAATGAGTACTTAAAAAAGTTGAATGCCTTAGTTCAAAACAAGGAAAAATCACCAAACAAGACAAAGCGCAAGTAGTCTATGAGTTAAGGCATAAATATTCGGTGAAGGCACTCGTGAAGCTAGCTGATATTCCACGAAGCACGTATTATGATTTAGTGAAGAAAATGAATCGTCCGGATCCAGATGCCGATTTGAAAGCTGAAATTAAAGCGATTTATGAGGAAAATGAAGGTCGTTATGGCTACGATGAGTTAGCGAATCGTGGTCAGAAAGTGAATCACAAGAAGGTTCAGCGCATTATGAAAGAGCTTGGATTAAAGTGTGTGGTGCGTATGAAAAAATATAAGTCTTATAAGGGGAAAGTCGGTAAAATTGCACCAAATATTTTAGATCGCAATTTTAATGCAGATGCACCGAATCAAAAATGGGTAACAGACATCACAGAGTTTAAATTATTTGGCGAGAAACTTTATTTATCACCTGTATTAGACTTGTTTAACGGTGAAATTATTACATTTACAATTGGCCCTAGACCAACGTATTCACTTGTTTCAGAAATGTTAGAGAAAGCATTAGAACGTTTACCTGAAGATCACCAGCTACTGATGCATTCAGATCAAGGTTGGCATTATCAAATGAAGCAATATGTCCGTACTCTTGATTCAAGAGGTATTGTGCAAAGTATGTCTCGAAAAGGAAACTGTTACGACAACGCAGTAATGGAGAATTTCTTTGGGATCATGAAGTCGGAATTCCTCTACATAAAAGAGTTTGAAAGTGTAGATCATTTTAAAATAGAATTAGGAAAATATATACATTACTACAATACGAAACGGATGAAGGCAAAATTAAAAATGAGTCCGGTTCAATACCGAACTCATTTTTACCAAGCTGCCTAATGAAATAACCGTGTCTAACTTTTAGGGGTCACTTCACAAATGCTTGTTTTTTTACTATCTATTTTGTTTCTCGATGCAATGTATGTCTTTTTAAACGAGGACAATATTTTTTTAACTCTAAGCGATCAGGGTGAGTACGCTTGTTTTTCGTCGTAATATAGTTTTTATCTCCTGTTTCTGTGCATGCTAATGTAATTTTTACTCTCATTATGATTTCCTCCTCTTTTCATTAAGCTTCTACAAACGGCGGAAGAGGGTCTTTAAACGAAGACCAGTCTTTCTTCATTTCTTCCTCCGTTAGTAGACAGGCATCCAGCGATTGTTCGATTTCAGCTTGATTCATGTCAATCCCAATCATGACGAGTTCCGTCATCCGGTCACCATATACTTCATGCCATCTCTCAAGTAACTCCGGTTCTTCCTTTAACATTTGCGCTCTCTCCTCTTCATGGTAAGCCGCAATCCATTCCCCCGCCCCTTGAAAAATAATGGAAGGACCAGCTTGTGACAGCAAGGCAGACATATTGTTGCGTGAGGCCAGCCAGATAAATCCTTTCGCCCGGACAACATCGACAGGCCAATCTTCTAACCAATTCATGAATCGTTCCGGATGGAAAGGAAGCCTTCTGCGGTAAACGAAAGAAGAAATTCCATATTCCTCTGTTTCTGGTGTATGTTCATTATTTAATTCTTTTATCCACCCGGCACTTTGACTCGCTTTGTCAAAATCAAATAAGTGTGTATTCAGCACGTGGTCAAGTGGAAGACGAGCATGGTCCGTTTCAATAATACGGGCCTCTGGATTTAATTTTTGCAGGACCGCTTTTAATTCGGCTATATCCCCTTCTGCCACTAAATCAATCTTATTTAGCAAAATGACATTGGCAAATTCAATTTGATCAATTAGTAAATCGACGACCTCTCTCGTATCTGTTTCATCCGTCGCCTCTTTCCGATCAAGTAAACTCTCTCCGGAAGCAAAGTCATGCCAGAAACGATTGGCATCTACAACGGTTACCATCGTATCAAGTCTGCAAAATGCGGATAAGTCAATTCCCAGATTTTCATCTACATATGTGAACGTTTGAGCCACAGGCACCGGTTCACTAATTCCCGTTGACTCAATCACGATATAATCGATATCGCCCAATGAGGCAAGCTTTTCTACCTCTTTAATTAAATCTTCCCTAAGTGTGCAGCAAATGCAGCCATTTTGCATTTCAACGAGCTTCTCTTCCGTTCGGGAAAATCCGCCTTGTTTGACGAGTGAAGCATCAATATTAATTTCACTCATGTCATTGACAATGACGGCCACTTTCTTTTCTTCTCTATTTTCTAAAATATGATTTAATAATGTCGTTTTTCCAGAACCTAAATAACCGCTTAACACTGTTACGGGTACTTTTTTCATAAAAAAACCTCCTTATAAAAAGTAATCATTACGATTTAAAAAGTATAGAATGACTCTTTTTTCTTGATGAAAACATATTTTTAATGAATTGTTATTTAACATTGACAGTCTCTATAGAAAAAGAATGATTCCAACTATATATGAGCAATAAAGAAATGAATGTTCATAAGCTGCTGACAATCCGTTCCGCTGCTTGGCGGGCTCCAGAAATATTACGGGCAATCGGTCCCATTTCAAGTTCTGCCAATGCGCCTGTTACATATAAATCTGGCCCCCATTGTAGTGATTTTGAAACGATTGGATATCCGCATTCAGCACATTGTAAATGATGTTTGTAAATCATTGGCATCAACCATTCTTTTCCTGGTAATGTTGGCTTAAAGCCTGTCGCTAATAAAACGGTGCCCGTTTGATGAATCATATTGTCCTGATCATCATACAACATGATCTGACCGTTTCTTACTGCAGCCTGTTCAACTTGCCCATCCGCTATATGCAGACGGCCCTGTTGGAGTTGATGTAATAATTTCACGTGTAAATCACGTGGAATAGAGCCTCTATGACGCGCATCTATGATTTTCTCACGCCGTTTTTTATAGCTTTCTAGCTTTCGAAACATCAGCTGATTTTTTGGACCTAGCCAAGCAGGGTCACTATCAAAATCATAAAAGCGAAACGGATGTCGTTTTAATAACGTTACATCCTTAGGAAACAAAGCACTTAATTTTATGGCTAGGTGAACAGATGTAATGCCCCCGCCGATAATCGTAAAGGGATATTTCAACTGCTCAAAGTCTGGCAAATCAGTATCGAAAATATGATACACGGAAGAATCCGATTCTTGTTTTAACTTTTCTGCCCATTCGGGCCAAGACGGCTGCTC
Organism: Bacillus sp. FJAT-14578; assembly: GCF_000504165.1. GTDB lineage: Bacteria > Bacillota > Bacilli > Bacillales > Bacillaceae_H > Bacillus_BA > Bacillus_BA fengqiuensis. The sequence continues at coordinate 412,284 of NZ_KI632505.1, forward strand.
GCTAATCCCTATAGCCAATACTAGATTTTTCCCTCTTAGTTCCCGTCCATTATGTAGTTTGATACTCCAGCCGCTTTCCATTCGATCAGCACCTCTTACACGACCTTGAATCCAAGCTTTATGCAGCAACAAATCGTCAATGATATGTTCACAATGCTCATTAAATGCTTGCAGAGAGGGACGTTTATATCGTCCGTAAAAAGCAGTATTCCAATCATGCGAGTTGCTTTTCACAAATCCTTGCAGCCCAAATGGTTCAACATCTAAATGATGAACAGACGGAGAGCGCAAATAAGGCATTGAGATGATATTTGTGCAATGTTTCCAGTTCGCAAGCGGTTCAGAATGTGGATCAATAATTGCAAGTTTATCAATTGTTGTTTTGTCTTGCTTAAGCAAAAAGGTAGCCATTGTAATCCCTTGAATGCCGCCACCGACAATGATCCATTCATACATATGCATGCTCTCCTTTCACTTTCAAATCGTAACGTTTACGATTTATATGAGTGCAATTGATAATTTATCACGTTTTTTAAAAAAAAACAAGTAGGAATTTGAAAGAAAGAGAAAATGTAGACAAATAGAACATGTTACAAATAAATAATATAAATAGTAATCATTTCGTTTTACAATATATTTTTATCTCATTATAATTAATACTATCCAGATAAGCTTATCAAACTGTGATTATATTTATTGTATAAGGCAATCGCAGCTTAGAGAAAGGAGAACAAAGAATATGTATCCAGTAGAAAGGATTTTGACAGATTTAAAAAATGCTGATTATAAAATTACAAATACACGAAAAAAATTGTAGAAGTATTTGTTTTAAATCAAGACTTCTAGAAAAAGATATAGATAGGGTGAAACAATGAATATTCAACTACCATCTAAGGCTGAGAGGCATATTCTTTTCGGCTCAGTTACTCCAGGTTCTAAGACAAAACCTACACAAAAGCATGAAATGGTTGATTTGCAGAATAAGAAGAACAATTTCTTATTTCCTTTAAACAAAGTCGGTATTAGTAATGTAAAAATGCCCGTTAATGTAAACAGCTTGCTGCAGCCAGTTCAACAAACGACTGTCGCAACTTTTACTTTAACCTCTAGTATTCCACATGATCATAAGGGAACAAATATGAGCCGGTTTACGGAGCAACTTGAAAAGTATCGGCAACAGGGCTTTGTATTAGAATTTTCTATGTTACATGACTTTGTGAAAGAACTATCAGTGAGATTAGAGCAAGCAGATGCAAAACTTGAAGTAGAATTTCCTTGGTTTTACGAACGTCAAGGTCCTTCATCCGGTCTGATTGGGTTAAATCATGCAAATGCAAAAATATGTATTTCCTACAGTCAAGAGACAGGTTTTATGAATGAAGTAACCTTAACATGTGGAATTACTACCTTATGTCCATGTTCTAAAGAGATTAGTGAGTATAGTGCTCATAACCAGCGCGGATATGTTACGATGAAAGCTCACCTTTCAAACGATTATGATGAAAAACAGGATTGGAAAAGAGCTTTATTGGATGCCGCCGAATCAAATGCAAGTGCGTGTATTCATCCCGTATTAAAAAGACCAGATGAAAAAGCCGTTACGGAACAAGCATACGAAAATCCTCGTTTTGTAGAGGATATGGTACGGCTCGTGGCAGCAGACCTTTATGAAATAGAGTGGATAACATCTTTTACAGTAGAATGCAGGAACGAGGAATCTATTCATTTACATGATGCCATAGCTACCCTTACATATACCAAATGAGATAAAAAGAAGCTGACTCTAGAGCAGAATCAGCTTCTTTTTATACTTCCTTAGTTATAGGTATTCATTCCCATCCTAATTCTTCCCTATTTAGAGTCTTTACGTATTTCTCTCACTACATGGGATATCTCTGGAATAATGAGCTTTTCCATGGCTAGTTTGACCGCCCCACTAGATCCTGGCATAGAAAAAATCGCTGTCTCATGAGATACACCAGCAATTGCTCTGCTTAAAATCGCTGCAGAACCAATATCCTCTAAATAACTAAGTATACGGAATATCTCGCCGAATCCTGTTAGCTCTTTTTCTAGTAAACTTTGAACAACCTCCACTGTAACGTCACGTTTCGCTATACCTGTTCCACCATTTAATAAGACAACATCGATTTCTTTATCTAAACATCCCTTTTTTATGGCTTCATTTATTACCTCATAATCATCGGTTACGATATCATAATCATGTATAGAATGGTAGTTTTCTTCTAACATCTTTATAATCAAACTTCCACTTTTATCTGTCTCTTTCGTACGTGTATCACTGACTGTGATGACTTTGCAATTTACCTTTCTAGGCGCTTCTTTCTTATGTTGCTCAACACTCATCATCTTTCCTCTTTTCTTTGAGATAGTTTCCTATTTCTCTTCACTTTTCTTTCCAACACTTTTAGTAGATTAGCCCATATATTGAGCTGAAATATTAGATAGCCTAAAAAATTAATCAAATTCCTTAAACTTCTGGTTCATCCTTATCTTTAATCCCTCAGTTTCTTCATCAAGATAACTACAATAACTCCCTGATTATATACGTCACTCCCAAAATACCAAAAGTACAAACAATTGAAGTTAGGAATTGCTGATAAACAAACTTTGCAGCTGATTTTAGACCAAATTCCTTCCAAATTGTTAGCATTGTGACAAGGCAAGATGTCATCGTAGAGGCTAAAAAAACCAACATAAATAACTGAGCACCGGATAATTGTGTAAATAGCGTGCCATTACCTTCATTAAAGACTAAAATACCATCCTTACGAATGATGGAAAATGCCAATCCTAATGCAGCTTCCACAGGCAACTGTAGAAGATTTAACAATGGTAAAAATAAATAAGAGAAATACTCAATGGCTCCTATAAAATGCAGAATACTAGCTATGAAACATATAAGAATAAAAATTGGCATGGCCTGTGTAAAGAATTGTTTTAAATCACTTCTTAATTTGAAGGAGAATCCTTTAATAGTAGGCTTTTGGAGAAAGCTCCTTCTTAAACTTACAACAGAATTTGAAGCTGAGTTATTCTTGTACCAGATTCTTGAATGAAGAGCTCCGCCTAAAAACAGGACAAGGATGTAAGGAAAGAACATCCAAGGATTGTTAGCTGAATTGAAGACAGACAACGTTGCTCCGATTTGGTAGCTGCACGCAGATCCAAACGAAATGAATGATACACACTGTTTCCTTGTACATAAGCTGCAACTGCGACTTTGAAATACAGCCACTACATTACAGCCAAATCCAGAAATGATGGGAATAAGGTCTCTTCCATTCAACCCAATTTTTCGTAAATACGGATCCAACACATCTATTATTCGATCTTTCAAACCCGTTTCATCAGCAAGTGCTGTACTGCATCCAATCAAAAATACGACTGGGAATGCCCAAATAAATGAATAAATCCCTAAGGATAGAACACCGAAGTCACCAACAAATATCTCTTCTATGAAAGGGTAACCTTGGCTAAATAAACTAGTTAAAGGTTGGATAAACCACCTATCAAATAATGGTTGCATGTAAGCTGAAATGAAATAGGCTGCAATAACAGGCAAAAGAAACATACTAATTAAACTTATGATAGCCACTACCGCCCCAACTAATGGATAATCAAAAATCCATTCTTTTGGTTCAACCTTCTCAAGATCTACCTCCAATAGATATTGAATTTTCTCATCTGAAAGGTTTTTTTGCCCGTTTAACAGCTCCATTATTTGCTGAATAATAGCAGCTGACAGATTTCTAGTATCTACTATAAATAGTGGAAGTTTATGAGTAATGATAGCCTGACTCAATAGTTGTTTACTCTTCTTTGTCATCTTATCTGCATGAGTAGCTACAATCATAACTCGTCTTTGTTTATTTTGAATAAGGGGGTAAAGCTTAGCAAGTTCCTCTTGTAAATGAGTTCCTCTAACAACGACAATGATATTTGTTGATTTCTCCACTTCGTTTATAGTCATTCCATTAGTGATTGATTCAGAAAAATTTAAACCAGGTGAATCCACAAGAATTTGGCCATTCACATGATTTAAACGTATGCTATATGTCGAACCTTTGACATTGGTCTCTTCCCCGACGGCCTCTCCACTTAATCGTGAAAATAAAGTGGATTTACCTGATGATTCAAACCCTAATAGGAGGCTTCTTGAAGTAGCTTCTGCTTGAACTAACATTCGCACTTAACCTCACAGCAAGACAAATCATCCAAAAACATTTGATTCCGTCTTTATTTTTCAAACACTTCTTCTTTGTATGAAATGTCACTTCGATCAAGAATCTCTTTCGCAACAACGGCAAAGCGCTGACGAAACTTATAAATGAAGCAAAAGATGACTTGTTTATGTCTAACATTTGGTCCAAGCAAGAAAAGATTCGATGTAATGGTTGACTCATCCTGCTCTGTTAAAGCGGGAACGCCATCCTCTTCCCATTCAAATAAGGACTGGATCTGGTTTGCTCCAGATAGGAACCCTGTTGCTAAGATTGGTTGCGTTTTTGACTGATAAACAGTACCGTCTACAAGATGTAAAAAGTATGATCTCTCTTCTTTTGTTATTTTAACGACTTCTGCATTCCCAACAAGGTTTAATTGTCCTGACTCCTGTATGCTCAACAATCTTTCTTTTGTATAAGGTGACAAAGACAGGCTAGGATCAGCGTCCTCAGAATTCCAAATGGAGGATCTAGATAGAACGGTGACTTTTTTGTTGTTTTTAACCAAATGATAAGCAGCATCGATGCCGCTTTCATATCCACCGATAATTATAAATTCATCCCCCTGAAGTTCTCCCCAAGAACGTACTTGGCTATTATGGATACTAAGTTCAGCCCCTTCAATAGAATGCATTCTAGGAAATTGGAATTCCCCTGTTGCCCATACAAGATTTTCAGCTACTATCTCTTCATCATTAACAGTCAGCTTAAAATGCTCTCCTTCTTTAACCACTTTATGAACAAAAGCCTCCTCATAGATGGGTAAGTCGAAATGTTCTGCCATTAATTCCAGATAGGATCCGTAATCTTCACCCGTCAAATGTTCTTTATCAAATGTATAAGCCGGCGATGTGTCAGGAGTAATAGCATTCAGGTCCAGTAAGCCAAAACCATGTCCAGTAAACGATGGGGTAATTAGTTTCATTTCTTTTGGCCATTTGAAAAAAGTAGAACCAACAATGTCTTTCTCCAGAATCAAAAAATCTTCAATTCCCAATTGTTTTAACAAAATGCCAAAACCAATCCCAGAAGGACCAGCTCCAACTATAATTATTTTTTTGAGTTTCATATTCTATCATTCCTCTTTGAATAAAATAATCTACAAATCGAAATTATTACGATTTGTAGATTGGCCATATAAACAACATAGCTAAACATTTCAATCAATAAATTTTGACTTATTTTGCAAAAAGGCTCTTACAAGTCAGTAAACTGTGTAAAAATTTATGATTTAAAAGGAATCAAGCATTTTATGTTTCTGTCCCTTAATATTTGCATCAGAGTTTGTTTTCACATCATGACTTTCCTTTTGGCATTCTGTTCTAGCTGCATTAATTCTTCCTTTATGATTGCTTTATTAAGGTTTTCTCCAATAAACACGAGGTTTTTAGGGAATTTTATTGATTGCGGAAAAAAGAATGGAAGCCTATAGGAATATTGAAATAAATGAGTGTTCACTTCATCACCTCTAAACTGCAGGAATCCTTTTATACGGTAAATTGACTCAGGAATATTTTTTAACCATTCGTCAAATTCCTCTTTTATTACTGGCCCTTGAAATTGATAAGTCATGGTTTGGATATGTAAGTGATTGTGTACATGCAATTTTTCGTGACTGTCGATAGAGGAACGACTCGATTGGCTGAGTTCTTTTATTGAAATGTTAGAGTAATTTGTTAAATGTGCCTTCGCTCTTGGATTGATTTCCATTATTTCTTTTTGAAGGTACTCACGTTCTTCCTCTGTAATTAAATCTACTTTATTGATTAGTACATGATCACCATGTCTCACTTGTTCTTCGAGTAACTTCTTTAAGCGTAAGCTAAGTCTATCTCGATCTAGCCATCTCTTTGAATCAACAACATTGACGATAGATTTAATTTCAATGTATGGTGCAAGAACAGGTGAGAGACAGGCATCTAATACTTCTATTGGATGGGCAACCCCTGTCGTTTCTACATAAATCACATCCGGTTGATGCTGTTTATATATAGAGAGAAGTTGAATTTCCACCTCATCCTTCATGGTGCAGCAAATACATCCGTTTAAAAGTTCCTTTAGAGGAGTTTCTTTTCCAATAATGTCTGTGTCAACAGAATGCTCTCCTATCTCATTCATCAAAACGGCGACTTTTTGATTCGTTTTCTTCTCTTCCTTCAGAAGATTTTGTAATAATGTTGTCTTCCCACTTCCTAGGAAACCACCTAGTATGTATATTTCCACTTTTTTCATCTGCCATCATCCATTTCTTTGTTGAATCTATTTTAAAAGCTATTTTCCTGTATTTATTAAGTTTAATTTGTATTTTCGAAACAATAAAAAAGAGTCCCTCTAATGAAAAGCATTTAATAACAGTTGATCATTGGTTAAACAAAGTTCTTTATCGGCATCGATATTACAGCATGTCCTATCAGTTACATAATAAATATGAGGAAATGAAGATTTTATTTTTACTTGCATTCACTCTCATTTCTCAACCTTTAGACTTTGATGATGTAATACTCAAAAACTTTTTTAACTAAATCTCTTTACAAAATGCTTACCAACTTGATTTTTTAATACCTGGCAGTTGCCCTTTGTAAACGACCAATTCGTTATTTTGAATTTTTGTGAGGAGCGTTTTTCCTGATAAAATCAACTTCTTCACTCCCTCTCGCTAAGCTCTTTGCAAATTCCAACGAAATGGATCAGGTAGAGTGGACCAGTCTTCATCAAATTCAGAGTCCGTTAGTAAGCATTTATCTAATTCCTCTATGATTTCATCGGACTGTAAATCCACTCCAATAAATACTAATTTCGTATGTCGATCTCCAAATTCCAAATCCCACTCGTCTAACAAATGTGGATCTTGCCTTAAAATTTGTTGCTGCTCTACTTTTGGCAAAGAAGCCACCCAATAAGAGACCGGTTCAATGTTAACAGAAGGTCCTGCCTGTGACATTAAAATTGCCAAGTTATTTCTAGTAGCACACCAAGCAATTCCCTTTGCCCTTACAATATTTTCCGGCATAGAGTGAACCCAATTGTTAAAACGCTCTGAATGAAAAGGCAAACGTCTTGAGTAAACAAAGGAAGAAATTCCATATTCTTCAGTCTCGGGTGTATGCTGATGATGTCCTTGAGTTAATTCTTTAATCCATCCAGCGGAGGAGCTTGCTTCCTCAAAATTGAATAATCCCGTGTTTAAAATTGATTGAGGATCAATAGTTCCTTTTACGGTACGAATTAATTTCGCGGTAGGCTGTAATGTTTTTAATACGTTTTCTAGCTTTATCAATTCTTCTTCAGACACTAAGTCACACTTATTTAAGACAAGCACATCACAGAATTCAATTTGGTCAATGAGAAGGTCCGCAATTTCACGAGTATCCTCTTCTCCCAACGCTTCCTTTCTGTCTAATAGACGATCACCTGACTGGAAATCCTTCCAGAATCGATTTGCATCTACAACTGTTACCATGGTGTCTAAACGACAAAAGTGCGTTAGATCAATTCCAAGTTCTTCATCAATATAAGAAAAAGTTTGAGCAACTGGGATTGGCTCACTAATCCCAGTCGACTCAATGACGATATAATCTATATTTCCTTGTTTAGCAAGCTTTTCTACCTCTATTAATAGATCTTCCCTTAACGTACAGCAGATACAGCCGTTTGACATTTCTACCAGCTTCTCTTCTGTTTTAGAAAGCCCTCCCCCCTGTTTTACCAATTCAACATCGATATTTACTTCACTCATATCGTTCACAATAACAGCTACCTTAAGCCCTTGGCGATTTTGCAAAATATGATTTAAAAGAGTAGTTTTTCCCACTCCTAAATATCCACTTAAAACCGTCACAGGTATTTTTTTATTCATTGTCATTCCCTCTCAACCATTAAGATTTTTACTATTCATGCCTTGCTAAAACTTTTTAGAAACTCGTCTCACAATTCCTTTGTTTTTCTTCTTTTCTGGTATGATTCCGTCTGTTGGTTTGAATCCTTCACCTGTAAACGTGTGACTCCCTCTCTTTCCAGAGAAAAAAGACTCAACAAGTTGAGGTACTCGATTTTCTTATAGCCCCTATAAAGCATTGGTGAAAATAGTAATCATTTCGATTTATGTAGAATATTTAAACATATTTACTTGATAAATGCAAAAGTAAACTATAGGGTAATTTTGTAATACACACGTCTTTTTTAAACGAACGTCATATTTGCACCAGAACCCTAGAAGTTAATTATCTTGAAAAGACATCCATATCAAGAGTGAAATCACTCATTAATAGTGATAGAATAATAGGAATCAAGAACAATGAATATTGTATAACCGTCCTAAATGGGCTAGATGATGTATCACATACTTCACAATCACAATCCGCTCCCCTCATATCGCTATTCCATACTCTGAAAAAACCCATAATAAAAAGGCTAAACATGGTAAACATGATAGAGGGATTCATTCTAGGTTCCAATACCGCAGCAATATTATGAGTGACATACAATTTGAAAATAACTAAGCTAAAGCCAATTAATAATATACCTTGCAATTCATTCTTTGCTCGCCAAGAAGGAGGCTCTTTTCTCTTCACCATAATCCCACCTTCGAAATATATTGCCCTGCAATAATTGACAGGATAAATATAATGATCGTTACAACGACAGTATAAAAAAGGATAAATCGCATTTTGAAATAGGAAAACATGACTAGAAAATTTTTTAAATCTAAAATCGGGCCATATACTAAAAACCCCAAAATAGCTGAAGGAAGAAAAGTCCCTTTAAAAGAAGCAGCCACGAATGCATCAGCCTCGGAACAAATCGATAATAAAAAGGCAAGTCCCATCATGATCGTTGTTTCGGCAACAGGACCAGATACAGCTTGGGCTAAAGCCGAACGCTCAATGTAGACTTGAGCAAGGCTTGCCAAAAAAGCACCAATGATAAAATACTTACCCACTTGAAAAAACTCATGTGAACTGTGATGAATAATGGCTTTCCATTTCGAAGTTCCTCTTTCATTTGATAAGTGGACATTAGATATTAAATCTTCTTTTCTGATTTTAAGAATTTCAGATTTTGAAAGGACCATGTACATAATCAGCCCGGTAACAAGAGCTGTTAAAGCACATAGTATAAATCTTCCAAAATAGATGGCAGGCTGATTTTGAAAGGCATAGTAAGTAGAGGCAAATACAACCACATTAAGAATAGGTGCACCTACAAGAATAACAGTTCCTGCGTGTGCTGGTACGCCTTTTTGAATAAGCCTTCTTACCACCGGTATAATAGCACACTCACACACTGGAGTGATCACTGCTATACATAATGCTACAATCATGGCAGGAAGGGGACTTTTCGGAACTAACCTTCGGATGGTTTGCTCTCCTACAAATAGCTGAATAACCGAAGAAGCAATAGCTCCTAGGATGATAAAAGGAAGAGCCTCTAACAACAAACTGAGGAAAACAATGAAGACTGCTTTCCACTCTTCACTAAGGGTCACTCCAAAGGAAGTCAGCATATCTTCATTACCAAAAAAGAATAAATAAACGAAAAAAAGAAACATAGCATATAGAAAAAAATCTTTCAATGACGAAGAAATGGACACATAAAAACCCCTTTTTTTATAGTAATATGTCTTGTCTATGAATATTTGTCCCAATTAATATGATTTGGCCTTCATTTACGTTTACATCATCCTCTAATTTTTCCCACTCAAGCCTACCCGAACTATATTGAAAATGATACCAACTTTGATCGTTTTGATCTCTTATGATCCCTTTTGCTCTAAGCAATCTACTATCAAGTTGTTTAAGCATATTATGTATTTTTTTACGACTGATGTTTTCTAGCTTATTCAATTTAATCGCTTTTATATCATGATGTTTTTTTCTATTGGTCTCCTCTAAGAAAGGGATTGAAACAGTCATTATTTCCTCTAACATATCTGTTAATCCGTCAGCATAAGAAGTAGTTATTATTACAGCGGAACCATTCATTTTACCAATGATTTTTTTGATTTTTTCAACTTGTTCATGACGTAGAAGATCAGCTTTGTTTATGGCTATCATTGTAGCACTTTCTAATTGTTCCCTTTGTAGTTCTCGTACTTCCTTTGAACTTGAAAAAACACTGAGATAACTTTGGAGTTTCGTTCCATCTACTATACAAATCGAACTTTCAATGGAAAATCTGTCCTTAAATGAACCCGTTTCAAAGACGAAATGTATTTCTGAAGGGTTTGCCACACCCGTCCCTTCAACTAAAAGGACATCTATTTTGTCTTCATTGACCAAGACCACCATTTCATCCAATACCTTTCTTAGGTCATCTTGTATGGAACAACAGATGCAGCCGTTTAATAATTCATATAGAGACTCATCCTTGAAAAGATGTTTCTCAAGGTTTGTATTTCCAAGCTCGTTCAGAATAATAGCAGTTTTTTTATTCTTCTTTTTGAAATACTCTATGCATTTAATAAGTGCTGTTGTCTTACCGCTTCCAAGGAAACCATTAATTAAATAAACAGGAATTTTGGTCGTTTTCATGAATCTTTCCCCCATTTTGTTTGCTTAATAAATGATTATTTTCAATAAATCGGAATTATTACGAAAAAAAACCGATTATCTATTTACAAATAAGATGGAAATAAGTTAGACTTTAAATCGTAATGATTACTATTTATAAAATAGGGAGGGAGTTATGTGAATTCTCTTCAATCACTCTTTCAATCTATAAGGGAGAAAGGGTATCTTCTAAGCGATAAGAGAAAACAGCTTATACGCTTCTTATTTGAGAGCCGTTCTTTTCTTTCAGCACGACAGCTCATCATTAAAATGCAAAGAATCTACCCTAACATTAGTCACGATACGATTTATCGCAATCTAAACCTTCTTGTTCAATTGGGATTCCTTGAAACGAGAGTTAAACATGGTGAAAAACAATTTTTCTTGGTTAATCCCATTCACTCAGATCAATTGTACGGATATTTTATTTGTGAGCAATGTGGTTCAGTTCATCCACTCAACCTGGATTTAAACTTGCACATGATGGTCAACAAACTTGAAATCCAACACTTCCTCTTTGAAGTTTATGGTGATTGTTCCTCATGCAATAAGATCTCTTAGAAGGAACGTTAAGTAATTTGCACATGATTTAAAGATAAGTTAAAATAACACAACACAAATAGTAATGATTACGCTTTATACACACATAAACTTTCTACACAGGAAGAAAAAATGAGTAATGAGAAAGGATGAAATCATATGGCAAAAAAATCTAAAGTAGCAAAAGAGAAAAGACGCCAAGAAATGGTCAAGAAATATGCTGAATTGAGAAGAGAATTACAAGCAAGAGGCGACTATGAAGCACTGCGGAATTTACCGAGAGATTCCTCCCCTACCCGCCTGCACAATCGTTGTGAAATTACAGGAAGACCTAGAGGCTATTTAAGAAAATTTAAGATGTCAAGGATTGCATTTAGAGAATTAGCCCATAAGGGACAGCTTCCAGGCGTCAAAAAGTCGAGTTGGTGAATAAAAAGTTTATTTAACGTCTCTTCTCTCTTGGTTGTAGTTATTACTTGGTACGTCATGTAGATAAAAATGAATATAAGTAGTTTGTTAAGCGAAAAATTGGATAATAATGATTTTTAAATCGTAATCATTACGTTTTGTGTTTAGGAGGATACAATATGGCGACTTGGGATTTAAGTGAAACACAGCATCATGTTCTCATTTGTAATGGCAGCAGCTGCAATCAGGTGGGAGCCGAGGAACTGACTCAAGCTATCCGTAAAGAGATTTCACATCGGGAATTAGATGATATCATCCATACCACTCGCACACGTTGCAATGGAAGATGCCATGATAAGTGCGTTGCCATCGCCTATCCAACAGGTATATGGTACAAAGATTTAAAACCTGAAGATGCCCCTCTGTTTGTGGACTCCCTTATAACCGGTGAGGATTGTACAGGTAAAGTGAGCCATTCGTTTAATGGTCAAGGATTTGAGCGTGCAGATGGAATTGTAGTTGGAATACCTAAAGACAAAGAAAAAGTAGGCAAAGTATCAAAAATATTTTAAACGGAGATTTTTATTCTTAGCTATTTTACAAGTAATCGATACACTTAGTTACATGGGACTTATAAGCATTTCTAAATGCTTGAAAGTACGTATACGAAGCAGTGTATCGATTATTTTTCTAGGCCTGATCCAGTATACCCGTTAAGGAAAATAGGATTCTATCTTCCTACAAAGAATGCGTTATTTTTATAAGGCGCTATCACTATACATCATCATTTTAAAATTGGATATCTGTTAATGTAAAGCTTAATTTTTACGTTTTATAAAACTCTTATGGAACGAGGAGAAATATAATGAAAAAAATACCGACTTATATTATTTCAGGATTTTTGGGAAGCGGAAAAACAACATTGTTACTACATATAATGGAGTACTGCAGATCTCAAAATATAAAATCAGCTATTTTATTGAATGAGCTAGGAAATGTGAACGTTGAAAATCACTTATTTCAAGATGAGACTGTGTTGGAATTACTAGATGGTTGTATTTGTTGCACGATTCAAGAGGACTTAAAAGCAACATTAACCTCCCTTTTAGAAACCCATTCTAAAAAACCTATAGATGCTTTATTTATTGAAGGGACAGGCGTTGCCAATCCGTTAGAACTTGTAGAAGTAATTGCTAGTCCATCTCTTGTGCATTCCTTTGATATTCAATCCGTTATCAGCGTGATTGATGCTAGCACATATCTAGAAAATCAAAACATTTTTACATTCAAAACAATTCGTGATTTGCTTAAAAATCAAATTAAGGGAGCGACATCCGTCGTACTCAATAAAGTAGATCTAGTAAATGAAAAACAATTGCAAAAAATCGAAGCTAAACTTGCTAAGTCCCTAGACACAGAGACACAAGTAATTAAAACTTCGTATGGGAACGTAGATATAAGAGAACTACTGCAAAAACAGGCAAACGCTACCGTAATTTCATACGAACACCAGACATGCAGCCATCACCATCATGACCATTCTACATGTAATCATGACCACGTACACAATCACGATCATGTACATCACACTGGTATTAAAACCATTACGATTCAAGATATTCCTTCTGTATCCAGAAGACAACTAAAAAAATGGTTAAAATCATTACCAGAAGGAATTATACGCGGAAAAGGATACGTACCTTTAAAAGGTGAATCTGGTGTTTACTCATTTCAGTATAGTTCTAATCAAGTGCATATTAGTGATTTTCCGCAAAAACGCGCGATAGATCCTTGTATCGTCTTAATTGGAAAAGATATAGATATTATGAATATTCAAAGCTCCTATACGTCTCAATTCTCCTTACAATAACTACACTTTGTGAAAAGCAGAAATAGGAAAATATAATCTCTTCTTCTTGGGTTATTGGGTATTTTTCTAATTTCAATTCAACTTCGCAAATAATAATTTTCACCATTATTACAGCCAAATAAAATGTTTAGTGAAGGAGTATTAGGGATAGCATACTCAATGTAAGGACAAGTATCTTCAAATAGGGGGTAAATAATGGGAAAAGAGCACGAAATCCATGAACAACACCCACATAAGCATAGTGTTGCTTGTGGCCATACGAAAATTAAACATGATGATCACCTTGATTATGTTCATAACGGGCATCTCCATCATGAACATAACGGACATTGGGATGAATGTAAAATTCCTGTATCCGAGACAAATCCAGATGAATGCGCTCCTATGAATTGTGGATGTCATCATGATAGCGACTGTGGTCATGAATTGGTTCCTCATGGTGATCATATGGACTACTTAGTAAACGGCCGTCTTCACCATGTCCATGGAGACCATTGTGACGATCACGGACCTGTGGAGCTAGTGACTGTTACGTAATACAGTAAATAAGTTTTAGAACATCTAAAACACACCAGTGTTCACATATATACTGGTGTGTTTTAGGTTGGTTTAAATTAAAGTTTGATCAAAAAGAGTTCTTTTTATATTACCCAACAAATATTTTTCTTCGATCATAACCAAAAATAATCATGGCCACACCTAAGCTAGCACAAATCATATACATAAATGAGTATGAGAATATATCAGCTATCGGTCCCATAATGACACCGCCTAGCGAAACACCTAAATCAGCCGTAGCAATAAATAAACCAAGTAATACATTGCGATTCGCCTGTGGCAAAACAAAGGTCAAGTAAGTTGTTAACGTCGGATAGATAAGTGCCTGAGCTATTCCCATTAATATTGCGCCTACATAAAAAAAGATAGGTCCACCGGTTACAGAAAAGCTTACAAACTGCGCTGCTAACGCTAGAATAAGCATAGTCCCCATGATAAAAGAAGAATGCCATTTGCCGTCTGAAGGAATCCTTTTTCTTAAAGCAAAACGAGCAAAGACAACGATACCTGCCTGAAGCATCAGATAAATTCCAGCATTGCCGCCTTCTAATTCCCTCGCGTACAGTGGAATAAAGGTTGTAATCGCTCCAAATACAATTGATGCAACTAACATTAATACGCTGCATTTAAATAAAAACGGATTTTTTACTAACTGACTAAATGATTCCAACATATTTACTCTCTGTTCAGCATTATTTGTAACAGACTGAGCCTCTGCTTTGTCCATCTTAGCACTATAGCCAAACAACCCTGTAAAGATGGCAATTGCTATCATCATCACTGTAAAGTAATCCATATCCCCTTGCCAAATACCTAATGCCAATATGGGGCCAATAATACCTGGTATATATGAGAATAAAGAATAAAGCGAAATGCCTTGAGAGCGATCCTTCTCTGGCAGTGCATCAATAATGCCTATCTGTAATGCCATTGAAAAAAAAGCTGTCGACACCCCTTGTAACATACGGGCAACTAGAAAGCCCCCTAATCCAGTAAATGTATATAGTATTAAAGCAAATCCATTGATAATAAGAATAATGCGTAACACTTTTATCGGCCCATGTTTTTGAATAATATGACCTGCCCACGGTCGAAAGAACATGGTGGTAAACAGATACGCCCCCATGATCAAGCCAATTGTCGTATTGCTGGCTCCTAATGATTCCCCTTGTAAAGGGATAATCACATTTAGAATAGAATTGGCACTAAAATAAAAAAGAACCAACATATACAAACGCAGAAAAGGCCAAGACATAGCTCCACTCAAAATTTTTCTCCTCCTAAATCGTGTAACAAAGGTTTCGTATATTTCAATGTTAAAAAGTGATTAACATCTGCAATAACTTTCTTGCATATTCTGACTGAACGTCCTTTAATTGTTCAATTTTGACCATTTCTTCAATTTGACCATTTCTAAAAATAATGACTCTGTCGCAAATATAGGCGGCAGCCTGTATATCATGAGTTATAAAAACGTAACTCATATTGTAGATTTTTTTTAATTCTTTTAATAAATCAAGCACTTGCATTTGAACAGATACATCCAATGAACTAATTGCTTCATCTAATAAAATACACTTCGGTTCTATTGAAATGGCTCTTGCAATGCACACTCTCTGAACCTCTCCTCCTGATAACTCATGAGGATATTTTTTTCTATAGGACGGATTTAATCCAACTTGATTTAATAGATGATCAATCTTGCATTGATTTTCTTTTTGACCTCTTGATTTAACTTTTAATGGCTCCATAATTGCTTCTTCAACAGTAAAAAATGGATTAATAGAGGATTTATAGTCTTGGAAAACAGCGCTAATATTACCTGATCTCACTCTTCTATCCCCTACATTTTTCCCTTCAAATAAAACTGTTCCATGATCTGGTTTTTCAATCCCTACTATCAAACGCCCTAATGTTGATTTCCCACTTCCGCTTTCTCCGATAATGCCGAGACATTCGCCGCTTCCGCATTCAAAACTAACATTCTTCAAAACTTTCTGTCTCTCTTTAGAAAACAATCCACCTTTTTTATAGGATTTCTCAACACTATCAACTTTCAGCAATTTTACTCCTCCCCATTATTTTCTTAAAATTATTACTCAGCGCTAATCTAGTGGATACTAAATATTTTGTATATTCATGTTGCGCTTCTGAAAAAATGGTTTGGGTATTCCCTCTTTCAATAATTTTTCCACCCTTCATGACTAAAACGTCATCCGCAATTTTTTTTACAACACCTAAATCGTGCGAAATAAAGATCATCGAACAGTTCATTCTGTCTCGTAATTTAATAAATTGTTCAACAACCTCAAATTGTGAGATTGTATCCAGCGCTGTGGTCGGTTCATCAGCGATAATAATGTCTGGCTCTAATACTAATGCCAATGCAATCATAATTCGCTGCAACATTCCACCTGATAGCTGGTGTGGGTATTTATTCATAATCTCTATCGGATTTTTCAGCATAACACTTTCCATGGCATTTTTCATTTTTTCTTCTATTTTGTTATTACTCCAGCCGAAGTGTTGGGCAAGTGTCTCCTTTAAATGAACACCAATCACACAAGAAGGATCAAATGCACTCATTCCATTTTGGAGAATCATACAAAGGTTTCTTCCCCTTTTCTTTCTCATTTCTTTTTCAGAGAGATTGTTTAAGTTTTCACCTTTGAATAGAATGTCCCCTGATTGGTGAAGCCAAGATTTATTCAATCTCATAATGGACCTGCAAGTCACAGACTTCCCGCTTCCGCTTTCTCCTACAATTGCTAGACAGCTTCCTTGCTTTAAATTGAATGAACTATTATAGATAATCACTTTACCGGTATTAATATCCCATATTTTCAAATTTTCAACTTCTAATATATTCATAAATTTAATTTGCCACCTCTTTTTCTTGAAGCTTCCTTTTAGAGATTGTTAAATTTTCTTGAAGCTTATTTTTAGAGGTTACTAATTTAGGATCTAAAGCAACTTGAAGTGCATCAGATAAAAAATTAAATGCCAATACTACTATAATAATGGCTATACCAGGCGCTAACATTAACTCTGGTCTTGTAAACATAACTTTCCGCGCCTCATTTAACATCATTCCCCATTCAGCATTTGGAGCTTGTATTCCTAAGCCTAGGAATGAAAGTCCCGATATTTGCAAAATCATCGAACCAATAGAGCTGCTTGAAATAACTGCGATATCAGAAAATGTAACAGGGACAATATGCTTATAAATTATTTTTATATCACTAATACCGGATGCTTTGGAAAATTTGACATATTCTAATTCAGCATACTGCATAACAGACGCTCTGATTACTCGAGCAAACCATGCCCATTTCATAAAAATAAACGCAAGCAGAATATTCTCAAGGCCCACGCCTAAAATACCAACAATCGCCAAAGTCATAACGTATACTGGAAAAGAAAGCATGACATCACAAATTCTCATAATAAAGGCATCTACGTTTCCTCTAAAGTAGCCTGCCATAAAGCCTAAAGTAGCCCCAATCAAAACAGATATTACTAATGCAACTAGAACCCATAAAACACTGGGACGAATTCCATAAATTAATCTCGATAAAATGCATCTCCCTAAGTGATCGTTGCCTAATAGGTGTTCCCACGATGGGGTTGCATATCGAAGTTTCATATTTACTTCCACGGGGTCATGGGGCGCAATAAAGGGGGCAAATAGTCCAACAATAATCGTTACAACAATGACGATTAAAGATATACTACCTAACTTATCTTTACTTAAGTTTTTCAATATTCTCATTTAGAGATCATTCCTTAACTTAGGATTCATCGCAGCATTTATAATGTCTGAAATCGTATTAAACAACACAAAGGCCACTGCTATAATAAGAACATACGCTTGGATAACTGGAAAATCTCTGCTTAGAATAGATTTAACGCTTAGACTTCCTAATCCTGGCCATGCAAAAACATTTTCTATAACGACTGTACCTCCCAAAATAATGGGTATAGCCATACAAAAAATCGATATGGCTACTTGCAATGAATTTCTTAATATATGCATGGTGATTTTCCTCTCTGGTAAACCGCATGCTCTCCCATACAATACATAGTCTTCATTTAAGTTGCTTAACATTGAGCTTCTAACGTTTCTAAAATAAATGCCTGCATAACTTACCGCAATCACAGTAACCGGTAGAATATAACTCTTATACGAGTCCATCCCGCTTGTTGGTAATAAATCCAATTTAACAGAGACATACCAAATCATAATGGATGCCAGCCAGTATGACGGCATTGATGTTAGGAAAAATGAAATACCTCTTACCGATTTATCAATTATTTTTCCTTCCTTCAATGCACAAATAACACCTAATAGTATTGACAAAACAATAATGGCAACAGACGAAACTAACGTTAGCTTTAACGTATTTAGAAAAGCTGGACCTACTAATGACCAAACTGGTTCTCCTTTTACGTATGAATCCCCAAAGTCCAACTGTAAGCAGGCAATGAGCCAATCAAAATATCGTATGATAAACGGCTGATCCATCCCCAACTCTTCTTTCGTTTGAGCAATTAATTCATCTGTTATTACAGGAACATCTTGCGCTTGTAATACCACTTCGGCTGGATCTAAGGGAGAAAGATTAATTAAAACAAAAGTCAAAAACGAAATGATCAAAAGTAAAGGAATGGATATGAATATCCTCTTAATGATGTAACTACCCATAGAAAATCTCCTTTCAATTGAAATATCAATACGTAAACGTTTGTACTTTCTCATAAATAAAAAGGGGAATATCCCCTTTTTATTTATACTTCTATTCAAAATGCATTAGCTCAAATGGCAACTCATATTGTGTTTGCTTAAATGAGATGCCTTTTAAATTTTTTGGAGCAATTACCGTGACGCTGCCATTTGTAATCGGAATAAAGACTGCTTCATCATGAACCGTTGTCAAAATATCAGCATATAACGATTTTCGTGTTTCCTCATCAGTTGACACCATAACTTCATCAATTTTCTTGTAGAGTTCGTCTGCTTTCGCGATACCACTTGTCGTATGTAAATAAGAAGCCTCAGAAGTAAAAGCAGCAATTGTACTTTGTGGATCATACGCTAGTCCCCATGTTTGGTTGAATAATAAGTCATAGTCACCAGTTGATCTTCTATTAGCGATTGAAGTGGACTCTTCACCAATAATCTCTAACTGAACACCTATCTCTTTTAATGAACTTTGGATAAATTCAGCCTGAGTTTTTTGGGAGGAAGAATTGCTGTCATAATAGAGTTTCATGGCTAATTTCTTGCCGTCTTTCGCTCTAACTTCCGAACCGTCCTTTAATGTCCAACCCGCTTCTTCTAAAATCTCTTTTGCTTTTTCTAAATCATATCCTCGTTTCTTCAAATCGACATCGGCATAATTGACGTTAGGTGAAAATAGTGTATGGGCTACTGTTTCAGTACCATTTAAAATATCCTTACTAATGGTTTCTCTATCGATAGAGTACCAAATGGCTTCACGAACAGCTGTTTCACTTACTGGATTCTCAGATTTACTACTATTAGCTACGATCATTTTCGTGTTCATTGCTTCACTTCTAACAAGTTGATAATCACCTGAATCAACTAATTGATTCATTGCTTCGACATCAAGACTGTCTGCACCTCGATCATCTGTGAAAACAAAGTTTACTTCCCCTTTTTGTAATGCCAAAAATGTCGTTTCTCCTGCTGGAAGAACTTTAGAAGTAATCTTCTTAATTTCAGGTGAGCCACCCCAGTAGTTTTCATTTGCTTCAAAAGTGGCATACTCATCAGTTTTATGTTCAGTAAGAATATATGGTCCTGTACCGTTAAAACCATTTACACCATCTTTTGTTTCACCATTAATAAAATCTTTAGGTGATATGAATACATAAGGTCTTGTCATGGATAATTCAACCAAAGTTGGATAATATGTTTCTGATAGTACCAATTCAACCGTATACTTATCTACTACATTACAACTTACTATTTTGGTTGATAGTTTAATCCAAGAATGTTTTTCTGCATTATGTTGCACAGCATCAATATTTTTCTTCACTGCCTCTGCGTTAAATGGTTCCCCATCATGGAATTTTACGTTTTTTCTTAAATGAAACGTGTATACTTTTCCATCTCCTGAAATTTCCCATGATTCAGCAAGTAAAGGCTTAATTCCGTCTTCCGTATTCTCAACTAATGATTCATATACCATCCCCTGAGCCGGCATTGAACCTGTGTAAAGATGTGGATTCATATCATTAATGTCTTTGGCTGATGCATAAACTATTTCTGTTTTATTTTCGTTACCAGTATCTTCCTTGTTCTTACTATCGGACTTTTCCGAAGTTGCGGAGCAAGCGACTAGAATGGATAAGACAAAAAATACTAAAGCGGCTAATTTAAATCTTTTAAATATCAATGTATTCCTCTCCTTTAGTCTTAATTAATTGAAATGCAACTCATTTCCTGGCCGGATATGATCTAGATTTCCAACCACCTTTTTGTAAATCGAAATGATTACTATTTACATAGTATATTAATCTATTATTATAAAGCAAGTACTATTTCAACGTCTTTGTTCCTGCAATTTTCCCTATTTCACTGCATATCATATTGTTGCTTTGAAATAAATTTTGATCAAAAGTACCTCGAAACCAGCATTTTACGATAAATAAAAAGAATCCATTTTGAAAAAAGATTGATCAAAATGGATTCTTATCCAGCAGATTTAAGTCTAGTTTTTATAAAATGAGATAAAAATCAATAGGGTTAATATTGTCTATAAACATATTCATCACTTGGCTTGTTTATATAGTTCCATGATTGGACTTTCAATACAGGTATTGTCTTTTTAAACGGCTGATAGTACATGGAACTTAATTCCCCATTTACGTGTATCCACTCATCATTATGGAAAGTCGTTTTTTCTGGAAATTCGACCAGCATGCCGTATACGCCCGAATCCGCTACGCAGTGAATGATTCCAAATCGAAAAATAAATATTTGATTATTCTTGATATCTTTACTATTAAAAGTAAAACCATCAAACTGAACGTTATTTCCCATAAAAGATCCGGGATAGTTGTAAAGGAAACTTCCATCGGTGGGGATCTTCCTTCACCCCCCACCGAAGGTTAATTAGGCCCGCACGAAGCGGGTCACGCAGACGTTGCCGCAGGAAGAGGCGGTGTTAGTCTGTGTTCCACTAAAAAAACTTGTCAATTACGAAAAAACGAGCTATTATAAAACAATCAAATCGTAATAATTACGTTTTAAAAAATATTTTTAGCGAGATAAGGAGAATAATATGAAAAGGGTGGTCATATTTTTCACATTTGTACTAGTAACAGCACTGTTTTTATCAGGTTGTGGCAGCAGCCAAACTGCGACAGAAAATAGTGACAAAAAAGAGACAACTGATCAATTAACCATTTATACAACGATTTTTCCTTTAGAAGACTTTGCGAAGAAAATTGGCGGTGACTATGTAAAAGTAGAAAGCATTTATCCGCCTAACGTAGATGCTCATACATTTGAGCCGTCACAAAAAACAATGATCAATATTGCAAAAGCAGATGCGTTTATCTACACAGGAGCTGGTTTAGAAGGGTTTGTCAGTAAAACAACAGAAGCATTAAAAAATGAAAAAGTAAAATTTGTAGAAGCAGCAGACGGCGTGACCTTTATTAAAGGAGGGCATCACCATGAAGGTGAAGAATCTCATGAAGACGATCACGCCAGCGAAGATCATGACGAAGACGTTCATCAACATGAATCCGGTGAAGAACATCACGATCACGGTGATCTTGATCCACACGTTTGGTTAGACCCTATTCGTGCGATCACACTTGCTGAAAATATTAAAAATGCGCTTATCGAGTTCAAACCTGAACAAAAAGAAACGTTTGAGAAAAATTTCGAGGCATTAAAAGGCCAATTAGAACAACTTGATAAAGAACTTGATAACACGATTCAAAATGGAAAAACAAAAGAAATGGTTGTAGCACATGCTGCTTATGGCTATTGGCATGACCGCTACGGATTAGAACAAATTAGCATTGCAGGCCTTTCACCAGAGAACGAGCCGTCCCAAAAAGAATTGCAAACCATTATTGAAGAAGCGCGTGAAAAAAACGTGAAATACGTCATTTTTGAGCAAAATGTGAAGCCCAAAATAGCCGAAATTGTAAAAAATGAACTTAAGGCAGAACCATTAACACTTCATAACTTAGAGTCCATCACAGATCAAGATATTAAGAACAATGAAGATTACGTAAGTTTAATGAAACGCAACATAGAAACGTTAAAAAAAGCACTAAATTAAGTCACAAAGCCGTTGAGATAGACTCGACGGCTTTGTTGTTTATAAGTCATTGAAATATTTTTAATCTATTGAAAGAATGACTCAATACTCCCCCTCCAGTTTTTGTACATATCAGCCATAAGTTCGGCTCTCCCGTTCACCGTTTTTATGATACACCTCTGCATTGATCAAGCCCCCTGTAAGCAATACGACAGCGGTTAAATAAAACCATGTCATGAGTACGATGATGCTGCCGAGCTGTCCATAAATTTTGGAATAGTTCCCTAAAGCGACATAATAAGAAAAAATAAGCGAAACGCCCTGCCATCCCAATGTCGCAAAAAGGGCTCCTGGCATCACTTTGATCCATGACAACTTCATGCTCGGAACGATCTTATATAGCAAAAGAAAATATATGAATAAAAATCCTGTCCCGATTCCCCATTTGATGAACTTCCACATTTGTCCCCAAAAGGCCGGCACTTCTGCCCTTGTGACGACAAACGTATGAATCACCTGCTCCATAATCGGGACAAACAAGGATAAGGACAGAACAACCATAAAACCGAGCGTTAAAAATAAATCATTTAAAAGAGCTTCAAGAAACGGCTGCTGGCGTGTAAATTGATACGCATGATTCAATGACCGGACAAGCGATTGTACGGCCATGGAAGCGAGCCAAAATGCCGCAAGCAAACTGACCGGGAGCCATTGTCCTTGCCCGTCATTCAAAAGGCTGTGGAGTGTCGACCGAATCATGCCATATGTATTGGCAGGCGCAAACGGTTCAATCATCAGCAGTACATTATCCGAATCAAAAGGCAAAAAACTGATCAGCGAAAAAACAAAGATTAAAAATGGAATCATGGACAGCATAAAATAGTAAGCCATTTGGGCACTAAGATCATAAAAACGATCCGCAAAAAATCGGTAAACCATATTCTTGACGCTATGCAGCACCTCTACTTTCACCCCCTGCACCTGATTTATTGTTATGTTTCCCCTGTTCCGTTAAAAAAGTCGATGCGCGTTTCGATTCTTTTTTTGCGTGATAAGAAACTATCGCTTCCATATTCCGGCGAAAATAAAAGGCCCGTCACCTAAATGACGGGCCTAAAAAAGGGGGGCTATGAAAAGCAGCATCACCTGCTCAAGTA
Organism: Bacillus sp. FJAT-14578; assembly: GCF_000504165.1. Taxonomy (GTDB): domain Bacteria; phylum Bacillota; class Bacilli; order Bacillales; family Bacillaceae_H; genus Bacillus_BA; species Bacillus_BA fengqiuensis. The sequence continues at coordinate 435,918 of NZ_KI632505.1, forward strand.
ATACTTTACCTTTCAAAAGTGAAAATACGGTGAAAATAAATTAAAAGAAAAGAGCATCCAATGAATATTGGCCGGCACCCGTAAGAGCTATAGCGATGGCTACGACTAATAATGTAAGATTGTACTCGTAACCGTTTTGTGTAGCCCAATAACCATTGGGGCCATGAACTTTTACAATAGCCATTACCATGGTCCCGGCAATTAAAATCCCTGCAAGCGGAGTGAACAGCCCTAAAGCAAACAACGTTCCGCCTGCCAACTCTGCCAATCCGGCTAATAGAGCCATGGTGACACCCGGTTTCATCCCAATCGATTCAAACCAGCCGCCGGTTCCTTTTAAACCATACCCTCCAAACCAGCCGAATAATTTTTGAGCTCCGTGAGCCATAAACGATAATCCAATCACTAAACGTATTAATAATAAACCTAAACTCATCATTTTTTTCTTCCTCCTAAATGTAACTAGTTATATATTTTTATCCTTTATTAATTATTCTTTAATTCGAGATATTTTCTCAAAAAAACTGAATTGCTATCTTTCTCATTCAGAACCCTAAATTAACTTCAAAACCATCCGTTATGCCTTAAGGCTGTACAATCATGCCTTGAGGCTGCACAATCCTCCTGTGTAAAAGAAAAGAGTCAGTGTTACATGTCATCTATTTGACATGTAACACTCCTTTCCCATCCCATTAAGAGAAATGCTTTCGGTACCATTCGGCCGCCGCATCCACTTCAGATAGAGTCAGCTGATGGCCGTAACTCTCCCAATGAAGCTGTACCTCTGCCTTTGCTTTTTCCAATAAAGACTGGAGCTCCTTCGATTCCATCGGTGAACAAATCGGATCATTCGTTCCAGCTGCAATAAACACGGACTTACCTGACAAATCCGGTAACTCCACTCCTTTTCGCGGAACCATCGGATGATGCAAAATGGCTCCCTGAAGCGCATCTTGATAATGAAACAGCAGGCTTCCGGCAATATTGGCTCCATTGGAATAGCCGACGGCTACCATATGATTTCGGTCAAATTCATATTTTGAAGCCGCTTCTTCCAAGAATTCATACAGTTCTTTTGTACGGTAAACGAGATCTTCTTCATCAAAGATTCCTTCAGCCAAGCGGCGGAAAAAACGGGGCATCCCATTCTCCAATACATTGCCGCGCACACTTAGAATAGAGGCTGTACGGTCAATTCTGGCCGCAAGAGGCAAGAGGTCTGATTCCGTTCCCCCTGTTCCGTGCAGTAAAAGAAGAGTTGGTTTCGTTTCATCTGTTCCTCGTTGAAAAATATGTTTCATCATTTATCTCCTTCCAACATTCCACTATTCTTTCATAAATTCTTTTGTACTTCTTACTGTATCGATTGGGCGAACCAATCTTTCGATTTCTTCGCGCTTTGGTTCTAGAAATGGCGGCAAAGATAATTTTTCTCCAAGTGTTTCATAAGACTCATCTCCCATAAATCCCGGACCATCCGTTGCCCACTCAAACAAAATTTGAGGGGCAACTCTTACATACAGCGACTCAAAAAAGTGGCGGTCTACATAACCGGAAGTCGGGAATCCGAAGCTTTCCATACGCTGGATCCATTCTTCTAAAACCGAACGGTCTTCAACACGGAATGCCGCATGGTGAATCGTACCAAAACCTTGACGGGCTTGAGGAAGAATCACGTTATGCTCGACCACTACCTGTGCACCGTTTCCGCCTTCACCCACTTCAAATAAATGGAATGGTCCTTCCTGTTCAATTTCTTTAAATAATAGAACTTTTTCCATCATTTCTTTAAAGTAATCAAAGTCCGCAATCCGAATAAAAATGGGCCCCAACCCTGTAATGGCATACTCCAATGGAATGGGCCCTTTTTGCCAAGGTGTTCCTGAAGCAATCCCTTCATTGAATTCATCCGAAATCAATTGATATTGTTGATCGTCAAAATCTACGAAAGAAAGAGTCTTTTTGCCAAATTGCTCCTTGATACCAGTATGTTTGACTTCTAAGCGGTCAAAACGTTTGACCCAATAATCTAACGCGGCATCACTCGGTACACGGAAAGATGTTTTGGAAATCTCGTTTGTACCGTGAACACCCTTCGGAATGCCGGGGAAATCGAAGAATGTCATATCCGTGCCGGCGCTGCCTTCATCATCCGCAAAAAATAAGTGATACGTTTGAATATCATCTTGGTTGACCGTTTTTTTCACTAAGCGCATCCCTAAAACATAAGTGAAAAATTCATAGTTCTTTTCGGCACTGCTTGTAATGGCTGTGACATGATGTATTCCTTTTAATCCGTTCATTTATCTTCCTCCTATTGAGCAATAGTTTATACCCATTTATTTTGCAAACAGAAAACCTTTTTTCTTTTGACACTGCTTCACTAGAGATACCGGATATCTGATTATCTAAGCCGTTGCTCTTTTTCATGATGTGGCTTATCTCGATTTGCTTTTAATTAATAAATCTTTAATTCGAGATAAATATACCACAGATAAAATTGCACTGTCAATACACAAAAACATAAAAGCTTGAGAATGATAAAAGATAAAGCCTTTGACTATAACTTTTAACAGTAAACAAAATGGCTAAATTGTTTACTCGCCATCAAAATGAGCACCCGTTCGCTGTATAAAGTTTCCTTGTTTTTTTGGTTTAAAGCAAAAGGCTGGTTTAAAAACAATTAAAATTTCCCCTTCTCAATTTATAAGAAGGGGAATTCCCTCTACCTTTTTTCTGTTCATTTTTGTACTAAAACCAACAAAACTACTTAAATGAAACTGAATTCTTTCGTAAGAATATCTCGTCAAGAACCTTATTACTTTAACAAGTTTTTCTTTTATCAAATAAGCGATCATACATAAGACGACCTATCGATTGGTTTCTTTGGATGATTTTATCTGCACGAAGATGCTTTGCGTTAACAACTTGTTCAGATGTTAAAATTTCAACAATGCTATAGATGGAAGGGTTTTGCCCTTTAATAGTAAGAAGGGTCAAGAGGGAATGCATATCCGCTTGTTCCTCTGGTTTGTGGGGATCCGCTGTCACCAGTATCTTTGTTGCATGCTTAATATTTGCTTTTACTAATGTTTGTGAATGTGTCGGATTTCCTTTAATAAAATAGACATGTTCTGGTAAGCTTGAGTTTGCTTGTAAAGTGCTATCAATAAGGACGATCCGGTTGGGAACCGAAGAATCAGAAAAATGAGCAAGAATGCTTCTAACTCGTTCATTCCAACCAACAATAATAAAATGATTCTTTCCTGTATAAGCGGGACTTTTTTCCACTTGGGCATTCTCCTTCGAAACTGCGGCAGCAGAGAAAGTGATCAAAAAGCTACAAAATAAATATGTAAAAAAGAACGCCTAAAAGACTAGACACGTCTTTTAATTAGGCTGTTTTCGCAAACTTTGTTGCTATTTAACAAGTAGTGGGAAGTGGTTGATTTCCGCTCCAGGTTGCTCGCTTTCCGCGGGGCGTGCGGTGAGCCTCCTCGGCTTACAGCCTGTGGGGTCTCACCTGTCCCGCTGCTCCCGCAGGAGTCTCGCACCTTCCGCTCCAACCAACCTTAAACGCTTATCTTTCAAGAAACCTATCTAAAAACAACAATCTTTTAGAAAAGAGCCTTTAATTAAAAGCAATATTTTTTACATAGTGTAACGAAAACCTATCCAATCATTATTTTTCCTTTCGGATAACGGAATGGATCTGGATGACGGCGAAGCGTAATCGCAAACGCAATAGTTAACGGTCCTACCCTTCCGGCAAACATCGTTAATATAATAATGACTCTGCCGATAGGAGTTAACTCTGGCGTGAGCCCCATGGATAACCCTACTGTTCCAAAAGCCGAAGTGGCCTCAAACAAAATCAATAAGAATTCTTTGCCGGGCTCCGTAATCGTTAGGATCATGGTCACTATGATAACAATAGATAAGCCGGCTATAGTCACCGTAAGAGCTTTATAAATAACTTCATATACCACTCTTCTTCCGAAAAAAGCGACATCCTCTTTCCCTCTGATTTGTGACCAAACTGCCCCTAATAACGTAGCAAAAGTAGTGGTTTTAATCCCTCCACCTGTAGAACCGGGAGAAGCCCCAATAAACATTAAAAAAATCGTAAAAAATAAGGTTGTTTGAGTTAAATCAGGAATATTGAGTGTATTAGAACCTGCGGTACGTGGCGTAACGGAATGAAATAATGCCCCCAGGAATTTTCCTGACCAAGATAATGGTTGCAGTGTTTTTGAATTATTAAATTCTAACAAGAAAATAACAATGGTACCTAACACAGTTAACAGGAGACTTGTAATAAGGACAACCTTCGTATGCAGAGACAGGCGATGGGTTCGGTGATACTCATACACTTCATTCATGACAATAAAGCCAATCCCGCCTAAGGTAATCAGGCTGGAGACCACTAACACCACCAGTGGATCATTTACATATTCCGTTAAACTTTTAAATTCCCCCATTAAATCAAAACCTGCATTATTATAGTTCGAAATCGCATGGAAAAATCCATAATAAATGGCTTTTGAAAGCGGCATATCAAAAGAGAAACGAATAGCTAATAAAAGACCTCCAGCAAACTCAAAAATGAGAGTGAAGATTAAAATTCTCTTCGCTAACCTGACAATCCCTTCAATAGATAAATTATTGAGCGATTCTTGTATTAACAATCTTTCTTTTAAAGAAATACGCTTTCCTAATAAAATGGCAAAAAAAGTAGCGAACGTCATAAAACCCAATCCGCCCACTTGGATCAGACCAAGGATAACTAATTGCCCAAACATCGTAAACGTGGTACCCGTATCCACGACTACCAGGCCTGTGACGCAAGTTGCAGAAGTAGAAGTAAAAAGGGCATTTAACCATGAAAGACCTCCGCCGTCCCTGGTAGCGGCAGGAAGTGTTAAGAGAAATGCTCCTAAAAGAATAATTAACGCAAATCCAGCGACCAGTATTTTGGGAGGATCCCAAAAAGGTTTCTTTTTTGTTTTAATGATAATCACCTCTTACATATGATGGGAGGAATTCAAACCTAAATGGCTGTTAACTTCTCAACCATAGGTCAAACCCCTTCTTCTTCAAAACGAGTGATATCTTGATTATGGCCAATTACCAGCAGTTTATCTCCTTCTAAGATGACTTCATCAGCAGAAGGTGAAATGATCATATCCTTTCCTCGCTGCATTCCAATAATATTACATCCATATTTTGCTCGCACATCTAAACTCTGCAGGCTTTTGTTATGTAATTGATCAGAAGCACTGATTTCAACCAGACTAAAATCTGGTGAAAGTTCGATATAATCAATGATTTTTTCGGTTACAACGTGATGAGCGATTCGTCTTGCCATATCACGCTCAGGATGAATGATCCGGTCAGCCCCAATTTTTTCTAACACTTTTTGGTGATAGTAATTGGCGGCCTTTACCCAGACCTGTTTAATCCCCATCTCTTTTAATAACATTGTAGCTAGAATACTGGTTTCAATATTGTCTCCAAACGAAACAATGGCATGGTCAACATTGCCAATACCCAAACCTTTCAGGTCACTTTCATCATTGATTTTGGCTTGGACAGCATAAGTCACCGTATCAGCATATTTGTCTACCACATCTTCATTTTCATCCACTGCTAACACTTCAACATTCAGCTTAGAGAGCTCCTCAACCAAAGTGCCCCCAAATCTTCCTAATCCAAGTACAGCAAATTGCTTTTTCACTTTTTCTCCTCCTTTCATCTTTGTTAAAAAATAAAAAAACACCACTCTTATACAACTAAGAATGGTCAATGAAATCATTGGCCTACTCTCAACATATGTTTACAAGGTTAACTGTCGGGCTAGAGATGCATAGTTCCCTTAAATCCTCCTCAAATAAACAAATAGTTTATTATAATCGTTCCCCTCGTTCTATCAAAAAATTCAGCAAACGATTCACTATACACTTGTAGTTTTACCTATTTATATCTAGTCTAATTTTTCCATTTTATCTTGAATTGAAACATGTTCTGGTTGTTCAGAAACATCCATCACTTCTATTCCTTTTTTCTTTTCCTAGTACTTCTCTTACTAAAACGCTCACACAATAAGAAACATATGTAAAACTTCGAACCTCTGTCCTAGCTTTCTCATCCCTCCCATTCGAATATTCTGCAGCGGATTTATTTTTAAATATCTTAGGTACAATAAGAGCAATCTAAAATGATGAGAAATCAAATAAAAGGAGAGAGATAAATGGAAGCCACCGTTATGAGCATTGTTCAACGTGAATTATATATGATTACCATGGTCTTTCTTTTTGGATTAATGGCTATGAAATTAGCCGAAAGAATTAAAATTCCTGATGTAGCCCTGTTTATGATTATTGGAATTATCCTTGGACCATCCGTTTTCAATCTAATTACAGTGCCTAATGATTCAGTGTTCTATCAATTCATTATTGTCTTAGGATCCATTTTAATTTTGTTTGAAGGAGGGACGGCTATCCGCTTTTCTGTACTCAAAAAAGTATGGATAACCATTTCCCTTTTGTCCATCCTGGGAGTTGTCGTTACAGCCGTGATTGTAGCGGTTACCGCTTTCTATTTATTAGATATGCCTATTATGTATGCACTTCTGCTCGCTTCCGTTATTGCCTCTACAGACCCGGCAACTTTAATGCCGGTTTTTAAACAGGTCACTATTCAGGAAAAGGTAAGACGAACGGTGGAAAGTGAATCGGCCTTTAATGATGCGACAGGTTCCATCTTAACGTTTACCTTACTCGGCGTCATTCTAGGACAAACTGAATTAGCTGTTTCTTCCACCCTCTGGAGTTTCATTCGTGAAGCCGGCGGGGGAATTTTAGCTGGACTGGTGATTGGTTTTGTAGGAGTTCTTTTAACCTCCGAACACAAATGGGGCCTTTTAAGAAAATATGGTACAGTCGTCAGCCTGGTCGTGGCGATCAGCTCTTATTTGGCGGCAGGGTTTATCCATGCCAGCGGATTTATGGCTACCTTCACAGCAGGTCTTATTTCTGGAAACCCTCAGCTGTTTCGTTTTAAAGTTTCAGAAGAAACCAATTCAACTGTATTCGAATTTTCCGAAACCTTAACCTTAATTATGAGAACACTTATTTTTATGTTACTGGGCACACAGGTCGATTTTGGTGTATTAGGGCAATTTTGGATACAGGGAATTCTAATCGTCATTGTCTTCATGTTTGTAGCACGACCTCTGGCCGTTCTTTTATGTACCTTACCTGACCGGAAGGCAAAATGGAAATGGAATGAGATTGTGTTTATGTTCTGGGTTCGTGAAACAGGTGTCATCCCTGCAGCTCTGTCCGGGATGATTGTGGCAGCAGGAGTCGATTATGCGAACGAAATTACTTCTGTCACGTTTATCGCCATACTCGTGACCATCCTGATCCAAGCCAGCACGACAGGTTATGTAGCAAAAAAATTAGGAATTACTTTAAAACCTGCATCAAATATTTAAAATGGAGGTCGATATATGTCTTCTAAACTTATGAGCAGACAGGATGAAGCAGCTATCCATAAGATTCCTAAACAAGTGAAATGAATAAACTAATTTGTTTAAATAATAAGAATAAAAAAGAGAGGACATGTTTCAATGGAAAAAGCAAGGATTACATCACTAGGAATCGTTTTGGCTGTTTCATTAATCATCACAGGTTGCACTCAGGGGGACGAGAATCGCGAAGACCAGCGGATTCAGCCTGATGAGATGTACCATGAAAACAACGGTGAAGATGATGAGAAAGCGAATTCCAAATAATTAAAAACGGATAGAAGTGCTATATCAGCATATAGCCCCAAAAGGGCAGACTCACTATTCGGTGAAGTCTGCCTCAAATTAAAGAATTCAATGATAAATTTGCAGAATGTTGTTTGATTAGTAACCCTTTCGCACAGTATTCAATAATTTCTCTTCTTCTAACAATTCCTATAAAAATTCCATTGTCATCTATAACAGGCACAAAGTTTTGCTCAATTGCTCTCGAGAAAAGACTTTCTATTTCCGCATCAATTTTTACAGGTTCATTGAAACGGTGCAAAGAGACTTCATGCAAACGCACTTTATGAGTATTACTGAAATCTAAAGAAGGCGTATTCTTTAATTTCCACAGTAAATCTCCCTCTGTCAGCGTGCCTGCATATCTCCCCTCTTCATCTACTAAAGGAACCGCTGAATATCGGTGATATTCCATCTTCTCTAAAGCTTGACGCATCGTTGAATTGAATTTTATATAAACAAGTTCTTTTTTGGGGATAAGAAAAAATGCCACATTCATATTATGAACTACCTCTTTCATATATAAGTTTCAGTTTCACTTTATAAAGAACATTTAGGAACAGTCCGTTTTTTCTGGCCTATGATCCGAGACTACTAATACATCGAGATGGCGAGTCTCCCTTAATAATTTCTGAACAACTGACCCTTTCCATATTTCTTCCCTTCGGGTACGTGCAGATTGTCCAATGATGACTTGAGTGGCTTGTTTGTCCTTAAGTTGTTCTACAATTTTTTTTACAACTTTTCGGCGGTCTGTCGTTTCATGCGTTTCAAAATTACCGCCCAGACTTTCGGTTAGTGACTTTGCCTTCAACGAGTTCTTTTCTTCCTCTTCCGTTATTGGATGATGGTCTTTCACATAAACGACATGCCAAACAGCTTTTAAACGATAGGCGATTCGAAACCCCCGTCGAATAAGCCGTTCACTATTGGAACCAAGATTAATACAAACGAAAATGACTTCCTGTTTTCTCCAGGGCCCTCTTAATGCCTGTTTCCTCTCCCATGATTCCAGTCTCTCGTCGACATCATCTGCTACTTCACGCAAAGCTAATTCACGCAGTGCAATTAAATTTCCGGTTTTAAAGAAGTGATTGAGTGCTTGCTCCACTTTTTCCTGAGCATAAATATTTCCTTCTCGCATCCTTTGCCTCAGTGCTTTAGGTGAAATATCAATTAGCTCAATTTCATCGGCCATTCTCAGTACCCTGTCCGGGACAGTTTCCCTTACCCGGACACCTGTAATTTGTTCAACACTGTCATTTAGACTCTCAAGGTGTTGAATATTCATGGTGGAAATCACGGATATACCTGCCTTTAAAATTTCTTCTACATCTTGATATCTTTTGAGATGTTTACTTCCGGGGACATTGGTATGCGCTAATTCGTCAATCAAGACAACTTCAGGATTTCTCTTTATAATGGACTTTGTGTCCATTTCTTCCAATACAACATTTTTATAATGAATTTTTTCTCTTGGAATGATTTCTAATTCCCCAATTTGCTCAATTGTTTCTTTGCGTCCGTGTGTTTCTAACAGACCAATGACTATGTCGATGCCTTTCCTCTTTAACTCATTGGCTTCCCGCAGCATCGTATATGTCTTTCCGACTCCAGGGGCAGCCCCAATATAGACTTTTAGGGTACCTCGATTTATCTTATTAATTTCTTTTTCTACTTCCGTTGGAGAAAGCCTTCGATAAGGATTGGATTTCTCTGCCTTCTCCTGCTTAGCCGGGAGAACTCTTTCTCCCTCCACCTCAGCTCGATCGGCTACGATAAAAATATCAACATTCCTTGTCTTCCTTAATATCTTGTTAATGATGGAACCATGCCAAATCTCTTCCCAACGACTTCTCTTTGATTGTCCCATGACAATTCTCGTGACATTGTTTTTCATGGCATACGCTACAATTTCTTCTGCCACATCTTCTTGCACAATTGGCAGTTCCTCAAAATGACCCTCCAGCTTATCCACCAGCTTTTTGATAGAACGTTTAAAAGTGGCTTCCTCATTTGAAAAAGGTTGGTTAGGAGAACGGAAACAAACCACATACAAATCACCGCCCAAGCGCTTCGCAATTTGGTGACCTCGTCTAATTAGAATAGAACCATTCCAATGATATTGAGCCGAGACGAGAATTCTCTCAGCAGCACCCGAAGCGCCTACTAAACCGTGTTTCTCCCTATAATCGTCCAAATCCTCGTTTACTTCACCAGCTAAAAATCGCAAAGAAAGTTCCCTTAGCATGGCTATGTTATCCCTTTGAAACAACTTTTCCCTCGCCTTACTTCTATGATCATCCTCTTCAATACTTCCTTCTTGCAAACGTTTTAAGATAGCTTCCGGTGTCACATCCAACAGCTTTACTTCATCAGCCATCGCTAACGTATTATCCGGTACACAATCATCCACCTTAACTTTTACCCTTGTTAACTTTTCTGCAACTTCTCTTGCGCCGTCAAGTTCATATATATTGATCGTCGTAATCACACTAATCTGGTGATTGATAAGTTCTATCACGTCTTCAAGACGTGTATGATTTTTCGCATCCGGCCGGTTTTGATGAGCTAAATGATCTATTAATACAACCTCTGGATTTCTTGCAAGAATGGCCTCCAGATTTAAATCATACCTAACCTCTCCATCCTTATACCATTGAATGGGTTTAAGAATTTCTAACTCTCCGATTTGCTCTACTACCTTCGGACGATTGGAAGTACCAATCACACCGATCGCTACATCTATTCCTTTTTTCTTGAGAATATTTCCTTCCAGCAGCATATGATATGTTTTCCCTGCACCGCTTACGGCACCCAAAATGATCTTTAATCTTCCTCGTTGTAGTTTTGAAATAGATAAAAACAGCTCTTCAGGGGTCTTTCGTCGAAAACGTTCATTCATGTTCCATCCCTCTCTTTTTAAACGATGTACCGAAAAAAGCAGCAAAAACAAAATCTGTTCATCTATTCTGCAAGAAGTCTTTTTCATAAAATGAATCGTCACGAGAACCTTGAATTTGCCGGTTTCTTCATGACGATTCATTTTATGGGGTATCCCAGAAACACATCGCTTTTCATATTTTTGGGACACCCTCGTCATTTCCCTATTTCAAACGATCTAATTCCATGTTTAGATTTAAAACGTTTACCCTTGGTTCTCCAAAAACTCCCCACTGACGTCCTTCTGTATGTTCTTTAATTAACGTATACAGCACATTCTCATCTATTCCCCTTAATTCAGCAATTCTAGGAACTTGAATTTTCGCTGCCATTGGAGAAATGTGAGGGTCAAGACCTGACCCCGAGTTTGTCAAAAGATCTGCCGGAATATCGCTCTTTTTAACATCCGGATTTGCTTTTAGGAAAGACTCGATATCTTTTTTCGTACGTTCAATCATCTCTTCATTAGAAGGAGCATAGTTTCCTGAACCGGAACCTGCTGCGTTATATTCTATAGAAGAAACACGACCGCTGAAGTATTTTGGATCCTTAAATGTTTGTCCGATCAACTCGGAGCCGACTACTTTCCCATCTTCATTCGTAATAAGACTGCCTTCCGCTTTTGCGGGCATCATCAGTTTCGAGATTCCGGTCATCCCCAAAGGATAAACGACACCGCATATAAGTAACAATACAAGGGCAATACGCACATTTTTCATCATATTCATTTCACCTTTTGTTTTTTATTTTTCACTCATGTCAGATTACATAACACTAAGAGCAAATCAATGATTTTGATTCCGATAAAAGGGGCAATCACTCCGCCTAATCCGTAAATAAACAGGTTACGGTTTAACAGTTTGGTTGCACTCATCGGAACATATTTAACGCCTTTCATCGCCAAAGGTATCAACAGCGGAATAATGACGGCATTAAAGATAAGGGCCGATAATATCGCACTTTCAGGTGTCGCCAGATTCATAATATTCAAGGCTTTCATCTGCGGGATAGCCAACATGAACATCGCGGGAATAATGGCAAAATACTTAGCCACATCGTTGGCGATACTGAATGTTGTCAAGGCTCCCCTTGTCATTAACAGCTGCTTTCCGATTGCCACAACTTCAATAATTTTAGTTGGATCTGAATCAAGATCTACCATGTTGGCCGCTTCCTTCGCTGCGATGGTACCGCTGTTCATCGCAAGTCCTACATCTGCTTGAGCAAGGGCAGGCGCGTCGTTCGTTCCGTCCCCCGTCATAGCCACGAGTTTTCCTTGTGATTGTTCCTTCTTAATGACCGCAATTTTATCTTCCGGTTTTGCCTCTGCGATAAAATCGTCCACTCCCGCTTCACGTGCAATGGTAGCGGCCGTTAACGGATTATCTCCTGTACACATGACGGTTTTGATTCCCATTTTTCTCAGTTCATCAAATCGTTCTCTCATTCCCGGCTTGACAGTGTCTTTTAAATAAATTAAGCCCAGCACTCGGTTTCCTTCTGCTACCGCTAGAGGAGTTCCGCCTTCAGTCGCAATTTCCTTGGCTCTCACATCCAAATCACCCGGGATAGAACCGCCTTTTTCAACCACATATTGCTTAATCGCGTCTACAGCGCCTTTGCGAACTTCAAGGCCATCTGCGAAGTTCGTTCCACTCATGCGTGTCTCAGCTTTGAACTCTATACCTTCGGAACCCTCTAATGAAAACTCTTGTTGAGGAACTCCTAACTTTTTTGCCAACTCGATAATGGATCTGCCTTCTGGCGTTTCATCATGAAGAGATGTGTGAAGCGCCACTCGGTGTAAGTCATCCTTTGATACTTTATTTACGGGGATAAAGACAGATGCCATTCGGTTACCGTGTGTGATGGTGCCCGTTTTATCAAGAATAATCGTGTTAATATCCCCTGCCGCTTCCACCGCTTTACCGGACATCGCAATCACATTAAACTGGGTGACACGGTCCATTCCTGCAATCCCAATCGCAGAGAGCAGCCCTCCGATTGTCGTTGGAATCAAGCAAACCAATAAAGCAATCAATGTGGCGATTGGTATTTTGGCATCGACGTAAGCAGATATAGGCACAAGAGTCGTACAAACGATCAAAAAGATTAACGTTAAACTGACGAGCAGTGTATTCAATGCAATCTCATTCGGTGTTTTTTGGCGTTTGGCACCTTCTACTAAACTAATCATCCGATCTAAGAAAGATTCACCAGGGTCTGTCGTAATACGGATTTTAATACGATCACTTATGACGCGGGTTCCACCTGTTACCGAGCTGAAATCTCCGCCCGATTCTTTAATGACCGGGGCTGATTCACCTGTAATCGCAGATTCATCCACCGCGGCAACTCCCTCTATAATTTCACCGTCACTTGGAATAAGCTCGTTTGCTTCTACCAAAACGATATCGCCTTTACGTAAATCAGTTGAATTTATGAGCTTGATGGTGCCGTCTTTCTGAAGAAGCTTCGCTTTTGTATCTTGCTTTGTTTTTTTCAAGCTGTTCGCCTGGGCTTTCCCTCTTCCTTCTGCTAATGCTTCAGCGAAATTGGCAAATAAAATCGTGATGAATAAAATAACGCTGACCACTGCATTATAGCCTGCACTTTCTCCTTCACCGAACAATCCTGGCAGGAAAGCAAGTAAGACAGTAACGAAAAAGCCTATTTCAACCACAAACATTACAGGATTTTTGGCCATCGTACGCGGATTAAGCTTTTTAAAAGCATCTATCGCAGCCTGTTTGACAATATCATTATTTATCGTAGCTTTACGCTTGCTATTCATCGGAATGACTCCTTCTCTTTCTAGGTTTTAATTGATTAACGAATGGTCAGCCATTCTGCAATCGGTCCAAGCGCCAGTACCGGGAAGAACGTAAGCGCCCCAACGATTAAGACGGTCGAAAGTAAAATGACCAGGAATGTGCTGTTATCCGTTTTAAAAGTACCTAATGTCTCCGGTACAGGAGTTTTCGCCAACAAAGAACCGGCAACGGCAATCATCGCGATCATGGATAAATATCTTCCTAAAAGCATCACAATTCCTGTTGAGATATTCCAAAATGGTGTGTTATCTCCCAATCCTTCAAAGCCAGATCCATTATTGGCAGCAGATGATGTAAATTCATATACCACTTGTGAAATTCCATGGAATCCCGGGTTTGAGATAGCGGACGCTCCCATTTCTGCAGCCAGCGCAACGGCACTCGGGACTAAAATGATGATTGGATGGATCAGGATGGTAATGGCGATTAGTTTCATTTCCTTGCCTTCGATTTTTCGCCCTAAAAATTCCGGCGTACGTCCCACCATCAGGCCAGCCAGGAATACAGCGAGAATGGCATACATCAAAATATTAATCGTACCGACCCCGTCACCGCCAAACACACAGTTCAGCATCATTTCACCCAATGGAACAATGCCCCCCAACGGTGTTAACGTATCATGCATATTATTGACCGTACCGGTCGTAGCAGCCGTTGTGACTGTTGTAAATAACGCACTTTGTGCAATTCCGAACCGAACTTCTTTCCCTTCCATGCTTCCTTCCGCTTGAGACAGCCCAATTTTCTCCAAAGCGGGGTTTCCGTTCATTTCACTGAAATAAGCTAACGATAAAAATGCAAGGAACATAATACCCATTGTTGAAAATAAGATCCATCCCTGCTTTCGGCTGCGTGCCATGTGGCCAAATACTAAAGGAAGTGATGCCGGAATTAAAAACATCGATAAAATTTCAATCACGTTGGAGAGTGGAGTAGGATTTTCATATGGATGCGCCGAGTTCACTCCGAAGAATCCCCCACCGTTCGTTCCTAAATGTTTAATAGATTCCAAAGCAGCTACCGGTCCGCGTGCAATTTGCTGTTCCGTACCTTCCAGCGTAGTAACTGCAGCAGTCGGGCTTAATGTCTGCGGTACCCCCTGCCCTACAAGGAAAAGGCCTACTACAATGGACAAAGGAATAAGAATACGAGTATGAGAGCGAACTAAATCTACATAAAAGTTCCCGATATTCTTTTGACCTGTAAGCCCGCGGAAAAATGCGATACATAATGCCAACCCTGTTGCAGGTGTCGTAAACATCAGATACATAATGACAGCCATTTGAGATAAGTACGATAATCCTGATTCTCCGCTGTAGTGCTGTAAATTTGTATTCGTTAAGAAGCTTGAAATTGTATTAAAAGACAATAATGGATCCATAGCGGGAATGTTGCTCGGGTTTCCCGGCAAAACACCT
Organism: Bacillus sp. FJAT-14578; assembly: GCF_000504165.1. GTDB lineage: Bacteria > Bacillota > Bacilli > Bacillales > Bacillaceae_H > Bacillus_BA > Bacillus_BA fengqiuensis. Next base: position 450,929 of record NZ_KI632505.1, read on the forward strand.
TGTAATCTCACAATCAAGTAGCAAATGCCAAACATCACCAGGTTACTCAGTAACAATGCTTTTGCGTATTGTTTCCAGGACATAGATGATGGAGTGATACCCGAGATTTTATAAATCCCCTTCTCAATCCCTCCAAAAACTCGATCAAGCTTTGTTTCTTCCAGCGCAAACGCCCGGTCCATGTATGTTCCCATTGGGATAGCAAGAAGAATAACCAATGCCAGCACAAGGCCGATTTGTAAAAAATCCATTTTTTTCTCCTCCGAAATGAAAATTAATATCTTTCAGGATGTATAAGTGCATCAATTAAATAAACTGAAAGCCCTAAAACTAGTACTAATAAGAAAACCATTGTTTTCACTCCCTAATCCTGCAATATTTTGTCACAGAACATAATAAAGCCATAAAACAAAGCAAACATAACGGCTGTTATTCCAATCGCTGCAATATCCATGCTATCCCTCCTCTAAATCGCTTGTAAGAAATCCCGCGCTTACGAAATTACCCCCTAAAGTTCCTTTACTTTTTTCCTTTTCTACTCAGCTTTTTTAATCAGCCAGGTGTAAATTCTGGAGGTGAGTAGTCAAGACCGCTTAAAATCTGAGAAAAGGATTCCCCTGACCAATCATGAACGTCTTACCCATTTCCTGTTTCCTCCCCGGGAGAAGAACCGTATCGGAACGCTGATTTATTTACGTGTACTCTCCCTTTTTAAAAGAAATTTACCCGTAAACAAAAAATAGACCAATGCTTGCTTTTTCCCCACAATAAACCGACAATCCTGAAGATCCATCTGTCCTGTTCATGAACAAAAGACAAATGTATCTGCAGCCTTATTAAAATAAGGCAAGGTTTATTGTTGATTGGAGAAAAAGCACTCATTGGTCTACTTAACGTCCAGCAAGCATCAATAGCTTTCTTTACGTTCTGTCTCCCATACTTTTTCAGTTATATGCTGTAAATAAGCAAAATAAAAAGACCATCTATTGACATAAGGATATTGTTCTCATGCGTTAAAAAGCGCACAAAAAAAACACCTTATAAGGTGGTCTACGACCTCCTTCGCTTTAGCCGACGAAGTTAGCTGACGGGTAGGATGGCGAAAGAGTATCTCATCCCTTCTACACAGTAGAATTAACCCCAAAAAATTGGTTCCTCCGCTCCCTGTTACCAGGGACTAGGCCGATATTCGATTGAGTTCTTATGCGCTTATTCTACTCCCAACATTGTGGACTTGTAAATAGTTATTTTCATCAAAAATGAGCCAAAATAGACCAATAATCACGAAAAACCAATACTTTTATGGAAATATCTTATTTTTTCTAAGAATTCCTCCGTTTTTCGCCAAATATGAAATATTGACAGATAAAAGATTGCCCACTTACTATTAGCTCACAAAGAACAATCCACATAGGAGCCCAGGAGGTAACAAATTTGCCCATTTTATCGAAAAAGAAATTAGAAGCTGAAATAAGCGAAGCATTAATAAGATTCCAGCGGGAACTGATGGGCCGCGGGCCGCAAGAAGCGAAAACCTATATTCTTAAGGATATGGTCATCACCCGTTTTAAAGGTGTGCTCACCGTCGAGGAAAAACACCTTATCGGAACCGATAATGGCCGAAAACTGGTCAAGCAGGCAAGACAGCTATTGCGTGAAATGTACAGCAAGGAGTTTGAAGAGATTGTTGAGCGCTACACAGGATGTAAGGTTCTTTCAAGTCACAGTGATATTAGCACGAAAATGGGTGAGCGCATTGAGGTTTTTATCATAGATAAAGATTTGGAGCGAATAATCGAAGCAGCTTCCAAAGCTTAAAAATCACGGATTCAGCTTATCTATTCATCTAGTTAAAGTCTTCATCCCTAAAAAATATTTATTACCTCTCTATCTTTACATTTGTTGGAAACGGCCGTATCATGATCATAATTTCACATCCAATTTGACATGCTCAAGAGGCTGGGAAAAGAGTTCCTTTCCCAGCCTTTTTTTAGTATTCATAGATTTTAAGTTTACACTATTTATTCAATCATTTGTTGTTCAACCTGCCCCGGTTGTTGAAGAAAAAAGACGGTACCACTTATTGAAGTAGTGCCTTCGTTTGTTTAAGTATATCTTTTCACAAACTTACAAAAAGGCTTCAGAAAAAGATGAAGCCTAAATGGTTGGGACGAAGCTGAAAATCGGAAGCATTTCCTTGTGAAATCTTCTATATGAAAATTCCTGCAAATAAAGGGCCCAGCAAACAAGTTAAAACGGCGGTTAACGTCATCGTCACTGAACCGATGACTCCTTCACGCTCATCGTTTTTCATGGATTCGGTTACCCCCATAATATGGGATGAGCAGCCAAAGCCGATCCCTTTTCCGATAAAATTCGTCACGCGGCTCCATTTCAAAAGCATCGGACCGGTAATGACCCCGGTTATTCCCGCTATGACGACGAATGCGGCCGTTAAGGACGGGACACCTCCAATTTGTTGCGACACATCCATAGCAACCGGCATCGTGACCGATTTGGGTAAAGTCGTTAGAATGAGACTTTTATCCGTTCCGAACATGAACGAAATGGCTACATCACTTAAGATGGCTACAGTGGTTCCGACGACAACACCGCCGCTGATCGGCAGTATATATTTTTTTAACATGCGGCGCTGTTTATATAATGGAATCGCAAAGGCAACAATACCCGGACCAAGAAGCTTCGTAATCCAGCCTCCCCCCTCCTTCATATACGTTTCGTACGGTATGTGGAAAAACAGCAGCAGTGCGATCATGAGTGCAGTGGCCGTGAGCAGCGGGATGGTAAAGGGCGTGGGGAGCCATTTATAAAGCCGTTTGCTCACCTTATACAACACAATAGTAAGAACAACCCAACCGATTGTAATCAACATATTCATGATATTTTCTTTTCCTTTCTATTTGCAAGATATTGTCCCGTATGGCCTGCAATGACAATGATTAAGAACGTGCTAATGACGGTAGTGACAAACAGATTTACCCCTTTTTGCATGAGAAACGAACCATAGTCCATTAATCCGACAGTAGACGGGAGCAACAAAAACGGCATAACCGCCAAAAGCGTTTCCCCTCCCAATTCAAACCAATGTAACGGGAGAATGTTTGCCGCCAATAACCCAAACAACAAAAACATTCCGATTAAGCTGCCTGGAATCACGAGCTGAAAAGCTTGTTGAATCCATGTACCTATTGTATAAAAAATCGATAATAGTCCAATTTGCAGGATGATTTTTCCCATTTTCACTTTCTTCATCTCCAAATATGTGAAGTTTTGAACATAACTCGTTTCAATTCCTTCTCAACGCACTCTGCTCTGCCTCATTTTTGTAAAACCTGTTGTACGTTCATTATATAAAAGTCATGTGTCAGCATCTTCACTTTTGTAAAAGAATCTTACATACTTTCTGTATTTACATGATCATTCAATGTAGGAAATCTCATGAAATGATCACTTAATAGTATATAAAGGTACCTCCAGTTCCTTTCCGAAAGCGCTCTTTGCTTATCTAACATATAGATTTGTTACCTCTTCTTACATAACACCTCTTATTCATATTAAACAGGTATGGACTATCTAAAGACAACTGGAGGTGTTTTAATCCCTTTCTCAAAAAAAGAGGCATTTCCAAAATATTGGGACTTTTTGTCGAAGGAGTATAACCCCGGTTTATCGAATTATTACATAAGAAATTATGCGATCGCTAAAAATGTACTAGATGAGGTGATTAAAATAGGCGCATTTATATTCGTTTTAGTAGTCTTTCCAGCCGCATTTCTTGTTTATTTTTTATATCTAAGGAGAAAAAATGAGGAAGCTTCATCCTCTGAAAACAGTGTAAAGCTGACCATTCACGGCCATGTTCGTTTCGCAGATGGGATAGACAGCGATATCGTCTCCAGAATCGAATTATACAACGATAAAATTATGATTAATAAAGCAGCCATCATTCCTCTCGCCAGAATCGAAAAAGCGGAATACTCTAAGGTAACAAAAAAGGAAACTGATGAAGACGGAAAAACACTTAACCGGCACTTTGGGCATTTAAAAATAGAGTATATCAATAAGAACAGACAGGCTTCCTTCATCCAGTGCGAGACGCCAAGGCCTAATCAATATCACTTTATGTCTCAATACGAAAATATGAAAATAACCATCAATAACTTGATCGGCTTTGAAAATCAAACATCCGCAGGTCCCGCTCAAGAGCCGTATGAACTGTAGGGCTATTTTATGGAAGGCAGCGATCGGGGTTTTTCTCCTTTTACAACATGCAGTTTTGTTCCCTTTTCTTACACAGCAACATACCATTCGTATCTAGTCGATATAATAACGGGATTAAACGCAAAAACCCTTAGATTTCATGAAATCTAAGGGTTTTTTGTGTAGACTCTTTTCTAAAAGATTGTTGTTTTTAGATAGGTTTCTTGAAAGATAACCGTTTAAGGTTGGTTGGAGCGGAAGGTGCGAGACTCCTGCTTAGAGCAGCGGGACAGGTAAGACCCCACAGGCTGTAAGCCGAGGAGGCTCACCGCACGCCCCGCGGAAAGCGAGCAACCTGGAGCGGAAATCAACCACTCCCCACTACTTGTTAAATAGCAACAAAGTTTACGAAAACAGCCTTTGTGTATATCAAATTGTGCTTTGATAACTTTATCAATAAGTTCCCTATAAGCCTCTCTGTAAAACTAAATGAATACATCAAGTAATAAAACCATAGCAAATGCGACAAAAGATAAAATGGTTTCCATAACCGTCCAAGTTTTTAATGTGTCAGGAACGGACGTATTGAGGTATTCTTTAATGAGCCAGAATCCGGAATCATTAACATGCGAGAGCATGATGGAGCCTGCCCCTACTGAAAGAACTAATAATTCAGGGCTCACACCAGGCATGGTTGCAGCAATAGGCGCCACAATGCCTGCCGCTGTTGTCATAGCAACTGTGGCAGAACCTACAGCGGCACGGATCAATCCAGCAATTAAGAAACCTAATATTATTGGAGAAAGATGTGCATCATTAGCAAGCTGGGCGATGGCTTCACCCACTCCGCTGGCGGTTAATACTTTGTTGAAACCACCGCCGGCACCGATAAGCAATACAATGGAAGCTACCGGTCCTAAACATTCATTCGTAAACTTCAAAATTTGTTTTCCGTTGTATCCGCGGGCAAATCCAAACGAATAAAAAGCAAACGTTAAGGAAAGAAGAAGAGCCACAAGCGGACTTCCGATAAAATCAACAACTTGTCGGAATGTATTTTCAGGTGGTAAATTAACATCTACGATTGTTGCAAACAGCATTAGAATAACAGGAAGAAGGATCGTGAAAAGAGTAATCCAAAATCCAGGCAAATCCTCACGTTCCGACTCTGTAAATTGCTTTACCATTTCAGGTTTAGGTTCCGCTTTAATTCTTTTTGAAATAAACGAACCATACATTGGACCCGCTACAGCTGCAGCAGGAAAAGCCACAATTAGAGCTAAGAGAATCGTTTTTCCTAAATCTGCTTTAAAAATGTCTACTGCCAGCATAGCTGCAGGGTGAGGAGGCACAAGACTGTGCACAACCGCAAGACCTGCAACTAGTGAAAGGCCAATTTTCACTAGAGAAGTACCAGTATGTTTTGCAATAACGAATACGAGCGGGAATAACAAGACAACCCCTACTTGTATGAACACTGGAATTCCGCAAATGACCGCTACGACCATCATCGCCCAGTGGACATTCTTTTCACCAAAAACATTGACAAGCGTCCGGGCAATACGTTCTGCCCCTCCTGATTCGGCCATCATTTTTCCAAGCATTGTTCCAAGTCCCAGAACAATGGCGATAAAGCCTAAAACACCCGCGACCCCTTCTTGAAAAGCAGTAAGAATGTCAGGCAGTTTCATTCCGGAGATCAAGCCCATAAACAACGCTGCAAAAATAAGCGCTACGAAAGGATTGGTGTTGAACTTGGCTATTAATACGATTAAACCTACAATCGCGATAACTGCATATAACAATAGACTAACATTATGACTTAAACCAAAAATCGAATCCATTACGATGACCCCCTTTTCTGTTGTTAAATCCTCTGTTTCTTCTCTTCACGTCTAGTAATGTTTATTGTTTTAACCGTTTGTGTTACCGCTTACTTAAAATCTCGGCCACTTCTCTTAATGTATCCTTGGTTCCGACATTGCCGGGAAAGACAACATACGCTATTCCTGGAAACTTGCTTTCTTCCCCTGTTGTCCAAACCGGAATTCCCGGCTTTATTTGGCCGGCAACAGTTGCTCTTTTTACTTCAAGTCCCTTTGTTCCGATATCACTGGATGTAATGCCACCCTTGGCAATAATGTAATTGGGTCTAACTTCCAATCGTTGAACGATACTCGTGACAGCATCGGAGATTTTCACGGAAAGCTTCAGTTCTTCTTCTTTTTTTCCTTCACCAAGATCCAGTCTTTCTCTTCTTGTGTAAACGGCAACATTTTTACCCGAACGAATCAGCTGTTCACATACCTCTATTACTCTATCTACTTCAGATTGAAATTTTTCAGGCTCCAATACAAGATGAACATTAAATTCAACAAACTCAATGAAATCGCATGTTTTCAATTCTTCCAGCTGCTCGGTTGTCTTTTTAACATGGGATCCGACAATGATTAATCCCCCATGATTCAATTCCTCTTTAATGAGGTCAGATTTGGTAAGCAGGCCTCGATCGGCCACTCCCCCCATTACTTTTGTAAATGCAGCCGCACTTCTAAATAGAAAGTTTTTCCCTAATTTCATGGCCTTAATTAGGGCAATAGTAAAGATTTTTACATCCACATAGTCAACCGCATTCACCACTACTTTATTGAAGTCAGTTACATGCAGTAATTGGTTTGTAATGGTTTCGATGTCGAGTGATCGCAAACTTTCAAGCGATATATAGGTTGTACCTTCAGCCTTAAATTCACCATTTGACTTTTCTTCAACCCATTCACCTAAATGGGATTTTGTATAACCAAATGTTCTGTCTTTCGCAAATTCCGTTTCACCGGCCGGCACTAAATATTCTTCATATTGCACATAGTGGATATTATCAATCGTGAAACGGCCGCCCTCTTTGAAGAATGGAAATAATACTTCTCCATCAAAGGTAATGTCAGAGCTTGATTCAATTGTTTCTTTTACTACCTTTGTTTCTAAAGGATAATGTCCTCTTAATGTCGAATCGCCGCGGCTGATGATGATAAATTCCTTATTAAGCTTCTTGGCAACCTGCGAAACATTTGAAGCAATTTCTTTATGGGCACTTTCTGTTTCAGAGGCAGTAAACCCTCTGGAATTGGTCAGCAGGAAAAACATAGAGTTTTCCTCCCTAAACCCTTTCTCGATACTTTCTAACGTCCAATCCGTATAAACTGAAATACCGTGAACAGTTTGTACACCCGTAGGATCGTCATCAAGTACGATAATCTTTTTGTTAAAATCAAGTAATTCTCTTTCCAGTAAATCCTTCACAGCATCTGCATCTACTGCGGGTATATGAGTAAACACATCTTTTACGAGCTTTTTATTAGTATTCATTTTTGAGAACCCCTTACTTCAACATTTGCCAGTTTTTCATAATACTGTACAATCCCGCCGTGATCATGGCTTGCTTTTCCATCCACCTTCAAGGCATGGAAGATTTCTAGAAGCTGGCTGGACAGCGGTAATGGAACACCAATTTCGTGTGCAGTGTCCATGACATTTGTAATATCTTTAAGATTGATATCGATTCTGCCGCCTGCTACAAAATTTCTTTCAAGAATTAGCGGCACTTTCGCATCTAGCACAGCGCTTCCTGCAAGTCCTCCTCTAATGGCCTCATACATCTTTTGAATATCAATTCCAGCTTTTGCTGCTAAAACAAGGGCTTCCGACATTGCCGCGATATTCAAATTGACAATAACCTGGTTCGCCAGCTTTGCCGTAGTACCACAGCCGTTCTCACCTACTAATGTCACGTTCTCCCCCATGCAGTAAAGAACATCCTTGACTTGCTCAAACACTTCTTCCTTGCCGCCGACCATAATAGCAAGAGTGCCGTCAATGGCTTTTGGTTCTCCCCCGCTTACAGGGGCATCCAGCATTTCAATCCCCGCTTTAGCAAGTTCGCTTGCAATTTCCTTTGATACAACTGGTGTAATAGAACTCATATCAATGACTACTGTTCCTGCTTTTGCACTTTTAATTACCCCATTTTCTCCCAACACTACTTCTTTCACATGATTGGAAGCCGGAAGCATGGTGATGATAATGTCACTGTTTTCTCCAACAGCTTTTAGAGAGTCAGCAGCAACCGCACCCGAGTTCGCTAATGCTTCTACAGCTTCTTTATTGATGTCATACACCGTTAAAGGGTGTCCTGCATGTATTAAATTCAATGCCATGGGCTTTCCCATGATCCCTAAGCCAATAAAACCAATATGCTTTTTCATTTTTGTTACCTCCATAAGCTAAAGTTTCTTATTGTGTACGCTTACAAAACAGAAAGATTTAAACCATAAAAAAACTATTATGAGTAAAAGAGTTTGTTGAATTCGTTTACAAAACGAATCTACAAATAGAATTGTATACTTAAATTTAATTTTTGTATACATTTTTTATTATTTTGTATATATTTTTTATCATTTCGTACACAAAATATAATGATGAATGTCTAAAAAAGATTGTGCAGCCTGTATTTATTTGGCTGTTTTCGCAAACTTTGTGGCTATTTAACAAGTGGTGGGGAGTGGTTTCCGCTCCAGGTTGCTCGCTTTCCACGGGGCGTGCGGTGAGCCTCCTCGGCTTACAGCCTGTGGGGTCTCACCTGTCCCGCTGCTCCCGCAGGAGTCTCGCACCTTCCGCTCCAACCAACCTTAAACGGTTATCTTTCAAGAAACCTATCTAAAAACAACAATCTTTTAGAAAAGAGCCATTTATTTAAATCAAAGAAACAGTCAATTAGCGGAAAAACTTATGCAGGAACACCTTGAGAAGGATTTGGATTTTTGTTTACATTTATTAAACACTAACAAAAACACCTAACATACCAGATTAATTTGGCTGCAATTGATAGCCAGCCGATCTTCCATGAGGATTGACACAGTAAGATAGGTTTTTAGAAAAAAGTAGGAATCAGCTACAGTTTCCTTCATCAAAACAGGGATATTTGCCATCGCAAATATCCCTTCTTCTATTGACCTTCCTCCGTATGATGGATTTTTCTTTCGAATTCTCACTTATTACATCTCATTCTTCCGTTGCCTTAAAAAATAAGGCTGTTTTCGCAAACTTTGTGGCTATTTAACAAGTAGTGGGGATTGGTTGATTTCCGCTCCAGGTTACTCGCTTTCCGCGGGGCGTGCGGTGAGCCTCCTCGGCTTACAGCCTGTGGGGTCTCACCTGTCCCGCTGCTCCCGCAGGAGTCTCGCACCTTCCGCTCCAACCAACCTTAAGCGCTTATCTTTTAAGAAACCTATCTAAAAACAACAATCTTTTAGAAAAGAGCCAAAAATAAATATAATCCGTCGATACTCCAGGATGGCCGATTTGCCGAAGCATGGCCGTGATATATTTTTTGAATCGTTAGAGCATATCATTTTTAATGTAACATAATACTATGATACAATTAGGTTATGTTACATAAGGGGGGATTGTAATGAAAACGGTCGAAGCCATTAAAGATGAACAACAACTTCAATCCATGAAAGCATTTTTAAAGAGCCGCTCATCAAGGGACTATTGTTTATTATTGCTTGGAATCAATACAGGTATCCGCATCCATGATTTACTGCATTTACACGTCAAAGATGTGATGAGCGAATCCGGGGAAATTCTTCACTACTTGCAGTCCTCTGTCTACACAAATCCTCCTGTCTACTTTAACGATCATGTTCGCGACTCATTACGATCATGTATTCAAGAAGGATTTCTCCATTATGAAGATTTTCTTTTTAAATCAAGAAAAACGAATGAACCCATTACGCGCCAGCAAGCTTACCGAATTATCAATGAAGCGGCCAAACAATCAGGGATCAGCGGGTCAATCGGTACCCACACGCTTCGAAAAACATTCGGCTACCATGCGTATGCTAAGGGAATCGCAATTTCGCTCATTCAAAAAAGGCTGCAGCACTCCACCCCATCGGAAACACGCCAATATATCGGAGCAGCCAGTCAACCATCCCTTCATATCAAGCTTGACGTAAATTTATAGAAAGTGAGTTGATCATCATGCCTGCGGAGATTTTATACACAGACGCGTTTGTTTTACTGACAGCCATCCTTTTTATTATGGGTGTCTTGACGACGAAATTTTCTGCCCGGTTGGGAGTGCCTGCCCTCGTTCTTTTTATGATGGTTGGAATGATCATGGGAAGCGATGTATTGGGCATTATTTATTTCGACAGTGAAAGCACCGCCCAAATGATCGGGGTATTTGCCCTTGTGATCATTTTGTTTGAAGGCGGCCTTCAAACAAAATGGAACACGCTTCGTCCCGTTATTCTTCCCTCCCTGTCTCTCGCTACCATCGGCGTTGTGTTAACATCGGGCATCGTCGCCGTTGCCGCAAAACTCATTCTTGATGTCGATTGGTTGGTTGCTGTACTATTTGGGGCCATTGTAGGATCCACAGATGCCGCTGCCGTATTTGCCGTCTTAAAGGGACAAAATATTAAACAGCGGATTGGAACAACACTGGAAGCAGAGTCCGGTTCCAATGATCCGATGGCGGTCTTTTTAACCATTGCGATGATTGAACTGATTACCGTCCCTGATGCCAATGTCCTGAAATTGATTGGCTCTTTCTTCGTTCAAATGGGGCTTGGGCTTCTCCTCGGCTTTCTGTTCGGTAAATTAGCGGTTGCGGCATTAAATCGCATCAATCTGGATTCAAGCGGACTTTATCCCATCTTTGCCATTGCCTTCGCTCTACTCACATACGGAATCACGGCTTTCATGAAAGGAAGCGGGCTTCTCGCGGTATATGTATTGGCCATCATGATCGGAAATGCGGAAATTGCGTACCGCCATTCGATTTTCCGATTTTCAGAGGGTTTTGCCTGGATGATGCAAATTTTAATGTTCGTTATTTTAGGTCTTCTCGTTTTTCCGTCGGAGCTCTTTACGTGGGACGTTTTCTCAAAAGGCATCTTCATTTCATTGATTTTAATGCTCGTCGCCCGGCCAATCGCTGTGTTCTTGTCTACGATCAACATGAATTATACGAAGAAAGAAAAATTATTTCTTTCTTGGGCAGGCTTAAAAGGTGCCGTGCCGATCGTTCTTGCCACATTCCCGATGCTCGCACATGTTGAAGACAGTCAATTAATTTTCAATGTTGTCTTTTTCGTTGTACTGACGAGCTGTTTGATCCAAGGGGCTACCATTACGAATCTAGCGGAAAAACTCGGATTGACGGGTCCTGAGAAGACCACTCCGATGCATTCGCTTGAGCTCGTTTCACTCGGGAAAGCCCAGGCAGAAATGATTGAATACGAAATGGAGGCCGATGCGAAAATCATCGGTCAAACGTTACTGGATATCCCCTTTCCAGACGGGGCCTTAGTCAACGCCATCATCCGGAACGACCGGCTCATCACACCTGATGGAAACACCACTCTTTGCCCAGGGGACTTCCTTTATATCCTCACTTCAAAAAAGAGTAAACAGGCATTAAAACAGCTGCTGCAAGAAAAAAGAAGTCATCAATCAGATGAAGCGAGTGAACATTCGTCTTCATCCGTACAATAACAACAAATAAAAAAGACTACTATAAGTGTGTGTTTAAAAAGGACCGAGAAGTTCAAGGAAGCGCAGTCTTGAGCATAAAGGAAAGCTCCTTGCGATTTTTCATCGCACGCAGGAAAAGCGGTCTTCTTTTCCAAGGAACGGAGCGCGAGCTGGCAGCTACGAAAGCATCTTCTTCGCACGAAGAAAAAGTGATTTTCTTTTTCGAGGATATGCTGTTAATACGTGAGTAGCGGAGAGGCAAGCTGACGCGGCCCGACTAAAGACCGCCACGTCCTGTGGCGAACGTCGGATCAGTACGTCCTGTACAAGTAAATTCGACCGCCTTTTTCCCGGACTTTTTGAACAACCTTTATAAGAAAAGAGAGGAAAAAATGACTGAACTTACACAACCCAACATTCAACACCGAAAATTATCCATCGCTAAAGTCGTCAAGCGGGCTATAGCGATAGCCATTGGGGCATTGCTTATGGCAACAGGCCTCGAAATCTTCTTAGTCCCGAACCAAGTTATTGATGGAGGCATTACAGGTATTTCGATTATGCTCTCCCATCTTACCGGAATCGACCTTGGAATCTTTCTATTTATCTTAAACCTTCCATTCGTTTTCCTTGGATACAAACAGATCGGTAAAACATTTGCCATTTCTACTGTCTTTGGCATTTTATTATTATCGGTTTTTACCACTCTGTTCCACCCGATTCCCGCTTTTACCGATGATATCCTCCTTGCGACCTTCTTTGGAGGAATGGTTCTTGGAATCGGAATCGGGCTGGTCATTCGCTACGGCGGAGCATTGGATGGTACGGAAATTCTCGCCATTCTCATTAACAAAAAAGTGCCTTTTTCTGTAGGCGAAATTGTCATGTTCTTTAACCTGTTTATTTTGAGCGCTGCAGGATTCGTATTCAGTTGGGATCGTGCCATGTACTCTATTCTGGCTTACGTGATTGCCTCAAAATCGATTGATGCCGTTGTGAAAGGAATGGAAGAATCGAAATCGGCCTGGATCATCAGTGAGCAGCACAAAGAAATCGGGGATGCCATCAATGCCCGTCTGGGTCGCGGTGTCACGTATCTTCACGGTGAAGGTGCTTATACAGGGGACGATAAAAAAGTTGTTTTCTGTATCATCACCCGACTTGAAGAAGCAAAGCTTAAAGGAATTGTCGAAGATTTAGACCCCTCTGCATTTTTAGCCGTGGCAGATATTACGGAAGTACGCGGAGGACGATTCAAAAAGAGAGATATCCACTAATAGCAAATACAACAGGCTGGTCCAATATGGCCAGTCTGTTGCATTTGCTTTTGGTTATTGTACACCAACAAAGCTCATGGTATATTTTAGAAGGCTATTCGGCATATGAATAGCACTTTTTTGTTGGTGAGAAAATATGAAGCTTCCCAAAAATGGCCGATGATTTTCCGACCTTATTAGCCATTGCAGCTCAAGCATTATACCGGGCAAAACGAGAAGGAAGAAATCGAATAAAAGTGGCAAATGGAAAAAACGGATAAACGAAAAGGACGGGAGTAATGTTACTCCCGTCCTTTTCGTTTATTGGCTATAAAACTTTCATTTCGTTTGCGATAAATTCTACATCTGTCCCGATAATCACTTGAAGATCGGTTTTATTCAATTTGATGACACCCTTTGCCCCCAGCTGTTTTAAGGCCGCTTCATCAATCGAATTCATATCTTTTACTTGGAGACGTAAACGAGTGATGCAATTGTCCAGGTTGGCAAGGTTCTCTTTCCCGCCAAGCGCCGCTAAATATTGCTTGGCCAATTCCACATGCTGAACGCTTCCGTTCTTGCCCGCATCCCCTTCAGACTCTACAACTACATCTTCTCGTCCAGGCGTTTTAATGTCCAGCTTCAAAATCAAGAAGTAGAAGAGAACAAAATAGATGACGGCATAAATAATTCCAATGAACGCCAGCAGAAGCGGCTTTTGCGCAATCCCGAAGTTCAGGAAGTAATCAATCGCGCCCGCTGAAAAACCGAATCCGTGATGGATGTCCAACGCTACAGCAAGTCCCATCGAAATACCCGTTAACACCGCATGAATTCCATACAATACGGGAGCAATGAACATGAATAAAAACTCGATTGGTTCCGTAATCCCTGTTAGGAAAGAAGTAAAAGCAAGGCCGATCAGCATCCCTGTTACCGCTTTTCTTCGTTCTTTCTTCGCCGCTGCAATCATCGCAAATGCGGCAGCCGGCAATCCGAACATCATCACCGGGAAGAACCCTGACATGAATACTCCCGCTGTTGGATCTCCTGCAAAGAAACGGTTTAAATCTCCTGTTGCGCCATTGTACTCACCGAATACGAACCATACTAAACTATTTAAGACATGGTGCAACCCGATCGGGATGAGCAGTCGGTTCAATAATCCAAAAACCCCTGCTCCTAATGCACCGGCACCCGTAATCCAGTCACCAACGGCATTGATGCCCGATTGGATCGGAGGCCAAATCACTCCGAACAATCCTGCCAAGATCAACATGACAAGGGCTGTAATAATCGGAACGAAACGTTTTCCGGCAAAGAAACCGAGCCATTCCGGCATTTTAATGTCATGAAAACGGTTATATAAAAGCCCGGCAACGACCCCTGAGATGATCCCGCCCAAAATCGCCATATTAATACTTTCGTTAATGGCAGCGGTACCTTTTGTCAGAACAAAGTAGCCGACCGCCCCGGCCAGAGCAGCTGCACCGTTTCCATCCTTCGCTAACCCGACAGCAATACCAAGAGCAAACAGTAACGCCAAGTTGGCAAAGACTGCATCTCCCGCAGCTGCCATAAAAGGTATATTCAATAAATCTTTTTGACCTAACCGAAGCAATAATGCCGCTGCCGGCAATACGGCGATCGGCAGCATTAACGCTTTCCCGATTCGTTGTAGAAACCCTAACATCGTAAGGACTCCCCCTCATTCTTTTTATTTAGTATTCTTTCCTAAAAACAAAGTAACCGCTTTCTTTACATGCCCATCCGTTTCTTGCAAGCAGCGGACGGCTTCTTCGGGCGAAGCATCCGTCAAGGCAATGAACAGTGCTTCTTTTAATTGGAATCGACTGTTTTTTAAAAGATCGAATGCCTCTTCTTCGGGAATATCCGCAACCGTTTGGATAATACCCGCTGCCCGCTGAACAAGCTTTTGATTGATGAGCTTCATGTCCACCATCTCATTGCCGTACACTTTTCCCAATCGGACCATGACGGCCGTCGAGATCATGTTTACAATCATTTTTTGGGCGGTTCCTGCCTTCAGCCGTGTCGAACCTCTAATCACTTCCGGTCCCACCACCGCTTCGATTCCGATATCACTGATCGCAGACACTGTTGTCTCTTCATTATTGGATATGGAAACCGTTAAAGATCCTTGCTTTTTACCATACAGCAAACCTGACACGACGAACGGGGTACTTCCGCTTGCCGCGATACCAATGATCGTATCTTTTTCATTGAGGTTTCTGCTTTTCAACTCGGCTTGAATCACCGCTTCATCATCTTCGTTTTCTTCAAGCGGCTGCCACATCGCTTCATTTCCGCCTGCTACAATCGCCGTCCAGCGATCGCTCTCGACTGAAAAGGTCGGACCGAGTTCCACGGCATCGAGCATGCCGATACGGCCGCTTGTACCCGCACCGATGACGAATACCCGCCCTCCTTCTTGCCACCTTTTCACGATTTCTTCCACCGCTTTGGCAATGTGAGGAATGGCAGGAGAAATGCCGGAATGGATTTGGCGGTCTTCCTCCTGCATCAGCGATACGATTTCATGTGCCGACATTTCATCTAAGTTCAGACTTCGCATATTTCGTTCTTCCGTTTTTTTCGCCATGGTCAATGTCGCTCCATCTCGATTTTGAATTTATAGCGGTCGCCACGGTAAATGGATTGAACAAACTCCACCGGCTTTTCGTTTTCCATATAGCTCGTCCTCTCAATGAGCAGCACGGATGCGCCTTCCTTGATTTGCAGAATCGCCGCTTCGTTTTTTCTGGCGTTGGATGCTTCCAGCACCTGTTCCCCTTTGGCAATCCGGATGTTCAACGTGTTTTCCATATATTCATAAATGGACGAACCGAGCGCTTCTTCTGTCAAATTAGGCACAAGCTTTTCGGAGATATACAGCATTTCATAAGCCATCGGAATATCATCGGCGAGTCTTACCCGTTTGATTTCATACACCGGTTCGCCTTCACCGATTTTCAATTTTGACGCGATTGTCATGGACGCTTTGACACGGTTGAATTCAAGCAGCTTTGAGCTTGGTGACATGCCCCTTGCCCTCATGTCTTCGGAAAAGCTCGTTAACCCTTGCAGCCCTTGTTCAATTTTGCCGCTCGCGACAAACGTTCCTTTTCCGCGCCGTCTCACCAAGTACCCGTCGTTCACAAGATTATTGATCGCCTGGCGGACTGTCATACGGCTTACATCGTACCGTTCCGCTAATTCCCGCTCCGACGGCACGAGATCGCCTGGCTTCAGCTCATCCCTTGCAATCAGTTCTTTCATCCCTTCTTCGATTTGATGATAAATGGGTAAAAGAGAATCTTTGTCTATTTTAAACACTCATCTTCATCTCCGTTTCTCGATTGTTCCAGTAGCTTAGCGCCTCCTTGTCGGCAATGATCGTGACATTCGAATGTGTCTTTAACGCAGTCGCCGGAATCTCTTCCGTTACATCAGATGTGAGCAGCTTGTGCAAAATCTCGGCTTTTCCTTTGCCGGACACCAATAAGAGGATGTTCTTGCTTTTTAAAATGGTTGCGATTCCCATTGTAATCGCATGTGTCGGCACTTCATCCATCTGATCGAAATAGCGCGCATTGGCGTTTCTCGTTGATTCGGCCAGCTTCACGACTTGTGTCTTGGAATCAAATGAAGTCCCCGGTTCATTGAATCCGATATGGCCGTTATGGCCGATCCCCAATATTTGCAAGTCCACACCGCCCAACGCTGCAATCGCTTCTTCATAGCGCCCGCATTCGGCTTCCAGATTGGCCGCTTTTCCGTTTGGAATATACTGATGCTCCTTCGGCATATCAATATGCTGGAATAAGTGGCTGTCCATATATGTGTGATAGCTTTGCTCATGGTTCGGGTCCATGCCGACATATTCATCTAAATTCACGGTATAAGCCTGTTTATAACTCGTGCTATTTTCATTGAAATCTTGAATAAGATAGTTGTACGTTCCTACCGCCGTTCCGCCCGTTGCCATTCCTAAAACCGCATTTGGTTTTCTTCTGACCGTTTCACGAATGAACGCTGCCGCCTTTTGGCTCATTTCTTCATAATTTTTCACTTCAATGATGTTCACTTTTATCCCTCCCGTGTTGTATAGGCGATTTGCCCTCGACAAAACGTCATGTAAATTTCATCGTTTTTATCTAAAATGACCAAGTCTGCGTCTTTCCCCGTTTCAATGCTTCCCTTTCGATCATACACATTTAATTGCTTGGCAGGGTTAACGCTGGCCATTTGAATGACCGCATCCAATCCGCATTGCGTATATTGCTGCATATTTTTGGCTGCATCTTTCAGCTTCAGGATGCTGCCTGCCAATGTTCCGTCTGCGAGCGTCGCCTGCCCGTCTTTCACCGTTACATCCTGGCCTCCCAAATCATACGTTCCTTCACCGAGGCATTTTGCTCTCATGGCGTCAGTGATTAAAATGAGGCCTTCCTGCCCTTTATTGTTGAAAGCGAGGCGAACCATCTCAGGGCGGGAATGGATACCGTCTGCAATGATTTCACATTTGATTTCATCATGCAGCAAAGCCGCTCCTACGACCCCGGGCTCCCGATGATGAAGCGGTCTCATTTGATTGAACAAATGAGTGGCATGATTGACGCCCGCTTCCATGCTTTTGACGACTTCCTCGTAAGTAGCATCCGAGTGACCGATGGATGCCACGACCCCTTGTTCTTTTAAAAAACGGACAAGTTCCAAGCCATTCGGCTGTTCCGGTGCCATCGTCACAAGCTTAATATGGCCTCCTGCAAGCTCCTGCCATTTGCGGAACAAGTCGATGCTAGGCATCATGACATAGTCCGGATGCTGGGCTCCTATTCGTTTTGGCGAAATGAATGGCCCTTCCAAATGAACGCCGAGCACCTCCGCTTTACCGGCCACACCATGCTGGTTGATATAGGTGGCTGCATTTTGCAGCGCCCGTTCAATATCACTTTGAGCGGTTGTCATCGTCGTCGCCAAAAAGCTGGTCGTGCCTTCCTTCGGCAAAGCGGCTGACATCGTTTCCAACGCTTCTTTCGTGCCATCCATTGTGTCCGCTCCGGCCGCTCCATGAATATGGAGATCGATAAATCCAGGTATAAGTTTGTATTCATCGGATAACTCTATCGTTAAACATTCTTCATCTGGTTCAGGACATGCTTCCATGCTGCCTGCACCGGTGATTACATCATTTTCAATTAACAGGTAACCGTTTTCAACCCACTGATTATCCATATACACTTGTACATTTTTCAAAAGTGTTTTCATGGTGAAATCTCATCCTTTCTTGACTTCACGGTTATCTTAACATATAGAAAACTAGTTGTCTAGACCACCTGTTATTATTTTTTTACCAATCGCTTTTACTATTTCCTCTCTCTGTGGAAAACATTCAAACAAGAAAGATGCGTTCCCAACTTCGCCTCATTTTTGACAAATCTTCATGTAAGCGTTTTTGTTGACAAACCACCCTATCATTGCTACAACTGAACGTGAGGTGATCTACATATGGAAAGAATCCAGCTGGCGGATGATTTGTCCTTTTCGCGAATCGTTCACGGATTATGGCGTTTGGCGGATTGGAACCAACCAAAGGAGCAAACGCTTGCATTAATCGAACATTGTTTGGAAAAAGGAATTACCACGTTTGACCATGCCGATATTTACGGCAGTTACATGTGTGAAAAGTTATTTGGGGAAGCGCTCACACTGAAGCCGGAGCTTCGTGCCAAAATGGAAATCGTCACGAAATGCGGCATCGTGCTCGAATCACCAAACCGTCCCGAGCATCAGTCACATCATTACAACACGAGCAAAGAACATATTTTAAAATCTGTGAATCAATCACTGGAAAACTTGCAAACGGACTATATTGATGTCCTGTTGATTCACCGTCCGGACCCGTTCATGGATCCTGTTCAAGTGGCGGAAGCGTTCACTCAGTTAAAAGAAGAAGGAAAAGTGAGATACTTTGGCGTCTCCAACTTCAAGCATCATCAATACAACATGCTGCAATCTTATTTGGATTTCCCGCTCGTCACGAACCAAATCGAGCTTTCCGCCTACAACCTGGAAAACTTTGAAGATGGCACACTCAACTTATGCCTTGAAAAGCGCATTGCCCCGATGGCATGGTCCCCTCTTGCAGGCGGCGACATTTTCTCCGCTGATAATGAAAAAGCGGCAAGACTTCGTACCACGCTTGAGAAAGTAGCAGGAGAAATCGGTGCACCGGGCATTGATGCGGTACTTTACGCATGGCTGCTGAATCATCCGGCCAAAATTATGCCAATCGTCGGTTCCGGTAAAACAGAACGCATTGACGCAGCCATTGATGCCTTACCATACAAACTGACGCTTGATCAATGGTTTGAAATTTTACACAGCTCCATGGGTCATGAGGTTCCATAAAACAAAGCAAGGGTCAGCTTCAGCTGACCCTTGCTCTTTCCTGTTTGAATACAACCCCTGGTTCTTTCAAAGAATAACACTAAAGAGATGTCACGATTTTTTGTGAGATGATAAAACATCGACAGATTAACAGCAAAGGAGAGTCAACCTGATGCAACACTCTAAAATCCCTCTAACCGCAACCGAAATCTCGAATCTTTGGTCTACATATATAAGCGATAGTATGGCCATTTGTGTATTGAAGTTCTTCATTGCTAAGGTCAAGGACCCTGACATCAAACCTATTTTAGAGCAATCTCTTATGATTTCAGAAAGACATCTCCAAGCGATTTCCCAAATCTTTGTCAAAGAAGGATACGCTGTACCACAAGGCTTTACAGATCAAGACTTGAATCTGCAAGCAGCTCCTCTCTTTTTTGACACTCTCTATTTGCACTATATTAAACAAATGGGACGTGTAGGCATTAACGCTTACGGATTAGCCCTCTCCCTTTCCGTTCGGGATGACGTAGTCCACTTTTTTGACCTTGCCCTAAAAGAATGTGCAGAACTGGATCAACAAGTGAGCAAAATACTTCTGGCCAAAGGGATATTTATACGTTCACCGTATCTTAATGGACTAAAAGAAGTAGAATTTGTCCAAGATACCCATTTTCTTGAAGGGATCATAAATGGAAAACGCCCGCTTTTAGCCGTTGAAGTCACACACCTATATGGCAATATTCGTACAGCATCTTTAACTCAAGCCATCGCGATTGGTTTCAGTCAAGCAGCTACCTCAAAAGATGTCACGAAATTCATCATGAAATGCAGGGATGTCATGAGCAAACATATGTCAACATTAGGTCATAAGCTGCGTGAAAGCCACTTAAAAGTGCCCATGACGTGGAACGATGCCGTTACGGATTCCATCACTTCTCCTTTTTCCGAAAAGCTGTTAATGTTCCATATGAATGCTATATTGGCAGTCAGTTTAGGCGACTACGGTGCTTCCTTAGCCGGAAGCATGAGAAAAGATTTGGGAATGATGTACGCCTTATTGATGACCGAGCTGGCAACCCTCGCAGAAGAGGGAGCCAAAATTATGATTAAACATGGATGGCTGGAAACTCCTCCTATGGTGACAGACCGTGACCATTTGGCTTCTGTCAATAAGAGTTGATGCACAAATCTCTTTTCTCATCCTGCTCGGATTTACTCGAGCGCCCCTTACTCAGAATACCATCTGCCGGCCTTTTACCGTTACACGCGGGTGCGTAAGATATCTTTTTAAAGGAGAACACTGCCAGCCGCAGCCATTACACTTGGATAGGACATTTTTTAATTTTAGGCTATGCTGATTTTTAACTCATTTGAGTCCAAAACGGGAGCAAGATGTCTAACTCTGTTGTAAGTTTTTTCTTCTGTTAAATTAAATGTTTATCGGCTTCCAATAAAGCAGTGCCGCATGAAAAGTATAGGAATATTCGTATCTTCCCTCCTTCTCTATCACATACGGACTAAGAGCTTGTTCCACTTCCTGTTCTTTATAATCTTTTGTTAAAATTTTACTCACATTATCCTTTATAAGGGATTCATAAGAGCTGTATGTAGAAGTGGTTGGGATTTCAATAATTTTGCAATTAGCCATAATCCCAAGCTGATACAAAATATTTTGTAAATGAATATAGTCTCTGCGCCTAAATTTGATCGAATAGCCCCTTTCTCTATGCAAATCTAAATAGTGAGGCTTTTCTGGCCCGCTTGTCATTCCCGCTACCGCAAGCCGGGACGCAGCGTCATTCATTTTAAGTAATACTTCTCCTATATTGCTGACACGGTAATAGCAATTTACTCCAAACACAACATCATAACGTTGCTTCAGATTAAACTCTTCCCATTTCGCATGTATAAAGCTTACATTGTTTAATTGATGTTTCTTAGTTTCGTCTCTTAAAAAGCGGATCACACTCTGAGAGCTATCTACGCATGTAAGATGCTTAACTTTTTCTGCTGTACAGAACGTATAATTTCCCCATCCAGGACCAATTTCTACTACACGATCATTTGTATGCAGCAACGCCAGTAGCTCTTCTTGAATTCTATAAGCGTAAGAATTTATATAATCCTCACCTTTTTGTTTCTTTTTTTCTAAAAAAGAATTCCAAAAACCTTCTTCATGTTCATCATCCTTCATTCGGTTCGAAAGAGTTCCATCCCATTCCTTCATATTTTCTTTCCACAAATCCATATAGTTGCACCCCAATGGTACACCGGAAATTTTCATCTCTATGTAACACTCCTTCTGTTTATACTCTTCATCCTAAAAATAACCCTTGAACGTATAATAGAAACTTTCATCAAGGTTTTCCTTCACCCGCCACTAATCGTTTATGCGGGATAAAATAAAAAAGCATTTCCGACCGGCTCAAGAGGTCAGAAATGCTTTTTATGATAAATTAAGGGAATGACTGAATCTATATCATCATATAGATATAAATCAAGACAATGGGTCATTAGCATCCTAACCACCTCCCTAAAATCCCGTAGGTCTAACAGCGATGTTAAAACAGGCAGGTCTCCTGACTAAGGGCATCCATTCAGACCTTCCCAGGTATAACCCAGTGGTTTTTCTGAACATAATCAGCATACTATACTGATACCCATTACAGTGGCGGGTCCGTGTCGGGGTTTAACCGACTTCCCTTTTAAGCAGATAAAACTTTACGACGCTTTATCTCGCACCTATTTTCTAGCAATATAGAATTTTTTTAGATTAATCTATTAGAATAGCGAAGGCATATAGCCTTTAAGAACGCATATTTTTAATCAGCCCAAACTTTTTAACTGAAACCAACTCTAATGTTAGTTTTAATACATCTCATTGTCAACAAAAGCTTTGTAAAAAGGAATTAGATTTGATGCAAGTGCATGATATCGGCGGGTTCATTATGCAAAAAAGTGCCTTCCTGCAGTCATTATATGAACTGCAGCAAAACACTTTCCAAGCGATTATTTAATGTGTACCTCTATCGGCTTTATATCCAATACAACCTTTTCAACGGAGTAATCGTCCTTCTGGCCATCCGTGTATGCCCAGTATCCATTCGTATCTTCCCCTTTACGGAACATCAGCTCGAACCCTTTTCCGTCTGCGAAACTATAACTCTTTACCTCATCTTCGCCACTGTTGTCCACTAATTCATAAGCCAAAAATTTATTCAGCAAACCGTGAGCGCTCAACACTCCTGAATGCGGTGCGACTTGATAATCATTGTATTCATATCCTTTTGTTTCCACTTTATCGGCGGCAATTGTCATCTCATTCGTGTTTAGATTGATGGAATCACCAGGAGCCATCCATGAAAGAACAATGTTTTGATAGTTGCTGTTTGGAAGTTGCGGATTCGTTGTCGTTTTTGATACATCCACCAATGTGACGCCGCCTCGTCCTGCGACTTTGGCGGTGTGTGTTTCATTATCCACCACAAGGGCAGTATCTTCATCAATGCCGTATGCAAGCTGCTGTTTCTTCCCTTGTTCATAAGCGGTGGCAATCAAACGCCCCAACCTCGCTTTATTATCAAAATGCTGATCGACGATGCCGTAACGGAAGAAGCCAAGACCGCGTTCAAGATAACCGGGGCCTCCCTCTTGCTGCGTCATACCGTCATATGTGTCCGTAAAGCCGTTCATGAGCGTCCCGTAGCTGTCGCCTCCTGCGAGCATCACATCGCTCATGATGGCAGCACCGGCACTTGTTCCGCCAATGACCCCTCCTTTTTTGTACACGTCCCAAATCGCAGCCAGCACCTTAGAACCCGTGCCGTCTTCGTTAAATAATGAACGGGTAATAAGTGTTTGATCGCCGCCCACAAACCAAATGCCTGACAGCCCTTCTACTTGTTTCACGACTTCTTCGTTATTCATATTGCCATTCCATGCCGATTCGTCTTCTGCTGTCTTTTTGAAATCATGATTGGAAATCGGCAAGATGTGAATGTTTTCTTCCTTTACTCCATATGCTGCTAAATCTCTCTTAAAGTTTTCGGACGAGGAAAGACTTGAACTGGCTGCCGGAACGATCCCGATTTTGGCATTTTCTTTTCCACCTGCCGATTCGATGAAGCTTTCATATACGTCGCGGTTGCTGCTTCCTAATGCGCCTCCCACTATCACAAGACTCCCTTTGATCGGTTCTGTTACATCGATTTTAGGCAATTCCACCTGTGACGGCTGATAGTCTGAAAACGGTTTGGCCGCTTGTTGGAACGAAACGGACACCGGCTTGATATCTACCGTGACATTCACGACCGAGTAATCATCCTTTTGCCCGTCCGCATAGCCCCAGTAACCATTTGTTTTCTCTGTCTTGCGGAAGTTCAGTTCAAATCCTTCCCCCCTGCTGTCATATAAATAGCTTGTGACATGATCCGCCTTTCCATTATCCACAAGCGAGTAAGCTAAATAGTTTTTCAAGCGCCCGTACGGAGTCATGACACCTGTTGCGGGACGCGGCTGAAAATCATAATATTCATAGTCCTTTGTCCCGCTCTTAGAAACAGGAAATTCAAATGTCCGCTCCTCAAGATGAATGCGGTCTCCTGCCGCCAAATAACTAATATTCACATTTTCCAGATGAGTTTTAGGATTCGATTTCTTTTTCGCCTTGCTGACATCGACGACCGCTACACCGGAACGGCCGATGATTTCAGCTTCCTTTTCCTCGTTATAAACAACGAGTGCGGTATCTTCATCAACTCCATAAGCAAATCGCTCTTTTTTGCGCGTCTCATAAGCGTGGGCCGTTAACGCCAGCCGCCCAAGTCTTCCTCGTTCATCAAAATGCTGATCGACGATGCCGTATTGAAAGAAGCCGAGGCCTTTTTGCACATAAACAGGTGCATACTCTTTGTCCGGATCGGAAATGTCTGTTGATGTAAACCCTTCTTTCAGCGCTCCTAAGCTGTCTCCTCCTGTGATCATGACATCGCTCATAATGGCGGCCCCGGCGCTTGTCCCCCCAATGACCGCTCCTTTTCGGTAAATATCCCAAATAGCGTCAAGCACCTTGGAATCCTTTCCTTTTTCCGTCCGCAGCGTACTTGTGATACGAAGCTGATCCCCGCCTACAAACCAAATGGCCGTTAAATCACTGACCTTCTTTACCATGTCCGTTTGGTTGATATGGTCTTTCCATTTGGATTCGTCCACCTCTTTCGTGTCTGAAAAATCATGGTCAGATAGAGGAAGAATCTCAATATTTGCTTCGTTCAAGCCATATGTCAATAAATCTCGCTTAAAATCTTGCGATGACTTCAGCTTGCCGCTTGCCGCCGGCACGATCCCGATTTTGGCGTTTTCTTTTCCGCCTGCAAGTTCAATGAATTTTTCATAGACTGCCTTATTGCTGCTGCCAAGGGCACCTCCTGCAATGACCAGGTTCCCCTTGATTTCTTCCTGTTTCCCCTTCGCTTGCCCCATTACCGGATTCCCCATTGAAGTAAGCATCGATAAACCGACTAAACATGAAACGACTCTTTTCTTCATCTCTTCTTCCCCTTTCCCCTTGTCCTCTCTCTTTAAAGCCGGCCACTCATTCAAATGTCCCTTTTACAATCGGCACGCCATTCTCTACCATCAGTTGACCTTTGGCGATGACACTATGAATATTCAAGCCGTCTTTTTCAAGCAGAACGATATCCGCATCTTTCCCTTGGTGAATCCTTCCTTTTTGTGTCAGCTTCAACACTTGAGCCGGATTTGATGTAATGACCCGGAGTGCGGCTTCAAGCGGAATCCCTTCTTCCAATACAGCCGCTTGGACCTCCTTATATAAGGAAGCAACCTTCCCGACTTGAAGTCCGGCGTATTCCCCGCTTTCATCGAAAAATGGAAGGCTTGCCTGTCCATCGGATGAAAACGTGATGTTGCCGATTGGCACTCCTCTGTCAAGCATTATAAGTAGTCCTTTGCTGCATTTCACTTCTCCTTCTTCCAAAAACTGCGGAATGGTACTCGTGGTAAAGTCCACATACCCGCCTTTCAACGCATACTGAATGCCCGCTTCAAACAACTCTTCGTTACGATTAATATGGGTCGGATGGAAATGGCGAATCGGAATATTTGTTTTAGCAACGAGTTCTTCCAGTAATGACAATTTTTCCTCTCCGTCCCCCACGTGAATTTCAAGAACACCCGCTTTCCCGGATAAAATCCCTCCGTTTCTTGCGGCGGCTGCGATTTTGGTCATTTCCTCCAAGGTCGGTTCAGATGAACGATGATCAGAAATCGCAATTTCCCCGACACCGATGATTTTATCGATCAAGATGATGTCATCTTCGATTTTATCGAGCAGCGTTTTTACAGGAACCTGGTAGGAACCGGTATGAATGTAGCACGTAATGCCTTCCTCTTCCAATGCACGCGCCTTTGCAAGCAAGCTTTCCATCCTTCTCGTGGTCCCGTCTGTCCCGAGAAGACCGACCAGTGTCGTAATGCCGGCTGTTGTTGCATCTGTCAATACAAGTTCCGGCGTGCGCGTTTTAAAACCTCCCTCTCCTCCTCCGCCGATAATGTGAACATGTGAATCGATAAATCCCGGAACAACTAGCTGACCGGAAGCATCGATTACCGTTGTCGGAACTGAATTTTCCGGAAATTCGATTTCGTCGGCAATATGGATAATTTTCCCTCCCGCAGCCAATAAGTCTTTACTTCCCAAATAATCCGGCGCATACACTTCACCGTTTTTGATTAATGTAAGCATTTGTTTCCTCCTGTCTTTTTTCCAAAGATGCCATATGTTTTCCCCATCAAAGAGAGCGGCTATTCTTCCTTTATCCGGGACTCGCCGGCAGCAAGCCCCCGATGATAGAAGTTAAGTTTATTCTCGTTTCCTTATCTTTTCTAAAACGGCCCGTAGCCAATCATATGGGCAATCACGACAGCAAGCAAACCGATGAGATATTGAACGAACACAAGAGGCAAAATCCATTTCGCCCATTTCGTCCACGGAATGCCTGCGATTGCCAGCCCCGCCATTAACGTTCCGGCTGTAGGGAAAATGATATTCCCGATTCCATCGGCAAACGAGAAAGAAAGAACGGCTGTTTGCCGCGTAATATCAAGTAAATCGGCAAGCGGCGTCATAATCGGCATGGTAAGCATCGCATGGCCGCTTCCGGATGCCAAAATAAAATGAATGAGGGCTTGAAAGTTATACATCCCAATGACGCTTAAATAAGAAGGAACATGCTTTAACGCTTCTGACATTTCATATAGCATCGGATCGACGATATGTCCTTCATTCAAGACGACAAGCGTTGCACGTGATACCCCGATCACAAGCGCTCCGCCGATTAAAGCAGCCGATCCGTCCGTAAACGCTTTGACCGTTGCATCGACTGGAATTTTAGCAATGATGGCAATCACAATCGTCAAGATGATAAATAAGGCAGCGATTTCTGTAATGTACCATTGAAATTTGATCACACCGAAAGCGAGTACCACATAGTTGATCAAAAAAGCCCCTAGAATCAATTTATGCTTTTTCGTTAATGTCGCTGTTGAATTCAGTAAAGTGTTTGCCTCCTCTTTGTCATATTTTCCGTAAAACCCGATCGATGGGTTTTTCTTCACTTTCATGGCATATCGATAAACAAAGATCACAGATACTGAATAAACGACAACGAACAACACAAGACGAAAACCCATTCCTGAAAACATGGGTAGTTCGGCAATCCCCTGGGCGATTCCTACTGTAAACGGATTCATTACAGCCGTTGTAAACCCTGCCGATGCCCCGACAAGAACGATTGCTGTTCCCGTTAACGCATCAAAGCCAAGAGCCATTGCAAGTGGAATCAACAACGGAATGTACGCGAGTGTCTCTTCGGCCATCCCCATCAATGATCCGCCGACGGCAAAAAACAGCATCATAATCGGAATCAATAATTTTTCACGCTTCGCCAACTTTTTAGCCATTGTGGTAATGAGGACATCAATGGTCCCCGTTGCACTTAACACCCCAAAAAATCCCCCGATGATCAACACGAAGAAAATGATCCCTGAAGCCTCTTCCATTCCTGTATGGATGGCTTTCACCATATCAAAAGGGTTCACCGGAGAACGATCAATCCATTGGAATGAGTCCGGATCCACCACGGTTCGGCCATCCACTTCCATTCGTTCATATTCCCCAGCAGGCATTACATACGTCAATAGTGTCGCAATGGCGAGTATCCCTAAAAGCAACGCGAACACATTGATTTTCTTGGGCCTTTTCTTCTGTTTCTCTTCCATGTACGAAACGTTCTTTTCTGCTTGATTCATTCAATCTCCTCCATCCAACATGATCTCTTTCTAATCTCTTAACGTTACACCCTTATATATTGCAAGATTCATGCCAAACGATAATAGTCGGAAATTTCGTACTCTTACCCCTCATTTCTCTTTTTTTAATCTTTTAATGGTTGAATAACTGTGTTAAATTGGTTTTACAAACAACCAATAACACCCAACAAGGAGATATTACATGAAACCGCCAAAGGAACTCATTTTGCTCGCAGGCACGAAACAAACAAGAAAGGCTCTTTCCGCCCAGCTTCATGATATTATCGGGAAATTCATGAAGATACGAAGCTACTCGGTTGAAGAACGGCTGCCCCCTCTCATCGAAAACCGTTTAGTGATTTTATCGTCCTATTTAATTGAAGAAGAGGTTCAACATGTTCTCGGAAAAGGATGCCAAATCATCATCGCCAAGAGGACGGTCAACTACGAATATATCGATCAGCTTTTCTTCCTCCCGAAAGGAACAAAAGCTTTATATGTCAATGATTTTCCAAGGACAGCCACCGAGTCCATTCATACACTGATCCAGCTCGGAATCGACCATATCGACTATTATCCATACTCCCCGGGCGACGATATCCACATCATGACAGATACAGCCATCACCCCAGGGGAAGTCGAGCTTGTTCCATCATCCATTTCCCACATCGTTGACATTGGAGTTCGGCTTATTGATATTACGACGATTCATGAAATATTGGATCGCCTGCACATGACGGAACGTTTAGGCAAGGCTGTGTCGGATAAATACATACGGAAAATGATTGATTTAAGCCAAAAACTGGCCCATGCCAATCAAACAATGAACGAGTTGAACAAACATTTAAAAAAGGTCGTCGACGGTGTGAACGATGGTATATTGGCGTTGAATAAAGAGGGAGAAATCTTTATTTTCAATGAGATTTTAGAAGGGATGACAGGTATTTCCTCTCGTGCTGCCATCGGAAAAGACATCCGTCATGTCCTAAAAAATGAAGGAATGACTGCTTTTTTATTTGACGGTTCGGATTCCGATGACCGTGCCTTTACGATCAATGAAGCCGAAGTAGTCGTCCATCGGTTCCATCTGCAAAAAGAACAATCCATTGTAGCTACCTTCAAAAACATAAGCGACACGGTGGCACTTGAAAAAGCAGCGAGAAGAGAACTTTTGAAGAAAGGCTATATCGCCAAGTACGCATTTGAGGACATCATCGGTCTGAGCCCGGCACTCATCAAAACGAAAGAAATCGCGAGAAAGCTTGCATCATCCGATTTAACGGTGTTAATTCAAGGAGAAAGCGGGACGGGAAAAGAACTATTCGCAAGCGCCATGCATCGGGCGTCCCTAAGAAATAACGGGCCTTTTCTGGCCGTGAACTTCAGTGCTCTTCCGGAGGATCTGTTAGAGAGCGAATTGTTCGGCTATGAGGAAGGTGCTTTTACCGGCGCTCGCAAGGGAGGAAAAAAGGGAATTTTCGAACAAGCGGATGGAGGAACAATTTTTCTCGATGAAATCGGTGATATTAGTCCGAAACTGCAAGCGCGGCTTCTTCGTGTTCTGCAAGAAAAAGAAATCCGGCGTGTCGGGGGCGCCAAAAACATCGCCGTCGATGTACGGGTGATAGCGGCCACCAACCGTGACTTACAGCTCATGATTCAAGACGGACAATTCAGAAGAGACCTTTACCACCGCTTAAAGGTGCTGTTTCTGGAACTGCCGGCCTTAAGAGAGCGGGATGGCGATATTCCGATTCTCATGGAGGCATTTCTGCAGCAAAGCAAACAAAAGAATGTAGCTATTGCTCTGGAAGTAAAGAAAAAGCTGGCCCGTTATATGTGGTACGGAAATGTGAGAGAACTGAAAAATACGATGGATTATATGTTGGCCGTTTGCGACGGACAGCACATCACCTTAAACGACATTCCAAATGAGAGCTTTTTTGAAGTAAGCGGCGAAGACATTTTGCCCCATTCAGCGATAGATAAAAAAGGGTCGACTATTGAAAACGTAGAGGAACGAATCCTTCTTCAAGGGGTTTATAAGTTGAATAAAAAAGGGCTTGCAGCAAGCCGGCAAAAACTGGCCGTTTTTTCAACAGAAGCCGGCATTCCCCTAACCGAACAGCAAGTACGCCTCCGCCTCGACCTCCTGGAACAAAAGGGATATGTTATAAAAGGAAAAGGCCGCAGCGGGACAAGACTGACGAATGCCGGTTATCTTATGGTTGAGAACCCACAATGAGAGAAAGAGGGCAGCTCCTCCCTCCATGTTATTCATTTCCAGGAACACCCCATTAGGAGCGGGTATAAAAAACTCCCATCAGCGGAAGTGCCTTCATCCCCCGCTGATGGGAGTTTAAGTTTACATAAAAATATTATGGTAGATATTATTCAGAGGCTTTTTCACCTCTCCCTTTTCCAATGAATATCCTTTATAATGAATTATAAGCTGGAAGATTCATTCTGTTATTCCATGCAAAAAATTGGATATAGCCTTGTTACGCCGCTGCTGATTATAATGGTAGGTACGGCCTGTAAAGAGAGACTAGAAGCTACTTTGCCCATTATAGAATAAACAGTCCATAAATATACAAATAAAGAAGGTGTCAAAATGAAAGATATCATCTTATTTCTCACTGAAGCGGTCAATAACGTTCACGATATACTTATCAGCGTCGCCGAAGCGTTCGGATTGCAGCTGACGGATAAAGATCTACACTTTTGGATCATCGGCATCGTCGGGATTTTCACATTTTTCGCCGTCTACCTTTTCTTCAAAGTATTATCGAAATGGCGCTGGAGCATTACTGCCATTTCTTTTGTCTATACGTTTACCGTGATGACGGTGCTCGTTTTTGCGATCGAAATCCAGCAAGCCATCACCGACCGCGGGCATATGGAATTCTCGGACGCGGTCATCGGATTGTGGGGATTCATCGTTTTCTTCGCTGTATATGCTTGCTTTGCCGCTCTATTTCTTTTTATTAAAAGTTTGTTTAAACGGAAAAAACAGGTTCCAACAGAAGACGACGAGCCAAGTCGACGACGATCGCGGTCGATGTAACAAGAAAAAAACCGCCCTCCCTTCCATCATTTCGATGAGTAACGGAGGGCGGTTTGCTTTATTTTTCATTCAATATGAACCATCATAGCAAATAGATTCGACAATCTTTTTTTACATATAGTATGATGGGATGAATGATTATCAAAAACAAAGGGTGAATTTAGGTGATCACATTATTACCGTTAATGTTAGAAAGAGTAGGAATTCTCGTCATTGTGGCTTTCCTGCTTTCACAGCTGAAATCATTTCGCCAAATCTTCCAGTATGAGCATGGATTAACCGGAAAAGCATTGCTCGTTGCGGTTTTTGGGATATTTGGCATCATCAGTAATTATACCGGAATTGAAATTCACCACAGCTCCATTTCCACGCATGCATGGCAGACGGCGGTCGGTCCGGACAGTGCGATTGCCAATACAAGAATTATGGGAGTAGGCATTGGCGGATTGATCGGCGGCCCTTTTGTCGGGCTGGGGGTGGGAATGATTGCCGGTTTGCACCGTTACACACTTGGAGGCTTTACAGCCGGTGCATGTGCCATTTCATCTATTTTGGCCGGTGTAGCAGCCGGATATATTGGAAGATGGTATAGAAAGCGGCGGGCCATTACGCCGGCATTTGCTGTTATGGTCGGTGTAACAATGGAAATCGTCCAAATGGGAATTATTCTGTTAGTAACGAAACCATTTGAAATAGCATGGGAGCTTGTCCAGCTAATCGGTATCCCGATGATTGTCATTAATGGTTTTGGAACACTGCTATTTATGTTTATCATTCAATCGATTTTGCGTGAAGAAGAACGCACTCGTGCTTTACAAACGCATAAGGCCTTCTGGATTGCCGATCAAACGCTTCCTTTTTTCCGTCAAGGACTGAATCCACAGTCCTGCAAAGAAGTAGCGGAGATCCTGTTAAAACTGACAGAAGCCGATGCAATTGCCATTACAAACGATCATGAAGTGTTGGCCCATGTCGGTTCCGCTTCCGATCATCATGCCCCAATGAAAGGATTGGCCACCGGATTAACAAAAAGAGTGTTGGAACAAGGAAAAATCATTACGGCTAAATCTAAAAAAGAAATTTTCTGTTTCCATGAACATTGCCCTTTACAAGCAGCTGTTGTTTTGCCGCTGCAAGTACATCAAAAAACGGTCGGGACACTAAAGCTTTATTTTGAGAATCCAAGTCAGTTGAATGAAGTCCAACAAGAATTGGCTGAAGGCTTGGCGAGACTATTTTCCACACAGTTGGAGTTAGCCGAAGCGGAACTGCAAAGCAAGCTGTTGAAAGATGCCGAAATCAAGGCCCTGCAGGCGCAAGTCCATCCGCATTTTTTATTTAATGCCATTAATACCATTTCAGCCTTATGCCGCACCGACGTGGAAAAAGCCAGAAAGCTCTTATTGGAGCTCAGCGTTTTTTTTCGAAGCAATTTGCAAGGCGCCCGTCAAATGCTCATTCCGCTTGAGAAAGAGCTGGAGCACGTTAAGGCCTATTTATCACTGGAGCAAGCACGTTTTCCGGACAAGTATCATGTCGTGTTCAATATCGAGCCAGGACTTGAAATGGTACCCATTCCTCCGTTCACCTTGCAGCCGTTAGTGGAAAATGCCATTCGCCACGCTTTTTCACGTATCAAAAGCTGCGGAGAAGTGACAGTCGTTGCCTATGAAATGGAAGAAAAGATGTATATAGTCGTCAAAGATAACGGGAACGGCATTTCAAGCGAAAAGCTTGAGTCCCTTGGAAAACAAACGGTAAAGTCAAAAGAAGGAACAGGAACGGCTCTCTATAATATACGCGAACGATTGGAAGGAATTTATGGAGATAAAGCCGACTTCCGTATAAATAGTGCGCAAGGGGAAGGAACAACTATACAAATTATCATACCTTTAAATAGAAATGGAGCATTGGAGAATCATGTTAAAGGCTTTTATAGTGGATGATGAACCGTTGGCAAGGGATGAATTGAAATATTTGCTGCTTAGAACGAAACAAGTTGAAATCTTGGGAGAAGCGGACTGCATAGAAGATGCACTTGAAAGTGTCCGCAGTCTAAGTCCTGATCTCCTGTTTTTGGATATCGAGCTTGCCGACGCCAGCGGTCTGCAGCTGGCGGAGCAATTGCAGACATTAGAACAAGCGCCTGCCATCATTTTTGCGACTGCGTACGATGAGTATGCTCTTAAGGCATTCGAATTAAATGCGGTAGATTATCTATTGAAACCGTTTGATGAAACGCGCCTTCAGCAAACATTAGAGAAAATTACAAAGATGCAAACGATTGGGGAAAAAGAAATTCCCTCTGTCCCTTTGTCTGTCAGAGCCCCTCTTGAACAAACGGGAAAAATGGCCGTGATGGTTGAAGAGCGGATTGTGTTAGTGGACATACCGTCCATTGTTTTCGTAGGGTCTGCGGAGGGGAAAACGATGATTAAGACGAGGGACAAAGAATATAAAATCGGAGAATCTCTTGTCATGATCGAAAAAAAGCTGCATAACGCTTCTTTTATGAGAGTCCATCGCAGTTTCCTCGTCAATGTGAATCATATTTCAGAAATCCAGCCATGGTTCAATTCAACGTATAATCTAATCATGGCAGACGGATCCAAAGTGCCGGTAAGCCGTACATATGTAAAAGAGTTAAAACAGCTTCTCGGCTTTTAGCCTCGCATACTGAAAGGGAGATGGATGTTTGGAACCATCTCCCTTTTGTTATGTCGACACAATATGGACACATGTCTGCATTTCAGCCTGCTGTTTTTGCAACTCATCCCCTGAATGATGCATTTTATCCTGAAAGCCCGATGATTGCGTTTTCATTTTGTATGATTATCTCATAAAGCAAATGGTTATGGGAGGTCATACAAATGAATGCGATTACAATGGTCATTGGTGCCATCTGTATATTAATGATTGCCTATCGTCTATACGGCACGTTCATGGCGGTTAAAGTCATGAAATTAAAAGCTTTAGATGATGCTAAACAAACTCCGGCTAATGCCATGGAGGATGGAAAAGATTATGTTCCAACTAATAAATGGGTGGCGTTCGGACATCACTTTGCAGCCATTGCTGCAGCCGGTCCGCTTGTGGGCCCTATTCTGGCAGCACAGTTCGGTTATCTGCCAGGACTTCTTTGGCTGTTAATCGGTGCGGTTATCGGAGGAGCGGTTCATGATGCCGTCGTATTATTCGCATCCATGCGCCAAAACGGAGAATCGCTGGCGGAAGTTGCGAAAAAAGAATTAGGCCCGGTAGCCGGATTCTGTACAGGTTTAGCCATGTTATTCATTATTACGATTACAATGGCTGGTCTATCCATGGTTGTACTTCACGCTTTAGAACATAATCCATGGGGAACATTCGCCGTTGGAAGTACAATCCCGATTGCAATGGGAGTCGGTTTATATCACAGAAAGACAGGTAACCTAAAAGGAGCTTCGATCGTTGGTTTCGCTCTCATCATGCTCGCTGTGTTTTTCGGCCCTTCTATTCAAGGTACATTCTTGGGTGATCTGCTTACTCTTGATGTAAAAACATTATCAATCATTCTTCCAATCTATGCATTCTTTGCGGCGGCACTGCCGGTATGGTTATTGCTTGCACCGCGTGATTATTTAAGCAGTTTTATGAAAATTGGGGTTTTCATTGCATTGATTGCAGGGGTTTTCGTTGTAAATCCTGATATCCAATTCCCTGCTGTAACAGAGTTCATTCACGGCGGCGGCCCAATCTTGGCTGGACCGGTATGGCCGTTCATTTCGATCACTATCGCTTGTGGAGCGATTTCAGGATTCCACGCCTTCGTCGGTTCAGGTACAACACCAAAAATGCTTGATCGCTGGAACGATATTAAAGCAGTTGGCTTTGGTGCAATGCTGGTAGAATGTGTGGTTGCGATTATGGCACTTGTTGCGGCTACTGCCCTTCATCCTGCAGATTATTTTGCCATCAACTCAACGCCTGAAGTGTTCAAAACATTAGGTATGCAAACAGTCAACCTTCCACAGCTTAGCGAGGAAATCGGATTAAATTTAGAAGGACGTACTGGTGGAGCCGTTACTCTTGCAGTAGGAATGACGTATATCTTCACGGAAATTCCTTGGTTCAGCAAGCTGGCCTCTTTCTTCTTCCAGTTCGTGATCATGTTTGAAGCATTATTCATTTTAACTGCCATCGATTCTGGTACACGTGTGGCCCGTTACTTGATTCAAGACTTCGGCGGCGCGTTCTACAAACCATTAAAACGTGTAGATTGGGTTCCAGGGAATATTTTTGCGAGCGCTTTAGCCTGCTTCCTTTGGGGATATCTCCTCTTCTCCGGAGACATCGGCTCCGTTTGGGCACTATTCGGGGTTTCCAATCAGTTGATGGCCTCTATCGGGTTAATTATCGGAGCTACCGTTATTCTTAAAGTGGCTGACAAACGCTGGTACGTATTGACTTGTCTCGTTCCGCTCACGTATTTGTACGCTACAGTAAACTATGCAGGTTACTGGATGGTGAAAAACGTGTATTTAAATCCGGATGCAGCCGGTTTCAGCGTCTTGAATGCATCACTATCGATTATCATGTTAGTTTTAGGTGTAATCATTATGGTAACATCCATCAAGAAATGGGGACAGCTTTGGAGAAACCCTCAGACGGAACTAGAAGCTAAAACAGCATAAAAGAAAGCAGGAGGTGGATGAATAATCCCCTCCTGCTTTCTTTTCACCCTGCCAGCTAATGCGGAATTCATTCTCATGATTGGACAAAAAAGACTTGGATTCAGATTTTATTAAAAGTCAAGATATTGATCAGAATCCTTTATAATATTAGATGTTTTATTTAATGTCACACATTATAAAGAAAAAAAGAAGGGTAGATGAGCAGAATAAAATATGCTCTATCTATCCTTTTTTGTACTACAAATGACCCCATTTACTACAACAACAAAATTTGTATGTTGTTGCACTAACACCTCCATTAGCTGAAGAAAAAATTATTTTTCAGCCAGTCTTTCTCCAGCCTACGCCAACCGTATATAGCAATAAGAAGCCAAAAACCTCGGATAACACGAACCCGAGGTTGTCTGTTAAATCTATAAAATTTAATTTTTCTCTTCTTTCAACGCTTCATATGTTTTAAAAGAATAATCTCCATATTCAAAGAAAAGAATACCTTTTGCTTTCGGATCAAGCTCTTTTTTTATACTTGGATAATGTATCATACTTTTTGAGAAATCTCGAATTGTAGTGCTTATTTCTTGTCCGTCATTCATAAATAAGGTAATATGTGATGGCTCTAATTTCAAAGGTGTATGATGAATTTCCGATATGGCATTTGCAATGCTTTTTGGTAAATTTAAAAGTTCCCGTGTCATTTCTTCAATCATTTCTGGATTTTCCCAACTAATAAGCAATGGAGCGTCTGATGACAGTGATGTTGCTCTCACTGGTTTTAACACTTTTCCTGTTTCACTAATAGGGATATAAGTTGCCTTATCAATAATATAAGCAACTCGCTTATATTCCTTCACCTGGATAACTATAGTGCTCGGAAATTTTCTATGTAGAGATACATCTTTTATTTCAGAATCGGCCTTAATTCCCTGTATCACTTGGTCTTCATTCAATTTCCAGTAATTTGTCTTATTCGATAAATTACTTAATGTAATAATCTTTTTGTCGCTTACGTTCCGATTTCCTGTTACTTCAATCTTGGAAATATTACTAAGTGATGATTGGGTATAAATAATAACTAACACGAGGGTGAAAAAGAAGGATATGTATATAATAACCCGACGGTTTGTTTTTTGTTTTCTTTGTTCTTGTAGCTTAGGAACCCGATCTTCCAAACGAATAATCTTTTTTTCCATTTTCTTTTCACCTTTATCCTATGATAAGAACAAACAACGTTAGCATTTACACTGTTTGTTGCATTCCAAAATCCTCAATATTTTATGGCTATTATAACATAAGGAGGTTGTCCTTAATCGAATAAGGAAAAGGCTGCCGAAGCAGCCTTCGCTTATTGAAGTAGTACCACACGTTAGTTTAACAACATCTGTGTTTTATTGCTTAATGTTTCGTTCATTATAGGGTGTTTCCTGCTTAGTATCCAACGGTATTTTTGTACTCTGAGTAATATCTAGCCCTTCATTTTTGCCTTCATCAAGATTAGTTAAAGGTGTGTAACCAGGGGCATTTGGCAAATCCTTTTTATCACTATTTACAATCTTTTTTATAAAGAAAAAAACAGCTAGAAAAACAGTGATTATTAAACTTATATTCGCAATAGTTTCCCACATCAAAAATACTCCTCTCCAAATTAAAGGAAGCCTTACTCCAATTATCCATTTTTTAGTGTATTTTTCAATGAAAACCTTATTTAAAATTCATTAGTTAAGAGCCCCGGATTGCTTCTTAAACTGCTCCGTTGAAAAAGAGTAAGCGATGTTTTTCCTTACATCACCTACTTAAGTTTTTCAAAATGATTCGAAACCCATTTACCATTATTTTTAACAATATATTCTTCTGCAAGAATTAGTCTTTGGACAAGATCTTTTTTTGATAATTTCATATATTTCCTTTGTATATTATCAAGATTACGGTTCGGTTTTATTTTATGAAATTCAATATCCCCGACAGTTACAGAACCGTTGGATATATAACCTTTGCTATTCTTTTTTTGTTTATAAGTCTTACTATGCTGCTTGTAATACTCATATAACTGTTCATTTGTACGGATTGTGTTATGATGAATCCCTTTACCTTCGGTATCTATTTCTTTTGATTGTTCAACGATTGTTGTAAACGTGACAGGACTTCCTTTTTTGATCAATAAATCAATTGCTTGTTTTCCTATCTCTACCGAACGATTGCGACGTTTTTGGTGACTTTCTTTTAGCCCAGCACGTTCATTTATTGAAGTGAATGCGTGGCTCATAATTTTGTTCCTCCCTATACTTTTCAATGAGTTCTATTTCTTTTAATTCATTGCGGGCATACTTACGCATCGCTTTTGCTTTTTTAACCTCAATTGGTAAACCCATTGCACTATATCGCTTCTCCATATCCTTTGATAACTCTATAACTTCTAATAATTCGTGTTTCTTTTCAGGTTCTGGAATCTTCGCTTGGCAACCTAAACACGCCATTTTAATAGGACATACGTGATCTGTGACACACGTTCCACCTATAACATTATTGAAAACACCCACTTTTTCTTTATATTCTTTAAGCTCTTTTTCAGCTCCTTCGGGATCACGCAATACAGCTTCATCTAAATCAATATAGTCAGATATAACATCGTGCAACTCACTTACCGATTGAGCAACTTGGCTGGGTGTAGGTTCTGAGTAATAACCAGTTACCCTTACATCCCGTTGATGTAATATCTTTGCTAATTTGTCTAGTGGGAATTTATGTCGCTGAGCAGCCTCGGTAGCAAAAGCGTGGCGTAATAAGTGGGTTTTCACCACAACAGGCTTTCCTTCTCGTGTTTCAAAATGTAGTCCGTGCAATAAAAAACGAAGACTTGCCCAAATTGCATATCTTTTAAGTGCTTTATGATGATACTGAAAAAAATATGGTTTAGGATTAGGAAATAGATGTCTTCGCTCATCACGATATAAAACACTTGGTATCTTTTCAGTACCATAATGAGTTCTTAGCATAAGCCCAACCCGTTGAAGTAGTTTCATTGTTTGTGGGCTGATATAAAAAGCTTCTAATTCGTCGCGACCTTTTGGAATAACATAAAAAGAAAAACGTAA
The DNA here is from genome assembly GCF_000504165.1 of Bacillus sp. FJAT-14578. Taxonomy (GTDB): domain Bacteria; phylum Bacillota; class Bacilli; order Bacillales; family Bacillaceae_H; genus Bacillus_BA; species Bacillus_BA fengqiuensis. Next base: position 489,522 of record NZ_KI632505.1, read on the forward strand.
TTTGTCATCAACTTTTTTTGTATGGATACATTCTTTCGAGTTATTAATTTGTAATAATTCATTTAGTCTTGCACCAGTGGTAGTACAAATATCCAATGCTAATAAACCGAAGGTTGCTGCTGCATATAATGGTTCTACATCGAGTAAAACACCTTCGGCTTTGTCTTTATGGGTAGAAACAAAAGTGCTTGGTGAGAGTATTCCTTTGTGTTTGGAATAAAAGGGTTCAGGATTACTATTTGAATTTTCTTCACCATAGCCCCACGAATAAAGCAGTTCACGTTTTCGCTTCAATTCATCATCAGTAACATTTTGAAACCAGGCTCCAATAACACCATTTTCAAATAACTCAATAAACCAAAGACCTTCGGCTTCCTCGTCTTCATCCAATTTTTCAGCTTTGATAAATTCTACAAAGTAATGGTTGTTTTCATCCGAATAAGCTCCTGTACGGTGGATCGCTGCTTTTATACTATGAGCACTAAATTGGTCTTGGTGATTTAATACAAATGAAGGCTTGTCCCACAGACGAAAATAAAAGCGTTCACCAACACGTTCAGGTTCATCATAAAGGAACTCTAGAGGTAGCTTTACATTCTGGTTTTTTACTCGTTCGCACGCTTTTAAATAGGCTTTTCGTAGTCGGTCTATTTGATTCCAACGAAGGTTTCCTTCATTTCGAATTTGAGGGAGTAAAGGTACGATAGCATCTGTCTCACTCTTACGAGTGTTTTGTGCTTGTTCTTTCGATGATTTCGTAAAAGTAAAATCTCTTGAATCATAAGAAGGCATTGGAAGCATAAATCGCTCAAAGTATTCTTGTTGTTCTATAGGTATTTTTGTTGCAACCCATTTTTTTACTGCATAAGAACAACTTCTGTAAAAGGTTAAAAGTTTTGCCCTCATAGCATCTGAATGTTCTTCAAAAATAAAACCTTTAAAGTATTGATACATATGTATTTCAGTATCGAGTTCTTCCATTTTAGTTAAATGAAAGTATTTAAATAAATCGTTTAATCGTTTGCTAATAATAAAGACTAGGTAGTAAATTGTCATAACATCTACATTTTTTTCTGTATAAACTAACATTGCTAGAAATAAATGATTGTTCCAAGGCTTGTCTACCGCTTTATTAACGTAGTATTTCAAATACTTTTCATTCATTTTATCCAGAATAAAAACATCTCTTGCATCGCGAAAATGGAGAAGGTGTTTATCAACTTTGCCTAATAATTGCTCATAAAAAGGTGATTGTGGTTTAAGGGTTGATGCAGTCAGTATACTCACTCCAATCCATCTAATAATGCTTGTATTTCAGGATCTATTTTGACATCCTTAATATTTTCTAGGACTGTTAGATCAGGTTTTTTCTTTCGTTTATTTTTCTTTTGATTCAAATATTCACTTTCTAATTTTTGCATATTCTCCAACATTTGATCGTGTGCTTCACGGTGCTTTTCTTCATCAAAATAATGGTCATAAACCTTTATGGTATCTGTATTTTTCCACTTAATATACTTAATAAGTTCATTTTTCCTTTGATTAATTTCAGCTTCTGTCTTGGAAGTATTGTAGATTTCTCGTAACCTTGTGGTAACAAACCAGTGCCTTGTTTTATGCGGATTTAACCTAATTTCACATTCTTCAATAGCCTTGTCCCAGTGGTAATACCAAGCCTCATAGGAGAAAGGTGTTCCAAGTTCAGTAAGGAATATGGGAGCTTCATTTGGCAACGCATCAAAAGTACGTTGGAACTCGTCGTACTGCACTCGTTCTTTATTGATGTATCGCATCAATAATTTGACCGTATCTTTGCCAAATCGTAGAACTTTCACTCTTTTGCCGTGACTCCCTTTGTTGAATGTGCTGGCCTCTTGAAAATCCCTTTGTGAGCGATAATCACCAATGGTTAACTCAATAACTTCGGATGCTCTCGCTCCTGATTCAAAGAGTATACGAGCTATCACCACTTCCCTTAACGACCAGTTCACCTTTTTTCCTGCTTGATAAACGTGAGAAGGGAGGCGAGGATCATCAATAATCTCAGGCTGCCATTCTTCATTGATTAGCTTGAAATATGAATCAGTCAGCCTTCTATGTGGTACTGCCTCTTCCGTTCCTGCTTCAACCGGCATACGAGGTTTATTCTTTCTCACACCTTCGGTTTGACTTTTATATTCGCCCAAAATCGCATAAGAATCTATTAAAGGATTTGGATAATGGTATTGTTCTAGTCGAATAAGAGATTTATAAAAGGATTTTAATGCTGACAGAAAACGATTAACAGTATTAGGACTTTTGCTTGTACGATTCACTAGCCGAAAAGTATTCTTCTCACGAACTTTACATCTCATCTCATTCATAAGATAACCTTCAACAGCTACCCGTATGGCCTCGGGCGGTTCATTCCACTGAACCTGTTTTCCTTGATAGTTACTAGACTGGTCTAACCAGCTAAAAAAGGGGAGAAGACATTTCAAATAGGAAAGGGCCGTACTTTTATCGTTTCTTCCTATACAATCGTGGTAATGATCTGTTAAAGGTAGGAAAGGTTCATTTTCACCATTAAAAACCAATAATTCATAACGGCTTTCAATTCCTTCAGGGCAATAATGATAATGATATTTAGCCATAAACAGTCACCTACTTATTCGTTAATCACGCTACTCATTCTTCAAGCCAATTATAAAAAGGAACAGATGTTGATTGCTGTTTATTTATTTGTTTGAAATCATTATCAAACTCTTGTTGAGATAACTCATACAAACGCTTACTAGATTTCTTTGGCAATTTAATAGGAGTAGACGTCGGACTCCAATTCTCACGAATTGCTTTTTTAATAAACCCGTCAGGATTTTTCACTTTTTTAGGCGACTGCTGCATAATAAGGAGTATTTCTAAGGTGCGTTTAATTCCAACAACGGATAAGACCGATAATATTTCATCAGTGGGAGAGGTAAGAGTAACAGCTTGATAAGCCAAATTAACTAACTCCATTTCATCAACATCTGATTTTAGAGCATCATCTTGTTGGTCAGTTTTGTTGATAGGTGCAACGTTATTTAGTTTTAATAAATCCGATTCAATAATTCTCCAACCTTCTTTATCACTATTTCTATATGAATTGGGGAATTTGCCTGACCGAATCCATCTTTTAATTGTTTCTTCGTGTTTTCCTAAGAGTCCAGATACTTCTTTTACCGTGTATTCTTTCAAAAAAACACCTCCAAACAGAATGTACGTTTCGGGAATGTATGTTCTTAATTTACCACAATACTTTATTCGTGTAAATTATTTACTTTTAAGGATTGTTGTGGTAACTAATGAGGTCATTAAGAGGTCTTAAAAAACAAAAAAGTACACCACTAAATATAAGTGATGTACTTTTTTTCATTTAATGTACGACATTAAAGACAACCTCAAGTTTTACAATAAGAATATACCATCACTTGTCTTTAATTTTACAGAGTATCCAAGTCTTTTTGATTATATCTCTTCTTCATCAGCAAAATGCCATTAGCCGATTTTCTCTTCGTTTATATCAATAGCCTGTCCATCTCCATTTTTAAATTTAAAAATGGAAATCGTAGTTAACACAGCTACAACAACAAGACAAGCAATGATACTCACGCGATTCTGTTCATTGAATACGAATATGACAGAAATAATGCCTAACGCAAACGCTGTAAGCCCTGTTATATACGGGAAGCCCCATAATTTAAAGCTTGGCTCTTTCGGATAAGATTTGCGAAGTTTGATTTGTGCTAAACAAATGCTGATCCATACCAATGATACAACAAAACCAGGGAACGCCATCAATAATGTGAACACCTTATTCTGATCAATCAAGGCGAACATAGATCCCGCTAATAATATTACGGCACTAAACATTAAGCTGTAAATTGGCACACCGCTTTTTGATACGTAAGAGAAAGACTTTGGAGCTTCCCCTCCTGTAGCCAAAGAATGCAGCATCCGCGTACAACCGTATATACCAGAGTTGGCTGCAGATAAGACAGCTGTAATTAAAATGAAGTTCATGATATGCGCTGCTCCTTGCAAGCCGGCCATTGATAATACTTGCACGAACGGACTTGACTGGTCGCTTAGTTCATTCCAAGGAATCAAACCGCAAATAATAAGGATTGGCAGTGTGTAGAATAAGATAATTCTTCCAATGAAACTTTTAATAACTTTAGGTAACACACGTTCTGCATCTTTTGCTTCTGTTACAGTCACTCCTATTAATTCAGAACCTCCGTACGAGAACATAACAATTAACAGTGCGGAGAAAATGGACATCCAGCCATTCGGGAAAAATCCTCCATGAGCTGTAAAGTTTTGCAGATAGTTGCCTTCGCTGCTTGGCATAATTCCAAATAGGATAGCTGCTCCCAAGACGATAAATACCATGATCATCGCAATTTTAATACCGGCAAACCAAAATTCAAATTCACCGTAATTTTTAACATTCATCATGTTAATTCCGATAACTAAAGCGGCACAGCTTAAACTCAATACCCAAAGCGAAACATCTGGAAGCCAATATTGCAAGAAGAATCCTGCCACGACTACCTCGATAATGCACACAGCAAGCCACATAAAGCAATACATCCAACCAACAACGAAGGAAACACGGCTGCCGAATGCCTTTTGTACAAAGCCTTTCATGTTTGTGTTCGGATAGACGATGGCCATTTCTGCGATGGCTCCCATGACCACAAGCAGCAATAAACCTGCGAATATATAAGTGAAAATAACTCCCGGTCCTGCTAACGATACGGTTTCAGCACTTCCCTTAAAAATTCCGGTACCGATCGCGCCGCCCATTGCCATCAAACTGATATGACGCGGCAGCAGGTTCTTTTGAAGTGATGCATTATTTGATCCCATTACTGATTCCTCCCTACCCCTATTCATTGAAACAATTTCATCATGCATGGATTTAAAGGTTTGTATCTGCCGAATTCTTGTTGCCCTATTTTGAGCCGTTAAGCAGCTGTTTGTTCCTGCTTTCACTCACGCTTGATACAATCTGTTGCTAACTTTGCACTATTATACACGAAAATGATCAGATATACATGAAAATATTTCTGCTTTCTCGTACCATAACGAACATTGTTCAACAGGAGAAAATCTCTTCTAAGTAAGCGGTTTCAATTCCTCCCTCTTTCTTTTGTTAGAGGCTATGTTAAAATGTCGTGTTGATTTTGGATGTAGTCGAATGACAGGAAAACAATCGAAAATCAACAGCTTTGTTTAACAAAGCCTTCTTATAAAGGAAACTTCCATCGGTGGGGGTTTTCCCTCATTCCCCACCGATGGTTAGTTAACTTATCGGGCTTTTACATTCTCCATCTAAACATGATAACCGATTAATCTGAACTGGTGTATATGTAAAAAATAACACCCTTTACAAAATGGATTAAATTACTAAAATTTTCTGATTTTTTAGTATAAAAAATGATATTCACCCTGTTTATGTCCCTTCTTTCCCATATCCTGAATAAACTGAGAAAGTTTTTGCACAAGCAGTGGACAAGAGTCCCTTAAGAATCTTGTTCACTGCTTATGCTGGATTGATAGGTGATTATGCTAATTCAATCGGCCATAATTTCGGGTTTTCAATCAACTGCTTAAAGCGGTTCGTAAAGGCAACAGCTGTTGCACCGTCTGCTACCCGGTGATCGAACGCCATGGACAGGTTCATGATGGAACGAACGACGATTTCGTCATTGTCTGTCACAACCGCCATTTTCTTCGTTTTATGGAAGGCGATTAAGCCCGTTTCCGGATGATTGATAATTGGTGTAGCCCCAATGCTTCCTAACGGTCCGACATTACTGATCGTAAACGTACCGCCTTTCATATCAGCTGGAGCCAGCTTGCCCTCTTGCGCTTTCTTCGTCAATTCTTTTAACTTATCATGAATTTGGCGAACAGACAGCTGGTCGGCATGGTGAATGACAGGAACGATTAAGCCGTCTTCTGTATCTGTCGCAATTCCAATGTTATATTCTTTCTCGAGGCGAATCACTTCATTTTCTTCATCCAGCTTTGCATTAAACACAGGGAATTGTTTTAACGCAACCGTAATCGCTTTAATAAAGAATGCCACAGCGGAAACGTTAATATCCATTTCTTTTAAGTCTTTTCGATAGTTCAGCAACTCCGTCATATCGATTTCTTCAAAATGAGTGACATGAGGAATTGTATAAAGAGACTGGGTCATCTTTTTCGCGATTTGCTTACGGCGTCCTCTGAACGGAATGATTTCTGCATCCGCTGCCGGCTTGGAAACTTCTCTTGCTGCCGGCTTGGAAACTTCTCTTGCTTCCTGCTTTTGAACGTCTTGTTTGCTTTCCGCTTTTGGTGCCGGCACTTCTGCCACAACCGCTTTCGTTTCTTCGGATTGCTGCATGCCATCACGCTGTTTCACGAATTTGTAGATGTCTTCTACCGTGATACGACCCAATGTTCCCGTTCCGGTAATGTCGTTAATATCGACGCCAAACTCGCGGGCGATTTTTCGTGTATAAGGTGCAGCGATGATGATTTTCTTTTCTGTGCTTGCTTTAGGTGGTGTTGCCGTTTGCACTGCCACAGCCGGTCCAGGCGCTGCTTCTGTTTTCACTGGAGCAGGTGCTTCTGCTTTTGGTGCCGCCGGCGTTTCAGCCGCTGCACTTCCTCCCGCTTCCAATACGATAAGAGTAGTCCCGACAGATACCGTCGTTCCTCGATCGATGACAATATCTTTTACTTTTCCTGCCGCTGGAGACGGAAGCTCCGCAACCATTTTATCTGTTTGTACTTCTACAAGAGGCTGGTCTACCTTGACCGTATCCCCAACTTTGACGAAATAGTGTATAATTTCTCCCTCGGTCATTCCTTCGCCGATATCATGAAGTTTTACTTCAACCATGTCTTCCCCTCCTAGAAATGTACAACTTTTTCGATTGCTTTATAAACTCGCTGCGGTGTCGGCAAGTAATGTTCCTCCAGCGCGAAAAGCGGAACCGGAACATCAAAGCCTGTCGCACGCTCAATTGGCGATTTCAAATACAAAAACGATGTATCATTAATGATGGAAATCACGTCATTCCCCACTCCGCCTGTTTCATGGGCTTCATGAACAATAACCGCACGCCCTGTTTTTTGAACAGACTCGGCGATGATGTCCTTGTCAATCGGATACAGGGTGCGCAAATCAATGACATCGCATGTGATGCCTTGCTTTTCTGCCTGCTCGGCCGCTTTCATGGCCACCGGTACCATGGCTCCCCATGCAATAACGGTCACATCGTTTCCATCCTTAAGCTTTTTCCCTTTGCCGATTTCAACCGTATATTTTCCTTCCGGCACTTCTTCGCGGTTAGCACGGTAAATTCTCATTGATTCCATGAATAAAACAGGATCTGGATCTTCAATCGCCGCAATCAAAAGCCCTTTTGCGTCATATGGAGAAGACGGACAGACTACTTTAATCCCTGGCATATGAGTAAATAAAGCTTCTACACTGTCTGAGTGAACTTCCGGTGCGCGGATACCTGCCCCGTATGGAGCGCGGATCACCATCGGAACCGTAAAATGTCCCATCGTCCGCATGCGGATGCGCGATACATGTGTCATGATTTGTTCGTAAGCCGGATAGATGAAGCCAAGGAACTGCATTTCCGCTACCGGTTTGAATCCATTAACCGACATTCCGATTGAAGTCCCGATAATTCCCGCTTCACTCAGCGGCGTATCAATGACGCGGTCTTCGCCGAACTGTTCCTGCAAACCGTCTGTCGCACGGAATACTCCGCCGTTTTTTCCGACATCCTCTCCCAGCAAGAGAACGCTTTCATCTTCCTGCAGCATTGTTCGCAATCCATCTGTGACCGCCTGTACAAGGGTTAATTGATTGGTTTTCGTTTCAACGCCTGTTTTTGCTTTTTCTGCACTCATGACCATCACCCCTCACCTCCGATTAATTGAAGATACTGTTCTTTTTGTTTTGCGATCGTCCAAGTTGGTGTTTCGAAAACATGGTCAAATAAGTCATTTACATTTGGTTTCGGGAAACTTTCCATCCCTTTGACAGCCTCTTCCACTTCATTCATCGTTTCTTCTTTGATTTTCTCCACCCATTCTTCGTCCCAGAAGCCGTTCAGCTTCATGTAACGTTCAACGCGAAGAAGAGGGTCGCGAATTTCGCGGATTTTATCGCTGTCGGATTGGTCCCGATATTTAGTTGGGTCATCTGCCGTCGTATGGGCGCCGTATCTCCATGTAATAGCTTCAATTAAAGTTGGGCCTTCTCCATTACGCCCCCGGTCAAGTGCTTCTTTCGTCTGGAAGTACACGGCAAAAATATCGTTTCCGTCCACTCGGATACCCGGCATATCGTAAGCAACTGATTTTTGGGCAATCGTTTTAGAATTCATTTGCTTTTCAATTGGAACTGAAATCGCAAAACCGTTATTTTGGTTAAAGAAGACAGCTGGCGCCTGGAACACGCTGGCGAAGTTCAACCCTTCATGGAAATCCCCTTCCGAAGTGGCCCCGTCACCGAAATAAGCAATGGCAGCATTTTTCGTTCCCTTTCTTTTTTCCGCCATGGCAGCCCCTGCCGCATGTGGAATTTGAGTGGCGATCGGAACGGCAGGCGGGAAAATTTTCTTGCCGTTCTGCGGCACGCATCCTTCAACGCGGCCATTCCAATATAAGTACGTGCGAGCCATATCGGCTCCAAATGTCAATGTCGCTCCGTGATCGCGATATGTAGGAAATACCCAGTCATCTTTTTCAAGCGCCAGCGCACTTCCCACCTGGGAGGCTTCCTGGCCTTCAAACGGTGCGTATGTCCCAAGTCTTCCTTGGCGCTGCAAGCTGATCGCTTTTCGGTCAAATGTACGAATGCGAATCATATTGTAATAGAATGTCTTGACAAGCTCTTCCGTGATTTGTTCTTTATACTGTTCATCGATTAACTGTCCTTCTTCATCAACGATTTGAAAGATTGAAAAATCAGTTGTCATCTTCATCACCTCATTCAATGATCCCGCTCCAATGGGCGGTTCGTTCATTCAGCCGTCAACGGGAAATTCAGCTTCCCCGCTGACGCTGCTTTTTTCTTGTTGTCCAGTTCCAGCGAAAGTCAAACTGAACAGTCGCCGGAGCTTGAAGCACATGGATGTGCAAATGAAGCCGTTGCAACAGGACGTTGCGTTCTTAGGCTTCGTTCCATTTTATTCCTGTCCAGCTGCACGAGCCAGCTCCTCGAGTCGCTTCGGCTTTCATTTCGAAGACAAAAAGCGTCTTCGCTATGAAAACTGCCAGCGCTTGTCGGAGCTAAACAGGCTCGTTCCGCATTTCTTCTGTCCAGCTGCGGCTCCTAGCTCGCTGTGGAAATGATGCTTGCCCTCATAAGGCAAAAAGCGCCTTATGGGTCAATCCCTATTTCCTTCACGAGCTGAACAGTCGCCTCCGCATTTCTTTATTTCCGAATGGCCCATTTAGGGCGGGTTGTGTGTGAGAAAAAGCTATTCTGTTTTTTGCGGTCTTCCATGCGTTTTTCGCAGAGACGGTTGGCCGCTTGAATCGTTGTGATGTCATCCAGCTCTGACTGTTGATAAACTTCCAATAATGATGTATAAATGGACTTTGTTTTTGTTAATACTCGTTCTTTGTTATAGCCGTATAACTCATCGGCTACTTGAATCAAGCCCCCGCCATTCACGATATAGTCCGGGGCATATAAAATACCTTTATTCTTCAGCAATTCTCCGTGTTTTTCCGTTAAAAGCTGATTGTTAGCCGATCCCGCTATCGCTCTCACTTTTAACATATCCAGCGTGTCATCGTTGATGATTCCGCCGAACGCACATGGAACAAACACATCCGCATCCGCTGAGTAGATGTCGTTTCCGCTTACGACACGGACGTTTCCGCCCAATTGTTTCGCGCGTTCTTGGATCGCTTCAATCGCTTTTTCATTGATATCCGTTACGTAAAGGTCTCCTCCGGATTCAAGAATCTGTTCCGCTACTTTAAATCCTACTTTCCCAAGACCTTGAATGGCGTATGTTTTTCCGGATAAATCATCCGTACCAAACGCCACTTTATTTGTTGCTTGTATCCCATATATCACTCCAAGAGCCGTCGGGACAGAGGAATCTCCGCCGCCGCCATACGCTTCCGGAATTCCAACGATACAGTTCGTTTCCTTCGACGCGTGGATAAAATCATCTGTTGATGTCCCCATGTCTGTTCCTGTATAGAAACGGCCGTTTAATGAATCGACGAACTGGCCGAACGCTCTAAACATGGCAGGCGTTTTATCCTTGGAAGGATCACCAATGATGACCGATTTCCCCCCGCCAAAGTCTACATCAGCGGCCGCACATTTATATGTCATGCCTTTTGACAAACGAAGCACATCTTCCAATGCTTCATCCATCGTCCGGTACGGGTGCATACGACAGCCGCCCAAGGCCGGACCAAGCGTTGTATTATGAATGGCAATGATCGCCTTTAATCCCGTTGCCGGATCATTACAAAAGACAATTTGCTCATGTTCATGCATTTTTTCTAAAACTGTTTCCTGCATTTGCACAGGTTGTTTAATCACATTCATCAATATACCCCCATTATGACTATGACTATATTAGTAAACGCTTACAAATGAGATGCTATATTTACCTTCAAATGATAGACTGACCTATCTTTCTTTGAATCTCTTTTTTCGGTAAAATAACTTGTTTGACTTCCCCTATCCCTATAACCATCTCTTCGTTTCGCGCTTCTACTTTTGTTACAATGATATTGTTCTGGATGTTTGTTACCGTTGCCACAACCGTTACTGTAGAACCTTCAGTTGTTGGGGCAATATGCTTGACAGAAACCGCTGCACCCATTCCTTCTTCATCATCTTCCAAGTACGGTAAAATGATTTTCCGTGCGGCCCATTCCATATGATAAACCATGGATACTGTTGAATAAGCCGGATGGACAACCTCCCCGTCAAATTGGGCAAACATCTCGGTAGTTACCTTCGCTGTTACAAAGGCAGAATCTCCGACTTGCATCCCTGTTTTCATTTTCTTCCCCCTTCAGAAAATAAAATGGAAGCTTCAAAACTATAACACTTAAATTATATAACGATATTACAACGTTATGTTAATATATAGTCATATAATTGTCAATAAAATCGCTAAATTTTCCCACTATTCTTTTATTCCATAATTTTATTGCGCCTAAAAAGTCCTTGACCATAGTACATCGATCATAAACTGGTGTGCAGGAATGAATCACAGCATTAAAAAATGATTGAATAACATTTCAAATGTGAAAGCTCAAAAAATTTCCGCAGTGAATGGCGTAATTCCAATGAATTTCGAGTAATCCCAGTTCAATAGTCAGATTTAGAAAGCGCTTTCAAGTTTTCAGAAAATTCCACTTTTTCTAACGCATAAATATATAACGTTTTACAAACGTAATTTTATCAATGCGTCATGTGTTTAGTCAATACAATTATCAGAAATATAATTATTTTAAGAATTAATCGGCGACACATAAAGAAAAAGAGAGAGAGTTCATTCTCACAAAAGAGCTATTTCAAAAGATTGAATGAAAAAACTTCTAAACTCCCTCTTTTGAAAAAAGGTCAAAAAAAGGCTGTTTTCGCAAACTTTGTGGCTATTTAACAAGTAGTGGGGAGTGGTTGATTTCCGCTCCAGGTTGCTCGCTTTCCGCTCCAACCAACCTTAAAACGGTTATCTTTCAAGAAACCTATCTAAAAACAACAATCTTTTAGAAAAGAGCCAAAAAAAAGAATATCGAAAAATCCGATACTCTTTTCTTTGTCTTAGTTTTGAATCATGAGCGGATGCGTTAATACATCATACTCTTCATCTTTTTTCCCCAACTCATTTCCCTCTTGAAATACAGATTCAAAAAAGCGGCTTGCAGGTTCTGCCAGCTCTTTATAAAAACGTTCAAACAGTGAAGCGGCCTTAGATCCAAGCCAATTATCAGGAAGGAGCTCTTCTGAAAGCCCCGGGTCGATAAATAAAAATTTTCGATATTCATGTACCAGCTTTGTTCTTTCAACGAAGCACTCTGCATCTGTCATCATTCCGCCCGCGATTTTGCTTTTGGCCGTCATCAATTTCTCGGTGTATGAGGTAATAAATTCTTCATATTTCCCATTAATCTCATCGATGTTCCAGCACTCCTCCACCAGCTTCGCGTTTTGATGGGGGCCATCATATGAAGCTACAAAAAAATGAACATATGGTTTAATATGATACTTCTCAATAATGGCATACACTTGTTTTTCGAGAATATGGGGAGACACCCAGCAGCTGTTCGCCATGGAACCAAAACCGCTCCAAATGAGCTCTTGACGCATTTCATCCCGAAGAGAGCGCTTCTCTTCCGGAATGTTATACATGAGAATTCGCCATTTTCCATCCCACTTTTGCGGCTGAAGCTTGAAGATTCGTTCCGCAGCCTCTTCCATCCGATTGACTCCTTGCTCGGTCAAGTAATAATAGCTTTTGTTTTTTTCTTTTCGGGCCGTTACCCATCCTTGTTTGTTCATTCTGGATATCGCGGCACGCACCGATTGTTCGTTATGGCCAAACTCTTTTAACAGCCTGATCAAGCTCCCAATCCAGATTTCATTCCCATAATGCCGAATATAGTCACCATAAAGGGTAAAAATCATCGATCTCGTGTTTAAACTGTTTTCCATTGTTCCCATCCTCTTCTTATGCTTCACCGTTCTTTATTTTGTATCATTCAACCATCTTGTTATCTTTCATCCATGAAGGTGATGGATACCGCGGCTATTATTCTGAATATTTTAACATGGCAAGATGGCATTTTCAATCACGGCTTATGAAAGGAAGGTCTATATAAAGAACTACAAGTGAAAAATAATATAATTATGTTAAGTAACAACATCTTGCCTCGCCTTTTTCCGCCCCAATCCAAGTGCCATAAACGGCTGGACATCCGCTCGCATTCGGAAAACCTGCAATTTTAAGAAAATAAAAAATAGTTATACCATTCCACATCAAATGATATAACCAGTTTTAATCTAAGGAAAGATGTATGATTGGCTCCTATATGCGCTTTATCCTCTTCTATTTTATCTTTGCACCCCAGCATATCCATTAACAAAATAGCCAATGGTTTCTACTTCCTCTTCGTTTAATTTTCTCTGCAAACTTTCAGACATTTCTCCAACAATCTCTTCTTGATTTCCCTCATATTTCTCTGTAAGAAGTGCTGAGGTTTTTAGGAGGTGCAGTTTCAGCTGAAATTCTTTTTTAGTTAATGGAGCCTGGTGATGAGATAGAAAAAAATTTTCCGCATCGTATTTTTCGATTTGATGAACGAGCTGAAGCGTCTTTTCAATCGTATAACTCCACTTCTTTGAGTAAAGATTTGCATACAAGCAATCCCCCAGAAAAAGAACTTTTTCCTCAGGAATATATATGATGCTAGAATCAGAAGAATGGTCTCCACCCACATGTTCGATTATACAAGTCACTCCACCTAAGTTCACGGTCATTCGGCGATCGAATGTAAGGTCAGGCAGCGAAAGCAAGATATCTCGATCATTCCCCAGCTCTTTCTTTATTGCGTCTGCACAAAATGGGATTTCTATCCCTTCTTTGACACGTTGATCTAAGAATTGATCTTCCCAAGATAGCTTCTGTAATTCTTTAATTTTGTCATGAGTTTGCCAATGAGAAATAATGGGCATCTGCATTTCGCGCATTCCAAATACATGATCCCAGTGCCAATGAGTGAGAACAAGCCAATCTCCTTTAATATGTAGTTCCTCTAGTTGATTTAGAAACAACCTGGCATGATTAGAAGAGTTTCCAGCATCAATTAATAATGTTCTTTCTTCTCCTGTAACTGCCATTAAAATGGGGCGATCTGTTTCTTGATACGGGGGTAAGTAAAAAATCCGCTTAGAGATTTGTTCTAGTTTCTGCAATGCTTCACTCTCCTCAAGCAGTTTGTTCATATGTTTATCCTTTATACCTCTTTTTATGCATTGTTGAGAAATCAGCGTTTTCAGCATCTAAAGAAGACTGCGGCGGTATAAAAAAGCGGAGGATGCAATTCTTCTTGAATTCCATCCCCTCGCATCTCATTATTTAATTGAATTTAAGTTTTTCGCCGCTTCGACCGTGTTGTTCAATAACATCGTAATCGTCATCGGACCTACACCGCCTGGTACCGGTGTAATATAGCCCGCCACTTCTTTGGCAGCCTCAAAATCCACATCTCCGACAAGTTTGCCGTTTTCATCCGTACCATTTCCTACATCAATTACAATGGCACCCGGTTTAATATCCTCTGCTTTAATAAAGCGCGGATTTCCAACAGCTGACACTAAAATATCGGCTTGTTTCGTTAAAGCTGATAAATCTTGTGTACGAGAATGGGCAATCGTCACTGTCGCATTTTCCTGTAATAAAAGAAGGGCAACCGGCTTTCCGACAATATTGCTTCGTCCGATGACGACCGCATGCTTTCCGGAAATATCTTCACCGGAGCGTTTAATAAGCTCGATGATTCCGTACGGCGTACAAGGAAGGAGACACTCATCTCCAATGACCAAGTTCCCGACGCTTACAGGGTGGAAACCGTCCACATCTTTTTGAACAGAAATGCGGTTTAACACTTCTTTCTCGCTAATGTGCTTCGGAAGCGGAAGCTGAACAAGAATGCCATGAACGTTCGGATTTTCATTCAAACGGTCAATTTCAGCCAACAGCTCTTCTTCTGTAATGCTCGCGTCGCGTTTAATGACTTCTGATACGATGCCAATCTCTTCACATGCTCGTGCTTTTGCTTTTACATACGATTGAGAAGCTGGATTATCACCAATTAAAATAACCGAAAGGCCCGGGGAAATGCCTTTCTCTTTCAGGGATGCTACCTCTTCCTTTAAAGCTGCACGCATTTCGGCAGCGACTTCTTTTCCTTTAATAATCTTTGCACTCATGATTAATAACCTCTCTTCCTTTATCTAAAAACGAACATTAATTCCACTTTCATTATAATGGTTCGGGAAAATAAAATAAACCATTAATTATTGAAAATAGTCACTTTATGTAGATTTTTTTATTTTAACCAATACATCATGCAATAATCATCTATATACTTTCCCTCATATTGAATAAAGGTTACATAATAAAATAAGATTGATAGAATAAAAGAAAAAAGAAAGGTCATTTTCCGATGAAACGATTAACACTCATCATTCTTACTGTCATTTTTACCTGCACCCTCCTTTTTTCCGTCTCGTTCAAGACAACCAAAAAAGAAAATGAATGGCTGATCCATGATGTCAGCCGCCTTTTTCCCGTTGAAGTGAAAGAGATTGTAAAAGGAAAAGAAGAACAAACCATCATCGCAGCGGTCCAAAAAGCCAATGCCCAAGACATGCCTGTCTCGATTGCAGGAAAGCGGCATAGCCAGGGCGGCCACATTTTTTATCGTGATGCCCTTTTGCTTGATATGACTTCCTATAATAAGATTCTCGGCTTTAATGAAAAGGAAAAAACGATTCGCGTCCAAAGCGGAGCGACATGGGCAGATATCCAGCGGTATGTGAATCCTTACAGATTAGCTGTCAAAGTCATGCAGTCCTCTAACATCTTTACCGTGGGTGGATCGCTGAGCGTCAATGCCCATGGGCGCGATGTTCGTTACGGCCCGCTGATTGAAACGGTGAACTCCTTTCGGCTGTTGACGGCAGACGGAGAAATCATCGAAGTCAGCCGGACGAAAGAGCCTGAATTGTTTTCACTTGCGGTTGGCGGATACGGGCTGTTTGGCGTTATTTTGGATGTCGAGCTGCAACTGACGGATAATACCCTTTTAGAAACGGAACACCGCCATTTGGCTTATACCGAATACGTGGATTATATGAAAAAAACGGTGCTGGCCAATCCCGTTTACCACCTGCACATTGCGCGTTTATCGACCGCCCCGTCCAGCTTTTTAACTGATATGTATGCCATCAATTATAAGCAAGTACAGCCGGCTGTTTCAAAAGAGTATATGGCACTTTCAGAAGAGGAGTGGGTGCGCCGTAACAAGTTTCTTTTTGGCTTGGCCCGAAAATACGATTGGGGAAAAGAGCTTTTATGGGAGATTCAAGGAAAACTATATGCCGAAGGACAGTCTACCATTCTGTCACGCAATAATGCCATGCGCCCGGACATTCAGTTCCTCGACTATATGTCAGAGCAAGATACCGATATTTTGCAGGAATATTTCGTTCCGATGGATGCTTTTGTTCCGTTCGTGGACGACTTACGCTCGATCATCAATCAATACGACTTGAACGTGTTCAATGTAACCGTTCGCTATGTACCAAAAAATACGGAAGCCGCCCTTTCCTATTCAACCAATGAGATGCTGGCGCTTGTCCCGATTTTTAATCACGGGTTCCATGATCAAGACATTGAAACAATGAAAGCAGCAACAAAAGAAATGGTCGATGCCGTCCGGAAATATAAGGGCACCTATTATTTAACGTATCAGTTATACCCAACTTCCGGGCAGATGAAAGCCGTTTATCCGAAAACCGATGAGTTTTTCGCAAAGAAAAGACAATGGGACCCGAATGAACGTTTCATGAACCAATTTTACGAAAGGTATGGCAGACATGATGAAAAATGACCCGCTCAAATGGCTGTTATATTCCCAAAGCTCGGCTATTCTCGGATCGAGTCTCGTTTTCCCTTTTTACTTATTATTCATCAAAGACATCGGAACTTCTTACGGCCAATTCGGTCTTTCTTATGGACTGTTTACGTTAAGCTCCGCCTTTGTTCACCTTTTTGTCGGCAAGTATACCGATAAAATGGGAAGCATGATCTTTTTAGCCATGTATTCATTCGGAATGTCGCTCGCCTTTCTCCTCTTGCCGATTCTTACTGCTTTATGGCAAGTGTATACGATGCAAATATTCCTCGGCGTCTTGGGAGCGATGCAAAAAACGAGCGAAAAAATCGTGATTGCCGATTTGACGAGCGGACACGAGCGCGGCCGGGCCATCGGTCATTATCATTTTTGGACGACGATTTTCTCCGCTTTTGCCATTATCATCGGGGGTTATTTAGCTGATTTGTTAACCGTTGATGTTATTTTTTATATCGGGGCCGTTTCCATGTTCGTCAGTTCCTTACTTACACTGAAGTTAGCGAACGCTTAACACGTAGTTAATGAGTGCACGGACAAAGGGAAGGCTATTCTCCCCCTTGTCCGTCTTGATCTACATGAAATTTGTACGTATTGGTTGTACTCATGTTGACCTTGACCTCGATGGATTCCAACGAATCTTCACTTAAGTACGAATCGGGAGCATTTGTTTTCGTGAATTTTTTATATTCGTTCTGATGAAACCGATACCATGGTACGCCTAACCGAAGGATATCGGCATCCTTTTCCAGCCCTTTTTGGAAGCTCTTTTGGATTTCTTTTTTGATTTGGCTTTTGATGTCTTTGGAAATGACAGAATAGGACACACCGCCCAGCTCTTCTAACACCTCTACGTCCGCGGATGCCTTTACCTTAAACATCGGTTTTCCTTCCTTATCCGTCTTCACCTTTATATCCATTTTGGATGAAATGACCCCAAGTATACTATGTGGCTTTTTTGGATCGCCTAGCACGTAAGTTTCCTTCAGCTTTTTTTCCTCGATCCATTTTATTCCGCTTATATCTTTCAAGCTCATAAATCCTTTAAATTGGACGTTTTGAAAAAAATAGCCGCCATTTATGCTTAAAACAGGATATGTTTTATCTCCTTTTTTCCATGCCTTTTTAGCAATGTCCAGAGACGGGATGACGGCACCTCCGACAGGCTCGTAATAGCGAGAGGTGAAATGGTTCAAACGTTTCGGCTGCAGCACATAATTATCTCCTACCACGTCTCCCGGTTTCATCAGCAAGGAATAAACAGGCGGATAATTGAACAGGGCTTTTAGTTTAAATAGTTCTTCCATCGGCTCCTTTGTCCCGAAAATGAAGATCGAATGTCTTATAGACCTGTTTCTCGCCAAATCTTTCATAATCTCTTTCATTTTATACTTGATTGCATTTTCTTTCAGTACGACTACCTTTAAATGCGGAAAGAAAAGTGCGGGCTGACTTTTTTCGTAAAGTTTGGAAACGGCATGATTGAGGGATTTCCCTTTTGCTTTGGCAATCCAGTTCGGTGCTGGCGGCGCTGGCGCTTCTTGTTTGGCCACATTCGTAAAATCTACTGCCTGCAGGTGAACGATGTATTCTTCGGCTTCCTTGTCATAATCAATTCCGATGGCAATCACATATGTTAAATTCTCCATGCTTTTTAAACCGAAACACCCCGATAAGAAAAGAACAGGAATAAGGAGCACAAACAAAAGCATCCGTCTCATCCGCATGTCAATCCTCCTGAGTATCTGAATCTATAGGCTGGTTGTTGGCATCTCTCTCTTTACGGAATACCCACGGTAACCTTAAGTAACTCTTCATGATTAATGTTTTATCCACGGAAGCAAGATTGGCGAGATAAGGAATGCCGAATGATGTCGTTCCCGACAAATACAAAACAACCATCAAGAAACCGATCACTACCCCGAATATTCCAAAAAAAGTCGCCAAAAGAAGAATGGTAAACCTTAAAATCGTGATACTGCTGGACAAAAGCTGATTAACGAGTGTAAACCCCGAAACAAAGGTAACGGCTCCAATCACAAGCATCGTCGGTGACGTCAAGCCTGCCCGGATGGCCGCATCCCCGACAATCAACCCGCCGATAACGGCAACCGTCTGTCCAATCGCTTTCGGCAAACGGACGGCTGCTTCATTAAATAACTCGAACAATGCCAGCATGATGAACATCTCAAAAGGCGTGGACAAAGGCAGCCCCTTTCTTGAAACGGAAATGGTGGCAACGAGCAAAAATGGAATTTGTTCAATATTATTGGACGTCAGCGCAACCCATAGACCTGGAAGCAGCGTGCTCACAAATAACGAGGTAAGCCGTACTAAGCGCTCAAAAGAGACGAAATAAAAATTCAGGGTTGAATCTTCCGGAGATTTAAATACAAGCGATAAAGTTACAGGCGCCGTGGACACGGTCGGATGACCGTCAACGACAAGCAGAAACCTCCCTTGATTCAAGCATTCTACGGCAAAATCGGGTCTGCCTGTATAATCGGTTGTCGGAAATAAAGACAACGGTTGATCCGACAGCATTTCCTCTAATTGCTGCACACTGCTGACAATATCCAAATCCAATTTTCCAATCCGTTCTTTCACTTCCGCTACAATGCTCGGGTTAATAACGTCCTCCAAGTAAACTAACGCCAATTCGGTATTGCTCCGCTTCCCTACGATGAACCTTTCGGCAAGAAGCGTCGGTGTCTTTAAACGTTTTCGGATCAGAGCGATATTCGTGCTCAAGTCTTCCACAAAGCCATCCCGCGGCCCTCGGATAGACGTTTCTGTCGCCGGTTCTTCCGGGGTTCGCTGCGGGATTTGCTTCAACTCGATAGCAAACACATTCTCTCCAGGGGTAAAGATTAATACAGAACCGTTATAAATATAATAGGGAAGCTTTTCCTTCGATTCGTTCGTCAAGTCTTGCAATTTTAACAGGCTCCCCAATTGTTCTTGAACGGCTCCCGACTGCAAAGAAAGAACATTCAATTTCGGATAGATCACTTCATCTATATATTTTGCATCGACAACACTTTCACAATAAACGAAAACAAGACGATACTCATCATTTTTGTATTCATTAAACACCATATCGAAATTTTTCTGCAGCTTTTGTTTTACATACTCAAGTCCGGAGCCATGTTCGGTTTTCGACTTTTCCACTCTCGTCTCTTTTTCGCCATTCTCTATATCCTTAGCTTTATCAGGTAGTAGCTTTTTGATGGTCCTTATTGTCATTTTTATGGCTCCTTTTACTTGCTATCACGGCCAATATGAAAATAATGATTGTCATGAATAAGATGAAGGTGACGAAAAACGGGAAAAAGAATCGGTATAGAGCATTGTAGAATTGATGTGTATTCACAGGGTATAAACTTAGAGCTAATAAAAGGAAATACAAAAACGGCAATAACCATTTCTGCTTTTTTTGATTCAAAAACTCATGAACGATAAACATAAAAAGGCTCACCCGTATAATGAAACCGCTCATCCATTGATACATGGCCAAAAAATCAATTTGTGAGATGAAATCTCCGATTCGAAGCAATCTCCATTGCTCATAGGCCGGGTAGCGCAAATTTTCAGCTTCAACAGGACCGTATTCCATGATGGCAGCGGAAAGCGGCCCGCTCATTAACCCAATAAAAACAAATCCGAGCAACAGAACATGCTTATATCGAATTTGATCATGTACATGCTGTTGAATGAGTAAAATGACAAAAATCTCCATCAACCCTGCCGCGGCATAAATCATCCCTTTCATAAACGGACGATACCCTTCTGAAAACAGGGGAAAAAGTAGCTCCATATCTTTTTCTGTAGAATTGACAAACATAATGAAAAAACCGAGAACGACAACAATAGGCAAAATGACCGTCGTCATAATCGCCATGGCTTTAATCCCTTTTTTCGTTGCCCAAAAACAAATAAAGGTCAGCACGAATATAATGACGGGGCTCGGCATGTCGACTAAAAAATAAGTAGTCAGCCAAATCGATGTATCTTTTAAAGAAATGTAACTGACAGTAAACGCGATGAAAACGATGGGAAGTACGATGAACAGAGCCGCTGCTTTACCGAATGATTTTTTGCACCAATCATAAAGGTTTGCTTGACCCGTTTTTTTGACGATAAAAAAGACCATTGTCATATACAAAACAAACAACGGTGTTACGGCCGCTATACTAAACCAGCTGTCACGGCCGGCTGCTTGAAGAATGGTCGGAATAATCATGACATGGTTCAGCAGACCGGTGGAAATCACAAGCATCAAAAATACTTGCTTTGTTTTAAGAACCGTTGGATGCAACAATATACATCACCTATTCGTTTTTATGGTAGATAGGATAAGAAGATGATAACAAATGCTTTATCACTTCTTTTTATCATTTGCCGGCATGCTAAAAATATGTGTAATTGGAAATGAAAACAACATGCAAAATGTTTTTCCAAACCGTTCTCTCCCTGAATAAAAAGGATAAGGGTGTGCATGATAAATGATGTTGTCAGTATTCATCCTTTTAAAAAGGAGCCAATCATGAACATTTCTTCATTAGGGAGGACGATTATGGGTATTTTAAGCGGAAATCCACAAAATGAACCGATGCATTATGGTGAAGTGTCCGGAACATGGGCCTATTTAATGACAGCACAAGGCATGATTGCCGGCTACCAGGTATTAATCAACCATACGGGGGATGCGGATTTAAAGGCTTTTCTTGAAGACGTGATTAAGAACGGGTTAAAACCGGAAGTTCAGGCACTGCAAGAATTGCTGAAGGCAAACGGCATCGCATTGCCTCCTGCCCCTCCGGAGCGTCCGTCAGCGACAATCGAAAGCATTCCTCCGGGAGCCCGCATCAACGACGCGGAAGTTGCGGCCACAGTATCTGCCGATATCGCAGCAGGATTAGTATCGTGCAGCACCATCATGGGTATGAGCATTCGCGAAGATATTGGAGCCATGTTTGGTCAATTTCATATGAAAAAAGCTCAATTCGGAGTAACATTACTTAGAATGAACAAGGAAAAAGGCTGGCTCATTCCGCCGCCGCTGCATGTACTTCAATCCGAACAAGCTTAATGAACTATTCGTTATTCAGGCGTCTGAAAAGAAGTTTTTTCACCTTTTCAGGCGCTTCTTTCATGAGGATTCCACCATGAACTAACAGCACTCTTTGAATCCCCTGAAACAAGATAGACGACCCCTTTTTCCTGAAAACTGAACGGCGGGTACTCAAAATGTGTTAAAATCCCCCTCTCCCTTACAAGATTAGGTGCCTCCATTTTTTATCCTCTATTAACAGGTTCCCACTGAGGAGCATTTCCTTTATCGCTTTGTCAAACTGAATCTATAGACGTAATGCGCTGCTTTTTGTATAATTATACAAAAGACTTACGTTTGAAAGGTGCATCAATGATACAAACCATTTTCTTATTTTTATTGGCTGGACTTGCTGAAATCGGCGGCGGTTATCTGATTTGGCTTTGGCTTCGTGAAGGCTTTCACATGAGCTATGGCCTGATCGGCGGCATTATTCTTGTGATCTATGGAATTATCCCCACCTTCCAGGACTTCCCGACATTCGGAAGGGTATATGCAGCATACGGCGGGGTCTTTGTTGTCTTATCCATACTTTGGGGGTGGATTGTAGACAAAAAAAACCCGGATCTTTACGACTGGGTTGGTGCGGTCATTTGCCTGATCGGTATAGGGGTGATTTTATGGGGACCAAGAACATAATGATCTAAAACGAACAGGGGGAATGTGATTGGAAGTCACGGCACAGTTACAAAGTCAGGTTGTTCATAAAAAATTACCTAAGAAACAAGTCGTACAGCGTACATTGTTGATCACCATCGGCGCGGTGTTGATGGCCATTGGGCTCGAAATCTTTTTGGTGCCCAATAACGTCATCGACGGCGGGGTCGTCGGAATTTCCATTATCCTCTCCCATTTGACAGGCTGGAAACTCGGAGCCTTTATTTTCATTTTAAATTTACCCTTCTTCTTTATCGGCTATAAGCAAATCGGTAAAACATTTGCACTTTCCACGCTTTACGGCATTGCCATCTTATCCATTGGAACGACACTGCTTCATCCGGTTCCGGGACTAACGGAAGACGTGCTTCTGGCGACCGTCTTTGGCGGAATCATCCTTGGCATCGGTGTCGGCATCGTCATCCGCTACGGCGGATCGCTTGACGGAACCGAAATTTTGGCGATTCTCATCAATAATAAAACCCCTTTTTCTGTTGGCGAAATCATCATGTTTTTTAATCTATTTATATTAGGCAGTGCAGGCTTCGTATTCGGATGGGACCGTGCCATGTATTCGCTCATCGCTTATTTTATCGCATTCAAAACGATTGATATTGTCATCGAAGGAGTGGAACAATCAAAATCTGCTTGGATCATTAGCGACAAACATACGCAAATCGGAGAAGCCATCCTTGCCCGGTTGGGACGCGGGGTCACTTATTTCAAAGGAGAAGGCGCGTACACAGGCGACGAAAAAAAAGTCATCTTTTGCGTCATCACCCGTCTTGAAGAAGCAAAGTTAAAATCGATCGTGGAAGAAATTGATCCCACGGCCTTCCTCGCCGTTGCCGACATTGCGGAAGTCCGCGGGGGACGATTTAAGAAAAAAGGGATACACTAAAAAAGGAATGACCGTGAAGGCGGCCATTCCTCTTTCGTCTTTATTTAAAAAAGCTTTTCATTAACCACACCACTTTTTATAACTTTCCACGAGTTCCCTCAAGCCAATCTCTTCTGTCGAACGAACATGCCAGTCCGCTTCCTTCATCGCGTCATGCTCCCCTACACCAACGGAAAACATGCCTGCCTTCTTTATGCCGGTCAATCCCGCTTCCCCGTCTTCAATGGCAGCACAGTTTTCATATGGAATCCCCAGTTCATCAGCAGCCTTCATAAAAATTTCGGGATGAGGCTTCCCGTTACGAATGGTTTTCACATCCACGATCACATCAAACATATGGATCAATTCCAGCCGCTCGAGAACAACCCCGGCATTGGAACTGGAGGAAGCGACCGCGGTCTTGATGCTTTCCCTTTTAAGCTCGTGAAGGAAAGCGAAAATACCCGGTAAAACATCCTTTGGAGAAAGCTGCGCAATAAGCTGTTTATAATAATCATTTTTTTCTTCGGCCATTTTGGCCATTTCTGCATCCGAAAGTGTGCGGCTGCCCAATCTTGTGATATGCTCCACTGTCTTCAGGCGGCTGATGCCTTGCAGTTTTTGATTCAGTTCCCGGCTAAACGGTGCACCCATTTGATCGGCTACCCGTTTATTCGCCATATAATAAAGTTCAACCGTATCGGCGATGACTCCATCCATATCAAATATGACAGCTTTTATTTTCGACATTTTTTTCCTCTTTTCTACACTTTCTTAATTTCAACAAATTCTGATTCGTGGTAAAATAATAAAGTGGATGATAAATCAAATGATGTGAAAAGCATAACATTTGATTTACCTTCCTGAAAAGACTCCTCAGAACATCTACCCGAATAAAAAGGGCCGGTCACCAAGCCTTCCTGTAAACATCCTGTTTATACGCTAAGAAAATGCCCTTTATCATTCAATACCATGATTTAAAAATCCATTAATGAAGGTGGTCATTCTGAATAAGCGAAAATTTAGTGCCATTTTAATTGTCTTGACGTTTTGTTATTCATTGCTAATGGGACTTGCAACCATCGGAAATTATATCAACTCGGAAGAAACGATGTATTTTTATTTGGCATGCACCATCGCCTCCTTTCTTATCGGGGTTATCAGTTTAATAGAATATAGGAAAAAACAATCGTGAAAAGACTTAAACACGCTGTCGTTTAAGTCTTTTTTATTTTCAATTAGAAAAACACCTTCTGCATGACGCAGAAGGTGTTTTTCTATCTAATGCCAGGGTTTACCCAGCATATTAATATTATATCAGTGCATATTCATCATAACCCAAACAGAGCCATACACGATGACGATCGCAATAAAACCGGCAGACGCCATTTTACCAACCTGCCATGCACCTTCTCCTTCTTTAATGTGCATGAACATAAATAACTGAATAATCGCTTGTAAAAAGGCAAGACCGAATATAAGAATGATAATTGTCTGTAATGTTAAATCTGTATAAAGGGCCAATCCAGCTGCCAAGAACGTTAACGCAATGGATAAAACCAAGCCCATGATGTGTCCCCACGGGAAGCCATGATGAGTATTTGTTTTATTTGCCATTTATCCCACCATCCCTAACAGGTAAACACCAGTGTAAACGAAAATCCATACGAAGTCTAAAAAGTGCCAATATAAACTAGCGATAAATACCTTTTTAGCCGTATCTGGTGTTAAACCTCTTCTAGATACTTGAAAAAGAATTAAAATCATCCAGCAAATACCAAGTGATACGTGAAGTCCGTGTGTTCCTGTCAAGAAGTAGAAGGAAGACCAGTACCCATTAGTAGTAATTGCAGCTCCCTCATGAACAAGATGTTTAAACTCAGTGATCTCTAGAAACAAGAAAGCTAAACCGAACAATAATGTAATGATTAACCATACATTCATGGCTTTTACGTTTCTTTTTCTCATTTCATGAATCGCTAAGCCGCAAGTGAAACTACTTACTAACAATACGATAGTCATGACTAATGTGTTATTTAGATCGAAAAGCTCCATAGGCGTCGGAGCGTGGCTGGCATGACCAGCATGGTCATTGCCACTCATCGTATACATTGTAAAATATGTCGCAAAAATCGTAGCGAATAAAGCCACCTCTGCACCCAAGAAAATCCAGAATCCAAAGATATTCAGTCTGCCTATACCAGACTGGTATTCCAAGGGCGTGTTAGGACTTATATTAGTGTTTGCATCCGCCATAACTTACGCCTCCTTACGAAACGGTTGTTCCGTCTTTATGATTTCTTCTACGCTGACATAAAATCCTTCATCTTCTTTATGTGAGCGAAGTGAACGAAGTGCCATACATGCTAGTACACCAATCAAGCCTAGTATCGCCATCCACATGATGTGGAACACAAGCGCAAAACCTGCAACAAAGAAGAGGGCTGACATAACAAACGGTGTACCTGCATTGCTAGGCATATGAATTGGTTTGTATTCCACTTTTTCTACTTTGCCTTCTTTTTGCTCTTGTTTCATGATCCAGAATGCATCAATGCCTTTTACTTCAGGAGTAACGGCGAAGTTATAAAAAGGTGCAACGGCAGATGATGTTGCCCACTCAAGTGTACGTCCGTTCCACGCGTCTCCTGTCATTTCTCTTTCAGCATAACGGAAGCTGTAGTATACGTTATATACAAGCATCATAAAGGCAATACCCATTCCGACAGCTCCAACAGTTGAAGCAACGTTCAAACCAGTCCAGCCTTCTTCCGCACCGTACGTATAAACACGTCTCGGCATACCATCAAATCCTAATAAGAATTGCGGCAAGAAGCAAACATTAAATCCAATTGTAAAGAACCAGAACGTCCATTTTCCAATTCGTTCATTTAATTTATGACCGAACATTTTTGGATACCAGAAAATGAAACCTGCGAAGCACGCAAATACCGTTCCGGCAATTAACGTATAGTGGAAGTGAGCAACCAAGAAATAGCTGTTATGATATTGGAAATCGGCAGCTGCCATTCCAAGCATAACCCCTGTTACTCCCCCGATTAAGAACGTTGGAATAAATCCGACAGACCAAAGCATTGGTACTGTATATTCGATTTTCCCCTTATAAAGGGTAAGCAGCCAGTTAAAGATTTTCATTCCTGTAGGAATTGCAATCGCCATCGTTGTGATGGAGAATACAGAGTTAACTGCCGCACTTCCTCCCATTGTAAAGAAATGGTGAACCCAAACCAGGAAGCTTAGGAAAGAAATCGTAACGATGGAGATAACCATCGATTTATAACCAAACAACGTTTTCTTGGCGAACGTAGAGATAATTTCAGAGAAAATACCGAACGCCGGCAAAATAACGATATATACTTCAGGATGTCCCCAAACCCAGAATAAGTTTGCCCAAAGCATCGGCATACCGCCGTCAGCTAATGTAAAGAAATGAGTGCCGAATGTGCGGTCAAATGTCATTAATGCTAATGTAACCGTTAATACCGGGAACGCAAACACGATAATAAACGCAGTAACGAGCGTTGTCCATGTAAACATCGGCATACGCATCAATGTCATACCCGGTGCACGCATTTTAATGATTGTTACGATAAAGTTGATACCGGTCATAAGTGTACCGATCCCTGAAATCTGTAAGCCAAGCAAGTAATAGTTGATTCCAGGTCCAGGACTTCCTTCAATTGCTAACGGAGCATAGTTCGTCCAACCCGCATCCGGTGATCCACCGAATACGAATGAAATGTTGAAAAGAATCGCTCCAAAGAAGAATGCCCAGAAGCTTAACGCATTCAAATATGGAAATGCCACGTCACGTGCTCCAATTTGCAAAGGAACAACAACGTTCATTAATCCCATTACGAACGGCATGGCCATGAAGATAATCATGATTGTACCGTGTGTTGTAAAGATTTCATTGTAATGCTGAGAGGTTAAAAAGCTATTATCAGGAACCGTTAATTGCGCTCGCATTAATAATGCATCCACACCGCCGCGGAAAAGCATCACAATGGCTGCGATAATATACATGATTCCTATTTTTTTATGGTCAACACTTGTTAACCACTCTGTCCAAAGCCACTTCCACTTTTTAAAATAAGTAAGAACAAATACAATAGCAATTGTCGTTAATACAATGGAAATATTCGCTCCAATAATCATTGGATCATTAAGGATTAAATTATCCTTGATAAAATTAAACATTCGGTGCTCCTCCCCTCTTACTCGTGATGAGCATGAGATTCATTGTGTGAATCTGACACTTCATGGTGGCTGCTTTCGTCTTCACCATGCGGGTCTACTTTAACCCCATATTTTTCACGAATTTTCATCGCATATACTCCGGAATCCACTCCATGGTCTACGATATCCAAGTGAGTGTTTGAAAACGTCAATTCTTTAACTGTTTCAGGTAACATTAATTTTTCGTATGTTTCTTCCGTTAATTTCGGTGCGTTTTCTTTTGTGTCTTCCACCCAATTTTGATAGTCACTTTCTTTCATGGCCACGAAGTTAAACTGTTGATGTGCCATACCTTTACCTGTGAAGTTAGAGTTCATACCTTCATATGTTCCCGGCTCATCAGCCTGAAGGAATAAATCATTGACCATTCCGGGCATACCGTATTCCTGGCCGCCAATCTGCGGAACCCAGAAAGAAGTCATTGAATCAGCAGAAGTAATTTTGAAAAGAATCGGATGATCTTCCGGAACGTTTACGTAATTAACGGTTTCGATATCTTCCTCCGGATAACTGAAGATCCATTTCCAATCGACGGAAGTAGCATGAATGACAATCGGCTCTTTATGAGCAGTCGATGCCGGCTGTTCTTCCAATTGATAAAGTACCTTAACCGTCGGAATTGATAGCGCAATAACGATGATCAAAGGAATGACCGTCCAAAGAATTTCCAACTTCGTACTATGATGGAAATTAGGATCATAATCCTTTTCTTTAAAACCTTTACGGTCGCGATATTTTACAACAACAAAGGTAAATAAGACGCAAACAACGACCATGATAAAAATCATGAAATAGATCGAATACATGATCAGATCTTTTTGCGTTTCAGCCACAGGACCTTTTGGATCCAATACAGCATATTCACTGCAGCCACTTAACAAAAATAAAAGAAGTGACCCCATCATCATACTTAAAAATGGCTTAAGTTTTTTCATCACCTTTGTTCACCTTCCCTTCTCCATAACTGATCATTAAATAAGTTCGTTTTTCTGTACAGAATTAATCTTCACGTAACATATACTATCAAAAGCTGAAAAAAACGGAACACCTTCGCTGTGATTTTTGTCACATTTTGAACTTTTTTCGAAAAGTAGACAAATTTTTTTCACATTTCCGTAACAATATTGGAAAATTTTTTATATCCTGGTATAGCAAAGGTTTTTTGTGCTATTATTCTTAATATTTCTTAACTTTCAAGAACAAAAAACAGAGAGTCGATAGGAAAATGTGCAATCCTTAAAAAAAGTAAAAAAAAATCCATTGATGGAACCATCAACAGATTATAGAAAAAAGAATATACGTTATAAGTTCGGTAAGAGGTATCAGTATGTTCAAATTAAATCACCTTATCTTCTGTACTATGATTTTCCGGTACATCCCTTTCATCATAACACCGATATCTTGCTGAATTCGACAGTATTTATCGACATTTTTATAAACTCTATCAAATGATAGCCCTATATCCGTTCCCAACAACTGGATGACAGGTCGAATTAATTTCTTTCCCATGGAGAGTTTCTCATTTTCAGGGGTGAATTTATCAAAAATCAAAATTTCCCCTTCAGCTTTCGTCACTCTGACCATTTCCTTCATGGCTTTTACTGGATCTGGTACAACACTTAAAACTAAGCTTGCCACAACAAAATCAAAAGATTCCGACTCAAAATCTAACATTTGAGCATCCATTTGTAAGAAATGAATAGAACTATTCTCATATTTCTCTTCCGCTTTTTGAAGCATCTCTTCTGAATAGTCAATTGCCGTAACCTTCAAGTCAGCATGAGGGATAAACTCTAAATCTGCCCCCGTCCCGACCCCTACAAACAAAACCCTTTGTCCCTTCTTCCAGAAAGTCCCCTGAAATACTCGCTTTCTAGCTTGATAAAACATCCCCTTGTTAAAAAGAAAATCATAAAAAGGAGCCCAACATTTATAGATAACCCGATTCCATTGATTGTTCATTTAATCTCTCCCATTCCCCTAAAAAGAGGCTGTCTCATAAGTCTCAAATCAATCGCTAAAAACGATTTTTACTGAAAGGGCCCATCACTAAATCCCTTGGTTTTACTGGATTTCCATGATGGGCCCTTTCAGGAGGATGACTCAAAAGGTATGTCTTTTATACCTTTTGAGCCATCCTCTTCAATCATGTTACTCTTTCATTTTTAATAACCTCAGGCTATTTAAGATAACCAGTAAGGCAGCTCCTGTATCGCTTAGCACCGCCATCCAGAGCGTTAACCAGCCTGGAAAAATAAATGCTAAGGCAATAAATTTTACGATTAATGAAAACCAGATGTTTTGCTTGATAATCGTCAATGCTTTTTGGCTTAATTTGATGGTATGCGGCAATTTCTCCAGATTGTCTGCCATCAACACAATATCGGCGGTCTCCATGGCAGTATCTGTACCGGCTCCGCCCATTGCAATCCCTAGGTCTGCTGTTGCCAATGCAGGGGCGTCATTGATTCCATCTCCGACCATGGCTGTTTTATATCCTTCGTTTTGTAATTGCTTAATTGCCGTTACTTTATCCTCCGGTAAAAGATTTGCAAAATAACGATTGACTCCAGACTCAGATGCCATCATTTTTGCGGTGCCTTCATTATCACCCGTCAGCATGACGATCTGTTGGATGCCTGTTTGTTTGAGGGTGTCCAAAGCAGATACTGTCGATGTTCTAATGGTATCCGCTACTCCGAGAATTCCCAACACTTCTTTCTCTGTCCCAATGATAACAATGGTTTTTCCTTCGTGTTGGAGCTTTTCAATCTGTGTTAACGAATCGGATAATGGGGTTCCTACGTCCGAAAATAATTTTGCATTTCCTGCATAATATACAGTTCCATCAATCGTCGCTTGCACGCCTTTTCCGGTGATGCTTTTAAAATCTTCTCCACTTAGAGAAGTAACCTGTTTCTCATCGGCATAAGCTACTACTGCTTTGGCAATCGGATGATTTGAATATTCTTCTAACGTTTTAGCGATGGATAGAAGCCGTTCTTCCGTTGAAACAAATGAAAGGATATTCGAAACGGCAGGTTTCCCCTCTGTAAGAGTTCCTGTCTTATCAAAAGCAATCGCCTTGATGCTTCCTGCTTTTTCTAAGAACGTTCCTCCTTTAATGAGGACTCCATTCTTCGCAGCGTTCCCAATAGCGGATACGATGGCAACAGGAGTGGAAATCACCAACGCACAAGGACAAGCAATAACTAATAATTCAAGCCCTTTGTAGAACCAATCACTCCAAGATCCCAAACCGAATATTGGAGGAACTACCATTACTAATAGAGCCAGGATGAAAACAATCGGTGTATAAATAGTGGCGAATTTATCAACAAACGCCTGAGTCGGTGCTTTCTTTTCTTGAGCCTCTTCGACTAAATGAATAATTTTAGAAATCGTCGTATCTTCCACTAATTTAGTTACATTAATTTCCAACGAACCACTCTCGTTGATGGTTCCCGCATATACTGGATCACCCATTTCCTTATCAACCGGAATGGATTCGCCTGTTATTGGAGCTTGATTGACACTGGATGCACCCTTTACCACTTCTCCATCTAAAGGAATTCTATCTCCCGGCTTCACCACGATAACGTCTCCCACAGAGACCTCTTCTACATCCTTTTTCGCCAGTTGGCCGCCGTCTTTTACCCATGCTTCAGGAGGAGCTAAATCCATCAAGTTCCGTATCGATTTTCTCGTTTGTTCAATGGATCTGGTTTGTAAGGCCACCCCTAAAGCGAATAGCCACACAACCGTAGCACCTTCCAGCCATTCTCCAATAATGGCGGCTCCAACAGCAGCAACGGTCATCAGCACATTCATGTCTAAAGAACGACTTTTCACCCCATAATAAGCACTTCTTGCAGGTTTATAACCACTTATAACCATCGCTGCAGCGTAGAGCAAGTTATTCATAAGTGGAGAAATTCCGGTGTAAGAACCAATGAAACCTAACGCAATGAGTATACCTGAAAAAATAAGAGCACCATTTTTTCCTTGTTTCTGGTTTGTCTCTAAAGATTTTCTATTATTCGTTATGAAAGTCGCTTTATATCCAGCCTTGGATACTTCTTTTACAATCTCTTCTACGCTGTTTTCATGCTCAATCTGCAGCTTACCCGTTGAAAAATTGACACTCACTTCTTTGACAGAAGGCACATTCCTCAAATGATTCTCAATGGTTTTGGCACAAGCACCACAGTCCATTCCTTCAATCAAATATGTTTTCATTTTTTTATTTTGATTAAGAGGTTCAATAGTAAACCCCAGTTTCTCAACTCGCTCTGGAATGGACAAGAAAGCAGAATCAGCAGTGGCTGCTACCTGCATCTTCCCGGTGCTGTAATTGACTTTCACATCTTGAATGTCTTTCAAATTTTTCACGCTTTTTTCGATGGTTAGAGCACAAGCCGGACAATCCATTCCGTAAATTCGAAAATCGGCTTTTTCGCCAGCTTCATTTATTACAATATCCTTCACTTCACCGTCAGCACTATTGGTACTGCAACAACTGGATTTCTGCTTTTCATTTTCTTCTTTAGTTAAAGCAATACTATCTGAACTACAACAATTTCCTTCTTTTTCTTTCTCAACCGGTGCATTTGAAGGACTACTACCACAGCAACTTACTTTTTCGCTTTTAACCTCAGTTTCACCGTTACAACACGATTTTTTATTTTCGACTATCGGTTCGGTTAGAGGCATTTTATTACTACAACAAGTATCATTCGTTGTTTCTATTTCATTTTGTTTATCGTTTCTTTGATCCACATTTATCAGCTCCCCATGCAGTTCAAAAAGCAAGGCAAAGTAAATATATCACCCTCTTGCCATTACCTCTTTTTGATGTACAAATATTAACTCAATTAATTGTTCAATGTGTTCATCATCTAAAGAGTAAAACGCAAGCTTCCCTTCTTTTCGGTATTTTGCAATTCCCATATTATGGAGAAGACGTAAATGATGGGAGGTAGTCGCCACCGTAGCTCCTACAATGTTAGCTGCATCACATACACACAATTCTCCTCCCCTATAGAGGGCAAAAACAATCTTCATTCTTGTTTCATCCGCCAAGGCTTTTAACATCTTCGTTACACGCTGAATCTCATCTATATCAATAGAAGATTTAATACTATTGACTTTTTCTTCGTTAAAACAATAAATATCACAGCTATCTTTTGCCATAGAGTCCTCCTTACATTCAAACATTCATTTGATTATAATATATGAAAATTTTTCGATATGGTCAAATATTTGTTTGAATATTTGTATTTATATTTTACAATAAAGCCGAAATCGCATACATAGAATCATGCAAAGAATGGAGGAACACACCGTGAATAGAAAATTTGCATGGGGAACAGTTGCCATCCTTATATGTTTATTGTTGGCAAGTTGCAGCTCAAAAATTGAAAACCCATTAAATTGGGAAGTGAAGAGCTTTACTTACGAAGATTCAAATGGGAAAGTCATGAAAAGTTATTCAGCTGTTCAGGATGTACCCTGCGAGGAGATTATAAAGGATATCCAATCATTACATTAAAAAATCATTTTTATAGGGGTGACCCACCAGGCACATTACATGCCTGGTGGGTCACCCCCATTTTAGACCGTTATGAAATATCTTTCTCAACCGCCTGGAGAAGGAAATATTCCCCTAAGAAAAAATGTTCTTTACCATAAGCAGTAGATAATTTTATTGTCACTATACATATTGTCTTTAATAGAAGAAACAGTTGAAAAACTTTCTACATAGAAGGAAGGCGTATCATTTTTCTTCTTTGTCGTCGTCATCTACTAATCCTTTTGTTGATTGCTTAAATTCCCTTAAAGTGGAACCAACTGCCTTCCCTAATTCAGGAAGCTTTTTAGGTCCAAATATAATTAAGGCTAGAGCTCCAATAAGAACAGCACTTCCAGGTCCAACCATTTAAATCCCTCCTTTAAAATTTAACAAAGAATGCAGTAAAGTACATAATTAACAATCCAATCGCGAATCCAGAAAGATTTAACCATGAAACGGATGGCTCTTTATGTGTTCGATGGTCTTCAATGAGCATTTTCGCAATCACATAAATCACTTGCAAAATGGCACCCATCCATAGAGAAACGTTTACTTTTAAAGATACAGCTAAGGAGACCAATAAAAATGAACCGCCATGAAAACCCTTCACCGGATTTCACATGGCGGTTCATTTCTATTACGGTTTTAAAACCATCAATATAAAAAGAATCGTTCCCATGGACGTGGCAGCATATAATAGACGGCGAACTTTTATATATACTTCTTCCTGATCCTTAGGAAGAGCTGTTGCAATAATATTTTCAGGATTGAACAGCCACCTTGCAAGCTCACCCATTTTCGGAGTGACCATCCCGATCATGACCACTTGAATGAGTATGTATAAAACGAGGGATCCAAGCAGCCATAGTTGTGAAAATGGGCCATAGTTCCCTGTAAAAAAGAGAAGAAGACCGCTTAATACAGCCAGTGTCCCTCCCACTTTCGGAAACAGTTCCAGCTTCTTTCCAAGTAAAATCGCATAACGAAGTTCCCCGATATCTTGATTTTTCCGAAACAGCACATGCAAAAAATATGTAGGGCCCACTCCTATCACCGCCGCCAGCACATGTACGAGAACGAGAATTTTCATTGGCTCCCCCTTTTCATCACAAAATATCCCATTATCTATTCCTATGTGACTAGGCATCTTTTTATGAGGTTTAGGCGATAGGGCTCCCGATTTCAGGATAATTCCTTCATATATAAATCTTTCTGCCTGATTTTGAACTGTTTTTCTTAAAAAACATTTGAATAATAGGCTTTTACGACTATAATATAAATAAGTGACAATATATGTAAAGGATGATAGAATCGTTTTTATCACCTTTCCCATCCATTGAATACAGGAGGAATTTTCATGATTATCTCCCTCTCCCAGGCAATCGAAAGAAAAAGGAAAGAGCTGTTAAACAGTGCGCATCATCACGAATTGATTTCAGATGAAGTTCTCTCCTGCAGCCGCCAGCTTGATGATCTTGTCACTCTTTATCTACATAAAAAAGAATCGTTTTTACATGTGTCGGCGGAAAAGATCCATACAACGATCCATGTCCACCTAGAAGGCCACTTGAATATTTTGACTGCGGACGAGCTGTATGGATTAATGACCAATCTTTTGCCTTCCATTGAAAATGTGCACGATATAACAATCGATTTATCTCAACTAGAATTTACAGACTCCTCCGGTATCGGAGCGTTCTTTCAATTTATCAGTCAAACAATCGGAAAAACCATTCACATTTCAGCTTTAAATGTGAATAAATCGGTGTCAATGGCTCTCGAAACACTGGAAATATATGAGAACTTCTGTGAATTGAATCGAACAGGCAGTTGAATGATATAAAGCGATTTCCAAAATAGGGCATGGCCGCAGGGAGGCCATGCCCTATTTTCTTGACTGAAGCGCGGCTGTCCCATTGATTTCTAATAAATAACCAAAACTGATTTTACTGACAGGCCCCGTCCCAAAATCCCTTGCTCTTACTCGATATTCAGGATGGGGCCTGTCATGAGGATGAATCAAAAGGGTTTCTTTCTTCCCTTTTGATTCATCCTTATAGGGAAATTCTGTTTTTACTTCCACAAAAATGCGGCTATAATAGAAATTGGCGAACTTGATGAAACAGGCAAATTTGAAAGGATGATCATATGTTAACTATTACAGGACATACTGTTGAAATACTTGAAGATCCATTCGGCATCTTATCGGGCGAACGCTATGAGTTCATTTTACAAGCCTCCGTTCCCGAAGATGATGAGTTATATACAGAACAAGGTTTGGGAATCAAAGTCATTTACGTTGTGGATGGCGAAGAATCCCGTATCAACCAATACCACGTATTCGAAAAAGGCGAAAAAGGTGAAATTACCGTTTTGGATATTTGGCTTGAGGAAGAGGAAGAAGCCATGATTGCCGCCTACTGCAAAGAGAATCTTCCTGCAGCATAAATAATAGAGCATGGATTTCTAATCCATGCTCTATTATTTATTTGGTCTAATCTTTCCCTTCCTTCACTATACTACTAATAATAGTCCATTTTAAGGGAGTGAAAGCTAGGATGATGCTGTATGATATAAAAAACCGATTATACTACAAGGTGCTCAATACATCCGAACCGAAAATGGGCGGTTCCCATCAAGGACGGACATGGGGATATGTACCAAAAAAGTTGAATGGAAAAACCGTAAAATTTTGGCTTGATTATACATGGGGCCGCTATATGTATTTTCAGCACGATGATAAATGGTATCGTGTCCAATATTTGCAATCCAATTACAAAAAAAGCAATCACGATGTCTTTAATGGCGTTTTAATCAATCTCGTCATTGATGGACAAGACTTAAAACTCGTGCGCGGAAACCACGAAAAAAAGCGACTTCTCGCCTGATATATAGATCGATTTAAAAAATCCGACATGACCAAGGAACGGCCATGCCGAATTTTCTACACCTAAGCGGATGTCACCCCCCTTGCGCCCTTACCGGGTTGGGCCATCCGCTTAAGTGAACTCTTGAGGACGGATACAAGGTTTCCTGAATACCCCATTGCGAGTGGCTCTCGAAGGAATGAAGATGCGTCGAGTTATTAAGTGAAATGTATATAGAAAAGTGGATAAATCTAAAAAAAGATGCGTAAAAACAGTGAAATAGTGTATACTAAAAATGTCGCCCTATCCTATCAACTTCGCGATCGTTGCGGGACACTTAACCAGTACGGATTGGATGGGGCGATAAAGAGCAAGGAGCCATTGGCCGCCTGCTCTTTTTATTTTTACCATGCTCATGTTTTAGCATTCATTTTAAAGCACAGGGCTGCAATGCGGCAAGCTATTCCATTGCAGACCGCTAGTTGCACTTTTCCTCGTCATGACTGATGGATTTTGTACTCTTTTACCACTTCATTGAATCGGTCTGGAAAGTTTGTAAATAAGCCTGTGACTCCCCACTCTAATGCTTTTCGCATATCTTCTTTCTCATTGACGGTATAAGGATGGATTAATAAGTCATGCTCTCTTACATTTCGTACATACTCTTCATCGATTCTTGCAAAGTTCGGTCCTACACCAATGGCGTATTCTTTAATTTCTTCTAGTTCGGTATCCCCGATGGAACCGGATCTTTCATACCATAGAAGCTGTACGAGCGGGAGATTTGGGTCCATTTCATGGATTTTCTTCAAGCTCTCAGGGCTGAATGATTGGATAAGAACATGGCTTGAACGGCCATTTTCTCCTGTCAGCTTGTACTTTTCAAGCAGCTCCAGCAGCTTCTCTTCCATACCGGGATATACTTCCGGAGACTTCGTCTCTATGTAATACTTGGCCCCACGGCCGAACTTTTCAAATACCTCTTCCAATGTGGGCACTTGCAATCCTGCATACTCCGGCTTTGCGTATTGTGGATATGTTTCGTTAAACCACGAACCAGCGTCCAGCGCTTTAATTTGTTCTAGTGTCATGTCTTTCACTCGGCCTGTCCCATTTGTCGTACGGTCTACCGTTTCGTCATGCATGGCAATTAACTCGCCGTCTTTTGTCATTTGAAGATCGACCTCGATGTAGTCCCCTTTCATTTTCTCTCCCATTTCATACGACAGAAGCGTATGCTCCGGAGCATAACCGGAAGCCCCGCGGTGGGCTGCGGTAATAATTTTCGTTTCAGGGGAAGACAGCTCTGATTGTACCGGTGATGTACTTGCCGCAAATGACACCGGTGCCGCTGTCTGCATCATGACTCCAGCGCTTAAAAGGATAACTGACGATTTTTTCATCCAACTTTTCATTGAATCTCTCTCCTCTCAATTGATTACAACAACTACTGTAAAAGAGGAATGTAAAGGCAATAATGATAGATTGTAAATCTTCCATTTACAAACAAAAAACAGGAATTATATCCCATTATATATTATTTCTTATTTACCATAGAATAAGGTGAAACTAGACTTTAGATTCATAAAATTTAAGAAGGGTTAGTATCCTATCACAAGAAAAGAGCCGGACATCCCTCCAAATTTTATGCAAAAAGAGGCTGCCCCACGAGCCGCTAATCAATCACAAGAACTGATTTTTTTATGAAAGGCCCCGTCACGAAATCCTTTGGTTTTACTGGATTTTCACGACGGGGCCTTTCGAGAGAGTGACTCAAAAGAACTGCTTTTTGTCCTTTTGAGTCACCCTCTGGCCATATATTCTTTTGTTAAGATACTTTTTTTAATAGTTGTTTCTGAACAGCAGTACCTTTTTGGTAAGCAATGAAATAGGCAAAGCCCACAAACAAGGCACCTCCAACAACGTTTCCAAGGAAGACAGGAACGAAGTTTTGGAAATACTGCGCCCACGTCGCGGCACCGGCAAAAATCGCTGCTGGAATGACAAACATATTCGCGACAACGTGCTGAAATCCAATTGCAACGAATGCCATGATCGGGAACCAAATGCCTAAAATTTTGCCTCCTACATCCTGTGCTCCAAATGAAATCCAAACGGCCAGGCAAACAAGCCAATTACATCCAATCGCTGATACGAACGCCTTTCCGAACGGATCTTCCACCTTCGCCTGCGCAATCGCTACCGTTTTATCCAAAAAATGCCCCGTCTCGGTCAGTCCTACGATATGACCGAAAAAATAAGCAATAAAAAGAGCTCCTGCAAAGTTGCTGATGGTAACGAAAAACCAGTTTTTTGCTACATGGCCCAATGAAATTTTGCGCGCATACAAAGCGAGCGGCAACGACATCATATTACCGGTAATCAACTCTCCGCCAGCCAATACAATAAGCATCAATCCGACCGGAAACACGGCACCTCCTAACAAATTGGCAAGGCTCCCCCATTCAGGCGGTAAGTTGCCGATAACGCGAATATCAACCAAAAAGCCAAGCGAAATAAACGCACCGCCTAAAAACCCGAGAACGAGCATGGTGACCAGCGGCATCTTCGCCTTTTGAACACCCGCTTCAACCGCCGCTTCAGCAATTTGGTTCGGTTTTAAAAATGCCATAAAAAACTTCCTCCATTTTTCAAAATAAAACTTTCTTCAAAACAAAGTGATTTCCCCTACTTTTGACTCATTCGCAAAAAAAACAAAAAAGCAACACCCAATAAACCCTGTCAATCAACAGGATTTGATGGATGTTGCTTAATATCCCTACACGATTTGAGTATAGAAAAATCAATCATCATCAATATGTATCCAATAGAACACACACAGAGCATGCGTATTTTCCATTTCACATATGCGAGCGTTCTCATTATAACAACATCATTTTTAAACATCAATAACTTTGTGAATTTTTTTTGAACATTCTCATTCGCTTGTTTGAATCCGTTCTGCTCTCGTATATACGTTCAATGAATCATTGCGAATGAATCCAACCGCCGTAATGCCCAATTGCTCCGCCAATTGTAACGCCAGCTCGGTTGGAGCCGATTTTGACAAAACGACTTCACAGCCAATTTTAGCGACCTTCAATAAAATCTCCGATGAAATACGGCCGCTGAAGACGATGACTTTGTCGCGAATGGAAATGTTATGCTTCAAACAATGCCCATAAATTTTATCGAGAGCATTGTGACGTCCGATGTCCATTCGACTCAACACAATGCCGCTTGCATCGCATAAAGCCGCATTGTGTACACCTCCTGTTTCATGGAACGTCGCAGCGGAGTTCTGCATCTCTTTCATTAAGCGAAAGCAATCATCCACCGACAATGTCACATGAACCTCATCCATCGTTTTTGCTGTCATCGCGTCATTTACAAATACAAAGCCCTGTCGGCTCATGCCGCAGCAAGAGGTAATATACCGCTTGCTCTGAAAGTTTTGATAGTATGGATTGATGTTTTTTGTCTTTACATGGGCAAACCCCTCTTTTTCTTGTACCCATATCTCTTCAATATCTTCATATTTACGAATGACACCTTCGGACGCCAAAAATCCTACGACCATATCCTCGATATATTCCGGTGTACACACCATCGTCGCGAATTCTTGACCGTTAATTTTGATTGTAACCGGATATTCCGTTACAATCGTATCCTCAACCGCCTCTATACGGCCATTTTCAAAACGAAGAATTTCCCGTTTTACTTCTGCTGGTTTCATGATGATTGTCCCCCTCACGTAATATTTTTCTCAAAAATAAAGACGGAAACGGCGACGTCTTGTTCAATCTTCATGTCCGAAAACAAATGAACAAGCTTAGCGCCCATTAGCTCCTCCATTCCTTCCGGCGTTTTTTGGGCGTACACTTCTTGAATCATCTTCGTTCTTGCATTGTGCACTGTTTCCCTGCCTTCTGGAGTTCCAGCGATAAACTTCTCAGTCGGCGTTAAATTTCCGTATAGTGTAGAAATCGCCATATTGTCCACAAATACGGTTTGAATGCGCTCAGGTCCCTTTCCGAACAAATCTTTCCGAAGCTTTCGGATGATATCATTGAATTCATGCACTTTTTTTGACATGCTAACAATCCCCTATCGTCCAATCAATATTGATATATAATATTTTGCCGTATCAATTTCCTAATCATAAAACAATCAACGAAAAAATAAAAGTACAATCCCTTTTCTCCATGATTCTCAAATTGTTCAAAAACTTCATTACATCTTCATGAAGTTTTTGTTAAAACGGTTGTGATAAATGGAAAAATGCGTTAATCTTTATAGTTTTTATTGTATATTTTGAACCTAAGCGCTATAATATAATGTGCATATGATGGAACGGTGGTAGACAAACTGTTATCGTTTTATCTTTTTAATTAAAGTGTGTGTTCAAAAAGGAGGACAAAAAGGACCGAGAAGTTCAAGGAAGCGCCGCTTTGAGCAACGGAGCGTATAGTAGGAATACGTGAGTAGCGGAAAAGCAAGCTGACGCCGAAATTCGATGGTCATTTTTCCCGGACTTTTTGAATAACCTCTTACAACAAATTGATGGATTGGTAGATTAGTAAGGCCTGCTAATGAACTATTCCACCATAAGAACTATAAACCTTTCCAATGGGAGGTTTGTGTGCTTATGGTGGTTTTTTTATGCCATAAATGATGGAATAGGGGCGCCCTTCGCCCCTATTCCATCATTTACGCATTAACGGTCGGCAAGCTTCCTATCGGATTCTTGCCAGCCGTTAATGCGAAGTTTTGCTCGAGACAAAAACAAAATAAAAATAGTAATGACCTTTAAGAAATGAAGTAGATTTATCGATAAAGGGAGGTTGTTAAAATGGATGAGAAAATGATCCGTTTTAATATTAACGGCAAGGAATACGAGGCAAAGGAAGATTCAACGATTTTAGAAGTAATCAATGAACATGGGATTGTGCATCCGCAAATTTGTTACGTGCCGGAAGTCGATCCGATTCAAACATGTGACACCTGTATCGTCGAAGTGGACGGAAAATTGGTTCGTTCCTGTTCCACGAAAGCTTGCGGCGGCATGAACGTCGAATTGGCATCAGCCCGCGCAAAAGAAGCGCAGCATGAAGCGATGGACCGCCTATTGGAAAATCACTTATTGTACTGTACGGTTTGTGACAACAACAACGGAAACTGTACGCTGCATAATACCGCAGAAATGATGGAGATTGAGCATCAATCCATTCCGTATACACCGAAAGTCGATCCGACGGAAGTCGACATGTCCCATCCTTTCTACCGCTATGATCCAAACCAATGTATCGCTTGCGGACAGTGCGTGGAAGTCTGTCAAAATCTGCAAGTAAACGAAACATTATCGATTGACTGGGAAGCGGAACGTCCCCGTGTCATCTGGGATGACGGTACATCCATCAACAACTCTTCCTGTGTAGGCTGTGGCCAATGTGTCACCGTTTGTCCATGTAATGCATTAATGGAAAAATCAATGCTTGGGGAAGCCGGTTTCATGTCAGGTATGGAAAAAGACCTTCTTGATCCGATGGTTGACCTTATCAAAGAAGTAGAACCTGGTTACAGCGGCATTTTCGCGATTTCCGAAGTGGAAGCGGCGATGCGCGAGACTCGCACGAAAAAGACGAAAACGGTTTGTACATTCTGCGGCGTCGGCTGTTCGTTCGAAGTATGGACAAAAGGACGCAAAATTCTCAAAGTACAGCCTTCCGACGGACCCGTTAACGCCATCTCTACTTGTGTAAAAGGAAAATTCGGCTGGGATTTTGTCAATAGTGAAGAACGTATCACCAAGCCGTTAATCCGTAAAAACGGCACATTCGTCGAATCGACTTGGGAAGAAGCGCTTGATTTAGTGGCAAGTAAATTAGGTTCCATTAAAGAGCAATACGGCAAAGGTTCTGTCGGTTTTATTTCTTCTTCTAAAATTACGAATGAAGAAAACTATGTAATTCAAAAATTAGCTCGACAAGTATTTGAAACGAACAACGTTGATAACTGCTCCCGCTATTGTCAATCACCGGCAACGGATGGCTTGTTCCGTACGGTTGGTATGGGCGGAGATGCAGGTACCATTAAGGATATCGCGCAAGCAGGTCTTGTCATTATTGTCGGCGCAAACCCGACAGAAGGTCACCCGGTATTGGCGACTCGCGTGAAGCGTGCACATAAGCTTCACGGTCAAAAATTAATTGTCGCAGACGTCCGCAAACACGAAATGGCAGAACGCTCTGATATCTTCATGAGACCAAAACAAGGAACAGACCAAGTATGGCTCATGGCCGTCACAAAATACATGATCGATCAAGGCTGGCACGACCAAGCATTCATTGATGAAAACGTCAATTTCTTTGATGAATTCAAAGATGTTCTTGACAAATATACGCTTGAATATGCGGAAGAAGTGACAGGCATTTCAAAAGAAACGCTCATTCAAGTGGCCGAAATGGTTCGCGATGCAGACGGTACTTGCGTCCTTTGGGGAATGGGTGTCACGCAAAATACGGGCGGTTCTGATACGTCGGCTGCCATTTCAAACTTGCTTCTTGCGACAGGAAACTATCGTCGTCCGGGCGCTGGGGCCTACCCACTTCGCGGCCATAATAATGTACAAGGTGCTTGTGACATGGGAACACTTCCAGGCTGGCTTCCAGGCTATCAGCATATTACGGATGATGAAGCACGCGCGAAATTTGAAAAAGCTTATGGTGTCGAAATCGACGGCAAACCTGGTCTTGATAATATCCAAATGCTTCATGCAATAGATGAAGGCAAGATGAAAGCCATGTATCTTGTTGGTGAGGATATGGCACTTGTAGATTCAAATGCTAATCATGTACATGACGTTCTATCCAAACTTGATTTCTTTGTTGTTCAAGATATTTTCTTTTCTAGAACAGCTCAATATGCTGACGTTATATTACCTGGTGTTCCTTCACTTGAAAAGAATGGAACATTCACTAATACTGAACGCCGTGTTCAAAGATTGTATCAAGCATTACCTGAACTTGGTGATGCAAAACAAGATTGGTGGATCATCCAAGAAGTGGCAAACCGTCTAGGCCAAAATTGGAATTACAGCCATCCAAGTGACATTTATGATGAAATGGCAAGCTTATCTCCACTATTCTCAGGAGCAAATTATGAAGTACTTGAGGGTTGGAACAGTTTCCTATGGGGCAGCTTTACTGGAGAAAGCACACCGCTTCTTTATGTGGACGGCTTCAACTTCCCGGATAAAAAAGCTCGTTTTGCCCTTTCTGATTGGGTGCTTCCTGCTGAATTCCCGGAAGAATACGACCTTCATAT
The DNA here is from genome assembly GCF_000504165.1 of Bacillus sp. FJAT-14578. GTDB lineage: Bacteria > Bacillota > Bacilli > Bacillales > Bacillaceae_H > Bacillus_BA > Bacillus_BA fengqiuensis. The sequence continues at coordinate 532,922 of NZ_KI632505.1, forward strand.
CAACAATGGTCGTATGCTCGAACATTTCCACGAAGGAAATATGACCAATAAATCAAAAGGTATTCAAGCGAAAGTGCCTGAGATTTTTGTTGAGGTTTCGCCGGAGCTTGCAAAAGAACGCGGAATTAAAGACGGTTCACTCGTTCGCTTAGTTTCTCCTTTTGGAGCACTTAAATTAAATGCACTCGTGACGGATCGCGTAAAAGGAAACGGCCTTTTCTTACCGATGAACTCGACCGATAAAAACTCTGCGATTAACTTTTTAACAGGTCCTGCGGTAGACACCCGTACGAATACGCCTGCTTATAAACAAACGAAAGTGTTCATGCAAGTATTGGATGCGGACGGCGGCGCCATTCCGCTCCCTCTTACAAATCCGCGTAATAAAAAGCGCCACCCTCAAAACGGCGTTGAAGTCGAACGCAAGTGGAATCGTCCGGGATACGTTCACTTGACGGATCAAGTTTAAGGAGGAGAGCAAACATGGCAAAACCGATTACAACGATTCAAAAACACGTACTGACGGAAGAAGAAATGAAGCAGCAAAAGCTGGAAGAGTTAAAGACTCTTCTGGCTGACAACGATGAAGCGTTGAATCAAACGCTTGAAATCGTTCGCGAGCTTCATAAAAGCGGAATGCTGGAAGCGGCAAGCTCGATGCTGCAGGCGAAAGACAAAATCGCCAAAATTGCGGTCGGCCAAGTGTCCCGTGAACCAGTGACCAATCTAATCAATACCGCAATGGGAGCGGCAGGAGCTTTAACAACTGTCGATCCTGAAGTGACGACAAAGCTGATCAACAGCGTCGTCAGCGGCATGAATGAAGCGAACGAACAGGCTCAAAATCCAAAACCAATCGGCATGTTCGATTTATTCAAAGCATTGAAAGACCCTGACATTAACCGTGCCATCGGATTCGGGATGCACTTTTTGAAAGGTATGGGGAAAGGTTTAAAATAAAAGAAACATGATACCAACTTTTTAAGATCTATGGACAGCCCTATTATCACCGTTCCTTTTCTATTGTTCAAAAAACAATAGAAAAGATGAACGGTGATTTCTTTTAACGGATGTCTCCTTCCGCTGCAGAGTGGTCAATAATAGTTACCAACCAAGGAAATAGTTGAATGAATGATTACCTAACCAGAAAGCGAGTGTTATTATCATGCTGACAAACGAACAAGTATTGGAAGCTCTTAAACCCGTACAAGACCCGGAGCTTCATAAAAGCATTGTAGAACTGAACATGGTCAGAAATATTCGCATCACCGACTCCCATGTTCAACTGGAAGTCTTCTTGACGATTCAAGGATGTCCGCTGAAAGCAAAAATCCAGCAAGATATTGAAGATGCGCTGCGAAAACTTGGTGCCGCCTCCGTTTCGCTCAAATTCGGAGCGATGTCAAAAGAAGAGCTTGCCGCACTGACGCAGTCATTGAAAAAAGAAGCAACGACAGAGAACGGTATGCCGAAAATGCTGCGCCCCGACTCGGGTGTAACCTTCATCGCTATCACGAGCGGTAAAGGCGGTGTCGGCAAATCAACAGTCACCATCAACCTGGCAGCGGCTTTGGCACGTTCCGGCAAAAAAGTCGGCATACTGGATGCGGACATCTACGGCTTCAGCATCCCTGCCATGATGAACATCCAGCAAAAACCGACGATGATTGACCAAACGGCCATTCCGGTTGAAAGCCACGGCGTCAAAGTCATGTCCATGGGCTTCTTTTCACCTGACAACAATCCGGTCATGTGGCGCGGACCGATGCTCAATAAGTGGATCCGCAACTTTTTGGTGAATACGCATTGGGGAGAGCTCGATTATCTTCTACTCGATTTACCACCGGGCACTGGAGATGTCGCGATTGACGTCGCAGCCATGATTCCGCAGGCGAAAGAAATCATCGTCACCACTCCCCACACTGTCGCATCCTTTGTTGCTTCACGAGCGGGCGCGATGGCGGTGCATACGAAGCACGAAATTTTAGGAGTCGTCGAGAACATGGCCTATTACGAGGATAAAGACGGCACGAAAAAGTATCTATTCGGCCAAGGCGGCGGAGATGCACTCGCGGAACAGTTAAACACGACTGTGCTTGCTCAAATACCATTTGCACAGCCTGAAGAAAATACAGGATCGTCTGTTTACGATGAAGAGTGGCTGATCGGCGAAGCATTTACGAACCTTGCAGAGGATATTATTTTTAACGAAAAGGCAGGCTTGAAAGCCTAAAAATAGGCTTTCAAGCCTGCCTTCTAAAAATGAACCGTCATGAGAAATCCTGCAAAACCAAGGATTCCCGGACGGTTCATTTTAATATCTCTTATACATTCCTACCGACTTCGGCTGCGTATAGTCAAATCCGAATTGTCTATATAATTTGTCTGCGGGCACATCGGCGAGCAAACTGACATAAGCCGCTTCAGGAGCAAAATCATTTAAGTAAGCCGTCAGCTCCGACATGATGACTTTTCCTAATCCTCTGCCCTGATATGCCGGTTCGACGGCAATATCGACAATTTGGTAAAAGCAACCGCCATCACCGATGATTCTACCCATTCCGATTAGCTTGGAAGTTACCCGTAATGTCACGGCAAAAATAGAGTTTTCCAACTCTTTTTCGGCTGCCTGCAAGCTTTTCGGACTTAGCCCTGCTGTCGATCTTAAATGAACATATTCCTCCGCTGTTGGTGCTTTATGTACAACCTCATACTGTAAATTCATTTGCCTTACACCCCTTAGCTTTATGAAATAGACATGTACCTGCATTCCTTATCAAGTCCTAATCTACCTTTCTAATATGCTCAAACGACTTTCGTAAGTTTATAAAACGGAGATATAAATCTCCACAATCGCATTTTCCGGATCACTGCTGCTTTCATCATATAACTCAAAATCCGCTTTATAAGCACGTTGGATGTTGGATTGACGGAACCATTTCCAAATAGACGCCCATGTTTGCGGAACAACTTCGGCAACATACCCTTTCTCCGATGTAAACACAGCATACTTAGAAGCTGGAAGCGTAGTATAAATCAACTCTGATGGCACATCGTCCTCTGTATGGACTTCTGAACCAATCATCATCGTATACATGCCATTTACATCCGTTTCATAATCGGTATAAACGCCGAGTATGCATTCATTTGTTTTGTTCGGAATACTGTTTCCCAGCTGCCGTCTGTAAAATTCACCCCATAATTTCGGAATGCTCCCTTCCCCGCTTGCTTCTAATTGGTTGCTCGTTCGACAGCCGATTCCTGTTACTTTTTTCTCTTCTAAATAAACAAATTTAGGCTCCATCTATCTCTCTCCTCAAAATATAGTAATATATTTACTTTTGAACAAGCTTGTAAGTAGAGCTTTTTTGCATGTATAAACTATGAAACTCCTTAATATCATCTTAATCAAAACGTACGTTCGTTTCAAAAAAAAAAAAAAAAAAAAAAAAAAAAAAAAAAAAAAAAAAAAAAAAAAAAAAAAAAAAAAAAAAAAAAAAAAAAAAAAAAAAAAAAAAAAAAAAAAAAAAAAAAAAAAAAAAAAAAAAAATGGAAATACCCTCTCTTTTCTTTCGACAAGGAGTGAAAGTTCCCATATTCATAAATCTTAACACTTTCCACATTCTCAATACGCCATTTGCTCCTTCTTGCCTACTGTGCTTGCAGGTATCCTCCATGAGCCTTCGAAAGGGGGGCTTTTCGTCATTATTTTCAAAATATGTACATTATGTGTTTCAAGAATCACCAGGACGGTTATATACTTCCAAAAGCAACTTTTACATACGAAGGAGAAAAGAATCATGCAGCACCTGACAGACGAATTGTTACTAGAAAGCTATCATCAAGCCTTACAATTAAAGTTGAGCGAAGAGTTCATTCAACTTCTTTTAACAGAAATCAGAAATCGCAATCTCTCAAACGGATACCCTTCTCCGTCCCATCTTTCATGATGGGACAGAGCCATCTCCTTTATATTTTCACTCAATGTGTAACCGGATAAGACACCCATCCCGTGTAAAGGATGTTTTTTTATTTCATCATTAAGATATTCAATTTACAATAGAATTAAGTCATACATGGAAATACCTTATAAGCTACTGGCAAGATTCCTTGATGCCGGTTATCAACCTTTTATGCAAAAAAAATGGAACATAGACGTTTCTCCATGTTCCCTTCCTTATGGGGATTCAATTTTTCAATCGGCGGTAAAATCTGTATACATGCCTTGTCACATCCAACAGCCAGTACGGCACGTGAATATTGAATTTATAAAAAAAAGGCAAATACAGACGGTAATAGGCATTCACCAAGTCTTTCCATTTTCGGTCTTTTCCCTTTTTGTGAAAGTCCGATACGTCAACGACATAGCCTCTCCCTTCGCTCATCATGACATTTTTCCCGTGTACATCCATCGGATTCAGCCCTCTTTTTTTCGCATAATCGAGCGCTTTATTAATGTCTTCAATCACGCTTTTATGGATCAGGACGCCTTTATGTACGGCCTCATACAATGTCAGGCCGCGCAGCCGTTTTAAGATCAAATAGGTTGAACCGCTCGCAATCAGTTCGGAATAAGCGGGGTGATTCCCGAGCTGCCTGTAAACACGAGTTTCTTTTTCTACGCTTTCATAATCATGGGCGTACACTTTCACCACCCACTGCTCATATTCTTTATGGACGAATACGGCAGCATAGTTCCCTCTCCCGATGCATTCCCAATCGTCCGGAACATCGTCCACTATGACGGGATTGTGCAAAATGGGAGCGTGCAGCCGCACACTCGGCAACAGTTGTTGTTCGACTAGCTGAATCAATCGTTCTCGCATGTGACCATCCTTACCATTGTGATACTTTTAGTTTAATAGATAATCATGTGATTGATAAGCATTACTTTCATTTTCAATGTATGTAATTTTTTTGAAATGTTTGTTATGATAGGCTTTGGAAAGGTTTTATACGAGGAGAAGATAAAACAAATGGATAAAAAATTGGCTTACCTCTATATCATTATAGGAGCATCTTTCTGGGGAATTATCGGCATTTTTGTAACACGACTTTATGAACTGGGATTTACACCCACACAGGTCGTCGCAATACGTGCTTTAGCCGCCGCTTTTTTTCTTATAGTATATGTAAGTTTTAAAAATCGAAAACTATTGCAAATTAAACGATCCGATAGTAAATACTTTATCGGGACCGGCATTGTCAGTATTGTCTTTTTTAATTGGTGCATGTTTAATGCCATTCAGGAAACCTCCGTTTCCATTGCAGCCATTCTTCTGTATACAGCTCCGGCATTTGTGACTATTTTTTCGAGAATATGGTTCCATGAATCGCTGACGCCGCGAAAAATTTCAGCACTTGTGATAACATTTATCGGCTGTTCCTTTGTAATCGGCATTTTTCCGAATACGAGCGAATCCATTTCCCTATACGGATTCATCCTCGGACTTGGTTCAGGATTTTTCTATGCGCTTTACAGCATTTTCGGGAAATTCGCGCTCCAAAAGCACGACTCTTTAACCGTTACGGTCTACACATTTATTTTTGCAGCGATTGCGATCACGCCCTTCAGTGGATTAACGTCGGTGTTACCTTTATTCGCAAAGATGGAAGTGTGGCTGTATATTTTAGGGCTCGGCTTCCTTTCAACGATGCTTGCTTACATCTTCTATACAAAAGGATTAACGGCAGTAGAATCAAGCCGGGCATCCATCATTGCCACAGTTGAACCAGTGATTGCAGCTCTATCAAGCTTTCTCATTTTCCACGAAAAGTTAAACAGCTGGCAATATCTTGGCATCATCATGGTGATTGCAGCTGTCATCTTCGTTCAGGAACCAACAAATAAACACCTGAAGAACACGTTGGTTTCCAACCAATCCAGCTAAGATGACAAAACCGTCTTTTCATGAACAAAAAAGTTGTCCCATACACCTCTAATGAATCACAAAAACTGATTTTTACTGAAAGGCCCCGTCACATACCCCCTTGGTTTTACTGGATTTTCATGACGGGTCCTTTTGGGTCATCCTCTTATATGATCTTATTCAACCAGCATGTTTCGCAAATCTTTTAGTGTGTTCTCCTCGATGCCGCACGTTCGTACAAGATACTTCTCGATCGAACCATACTGCTCTAAAATATAGTCGAGTACATCCTCCAAATATTCTCGCCTTACGACCAGCATTGGCTTTATACGATCAGGCGAAACTTGCCATAAGCTCATTAAGCGAATAAACCGTTCGATCTTTTTCATTCTTGGCTTGATTAAATCATTGGAAAGTAAATACTGTTCTATCACCGTTTCTCGGGGCACGCCGACCGATAACTGAATGAGCGCGGCGATGAATCCTGTGCGGTCCTTGCCGCCTGTACAATGAATAAGGGCCGGTACATGGCCGGCTTGCGCCACGAACGTAAAAACCTCTTTAATTGCCGCTGTCCGCTCTGTCGCCATACAATGATAAAAATCTCGGATCATCTTTTCAAAATCGATGTCGTTCGATTTCCCCACTAAAAAACGGAAAAATTGAAAGCGGGTAAAATCCTGGCTTCCATGATGAATGGGTACTTGAACAACACGCAGTCCCCACTGCTGCGGAATATCATATGACTTCGATTTTCGTTCATTCACGGTTCTGAGGTCACAAATTAACCGAAGATCATATTCTTGTAATTTGGCCATATCCGTTGGGGTCAGACGGGATAAGTCATCCGACCGGTACAAAATCCCCGGCTTCATGATTTTTCCGTCTGCCGTCTTCAAACCGCCGATATCGCGAAAATTATATAATTTATCAAACTGGAATTCTTTCCTTCCATCTAATTCAACGTTCATGTTCAATTCCTTTCGAGCACTAAATGCTGCCTTTATTATGCTACGTGGAATGTTCCTCCACGAATATTTTTCCAAACAATGATGTAAACTGATTTTTTTCCATCACTCATCCCACCTTTCTTTTAGATTTTGGGGGCTGCACGAAGCAACCCTTTCACATGATATCACACAGTTGCAATATTAATCTACTATTTATATACACATTTTCCAATTTTTAACTCATATACTTTCGTTATACAGTCACATCCATAACGAAAGAAATCTACACTCATGTTTTCTTTTATCCCTCTTCTACATGATTCTATATTCGAATGAAGCTGTTCCATAAGTGCTAAATCCATCGCAAAAAATGGTTTTTCTGAAAGCATCCGTCACTGAATTCCTTGGTTTCACTTGATTTTCATGGCGGGTCCTGATTGAAAAGGATATTTTTATCCCTCTTCATTTCTATTTTCTGTCATAATAAGGTATAATAACTTGTTCATATTGTTAGAAGGAGATTGGTATATGAAAAGTAGAACTTCCGTCATGATAAGCATTGTTCTTGCGATGTTGGTGGCATCCATTGATACAACGATCATGAATACAACGATGCCCATTATCGCAAAAGAGTTAGGCCGCTTTGATTTGTATGCCTGGTCATTTGCATCATACATGATTGCAACGACCATCCTCTCTCCCGTGGCTGGCAGATTGTCCGACCTATTTGGCAGGAAAAGAGTATTCGGTTTCGGAATCATCTTATTTCTAATCGGTTCCCTTCTTTGCGGGATGTCTGCAAATATGGTTCAATTGGTCATCTTCCGTGCGATTCAAGGGATAGGAGCAGGCTTTATGATGCCATTCCCCGCGATTATTGCAGGGGATCTCTTCCCTGTCGAGAAAAGAGGGAAAATCCAGGCCTTATTTACGGCGATGTGGGGGCTTTCGGCCATCCTCGCTCCTTTACTTGGGGCATTCTTCGTCGAATATATGACATGGCGCTGGATTTTCTTTGTCAATTTACCGGTTTGTTTAATCGCTCTTTTAACCCTTTTACCGTATAAAGAACATTATCAGCCGAAAAAAGCGAGTGTGGATTATATGGGGGCCATCCTATTCGCTGTCGGGGTCACGTTCCTCCTCTTAGTGACGGTCGTTGAAGAGAACAGGGCTCTATACACGCTATTAGGAGCCGTCCTTTTGGTCGTCTTCTATTTTTACGAGAAAAAACAGGCGTCGCCAATCGTCCCGCTCTCCATGTTTAAAAACAAAACGATTTCCTGGATCAATATCAACACGTTTATCGGTACCCTCGCCTTATTCGGGACATCGAGCTACATTCCATTGTTCTTGCAAAACATTGCAGGGCTCTCACTGTTCTTGAGCGGCGCCGCTCTCCTTGGGGTGGCCATCGGGTGGATGATCGTTTCCGTGCCTGCAGGTAAATGGATCCTGAAATACGGATATCGCCTGTTGTTGATGATCGGGAATGCTTTATTGTTCTTGTCCGGTATTTTATTGGTGCTATTAAATGAAGGTCACGGTTTTGGATATGTATTTGCCGTCATGATCATCCAAGGTTTAGCTTACGGCTTGCTGTCCACGGTTGGATTGATCGGCGTCCAACAGCTGGTGGGAGGACATGAAAAAGGAATTTCCACTTCATTCTTCATGTTTTGCCGCAACATGGGTACGGCGATCGGGGTAACGGTCATGGGAGCGTTATTGACGAGCGGAGCGGATTTTATGGAAGGAATCCATCATCTGTTTCTATTCGGTTTCTTCGGAAGCATCTTCGCTTTACTCACATCATTTCTCATTAAAAATGATACATCCGCCAACGAAAACGCTGTGGCGGCCGGCAGTAAAATAAGCTGACTGTGCATAAAGAATGGACCATGGATGCTTTTTATCCATGGTCCATTCTTTATGTAGTTTGCAAGACATTCGGTATGTACGGCTGTTTTGCATCTTCTTTTCGGCTGACTTCATCGATTTTGTTGACGAACATTTGGAAGACTTTTCGCTTTTCTTCCAGGTCTTTGATGTCTTCCTTCAATTCGTTGTATCGTTCTTCAAATGGTTTATGATAAAGTTCCCGGATATTCTCGATGATTTCGTCATTCACCGTTGACTGAATGACTTGCTTTGTAATGCCATATTTATATGTATACAGTTTCAACTCTTGTTTGACCTTTTCATACTCTTCATCTATTGCGCCTAATAATTCCGAGATTTCTTCTTTCCATTCTTCCAGCGACTTTTTAATATATGACTCCATAAAGCTTCCCCCTCTTGCTGATTTCTTTTTCCTGCCTTCACAAACCATACGCCCAGCACGTGTGGAGCAGAAAAAAACGGATACTCGTTCCCGCCTTCATTATACCAACCAATCTTTACAGACGTTTTTCGAGAGGATTACACTGCTTTACAATTATCTTTATTTTGTCATCGTATTGATATATATGGGAATCCTTTCATTTATTCCGCTAAATGGGGAATGCTAAAACTGTTTGATAGAAAGGCAGGTGGAAACATGGAAACACTCATATTTTTAAGTCCCTTTGCTTTATTCTTTTTGATTTTGCCTTTGGCTTACTTTCAATTAAATACATGGGCCACATCTTGCACCTTGCTTCTCATCGCATGGACCATCTTCGTTCCCCTCGTCGCTTTATGGGTTCATGACAATAAGGAAAAAAGGGAAAAACACGGGAGTTAGGTTATTGCCTAATGCCCGTTTCGATGATTTTGACCTTTACATCGAGATGCAACTCAGCATCGGGATAGACTTCCTCCCATCTTTCTTCACTCCATCCCCTCGTCTGATGTTTTGCTCTGTTTCCTATCCTTAGCGGGTCGATTCCCTGTTGTTGAAAATCACGAATCATGCTGAGTGCCTGCTTTTTTATCTGCTCCTCCGTTGCCTTTTCCATCTCTTTTATCTTCTCTCCCCCTGTGATGCTCCTCCCCTTCGTTTCTTCCACAAGTCCATGCAATTTTACATTAATGAAAACGATCGGACGATCATTTCCATTTTTAATATCATACTTGACCTTGGAAGCAATCGTGTCAATTTCTATATAATCGTTATCCCTTATTTTCACCTGGTACAAGCCGTTCGGGAAGTTCTCATATAGCATCCTGAAAACAAAGCAATCCTGAAATTTGACGAAATCGACATATTTGTCTCCATCAAACAAAGCAATCCCCTGAATTTTCACCTTATCGCCTTCTTTTTTAAGAAGAGGCATGAAAGGATCCATCCCTTTTCCATGATAGCTGTAATAAAAGTCATGGAAATTAACATGCGGTATATTTTCTCTCATGTTTTGGTCCATCAAGTCAATTAAATATTTAGAAACGGTCGTGCTTGCCTTATATTTCCCTTCAAGCAGAGACTTCGTTTCTCCGTCTACTATCGCCAAAAATAGCAGCCTTCCTATGCGTGCATCTCGTCCCAATGAATCCAAATAGGGAAAAATCCCCTTTTCCGCTAATTCATCATGATAAAGAGCGACTTTGAGTTTCCCTAAACGAATGGGCTTTGGCGACTCGGATTGCAGCACTTTTTGAACATCCTTCGTCGTTTGGGAGCTTCCTGTAAATGTCTCCGTCTCCGTTTTCGTCCCGCCTTCTCCTACCCCATAAATCGTTGTGGCAGCCGTTGCTTCGATAGTCTTCTCCCCTTTATCGTCATAACCCACCGCTTCGACCAGCATAATATCTTCTATGCTCGAAGAACGTACACAGCCTGTCAATGTCCATATACAAATCAAGAGAAGAAGCCTTTTCTTCATCTTTGACTCCCCCTTACTTTAAGAACCATCCATTGAATGAGAAAGAGAAGCGGAATGTAGCCATACAAAAAGTAAAAACCGATACGCGCCATCATACTATTCAATAAATCAATCTGGGCACGGGTAGTAAGAAATCCACAGCCAAGCAGCACGAGGAATCCGAGAACAAGCATCATAAAGCGGGGATTGACGGAGAATGAAAATAAACGATTCCAACCATGATAGGCGCCCCATGCACTTAAACAAAGATTAGACAATACGACCGTCACCCAAATGGCTATGCCCACATACTCAAATCGCTCGACAAAAGGTAAATCCACAATCTTCCATAGCATCAACGTTGCCCACGTGATATTGCCCAACTGTTCCTCACTATAATAAACAAAGCAGACAACAGCCGTAATCAAATAGGTGATGGTACTATAAAGAACCCCGTAATGAGCCCATCTTTGCGAAGCGGATGCATGTTTGATAAAAGGATAGTAAAAGAACAGCATTTCAAAACCTATATAACTTAATGTCATCGTTTGCGACGCTTTCAACAGCTCTGCCATTGAATGATCCAAAATGGGAAGCAAATTCTCAAAATGGGCATGTCTTAACGGAAAATAATCCATAACGAGTAGCGGCAAACCATAAATGACGCTTAAGAAACAGACACCTGTCACCACCCGGAACCCTCCTGATACAAATGAAAAAACGATGACAAGGAACACGGCACAAAACATCCATGTCGATAACTCCTGGAATACCCAAACTTGTACGACTTCCGCAAAACTTCTTAAAACCGTAATCGTAAGTACCAGGGAATAAATCGTAAAGAAAAACGAAAGAGCCCCTCCGATCCATTTTCCGAATAGCTGTGTGTGTACGTCGATAATATCTCCCTTGCTTTTTTCCAGCATCTTATAAGATACCCAGACAACGAGATGGATGCCCATTCCCGCAAGAAGGATTGAAATCCAGGCATCGTAACCGGCATCCTTTGCAATATAGCGTTCAAACCCTAATATACCCACTCCTATTTGCATCGAATGAACAAGGAAAAATACAAAAAACGAAGAGACTTGTTCGTTTTCTTTTACGAAAGTCTGCATATGACCTCTTCTTTCCACTTTTATTTCTTGTTGTCCCTTTTCTCAAGCGTACGAGCGGCATTGAATCGGTTGGGATCTTCCGGCCGCATTTGAATCGGCCGCTTTGACTGACGGTTAAAAGGAAGGCGGAAAAGTGCGTCCTTCAAGTCCATGATTCGAATAGGATAGATTGGTGCCAAGTAAGGGCGCCCGATTGATGTGAGCTTCAGCAAATGTGCCAAAATATAGGAGAAACATAATGCAACCCCGATGATTCCCCACAGCTGCGCAAACAAAACGAACGGAAAGCGGACAAGACGGATTGTGTTGCTCATTTGATAAATAGGTGTCGTAAAGGATGCGAGTGCCGCTAATGCGACAATGATGAGAAGCACATTGCTCGTCAATCCCGCTTCCACCGACGCCGTCCCGATCACGATACCGCCTACGATACCGATCGTCTGGCCTACCTTCGTCGGAAGGCGTGCTCCAGCCTCCCGCAGCAATTCAATCGCCAATTCCAGCACAATGACCTCTATGAATGGCGGAAAAGGAATATCGGCTCTTGATGACACAAGAGTAGCCAATAAATCGGTTGGGATCATTTCATAATGATACGTTAACACCGCTACGTATAACGGCGTGGATAAAACGGAAAACATGATGGCTCCGAGACGAATCAATCGAAAAGCTGACGCAATATGCCACGGCAGAAAATAATCTTCAAAGGCCGAAAAGAATTCCACCAATGTAATCGGGACGAGCAAGACGTGCGGGGACCCGTCTACCAAAACGGCGATTTTCCCTTCCGTCAATACGCTGGCCACCCGGTCCGGCCGCTCTGTATCTACAATCTGCGGAAATGGGGAATTGCTATTATCCGCTATCATTTGCGTAATGAAGGAGCTGTCTGGAATTTGATCGTATTCCAAGTCTTGAATCCGCTGTACAACGGTATTGATATTTTCCTGATTGGCAATACCGTCAATAAACATAACGCCTACCCTCGTCTTCGAAATTTTCCCCACCCGCACTTCTTTTACGTGCAGCTGCGGAATGGGCAGCCTTTTTCGGATCAAATTGATGTTTGTATCCATTGTCTCTACAAAAGCCTCTTTTGGCCCGACAACGCTGAATTCCACTTCAGGGGTAGATACTTGCCTTGTTTCGTTAGCAATGGCGGACAAGAGAAGGCCTTTTTGAGCATTTTTATGCAGTCGAATAAACATGTATCCGCTCATTAGTTTATTCTGAATTTCCCCTACATCCTCGGTAATGACGATATCTTCAATCGGTAATATCGCTTGCAGATCATCAAGATTGCCGAATTTTTTTTCACTAAGATGCGACAGAACCGCACTATGAATAAAATCAGGATTGACCATCGTTTTAATGTAAGTGATCCAACACATCCCGCCAGCCGCTTTATGGTAACTATTTACAAAATCAGCTGAGGCTGACAGGGAGTCAAACAATCCGCTTAGATCATTAAAGGTACTTTGTTTATTTTTCGTTTTCTTATTTTTGAATTGAAACCAGTTAAACATCCTGTTTCACCACCAATGCCAGCCGTGGCTCCCTAAATGATGGACCATAAGTAAGGAAGCTTTTATAAACCAATGAGAAATGTTTTCCAAAATATACGTTTATTATCTATAAATCCAGCTTCTCTTATACACTAAAAAAAGGAAACGCGGGCAAACACCCATGTCTCCTTTTTGGTTTTAGCTTTGTTTAAACAACGTTTCCGATCACTTTTGACTTATTCATGCAAAATGGGCCTTTGTTTTAAAACTTTCGAACGGCCTCCATAACCGCTTCATTCTCGCTCGTCTTATGAAACCCTTCATTTCTTTCACCTGTATCTAAATTTTCGACAATTGTTCGAAATCCATTTTTGTTGATGACATCAACGATATATTTACTGCTCTCATATTCCATATAGCGGCGTTCAACACTCCAGTATGCAAGAAATTGTTGCACATCAACACCTCCCTTTCCCTTGTTTTTTTCGACAAATGCAGACTCCCTCCTGCCATGTCATCAAAATGTAATCATTTTATTACTAAAATTATACTCTTTACAAATGGCTTTTACTTGGTGCCATTCCTCCCCTTTCCAAGACCCGACAGCCCTCCATTAATCAATCCGATCATTCATCGGGTTCCTCCACATGCCATCCAGAACGGAAGTATATGCCGAACGAATCCAGTGAAAATCAATGAAACGAGAGCATGTATGGCCAACCATGCCGATCAAGCTTCCAATCAAAGCGCTCCCCATGATATCGGATGGGTAATGGTGCCCTGTCCATATACGCGAAAATCCCGTCATGACCGCAAGTCCCCATAAACGGCAGCCAAGTGCACGCTTGCGGAGAAAAACGAGTGTCGAAACAGTGAAGGCAAGCAATGTATGTTTACTGGGAAACGAAGAATCCATTTTAGATGGAATCAAGATACCGACCCGCCGTTTTACAAACGGTCTCGGCCTATAATACAGGAGCTTGATCAAGCTGTTGACCAACACCGCAATGACTGCACATCCCCCTGCATCTACAACCGTTTTTCGAGAAGATTTATTTTGAAACCACATCCAGATGAAAACGAAAAGATACACATAGCGGGCCTTATTGGCGAGTCCAATCATCACTGTATCCACTGGTGAACAACGTCCCGCAAGCCCATTAATGATTCTGAACCATTTTTTATCCATCAAAACCGTCTCCTTTTGTACAGATACATCTAATATTTCCGCCCGAAACAAGAAACATGTAACTCCCCTAAAAGAAAGGCTATGAATGTTTTTTTGGAGATAAAACGGGAACGATACGAATAAACAGTATGAAGGAAGGTTTACTGCATGTGGAATGCGATGCTATGGGGAGGCATTTCCGGCTCTGCCGCTTTGATCGGCGCTCTCATCGCTCTTCTCCTCCCCATCAAGAAAAAGGCCGTTGCTTACATCATGTCATTTGGAACAGGCGTGCTCATTGGTGCCGCGGCATACGAATTGCTCGGCCACTCGGTTCATGAAGCGGGCATTCAAGCCACTTCCATCGGATTCATTGCCGGCGCCGGAATTTTCACCCTCTTTGACATATTCATCTCTAAACAAGGGGGAGAAAAACGAAAACGGTCCGGGGAACATGCTTCCAACCATTCAGGATTGGCGATTTTCGCCGGAACGGTAATGGACGCTGTTCCGGAATCCATCATGATCGGGGCAAGCTTGATTGAAAAACAAACCGTAAACTGGCTTCTTGTAATCGCCATCTTCATCAGCAACATCCCGGAAGGAATATCAAGTACGATTGGATTGAAAAAAGGCGGATATTCCGTCCGAAAAATTCTTTTTCTTTGGCTGTTCGTATTTTTCATATCCGCTCTCAGCTCCTTGGGAGGCTTTACTTTTCTCCAGCAAGCTTCTCCGAACATGACAGCCATGATCGCCTCATTTGCAGGCGGCGGCATTATCGCGATGGTCGCTTCTACCATGATGCCCGAAGCGTTTCAAGAAGGCGGTCCCGCTGTCGGAATCATTACGGCTCTTGGCTTACTGACTTCTCTCATCCTGGATTCCCTTTCAGGATGAGGCAAAGCTCATACCATGCATGGACGTGAAGGTTTGCATAGTATGCCAACTTCTCCCTGCAGATTGATAGATGAATAGATGCTTTGTTATAATGCGGGATAAAAAATGCGAGGTGTTTTTATGTTGGATTGGATGGCTGACCACATGCTGCATTCCTCTTTTTTCATCAGCCTTGGCACATGTATCATCGTGATTTGCATAATCACCTGGTTTTTTGATGCTTTGATGAAATTGGAGCAAGAGGAGGGAGACTAATGCTTTCCGTGTAGGTGAATAAATGAAACAAGAAGACGAGAGTAAAGGGGCGCACAAAACGCTTGTTCCAGCGGAAACAAATGTAAACGCCTCCATATTTTCGTCCACTTCTTTTTAAAAATGGTAGGTTTATATATTCGTTTGCTGATAGCACTAAAAATCTTATAGAGATATTCTCTCGACAACCCATAGGAAATTACCTCTTACCGTTTTTCCTTCTCCATTCTTCTTTTTACCCGGTCAGACGGCTCCCAACAATTGAACTTGTAGGAAGGTTTCGTTTCATAACCGAGCCTCGAACAAATGTAAGTCATGCCCCGCTCGTTTTTAAGTGCTTGAAAATGGCGGCAAGCCGCACAACAATGAAAACGATTCAATTCTATCACTTCCTTTAACTGAGTTTCTCTTTCCAAAAAGCCTGCGATACATTGGTGCAGATTTTAAATATAAAGGAAACTTCCATCGGTGTCATCCCCCACCGATGGTTAGTTAGGCCCGCATGATGCGGGTCACACAGACGTTGCCGCAGGACGCGGCGATGTTATTCTGTGTTCTCATGTTCGGGCTTTTACAGGAGAATGCGAGGCGACTGCTCAGGGGCAACAAGCAAAAGATCAGCCAATATCACTTTTAATCTCTCCGGTTCTACCGGACGACTGAAGTAGTATCCTTGAATTTCATGACATCCCATATTCCGCAGCATTTCAAGTTCTGACTTCGCTTCCACTCCCTCAGCGACGACTTGCAAATTTAGGTTGACTGCCATATCAATAATCGTTTTGACAATCGCTTTCCCAGCCTCATTTGTTTTCATTTCCCTTATAAAAGAGTGATCGATCTTCAGATGATTGATCGGGAAGTCTTTTAAATAATTGAGCGAGGAATAACCGGTGCCAAAATCATCAATCGAAATGTCCACACCCATGTTCCTTAATTGGTTAATGACCTTAATCGTATGGGAAATATCCTCCATAGATGTGCTTTCCGTAATCTCCAAATTCAAATATTGTGCATCCATTCCTGTTTCCTCGAGTAAACGGCTGATTTTTTGTGCTAAATCATGATGCCTGAATTGACGGGCCGAGATGTTAACAGACATGCGAAGAGGCCCGATCCCTTCCTCTTTCCAGGCAATGAATTGTTGGCATGCCTGACGGATAACCCAGTCTCCGAGCGGTTCAATAAGCCCCGACTCCTCGGCAACCGGTATAAATTCCGCTGGTGATATCATTCCTCTTACCGGGTGGTTCCAGCGTAAGAGAGCTTCTACTCCCACAACCTGGTTCGTTAGAAGATTTAACTGCGGCTGATAAACAAGATACAGATCCCCTCCACTTTGGAGTGCTTGGCGAAGGTCTTTTTGAAGTTCCATTTTCTTTAAATTATCACTACTCATATGCGTTTCATAAAAATGATAGTTGTTTTTGCCATTATTTTTCGAACTGTACATCGCGATGTCCGCATTCTTTAACAACAGTTTCCCTGTATGGCCGTCATCTGGAGCTATGCTGATCCCCATACTCGATGTAACAAAAAGCTCTTGGTCCATAATATAGAAAGGCTGCTTCAATTGCTGGATAATGTGCTGGCATAGCCGTTCAACCTCTTCCTTGCTTCCACAGCGAGGAAGCAGCAAAATGAATTCATCCCCTCCCATTCGGGCAAGAATGGCTTCTGAACCGATACATTTCGTCAATAGGTTTGTGACCTGCACCAACAATTGATCTCCCGCTTCATGGCCTAACGTATCGTTTACTTGCTTAAAATTATCTAAATCAATAAAGACAACCGCCACTTTTTCACCTTTTTGATTTTGTAATGCTTGTTCCAACATTTCGTTGAAATAAACGCGGTTCGGAAGACCGGTCAAAGAGTCATGCAACGCCAATTGATGGATTTTTTCATCGGCCTTCACCCGATCTGTAATGTCTACAGAATAGCCAGCCAATTCAATGACCACTTCCGGCTCTTCAATGTCACAGATTGCTTTTATGACATGATGATATGTTCGATTATCTTGTTCAAAAGTAAATTCCGCCCGTTCTTCTTCATAGGCCCCATTTAAAGCCGGAATGATTTTATTCGTAAAATCTGCACTGAAGATATCCTCAATATATTTTCCTTTTACTCTTTCAGTCGTAAGCTCCCGCTGTTCCATATACGTTCCTTCACTGTATAGTAAAATATAACGGCCATCCTTTTCCTTCCTGCATTTATAAATGGCACTTGGCAGTAATTCGATGGTTCGCTTAAAGTCTTCGGCCACCATAAGCCGCTCTCTTTCTGCGTTCAACAATTTCAACGGCTTTCTCGTAGCTGCTTGTGAAAAGATGAAAATGACGGCAACCGTAAGAGTAAAAATCATCGCGAATAAAATCCATAGATGGGTCATGAATGCTTGTTGATCATCTATGTTCATCAGAAGAACAAGCACCCTTTCGTCCGGCAGTGAAATATAAAGTTTCTCTAAATGACTGTGGCCTTTTTCAAATTTGATTTTTTTTACTCCCGGGGTTTTGGATAGTTCTTTGAATATCGCGCTGTCTTCTGCCAGCTTTGTTTCATGGGATCCGTATAATACAGGAATATCACTCATCGGTTCAACCACTTTATTTTCCGGTCCCTTTAAATAGGCTTCCGTATTAATGACCGCAATCTCATGGATGTTTTCATACCCGGCTTTCATTTTTTCAATGAGCTGTGTTGGCCCGCTCGTCTGCATAAATTGATAAATGTCTTCGGCTTCCACAAACGGATTGATGATGAATTTAGTCGTCCCATCGTAGTAATAGGCATATTTATAATGCTCATCTACAACATCAGATAAAGATAAAGGGCCGACCCAGTAATGCTTTTGGGAGTACCCCTTCGATACGGAAATCTCTTTTCCTTCAAGCAGCTCCTTTATTGCAATATACCAGTATCCCCAGTTCCTGGCACTTAGCCCCACTTCTTTCGGTTCTGTAGATTTTTGCACGACAATATCCCCGTTTGGTTTAGGAACCAGAAGAGAAATTTCAGATAATCCCCATTTCATCTTAAGCTTCTCTAACTCTTCTGCGTTCACCTCGTCGATGTTCCGTCCTTTCAACTCCTCTCCTATCGCTTTGGAGATGGTATAAAGGCGGAGATCGATAAGATGTTCGAGGGTTTTGGTTGATTCATGCGTACTTTCGATGGATTGTTTAATAATTTCGGTAACCGAGGTCAATTCATTCTCTGTACGTTCTGCCAATTCCCCTTTTGTCACTAAATAAATCGAAGAAAAGGCAATTAAAATCGATACCAAGAAAATCCCGACTATCCGAAAAAGAATTTGTACAATCGTCGTTTTTTGTGAAAAATTTGTCTTCATATTGAATCCCCTTGCTTTTGAATCGAAACTATCCGCTCTTGAACTACCTGCTTCCCCTCTATGTAATAGAATGATCATGTCAGAAAGTAATAGAAAAGGCGGAGAGAAATCATTACTATTCTACTATTCATAGTAAATAATGACTATAAATAATACTCAATATTTTTCGACAAAAACGGGAATCAAAAAATATACATCCTTTTGCAGAACAAGAAAATAAACATGATTCACCCTACTCCGCCAAACAATGGGTACGCCGAATTCAAAAATGGCAAAATTATGTCACTTCATACATACATTAACAACTAATTGGAAAGAATGTTTGTTAAGAGCGTTATTCATCATGTTTGATCACCTTTGTGTATGTAACGCTCTTCATTTTTGTAAAGGGGTAGTTCAATCATGCATGATGAATATGATGAAACGCTTTTATTTATTAAAGAGCTCGGCCGCTTAATGGATGATTATGAAAAGTGCGATGATCGAGAAGCGAAAGACGAAATTTATAAAGACATCCTCCTTTTAAGTGACGCCATTTTGCAGATTCATTGAAATCGAACATGTTTACAGATAACATAAAACGTCATCCAGCAGGAGTTATACCGCTCATTAAGAAACCTCATTTTTCTTGTATTGCGCGAGCTCTAACATGAGTTTCCTTTTTTCTTCTTCAAAATCGGGTTGATGCTCTGTCCTCTCCCGTTCCGTCTGCGGACTTTCAAGCCAGTCAGGTACCATTTCTTTTCTCCCGGATTTAGTTCGGCCATAAGACTTCATGAAGTTCCCGGAAAGACTGGTGTTTTTTTGCCTCGTTTCAGCAGCCGTGCGTTCCCGTTCCTTTTCCAAATAAGCTTGTCTAAAAATATGCTCTTTCACGTAAGAAAAGGAATGGATTCGATCGCCGGGATATTTCGGTTTGTATGCATCAAACGCCTCGTTCAGCCACTTAATCGCCTCTTCGTTACCAATCCCGCTTTGGACCACTTCTTCAATGGCCTGTAAATCTTTTGCACTTGGATACAGACCGCGTCCTCTTCGCTCAAGAAACGCCCTTTCCAGCATCATGCCATAAGCATCATGTTCCATATCGGACGGTATCGGTTCACTGTCAGCTTGTTCATTCTCATTCCCGCCAACTTTCATGAAGAATGCAGACGCGCCTTCATCATCATCTTTTTTTCTGTTCGTATTCTCTGAAGTACTCTCTTGTAACGAATGGTTCAAATTGAACGAATCGGCTGTCCAAGTTGAACCGTTCCCATGTTCATTTTGAATAGCCGATCCGTCCGTTTCCCCAAACTTGGAATAATCGATACGGTACCATTTCGTTTGGTTATTGTGACTGCTGTTGAACTGTTC
Organism: Bacillus sp. FJAT-14578; assembly: GCF_000504165.1. GTDB lineage: Bacteria > Bacillota > Bacilli > Bacillales > Bacillaceae_H > Bacillus_BA > Bacillus_BA fengqiuensis. Next base: position 553,184 of record NZ_KI632505.1, read on the forward strand.
TGTTTGAATGTAGCCGCCCGTTTCCAATTTCCCGATGATCCTTCTAATGGTGCTGATTGACCAAAATGGAAATTGTTCTTGCCATTTTCCATATGTATTGTACACCCATACATGACCATCCCGCTCATTACGGCTTCCCTGCAGCCAATAATGGAGCTGCTGCAAGAAAATGGCCTCGTTCAATCCCAACTCCAGCGCAAGTGACGGCAATACAATTAATGGTTTATCTTCTAAAAGTAATCGTCTCATTTTTTCTCACCTTTCCTTCTATTAAGAAGTTGTTTTAAAATGTCCCTACTTATTAAATAGAAGAAAAAAGAGGTTTGGGGGAGTGGATTCCCCAAAAAACTTATGACCTAATGTATCAGCTACATTTAAATAAGTGAAAGGCCTCGTTGTGGAAATCCTGGTTTTACTGGATTTCCACAACGGGGCCCTTTTTGCTCTTCCTAATTGTTTACAATATTTCATTTAATACCGCAAGAAACTCATTGATGTTTAGCGGTTTCGTTAAATAAACATCAAAACCGCTGGACATTGCCGCTTCAATATCTGCCTGCATGGCATTGGCACTTAAAGCGATGACCGGAATGTCTTTTGTTTGTTCATTGGATTTCAATGCTTGAAACACTTCATATCCATTCATATCTGGAAGATTCATATCAAGGACAATTAAATCAACCTTTTCTTTCAGTGCTCTTTCAATTCCTTTCTTGCCATCAGAAGCACTAATGAGCGCGTAAAGAGGTTGGGAAGCAAGAACTTCATTCATTAACTGTAAATTGGCTTGATTATCTTCTACATAAAGGATTTTGTAGGTTAAAATGGTTTTTCGATAATTATGAACGCTTTCCAGTCGATTACCCGTTTCGTGCCCAAGAATAGAAGTGTGATGGATCGGAAGACTGAACCAAAAAACACTGCCTTCTCCCACCTTACTTGTGACACCGATTGTACCGTCCATTAATTGCACAAGCTGTTTCACCAATGACAAGCCGATGCCGGTTCCGTCTTCTTTTGTCCCCTTTATACGATAGAAAAAGGTAAAGATCTTCTCATATTCTTCAGACGAAAACCCCTCACCCGTATCTCTTATATAAATCGTCAATCGATCGTCCGTTTTTTGACACTCGATTCTTACTTCTCCACCTTCCTTATTATATTTAATCGCATTGTCAAGGAGGTTCAACATCACTTGTTTTAAGCGAGTCGGGTCAACGAAAACCGAATCACCTTGACATTTATCCAGTTGTTTCACAATCGTAATCTTCTTTTTCCGAGCTGACGGTTCAACCATATGGATGCTTTCATCTACTATTTCTTCAAGATACGTCATATCAAATATCAATCGTAATTGGCCGATTTCAATTCGTGACAAATCCAGAATTTCATTGATTAAATGCAGTAAATGACGTCCGCCTTTTAAAATGTGCTGGACAAACTTTTGTTGCTGCTCATTTAACGCCTCATCCATTTCCAGTAATTGGGCGAATCCTAATACTCCATTTAAAGGCGTACGCAATTCATGGCTCATCTTTGATAAAAATTCCGTCTTCGCCATATTCGCTTTTTCCGCTTCTTCTTTTGCAAGAATAATTGTTTTTTCCATTTTTTTACGTTCGGTTATTTCTTCATATACCCATAAATTCCCTTGCTGCTCCTCGCTTATCGAAAAAGGAATATACTGTCCGACATAAAGTTTTCCATCAGTTGTTCCGACTTCCTTCGTCACCGGTTCGCGTCCCTTTAGTATCTCGATAATAGTTTGATTATTGAATTCGCTTACGTTTCCAGAATAATGCTCATGAAAAACCGTGCCATGTTTCCCGATATAGGACTCATAATCCTCCTTTATGCCAAGCATGGTACAGAACTTTTCATTCAATAAGATAATCCTTCTATTTTCATCCGTGACGGCAATCCCAATATTTAAATTATCGATTAATGCCTTTTGCATCGCATACGATTCACGTAATTTTAATTCCTGTTCCTTTTGTACCGTAATGTCATTGAATGTCACAAGTGCCGATTCTTTTTCTTTTTCGGATAAAACGAACGGTTTTGAATTGATGCTCACCCATTGCATCGCTTTATCTTTGATCTTGACTCCTATGACAGCATCACGAACCGGAATTCCCTGGTTTTTGGTTATGACGCCCGGTAGTTTTTCAAATGGGAAAGGAGATCCATCTTCTTTTAGAAACACCATTCCCGAATCTTTCATCGTCGATTCGTTGAACAGGCCTGATTTGATTCCAAGTATATGCTCGACATTCTCATTAAGGGTAATGATGTTATCATCCTGTTCATAAATGAGAATCCCTTCTGCCATCGTATTCAACACGGTCCGATACAGGTCTTCTTTTCGGCGAAGCTCTTCTTCCATCTTCTTACGATCGGTAATATCAATGCACGAGCCAATAACCTCAACGACCTTCCCATCATGAATGACGGGTTTTAGTGAAGCTATATAATGTATATGATTGACCTTTCCTTCATAGTAAGTATCATATCCGTCCCATGCCTGTTGATAGTGGGCAGTCTTGGAAACTGCTTCCTGGCCGGGTAGAAACTCATTCAACGACTTGCCGATCACATCATCCGGGGTAAATCCCAATTTATACAGCAATTGACCATCACATAAAGTATGAACAAACGTATCCCCTTTTTTGACGAATTTAAAAGTCATGCCTTGCTGCTGGCGAATCGTATTTTGTAAATCTTCTTTTACTTCACGAATTTTTTCTTCGTATTTTACAATGTCTGTCATATCCCGCGCTATCATATACACACCAAGGGGCATTTCGTTTTCGCCCTTAATAGGGACAAATGCAAAGTTCATAGAAATCTCTTTGCCATCATTTTTTATAATGGTACTAGAAAGAATTTGACTTTCCCCTTCCTTTACTTTTTCAAACTGTGTGTGAATATAATCTTGTTCTTGCTTTTTAAAGAATATATGAATATCTTTTGATAACAACTCTGAACTCGTATAATTCAATATATGTAAGCTTTTTGGATTTGCATTTATAATCCGGCCGCCAAGATCGATTAAAAGAACAAGAAAAGGACTATGCTCAAACAGAGATTGAAAATGATGCTCCGAAAATTGATGCCTTTCCATCGCTCGATTTCGCTTAAAGTAAGCATATAGACCCCCCCAAAAAAATAAGACAACTATTATGAAGCCAATCGTATAAAATGACGTGTTCAATGAAGAAACAATAGCCACAAGGACAGAAACAGCAACCAGCCGATAATCGTCGTGTCCAAAATCAGTCATTTCTTTAACTCCCTCTTCTTTCAAACTGCTTTCATGATATACAATTAAGCGGCTGAACACAATTTTCAGATATGATCGCCCTAAGCCGTTCAATTCCCACTAAAATTAGCAACCGATTCTTGACGAATAAAAAAGAGCCGCAGGCTGAGTTGCCACGGCTCTTTTTCGTTTTATTGTTCGTTAGGGAACTTCCCATGTTCCGCAAAATATTTCATAGCTTCCCCTATTTCGTCACGGACACGTTGGAACTCGCTCCAATCCTTACCTGCAGGGTCATCGAATCCTACATGTATCTTACGCGCACCTTCTTTACGAGGGGTTACTACAGGGCAATGGTCGGCCGCATGTCCACACAATGTAACAACTAAATCAGCATTGTTTAAAATCTCCTGATCAATCACGTCAGATGTTTGATTCGAAATATCAATTCCTGCTTCTTTCATCGCTTTTACGGCATTCGGATTCAATCCATGCGCTTCAAGACCTGCACTGCGCACTTCCCACTCATCGCCTAAATGTTTTTTTGCCCAGCCTTCAGCCATTTGGCTGCGGCAAGAATTTCCTGTGCATAAGAAGTAGATTGTTTTTTTATCCATGTTGTCTGTCTCCTTTTATCCCGCATTAACGGGCAGTATGTCCCCCACTTCAAAACTTAGAGTCATCGGAGAAGCTTAAGTGGGAGATAACTGTCCATAAAAGCCCGATAAGATCAACTAACCAGCAGCGGGGGATGAAGGACCCCCCACTGCTGGAAGTTTCCTTTATGAAAAAATGAAATATAAAAGTGTAGCTATTACACAATTAATAACCATAAGTAAAGTCCCAAAAGGGTGATGAATAACGTCGGGATGGTTAGGATGATTCCCGTTTTAAAGTATGTTCCCCAACCGATTTTTACACCTTTTGAGCTTAAAACGTGCAGCCATAACAAGGTAGCCAATGAACCGATCGGCGTCATTTTCGGCCCTAAATCTGAGCCGATGACATTCGCATAAATCAGCGCCTCTTTCACAGCTCCTGTTGCACTTGTCGCATCGATGGCAAGCGCATCAATCATTACCGTCGGCAAGTTATTCATCACAGAAGACAAGATGGCTGCCAAAAAGCCCATGACCATTGTGGCCGCAAACAAGCCTTCATCCGCGCTCATCTGAATCACATCGGCAAGCAGTCCCGTTAAGCCGACATTACGCAAGCCGTATACGACGACATACATACCGATCGAGAAAAACACGATTGCCCAAGGCGCGCCTTTCAGCACTTGCTTCGTATGGACCGCGGGACTTCTTCTTGCCATGAACAAGAAGAAAATCGAGATGATTCCCGCAATGATCGAAACAGGAACCCCGAAGAATTCGCTTGCGAAGTACCCGACCAATAAGACGGCCAGCACGCCCCAAGATAAACGAAACATTTTCTCGTCCTGAATGGCATCCATCGTTTTTTTGACATCCGCCAACTCATATCGCTTTGGAATTTGCGTACGGAAATACAAATACAAAACGAGAATACTCGCGAACAGCGAGAAGAAATTCGGGACAATCATTCGTGAGGCATACTCGGCAAATCCGATCCCGAAAAAGTCAGCCGAGACAATATTGACGAGGTTGCTGACGACCAATGGAAGCGAGGTCGTATCGGCGATAAATCCGCTCGCAATAATGAATGGAAAGACCATTTTTTCATCAAATTTCAAGGCACGGACCATGGCCAGCACAATCGGCGTCAAAATCAGCGCCGCACCGTCATTCGCGAAAAAAGCTGAGACAAGCGCTCCCAGAATCGAAACATACACGAACATTTTGACTCCGCTGCCATTGGCTGCTCTTGCCACATGCAGCGCCGCCCATTCAAAAAAGCCGATTTCATCTAAAATTAAAGAAATAATAATAATAGCAATAAAGGTAAGCGTCGCATTCCACACAATTTGCGTTACATCCATCACATCTTGAAAATCCACCACACCTGCAATGAGCGCGACAATCGCACCGCCGCAGGCAGACCAGCCAATCGACAGGTTTTTAGGCTGCCAAATGACAAGGACGAGCGTGGCCAAGAAAATCACGGACGCTAATATCGTTGATGTCAATGTTCAAACCCCTTCCGTTAATCACATGAAATACGCAATCCTTTTTCTTCGAGCTCTTTGAGTCGGTCATCTTGACTTGGAAGATGAGCCAATAAGCTTTGCACAAGGATATAGTACTCACTTTTTTTATTTAATGAATAAATGATCCATTGCCCTTTTCGCGACTCCTTCACTAATCCCGCATCCTTCAATTTTCGAAGGTGCTGGCTAATAGCAGGCTGGCTCATCTCGAATAAGGCAACGAATTCACATACACACGCGTCATTGCTTTCCAGCATTTTAATCATCGTAAGTCTTGTTTTATCTCCCAACAATTTAAGGATTGTTGCGGCTCTTTCAATTTCGACTACTATTTCGATCACTTCAGTGCACCTCCATCATTCCATCACTATATAATAATACACTTATATAATCAATTGAAAAAGTATACCTCTATGATTGGAAGAAACGCTTCAACTTATTCGTATTATGAGAAATGATTGAGGGGCCCTTCTCCTTCCTTAATGCCTTAACGGCAAAAACAAAAACCAACTAGATAAAACATAGAACAGGAATGGTAGCCAGATTCATGATTTCTGCTCACCCCTTTTGCTTTTAGAGATATTCTGAGTCGTTTTCATTCCATATCAAAATATAACAATGTACTTATATAATAAAGTCCTTATATAAAAGCGTCAATTCATTTATTGTAAAGTCTTTGTAAAGTTTCTGCGCAATAGGAGTTCATTCCATAGACTTGGATCAAGCGGGGCAGGACAGTATAAGATGCTATATAATTTAGGATGATATTTAATGAAACAGGGTGATGATCATTCTTTATACGATTTTCTTATTTGTACTTGCAGGCTTGGCTGAGATAAGCGGCGGTTATCTGATCTGGTTATGGCTTCGCGAAGGAAAGCCGCTTTACTGACTGCTTGGAGGAGCTGCATTGGCGTTATATGGCGTCGTGGCTACTTTCCAATCCTTTTCTTCTTTTGGCCGCGTCTATGCCGCTTATGGCGGAATTTTCATCATTCTCTCCGTATTATGGGGCTGGGGCATTGATAAAAAGACGCCTGATACATATGACTGGATTGGAGCTTTTATTTGTTTAATCGGTGTATCAGTCATGCTTTGGGCACCAAGGCAATAATTAAACAAAGAGATCGGGCTGGCCCGATCTCTTTGTTTAATGAAGAAGCTATTTGTATTTGTCATCCGGCATGGTTAATCGTCATCGTCGCTTCCCCTTTCATCTCCCCAAATCAGGGGGTGTCAAAATCTTTTTCAACAGCTTGAATTCGTCGTACAGCATGAAGTTTTCGATTTTAAATTCACACTGCAAACACCCGTTTCAGGCAAATCGAGCTCAACTTTTTTCGCTGCCTTCTCGTCTCCGGCAAGATGGGCTATCACAGATCGGACTTGTTCATAACCGGTTGCCATGAGGAAAGTCGGGGCACGCCCGTAGCTTTTCGCTCCTACAATGTAAAAATCTTTTTCCGGCTGGCGAAGCTCTTTCTCTCCATGTGGCCGGACCGTCCCGCAGCTATGGATGTTCGGATCAATGAGCGGGGCCAGCGCTTCCACGCTTTCCACAGCGGAATCAATCGCTGTACGAATTTCGCGGACCATCATCAAATCCGGTCGGCTCCCCGCATTGACGATCATCTCATCTACATCCGGGATGATTCTCTCTTTTCCATTTTGGCTGCCCATGATTTCTATTTTGTTCATTGACTTTTTAACATTTCGGATAAGGAACGGGGTGAAAATGGTGACCTTTCCGTCGTCGACCAGTTGATGGATACGGCTGCCGAGCGCCCCTCTCGCTGCAAGTGCATCTTTTTCTTCGCCCCCATACGCCTCTTCCACGCGCTGGCGTCTCATGATCCAAACAATGTCCGTTTTCGGATGAACCTCTTTCAATTGAGCCAAATCCAATAAGGCATTGATGGCGGAATGTCCGCCCCCAACAACAGCCACACGCTTATTCGCATAGCGCTCCCGTTCTCTCCCCAAAATATCTGGGATGCCGTAAACCATTTGTTGTTGAAGAGATTGTTCCTCTTTCAGCCAAATACCGCTCGAGTTCGCAGGATTCGGATTCCCCCACGTACCGGAAGCGTCCAATACCGCTCTCGCTTCAAACGTTGTCAGCATGCCCTCTTTTTCTGCATGAATGACAAAAGGCTGCTGCTCACGATTTGCGGTTTTCATTTTGTCCGTATCTTTCCGTCCAATCGACAACACCTTTGTGTGAAAATGTAAGTGGGGCTGGATTTCCGGAATATCGGCAAGCGGCTGTAAATATTGCTCGACAAGCTCTTTTCCTGTCGGCAGCGCCTCTAAATCCGGCGTTTGCCAGCCATGCTTTTCCAATAATGCGGAGGCCGCTTTGTCGATGTTATAACGCCATGGCGAGAATAAACGGACATGGCCCCATGTTAAAATATTGGCTCCCGCTTGTGCCCCCGCTTCCAGCAAGATAAAAGCCTCTCCCCGTTTCGCTAAATGCGCGGCAGCAGCCAAACCTACCGGGCCGCCGCCAATAATCGCGACAGGCAGTTTGTTTGTTTCACTTTTTTGTGTATGAGTTTGAACCACTTCCGTTTCGGAAGCACAGCACCCCTCTGCTTTGAGTGAAATGTTCCATTTTGTCATGAACCTTCTCCTCCTATACGTTCATTATGATCGATACCCATTTTAAATCAAAAAAAGTTGATTTAATGGATAAAAAATAATTTAGAACAAACTTTTAAACCTCTGTTCAATACTAAAAGGATGGGACAAACATTTTATGATGCAATGCTCTCTTTTAAATCAATTTTTCTTGATATTTCAATCATATACAATTTTTTCCGTTTGCACAACTATTAAATCAAAAAAAGTTGATTTTAAATTTAAGATAAGAAAAACGAAAAGATACAAAATTTAAGGGATGATTAATAAGGAAAAAACTTATAAAATAAAAAGATATGTAAATGTAACGAAAACCACTTTAAATAGATAGAAAGAGAGGAACTTGATTTGCCTGAAAAAAATATACAACTCGCTGCCATTCTGGATATCGAGACAACGGGGTTAAGCCCTCAAGACTGCGACATCATTGAGGCAGCCATCATTTTATTTTCGTATGATGCCATGACGGGTGAGGTATTGGAAATCGTGGAGGAACATTCCGGTTTTAATATGCCCTCATCTCCGATCAACCCTTACATCACAAGGTTGACCGGGATTACAAATAAAATGGTCCAAAATCAGAAGCTGGATGACGTGAAAATAATGGACCTGCTTCAGCAAGCACATGGTATCATCGCTCATAACGCTTCGTTTGACCGCAGCTTTTTGCTTAAACGCTATCCGGAATTGGCCGAAAAACGCTGGCATTGCTCGATGCGTTCCGTGAAATGGAAAGATTACGGCTTTATGAACAAAAAGCTGGACACTTTACTTGAAGGACACGGCATCATAAGGGAAAACGCCCACCGTGCAATGGACGATGTAAAAGCAACATTACAGCTTTTACAATCGGAAAACCCCTACGGTAACTATTATCTTCTGGAAGTCATGAAAAAGGCGATGAGCAAACCGAAGGGGATTTTATCCTCCTCTGTCAAAAAGGTGTAACAATTCATCCAAAACCGTAAGATGGACAAATACTCTAATTGGAATTTCATGTTAAAATACAGAGGCATAAAGGAAGATTGATGCACATTTTTCCATTTCTGGTGGTGATAAAAGTTGGTTAAAACCGTATTGGTAGCATTGTTATCCTTTATCGTTGTAAGCGGCTTGCTGATTTGGATCGGATATTCATTCAATCTTGAGTGGCTGATGTTCAGCTTTTATGAAGAGACGGCTGCAGGGTTTGAAGCGGGCGGCTCCGTCATCGCCTTTACCATCGGATTGATTTGCAGTTATATAATTGGAACTCTTTACAACAAAAGGGTTACCTAGTGATCATCCTAAAACCGGCGATATGGGCGTTAACTAAAAAACGTTTGGGCAACAGCCCAAACGTTTTTTTAGTTTATTTTTCAATTCCCCACTCTTACAACACCCAATGACGAATGGCTTGGGCCACGCCGTCTTCCGCGTTGGTCCCGGTTACCCAGTCGGAGGCCTCTTTGACGATTGGTTGCGCATTCCCCATCGCTACGCCGCAGCCCGCCTCTTTAATCATGGCGATATCATTGAGGCTATCTCCCATGGCAATCACTTCATCCATCGAAATGTCAAGCTTGTCGCAAACAGTGTGAAGTGCTTTCGCTTTATTGATTCCAACCGCATTTACTTCAATATTCGTCAGACTGGAGTTCGTGATTTCAAGCCCGTCATTTTTTGAAAGTTCCGCTAAAATGGTTTCTCTCACTTCATCCTCGTCGATATCGAATCCAAATTTCAGCCATTGATGGGAAGAAATGTCCTCCGGAAACTCTTCACGCCATACTTTATCGCTCGTCACGGCCCAAAAGCGGGTATTATGCGTATTCTTTAATTCCCACATCATTTCGATATGTGCAGCGTCAAGGATATTTCGTTCCAATAAATTCCCTGCACAATCCCATATTTCACTTCCATTCACCGTCACAAGGTAGGAAGAGAGTTTAAGAGATTCAGCAAATTCACGGCAAGTCAAAATGGAACGCCCCGTACTCAACACGACATGGACACCCTTTGCCTGTGCCTCCTCAATCGCTTGACGATTCCCCTCAGAAATTTTTCCTTCTTCGTTCAACAAAGTTCCATCCATATCCAATGCAATCAGCTTAAAATCCTTTTTGGTGTTATTGGCATCTCTCACTATGTATCATTCCTTTCTCTAAAGCTTGTTTTCTAATTTAAGCTCCTCGATTGAGATTTGCTTTTTTCTTATAATTTCATTAGTATTAGCATCATAATGATAGATTTCTATTGTTCCCCCAGTCTCCCATGCCGAGTCACCTGATAAGATGCCAAAATCGCCGTTCTCCAACGGAATGACATTTTTATAATAATTTGATGGTGAAGGCTGTATGGTATCATTATTGTCGTCTACGTTAACATGGACATTTTTTCCCGAAAAGAATAAAAGAACGATTGTCATCACCACTAGGGTTATGCGTATCCTTCTTAATTCTATCATATATTCATCCATCATCCTGTTCACCCGCTTTCCATCAGCTACAAGGGATATTTTACCATATTTTATTCATTTATTTAACTCGGAACAACTGAATAGAACTATTTCAATAAAAAAAGATCATTTATTTTAAAAAAGGTATTGCCAACCTATCTAGTATGTAGTAATATTTAATCAAGACGTTGGTACACAAACACCGACTTACATAACGGGGGCTTAGCTCAGCTGGGAGAGCGCTTGCATGGCATGCAAGAGGTCGTCGGTTCGATCCCGATAGTCTCCATCCAAAACACCATTTCAATTGAAATGGTGTTTTTTTATTAAAAGAAAAACTTTATTTAAACCACAATGTTGATCTGGTAAAGACACACACCTTTCTGTTTCAAATGAAATAGGCTAATAAAAAAACAGAAGGGGTAACCAACATGGGGAATAACCATGATCATGAAATTATTGATACTGTCATTTCTTTGTTAGACATTTTTACCATTATTCTTGTGGAGGAAAACCCTATTATCGGAATCGTGCTTGTCGCTCTGATGAAAACCGTTACGAAAGATCGAATTTTGAGGATTTTGTTAATCGTGCTAGTTATTGTTTTAGGTGTAACTTTGCAAGAGGAATAGTTGGATATGCGGGCTTATTTCGAGAACAAAATAACTGTTTTCCCTCATTTGAATCCATTGTACATCCCAACAGACTGAGCCCACGTGTCATTCACTTTCATATAAACAACCTAAGAATCCCCATGTTTTTTCCACTTCCTTGAACCATCCACCTTATGTTATCATTTTTTACTGTGTGAATAGCGCGAAAGACAGGAAGGTGATGGAATTGAATACAGATAAGAAATTGGAAGAAATCTCTCATTCTTTATTTCTTCTCTTACTCGAGGAATTAAAAAACGTAACGGGGAACCTTGAAGAGGATAAGGAAACGAACAGCTTCGAGCAGATCAGACGACTGTTCTCGGCCATCCGGCAATTAGACCCGCAAAGAGGCAATCGGATCCGAACTGAATTCCATATCTCTTCATGGGAAGTATACATCGATGATCAGCCCCACATTAGAAAACTTCACCCTTACTTAAACATCATATAATAAGTATCATCATTAGCATGGAGACTGTCCCATAAGTCTCTATTGGATCACAAAAACTGATTTTTAAAAGGCCCCGTCACGAATCCCTGATTTTACTGGATTTTTTCGACGGGGCCTTTCATGTTTCCGTTGAATCTCATTCGAACTTTATTTTGGGGCTTTTGTATTCACCATTGATACTGTAAACCAAAACATGCTTCCTTTGTTGGGGGCACTGTTCAAAAACCGGTTAGTCCATTCATCGAGAAGAAAGTCACGACTTCCTCCCTTCCCCTTCATTTAAAGTCGAAGCCGTTCAAGAAATGGACGCTTTGATATTTTTAATATAAGTGGTGCGGATGATAAAGAAGTAAACCACCTGGATCACAAAGAAACTGCCCAACACGAGTACCGATTCCTTCACTAACGAATAATTGAACATGTGCTGCAACGCTGTCAGGGCCACCGCCCCATGAATGAGTGCAACGCCAATTGGAATAAAAAACAATAACGCGATTTGAATCGTCATCACCTTTGAAAGCTCTCTGTCCGTTAAGCCGAGCTTGGTGATTGCCGAAAACTTCCTTTTATCCTCTTCCAAGTCGGTGTATAGCCTGAAATATAAAAAGCTCCCTGCAGCGATGAAAAAGACAGCCCCTATGAATAGTCCGACAAATAAAATGGCTCCATACCCTTGAGTCAGTTTATTTAATTCATAGGCGAGCGCGAAGAAACGGTACTCTCCGCCATAAAAACTATCCGGCATCGCTTTTGCGAGTTCGGCCCCCGCTTCGATTGCATCTGCCCCGCCTTGTAGATCAAATAAGAAAAACTGTTGTTTGTCTTCATACTTTGTCAATTGCTGAAACAGTTCATCGGAAATGACGTAATATGCCGAATACATCGGCAAGGCGTTGGATTCGATTGTTTGAACGGGTTGGATGGACTGATTCCCTTCCATTAATGTGATCGGTTTAGTGGAATGCTCTTCTTTCCGCTTTTCCCCTAACACATCGAGATATTCCACTTTTACCGCTTCATTCCCTCTGATGTCAACCGGCTTGTCCCCAAGCGCCTTTGCAATGGCATTATAGTCGGAACGCTTAATCATCATCACAGGAGATTCCTCTCCAATCGTTTGATAAAGCCCCGTTGCCTCGTACTGTTTATACGGAATATCCGCATCATCCAACACGTCTTTGATCAATGCCAGTTGCTGGGCTTGCTTCTCATTTTCATCAAACGAACTGTATTGCATGGCAAATGGGTTTTCACCGATGGTCAAGTCTGTCATCACCGTTTTGAAACCGACGAGTGATCCGATGGCGGAAAACGCGACGGTACTGACAATCGCGACAATGAAAAACGTTCGGGCATTATCCTTGATTCGATAAGCCAAATCAGAGAACAACAACAAATTGGTTTTGTGGAAAAGAAAGTTTCGGTTACCTTTCAATGCCTTAATGACCCACATGCTGAGCTGGGTGAAGAAAAAATACGTTCCAACGATGACGAGCAGCGCGACCGGAATGAGCGCCATGCTGACCATCGCTCCCCTTACAACTAATGCAATTCCGTATCCCGCCACTAACAGTACGGCAGCCAAAATCGCAAGGAAGCGAGAAACTTTCGGCTCTGGTTTTGGCTTTGCGCTTCCTTTTATCAAATCGATCAATTTATTTCCGCGAAGGGCAGCGACCGTGAAAAAGGAAATGGCTGCAAATAGAAGCAAGAATGAAGAAATCGTCAACAGCAGCGCTTTCGTTGGAAAATAAAAGGGAAGCATCTTGTCTAGACCTAATATATTTTCCGCAGCGAGAAGCATCATTTTACTAAAAACGAGCCCCGTTCCGATTCCGAACAGCGTCGCGAACAAACCGATGACCATATTTTCTAAAAAAATCATCGTTCTAAGCTGCATGTTCGTCATGCCATGCATGATGAGCAGTCCCAATTCCTTCTTCCTCGATTTCAAAAATGAGCCCATGCTGTAGAGAACGAAGAAAAAGGAAAACACATAAATGATGGCCTCAGCAAAGTGCAACCCTTTGGACACATGTCCGCCGATGGCTACCGTCGTCAACTTCGGATGAAAGGCGAATACGGCGTAGACGAAGAACACCATGACCGCAAATGCGCTGCTAAGAAAATAAGCGGCATACAAGCGTTTATTTCGAAAAACGTTATTAAACGCGAATTGACGAAAGGTCATGTGTGTTCCCTCCCAAAATGGACAGTACATCCATGATTTTTTGAAAGAACGCCTGGCGGTTATTCCCCTGGTTCACTTCATTATATAATTGTCCGTCTTTAATGAAGATGACCCGATTGCAATAGCTCGCGGCAACGGGATCATGGGTGACAAGGAGCATGGTGGTCAGGTCGGATTTATTGATTGCTTCCAACGTTTCCATCACATCGCGGGATGCCTTTGAGTCCAGGTTCCCTGTCGGCTCATCTGCCAGCAGCAGCTTTGGCGAATGGATAATGGCACGGGCAATGGCCGTCCGCTGTGCCTGCCCTCCGGAAATTTCATATGTCCGCTTTTTCAAAATGCCGTCAATCCCCAGCTTTTTAGAAACCTGTGCCACCTTTTCATCCATCTCTTTCACGGAAATGCCATCCAATGTAAGGGGCAGCATGATATTCTCTTCGACGGTCAGTGTATCAAGCAGGTTAAAATCCTGGAACACAAAGCCCAGCTCTCGCCGGCGGAATTTTGCCAACTCGTTTTTCTTAAGCTGGTTCGGGTTTTGCCCTTGGATGAGAACTTCCCCCGAGGTAGGCGCATCAATCGTCGAAATAAGATTGAGCAATGTCGTTTTTCCGCTTCCCGACGGTCCCATGACGCCCACAAACTCGCCCTGATTGACCGTTAAATGAATAGTAGAAAGAGCACGATAGGACACTTTTCCTCCATATATTTTGCTGACTCCATTAACCTGAAGCATGTTCATGATCAGATCTCCTTTCCATCTGTTCGTATTTTCTATCATGATTGTAACGAAGGAAAAGTTCTTCCACTATCGATATTTCTTTCATCTTCCTTACATTCATGTAAGGTTATGCGGCGGTATGGAAAACGAAAGCCTGACGACGGTGCCTTTCCCCGGTTCCGATTCCAGCTCGATTCCGTGATCGAGCCGTTTGAAGATTTCCGCTACGAGATACAGCCCCATTCCCGTCGACTCCGAAAATTTCCGCCCGTTTTCTCCGGTAAAAAACGGCTGAAAAACCCGCTCCAGGTCGCTTGCCGGAATGCCGACACCGCGGTCCTTGATTTCCATGACGACCGTCTCTCCTTTTACTGCCGCAGACATCGTGACCTTTTGGCCTGTCCCTTTCGAATACTTGATGGCATTAATCAACACTTGCGAAAGGGCGAATGAAAGCCACTTCCTGTCCGAGTACACTTGAATGCTTTGATCAATCAAGATTTCAGGGTACACGCGATTTTGGATGAAATAACGCTTGTTTTCGTGAACGAGCTGATCGGCCACGGACCAGAGCGAAACGGGTTCGACGCGAAAATCCTGCTGGAAGGAGCTTAGGCGGGCCGTATAAAGAACCGTATCCAAGCCTTTATGGATTTTATCCAGTTCTTCCCGCAGACTTTCCCTGCTGATGTCTTCTTCGTTTTGCAGCAGGAGCTCCATGACCGAAAGCGGTGTTTTCATTTGGTGAACCCACTGATTCATGAAAGCGAGATGCTCGTTTCGCTCCCGCTCCCATTTCGTTAATTGCTGCTGGTAATGCTGATACTGCATTTTCAGCAACTCATCAAAAGCCGTCGGGATAGGTGCATGGCTCGTGTTTCTAATCGAATCATCGAGTGTTGGAAGCGGCTCTGACAGCCTTTCATAAAACGAACGGTGGCTGGCATACTTGTAAACGAGGTAACAGCCGAGAATGAACAAGCCGATGAAGACCGAATAGAGGCCCAGTTTGATATCTTGAAATCCCGCGAGCCAATAAACGAACAGCACCATAAAAAGCTGAACAATATGTAAAAGAATGAGCGGAATATGCTCTTGCCAAAAAAGCCTCATCGTTTCATTCCTCCTTTATCCACGAAAGGTGAAGAAGGTATCCCGCCCCTCTGATCGTTTCGATCGCATTATGGATATTGAGTTCCTGCAGCTTTTTGCGGACTCGCGTAATATTCACATTCAACGTATTTTCATCAACATACGACTGGTCATCCCATAGCTTTTCCAATAATGATTCCCTGCTGACCACACGGGGATGCTGTTTAAACAGCAGCTCAATGATGTCCGCCTCTTTTTTCGTCACCGACACCTCTTGAAACCCGTTTGACAGCAGCATCCGTTCAGGATAAAGAGTCAGTCCGCCCTTCTCGACGATTCGTTCTTCCATCTTCGGGGCATATTCGCCGTACGCCCGTCTAAGCTGGCTCTTGATTTTGGCCATCACCACTTCATAATGGAACGGCTTCGTTATGTAATCATCTCCCCCGTTTTCAAGGGCGAGTACTTGATCCATTTCCCCTGCCCGCGCCGAGATGAAAATGATTGGACAAGTGGACACGAGCCTGATTTGCCTGCACCAATAATATCCGTCAAAGCTCGGCAAATTAATATCCATCAATACCAAATCGGGACGAGTTTCCTGAAAACAGCGCATGACGGAATCAAAGTCCCGACAACTATCCACTTCATACCCATATTTTGAAATATAAGATTGCAGCAACTCCGCAATCTTCACATCATCTTCCACGATCATAATTTTATACAACCGAATATCTCCTTTCTAACATGACGTCAGTAAAAAGCTCGACTTCCAGAAGCCGAGCTTACTTAGTCCATCTATTTTTTATCCGTATATCCCGATGCCCGATCCAGTTTCTCTTCGATTCTATCTAACTGTTCTTTCCTTTTCTTTGAAGAACGAATGAAAAATATAATAGCGACAACAAACGAGACAGGTATTAAAACGGCCAATAATTGAAAAATGATGTCACCGATATGCAACAAAACACTTCACCCCTCTTTGGATTATTATACTATTTTTTCACACTGAAGCTAATCCCCGCCTCCGCCGCCGTCAGAGCCGGATGATCCGCTGTCTCCATCTCCGCTAGAGCCCCAATCCCAGCCCGAATCTCCACCTGAACTGCTTGTCGATTTCGTTTTTGTTTCTTCGGGGATTTCCTTTAATGTTTCATTTGTGTACTTAATGATATCAACAGCATCTACGTGGAAAAGCGGCTGAACCCCACTGTTCACTTCATTCGAAAACTTCTGCTGAAAGGTTGTGATGAACGATTTTCCGACCCCGAGCAAAATGGCATGCTGCGTCATTCCGATTAATCTTGCCGGATCACCATCGGTTGAGTATCCGCCCCTTTTCAGCACCCGGCGCCATTTGCGGACGGCTTCACGCTGCATGGCCGCTTCCATGGATAAAGTCACTTTTGGAACGATAGCCACTAACAGGAAGGATAAAAACATCAAATTAAAATACGAATCCCCAGCCGCTTCATGATGAATTTGAGCCCCGGCAAAAAGGCAGGCAATCAAGTAAAAAACCGTCATTCTCTTCTTTTGATAATGTTTCACCGCATAGACGGCGCCTCCTCCCAGAAAAACGGCCGCAGATGCCAATACCATCCATGATTTCGCATCTGAAATATACAAGTACATCACCAATACATAATGAAGAAGCACAAGCGGAAGAAGAATCCGCTTCATCGTCTTATTTCTGGAAAACATCGAATCGACATCAAATTCTGTTTCTGCCGCTTCGTTCCAGCCTTTGAATTGTGTATGAAACCTCTTCAGCTGATGCCGGTATTTATTTCTCGCTTTCTTTTCTTTTCGTTCCGATTTGGTCGGGCCTGCAATTGAATGTAAAGAAAATTCCCGATTGCCGCCCTTTTCCCGGAACAGCCACTTCACGATCTTGAGGCCCGCTCCCTTTGCATCCTTTCGGTTTCCAGAATACGTGAATAATAATGTCTCTTTAGGAGCGGTTGGATCCTCCAGAAACCGCTGATTGGCAGGACGGCGTTCCATTTTTAATAAACCGGGCTGGTGAAACGCAAACACTCCAGCCAAGAAATCTTCTATTTTCAATTTTCCTTTTCGATATAGCAGCATGAGTAAAACCGGGTTGAGCTGTTCCGTATCCGAGAGCGGAACGGTACGCGCCTTCCATTTTGCGATGAGAACCCGAAACGGAAGCAGCAAGAAGAGGATAACAGCTGCGATCACATAGACAAAAACAGAAACCAGCTTTTCACCTAGCTCCAATCTGCTCTCACGCTGTAAATACCTTTGTTCACGCTCTGCTTCTTTTTGTATTCTTTCGTCTTTGCTCACCAATGTTTTTTCCACTTTCATGTCCGCTAAAAACTGTTGTGGAAACAGAAAATGCAGCGTTAACGTTTCAAATTCCGATACAAAATCGCTTTTATATACAATCGAATCATCGTTTACCTCCGTAAACTCGCCGCCATCACGATTATGGGCAAACATATCGACATCACTGCGATTAAAGGCATTCGGCAAAAACGTCTCGATCGTAATGTTATGCAAGTCACTATCATTGGACCAAAAGAAATTCCAGTCCAACTCCGCTGTATCTTTGAAACGGGAGGCTGCTTGATCGAGCCGGTAACGATAATAAACGCGCTTCGTTTCATCTTTTGCCTCGACGCTTGTATAATAGGCGCTTTGTTTATTGCTGTAATCGACATCCAGCCTTTTCGCATCCTCATACGAAAACTCTCCCAATGCCTTCCCCTCAGGCGGAATGTACGCTTCAAAAAACTCCACCCCTTCATGGCCGAGCAATTCCAGACTGCGTTCCGTATAGTCATAGTCACCTTCAAATTTGTATGTAAAAATTTCTTCTATATATAGGTCACCGTCTGAAAGAATTTGCGCCCGCACATCGACTTTTTCCACTTTAAAAGAGCTGTTGCTTGAACAACCTGACACCAAAAATATGATCGATAATAAAACCGCGAAAACTAGCTTTTTCATTGTTCCCCCCTGCTTATTTTGACTTCCTCTTTCTCTATCATTCTTTCTATTTGCAGGCACCAAAAAGTTCCTACCGTACTTTTTAGTTCCTATATCACTTAAAAGTGCGTTCTTTTCTCTTGGACTCATATGTCTCATAATAACATTTGCCAGCTGATTTCCACTATATTCTTTTATTCACGGACAGTCATATGACTTATATAGTTTGCAAGATAATCATGAGGAGGTTCATTTATAATGGGAAAACATTTACAAGATACAATCACTTTGAATAACGGTGTGAAAATGCCTTGGTTTGGTCTCGGGGTATTTAAAGTAGAAGAAGGTCCCGAATTAATCAATGCCGTAAAATCAGCGATTAAACATGGGTACCGCAGCATTGATACGGCCGCCATTTATGAAAATGAAGAAGGTGTCGGCCAAGGAATTCGTGAAGCGATCGAAGAAACGGGCATCTCCCGAGAAGATCTATTTGTGACATCAAAAGTGTGGAATGCAGATTTAGGCTATGAATCTACCATCGCGGCCTATGAAACAAGCTTAACAAAACTTGGCTTGGACTACTTGGATTTATATCTGATCCACTGGCCTGTTGAAGGGAAATATAAAGAAGCATGGAGAGCGCTGGAAACCCTTTATAAAGAAGGACGCGTC
Source organism: Bacillus sp. FJAT-14578 (assembly GCF_000504165.1). Lineage (GTDB taxonomy): Bacteria > Bacillota > Bacilli > Bacillales > Bacillaceae_H > Bacillus_BA > Bacillus_BA fengqiuensis. The sequence continues at coordinate 572,404 of NZ_KI632505.1, forward strand.
AAAGCGATTGGGGTAAGCAACTTCCAAATCCACCATCTTGAAGATTTGATGAAAGACGCGGAAATCAAACCGGTGATCAATCAAGTGGAATATCATCCGCGTTTAACCCAAAAAGAGCTTCAGGCATTTTGCCAAAAGCATGACATCCAACTGGAAGCCTGGTCTCCATTAATGCAAGGCCAATTGCTGGAGAATGATGTGTTACAAGAAATCGCTCAAAAATATGGAAAATCCGTTGCCCAAGTCATTTTACGCTGGGACTTGCAAAACGGCGTCGTCACCATTCCAAAATCGACAAAAGAACATCGAATCATCGAAAACTCAAGTGTCTTCGATTTTGAGTTGACGCAAGAAGATATGGAAAAAATCGATGGACTGAACGAGAACCTTCGAGTTGGTCCAGATCCAGATAATTTTGATTTTTAATTTATTAGTAAATAATAGGCCATGGGCGTCTGCCCATGGCCTATTATTCATTTGGATTCAGATAACGGATATAGTCGTAATTGGAAGTCGGAACGCTTTTCGTTACGTTTCCTTCTTGATCTTTGTAGATTTCATATTCCCGATATGTTTCCACGATATAACCGTCCACTTCTTCTCGATCGACCAGCTTTTCTTCTAATTCAAAGTTCGCAGGCTGATGCGGCTCGGCTGGCTGTCCTTCCGTTTCAGCTATGGCCGGTTCACTGTCTTTCTCTTCTTCGGCCAGCGAAACAGGATTCGTTTCATCCAACACTTGCCGGGAAGACGAATCGGCATACCATGCGACAATGAATAACAGGACCAAAAAAACCGGCAGTCCATACTTTTTTAATTGAACGCTCATTCGTATGTTCCTTTCTCCTTTTTATTCCCCATTAACGGACAATCCTTAATGGCTCGTTCACTGTATCATTTTATGTACCATCCATCCGTTACATGTTCGTTCTTCATCATTTCTGAAGGCTCTTTTCTAAAAGATTGTTGTTTTTAGATAGGTTTCTTAAAAGATAAGCGTTTAAGGTTGGTTGGAGCGGAAGGTGCGAGACTCCTGCGGGAGCAGCGGGACAGGCGAGACCCCACAGGCTGTAAGCCGAGGAGGCTCATCGCACGCCCCGCGGAAAGCGAGTAACCTGGAGCGGAAATCAACCACTCCCTACTACTTGTTAAATAGCAACAAAGTTTGGGAAAACAGCCTTTCTAAAAGATGATGGCTTTTGGATTAGAAAAAGGAGGCCTGCCTGCGGTTCAAAAATCACAATATGAATGAAAACAGCCATTTCGAAAGAATCCCATGTTAAAATGGTAAAAACAAAAGAACGGGTGGTTTGCGATGAAAAGATGGGTATCAGCAAGTGAAAAACGCAGTTTCTTAACATGGTTTTTACAGCATCACCGACTGAAACGTACAGAAGCAAGAAAAGTTCTCGAATCGATTTTGAACAATCCTCATATTTTGGAGAAGGCTTCGTTTACCGAGAAAATCAAACTAAACGAAAAAACGATTGTCGTTTCAAGTGTCAACTCAGATGAACCCGGCTTTGAATTTTACTATAATCAACGAAAAACGAGCGACCCGTCACGGGCATTGGGCGAGCTGACAGGCAATCCGTCCGAAAAAGTAAACATCATCCTTCATTTTTACGGAAAAATGCTCAATCACCGCTACTTGCAGCTGATCGAAATACCGGCATCCGACAATATTAAGCAGTACGAGCAATATGAACGACAGTCGAAGGCGGCCGATGCGGTTATTGAAAAACTCACCCTGGAAAAAGAGAAGGAAAATATAAAGAAACAAATTGACGAAGCTCTCGATCAGAGAAATGAACAGCTGTTTAAACAATTAGCAGCGAAACTGGGCGAATTAGAAAAAAAGACCGCTGAGATAGGCTGATCATGCTATATTCAGAGCCTGACTAAAAGCTATGAGCTTCGTTTAGATAGATCCTGTTAAATATCGTTGTTAATTTTTCACAAAAAATTCCAATGGTAACTTATCTAACTCTCCCCCCCAATAAATAAAGGTATTTGCATATTAGTCATATCTAAAATGCAAATACCTTTTATTGGGGGATTCACCTAAACCTATTGTTAAAATTTCTTGGGGTGTTCCAAAGCAAATCGGATGTTAAAAAAGCTCCAACCGGGGGCAAGGCACCGGTGTTTATTGGGGGTCCAGTAAGTACGGTATTAGTTGTAGCAAGCCAACTTCCTCTCTCACCTGCCTGCAAGGATGGGGACTTCATCACAAACCGTCCACTTAAATTTAAATGACGAACTCTAATGGCCGCATCATCAAAAATTTGCAATTGACCTGAAAAGGATGCATAAGGTGTTTCAAACCTTAGTTGTTTCGTATTTTCATCCCAGTATCCATTAATCCGAAGGGGTGTGCCCCGAAAATTGGCAGTACCTATTACTGTGTTACCTGAGACCGAGTCGATCGTAAGCACTCCCCTTACAATCGGTCTTCCTGCAATCTCAGTGCTAAGTCCCCAGCGCGTTGGAAAAGGTAAACTAAGCCGATTATTTTGAGCATTCTGCAAAACAATTCCTCCCTATACAGTGTTTATGCCTAATAGAGAGTATATGCAGCTTATGGCGAATTGGGGATTATCCAAACAATAATCGAGACACGATAAGTGCTTCACTGAGAACTAATTAAACAAACCCGCTTCCTTAGCATAAAAAAGAACTGCCCCAGCAACTGATGGTTTTGTTCATTTGAGTACCCTGTTCATGGGTTGAATACAAGCGAAATTTAAACCCTTTGAAATACGTTTCTATCAATTCACCCCTAAAGAGAGTGCTATCGCACCGTAGTGGGCTTTCTCGTTCGGAAAATCTGAAAAAAACCTCTTTTAAAATGGCTGTTTTCACAAACTTTATTGCTATTTAACAAGTAGTAGGGAGTGGTTGATTTCCGCTCCAGGTTACTCGCTTTCCGCGGGGCGTGCGGTGAGCCTCCTCGGCTTACAGCCTGTGGGGTCTCACCTGTCCCGCTGCTCCCGCAGGAGTCTCGCACCTTCCGCTCCAACCAACCTTAAACGCTTATCTTTTAAGAAACCTATCTAAAAACAACAATCTTTTAGAAAAGAGCCTTTAAAATAAATCCGAGAATTTTTTGTGTTTATAGAAGCGTATTTTCATGAACAGGTATGAAGAAAAACTTGATACTTACTTAAGCAATATCGTAGAACAAGATCATTAATTCATCAGAAGGTGTATCAACACCCCGTTCTTCTGTTTCTTCACACAATTCTATACAAATTGTTTTAATATCGTCGAAATCAGCACAGGACATATTTCCCTCTCCCTTTATAATTATTTTTAATATTCTGATTATATTATCCAACTTTTATGAAGTGGTGTAAATGACTGAAATTTACACATATAAGGAGTTGATAGTGATACGGGCCTACCCGTGTAGTTGAAGAAGAAAGATATACTTTAACGATCCGTGAGAAGCTCTACCTCAATCACGTACTCACCTTTTTCTTTTGGGAAATAGAAGGAATGATTTTTTAGTTCCAATTTTATCTCTTCATCTTTCTGCCATATGGAAGATTGTTATGGAATATCACGCCATCCTGCATTCAACCGCAAAGAATAAAAGACTAAGGAACCTGTCAGCAAAAGCACATTATAAGATGAGTAATTACTCACTTTACAAGGTGGTTGGGAGGATTTATGATTGAAGTGAGTAATCACTCACTCTAAAAAAAGAGGTGAAAAGAATGAAATATTCAAAGGACATTGTTTCGATTCAGCAAATCTCAAAAACATTTGGAAAACAGCAAGTCTTAAAAGATATTAGTCTAGATATTCATGAGGGTGAGATCTTCGGACTTCTTGGACCTTCAGGTGCCGGTAAAACGACATTGGTAAAACAACTCGTTGGATTGGATTTGCCAACATCAGGGGAAAACTTTCTTTTTCAAGAAAAAATGCCATCCTTAAAGTTAATCGAACGAGTTGGGTATATGGCTCAGTCTGATGCGCTATACGGAGAATTATCCGCAAAAGAAAATCTTCAATTCTTTGCAGCCCTTTACGGTTTAAAAGGAAAAAAGCAACAACAAAGAATGACTGAAGTAATGGAGGTTGTTCAGCTTACGAATCACATGAATAAGCTTGTCTCCAACTACTCTGGCGGAATGAAAAGAAGGCTGTCATTAGCTATATCCCTTCTGCACGAGCCAGACATTCTTATTCTTGATGAACCAACCGTTGGGATTGATCCAGTTTTGAGAAAAAGCATTTGGGAAGCATTTTATGACCTAAAGAAAAAAGGCACGACGATTATTGTTACCACCCATGTCATGGACGAAGCTGAAAAATGCGATCGATTAGGATTAATGCGAGACGGCCGGCTTATTGCAATCGGGACTCCTAAAGAACTAAAAGATAAAACAAATACAGCGACAATTGAAGAGGCATTTCTTGTCTATGGAGGTGCTTAATGATGCGAGTTAAAGCTCTAATCATTCGTATACTGCGGCAAATCGTTCGTGATAAGAGAACGATAGGATTGCTAATATTTGCTCCAATTCTTGTCTTAACGATGCTTCACCTAGTTTTTAATGGCGATGATTATAGCCCCAAGGTAGGTCTAGTCAATGTTCCGGAATCTATACTTGATAAAATGGATTTAGATGATGCAACCGTCACTGAATATGACAAGGAAAAGGAGGCGAAAGATGATCTATCGAATCAAAAAATTGATGGCTATGTACGATTTGTAGACAAAGTGCCTTCCATCTTTCTTGAAGGAAGTGATCCAAGTATTAATGGAGCTACCGTTAAATGGATACAAACTGCTCTAAAGCCCCTGCAAGGAAATGAAACTTCCTTTGAACTTGAAGTTGATTATTTACACGGCTCCAGTGAAATGGGACAGTTTGATTATTTTGGCCCAGTCCTTCTCGGATTTTTTGTTTTCTTCTTTGTGTTTCTTATTGCTGGGGTATCGTTTTTAAGAGAACGCACAACAGGCACTCTGGAACGGCTTCTTTCAAGTCCGCTAAGGAAGTGGGAAATCGTGATTGGATATGTACTCGGCTTTGGAATTTTTACGATGATTCAGGCTTCCATCATTGCAGCATATGCCATCTATGTACTAGGAATGCTGATGGAAGGAGCATTTGGATATGTGCTTTTCATTACCTTACTCCTTTCTTTGACCGCTCTTACTCTTGGAATTTTACTTTCAGCTTTTGCTAATAATGAGCTGCAAATGATTCAGTTTATACCGATTATCGTTGTACCGCAGCTTTTCTTTTCAGGCTTGTTTAACTTGGATACGATTTCTGACTGGCTTAGCTGGATCGGACCTTTTACACCATTGTACTATGCCGCAGATGCATTAAGAGATGTTATGGTCAGGGGCTATGGCTGGGATGAAATTCAAATCGACCTTCTTGCTTTATCAGGCTTCTCCATTTTATTTATGATATTAAACATCCTGGCGCTTAGAAAGTACCGAAAAATATGAAATATGCGGGATTAAATAAGTGTTGAATTTTCCCTTCCGAGCAAAATCCTTTAATATATACTTATTCACAAGGTACAAAGGAGCACAATATGTCTGAACAAGATAAAATGATCGATGAATTGTTTAACCATGAAGAAGGATTAACAGAAAAGCAGAAAAAAATCATAGCTGCCGCAATTGAGTCATTTGCAGAGAAAGGCTATGCTGCAACCTCAACAAGTGAAATTGCAAAAAAAGCTGGCGTGGCAGAAGGAACTATTTTTAGGCATTATAAAACGAAAAAGGAATTGCTTTTATTCATTGTTGCCCCAATGATGGCAAAACTAATTGCACCCTTTGTCATAAAAGATTTCAATAAAGTGCTGAATCAAGATTATGAACGCTTTGAGGATTTCGTAAAAGCGGTGATTGAGAATCGCACAAAATTTCTCATCAATAACATGCAGCTTTTTCGAATCTTAATTCAAGAAATTCCTTTTCAACCGGAATTGAAGGAACAATTTAAAGAGCATATTGCGAAAAAAATATTTGAACGGCTTCAAAAAATCATTGAACACTACCAAGCTATGGGGCAAATCATTGACATGCCCCCTTATAGCGTGATCCGAGTGACAGTTTCAACGATTTTTGGCTATGTAATTGCTCGCTATTTGCTAGTGCCTGAAGCTGAATGGGACGATGAGGCAGAAATTGAAAGGACCGTGCATTTTTTAATGCACGGGTTATCGCCGAATAAATAGAGAGTTAATTTATGAACTAAGGTTATAAGGAGCTGTTATCGTTCTTATAACCTTTTTCTTTCATAATTCTACCAAAATTAAAAAGACTATCTAGTCCAACCTAGATAGTCAACAAAAGTTAAGGTTTTTCATACGTAACATAGGTTCCGGCAACAAAATCATGAATAGCTCTCTTATCCCTACGCAACCCACCGATCAATACGCTAACAATTAAACCCATACCCAATGGCATCTAAAATACTGGCAAGAAACCTTTTCCAACATGTTAACCTAACCAACCTTAACCGTATTTATACCTTTTTAACAAATTCAGATTTTAATTGCATGGCTCCAAAGCCGTCAATTTTGCAATCAATATCATGGTCCCCTTCAACCAAACGTATATTTTTTACTTTCGTCCCGATTTTTACAACGGATGAACTTCCTTTTACTTTAAGGTCTTTGATGACTGTTACAGAATCACCATCGTTTAAGACATTTCCGTTTGCATCTTTCACAACCTTTTTATCCTCACTATTTTCAGTTTCTGACTCTAAATTCCATTCATGAGCACATTCCGGACAAACGAAAAGGCTTCCGTCCTCATAAGTGTATTCTGAATTACATTTTGGGCAATTTGGCAAATTAGACATAATGTCATTTCCTCCATTCGTTATTGTTCATTCTAATGTAGTTATGTTAATTAGCGACCTAATTCATTGTTTAATTCCATTATAAAATCTGGATGATTATGTTTCTTAATCAAATGAGTTAAATCTTTTGCCAGTTTCACGAGATGCGATCCTTTCTTGAAGTATGTAAAAGGGAATTTTCCTGTTAATCCGCTATGGAGTGAAAAAACAGCACCGTATCACAAAAGCCTCTGTCCAGCTTGCCATCATATCCATTAACCGAGTCGGAGAAAAAGGATTTGGGTTGCATGTATTTTGTTTTCCTCTTAACAATATTACTATATTTGAATATTTGAATATGGATATTTAGAATTTACCTATTTTCTTTCATAATGTCAAAGGAAATTTTTTATAGCCTAAGACAGATTGGGCCTCTTCCTCTTTCACTGAGAAGGAAGATTATGTATCAACCATTGTTATAAAAAGGAAGATTCTATTAGAAGGAAGTATCTACTAAATTACAAAACTGATTTTAATGGATATTCTACGACGAGGCCTGTCTTGAGAGGGACTGAAAGGGCTACTGCCCTTTCAGTCCCTCTCAAGCATTATATTTTTAATCATCAAAAAAAGTTGATAAAATATAGGTGTATGATTACGGGATGACAGGTAAGAATAAAACGCCCGTATGGATCATGATAAAGAAAGAAGATGAACATATGTCTGTAAATACACAAGAAAAACGACTGAGTGACATTCCGTTTTCCGTCCTGGACCTTGCGCCGATCATTGTTGGCGGAACCCCGTCCGATTCTTTGCGTAACACGCTGGACCTTGCACGCCATGCCGAAAAATGGGGATATAACCGCTATTGGCTGGCAGAACATCATAATATGCCGGGTATCGCAAGTTCGGCGACATCTGTCGTCATCGGCCATGTGGCAGCCGGTACATCGACGATCCGTGTAGGCTCCGGCGGGATTATGCTTCCGAATCACGCCCCGCTTGTTATTGCGGAGCAGTTCGGAACGCTCGAATCGCTGTTCCCGGGTCGGATTGATCTTGGACTCGGCCGCGCACCCGGAACCGATCAAATGACGGCACATGCCTTAAGACGTGATCGCAGAAGCGACGGCCACGACTTTCCGGAACAGCTGGCTGAACTGCGAGCTTATCTTGCTCCACCTTCGGAATCAGGAAACATGCGTGTAAGAGCCATTCCAGGCGAAGGGCTGAACATTCCGATCTGGTTGTTGGGCTCAAGCGGCTTCAGCGCCCAGCTCGCTGGCCAGCTCGGCTTGCCGTTTGCCTTTGCGAGCCATTTTTCACCTGAAAATACGCTGCCGGCTTTGGAAGTATACCGCCGCCATTTCCGTCCTTCCGACGTGCTGGATGAACCGTATGCGATGGTCGGATTGAACGTGATTGCCGCAGATACGGACGACGAAGCGCAGCGGCTCGCCACTTCCATGCAGCAGCAATTCCTGAACTTGATCCGCAATCACCCAGGACCGCTCAAGCCGCCTGTAGATAACATGGACGAACTATGGAGCGACTACGAAAAAGCCGTTGTAGACCGCCAGCTCGGCTCCTCCATCGTCGGCGGCCCTGAGACCGTGAAACAAAAATTACAGGCGTTTTTAGATGAGACGCAAGCGGACGAAATGATGGTCAACGCCCAAATTTTTGACCATCAAGCGCGCCTTCGTTCATTCGAAATTGTGGCTGAGGTAACGAAATAAAGAAACAAAGCCGACATCTATGGACAGATGTCGGCTTGTTTTCATATCTCAACCGTTCTTGAGAAACGCTCGTTCACTCATTAGATTGAAGGCTTTTTAATGCATCCGCAAATCGCAAAATCCCTTCTCGGATTAAACCGATTTCTCCTCTGCCAAATGTAAAGCGGACATACCCTTTTTCCGAGCCTAACACGCTTCCCGGAACGAAAGCGACTCCTTTTTTCATCGATTCTTCAAGCAAACGAAACTCATTGACGGGAGCTTTTAGTTTGCACCACATATGAATTCCGCCTTCTGGAACAAGAAACTCGACTTCGTCAGCCAACAATTCGTGAAGACTTGACGTTAGTTCATCCCTTCGCTGTTCGAGTTGTTTTCGAAGCATACGGATGTGTGTGTCAAAGTAGTCGGAATCCAAAAATTGATGGGCTACCCATTGGGGAAACACGCTATGCCCGAAATCGACTTGCTGCTTGGCATCCGCCAGGCGCTCAATGACCTGCGCCGGACCAATGATCCACCCGATTCGAAGCCCTGATGCGACGATTTTGGATAAGGAGCTAATGTATAAAACATTGCCGTTTTGATCCATCGATTTTAAGGTTGGATTGACGTTCCCATCGAAGGAGGTCAAACTATAAGGATCATCTTCTATAACCGGAATGCCAAACTCCGATGATAATTCGAGAATTCGTTTGCGACGCTCCAGGCTAAGAGCCGTTCCTGAAGGGTTTTGATGATCGGGATTCAAAAAGACCATGCGAATCCGATGCTTTTTATGTAAAGCAATCAGATCATCCGGATTGATGCCGTGTTGATCAACAGGCAAAAGAAAGGTTCTCAGCCCCGCTGACTGAAAGATCGGCAAGGAAAAACAATAGGACGGATCTTCAATCGCCACCGCATCCCCCGGCTTCAGCAAGCATTGAACAATGAGATGGAGAGCCTGTTGGGCACCAGACGTAATCAGAATGGAAGAAGGACCCGTATCGATTTGTTTATATTGCTTCACATGCGACGAAATCGTTTCTCTTAAACGCTCATTTCCTTGCGGATGGTCATAGCCAAGATGACCGGTAAACAGCTCTTGTGAAAGAATCGATTGAAACGGGTCGAGCGGAAACAAATCCGGCGCCAATTCACCGCTCGCCAAATTAATCAACTCACGCTTCTGCGTTTCTGTGCGAATTCGCTGGACTAAAGGCAAATTAGGCAAAAACGAGCCGTCTTCGACGTATCGGCCCCAGTTTGGGATACGTTTATGGGAAATTCCCCATATATCTGTACTTATGCGTGTTCCGCTCCCCTTCTTCCGTTCGACGATCCCAAGCGACTGTAACTCCTCATAAGCGGCTACGACCGTGCTGCGATTCACTTGCAGCTCCTGTGCCAAAGCACGCTCAGAAGGTAACATGCTGTCGGGCGAAAATACACCTGAGGAAATCCCTTGCTCAATATAATCCGCAATTTGCTTATATATAGGCTTTTTATCCGTACGATCCGGTTTCCATTCCATTGACATTCCACCCTTGCCATCGATTATTGAACGAAAGGCTTGTACTGCCCGTGGGCCAGTAACAACCTTTTCTTATAGAGGTTGTTCAAAAAGTCCGGGAAAAATGACCGTCGAATTTACTTGTACAGGACGTACTGATCCGACGTTCGCCACAGGACGTGGCGGTTCTTAGTCGGGCAGCGTCAGCTTGCTTTTCCGCTACTCACGTATTAACCACATACGCTCCGTTGCTCAAAGCAGCGCTTCCTTGAACTTCTCGGTCCTTTTTGAACACACACTTATAGAAAGACTATAAAACGGCAATGGCATACCAGGCAAGTGCAATGAGAGAACCTAAAAGAACGACCGCATAAATAGCCGTTAAATTAATGGTATTCCGCTTCGTAGACTTACCGTAGTTCGCCTCCACGTTTCTTGCCACGAAAATCGTACCAAGGAGTGAGATAATGCCTATCATAATGACTAATACAAGTGCAATTTTCATTCGTTTTCCCCTCCCTAACAGGCTAACTTTCTATTCAAAAGAACAAAAATAAGATATAAGGTACCAAGATGCTGGCCAGTAATCCCGTTACAATCATCGTTACTGACGCAATGGTTGTCCCCTCTTCGCTTTCTTTCATCATTTGTGTAACCCCGATGATATGGGAGGCACACCCAAGTCCTACACCCTTCCCCACCGTGCTGGTGATGCGAAAAAGCTTTAACAAAACCGGTCCTAAAGCGCCTCCCAATATTCCGGCAATCATGACAAAAACAGCTGTCAACGATGGAATGCCGCCTATTTGGTCAGCCAATGACACCGCAATCGGCATGGTCGTCAATTGAGGAATGGAAGTGAATATCAGTTCCTGATCCATTCCAAGCATTTTTCCGATGGATATATTCACGATCATTAAGATGATGATGCCCGCTGCCGCTCCCATGACGATCGAGGCGAAATTTTTCATGAGAATATGTCTTTGTTTGAACAAGGGGACCGCTAAAGCAACAATGGCAGGACCGAGAAGCTCTGAAATCCATTTCCCTCCATTATTTACATAGTCATCATGGGACATTCCAAACATGACAAGCACACAAATCATGCCTGCTGTAACGGTCAATACCGGTAGCGTAAAGGGAAAAGGAAACCTGCTGTACACCTTTACCGCCAATAAATATAAAATAATGGTAATCACAATCCAGACCATCTTTACTTCCCATCCAATCGTACACGCTTTTCTTTCACCGCAGCAAACCGGTGGCTTACATAGGCCGCAACGACGAGCGTGATGAAGGTACTTAAAATAACCGTCAAAAGCATGGCACTTCCCTTTCCAACTAGAAATGAACCATAATCCATTACCCCTATCGTAGATGGAATCACAAATAACGGGAGAAAAGCCAATAATTTTTCCGCGCTCAGCTCAAACCATTTCACCGGTACAACACCGGAGAAAAGGAGAATAAAAAGCAGCAGCATTCCTATTAAACTGCCTGGAATAGATAAATGAAGGGCCTTCTGAAGCACTTCCCCTATCCAGCTAAATACATATAACACTCCAACTTGAAGTGTAAACGCCAACCATTTCAACGAAAAACCTCCACCCATTTATTAAAGTTGTGGTCAATCCCTCCCACCTTCCATCGGTTCAACCATCACCAAAGTATTCAAATAATCTTGCCTTTTCTTTCTATCATAAGGAACATGGAGAAAAAAGGACCATCCAATTACACCATATTTCCACCATCCACTTTAACACAAGGGAGCAGGACTTTCTGTTTCATCTTATCGAAATGCAAAAAGCAGAGTCAACGAAGGAGAGACAGAACGGAGAATTTGTACAATATTTTTCTAAACATAACATTATTATACATATTTTTCAAAAAATACATGTTAAAATAACTATAAAAACAATAGTTATTTATTACTAGATAAATAGAAATAGGGGGCTTATAATATGGAGAAACCTTTATCAAAACCACCATACTATGATGGAAGCGGTTCCTTGTATCGAAAAGGGGAAAAAGACGATTTAAATCGTTCGGACCAAATCGTCATCACACCAGAAATGCAGAAAAATTTAAGCGGCAATCCTTATATAGCGTCTAAATAAAGGAAGCCAATAACGCAAGCAGCCCCACTCATGAGAGAAGGGCTGTTTTTTGCGTAAATGAAGAAAAAATGGGACTTAATCTGATCGACATTTGAGGCTGACTCTTTCCGCTTACATTTTAAACATTACGCTAGACCGTCCACGGTTCTGAAGTCATTTTTAATTCCAACTATATCCGTAAACGGCTTTTGAAATTCATATATCTTTTACAGTATCTAGGTAAGGCTGGCAATGAAATGACCACTGTCCCCCACAATTGAGAAATCATGCTGTCAGACCGAATATTCACCTTTTCCTTTTTAATGAAAGTGAGCTTCCCAATTAAACAGGACTTCTCTACCGGAGGGTCATAGCGAACATTCGTATCTCCTTTGAACAGGTAGTAGCTAACGCCTTTTTCCATAAAGCTGCCATAATATCTGTGGCCGATCAACCGGCCATCCTCACACGCAAATAAGATGATTTCTCCTTTTTTCAAGCTGCTTTTACTATCCAAAGGAACAAACCGGCAAATATCCCCCTGTTTGATCAAAGGATACATGCTGACCCCAGAAGATGGAATATCGATCCATCCTTTCTTCTCGAGTATAGATTTGATGCTATTGATGGGGAGATGCTGTTCTTTCATCTTTGATTAAACCTATTCCCTTCAGTTCCTCGATAAAAGCAAGTACATCTGACCTGACCGTATTTGCATCAACACTGTAGTCGGCTGCGATGGTTTCAATGATCTCTTCAATTCCCTTTTGTTCTCTTACTCTCTCCAAAATATAAGCCCCCATAGCGTTCACTTTGGTGACCTTGAAATGGTCGGTATCCATGATGATCCACTCATCATCGATTTCGACCATATCGATATTTTGTATGCATTCGTATGTTGTACTCACGATATCAACTCCCAAAAAGCATCATTTTTTTGAAAATGCATCTTGTAGACCGGCACTTGCTCTACTAATTGTTTGCACATTTTAAACAGTTTGGTTGTTTCTGAGTGATCATGATGCCAGTAAAAAATCTTATCCATCAGTCCCAGCAAAGCATCTGATTTTTTAATCGGTGTCGTTTTGATATCCATTGATTGAACTAAAAGATAGATCGATGAGAGTTCGCAAGACTGATGAAAATAAGGGGTCGTCAGTTCGCTGCGGAATGGGGAATCGAATATCGTGATCCCGTTGTCATCAATTTTCACAAGAGTCGCTTCGTCGGATAAAATAGGTCTAGGATTCGATAAGCGGGCAACGGTCGATTTCCCTGCCCCTGATTGACCCGCAAATACATACGCTTTTTCGTTATGCGCCACACAAGAAGAATGAACAAGCAGCCCCCAGCGATTATGAACGATAAAAGCACTGTACAAAGTATGTAAGGCGTGCTTTAAAGCAAACTCATCATAAACGGAAATCGTCGCTTCGTTATAATCATGGTTCACCTCAAGTAGATAGTCGGCACGCCGATAAATGATTCCGCTTGGATCGGATTCAATGTCCACATGATAATCCGTAAAGGGGATACCATACCCTTCCTCCATATGAATGAGTAAGTGCTTCAAATCATTTTTTAAAGAAGGATGCCACTCAACAACTTGAAAATGCGCTCGGATCCAGCGAATGATTCGCTCAGATTTAGAGTAAATCGAAGCGAAATGTTCCCCTATTTTAACTATTATATTTTGCATATGATAAACTCCCATATTTCATATTGAACTTTGCTTGTAACGGAAACAGCCTTTTCATTTTCTCACCATCCATCCTTGTTTTCAGTTCTTTAAAAAGAATAAATAACAAAATAGTTCTTTATAATGAACATAATTTCATTTTAATCTCTACTATTGCCTTTGTAAATATATTTACTATATAAATCCACATAAATCTTTTTCACTTATTCAGGATGTCGAAACACCAAAAGCATAAAAAAGACGATACCACATTTTTTCATTATAAAGAACAAATCATTACAAAAAATACACTTTATAAAACATGCATTGAAGAAACATAAAGTAGTATGCATCGAGTCTTTAAAATATTTTTTATAAATATTTACTTCTAATCGACTGTTCTTTATAATGAACTCGAGTACCATATTTTACTATTAGGAGGCCAAATGATGAAGTCAGCAGTCCGCAATGCCGCCAAGACTTACACCCGTCCCATGGTCTTAAGCAGTCAACCGATTCGCTTTGAGACTTCCCAATGCTGGAACAAAGGGCATGGACCAGTTTCAGGCGATCCTGGAAAAAGTGATGGAGATAAGTATCCGCATGAGCCTTATGATCCTAAAAAAGAACACCCGAAAAAGTAAGGTCTTAAAAGCCCAGTGATTATTGATTTTCCAACCACTGGGCTTTCCCTAGAATCAATCAACACAGTTTCTCTCCTGCTTCCTAATCAGCTGAGTTATAGAGAGAATCAATCCGATAATTACTTTGTTCAAAATAATTTAGAATAAAAAATTAGACTCTTTTGGAGTGTCGATATTGATGATAAAAAAAAGACATTCTATACTTCTTACCATAAAAAAATATTTTACGGTGAAGGATATAAAAAAAACGTTTTCCTTATTGATACCTTATATCATACGACAGAGAAAAGCATATATGGCTCTGTTTTTCTTATTATTTATTGATATTGCCCTTACCTTAGCCTTTGCTTGGTTCTTTGGAGATATTTTAAATGCTGCCGTTGAAGGTGACCTTCAGCGAATTAAATGGCTCATTCCAATAGGGTGTTCCCTTATTTTGATTAGTATCATATCTGATTTTTTCGATACGTATTTTGAATCGGTTGCAACAAACGGGATTAAAAGGGATTTAAAGGCCCACTTGTTTAAGCATATATTGCTACTTCCTGCCAAGGATACTTCTAATCTTCGTTCGGGAGAATTACTTTCTCATTTTACGAATGATATTCATAGTGTTAATGGCATTATAGGCAGAAGCCTTATCAACCTTATCAGACTTCCTTTCATCTACATTACCGTCTTCATTTACCTAGCCTATATTAATTGGAAGTTAGTATTAATAAGCGTTTTAGTCGCCCCCATGGCAGCCATATCCGGCGCCGTATTCGGCCTGTTACTTCGTCGCAATAGTAGATTGATTTATAGTCTTCTAGGTAACATTAATCATACCCTTAGCGAGACGTTTCAAGGCTTCGCTGTTATTCGTTCATTCACACTGGGAAAAGCGTTGCATAAAAAGTTTACAAACCAAAACCAAGAGCTCTATTCTTTGGAGATGGACAATACGAAGCTTAGTGGATGGTTTTATGCGGGGGGGCAGGCGGTAAGCTCCATTACATATATAGTAAACCTTGGTATAGGAGCATATTTTGTTTCTCGTGGAATCATGTCAGTTGGCTCTTTATTAACTTTCATAAATCTTGTCAATCATTTAGTTTATCCACTGAGAGATCTTGCCGGCCAGTGGGCAGGCTTCCAGCGATCGGTTACAGCCATGGAAAGAATTTTAGAGATTCTGGAGCTTCGGACGGAATCAACGGAGCTGACCAATTACACTCCGCCTAAACCCCTTTTAAAGTCCATCCAATTCCAAGACGTCATGTTCAGCTACGATGGACAGAAAAAGGTGGTGGATCAGTTTCAATTGACTGTTCCAGCCGGAAAAGTGACAGCCATTGTCGGAGCGAGCGGGGCCGGAAAGACGACGATTTTCAATCTTCTTCAAGGCTTTTACAAGCCGGAGTCCGGCCGTATTGTAATGGATGATCGACCGATTGAAGAATTGTCACCTTCCGAACTAAGAAGTTCGATTGCCCATGTTCCCCAGGAAACCTTTCTTTTCGGTGGGACGATAAGAGAAAATCTACTACTGGCACGTCCTAATGTGACAGAGGACGAGATGCTGAAGGCGGCAAAGGCTGCCAGCATCCACGAATTCGTCCTGTCTCTTCCGAATCAGTACGACACCGAAATCGGAGAAAGAGGCATCAAGCTGTCAGGCGGACAAAAGCAGCGGATCGCCATAGCACGGGCCATTTTAAAGGATGCCCCTATTCTCTTGCTGGACGAAGCGACCTCTGCCCTGGACAATAAAACGGAATATGACGTACAAGAAGCCTTGAATCGATTAATGGAAAACCGGACGACGCTTGTCATCGCCCACCGACTATCAACGATTCAAAACGCCGATTTGATTATTGTCATGGACGAGGGAAAAATTGTGCAAACGGGCCGCCATGAAGAACTAGTGGCGAAAGATGGTCTATACAGAAGCCTGTACGATACACAAGCCTCTCAGCCGTCTCAAGAAACTTATATAACAGCCGTGAATGCTTAGATCTGATTCAGAAAGGAGCCATATCAGTTGGCGGTTCATTTGATACAAGCATTATATGATTCTCGAACTCCCTTGCCGAGTGATGAAAAATTTTACAAACAAGCCATCGAGGATATCGAGTTTTTTTCGATTTCCTCTCAAGCTTATCATTTGTTGAAACAACAAGGAAAACTTGAGCAAACGCCTTCCTTTTTCCAGGAACGACTGAAGAAAACGTACGATGAGACGCTGTACCTAAATCTCTTCATCAAAAGCGAAACAAAGCGAATCTTTTCAGCATTTGAAGACGCCGGCATTTCAATGATTCCCCTTAAAGGATTGACGTTTGCCGAGAAATATTTCGGCCACATCGGCGCAAGAGGCACATCCGATATTGATCTATTAATCAAAAAGGCTGATCTTCAAAAAGCCATCAATTATGTAAAAGCATTGGGCTATATAACAGAAGAGGAATTCATCCCTGCCCATTTCCATTGCAGCTTCAGCAAACAGTTACCGGACTCCCCCGTCCCTTTGATCGTGGAAATACATTGGGATCTTTTAAAGGAAAAAACATCGAACCTTCGAATCGAGGAATTTTGGAATGAGGCAACACCACTGAAACCTTACAGCTATGTCATGGAGCTATCCGATTATCATACGTTTTATATGATTTGTCTCCACGGCTGGAAGCATCAGATGAACTCTTTAAAGTATTTTATTGACATTATTCAAATGATACATGTCTCGCATGAAAACTTGGATTATACGAGACTATATAAAAATGCCGCTTCCCATAAAACGTATAAAAGAATCATCAGAACATTATCGATCGTGTATGCTCAATTTCCGGAATTAGAAGATTTGAAAGAATTTCCTATGAGAAGAAAAAAGAAGTTATGGTGGGAATATGAGGGGATAAGAGATGTACATGTGAAAACAGCGAGGCAATATGTAAATTTTGCGTATTTCCAGTTTCTTGACTTTGATACGATGTACCATCGTTTCATCGCAATCGTTAGATGGCTGCTTCCCTCTCGAGTGGAACTGGCCTTCGAGTTGGAATCAGGCAGCCAAAGCCGATCCCTTTTAGGTGGATATTTCAAGTTATTGAAAAAACGATGTGGGAGTTTCTTTAAAACAGTGTTTATGAGAATGGGGTCAGAAAAGAAAGGATAGACAGAGGAAAATAGAATGAGTAAATACGAGGTTATATGAGAATTTTTCAAAAAGAGAGAGTCCAGCCAACCTGTTCCATGTACTTTACAAGGAACAGGTTTTTGAGCTTATAGGGCTCTTCTTTTACCTTTTTATTTATGTATGATTCAAACAACTATTGTAACGCTTGCTGATTAGATAAAACAAAAACGTCAAGGTGGAATCGATATCATTAGATTTTTAGCTGAATAGAAAACAACTGACATAATTAGGATTGAAATAAATGCTAGTATAACTCAATATTACTGACAACGACCTGCTTTACCTCTTCCATTAAAACCAATCCCAATTCCATCAGCTATTATTGCCCTTTTCTCCGTTATACGCCCAGTCCTTGTCTTTATCATCATGATCCTACTGATCGTCGTCTTTATCATCCCCGTGATGTCCCCACCCATGGTCCTCATCGCAATCTTCGTCATCATGCCAGTCATTTCCCCAGTCTTTATCACGGTTCTTTCCCCAGTCGTGATACAATCTTCTCCAAATATCATTCGACTCTTGATCATTGCATTTTTTCTTGTTAAAATCATAATCCCACTCTTTGTTGCTACCATCATGTTCCCATTCTTTCTTGCTCGATGTCTTATCTCCAAGGATAAAGAAAAGAAATTGATTGAAAGTGGATGAAGAGCTATTTTGATTTGGGTAAGCACTGCCCGTTGAAGCAAATGCAGCAGCAGGATTAATTAACGTACAAATGAATAAACCGATAAACATAAAACATTTGATTTTCATCAATGTCTAACTCCCCCCCAAAATTACCACCCTTTCATTATTACGTTTCAATGTCCATGTTCATGATTCCTTCTTACTAAAGAACAAAAAGAATTTTTTAAAGAACGAATTGAAAGGAAACTAACGACCTATCTTTTCCATCCTAATTGACCTATTTTAATTTTTGATCTTGCTGCCACTTGATAAATTCAATGAGTATTTTATACTCTTGAACGTCTTCCTTATCGATTCCGGTTTCTTTTAACTCATTGATAAATCCAAGCCATTCTTCCTCCATCTTTTGCGGCGCTTTTTCTGGTTCTGGCTCTGAGTTAAGCAACCTTTGCAGATCTACATGCAAGACCGTCGCGATTTTTCCGAGTACGTGAATAGATGGATTTTGATTTAAATTGCGTTCAATATTGCTTAAATACGATTTAGAAATAAAGGCCTTTTCCGCAAGCTCAGATAATGTAAGGCCTCTTTGTTTTCGGAGCTTAGAAATATTTTTACCAATCATGATCGATACCTCTTTTTTCTCTTTTTCTGTTTCTAAAAAAACCCCTTACGTAAAGTTTGTTGCACAAAAAAGATCCTTCCAGGAAGGATCTTGATATAAGTCGATGAGTTTTTCCCTATAGGATCTTAACTCTTCTCATACGTTACCTAATCGTTATATTGGACTTAAGACTAATTTTTAAGGTTAGTTAAATATAAAAAGGGGAATATTCATCATAAAATCATAAGGAACGATGAAGGTCCCCACTCTGTATGATTTGATATCGCCTTGACGGCTTCCTTATCTACAAATCGTAAAATGACATCATGCGGGAGGTAATGGATGATGCTTTCAATTTTGACGACTGTAATACAAAAAGTGAAATATTATTATCATAAAGTCATGTACACATACTGTTATACCCTTTATAAAGATTGCTTGGATATTCAGTTAAAGGAAAGATATTATAAAAAGGCAAGACATCATGAAAAAAGAATGGCTCATTGACCTATCTCACCTTCTTCTCCATTGTCTTTTTAAAAATATTAAACACCTTAATTTTGAAAACGCTCCCTAAAACGGAGTGATTTTCTCCCCTCTGCAAAAGGAACTGTTTAAACTTTCACCCTTAAAGAATGTTTCACACAGCCAATACTCTTGCTTGATCTTCTTCTGTCATATTCGATCCTGATGGCAGGCAAATACCGGCTTTGAATAATTGTTCTGATACATTTTCGTGGTCGTTATGAGAATAGTAGGCAGCTCCTGTAAAAACCGGCTGCATATGAAGCGGCTTCCAACCGGACGTGCTTCAATGTTTTCTTCCGCTAAAAATTGTAATAATGATGGCACAAAAATACCCGCCCCTTTTTCGTCTAGCGTTAAAGCGGTCAGTCAGCGATTGGAGCGGGTATGTTTTAATTCAGGCATAAAGCGAATGCCAGGTATGTGAGCTAATTCGTCATGATATTGTTCAAATATGGCTCTTCTTGCCTCCACTCTATCGTCTAATACTTGTAACTGCGCTCTTCCCACTCGGGCCAAAATATTGCTCATACGATAATTATAGCCGATTTCACTATGCTGATAATGGGGGGCTTGATCCCGGGCTTGAGTCGCCAAAAAGCGTGCTTTTGCTAATGCTTCCGTATCATCGGAAACAAGCATACCTCCGCCGGATATTGTGATAATTTTATTATCATTAAATGAATAAATACCAAACTTGCCGAATGTCCCGCTTGCTTTACCTTTGTATGTAGAACCAAGTAAATCAGCTGCATCCTCTATAATTGGAACACTATAATGATTGCACAGCGAGAGTATTTTATCCATTAAATAAATATGCTCAATTAGTTCATTTTCGGTACTTAATCACATTGCAAAACAGGATTTCTCCCCTAACTCCAATTATTATATAATTTACATTTCAATATGGTAATGCATGTTGCATTTTCACCTTCACTATGATTAGTTTCATCGCTAAAAGACGAAGGCGACTGTGACTAATGCTTTAAAGATTACCTACATCCTAACGTCACACCAACTACAACTATCCAGAAAATAATCCCCCTTTTATTAAGCCGTGTGCTAAATCAATTTATAACGGACAGCGGTTTTATTTCTATACTTTTCTTAAAAACTATAATTTGTATTTCCTATATATCCTTTAGAACCATTCATTGAGATTACTCTTCCTGGTACACCAACTACCACTGCATTGTCAGGCACATTTTTAGTTACTACACAATTTGCTCCAATTGCAACATTATTCCCAATTTTAACAGCCCCAACAATTTTTGCCCCCGGCCCTATATATACATTATCTCCGATTGTTGCAACACCTTTATTCTCTCCTCTATTCGCCATCCCTATCGTAACACCTTGGCTAATGTTTAAATTTTTACCAATTTTTGCTTCACTATTGATAACTATCCCTCCAAAATGCCCAATATAAAGCCCTGGCCCTATATTTGTTTTTGGAGAAATAACGATACCATATTTGTACTTGTAGCGCTGAAGTATAACCATTGTAATTAAGAATAAAGGAAACCATATTTTATTCTTTTGTCTCAAGTATCTGCATAGACGAAACCAAAAAGTGTAATGGAAACCAGGGGAAATAAATTGCCTTTTTATTAGTTTTTTTATACCTACTGCTTGATTTTCCTCATATCGAAATAAGTCAGAATACCAATAACTTTTTAACTCTCTGAAGCTCATAGTCATTTCCACCTCATGTTTAAAATATATACGACATTAAACAAAATAATAGGTTTGCAAAACTCTATTATTATTAAATTTAAACCTTGATTCTCAAAGAATGTTTCACACAGTCAACCACTCTCGCTTGATCTTCTTCTGTCATATTCGAGCCTGATGGCAGGCAAATACCGGTTTTGAATAATTGTTCTGATACACTTTCACTTTCGCTATGAGAATAGTAGGCGACTCCTTCAAAAAGCGGCTGCATATGAAGTGGTTTCCAAACAGGACGTGCTTCAATGTTTTCTTCCGCTAAAAATTGCAATAATGATGGCACAGAAATACCCGCCTCTTTTTCGTCCAGCGTTAAAGTGGTCAGCCAGCGATTGGAGCGGGTATGTTTCAACTCGGGCATAAAATGAATGCCAGGTATGTGAGCTAATTCTTCATGATATTGTTCAAATATGGCTCTCCTTGCTTCTACTCTATCGTCTAATACTTGCAGCTGTGCCCTTCCCACTCCGGCCAAAATATTGCTCATACGATAATTATAGCCAATCTCACTATGCTGATAATGGGGGGCTTGATCACGAGCTTGAGTCGCCAGAAAGCGTGCTTTTGCTAATGCTTCCGTATCATCGGAAACAAGCATGCCTCCCCCGGATGTCGTGATAATTTTATTCCCATTAAAAGAATAAATCCCAAACTTACCGAATGTCCCGCTTGCCTTGCCTTTGTATGTAGAACCAAGTGACTCAGCTGCATCCTCTATAATCGGAACATCATAATGGTTGCACAGTGAAAGAATTTCATCCATTTTCGCGCTTTGTCCATATAAATTGACGACGATTACTGCTTTTGGCAGCTTTCCTTCTTTCGAAGCATCATCCAATGCACGTTCCAATGCTTTAGGGGACATATTCCATGTTTCCGGTTCGGAGTCAATAAAGACCGGTTCAGCCCCTAAATATACGATTGGATTCGCGCTTGCGACAAACGTAAGACTGGAACAAAATACTTTATCTCCTGCTTGTACATCCAGCAATTTTAACGCTAAATGAATCGCTGCCGTACCAGAACTGACCGCTGCCGTACCTTCAACCCCCACATACATTGCCAGCTCTTTCTCAAATGCATCAACATTCGGGCCAAGCGGGGCAATCCAGTTTGTATCGAAAGCTTCCTTTATGTATGTTTGTTCGTAACCGCTCATATGCGGTGAAGATAAATAAATTCTTTTTTCACGTTTTACATGTCCCATTTTACACCCCTCCAACAATTTCTTTTTTTACAATTTTGGCTGGAGTACCAACAGCCATGCAGTTTGCCGGGATATCACGGATGACCGATGCTCCCGCTCCAATCACAGACCATTCTCCAAGGTGAATGTTTGGAATGATAACAGCGCCTGCTCCTATATGGGTTCCCTCGTCTACCGTAACAGCTCCTGTAAGCGCAGCACCGGGAGAAATATGCACAAAATCACTTATTTGATTGTCATGTTCTACAATCGCGTTTGTATTAACAATTGCATGCTCTCCGATTTCCGCATCTGCATTAATCACGGCAGAAGCCATCACAACAGTACCGTATCCAATCCTGGCACTTGGACTAATGATTGCTTTTCTATGTATCAATGTTGCGTAATAATGAGCAGGGAACCCAAGCTGTCGGGCGATGGACTTTCTCACCTTGTTGTTCCCGATGGCGATAAAAAATTTGATTTCACCAAAATAATCGATGATGTTTTGCGCCATCATTATGGGTCCATAATAAACGCCATCTATCATCGTGACTTCTGAATATTGATCATCGAGATAGGCAACAATCTCATATTCTTCATTTATGAAGATAATATCTTGAATGACTTTGCTATGACCGCCTTTTCCAATAACCGCAATTTTCATCCGCTACCCCTTTTCACCGATTGTTTTGTTCCCTGAAACTTTTCCACTGTTACATGACCGTTTTGACTGATTCCTTCAGACTTAAACACTTTTATGACTGTTAGGCCTAATATTTTCATATCAAGCCAGAATGATTGATTCTCCACATACCATACGTCGAGCTGAAATTTCTCTTCCCACGTAATGGCGTTTCTGCCATTCACTTGCGCCCAGCCTGTAATGCCGGGCCTCACATTGTGCCGTTTCGCTTGTTCTTCCGTATACAACGTCAAGTACTCCATTAGCAGCGGTCTCGGCCCAACCAAACTAATATCGCCTTTTAAAACATTGAATAGCTGTGGCAATTCATCTACACTATATTTCCTAAGAAACTTTCCAAATGATGTCAGTCTTATATGATCGGGTAGTAATTGGCCGCTATTATCCCTTGCATCCGTCATCGTACGGAACTTGTATACATAAAAAGGTTTTCCGTACAATCCCGGACGCTGCTGCTTAAATAAAATGGGAGAACCTAATTTAAATCGTACTAGAATGGCTGCAATCACAATAATAGGAAAGAACACGAACAATAATGATACAGAAATCAATAAATCAAAAAGGCGTTTCATTTGTATCCATACTCCTCATCGAGACTTCCGAAGCCGCTTTTCTCATACGCTCCCTGCTCATCTCGATCATTGATTTTCTTTACACATAGAAGTAAACAGCTCTTTTCTTTGCTATCTCTTTTTCTCTATGCTTGTTTACTTTGGTCTATGCATAATGGAAGACATAATCTGTCTTTTAATTTCGTTTATTAATTCAGCGGCCTCCATCTTTTCTGATTCTTGCCCTTTTTTGTATATGTTGAATAAAATTTCTTGGAATTGCTGTTGAGTAAGCTTGTCAGAGATATTCATTTATTCAACCCCGCTTCTACAATCTAATAGTTTAGGAAATGATATGGAAAGAAAACCAATAAGCCGGTTTTCTCCCCATGTATTTACATCATCATGACAGATGGCATCGTTGCACGAAGGTTCAACATTATCCTTTACTAATGCCGATTCCAGTCAGCACATCGACCTCTTTCCCATACCCATTCGGATTATGGGACTGCCATCTCCATGAATCTTCACACATCTCTTCAATGCCTCTTTCTGCAGCCCATCCGAGTTCCAGTTTCGCCTTGGTCGGATCGGCATAACAAACCCCGATATCACCCGGGCGGCGTGCTGTAATCTTATAAGGAATGTTCCTGCCCGATGCTTGTTCAAAGGCAGAAACGATCTCTAATACACTATATCCATTTCCCGTGCCAAGGTTGTAGGCTCCTACCCCATTGGACGCCAATATCTTTTCAAGCGCTCTCAAATGGCCGATTGCCAAGTCGACTACATGGATATAGTCTCTGACCCCGGTACCGTCAGGCGTCGGATAGTCATTGCCAAAAACGCTTAGCTCACTTAACTTCCCTACAGCTACTTGGGAGATATATGGCAAAAGATTGTTTGGAATGCCATTCGGATCTTCACCGATGCGCCCGCTCTTGTGTGCCCCAATCGGATTGAAATAACGTAAAAGAGCAACGCTCCATTCATGGTCAGACACATGCAGATCACGCAAAATTTCTTCAATCATCTGCTTTGTGCGCCCATATGGATTCGTTGCTCCAAGAGAACATTCTTCATCGATAGGTACCCGTTCCGGCATTCCGTAGACCGTTGCCGAAGAACTGAATACAAGCTTTTTCACCCCACGCTCTTTCATCACTTCACATAACCGAATGGTACCGGTCATGTTGTTGTCATAATACCAGAGCGGTAGATTAACAGATTCGCCAACCGCTTTTAGCCCTGCAAAATGAATCACCGCCTCGATTTCATTCTCGGCAAAAATCATGTTCAATGCTTCTTTATCCAACAAGTCAGCTTCATAAAACAAAAAATCCTTGCCTGTAATCTCTTGAACACGACGTAACGCTTCCGGTTTACTGTTCGAAAAATTATCGACAACTACGATATCATATCCCGCATTCAACAGCTCCACACACGTATGTGTTCCAATATACCCCGCTCCGCCTGTCACTAAAATTTCCATAAATTTCCCCCTCCCAATCGCCATTCAGTGTTTAGAAATAAAAAAGCACCTCAATTCGTGCGTTGAGATGCTTTCTATCAAATATATCCCTTTTGTAAAGCTGCAATGGATTGTTGAATCGTATAATTTTGAACTTTCGTTTCATAAACACCTAATTCTGCTGCTTGCAGCCCAAGCTGCGCTTGTTCAAAATCATACTTTGACACTCTTCCCAAGTTATAGCGAAGTTGTAAAATCTCGACTTCCTTTCTTTTGATCTCTAAATGGCGCAAAGCTTCTTCATAGGCAGAATAAGAACCTTCCGCATCACGGTATAATTGTTCGATGGCAACCTTTAGCTCATCCTTTGTTGTAGTGATCCTCGTTTCAGCAATTTTCAATAAGTAATCTTGATTCTCTTTATCATAAACCGTCACGTCTTTTTTTCTGTCTTCATAATCCTTGTAGACTTGATCACGTTCTAAGATGGCTGATTCCAAATCTTTTTGTGCATTTTTCATTCTATATGAATTTTCAATTAAAGAATTGAACTCTGTTGGCTTTTCAAAACTCAATAGTTCAAATCCAACAGGCTTGACAGTCATGTCAGGATTATAAGCAACACCTATATCAAAACAAAGATCGGCAAGTGTTTGGCGATAACTTTTCTCCTGTTCTTCTAATTGTCTTTCTGCATTCTCCTTGGCGATTTGAACCTGACGAACCGCTTCCTGAGATACTCTACCAAGATTATATAAAAGCTGATGCTTATTGACATCATTAATGGCAGATTGCAGCGATTTTTTCGTGAAATCTATTTGCTCTTGAAGCAATAAGAGATTTGTATACGAAGACGTGAGCATAAGCCGTACCCCTTCTTTTGCTTCTTCCTCCTGAAATTGCAACTGCAATTGTCCAGTCTCTAATTGTTTGACCGACATTTCCAACGATTCAATTTCCTCTTCTAATGCTTCAATTGATTCTTGATGTTCCATTCGATCTTTGCTATTTTGAATTCTGTCATTTATATCTGTTAAATCATCTCGTTCATCTTTTAAATCATCAATTTTATCTTCCAGTTTTTTAATATCCCGGGCAGCCTTGTTTTTATCATAATCCGTCTTTAAAAGCTCATTTTTCGACAATTCTAGATTAAGTTGCAGCACCGTTAAATTTTTACTGTTTTCTGTTCCTCGTTTAATAACATCTTCTAACGTTAACTCTTTAACAGCCTCTTGTTGAGTTGCCTTTTCTGTGTTTTCGTCTTCTGTTTCATTGACCGTAGTTGTTTGATCTGCTTCAACCTCTTGTTTCATCTCATTCGCTTGTGCATAACCCGCAAAAGGTGAGCTGACGATGGTCGCTGCACAAAGTAGTGGAAAAACTTTTTTCATGGTTATCTCCTCCAAAAATATGAAAATAAACTCTAAGAAAGTAATAATTTTTATTTACCCTGATGCTTTAGTTTTTTATTTAATTTAAGTCTCTCTGGAGCAATCCCTCCCATTGTGACCTATATTCACTGCTGATTGTTCATTTATTTATAATTAGACAGACAGGTTGTCAAGAATATTTGGTGTTCCATTCAAATTCCTCCTGGTAAGAGCACACCCATTCGGTTCCTCCATCTACCTGGCTTCATTCACTCTACTTCACCTTCTCTCATCTAACTATTTCCAGACTGCTATAACGGTCATATTTCTCACATCTAAGGTTAGCTGCTCGTTTCCTTCAGGGTCCACAGATACCTTTACGTTAAGCTACCCACTGCTTATTCCATTCACCGTTCGAGCCTCTCCCCTATAGAGTGAGCCCATGCTAGGAACACAAGAAAAAAGACTGATATTATCAGCCTTTTCTATGTCTTTATCTCATAACCGTTATTTAGAGCATATTGATATTAATAAATACCTAATCAAGAAAATAAAACAAATTGGGTATAAAACAACAGAAATATAAAGAAAAAATTATTGTAGGACTATCATTTACACTAAAATTAAGAAAAATTAAATAAAAAGCAAGTTGGTCTCTTGTAGAATTAATTGCTTTTAGCAGTAAAATATTATATAAATAAAAAAATAAGTAGATGTTAGTATCACTTATTTTTGATTTTCAAAATTTATTAGATTTGCTGAAAAGAATCTATCAAATAATTGTCTATTTTTTTTCTTAAATATCTGTAACATGCTATAAAATAAATAGGAAGTAGTGAAAACTATTGGTGTGAATAGCAAATGGAACAGAAAATACTGCTTCACATCTTCTACTCCTAAAAAACTAAATATCAGAAATGTTAAACTAATAAATAGTGTATGTGTTACATAAACCCCCACAGCATTTTTACCTATTTTAGATAAAATTGAATTTTTTCCTAAATGTCTATTTTTCACAACTATTAAAAATAGACATATTGTAGCCGGTATTGTAGATATATAATAATCTACCCCCCCTGTTGTTCCATCCCACATTAAAACTGCAATTGATCTTTCTGCAATCTGGGTAAAGGAAAAAAACAAAAAAAGGCTTATTAAAAAGCTAGATTTTGTATTATTTATTTTTTGTTTCAACCAATTGTAGTTAAAAGCAAAATAACAACCTAACGTTGTATAAAATAACCCAAAAAATATAGCATCTCTAGTTTGTATTGACAAATGAAAAATCCCCGAATAAATTTGTCCAAAAAGTCCAAGAAAATTTAAAAATAAGCTGAAAATAAGCAACAAACTCAACTTCTTAACACTAATAAAAATAAATAAAATAATTACAGACCAAATAAGAGCAGTTAAATACCATAAGTGGTGAGAAGTTAATCCTCCACCATAGTATAATAAATTTAAATTTAACGCAGAATTCAAGTAAGTGATTATTGCAATTTTAATATCTAAACCTTTTACAACTGCTCTTAAAATGGATATCACACTATCATATATTAAATAAAATACGTACCAAGAAACAAACAGTTTAACTAATTTAAAAACATATTTATTAAAATATTTTTTGGGATTATTATTAGTTGTAATTTTTTGTCCAAACAAAAAGCCTGACACTAAAAAGAAAAAAGGAACACCAAATCTTGCAAATGTATTTGTTATAAATTCTATGTATTTACCATCGATTCCTATTACATCTGTACCATAAAATGGTGCTGTATGTATGCAGACAACAAAAAAAATTGCGAAAAATTTAAAATAATCTATTGCATAATTTCTCTCCAAGAACCTCGCCTCCTAATAAAAATTGTTTTTGTTACTAATTATCCCTCCTTGACTTTCACTGTTAAATTACTTTTAAATAATATAAGTTATAAGATATTACTACTAAAATACAATATAACCATCTCGAAAATACTAAAGATCTAGATATAATTAGAAAGCCACTATACTTATAAAAATATAGCAGCCTTTCTTTCCTTATATTAACAAACTAAACACCAATATATAGTTACAACTCCATCGTTTTTTTTCTCAGGACTAATCTCTTAGTTCTCATTAAAAAATTTAATATTAAACCTTTAAAGTATATAAATTCTTCATTTCTCCTAAACACAAGGAGATATATTAAGTTGATTAAAGTTACATTTATCATACAGTTAGCCCCAAAGGCAAAAATACTATTACTTTCTTTTAATGACAGCGTTGCTATATTGGTTATCACTAAAGGTACGAATCCAATCAATAGATACTTAAAATACATCTTAAAGTAGTCGCTTAATTTCTTCTTAAATACATATTTATAAACCATCTTAGGCTTAATCCAAAATACAACACATATATTACTTATTAAAGTTCCTAAAAATACACCTGGTAATCCTATAGCTTTGACTAAAACAATAGATGCAAGCAAGTTTATAGCCGCTTCAAATAATGGAGCAAATCTATCTTGATGATAAATTCCACCACCTTCTTTAAATCTTTCAACAGATCCACGCATTAACATAAAATAAAAATTTATTAATACTAAACTTATAGTTAATTGATCCAATATCTGGCCTTCTCCTAACCATAGTAATACAAATTGTTTTATAGTATTAAATAAAGAAATAGTTACAAATGAGACTATCCAAAAGCTCATAAAGAATAACCTTCTATGCACTTTATATGCATTTTCTGTATTTTCTTCTACTAGCAAATTCCCTACGCTAGCTGTAACTCCTGAAAGAGCACTAGAGATTATTCCTTGTGCAGCTCCTATTACCATCTGATAACTGTTAAATATACCTACAACTGTCAAATTGATAAAAGTTGAAATAATCAAATTATCAATACCAAAAACAACTGTACCGCCTATCTTGTGAATGAATATTGCCTTAACATTTTTGATTAAAGATGTTCTTTCCTCCTGATTTATACTCCCCACAGTAGTCTTAATCCATTTATATCTATTATTTATATATACATTCATAAATAAGTAATAGGCTAAGTTAATAAATATCTGAATGAAAATATACACATAGAAACTCGGGTATATTTTAAGCACTATAAGCTGTAAAATAGATATTAATAATTTGGAAAGCGTAGTTGCAATGGATACCTTATATCCTTCTTGGGCCACATTTAAAATACATAATTTATACGAAAATAAATAACTAATAAGAGTATTTATCAAAAACAGAATAAAGTATAATTGTGCATCTAATATATTAACTTCATCTCTTATAAATAAATGCAAGAATGGGAGTATTAGTAAACCCAATACTAAAATTACAAATCCAACTATCCTATAAAACTTAGAATAGTAATTTAAATATCCTTTTATTTTTTCTTTATTATCTTCAGCAAAAGGCTTATATAAGGAATATATAATGGCGCTTCCTATACCTAATTCTATAATAGATAATAATCCTATTATATTTGTATATAATGAGTTTAAACCTAGCATTTCATTTCCTAATGAATCTAAAAAAACTTTTCTTACTATAAACGATGGTAATAGCCCTATTATGAAAGTTAATAAATTAATAAAAACATTTATACTTGCCTTTTTTAATCTCATTTGCCTCACCAACTTAAATTAGTTAGGATTCTATTAAAGAGTACACCTTAAATATCTCTTCCTCTGTCCCAATGTTTTCCTTACCTAAGTTTAAAAAAATACGTTGTCTTAAGTTTTTGTCTTCTATTATTTCTTTAATTCCTCTATATAAATCTTCTGAATCCATGTTAACTATTAATCCGTTTTCTCTATCTCTAATTTGATTATGAACTACTGTAAAGTTAGTAGCTACTACAGGCTTTTGTAATATTCTGGCTTCTGCTATTGCCAGTCCATATCCTTCAAATCTTGATGGTTGAACATATATATCACTTTGTTGAAGGAAGGTATAAGGATTTGAATGAGTTCCTAAAAATATAAAGTGATCTTCTAAGCCATTTTCTTTTAACATATTCTCAAGCTTAGTTTTTAAATCTCCTTCTCCTATTGCATACCATTTGAATTCAATTCCTTCTTGCTTTAGTTTATGACAGGCTTGAATAGCCATATCGTATCCTTTTAGATGAACCAATCTCCCTATAGTCAATATTTTTAATCCCTCATACTTGTCAGTAAATCCCCCATTTTCATGAGCCATCGATTTAACAAGGTTTGGCGATATAATATCGTATACAACTCTTATTTTTGACTTCATACTAGCTAACTCTTCACTCAAAACACCCTTACAAGAATCAGATACAGCTATTATGTTGTCGAACTTACTGTAATACTTTAAGTCAAACTCTTTGTTATAAGAGGCTACTCTATAATCTGTATTAACCCAACAAAGTTTCTTATTAGCAATAACCTTTTCTGCTACGAAATAGGTAGGCATCCCTTGACTATAGGCTATTGCAACATCATATTTTTTATCTAACTTGCTTATTCCTTTAGCAGTCCATTTCCAATTTATTTGTGCTCCGTGCATTTTCTTCTTATAATAAGGATTTCTTAACGAAATAGATGCTCCAAGCCTTCTATATAACTCTTGAAAGTTTTTATTCTTTATTAAATTCCTTACTCCACTAGACTGTTTAATCATAAACATAGGCACTTCTAACACATTAACTTCTTTAGGCAATAGAGACAGATATAACCCTTTTTGTGAAAACATTAATAAATCTACCTCATAATTTTTATAGTCAAATAAGGTCAGCAATGACACTAAACTTTTTTCGGCCCCTCCACTATTTAAGGAATCTATGACAAACAGTATCTTCTTCATAGTATATTCCTCACTCCATGGTCTCTAGATAACACATCTCCTAAATATTTCTTAGAAAATGTAATCTTTTCATTTAATATCTTTTTGCTCTCTTTATAATCAACTTTTTTCAATATCTCATTTAATTTATAGTTCTCATTTATTAATCTTCCGTTCATTTTTAAATCATCTAACAGATCTCTCATCCTTGTGTTTATAGCTTCAGTTCTGTTAACTATCAAAAAATCTTTTTCGTAAATTATTGAAAAAACAGCTGCATGGAATGAATTGGATATAATGAATTGTGCATTTCTAACAAGAGATACAAATGTGTCTGGTCCATCAAAATTAAAATACCTATCAGCATATTTCAATTTACCAGGATTTATAATATATATTTTGTATCCTTTTTCTTTAGCAATTTCGATAGCCAATTTTTTTACTAACATACTATTATCAAAATCATATACTAAAATGTACTCTTCTTTAAATTCTCTTGTTCCAATGTTGTTCCACTCTTCTTTATCCAATAAAAAAACTGGATCAACAACATTAACCGCCCTATTTATACCCAATCTCTTTAGGATTTCAACACCGCTTTTCTCTCTTACACCTACACCATCTAATCTCTCTACTCTCTCTTTTACCATAAGTTTAATTTCATCTGAGATTGTGTCAGTTGCAAAGCTTGCTGCGTAGGACGCCTTTATTTTTTCGTTGGGTACAAAGTCTAAATAGAACGCAGGGTCTTTTCCATTTTTATGTAACGTATTCCAAATTTGATCACTACCACATATATATGCATCCGCATAGGGAATATTTTTTTTTAACTCTTCATTAGAAGTGAATCTTGATTTAGTTACTTTTAAGTATTTAGAAGTAAATCTATCAAAGGCTTTTTTTCTCCTTAATCCAAGTACTCTAGTTGGAACCTTTAGTATCAAATAAATTGACTTTGTTATAATATTTTTTTCCCATTTAGGATTAGCAATACTTAATAGATTATAATGATTACTTAAATAATCCGGCTTGTAATCTATTATTTCAATCTCATGGCCACAATTCATTAAATGCTTCATTAACCCATATGCTTGCAAGGAAGCACCATGATTGTATACATCATGACAAGTTATAGTACATATCTTCATGCTTTCACTTCCTTTTTATAACTTTTATCTATTTAAGCTATACAATTTATTTAATTCATCACTGTTACTATAATCTGTTTTACTACAGTTATTAGCTAACTCTTTTCTTAAAGTAGGATCCTTATACAGCCTTTCGATTCCATCTGCTATTCCTTCAACAGATAATTCTGTAATATATCCATCAAATCCATTTTTCATCTGACTTTTTGCTGTTGGATAGTTAGTAATCATAACAGGCTTTGAAAGTATTTGAGCTTCCCCTACTGTAACAGCCTTTCCTTCATATCTAGACGGTTGCACATATAGGTCAGCTTCTTTCATATATGGATACGGATTAGTTTGCTTCCCTAACAGTATAAAGCTGCTCTCTATTTTTAATTCCCTTATCAAGTTTTTAATTATAGTTTCATCGCCGCCATATCCGACTACATACCAGGCAATATCACTATAACCTTTATCGTTTAATATCTTTAAAGCTTTGACAGCATTATCAATTCCTTTAGCATGAGATAATCTGGCCACTGTTACAACTTTAAATCTATTATCATCAATCATTGGGTTATCTACTTCTTCATTAGCCATTCTTCTAATAAACTCTGGAGAAGTTATATTTTCTATTACAACAACCTTATCTTTCAATTGACTATATTTTTGTAAGAATGAATTTTTACACGCTTCTGATACAGCTACGATATGATCAAATTTATTCCACATTTTTAAATCTAAATCTATATTTGTCTCTATTGTAGAAAAATCGGTATGAATCCATGCTATTTTTTTTTTAGCTTTAATCTTATCAGCTACAAAATAATGTGGCCATAAATAACTAATTGCCACATCATATTCTTTATATATTCTGGGTAGAAACTTCAAAGTATATTTCCACATTAATTGCATTTGATAACATCCCGGATCCTTCAGCTTTTTCATTCTGCCTATAAAGTTAGCACTCATTCTAGATAAAATTCTGGACATTGCAATATTATAATGTTTATCTTGTAAGATTTCCGCTATTGATTTTCTAAAAGTTGCGTATTGTGGAATCTCGTCTAATAAGTTCACCTGATCAGAAACTAAATCCATAAAATCACCTTGGTGTTTGTATAGCATCAAATCAACAGCATAGTTTTTGTAATCAAAATTTTCTAGCATGCTTATAAGACTTCTTTCTACTCCTCCAACTTCCATATCAAATGAAGAAATTAATATTTTTTTCATACATCGCTCCATATCTACATTTTATATATATTTATTAGTTTTGAAGTTCCTGCTGATATTAAATATCCATTCTTTTTAAAACCAGTAGTTATTTTATTAATATTTTTTTCTTTTTTACCAGCCAGATCCATTATTTTATCCGCCCAGACATCCGCTCCATCATCTAGTGAAAGTTTGGTCACTAGTTCTAATTTTAAATCGCCTTCAGGCTGAATAGCCTCAGATACGATACATGGTAATCCACTAGCTTGAGCTTCTAATAATACTAGCCCTAATCCCTCATATATTGATGGAAAAACAAAAATATCCATACTATGTAGCATAGTATGGATGTCGTCCCGTATTCCAACAAATCTAATATTGTCATATATACCTTCTTTTTTGGCTAACTGTTCTATTTGAGGTCTCAAGTCACCATCACCAACTAATAACAATTTAATCGCATTGTCTTTTATTATCAATTCTTTCATTACTCTTAATAAAAACTTATGATTTTTAGATTCAATAAATCTACCTATATGACCTATCACTATACTATTTTCCAATCCCTCTTCAATCTTAAATTTATTCACTTCTTCTCTTGGTTCTTTCAGAAACTTTGAGTAATCAATTAAGTTCGGAAAGTACATATATTTTAATTTTTTTAAACCTCTTTCTCCAAATAAATATTTGCCTGCTTCATTACTACAGGCTAATAGATGAGTTGAAAAGATATTTATAACATATCTCATTAAGCTAATGTAAACTCTTCTAATAAAAGTGTCACTTCTATCTGATGTTGTATGGGCATGTGCTATCCTCACTTTAATGCCTGCTAATTTAGCAGCTACATTAGCTATACCACAATGAAATAATGTATGAGAATGAACAACCTCGTAAGGACCATATTTTTTTATCACATCAAAGATCTCTTTTACAGATTGAGTGTTAGATAACCTAATAACTCTTCCGCCTAGTTTTTTTATTTCTTCATCATAATGCGCGTCTAATTGGCTATATGAAATAAAATCAAAATGTACTTTACTTTTATCAATATTTCTATAAATATTCATTAACATTGTTTCTGTTCCTGCTCTATTCATAGCTCCAACAACATGAAGTACTCTTATGGGATTTAAATTATCCATCTCCATCTCCCCCGTAATACTTTCAGAAACTTCAAAAACACTGATTTAATTTGATATAAGTTTATTTTGCTAGATTAAATTTTAATAATATTACTTTCATAAATAATCTTCAAACTTATTACATTTTCATAAAAAAAATAAAGGAAGTAACACACTAAAATTGCGTAATAAATAAATTTTTGGTTCTTTTCAGCAAATAACTTTGTAACCCAAGAAATCAATATTAATTGATAAAGTCCAAAATAAATAACAAACCTTGCAAAAATCCAATTTTGCGTTGAGACTATCATAAAGACTAAGCCCATTATTGATAAATTTACAATATAATCACTGGTTGGAAATATCGTTCTTAATTTTTCCCTCCCAAGATAAGCAAAGAGTACAGGCATAGCAAAAACCACTACCCTAATTATGTTTGCTCCACCTTCAGAGAATGTAGCATAATGACCATACCCAGTATTGTCTATAGCCGCGAATAATAATTCAGAAAATTGGCTATATCCTATGACTATAAGGACTGATGAAAAAAGGAAGATAAAAGTCTTCCTTGACCAGGCTCTCCCCCTAATCAAAAAATAAATTGGAATAATGATAAATGCACTTTGGTGAATTGTTGTTGCAATAAGTACAAGTGGAATAAACTTTCTCCAGTTACCTTCAAGTATATATTTTGTACCAGCAAAAACGATTGCAGCAGCTAGAAATTGTCTGATACCATTCATCGAGACTAGGTACATTCCTCCTGTTATGTAAACATATAAACTCAACTCGAATAATCTAGAATATTTATACAAAACAAGTATAATAAGCACATTTGTTATCAAGGCTGTTGTGAAAACTAATAACTGGGGATCATCTGAAATATTCTTCAAAAACATTTGTAAAAGGTAGAAGCCAAATTCATTTTCTTCTTTAGCACCTTCGAAATTGAAATTGGTAATTTTATATCCATGCATATAGGCAAATGTGTCTCCAAGATTTATTCGGAGACCAGACACTAATATTAGAGATAAACTAACAATAAAAACCATAAATTTATTAGGCTTGACAAACACGGGTCCAATGGTTACAGGCACAGCGAAATATCTTGCAAAAAAAGAAAAAATAAGCACTATAGCAAGGTTAATCCATAGTATAGTCATTTTTTATTCCCTTTCAAATTATTACCAAATTGCTCTTAAACTAACTTATTCAACTTCAAATCAATATAAATTATATAACCTACAATGCTATTCATCTTTCTTTATTTAAAATAAAAGTTATGATTCTTACGACTAAAGGAGATGTAATTATTTATAAATTTTTATCGCTATTTTGAATAGTTAAGAAATCCTTGTTTTTCTCATAATGTAACAATATAATATAATTCCAAATGGAATAGCTAGAAACGTGAGGATTTTGCAGGGTGTTTCCCTGATAAACTTTCTATCTCGAGCTATACAGCTACTCGATACATAATGTATCGCCTGTCTATATTTAAACAATGAGCTTGCAAATTGCAATTTCATAAGCTCCTTACGGAGAAAAGCGAAACCTTTCGGGTTCTTACGATACTGATTTAGCATGTTCATTGATGAACCGTCAGGTAAATATTCTACACAGCAAAGGACTTCATTCATAAGTAACATTTCATACTCTTGATCAAGCATATAATATTTGTATGCTAAGCCGACATATTTTTCGTTTTTGAAGATTGGATAAGGGTACTGCCTTATTAATTCTGTCCGATAAACCAGTTTCTTATCACCTGTTACGCCATGTCTATTGTATAAAGCAAAGAGTGTTGAGCTTTCAAGATGCTCTGGCAACTTTGAACCGATAATTCGTCCATCCGTATACGAATCAAGTCCAACTATACCGCTGACTTTATTACTCCCATATTTTCTCCAAAAAGAAAGTATCTTTTCTACAGCATCATCTGGCATGTAGTCATCGGAATCGATACATACATTTAGCTCAGTATCTATCAGTTCGTAGGCTGTGTTATGAGCTCCATGCATTCCCTGATTTTCTTGCCAGTGATACCTTATCTCAATTACATTCTCAGTAATCCAACTACTTACTAAATCCCTTGTATGATCAGTAGATCCATCATCGATTATTAACCATATAAACTCTTTGCTTGTTTGACGTTTAAGGCTCTCATAACAATGATGAAGACAGTATGCTCTATTATATGACGGTGTAAAAATGGTTATCTTCTTCAAATCATTCACCCCGATATAGCTAAGTAAAAGTCTTGAGTTAGTTGTGCCGTATTTTTAATATCATATCCTTTATTGGGTAAAGTTTCTGGAGGTACATTACGTGACAAAAGTCTTTTTCGCATGCTTTTTACTCTTTCAACCCAAATCCCTTTATCATCCAAAGAAAAATATTCTACCAATTCAATTCCCATATCAACTTCCTGTGTAATTACGTCAGATATTATACAGGGTAATCCTGCTCCCTGTGCCTCTATAAGAGTAACTGGTAACCCCTCATATAAGGATGGAAACAAAAACACATCAAATGCCTGAAGCAAAAGATTTATATCATTTCGAACTCCAAGAAACCTAACTTTGTCTGTTAAATTTAAATCCACTACTTTCTTTTCAATATCTAAACGAAGCGGCCCATCCCCTACTAAGACGAGAATGGAGTCTGGTTGATCTTTAACCAACTGTGCAAAAGTATCTATAAGAAATGAATGGTTCTTTGGAGGAGAAAATCTTCCTACATGGCCAATTACAAAACTATCCGGAGCAATTTCTAATTCCTCTCTAATTTGGCTTCTTATCTCTGGCGAAAAAACAAATCTATCACACTCAATACCATTTTTTATAATCATGGCCTTATCGGCTTTGTTCATAAATAACCAACTGGCAGCGTTATTTGAGCATGCTAATAGATTTGTTGCACATGATAATATTAACTTTCCTGCATACCATTTATATATCTTAGCTGTAATCCCCCCCTCACTACGGGTACTATGGCTATGAGCTATCCGTATTGGTACACCGGCTTTTTTGGCTGAACGAAGGACTAAACCGCTCATTTTATCCATGTGGGAGTGTACAATCTTGTATTCCTGGTGAGTTGTGAAGAAAACATTCAATGCTTTAACATAATCAAAGTGACCAACATCGGTCACGTATGGAATTCGGTGAATTTTCCCGCCCATCTCTATTATTTCTTCATCGAAAACTCCTTCTTTACAGGTTAGAAAATCGAATTGAAACTTAGACCGATCGATATTACGATATAAATTCATGATAAGGGTTTCGGCCCCGCCCCGATTCATATTGACGACTACATGTAAAATCCTTAATGGACAGCCCACTTTAAACCCTCCTGTTTTTCCATAAAGTTAGTGTAAATATTCTTTTTCTGCTCTAAAACATGATTAATGCTGTATGCACTCTCCATAAGATTACGACCGCTCAATCCAAGTTTTATCCTTAACTCGCTGTTTAAAGAAAGCAGCTTTATCTTTTCAGACAGTGCCTTTTCGTTCTGACAATCTACTATCCAACCATTCTTGTCATTTGTAATCAGTTCCTTATGGCCTCTATTATCACTAGCCACAACCGGCAAACCGGACGACATTGCTTCCATGATATTAACGGGGAGCCCTTCGCGAAGGCTGGAAGCAACCGCGACGTCACATATGGACAACAATGATTGGATGTCTTTGCGATAGCCTAGAAAATGGACCATCTTCTCTACTCCCAGCCTAGTAGCCAATTCTCTACATTCATCCAGTAAAGCACCGTCCCCCGCTAACAACAGCTTAGCTTTCGGCACTTCATCTTTTAGCAAAGCAAGAGCATGAATTAATAACTGTTGATTTTTGTTTTTATTAAATTCAGCTGCATAAAACAGTAAAAAATCGTCCGGGTGATATCCGTACGATTTTCTTAGTTCATGCTTTTGCACTTCATTCACCGGTCTGTATTGATTTGTATCAACCCCGACACCGTGAACATGTTCGATTTTCTTTGCCTTAAATCGATGATTAATGGCCAAGTTATAATCTTCTTCATTAATCGTAATAAGACAATCTGTATAACTAGCCAATCTTTTTTCAATCGGATAGTAAACCAGCCAGTTTAAAAGGGGAGCTCCTTTGCAAAAATGAAAGCCATGAGCCGTATAAATCACTTTTGTTCCCTTTTTTCTTGCTTGTCGCGCAGCCAACCGTGCAAGCACTCCGCCCATTGGTGTATGGCAATGGATGATGGAGTATTTGTTTTGATCAATGATGGCTTTTAGTTCCTTGTAGGCTTGAACGTTTGCTGGCTTAAAAGGAGATCGTTGAATCGGAAGGTCATATTTTTCATCTACATACGGAAGGTCCATGCTCCCGCTTGCCGCGACATGGACCTCCCAACCTTGTTCTTTAAACCATTTCAAATATGGCAGATGAAATGCTTTGAAATGATAATCGACAGTCGCACAAAACAATACTTTCCCAGGCATTTTCATCACCCTTACATTTTTATCGTTTTCATCCCGGTCATTGAGTTTGGCTGCCTCCGCTCTCCATCTTCCAGCTGACAACTGCCTTCATACCGCCTTTTATTTTATGATCGGCGTTGTCAATCAACACCTTAACAGGATACGTTTGTTCATTCTTATTAGGCATTAATCCTATATACACCACCTTGCCGTCCACTGTGATCCCCTGTGTCGGAATCTCCACTTTGACAGATTGATTCTCCTTCCAGCGATTAATCATGCTTTCAGGAACATTGATGCTGATATAAAGTTTATCGAGATTCGTAATCACAAATAAAGGACTCTCAGGTGAAGCCAATTCTCCGATTCTTCCTTTTTTCTCGGTGATAAATCCGTTAACAGGGGAAACAATCGGAAGGTTTTTGTACTGGGCGCGAATCGCCTCAAGTTCGGCCTTTGCATTTTCAATAGCGATTTGTGTCATTTGGTCTGTAACAGAAGCAGATTGTGTCTGCAGTTTCATTGTGTCCTGTGCGGACTTATCGGTTTGCTGGGCAGCCTGGTTTGCTTCCTGGTCATACTGTGCTTTTTCCCGTTCGAACTTCGCCTTTTCTTGCTCATACTTCTCTTTTTCCTGTTTATACTTTGTTTTCTCTTCTTCATATTTTTTCTGAAGATCGACTTTGGCTGTCTCGGTTTCTACCTTTTTCTTTGCTCTTTCCAGCTCTATTTCGGCTTTATTTTTGGCTGCAGCGGCCAAGTCCATCTCTTGCTTCGAAACGAGTCCATTTTCAAACAACTCATTCGTTGTCTCCCATTCCTGGATGGTTTCAGCAAGGGCCATTTCAGCATCCTTTACGGCCGTTTTCGCTTCCTCTAATTCCGGGAAACCTGACAATGCCGGTGCTTCCGGCAGCTTGGGCGATTCAGGTGGAAGCATCGTATTAAGGCCTACCATCGCTTGATTGAGGCTCGCCATTGTTTGATTAAGAGCAATTTGATGTTCCATGGCTGTTAAGTTCCCTTGTGCTTCAACAACTTTTATTTGATCTTCTGCCTGTTTGACTTGGGCAGCCAAGTTCCCTTCATCGAGTTCTGCTAATTTCTGTCCTTGCTTCACATAAGAACCTAAGTCAGCAAACACGTTTTTGATTTTCCCCTCGACGGATGGAGATACAATTACTTCTTGATACGGCTCAGCACGACCACTTAGCGTTATCTCTTCTTGAGAACTTTTCTGTTTTACATTCTTAGCTTCCACTTGGTTAGAAGCTTGGTTAGAAGCTCCTGTATCTGTGTTACATCCGCTTAACAAAGCAATGCTATATACAACAGCTCCTAATTTCTTAAATTTCATTAAATTTCTCTCCTTTTACAGCCATTGCTTGATATATAAATTGAATCTTCCCTTTAAAAAATTTAGCTCGATATTGGGATTAATTTTTTCTGAGCCACGTTATGATTAGCTAACATTAATAGCTCTTCTCTCAACTTGTCTCGATCGAGAACATGGTATGTCGAGATGATTTTTTCAATTTCTTCCATTGATAGATTTGTCGTTTTTCCTATGTAAATCTTTGGATACACTTGCTGTTCATCCACTTCATTTTCCTTAAACAATTCTTCAAAGAGCTTTTCACCAGGCCTGATTCCCGTGAATTCGATCCCAATGTCCTCAACACTGTTTCCTGATAGCTTGATTAAATTCTTGGCTAAATCCACAATTTTCACCGGTTCTCCCATATCCAATACAAACGTTTCCCCTCCTCTGGCAAGGGCGCCGGCCTGAATGACGAGTCTAGACGCTTCCGGAATTGTCATAAAATAGCGGATCATGTCTGGGTGTGTAACCGTAACCGGCCCGCCATCTTGAATCTGTTTTTTAAACCGTGGAATGACGCTGCCTCTACTTCCTAACACATTTCCGAAGCGAACGGCGACAAACTTTGTACTGCTCGTTTGATCCATGTATTGGATGATCATTTCAGCAATCCGTTTTGTTGATCCCATTACACTTGTCGGGTTCACCGCTTTATCCGTCGAAATCATGACAAACGTTTCAACATCGTTCATACTGGCTGCTTTCGCCGTATTCATCGTGCCAATCACATTGTTTTTGACGGCTTCTTCCGGACTACGTTCCATTAGCGGCACGTGTTTATGTGCAGCAGCATGGTAGACCACATGCGGATGATACGTGTCCATAACAGCTATCATTTTGATTTCATCTTGCAAGTCTGCAATCTCGGTGATGAATTCGATATCAGTATGCCTGTATAAATCCCTTAACTCCATTTCAATCGTGTAGATACTGTTTTCGCCATGTCCCAATAAAACGAGTTGCTTTGGATTAAATTTAGCGATTTGACGACAAATTTCGGAACCGATTGATCCGCCCGCCCCTGTCACCAATACGACTTTGTTGGTGACATATTCTGAAATGCTGTCAATATCCAGCTCGACCGGATCTCGGCCTAACAGATCCTCTACTTGAACATCCCGGAATTGATTAACCGAAACCTTACCTGTAGCCAAATCTTCAATCATTGGAAGTATTTGCGTTTTCGCCTTCGTTTTCGCACATTCTTGAAAAATAACATTTAATTCTTTTTTACTTAAGGATGGAATGGCTATGACGACGTTATCGATTTCTAGTTCTTGCACACTTTCCTCAATATGCTCGACCCCACCTACAACTGGAATCCCAAGTATATCCAGATGTTGTTTTTTCACATCATCGTCAATGAAAGCGACAGGTAATAATTCCGCGTTATGATTATTCAACAGTTGCCTTGCAATCATGGCTCCTGCAGCACCAGCTCCGACAATTAACGTTCGTTTCTTGTCATCTGCCTTTTTAATATAAGTGTCGCGGAACATTCTCCAAATGAAACGCGAACCGCCGATTAACAGTACGTGCAGCATCCATGTGACGGCAAGCATACGAAAATGTATGTTTTGGCTGATCACTAGTTGAACAGAAGCTACTGTCACAATCGAAAACGTAATTACTTTGAAAATAATCAATAACTCTCCGATACTTGCATATTCCCATGCCTTTTTATACAGCTTATAAATAAAGGAAAAAACATGATGGCCAATTAATAAAGTAATAGAATATACAACGATAGGAAACGTAATCACATGTAGATCGGCATTCACTAAAAAACTGCTAAAAAAAATGGCTGTCAAAACGATAGCCGAATCCACTAAAGCCAAAAATGATAACCTCTGACGATAAGTCAACGAACTCACCCTTTCCAACACGATTTATTAAGATGTTTTTTTGAACGTTGATATCCGTCTTTCAATGGCATATTCAATTAACTTTTGAATTGCTTGTAGTTGTTCAATTGATGCATCTTGTTTAATATAACGAACTGCTTTTTTTATTGATTTCGGGTATTGATCTATATTTCTCATTTCATCCAACTCCTTATAATGGTGACCTCCATATTAAAGTACTTAACTATAAACCCTTTAGCAAAGACCTTATAGTTAAAAACTTTAATAGAATATAAAGTAGGGCATTCAACCCTCCCTCACATCACACTTTCGACGACTAGCGTCTAAGGTCTGTTTCAACCCACAGCATGATCGAGTGCCTCCATTGATAGCGGCAAGGAGACATCGCCAAATTCATAAACTTTATTTACCATCACTATATAAATTCGTTATAAGATATTTTTAGTTCTTAATAAAGAACATAAAGATAAAAATTTTTTCTCTAACTTTTTTTATTTAGGATCACACCTATGCAGTTTGCTCTTGCAAGCTCTAATAATCTCTTTGTTTCGATGGCTTCTTCCATTTGAGTCTTGCCATTGCACACAACTAAAATGGTGCCTTCACACTTGTTCGCTAAAATTCTTGCATCCGTTAGCTCTAAAATAGGAGGAGAATCAAACAGTATAACCGTATAACACTCTTTTGCGCTTTCAATCAATTTATCCAACACAGGTGAAGAAAGCAAATCGGCTGGATTGAAAGGAATTGGTCCGCTTGTTATAACATCCAAACCTTCAATTCCTGTCTGATTTGCAGCTTCTCCAAATGTAATTTCATTTCTTAAAATATTGGCCAACCCTTTCGTATTATCTAACTTAAATGTGGTATGTAATGTCGGTTTTCTTAAATCTGCATCGATGGCTACTACTTTTTCGCCTTTTTGTGCCATTGATATGGCCAAATTAGTGACGGTCGTTGACTTCCCTTCCTTATATCCCGGAGAAGTGATAAGAATTGTTTGATACTTTTGATCAACCGCCGAAAAATACACATTTGTACGAATGGTCCGATATTGTTCTGATACGATTGAATCAGGGCTTGTATATGAAACTAAACCTCTTTCTTTTTTTTTAAGTGCCATTTGTTTCACCTCTCACTGTTAGGCTTACTTGCTTCCCTTTCTTCTTACTTTTCGTATTTTTATTGTTCATTTTCGAAACAGCACCTATTGCCGGCAACCCCAAAAATTGCTCGATTTCACGTTCTGACTGGACCGTGTCATCCAAGCTGTCAAGAAAAAGGGCCATTCCGATACCGAGTACTAGCCCGAGCCCAATCCCGATAACCAAATACTTTAGCGGCGATGTTTCTGTATCCATGGAAGAAGGAATGCTGCTTGCCTTTGCCTCCGATAATATTTTAGTCTCGTATATTCCAAGTATATTACCGACTTGTTTCGTGAAGATATTCGCTGTTGAGTTAGCTATTTGCGCTGCTAACTCAGGATTTGTGTCTGATACGATAATTTTGACTACTTTTGAGCCTCCATCATTTGCAAATACAATTTGTTTATTTAATTCATCTAATGGTATGTTTAACCCTAGTTCTTCCACCACTTTATTCAAAACTGCAGGATCTCGAAGGATAACTTCAAATGTATTCATGTTGTCTTGCTTATCAACATTAAGCAAAATACTTGCAGAAGATTCATAAATAGGCGGAGGGCCTTCAGATATCATGCTGTAGTAACCGCTTGCCCCTGTCGTAATGGCGGTAATAAGCAAGAGTAGAAATAAGCGTTTTTTGATGACGCTAAATAGCACTTTCAAGTTTATTTCTTTTTGCATAGCAACCTCCAATAATACTCCTTATTGCTCAATAAACGTTAAATACTGATTTCGTCCTTAATTTAGAATGCACACCCCCAACATCCGTTTGGTTCTTTATAGAGAACGAAATTTCACAAACTAATCCTTAAGAAATAAAATCATCCTCATTCCTTATAAAAAATCCTCAGTTTTTTAGGGCTAACGTATTATTTATACACTTATTTTAGTTCTTTATAAAGAACGTGTCAAACATTTTTTATATCTTATTAATGTTAACTTTATATTAAGCTTTATTTGCAATAAGAAATATTGACGCTTAAATAGGTATCTAATTTAGATAAATTTTTCAACTATTTATCTAGCTATATTGAACCCATATAACTTATACTCCTTCAGGAAATCACAAACTAAAAATGAAATGAATTCCAAATTGTATTATTTCTTGTTGCTTTGTTA
This sequence comes from Bacillus sp. FJAT-14578, assembly GCF_000504165.1. Classification (GTDB taxonomy): domain Bacteria; phylum Bacillota; class Bacilli; order Bacillales; family Bacillaceae_H; genus Bacillus_BA; species Bacillus_BA fengqiuensis. Next base: position 617,089 of record NZ_KI632505.1, read on the forward strand.
TCATTTTAGTTCTTTATAATGAACGCGTCAATTTAATTTTCAAAACTTCCTTTAAAATGCGATTAGCATAAACCATTTAATACTTTAATTTCACAAAGGATATTCTACACCTGGCCCCCTTTTATTGTAAGTAATTAAAGTAAAACGATTATATTTACATATACTTGTTTAATCCCTAAAGAAACTTTACATCAAATAAGAAATTACCTATTCTTAACAAAAGTGAAGACTAACTATTTAAGTTAGCCTTTCTCATCATATTTGTATAGATCCAAATTGCTTAAATACCGCTAATAAACCAAGTTCTTTCCAAGTGATATTATTGTCTATAACTGTTCCACCTGGATTTTCAGGAAATGTAGGAGGAGTGGGACCGGACGTACCATTGTTTTGCGCCTGATAGACGTGACCACCAGAATGAATAATAGTATCCTTCACATAATTAATAGATGCTGTCCATGTTTTATTGCTAGCATAACCTGCTGTTGTACATACCCAGCCTATAAATCCACCAGGAGTGGGATTTGAGTTTTTAATCTCTTGTCCTAATTTATAAAAACCAGAAGAAGGTTCAGATGATATTTTGTAATAAGGATCGAGGACATTATCGATAGTATTGTTCCACTTGGTTACGTTTAAATTAAATTCCTTGTAGCTATAATTTATATTAGTAAAATGATTATTGATTATGGTTGCTTGTACATTTTTCATATTTTCAGGAGAAAGAAGTTCTACGAATTTCTTTGATACTGCGGTTAATATATCATTACTTTCAATGAGTATTCTGTTACCTTTGAAAGCACTTTCTACCCTAAAAAATTCATACGTGTCAGTTGTAGATGTATACTCAACCCTATTCCCCTTAAAAATAAATTCTTTAAAGTTATAAAATCTGAAAACATACCCCTTAGTACCTTTTATATCACAGTTACTTATTAAAACTGATTTACAGTTACCGATGCTGAATATTGTCGCATCAGTAATCATAATTTTACAACCTTTAAATTGATACTCTAAGTCATTATAAACAGTATTACTAACGCCTATCCCTATTGTTCCACAATTATCAAATGTACAGCCTGTGTACGAACCAGGAGGTAAACTAACGCCCTTTACCATATCTGTAAATGTTACATTACTAAATATCCAGTCATCATTAACGGTAGTTATTAAATTAAATAAGTAAGTGAGATCATCACCTTTAAATATACAATTAGATAATATTTGAGGCTCAGAGTTAAATGTTATCGTATTAAGGAATCCAATTGCTTTCTTATCCACATCATTTACGAATGTACAGTTACTTATTCTAACCTTATATCTTGTTATTCTACCTATATTCATACTACAATTCCGGAATTGACAACTATCAATGATTACGTCTTTATCTCTTGTGCCTTCTGTTGTTACAAAAATTTGGCACCCATATAAATAATTATCAGACATCATTATTTCACCATATAAAGATAAACTACATCTATGAATAGTGTTTTGAGCAACAGTTATCATGTCGCAACCGGCAGTTATAGCTAGCCCATTAGACCCTACATTACTTGCGAGTCTATTTCTAGTTATACGTATGTTTCTTGCCGATTTCATAACTATGTTATAGTTAGTGTTGTTATGAAAATGGTTATTATCAATAAAGATATACTGGTTTGCTGCATAACCATCCTCAATGTCAATTCCACCCATTGGCGCTGTTCCATTTACAGTTCCAATTCCACCTATATGATGGATTTCATTATCTCTAATGAAAATCCACTTACCACCTATACTGACTCCTTGTCTTCTATTATGATGTATATTACATTTCTCTATATAAGTATTTTTAGGTATTGCCGCAGAATGTAAAGTCATAGTGTAACCATTTGTAGGAATAAGTGATTGGTTAAGAACAATTTTTACATAGCTCGCACCTTCAGGTACATCAACTTCGTCAAAGAATTGTACTCCTTTTATGGAGGACAAGAAAGTATGATCACTTTTATAGAAGATAACATCGTATACTCCGACAGTTATCTCTCCTCCAAGCCCACCATAACCATCACCTTGTATACTAAAATATCCATTCTTAACGATTTCAGGATAAGCTGTCATACTTATTTTCCCTACATATCTAACTTTAGTTGAATCATTAACAAGCGCACCAGTAGTATAGTCTATCCCACCTTGTTCAAAAGAAGTAGGGGTAAAATAAAACCCGACTACTTGACTTGCATTTGCACCTCCAGCTATAGCATCACCTGTACAGTTAAAGATTTCTAAGTTGTCGATTGAGACAAAACGTGAATTACCAAATATACTGACACCTAACCCAGCTTCATGTGTTCCGCCACTTGAGTAGTTATGCGTAAGTCTATCTCCTTCCAGTATACCGTTTGTTACTCTTGAAAACTGTTGTCCATTACTATAGTTAATTATTTTATACCCCTGTAATCCATTGTCCCTTATTCTTAATGTTGAGCCACCCAAGTTTAATGTCATAAAACTCTTAGGTTCAATAGATATTTCCTCATCAATCAGATAAGTGCCTCTTGGTAAAATAACTTCTTTATATCCTTGCTCCGCTGCCCAAGTTAAAGCAAGATTAATTCCGTTAGATGTCTTAACTGATACATTCTTATCCGTGAAGTCTGTGACATCATTTCTTACACCCCATCGATTTAAATCTAGTACGTAAGATCCAATACCACCCAAATTATCTAAAAAAGTTGCAAGACTGGTATTTTCGTTTACATAGACCGCATCAGATACGGTTATCGGATAGGCATACTCATTGCCATTCCTTAATTTTTTAATTTTGCCTTGCATATGACAATCAACTCCTTCATTTCCCTATATTTTAAATATGTTATTTGCATCAAGTGTCAACCTTGTGTCACCCATGTCCCACCATTTAAAGTAGCTGTTTTTCCATTACCACTGCTATCTGGAATAATCTTGCCTGTAAACTGTTGAGTAAGATCATAATGAGCAACTAGACTTGAACCGTTGTATAACTTTATTTCATAGATAATACCCTTCATTTTTTCATTTGCGGAACTATTAGAAAAGATATTTACGTCATCAGTTACAGGTGATGGCAAAACTGCCTTAATTGTAACTTTTGTATTTGGTGTGATATTTGGTGTACTAGTATTTCTTACTACTCCATTTATATATACAGCACTCCAACTAGAACCATAAGCATCTATACCAGCTGAATTCCTTGCTATATAACCAAGAGATGTACCATTTCTTGCATCTAAATAGTAGCTCCATACTCCTGCTATCGGTTCTACACTACATGTTAATTCAATTGAATCAAATGTTAATGGTTGCAGTTTAATATAATCGCTTGTACCATTCATAGAGATAGCATAGGCTCCCAATGTCTTTGTACTAACGCTTATACCACTTGACTCATTATTCCAATAATCTCTAGCCTTTACAGTGAACGTGTATTCTGTTGAAGAAGTTAATCCAGTTATATCGAATGTTGTTCCAGTCACTACTCCCAATAATGTTGTTCCGTTGTAAATTGTATAGTCCTTGACATCTTCTATTGATGGGCTGGCTATCCAATTTAAAGTTAAGCTTGTTTTATTAATATTGGAAACCAGTAAGTCCTTAATATTTTCTGGTGGAGTATCATCAATTAATATTACTGATTCTCCACCAGTGATTGTCCAATCTTCAAATGCAATACCAGGATTTCTCGGTACCCACTTTGATTTAGTACTATCATAAGTAAGTACATCATTATTAGTCGGAAGATTTGTTTTTAGATCTACATCATTCAAATCCCGCAGGTTATCCATTACACTTCTCACCACTTTCCTGATGTTACTTTATACTATGGTAAAATGAGATAATTGATTAGATGTATTAATTATGATGAAGCGTACATTTTTCTAAGAAAACAGATTGTTAGTATCTATATAAATTTGACTTAAAATTCCGACTTAGGGACTTCTATCCTACTGTTTTTTGACTCGTATAATGAATGAAACATGGATTGGATAAGGGGCTTTAAACAGAAGCGCTTATAAAAGTTGAAATTATTCGTCACTCTTACATAGAAGTGTGTTTTAGGAAACCAAAAAATCTCACTGATGATATGGGAATTCTTTCTAATATAGTTTTAATAAGATATAAAAAAATAAAAGTGCCAGATAATTTTATCTCGGCACTTTTATTTAATAATGATAAGTATTAAAATCATTTCTCATTTATGTAAGTAAGGGTAATTTATTATATGAACCAATAATCTTAGTCGCTTTATACAAAAAGAAGACACCTCTTTTCGTATGTCTTCTTGAACAATCAAACGCCATTAACTCCATTAAATGAGAACATTTCATTTAATATTTTCTTAGCATCATTCCCGTGAAACCCAAAGTAATTTCCAACCAATTTAACATATTCTATATAAGTTGCTCGCCGGTTATCCCTTGTTGCCCACCAGTTGTCCGAGTCATATCCATTATCAGAGACCGAACAATAGATCAGTTTCAGTCCACTACTGGAAATGGCTTTTTCATAATTGCCTTTGACTCTTCTCATGTGATAATCAGAAGAAACGACAATAGCCGATTCGAATTGATGCTTCTTCATCAGTGTTTTTGTAAATAAGGCATTTTCCTTTGTGCTATTTGCCTGATTTTCCAAGATAATCGAGCCACTGGGTACCCCCAGTTTTTGTGCGGCTCCGTATAGACCGTCTTCCTGGCCATTTGAGATCATTAAATAAGGCGCAAAACCATTCTTATACAGTTCAACGCCTTTTTCTACACGCTCTATCCCCCCGCCGCTCAACACGATAATCACATCCGATTTTACCGGTTTTTCGTTAATAACAAGAAAGTTTCCCGCTTCCTTCAACATCATTATGATGGAAAACACTAGCGCTATCCCTATTATTAAAAAGATGCTCTTAACCATTGCATTTCCTCTCATCACTCTCGAACGGCCAATTGCTGCTGATTGCCTAATAAGTTACTAAACAAACCTCGTTTTTCTTTCGCCAACTGACTAAATCCACCTTGTTGAATGATTTTCCCTTGATCTAACACAATTACCTGGTCAGCATTGCGAATTGTTGATAATCGATGAGCAATCACAATAATCGTCATGGTTCCCTTCAATCTTTCCAGCGCCGTTTGAATTTTCGCCTCATTTTCAGTATCCAATGCGCTTGTTGCTTCGTCCAAAACAAGCACAGATGGTTTTTTTAATATTGCCCTTGCTAGAACAAGACGCTGACGTTCTCCACCCGATAACCTGACGCCACGGTCTCCCACAAATGTATCAAGATCATTCGGAAGCTTTCTAACAAATTCTGCTGCTGCAGCAAACTCTAAAGCATCCCAGAGCTGATCTTCACTCGCATTTGGTACCACCATGAGAAGATTTTCACGTATGCTGGCATTAAAAACGAAAGGATCCTGTGAAACGTAACTAATCGACTTTCTTAAGGAACTAATATTTTCGCTTGATAATGGTTTACCATCGATTATTAACTCACCATTTTCTGGCTTATTCAATCCCATTAATATATCAATCAATGTACTTTTACCCGCACCAGAATGCCCTACTATCGCTGTCATTTGCTTCGCTTTAATGGTCAAGTTGATATCTTGTAGAGCAAATGTTGCTTCATTTTTGTTATAGCGAAAATACACACTGACACATTTTATGTCCGACTCAACTTTAAATGGGCTCCTTTTATCATTAACAGTTTTCACTCCCCATTCCATCGACTCTTTGCATTCATTTTGTAAATCCATTAACGATTTAAATGCTGGGACAGTAGAAGCTAGTTGTTCCAAACTTGATTGGATCGCTGTAATTCGTGGCCACAAACGAGAAAAAATGATAATGATTAATAAGAATTGTTCAGGTTGTGCATTAAACATGTTAAAGGATAAAAAAATAAAAGCAGCAATTAAAATAGTAGATGCTATTTTATAAAATACTTGGGAAGCCATTCTCAATTTGATATATTCTACTTGTTCTTGAAACATTCCTTGAACAACAGAACTTAGCCAGGCTAATCTTGATTCTTCAAGAGCATTGCTTTTTATATCTTTAATTCCATTCAATTGATCCGTAATGCCAGCTAAATATTCCTGTGCCAATACAGACGTTTTACTACCGAGTTTTTTAGATTGTTTAATAAACTTACGTGAAAAAAAAGCCAGTATGATGCCGCTTAGTAAAACTAACAGCGTCATCTTTACAGACAACCAAAGCGCAAATCCAATCTGGATTACAGCAAATACAATAGAAGTTATTAGCTGCAAAAATTGATTAATACCACTGGCTACTCGAGCTAATTCAATGGTCATGGTATTGATAAGATCTGATTTCCTTTTCTTTAAAAAAAAACTCCATTCAGATTGTAATAAACCGGTATACATTTCGACCCTCATTTTTCCAATAAATCCCTGGCTGATTTTTGAGTTTCTAATCGTTAAGTTTTGTTGTACTAAATTTTGTCCGACAACTAATAAGACAAAAAATCCTAGAATGATAGGTAGAACAAAGTTATCAGGTAAATAATCAATAAATCCAAACACCTTGGAAATATTTGTATCATCCCCGGTTATATCTATTATTCCACTCAAATTGATTATTGGGATCAGTAAAAAAATACTCATCCCTTCAAAAAAACTAATTACGCTCATCGCTAATATATTCCAGTAAAGAATACTCCCTGAAAAAGAATGCAATCGTTTTATATAATATATAAATGCCACCACTATACCTTCCCCCCTATGACAATGTTTGTTTCCTTCCCCATCTCCATGCCCATAGAAACGGTCGCAAAGGAAAATACAAAAAGTGAAGGAATTTAGGTAATGGTAAAACTTCTGCATCCTCTGGATAAGGAAAAAGAAAGCTTGCAATAAATAAACACTTTTGCTGAAAGGACATTAATGAAAATAAATGATTTTTATGATATCTTGCTATTTCGTCAGGAACCGGTTCTGTATGCAAATTGACCATTTGTTTAATATAAAAAAATGCCTCTTGAGCCAACCGTTCTGAACGATTACTTTCAGTTAATACCTTCATTTCTTTCTGTATGTTTGTATTTAATAAAGTTGAGGCTAGAATGAGTGCCTGACCTCCAACATGGAGATAATGATACTCTTCCAGAAGTCTCTTTACATTCTTCCAATCCGAAACTAATTTCGTGAAATAATCGATATCTAGTAACCAACGCAACCGTGACCAGCCGTGACGGGCACCATGTGAAACTAGGAATAAAAAGAGATCCTCATTCCCTAATATAAAAACGGGATTTTTCGAAAGGAAGACCTCCCTTTTCCGTTCCCATAAATGCTTAAAGCTCGGTTCTTTTGCTGGACCTGGGTTAAGCCGCCAATGAATTTCAACCTTAATTTTTTTTTGCGGATGATAAAAAGTGATATGATGATGTCTCCATTTCCAGTCGTTTAACACCGTTTGAATATAGTCATCTTTTATATAACCATGAGTTAGCAGAATTTCTTCAGCATCCTCCAATTGATCAATAGGAATAAGAATATCTAAATCTGCAGATGTTCTTAAGGAAATATCCCCATACAGATGTACAGCAAGTACAGGGCCTTTCAAAAAAAGAGTTCGAATCTCTTGTTTAGCAAAAATCTGTGCAATAAACTCTGTTTCTCCGCTCAACTGAAGCATACGAAAAATATTCTTTTGGTAGTGCTGGCGTAATACCTGCACTACATGTGAAGGAATATCAATATTATTAATATCGATTATTCTCTTGTAAATCACCGAAAAAACACGATGGTGTAACGATAACTGGATAAACAGCTCCCAATCTATGTCTTTCAAGATTTCTTTATTTCTTACCATAATGTCAGTGTTACTTTTTACTTCCAAAAGGAGGAGCAAGAGCTTCAATTCTTTAGAAAACGATTCCATTCTTTTTTCTTCGTTCATTTTCATCGCTATTTCCTCTTAGTCTATTTTTCTAATTTGATTAGCAAATTTTGCGACGATGGTGAATCTATCCTTTTCCTCAGCGCCAGAAACAAAATACGACCCGCTCCTTAACCATGCATGAGCAATCATCTTTCCCTCTTCATCTCTTGCTGTTCCTAAATAAAGGGTAGATTCAATCTGACGTCTTTGGAGCATTTTCATACCAGCAATTGCCTTAACTAGGCACATGCTTTCCCAAAAGGTATAACGGCTCATAATATAGATTGCATCTGAAACAAAGCGAATATTTTCACGATGAGATGGATTGTCAATTGTTGTTGTTTCAGCCATATGTGTACCTAATGAAGGGGATAACTTAGAAAAAGGTATTTTTTTTAGAATTCGGGCCCAAGCTAGATAAACATAAGCTTCAAGAAGAAGTTTTTTTTTCTCTTTTTCCAATGAAACAAGAGTCTTCAGTTTTGGAATAATTCTCATTTTTTTCTTCATTTAAAAATTGCTACTCCTCAGTGATAACCTGGATTAATCCCTCTTCATGTAAAGAGTGGACAAAAGATAACACTTGCTGTTCACATTCAACCTTTTCTACTTCGTATTCAGATAATAGCGACGTAATTATCTCGTTAACTTCAATCGGAGTATTCATTAATCCCCAGATAGCACCACCTAGCTCACCTAAGTTGTAATACTTTCCTTTTGTAATATTCAACATAACTTTTTCCCCATCCATGTCACTAACTACATTTCCTCCACTTTGTACAATTCTACTATTTACTAAGATTTTTTCCGTTTTAAGCATATTGATTATTCTCCTTTTTAATCTTGTTTAAAACGCAAGTTACAAGTTCCGGCACTGTAAATCCGTTTAGAGGTCGTTGCAATTGATACAAATGAATGTTTTTTAAAATATTTGCAGATTCAATAAAATGCCATTCAGTCAAGCCAAGGCGCGAGATTAAAGAATGTCGATATGTATGGTTGAAAAGGGTTCGGAAACGTTCAAGATTTTGGACAGTACTTAAAGAGATACTTTCATTTTCTGTTTTTAACAATTCAAATACTCCAGCAAGCGGCAACGGCTTGTCATAGAAATGAGCATGAACAGGGATTGCAAATTTTGTTTCCCTTTCAAATAAAGGTCGGTACTGTGTATTTTCCATCCCAAATGCATCTAAGCTCTCTTGCCACAGCTTTTGCTGAGGATAAGACGGCATTACATAAGGAATACTATCTTTCGACTGCACGACAGGAATGACATCATCGCTTAAAAGCTGATATCCTTCTCTGATAAAGGCCGAAGCAAGTGTCGACTTTCCAGCACCTGATTCACCTATAAAAGCATAAGCCCTTCCCTCTATTGCAATAGCACTTCCATGTAATGCAAGAACTTTCCGCTGCATTAAAAGCACACCCATACATGTACCAAGTACATAAAGGCGAATTTTATCTTCTTCAGATCCCTTCATTGGCGAAACGATAATTTTATTGCCGTCTTTTATACAAAATATGGCTGTATCGAGCACTTCGAACATGACTAAATCATTCTCAACGAAAAATCCACCTCGCTTTGCTGTGGAATCACACCATTTTGCGGATAAATCTGAAACCTCTACGAATACATCATATATACCTTCATCTTGACTTATTTGAGCTAATTCAGGTAAAGGAATATCACTTACTATAGTTAGTCCGAATGATTTGTAAAAAACCTTATTTTGGGTACCGATCACCTACACCCCCATTTATGGCGCAACAAAAGTATTTTTAAAGCCCTTATACGTTTAACATGTATAAGGGCAGCGAAAAGTAAAGAAAAGTTGATTAACTATAATGTACTTGATCCTTTAGAGGTGCATCCGGATCTGGTTGAACTGCATCAGGTGTTTTAATTCCTGGTCCAGCCATAGTCATATTAATATCAAGTACTTCTAACATTGGTTGCTTCCATTGTTTTTTCATGAAATCACCTCCTTTCAAGCATATTCTTTGATAAAGCGATAAAAGATGATACTACGCATTAATATTCTAAAATCAGTCTCAAAAACATCTTTTGGTTCAGGATGATCTTTAATATTTTCTAGAGACTTTTTTATCACTTTTATATTTAGGAATTCTGCAGCCATCTCATCCTTACAAAGCTGCTGAACTTCCTCTACAAATATATTCCATGACGGAAGCATACGCTTAATTCCATCAGCCCCCTGTAATCCTCTCGTCTTTTGATTTAATCTCACGCTGTCAGGCAAATAGTTTTTCATCGATCTCCGAATTAGAGAACGATCTTGACCAAATTGAACAAACTGTTCCTCTGGGACTGATAAACAAAATTGGATAACACGTAAATCATTCGTTGGATCTCTTTCCCATATCGCGTGACGTAAGGATAACTTAGTTGCATAAGTTCCGTTTATACCCCAATAATATAATTGTTCAAACTGTGTTTTTTTCATTTCAAAAGCGTTTGGCAGAGTAGATCCTGTTATATCGATGTTATGTGCCTGAAGTTTATTAAACACATTTACTCTTTGAGCAAAATCTGGGTTAACAAGCATTGGATAAGAATATTCATCATCTGTAGGTCTATTCAAAGACGGAAATGCTTTTTGTAGAACAACAGAAATGATTTGAGATTTTTTTACACCCAGCCTTTGACTAAAATAGTGTATTTCAAGAAAAAGACGAATTAATTTTAGCCTTTTCAAAAGTAGAGCCTGATAATCTATTGCATGTCCCCAAGAGATGGTCCAATTCCCCCGTTGACCATTCAGCAATACACGTATATCTTGCTTAGACGCCTCTTCATACATTCCTTTAAGCCAGTAACTATTCTCATAAAATTTATATGGCATCTCCAAAGCATCGAGCCAGTCGTTCACTTCTGTTAGGGAACTTTTTTCTTTAAAATCTAAGTAATTAGGTTTAATATTACCTACATAATTTATTGTCGATTGAATAAATGGTCTTTCATCTGGTACTCTACTTTTATGGGTCCAATCTTCAAACCCTTCGACGGGTACATAACTGAATGAATGCAACTCCTTTTTTTCATTTCGTAATGTCTTTGCTGCAAAACTCACAACAGAACCCGAATCTAACCCCCCACTCAAATGAGCTCCAACTTGATGATGGGTGCGCAACCGATCTGTTACAGCTCTTTGAAATACATCACGGAAGGCGTCTTCATACTCTTCATTAGAACTTAATATAAGTTTCTCCCTCTCTTTTAATAGACAGTATCTTGAAAAAGAAACCTTTCTATCCTTCACTTTAATCGAGTGTGAGGGGGGAATCTGTTCTATATTTTTGTATACCGATGCTGTAAGCTCTACCGATTCAAAATTAAGTGGTATCGCCAAAAACTCAGCCAACCACTGCTCATTCAATTTCTTCTTTATATAAGGCAATGTAAATAACGGCATTATTACGGTGCAAAAAGCAAACCGCCGATCATCCCGATAATAATAAAGCGTCCTGCTACCAGAGAAATCCCTCGCTCCAAAAAGCATCTGCTTCTTTTCATCCCAAATCATAAAGGCAAAATCGCCTACTAAATACTTGGGAGTGTCTTCTCCCCATTTGTGATAAGAGAGTAGGATTAATTCGCTGTCTGTCATGCTTTTTCGGTCGGCACGATCGACTTGCAACCTTTCGAATAGCTCGTCACGATTATCGATGATGGCATCTGCTGTAATGGCTAGCTGTCTTTCGTAATCGTAGTATGGCAGCTGTTCACCGACTGACTCTGGCGTGATCCACTGTGCATGGCAGCCGAGGAAGATATTGTCTTTATGCCATGTTTGAACATCGTCCGCGGGATATTTTTGTAAAGCCTTCATCAATCCTCTACCATGCTCAATCGATATAGGTTCATCATTGAAATGAAAAATCCCGGTTATTGCACTCATGTTTTCCTCCCGTTATGTATGCTGCGCATAAGCACTAATGTGTGTGACATCTCTTATATTAGTTCTATATAAAGAACGTTTATGTAATAAAAAAATTAAATCACTTCATAAAAACGGCTTTTATTTATGATTTAATTACAATTAAGCTGTTGTTTTGTTTCTTATAAAGAACGATTACACATTTAAAATAACACCTTATCTATAGGATGTCAATTGCTTTTTTAGTACTTTTGCAACTTTCTTAAACCGATTATTTATGCCGGTTCATAAGTAAAACATCGAGCTTTGTTTCAATCCTATGTAAAGTTTGCATAAGGTTTTTCTGAAATTCTGATTCTGTGTGGTTGTTTAGCTGGCCCAATTCATGTATCCATTGTTGCTGGAATTTCGACACTTTGGTCGCCTGATTGATGTTCTTTACATTTATTTCTTTCAACTTCCTTCACTTCCTCTACTAAACATATACGATTTTATGAAGACCTTTGCTGTTCATTGGCAAAAAACGATCGAATTTCTTGAATGGATAATCCCATTTTCTTTGCTTCTACTATTAAGTTCAGCCACTCTTGATCTATCTCTTTTTGTGGATTATTCAAGTTTTAGTCCCCCTACCGCATTCATTAGATTATCAAAGCAGTTGCTTTCAGCCTCTCGCTTATATAAACACTGTTTACACTATAAGCTCAGTAATAATAAAATAATCCTAGTATTATAGTCTTAAAATCTCTATCTTTAAAATCGCTTTGTTCTTAATAAAGAACATTTTACACCCTATTTCTCCTAATTTCAATTCATTTAAAGTTAAATAAACAGAAAATTCACACCTCTTTAATAATCTTAATTATATCAACTACCAACTTGGTAATAAATAGACTTATTACCAAAAGTTTCTACATTTTCCGACTTTTTTATCTGCATCATTTCATCCGATTTTAGAGTCCTTTCTCCTATGAATAAAGTCAATGACAAAAACAGCCCTTCTCTACTGAGTGGGCTGTTTGTTGTTTAAGCGGACTAAATTCTGTGTGTAAGAAGAAAGAATTAGATCTAAACGTCTGAGTGTTTCTTCTTTATTTTTCACCCGCTGATATATTTTTCATCTTCTGTTTTTTTACTTAATACAGAATCAAAAGACCATAATCGGCTTCCGTTAACGGCAAAGTGAATGGACATCACAAGCAGCACTAAATCCAATTCGTACCCTGCCGCTTGACCATTCCCCATAAATCCGGCAGACAGTTTGACCGTGAAAATGGCGCCAATCATGACGATGGCAAATAAAATGCCAACAATGCGTGTTCCAAGTCCTAACATCATGGCGATACCGCCAACCAGTTCAATGATCGCTACTGCATATGCCAGGAAACCTGGAAGACCGATACTATCGAACCATCCGGCAATATTGCCGATTCCGCCTTGGAATTTTGCAAGACCGTGCAAGAAAAACGTAATACCTAAGATTAAACGTAACAGGAGGGAACTTCCCTCAACCTTCATATTCATATTTGATTTCTCCTTTTTATTAAAATTGTAAACAAAGATAGCTTAATGTCCCAAACTCATATGAGCGATGAATGACTTTTGCATCGTCTAATGAATCACCGCTGCCCATGAGCCAAAAACAAAGATGGCATCATTTTTAGTAACCTCCTTATTAATTTTACCTTTACTTACTTTTCGTAACTTAGTTTATTATAATAAACTATTTACGTCAAGTTAATAATTAATCAAACGTAAAATTACATGAAATCGTAACAATTTGATATAATATCAGCATAGTGGGGTGTTAGTATGGAGCAATCAGCACTTTGTCCAAGATTCGAAAAAGGCATGCAGTTAATCAGCAAGCGTTGGACGGGATTAATCATTTATCAATTACTATCCGGGCAGCAGCGATTTTGTGCCATTCAATCCGCTCTTCCTGTAAGCGGAAGGCTGTTATCAGAAAGGCTGAAGGAACTGGAGGAAGAAGGGATCGTCAACCGCCATGTGTATCCGGAAGTTCCCGTTCGTGTCGAATATTCTTTAACAGATAAAGGAATGGCGTTAGAGCCTGTCATCAGAGAGCTTGAAAAATGGTCGCAAACCTGGATATGAAATCAGAGTAAAGAAGTTAGCGTGGGCGCTTTTTGCCCACGCTAACTTTTTTAGTGAGCGCAAAGAAAACAAGAGAATAATATAGGAATAAATGTGAAATGATTAAAATAGATTCCTATAGTAATTGATTTCTTATACAAGGTTTTCAGGTTAAAAAGTCTTTGGAATCCGTTTGATGTGCAATAGATTAGGGAAGGTTTGTAAGCGGCGGTGTTAGTTAAGCAAAATTGAAAGGTTTAGTGGTTGTAAAAAGAGGGTAAAATGAACTATAATCAACTTAAAGAGATGTAGTTCTTTTCACTTATTGGGAGGTCTTTTCATGATATGTGAGGAAGAGATGGCGTTATTCATTAAGGAATTTGGCCATTTATTAGATGAATATCGAAAATGTGAAGAAAGCAGCTTGAAGAAAGCCATTTATGAAGATATTGTTTTGCTGGGATCTGTCATTACCCTTTCTGATGACCAGAATGAAGCCCCTTTTGCCGTATAAAAAAATTTATATGTGCAAAAGGGACTTTTTTTGTTTTATCGGTTGTTTTATTTCATTTCGAATGTCTTTCTTCTACATAACACTCATTTATTTCTTCTATTCTTCTTATCTCTCAATATATAGCAGTTTTACTTAATCGAAATGTTTAGATACGTTCCACTTAATAACTCGACACGTCTTTATTCCAACGAGAAATATTCACAATCGGCGGTCCAGACAACTTGAATCCGCCCTCAAAGGTCTAGAAAATTCGGCGTGGCCGTCCTTTGGTCATGTCGAATTTTCTAAATCGATCTATATCCAAAAATCATCAAATACTGTAATGGGCATATGACGTTTATGCTTCGTTTTCAGGTAGTGGTTCTCAATTTGTTCGGCCGATTCTTTTTTGATTGGTTTCCCTTCCAGATAGTCATCAATTTCCTCATACGTCACTCCTAATGCATCTTCGTCAGCCAATCGCGGACGATTGTCTTCCAGATCCGCTGTTGGGGTCTTTATATACAGATGTTCCGGACACCCTAACTTCTTCAGCAGCTGTTTACCCTGTCTTTTGTTTAGCCGGAATATAGGTGTTAAATCCGCACCGCCATCCCCGTATTTTGTATAGAATCCGGTTACCGCTTCCGCTGAATGATCGGTCCCTACTACTACACAACTTTTCATGGCAGCGACGCTGTATTGGACTTTCATTCTTTCCCTTGCTTTTTCATTCCCTTTTACGAAATCACTTAAATAAACACCCGCTTGTTTCAAGGATTCTACACTAGCCTCTACAGCCGGTTTAATATTGACCGTCACTACCTCATCCGGTTGAATGAAGTCAATGGCATCTTGGCAATCCTGTTCATCTTTTTGCACTCCATAAGGGAGTCTAACCGCAATAAATCGGTATTTTTCAGTGTGTAACTCTTCGTTCAATTCCTCTACAGCCACTTTTGCCAATTTTCCTGTTAAGGTGGAATCTTGCCCGCCGGAGATGCCCAATACAAAACCATGTAAAAATGGATGTTTGGCTAAATAATTTTTTAAAAACTCAATGCTTAGACGAATTTCCTCTTTGGCATCAATCACTGGTTTGACTTTCATTTCTTTGATGATTTGCGCTTGCAATGCGTTCATTTTATTCCCCTCCCATAACATAAGCCCTTTAGTTGATGATTTTTTTGTAAAGGTTGTTTTCGATAATGTAGTCGTAACATGCGTCCGGAAGCAAAAACTCCGGGTCGCCGTTTTTAGCAAACTCCTCGCGAATATAAGTAGAGGAAATTTCCATCGCCAACCCTTTATCCAATAATTGAAATCTCCCATCGTCATAATTTCTCAGCAAGGGGGACCGGCTGATGGTTTTCAGCATGTCGATTCCGTCTCTCGCCATCACGATAAATTGATTGTTGGCGATTAGTTCTTCCGCCATTCTCCATTTGCCGTTTGCCATATCCACCAGCAAATCGGCACCCATAATGAAAAACAATTCCGCTTTCGGAAACACCGTTTTAAAGTGCTCCATCGTAAAATACGTATAATGCTTACCCGGAAGGACATTCAACTCATACGTATCCAACATAAAGGATTCCTTTTTGCCAATGGCTAGCCGAACCATTTCCGCTCGATGTTCATCACCTGTCTGCAATTTCTTATCCGTTCTCTTGCTGGAAGACGGCAGAAAGATCATATAATCCAGTTTTTTTCTGTGCCTTACCGTATTGGCGGTCCATAGATGTACATTGGTAATGGGGTCGAACGAAGAACCGTAAAACCCGATTTTAACCCCTTCCTCAAATAGACCATCTACGTTTTTTCCCGGATTCAATTCGGCAAAATATGATTTATGTTTGTCAATCGCACTTGTCATGTTTTCACCTCATCCTGACGTTTTTTTCGATACTTTTTCTTGGATTTGCTTGATATGGTTCATCTTGTTATCCCAGCATTTTTGGCTTAAATCTACAGGATATTCCTCCGCATTCATCGCACGTTTATATTCGTCCCAAAGCAATTTCAAATTATCTTTCACATATTGCTGTATTTCTTGAATGGTTGGCAATTCATAGACCAATTCCCCATCTATGAAAATATCTTGATGCAATTCTCTCGCTTCAAAATTCGTCACAAATTTTGAAACGAACGTGTGAACAGGGTGAAACATTTTTAATTTTTCTTCTTGTTGGGGATTTTCATCATTCATCGCGATATAATCACCTTCCGCACGGTTGTTCACCATGTTGATGATCCGATAGATTTTTTTCAATCCCGGTGTCGTCACTTTTTCTGGATTCGCTGAAATCTTGATCGTATCCACCATTTCCCCTTTTTCGTTTTCGATCGATACTAACTTATAAACCGCCCCTAGTGCAGGCTGGTCATAAGCGGTAATGACCTTTGTTCCCACCCCCCAAACATCAATCTTGGCTCCTTGGGCTTTCAAGTTCATAATCGTGTATTCATCCAAATCGTTGGAAGCGACGATTTTTGTTTGTTTGAATCCTGCCTTATCCAGCATTTTTCTCGCTTCTTTTGATAAATACGCCATGTCGCCGCTGTCCAATCGAATCCCATTAAAATGGATCTGATCTCCCAGCTCTTTTGCTACTTTGATGGCAGTCGGAACACCCGACTTCAACGTATCAAATGTATCCACCAAAAATGTGCAATCTTTATGGCGGCTGGCATATTTGTGAAAAGCCTTATATTCATCCTTATAAGCTTGAACGAGTGCGTGTGCATGGGTTCCCGCCACGGGTATACCAAATCTTTTCCCTGCTCTTGTATTACTTGTAGCCGAAAAGCCCGCTATATAGGCCGCTCTCGTTCCCCAAATGGCCGCATCGAATTCATGAGCGCGTCTTGTGCCGAATTCCATGACCGCCTGTTCCCCCGCTGCCTGTTTAATGCGAGACGCCTTTGTTGCGATCAGAGTTTGATAATTAACGATATTCAGCAACGCGGTTTCGATTAATTGTGCTTCCGCTAAATTGGCTTCTACTTGAAGAATCGGCTCGTTTCCAAATACCAATTCCCCTTCCTTCATGGCACGAATGTTTCCGTTAAAACGAAGCGTTCGTAAATAATCCAAGAAGTCTTCTTTATATCCCAGTTCGTCTCTTAAATACTCAATGTCACTTTCCGTAAAACGATACTCTTTCATATACTCAATGATTCTTTCGAGTCCGGCGAATACCGCATACCCATTTCCGAATGGAAGCTTTCTAAAATAAAGTTCAAACACAGCACGACGATTATGCATATCGTCATCCCAATACGTCTCTGCCATATTGATTTGATATAAATCGGTGTGAAGTGCCAAGCCATCATCTGCGTATTTTTTATTCATGTTCATTTCCTCCTGAATGTAAATGTTTGATTGTATTAAAAGAGAAAAAGCCTATCGAATTTCTGCACCTAAACTCCCTTTAAAATGACTTAGCGCCCATTCATGCCCCGGTTGATTAAAGCTGGCCACCGCATGTTTATGAACTACGATTTTAAATCCTTTATTATAGGCGTCCACCGCTGTATGCAGCACGCAAATGTCCGTACACACCCCGACGAGATGAACTTCTGTAATGCCCCGTTCCCGCAACTTGATTTCAAGGTCGGTCCCGGCGAATGAAGAGTAGCGAGTTTTATCCATGAAATAAACATGTTTTTTATCCTTATATTCCTCATAAACCGTTTTTAATTGGCCATACAGCTCTCTTCCGTCTGTCCCCTCGATATTGTGCGGCGGAAATAACGGTGTTTCAGGATGATAAACGTCTCCTTCTTGATGAAGGTCAATCGCGAAAACAACAAAGTCTCCGTTATCAATAAATTCCTTTGTTAACGAAACAATCTGATCGTGAATCTTTTCGGCCGGCTCCCCTACAGGAAGTGCCCCGTTTACAAAATCTTTCGTGTAATCAATGTTAATCAATGCTTTTTTCGTCATCTTCCATCGCTCCTTTTAAAAAATGATTTTGTTAATGATTAATTAATCATTAATCATAATGCGTAAAGAATATCAGAGAGTTCTCTTATCAGCTCTCCAATATTTCTTATTCATTTGTAAATGCTTCTGATCGGTTCTATCTCATTGAATCGATAAAGCTTTGTTTTATATTTCGAATTGCGCTGTGTGGTCTTTGGATTTCCTTCTTGATCGGTTACCAAATCAATAAACGGCAATTTAGGAGCCTTTCGCCAGAAAAACGGTTCTGATTTCACCACTTCATCGACCATATCTTCCGCCACCGATAAAATCACGCTGCGCAATTCGGATAACGTAAATTCTTCTGGAAGAAACTCTTTTGCCAATGTCGTTTGCACCATATCCAGCTTAATGATTTTCAACGCATCTTCAATAATTTGTTTATGGTCAAATGCCAGCGGTAAATCAAACGCTTCCGCCATCGTGAACAGTTCTACCTCCGAAGCATCATCACCCGCTTTTCGGTTGGCTAATTTATGTTCCGGTACGACCGCATAGTGCGAGTTCGAGATGATCCATCCTCGCGGGTCCCTTCCCTCTTTATCATAGACGCCGTAATGTTTAATATGGATTCCCCGTACACCCGTTTCTTCTCCAAGTTCTCTTTTCGCTGCTTCGTAGGCCGTTTCAGTCGGGTCAATGAATCCGCCTGGCAGTGCCCACTTACCGCCTTCCATGTTCTGTTTTCCTTCTCGATTCTTCATGGAACGTTTGATCAGCATGAGTTTTAAGGTTCTGCCGTATTCAGACTCATCATCCTTTACAATCGTAAAAATGACGTTATCACTCGTGTATCCATCCGGTGTGCGATATTCGTTCACATCGTATTCTTTTAACGCTTCCTCGGGTTTAACAAATTCATGATTCATTATTTTTTCACCTCAAAATCGGAAATGCTGCTTCTTTTTCTGCTGATTTTTGTTCTAATCATACAAATGGTTTATGATTGAATTCACTTTATTATAAAGTGTTGCTTGTTCAAAGGGACTGCATATACATTCCACCAAAAAAGATTAATGATTAACTAATTGTTAATCTTAATATATGACAAACGAAACCATTTTGCAAGTGATTTTTGATTTTTCTGTTCATTATTTATCGACAGGATTTTTGCTTTTCTCCTTCTTACAATCCCTTACATTTGTATTGAGCCATCCATTTTTCCCTAAAGAATAAACCGGCTATACGCAAATAATGAATAAAATCCTATATCTATTCAGCTTACTCAGATTACATAAAATAGGGGTTTTTGGAAATTATATATAGCAATCTGACGTAAGAGGTGGAAGGGAATGCGGAAAAAAGTTGGTACAAAACATGATAATCACTTGGGGAATTCCATGCCTTCCGAAGCGCTCATGTATGAGGACCTTACTGAAAATGTTGCTAGAATCAAGGAGGATTTAGGCAATAGCTCCGATTTAATTGTTCGTTTTATTAAACATTTAGATAACCCCTTTGCTTTTGCGGTCATCCATATTGATGGAATTTCAAATACACAAAATATTAATGAACATATAATAGAACCCCTTCTACTATACAAATCGAATCTGGATTCCGAGTCATTAAAGGATGAATTGGAACAAAGAATCACCATCTCAAATATTAAGGAAAAAAATACTTTGATCGACATACTTTCAGCCATTATATCTGGAAGCACCGTCATATTAATGGATGGCCATACGACTGCTCTAATCCTTGATACAAAAGAGATCGAATCCCGCAGCATTACGGAACCAACCACTCAAACCGTCATCCGCGGTCCGAAAGATGGTTTTACAGAAGATCTTCGTAAAAATACTTCCCTTATCCGAGGACGTATCCAAAGTCCAAATTTACGTCTTGAATCGATGAAAATTGGTGAAGTGACTCAAACAGCTGTTGAAATGATGTACATAAAGGACATTGCGGCCGACTCTATTGTAAAGGAAGTCAAAGAGCGTCTTCAAAAAATCAACATAGATGGCATTCTGGAATCTGCGTATATTGAAACCTTTATTCAGGATGAACCGCATTCACCCTTTCCAACCGTTCAAAATACAGAGCGCCCAGATGTGGTGGTGGGAAATTTACTGGAGGGCCGCATTGCCATTTTTATAAACGGCACCCCTTACGTTCTTATTGTCCCTGTCACCTTTACACAACTTTTTCAATCTCCGGAGGATTATTACCAGAATCAATATATCGGCAGCATGTTAAGGATATTACGACTTGTAGCTTTCTTTTTAGCTCTGTACGCACCTGCTTTGTATGTAGCCATGATCACTCACCACCACGCACTTGTTCCTACCGTATTGCTAGTCAGTATCGCTGCACAAAGGGAGGCGATTCCGTTTCCGGCCATTATTGAGGCTTTAATCATGGAGATAACCTTTGAAGTCCTAAGGGAAGCGGGAATCCGCATGCCAAGAGCGGTAGGTCCTGCCCTTTCTATTGTGGGAGCCCTTATATTGGGACAAGCGGCTGTTGAAGCGGGGTTTGTATCTGCCGCTATGGTCATTATCGTTTCTATAACTGCCATTGCCAGCTTCGCACTCCCAAACTACAATATCGGAATTACCGCCCGCACTCTTCGGTTTCTTTTATTAATAGTCGCTTCATATGCAGGGCTTTATGGTGTTTTAATTGCTTCTCTCATCATCGGAATGCATATGTGTGGGCTGCGTTCGTTCGGCGTTCCCTACCTTGCTCCTATGGCTCCATTCAGACTCGCTGAGCAAAAGGACGTTTTATTTCGATTCTCGATACAAAGCTTGGTAAATAGACCAGTCCTGGCAAACAAAAAGAATAAAGTGAGACTGAGGAAGGAGTAAAGGTGGGAATTAAATGAGAATTACATTTTGGTCTATCATCATTTTCTTATTTGGTACCCTCTCAGGATGCTCGAATTATAAGGAATTAAATGAAATTGCTATTGTCCTTGGAATCGGAATCGATTATATACCAGATAAGGACACTTATGAAGT
The DNA here is from genome assembly GCF_000504165.1 of Bacillus sp. FJAT-14578. GTDB lineage: Bacteria > Bacillota > Bacilli > Bacillales > Bacillaceae_H > Bacillus_BA > Bacillus_BA fengqiuensis. The sequence goes on from NZ_KI632505.1 coordinate 638,464, forward strand.
TACTTTCCAAGTGGTGAATCCGGGTGAGAATGCTGCAAAAGGAACGGGTACAGGGGTTACACCTGTTATCAACTATAAAACTACAGGGAAAACGATATCGGAAGCGGCAGGGAAACATACAAAGCTCTTTCCGCGTGAGAATATATATTCTCACATTCAGTTAATCATCATAGGCGAAAAATTGGCTAAAAAGGAAAGCTTAAACTATATTTTTGATATATTTGAGCGGGAGGCAAGTGTGCGAGTGAATGTTCCTGTTTTAATTGCCCGGGATGCAGATGTAAAAACGACGATGGATATCCTTTCCTCTATCGATAAAATTCCTGTTAGAACACTCGTAGGAAAAGTAGAGAACTCTTCAAAATTATCAGGAGAATATGGCAAGACAAACATTTACGATATTATCGAAGACCTAACGAACTTTGGTTCAGAACCAGCTATAAGCGGCATAAGCGTAAGAGGAAATAAGAAAATTGGCAGCAGCAAAGAAAACTTAGAAAGTATGGAAAAGACATATACAACACTCAATGGTATTGCCGTTTTTAAAAAGGGAAAACTCGTAGGCTGGATGGATGGAAAAAAGACGAAATCACTGCAGATTATAGACAACAAATTAAAGCTTACAGGCTTGAGGATCCATTGTGACGAGAAACGGTATAATTCTGTTGTGGTAAACCGCTTAAAAAGCCATTCCAAGGTTGACATAAAGAACAATCAAGCGAATATCTCAATAGATGCAGATGCTTCCGGATATATATCCGAATTGCTATGCAATAAGGATATAAGTAAACGGGAAGTCATAAAAGAATATGAGAAGAAAGCAGCACGAGAACTGGAAAAGGAAATAAAAGAAGGAATCACGGCAGCACAAAAAATGAAAAGTGATGTATTTGGCTTTGGAGAAATCCTGCGTTATTCTCACCTAGGCAAATGGAAAAAACATAAGAATGAGTGGAATGAGTTGTTTTCACAAGCTAAAGTAAATGTACATGTGAATATGGATATTGAAGGGACCGGAATGAGAGTTGAACCTTATCCTTATTGAGCAAGGAGTTGAATAAGCAAGATGAGCCAGGTAAAGGTAAACGGGTTTCAGATGTTTAGTATAATTTTTTTATTCGAACTTGGAAGTGCTATTCTTGTAGGGTTGGCTAAAGATGCTAAGCAAGATGCCTGGATTGCTGTCTTATTGGCAACTGGCTTAGGTTGCCTCCTCTATCTGGTTTATATAAAGTTGTATAACATGTATCCTTCTTTGACATTGATCAGTTATCTTCAAAACATTCTGGGGAAATATGTAGGCTGGCTTATTGGGCTATTGTATGTCGTATATTTTATTTACATTGCCTCTCGTGTACTGCATGATTTCGAGGAACTATTAGTCATGACCGCTTATCGTTCAAGTTCATATCTTACAATCGGTATCATTATGGTTATTTGTGTCATGTATGCAGCCTTCCAAGGTCTGGAGGTATTTTTTCGCATATCAGAGCTTTGCTTTTTCATCATCGTGTTTATGCTGCTGTCTCTGATGTTCCTTGAAATTGCAAGTGGAATTGTAGAGATCCATCACCTCCGCCCGGTTTTGGAACATGGGTGGGGGCCGATATTTAAAAGTGTATTTCCTAGTACATTGACTTTTCCGTTTGGAGAGATGATTACCTTCACGATGTTGCTGCCTTTCTTGAACAAGCAAGAAACAGCAAAGAAAGCAGGCATTATAGCTCTCGCCTTGAGTGGTATAGTCTTAACATTAATTGCCTTTATGCATGTTGCCGTCGTAGGTGCAGATGTTAGAATGCGTTCAGCTTTCCCTCTCCTTAGTGCTGTCAGTTACATAAATATTGCGGATTTTATCCAGAGGCTTGATATAGTGGTCATTATTAGTATGGTCCTTTTAGGATTTGTAAAAATAACGGTTTTCTTCTTTTGTGCAATCATTGGGACTGCAGAGTTGTTTCATATTAAAGAAAGAAAAAAACTGATTTATCCAATGGGGGTCATGGTTTTGATATTTTCACTCATCATCGCTCCTAATTATATTGAGCACATTATAGAAGGAGTAAAAATCGTACCGTATTATTTGCATCTTCCTTTGCAAATCGTGCTTCCCATTTTATTATTGATCGTTGCATGGATCAGACAAAAAGCGAAGGGCGTCTCGATTGGATGATTGATCGAGATGCCCTTCTTTATCTTCATGATAGTTGCTTATTTTTGAAGTACTTGGTGGATTTTGAGATAAGGAGAGGAAGGAAAAAAAGAAAAATCAAGAAATATTCTTCTGAACCAGCCTGTTGTTTAATTTTCAGAAAACCATCTAAAGTTTCAGATAAACCGATTCCCTGTATCAAGTCCAATAAAGTTATGAGGCTTGTGACCAGGATAAATAAAAAAAAGGAAATGAATAGCTGTTTCATCGTTATCACCTTTTCACCGTTTTCCTTATTATCCCTTTCAATATATTGAGCTATCCATAGATGTTCTTTTATCTAAATGATTATTTAATCATTCTGCTTGTTGGTTCTATAAGAAAAACATGGTTCAACTGAGCTTAATTTTTTTAATATTGATCGCTTCTATTCTTCTCTTCCTACCTATATAAAAAATGTGACATGGGCGTTTTTTGCCCATGTCACATTTTTTATGTGGAAAATATATGAAATTTGTAGAAAAATAGTAAAACTTGGTACGGATGTGCTATTATTCTATTTTGTGAGACCCAAATTTATACAAGTAAGGAAGCCTGAAGACGAATCAGTTAAATGATTCCATTAAGCGCAGGCAGAAAGGAGTTGTAGCATTGAAGAGAATAAGTATTGTTTTATTATTCTCCTTTATTGTCGGAAGCTTTCTATTCCCATGCTCTGTCAGTCAAGCTCAAGCAGAGGATGTAAATAAATTGATTATGGGAGAATCAAGTGTGAGCGCCCGGCAAATGGCGGCTTTTGTAAAGGAAAAAAATCCGCAAAATATTCGATTGCATGGTATTTCTGTTGATAGATTGGCAGAATTATATCTTAAAATCGGAGCTGAGGAAGGTGTACGAGGGGATGTCGCTTTTGCACAAGCGATTAAAGAAACCGGCTATTTTAAATTCGGAGGCGATGTACGCCCTGAGCAGCATAATTATGCGGGAATTGGAGCGACCGGCGGAGGTGCCCGGGGGAATTCTTTCTCGACAGCGGAAAAAGGCGTATATGCTCAAATTCAACACTTAAAAGCGTATGCGTCAACTAAACCGTTGAATACACCTTTAGCGGATCCCCGTTTTAAGTATGTTACGAGAGGAATTGCTCCTGCTTGGCCAGATTTGCATAAACGATGGGCGATGCAGTCTAGCGGGAACTACGGAGAAGACATTCTTTCTATTTATGAAGAAATGAGCCGTATGCCTATTTCAATCTCTGCACCGTTAGAACAAGTCAGTGCCTTCCCTGATTCCTATCCGGTCGATTTAAACGAAGGTTATTGGGCAGAAAAAGAGATTATTGAGTTTCTAGACTTACAGATTATTAACGGTGTTAAAAACAAATTAGGACAAACGCTTGTGAACCCGAATGATTCGATTACACGCGCACAGTTTGTCAAAATGCTGGTCAATGCTTTGCAGCTCGAAAATAATGGACAAGCACCTTCCTTCTTAGATGTGCAGCAATCGGACTGGTTTGCTCCATATGTTGAAATAGCGGCAAGCTTAGGCATCACAACTGGCAGTAATGGGTCTTTTAAACCAAATGAACAAATTAAACGCGATCAAATGGCAACCATGATTTACCGAGTTGCTTCTTTGCAATCGAATGATAGTAAATCTAGCAATCTTGCACGATCTTTCAAAGACGTATCTGATGATTATTGGGCTTATCCTTCCATTTCTCAAGCAGCTTCTGCCGGCATTATATCCGGATATGAAGATGGAACTTTTAAACCGACTGCCTATGCTACACGGGCGCAAGGAATTGTAATCATTCATCGTGCCATGCAGCAGCTGAAGCAGTAGATCATTAGTTTATCCATTCAAAAGGCTAAAACAGGAAGTTGAATATTCCTTCGTTTTAGCTTTTTTATATAATCATCTCATATACACTTCTCTTTATCCCCTGCTGCTCTTTTTTAAAAACCTCATTTCCCTGTATATATTTTAGTAATAGATCGTGTTTGTTGTCTGGAAACCCTATTCTTAAAACTTATTATTAAGACCTGTTACTAAAACCAAATTCTATTATTAAGACCTGCTACTAATACTTGCTTTTATCCCTTATAAAAATGCTTTATCCCCTGTTTTGTGTGTTTTTACATAACTTGTTTTAATTGTTTTACTTGTTTTAATTGTTTTCGGATTGCTTTAAACCTTGATATAACTGGGGTTTTAATGATGAATTATAACAAACTTGGTGTTAATTATAACACCCCTGGTGTGAAAAATAACATCTTTGGTGCCAATTATAACATTTCTGGTGAGTGAAAAATAACAAAAATGGTGTGAAAAATAGCGTTTTTGGTGCAAAAAATAACGGAAATGGTGCCAATTATAACGCTTTTGGTGTCCACTCCATAACAGAAATGGTGTGAATGATAACATCTTTGGTGCATATATAACAAAATTGGTGTCAATTATAACACTTTTGGTGTCCACTCCATAACAAAAATGGTGCTAACTATAACATTTTTGGTGGTACTACAACACTTTCGGTGCCTGAACTATAACAAAAATGGTGCAACCATAACATTTTTGGTGTCTGAAAGATGACAAAAATGGTGTGACTATAACATTTTTGGTGCCTGAACCATAACAAAAATGGTGTGACCATAACATTTTTGGTGTCCGTTGATTTATGTAATTTTCAAATTAATTCGACTATTTATGTATAACAACAAATTCCTTTCGCTATAGTTGGAATTTTGTCATAATGATGGTAGCGATTAAGGAGGAATTTCCGTTGTATAAGACAGAAGTCGTAGAAGCGAATACGAATAACCTAGTTACGAAATCAAACCTATTGATTGAAGCCAATTATAAGCTAGGTGTGACCGAGCAAAAAATCATTCTTTGCATTGCAAGTAAAATTCAGCCCGATGATTCGGATTTTAAGACGTATACTTTGCCCATCAAAGAATTCAATAAATTGTTGGGATTAAAAGGAACCCCTAAATATACCGAGCTTCGAAAAATTACGAAAGATCTTATGCAAAAAGTATTCGAGGTCCGGATTGAAAATAAAGTGATTCAAGTGGCCTGGCTTTCATATGTTGCCTATAATGTGACGGAAGGAACGATCGATATCCGCTTTGATCCATTCCTTCGTCCTTACCTGCTGCAGTTAAAGAAGGAGTTTACTAGTTACAAGCTGGATAATGTCGTGAAATTAAAGAGTTCGTATGCCATCCGCATTTATGAGCTGCTGAAGCAATATGAAAGAGTTCAGGAAAGAACGTTCAGTATGGAACACTTACGCCGCTTATTGGGTGTGGAAGACTTATATCCCGCCTACGGAAATTTTAAGCAGCGTGTACTTATTCCCGCTCAAAAAGAGTTGGAAAAAAAGACGGACATTTCATTTGAATTAGAAGAGATGAAAATCGGACGGCGCGTTGATAAAGTGAAGTTTGTCATCCGCTCGAGGAAAAAAGCGGCGAAACAATTAAATCTTTTTGACGATACCTTTGAAACTCCTCAGCCTCCTCCCCCTTCTTCATATGAAAGACTAAGGGTCCTGGCGCTTTCTCACGGCGTAAATTTGAGCATGGAAACGTATCATAAATGGGTAGAGGCATACGGGGAAGTCCGTGTGGTCAATGTCATCGAGGAAACGATAAGCAAATCGAATGTTAAAAATCCGATCGGATACATAACTTATATGCTTCGCGAATCGACAGACGGTTCCCTTCAAGCTGCGGCTGGCGATGAGGATCAAAAAGAACAAGATCTCCTGCTTTATTTAGTGTCGCGGTATCGAAATTCCAGAGAAAAATTGCCTTATTGGCTGATCGAGGAAAAAGCGGTGCAGGATATTGAACATAAGCTCAGTGTTCCATCTGACGATGCCCTTTATATCTTTACGAAAGTGAAGCAGAAATTTTTTGAGGCCCTCGGCTTTAATGCGGAAGACCGCCCTTCGCCTATGCAGGAGGAAGAATTTTTGAAAATGAGAGACGAACTAAGCCAGCAGCTGAAAGAGTATAAGAACGAAATATAACATTTTTGGTTATATGTAAAAGAAGGGGCCTGGATTTTATCCAGGCCCTCTCTTTTACATATAAGAGATTTTGACTTATAAAAAATAACTATTCGCTTGGATGAAGAACTGCGATTGCTCATAGTTATACGTTACTTTGGAAAGGTCGAATGGTTGGCCATGGGTTAAGTGAAAAACGGCTCCATGAAGCGCTATAAGAAAGATTCTTTTGAGTGGTACAAAAAGGTCATTCAAACGAATGGTGAAGAATTATAATATAGAAAATGAAGCATGACCTTTTTCGGGTCATGCTTCATTTTTTAAACCTGGCCATATGTGCCGATCCACATGCCGATAAACGCCAACACAATCCCCCCGGCATAACTGGAAACCAAATAATAAAAGAGGACGGAATGATTTCTTTTTTCCCTTAGCTGGACATTTTCCAATTTAAATGTGGAGAATGTGGTAAATGCCCCCATGAACCCAACTCCGAAAAAGGAATACAATCCTGAGGATAGGCCTTTTCCAACCATCCAGCCCAGCAAAAAAGAGCCCAATAAATTGACGAACAATGTTCCGATCGGAAAATTCGAATTGAATCTTTTATGTATCCATGTACTTAGCGTAAATCGGGAGATGGCCCCTAAAAAGCCGCCAATGGCAATCCATAATGCCGTCATGATGCTTGTCCCCCATTCTCTTGTATTCGTTTAAAAGAACGATGGCCAAGTTCATAGCCGAACCACGACATGAAAAGCCCGCCAACCAAACTAAGCAGGACATACAGAAATGCGGATGCCCATAAACTGCTTTGGATTAAATGGACCGTTTCGACGCTAAACGTGGAAAACGTCGTAAAAGATCCGACCAATCCGGTACCGAAGCCGGCCAAGACATGGGGATGGAATAATTTTAGTTTGACGACCCTGTTCGTAAACCAACCCAACACGAAACAACCGATCAAGTTAATCAGCAACGTCCCTAATGGAAAATGATACTCCCACCAGGAATGAGTGAACTCCCCCAAATAATACCTGAGCAGGCTGCCGATTACTCCGCCTATTCCTATCAATAAATAATTCATGGCAATCTCACCTCTTTCATTAATGTAGGCAAAAAAATAGACTCCTACCCATTGAATCAATGAGCAGGAGTCATCAGCACGATGGCAATGACGGCGAACTCCATCGCCTATAGGTTTCAGCCTCTAATCGTACATATTTTATATGGTGATCCGGCTTTTTTCAAGAGTTGGCGAAAATGGGATCTTCTAGAAAAACCTTTTCTTCCAAAAAATAATGGCGGTTGCGCTCGATAACAAGATGGCCGTAAGAATGATGAAGAAAAAAGCATGGGGCTCATCTTGAAAAGGCAATCCGACGTTCATTCCATAAATGCTCGCAACGATTGTGGGAAACGCTAAAATTACAGTAATCGAAGCAAGAAATTTCATCACGCTATTCAAATTATTGGAAATGATCGAGGCAAACACGTCCATCATACTATTTAAAATGACCGTATACGTATCGGCCATTTCGATTGCCTGTGTATTTTCGATGATGACATCTTCCAGCAAGTCCTTATCTTCTTCATACATTTTTAAATAATTTAAGCGAAGAATCTTTTCCAGCACGGCCTTATTGGATTTTAAAGAGGTACTGAAATAAACCAAACTTTTTTGTAAAGCGAGAAACGCATAAATTTCTTTGTTTTTCATCGATTGATGCAGTTCTTTTTCAATTTCATCGGTTTTTCTGTTGATCTGCTTTAAATATCTCAAAAAATAAGTGGAAATGGCATAAAGAATTTGCAAGGAAAATCTTGTTCGTTTGAAAGAATAAAATCCCTTGATTTTATTTCTTTTAAAGCTTTCTAAAATGGGGGTTTCCTTTAAAGAAACCGTCACAAAGCAGTTATCCGCTATAATCATGCCGATCGGAATCGTTTCATAAATGGGAAAGCCGGCTTCATCGTGTGTTATGTAAGGATAATCGATAATAATCAATATATCGTTATCCTCTTTTTCGATACGGGACCTTTCTTCATCATCGAGAGCGTCTTTCATGAACTCAACGGGGATGTTTAAGTGTGTTACAACATAATCAATTTCTTCCGGGGTAGGATTCGTGAGGTTAATCCAGCACCCTTTAGAAATTTCGCTTATTTCTTGAAGTTTTCCGGCTGCATCTGATAAATATATTTCTAGCATGGTTTCCCCTCCTCATTTAAATAGAGGAAGACTCATTACTTTTTAAGGAGTTGATATTTCCCCATAGCCTATAGTTGGTTCCGTAAAATGCAATGTTGACTTCCCCTGAAATATTCATTGGTTCAGGTTCAAAAGAACCGCAGCTGTCCAAAATATCAACTCCTTTTTGCGTTCATTTCGTTAAGACAGGATTCTATGCCTGTTCACACTTGTCGTTCCTCATGCGGGCATTTAACATATCTTCGATTTCTTGTATGAGAAAATCAAGAGTTTCATCTGAAGAATAGGCATCCATCACTCGTTGCTGCTGTAATACATATACCGGTTCTTCATCTTTCTTTTTTTGTTCATAATGAACGGAAGCAAATACAGACCATTCTCCATCTAACCAGATGGCAATCCGGTCAAAATTTCCTTCCCACACAATTTCCCGAAATACTTCTTTTTCCTGTAATTCGAGGTCTATGTCCATTTATTCCCCTCCAAATAAGAGTACCAGTATTATTATACAGTGAACGGGTGAGGTTTTCTATTCCTCTTGCCTAAAATGGGTGAACAATTTGATATGCTGCCGGATGTCATTCTTCTATCGTATGAAAGAGGAAATATACATATGTTTGATCATAAAAAAATCCCCTTTACGCATAGCCAAAAGGGAATTTTTTATGGTTTTAATAACGTTTGAGAATAAGCGTCGCGTTGTGTCCGCCAAATCCTAATGAATTGCTTAGCACGACATTCACTTCTTGTTGTCGTGCCTCGTTTGGAACATAATCAAGATCCAGTTCCTCATCCGGTGTTTCATAATTGATCGTTGGAGGCATCACGTTATCACGGATTGCCAACACTGAAAAAATGGCTTCGATGGCACCTGCCCCGCCCAATAAATGGCCGGTCATCGACTTAGTAGACGAGACCGCCAGCTTATAGGCATGTTCTCCGAATACCGCTTTAATGGCTTGAGTTTCGTATAAATCATTATAATAAGTGCTCGTTCCATGTGCGTTAATGTAATCGACATCCGTCGTGTTCAAACCAGCGTCTCTTAATGCCATGGACATGGAGCGCTGTCCGCCTTCCCCGTTTGGAGCCGGTGTCGTAATATGATGGGCATCGCCTGTTGCACCGTACCCGACAATTTCCCCGTAGATTTTGGCACCGCGGGCTAAAGCATGGTCCAAATCTTCCAATACTAAAACGCCGGACCCTTCCCCGATGACAAAGCCGTCACGATTTTTATCAAATGGTCTGGATGCCGTTTTTGGGTCTGGATTGGTAGAGAGCGCTGTCATGTTTTGGAAGCCGGCAATCGTCATAGGAGTAATGGATGCTTCCGTCCCTCCTGTAATCATGACATCGGCTTCTCCGCGTTGAATGACTTTAAAGGCGTCCCCAATGGAATTGGCCCCGCTCGCACAAGCGGTCACGGTACAGGAATTGATTCCTTTTGCCCCCAATTCAATGGAAACTCTTCCTGAAGCCAAGTCTGGAATGAGCATCGGAATAATGAACGGGCTGACCCGTCTAACCCCTTTATTCAAGAAATTGATGTGCTGTTCTTCAAATTCGCCTAAACCGCCGATACCGGAACCGATCCAAACACCCACTCGTTCGGCGTTAGAATCATCGATGACAAGATCGGCATCTTTCACGGCCATTTTACTTGCAGCAACAGCAAACTGCGTAAATCTGCCCATTCTTCTTGCTTCCTTTAAATCCATATACTCCTCTGGTTTAAAGTCTTTGACTTCTGCCGCTACCTTTACATTGTAGATACTTGAATCCACCCGTGTAAATGGACCGATCCCGCTTACACCCGCTTTAATGTTGTCCCATGTGCTTTCAGCCGTTAAGCCTAAAGGTGTCACCGCACCGATTCCTGTAATGACCACTCGCTTTTTCATCGATGGCTGCCTCCTCATTTCTTATCTCTTCTTATAAAAAATCTTATCATTATAGTGGAAAGGCTGTCTACCTGTTCCGTGTTTATATCGGCTTCATCATGAAAAACCTTGGTTTTCGAAAAACCAAGGTTTTCTTCAAAAAAAACTATATGATGATCACTCTGTTACAACCCGGCCGACGATTTTGATGACATCGGTCCGGCTCATTTTTTCTTTTCCTTTCACTAAGGCATCAAGCGTCCCATGGGCAAGGGCGAGCGGGATTTTGCAGAAGTGCATGATGGGTCCAGGCTTGAGATCTTTCAAATAAGCGTCAGCCAGTGCCAGGTTACGGCGTGCGTATGCAAACATATCGTCTAATTCCCATCCATCCGGAAAGAAACTCACGCCGCGCTCCTGATCCTCGATGCGATTGCGCAAAATATTGACCGACTGCAAGCCGCGGCCAAAGGCAATTGCAAGCGACTCATCCGGTTCGATACCATCATGCCATTTCCAAATATCCGTCAGCATCACGCCTACTAAACCTGCCACGTAAAAAGTGTAGTCATTTAAGTCTTCTTCCGTCTTGATGTTCCATTCTTTTAACGTCCAGTCTGCCATTCCTCTTGCCATCGTGGATGTTGCATCTAAAATGTTCGCTGCAATGGCCGGCGGACAGACTTTAATCCAATCGGAAAGCCTTAATGTCACTTCGGGCAGAAGGGATTCATACGGACGCAAAATGTCCATTAACTCACTGTCATGAAAAGGCTTCTTCAAGAGCACACTAATCGTATACAATAAATCGGCTTTTACATTGTTAGGAAGGTTTGGGTGATCTTCGATTTCGTCGATGGCTCTCATGCACAAATAAGCGGACATCACCGCTTCTTGCAATCCGGACGATAAATAACTAATGGGAATAAAGAACGTTCGGCTTGTCGCCTTCAACATCTCTTTTGCATCTCTATGTAAATTGATCGCTTCACTCATCTCATACGGTCCCCTTTTTCTCTTGTTCACATCGCAAAATTTCTTTATCTTTAGATTTTATCATTCCCCAGAGGATTAATAAAGGAAACTTCCTTTATTAAGGTTTTTTCCACACAGAGATGTGAGATGATAAAAATCCATGGATTAAATTGACAATAGCTTGTCTTTTCAATATAATGCGTACAACTACTATTTATGAGGGATGTAGATGAAACTGTCTCTAAACGATTATATCAGCATTGTCATTCATCAGACCGACCTGACCCTGACAAGTTACGTAAAAGCTAAGTTAGCGCCTCTTAATATCGCTCCCGAACAAAATTTGATCATGATGCTTCTTTGGGAAAAAGATGGGATGACTCAAAATGAAATGGCCGAAAAGCTGTATAAAGATAAAACCAATATTGCCCGGATGGCGTCCAATCTTGAAAACAAAGGATTCATTCAAAGAGTGCCCGGTAAGGAAGACCGCCGCTCATTGAAGCTATATCTTACCGATAAAGGAAAAGAACTTGGTCATAGCGTTATCCCCCTTGCAGAAGAATTCAATCGGCAAGTATGCAATGGGATTACGGATGAGGAATTAAAAGAATTAAGAAAAATCCTTTCTAAAATGCGTGATAATGTACGATAAGCCAAATGCATTATCGTCATGCTTAATAGTTGCTATAGCAACTATGTGTATGTTAAGATGAATGAGATTTCAATATCTCGCATCACTAGAAGTTGCTATAGCAACATTTTTAACAAAAAGTAAATTGGGGGAATTATAATGGCAAATGTTTTATTTATCAAGGCAAACTCTCGCCCTATCGAACAAGCGGTCAGCGTAAAGCTTTATCAAGCGTTTCTTGACAGCTATAAAGAGTCTCATCCAGAGGATCACATTACCGAGCTCGATTTATTCAAAGAAAACCTGCCTTATTACGATACAGATAAGATTAACGGCATGTTTAAATTATCTAGAGGCATGGAATTGACTTCAGATGAAAAAGAAGCAACAGATTTAGTTAATCAATACTTAGACCAATTTCTTTCTGCCGATAAAGTCGTGTTTGCTTTTCCACTTTGGAACTTCACCGTTCCTGCCGTGCTGCACACTTACCTAGACTACTTAGGTCAGGCAGGCAAAACATTCCGTTATACGGCAGAAGGTCCTGTAGGCTTGCTTCCTGAGAAAAAAGTGGCTCTTTTAAATGCAAGAGGCGGGGTTTACTCAGAAGGTCCTGCACAATCCGCGGAAATGGCGGTTAACTACGTACAAAACATCTTAAACTTCTGGGGTGTAAAAGACGTCACAACAGTAATTGTAGAAGGACATAACCAGTTCCCTGACAAAGCGGAAGAAATCATTGAAGAAGGATTGAAAAAAGCGGCTTCAGCTGCGACTTCATTCTAATTTTTATACATGAAAAGTGGCTGTCCCATAAGTTCTAGACAGACCACAAAAATGATTTTTTACTGAAAGGGCCCGTCACTGAATCCTTAATTTTGCAGGATTCTCATGACGGGCCTTTTCAGGAGGTTGACTCAAAAGGTATGTTTTTCATACCTTTTGAGTCAACCTCTTTGTGTTTTTTAACGTACTTGCCCGTTTCCACTCATCATGTACTTCACGGTTGTTAAAGCAGGAAGCCCCATTGGACCCCTTGCGTGGAGCTTTTGGGTGGAAATGCCGATTTCGGCGCCGAATCCGAGGGCTCCCCCATCTGTAAATCTTGTGGAGGCGTTATGATAAAGGGCTGCCGCATCGACAAGACTCATAAATTTTCTGGCTGTTTCTTTATTTTCTGTAATAATGGCTTCCGAATGTTTTGTCCCGTATCGTTCAATATGCTCGATGGCTTCATCCACATGCCCGACGACCTTCATCGCAATATCCAGACTCAAATATTCATTGGCCCAGTCATTCTCCTCTGCCGGTAGGGCACCTGGAATGGTATCAACAATTTTCGTGTCGCCGTGCACAGTAATGTGATGTTCCTCTAAAGCTTGAATAAGCGCATCTTTATGTTCCTTGAGCCAATTTCCGTGCACGATTAACGTTTCCGCCGCATTACAAACAGCTGGACGGTCGGTCTTCGCGTTAACGAGAATGTTAATTGCTTTTGTCGCATCTGCTTCACAATCAATATAAAGATGACAGTTTCCAACACCCGTTTCCAATACCGGAACGGTGGCATTATTTACGACTGCATTGATCAACGACGCGCCTCCGCGCGGAATCAATACATCAATATGTTTTTTCATCGTAAATAATTGCTGCGTTGTTTCCCTTTCCGTACTGGCGATAAATTGAACGGCTTCTTTTGGGATTTTCGTCTTTTCAAGTGCTTGATGCATCACTTCGACAATGGCTTTATTGGACGAAACAGCCGATGAGCCGCCTTTTAAGATAATGGCATTGCCTGATTTTAACGCAAGGCCTGTCGCATCTACGGTTACGTTCGGACGGGCTTCGTAAATCATTCCGATGACACCTAACGGAACCCTCACTTGTTCGACAAGAAGACCGTTATCGAGCGTCCAATGGGATAAAACATCACCAATCGGATCATCCAGCTTTACCACTTCGCGAAGACCCGCGGCAAATTCGGCAATTCGTTCCGTCGATAATGCCAAACGGTCCATAAAAGCATCCGTGAATCCTTGTTTCCGCCCGTTTTGCAAATCGGTTTCGTTTGCATGCAAAATCGTATCAGCATGTAATTCCAGCGTGTCTGCGATAACAAGCAGAGCGCTGTTTTTTTCTTCTGTCGTCAACATGCTTAACGTTTTAGCTGCTTTCTTTGCCTGAATGGCTTGTTCCTCGACTGTCATATGAATGTCTTTTGTGAAATGCATCCAATTCCTCCTTTGTATTTTCGGGTGTTTCCTTATATGCTTCCCGGGACTTACTATCGTTTTCTTGAAGCGAATGCCTTCACATTCTACAGACTGACCGGTATCGGCACTTCGATATGGCAAACGAGGCCCTCACTCTCCACAACCGGTTTTTCACCGCTTTCGTTTGAACGCTTTGTCAGCTGTGTCAGCTCCTGTGAGGAATAGTTCACGATACCAAGACCCACTTCTTTTTTCTCCATATCCATGATGCGCACAACCGAACCTTTCTCGAAATATCCGCTTACGTGTGTTACGTTGGACGGAAGCAAGTTTTCTTTTCGTTCGACGATGGCCGTTTTGGCATGGTCATCCACGATGATTTCTCCTTTTGGCCCGGAGTTGAAGGCAATCCACTGCTTTTTTTGGTTTAAGTTGGCCGTGGCGTCTTTTGATTCAAAATAGGTTCCTTTGGCGCTTTGCTTCACTGCGTCCATCAATATATTCTGCACTCCCGCTTTTCCCAAAAAAGCCGGGATACCGGAGGCCATCGCAATTTTAACGGCATCGATTTTCGATTTCATGCCGCCCGTTCCGACAGAGCTTCCCGATTCACCTGCCGCCTGTTCAATTTCAGGGGTAATGACATGTACGTGCTCCAACAGCTTGGCGTCAGGATTTTTTCTTGGATCTGCATCATAGAGGCCATCAATATCTGAGAGAATAATAAGCAAATCGGCTTCCACAAGTCCGGCTACTTTAGCTGAAAGGGTATCATTGTCACCAAATTTCAACCGGTTAATCGTCACCGTGTCATTTTCGTTCACAATGGGGACAATCCCGCGTTCAAGAAGCACATTAATCGTGTTTCGAGCGTTGTTGTAGCGGTTTTCGTCCGAAAAATCATCCCTTGTAATTAAAATTTGGGAGGCCACGTAACCATGTGATAAAAACAACTCCGAGTATGCTTCCATTAATAGGCCTTGCCCGATGGATGCGGCCGCTTGTTTTTCCGGTAAAGAACTCGGGCGTTCGAGACAACCAAGTTTTCGATAGCCCGCTGCGACGGCTCCGGATGACACAAGCAGCACTTCAAGCCCTTCATCCTTCAATTGAACGACCTCATCGACCAGGCGTTCCAGCTTTCTGCGGCTGATTTCACCATGCATGCTCGTTAACGAGCTGCTTCCAATTTTAATGACAATCCTTTTTTTCCCGTTGTCGGGACTCATCGAATCACTCCTGTTGGTTTCTTTTATGATTTGTTTTTTTGGCTGATTTTGTAATAGAGGTTATAACGAAGAAAAATAAAAGCGATTTTACGCTATACGGTCAATGCTTTTTGCCGGAATTGCTCGCTTAGCTCCTTGGAACGCTTGGATGCACCTTTTATCGCTTGAATCATCGCTTCACCGCCGCCATGTTTCTCAAGTGCCGCCAGCCCGGCTGCAGTGGTTCCGTTTGGAGATGTCACATTTTCTCTCAGCTCTGCAGGCGTTTCTTCCTGCCCCATGATCATCTTGGCTGCTCCCAAAATCGTTTGTGCTCCGATTTGGCGTGCCAGTTCAGGGTCCAGTCCTTCCGCTTTTCCCGCTTTTTCGATGTGTTCCATTAAATAATAGAAATAGGCTGGACCGCTTCCGGCAATACCCGTGAAAATGTCCATTTTGTCTTCTGGGATCATATATACTTCACCGATAGAAGCTAATAGTTCTTTTGCGATTGAAACATGTTCATTGGAGGTGTACCGACCTGGAGAAATGGCGGTCGCCGACTCTCTCATCATGCTTGATGTATTGGGCATCACACGAATGACGGGCTGATTTTCATGCAGGTGCTCTTCCATGAAGGAAGTGGTGATTCCAGCCAGTACTGAAAGAACGAGCTGACGGGGGGTTAATTTGTGCTTGATTGAGGATAGTGCCTTTTCAGCATCTTTTGGTTTCATTGCCAACACTAAAATATCAATTTCATCCAGCTGCAAAGCGTCTCGCGCTGCTACTGTCACTCCGTATTTCTTTTGAAGCTCATGAAGGCGCTCCTTGTTGCTTCGATTCGTCACCATGATTTGATCGCAAGGGATTTTTCCTGCGTGCACGATACCGGAAATCATCGCTTCTGCCATGGATCCCGCTCCTAAAAAAGCAATCGTTTTATTTTTTAACATCAAATTCCTCCCGAGTTGTTCGTATTTCTGTTCGTATTTCTATTCGTATTTCTGTTCGTTTTTTTATAACGTTATTCATGGTAACATGCTGGTTTTTTATGTCAAGGACGGCAATTGCCAATCTCTACCCTGTCTTTGGGCATGAGAATAATGATGTAAACGGTTACTGAAAATTGAAAATTTAATTTTTTTTGACAGGATTTTATTATTCATTTGCTCTATTGATGGTAATGGCCAATTACGAGGATTTGAATACGTGGCAGCTTCTTCTCATCATGCTTGTCATCTTTTATTTTCTTAAGAACATGGTCACAGGGCTTTTCTCTCTGAAAAATGCGAGGCAGGCGCTGCGGGAACAATCCTAGGCAACAGGGGAGTGTTCCCTTCTCCCCTGTTACTGGTACCTCTTTATACTTCTTACCTGTTATTTAGCACCCATCCATTCCGCAAGCCATGCATTCCATGTCCACGTCTGATTTTTGCTTAGCAATCTCATCTTCTATAATTTGTTCCAGCGCTTCTTTTGAACGAATCCCCGCAACATTTGTATTGCCAATGATAAAGGTGGGAACAGCCTTAATATTTGCTTCATTGTATATTTGTCTATTAACAAGTGTCTAACCTTTTGCTTAGTGAAAATAAGCTGAGAATCATGCAATCGATCATCCATTATATCTTTTACAAATGTGAACATCCTATGTATAATACATTTTAAAAAGTAAGTATTTAAACATGCCATAGTGTCAAAAAATATACTATAAGCATTTATAAACATGGAGGAAAAAAGAATGGGACGTATGGATGATAAAATTTTTAATTGTGAAAAGGAGCTAACCCTTTCGGTCATTGGCGGCAAGTGGAAAATGCTTGTATTATGGCATCTTGGAAAAGGTGGCACAAAACGATTTGGAGAATTGAAATCGTTGATTCCGGGCATTACACAAAGAATGCTTGTAAACCAGCTGCGGGAGCTGGAAGAAGACCAAATTGTCCACCGCGAAGTGTACCCTGTCGTTCCCCCAAAGGTTGAATATTCGTTAACGGAACAAGGAAAAAGCCTCATGCCGATTCTTGACTCGATGTACGAGTGGGGCAAGAACTATATTGAAAATGTACTTCAAGATAAAGTGGAAATTAAAGAATCGATTTATGAGAAATGATGGTTGACATCTTCTTCTCTATTCACTTTACAGGTTGATGGAAGAAGGCGGATTCTCACATTATTATTGATTGAAAAACCCCCTGGAATGCATGCATTCCAGGGGGTTTTTGATTGTCAAAAACTATGGCGATATCGGCTTGTCTAATCAATATTCAGCCGTCTTTATTGGGATAGTTACCCTTGTTTAATCATTTTTTGCATTTCAGCTGCTGCCGCTTTTTTATCTTCTTTTCCGGTAATGCCGCCGCCTACGATCACAAGGTCCGGTTGAACTTTGATTACTTCCGGAAGCGTTTCTAATTTAATGCCGCCGGCAATAGCCGTTTTTGCATTTTTCACGACGCTTTTGATCGTTTGAAGATCTTCGAACGAATTTTTTCCGACCGCTTGAAGATCATAGCCTGTGTGCACACAGATGTAGTCAACCCCAAGCTCATCTACTTCTTTAGCACGAGCAGCTAAATCTTTTACGGCGATCATATCAACAAGGATTTTTTTGCCTTGTTTTTTCGCTTCTTCAACGGCCCCTTTGATGGACATGTCTTCAGCAGCTCCAAGGATCGTGACGATATCGGCTCCAGCCTCAGATGCTTTCATTACTTCATATCCAGCGGCATCCATGATTTTCAAGTCAGCCAGCACTTGTAAGTTAGGGAAGGCTTCTTTCATTGCTCTTACGGCATGGAGACCTTCATTAATCACAACCGGTGTACCGATTTCTACGATATCAATGTGCTCTTCCACCCCTTTTACCAGTTCAATTGCTTCTGGAATGTTTACTAAATCTAACGCTAATTGTAATTCCATCTATGTTTCACTCCTATTAATCATTTAGTGTTGATTGTACAAGGATTCATAAGTCACATACTGACCATTGATTGCGCCGTAGTATTGTCCCATATCGGTTCCCATTACTTGCAGCAGCCGCATCAGCTTTTCTATTCCCTATCACTTGTACAGTTGTTAGTATAATGCTTATAATATATATTTGAAAGTACTGAATTTATTTTTACATATTGATTAAAAAAGAACATAGTATCATAAAGTATACTATTGGGGATGATATTAAAAACAGAACATGAACACTTCAAGAAAGTTTCTGCAAGTTCTGTCATACATTCAAAATGATTAAACACAACGGACGGTGACGATTGTAAACCATCATTGTCCGTTGCTTTTCCCATGGGCTAAAGGCTGTTTTAAAGTCTTCTGTTGATTTTTTGACGAAAGGACGAGCAAATATTTCTTTTAATGAGTGGACTCCCTCACTTCCGCTTGATCGTTTATGACGTTCTCCATGTAGTTTTTACCCCATTGATACATCGAGCCGAGAATCGGGATCAGGCTTTTTCCTTGCTCGGTCAATGAATACTCCACTTTTGGCGGCACAACGGGATAAACCTCCCGATGGATAATCAAATCGTCTTCCAGCTCTCGTAATTGATTGACAAGCATTCTTTGGGTAATGCCCGGCATGAGGGCTTTCAGTTCACCGAATCTCTTCGTTCCCTCTTTACCGAGATGCCATAAAATCAGCATTTTCCATTTACCCCCAATGATGGCAAGTGTCAATTCTTTTTCACAGTTAAACGTTTTGCGGCAAACATGTCCCATTTGTTTCACCTCCACGGTTATTGCCATAGAGCTTTTTCCTCTACTCAAGATTGGCATGTCTGCCATACATCGTATTGGAATCCAGCCCCTTTTTCTCCATGAACCTTAAGATGACGGCATCGTAGAATAATAAGAGAGTTTGTTCAAATAATGATCCCATCGGTTGAATGGTTTTATAATCACCTTCTGATTGATCTTTAGGTGATCCAGGCAATTTAATGGTGATATCGGCTAATTGCCCAATGGTTGATTCAGGGAAAATCGTGACGGCTGCGATGGTTCCACCTATGCTTTTTGCCTTTTCGGCCATGGAAACCAAACTTTTCGTTTCTCCTGAACCGGATCCGATGATCAAAATATCATCTTTTTCGAAATTAGGGGTGACGGTTTCACCGATTACATAGGCATCTATCCCCATGTGCATCATACGCATCGCAAAGGATTTAGCCATAAAACCAGATCTCCCTGCCCCCGCTACAAAGATTTTCTTCGATTCGAGAATCCCATTGACCAATTTTTCAGCTTCTTCATCGGAAATCAAGTCTACGGAACGACTTAACTCTTTTATGATTTCAGCTAAATATTGAGTCGTCTGCATGATGATTAACCCTCCTTAATCATTTTTTGCATTTCGGCTGCTGCCGCTTTTTTATCTTCTTTTCCGGTAATGCCGCCGCCTACGATCACAAGGTCCGGTTGGGCTTTGATCACTTCCGGAAGGGTTTCTAATTTAATGCCGCCGGCAATAGCCGTTTTGGCATTTTTCACGACGCTTTTGATTGTTTGAAGATCTTCGAACGAATTTTTTCCGACCGCTTGAAGATCATAACCTGTGTGCACACAGATGTAGTCAACCCCAAGCTCATCTACTTCTTTAGCACGAGCAGCTAAATCTTTTACGGCGATCATATCAACAAGGATTTTTTTGCCTTGTTTTTTCGCTTCTTCCACTGCCCCTTTGATGGACATGTCTTCAGCAGCTCCAAGGATCGTGACGATATCGGCTCCAGCCTCAGATGCTTTCATTACTTCATATCCAGCGGCATCCATGATTTTCAAGTCAGCCAGCACTTTTAAATGAGGGAAGGCTTCTTTCATTGCTTTTACAGCATGGAGACCTTCATTAATCACAACCGGCGTACCGATTTCTACGATATCAATGTGCTCCTCTACTTCTTTTACTAGTTCAATTGCTTCTGGAATGTTTACCAAATCTAACGCTAATTGTAATTCCATGAATGTTTCACTCCTTATAAAAATTTATATTTTGTTGCACAAGCATTTCTACCTCACATGCCGACAATCGCTTGCACACTTGTCATCTACTCTTTACCTTGCAAATGACTTGTACAAGCAGCCATATTTATTTAGGCTCCTATGACTGGTACAGATACGAGTATACTAGGTACAATACCTGTTTAAAAGTACGCACTTTATTTTTATATAGTGATATAAAAATTACATAGTGTATAAAAGTATACTATTGGGTTTTAGTCGGTACGAAAGTTGACATGACCCCTTTTGTTCATGTCGAATTTTCTAAATCGATCTATATAGTTTAAAATGGTAATAGCATGACCGTTTCTTCCGCTTTCAAATTTTCAATCATTGCATGCCAAGACATCGGTTTGTTCGGCAAGACAGAATAATAGCGTCTCAAGAATTTCACAATCAGTTCCGTTTGTAGTTCACGGACGTTATTGTCTGTTGGAAGAAAACAAAGATCCAGCTCTGTTACGGCTTTTCCCTCATGGTTCCAGGATGGTTGGACATATGGGAAATCAAGTCGCTTATAGCCAAGATGAGCCAATACCTCACGGCGAACATATGGATCCATCGGTTTGACCCCGCCAAATTCATGATGTTCTACGTGATAAGGGTCATAAATTTCAGCAAACATCCCGAACAGCTGCTTTCCATTTGCTGCGGCTAAGGCGTTTAAATCCTCCAACCGCTTTTGGACTAAAAATGGACCGACACCAAGTCCTGCTTGTCCAATAACCGTAAAATGGGTCATCGCGACATTTAAGTCTTCATAATAGTGATACTCCGTTGCCCCTACTACCTTCCCCTCGTGAACAGCAACAAAGATACGAATTTCCGGGTCTTCCAAAGGTTTTTTCCAAAAAGCGAACTCCATTACCTCCTCGGGAGGAAAAACATCTTGCATTAATTGATACATTTGTTTAAATAAAGGATCTTTTATATTAGTGATTTTTCTATATTCCATTTTTAACATTCTCCTTTTATAGATATTGCCTGTGTGTAAACGAATCAGGCTTTTCCGTTTTATCAGTACTCCGTAAAAGCACTATTCTTTCTCTTCTAAAGGGTGTTGCCACTTGAGCAGAAGAGCGGTCATCGCGAAACAGGAAGGTGATGACAGGATTTTTCTTTTATACCTATATAGGTATAAAACTATCTAGACTATGGTGACGAATATACCCTCGATCTCAACCTACAAATAGAAAAGGAGGCCATAACGAGATGGTTCTCTATTATAGATTCCCTTCTGTTATTTACTTATCCAGGTTTATCCCGCATTAACGGGCAGTAAGACCCCCACTTCAAAGCTTAGAGTTATAGGAGAAGCTTAAGTGGGGATCACTGTCCGTAAAAGCCCTATTAAAGGAACACAGACTAAGATCGCCGCGTCCTGCGGCAACGTCTGCGTGACCCGGATCGTGCGGGCCTAACTAACCATCAGGGGGAAATGAAGGAACCCCCCCACTGATGGAAGTTTCCTTTATGGCTATTTATTATTTTTTTTCCACCGCATGCCCGCCGAATTCGTTGCGTAAAGCGGCGACCACTTTTCCTGTAAAGGTATCGTTTTCCAATGAACGGTAGCGCATCAATAAAGACATGGCGATGACTGGAGTGGCCGTTTGCAAATCGAGGGCCGTTTCCACGGTCCATTTCCCTTCACCGGAAGAGTGCATGATTCCTTTGATTTCATCCAATTTGGCATCTTTGGAAAAGGCATTTTCCGTTAACTCCATCAACCATGAGCGAATCACGGAACCGTTATTCCACACTCTCGCTACTTTTTCGTAGTCATAATCGAACTCGCTTTTCTCCAACACTTCAAATCCTTCGCCGATGGCTGCCATCATCCCGTATTCAATCCCGTTGTGGACCATTTTCAAGAAGTGACCGCTCCCTGCTTTCCCTGCATATAAATATCCGTTTTCGACAGCCGTATCGCGGAAAATAGGCTCAACAAAGCTCCAAGCTTCCGCATCTCCGCCAATCATGTAACAAGCGCCGTTGCGGGCACCTTCCATTCCGCCGGAAGTGCCGACATCCATAAAGCTTACTCCCATTTCCTTTAGCTCGTTATAACGGCGAATGGATTCCTTATAGTGAGAGTTACCCGCTTCAATCACAATATCTCCCTTGCTTAACAATGGCTTCATCTCGCTAATCACCGAATCGACAACGGCGTGAGGAACCATGAGCCAAAGAATTCTCGGTGTTTCCAATGATTCAACGAGTTCTTTTAAACTCGATGCACCTTCAGCGCCGTAAGTTTTCATCTCCTCCACTGCCTGCTCGTTTAAATCAAACGCCACTACTTCATGATGGTGGTCCATTAAGTTTTGTCCTAAGTTTAATCCCATTTTTCCTAAACCGATTAATCCGATTTTCATGTTGATTGCCTCCTAAATATTTATCTTTTCATTCGCCTTCGAGAAAACTTACTGCTTCTTGCCCTTTTTGAGGGAAACAGGTCCCGGTTCATGAAAAACAGGCGAGACCTGTCGTTAAAATGATGTGCTGTTTATTTTTCATTATTGATAACTTATAGTTGCCCAAAATGGATGTTTTCTAATGATGGGAACCCCATTCCATCCCATTTTTCTTGTCTACCACCACTTAAACCCGTCTTCTGCTAATAATTGATGGGAAGCTTCCGGTCCCATTGAACCTGATCGATACGAATGGAGAGGAAGAATGTTTTCCTCAAATGCTTCTAAAATGGGCTGTACCCACTTCCAGGATAATTCCACTTCGTCCCAATGCGCAAAGAAAGTAGAGTCGCCGCGGAGAGCATCAAAAATGAGCAGTTCATAAGCCTCCGGCAGCTCTTTCTCGTCAGCTGAAAAATCCACGGTGACAGGCTCGATTTTCCCGTCATTTAGCGGATTTTTGCTGTTTAATCGCAACGAAACACCTGTATTCGGATTGATTTCAATGACTAAGAGATTGGAAGCCGGTTCCACATCTTGATTCATGTACCATTCTTTTAATGGATGTTTGAATTCAATCACAATTTTTGTCGATTTCTCCATCATTCTTTTTCCTGTACGAATATAAAATGGCACCCCGCTCCAAAAATCATCATCAATCCATAAGCGCGCAGCAACAAATGTATCATTCGTTGAAGAAGCATCGATTCCAGGCTCTTCCTTATATCCAGCAACGGCTTTTGCCTGAATTTCTCCAGGACCGTATTGACCGCGTACGACATGTGAACCGACTTCTTTTTTTTGTAATGGCCGAAGGGCCTCCATCACTTTTCTTTTTTCGTGACGGATTTCGTTTGCGCTGATTTGTTTCGGCAAGTGCATGGCTGTCATCATCAGCATTTGCAGCATGTGATTTTGAACCATATCACGGATGGCCCCTGCCTGGTCATAATACCCGGCTCTCTCTTCTACCCCAACCGTTTCACTGGCCGTAATTTGGACATTGGCAATATATTGATTGTTCCATAGTGCCTGAAGCATAGGATTGGCAAATTCTAATGCTTCAAGGTTTT
Source organism: Bacillus sp. FJAT-14578 (assembly GCF_000504165.1). Classification (GTDB taxonomy): domain Bacteria; phylum Bacillota; class Bacilli; order Bacillales; family Bacillaceae_H; genus Bacillus_BA; species Bacillus_BA fengqiuensis. Next base: position 662,262 of record NZ_KI632505.1, read on the forward strand.
GAACCATCGGCTTTCCAAGATAATGATCAATTCGGTAAATTTCATCTTCTTTGAAAGACTGGCTTAGTTTTTCATTTAAATGTCGGGCTGATTTCAAATCATGCCCAAACGGCTTTTCAATGATGAGACGTTTCCACCCTTGTGTCGAGCCCAATCCGCTATCCTTGATGTTCGATGCAATCACATCAAAGAATTCGGGTGCAACGGATAAATAAAACAAGCGATTTTCCGGAATATTCAACTCAGCCTCACGTTGTTGAACGAGTTCCAGTAGTTTTTTATATCCTTCCGCATTCGTTACATCTAAAGAGTGATAGCGAAATGCATCGAGAAACTCTTCCAACTTGGAACCATCATTGATTGAACGTCTAGAAAATGTGTTTAATGATTGTTCCACATTTCGTTGAAAGTTATGATCAGACATTTCTCCCCTGCCTAACCCAATCATTGAAAAGGAACAAGGCAATTTTCCATCAAGAAATAAATTATATAAAGCGGGGAAAATTTTGCGTTTCGCTAAATCCCCCGTTGCTCCAAATAAGACAAATGTCATAGAATCCATTTTCCATTCCTCCACTTCGTTCTAATCGGAATATGACAACCTTATGCTAGCCTACTCCTGTCTTTGCCAGCTCTTTGTTTTTCCCGGCTTGTACAGTGATCATGATTTCGCTCAGTTGGGTATAGCCGCAAAGAGGACATTGGTCATGAGTATGAGCCGTGATGGTTAAGCATCTTTCACAAACTTTTCGATGACTTGCTTTTGCATCTAACATAAATCTCCATCCTTTCATGGTTGATGAACTTTCCTCTATTTCAAGGTGGCATCTTTAATATCGTTAGAACATTCTGCTCACACTGTAAAATCGTTCATGATATCGCCCACCTTTCTGTTCGTGTTGCGATACAGACGTTAGTATAATGGCTCTCATTCACTTTTGTAAGTACGCACTTTATTTTCAACTAGTTATAAAAAAATCACATAGTATTAAAAAGTATACTAATTAGGTATACTTCTTCACACTATGTGATTCAAAAGTGCGTACTTGTGAAAACCGGTTGTATTTTTAATAATGACTATAGACTCATCCGCAAAGGATATGAGGCGAAATTTTTAGCTTAATCACGAAAAAGGAGGCACCTATGAAACTAAGAGTATCAGCGGTTCAATATCATCTTCATACGATACGGTCCTTCGATGAATTTGCCAGCCAAGTCGAACATTATATAAAAACAGCCCAGGAATTTGATGCGGATTTTGTCCTATTCCCGGAATTTTTTACGACACAGCTTTTGTCCATTGGCAATGAACAAGGACAACCATTAACGATACAAGATCTGCCTGATTTTACAGAACAGTACCGGTCTTTATTTATAAAGTTGGCGAAACAAACAAATATGCATATTATTGGAGGAACACATGTCATCCGGAAAGAAGATAAATTATATAACGTTGCTCATTTATTCTATCCGGATGGACGAGTGGCCGAACAGGCAAAGCTTCATATGACTCCGACGGAAGTGGAAGAATGGAACATGAGCCCCGGGGAAAGTCTAGAAGTGTTCGAGACGGATAAAGGAACGATTGCCATGTTGACATGCTATGACATCGAGTTTCCTGAAATCGTTCGAATGGCGAAGGCTAAAGGAGCCGATGTCATTTTCTGCCCTTCTTGTACCGATGATCGCCATGGGTTTCATCGCGTTCGTTACACGAGTCATGCGAGAGCCGTAGAAAATCAAGTATATGTCGTGGGCACAGGAACGGTTGGTTCCCTTCCTACCGTTGATTTTATGCGGGCGAACTTCGGCCAGGCTGCCGTCATTACGCCAAATGATATTCCCTTCCCTCCAAAAGGCATTTTAGTTGAAGGGGAAATCAATCATGATATGATTGTAACAGCAGACCTGGATTTAGGGTTGTTATACAAAGTCCGCGAAAGTGGTTCCGTCACGACATGGCGCGACCGGCGCACAGATCTTTACCCGGATTGGTAAGAACAACATTCAGGAGGTGGAGGAATGTATCGAAAAGAATTTTACGTGTTTGACGGGGACCGCCCTGTTCCGGCGGTCATCCGAAATTATGACGAAAATGATTTTTCAGGGTTAATCCGCATTCAACAGGAATGTTTTCCACCGCCGTTTCCGTCTGACTTATGGTGGAACGAAGAACAGCTGCGTAACCATGTCACTTTGTTCCCACAGGGCGCGTTATGCATCGAGGTGGACGGGGAACTCGCCGGTTCGATGACCGGACTGCTTGTTGATTTCGACCCTCAACACCCTGAGCATACGTGGGAAGAAATCACGGATAATGGGTATATCAGAAACCATAATCCCAATGGAGATACCCTGTATGTCGTCGACATTAGCGTACGTCCCTCTTACAGAAAATTAGGATTAGGAAAATGGCTCATGTCCTCCATGTATGACGTCGTCGTCCATCTAGGATTGACGCGGCTGCTTGGTGGAGGCAGAATGCCCGGCTACCACCGAAAAGCCGGTGATATGACAGCAGAAGAATACCTGGAAGCGGTCATAAAAGGAGACTTGAAAGATCCGGTCATCAGCTTTTTGCTGCGCTGCGGCCGTACTCCGGTCAAAGTCGTACCCAACTACTTAGAAGATGAAGAATCATGCCATTACGGTACACTCATGGAGTGGAAAAACCCATTTAGTACAAAAATAGCTAAAAAAGGAGACTGAAAAAATGGAATATCGCCGCATCACTAATATACAAGACCCTTTATTTCAAAAGATGCATCAATTAATGCAAGACGTATTCCCGCCGGAAGAGGTGCTGGAATTCGAGCTTTGGGCAGAGCCACTCGAAGATCCGGGCATTCATGTGTATGTGGCCGTCCATAACGGAGATGTGGTAGGTGCGACAGAGTATCGTTATTATGAGGATTTTAATGTCGCCATGACCGACTTTACGATCATTGGCCAAGCGGGTCTCGGCATCGGGCCGTTTTTAGCCGAAAAAAGAGCGGAGGATTTGAAGGCAATGGCCTCTGCCAACGGAAAAGAGCTATACGGAATGTTTGCAGAAATTTATGATCCATACCGAGTTGAGTATCATGAATTTGGCGGAGTGAAGCCGATGAATCCGTATGTACGCCGTGAAGTATTGGCTCACCTTGGCTATAAACGTTTGGATTTCCCGTATGTTCATCCATCATGGAACAATGACGCGGAGGCTGTAACGGGACTCGACCTTTGTTTCCTTCCAATGGCAGAAGGCATCACTGAACTGAACACAGAATTGATTGTTGCCTTTTTGAGACGTTATTATTCTGTTTTACCAAACAAACCGGCATCTTGGCAGACCATGATTGAAGAATTGGAAACAAAAGATAAAGTGGCATTATTGCCGATTTAAGATTGATACAAGCAAAAAAGCGTGAGGGCTGCCCTTACGCTTTTTTTACTTTCTGTGCTGCCAATTTCACATCTCTTTTTCTCTTCTGTGTGAATAACAACGAGAAAGCAATGCAATATAAGAAAGTAGTTTAATCCTATGTAAAATGAAAGGCAGGCTCTAACATATGGCAACCGTTCTTTATATTACAGCGCATCCGCATGATGAAACGCAATCGTACAGCATGGCCGTGGGAAAGGCTTTTATCGAAGCCTATCGCGAAGCCCATCCGAACGACGAAGTCATTCACCTCGATTTATACAAGGTCGATGTTCCTCATATTGACGTTGATGTGTTCAGCGGCTGGGGGAAACTCCGATCAGGTACGGCATTCGATCAACTATCCAGCGAGGAACAAGCAAAGGTCGGCCGCCTTTCCGAGTTGACCGATCAATTTGTGGCAGCTGATAAATATGTATTTGTGACACCGATGTGGAATTTCTCATTCCCTCCTGTCATGAAAGCATACATTGATTCCATCTGTACAGCTGGTAAAACGTTCAAATATACGGAACAAGGGCCGGTCGGTCTGTTGACGGACAAAAAAGCGCTTCACATTCAAGCACGCGGCGGCATCTATTCGGAAGGTCCGGCCGCCGGCATGGAAATGGGTCACCGCTATTTAGGCATTATCATGCAATTTTTCGGCATTCCTTCGTTTGAAGGGCTGTTCGTCGAAGGACATAACCAGTTCCCGGACAAAGCTCAAGAAATCAAAGAAAAAGCCATTGTCCAGGCACAAGAGCTGGCAAAATCATTTTAAACTCTCATCTTTAGTAACGGCAGCAAGATCTTCGCCTCTCACTAATAAGAGCGAGGGTCTTATTGCTTTTTAACGGCAAAAGCAAAGCGGGATTGTTTCCATTCTTTTGAGTCCGGCAAAAGAAATTTTTCCGTAAACATCACATCGCAATCGTGATTGATGGTCAAGACGGTTGATGATCTTGTCCCGTATGTGCCGCTCTCAATAAATAAAGGGGATAACAACTTCTCCCACTCCTTTCCGACCCCCGTTTCCGGCAGGTCTTCCTCGGGAGCTTCTTCTGAATCAGACATAATCGACAATAAATAGGTTTCATCTATCGTTTTATGAGAAAGGGCTTGTTCCAGTCGTTCTGCACCTTTCCTTACTTTTGGCCATGGCGTGTCGAGCACAGCGTTGCTGAGCCCGTGAATACCCGGGGGCACTTTTTTGATTTCATCAAGAATCGGGCTGTAATAATAGAGAGATTTCGTATCCCCTACCAATAAATTAAAGCCATTATACGATTCCCGTTCCTGCTGCACTGCTTGGAGATAGGCCTCCGGTTCCTCCGTCCCTGTTAAATAATCACTGACGAGAAACCCGCGGGATTTCATATCCGCGCGATTTTGCCCGGGAGCCCGGTAATTGGTGATAGCCGCAAAACGTCCGGTGCGGGTCATCCCCATCCATGTCCCGCCTTTTTCTAAATCTCGCCCTGCCAGCACATGGGGTGCACCTTCCCAAAATGCTGCAGGAGCCGTGGGACGATCATAAAATTCATCGCGGTTAGCGGCCATAATGAGCGAGTAATCCGGGTGCACTTGGTAAGCAAATAAAATGAGACACATGGTTGTGATTCCCCTTTTCGATAAATGTAGTAAACGATTCAGCGCTATTGTTTATCACTATATAATCAGCATACACCCATTTCGTCCCCTAAATACATCGGTTATCTTCCTGAAGTTCATTGGTTTTATGATGTCTTTTCCATCAGGCTGCATAAAAAATGAGCCACACTCCTTCAGCAGAATACTTAGAGGTTATGGCTCATCTTTTCTAGTGGACTGTACCAAAATTGATGGTAACGTTCATTATTTCACTTCAACGCTCCAGCCGAATGGATCTGACACCAATCCGTTTTGAATACCTGTTAATGTGTCATACAGCTTTTTAGCCAATGGTCCCGTTTCGCCATTGTTGATGACAATCTTTTCATCCCGCCAGAAAAATTCTCCGATTGGTGAGATAACAGCGGCTGTTCCCGTTCCAAACGCTTCTTCCAATAATCCATCAGAATAAGCCTGATTAATTTCTTCCATTGTAATTCTGCGTTCCACAACCGGAATATCCCAATGCTTTAATAATTGGATGATAGAATTACGCGTCACGCCTTCTAAAATGCTGCCGTTTAACGATGGTGTGTGAACTTCGCCGTTGATTTTAAAGAAGATGTTCATGCTGCCCACTTCTTCGATGTATTTCTTTTCGACTCCATCCAACCATAATACTTGAGAATAACCTTTAACGCCGGCCACTTCTTGCGCTTTCAAGCTGGCCGCGTAATTTCCGCCCGTTTTGGCTGTTCCCGTTCCGCCTGATACTGCACGAACGAACTCGTTTTCAACAGCAATTTTAACAGGGCTGATGCCTTCTTTATAGTAAGAGCCGACCGGTGATAAGATAATGATAAACTGATAGTTTTTCGCAGGAGCTACGCCTAAAAACGGTTCAGTTGCGATGATGAACGGACGAATATAAAGGGAAGTTCCTTCTGCCGTTGGGATCCACTCTTTGTCAACCGTGATCAGTTGTTTTAACGCTTCCACCGCGAACTCCTCATCGATTTGCGGGATGCATAATCGTTCATTCGAACGATTCAATCGCTCCATATTCTTGTTCGGTCTAAATAATAGAACTTTCTCCTCTTTTGTCAAATAGGCCTTTAATCCTTCAAACACCGTCTGGCCATAGTGGAAGACCATGCAAGCTGGGTCTAATGTAATTGGTTGATATGGAACGATTCGAGGGTCGTGCCACCCTTGTCCTTCCGTATAATCCATGATGAACATATGATCCGTGAAAATCCGTCCAAATCCAAGTTGATCGGATTGAGGCTTTTGTTTTTTCTCTGTGTTTAGCGTAACATTGATAGTCTGCTCTTTCATGTTTGATATCTCCTTGTCGATTATGGTTTGAGCGATTTAATATAAATCTCTAACTCTATTTTATAACTAGATAGAATAATGTAACAACTATTATTGACTAAAAATTCGAAAATTTATTTTTAGGAAATAATAACAGTTGAACTACTCACCGCTTAACACCCTTACAGGCTGTTTGAAGCGGGAGATTCCTAAGAACACCAGTGTATCCACCAGTTATGGATTAGGCGATCACCGCAGTCCCTGCGGTTAGAAGTCTTACGGCTTCGTTTTTTAGGTTGATTCCTGCGTTAATATCCCGATGATGATGGGTATGACACTTAGGACATTCCCATTCACGTAATCTGAGATGTTTAACGTCTTTGTTTTGGTAGCCACAACAGGAACAAAGCTGACTGGAAGGAAAGTTTTTCGCTACCGTTATCACTTGTTTTCCATACCATTTTGCTTTGTATTCCATCATCGTTTTGAATTGTGACCAAGATATCTCGCTAATGGCTTTAGCAAGATGGTGATTTTTTAACATATTCGATACGGACAAATCCTCCATCCCAATTATGTCGTGGTTTTTGACGATATTAGTGGAGACTTTATCTAAGTAATCCTTTCTCTTATTCGCAATCTTTTCATGAATACAGGCGACTTTCCTTTTGGCTTTGGACCAATTCGCACCGCCTACGGTTCGTCTGCTCATCACTCTTTGTGCTTTCGCTAACTTTTCTTCTAACGTGCGGAAAAACGTTGGATTCGAGTAGATCGTTCCATCCGAGAGAATGGCAAAATCCTTTAAGCCCATATCCAGCCCAATAGCTGAATTCGTTTTTGGTAATTCCGTTACCTCGGATTCGGCGGCCAAGGAAACAAAGTATTTACCGGAAGGATTTCGCCTGATGGTCGCACTCAAAATTCGTCCCTCGACTTCACGACTTTTCGCAAAACGGACAAGACCGAGTTTGGGCAATTTAATATAGTTGCCTATGACCGCTATATTTCCATTGGTATGTTTGGTCGTATAAGATTGAATCGGATTCTTTTTGGACTTAAAACGTGGTGGCTTATTTTGCTTTTTGTAATAGCGATCATAGGAGTCAGCTAACTGTTCGACTGATTTTTGGAGGGCAATACTATCAACTTCCTTTAAAAAAGAGTAGTGTTTTTTTAGTTCGGGAAGTGCTTTCACCGTTTCGTATTTATTGAAACATGCCCCTTTCCAGTTATTGATTGAAAGCTGTCCGTTTTGAACCATTTCTTGGACGATAGACCAATAAGCATCTTTTTCTTGTTGTTTACCGAGGAAAAAGTTGAAGACGAATCTTGAACAGCCAATGGTTTTATTCATCAGCTCTATTTGTTTTTTGTTGGGGTAGACACGAAACTTGTAGGCTTTGTTCACTAACATGTAGTTCACCTCACAATCAGGAACATTAGTTCTTATTATACTATCATGAGGAAAATTTTGTCTACCACCAACCGACATTCCTCTCCCATCTATTCATTGGGTTACGCCTCTCACTTTCCTTGAGGTGAGAGTTTTCTGTCGGCAAACGATAAAATGGGAATTTTTTCAGTAATCTCTTCGCTGTTTACATAAGGTAAATTTTACCGAGTTGATATTCAATCCCTTTACTGACTAATCATGCTAAAAATGGAAAAGCTAACATAGATGACCTTATTTGGAAAGGACGCTTATTATGCACGTTTTGCTCGCTGCTGCTTTATTCGCTGCGGTTTTATTAAAAGCCGATTGGCGCAATTGGCAAGAATACCATACAACGATGCTTTATATTGGCCTTTGCAATTTACTCTATAATTTATTATGTCAAGATTATCTATTGTGGAAGTATAAAGCCGATTTTTTGTTGAACCATCGATTAACCGACATCCTTTATACGGCTATCATTCTGCCTTTCATCGTATTATTGTACTTGTCAAATTATCCGAAAAACGATAAAAAAAAGGCAGGATTTTATATAATGAAATGGGTGATCGCTTCCATTCTTATAGAGAGCATTTACCTTATTTCCCATAATCTGGAACTGAAGCACGGCTATAAGTTTTGGATGGAATTCTTTTTTTATCCATGTATGTATATCATGTTAAAAATACATCACAGCAGACCTTTGCCTGCTTATGCCCTCTCTGTTGCAATCATCTTGTTCATGCTGCGTTATTTTGATGTTCCATTGAAATGAGACAAAAAGCGGAACGATTGTTATGTCGGCAGAAATCCATTGGCTAAACAAAAACCACGGACAGTCGTGGTTTTCGTTTTAGTTTACATGAATGGATAACAGATTCCGCTCATGGAAGTTTCTTTTACAGCAATTGAAGGGCAGCAGGTTGTTTTTCCATGCTAATTCCGTATGAATTCCCATTTAATCGGCGGATCATATCTTCCAATTCCTTTTTCGGAAGCGGTCTACTTATATAATAACCTTGTATCTCATCACACCCCAGCTTCTTCAACAACTCCATGATTTCTTTCGTTTCAATGCCTTCTGCTACCACTTTTAAATTTAATTCATGCGCCAGATAGGTAATCGCTTTTACGATCGCAATATCTTCTGGGTTCTCTGCCACTTCCTGAATAAAGGCGCGATCGATTTTCAGAGAGGTGATTGGAAATTTTCTCAAGTAATTGAGTGACGAGTATCCTTTGCCAAAATCGTCGATGGCCACCGAAACATTCATTTCTCGTAATTTTTTTAAAGACGTAATACATTGTTCTGTATTATCGATAAAGCTGTTTTCCGTAATTTCTATTTCTAATAAATGGGGGTCAAGTCCTGTCTTCTTTAAGACTCTGCCCACAATATTGGAAAAGTTGGGAAGACGAAAGTGGAGCGGCGATATGTTGACGGCAACTTTTATGGGAGAGGAAAAATGAAATTGGTTCCACTCTTTATTTTGCTGACAGGCTTTTTCTAACACCCACTCATCAAGTTTAATGATAAGGCCCGTATCCTCTGCAATAGGGATGAATTTATTGGGTGGTATGCTTCCTAATAAAGGGTGATTCCACCGTAATAAAGCTTCCACTCCATTTGCTTTTCCCACAGCTAAATCGAGCTTAGGCTGAAAATGCAATTCGAGCTCGTTGTTATCAACCGCTTTGCGTAAATGCTGCTCAATTAACAGCGCCTCTTCATGATGTTGATTCATTTCCCGTTCATACATTTTAAAGTTGTTTCGACCAGTTGATTTCGCCACATACATGGCGGTATCGGCATTTTTCAATAACGTATCGTAATCTTCGCCATGCTCTGGAAAGGTACTTATGCCAATGCTGACAGTCGTATAAATTTCTAACGAATGATCCAGCAGAAATGACTCCTCATAAATGGAGATTATTTCTGTTGCATAGGCGGATATGATTTCTCTATTTTCAATGTTCGGGTAGACGATGATGAACTCATCCCCGGCAAAGCGATAGATGGAACCCTTGCCTTCTGTAATCTGTCTTAACCGGTAAGCAACTTCTTTAATCAAATCGTCTCCGATCGTGTGACCCAAAGAATCGTTTATTTGTTTAAAGCGGTCCAAATCAAGGAAAAAGACAGCAAAACGGGTATTGTTTTGCTGTGAATTCAAAATGATATCCGTGATATCGTCATTAAACTTCCTTCTGTTAGGCAGATTTGTCAATGTATCATGAAAAGCCATGAAGTTTATTTCTTCTTGGGCATTGTGCAAATCCGTAATATCGTTTATGCACCCGATGACTTCCGCTACATGGCCATCTCGATGAATGGGAGATAAATAGGTTAATAGCTGTCTCCCATTAAATGAATACGTATAATTGACCGCTTTTCCCGAGAATGCGCTTTCATAATGGGATTCAAACAGATTGGCTAACTCTAACGGAAAGATTTCTTTCGGGGTTTTGTTGTACATGTGTTCATCCTGTAACCCCAAATCATCAGCCAATTTCCCTTCATTTAATATGTATACAAAATTATTGTTCGAATCTCTCTTTATCTTAAAAATGAGATTGTTCATGGAATTGACGACAAACCGGAAATCATTTTCTAGGGCTGTTACCAGCTTTTCTTGAGCTGTCTTGCCTTCCGTTATATCGGACCTTAACGAGATATACATAACCGGCATACCAGTTTGGTCTTTTATCGGTACGATGGTCGTTTTAACCCAATAGAACGATTCATCCTTTGCCTTGTTTTTAATTTCGCCTTCCCATACTTCCCCTTTTTTTATCGTACTCCACATACTGATAAAAAAAGATTTGTCATGATGACCGGAATTAAGCAATCGGTGATTTTTTCCTATTAATTCTTCACGGCTGTACTTGGACAGTTCACAAAATTTATCATTCGCATATAGAATTTGTCCTTTAATATTTGTGGCAGCGATGATGATAGAAGCATCCATTGCATTTTTGAGGTTGGAATAACCCTCTAAACACCTGGCGATTTGTTCAATATACATTTCTATTTTTATATAGTCATTGTAATCGGTGCTTCTTTTTAATAACTCCTGAAATGTATCCATAAATTGTTGTGAATTATATTTTTTAAACATTTCATCCATTGCTCTCACTTTTGTCGTATCTCCTCACTGTGTTTGATGAAATAAATAAAATAACGAATGGTGTCAGATTTCTTAACTTAAACATTTTATTGGTTCAAGAGCTATTTTTCAGAAAGGCTTTACTAAAGTTCAGTGTTCGCTGAAAGCGTGCAAAATGGCCATTTTGCACGAATGAGTCAAAAAAATGCTGACAATCAACATCCTTATTTAATAGAGTTTAGAAAAAATAGAAATTTAAGTAAACATACACACTCTGAAATATACGGAATCATGCATATTTTCACACAATATAGTTCTTTTTTATCATAATACGTCGAGCAATACAACACCATGCACGTTTACTATACTTTTTAATTTACATAAGTTAAAATATGGAAATTTCCGATTGTTATCATAACAGGGTGCACAAAATGTTTCTATTGTACTTAATGTTCTGCTGAAACCTATCTGTCACACCCTTCCCACTAGCTCCTTCATTCGAAAAAAGCTCCCGGTCAAGGGGAACCGGGAGCCAAGCTGAAGCTATTCTATAAAAAAAGGGGAGTTGTTGCACATTTATCGTTTTCCCCGTGTTAAACATAATTAAACCCATTTTGGGGAAATTTTTGAAGAAATTTTTCCGATGAGTCCTAAAATATTTTCTATTTACTTTTCGTGTCATATTTTGTATGATATAAGAAATAGAACGAGTGTTCGTATGTCGGTAAAAAGAGCAAAACTGGACTTGAAGGAGTGTTTTTCGGAATGGCTGCAAGAAAGAGACAAAGTAAGGCAAAATCGCCTATAACGATTTCAAATACAGGATTCATCGGTGCAACCTTTGCTGATCAAGATGAATTGATGAAGCATGAATATTATTTTTCCCGAAAGAGCATGCAAATTACCCACCATGTGCTTGACGGGCTTCTGCAAGGTGTCAATTGCGTATTTGAAGAACATGGGGTCCCTGCCTACCTTTCTTGTGTGTACCTCCCGAAATACAAAAAAATGGGTCTTGTATTGTCTACCAATTCCTTTAGAAAACGTGAAGGAATCGGATACTTCATCAATTATTTAAAAGAAATCGGACATATTGATTGGGAAGAAAAAACGAAAGAATATGAAATTCATAATACCGGGTTTATCGGAGTGGTATTTGCCGACCTTGAAAAGATTGAACGATTCACATTTGAATTTGAAATGAAATTAATCACCAAATTCGTAAAAGAACTTGTGATCCCTGCCAAAGAGTTGTTTTTGCAGCATCACGTGAAAGCTTACATATCAGGTGTTGAATGTTCAGACCAAAATAAATTAGGCTTCGTGTTATCAGTCAAACCGTATGATGAGCGCAAGGAAGCCGATTTATACTTCAAAGAATATTTAAAGGAACGCGGCTTTTATGAAGAGGACGAAGACGAACAAGAATTGGTCCCTATTCATACAAAGTGGAGTTTGTTTAGTTCATGAATGGCGGATGTTTTCTTCCTGGCTATTCAGGATTAGCGAAATTAGATCGGATTCATATACATATAGAAAAATGCCCTTTCTCTTGCCTAAGAAAAAGGGTATTTTCCATTTATCCCGCACTTGCCTCTCAATAAGTCCACACATACTGCACGAAGTTTTATTTTGTCAGATTACAGCCTTCCAATTTCGGAAATAATTGAGTTGTGCTTTGCAGATTTTTCAATATATAGAGGAGAATCCTTTGTGTTAGGAAATGAAAAAATATCTACCCAGCAATTCGGTGTTTTAGTGTTTTTATATACGATCGGAAGTACAGTCCTGCTTTCCCCTTCCGGATTGGCAGGGATAGCCAAACAAGATGGTTGGCTGGCGGCCGTCTTATGGAAGTTTCACTTTATCGATGTTCCTTATTTCCAAAAAGATCAACCGCTCATTGAATCCTCTGATTTAATGAAGGACTGGCCGACAGCTCAAAATCCCGACTTTGTTAGACGGGATCATCATTTTCTCTATATTCTTTCTTCATCCCCTGATTTTGAATGTCTTCAAGCGACGGAAATGCCGTTAACGCCCCCGCTTTCGTTGCGGTCCACGCTCCCAATACATTGCCGAATTTCGTGTATTCCTCTAAAACACGCAGCTTGGCTGGTGCCTCCTTTTCGTGGAAACAATATAAAAGGCCTGCCATAAATGCATCTCCTGCACCTGTGGTATCGACTGCTTCTATTTTTTCAGCCGAGACTTTTGTTTTCTGTCCATCATAAATGGCGCAGGCCCCTTCCGCTCCTAACGTAATCCATACGTAAGGAACAGTATATAAAGAAAGCTTCTGGATTCCTTCATCGATCGTTGTCGACTCTGTCAAAAAGAACAATTCGTCTTCTGTCAGCTTTAAGATGTCGGCATCCGCTAAAAAAGAACAAATCGTTTTGCGGCATTGCTGTTCGCTCTCCCATCTTTTCAGTCGTATGTTGGGGTCAAACGCAATGAGAGTATCATGTTTCTTCGCAAACTCAATGGCCTTTACCGTTGTTTTTTGCGCTTTTTCATGAAAAAGGGTACCAGAGCCAAAATAAAATATTTTCGCCTGTTCAAACGGGGCTTCCCTCAGTTCTTCTTCCGTTAGTACTTCATCGGGCGTATCATTTATGTATGAATGAAAATACCGCTCTCCCTTTTCGTTCACATGCACATACACCTTGCAAACTTCTTTATCGGGCACCTGTATACAGTAATCTTGGTTCACTTGTTCCTTCTCTAATTCCCCTTTTACAAACCGGCTACTATCATTTGTACCGAGCTTACACAAATAATAAGAAGGTATTCCCAACCTCCTTGCTCCTACTGCGACGTTGACCGTTGTTCCGCCTAAAAACTGTTCATAGCTCGTATTCGTGTTATCTATTGCAATCAAATCGACAAACGCTTCTCCGATCGAAATAACCCCTTTTTTCACCAAATCATTTTCATCCTTTTCCATTTATATTATATGTTTTTTCGCCGCCGACGAATTCCTTTAGGCAGTCTTTACAGATGCATGATTTCCCCCGCTGTTCCGGCGCTGCAAGGTCAACGATTTCTTTCGGGAAGAACTCGTTGCTGCACCAACATGAGCCATGAGGCATACCTGCTACATTGCCGCAGGTATTATCTCTTCCGCAAATCGGACAGTTCTTCGCATGATCCGTTTCTTTTTTCACATGGTTCACCTTCTCATTTTTTCTCATTATATCACGCATGCAAAGATGGAAGAAAACACTTCAAATGGACATTGCCAAAGTGAAAGAGGCTGTATGAAAAGCGTAACATGCATGCTTTTCATACAGCCTACTAAAAAACGTTCAGATGTTTACACTATACTGTTTAAGCATGCTTCTGCTTTTGTTCACCCATAAGGAGGGCAGATCCTCTTCCATGCAGCAGATAGTATAGAGCGATTCCTATTATCACAAGAATCGAACTGTAGAAGTATAAAGAACTAAATCCGACCTGGGCCCCGACGACGCCGACCACAAATGATCCGATTCCTATCCCTGTATCAAAGACAGACAAAAAGGTAGCCGTCGCCAGTCCTCTTCGCTTCGCCGGCGCTTCTTGTATGGCAATGGTTTGGAAGCTGGAAAAAAGCGTTCCCCAACCGATCCCAGTAAGAACAGCGGAGAATAGAAAGACAATAGCTGTTTCTGCCTGGCTCAAAATAAACAGGCCTGCTGCAAAAAGTAAAATGGAAGGATAAATAATCTTATTGGCCCCATAAAGATCGAACCATTTTCCTGTAAAGGGTCTGGACATCAATAATGCAGCGGCATACACAACAAAGAAATAGCTGGCTGTTTCTACAAGGCCGCGCTCTTGTGCATATACGGATATAAATGAAAGAATCGCGGAATACGCCAACGCAAAAAAGGCTCCCACAAGTGAGATGCGAATAGCCGATACTTCGACTAAATCCTTAAAACCATTTCCTGTTTGCTGCTGCGGCATTGCTTGTTTTTCCATTTGTTCTCTTTTCGGCAGCTTAATGAAGCCTCCTATGGAAAGTGCAACAAAGGCACAAAGTGCACTGATGACGAATGCCTTGTTCATTCCCCATTGCTGCATGACCGTTAACCCTACAAAAGGACCGATAACCATTGCGAGGTTCATAGCCATTGCATAATAGCCCATTCCCTCACCCCTGCGGGAATCGGGAATAATGTCGGCTACAATGGCGCCTGCAGCTGTTGTCGCCATCCCGAATCCAATTCCATGGAAAAAACGAAGAATCAATAAACTCATCGTGGAATCGGCGACCATATAGAAAGTGGATGCGATAAAGAAAATAAGGAGCGAACTGATTAAAATCATCTGTTTTCCATACGTCTCAATCCATTTGCCGGCCAGTGGACGGATAATGATAGCGGAAATTAAAAAAACCGTCACAATCAGCCCCGCTTGCGATTCATGTGCATGCAAGTCCTTTAATGCATAAATGGGCAATGTAGCCAATAAGAAATAAAATGTGACAAATAGAAAAAAACTACTTAAAGATAGATTAATGAAATTTTTGGACCATAATACCGGTTTATTCATTTGTGTCTCTCTCCTCTCTCATTGAAGTTTGAGGCTGAAGCTGGCGAAGCCAATCGGAAACCAGTATGTAACATGCTTCCTGTGAAGACTCGGAGAATCCTTTCAACAAGGTGTCATGCATATTCACGATCGCTTCTTCCCATTTTGGATATTCCGACAATGCTTCATCCGTTAATTGAATGAGCTTTGTTCGTTTGTCTTCGCCGGATACTTTTCTTACATATCCCTGTTTGACAAGCCGCTGAATCGTTCTTGTCATCGGCGGCGCTTCAACCGCCAAATACTCGCACAGTTCCGTTTGTGTCAGCGATCCTCTCGTTTTCAAGACGTAAATGACAGACCACTGTGCACTATATAACCCGAGCGGCTGCAGCGCTTCATTGATGTGCTTTGTCAATTGACGGGACAGTTGATGAATGGAATGAAATAAATGATGGTTTTGCAAGCTGAATCCCTCCTATTACTTACCTAGGTAAGTATAACGCGAAAAAATGATTACCTAGGTAAGTTTATCATGAATAAAGCAGAAGAGCAAGATAGGGAGTCAACGATGCGTTTGTGCCCCATTCCCTTGCATTAAAAAAAGCAATGCCCCCCATCACAAAGGCATTGCTTTCTTAAAGGAAAATCCGGCCGCTGTATACAAGAAAGGGGACGGCGGATTGAATCATCCATACTCCATTCTATGAAATTGGTTAAAAGCTTGTCTCTGGCAAACGCCTTTTTTTCTATGAAAAGTGCCAGTCATCGCCCGTATTATATCGATTTATTCAACAAGACACATCATTCACATAACGGAAGACTGATTAAAAATATCGTTCCTTCGCTTGAGGTGGAAACCAATTCAATTTTTCCTTCATGGTTTTGAAGAATTCTTTGTACAATGGTTAAGCCCAAGCCGGTTCCGGTTTCTTTAGAAGTTGAAAACGGATGGTATAAAGATGACTGCATGTCCAGTGGAATGCCCGTTCCCGTATCTTTTATGTAGATTTGATAAGCGTCATCTTTAATGGTTGAATAAATCGATATATGCCCTTGTCCGGCGATGGCTTCCATACTATTGCGAATTAAGTTGTGCAGGACTTGTTTCATCTGATTCGCATCAACGAATACAGCCACTCTCTCTAAATCGATGAGAAACTCAATCTGCTTCTTTTGTCGTGCCGGTGAGGTTTGGGTAATCAATGGCAGGATGTCTTTCACGATATCCTCTATGTAGATTTTTTGTAAAATAGGCGCCCCGGGTTTAGATAGAAGAAGCATTTCCTCTATGATCGAATTGATTCGTTCAATTTCTTTCATCACTAATGGCAGGTAGAATCGTTCTTTTTCTGCATCTGAGATAGATTGATTCATTAACGATAGAAAACCTTGTATGACCGCTAGTGGATTTCGGATTTCATGGGCTGCACCTGCGGCTAGTTCCCCAACAAGAGCCAATTTCTCCGATTGGTGAATTTTATTTTCCAGTTCTTCGGTTTTCGTAATATCGATGAAATAAAATATTCTTCCGATCACTTCTTTTTGTTGATTGAATAACTCCGATTGAGAAACTAACAAATGATAATTCTCTCGATCGATTTTCACCAGAACCTTTTCATTTTGACAAATCTCTTTGGATAACAGAATATCCCAAAAAGATTGATTTGGAGAACCACCTTTGTTTTCGATAAGCGTTCTTAATGTCTCATCATTCATATGTAATAGATTCTTTGCTGCCGTATTGAAGGAAAATGCAGATGTTCTGTCATCAATGGTGATAATTCCCACTGGCAATGAATTCAAGATTTGCTCCCGGTACATTTTATCCGCCAAAATTGTGCTGAATGATTCTTTTAACCGGAGCGACATTTGATTAATCGAATGGGTTAAGCGCTGTAACTCCATTTGGCTCGTTTTGCTTATCGTTAAGCCATATTGTCCATTGGCGATATCATCCACTTTGTCAACCATTCTCTCAATAGGTTTTGTTAAGCTGCCGCTAATTCGATAAGATGCGTAAATCGATAGACTAATAACCCCTAACGTTATGGAAAATAACAATGATAACGACTTATTAATGATAGATGGAAACTGATTGGAGTAATCATTGAGAGATGAAAAAGTCTCTTTCTCCAAACTTCTCAATTCTTGCTGTAAAGCTTCCAATTCCGGAATATACTTTTCGGCAATATAGTTTTTTGCCCCCTCTGTATCCCCATATTGAAGTAATCCCTGCACGTTGTTCATAATGGAAAAATCCAGTAAATCCATTTTGGTTTTAAATGTCTCCAGCGATTTCGGGATGGGAGGCGGTTGTTTGTGGATGGAGTGAAAATGATCCGGTTCCATTGACTTATATGTATCGATAAAGTCATCACCGAAGTTGTTTGAGTCATAATTCTCTACCACATATTGTTTTATGCTTAACTCTTCTTCCCAATGAGAAATCCACATAAGCTCCGGAATGTTCCGGTCTTTAATTTTTTTACTCACTCCATTGATTTCTTCGACAGATTGTACAAAGATAAGTGAAAAACCGCTTAACAATATGGTGTTCAAAAGGAGGATTATTAATATTTTGCTGCGAAACGACATGTTCAAAAAGTTTTTCTCCATAACATCATTTCCTATCCCCTATTGTTCAAAGGATAAATCGCTTCTATTAATCTTATTTATCTCTGAACGAATATATTGTTTTTCTTCTTCCGTGTACATGGGGCCAAATGGGGCCAACTTGTAAACTCCGTCCTGTTCATTCAGCATGACTGTTCCTGACGGTATTCCGTCTTTGCTAAAGAAGTCTTTCATAATGGCGACATAAGCCTGTGACACATCATTCAGCACACTCGTTAGAACTTGTTTTTCCCCCATATAGGCTTGATCGTCCAAATAGCCGATGACCAAAACATTTTTCTCTTTTGCATAATCAATAATATCACGATTATAGGCATTTCCTTTGGAGAAAATGACATCTACCCCTTTATCAGTCAGCTCTTTCATCAATTCTACGGCTTTCTCTCCATCATCCCTGCTATTCACCGTTCTGTAGTAAAACGTGACTTCGGGTTTATAATGGGACAACCCTTTTTCAAATCCACCGAGCTCTTTTCTTACATTATATGCATCTATTAAAGCAACCTTATTGCTTTTGGTTTTCAGTACGGCCGCCAACGCAGCCGCGTATTCGATTTTCTGCTGATTAAACGTGTAGACCGCTTGATTCGAATGCTTCGATGTTCCGTGAATGGTGACAAAGTGAACATCTGGATGCTCAGGAGCCATTTTGGTGAAAACATCCGAAAACTCCCGACCATGGCCAATGATGACTTTTGAACCTTTTGTTATCGCTGTTGCAACAGTCTCTTTCATCTGATTCTCTGTTTGGATCTCACTAAATAATTCGGCGGAGACCGGGAACTGATCCTCTATTTTAAGCTTCCCCTTGTAAGCAAGACTTCCCCAGCTTTGATCTTCAACCACATCGGAGGTCATAATCGTTACCTTTGTTTTTTTAGCTTGAGAAACGGCGGTGGCGTTATGTAAAATTCCTTTTGTTTTAAACAAAAGAATGCCCAAAAAGGTTAACGCGATAATTAATGCTGTCACTAATATGATTTTAAGCTGATTGGATTGCTGCATATTTTCCCCCATTAAAATTATTACTATCTATTGGAGCTGGATAACCTTTTTAATAATATGGCTCACAGACTATCATAGTACAAATAGCAACTAATTTCGACGCATTTTACCACCTTTTCTATATAAATTGATCCATTTTCTAAATGGATCAATTTAGCGTCTGCCGAAAATGTTTTGACGGTATCCAATTCCACTCATTTATAGTAGGATAATAGAATGGAATTAATTCAATATAGATCGATTTAGAACATTCGGCATGACCAAAGAACGGCCATGCCGAATGTTCTAGACCTAAGCGGCTGACACCCCCCTTACGGGGTTGGCGCCATCCGCATAGGTGAACCTTTGAGGGCCGATTCAAGTTGGCTGGATAACCGATTATGAATACTCCTCGATGGAATGAAGAAATGTTGAACTATATAAGTGGAATTAATAAAGAAAGGAATTATAACCATGACATATAAAATGATTGTACTAGATTTAGATGATACGCTGCTGCGTGATGACCAGACGATTTCTCCGCGGACAAAACAAGCGCTGATGGATGCGCAAGAAGCGGGAATGAAAGTGGTATTGGCATCCGGCCGCCCGACGTACGGGATGAGAAAAATTGCCGAGGATTTACGTTTAAAGGAATATGGAAGCTTCATCCTATCTTTTAACGGGGCCAAAATCATCAACTGCCAAACGAACGAGGAGCTGTTTAGCAGTACGTTATCTCCAGAAACGGTTCATCGTTTGTATGACATCAGCCAACGCGAAGGTGTCGGCATTTTAACGTATGTGGGCGATGAGATTATCACCGAAACAGCCGCTCCATATGCAGAAATCGAAAGCGGGCTGACTGGCATGGCGGTGAACGAAGTGGACAGCTTTGTCGAAGCTGTGAAAGAACCGGTCGTGAAGGCGTTAATGCTTAAAGAAGCGGAAAGATTGGCAGAAGTAGAGAAAAAGCTTCAAGAAGAGTTAGACGGCGAACTCAGCGTGATGCGCTCAAAACCGTTCTTTTTGGAATTTACGGAAATGGGCGTGACGAAAGGGACAAGCTTGAACCATTTAATCGGGGAACTTGGCATCAAACGTGAAGAAGTCATCGCTGTGGGCGACAGCTACAATGACCTTGCGATGATCGAATTTGCCGGCCTTGGCGTCGCGATGGGCAATGCTCCTGACGATATTAAAGCAAAAGCGGACTATGTAACGGACACGAACATGAACGATGGCGTCGCCAAGGTAGTCGAAAAGTTTATGCTGAAAACAGCTTCATTTGTTTAAGAAAAGCATACAAGTTGGAAATATTCATTTTGAGTTCATGAAGTAAAAGCGATGAACATCACCACTCATCCGTTTAAATATTTTATATCCCCTGCCAAGAGGATGACTCAAAAGGGTTTGTTTTTACCCTTTTGAGTCATCCTCTTTCTATCTATTTATGCTGCTCATTTGATCGCAGAAAGATTCACAAATACCTAAACTTAAACAACGTTATTTTCTCCTTTCCCTCCCATTCCATCCAAATATCCCAATAATTAACACCAAAAATTCAGCATCTTTTTTAAAATTTGATGCATATCTTGTCTTTCTTCGGGTAAAAACCAGTAAACACATCAAATACAACAGGAGGTTATAAGTGATGGAATTATTATGGAGTTTAATTATTGGAGGCCTCATCGGATGGCTTGCAGGGCTAATCACAAAACGTGATATCCCAGGAGGTGTTATCGGAAATATTATCGCCGGTTTTATCGGGGCATGGGTAGGTACATGGATTTTTGGAGATTTCGGACCTGAAGTTGGCGGATTTGCCATTATTCCGGCCATCATCGGCGCCATCATTTTAGTTTTAGTGGTAAGTTTTGTGTTAGGAAAAATGGGCCACAATCGCGATCATCATCATGCATAACAAATAAATGAAAATTTTTTAAAAGTGACGCATATCTTTTCGGCTTTCGGGTAAAAACAAGAAAACAAAATACATTAAATGAAAAAGGAGGTTATAAGTGATGGAATTATTATGGAGTTTAATTATCGGGGGTCTCATCGGATGGCTTGCAGGCATGATCACAAAGCGTGATATTCCAGGAGGCATTATCGGAAATATTATCGCCGGTTTTATCGGGGCATGGATAGGCACATGGATTCTCGGGGATTTAGGACCTGAAATCGGCGGCTTTTCAGTCATTCCAGCCATTATCGGTGCCATCATTTTAGTTTTAGTCGTAAGCTTTGTGTTAGGAAAAATGGGCCACAATCGCGGCCATCGCCATGCATAAGAGATGAAATAAGATTAACGCCTTGTTCATTATTTCAAGGCGGGCCACAAAACATGAATAGTATATGCTAGGACATTGAATGAAATTCCCCCGCCTATTGCTTGCACTGTAGGCGGTGAACAAAATAAAAAGACGCCTGTAAAAACAGGCGTCTTTGATGCGTTTTGAGGCGAGAGACCGTACGGCCACATCCATACGTTTAGCCCGAAGGCTTGTCTGTCGACTTACACAAATTAGCTCATCGCTATGTAAATATAACATTATCTTTCATCGATTACAAGAAAAACTTTTCAATGATTTAAATCTCAATCTGTTTTAACATTTTCGCGGGATTGCCTCCTACCACTACATTCGCTGGTACGTCTTTCGTTACGACCGCTCCGGATGCGATGACAGCATTGTCTCCAATCGTGACTCCAGGGTTGATGACCGCCCTCCCGCCGATCCAAACATTGTTTCCGATTATAACAGGCTTGCCATATTCCGTACCAGCATTACGTTCAATAGGATGTATCGGATGAGTCGCCGTGTAAATATGGACCCCTGGCGCCAATAAACAATTATCCCCGATACGTACCTCGCATACGTCAAGAATGACACAATCGAAGTTCGCGAAAAAATTTTCACCGACATGGATGTTAGCTCCATAATCACAACGGAAACTCGGTTCAATCCCGATGTTCTCACCAATCGAACCGAATAGCTCTTTTAAAAGTTCCTTACGTTTCCCATGCTCTGTTTCAGACGATTCATTATATAAACGGGTCAGTCTTCTCGCGTTCTCCCGCTCCTTGACCAATTGAGGATCTGCCGGATTATATAATTCTCCTTGCAGCATTTTTTCTTTTTCCGTTTTCACTATATTCTCTCCTTATTAAGTACGTATCCTCGTGATTTAATCACTCGATGATCATTCTTTTAAATTATACCATATTGTTACATCTAGCAGCGATGTGCTCTCCACTGTCCGAACCAAAAGCTTTCTTAACTAATTAGGCTGTTTTTATTGCCGCCGTTCGATTATAATGATAAAGCAATATGGATAAGTGCAGTGGAAAAGGAGATCAATCACATGTCTAATTTAGATAAAGAGCAAGAACCGAAAGCTCCCGAAAAAAAGAAAATGAGTTTAGAGGAAGCGATTAAGCAAAAGCTGGCGAGCAAAAAGCAAAACCAGGCCGCAGGAAGAGCTGGATCTAACCCTGTCAAAATGACTCAAAGCATGAAAAGCCAACAAACGAAAAAACGAAATAACCAACGCAAGCGTACGGGTGTATAACCGGGAATTGCTTGAATGCGTAAGGGCTGTAACCGATGATGGTTACAGCCCTTTTGAAACCTTATCCCGCATTAACGGGCAGTAAGCCCCCCACTGACGGAAGTTTCCTTTATAACGATGTTAGCAACCTCTTGAGTTCCCCATCTGTCAAATCGCGCCATTGTCCTGTTTCCAATCCGTCCAATTCGATATTCATGATTCGGATTCGCTCGAGGCGTGTCACCGTATAGCCGAAAAAGCGGCACATCCTGCGAATTTGACGATTGAGCCCCTGCGTCAAAATAATCCGGAAGACATCATCGCTAATGCGATAAATCTGGCAGGGATTCGTTTTTCCACCAGTGATTTCAACCCCTCCGGCCATACCTTCCAAAAAAGCATCCGTAAAAGGCTTGTCCACTGTCACGACATACTCCTTTTCATGATTATTTTCCGAACGTAAAATTTTATTGACGATATCTCCGTCATTCGTCAGTAAAATCAACCCTTCTGAAGCTTTATCGAGCCGGCCGACCGGAAAAATGCGATGGGGATGATTCACGAAGTCGATAATATTTCCTTCTATATGCTTTCCGGCCGTACATGTAATTCCCGGCGGTTTATTCAACGCGATATAAATGGGCTGTGCTTTATCTGGGATCGGCTCGCCATCAATCAAGACCACATCTCCGGGATCAACCGTGTCACCTTCCTCGCAAATGCGCCCGTTGATGGTAATTCGCTTCGCTTTAATGAGCCGGTCGGTTTCGCGGCGCGAACAAACCCCGGTTTCACTTATATATTTATTAATTCTCATCTCATTCCTCTTCTCTAGTGCCTCGTCCCATGAACCTTTTTGAAGCTGATCTTCCCATTTTACCGTATTTATTCCGAATGAACGAGCACCAAATCGCTTTCCTTTATCATGTAACTAAATGCTTATGTCATAGATTTCTTCCCTAAAAAAAGATCCATGGCGCAACATTCGCCATGGATCTATCCCTTATTTGAATTCGATTATTTTACGTTCATCATGGTCCTTGGCCGTCAGCCAAAATTCCACGGTGTACTCTCCTTCAGGCAGGTCGGTTACCTGTTCCGAATACGAAAGCTCTTCCCCTTGTTTTAACCGTATTTCTGAAGTCGCCATGTTAAACATGCGAGCAGCGGAGTATGAATAAACTTGCTTTCCTTTTTGGTAAACATTAAAGTCAAAACGCTGCCCGCTCGGGAAGAAAAGTGTCTGTTCCCGCTCGGTTTGATTTTTAAAAGTAAATGTAAATTCATACCCGCCTTCTTGCAGCGGTTTCACCGATGCGTTTCGTTCGATCGACCCTGCGATAATTCCCATTCCTCCTTTGTTTTCCCTCCATTCATAAACGGCATAAACCATATGGACAAAATCAGAACGAAGGGCTTTTTCTTGATAATTATCCGCCTTTTGTAAAAGTCCTTCCGTAAGGGCAGCCGCCACATAAGATTTATATTCATCGGAACCAGGCAATGATGGAATATAGGCGTACTCGTTTTCATTAATCTTCAGTGCTTTGACCATTGCTGCCGCGGCTGTTTCTAACGGAACATGGGCGTTCGGCTTAAAGCGGCCGTCTTTTTCCGCTTCCATGAACCCCGCTTGGACTGCCGCCCCTATTTCTTTCTCCGCCCAATGATGGTTCGTATCTTTAAAAGTAATCGCTGCATACGAATCGGTCAAAGAAAAGAGCCGGTTCAAAACGACCGCTAACTGCGCTTTTGTCATCTTTTGGTTGAAGTTGGCCTTCCCGTCTTTTTGGCCGGTGAAAATCCCCTTTTCCTTTAAAAACTCAAACTTTTCCTCCAAGGAACGCTCTACTTTGAGGCACGTTACCTCCCCTTGTCCGCAGTTTCCGTCAACAGCGGCCGACACGGGAGCTGCCATGGTCAGAAGCAGCGCGGTGCTTACTAATAATTTTCCTGCTTTTTTCATAAAATCCCCTCCACATATAGGACGATGCAAATAATGGAAAGTTGCATACTTAGTGATGATTTGGATCTGAAAAGAAGAAAGCTCCTTTTGGCGGTCTATATCGGTGGTCGCGAGGGAATACATGAGAACTTTTAACCGGTGAGCGGATGTATGTGATCGATGGCAACTGTCTAAAATGAAGGGAGGAAAAAATTGAAAATGAGTAGAACAATGTATTTTTCTGAAAAATGAGATAAAATTAGAGCGAAGCATACTTTTAAATAATTCGGAAGAAAGTCAGGTTGTATGGAATGATTAAAGATTTATTGCTGCAAATTTTAATTATTTTGATCCCTTCCCTCGTTTTTGTTGTCATAAAGGATAAATTTTTTATATTTAAAGATTATTCAAAGGTTTACATAGGGACCACTTACAGTGTAAGCATCATCCTTTGTATGATGTTTCCCATTCATTTTTCGGACGGATCATTTTATGATTTACGTGCGGTTCCATGGCTCCTTTCATTTTTATATGGTGGGAAAAAGGCGGGATTGGCGGTAACTCTCGTTTTGTTTTTATACCGCTTTTATCTTGGCGGAGTCGGAATGTATGTCGTTTTTTCTATTTTTCCAATTACGATATCTATTCTCTTCCTAACATTAAAGAAGTATGACACTTACGATGTGACATGGAAAAAGATTTACTCCTCTATACTGTTGATTGGCCACTTATTCCTTCTTTTTATGATGAGTGACTTTCTAATTCCGAGTTTACATTTATTCTCATTGACGAATTTGTCATTTTTATTTTTCCATGTTTTTACCAATCTTCTTACATTATGGATCGGCCTTTCTTTAAAAGAGCTCATCCTGGAGAACGAACAGTTAAGTTATGAAGTTCAGCGTTCCGAAAAAATGAATATTGTAGGACAGTTGGCAGCTAGTGTCGCTCACGAGGTTCGCAATCCGATGACTACCGTAAAAGGGTTTCTTCAATTATTGAAGGAAGACGCCGTTGCTCCAGAGAAAAAGAATCTGTACATAGACCTGTCATTGGAAGAGCTCGAAAGAACCGATGTAATTATCAATAACTATTTATCGCTGGCAAAGGCACGTGTTTCACCATCGCTCTTCCAAAGGCAAAAGAACCCTTTTCAAAACATGCCGATCCTGGAATTTCCTTTCCTCCCAAAAATATGTAAGAGCAGCGAATATCATTTAGCGTATCGAACTTTTCTGCAACGATAAAAAAATGGTGCAAGAAAACTCTTTATTTTTTCTGTAAATTCCTGCATATTTGGTTAACATAATGATTCTCATACAGCGCGAAAAGATATATAATAGATAAAAAATGAATGGGATGGTGCTGATCATGTCAAATAATCAAACGGATAAAAAAGACGTAAATGTTGGCGCGAAAGTATCGCTGAATGGACTTGTTACTGCGGTTTTCGGTAATGTTGCCCATATCAAAATCGGCGGAAAAGTCATCGCGATTCACACAAAAGATTTGAATTTGAACGCGTGATCCACATTCCTTTATACATTCATACAAAACGAAAGAAGGGGCTATTCCATAAGCCTCTAATAAATCACCAAAACTGATTTTTACTGAAAGGCCCCGTCACATAATCCCTTTGTTTTACAGGGTTTTCATGACGGGGCCTTTCAGGAGGATGACCGAAAAGGGCTGTATTTTACCCTTTTTGGTCATCCTCTTTTTTCAGGTTTCTTTATCATTTTCTACCACATGTTTAAGGATTGATAATTTGTTATTCCAAAACTGCTCATAAAAAGAAAGCCATTGCTGCAATTCTGTCAAGGGTTCTGGCTGGAGCCGGTAAAGCTTTTCCCTTCCTGACTTCCGTCCGCTGACTAATTTGGCTTCCGAAAGAATATGAAGATGTTTGGCGATGGCTGTACGACTTATAGAAAAATGTGACGTGATTTCCGAAATCGGCAGTTCATTATAAGCAAGCAATCGTAGAACCTCTCTGCGAGTTGGGTCAGCAATAGCTTGAAATACATCATGCTTTACTGCTCCCACTACTTATCCCTCAACAACCTTTCGCAATCGTTCATTTACAATGCCTACCCAACCATTTGCCATTCTATCGCGAATAACGGAACTTTTCTCGTTCGCTTTCGGAAGAATCGTATCCGTTTCTTTCCACCCGCCATGAATAAGAGTAAACTCCGTCTTGTCACCCAATTCTTTTAAAATAAACGAAACAATCCAACCATCTGTATCCCATGAAAAAGAAAGACGGTTTGGTTCGTCAATTTCTAATACCTTGCAAGGAGATGGACCGAAAGGAGATTGTAAATGAAACTCGTGTCCCACTTTAGGTTCGAAATCATTTGGCATGAACCATGCTGCAATTCCTTCTGAAGTTGATACTTTATCCCATACTTTTTGAATAGGTGCGTCAAACATGATGGTTTGCTTTATATCTTGTAATGTTTCCATATTATTTCCCCTTCTTTATATGATAAAAATGCAACCATTTGGTTTCGTTTTTATCATATAACACCTTTTGGTTTCACGTCAATGTTAGTTTGCCTCCATCCCTCTTTTCTTATTCATTGTTCCTACGCCCCCTTTAGTGTAAGTACATCTTTTCACATTTAATCTAAATCAAACTCAAACTTAAAACCTGCAAGTTTAGCTTATCAAATACGTTTCATGAAGTCCTTTTTCGGTGGGCACATGAAACTGGACATATTTTAAAGAATCCAGTTGCAACAATATATTATGTCTTCTAATTTGAATACCCTCTTTTTAACTTTAGTAATGAAAATAAGCCAACACTATGCAACTCTGTATAAAAAGCTGCATAATATCGGCTCTAAGGGTTTTATACGTTATAGAAGATTAGCTTTTCGTTACATTAACAGAGCCTTTCTAATTAAAAATTATAGGGAAAGTAAATGTAACGAAAGCTGCCCAAAGTCCGTAGACCGGCAAATACTTAGTAACGGCATCTTGGATAGTTGAAGGTCCGGATTTGTTTTGTAGAAAACGCATATAGGAGAGCATAATCCAAATTAGATTTGCCCAGATAAGTATGTTTGCTCCTAAAACAGCAAGTCTATTAGGCGTAATCCCATAAGAAGAAAGCCTGAACACGATAGCTGACAAAGCCACACTGTCAATAATAAGCGCAAGAACAATTAAGGCAAAATTTATATAATCTGAAATGTTCTTTTTCTCGTCTGAGTCGCTCTCGGTAATGGAAAATATGGTAACGGCCAATACGCCAAGGAGTATTCCGTTGAAGGCTATCAGGAAATTGCGGTCCAAGAATGGATTTTTTCCGACCCATATAACCGTTATAAGATAGACCACCAATGTGACCAGGACAAGAGGACTAAAAATTTTAGCTATATATGGTGTAATATTCTTAGCAAGTTTAAGATTCATTGATACCAGGTATGCAGCCACAATAGCGAGAGCGGCAGCACCAAATAAAACGACATTACTAAAATAGAAGTCTTCTATATCCAAGCCAACAAAGCTAAATAACTGCATGGTTAATGCTGCTAGTACCATTCCGCTAACTGCCATGCTGGCGTAGAGAATACAATATTCCAAATTAAATTTAATATAGGCTAATCTTGTACTGCCTTTTGAATATTCATTTCCTGTAAATGCAAGCCCTACCAATACCCATAAGAATATGGGAAAGTGTAAATAAGCAAGGATAATACTGTCTTTATAATTTAATGGCAGCATATTAAGATAAAACCCGGAAATTAGGAACAACGCTGCAAGGGAATAAATAACACTTTTTTTCGGAGTATTATTGTAAACAAAATAGGCAGCAATAAAGGGAATTATACCAAAAGCCAGGTTAATTGGAGCAATTGCTTCCTGTTCGACAAAATGGAAAATGATCCTGGTGCTTATCCCGGCCAGAATGGCTAAAATGCCCATGAATAAGAAACCTTTTTGAAGCAAGGAAGATTTTTCTGTATTTGCCGTCTCCTTGAAATGCAATCTTTCATACCAAACGCCAAGAACCTGAGAATCAGGATTTTGTTCCCGTGCGTGTGAGAATGACTTTTTAAAAGCTTTCGGGTCTTTTCTATACATTCTCTCCAGCTCATGAGGGTTAGCAATATTTTCAATAATCAAATTGTTAATGTCCATAGTTATACCTCCCCTAATAATTGTTATATTAAGTTTCCTCCACAATGTTTAACTGTCTTCGTCACTTTTGTATTCTAAAATATCTCCAGGCTGACATTCTAAAGCCTTACAAATTGCCTCTAAAGTGGATAATCGAATCGCTTTTGCCTTTCCATTTTTCAATATAGAAAGGTTCGCCATTGTTATTCCAACCTTCTCCGAAAGTTCTGTTACGCTCATTTTCCTTTTTGCTAACATCACATCAATATTGATTATAATTGCCATTGTTATTCACCTCAGACCGTTAAATCATTTTCTGATTTGATATTAATTGCTTCTTGTAAAAGTTTTTGGAGAACAGCCGCAAAGACTGCGATAACCATCGAAGCAAAAGGAACAACCAATCCGACAAAGATAACTCCTGGTGCGTCGTCTACTTCCGCAAAGATATAGAAGAGCGGCCAAACTAGCACATGCAAAATACTGATTGTGATGGCACAGTATTTGATTTTCTTTAAAGCTTTTACAGATAAATCGGAGAAAGCTTTATTTTTGTCAATATAGCGTAAGAGTTTGAAAGCTTGATACAAAGCAAAGTAAAAAGGTATCGCCGATGCATCAAAAGCGATGAAAACGAGATATTTTATAAAAGCAAACTCTGGAAGCAATTTTGCTGCAAGATTCGCCATCTCAGGCACCAAAAAGATGCACAGAGCAAGAACTGGGACTCCTAAAAGAATAACAGCTATTTTTAAAAACAACGTTGTTACTTTTTCCATAAAAAGCACCTCACTTATTTATTCTGATTTTGATTTTAATATATATTTTATCGTTTTACAATAAATTTTTATTCATTTGGATAATATTTTTATTGTATATTTTTGTTTTAAGCAAAAATAAAAAGCATTCCTCATTCAAAGAAATGCTCTATAACTTTAAACCATTAAATTTATAACTTGTACAGCTAACCTGCTTCTTTAGCAATAAAGTTTTAATCATTACTATCAAAATCATAGTCATCAAGCTGGATTTTATAATACTCATCACAATTCTCTTCAGTTGGAAGAATTCCGTCTTCATCAGGCAAAAGAACCCTTAACACGTCCCGTCCCATTTCTCTATACTGTTTAAACGTCACTTTAAAGCCTTCTTTAATAAAAATAAAAGGAGGATTTATAGCCTCCTTTTATTGGATTCATTTAGTCAACCAGCACTTTTTACATTTTCTATTTTAGGCTCCGACTTAAAAAACCACTTCATCATTGGTGGGGTTACAATTGTTGTCACAAGAATGACTACGACAATAACAGCAAACATATCTTGACTTAATAACTTAGATTCCAAACCAATAGCGGCAATAATTAATGCTACTTCACCACGAGATACCATCGCCGAACCTATCCCTAACGAACTATTCCAAGAGAATCCAGCTACCTTTGCACCGATTGATGCACCGATTAACTTCGTGAGGATAGCTAAAATACTTAATAAAACAATAAGGCCTAAATTTTCAGTCATACCACTAAACTCAGCAGAGACACCAATGGATGTAAAGAATACAGGAACAAAAATAGAATAACTGATGGTTTCAACCTTTTCGAAAACTTCGTGTTTGTAGTTTGTTAAACTGATCGCTACTCCTGCGATATAAGCTCCGATAATGGCAGCGACCCCCGCATATTCTGCTAAATACGCATAAACAAAACAGATAATCAAAGCAGACGAAATCACAGCTTCCGTCACTTTTAACGGGGCAAACTTTTCCAAGAACCAGGGTACTATTTTCCACGCTACAAAGATGGCTCCTGCAAAAAATAGTACTTTCTTTAATACCACCTGACCTAAGTTGACATCCCCTCCGGCCATGCTCATTAAAAATGCCAGAGCAATGATCACTACAACATCATCAATAACGGCTGCTCCTAAAATGGTTGCCCCTTCACGGGATTTTAATTGATTCATCTCTTTAAGGGCTTGAACAGAGATGCTTACACTCGTAGCTGAAAGCAATAACCCTAAAAACCCGGACTGTATAGGTGTAAGGTTTAACATCATTCCAGCCAAGTACCCTAAAGTAAGAGGCGCAACAATCCCAGCAACGCCTACATAGGTAGAAGCTTTTCCAGTCCTTTTAAACTCATCAATATCTGTTTCTAACCCTGCAATAAACATAAGCAATATAACACCGATTTGACTAAATTCTGATAATGTTTCTGTATCGGTCACTAATCCTAAAACCGATGGTCCTAATACAATTCCAATCAGGAGTTTCCCGAGAACAGAAGGCTGCCCTAATCTTACGCTTATGTCCCCCGCAATTTTAGATGCAATTAAAATAATAGCTAATTGAAGTATTAACACTTAAATACCACCTTTCTTTATTTTGAAATTTATTCCACCCTTAAAAATGCAAAAAGAGCCTGTCACCAAGGGACATACGTATCCCTTGGTGACAGGCTCCTCCAAAAAAAAAATGATTCTATTATAAAGCATATAGTTATCTTTCATTATTAGATACGACTCAAAGTCTAAAAGGTTTCATTATTAATGATTTTTTTTTTGATATTTTGTATCTTCTTCTTTTTCAATTAAATCCAATGCCATTTGCTTCATTTCCTTATCCTCTAGTTTTGATGTGACAGACTATGGCCCCAATGCTTGAGACCATGGGGTCATAGTCTGTTATTTTCCGAAAGGCTTGACGGATGTTCTTTCGATTAATGTGCCGGGAATCAAGACAGAAACGGGTTCTTCCTTTTCCTCATCGATTTCACTTAACAATATACGGATTGTCGCGTCAATCATTTCATCCACGGGCTGCTGCCATGTCGTTAACGAATATGGAGGCCAGGAAGCCATTGTAATATCGTCGAACCCTATAATCGATACATCGTTCGGAATCGTTAGGCTCAAAGATTTGGCCGCATCCATCGCTCCTAACGCCATAATATCATTCGCGCAAAAAATAGCCTCTGGCGGTTGGCTCTCTTTTAACAACCGCAAAGCGGCCTGATAGGCTTCTTCATATGTATAATTCCCTTCCTCCACAACAGGCTCGATCCCTTTCCGGGAAAGAACCTCACGAAATCCGCGTTCCCGGTCATAGCTCGTCGATGTATTCCTGTGCCCTGCGATATAAGCAAATTGCCGATGCCCTTGTTTGAGTAAATACTCGCCGATTTGCTTGCCGGCATTGTAATTATCGCAGCAAACAACATGACACGGGAAATCTTTAATGTACCGATTGAATAAAATGACCGGAATATCATTTTCCGAAAGATTAGCCACAACGTTTGAAGACAATAAGGCATCCGTCACGATGACTCCTTCGACATTATATTCAAGGAACTGCGAGATTTCATCTTGTTCAATTTCATCATTTTCGGTATGGACAAAGAGAACATGATATCCTTTTTCACCTAATCCTTTTGTGAATTTATCTAAAATTTCCGGATAGAAAGGATTTTGAATATTTCCCATGACAAGTCCAATCATGTTTGTTTTATTCATGATCAATCCTCTTGCCAGCGCATTCGGGCGATAACCGAGCTCTTTAGCTGCGTCTAGTACCCGGCGGCGCGCCTTTTCGGACACATTTGCCCCGGGAGTAAAAACCCGTGATACCGTTGATTGTGACACACCGGCCAATCGGGCAACCTCCGTGGCATTCACCTGTTTTTTCTTCAAGGCTATCCCTCCCCCCCTAATTATTGGTTCATTCACACATATGTCTCTATTTTAAAGGTTCAAATGCCATTTGAATACTGTATTTGAACAGATGATTGAAACAGCATGAAGGAGCCTTCCCATCATGAAAAGGCTCCCCGATGAACAAACGATCTATAACCCTAATGAAAATAAAACGATTGCCAATACGACACCCAATAACGGAACCACCACGGTTAAAGCACCGAAAGCCGGATAGGCATCTTTATGTGTTTCCCCTGCTATCGCCCGAATCGTTGTGACAACATATCCGCCATGCGGAAGCGAGTCAAGGGATCCCGACGAAATGGCAACGACTCGGTGCAGCGCATCTGGATTTACTCCCATATCAAGATAGTGCGGTGCAAGAAGAGGTAAAGCGATGGACTGGCCACCTGATGCTGAACCTGTCAGACCGGCGATAACACATACGGCAAGCGCACTGCCAATTAAAGGACTGCCGGGAATGCTTGTCATAAAATCGACTGTACTTGCAAACGCAGGGGTTGCTTTGGCCACTCCGCCGAATCCTACAACTGCCGAAGTATTGGCAATGGCAATAAGCGCCCCTATTGTTCCTTCAGAAACGGCATTCCAGAAGTCTCTAAAGTACTTTCTATTAAGCACATATGTGGCAATAACCCCGCCTAATAAAGCGACAATTAATGCCGATTGTGCCAAAGAATCATGGAAAGCAAAGGAAATAACAAGTACAACTAAAAGAGGGATGAAACTTACCAATGGGTTTGGTAAATCCTCTCTAGTTTCAAATCGATCAGTTTCCCTCTCTACAAAGTGTTCACCATTTTGAACCGCTTTCATAATCATGCGTTTTAACCACCAGTAACCAAAAACAATCATGAATATAGCTACAATTAAACTAACTTCCCAACCGGCATATGGTGAGGTGTTCAAAAACTCGATCGGAATCCAGTTCTGAATTTCCGGTGATCCGGCCGACGTCATCGTAAAGGTTGTGGATCCAAAGGCAAGAGCTGCCGGAATAAATCGTCTTGGCAAATTCGCTTCCTTAAATAGACTGATCGCCATTGGATAAACTGAGAAAGCGACGACGAATAAACTGACTCCTCCATACGTCAACACGGCACAGGCAATAACAATAGCCATAACCGCATTTTTCATTCCAATTTTTTCGACAATCCATTTGGAAACACTGTCTGCTGCTCCGCTATCTTCCATTAGCTTACCGAATATTGCTCCAATTAAAAACATTAAATACCATGATGTAATGAACCCGGCGAATCCGCCCATATAGTTTGTAAGAAAGTTGGCTTCCCCTTCTGCCGCTAATTGCGGAAACAATGGCAGTCCATTCAACACCGCCACAAATAATGCTGAAAGCGGTGCCACAATGAGAAGATTCATTCCGCGCATTGTTAATACTGTTAGGAGCACCAATCCTCCTATAAGACCGATCATGCTGATCAAATCTTTTCCCCCCTTTTCCTATCCCTTGCAGCAAGACTCTTTTTTTTAATGAAGTTTCTGAACGTTAAAGAGCCTGAATTTCTTTACGATTCTCCCCATTTGCAGAAAAATAATCCTATGTTATGATCGTTTTTAGATGCCGGACAGGGCGAAACGGTCTATTTCATTGAATGTGAACATGGAATCAGAAGAGGCTGTCGCCCCCGCTGATTCCATGAACGCTTCCTGTCTTTCAAAACATGCTTACTGTTTTTTCCCGTAACGGCGCACACGGAGAAGCGCTTGTTCGGCATGCCCCGCAAAGTTTTCAAGCTGGCAAAGTCGAGCCGCGTATTCACCGATATAAGCGCTCGCTTCTTCCGTCACCTTTTGGTATGTCAACGTTTTCAAGAATTTACCTACCCAAAGTCCGCCTGTATAGCGTGCTGCCCCTTTTGTCGGAAGTGTATGGTTTGTACCGATGACCTTATCGCCATATGCTACGTTTGTTTCCGGCCCAAGGAATAAGCAGCCATAGTTTGTCATGTTATTTAAGAAATAGTCAGGATCCTTCGTTAAAATTTCAACATGCTCAAAAGCCAATTTATCTGCTTCAATTAATGCTTCTTCTTCATTCTCCACAAGAATAATTCTACCGTAATCTTCCCATGATACGCGTGCTACGTCGGCAGTCGGCAGAGTTTGCAATTGACGCTCAATCTCTTCTACCGTTTCCTGTGCAAGCTTTTCGGATGTCGTGATTAATGCCCCCGGTGATGTTGGTCCATGTTCTCCCTGGCCTAAAAGATCTGTCGCGATCATTTCTGCGTCAGCCGTTTCGTCTGCCACGACCAACGTCTCTGTAGGACCCGCGAAAAGGTCGATTCCAACACGTCCGTACAATTGGCGTTTTGCTTCCGCAACATAGGCATTCCCAGGTCCGACAAGCATGTCAACGGCTTCGATTGTTTCTGTACCGACTGCCATTGCCGCCATTGCTTGAATGCCGCCAAGGATGTAGATTTCATCCGCTCCAGCCATGTGCATGGCTGCAACTGTCGCTGCAGGAATTTCGCCGTGGATTGGAGGCGTACAAGCGATAACGCGTTTAACTCCCGCCACTTTTGCTGTCAGAACACTCATATGTGCAGATGCAACCATCGGGTAACGTCCGCCTGGGATGTAGCAGCCAACACTGTTTACCGGGATATTTTTATGGCCGAGAATCACGCCCGGCAATGTTTCCACTTCAATATCCTGCATGGATTTTCGCTGTTCTTCGGCAAAACGTCTTACATTGCTTTGGGCAAATTTAATATCTTCAATCGTTTGCTCCGGCACGCTGCTGATGATTTCTTCAATTTGCTCTTGAGTGAGTCGGAAGCTTTCCGGTGACCATTTATCAAACTGCTCGGACAGCGCCCTTACAGCTGCATCCCCTTCTGTTTCAATACGTGTAATCGTTTGACGTACAGTCTCGGATACTTGCGCATCATTCTGTGCGATTTCTTCTTGTGTTTTCCCTTCTTTTAAAAACTTTGCCATGATAAATCCCCCTTATAAGTGTTTGAATACGTATGCATACGTCGGAAATTAAAAATTACATTCTCATGTAATTTTCTAAACAATCCTCTTTTGCATACGTATGCAAGTTTCTGAAATTAAAAAGAGATAATCTCTATCCCTTTACTTATTGGAATGAAAGTATAGCATTTTGCTAACGTATAAGTCAGAAAATTCATTTCATTCCATCTACTACTAGAATAGTTGAAGCGTTTTCAATTGTCAATGTTTTTTTGAAAGGGTTTGCAAATTCATTTGGGAGAAATGTTTCAAATGCTCATAAAGGAAACTTCCATCAGTGGGGGTTTTACTGCCCGCTAATGCGGGATAAAAAATCCTTTTGACCTGGGAGCCAAAAGGATTTTTCACTTTACTCATCTATTTAATACTATTTACCTATTTCAACTACTTTCCGCTCTATGTAACAAAAAGGAAATTGAAAAAAACGGCGTTATTTACTCTCCATGACATTATCATAGTGCTTACACAATTTAATCACCATGGCACCCATGCGCTCATTTTCCGGAACGACCAATCGCTCAACGCCTTCTTCCTCCAGAGCTTCCGCGGTCACTTTTCCAACGGCGGCAGCCAACGCTTTTTCCTTAAACGCCTGTAAGATTTCACTTGCATACCCTTGCTCGCGTGCAAAGTCAAAAAGAGAGCGGACTTGGATTGCTGTCGTAAAACATACAGCATCCACTTCATTGTTGAGCAGTTCTTGACATAATGTTTCAACTGCCTCTCTTTCCGGAGCGATATGCTGGTAAGGAAGGAGCTGCAACACGGATGCACCGTTATCTTCAAGAAATTTGATCAAAGTGGGGGCATTCTCCCCATGAAGTTGTACCATCACACGTTTGCCAGAGAAATTCTGG
This sequence comes from Bacillus sp. FJAT-14578, assembly GCF_000504165.1. Classification (GTDB taxonomy): domain Bacteria; phylum Bacillota; class Bacilli; order Bacillales; family Bacillaceae_H; genus Bacillus_BA; species Bacillus_BA fengqiuensis. Next base: position 698,461 of record NZ_KI632505.1, read on the forward strand.
CCATCCAGGGCACGAACGAGTCCTTTCGTCGTTCCGTCCTCGTCCACCGCGACCGGCTTAATATCGAGCTTTTTTAGGAAGGCGTATGTTTTATATCCCCTTGAAGCGACTTTAGCTTGACGAATCACCTGTAAAAAGGATTCCTGGATATCCATTTTTTCTGCTAAATTCAACAGGGTTTCGGTTCCGATTCCTGTCGTGAAAATCGCCCAGTCCGCTCCTTCTTCCACGAACCGCCGTAAATCCGGCTCTACTTGTTTGTCCGCTAAAAAGACCGTTCCTTGCAGGGAGCGGACAACGGGAATGCCTCCTTGTTTTTCAATCAATATGCTCATTTCATCTGTTTTGCGCGAACCGGCAATGACGATTCGCTTTCCCTCTAATGCTTTCCCCATTGTATTCCCTCTTTCTATTCATAAGATTTATCTCATAATTTTAGCACGTAATCATCCCGTTGCGCTCTCAACATTTTAATACTTGTGTGAATAATGGGAAAAATTTTTTATCAGCCGGATGTTGTTAACGGTTTCCCTCGACTAACATTTCCTCGGCAATGAGCCGATAGGATTGAACTCTATCTTCAAAGCGGTGGGTAATGGTAATGATCATGATTTCATCGGCTTTATATAATGTTTGCAGCTCCATCAGCTGCTGCTTCACTTCTCTTGGGTTGCCGATGACCATTTTCTGCCGCATCGCTTCGATCATGTCCTTCTCCTCATTATTAAACGGGTAGGTTTTCGCTTCTTCTATCGAAGGTATCCCTTTCCTTCCATCTCCTTTTTCCTGCTGGATTTTCCATAACAACTGACTTAAGGCGATTTCTTCTGCTTTGTCTGTCGTGTCAGCACAAATAACGGAAACGGCAACGATCGATTCAGGATGTCGTCGCTTGTCCGTTGCCTCAAAGCCTTGAAGATAGCGATCCATGATATCCGGCCCTTCTTTATCGCTCATAAAATGCCCGAAAGCATAGGCTGCGCCATTTTCCGCTGCCAGCTTGGCGCTTTTTTCACTCGTTCCGAGAATCCAAGGCTGCGGCGCGATATCAGGAACAGGTGATGCGGAAATTTTTGCATACGGATGTTCAGAAGGAAAATCGTTATGTAAAAAATGAAGGAGTTCTTTGAACGATTCGGGCATTTTCCAAACTTGTTCCAAAAAGTTGTCCGAAAGAGCCATCGTTGCTTCCGCCGATCCTCCCGGAGCCCTGCCGATTCCTACATCAATGCGGCCGGGAAATAAAGTGGCAAGCATATTATACGTCTCAGCAACTTTGTAAGGTTTGTAATGCGGAAGCAAAACGGCACCGGATCCGATGCGGATTTTTTCGGTTTTGGCGCCGATGTATCCAAGCATCACTTCAGGAGCGGAACAAGCAAGACCTGACAAATCATGATGTTCAGCGATCCAATACCGAGTATATCCGAGCGCTTCTCCGATTTGCGCCAGCTTCACGGATTCCTGTAATGCCTGCTCGGCCGTTTTCCCAGAAGAAATGGGGGATTGATCTAAAATGCTTATTTTTATCATGTTATTCCTTCTTTCTGATTGGCTGTATATGCCCTCTTTTCTTCTTTCATCATATAATAGTTCCACATCAATGAAAAAGGTTCTGCCTTTAAATGCGATTCAGCTTGTCCCCTAAAGTCATAATGGCTATCCTTTGTTATATGATGATCTGTATCCTCATTCTCAAACATTAAAAGAAGAGAATTGAATAAAAACAGAAACGAAGCAAATACTCTTATTAGGGCTTGTAGCTCAATGGCAGAGCGGCCAGTCGTATCATCTTATACAGCTGTGCAGTTTGCAGGTTCAAATCCTGCCAGGCCCTTTTTCAACATAGCGATCATATGCAAAAAGTTGAAAAATCCAACCTCTTTATAAGATTGGATTCCCCCCTTTCATTGCCCTCTTCCAGCTATTAACGACTATTTTGGTCATAAGGGAAAATTTAAAGTGCCCCGGATTGCTAACATCAAATCCGGTTTTTTTTTGACTGTTCAGTCCGTTTATAAGGTACCATTCAAATCATATTATCCTATTCGATATCCACCGGAGAAGATAATCGGTCTTCATATCGATCTACAAACAATTGTCCGTTTGTATTAATGACAGCATAAAAGACTTCATGCATCATTAATTTTCTTTTGTTCAATTCCTGGTGAATCCACTCTTCATTATAGTCAGGTGTTAAATTTTTTTCGATTAATTTTCCATCCATGATTAGTTCAATAGGTAAATGCAGCGGCTGTCTATTTGTTTTTAACACGTCTTTCTTTGTGACATTCTGATATTGCTCCCTTTTTAAAACGGACAATTTACCGCTCGATTCCACTAAAGCGAATTCCACTTCTTCTACATTAAAGATTCCCAACTCTCTCAAATCCTGATTCAAATCATCAAGACTATACTTTAGTTTGCGCATATTGGCTTCCAATATATGCCCTTTATCAATCACTACAGTCGGCCGGCCTGACAGCCATTCACGAAGCAATCTACTTTTAAGAGAAACGATGGAGATTAAATAATAAACCATAATAAGTACGAGGAAGGAAAAAAGCATAGGAATAAACCGGATTTTTACATTAAACCCCATATTGGCTATAAGTGAACCTAACGTGATGGACAAAGCGAGATTAAAATGATTTTTATGTGAATTCATTTGTTTTCCGATTAAGAATGTCGTAAGCATTAATAAAATGAACGAAATAACGGTTCGTACCGATGCATTGATAACCTCTTCCATTTCCTTTGACCATCCTCACCACTTTGGTATTATAACATATTGATAATTTTTCCAAATAAATGACTTCTATGCGAAAATACGATGGTAAAAAACGATGGTAGATAAAGTTCGGAGAAGTCCGATCGGCTTCACTTCCCTTGCCTTCTTGGTGTGAAGCTATACGACCCCTCTTGCACGCCTGTAGGGTGTTTAACAAAAAAGCTGGGCAATGGCAAATAGAACCGTCAGGGTATTTTCACTCATTTTTTTTCGACTCGGGACATTCACCTAAGAAAATAAATGGGTAAATGCATATGCTTTATGGAATGAAAAATGAAATGGAGGCTCATCTTGATGAATGCAGAATTACAATCTTTACCAGAGGTATATTCTCCGGTAGACCAAGTAAGTGATTCAGATACAAGAATTAGAATTGGCGGATTTGGCGGATTTGGCAGACCATTTGGCGGATTTGGCGGATTTGGCCGACCATTCGGTGGATTTGGCTTTGGCCGGCCGTTTTTCGGCAGGCCGTTCTTTGGCGCGCCTTTCCTGGGCGGATTGGCAGGCGGATTGTTAGCTAGTACTCTATTTGCTCCATATGCATATGGTTATCCATACCCTTACCCATATCCTTATCCTTATCCTTACCCATATCCGTATTATCCTTACTACGGGGGTTATTATTATTAACCGCCCATCATTCTATTGGCTCTGCATATAGGCAGAGCTTTTTTAAATAGATCATTACCTAGGTCTTTACATCTATCTGTCGACACAAAAAATGTAATATTTACAATAATTAGATATTTTAGATTAATTTGACTATTTATACGATAAAATGTAAAATTTATGTAGACATCATATGGGGGCGCTTTCAAAAATTGTGTTAGGAAAAGGGGGAAGTAACATGAAAGGAAGTAAAAACAGGTGGTTCATTGCTTTATCCGCTATCGCTATTCATCTTTCAATCGGTGGTGCTTACGCTTACAGTGTGTACAAGAAGCCTTTGGTTGAATCAGCGGGCTGGTCTTTAACAGATGTTACGTTGGCATTTACCATTATGATGGCGCTTGCAGGATCTTCTGCCGCTATTTTTGGAAAATTTGTTGAAAGAAACGGTCCGAGAAAATCAGCCATTGTTGCGGCCGTATTATTCGGTTTGGGACAAGCTGGTTCCGGATTGTCGGTTGCCATGGACTCAGTGGTGATGTTTTGGCTTACATATGGATTGCTTAGCGGACTTGGATTGGGGATCGGCTACATCTCACCAGTCTCTACACTCGTTAAATGGTTCCCCGACCGCCGCGGTTTGGCAACGGGGATGGCTGTACTAGGTTTTGGTTCGGGGGCCCTCATTACAGCACCCGTCGCAGCAGCTCTTATGGAAGCCATCAACATTCCGATGACATTCTACATTTTAGGTGCATGTTATTTTCTTCTTATGATACTTGGCGCTTCCTATATCGCACCCCCTAAAGAAGGCTGGATGCCGGATAACATGAAAAAAGATATTGCAACCGGCAAAAAGGAACTGAAAGAAGACTTGGCACAGTTGACTGCAAGAGAAGCAGTAAGAACGAAGCATTTCTGGATGCTCTGGACGATGATGCTTATTAACACAAGTGCGGGAATCATGATGATTTCTGTCGCTTCTCCTATGGCTCAAGAAGTAGTGGGATTATCAGCCGCTGCAGCAGCTACGATGGTAGGAATCATGGGCATCTTTAACGGTGGCGGCCGACTTGGCTGGGCAGCAGCCTCTGACTATATTGGCCGCCCTGCTGTCTTCATGATTTTCTTTATCATCCAAATAGCAGCGTTCTTCTTACTTCCTAGTGTGACAAATGCATTATTGTTCCAAGTACTTATTTTACTCGTAGTTAGTTGTTATGGAGGCGGATTCTCTAACCTTCCGGCGTTTATTGGAGATTTGTTCGGAACAAAACAACTTGGTGCCATCCACGGGTATCTGTTGACGACCTGGTCTCTAGGCGGGGTTTTTGGACCGATGCTGGTAACTCAAATCAAAGAAAGCACAGGCAGTTATATTCCGGTCTTCTATGTTTTCAATGGATTAATTCTTTTTGCTTTCTTCATTTCCATCTTGCTTCGTCTAGATATCAAAAAAGCGAAACGAAAACTGCAGCAACAAGGTGTGGCTTAATAAAAATAGCAAATTATCAACCTTACTTAGGAGATTAAGGGATAAAGGAAACTTCCATCAGTGGGGTTTTATGCAATCTCATATCCAATTAATTGGCCCAATACAAAAAGGCGCCTTCTTACTTAAGAAGCGCGCCCGATTGTTGAAGATCAAATGTCGTGTTGAAGCTGTCTCTCACTTATTGAACTTTAGCACTCATTTAATAAGCTAATTACTCACAATAATTGAGTAGAGTAGAAATAAATTATATCCTCTGTTTAACATTTTTGATTACTACTTTACTATGGGGAATACTTGGCATGCTAACCATACTGAAACTTAAATCCTGGTCAGGAACTTCATAATCCATTCGATTCGCTAGATAATCGAGACTCACTTTCATGACTTCAATGGTGACCCACTCTCCAGCACAGCGATGTCCCATAAAGTAATCACCACCACCCTGCGGAATGAAGCTAAAAGGGCTTCCTTTCCATTTTGCAAACCGTTCAGGAATGAACAAATCAGGTGTTTTCCAAATTTCAGGGTCGTGATTTGTGCCATAAAGATCCAGCAAGGTTAACGTGTCTTCTTCAAATTTATAGCCTTTCCAGGTGAAATCTTTTTTTACAAGCGCCACGACAAACGGAAAAAATGGATAAAAACGGCGAACTTCTTGTACAAACATCAGAGCATACTTTTCATCGCCAGATTTAAGTTTCTCTCTTTCTTCCGGATAATGGTGCACTGCCAGCGCAATGAAATTGATGAATATAGCAATCGCCACAATCGGTCTCAAAATATTGATCACTTCTACAGCGGCGGTCTCGGTATCCAGAAGATTCCCTTCCAAATCGCGATACCAGACAAATCTATGTAATATGGTTTTTTCAGGGAGATTCACTTTTCCATCACGAACCCTTTCAATGAGTTCTTCGATCCATATTTCTTCGTAATTCCGTGCATGTCTCCCTAGCCAATGATTTAGGCCAACTGCAGCAGCCGACTCGAACATTGCCCCCAAATTTTTTGTCAACCTCTTAACTTCATTTTCTTGTACCGGCACACCTACCCATTGGCAGGCTGCCCTGCACATAATTTCCTTCGCTTCTTCATAAAGAATAACCTTATCCATCTGTTCCCATTTATTCACTGCTATCTCCCACTGTTTTTTTGTAATGTCGGTTAGTTTTTTAAGTTCATCGGGAGACATAATCGACATGAACATTTCCTTGCGATGTTTATGGGTCTGTCCATCTAACGCCTGAACCCCATTCTTACCAAACAATGTTTGCACAACCCGGTTTGGTGCTGCACTTTTCCTTTTGAATTTCTCAGTGTCATAAAAAACTTCCGCAGCTTCCTTTCCTCCCATGCAGATTGCTTTCTTTCCAAGCAAACGGGTCTCGAAAATATCAGAATTAAAACTGTGACGTCTGTTCAAAATGTACTTGTATCCTTCTTCCATAAGATTTAAGGTAGAATCTGTTCCTTCTTCCCGGGGCATTTGATTTGTATTTGACATATAATCCATCTCCATTTTTCATAGTAATAGCCTTATTCTTTGTAAATTTTCCCCTGTTTAATCTCAAAAAACTTGGACCTCTAAACAGATTTCAATCTAAAAATAGAATATTAGCCTTATTCATTCATTTTATAAAACGAATGTTCTATAATTGAATTAATAAGTAGAGACAAAAATATGGAGTGTGAGCGATGAATTCTCCTGAAGAAATCATTAAAGTCCAGAATTTAGTGAAAAAATATGGTGATTTTACAGCGGTAAAAGGGATAGAATTTGAAGTACAAAGAGGAGAAGTGTTTGGTCTTCTTGGTCCGAATGGAGCGGGAAAAACCACAACTTTAGAAATGTTAGTGGGCTTGAGAAAACCAGATGAAGGAACGGCGGTCGTTGGAGGATTTGATATAATACAAGAATTGAAAAAGGTAAAAGAAGTAATAGGTGTACAGCTTCAATCGACGACGCTTTTTGAACTGCTTACTGTAGAAGAAATATTACACCTATACGCCAGTTTTTATCATAAACATGTGTCTATTCCAGAATTAATAGAAGATATGCTTTTAAGCGACAAAACTAAAAGTCGAATCAAAAGTTTATCAGGCGGCCAAAAGCAGCGGTTAGCCATAGCCTTAGCGCTTGTCCATGATCCATGGATCATTTTCTTGGATGAGCCGACGACAGGTCTTGATCCTCAAGCTAGAAGAACTCTTTGGGATATTATTCTTCGTTTAAAGGAAAAGGGAAAAACGATTGTTTTAACGACTCATTATATGGATGAAGCGCATGTATTATGTGATCGTATTGCCATTATGGACCAAGGAAAGCTCATAGCATTAGATACACCCTCTCTTCTTGTGAAAAACCTTCAGTCAGATAGTGCGGTAGAGTTTCGTTTTCTAGGTCAAGCTCATGAAGTGGAATTACATGCTATTCATGGGGTTAAACAAGTAGGTAATCAAAATGATACGTATGTTCTGTATACAGATGATTTACAATCGACGTTAATGAGCTTAATCCAAACGGCTTCGGAAAAACAACTGAAATTATCCGATTTGCAAACACGAACAGCTACTTTAGAAGATGTGTTTATACATATGACTGGAAGGGGATTACGAGAAGGATGAAAGCATATTGGCAATTAACATTAACACAATTACGTATTTTCCTTCGTAATCGCCAAGTTTTATTTTGGACATTGGCCTTCCCAATTTTTCTCATGGTCATGCTAGGATCATTTTTAGGGAATGGAAATGGGATGTCTGTATCGATTGGTGTGGTCGATCAAGACAACTCCTCTCAATCTAAGAAATTAATGGAAATATTAATGAAAAACGAAGCGATTCAGTTGCAAAAAGAAAAAAATAAAGATGAGGCATTAAAGTTGTTAAAAAAAGGGGATTCACATGTAGTTGTCATTATTCCGAAAGGATACGAATCCCATTTTAGCAGCCCACCAACAAACTTGAAACCATTCACTCTTCCTGTTTATTATAATGAAACCAATTTTACCGTTTCTCAAGTGGGGATTCAGTTAGTCAATGGTGCGGTAGATGCCATTAGTAAAAAGATGGTAGAGTATGTTCCGATTGTTGTGACAGAAACGCAGGGAATAGAAGCGTTAAACTTAAAGTATATTGATTTCTTAGTACCTGGCATTGTCGCGATGATGATAATGAGTAATAACATGAATGGCGTTGCAGGACAAATTGCGGCATGGAGAGAAAGAGGAATTTTAAGAAGAATGCAAGGTACCACTTTAAAAGCATCGACGTTTATTGCAGCTCAAATTACCGCACGACTTTTCTTAAATGGGATGCAAGCACTCATTGTTCTAGGTGTTGCACATTTGATTTTTGGTGTTGAAGTACGTGGATCATGGTTCACGTTAATTAGTTTTGTCATTTTAGGAACACTAGCATTTATGGCAATAGGTTTTATTATTGCTGGAATAGCGAAAACTCCAGAAAGTGCCGCACCAATTGCTGGTTTTCTATCATTCCCGATGCTATTTTTAGGAGGAGTCTTTTTCCCAATTAAAGATATGCCAGAATTTCTTCAGCCGTTTGTTCAAGTTTTACCGATCGCCCATTTAAGTCATGCCCTACGAGAAACGATGAATGTCGGAGCTTCGTTTATGAGCTTAGGGACAGAGGCCCTCATACTAGGATGTTGGCTCATCGGTGCATTTATTGTTGCCAGCTATACGTTTAAATGGGAATAAGCGAAGGTTCTACTAAATAAATATTAAAAATGGGACATAAAGGAGGAACAGATGAATAATCAAGATTATCAATCACATGTGCGTTATCACCCGCTTTATCACTTTTTTTTAGCGCCGTTGGTATTAGTAACTCTCATTACTGTTATTGTGAATATGGTTTTTTCATTAAAAGAAGGTTCTAACATTTTTTCATCTGTCATTATGCTGCTAATTACAATCATAATGGTCATCTTTTTCATGCTAGTAAGGTTCTATTCTTTAAAAGCTCAAGATCGCGCAATTCGGGCAGAAGAAAACCTTCGTCATTATGTTTTAACAGGGGAATTGTTAGATTCAAAACTAAATATGGCTCAAGTGGTCGCTTTACGGTTTGCCGATAACAAGGAATTTCCTGCACTTAGTAAAAGAGCCGCAGAGGAAAATTTAAAACCGAATGATATTAAGAAAATGATCCAAAATTGGAGAGCTGATCATAACCGTATATAAACATGAATTACAATCGGGTAATTAGCTGTTTTTTCTACTATTGCGCCCGTTTGTTGAAGATAGTTATTTAACTAAAACGCACTTTCCTTAAAGTGCACTTTTTAAAATCTAATCTGATAACACACACTTATTATTCCTTGCTATAATTAAATACAGATAATTAAAGATAAAATGAACTTGAGGTGAATCAAATTGTATTGGACTCCTTTATTTGAAAACGATGTACCAGTAGCACACTTCTGCTCTTAATGGAGTGAAAGTGATTATAGCCCAAATGAATTCCTTGACAGACAAAAAAATTATTATGAAACTTTATGAAGCATCGAATGCAGGTGTGAAAATCGATTTGATTGTCAGAGGGGTTTGTTGTTTACGTCCGGGAATTAAAGGAGTAAGTGAGAATATCAACGTTCGAAGTATAGTAGGTACATTCTTAGAGCACACACGAATTTATTGTTTCCATCATAATGGGGAAAACAAGGTATTTTTATCATCTGCAGATATGATGACACGAAATATGGAAAATCGTGTTGAGATCCTGTTTCCTATCTTAAAAGATCATCTAAAAAGACGAATTCATAGATACTTAGCCCTCATGTTAAAAGATAACTGCAAGGCACGTGAACAAGATTGTGATGGACAGTATCACTATGTGAAAAGGACTGATGGGCAGGAGGAAGTAAATAGTCAACTGTTGTTATGTCAAATGGCTTACCATTCAAAGAAAACTGACGAAAACCATCATGTAGCAGCCTTTGACTTTAAGCATAAGTTGGTCAAGTTAGGTAGTTCCTCTGTAGCTAAATTACGAAAAATTTATGGTTTTATAAATTTAAGTTAAAAATAGATTTTTACAAAATCCAGCTATTAATAGTTGGATTTTGTTTATTTGGTTTGATATGCTTCATCAAGATAACCGACATGATCCTAACCAATACTTTGCTCTGTGTAACCTTGTTTTCACTGTAGATAGATTAACCTGTAAAAGAAATTTAAATTCACCATAGGGGATTTGTCTACAGTCTGCCCTCCTTCTTTAAAAGGGTGACACGAGAACTTATTACTTTATTTCTAAATACTGCTGTTGAAAAATGTACATTCTTATAGCATTATGATAGCTACCATCAACGAAAAATTCATCTTGCAACTCGCCTTCAACCGAAAAACCAGCTTTTTTGTAAACATGAATCGCCTTTTCATTTTTCTTGTCCACTACCAAATAAAGCTTATGCATATTCAGTACAGAAAAGGCGTAATGCATTGCCAAGCGGGTTGCAACAACTGCATAGCCATGACCTTGATACTTCGGATCAATGATAATTTGAAATTCTGCTCTTCGATGAATATAATCAATTTCCACCAACTCAACCAATCCAAGCATCTTATCGTCTTTTTCTACTATAAAGCGACGCTCCCCTTGATCATGAATATGCTTATCATATAAATCCTGCAACTCCACAAAAGCTTCGTAAGGCTCCTCAAACCAATAAGACATAATGTTTGCATTATTGTTAATTTCATGAACAAACTTCAAATCTTCTCGTTCTAAAGGACGCAACCTAAGCTTCTCACTCATTTTCTCAAACCTCCGAGTTGGATTAATTATTTTCATAGCCTCACTAGTAAGAATAGCACACCGAACAATTCACATTATAGAATTCAGGTTAATAATGCTTCCATTTAAACAAATTGGTTCTGATGCAAATATGATGTGAATCTTTTAAAACTATACCATATTTGTACTAGAGTCATTTTTATTTGTCATCTGTATCGAAAATAAGGAGATGGTAAAGGCCATTCTCTAATCTTACTTTCATACTCGGCCCCGAACACCAATAAAGTGTTGCTCTTCCACTTCAATTTGTTCTTTGCTTGTATGGAAAATGTATAATTCTCTCTCAGGTAGTTCACGATGTAGCTTTTTATAGCCACTCCATGCCGCATTTGAACTTGTATGTTCCTCTAAGACGGACATTTCTTCAATAATTCGTTTATTTTCTTTTGAGTAAGCAGAGGCAGCTTCCACTAATACAAACTTATCAGGATACTGTTTTCTTATTTCCGTCCATTTCAAAATCACTACCTCCTCAAATGTTCTTATGCTTATCTTAACATACTACATACACTTTTATAAAAAAGGTCATTTTATTTAATTCCTTGCCTCATACAAAAATCACTTACTCGTTGCAAAACGAAGGTTCCTATCTCTTTCAGAATAGATGTATATCAATCTGTCAAATTGGAAAACCTTCTAATGGATGTGTTATGCTATCATCTCTACATACTATCTAAAATTAAAAGGACGAGGTGCTTGATTATGAATAAAACAGAATTAGTGAATACTGTAGCCGAGAGAGCCGAGTTAAGCAAAAAGGATGCCGCAAAAGCTGTGGATGCGTTGTTTGAAACCATCTCTACTACGCTTGCTAAGGAAGAGAAAATCCAGTTAATCGGGTTTGGAACGTTTGAAGTGCGTGAACGTGCAGCCCGAACAGGCCGTAACCCACAAACAGGCGAGGAAATGCAAATTCCTGCTTCTAAAGCTCCTGCTTTCAAACCAGGTAAAGAACTAAAAGAAGCTGTCAAATAAGCAGCTAATAAAAAAGCGCTAAGGAAGAAAAGAGACTTCCTTAGCGCTTTTTTATTTTGAAGTCATTAATTGCTATCTTTATAGTTTCAACTGTATCACGTTGGAACATCCTTATATTCTATTAAATCTAAGGAGTTTTGATTGCCTGAAAATCAGTGTTATGTTGACTAGATGAGAATAAGATATACACTAACTTCCTATTAAACTATAAAATATATCAAAGGTTTAAATGTTCATTGCAATGAACTCCAAGTTTTTGTACCAGAACCTAGTAACGCCTGTCTTGTTTTGATTATTTTTTGAATGCCTCAATGTGGTAAATAAAGGAGGAAAAATCCTTTTTAATCAACGGTAGTGTCAACCCGATTTGCATAAGTTCATCTCCAAAATAAGCCTGATTCCCATTGTTTACCCGGTACACCTCTCTTGGATTCAGTCCACGTAATTTTAGACGGAAAAATGGCGGATTGGGGGATGCCAGTGTTTTAAAGTAAAAAACAACAGCATTCTCCTGATCTGGTGAAACATACATCCATGCTGTATCCGTTCCATTAAAAGGGCTTAACAGCCTGAATAGGTCACCAAAACCAACTATATCCTTTATTTGATGATACTGTTTGATTTGCTTCATGATCACTTTCTTATCATCACTGCTTAGCTTATCAATATTTAATTCAAATCCTAAATTTGCAGCCATCGCAACATGGCATCTCATTAAAAGAGGCGTCGTTCTTCCAACCTGTTGATTCGGCACATCTGATACATGGGCCCCCATCGTAATTGCCGGGTATATGATGCTTGTTCCATACTGAATGCTCAACCTTTCAACCGCATCGGTATTATCGCTCGTCCAGGTTTGCGGCATATAATAGAGCATTCCAGGATCAAATCGACCGCCACCGCCAGAACAGCTTTCAAATAGAATATACGGAAAGCGTTCGGTCAGTTTTTCTAGAATACGATACAGACCAAGTATATAGCGGTGTGCTGTTTCCTTTTGTCTCTCAGGTGGCAGCCCGGCTGATCCTACCTCGGTCATATTTCGGTTCATATCCCATTTTACATAAGAAATTTGAGCACTGCGCAAGACTTCTGTGATCATCTCTATCAAGGCATCACATACTTCTTCCCGGCTTAAGTCAAGGGTTAATTGATTTCTAGACAGTGTCCGTTTCCGTCCAGGTACATGAAGGCACCAATCAGGATGTTTGCGATACAAATCGCTGTCCGGGGAAACCATTTCCGGCTCTATCCATAAACCAAACTGCATGCCCTTGTTTTGGACATAATTAGACAATTCCCTCAAACCATTAGGTAGTTTTTTCTTATTAACATACCAATCCCCTAATGAACTTTTATCATTGTCACGATGCCCAAACCAGCCATCATCCAATACAAACAACTCAATCCCTAGTTCTTCTCCCGTATCTGCAATATCCTTTAGTTTTTTTTCATTAAAATTAAAACGGGTAGCTTCCCAGTTATTGATGAGAATAGGGCGCGTTTTGTCTCGATAAACGCCACGGCATACTCTGGTTCTCAATAGTTTATGATAGGTTCTGGACATCCCTCCAAGACCCTCCGAAGAATAAACCATTAAGGCCTCTGGCGTTTGAAAAGATTCCCCAGGCTTCAGCAGCCATATAAAGTCAAATGGGTTTATACCTATCCCTAGTCTTGTTGTTTGAAAAGAATCTACTTCGATGGAAGCCTGAAAATTACCGCTATAAACCAGACTTATACCATAGACATCGCCATATTCTTCATTCGCACCTTTTGAAAGTAAAGCAACAAAAGGATTATGTTGATGACTACTTGAGCCCCTAGCTGATGAAACCGTTTGAATACCATGGTACAGCGGCTTCCTTTCGATATGACGCTCCCGTCCCCATGTTCCATGAAGATGTAACCAGTCCCAGTTAGATTGGTGAAAGTCTACAGACATGCTCATACACTTATGTATTTCGACATCGCGGGTACCAAGATGCTCAAAGGAAACTGATCTAGTGATCACATCAAGTTCACGATAAATCGTATAGCTTAGATTCATCCCAATCCCAAGCATGGAATCTACGAGCGTTAGCACTAATGTATCAGCTTCACATTGATCCTCAATATAAGCAGAAGGCAAGCCCTTCAAAGGGGGTTTCCCTTGAAAAATCTCATGTGAATCATATATAAATTCAGTAATGGTTGACCCATCAGCGGTACGAATCTGATAAGCAGGAGATCGAAAATCACCGTTTCCAAAGGCAGGATACTCCTGTGGGAGCGTATCAAGAGAAAATTGCAAGTCGGAAGGCTCAATTGACGGTGAAAACGCTCTCGCCTTAAATACAAGCATATTTGAAGTATGCGGTCTCTGAATTCGTTTGCCCCAGTACAAATGAGCAGGATACTTACCATGGGCAATCTGGATGAGATAGCTAACCTTGGTATTATAGAGATGAAAAGTCCGATCTTCTTCATTCCAAAGGATTGGCATGAGCTCTCACTCCTCGAATCGTTTAATGACAAAACAAGTATAAATCCATCATCATCCTATAATATGATTCGCTTTAAGCTAATCAGCACAATAGCGTTAAAAAAGGATCTGGTGCAGAAGAAGTTGAAGTAAAACATAAGAATTAAAAGATTATCCAGAAAGCCTCCCCCCTAGTTTAGGGACATAATAGCAGTGATCATCACTAAAGATGCTAACAAGATTCACAAGATACCTTTTGCAAACAAAGAAGTTCATATTTGATTTGTGGGACTTACTGGTGAAGTAGGCAATACCAAAGAAGCCTTAGGAAATGAGACGCGCATTATCTTAAGTCTCGTAGCCCTTGGCTATTCTTGTGTAACTTTCAAGTTAACAATGAATCAATACCCTTCTTCAATGATTAGAGGCTCTTAATAAGAACATGTTAAAAAGCTACCCAAAATCCAGCAAATAAGGATCATGTTCTATTCACTCACAGTACATGATCCTTAACAAATACTTTGCCCTATGTAATCTTATTTTCACTGTAGACATATTAATCTGTAAAAGCTCTTGTATTTCCTTAAGGGAAAGGTATTTAAAATAAAAAAGGACGATTACTTCCTCGTATATTCCAGGTAAGGCTGATATCTTTTTGAGCAGTTCTTCTTTATCACACTGTTCGATTACTTTGAATTCAGGGCATGTATGTTCTTGTATCAATATATCAAATTGTTCAGTAAGAACCGTTCTCTTGAAATGACTGCTCCTCAAATAAGTCATACATTGATTGAATGTGATTTTATATAGCCACTTTTCTACAGAACATTCTCCTCTGAATTGATCGAAGTGTTGGCAACACTTGATAAAGACATCCTGTACAATATCTTCTGCCAATTGTTGATCCCTAACATAGGAAAAGGCAAACTTAGCTAGTCTGTGACTATATTGATTTACAAATTGGTTGATGATTGCTTCTTTCTCCTTCATTAAGACTCCATCCAAACTATTATTTTATAAAAAAATTATACCTTGGATTTATGTAAAATTGTGGAAATAAATAAAAAATATTCAAATAGGGAAGAAAGACCTGAACTCAACCAAGTGTGCGTAAAATTAAGATTATAAGCATACTTGTACACTTAATAATGATATTGACATTCTTCTTTTCCTTACTCCTGATTTGTTCTCTTCCCTCTTATTCAGAAGCGTGTTCCCTCTATATCAAGATTGAAATCATTTCACACAGTCATTTCATGTTAAATAGTATTCTTTTCTTAATTGTTCGGTTCTTTTCCATCTTCCAGCATAACTAAATTTCTTCTTAACCCAAATCCCCTTATGCACTACTTATCAATACATAGTTTCTATTGTTGTATAGATTCTTTCTATAATTCATCCCTTAAAAAGCAATTTATAATTAAATCATTCAAAATACATTTCCTATTAAGGTTTGGCTTTCAAAATATTATTAAAAGTGGTGAACAAAATGCAAAAAATTGTTGGAATTATTGGTGGCATGGGGCCTCTGGCGACCGTTGATTTAATGAATAAAATTATTTCTTATACACCTGCAATGAGAGATCAAGATCATATCCATATCATTGCCGATAACTATTCTCAAATACCGGATAGGACAACGGCTATTTTGGGTAAGGGAATAGATCCAACTCCATACATCGTACAATCAGCGCAGCGACTGCAAAATGCTGGTGCGGAGTTTCTTGTTATTGCGTGTAATACCGCCCACTTTTTCTATGAAGCAGCTAAAAGATCTGTTAGTGTTCCTATCTTACATATGCCTTTAGAAA
Organism: Bacillus sp. FJAT-14578; assembly: GCF_000504165.1. GTDB lineage: Bacteria > Bacillota > Bacilli > Bacillales > Bacillaceae_H > Bacillus_BA > Bacillus_BA fengqiuensis. Next base: position 714,432 of record NZ_KI632505.1, read on the forward strand.
CAGCTCGTTTTGTGCAAGAAAACAATTTTAGAAAAGTAGGTTTGTTAGCTACAGATGGGACGATTAAGACGAAACTATACCAAAACAGTTGTCAAAATTACAGGATTGATGTCATTGAGCCTGATAAAGAAATGCAAGAAAAGGTGATGGAAGGAATATATGCTATCAAAGGTGGAAATTTAGAAACAGGATTTTTACATCTTTCAACGGTTGCTGATAAATTGAAAGAAAGCGGAGCCGAGGCTATTATAGCAGGTTGCACTGAGGTTCCCCTTGTATTGAAATCATCCGAAAACATTTGCGTTATTGATCCAACAGAGATTGTAGCTAAAATGGTTATTAAAATAGCTAATAGAACAGATAAAGAAGTAATAGAGGCGTAATTTAGAAGGTGGGAATGTGGCAGGATTGCCGCATTCTTATTTTATGAATGTTTGATGCATACGATGTACGTGTACATGTTATAGTAAATGATAATAGAGAGCTAAAGTAAGGAGCGTTTAGACATGAATATTGAAAGTATTGAAGCTTTTATCTATGTTTGTCAACTTGGTAGTTTCAATAAAGCAGCCGAAGCTCTTTATTTAACCCAACCTTCTGTAACAGCACGTATTCAATCACTTGAACGTGAAATTAACATAAAGCTTTTTCATCGAAACGGTAATAAGATTTCCTTAACTGAAAAAGGAGAGTATTTTTTCCCACATGCACAAAAAATTTTGCAATCTTATCAGGAAGCAAAGTATGGGTTGCAACAAGTAGCAATCCCATATGACTTGGTAATTGGGAGTGCTTTATCAATATCTAATAATATTCTTCCTGAAATTTTACCTGGTTTCAAATCTGAATTTAAGGATGTTAGAATAAAAATTGTAACGGGTCATTCGCAAGACATTTTACAGAAGGTTATTAATAAAGAAGTTGACTTTGGCATCGTACGAACAGAAACACATCCTCAAGTGGAATCAGTTCGTCTTTATAACGACCCTATTGGTCTTTTTGTTCCCCGAAATCATATTTTTTTAAAAGAAGAAAAAGTAACAATAGAACATGTGAGTAAACAACCCCTTATCTTTTTTGATTACGGATCAATGGATTGGCTCATGATTCATCGGTTATTTTCAAGTAATGATGTAACCCCCACTATATCTTTAGAAGTAGATAATATGGAAATGGCGAAAAATTTAGTCATACAGGGGATGGGTATTAGTTTTTTACCTGAACATTGTGTCAAACAAGAATTAGAAAGTGGAGAATTGGTCCGAGTGGAAATGGCACCTCCAGTGAAAATTAATATTAGTATTGATTTTATCTATTTAAAAGGAAGACCAAAATCTGTTTTTATTGATTTCTTAAAAGATAAGATGTGTAAACAAAAACAAACCGATTAATAAATCAATCGGTTTGTTTTTGTTCTGGAGTTGATAGGTTTTTTAGCTTCTATTGTTAATTGAGATACACACTCGACATGTCTAGAGTGTATGTGACAACACATGGGATGCTGGTGAAGTATACTACTATGTGTATATAGATGAGGTCGTTATTTTTGTCGACCAGTATCTGTAAAGCTGATAAAAGAACGTAAAAAGTGAAGAAAGGCAAATCATTCCGCCTTTCTTCACTTTTTATGTAACTCATTCCATTTCTTAGCCAAACGCTTCGGTGCCGCACGTAAATAGGCTTCTTGAATTAGATCGATCAATTCATCCCAGTCTTCCCCAGCCGGATTTTGAATAGATACCCAGCCGTGATGCCCTATATATGGGTTTTTGCAAAAATGCTCTTTTTGTAGCAATATTTCTTGAGTTTCCCGGTCTGACTTGAACGACAAACTGAATCCTTCTATCTATTTTGTAAAACACATCCAGTGATAAATTGCAGCCATGCATACACCCCGGTCTTGACTGTTTCAGCGACCCCAGAATCTTTGCTTGGATCCAAACAGACAAAATCAATATGCCGGATGATCGGATGCTGGCCGATTTCCAGTAATATATCAAATAGCTCCGTTGCTGTCATACCACCAGGAGTGGACGCCGGTACACCGGGCGCAACGGAAATATCAAGCACATCCATATCGACTGTAACGTAAACACGGTCCACTTTTGCGGACAGCCGCTCAAGTGCTTCCTGGATCGTCTGGATCATACCCTGCTTGCGGGCTTGCTTTAACGTGACCATTTGAATATTATGTTCCTCCGCATAATCAATAAGCGGCTTAGCGTTAAAATAGCCATGTAAACCAATATTGATGACATCCTCTCCTTTGACGATATGGCCATCAATCAATTGCCGAATCGGTGTTCCGTTTGCTGGCCCTAGTTCTGCTGGATCCCGAACGTCAAGGTGCGTATCAAGTTGCAGAATTCCAATCGTCTCTTCCTTACAAACTTCTTTGATTCCTCGAACCGCGCAGGCCGTTGTGGAATGGTCACCGCCAATCATGCACGTTACAGAGTGGGGATAGCGCTCTGCAAGATACGCTGCCGTCTCTTGAATACGATGATGCGACAAAAGAATATCGGTTGTGTGCATCATCACATCTCCTGCATCTGCCACTTGGAATGACGATAAATCAACCTTTTCATCCAAGTTGTAGGTGGCAAAGCCTTTCCACATCCGCCGAAATTCTGATGGATACAAGGAAGCTCCTGACACACTAATAGAAGATCTGGAAATCGGTGCTCCATAAAGAATGATATCCGGCGTACCTTCTACTTCGTCTAGTGGTTGGACCCAATGATGGACAAAATCCGTCTCATCTTTTAATCGATTCCAGGACCATTCAGGTACCTTAAGCCACTGTTCCCTCATCTCAAAACACCACCTGTACACCTTTTTTCCATACGGACTTCACATGATTCACCCCGAATAAATATTGTAATTCTTGATAGTTTTTAACGTTCCACAAGACGATATCTGCTTGCTTACCTACTTCCAGTGATCCTACTTGTTCCTGACGGTTAATGGCGCAGGCTGCATTATACGTTGCGGCCGTTAACGCTTCCGCCGGAGTAAGTCTCATCGAAATACAAGCGAGATTCATAACGAGAGGCATCGAAGTCGTAGGTGATGACCCAGGGTTGCAGTCGGTCGAAATAGCTACAGCTACTCCTGCATCAATCATCTTTCTCCCAGCCGCCGCTTCTTCACGTAAATAGAGCGCTGTGGCTGGCAATAAGCAAGCGATTGTTCCCGCTTTTGCCATAGAACGGATGCCTTCGTCTGATGCCTTTAATAAATGCTCGGCTGAAATGGCTCCTATTTTCGCGGCCAATTCCGCTCCGCCGTAAGGTGCAATTTCATCCGCATGGATTTTGGGAATCAGCCCGAAGCGTTTCCCTGCTTCCAACACCCGCTCCGATTGTTCAGGCGTAAAAACACCCTTTTCACAAAAAACATCATTAAACTCCGCTAATTGTTCCTCAGCCACCACCGGCAGCATTTCATTAATTAAATGATCGACAAACTCATCTTCTTTTCCTTTATATTCCGGCGGTACCGCATGGGCACCCATAAAAGTAGGGACAATGTCAATCATATGCGTTTCCTGTAATTTCTTCATTACACGCAATTGTTTCAACTCGGTTTCCAGATTCATACCGTAACCGCTTTTACCCTCCACTGTCGTAACCCCATGGGAGAGAAATGAATCGAGGCGCCGTGTTGTTTGTTCAATTAATTCTTCTTCCGTTGCTTCTCGCGTCATGCGGGTGGTCGCATGAATCCCTCCACCCGCATTCATAATATCCATATACGTTGCACCTTCAAGGCGCATTTCAAACTCACGTTCACGGCTTCCGCCATATACAACATGCGTATGAGGATCTACAAGTCCAGGCGTGACTAAATGATTAGAAGCATCCACAACGTCCGCTGTATGCAATTTTTCTGCATAACGTTCCTCTATTTCTTTGGTCGTACCGATCGCTTGGATAAGGCCATCCTCGATCCACAAACTGCCGTCTTCAATCAAACCAAGTTCAGACATAGCCTCTTTAGAACGAGGTCCTTTTACTTCAGAAGCAAGTGTAGCTAACTGGGCTGCATGTTTAATCCAAATCGGTTTTGTCATTACTGATCATTCCCCTTATCTAGCATTGGGATGTTAATCCCTTTTTCACGTGCTGTTTTCTTTGCCAGTTCATATCCAGCATCAGCATGACGCACTACACCCATGCCCGGATCTGTTGTCAATACACGTTCAATGCGAGCTTCTGCTTCTTTCGTGCCGTCTGCCACAATGACCACTCCTGCATGTAAGGAGTAACCCATTCCTACTCCACCGCCGTGATGGACGGATACCCAAGTAGCGCCGCCAACCGCGTTCACCATGGCATTTAAAATCGGCCAGTCTGCCACTACATCTGATCCGTCTTTCATCGCTTCTGTTTCACGATTTGGTGAAGCAACAGAACCGGAATCCAAGTGGTCGCGTCCGATAACGATCGGTGCTTTTAATTCCCCGCTCGCTACCATATCGTTCAGGATTTTTCCGAAACGAGCACGTTCCCCATAGCCTAACCAGCAAATACGGGAAGGCAGGCCTTGGAATTGAATTTTTTCCTGTGCCATGCGAATCCAGTTGCACAAATGCTCATTATCGGCAAATTCGCGCAAAATCGCCTGATCTGTTTTATAAATATCCTCAGGATCACCTGATAATGCCACCCAACGGAAAGGTCCTTTTCCTTCGCAGAATTGCGGACGGATATAAGCTGGAACGAATCCCGGGAAGTCGAAGGCATTTTCTACGCCTTCATCTTTTGCGACCTGGCGAATGTTGTTTCCGTAGTCAAACGTCACAGCGCCTTTTTCCATCATCTCGAGCATCGCTTTCACATGCGTTGCCATCGAAGCTTTTGAACGCTTCACATACTCTTCAGGATTGGATTGTCGCAATTCCGATGCTTCTTCAAACGATAAACCTGAAGGTGTGTATCCATTCAGTGGATCATGCGCCGATGTTTGATCTGTCAATACATCCGGGATAAAGTTGCGCTCAATCATTTCCGGCAAAATTTCAGCAGCATTGCCCAGTAAACCAATCGATAATGCCTTTCCTTCTTTTTTTGCTTCTTTCGCCAAACGAATCGCTTCATCTAATGAATCCGTTTTTACATCTGTATAGCGAGTTTCGATTCGTCGATCAATCCTTGTCTCATCGACATCAATTCCGATGCAGACACCTCCGTTCATCGTAACCGCAAGAGGCTGTGCTCCACCCATACCGCCAAGGCCCGCTGTTACAGTGATCGTACCTTTTAACGTGTTATTGAAATGCTGTTTCGCAAGCTCCGCAAATGTTTCGTATGTACCCTGTACGATTCCTTGAGAGCCAATGTAAATCCAGCTTCCAGCTGTCATTTGACCATACATCATTAATCCCTTTTTATCGAGTTCGTGGAATGTATCCCAGTTCGCATATGCCGGTACAATGTTCGAATTAGCAAGCAGTACGCGTGGTGCATCCTTATGGGTTTTAAAAATGACTACTGGTTTTCCGGATTGGACAAGTAAAGTTTCATCGTCTTCCAGCTCTTTTAATGATTGAACAATCGAATCAAAGCAATCCCAGTTACGTGCTGCTTTCCCAATCCCGCCGTATACGACCAGTTCCTCTGGATGCTCCGCTACCTCAGGATCTAAATTGTTCATTAACATGCGGAGCACCGCTTCTTGCTGCCACCCTTTTGTATGTAATTCTGTGCCTTCATAACGTACTACTTTGTTTGTTGTAATCGTCTTCATTTATTTCTACCTCCTGTGTTTTGTTATATTCATTCTATGATAAAAATTCTGATAATTTATTTATAATTTAGTGATTTTTTTATTATTTATTTCGATGATTTCTTTTGTTGTTTTTATTTTTATAAATAATCTCAAACTGTTTCTATTTGTAATGAAATAAAAGACGATTCAGTATAAACTGAACCGTCTTTTTATAATCCAGATCGATAAGTTGATGGAGTGCATGCTTCAAGCTGTTTGAATTTAGCATTAAAATAGGTTTGGTGAGAATATCCCGTTAATCGTGCAACTTCTTCCAATGATAAATCTGTTTCCTGCAATAGACGCTTAGCCTCTCTAATGCGTACTTTATGGAGCGTATTGCGAAACGACTGTCCGGCTTCGGCTGCGAAGCGACGGCTGAGAGTACTTTTATTAATACGAAGTGTATCCGCACATGCTGCTAAATTCCACTGGGAATCCCAATAATTGGACTCGATCAACTCCCTTGCTTTTTCGACCAGGCTGCGTGATCCTTTCTGTAATTGCTCATGATTCTGCAGAAGCAAACCGGATGTAAACTCAAGCAGTTCTTGGACAATTTCATAAATGACTGGCTTATGTACAATTTTCTGAAACACGCTATGATATGTCGCTTCCCAAGAAGCCGTTTGGAGGTTGTATGATTTCATATACCGGCGGATTTGCGCAAGCACACTCGTAAGACGAATACGAACGATTTCGGGATCGGGGTATGGCTGCTGAAAAGTTAGAAATTCACGTTCCACCCAACCCTGAATAGCTTTTGTATCCCTTTTTTCAAGCATTTCAATCCATTGACGCTGTTCCAAAGGAGTGAGAAATGGGTCCATTTCTTGAGGAGACATTTGTTCATTTTCCGCCAAAATAATATCATATCCCTCGAAAAAAATTCGACTCATTAATTGGCGTGTTTGTTGATATGTTCTTTTTAAGGAATCGTCTGAAGATGCCGCTTTAATCACAATGGCAAGAGGTTCATCCATCTTCTCTTTCCAGCGTGCAAGAAATGCATGGTATTCCTCTTGAAATACATTAGTCTCTTGTGTTTCTTGTACACATAAAATGAAATCAGATAAAGCAAAGATACGATTCTTTCCAGTAAAAGAATAACGTTGTAATTCATCGTATACTACAGGAAGCGTTTCTGAATGAGGAGTTAAAAATGCGACCATTGTTATCGGACTGCCGTATTTTCGATCCGTCAAAAAGAGGTCGGGGTAATCAATGGCAAATGAACCCGCTTCTTCTGTTATCTTGTTTGCAAAGTAACGTTGGTTATTCCTCAATTGATAGCGCAATTGTTGAATACGTTTGATAAAATCTGCCGGAGAAAATGGGCGAAATAAAACATCTTCTGCACGAAAACGGAGCGCACGATAAGCGGTCTGAAAGATTCGTTCAGATGAAATACCTAACCAGCGGACGCCGTGCTGCTGCATCCATTCACCAAACCTTTCAGTTTCGTCCTTCCATCCGTCCATATTCAGTATAACGAGGTCAGGCCGCTGCTTCTGTATACCATTTTTAAATTCCTCCATTGTATCCCATACAATCAGCCGGACTCCGGTAAACTGCGACTCTATCATCCATCGAATTCCCTGAGCCTCCAACCCATCTTTTGCTATCAAATGGATTTCCATGTTGTTACACCTACTCTTCTTGCATTTTTCTTTCATCATAGCAAATGGCTGCATATTATGTATAGATGATTCCTTAAAGGTTGAATCAACGCTTCAATCCTGCAGTCTTACGATTATTCCAACAAGTATCAGTCCATCTTTTCAATTAACAATCGCTTTTTCTATGATGTTGCCTCTCGGTTATACGACTCTCTTTCATCGTGTTCAGATGTATTTGACTGTATGTACCATGTATATGAGTAAAAAAGGACAACTCCACCAACAGGTAAAGTTGTCCAAAACCGATTAGAGTTTACACATGACTATTTAGAACAGCTGAATAGGGCTCCTAAAGTAGTTTTCCGATCGTATCTTCTACAAGATCAATGATTTCACCAGAGTGGATGATCTCTTTTAACGTTTGTAAATGAGGATAAAGGTAGATGTCTTCCTCCATTTTTGGCACAGAGCGGGCGATTCTGCTTAAAACAGCCCTTGAGGCAGAACCAGGCAATAAATGGCTGTCCACGAACTGATGGGCACAGTATATAGATAACAATTCAATGGCTAATACATATTCAAGCTTACTAGTCACCTCGCGCGCTTTTTTTGCCGCATTGTATCCCATTGCTACATAATCTTCCTGGTCAGCGCAAGTCGGGATGCTATCCACCGTAGCCGGATGGGATAATATTTTCATATCATTTAAGAGACCCGCTTGTGTATACTGCGGAATCATCAGCCCAGAGTTGAGGCCCGCTTTTTGGATGAGAAAAGATGGATAGCCAGAAAGCTGCCCATTGATGAGGCGATTATTCCGCCTTTCTGACATCTTGGCAATGGCTGTGGCAGCAATACATGCGGAATCCAACTCGATTCCTACATACGACGAATCACAATTACATCCCGATATTGCTTCAGCGTCTTCCTCATCTGGCCATAAAATTGGGTTATCAGAACATGCATTCATCTCAATTTCAATCGTTTCCAATGCGTCCTTCAGCGTTTTCTTTGCGGCTCCATGCAATTGAGGAATGGCACGCAAAGACAACGCATCTTGTAATCGATAATCCACAGACTCCTTGGCAATCATGGAGTCGCTTAACATTTTTCGAATGTTATACGCGGTATTTCTTTGATCCTCATGAGAGCGAACACTCATTAACCGATCATCAAAAGCACGCGTGGTTCCCTTTAAGACTTCCAGAGTCATGGCTCCGATAATATCAGCAATCGTAGCTGCCTTTAACATATCATACAATGCTAATGCGCCAATGCCTGTCGGGCTTGTTGTGCCGCTAATAAGCGCCAATCCTTCCTTAGCGGAAAGTACAATCGGCTCCATTCCAATTCTACATAAAGCTTCCTTCGCGGGTAGGAGTTCTCCGTTTACATACGCCATCCCTTCACCAATCAGCACAAGTGCCATATGAGCTTCCGTACATAAATAACCGACAGAACCTTCCCGGGGAGCGAAGGGAATGAGGCCGAGATTTAGAAACTGGCGATACATTTCTAACGTTTCGAGTCGCACCCCCGAATACCCTTGTCCCAAATTTTGCAAGACCATGAGCATCGTCGCCCGCACTTCCTCCTCCGCCAGCGGCTCTCCTACTGACGTAGCATGGGATAGAAGGATATTCCTTTGTAATTGAGCCGTTTTTTCCGGGGATATCAACTCTGTAGAAAGAGCGCCGAAACCAGTATTGACTCCGTACATTACCTTTCCTTCTTTGATCCACTTTTCAGCGAGTTGCCTAGAACATTCTACCCGTTGACGATAGTCATCAGAAAATTCGACCACGGCACCAAAACGTACGACAGCTATAAATTCTTCAAGAGTAATCTGATCACCGAGAGTGACTTTTTTTATATGGTTGGCCTGCATAGGTTTCTCCCCCTTTCCTTTTCACCCATCACTTTTCAATTTTATCAATGAAGAACATTTTAATCGCAGACACGACTTGCAACACGAAAACAAACAGGATGGATGAGCCACCAAGTGCTGCTAGATACTTTACACCATCAACCCCTTGTGCCCCTCCAGCGAAAGCGACCATTACGAAAGCAATAATCCCAATAGAAAGTGCCCAAAGAAGTTTTTTCCAATTTGCAGGCTCTTCGTCATGTTGAATGTTTACAGTACATAAAGAAGAAATTGTACGAACCATTGCATCAGCACCTGTAGAAAAAGAAAGAATGAGCGAAAACATTACAATAGGGATAATGACTGCGCCTAAAGGCAAATTGGCTAAAAATGACCACAAAGCCGCCATTGCCCCGCTCTCTTTGATTGTACCCACTAAATCGACAACGTTGTTCTGTTGCCAGTGCAGCGCCGTTCCACCCCAAATACCGAACCAAATAATGCTGAATACTGAAGGTAAAATCCAGTTAACAATCATAAATTCACGAATCGTGCGGCCTTGTGAGATGACGGCAAAAAAAATACCCATTAGCGGAGCATAAGCAATCCAAATCGCCCAGTCGTACAATGTCCACCACATAACAAGAGCTTCTCCGCCTAAATCAATTGGATCAAGTCCCCATTGCCAAAAGTTCTGCAGCCAGTATCCTAAACCAGCGGTGGATGTTCGAAAGATAAATAATGTTGGGCCGATAATAATGAGTGCGATGAGAATAATATAAAATACTTTTGCATTGAAATCTGATAAAAATCGAATTCCTTTATCTAATCCTTTTAAAGAGGATAGTGTAAACATTGCCGTAATCACTAACGTTAACACGAACCACACGATTGGCCCCTGTTGGATACCGTATGTCGCCTCGATACCCGAACCAACCAATGCCAGTCCTGCTCCTAGCGAAGATGCTAACCCTAATGCGATGGCTAACACGGATAATGTGTCGATTATACTGGACCAAATCCCTTTAGTCACTTTATCTCCAAACAATGGAATTAACGTTGAGGTTACAGACAATGATTTCTTGCGATTAAAATACATATAGGCTACGACTAGACCACTCAATGAATACATTGCGTATGGTATGAATGACCAATTGTAAAAACTGCGCCCCATGGCAAAGATTGCTGCGAGGGGCGTTCCCGGTTCCACTCCGGTTTGATTCATTTCGCCATAAATATTGCCAAAGTAAATGATCGGTTCATTCACTCCATATGTTATGAGCCCTGTTGCAATTCCACCTGATAATGCCATCGCAAACCAAGAACCAAACGAATACTTAGGTTTAGCGTCTTCCCCGCCCAAACGGACATTACCTAATTTTGAAAACGTTACCATCATTACGATTACTAACGCCACAATGGATATGATTTGATAGAGCCATCCAAGACCACGCAAAGACGCTATAAACCCATTCATGGAAATATCCGTCAACAGTTTATTGTTAACGATTCCAAGAACTGCTCCTCCTCCTACAATGAGAAAAGCCGGCCAAAATACACCTTTGCGTGTTTTCTGTTTCGCATCCGTCACATCCATTACTATTTCCGTAGTGTTTTCCTTTTCAGTGGCCAATGACATAAATATCCCCCTTTTCCCTGCTATCGTTTGTTACCGTTTTTATTTATACCTCCCAATTGAATTGTTTTCATTTTATAATGAAAATTCTAAAAATTTTATTATAAATTAGTGATTTTCTTATAAATTATATCAACATATTTTATTTTTGTTGATTTTTTTTATAATTTTCATTACAAATTTACAGGTTTAATATTAATCAGGGATATTATCATAATTGGCTCCGTATTGGAATTAGTAATTTATCTTAAAATACACTTTTATGTCCAAAGGGCCTACAGGGTTCTCCATATTTGTTCGATCGAATGAAGTTCGTAGGAATCCCCCACTTCAACGAGCATTCGCGAGTAAGTGGGGGGATAGTTCGATTAGGAGTAAAAAATACCTGCTGATTGGTTAGTATTCAACTTGATTCTACTATGTGATTCTTTTTACAGCAGAACCTGATATATTATTCAACTTTTCTCTCTAGTGAAGCGCACTCTTTATCTTTTTGGTATTCTTCCTCCCAGTAATCTGCATTCTTAATTCCTAAAGCTTTAGGATCAAATACTGGATCTACTATTCCTTGCTGTTTCTGTTTTTCATAGTCTTTCAAAGCAATTAATGCCGGTTTGGCAAGTATTAAAATCGCAATTATATTTAGCCATACCGTAATCCCTAAACCAGCATCTCCTAGTGCCCAGGCTAGGGTGGCTTCATTAGCAGCTCCATAGATGGATGCAGCTATAACAACAAATTTTAACACTAACATCGCCCACTTATTATCTTTACCACGGGTTAAGTAAGCGATATTTGTTTCAGCTATATAGTAATAAGCCATAATGGTCGTAAAAGCGAAAAAGAATAAAGCAACAGCTACAAATCCTGCACCAAATCCAGGGAATACACTGTCAATAGCAGCCTGAGTAAAGCCAGGACCCACTTCAATTTCCGGTAAGTTATTTACAAGACGAATGCCATCTGCTGTTTCTGTGTTGTACATCCCGGTAAATAGGATCATAAATGCTGTCGCAGAGCACACAAATAATGTATCAACATAAACAGAAAAGGCTTGAACTAATCCTTGTTGTGCCGGATGTGATACTTCAGCGGCTGCCGCGGGATGCGCCCCTGTTCCTTGTCCTGCTTCATTTGAATAAAGTCCACGTTTTACTCCCCATAAAATTGCCATTCCAATCATTCCACCAAACATAGAATCCATGGCAAAAGCGCTTCTAAGAATAAGAGAGAAAATCGCTGGAACTGCTGTAATATTCATGACTATGATAACAAGAGCCAACAGGATATAACCCAAAGCCATAAATGGAACGATGATTGTAGCAGCAGCAGCAATCCTTTTAACCCCACCAAAGATAATAGCAGCTAATAAAAGACCAATAACGATTCCGGTTATATTCTTATTAATTCCAAATGCAGTATCGATTCCTATCGCAATCGAATTCGATTGAATTCCCGGCATAAGAATGGCAAGCGCAACAAGCATAGCGAAAGCAAAAGTAACCGCAAACCATTTCCAACCAATTCCCTTTTCAATATAATAAGCTGGGCCACCGCGAAATTGCCCATCTTGCTTTACTTTATATATCTGTGCAAGCGTAGATTCAATATATGCGCTAGATGCACCAATGAAAGCAATGACCCACATCCAAAAAACCGCGCCTGGACCGCCGAAAAAAATAGCTGTGGCTACACCTGCGATATTCCCAGTTCCCACTCGTCCTGAAAGCGCTATAGATAAAGCTTGAAAAGATGAAACTCCCGCTTCAGAACTCTTCCCTTTAAACATGATCCTCAACATTTCCTTAATCTGTCTGACCTGCACGAATCGTGTTGAAATTGAAAAAAATAGTCCAACACCCATTAACGCATAAATGACAGGAGTACTCCATAACACTGCATTTAATCCATTAACAAATCCTTCCATAAAAACTCCCCCCTTGAATATTCTACAAAATCTATGAAACTGAAACATACAGAGAGACTATTTAGAAAACGCTTTCAAAAATGTTTCAGTTAAATACAAACTTAAATCCCGCTATTTATGCGTATCTATGTAAGATAAATTGAATTTTTGTATACAAATTTTTGCGAATTAGCCCCCCGGAGCATACAACGCTCCGGAGTGACTAATCCTCGTTTTGGAAAAAAAGCAACAGCTACTAAAAGTTGGGTCTGCTCATCGCCAGCTCAATTTGTCAACAATTGATTGAGTACGGGATATGTTGGTATGAACAAACATCCTCCCCTGTATTTTTACGATACAGGCGTTTATCCCTTAATATTGATTGGCCGGTAAGCTTCTATGAACAAATGAACTCCAGTCGATTTGATATAGCCAGCTTGCTGCTGCTTCAATATCCTTTGAGAACACACGATCTTTCGTAATGCTCGGAATGAGCTTTCTCGCTTCCGTATAAAACTCTTTTGTAAAGGAAGCCATCTTTTCAACTCCTCGATATTCCACAGCTTGCAGGGCACAAATGAGTTCAATAGCCAATACTCGGCGGACGTTTTGAATAATTTGATGGGCATGACGAGATCCAATGGTCCCCATGCTTACATGGTCTTCCTGGTTTGCTGAAGACGGGATGGAATCCACGCTCGCTGGATGCGCGAGTGTTTTGTTTTCAGATACGAGCGAAGCTGCACAATATTGCATGATCATCGCTCCCGACTGCAAGCCTGGCTCCGGACTTAAAAATGGCGGTAAGTCATTCAGCTGTGGATTGACGAGACGCTCGATACGGCGCTCTGAAATATTTGCAAGCTCAGCCACGGCAATTTTCATGAAGTCCATCGCCAGGGCAATCGGCTGTCCGTGGAAATTACCCCCTGAAATGACCTTTTCACCGTCATCGAAAATAAGCGGATTATCTGTCGCCGCGTTCATTTCGATTTCAAGTTTCTCTTTCACATAATCAAGTGCCTGCCATGATGCCCCGTGTACTTGCGGAATGCAGCGGAGAGAATACGCATCCTGCACCCGCAGTTCTCCTTGTCGGGTGATGAGCTGGCTGCCACTGATCATTCGGCGAATGCGTTCCGCCACTTCCGATTGCTGGCGATATCCGCGTGCATGATGCACATCCGCATCAAAGGCATCTTCAATGCCGCGTAACCCTTCCAAGGTTAATGAAGCAATTGCCTCTGTTTGATGGGCCAGCTGCTCGGCTTCGATATAATTGACGAGACCCATGGCCGTCATCGCTTGCGTACCGTTAATTAACGCCAATCCCTCTTTCGCTTTCAATGTTAGTGGAACAATACCTTCTTTTGATAAAGCAGTAATCGCTTCCATTCGCTCCCCTTTATAGAACACTTCGCCTTCTCCCATTAGTACAAGCGCCAAATGGGAGAGCGGCGCCAAATCCCCGCTTGCTCCAAGAGAGCCTTGCTGGGGGATGACCGGATGGACGTGTGCATTCAAAAGCTCAAGCAGACGTTCAATAACAACAGGACGAACCCCCGAAAATCCTTTTAACAGCGCGTTGGCACGGAGAAGAACCATGGCTCTTGAAACGACTTCTGGAAACGGTTCTCCTACTCCGCATGCATGGGAATGAATCAAGTTCCACTGCAGCTGCTCTACGTCTTCTGCATCAATCAAAACGTCACTGAACTTTCCAAAACCAGTTGTAATACCATAGACGACTTTCTTTTGCTTTACTATCTTTTCAACGGCTTCCCGGCTTTTTTCCACTTTCTTTACACTATCGGCTGAAGCCGTGACAAATGTATCACCATACAATACTTTTTTCGCCTCTTCAATTGTTAAAGATTGACCCGTTAATACAACCATTTCCAACACTCCTCCCTTTTTTTGGCAAACAAAAAGGAGGCCATATTGACAGACGTATCCCGTCGTCAATACAGCCCCCTATTACACTAGTAAACTATAGGCTTACAATATTTAAATATGGTTAATTCCTAAGCCCACCGCTTCATGTTCGAATCCCCGAACCGGCGCTCTAATTGTTTCATACACGGCGACAGCTATCCATTCGCGTTAGCTCGCTTGTTAATGAAACTTCTTCCTCTTCTTCCGCAAACGTGTACATGACGGCTTGGCGCCCGATTCTTCTATCGAACTCTGTCATCATGCTTTGACCTCTTTTTGTATTTTCTAAATTAACTAATAACTTATTATCATTGTAAGCGAATACATATGATTTAATCAATATATTTTTTTAACTATTAAATAAAATTTTTTTTTTGATTCGTCCTCTTTAAGATATCTACCTATTCAACTTCGTTCTTTTCTATATATTTCACTTAATAACTGGATACGTCTTCATTCAATCGAGAAGCATCATCATCTGTAATTCAGGCAACTTGAATTTGTTCTCAAAGGTTTATCTATGCGGATGGGGCCAATCCCCGAAAAAGGCAGCAGATCAACAGATGATCGCTGCCTTATTTCATTCATTGATCCTTTTCATTGTACAAATCAATACATTTATTCCCACGTATTGCGAAGCACAATTTTTCCTATCGCTTTTCCGGACTCTAAATACTGATGGGCTTTCTCCACTTCATCATATGTAAAGACGTTCGAATCGATCAATGGACGAAGCTTTCCTTCCTCCACCACTTTGGCGACCTTTCTCAAAATCTCTCCGTGATGTTTCCGGTGATCTTTATTGATGATCTTCAATAACATGAACACGACATGCAGAGAAAGGCCTTTGGCGTGCAACGGCGATAGATCATGGGTCGAACGGGCGGCAATGGCCATAACGGTGCCGTTGATTGCCGCTGCTTCAAAAGAGCGATCGAGGTTTTCCCCGCCCACCGTGTCAAATACGATTTCGAATCCTTTACCATTCGTATAGTTTTGAACGTAGTCTTGAACGGATTCTTTTCGATAATTAATGGCTGCATCGGCTCCTAGACGTTTGGCAATTTCCAGCTTTTCTTCCGATGAGGCAGTCGTATATACATGAGCCCCCGCCCATTTCGCCAACTGAATGGCGACATGCCCAACTCCTCCGGTAGCGCCATGAATGAGTACATGCTGCCCGGCCGTTAGTTGTCCGCGGTCAAATAACGCTTCCCAAGCGGTAATGGCAACGAGCGGCAAAGCAGCGGCCTCTTCCATCGTCAAGTTTTTCGGTTTATGGGCAAGCAAGTTGGCATCTGCGAGCATAAATTCTGCAAGGGCCCCCATCGTTCCTTTAAAGCCTCCGGCACAGCCAAACACTTCGTCACCCGGCTGAAATTCGCTTACTCCCTCTCCCACTTCTGCCACAACGCCGGCCACATCCCCATGCAAAACGGCTGGAAACTCGGGTGAAACCGCTGGAACGGCGCCGCTGCGAACTTTCGTGTCGATGGGATTGACGCTTGTTGCCTTAACTTGAATTAAAACGTGTCCCGGCAAAACATGTGGTTTTTCAATCTCCTCTAATTGAAATACGGATGGTTCTCCAAAAGATTTAATGATTTGTGCTTTCATCCTTCTCACTCCTTCTCTCCTTTATTTTACTGAAAATTGAAATGATTACCACTAAAACACTCTACCTTTCCTTTCTCTTATGCTAGAATAGTCTCGGGATTGGAGGAATGAAATATGACAAAAAGAAAACTCATTATTGCGCGTAATATTGATCAAGATTATGTCGAAAAGATTAAAGAGATGATACCCAATTGGGAAATCATCGTAGGGAAAGCCTCTTCCGTCTGGCAAGATCATATACAAGAAGCGGAGGTCATTGCCGGCTGGAACAAAGAGATGAAAGAGTATGTCATAGAAAAAGAATGTAACCTTCGCTGGGTCCAAACGTGGAGCGCCGGGGTCAATAGCTTGCCTCTACATAAGTTAGAAGAAAAATGCATCACGTTAACGAGCGCCAACGGTGTCCATGCCTTCCCCATTTCCGAAACGATCTTTGCGTTAATGCTTGCGTTAACGAGAAAAATTCATGCCTATGTAAGAAACCAGTTGACAAAAACATGGGATGAGGCCAATTTAAACCTTGAAATCCACGGAAAAACGATTGGGATTATCGGGGTCGGTGCAATCGGGAAAGAAACGGCTAAAATCGCAAAGGCGTTCGGCATGAACGTCATCGGGGTGCGTCATTCCGGCAAGCCGGAAGAATACGTTGATCACATGTATACTCCTCAGCAATTACATACCATCCTTCCAACATGTGACTATGTCGTCATTACATTGCCTCTTACGAAAGAAACGCATCATCTTTTTCAATCACGGGAATTCCAGCTTATGAAGCCTTCTTCTTTCCTCATTAATATCGGGCGCGGGGAAATTGTTGCGGAAGAGGAGTTGATTGAAGCGCTCCGTGAACGGCAAATCGCAGGGGCCGGGCTCGATGTATTCGCAACAGAACCATTACCGGAGAACAGCCCTTTATGGAATTTTGACAATGTGATCATTACACCACATACCGCGGGTTCAACCGAGCATTACGATAAACGGGTCATCGAAGACATTTTCATCCCGAACCTAAAAAGCTATCTTGAAGAAAAAACACCGGCTATCAATCTTGTTGATTATACAAAGGGCTATTAAACGCCAAAAGAGAGCTGTCAGAAAGGTGAAGCGTCAAACCTGATTCAGATGGCATTGCTTCACCTTCTTTTTTTCGTACATAGTCGATGTTTATGAACAACATTAAAGGGAATGAAGATGGTAAAAAAAGGACATGGTATAAAGGAAACTTCCATCAGTGGGGGGGGTTCCTTCATCCCCCACTTATCCTTCTCGTTTCCTCTAAGTCTTGAAGCGGGGGGCTTACTGCCCGTTAATGCGGGATAAATTGAACGTTCTATCAACGATATTCATCCCTCCCTTATGTGGAGGACAAGTCATCATTATATTTAACGAAGGGGGATTTTATACGGTGCAGCGAGTCATTCACGTAGAGGAGCGCCCCTCTATCCTTAAAAGCATTCCGCTTAGTCTGCAGCATTTATTTGCGATGTTCGGCGCGAACATTCTTGTTCCGATCCTGTTTGATATCAATCCGGCTACCGTCTTGTTGATGAATGGTTTCGGCACACTTTTGTATTTGTTTATTTGTCAATGGAAAATCCCCGCCTACCTTGGATCAAGCTTTGCCTTCCTTTCTCCTGTCTTTGTCGTTCTTTCTTCAAAGAGCTATTCTGATGCTCTTGGCGGTTTTATCATCGTCGGCTTTATCTTTCTGTTTGTCGGCCTGCTTATTCGTTTTGTCGGCTCCTCATGGATCAATGTCGTGTTTCCTCCTGCTGCCATGGGAGCGATTGTGGCCATCATCGGATTGGAGCTTGTACCGACAGCGGCAGAAATGGCTGGCATCATTCCACCTTTACAGAATGCTCCGGCTGATTGGGCTTACAATCCGAAAGCGATTATGGTTTCTTTAGTTACGCTGCTCATTACGATCATCGGGAATGTTGTGTTTCGGGGGTTCCTTAGCATCATTCCCATTCTTGTCGGAGTCGTATCCGGCTATATACTTGCTTCCTTTATGGGAATGGTGGAATGGAGTACCGTAGCCGAGGCAAAATGGTTTGCGGTTCCCGATTTTTATACCCCTCGTTTTGAGTGGGCGAGCATCGTAATCATCGCTCCTGCCGCTCTTGTGGTGATCGCCGAACATATCGGCCATTTAGTCGTCACCGAAAACATCGTAGGCCGGGAGCTGTCCAAAGACCCGGGACTTGGCCGTTCACTTATCGGTAATGGCGTGTCAACGATCGTTTCCGGTTTTGTCGGCTCCACCCCGAATACAACGTACGGAGAAAACATCGGAGTCATGGCGATTTCAAAAGTTTACTCCACTTGGGTCATTGGCGGTGCAGCTATTTTCTCTATTATCTTATCTTTTTGCGGAAAACTTGCTGCCATGATTTCCACCATTCCCGCTCCTGTCATGGGCGGCATCTCTTTATTGCTGTTTGGTGTCATCGCCGCCTCCGGCATTCGGATTCTCGTGGATGAGAAAGTGGACTATTCCAAGCCGACCAACCTGATTTTGACGACGATTGTGCTCGTCATCGGTGTGAGCGGCGCGACATTTACATGGGGGGCCGTTGCCCTAAAAGGAATGGCGCTTGCCACTGTCGTCGCGATCTTATTAAGCCTTTTCTTTAAAGTACTGGAGAAGTTCAACTTGTTGAACCAATAATAAGAGGACCCGTCATGAAAATCCAGTGAAATCAGGGATTCAGTGACGGGTCCTTTCAGAAAAAATAATTTTGGTGGTAAGTTTAAGATCTATAGAAAAGCTTTTTTATGAATAGCATCTATTTTGTTTAAATGGCTTAAGATTTTCCCGGAAATTCAAGTCGTTGTCGGTTGGATAACCGACCATTCAGGATTATAAAACTGATAATTATTTTTGCCATTATGTTTGGCAAAATACATGGCCTTATCCGCATTTTCGATCAATGTTTCCTGATTTTCTCCGTTCGTTGGATAGATGCTGATTCCAATGCTTGGAGATACATGGGCTTTTTGTTCATGAATGTCATAAGGAATGGAAATCTCATCTAAAATTCGCTGGGCGATGTCACCGGCTTCTTGTTCCCCTACTTCTTCAAGGACGATAATGAATTCATCCCCTCCGAGACGCGATACGAAGTCATCTTCCCTTACAAGACGATGGAGTCGATCGGCCACCTCTTTCAGCAATAAATCTCCGGCTTCATGGCCCAGCGTATCATTCACATTTTTAAATCCATCCAAGTCAATGAACATGACCGTTAATGTCTGTTCATGACGCTTCGACCGGGCAAGCGCTTTTTTCAAATACATATGGAGCAGCTGGCGGTTTGGCAAATCTGTTAAACTATCATAAAAGGCAAGTGTTTTTAATTCCTCTTCCCTTTTCTTTCCTTCGGTAATATCCACAATGGTCCCATTCAATGCAGCCACACGGCCCGCTGAATCGACAATAGAGTTCACATTTAACGCCGCCCAGCGAATTTCTCCGTCAGGACATATAATACGATGCTCGTATTGACCTGCTGTTCCCGCACTCCATTGCTCCATATGATGTTGAAACTCTTCCCTGTCATCAGGGTGAACGATGTCCTTCCAATACTCGAGGCTTCCGGTGACCGTTTTCCTTGAAAAACCGTATACTTGTTCAATCGCCTTTGACATGTACAACTGCCCTGAGATGACATCATAGGAAAAGATAATGGCATCAATGCTATGAATCAACTGTTCCAAACGATCATTTTCTTTCATCAAGAATTGATTTCGTTCATCCATTTGTTCGGTTCTTTTTACTAGCTCTTCATGATCTTTGTCCGCTTTTTTTAACTGCTTACCAGTCTGCCAGGTTAAAACGAAGCCCGCTGCCATCATAATCCCTTGTACATACCATTTATACGAATCTCCCATACTGCTGGTGCTTAAAAATGATAGCATCATTATGTATAAGAAAATAAGGATGATAGTGCCTCTACTTTTCATTTTGTTTCACCCCCAGTGAAAACATTCATGATATTCAAAAAGACCATTTTTGTTTTGGATTCCGAATATTTTGTCGAACTATGTCATAATTTGAATATAGGGTATTATAAGTAGAAAAGCAACTAGATAAATCATGGGAAAAGGTTAAAGCATAAGCAGCCGGGAAAATTCCCGGCTGCTTATGCTTTAACCTCTAATTGACTTCCACCCATTTTTGACTTACTGAACAGCGTGAAACTCCTTACAACTTGGATCTCCTGATGACTTGATTGATGACTTCGGAAAATACAAGTCCCATTGCAATGGCCCCAGAAATCATGAAGGCTTTGGCAGCAAGTTGAATCGCCGCATTATAATCATTTTCAACCACATTTCTCATGGCATCATAAGCCAATCCCCCAGGGACTAAAGGAATAATGCCTCCAACATTGAAGACGATAATCGGCGTCCTATAAATTTTGGCGAAAAACTGGCTGATGACTGCTATAAAGATAGAGGCTATCAAAGTCGCCACCACTACATCAAAATGATAGGTCACCAAGAGCATATATATCCCCCAGCCCACCATGCCAGCAAATCCGCATTTCAATAATGATTCCTTTGGGGCGTTGAATAGGATGCCAAAGGCCGCCGTTGAAATAAAACTAGTTAAAAGTTGTTCTATCATCATATAATCCTCTCCGCTAAAAAAATGAAATGACGACCGCTATCCCTGTCCCGATGGCAAAAGCGGTTAAAAAGGCTTCCGCTCCCTTTGATAAGCCTGACACAAGATGGCCTGCCATTAAGTCCCTTACCGCATTTGTAATGAGAAGTCCTGGTACAAGCGGCATAACGGATCCGATAATAATTTTATCCAATTCACTTCCAATCCCTGCTTTTACAAATAAAAACGAAAGCAAGCCAATAATAAAAGATGAAAGGAATTCCGCAAAAAACTTGATCTTAACTAGATGGTGAAAGTAAAGCAGGCAAGAAAAACCTACCCCGCCCGCAACGAATGCAGGTACAAAATCATTCCAGCTGCCTTGAAACATAATTAAAAAACAGCCGCTTGCTATGGCGGCGGCGGCAATTTGGATGGAAATGGGATAAGCGAGATCGGCTGCTTCCACTTTCTTTAACATGCGATAAGCGTTTTGAACCGAGACGTGGCCGCCGCTAATATGCCTGGAAATGCCATTGACCAGCGTCACCTTCTGCAAATCGGTCGTACGCTCTGATATTCGAATCAATTTGGTCGGTTCGGTTCCATCAATCGAAAAGAGAATCCCGGTTGGCGTCACATAGCTGTGGGATTCATTGATTCCATAAGAAACCGCAATGCGCATCATCGTATCTTCTACACGATATGTTTCCGCACCGTTTTGCAGCATAATCTTTCCTGCGAGTAAACAGACTTCGATGATTTCATATGTTTGAGTTGTCCTATTTTCCATTCCTTATCTCTCCAATAGTATGAGGATGTTCAAAAAGTCCGGGAAAAATGACCGTCGAATTTCGACGTCAGCTTGTCTCTCCGCTACTCACGTATTAACAGCATACGCTCCGTTGCTCGAGACGGCGCTTCCTTGAACTTCTCGGTCCTTTTTGTCCTCCTTTTTGAACACACACTAGTAGTTAAAAGCTTGATTTTCCGTCCTTTAAAGAAACATTTTCCTTTTTACAGTTTATATAAAGGGCGGTTGTTAATCAATCCATATCGCTTATTTTCATTTAGTCAACACATGAAAGATAAGGGAAACTCCCTTCAGTGGAGGTCTTACTGCCCGGTCATGCGGGATAAAATTGAATCCATCACAAAAAATAACTGCATCCCCTTTTACGGAGATGCAGTTATTCTTCATACATACAGTCTTTTTTTCGATCATTCAGTTGGAGCGACGTTGTGATTCTCTCCCTTCAAACCGATTAGGCCATCGGTTTCTTTCCTGTGTCTTATATTAGCATTTTGCCTATATACGGCCTTTTATGAAATGTTCTTTAACTTTCCGGATAGTTCAAGGAATGCTTCTTTGTTTCCGTCTTGTAATGACTGGTCGATTTCTTTTTGGATTTGCTTTTTTCGAAAATCAAGAATGGCTTTGTCTAATACCATCTCAGCAACTAGAGAATCCATCGCACTCAATTCTTGTTGTGGTGCATTTAATAAATTCTTTTCCATTGAAACCAACTCCTTGTCCTTTTTTCTATTGTAACAGAAAATTCAGACTAGTCAAACATTTATTTTTGTTTTTTGGGCAAATTATCCAATTTCAGGCCGTTATATAAAAGAAAGCGCAAGGAAAGTCCTCGACTTTCCCTGCGCTTCATGCATGAGTGAGTCATTCTTTTGTGACCAATTTCAGGGGAACCGGAATTTGCTTCTCCACTTTTTCCCCTTTTAACACATCTCCGGCTGCTTTTACTGCGAGCTGTCCAATCAAGTCCGGCTGTTGGGCAACGGTCGCTGACATTTTCCCTGCGTTTACAGAATTGATGGCATCTTCATTGCCGTCAAATCCTACAACAAGAATGTCCCTTCCTGAACTTTCAATGGCTTGAATGGCCCCTAACGCCATTTCATCATTATGGGCAAAAACTGCTTGGATGCCTGGATTTCCTTGCAATAGGTTTTCCATGACATTCAATCCTTTTGTGCGGTCAAAGTCAGCGGATTGTTTCTCCACAACGTCCAGCTTTTCATCTGCTACGATATGAAAGCCTTCGCCGCGTTCACGTGTGGCAGAAGCACCTGGAACCCCTTCCAATTCAACCACTTTCGCGTTTTCACCAAGCTCCCCTGTGATATATTCACCAGCCATTTGTCCGCCTTTAACATTATCAGAAGCAACAAGTGTTTCCACTTTTCCTTTTTCGGCGGAGCGGTCGAGTGTAATGACCGGTACACCGATGTTATTAGCCGATTGCACTGCTGTCGAAATCGCAGCTGAGTCCGTCGGGTTGATCAATAATGCATCTACACCTTGCTGCAATAAATCTTCCACATCATTGATTTGTTTTGCCGTATCATTTTGCGCGTCTACGACGATGACTTCCATCCCATTGCTTTTCGCTTCATTTACTACACCGTTTTTTAATGAAACGAAAAACGGGTTGTTCAATGTTGAAACAGATAAACCGATTTTAATATCTTCAAGCTTCTCTTTCTTAGCAGGCTTTGCCCATTGCGGAGGCTCTAACGAACAAGCTCCCAAGATGAAAAGTGATAGTGACATGAGTAATAACAAGACTTTTTTCATGCCGAGCCCTCCTACGCTGATTTTTTGCGATCGATTAAGACCGCGATTAAAATCACAATTCCTTTTACGACCATTTGATAGAACGAAGAAACACCAAGCAAGTTCAATCCGTTGTTTAACATAGTCCGACAGAATTCCTCTTCCTCAAGGAGCGTGAAGGGCACAGCCCAGCGAGTAGGGAGGGGATGAATGTCAGTTCGGCGCAGCCGAAAAGCTTTTAGCTGATAGAATCCCGATCCGTGTCGAAAGAAAAAGGGATAAAATTTACATTCCCTCTCGAAACGAATGTATGTTCGATATATGATGATGGTAAGGGAGGGGATCTAATGTATCGCACGTTGAAAACAGCTTTTACAGTCAACCAACAAACGCTTCAACATTTATTTGGCATACGCCGGATATGCGGAACGATTTGGAATGACTGCGTGCAGCTGGCCCGGTATTACTACCGGATTCACGGTGGGTGGATCAACCAAAGCGATCTTCAATCTGAACTAAAAGGCTTGTATCCTCTTCACAGTCAGACGATCCAAGCTGTGTGCCACAAGTTTCTGCGTGCCCGGGACGGGGTTCGTAAAGCGAGGAAAACGAATCCGTCCATCCGGTATCCATACAAGGAGAAGTTCGTCTTCCATCCGAAATGGGTCGACAAATCTTTCGTGATCGAAGGACGCAAGCTGACCCTCAGCCTTGGCAGATGGAAGGGGAAACAACAGGCACCGCTTGTATTAATGCTTGCCTCTGTCCCAAACGGCGTGGTCAAAGAAGTGGAACTCGTCTATGACGGTCAGTGGCATGCCTGTTTGTCGTATGAAGACGGGGTCCAGCCTGTACCGGTGCAGGACGGTCATACGGCGGCAATCGATCCTGGTGAGATCCATACGATTGCTGCTGTATGTACAAACGGTCAGGCTCTCGTGATTTCGGGAAGGAAAATGCGCAGTATTCACCGATTGCGCAATAAAAAAGTGAAGGAATTGCAAATTCTCATGGGCCGGTGTCAAAAAGGCTCCAGGAAATGGCGCCAATACAACCGGGCCAAGAAGTACATTCTTGGGAGAAGTGAACGACAGCTCAGGGATATCTTGCACAAGACGACACGTGCCTTTGTGGATTGGTGCGTGGAACAAAGAATCGGCCATGTCGCGCTTGGAGATGTGGAAGGCGTGCAGCGAAACAGCAGCAAACGAAACAAACGTCGGAAACAAGTGCGTTCCAAAAAGGTGAACCAAAAACTCAGCAATTGGAGCTTTGGAAAAGTCACTGCACAATTGACGTATAAACTAGAAACGGCCGGTATCTCGTTATCGAAAGAAAACGAAGCCTATACGACGCAAGCATGCCCTGCTTGTGGGAAACGGAACAAAGTCCGTTCACGAAACTATCGCTGTGCCTGCGGGTATGAACAGCATCGGGATGTCCATGGTGCGGGGAATATTTTATCCCAGTATCTGCATGGGAAATTCCTAAAAGTGAGGATAGCCAGCATCACGTATCTACGGCCTGTACAGGCGTAGTAGACGGGTAGAACCGCCCCGGGAGGAGAGGCCTTCGAAATGGACTCTTCTCCTGTTGCTTACGGTGGCAGCAAGCAGTCGGGAGACCCCTTGCGTCAAGACAACTGCTTCCATATGGGAGCGTCAGTCCCCGAGAAAGACGAGGGTGTCGTGTACACCTATGGACATCGTCCAGTTTCTAATTTCGAAGGGATCGACAAGAAACCCCCACCTCAAGCGCGAAGCGATAGGTGGGGGAGGTTCATCATTCCATGTTTTTTCATTACAGGCTCCCCTCCACTTCTTCTCTCGTCGGCATTCCGCCCTGAGCTCCGAACTTGGTCACGGATAAAGATGCGGCCCGGTTTGCAAGCTGCAAGCTCTCTTGAAAACTCTTCCCTTCTGCCAAAGCGACCGCAAACGCCGCATTAAACGTATCTCCGGCACCTGTCGTGTCCACTGCTTCTACTTCATATGAAGGAACAAGAACTTCCTTTTCTCCGTCGTAATATCGGACTCCCTTTTTTCCTTCTGTAATGAATACTTTGTTCGGGTATCGCTTTAACGCCTCTTCCCGGCTTAACCCATTAAACAGCACGGATGCTTCATGTTCATTCGGGGTCAAATATGTCGCTTTTTCAATGACACTTTCGCTTAGCGCTCGAGCAGGAGCCGGATTCAGTAAAAGCGGAACACCGAGTTCATGGCATAGATTACTTACATACTCCACCGTTTCCTCCGGCACTTCCTGCTGAATGAGGACAATGTCAGAATCGCGAATGGCGTGCTGTACCTTTTCTACATATGCAGGGGTAACATAATCATTTGCCCCTTTGACGACGACAATGCTGTTATCTCCTTCTGCCAATATAATGTGAGCGGTTCCGCTCTCTGCATGTGTAACCGGTTCCACATAGTCTGTATGAACACCGTTTTCTTTGAGATTTTGTAAAATGGCTTTGCCATAATGATCGTCTCCTACACATCCGATCATGTAGACATCGGCTCCCAATCGAGCCGCCGCCACTGCCTGGTTTGCCCCTTTTCCGCCCGGTACCGTTTTGAACGAATCGCCAAGAACGGTTTCTCCTGCCCCCGGACGTTTGGAGGAGGTAACGACTAAATCCATCGATGAACTTCCTACTACTGTTACTTTAATCATTTGTCATCAACCTTTCTCGTTGTTTCTCTTTCTATGAATGTAACAGGCAACTGAATATTTTTTTCGTTGACCGGCTTTTTTTGAATGAAGTTAATTAATAATTTCGCCGCTTCCTTCCCCATCTCATAAGCTGGCTGCCGGATGGTCGATAAGGAAGGGAACAATAGAGCGCTTTGCGGAATATCATCGAAGCCGATGATCTGCACGTCTTGCGGAATGGATTTCCCCAGCCTTAGTGCTTCATGCAGCACTGCTGTTGCAACGATATCGTTGCTTGCGATAATCCCGTCTGTATCCGGATATTTGCTGAACAGCTCTTTTGCCCGCACTTCAGCATCTTTAAATGAAAACGAATGGGTAGACATAACATAAAAATCAACGTCTGATTCACTCAATACTTCAAGAGCTCCCTGGAAGCGTTCCTGCGCAGGGCGGATTTCAGCGGGCCCCTTTAACAGCGTAATTCTTTTGCTGCCTCTTTTGATGATTTCAAGCGCCGCCATTCTCCCGCCTTTTTTTCCATCTGCATAAACAGAAGGATGATCATCTGCTGTTCGGTCCAAAAATACCACCGGAATCGGCAAACCCTCATAATTTGTTTTACTTTGATTATTCGTCGCTGAAATGATACCGACAACATTATTTTGCAGAAAGGTTTGAATATAATCCATTTCTTTGTTTCTGTTTTCATCACTATTCCCAAAAAGCAATCGAAATCCTTGTTCTTGCATTTCATCTTCAACACCGCGTGCCAATTGCGGAAAGAAAGGATTGGTGATGTCAGGAAGCAAAAGCCCGATCAGTCTGGATTCTTTTTTATACAGTGATCTTGCTACCTCATTTGGGCTGTAGCTTAATTTTTCAATCGCATCTGTGACCCTTTTTCTCGTGTCTTCATGGACATAGCCTGTTTCATTCAACACACGCGAAACGGTGGCGACAGATACTCCTGCTTCCTTTGCTACATCTTTAATCGTTGCCATCAACATCTCTCCTCACGCGGTATGTAACCGATTACACATACAGAATAACATGAAAGCTCTTTCATGGCAACTATAATCTCTTTAAAAAACAATGTCAACAAGCTTGTTGGTTTATCCCTCATTACCGGGCAGTACCCCCCACCGATGGAATTGCCCTTTATAAAAAGTTTGTTCACAAGTACGTCTTTATTACAGATTTTCAGCATTTATACCCCATTCGCTTGAAAAGGCCTTTTCAAACGCTTATGCGTAAATAATAGGGCATGGGCGTTCTTTGCCCATGCCCTATTATTTGCGTACAATCGTAAAATTCCTCTCCATATACGCCCAATTTTGAGGAAAGGGAAAACGGAGCTGCCAAAAGGTGACTCCGAGCAGCTGATAAAGATCAACCAGTTCATATTTGGCCATATAGCTTCTAATATCTTCAAACCAAACCATATGTTGCTCCCCCCCCTTCCAATAGAAATAGAACGGTGCTTTGAATGTTGCATCGTATTGAATCAACGATCCATTTTGGATGGCCTGGTTTTGAGCCCCAAGAATGGTAAGTGCTCTCGTCGGGTTCTCGGGCTTAAAAGGAAGAATCCAGTCGTATCCGTATAGAGGAAAAGCCACTTGCAGTTTTCGAGGGTCAATCACGCTAACTGAATACTTGATTACCTCTTCCATCCAATTCGCTGGCGATACAGGATTGGGCGGACCGCTCGGGTAGCCGTAATCCATTGTCATGACAGCCACAATGTCGGCAATCTCCCCTATCATTTGATAATCATAGGCGCCGATGATCCGATTTGTTGGAATATCCCTTGTTTTCGAATGAACGTTCACATGAAGAATTAATTCTCCGAGTGCTTGTTTCAAGTCACGAAGAAAATTATTGAAGTCGTTTCTTCTAGCAGGCGGGACGAATTCAAAATCAATGCTGACGCCTGCATAGCCTAGCTCGTTAACAGTCCTGACCATGCTTCGCACTAAATTGTTCCGTAGGGTTGGGCTTCCAAGTACTTGTCCGGCCAAGTCGGCACTAAACTGCTCGTTTATATAATTTCGAATGCACAACAATGGAGAGACGTTCAGCTGCTTGCTTCTAACTAACACAGCCGTATCATCCAATTCCCTTCTTATATTTCCTTCCGCCGTAAAAGAATAGGCTACAATTGCTGTATACGTGAGATATTCGGCAATATCGGCGTACAAGGGAAGAAAGCTTTCAGGTGCGTATGGGACAATGAATCCCAATGTCGTCATGCTTAATTTGGTCGGCGACGGAATGCGAATGCGCTGTCCAATATTGAGACGGTTCAGGTTGATTCCCGGATTCGCTGTGAAAATGATTCGGGGGCTTGTATTAAAGCGTTGTGCCAACTTCCATAACGTGTCGCCGGACTGAACCGTATAGTAACGGATAGGCACATCCCGTTGTGGAATGTAAAGGGCCAGCCCTGGGACAATGGAGCTGGAATCCTGCAATCCATTCACCTCTACAATCGTTTCCACCGAAACCCCGTATATATCTGCTATTCTCCATAAAGAATCCCCAACTTGAACAACATGAACGGGCATTGCACCCCACCTCCAATACGCTTCTTCCTATCAATGTATGGCAAGTCTCCTGCTTATATGACTTTCATCCTGGAAAGTAAAGAAATGAGACGTGGGCTTGGACGAAAAAACAGCCAAGTATTTATCCTGCCTGAACGGCAGGAAGCTCCCCGCTGATGGAAGTTTCCTTTATAGACGGTGACTTCATAAGAACTGTAAGTTTTTGTAAAAGACTTTTTCGATACATGTTCCAAAACCGTACAGGAGATACTCCATATAAGCCATATTTCCTTTATATTCTCGCTTATAAGTGCAGAGAACGTGTTAACAATAATGTCAATGGATGTGTGTTTGATGCCTCTGTTTCAGCAGAAGAAAAGCAAAGAGACAACATATTGGTTTGCTGCTTTAGTTATCATCTTACTATATGTATCTCCCCTCTTTATTTTAGGAGAGGACGCTCACATACGAGTCCATGATAATCTCGATTCCAATATCGCTTGGTATAAAGTGTTGGTTGAAAGCGGGGAGTTGCTCGGGAGTATCGATGCCGTCATCCCGCAAGTCATCAACGGGCTTCCCCGTGATGCCTACGGAACGGAATTCAGCCTGATTGTTTGGCTTCATGCCCTTTTCCCTTCCGTGACCGCTTATGCCTTGAGTCAAACCATTACGAGGGTCTTCGCTTTTATCGGTATGTACTTGCTCTTAAAAAAACATTTTATTAAAAACGAAAAGGCCTATCCCATCCGAATCGGTGTGTCGCTCGCCTTTGCGCTCACCCCTTTTTGGCCTTCCGGCATGCTGAGTACATTAGGACATCCTCTTGCGCTATGGGCATTTTTAAATATTCGCTCGCGGGACTTTTCATGGAAAGACTGGCTGACGCTCGCTCTATTGCCGCTGTATTCAAGCTTTGTGCTCGGATTCTTTTTCTTTCTAGTGCTCATGGTCTTTCTTTGGATTTATGATGTTATGGTAAAACGGGATTGGAACCTCCCCTTTTTGGCAAGTATCGCCTTTATGACAGGAGTGTTTCTGCTGGTGGAATACCGGCTTGTGTATTCCATGATCATTTCTGGTGATCCGACACATCGGGTTGAATTCATCTCGTCAAGACATGATTTTTGGCGTTCGCTTCGCCTATCGTGGAAGAATTTCGTACTCGGACATACGCATGTCATGACGCTTCATACCTTTGTCATTCTTCCAATCTTTTTTCTCGCACTTATCAGCGTGCTTATTCGAAAAAAAGCGAAAGAAGAAAAAGCGTTTCTGTTTCTTCTTGTATTGAACTACTTATTGTCACTTTGGTATGCACTATGGTTTAACAACATGTGGATTCCGTTAAAGAAGCGAATCGATTTATTAAATACGTTCAATTTTGCCCGGTTTCACTTTGTACGCCCCTTGATCATTTACCTTAGCTTTGCGATTGCCTGCTATATCTTATGGCGTTTAGGAAAGAAATGGCGAATCCTTGTAGGTATTGCCCTTGCGGCTCAAATTTGCATTCTCCTTCCTTTCAACGAGGAGTATCTTTATGGAGTTCATTTCAATCCCCCGTCGTTTCGGGAATATTACGCAACAGAACAATTCGAGGAAATTAAAGAATATATCGATCGCCCCCAGTCATCTTACCGTGTCGCGAGCATCGGTCTTCATCCGGCGATTGCCCAGTACAACGGTTTTTATACGCTGGACACCTACAATAATGTGTACCCGCTTGCATACAAATACCGTTTCCGAAAAATCATAGCGAAAGAACTGGAAAAAAACCGGGGACTTCGAACGTACTTTGATGAATGGGGCAGCCGCTGTTACATCTTTGTGGACGAGCTTGGAAAACATTACTCCTTTAAAAAGACCTCTAAGAAGAAAATCAAGAATTTAGAATTAAACATAGAGGCTTTTAAAGAAATGGGAGGCCGTTATATTTTCTCTTCCGTTCCGATTATGAATGCAGGAAGTAATGGTCTTGAACTACTGAAACAATTTGACCATCCGGAGTCGGCTTGGAGGATTTATTTATACGAAGCAAAATAACCGCTGTATAGGAGGAAATCCATTGAATCAGTCTTATCCCTTGCTAACCATTGTTGTTCCTTGTTACAACGAAGAGGAAGTATTGGAAGAAACAACGAGCCAGCTAACAGCTGTTTTAGACGATTTAATAGCGGAGAAGCTGATTGCAGATGACAGTAAAATTTTGTTTATCGATGACGGAAGCCGGGATCGGACTTGGCCGCTCATTGTCATGGAAAGCACACGGAATGACTATGTGACAGGCTTAAAACTGGCACGGAACGTCGGACACCAAAAAGCGCTGCTGGCCGGACTTGAAAAAGCGAAAGATAAATCAGATTGCGTCGTATCCATTGACGCCGACTTGCAAGACGATGTTTCCGTCATTCGTGAGTTCCTTCTTAAATATCATGAGGGATACGAAATTGTGTACGGTGTTCGCGACAGCCGGCAAACAGATACCTTTTTCAAAAGAACGACAGCCACAGGTTTTTATCGTGTGATGAGCAAGCTGGGCATTAATTTAGTTTATAATCACGCCGACTATCGTTTGATGAGCCGCAGGGCGCTTGAAGAACTAAGCCGCTATCAAGAGGGGAACTTATTTTTGCGGGGCATCATTCCAATGATTGGCTTTAAATCAACAGAAGTCATGTATGATCGAAAGGAACGATTTGCAGGTGAAACGAAATACCCTTTAAAGAAGATGCTATCGTTCGCTTTAGATGGTATGACATCATTTAGCGTGGTACCCATCAGGTTTATTACTTCTTTAGGCTTCTTCTTATTTTTTCTAAGCATCATGGCCGGGGCCTATGCCCTTATTCAAAAAATGCTCGGATATACGAACGCAGGCTGGACTTCCCTTATCATCTCCATCTGGCTTATCGGAGGATTGCAGCTGATGGGAATCGGGATGATCGGCGAATACATCGGAAAGATTTTTATGGAGGTAAAAGGACGGCCTAAATACGCGATCGATATTGACTTGTATAATGACCCGCTGGGACACTTACAATCCGAACAGAATGAGCTTCTAATCAGGAAACAGGTTTAGTTCAATGAACCACTCCTTTTTACGCTTGTTATTTGTCGACTATTTTATTCGGTACTGCTCTTTATACTGTTTTGAATTATATCGGCCAGAAACAATTTGTGTTTTCGAATTGATGCTTCACCCCTCTCCTCTGACAATGAAGCGGGAGGGGGTTTTTAGTGCCATTAATTTCATATCACGATAAAAAGGGCCGACCTGTCATCGCCCCTTTGCTTTCCTATCACTTGAGTAGGTTTCTTTCATTTAGTTTTCGAGAATGGGTTCTTATAACTCGTCTGTTTTGTGTCCTTCCGTTGTTTCACTCTCGTTGGACACATGCGATTCAAGGCCATAACCCGTTGAACTAATTTCAAGAACCTCTTTCTTTGCCCCTTGTCTATCCATCCTTGCCATTTCGTCAAAAGTATCTTTTTCCATAATCATCACCTCTTATGTAGTTTTCTTCCTCCCTTCCCATTTTATACACTTATACTCCCTGCCCTTGTGAACGCGCTCCTTTCAGAAGTTCAAGTTTTCTATATACGAATCGTGGCCAGCTATTCCCCTTTTCCAGAAATGCCGGCCAAGAATCTTTTTAGTCTGTCTCTAATCGAAACAAAGTGTCCATATCGGCTCTTTGATGGTGGACGTAGAAATAATCATTGCTTTTAGGGTCATATATATAATCTTTTTCCCATTCCTTCACGTTTTTAACAATCAACTTCATGGCCCGGATAAATCCGTATATCTCTTGATTGGTCATCGTCGGATGAAGCGAGAACCGCACCCATCCCGGCTTTAACGATAAATCTCCTTCATCGATTTTATCTGTGATCACTTTCGATTGTTTCGGGTCAATATCGAATAAGAGGTGACCGTACGTCCCCGCA
Source organism: Bacillus sp. FJAT-14578 (assembly GCF_000504165.1). GTDB lineage: Bacteria > Bacillota > Bacilli > Bacillales > Bacillaceae_H > Bacillus_BA > Bacillus_BA fengqiuensis. The sequence goes on from NZ_KI632505.1 coordinate 747,135, forward strand.
CATGAGCACCCGCCGCGCACTTGATAACCGAATCGGTCGTTTAGTAATCTGACAATCAAGTTATAATGAATGTCATTGACATGAAAAGAGACGATTCCGAGGCGTTCCGTTTTGTCTTCTTCAAACACGTGCAATCCCGGGATGGCCGTTAATCCGGAAAGCAGAATATCGAGCAGTTCTTTTTCCCGCCTCATGATGTTTTGAACGCCCATCTGTTCTTTCAATTTTATGCATAATGCCGCTTTAATTCCCTGCAGAATGCCCGGAGTGCCGCCGTCTTCCCTTGCCTCGATATCGGATACATACTGATGCTTCCCCCATGGATTCGTCCACGTTACGGTTCCTCCTCCGGGATGGTCCGGTACTGGATTTGCATAAAGCCGGGAATCAAAAATGAGCACGCCGCTCGAACCGGGTCCTCCCAAAAATTTATGAGGCGAAAAGAAAATGCTATCCAGCTTTTCCATCGGATCTTTTGGGTGCATATTGATCTTGACATACGGAGCTGATGCTGCAAAGTCTATAAAGCAAATGCCGCCATGTTCATGCATTTTTCTCGCTAATTGATGATATGGAGAATAAATTCCGGTTACATTTGAACAAGCTGAGAAAGACCCGATTTTCAGTTTGCGATGTTTATATTCATTCAGTCGCTCCTCTAATCGCTTAAGGCTGATCTGTCCGTTCGAATCAGGCTCCAGCATGACGACATCTCCTATTGTCTCAAGCCAGGATGTATGGTTGGAATGGTGCTCCATATGCGTAATAAAAATAACAGGCCGATCCTCTTCTTTTACGATCATTTGATGTTTCCATTTTTCCGGTATTCTTAATCCCAATAATCTTTGTAATTTATTGATGGCAGCAGTCATGCCGAAACCATCCAAAATGATGACATCGTGTGCATCTGCATTCACATGCTCTTTAATGATGGTGTGGGCCTGCTTATATGCACAAGTCATGATGGAACTCGTCACATTCGATTCTGTATGGGTATTGGCCATAAAAGGTCCAAACACTTCGCTGATTTTCATCTCGATCGGAGCATATAACCGTCCGCTTGCGGTCCAATCGGCATAAATGATTTTCTGTTTGCCGTATGGAGAATCGAAATATTGATTGTTACCGATAATTTGATTTCGAAATGATTGAAAATACGTTTCTAGATCTCCCTCAAATTCGTAAGCTCTACTCCCGATGGTCGCTGTAATCATATTCATTTCCACCCTCTTCCTGCGCTCGCTTATCCATCATATGATGGCGGAACCATAAAGGAAACTTTCCTCCCGAGAAACTCGCTGCCCATGAATGTGGAATAAAGGCTGTGTTTCTTCTTTGAGAAAAAACATAAGCTAGAATTATGAATACTCCCGCCACTTACCTTACGGTTGAAGTGGAGGTACTCTGGGCCAATTTGATAGATGGATGAATAAGAAAAAAGAAAGAAAAACGATGGAAGTACTTGTTTTTTTCAGAAAAATGGATATAATCAAACCATTAAGTTATAAAATCCGATGTGTTTACTATGAATAAAAACTTATTTTACTGGTTTTGAAGAATCATTGAAAGAGGAATAAATATCTATTTTAATAAAAAGACAAAAAGAAGGCAGGGAACAGGCATGATTTTAACTTACACCGCCATTGCGGTCGCTCTTTTCTTCGCAATGAACATTGGGGCAAGCGGCACGGCCGCTTCAATGGGAGCAGCGTATGGAGCGGGAGCCATCAATAATAAACGTTTAGCGATGCTATTAGTGTCATTTTCGGCTTTTCTCGGTGCTGTAATAGGAGGCGGAGAAGTCGTCAAAACGATCAGCGACGGCATCATTCCTTCAAGCATCTTAACGGTGAATATTGTAGTCATCATTTTAGCCGGAGCGACTCTTACTTTATTTTTGGCAAACATGCTCGGCATTCCTTTATCAACGAGTGAAGTCACCGTCGGGTCGATCATCGGAGTTGGGATTGCCTATCAATCTTTATATACAGAGAAGCTTCTCGTCATTGTTTCTTTTTGGGTAATTGTTCCTTTAATCTCTTTCGTTATTACCTTCGTATTTGGGAAAATGATTGTTTATGCCGAGCATCGCTGGCCCCAATTGAAAGGACGCGGCAAATGGGCAAAATGGCTGTCCCTCCTTCTTGTGGCAGGCGGATGTTTGGAAGCTTTCTCGGCGGGCATGAACAATGTCGCCAATGCCGTCGGCCCGCTTGTCGGGGCAAATATCATGTCCCAGCAAAGCGGTCTCTGGATAGGTGCTCTTTTTGTATCACTCGGAGCGGTTACATTAGGCGGCAAGGTATTAGAGACAAACGGAAAAAAGATTACAAAACTATCATTGTTGCAGGGAAGTGCCGTTTCTTTTACAGGTGGTGTCCTTGTGATTATCGCGTCCCTATTCGGTCTTCCTATCCCGCTCACACAAGTTACGACATGCGGAATTCTTGGAGTAGGCGCAGCGAAAGACGGGGTTAGTATGCTGCAAAAAGGCGTGATTAAACAAATTTTGATGGTATGGGTCATCTCTCCATTATCATCACTTGTCGTTTCTTATTTTCTCATCAATCTCTTTGAAGAGCCGAATCCTTACAATCTTTTGATTATTGTTAGTACAATCATCGCGGCTCTAGGATCGATTAAACTGTCTCAAGTCGTACGCAAAGAAAAACGGACGACATATGATGAGGGCGGCGGGATTTAAATTGGATCAGAACTGAATTTATCTTCGAAATTTGTATTTTATCTGCGAGAATGACCAGTATATCTACGAAAACAAGTAATCTATCTACGAAAAAGGCTGCCGAAAAATTTCGGCAGCCTTTCATATGACGTGAAGAAATTATTTATACAATATATCATCCCTTAGCGAGGCGACTTTCGTTAAGGCCGTATCGATGTCTGCTTCACTTACACCGAAGTGGGCAAGAGCATCGTGGAGGTGTTTCGCGATGGCATTAAAATGCTCCGGCTGCAGGTTCATCCCCTCATGCGCTTTTGCCATCGATTGGCCAGAGTATTGATTCGGTCCGCCCAATGCAAAGCTAATAAACTTTGTCTGGTGGCGGCGCTGCTTGTCCATATCGGTGTTCTTAAAAAATTGATTCACGGTCTCATCTTTCAAAACCAATTCGGAATAAAAATAGTCTACCACTTTTGCAATGGCCTCTTCTCCGCCGACTTTTTCATAAAGTGTTTGTTCCATAATGATCAGCTCCCTACATATGTATTAAAAGGTCAAATCTCCATACGATCAACATTAGTATTTCCCATCATTAGGGAAGGCTATTCCTGCCTATTTTTTCATCCATTAGATTGTCGTGTAGTAGTATACTTTACCACTTATGGAAAATACTAAAACAAAAATTCAAAAGGCGGTTTGCAAATGGCGTTAAAAAATAGGATTGTACTGCTATATATCACTCTTATAGTTCTAACCCCTTTTGGCGCTTATGCACATGTGAAATGGTTTGCCCAAGAGGAGCCGATAAAAGAATCGATAGAAACTATTTTATCTCCGTTATTTTTAGCATTGGCCTTATTTATTGCCATTCTATTGGGAATATTGACTCAACTTTTACCAAGCGTTATGAAATTTCCGTTTGCCCAACGAATGGATAAAACCTTGGCAGGGTATCGGAAATGGTCTCGCTATCTTTTAAAATACGGAACGGCTTTGGCTCTTGTTCTGCAAGTGTTATCATATTCGATGTTTGCACCGGAATTTAAAGTAACGACTACGGCCGAGATTGTTTGGATATGGGTGGCAATTCTCATCCTGCTTATTCCGCATCATATTGCTACGAAGATAGCATCAATGTCTCTCCTTGTTTTATTTTTTTAAGTATTAATAAATGTAGGAATCTTTCACATGCTGGATTATGGCTTTTACCTTGCCATTATCGGCGTGTTATTAATAGGGAAAACGAAATGGGAAGAGTGGGGATTTCCACTTTTATATTTGGGAACCGGCTTATCACTTTGTTGGGTGGCTGTTGAAAAATGGGTGTATCCACGGATGAGCATTGAAATCATCCATCATCACGGGGTTCCCACCTTCGGATTTCCTGCAGATACATTTGTAGTGATGGCTGCTTTCATTGAGTTTGTCGTGGGATACTTGCTCGTGGTCGGAATTTTAAATCGGCTTCTGGCAGTAGTCGTTACCATCCTCTTTCTCTTAACCACTACGATATTCGGATATACTGAAATTGTTGGACATTTTATGATTCATATGATTTTGATCATTTTTATCATTGAGGGTGTTTCATTTTACCATCCTCCTATTTCCATACATAAAACGAGGCTTGATCAGATTATCTTTGTATCGCTTAACTTTATTTTCACTTTAGCGACATTTCTATTGATTTATTACCGCTTCGCTTGATGAGAACGGGAAAGCTCCCGCCGTTTATAATCGGCTCTAGTGGAAATACATAAAGCGAAAGCCTGCTCCGAATTGGATGCAGGCTTTCGCTTTTTAAACTGTCATGACCTTCCTCCTGAGTTCCTCTTTTTCTTCATCGGAAAGCATTTGCTCCGCCATTGGAAACAGTACATTCTCTTCTTTGCTGAAATGTTCCTTCAATATGAAATAAGCTTGGATGACGAGATCAGCAAGATCCTTCGCTTCGTTTGCTTTCACTTCCGTGTTCAAGTTGTCCGTTTTTTCAAGGAAGGTCCCTAAGTGCGATTTAGCTTGGTCATGTTCGTATTCCATGACGGCAATCGGTCCCATTTCCCTTCCAATGTATGCCGCCATCATCGGAAACAGAATCCCTTCTTCACGCTCTGAATGCGGCTCAAGATGTTGCACAAACGTGACTACATCCTCTTTAAGAGCGTTGATTTGCTCCACCCAATTGTCAATGGACGGATTGTTTCCTATGAGATTTGAAGATTGATACAGTTGTTCCATTTGTGCCGTCAACGGGCCATGCTCATTTTTTAATGTCTGCAGCGGTTCACATAGTTCAGAAATTCTGCCTGCCATCATACCGCAATGTTGATATTCCATCTTCATTCCTCCTCTTCTATTGCCTTAATTACAGACTACCAAACAATCATCCATGAAGAAGTGACGGGCATCACATGTTTATGCCAAATTTATAGCCTTATATCAAACGCGATTTATCCTTGATTGAAGATGAATTTAACAGGTTAGAAGTGATTTATATCACCACGTGGACGTTCAGGAGTTGCTATCCTTAAACCAGATACAACATTCAAACTTTACGGAGGAATTCCTATGACACATACATTTACTGAAACATCCATTATTGGTGAGATCGTGACAAAATTTCCGAAAGCGAGTGACCTTTTCAAATCCTATCGAATCGACTTTTGCTGCGGAGGCAATCGACCGCTTATCGATGCGATTCATGAAAGAAATTTACCAGCAGAAGAGGTATTGACTAATTTAAACGCGCTTTATCATGAAACAACATTATTGAATGAAGCAAAAATAGATTGGGACACTGCCTCTTATCGTGAGCTGATCGACCATATTGTCAACAAACATCATCGTTATTTGAATGAAGAGTTGCCCCAATTAAGTCCATATGTGACCAAAGTGCTGCGCGTTCATGGAGCGGGACAGCCTCATTTAGCAAGAATCCATAAGCTGTTCCATGAATTGAAAACGGAGTTGGAACAGCATTTAATTAAAGAAGAAACGGAAGATTTCCCGCTGATTCTAGCATTTGAGCAAAATCCGACTGATGAATATCGTACAAAATTACACAAATTGGTGGAAGAGCTGGAAAGTGACCATAGCCATGCCGGCGATATGATGAAAGAACTTCGTGACATCACGAATGACTTTACTCCACCGGAAGGTGCTTGCGGCACGTATCGTCTTGTGTATCAACGGCTTGAAGTCCTGGAATCTGACTTGTTCCAACATATTCATCTAGAAAATAATATATTGTTCCCGCGTGCTGTTGCACAAGCCTAGACAACGAAACAAGACGGTAGAGCCCTGGAAGGAAATGTTCCAGGGCTTCATTCAGTCTATTGAGGAGGAAATGGAATATGTGATGAATGTCATAGTTTCATGTCGCTGGTTAGTATAGTGTGATGTTAGCAAAAACTATTACTAAAGCCAGGTAATGAGGTGTGTATGTATGTCAGAAGTAATCAAAAAACATTTACAGGGAGTTCCCCTTTTTAAAGAGCTGACAGAAGAAGAGCTTCAGCCTATTATCGATATTTCACAAATGCGGACCTATAAAGCGAGGTCATTTGTATTCATGCAAGACGACCCGCTTGACCGTGTATTTTTTATCCATTCCGGCAAAGTGAAAATTCATAAAACGGATGTGACGGGAAAAGAACAAATCGTGTCCATCCTTCAAGCCGGCGAAATGTTTCCCCATGCCGGTTTTTTCAGAAAAGGGAATTTTCCGGCACATGCCGAAATCCTTGAAACAGCCGAATTGATCGTTACCCCCATCGTTGATTTTGAGGGAATTTTAATCAAGTATCCTGAATTATGCATGAAGCTATTTAGAGTGCTTGGAGAAAAAATTGTGGATCTCCAAAATAGACTGGAAGAACAAATTCTCCATGATACGTATGAACGAATTATCATGTTATTGCTGCGCTTATGTAAGTCAAATGGTGTGAAAATAAAGGACCGATATAAAATCACGACCCATTTTACGAACCGGGACCTTGCCAATATGATTGGAACATCAAGAGAAACGATGAACCGAACCATTAATCATTTGCGAAAGAAAGAATTAGTTGAACTCGACGAAGACGGCTATCTCCTCATTCACGCTGAAAAATTGGAAAAGGAGATCAGCTAAAAAAACAGACAGTAGAAGGAAAGCCCTGTCCACCAGGACAGGGCTTTCCTTCTACAATCCTAACAATCTCGGGATAAACATGACGGAATCTTCCCAATACGTAAGCACAAATAAAATCACGATACCCATGATTAAAAATGGCATGGTCGCTTTGACGAGCCGCTCGAACTTCACTTCGGCAATGGAAGAAACGATGAAAAGTCCCGTTCCAACCGGCGGCGTCAACAATCCAATCGTCAAATTGATACAGATGATGACCCCGAAATGGATTGGATCAATTTCAAATGCGGTAACCAATGGCATCAATACCGGCGTTAAAATGATAAGTGCCGCAATGCCGTCCAATACCATTCCGAGCAACAGCAGCATGATGTTGACCAGCAATAAGAATACGAACGGATTTTCCGATAAGGAAAGCATTCCGTTTGCGATCAGTTGCGGGATTTGTTCAAATGCAATCATCCAGCCGAAAATATTGGCCATTGCAATCAAGAACGTTACGGTCGCCGTACTAATGACCGTATTGATCAAGATTTTGGGAAGCTCTTTCCACTTTAATTCCTTATACCAAAAAACACCGATTAAAAAGGCGATAGCGCATGCAATGGCAGCCGATTCCGTTGCTGTAAAAACCCCGCTTAAAATACCGACGATGATAATAAACGGTACAAGAAGCGCCGGAAGGACATTGAGCATGCTTTGCATGATTTCTTTTCCGGTTGCCCGCTCACTTTTCGGAAAATTGTGTTTGTAGCCTAAAAACGCGATTAATGAAATGAATCCAGCTCCGTACATAATCCCGGGAATGATTCCTGCCATGAACAGGCCGCCAATGGACGTACCTGAAAGCGTCCCGTAGATAATGAAAATCATGCTCGGGGGAATGATCGGTGCCACGATGGACGAAGCAAGCGTTAACGCTGATGAAAACTCCTTGTCGTATCCTTCCTTCTCCATTTCCGGCACCATCACTTTACTCATCATGGCCGCCTGGGCGTTGGCCGACCCGAGAATGGATGCCAGAAACATGTTGGATACAATCGTTACGTACGCCAATCCGCCGCGCACATGACCGATCAACACTTTCGTGAATTTTACGAGCCGTGTCGTAATTCCCCCGCCGTTCATCAATTCACCGGCAAGCATGAAAAGGGGAATGGCCAACAAACCGAAGTTTTCCAGCCCTGAAAATAAGCGCATCGGCGTTGATTCAAGCAGCATGGAATCCCCGACGAGCAAGAAATAGAGAATGGTCGTCATCCCAAGGACCAGTGAAATCGGAATTCCGATTAAAAGAAAAACAAAAAACATGAATACGACTAGGAATGTCATTGTGCTGTCTCCTTTCGGAAAAGATCCAGAAGATTGGCGACAAGGTGAATGGCCGCACATGTCAGCCCAAGCGGAACAGCGCTGTACGGAATCCACATCGGCAGCAGCATCGCACTGGACTTTTGAAAGGTAACACCCGGTGAAAAGATCCACTTATAGGTGAAATAAAGCAGAATGAATAAAAACAAGAGCATAAAAATATGACCGATTACAGCGAGCACCTTTTGAACCCTTTCCGGCAAATAATCGGTAAGAATCGTAACAGAAGCCTGGGACTTATATTTAAGCCCCAAGCTGCCTCCGATAAAGCTGATCCAGATGAGCAAAAAGACGGATACTTCCCCGGCCCAGGATAAGGGGGAGTTAAGGAAGTATCTGAATACCACGGCTACTGTGACAATGACGGCCATCGAAAACATTAAAATGATTGCAAGATATTTCTCTATTTTCGAGATACCATTGCTTAACTGTTTCATGTGTTTCCCCCTTGTTTTGATTATTGTCTTACTGAATCAATGAATTCTTGAATAAGCGGATCTGTCGGGCCGTATTTCTTATCGAATTGCTCAATTTGATCTTTAAATTGATCAGCTTTCATTTCGTAAATGTTCATACCGTTATCGCTTAACGTCTTTTTGAACTCTTCTTCTTGAGCCGATCTTGTCGTTACGGAATAATCAGCGGCTGCCGCTAACGCATCACGGATGATTTGTTTATCCTCATCTGACATTCCTTCAAATGTTGCTTTATTGGTCATCGCGATGGCTGGCCATACCATATGGTTTGTCACCGCTCCGTGCTTGACGACCTCGTAATATTTATTCGTGATGGCTGCATCAAGGTCCATATCCATTCCATCGATAACACCCGTTTGGACGGCTGCATATACTTCAGGAAGCGCTAATCCTTCCGGCGATGCACCTGCTGAGCGGTAGAAATCCTGCATTGGCGGGCTTGGAGTCACGCGAAGCTTCAGCCCCTTCATATCCCCCGGCTTTTTCACTTCTTTATCTTTAAACAGCATAACGCGTTGTCCGGCAAATAAATAATCCAATCCAGTTAAGCCTTGCTGGTCCAATGTTGCAAGAATTTTTTGGGCAACTTCAGATTGACGGGCTTCATGCGCTTCTTCAAGGCTGTCAAACGCATATGGCGCAAACCATGCCGCGAAAGAAGGCGAGCGCGAACTCATATAGGCGGCTGTGATAAAACCGAAATCAATGGAACCTGATTGGATTTGCTGAACCATATCCGCTTCTGATCCTAACTGGCTGTTCGGGTAAATCTCTACCTTCATCCGCCCGTTGGAGCGTTTGTCCAGTTCCTCACCGAATTTTTCGGCCGCTAAATGCCACATATGGTTTGTCGGTGTAACGTGAGCCAATTTGAATGAATACGTTTTTTCCCCGCTCTCTCCGCCCCCGGATGAAGCTGGTTCCGTACTTGATTTCCCGCCTCCACAGGCTGCGGTGATGAAGACCATCATCATAACGGCCATTAACGCAATACCCCGTTTCATACTTTTCATCGGATTGCCCCCTCTATCTTTTTGCTGGATAACTATTAATCTTTAACATTTGTGTCCTTATGAATTGGATGTGTCCTCTTCATCCTGTTCTCTTTCCATCCAGACATGTAAGATCTTCGCGTAATCGTCTGGCAAGGACCCGAAAGGGAGATTGTCAGACGATTATGCGTCAATCATTCAACGTGTATATTTTTACACGTTGAATGATTCATGCGGGTTCCACACGTCTACCTCTTCCGGCATGACATGGCCGCAATGCTTGCATATTCTTAATTCTTCACTGCCATTGAATTGTTCGATAGCGCCTTTTACTTGTGTTTCAATGTTCGTTAACTGGACCGTCACGCGGTGCATTTCCTTATCGCAGTGATCGCAGAACCAAACGAAATCTTCCAGTTCACCCTCCGCTCTTTTACGCTCGATGACGATGCCGTATGTGTCCGCTACACGATGCGGCGAGTGCGGAACATTGGCAGGAAGCATGAACACTTCTCCCTCACGTACCGTCACGACTTCACGTTCACCATTTTCGTTAATGCACTCTACATAGCAATCCCCTTTCACTTGATAGAAGAACTCATCTGAGGGATCGACATGAAAATCTCTGCGGCGGTTTGGTCCGCCAAGCAGCATGGCGATAAATTCAGAATCCTCCCATAAAACCTTGTTATTAACCGGCGGCTTCAGTAAGTGCTTATTATCCTCAATTACCTTCTTTAAATTGAATGCTCTTTTGTGTAATGCCATTTTTTTCTCCTCCTCAAATTAATTAATTGACATGATGTCATGTTATAACAGTAAAAATAGTTGACATCATGTCATGTAAGCGCTGTCAAATCGCATTAATATAACCCAATTCCTTTGAGATTAACTGGGCGGTCTTCACGACATGTTGAATGATTTCCTGACGCTGGTATCCTTGCATATAAGAGACGGGACCAACCATGTTTAACGCAGCAATCGTTTGGCCTGTATAAGATTGAATCGGTGCGGCAATCCCGTATAATCCTAGTTCGTTCTCATTATTACTGATGGAATATCCTGCTTTTCGGATTTCCTCTAATTCCTTTTTCAGCTTTTCCACACATGTAATCGTGTTCGGAGCACGCTGCAGCAGCCCTTTCGCAATAGTCGGCTGAATAAACGATGGATTAAAAGACAGTAATACTTTCCCTGTACTCGTGCAATAAGCCGGTTTTCGCGCCCCTATGTAAGTCGGGACCGGGACAGATTCTTTGGATGCGACCCTTAAGACGAATCGGACTTCACCCGCATCAAACATCCCTATGTGAACCGTTCCGTTATATTTGCGCACTAACTCCTCGACAAGCGGAATGGCTTCGCTATAGATATCTTGTTGATGCATGACATGATTGCTCCACTCAAGCAATTTCCACCCAAGCCTGTATTTTTTGCGGCTATCTTGAATCAATATGCCTTCTTGACAAAGCGTACGAACAAAATGGTGGACGGTACTCACATTCATTCCCAGCTTCTCTGCAATTTCCTGATTCCCTAACACTGGTTCATCAGCGGTAAAGCAATCAAGAATTTGAGCAATTTTACGAACAGAGGATATCAAGTCTTTAGCCCCCTTTACCAACCTTCAGTTTTTAACTAATCCGAATAAGAGACTTCTACAACACTTCAGTAAATCCTTTTTTCTCTTTATAACTAAAATTATATTTTACTAAACGGACTTATTTTCCACTCTATTCTCGACATTCAATGCTTCATCGACCATTGGGAATGAATGGCTTCGTTTATACTGATTATAGAAGATGGCCCGCTTGCGAATCGGGTCTCCTGTGTAATAACGTTCATACTGCAATAATCGCTGTCCGAACGCTTCTCCGCATAAATCCCAGGCTAATTTGAACAGGCGAACGCGTTCTTCTCCGGAAACACCTGCGCGTCCCGCATAATATTTATCAAAATCGCCGCGAAGCTCCGGATTTTCAAAATCCGCACCTGTCGGTGACATGAGCAATCCTCCTGCACCAATGGTCTGCAGCACTTCAATCGCACGCGGATACATTTTCGGCAGCATGCCCCGGATTGTTTCAAGCGGAATCGGCGCCGGTCTTACTTCCCCGCTGCTTGTCGTTTCATATTCATATTCCGCCACACGCAGCAATGCGCGAATCGTCTCGACAGATTGAACGAGTTCCCCGAGTTCATGCTGCACATTCAAATACGTATCGACACCAATCGAATCCGCCAGGCGGCAAGCAACCTCCGTTGCAAATGCGAGCTTTATCCATCCTCTTACCCCCGATTGGTGGGCAGGCTGCTGAGCAATGCCCGTTTTCGGATAAAGAAGGTTAGCCGCTTCGACATTGTTATAAAGGAAAACGCGATCCCACGGTACAACTACATCGTTAAACACCAAGACCGCATCCATTTCTTCAAACCGTGAGGCAAGCGGATGATCAAACAAGGAACGTGTGCCATCCTGCATCGGTTCACGGCATAAAATCCTTAGGCCCGGCGTATCGATCGGCAAGGCAAACGCCAGTGCATATCGTTCATCTCCAGGCTGGAAACCAGGGAACGAATAGACGATCACCTCATCGGTAATAGGCGCAAGCGTAGCGAGCATTTTCGCTCCTCTTACAACGAGTCCTTCCGGTGTCTCTTCCACTGTGCCTAAATGTGTAAACATATCGTTTTGTTCATGAGAGGCTTTGCTTCGGTCGTTTTGCGGATTGATGATTGCGTGGGTTAAAAATAAGTCATGGTCACGAATATAACGGTAATAATTGCGGATATTTTTGGACCACTCCGGGTTGTATTTATCCAAAAACCATGAGTTGCTCGCCATCGATGTGACAACGACATTCAAGAAATCGGGCGTTCTGCCCATTAGGCCGAACGTGGCTCTTGCATATACTTCGAACAACTCGCTGCGTGCTTTTAAATCTTCTTCTGATTTTGGTACTAAAAAAGCGTTATTGATGCGCTCTCCGTTTTCTTCGCAAATATGGGTAATTTTATCTTGATATTTCGGGTCATGCTGCATATCATATAGCTTGGCGATTTCCTGAATCGGCTGTTTAAAGACGGGCTCATTCAGTAAATCTGTAATCAATTTCCCTCCAAGCCAAACTTCCGGCTTCCGGGATTTTAACGCATTCATGTACTGTTCGCCTGTGCGAATCCCCATGGCAATTCCCCCTATCCTTCTTCCTTCGTTTATTTTTCATTTCATTGTACGTGTCGTCGTCCTTTTCCAAGTTCATTCACACTCGGGGCGAAATACCTAACCAACATGGCCAGGCATTCGCACATTCAGACTTTTTGATCACCTCCGAGTAAAACTTATTTCTACTATAAATAAATAGAAAATTCTCAACTATTAAAAATTTCATTATTTGAAATCAGAAAGATTTTTTTTGAAGAATTTTGGAAAGAGGAGAAAAAAGGTAAAATCAAACAAAAAAGATGGGGCAAAAGGGATTTTCTCCCCCTTTGCCCCATCCTTCTTCATCCGAACGTCATCATTTCTTTTCTTTTGCTGTTTCACCTTAATATGAATGCTTGTTAACAACCGCTTATCAGCGAATCGAACAGTCGCCTTCCCTTTTCTATTTTACAGTGCAGCCATATATCTTTTCTTTTGGATAAAATAAGCCCATTCCTTAAATCCGATTTCCTTTAAGCGTTGTTGAACGAGTTCGAGTTCATCACCGACACGCTCGGGAGTATGGGCATCCGACCCGAATGTCACTTTTACACCATGAAAGAGCGCTCTTTCCAAGATTTCATCAGCCGGATACCAGCCGCCGCAATCTTTTGTTTTTCCGGATGTATTGATTTCGATGGCGATATCATGTTCCGCTATGATTTTAAGCGTCTGCTCCACTGCTTTCGTTTCAATCGACGAAAATTCAGGATAAAATCCTTTCATTGCATCAATGTGACCGAGAATTTGAAACATGCCGCTTCGGGCTGATTGTTCGATCAGCTCATAATATCTCTCTTTCGTCTCCATTTTTTGTTCCTTTGTCAACCCTTCCCACCGGCCTTTTTTAAAAATGCTGACATCATCCACATAGTGGACTGAGCCGATTATATAATCAAACGGATATAAATTCAGGTGTTCACGGTAAATATCTATGTATTGGGGGTAAAAATCACTTTCGATTCCAAGCAGCACTTGAATTTTTCCGCTATATTGCTCTTTTAGCCGCAGTACCTCATTCACATAGTTGGATAGCTCGCTTTTCGCCATTGCAATGGTGGGATAAAGGTGATCTTCTTCGCTGTAAAAATACGGTGAGTGATCGGCAATACCGATGAAATCCAATCCTTTTTCAATCCCCGCTTTTATATAATGTTCAATCGTTCCGACGGCATGTCCACAACGCTCATGATGGGTGTGAAAATCGAATTTAACGGCTTTGTTTACACCATTCATCCATTCAACCCCTTTTTTACAGATACTGATATATATTTTACAAGGTCAACGTCTATTCAAGGAATAAAGTTCTGTGTTCATCGTTCATTGAGAAAAGAAAGCTGCTCTTCTTTATTTACAGCTTTCCGGCGGTATCATCAATTATTCAAGGATTTCCCCTTTCTTATAATTTTCCATGAATGTATCCACCGTTTCTTCCAAAGCACCATCCGCTTCCGGGACTTGGACAATGATTTCATTGCGGTCTCTCACCGGGACGACTTTGACATGTTGAAAACGGTTGATTTCAAGCTGCAGCTTCAAGTCCTCTGCAAGACTCTCTGCCTGGAATTGATCATGAAGCAAAAACCTCAAATTTTTCATGGAGTTCCATCCTTTCAACTTAGTTATTGTACTTATCATACAGACCTCCATTAGCTTTTCCCTATTTCCCCTGTAATATATAAAGAAAAGACCCATTTGGTTGTCATATACTTGAAAACACCTTTATAATGAATGTATTGCCATTTAGCTGCCATAATGGAAAGTTTCATCAACGGGGTATACTTCCTGTTTATGTAAGATAAAACTGGATTTTCAACTATCATTATGTACGAAAAGGAGTTTTTTCATGTCCGTGAACGAAGATTTAAATAATAAACCTGCCATTGACGTATCCGGCGTTCGTTTTAAATGGGATATCGAAAATGGGGTTTTTGATTTTGAAGGCGATGACGCCATTCTCTTTTGGATTTCATCTGCCATGAAAACATTTTTTGATACGATTGAAGAAGTATCAGGAGACGATGCGGCAGGCGTCGTGTTAGAAACAACAGGCTTTCGTCAAGGAGCCGTTGTCAGTGAGTTTTTTAGTCATTCTCACTTAAGCATTAAAGAAGTTGCTTCCATTATTCCGGTTCTCTATGCTTCTGCAGGCTGGGGGAAGATCAGTTTTCAAGATATTTGTGAAGAAAAGAAGACGGCTGTCGTTCGCCTGCAAAACAGTTGGGAGTATAAAATCAATAAAGCCCAAGGCAAAAAAAAGCACGGTTCCTTCCTACCCGGTCATTTTGCCGGCATCTTAACAGGGGTGTTTGGGACAAACGTGTGGTATGAAGTGAAAAAAAGCCAAATAGAAGGCGATGAATATTGTGAGTATCACTATTTCCCTTCCGCCATTACAGTCACAAACAATATTCATGACTTTGCGAGAAGAAAAGAATCAGCAGAGATACAAAAGCTGGAGGAAATTGTCGCCGATCGAACGAAGGAGCTGCGTGAGCTCGTGAAGGAAATCTCTTCACCAATCATTCCAGTGCTGGAGGAAATTGTCGTCGTGCCCTTAGTAGGAAAGTACGATGAAACACGATCGGAAGAATTAATTGAAAAAACGCTGAATAATCTTCCGGTATATAAAGCACGTTATCTCCTGCTGGACTTGACGGCATTGGATATACATATCAGCAATTACACGATTACCTTTATCGAGAAATTGGGGTCTGCCGCTTCTCTTATCGGGACAGAAACCATCTTGGTCGGTATATCCCCACAGCTTGGAACGGAGATTTCTGAATCAGAGCTTAATTTTTCAAAATTCAACTGTTTCCAAACGTTACAGCATGGCATTTATTTCGCCCTCGCGCAAAGAGGACGCAAAATTGTAGGATGAGAGGATGAGCCAAGCGGGCAAAATACGGCCTTTTTGGCTAAGGTCCCGTCATAAAAACCAGTAAAACAAAGGGATGATGTGACGGGCCTTCAGTAGAAACTAATAAACACTATTTAGTCAAAGAAACAACGGAAACGGAACGCGAAAGAGGCTGCCTCCCAACTTGACAGCCTCTTCTTTCCATACTCTATGAATTTCATATTACGCCTACGCCTTTATCGGTAACCGTCATTTTTTCACTTTGTTGATTTGAGTGCGGTCATTTTTATTTTCTTCATCATTGGAAGAGTCCTCGTTGTTGCGGTTGGCTTCTTCTTTTTTCTGATTTGCCGCAACCGTTTTTTTATTCGGTTTATCGTTTGAAGATTCTGTCTTATTTTCGCTCGTTTCTTCTTTTTTAGTTTTCTCTGATTGACTATTGTCTCGAATGTTAAGAGAGCCTGTACGCTTTACGGGCTTGTCTTCTTTTTGAACATCCGTTGTTACACTTGCCATATGCTGATCTTCTTCTATAGATAAAGAGATGGCGTCTACCGTGTCTTCTTCTATTACCTCATATATGTTTTGGCTCGCCTCCATTACCGGCAATACGGAACGCTCGATGCGTGCTTCCTCTTTCATGACGATGTCCCGCACTTCCTTCGTCTCTTGAACTTTACGCTTTCCAATGATGATTTCTTCCACGACTACAGGTCTTTTCGTTACTTCTATTCTCTCCTCAATGATTGGAATGCGTATCACTTCATTATTGGCCATCGAAACGCCATCATATTGCCCGTCTATGACAGGTCGGCGTTCTACATAGACCTCTTCACGAGTGAGCGGGACCTGAACGGTCTGTTCAGTTTCGATGATTTCTTTCCACACTTGTAATTCTCCGAGCTGTACGCGCTCTTTTACGATGTCGAGCCTTTCTTCGTGAAGGCGAAGCGCTTTTTCTTCTGCGGCTCTATACTGTGCGTCCGTGTCATTTAAGCTGTCGTACGTAATATTTGTATCAACCAGTACGAGAATCTTTCCTTTGGCTGCTTCGGCCTCGCATCGTTTGGCCGTAAAATCGGGGATTCCCCTTGCCATGAGACTGTCTGCCAATCCGCTTTCTCCCAACCCCGCCCTTTTGCCTGTCATCATCGTAAAGAAACTGTCCATCATAACACCGGTTAATGTATTCACTTGTGAATCCGCTTCTACCATCACTCCAGCTTGAGCAGCGACCAAGGGAATCTCGCTTCTTTTATTTGCTACTACCATGATATCCGTTTCACGGTGCCCTTGACGTTTTAAACTTTCGATTGCATCCAGCGTTTCCTTCTCCGAGTAAAAAGTGCCGACAATTCTTTTGCCCATTCTCATTCTCGTATCCCTCCTAATTTTAATGTGAAAGGAAGCTTTTTACATGTACTTCCATTGTTTGTCTACCCGACATTTTTCTTTCTAAAACATAAAAAGGCACTTCTTTACGAAGCGCCTTTCCAAAAGGTAAGAAAGTATAGTTTTTCAATGATTACTGGTGTCCAGCTGCGGCTCCTAACCTTTTGGCCATTTCACTTCTGTCCATGAAACCAAAAAGCGGTTTCCCGGTCAGAAGCTCCAATGTCTCTCAAGGTTGAACAGTCGCCTTCGCTTTTCGGTATTGTCTAGCTCCAGCGCCTAGCTCGCTGTGGAAAAGATGATTGTCCTCATAAGGCAAAAAGCGTATACGAGGTCAATCCCTATTTCCTTGGGGCCGCAGGATGCGGGTCATGCCGACGTTGGCGATTGACGTGGCGAATTTAGTCGGCCTTCATTGACCAAGGCGCTTGCGCTTTTCGTTTACTTTGAACTATAAAAACGGTCTCTTACCCGTTTGAGCCTTGCATGGTACTTCAGAATATCCAACCGGGCTGCTTCCGCTTCAGGAGCGATCGGACGCAATTTTTCCAATTCCCAATAGTCGACGATGACGTCCAATACTTGGTCGAAATATTCAAGCGGGCCGTAGTTGGCTTCTTTAGCGATGATGGACATGCGGTCTTCAAAGTCCGGCATGACAGTACCCGGCATTTGGAAATTTTTAATGACATGGCCGAGGTAATAGCAATAATTCGGTTCCAATTGCAAGTGAAACTTGATGACATCCCGATAGAACGCATAGTGAAGGATTTCGTCCTTGGCCAGTCTTCGAAGAAGAGCCGCCAAATCTTTATCATGGTCTCCCGCTATTTTTGCAACGTTGTTATAAAAGACCATCGTCGCCAGCTCTTGAAGCGATGTATACACCATCGTTTCGAACGGTGTATGGAAATTCGGCTGCCAGCCGCCTTCTACCGTTTGCTTATGCAATTGGCGGAGACGCTTCGGGTCGACGTTTCGGGTAATCAATAAATAGTTTTCTAAAAGGTTGGAGTGCTGATCCTCTTCCGCCGTCCATGTGTGAACAAAATCTTTTATGACAGAAAGAGATCCTTTGAATGTCTGGTCTAAATGGGATGTAAACCACGGCAAGTTCACTTCTGTCAAAAGAGCGGTTTCGACTGCCGTTACGATGCCGCTTGGCAATGTCACCTGGCTTGGATCCCAGGGAACCCTGCGGAAATCCTGTGCTTTATCCCACGGCAAAAAGTCATGGTATCCCCAATCTATTTTTTCTGCCCTTATTTTATGTTCCTCATACAGTTCTTTCAATTTCGGTTCTAGCCTAAAGTCTAAATGGTTTGTAAGCAAAAACAGTTGCCTCCTCTTTATCTTTTAACTCTATTATATTCGAAAAAAAGATTGATTTCTGACAATTTTAAGAACAAGTTGTGAAATTGAGTGATATTCCTTAAAATAACGTTGCTTTTTTCGACCTTTATCCACTTAAATCTTGGACAAAAGAAAAGATGGCCTCTCCCCTTGTTTTCATTCTATCAAATAATTACCTATTTAAGAAAAAAAGATTTTTCCACATAATCGGCCGGTCAGCTCCCTTATGGGTTCTTCCCGGCCGATTATACGAAAACCTTGTGTACACGATTGCCGATGGCTCACCCTCAACAATACGGTCATCCACTTTTGGATACACTTCCGGAGCAAACAACAAAATTTTCCCAAGAAAAAACGAGCAATCTTTCTTATAGAAATTCTGATAATCTTTCCATGCATGTTTAGTATCCTTAAACATTTTCAAAACAATTCTTTAAATCGTGCTGAAAAACTCTTTGACATAGGTGAAATCGGTATACAAAAAAAGCAGAAGGTCGCCTTCTTTCGATAACTCCCACGCTTTCTTGAATGCTTCCAATTCATCCCTGATAATCGGAGCGTGCTTTGCCTCCATCTTTTCCTTTAAAGCGACGTTTCGGATAATGTTCGCCGCTTCGTACGGAGCCCTTCCTCTTAAATCATCATCTTCTTTAATGATCAGTATGTCCGAATGGTTGGCCGATATTTTGGCGAGTTGCCGGATATCTTCATCCAAGCGGTCACCCGGAGCGGATAAGGCAGTAATGACCCTGTTCGATTTCAAGGCCTCGATTGTATCAAAAATGGCGCGCAATCCGGCGATATTATGTGCATAATCCACAATCACTTGCCTGCCTTGCACATCGACTTTGTTGAATCTGCCTTTTGAGAGTTTGAAATCAGGAATGAAGGATAGGGCTTTTTCCTTCAATTCTTCCAGCGATACTCCTAAGGAATAGGCTGCCGCAAGGGCTTGAAGCACGTTGGAAATGTTATGTTTGGCGGTCCCTTCAATGGTAATCGGAATGTCACGGCACGGAAGAAACTCTATTTGTTCTCCTGCGGAAACACATTGTATCGTACCGTTTCGATCCATAAACCACGCCGTCCCTCCGCTGGAAATGGCTTGTTGGATGTGGGGATTGTATTCGTTTAATGAAGTGAAAATGACCTGTCCTTTTGTGTATTCGGCCATGCGTACAACCTCTTCGTCATCCGCATTTAAAATGCAATAACCGTCTTCAATGACCACCTCTGTTATCAGCCTTTTTAATTTTACAAGTTGGTCAAACGTTTCAATTCCATCCAATCCAAGATGGTCTTCACTCACATTCGTCACAATTCCTACATCGCAATGGCGGAATGCCAGCCCTTCTCTAAGGATGCCTCCCCGCGCCGTCTCCAATACGGCCATATCGACGGTTGGATTGCTCAATACTTTTTTGGCGCTGATCGGACCGCTGCAATCCCCTTCGTCTATGCATCTGTCTCCAATATAAACACCGTCCGAATTGGTCATGCCGACGGTTCTATTTTCTTTATCCAAAAAGTGCTTTACAAGACGAGTCGTGGTGGTTTTTCCATTCGTCCCTGTCACCGAAACAATTGGTATCGCAGCTTCCTTCCGATCCTTGAACAAATAATGGACGATTTCTTTTCCGACGTCCCGGCTTTTGCCTTCGCTCGGATAATGGTGCATTCGAATACCAGGTGCGGCATTGACCTCGATTACAGCTGCTTCACCCTGGTGAAAAGGCTTGGAAATATCTTGGCAAATGAGATCAACCCCTGCTACATCGAGTCCGATGGCCTTAGCTGCCGTAATGGCAATGTCCGTGATTGTGGGATGGACCTCGTCCGTTACATCGATTGCTTGTCCCCCTGTTGAAAGGTTGGCATTGCCCACGACTTGCACGACCTGCCCCTTTTCGGGAATGGATGTTAACGTCAAGTTTTCCTTTTCAAGATAACAAGAAACCGTATGGTTCAGCGGGATTTTCGATAGCGGTTTTTCATGCCCCTCGCCCCTTAGCGGATTCTCGTTTTCCAGCTGAATCAATCGCTCCACACTGTCCATTCCATTTCCGATTACCACAGGCGGCAGCCGTAAGCTGGCAGCCACCATTTTTCCATCTACTACTACTAGCCGGTAATCGTTCCCTTCATAGTATCGTTCTACAATATATTCCTTATATTGACTATCCAAGCAATGGACGATGTTAAATAACTCGTCTTCATTATGAATGTTCGTCATCACTCCTTGACCCTGTCTCCCGTTTGACGGTTTTATGACGAGTGGAAAGCCGAGGTACTTAGCGGCTTGAAAGATTTCCTTTGTCGAAGAGACGACCTCTCCTTTGGGGACAGGAACTCCGCAGCTTTCCAGTATTAGTTTGGTCGCTTGTTTATCACAAGCATTTTCTACGGCCAGCTGGGATGTTTGGCTCGTAATCGTTGCCTGCACAAATTTTTGCTTGAATCCCGTCCCTAACCGAAGCATGCTGTCTGTTCCGATTCGTTCGACCGGAATATGTTCATTCATCGCCGCTTCATATATGGATTCTGTGCTTGGACCCAGTTTATGTTCATAATACAAATGAGCGATGTTGTTTACATAGGAATCAATCGAGAAGCTGCGTTCGCCTTTCAAAATTCTCTCTGTCAGTTCCATCGCTGCTTTAAATGCATAGTAGCCCGATTTTGGTTCCTTGTAATCGTATGTGACAAAGTAAATGCCTTTCTTCTGGCTTGTTATGGTTTTCCCGCGCTTCACTTGAATTCCTGCCAGTGATTGCAATTCCAAGGTGATATGTTCGAGGATGTGCCCCATCCACGTGCCCTCTTTCAGTCGTTCTACGAACCCGCCCTCATACCCTAATGAACATGTATGAGTCTTCAAGCTTGGAATGACGTCAACGAGAGCTTCACTAAATCGGGGAATCTTATTCGAAGGTTGAAACTCAAACTCTCCAATATCCAATTCAATCCACATGGTCGGCTTCAAGTTAAAATAATTCGGACCTTTCAAGTATCTTACACGGTTGATTTTCATTTTTTACTCCTCTTTTCCATTTAATAATTTACGGGTTGATAAATCGAACTGATAGCCTTTTGTGAGTGTATGCAATTGAACATTTGTCATGACGGGCTCTGTCGTTCCTTCATTTGAAACGCGGGTATCGATGTACGTTCGATCATGGCCGTCGATGACGATGACCTGATGCTCCCCCAACACTTCAAATTGATCGTCTTTTACTAAAATTGCCGTATTTTCATCTATGCCGATTCCGATGGTTTTCCGGTTCTTGGCGATCATTTTCAATAAACGGTCCAATCTGGCACGCTGGGAAAAGTGCTGGTCGATAATGGTGTTTTTCAAGTAACCAAATCCGTTGTCCATCGCTACCTCTACGCCCTCATCATCTTCTTCTGCACTTAGTGAAAAAATGATTTGTTCTCCCATAATAGAGGCACCTGCACTCGTTCCGGCTATTACCATGCCATTTGTCCATTTTTTATATAATGTGGAAGATAATTTTGTTCCACCAATGAGATCGGCTAAACGTTTTTGGCTGCCGCCTGTAATGAAAAAAGCGGACAATGTGGAAACAAGATCGTTTATGTCCCGGCTTTCCGCTTTTTCCCTTGAATCAACATCAATGATTTTGACTTCTTTCGCTCCCAGCCTTTGAAAGATGTCCACGTACTGGGTGCCCACCTGATCAGGAATTTGACTTGCTGTCGGCAATACTCCAATGGCTCCCTCATTCGCTTGGGAAAGTTCTATAAACTTGTCCAGAATTTCCGTTTCACGATCTTTCCTCTCGCTTCCGCCAATGATCAGCAGTTCTCCATTTTTCATGTTTCTTCACCTAACTTCACTTTGATGTAAATACTAGGAGTCTTTACCCATGTCCAACTCGCTTAAAACTAAAACGAGTAAAAAAATAGAAGCCATGGAGAGTTCTGCTCCATGGCTTCTATTGGTGCCGGACTGTCACCTCCGAAAGCCTATTGATTAGTACAAAAAACAAAGGTTTAAACTTGCAAAAAAACGGATACAACTCCTATAAGAAACACAAGCATACAACGAAGTGACTGTTCCTTATCCTAATTTTAAATGAAAAAGGAACCACGAAACTGTACTCTGCACCATTACACAGAATACAGTTTTACAATCCTAGCCTTATTTGGAGGTAATCTTAATGAACATGCCATTTATAGAAAAAGAAAAATCCTTAAAAAATAAACATAGAAAACAGTTCCCTCTTTCTTCATTAACCTCCTCAAAGCCAATGATAAAAAAGATAGTTATTAGCTCAATGGCTGCAGGAATAATCATGACAGGAAGTTTTTTGGGAGGCCCCTCTAAAGCGCATGCTTGCGATTATGCAACATACGAAGTAAAAAAAGGCGATACATATTGGTCGTTGGCAGTTAAATACGGTGTTACAGTTAAAGAGCTGCAGTCAGCCAATGAACAGAAAAAACTCATCAATGGTGATACGATTGTCGTTCCGCCTCCGAATAAAGGTGAACCGTGCACGGAAGTGGCTTTGAAGGGAGAAGCGCTTGAGCAGCCAGACGGGAAAATAAAATATAAAGTCGTAAAGGGAGATACCCTTACTCAAATTGCCCGCGCATTCCACACTACGATGGAGCACATCCAATCAGCGAACTATATGCGGTCATCCCATATTAACCCCGGGCAAGTACTGACCATTACAGACCTTGAAAAAGCCGATGTCAAAAAGGAAACGGTCACGATTACAGGAGCCGCCGATTCGACAAGCGTCGAAGTACAAGCCTCAAACGGCCAACCCCTCGTGCTGCAGGCGTCGGGAAGTGCGGTGCAAAAATTGGGTTTTGTAAATGAAGGAACAAAAGCCGCCATAACGTATACGAATGATGACGTCCCTACCCTTGTTTCTTATAAACTGCTAAACTAAGGATTAAACATAACGAAAGCCAACTATATAGATCGATTTAGAAAATTCGACATGACCAAAGAACGGCCATGCCAAATTTTCTAGACCTAAGCGGCTGACACCCCCCTTGCGGGGTTGGCGCCATCCGCATAGGTGAACCCTTGAGAGCAAATTCAAGTTGCCCGGGTCACCGATTGTGATACCTCTCGATTGAATGAAGATGTGTCGAATTATTAAGTGGAATATATATATGTAAAGTCCATTAAAGCTTAATCAAAAGAGCCCGTATCGCAAACTACTTAGTAGTTTGCGATACGGGCTCTTTTGCACTGTTAAATTTAAGTGTTAATTTTCCGCTGAACAATCGATTTTATACGGATTTTTTGTATTCTTATTGAACTAAGCCACCCATAGTGTTTCCTTTAATGCCTACTTATTGATTAATTCTCTACCATTTACCGAAAGAATATAGCCTTTTCCTTTTATCGTTTCAATGGAAATCCCCTCATGAATTTTTCTTCGTATCCGGTAGATTAAAGCATTCAATTCGTCTGAGCTGACATCGGGAGTTTGTTCAGGTGAATATATCCTTTCAGGCCATACGTATTTTTTCACTTCCTCTTTCGAAACGAATTGCTGGCGTTTCTCAAAAAGAATTTCCAGACACTTATATTCTTTTTCCGAAAACGTGTAATGGTCTCCCTGCACGATTAAGGACTGTTTAAGCGGGTCCAGTTTCCATTCCAAAGAAGGGTTAGTCTGTTCTTCCATAGCAAAGATGGTTAACTCAAGTGTTTCCTCGAGATTGGAAGAAGAAAACGAGAGAACGATGATATCCTTTGCCAATGAAATTTTGTCTGCTTCCTTCAGCAGTGCTAAATGGTTTGGTTCCAAAAGCTGCTCATTTAAGTATGTACCGTGCTTACTACTCAAATCTTTTAGATAAAACTGGCCGTTTTCATAATAAATAGAGGCATGTTGTCTTGATACAAATGCATTGTTGAACGAAACATCAGGCTCCCATTCCTTTCCCTTTCTCCCTAAGATGATAGGCACACTATGTAAAGGAATAACCTCCCCTTTTTCAAAAGGAGTCCCGCGTTCAATAATCAAACAGGAAGATGTATTCATTTTAAAGTCTCCTCGTAAACTTCTCTTCTATTATCAGAACATTATCATCCAATTATTATGTCACAACTATTGAGAACGAGTAAACCTTTGCTTAAAATAATATTCAACTTTGCAGGTGAAAAGTCCATGACTTTTCTTATCTCAAAGCTGCTTTTTTAAGTGGGAGGATACCAATGAAAAAATCAAAAAAACGAATGAAAACGAAAATAATGATGTTTTTTCTTGCTCTTTTCTTATTTATGTATGTCAATAATAGTTCACTTTTTGCAGCGCAAAAGGATGAAACACCTTTGTTGCTTGCGCATCGGGGACTTGCCCAAACGTTTACTATGGAAGGGATAAAGAATGATACATGTACGGCCGAACGGATTTATGAGCCGGAGCATCCATATCTGGAAAATACACTTCCATCGATGGAAGCAGCCTTTGAAGCAGGCGCTGACATCGTCGAGTTTGATGTACACCCGACGAAAGACGGACAATTCGCCGTTTTTCATGACTGGACCCTCGATTGCCGAACGAACGGAGAAGGTGTTACAAGAGATTATACAATGGATGAGTTAAAGACGCTGGATATCGGTTATGGCTATACGGCAGATAATGGAAAGACATACCCTTTCCGCGGCAAAGGTGTCGGCCTTATGCCTTCTCTTGAAGAGGTGCTGTCCCATTTCCCTGATCGTTCGTTTTTAATTCATATTAAAAGCAACGATCCGACAGAAGGAACACAACTTGCCCGCTATCTTTCTACACTCCCGGAAAAACGGTTACGTCAGTTGGCTGTATACGGGGGCGATGAACCCATTGCCTCTTTAAAGGAAGAACTGCCAAGCCTTCGGGTGATGTCAAAAGCGACATTGAAAAGCTGTCTGCTTCCTTACATTGCTGCGGGATGGACAGGGTATGTGCCGGCAGCTTGCGAGAATATGCAATTACATATTCCCGAAAAAATTGCTCCGTGGCTATGGGGATGGTCCAATGAATTCCTGAATCGAATGGAAGAAGCCAATACCCGTGTGATAGTAGTTGCAGGAGCCGGGGGATTCTCTGAGGGCTTTGATACAACAGAGGATATAAACCGACTGCCAGCTGACTACAACGGCGTTATATGGACGAATCGGATTGATCGAATTGCCCCTTTATATAAAGGAAACTTCCATCGGTAGGGAGGCGTTCCTTCATCCCCCACCGATGGTTAGTTGACTTATCGGGCTTTTACGGGCAGTTACCCCCCACTTAACCTTTCGCGATTACGCCAAGTTTTGAAGTGGGGGTCTTACTGCCCGTTAATGAGGGATAAAGAGGGAAAATAAGGTAAATTTTCAAATCATTCCTTTCCGGTGAATAAAGTCGATTTCCTTTCATATAGGTTTTAAGAAGGAATTTTGGACAAGGATGGGGAAAATGCTGAAAAGAATCGTCGTGATCGGTTTGGCAAGTACTCTTATTGGGATTGGGGTTAACGTGTTTATTCTTCCTTTTCACCTTCTCAATGGGGGAATCACTGGAATTGGTTTATTATGCAGTTACTTATGGGATTTTAAAGTAGGACTCACGATTATTTGTTTGAATGCTCCTATTTATCTAATGGCATTCCTATATAATCGGTCTTATTTCTTCAACGGTGTATATGGGATGCTTTGTTCTTCCATCATGATCGATTTGCTGCTGCCGCTGAGAGGAATCGTCCATCTCCCTGTCATCATCAGTGCACCGCTGGGGGGGCTGTTCATCGGCCTGGGTACCGGCTTCATGTTGAGACATAAGACAAGTCAAGGCGGAATCGATTTATTGGCGCTTTTACTCTCAAAATGGTTTGCGCTGAACCCGGGAATCTTGATTTTCGTCATGGATGCTTTCATTATTAGCTTAGGGTTACTCATCTTGATGGATGGAAAATCGATTTATTCGCTTTTGACCGTACTGGTCTCCGGTTTTATCACCAGTCTTATGACTTCCCTTCAATCGGTAAGCATTTATAATCTAAGGCCGAGAGGTTAGGAGCTGAAGCTGGATCTCTCTAAATCTCATACTTTCTTGCCCTAATACAAAAAGAGCCTTCTAGAAAATGAAGGCTCTTTTTAATCTAATTACGGGAGAGTTAACCATTTAATACTGGAAAACGCCTTTATTTGCATGTCTCTCTAGCGAATGATCGTAAATTCCTTCCACTCGTTCGGAAGCAGGGATTGATATTTGGGAGATAAAAATCGGTCATCCACCAGCACAATGGTGCCATGGTCATCTTCCGAACGGATGAGTCTCCCCCCTGCTTGGAGCACTTTGTTCATTCCAGGGAAAACATACGCATAGTCATATCCGTTTTTCCCTTCGCTATTGAAATGCTCTTTCATGATGTCCCGTTCACGGGAAAGCTGCGGAAGTCCGACACCGACAACGACGACACCGTTCAGGCGATCGCCTTTTAAATCTACTCCTTCTGAAAAAATGCCTCCCAACACGGCAAAGCCAATGAATGTCTCTTCATTCCCCGCTTGGAAAGCAGCTAAAAACCTTTCCCGTTCTTCTTCTGCCATCCCCGTGTCTTGTATAATGGTGTGCACTTCAGGATGCCGTTCGGTGAAATGTCCGTACACATCGTTCAAATATTGATAAGAAGGGAAAAACACAAAATAATTTCCTGGACGGCTTTTCACGAGTGCATAAAGCATCTCTGTAATCGGCTGCTTCGTTCGTTCCCTGTCACGATACCTTGTCGATAATGGCTGAATGAATACATTAAGCTGTTCTTTCGTAAATGGGGATGGAATCGAAATCGTAAAATCTCCCTCCTGTCCTCCCAACACTTCTTTATAGTAATGAAGCGGCGAAAAAGTCGCTGAAAAATAAATTTTGGAGCGATACCCCTTCCCCATCTGCCGAAGAAGATGGGAAGGATCCAAACAAAATAGTTTAATGGTAACTTCGCTTCTTTCAAGCTGTCCGAACGTCACATAACGTTCATCATATAGATTGGCAATCCGGATAAAACTGTTCGATGAAAAATAAGCATCCAAAAGCTTTTCATAAGAATGGCCTTCCTGCTGGCTGGCAAGCTCCTTTTCTGCCTGGAGCATAAATGCTTCAAGAATTGGCAAAAGCTCTTTCGGCATGTCTTTCATCATAAAGTCTCCCTGTTCGCCGTATTGCTTTTTCAGCCCGAGAAGATATTGGTTCACCGTATCAGCGGTTTTACGGATCGCTTCATTTCTTCCTTTGAACTCCCTCTTCAATTGCAGAAAATCAGATTTGTTCAGCGATGCCGAAAACATCTCACGTGCCCTGTCCACCAAGTTATGTGCTTCATCGACAAGCAAAACCGTTTGTTTCTTTTGTTCTTCCAAAAAACGTTTTAATGAAACACGGGGATCGAACACATAATTATAATCACATATAATCGCGTCCGCAGAATACGCCGCATCCAATGAGAATTCAAACGGACAGACGCGATGCTTTCGCGCATATTTTTCGATTACGTCACGATTCATCATCGTTTCATTCGATAAAAGATCAAGAACGGCCTCATTGACACGGTCGTAATAGCCGTCTGCGAATTCACAGTATGTTTTCTGGCAGATGGTCTCGTCTTTAAAGCAGACCTTGTCTTTTGCCGTGATGGTTACAACATTCATGTAAAGGCCGTTCGCTCGCATGAGGGAAAATGCCTCTTCTGCCGTTGTCCTTGTAATCGTTTTGGCCGTCAAATAAAAGATTCGCTGTACAAGACCCTCACCGATTGCTTTAACAGCGGGAAAAATGGTTGAAATGGTCTTGCCGGTTCCAGTAGGAGCCATGGCAAACAGGCTCTTTTCATCCAGCATCGTTTTATAAACGGCACCCGCCAGTTTTCGCTGTCCTTGGCGGTATGTCTCAAACGGGAACCTCATGTTTTGAATGCTCGCGTCCCTCGCTTTTTGGTGCTGCTTCTTTAATGAAGCATATGGAGCATATCGTTTAATAACATCAAATATAAACGTTTCCAGCTCTTGAAACGTGACAGTTTGCCTAAACCTTTTCGTTTCTTCCGTTTCAACATGAGTATAGGTCAGCTGTACATTCATCAAATCCAGTTTATGCTCCTTCGCATACATGTACGCATAGCATTTTGCCTGTGCCCAATGAACCGGATACGTGTCTTCTGAAACAAGGTGCAAATCTTTTACCGTTGACTTAATTTCATCTACCGTCACTTCATCTTCAGAAAACAAGAGACCGTCGCATCTGCCGTCGATCAAATATGTCAAACCTTCGTATGAAAGTTCCGTTTTCATATATACTTCTCTTTCATCCGATTCACGATATGTGTTTTGTATTTTTTGATGGGCCTTCGTTCCTTCTGTCATCGTGCTGCTTGTACGGAAACCGGACTCGATGCTTCCGCTTCGAAACGCATACTCCACCAATGACCTGACGGATATTTTAATTTCAGTTGACACATGATCTCACCTCTTTTTTGGATTCAAATATCGCAGCTATCAATAATGTAACATTAAAAAAGAAGAACCGCTGAAAAAAGCGATTCTCCTTTTTAAACATAATCAATATGGAAGTCTTTACAAGACTACATTTTAAATCGATTCACCGTATCTTGTAAATCCAATGCGAGCTTGCTTAATTCGTGAATGGACTGAGTGATTTGCTGGATGGATTCTAACTGTGTATGAGCAGAGGCAGCGACTTGGTTTGTGCTGGCAGCAGCCTCGCTTGCAATGCTTGCCACTTCCTCAACAGATGCTGTAATTTCCTCTGTACTTGCCGACATTTCTTGAGAAGTTGCGGCAATCTCTTGAATTTCTCCTGTTACTTGCTGGATGGAGTGAAGAATAGCCTGGAATGATTGGCCTGCCGTATCGACAATTTGCAGACCGCTTGCCGCTTTTTCTTCCCCTTCCGCCATCACTGCTACGGCTCTATCTGTATCCTCTTGAACCGTCCTAATAAGGTTTGCGATTTGATTGGCCGATTGTTTCGATTCCTCGGCTAATTTTCTTACTTCATCGGCCACGACCGCAAATCCCCTTCCATGTTCTCCCGCTCGTGCAGCTTCAATCGCAGCATTTAAAGCCAGCAAATTCGTTTGATCGGAAATTTGGGTAATGACCTCAATAATGCGTCCAATTTGCTGCGAGTGATTCCCGAGAAGTTTAACAAGTGAACCGCCCTCTTGTACAGACTGATTAATTGATCGCATTTGTGCCATCACTTCTTCTAGCACGGCATTCCCTTCACTGGCATTTTTAGATGCTGTAATAGAAGAATCTGAGACGAGGCTTGAACTCTCCGCGATTCGTTGAACACCGGCTGAAATTTCCTCCATTGCGCGTGCCGATTCCTCCGCACTCGTCATTTGTACTTCCGAACCGGATGCCACTTCTTGAATCGCAATTGTTACTTCTTTCGTCGTTTGGGCCGTTTGCTCCGAACCGGCATTCAGCTGCTGGGTTGAAGCCGCTAAGTGTTGGGCTGACTGATTGATCTTCGCCAAAAGCTCCCGAAGCGAATAAAGCATATGGTTGAAGCTCGTTCCCAATTGTCCGATTTCATCATTGGCCACCACTTCAACTTGTTCTGTTAAGTCCCCTTCACTTACTTTTTTCGTCACAGCTGCCATCTGTCTAATCGGTTTCATAATAGAGCGAATAACAAGAAAGACGAAGAAACCGCCGACGACGATCATCATGGCAATGACCCATAACATCATATCCAAAATAGGTTCAGCGGTCTCCCGTGCTTCAGACTGATCCATCGTCCCCGCTATTTTCCACCCAGTCGTTGGATTCGTGACGAACATCATTTGTTTAGATATCCCGTCAATCTCATAAGTAAATTTTCCTTCAGCCGCTTGCGACATACGCCCCGTTATATCGGAAGGCAATTCACTTCCCGGCTCCATTGATGGGTGAAAGGCGATTTTCTGATTGGCATCCAAAACAAAAGGATAGCCTTTTTCGCCTATTTTGGCTTGTGAAATCGTTTTTTGAAGATTTGCTACCTCGACATCAAATCCTACAACCCCGCTGCCATCTTTCAACGTGGACGCGACAGTGACCACATATTTCCCTGTGGCTGCATCCACGTAAGGTGCCGTGACTACCGCATCGCCTTTATGCTCCATCGCTTCTTGATACCAGGGTCTCTCTCTCGGATCGTAATCGGATGCTCTTTCAAAAACAGGCTCATCAATCATCTTCCCATCTGACGTACCGACATACACCATGACCAATCCTTCTGTCGTATCATAAAAATCCTTTAGTTGTGTACGAAGCTCTCCGTATGCAGGGTCTTGGAACAAATCCTGATTGAATCTGGATGCCAAAAAATCGGCTTGGTCTTTTTTCGACTGGATTGTTGCATCTATTAAACTATTAAGAAGCTGAACGTTTTCACTTGCGCTGGATGTAATCTCTTCCCTCAAATTCGTTTCCGCACTTTCATAAGATGCTAATCCAATGATGATGCTGGGTATTAGTAAAACAAGGGTAAAAGATAGAATAAGCTTCCTTCTCAGCGATCCTTTTCTCAACAGTTGGTTTCTCTTAGCTGAGATCTTCCTGGTAGATTTTTCTCTTTCCATGTTGTCCTCCTCGATGAAATTTCTAAACACACACTGATTTTAATTATAGTAATTTGGAACTAGAATAACAAGAGAGGAAAACCCTTCCACACAAGATTATCTGGAACTTTAGAGAACGGTTCTTGTGACTAGGACAAACAAAAAATGCAAAGTAAAGGTTTTGAATAAATAATAGTAAAAGTTGGAACGATGTAAACGAGGTGATTCCCAGATGAAAAAAGAGCAAAATAAGGAACCTTTTAAATTAAGCTACGAGTCTGATGAAACAATGGGCAAGAAGGAAAAAATAAAAGAGGCTGATGTCAAGGAAATAGAGTTTTTCAATACGACGCAGTCAAGTGAGTAAAATGTAAAGCCTGGCTTGTTATAAAAAATAACTCAAAGGTATAGAAAGTGATTTCTCCTTACGTAAGAAGCCGATGTCTTCAAAAAAGGCAGGGGGATATGTCCAGCCCCCTGCCTCTCATTTCTTTATCTTCTGACATTCAATTTCCCTTTACCATAGCACTGGCTTTGCCACCATAAACCACAGCATCGCCATTAAAAGGAAAAGATACATCCAAATCGCGCGGTGAAGCGTTCGTACCGCAGCATTCTTCTCCTGACTGCGTTCCTCAATTTTCCGGATTGCCGGCGAGAAGGCACGAGCAAGAAAAAACAAAGAGCTCACTAAAATGAAAATCGTCGCTACAATCCAAGACGCTCCCCACGACCAGGGACCGGCAATGACAAGCAAGATTCCCGAAGCGACTAATACATGTCCCGCATGCTTGGAGAGCCTGATGACAAACCGGAAAGCATCGAGGTAGATCCCTTGCACCGGCCCCTGGGCAGAGCGTAATTTACCAATCATCGGAAGAAGGACGATAAACGGCCCGATGGACAGAATAACACTTGAGATATGTATATACAAAAGAAGTTTATACCCGATGCTCATGGTTTCGTCAGATTATTTTTCAACGGCGCGAAACTCATGAACCCATACTCTCATTTGCGGAAGCCAAGGCATTCCGGGATGGATGGATAAGATGGATTGCTTGTACTCCTCCACGCTTTCATATCCTTCCTGGCGGGCATGCTCATCGGTCAACTCGCCAAGAGATTGGGAGTATACACGTTCAACGACAAAATCCTTGTCATTTAGAGTCATGATTTCACCAATATCCGCATATCTGCCGTTACGGCGAGTAGCTGTTTTTTGTCCTGCCAGTACTTTTTCGACGTCTTCCGGAAGAGTAACGAGACGTTCGATTGTACAGGTTTTAGGCGGTAACGCATTGTTTTCGTTTTGAGTTGTCATATGAAATAGCCTCCTTATTGCTGTTTAAACACTTCTTAACATTACCATATTTTTGTGTTGGTTTGCATTAAAAGGAAAAAAACTCATTTTCCCCCGAATATTTCAGCATTTCTTTTTTCGTCTTTCCAAAGTAAGAAGGAAGGACATTTGGCTTCTCCTTTTTGCGTTATGGCCCTTTCAGTTTGGATAGTTCGTCCTTTTTCATCCTTACAGCACAAAAAATACCAACGCTTCTTTAGCTTTCGTCTTTTTCTTACTCTCCACACAAAAAACACGAAAGAAAACAAAACGATTATAAAAAAACTTCCTTTCTCTCTTTTTTTATAGTTGAAAATTGATTATTTTACAAGTATAGTATTATTGTCGGAGGTCAGACATCATACGATGGAGTGCTGGAAACAAATCTCCTTTATGTTATTAATCTTAAAATAGATAAAACTTCTGATTCTCTCTCGATATCGCCAAGTTGGCATTAATTGAAACCGCTATCATATCGCGTAAATTTTGCAGTGGCTATTATAGAAAGTGATTTTCTGCCATTCAATGGACAGCAAGACGCTGTTGATGACGTTTCAATTTAAAGATAAACCATTATTATTACATCCATATGAACGGAGTGAACGAAATGACGATTCAAACATTGATTAACGAAGCCATCGAGGCCCGGAAACAAGCACATGCCCCCTACTCCACTTTCCAGGTTGGCGCAGCGGTCCTGACAAAGAATGATAACGTTTACCGCGGATGCAATATTGAAAATGCATCGTATGGATTAACGAACTGTGCAGAAAGAACGGCATTGTTTACAGCGGTTGCAAATGGGGAAAAAGCCGTAAAGGCCATTGCGATTGTCGGTGATACGGACGGGCCCATTTCTCCATGCGGAGCATGCCGCCAAGTGATGGCGGAATTTTGCGATGAGCATACGAACATCATTTTAGCCAATTTAAAGGGAGATGTGCATGAAACCACGATCCAAGAGCTGCTTCCCGGTTTTTTCTCATCTCAAGATTTACATCAATAATTACTGGGTAAACTAAATGATATTAATAGGAATGCCAATCATTGGAACGGATGTTGTATGCCTTTCCAACGGCCATATGCTCTCTTTTCTATGATAACAACTTAGCGGAGGTTCAACATGCAATATTTAATTTCAATTTTAGGATTGTTCGTCGTACTTGGGTTAGCGTTTGCAGCCAGCAACGATCGAAAAAACATTAAATATAAACCGATCATTATTATGGTAGTTATTCAGTTATTGTTAGCCTATGTATTGCTAAATACGAAATTTGGCTTGGTGCTCATTACGGGAATTGCGAAGGTTTTCGAAAAACTTTTAGCCTATGCGGCTGAAGGAATTAACTTTGTCTTCGGTGGAATCGCCAATGAAGGACAAATGTCTTTTTTCCTGGGCGTACTGCTCCCGATCGTATTCATTTCTGTTTTAATTGGTATTTTTCAGTATTTCAAAATTCTTCCTTTCATCATGAGAGGAATTGGGTTGATCTTAAGCAAGATCAATGGAATGGGTAAATTGGAGTCGTATAACGCAGTCGCTTCTGCCATGGTTGGGCAATCAGAAGTATTTATTACTGTGAAAAAACAGCTCGGCCAATTGCCGCCCCACCGTTTATACACATTATGTGCTTCCGCGATGTCAACGGTTTCGATGTCGATCGTCGGTGCTTACATGACCATGATTGAACCAAGATATGTGGTAACAGCGATTGTCATCAATTTATTTGGCGGATTTATTATTGCTTCTGTTATTAACCCTTATACAGTAGAGGACCGTGAAGATATTTTAGAAGTGCAAGAGGAAGAGAAACAAAGCTTTTTTGAAATGCTGGGAGAATACATTATGGACGGCTTCAAAGTAGCCATCATCGTCGGTGCCATGCTGATTGGTTTCGTGGCATTAATGGCAGCCATCAACAATGTGTTCGATTTAGCGTTCGGAATCACTTTCCAGCAAATTTTGGGGTATGTGTTCGCTCCTTTCGCCTTCATCATGAGTATCCCGCTTGCTGAAGTCGTTCCAGCCGGCGGCATTATGGCGACTAAACTCGTCACAAATGAATTCGTTGCCATGATGGATTTAGCGAAAGTTGCACCTGAAATGAGCCCGCGTACATTAGGCATCATTTCCGTCTTCCTTGTATCCTTTGCCAACTTCTCATCGATCGGTATTATTGCCGGTGCGGTAAAAGGCTTGAATGAAAAACAAGGAAACGTTGTGGCCCGCTTTGGATTAAAGTTATTATACGGTGCTACTTTAGTAAGTGTGTTATCGGCAATTATTGTAAGTTTTGTTTTATAATTTAATAAAAAGCCTGTCACCTTTCCGCAGATGGAGAGTGGGCAGGTTTTTTCATTTTCTAGATGAAGATATTTCATGTGAGCATATTGTGTAATATTTCACGAATCCTCTTGAGTTTTTTAGTCGGCTAGAGTTATCATAAGAAAGGGGATTCATAATCCCATACATTTAGGAGTAATACTATCGCAGAGGAGAATTAAATATGCCACAAACATTGACTCAAACAAAGCCTGAACAAGAATCAGTTAATTTGTCCATTCGCCAAGAACAACTTGATATCCTTGATCAGTTATTAAAGCCAGAGGTTCAGGAATCTTTAACAACTCTTGTAGAACAGCTGCCAAAATTAACGGAGCTTGTAACTGTTTTAACTAAGTCTTATGACTTTGCTCAATCAGTCGCAACTGATGACGTGTTAAAGAATGATACGGTCAGCGCCATCAAAGAAATTGCAGAGCCTGTAGCAGACACAGTTAAAAACATTGCAGCAACTGCTATCGAAGCGAAAGACCGCGCAGAGGAAAGCAATGAAGTAATCGGCCTTTTCGGTCTTTTAAGAATGTTAAAAGACCCGCAAGCGCAGAAGCTTTTCCGTTTCGTAAATGCTTACCTTGAAATCAATGCAACTCGCAATAAGTAATTCATTCTATATTCAACTTAGTAAAAATACGGGGGAGTAAACTATGTCAAAACATATTGTCATCTTAGGTGCAGGTTATGGTGGACTTTTAACTGCTTTAACCGCTCGTAAATACTTAAATAAAGCTGAAGCGAAGATTACGGTAATAAACCAATACCCGACACACCAAATCATCACGGAATTACATCGCCTTGCAGGTGGCACTACTTCTGAAGGAGCAGTTGCTTTACCTTTAGCGAAACTTTTCAAAGGAAAAGATATCGATCTTAAAATCGCAAAGGTTGAAACTTTTTCAGCAGATAACAAAGAAGTAAAGCTTTCTGACGGTTCTACTTTATCATACGATGCCCTTGTGGTCGGTTTAGGAAGTACAACGGCTTACTTCGGTATTCCAGGACTTGAAGAGCACAGCATGGTGTTAAAATCTGTTGCTGATGCAAACAAAGTTTACAATCATATCGAAGACCGCATCCGTGAATATGCGAAAACGAAAAATGAAGCGGATGCAACAATTCTAATCGGCGGCGGCGGCTTAACCGGCGTTGAATTGGTTGGTGAAATTGTTGACCACATGCCGAAAGTGGCTAAACAGTACGGCGTAGATCCAAAAGAATTGAAAATCATGCTTGTAGAAGCTGGTCCAAAAATTCTTCCGGTTTTACCTGATCATTTAATCGAGCGTGCAACGGCTAGTTTAGAAAAGCGCGGCGTTCAATTCTTGACAGGTCTTCCTGTAACGAATGTTAACGGAAATGAAATCGACTTAAAAGATGGCCAAAAAATCGTTGCTAACACGTTCGTTTGGACAGGCGGTGTCCAAGGTAACCCATTAGTCGGTCAATCTGGATTGGCAGTAGACCGCGGCCGTGCAACGGTTAATGAATACCTTCAATCTACTTCCCACAGCGACGTATTTGTCGTTGGTGACAGCGCTGTTGCCTTCCCTGAAGAAGGCGGCCGTCCATACGCACCTACAGCACAAAACGCATGGCAAATGGGTGAACTTGTTGGATACAACCTATTCGCATACTTACAAGATAAAACATTTGAAAAGTTTGCTCCAGTAAACTCTGGTACACTTGCAAGCTTAGGCCGTAAAGATGCGGTTGCTACAATTGGAGCAAATGAAACTCCACTTAAAGGCTTACCGGCTACTTTAATGAAAGAAGCAAGTAACGTTCGTTATTTGTCACATATTAAAGGTCTGTTCAGCATCGTACAACACTAATTTATAAATCGACATAAATAAAGGCCATGGATAAAACGTCCATGGCCTTTATTTTCGCCTAAGCGTCGACAAGCTGCCTGAATCATCAATTGTGAGTGTCGCTCGATGGGATGAAGACGTGTCGAATTATTAAGTGGAATGTATATAAAGCGCTATAATTATGTTTAAAAATTGAGGTGGATTCATCGAAAAAAGCTGAATCGATCAGGACTTTTTCAATGAAAAAGCCTGCAGCTATGTCTAGTTGACATGGGCTGCAGGCTTTTCTTCATTTACATATAAAGAATTCCCAATAAGCGCGAGAATTTCTATCTCCCGCTTATTGAGGATTCACGTTATTGCACTTGCGAGTTAAAGGTCATAATCCACATTGAACCGGCGACGATCGTAATGACGAAGACGACTCCTAGAACTAATGCCATGACATTATAGCGAGGTTTTTCTCCTTCTTTAATGTGCATGAAGAAAAACAACTGAATGAAAAACTGCAGAACGGCCATCCCCATAATAACCATAGCAAGCGGTCCCCTGCTTAACGTATGGTTCAATACCATAACAAGCGGAATGATCGTCAGTACAATCGAAAAGATAAAACCGATGACGTACGCTTTTAATGACCCATGATGTTCTTCGTGTGACATCTTACATCACCCCCATTAAATAAACCGCTGTGTAAAGGAAAATCCAGACGACGTCAAGGAAGTGCCAGTACAAGCTGATGATCGTCACTTTACGCTTCGTGACATCTGTAATGCCGCGGCGTTTCAATTGCAAAATGATGGAAGTCATCCACACTAATCCGATCGATACGTGGATACCGTGCGTACTAACCAGCGTGTAGAAGGCCGTTAAGAACGCACTTGTTGAAATCGTTGCGCCTTCGTGCACCATGATACGGAATTCATTGATTTCCAGACCAATGAATGATAAACCTAACAATGCCGTTACGATCAACCAGCCAATTAAACTTTTAACCTTCCCTTTTTGCATCGCAAGCACAGCCAAACCGCTCGTGAAACTGCTCGTCAATAGAATGAAGGTTTCCGCAACAAATCCCGGTACTTCAAATAGTTCTTTTCCTGTAGGGCCTCCGGCTGTATGATCCCAAAGGACGGCATATGTCGCGAACAACGCTCCGAATAAAATACAGTCTGTTACAAGAAACAACCAAAACCCAAGTACTTTGATCGATTCATGATCTTCATGATGATGTTCGTCATGATGTGCTGCAGCATGTGCCATTATACAACCCTCCCTAATGAGGCCTCGGTGCTTTTAATCTCTTCAACCGGAATATAGTAATCCGAATCATATTGGAAGGAGCGCGCAAGCATACATCCTGCTACTCCAATCAATCCGAAAATGGCCATCCATACCCAATTGAATGTCAAGCCAAAGCCGGCAATGAACCAGAATACCGACATGATAAACGGGATTCCCGAGTTTTTCGGCATATGGATCGGCTTAAGGTTAACGGACTTTTTAGCCTCTTTATTTTTCATTTCCTCTTTCATTGTCCACCATGCATCTTGCCCTTTTACTTCAGGAACAACTGCAAAGTTATAATGCGGCGGCGGTGATGGGATGGACCATTCTAATGTACGGCCATTCCATGGATCGCCTGTTAAGTCACGCTCACCATACTTAATTCCATGAAGAATTTGGGCTACCTGGAAGATGAAGCCGATTCCCATAAAGAATGCTCCGACGGTTGAAACCACGTTTAATGGACCCCAGCCCATATCGAAGTCATATACGTAAATACGGCGTGTCATTCCCATGAATCCTAACGCATATTGCGGCATGAAACATACATAGAACCCGATGTTCCAAGTCCAGAACGCCCATTTTCCAAGGCGGTCATTCAATTTAAAACCAAACATTTTCGGCCACCAATAATAAAGTCCTGCGAAGAAGCCGAATACTACCCCGCCAATTAGCACTTGGTGGAAGTGGGCAATTAAGAAATAACTGTTATGATATTGATAATCTGCTGGTGCAACGGAAAGCATAACCCCCGTCGCTCCTCCGACAACAAAGCATGGAATGAATCCGAGGGTCCATAACATCGGCTGTGTAATTTGAATGCGGCCGCGGAACATCGTGAATAACCAGTTAAATACTTTTACCCCCGTCGGAATACCAATCGCCATTGTCGTGATGGCAAAGAACACGTTTACGTTGGCGTCTGCGCCCATTGTAAAGAAGTGATGCACCCATGTGAAATAAGAGAGTACACTGATGATCATCATTGAGAACACCATTGATTTGTAACCGAATACCTTTTTCTTCGAGAATGTCGCCACAATTTCAGAGAAAATACCGAATGCAGGAAGGACAACGATGTATACCTCAGGATGTCCCCACATCCAGATTAAGTTGACGTACATCATCGGATTTCCGCCGCCGGCCATCGTGAACAAATGTCCGTCAAAGAAGCGGTCGACAAATAATAAAGCAAGTGTCACCGTTAATACAGGGAACGCGAAAATGATGGTGATACAGCTTGCCAATACGGACCAAGTGAATAATGGCATATCCATTAACTTCATTCCTGGTGCACGCATTTTTAAAATCGTAACGATGAAGTTGATACCTGAAGCCAAACTACCGATACCGGAAATCTGAACTCCCCAAATATAGAAATCCTGTCCAGGGCCCGGACTAAATTCCATTCCTGACAACGGCGGGTAGCTAAGCCATCCGGCCGCTGGAGAACCTCCGATTACGAAGGAAATGTTAAACAACATCGCTCCAAAGAAAAACAACCAAAAGCTGACGGCATTTAAAAACGGGTACGCTACGTCCCTTGCGCCGATTTGAAGCGGAACAACGATATTAAAGAAGGCAAACATAAGCGGCATCGCCATGAATAGGATCATGATCGTACCGTGAGTCGTAAAAATTTCATTATAGTGATGCGAGTCTAAAAACTCCCACTGCGGGAATGCAAGCTGGATACGCATCAAGAGAGCGTCTACCCCGCCTCGGAACAGCATTAGTAATGAAGAAAGCATATACATGATTCCGATTTTCTTATGGTCAACAGTTGTGAGCCATTCGCGCCATAACCATTTCCATTTTTTGAAATAAGTTAAAACGAAGACAATTCCAATCATTGTTAAAACGATTGAGACATCCGCACCATAAATGAGCGGTTCGCCTGTTACAAAAAATTCCGATGCGAAATCTTTTAGTTTATCGAACAAAGGGATTTCCTCCTTTCCCTGATCTCCAATTATTTAGATTCAAAATCCGGTCCATATCTTAGACCACAAAGTGCTTCAAGAGCGGTTTTTGCATTATGTTCCATATATTCTCCTCCGTTTTTCATGACTGTGTCATAGTATAAAAGCGGAGGGATGGATGAGAATGACATTTCTTTTGCCACACCCTGCTTTGACAATTCTTCATAGCCCATCTCGGTTAAAGGCGACGCTTCTTCTTTTACGCTTGCCACCCATTCGTCGAACTCTTCTTGCGGTTTTGCGATTACTTTAAAATTCATATGGGCAAAACCGTCTCCCGTAAAGTTGGCACCCGCACCGAAGTATTCGCCCGATTGATCGGCTTGCAGCCAAAGCGGCATTGCCATTCCCGGCATCGCATATACTTGGCCTCCAAGCTGAGGCACCCAGAAAGAGTTCATCGGAGCGTCTGCTGTAATAACAAATTGAACCGGCTTGTCTTCTGGAATTTCCACATAGTTGACCGTCGCAATTTCTTGTTCTGGATATTGGAACAACCATTTCCAATCAAGCGATGTAACTTGAATGGTAATCGGTTTTACATCCTTTTCAGGAGGTTCTACCAATTCATATGTCGTCTTAGCGGTAAAGAAGCCAAGAATACCGATAATGACAATTGGAATCCCCCACCAAATGATTTCAAGCGTTTTACTATCATCCCACTCTGGTGTATATGGAGCGTTGTTTCCCGGTTTATCACGGTAACGGAACACGATATACACAAGAAGACCTAAAACGGGGATGACGACAATTGCACATAAAATAATGGAAAAAATAATGAGATCATACTCTTTTTGCGCAACCGGCCCTTGCGGATTCAATACAAAGTAACGGTCATCGCACCCAGCCAGCAAGACCATCGTCATTGCTGCCATCATCCATAGCTTGCTTTTATGCAGCCATTTCTGCCTTTTCATATTTTTCATCTCCTTCCCTGTACATCCCGCAATCATTTACATGAAACTGTCTTTTTTGCGGATACAATCAAATGGGAGAAACCATCATGTTATCATCTGATAATCGGATGAATTGTGATGTATCTCACGCTTCTCATAAATTATCACGATATAATCTGAAGAGATGTGATATTTGTCACACTTACAATCAAAATGAACGTGTTTTATTTCTTCTGACACAATTTATTCTTTTTTTTGGAAATAAGCTGTATATTTTACATAAAAAATCCAAATGGTGATGTTCATGAATGCAGAAAATAGATGTGGAGAAATGATGACTTTAACGGAAAAAAACTGCCGTCAGAACGGGATAAAAATGAACATGTTCCGGAACAATATGACCAAAAGGCAGTGATGAAAGGTGGAATAACATGAGAATAGCAGCCATGCTGTTCCTGTTGCCGCTCCTGCTCATATTTACCTCTCCTTTGCAAGGGGCGGCGCAGCAGCAAGTCCCCATTTTGATTTATCACTCGATTGATGAGTTTAAAGGGAGCGGCTCCAAAGAATTGTATGTGACGCCTGAGAACTTTGAAAAACAAATGAAGTATTTAAAGGATAACGGCTATACATTGTTAACTTTTGAACGATGGAACGAGATTGACAAAGTCAATAAACCGATTTTCATTACACTCGATGATGGCTATAAAAATAACCTGAATGTGTTAAATGTATTCCGAAAGCTTCAAGATACGGCCTTCCAGCCTGCCGCAACGCTTTTTGTGATTTCCGATTTCGTCGGACGTTCCACTCGCCTATCGAAAACGGAATTGAAAAATCTTGCCGGAACAGGCTTCTTCTCCATTCAGTCCCATACGGCCACACATCCGGATTTAACGAAAGCGGTCGATTTTAAATATGAATTGGAACAATCAAAGAAAAAAATCGAGAAAATCACAGGCAAACCGGTTATCGCCCTCGCATACCCTTATGGTAACTTCAATGACCGGGTGGTAGCTGAAACGAAAAAATATTACCAATTCGGCCTTACCACAACACCTGGTCCTTACGTAAAACAAGGAGTGAAAAACGAACGTTATCTCCTCCCCCGGATTTATGTGAAGTATTCCACGACAATGGAGGAATTTAAGAAATCCCTCCAGTCGAACTAAAGGAATAAGCAAAATGTGCCATAGCTCTTGAACAGACCACAAAATTCATTCATAAAAAATGCAAACATTGATTTTTAATGGAAGGCCCCGACATGAATTCCTGATTTTACTGGATTTTTAAGACGGGTCCTTTCATTAAGATGACCGAAAAGGGCTTTTTGCGCCCTTTTCGGTCATCTTCTTGTTCAAAGATTCACATTTTGTTCAAAAAATATGTAAACGCTTTCTTAATTTTGTTGTATAATGGATTTATCGTAGCAATAGCGGTTTCTTTTATCATCCAATACTACTAGACAATCCGTTGAACAGATTGTTTCATACACATTACTACTGCTGAGAAAGGGGATATAGAGATGATTTTGAAAGCATTGCGAACAAAACTTCCGATAACCATTAACTACTATCAAAATGGAGCATTGAAAACATGCAAAGGCCGTGTGTGTAACCTTAATTTGAATGACCAAACTCT
Organism: Bacillus sp. FJAT-14578; assembly: GCF_000504165.1. Classification (GTDB taxonomy): domain Bacteria; phylum Bacillota; class Bacilli; order Bacillales; family Bacillaceae_H; genus Bacillus_BA; species Bacillus_BA fengqiuensis. Next base: position 789,487 of record NZ_KI632505.1, read on the forward strand.
TTCATTAAAAGACGACAAGGAAAAAGTTTTTTCCATCCGCTTAGCTGGCATTAAAGAGATTTATTAAAGAGGATAACTCAAAAGGGTAAAAACAAACCCTTTTGAGTTATCCTCCTGACAGGCCCCGACATGAAAAACCCAGTAAAGCTGAGGGTTTATATGACGAGGCCTGTCAGTAATATGTTTTATCCCGCATTAATGGGCAGTAAAACCCCCGTTTCAAAGCTCTTAAGTGGGGATGAAGGAACACCTCCACCGATGGAAGTTTCCTTTATATAAATTTAAAGATACTTTTGTTTATATTTCGCAAGAACGAGTAAGCCCCATGCATGATTCAGGCCGGTATAGTAAAAATAGACACTGCCGGGGAGGCCCCCTCCTGTCGGATAAGTGCTTCTCCAGTCTTGCTTTCCTAGTGAGTCGATTAAGAATTCCATTCCCCGGTTGATCTCGGCCGTCGGTTTTTCATGTACTTCAATCAATAGTTCGAGTGCCCACGCCGTCTGGGAAGGTGTACTGGACCCAAGCGGAACATATTCTTTCACGACATCACTCTTTGCCGACTCTCCCCATCCGCCGTCATCATTTTGAACACTAAGCAGCCATTTAACGGCCCGTGAAATGGCTCGATCTCGCTTAGATACCCCGACATAAATGAGGCCTAGAGCGGCTGCACTTGTGCCATGGATGAAGGAAATCCCCCATCGCCCAAACCACGAGCCATTGGATTTTTGCTGTTTTCTTAACCACTTGACCGCTTTTTTCACTTGAGGATGGTCTTTTTTCAGGCCAGCATCTTGACCTAGAAACTGAAGAACCCTTCCTGTTAAATCAGGTGTGGGGGAGTCTGCAACAAACTCTGCTGCCCCTTCAAACGGAATGAATTTTACCATCTTCTTATCTGTATTTTTTTCGAAAGCGGGCCATCCGCCGCCCTCATTTTGCATGGACAAAATCCAATTTAACCCTCGCTTCCTTGCTTCCTCATATGTTGGATGGTTTGCCGTCTCCCCTTTCATGGCACGCAATGCCATTGCCGTGCAGTCCAGATCCGGGTATGTTGTATTAACATCCGAAAACCCCCATCCCCCTGGTTCGGCTTTTGGATTATGGATGCTCCAATCCGTTTTTTGATTTTGCTGCCGCGAAAGCAAATACTTCCCTGCTTTTTGGATGGTTGGATTCACGGCCGGAACGCCGGCTTCTTGCATCGCCTGACTGATTAAGGCAGTATCCCATACCGTTGAAGTGGCCACTTGTAAATGGGACCGCCCCTCCATTGTACAAACCAAGGTCTTTAATCCTTGAACGGCATTGCTTATAGCCTTTGAATCTCTTGAATAGCCGATGGACAGTAGGGAAAAGATCATTAATATTGTTGATGTGGAGTAAGTGAGAAGCGTTCCATCAGGCTCGATGCGTTTGAGCATGAATGTTTCAGCCTGCCTTAACGCTTTTTTATGAATGCGGTCGGAGATAAGTGGAAGTGATTTGGCTGCCAACTTCAAGGTTTGAAACAAAAGAGTGATGGAGGAGTACTGTTTTTTAGATTTTTCGCCTTGTACGTAAAGATCACTCACATCTGGAGTATACCGGCTTTTCATGGAATAATTTCGGTCTGCTGCAATCATGATCGGTACAAGATGAACTCGGCCGTGGCCGGACAAGTCAAAGAGATTCAATGGAAACCATTTTGGAAACAAAATGAACTCCAATGGAATTTTTATATTTTTCGGCCATGGGATTTGACCGGTCAATGCAAGAAGCACTTCTGTCAGCAAACTTTTGATATTTGACATCCCGCCGTTTGCGATAATAAATTCTTTTGCTTTTTGCATTCGGGGGTCATCTTTTTGTACATAACGAGAATAAAGCAAGGCATAATAAGCCTCGACCGTTGCATCCAAATTTCCTTCATCGTCATGGAACAGCTTCCATGCTCCGGTTTTTGCTTGCTTGCCGAGGAGCCGTTTAGCAAGCATGCGAATAAGCTCTTCCTCCTCGATTTCCAGCGTTCGCAAAAGAATGATTAAATAGGCGTCTGTAGCAGGACCGGTCTCCAAACAATACCGCCATGCGCCATCCGTACTTTGATATTGCTGAAAAGACTGAACAAGACCGGCAATTGTTGATTCAACGTTCTTTCGTAATGTCAATGTGCTCCTCTCCCCTTGTCGGCATTCTCTTTAATGATGAAAAACTGGTAAATAGAATACGCCGCTATCTTTGTAACAAAATATGTGAGGAGTCGACGAAATGTTCAAAAGGGAGAAATGTGCAGCAAATAGGAATGGTGTCCATTAAGACGTCATCCGTAAGCCAATGACACCGGCCAAGACGAAACAGAGTGATAGATACTGATACAAGCTGAAACGTTCTTTGAACCAGAGTACACCGACTACCGTGATTCCAATTGTCCCAATTCCAGTCCATACCGCATAAGCAACGCCCGCAGGAAGAACGACCATCGCTTTTGACAGACAGTAAAAGGAAAATACAAATCCAATGATCATCACAAAAAGCGGCCATTTTTTTGTTGTGCCATTCATATATTTCATCGCAACTGTTGCGATAATCTCTTCAATCCCCGCCAATATTAAATAAATCCAGATCATCTTCAGTCACCTTCCATCTTTGCATCGTTTTTCTTTGTGAATGTCTTCATCCCAATAATCCCTGCCAGCAGTACGAGCACAAAAAATAGTTGTTTCATAGAATATGGTTCACCTAATGAAATTCCGACTGCATAAGTACCGACCGTTCCTATTCCGACAAAGACGGTGTATGCTGCCGCAACCGGAATCGTTTTATATGAGCGGATGAGCAACATGAAACTGAAGGCAATTAAAATCGTCGTTATGACCCAATCACCGAGTGAATCCGCATACTTAAGGCCTGAAGCCCATGCCACCTCCATCATTCCTGCAATGAATACCAATAGCCAATTCAATGTTAAAACCTCCTTTCAATGAATGAATGTCAGTCATTTTCATTTAGAAATAAAAGCATTGGACATGATCCAACACTTTACTGCGATTTAAGCAATGATCGTTTCAAAAAGTTGAAAATCTCCTTTTTAAATACGTCAAGACTCGTATCTTGGTCATGGCTTATATAAAATCGTTCCGCAGAGCTTTCAATGAGGTTGATAATCATTTTGGCCGTCCACTTTACTTGAATCTCATGGATCACTTCGCCTTCCCCAATGGCTTTATCCAATACTTCCACAAGCCATTGATAATAAGGCTGGTAAATCGCTTCCCATTTCTCCATGGAATAATCGATTGCAAGACCGGAATAACAAAGAACAATCACATCTTTATATTCGTTTGTGATGTGAAACGTTTCATCGATCATGACTGTTAGGACATCCCAAAAGCTCTCTTTTCCCCTTGTCTTTTCTTTAATTTTTTCGACCGTAATGGTGAGAAGATTATCAGCAATCGCTGGAATTAATGCCATTTTGGATGGAAAATATAAATAAAAGGTTCCTTGTGCAACCCCTGCTTTTTTAACGATGTCCGAAATCGATGTTTTATCCAGTCCCTTTTCAGAGATGACCTCTATGGCTGCCTGTAAAATCTTGTGATATTTGCCGTCAGAATTGCTTGCCACATTGTCATCCTCCTTTCATATAAAAAAATGAATGATTGTCATTCATTATATCGTAAACTACTCACACTTTACCAGTTGAATAATATTATTTTTTCTATCATTGGTTACTACACCATACTTATTTCGTTTTTATGAATAAAATATATATAAATGTTAATTTAGGAGTGAAAAAATGTCAGAACTCTTTTTTGCCAGTTTAAAAGGGAGAAATGAAGTGCCTCCAGTAGATTCTGACGCTTTTGGCGTAGCAAAGTTTGTAGCCAACGAACAACAAACAAAAATTAAATTTTTTTTGCAAGTGAATAATATTCGCAACTTTGTTCAAGCTCATATCCATTTTGGCAGAGTGGGAGAAAACGGACCTGTCCTTGTTTTTTTATTTGGAGCCGATGTTTCCACGATAGCCGAACAAGAAGGAATTACAACTCGTGAAGGCATTGTACAGGGAATCATCACGAATGAAAATATTGTGGAAAATAATGTAGGAGTTCGTGATGTTCGTGACTTGCTTAAACTGATGGAACACGGAAAAACTTATGTTAATGTTCATACAGAACAAAATGTCGATGGAGAAATCCGGGGACAAATTGAAAGATTGCTTCAGTTCTAAAAAACGGCCATTTCTAATCGATGGGATAAGGAGACTTCTCCTCATCCCATTTCTTTTTTATATTTTATACCCACCACATTTGCGATGGCGTTTCTTCAATCAAAACGGATTTCAAGTTCGTTACCGCGCGCTTGAACCCTTCTTCAATTGACATGATCGGATCTTCATGTTCGATACTGACGACGTAATCATAGCCGTATGTGCGAAGCGCGCTCATCATGTCAGACCATTCCTGCAGTCCGTGGCCGCAGCCGACCGAACGGAATGTCCATGCTCTCGTTTGAACCTCGCCGTATGGCTGCATGTCCGTGAGGCCATACATGTTCACGTTTTCTTGGTCAATGTACGTGTCTTTCGCATGAAAATGATGGATCGCATTTTCTTTCGCCAAAATTTTGATTGCCGCAACCGGATCGATTCCTTGCCACCATAAATGGCTTGGATCCAAGTTGGCACCAATTGCGTCACATGTTTCTTCACGCAATTTCAACAGCGTATACGGTGTATGAACCAAGAATCCGCCGTGAAGTTCAAGACCGATTTTTACGTTATGGTCTTTCGCATATTGCCCGACTTCTTTCCAATACGGGATCAACTTTTGTTCCCATTGCCATTTCAACACATCGCCGTATTCGTTCGGCCATGGCGTGACAGGCCAGTTCGGATACTTCGCGCCTTCATGGTCGCCCGCTGTTCCTGAGAAGCAGTTTACAACCGGCACATTCATTAATGAAGCCAGTTTAATTGTCTTCATCAATGTTTCATGAGACTCCTTCGCAAACCCCGCTTCCGGTGAAATGGGGTTTCCGTGGCAGCTGAATGCACTGATGATCAGATCACGGTCTTCCAGCTTTTGAAGATACTCTTTGCGTAGTCCTTCATCTTCTAATAACGCATCCAAGTCACAATGATTGTTTCCCGGATAGCACCCCGTTCCGATCTCAACCGCATGAAGTCCCGCCGCCTTCACTGTATCAAGCATCTCTTCGAACGATTTATCCGCGAACAATACCGTAAATACGCCTAATTTCATGTTCAACTCTCCCTTTCTTTGCTAGTTCCTAGTGGCTAGTTATTAGTTATTAGTTATTAGTTGCTAACGGCTAATAGCTAACCCCTAACAGCTATATAAAGTTATTGCGCTGCGCTATGGTAAATTTCATCAATGATTTGCGACACTTGCCATGCTTCTTGCGGCTTTACGACAAGCTCAGCTGTTCCAAGACACGCATCAACAAAGTTTTTTGCCTGCGGCAGGCCAGGATTGTCTTCACCCTGGATCCATCCTGCCTCACTGTTCAACAGCATACCGTTTTTTGTCGTATATAGTTCAAACGGGAAAACGCTGATTCCGCCTTCCGTACCGGAAATGCTGACATGTTCTTCGTCATCCTTGATGTTCGCCGCCCATGATGTTTCAAGCAGCAAGGATGCCCCGTTTTCAAACTTGATATAGGCCGTTACATGGTCGTCTACATTAAATGTTTCATGATTGAACGAGCCCCATTGGTTCACTTGATTCGGCATTTTGCTTAACGCATTATATGTACTTCCGCTCACTGATACGTGATTCGGATTGCCCATTAACCAAAGCGCCGTGTCAAGCAGGTGGCAGCCATAGTCAATCAAACTTCCGCCGCCTTGCAGTTCCTTGTTTGTAAATACACCCCAGCCAGGCACTTTACGGCGGCGCAGCGCCTTCACTCTCACAACAAGGGCTTCTCCCACTTCCGCCATCATGCTTTTCGCTGCCTGTACTTCCTTCATGAAACGATAATGATAGGCAATCGCGAGCACTTTATTTGCTTTTTGTGCAGCTTCAATCATCGCTTCACATTCTGCCGGAGATAAGGCCATCGGTTTTTCGCATAGAACGTGAACGCCCGCTTCCATTGCCGCAATCGTAATTTCGGCATGGAATTTATTTGGTGTGCAAATACAAACCGCATCCACTTCTGCAAACAAGTCTTGATAGTTCTCAAACACATGCGGAATATCGTATGTTTGAGCCGCCTCTTTAGCGCGTTCGGCGTTTACATCACTGACCGCCGTAATGGTACATGTATCCTTCAATTGTTGAAAAGCCGGGATATGGCGGCCTGTTGCAATGCCGCCCACCCCGATAATGCCTAATCGAAGCTTACTCATGATGACACCTCTCTTACACTCGTGTAATTTGTTTTGTGTCGTTTGATTCAAGTGCCGCTAAAATGACATTTAATGATTTCATGCCTTCCTGTCCATTAATAAGAGGCTCTTTATCATTCAGCACGCAGTCAATGAATTGTTCCACCACATGAGAGTTTTTCTGGCCGCCCTCTTCATTTGACTGAATTTTGCCAAGTTCGTATTTGACCACTTCACCATTTGCATATTGGACAACCATTGAATAGTTTGGATCATCTTCTAAACGAATAATCGCTTTTTCACCGTAAATGATCGTAGAATTGTCTTCGCCGCCTGTATAAGCCCAGCTCGCTGCAAGTGTTCCGATAATTCCGCTTTCCGTTTTCAATACACATACTGCATTGTCATCGACATCTCCGAAATCTTTCGCGCTTGTTTTCACAAACGCGCCCACTTCCACAAATTCTTCCCCAAGAATATAGCGAAGAAGGTCCGTTTTATGGACACCCAAGTCACCCATTGCTCCGATGAACGCCTGCTCTTTTTTGAAGAACCAGCTTTCTTTTCCATCTACGCTCCAGCCTTCAGGTCCGCCATGGCCAAATGCCGTACGGAAGCTGTAGATTTTGCCGATTTTACCGCTTTCGATTAATTGTCGCGCTTTTTGGTGTGATTTAACAAAACGCTGGTTATGGGCGATCATTAATTTTTTGCCGCTCTTTTCGGCCGCTTCGATCATCGCCTCTGCCTCTTCTTTTGATGTCGCCATTGGTTTTTCACATAATACGTGAACGCCTGCATTTAGCGCCGCAATGGAAACTGGGGCATGCAAATAGTTTGGTGTACAAACGCTCACTGCATCGACTTCGCCGCTTTGCACTAACTCTTCATAGCTCGTATATGCTTTCACGCCGTATTTCTCCGCTACTTCTTTCGCACGTTCTTCATTAATATCGCAAACCGCAACAAGCTCCACGTTTTCATTCATGGCATGCTCCGGTAAATGACGGTGCTGAGCAATACTTCCGCATCCGATTACGCCTACTCTTACTTTTTTCATCCTGGTTTCCCCCTCGTTTTCGTTCGGTTTCGTTTATGTTATAGACCTTTTTCTTTCCTGATTGTTTCGCTTCTATTTACTCTGCCTCTCCACTATTTCCTGAATGGGCGAACAAAAATTTTCCTCGTTGCACGCTTATGCGCCATTCATTTGATAAGAGCATTTTTGCTCTTATCAAATGAAGTTATTGTTTACTTATTTAGCTGAAATCGTTTCAAGCGGCTTTGCATTGCCGTATACCGGACGCTTGCGGTCAACCGGTTTTGCCCATTTTACGCTGTTGATAATAACGCGTTGAATTTCTTTATTATGATAAGTCGGGTATGTTTCATGGCCTGGTCTGAAGTAGAATACTTTTCCGTTGCCGCGTTGGTATGTGCAGCCGCTGCGGAACACTTCTCCGCCTTCAAACCAGCTTGTGAAAATAAGCTCGTCCGGTGCCGGGATGTCAAAGTGCTCGCCGTACATTTCTTCTTTTTCCAATTCGATGTATTCGCCGATTCCCTCTGCGATCGGATGGCTAGGCGATACAACCCAAAGACGCTCTCTATCATCTGCTTCACGCCATTTCAAATCGCAGCTTGTCCCCATCAATGTTTTGAAGATTTTAGAGAAATGGCCGGAGTGAAGAACGATCAGCCCCATGCCGTCAAGAACACGCTGCTGCACTTTTTGAACGATTTCATCTTTTACTTCTCCGTGAGCAAGATGTCCCCACCAAATTAATACATCTGTGCTGTTTAATACTTCGTCAGTTAAACCGTGTTCCGGCTCATCGAGTGTAGCTGTTCCGACTTCAAATCCCTCTTCCTTTAAAAAAGCTGCGATGGCACCGTGAATGCCTTCAGGATAAATATCGCGTACAACCGGATTTTTTTGCTCGTGACGATTTTCATTCCATACTGTTACTTTTAACATGGTTAACACCTATCCTTTTTTTAATGTATGAGTATCAATACTAGTTATCTATTAAAATTGAACCGGTTAACCTTATAAAAAATAATTTGAGTTTAATAGTTAACCGGTTAACTACCGAAATAAAACACTGTCATCAGTAGGATGAACCAAAAGATATGGTTTATACCTTTTGATTCCTTTTTTTGGTCGAACCCCTTACGACTAATTCCACAGGAAGTGTAATCGTTTCAGCCGCTCGAACATTGCCCTCAATGGCGTCAATCAACGTCTGGGCTGCAATGACTCCTTTTTGGAATACATCTTGCCTGATCGTGGTTAAGCTTGGGGAAGCATACATACTAATGATCAAATCATCAAAGCCGACAACCGAGTAATCATCAGGTACTTCCTTTTGGCATTCTTTCAACGCTTTAATCATTCCCAATGCCAGGATATCTGAACTGACAAACACGCCCGTCACTTCTTCATTTGAACGAGCCATTTGGAGCCCGATTTCATATCCCTTTTCAAAGGAGCTTTCTTTTGCTTCAATGATATGGTGTTCATTCAATGAAAGATTGGCTTCCCGCATCGCTCGCTTAAATCCGCGAACCCGGTTGCCATCTATCGCTCCTCCGAGAACCGGGGCGACAAAACCTAATGAGCGGTGTCCCAGCTCAATCAAATGTTTGGCGGCCAAATACCCGCCTTGTTCATCGTCAATTCGAATATTATGATACAACCCCGCGTATTCTTCATACGTATCAATTAAAGCTAATGGGATAGACAACGCTTTCATTTCTTCAAATATGGTTTGAGGAAACGAGTTCAAAAAGATGAGACCATCTAGATTCCGCTTTGTAACCCAACCTTTGCAATCTTCGGGTTTCCCTATACCGGAAATGAGAAAATCATAGCCTCTCTTTCGCGATACATATTCAATCCCGCTAATCAATTCGCTGTAATAATGATTGCCTTTAAAAACAGGGGCAAGCGAATCATCGACTAGAGGAATCATGACACCCAACATGTTTGATTTTTTCTTTGACAAGCTAATCGCCGTAAAATCGGGATGATAATTGAGCTCTTTAATCGCCTTCAGCACTCGTTCCTTCGTTTCGCCGGACACTTTATTCACGCCATTGATGACATAAGAAACGGTAGCAGCTGATACTCCTGCATATTTGGCGACATCGCGTATTGTGACTTTTTGCTTCATGTCCCCTCCAGTTAAACGGTTAACTTGATTTGAGTTCAGTATATATGAAAGCGGTTAATCGGTCAATTCATTTTTTCAAATTTTTTAGAAAGGCTCTTCTCTAAAAGATTGTTGTTTTTAGATAGGTTTCTTGAAAGATAAGCGTTTAAGGTTGGTTGGAGCGGAAGGTGCGAGACTCCTGCGGGAGCAGCGGGACAGGTGAGACCCCACAGGCTGTAAGCCGAGGAGGCTCACCGCACGCCCCGCGGAAAGCGAGCAACCTGGAGCGGAAATCAACCACTCTCCACTACTTGTTAAATAGCAACAAAGTTTGCGAAAACAGCCTTTAGAAAAGAAACTTCCCTCAACGAAGGAACCTTATCTTCGCTGCTGGAAGTTTGCTTTTTATAAGCCTAGCTTTTAGGCAAGCTTGTCCTTCTTTTTCATTTGAATCCTTCTTATGACGATATAACCCGCAATAATGAGCAGCTCTAATAGTAACCCCAGCGATGCCCATGTATAAAAGGCAAACTGCTGATGTGTAATATTATCTTCAAACAGCAAAATCGATAATATCCCCAGCAAAAGATAAACAGGTATCATGGTCACTTTTCCGCTTTTTTTCATCAAAAGGCCTGCCGTACAATTCACCCCATAAAGGATGAGAGCGAGTTTACAAAGAAGTGTCGGTACCCAAGTCGATAAAATCGCTAAATCTAACCGGTCTAGAAAATCGGTAATATTGATTTCTTGAATCAGCGTATAGTTCGGATACGATGAATATTTCACGATGTCCGCCCCTAGGACCGCAATGTCTAATAAGATTAATGTGAATATGAGGAACAAACCGATGAACAATCCCCAGCTCGCCGCTTTTTTTGCTTTAGCAACAGGATGGACGAATCCGGCAAACAGCAGCAATATAGCAATTTCGCCAACCCATGATAAAAGAAAAAAGGTTCCCTGGAATAAATTCGGGATTTTATCCATCCTTAGTACGGGCTGGAAATTCGCAACGTTGATCTCATTCACGAGCATAAGCGGCAAAGAAAGAATGACAACAGCGAGCACTAGAAAATGAAGGCTGCTTACCCTCGCAATGACCTCTAATCCTGACCATGCAATATAGCATAAGGTTAGAACGGAGAAAATCGTCACGACGGGAATGGGGGTTGTCGGCAGCAGGACGGAACCAATGAAGTTCGATAAAGCTCTCAAGTCTCTAATGAACAAAAACACGAGAAAAACGAGAAAAACGAGTGCCCACCCTTTTTTTAGGCTGCTTCCTTTCCCCTCCTCTGAATATAACTGGCTCCATATCCAATCCCTTTTGCCTAACCCTATCCAGATGACAGCAAGGCCAAAAGGAACCGCGATTATAGGGAGAGCCCATGCATTTTGTCCGCTTATACTTATAAGAATCTGCGGCAGACTGAGCAAGATTCCACTTAAAATGATATTGGCAATCAATAAGGTGTACTGGATGGGTGAAATTTGAGGCTTCATAGACGCACCACCATTTTTGTTAGAGTACCAAAAAACTGATTCATCACTTGCATAAATCCCCCTAAACTTATGTCCACAACGAGAGGAAGGGAAAAAAGAAGGACAATAAAAGACAATACCAAAAGGATCTTATCCTCAAAAATAGACTGTTCCTGCGCACGGCCATTCATGATGATAACGATGGCTAACACGATGATAATTAAAACGATTCCTGTCATAGATTCAGTCCTCTAAGTCCAATCCTGTATTTGATGAGCGTTGAATGTTTGCTTCAATTCGAATATTCACTTTCACATCCGGAAGCATTTCCCTCCACCTTTCTTTCCACTCCTCGTTCCATAAGCGATTTTCATTTCGATATAAATACCACCCCAAACCAAATGGATCAATTTCTTCCGATTTCGCATGTTCTATGATGGACGCGATTTGTGTTTGAATGGCCTTTTCCATCTTTCCTTTGACCATTTCATACGTTTTTTCGTCTGCCATAATAAGATTCGGTTCGTTCTCCTCCAGTATTCCTTTCGCTTTTACATGGATGGTCAATGTTGGATCATTTCCCGTTACTTTATGCGAGAAACGCAAATTTTCCTCGATAATTCGAACATTTAACTCCTCATTCTTTCGAATAGGAAAGGTAATAGCTTTATTTACCATTTCGTTAAGAAGCCATATGGTTCCGGCTGTTTCCTGTTCGTTCGTCATAAAAGCAAGCTTATCATCTTTGAAGATGCCTACCTTTCGTATAGCCAGTTCGTCCTTGTTTTCCTTTTCCTTACCCGTCTTTGTTTTTTCAATTTCAACAACGGGAAATAAAGGATCGACTCCTTCCCTTTTTAAATCCATAATCGTCTCTTTCACGGTAATGCCAAGTCCTGCTTTGTCCATCTCCCGTATGGCCTCAGTCGGAATTTTTTCTAAATGAGTTTGTGTATTTAAAACCTTGGCCGCATTTCCTTCAGCAACTAATATATAAGCTGATAAACGGGACTGCGGCTGAAGGGCGACCACATCCAAGACACTGTGAAACCCTTGCTTGGCCAAATCATCTCCAATAATCAATACCCTTCGGTGGGCAAAATACAGCGTTCTGGACATTCGTTTTTGCAGCCTATCGTTCCCTTCACGAATATTGCGGCCTGTTTCAGAATCGACGTAAAAGGATTTATTTCCCCCGGTTCCGCCGCCGCCCCCGCTTGAGCCTGCACCGCCCATTCCTCCCGGCAGAGGTACCTGCACACTTATTTGATACTGATTGTCTTCCTTTTTATCAAATCCCGTCGCGGTAACGAAAGCAATATCATTTATTTCTTTTCGATCCCAGCAGCCTGCAAGAAAGATGATGCAGATAACGACAGTGATAGAAAGTTGAATTTTCGTTTTCTTCTCCTTACTCAACAGAATCTCCTCCCCTCTTTGGAGATGGCATTAAGTTGGAAGGTTGTCTTCTTATGTTTCCTGTCACGAGCTCATTCGGACGCTTTTCCATCGCCCACCACGGAGCTCGAATGAAAATATCTTTAAGCTCCTTCGCTTTAATAGGACTAACAGGTGACAAATACGGCACTCCGAACGAACGGAGCTTGCATAAATGAGTAAGAAGAATTAATAAACCTAATACGATACCAAAGGCCCCCAGTACCGCCGCTAATATCATAAAGGGAAATCGCAACAATCGGACTGTGATGCTCATATTGAACCTTGGGATTGTAAAAGAGGCGATCCCTGTAACCGATACGATAATAACAATCGGTGCAGACACAATGCCGGCTTCAACGGCAGCCTGCCCAATCACCAATGCTCCGAGAATACTAACCGCCTGTCCAACAATTTTTGGCAGCCGTATACCGGCCTCTCTTAACGCTTCAAAAGAGATTTCCATAATCATGGCTTCGACGAATACCGGAAAAGGGATGGCTTCCCTGCTGGCCGCGATGCTGAACAGCAAGCTCGTCGGGATCATTTCCTGGTGGTACGTAGAGACGGCAATGTAAAATGCCGGCAGCAGTAACGCAATGAAAATAAAAGCGATCCTTAACAGTCTAAGAAAGACGGCAATGTGGAAGCGGTGGTAATAATCCTCCGTTGCCTGCATAAACTGCCAGAAGGTAACCGGCATAATGAGACAGAACGGGGTTCCATTGACCATGACGGCTACTCTGCCTTCCAGTAAATTCCCGGCAACCGTATCCGGCCTCTCCGTATTTTGAATCTGAGGAAAAACGCTCCAGGGACTATCCTCTATCAGCTCCTCCAAATATCCGCTCTCAAGTACTCCGTCAATCTCGATTCGCTCGATTCTATTTAAAACTTCCTCTACCAGCTCTTTCTTTGCCAGCCCTTCCATGTACAACACCGCTATGCTTGTTTGTGTTTCAGTCCCGACTTCTTTTGACACAATCTTAAGCCGAGTGGAGCGGATTTTTTGGCGTACCAATGCCGTATTGACCCCGATATTTTCGGTGAACCCTTCCCTTGGTCCGCGGATGGCCGTTTCTGTTTCCGGTTCAGAGACGGCCCGTCTTATCCCTCCCTTTGCATCAAAAATAAGGGCCTTTTCGATTTTATCGACTATTAGAGCCGTACTTCCGCTCAATACTTGTTTGATTAAATCATCCATTGTCTCCGTTTCCATCACCCGGTTGACGGTAACAATCTCTTCTTTCAATGTTTCCACTGTTACTTTGTCGTTTTTCCATTCGGATAATAATTGGTGGATGGCATGGAGCTGAATGCTATTCGCATCAATAAGTCCGTCGATAAACACGATTAATGCTTTATGTCCGTCGATTGTCAAAGGCCTCAATACTACATCAGAACAATTCGAGAATTTCTCTTTTAGTTCACAAAGATTATCTTCCAGATCAAGATACAACCTCTGAGAGTTCTTGGTTTTTTCTTTCTTTTCCGGAAGTTTCTTTTGCTTTGGGAACTCTTTATTTTCAAGCAGTTTTTTTATTTTCAACCTTCTCATCCCGACGCCCCTTCCACCTTCTTTTTCATGCTCTCGTCATGTATTCTCTTCACCCATTATTTTCTGAGTATTATCCCCATAAAGTGGAACTTCAATCGTCGAGATAAAAGGGATAAAAAAAGAAAGAGGATGTGTCAAAAGGGTAAAGAGCAACCCTTTTGATACATCCTCCTAAAAGGCCCTGTCATAAAAATCAAGGATTTCGTAACAGGGCCTTTCAATTGCACATATGAAATAGCATACTTACATTTAACATCATATATCTTAATAGGCAGTGACTGACAATGATAGATAGTTAACCAATTTTTCTATTCTTCATCTGAAATTTCGGAATCTCAGAGTCAAGCTTGAATTTGTTCCGGTGAATTAATAAAAAGAGTTGGGTAACGACGACCATAAAAGGTGATTTTTTATAGGCTAAATACTTCGGTTCCCACTCATCCGCAAATTTGCCTTTATACTCATGCAGTCCTCGAAACTTATAAAAAGCGTCACCATAGCGGAACACGAGCCGAGCCAACTTTTCATGAAAGAACGAGGAAGAATACGTTCCAACATTGGCGAGAGGGGCCATGCCTAAGCTGCAGCGGTCATATCCGTTTTCCTTTGCCCAAAATAAAATCGAAATGAACAACATATCCATTGTCCCATGCGGTCTGTCGGCTATATGCCTCATGAGATCGATGGTGAGCAGTTGTTCACCGTTTGTATGGTCGCTTGCCAAAGTGGCAAACGCAATGATTTCTCCTTCAGGATTTTGAAGGATCGACACCGGAAACCGGGATACATATTGTTCAGAGAAAAAGCTGACCGAAAAACATTTCTCTTTTCGGTTGCTTAACCATGAATCCGACACATGCCGCAGCTCATCAAGAAGCGCCTCTGAATACGGCGGTCTCAGCACATTGAACTGATAACCTTGTTTGATGAACTTGTTTCGTCTTGTTCTTAATCTTGCGCCTTTTTTTCCTTCCAAGGTGAAGTCTTCCAAATTGACAATGGCTTCTTCTCCCAGTTTAAAGAACCGGTACCCCACTTCATGATAGTGAGACAAAAGTCCGGCGCTTATTTGATAATAAATCGGAATATGCCCGGATGAAGTACTAAATACTTCAAACTCCTTGATCGCATCTGCTAAATATTCCTTTTTTCCGATCGGATCTCCCAGTACAACAAACTTATTCCCTATCTTTTGATAGGAAATGATTACTTGACCATTAGCCGCCATATAAATCCTTTTATCTTTCAGAAAAATCAAATGGGCAACGTGGTTTCCCCCATGTTCTTCTAAAATGGGAGCAATCGTTTCCAAATCTACA
The DNA here is from genome assembly GCF_000504165.1 of Bacillus sp. FJAT-14578. Lineage (GTDB taxonomy): Bacteria > Bacillota > Bacilli > Bacillales > Bacillaceae_H > Bacillus_BA > Bacillus_BA fengqiuensis. Next base: position 804,793 of record NZ_KI632505.1, read on the forward strand.
TCCGAACAAGAAAGCTTTTTATCCACTACCATTGTTTCCCCCTAAAAAAGTTTTCCTGTTTTAAAGGATACCACGGATTGTCAGATGACAAAACCCTTAAAAATTAGGTTTTTATTGAAATGAAAAATGATGAAGATGACAGACTGGGGCAAAAAAAATGACAGCTGACCATGTCCAGTCGGCTGCCTAGCTAAAGCATCAATAATTTTATTTTCATATTTATCCCATCCCGTTACCTATTCTTCATGTTTTCCAATACAACGCTCACATTCGTATAAATAAGATTCATGCTGTTCTTCAATTCGACTTCCACACTCACGGCATTCCTTTTCCGGTAAATTACGGTAAAAATCTAAATTTAGCATGTTCACAACCTCCATTTATGTTTTGTTAAATCCATTGTATTATAACAGTAAAAAAATTTCAATATCTGTTATATAATTATTTTAGCAAGAACGGCAGACTTTATGTGAATTTCTTGAAAAATAGTCCATTAAGACTAGCCTTACATACCAGTTAATTTCCTTTTTAGATGAAGGTGCTTAACCATATCGGATTTTTAAATAACAAAACCCTGTCTATTCTTACGGGAATAGACAGGGTTTTATCTTGTGTATTGAGATTAATTAATTTCGATTAAAAATCACTAATTTCATTTCCGTCATTTCTTCAACTGCGTATTTGATCCCTTCGCGGCCCGTTCCGCTTTCTTTCACTCCACCATAAGGCATATGATCCACACGGAAGGTTGGAATGTCATTAATCATGACACCTCCAACATGCAAGTTTTCTGCTGCATCTAAAGCTGTATGAACATTTTCTGTATAAATCCCCGCTTGCAGGCCATACCGCGAATCATTCACTAACTCAATCGCTTCTTCAGTTGATTGAATCTTGTTAATTAAAACGATCGGTGCAAAGACTTCCTGGCAAGATACTTTTAATTGAGTGCTTGCATCTAAAATGACGGTCGGATGCAAAATATTTCCTTCTGCTATTCCACCTGCTGCAATGTTTGCCCCTTGTTGTTTCGCCTCTTCTATCCACTCAAGGCTTCTTTGCACATCGTTAGGAGAAATCAAAGCCGATACATCTGTTTGTGGATCAAGCGGGTCACCTAATTTTAATTGTTTAGTGGCCTCTATAAATTTTTCAACGAATTGATCATAGATTTCCTCATGAGCATATACTCGCTGCAAGGAGATACAAACTTGCCCCTGATTAGAAAAGGCCCCCGTTACACAACGAGAAATGATTTTATCGATATTGACATCCTTATCGATGATTACCGCAGCATTGGATCCCAGCTCCAGTGTGACACGTTTCAATCCGGCCTTATTTCGGATGCCAATCCCTACCGCAGGACTTCCGGTAAACGTAATCATGCTTACCCGATCATCAGTTACCAGTTTTTCTCCGACTACTCTTCCGCCGCCGGTCACCACGTTTAATGCACCGGCAGGCAGTCCCGCTTCCTGCAAGAGTTCAGCAATAAATAAAGAAGATAACGGAGTTTGGGTGGCGGGCTTCAACACGATCGGGTTTCCGGATGCAATAGCCGGACCTACCTTATGTGCAACCAAATTCATCGGGAAGTTAAAAGGAGTGATGGCTCCAATGACTCCGATTGGTTCACGCACCGTATAACCTACTCTTCCTTCCCCGCCGGCAGAGGCATCCAGCGGAATCGTTTCTCCATGGATTCTTTTTGCCTCCTCGGCTGCAAATTTGTACGTTTCAATCGTACGAGAAACTTCCCCTTTAGCCGTTGCAATCGGTTTAGCTGCTTCAAAAGCAATAATTTGAGCTGCTTCGTCTGCCCGTTCTTCTAAAAGCCCGGCTAGTTTCTCCAAGATGGATGCCCGTTGATGGGCTGGCATTTTCGCCATAACTCCACGTGCTTGATAGGCCGCTTCAATCGCCATATCGGTTTCTTGTTCTGTCGCCATCGGAATCTCCGCAATGACTTCCTGCGTATAAGGAGAAAGAAGTGATTGATAATTACTGGATTCCAGCCATTCTCCGTTGATAAATAATTTTTTTTTCATGTTTGTTCCCCTCTTTCATTTGAGTTATCTATGTTTACAATGATGAATGGATCGCGCATTAACTGGGAGTAAGACCCTGCTGAATGAAGTCTCACCTTATGAAACTTTTTGTTCTTTATTTGTTTCATCATTCTCCCCTGTTTGAAATAGGCCATCCGTTTCGCCTTTGAAAAAGTCTTTTCCATAAAGCAGAAAGCATAAAAGAATACCTGCTGCAAAAGCCATTGTGGCACCTTTAATTACGAGAATAGCCCCGACTATTCCTGCAATGCCCAAATCACGCTGGCTTTTAGCTTGCATGACGCCAATGCGCACGCTTACATAACCTTGAACTAACAGAGTCAGGGCCAACGCAACACCTAAAATCGGTTGTACTAAACTAACGATAGGCAATAAAAGTAATCCTGTATTTGTACCCCAACGGAAAGAACCAGCCCCGCCAAAGAACGAATTCATTGCTTTTTTACCTTCTTTAAAACGTTCAACTACTACAACCTGCATAGCAGCCCACAATGGTCCGCACATTGTAATATCAGGGCCAATAATACTCATTAACATGTTTCTTCCGCCAAATATTAAATGAGCACGGTTTGGATTGTAATCTACTTTTTCATCCGTTCGAACTCTATCCGAATCAGATAATATCGCTTTCGTTTTAAGCACATCTCCAAAAACTACTAAGTACGTAGCAAGAACAGCAGGTATCGCTTTTACAAAAAATGCGAATGCAGGAAATCCCAGTCCAAAGACTGTATACTCCGACCAAAGAGTGGAAAAATCAGGATTACTAAATCCCCATTGAATATCCGGCCATTTCGCTTCTCCAACAAGCGGAGCTATGATAACGGCCATCAGAATGGCGGGCAGTATTCCTAAATTCCCCAGCAATGCCAAGGCTTTGTTTTTTTGTTTTATTCCCTCAAAATGCTTAGAAAAAATCAGATAGAAGGCAAATCCTATACAAATAGTGATTGTGTAAGGGAATAATTCGAATTTTCCACCCACTTCAAAAATGGATACAATTGCTCCAATTCCAGCTCCCAGAATGATGCCTGATTTAATAGCATTTGGCACGATATGAACCACCTTGCTGGCCAGACCGGTGACACCTAAGAAGATGGATAAAATCCCTAGTGTGAGCTGAAATGCTATTAGTGCATAAACACGGTCCGGCCCTTCAGGAAACTCTTTTACAAACAAAACGATTAAAGGAATGGCTGGTGTGATCCAACCAGGGATAACCGGATCACCAAATAAATGGTGAAATAAATATAAAAGCCCATTCAAGACTACCACTGCAAGCGCTACTTCAAAGGGCATACCTAAATAGTCCGCTAAAAGAGTAATAGCTCCCAGATCCACGGCACACATTAATAACCCTTGTACATAATCCGGCCATTCAAACCTGTAATGAATAAAAGGTAATCTTATTTTAAAAGGTCCTGCTGGAATGAATGGTGACTCTTCACCGTGCTTACGATTTCTCCACATCATGAATCCCCCTAAATGCTGTTTAATAAGCAGAGATGTAAATTTTTTCGATTTCTTGGACAGAGAAAGCTCTAGGATTATTTTTTAAGAGCCTGTCAATTTTGCTTGCATCTTCAGCCATTAATGGAATAGCTTCTTCCGGGACATTAAAGGTGCGCATTCCTTTAGGGATGTCGACTGCATCGCATAAACGGCGCATAGCCTCAACCCCACGATCTGCCGCCTCGGAATCTGACAGACTTGAAACGTTTTCTCCCAATGCTTCCGCAATATCGCGGAACCGTTCCAAACAACTTATTTTGTTCCACTCCATCACATACGGCAGTAATAGAGCATTGCTAACACCGTGAGCAATATGGTATCGTCCCCCTAGCGGATAAGCGAGTGCATGTACCGCTCCTACTCCTGCATTTCCGAAAGCCATTCCGGCCATTAAGCTCGCAGTTGCCATCGATTCACGGGCTTTCATATGATTCGGATTTGCATAAGCTTTCGGAAGATTTGTTGCAATTAATTTCATTGCCCCTAAAGCAAGTGCATCCGTAATCGGTGAAGCGTTTACAGAAATGTACGCTTCAATCGCATGAACAAGTGCATCAATCCCGCTTGCAGCCGTTACTGACTTCGGCATCGTAAGGGTCATTTCTGGAGCAACGATCGCTACATCCGGGAGAATGTGATCACTTGCAATTCCCTTTTTCAGCTGTGCTTCTTTGTCTGAAAGAATAGCGATGTTAGTCACTTCAGAGCCTGTACCGGCTGTTGTAGGAATCGCAATGATTGGCGCTCCTTTTTCTGGAACTAGGTCTGTTCCGAATAACTCGTCAATGCTGCCTTTAAAGTTTGCATAGGCAGAAACGCTCTTAGCAATATCAATGGCGCTTCCGCCGCCTACAGCGATGAGGCCATCGTGCTTTCCTTCATGAAATATGGATGTACATTCTTCCACAATAGCAATCTCAGGCTCGGGTTTTACACCCGTATAGATTCCGCTTGAAATCCCTTTCAATTTTGATTGTATTTGATCAACGACACCCACTTTTTGAAGAATCTCGTCGGTAACGATCAAAGGCTTTTTTATATTCAATCGTTTCGTTTCTTGCAATAATTGTTCTGTTGCCCCTTCACCCGTAATTAATTTGTTTGCAATTTTAAATGTTGCGATATTCATATCCTAACTCCCCTTTCTTATTAAATTACTAATGCAAGAACCATGCCAATTTTCTATTCCCTTTATAAATACTGTGATAAAGGTATTTAACTCCCGATTTCGTCTGTCATATGGTTTTCTAAATGATTAAAAAAGTACTCAGAAATACAATTCTGAGTACTTTTTTAATCACCAATTTCCCAATTTTTCATTTTTTGGACAATGGTGGACTGACTCACCTGTAACGCTTCAGCTGCTTTTCGAGTCGTTTTATATTTCTTTATAGCCTTTGTTATTAAGTGACGTTCCAGTTTTTCTGTCGCTTTTTTTAGAGGCGGCATATCCTGTTCATCCACGTCCCATACATCAGGATGCATTTGAATCTCATCCGGTAAATCACGAATCTCAATGCTCGTCTTCTTTGAGGTTACGACAAGACGTTCCATCACATTCATTAATTCGCGAATGTTTCCAGGCCAATGATATTCCGTCAAGGCATCCAGGGCTTCGATTGTCATTCTTCTTTTTAAGTCATATGTTTGATTGAATTTATCCAAATAGTATTGAATGAGAGGAATGATTTCTTTCTTTCTCTGACGTAATGGAGGGATCGTAATGGGTACGACGCTCAAACGATAGTATAAATCCTCCCGAAAGCTTTCTTTTCCCACCATTTTCTTTAAATCTTTATGTGAAGCGGCAATAATGCGCACATCTACTGTTTTCACTTCGGTCGAACCTACAGGCATAAATTTATTTTCTTCAACTACTTTTAACAGTTTCACTTGTAGCTCTAAAGGTAAATCACCGATTTCATCAAGAAATAGCGTACCTTGATGCGCCAGTTCCATCAGTCCCTTTTTCCCTTTAGGCGAGGCACCTGTAAAAGCTCCGGCTTCATATCCGAACAGTTCTGCTTCAATAAGATTAGGCGGAAGCGCTCCACAGTTCAGTTCAAGAAAAACTTCTCCTGAGCGTTTGCTTTTCTCATGAATAAATTTAGCTACAAGTGTTTTTCCCACTCCTGTTTCACCTTGAAGCAAAACCTTTACATCGGTTTGTGCCACACGTTCTGCCAATTGAAACAATTCCGTTGTTTCTTCACCGGTTATAATGGAATCGAGTACCTCATCATACGTCACCTGATGTTTATATCCTGCCATTTGTCGAAGTTTCTTTAATTCCTGAAGCTCTTCCAGCTCATGCTTTAAACGCAATAGCTCTGTTATATCACGGACACTGCTGATGACATATAAAATTTTTCCATCGATCCCGTAAATAGGTGTTCCAGATACGATTACTTTTCGTTTATTTTTAATGATTTGCATCCTTGTAATAGGACGTTTCTCTTTCAGCACTTCAACGGAAACAGAATTTGAGATAAAACCCGACTCCACCAGATCAGCCATGTGATAACCGATTACTTCTTCCGCTTTAATCCCTGTAATTCGTTCATACGCTTGATTGACTTCAACGGTTATCCCTTTCGCATCCGTAATATAAACACCATCGTACAAGGAGTTGATAATATCCGTAAACACTTTGCTTTGGATCAGCGTAGAATATTCATCATCTTTTATTTTTTGCAACTTGGGTTTAGCTTTTTTGGAAATACGACTATCCATTAATGTTCCGATGTGCTCATAAATCTCTCCTTTTTGAATGGCTTCGTTAAGGTCGCTTAACATGAAAACGCCAACCACTTCTCCTTTATCATTTTGTACATTTAAGACATCGTTCCCTGTAGAGGCAAATAGGGAAATGGCTTCTTGAACGGTATCGGAAATTTTTAATGTCATCTATCTAATCACACCCGATTCTTCTCTATTTTTCTTTTATTTTAATTCTACTGGGATGAGTTGTCCAAACACACCATTTCCTTATCTGGTTAATAGCTAAAAAGCAACCTAAAAAATCCAGGTTGCTCCCATCATAAATATTCATACAGCTTAAAGGTTCTTTAAAAAATCCTTTTTACTTTATAGAAGTTTTTCGAAATCCTGTCTGCAAAGCGGCTTACTAAACAAATAGCCTTGCATGTGATAGCATTCATTCTTTAACAAAAATTCTTTTTGATATTCTTCCTCAACCCCTTCCGCCACTACCTGGAGTCGAAGGCTTCGGGCCAGATTGATAATAGCTTCGGGAATTTCAGAATGACTATAATCTTCTTTGATATCTTGAATAAACGACCGGTCTATTTTGAGGCAATTTATCGGCAATGTTTTTAAATAACTTAACGAAGAATACCCTGTTCCAAAATCATCAATAGAAATGGAAATCCCGTATTCCTGCAAATCTTTTAAGGCTTTTATTGTTTCTTCAGAATTAAACAATAACGTACTTTCAGTAATTTCTACTTCAAAATATTGTGGTGCCAGTTGGCACTCCAAAAGAATTTCTTTCACCCTTTTAACCATACAATCAGGGTCTTGAAATTGTTTCGCTGAGAAATTAACAGCCAGATTTAACGGTTTTAATCGCTTTTCATTCCACTTGCTTATTTGAGAACAAGCGTGCTTCATTGCTGTTTCCCATAAAGGATGAATGAGTCCTGTTTCTTCTGCAACGGAGATAAAGATATCTGGCGGCACAAATCCGAGCTCCTCATCAGTCCACCTTAACAATGCTTCTACTCCTGTAATGGCATCTTCCCTGGCATTTATTTTTGGCTGGTAATACACTTCTATTTTTTCTTCTTTAATTGCTTTTCTTAAACGTGCTTCTATACGCAATTTCTCTTTATTTTCTTTGTTTATTTCCTCATTATACAGAGTCACTTTGTTGCCGCCTTGCCTTTTCGCAGCATACATCGCTACATCAGCATATACCATAAGCGTATCGAGGTTTTCAGTATGTATTGGATATAAGCTTATGCCGCAGCTTGCACTTACATAAACTTCATTTTCTCCTATAATATATGGCAGGTTGATGCTCATTACAATCGTTTCAGCTGCTGCCCTTATTTCCTCTATCTCACGGTTGTTAAACAAAATAACAAACTCATCCCCGCCCTGCCTTGTAAGAACACTATTTTCGGTAGACAGGCAGTTTTTTATTCGTTCGGAGATAAGCTGGATTAATTGATCTCCTTTAGCATGTCCTAATGTGTCATTCACATCTTTAAACCGATCGATGTCAATAAATAATAACGCTACGGTCTCGCCTGCTTTTTGGGCCATGTCCGTCATCTTATTCAGCTCTTCTTGAAAATACCTTCTATTAGGCAATCCGGTAAGCGGGTCATGATAGGCTTGAAATTCAATCAGTTCCCGGCTCTGTTTTAAATCAGCTACATACGTCTGCAAGGAATTGGATAAAGCATTTACATTTTGCGTTAAATGACCCAGTTCATCTTTTCGTTTTAAAACTAAGTTTTTCCCAAAGTTCCCTTGAGCAATCTCATTTACCTGTTCAACGATATAACCGATTGGTTTTGTAATCGAACGTGAGAATACAAGACTTGTTATTAATACAATTAAAACAAACGGAATCGATAATAGAAGATGTTCCAAGAGTTCCTCGTTGAGTTGCTGCTCGATTAAACCATAATCGTATGTTAAACCTATAACATACGGTTCCTCGACGTCTGTACTAATAGGAACGAATGTTTTCCTGACATTTTCCCCATTTATTTTTTTAATATAGTTCTGTGTTTCGCCTGTTTTTACAGCGGATTGAACCATTTTTGCATCTAATTGTTGGTTTTTATATGTATACGGTCCGTACCAAATGGGCTGATCGACTATCCGGACATATTGGTTTCCATTGTTTATATGGACAATTTCGTTCTTTTTACCAAAGCTTTTCGGATTAAAAACTGTAAGCTCTAGGACGCCATCAAGCTTTTTCGTAAAACGATTCATTACTGGAGTAGGTCCAAACTGCTTTTCATACTCTAACACTTGATCATCACGTAGATACGGGTTAATGATAAAATTAGTAGAGCCATCATAAAAGTAACCCCATTTATCGGTATGATCAGGATTGCTGGCAGCAACCTCAATTGGACCTGTCCAATAGTGAGGCAAAGCTACACCATCCTTAACGGTAACAGGAGATAAAGCAAACAGTTGTTGAAATGCCTCATACCAAAATGTCCACTCTTTTGTTGACATATTAATTTCATGTGAATCAGAGGATTTTACTCCAATGATGTCGTTCTTCGCTTGAGCTAATAATGTAATATGAGAAATCATCAATTCTTCAGCGAGTGTTTTCAATTGCTCATTCGTTACATCTTCATGGTTTGAAGGCAAAGACTTTTGGATGGCAATCGAAGCGGTTCTTAATTCTCTCCCAATAATATTTTCTACGTATAAAGATCCCCTTTTTGCATTTTCCACTTGATAGGAGACTTCTTGGGTAATTAACGCGATTTCTTTTTCGTTATATTCTATTAATTTATGCTTGGATCGTATGTAATGCAATGTATTATTAGCTATTAAAATACATAATACTAACAAGGTAAAAATTAATGGCAGTTTCTTTTTAATTGACAATGCTGAATCCCTCCTGCTTGTTATTAGACAGCTCATTTTATCCCGCTCTGACAAGCAGTAATCCTTATTGGTAGAAGTGTAAAATACAGTATGTTAGAGATAAATATGAATTTTCGACTCGTTTGAAACAAGGCGAAACCAAGACAAGTGACCTAAACAAATTGAAAAACAATCTAATTCCTTACACACACCCGTAAAATTAACCTAAATATAAAGACTTATCTGCAAAAACTTCTCTCTACCATATTTGTCATTATATCGGCAAATAAAGAGTTAGTATCCAGGTACTTTGTACCTAAATACAACGATGGAACATTAAAATATAAACATTTTAGCATACTATAACCTTCTTTTAGCCGTTTCATTAGGTTTTATCTTTTAAAGATGAAAAGCCCCCGCCTCACCGAGCGTTAGTGAGTAAGCGGAGGCAGTTCAAAGCTTAATTCATGACAAAAGCAAAAAGTGGTTTAGATTCTTTTTTGGACCATGTAAAACATTCCCTGAACTTTTAAGAAAAGGTTGAAAAATAGACATAAACTGTTCAGGCTGATGAATATGTGCGACATGTCCTGCATTTTCCAACTCTACATACTCGACATGGGGAATATCTTGTTTCAAATTGAAAAGTGTTTCTTTATATAATTCGTCATATTCGCCCATTACCCATAAAATGGGGACTTTTATCCCCATTAAAGCTGTTCTAGAATCGAATTCAAGCTGCAACCTCATTGCTTTCTCAAGAACATTCGGATGAAGTAAAAGCGCACTGTTTGCAAAAATAGATTCTGAGTCTTCAGGTATTTGTTTTTTGTTTGGGTTTAGTAAGCTTGCATATCGTTTCAACCATACTATATAATGAAAATTCCTCTTTTCATCCAGCAATTGAACAAGAGTGGTTTGGAATTTTGAAGGAACATTGCAACAATATCCACCTACAAATGTTAGGCTCTTCACCATATCAGGGCAGCTTTTAGCAAAAGCCATTGCTGGTATGCATCCAAAACTCAATGCACATAAATGAGCCTGCTTTATTCCGTTTTTTTTGTATTGCGCATAAAGCTGTTCAAGCAGTAACTCTAAAGAAAATGGATGATCGGCTCCAAAGCTTGTCGAATCATAAAAGTTGTATGCTATACAGTTATATTGATCTTTTAATTGTTCGATTTCCGCCTTAAACACACTCTTATTTCCAACAATCCCATGTAAAAAAATAATTGTTTCCTTCATCTTTGCTATACCTCTTTTTAGTTTTTTTATCGTATCTCTCAGTACTGGCTTGAAGGTTATTGATGAAAAAATAAAGGATTTAAGCTGACTTAAATTTCTTCGGTCTGGAATGATAACGCCTTTTCACTGTTCTTATACCTTTATCATGCTCTAACGGACAGAAAAACCCACTAAATGGATTTTCACCTTATCATGAATTGTTACTATTTATCTTTAAGTATGATATTCACTCGACATAACGCAAAATGGACTATCGATTGATAACTAAATTTATCCTCGAATCAATTATTTTTTCTCTTTCCTTTTTTAAGAATACCATTAATTTCTACTAGAGAAGCCTTAGAAAAAATTTAGATTCATCGCTTTATACGCAAACACCGACTTCTTTCTTCCAACCAACCGAAGAACATAATAGTAGATTCGTATAATTGGTATAAAAAAGAAACGATCTTAATCGAGTGATTAAGATCGTTTCTTTTTTATTTAACTGGTTGGACATGTGTCATACGATTGCTTTGAATTTTCCACAACTGATTTCAGATTAATCATGCTCTTAATATCACTGCTTGGTTACATTCCGCTTCTTTACTGATGTCGGCCATTTTCTTGATGACTATTTATTCACATATGTTGTTTAATCCATTATCCAATCGAGTTACTTATTTTGTAACTGCTCCAGCTTCAACCAGCAAATCGACAAGGTGGACTGCCCTTACTTTCCCTTCAAGTCCTTCCCTTTTAATACCTAGTTTCATTTGTAACAAGCACCCTGGATTCGTTGTTACAATAATTGAAGCAGTTGTTTCTTTCACTTTTTTCATTTTTAAATTGAGGATTTCCATTGATTCCTCATAGTTAACGATATTGTAAACTCCAGCTGATCCACAACATCGGTCAAAGTTTTTCATCTCCTGGTAACGAGTACCTGTAATTTGTTTCAATAAAGACAATGGTTCTTCAGTTACTTTTTGAACATGTGTCATATGACATGATGATTGGTAGGTCACCGTTGCATTTACTTCATTTATAAAGTGCAATCCATCTAATTCACATAAAACCTGGGAGATATCTCTTATCTTATTGGAAAAGGCTTTCGCGCGCTTTTTCCACTCTTGATCTCCTTCAAAAAGCTGATCATATTCAACAAGGGTCGCTCCACAACCGCCGGCATTATTGATTATATAATCTACATTTCCGCCTTCAAAAGCTTCTATGTTTCGTTTGGCTAGTTCTTTTGCGAAATCTGTTTTTCCTGCATGGGCATGAAGTGCTCCACAGCATGTTTGGCCTTCAGGAATAATTACCTCTGCTCCTGCCTTTGTTAATAATTCAACAGTATTTCGGTTTGTATTTTGAAAGATGGCATCCATGACGCATCCTGTAATAAATCCTACGGTCACTTTTTTCATACCTATCGCCTGGAAATGTCGTGGCATTTGTTTGCGCTTGTTAGGAGATGGTATATCTGGAAGAATTGCTTCAAACTCCCCTAAATGGATGGGGGCCATTTTGGTTATCCCTGTTTTTTGTACCAGCTTTTGCAACCCAGACTTTTGATAAAACCACGAAGCATTTCCGATAAAATCCATCCATTTCTTAGAAGGGAATATTTGTTCAAAGAGGAAGGTTTGAGTAACTCTTTTTGTCATTGTTTTTTCTTTTTCCTCCAAAACCCCCTTGACCCCTTCTAAAATCTTTCCGTATTGGACATTCGTCGGACAGACCGTCACACAAGCTCGGCACCCAAGACATTTTTCGATAGAATCTCTTAAATCCTCTATTTTGATTTTATCCTCAGCAAGCATTTTGACGAGGTTAATGCGCCCTCTGGGAGAATGAGCCTCTGTTTTCATTGTTTCATACGTGGGACAAGCCGGTAGACAATATCCACACTGGACACAATTGAATGTCTCGTCATAATGCAATTTCTTTTGAAGATCAGATACCTTATTCATTCCCTCAACACCAACTTCTGCCCTTTTTCCGGAAAAATTTTCCCGGGATTTAAAATATTATTAGGGTCCCAAGCTTGTTTAATTCGTTTCATCATATCTAATCCTGCGGCTCCCAACTCCATCTCCATAAATGGAGACTTTAACGTACCGATTCCGTGTTCTCCCGAGAGCGTTCCACCTAATTGAATGGCAGCCTCAAAGATTTCCTCAACTGCTTTTTCCACTCGTATCATCTCTTCTTCATCCCTTTTGTCACAGATAATATTCGGATGAAGGTTTCCATCTCCGGCATGGCCGAAAACAACAAGATGAACATTATATTTTTCACGTATTTCTTTTAATCTTCGAAACATATCAGGAATCTTACTGCGTGGTACAGTAGCATCTTCTGAAACTTTTGTCGGTTTTATTTTAACGATTGCCGGTGAAACTAATTTTCTGGCCCTCCAGTAACTAGCCGCTTCTGTCTCACTTCCAGCAATGTTGACTTTTACGGCGCCGATTTGTTTAAAAATTTTTTCAACTTTTTTCATTTCTTCTGCAATTGCAAGTGGATGACCATCAAGTTCCATTAATAAAATCGCTTCGGCTTCAACAGGAAGGCCTAACGGTTCATAATTTTCAACTGCCATAATAGAAGACTGGTCCATTATCTCCATTTTGGAAGGAAGAATACCGGAAGTTAAAATGTTAGATATTGCTTTTCCAGAAAGAACGAGATCATCAAAGACGGCCATCAACGTCAAGGTGGCGGATGGCTTAGGAATTAGTTTTAATGTTACTTCAGTTATGACGCCAAGAGTTCCTTCAGATCCGACGATTAACTTTGTTAAATCATAACCCGTTACGTTTTTAATGGTACGCCCTCCAGTTTTGATGATTTCTCCTTCAGGTGTGACCACTTCTAATCCAATTACATAATCCTTTGTCACACCATATTTTAACCCCCTTGGTCCTCCGGAGTTTTCAGCCAGATTTCCTCCTATGGTAGAAACATGGGCACTACTTGGATCAGGAGGATACATGAGTCCATATTGTCCCGCAGCTTCATTAATCCTTGCTGTGAGAACCCCCGGTGAAGCAACTGCAATTAGGTCATCCGGATAGACATCCAAATAACTATCCCATTGAGACATATCTAAAACAATTCCCCCCTTCACGGGAAGGGGCCCTCCGCTTAGGGAAGTCCCTTGCCCTCTTGGGTATACCGGAATTTGATGCTGGTTTGCTAATTTTAAAATAGAAGAAACTTCTTTTTTATTCTTTACCTGTATGACGATATCGGGAAGAAAGGTTCCAAACGAAGCATCATAGCTATAACTATACCGATCAGCTATACTCGTAAAAATTTGATTTGAAGGTATAAACTCCTCCAATTGTTTCATTTTTAGTTCCATTGCCTTGCTCCTTCGATTATCCAATATTTAGAGAAACAAATTTTTCTTCTAAATCCTCTTTAATTCCGTATTTTCCCCCTTCTCTTCCAATACCGCTTTCTTTCATTCCCCCAAATGGAGCTTGAGCCGTTGTCGGCATAGAATCATTGATCCCAATAATCCCGTATTCTAGAGATTCCATTACACAGAAGGCACGATTTAAATAGGAGGTGTAACAGTAAGAAGCAAGCCCATAATCAGCATGGTTCTTCTACTTCTTCTGTTCCACCGCAGGCGACCTCGCCAACTTTTTCTAAGGTGGCGGGATTATAGACCGTCAAGCATTCTTTTGAATAGGCAGATTTCCATACACCGTTAATATATAGCATGGCCTCTCTCCTTTTTACCTAGTTTCTGTAATCCTTCTTTTAGTATAAGAACTGCTTGATCAAGCTCTGCTTTTGATACCGTGACCGGAGGAATAAAACGTAAAACATTTTTATCAGTGCCGCAAGGTAAAAGAATGAGTCCGTTTTCTAGAGCATCATTTCTCAACCAATTTACCTTTTTGGCATCTGGTTGGCCTTTATCATCTATAAATTCTATACCAATCATTAAACCTAGACCTCTCACATCCCCAATTCCTTCAAATTCTTTTTTCAGGCCAAGTAAGTGTTTCTTTAAATACGTCCCCATCTTTTGAGCATTTTCTATTCCTTCCCGCTTTAAAACTTTGATGGAGGCTAAAGCAGCTGCACAAGAGACCGGATTGCCGCCATAGGTGCCGCCATGTGTTCCAGGCTCCCACTTCTCCATGATTTCTCGTTTCGCAACTACTGCACTTAAAGGAAAACCCGCTGCAATCCCCTTGCCTAAAGTGAGGATATCAGGTTCAATCTCAAAATGTTCATAAGCAAACATCTTACCTGTTCTTCCGAAGCCGGTTTGAACCTCATCAAAAATGAGGAGAATACCATGTTGGTTGCAAAGGTCTCTTATGTTTTCTAAAAATTCTTTCGGAGGAACAATGTATCCGCCTTCCCCTTGCATAACCTCAAGTATAATGGCAGCTACTTGAGAAGGATCAACCTGATATTGAAATACCTCTTCAATGCTTTTTAAACATCTTTTCGCTTCTTCTTCCTCACTAAGTCCAGTTCGAAAAGCGTAAGGATAATCGCAGGAGTATACACTCGGAAGCAACCCTTCATAATCTTTCCGATAAGCTGAGCTCGAAAAGGTAATAGACGCCGCGGCTAACGTCCGGCCATGAAATCCTCTTTTAAAAGAAATGATCGCTGGTCGTTTTGTTGCTTTTTTGGCTAACTTAATAGCTCCTTCATTGGCTTCAGCCCCGCTATTTGAAAAGTACACCATTCGTTGAGAACCCGTAAGGTCATTTAGTTCTTCCGCCAGTTCAATATAAGAAGGATAATAGGCAACATTATGACCAACATGAATCATAGAATCTAATTGTTTTTTCACAGCTTCTATGACTTCAGGATGGCAATGTCCTACATTATTTACACCTACACCGCTTGCAAAATCCAGATACTTTTTCCCAACTTCATCTACTACTATGGAGCCGTAAGCGTTTATAACTCCAAGCGTTGTCGCTCTGTTAGCTACTGGCGGCAATACTTGTGCGGCTCTTTCTACTAAGCTTTTATGCTTCTGAATCATAACTTCCCTTCCCCCCCTTTGTTATAGTCACGTTTCCAAAGTTCAACGTATTCCGCTGCATTTTTTACAAGTTCCTCTTTCTCTTCATTCGTTAGTTCACGAATCACTTTGGCAGGAACTCCTACGGCCAGCATCCCTTCCGGAACAATCCGTCCTGGAGGTACCACTGCTCCCGCTGCTACTTGTGCCCCCTTCTTAATCACAGCCCCATCTAAAACTTTGGCTCCAATCCCAATCAAGGCTCCGTCTTCGATTTTACAAGCATGCAAGATAGCACCATGCCCCACTGTGACCCTTTTTCCGATTTGTAAAGGAAGTTCTTGTGTAACGTGACAGATACAACCATCTTGAATATTGCTGCCTTCTCCTATCTCAATAAAATTAAAATCGTCTCCCCTTAATACTGCCTGTGGCCAAATGCTGACATCCTTGGCAATTCTAACGTCTCCGATAATTTGTGCCGTCTCATGAATAAACGTCTCAGAATGGATGGATGGAACTCTTCCTCTTAAATAGTGAATCATCAAAATCACACTCCTATACATGGCCATTTCATAGTAAAAGCTGTTTCGATAATCTGGTTTCCACCGTTTTCCTGTATCCTTAGCTATTTATCCAGGATGAATCTAATCTTTCCATCCCTAATTCTTTTAATATTTCCTCTGTATGCTGTCCTAATAAAGGAGCTGCATGCTTTATCCGGCCAGGTGTTTTTGATAGTTTAATAGGGATGCCCAGTGCTTTTATTTTTCCGGCTACCGGATGCTCTATCTCTTCAACCATTCTTCGAGAAAAGGTATGTGAATCATTTAGTGATTCAGGATAAGTGTTGATTGGACCTGCAGGAATCCCTGCCTCCTCAAACTTCTCCAACCAATAACTCCTAGGCTTTAAACTTGTTTTTTCTTCAATTAGCCTCACAAATTCCTTTAAGTTCTGAATTCGAGAGGGATCATCCACAAACCGTTCATCACTCAAAAATTCAGGTCTTCCAATTATTGTGCAAAATTCTGGCCAATGATGCGGTGTATCTGCACCTACCGTGAAATAGCCGTCACTTGCTTGAAATGCTTGATAAGGGGCGGATAGTCGATGGCCGCTCCCGGTAGGTTCAGGAGTTTCACCGTTCACCCAATACTGGGTACTTTCCCATACCGATAACGCAAGCCCCGTGTCAAACAGAGAAGCATCAATAAATTGCCCCTCATGGGAGTGAACTCTAGCGTACAAAGCTGATAAAATTCCATAGACAGAGAATAGCGCTACACCCAAATCTGTAATAGGAAGCCCGCATTTGACGGGATTTCCGCCCCTTTCACCCGTTACACTCATGATTCCGGTCATTCCCTGTGCAATTAAGTCATAACCTCCACGTGAAGAATAGGGACCATACTGACCAAAACCAGAAATGGAGCAATAAATTAACTGGGGATTAATCTGATTAAGAGTGTCATAATCTACGCCTAGTCGCTTGACCACTCCTGGGCGATAATTTTCAACAAGAACATCCGCTGTTTCAATTAACTTATAAAAGACATTCCGTCCTTCATCTGTTTTTAAGTCAAGCGTCATACTTCGTTTATTTCGATTTATAGCCATAAAAGCAGCACTTTCTCCCTCTTTGTGCGGCGGCCACCTCCTTGTATTTTCCCCGCCCGGCGGTTCAATTTTAATTACATCAGCCCCCATATCAGCTAACAGCATACTGCAATAAGGACCAGCCATCACCTGACTGAGATCAACAACACGAATCCCTTTTAAAGCACTCATCTAATCCATCCCTTCCTTTTTTTATTTAGCGTTTATTTCAATTTTTCAATCGTTTCATATAAAGTGAGGCTTCATTCTGCGGAGACTTACTATCTTTTATTTAGGGAGCAATAAAGGAAACTTCCATCAGTGGGGGTTTTCCTTCATCCCCCACTTAAGCTTCTCAGATGATTCTAAGCTTTGAAGTGGGGGTCTTACTGCTCGTTAATGCGGGATAAATTCCGATGCACTCTACAAATCTTTCTACAGGTGATACGAATGATTCAATGTCAAGCTTTATAAATAGAGTTCATTATTTTCAAGAATGACTTTACCGTCGATTTCCACTGTGGCGTCTTTTACAACCATGTCATAATGCCCCTTAGCCTTAATGGTTCCTCCGATATAAGCATTCGTACCTAAAGCCACATGAATCGTCCCGAACACGCCTTCATCGCTTAACATACTGTTTTCTAGTTCACATTCGGGATTCATGCCGATCCCGAACTCACCGGCAAAATAGATATTTCCTTCTTCATCATTTCGCTCTTCCAATACTTTTCGAAACAGATCCGCTTCCTTTCCTCCTGAGATGGAAACCGCCTTTCCCTTCTTGAATTCGACTATAACAGGCGTGTCGATGAGACCGACTCCCGGAATGCTTCCATCTACCACTAAAATCCCTTCAGCCGATCCTTCCACCGGTGCAATACTAGATTCAATGCAGTGTACAGCTGATATATCTTTCGTATTGGCAAAGCCCGTTAACGCTCTTCCTTCACGTCCTTTGACTGATAAATATAAATCTGTGCCCTGAGACGTTGTAATCCGAACCTGCTCTCCATTTGTTAATATGTCGGCTACCCGTTCCACTTGAGGTCTCAACGCAATAAAGTCGGCACGCAATCCCTTGCTTAACAAAATATTTTCATGAGATTCCGGCAAAACCAAAATTCGTGCTCCTGCCGCTTGCGCCTCATGCCGAGCTTTAGTGTGGGCGATGTTGTAAGTAGTAGGCGCAATCACTACATCAACTTTTTTCATCGCTGCAGCGACAGCCTCGGGTAAAGAATCACCATGCCCCTTTCTTGGCGGCATGGACATCGTGATAGGTTCTGCACCTAAAGAATAGGTCACAGACGCCAATGTTTTTGAAATGCCCTCTGTTAGAAAATCTGTTAAAATCAATACTTTTTCTCCTTCAACAACACCCGCCAATACATCAATCAAAGTAGTCGCTGCGCGGTACATTAATGCTTCTTTCATAACGGATAATTCCTCCTATATGTCTACTATTCTTTTACATGCTTCTTGGTCATGTCAGATACTCGATTGTATTGACTGCACTCTTTTCTTTCTCTTCTCTTAAAGATGGATGAAAATAAAGCTTTCAATCTTCGAATTGCAGATTCTGCTATTTTCCTTTAAATTCTGGGATTTGTTTATTGAAAAAAGATTCAATCGCATGTTTATGGTCCCATGTTTCTTGGCAGGCAACAAAAGCATCCAATTCCTGTGACATCGCTTCCCGCCAATTCAAATCGAGTGTTTTCTGAATGGTATCCTTTGCTTTTCTTATAGCAATAGGGGCACGGGAAGCAATCAACCTGGCCCACTCCAATGCTTCCTCTATTAACTCTTCATGCGGAACTACCTTATTAGCCAGGCCTCTTTGAAATGACTCCTCAGCTAATACGGTTCTGCCTGTTAATATGACTTCTTTGGCATACGCCTCTCCAAGCAGTCGTACCAGGCGGGTCGGTCCGACAACCAATCCCACCTTTACTCCTGCAGCACAAAGTTTTGCACGCTCCGACATAATGCGAAGATCACAAGCCAAAACCAGCTCCAATCCTCCTCCGAAAGCATACCCATTGACAGCAGCAATGACTGGTTGGGGCATCTCATTGACTACATCATAAATTCTGCAATCCTCCTCTAAAAAAGAGCGTACAGTATCCGGCGTCAATTCACCTTCCTCATTTAAATCCGCACCTGCACAAAATGCCCGATCACCTTCACCTGTTAAGATAACAACACGAACGTCCGATCGTTTTTTTAACTCTTCCATAAAAGGAACAAATTCATGGCGAAATTCTTTTGTCAAAATATTCATCGGCGGATTATTAATAGTGATGGTACAAATGTAATCTGCAATATTAATCTTTATCCACTCCACGTCTTTTTCCCCTTTCTAGGACGATTGGTTCAGTTCAACAGGCACTTCTATCTCGCTTGATACATCTTCCAGACGACCGTCAATTCCTTTGCTTCTTTGATATTTATCCCAAAAGATAACGGCAATTGGACATAAAATCGAGGTTGTTATAGTAGAGATCGAAATTTGTACTGTCGCCAGATTAGCAACTTGTTGAAAATTTTGTGCCTCTTCCAAGGTCATGAGGCCCGCTCCCGCTGCAACGGATGCAGCCGCAGCTATAGCTGCAGGGGTTCCAACCGCATTCCCAGCAGTAGAGGCCTCCGCGACAGGTCCAATTGTGCTTTTCTCACCGAACAACCGATACACTAAAATTCCCGTAATACCCGTTAAAATAGTAGTAGCAAATCCGAGAGCGAGACCTCCCCAAACAGCGTCTGCATTGAAGAAACTCATAAAGTTCATTCCCGCTCCAAGACAGAAAGCGAAGAAAGGAACGAGCAAGGTTTCGCCAGGCTTTAAAAATTCCCGAATTTCCTCATCCAGGTTCCCTAGTAACATCCCTAAAGCGATTGGCAGCAATACAGCGATGAATGCGATAATAGGAAAATTAACCCCTACCATTCCCAATGCAAGCATTGTAAAAAAAGGTCCGTCATTTAAGGTTAAAACAGAAATCGCTCCCACATCCGAACGGTTTCCATATTGCCCTGTGAGAACTGCATACATCCCTTCATTTCCGTTCGTCATGGCCGCAATAATGGCCAGCGTGGATAAGCCAAGGAGTCCGTTCATCGGATCAAAAAACATCCCGAATAGGAGGCCGATCGTAATACCGGTAATACACTTGCTTGAAGTTAGTAAAATCCCTTTCTTTAAGGCTTTTCCACCGACCCGCAAATTCATCTGGCTCCCCGCACAGAACAGGAATAAACCGATAAGCGTTAAGGTACCATTTTTAAAGAGCGCTTCCGAAAAACCCCCGATTCTCATAAACTCATAAATCCCTTCTTGGACCGGTGAGACTCCCAATGATTTAAGAATCTCCATCACCACTGGAATATGGAGCTGATCAATCGTATTAAATAGTGCACCCAGCATGAGCGGAATCACCATAAGACCTCCAGGTACTTTTTCAATGCTTTGCTTGATCTTCATATTAATCACTCCCATATAGAATTTCAGATAACACGCTTTTGCTGATTCTTCTTTCTTCCAGAGTTCGGTTTCTCATTTAATTTTGCGAATCGTATTCATATACCACCCTCACCTCGTATTTTTCTTTTCACCTTAATTATTTGCAATTCTTATGCCAAGTTTTATAGTTTCATAAAAAACTATCTAAGTCCTTAAGATAAAAGACATTTAAGCATACCTTGTCCTTCATAAAAGGTTGTTTACCCATTTCTCTTTTTCGCAAATTGCAAAGAAAAAAAGTAGATGAGTCCTAATAAATAAAAAAAGGACTAATCTACTGCACTTTTAGAATCATTCGCAAATTGCGAGCTGCATTTGCATTTTGCGATTAATTAATAGCAAATTTATTAATCTTCCTGTATAAAGTAGCTACATTTATACCCAATTCTTTTGCTGCCTGTTTCTTTCCATTCAAAGTGTCGTCATATTTTTCCAATGCATTTTTAATCATTTTTTCTTCCATCTCCGCTAACGTAAATGTTTGTTCTAAATGACTTTGGTGATTACGATCCCTAATCCTGGATGGTAAATTCTCTATTTTTATCCAATTAGATTCAGCCATATTAATAGCGTACTCTACAGTATTTTGAAGTTCTCGAATATTTCCCGGCCAGCTGTAAGAACATAAGCACTCTTCTGCTTCAGGGGTGAACCCTCTTACTGGTTTACCTATAATATTGACATAGTGCTCTATAAAATGGTGAAGAAGGACTGGAATATCCCCGACTCTTTGGCGTAACGGGGGAATATGAAGGGGGATAACATTTAATCTGTAAAATAAATCCTCTCGAAATTCGCCATCATGTACCATCTGCTCTAGATTTTTATTGGTTGCTGCCACGACTCTCACATCAATATCAAGAGAAGTATTCGAACCAATTCGCTCAACTTTTCTTTCTTCTAATACTCTTAAAATTTTCACCTGTAAATGAAGCGGCATATCCCCAATCTCATCAAGGAAGATGGTTCCTCCATTTGCCATTTCAAATTTCCCGGGCTTCCCTTTTTTTCTTGCCCCTGTAAATGCTCCTTCACTATAGCCAAATAATTCGCTTTCTAATAAATGTTCTGGAATGGCCGCACAGTTAATGGCGCGAAATGGTTTGTTCACTCTTTGACTCTCTTGATGAACGGCCCTTGCAAAAAGTTCTTTGCCCGTTCCGCTTTCGCCTAAAAAAATAATGGTTGAATCAGTTGCTGCTATTTGTTTAGTAGTCGCTTTCGCTTGTAAAATGGATGGGCTTTTCCCCACGATAATATCGAATGTAGAATCATCCACTTCTGAAGTTATTGAATAAGCTAATTTTTGAACTTCAGTTAAATCTTTAAATGAAATGGCAACTCCAATGATGTGACCATCATGAACCAGTGGAATAGCACTGCCAACTACCTGTATTGTTTTTCTATGTATTTGAAGAGAAAACTCAACATCCGAGTATCCTTTACCAGTTGATAATACTTTAGCAATTGGCAAATCAGGGATGATATCTAATATATTGAGTGTGAGTATTTCACTTCTTTTTACTTTTAAAATTTTTTCTGCCGAATGATTTAATTCTAAAATATACCCGTTTTGATCCACTGCAATTATGCCTTCGTACATAGACTGAATAGCCACTTGAAGCATCTGGAACATCCTTAAATACTTTTTTAAAAGCGATTTTGCATTTATTTTGCTGCTAATCAAGTCTGCCATTTTCCCAAGATAATTGGATAAAACGAGGTGTTTTTCTTTGAATTCCTCCTTCTGTACTTCTGAAAACGCTGTTAAACTAATCACTCCTACGTTCACACCGTCATGTTTTAAAGGAAATGAGACATCTGCTTTTTCAGGACAGTTTTTATGTAAAATGCAGCTTTTGCACACTTCGTGAAATCCGGGGTCCAAATTGAAAATAGGCTTATCCGTTTTTAAAACCTCTTTAATAATATGTCCTCGAACAGTCTCACCCACAATCGCATGCTGCCCCCCTCCTGTAGACGCAACAACCACTCCATCGTGATCATAGACGATAACTTCCAAATCTAAAACAGACTTAATCGCTTCTGCTACTAAATTTACTTCTTCCTGTACATCAACAAGGATAGATTTCCCCATTTTTCTCCTCCTTTTATTGAGGTATCTTCGGAACTTTTCAAAGTTTATTATTTGTATATATATTTTTTCGGTTAGTCAAAGAAAAACCCTCTTTTTTCGAATAGTCAGATTATTTTATTGATACCTCCTCAGTTCCTATCTGTATGGACTAAAAAGTTCTTCTTTACTCGACCCTTCCCTGCTTTCTCCAACTGACTTAAAATGAACTCCTGGCCGCCACTTTAGTTTACAAACAGGCCAAAAAGAAAGAACCCATCTTAATCTCGTTTAAGATGGGTTCTTTCTTCGTGATTTAGTTCATGCATGATATTAAAATGGTGTTATTCCGAAGCTCCTTCAAGAAGTTTCAGATTAATCATACCCTTAATATCGCTGCTTGGGATATATCCCGCTTCTTTGCTGATGTCGGCCATTTCCTGGATGACTTGTTCATTCACATCTGTTGTCACTTCTAAGCGTGACAATGCGGCAGTAACTTCTTCTTTGTTTAATTCTTTTCCAGTCAGTTCCTTCAGATGTTTAATGACTAAATCTTGGCTTTCTTCAGGGTTTTCTTTTATAAAGTCAACAGCTTTCTTATGAGCCTTTAAATAAGCAGTAACTTGGTCTTCTTTTTCCAAAAACTCCTTACTTGCGGCTACTACCGTGTTTGTTGACTCTTTACCCCATGCGAATTCATCCCAGTCAAGCAATAGCTTTCCTTTAGCTTGAGTTTCAAGTACATAGCCCCAAGGCTCTTGCGTCGCAGCTGCATCAACTGATTTTTGGACGAAAAGGGGAGCTGTATCGGCAGGAGCCGCTGCATACAATTCGACTGTGCCGCCTTCTGTTGTTGTTTTTAAATTCACGTCTTGAAGTGCTTTTCGAAGCATAACATCCTGCGTGCTTCCGATAACAGGAATGGCCACTTTTTTACCGTCTAAATCTTTTAAATCTTTAATATTGCTGGCTTCGCTTGCAACAAGAACGGCTCCGCCATTGACCGCTCCGGAAATCAGGTGATATTCCGGATTTTTCACGTAAAAGTTAAGCAGCGGACCCGGACCAACTGTCCCAACATCGATTGCCTTTGTGGACATTGCTTCCATAAATAACCCGCCATTTGTCACGGTTTTCGTTTCAATCTTCACATCTTTTCCAAATTCCTCTGCAAAAAAGCCTTTCTCCAAAGCAATGATTGTAGCGATGTGCGTTAAGTTCGGAAAGTAACCGATTTTTACGGTTTGTTCCCCGGAATCTTTTCCTTCTTCTCCTCCCGATTGGGCGCATCCACTTAACACTCCGATAAACAATATGGAAATGATAAGCGAAAGTAATGATTTTTTCAGCATATTTGTCTCTCCTTATAAAATGATCATTCTCTTTAAAAGGTTGCTCAAAAAGTACGGGAAACATGAACATCAACCGTATTATTACCATATAATCGGTTGCTCAAATATGCACGTCTCGACTTTTCGGCTCTTTTTGTTCTCTTTTTCGAAGCTGCACTTTAACTAGCGCTGACTGATTCCCCATTTTAATTGAACATTGCGTTCTAAACGGGAAAACACGACATTATCAACGATCGTTCCGATGATGGCGATGATGATCATCACGGAAATAACGAGATCCATTTGTCCGAGTGATCTTCCCATTTCCAGAAGTTGACCAAGACCGCCTCCGCCGCCAAGCAATTCACCGGCCATTAATGCACGCCAGGAAAAGGCCCACGCAATTCGCAAACCGGAAATGATTTGAGGGACAGAGGCCGGTAAAATCACGGTGCGTATAAAATGAAAACCGCTTGACCCATATGTTTTGGCAACCCGTTGATAGAGCTGAGGAACATTTTTAAAACCGCTTGTTGCATTTACGGTCATCGTCCAGGTAGCTCCGATTGTAACGATAAACAAAATCGAGAAATCGTTCAATCCAAACCAAATGATTGCTAATGGAAACCAAACGATACTTGGAATCGATTGAAGGGCTGTGACGATGAACCCGAGCGTATCTTCAACAAGCTTATACCGCCAAATGAAATAACCTAAAATAAGACCGACAATAATGGCTATGGTAAATCCAAGCAGGATACGGCCAAGGCTTTTAACAATTGCGCCAGTTATTTGTCCGCTTACCAGCCCGTTAAACAGTGTCTCAAACACTTGTGTCAGGCTGGGAAACATAAATGCCGGAAGACCGGAAAGTCTAGATGTGACTTCCCATATCCCCGCTATCATCGCGATGAATATGATTCGTCTTAAAGCTGTAGTCATTCCCCATTTCCTCCTTCAGTACTTTTTCAATTTCTTCCTGCAAAATGGACAGCACTTTTTGTTCAGTATTGAGCGTCACACTATCCGGCATGACACCATCTTTCGTGGACGGAACGGAAATGATTTGCTTGATTTTCCCCGGACGGGTTGCGAAAACGACAATTTGTTCCGAAAGAAGAACGGCTTCCCGAATATTATGCGTGATGAAAAAGATTGTGACTTTCGTTTTGCGCCAAATGTCCAACAACTCTTTATGAAGCACCATTCTTGTTTGTTCATCAAGGGCAGAAAACGGTTCATCCATCAACAAGATGTCTGGTTCCATCACTAAAGCCCTTGCGATGGCCACTCTTTGTTTCATGCCTCCTGAAAGCTGATGAGGATAGGAATCGACATAACGGCTGAGGTGAACCATTTTTAACACGTCCAACGCTTTTGCCTTCGCTTCTTCTTTCGGCATTTTCTTTAACAGCAATCCATACGTCACATTTTCCAGCACCGTTAACCATGGAAACAATCCTGCTTCTTGGAACACGACCACGCGTTCTGGCCCTGGCTTTGTCACCTTATTTCCGGCTACCCGTATATCTCCTTTATCTGCCTTATCAAGTCCGGCAATTAAATAAAGCAGCGTTGATTTACCGCAGCCAGATGGCCCGACGATCGAAACAAAGCTGCCTTTTTCAACTTCCAGATTAATTTCATCCAGCACCTTTACTTTTTCTTTTCTTTCATTGATGAAGCTTTTTTCAATTCCATCTATCGTTAAATACATATATTCACCCCATTGTAATTCCGATTGGATTAATCCGCATTATTTCTCATCTTCTAATAATGATTAATCCTACTGTTTTTGTCAACTATCAAAAGGAAAAAGTCTAATTCTTCGGTGTTTTTTGCGTGAATATGAAAAAACGGTCAGTTTCTTGCTGAATGAACACTAAAAAAGCACTAAATTTGTGGAATAATAGATATTTCGAACATTCCGTAGATATTTTTATGGTTTCGTCGATAAGTAACCATAAAAAAATCGCCCTGCATCTCAGTGAAAAGATGAAGGGCGATTTCCGGGGATTTTCCTTTGATTTAATATGTAAATTCATTGAAAGCGGGGGTCCTAACAGCAACGTCACCTCTAAATTTGTATCCTGTTTTTTTTCAGGTTTTTACGGTGCATACCCCTTAACTCCCCTATTAACTTAAAGACTACCTTCAGCTTTTCAGCCTTTTAATGACCTCATCCGTTACCTCTTTTGTCGTGCACTTCCCGCCAATGTCCGGTGTTAAAAATCCATCGTTCGTTACACTTTCGATGACATTTAATAATGTGCTCCCAAGCTCTTCTTCTCCAAAATGGTCTAACATCATTTTGGCCGTCCACATTTGGCCGATTGGGTTAGCGATTCCTTTTCCGACAATATCCGGAGCCAATCCATGAACGGGTTCGAACATGGAAGGATATTTTCCGTTGACATTAATGTTGGCTGCCGGAGCAATGCCAATGCTGCCCATGATGGCCGCGCCTAAATCCGTCAAAATATCCCCAAATAAGTTACTCGCTACAATGACGTCAAATCTTTCTGGTTGGGTCACAAAAAATGCCGATAATGCATCGATATGCTGCGAGTCTGTACTTATCTCCGGATACTCTTTCGCAACGTCTTCAAACACACTGTCCCAGAAGGGCATAGAATGAACGATTCCATTGGATTTGGTAGCGCTGGTTACATGCTTTCTCCGTTTGGATGCCAGCTCAAACGCAAAACGCATCGCCCGTTCTGTTCCTTTCCTCGAAAAAATGGCATTTTGAATCGCGATTTCATCTTCCCCCTGATGGATTTTTCCCCCGACTGAGCTGTATTCTCCCTCGCTGTTCTCCCGAACGACAATCAGGTCAAAATCTTTAGGATTCAATAATGGCGACCTCACACCCCCCATCGTTTTTGCGGGACGAACATTGATGACCTGCTCAAATTCACGACGAATTTTAATTAAAAGCCCCCATAATGATACATGGTCGGGAACAAGCTATGAACCTCCCCCACCTACCGCTTTTGCGCTTGAGGTGGGGGTTTCTTGTCGATCCCCTCGAAACCAGAAGCTGGACGATGTCCATAGGTGTATACGACACCCTCGTCTTTCTCGGGGACTGACGCTCCCATACGGAAGCAGTGGTCTTGACGCAAGGGGTCTCCCGACTGCTTGCTGCCACCGTAAGCAACAGGGAGAGAGTCGAGTTTGAAAATCTTCCTCCCCTCCCCCCCGGGGCGGTTCTGCCCGTCTACTACGCCTATATAGGCTGTAGATACGTGATGCTGGCAACCATCACTTTTAGGAACTTCCCGTGCAGATACTGGGATAAGATATTCCCCGCACCATGAACATCTCGATGCTGTTCATACCCACAGGCACAGCGGTAGTTTCGTGAACGGACTTTGTTCCGTTTCCCACAAGCAGGACATGCTTGCGTCGTATAGGCTTCGTTTTCTTTGGATAACGAGATACCGGCCGCTTCTAGTTTATACGTCAACTGTTCAGTGACCTTTCCAAAGCTCCAATTGCTGAGTTTTTGGTTCACCTTTTTGGAACGTACTTGTTTCCGGTGTTTGTTTCGTTTGCTGCTGTGACGTTGTACACCTTCCACATCACCAAGAGCGACATGGCCGACTCCTTGTTCCACACACCAGTCTACAAAGGCGCGTGTCGTCTTGTGTAAGATATCCCCAAGCTGCCGTTCGCTTTTAGAGAGGATATATTTCTTCGCCCGGTTGTATTGGCGCCATTTCCTAGAGCCTTTTTTACACCGGCTCATGAGGATTTGCAGTTCCCTCACTTTTTTGTTGCGCAATCGGTGAATACTGCGCATCTTCCTTCCCGAAATCACGAGAGCTTGTCCGTTTGTACATACAGCGGCAATCGTATGGATCTCACCGGGATCGATCGCTGCCGTGTGGTCGTCCTGCACCGGTACGGGCTGGATTCCGTCTTCATACGACAAACAAGCATGCCACTGACCATCATAGACGAGTTCCACTTCTTTGACTAGGCCGTTTGGGACCGATGCGAGCGTCACCACAAGCGGTGCCTGTTGTTTCTTGTTCCACCTGCCCAGGCTGAGTGTGAGCTTGCGTCCTTCGAGCACGAAGGATTTGTCCACCCATTTCGGATGGAAGACGAACTTTTCCTTGTACGGATACCGCATGGATTTGTTCGTTTGCCGCGCTTTGCGAACACCATCCCGGGCATGGAGAAACTTGTGGCACACCGCTTGTACCGTCTGACTGTGAAGAGGGTACAACCCTTTTAGTTCGGACTGAAGAGCGCTTTGATCGATCCACGAGCCGTGAATCCGGTAATAATAGCGGGCAAGCTGCACGCAGTCATTCCAAATCGTTCCGCATATCCGTCGTATGTCAAATAAGTGGTGAAGCGTCTGTTGATTCACTGTAAAGGCCGTTTTCAACGTGCGATACATGCGGTCACCTCCCTTATCATTATCATACAAGGAACATACGTTCGAATCAAGGGAGGGTGGAAGATTTATCCTCTCTTTTCTTTCGACAAGAATCCGAGGGTTCTATCCAGACAAAAAAGCTGTTCGGCTGCCCCGAACCGACATTCATCCCATCCCTACTCGCTGGGCTGTGCCCTTCACGCTCCTTGAGGAAGGGGAATTCTGCCGGACCATGTTAAAGTTGATATGGTGTTGCAAACGCAGCCAATGCATTGACATGAATGATGAATGACTTTAGCACATTCTTTATGCGGGTTGATATATTTTAACATCTGAAATATCTTCATATCAATTGGATAAATAGATTAGTACCTCTTTCTATTTGCTTATCGGGTTTCAGTTTGAACCCGATTAAATACAAAAGATCCTCAGATTATATGAAATCGGAGGATCTTTGATTATCCGAACACTTCGATGTTATACAATTGAAAAAGTAATGTAGACACCGATGACAAAGAATACAGCAATTGTTTTAATCAATGTAATGGCAAAGATGTCTTTATATGCTTGGCGATGAGTTAATCCTGTCACCGCAAGCAAAGTGATAACCGCTCCATTGTGGGGCAACGTGTCCAACCCGCCAGCAGCCATTGCGATGACACGATGTAAAACTTCCAAAGGAATATCAAACATGGCAGCTGCTTCTATATACTTCTCCGCCATCAAACTTAACGATATACTCATGCCGCCAGATCCAGAACCAGTGATCCCGCACAAAATATTAGTCATTACGGCTCCATTGATTAACGGGTTCGTAAACATCCCAGTAAGAGAGTCTTGAATGGCTGTAAATCCAGGTAAAGAGGCAATGACTCCTCCAAATCCATATTCAGCTGCGGTATTCATCGTAGCAAGAAGTGAACCGCTAATACCAATGTTAAGGCTGGAGGTAAAATTCAGTTTGACTGCTTTAACATTTAATAGGATGGTAGACACGATCCCAATGATAAGAGCCAACTCTACGGACCAAATACCAATTACCTTGGACATATCCACATTTCCATACGCTTCTAAGCCAATGACAGTAAAATCAAAGCCATTTGCATACCAGTGAGGAATGGACTCCGTAAAAAACTTATTCATCACACCTACTAACACTAACGGGAGAAAGGCTATCCAGTCTTTTCCTGTTACGGCCTCTCTAGATACTGCGGCCGAAGGAGCAGACACAGCCATAGCGCTGCCGGCTGCCATTTCTGATTCAGCGGCCTCCCATTCAATAGCCTTATCCCCTTTTCCATAGTACCCCTCACCATCGGCAGCCGCTTTACGTCGACATCTATCCAAGTACAGCATGCCAAATATGAAGATAAATAACGCTCCAATAATCCCCAATGTTGGTGCGGCATAAATGTCCGTTTTAAAGAATGTGGTCGGAATGACATTCTGGATTTGCGGAGATCCCGGAAGAGAATCCATAGAAAAGGTAAACGCACTAAATGCAATAGTTGCAGGAATTAACCGTTTTGGAATATTGGCTTCACGAAATAATTGGGCCGCAAACGGATAAATCGCAAACACAGCGACAAACAAACTTACACCACTATAAGTCAGAATGGCTCCCATTAATACAATAGCCAGAATCGCTTGTTTAGCACCGATAAAACGGACAATAATCTTCGCGATTTTTTCGGCAACACCAGTTACTTCAACCAATTTACCAAAGATAGCACCTAGTAAAAAAACCGGGAAATACAATTTAATGAATCCGACCAACTTCTCCATGAAAATATTGGAGAAGAAAGGAAGCACATATCCTGGATCGGTCAAAAATACGGCAAACAAAGCACACAGCGGCGCAAAAAGGATAACAGAAAAACCTCGATAGGCGAAAAACATGAGTAATCCAAGTGAAATTAAAATAATCATTACATCCATATTTTATACTTTTCCCCTTTTATATGAGAGTTCATTATTATGTTATCCCTTGTTGGATTTCAGCCCATATCATTCTTTCCAATAACAATTACACGCTGCCAAATCAGTAATGTTAAGATGGATTTTTCTGAAATTCCATCCCTGATGGTTGCCACATTCCGAGAACTTAATAACGCTTTCTGAAACACACCTAGTATTTTACGGTTCACCCTATCTTCTTTAAGGGTCACATAAAGCCTGTTGCTTCATTAATATAATCCATCAATTAGACTGGATAAACCGGGTGCTTTCGCTCGGAGAAGATAATGTCCTTCGATGAATACGCTTCAAAGCGCTTAATTAATTCATCACGCAATGAGTTGGCTGGAATGATTCCATCAATGATCATCTCGGAGGCTAGTCGGTAAATATCAATATCCTGCTTATATTCCTCCCGCTTTTGCTCAATGAAAGAGGCCCGTTCATGTTCCGGTAACCCGGCAATTTTATTGGCATAAACGGCATTCACTGCAGCCTCCGGTCCCATGACCGCAATTTGAGCCGTCGGTAAAGCAAGGCAACAATCCGGTTCAAATGCAGGACCACACATGGCATAAAGACCGGCTCCATATGCTTTACGAACGATAACCGAAATTTTGGGTACACTCGCTTCAGACATGGCGGAAATCATTTTTGCACCATGGCGAATGATTCCTGCCCGTTCTACCTTCGTACCGATCATAAAACCCGGGACATCAACGAGAAACAAAAGCGGAATATGGAACGCGTCACAAAGGGTAATAAATTTAGCTGCCTTATCCGCCGTATCGTGGAATAACACACCGCCCTTAACCCGCGGCTGATTGGCAATGATACCGATCGGCTTGCCATCCATTCGAGCCAATCCCGTAATGAGTTCGCTGGCAAACAGCTTCTTGATCTCAAAAAATGACCCTTCATCAATCATTCTATCGATGAGCTCGTACATGTTAAACGGAGTATTCTGATTAGATGGGATCAGCTCTTCCAGCGTTTTCTCGAATTGCTTTGGTTCCACCGCTTCCTGGACAGGCGGTTTTTCGGAAAAATTGGCAGGGAAATAAGAGAGGTAATCTCGGGCCATTGCAATGGCTTCTTCTTCACTTTTAGCCAGTATATCCCCGCATCCTGAAACAGAACAATGCATGCGGGCACCGCCCATCTCTTCCAACGTTACTTTTTCTCCAATCACCATCTCTGCCATCCTTGGAGAGCCAAGGTACATCGATGCATTGCCATCCACCATGATGACAATGTCACAAAATGCAGGGATGTAAGCACCCCCTGCCGCAGACGGACCAAACAAGATGCAGATTTGCGGAACTTTACCCGAAAATTTGACTTGATTGTAAAAGATTCGGCCAGCCCCGCGGCGCCCAGGAAACATTTCTACTTGATCCGTAATACGCGCCCCTGCAGAATCTACAAGGTAGATGAGCGGCACCTTCATTTTTTCAGCCGTTTCTTGAATCCGTATAATTTTCTCTACGGTCCGTGCTCCCCAAGAACCGGCTTTTATGGTGGAATCATTGGCCATCACACAAACAACCTGACCGTTGATTTTCCCCATTGCTGTCACTACTCCATCAGCCGGAAGATCCTCGGCCGAGCAGTTTGCAAATAGGGCATCCTCCAGCTCTGAACCCGGATCAAACAATAGTTTTAAGCGATCACGAACAAACAGTTTGCCCTGCTCGTGATTTTTCTGATGATATTTAGGTGCTCCTCCTTTTTGAATCCGTTCCATTCTTTCCTGTAACGTTTGCTGCATGGGTTTCACATCAACTGACATTATCCTTCCCCCTCTATTAAACTAGTTTTGATTATTCTCCAATAAATACAGGAGATCTTTTTTCCTTGAAAGCTTGTATTCCTTCTAACCGATCCTTCGTCGGAATGGTTAATTCATAGGCTTTTTGCTCAATGGAAAGCCCGGTGCTTAAATCTACATTCAATCCCTTATCAATAGAGAATTTTGCCTGAGTGATAGCAACGGGGGCATTGCGAACGATTTGATTGGCTATATGTAATGCTTTATCCAGCAAGGATTCAGCGGGCATCACATACTCCACTAGCCCAATTTCCAGCGCTTCCCCAGCCTCCATCCGTCTGGCAGTGAAAATGAGCTCTTTGGCTCGTCCCTTCCCGATCAATCTCGGCAAGCGTTGTGTTCCGCCTGCGCCCGGAATAATTCCGAGTGAGGTCTCCGTAAGGCCGAACTTCGCTGTTTCTGAAGCAATCCGGATGTCACAAGCCAATGCCAATTCCGTTCCCCCTCCAAAAGCGACTCCGTTCACGACTGCGATGACCGGCTGTGGCAAAGCTTCTAATTCATTCATGCTCTCTCGAATCAGAGAAACGGTTTTACGTACCTGACTCGTATCCATTCCTGCCCGTTCTTTTAAATCTGCCCCTGCACAAAAGGCCTTCTCTCCGGCTCCGGTGATCATTACACAACGCACCGATCGATCAAATTTACATGCAGCAATTGCTTCTCGAAGTTCGTTCAACATTTGGATTGATAATGAATTGGCAGCTTCCGGGCGATTTAAAGTAATGAGGGTAATTCCATTTTCCATTGTTGAGACCAACACAGCTTTATGCATTATCTTTCTCCCTCCTATATGCGGATCGATCAACCTGACCTACTCATTCACGCCGCAGATTTGAAGACTTCGGCTGGGTAAAGGCCTTCCTATCTTATCTTGAATAAAACGGGAGGCGGAAAGCAATTTTTCCTGATCCACCCCTGTATGGATCCCCATACTGTTCAGCATGTAAAGAAAATCATCTGTAGACACGTTGCCAGATGCACCAGGTGCATACGGGCATCCTCCCAACCCCCCAACGGAGGCATCGAATATGGTGATTCCCATGTCTAACGATACTAGAATATTAGCCAATGCCGTTCCACGGGTATCATGAAAGTGTAAAGCAAATTTATCCGCAGGAAAACGCTTTAATAAAATCTCTAATACCCCTTGTACTTGCTTCGGATTCGCCGCACCGATGGTATCACCTAGAGATAACTCCCCAATTCCCATCTCAAATAACGTTTCCGATACCCTAATAACCTGGTCTGTATTAACGACACCTTCATAAGGACATCCGAATACTGTTGAAATATATCCTCGGGCAGACTTTCCTGCTGAGAGGGATTGTTGTACCACTTCTCTTAAAATAGGAAATGTATCCTCAATCGATTTGTTAATATTTTTTCGATTATGCGTCTCACTGGCTGACATAAACACAGCCGCTTCATCGATGTTGGCTTCCAATGCCCGCTCCAGGCCTTGAGGATTCGGAACAAGAGCTGTATAGGTTACACCTGTCACACGATTAATGCCTGCTGCCACCGCCGCGGCATCGGAAAGGGCAGGAATCCATTTTGGATGGACAAAGGAAGTAATCTCGATATGTTTCAGTCCGCTGCAGGACAATTGATTGATCCATGCGATTTTATCCTCCGTCGAAACAAACACCTTCTCATTTTGTAACCCATCCCGCGGCCCTACTTCTTTTATCGTTACACTTGCCGGCCAGTTCATCGCCACGTCTCCCTTCTTCCCATTTGGGGTTTACTCAAATTCAACTAGTACATCTCCTTCATTCACAAAATCACCTTCGTTGACTTTTACTTCTTTGACAGTCCCGCCGAATTCCGCTCCAATTGGAATCTCCATTTTCATCGATTCTAAGATGGCCACATCCTGCCCTTCCTCTACGTGATCTCCCGCTTTAACGAGAATTTTCCATACATTCCCTGCCATACTTGATAATACTTGACTCATCTTCATTCCTCCTATTTCACGCTATTCGTCGCGGTTCCTTGTTTTTCTTGTAAATACTTAGCCACAAAGCTGGTTGTCGTATCACCCGAACGGAATGCCGGGTGTGCCGCTACTTCTTGTAACATCGGAATATTTGTTTTAATTCCAGAGACGTGATAGTTTGCCAGTGCATTTTGCAGATAATCAATCGCCTCGTCGCGATCCTTGCCCTTTACAATGAGTTTCGCAATCATAGGATCATAGAAAGGAGTGACGACCGATTGATCATGTACAGCTAATTCATGGCGAACTTCAGGACCTTCAGGTAATACTAACTTCGTTATTGTCCCGGGAGATGGAAAAAATGTTTTAGGATCTTCCGCATAGATTCTTACTTCAATCGCATGGCCTTCACGTTTAACATCAGCCTGCGTAAAATTCAATGAATCACCGGCCGCAATCCGCAGCTGCTCTGCAACCAAATCTAAACCAGTAATTTCTTCCGTGACCGGATGTTCCACTTGCAGGCGTGTATTCATTTCAAGAAAATAGAAATTCTTATCCTCATCAACCAAAAACTCGACCGTACCGGCATTTCGATATCCGATTGATTGAGCTGCCTTTACTGACGCCTCTCCCATTTTGCTGCGGGTCCCTTCATCTAGAAACGATGAGGGAGCTTCCTCCACCACCTTCTGATGACGACGCT
Organism: Bacillus sp. FJAT-14578; assembly: GCF_000504165.1. Lineage (GTDB taxonomy): Bacteria > Bacillota > Bacilli > Bacillales > Bacillaceae_H > Bacillus_BA > Bacillus_BA fengqiuensis. The sequence goes on from NZ_KI632505.1 coordinate 839,568, forward strand.
GTACCGAGCATTCACGTTCCCATAAGTAAACGGTATCGCCAAATCCATCAGCCAGAATTTGAATCTCAATATGTCTCGGGTTCTCTACATATTTTTCTATATACATGGCACCGTCACCAAAAAAGTCTGTCGCTCGTTTTTGATTTCCTCCAAATGCCTTGCGAATTTCATCTGCGCTGCGAACAACCTGCATCCCAATACCGCCTCCACCTGCTGAGGCTTTGAGCATAACCGGGTAACCCATGCGATCGGCCACTTGCACCGCTTCCTCCGCATCAGCTAATGGGTACGTTATACCAGGAACGACTGGAACACCGGCTTCTTCCATCGCTTTGCGTGATTCAATTTTGCTGCCCATTCGGGAAATCACTTCAGGAGACGGACCAATGAACACAAGGCCCTCTTCCTCACAACGACGGGCAAATTCAGCATTTTCGGACAGAAGTCCATAACCTGGATGGATAGCTTCTGCTTTTGATTCTCTTGCGATATGTAAAATCTTATCCATATTGACATAGCTTTCGGAAACACGCGGTCCCCCAAGCAGATAGGATTCATCAGCCATTTTTACATGTGGAGCTTGAGAATCGGCTTCTGAATAGACAGCGACCGTTTGAATTCCAAGTGATTTGCATGTACGAATGATTCGAACCGCTATTTCTCCTCTATTGGCAATTAACAGTTTTTTAAACATCTTTCATCCCCCCATTTTATCTGTGAGTAAACTTTGGTTTTCTTTTCTCAATAAATGCCGTAACCCCTTCTCTGACATCCTCTGTTTGGAATACTTGTCCAAAATATTTGGCCTCAATATGAAGTCCCTCCTCAAGAGGTACAGTGCCTCCCTCCATAATGGCTTTTTTCATTAAAGAAAGGGACGGAAGGGAAAACTGTGAGATTCGTTTGGCTACTTCTTTTGCTTTTTCAAGAGCCCTTCCTTGAGGAACAACAAAGTTAACCAATCCTATGTTTTTTGCTTCATGAGCCGTAATGGGCTCACCCATAAACATCATTTCTTTCGCCTTTCCTTCTCCAATCAATCGGGGAAGACGCTGGGATCCCCCCGCTCCCGGAAATAATCCTAATTTAACTTCTGGAAGACCAATCAGAACTTGCTCTTCGGCAACCCTCAAATCACAGGAAAGGGCCAGTTCACATCCTCCGCCTAAAGCCAACCCATTAATTGCAGCAATGGTCGGCTTCAAGAGACGATCAATTTTATTGAGAGGATGTTGAAGCCACTTCGATTTCGTTTCAGCATACCCCGCACCTTTTCCCATCCATTCAGGGAATTCTTTGATGTTGCCGCCTGCAACAAACGATTTATCTCCATTGCCTGTGATAATAACCACAATCACTTCCGGGTCACGTTCTACTTCCTCCATCACTTCTGTCAATTGTTGTATGACATCGGAACTTAACGTATTAACCGGTGGATTATCAATCATGACTGTAGCGATTCCTTCTTCTTTGAGCCAATAGACTACACTTTCATAAGCCATAAGAATCTCCCCTCTTTAACCATTCATAACCGTTAAACATTTCGTTTCACTAAATAGCCTGCCTTTTCACGATCCCAGGCTGCTCCTACTCCATCTTCCTTTAATTTGAATTTTTGTATACGCTCTGTTGCTGTCTTTGGAAAAGAATCGACATACTGAACATAACGCGGGATCATAAAGTATGCCATCCGCTCTTCACACCATTTGATGACCTCTTCATAAGTCACTGATTCTCCTTCCTTAAGGGCGATATAAATCTTTACATCCTCTTCTCCAACTTCTGAAGGAACACCAACGGCCGCAGATTCGAGTACTTTCGGATGATCATTTACAATCTTTTCAATTTCCCAAGAAGAAATATTCTCTCCACGGCGTCTTATACACTGTTTCAAGCGATCACAGAAATAGAGATAGCCGTCTTCGTCTTCATATCCCCGGTCCCCAGTGTGAAACCATCCATCCTTCATCGCTTCTTCTGTTTTGTCCGGCATTTTATAATACCCTTCCATTAGGGAATGGGGCTCCAAAGGCTGAATTAAGATTTCTCCGGTCTCCCCCGGTTGTAAGCGCTTCCCATTTTCATCGACAACCTTTGTATCTATATAAGGAAAGGGATGACCAATTGATGGAACACGATTGGCTTCCAAAGGGTTCGATACACAAAAGCCTGTTGTTTCCGTCAGTCCATAACCTTCCACGATTTTGACTCCAAAACGTTCTTCAAAGCGATTCCAAAACTCCTTCGGTGTAGCAGCACAGGCGGTCAATCTTGCGGGATTGTGAGAATCATCCTCTTTTTCTGGCTGCTTACAGAGAATAGGAATCATTGAACCTAATGAATTAAAAATCGTCGCACCATGGAATCTAATTTCATCCCAAAAGCGCGAGGCACTGAACCTTTTACTTAGTGCGATTGTCGCGTTAGAATGGATGGCACCTAGTGTCGTATGGGCCTGCGCATTGATATGAAATAAAGGCAGCGTTGTAAAAAGGATATCTTCTGAACGAGCACTAATCATACGATCGGCAAATGCTTGACCTGAGTTGACATAAGCTGCATGGCTTAACATGACTCCTTTAGGCAGGCCTGTTGTCCCAGAAGTATAGAGGATACTATTAATCGTTTCTTGAGAAAGATTGGGGTCAGGTAAGTGTTCACGATTCGTTTTCAACAATTCTGCTAGATTGATTGTAGAAACCTCTGTATCATTTTCATCTTTGACAATGCTGCCATTATGCTCCCGAATAATAACCTTGATCTGTTTTGGCAAGAAAGACAGACAGGAGACGATTTGTTTAACAAACTCCTTGTCTGTTACTATAACTTTACAATCTGAATGCGAGAGAATATACTGCAAGCCTTCCCCTTTTAAATGAACATTGAGCGGAACAAGGATTGCCCCTAAAAATGATAATCCAAACCAAATATTAAGGTATTCAGGAGAATTATTTAACATGACGCAAACCTTATCATCTTTCCGAATACCCATTTCGTAGAATCCCGCTGCCGTTTTGACGATACGATTATACAGTTCTTCATAAGTAATCCTTTGCTGCTCAAATTGCAGATATACTTTATCTGGTGTATTTTCAATTCTTCGCATTAAAAATTGAGCCAAGTTCATCTTATCCAAGCCAAACTCTCCTTTTTTCCATGGGATCGATCCCCTTTCTCCCTAATAAGAAATCCAACAACGTCTGCTAGAATCACTTTTTGTTTTTCTAACTTATTTAATATGCAAAAGCCATGCCAATGTTTAAAAATGAAAAAAGAAGACCCAAAAAGGCATATCTTTTGGGTCTTCCTCCTAAAAGGTCTCATCATCTAAACCCAGTGAGGTCAAGGGTTTGAAGAATGGGACCTTTCAACAAACATTATTTTAAGAGATTCATTTGAGTGCCATGGGCAAGCTCTCTTAAATCTTACTCGTATAGATTACTTTACATTTAATTCGCATTTTTGCGACATATTTTTAATTAAATCTTACTATCACTAGATTCGCATCACTGCGACCTCTTCGCATTTCTGCGACAAAAAGGGAGTCGTTCATCCCTTTTTCAATGCTCTGGTATGTTATATTTTTCAATTTTTCTATATAAACTGGCTCGATGGATCCCCAGAAGGTTCGCTGCTTCTTGTTTGTTACCCGATGCTTTCTCCAAAGCTTTCATAATGGCCTTTTTTTCAGCCATTTCCACTTCCGTCTGCAATGAAAAAATAGTATCATCCTCCAATTCACTCTCCCACCTCTTTCTCAAATAAACAGGCAGATGATTCACTTGTATCGTACTTTCCTCAAGTACATTCATGGACCGCTCGAGTATATTTTCCAATTCCCTAATATTCCCTGGCCAATGGTAATCCATAAATAAAGCGCTTACTTTTTCATCTATAGACGTTACATTGGTCCCTAATTCAGTATTCAATTTATTAATTAAATACTGGGTGATCGGAATAATATCTTCTTTTCTTTCTCTTAACGGCGGAATTTCCAGCATGAATACATTCAATCTATAATATAAATCTTCTCTAAATTTTCCTTGGCGTGTCAATTCCCATAAATCTTGATGGGTGGCTGCAATAAACCGGACATCAATTTGGTTTACTTTTGTGCCGCCGACTCTTTCAAATTCCTTTTCTTGCAAAACACGCAATAATTTAGCCTGCATGTCTAATGGCATGTCACCAATCTCGTCTAAGAACAATGTTCCATTTTTGGCTAATTCAAATTTGCCGGGCCTGCCGCCTTTTTTTGCTCCCGTAAATGCCCCTTCTTCATACCCAAACAGTTCTGCCTCCAGTAATTCTCTAGGGATAGCAGCACAATTCAGGCGAATAAACGGACCTTCTGAACGAGGACCAGCCAGGTGAATCGCATGGGCAAACAACTCTTTTCCCGTTCCGGTTTCTCCCTTAATTAAGATGGTAGACCGGCTATTAGCTACCTTTTTTGCATTATTTTTTACTTCTTTCATTTTTTCGCTGTTGCCTACAATACTTTGAAAGGAATATTTGGCCCCTTGAATGCGCTTTAATTCTTTTTGATAATATTCTAGCTTGGATTCCATTGTATGAATTCGATTGGCTAATGCTTTTAACTCATCAACATCATGAAACATGATTTTTCCAATGGCACCGACAATTTTACCTTCTTTCATAATCGGAAGTCGAGTTGCGATCACATTATTATTGCCTACACGCAGTATATGACCTATTTCAGTTTTTCCTGTTTGAATGACGATATGCATTCTCGTATTTTCAACAACCTCTGTACAATGTTTGCCAATGACGGAGTTGGGATCATCGATTCCTAATAATTGAGCATAAGAACGGCTAAGGAAATTTACGTTTCCTTGTTCATCCACACCTAAAATACATTCAGACAGCAAATTTAGAGCATTTTCATACTTTTCTATCGTTTGTTTTAAAGCATCTGCAGATGTCCTGTCATTTCTACCAGCTTGCAAATCTATCTTTTGGTCAGCATACATACCTACACAACTCCCTTCCAAAATGATCAATTGTCATCAATATACCATACTTTATTTTTATAGAAGGAAATTTTTTCTTAACTATATGAATCGATTTAGAAAATCTGCAAAATTTCCCTAGTTATAACCCCTCACCCCCCCGCGATGAGGGCAAAAAGGGGAGAGAAACGACTTGAAGACGTTTCTCTCCCCTTACTTGGCTTTCATTCCATTCATTTATCCCGGTTAATTGTCGATCATTACCATAAATATAAATGATGTTCAGTAAAAAACTACTATTCCTTGTTCGACAGAAAATCTTCCAGGGAGTCAATGGTCTTTTGCTCATCGGTTCCGTTTGCCGTTAAGGTAATTTCTTCCCCGCTTCTAACGGCTATGGCCATCACACCCATAATACTTTTAGCGGCTGCCGATTTTTTATTTTTAACGATGGTTATGTCACTAATGAACCTCCCCCACCTATCGCTTCGCGCTTGAGGTGGGGGTTTCTTGTCGATCCCCTCGAAATCAGAAGCTGGACGATGTCCATAGGTGTACACGACACCCTCATCCTTCTCGGGGACTGACGCTCCATTTAGAAGCAGTGGTCTTGACGCAAGGGGCCTCCCGACTGCTTGCTGCCACCGTAAGCAACAGGAGGAGAGTCCATTTTGAAGGCCTCTCCTCCCGGGGCGGTTCTACCCGTCTACTACGCCTGTATAGGACGTAGATACGTGATGCTGGTCACCATCACTTCTAGAAACCTTCCGTGCAGATACTGGGATAGGATGTTCCCTGCACCATGGACATCCCGATGCTGTTCATACCCACAGACACAGTAATAGTTTCGCGAACGGACTTTGTTCCGTTTTCCGCAAGCAGGGCATGCTTGCGTGGTATAGGCTTCGTTTTCCGCGCTTTACGAACCCCGTCTCGGGCAAGCAGAAACTTGTGGCACACGGCTTGGATTGTCTGACTGTGAAGAGGATACAAGCCTTTTAGTTCAGATTGAAGATCGCTTTGGTTGATCCACCCACTGTGAATCCGGTAGTAATACCGGGCCAGCTGCACGCAGTCATTCCAAATGGTTCCGCATATCCGGCGTATGCCAAATAAATGTTGAAGCATTTGTTGGTTGGCTGTAAAAGCTGTTTTCAACGTGCGATACATGAGATTCTCTCCCTTATCATTATCATATAACGAACATACATTCGATTCAAGAAAAAATGGAAATTTATCCTTTTTTCTTTCGACAAGGACCGAGATTCTATCAACCAAAAGCTTTTCGGCTGCGCCGAACCGACATTCATTCCCTCCCTACTCGCTTGGCTGTGCCCTTTACGCTCCTTGAGGAAGGGGAATTCTGTCGGACTATGTTAAAAATAAGATGCTTTTTGGACAAAATCAGTAGCCACTCGAGCCTGAAGACCATGTTGAAGGCGAACGATAAGGTTTTTCTTCCTCATGGAAAACCACACTCTCTTTCATAGGTGATTTGTAATATCTGGTTGTTTTTTATTGGTTCTCGTGCAAAAAGGATTAGGCGGCAAATTCCAAATGAACATTCAACATTCTATTTTCATCATAATTCATGATTGGACTAGAGACGGTTTTATCTTGGATTAATAGAAGTTTCTATTATACAAGAGCGGGTTCGTTTTTTTCCGCCAATGCCAATAGACGTTCTTTCACTTCTTCCGTATTAACAGTCTTTTGCGAAACGCCGGTTTCCATCGCAGCACGGGCAACGGCTGCCGCTACATGTGCCGCCACTCTACGGTCAAATGGATCCGGAATGACATAATCGGCATGAAGGTCTTCATCTGAAATTAATCCAGCAATCGCATAAACTGCTGCCAGTTTCATTTCTTCGTTGATTTCCCTCGCATGGACGTCCAAAGCACCACGGAAAATACCAGGGAATGCGAGAACGTTATTGACCTGATTCGGAAAATCGGAGCGGCCTGTCCCCACTACGAGCGCTCCTGCATCCTTTGCATCTTCCGGCATAATTTCCGGTACCGGATTGGCCATGGCGAAAATGACCGGATCCTGATTCATGGAGCGTACCATTTCTTTCGTGACCGCACCTGCGGCAGATACGCCGACAAATACATCCGCTCCCGCCAACGCATCTGTCAATGTACCTTGTTTTTGTTCACGATTCGTGATACGGGCCATTTCTTCTTTAAATGGATTCATTCCGACAGGACGACCTTCATAAATGATGCCTTTTGTATCGCATAAAATGACGTCTTTTACACCCATGCGCAGCAACAGTTTAATAATTGCGACACCTGCGGCACCGGCGCCATTTGCGACAACCCGAATGTCTTCAATCTTTTTGCCGGCTAATTTTAAGGCGTTGATCAATCCGGCTGCCGTAACAATGGCTGTGCCGTGCTGATCATCATGGAAAATCGGGATGCTGCAAGCTTTTCGTAATCGTTCTTCAATTTCAAAGCATTGTGGTGCTGCAATGTCTTCCAAGTTCACCCCGCCAAACGTGGGCTCCAGTAATTTAACGACCTCTACAATCTTGTCCGGGTCCGTTGTATCCAAGCAAATCGGGAATGCATCCACATCGGCAAATGACTTGAATAATAACGCCTTCCCTTCCATGACCGGCATCGCCGCTTTTGGACCGATATTTCCAAGGCCGAGTACGGCTGTTCCATCGGAAACAACGGCTACCAGATTCCCCTTCATCGTATACTCATATGCCTTGTTTTCATCTTCATGAATCTCCAAGCATGGCTCCGCTACACCGGGAGAATAAGCCAGGCTTAAATCATTTGCATTGCGTACGGGAACTTTTGAATGGACACCAAGCTTTCCCCGATTTTCCTTGTGCATCTTTAATGCTTCTTCACGTAAAGTGGACATCTCATGTCTCTCCCTTTATTCAAAGTAGTAGATATTTTTTCGTAAACATTTGACATGGCCGCTCTTTGGTCATGTCAAATGTTCTATCATATTGTTAGCTCAATAGCTTCATTAACAGCGTCGCCAATATAACAGTAGAGGCGCCGCCAAGTCGTGTCGCTACTTGGGCAAACGGCATTAATGACATACGGTTGGAAGCCGACAAGATGGCTACGTCCCCCGTTCCGCCTAATCCGCTGTGGCAGCCTGTTACAATCGCCGAATCAACCGGATACATTTTCATGATTTTTCCGACAATATAGCCCGTTCCGACCATCGCGACCACGACAGCGGTACAAACCACAACATAAGCTGGCGTTACGATTTTTACGACGTCTTCCAATGGAATATAGAGAATTCCCAAACCGACCATAAGCGGCCATGTTAAGCTTGTAGAAACGAATTTATACAAATGATAGGCACCTTGTTCCATTTTGGCTGGCATTAATTGAAGGCACTTGACCAATGTTGCCGCCACAATCATCAAGACCGGTCCCGGAATTCCCAAGAATTTATGGGCAAGTCCGCCGAAAATGAAGAAACTGCACGCGATCAGCAATCCTGCTCCCATTAACGAAAAGTCAACAGGCTTATTGATGTTGGTTTCTTCTTTAATGCCGTCGCCGCCTGTTGTCTTGACCAATACACCATTTCCTGTAAGCTCGGGTTTTCTCTCTCCTAAATTTTTCATCAACCCTGCACAAATGATCGCGACGATATTTCCGATTACGGCTGCAGGAATCATTTGGGATACGAATGATTCAGCAGACTCGCCTAAAATTTGAGAGTACGCCAGTGACAACGGCAGAATGCCTTCCCCGATTCCCCCTCCGATAATCGGTACGACGATGTAAAAGAATGTATGCTTCATGTCATATCCAAACAACGATCCTACCAATACCCCTGCAGCAACAGCGGCAAGAGTTCCAAGAATAAGCGGAATAAACATTCTCGTAAATCCTTGAATTAATACACTTCGGTTCATGCCAAGAATACTTCCGGCAACTAAGCACGAAATATAAAGATAAAGGAAGTTAGACGTTTTCATTAACGTTGTGACCGCTTCCATTGAAGCCGGGTTAAGCAGATTGTAAAATACTAGAATAGACGGGACTAAAAGCGCTAAAATGGCCGGTCCGCCGATGTCTTTTAAAATAGGAACTTTCATTCCGATGTCTCCGAGTAAAATTCCCATCACCATGATGACTGCAAAACCGCCAATCATATCTGCCGGCAGCTGATTGTATACAGACGCAGCGTAAATGATGGCCGCTAGTACTAAATAAAGAGGTAACGGAAGAACTCCTACCTTTAGTTGATTGAACTTGGATAAAAACCCTTTTTTCTCTTCTGTTTGCTCCACGTAAGGAAGCGTTTGCAACTTTTTCGCTGGTTCCATGTTTTGTGACCTCCTGTCTGCTTGTACCCTTATGGTAGTATTTTTGTAGCATTCTGAATAGCTTATGTAACTTATGTAAGTATTTTTGTAATTAAAAAAAGTAAGCAGCCCATTGGCTGCTTACAGATAATGCTTGATAACATTGCTTTTAGATTCATTAAATTCGTGCTGGTAGACGGGCCTTCCGATCGTTCCATAAATGACTTTGACATCAAGTACCCCGATATCCTTCAAAAATTTCAAGTATTTCCGAACCGATACCCTTGAAATGCCTGCACGGCTTACGACATCTTCCGTTGAAAAAGGAGCTGCTTTTATATCCATGATCACCTGCCAGATCATATTCAACGTATCTTTTGTCAACCCTTTAGGCAATTCTTCCGGGAGATGCTTTTCTTCTTTCCGCAAAATTTGCTGATCTAATTCCGCTTGATTGAGTACATGCTGATTTTGAATAAAGGCCGTCTTTTCTCGATAAGCGGATAAAGCGGCATTAAAACGCTCAAATTCAAATGGTTTAATTAAATAATCGACGGCTCCCAATCTTAAAGCTTTTTGGACTCTTTCGATATCCGAAGCAGCCGAAATGACAATGACGTCGATCTCTTTTTCATTCTCCCGAATAGATGAAAGCAAATCCAATCCATGTTTTCCCGGCATAAAAATGTCTAACAGCAATAAATCGATTTTCTGCTTTTCCAATGCATCCATCGCTTGATCCACTGAGGAACAGACAGCTGCCAAATCAAAGCCTCCGACCTGTTCCAAATAACGTTTATTAAACTCTGCAACCATTGGATCGTCTTCTACAATCATCACACGAATCATCTTGTATCACCTTTACTTTTATCATTTTAGGCGAGAAGACTCCTACTTCAATTTTGTGAAGGGCAGCGCCCAAAAATAAGTGGGAGATGAATCGCCTTTTTATGTAGCGGAACATTTGTTTGCATGGTGTAATATTCCTGTACAAGTTGTTCTTTGAAAACTGAAGATAGAGGGTTCTAGCAGGAAAGCGTCTGCTAGGTAAAATCTTCAACGTTCTTTCGTGCCACACGTACCGAAGTGGCGAAAACCAAGCTAAGTCGGGCGTGTGGCGAGTCAACGTACAGGATATTTAAGTCATAACCGTCGGGACGACGGGGCTAGCCTGCTAAAAAACTGGTGGATACACTGGTGTTCGCAGGAATCCTCCACTTCAAATTTTCGTTAGAAAATTAAGTCGTAGGTAGTTCAAATGGAATATAAACAACAAATGTTGTTCCTTCGTTTTCTTTAGAAGAAACATTGAGTTCGCCGCCCAGCTTTCGGAGGCTCTCATTTACTAAATAAAGACCCAATCCCCGATTTTCTCCTTTTGTAGAAAAACCTTTTTGAAAAATATCGTTTTGCATTTGCTCACTGATCCCGCTTCCAGTATCCTTGACCTCGACTGTCAATATTTCATCTCCGTAATCAAATTCGACTTCAATTCGTTTGGACGGACTGCTTTGAACGGCTTCGACAGCGTTATCAATCAAATTTCCGATAATGGTAATCAACTCATGCGTAATGCCCGCTTCTTCCGGTTCAGGCAATTGAAATTCCGATGATAATACAAGTTCAGCACCCGCTTCCCTTGCATAGCTCAGTTTCCCGATTAAAAAACCGGCTAACACAGGATCTTTGATTTTTCTTGCAATAAAACCTATTTCGTTTTTACGGTGGTCGACAATCTCACTTATATAAACGGCAAGCTGATCATAATAGCGCATATGTACCATACCGAGAATGACATGGAGTTTATTCATGAATTCATGAGACTGTGCGCGAAGCGCCTCGGCATATAAACGGACGCCGGTCAGCTGCTCGGCCAGCTGGCTGATTTCCGTTTTGTCCCGAAATGTCGCCACGGCGCCGACGATGTTGTTGTCCACAAGTACCGGGACACGATTGACGAGCAAAGCAACGCCATTTAAATGTTGGTCTTCATCCAATTCGGCTTGTCCTGTTTTCAGCACTCTGCTTAGCCTCGAGGCAGACATGTATGCGTCGATTTTCTTTCCAATAGGACTTTCACCTAACCCCGCTTTTTGTAAAAGCCTTAATGCCGCTTTATTGACAAGCGTAATTCGCGAATCCTGATCGACTGCGATAATTCCTTCATGTACTGATTGTAACATGGCGCTCCTCTCTTCGAGCAACTTGGCAATCGCAAACGGTTCAAGCCCAAATAAAATTTTCTTAATATACCTTGCCAAAACGACGGCACCCGCAATTCCCGTTAAGATCCCAAAAATGGTGCCTACATATATATTCGAGCGGCTTCTCTCAACCGCTTCCTTGACTTTATCAAGAGAAATACCCACCGCTACCGCTCCCACTTGCTTTCCGTTCCTATCGAATACCGGCGTGAAAGAACGCAAAGAGTGGCCCAGCGTCCCTTTTGAAATGGAGACATGCTCTTCCCCTCTTAAGACGGCTTCTTCATCTCCCCCAACGAATCGCTTTCCTATCTTATTCGGATCGGGATGGGATTTACGGATTCCTTTCATATCCATGACGACGACAAATTGCACATTTGTAGCCGATTGTATATCATTGGCGAATCGTTGTATATCTTTTTCATCTCCCTTTCCGCTCAATCCTTCGATCACAAGCGGGGAACGTGCCATCATTCGGGCGACATTTCCCGCTTTTTCAGCCTGGCTGTCTTCGATGCTCTCAGCGACCGTGCGACTGATCAGCAGGTCGGTTATCAGTAGTGAAAGAGCTACTACGACACAAACAAAAAGAGTAATGGTCGCCTGTAAACTCCATTTTCCTTTTTTCATCCTGTCACCTCAATGGTTTAAAACTTTTTATGATCATGATTTTTCTATCTTCAAAAATTTTATTATACCTTAATTCCGATGACTACATGTAAGATATCATTTCGTTAAAGAATAAAAAAGGCCGTCCACAACTAACATGTTTGCCAAAAACAAAGAAGCCATATCCATGAGGATGAGGCTTCTTTGTTTCTAGGTTCAGTTAAACACTGATGATGATTTTAGCGTTTTCGTTTCATTATAAATGAGTGAAAAATCAATATTAAATTTTAACATAGCCTGCTTCTAAAGAGAATTTTTTCTTAGCGCTTTTCTTCTTGAAGCTTGGAAATGGCGAACAGTAGAAGATAACGCTCTTTCGGAGTCAATCTGAGCCAGGATTTCACTTTGTATACCATTAACTCTCTCCTCCTTCTAACAAAAATGACTGCTCTATGGGAAAACTGCTTATGAACAACTTCATTTGATTCATCGTTTCTAATTTTATATAAGTTTTGTTCCCCCTCTTTTTTTGCATAAACTTTACGGAGAACATAACCTTTATCCAAATTTCGTGTCATTCCAACAGAAAAAGCCGAACTGTTCTCTTTTCTTAAAGAGAAAAGCTGCCGATTGACACGTAAAATGTATACTATTAGAAGAATATGGAGATAAGAAATTCCCGTTTAAAGTAGATTTTCTATGTTAGGACTTCTGCCACACTCGTAGATGGTTTATTGAAAATCACTGTATGATAGATTTAAGTTGAAACTCATTGCTATGCAGGGTTTCCACGTTTTATGAATAACTCCCAAAGAAAAAAGGCGTCTAACCCCGGCGCCTTTTTTCTTTTTGTCCAACATTCATACTAATGATTTTGTGATTTTTTATCATTTAATCGAAGAAAATCTTCTTCCACTTTTCAGTGACATAAGCAAGGATTATAGAATAAATGAACCTCCCCCACCTACCGCTTTTGCGCTTGAGGTGGGGGTTTCTTGTCGATCCCCTCGAAATCAGAAACTGGACGATGTCCATAGATGTACACGACACCCTCGTCCTTCTCGGGGACTGACGCTCCATTTAGAAGCAGTGGTCTTGACGCAAGGAGTCTCCCGACTGCTTGCTGCCACCGTAAGCAACAGGGAGAAGGGCCAAATTTAGAGGCACCTCTCTTCGGGGTGGTTCTACCCATCTACTACGCCTATACAGGCCGTAGATACGTGATGCTGGCTATCATCACTTTTAGGAATTTCCCATGCAGATACTGGGATAAAATATTCCCCGCACCATGGACATCCCGATGCTGTTCATACCCGCAGGCACAGCGATAGTTTCGTGAACGGACTTTGTTCCGTTTCCCACAAGCAGGGCATGCTTGCGTCGTATAGGCTTCGTTTTCTTTCGATAACGAGATACCGGCCGTTTCTAGTTTATACGTCAATTGTGCAGTGACTTTTCCAAAGCTCCAATTGCTGAGTTTTTGGTTCACCTTTTTGGAACGCACTTGTTTCCGACGTTTGTTTCGCCTGCTGCTGTGTCGCTGCACGCCTTCCACGTCACCAAGCGCGACATGGCCGACTCCCTGTTCCACGCACCAGTCCACAAAGGCACGTGTCGTCTTATGCAGGATATCCCCGAGCTGCCGTTCGCTTTTAGAGAGGATGTATGTCTTCGCCCGGTTGTATTGACGCCATTTCCTGGAACCTTTTTGACACCAGCTCATGAGGACTTGCAGTTCTCTCACTTTTTTGTTGCGCAACCGGTGAATGCTGCGCATCTTCCTTCCCGAAATCACGAGAGCTTGTCCGTTTGTACAGACAGCGGCAATCGTATGAACCTCACCTGGATCAATCGCTGCCGTATGGCCGTCTTGCACCGGTACAGGCTGGACCCCTTCTTCATACGACAAACAGGCATGCCACTGGCCGTCATAGACAAGTTCCAATTCTTTGACCACGCCGTTTAGGACAGAGGCAAGCATCAATACAAGCGGTACCTGTTGTTTCTTATTCCATCTGCCCAGGCTGAGGGTCAGCTTGCGTCCTTCGATCACGAAGGATTTGTCGACCCATTTCGGATGAAAAACGAACTTCTCCTTGTATGGATACCGAATGGACTTATCCGTTTCCCGCGCTTTGCGAACCCCGTCCCGGGCACGGAGAAACTTGTGGCACACGGCTTGTATCGTCTGACTGTGAAGAGGGGACAGCCCTTTGAGTTCGGACTGAAGATCGCTTTGGTTGATCCACGAACCGTGAATTCGGTAATAATAGCGGGCAAGCTGTACGCAGTCATTCCAAATCGTTCCGCACATCCGGCGTATGTCAAACAAATACTGAAGCGTCTGTCGGTTGGCCGAAAAGGCCGTTTTCAACGTTCGATACATGAGGCCACCTCCCTTGCGATTATCATATAACGAACGTACATTCGATTCAAGAGAAAATGGAAAATTTATCCCTCTTTCTTTCGACAAGGATTGGGAGGCCTATCAACCAAAAAGCTTTTCGGCTACGCCGAACCGACATTCATCCCCTCCCTACTCGCTGGGCTGTGCCCTTCACGCTCCTTGAGGAAGAGGAATTCTGTCGGACTATGTTAAATACCAGTATAAAAATAGTTATATACTCCATACATCCTTAATTAACATAAAAGTTTAATATAAAAAGCCCGCCTGTTAAAAGACGAGCTAAAAAGGGGGTTATGAAAAAGCGCAGAATCCTCTGCCCACTTTTCACTTTACATGTTAAAAGTGAAAAAACAGTGAAAATCAAAAGATCATTCATTGAAAAATTTTCAAAATGATTTGTAAGCTCTTTATAATATTCTTATTTTTTAGAAAATTTATAATATTTAGTATTTACAATATTCATATTTTCTTGTATGATAAATACAAGAAAGGCACACCACATAAAAAGAAGGTGATACCAGCAAAGTAACGAAAGGCAAAGTGTACAGAAACGTATATAGGAAAAGCCTAAAAACAAATGGAACAAAAGAAAAGGTGATGCCAATGAAATAATTGAGACTAAGACATATGATGGACGGATGAACAGTTGTTTAGAAGAACTCTCTAGCCATGGGGAGATCCTCCTAATAGAAAACTACCGAAAGGATTATAAGTATAATGAGTGACGAAATAATATAAGCGACCTTGTGATTCCTAAAAGGATGAACAAGGTCGCTTACTGTGTTTTTCCCTACCTTTGTTTAACAAAAGAGTATTCATTGCTCCTTCTGATATCTTGAATAAGGAATAATAGTAGAGATTAAGTTAACATATCCATTTGTTTTATTGAACTAATTTCTATTGCCGCAAGAAGAATTATTTTTCATGTATATCCTATACAAATTTAGTTAACATAAAAGTTCTTTCTGGAAGTTGCCCCCCTGAAGCAAGGGGGTTCAGGGGGGCAGCTTGTCCGTTTTATCGTTTATGTATGATTTTATGCACTTTTGATAAATCAACTGTTGTGACTTCTAATGAAGCCTAACAGCTGCATCAAAAGGGGGCTTTGTGCAACCCCTTAGTAAGGTAAGTCTGTGCCTATCCTTTTTCTAACAGCAGTTATGTTAACAAAGTATTTTTCTCTGCCTTTGTATATATAAATTTATAAGTTCATCCAGATCTTGGCTGCACTTTATCGTTTTTTTATCTAAAAATCCGTAATTTATTCCTAAATGAATCAGCTCTTCCCTTTTCATATCAATCCAATTTTGTATATCTCCTTGTCGATCTACTGCGTCTACTATTGTTACCATTATTTTTTCTCCTCTCACAGAAATTTTCTAGTCACTAGTATATTAAGTAGTTCAATATTTGATAAACATTATGAACCAGAGGAGGCAAAACGAAAATAGTTTCTACAAAAGATATCATAACGTTACAAAATATCAAGAAATATTGCAAAAACAGACATACATAATTAGGAAGAGACAAACACTCTTGTTTTTTTTTAGAAACTTCCATGTTTATGTTCTATTCGGGAATTACGGGACAGCGACCCGCGGTAAATACATAAAAAGCACCCGATGATTCAGATGCTTCTCCTCAACAATAAGCTTTATAAATGATCACAGCCATGAAAGTCTCATACTTACCATTATAAGCACCGCTTATTTTGATATCTACATACTCTCCTGCTATATCGTCTAAAGCTAGATTTATTTGTTCTTCTAATTTCATCGAAGTAGTAGCTTTAACAACCTTTACTCTATACATGATATCTCTACCCCTTCCGTCCTATATTATATGACAAAAGGGAATACTTTCCTGTACGCTTCCTTGTATAATTACTACTATTTGAAAACAGTCAAAAACAAGAGTATTTCTTCGATAACGGAATAAAAAAGCACCTGTCACATCCCCGCTTTACGTTGGGGAGTGACAGGCACCCTATACATATTTTAATTACTCATGGAAGTTCGTGCCGTCTGTCGTTGCTTTAATGACACCTGCACGGATGACGAAGTCACCGAAGTGCTCGCCTTCTTCACGTTCTTTTGCGTATCGAGAAATAAGGACACGCAGTTCTTTCAAGATTTCTTCTTCTCCGATGTTTTCGCGGTACATTTTGCTCAGACGGCTGCCGTCAAAGGCTGCACCGAGATACATATTGTATTTGCCCGGAGCTTTTCCGATAAAGCCAATTTCGCCGAGCGCATGGCGCGCACAGCCGTTCGGACAGCCAGTCATACGGATCGTAATTTCTTCGTCTCGCAAGCCGCTTTCATCCACAATCGTTTCAATCTTATCAATGAGAGTCGGCAAGTAGCGTTCTGCTTCTGCCATTGCCAGTCCGCAAGTTGGAAGAGCAACGCATGCGATTGAACTGCGGCGAAGTGCTGAATGATGCTTACCCTCCGTTAAACCGTATTGTTCAATCAGTTCGCTGATTTCTTTCTTTTTCTCACTCGATACATTGGCAATGATCACGTTTTGATTAGCCGTCAGGCGGAATTCTCCAGTATGGACTTTAGCGATTTCACGCAGACCGGTCATCAGCTTGTAATCGTCAAAATCCGCAACGCGTCCGCCCTCGATAAATAATGTACAATGCCATTTTCCTTCAACGCCTTGCACCCAGCCATAGCGGTCGCCGTTACTGTCGAAATGATACGACTTCGCTTCACCAAGGCTCCAGCCGAGACGATTTTCCAGTTCAGCCTTGACGTTTTCCAGGCCAAGGCGGTCCACTGTGTACTTGAAGCGGGCATTTTTACGGACGGAACGGTTTCCGTAATCACGTTGAATCGTAATCACTTTTTCTGCTACATCATACATTTGTTCTGGCGTACAGAAACCGATGATTTTAGCCAGCTGTGGATATGTTGCTTTGTCGCCGTGGCTAAAGCCCATGCCGCCGCCGATTGCCACGTTAAAACCGACAAGCTTGTCGTCTTCAACAACGGCAATGAATCCAAGGTCTTGTGAAAAGACATCAATATCATTTGATGGCGGGACGGCGATTCCGATTTTAAACTTCCTCGGCAAATAAAGCGGACCGTACATTGGTTCAACTTCTTCTACTTCCGGTGTGCCGGCCACTTTTTCTTCATCCAGCCAAATTTCATGATACGCTCTTGTACGCGGTAATAATTGATCACTTAAAATCTTCGACCATTCATATACTTCCGTATGGATTTCAGATTGATAAGGATTTGAGGTACACATAACGTTCCGGTTCACATCACCGCAAGCTGCGATCGTATCCATTAGGGCCGCATGGATTCCCTGAATCGTGCTTTTCATATTCCATTTTAAAATTCCATGCATCTGGAATGTCTCGCGTGTTGTCAGTTTCAATGTACCGTTGCCGTATTTTTGGGCAAGGTCATCCATCACAAGCCATTGATCTGGCGTTGCCACGCCGCCCGGTAAACGGACGCGCAGCATGAACTGATACGCAGGCTCCAATTTTTGCTTTTGGCGCTCATTGCGGAGATCGCGGTCATCCTGCAAGTAACTGCCGTGGTGTTTCATCAATCGATTGTCATCATCGGGAATCCCGGCACTCATCCGGTCGAGCATTACTTCCTTCAATGTACCGCGTAAATAGTCACTTCTTTCTTTTATTCCCTCAACATCACTTGGCGGGCCGCCCGGTGCTGTTAAACTTTTGTTCACCATGTTGAAAAAGCTCCTTTCAATCCAAAATCAATATACATCACGTTGGTAACGTTTTTGTTTTTTCATGTCAGCAACATACTCTTCCGCCTTTTCACGGCTCATGTTACCTTCTTTTTCAATAACTTCAATCAGTGCGTTATGGACATCTTTCGCCATATTGTTCTTATCACCGCAAACGTAAACGGCCGCACCTTCTTCAAGCCACTTGAACAATTCTTTACCTTGTTCAAGCATACGATGCTGTACATACACTTTTTCGGCTGTATCACGTGAAAACGCAACATCCATTCTTGTCAGCACGCCGTCTTTCAGCCATTTTTGCCATTCCGTCTGATAAAGGAAATCTGTTACGAAATGCTGGTCACCAAAGAACATCCATGATTTTCCTTGTACTCCCGTTTCTTCGCGTTCCTGCATAAAGGAGCGGAATGGGGCAATCCCTGTTCCCGGACCAACCATGATGATTGGTGTCTCTGGGTTCTCTGGCATTTTAAAGTGTTTGTTATTTTGAATAAAAATAGGTAATGTATCCCCTGACTCTAAACGTTCTGCACATAAAGTTGAGCAGACGCCTTTGCGCTCACGTCCGTGTGCTTCGTAGCGGACGGCACCGATGGTTAAATGCACTTCGTCCGGGTTAGCGGATAAGCTGCTTGCGATCGAATAAAGACGCGGCGGCATTTTACGGAGAATAGAGACAAATTCCTGTGCCGGTACATCAAATGGACCAAAGTCGCGAACTAAATCCAGCAAGTCGCGGCCTGCCACATACTCTTTTAATTGGTTGCGGTTTTCCGGCGATACAAGCTCTTTCAATCCTTCATTTGCCGACAGTTTTGATACCTGTTCAAGAACTGGTTTTGTTAACGTCGTAATTTCAAAATGAGAAGTGAGCGCTTCTTTAAGCGGACGAGTCTCCCCATCTTTATTGACTGTTACGGTTTCTTCCGGATTCCATTTCAATTCCTGAAGAAGCATATCAACAAGAGCTGGATCGTTTGTCGGATAAATACCGACGATGTCCCCCGGTTCGTATGTCAAGCCAGATCCCTCAAGCGATATCTCGAGGTGGCGCGTTTCTTTATTTGAGCCGCGGCCGTTCAAATTTATATTTTCAAGCACTTCCGCTTGAAACGGATTCGTTCTAGAATACACCGTTTCAACTGCCTGTGCTTGAGCTGCTGCAGCCGGAGCTGGTGCTGCACTTTCTCCCTGGCCTTCATTTAAGCTGCCAAGAACGGCTTCCAGCCATTTTGCTGCCGGCTCTTCAAAATCCACATCGCAGTCAACGCGTGGAGATAACCTTGTGCCGCCAAGATCCGCCAGGCGTAAATCGAATTCTTTTCCTGTCTGGCAGAAAAACTCATATGAGCTATCACCAAGCGATAAAACTGAAAAGCGGAGATTGTCAAGCTTTGGCGCCCGTTTGCCATGAAGAAACTCATGGAACGACAACGCGTTATCCGGCGGCTCGCCTTCTCCGTGTGTGCTCACGACAATCAGCAAATTTTCGACTTTCTTTAAATTATTTGGCTTAAAATCGCTCATGGATGAGACGGTCACTTGAAAACCTTGTGCTATAAGCATTTTACCTGCATTTTCCGCGAGCTTCTGTGCGTTGCCCGTCTGTGATCCGTAAAGAATGGTCACTTCTTTCGAGATCGCCTTTACAGTGCTTTGTGCAGAAATTTCTGACACTGGTGCCCCTGCAACAGGTTGGCCTGCAGCTAAATAACCGCTCAGCCAGAATCTTTGAGGGTCTGTCAAAGTTGGCAGAAGACGATTAAGGAGCTCTGCCTGCTCCTGATTAAACGGACTGTTCAATACCTGAAGTTGCAACGATATCCACCTCACAAAAAATATAAACTTACCCTACATTATTTTACTTATAATGACGAGATTTAACAATTCTTGCTATTCATTTTTTCAGTAAAAAAATAAAAGATTAATTTTATCCTAGATTGATTATTCCTATAAGTCAAGTCGGTTTTAATAATATACTTCTGTTTAGAGATTTTTCTGAAAAATTTTCTTAGTTAAACTTTACCGTAAAACAACGTATTAGTAAAATATATAATACTTATCATAATCATTAAGATTGCTAATGATGAATTATTTCAGTATTCATTTGCCAAAGAGTGGGTCGATGTTTGTAAGGGATGGGAAGGAGCAGAGTTCAAAGAAGAGGTTGCCGTAAATAAAGAGGTACTTTGAGCAGAACGATATAAGGGATTAGATCAAACAACTAGTCGTTGCTAATAGAAAAAGGGTCAGTCTCCTGCTGAGTTAATGTTTTTACCAGGCAGAGGACTGACCCTTATTTATCAAACCCTATCAACCTTTTGTTAAGATATCGTAAACAGGGCAGATTCTTTCCGCTCCTTTTTGCTCATATGATAAAATAGAAATATATTTTATAAAGAAAGGATTTTGATACCATGCTTGCTCAAAGGAGCATCTGGCATAGGCAAGATTCATCTTATACGTAGCGTTTTTGTTTGCTGAGTCCATCGCAGTTAACAAAAACGAAAGTGGGCGACATTATGTTGGAGCAACGACCTCGTTATTCCTTTTGCTATATATAGAGCAGTAGTTAGCAATGAAGCTGACTACACATAAAAGAGCAGCCGCTCTTTGCTGTATATGGCGTAGTTAGTTTCCGAATAGAGGGACAAAAACTAACTACGAAAGAGGAATAATGATGACACGGATTCGTTGGCGGGAAGCAGGTATCATTGTTTTAGGTTCATTTATTTTAGCAGCAGCTTTTTATCATATTCATGTGCAAAACAACTTGGCCGAAGGCGGATTTATTGGCATTGCTTTATTGGTAAAGCAGCTCTTCAATATCTCTCCGTCTATCACGACACTTTTACTCGATATTCCATTGATTTGGCTTGGTTCCAAATTACTTGGAAAACGGATGGCTATCAAAACGATTATAGGAGCAACGTCCTTCTCCTTTTTCTATGCGTTGATGGAGCGCTACTCACCGTTTGAGATTAATCTGTCCCAGCACTTGTTCATCGCAGCCGTCATTGGCGGCATTCTGGTAGGATTCGGTCTCGGTCTGATTTTACGTTACGGCGGCGCGACCGGAGGAGACGATATTTTGTCTCTTATTGTAAGCAAACTCTCCCGTCTTTCTGTCGGAAAGGTTTACTTTCTGTTTGACGGAATCGTTTTGGCCGTATCGCTGATCTATTTGAATTGGAACGAAGTTGCTTATACCGTTTTATCCGTCGCTGTTTGTGCTTATATGACGGATCTGGTCATGGCTTATCAAAAGAGAGATTCTGCTGAAGAAGCATGTATATAAGAAGAAAAGTCCACCGCTTTTGGTGGACTTTTTTTCGTCACCCGGGTGTGTACCAATAGGAATTCATTCTTTTTACGTTCCCCCCTTACATCTGTTTTCTCTTCTTTCGGTCCCTCTGCTTTGATCAATAAAGTAAAAACGAGCATGGTGACGACAAATATGATCGGCATCCATAACAAACACGATGATCCACACCATTTTTGTTATGTTTTCATTTTTCAGTTTTGCTGTTGAATCCAATTCGCCTGTAGGTTTTCGTTTTCCCCACATAATTAAGAAGGCTATTTCTTTACAGGTCTAAAATCATAGATCATTTTTCATGCAAGAAAACCTCACATCAAAACTGTTAACTATTTCTTTTTCATGTAATTTATTACATATAACTCATATGAAAAGGAGAAGTATTATGAATCTAAAAAAAGTACTAGGCAGGCTCTGGTAATGGTTCCATTTCCAGCAATGCGATGGAAGGCGTTAAATATGCGGTAGGAAAAGGGGTAGTGGTTACTCGTTCCAGCCGTGTAGGCAGCGGCATTGTCACTCACGGAGCTGTTGATGATCAAAACGGCCTGGTCTCATCCGATTCATTAAATCCTCAAAAATCACGTATTTTACTGATGCTTGTGTTACCCAAACAAAGGATCCAAAGAAAATCCAAGAATTTTTTAATGAATATTAAATTGATAATTTGAATATTTTAATTAGCTGCTCTGTTAAACAGTAATATTTCATCAAATGTAGATTTCAAATGCTTTGAGAGGTGAAAAAAATGTACCCTTACAATATTTATCCGTTTTCATCACATATAAGCCATATACTGTGGCATACAAATCATACTCCATGGCATGTGACTTATTATATGCCATGGGGGACGCCTTATATTTACAATCCTCAAGGAAGTCCATTTTATTATAGGCCCTTTATATAATCATTGATTGCTGAAAATTCCTCGTTTTGTCTCCACTTTTGTCCATTACCTCTTATTATATTTTTCATATCTTATAAATGAACCTCCTGACAGAGTATCACCTCTTTCTAAGCTAGCTAAAAGTGTATGTGATAAACATACACTTTTAGTATCAGTGGCTTTGTTGAACTTAATAAAGAATACATACCTTATTCATACAAATGTTGAGCACTTCATTTCCATGAGAAGGACTTTTAAAAATAAGTATTATTAAACAGCCAAAAAGCTCGAATCTAAATTAGATTTGAGCTTTTTAATACTTTGTATCATTGACATAAATGAGGATGAATAGAAATCCAAACTAATGGTATCAATTAAAAAACTAATTTCCACTTATTAATTAGTTAGTCTGTCCAATCAAACTATATCTTAAAAACATAACTTAAAACTGAGGATGGTATGCTTAACAACACTTATTACTCAATAAGGAGGTGAATTGTTCATGTGCTGGGGATACGGAAATTATGGCGGAAATGGCTACGGTGGTGCTGGATACGGTGGATGTGACTTCAATTTCACATTAATCGTTGTCTTGTTCATTCTCTTGATTATCGTAGGAGCTGTTATTGTAAGCTAGCTACTAATTAATGAGTATAACGTTTTTACAAAAAAATGAGTGGACTATGTACTATAAGGAGGTGTTAGATATGAGTGATGGAATTCGCAGTACTTTTGCTTTAGTTGTTGTCTTATTCGTTTTATTGATCATTGTAGGATGTTCTTGTTCAGGATATGGTGGTTATTAATTCCCTATAAGATGAGGGTAAAACGTTCCTTTTAATTATTCATTTCATCGGAAAGACAAAGGACAGATGATTCTAAAATGTACCCTATAGAGTAGACACTAAAAAAGGTCTGCCTTATAGGGTACTTTTATGTATAATGAATTAAAATTGGGGAAATCGGAGAATAAACAAATTTACTCAACACATAATACCGAGATATCTTTCCATCCGTACGCGGCATCCTCCACTACGGTTTCTCCAAAGGTACTAGTCCTATGATTATATTCTGTTCCTCCCAACCGTTCATAAAAACCCAGTCCAGATTTATTCTTTTTCATCACCCAAACCATCATAGAAAAAATGCCATTTTCTTTAAAATGCTTGGCGACAGCTGAAACAAGCTGCCTTCCAACACCCAATCCTCTACATTCCTCCAAGAGATACAGCGAATATAATTCTCCATCAAAATTCTCCCCACCACTGCTTTTACCTGATGCAAAGCCTATCATTTCCCCCGCATCATTAATTGCCGCATAAATAAAAGAGCCATTTTCGTTATTTAAAAAATTAGTCCATCTTTTTTCTGACTCTTCATAAGATAATTCAGCCAGATAATCATCTGGTACTAGACCACGATAAGTAGTCCTCCAACCGTCAACATAAACCTTTGATATGCCCTTTATATCTTCTTTACTTGCTTTCCGAATCTCCAAGTAAAGCACCTCCAATGTAAAAAGTAAAATGATAGAAATGATTATAACATTCTTCAACAGAGCCCATTAAACAAAAAGCAGAAAGAAGCTAGGCTTCTCTCTGCATTTTTGAACCACTTTTACTTATTTCCTTCGATGAGCTGATGGATGCTTTCTTTTTCCGGAAGGGCAGAAATGGCCCCTTTTCCCGTTGTGGTAAGGGCCCCGCTCGCATTGGCAAAGGCCAGGATTTGTGGATGGCTGTCTTCGAGAATATCCTCTATATTCTTTTGGTCTGTCTGCTTATCAAGCAGCTGGTACAGCACTCCGCCAATAAAAGCATCTCCCGCACCGGTCGTATCCTGTACTTCAACCTGGTAGCCTGTCGACTCGTATTTTTTATTTCTTACATAAAGGTCTGCCCCATTTGCGCCTTTTGTAAAAATGACGGCCTGTACATCGCCTGTGAATAGAGAACGAATGGCTTCTTCGACATCTGTGATACCTGTAATGAACTCCAGCTCTTCATCGGAAATCTTCACAAGATGAGCCATTGGGATAAACTCTAAAATGGTCGTCCTGCACTCTTCCGGGTCATTCCAAAGCGGGAGGCGCACATTCGGATCGAAGCTAATAATGCCGCCTTTTTCCTTGACAGATTGAATCGCTTTTCTATGTGCCTGTTTCATCGGGCTTTCCACTAAATCAACGGAACAAAAATGAAGAATGTCCCCTTTTTCAAACCAGTTCTCATCAATCTCTTCTTCTGTCAGCAATAAATCGGCCGAAGGATTTCGGTAAAACGAAAAGTCCCGTTCCCCGTCTTCCCGGAGCGATACGAACGCCAATCCTGTATTCGCTTCTTTCGTTCTCGTGATCTTGTCTGTCTGGACGCCCGCTTCTTGCAGCTGTTCCAAAAGGAAATCGCCAAAAGCGTCCTTCCCCAGCTTTGTAATCATCGAGGCAGAACCTCCGTACTTAGCCACAGCTGCGGCTACATTGGCAGGGGCCCCTCCTGGAGCGCGTTCAAAAGAGATAACATCCTTTAATGCCCTACCCTTTTGCAGAGGAATAAAATCAATTAATACTTCACCGATTGAAAATAAACGTCCCACTTTTTCCACCTCGTCCTTACTTTCCTAGCATTGTCATCACATTCTGGTCATATCTTTGTTCTTCTTCTGGATTTTGATGCAAATTCCACTTCACCGCCTGGAACGCCGCGCTTCCTCCCGATGCAAAGAACCGGATGCCGTCACTGTCCTCTTGAGGGAAAATCCGACTCGTGAATACCTCTTCCCCATCATTGATGAAAATTTCAACAGAAGAAACATCAACGAACAAATGAAACTTCACTTTCGCTGCATCCATCTCGCATTTTCTGATCGTTCCATAATCTGTTCCAACCTCTTCTCCCGAAAGAGTGCGGTCCAGAATCACCTTTTTCGCCGCTGCATCATATGTCAAAACAGTTTTCTCCTGTTCACTTACCCGAAACTCGATTCCAAACTCCGTTGCATCGATATTCGTAAACTCACAAACCATTTCATAGGCGGTACCCGTAAAACCATCATACGTTTTCGATTCGTTTCCGATCGTATCCCCTGTTTTCGTCTCCACTCCCCGAAGTTTTTGAAGCTCCGCAACAGGCTGCTGAATCAATCTCCCGTTTCTAATTGATAGTTCCCGCGGCAATGTTAAACAGTGTGCCCAGCCATTTCGATCGGTCGGGTACTCGATTTCTGGTAAGCCCATCCAGCCGACTAAAATGCGGCGTCCCTCTGAATCCACCATCGTTTGCGGAGCATAAAAGTCAAACCCTCTATCAAGCTCGATGAAATCACCGTGCTTCAACGTTCTTTGCTGCAAGTTTAATATTTCGCCGATTACGTAGCCGGATTGGTAAATATTTTGATACTTGTCACCTACTGGGGATAACCCTTGCGGCGAGAAAACCAATATGCCGTGATTTTGCAGGTTAAAGTAATCGGGGCATTCCCACATATAGCCGAATGGATTCAAGTCGGTACCGATTTCACCCTCAAATGTCCAATCGAGCAAATCCGATGAGCTGTATAACACAATACAACCCGTTTCATCTGTCCGCTGGGCGCCAATGACCGCATAAAAGGTATCGCCCTCTTTCCAAACCTTCGGATCGCGGAAATGATCCGTATATCCTGCTGGCACAGATGAAATCACCGCCTTGTCCAATTTCGAAATGTTTCCGGTTTGATCTATGACCGCGAGGCATTGATAAGGATGTCTAACCCAATTTTCATCACGGGTATTTCCTGTATAAAGCAGATGCAGCTTCCCTTCATGCTCGATGGCGCTCCCCGAGTATGCGCCGTGGCTGTCGTAATAATCATTCGGCTCTAATCCGACACCGGCGTCATCCCAATGAACAAGATCCTTTGATTTCATATGGTACCAGTACTTTAAACCGTGTACGGGTCCAAGCGGAAACCATTGGTAAAACAAATGATATTCTCCATTATAATAAGAAAATCCATTCGGGTCATTCAAAAGTCCTGTATTCGGCTGTATATGAAACGTTTGCCGCCACGGACAGCTGCCGACTCTTGCTTTTAACTCCGCTATCTCATCCTCACCGGCCTCTTTCAATGCGCGGTATCGCTGTTCTTTTGTCCATTCCATGTTTGTCCACTCCCTTAAACAAATAGAGGAGAATCAAGCGATTCCCCCTCTTTTGGCATGTAATCACAAACGTTAATTATGCCGCTTTTCTATCTGTATCACTTGTTGTTTTCTTTGTGTCCCGTTTCGCTAATACCACCGTTGCGGCAAAGGCTACTACAAATGCGATCGCCATGCCGAAGATGTAAAAAACGATCGAAGACGGCTTAATCGAGATGATGCCTGGAAGGCCGGCCGCCCCAAGCGCTACCGCTTTTACTTTATATAAGGTGACGAATAAAGAGCCTGCTGCCGAACCGACAATCGCTCCGATAAATGGATATCTTAATTTCAGGTTAATACCGAACATAGCCGGTTCCGTGATTCCCAATAAAGCTGAAATCCCTGCCGCTGATGCCGTACCCTTCGTTTTTTTGTCTCGCGTCATAAAGAACACGGCAAGTGTGGCTGCACCTTGTGCGACATTGGACATGGCCGCAATCGCAAAAATGAATGAACCGCCCGTTTTGGCCATATCCGCCAGTAATTGCGTTTCAACGGCAATGAAGCTGTGATGCATACCTGTAATCACAATCGGCGCATAAAGAAGTCCAAAAATCGCACCGCCGATGAAGCCTGTTGTATCGTATAACCAAATCATCCCATCCGTCAGCAAGTTACCCGCAGAACGCGTAATCGGCCCTACTGCCGTAAACGTTAAAATCCCTGTAATAAAAATCGTTAATAATGGCGTTAAAAGATTATCCAGTGCAGATGGAACGACTTTCCGCAAATAGGTTTCTGTCTTCGCTAAAATAAAGGACGCGGCAAGAACCGGTAACACAGTGCCTTGATAACCCACTTTTTCAATCTCAAATCCAAAGATGTTCCATACCGGTATTTCACCGTTCACCAACGCGCTTCCATACCCCCATCCGTTCAGCAAATCTGGGTGAACCATTAACATCCCAAGGGCTGCTCCGAGATAAGCGTTTCCTCCAAAACGCTGTGTTGCCGAGAACCCGATTAAAATCGGCAAGAAGACGAATGCCGCGTTTGCGAACGTGTTAATGAGTGCCGCTAAATCCGCCAGTCCCGGGTTGGCTTCTACCAATGATTGTCCCTCTACAAACAAATCCTGTGCCGTCAACAGATTGTTAATCCCCATCAACAAACCGCCGGCTACAATGGCGGGAATGATTGGAACGAAAATGTCAGAAAGCATTTTCACAAAACGTTGAAGCGGATTCATTTTTTTCGCTCCCGCATCCTTCACATCTTTTGTCGACATGCCGGAAAGGCCGGTTAGCTTCGCAAGCTCTTTGTATACTTCATTCACAGTGCCTGACCCTAAAATGATTTGAAATTGGCCGCCGGTGGAGAAGGTTCCTTTTACAACATCCATTCCATCCAGTGCCGCTTGATCAACTTTTTCTTCATCATTTAGCACTAAGCGCAATCGTGTGGCACAATGAGCGGCAGCTGCCACATTTTCTTTGCCGCCGATTGCCTGTAATATGTCTTTGGCTATTTCCTTATGATTCATGATGATCCCCCTTATTTTATAGTTTGGCGTCGGAACCGGTTCCGTAAGATGGTAAAAAAATATTTCTTCATCGACAAACGGAACCGGTTCCACTTTTAATTAAAAAAATAACGTTCTTCACTATTCATAGGAACCGGTTCCAAAAGATATGATATGAAACCTGTTTTGGAACCGGTTTCGTTATGATTATAATTCATCGATAAATCGTTTGTCAACGCTTTCTCTTTCAATTATTTCATAATTTGATAGAGTTAATGTCGGAATCTCTTCTCCGTTCACTAACTTCACGATGCTTTGAGCTGCCATTTCTCCCGCTTCTTTATAGTAAAACTTCGCGGTTGTTAAACCCGGATGCATCATTTCCGTCAGTTCATATCCTCCAAATCCCGTGATGGATAAATCAGCCGGAACCGTTAATCCATTCAAATTGGCTGCCTTTAACGCACCAAGAGCGATGTTATCTGTCGCACATACTAACATGGAAGGATGAAACTCCTCTATGATGGAGGGGACCTTTGTCACGGATTCAGCCATGCTGAAGCTCGTTTCGAAAAATTTGACCTCACAGCCTTCCACCTCTTGTATCGCTCGTTTGAATCCTTCCTTTCTCTTTACCCCTACGGCAATATCTTTTTCCGTTACACCTAAATAGGCAATTTTGCGGTGCCCTTTCTCAAGAACATATTTCCCGATAGCGTAGCCCGCTTCTTCATCATGATGAATTAAGCTGTACACATCTTGATGCTGCTGCCCGACCACTAATACCGGTATTTTGATCTCATGAAACGCTTCTAAATGGGCATCCGTTATTTGCGTTGCCAACAAAATGATCCCTGCCACCTTTTGTTTGGCCAGTGTGTAGATATTTTCAATTTCACGCGCTAAATTTTGGCCCGTATTCGAAATCAACATCTGATATTGAAATTCCCTCAACCTTTCATCAATCCCGATTAAGGTACGAGACGTGGCATACGAGTCAAGGCGCGGTACAATGGTACCGATGATGTTCGTTTTCTTTGCCTTTAAACTTTGAGCAAACGCATTGGGGGTATAGCCTGTTTCTTTGATGACGTGCTCGATTTTTCTTTTCGTTGCCTCACTGACGGAACCGCCATTAAGATAACGCGAAACCGTGCTCTTTGCCACCCCTGCCAGTTGAGCGATATCAGCGATTGTAATCATTCGTTCATCTCCGTATTCATATATGTATATAGTTATGACAAGTATACACCAATACACGAATCAAATCTAACACATACAAATCGATCATGATTCTTTTCATTATAAAAAGTTGATTTCCTGCGTTGTTTAAAGGAGTCGACTTTTCTTATCTCTTCTGCAGCTAAAGCCATGCGATAGTGAAAAAGGTTTCTTTCATTTATTCTTTTTACCTGTTACCAGCTTATTTTCCAACTTGCATATCCATTTATAATATCCTAATAAGATGAGAAAAAGGATAGGATCAATGAGTGCCGCGTGCCACAACTCCCACCATCCGTAATGGAAATACCCCCAAGGTTCAGGAAGTAATGCAACTGCTTCATAAAGTAAAATAGCGATTACCGAAAAGATCATGTAAAAACTTTGTTTAATCACTTTGGCTTTAAAAGGATACCAATTTAAAAACATCATATTCACTGGTGGAATCAATAGAGTATGTGGAAGAACCCCTCTCCAATCCACTTCTTTGTCGAAATACCAATATGCATGGTATTTAAATTCCACGATTGAATCGAAGAGAAGTTGGAACGCCATTGTAAAAGTCCAAATGTGAACGATCTGATTGACTGTCAGCCTTTTATTTGTTTTAAACGCAATAAGATTAAATGTAATAATTGCAATAAGAAGCCCTATCATAATTTTTCCTTTTTTCAATAGAGTGTCCTATATACACAAGGATAATACTTAGTCAATCATATGATGTCCATGCCGCTTACACTATTTTTACTTCACTATTGTCGCGTTGACTTATAGGAAGCATACCCAACTTTACCCTAACCAATGTTCTGGAATGCTTAAGGAAGGCGGCAATTTCGTATGAATATCGCCATTAGCCGAATTGATTTGGGCTTGAGTAAGAAAAATACTTCCCATTAGATTGGCACCTCTTAAATCAGCGTCTCTCAAGTCTGCACCAATTAAATCAGTCATTCTCAAGTCTGCCTCTCGCAGGTCAGAAGCAATAAGTAAAGCCCCTCTCAAATTGAGCCCGCTAAGGTTAGCGCCTCTTAAATTAGCACCGATTAGGTCACTTCCCCTATTAATTTTTCTTTGATTTTTGTCCTTCTTTACTTTTGCTCGGACTAATTCACTTGTTTTCAGAAGTAACTCATTAATAATGGCTCTATGGCCTGGCACATTCAGTTGTAAGATAGACGCTGGACTTAGATTTGTTAGATGTGCAGTTTCTTCCACAGCCTTCTGCAAATCCTTATAGATAGGCCGAGCCTCTTCTAAGCTAAGGGCTTCTTTTAGGTATCGGAGCATTTCGTGAAGTTGCTGCATGATGGGAAATACTTCAAACATTTCTTTGGCTGACTCTGGATTTTCCCGCCAATCCTTTCCGTTGTACGTAATTTGGGAAACCTTCTGGCCAGCTCCAAAGCATTCATATACTGTACAGCCTCGAAACCCTTTAACTCTTAGGCTCTTATGAATACCACAGCGATAATCTCCCTGCAAGTTTCTACAAGGAGTTCCACTATCTTTATCAAAAGCGAAATCAGCAGATTTTGCATAGGGTAAAGCTACACAGCATAGCCCAAAACAATTTTCACAGTCCACATGTAAATGGTTTAGAATATCATGAGACATTAGTTGTTTAGACAATATTTACACTTCCCTTTAAGCCTTATAATAAATTAAAGATTAATAAGTATAATATTACCATATAACCATAATAGAGATAATTGTTACTTAGTACTTTTGTTTCTATATATGAAAAAAAGTTAGAAACCTCTTTATACTCGCTAACATCTAATTGATATGTATGTAGAAAGCTTTCATCATCCATTGACCGGTGCTGGGGAAGTATTTTGACGGGCGTTCGCATACGGCTACTATTGAGCTGTTGGCGCCTTATCAAAAAACGCATGACATTTTTTCGTGTCATGCGTTTTTTGATAAGGCGCGATGTATTATTTCCGCCAAAAATTCGTATATTCTGCTTTATCCTGAATATTAAATTCAATCATTTTCTCAAGCAATTCGTAATTTACCGGCTCATTCCACGGAATTCGAAACAAGCCTTTGGTAGCGCTGTAGCCAGCTTGTGCAATGTCATCGGCAAAGTGCGCAATGCCTACTTCTTCGGGTGAAACGCTCAAATGATGCTTCGCTGTGGAAAAGCCGATGATAAATGTGCCGTGATCGGAAAACATTGGCGTATTCCACTTGATTTGCGGTTCCAAATTTGGGAATTTATTAGCAACCCACGCCAAAATTTCCTCTGTTCGGTCGCGGTGGTCGGGGTTATCGATACCCGCTAAATATTTTACAAAAACTTCCATATCTTCCTCCTTCGATATTATACTATTGCCGCCAAAAATTCGAATTCTCAGCCTTATCCTTGATATTAAATTCAATTATCTTCTCTAGCAATTCGTAATTAACTGGTTCAGTCCATTGAATTCGGAACAAGCGTGAAGAAGCGCTGTAGCCAGCTTGTGCAATGTCATCGGCAAAGTGCGCAATGCCTACTTCTTCGGGTGAAATTTTAAATCATTTAAGGAATGCTCATTAATATCGCATGCAATTACTGAAGCACCTTCACTTAAGCACTGTTTAACAATTTCTTTTCCAATTCCAGAAGCTGCACCTGTTATTATTATTTTTCTCCGTTTCAATCTATATAATCTCAAATACTACTATGAAACCAATTGTAACATGATCCTAACCCCTTTATCTTTTTAAATAACCGCCGTTAATTTAATAAAAATAGCTGCCTAATTTGGCAGCTGGTTCTTATAGTGATAGGTAAGCTTTTGAAGTTATCGTCGGCTTTCCCCCCACTTCACACCGTACAGGCGAGTTTCCCCGCATACGGCGTTCCAACTAATCCAACTCATTCAATATTTTTATGTGTATGCAAGATGAAATATAGAATCAGATTGCTTCGTTCAGGCATTGCTCACGCAATTCATTGACCTTTTTAAGTTGCTTTTCATTTAACTTGAGTGCATTTAAAAGCTCTTGTGTTTTCTCTTGATTTCTCATATGAATGAGGCGGTGAACAGATTCGTGCAATATCATTAAATTCCCGTATGAATCATCTTTTGTGAGATGGTACGGTGTTTTATGATGACAATGCCAATCGTTCAGTCCTAATTCAATTCCTGTAACGGTACATTTCCCGTATTGTGCAATAAACCGACTAATCCGATTATCATTGTATTCGATGGAACGGCTTGGTATAAATTGTTTCATCACATAAGCGAGTGTTTGTTTATTAATCGCTCGCAAGCTTTGATGAATTTTATTTCTACCTACGGTAGTATAATTACAGATTGATTGAGAAAAGTTAAGGTTCACCTTACAGCGTTGGGCATGGATTGGAACAAGCACCATTTCTTTTATTTTATAGAGCTTACATTCATATCCCTTATACCGTTTCTGTAAGGATTTTGTGAAGTCCTGAAACGTTGCTTCTTTTCTCATTTCTTTTAAACGATTGTATAATGCTTTATTAAGACGATTGCCCAGCTCGTTTAAGTCTTTCGTGATATGTGAAGCTGCGGAGTAATAATTCTGTATCCCCATTATGACCATATTGAATCGCCAGACATTTTCGGGTGATTGATGTTTCTGGATCGCCTTTACTGCTTGT
>NZ_KI632505.1:872737-1042472 GCF_000504165.1 Bacillus sp. FJAT-14578
AAACACCCCCGATTGATGAGCGTTTCAAACCTAGCTTTCGCATGATGTGTATTGCGATTTGGTCTAAACCCATAGCTATGTTTATAAAACCTCGCCTCACAAATAGGCTCAAGCACTTGTAAGATACACTGTTGGAACAGCCTATCCCAAATAGTCGGAATCCCTAAAGGCCGTGTTTTTCCATTTGCCTTCGGAATAAAGACACGCCGAACGGCTTGGGGTGTGTAGTGTTCAAACATTAGTTGTATCGTCGATACAACTTCTAATACAGATAACTGCTTTATATCTTCAATCGTTAATCCATCATATCCAGCCGTTTTACTGCCAGTGTTTCGTTTAATATTGCGATAAGCTAATCGAATATTTTCATCAGATCGCATTAAATCGAGTAATCCATAAAAATTTTGACCATCAGCACTTCGAGCATATAAAGAATCAAAATGGTATTGCATGTCATAATACTCGTTGTGCCTCAGTTTCTTTCGTTTTAACAAGTCGGTGGCTCCTTTTGGAGCTGAACCTCTATTAGTCTTACAAGAACCTTATTAATCGTTGAAGAACTGCCTTGCATGGTGAATAAATCTTCTATTAGTCTAGTGGCTATCCCTTCACGTTCATTACACGCTTCGTCGGTACTGTGCCACCACTTTCACTGATATGAAGAGAAGTTATACAGTCGCTATTCTCACGACTATTTTCCTTTCCAACGCTTCAACGAGAGTAAGCTCTCCACGTTATCAGCTTACAACGTTGAGTTATGTCTATTATGGAACAAACTTAGGTGCTTCCTATGAGCCTGTTAACCTTGCATGTGCCTGTAACACAGGGTGGATTTTTATATAGTTCATTCTTACTCACCCACAGCTAACCCTACATGTAGTAGTACATACATTTCTATATAATGGGCGTCTAGACCCGTACATTCAGAAGTTCGTCAGCAATACAGTATCTTATTTTATTTACATTGCATTCTCACCATATCTGTTCAACCCAAGCACCATGATTTACACCACCCCATCGGGTAGGCTTTCGTCAGCCGGACTGTTACGGTAAATTCTCATGCCTATTAGCCGAGCTTATAACACGCTTTTTCTTACTAAGCAGCGTGCTATTCGACGCAGGGGGAGCCTTTCAGAGCGTTACCTCCTCATTCGACTCCTCGACATAACCCTTCAGTTTCAGAAATCTAAAACTGCCTGACCTTTACCGAAATTGTGTGACCACATTTCATTTAAGCCAGGAACATTTCGCACAAAGTAAAGCCCCCGTTCAAGAAATACTGTTTTTTTTCTTTCTTCCCCACCAACTTGTAAGAAAATAAGCTATTAATATAGAAAGAGAGAAAGCGATGAACATTCTAAAAAATGATATTCCTAAAGCCGAATCACTGGGTCTTCCTAAATCAACAGTGAAAAGCGACCACCACTCACCTTCTGTGCCTTGGTTGAGCGACAATAGTAACCATAAACCGAACAAGAAAAAAGCCCATAAACTGCCGATTATAAAGTCAGCAATTTTTTCATTCAAACTCAACCCCTCCCCCCACATTATGTAAATAATTTTAATGCCTTATATAAGAAATCACCAAATTTTTTTGTTTCAAAATGAAATTTTCTTAACAAGTCTTATTGAACTCCGTTAGCTCAACAAGGACAGCTATAAATAGTCTTCAGGGGAGTGCAACCTTTTTGATCTGTTCTTTCGTGGATAAATTAGTATCATTTGTACCAACTAAAAAAGAATAGCCGTGTAAAATCACTTCTGTTAGAGTGTCACTTAGACCTAATTCGAATATAGGATACTGTACTGAGACTTTACCCTTCAATTCATCTCTATCCTGTATCTTAAATCTTATTTCCTTTGATGAATTAGTTATAAAGAAATCATCTAAGGTTAATTTCCATCCAACATCGTCTAGTATACTATCCAGTTCATCTATCGAATGAATCTCGTCAATTCTGTACTTATACCTTTTGTCATCATCGTCTAAATCATCCACTTCTCTTACAAAGTTATGGATAACCTTTAGAGGGAAGCGGTTATAGTTTTTCCAGAAGTCAGATAAAGTTGTTCCATATTCTCCGTCAACACTATACATATATTCTGGTTCTTTTATACAATCACAAGCCCAAAAATCTATACGGTTATTTGTAAACACCGTTCGGTCATCAATATTAACCATATCACTTTCTCCCTCCTATCTAGTTCTTCAACTTCATATTTTCCTTTTCATTATTCCTTTTCCTTCTTGAACCTATATCCTCAACAATGTCAGATGAGATAAGAGTATGAGCTGCACCAGTATCAATAACAAGCTTATCTATTTCTTGATCCTGCACCCGTTTGTTCAATAAAAAAGGCGGCACCCTTTATTAAAGTAGTGCCCCCGTTAGTTGAATATTTATTTACAGTATTTGATATTACTCCTTAATATACTAGGTCCCAATTTTTCAGTCTTTGAATTAGAAAGACGCACCTGTACTTCTACATTTTCCATTTCTGCTGTAATTTCATCAAATCTTCCAGCCCAAGTTGGGTCTTTTTCTGGAAAAGGATAAAGCTTAAAACGCCAACTAATTTCACCAGGTATAAAAGCAAATCCTTCATACCCATCATAATTTCCATAAGAAGATGGTTTCGGAAGATGTACTCCGAGAATACTTATATTAGTGCGTGCAAAACTTGGTGGGCGTAACTGCACTTTATAAACCAATGCTGTTCCCTTTGCATTTGTAAGTTTTTTATCAATTGGTTCCAAAACCATACTACAAGGCATATTTGCTGCCTCTGTTTGTGAAGGGGAAATAACAAAAATTGAGATAATAAATATACTCAAAACAAATTGTTTCATAATAACACCTCTTACAATTCTTTAACTTAATTTCCCCCATTATGGTCTAAATATAGATATTTCTTGTTAAACTACCTCAATTAAATGAAATATTTCACAACTCGAATACAGGCTTTTTGACATGATGAATTCAAAAGATATTAGGCTTGTCATAAAGCTTACTTTTTGACACAAACACTTAGCGTTGTAAATCCGCGAAATGATGGTGCTACCCCTATCAACCGTTGATATTACTCGATTTATAGAGGGAGGAATGTATAGAATATACATCTTGAGAAAAAAATTCAAGACTAAATTACACATCTATTTAGTCCTGAATCAGTTAGTTCTACTCTATGATGGAACAAATAAGTAAGGTATGAATTCAGTTCAAATCGATCTCCGTAAACAAAATTAGACAACACCGATTTATTTTCTCTCCCTATTTTTTTACCTCCTTTATTTAATTTGTTTATCTACATAATTCCCAATCTACGACTCTTTTATACATACAAATTCATAAAATAGTTATTTTTAATTTCTCAAATATAACAAAAATGGTTATTTTTTGGTATGTAACAGAGATTGAATTCTACGAAATTCAACGGCTTTTTGATTGTCGAAAATCAGTGTGATGTAAACTAAACTTATAAAATTTAAACTTTGTTAAATTTCATTGTTGATTTTTAATCAAAAAAAGCCGGTGTTTTATACCGACTATTTGGATTCTTCTTGTTGAACGCCCTCCGATAGTTTAAGTAGAATCCTTCACAATTTCTTCTATACCATAATCTATGACCAATATTGTACCTGTCTTAAACAAACTAATTTTGGCTTTCTCCATCGTCTGCCCCCCAACTAAATAGTTCTTAGTTAGCTTTCTTTTTGAAACGATTACGAATCAAGATAACAATTAGCATTAGTAATGGAATAATAATATGAAAATAAGGGGCAATGTAACGATCAAAATATCTGCCTTCCTCTATGTGTTCTGTAAAATTGGAGGCCAAAACCATTGAACCAAAGACAAGAATACAACCAACTGGTAAAATAATCTGTTGATAATTTTTTAGCTTGAACAAATCTACGATTCCAATTAGGGTACAATAAAAAAAGATGGATGCCTTGAAAAATACTGTAATCAATAAAGTAAAAACAACAATAGCATCAAGTCGTTGGATAAACTCGAACAGGTTTACTTTTCCGATGGTTGATAACAAAGCAAAAGTAGATCTCTCCACTTCTTCGACACCAAGAACGGCGATATTTAAACCAGCTGTCCAACTTAAGGCCAGACCGCTTGAAATCAAGGCAGACAACCATACTTTTTTCAATAATCCAGGACGATTTAAATAAGGAAGCAGCATCATAAAGGCAACCATTTGACCAAAAGGAAAATTGCTAGTCTCCAGAAAGGCCGTCGTTAAGATTGGTTTCCATCCATATTCAAGAAACGGCTGCAAATTATGAAGATCAACATTACCTGAAACAAAGACAAGAAAATTTCCTGTGAAGCCCATAAAGAGCAGAACGACAATGAAGACTTCTGCTGTTCTCGCTAATACTTCAATCCCGAGATAAAGTACATAACAAATGACAAGAACGAATAAGATAATGAGAGCCAATAACGGTGTTTCGGTCATGGTCGATGAAAGCAGCAACTCCCCGAAACTGCGAATATTATGGATAGTAGTATACAAAAAGTAAAAAATGTATAACAGGCCAATGACCCACCCCAGGTATTTACCAAATGCTTTTTTGGCATATCCGGTAAGTGGTAGATCTGGATATTGACGAAATAAAAAGTAATAAATGAAAAATAAGATAATTGCCTCGCACATTCCTATAAAAATGGCAAGCCAGGCGTCCCTTTTAGCATCGATTCCATGACTTATGACCAATGAAGTCCCCATCTCAAACATAAACATCAGGGCAAATAATTGAATGGCGCTAATTTTGGCTTTTTCCACCGTATAGGAGCTCCCCTTTTTTCCCCATGATTTAATCTGCATGTTTGTACAACTCATCTAGATATTCATTTTCTCCTACTTTCCTATTCTTAATACCTTTTAAGAGTCGAGGAATGTGTACGATGTATATTTCTAATTTACATAACTACTCTTCAGCAATACCAACCATAAAAATCTGCCTTAAACAAGGGAGGTCATTATTTTTGGCGATACCCTTTTTATAAATGATAAAATAAACAAACATATCAATTATTACTACCATTAATATTTATCATGGCGAAGGTTCCTTTTTCGACGAGTTTCTTCCTATATCAACTATTCGGTATTCCAGCATAAAAGTAGATTCTGTTGGAATCCCCAGGTCTCTTTACATTCTCACAAAATAGTTGCACCAGAACCTTATTGGCCATTGTGTGTCAAAATACACACCTAACTTCCCATTTTTATGTTATCCTAGCTATATATACTACCTTTGGAGGTTAAGAGCTATGCAACTTAATTTAGAAGATACTAAAAATGCCAAAAGTGAGACACTCCCATTTTCAAGGACCAATCCATTTCAAGCGAAGGTTCTTAAAAATATTAATTTAAATGGAACAGGCTCTAGCAAGGAAACAAGGCATATTGAGTTATCATTACAAGGGTCAGGCCTTTCTTATGTCCCAGGTGATGCACTTGGCGTTATCCCATCAAATGATCCAGAGCTTGTGGCTTCTCTTATTAATGAAATGGGATGGGATGAAGAAGCGGTTGTAACCGTTAGTAAGCAAGGTGAGACACTGCCACTTATGGAAGCGCTGACAACCCACTTTGAAATTACACTGCTGACGAAGAAGATTTTACAACAGGCAGCTGTATTCACAGAAAACGAAGAGTTGCAGAAGCTTGTGCTGGTTGAAAATGCAAACCAACTAAAGGAATATTGCTATGGGCGTGATTTGCTTGATATGTTACGTGATTTTGGTCCATGGAAGGCTTCTGCCCAAGAAATCGTCTCATTATTAAGAAAAATGATGCCGCGTCTCTATTCTATTGCAAGCAGTATTACTGCTAATCCAGATGAAGTTCATCTAACCATCGGTGCTGTACGCTACACGGCGCATGGACGTGACCGAAAAGGCGTTTGTTCTGTTTTATGTGCAGAACGTGTTCAAGAAGGAGATACGCTTCCAGTCTTTGTTCAAGCAAATAAACACTTCTATTTGCCAGAGTCCGGGGACAAAGATATTATTATGGTTGGACCTGGGAC
This sequence comes from Bacillus sp. FJAT-14578, assembly GCF_000504165.1. Classification (GTDB taxonomy): domain Bacteria; phylum Bacillota; class Bacilli; order Bacillales; family Bacillaceae_H; genus Bacillus_BA; species Bacillus_BA fengqiuensis. Next base: position 878,787 of record NZ_KI632505.1, read on the forward strand.
AGGCATTGCACCATTCCGTTCTTTTATCCAGGAACGAGCAGTAAATAAAGCCGCTGGCCGGTCATGGCTATTTTTTGGAGACCAGCATGCAGCGTCAGATTTCCTTTATCAAAGCGAGTTGGAAAAATATCAACAAGATGGGGTATTGACAAGACTTGATACTGCATTCTCCCGTGATACGGCTCAAAAAATTTATGTGCAACATAAAATGCTTGAACATGGCAAAGAATTGTTTGAATGGATTGAAAAAGGAGCTTATTTCTACGTTTGCGGGGATAAGCAACATATGGCGAAAGACGTCAACGAAGCGCTTATTACTGTTATTGAAAAAGAAGGCGCGATGGCCCGCGATGCAGCTGAAGCGTATCTTAAAGATATGCAGAAGCAAGGGCGTTATCAACGTGATGTGTATTAAAATGAAAACGCTTTAAGTATACAGTTATATTGTTTTCAAAAAGTAACCCTTCGTTCCGGTTGGTACGGAGGGTTACTTTTTTGATTGTCTTTAGTGTCAAATTATATGGCTCTTTTCTAAAAGATTGTTGTTTTTAGATAGGTTTCTTGAAAGATAACCGTTTAAGGTTGGTTGGAGCGGAAGGTGCGAGACTCCTGCGGGAGCAGCGGGACAGGTAAGACCCCACAGGCTGTAAGCCGAGGAGGCTCACCGCACGCCCCGCGGAAAGCGAGCAACCTGGAGCGGAAACCACTTCCCACCACTTGTTAAATAGCAACAAAGTTTGCGAAAACAGCCAATTATATAAAAAGACTTGTACATGAGTGGCGGACATGAAAGCTTGGCTGCTCTCTTTTTTTTATGTCTTATTAAATTAAAGCACCCGATAATGGAATAAGGTTTATTGTCATTTCCTTACCATATACGTCCATAATTCTGGGGATTCTTGCACAATACGGTATAGAGCTTCAGCATCGTTTTCTTTCATTAATCTTAATTTGACTCGTTGTCCTAATAGTTCCATTTGTTTATCCCTCTTTTTATTACCTCAATAACATTGATTTCTCTCAAACGTTAAGCAAAGTTGTTACTTCCTATATTACCCGTGAATATTTTGTTGTTCAGGTACTAAATACCTGAGAAGAAACTGTCTAATTTATTTTATATTACTTAATTATATAAAAGACAATAACCTTCTATTTGTTTAAATAAATTTAAGAATAGGTCTTTAAGGGTCACCGTATCAATTCGGTAAAATTCCATGTCATGGATGGTTTTCCCATCCGTTCCCGCATGTTCAATCTATAGACCCTTACCTTCAGAAGTTCGTCAGTTCCTTTATGAGGGAACTATTCTCACCATATCAAGTTTTTCAGCCGCGCGGCATATCCGTTATACCTTTTCCGAGGAATGGCTGCAGCCTTCGTTTTGCCGAATCTATCTGTGCTTCACACCCCATAATCTGTCCATTATGACGCATGCAGGAGTATTGGCGAGATGGTTTCGTCATTCCCATCTTCCATCGTAAAGTTAAGAATTTGATAATAACCAAAATCTTCTGTTTTTTCACGCTGTAAAGCGTTTATAACAGAACTTGTCGCGCGCGCCCGATTGTTGAAGATCATTAATGTTGTATGATTAAAGAAAAGCCCCCGCTAGTTTAAGAAGAAAGAGACAAAGAATAGCCTTATTCTCCCTTGGAAATATATTCAAAATGCTTTATTTACGATGGATGGATATCACGGGATTATAGATTAACCTTTACGTTTCTCCAAAGTCATCACACCTGTAGCTTCTGTTATTCAATCGAATCGAGAGTTGTATGATTTTGAAAACCTATGTGCCCCCATAATGAATAAAGATATGTGAGAACGTTCTTGAACATTTATGTGCAGGTTTCCCCTGCTAAATCCATCTTTAAGATGGATTTTAAATCGGCTTATTAAAGCACACTCAAGTTCTTCATCAGAGAACGATTACAAGTAACTATTAGAGTAGAAATGGTAGAAATGTCCCTTTGATCTTTTCAGATTTTTAACAGAAGTTTATCCAATTCACGTACTTGATCATATGCTTTTAATAGATATTCAGGTACCAGTGTTCTTCCATATTCCCAAGAATTCTCTTCGATTTCTGCTAAAAGCTGCTCCTTTTCTTCTTCTTCACCATAAATGAGAGTCTTTAAAACTCGTGTATTTTTCCTAAATTCTAAATAATAACCGAGCTCATGATAAAGAATAATTTTCACAAAGTTTTCATCTGTTTCTTTAACTTTAAAGTTAATTTTAGCGTTATATCCGTTAATTTGTATGTAGTTAAACTTTATCGTATTTGTCGATATGTTATAACTCATCGGTGCAGTGAGTTTATTGCTGAATTCAACATTTATATTTAGTTTAAGCTCTTGTAATGTATTTTTAATTATCTTCTCAATATCCCATATATAAAGCATTTTTCTTTACCCTTCCTAAAAAAACATTTTCAACAATCTCAAGAAAACCTTATCTTGCTTCAAATTATGATATCCTCACCAAAAGGTTGTTTTAATCTATATGGAAGCATTTTATCTTTTTTAGTCATTTCTTAAACGAGTTTTTACGCAAGTTGCCGCACATTACCATAATATGTAATTTTGATTTTAAGTCTTCCATATGTAACCTTCCTATTGAATTAAACTACATAAACAAAGCAAATATAAAATTGTCACGTTGAAGTCGTTTTAACATTATAATACGCTGCATAATGTAACAAGAGCCATTTATCATAATTTGTAAAGAAGGTATTTACGATGTCTTATGAACCACAGCCAGCCCAAATAGACATATTGAATAAATTGGAATGAGGTATATACAGGATATTCGAAATTACGGAGAAGACATTGCCGATTTCGAGTTGGATCCGTTCGATTCTTTAGATTTTCTTCACCTTCGCAGTAAATTGCAAAGTGCGTATGATGATGTGACGTTACCGGAGAAAAGAGCGCTCTCTATGTATGAATTAAAACAGAATGTTGACCACCTTAAAGTCGGCCAAGAAAAGATTATCTTTTAGTTTTTTTGCACTAGATCTTAAAAAGTGCCAAGGAAGATAACAAAGACTTCCTTGGCACTTTTTTATAGCTAATATCATTTCTTTATATTAGAAGAATGACAAACCGATGGCGAAAATAACACCTGAGACTAATAGGGTCGTTACACAGTATCCCATAATATCCCTCGCCCCGAGTCCGGCAATCGCCAGGGCAGGCAGCGCCCAAAATGGCTGGGCCATATTCATCCAGGCTTCTCCGTAGGCAATCGCCATAGCAGCAAGGCCCGGGTCCACTCCAAGCTGTTCAGCAGCCGGCATGATAAACGGCCCTTGTACAACCCAATGGCCTCCGCCTGACGGAACAAAGAAATTCACAATCCCAGAGCTAAGGAATGCTAAGAATGGGAACGTAGATGGCGTCGAAATCGATATGAACGCGTTGGTGATCATTCCTCCTAAACCGGATAATTCCATCATCCCCTGAATTCCGGCATAAAAAGGGAATTGAATGAGTATTCCAGCCGTCCCCTTTGCGGCATTGGCAACAGCATTCATATACGATAGCGGTGTACCATGAAGAAGCAATCCTGTTGTGAAGAAGAGCAAGTTCACTGTATTAATATCCATTTTAAAGCCGTTGGTTGAGAAGTGATAAGCCAAGTACGAGTATCCAAGCAAGGCAATGATGATGCTAAGTAAACGACTGTTCTCCATGCGCACGGCAAATGTTTTTTCAGCCGGCATTGATGTCGTTATGCTTGCAGCCGCTATTTCATCTTCCGCCAAAAGTCTCGGGTCAATGCCCACTACATCTTTGCCTGTAGGCATCATCAATCTTGTCATAATTGGAAGGATAATCAATAAGGCAACTGTAATGAAAATGTTATAATCCGTGAAAATGGTTTGCGTCAGCGGAATTAATCCCGCTGCTTTTTCCATAGGGTTACCGGGTGTGGCGGCTACCAGCGGAATAGAACCTGAAAGTCCTCCATGCCATGTGAGAAATCCGATGTAGGCACACGCAATAAGAAATCGATAGTCCGAGCCAGGGATGCGCTTTGCGACCTCTTTGGCAAATAAGGCCCCGACAATGAGACCGAATCCCCAATTTATAAAACAGGCAATCCCGCTTCCCAGGGTGACAAGAATAACTCCCTGTGCAGGTGTTTTAGCAAGGCTTGCGAGATTGATTAACCATCTCTTTACAAGCGGCGAACTGGCAAGAGCATGGCCTGTTACTAGAACTAAACTCATTTGCATTGCAAAAGCTAAAAGGTTCCAAAAACCGCTGCCCCAAAAACCAATCATTTCAACCGGTCCATGAGGAGTAAAAACAATACCTGAAACAAATAAAATCAAAGTAAGAAGTAGAGCAAATACAAATGGATCAGGTAAAAATCTCTGGACAAGAGCTGTAAAAAAATTAGACAATACTTTCATCTTCATACCCCTTTTGCACTATTCTGGTCTGTCTATAAACGGGACTGTTCAGGTAACCCGTGTGATCAGACGCAGTTTTTACTCTTCTTATGCTTGACCAAATGATGAATCCCCCTCTTTCCTTTACCTCCCCTTTCACGTGTATTGATGAGCTTTTATGTAAACATAAAACACAACTAAATTTGTTAACGCTTACAATCTATTGGAATATAAATCTCTCCTTTGTGGAGAGGATTACCCATTAACAAACATGTTCTATTTTTCGCTTCCAATTAAAATGAATATTCTGTGTTTATGTCCTATATAAGAGTCTATATACATTTTAAAGATAAGTAAAATGAATAAAATAAATAGATACTATGAATACAAGGAATAGTAAAAAATCATTTTGGGTGCCTGTCACCGCCCAAAATGATAAACGATGTCGATGTTTCTGGGAAAATTAACAAGACTTTAATGTAAATGGTTCTAAGACTACAAAAAAGGAAGGTAAAATGAAACTATTCAGGTGAATATGAAAAGGAGAGTAAAAATGAATTATATTCGGTTGAAAACCGGGTTACAGGCTGATCATCTTCAAAACAGAATGATATACAATCCGGAAGTTATGGAGCTTCATTTAGTAGAGGACGATCTATATGAACCGGAACGGATTGTGCAATGTATCCAATGGCTAAAGTCTAAAGGCGTCCGCGTGTACTTGCATCATCCAATGACGTATAAGGGGCAATACTTGGATATAATCAGTTCCAATCAAGAGATACGCGATCATTACGACTGGTCGTGTAAAGTTTTAGCAGCCATTTGCCAACAAGAAGAAATCAAATGTGTCATTCATTGCCATTACGTATCCTCAGAAAGCACTGATTATCGAGATCCGGCGAAAAGAAAGGAAACGGGACAACGAATGGAACAAGTATTACGCATTTGTGATCAATCGTTTCTTTGGGAAGATACAATCCGGGGAATCTTCTCGGCTGAAAATCCATTCCTGCTGTCAGAGATTGTCGCCCCTTTACATTTACCTTTAAATATTGATATAAGCCACTCGTTTATCGCGTTAAAAGGGGATAACAGCAAATTACAAGCGCACTTAGAGAAATATTCTCCATATGCAAAGTATTTTCACGTTGTAGATAGTATGGGGATCATTCATGATTCATTGCCATTGGGTGAGGGCAGAATCAATTGGACGATGGTAAAGCCATATGTCAAGGATACAGATTTTATTTTCGAAATTGATTTAAGCTTTTCCAATCATTGTGACTGTACCCCAATGATAAGAAGTGCAGATTATTTTAACAAAATTAAAGAGATACAGAGGAACAGTCTGTCTTAATTATATATTCATCTAGAAACGTGGACATGGTGAAAGAGCAGCCACGTCCACGTCCCACTATGTTCCTGTAGACAAAAGACACAGGAGGACGGGTGTCAGCCCCTCTGTATGGAAAGTTCAAATAAAATTTACGCAACACTAGTGATTTATGGAGCTATCAGCCGCAGTCTACCGATGGCATATGGGCCGTCCTTACCGTCATTCCAAATCATTTTATACGGAATTGGAAACCCTATACACTACTTGCGACAAGGCCCTTTACAACGCTAAAAACAATAGGCGAAACGGCGTTTTTCAAGGCCGGATAGATGAGCGTAATGCGTTTTCATAATAGAAAGTCCAAAATCAAAAAAAGCATCCTATAGAGAACCAGAGAGCTTTTACTTTTACTTTTACTTTGGCTCTTTTCTAAAAGATTGTTGTTTTTAGATAGGTTTCTTGAAAGATAACCGTTTTAAGGTTGGTTGGAGAGGAAGGTGCGAGACTCCTGCGGGAGCAGCGGGACAGGTGAGACCCCACAGGCTGTAAGCCGAGGAGGCTCACCGCACGCCCCGCGGAAAGCGAGCAACCTGGAGCGGAAATCAACCACTCCCCACTACTTGTTAAATAGCCACAAAGTTTGCGAAAACAGCCTTACCTAAGCCGAGGCTCCCTTTCAATTACACCATAGTCTCATGAGCCGTTTATACTATAGAACGATACGAATTTCAGTTGGATGCATGTACAAGTTATTTAGAATCGCGTCATAGTCTATCATCGAGGTTCTATGTATCTATCAAATGTTTTTTGCACCAGAACTAGCATCATCCATAAAACACAACTTTATAGAAACATAGAGCCACCTATATATGTTGATTTAATTTTGACTCGTTCGACAGACAAAAAAGGCAGAACAGCTAAGTGAGCCGCTCTGCCTTTTTTGAATTTGATTAATCAGGATGAAACCCAATAAGTTGATAATGTTTGCTGTCAGGAGTTATGTGTGGAAAGACATGAGGAAAGTTGATTATGATTGTCTATGGCAGGAAGGAAAAGACTCCTCCAATCATGATCAAAATCATGAATAACGTGCCTAGAGAAAGAATGATAAATAAAAGTCCTACAATAAGATTTTCGGTCATGCTTTTCTCCCCCTTATATTCCTGATCTACATACCTTCTTAAGAACCTTCTCTATTCCGCTGGCTTTACATGAGGTTGATAGCAATCATGATATGTATGCACTAAAAAGAAAGAACTCGATGAAACGACAGTAAGCGACCTCGTTCATCCTATGAGGAAGTACAAGGTCGCTTACACTATTTCTTCATTCATGATGTTGATAATCCTTTCAAGACTTTTATATGATTAGGAGGATCTCCCCATGGCAAGAGAGTTTTTTTTACGATAGTTATTTCGTGTACCCGGCATGTGAAGCATATGCCTTCGCCTTACCTATTTCACTGGAATCACGCCTCTCTCATTTGATTTTTTTCGATTTTCCCTGTCCATCTCCCCTTTCATGATGTGGTTGGTGTGATTTTTTGTGGTGTATGTATGGTGTATATTTATCATACAAGAAATAAACCATTTTGTAAATACTAAATATTATAAATTTTCTGATAAATTTCTTTTTCTTATATATTTGCCTAGCGTTTTATAATGCTATTTAAAAATATGGCTGTGTTAAAGTCTAGTGTTGTCTTTTATAATTATGGCAAACCTTATCCATTAAACCTTCCCATCAAAATGGTATTATAGTAATTCCCGTCAGATAGAATTTTGTCTTTTTTTAAAATGCCTTCTACTTTAAAACCATATTGTTTATAAAGCTTTATAGCGTTATCATTGGTTTCGAGAACATTCAACGTTATTTTCTTAATTTCATTTGAGTCTGCCCAATGAATAGATTTTTTTAAAAGGTTTTTTCCTATACCGTATCCCCAATATTCTTTTAATACACAGACTCCAAACTCTACTTTATGAGACATTCTTTTCAATTTATTCCCTTCACATCTTGAAAAACCTACAATTCTTTCATTAACTTCAGCAACTAAAAATAGATTATTCATACGTTCTGTATCTTCTTCGATTATCTGTTTAAAGCGTGCTTCATCCATGTATGCCTCGCCTTTTTCTCTATCTAAATTTTCTGTTTCGCCATCTATCTGCAATCTTACTTCAGACAAGTTTTTCGCATCTTTCTCTATTGCAGGCCTTATAATATACTTTAAATTATGAACATAATATTCTTTTTGATTCACTTTCATTACACTGTCCTCCTCTGTACGCCTTCTTTAACTATCCTCCGTTAGCGAAACAAATTAACCATTCAACATAAAAAACAGTGCACATGAAGAATCACCTCTTTTGTTTTAAATTAGTATGCAAAAAATAAAGTATCTCTTTTCTTATTCTATCAAACTCTTGTACAGTCGTCGCAACATATGACCATTTGTAATAAATGTAATTTTAAAATGATACAAAAGGAAAAGTCGTATTAGCTTTAGTCCTTCATCAGGTGGTAAAATTATGAAGTTAGTGTACAGCACACACTTTTACTTTCAATTTTAATTCTGATATCATCAAAAATGAGAATCTACTATTATCTAGACTATCTATTACCTTAACCTCGCCAAACGACAGAACAAAGAATGAAGAAAAACGGAGGATATCACATTAATGAATAAAAAAGTATATTTGTTATCTTCTTGTGTTCTTACTTTATTAACAGCTCCTATTGCAACAAGTGCGGAAATTAAAGAACAAACACAACAACTAGAAAAAGACTTATCAGAAGTTACTCAACAAAAACTTCAAGTCCAAGAAGAAATTGAAACAACTCAAAAGAAGATACAAGAGTTGAATCAACAACTTACAGAATCCAATAAAAATATTCAAAAGAAAGAACAAGAATTAAATGAAATTAACGAGGAAATAGCGAGGTTAAACGAAGAAGAGAAGAAAATAACTACTTTACTTAAAAGCAGGGAAGCAGAATTTAAAGACAGGGTATCTTCCTATTATCGTACAGAAGGCCAAATGTCTTTTTTAAATGTAGTTTTTTCTATTAATAGTTTTGAAGAGTTTATTAATTACTTTGTTTCCTATGACACCATCGTAAATGAAGATAAAAAGTTCATTGAAGAATATATTCAAAATCAGAACAAAGTAGAGGAAATCAAACAAAAGGTAACAGTATTACAACAATCGACGGTACAAGAAAAAGAAGCCCTTGAATCACTTAAAGCAAGTCAAGAAAAAAGTAAAAAAGAAAAAGAAACGTTGACCATAACCTTAAATGAAAAGAAAAAACAATTGGAAAAAGAAGAACAGGGAAAAACATTAGCACTTGAATTATTACAGGAAAATAGCCAAGAGATTCTTAACTTAATTAATAACGACAATGGTGATTATACTGGAAATGTTCAAATCATCCATTCCGTTATATCCCCTTTTGTGTCTGATGCCCAAAAGCTGCAAACAGAAATGGGAATTCCTGCGTCCATCATTTTAGGTCAAATCCTTCTAGAAAGTTCCGGTCGTTACAATGGGTTATCAGGACTTGCTTATGAAGCAAAAAATTTATTTGGAATGAAAGGAACAGGTACAGCCGGTTCGGTACATATGGATACAACAGAATATGTAGATGGCCAAAAAATAGTTACCAAAGCTCAATTTGCCAAGTACAACACCTATTATGATAGTATGGCAGCCCATACAAAACTATTATTACGACCAAGATATCAACAGCATTTAAAAAATGCCAAGACCATCGGCGATTATGCACGCGGCATTCATGATGCCGGGTATGCTACTGATCCAAACTATGCAGCCAAATTGATGAAGGTTATCTATCAGTACGATTTATGGAAATTAGATGTATAAGTTCAGCCCTTTTACACCACCCCTATTTGAAAGGAGAGTTGAAACAGATTGATTGAATTTAAAGAAGTAGAGAAAGTCTATCAGAATGGCGTGCGTGCTCTCAAAAAAATGAATCTTTATATACCCAAAGGGGAATTTGTTTTGGTCATTGGTGAGAGCGGAGCAGGTAAATCGACGCTAAATAAACTTATAACAAGAGAAGAAAAAGCAACAAGTGGAGAAGTCATCGTGAATGGCTTCAATCTATCATCATTAAAAGAAAAGGATATCCCCTCTTTAAGAAGATCCATCGGGATGGTTTTTCAAGAATTTCGATTGTTATCAAAAATGACCGTGTTTGAAAATGTTGCTTTTGCACAAGAAGCGATCGGTGTTCCCCTAGATCTTATTTCTGACAATGTATCTCAAGCATTGGCAACCGTTGGACTTGATTCAAAAGTCAATTATTTTCCAAAAGAATTGTCAGGGGGCGAACAACAACGAGTAGCGATCGCCAGAGCAATCGTAAACCGTCCTAACATTATTGTAGCCGATGAACCTACTGGAAATTTAGATTCAAAAACGGCTTGGGAAATTATGAATGTGCTTGAAGACGTTCATAAACAAGGCACGACGATTATCATGACCACTCATAATCAAGAGTTTATTAAACATACAGCAAAACGAATCATTGTAATGGACCATGGAAAAATGCTTCGTAATGATAAAGGGAAGGTGCTTACAAGTTGAAACGGAACACGTATTGGCATCGACATGTAAGAGAAGGAATAAACAATTTTAAAAGAAATGGCTCGATGACCGTTGCTTCCGTTAGCTCCCTGGCTTTTATGCTCTTCCTCATTGGGCTAACGGTCTTACTAACCTTAAATTTGAACCATCTGACTACGAAAGTAGAGAAAAATGTTGAAATAAATGTCTATCTGAAAAATTCTGATTCTACAGATCTAAAAGCACTCACAGACACTATACAATCCTTTGAACATGTGTCATCCGTTGAGTTTATTTCAAAAAATGAAGGGCTTCAAAGTTTTATGAAAAGCTTAGGAGATGAAGGCGCAGCTTTTCAAACATTAAAAGAGGATAACCCTTTAAATGACTTATTGGTTATTAAAACAAAGCAGCCGCAAGATGTAACAGCTGTTGCGAAACAGATAGAAAAATTAGACGGAGTGGATAAAGTGGTGTACGCAGAGAGCGTGGTAAATCCCCTGTTTACATCAACGAAACTAGCTCGTATCATCGGGGTTATTTTTATTATTTGCCTTACTTTGATTGCTGTTCATTTAGTGACAAATACGATAAAACTAACGGTGTTAGCCAGAAAAGAAGAAATCCAGCTAAGAAAGTTGATAGGAGCCAGCAACCATTTTATCAGATTCCCTTTTTATATAGAAGGCTCACTCATTGGGCTTTTAGGGGCATCCATCGCCAGCATACTCGTTGTAATCGGATACTATTTTACTTATAGCTATTTCAATAAATATATAGATATTGCTTTTCTTAAGCTCATTTCTCCGATGCCTCTCCTTCCTATTTTTTGCTTGACTCTTCTTACCTTTGGTCATTTAATCGGAATTTGGGGCGCCCTTTCATCGTTAAGGCGCATATTAAAAATATAATCGTACTATTGAATCTACAGAATATCCTCATAGGAAAGGCCCACACCAACCTGGTATGGGCCTTTCCTATTACTTCTATTCAATTGATAGAAAACACATTTTTAATGACTAAAATTTTCTTCAGTACATTAATCCTATGTAAATATTACTATTCTTTTGAGTTTTTGTGTTAACATCTATAATAATTAACCACCAATTTTTATGCTAAAGGAGATACTTATGAACCGTTTAATTAGTAATATCAGCACACAAGTTCTGGATAGTCAATCTGTATTAGCTGCTCTCGAGTCCAATTTAGCTATGATAGAATTCAATTAACTATATAAATCGATTTAGAAAATCCGACAGGAAAACTGGGTCCAGTCCCCCACTATAGTCATACTTTAATTCAGCACTGACACCATTGCCAGGAAGTTAATGGGCCAGCATGTATAGATTCCATGCCGCTTGAAATACAGGCGGCCGTTTCAAAAGACGTGAATCCCGGTAAGAATGATGAAAGGTTGTTCCAAGACGCCTGTGCTATAATAAAAAGTATGAAACAAAGTATATTTCATTTCTAGGAGACGATGATCGTGAATTTAGGATTTGGTGAACTTGTTTTAATTCTATTTATTGCCTTGCTTTTATTTGGATCAAAAAAATTACCGGAGCTCGGTCGCGCAACCGGCAAAAGCTTAAAGGAATTCAAAGATGCTACACGTGATATGATAGAAGAAGACCAACCTGCCGACAAATAAAGCGAACCTGTCCAACATCTGGAAAATTTTGTTGTGAAAAGTAAAAATGTATAATTTTATCAAATACAAAAGGCATGTACATGGAATGTGTACATGCCTTTTGTATTTGATTATGACTTTATTCAGAGTAAACGTTAACTGTGAAGTCTCAAATAATGACTTTGGCTATCCAAAACCTTCATTCCTCTTGTTTCGTTAACTTTAAAAATTATTTCAAGCTGCGGTTTAAGAAAGCTTTCGTTCGTTCAAACCTTGGGTTCGTAAACAAATCTGCAGGAGCACCGGATTCGACAATCTCCCCATTGTCCATGAAAACGACCCTGTTTGCCACTTCCTTGGCGAATCCCATTTCGTGTGTCACCACAATCATCGTCATTTTCTCTTGAGCCAGGTCTTTCATGACTTGTAGTACTTCACCCGTCAATTCTGGATCCAAGGCGGAAGTAGGCTCATCAAACAGCAGAATTTCCGGGTTCATCATAAGAGCCCGGGCAATTGCCACTCTTTGTTTTTGTCCGCCTGAGAGCTTAGCCGGATATGCTGATGCACGATCAGAGAGCCCAATTTTTTCAAGAAGCTCATTGCTTCTTTGTTGAATGTCAGAGGACGATTCCTTCTTTACCATTCTGGGAGCGAGCTCCAAATTTTCTTTGACCGTGAGATGGGGAAAGAGGTTAAAATGTTGAAAGACCATACCCATCTTGCCAGTAATCTGTTTGATTTCTTGAGGTTTTGCGTATATTCCATCCTTCACCAGATGATTGCCGGATACACAGATACTGCCGCCGTCTATTTCTTCGAGATGGACCAGACTGCGGAGCATCGTGCTTTTTCCAGAACCGGAGGGACCGATTACTGCTACCACATCGTTTTTATTTACATCAAAAGTAATCTGTTTTAATACATCCAGCTTGCCATATGACTTTTTAAGATTGGATACTTCAATAATAGCCACATTCATCCCTCCTTCTTATTCAAATTTGAACCGACGTTCAAGCCACTTAAAGATCATAGTTAACACGAGCGTCATAATCAAATAAATAAAGCCTGCAACGAAAAATGGCACGATTGTAAAGTCACGATTGACAGCCGTTTGAGCAAAGTGTAACAATTCCGGTACAGCAACCGCATAGAGCAGCGCGGTATCCTTGACCAATGTCACAGATTCGTTAGCCACAGCCGGAAGTGCAATGCGGAACATTTGAGGCAAGATGATTTTTGTCATCGTCTGCCATTTACTCAAGCCGAGGACCTGGGATGCCTCATATTGGCCTTTATCAATAGCCAGAAGACCGCCGCGAAAGATTTCGGCAAAATAGGCTGCATAGTTCAAAATAAACCCTAAACAAGCTGCGACAAAGCGATCCAGAACCAAATATTCACCAATCACAGGCAGCATCGGCAGACCGAAACATATAAACAACAGCTGGAGCAAGAGCGGGGTTCCACGCAACACGTAAATATAGCCCTCAGCAAGCCTGGAAAGAGGCTTGAAACTGCTTCTTACAGCCAGCGTTAACATAAAACCCAGTGGAATCGACACCACAATGGCAATCAAAAACAAGAGGACTGTCATCTGTGCCCCTTCCAGCATTGGTATAAGTATTGATTTAATATAATCAAAAGACATAAAAGGATTCCTCCAAAAACAAAACAGGGTTTCCCAAGGAAATCCTGTTTTGCCTTATATTCGTTATTACTTTAATACTTTATCTTCCCCAAACCACTTTTTAGAGATTTCTGCGGCAGTGCCGTCCTCATTGATCTCATCGAGTGCTTTTTGAAGCTTTTCAAGCAATGCCTCATTACCTTTTTTAACACCTACTCCATATTCTTCAGGAGCAAGAGATTCATCGAGCACCTTAAAAGTATCTTGCTCTTTCGTCATATAGTAATTAATGACAATCTCATCAATCACTACCGCATCCAAGCGGCCGCTCTTTAAGTCATTCAAGGCAGAAACATTGTCGGCAAACTCTGTAACTGTCTTAATTTTAGATTTGATAGGATCAGCATTTAAGGCATCTGCTGCAGAAGAAAGAGATTGAAGACCTACAACTTTGCCTTCTAAATCAGCTAGTTTAGTAAGATTTGAATCTGCCATGGTGACAACCACCTGTGCATTTTTCAAATAAGGCTTTGTGAAAAGAACCTTCTCTTTACGTTCATCTGTGATCGTGTATCCGTTCCAAATGAGATCAATTCGTCCGCTGCTTAGCTCAGATTCTTTTGTTTTCCAGTCGATGGGTTGAAATTTAACCTTCATTCCCATTTTTTCTGCAGCTGCTTTGGCATAGTCGATGTCAAAACCAACAATCTCGTTATTCTCATCCCGGAACCCCATAGGAGCGAATTTATCGTCAATACCAATCACCAGCGTGTCGTCCTCTTTCTCTGTCGATTTAGAGTTAGAGCACCCTGCAACGATTGAGAGTACCGCTGTTATTACTAGAATAATAGTTGCTAAACGTTTCATAATTAGAGAATACCACCTTTACCTGAATGTCATTTTACTTTAGTGCATTAACATGTTATCAGACTATAACATTGTAACACTACCGTAATATAAATACAATATCTATGTGAATGATAAAATAAAAAGCCGATTTCCCCATACTTACGTGGGAAAATCGGCTTTTTTATTTAGTATACAATGCCAAAGAGAATCAAGCTCCAAACCACTTCAAATTCCTGATTGATAGAGGAGTTTCCTGTATCTATTGACCTAAGAGAGATTAAATTATTCCCTATGGTTCCTTCCTATTTCTTCCCATATTTTTTGATAAACTTCTTTTATGGGAATGTTATTTTCTTGCGCAATTTTACGACAATCCTCATATTCTGGAGCATTTTGAACGATTTTCCCCTGATGTAGACCTTGTTTGACTGTTACTTCTCCCCAAGGTGTTTGTACTTTATAAAATTTTCGGGCTAATCGATGGACATACAACGGATAGTAACGAATGCCGAGCGTTGTCGTTTCAGCAAACAATATTTTTTTCATCACTTCGACTTTCTTTTGTTCACATAATAATTGCAGCATCACTCCGGGGCGGTTCTTCTTCATATAAATAGGAGTATAAAACACATCATTAGCGCCGGCCTCAAATAATTTGTCCATCACATAACCGAGCCACTCTCCGGATATATCATCCAGATTTACTTCCACCTTAACCATTTCTTGATCAACATGTTCTTCACTATGTAAAAATTGTTGTGACATATAACTCCCTGCTTTCAAGATAAAGAGGTACCTAGTATGATACGTAAAACATTTGGATGTGCAGGGAAATCCTTTGTTCCTGCTCCATATCCGATTGATTCAACATTCAGGGACGGAATTGATCCAAAGTCGTTAACAAGAGCCGATAGAATACCGGCGCCTGTCGGTGTTGTTAATTCCGCTTCAATGTTACTTGCTTGAATGGGGACTCCCTTTAAAATTTCCAAAGTAGCTGGTGCCGGTATCGGATAGATTCCGTGCTCAATCTTAATCTGCCCATTCCCGACAGGAACCCCTGAAGATACAATTCGTAATATCCCCAAATGATCGATTAAAATGCATGTCCCAACGACATCAATGATAGAATCAACAGCACCAACCTCGTGAAAATGAACTTTTTCAAATGGAATGTTATGAATCTTCGCTTCTGCCCTTCCAATTTTTTCGAAAATATTAAGTGCCATCGTCTGCACATTTTCATTTAATCCAGCATTTTTAATGATTTCAACAATATCCGAGTAATGCCTATGATGATGGTGATGGTGATGGTGGTGGTGCTCATGGTCATGATCCGTTTCTTTTTCAGTCAGGATCACATCAAATTTTGTTGCAGAAATTCCTTTTTTAACAACTTTTTCCCATTTTAGTTCATATTCAGAATTTAAATCAAGTTTGTTTAATTCTGTTTCAAGAATATGAACGTCTGCTCCTATATCGATAAGTGCACCGATTGTCATATCACCGCTGATTCCAGAAAAACAATCAAAATATAGCGTCTTCATTTCATCTCATCCTTTTAGCCCGTTATATTTTTGTGATGATTTTTATGAATTAATGTTGCATAATAACCGGCACCAAAACCGTTATCGATATTCACAACGCTGATTCCTGGGGAACAGGCATTAAGCATAGACAGTAATGCCGAAAGCCCTTGGAAGTTCGCACCATATCCAATACTTGTTGGCACTGCAACAATAGGATTACTAATTAATCCGCCAACCACGCTTGCAAGTGCCCCTTCCATTCCAGCAACAGCGATCGTGACGGTAGCATGTTCAATTTCATCGAGATAATGAAAAAGCCGATGAATACCAGCCACGCCTACATCATAAATTCGTCTGACTGAAGCTCCAAATGCTTCAGCAGTAACCGCAGCCTCCTCTGCAACTGACAAATCGGAAGTTCCTGCACATACAACGGCAATATACCCTTTATATAGAACATCCGGCTCATCTGCATGCTTCCAAAATAGCGCTCTGGCTTCTGGATTGTAGACCATATCAGGAACAGCCTCCATTACCTTAAGGGCTTTCTCCCGATCTACTCTTGTAGCCAGCACACGATTCATATTTTGCTTTAAAGCCAAAATAATGGATATGATTTGTTCGGCGCTCTTCCCTTCACCATAGACGACTTCCGGAAACCCCGTACGATTTTGTCTTTGATGATCTAATTTAGCAAAGCCCATATCCTCAAATTTAACTAGCATGGTTTTTGCCTGTTCTACATCTATCGTTCCGTCTCTTACTTGTTTCAAGATGGACTCTAAACTTCTGTTTTCCATTGTGGATTCACCTCTAGTTGTGACTTGTTGTTAATACTTTATTCATACTTCCACTCATATAGCCTAGAAGATCAAGAGTGACAAATTTATATCCAAAAGATTGGAGATTTGCAATGATATCGTTATGATGTGTCAGAATGAGTTGCATATCCTGCGGCTCCACTTCGATTCTGGCAATCTCTTGATGTGTTCTAACGCGGACTTGTCTAACTCCCAATTTCTTTAAATAGGCCTCAGATCTTTCTATCTTTGTTAACTTTTCTTGAGTGATTTTTTCACCATAAGCAATTCGTGAAGATAAACAAGCAAACGATGGTTTTTCCCAGGTAGGTAAGTTTAGTTGTTTGGAAAGTTCACGGATTTCCTCTTTATAAAGATTCGCTTCCTGAAGCGGGCCGCGGACACCATGCTCTTGGGCTGCACGAACTCCAGGACGATGCTCACTCATATCATCAGCAATCAAACCATATACGACATTTTTAAATCCTTTTTGTCTCACAATGGGGACTATTTGTTCAAACAATCCATTTTTACAGAAATAACAGCGATTCTGATCATTTTCTATATAACCGGGAATATTCAGTTCAGATGTTTCAATTATTTGATGTGGTACTCCAATTAACTCGGCCAGTTCCTTAGCCTCTTCTAATTCACTAGTTGGGTAAGTTTCAGAATCAGCCGTAATCGCCAGAACTTTGTCTGCTCCTAAAACGTCTACTGCAACCTTTAATAGAAACGTACTATCTACACCGCCTGAAAAAGCTACAACAACATTTTCCATATCTTTTAGAATTTCTCTAAGTTGTTCGTATTTCTCTTCCATCTGCATACCCCCTAGCATAGCTGAATGATGAACTATCTTTATATAGATTCATTAACTATCTCAGTGTTATAAAATCATATTTTCTTAGGAAAATGTGATTTTATAACACTCTTTAATTATAATCCAATTTTTTCTCGAATAAAAAGTGAATATTAAAAAAATAAAGCGATTTCAAAAACAAATACCATTTATATGTAATCTATAAATATAGCAGCATTTAAGAAATAAATGTTCTTTTGAAGGAATTTTTGTTTTCGAATATGGAGATAATTGCTCTCGTCGGCATCCGCGGCTTGGACTAACTACCTTGTATAAGGTCTGAGAATTTTTTTGCTGTTTCTACTAGCTCGGCATAGTCTCCATCTTTAATCAATTTTGATGGATTGATTAAAGAACTGCCGAGCCCTGCTGCAACAGCGCCCGCTTTTAAGAAAGAAGCAAGATTGTCAAGATTCACACCGCCTGTCGGCATAAGCGGAATGTGCGGCAGCGGACCTTTAAGACTTTTAAAGTAACCGATTCCCAGTGCGTCTGCTGGAAATACCTTAATAATATCGGCTCCATGCTCATAAGCCGTCAAGATTTCTGTTGGAGTCAGGGCACCGGGAATGCTGATAATGCCGTAACGTTTGGCCATTTTGATGGTTCCTGCATTAACGGTTGGCGAGAAAATAAATTCTGCTCCTGCCATAATCACAGCACGTGCTGTTTCTGGATCCAAAACCGTTCCGGCCCCGACAATTATGTCATCACCGAATTCTTCTTTTACTGTTTCAATTAGTGTGCATACTTTCGGGGTTTCAACGGTAATTTCTAATGTACAGATCCCCCCCTCTTTCAAGGCGCGTGTAATCGGTATAATTTGATCAGGTCGCGCGCCTCGGATTACCGCCACAAGCTTTCTCTTTTTTAATTCTTCTAATTTACTCACCATACCTCCACCTCTCTATTTCTCTATCTGGTTACGTCTTCCATGCCGCCGTTTATAAAAGACTGGAGATCGGCTCGGGTGGGCAGACCTTCTGCGTCTCCATTCACCATTGTCACCATTGCACCCATCGCGTTGCCACGGCGCGCGGCTTCTTCAAGTGACAGGCCATCAAGCATTCCGGACAAAACCCCCGCTGCAAATGCATCTCCTGCACCGATTGGATCGATGACCCGCTCAACAAAAAAGCCTGGAACGCGTGTTTTTGGAATAGATGGAGCGGCTAGGAGAGAACCTTCTTTACCAAGTTTCATGAACACGGTTTTAACACCCAGTTCATGAAAAAAATCAACGTGTTCCTCAGGTGTATGCGAACCAAATAAAAATTCAGCTTCGGACAATCCTGGCAAAATTATATCGCTTTCTGCTGCATATTTTTTTAAAAAATAGCGTGCTTCCTGTTCATTACTCCAAATTTTCAAGCGAAGATTTGGATCAAATACAATTTTCACGCTGTTTTCTTTAGCAATACGGATTGCTTTTTCAAACATTAAACGGCAACTCTCACTAAGAGCGGGAGTAATGCCGGTAATATGCAAATAAGCCGCACCTTTAATGGCTTCTTCCGGTAAAAACTCCGCGTTCATTTTGCTGGCTGCGGAATTTTTCCGGTAGTAGTAAACGCGCGTATCATTCAGCCTTCTGAACTCCTTGAAAAACACGGCTGTCGGCGCATCGGCATCTCGTGTCACGTATGACACATCAACCCCTTCCCCGCGAATAAACGCCTGCATGGCATCTCCAAATTCATCGTCTCCAAGCCGGCTGATCCAGCGGGCACGATGGCCTAGACGGGAAAGTCCAATGGCCACATTGGACTCTGCGCCTCCAAATTTCATGGAAAAAGAACGGGCGTGTCGAAGCGGGCCTTCTTCATTTGGTGTAAATAATGTCATGGTTTCCCCAATTGTTACAACATCCATGTCCATCAACTTCTTTCTTGTTTTTACTAGCCTTGAACATGATTGGACAACGTACCGATTTTTTCAATCGTGACGTTCATCCGGTCACCATTTTTCAGCCATACTTTTGGATTCCGTCCCATTCCAACGCCAGGCGGCGTGCCTGTGGCAATTAAATCTCCAGGTTTTAACGTCATGGACTGTGATAAAAAGGAAATTATTTGAGGGACTGTAAAAATTAAGTTGCTCGTATTGGAATTTTGCATCATTTCCCCGTTTAACTCGAGTGAAATATCAAGCTGGTGGGGATCACCCACTTCGTCATGCGATACAACAACAGGACCTGTTGGTGCAAAGGTGTCTGCTGTTTTGCCGCGTGACCACTGGCCGTCCGCAAATTGCAAATCCCGAGCACTAATATCGTTCATGATGGTATAACCAAAAACGTAGTCATTCGCTTCTTCTTCTGATATATGTTTTGCTTCTTTGCCAATTACGATTGCAAGCTCTGCTTCAAAATCAACTTCAGTAGAATTGACTGGAATTTGCACGGCATTATGATGGCCGACAATCGCATTTGAATATTTTGAGAAAATAACGGGCGATTTAGGCGGCTCCATCCCGGTTTCTTTGCAATGATCTATGTAATTCAGTCCAACGCAAATAATTTTTTCCGGCTGGGGAATGGGCGCCTGAATAGTAACATCAGACAAAGCAAAAACCGCCTCATCATTTTGACGCTGTTTAAGTAGTTGTTCAGCAAGCGGCCGCAGTTCACTGCTGCATTCAATAAATGTTTTAATACATGCAGGGAATTGATCGGGCTGAAGGGCTGTTAAACTAATTACCTGGTCGTCTTGTACGATGCCAATATGCTGGTTGTCTTGAATGGAAAAAGCAGCTAATTTCATCTAGATTCTCTCCTTTCTTATGTTAGTGCGTATGGTGATTTTTCACCGCTTAATACTTGAATAATATTTTTTGCGGCTTTTTGGCGAAGCTCAATCATGGCTTCTTCTGAATACCATGCGCTGTGCGGCGTAATGATCACGTTATCCATTTTAAGAAGCGGGCTATCCGTGTTGATAGGCTCGTTTTCTGTTACATCAAGCGCAGCGCCAGCAATGATTTTATTTTCAAGTGCCTCAGCAAGTGCTTTTTCATCGATAATTGGTCCGCGTGCTGTATTAATGATCACCGCATTTTTCTTCATTTGATTTAAGCGTTCTTCGTTAATCAAATGGAAGGTATCATCAATAAGCGGCACGTGCACTGACAAAAAGTCGGATTCACGGATAATTTCGTCCAGTTCCATTTTTTGAACACCGACGGCTGCCATGTCTTCTGCCGAAACGAATGGATCATAAGCGGCTGTCTTAAAACCAAGCGGCTTTACTTTTTCAACAAAACGGCGCGGAATACGGCCAAAACCAAGAACACCAACGGTTTGGTTGTTAAAGCGGTGAATAGGAACACAAGCTTTAAAATCCCAGTTTCCGTTTTTTACTTCGTTGTTTAATAATGTGACTTTGCGTGCCCATGATAACAATAGAGCAAGAGCATGATTTGACACTTCTTCCATGCCATAGTCTGGAACATTCGCGACGATAATTCCTTTTTCTTTTGCTGCATCCAGGTCAATGGTGTTCACACCCACTCCATAGCGGGAAATGATTTTTACATTTTCAAGCGATTCAATAACCCGACGTGAAATGGGTGCGTACTGATTCAATATTGCGTCTACGTCTTTCGCCGCTTCCATAACCTCGTCTTCCGTTCTGCACTGAGCTTTGATAAATTCAATTTCCAGCCCGCTTTGTTCAAAAACACTTTCTTCATATTGCAAATGCTCGAATTCATAGTCTGTTAATAATACTTTAAATGCCATTTTAGCTTCACTCCTTAACGTATTCTTAAAATCCTGAAACGAGAGAGACTCCCGTTTCAGAAAATGTTTATTTTACTTCACTGCCTCTTTTTTAACTTTTGCAATGCCAAGTCCTTCTGCACCAAGTTTCGATGTTTTTGCTTCCGGGTAGTAGCGTTCAATCATTTGAATGCCAATCGCTGCACGGCGTACACGTTCCTGAGCAAGTGAGATATTCGTACTTTCCCACTGTTTGCCGGAAGGATAGACATCAGGATGGTTCCGAAGCCCGAATTTAATATATACAGGTGCCAATACGCGAATGATTTCCGGTATTTCGTAGTATCGAAGAAATCCGCCAAACGTATCCGGCACTTCAACATATAAATCTATTGGAATATCAATGGCCTGGCGAATGGCAGCTAATTTTGGAAGAGTTAACGCAGACGGAACGTTGTAGGTATCTGCTCCGATATCCTGCATTAATTTAACGGATACAGGGTTGGCGGACCCCATTTGAACAGATACTTTTACTACAAAATCTTCAGGAAGCTGTCCGTTTTTCTTCATTTCTTTTGTCAAAAGAAGTAGTCCTTCATCGGCTACAAGTGCGCCTCGCAAGCCCAGTGCGGCTCCGCGCTTTAAATCTTCCATGGCGTAGACAAGCTGGTCGGCTCCCTCATGTCGCAGCGCTTGTGATTTTCCCCCTGGTGTAAACGGTCCCGCACTGATATCCCATGTGCCCCGCGGACCCACGAATAAGCTAAGTTCCATGCCGCGTTCTGCCGTCATCTCACACATTTCTTTAATTTCTTCATCTGTTTGAAGCATGATGCCGCTGCCTTGTGAAACACGGTGAATGGTTAAGCCAAGCCGATCAATTTCTTTCAACGTTTCTCTTAAGGCAGCCGGCCCTTCGACACTTGGCAGCTCAATGCGGTACTGGGCTCCGTCCGGAAATCTCTTTGTGGATGTTGGCAGTTCTTGCAGATCAGTAGATGGATAGCCTAATTGTTCAAGCAATTGACGTGATTCTTTCATCATTGAACGCCTTCTTTCATTAGGAAAGTTTTTAATAGGGACGCTACATTATCACTTAAATCAGCCGGATATACATCGCATGGAGCCCGATGTCCTGCAGGTACATCAAACCAGCGCTGATGAACAGCCTCTTTCATTGCCGTAAAAAATGTTGGTGTGAACGTGTATAATTCCATCATTTTTGAAATCATCCGATGTTTCTTCTCCGCTTCAGCTAGATTCCCTTTTTGATATGCTTCATATAAATCAACCGATATTTCCGGTGCAAAGACAGCAGTTCCGTTAATGCTGCCTGCGGCTCCTATCATTTGAGCCGGAAGCAGATGCTCATCAAATGCAGAGAAGACACGGAAGTCACTGCGCACTTTCGTTACTTCTGTCAGCACCTGGCGAAGGTGGCCAAAATCGCTGACCGTTTCTTTAATGCCAGCAATGTTTGGATGCGCTTCGGCTAATTTTTTGATTAGCTCAACCGACAAATTTTGCCCGGTTAACAGCGGAATATTGTAAATAAACACTTGCAGCACTGTATGGTTTGCGATGGTCGAGTAAAAACGATACAGCTGCTCGTCTGATAGCTTCCAGTAGTATGGGCTGACGACAAGAACACCATTTGCCCCTTGCTCTTCTGCATACGACGTCAATTCAAGAACTTCTTTTAACGATGTATGCCCGACGCCGACCATCACAGGTATACGACCGTTAATGTGCTTGATCATTTCCCTCACATACAGCTTGTTTTCTTCTAATGTAAGTGATGAGAACTCCCCTGAACTCCCCATTAACAAAATACCGTTAATATTCCGTAAAATTAATTGCTCGATATAGCGCTTATTAAGCTCTAAATCCAGATTGCCTGCTTCGTCAAACAATGTGACAACCGGTGGAATAATACCATGAAAGTTCAATGCTTTCTCCTCCTCTTCATTACCATTCGGCAATACTGCCATCTTCATGCCGCCAAATCGGATTTTTCCAATCATGCCCAATTTCTGCTGCCTGCTTCATCTTTTCCTCATCAATATCTACACCAAGCCCCGGTTTATCTGGAATGTTCACATAACCGTCTTTGTATTCGAATAATTCTGGATTTTTCATATAGTCGAGAATATCCATTCCTTCATTGTAGTGAATACCCAAGCTTTGCTCCTGAATGATGAAGTTTGGTGTTGATGCGGCAAGGTGAAGAGATGAAGCAAGCGTCATTGGTCCGAGCGGACAGTGCGGCGCAATAGAGACATCATACGCTTCTGCCATCGCGGCAATTTTCTTTCCTTCTAAAATGCCCCCTGTATGAGAGAGATCCGGTTGAATAATATCAACATACCCGTCTTGAAGGAGCTGCTTAAAGCCCCAGCGTGTATACATTCTTTCTCCCGTTGCAATCGGGCATGTTGTGTGCCAGGCGATATCTCGAAGTGCTTCATTGTTTTCCGGCAGAACCGGCTCTTCAATAAACATGGGGCGGTACGGTTCAAGCTCTTTTACAATCGTTTTTGCCATGGTTTTATGAATACGGCCATGGAAATCAACACCGATGCCAAAGTCTTTGCCGACTGCTTCACGTATAGACGCGACCCGTTCAATGACCGCTTCCACTTTTGAAAAACTGTCTATGTAATTCATTTCTTCAGATGCGTTCATTTTCACAGCCAGGAAGCCCTCTCGCTGCTTTTCTTTTGCTGCAGCGGCAACATCAATTGGACGATCGCCGCCTATCCATGAGTATACTTTAATTTTTTGGCGAGCCTTGCCGCCAAGCATTTCATACACCGGAATTTGATAATACTTTCCTTTGATGTCCCAAAGCGCCTGCTCAATCCCGGAAATAGCGCTCATTAAAATCGGGCCGCCCCGGTAAAAACCTCCTCGGTACAACGTCTGCCATATATCCTCTATCTCATTTGGATTTCGGCCAAT
Source organism: Bacillus sp. FJAT-14578 (assembly GCF_000504165.1). Taxonomy (GTDB): domain Bacteria; phylum Bacillota; class Bacilli; order Bacillales; family Bacillaceae_H; genus Bacillus_BA; species Bacillus_BA fengqiuensis. The sequence goes on from NZ_KI632505.1 coordinate 903,102, forward strand.
CAAGTAGGACGATAGTTCGTTTACGCATGCTTTTACTGTTTCGGCACGCCCTTCTACAACAGGCTCTCCCCAGCCGGAAATGCCTTGATCAGTCTCAATCTTTACAAATAGCCAGCGCGGCGGAACTTTGAATAGCGACACCTTCGTAATTTTCATATAACACCCCTGTTTTTAGTGGAAGGAGGTTTCCGAATTTGGAAACCCCTTCTTTACTTTTTAATTAGGATCCTTTAATGAAGACCGTTTTGATGGCTGTAAAGAATTCTTTCGCCGCTTCTCCTTGCTCTCGTGAGCCCGAGCTCGATGCTTTCATGCCGCCAAATGGTGCTTGCAGCTCGACACCAGCACTTTCTGCATTAATTCGGACAAGACCCACTTCGATTTCATCGATAAATTCAAGAATTGAATTAATGTTAGACGTGAATATGGATGCGCTCAATCCATATTTCGTATTATTTGCTATGTCAATTGCTTCTTCGGTATCCGCGGCTTTAATAAGCGCAATGACGGGACCAAAAATTTCTTCCTGTGCAATTGCCATATCTTCCGTCACGTTTTCAAAAATGGCTGGTGTGATGTAAAAGCCTTTAGCGTATTCGCCTCCTGTTAGCACTTCACCGCCATGTACAAGTTTTGCACCTTCCTGTTTTCCTTTTTCAATGTATTCTAGTACTGTATTAAACTGGTTTTCACTTGCACAAGGCCCCATCCAAACGCCTTCTTGCAATCCGTTGCCTACTGTAATTTTTTCCGTTGCTTCTACAAGCTTTTGCTTAAATTCTTCATAAATCGCTGACTCCACGATAACGCGGCTTGATGCCGTACATTTTTGGCCGGAAGAGCGAAATCCGCCGCTGATAACGGCCTCTGCCGCTTGATCAATATTCGCATCTTTCGTAACGATAACCGGGTTCTTCCCGCCCATTTCAAGCTGGTATTTAATGCCGCGTGCCGAAGCGGATTTCGCTACATCTTGCCCAACTTTTTCAGAACCGGTAAAGGTAATGGCATTCAAGAGCGGATGATCGATAAGTCCCTGGCCGATCTTAGAGCCGGAACCTGTAATAAAGTTTATGACACCTGACGGGAAGCCGGCTTTTGCAAGGCATTCCATTACCTTCGCCCCTGTAACAGCTCCTTCAGTAGCAGGCTTCCAAACGATTGTGTTGCCGTATACAAGCGCTGGAGCCATCTTCCAAATCGGAATGGCGACAGGAAAATTCCACGGTGTAATGACACCGACAACACCAAGAGGCGTTCGTTTTGTAAACATGAGAGCATCCTTATCCGACGATGGAATCACATCACCATCTTTACGCATGCCCTCACCTGCATAGTAACGAAGAATAGCAATGCCGCGTGCCGTTTCGCCCTTTGCTTCCGGAAGCGTTTTACCCATTTCGCGTGTCATCGTTTCAGCAATTTCCTCGAGATTTTCTTCTAAAATATTGGCTGCCTTGAAAAGGATCTGTCCTCGTGCTGCCTGACCGAGCTTACGCCATTCTTTTTTAGCATGATGCGCTGCTTTTACTGCGTCGTTTAAATCATCTTTCGTTGAGCTTTGCACGTAGCCAACCGGCTCTCTGTCCGCTGGACTGATGCTTGTGATCGTCTGATCACCAGAAGCATCTACCCATTCATTGTTAATAAAATTTTTATAAGTCTTCGTTGCAAATGTAGTCGACATAATCGTTTTATCCCCTTTTCTATTAGAATGTTGGTCCGATTCTCCAAATCCCAAAATCATACTGCTTCAAAATTTCTGCTTTTGTGAGCTTGCCGTTGGAAACATCCTGAATTTCATTCATGATACGGCGGCCCACATCGTCAATGGTCTCAATCCCGTCAACAATCGTTCCGGCATCCAGGTCCATGTTTTCACTCATCCGCTCGAACATTGGTGTGTTCGTTGAAATTTTAATAACCGGAGCGATTGGCGAACCTGTCGGCGTACCGCGTCCACTTGTAAAGAGAACAACTTGTGCACCGCCTGCAACCATACCTGTCAATTGCTCAATGTCATGACCTGGGGTATCCATCCATACAAGTCCTTTTTTTGTCGGCATCTGTGCATAATCAATCACTTCTTCCAGCCGGGTCGTCCCCGATTTTGTCGAGGCCCCGAGTGATTTCTCCTCGAGTGAGCTGAGGCCTCCCTCGATGTTGCCTGGACTTGGATTGCCAGTCCGGATGTCGACACCCATTTGAATCGAGCGGTTTTCCATCATTTTTATGACCGCATATGCCTTTTTTGCCACCTGGTCATTTGCCGCACGATTAGCCAGCAAGTGTTCGGCGCCAATCAATTCCGTTGTTTCCGCTAAAATGGCCGTGCCGCCCTGCTCTACAATCATATCGCTTGCACGTCCGACTGCCGGATTTGCCGATAAGCCGGAGCAGGCATCCGACCCTCCGCATTCTGTCCCGACAATCAGCTCGCTGAAGTCGCATAATTCCCGCTGGACCATGGAAGCGTCCTGTACCATTTTGACCGCTATTTTTGCGACTTCGGCAATTGTTTGGAGAGTGCCGCCGTGCTCCTGGATTGATACCGTTTCAACCGGTTTGCCGCATTTGGCAATCTCATCTGCAATCCGGTGTGCCTGGTGTGTTTCACAGCCAAGCCCAAGCACGATAACACCATATACATTTGGATTCATTCCCATTCCTGCATATGTTCTGGCTGTTTGATCATAGTCAATGCCCACCTGCGCACAGCCATGCTGGTGAATGAATGTGACTGTGCCGCTGACAAGTTCCGTTACGCGCTGGGCTGTCTGGGTTGCGCATGTAATGGTGGGCAAAATTAGTACATGGTTTCGGACGCCAACGCGCCCATCTGGACGGCGGTAGCCCCAAAACTGCATTTTTTCATTCAGCAATTTTGTCACCTCTTCCTCTTTTGCCTTCTAAATTGTGCACATGAACATGTGTGCCAGCGGGAATATGAACGGATGCTGCACCAATCACTTCCCCGTATTTAATAATGTCTGCTCCCTGGTCAATCGCTTTAACCGCAAATTTATGGCCAAAACGAATGGGTTCGAGAATCGTTACCGTGATATCTTCTTGATCGGCTTTCACAACAACTGATGTGTTTGGCGGAATATCTGACAAAGCGACAGCTACACTATCTTTCTTGCTTAAATAAAGTGTTTTATATTCGCTCATTTCGGCACCCCTTAAATGGCTTGTGCTGCTTTTTTGCTTTGGATAACCGGGTTATTCAAAATACCGATGCCAGGAATCTCAATCTCAACGCGATCGTTATCTTTTAATGTAAATTCATTTGGCGGAACAACGCACGTACCCGTTAAAAGAACGGTTCCATCAAAAATTTCATTGTCGAGGACTAAATAGTGGACAAGTTCATCCAGTTTGCGTTTTAACTGATTAACTTGCGCTTCACCTTCAAATACTTTTTCTTCATTTCGATATATACGGCACACAATTTTAAATTCATATGGATCAGAAACAGCTTCTTTTAATAAAATAGCCGGTCCGATGGAGCATGAATTTTTCCATACTTTTGCCTGTGGCAAATAAAGTGGGTTTTCACCTTCAATGTCCCGGCAACTCATGTCATTACCTGCGGTATAGCCAAGTATGGTCCCTTCTTTGTCGATGACAAGGCCAAGCTCTGGTTCTGGAATTTGCCAGTTGGAATCTGATCGTAAGTAAACGGGATCATTCGGGCCTACAGTTCTTGCCGCAGTCGATTTAAAGAAGATCTCAGGGCGTACTGCATCATACACTTTGTCATAGAATGTTTGACGGTCAAGCTTTCCTTGTGTTGCTTCATAATTGCGCGCTTCCTTGCTTTTTTTATATGTCACGCCAGATGCCCATACTTCCGGTGCATCGATTGGTGTTGTTAAATGAAGACCCTCAAGCGGCTGTTTGTCTAGCTCATCCACCAATCGTTTTACAATATCAAACGCTGTTCTGTTTTCTTGACGTGCCATTGCAATCAACGACATGAAATTTTCAAACGGCAGGTCCACTACAGTGTTTTCATTTGTTAAGGCAGCAAGCTGTTTTTTATTTTCCTTTACATAGCGAATGATTCTCATTAATATCTTCCTCCTATGTGACAAATTGTCATCTTTTATATTTTTTCATACTCATATCCAAGTTCCTGCGAAATCTTGCGGCTGCATTCTTTTAAAATGCGTACGTAATAATCCCGCGCTTCTACATTTTCTTTTGTTGCAGGCATCGATACACTCATAGCAGCGATTACTTTGCCTGAATAGTCTTTTATAGGGACCGCCAGACATACAATGCCTGGTTCGTTTTCTTCATTATCAATTGAGTATCCGGCAATACGTGCTTTTTCAACCTCTGCTAAAAACTCCTCTTTGGAACCGATTGATTTTTCAGTCGGTTTCGTATACGCATAGCCATCTAAAAGCAAGTCGAGTTCTTTGTCTGTTTTTGTTAATACAAGGGACTTACCAACTGCACTCGTATGAATCGGTACACGCCGGCCGATCCGGGAATACACGACTGTTACTCCGCTGCCTTCCACTTTGTCGATATAAACACCATCTTGCCCATCTAATACAACGAGGTGAATCGTTAAGTTTGTTGTTGTAGAAAGCCATTCAAGATGTTTTCTTGCGACTTTGCGTAAATCAAGATTGCTGACCACCATGTTTCCCCGTTCAAAAAGCTTTAAGCCGAGCGAGTATTTTCCGTTTTCTTCATTTTGAGCAATATATCGCTGCTCTTGTAAGGTTTTTAAAAGCGAATGAACCGTACTTTTGTGCAAATTCATTCGTTTACTGATCTCTGTGATTGTTAACTCCCGTTCACGCTCGTCAAATAAATCCAATATTTTTAATGCACGCTCCACCGATTGGATGATAGGCATAATTTTTCACTCCTCTATTACTGCTGTCACTTTCTATTTTACAGGATTTATGACGAGCATGCTTACTTTATAAATGTGTTGGCTGCCGGAACACGATATCCTGTTCATAATCAAGTATGGCATCTTCAGCAACAGCGATAGGTACAACCCCATTTGCAGCATCGGTATGCCCATACATCCGATTACTTGCTGCCACCATTTTTTGGCGAACCTTCATTCGCTGTCTTCTCTCTGCTGCAAGTGACTCTCTTTCTTCTTTCCATTCATCTGGCCCAGCGTGTACGACTTCTCCATTTAAAAGCTGTACAGGATCAACAAAATCAATCCGGCGTCCGCGAAGCTGCAGGTGCAAGATGTCTCCAGTTTTTAATAGTCCGATGCCTCCACCTTCATACGCTTCTGGTGTCATGTGGCCGATTGCTGCCCCATATGTCACACCAGAGTAACGGCCGTCACTAATAATGGTAGCCAGTTTTTTCATCACACGATTGGCATTGATATGCTGCATTGGGGTAAACATTTCAGGCATACCGAATGCTACCGGCCCTTGACCTGCAATAATAACGGCAATTTTTAAAATTCCTTCCTCGGTCATCTCGTCAAACAATTCGCCATATGATGTATTTTGAAGGCGCAGCCACTCTTGTTTGTTATTGTATTTCAAGGTTGAAAGCAAAAGGTCATGTGGAAATATTCTCTGTTCTTTTATTTGAGCAAGCAAACTTACATCAAGCAAACTCTGATTTGCCTCATCTTCATTTTCATAATAAAGGACAAATGCAAGCTTATCATCAAATTGGTCAAGCTGCGGTGTGGGCATGCCGCTTATTTTCACTACAGCACTTTCAAAAAAGTTTCCTTTTAGCACATCAACGCCGCTAAATTTACGTCTTGGTGTCGATAATATAACTGGATTTTCTTTTACATTATCCGCCTTCAAACTGCGGGTAATTGCAAGGCGTTCCTTCCATGTTTTTGCTGCAACTGTTGGTGCATCCTCATCCATAGGCACCCCATTTTCCATCAGTTCATAAAAGAGCGTTTCCATTCCACGGCTTGCACCGCTGCAGCATTGCATCGCCAGCGAGTAAATATCTCTTCCTTCTGTAAGGCTATAATCAAATAAATCAGGGATTGGATGCTCGTGATGAATGCGGTCAAGATCCCATAGGCTAAATTTATACCCTGCATACAGCATGGCTGAGACAAGATGCATCATTAAATTTGTTGAACCGCCGGACGCGCTGTGAATCCGGATTGCATTTTTAATATTGGCCGCTACAATATTGGCGACACCATACCGCTCTTCATTGATCATTACTGCGAAGCTGTCGAGTACAGCATTAATCTGGCGCTGTGACGGCGGGTCTGTCAGCAGCTCGACTGCCGGGTGAACAAGCCCAAGCCCCGCAACTAAATGGCGTGAACTATTGCCTGTTCCATTAAAGGCACATACACCGCCCTGCCCGTCACATGTAGCAACAGCGAGGCGCATTTCAAAATATTTGTGCTGTTCTTTCGTTAGAATACCGCGTTCATATGCCCTTTCAAATACACCTTGAAAGGCTGTGTTTGATGAACACTGCAGTATATAAGCCATCGTATCCCGTAAATCAAGAGCAACGTCCGTCGCGCCTTCACTTTCTGCTTTTTTCGCCAGTTCTTCCAGTTCCGCCATTACATCAGCTGGTATAGATCCTCCTTCCAGCACATGGGCCGGTGCGAATGTCGCAAAAAAAGGTGCCTCACCGCGGCTGCGCCGCAGACGGTCAACGTGGGCAAGTGCGCTTACGACCCCCAGCGGCTGTTTGTCACATCCCTGAATAACAAAGGCACCATGATAGCTGTGCGCTTCAAGCTGATTAACAACCATCTGCGCCACAGCATTTCGGCTTTGGAGAGAGTAGCTCATCCCTTGGTTATTTTGGGCTGTCCCATCACACATAACCGGTGTCGAGAAGTAAAATGGGACACCGCCATTTTGCCAGATACGGATTGCTGCCCGTGCAGATGTTTGATAGTCCATAATGTGAGCCGGATGATCGGAAGATCCCCCGATAATGGCAATACGCGGTGCATTTTGCTCAAGCCGCATATAAATTTCTTCAAGAGTCCAATCCGGCTTGTCACCTTCATAAGTCGCACCCAAGATTTGTTTTGAACGGTCCAAAAGCCCAGCCACCGTGATCGGTTCATTTGCCTTACCTTGAACATTATCTCTATACGGATTTATATCATTGTCAATACGCGGATATAAGTGGGACATAACACACTTCCTTTCTCTTATAAAATCAATACACCTAAAAGTCGTTCTACTTTTGAACAGTAATAAAAATGTAAATGATATATAGAACTTCTATGGGTTAGCCTGTACCAAGATGCTTATTTAGGAAACACTGATAGTCTAAAGAACTGGTATTATGTAACGACTGAAGGAGTTAGAATCATTTCTGCAGGTTCAGAAAGAATATCGATTTCTTCTCTTTCCTTCACTTTCTCTACCAAACTTTCTGAAATCCAAATTTCCCCAAGCTCCAGCGTATTCTTAATTCTTACTATTTTAGTATTTTTCAAATCAAAAGCATTACATGTTTTAATAGCCGCTTTTACAGCAAGTTCTGGTGTCTCTAAGATCATAGGGAGTTTGACCACCGAAGTGACCGTACTGGTAAGGGCATTTGCATAACCCTTTTCCCATGCTATTTCATTCATTACCGATTTTGTGGTCATATCGGCCATCCCAATTCCATTTGCATTTCCATGCGTCTTTTCCGTCAGTCCAAGAACAACGATTCTTGTAACATCCGGCCCTCCACTGGCATATGGCGTCGCGAATCTTCCGGTTATATTAGGATCCATGCCATCGCCTGATATATCTTTGCCTATCTCATCTACAATCAACACATCAATGGAATCCAAATAAATTTTAGGCATGTATGATTTTGCCTCATTTAAAAGTTCCGGTTCCACTTCTTCTATTTTTTCTGCCGGGACTGCAACAATTTTCGCCGGCCGGTCATAGGCATTTTCCAGTGAGGCTAAGCCAAATATAACAGGTGCTTTCTTTAACGTTATTTTCGACATTTCCACTATGTGTTCAGCCATATACTTAAAACTAAAAGCATGGGCAGCCTCGGCTCCTTTTTGTTTTCCCAAACCGATTGTAATCATTTTCATTAGGCCGCTTTCAACGGGTCCTCTAAAGGCGGTATGAGGCTTTACTCTATTTATTACAACAATTTTATCTGCTTCGTAAGCAAACTTATCAATGTAAACCGGCAGCCCATTTGGCAATTCAGCGAGCTTTACTACTTCCATCGATGATCTAATGGGAGCCCCAACGGTTTCTTCTGTAATACCCAATTGCGAGAGAACGTTCATTTGACCTTCCGCTGTAGCACCTCCATGACTTCCCATTGCGGGGACAATGAAAGGATCTCCCCCTGCACTTTTAATCGCGTTTACCGTTTCACGGGTAAGAATTGGAATATCAGCAACTCCTCTGCTTCCCACTGCGATGGCAACGCGGTCTCCAGGGGATACCCTGGAGAGCACTTCTGCCTTATTAATAGCTTTATGAACTTCACTTGCTATGTCATGCAGTTCAGGTGCTGCAAAATTTTGCTTGATTTTTACCATTTTCGGCAAATGAATGTCTTGCAGCAGCTGTGTTATAATTTCCATTCTCTTTCCTCCCTACGAAGCTTCCTGTTACTTGTTGCGTACCTTTTCTAATTCAGCCATCATCTCATCTACAAGGTCTTTTCCAATTTTCTCAGCGTACTTGTCAGTCACTGGTTGAATGATTTCTTTCATTTTTTCCCGTTCTGCATCAGAAACCTTATTGATCTTCATACCTGCTTTTTCAAGATCTTTTATCGCTTGTTCATTTTCCTTACGGCTTACTTCACGTTGGTATTTTCCAGCTTCTACTGCGGCTTCCCGTAAGATTGTTTGCTCTTCTTCAGACAAGTCATCCCAGAACTTTTTACTAACAAGCATAATAAACGGTGTATAGACGTGCTGTGTTAAACTCAAATGCTTTTGTACTTCATTGTATTTTTGTGATTTAATTGTTGAAAGTGGATTTTCCTGCCCGTCTACCGTTTTGCTTTCAAGAGCTGTAAAGACCTCAGAAAATGCCATTGGTGAAGGGTTGGCTCCTAATTTTTCAAAAGCATCAATATGAATCTCGTTTTGCATCGTGCGAATTTTCAAGCCGTTAAAGTCATCTGCTGTTTTAACCGCATGCTTGCTGTTAGTTAATTGACGGAATCCGTTCTCAGAATAAGCCAGTCCGACTAATCCATGGTCCTCCAATTTATCCATTAGCTTCTGGCCTACTGGTCCATCAAGTACAGCGTCTGCTTCTGCTTCATTATTAAAGATAAATGGGAAATCTAAAATGCCGTACTCCGGAATCATTCCGACAAGAGGTGAAGTGGATGGATTCGTGATTTCTTGAGTACCGGCCTGAAGTGCTTTCGTCATGTTTAGATCATCTCCGAGAGATGCGTCATAAAAATTCTGAACCTTCATTTTCCCGCCGCTTTTCTCTTCTACAAGTTCTTTAAATTTATTCATTCCCTGGCCTTGAGGGTGAGATTCGCTATTGCCAATACCTGCCTTTATGGTTCTCTCCTGTATCCCCTCTACTTTTGCCGTTCCCCCTGTTTTTGCGCTGTTATCACCGTTACTGCCGCATGCACTGAGCACCATCAAGCTTGGCAGCATGACTCCCAAAGCTATGCGTTTAATTGTTTTTTTCATTTTCCGTTTCCCCTTTCAAATGAGGTTTTTTATTTAATAGATTCAAAGATTTACTATTCCTAGAAAATACTATATTTATGAGGTAAACCACTCAAGCGGTACCAGAACAATGGAAGGAAATAAAATTAACAGGATTAAAACAATGACTTGAACCAATAGAAATGGCCATATTCCTTTCATGATATCTTCCATACTAATTTTACTTATTCCACACATTACGTTTAATACTGTGCCAACTGGAGGTGTAAGTAACCCGATGGCATTATTAAGAATAAACAGGACCCCGAAATATACCGGATCAATCCCCGCATGAGTAATGATCGGCATTAATACTGGTGTAAGGATTAAGATGGTTGGTGTCATGTCCATTGCTGTTCCCACGATAATAACCAGCAAGTTGATTGCCAACAAGAGCAGCAAAGGGTGATCCATAACTGGTTCTAACAACCCAATCATTTGAGCAGGCAGATTGGCTACCGTAATAAGCCACGATGTAACAAGAGCAGCAGCTACTAGAAACATAACAACACTCGTCATTTTTGCGGCGTGAACAAAGACACGATGTAAATCCGATAATTTTAATTCTCGATAAATGACAAGACCAACAAACAATGCATACACAGCAGCCACCACCGCTGCTTCAGTTGGAGTAAACAATCCGCCTTTCAGGCCTCCAATAATAATAACTGGTAAAAAAAGTGCCCAGATTCCTCTTCTGAGGGATGCAAGAATTTCCCGGAACGATTTTCGCGGTTGAACTAGTACCTTATCGCGCCGTGCTACAATTGCCCAAGTAATCGTTAATCCCACAGCAAGTAAAATCCCTGGTACAATACCTGCCATAAATAGCTTCGTAATGGAAACACCACTCGCTACTCCAAAAATGATAAATCCGATACTTGGCGGAATGATCGGTGCGATAATACCGCCAGATGCAATTAAACCGCTGGATCGATTGACATCATAACCGCTTTTAACCATCATGGGAATTAAAATCGATCCTAAGGCTGCCGTATCTGCAACTGCTGAACCTGATAAACTGGCAAATAAAACACTGGCTATTATCGCAACATATCCTAATCCGCCTCTTATATGCCCCACCATTGTCATTGCCATGTCCACAATACGTTTTGAAAGGCCGCCAGCATTCATCAACTCTCCGGCGAGCATGAAAAACGGAATGGCCATAAGGGGAAAATTATCAGCTCCATTAATTAGGTTCTGAGCAATAATTTGGCTGTCAAAATTACCCATAAAGAACATTAAAGCCACACCACTTGCTAACAAGGCAAAGGCAATTGGCATACCTAAAGCCATGGCTCCGAGTAATGAGCCGACAAATACTCCTATCATATTTGTTAATTCTCCTCTCTTAATCTAGCATCAGGCTATAAGATCATTTCTTCCGAGTCATTAATGGCACTTAACTCCTCATCTGTCACTTTATTAAAGATGATTCTATACATGTTATGGATAGTAATGATCGCCATCGACACCCCTACGAGCAACCCGGTTCCATATACTAACGAAAGCGGCATGCCCACAGCAGGGGTAACGCTGTCCATGTTCAAGATTGTCATCTTCCAGCTGCCATCCAGGATGAGAAATAATATACCCAGGATTAATAAGTCGCTGACAAGGAGGACACCTTTCTTGAATTTTCTAGGAAGCCTTTTTACCAACATGTCTACACCTAAGTGCTCCTTATTTTGATAGGCTCCAATCGCCCCCAAAAAAGTTAGCCAGACAAATAAGTAACGCGACATTTCCTCTGACCATGTAATACCTGAATTAAAGAAATAGCGAAGAACAACGTTACCAAAGACAAGGACCACCATAATGGCTAAAGCAGAAGCCATTATGGTATTTAGTAAATTTTCCAAAAATTTTATTAATTTAACCATTCTATTCCTCCTTTTAGCTGGCAGCTTGTTATTCCTCTGCTTTAATTTTTTCAACTAGCTCTTTAGCCCAGTCATTTTCTTTATAGATTTCTTTATAGATCGGTTGAGTTGTTTTTTGCATTTCTTTCATAAACTCCTGATCTGGCGCAGTAAATTTAATATTTTGCTCCTCTAAAAACTTTTTATCTTCCTCATAACTTTTTTCTAATAAATCAAATTCATATTCTGCTGCTTCTTTGGAGGCTGTCTCAATAAGCTTTTGTTGATCCTTCGTCAGGCTATTCCAAAATTTACTGTTGATGATATATAGATTCGGACTAAACATATGTTTTGACTCAAGTACATGGCTCTGTACCTCATACCAACCTGACTGTCTTAGTGTAGCAATCGGATTATCCTGACCATCTACAACCTTTTGTTCAAGGGCGGTGAATACTTCTGAAATTGGCATAGGAGTAACATTTGCCCCCAGCGCTTCCCCAAGCTTAATGTAATTAGGAATATTAGGCATTCTAATGCGGAACCCCTTAAAGTCTTCCATGCTTTCAATCGGTTTGTTGCTTGAAACCATCCGGAATCCATTCGCACTCCATGCGAGTGGTTTTACGCCATGCTTTGGTTCAAGATCTGCAGTCAGTTCTTCTCCAATAGGACCATTAAGTACAGATTTAACATGTTCGAAATCCTTGAACAGGAAGGGCCATTCCGGAACGGCCATCTTCGGGATGTCGGCTTGCATAATCAACCCTGGAATTCCCATTTCTATCGTGCCGTTTCTTACTCCGTCATAGAATTCCTTTTCAGCTCCTAAAGCACTATTCGCATAAATTTCAACCTTTAATTCCCCGTTGCTTTCTTCTTCGACCTTCTTTTTAAACTTTTCTTTCAATGCAATATTCTGAGGATGATCCTCCGCAAAATAATGGGCAACTTTAATGGTTTTCGCTTTCGCTTCAGTCCCGCTCGTTTTTACTTCTCCGTTTCCACAGCCAGTAAGCAGTAATGTCCCCACAATCGTCATACTTGCAGTAAATCCTATAAGCTTTCTTTTTTTCATAAACATCCCCCTTTTTTAAATGTAAACGTTGTCATTACATTCAAAAATAAATACTATTACGCGTCTCTTTAGGCAATCTCACACTCTTTGTTTTACAATATAAAACAGAGTTTTGATAAATTCGCGATGAAAACCTTTCTACGTTGCTAACCTTTGAAAAAACTTTTATGTATTGATGGGCTGCTGTATTACCTTCCCAAAGGTTGTTCTATATTATAAAACGCAGTTTTACAATAAAACAACTTAAGTGAATTATAACGTGCCTTTTTTGCAATTGTCAAATTAATTTTTAATATTTTAATAATTTAGAATAAATACATTAATCGTATTGATTTTTCTGCTTCTTGAAAAAAATGCCAGTTCCCCATCACTTTAAAACACTGGGGAACTGGCACTTCAGCCAAGCTTTTATACTTTTTAATCTTATTTATTGGATAATTCCAGATAAAATCAAATTCCAAACCATTTCAAATTCCTGATCGATGGCAGGTGATGCCCACTCTTTCGCATGGGCAGGATGATGAAACTTGGCCGTAGCGATAAAGACTCCGCTCGCCATGGCTAAGGCATCCCCTGACTTAAATGCTTGTTTCGCCATACCGTCTTCAATGATCGGGATAATTTGTCCAATCAATTCGGTTATATGCATATTTACCGCTTCTACAGATTCTTCTACAAGCGTTGTGTACATCGTAAATAACTCGGGATCTTCCTGAACCTTCGTACGTTTAAGATGAATCAAGTTCTCAATCCATAAGCGCAGCCGCTCAGAAGGAGAACAATCCTCTTTGAACGAGATTTCTAACGATTCGGAAATATTGTGCAGCCACCGCTTTGCAACAGCCTCCCGTAAAGCTGCTTTGCTTGAAAAGTGACGATAGATGGTCCCATGGCTCACATTTAGAGCCCTTGCTACATCGACTACACTCGTTTTCTCTGGTCCGAATCGACGAAGTACCTGTTCTGCGGTATCTAAAATCATTTCTTTCGTTAAAGGTTGATCAGCCATATCGTTTTACTCTACTCCGAGAATTCCCATTTGCTCAGCCGCATAACGGGTACCAGCAACCGCTTCTGCAGGGATAGCAGCTTCTATTTTTTCAAGATCAGATTGGCTGAGCTGCAGACCTACTGCACTTAATGCATCCTGCAGTTGTGAACGTTTGCGCGCACCGATTAATGGGATGACATCCTCGCCTTGAGAAAGAACCCATGCAATGGCAAGCTGCGCCACGTTTGTTTGTTTTTCCTCGGCGATTTCTCGTAAAGCCTCAACAAGAGCTAAGTTCTTGTCCAAATTTTCGCCCATGAAACGCGGTGCGAAAGAACGGAAATCCGGCGATCCTTGGCGATCCTTGGACCATTTGCCGCTTAGCAATCCGCGTGAAAGGACACCATATGCTGAAAGGCTGATTCCAAGTTCACGTAAAGTCGGCAAAATTTCTTTTTCAATCCCGCGGCTGAAAAGCGAATATTCAATTTGCAGCCAGCTGATCGGATGAACAGCATGAGCACGGCGTACCGTTTCTGCATTTGCCTCAGAAAGCCCAATATGCTTCACATAACCAGCCTTCACCATATCAGCAATGGCCCCTACCGTTTCCTCAATCGGCACGCTCGGATCCACACGTGCTGGTTGATAAAGATCGATGTAATCGACGCCAAGATGCTGCAACGTATATGCTAACGCATTCTTAATCGCCTCGGGACGGTTATTCATGCCAATCCATCCGCCATCCGGCGATCTTAAAACCCCAGTTTTCACTGCAATAAATGCATTCTCCCGTTTATGGCCCTGCAGTGCTTCACGCAACAATAGTTCGTTATGACCGACACCGTAGAAGTCTCCTGTATCAAGCAGGGTGATTCCCTTTTCCAATGCCTCGTGAATAGTAGCGATACTTTCTTTTCTGTCTGCTGCACCGTATAAATCCGACATTCCCATACATCCTAAACCAATCGCTGAAACGGATGTGCCATTTTGACCAATTTTTCTATGCTCCATAAAAAATAACCTCCCATTCATCTGATGGAATCATCATATCATGGGTGGATAACAAATAACAAGTGACAAATTTTATTTTTTGTCACTTGTTATTTGATTGTATGTTTGCGAAATGCCTAATAATCAAAGTCCTCCTGATTACTTTAAATATTTACTCATTTATCAATTTTGCTTCACTGCAAAATCAAAAATATCAAAACAAAACGGATGCCCGTAAATATTTTCGGGGAACATCCGTTTTTCTTTTTATATGGTCACCTGTAGTTCACATAGCTAGTTGCAATACTTCTAACTATTTTTACTTTCTTGCGCAAGTTGTGGCAAGTCATTATTTCCATCGATAATAGTAGCCTGTAATGTCATTTTATCAATTAACCACTTACCATTTTCTTTCACAAGGTGATGCATGTATATTCCGGCTACTGTCCAGGTATTATTGTTTGATTGGTTTGGTAAATAGTGAAGCGCCAATACTTTAGAAGTAGCTTTCGCTTCATTTCCCATAATATCCACTTCATGGTTTGTAACCATATGATGTGTAGCCTGAAAACCCGGCAAGAATTGACTCCACGCGTTAATGATCTCATCTTTACTTGTTTCACTACCCTCAATCCCAGAAAGAGAAGAGTAATCTAACCATACTTTATCAGTAAATAGTTCTTTTAATTCTTCCCATTTATGTGAATCGGCAGCTGTTCCAACCTTATTTATTTGTGCGATGATCTCCTGTTGATCAACAAATGTTTGTAACTGGTTCATACTTACACTCCCTATTAAGATATATCAATTTTCTTTTCTATGATTGTCGATTTTCTTAAACGTACTGCCAAACAGTGCATTTCGTACTGGGTCAGATGTTAAAAATTCATGTGGGAACCCAAGCTCAATCCCGCTTACTTGATCTAAGCGCTCAATATGTTCAGCTGATAATGAAAACTCTAATGCGCCGAGATTATCTATCATCTGTGATTCTTTTCTCGCCCCAACGAGCGGTATGATGACCCCGGATTGTTGGCGCACCCAATTGAGAGCGACTTGTGCAGGCGTTCTTTCAGTCTCATCTGCTATCTTTACAACTTCCATCGCAATCTTGCTATTACCTTCATTTAATCGTTTGCTTTCTGGAGCTAAACGCTTAAGGTCATCCTTTGATCCATTCAAGTACTTCCCTGTTAATGCACCACCCGCAATCGGTGCCCAAGCCGTTACGCCAATATCAAAAGCGCGTGCCATTGGCAATAAATCACGTTCTGGTGCACGTTGCAGCAAATTATATTCCACTTGTAAACCGATGAATGGGGTCCAACCGCGCAGCATGGCTAATGTATTCGCCTGGGAAACAATCCAAGCTGGGGTGTCAGAGATCCCTACATATAAAATTTTGCCTGCACGAACTAGATCATCTAAAGCACGCATCACTTCTTCCACGGGGGTCATAAAATCCCAAGCATGCAGCCATAATAGATCGATATAGTCCGTATTTAATCTCTTTAGACTTCCTTCAATGGTTTGTACCAGGTTTTTTCGATGGTTACCACCGCCATTTGGATCATGTGGGCGAGTCGTAAGCGAGTATTTGGTAGCAATCACGTATTGCTCACGATTGCCTTGAATAAATTCACCGATAAACTTTTCACTTGTACCATTCGTATAATTGCAGGCGGTATCGATGAAATTACCGCCTGCGTCTACAAATGCTTCAAAAATGCGACGACTCTCCTCTTTATTTGCCCCAAAACCCCAATCTTCGCCAAATGTCATCGTGCCTAAGGCGAGTTCGGATACTCTAAGTCCACTTTTCCCTAATAATTTATATCTCATTGTCATGATTTCTCCTTACCCTCTGTACTCTGATTTTAATTGTATCGTTGAATCATAATGCGAATTAGGATAGAACATTTATCCCATCAACACCTCTTTATAATCTTTTGCGAACGTTTCAAAAGAAATAGCTTTTTGTCCTGTGATTTCTTCTACTGCATTTGAAACCTCTGCTGTATATCCTAATTTGTTAATATGATATAGCTCTAACAATGCATCGACAGTTTCACCAGGCATTCCTGCTTCTAACATAGATTGACGAGCACTTTCAGCTGCAACATCTACATATTTAACGGATTTACCTGTCACAGAAGAGAGAATATCTGCAACCTCGTGATAAGAAATGGCTTCTGGTCCTGATAAATAATACGCTTTATTTTCATGTCCTTCTTCGGTTAAAACGTGATATGCCACTTTTGCAACATCACGTGCATCAACCAAAGCAATTTCCCCATCACCAATAGGTGCGTAGAATGCACCGTGATCCCTGATCGTATGGGCGCTATAGTTGATGATGTTTTGTATAAATGAATTTGGACGCAAGAAGGTATAAGCAATCCCTGATTGTTCCATTTCTTTTTCAATGGTTCGGTGCCATTTGGCCATTGTGATGGCTTCCAATTCAGCTCCCGCACCTGAAATTTTCACAAGATGTTTCACACCTGCTTCTTTTGCAGCCTGAATAATGTTACTGGATAGCTCTACCATATTTGGAACAAATGGTGTCGCAAAAAATACTTTCTCGATTCCGTTCATGGCTTCTTTCAATGAAGATGGATTATGAAGGTCAGCGTGAATCATTTCAACTCCAAGTGATTTTAATTCCTCTGTTCGACTTGTAGGACGGATGGTCACACGAACCTTCTTTCCATTTTTTACGAGAAGCTTGGTTAATTCTTTACCGATATTTCCTGTTGCACCGATAACTAAAATAGTTGAATTCATTTTTTCTCCTCTTTCATTTACTTTGTTAACTAATTAAATCAAAGCGATTCAATTATTTTCGCTACGATTTTCCCGCAAACATGCCGCTCCGAAAGGCGAACTAATGCATGAGGAATCTCTTCCAAGGAAATCACTTCACTTAGCATGGGGTTCACTTTCTTCTCGCTGACAAGTGCTCCTAATTCTGCTGCCATCTTCGCCAAATCTTTTTGGGCAATCACGTCCCCAGATAAGTGGGCACCACCAAGAGCGATCTCATGGAAAGAAATTGCTTTAGTAAAAGGTTTTACCTGTGCAAAATCAGGCGCTCCCGCAATATACGCCAACTGTCCATTAAAAGCGAGCAAGTCCAAATCAGCCGTAGCAACAGCACCACTTACCGTATTGAGAACAGCATCTACTCCTCTTCCATGGGTCAGTTCTTTCACTCTTACACCTACATTTTCTGTATGGTAATTAATCACATGCCGGGCACCTAGTTCTTTAACAAAGGTAAAGTTAACTGAAGAAGCGGTCGAAATCACCTCAAGCCCAGCTAAAGCAGCCAGTTGTACGGCAAAGCCGCCTACGCCTCCAGCACCACCATGAATCAAGATGGTTTGCCCTGATTGAATGTGTAACTTACGATGCAGTGCTTGGTAAGCAGTCATCCCTGCACATGGGAGGGCTGCTGCCTCTTCAAAAGATACATTCTGTGGAATAGTAGCGATAGTATGAGCGGTGGTAATGGCATATTCAGCAAAGCCGCCTGATTTGGTAAGATTCCCGTGATAAAAAACGCGATCTCCTACTGTCCAATTGCTTACTCCATCTCCTACAGCGTCAATCGTTCCTGCTACATCCAAACCCAAAATAAAAGGATAGGTCCAGTTCGGATTACCTGAAGCCGCCACTTTATAATCAACCGGATTTAATCCCACGGCATGAACTCGAACACGCACCTCTCCTTTTCTTGGTTCAGGAATAGCCATCTCAGCTATGCGCAACGTTTCAGGATGACCTGGTTTATCTAAGATTAAGGCTCTCATCATCGTTTTCATCTTCCTCCACTCAAGGTTAGAAATTGGATAAATAAATCTAATTACGGCCCTTTTCCAAACGAATCGGAGTGTAATTAGAAATAAAACATGATTTTTTTGAAATGGATAAAACTTACCAGTCAATAGTATGTCCGTCTCTAAAAAAACCGCCGTTTGGTCCGTCTTCGTCCAGTTCAGTAAGCCACAAAATGGATTGTGCAGCCTGCTCTACACTTCGAGGAGCATGTGGCCCACCCATATCAGTTCGTACCCATCCTGGGCATACCGCATTGATTTTGATATTTCCAGAAAGCTCTGCAGCTAGAAGACGTGTAAGTCCATTTAATGCAAACTTCGATAATTTATATGAACCTGGTCCTGTTTGATCCATTTCATCCATTTGTCCGTAACCGGAAGAAATATTGACAATCCTTCCATACTGATTTTTCATCATTAATGGAAGAAAAGATCGAATTAAATGATAAGGTCCCAAAAGGTTGGTTCTTAACGTTTGTTCTAAAATAGCAGGTTCTTCTTCTGACATCTTTTCGTTCTCATCTAAATAGACACCTGCATTATTAATTAACACATCTAGTCGACCATATGTTTGTTGAACATACTCCGCAGCCTTCTGAATGCTTTCAGTATGATCAACATCAAGTTCAACAACATGAATGTCATATCCGAGGTTCTTTAAGGATGAAACAGCATTTTGTCCTTTTTCTTTGTTTCTGCTGCCTAAGATGACCTGATAATTTTTCTCCGCTAATTGCTTGCCTAATTCAAAGCCAATTCCTCTGTTTCCGCCTGTAATGAATGCAATTTTTTTTATTTCAGACACTATATCCATCTCCTTTTTAATTGCTTGTACATACAATTAAATACTGGAAAATTTTTGACCTCAATCATTTAATTCGATATTTATTATTCTTATCCTTGTAAGATTCCTCTGCAACAGCAGGTCGTATGTTTTCAAAAATACCAAAGGAATTACCGCTAGTGTCCTTAAATATGTAACAGGGCCCGTTCGGTATTTCAATTGGTCCTTTTTCTTCCTTCCAACCTCTATTTCTTAATTCCATTACCTTTGCACTCAAGTCTTTCACTTCATAAATAGGCATACATGTTGGTGAAGTTAAGTGATCTGCAATTAATACTAGAGGTCCTTCCCCTATTTCAAATGCTGCTACCTTTGCTCCGAATCGGTCGAATGCCCAGTGTAATTTTCCCCCAAGCAAAGATTTATAGTAGTGAAAATCAGCTTCAAAATCTGAAGTACCCATATACAAATACCTCAACTTATTAAATGGAATAGCACTTATTGTCGACACAACCTTTCCATTTTTGTTGTAATGCCCTTTTAAAGATGGCCTCTGGAATAATAATATATAATACTATCAATTTTTTGTTGTTTGTACATACAATTATAATAAAGTACTATATTTGAAAAATCAATACATTCACCTGATTATTTTTCCTTCATTAAACGATAATCTTAATTTATTATGAGTAATAGAAGAGGAAAAATAATTATTTATTGTAAATATATGGTTGATAGTGCCGTTTGACAAATCTAATCGTTTGAGTTAATTTGTATGTACAAGCAAAATGTAAGGAGTTTTTAATATGATAGATGATTTTTTTGACAATTGCCTGTATTTCACAGTTAATAAGCTATCTCGTGCCATTACGAAAATGGCTGAAGATTCTTTTAAAAAAACGGGTTTATCCCCCACTCATGCATTTTTGATGATGCTGGTTATTGACAAGCCTGGTATATCACAATCAGAGTTAGCAGAGGCTCTACATCTAAAGCCTTCTACTATTACTCGTTTTGTCGATAAACTAGTTGAAAAAGGATTAATTGAACGAAAAACAGAAGGCAAACGATCATTGAATTTTCCGACTGAAAATGGTCAAGCGATCCTTAAAGATATTAAAGAAGGCTGGAAAATTTTATTTCGATCTTACTCCGATATTTTAGGTGAAGAAGAAGGAAAAGCATTAAATAAATTAATTAATGAAGCAGGCAATAAATTAGAAAAGTAATAAAAAAGATCCTTTGGTGAATACTAAAAAAGTATTTAACAAAGGAATCCTATCTTTATATTTGCTTGTACAAACAATATAAAATCATTCCAAAGGAGATGTCCTAATGAAAACACTTGTAATTATTACACATCCTAATCTTGAACAATCTCGAATCAATCGAGCTTGGATGGAGGAATTGAAAAAGCACGAAGAAATTACGCTTCATACTCTTTATCAAACATATCCGGATGGAAAAATAAACGTTGAACACGAGCAAAGTCTGTTAGAATCACATGACCGTATTATTCTTCAATTCCCGTTTTACTGGTACAGCACCCCTGCCTTGTTAAAGCAATGGCAAGATGAAGTGCTTTCTTACGGCTGGGCATACGGAGAAGGCGGGGACAAGCTTCACGGCAAAGAACTCGGTCTAGCGATTTCAACCTTCGGACCAAAAGATTCCTACCAGCCGACTGGCTACAATCATTTTACGGTGGAGACCTTAACAACTCCTTTACAGCAAACAAGTAACCTCATCGGCACTAAATTTATGCCGCTATTTGTCTTGAATGGTGTTGCTTATGTATCAGATGAGGAACTCACAGAAAATGCAAAAGCATACGTCGATTACGTTCTTCAGCCATCAATAATTGAAGCTTAATTAAACATCTGTCATTTTTTATTAATAGAATTATATTTGTATGTACAAGCAACGATTTGATTATACTCAGAAAGGTGATCAAGATGAAAACATTAGTCATTGTAGCCCATCCAAACATGGAGCAATCAAGAGTAAATAAAGCGTGGATGAACCGTCTTCAACAGGAAGAAACGGTAACGGTTCACAATTTATATGCCCATTACCCGACATTTGAGATTGATGTAGAAAAAGAACAGCAGCAATTATTAGAGCATGATCGAATCGTTCTGCAATTCCCATTTTATTGGTACAGCTCTCCCGCTTTATTAAAGCAATGGCAAGATGTCGTGTTAACATACGGGTTTGCCTATGGATCAGAAGGAAACAACCTCCACGGAAAAGAGTTCATGCTGGCTATTTCATCCGGCGGTCCAGCCGAAGCTTACCAGGCCGGCGGTTACAATCATTACTCCATGAGTGAGTTAACGCGCCCTTTCCAAGCAACAGCTAATCTTTGCGGCATGCATTTTCTCCCGTCGTTCCTATTACAAGGAATGATGACTCTAAACGAAGAAAAACTTCAAGAAAGTACGGAAGCACTCGCTGCTTATGTGACCAATCCAAACCTGCGTGCAGACCGTTAAAGAATCAGTAGAAATAAAAAAGCCCTAATTCCTTAGAAAGATAAGGAATTAGGGCTTTTCTCTTTAGGTACCGCAAAAAGTTCGGTAAGGACGGTTTGATGTCGCAGGCAGTGTGCAGTAATCCGCCTGTTCAGGAGAGTGTGCGAACGGGCGAGAAAGAACATCAAGAAGCCGTTCCATCACACTGTAGTCTCCATTGTTCGCGGCTTCCAGCGCCTCTTCTACCCGGTGGTTCCGAGGAATGACCGCAGGATTGCTGTCCCGCATCAACTGACTGGAGGAGGCTTTCGGTTCCGCCTGCCTGCCCAGTCTTGCCTGCCAGCGCTCATGCCATTGTGCAAATTCCGGAGTTCCAAACAGCTCCATACCCTCCAACTTATCAAACGTTAAGGCGCGGAAGGTGTTGGTGTAGTCTGCACGATGCTTCTGCATCATACCAAGGAGATCTTCAACGAGGGATTGATCCTCTGCCTCTTCATTAAACAGCCCCAGTTTGGCTCTCATTCCCGAAAACCAATGATTGTGATACAACTTCGGAAATTCTGAAATGGCCTCCTGTGCCAACTCGACAGCCTGATCCTGATCGTCATGCAGAAGTGCCAATAGAGATTCCGCAAATCGAGCGAGATTCCATCCGGCAATAGGCGGCTGATTGCCGTAGGCATAGCGGCCTTCCCTGTCAATGGAACTGAATACCGTTGCCGGGTCATAAACATCCATAAAAGCGCAAGGGCCATAATCAATGGTTTCTCCGCTGATGGTCATGTTGTCGGTATTCATCACCCCATGAATAAATCCGACCAACTGCCATTGTGAAATCAGCTTAGCCTGGCGCTTAATCACTTCCTGAAGCAGTGAAAGGTAGCGGTTTTCATCAGCTTCAACGTCTGGAAAATGGCGCTTCAATGTATAGTCAGCCAAGGCCTGGAGATCCTCGGTTGTGCCCCAATTTGCAGCGTATTGAAAGGTTCCTACACGCAAATGACTGGCAGCCACACGGGTCAGAATGGCACCAGGCAGAGCGGTTTCGCGAATGACGGATTCACCGGTTGTCACCACTGCCAGGCTGCGGGTGGTAGGAATACCAAGTCCATGCATCGCTTCGCTGATGATATATTCACGCAGCATCGGTCCAAGGGCTGCTCGCCCATCCCCCCCGCGGGAGTATGGTGTTCGCCCTGGACCCTTAAGCTGAATATCAAATCGTTCACCTGAAGGGGTAACCTGCTCGCCAAGCAGCACGGCCCGTCCGTCCCCTAACATATTAAAATATCCGAATTGATGCCCCGCGTAGGCTTGGGCAAGCGGCGAAGCGCCTTCGGGAATCTGGTTGCCGGCAAACACCTCCACGCCATCTTCGCTTCGAAGTGCCTCGCCGTTCAACCCCAAAGATGCTGCCAGTTTATCATTGAAAATAACCAACTTTGGCGACCGTACAGGGTGTGGGTTTTGACTGGTGAAAAATGCTTTTGGCAAACGCGCATAGCTATTATCTAAATTCCATCCTGGTTCTTTTGTCATCGTATCCCCTTTTCTCTTTTGTATCCCAGTTTTTTCTTTTACATAAAATAAAAAATCAGAGATACTCTATACTATTTTTAGTTATCCATTTTTCATACCGACATGAGAAAGCCCTCTTCATGTCTACTTCTTCCAATTTATTATACCCTTTCCAGACAAAGATGACCCGTTTTAAATACTCTTATATATGGAAATCAAAGACGCTAATTAGGGCAAGACTTGGTCATTCGAAAATTAGCATAACTATGGATTGGTATGACCTCAAACTGCACTTCCTATTATATAGGAAAAACCCACACCAACCTGGTATGGGCCTTTCCTATTACTTCTATTTTAAAAGTAAATTTCTACGGGTAGATTTGCTGTAACTTGTTTTCGATCCTTACGTGAAATATATCGGTTTCTCACAAGCGTGCCCTTCGTTAAGCATACAAATCTTTTCTTCGGCTGGAGCAATACTTCCACCGAATTTGCTGTTAAGACATTCATGCTTACCAGTCCTTCCGTTTTGGTATTGTCCGTCTTTTTAATCTTTGAAATAAATAAATGTTGTCTCTGCTAAATCTCTAGCAGCCTTTCGTTACGTCCAACGATTGGCGACAGTAGTGCCTTTCGTTCGCCAAACAAATTTGCTATTCACAGGAATCAATACGAATTTCGAAGTCGCTGTTAAATCTTCCAATTTGACCAGTCCCTTCATTTTGTATTGCCTTGCATAGGTTGTTTACCCGGGAATATAATTGTAAAACGTATTTACTCCAGGTAAAATATGGAATGAAGGCGCATTTAAGGGTCTTGCTATCATAGTTGCCATCATACCCGGTATCTTGAAAATCGCTCCTCTTTTTCTATGTGAAATTCCAATAATAATGATAAACAACAAATGCCGGATGGTTACCAATTTCAATAGCTTGTCAGGCTGTCGAAGTTATAAGCATGATTGTTTTAAAAGTTATTTATCCTCTTTCCACTAAACAGCTGGTTTACAAAATGAATTTCTCTTCAATTGTTCAAAATTTCACAAAGGTGTCACAAAAAACATGTAAGTGCTTACAGTTTTGTTGATATACTTAATTTAAGAAAAACCTTTGTAGTTTCCAATAGAATTCAAAAGATGAGGAGAGAATGAAATGATTTTAAAACAATTAATTAAAACGGGTTTAATCACAATTAACTATTACAAAGATGGAGTAATTCATAAGTGCAAGGGCCGTGTTCAAAGCCTTAACTTAGCAGAGCAAACCCTTTCTTTAAAAGATCAGCAGGAGAACGTCTTGTCTATCCGTTTATCAAAAATTGTGGAAGTTAATTAAATTACGCATGACTAATGTTTGTATGAAGTTCCAACTAAAACAGCAGCCATATTTTCAACTCGTTTTAGGTCGTTGACTGATGAGAAAAATATGGCTGCTATTTATTTGCTCCCCCCTTACATTCCATCCAAAAGAAAAAGCCACTCATAATGAGTGACTTTGAATGATTAGTTCAACCTCATCTTCCCCCATTTTTTCATAACATTGAATACAGAGCACGGGATAATAACTAAACTCAAGATCCATAGGTTCGGATAAATCCTGTCCACAATTTAAACACGCTTCATGTATCATTCAATTCCCTCCAGCTGTCTTTGTGCTAGTAATTGGGATACTTGACAGTAAACATCAGCGAGTGAAAAATGATCAGGGCCCTTATTCACCCAAACAGGCCGCACATTACCTTACTTATCAAACTTCATGTGCTTATTCTTCTGTTTATCTTCAGGTGTTTCTCCATTACCTCTGACTTTCTGCTGCGCTTTCCAATGGTTTGCGGGATTCAGCACACCTTTGGAGACAAGCGATAAACTTGGCTCCAGGGCATCTTTTCATTCCCCCGTAATATATCCATCAATGACACGGTCAAAGATGCGGGTACGATGAAGGTTAATGATGCAGGTCTTATCATTCATCTCAAATACAAATTTACGTTTGTCTTTGTAATCAAATATACAGCGATAAACTCTTCCTTGAAAAACATTTTGTAAACGAATGGAAATCTCCGGATAAGGAGCATTATCAATCGTTATAATATTAATGTTGATCATTTTAATAAAGTTATACATATGCTCTTCAGCCTAAAAAGGGATAATCTTCAATCCCTTCTTCCGTTCTTAATGTCGGATAACTTATTTTGTCCATTTCATACGGTGCAACGTATATCAAGCATATTAAAAAAGCCAAAATAAAAAGGGAGGCCATTCCCCCCCACCTTTAACCTCACGCTCGGTTCTGTTTGTTCCTCTTTCTTCGTTAATTTAAAGAAAGCTGCAGAACCGATACAAGAGGTAATAAATAATATAGCTCCCATTGGCACGGCTGTCTCTTCATTAATCCCAACTAGTGGCGAGACCATAAATCCGAGTAATAATGGCAGCAAACCTAACAAGGCACTTGCGCATCCTGCCCGATGTCCCTGATGTTTCATCGCCAGCGTAAAACAGCTTGTGATGATCATTCCCATCGAGGCTATATAAGAAAATCTACAAAACTATAATCTTTAATGCTTAACTAGTTGATTTCCGATATACTTTGCTTCTGGTCGGAAGATGGTATTATCTAATGACTGTTCAATGACATGAGCCGTCCATCCGACCATTCGACTCACTGTAAAAGTAGGTGTAAATAAATCGGAAAAACGGTGTCAGTCCCCCACTATAGTAATACTTTAATTCAGCAGGGGACTGACACCATTCCGATAATAATTCCGCTAAGTTTTCAACTTCTTGCTATGTTTGCCACAGCTCTAACATTATTTTGATAAAAAATCCTATTCCAATCCACAGAAATGATTCATCACAAATTGTTTAAATTGTTGAGTTGCCGGTGATAAATATCGCCCTTCGATCCAAGCTATTCCAATTACCCGTTGGCACTTCCGACCACGTATCCGTATTTGTGATAGTTTACTTTGGTCTACCCCCTTTAAATCCGGTAAAATGGAAATCCCTAACCCAGCAGCCACAAGCCCTGCTACGGTATCAGCTTCTTCTCCTTCAAATGTAATCTTAGGTGTGATTCCCGCTTCTTTAAATAATTGTTCGATAGTTAGCCGGAGAGAATACCCTTTTTTTAAGTGAATAAATGATTCATCTGCCATTTCTTCTAACGTGATGCTTTCATAGCCAGCGAATTTGTGGTGTTTAGGGACTATAGCAAAGAGCTCCTCACGCCAAAGTTGTTGCCATTGAATTGGAGGTTTCATTTCCATAGGTGCAATTAGACAAAGATCCAATTCACCTCGTTGCAACTGTTCAAGAATAGTATGGGAGGGTCCTTGTCCAAGCCGAAAATTGATGTTTGGATAGTCGGTACGAAAAGAAGCAATTAAGTCTGGAATAAGATTCGTACTTAGCGTGTGCAGAAAGCCAAGTGATACTTCTCCCTGCTCTGGTTCGAGCAAATCTTGAATTTCTTGTTTACCTTTATAAAATTCTTTCATCATAGCATCTACACTTTTCAAAAAAATGTGGCCATATTGATTTAATCTAATCGAACGCCCTTGACGTTCAAATAATGGAACACCTATTTCCTCCTCAAATCGAGCAATAGAACGGCTGAGGGCAGATTGGGTAATTGATAGTGCCTCTGCAGCGCGCGTCACGTGTTGCATGCGTGCCAGAGTTTGGAAATATTCAAATTGTTGCCACTCCATTCAGTCCACCTCTTTCATAAACCGGCTCATTCATTCCATATATTCATTAAAAACATTATTATAATGAATTATACAACATACACTGTCGGTGGTAATATAAAATTCAAGAACATACTCGAGGATGTTTCCTACTATATAAGACCGTAGCGCAAACAATCTATTGCATTGCAAGTAAAAAAACTTTGTTTGTCATCGTATAGAACCAAATCGCTTTTTTCAAATAATTATCTTCAAAAGGAATGATTTATTATGCAGTATGAGGAACACCACAAAAATTGTAGGTTGATGGTCTTATGAGTTACATTCAACAAGGTACACCAGTCTTTCGTAAAACTAACTTTGCTTTCTTTGCTGCTGGTTTCAATACATTTGCTATTCTTTACTGTGCACAGCCTTTAATGCCGGAATTCACCAAATCATTCAACATTTCTCCAACTGCTGCAAGCCTGCCGCTATCCATTTCAACTATTGCTTTGGCTTTCAGTATGCTGATTTTTGGTTCATTATCTGAAGTATGGGGACGTAAGCCCATCATGGTCATTTCTATGTTCGCATCCGCTTTACTTTGCATTTTTGCTGCTTTTAGCCCTAATTTTCATTTCTTACTGGCCATTCGAGCCCTTGAAGGAATTGCATTGGCTGGTCTACCCTCGATTGCAATGGCCTATCTTGGAGAAGAAATGGATTCTAGTAGTCTAGGAACAGCAATGGGGCTGTATATCAGCGGCAATGCCACTGGTGCATTGGGTGGTAGAATGATTTCAGGTATAATAGGCAATTATTATGGATGGCACATGGCAATAGGAATCATTGGTGTAATAAGCTTAGTAGCCACCTTCATTTTTTGGATGAGCTTACCTCCTTCACAAAACTTCAAATCTCGTCGTTTAGAAATTGGAAAATTAGGAAAATCATTAATTGAACATCTAAAAGATCCAGGTTTGGTTTGTTTATTTGGCTTAGGATTTTTGCTGTTAGGGACGAATGTAGCATTATATAATTATATTGGTTATGTATTAATTGCCCCGCCTTATTCATTGAGTCCAAACATCATAAGCTGGATATTTACGATTTTCATCATCGGAATGTTTAGCTCTGTCTGGATAGGAAAATTGGTAGATCATCACGGCAGGCAAAAAATATTAATCATTAATTTATTAATCATATTTATCGGCGTCTGTTTAACGTTGAATTCTCATTTATTTATTAAGATAGTGGGCCTTGCATTTACTACCTTTGGATTCTTTGGCGGTCATTCGATTGCCAGTAGTTGGGTTGGACAACGCGCTTTAAAAAACAAGGCACAGGCTTCTTCATTATATTTATTTCTTTACTACGCTGGCTCGAGTGTAGGTGGAACAATCGGAGGTATATTTTGGTCCCAATTTGGATGGGGAGGCTTAACTTGTATGATTGTGTTTTTCTTAATAATCGCTTTTATGCTTTCAGTATATCTTTCAAGAATGGAACTACAGCCAAAGAAAATTACTTATATGTAAATTCTAAGTTGGTATATGAAGTAGTTTGAAATTTAATCGGATGAGAACACCATTGACCTTTTCCGTGGTAAAACGGTGTGAGTCCCCACTATAGTGATACTTTAATTAAGCAGGGGAGCACAAAGCGTTCCCCTGCTTTCTATAAAGGCTCGTTTTAAAATATTATTCATCATCCATTCTAAACATGCAATCTGTCTTAATTTTGAAATTTCAAACTAGCGTCTACAATGTTTTGATTAAGATGCTGGCAATGACGACTGAGCCTATTGTCACCGTTGTAAATCCACCGATTAACATCGGGGTCAATATTTCATTTAATATCATTTCTTCTTCCTCTTTATTCCTGCCGACGCTTCTACTGATTTCCTCACAAACAAGGTAATCACCGGGGAAACCAACTGTAGCTGTCAGTGCAACAGGAAGACCTTTTAAAGGGTCCCATTTAAACAATTTTGAACCTATAAACCCACCGATAAAAATACCCAAAATTCCAACAAACATAATTAGAAAAGTTTCAGGGAGATGGCTAATAAACATATGGAATGTAATGTCATTCATAGTGGCGATAATCAAAAATACAAGTCCAGCCATCCCGACTGTGAAAGCATTAGCCCGCTCCATAACACGGTCTGGATAAAAACCGATTAATCTCCCGCCAATCCCAAGAGCCAAAGCCCACAAACTATATGGTATGCCGGTAAATTGATCTAGAACCACGGCAATTGCGCCACCGATAAATAACTGGAAAAGAAGAATTAGATTGGTTTGATATTTTTTCGGAATCCAAGTGGCATTTCGCTTCTCCACTTTTTCTGTATCAGTAACATTTTCTATTCCTGCTTCCAATGCGGAAGCTGTATATGTACCGGCATCTACCGCGTTCCGAAACTTTAATGCATAACGGCGTAACAAATTGGCGGAAAGAGGCATACCAAACAGTGATTGTAATGATAATATTAAGGCTGATATTGCCACTAGACTTGTCAAACCTACTTCTTTTAGTCCTTCCGAGGTCACAAGAAAGGCAATCACCCCTCCAGTTAGCGGACCAGCTCCTGCAACGGCGGTTTTATAGTCATACATTGGTGGAATCAAAAGAAGAATTAGACCAGCGCCAACGACAATTCCCATCAAAGAAATGGCGACGGCTTTCCATTGACTGCGAATAGTTTTGAGAGGGATCAACGTACCCATATGAATAATGATTGGGGCTGTTCCTAATACAACACCAACTTCAATAAATTTAGAGTCATCGATAAGGCTCTTTGGTATAATTCCGATCCAAATTAACAAAAGATACCCTATCAAGGCAACTAGGAACATAGATACCCTTGCTCTTGTAACGATAGAAATAATTTCACCCACAGCGATTAATGCCATGATAATCATGGCTGCTACGACAGGTTCATGTATCATTTTCTTTACACCCCTTTGATTACCTATTTTTAATTAGAAGTAGATTAAGCTTCATTTATCGTTTTATTCATTTCTAGATTATCCTAATAGTTTAAAAGCTGATTGAACAAACAATTCTACACCAATTTCTAATGCATCTTCATCAATGGTAAAACGCGGGTGATGGTGCGGGTAAATAATCCCCTTGTTCTGATTCCCTGCACCAACAAAGATGAAGCAACCTGGCACTTCATTTGAAAATGCGGAAAAATCTTCACCGCTCATAAGCGCCGGCAGCCTCAGCAAAGTATCTTCTCCCCATACATCCATTATCGTTTCCTCGATTGCTTCTCTTACCCTATCGTCATTTACAACCGAACTGTAGCCAAAATGATAATCAACTTCAAATGATGCATGATGTGCTTCCGTAACTCCTTTAACAATTCGTTTAATTAAACTTGGAACCTGTTGACGAAGTTCCGGATCAAGGCTTCGTACTGACCCGCTTAAGATAGCCGTATCAGGAATTATATTGTAAGCGGTTCCACTTTGGAATTTCGTTACGGATACTACTAGTTTTTCGAGAGGATCACGATTTCTTGAAACGATGTGCTGAAGGTTATTGATCACTTGTGATCCGATTGCAATGGGATCAATCGTTAAATGAGGCTCTGAAGAATGACCGCCTTTTCCTTGAATTTTTATATCAAATGTATCACTCCCAGAGGTAGCTGGCCCATGACAAAGCCCAATCTTACCAACCTCAACCGTAGCCGCTAGATGAATCCCCATTACTTGATCGACTCCTTCTAGTACGCCTGCTTTTACCATTTCTTGTGCACCGCCTGGAAACAACTCTTCAGCATGTTGAAATAAAAAGCGCACCTCCCCTTTCATTTGATCCTTGAACTGTGTAAGGATCTTTGCTGAACCAAGCAGCATCGCCGTATGCCCGTCATGTCCGCAAGCATGCATCACACCTGGATTCTGTGATACAAAGTCAAAATCATTCTCTTCTTCAATTGGAAGCGCATCCATATCTGCCCGCAATGCAATAACCTTCCCAGGTTGCTGACCAATCAGACGAGCCATCACGCTTGTTTTTGTCGGGCGTGAAATTTCCAAATCACCAAAAGTTTGCAGCGTTTCATAAACAAATTGAGCTGTTTTTTCTTCTTGAAAAGACAGCTCCGGATACTTATGTAAATATCTTCGCCATCCAATCACTTCGTCTTTAACATCCTCGATTAAATCATGCATCATTGTCATTTGAGACACCTATTTCATCTCCCTTTTTTATTTGGCCTGTGTGACAAACTCTATTTACGGTTACTTTAAGGAAAAAATTCCTTAAATGAAGTATAATATTCCGTAAACTTAATTTCAATAATTTTTTTCGAAATTTCTGAAATATCATCTATCTACTAAACTAATATTTTCCCTTTAATTCTTTAATATAATAAAACAATAGACAAAATAAATAAGCACCCAAACTCATCATGGGTGCTTATAACAATCGATAAATTTTACTTGGTCTTCCACGAGTGGCATAAGCCTCTGTGCCAACGCATTGTGCTAAATCAACTTCGCACATATCCGTCACAATACGCCGTACATTGCGCTCTGTCATCTCAAGGTGTGTTGCTAAGTCTTTTGTTGTAAAATCGCTCCAGCCCATTTTTTTGATGAGAGCCAATATTTTTTTATACGTTTTTACACTAATATTCCCTTTTTTTAACTTTTCAATAAGGATCTCATTTTGGGTACGGCTGGCAAATTGCAGCTCTTGTTTTTTGCCTGGTGACTCGACAATCTTGCCATCGTCTTGAACAATCACCATTTCGCGCTTCTTCATCTCCTTTGAATATTGAATAGCACGAAAAGCATTAATTTCCGCCGAATAGGCAGTTTCACCAAAGCCAATTCCAACGGCAACGGTAGTATCAGCTTCAAAAGCCAATTTTTGAATGGTGTCTTCAAGCGTAGGAATTTCTCGTTCAATTGCGCCGCGAGAACTAAAAATCATGTATCTTCCGTTTCCTTTCTCTAAAACAGAACCATTTATTTTTTCACCAAGTTGAATCAACATTTCTTTTAGCCGCAGCTCCAAGTACTGTAAATGATAAGGTGTTTTCATTTCCTCTGCCACTCTGTTAAAATATTCAACTTCAATAATTTCCACTCCGATTTGTGTATCTTTAAAGTAGGCAGCCTTTACTTTTTCAGCAAGAATTCGAAGCGTTTGTCGTATTTCCATTTTACTCATCGACATCCGGTAAGCTGGAATTCCTTTTTCCCTTAAAGCTTCACACACTGACGGAAAACAAGATAAAGCGCCTTCTATCTTTCCCTCATTCCATAAATCTAAGTGAAACTGCAACAATTCATTCGTATCAACATCCAACTCAAACACTTTCGTATAAATCTTTGGGCTTTTCATATTTAGCTGTGACAAAGCTTCTTCGCTAATATTGTTTGTGGACATCGTATCAATACTTAGCTGTTCAATCATTTTTCCTTGTTCATAAATCATCTCTAAAAAAGATTTATAAAGACCTGATTCCGTAGCAGGAACATGGACCATTATTTTATCCGTATGTACTGTTTTTTTCGCAATTTCATATGGAAGTGGACCAGTAAACAACCATGCATGTACGTAAGAATTGTTTTCTTGTACAATATTCTCTACCTCTTCGGTTTTTACATAGGGAAAAGAGATGAATTCCAACTCATGTTTATATTCCTCTGCCAGGTCTAAAATCTGTTCGATAGAAGTTTTTAGACCGACTAATCCGATTTTATACATTATATATTCGACTTCCTTTATCAATAGAATCTCGGTAAGCGGGAGCAGGCAGTTAAAAGATTTCCTCAAACCATCATATTTAGTTCTTCCCCCTTTGAACGATTATTAGAAAATGTTCTATCTCATCGATATTTAATTCTATCTTAAACAATTATGATGAATGATTAAATCCTTTTTCTTTGTTATACTCTCTCTATTTACTAACAAGTGATGGCATTCGTGATAAGGAGCTGATGTGTAGAAAGACATGAAAGAAAGTAAGAGACCTTGTTCATCCTCTGAGGAAGTACAAGGTCTCTTACACTATTTCTTTATTTATGATGTTGATTTTCAGCATACATGATTATTTAAGTTAAGAAAAAATAAAAAAGAACATAAACTTCTATAAATAAAAGGGTATGCTCTATCTATATAGTAATGATTGCGACCGAGTTCGAACCAGCGACCTCTACCCTGTCAAGGTAGATAAGGGACGGTCTCCAGGAAGAAGCTCAGGTGGAACCGCCAAGCAAAGCTACAGCTATGTCAATAAAGAGAGCTGTTGCCTTCTACTCTTTTCCCCTTTACTAATTTTTATTTGTCAGTGTCCAACTAATTTCACTTCAGCAGCTTTCTTCTATACTCAAGTTCTGCCAACGGCTTTGATACATACCCTTCGGCCTCTAATCGATATATAATGGCCATTCCTACATATAAGCTAATAGCGTTATCGTCATTTAAATACTTCTTTAATGTAGCGACTGTAACGCTATCCTCAAATATCTCCCCTCTTTTCGCTACCACAACCGGATACAAGTCTTTCGCCATTCGTTTTGCCGATTCGAGAACCATCACATGTACCGCCTCCTATTCTACAATAAGAATATGCGGGTAATGGAGTTTTCATGATTCCGTTCTCCAGCGATAACGCTTCCAACATTCGAATTATTTCGCGCTTTTACGCCCTTCATGCTTTTGCTGGACTTTCAGCGCCGTCCTCATGCCAACAACTTAATGGGACATGACCGTTCTTTGGCCATGCCCCATTTTCTAAATCGATATATTATGCCAATCTCGTCAATTTTTCTTTCAATTCTTGCTCAAATCCTTCCTGCAGCTCTTCGGACATGCCGTCACATTTGACTTCTATCATTGACAGGTCATTTTTGACTTTTACATGTGCCTCTTCTCCCTCATAGGAAAATTTAAAAAAGACGAATGGACCCTCTTCCTTTATATTTTTAGCGTATGTCACCTTTTCGACTACCGTTTCGGACGTTATCATCATGAAACTTGAATCTCCTTTACAATCTGTTTCTATCCATTACCCTTTTCATCAGGCTAAAAAACCGGTTTGATAGAAAAAAACTCTTCGCCATGGATGTACGATATTTTTTCATTCCTGTATAAATGTGAACCCTTTCCCTCCCCATCACAACATGATACATGAAGAGGTGTGTAACAGGAATTTTGATGGTAAAACAGAAAAAAGTAATTATATCGAAGAAAAATAATCGATATATCCCTTGTCACATCTAACTATATCGATTAATATTTATCGTAATAAACAAATTGTATGGGAGGTTCCATATGTCCGCTTTTAAGAAACAGGATATTTTGACCATCCTTACGCATATAAGCCGTAAGGACATGAATGAGCAGGAGTTGCTGCACGTTCTAAGTGATAAAATTCCCGATTTGGATCATGTGATCAATCAGTTGCTGGATGAAAAAATCATTTTAAACAAAGGAGGAATCTTTTCAATCACAGAAAAAGGTCTAAAAAAAGCACGTCACCTTTACGAAAAACCCCCACACCTTCGAGAGAAAATCAAAACGAAATTCACAAAGCGAAGAGGTCTCATTCAATTGGCAATCCTCCAACTTCTTAAAGAAGAGCCGCGGCATGGCTATCAAGTGATGAAGCTATTGGAAGAGCGAAGCAAAGGCTTTTATTCTCCAAGTGCCGGGACGATTTATCCGGCTTTACAGGATTTACTTGAAAAAGAATTGATTTCAGTTGATGAACAAGCAGGCAAAAAGGTGTATACGCTGAATTCTGAAGGCTTAAAATTTCTATCGGACATTGTTCATGATGAGGACGAAGTGTTTTGGGAAGAGTGGCGCCTGCGGTTAATGTGGAAGCAATCAAAGGAAGCGGCTTTGCTGCAGGAAGAGATGGAGAAATTTCATTTGGAATTTCAATATGCGGCAAGAATCGTGTTGCAAGATCCATCCCTTGCTTCTGAGCTCGTGTCGATCATCAAAAACGGAAGAAATGAACTGATGAACTGGTCGGAGAAGCAAATGATTAGTCAGGAGTATGATGAATGAAATCGGTCAGAAAATTGCTAGCCTATACAAAGCCATACAAGCTTTTTGTCATACTTGCCCCATTATTGATGGCGTTAGAGGTAACGATGGATCTTTTGCAGCCGCTTATGATGCAAAAAATGATTGATAATGGGATCGCAAATCATGATATGGCATACGTCGTACAAATGGGCATAATGATGCTCGCTGCCGCCGTCATCGGACTGGCCGGCGGGGTTGGATGCATAATTTATAGTACACGTGCAGCCGTGAATTTCGCCGCGGATATTAGACGGGATGTTTTTCAAAAGGTGGAACATTTCTCAAGTGAAAACCGCGATTCGTTTGGCACAGGAAAATTAATTACGATTGTGACAAGTGATATTTCAGCAGTGCAAACGGCCTTAATGATGACCCTTCGCGTGTTTGTGAGAGGCCCCCTTCTTTTTATCGGAAGTATCCTGATTGTCTATTTTCAGGCACCAGCGCTTTTTCCGCTTCTTTTTATCCTGATCCCTATCCTGTTATTTTTCATTGTTCTCCTTTCAAGGAAAGCAGGAGCATGGTTCAAGCGGGTCCAGGAAAACATGGATCGGCTTAATACAAAACTGCAGGAAAGCATTGCGGGAATTCGGGTTGTGAAGGCGTTCGTACGTAAAGATTATGAGATTGGCCTGTTTAAAAAAGTCAATGATTCCTTAACGAAAACGACGATGACTGCTGACCAAATCATTACGATTCTTATGCCGATTTTAATGTTTATCATTAACATTGGGATCGTTATGGCTCTTTTGCTTGGAGCAGTACGGGTCGATCAAGGGGCGATTGAAGTTGGGACCATCCAATAACTTTCTCAGTAACTTAGGATTGGGACTCGTCATTGGTGTCGGAGCCATTATGGCATTAAAAGGAATGACAACGGTCGGGATCATCGCCTCCTTCGTTACGTATTCAAGGCAATTTTCCAGACCGATCAACCACATGTCGACATTGTTTAATTCGATTCAAGCGGCCCTCGCAGGAGCAGAACGCGTTTTTGAAACGATGGATGAAGTACCTGATTTAAAAGATAAAAAAGACGCCGTTTCGGTTCAGAAATTTCAAGGACATATCGAGTTTATCGATGTGAACTTCAGCTATGATCAGGAAAAGAGCATTTTACAACATCTTCATTTTAGGACAAAAGCCGGTGAGATGATTGCCCTTGTCGGCCCAACAGGATCCGGTAAAACAACCATCATTAACTTACTTATGCGTTTTTACGATGTTGATTCTGGTGAAATACTCATAGACGGTCACAATATCAAAAATTATAGAATAAGAGATTTACGAAAAAGAATCGGGATTGTTCTGCAGGACCCCTATTTATTTTCCGGAACGATCATGGAAAATATCCGCTACGGCAGGCTGGATGCGACGGATGAAGAGGTCATACAAGCGGCGAAAACAGCATCAGCCCATGGGTTTATCAAGCATTTACCAGATCAATATCATACGAGAATTACATCCGGCGGAGCGAATATAAGCCAGGGACAAAAACAATTGCTTTCGATTGCCAGAGCCATCTTGGCAAATGCGGATATCTTAATTTTGGATGAAGCCACGTCTAACATCGATACACGGACAGAGGCGGCGATTCAACAAGGTGTGCGCAACCTGACCGAAGGAAAAACGAGCTTCGTCATCGCCCACCGCTTGAAGACGATCGAACAGGCTGACTGCATTTTAGTCATTAAAGACGGAGAACTGATTGAACAAGGTACTCATGATGAGCTGCTGAAACAACGCGGTTTCTATCATGGCCTCTACTCTAATCAGCTTCGTATATAAAAACATTAAATGATGAGATGAAAGGATGATTTACATGTTTGTCAACACAGCTACTTTTGAAATCGAAAAAGCGTACGAGGATCGTCTTGTGAAGAAGCGCGAAAAAGATCAAGCACAACTGGCAAAAGCGAAAGGAATCCTTTCTTTTGAATGCTGGCGCAGAGAAAACAAGGATACAGTCGAATTCGTATATGTATCAAAATGGGAATCACAAGATGCCTTCAAAGCATGGATTTCACGCGATGAGCATGTGAATGAGCATAAAGAAATGAACAAGCGAAGAAAAGAAAACGAACAAACAGAGCAAGTGAAAATGAAAAAAACACTACGTGCATATGAACTTTATGACAGTTCGGAACATTAATAGCCCTTTTTGCGGAAAATGAAGCAAAAGCAAACTGTTCCAACATGACAAAAATGAGAGTTTACTAAAAGGACCCGTCACTGAATCCTCGGTTTTACCGAATGTTCATGACGGGTCCTTTTTGAATCATTCTTTAGTTACTTTCGATCAGTCCCTGTTTCATCAAAGCTCTTCAATAATCTTTCTCGCGGTATGTTCTCCATTCTGAATGCAATCTGGAATCCCGACGCCATAATACGAACAACCGGCGAGCATGATTCCCGGGTATGTGGCGGCAAGTTGGTTTTCAATCGCTTCCACAATTTTTGGATGGGCAATGAGATAATTCGGCATACTCTCCGGCCAATGCGTTACTTCACTCGCAATCGGCTCTACCTCGATGCCAAGGCTTTTGTGAATATCGCGAAGCGCCACTTGAAGCAATTCTTCTTCGTCCATGTTTTGTAAAGAAGCGAAGGATGGGTGGCTGCTTTTATAAAACAGCCTGACGAGCAAGTTTCTCGTTTCTGACGTATGCTCCCATTTCCGGCTTGTCCACGTGCAGGCATTGCATGACAATTCATCGCTGTTTGCCGTAATAAAGCCGGTTCCGTCTTTTGGAAGCAAGCTGTCTGGAACGTCAAAACCGACATACACGCTGATCAGCGAACTGTTTTTCAACCCGGAAAACTCTTTTTTGAGCTCTTCGTCGTCGAATAATGCTTCCGCAGCGTTATGAGGAATGCTGAGCACAATATAATCCGCTTCAATCGTTTCATGGTTGCTGAAAGACACGTGATAACGATTGCCCGCTTTGTCGATTTTGCTTGCCTTTACTTCCTTTAAGATTTCCGCTTTCTCAAGCTTTTCTTCATACGCATCTATCAGTGTTCCTAAGCCATTTTGGAAAGAAAGAAACTTCTTGCCGCTGTCGCTTTGGAATTTTTCCTTGTTCGCTTCAAACCCTTTTATAATGCTGCCGTATTCATTTTTATAATCAAGTACATTCGGAAGGGTCTTAGCAATCGTCAAGTCACTTAGTTCCCCTGAGTAAACACCGGAAAGAACTGGGGCGATTTGTTTCTCTACCAATTCTTTTCCTAGGAAATTCTCCAGGAATGCACCGATGGAATCGCTTTTCGTGAACGTTTCATTTTTCGTGTAAAAATCTTTCAGTGCTTCCACTTTTCCTTCAGCAGAGACGAGTGTGCTTTTCGCTAATGATTCCACGCTTGCCGGAATTCCGAATACGGAGTCTGTCGGAATGGATTTCAATTCTCCCTCTGTATAAATAAATGAACGTCCTGTAGCGTTGTAGACGACTTCATTCTCCAAACCAAGATCTTCGATGAATGACATATCCTTCGCTTTTCGGGCCACCATCGAATCGGCCCCTGTCTCCATCACGAAGCCGCTCTCTTTTACCGTACGAATTTTTCCGCCGAGTTCGGCTGATGCTTCGGCAAGGATCAGTCTCACATTTGCTCCATTCGCTTTTTTCCATTTATGCAATTCATACATGGCAGATAATCCGGTAATACCGCCGCCAATTACTAACACTGTTTTCACTTGGGACACCTCTATTTATCTTCCATTTTCATTCATTTAAAGTGTACCACACTGCCCCGCCATTCAGTCAGTGCTTTTTATCACACTCGGCTTATCCCGCATTAACGGGCTGCTAGACCCTGTTACAGAAGTATCTTTTATTACTTACATGCTTGGTACTCTTAATTAATATTGATTCAATGACATCTTACAACCAATAAATTATAAATGATTAAAGAAGAAGCATTTATCTCTAACTGCTTCTTTCAAAGTTAAACCTTATTTCCGATAAGATAATCGTCGAGAAAAAACTTTATTTAGGACTTTAAAAGCAGAGATACTTAATTTCTTCCAAGTCCAGCTATACAATAAGGAAAAGGTAAATATCCCCAAAATAACCATACTACTAAAATGAGATGTTACCGACGGTCCCAGTATAGAAAATTTAAATCCATATAATAAGATACTTATACCTAGTGTTAAACATAACGCTGCAAATGGAATAATAAATATGCTTCTCTTT
Organism: Bacillus sp. FJAT-14578; assembly: GCF_000504165.1. Lineage (GTDB taxonomy): Bacteria > Bacillota > Bacilli > Bacillales > Bacillaceae_H > Bacillus_BA > Bacillus_BA fengqiuensis. The sequence goes on from NZ_KI632505.1 coordinate 942,261, forward strand.
AAATACTTAAGACCAATGCCTAAACTGAGTCCTAGTAATCCTGTGGTAAAGAGGAACACCAATAGCTCACTTGGCTGAAACATTGCCAATAGAAATATGGTTATGAAATAAGTCATCACACCTATTCTGAGTGACAATAGGCTAGCAAGCACAAGAGGACCAGTGCTCATCATGCTCAGTATAAACCAATACCAGTGAAAATTCCCGCAGATTGAAAAATAACGGCTATTGAACCTAATAGGGCACCTACTACAAGCCGCATTGTCTTAGAATAACCGTCAATAGTTGGGATTAACTCATCTCCCCAAACACTAGATGTTACTTTTTTGAAAAATGACCGCATCTGACACCCCCATAATAGGTAAATGCAGTGTGAAAGAAGTTTATGCTAGAAATTGTTCAAGATAAGTTGTCCTTTTTCTAGACATTTTCCTAATACTTTATTGAGATGGTGCAATGCCTTGTTAGATTCCGCAACCCTAACTTGGTACTAATAGAATAGCTCTAATCATATTGAAACCGAATATAATTTTGGGTCTCAATCTGCTTATTATGTTAATCTGGGAACGAATCTGAACCAAACCAAATTATATTTAGGGGTTTATGGCTCTATGAAAGTGACTGATTTTAACCAAGGTACTGTTTTTGAAATTGTTCCATGATTCATAACAATAAAATTCTACTTAGTCTAGATAAATCTCTTACTTAGATTTAATTGAAATGATGTTAGGATTTAAATAAGCAAGTTACCGTTGCCTATTAAACAAGCAAGGCCCCCTTGGCCCTGCTTGTTAGTTGACTATTACTTTTCCAACCATTCCTTCCTGGAAATGGTACCGGCATATCAGTTCATATGTACCGGGAATTTCCGGTTTCACGGTAATGGTTTTCTCTTTTCCCGGCTGGACTTCGGCGTCAATTCCGAGCTTTTCCACTGTGAAGGTGTGTTCTTTCTTACCTTCGTTTTTTAATATCAGCGTTGTTGTTCTTCCATTGGGAATAGTGATGATCTTTGGATTAAAGTAATCATCGTTCAACTCGACCTCAATCATTTTCACCTTCTCCATAGGCTGTGTTACAACACTGGCTTCGGCAAATACGCCGATTGAGCCTGAAGTTGTCACAGCCACAATCATCGCAAGCAAAGCGACCAATCCTGTTAACCACTTTTTCACAGACATTCGCAATCCCTCCTTTCCAATTACTATTTTTTTCTAATTCATTAAATATTATCACTATAAATTGGGTTCCAGTGTACTTTCAAATAGTAACTCCTTTATCTGAATCAGCGACAAGAAAAAAGACCGACTCTTAAGTTGAAGCACCAATAATGACCATTTCGATTAACACGAGACCCGGTGCGTCATCCCACTCGGCTATGATAAAGAGAAAAGGAGAAGAAAAACCTAAAGTTTCTCTTCCCCTTTTTGACTTCCATTCCGGAAAATTATGAAAAATCATGCATGATCTGAATACGGAATCCCGCTTGTACACATTACTTCATTCGATCAATTCATCACTACTTCTTTTCTTTTGCCGCTTCTTCTACCATTTCTTTAAAATCTTCCATTGTACTGCCTTCAAACTGTTTCCCGTTAATAAAGAGGGTCGGTGTTCCTGTCACTCCCAGCTTTTCTACAGAAGACATATCTTGATCCCAGGCATCTTTAGACTGATCTTGTTGAAATGCTTTTACTGCCTTTTCTGCTTCCTCGTCGCTGACAACTTCTTTTAATGTCTCTTCAAGAAAAGATTCTGTAAAAACATCCATTGTTTCGTATTTGGTATCTTCCGGCTGTTTCTTATATAAAAGCTCATGGAATTTCCAGAACGAATCATTTCCGAGCTCCTGATAGACGGCTTCCGCAAATTGGGCTGAACGAATGGAGTCTATATTGATGAATGAATAGTTCATAAAATAAAATTTAGCTTTACCCGTTTCGATGAATTCTTTCTCGATTAAAGGAAAGAAGGATTCATTAAAATTCTTACAAACGGGACATTTATAATCACCGAACTCAACGATTTGAACAGGAGCCGATTCTTCTCCCAAATAAGGCTGCCCTTCATAATTAATGGCTGCCTCTTTTTCCGGCACCTTTGCCAGAAAGATTAAACCTAGCACACATACACTAAATAAACCAACTACCCAAAAAATCCATTTCGAAGATTGATTGGAGGCAGATGCTGTTTTTTTCTTCGACTTTGCCACGTCTTCATCCTCTTTCTCTCTTTTTTTATCATCCTTTTTCTATCGGCTGCATCCCAAATCGGTCGCCGGGTAAATTATGCACTGCGCTTTTCAGCTTCACGATTCCCAAGTACACGGCCGATTGAAAGAAACTGGTTGTCGCTTACTAAAAGATGTAAAGACATAGCCAGCAACGCCAAGTCCAATTCATATCCTCCAGCAAAACCGCTTTTCAGCTTTACTGTAAAAATCGCCCCTGCCATAATAATGGCAAATGCCCCTGCAATGATTCTTGTCCCAAAGCCAAGCATTAAAAGAATTCCGCCGATGAGTTCAACTCCGCCTACTACATAGGCTAAAAAGCCGGGTATCCCCACGCTGCTGAAAAAGCCCGCGGTGTTTTCGATGCCTCCTTGAAATTTTGCAAGTCCGTGTACAAAAAAAGTTAAGCCTAATACGACCCGAATAATAAAGGACCCTAGTTCTACGTTTTTCATCAATTTATTTCCTCCTCTAAAATAGGTAGCGTTTGAATTGTAATGAGAAATCCATTTGAAACTACATTATGTAGTGTAATTCATTAAAAAAAATTAGAGCAGTGCAAGGATAAACAGGACACACAACATGAAAAACACATAGATGGATGTGATCGTCAGCATAATCGGGAGCTTTAAAGGAACTTCCGTCAAGGGATCAAGTATGTATTTGATCCTATAGTTAACGGACGTATCCGCAAACGAGACGTATGAAAAAGGCATATTTGCTTGCCTTCCCGTTTTCAACATCTTCAATAAGGCGCTGCCCAGGTCCCTTGATGAACCGAGCTGATCGATGGCGTGATGATCCGCCAACACTTCCCGTACAATTTTATACTTTTGGTGAAACCACTTTAAAATCGGGATATACCACATGATCGATGCGAAAAGGGATAATAAAAATATTTTTAAAGGATCTCGATGTTTTTTATGATGCAGCTCGTGATAAATGACTGCCTCCAACTCATTTTCATCCAACAAATTCAAAAGACCCGTTGAAAGAATGATTTTAGGATTCAAAAATCCCATCGTGACAGCGATCGGGGCAGAACAAGAGATGACGGTGAAATCTCGCTTTCCCTCATTGTACATATCGTTCAGTTCCCGCGTCAGCTGTTCGTTTTCGTATAGAAGGAACTTTTTATACATGCTGTGTGCTGTAAAAAGCTGTTTTCCAATTTTCCATATCGATAAAAGCACTGTGTAGAAAACGAGAGCATCCAGCATATATTCAACTGAAGTTAGTCCAAGAGATTTTGCTGCACTATGGCATACTTCGATAAGGTTGAATCTTAAATCCCAGCCCATCAATACATAAAACGTATAGATTCCCATTTGAAATAGGATCGTTCCCGCAATCAACGTACACGCTGTAAAAATCATTTTTGATTGATTTTTTGACATGTATTATCTTCCCTTTTTTAATTCTTTTATTTTTTGCTCCAGTTTTTCAATAAGCCCTTTATCCACGTCTTCTAAAGCATCCAACATATGGGTCACAACAAGAGAACCGAATTCATCGATGAGCTCGTGAGTCAATTCTTTTGATTGTGTGTCAAAAAACTCCTCTTTTGAAAGGATGGGCCGATATAAAGAAGCCCTGCCTTCTGCTCTTTTGTGCAGCACCCCTTTTTCCACCAACCGGTTCATGACGGTCATGACGGTATTGAAATTCACGGCTTTCTCTCTCTCTAGCGCCTGTTGAACATCTTTAATGGCCATTTCCTCACCGGCCCACAAAACGGTCATGATCTTGGCTTCAAGCGGACCGAAAAAACGGTTCAAACCTTTCTCATTAAACTTGAATTTTTGTATTCTCATCGCAGAACACCTCACACTACCTATTGTAGTGTGAGGTGTTCCTTTCGTCAAGCATCATCCTAAAAGCTATGCTTCCTCTATCATCTTGATAAAGGTTTTCACAAGCGGCGATTGGTTGTTCCGACGCCAGGAGACGCCCATCGAAGCGACAGGAAGCTGATCATTGAGGTCCAGGTACACCACATCCTGGGTATGCAAATTCATGGCCGATTGGGGAACGACTGCGATTCCCAATCCAGCGGCCACCAACCCGATGACCGTTTGGAATTCGAGGGCTTCTTGCTGGATGATTGGATTGCATAATTCCAGAATCTCATGATAGAGACCGGCCCACGTTTTTGGAGATAACATCACAAACGGGTAAGGACGAAGATCCGTAAGCGAGACGTTTTTTCTTTCCAATAAGGGGTGTTGTTTTGGAACGGCCAACACACAAGGAGAAATCGACACGATTTCGGTACATAATAGTTCATCCTCAACAGGCGGCCTTAACACTCCTACATCGATTTCCTCTTGGCGCAGTGCTTCGATTTGCGCGGGTGTGGACAGTTCAAGAAGATGTACTTGCACATCCGGATACGAACGGCGAAACTCCCGCAAAACGGCAGGAAGAATGTCATACGTTGCAGACCCGACAAACCCGACCCTTAGTTTTCCGATTTCGCCGTGGTGAGTACGCTTGGTGTTCTCGACCGCACGATGAAGCTGGTCCAATATTTTGCGAACCTCATCTTGAAAGACCTTTCCTGCATCTGTCAATTCCACATGCCGGTTATTTCGATAAAAAAGCAGAACCCCCAATTCCTTCTCTAAATTTTGAATTTGCAGGCTTAACGGCGGCTGCGTAATCCGGAGGCGTTCCGCAGCCCGGCTGAAATTCAATTCCTCCGCTACAGTAAGAAAATATTGCAGTTGTCGAAGTTCCATTCTTGATTCTCTCCCATCCAGTTATACATAAAACATATCATAATAATACAAATTATATATTTTACAACCCTCTTCCAGCAAGATAAGATAAGGTCATAAAGATGACTGGAGGTTTTTATATGTCGACAACTGCACAACGAGGACAATTATCTGTTGGAACCGTAAATGAAAACTGGACCGGAGATGCCCGTTTCTACGAATATACAACTGCGGCAGACCCAATTGGAAGCGGCATCATCAGTGCCATCCCCGCCAAGGAATTTGAGCCTGAACTTTATAACTCGGGTGAAACTCGTATCGTCACATTGGATCTTTCGAAAGAGTTGAGAACGGAATATCCGGCAACAAGCCCGTCCCTGCTCGCCCACTTTATCCGTATTAATGAAGGCGATTCCATTAATACAAAGCCGAACGCAACGAGCGAATTATATTACATTATTTCGGGCGCCGGCAGCACAGAAGTGAACGGCGAAACGATCAACTGGAAAAAAGGCGATTTCTTGACGCTTCCATCCGGATCTGTCAGCTGTCACACGGCAACGGAAGATGCGACGATTTACTATATTCTTGATACCCCGCTTCTTAACTATTTGGGTGCCGAAGCGACGGAAGCACGCTTCAAACCGACTCTTTTTACAGCGGAACAAGCGGAAGCAAAATTGAATGAAGTGGCGAATGCTCCGGATGCCCATTTAAAGAATCGTATTTCCATTCTATTAAACAACGAAAAATTCGATCAAACGTTAACGATTACGCATGTACTATGGGCGATGTTCGGTATCGTGCCGGTAGGATCCAACCAGGCTCCTCACAGCCATAAGTCGGTAGCGCTTGACTTTGTTGCTTATGCTGCACCTGGAACGTACACATTGGTCGGAGATAAAATCGATCCTGATACGCAGCAAATCATCGATCCGATGCGTATCGACTGGGTAACAGGAAAAGCTTTCGTCACCCCTCCAGGATTATGGCATTCTCACCACAATGAATCCGGTGAGCCAGCATTCATTATCCCAATCCAAGATGCGGGTCTGCAAACGTACCTTCGTACATTAGACATTCAATTTACTCATTACGAAGAACAAAAATAAGATTAAACTTTAAATAAAATGGACCGTCACTCAAACCCCTTCATTCTCTCGGGTTTACATGGCGGTCCATTTTCGTGAAAGGAAGACTGAAAATGAGAGCGGCAAAATTTTGTGAACAGAACGTTAAATTAACAGAGGCTGGAAAAGCCGTAGACATTCTCCGCCGAGATTACGAAGATGAAGTGGACGTTTGTGTCGTCGATTGCTTCAGACGATGTTTGGAATGCAGAGTCAAACCATTTTCCCGCATTCAATTGACAACCATTGAAGCGGGCGATGCCGACTCCCTCGTAAAAAAAATCCTTCAAACCGTTGGAAAGTAAACAGCATGAAGGTGATACCGAATCAAGAATAGAATATATGGGTACATAAACTTTGAGGATTTAAAACGCAAAGGAGAAATTTCATGATTTCGAAAAACCCTATCACTCACACACAAACTTCTTCTCGCATTGGAATGTGGGTGCTCATCTTAGGCATTATCTTTGCAGCCGCCAACTTAAGGGCTCCCCTTACATCTGTTGGGCCCATCATTGAAACGATTCGCCGGGATATGGGTATGTCCAATACTGCAGCAGGGATGTTGACGACTTTGCCCCTGCTGGCATTTGCCCTTTTTTCACCCTTTGCTCCTAAAATGGCCCGTCGTTTTGGGTTGGAATACACCTTATTTGGAGCCTTGCTTTTGCTTTGGGCCGGGATTATGCTTCGTTCCGTGCCGTTTATCCAAACACTATTTATTGGTACCGCTTTACTCGGTACCGCGATTGCCATATGCAACGTCCTTTTGCCAGGATTGATTAAACGGGAGTTTTCCAATAAAGTCGGAATCATGACGGGGGTCTACTCTGTTTCAATGAATATGTGGGCAGCCATTGCCTCGGGGATTAGTATTCCCATCACCCAAGGATTAGGCTTTGGATGGCGCGGCGCCCTTGTTTGCTGGGTGCTTCTTTCGATCGTTTCCATCGTATTCTGGATTCCAAGGCTGCGTCTTCACCATCAATCGGCGGTATCCCCCACTAAAGGGAGCTCCTTATGGCATTCTCGTCTTGCCTGGAAAGTAGCCTTGTTTATGGGATTGCAATCTACCGTTTTTTATGTGGTCATCACCTGGCTCCCTGCCATTCTTCATCAGCAAGGCATGAGTCAATCCGAAGCAGGATGGCTCCTGTCATTAACACAGTTTGCAAGCCTTCCCGCTACATTTATCGTACCGGTTTTGGCCGGCCGCAGTCCGAATCAACGTAAATTAGTAGGTTTCATTACAAGCTTTTTGCTTCTCGGTTATATCGGACTCCTCAGCGGAATGACTTCATTGGCCCCTTTATACGTGATAATGATCGGCGTCGCGGTAGGAGCGGCATTTGGCCTCGCCACCATGTTTTTTGTGCTGCGTACGCATAATGCCCATCAAGCAGCTGAGTTATCCGGTATGGCTCAGTCAGTTGGTTATTTATTAGCGGCAATAGGACCGACCCTTTTCGGATTTATACACGATGTGACCCACAGCTGGACGATTCCCTTAATCATACTGGTTGCAGGAGCAATTCTTCTCTTTATTGTCGGAATGGAAGCCGGGAGCCCTAACTATGTAACCGACCTTGAGAATACGAAAAAATCTAGTTCTTCAAAATAAGAGAATAGATAGAAATATGGATGCTACATTTCTCTATGTGCACCTATGCTTCATTCTAGACACCCGGTTTCCTCCGACCGGGTGTCTATTTTATTCTGCATCACAATTATTTTATTGCATGAAAAAACCTCGAATTCTATGAAATTCGAGGTTTTTGGATTACCTGAATTCGCGTTATGTAAATAAAAGGTCCTACGAGGGTCTTTTTTATTTTCTCAATGAGGGTTTGTAGCTGTATGTAGGTAGAGTGTGACATCTTGATCGATCTGTAACAAACAGATAAAAAGATTGCACTCATTTTTACAGGAATATTATCAATCTTTTATTTATTCATGACATAACAAGTTATGGATAAATAAATGTATTATACTATTGGAAAAAAATATTTTCTGGTCATACCTTAGTGATACCATTCCTTAAACACGATCGAATGGGCTTATGTAACTTCCCGTATAACTTGTCTCAATAAGTACGTAAACATGCTGCAACGATGAAGGAGATGGTATATTGCTTAGAAAGTTTATAAGAAGAAAAGAAAAATTCTATGTCTGTTTGGTTTGTGGCTATGATCGTTTACTAGGACCACTCTATAATAAAAAAGGAGTTCCAGCCGTAGGTTTAATATGTACCTGTTGTGCTTTTCAACCAGGGTTTGACGATGAAGAACTTGGTTGGACGATTGAGGCATATCGTGAGTATTGGCTTCAAGAAGGAGCTATATGGTTCGATCCTAAAGCGAAACCCCAGCATTGGGATTTAAAACAGCAGTTAGCCAACATTGATATACATGAATAACCTCCTCTAACACCTGCTATGGGAACTGTTTATAGATTTTAATCGTTTATTAATCGCACACCAAAAGGACAAAGGGGATGAAATATTGTTTAAGGGGCTTTGGAAACGTAATCAGGAAAAGAGAGAAATATTAGAAGAACAAAAGTATAGAATTATCGTAGAACAGGCGTTTAATGAAACCTTAAAACAAGAGATCATGAAGTTAGAGCAGGTTAGTGAAGGTTTATGTAAAGAGTATGAGGAAAAGTATACAGAAGAATTCAAAGAGAAAGATAAAAAGAATTTAAGACTATGGATAGTGCGAGATATAGATGGGGATGAATCAGAGAACTTAACGTCTAATCATTGTTTAGAAAAAGAATACAGGTCTCAGATTGCCTTTGATTATGATGGTCCTAAACTCGATGGAGATTTTTATGCTTGTACTATTCAATTATGGTATTACTTTGGCGGATATTTTCACGGTGAGGGCGCCTTGTACGGTGGGAATGTCCAAAGGCTAAAAAACGATATCCAGGAAACTTTAATCATGCTACTTAATGATAATTGATTTCCTATGAATGAAAATAGTAATTTTCAGGATAGAACGCTTTGTCGTCTCAAATGTGAGCAGGCTTATACGGAACATATTGGACATGGGCGGTTTTTGCCTATGTCCAATGTATTATGTGGATTATTTAACCAAATTTATGCTTATAATGACTTAGAGTCAGAAGTGGAAAAATATATTCGTAGCCATGATAATGTATATAAAATCCCCCAGCGCCCATACCAGGAACCATCCTTTTTTTGATTGCTTAGCAACCATTTAACGCCTCGCCTTACAAAAGGATAATCGTTATTTAGTTTAGTATGCTTCAACGGTTGCCGTCATGTTCCCGTCGTCTTCATCATAGAACAGCTTCCAGGATCCATTTTCCCCCTGCTTGCTAACAATCCGATCCACTAACGATTGGATCAACTCTTCATCATTTATTTCCAAAGTACGTAATAAGATAATCATATAACAATCCGTTGAAATGCCCGTTTCAAACGGGTAAGACCAGGACCCGTCGGAAGCTTGATCTTTTACAAAGATAGTTACCAATCGATTAATCTCCGCTTCGACCCTTTGCTTCATATTATTGTCAACCTCCCCTTTTTTAAAAGCAACTTTTCCATATACATATTCTTTTTTATACAGAACATTCATGGCACGGGAGGGTGAAACATGCTTTGGAGCGACGAAAAAAAGAAATTCAAACCGCTAAATCAAAGGGGACTGAAATCTCTTATTGAGATAAAAATAGAATTAAAGAACAAAAGTAAAATGAAACCGAAAACGGCGGCAAAACTAAATTTAACGAAAGATGAGATCAAACTCATCAATAACATTAAAGATATTACGAGAAAATATAATCTAAATAATGTGACACGAACACAGGCGTATTTTAACTTTTATCTTGAACACCCCGAAATCCACTGGGCACTGCTCGGCCATATGGTATCTCGAAACGGCGGTTGGAATATGACCGACTTAAAAGGAGATCTTCTCTCAAGACTATTATCCGAAAAGGAACAACGAAATTTTTTTTTATTTTTGGAACGCGGAAACTGGTTAATCTTTCAAGATGTATTTCCACAATTTTTACTGTATGACCAAAGTGTAAAAAGAAACAAAAATCTGTTTTATCTTCTTCCCCATTTGAATGTCTCAACGTTTATGGAAACGATGTGGAATCATTTTTGGCACTATAGCGACAGTACTCTTCTAGCAATTGCGACGATTATTAACGAACAAAGCTATTTAGAAAAAGGAGTCATTCAAAATCAGGATTTTAAAAGAACGGTAATAAACACAATTAGTTTTAAATTGTATGATTTTTTGCGATTGAATCATATTATTTTTCCTTTTAATACGGATGAGCAGAACAAAAAACCAAAATTAATCGGTGATACATTACAACATTTCACGTCACTGCATGAGCGAATCATGCTAGGAAAGCGGTTGTATTCACTGCTTTTTCACCGTCAAAACATTTTACAGGGTGTCTTGCTTTGGGCTGGCAAACACCAGCATACTGGTTCCAGAAGCGATTACTGGAATGATTTGTTTCATCATGTTAATGAATCATTACCGGGTTCGGTTTATCGGCGCCGAATAGAAAAATGCCAATTAAAAAAGGGTGCAGTTCGAATATACAGCCCTCCATTACAATTTGCTTGGGAAAATATTGATCATCCAAAAGCAGAAAAAGGCGACTGGTTTGATGATTGGAGGATCATGGACTATTTAATAGAAGATGAACAATACGAAGGAGGGAACATTCATGATGAATACTGTAAAACACTTAAGAAAATCGAGCTCACCATCACTACAAAAAAAGCGATGTTCCTCAGACAAGAATAATAGCCGCAATGCATATATTACGGCAGTTCTTTTTGCATCTTTAGTGGGGACGTATTTGGACTTATTTTTTGTTGGCAAAGGATTGTATACCTTTCCAGCTAGACCTTTTTCTGAAATATTCTCTATCAATATTGTTTTTACTTTATTCATACTTCCCCTCTTTACTGCTCTCTTTTTACTTGTCGCCACAAAAGTGGGGCTGTACATACGAGTATCAATCATCTTTATGATCAGTGTTATTGGATTTTTCATTGAACAATATACAGAAGAAATCGGATGGTTTACCCACCATGGTAAGTGGAATCATCTATATTCATTTTGGGGATATATGATTTTTTGGATGGTTATTTGGAGATTTTACCGTTGGATTATGGATTTCGATTAATAATCATTATCTAATAACAAAATAGACCTTGGGGAGCTGACTCATAAACTTAAAAAGCAATTGATTTTTTTATGTATAATGGACCGTCAATAAAAAACCTTGATTTTATTGACGGTCCATTGCAAGGGGGTAACTCAAAAGGAACGATTTTCCCCTTTTGAGTTACCCCCTTTAACGATAATTATCAATTAGTTATGATAAAGATGGATCGTTACAAAAATGTACAGGTCATATTTTTAGACTTAATCTTGATGAACAAACCATCTTTTTAAAATCAATGAAGGTTATCCTATTGAGATAATCGTGAATGGAAGCGAGGACGAGATTGCAAGCATTACCAATTCGAGCCTTGTAAATGATTCATTGAATAGCTTCAAGTACTTCGACAGAATTCAGCATTAAATTTTATATCTTATTTCTCCACCAATTTATTTATAACTTTTTTGTCAGGTGGTTTTTCTTCTCTTTAGAGACTACTCAAATTTGGAATCGATCTGATTGCTTCCAGAACCCTTTCATCACGTTGCTCCATATGTTCACGAAGCTTCTTTATCTCCTCTTTTAATTCCTGATTTTCCTTTATCAGATCGTCTATTCTGTCCAACTTCTCTAACTTCTTCATCAGTATTCCGTACCACTCATCGTATTGAACGGCATTATCCGGCTTTTCCTTGTCTATCAGGAGATTAGCAGAATTTGATATGGCAGTACGCTCTTTTTCGGGTGCCTTTTCATATTCTCGTTCCTTCATGACCACTATATCGGCAATGCGTTCCGGGGACACGGCCCCTGCATCAGAGAGTTCCTTCATGACCCTAAAAAGTAATATGTGGTTATCATGGAACACCTTATGACCGAATTCGTTTTCGGTGAACGTATAACCCGATTTTTCCAAGAGCTGTACATACTGACGTATCGTGGAGCCGGCAAGTCCTGTCATAACCGCCATATCCTTATTAGAGTACGTTTTCATTTCATTCACCTCTTCACTGCAATATTCGTTATGTATGGCGTAATTCCTGTTCTTTATTAATCTATATCTCTTAGTTTTTTAAGTGTGGAAATTTAGTATTAACTTTATATTTTTATTTATAGTTTGCACAGAGCCTAGTGACCAATATTTATTTAGCGAATACATGATTGCCAATAATGGCTGTTACTTGTTGTGTTTTCACCCAATCATTTGTTGCTAATTCCGGGTTATAGAAATAAAGAGCATCATTTGCAGGATTTTGACTGGCTAGCGCTTCATCCACCGCTCGTTTTGACTCGTCAGATGCCGGCTGATCGATGGCTCCATTTCCTACAGGTGTAAATTGATAACCGCCGTTTTCCAGCTGTTGATAGATGACATCATGAATGGAATCGGGGAACTCTGGAGAAGCAACACGATTTAATACAACCATCGCTACCGCTACTTTTCCTTGATACGGCTCGCCTTTCGCTTCTGCCTCTACTAATCTGGACAATAAGTCCTTATCCTCCGCTGAAACAGCGGAAGGCGCAGCATTTCCAATCGTTAACGTTTGTCCGATATAGATCGTATCGTTTTGTAAATGATTTGCTGCTTTTAATCCTTCTACTGTTACTCCATATTGTTTCGCAATGTTGAATAATGTATCTCCGGTTGTCACTTTATGTATAGCAGAACTGCTTGCTTGGACTGCTGTATGATCAGGAATGGTTAATGTTTCACCGATATAAATCATATCATTTTGACGATGATTCACTTTTTTTAATTCATCAACTGTCACTCCATGTTGATTGCCAAGCTTCCATAAAGTGTCTCCTTTCACCACTTTATGTGGTGCTGCTTGTGCTGTTCCTTGTCCTGCTAGGAAGCTTAAAGTTACTGCCGAAGTAAAAAACCACTTTTTCATGCTTGTCTTTTTCATAAAAAATACCTCCCCCAAAAACTACTTGGCATTATCGTAGCACAGAGGATTAGGATTTCATGAAAAGAATGGGTAACATTTATGCCAATTGCATTAAGTTTCTTACACAGGAAATGTAAATGTTGCAACATTTACATCTACCTAAAAAAAACTCAATAAACATGACGTTTATATTGCGAATTTACTGTGTGTTATACTCTCGACTCCGATGTAAAATGGGAAAGAGTGATAAAAAAGTAGTTTAAGTGTACTCTTGCTTTCTGTAAAGGATACTATGTTGTATTAAAAAGATCCTCGGATTTAATATAAACCCGAGGATCTTTTGATGGCCGAAATTAATATGATTCCCGACTGAATGGAGTTTCACCTTATCAAAATCGATTTCTTCGTTTGCGCAAGAATGCTGGAATATCCATAGATTCTTCCGGCTGTTCCCGTTGCCGGCCATAATGCTCTTGAGCCGGCTGTTCCAATTGCCGGCCATAATACTCTTGAACCGGCTGTTCCGGTTGCCGGCCATAATGCTCTTGAGCCGGCTGTTCCCGTTGCCGGCCATAATAGTCTTGAGCCGGCTGTTCCCGTTGTCGGCCATAATAGTCTCGAGCCGATTGTTCCGGTTGTCGGCCATAATAGTCTTGAGCCGATTGTTCCGGTTGCCGGCCATAATACCCTTGAGCCGGCTGTTCCCGTTGCCGGCCATAATACTCTTGAACCGGTTCTCCACGGTTTATCGGGTCACGGTGTATACGTTGTTCCTGTTGATAAGGATTAACCCGCTCTTCCATAGATGGCCCGGAAGACGTTTGTAATGGTGGAGCCTCTTGCTCAGTGAATCCAGTGGCAATGACCGTTACGATAATTTCTTCTTTTAAATGATCGTTAATGACCGAACCAAAAATCATATTTAATTCCTCGTGCGAAGCAGAAGCCACTATATCGGCTGCCTCCTGTACTTCAAAAAGACTTAAATTGCGGCCACCGGTTATGTTCATGATCACACCTTGAGCTCCATTGATGGAAGTTTCCAGCAATGGACTATTTATGGCTTTCTGCGCAGCTTCAGCAGCACGGCCTTTACCATTGGCAACACCAACTCCCATTAAGGCCGTTCCTTTATGGGACATGACCGTTTTCACGTCAGCGAAATCAAGATTGATTAAACCCGGTACAGCGATTAAATCGGAAATCCCTTGAACACCTTGGCGAAGAACATTATCCGCTTCACGGAAAGCTTCAAGCATGGGTGTTTTTTTATCGACAATCTCCAATAATCGATCGTTTGGAATAATAATTAAGGTATCTACCGCTTCCCTCATTGCGTTAATTCCTCTTGCTGCGTTTTCTGCACGTTTGTACCCTTCAAATTTGAACGGACGCGTGACAACCCCAATTGTCAGGGCACCAAGGTTACGGGCGATTTCAGCAATGGCGGGCGCTGCTCCTGTACCTGTACCACCGCCCATTCCAGCTGTAACGAAAACCATGTCTGCGCCTTGCAGCACTTCTTGGATCTGCTGTTTACTTTCTTCGACAGCCCTTTTACCTATTTCTGGATTTGCTCCTGCTCCTAAACCTCTTGTCAAGGATGCACCGATTTGCATCGTAATCTCCGCTTTGGATTGATTAAGAGCTTGGGCGTCTGTATTAACAGCAATGAATTCTACACCCTCAACCCCTTCCTCAATCATACGGTTCACGGCATTGTTTCCCCCGCCGCCAACACCGATGACTTTAATCGTGGCGAATTGGTCTATATTTGTATCAAATTCCAACATGATCATTTCTCCTCCTTCATTCTAATTGCCTTGACTCACACCATTCAAAGAGTGCCAGAAGAACTTCTTCATATTATTCGAAGTATGATTCGTTTTTTGTATGATTAGTAGATTAAGAGGCCCATTATCATGTTTTAAATAGATGGATAGAGAGTTGTAGTTCTCACTGCATTTCGAGATAAGTTAACGTAAGCTGGATTCTCCGATTCCATTAAAAAAAGCTGAATACCATCATCTTGTCCAGTTTCTAGTTTAGAAACTACTTCAAGAGGTACCCAATCATAACCTGCACCTTGGTTATGAGAGGGAATGATACGTTCTCGCTTTTCATGTGTCTCGTCTGACACTTCTAAATGAAAAACATGTCGTTCATGATACTCAGCCTTCCCTTCATCATAATAAATATATTCTTTTATCTTGTTCTTGGATATTAACTGAGTTAGACCACATTCTTCCTCAATCTCTCTATATAAAGCATCTTCAATCGTTTCGTTTTCTTCTACAATACGAGCAGGAACTCGGATACCTGTTTCTGGATGGTTTTTATCTACATACACTAATAACTCTCTCTGCCGATTATGGAGCCTGGTTATATAAACGATTATTTTTTTTATCACTATTTAATCCCCTATCTTCCCTTATCTTTATATATCTATTATTATTCACATCACGGTTTTTACCTAAATTCACCAATAAAGTTCTAGTGCAACAAACAAAATCAAAATGAACACCGACTAATATATCAGCCTTTTTTGTTTAGTGTGATGGAACCTTTTATAACATTCGGTAACCAAACTATATTTTTGTACGTACTTTGACAATATTTATAATGTGTGCCGGAAGCATTTAACAAGATAGCAAACATTAAGTTTATATAACAGCTTCGCTTCACGCTTTCGATACCACTAGAAGAAGCGGGGGACAGTACAAAAAATGAAAACAACGCGATATTCCCGATCGTAACCCCCAACTTAAAGAGGCCGTTAATATTTTTCGGAGTCATAACAGCGAATTACTTACTTGATGTATTATAAAAACTCTTCATTTCCTCCGCTCAAACGGGCAATTAGGCCCCTCTCAAAGCTTAGGAAGTCCCTATTGAGCCGGAATTATCATTTAGCCTGACGTTCCATAATCAGTGATCGTCAATTTGACGTTGTATTTGATTGGAACCTCACTAAATAGTTGATCCCAATCTTTTTTGACCTTTTCCCATGTTTTCGGATGTTTAATTCTCAACTGGTTTCCAAAGCCTGCAACGTCTGCTTCGTATTCCTTCTGCATCTTTTCTACAACATTCTTCATTAAATCCTTCACTTCTTTTTCAGCCGCTTTTTCTGCCCTTTTTAAAAATTCATTTTCAAAAGCTGTCTCCGATGCCGCCCAATTTTCAGATAGACGTCCTTCTGATTCAACGTTTACATCGAAAGAGATGTCATCCCCTTTAACATGGGGTATGATTTGGCTTTTCATGGACTCTATTTCGTATATAATTAACTCTCCTGTCTCTGTATCAAAGCTTTTCACTAAACCACCTTTCCCTTTTCCCGTAATCCACGTTATCCCCTCTAACTCCTCCTCATTCAAAAAACCACGCAACTTTTTGTGCTTTCCATCAATCACGGCAGCTCCTGCAAATTTTACTTCTCCATTTGCCGAAACCACATTTTGTAAAAGAAAACTCGATCCTGAATGCATCTTGCTCATTAATTTAGCAAGCGACACAGAAGGCAAAATCCGTGATGTTCGATATTCATTATCTGCAATTCCAATCAAACGAAATGATGGAATTTCCCCTGTTTCCTTCGATTCAAGGGTTTTGCTCGCTCGACCCTTGCTAATGAACGCAAGACAGCTTGGCCTAATATCGTTATCACGGAAATAGATCTCAAGTAGTTGCTCCAAGCTATACGCACGTATAAGATTTTCACTGATAACCATCACTTTCAGATGGTGGCCGAACATGGGTCGGTCCTTTCTTAGTGGAACTTCACGAACCATTTCAAGGGAAGAATCACCAGTTTCAGAAATATTCGTATAAGATTTTTGTTGCGATCCTCCATCTTTACTCCCCGCACCTATTGCCTGTGGATTAACAATCTGATAGGTGAACGTCATTAGGTCTCTTTTGGGGTATCCTCCCCCTTGTTCTTTCAGTTCTTTCTCAATGGCCGACTCCTCTCCTTTATCTAATGCTATACCTATCTCTAAACTAAGCTCTTCAATTTCATGACTGCTCCAGCACCCTGTCAGAGACACGAGTAAAAGACCCGAAAGCAAAACTAAGAGAAACTTTATATGGTTATCGCTCTGCTTCATGCTTTCTCTCCTTCCATCTCGCGATCATGAGAAGCAACAGCGGCAGTACACCAAACAAATACAACGCGACATTGCCGATCATATCCCCGAGTTTAAAGAAGTCATTTACATTTTTTGGAATCATAGCAATGATGTAAATAACCGGAACTAATCCATACATAAATGGATGAATGTTCTTTTGGAAGAGTTGAGCCAGCCCTAAAGCCGCAGCGTAGTAGCTGATGGTAAAGGTAGAAAATAGCTGCATGATCCAGACTATAAGCAACATAGACTCAAAGCGTTCGAAAATCAAACCGGGCATCTCAAAACTTCGGATCAGATCAATGGTCGGCCATGTTCTCGTGACCACTCCATCGACGGATAAAGCTCCGACGACCATCACGACAGTGATCACGTAAAAGATTAAGGGGATGGAAACTCCAACTAAAACGGCTTTTACGGCTTTGTTTGGCTGCTGCATAAACGCCAAAAGGAGCAGCATAATTTCAGAACCTGTTAACGCGACAGACGTTGTCTTTACCCCTTTTAAAACAGGTATAACTCCTAAACCTAATACGGGGCGCAGATGATCGATTTCAAATAGTTTGAAGCTCATAAAGGCAACCAGCAAAAACAAAAAAACTGTAATAGGAAATATAATTTCAAACAGACGAGCGATCGGATTGATACCGCCTACAATTAGATAGAGACCTATCCACATAAATGGCATAGTGATGGCCCAGGCAGGAGTACCTTCCAGTAACAACAAACCTGTCACTTCCGCCATTGAACGGACTTGAAAACTGGAAATTGCAAGGAAATAACATATAATGAGTAGACTAAGTCCCCCTCCAACCCATTTTCCTACAATTTCCCGGCTGTATTGATAAAAGGTTCTTTCAGGAAACTGCTGGCTTAATTTGACGATGATCACCCCTGCCATCATCGCGATCAGCCCTCCTACAATAACGCTCAGCCAAACATCGGGTGTCTTCACCTTCTCTACCGATACTCTTGGCAAGGTAAGTATCCCTGTTCCAAGGATGGTATTGGTGATGACAATAACTGTTTGTGAAGTTGTAATTCGGTCTTTGGGACTGATCATCATCGCTGGTTCACTTCCTTTCGCCATGGGAGTTCATTGCATGTGTAACCTATCGAACTTAGCCCCTTTCTCCTTATTGATAACAGCGGGTCATTTAATTCTTCATTTATAGAAGTTCGTTTCTCCAGCTTAATAGGTATTCAGGAGAACCTCTAATTAAGAGGAGTTATTACTCGTTAGAGCCTGACGTCCCATAATCAGTGATTGTCAATTTGACGTTGTATTTGATTGGAACCTCACTAAATAGTTGATCCCAATCTTTTTTGACCTTTTCCCATGTTCTCGGATGTTTAATTCTCAACTGGTTTCCAAAACCTGCAACGTCTGCTTGATAGTCCTTCTGCATCTTTTCTACTACATTCTTCATTAAATCCTTCACTTCTTTTTCAGCCGCTTTTTCTGCCCTTTTTAAAAATTCATTTTCAAAAGCTGTCTCCGCCGTCCAATTTTCAGATAGACGTCCTTCCGATTCAACGTTTACATCAAAAGAGATGTCATCTCCTTTAATATGAGGGATGATGCGACTTTTCATGGACTCTATTTCGTATATCATTAGCTCTCCTGTCTCTTGATCAAAGCTTTTCACTAAACCACTTTTCCCTTTTCCCGTAATCCACGTTATCCCCTCTAACTCCGCTTCATTCAAAAAACCACGCAGCTTTTTATGCTTTCCATCAATCACGGCAGCTCCTGCAAATTTTACTTCTCCATTCGCCGAGACCACATTTTGCAACAGAAAACTTGATCCTGATTGCATCTTGCCTATTAATTTAGCAAGTGACATAGAGGGCAAAAGCCTTGTTGTTCGATATTCGTTATCTGCAATTCCCATCAAACGAAATGATGGAATTTCTCCTGTTTCCTTCGATTCAAGGGTTTTGCTCGCTCGGCCCTTGCTAATGAATACGAGACAGCTTGGTCTTATCTCATTATCACGGAAATAAAGATCCAGTAATTGCTCCAAACTGTACGTACGTGCGATATCCTCACTGATAACCATTACTTTTGTGTGTTGGAAGATGATGGGGCGATCTCTTCGCAAGGAAACTTCACGAATCGTTTGATGGATGGAATCTCCGGTTTCGAAAACATTCGTGTAAGATTTTTCTTGTGATCCTCCATCTTGACTCCCGGTACCTATTGCTTTCGGGTTAACAAACTGATAAGTGAATGTTATGGTGTCTCTTTTTGGATATCCCGCTCCTTGTTCTTTTAGTTTCTTCTCAATGGTTGATTCCTCTCCTTTATCAAATGCCAGACCTACTTCTAAACCCAGCTCTTCAATTTCATGACTGCTCCAGCACCCTGTCAGAGACAGGAGTAAAAGACCCGACAGCAAAACTAAGAGGAACCCTGAATGGTTAGCATTTTGCTTCATCTCCTCCTCACCTTCCATCTTGAGATCATGAGAAGCAGCAGCGGCAGTACACCAAATAAATACAACGCCATATTGCCGATCATATCGCCGAGTTTAAAGAGGTCATTGATATTTTTCGGAGTCATGGCGATGATGTAAATAACCGGAAGTAATCCGTACATAAACGGATGAATGTTCTTTCGGAAGAGTTGAGCCAGCCCTAAAGCCACAGCATAGTAGGTGATGGTGAAGGTAGAAAATAACTGCATAATCCAGATTATAAGCAACAAAGATTCAAACCGTTCAAAAATCAAACCGGGCATCTCAAAACTTCGGATAAGATCAATGGTCGGCCATGTTCTCGTCACCACTCCATCGACGGATAAAGCTCCGACGACCATGACGACAGTAATCACGTAAAAGATTAAGGGGATGGAAACTCCAACTAAAACGGCTTTTACGGCTTTGTTTGGCTGCTGCATAAACGCCAAAAGGACCAACATGATTTCAGGACCTGTAAACGCGAGAGCGGTTGTCTTTACCCCTTTTAGCACCGGCATGATCCCTAACCCTAATACCGGGCGCAGATGATCGATTTCAAATATTTTAATGCTCATAAAGGCAACCAGTAAAAAAAGAAAAAACGTAATGGGGAAAATAACCTCAAACAGACGGGCAATCGGATTGATACCTCCCATGATCAGATAAAGGCCTATCCATATGAATGGCATAATGACAGCCCAGATTGGGGTACCCTCGAGTAATAACAGACCTGTCACTTCTGCCATTGAACGGACTTGAAAACTGGAAGTTGTAAGGAAATAACATATAATGAGCAGACTAAGCACCCCTCCAACCCATTTCCCGACAATTTCCTGGCTGTATTGATAAAAGGTTTTTTCGGGAAACTGCTGGCTTAATTTGACGATGATCACCCCTGCCGCCATAGCGATTAGACCGCCTAACAGAACAGTTATCCAAACATCTGGTGTTTTTACCGCGTCCACAGATGTTCTTGGCAAGGTAAGAATCCCTGTTCCAAGGATAAAATTGATGGTGACAACCGCTGCCTGCGGAGTGGTAATTCGGTCTTTTGGACTGACCATTATTGCTGGTTCACTTCCTTTCGTCGAGAGCTATCCTTTGCGTATCGGATCTTTCGTCTGCATCATCTTCGGACGGCGTTTCATCATCTGGAGCGGCATGCGAACCATAAAATCTTTCCAGTCACTTAAGCGATAAGGAACGGCCGGACTGGCATAGGAAACGCCAAAACTTTTCAGTTTCACCAAATGACTGCAGAGCAAGAGGAAAAACAAAAGGACTCCGTACAATCCATACACGGCAGCGCAAAACATGGCGACAAAGCGAAGCATGCGCAACGGAATCCCTGCACTATACTGTGAAACAGCAAAGGAGGAAATGGCGGTTATCGCCACTATGATTACCATGATGTTGCTAACAATCCCAGCTTGTACAGCAGCTTCTCCAATGATCAGCCCCCCGACAATCCCCATCGCCGGTCCAATCGGTTTAGGCAAGCGCAGCCCGGCTTCCCGCAAAATTTCGATGGCTAATTCCATAATGAGTGCTTCTATAAGCGCAGGAAATGGAACACCTTCCCGCGTTCCGATGATGGAAATGGCCAGCTTGGTCGGGATCAACCCCGGATGAAACGAGATAAAGGAAATATACAAAGCAGGGGCAAAGAGAGAAATAATAGCTGCCCCAAAGCGCAATAGGCGGATGAGCGTGCCGGGAATCCAGCGTTCATAATAATCTTCCGGCGATTGCAGCATCATGCTGAATGTAACTGGAACAATCAAGGCGAAAGGCGTTCCATCCAACAAAATCGCCACCCGTCCTTCCATCAAGGCAGCGATGACGCGGTCCGGTCGTTCCGTACTCTGTACTTGCGGAAAAGGACTAAGGTAACTATCTTCGATCAGTTGCTCTACATAGCCTGATTCCGGTAGATGGTCCATATTGATTTTCTGAATCCTTTTCTCGACCTCTTTAACTAATTCTGAATCAGCAATCTCTTTCATATAGGCAATGACCAGTTCTTTTTTCGCTCGCTTTCCTACCTGGAATTTTATTAGTGATAAACCTTCGTTTTCACCATGTCGCCGTAAGAGGGCGGTATTATCGCTTAAAATTTCGGTAAAACCTACTCGTGGACCTCTGACCAATGCCTCTGATATGGGTTCTTCAATATTCCGTTTGTTTGCTTTGATTGTGCCAAGAATGAACACATCTGATAATCCATCAATCAAAAGGGCTGTCGAGCCTGTCAATACTTTTATCATCAACTCTTTTATGTGATGCACTTCTTTTACTTCACTAAGAGAAAGAACTTGATTTTTAATAAACTCTTTTGAAATGGTCCCTTTCACATAAGTTGGTTCGTGATTATATTCTTCAGAAAAATCAACCATCAATGATTTCATAATATGTTTTTCGATGAGTTCTTTATCTGACAATGCTTCCACAAAAATGATAGCTGCACGAATACCTGTGCGCCCTATGTTAAACTCCCGAAAGTGCACGTCCGAGTGATGACTCATTTCTTGCCTGACAAGTTCCAGATCCGAGGTGAAATCACCCGTAAAATGACCTGTTGATTCTGGGGAAGGCTTATCTTCCTGCTTTTTATCATTTTGACTGGCATATTTTTGTATTTGTCTAATCTTTGATTTCCGCTCTCTCATTTTCCATCACTCTTCCTCTAATTTAGAAATCCATTTAAAAAACCTTGAGATCACATACGGAACAAAAAATACAATAACAGCCTGCATGAACACTTGCCAATCTGGAAGATAGGAGACCATCGTTTTCCACATTTTCATCACCCTATAAATCCCCCCTGCCAACAGTTGGCACAGGGAGCGAAATTTTGTGAAATTTTGTTGTTTATTCTATTAAAAAGTTCATTATTTCTTGAATAGTATTATTACCCTACTTATATAGAGACATGTAATTCAATCAAAATTTCCCACCAGAAAAGTCTTATCCATATCTTTTATTAGGAATAGTCCTTCACTTAAAAAAAAGTAACGAAAATTCAGATATATCTTTAAAAAAGCAGGGTTTTCCTATAAAATAACTCTATGTGACAGAAACCCTGACACATTCCTTGCCAAATTAATTAGAAAGCTTGGGGAAGAATACGTTATGAATTTGGAGAAAAACCTTGAGAAAAACTGGAGTAATCAGTCAATCATCCATTTAACTACATATTTGAGGAAAATGAAGGGCGAAGCTAGAAAAGAAGCCCAAATTGATTATATGGATTCCATTGTTTCTGCTGCAGGCGGACTCTTCGCTATGATGATAATTGGTTTCACAGTAGTTGGTTTAGGATATCCCATGACAATAGGGCCTCTCGGTGCAAGTTGTTTGCTTGTATTCGGGGCGCATAAAAGTCCCTTGTCCCAGCCTCGCCACGTGATTGGAGGGCATTTGCTCTCTACCACTTCAGCGCTTATCATTTGGAGTATACTGGGCAAAAGCCTTTTCACGTTCGGCCTGGTGTTAGCAATTGTCTTAATGTTAATGACTCTTACTAAAACCGTGCATCCTCCCGCAGCAGCCAGTTCTCTTGTTGCGGTTAACACTGAAGCAGGATGGGGATTTCTTATTTCAATTGTGATTTGCACCCTGATGTTAGTCTTTATATCAACCATCTATAATAACTTATTTCAAACAAGACAATATCCAAAACACTGGTTATAAGGTAGAATGCTTATCATTTTACACCAACAGGTTCAAATCATTTAGGGAGGCATATATATATGGAAGCGAAATACTGCAAGGAATCACGGGTGATACGAACAAGCCGTGTATTTCCAAACGATGTAAACAATCACAATACACTATTTGGCGGTCGACTCATGAGTGATGTCGATCAAGTCGCCTCTATCTCTGCAGCGCGTCATAGTCGAAGAGAATGTGTAACGGCTTCTACGGATTCAGTCGACTTTTTACATCCGATTCGACCAAGCGATTCGGTCTGTTTTGAATCGTATGTGACATGGACAGGCACATCATCCATGGAAGTGTTCGTCAAAATCATCGCCGAAAATTTAATGAGCGGGGAGCGTAAAATTGCGGCAACGGCTTTATTGACATTTGTCGCACTTGATGAACATAAACGCCCTGCACGTGTTCCCGAAGTCATTCCGGAAACAGAAGAAGAAAAAAAATTACATGAAACCGCACCAGAGCGAGCAAGAATACGCAAAGAACGAAAACAAAAAAGTAAAGAGCTGGCGGCGTTTTTAACGGTTAATCATCAATAGGGTTGCTGGTACAAAGATATTCGAAAGAAACATAGAACGACCCGTTTCTTTCGAATATTAGATTAAAAAGCTATTAAGAATGACCATTCATACTGAATAGAAATACCGCCAAGTAAAAATCGTCAAGATTATTACTTGGCAAAATTTCATTTTTTTTCAAGTATCTCCTTAATTTTTTTTAAGTCTTTTTCGTTTGCTCTTCTCATCATCGTGGACATAAATGGAGCAAATAACTTTGAAAAACCTTTCGGATTACCTTTGTTTTGTAAAGTCATTCGTGTAAGGTTGTCATCAATCGCTTCCCTTGTGTAGGTTGTCTCCATTGGAAAGGGTCCGTCTGCAGTTCTCATGACAAGTTTTTGACCTTTTATAAACTCGACCACTTCATAAATATATGCCAGTTGCCGCCCTAAGAATTGTGCTTTAAATGCAATGCGTGAACCAACTGTCAACGGTTTTGGAGTTTGCCATTCCGCTATATGAATATTTACATACCATTTTGGTGCATTTTCAGGATTTGTTGCATACTCTGAAACTTTGTCAATCGGGCACCCAATTTTTATTTCTGTCATAACGTCCACCATTTCCTACTACCTCCTAAACCCTATATTCATTCATTTTTTTGATTTTCGAAAGCATGGTTATGTTAATCTAAACGTTAAAATGGGTTTTAAACGTTTTATATTCGCGTATAGGGCGTTTTGTACAACTATGGACGTTCTTTTTCCCTTATTTTCACGTAAAGCCTCAAATTCTAGAAATCTGGGGCTTTTATTGATTGCTTTTAATCAGTGTTATGTTAACTGATAAAAATAGGATATACACTTGTTCTTTAATTAGTTTAAACTTGCTAGATTTCTTCACCAGAACTAAAAAGACTATCTAGGCGTACTAGATAGTCAAAAAAATTAAGATTTCTCATACGTGACATAGGTTCCGGCAATAAAATCATGAATAGCTCTCTTATCTCTACGCAATCCAACCATAAATGCACTAACAATTAAACCGATGCCCAATGTTACAACATACACAATCCCTGCAACAATTGTACGCAGTAACATGGATCCAATTCCTAATTTTTCACCGTTTATTTTTACGATTCGAACCCCAACTATTCGTTTTCCAATGGTATATCCCATCCAAATGACAGGTACGATTAAGTAATATAAAAAGTCAACTAGACTGGTGTAGATGTCTCCATTCCAATCTCCTGTAATGAAATAGCTTATTAGTGCTAAGGGTAATCCAATAATAATGGTATCTAAAATACTTGCAAGAAATCTTCTCCAAAATCCGGCTGGTGTTGTTATCATCTGACTTGCTCCTTTTTCACCTATTTAACTAGCTTTTTTCAGTAAATTAATAATATCACGGTTTCCCAATTGAATAGCATGCATGAGAGCTGTC
Organism: Bacillus sp. FJAT-14578; assembly: GCF_000504165.1. Taxonomy (GTDB): domain Bacteria; phylum Bacillota; class Bacilli; order Bacillales; family Bacillaceae_H; genus Bacillus_BA; species Bacillus_BA fengqiuensis. The sequence continues at coordinate 967,672 of NZ_KI632505.1, forward strand.
ATGTTTTCACTGTCCTTTATAGTGGGATCAGCTCCTAAATCTAATAATAAAGTAACCGTTTCTACACTTTCACTAAATACTGCATAAAATAAAGGGGTCATACCATCCATTTCTTGATAATTCGGGTCTCCTCCAGCTTCTATCAGCATTTTCACCAAATCTGTATCACCTAAATCAGCTGCTGACATAAGGGGTGTCATCCCAACATAATCTTCATAATTTGGATCGGCACCAGCGTTTAACAAAAGATGAATCATCTCTTTATTCCCGTCTTGTACAGCCCAATGTAATGGTGTAAAACCTTGATAATCCTCAACATGAAGATCTTCCCCATTTTCCACGAATGATTTAACCTTTGATATATCACCTTTTACAACAGCATCAATCATTGGAGGAGTCTCTTCATCGACTGCTAAACTTTCTTCAAACTCACCAAGAAAGTTAAAATTGGAAAATTTATCTATAACATAAAAGCTGCCTGCTATCACTAAACCAAAAGCTAACAGTGCGGTGGTCACCCAAATCCATACCACCTTTGAGGTTTTTTTAGTAATAAAATCTTGTTCTGCCTCTCCAAAGAACATGCTAATTTCATGAATTCGCTTTGGTAATGGAGGATGGGTGGATAGTATTTCACTCAGCCAAACAAAAAAACCTTTTTCACTGTTTATTTGTTCTAGATATTCCGAACGATCAACATGTTTGTAAAGTGTTTTTCCAACAGCCAAGATCGTTAAACTATTTTTCGCGGCCTCAGTATTGCCAATGTAGTAAGCTGCATACCGATCACATGTGTATTCACAGGCCCGTAAATACAACTCAGCAATACTAGGAATCCACATTGCCGGCAAGATAAACAATAATTTTGAGATATGTCTGCGCTTAATATGGGCTAATTCGTGAGCAATCACAAAAGTTAATTCATCATCAGCATTTCGTTCAATCAACTCGAAAATTTCAGAATAAACAACTACCATATTTCGTCCGAAGAAACGGGTGGCAAAAGCATTGAGTGTCCCACTAGACTCCATTACATATATATCCGGAACATGAGCAATCTCCATGTTCTCGCATAACTCTTTGGTTTTTTGATAAACCTCTGGAAATTGTCTGGCACTTAACTTCACTGCATTTGTACGGATACGTCCAATCATTAAGGCATGCAAAAATAATGAGATGGCAAACATACCTAGTATAAGCAGAATCCCAACTATTGAAATAGCTAGACTGATATACGAGATAATACTTATCATTAAAACTAACCAGAAGTATTTATTCTCATTTTTATAAATTAAACTCTTGGGAGTTAATTCTTGATTCATGAATTTTACCCAGCTCCTTGTATAGCCAATCTTACATACTGCTTAACCAATAAAAAGTATACAAGATGGGATGAATAAATTTTTAAAGTAAACCATAATTGCCGTTAAAACAAAGATCAATAGCACCTATTTAAAAATAGTTAGAGTTAGACTTTTTATCCATTGAGATAGCCTTTATTGGCTTCTATCAATAGCGATTTAATTTTCATCGGTACGATCATTCCGAGTGTGCTTCTGTAATAGGACTTACGTAAAACTACAGCTACAACATATAATATAGGGTGGCCTAGATTTAATACATCTAGGCCTTTACTCATTCCTTTATTCACCGACGGTCGCCATTTTTTCTTCTAATGTTACTTCTTCCTCTTCATCAACTGGTGGTGTATCATAAATCTTCCAGTTACCATTTGCATCCTTCTTCAGGCGGAAGGGACCTGAATTGTCCTCCGTGAATGTATATCTAGCATCCGGGAATACAATATCAGTTGTGAATGTTTGATTCTTTACTTCGACGGTTGCATAGCGAAGATTGATAGCCGTCACGTTGAATGTGGCTTGATCATTATGCAACTCAATATTGTAGGTGCCGCCTTCCTCTTTAATGCTCCTAAGCATCTCGACATCTTCAAGGTTAAAAGCACGATAAACACCAAATGATGTTTGACGGAAGAAGGTTTCAAGAGATTCCAAGTCTTGCGATTTTTTCAAGCGAAATTCCTCTTGAATCATTTGATCGAGTTCGTTCTCCACCACCGTCTTTTCGCTCTCTGCTGCTGGTTCCTGATGGAGAGCACGGTAAATCATCACCACAGCTTGAGCTCGCGTTGCGAGGTTATATGGTTTAAAGGAATCTCCATACCCATTGATAATCCCATTTGCCGCAGCTGCATGGATGGCTTCATAAGCGTAGCTGGATGTTGGAACATCTTTAAATATTTTGGTAGGTTCATTGAAAGGGATAGTTGGTTTGAACGCCCGGTAAATCATTGCCGCCATTTGTTGGCGGGTAATCTTTTTGTAAGGATCAAACTTTCCATCATGACCGGTAATGATACCCTGACTACTGGCGATATTGACATAGTTATAGAACCAGTCCGTCGATTTTACATCGGAAAATGTTTTGATATCTGTCCCTACCTGTAAATCCATAGCATTAACCAAGATTTTTGTAAATTGAGCACGCGTCACATTCGCTTCGGGACGGATACTAATAAAAGGAACTGCTTCCTCATCTGTCGCATCGGACAGTACATACTCATCACTATCTTCATCATCACTATACTTCCGATACTCAACAGTCCCATCGATGATGTCCGCATACAGGAACTCCTCTAATTCTTTATAAGCCCAATGGTCATAATCAACATCATCGAGATAATAGGAATCCATGGTTTTCTCTGCAGCAAAGGTAGAGAATGGGAAGGAACAAAAAATAAGAATAAAAGCAAATAATAAGCGAGTGGCTTTCAAGTAAGAATCCTCCTTTATTTGATTGAACAACAAGAAGATTCTACCTGAAGAGGCTACTCCTGTCATCAGGTATTTACTGTTAGCTTAGTATTTTAAGTTAGGAGGAGAAAGGTTTTTCTCAGTTTTACTAACTATGCGTAAAATTAGGATTTTACGCATAATTGTTTTTTAGAACTAGCTCCCCCACACCTCACTTTGCTATACAATAAAACACTACAAAAAATTGACCGCCAATTGACGGTCAATTTTGTTTCACTATTGTAGATGTTGACTGTACAACCAACTCTCCTTCGTTAATAACTTGCGTTGTCCGTTTGCTCAAACTCCTCTAAAATCGCTTCGATATCGTAAATTTTCCATTCTTCATTACTCGCTTTTTGTAAATAGTATGTTCTATCTACTGTTTCCTCTGCTTGGACAGGTTGTCCATCCTTTGTAATCGTGAGTTTATAGGAGATATTTTTAACCTCGACCTCTGCATAGCGGTCACTTTTAAAACGTATAGTCGTTTCGTAATGAGGAGAACTATTATATAAAACCTGGACAGATTTCGGCACATTGAGATGAGTATCTACACTTGCAAAACCCAGAGTTTGGGCTCTTCCTAAACTATAGTTCCCGTAAAGTTCGCCCACTTTTGTATAATCTCCTTCTTGCAGCCACTTATTCTCGGTATCAATGAACTGTCGCACTGCCTGAGTAAGCGTAGTAGCAGAAGGCATCTTTGTCTTTTCCTGACGTAAAGCGCGGTCGATCATGACCACGGCCTGTGCTCTAGTCGCAAGGTTGCTAGGACGGAACTGATCACCATACCCTTTTATAATACCAAGAGAAGCTGCTTTGTTAATTTGTTCAAAAGACCAGCGTGACTTTTGGACATCTTTAAATACTTGATTTTCAGTGCTTTGGAAAGGCAACGTTTTTTCAAAAGCCCGGACGACCATGGCGGCAATTTGTTCCCTCGTAATATTGTTGTTCGGAAGAAATTTCCCCGAGCTTCCCTGTACAATTCCTAAACCGCTCGCAATGTTCACATAATCGTAATACCAGTCGTCAGCTCGAACATCCGAAAACCTTTTCGGCGCCTGACTGCTTGTTAACCCAAGAGAATTCACCAGTATTTTCACAAATTGAGCCCGTGTAATCTTGTTTTCAGGCATGAGCCATCCAATACCTTCTTCATCTCGATAACCCGATAATATTCCTGCCGCAACAAAGTTTGTTAGTTCGGCTTCTGCCCAGTGATCATACATATCAGCCGGTGCATAATCAAGGATTGATTTTCCAGCAAATTTCTTTTCAATGTCAGGGAGAAGATTGTAAAAATCAAGCAAGTCTTCTATTCCAAAAGACATTTTATACAACGTTTGATCTTCCGCTAAATAAGCAAACACTTCACTGTTTTCATTCATATAGACAAGATTCGATCCAGATCCAAATTCATATAGTTGCTCAAAAGGCTCTGTTCGGAAAATCCCTCTGTTTGTTAATAAGATGTTCCCTATTTTTCCGACAATATGGCCCCGATCATGCTCGTTAATAGGATACTTCTCTATTATTTTTGCAGGGTCATTCCTGTCCACTTTTGAATACCCGAGAAATAAGTCATCATTGATAATTTGAATACTATCACTGTACATTAGATACTTTTGAATCGTTGGATTTGTTTCAAGCTCTAAGGTAGTTAAATTGTAGACATGAAACTCCGGGCTATAAGTCATCGTTTCACTCACATATAATAAATTTCCCATCTGGTCCACTTTAAATGTCGGCCACGAAAAGATGTTATTTCCTACTCTTGCAATCTCATTTGTTTGCAAATCGTAAACTCTCATATCGGAATGACTGTTAACAGGTACCGAATAAAATAATCGATTGCCAGCTACTTCAATTTCAACTGGTGCTCCATCTAATAAAAGGTAGGAAACTTCTTTAATATTTGCTTTCGGAACAACCGCCGTTTTTGTTGCTCCTCGTAAGGCAATATAAAAAGTGTTATCGGATAACTCGATATCAATTGGCAGTGATCCGACAAAAACTTCGTCGATCACTTTCAGATCTGCTTCCCTTATCACATATAACTTATGATTTTGCTCTGAAATAGCATAAATAAGTCCACTTTCTTTATCCTGGACCCAATCTGTTAATCCTCCACCAATCGTTAGTTCATGTGGAGATATATTCACAGTGTCCGTTTCATGTTTCGGCTGAAACGGCTTTTTGGAGATTGTTTTTTTGCTAGAATCATATTCATAAAGATAATTGTCAGAGTCTAATAAAACATTTTTCCCATCTTCTTTATAAACAAGCTCATAAGTATTTCGGTCAAATATCTGACCCCCTCCGATAATATAGTTCGGTTTAACATCTTCAACACCGAGGCTTCCATGTGAAGAAAACAGAACCGTACCATGCATAACGGAAGGATTCGTCTTATCAAAAATCGAAGCGCCGAAGAAAAGGTCGTTTCCATCAATGAGCAGGTGACGAGGAGCACCTGACATGTACTCACTTTTTACCAATTCTTTTACTTGGAACGTTAAAGCATCAAATACAAAAAGATCTGTCCCATCACCACCTGATTCGCCGATGTACAATTCATTTGTTTCATGGTCCAGCGTTAAGGCCGGGCTTCGGTATGTTTTGCTGAGAACGACTGAGCCTGTCCGATTGTTGATGAGCTGCGTTTGTTTTTCTGATTCGAATTCATACGCATAAACGGTATCCCAGCTTGAATATGTTTGCGCTGTGGCATAAAAAAGGGTTTTATTCCCGACTGCTATATCAAACGCACGAAACGGCCATGTTTCAATCACCGTTTTTGTCGAAAGGTTAATTTTCTTTATCTCTTCTCCTGCTGCAACATATAAAAATTCGTTATAAACTTCCATATCGTAAACAGTGTCTTCCAGCTTTAGGCGTAAATCCATCGTCATAGTATCCGTGTTAATCAAAATCAATTCATTTTCCTCAGATACAAAATAAAGAGAATGATTGCTCTCATCCAATTTCCACTTTTGGAACATGCCTACGCTTACCGACGACTCCGCTTTGACAGGCAAACCCGGTATATTCAAAGCCAGGAAACACAAAAAAGATAAAATAATCCAATTTTTCATTTGTAAACCCCTTCGCTATTTACTTCTTAATGTTTATTGTACTATTTTGGCGACAAAATTTTAATTAAATTAAAATACGGAAAAATGGTGGGTTTCACGTGTAGATTTACCACTTCTTTTCGTTTCGATTAAGAACCCTCTATCTGCTAAAAAAGTGAAAATGGAAGATAAATCATAATTTCTCATGCTCTGAAATCTCATTTCATGAAAGAAAATAATCAGATTATAGGGAGCTGTTAACGAGAAGAAGCTGACTTTAAAAGGTCACATTCTAGCGGCCATTTGAGTCAGCTTGTGCTTTTATAGTATATAATCAGACATGATTGTTTCAATATCGAAAGGAGTAATGCCTTTCTCTAAAGAGAAAATAGTTTCCGCTTCATCGATGTTTTGAACGAGTTCCCCTCTAACTTCAAGGTGCAATCGGAACAAATCATATAAATTTGGTTTAACCAAGTTAGTCATTGACTTCCCAACTAATACCATGCCTTTTTGATTGTCCTCAATAGTATTGTAATAAGCAAGATCTCTTGTAAGAGACAAATCGGTCCAAACGACTTTTCGCTCTTTCAAATCTAAGATGACGGGGATTGAGATTTGTGTATCCGCAGTGATGTCCACTTTATCTTGAACAGTGGAGGGTTCAAATATCTCACCTGAACCAGGGTGTTGACGAACCATCCAACCAGAAAAACATTCTGGTAAATCCTTATACGGTTGGTCCGTATAGGAATTCAAAGACATGACCACATAGCGCCCACCATACTCCAATACAGACGGGATATTGAAATCAATGAACTCAGATGCCCCGTTCGGGGCAGAAGTAATGTCTCCGCTATGATAAGCCTTAAACTCTTTTGAACGTAAGTTCGTGAAGGAAATATGTTCTTTATATTGCCAATTTTCATCATACATCACAGCAGATAAATCAATGTCCACACGTCCTGTATGCTCTCCATTGACAGAGCCTTCTTTCCACCATAAGAAAAAACGAACCGTATCTCCTTCCGGCAAGTCCACTTTGCTTCCTCGAACTAACGTGCGAAGCGATTTGCTGGCAGAACGTTGAGAGAAGGGAACAAAGTAATCTTTTAACTGTTCGTCCAAAAACACTTTTCCGAGGCTTGGAAGTTCTGCAAAGCGATTTTTTAAAGCATCTTCGCATATTTTTACAATCATTGAACAAATATCTTCCGGGATAGGCAGAAGTGTATTTTCAATACCTACAGCTTTTGCCACATTTCCTTTTGGAAAAAAGGTACGAAGTTCATTGCTATCATTTCGATGCTTAAAATGAGCTATGGCTTGAAGCAATACAGGAGTAGAAATATTTCCTGTTACGCTCAGAAATCCTTCGAGAATGTTGAACACATCTGTTGATTCATTGCCACATAAACGAACTAAATGATCCAAGCGTCGAGCAAACTCCCCTGGACGAGTTTTCAAAAGGTTTTTAGCCGTCATTACATCACGATTCAACAGAGCTTCCTCCACTTTTCCATTAAACGTTTCAAATTTAATGTCATTACGAAGAACCTCAAACGCACGGTTAGCTTTTGGAAAACGAGTACGATATTCTGCTGGGTGAAGAATTTCACCTAAACGAATCCAACGTTTTTTATATCGAAGCATATCTTCGGTAATGTTTCCGCATTGCTCCAATAACCCTAAAAGGAAACGCCTTTCCGCCCGGTTAAACTTTTTGAAGCGAGTAGCAGATGCCAAACTTACATCTCCTTCAGACAAAGCAACTGCAAGGCGAAGAACATCTGTCGCCGTTTTAAAATACTTTGCAACATCATTCACTGATATTCTTCCGTTTTTTAATAAGATCCCAACTATAAAAGACATGTTTTCCTTATGAGGAATCGCATCAGGTAGAAAAAGAGAAACATCATCGGTGTGAGCAATAACCCATGCTACATCTTCCTTGTCAGTTAAGGAAATAGAGCAGTTAGCACCAATCAGCTGAGAAATCATTTGATAGAAGTCCTCTTCGCTTCCTAAGTCGATAACCTTCAAATCCACTCTATCCAAAAGGGGGAATCGTTCTTTTGTTTTTGATTCAGGTAGAAGCAAGGTCACATAATGAATAATGGCGTTGATGTATAAATCAGCGTAACTCATATCCATCACTTGCTGCGGAAAGTTTGGATACATAGGAGAAAACTGAACATGTGCACCAACCATTTCTTTTAAATCCTTTACCAACTCCTTGTAGAACGATGTAAATGCATCAATCGAAAGCATTTGTACTGTTTCCATTAACGGTTGGGAAAAAGTAAATCCTAAGCTTTCCATGTTTTTCAAAACAGTGGCTAAATAAATGTTTGGCAGTCTATTTTCCTCACTTTTTACAATTACTTTCAAACTTCTTCTTATGTAAATAGCATTTTTCATGAGAACGCCAGGTGACGAAACCCTTATAAAAAGGAGTTAATAGCCTGACTGTCCCCCTTTCAGTAGTAGATTTTATTATTTAACATGAATGAACACACTCAACGTAGAAAATTGTACAGAGGATGTATATCTATTTTTTAGCAAAAATCAGGAACGTGATATTTCTAAACCTTAATAACCTATTAAAAAGAAGGAAGACATATCACAACCTGATTTTCATGAATGAAGCGAAGTAGGAAAGAAGGAACCCCTCTTCTCCACAAAAAGCAGAAGGAAGGGTTCCTATATCTTGCATAATATTAGTATTTATTTAATTGATAAAGCTGTTAATTAGGAAAAGAAAACCTCTAAATCAATAGTTGATAGACCAAAGTCCATTAATCCCTAAAGAAGAAAGAGGTTTCATATCCTAATTATTTTTTATAGGAAATTGACAACTCTAAAACAATTCAAATTTGATAAAAAAGAAGGAAGAATTGTCATAGCCTATATGTTTAGCAGGAAAGTAACATCCCTAATTTTCGCCTAAGAAGTTAGAAGGAAGGAATATCATAGCCTGCTTTGTTAGTATATTCTCTTGAGAAGAGCAATTCAAGTATCCGTTTTATGTTTTTATACTTTTCTTTAAAATGAAATACGTTCTTTATGTGTAGTACATCCTATTATTTATTCTAAAATTTAATGCTATATTTTTAAAATAGATGTATATAAATCTAGAAAACTGTCAAAACTAATAGCATATTCCCCCCTTTTGAAAAAGCGTCAGCATCTGCTTGGGAAAGCAGATGCTTCTTTTTTTGACGTATTTCTTCCTATTATATATGTTTATTCTATCGCTACCTCTTCATACTCCCTGACAAGTTTATAAAAGTCGGCTTTTTTAAACCTACTTCCTGCACGGCCTTCACTGCTTTCCATCGACGGTGCACTTCTTTAAACTCATCTGTTACCTGGTCGACCAAAAGCTGCACCATTTTGCTGTGACTTACTTTTTTTATTTTTAGTAATTTATTTGAAACTATATATCACCTCTGTCAGGGTCATTTGATTGCGTCGTTTACAAAGGTATACCTTTACAAACATAACCTGTGAAGCTATCAAACTCAGTAAAATTAAGTTTAAAAAGGTGTATCAAATACATTAATAAACGTTTATATTTTCGACATACCTTTTTAAACGAAAGTAGTTGATGGCTGTGCAAAAGCATCGCTATCTCCACGTAAGCTAGTCATTTCTCATTAAACTGTTTCAGCTTTTCTTCTGTCGACCGACAGCTTTTGGCGCTTTCCGTAGGTCAATGTTCGCCAAAGCCATTCGAAAGGTCCAAGCCGAAATTTCTTAAGCCATAAATTGCTGAAAATGATTTGCACAATAAAAACACCCATGCAAATTAATGCGGACTCGTACAGTGCTATTGATCCATATAAGCGCATGATAAAAAAAACCACGAACCCAATTAATGTTTGAGATAAATAATTGGTTAAAGCCATCTGTCCGTATAAGCGAAGCGGAGATAGAATCTTTTGAGCAAGGCTCACGCGCAGCAAAAGCATTAAAGTTGTCATGTAGAAGGCCGATAAAAGAATTCCGCCTGCTTGTAAATAAAGCGATTCGAAAGCTTTTATTAAAGCAATTGGATTTTCCGCAACTTGACAATAATACATCAAGCCGATGAATGGTATACTTGCAAGGCCTGAGGCTGCCTGAATCTTCTTTAACGGTTTAATAAACTGTTCCATATGTTGAAAAACCCCTATTTTTCCTGTATATAATCCGAGTAAGAATATACCTAAAAGCAAAGGTATAATAAGCAGATGTCTAGGCGTTTCAGTTATAACTTCGGCGTTAAAATGCCAGATAAGCCAGTCAACATACCCTAGTGTATGATAGGCTTCAATCTGCGCTTCTTTAGGAAAAGAACCATGCAATAAAGAAGGATCATTCAAAATCATAAAACCGGCAAGACCGTGGACAAGAATGATAAATGCCGATATATGCGAGACTCCCCATACGAGTATTGTTTTCGGTTTGCGGTTATAAAAGAATAAAAGGAAATAGCCGGTAACCGCATATAACAACAAAACATCTCCCGTCCAAAAAAACAGCCGGTGAATGATTCCGAAAAGCAGTAAGAAAAGCAATCTGCGAGCGAAAAGTTTTTTGCCATATCCCTTCGCTTCAGCCCTCGACATAAAAATGAAGAAGCTTAACCCGAACAAAAAGGAAAATAGAACAAAGAATTTGTTGGATATAAAAAGATTTAAGAATATTTCAGTCCATTGATTTATCGTCACTTCTTCTTTTTCAAGCGGGGTAAAAATACCCAGCATAATCGGCAGATTCACCATAAAGATTCCTAACAGGGCAAAGCCGCGTATACAATCAATCGCACCAATTCTTTCTTTAAGCAACAGATTGGAATTCATAATAGGCTCCTTTCGATCATTAAGAAATAGAAAATCTCTGTTTTTTATACTATTAATGTTTAGTACTGTTTAATAAAAGGTACCTTATTAAAAATAAAACTAACAAACCTTTTCCATAATTGTTAGTTTCAAATGAATTTTTTTGCTCAGCAAATTATTCTTCTAAGGTAATATCACCCATATCTGTTTCAATTGTCAAGCTAGGGCCGTTTTTTATATTTTTACCATATTGGCCTTTTAATTTTTGACTCACTGCATCACTAGAAGAAGCTTTCATAACAGAAGTTATAGAAAAATCTGATTCAATATCACCTAATTCAGTTGATAAATCGAGAGCAAGCCCTTCTGGATTTTCACTGACGTCGACTTTAACGTCGCCCAATGCCGATCTAATCTTATTCTCGTTTTTAAGTGCAAGAACAGATTGGAGATTTACATCGCCTTTATCAGTATTCAAGTCAAAAGCTGCATGTAAACCTTTTATTTCAATATCCCCTAAAGCTGTATTACCAACGATTTTTTCACCTTCAAATCCGTTTAGCTCAATATCCCCCATTTCTGTTTTTAATGTCGCATTCTTTGCTGTAAGCTTATCATTGGCTGAAATATCACCTAAATTGGTATTGAACTCTAGTGAGTCATACATTTTTTTGGGAAGGTATACATTTAGGTTGACATCATTATTCACGAAGCCAAAATCAGCATTAAAAATCTTTGTTTTTTGTTTTACTGAAATATTCAACGCTTCCCCATCTGCTGAAGCTTGAAATTCTGTTTTCAGCTTTCTGGATGTTTTTCCTTTCAGCTCTATTTTCACTTTATCATTATCGGCAGGGTGGACAAGCACATCAGCCAGCTCGCTATGAATGGAAACATTTTTAAGGTTCTGGCCGTTAAATGTTTGTTCTTCAATTACATTTTCACTGGCAAAACCGATACCGCTGAACATAAGTGCTACTGTTCCGAGTGTTCCGATCACAAACAGCAACAAACCGATTTTTACAATTTTGCTCATTATTCATCCTCCGTTTTCTCTACCCAAATCAAATTGATTTATTTTCGCCTTTAATTATGTTTAGATTTGATTTTACATAATTTGTTGACCATGCAATAAATGCCCTGGACACCTTCAACCCGCCAACTCCAATTAAAAGACCTAACCCTGCAAGGCCGATTGACATAAAGAGATTCAGAAAAAATTCTGAAATGCTGTCTACCGTAAAAGCAGATGCGATTGCTGCAAACGGCGTAATTAAAAATGCAAATGAAACAGCAAATAAAGAAAAAATAACTGCTACAGCTGCAATGAACGGGCCGAGCAAAAATACAAGATTAAAGAAGCCTAAACCGATTGATGTGTATATAGCCCGAAAAAGACTGGATACTGATTGGTTTTCTTCCGCTCTTTCCAAATGGTAATTTGTGATGCATTCTTTTGCAATGATTTCAGGCTTCCCTAGTTCAGCTGCAATTTCTGTTTCAGATTTCCCGCTTTCAATAGCGATTCTAAAATGTTCCTCATAATCATATAAAATGTCTTGTTTTTCCTCTTCTGGAACATTTTTTAACAATTTGCTAAGTCTCTGCAAAAATTCAGTTTGCGTCATCCTTTATCCCCTCCTCAATAATCAGATTGACTCCATTGGAAAAAGCCTTCCAATCGTCAATTAATTCAAGTACATGGTTTCTTCCTAACTCAGTTAACTTGTAATATTTTCTTGGCGGTCCTTCTTGGGACTCAACAAGATAGGTCGAAAAATAACCTTCCTTTGTCAGTCTTCTAAGCAAAGGGTAAATCGTTCCTTCAGCAATCAAGAATTTTTCTGAGATGTTTTTCACAAGTTCATACCCGTAGTGGTCTTTATTCATCGATAAAGCCATTACACATAAGGTTAGAACGCCTTTTTTAAATTGTACATTCACATGATCACCTAATTCTTTATAAGGTAGTAAGCAATGCAAGGTAGCTTAGTAAAAAAACAGTATTGTTTAATGCAAGGTACCGTTCAAAAAACATTATATTGATAACTATGAAATAATGCAAGGTAGTTTGAGAAAAATTTACAAAAATGATCACATCCACCAATCCTGAATCCCTTATGAAAAATGGTTTTGGTGCACAGATTACGCTTGTTTAAAAGAGGCATGCAGATTTCTAACGAAATTTAATATGAGGATTTATACCACAAAGGGCATTACAGTATAAAAATCCTAATCCCTCAGAGTCATAAATGAGAAATTGGGATTTGTTTATTATAGCGATAGGTAAGCTTTTGAAGTTATCGCCAGCTTTTGTCGGGTAGGAGGGCGACCTTTCAGCCACCGTCCCCCCTAAGAACCGTACGTGTCGGTTTCCCAGCATACGGCGTTCCAACTAATCCAACTCATTCAATATTTTTATGTATAGGCAAGATGAAATGTAGAATCAGATCGCTTCGTTCAGACATTGCATACGCAATTTATTAACTTCTGTGAGTTGCTTTTCATTTAACTTGAGTGAGTTTAAAAGCACTTGTATTTTCTCTTGATCTCTCAAATGTATAAGAAGATGAACAGATTTGTGCAATATCGTTAAGTTTCCGTATGAATCATCTTTTGTGAGATGGTACGGTGTCTTATGATGACAATGCCAATCATTCAGTCCTAATTCAATTCCTGTAACAGCACATTTCCCGTATTGTGCGATAAATCGGCTAATCCGGTTATCGTTGTATTCGATGGAACGGCTGGGTATGAATTGTTTCATCACATGAGTGAGCGTTTGTTTATTAATCGCTCGCAAGTTTTGATGGATTTTATTTCTACCTACGGTAGTATAGTTACAGATAGTTTGAGAGAAGTTAAGATTTGTATTAGACAGCACCTTTTTCAGTTCGTAAAAGCATATCAATGTGAGGAATATTATCTTCCAAGTATGTTTCAGAGATAGACTGAAAACCGAAGGAGCTGTAGAATTCCTTCAAATACGCTTGGGCTTGGATTTTAACAGTTGTTTCTTTCAATTCGTTTTGAATGAAAGCTAAGCCCTTTCTTACAAGTTCTTCTGCCATTCCTTGTCCTCTATATTCTTTCTTTACCAAAACTCGGCCAAGAGAAGCCTCCCGATAAGAAACCCCGGCAGGTACAATTCTTAAATAGGCAATCATCTCTCCTTCAACTTCTATTATTTAACATCATGTAAGTCTAAATTTTCCACAAATTGAACAAATGCTTTCACTATATTTAGCTTTAAAGCTTCCTTATGGAAAAACATCCACGTTTTTCGTATGATGGGCTCCCCATCTTTTGTTTTGAGATCAATTTTATGTATGCCTTCTACATCCTGTAAAATCATACTTGGTAAAATGGCATAACCTAAGCCGTTTGCAACCATTTTTTTGCATGTATCCGCTTTATCGACTTCTATGCTCACCAATGGCGGCTGAGAATAATTTTCCCCCCACCAATGATTCACTGTGGTTTCTAGTAAAGGATCCGTAAGATAATCAATTCTTGGCAAATGGGGAAGGTTGTGAATATCTATCTTTTCTTTCGAAGCAATACAGATGGTTTCTTCAAATAACAAACGTTTTTCATCTTTCCAGCTGTAGTCCCCTTTCACAAAACCAATATGTACATCTTGATTGTAAATTAAATGGACAATATCGCTGCTCCAACCTGTCGTTACTTTGAATTCAATGTTGGGATATTGGTCTTTAAAGAGTTTTAATAGACCAGGAAGTTTATAATCGGTAAAAAAGGTGGAAACGCCCAGCCTTAATGTTCCAGCTACTTTATGCTCCATATTCATAACATTCTCTTTGATCTGCTGAATGTTCAATAACATTTGATGCGCACATTTTGCTAAATACTCTCCCTGAGGGGTAAACTGGACCCCCCACCTCCCTCTGTTTACAATTTGAACCCCAAATTCTTTTTCCATTTGCTGCAGGCGATGTGTTAAAGCAGGCTGGGAAATATGTAAGCTTTTCGCTGTCTTCGTAATATTTTTCTCCTTGTAAAGGATTTGCAAGATTAACCAATCCCGTTCATCCATATAAACTCCCCTCTCTATATCATCATTTTTTTTTATGGATAATTATAGAATATTGATATTTTATTTATTTCTAAAATTATACTATATTTATTTACAAGTCAGTCAATACCTACACCTCTAACACGTGTTTAAAGAAAGAAGGCTTTATATGAAAAGAAATAAAAAGTTTTTTCAAGATGTTTGGTTTATGGCCGTAAGCAGTACTGGCGGATTGATTCTCTCTTTGACAGGTCTTTCGATCGGCTGGATGATCGGAACATTGATCATGGCAGTTTTTCTTTCCTTTCGAAGACCGCCTTCGTTGAAAATGCCTCATCATCAAAAGGGACTTCCACGATATTGGTTGTATGCCGGTCAGTGCATTTTAGGTATTGAACTGGGTCAAAAAATGAATCTGTCCGTTATCTCCATTTTTCAAGAAAATTGGGCATCAATCCTCGTTATGCTTTTTCTATCAGTTGTTTTTTCCTTGCTTTCTGGTTTCGTTCTATGGAAGTTTAGCCAAACGGATATGCTGACGAGCTTTTTTGGAACGGCCCCTGGAGGATTATCCGCAATCCCAGGCATTGCAGAAGAGGTAGGCGCGAACACGGCAGTAGTCAGTATTATTCAGACCATGCGTGTTTTTTTAGTTGTATTTACTGTCCCAATCATTGTCTCTTCTTTGGCCGTTCATACTGCAAACCCCACAATAGCTCATAATGGTCCTGCTTCCGGTGGAATCCCCAATTTTGGGGTAAACCAGCTTTTTTGGACCATTGTTTTAGTAGTGGCAGCATGGGGCGGGTATTATATAGGAAAACATTTAAAGTTCCCTGCTCCATGGTTAGTTGGAAGTATGTTAAGTGTTTCGGTCATCCAAGCACTCGGTTCCTCTTATGTTGGTCACAACCTCATTGCCTGGTGGCCTCATACCGTCATCATTTTATCGCAAGTTTTCATAGCTTCCAGTATCGGTTCCCGCTTTCGAAAAAATATGTTTATAGGATTAAAGAAAACATTGTTAGTTGCTTTATTAAGTACACTTGGCCTTATTATCGCCATGTTTGTATGCGCATTTTTCGTTTCAAAAATAACAGGAATTACTTTTATCACGGCAGCCTTGGCATTTGCGCCCGGCGGTATTGCTGAAATGGCTACAACAGCGGTTGTCCTTCATGCGGATTCAACACTTGTAGTAGTGGTGCAAGTACTCCGGGTTATAATGGTATGTATGATATTACCTCCATTTTTTAAACTATTAAATCGGCGGAGATTACGAAAAAACGTGCACTCCCAGGCATCAGCTTAATTTTTCGGTGTCCTGGCTTTCTTTTGGCTGTATAATAAATGAAAAGCCTTTTAATATCGGAGTGTATACTGAAATGTCAGTGAGGAGGATGGAAATGTGCCCTTTTTATAACGAGAAAACGGGGGAAACTCCAGAAAAAAAGGTCTACTATGTGAGACCCGACGAGAGAACGAAAGAAAAAGACATTCAAATCGCAGCCCTTAAAATGAGAGAGCTTATTCAAAACTCACCATGTAAGAATGAAGAGGTTATCTTTTTATGCATTGGATCAGATCGCTATGTTGGAGATTCTTTAGGCCCTTTAGTAGGTACGATGCTCAAAGAAAATGAAGTTCCTTATCATGTTTATGGAACATTAGAAGCCCCTGTTCATGCGTTTAATTTAAAAGCAACATTGAAAGAAATCCATAAGAGATTTGTAAAGCCTCTTATCTTTAGTCTTGATGCCTGCTTAGGAGATCAAGACCAAGTGGGTTACGTCCTTTTCAAAGAGGGGCCGCTTCTTCCAGGAAAAGCTCTTGAAAAAGTTT
Organism: Bacillus sp. FJAT-14578; assembly: GCF_000504165.1. Classification (GTDB taxonomy): domain Bacteria; phylum Bacillota; class Bacilli; order Bacillales; family Bacillaceae_H; genus Bacillus_BA; species Bacillus_BA fengqiuensis. Next base: position 984,269 of record NZ_KI632505.1, read on the forward strand.
TGCCTGAAGTCGGAGACTATCATATTAAAGGAATGGTCAACTATATAGATCCTTTACCAACATCGCAATTTTTAAATGACACTCGGTTATATACCGTTATGAATCTAGCTAAAACGATTACAAAGATTATTACCGAAACGGCTGCATTAGATAATGGCTTAGGACATAAGAGTTAACAAATGTCTTATGATTTTTATACTTTGCGTCCCCTAACAAAAAAATGGGGTTGTCAAAAAATTCAGCCCTTGACTGGATTTTTTGACAGCCCCACTCATCTATTGAAATGAGCTAATTGACCATCTTCATTAAAATAAACTAATAGCCCCGGTTAACACCGCAATGACCGTTACACCTATCGAACAAAAAACAGCCCATTTAAATCCATAACGTTGAAGCTGCCCAATATCCGTTTTGACCATTCCTACCAGCAAAAGCGTTGATGCAACAAGCGGGCTTAAAAAATGTACAGGTTGTCCTAATACGGAAGCTCTCGCAATTTCTACAGGATCCACTCCATAAGCGGATGCCGCTTCAGCTAAAATTGGTAAAACGCCAAAGTAATACGCATCATTAGATAAAACAAACGTAAACGGCATACTAGTAAGCGCAACAACTATAGGAAAAAAAGAACCTAAAGAATCTGGAATAATAGAAACTAATGAGTTTGCGATTGCATCTACCATTTTTGTTCCAGAGAAAATTCCTGTGAATATACCAGCGGCGAATACTAAAGTTACCACCGTTAAAGCATTCCCGGCATGTGCCAGTAAGCGTTCTTTTTGCTGTTCTAAATCAGGATAGTTGATCATGGAAGCAAGAACAAACCCTACAAGAAACAACACCGGAACAGGCAATACCCCCATTACTAATACAACCATTACAGTGAGTGTTAATAGCAAATTCACCCATAATAGTTTGGGACGTTTAAGACTCTCTGACATATCATAAGTTGCAGCAGCTTCAGCAAGATGTGGCGTCGCTGTACCCTTTGGCGCATGGTCAATATTAATCACACCAACTCTTTCTCGCTCCTTTTTCCCAAGAACATATGCTGTAAAAATAACACATAAGATTCCCCCGATCATTGTCGGTAAAAGCGGGATAAAGAATTCGCTTGCATCGAGACCTAAAGATGTTATGGCTCTTGTAGCCGGCCCTCCCCAAGGAGTCATACCGCTCATGATGCTCAAAGAAAGCAGAGAAATGATGGCAAGGACAAGCGGATTCATACCTAATCGTAAGTACAGCGGTAACATAGCTGAGATGGTAATCATATGAGTAGTTGTTCCATCGCCATCTAAAGCAACAGTGGATGCTAATATGGCTGTTCCAATCGTTATTTTAACCGGGTCCCCTTTAACAATACTCAACATTTTTTTAATAAGCGGGTCGAACAGCCCTGCATCTATTAAAACACCGAAAAATAGTATAGCAAATAGCAACAAAGCTGCTGAAGGTGCTACAACCTTTAGTCCTTCGATCATCATGTCACCAAGGTCAGCTCCAAATCCCCCGATTAACGCGAAAATGATTGGGACTATCGTTAGAGCATTAATTGGAGATAAACGTTTTGACATAATTAAATACGTAAAAACCACTACCATTGAAATTCCTAAGAAAGTAAGAATACTAATCCCTCCCCCTAATATCAGAAACCGCTTACAAACAATCGTGAATCAGATTGAATATTCAGATATATCACTTTTGAGCTTTCCCCCTCTCTTTTTGTCATATTTTCTGTTTTAAGATTATTACACATGGACAAATAAGTAAAATATATATTTTTTTGCATTTTTCGAAAAAATTTTTTATAACCAAGCATATCATGATTGATTATGAAAAAGACGATAGAAAGCGGAAAGACTTCCACCCATCATCTTTTTTTGTAAATAAATGTGTGCTTGTTTCATTTATTTGTCAGGTTTTTCATTTAAAAAATCAATAAAGTTTTTAACAATGGATAGTTGCAGGGAATCTTGATTATACATCAACCATGTATTTCTAAATACAGGTTCTCCATTTTTATAGGACAAGCCATATGTATATAGATTATCCGAAGGCTGCAGGCATATTTCAGGTAAAATCGCAAAACCTAAATCATTTTTGACCATCTCTTTGCAGGTCTCTTGCCTGTCTGTTTCCATCGTTACCATGGGAGGGTCTGAGAATCGATCATGCCACCAATCATTGATTAAGTTCTTTAATGAACTATCCGTTTTATAATTAATAAATGGCAATTCAGGTAAACTGGCCATGTCTACTTCCTTTTTAGAAATCAAACAGAGTCTTTCTTTATTCAGCAAAGATTTGATTCCATACCACTCATAATTCCCACGCAATATTCCTAATTGTACACTGGAGGAATCAAGAAGGTTCATGATATCTGTACTCCAGCCTGTATTGACATTAAATTGTACATGAGGATATTGTATTGAAAACCTTTTCAATATTTCAGGCAGCTTATACTGGGCGAAGTTGCTTGAGACTCCCAGTCTAAGCGTACCTCTCACTTCTTTTTGCATGTTCAGCATATAGTCTTTCGTTTTCTGCAGCTTTTCTATCATTTCCTCTGAGTAATTCGCTAAATAGACTCCTTCAGAAGTAAACTCAATTCCCCCTTTTATCTTAAAGAACAGACTAGTCCCAAACTCTTTCTCTAAATTTTTAAGTCTATAAGTTAATGCCGGTTGAGAAATATATAAACGCTCTGCTGCGCGGCTAATGTTTCTTTCTTCGTATAAGATTTTTACAGCAATCCAATCTTTTTCATCCATCCTTTATAGCTCCCCTCTAGTTAGATTATAAGTTTTTTTGTTGATTTTATAAATAAATTATCTATTTTACTTATGACTAACTCTATCATACTATATTTTCAAAAGCACCGGTACTTTTTAGAATGAAAATGTAGAAAAGGTGGTTAACGGGATGAAGGTTCCAGTAGTTATTATGCGAGGCGGTACAAGCAAAGGCGTATTTCTCAATTTTGAGCATATGCCAACGGATCGTTTACTTTGGGAAGATTTTTTATTGGATATCATGGGAAGTCCGGACCGCAGACAAATTGACGGGCTCGGTGGAGCAAACTCATTAACGAGTAAAGCAGCTATTATTAAAAAATCTGATTTAGAAGGCATTGATGTTGAATATACGTTTGCGCAAATAAGTATTGAGAATCAGCTAGTGGATTTTAAAGGAAATTGCGGCAACATCTCATCAGCAGTAGGACCTTATGCGATTGAGCAAGGCTTAGTGCCGGCACAAGAGCCCCTCACAACTGTGAAAATATTGAATACGAATACTCAAAAAGTAATTATAGCAGAAGTGGAAGTGGAAAATGGACAAGTGAAAACGGAAGGCAGTTGTTCCATTCCCGGTGTTCCCGGAACAGGGTCACCTATTTACCTTTCTTTCACTCGCGCAGAAGGCGCCGTAACCGGAAAGCTCTTCCCGACTGGAAACCCTATCGACATGATCCAAACATCCAAAGGCTCCATACCTATCTCTATTATTGATGTTGCAAACCCACTGGTCTTTGTTAAAGCCCAAGATATCGGTCTTATCGGAAATGAATTGCCTCATGATTATTCTCAGGAAAAGCTGCAAGAACTCGAGGAAATAAGATCTATAGCAGCCGAAATGTGTGGGTTTGCAAATAGAGCAGATGCAACAAAAAAATCTCCTGCTGTTCCGAAAATGACAATTGTTGCTCCGCCTATGGACTACGTTGATGTGACAGGAATAGAAAGAAAGGTTTCCGATATGGATTTTGTCATCAGAATGATGTCTATGCAAAAGCCGCATCAGGCCCTTGCTATTACAGGTGCTATCTGTGCTACTGCCGGCGCTTTCTTAAAAGATACGATTCTATCAGACATTGTAACCGTTCACCAAGAAGTCCTTCGCTTAGCGCATCCCGCCGGTATCATGCAAACCAAAGTAGATTTACTTGCGGGACATATTAGTGCTATCAAGGTCGTACGTACAGCAAGAACCATTTTGGAGGGGTATGTTCATACCAAGAGAAACTATGAATTAGTCTATAGTTAAGATTGATTGAATTTTAGTTAAACTAAACAAAAAAGAAAAGGTCAACAAAACGCTTTTCAAAAAGAGAGGTCTATCTTTGTACTTTATCTTCCTAAAACATGAAATGGAGAGGAATACACGTGTTAAAAGTTGCCATTGCAGAAGATGATTTTCGGATAGCCCAAGCTCAAGAACAGTTTTTATCACGCATGAAAGACGTAAAAGTCGTAGGGAAAGCAGGGAATGCAAAAGAAACAATGGACCTGTTGGAAAAAGAGACTATTGATTTGCTTCTATTAGACATTCACATGCCGGATGAACTTGGGGCGGAATTATTGCCAAAGATTCAAGTCTCATTTCCAAATGTTGAGATTATTATGAGTACAGCAGATGGAAATGGAGTATGTAATTATTTGCTTAAACCCGTAAAACTGGAGAAGTTTGTTGATACGATGGAATATTGTAAGAAAAACAATCAACGATTGCATAGAGACAGCCTTGTAGGTCAGTCTTTAATCGATATATATTTTGGCAGCACAGATGGAAAGAATCCATCTCAGAAAAACTCACCTTCAGGGGTTGACCCGCTAACTTTACAAAAAGTAAAAGAAATTATAGAAGATTTAAAAGGCGGCATTACAGCAGGAGAAATGGGAAAAAAGATAGGCGCTTCAAGAACGACAGCCAGAAGATATTTAGAATATTTGGTTTCAATTAATGAATGCACATTAACGTATGAATACGGAATTGTCGGGCGTCCGGAACATAAATATTACCGCACTTAAACAATTGTTCTGATTAATGATAGGTCTTTTGCCTTTCAAACATCTTTAGACGGGTTTACATAATGGTATTGCCATTCACCTAGAAGATAAATATTGAGATTTCGATAACCAAATAAAATGGTTGGTCTTAATATCAGTTCTATTAAACTTCTTGTTGATTTTCACCATTTTTGACTCATTCGTTCAAAAGGCTCATTTGAATCACAAGTTATTTTTTAATGGGGGAATTTTTCATGTGGATTATCACTGCCTATTCAAAGGAAAACAACATTAAAATGTTTGAATTTAACACAGAAAAAGAAGCGAGAGAAGCTTTCAGATATATCCAGGGTTACAAAATTCTTTCCGAAGTTATTTATTTGAACGACCATTCTTTAGAGTTAGTGGGCGTTTGAAGTTTTACTTAGAATAACTAAAGTACATTTTCAATTAAACTTACTGCCGGTTTTATTTTTATCATTATCAAAATCATATTTTATCTACATTCCACTGGGTTGAGTAGATAAGCTACAAAAAGATAGAATCGCAACTTCGACCTGGAGCCTTGTAAGTTGATTTATGGAACATTTACGAAACTTTAAGAAAGGGTTGATATTGATATGCCGTTCAATAAAGCTTTAGTCAATGCAGTTTTAGAAGTCAGCGAAACAGCTAACAAGTTCCAGTCAAGTGTTGTGATTAGAACAGATACCAAAAACATAGACGCCAAAAGTATCCTCGGTTTAACATATACTGTACTTAGCTCCCAAACATTCAAACTTGAAATTCATGGCCCGGATGAGAAAGAGGCAAAAGTAGCAATGACACACATATTTTGGAAAAATAAACTTCCGGTTGAAGTTATATAAAGAGACCCTAGGTAAAGAACATTCTTTTGGATGGTCTACTCAGGATCATTTGTTGTCTTAATGTGATGACGTTATCCTTTTTCCAAATAAGGGCTTTCGACGCTAATGCCTCTTATATTCATGACACAACTATTTCATTTTTAGTTTAGCCTTGTATCCTTGCTTTGTCACCAAGTACGGAGGGGGATGTAGTCCCGTTGGCGGATAGAATACTACCTCCTCCTTTTATTGAAAAGTACCCACACTCCCGTAACTGCTTCTTTTTTACGTGTTTCTTCTTAGCCTTTCAAACTTTTTTCACCATTACCGTTAAATCGATAAATCCTTCCTGTTTTTCAATAATTCCTTCTCCACTAAACCATTTTATGACTTGGTCTGCTTCCCCTTCAGTAACAATCGTTTTTCTCATCTGGACAAACATAGTAGCATCTCCACTCCCATTCATTTTCAATACTCAGTTTAATTGATAATGATTTTCAATAAAAACAAAAACCTTACTTGGAATTTATTTAATCATTTTCTAAATTATTGAGATTTAAAAATGATTGTTTTCATTCTTTCATATACATATATAAAAACATAAGGAAAGAGGGAGATAACATGTTAACGGTGTGCCCCAAACATGTGAAGAAAGGGATAAATGGTCTTATTATTCCTCACGTAAAAAAAGTCACAGATGGTTATACGTATTCCTGTCTATTTTGTAATCAAAAAGCGGAAATACAAATTTTTTATTCCATACCCTTTTCGAAACTACACAGAAAAAATAAAAATAATTCCACAAACCTGAATGAAAATGATATTTATTATCAATACTATGACTAATAAAGGGCAACCAAGGTGATGGTTGCCCTAACGAAAATTAAACCTCTGGTACAAATGTTTTACAATCCGTTTCTTCACTATTGGATGCTTGCTTGCCCTTATGGCTGACTACATAAATCGCATCTGCATTGCATTTGTTTCCAGAATCCCAAAACTTACAGTTATTCACTTCACAAAGAACATCTTGTGCCATAGTATCACACCTCCTCTTTTGTTATCATTAACAAAATTAAGGTGATTGATACTTTCTTTTTTTCTTACGATGTTATTCTTACCCCCACGATATAGAGAACCTTTTGTTTCTTTGAACTACACTCCTTGAATAAAAATTTTTAAAAATATATAGACACATAAAAGTGATAATGATAATCTTTATCATGAACTTATAATTGATAAAGATTATCATTATCGATTATAAGTCGTACTATCTCAATCACCCTCATTAAGAGAAACGTAGAGATAGATATAGCTAATAGAGAGAAAAATAGAACATTCAGTTACAGGGGGATTTCAACTATGACTAACCAGTATCGAAAATTCTTAGCGGGGTCTGTGTCTGCTGCTATTGCAGCAAGCACCATTGTTTCGGGTGCGAGTGCCGCCTCTTTCAAAGACGTGGCAGCAAATTCAGCACATGCTGACGCCATCCATACTTTAACGGCAGACGGCGTACTTAAAGGGTTGGAAAATGGAGCGTTTGGTGTCGAAAAACCCGTTACCCGCGGGCAAGTAGCCAAAATTTTTGCACGTCTTCTCGAAGGCAATCAACCGGATGACTTAGCTGCCTTTTCAGATATACCTGTGGATCATGTTGATCAAGAATTGGTAAAAGCCGCTGCCAAGGTGAAAGCCATTGGTGCTTTTACGGGTTCCAACGGAAACTTAATGCCTTTTAATCACTTAACCCGTCAACAAATGGCGAAAATACTGGTAGAGGCATTCAATTTACAGCATAATGGCTCTTACACAGATGATTTAAAAGATATACATACAGCCTCCACGGAGTTTCAAGACCCTATTGCCATCTTGGCTGAGAACGGAATCACACAAGTAGCAGATGGCAAGTTCCGTCCTTTAGAGCCGGTGACTCGCGCTCAATTTGCGACATTTGTACAACGTGCGCGTCAAGCAGCAAGTCAAGCAATCGAGCAACCGGCTGATTCGACAGAATTAGCCGTTCAAGATGTGCAATTCTTATCGGCTGGCGGCCGCCATTTAGAAATAACATTTAACAAGTCGGTTCCTGAATTAGCGAACACTCAATTTAGAGTGATAAAAAAGGATTCACAAGCTGTGATGGGTACTGAAGAAGTTCGCTTGAACAAAGATGGGGATACAGGTTTTGTCTATGCTTATACGTGGGATGAAGAGCCAATTCTTGTAAAAAAAGTAGATGGAAATGTCGTATATGGCCTTGACGGAGAGAAGCTGGATCTGGGAAGTTATGTGATTTTGAAAGATGGAAAGCCAATGCGTGTTTCAGACCTTCAAGCAGGAGATATGCTGTATTTCAATAAAGATGCGAAAAACGTTAACGGCAAAAGCGGTATAGCTGAAGTGTATAATCATACCGTAACCGGAAAACTCACCCAAGTGTTTGATGGAGATGCATTTGAAGTGAACGACACCATTTATGATTGCATAGGTGATGTATTTGCTGCACGAATATTGAATGGTGATGAGTTCGAAGATTTCCGCGAGGGTGAAGCCGAACGATTAGAAGGAAAAGAAGTTACCCTTTATTTTAGCCGCAATAGCGATCTTGTGCTTGTAGAAAGAGGAAATAAGACAAAGCCGATCGACACAACTAAACCTGCTTTTACTTCTAGTAACATCACAAGCATCGGTGCACCTGATAATGTTTTATCTGCCGCTGAAACTCTCACTCTCAACTTCTCTGAAACTTTGAGTTCAGCCGCAGTTGAAACGATTCAAACGAAATTAACAGCAGCCTTTAATCAAGGCGTGACGGTATCAACGGATGATCATAAGAAATTTGCGGTTAAAGTTAACGAGGATGTTATTTTCGGTGCAGACACTGTGAAGGTGACCTTTAATGAAAGCGAACTCAAAGACCTTGCCGGAAATGGCAACGAAGCATTTGACATCATCATGCAAGATTGATCTGAACTGCACCTCCAATTGTTAGTTTTGTCTAACAATTGGGGTGCAGTTCATTCTCTTTCGAATCCTTTTTTCTTCCTATTAAATAGTGGTTTGAACCGCTACTTCATGAAGGGCGTTTGCGACTTTTCCATGCTCACTCGCATGCGGACGGTCATCTCCGTCTTCATAGCCGTAATCAAACATGCGGTTCCGGTTGAGCGTCAGTTTGGTGAATGCCGGACGCAATAAACTGAACAGCTCAAATCTCTCTTCCAAATGCGGAAACTTTTGTTGATACGACAGAATTTCCTGACGAACAATTGTCCAAAAACGATGTTCAGTAAACTGTTCGTTCTCTTCTAAAATGCTGCTTAAATAACGGAAATGGCAAATGAATAATCCAGTGAAAATAAACTGTGTTAATCCTTCAGGCGGCTCACTGCGCAAAACCTTTTTCAATTCGGCAGACAATCCTGCCAGCTCCGGCAGCTGCTGATCACTAATATTTACGTCATCTACAAAATCCTTCATAATGATGCGTTCAGGTGTGTAATCTTTTAAGACAAGCACCGTATTTTGGCCATGCGGTGAAAAGACGGTCCCATATTGATATAAACAATGAAGCAATGGAGGTAAAATGGCATTCGTCAATTTATGGACCCACTGCTCCACCGTCAGTCCTGATTTTTCGATGAGCTTTGACACAAACGGAGTGCCTTCATGATCCACGTACAGAAGTGCCGCTAATGTGATGGCCTTCTCCCCTTCTTGAAGCTCTTGATAAACGCTCTCCCTCCACACTACACCAAGCATTTCCAAATATTGATAAGGAGCACCTTTTAATTGATGGAATGTGCGGTGATTGACATTCATCGTCGCTACTTCTCCCAACAGCCCGAGGCGGCATTCTTCTTTTAAAAACGGATCGTTTTCAAGTACATCTTTCATAAATGCCGTTACTTCAGGGGCGATGACCGTTCTTTCACCTGGCAGCCCTCTATACACAAGCGTGTTTAAGATGCTCATCGGCAGCTTGACATGATACTTCTCTTTATTAGTGACATTGACGAATGTGCGAATCGATTGCTGCGGCAGGTAATCATCTTCTCCTTCTCCCAATGGAATGATTTCTTTTTTCGCGATTTCCGTAGCAAACATGGAGACGATCATGTTATTCCACTGCCATTCATGAATCGGCATGAAGTAGTAATCCGATTCCGATACTCCAAGCGCCTGAAGCCTTTTTCCAAAGCGATCACGTTTCTCTTCCCCTAGTTCTTGGCCGATGACATGTTCATAGGCTAAGCCGTCAATGGAATGAAATGTGCCGAGATTTCGATGGACGGCAATCCAGGATAGGTTGACCTTCTTTTTCTGTTCGGGCGCATATTGCACATAATCATCATATCCAAAACCAATCCGGCCTTTGTTATAGGTAATCCACGGATGTCCCGTCATTTCCCCTTCCAGCTCGGCATAATCGAGTTCCGTTAATTGATCAGATAATTTGGCTTTTTCCTTCAAATGGGTATCTGCGACAAGTGTATGCAAATATTCTTTTATTAAGTGGCCTGCTGTTGAACTAGTCATCTTGCCTTCTTCTTGAATGCTTAATAATAAAGCGAGAGTCAACGGGATATCAGTTTCTTCTATTAATATGACTTCAATGCTCTCAGCTATCACCTGAAAGCTGTCAAATAAACGAGGCTTTGCTTCAAAGCGGTACACCGTTCCCTTTTGGTCACGCCATTCATACGTGTGAACGTCCTCTTTTTCCGAAAGCAGTGTCGGCGCAATAATTTCTTCATACATAAACTCTTGAAGCATTTTCGCCAAAAGCTGCCGATCCGCTTCCTGCCAGTTTTTTTCCGTTAACATATGTAAAGGTGTTTCACAAATTTTCATGATGGTCCACTTCCTTTTTCAATTGATATGATGGTTTGAAAATAGTCATAAACAATAAACTCATGCATACAGCCGCTCCGATCAAAAGCAAACCGCCCAGCAAAAAGGGGCCTTGAAAACCCGTGCGCTGAACCATCATCAAAGCGGTCATCGGCGCAAATAACAAGGCGGTATTTTGTACGGACGAAACAAGGCTGTACGAAAGCGGCGATTGCTTTCCAATTCTCGTTTGAAAGAAAAAAATATCGATCGCCGCCAAGCCAACAAAAAAGCATGCCCCATAAAGAAAGCGAATGAAACTAAATAACCAAATATGATGTGTGAACATTTGTATGAAAAGTAAACATCCAGTGACAGCCGTTACACCAAGCAGGATGACTTTCACATGGGAATGAAAATACCGTTTAGGCAGCAAAAACTGCAGAATAACCGCTGTAATGCTCGGCATGACATAAAGCAGGCTTGATACTTGTGTTGTAATGGAAAAACTATTTTCAAGAAATACCGTAAAGTAAGGCCTGATTGCATGGTGCCCTATGAAAAAAAGAAATACGACAAGGAGATAAAGAAGGAATTCCCCGGACATTTTTATACGTTTGAACGATTCTCCCTTTTTCCTAAACTCTGTTGCTCTTGAAACCGCATTGCTTTTCGAGAACACGAAGAAGCTTAATAGGGCAAGAATAAGATCGGCCCCTGCAAACATGTAATAACTATTTAAGGGCATGTCTTGAGTAATTGCGTAACTCCCTGCAAGGCCTGAGATGATGACACTTCCATGAAACAAACATAAGTAGGAGGTTGTCACTTTGACTTTTTCTCCTTCGCTCTTGCTTGAGGCGACCATGGCTGGATACAGCAAATAAATGCTGCTCTGAAAAACTAGTAAAACAAGCGAAATCATCAAAAACTGGGAAAACGTATCAACCATCGGAAGAACAGCTTTACAAAGCCCCATTATGATGAGCGCAACCGGGATGATCTTTTTCAAGTTCCATCTTTGGGCAATCATAGCCCATGCCGGTGTCAATACAATGACAACAAGACGGCAGCAAACGATGAAAAGGCTTGTTGCTTGCACCCCATCCATCCGAAAGTACTCGGAAAATAGCTGTGGATAGAAGGGCGATAACAGCATTTCCGAAATCAACGTAACAAGCAAGCAACTATATATAAATCCTTTTTCGCCCTTCGTCATTTCCTTCTCCTACAGTCCAAACTGCTGGAATACGTTGTTTTTGTATGTTTGATATACTTCTTTTCCTGCTATTTGGTTAATAATGGCCGCGTTCCGAAATGCCCCAAGTCCTAAATCAGGCGCTCCTACACCGTGCGTATGAAGCTCGCCGTTTTGAACAAATAAATGATGTTCACCTTCCGTGTTTAATTTCACTTTATAATCTTCTTGGATGACAAGCTGACCGAATTCATCCCATTCAACCACACGTTTCAGCCCGTTTAAGCAATCCGGGATATAAGGGTGGTAACCGGTCGCCAAAATGACGGCATCACTTTCCATCTGCCTATGCTCTTCCTGTTCATGCTGGTAAAGTGATAAAAGGTAGCCGTTGCTCCATTCTTCGATGGAAGCCAGCTCGGTCAATGCCTGCAGATGAACGTCCGGTTCTTGGTTTCCGACCGTTCGCTCATACAATAAATCATAAATATCAGCAATCGTATCGAAACTGATTCCTTTGTATAACAAAGCCTGATTGTTTAAAGCGTGTTTCTTCTTTTCTATCGGCAAGTTATAGAAATAGCGGGTATAATCAGGCGAGAAATGCTCAAGCCCAAGCTTCGAATATTCCATTGGATAAAACCCCTTGGACCTTGTGAACCATGACAATTGATAATCATGATCCGGCTGTTTAGACAATAAATCATAGAAAATTTCAGCTGCGCTCTGCCCCGAACCAATGACCGTGACCGAATTTGCTTTCAGGACATTTTCCCGCTTGTTCATATACTGTGAAGAATGAAAGACGCGATCACCGAGAGCTGAATGGAATCTCTCCGGAACGTATGGCCTTGTTCCCACACCTATAACCACATGTTTGGCATCGTACGTTTTTGGTTCGTTTTCATCAGCGGAAAAAACGGTCACGCGAAAATGCCCCTCTTCTGTTTGTTCAATAGTCTCCACTTTGCATCCAAACTGAAGCTGCGGCAGCTGTTCTGCTACCCATTGACAATAATGGTTATATTCCGTACGTGGGATATGAAATTTTTCAAAAAAGTAAAAATGGTACAGCCGCTTTTGCTCATGCAAATAGTTCAAAAAGCTGAAACGGCTCGTCGGATCGACCATGGTTACGGTATCTGCCATAAAAGGCACTTGCAGTGTCGTTCCCTCCAGCAGCATCCCCGGATGCCAGTCAAAACGAGTTTTTTTATCAAAAAACAATGAACGGCAATCTGTTTTTTCAAGCAATGCTGCCAAGCCGAGATTAAACGGACCGATTCCTACTCCAATGACGTCTAAAATTTGTTCGTTTGCCAATCTGTCCACCTTCTTTCAAACTCTTTTCGTTCACATATCATCAGTAATCCTGTTTTATCAGGCAGCCCGACCTCTTTGACAGGCTGAAAACCGCACTGTTTGAACACATGAATCATTTTTCCGTTTCGTATATCAGGCTCTGCGATGATTCGTTCCGTTTCTAATACTTGGAACTTTTTATGCAAAATGGTCAGCAATAACGGGTATATGAGCCCTTTTCCTAAAAACTCTCTCGGACCGATCAGCAAATGGATGCCCTGATCATAGTCATCAAACTCATAATAGTTCCCGATTATATCGCCCTTCACCCAGTACGACTCCCAATAACTCATGGGCATCCCATCGAGTTCACCGATCAAGAGTGTTTGATGGTCATCTTGTAAAAATTTCTGTAAATGTGCTGTATACTGTTCCAATGAAATATTTAACTTCCAAAAGGGAATCACATGCTTTTCATGCATCCATAAATGCAGCCGCTCTAAATCCTCTTCCATGCTCACATGGCGAAACGAAATCGTTTTTTTAATGATGGCATCATGCCGTTCAAACGGATATTGCTGTTCAACAAAAGTTTTAGACTTCATGCAGTTCACCTGCTGCCACAGCCAGTGGATTCGTAACTTGAACATATACCGATTGAGTTTCGAGGGATCCGACAAGCTCATCCATATCGTGCACCCGCGTCAGTAAGTTAGCCTTGCATGGAAGCTTTTCTTCATATAATAAAGAATTCAATAGGTTCGTATGGTCACCTAACTGCTTCTTGAAGTCAGCCAATTCCTCTCTCACCATGGATAGTAATCGGTGTTCATCGATAAGACGATTCACCCCAAATGCATTCACCAAACCGAACAAGTGATTGAAAAAGACATAATATCGGAAACGCTCCTCTGCAATCGAATCGGAACATATCGTGTCACTTTTTTCATTTAAGGTCGGAACAAGCTGTTTTAAAGCTTCTGCCTTTGATTCCATAAAATAATAGCCTTGATTGTCACGGTAATAAAAAATATCTGGATACCCTTGTTCATCAAGTTGGATGATGGAATTTTGCTGGTGGGCTTCAAGGGCGATACCATATGAAGCATACAGCCAGTACATAGGTCGCAAGCTTACATTTAAATAGCGCGAAAACCATTGTTCGCTTGCCTGTGCAAGTGAAATCTTTTCCCTGGCTGCTATATCATGGATGATGTTCGCTAAATGGGAAGCTTCTCCTGTAATATGGTCCTGGCAAAGCGCCGCGAGCAATGTCGTCCGTGAATCGTTCCCCTCTTGAAACGGGTTTTCACGAATCACCACTTCAAATCCCGTTTCTTCTATGTCCAGTTTTAATGTAATATAAGCAGGATCTTCGATAATGCGGAATGACGGATGATTTTCTTTTAGCTTTTCGGAAAGCTCACCGTGAAGCAAACGGCTCACTTCTACTCCGCGATCGAGCTCTTTTCGCTTATTGATGCGCAGTGAATTCGTGATTTTCACCGGAATTGAAAACTTGTACATAAAGCCTGCTTCCGGATGGTACACCGTCCGAACGGAAGAGGTCGGATAAAACTTTCTTCCGTGCGGGCCTAAATAATCGAGTTTTCCTGATTGAATGAGAGCGCACACATCTTCCCGCCCTAGCAGTTTTCGTGCTTGCAGCGGATGGACAGGGATAAGTGAAAAATGATCTTCCTGGCAATACTCGTCTTTAAATGATGGCGTAACGAACGGGTCTTTCTTTAGCTCTTCCTTTATAAGGGCGGAAGCGTTTTGAGCCAAAACCGAATCTTCGTCGACGATCTCACTGACAGCCCGGAAATAATGGAGCTGGAAAGCCCCTTTTCTCTCTGGTGCAAAAATAGGCTCTTCATCTTCATCGATTCCTTGACGGCTTTTCGGAGTCGGATGTACTTGATGTCCAATTAACAAGGATTGCTCTGATTGAAGAAACGTTTTTTCGGCTTGATAGCATTCTTCTAAGTTGCTGCTTCGATCTGAAATAATTCTTTTCATATTTTGATAGCTTAGGATGGTTCGAAGCATAAGCTCATCGGCCTGTACAGGCTTATCGGATGATAGTGAGAATTCTTTTTGCATGAATGCCATCAATGTCATGTAGTCAAGCTGTTTCATTTCATCGTTTTTCACTTGATAATACATAATCGGTGAAAACAGATGGCGTTCTGTCACCGATTTATATCGGACCGGAATGTATAAGGTAATGGATTGCCGGTCAAACGAAATGACTAATACTTCTTTGGTGCTTCCATCTTCTAGTGGGACAGGGACTTCATCAGCAGGCTTCCATTCCCCTTCCCCTGTTTCTTTCACATAACAATTGATCAAATTTTGTATTGTAAGATGATTAGTAATGAACGGAATATTCATACCGGATCTCTCCTTGCTCTTTCTCTATTTTTTCTCCAGCTCGCTTCATTCGCTCAATATGTATGTTCATATTATCTATCGTATTGAGAGGGTTGAGCATCGTAAACTTCAAATATACTTTGCCGGCTTGCTTCGTTTTGGCCATAATCAACTCACCGCTTTGATAGAAAGAGCGTTGAAGCTCCAGATTGATTTCATCGACATACAACTGGTCTTCCTGGTGATGTGATGGCAAGTAGCGGAATAAGACAGCATTGAGTTCCGGCTCATTCAGCACCTCGAAGCATGATTCATTCTTCAGCAGCTTCGCCGTTTCTTTTGCCAGATTGATCGTATAATCCACCATCTCTCCGAACAAATCGCTTCCCATCAATTTAAAAGTCATCAATAGTTTCAAAGCATCAAACCGTTTTGTTGTTTGGACGCTTTTTTCCACTAGATTCATAATGCCGTCTTCCTGATCTTCTTCAGGGTTCAAATAATCGGCATGATAGGCGATTTGCTGAAAGTCCCGTTTATGTTTGACGAAAAAGGCCCCGCAGCTGATCGATTGGTAATAAAGTTTATGAAAGTCAATCGTGATGGAATCGGCTAAGTACAAGTCGCGAATGAGACCGCTATATTGATGTGAAAACAATAAAGCTCCTCCGTAGGCAGCATCGATGTGGAGCCATAATTGCTCCTCGGCTGCCAGCTCCGCAATATCGCTTAAACCATCTATGCTTCCAAAATCGGTTGTTCCCGCGGTTGCCACTACCATAAAAGGAAGAAGTCCTTGTTGCCTTAATTGTTCGATTTTTACTTTGGCATCCTCGACACAAAGTTGATTTTTGTCATTTACCGCCACTTTGATGACGGCATTCGTTCCCAACCCAAGCTGAGCCGCCGATTTTTGAACGGTAAAATGGGCATGCTCAGAACAAAGAATTCGCAATCTTCTTGCCTCGACCGGAAGTCCCTCCTCCTGGACACGAACCGCGAAGTTCGTTTGGCATGCTTTGTTTCGAGCAAGCAGCAACCCCATATAATTGGATTGTGTGCCGCCGCTCGTAAAGACACCGTCCGCTTCATGTGAATAACCGATCTGCTCCGTAAAGAACTTGATTAATTCAGCTTCGACATACGTAGCAGCAGGGCTTTGATCCCAAGAATCCATCGATTGATTAAGTGCATTGATGATCACTTCTGCTGCAACGGACGGAAGTAACGGTGGACAATGAAGGTGCGCCATGGCAGAAGGGTGAGAAATCCATAATGAATTTCTCACGATGACGTTTTGAATTTCTTCCATCACAGCATCCACCTTCTGCCCCGCAACCGGGATGGCGAGCATTTCTTTCACGGCTAATTCAAGCTCTTGCCGAGAGACTCCCGAAAAAGGCTGATTGGCCCTCATTGTTTGGTCAGCCACTAACTCGACAGCTTGATTCATGAGCGTATGGTACATATTCTCGCTTTTATCATTGGCATGTAGAAACCATTGTGCAAAGTTCATATTCAATTCCATCACCTTCTATCGCAATCCAAATTGAGTTTCAGCGCTTATGATCGCTTCCTGGAACCGCTGAAGCACTTCATCGATTTGCTCTTTTGAAATAATGAGCGGCGGCAGTAAGCGAATCACTGTGCCGAATCGCCCTCCAACCTCTAAGATTAATCCACGATTAAAGCATTCTTGTTGAATTTTTTTCGCTAGTTCGGAATAGGCAGGATAGCTTCCCAGTTGGTTTGGCTGTTTCGTTGGATTAATGATTTCAACACCGATCATAAGCCCTCTGCCTCTTACCTCTCCGATTGAAGACACTTGCTTTTGAATCGCTTTTAACTGAGCCATCACATATGTTCCCATTTCATGTGCATGGTCCGGCAAATGATTTTCCTTTACAAAACGTAACGTTGCTTGGCCGGCAGCCATCGCCATTTGGTTTCCTCTGAAAGTTCCGATGTGCGTTCCCGGTTCCCATTGATCAAGGCGACGATCGTAAACGACAACGGACAGCGGCAGGCTTCCTCCTATTGCTTTTGACAGCACGAGAACATCCGGCTCGATTCCGGCATGCTCGAATGCAAACATTTTTCCTGTGCGGCCGATGCCTGTTTGTACTTCATCGATGATCAGTGGAATGTCGCGCTCTTTCGTTATGCGGCGAAGCTCTTTTAACCACTCGACTGGGGCAGGTATGGAACCGCCTTCACCTTGTACGACTTCTACGACGATGCCGGCCGGCTTGACAATTCCTCCTTCCGGATCATCCAGTACATTCTCGATATATGTCGTCCCAATGCGATGTCCCTCTTTCCCCACACCGAAGGGGCAGCGATATTCATATGGATACGGCAGGAAATGGGCATCTGGTACAAGTGCGTGAATATTCTTTTTTGGCCCCAGCGTCCCGGTAATACTCAATGTACCGTGTGTGGAACCGTGATATCCTCCTTGAAAAGAAAGAATGGATCTATTGCCGGTTGCCGTTTTCACCAGCTTCAAGGCAGCTTCTACTGCATCAGCACCTGTTGGGCCGCAGAAATGGATTTTTGCTTTTTCCGCAAATGATGGTGGTAAAGATGCGAACATCTCATCAATAAAAGCTTCTTTGACAGGTGTAGTCAAATCAAGTGTATGTAAAGGTACGTACGATTGTAGGACTCCTTCAATCGCTTCGCGGACAACGGAATGGTTGTGACCTAGCGCTAGTGTACCCGCTCCCGCTAAACAATCTATATATTGTTTGCCATCCATATCTGTTACATAAATGCCTTCGGCTCTTTGAATGGCAAGCGGCAATCTTCTTGGATAGGACCTTGCATTGGATTCCCTTTTTTCTTGCATGAATAATAGGGCTTCATTTCCTGAACGAGTTGGAACGACTGCTTGCATGATTCAACACTCCTTTTTTGAAAATCAAAATCATTATGTTTTTGTTAATCCGATAGTTTCCGCTTTCATCATTTGAGAATGATTTTCAATATCAGATCACATCAAACAGAATAATTGATAATGATTATCATAGTCAATAAGAAAATTAAAAAATAAGAAAATTTACCCAAAAAAACTACATATTGTATGGCGCCCAAAAAGCTTGCGTACTATAGTGTTTTACGTCCAATCTATGAAAATATGCTTAGACGCATTTTGAAGGGATGTTTACCAAGGAAAAGATGATTTACAACGAAAAAGACTCTCCCTTTTCAAGGAAGAGCCTTTAGCTTACAAATAATCATTTTTTTAATTTAGCCCAGCTGCTGTCGAGGGCTTTCATCGCTTCTTCTTTGGATATTTCCCCATCTACATATTTTTGGAGGGTTGCACCAAACTCCTGCCCTGCACCGTCCGGATATTTCATAAACTGCCACGGGAATGTTTTTCCTTCCTTGGAGTATTTAACAAGTTCCTCACCTAATGGGCCGATTCCTTTTGCCTCAATGGTTTTAAAGGCTGGAATGTATTTGAAGTCTTCCACAAGGGCTTTCTTTCCTTCTTCAGAAGTTACCATCCAGTTCAAGAAATCTTTTGCCGCTTTTTTATCCGCTTCAGGCGCTCCGTTGTAAACGACCCAGTTGCTTGGCACATCGATTCCTAATTTATCGGCAACGGCTGGATCATCGCTAAGAGGCATCGGGAGAATTCCAACTTCCATGTTTGGCGTGATTTTATCAATCATTGGCTGAATCCAGTTCCCTTGCTGAATCATGGCAGTCTCACCTGTCGCGAATAGGGTAACTTGCGTATTATAGTCGGTCGTTAATGGATTTTTATTGCCATATTTAATGGTTAAATCCAACAGTTTGAAATATTGATCAAACTGTTCATTGCCTTCCATTTTAGCTGTTCCCTCATTCAAGCCTTTGATGAAGGCATCCGGGTCCTTCTGTGCGGCAAACGGAATATTTAGTCCGTGATTCGCCAACACCCACCATTCACCGTATCCTACCGAGAATGGGGTAATACCGGCAGCCTTCAGCTTTTTCGCCGCTTCTTCTAATTCAGAGAACGTCTTTGGAGGTTCCGTAATACCAGCTTTTTTAAATAATGCTTTATTGTAAGCAAAGCCATAGCCCTCAAGACTGACAGGCTGTCCATAAATTTTGCCGTTCATTGTCGTTGCCTCCAATGAACTTTCATACGCATCTTTCACCCATGGCTGATCGGATAAATCTTCTAATTTATCTTTCCATGTTTGTGCATCTTGATAGCCTTGGATCGTAAAGACATCTGGAGCATTTCCGGAAGCGAATTGAGCTTTTAATGCGGCGGCACCATCCGCACCCCCGCCTACTGTTTGAAGATTGAAGATAACATTTGGATGTTCTTTTGTATATTGGTCTGTTAACGCTTTCAACTGGTCGACGATTTCAACTTTTCCTTGAAAAATATCTACTACTACTTGATCGCCATTACTACTGCTATTTTCAGCTCCAGATTCGTTATCACTTCCGCAAGCTGATGTGAAAAGAAGCGAAGCAGATAGTATACCTGCTGCTAGCGGCAATTTTTTGATTTTTAATGTCATGTTCTTGTCCTCCCCATTGTAATATCTATTCATTCCCTTCACTCCCTTTCAACACGTGTATGGTATCGATACCATACACGTGTTGAAAAAATGAAGAATGCCAGCATGCTGTATTTATTAGTCTTAAGAATCAATAATAGCTTTTAACTAACATTGCTCAGTTTCTGATTATCATCTTTAACCATCACTTCTTTTGGCACTGCAAATAAAGAAGTGATGATAAATGCAGCAGCAAACGTCAAAATTGACACCACCGCATAAACAACAAGCTGGTTCCACTCATAAATGTACATTAAAGGAGAAAGAACGACAGCTAAACCATATGAATTCGCTTTGATGTTTAATAAGGAAAGAATCGCTCCTCCTACAGCCGAACAAGCAATCATCACATAAAGCGGTTTCATGCTGTACCTCATCACGACACCAAACAAGGCCGGCTCACTAACACCCAGTAACTGTGTAAGAGTTGCACTCATACCTGTCACCTTTACCGTTTTTTTATTCGCTTTTAATGTAATTCCCAAGCATGTCCCCGCATTCGCAAACCCGTACATCGCACATAATGTAATCAATGGGTTAAAGCCGGTATTTGCCAGCAGGGTTGTTTCAATCGCAATAAATAAATGATGCATTCCCGTCATAACGGCTAATGGGTATAAAAAGCCAATGAACAAGCCACCAATACCCAGCGGCGCACTAATAAGTTGGGTAATAACGGTTACGAGTCCCGCTTCCACAAAGTGCAATAAAGGCCCAATGATAAGCAAACCGGCAACCATCATCGTTAATAAAACAAAAAAAGGAGTAAAAATCAGATCTAATGCATTCGGCATGACAGCCCGTAACCTTTTCTCAAGTTTCGCTCCAAGGATTCCAACCACCAGTGCGGTTAAGACTTTACCCTGATAACCGACAACCGGGATGAAATCGAACACCATTAGCGGTTTGACTCCGCTGTTTATGTCTGCTACCGCATATGCATTTGGGAGGGCAGGAGAAACAAGCATGAGTCCAAGGACAAAGCCAATAATCGGCATCCCTCCAAAATTCCTGAAAGCAGACCAGCAAATTAACGCCGGCAAGAAGGCAAAAGCGGTATCCGTAAGTACAGATATAAGTGTCTTCAGATTTTCAGGAACATCATTGGAGCTCATATCCATCAAGCCCAAAAATGCATCACTGAACAACACACCTTTTAATCCAAGGAATAAACCTGTCGCTGCAATGATCGGGATAATAGGGATAAAGATATCTGCCAGCATTCTGACAGCCCGCCTAATCCCCTTTTCTTTTGAAACGGAGTTCCCTTCCTTCTTTGGCTGTTCATTCTCATGGTCAGGTTGATTTCCCCGTAAAGCGGCGTATACTTTATTGACTGTTCCAGTACCTAAAATAACCTGATATTGACCAGCGTTATAAAATACGCCTTTGACTTCGTCTATCTTTTCAATGGCCTCATCATTAATTTGACTGCGGTCTTTAACCGCAAACCGTAACCTTGTTGCACAGTGGACATACGATTCGATATTATCCTCGCCAATAACATGTACAATTTCTTTTCCGATACGTTCATATCGATTTTCACTCATGACAACTCTCCTCTTTCTTTAGGAGTAATAGTGCTTGATATGGTTTTAAAGAATATGTTTGCTCAGAAATCGTTTCTTTTTCTTCTTTGTAGTTGTTTAATAACACATCATACTTAGCATCTAATTCGACTTTTTGACTTTCAGATGAAAAATTGAAATAACAAACCACTTCTTCTGAATCCAATTTACGTTTATACGCAACAATCGTCGGATGTTCTTCTAAAATAGGTTCAATTTTTCCATAGATTAAGCATTCCTTCCACTGCCTGACTTGAATGATTTTTTTATAAAAGTTCAGGATAGAATCCGGGTCCTGCTCTTGTTGTTCCACATTAATCGTTTTGTAATTCTCGTTCATCCCTAACCAAGGCTGAACTTTTGAGAATCCGCCATATTCCTGATCATTCCAATGAAAGGGCGTTCTTGAGTTATCACGGCTTCGTAAGTTCATAAAGTGTAATGCTTCTTCTGCACTAAAGCCTTCGTTTATGGAACGATAGTATTGGTCGATACTTGAAATATCATCAAATTCCTCAATGCTTTTGCGTTTGAAATTCGTCATCCCAATTTCCTGTCCTTGATAGATGAAAGGCGTGCCCCGGAGATAAAAGAACATTGCCCCAAGCATAGTCGCAGAATAGAAGTTCCGGTTTTCTTCTTCTTTTATATACTTGCTGATTGATCGGTTCTGATCGTGATTCTCTAAGAAGTTTGCTCCCCAGCCCACTTTTTGGATTTCCTTTTGACTGGTGAAGATTAATTTTTTTAAATCTAACACATTCCAATCGACTCTCTTAAACCACTCGCTGCCGGAAGCGACATCAAGGTCTGCATATCTAAAATCAAAAATCATGGAAAAGTAGCCATTGTCCCCAATGTAATCACCGTATTGCTCATAAGGTACACCAGGCGCCTCTCCAATGGTGACACAATCATATTTAGCAAAGGTCTCATCATTTAATTCGTGAAGGAATTCGGCAATGCCCGGTTGATTACGAGTCTTCTTTGTACATTTTCCAAGGCCGTCTACTCCGTCAGCCGGAATGTTATCATAATTTTGGTCTTTTTTAATAAACGTTATGGCATCTACTCTAAATCCGGCAATTCCTTTATCCAGCCAGTAATTGACCATTTTATATAAATCTTCCCGGACTTTTTTGTTTTCCCAATTCAGGTCTGGCTGCTTTTTGTGAAAAGAATGAAAGTAATATTCATCCGTATTCTTCAAAGGCTCCCATACACTGCCGCCGAAAACAGATCGCCAATTGGTAGGAGGCTGGCCGTCTTTCCCAGACTTCAAAACATAATAATCCCTATATGGGCTGCTCTCAGGATTGTTTAATAGGTCCTGGAACCAAGGATGTTCATCGGATGTATGATTGATGACAAGGTCAAGAACAATTTTAATGCCTTTTTCTTTTGCCGTAACAATTAACTCATCCAAATCTTTCATCTCTCCGAACTCCGGGTTTAATTGATAATAATCTGAGATATCATACCCGTTATCAGCCATTGGAGATTTATAGACTGGACAAATCCACACCATCGTAATCCCTAGAGACTGTAAGTAATCTAGTTTTTGGGTGATCCCTTTTATATCGCCTATTCCATCATTGTTCGAGTCATAAAAGCTTTTGGGATAAATTTGATAAATAACTTCTTTTTGCCACCACTTTTTCTTCAATGTTGTCCCCTCCAACAATATATACATTTAAACTATCTTCTTAGATTATTACACCTGTAATCATGTGTGGTATCGATTCCATAAACGTACAAAAAAATAATCCTACAATTATTAAAGAGAAACTACCTATTTAATCATTAATTATATGTAGAACAGCTGTAAAACACCTAAAATTATTATGGTATCGGTTCCATAATAGGGTAAAAAAATATAAGTTTAATAACCTATTAGCAATGGAACCGGTTCCTGTTTTTTATTATACTTTCGGCTTTTACATTCTGTCAACGCTTACTTATCAAATATTCAAATTATTAATCACTTAATTACCTATTTTGTTCCTAGGAAAACCCTCAAAAAGGACAAAATGAAATGGTTCTAACGATTTCACCTTGCCCCCTCACTTGTATTGATTTTGTTAATGTAGAATAAACAAGAATGACATCATTATGTTGATTGCCGTACAATTAATTCGATCGGCAGCTCGTAATTTTTTATCTCTATTTCGGGATTATCCAACATCTCGATAATCACTTCTACGGATTTTTCCCCCATCTGATTGACAGGCTGGCGAATGGTCGTCAGTTTAGGGTCTAGTATTTCGGCAATTGGCTGATCATCGAATCCAATGATTGCAAGGTCATCAGGAATGATTAAGCCTCGCTCTTTTGCTCCAATCATGATTCCGCCCGCTACTTCATCACTACCAGTAAAAATAGCGGTTGGACGATCATCCATCTCTAGAATTTGCTTGATTACCTGTTTACCATCTTCGATCGTATGCTGATCGATAAAAATCCATTTCGGATTGATTTTAATTCCCGCTTCATGTAAGGCTTTTTGAAAACCTTGATTACGATCCTTGCCTTTCCCCTGCTCATCAAACAATCCGCCTGTGCAATAAGCAATTTTTTGGTGACCTCTTTCAATCAAATGTTTAGCGCCCAAATATGCCCCTTTCGTTTGATCTAAACGAATCATTGGGACAACTGCCTGATTGACGTAATCATTGCATAACAAAATAGAACCGTATTCTTTATAGGATTCTATAACATCCCAATCATTTTCGATTGAAGTCATAATCACTCCATCTACTTGTTTTGTTTTTAATAAGTTTAAAAATGCTAATTCTTTCGCTTTATCTTCATTGCTTTGACAAATCAGCACTTGGTATCCCTTTTTATAGGCAGCCTGTTCAATGGAATTCACTAAAGACGAAAAGAATGGGTTCACAATTCTAGGTACAATAACACCTATTGTTGTCGTTAAGTTTCCTCTTAACCTTCTTGCAGAAGGGTTTGGCGTATAGTTAAGTTCTTTCATTGCCTTCATTACGAGCTCTTTTTTCTCTTTTGAAACATATGAATGGTTATTTATCACACGTGAAACGGTTGTTTTTGACAACCCTGATAATTTTGCTACATCGGATATTGTAGGCATTTGTTCATCACCCCGCTGTCAACTGAAATCGATTCCACATTCATTTTACTGTATAAAAGAGTGAAATAGCAACGAATGAATAACAAACAGCATACGTAAGGAAAAGAAAATAAGACAATCGGCCCCGATCACATAATCTCTGCCCGCGTCTCATAATTGGTTAGATTCTCTAAAATATGTACTATCATATCAAACCTGTCACCTAAATTCACAGCTTTGTACGCAAAATTTATGAACGCCAGGGAATGGTACCCATCAATAAGATCATATGTATGCTGCATGGAATCAAAAATCCCTGAATCTTAACTTCAAGGGCTTTTGATTCCATGAAAGTCATTAAAAAGTTAGCTGATGTTAAGCAAGCTTTTTTATTTCATGGCGTTTTTCGATGCGGTTTTCAATTTTTTCTAGTTCGTGTTTATCATTAAGTAACTCTTGCTTGTTTTCTTGTACTAGCTCTTCAAATGACTTTCTATACTTGCTCAGTTTTCGCGACATATTAATCCTCCTTTTTCGTGGAATTTGGGATAGGGAAAATGATTTAAAGGTTTATTCGTCTAAATAATAAAATAATTCAGTTAATTTATAAAGGTGGTTTTCGATAATGATTTGACAATTTTGTGAATTATCTAATAATTTATAAACTTTGTTATCTTTATACCCAAACGAAGGCTCTCTTATTCAGCATACTTTACATTTGAAACTTTTTTCTTAAGGGGGCTTGATGCAGATAATATTGAAGAGTAAGAAGCAATGTAGAATAGGGTCATCCAAGGAATTTAAGGAGTATGTATGAAGGCGTATTCATGTACCTTTTACATTCTTCTCTAAATGAACATCGATTGTTTTATAAAAGAGGCTGGTCCATAAGTCTCTAATCAAACACAAAAACTGATTTTTACTGAAAGGCCCCGCCATATAATCCCTTGGTTTTACTGGATTTTCATGACGGAGCCTTTCAGGAGGATGGGTCAAAAGGGTTTCTTTTTCCCTTTTGACCCATCTTCTTTACCTTATTTCACTTTCCGAGAAGTTAATTTTGCCTGTGTGAACAATAATAAGTAATCATAACCACCGGCTTTAGAGTCCGTCCCGGACATGTTGAATCCGCCAAATGGATGAGCGCCGACTAATGCACCTGTACATTTTTTATTAATATAGAGGTTTCCGCAGTGCATCGTTTCCAGCGCATAAGCAATGCGTTCCTCGTCTTGAGAGAAGTAGGCACCTGTTAAGCCATATTCTGTATCATTATAAATCTCAATAGCCTCTTTCCAATCCGCTGCTTTCGCTAAAGCGAGGACAGGGCCAAAAATTTCTTCTTGCATAATGCGGGCTTTCGGATCAACATCCGCAAAAACAGTAGGTTGGATATAAAATCCGTTTCCATCAGCTTTTGATCCGCCTGCCAGCAGTGTTCCTTCTTCTTTGCCGATTTCAATGTATGCCAAAATCTTCTCCATCGCTCTTTGGTCAATGACAGGGCCGATTGGAGCATTTTCTTCCGGCAATCCTACTCGTAAGCTCTTTGTTAATTCCGTTACTTTTGCCGCCACTTCGTCATAAACAGATTCCACGATAACAGCTCTCGATCCAGCTGAGCATTTTTGTCCCTGGAAACCAAAGGCAGAAGCAACAATAGCCGCTGCAGCGGCATCTAAGTCGGCTGTTTCATCGACTACGATGCCGTCTTTCCCTCCCATTTCTGCAATGACACGCTTTAACCAAATTTGACCAGGATGAACTTTTGATGCACGGTCATAGATACGGCATCCTACTTCGCGGGAACCTGTGAACGATATAAAGCGAGTTTTCGGATGCTCAACAAGGTATTCCCCAACCTCTATTCCGTTCCCCGGAATGAAATTGAGTACACCTGACGGCAGTCCCACTTCTTCCATTAACTCGACAAATTTGGCTGCAATTACGGGTGTAGAATCTGCCGGCTTAAGGATGACTGTATTTCCTGACACAATCGCTGCTACAGTTGTTCCAGCCATAATGGCTAATGGGAAGTTAAAAGGAGAAATAACAATCCCTACTCCAAGCGGAATATATGTGATTTGATTAGCTTCGCCTTCAATTTTAGTAAGAGGCTGATGAATAGAAGTCTCACTCAGGCGAATCATTTCTCGTGCATAGAATTCCATAAAATCAATGGCTTCTGCTGTATCGGCATCAGCCTCAGCCCAGTTCTTCCCTGATTCATAAACAAGCCAAGCGGAAAACTCGTGTTTGCGTTGGCGCATTAAATCAGCTGCCTTGAATAAGTACTCGGCGCGTTCAACAGGAGAAACTTTCTTCCAAAATTCAAAGGCCTGCATCGCTTTTTGCATCGCTTGTTCTGCCAATGCTTGAGTCCCTTTGCTCACACGGCCGACGACTTCCTCTACATTTCCTGGATTAATAGAGACCATTTGATCTTCCGTAACGATTTTTTCAGTACCGATGTACAAAGGATACTCCCTTCCTAACTCTTTTTTTACCTTTGCAAGCGCGGTTTGCATATCTTGTTTATTTTCTTCACGGGTAAAGTCTGTAAACGGCTCATTTTTAAATGGGGAAATTTTCGTTACTGTTGTCATATCAATCAAACTCCTTTATATAAGGTTGTTTTTAATAGATTTTTTAATATGGACCAAATCTCTTTTTCTACGAATCTCAAAAATAAAGTTTTCACAATATTCAATATGTAACAAGTATATTATACACACACTTGAACAATATTGTACACATATTTTTTAAACAAAAATGTTTAAAATGAAAATTAATGCTCTAAATTTTATCATTTGAACACTTTTGTTCAAATGATAAAATTGTACTTTTACCCATTGTCTATTTTAATAAAGTGTAATTTACCACTCCCAAATTGTTCTCCTCTCTTTCACCTATCTCTTATGTATCCTCAGAGGTTTGCCCCGTAAACCCTCAACATTGGAAAGACCCCCGCTTCTCAAAACAACGGGGGCCTTACATTTACTGATCACACTGACATTTCTCTTATAAGTTTCTTCTTATACACAATTTTGGAGATGGTGACACTCACTTCATAAAGAAGAAGTAAAGGAACGATAACCAGGATATCCGATATTAAATCAGGAGGAGTGATGAGGATGGATACGACAACAAGAGCGAAATAGGACAGTTTCCTCGCCTTAGCCAGTCTGATTGGGTTAAGAATTCCTAATCTCGTTAAGAACATCACGACCAAGGGCATCTCAAACAGAAAGCCAAACGGCAGGCTCAAGCTAATCATGAACCGGAAATATTTATCTGCCGTAAACATCATTTCAAACTGCCCCGCAGACAGTTTTGTTAGGAACCCTAACACAATCGGAAACAGGACAAAATAACCAAAAGAGATTCCCATCATAAACAAAAGAAATAACCCTGGAATAAAACTTAAAGTCACCTTACGCTCTTCTTTGGTCAACGCCGGCATTACAAACCTCCACGTCTGATAGGCGGCAACAGGAATCGTCGCTGCTATGGCAAATACACTTGATAGAATCATATACACCCATAAAATATCACTCGGACCCAAGATGGCCAGCTTTCCGTCAAGGTCCCTAATTAGCCAATTATAAATATCCTGTACAAAAATAAACGTGGTGATGAGAAAGACAATGAATGCAAGTAAGGTTTTAATGATTCGTTGACGAAGTTCCTCTAAATGTTCAATCAGTTTTATGTCTTTATTTTCCATTCTGAATACCTCCTGCTTTTATATAAAAAAGAAATAGACGAGTTTCCTCGTCTACCCATAATTATGAAACTGCCGATTTCTCCTGCTTCTTTTCCACAGCCGTTAATTCAGGCTTTTTCGCTTCCTCTTTCTCTTCATCGGATACTAACCCTTTGGCCGCACTCTTGAATTCAGTTAATGTGCGTCCAAAAGCCCGTCCGACTTCCGGCAGCTTAGAGGGACCAAAGATAATCAAAGCAATGACAAGTATTAAAATCAAACCAGGAATTCCGATGTTTTGTAACATTCTACTTGACCTCCTATTATATAACCTTTTTCAAACCCTGCTTCTTTTGAGGTAGATAATTGAACAATTTATAATGAGCTTTATGACCGCAAATATGGCATCTGGCACTTTCACTTACTTGGTCTTGGTTCGAGATAACGTGAACGTGTGGAAGATACATCGTCTTTAAAGCTTCCTTAACGTGTTTTATACAAGCAAACATCAGCTGAGATGCTCCTCCCATATGAAATATGGTAAGGTGCAAACGAGATTCCCCGTTTACACCTTTTTTTATAAGGCTGTTTTCGCAAACTTTGTTGCTATTTAACAAGTAGTAGGGAGTGGTTTCCGCTCCAGGTTACTCGCTTTCCGCGGGGCGTGCGGTGAGCCTCCTCGGCTTACAGCCTGTGGGGTCTCACCTGTCCCGCTGCTCCCGCAGGAGTCTCGCACCTTCCGCTCCAACCAACCTTAAACGCTTATCTTTTAAGAAACCTATCTAAAAACAACAATCTTTTAGAAAAGAACCTTTTATAAAGAGGATTGAAAGATTTTTAACTTAACGATTTGTCATTCCTATTTTGCAGCATGACTTAAGTCGACTACCCTGTTCATCTGCTTAACAGTTATTATTTCCCGAAGCTTCCACCTTGTACAGCTACTAAACAAGAACGTCCAAAACTTTGTCCAGGATATGGATTCCACGTATCTGGATGCTGTACATCCAAGAATAACGTACGCTCATCAGGCGTTAACCATGGACCGGTGACTTCGCATCCCTTTGGACCTGATGCAAATTGGTGTGGAACACCATAGCTTTTACCGTCTGTTGGAATCATGAACACACCACAGTTTTTATAGGCTGCATACATATTATCTTCAGTCGCACCGAAGTCTTCTACAACCCAAAGGTTTCCTTTGCTGTCAAAATGAAGGTTATCCGGACAAGTAATGCCGCTTTGTTGTCCGCCGGCAATAAATACTTCAAACGTAAATGAATCACTAGCATGATCACCATTCACAAGGGCAAACCGTACAATTTGACCATGGAAATTACCGTGGCCGGAGTTATTCGTTAACGCTAAAAAGACAGTTCCGTCATGCGGATGGATTTCCACGTCTTCTGGACGGTCTAATTTAGTTCCTCCGACAGCTAGGGCTGCTGCACGTGCATTCGTTAAGACATCAGCTTGGTCAGCAAATTTTTCTTGTAGAGTGGTATTAGTTGCATAGTCAAGCGCAACCCATTTTTGTTTTCCAAGATTCGCCACATATAATGTTCCGCTTTCTAAAATATCGAAGTTTGCTTCACGGTTGGTTGGGTTGAATTTCTTCTCACTGATGAATTTATAGAAACAAGCATCACCTTTATCGTCACCCATGTAAACGACCACTCTGCCGTCTTTTGTCAAGCCCATTGCTGCATTTTCATGTGCAAAGCGTCCAAGTGCCGTATGTTTACGAACAGGTCTGTTTGGATTAAAAGGATCGACTTCAACTACCCAGCCATAATGAGTATCATCGAAGTTAGGCCAGCCATAATCGTCTCCATATTCTGTGTTTTCCTCACAGGATAAAGCTGTATTCCATAGGGTGCGTCCACCGCTGCAATTCCCAAGCGAGCCAAAAACTGTTGTAGCGCCATTGACATATTTACTTCCTTTCGCAGGACCTGTTAATTCAATAGGGGTTGTCCCATCGACACGGCGGTTATATGTATCGTCTTTGACCAATTTCCATTCGCCCTTTTCTTTTTTGACACGAATCACAGAGCCGCCGACTGCTTCTTTTTCCATTTTTAGCAACTCGGGATAGTTAGAAAGGTTTTCTTTTTTAAAAGCAGCTTCGCTAATTCCTAACATTTTCATATAGTTTCCTGGCTCAGGAAATTCATGATTAACCCAGATTAGGCCTTCTTCTGAATCGTTTCCGCCTTCTAAACTATCAATTGGGAAGTACACAGTAAGGTCCGCTGCATCCCCGAACTTTTCGCCTTTTGAGTTAATGACATCTCCATAGGAAGCAATGATGTTATAATTATATCCTTTAGGTAATACTAGCTCGTTCTCCCATGTGCGTTTAACTGGTGTGAACGGTGCTGTAAGAGGCTTTCCTTGTCCTGATGGCTGTCCATTCATTAAATGATTGGCTGTCATGGCGTTCCCTGTTAATGCGCCGATTCCAGATGACGCTGCAACTAATGCCGCAGTACCGCTTCCTACATAAGTTAAAAACAAACGACGATCCATAGATTATTAGCCCCCTAAAATGGTTTTTAATGAACTCACAACTAGGATTATATGTAATTAATAAAAGAATGTTAATAAAGGCAATGTAAAGAATTGTTAAATAAATATAAACGTTTTAATTATTTGTAAATTTCCGCTAGCCAATATGGATAGAGTGGTTTTTTTCATTATTTTTCAACTAACGATTAATATAGTGAAAATAAAATAGATAGTATTCATTTCCCAAATCCTTTAAATCAAAAGAAAAAACCTGCATTTCAAGTAAAATGCAGGTTTTTTTAGAGTTTGGACGGATTGGTTAACTTTTAACAGATTATTTACTACATTAGCGAATGCAGATTTATACCACCATACCCGCTTCTTTCCCTTCTTATCCCTCTATCCCATTTTTACAATATTTTTACAATATCTTTGCAAAACATTCATTCTACATTTACCTTCATTACGTAATATCTTCATAGGAAACATATATATCACTTCTTGCTTATCTATTAAAGATACAGAAGAACGCCTGCCAATCAGTCACAATGTTTCTACTAAATATAAAAGGAGACTAGCAATGAGACCGAAATTTAGGGGAAATTCAAAAAAAGTTGCAGCTGTTTTAGTATCGGCAAGTATTTTTGGAAGTATGTGGGTGGCTCCGGTTGACAGCTCACTCAAGGTTCACGCCTCGGAGCAAGTTCTCACAGAAGAGAACTTTGACCAAATCGCCAACGGCGGGCTGCCTGCCGGCTGGAAGCTTGTGCAAGGAGATGCCAAAGTTGCGGACGGCAAGCTTGTGTTATCTTCTCCCTCCTCCTCTACTCCTGCCAGAGTAGTCATTCCTTTAGAAAATCAATCAGGGAATTACGTTTTTGAAGCGGATATGACATTTCAAAGCGCGGTAGAAGACAGCCGATGGGCTTCGTTAATGTATCGTGTACAGCCGAATTCTTATCCGTATTATCAATTCGCCATGCGCAGAGGAACGACGGCAATGAATGGGCTCGAGTTCGCCATTCGTAATGAAAAAAATCAGTGGGTCGTGCCGGAAACAAATTTTTATCCGGAAAATATGAAGTTCAATAAGACATATCATATTAAAGTGATTGCAAGCGGCAATCGTGTACAGCAATTCATTGACGGGCAGCTTGTGATTGATACGGATCAAGCCGGGAAATGGACAACCGGAGATGTTGGCTTTCAAGCGAACGGTGCGACCGTTCAATTTGATAATGTTAAGGTAAATGCATACTCGAATGCGCTTCCGCCTTTAGCTCAAGCGAATGCTTTTCTCCCGAAAGAAGCAAAAACGAATATTGTAAACCCGCCTACAATCATTTCACAAGCCGCTGCGCAGGAAGACGTATCTTCCGTTATCCTGCAGGCAAAGCGGAACGGGCAGGGAGAATGGACTGTTGACGGGGTTCCTATTGAAACAACTTTAGAAAACATAAAGGGCAAATTCATTCCGGTTGTTCAGGTAGAAGAACATGCGGATATTGAAGGTCTTGCGAATATCTTGAAAGAAACACAGACACATGATTTTCAGATTTTATCCAGCAACCCTGCCATTGTGAAAGAAATGCGCGGTTTCATTAAAACGGCTCGAGGTGCCCTTCTTTACAACAAGTCATCTTTTAATAAGAATGATATGGCTGCTTTCGTGCGTGATATTCATGATAGTGATGCGATGGTTGCGGTAATCCCGCAAAAGAATCTGAATCCTGATGTGGTCCATTATTTACATAGCCGTGCAATTTCGGTCTGGGGAAGCGGTGCAGGGGATGTACAAGCCGCCCATACGCTCATTCATCTTGGAGTGGATGGTATCGTGACAGAGAAACCTGAAGCCTCCATTGATGCATTGGGACAATATCCGGAGAATACGATTGTTCAGCGACCAATCGTTGCGGCACATCGCGGTGTTCCTTCACTTGCGCCTGAAAATACGATGACTTCCTATCGAAAAGCTTACGAATTGGGAGCCGATATGATTGAGACCGATGTTCAGATGACGAAGGATGGCAAGCTGGTCATTATGCATGATTACAGTGTGAATCGAACAACGAATGGCACGGGCAATGTAAAGGATTTAACGCTTGAACAGATCCGTGCATTGGATGCCGGTATCAAGTTCAGTCCCGAATTCCAAGGTGAAAAGGTGCCTTCCTTTGAAGAGTTTTTGAATGAGTTTAAGGGGAAAGATGTAGTCCTGCTTGTCGAGTTGAAGGCGGATGGCATCGAGAAGCAAGTGATGCAGGAAATCGAGCAAGCTGGAATGATTGATAACGTAGTCATTCAAAGTTTTAATTCCAACCATATTAGAAACGTTCGCAGTCTCAACCGTGAAGTCGGTACCGGTTATCTTTACTCGGCAGGCATCCCTTCCGAATTAGACGGCAGGCTGAAAAAAGCCCAGCAAATGATGCAGTACGGCGCCAGCATGAACGCGACGCTGAATGCAAGCTATGGCAGTCTGTATCCGGAATTCATCCAGTATATGCGCCAGCGCGGATTCCTAAATATGCATTGGACGTTCAGAGACGAGAATCCATTTGGACAAGCCTTGCAGGCCGGCGTTGTCGGACCGATCACGGACTACACGCAGTGGCTGACGGATGCACCGATCCGCCTGGAGATTCCAAACAAAAAAGTGAACCTGAAAGTCGGAAAATCGGCAGTGATTCAGGTCAAATCCTTTGTAAATTATCGTGAGGACAAAACGGAAAATATTCCGACGACTCTCTTCGTGAACAACGGAGAAACGAAGGTTAAAATCGAAGGCAATACCATTGAAGCAATTGAGCCTGGAACGGTAAATGTGTTTACGATGCATACATTCCAAATGCTCGGGAAAGAATGGCATCTTGTAGCTGAGCCGATTGAAGTAACAGTTACAGAATAATAAGAACGGATAAATGCCCCTCTTTCAAATGGAGGGGCATTTTATAGCTGCAGGTCTATTTTCGCAGCCCTGCCAGGATATTGATCGAAAGGAATGCTCTATACAAATCTATTTCATATAACATTGATTTCAACCTATCAAAAATCCCTGGATTCTAATCACATCCAGGGATTTTTCAATGTAAAATAAAATGCTGGTGCAGTCACTGTGTGCTAATCTAAGATGAGAGGAGCCATAAAAAATGTGCCTGGGGCAATGGGTAGATAATGGAGAAATAAATAAAGGAATTGTAAACAATCGAGGAATATTCATCATAAGCTTATTCAAGGGGAGTTATTACACGAACCTCTATTTTGTTTTCAAGAAGTTCCCGGTTGTAGTTTGTAATTCCACAAGAAAGAACAATGTGTAGAGATACATGGCTTCAAACATGCATGAGATATTCTTTTCTAAAGTATTCATAAACATTTTCATATTCATCTTTCCCTTCTCTTATGTACTTGATATCATCATACTAACGACTTCATATAAAATCTCATTCTTTGTCAGATTATCTTTCATCATTTTTTCAAAAACTTTCATGGTTTAAATCGTATATTTTTCCGAACCCGGTAAAACGATGGGCACAACAAAAGGAAAGAAGCCGCTTTATGTCTATCCAACAAATGATAGAAAGAGCATTATATCGTCTGGCTGTTCATTTGTCTTGCCTCTTTGTAAATAGATGAAATATAGTAGAAGAAACAATGTAAAATATCGTATAAAATGGGGTGATAGCTTGATCATCTATGAGAGAGAACATGATTGGGTAATGATTCCGCAGCACCATCATGGCCTGCTTTCGGGGGACATTTCCCGGCATTGGAATCCTGCCTATATGGAAGGAACGGAACGATGGAATGAAGTGATTTATGCCATAGATCAACATGATCGTGCATGGATTGATTTGGATGAAACTCCTTTTTGGAATGACAAGGTCAAGCGGCCCTATTCCTTCATCGACTTTCCTTTAGTCCCTAAGCTCACCTTTTATAAAAAAGGAATCGATGAAGTGGAACAGCAGTCCCCTTATGCCGGATTACTGTGCAGTCTACACTACCGTTCCTTCTTGGTTGGAGCGAAGGAGCCTGCCGCCATTGAATTCTCCAAACAAGAAAAAGCCAGACAGCGCCGTTTGATGGAACAATTGAACTTCTTTCAAGCACATAAGGAAGATCTATTAAAATTTCATTTCCTAATGATTCAATTTTGCGATGATCTCTCTTTATATTTGTGCATGCAAGAACCTGGCACCCCCAAGGCGGAAGAATTTCCATGGTTTAAAGACGGATTCCCAGAAATGTTTCCATTTACTGGCGGACAAAAAATCATCGCAGAGTGGCTCGACTCGAACCAAGTGTCCCTCCGCCCTTTTCCATTGGACTCTCCGGCTGCGGTATCAGTTAAAGTAAAGGAAGTCAAAAAAGAAAATGTCCATCAATGGGGAATTGCAAAAGCTTATAAAGATGCGGAATGGAAAGAAAGAACATTTACTTTGGTATAGCGCTTCCGCTAAAAAGGTGCTGTATCCCAATCCGAGTGCCCTGTGGCTATTATCGAGATGATGTCAATTTTATTTCATTTTTATGGAAACGCTTTCTTGAGATATCCCATTCATCTCGGTTCTTTGAAAAAATGAAAACTATATTATCTCTCCGCCATGTTATAAGGTTTATGACGCGCAACAGTAAAATATCACTGAATTCATAACTCGGAATGAATGCCGAACACCAATAAAAAGTAACTATCATAAGAGATCCAGAACAAATACTCCTTTACAGGGCAGATTTGTTCTGGATCTCTTATTGGTTCGACGCCGTTTGTCCTTATTTCGTTGTCATTGCTGCTCACTTATGTAACTTCTCATTAATTTCCTTCAATAACTCCACTATTTGCTGGTTCTGCTTTACTTGTTCATCCGAATTGTTCTTTATGATATAAATCCAACTTGGGTGTATGCTTTCTAATTGTCATCATGGGCCACAGTTATTACTACATTTCCCTTTTTGTGTCCTTTTTCTACATATCTATGAGCCTCGGGAATTTGTTCCAGCGGATAGCGTTTATCAATTACCGATTTTATCTTTCCTGCCTCAATAAGCTCTTTGAGGAAAAGTAAATCTTCAGTACGTACCTTTGCTATCCCTTGCCCTTCAACTGACACGTATCTGCCGTTCGGAGTAAGTGCTTTCTTACAATTTGACTTCGAGCTTTTCCCCACTGCGTCAAAGATAATATCATATCGCTCTTCTCTTTTCGTAAAATCCTCTTTCGTATAATCGATTACCTTATCGGCTCCCAGCGATTTCACCAATTCAAAATTTGCGGCACTGCATACCCCGGTAACATATGTCCCAAAGTATTTGGCGAGCTGTACCGCCGAAGTTCCTACTGCACCGGATGCTCCATAGATAAGAACTTTTTGTCCCTTTTGAATATTTCCTTTCCTTAGAAAATGCAGTGCTGAAGTTCCCCCAAAAGAAACGGCAGCGGCTTCCTCATAGGTCACATTGGCAGGCTTTATTGCCACTGCCCCGTCTTCAGGTAAACATGTGTACTCGGCGTAAGCCCCAAAATTCATCCCGGTCATGGCAAAAACTTGGTCGCCTTTTTTGAATTCTTTTACATTCTTCCCTATTCCCTCTATCTCCCCAGCTAATTCCACGCCCAGTATTGATTTTCTCGGTTTTCTCAGACCTAAGAAAATTCGCATGGGTAACCATAACAAGATAGGACTATTGAAACTCCGAACTCTTAAATCCCCCGATGCTACTGTTGTAGCGTGAATTTTCACCAATACTTCATTGTCCTGGGGAGCAGGTTTTTCTACCTCTTGGAGTTCCAGAACATCGGGTGAACCGTATTTTGTGCATACAATTGCTTTC
Organism: Bacillus sp. FJAT-14578; assembly: GCF_000504165.1. Lineage (GTDB taxonomy): Bacteria > Bacillota > Bacilli > Bacillales > Bacillaceae_H > Bacillus_BA > Bacillus_BA fengqiuensis. The sequence continues at coordinate 1,020,892 of NZ_KI632505.1, forward strand.
ATAACGATCCTCCTTAATTTCATTGATTTAATCATTTAATTGTATGATATAAGCTATAAGATAAAACTACTTTAATAACGAATCGCAAGCTCTTATCTCTCCACACGATAAAACTTCGTGTAAATTTCATATGTATATTAGATACAGATCCAGTTAACATAAAGTTTCTTCCCCGCAACCAAAAAGCCTTAGATTCATTTCTAAGGCTTTTTTGGTTTATCAAATTGTACTTTTATCAAAGATGACGTCTTACTCTTTCGTCTATTAGGTCCATATTGATGAACCCAACGCGAGCTTCGCCATATCCAGATGTCCCTCCTCATTAGGATGCAGCCCGTCCGTATCTAGAAAATATTGCTGATTAATCACTTTGTTCTCATTCATATACAGGCTATAAAAGTCGAAATAGTGCCATCTATTTTTTTCTGCCATATTCTTCAACTCATTTACAAGTTGAGAGAATTTACTCTGCAGTACCGGATAGCCAGCGATGGGTTCCCAAATAATATCATGATCCAATCCTTTCATGTAAATAGGAATGGGGATGCCTATAACCGGCGTAATCCGGTGATGTAAAGCCTGCTTTGCCATGCTGTATATGTTAGCCAAGATTGCATTTACCGGCATGCCCCACCATAGATCATTATAACCGCCCATAATGACGACATGAGTGGGCTGATAACCAATAACATCCTGGTAAAAGCGACCGACCATCCCCGTTGTTGTATCTCCTGAAATTCCTCTGTTAATCACCTCCATCTTTCCTAATTCTCCCAAAATCATCGGCCAGGACTTTTCTTTATCAACACCTAATCCTTCTGTCAGACTGTCTCCTATGCATACGATTTTCATTTATTCTCCTCCAAGTAAAACAAACATGGAAAAAGGCTGGCTTTTCAATAACAGTTATATCGCTGTTTCCTCAACATCTGTCTCTGTTTTTACTGATATTTTTGTAAGGGCACTGACTGCCAGCATGACAACAATGTTAACTACAAGTGCCGCTATACCGATATCAAGATCTTTTATAAACTGAGGGGCTTTCGGAAAGAACGTCCCCATAGTCGCACTGGTTATGGTTACATAAGCAACCATGATGACACCGGCTATAATTCCTGCAGATGCGCCTGTTTTAGTAACAGGGTTTTTCTTCCACAAGCTGCAAAGTAAAGGTGGAAATAATTGCAGTACAAAGCTGTAAGCCATGATCAGCAATGCAATAATACTGTTTCCGCCGAAAAAAGTGAAAAATAAAGCGATTAGCGCCACGATAGGGACAAACATACGAGTTAATCGCCCAATCTGCTCATCAGTGGTATCCGGTTTGATCGCCTTATAAATATTTTTTGATAAAATCGTTGATGCCGTCAGTAATAACATCGAACACGGAACAAGTGCGGTTAAGATACCGGCGGCTCCGATGACTCCGACCACCCACGGATCAAAAGTTGCTTTTGCGATTTTAAAGAGGGCTAAATCTGTATCTGCTCCTTGTAAATTTGGAATTTGTAAAAGGGCTGTGAAGCCAATGAATAAAATGAATACCAAAATGATTTGGTAAAGCGGCAAAATAGCAGCATTCTGTCGCAACGTTCTTTCATCTTTAGACGATAAGCTTGCACCGAAGCATTGAGGCCACATATATTGCCCCAATCCGATGGTTAAACAGGTCGAAATATACCAGGATATGCTGAGTCCTTCTTTAGGCATCAATAAAAACTCCGGCTTTGCCGCATCCAATGTTTCAAACATCGGCTTGATTCCGCCGTGATAGTGATACGGCAGGTAAATTCCTAAAAATAGAATGACAACGAGAAGGAGAATGTCTTTTAAAATGGCTGTTGAGGCCGAACCGTGAATACCGGACATTGACACAAATATGGTGACGGCAACCACCCCAATGACCACGGCTAAATTCGGTGAAATCGTGCCATATGAAGCTTCTGATACAATAATTTTAAGTCCTTTTAACTGTAAAACGATATAAGGGATCATCGAGACGACTCCGACGATTGCTACTAATAACCCGAGTGACTTACTATCATACTTCTTTGCAAAAAAATCAGATTGAGTAAGCACACGATGTTTTTTGGCATAACGCCAAATAGGGGGCAAAATCCAGAACGGCACAATATAACAGAAAGCGTTGAAGATATAAATGATAGGGCCTCCCATTCGATAGGCTCCACCGCTTCCTCCCAGAAATACATACGTTGTAAAAATTTCACCAGCCATTAATACAAACATGATGATCGGACCAAAATTACGGCCGCCTACAGCCCATTCTTCCATCTGCATTTCTGGTCCTTTACGGGCACGGATCCCTAAATAGAAAGCAATAAGAAAAGTCCCTATAAGAATGAAGATAGCACTATTCATTTATTTCCCTCCTGTCTGTCTAACAGAATATTCGTAATGGATAAAAATACTGAAGTTAAAATGAGCCAGGCAGTCGCCCAAAAGACAATGAAGGGTAAACCAAATATATAAGGTTCGATACGGTTTACAACTGTGAACGCACCAATAACAGGAATCAGCCCTAGTATCCAAATTAAAATTTTCACTACGAAATTCCCCCTTTTGAAAAAATGTCAGTGATTTTACCGGTTGTATGCTCTCTTCTTACTTTGAGTTCTATTGAAATAGAGTAAGAGATAAAATATAGGTGATTTGAGCACTCAAATTGAAAGCGCTTTAAATGCAAGGTAGGAAGAAATGAACTCAGTATTACATAAAAGGTCAATCAAGACCTTTTATGTAATACTGAATAAAGCAGATTAATCTATAGGAATGTATCTGTCTATCAGTTTTTCACATTTTGAGTAAGAACTAAAAATTTGATCAGGTCTACTACACGGTTTCCTACGTCTAGCGTAGAAGAAGTTCCATTCATATCCGGTGTCAACACTTCGTCTTCCACTAAAAGTTGTTCCATCGCATCCAACACTAGTTTTCCGTAAGCTTCATACCCGAAAAAGTCGAGCATCTGGCTTGCTGACCAAATCGCCGCTAGCGGATTAGCAATGCCTAGTCCTGCAATGTCAGGTGCAGAACCATGAATCGGTTCAAACATCGACGGGAAGTTTCTTTCTGGATTAATATTGGCTCCGGCAGCAAGGCCGATGCCGCCGGCGAGTGCCGCACCCAAATCCGTTAGTATATCGCCAAATAAGTTCGATGTCACAACAACTTCAAAGCGTTTTGGATCTTTAATCATTAACATCGCCGCTGCGTCAACAAGATAGGAAGCCGTTTTAACTTCCGGGTATTCTGCACTTACTTCTTCAAATACTTGATCCCAGAAAACCATCGAGTAATTAAGCGCGTTCGCTTTCGAAATGCTCGTCAGCGTTCTTCCTTCTTTTTTGGCAATTTCAAAGGCATAGCGGATGATGCGTTCTGTGCCTTTTCGTGAAAAGACGCTGTTTTGCAAAACGACTTCATGTTCTTGTCCTTTAAACAACCAATCCCCTGCTCCGGAATATTCGCCTTCACTATTTTCGCGGATGAACAGCATATCAATGTCTTCACGATTCACACCTACCAGCGGCAAATGAGCTCCTTTTAACAACTTCACAGGGCGGATATTTACATACTGATCAAAGCTCTTGCGAATCTTCAACAATAAATCCCATAACGAAATATGGTCAGGGACGCCGGGAAACCCGACTGCCCCTAAATAAATGGCATCAAAATTTTTCAGCTGCTCCATTCCATCATCATCCATCATCTTTCCGTGTTTCGCGTAAAACTCGCATCCCCATGGAAAGTATGTGAAATCAAATCGGAAACCTGTATCCAGTTCCGCCACTTTATTTAATACTTTAACCCCTTCATTAATGACTTCAGGACCGATGCCGTCACCGGCGATAACCGCTATTTTAAATACTTTCAACATAATCCCCTCATTTTCAGCTTTGATTCCAAACGACCAATTTCATTTCAGTCATTTCTTCTACTGCGTATTTGATTCCTTCACGGCCTGTCCCGCTTTCTTTCACCCCGCCGTATGGCATCTGATCGACACGATATGTCGGTACATCATTAATGATGACCCCGCCCACGTGCAATTCCCGTGAAGCGTACAACGCATTTTTCACATTGTTTGTGTAAATACCTGCCTGCAATCCAAAGCGGGAATCATTCACCTGTTCAACGGCTTCTTTGATTGAACTCACTTTATTTACAACGACAACCGGAGCGAATGCTTCTTGGCAGGACACCTTTAACGAATGGTCGGCATCTATAATAATGGTTGGCTCAAGAATGCCATTTTGCAGTTTGCCACCTGCTGCGATTGCGGCATGGCTGTTTTTCGTTTCGCCGATCCAGTCCACTACCCGTTCAGTTTCCCTTTTTGAAATCAATGCGGAAATATATGTGTCCGGATTAAACGGGTCGCCGATTGTCAGCTTCTTCGCCGCTTCAGTGAATTTCGCAACAAATTCTTCATACACATCTTCATGCGCATACACACGCTGCAGGGAAATGCATACTTGCCCTTGATTGGAGAAAGCGCCCATGATGCAGCGGTCAATGATTTGATCGACGTCAATATCTTTGTCAATGATTAAGGCCGAATTGGAACCAAGTTCAAGAGTCGTCTTTTTCAAGCCAGCTTTGTTCCGGATACCGATGCCGACACCCGGGCTTCCTGTAAATGTGACCATGCTTACGCGGTCGTCTTCCACGATCGCTTCCCCGACTGTGCCCCCTGGACCTGTCACCACATTTAATACACCCGCCGGGAGACCTGCTTCTTCAAAAAGTTCCGCGATAAAGAGAGCGGACAACGGGGTTTGCGACGCTGGCTTCAAAACAATCGTATTACCAGCTGCAATGGCCGGCCCAACTTTATGTGCGACAAGATTCATCGGGAAGTTAAACGGGGTAATTGCCCCAATGACCCCAATCGGCTCTCTTAACGTGTAGCCGATTCGGCCGACCCCGCCAACAGCGGCATCAAAAGGAATCGTTTCTCCATGAATTCTTTTTGCTTCTTCAGCCGAAAATTTATACGTTTCAATCGTTCTCGCCACTTCTGCTTTCGCGAACATGATTGGCTTGGCCGATTCACGGGTAATAATTTCTGCCGCTTCATCCGCTTTTTCTTTTAATAACACTACAACTCTCTCCAAAATATCCGCTCGCTCATATGCCGGCATTTTCGCCATGATTCCGCGTGCATTATAGGCAGCGTCTATTGCCTGCACGACCTGCGCTTTATCCGCCATCGCAATTTGGGCGATTTCTTCCCCGGAATAAGGAGAGTAAAGGGGAGCATATTTCGCTGTTTCTACTTTTTCGCCATTGATCATTAAAAACTGCTTCGTCACTTTTACTTCATTCACTAATTTACTCATTGAGGGCCTCCAATACCATTTCATGAAATTGTACAATTGCTTTTTCTGAAGAAGAATATACTCCCTTGTTAAATGCACGAGAGCGGAAACCGATTTGCTCTAATTCCACAAGGTCTACATCTTCCTGGCGCACTTGTTCAGCAAAAGCAACTAAGTCTTTTTCTTCCTGTGTCAAATTCTCGTCACGGAAATAATAAGTGTAAACAGCCAAAGTTGTTTCATGATCAATCGGCAGCATTTGAATCGTCGCCATATTTCCAGGACCCGGATAAATCGTCAACATTAGATTCGGCCACAACCAAAAGAATGACCCGCCTTGCATTTCTGCCTGATTTAAATCGACTGATCCGTAATTTTTATCCGGTTTAACAATGGAGCCTTGAAGCGAATAGTTTTCACATGTGATGATTTGATAATCGTCCATGTCAAGTGCCGCAACGAAGCTTGGGTGGGCCACATGGCAGTGATCGCATTCTAAATAATTATCAATAAACGCTTTCCAGTTCGCTTTGATTATCCGGGTTTTTTGGTTCGTTCTTTTCAACTCGCTTAAAAACGGATATTTGCTTAAGCGGTCGAAGAAATCGCCGTAAGATTCCCTAAGCGGTTTCGCGTTATCATCCAAGTTTACAAAAATTAAAGATTCCAAGATTTCCATGCGTACTGAGCGTAAACAAGCATCCTGTACACATGCTGCATCTTCGCCTCTAAAGTTCGGAGCTTTGTTTAATTTCCCATCCAATTTGAACGTCCAGCCATGGTAGCCGCATTGTAAAATCTTCTTTTTTCCTGATTCACTTTTTTCAAGCTTTGTCGCACGGTGCGGACAAACGTTATAAAAAGCGCGAATCACTTCATCTTGCCCTCGAGTTACGATAATTGGCTCGCCTGCAACTTCCGTTGTAAAAAAAGCACCCGCTTTTTCCAATTGGCTGACATGTCCTACAAGCTGCCAAGATTTAGAGAATACTAGATCCATTTCTTTTTCAAGTACTTTCGGATCTGTGTATTTGTCATATGTTAAAGTTCTTTCAAACGTCCGATTAGATGCATTTTCTACTTTATTATAAGCCATAATTCATTCTCCTCTATCAATAATTGATAAGTTTTTATCAGAAAGGTCGAAATTTTTTAGAAATTAGTTTGATATTCATAGAATGAGCAAGATGTTTACCCCGCTATCCCATTTGAACCGATTTACAAGTAAAAGGTGCATCAGCCACTTTTATGGAATCTGTTGGACAACCTTCTAAAGCATCTTCTAAATCTTCTTCTAATTCATCTAGCACATTCGTTAGCCCCTGGTTGTCATCAAGAATCGCAAAAGCAATTCCTTCATCGTTGTAATCAAAAATTTCTGGTGCTGTTGCTCCACATGCCCCGCAAGCGATGCATGTATCCTGGTCTACTATTGTGTATTTAGCCATGCGGTCCTCCCCCGATCATCGTAATATCAAAAACCTCATGCTGTTTTTCCATTTTACTCCTCCCTAACTGTCTTAATTTCTGATATCCTGCTTTGCTTGAATGGGTTCATCCACTCCTGGCATGCTTGCCTTGCAGCCTGTCACTTTTATATACATGCAATTGGCATGCCAACTCCCAAAAATAGTTGTAATACACTAAAAATTTAGAATTTTATTTAAAAACGCTTTCAAAATGAGTTATAATTAACTCAATTTTGATTAAACATTATTCGAAATTAACTCACTACCTTAAAAAAAGAGAGGGTCACTCTATGAAAAGTCCTAATGCAACAGGCAATATTGAAATGACGCTGGAAGCTCTTTTAAAAATTCTTGATCATTCTTCAGATGAAATTTTCGTCCTCGACGGTGAACAGCGGATTCTTTATGTGAACCAGGCATGTGAGCGCCATTACGGCTTGAAGCCAACTGATGTTATCGGCAAGTACAATGTCGATTTATTTGAAAAAGGCTATTGGAAACCGTCCATCGTGCCGGAAGTATATAAAAGAAAAAAGCCTTGCTACATGAAGCAGCAGACTTATATCGGAGCTGAACTGATGACGTGTGCAATCCCGCTCTTAAATGACGAAGGTGAAATCGAGCTCGTCGTTATCACATCAACTGAATCACAGACTTATAGAATGCTGAAAGCAAAGGAAACAAACGATGAGTCAAAAACTACTCAAGAAGATGGGGAAACCGACCGGATTGTGACGAACAGCGGAAAAATCAACCGAATCTTAACTTTCTGTAAAAAAGTAGCGCCAACTGATTCGACGATTTTAATTCAAGGAGAATCAGGAACAGGAAAAGGGGTGCTTGCCCATTTCATTCACCGGATCAGTAAACGGAAAAGCGGCCCGTTCCTAACGATCAACTGTGCGGCTATTCCAGAAGAATTGCTCGAGTCTGAGCTATTCGGCTATTCAAAAGGTGCATTTACCGGAGCGAGCAAAACCGGAAAACCAGGATTGATTGAAGCAGCGGACGGCGGCACTGTTTTTCTGGATGAAATCGGGGAAATGCCGCTCGCTCTGCAGGCGAAGCTCTTACAAGTCATCCAAGATAAACAGTTCATTCCTATTGGAGGCAGCGAAATGAAAAAAGTGGATATTCGCATCATTGCCGCAACGAACCAAGATTTAATTAAAATGGTCAACGACAAACGCTTTCGGGAAGATTTATTCTACAGGCTGAATGTGATTGACATTCACCTGCCGCCGCTTCGTGAACGTAAAGAAGATATCATTCCGCTCACATACAACTTTTTAAATAAATTCAATAAAAAGTACCATGAAAACAAAGTCATCTCTGAAGAGTGCCTGAATATCTTAATCCATTATTCATGGCCGGGCAATGTTCGCCAGCTCGAAAATTTGATTGAACGATTAGTCGTCATTAGCGACTCGGTCATCCAAGTGGCTGACTTGCCGGATATCATTACCGATAATGTTGGACAAGTTACCCAACTCGCTCTCCCTACCTCACTTGATAAAGCGATTGATGAAACGAAACGCATCTTAATCAGAAAATCTTACCAAACGTATAAATCATCCAGAAAAGTTGCACAAGATCTCGATATCAGCCAGACAAAGGCCTCCAAATTAATCCGGGAGTACTGCGGGGATTTAATGGATAATTAGGACAATAGAGGATAAGCCAAAAGGGTAAAAAGCAACCCTTTTGACTTATCCTCTTTGAAAAGGAACCATCTACCAATTCAACGGTAGATGGTTCCATATGCTTATGCTTCCACTAAACAATGATCATTAAAGTAAATCTTCGGTAAGGATTTTATAACCGCGAATGCCCTTGAAAGCTTCTTTTGCTTCCTTTTTAGTATCGAACTCAAACATTTGAATGTTGTTCTTTGAATGGACAGTGATTACCCACACGAAAAAATCCCTCCAATTAAAGCATTATTTTTTCATAGATTGCTAGTGTATGCGGCACTTTATCCTACCCTTACAAACAGTAAGATTCCACTGATGAAAATGTCACTTTATACCCATCCGCGGAAACGAGAGGCTTCAGCAATTTTTCTTATCCCAACCATATAGGCCGCTAAACGCATATCAACTTCATGGGCCTGTGATGCTTGATATATCGTTTCAAAGGAGTCGACCATTACTTTTCGCAATTTGCCAGCCACCTCTTCCTCTGACCAATAATATCCTTGATTATTTTGAACCCATTCAAAGTAGGAAACCGTCACACCGCCTGCACTTGCCAGTATATCCGGCACAAGAAGGACTCCCCGTTCATCTAAGATCTTGGTTGCTTCAAGGGTTGTCGGCCCATTTGCTGCCTCTACCACAATCGAAGCTTTAATACGATGGGCATTTTGTGCCGTAATCTGGTTTGAAATGGCAGCCGGCACCAAAATATCACATTCTTTTTCGAGTAATTCTTGATTCGATATGACATTCGTAAATAAATTCGTGACGGTACCGAAACTATCGCGTCGATCAAGCAAATAATCAATATCAAGCCCTTCCGGATCATAAAGAGCACCATGTGCATCTGAAATCCCAATCACTTTCGCTCCTGCATCATGCATAAATTTCGCCAAAAAGCTTCCCGCATTTCCAAAGCCTTGAACCACGATGCGTGCCCCTTGTAAGTCAATGCCTTTTTTCTTTACCGCTTCTTCAATGCAAATGGTGACGCCGCGTGCCGTTGCTGTTTCACGACCTTGCGATCCCCCTAAAACAAGCGGTTTACCCGTAATGAATCCAGGAGAATCGAATTCTCGAAGGCGGCTGTACTCATCCATCATCCACGCCATAATTTGAGAATTCGTATACACATCCGGTGCCGGAATATCTTTTGTAGGGCCAACAATTTGGCTGATGGCACGAACATACCCGCGGCTTAACCTTTCCAATTCTCCAAATGACATGTTCCTTGGGTCGCAAATAATACCGCCTTTTCCGCCACCGTAAGGAAGGTCGGCAATGCCGCACTTTAAACTCATCCAAATGGACAAGGCTTTTACTTCTTCTTCATTCACTTCAGGATGGAAGCGGACGCCTCCTTTTGTAGGACCCACGGCATCGTTATGTTGGGAACGAAACCCGGTAAATACTTTGACTGAACCATCGTCCATCTTGACAGGTATACGAACCGTCAGCATTCGAATAGGTTCTTTTAATAATTCAAATAATTCGTTTGAGTACTCTAATTTTTCTAAAGCCTCCCTTATGACCGTTTGTGTGGAAAGGAATAAATTCAATGCCTCTTTTTCTTGTTTCTGTTCCTCGGATAAATTCTTTAAAACCGTTGTATTAGCCATAATATCGCCCCCATAAATAGTTGAATAAACATTTTCAACATATATCCCTTTGTTGTCTTTTTTTACTTATTTAAGAAATTAAAGTGTTTCAGATGTTGTTTTTGCCTGCATGTGAAGAAGCAAATAGTCAGGACTGCCTGCTTTAGAGTCTGTTCCAGACATGTTAAATCCTCCAAACGGCTGGTATCCGACGATGGCACCTGTGCATCCGCGATTGAAGTATAGATTTCCGACATGGAACTCTTCGCGGGCACGTTCAATATGTTCACGGTTATTAGAAATCAATGCACCTGTAAGACCGTACTCTGTATTGTTGGCAATGTCCATCATATGATCGAAGTCGCGTGCTTTACAGAAGGCAACAACCGGCCCGAAAATTTCTTCCTGCATTAAGCGGGCTTTTTCATCTACATCCGCAAAAATAGTAGGTTGAATAAAATATCCTTTGGAGTCGTCACCTTCTCCGCCTGTCATGAGCTTACCTTCTTGTTTTCCGATTTCGATATAGCTCATGATCTTACTGTAAGCTCTTTCGTCAATGACAGGTCCCATGTACGTATTTACATCTTCAGGATTGCCAAGCGTCAATGTTTTCGTTAACGCTACCGCTTTTTCAAGCACTTCGTCATATACATCCTGATGTACAACCGCACGGGAACCAGCAGAACACTTCTGGCCAGAGAAACCGAATGCAGAGTAAACGATAGATGAAACAGCCAAATCTAAATCAGCATCCTTATCAACGACAACTGTATCTTTGCCGCCCATTTCTGCAATAACGCGCTTTAACCAAATTTGCCCAGGATTCACTTTCGATGCACGCTCATAAATGCGGCATCCCACTGCACGGGAGCCTGTGAACGAGATAAAACGAGTTTTCGGATGATCAACCAGATATTCGCCAATTTCAGCACCGACTCCCTGAACGAAGCTCAAAACACCTTCCGGAAGTCCAGCTTCCTCCATCAATTCTACAAACTTAGCCGCAATAACCGGCGTCGAATCCGCAGGTTTAAGAATTACCGTGTTTCCAGAAACAATGGCCGCTACTGTTGTTCCAGCCATGATGGCTAACGGGAAGTTAAATGGAGAAAGAATGATGCCTACTCCAAGCGGAATATAAGTAAATGCATTGATTTCTCCCGGTCGGCTGTTCACGGGAACACCTGGCGCTAACCTTACCATTTGATGAGCGTAGTACTCTAAAAAATCAATCGCTTCAGCTGTATCTGCATCCGCTTCCTTCCATGGCTTGCCTGCTTCTTTTACAAGGTAGGCGGAAAATTCATGCTTACGGCGGCGAAGAATAGCCGCTGCACGGAACAAGATGTTTGCACGATGCTGCGGGTCCCATTTTTTCCAAGTTTCAAAGGCTGCTAAAGCTGATTGCATTGCTTTTTCCGCTAACGCTTCATCAGCCATTGCAACCGTACCGACAATTTCTTCTTTATTAGCAGGATTGATCGACACACTCTTTTTATCAGTCGTAATGCGCTCTCCCCCGATAACAAGCGGATACTCTTTCCCAAGCTGTGAGTTGACATAGACTAACGCTTCTTGAAATGCTTTTTGATTTTCCTCTTTCGTAAAATCGGTAAATGGTTCATGAATGTATGGTAAAGACATATGTGTATCCTCCCTGGAATGTTTGAATCTTCACCAATCTATCATGCAATTTCTGTGCCAACGTTAGTTTCTCGGAAAATTCAGGCTTTCTAGAGTCAAATTATTGATGTTCGCCAATTTTTTTGCTCTTTTATAGATTTCAAGCTCCGCATTCCGCCAAAATATTTTGCATTAACTATTTCTTAATGTATTTACAGTAAATTTTTTTTGCATAAAATGGGATAATCAATTAAATTATATAAAAATTCAAAAAATAAAGTTGAGTCATCTACCCTTCTACTCTTACTCTAGGAGAGAAAATTGATAGAAGAAAAAAAATTCTAATAAAAGAACTTTGAATTATTGGTATTCCAATGAACCTTGGCCAAATTTTCTAGACCTAAGCGGATTAAAATCAGTTTTAAAGCGTAGTTAATATAATACTGAACTAGAGATAATGAAAGAAGCTGAGGCAAAAGATCATTGATAAACGACTTTTTTGGACCAGCTTCTACTTATTTATCTCATAAATGTAAGTTTCAGTTTCATGTGGCTTCCTCTGTCACTGAATAACTCTTTCTTCCTAGCACATTGACGACAATCACACCTAAAATCGCAATAATGCCTCCGATAATTGAAAGAGTACTCGGCCACTCTCCCAGCCAAATCCAAGCAACGAAGATTGCAATTACCGGTTCAATATACAATAGGCTTGTAACGGAACTAGCTTTCCCTGACGAGAGGGCGATCGCCCAAGTGACATAAGCAATGCCTGCCGGGAAAATCCCGACGTAAATAGCTGATAAATTTGCTTCTACAGTGGCCTGTTGAATGGTTTGAAAGAGTCCGGGGGAGAACAAAAGAAACGGTATTGTACCTGCCCATGTAAAATATGCTGTCAGTTCAATCGGCTTATAACGCTTATAAAGCGGTTTTTGAAAAACAAAAAAGACCGATGTTGCAATTGCTGCAATTAGCACAAAAAAAGCTCCTTCAGAGATGTTAAAGGAAGAACCTGATGTTCCCAATGTAATTAATATAATACCTGTAAACCCAATGCCCAGGCCTACCGAGCCTAGTAAGTCCAGGCGTTCTTTTAATACGAAAACAGCAATGATTGTCGTGAAAACAGGTGCTGAACCAACCAACATACCGGCGGTACCAGCCGAAACAGTTTGTGAACCGAATGTGACCCCGATATGGTAAACACTAATACCAATCCATCCAAGAATCAAAATCCTTATAAAATCCTCTTTTTTTGGTAATCGAAAGTTGGCTCCAGGATACAGAGCGTAAAGCAAAAAAGCTCCTGATGCTATAAGATAACGAATGAGGACTAAATGACCTGCAGAATATCCGCCTTGTAAACTAGCACGAATAGCAGCAAATGTAGATCCCCATATTAGAACTGTGATGGATGCCATTAAAAAAGCCTTTTTATTCAAAAGTTTCTCCCCCACTCTCTTTTTACAACTCGAAGTTAGTTCGGAAACAGAGTCACTTCACTCCGATACTAGTTTCCAATTGAATCAATTTTTTTATACTAATCAAGCATCTTCTTTAGATTCATCAAACCAGTAGAATGTTTTGGTTTATTACAGTTACTTTTATCAAGATATATGCTTCTCCGCTACACTAGGCTTTACTTCTTGCTCTGGCATTGTCAAGAAAATGACCGCAATAATGATAAAAATGCCACCGAAGAGTTGATATATTCCAAAGGATTCATTTAGCCAAACAATCGAAACAATTGCTGCGACGAGCGGTTCAACACTAGATAAAATACCGGTTTCTGTAGCGGTCAAATATTTCAAACTCCCGATATAGAGGACAAAGGAAAGGGTTCCGCTTATGATAATTAGAATGAGCATAGAGAAAGTGCTTATTGTTAATGTCTTTGCTAAATGTTGAAAGTTAAGTTGTCGGCTAAAAAGAAATAAAACAATCCCTCCAATTAACATTCCCCACCCGATAACGGCTATCGTACCCCATTCTGTAATCAGTTTCTTCGGATGCAATGTGTAAAAAGCAAAGCCAAGAGCCGTTAGAATTCCAAAGAGAATGGCTTGCTTCGATAATACAATATCTTCAAAAGAGCCATTTGTAATAAGCAAATATGTACCTGCTACAGCAGAAACAACAGCCAAAATTTGCATAATGGATGGCAGTTTCTTATTTTCCATCGTAACGTAAATGGTGATCAGCACTGGGCCGAGAAATTGAAATAATGTGGCTGTAACAGCATTGCTTACATGGATGGTTTCAATAAAAGCATACTGAGCGCCCAGCATGCCAACAACAGCAAAAATGATAAGTTGCATCCAATGGGCGGGATATTTCCAAATGCCAAAGATGTTATGTTTTTTGAAAAATAAAAAACATAACATAAAAATGCCTGCTAACAGTAATCGGACAACTAAAAAGCTGCCAGATGATAGTTCGGTATGATGAAATAGCCATTGAATCATAGGGCCAGACAGTCCCCATAGAATGGCGCCGCTAATAATCATCATAAGGCCGAGACGACGTGATGGGTTCATGATGTATACCTCCTATGTTTAAGCACTTGATTTTCGTAAGCGGAACTGATAAACATAGAGGTATTATATATAATTTCTGATACTGTAAGTAGTATCAGTTTCCTAAAAATCAAAGGGGTCAGTTTGCATGCTAGAATTAACGCCAGAGCTTGATGTCTATAGTGAAAAACCATTATACATGCAGTTATACGATTATATAAAAACAGAAATGAAAGCAGGAAAATTAACACCGCACACGAGGCTGCCTTCCAAGCGAAAGTTAGCTCGACACTTGCAAATCAGCCAAAATACAATTGAAGCAGCATACGGTCAGCTTGTTGCAGAAGGTTATATAGAGGCACTCCCACGGAGAGGATACTTTGTCTGTGAAGTAGAACAAAACATATTCAACACGGAACGAAATGTCCCATATGTAGAAGAGAAACCACACCGGGATAGAGAGTATATCTATGATTTTTCTCATACAGGAGTAGATGCTCGTTCATTTCCATTTGATTTATATCGTAAATTGGCAAGTGAGGTGTTACGGATCGAGAATCAACAAGTGCTGATGCTTGGACATCCCCAAGGAGATTTTGACCTTCGAGAAGCCATTGCGAAGTATATGTACGAATCACGCGGTGTACGATGTTCTCCGAGTCAAATAATCATCGGGTCTGGAACACAACACTTAATGAGAATCTTATTTCAGCTATTGCAAGGAAGCATATTTGCTGTTGAGAATCCTGGATATCATCATAAACTCGTTACATTTGAAAAAGGATCAGGAGACGTAATAATGATTCCGCTTGACCAAGATGGAATCATTGTATCGAACCTAGAAGAAAGTCATGCAAATGTAGTATGTGTCACGCCTTCCCATCAATTTCCATGCGGTATGACCATGCCGATTTCAAGACGCATACAGTTGTTGAATTGGGCGGAAAAGAAAGAAGGACGTTATATTATAGAGGATGATTATGATAGTGAATTTCGCTATTCAAGCAAGCCAATCCCCGCATTGCAAGGGTTAGACTCAAAT
This sequence comes from Bacillus sp. FJAT-14578, assembly GCF_000504165.1. GTDB lineage: Bacteria > Bacillota > Bacilli > Bacillales > Bacillaceae_H > Bacillus_BA > Bacillus_BA fengqiuensis. Next base: position 1,036,185 of record NZ_KI632505.1, read on the forward strand.
GAAAAAGTAATCTATATGAGCACATTTTCAAAAGCGATGCTTCCGTCGTTACGTATAAGCTATATGGTTCTGCCAAAACCGCTTATTGAATTGTATCAAAGAGAATATTTCTTTTATACGCAGACCGTTTCACGTATTGACCAAGATATTTTAAGGAGATTTTTACAAGAAGGTTATTGGGAAAAGCACATTCATAAAATGAGAGTGATATATCATAGGAAAAGAGATGTTCTTGTTTCAGCCATTTCAACGTATTTTCCGGATAGCGTTGAAATAATCGGTCAAGATTCAGGATTACATATATTAGTACGGACAAATAATGGCATGACAGAACAAGAGCTCATTGAACAAGCAGCAAAATATAGTATAAAAGTATATCCAGTGTCCACGTATGGGAAGCATGATAATAAAACCGTATTGCTTGGCTTTGCCATTTTACCGGAAGAAGAAATACAAGAAGCTGTTCAATTGTTGGTAAAAGCATGGTTCCAGATAGAAACTTTTTAGATTTAAAGGAGTATAAGAAGATAAAGGGTGATTATTATTACTTTTTAGAATGGAGTTTCTTAGGGAGACGGGAACGGTTTTGTTACCGAAAATCTTTCAAATCTGAACATATTGCAGAAGTTAATAACAAATATGTATTTGAGTGAAAAAATAGCGTAAGCGACCTTGTCATTCCTAAAAGGATGAACAAGGTCGCTTACTATGTTTTCCTGTACAGTTTTTAATGTGTCATTAAACTTTACTCTTTAATTCTCCACCAATTTATTTACAATCTTTTTGTCAGATGGTTTTCCTTCTATTATGTCTTCGGCTTGTTTTGCCCGTTTAATAAAGAAAGCAAGAACAAGGGCAAGACCGGCAATAAAGACTGTCACAAAGAAAGCAAAGTTGATTCCTTCCAGCATTGCTTGCATGGCAATTTGCTGTTTCATTGCAGCCAGCGCCTCAGGTGTTGGCTGCCCTGTCATATTCTTCATTGCATCTGCCGCCAATTCTTTCCCGTATGTTTCTGTACGATTGGACATGATCGTGACCAATAATGCCGTACCAATCGCACCGGATACTTGCTGCAATGTATTGTTCATCGCCGTACCGTGCGGATAGTAGCGCGCAGGCAATTGATTTAAGCCATTTGTCGAAACCGGCATCATCACCATGGACATCCCAAACATCCGTACAGAGTATAAAAGAATTAAGTGGGTATAGGTCGTATCCATTGTTAATTTGCTGAAGTAATAACTTGTTACGGTTGTAAGTGTTAAACCAATGATGGCTAAAGCGCGTCCCCCAAACTTATCAAATAATTTACCGGTAATTGGTGACATGAGGGCCATTACAATCGCTCCTGGCAGCATCATTAACCCGGCATCGAGCGGCGATATGCCGCGAATCGTCTGAACATAGATTGGCGTAAGCAACATCCCAGAGAACATGGCCATCGTAACCACCATGGAAATCGTTGCGGATAATGCGTACATTGGATATTTAAAGATTTTAAAGTTAAGCATCGGTTTATCTTGCTTTACTTGACGTAAAATAAACCAAACCAATGAAATGGCTCCAACGATAATCGTTACATAGACTTGCGGGCTATCCCAGCCTTTGCTGCCGGCAGAACTAAATCCATATAACAATCCGCCAAAGCCCACGCTCGATAAAAGAACCGAAAATAGATCAAGATCAATATCCACTTTATCCTTTTTATCTTTCAGCAAGAAAACGCCAAGTAATAACACAAGAACAGCGATTGGAGTAACAAAGTGGAAAAGCATTCTCCAATCATAATGTTCAATTAACCAGCCTGATAAAGTAGGTCCAATCGCGGGCGCACCCATCATGATTAAACCGAATACTCCCATTGCGGCTCCCCTTTTTTCCACCGGGAAGCTCACCAACATAACATTCATTAACAGCGGCATCATGATGGCCGATCCTGACGCTTGAATCATCCGACCCGCTAATAAAATAGGAAAGACATGGGCAATGCCTGCCAAAATGGTTCCAAGTGTAAATAAACCCATGGCTGCCAAGAATAAGTGACGTACAGAGTATTTTTGAATTAAAAATGCGGTTGTTGGAATCAAAATTCCGTTTACCAACATAAAGCCTGTCGTCAGCCACTGCACGGTCGCTGCATCTACGTCCAAGTCTGTCATAATCGACGGCAGTGCGATATTTAATAACGTATTATTTAAAAATGTAATAAAAGCGCCAATCATTAAAACGGCAAGAATTCCGTACGGCGGGCCGTCAGGTTTTTTTATAGTATGATCCATCGTGTTCCTCCTCTATACTTCCAGTTCATTATTTTATACTGTCGTTTCACACAAACCATATCATATACCATCGGTTCAAAAAAATCAATTCAAAAATATCCCTTATTTACTGGGTTTGTGTAAACTGAAAAAATAATGTAATATGATTTTTATACAGGCAGTCTAACCGAAGATAAAGGTGATTATATGAACGATAGGAAACAGCATGTTATAAAAATGGCTCATCAACTATTTATTGAGAAAGGTTTTCAAGCTACGTCCATTCAGGATATTTTGGACTATAGCGGAATTTCTAAAGGAACATTTTATAATTATTTTCCATCTAAAAACGAATTATTAGTCGCTCTTTTTAAAACGATATATGGGAAGATGGAAAAAGAGCGGAATGAACTGCTCATCGGTCAGGATCCCTCTAATATCGAAATCTTCATTAGGCAAGTTGAATTGCTAATGAAGACGAATCGAATAAATAAGTTAATCTCTCTTTTCGAGGAAGTATATTTTTCAAAGGATGAGGATCTTAAAGATTTCATAAAACGGGGACAAATGAGGATCATCCGCTGGACATTCGGACGGTTCATAGACCTCTTTGGGGATAGTAAAAAACCCTATTTATTGGATTGTGCGATTATGTTTATGGGAATGTTGAACCATAACCTTAAATACAATGCGATGGCACATGAAGCAGCTGCCGACATCTACGAAGTTGTGCGTTATAGTGTGGAGCGTGTTGTGAAAATGGTCGAGGAAGTAGCGGAAGCGGGTGATCAATTAATTCAACCTGAACTTTTAGACAGCTGGCTGCCAGACTGTAAAAACAGCGACCATGCTTTTCAGCAAAATCTTTCTCATACTGTATTAGCATTGAAAAAGGCTCTCATTGATAACAAAGAACAGGCAAAATATTATGAGCTGCTGGACTTTGTTCAAAATGAACTGCTACATTCAAAAACTCCCCGAAAATTTTTGATTGAAAGTGCCCTTTTATCTTTGAAAGCGAATCAATCGTCATGGGAGGAAAAGGAACTTCAAGAGCTTGATCAACTGGTTGCTCTTTATTTTACCGAAAACGAGGATGCTGATTAATATTGCTCTTTGAAAATTTTCAGATTTCAAAGAATGCAGCAATACCAACAAAATGCAAAAAACATACGCTGGGACGTATGTTTTTTTGCGCCATCTTTCTACTATGCTCTGCTTTTTTTGCAGGAAAAGGACAAAACAATATAAAGGCACAGTGATTCATATTGCTGCGTCTTTTATTTTGTATGGAAGCAATCTTTGCACTACAACCAGATTGTTACTACCCTAAAACATTATTTACACAAATTCTGAACAAATTTAGGGAGAACAAAAGATGCCTTATGCAATTCAGGTGTGTAATACTTTGTGTCAAGATCAAAGAAACGAGAGACATTTACATCCAATGGATCATGTGTCTTCGATCCAAGCGTAAATGTCCACAACCCACTTGGATATGTTGGAATATTACAAGTATAAAGGCGAGCAATCGGGAAAATTTCTTTTGTATCATGAATCGCATCTCTTATCAGATCGCCTTTAAACCAAGGATTATCCGTCTGGGCCACGAAGATGCCGTTTTCCTTTAATGCCTTCGATATTCCTGCGTAAAAACCTTTTGTAAATAAATTAGCAGCTGGTCCTACAGGCTCGGTGGAATCGACTAAAATGACGTCATATTCATCTTCACTATTTAGAATATGCATAAAGCCATCACCTATAATAAGCTCTACGCATGGGTTGCTGTACTCAGAGGCGATATTGGGTAAATGCTGCTTTGAATACTCCACTACTTTCCCATCAATTTCAACTTGAACAACCTTGGTAACGCTTGGGTGTTTCAATACCTCCCGAATCGTTCCCCCATCACCGCCACCAACAACGAGCACCTTTTGTGGATTTGGATGAGTAAATAATGGCACATGAACAATCATCTCATGATAAACAAATTCATCCTTTTCCGTGGTCATAACCATTCCATCAAGTAGAAGCATATTACCGAATTCTTCGGTTTGAATCATGTCCAGTTGTTGATACTCTGTTTTCTCGGAATGGAGACTTTTATTAACTCTTGCTGTAATACCAAAAGACTTGGTTTGCTTTTCCGTAAACCATAATTCCATATTCCATTTCCTTTCTTTGTAGAGAGATACATATAATATAAATCTTTGTGTTACGCAAAGGTCAAGTTTTTTAATAGGAACTTGAATTCCAAACATAGCTTCACTAGGATTATCTGTAATGGTTATATCAATCTGAACGATTTGCAATGCATTACTAGCGAATTGGACGTCTATCTGGATGTTTCATTGAAACGTTTCGAGACTCTTTTTCCCGCCTGTGAAAGTACAAACTCTGCTATCGAATTGACATATCATGAATTATTTCAATATTCATTCGCCAAAGACTGGATCGATGTTTGTAAAGGATGGGAAGAATCGGAGTTTAGAGAGACAGTATCCGTAAACAAAAATGAACTTTGAACTGAGCTATACAAAAGGTATTCAGTCAAATACCTCATCTTCGCTAAATATGACTGGTTGTTCTACATTCAATTCCCGTACTATTTTTTCGTTCGTAAAAATGTACTTTTACGAACGGGTTATACAAAACTATACAGAGGATGCTTTCTACATGAAAGCATCCTCTGTATACATCTTTCTATATAAATCTTTCTCTTCAAATATCCGTTGTTTTTTATTGATTACGAGAGAATTCCTTCTTTTTCTTTGCCGTCTTCTTTTTTCCCGTTTTTCTCTTTTTCTTTTAAGACATAGCTGAGTAAGTCCAATAAAATACGGGCCGCTACTTGTCCAGTCATACCAGTAGGATCATACTGAGGGGCTACTTCGACTAAGTCAAAACCGATGACTTCTCCTCTTTTCGCAATCCCTTCAAGTAATTCATTAACCTCATCGTAAAGCAGGCCTCCTGGAGAAGGTGTACCTGTTCCAGGAGCGATCGACGGATCTATTCCGTCAATATCAATAGTCACATAATATTTTTCTCCGGCCGGGATTTGCTCCAACACTTCTTTAAGCCCCATCTTTCTCATTTGGCGCGGCGACAAGATTACACTGCCATATTCTCTTGCTGCATCGACGTCTTCTTTTTTGCTGCTGCTGATACCTCGGATACCGAACTGAAAGATTCTCTGAACATGATCCAATTCAGATAAGCGGCGGATACAGTTTCCGTGGCCATAACGCATTCCCGAGCGGTGATCCGCCCAATCTAAATGGGCATCAATTTGAATGACATGAAACGGTCCCAATTCTTCCAACCCTTTTCCAACTGCTGCTGTGATTGAATGATCGCCGCCTAATACAACCGGCATGGAGCCTTTAGAAACAATTTTTCGAATCACTTCTTCTGTATTCTCATGGCATTGCATAATATCTCCGTGAACCATGTCTACATCGCCGCAGTCGACTACTTTCCAATCAGGTCCAAGGTACATAATATCATTTTCAATGTCATAGGCACCCTCCAGTCCGAAACTATATAATGTAGAACCTTCACGGATTCCTCTAGGTCCCATTCTTGCTCCTGATTTCCATTGAGTTCCCATGTCATTGGGCACGCCTATAACAGCTGCATCTGCGTCAAGCTGATCCAGATCCGGACACACCGGGTATTTTCCAAAAGTACAGATGCCCGTAAAAGGTAAATTTAGAAATTGTTTTTCGTCACGAGTAGACATAAATATTACCTCCTTGTTGTCTTTAATTCTCACTTTAATAAAGCACGCTTTATGCCAATTCGATCATAAAGCACTGATAAGAGCCTATAGCCAGCAATGATTAACACGCTCTCTTACTCTTTTATATCTGCTTCTCAATTTTTAATGATCAAACCACTTAGTTGGCTCAACTTCTAAATTAATGTTGATTTGTTTTACCTCACTGAACTCATCTAACCCAAACGTTCCTAACCCGCGGCCAATTCCGCTCTGCTTGTAGCCTCCCCACGGCGCTTCATTGAA
>NZ_AYSE01000025.1 GCF_000504165.1 Bacillus sp. FJAT-14578
AAACGGCTCTACTCTAAGTATTTGTCGTTGTTAGCTTGATGGGCATGGGGTCGCTCCAACAAAACGCGAATTTTGTACGTTAAGCAAATTTCGACAAAGAAAAAGCCGATTTCCTGTACGCTAAGGATTATCGGCTTATTTTACGCTAGATTTGTTGTAAGGAACGAAGAGATTCTAACGTTGTGGTTTCTTTTCGATTAAATCGGTACTCGCCTAAGAAATTAATATGTTCCCATCCTAATGGTGAAATATGCTTTAAAAGCTCCTCATTGATATCTTCCTTCTTCTTTAACACCTCTATGGCTTTACTTAAATAAACGGTATTCCATATACTAATTGCATTAATTAATAGATTCAAGGCACTCGCTCTTTGGAGTTGATCTTGTAAAGCTCTTTCCCGTAATTCGCCATGCTTTCCAAAGAAAATTGCTCGTGCTAAGGCATTCATCGCTTCTCCTTTATTCAAACCTCTCTGAATCCGTCGACGCATCGTTTCATCAGAGAGATAATCAAGAATGAAAATGGTCTTTTCAATTCTTCCCATTTCTCGCAGCGCTTTCGCTACCTTATTCTGACGAGTGTAAGAGCCTAATTTGCCCATAATCAATGCGCCAGATACTTTCCCTTCCCTTATGGAATGAGCTAGTCGCAAGACATCATCATAGTTATCATGAATTAACTTCATATTAATTTGGCCTCTTATCAGACTTTCTATATTGGTAAAGTTCCTGGATGGCCCAATCGTATACAGTTTAGAACTAGCTAGATCTCGTAACCTAGGTGCAAAACGAAAACCTAATAAGTGAGTAAGCCCAAATATTTGGTCCGTATAGCCAGCTGTGTCAGTGTAATGCTCTTCAATTGAAAGGTCAGATTCATGATGGGGTACCACCAGCAAAACGTGAATTTACAACGTTAAGGAAATTACAATGTTAAAAAGCCCAATTTCTCAAATTTAATGCTGAGAAATTGGGCTTTTTTCGTTACTCCAGAAAAGCGCCCTTTAATTGAATAGCTTAAAAATCTGAAATTAGTCAAAGTACTTAATTCTTATCGAACTAAACCTCCGTTAGGCCACATTATTCAGAGCAAAATCACGATAACTAAAGTTCTTTAATTATTCATGATAACCGATTGAAGAGTTCCATTAACTTCACCAACTTTATAAGCAATATTTTGGTCTAAGAAACGAATCTCTAAAGTATGGTTACCCTCTGGGGTTCTGATATATATATCTACTAATTCCTTACCTGGTTTTAAGATGTAATAATAATATAGTTTAGCAGAATCTTCAGACTTAGTTATTGTAATTGATACTTTGCTTCTACTTGTGTTTTTAACGTTAAGTTTAAAGAAATGTCCTTTACTTTGCCAGATATTCGTAGAATATGAAGGGTTGTCTTCGAAAGTATCTTTATTAAATGCTATAAATTTATTTGGGAAATTTGCAGCTTTTGTTTCTAAATCTTGTCCTTTTAATGTATCACTTACAGTTATAGGAATAGGTAAAGGATCTTTTACAATCTCTGCTGGAAATACAGTACTGTGCGGCTTGGGAATGGGAGATAACCAACTATAATCATCCAATATTTCAACTACACCTTCAACAGGAGTAGAAGAATCATCATTATAATCAATATCAAATCCTTGATTCTTCCATGAACGCCATACTAAAGATGAGCAATAGAATGCATCTTCTCTATATTTACTAGTTGAAAAAGCACCTTCTAAGATAAGCTCACCAGTTTCTATATAACTTTTTTTTGAATTATATTGCTTTTCTGCATATTTAGATGCAGCTAATGCCTGTTCTTTAGTTGCTCCATCTACAATATAAACAACCCAGTATTGATAATCATTTAAAAATTTATTTAATGGTATTTTTTGTAATTGTTTATCTGGTCCAGGAGCTTCAATAATATGCTTACCATCTGGAGAAACAATAGCAGCATGCCCAATGCGATACCCTTTTGCTTCACTCTGTGGACTAATAAAAATTGTCCCAGGTGCCATACCTTTAGTTTCCCAATTATCCATAAAATCTTCCGTTGCTTTTGCAGGATCTGGATAGTTTCTAAAAGCATGCATCACTTTTTCTCGATCTACTGTTGTTTTATTAAATCTTTCAAGTAAAATATTTAACAAATTATTTGCTTTTTCAGCATATGATTGAGCTACGCTTCCTTTAGCCGATGCTGAAGAAATATCCATGAATCTATGATTTGCAATTAATGTATACAACGACTTCTTATTTACATAATCTATTAAAATTGATTTATTGTGATTGGTCCCTGTATAGTCAATAGATGCTGGTAAATTGGGTGATTTAGCCTCTTCAGCAGGAGATCCTTCTAGTTCCTCCCCATTCGGTTTTGCTTCCTCTGCTGTAGCTCCCTTTTCTCCCAACACTTTAAAATTGAGGATCAATTTTTGTTTGCTCATAGCTTCAATGATCTTTCGTCCCTCTTTAGGTACAGATGCAAAAATATCATCATAGTCTTTATAGAAATATATACCTATATTTGGAGTCATTAGATAAGTTTTCCCATTTTTAACTTCAAGAAGTTCAACATCCCCCATCATCTCTTTTTCCTCATTGGAGTACTCCCTATTTTCAACAAAGAGGTCAAATAAATAGATATCATCATATACTTTACCATCGAATTTAAATTTAAAGGTTACACCACCATGATCATTTTCTTCCACAATATAATGATCTTTCCAGATCTTTGGAAGTGTAAGCTCAAATCCTAACTCTTCATTTATATATTTAATTCCATTAGCCGTTTCTTGATTATTTGCTCCTTCTGTCTGACTTCCATATTCTCCTTGCTCTTTTGGTTTCGCTTCTCCTGCTGCAGATCCCTCTTCCCCCAATACTTTAAAAGTATCAAAAACATCAGATATTTGATTTCTCATGGTTAAGACTGTATCTTGCTCTTCTCCAGGTGGGATATCCTGCTGATAAAAAGAGATTGCATCATAGGAATAGTAATAGGCCATGTCGTTTTTAGTACCAAGCTTGCCTATCCATCTTAGGCCTTCTTCCCGACCATCATTAGGAGCGTAACTAATCGAAAATAAAGGAGGTATCTCATCATATTTTTTACTTCCATACTTAAATATAAATCTTACAAAGTCCTCTCCCTCTTCAATTACATACTTATCTTTCCAAGACTCCGGGATTATCAACGAAAACCCCAACTTTTTATTCACATATTCAACATCATTAGCCTGTTCTTGATTCGTTGTTGCATCAACTGTAGACGGCTGTATAAAAGGGGAGATAACATAAGAAGTAATCATCACGAAGGCTAATAAAAAAGAACAAATATTTTTGCTCATTATTCAATCTCCCTTATTAGAGTAATTTCACTTTAATACTTTTGTTAGGCTGGGCGGAATATTGTCGTTTATTTAATATTCATAAACTTTGTTTGGATATTTATTAAGATCATCTGGGTCTCCTCCACCAAACTTACAATCTTCTATTTTCCAGCCTTCTCCAACCTTACTTAATGCAATTTCAAACAAATCATTAGGTTCAGATCGATACACGCCTATTAGCCTTTCTTCTCCATAATTAAATGCATCAATAATGTGTATTTTTTCTATTGGTTTACCGTTTGCTTTTACTTCTTTAATGACTTGTGAAAGCTCTTCCGAATAACCTTGAGGATCTTCTAAGTATTTCTCTGCACCTTTTAAATCATAATCTATAAATGCTTTCTCATAAAAATCTACAACTACTTGTTCTCCTGCTTCTAGTTCTGGATTATTAGTTGTAGTATTGGTACATCCAGATAACATAAAAAAAGTAATTATACCTAATGCTATCATTGAAATCTTGAGTTTCTTCATGATTTAACCTCTCCCTTTTATCTAACATCAACTAGTCGGAAATTGAGTAATTATTAATTAAAGGAATAACCCCTTACTCACTTTTATTGAATTGGCAAGCCTCGCCTTCAGAACCTATTAAATCAAGAGTAGGTACACCCTCCTTCGTTGAGAGAGTAATCTCTGCTGGTGGTACACCGTTATTAAGAGACAAATTGTATAGATTACTATTAAGTTCTTCATATTTACCTCCAACTGCGATACCCTCGGTAGATACAGCTTTAACTGTATTTTCTTCTCTAAACTGAAGTTCTGCTATCTGATCTTGACAAAGATCGCCTTCAACAGGTTTCCATGTACCAACAATATCACTTTGCTTATCATCAGTATCACTTTGTGTATTACCACCAACATCAAAGTACAGATCTTTCTCTACTTCGACTTTTCTCCAATCTAGCCCATAAGTATCATTGTATTTTTTCATCAGTGGATCTGACATGATTTGATCAAAACTTGCTAACTTTTCTCCCAAGTCAAGCACGTCTTCGGTTTCATTCCTAACTAAAAATATAGAGGAATCACGATAGTCAATTAACCAGTGCATGATATTGGTTTTATCATAGGTCTTCTTAGCGAGATTGGTGGGTAATATTAGAAATACATGATAATCATTAGGATCTCCACTATCTGGAGCTGAAGCAATATAGTAGGTGCCACTGAGATCACTTTGTTTTTCCTCAAAAGCATTTGGACCTGCACAGAAATCGCCTTCACATCCAGTAACACCTTCTAGCCCCCCGGCTTTAGATGTATCCCAGCTCACGTGATTCAGCTGTAAGAAAGCATTTAGTAAAACCGATTCATCATATGTTAACTCTCTAACTTTAGTTTCGTCAGTTTCTTTATTTTTTTCAGTTAAAGTACTCCCAGCATTATTTGAACAACTTGCCAACAAAAATACAAAAATTGAAATCATACACAAAACACCTTTTTTCATCTTTTTCCTCCTTTATTGAACATGTATTTCTTTTAGCAGTCATTTGCTTTATTATTGATCTAGCACCTAATAAGTACCGACCAGTCGTTATTTATTAATAAATTATATACTGGCAATTTATTCCAAAGAATATCTAATATGAAAATTTTTCCAAAAAGGGGATTTTACGTTGAATTATTTTCAGAAACAATCAGAAGAAACAATTAACAAATTAATGCAATCAGGAATTGAATTATTTTCTAAACAAGGCTATTCTAGGACAAGCATTAATCAAATTGTAAAACACGCTGGTTACTCTAAAGGGGCTTTCTATGCTCACTTTTCGAATAAAGAGGAGTTTTTATTAAAACTGATAAAAGAAGGTATTGATTTTTATTTTGAAGATTTAAAGGAGATTCTTAATCACAAAGATCGAGATTTACTAAATAAATTTAAAGAATACTCTTTGCGTTTGTTGAATGAGTCTTATGAAAAGGGGTCTTCTCCTATGCTTCTTCAAGGATGTATGATTTCAAATGAATTACCTCAAATAAAAGAAAGGCTTATTCTTCAGATGGAAGAATGGAGGTCTTTTCTTACACATTTTTTTCAGGAAATGAAGGACGAAGGTATTGTCGGAAGTCCATTAGATGCCAGAACCTTAGCAACAGCAGGAATGGCTCTTTTTAATGGATACAACTTGCAACACTTTGTTGACAATCGAATTCAAATACAGGACATGTTAAGTGTTTTTGTTGAACTGCTTCAGATCCAAGAACCTTATAAGAAAGATTAATAAGGACAATTACTTGTGAGTGATAACCTATGTATAATGTATTAATCTTTTGTTAATTTGCAAACTAAAACCCCTTCAACACCCAAGGGGTTTTTACATGTCCGATTATAATTGTTATACAGGACTATATACATCGTTTATGAATCAACGTTTTTGGCTTCTCAAGAATCCTTGTGGCTGCATAAAATAGTGGGGTTTTATGTAACCTCGTGCTCAATTAAATGGCCCTTTTCTGGAATAAAATGACTCCCGTTTTTAAAACAACAACATTAATATACGGTATTTTTTATGTTTGCTACTGTCAAAAAGCATGCTTTATGACAAGCCTAATATCCTTTGAATTCATCATGTCAAAAAGCCTGAATTCAAGTTATGCAATATTTCATTTGATTAAGGGACTTTATGATATACGGACAATAGGAAGGTTCTCTTAACGTTATCATATCAAGGGATTCTTGGGTTCTACATTCCTTAACGTTGTTAATCTGCGTTTTGCTGGCGGTACCCCATGCCCATCAAGCTAGGGCAAATCATTACCCCAAAAACA
>NZ_AYSE01000026.1 GCF_000504165.1 Bacillus sp. FJAT-14578
TATAGGTCAGTTAAGTTTTCTCTGGTTGAGCTTATAATACGAACGGGGGCTTTAATGAAAGAATAATCACAGAAATAATCAGACTTTTTTATAAAAGATTGATCTCGAAAATACAAATTATAATCGAAATAATAAATTTACATACCAGCGAGACAAGAGAATGTCGACAACCTGGAATGAAAAAGAATATATGAGAAAAAATACAAAAAAGAGAAGGGTTATCCTTCTCTTTAAATATTATCAATTATAATTTACGTACGTTAGTAGCTTGAGGGCCACGTTGACCTTGCTCAATGTCAAATTCAACTTCTTGACCTTCATCTAGAGTTTTAAAGCCTTCGCTTTGGATAGCACTGAAATGTACAAATACATCGTCTCCGCCTTCTTGCTCAATAAATCCGAAACCTTTTTCACCGTTAAACCATTTAACTTTACCAGTTGCCATTCAAAAAATCCTCCTAAAATGTACCTTATGTACATATCCGTTTTTTCGACCATTTTACAAATGACAAAATAAAGCTAAAAACTGTAACCTCTAAGAAGATTTAATTTTGCTATCTCCGTTGAAGTTACAGCTCCTTTAAATCTTTATTGTAAAAGTAAAATGGTTTAAAGTCACTATAGCATTTCAAAAATCCGAAAGCAAATAATGGTTTAAAAATGAGGCTCTGTTAAACAGCATTGTTAATTTTCTTATTAAGCTAACGGGGCAGGTTAGTGCAAGAAGAAATAAGAAAAAAGACTAGCTTTTTGATTTTTAAGCTAGTCTTTATATTACCTTTATTTTTAGGAGTGGTTGTGATGATCCTAATCAGAACTTGACTCATCATCGTCCATATCTTGACAACATTGAGTAAACGAGTCATCCGGACACACGCCTGGAATTGGAATACATGGGTTAAAATTCTGATTATCGAGATTTTCGAATGGTCTCATCATCTCGTGATCTTCGTGTTCAAGGATGTGGCAGTGCCACGGATAGATTCCTGTAAATGGCCCAAAACGTGCAATGATACGAGTAACCTCACCAGGATTGGCACGAACGGTATCTTTCCAGCCCGTTTCGCTTGGATCAAGTGGTAGTGGCGGCCCAATGAAAGGATTATTATTTGGATCACCGGTGAAAATATGACGACTCAAAATTTGAAAAGTAACAAGGTGCAAGTGAATAGGGTGAGTGTCCAGTGTTGTATTGTAAAGCTCCCAAACCTCTATAGTTCCATTATATGGGGTTTCTGTTATAGGCAATTGATCCCAAGTCATTCCATTGGCGCGGTCTGGAAACGCCGGATTCACCGATCCTAATAAAAGTTTTAGACGATTGAACTCATCCGTTGTTTCCACTAAAGTATTTTTTCGTACCGTAACAGCATCGGCAAAATCAAGTTTCTCAAAGCAGCTTAGCTTTTCTGGAACTTTACTTTTGTCAGGCTTGGATAGTTTTTGTTTGACACGAAATTGCATAATCTGCGTAAGGTCTTGGGAAGGTGGATCGCCGAAAGGGAATGGTGCTGGTGCGTCATTTGTTAAGATAATATTTTGACCTTTATGGTTTGAAAAATCGATAACCACATCGACCCGTTCCGCGGGTGCCAGGGTGATTTGGGATACATTTTCTATCTTTCTTTCCAATAGCCCTCCTTCCGTGCCTATTAAGGTAAATGTTAGACTAGGAGAACTAAGACTAAAACGGTAAAAACGAGCATTGGAGCCATTAAGGATACGGAACCGGTATTTTCGTGGCTTAACCTCTAGGAAGGGCCACACTTTTCCATTGACTAAGATTGTGTTGCCAAAAAACTCAGGGACAATGGATGGATTTGGTAAATATGGATCTATTGGCAGCTCTTGTGGTGCTGGCGGAGGCTCATGGCCAGGCTGGGTTGGATAGAATAGTTCACCATTTGGATAGAACGAACGATCTTGTATGACCAATGGAATTTCAAATTTTCCACTTGGCAGGTTCAATGCTTCCTCTTCTTCATCTCGAAGGATATAGAAGCCTGCAAGCCCTGCATAAACGTTCAAACGAGTGATTCCAAGGGTATGGTCATGATACCATAGCGTTGCAGGACGTTGACAGTTTGGATAAAAATAGACTTCATGCACGAATTTCGGACCAACATTTTCAAAATCTCGCGTAAACCATGCTTCTGGATATCCGTCATTTTCTGGTCGAACCCGGCCTTCATGCAAATGTACAACCGTCCTAACAGATGGTTTGTCGGGCTCTGCACCATGAACAGTTCGATCCACGGGCAGCAGGTGTTCAAATGGTAATTCATTTTTCCATTTGACTAAAATAGGTTCATTTCTTCGTACTTCGAATGTTGGTCCAGGATACATACCGTTGTAACCCCAAACGGTAGTTGGGGGCAAATCGCGATGTAATTTTTGCTTTACTTGTTTCATGGTTACTTCATAGAATGGGATGTCATCAGACCTATCTGTTGGTTTCAAGACGGGGGGTAAAGGTAATGCATCTACAAATTTCGTTAAAGTCATATACCTGCCTCCTTTAAAAAAACTTTAAAAATAACCACCTTTAAATAATTAGTTCTATACAAGGGAAATAATGACGAAAAAATATAAAATGATTTGCTTCCAACTATTTTTAATAACACCCTCACATAATTCTTTGTTCTTATTTTTTCCATCTTATATGAAAGTTTATGGAGAAGTAGCTATAGTCTGTGGTATACCTTTGCCATTTGGAGTCAAGATGACGAATGAATACAAGACAGAAATAATTTTGTGTTACAAGGAAACTTTATTCTCGATGAATTTTCCTTTTTGGATAAGGGATTTTTCTTATTAAACTGAAAGATGCTTATGTTAATAGCACAAGGGCTATTACGGGAGCTTTTTTCGTTACAAACTACAAGTTTGTGAAGAATTGCACTTAAAGTAACGGGGGGCTTGAGTTTAATAAGAGATCACCTAACTTATCGTCTTTACTAATAGAAAGTTATTCTGCTTTTCATGTCATTAATTGGAGTAAAGGTTAAAATGCATAACAAGAGCGTGGATAAAGCATAAGTTATGGACCAATGTTTCAAGTTAGAGTCAAAGGTGAAATAAAAAACATCAATTGAACAGCTTTGAATGACATTTTCAAATTATTAGGTATAAGAAGCAGAACCCTTGTCAATACTGATAATTTAAGCGGTTATATGATGGATGGTTAAATCAATACAACCGCCACTCCCCTTTAATGTCTGCATATAAAAACATCAACGACGAGAAGTTCCATCAT
>NZ_AYSE01000027.1 GCF_000504165.1 Bacillus sp. FJAT-14578
TTCAATGAAGCGCCGTGGGGAGGCTACAAGCAGAGCGGAATTGGCCGTGGGTTAGGAACGTTTGGGTTAGATGAGTTCAGTGAGGTAAAACAAATCAACATTAATTTAGAAGTTGAGCCAACCAAGTGGTTTGATCATTAAAAATTGAGAAGTATATAGATCGATTTAGAAAATCCGACATGACCAAAGAACGGCCATGCCCAATTTTCTAGACCTTTGAGGGTGGATTCAAACAGAGTAAAAGAGAGTGAATCACTATACTATTAAACTATTTGAAAAATTGAAAGGGGAAATTAATTATGATCTGGGATTTTAATTTCAGTATTCCTACATCTATAGAGTTTGGGAGCGGGAAAGTTAAAAATATTGGGAAAAGAGCAAAAGAACTAGGGGGAACAAAGGTTCTTCTTATTACCGATAAAGGACTAGCGCAAACTGGAATTTTGCAAAAGGTTACAGATTCATTAGACCAAGAAGGTGTCAATTATATTGTTTTTGATGAAATTACTCCTAATCCAAAAGATGTAGATTGCCAAAGAGCCTATGAACAATTTAAAGGCGAGGAAATAGATCTTTTGATTGGTCTTGGCGGCGGAAGTTCAATGGATACTGCAAAAGCAATTGGTACACTTTTAACTCACGAAGGAGAGCTTAGAGAGCGTTACGGTGTAAATTTACTAGAGCGAGAAATCACTCCACTTATTTGTATTCCTACAACTTCAGGTACTGGAAGTGAGGTTACAACAGGTTCTGTCATTACAGATACAGTTACAAAACAGAAAGAGGCTATACTTGACATTAGATTGGCTCCGAAACTAGCAATTTTGGATCCTGAATTAACTCTAACCCTGCCTAAATCTATTACTGCTGCTACTGGAATGGATGCACTTACACATGCTATCGAAGCTTATACTAGCAATATTGCCGAACCAATTTCAGATGCTCTCAGTCTTTATTCAATTGAATTAATTGCCAAATATCTTCCTGCAGCTGTAGAAAATGGGAACGACTTAGAAGCAAGGAGAAATATGCTTGTAGCCAGTTTAATTGCAGGTATGGCATTTAATCACGCGGATCTTGGTGCTGTGCATGCTATGGCTGAACCGCTTGGAGGTCTTTATGATACTCCGCATGGGGTAGCAAATTCAATATTCCTTCCGCATGTGTTTGAATTCAATATTCCTTCAAATCCTGAAAAGCATGCAATTGTAGCTGAAAAGCTTGGAGCAAATAAAGAAGGAAAAACAATAGAGGAAACTGCCTATGAAGGCGTAGTATTGCTAAAAGAGCTTGCACGTAAAATTGGCATTCCTGATTTCCAAGATTTAAAGAATGTCAATCCTGAAGATTTCCCATTCCTTGCTGAAGGGGCAGCAGTTCATTTATGTACACAGACGAATTCACGAAAAGTGACACGCGAAGATTATTTGGCATTATTCCAAAAGACTTATGAGGCGAAAAACACAACATTAATTTAACTGTATAGATCGATTTAGAAAATTTGACATGACCAATTCTAAATGTTCCTCGATGGAATGAAGATGTGTCGAGTTATTAAGTGTTAATGTGGATTAAGAGTTTTTGAATCGGTGGTCAGCTTGATAGGAGTTTTAATTGGGCGGCCACCATGGCTTACATAAAAACTGGAGGTGTTTTTACAGTGTTAAATCTCAAAATGTTCATAAACGGTGAATGGATGGATTCTTTAAGTAAACAAAAGAGTAATGTTGTAAACCCTGCAAACGGCAAGGTCATTGCAGAGGCTCCCAAGGGAAATGCAGAAGATACCCGAATGGCCATTGATGCGGCGCGAACCGCGTATGATTCCGGGATTTGGTCAGACCTGCCGGCTTCAGAACGGGCTTCCTACCTATTTAAAATAGCAGAGAAACTTGAAGAACGTGCATCTGAGCTTAGCCAGCTTGAAACAGCGAATACCGGAAAACCTCTTAGAGAAGCGGAATTTGACATTGCGGATGCAGTAGATTGTTTTCGATATTATGCCGGTTTAGTCACTAAACCCGATGGCCAAACGTACCCGGTTTCCGGTCCTGTACAGGCCATGGTTGTTCGGGAGCCGGTAGGGGTATGCGGACTAATCGCTCCATGGAATTTCCCTTTACTGACAGGAGCCTGGAAAATTGCCCCTTCCCTTGCTGCAGGAAATACGATTGTGTTTAAACCAGCCGGGATCACTCCGATTACGACTGTTAAATTATTTGAGATTATCCAAGAAGTCGGCATACCGGATGGCGTTGCCAACCTAGTTATGGGCGGCGGGGGAACAGTAGGAAATGAACTAGCAGAAAGCGAGAAAGTCGATATGGTTTCGTTCACTGGCAGCACGGAAACAGGCAGAAACATCATGAAAACAGCAGCTGGAAATATTAAAAACATTGCACTCGAATTAGGCGGCAAGTCACCTAATATTGTTTTCGCTGATGCAGATTTTGAAACAGCCGTGGATTATGCTTTATATGGAATTTTTGTAAATTCCGGCCAAGTTTGTAATGCAGGATCTCGTTTACTGCTTGAAGAGAGCATTCATGACAAGTTTATCGAGAGACTGGTAGAGAAGGCGAAAAAAATCCGGGTCGGCCCTGGCGATCAACCGTCTACAGAAATGGGGGCCCTTGTCAGTGAAGACCATATGAATGAGGTGCTCAACTATATTCAACTAGGTATAGAAGAAGGGGCGAAACTAGCCTGTGGCGGCAAGCGTATTACAAGCGATGGGCTTGAAAATGGTTATTTTGTGGAGCCGACGATATTTGTTGATACTAAACCTGATATGAGAATTGTTCAGGAAGAAATTTTTGGGCCGGTACTGATTGTGCAAAAGTTTAAAGATGAAGAGGAAGCCATCCAGCTTGCCAACGATACCTCATATGGCCTGGCAGCAGGTGTATTTTCAGGGGACGGTGCGAAGGCTTTACGAGTGAT
>NZ_AYSE01000028.1 GCF_000504165.1 Bacillus sp. FJAT-14578
TGAATCCGTTAAAGAGCTTTCGTTTTTTCGTTGCCTGTTTGCCGTATTTACTGGGTTTGTGGCCGATAATCAATGACCTTGACCAGATTAATCTTTTACCAATTACTTACTATTATACTATGGTTTCTTAAAAAAGAAAATGGGTTGTATGTAGCCAGTATGCATTCTCTTGAGCTTGCTATTTATAGAAGAAACAAGCCAGCCATTAACCTTTCCACTAATGATTTTGCAAGCTGCCCCTAGAGGCTTCATTGATGATGACATTCAAATTTTTCACTACTCGATTACGATAAATAGATGCATTGGAAAAGGAGTGTCTAGTCTTCATAGTCAACCACATAAGCAAACATGTCATTTGAAGATTGTGAATATGTTCTAATTGATCAATTAGAACATATTTTTATGTAAACATATCAAAAGAAATGAAAAAACTAAACAAACAAGCATGTTCTGCTCGTTCAGTTTTCTTATAACCTCTGTCTTTAAATTTCTATGTACTCATTTCTTTTAATCGGCGAATAGCTATATATACCGCCTTTTTCACACTTAAACTTCTCGATTGTCCATATATTCCAGATTCAAGGTCATACCAAGCACAAGCATCATATTCTCTTCCAGCACGCAGGATTTCAATGGTCATCATTTTTCTGTTTTCAAGTAAATAAAATCGGCCTGTACTTCTTATCTTGTTCATCTAATCACTCTCCTTAGTAGAAGGAGTTCTGCATACAAGAAAGTAGTCCTTGTTAAAGATTCGTAAAGGTTAATTAGCTCAATTAAAACTAAAATAATATACAGGTGCAAACTATATCTTTATAGAAAACTGTGGACTTTTAAGAGGCGCTTCTCTCATTTACATCTTCGCTCTTCTTTATCTCTATCCAATCCATCCAGCTATCCTCCACACCTCTAATGCACTGCATTACTTTGATGATTCATTTCCTCTCATCATCGAAAAAATGTTTATATTTCTTTAGAAGCTTATATGGTTCTGTTTCTCTCTCGTTATCTGGAACATAGCATTCACGATCATGATACTTTAATTGTAAGTCCTGCCAATCCTTATCCTCGCATTCACTGTCTAAGCAAGATATGTATAGGTGATAGCCTTCTCCATCAGAAGGAAATAAAGTTGCTTTAGATTCCCCATATTTCAAAGCACTCTCAATCGCATCCTTCAGTTCTCTTAAGGCTGTTACATTGCCAACAATAAAAGCATCATCATGCCACATTTGTTGCCCGTAAATATGACAAAGCGGAGATGCTATTTCCTCATCATAGCCATCATTTTCGATTGCAGAACTCAATTCCCTAATAACTGTCTCTGGAGATAAATCGAGCAAGAATGTATCCATGCCTGCCTCCCATATCTGTACACCCAAAGGTCCAAAACCATGTTTAAATGTAGGGTATAATTCATTAACCTCTACAAACAAATATTTGTACTCTTGAAAATAAAAGGCGTTTATATAGCTATTCTCCTTGCGAAACCTCAAATGATACACTTTGTCACCAATTTGTTCGGAGTGATCTAAAGTAAAACCTTTTATCTTCTTCTTTAACTTCCCCTGCCATAAGGGATTCTTTGAGAAATAAAGCGCTGTAAATAATTTTGATTCAACCATTCTTCTCCCTCCTTTGGGGTAAAATTGCTCCTTTATCAAACAAACCCTATCATTATTTGACCCTCATGGTAAAACTCAATTACATACCCTTCGGGACAGAAGATATAGGTGTCAAAATCAACTGCCAACACATCTTCAATCGAATTGAATACATCAATACCTAGCTGAAGTTGTCTTTAAGCGCAGTAGTGGCGTAATGTGTGAAGGCTACACCTTCTCTCTTCTCACGCTCGTTGTATTTCACAAAAGATTGTAGGCGCAGATGTGTTCACCCTCCTGATTTCATCTTACTTCTTCTTATTGCTGTAGACGCATCCCCCACCCCTTTTAATATCTATAGGCCATCTACATCTTCCCGTAGGTCTTATTTAACTAAACCCGTTAGTGGAATAAAAAAGCGATACTCTTATTGAAGTATCGCAACCAAACTAACGAAATGGTATTTTTTCAGCAGTCACTGCATCTCAGATGTATCACCTTTATTATTGTTGATCGGCTTTGTGCCATCCCGTTTTTTAACACCTTTGCTCGCATAAGGTTTGATACCCTTTGCTTTGTTAGAACTAGATTTCCAACGAGTCCAGCCCTTCTTGCCTGTTCCTCTACCCGTTCCGCCTTTACCCTTAGCTTTACTCATATCATCACTCCATTATTCTTCTATGTTGAGCTAACTGTCGTTGATTTCCATCTGCAACTTAACTGACACATCAGTTTTAATAAGGAAACCAACAACAGAGCCTAAAAAAGAAGCAGAAATCCTGCTTCTTTTAAATTACCCTATATCAATATTGTTCAAAGGATTATACTTATCATTTTGCTGTTTCAATGCCGTTCCCCAGAGATTAACATAGCGTTGTGTCATGGTTATATCCTCATGTCGAAGGATTTTTTGCAAAGTTTTTTCAATGATTTCCTCTTCAACCAAATAGTTAAAGAACACCTTAATGGAACGGAGTTTATTGTTCATCGTTGAAGGCTTATTTCCTTCTTCTTTGCATCGAAGCATATATGCCTTCACAACGTTTGATCTTATGTCCTCCACATTTAAAATGTTGTTTAATGTGCAGTAGTCTAAGAACAGCCCTAAATTTTGACGGTACATCTTCAAGGTGAGCTTGATAAGTTTTTGTAATTTCTGTCGTCCAAAAACTCTTGAATGGCAAATTTCAATAACATGCCCATCTTCCTTCCAATGATTTTTCATCGGAAAAGTAATCTGGTCAAACCAAAATTAATCCAGTGAACTTCTGACCACTATATTTAATAACCCTCAAACCCGCTCCGCATCCGTGTTTCTCGGCGGACGTTTTCCCCA
>NZ_KI632506.1:0-870 GCF_000504165.1 Bacillus sp. FJAT-14578
CCACGCTTCCATCTCTGACCTATCAACCTGATCATCTTTCAGGGATCTTACTAGCTTGACGCTATGGGAAATCTCATCTTGAGGGGGGCTTCATGCTTAGATGCTTTCAGCACTTATCCCGTCCGCACATAGCTACCCAGCGATGCCTTTGGCAAGACAACTGGTACACCAGCGGTGCGTCCATCCCGGTCCTCTCGTACTAAGGACAGCTCCTCTCAAATTTCCTGCGCCCACGACGGATAGGGACCGAACTGTCTCACGACGTTCTGAACCCAGCTCGCGTACCGCTTTAATGGGCGAACAGCCCAACCCTTGGGACCGACTACAGCCCCAGGATGCGATGAGCCGACATCGAGGTGCCAAACCTCCCCGTCGATGTGGACTCTTGGGGGAGATAAGCCTGTTATCCCCGGGGTAGCTTTTATCCGTTGAGCGATGGCCCTTCCATGCGGAACCACCGGATCACTAAGCCCGACTTTCGTCCCTGCTCGACTTGTAGGTCTCGCAGTCAAGCTCCCTTGTGCCTTTACACTCTACGAATGATTTCCAACCATTCTGAGGGAACCTTTGGGCGCCTCCGTTACATTTTAGGAGGCGACCGCCCCAGTCAAACTGCCCACCTGACACTGTCTCCCACCCCGATCAGGGGTGCGGGTTAGAATTTCAATACAGCCAGGGTAGTATCCCACCGACGCCTCCACCGAAGCTAGCGCTCCGGCTTCCAAGGCTCCTACCTATCCTGTACAAGCTGTACCAAAATTCAATATCAGGCTACAGTAAAGCTCCACGGGGTCTTTCCGTCCTGTCGCGGGTAACCTGCATCTTCACAGGTACTATAATTTCACCGAGTCTCTCGTTGAGACAGTGCCC
>NZ_KI632506.1:907-2548 GCF_000504165.1 Bacillus sp. FJAT-14578
TGTACCAAAATTCAATATCAGGCTACAGTAAAGCTCCACGGGGTCTTTCCGTCCTGTCGCGGGTAACCTGCATCTTCACAGGTACTATAATTTCACCGAGTCTCTCGTTGAGACAGTGCCCAGATCGTTACACCTTTCGTGCGGGTCGGAACTTACCCGACAAGGAATTTCGCTACCTTAGGACCGTTATAGTTACGGCCGCCGTTTACTGGGGCTTCGGTTCAAAGCTTCGCTTGCGCTAACCTCTCCCCTTAACCTTCCAGCACCGGGCAGGTGTCAGCCCCTATACTTCGCCTTACGGCTTCGCAGAGACCTGTGTTTTTGCTAAACAGTCGCCTGGGCCTATTCACTGCGGCTCTCTCGGGCTTGCACCCTATCAGAGCACCCCTTCTCCCGAAGTTACGGGGTCATTTTGCCGAGTTCCTTAACGAGAGTTCTCTCGAACACCTTAGGATTCTCTCCTCGCCTACCTGTGTCGGTTTGCGGTACGGGTACCTCCCACCTCGCTAGAGGCTTTTCTTGGCAGCGTGAAATCAGGAACTTCGGTACTTTATTTCCCTCGCCATCACAGCTCAGCCTTATCGAGAAGCGGATTTGCCTACTTCTCAGCCTTACTGCTTGGACGCGCATATCCAACAGCGCGCTTCCCCTATCCTTCTGCGTCCCCCCATTGCTCAAACGGTGGGGAGGTAGTACAGGAATATCAACCTGTTATCCATCGCCTACGCCTTTCGGCCTCGGCTTAGGTCCCGACTAACCCTGAGCGGACGAGCCTTCCTCAGGAAACCTTAGGCATACGGTGGACAAGATTCTCACTTGTCTTTCGCTACTCATACCGGCATTCTCACTTCTAAGCGCTCCACCAGTCCTTACGGTCTAGCTTCACCGCCCTTAGAACGCTCTCCTACCACTGACATCGTAGATGTCAATCCACAGCTTCGGTGATACGTTTAGCCCCGGTACATTTTCGGCGCAGAGTCACTCGACCAGTGAGATATTACGCACTCTTTAAATGGTGGCTGCTTCTAAGCCAACATCCTGGTTGTCTAAGCAACTCCACATCCTTTTCCACTTAACGTATACTTTGGGACCTTAGCTGGTGGTCTGGGCTGTTTCCCTCTTGACTACGGATCTTATCACTCGCAGTCTGACTCCCAAGAATAAGTCATCGGCATTCGGAGTTTGACTGAATTCGGTAACCCGTTGGGGGCCCCTAGTCCAATCAGTGCTCTACCTCCGAGACTCTTATCTTGAGGCTAGCCCTAAAGCTATTTCGGAGAGAACCAGCTATCTCCAAGTTCGATTGGAATTTCTCCGCTACCCACACCTCATCCCCGCACTTTTCAACGTGCGTGGGTTCGGGCCTCCATCCAGTGTTACCTGGACTTCACCCTGGACATGGGTAGATCACCTGGTTTCGGGTCTACGACCACATACTTATTCGTCCTATTCAGACTCGCTTTCGCTGCGGCTCCGTCTCTTCAACTTAACCTTGCATGGGATCGTAACTCGCCGGTTCATTCTACAAAAGGCACGCCATCACCCGTTAACGGGCTCTGACTACTTGTAGGCACACGGTTTCAGGTTCTCTTTCACTCCCCTTCCGGGGTGCTTTTCACCTTTCCCTCACGGTACTGGTTC
>NZ_AYSE01000031.1 GCF_000504165.1 Bacillus sp. FJAT-14578
AATCGAGTAGGAGGGGGCGGCTAGCCCCCGACCTCTCACACCACCGTACGTACCGTTCGGTATACGGCGGTTCAATTAAGTTTGACGTAGAGATTCATATCGTTGATATAGACTTTTCAGCCCTCGGCTGCTCCAATAGGAGCGGCCGAGGGTTCTGTCTAGGATAGGACTATGGGCAATTCTCCAATATTTCTTGCGGGAATTGCCCCATTCGTATGCTTGTTTCTTCGGAATCCCCAAACCAATCAGTTTCCTCATTCTTGTTTTTGGTTTCTTCCATTCTTTCCATATACACATACGCAATCTTCGTCTTATCCATCGATCAAACTCTTCGAATTTACTAGGTGTATCAGCTAAAGCGAAATAACCACACCAACCTGTTAGGTATTGGTTTAGTTTCATAATTCTTTGTTCCATAGAGTATGGCTTAGAACGTGAAGTCATGAGTCTGACTTTCGCTTTCAATCGTTTCACACTTTCTTTAGCTATTCGAACCTTTGGTTCTTTATGGAGTGTAAAACTAAACCCAAGGAACTTCCGTTTCCATGGTCGGTCTACTGCGGATTTCTCCTTGTTTACCCTTAACTTCAACTTTTCCTCAATAAATCCAGTGATCGAGTTCATCACACGAATGCCGGCCTTTTTCGTTTTCACGTAAATATTGCAGTCATCCGCATATCGAACGAATTGATGCCCTCTCTTTTCTAGCTCCTGATCTAATTCATTTAACAGAATGTTGGACAGTAAAGGGCTTAATGGACCACCTTGCGGGGTACCTTCTTCCGTTTCGATGACCACTCCATTTATCATCACACCCGACTGAAGATATCGGCGAATCAGTTTTAGAAGGACTTTGTCTTCTATCTTCTTCGCTACAATCCCCATCAACTTGTCATGATTCACTTTGTCGAAGAATTTTTCTAAGTCTATATCGACTACCCATCTTTGCCCCGATTTTATGTATTCCTTTGCCTTCCTTACTGCATCATGACCTCGTCGTTGTGGACGAAATCCATAACTGTTTTCGGAAAACGTCGGATCAAAAATAGGAGTTAGCACTTGGGCAATGGCTTGTTGGATGAAACGGTCTGTCACAGTAGGAATACCTAATAACCTTACTCCTCCGTTCGGTTTCGGGATTTCGATTCGACGGACAGGAGAAGGCTGATAAGTTCCCTCTTTCAGCGACTGCCGAAGGAAGTTCCAATGTTCATAGAGATGTCTTCGTAGGTCTTTTACGGACATTCCATCTATGCCATGGCTTCCCTTATTTCGTTCGACACGTTTTAATGCCGTTAAAAGATTTTCCCGTGACAACATTCGTTCCATTAACATTTGATAGTTCCTTTCTACGTGAACAAAGGGTTCTACTTATGCCAACTTCTGCTCCACCCTCTTGAAGTCCCCCATGGGATTCACCACTTCCTCCTTCAAGTAAGTCCTTTCGGATTGTCTGTTTCCGCACAGAAGTTGAACGCCTAGTCTTTGTTCTTCCTAATTGTTCGGTCCTTCCTTTATCTTCTCGAGCAGATAAAGTACTATGACCTCTGCTGACTTCTGACTGTTCAGCCATTCATCACTGAATGGGTTACCAAGTGTACTTGGCTTTCCAGTCAGACCTCCCCAGGTAAGAGCGCAGTCTTTCCCTCCATCTATCCGCTTCATTTACTCGATGTCACCTTCGGCAGTAAGGACTTTATCTTGTTTAGCAGACTCATCCAATGACACCTAGCCTTATATGAAGTTCGTGTTCCTCGGACCGGAGGTTTGCCGCCCGCTTCCTTCAGATTCCGAGTCACCCCGGACACCCTTGCGTTAAGCTAACCACTACTACTGCCTTCACGGTTCGGGACTTGCACCCTATAGACTGCGCCCATGCTGGGCGCACTAAAA
>NZ_AYSE01000032.1 GCF_000504165.1 Bacillus sp. FJAT-14578
AAAGAAGTAGATGAGCTTGGGGTTGACTACATCTGTGTGCACACAGGTTATGATCTTCAAGCGGTCGGAAAAAATTCGTTCGAAGATCTTCAAACAATCAAAAGCGTCGTGAAAAATGCCAAAACGGCTATTGCCGGCGGCATTAAATTAGAAACCCTTCCGGAAGTGATCAAAGCCCAACCGGACCTTGTGATCGTAGGCGGCGGCATTACCGGAAAAGAAGATAAAAAAGCGGCAGCAGCCGAAATGCAAAAAATGATTAAGGAGGGTTAATCATCATGCAGACGACTCAATATTTAGCTGAAATCATAAAAGAGTTAAGTCGTTCCGTAGACTTGATTTCCGATGAAGAAGCTGAAAAATTGGTCAATGGGATTCTCGAATCGAAGAAAATCTTTGTAGCGGGGGCAGGGAGATCTGGTTTTATGGCTAAATCCTTTGCGATGCGTATGATGCACATGGGGATAGATGCCTATGTAATCGGTGAAACCGTCACCCCTAATTTCGAAAAAGATGATATTTTGATCATCGGATCCGGTTCAGGAGAAACGAAAAGTTTGGTTTCCATGGCCGAAAAGGCAAAAAGCATAGGTGGAACCATCGCAGCCGTCACGATTTTCCCTGAATCAACCATTGGGCAATTAGCCGATATCACCATTAAATTGCCTGGATCACCTAAAGATCAATCAGAAGGTGATTATAAAACCATTCAACCGATGGGATCATTATTTGAACAAACTCTCTTATTATTCTACGATGCCGTCATCTTAAGGTTCATGGAGAAAAAGGGGCTGGATTCCAATACGATGTATGGCAGACATGCCAATCTTGAGTAGAGGAAAAAGCTCTATGGCAATAACCGTGGAGGTGAAACAAATGGGACATGTTTGCCGCAAAACGTTTAACTGTGAAAAAGAATTGACACTTGCCATCATTGGGGGTAAATGGAAAATGCTGATTTTATGGCATCTCGGTAAAGAGGGAACGAAGAGATTCGGTGAACTGAAAGCCCTCATGCCGGGCATTACCCAAAGAATGCTTGTCAATCAATTACGAGAGCTGGAAGACGATTTGATTATCCATCGGGAGGTTTATCCCGTTGTGCCGCCAAAAGTGGAGTATTCATTGACCGAGCAAGGAAAAAGCCTGATCCCGATTCTCGGCTCGATGTATCAATGGGGTAAAAACTACATGGAGAACGTCATAAACGATCAAGCGGAAGTGAGGGAGTCCACTCATTAAAAGAAATATTTGCTCGTCCTTTCGTCAAAAAATCAACAGAAGACTTTAAAACAGCCTTTAGCCCATGGGAAAAGCAACGGACAATGATGGTTTACAATCGTCACCGTCCGTTGTGTTTAATCATTTTGAATGTATGACAGAACTTGCAGAAACTTTCTTGAAGTGTTCATGTTCTGTTTTTAATATCATCCCCAATAGTATACTTTATGATACTATGTTCTTTTTTAATCAATATGTAAAAATAAATTCAGTACTTTCAAATATATATTATAAGCATTATACTAACAACTGTACAAGTGATAGGGAATAGAAAAGCTGATGCGGCTGCTGCAAGTAATGGGAACCGATATGGGACAATACTACGGCGCAATCAATGGTCAGTATGTGACTTATGAATCCTTGTACAATCAACACTAAATGATTAATAGGAGTGAAACATAGATGGAATTACAATTAGCGTTAGATTTAGTAAACATTCCAGAAGCAATTGAACTGGTAAAAGGGGTGGAAGAGCACATTGATATCGTAGAAATCGGTACACCGGTTGTGATTAATGAAGGTCTCCATGCCGTAAGAGCAATGAAAGAAGCCTTCCCTAACTTACAAGTGCTGGCTGACTTGAAAATCATGGATGCCGCTGGATATGAAGTA
>NZ_AYSE01000033.1 GCF_000504165.1 Bacillus sp. FJAT-14578
ATTGTGTGCCAGGCATGGCAACTATCTAGGTGGTGAAAGTCCACTGTGGGGGTACACATCGACCAACCACTAAGGAAGCGCAAGGTACTTATCGTGAGGTAGGGGCTGGAGGAAGCGTGGAATAAAATCTTGGCTCGACGTACAGAAATCTGATACTAAGGCTTTATAAAGGGGATGAGGCTCCAATACAAGTCAAAGTCCAAAAGATGTGCGTAACTTTATAAGGTAAATCAGACGAGTAAAAGAGGAAAGATAGTTACCTTACCCTGGGAGGTCTTGCGGATGTACAGAAGTACAGTCGAAAACGGTTAATCGCAAGAAGTCAGCAGAAGCCATAGTAATGAGTAAACTTATGAAGGGCTGAACAATTTATAGTGTTTCAACGCCACGAATGCGTAAGTAACGAACTCCGAATGTGTTAATGGTGAAAGTATGAGCGTATCTCAAAGGATAACCAAAAAGGAGATATTACTTACTACGTGAGAGGGAAGGGGAAACGAGTGTGAAACTTTTAGAACAGATTCTAAGTAATCAAAATATGAATGAAGCCTACTTACGTGTCTATAAAAATAAAGGTGCAAGTGGGGTCGACGGAGTAACAGTCGACGAGCTAAAACAATATCTGAAAGAGAACAAGGATGAACTGCGCCAGCGTATCAGAACAAGAAAATACCAACCACAAGCTGCCTTAAGAGTGGAGATCCCAAAAGAAAATGGAAAGATGCGCAAATTGGGAATACCAACAGTAGTGGATAGAGTAGTTCAACAAGCTATTCATCAAGTACTTAGTCCGATATTTGAAAAGCAATTTAGTGAATTCAGTTACGGCTTTAGACCAAAAAGAAGTTGCGAAATGGCCATAATAAAAAGCTTGGAACTTCTGAATGATGGACACGATTGGGTAGTGGACATTGACCTTGAAAGATTCTTCGATACAGTCCACCACGATAAACTCATGCGAATTATAGCCAATACAATAGATGATGGAGACGTTATCTCTCTAATAAGAAAATATCTCGTCAGTGGGGTCATGGTGAATGGGAAATATGAAGAAACACCAGTCGGGACTCCGCAAGGAGGCAACCTCAGTCCACTATTGAGTAATATTATGTTGAATGAACTCGATAAGGAACTAGAAAGTAGAGGATTACGATTCGTGAGATACGCTGATGACGCCCTCATCTTTGTGAAAAGCGAAAAATCAGCGAACAGAGTGATGAAATCAATCGTGAGATTTATAGAAGAGAAATTAGGATTGATAGTAAATGCCGAAAAGAGTAAAATCTTTCGCCCAAAAGAGTTAAAATTCTTGGGGTTTGGGTACTATTATGATTCTAAAAACGAGAGATACCGAGTAAAACCCCATCCCATTTCAATTCAGAAATTTCAAAGGAAGCTTCGACAACTGACAAAGCGAAGCTGGAGTATTCCGCTAGACTACCGAATATTGAAATTGAAACAAGTCATATTCGGGTGGGTGAATTACTTTAGAATCGCGAATATGAAAAAAGCCATGGAACGAACAGATATGAAACTGCGCTCCAGAATCAGAATAATCATCTGGAAGCAATGGAAGGTACCGAAGAAACAAATCAAATCGCTCATTCAACTAGGGATTCCGAAGGAAGAAGCGAAAGGATTAACCTACTGTCGAAAAGGTTACCGATATATAGGATTATCAAAAGTCGTCCAAAGAGCAATCTCAAACAAAAGACTAAGGCAGAGGGGAGTACCCTCTGCCTTAGAACGTTACTTAAAAGTACACACTGTAATATAAATTGAAACGCCGTATACGAGACCCGTACGTACGGTGTTGTGAGAGGGGCGAAAATAAGCTAATTTATTTTCCCTCTACTCGATT
>NZ_AYSE01000034.1 GCF_000504165.1 Bacillus sp. FJAT-14578
CATGCCCATCAAGCTAACAACGACAAATACTTAGAGTAGAGCCGTTTCTACAAGAAAGCCGTCTATGCTACTGAAAAAAGGCATGCCAAATAAACCTGAAATAGGTCAATTTTTTAACGCTATGCTACTTTCTTGTGACACATGGTATACTGATAGACAACACCCAATATGTCAAAGACTGTCTTTTTCTCATACCGGTGGGATTTTCGCCCGTTTTTCTGTAGGAGGTTAAACAGGCGGAGCAGTATCTTTGATAGTTCTTGGGTGCTTTTTTGTATTGCTTGAAACAGGAGTGAAAAATAATCTTTGATGATATAAATGGCTTTATATTCGCTGAGCTCTCGTTTTTTCTTGATGAGGAGTAGCTGCCGCATTTGAAACATGGTGGAGGAACAGAGGAGAATGCCAATCAGTTGACCATAAAGATGACATTCTAATCGCTCTTTTTTTATCTCTTTACAATGATCTATTTCAAAGAAGGATTTCCATGTTTTAAAAAGTAATTCAATTTGCCAACGTAAAGAATAAAGATTGTGAACATGTCCCGTTGGGACATCTTCTAGTGGCGTATTGGTTATGTATACATTCATAGCACTCAACCGTTTACTCCGTTCTTTCATGACAATACCTTTCTTTTTCTCCTTTAACGCTTGATTTTCCCACCGTTTTCGGGTTTGTTCTTCCGTAAGTCGGTGGATAATAACCCTAGTCGGCAACTTTTGATACTGGCCAATGTAAACGTCAGAGATCTCATAGGTTTGCCCCGGTTTTAATTGGTGCATGATTTCTTCCATATCCAACTGAATATACTCGGTTTGTTTTTTGAGCGTTCCATTTTTGAAGTATTCGGGATCAGGATTCCTCAGATAAATCCGATTGTTTAATTTTAAGCGAGAGATATAATAGGCCCCTTTCTCACCCATTTGGTGGAGATCTTTCAAATCAAAATAACCTAAATCGCGTATACATAAATCTCCTGTTTGTACTGTTTGTAAGCAAGTGGAACCGTAGGTTCGATCATTTTGTTTACCTGGTCCCGAGTGAACGTGTAGGAATTGACCGCTAAGAAGATCATATTCTAATTGAATCTTTACGCCAGCTGTATGGCTACTGCCTCCGGATCCTTGATAGGTTGAGGCAAACACATCTGGAAGTTGAAAGGTCGTAGAGTCCAAGATTCGTATACGCCGAAACTGAGAAGCATAACGATGAGAAAGGGACTGAGAGGCATATAGCTTTTGCGTAAGCAGAGAAGTTAATACTTTTCGTAGAAGCTTGACAGCTGAAGGATTAAATCGTTGATTGAGTCCTTCAGGACTTATTAAGACCCCCGTTGAAGATTCTAGAGAACTACATAACTGTGTCAGGGAAGTACTCGCTACTTTTTGACTTAACCACACGCACAATGCTATTAAATCTTTGGCTTGGTACTTACTCGTCCTTTGAACAAAGCCTACCTTTTTGGCCAGCTGTTGGAGAGCTTGTGGAGACAAAGATCGTTGTAATTCCTGTGAAAAGAGAGTAAGTTCACCTGAAACCTCGTGACACATAAAAAACACCATCCTTTCTACATATTACAGAAAGAATAGCGTTTTTTTTGTTTTTGGGGTAATGATTTGCCCTAGCTTGATGGGCATG
>NZ_AYSE01000035.1 GCF_000504165.1 Bacillus sp. FJAT-14578
CCCGCATTAACGGGCAGCCAATCATGATGCAAAGCTTCACCAATCATGATGAAAATGAGATTTAGTTGTCCATACTACAACTACGGCTGGAGGAGAAGGTCGACTTACTGTGGTGTTTTGAACCCATCGGGCAGTCTGATTCCGACGATCATGGTGTACCATTTATTGTCGCTCTCTTTTGAGAAGCACGCATGGGAGATTAATCCTATTATGGTTGTTGCACCAGCCTCTATTATCATGAGCCGTAGAGAGGATGCATGTTATGCAAGTAGTAATTGAACGTGCATGTGGTTTAGATGTCCATAAAGGTAATATTACCGCATGTATGATGACACCCGAAGGAAAGGAGATCCAAACTTTTTCTACCATGACTGTCTATTTATTACAGCTTGTAGATTGGATTAAGGAACGTGGCTGCACACAAGTGGCGATGGAAAGCACGGGGGTATACTGGAAACCGATTGTGAACCTGTTAGAATCGGAAGGGATCCATTATTTAGTGGTCAATGCTCAACATATTAAGGCTGTTCCTGGGAGAAAAACGGACGTAAAAGATGCAGAATGGATCTGTGATTTATTACGACATGGATTACTACGCGGGAGTTTTATTCCAAACAAAAACCAACGAGAATTAAGAGAACTCGTTCGGTATCGCAGAAGTATGATTGAAGAACGGGCCAGACAACACAATCGAATTCAAAAGGTCTTGGAAGGTGCTAATATCAAGCTGGGGTCTGTGGTTTCTGACATCATGGGAGTGTCTAGTCGAGAAATGCTGGACTTAATGGCGAATGGAGAAGAGAACCCTGAGAAATTGGCAAGCCCTGCTAGAGGGAAGTTAAAGAATAAAAAGCAGGACTTAGAATTGGCTCTTCAAGGAAGAATCTCTTCACATCAAAGGATGATGTTAAAAACAATCTTACGTCATATCGATTTTTTAACCGAACACATTCAACAAGTTGATGAGGAAATCGCCTCTAGATTAGAACCTTCTCAAGAGGATATCGAACGATTGGATTCTATCCCGGGTATTTCCGTTACGACCGCCCAACAGATATTGGCTGAAATTGGAATCGATGTAGGGAATCAATTTCCTAGCGCAGCCCACCTGTGCTCATGGGCTGGAGTGGTACCGGGTCACAACGAAAGTGCAGGTAAAAAGAAGTCGACCAAGACGAAAAAAGGAAATAAATATTTGAGGTCAGCTTTAATAGAAGCAGCTCATTCCGTCGCAAACTCCAAGACCTACTTAGGTGCACTTTACAGGAGAACAAGCGCAAGAAAAGGTAGAAAACGAGCTGGAATGGCAGTAGCACATGCCATGTTAAGGATCGCCTACTACCTTTTAACCCGTACAGAATTCTATGTGGATCTCGGAGAAGATTATTTTGACAAACAAAAACAGCAGTCTATCGTGAACCATTCTATAAAAAGACTAGAGAAACTCGGTTATGAAGTAACAGTCAAAAAAGTTTCTTAATCCATTGATTATTTGTTCACTCATAAACTTGGATCAAGCGCTAGTTCTTGTTTGAAAAAATTGAAATGAGCTGCGCTTAGTTTAGTATTGCCATTTTTTTGAGGAAACAACAGTTTATTTTCATGGGAGTAAGA
>NZ_AYSE01000004.1 GCF_000504165.1 Bacillus sp. FJAT-14578
CTCGCCGAGGAACTTGTTCAATTCTCCCCAGTGGCCCAACGTGTTGCTAAAGAAGTGTTGAACGCATCTGAAGAGAGTCCGCTGAGCGTTGGAGTGAAGCTGGAAGGAAAAGCATATGGACTTTTGCGTACGACAGAAGACTTTAAAGAAGGCGTCGATGCGTTTGTTGAAAAACGAAAACCTGTTTTTGAAGGGAAATAGATCATGAATAGCAGGGCTGTGGACAAATGACTGGCCCTGCTGATAAGCACAAGGAAAGAACGGAGAACCCGTTCTTTCCCAGTTTGTAGAGAAAGTGGGGTGTTATCGATCATGGAAATTCATTCACGAGTGAAAACAATGGCAGAGGGAAATGTATGGAAAATGATGGGTGTTGAAGTGGTAAAAGGACATGATGGCGAATGTGAATTAGAAATAGAGGTAAAAGAAGAGTTTACACAATCTTATCATTCGATGCATGGAGGGTTAATTGCAACGCTTCTTGACATGTCAATGGCTGCAGCCATTGCTACAACATTGGAACACAATAAGTATAGTAATACGATTGACTTACATACAAGCTATCTTCGCCCGATGTTTGGAAAGCGGTTAATTGCAAAAGCAAGCATTGTCAAAAAAGGAAAGCGGGTAACCGTTGTAAATGCTGATGCGTTTAATGAGGATGGGAAACATATTGCCACAGCGAGAGGCAATTTTATGATTTTAGATAAATGAATGCCAACATAGGCGATTAGGAAACAGGAGAAGCAGCCAAGGCTTTAAAAAAGCGCTTGGCTGTTTTTTTTTTTTGATTTTTTTACCGGAGCCGGCAAACCTCATAGAGTTAACCTTCATTCAACGGGAGTCTTGTTGTCAGCTACTGAGGGAGATCGATACGAAAGAGCATTCACTCAGAAGACTTGAGAGAAGATAGCAGACAACTATTCAATAAAAATAGCAATCAATATAATAGATGACAAATTTTTAAAATGGACTAAATAAAATTTTAAAATCGAATATTCTGAATGTAGTGTATATTTAATTTGTGAAAGCGTTTACTTTATTGTTTTTTTAGGAGGAAGTTGGATGTTAACAAAAGCTGCAGTTACGTACGGAAAGGGAGAGCCCTTTGAAATTAAAGATATAACGATTGATGAACCCCAAACGAACGAAGTATTAATTCGTCTTGTAGGAACCGGAATTTGCCACACCGATATTCTTGCTCAAACACAAGCTTATCCGGTTCCACTTCCCGCCGTATTAGGTCATGAAGGGTCAGGAATTGTTGAAAAAGTCGGCCTGGGTATTACTCATATTCAACCCGGTGACCATGTTGTTCTTTCTTATAGTTCTTGCGGTTCATGCCAAAACTGCTTAATCGGGAAACCCTATGCTTGTGAGCGGTTTTATGAATTGAACTTTGGAGGAAGAATGGCAGACGGAACCAGTCGCTTACATGTAGAGAATCAAGAGGCTTCAAACTTTTTCGGGCAATCCAGCTTTGCTTATTACGCGGTAGCCAATGCCAGAAATGTTGTAAAGGTTTCAAAAGATGTTCCGCTTGAAATGCTGGGGCCTCTTGGTTGTGGTGTACAGACTGGAAGCGGGGCAGTATTAAATAAATTAAAGCCGGAGCCTGGCACAAGCATTGTTATCTTTGGTGCAGGCACAGTTGGTTTAAGTGCAATCATGGCAGCAAATGTGTGTCATTGCAGCATAATTATTGCTGT
The DNA here is from genome assembly GCF_000504165.1 of Bacillus sp. FJAT-14578. GTDB lineage: Bacteria > Bacillota > Bacilli > Bacillales > Bacillaceae_H > Bacillus_BA > Bacillus_BA fengqiuensis. The sequence continues at coordinate 1,710 of NZ_AYSE01000004.1, forward strand.
TGATGTTCAAGAGAACCGATTAGCGTTAGCAAAGGAATTAGGAGCCACTCATACTATTAATGCAAAAGAAGGAAATGTTGTAGAAGCGATTATGAAGATTACCGAAAAAGGTGTGAACTATGCGATTGAATCCAGCGGTCGTCCTGAAAACTCCCGAAATGCGGTAGATTCACTTGCCGTTACAGGAAGAGCTGTACAAGTGGCGGGTGGTCCTATTGGTTCAGAAGTATCTTTGGATATCAATACGATTTTATTTGAAAGAAACTATGAAGGTTTTTTGATGGGAGAAGGTGTTCCTCAATTATATATTCCTAAGCTCATTGAGTTGTATAAGCAAGGAAAGTTTCCTTTCGATAAATTAATTACGTATTATTCCTTTGAAGAAATCAATAAAGCAGTAGAAGATGCTCATAAGGGTACAACAATTAAGCCAATTTTAAAACTTTCATAGAAGTTAAATATAGCTTTTTAAATGAATGATAAGCCAGGAGGGGTCATATATGTCTGAGGTTAAAACAATTGAAAAGTACTCTGCGTGGAATAAACTTCCTATTAACGGGGAGTGGAGGGACGGATCAAGCAATAAATATTGCGTAGTTGAGAATCCGTATAACAATGAAGTTTTAACAACATTTAAATATGCCAATAAAGAAGACATAAATGAAGCATATGAAGCTGCCCAAAAAGCTCAAGAACAATGGGGAGCCACTTCGCCTTATGAACGTGCAGCTCTATTGGAGAAAGTTGCTAAATTATTCGAAGAGAAAAGAGAAGAACTTGTTCAACTTTTAGTTGAAGAAACAGGAAGTTCGCAATTAAAAGCGAATGTTGAAGTGGATTGCTCGATTGCTGATGTAAAAGAGGCGGCTAAATACCCGCTGCAAATGGATGGGTCGATTCGTGCATCCGCTGTTCCTGGTAAGGAAAATCGCGTTTATCGTGACCCAGTCGGAGTTGTAGGAGCGATTACTCCATGGAATTGGCCTTTGTACTTAACGATACGTGTAGTGGCTCCTGCTATCGCAACAGGGAATAGCATCGTGATCAAATCGGATTCCCAAACACCTATCTCAGGCGGGCTGATCATAGCAAAAATTTTCGAAGAGGCTGGCCTGCCAAAAGGTGTATTAAGTGTCACTGTAGCTGACCTTGAAGAAGTAGGCGATTATTTTGTAGAACACCCCATCCCGCAAGTCATTTCATTTACCGGTTCAACTGCTGCAGGTAGACATGTCGGTTCTTTAGCAGTGAAACACTTGAAAAAGCCCGCGCTCGAATTAGGTGGCAACAATGCCTTAATTGTGCTTGATGATGCAGATGTCGATCAAGCGGTATCGGCTGCGGCCTTCGGGAAATATATGCATTCAGGTCAAATTTGTATCGCCTTAAATCGTATTATCGTAGACCGAAAGATTTATCCATCTTTTGTGGAAAAATTCAAGGCAGTAAGCGCCGGAATTAAAGTAGGAAACCCTGCTGATCATGATACGATTATTGGTCCATTAATCAATCGTAAGCAAGTTGATAGAGCGATAAACTTGGTTGAGCAAAGTATTGAAGAAGGAGCGAAAGTGATTCTAAGAGGAGAAGTTAATGGAAATGTTGTGGAACCGATTATTCTGGCTGATGTAACAAATGATATGGCAGTTGCTCAAAATGAAGTGTTTGCACCTGTTGCTGTAATCATACCAGTAGATAGTGAGGAAGAAGCGATTCAAGTTGCTAACGCTACTCCTTTTGGATTAAGTGGAGCTGTACATTCTGCTTCATTAGAAAGAGGAATAAATGTTGCCAGAAAAATAAAAACGGGAATGATTCATGTCAACGATCAATCTATAAATGTGGAGCCAAATATGCCGTTTGGAGGAGAAAAACATTCAGGTATAGGAAGATATTGTGGTGAGTGGGCTCTTGATGAATTTACTACCGTCAAATGGGTATCTGTTCAGAAACAGCCTCGTCAATATCCATTTTCGTAAATGACGATTTTTACAGAAAAAACTCAGGAGGTCCAGGAGTTTTTCCCTCAATGATATCCTATTACTTTTTGACAATATGCTATAGGTAAAATGAGTAATAAGCCATCGTAAATGAGTATGTGATGGCTTATTACTCATATTTCTTTTTACTATTTCCAGATCTTCAAAACTTTTTTCGTGAAGTTCTTCTAAAGAGTGTATGACTTCTAGAACATCAGAACATTCTTCCATGATTTCCTCATCTTTCAACTATCAATCTAGAGAAAATCCTTGAGATATGAAATCTGTACAAAAATATGACAAAAGGGTGATGTACATGAAATGGATAAATCGTATTGAACAAGCCGTTCCTGTCGTTCAGAGCGCTGATCCTATCTGGAAAGCGGCTGAATCCATGAAGTCCGCACAATTAAATGAGCTTCCCGTTTTGTCTAATCAGAATTTCATAGGAATGATTCATGCGAGGGAGCTGCTGAATACTGACTCGGACCGATCTGTCGAAGAGTACGTCGATAAGGACTGTGTAACAATTAACGGAACAGAAGCGCTTCACAGCTTTCCATGCTTCAGCGGCCAATTACTTCCTATTGTAAAAGAAGGAGTTTATTACGGCTGTATTAGATGGAATGAACTTCATTGCAGCCTGCAGGATGAATTGAATCAGTTGATGCTCGTCATAGACCATTCTTACGATGGCATGCTGATTACCGATGGGGAAGGCTATGTTCTCCATATCAATAAGGCACTTGAACAAATCACTTTGATGGGTAAAGAGGAATTGATCGGAATGCACATGACCGATTTGGTCGATAAAGGTCTTTTTCTAAATAATTCTGTGGTGATGAAGACGCTTCAATCAGGAAGGACTTATACGAACGTTCAGAAGTATAAAAACACCGGATTATATACGTTGGTTACAGCCACACCGGTATGCAGCGAAAAAGGAGACTTGATCCGGGTTCTGGCAAATGTCAGGGATATCTCTGACTTAACGAGACTTCAGGAGCAACTGGATGAATCTAAGAAAATCACTTCGCGTTATCAAACCGAACTTAAGCAGTTGCGTTTTGAAAAGATACAAGTATCAGGAAAAATGATTGCCTACAGCCAAGAAATGCAGGATGTCCTTGACCTTGTCTATCATGTGGCGTCATCCGACTCGACGGTGCTGTTGCTGGGGGAATCTGGAGTTGGGAAAGAAGTGATTGCCAAAGTGCTTCATGAAAACAGCCTGCGTGCTGAAAAAGGGTTATTCATGAAAGTCAACTGCGGGGCGATTCCACCCACTCTGCTTGAATCCGAATTGTTCGGATATGAACAAGGTGCTTTTACGGGGGCAAAAAAAGGGGGGAAGCCGGGTATTTTTGAATTGGTCCATAACGGAACCCTTTTCCTTGACGAAATCGGAGAGCTGCCTTTGGACATGCAGGTAAAATTGCTGCGAGTTCTTCAGGAACAGGAAATGATGCGTGTTGGAGGAACAAAAACAATCAAGGTTAATGCAAGGATAATTGCCGCAACCAATCGAAATTTGGAAAAAATGGTGGAGGAAGGCACGTTTCGGTTAGATCTCTATTATCGCTTAAATATCATACCCATCAAAATTCCGCCGCTAAGAGAAAGAAAGGACGATATTCCGCCGCTGCTTGGCCATTTTTTGAAACAGCTTAATGAGAAATATCAATATACGAAACGCCTTTCAAAAGAAGTAGTGGATCAATTGTTGTTGTATCATTTTCCTGGCAATGTGCGAGAGTTGTCCAATATAGTGGAACGGCTGGTGCTTACATGCCGTGATGAGGTCATAGAACCGCGTCATCTTCCCGAGCGGATAAGCCAATGTAACAAGACAGAAGACAAACCTCATATTCAACGGGACGAATCTGAGACTGATATGCCTATCCTCAAGCTGTCTTGGAATGGCCAGGGAAAAAGGGAGAACCTGTTCGAGTATCTGGAAAAGGAAGCCTTGATCCAAGCTTTGAAAAAATACGGATCGGTACGAAAAACGGGAAAGGCCATAGGGGTCTCCCATACAATCGTTCTAAATAAAATGAAAAAATTTGGAGTTACCCTCGAGGCAATACGCTAAAGAGGGAGTTCCATCCATTACTTATTCAAATGATTCAATAACCATACTAGTCGATTGTAGGAGGAGAATATGGGATTGACAAGGATGCCTGACTTAGAATTATATAGGACGATTGTGGAAAATTTCCATGATGGAATTTTAGTGGTCGATCAAGAAGGGAGAATTTCATTGGTCAATCAGGCCTTGCTTAAATTAAGCGGTTTACCTCGGGAAGCCTATGCGGGGAGGAATATCCGGGATATTGTGGCGAGTGGAATCTTCCAAAAACCATCTGTCATCTTAAGAGCCTTACAGGAGAAGCAAACGGTAACCGATTTCCAACAGTATCAGAACGGAATTACGGTCTTGGTTACAGCAATCCCTATGTTTGATGAAGAAAACCGTTTAATTCGGATGTTGTCCATCACCCATGATATTACTGAGCTGATAAATATGGAGAAAAAAATAAAAGAAATCGAGAAGCTTTCTGCCAAATATTATACGGAGCTTTTGGAACTTCGACAGCACCATTCCAAACGGGGAATTATCACGGCTAACCGGCAGATGAAAGAAATCATCGACCTTATTCACCATATCGGTCAGACTGATTCGACGATCCTTCTGTTGGGTGAATCCGGTGTAGGAAAAGATGTCTTGGCCAGGGAAATTCATGAGACCAGTAAGCGGAAAGAGTCGGGAGCTTTTATTAAAGTGAACTGCGGGGCCATCCCGAAGGATCTGTTGGAATCTGAATTCTTCGGCTATGATGCCGGTGCCTTTACCGGTGCAAAGAAAGAAGGGAAGCCGGGATTATTCGAACTGGCGGATCAAGGAACCTTGTTTTTAGATGAAATCGGAGAGTTTCCCCTGCATCTACAACCGAAGCTTTTAAGGGTGCTTCAAGACCAGCAGTTCACCCGGGTCGGCGGGACGAAGGTCATTCAGGCCAATGTAAGGATCGTGACAGCGACCAATCGAAATTTGGAGTATATGGTCTCCAGAGGGGAATTTCGGGAAGATTTATATTACCGATTGAATGTCATCCCGATTCACATCCCGGCATTAAGGGAACGAAGAGACGATATCCCCTTATTAATCGGCCATTTTCTCCGGAAATTTAATGAGGAATATGAAAAGAGTAAATCGCTTTCCATGGCCGCTATGGACATCCTTTGCGCCTATCATTGGCCCGGTAATATCAGGGAATTGTCGAATATTATAGAGCGGCTCGTTCTAACGACCAAAAATGATGTAATTGAACCTAATGAGCTACCTGTTGCAAAGCAAAGTCAAAGTACGGATGTCAGTCTATCAAAACTACTAAAAAGTGAACAGACTGCAACCAACTTATTTGAGTCTGTGGAGAAAAATCTAATTGAGAGCATGATCCAGCGTGAAGGGAGTATTCGCAAAGCTGCCAAGACATTGGGCGTTTCGCATACGACCTTAATCCGCAAAATGAAAAAACATGATCTGAAAGCTTCTTCAACGTAGAAGAACTCCCTCCGGGTACTACAATCGCTGGTGAAAGAAAGTATTCTACGCAGTACACCGGCAGTCAAGGTAGCTGCAGTAATGTGTCGATATCATAGAAAAAGGTGAGCGAATTTGAGTAATCAAAAGATTTCAAAAGAAATATATCAACTCTTAAATGGGGAAAATTTAGGTACTAAACAGCACGAAGCCATGATGTTGCTCACTATGACCGAAGACTTTTGGCCTCATATCGCTATGATTAGCGTGGGTGAGATTGTAGCACTGGATTGTAATAAGTTAAGATTGGCTCTATGGCCAAATACTATCACAACTCATAATATCCTTCGGACTAGTCAAGCCACATTTGTTGTATTTTTTGCGGGAAAAGCTCATTACATAAGGCTTTCCCTACAGAGGCTTACACCAGTATCAAATGCCCGGCATATAAGAGAACGTTTTTCGGCAGCAGTTGTCTCTGTTCGAGAAGATACAGCAAAATATGCAGACATTACGTCCGGTGTCAAAATTAGTTTAAAAGATTCAGATACCGTTATCAAACGTTGGTATGAAACAATCGAGGAATTATTAAGATAAAAAACAAAATTTTAGATGGTTCTGATGCGGGGATGTTGCCCTATTTCACTGATCTTTTTCCATCTGAAGTCAGAGGCTGTCCCATAAGTCTAAAAAACAAAGATATTCTAGTTTTTTAACTGAAATGAACCGTCAAGTAATTCTTGATTTTACTGGATTTCTCATGACGGTTCATTTTCAGGAGGGTGACTCAAAAGCATGTTTTTTTGCTTTTGAGTCACCCTCTTCTTATGGTTTTTATCGCATACATAATGGAACTGCAGTAGTTCCAACTGTAACATCATACGTTCCACCTTGAGGATAAAAGGACTTACAAGATTGAATTTTGCACGAATTCATGATTGGCATGAAACTTGCAATAATAATTTAATGAAGAACTTCAAAGGGGGGGTACTAAGGCAGCTAATGAAATGAAAAAACAGATCGGAGTAGATAATGGTACAAAAACGCTGGAAGAAATAGCACGAAGCATACTGTCCAAAATGGCTTTTGGTATATTGTCATATTATCGATCAATCCCTTCCTCTTGTCTTGATGAAGTTGTTGTCGTCGTTACTCCATGTGTGGGGGAGATCATGCAAACATTGCCGGCCCGATGCCAGCTTTGAGGAAAAGGATGGTCGTTATGCCAGTATTATCGTCAGTGGATTCTTGTTTGGTAGGTTTGGCTTATTCGAAGGAATTATCATCTACATATTTGTCAGCGCTTCCAAAAAACTTATATTTATATCAACGATTGTGGGTCTTTCGATGAGTGCTTTTTTGTTAAACGCTTTGCAATGTGCTTTTTCTGAAAGGGAATTTCAAGTGTAGGAGGACAACAAGGATGAAAAAAATTGTGTTAGGTATATCAGGAGCCAGTGGAGCCATTTACGGCATTAGATGTCTTGAGACGTTAAACAAACTAGATATAGAAAGTCATGTGGTGATTAGTGCTTCAGCTGAAAAAACGATCGAGCATGAAACAGATTACTCGGTAGAATACGTAAAATCACTGTGTAGTGTTGTATATGATTTACAAGACATTGGTGCAAGTATTTCAAGCGGTTCATTTCAAGTTGATGGGATGATTATTGCTCCTTGTTCAATCAAAACTCTATCGTCTATTGCTAATAGTTTTAATGATAATTTAATCACTAGGGCGGCTGATGTAACGTTGAAAGAGAGAAGGAAATTGGTGCTAATGGTACGTGAAACACCCTTTCATTTAGGGCATTTGCGGCTCATGCAATCAGTTACAGAGAATGGTGCAGTGATTCTCCCTCCTGTTCCTAGTTTTTATCATAAACCAACTTCAATAGATGATATTGTGAATCAAAGTGTCGGAAAGGCTTTGGATCAATTTGGGATTGATGCTCGACTCTTTGAACGGTGGTCAGGGCTGAATGAAAAAGAATCAATAACAAATTAATAAATCAGGTCAATGATATTTTCTTATTCTCTTTCGGTAATAATACTTTACTTTTTATAGTTCAACTGCAGAACATGATATGAAAATTGGAGGAACGTTAATGTCAAATGTTGTAGCCACTCATTCAAAACAAGAAAGTGTCACAGTTAGCAAGCGTGAAGTTAGATCGGCAATGGTTGCGTCATTATTAGGATGGTCTTTTGATCTTTATGATCTTTTCCTTCTTCTTTTTGTCGCTCCGACAATAAGTGTATTGTTTTTTCCTACAACGAACCCGACGCTTTCTTTAGCTGCTGTGTATGCTTCTTTTGCTGTAACTCTTCTTATGCGACCGCTTGGATCCGCCATATTTGGGTCTTATGCAGATAAAAACGGGAGAAAGAAAGCGATGATCGTCTCTGTGGTAGGGGTTGGTGTAAGTACGGCTGCCTTTGGACTTTTACCTACAGTACCACAAATTGGTTTTATGGCCTCAATCATTTTTTTGGTTTTGCGTTTAGTTCAAGGAATTTTTGTTGGCGGCGTTGTGGCATCTACACATACAATCGGAACAGAATCTGCGCCTCCTAAATGGCGCGGATTGATGTCTGGTCTTATTGGCGGTGGGGGAGCAGGATTAGGGGCTTTGTTCGCTTCAATCGCGTTTGCTATTATTTCCGCTCTTTTTCCTGGTGAGGCATTTAATGAATGGGGATGGCGTGTGTTGTTCTTTACGGGGCTTTTGGGAGCTGGCGCTGGCCTTATTGTATTTAGATCCCTTAACGAGTCTCCGCTGTGGGCACAATTACATGAAGAAAAGAAAAAAACAAACGAAGAAGATGCTGTGCCGCAATCACCGATCAAGATGCTTTTCAAACAATATCCTGGTGTATTGCTAGTCAACGTTATGATCGTAATGGGGGGCGGTTCGGCTTATTACCTTACGTCTGGTTTTGTCCCTACGTTCCTAAAAGTAGTTAATGAAGCACCACCAAATGTGATATCGGGAGTTCTCATTGCATCGAGTATTGTGACCATCATTTCGGCTCTATTGTTTGGCCATCTTAGTGAATTAATTGGAAGAAAAAAGGTCTTTTTACTGGTTGGTGTATTAAATATTATCGGACTTCCATATTTTTATCTGGCATTAGGTGATTCGGTTACCACTCTTTCCATCTATTTGAATACGATGGGGCTCGCATTTTTAGGAAATGCAGCCTATGCACCGGTATTGATCTTTCTTAACGAGCGCTTCCCTACAGTCATTCGCTCTACAGGTACCGGATTGTCATGGAATATGGGATTTGCGATTGGCGGTATGATGCCGACGTTCGTAACGTTAGCGAGCGGTAAGGTTGAAAATATACCTACCACACTTATGTATTTTGCCATTGGAATTTTCCTTGTATACATCATTGGAAGCATCATCGTTCCAGAGACAAAAGGCAACCTCAAATAGGTAAGGGGGATAAAAAATGTTGACCAAAATAGAAATGACTAGAAATTATATTAATGGCGAGTGGCGGGAAGCTAAAACCGGCGAAACGATGGAATCTATAAACCCTGCTACAGGTGAGATTGTTGGAGAGTCGCAAAAATCAGGATTAGAAGATATTAAATTAGCTATTAACAATGCGAAGACGGCATTTGAAACATCCGATTGGCGTTCAAATTCTTCGCGGCGCTCTGATGCTTTAATGCAATGGGCCTATCGTTTGAAGGAAAACAGAGAAGAAGTAGCTCGGCTTCTAACGATGGAGAACGGAAAGCCGCTCAAAGAGTCACGTATAGAATTGGATGCTTGTATTGATACGCTAAAATACTTTGCAGGTATGGCTCGCAGCGTATTCGGAAGGTCTATTAACCTTTCCGCCACTTCATATGGCATCATTGACAAAGAACCAATTGGAGTTGTAGGAATTATTTCACCGTGGAACTGGCCGGCTATGCTGATGATTCGAGAGGTCGCTCCTGCCCTTGCTGCGGGGAATGCGGTGGTTCTAAAGCCTGCAAGCCGTACACCGCTCGTAAGCACGGCTATTGTCAAATTAATCGAAGAAAATGCTGATTTTCCACCAGGAATTGTTAATATCGTGACAGGACCAGGTAAGGTGATCGGAGATGAAATGACGACAAATCCTGATGTTGATGCCATTAGCTTTACAGGTGATACGACGACGGGCAAAAATTTGATGAAACAAGCAGCAGAAAAGGTAAAGAAACTGGCTCTTGAACTTGGAGGGAAATCTCCAAACATCTTATTCCCCGACGCCAATCTAACCAAAGCCATCCCAACTGTGGCAAAATCAGCCTTTATTACAGCGGGCCAAATGTGTTTTGCGGGTTCAAGAGTGATTGTTCATGAATCGATCCATCAGGAAGTGATAGAAGGGTTACGCAAAGAGGCCGAAAAATTGAAAGTGGATAATGGATTAAATGAATCAACCGATATGGGACCTGTCATCTCGGAAGACCAGTTGAATAAAATTTTGGAATATTGCGAGATTGGCAGGCGAGATGCCAAGCTTGTTACGGGAGGCAATAGACTAATCGGCGGCGAATACGATAACGGTTTTTATATCGAGCCAACCATTTTTGATGAGGTACCAATTGAATCAAGAATCGCACAGGAAGAAATTTTTGGTCCTGTTCTGGTTGTACAAGTTTTTAAAGATGAGGAAGAAGCCATTTCTCTCGCTAATGGAACTATTTTCGGTTTAGCTGCCGGGGTTTGGACAAAAGACGTCAACAGAGCGATGCGTGTTGCGAAAAAAGTAGAGGCAGGAACTGTTTGGATTAACACCTATAACAAAAATTACCCGCAAGCTGAATTTGGGGGATATAAAGAAAGTGGAATAGGACGTACAAGGGGAATAGAAGGATTATTGGAATATACGGAAACGAAACATATCAATATCGAAATAGAAGAATAAAGGGGAAATCAATTATGTATCCTTCATTTGAGTTTCATCTCCCGACGAAAATTCATTTTGGCTATAACACTATTAAACAACTTGATCATTTACCTTTTGAAATAAAGCGGGCATTTATCGTGACGGATCAAGGGGTGTTAAATTCGGGTCTCGTTGAGAATGTAACAAACATTTTAAAAGATCATCAAATTTCTTATGTTATTTATAGTGAAGTGGAACCGGATCCAAGTGTTGAAACCGTTGACAAAGCGGCTCAAATGTTTCAGCGGGAAGAAGCCGATGCTTTAATCGCCATTGGCGGGGGCAGTCCAATCGATACAGCAAAAGGCGTTCGTGTAATCGCTGGCAATGGTGGAAGCATTCGTGATTATGCCGGAGTCAATCTCATTAAGCAAAAATCCAATATACCTCTCATTGCGATACCTACCACGTCTGGTACCGGAAGTGAAGTGACCATTTTTGCTGTCTTTTCGGATTGGGAAGAGAATCGTAAGGTGACGGTAACGAGCCCGTTCCTTGCACCGGATATAAGTATTGTTGACCCGAAAATGACGATGACTGCACCGCCTGCCATTACAGCAGCATCAGGGTTTGATGCTTTCGCACATGGAGCAGAGACCTTTGTGTCACGGGCATCCCAGCCTGCCAGTGATGTGCTCGCATTTTCAGCCATGAGTACGGTCAGCAAATACCTTCGTCGCGCCGTTTATAATGGAGAGGATGTGGAGGCACGAATCAAAATGGCAGAAGCCAGTCTTTTGGCAGGAATGGCCTTCAATCAATCCTACCTCGGTTTAACACATGCGATTGGCAGTGCATTAAGCGGACATGCACATGTTAGTCATGGAGTGGCAATCGGCCTCCTTTTACCTGGAGTGATCCGGTATAATTCGATTTCCCGAATGGATAAACATATTGAAATGGCCGGCGCTTTTCGGGAAATTGACCGATCGTTGTCTGATTGGGAGATTATCGACCAATTGATAGAAGATGTATCGAGGTTGCGTGATGATATTGGCCTGCCGCAGAGATTGCAGCAGGTGGGGGTTAAAGAAGATCAGCTCAAGATGATCGCAGCTGATTCCGTGAAAAGTGGAATGTGGAAATTTAATCCTCGCCAAGCATCAGAAGAAGAGATTTTAGAACTGCTCAAGGAACTTTATTAGGAAAGCGTCGAGTTTTTTAAAAACGCTTACATTATATTAAATTTTAGGGGGAAATAGTTATGACTAAAAATGTATTAAACCAGAATGAAGAATTAATTCCTAGTTTGGATAAGACGACAGATGAAGTGGCGTGGGATTTATATCGAAAAGCCATTCGATTTGGGACGTGGGATCCTGCCGCTATTGACCTTAGCCAGGATAAAAAAGATTTTGAAGCGCTTGACGAGGACCTAAAAGGCTATCTTATTCATTTTTGTACAGGATTTCTCGATGCTGAAGAAAATGTAGCCTTAAAGTTCTGTCCCTGGATTATGCTGGGTTCCTCTACGGAACAACAGGCATTCCTCAGTACTCAATTACTCGAAGAGTTTAAACATACCGAATTTTTTATGCGCTATTTTAAAGAGGTAATCGGTCGTGAGCGAATTCCTTCAGTGAAAAATATGGTTCAACAGAAGCTTGATGAGCGTGTAAAAAAAATGCTGGCCGCTCTTGAACAAGGAGAAGAGGAACGGGAGGCGGCACTTGTTGAAGGGTTAACCCATTACCAAGGGATTATAGAAGGTGTTCAAGCGATGACTGGATACGATATATTCCAAGCGGTATTCGGGAGTAAAGGATTGTTTCCCGGTTTGGCCGAAGGATATGCTCGCATCAAGGAAGACGAAGGACGCCATGTCGGTTTCGGGCTTCGCATGTTAAAGCTGTTTGCCCGTAACCCCGAGCATGCGAAGCGAATTCGTGCGTTGTACGACGAATATCTTCCTCTTATCTTGGTTCGATATGATCAGCCGGTTATTGTAGATGGCAAGGTATATCCAACCCCTCCTGAAGTCCGGGGGCGCGAAAGAGTGACGAAAATGTTCGAACGCAGATTGAAAGATATATTAGGTGCATCAGTTACCGCTTAAGGAGGAGATCTTTTGTATGAAAGCAAGGACATTTCGAACTTGGCTTGAGCATCTTCAAACGACTGAACGTCTGGCGGTCATTGATCGAAAGGTTAGTTTACAGTATGAAGTCGCAAAAGTAGCCAAAAAATTAGATGGCAAAAAAGCAACCTATTTTACACAGGTTGAAGATTATCAGATTCCGGTTGTTTCCGGTATTTGTTCGACACGGGCAGATTTCGCGGAAGCGCTGGAAACGGATCAATATCAAATGATTTCAAAATTTACCGAAGCAGTAGCTTCTCCTGTTCCTTGTCAATTGCTAAACAACGAACAAGCACCTGTCAAGGAGAATATTATCTTAGAAAATATCGATTTGATGAAAATGTTTCCTATTCCTGTCCATCATGAGAAGGATTCGGGTAATTATATCACGGCTGGATTGTTTATCGTTCGGGATCCAGTCACTCGGAAGCAGAACGTTTCGATTCACAGACTCCAAATTTCTGGAAAAAATAAGATAGGGGCCCTCATCTTGCCTCGCCATACGTTTCATTTGTACAAACAGGCCGAGGAGGCGGGGAGACCACTGGAATGTGCCATTGTCATTGGAGTTGATCCGGTGACCTTACTTGCATCGCAAGCAAGTACTCCGTTCGGGGTAGATGAATTGGAAATTGCAAGTGCTCTTAGGGGAGAACCATTGGAAGTGGTTCGGTGTGAGACCGTGGATATTGATGTCCCGGCTTACGCGGAAATTGTATTAGAAGGCAAAATTCTTCCGCATGTTCGTGAGCCGGAAGGGCCGTTCGGAGAATTCCCGAAATACTATGGACCTCGCAGCGACAAAGAGGTAATTGAGATTACGGCGGTTACTCACCGAAACAATCCGATTTTTTACACGATTGTCCCAGCGGGATACGAGCATCTTCTGCTTGGCGGCATTCCGCGTGAGGCCAGTCTCTTCCAAAGCGTTCGCCAGACTGTCCCGTCAGTAACGGCGGTGCATATGAGCGTTGGTGGTACATGCCGCTATCATGCCATTGTTTCAATCAAAAAACGAAATGATGGTGAAGCGAAAAATGCGATTTTAGCTGCTTTTGCTAACAGTTTTGATATTAAACATGTCGTCGTTACGGATGAAGAGGTTGATATTTTTAATATGGAAGAGGTGGAATGGGCGATTGCTACCCGCTTTCAAGCGGACAAAGATTTAGTCGTCATCCATGAAGCACAGGGCTCGAAACTTGATCCGTCTACCCGCGAAGGAGTTGGCTCAAAGATGGGATTCGACTGTACGGTTCCTTTAAACAGTGAACCGATGCGATACTTGCGAGTTCAAATTCCTGGTTATAATGAGAGCAATGTAGAGGAATATATCAATCCTCATAAATCAATTCAATCCGTTCATCTTGAAGGAGAGAAAAACTTCTAAAACAGCGCAAAACTTCATGAAAAGACGTTTAGACTATCCTTTAAGGATAGTCTAAACGTTTACTGCAAATGGAGGCTAATCTGTTTATCGATAGAGCGGGATGTGAATGTTGTTTGCGAAAACTGCACTGTTTCACATCAGTGGAAACATCAAATCAATAAGATTTTACTCTTAAGGAGGCTTTCAAAATGAGAGTAAAGGTAAAGCAATTAAAGACACTATTTATTGTTTTTGTCTCTTTTTTTACAGTAGGATGTTCCTCAGCATTGCCTTCCAATCAAGTAAAGATTACTACACCAAAGGTATGGGCACAAAGTGAAACTAGTAAAGAGAAAATTGAAGGTGACCCAGTCAAACTAAAAATAGCAACCTTAACACAGGGCAGCCCCTGGTATGTTTACGGTGCTGCGATGGCAGAAGTTTTAAGGAAAAACATGCCTGCGGGGTCTGTCTTTGACGTTCTTCCTTATGCAGGCGGGATAGGTAATCCAACAATGGTGGCCGATAAAAAATCAGAGCTCGCTCTTAGCTTCAGTGTGACGAATAAGTGGGCTTTTGAAGGCAACGTGGCCTATGAAAAAAAACATGATAATATCCGGGCCTTGGCAGGAAATTTTGACCAGTATTACGTAGGAATCGTATTAAGAAAAGATTTTACAGACAAATACGGTATTGAAAGCCTCAAAGACTTAAAAGAGAAAAAAGCACCCATCAGGTTAATGGCTATTAACGTAGGCAGTTTAGGAGAATTTGCGACCAGTCAGATCTTGGAACAATACGGCTTAACTTATGAGACTATTAAACAAAATGGCGGATCCGTATCACATACAACATTTGATGTGATTCAACAGGCCTTCCAGGATGGAAGGGCCGATATGATGATCCAAGTTATTACAAAGGGACATCAGGCCTTTACCGAAATTGCCCTCAGTACTCCGGTAAAATTCATGCCGATTGACGACGATGTTATTAGAAAATTAGAAGGAATTGGATATGAAGCAGCTGAACTTCCTGCCGGCGGATTTAAAGGACAGGATGAACCGGTGAAAACGGTTGGATTCCCGACAGTACTTATAGCAAATCAAGATCTTCCGGAAGATCAGGCATATAGCATTACTAAGTTAATTTCCGAGAATAAATCTGATTTGGTTGCAGTGCACAAAGCATTGGCAGCATTTAATCCGGAAGAGGCCTGGAGGCCTGAAAAACTAGGTATCCCCTTACATCCGGGAGCAGAGAAATACTATAAAGAAAAAGGATGGTTAAAATAATGAGAATGTTAAAGAATCCGGTTTTTTTAGTAGCGGTCAGCTGGTCATTATACCATCTTTATACAGCAGCATTTGGCTCTTTACCAGCGCTTGCTCAGCGGGCACTCCATATCGGGTTTGCTCTTGCTTTGGCATTCCTGCTTTTTCGGATATCGAAGGATGAAAGCAAAAAGTGGGTAAGGGCAATTGACTATCTTTGCGCTTTGCTATCGATGATCATCGCAGGATATATTTTTGTGAATGTAGATAGGATAGGTTCAAGGGTATGGTTTGTTGATGGGATTACCGGGGCAGATTACTTTTTCGGAATTAGTTTGATTTTGCTGCTTTTAGAAGCATCAAGACGAATAATGGGCAATGCCATGACAATATTGGCAGTCATATTTTTAGCCTACGGATTTTTAGGGGATAAGCTTCCAGGGCTATTGGCGCATCGGGGCTTAAGTTTTAAGGATATGATCGATTTGCAGTTTTTATCTCCTCAGGGAATATTTGGAGTTCCACTTGCGGTTTCCGCTGACAGTGTTTTTTATTTTGTTTTATTTGGAGCGTTTCTTGAAGTCTCTGGAGGCGGAAAGCTGTTTAATGATCTGTCCTTTTGGTTAACAGGAAGATATAAAGGCGGCCCAGCCAAGGCAGCCGTCCTCTCTGGAGGTTTAATGGGAAGCATCAGTGGAAGTGCCGTAGCAAATGTGGTTGCCTCTGGTATTTTCACGATCCCTTTGATGATAAAAACAGGGTATTCACGCAGGTTTGCTGCAGCAGTGGAAGCCGTTTCTTCCACAGGAGGCCAATTGATGCCACCCATTATGGGGGCAGCCGCTTTCGTAATGGCTGAGACGCTTGGTTATCCTTATGCAACAATTGCGTTTGCTGCGATTATTCCGTCCCTCCTCTTTTACATTCAAAATTTCTTAGTTGTTCATTTGCAGGCTTCGAAAGACGGAATGAAAGGGATGGCGAAGGAAGATATGCCAGATATTAAAAAAGAGGTAAAAGAACGGGCCCATATGATAATTCCTCTTATCCTGCTGGTTTATCTTATGATGGGAGGATTTTCTCTCCTTACTTCAGCGTATTACGCCATTATTGCTACGGTTGTTATAAGTTTTTTGCGTAAAACTACCCGTATGAATATAAAGCAAGTTCTTGAAGCTTTAGAAAGCGGGGCAAAGCAGGCCTTGCAAGTAGCTATTCCTTGTGCTTTAGCAGGCATTATCATCGGTGTCATTTCATTTTCCGGATTAGGTTTGAAATTTACCGAAATGGTAATGGGCCTGTCTTACGGCAATCTTTATTTAGCTTTGATTCTTGTTGCGATCGCCACTATTGTTATTGGGATGGGTTTACCAACTACATCCGCATACATTATGGGGTCCATTTTGATGGCTCCGGCCTTGGTCACTTTCGGCATTATTGACCTTGGAGCGCATATGTTTATTTTTTATTTTGCCATTCTATCAATGATCACACCTCCAGTAGCTTTAGCCTCCTACAGCGCAGCGGGAATCGCCAAGTCAAATTTGTCAAAAACGGGTTGGACATCTATGCTTCTAGCCGGTTCATCCTTTTTAATCCCGTTTGCCTTTGTTATTAATCCAGCTATTTTACTAATCGGGTCTCCTCTAGAAATTGGTTTTGTTACATTATTTACAATATTAGGGATTTTTGCTTTTTCTGCAGCCATTATCGGTCACGTATTTACACATACGGCTTCAATTGTAAGGGTTTTCTTAATTGTCGCTGCCCTGTTGTTAATCTATCCTGAGACGATTACAAGCCTGGTAGGAACGGGTGTGCTTGTCATTATTCTTTATTATCAAAAATTGCGCAAGAAGAAACAGCTAATCGTGTCTGAACAAGATTCTTCTCTTTTTAAGACAGGGAATTTTTAGAACACAGTAAGTCAGGCACAGCAGCACTCCTACTTTTCGTTTACCGGACAAATGCTCTATATACTTGAACCCTGCCGACTTAAAAAGCAAGCAGGCAGGGCTAGTTTTAAAACGTAAGAAAGGATGCTCTTAACCAATTCTGAAAAACAATCATTATAAAACATGATTAATAGTGATTTGAAAAGATTTTGGACCGAAATAATAATTTGTGACATCCCAATATTTTAACTGGAGGGAGATTTATGCCTTTTTTGAAAACCGATAAAGAAAGTTTATTTTATCATCATCAGACGGAGAATCTGAATACCACAGGGACTCATGAGGGAATTGTATTCCTTCATAGCTTGGGTACAGATCATCAGATATGGAAATATCAATTAGAGGATTTAGATGGAATGGGGAGGTTATTGATCGCCCCCGATGCCCGCGGACATGGAAAGTCTACCTGGAATACAGGAATCAGCTTGGATCTTTGGGTGAATGACATTTTACAGTTAATAGATTTCTTAGGTTTACAAAAAGTGGTTATTTGCGGTGTCTCTATGGGGGGTGTTCAGGCACTTGCTTTTGCACAACAATATCCCGATCGTGTAAGTGGTCTTGTACTAGCAGATACCTTCGCCAGGATTGAACCGGAAGCAGTACCTGAGAAAATCAGATTGACGGCGGGAATTGCCAAGGAATTAGGAATGGAAAAGTATGCAAACCAGTACTTGGATCTAACGTTATCATATTCGCATACGGCTCAAGCGATTCGTGAAGTCTTGCGACAGAGCATAGCAGAGATGAACGTAGCAGCGTATCAGGAATCTGCGCAAACTTGCTTTTCAGCAAATCTAGAGGGAGGATTAAAGGACTTAAATATTCCAATACTTGTATTAATTGGAGAGGATGATCAAAAAACCCCCATCTCCTATTCCAAAGCCATTGCAGAAGGCATCCTGGAATCAAAACTAATGGTTATTCCGAGGGCATGTCACCTGGCCAATGTGGATCAGCCGAAGGAGTTTAATCATTTGTTAAAGGAGTTCCTCACCACATTAGAAAATTAAAACACTCGCCACTTTCCTCTTCGTTTCTACACGTAAAAAGTATAGGTACTTGCAGTTATATTATCGAGGGGAGGTGCAAATGATTTAAAGAAGTAGCTATGATAATTGATAATAACTAAGGAGTTACCGCAATATCAGAGAATCTCTGTGATGATTTGGAAGACGCCACTGATAGATGTCCGAAAATAGCTGATTAGACAAAGGACTTATATATGCAGATACACGTTAAACAAGCTTGTCTTACTTATACAAACTATTGTATTTTATGACAGATAACTTCCTCCTTTCATTTAATCTTGATGCTTTTTTGAAAGTAAATTCATAATATAATGATGGTGTTTATATTCGCCAAGTGCTTACATATGTAGAAACGGGAAATGTTGACGCAGCGATTGTTTATAAAACGGATGCGTTGATTTCACCAAAAGTGGAAGTTGTAGAAAAAGCTGGAGAGAATACTTACGCACCAATTATTTATCCAGTGGGTGTGGTTAAAAGTAGTACCCATCCAGAAGAAGCCCAACTATTTTACGAGTATCTTCAAAACAAAAAATCTATAGAGACTTTAGAAAAGTACGGCTTTAAAGGACTAAACTAATTAAAATAGCAACCGATTTTTGGTCACGAGTCAGACTCTCCATTGAGATAGTGTCTGTCTCTGGAGCAATAGTTTTAGTATGCGGGTTATTACTGGGTAAAATGGTGGCAAATGCGAAATCCAAAGGGAAAGTTTTCGTTGGAAGAGTTTTCCTTTGATCGTTAGTGTTACTTCTGACTGTTGTGGGATTTTTTGTTAATTGATCTATTTGGGGGACATAGCGAGTATGATTGGTATTTCATTTTTTGTGTTGGTCCGCGTACATCTGCTGAAATCCTAATAGTTCAATATATAAATGCTATTTTTTCACTCCCTCAGTTTAATACGTTTTTCTCACGAATGCTAACGGAGAGCGATAGTGTAATAAGCGAAAACCCGATTTCCATTTTAGATCATGAAGGAATCGGGTTTTTTAGTGGGAAATTGCTTAACGTTATAATTCTGCATTTTCCTGATGCTATCCCTTGTTAAACTAACAAACAGTAATGTCAAAGAACCTCCTTCCTCTCTTATTTATAGTTACTGTGTGAAGTAGCCCTCAACTTTTCCCTGTCCCAATTATGTTTTTTCTGTTTATATCGTTTATATATTTTATAGTGGGTGCAATCCATCCAAGTTAAATTCTTAAAGCTTACTGAAAAAGCTTCTTGCGTTTTATTTACAACTAGTGCGTGAAACGATGAATTCACCAACATCCATCCTCTTGTACCGTTTATCCCGCATTAACTGGCAGTAAGACCCCACTGATGGAAGTTGCCTTTATCTAAAGTAATTGTAAGTAAGAAAATGAAAGTAAGCGAATAAGAATTTTAAACTATGCTTTTTTTAAAACTATATAATTAATAATATTCTAATTAAACAAAAATTATTTTTGATATTTATTGAAGAAACAGAAACGAAAGTGCTTTCCTGAATTGGGATTAGAGATTAGGGGGAGGGGAGAAATTAGATGGAAATGAAGCCAATTGAAAAAACGATTATGGGGGTTTTAGGCATTGAAATAGGAGAAATGTCGGCAGATCGGGTAACGGCAACTATGCCGGTTCATGCGGAAACTCATCAGCCATTTGGACTGCTTCATGGAGGAGCCTCGGTAGTGCTGGCAGAAACTGTTGCCAGCATGGGAACATGGAATTTAATTGACCAAGAAAATGAAGCAGCAGTCGGTCTTGAAATCAATGCCAATCATATCCGGGGAAAGCGGGATGGAATCGTGACTGCTGTAGGGACGCCGTTGCATAAGGGCCGTACCACGATGGTATGGGATATCAAGATTGTAGACGAAGAAAAAAAACTTATCTGTGTTTCGCGCTGTACAGTAGCCATTATAAAAAAGAAAAAGTAGGCATATTTCCTTTTAAAAAATTGGGTTCTGGTGCAAAAATCATTCGATAGAAACATAGAACCTACATGCTCTGTCAAATTACAGAATATGATGTCATTCCAAATAATTTATGTATGAACTCAACTTCATTAAATTAATAGGGTCCAAGACCTTTCAAATTCTTGATGAAAATGTTAAGAATTTGATGAAGAGCATCTAACTCTCAGGTTAATTCTGATTATAATATCACTAACTTAATGTAACTAAATACTAACTTTGGAGGTTATTTATTATGCCATTAATTAGATTCGATTTAATAGAAGGTCGAGATGAAAAGTCTTTGAGAAGTCTATTAGATGCTGCTCACCGAGCAGTTGTGAAAGCTTTCGATGTACCTGAAAGAGATCGATATCAAATTGTTCATCAGCATCCTGCTCATGAATTAATTATAGAAGATACAGGTTTAGGTTTTGAAAGAAGTAAAAACTTAGTTGTAATAAGTGTAACTAGTAAGCAACGAAGTGATGATCAAAAGCAGAATTTGTATAAGCTTTTAGTTCAAGAGCTTGGAGAAAACTGTGGAATAGAACCTAATGATATTATGATTTCTATTGTTACTAATGGGGATGCTGATTGGAGTTTTGGACTAGGAGAAGCCCAGTTTTTAAATGGTAAATTATAAATAAAATTTCGGCAGGAAAAACGTTTATTTTGCGTATGTCAAGGTTGAGCTTTGAACAGTCTTTATTTTAAAGCTACTTAGTAAAAAATGCATATTCTATACAACTCTAGTTGACATAATCGTTTTTGCGGGAAATCACTAACACTCAAACCCCTTGGCGCCTGATATTATCCCTCTTATATAAACAGAAGGTAAAAAAACCTTACTGTTACATAAGGAGGGATATTTTTATGGAAAAAGATTATTTAAAAAAGCTCTTAGAACTCAAAAGGAAGATAGTTTTGGAGTGAAATCCTGAAAAATCCGGGTGGCTATTGTAAGTAAGAAAATAAAAGTAAAGTGGATAAGAATTTTAAACTGCTTTTTTTATAGATTTTTTATAATTAATCATATTCTAATTAGTCGTAAATGTTGGTTAGATAAGGCTTATTAAAAAAAGAAAGTTTTTTTAACAAATGTGACCAGATCTTAAGATAAAGTCTCTTACAAAGAGAATAGAAAATTAGCGAAAGATTTGCAGCGAATAGCGAGGCGAATGTGATGCAGGATTTTTGGTCTCCAGTCTTTTTATCTGTAAAAATATCCATTGTAGCAGTCATCTTTACAACGATTTTTGGAACTTTGACAGGAAAATGGATGTCAGGAAAATCATTTAGAGGAAAAGTTGCATTGGAAACCATTTTGATGATTCCTTTAGTACTGCCTCCGACGGTAGTGGGTTTGATATTAATTGTTATTTTTGGTAACACAAGCTTTATAGGAGAAACGCTTAGTCTTTTTCATCAATCCATTATGTTTACATGGTGGGCAGCTGTTATCTCTTCCTTTGTGGTAGCCTTTCCATTGATGTTTCAAACGGCTAAACAGTCATTTTTATCTGTTGATCAGGATATCACAAGTGCTGCCCGAATCGATGGAGCAAGCGAATGGAAGGTGTTTTGGAAAGTTGAAGTTCCGCTTACTTTAAGGCAGCTCGCAGCAGGTGTCATTTTAAGCTTTACACGGGGTTTTGGAGAGTTTGGTGCCACTATGATGTTTGCAGGCAATATCCCCGGGAAAACCCAAACTGTTCCAGTCGCCATTTATGTCGCATATGAAACTGGTGATACACAAAAGCTTTGGTTGTGGGTAGCTGTGTCAGTTTTCATTTCTTTCCTATTCTTATGGGTGAGCTCCCATTTAAAGTAAAGTCAGTCTTCCTTTCTTTTTACGAAATACAAGCTGAATGATAAAGGAACACTAATGATAAATTCAAAAAGGGGGGAGACAATCATGAAACATTTATTAATACATGATCAATTGAGACGTCCATTACGTGATTTGCGTATTTCCGTTACTGATCGCTGTAATTTCCGGTGCACGTATTGCATGCCTGCTGAAATATTCGATCAGGATTATGTATTTATGCCACGGGAACATCTTCTTACATTTGAAGAAATTGAGCGGTTGGCAAGAATCTTTGTTCAGCTTGGGGTAAAGAAAATTCGTTTGACAGGCGGTGAGCCTCTATTACGAAAAGGTTTGCCTGTTTTGGTCCAAAAGCTGATGAGGATTGATGGTATGGAAGAAATTGGATTAACGACAAATGGCGTTTATCTAGTAAAGCACGCTGCTGAACTCAAAAAAGCAGGTTTAAAGCGGGTGAATGTCAGTCTCGATGCAATCGATGATGAATTATTCAAAAAAATAAATGGACGCGGTGTCAACACGAGGGCAGTTTTAAAAGGAATTGAAACAGCACGTACTGAAGGGCTTGAAGTAAAAGTAAACATGGTCGTGAAAAAAGGGATGAACCACCATGAAATTATTCCGATGGTTTCCTATTTTAAAGAGCGGGGCATTACATTACGATTCATTGAGTTTATGGACGTGGGGAGTACGAACGGTTGGAATTTTGAACAAGTTGTTTCCAAAAAGGAAATATACGATATGATTCATGCTGTTTATCCGCTTGAGTCGGTAGAACCGACCTATTTTGGGGAGGTAGCAAAACGTTATCGTTATGTAGGAACAAATACGGAGGTCGGTTTTATTACCTCTGTTTCGGAATCGTTTTGTTCAAGCTGTACACGCGCCCGCATCTCAGCTGAAGGGAAATTGTACACATGTTTATTTGCGACAAAAGGCTTTGATTTGAGAGCAGTGGTCAGGTCAGAAGCATCAGACGAAGAGATAGCAAAAGCGGTTACGGAAGTATGGAATAACAGAAATGATCGCTATTCGGACGAACGTACAGAAGAGACAGTGGAAAACCGAGAAAGAATTGAAATGTCTTATATTGGGGGCTAGCGAAAAAAATGTGTCAACAACAGCACTGATCCAGTCCTTTTCACAACGATAATGGTTCGGGGAAGATACACGCCTAAATAGCACATTTTTCTAAATGAATGTACTGGAATAGATTGGCCAGGCATTTATAAACTGTTTGATAGCTCCCTCTGTGGCAGTGTAAAACTTGAGGGGATTTCTCTCAGCTTTTATCATGTTACCGGCATGATTCGTGTTCACCTTCGAGTTATTGCAGCGTCTATTAGATTTTTTCAAACTTCGGCGCAGGAGTTACTTCATAGTCCTACTTTTGAATTTTAAGTAAATACTTGAGCCATATGATTTATTCTTATTATCGTTTCTTGATAGAAAATTAAGCATATTGGAAAATGAGGAGAAGGAGCTGATCCAAAAGCCTACTCCTTTACCATATAATAAGTTCATAAAAATTGTTCAACTAGCATGATAGATGAGAAAGTAATCATGAAAGGGTGGACACCTTGCTATGAGGTAAAGTTCATATGGGAAGGAAGGACTGCAGCGTGAACGACAGATATTCTCGACAGGAGCTCTTTTCACCGATTGGAAAAGAGGGACAAAAAAAGATAGCGGGCAAGCATGTGCTCGTAGTTGGGGCAGGAGCATTGGGAACAGCCAGCGCTGAAGGCCTCGTAAGAGCAGGAATCGGCAAGCTGACGATCGTGGACCGCGATTATGTAGAATGGAGCAACCTTCAGCGCCAACAATTGTACGATGAAGAGGATGCGGGAAGGAAAATGCCAAAAGCAGTGGCGGCGAAAGAACGCTTACGTAAAGTAAATTCCAATGTTGAAATTATTCCACATGTGATTGATGGGACAGCGGAGAAATTGGAATCGCTTTTGTATGAGGTTCATCTTATCTTGGATGCAACGGACAATTTTGATACAAGAATGATTCTCAACGACCTTTCGCAAAAACATGATATTCCATGGATCTATGGAGCTTGTGTCGGCAGTTACGGTGTGAGCTATACAATCATTCCGGGAAAAACGCCGTGTCTACATTGTTTGCTTGAACATGTTCCCGTTGGAGGTATGACGTGTGATACAGCTGGCATTATCAGTTCTGCTGTTCAAATGGTTGTAGCTTACCAGGTGTCAGAAGCGCTGAAAATATTAGTAGAAGACGAAGGATCGTTAAGGCAAACCCTTGTGTCCTTTGATTTATGGAAAAACCAGCATACGGCTGTGAAAGTCGGAAAAGTGAAAAAAACCACATGTTTATCTTGTGGTGATAATCCGACATATCCGTTTCTTTCATTTGAAAATCAAACGAAAACAGAAGTATTGTGTGGGAGGGATACGGTTCAAATTCGACCGCCGAGACCAGTTCAATATGACCTGAAAAAGCTTGAGGATCAGCTGTCACACGAAGGGAAAGTAGAACGCAACCCGTATTTGATGTCGTTTACAACTGAATCTTTCAGACTTGTCATTTTCCGAGACGGCCGGGTGTTTGTCCATGGCACGAAAGATATAAAGGAAGCCAAAACGTTATATCATCGTTATTTAGGATGAATATAGAACAAAAATCATAGGAGTGAGGAAGATGGTAGAGAGAAGAAAGCCGATTGCAGTGGTTGAAGCTGTGCAGCATGTGATGAACTTTGCAAAAGAGGGAACACTTGAATGGATATGGAAAGGATGAAAAAACGCCGTGGATAAACCATTATTTGAAGTAACTGAAAAACCTATCAATGTTCAAGAAGTGATTGATAAAGTCGTAAGGCGAGAGGCAGGAGCGGTGACGACTTTCATTGGAACCGTCCGGGAGTTTACAAAGGAAAAACGAACGTTATATTTAGAGTATCAAGCTTATAAATCGATGGCAGTGAAAATGCTTGAAAAGATCGGAACAGAAATCCGGGGGAAATGGCCTGAAGCGAAAACCGCGATTACCCATCGAACGGGAAGATTGGATATTTCAGATATTGCCGTCGTGATCGCTGTTTCAACTCCACACCGAAAATATGCATATGATGCGAACGAATACGCCATTGAACGCATTAAGCAAATTGTTCCTATTTGGAAAAAAGAGAATTGGGAAGACGGTGATATGTGGATCGGGGATCAACTCGAACAAATACCGTATCCAACAGGAAAACCGGAAATGGGGGATAACGAATGATTACCATTTTATTATTTGCCCATCTGCAAGAGCAGTTCGGTACAAATAAAATTATGGTCCATGAGACAGAATTAACGGTTCCAGCGTTAAAAGAAAAATTAGAAGCAGAACACAGATGGAATCAAGGACAGCATGTCATGATTGCAATTAATGAAGAGTATGCAACTGATGAGGACGTAATCAAGGAAGGCGACATCGTAGCTCTTATCCCTCCGGTCAGCGGGGGATAATGGTCTGGAAATGTGATAAATATCACCCATCTCATAATCAAAGGGGTTCCGGGCCAAACTTTTAAAACATAGAAAAGGGTTCATCAATAAGGTCTTGAATTCTATGAAAGTCGTCGACATATAAGGCAAACAAATGAATCATGGGGAAGAGCCGATGAAACGATACAATTGATTTTTATCTAAGTGAACTAAGAAATACAAAAGCAGCCAAGTATTTTTGTAAAAAGCTTTGGCTTCTTGTTATTTTACAACACTCAGTATTATCACAGTAGATAAAAATCCAGCGTATTCAGTGGCAATTCAACAATTAAAGGATGAGGAGAATATGCCTAAAGCCATACAGGTCCGACAAAAACGAGATCTTAACACGTTCTAAGTTTCTAACGAGTGGTCTTTGCACTAGAACCAGAAAATAGTTGTTATATTGACTTTAAGATGAATAATCATCTATTTAATAATTGGGAGGGGGAAGGATGTTAAAAAAGAGATGGATCATTCCATTATTTTTCACAGTTTTCCTTATAGCTTTGATAAGCTTAGTAGTCGGGTTTCCTAAAGAAGATGATAAGCCTAGAGTTATAGTTGTTCTACAAAGATTAGATATAGAGTATTGGAAAACTTTTGAGTTAGGAGCCCAAAAAGCGTTTAATGATTTTCATATAGATGGTAAAGTAATCGCCCCTGATTCTCTATATCCCATCACCAATCAACCTAATCTATTAAAAAAAGTTCTAAAGCAAAATCCCGATGCACTAATCGTATCTCCTACTCATCCATCAGTTGCCAATCCTGTATTGATAGAATACAAGAAAAAAAACATTCCCGTGTTTCTTACGACTACAGACACTAAATGGGAATACCAAACTGCTTATATCGGAACGGATAACATGGCATTGGGTGAAACAGCAGGAAAGCTATTAGGTTCGATGCTGCAACCAGGGGATCAAGTAGCCATTATTCTTGGAAGAGTGGAGGATCCAATGATAATCGATCGAAAAAATGGTGCAAAGAAAGTTTTAGAGGATGCAGGAATAGAGGTTGTCACAGAACAATTAGGGTATGACCATTTTGGAAATCCAATGTCAGTAATGAGAACTATCTTACAGACTTATCCAAATCTCAAAGGTGTAGTTGCCACTACCGATCGATTAGCCCTAGAGGCATTAAAAGTAATAGAGGAAAAAGCGTTAAAGATTCCCATCATCGGAACAGATGGTCTTACGGAAATGCTAGAATCTGTTAAAGCAGGAAAGATAAGCGCTACCGTAGCGCAGAATCCTTATGATGCAGGATATCTAAGCGTGGAGCAAGCACTGAGAACAATTAAAGGAGACAACACCGATAAAAGGATTAATAGTGGAATTGACATCATAACTGAGGATAATGCGAAAGAGAAGTTAGATTTCCTACATGAAGTATTACAATGATGAAAGGAAATTTTCAGATTAGCTATTCTTTAGATCAAATGATTGTAGATGCGGCAAAAGAAGTCATTGGAAAGGACATAGACTTTATACAATTAGACGGAAAAATTATCGCGAGTACTGATCCGAATCGGATTGGCTCTTTTCATGAAGCTGCCTTCCAAGTACAAGAGAAAGGAAGTGTAGGGGGGAGCTGGAAATCGCGCATTCAAAGATACAGAAAAAGGCATTAATTATCTGGTTATGATTGATCAACAAATGCTTGGCATCATCGGCTTAACTAGTGATCTTGAGGAGTGCAAAACACCGGGATTTCTACTCGCGAAAATTACAGGAGTATTGATTCACCATGAATCTGTTAAGCTTTATATTTCTCTTTTACTTCAGTTACTTACAAAAAGAAGTCAGTCTGCTGCCTTTTGGCTTTGTTATCCAATTCTTTTGTACCAGCCCCGCTTTTATCGGCAATTAAAGAGGGTGGGTACCTTCTAGATATCCAACCCCTTTTTGTTGACATAAATCACCTGATGCAAAGACAAAAATTACTTAAAAATCTTTGCATACTCTGTTGTAGTTTTTGATTCTACTTCTTTTTCTGCTATATGACGGATATAAGCCTGGCTATTAGGGTGATTTTCGTAATGATATCTTATACGTTTATCATGTCTATCTAACAGAAAACCACATAGAAGCAACAATCCAACGAGTGAAACAAAAAAAATCCAAATCATTATAATCTCCCTCCCATTTTAATTCTATTATTACAAACAGGTTTTTAATCTGGTTGTAAAAAAGTACTGATTTGTTTTTAATTAATTAATCTATTTTTTACAGGTAAATAGAAGCAAGCAAGAGTATCTCCTCCAACGGGATCAATCGCCCCAGCCCATAGTTGTTTATCTAACGGTTTGATCTTTCTACTATAAACCTCTTCTCGAGAGATGATTTCTTCTCTATACCGAGTTTGTGTAAATAATCGTGCTCTGATGCAGAGGTAAAGTGCTCCGCCGGAAGCAAACCAAGCTTTAAATGGATATGCTTGTACAATGGGAGTGGGAAATTACGATATGATGGCGAAAATGACCTAATCCCTGTCAGATAAAGGTATATATCAATCTAGAAAATTCGGCATAGCGACAGAAGGGCCATGTCGAATTTTCTAGATTTTTAAGGAACGAATTCAGTTCGATTAAAAAGATTTACGAGAGCGTTTTCATTGTTGGTAGGACAGATTTCTCCCTTCTTCATAAAGGATGGCCCCGAAATGTCCTTTATTAATTTTTAACATTTAGTCTCATCAGTTCTATATAATGGATAATGAAAAACGTTTAAGGGGGATTTAAATATGCCATCAATCACTGAAGCCAGAGTCGTTACCGCTCCGAAAGAAGATTATCAAAACTATCAAACTGACGTACTTGGAACTTTGGACCATTTAGAGAAAACATACGGAAGTGATTACGACTTTGTTAATATTCCGTTCGAAAACGGGGCAAGCCGGTATGTGATTTTGAATGCCGAATATGTAGATGCTGTCCTTCAAACAAAACAAAAATCATTTGTAAAATCTGAAGCTTTCAATTTTTTTAAACCGTTATTAGGTGAAGGGCTGCTAACAAGTGAAGGTGAAAAACATAAACGGGATCGTCGGATTATCCAGCCTTCCTTTCACATGAAAAGTTTAGCTGACTATGCTGATACAATGGTCTCGAATACGTTAACGTTAATGAAACAATGGGAAGACAGAGCAGAACGAGACATTTCAAAAGAGATGATGAATCTTACATTAAATATCATCACACAAACAATGTTTGGGACGAACATAGATCCAAATAAGATTGAAGAAGTCGATGAAGCATTTACGAATTTTTCTAGAGTGATTAGTAAGGCGTATAGAGGAATAACGGATATAGAAGATTTTAAAAGACAAGTATCTGATAGTATTCGAAAGCTAAACGATGCTGTTTCACCGATTATTAAAGAGAGGCGAGAATCAGGAACACAAGAACATGATGACTT
Organism: Bacillus sp. FJAT-14578; assembly: GCF_000504165.1. Taxonomy (GTDB): domain Bacteria; phylum Bacillota; class Bacilli; order Bacillales; family Bacillaceae_H; genus Bacillus_BA; species Bacillus_BA fengqiuensis. The sequence continues at coordinate 30,576 of NZ_AYSE01000004.1, forward strand.
ACTGGCTGCTCTTTTCCGGGCAAAAGATGAAGAGAGCGGGGTGGGAATGACCGATCAAGAAATCTATGAGCATGTCATGACCTTCTTTTTAGCGGGTCACGAGACAACCTCCAATGCTCTTTCATGGACATGGCATTTGCTTTCCGAGAACCCAGATAGCGAAGAGAAATTCCATGCCGAAATCGCTGCCGTTTTAGGAAATCGTCCTCCAACGTTAGAAGATTTCAATAAACTAACCTATACGAAAGCGATTATTCAAGAGTCAATGCGTATTTTCCCGCCGGCTTACCAATCCGGCAGACAAGCGTCGACGGATGTAGAAATGGGAGGATACCACTTTAAAAAAGGTGACACATTTTTAATCTCCCAATATATTTTACACAGAAGCAATCGCTATTTTAAGGAACCCTTCATGTTTCTCCCTGAAAGATTCGAACAAGGCATCTTAAAAGATGTACCGAAATTCGCCTATTTCCCGTTTGGCGGGGGGAGCAGGATATGCATCGGCAACCATTTTGCCATGATGGAAGCCGTTCTAGTGTTAGCGGCAATTGGACAGCACTATCAATTACGGACTATTGGTGACGTTCAACCTGAACCGATGATTACATTAAAACCGAATCAACTACTTATGAAGCTGACAAAGCGTATGTGAAATGAATGGAGTTATGCACAGGTATTGAGGGTCAGTCTCCCCCTGAGTTAAAGTATTAGTATAATGGGGGACCGACCCCACTTTTCGGATGGATCGTCTGTATTGAAATAAACGAATATGAGGTAATGGATTGATCAGTCGGAGTGTTTTTGCTGTTTCTCCTTGTTAGTATTCATCAAAGAAAAGGTTAATGGTTGGTCTGAACCCGTCATGAGTTTATAAACATAGGAAGAAGTGAGCTTATAGCCGTCTTCCAGTTTCATGGCTAAATGGTTTGTTCGTTCAAAAAGAATGGAACGGACCTGATTGAGTTGGCGGGAGATTTTTTCTGTTAATACTTCTTGATGGTCTAATCGTTTTAACACATCCGCTTGAATTTCCTCGTGGTTTGACAATTTATTAGCTACTTCTTTTTGCAGCTTCAGCTGTTCGGTGAGCTGCAAAGAGAGTTGCTCGTTCGCCTCTTCATTTTTTTCCAAGCGACTTGCCATTCCACGATTAGAGTCACTTAGATGATGAATTTGGTCTATGATCGATTCTTTTAATAGACGTTCCTTTTTCAACATTACTTCCAGCTGCTCATTGCGAGGCTTAAGTTCAGCCATTGATTTCGCAAGCGCTATGCTGGCTTTTCGCTGCTCTTCGATTAGCTCTGTTAAAGAATTATGTCGTATAAACCTTTGATTGGATGCATGAATCTTTTCATTATTTTTATAAACATCAGGATGATCCTCATCATTAATAAATAATCTCATGTTCTTTCCTCCTCTCGTCATTATTTGTTTTGATATCTTATGCGTTAAATACAGGAGAGGGGACTGATCCTTTTCCTCGGCTGATTTAAAAACAAAAAGGCTAAAAATCGTTGGATTTTTAGCCGACATGCTTTGCCTTCTGGTATCTAATGAGAACCTCATCAAGTTTTTGACTTATATCGATTGTTTCATGGTGATTAAATCCTTTATCTATCCAAGTAGTAATCATTTTATCTTTTAAAATATTAATTTGGTGTAAGAGCAATTCTTCATTGTATCTTTTGTAAAGTTGATCAAGCCCTTTGGACAATTCTATGTATCGGGGACTTGCTGGTCCTTTTTCAGCAAAAGCTTTATTTACATCGATTCTTAAATTGAATAGCCGTTTTAAGAGTTCAAATTGAATAGAGCTACTAGCTTCCATCATACACCTCACGTAGGACGTTACAAACTTCACTGTTTTTATGAACCGAGAGCCGTAGAATGTGAGGAAATTTATAGATTGTAAGATAAAGAAAAGAACGGGGAGTAAGTGGAGTCACTCATTATGAGTGGCTTTTTATTGTGTGCCAGGCATGGCAACTATCTAGGTGGTGAAAGTCCACTGTGGGGGTACACATCGACCAACCACTAAGGAAGCGCAAGGTACTTATCGTGAGGTAGGGGCTGGAGGAAGCGTGGAATAAAATCTTGGCTCGACGTACAGAAATCTGATACTAAGGCTTTATAAAGGGGATGAGGCTCCAATACAAGTCAAAGTCCAAAAGATGTGCGTAACTTTATAAGGTAAATCAGACGAGTAAAAGAGGAAAGATAGTTACCTTACCCTGGGAGGTCTTGCGGATGTACAGAAGTACAGTCGAAAACGGTTAATCGCAAGAAGTCAGCAGAAGCCATAGTAATGAGTAAACTTATGAAGGGCTGAACAATTTATAGTGTTTCAACGCCACGAATGCGTAAGTAACGAACTCCGAATGTGTTAATGGTGAAAGTATGAGCGTATCTCAAAGGATAACCAAAAAGGAGATATTACTTACTACGTGAGAGGGAAGGGGAAACGAGTGTGAAACTTTTAGAACAGATTCTAAGTAATCAAAATATGAATGAAGCCTACTTACGTGTCTATAAAAATAAAGGTGCAAGTGGGGTCGACGGAGTAACAGTCGACGAGCTAAAACAATATCTGAAAGAGAACAAGGATGAACTGCGCCAGCGTATCAGAACAAGAAAATACCAACCACAAGCTGCCTTAAGAGTGGAGATCCCAAAAGAAAATGGAAAGATGCGCAAATTGGGAATACCAACAGTAGTGGATAGAGTAGTTCAACAAGCTATTCATCAAGTACTTAGTCCGATATTTGAAAAGCAATTTAGTGAATTCAGTTACGGCTTTAGACCAAAAAGAAGTTGCGAAATGGCCATAATAAAAAGCTTGGAACTTCTGAATGATGGACACGATTGGGTAGTGGACATTGACCTTGAAAGATTCTTCGATACAGTCCACCACGATAAACTCATGCGAATTATAGCCAATACAATAGATGATGGAGACGTTATCTCTCTAATAAGAAAATATCTCGTCAGTGGGGTCATGGTGAATGGGAAATATGAAGAAACACCAGTCGGGACTCCGCAAGGAGGCAACCTCAGTCCACTATTGAGTAATATTATGTTGAATGAACTCGATAAGGAACTAGAAAGTAGAGGATTACGATTCGTGAGATACGCTGATGACGCCCTCATCTTTGTGAAAAGCGAAAAATCAGCGAACAGAGTGATGAAATCAATCGTGAGATTTATAGAAGAGAAATTAGGATTGATAGTAAATGCCGAAAAGAGTAAAATCTTTCGCCCAAAAGAGTTAAAATTCTTGGGGTTTGGGTACTATTATGATTCTAAAAACGAGAGATACCGAGTAAAACCCCATCCCATTTCAATTCAGAAATTTCAAAGGAAGCTTCGACAACTGACAAAGCGAAGCTGGAGTATTCCGCTAGACTACCGAATATTGAAATTGAAACAAGTCATATTCGGGTGGGTGAATTACTTTAGAATCGCGAATATGAAAAAAGCCATGGAACGAACAGATATGAAACTGCGCTCCAGAATCAGAATAATCATCTGGAAGCAATGGAAGGTACCGAAGAAACAAATCAAATCGCTCATTCAACTAGGGATTCCGAAGGAAGAAGCGAAAGGATTAACCTACTGTCGAAAAGGTTACCGATATATAGGATTATCAAAAGTCGTCCAAAGAGCAATCTCAAACAAAAGACTAAGGCAGAGGGGAGTACCCTCTGCCTTAGAACGTTACTTAAAAGTACACACTGTAATATAAATTGAAACGCCGTATACGAGACCCGTACGTACGGTGTTGTGAGAGGGGCGAAAATAAGCTAATTTATTTTCCCTCTACTCGATTTGAGTAAATATATATGTACTAGTGCCCAGCCGCTAGGAAGTGCATGGAGGGAAAAGGAAGGAAGCTAAAAGTCAGCAAGGTCAAAAAGTAACAAAAATCCATTTATTACCAAATAACAGATTTGCAAGAAATTATTTCTGAAAGTGATAAAAATAAAAGCGGGAAACCTTGAATTATCAATGTTTTTCCCGCTTTTTATCATTTTATATTTGAGTTACATATAATCATAAACAGAGTCATCAAAATAGAGCCAGTGATAATATTCAATCTGTGAATCTGTCATTTTAGAAATTTCTTCCTTGTTGAATTTTTGTTGCTCCATTAATTTCTGCACTTTGGAATTTCTTTCTGCTTGGCTCATCTTAAATCCTCCTTATAGTATGAGAAGTAACGAAGTATTCAAATGTTGAAAACGTTTTCTTTTATTCTTGTTTTTATTATATATCTCAATATGAGATTAAACAAATATCAAATATAGATGATTTTTCAGGAAATAATATAGAAATGTTATTTATCTATTTGGAAAGTTTCTCGTTATTTTGTAGTGAGCAATTGCGGAAACCAGATAGTCCATGTGGAAAGTCCTTGAGCCGCATGGACTTTTCTTATGGCAAAAAGTCAGATTTTCCAGGTTGCTTTTTACCTATTAACCTAATAAAGCTTCTAAAAATCATATTTGCACCAGAACCGGCTAGGAAGGGTTTTTTAGAACTTTTTCTAGTTTTTCTTTATGTACATAATTTATTTAAAATGAAAACTCTTATTTTTGCCAAGTTTAAATAGGTTTCCCATTATGGAAAACAAAGACAATAAAAATATTAATTACAGTTATTACTCCTATTTAATTTTTCTCTTATAATGTTAGTATTAAATATATTGGATGGAGAATGAGTAGCGAATTTTGAAAGGGGAAACATCGTTTGAATGCAAAATATCTAGATTTACTGGCCCAAAAATATAATAGTGAAGAAAAAGTGGTAACGGAAATTATTAATCTTGAAGCCATCCTTAATCTGCCTAAGGGGACAGAGCATTTTGTCAGTGATTTACATGGGGAGTATCAAGCCTTTCAACATGTGTTGAGAAATGGATCAGGGAAGGTAAAAGAGAAAATTGAAGACATCTATAATAAGGTATTAACTGAAAAAGAAATTAAAGAATTTGCAACATTAGTTTATTATCCTGAGGAAAAAATTCAGTTAATTAAAAATAATTTTGACAATGAAAAAGAATTACACCAATGGTACACCGTAATCATTGAGCGTATGATTAAGCTGATTTCTTATGCCTCCTCCAAATATACACGTTCGAAATTACGGAAAGCATTGCCTAGTCAGTTTGTTTATATTATTGAGGAGCTGCTATACAAAACGGATGAATTCACGAATTTTAAGGAACCTTATTATTCAAAAATTGTTCAGCAAATTATTTCCCTCGGACAAGCTGATAAGCTCATTATAGGTCTTGCCTATACGACTCAGAGATTGGTTGTTGATCATCTACATGTCGTGGGGGATATTTATGATCGAGGTCCCGAGCCTGATAAAATTATGGAAGCTCTTATCAATTATCATTCTGTTGATATCCAGTGGGGAAATCATGATGTCCTATGGATAGGTGCTTTTGCAGGTTCAAAGGTTTGTCTCGCGAATATTATTCGGATCTGTGCCCGCTACAACAATTTGGATATTATTGAAGATGTGTATGGCATCAATCTTAGACCACTTCTTAATTTAGCGGAGAGATACTATGGAGACAACCCAGCCTTTAGGCCGAAAGTCCAATCAGATGATAAAATTTCTGAGGAAGAACAATTGCAAATTACAAAAATTCATCAAGCGATCGCGATGATTCAGTTTAAGCTTGAAAGTCCTATTATAAAAAGACGCCCGAACTTTAATATGTCAGAAAGGCTTTTGCTTGAGAAAGTGGATTATGACAAAAATGAAATCATGATTCATGGGAAAACATACCCGCTAGAAAATACGTGCTTTGCAACGGTAAATCCTGAACAGCCCGATCAATTGCTAGAGGAAGAAGAGCAAGTGATGGACAAGCTGTTATTTTCGGTTCAGCATTCGGAAAAGCTTGCCAGACATATGAATTTTCTACTGAAAAAAGGCAGTCTTTATTTGAAATATAACGGGAACCTATTAATACACGGCTGTATTCCTTTAGATGAAGAAGGAAACATGGAAAAAATGGTCATTGAAAATAAAACCTATGCAGGCCGTGAATTACTTGATGTGTTTGAACATTATTTACGATATTCTTTTGCACATCCTGAACAGACAGATGATCTTGCGACAGATATGGTCTGGTATTTATGGACAGGAGAATACTCATCCCTATTCGGGAAAAGAGCGATGACGACCTTTGAAAGGTATTTCATTAAGGATAAGGCAACCCATAAAGAGAAAAAGAACCCATACTACCATTTACGTGAAAATGAGGAAACCTGCCGAAAAATCTTGGAAGAATTCGATCTTAATCCTGATCAAGGTCATATTATAAATGGCCATACGCCAGTTAAAGAAATTGAAGGAGAGGATCCAATCAAAGCAAATGGGAAGATGATTGTCATCGATGGAGGCTTTTCCAAAGCTTATCAATCAACAACAGGTATTGCTGGATACACCCTATTATACAATTCCTTCGGTATGCAGCTTGTCGCCCATAAACATTTTAATTCAAAAGAAGATGTTCTATTAAATGGAACAGATGTTTTATCAGTAAAAAGATTGGTGGATAAAGAACTAGAGAGAAAAAAGGTTAGAGAAACGAACGTTGGTGAAGAGTTATTACAGGAAATCTCTATTTTGAATAGTCTAAGGGAATATCGTTATATGAATTAAGGAGAACTTTCTCGTTATTTTGTCGTGAGCAACTATGGAAGCAAAGATGTCCATGTGGCTAGTTCTTGAGCCGCATGGACTTTTATTATGGAAAAATCGAATTGTTGAAAGAGTAATATGAAAAAATAAGTCTGACATTTCAGTTAATATTTCAATTCCATATTGACTTACAACGTATTCTAGGTAACCATAGTAATAAATTATATTTTTCTTGGAGGATAGTATGAAATATATTAGTACACGCGGGAATGTAAGTGACATTGGTTTTATTGATGCAGTCTTAATGGGTTTAGCAACGGATGGAGGACTTTTAGTTCCGGAAAAAATCCCACAAATTCCTGCAGAAAAGCTGCAGGCAATGTCCAAGCTGACTTATCAAGAATTAGCATACGAAATCATTTCCTATTATGTTGATGGGGAAATTCCAGAAAATGAACTCAAGGAATTAATCGAGAAAAGCTATGGAACCTTCCGCCATCCTGAGGTGACTCCTGTTCAAAAGGTAAAGGATAACATGTATGTGCTGGAACTGTTCCATGGCCCAACCTTTGCTTTTAAAGATGTGGCTCTGCAATTTTTAGGAAACTTGTATTCCTATATAGCAAAGAAGACAGGTGTAACCATCAATATTCTTGGTGCTACTTCAGGGGACACAGGTGCATCAGCCATTGAGGGTGTAAGAGGAAAAGAAGGGATTCGTATTTGTATTTTGCACCCCCATGGAAAAGTAAGTAAGGTACAAGAGTTGCAAATGACGACTGTTCATGACGAAAGTGTTTTGAATTTAGCGATAAAAGGAACGTTTGATGATGGTCAAAGAATGATCAAGGAATTATTCGCAGATTTGGAATTCAAAAACAAATATCATCTGCGTGCCATTAATTCCATTAACTTTGCCCGTATTTTAGCGCAAACCGTCTATTATTTCTATGCGTATTTCCAAGTGGCAAAAGAGAAAGACATAAAGAGCCTCAACTTCAGTGTGCCGACAGGAAATTTCGGGGACATCTTTGCCGGTTATTTGGCGAAGAGAATGGGTCTTCCGGTTGATAAGCTCATTGTTGCAACGAATGAGAATAATATTTTAGAGCGTTTTATCAAGGATGGAGTGTACCAGCCTGGTGAGTTCCGCAGTACATATAGCCCTTCCATGGATATTCAAGTAGCCAGCAACTTTGAGCGTTATCTGTACTACTTGCTTGATGAAAATCCAGGCGCAGTAACTGCCTTAATGGATCAATTCAAATCAGAAGGAAAAATGGTGGTGAATGAGGAGCAGCTTCGTCAGGTAAAAGCGGATTTTGCGGCCCATGGAGTAGAGGGAGAAGAATGCCTGCAAACGATCAGCAAGTACTATGCTGAAACCAACTATTTACTTGATCCGCATACTTCTTGTGGAATCGCTGCTTACGAAACTTGTAATGATTCTAGTGAAGTATGTGTCACACTCGCAACAGCGCATCCAGCAAAATTCAATGAATCCATTGAACGTTGTGATATTGAACAGACATTCCCTGAACAAATTAGTCAACTGTTTGATAAACCACAATACCTGGAAGTGGTCGAGGCAGTCAATGATGAAATTGTTCGCAAATTAGAGAAGCATTTTAATTGATAAAAGAAATGATTCCTAGTATAGAAAATGGGAGATGAGTTTGCTCATCTCCCATTTTTGTTTGTGACTGTCCTTTGAAGGGAAGAAGATGCATTGAGTTATTAAGTGGAATGTAGATAGATAGACTCTATTGAAATAAACCAATAGCAGGTCGTGAGTTAATCAGTCAGAATGTTTTTGCTGTTCGTTGATCAGCTCTGTTAAGGAATTAGGATATTCTGGGTCAGTCCCCCGCTGAGTTAATACTTTAACACAGCGGGGGACTGACCCTTTTCTTAGTCAAAAAGACATTAAATCATGATAATAAAGTCAATTCTTGCTGCATACAATTAAATTTGTTGATGTGTTGGTCATTGACGATTTAGGCGTGGAGAATGTCACCGCATGGGTATGTGCGAAATATGTAACGACAAGCGCGTCATTCATCAATTTGAAAAAGGCCTCATTTCGATGGTTCCTTGTCCTAATAACTGTGGCCCTTCTATTGGAGAGTGGGAACGAAAAATGGATTTTATAGCACATAGAATTCAAGAAGCAGAAAGACGATTTATGAAGGAAAACACAGCGGTTTAAAAAGAAAGGAGTTATGTTTTAGATATGCAAAGAGGTATATTACATCAAGCAGTTCAAATGCGCAAAGAGTATCTTATTAATCAGCTCATTGAAGTTGGGTATACGAAGATGGTAGATGGCAGGCAACTGTACGAGTTGACATTGACGGAGCTCGAAGTAGTTTATTGCAATGTTGTGGGGTAGTATTTTAATCCATTCAGGTTTCGTAAGAGAGGGGAATTTATTAACACGCAATTAATGGTAAGGTTTTGAGAAATTATTTACTCTTAACGTATATGATGAAATAGATCAATATCATTATGAATCCGATTAATGAAAGATACATGGAAGCCAAACTCATAAATTCTGGTGTGAAGATATAGTGATACATCCGATGAAACGTGAGACCAAACAAGAACAACACCTCACTATCCGTTAGGGATAGTACAGTATACGCCGAGTGATAGTTTCTGGTAATAGACAAATGTTGAGTTTAAGAGGGAATGATTAGATTTCAGACTTTATATGATTGTTTGTTGGTAAGTTCATCATCGTGGAAGCTCCTTTGTAGGTGTAGAGTAACAATTTATGATGATTTTACCAGTGTATATTCAAAAAGGTAAGTTAACTTTTTGTAAGGCTGTTTTCGCAAACTTTGTTGCTATTTAACAAGTGGTGGGGAGTGGTTTCCGCTCCAGGTTGCTCGCTTTCCGCAGGGCGTGCGGTGAGCCTCCTCGGCTTACAGCCTGTGGGGTCTCACCTGTCCCGCTGCTCCCAAAGGAGTCTCGCACCTTCCGCTCCAACCAACCTTAAACGGTTATCTTTCAAGAAGCCTATCTAAAAACAACAATCTTTTAGAAAAGAGCCTTTTGTAAAGATACTAAAGAGTAATGATGATTCTCAATAAAAAAAGCTAAAAGTCAAATGACCTTTAGCTTTCTGGAATAATCATACTGGGGTAGTAGAGGTGATTTCCCTTTACAGAAATCATTCTATGCGACTTATCAGTTGATTATTCTTTTAGTTTGTTAAGTAAAAAACAAAATACAAAGAAGGTTTTGTTCTCTAAATTCAATATCAAAACAATTAACTTCTATGATAATATGTCTTAAAGATAAATAGGTTAATAAAAAGGAAGAAGGAGAACGATTATGAACGAAAAAATCCGACAAGAAATTGATGAAATCGAGAACAAATTCGATGTTAAAGTTCTCTATGCATGTGAATCAGGCAGCCGTGCATGGGGGTTCCCTTCTAAGGACAGATGGTTACTGGTGTTGTGCGGAAACACATTCCTGGTGGATTATTGTCCTCCTTTTGTGGAGGCCTAAACAAAATATGAAGTTTCTAAGCCATTTACTCTTTATGAGCGGGTGTTTTTTGGTTTTTTTACAAAACGATGAACCAAGAGCCACAGAATATGAGGAAGTTTATCGATTATAAGATAAAGAAAAGAACGGGGAGTAAATGGAGTCACTCATCATGAGTGGCTTTTTATTTTGGATAAAATATTTTTGTGATAAAGAAACGAGCAGGTGCGTATTTTTATGTGATGGAGTAAATAGATGGACGTGCTTACTTATTTTTTCGACGAAAGAGTAGGACATTCATCTTAAAACTTACATACGTCACTACAAACAACCCGTCATTCTTTTTAAATCTATTATTTTTGAGGAGTGAATTTTCTATGCAAACCTACGATACTATCATTATCGGTAGCGGACATAATGCCCTAATCACTGCCGCTTATTTAACCAGGGCGGGACGAAGTGTCTTAGTGCTGGAAAAGAACGATCGGCCTGGCGGTTTTTTGCGAACCGAGGAATTAACATTACCGGGATTCAAACATGATGTTTATGCAGCTGCCCACCCGCTATTTTTAACCGGGCCTGCCTATGCTGATCTTGGAGAAGCATTGGAGGCACGGGGGCTTCGCTATATAAATACCGATTTGCCGACCGGAGTCTCGATGGAGGATGGGAGTACGGCTGTACTCCCCCGTTCGTTTGAGAAGTTTGTTTCTGAAGCCGAGAAGCTTGAGCCCGGTGATGGAGCGGAGCTTGCACGAATGTTTGAAGGAATACAGCCGTACTAAAAGACTCAGAGGTCAGCCCTCTATTAAGAACTCAAGCTAAGCATTATCGCTATGGGCGCGGCTGTGTGCAAATTCACCTTGCACTAAGCGAGCCGCCAAAATGGCCTGATGAGCGCTTTGCCATGGTGGGCCAGCCGCATTTGACAGATGGGCTGGATGGTTTTACGCTCGCGATTGCACAAGGGATGGCAGACCTGCTTCCAGAAAAGCCTACGTTTACCGTCGATTGTTCAACGAACTTGGATCCGTCCCGTGCTCCGGCGGGGAAGGCCGTTATGAGAATCCAAGTACTGGAAGTGCCATGCCGCCCGCGAGGTGATGCAGCCGGTCAAATTGATGTGGGGGATGGAACCTGGACTAAAGATCTGACCGAGAGGTTTACTGAAAGAGTTCTGCGAATCGTAAGCAAACACATTCCTAATATTCCGAGTGCAGTGATCGGTCACTATGTGGTGACACCGAAAACGATTTCGCAATTTAATCCAAATACAGGACCAGGAGATCCATACGGCGGCGCCCACGACCTCGCTCAAAGCTATCTGTTCCGGCCGCTTCCCGCACAGCCAAGTCACCAGACAGAAGTGTCGAACCTTTTTATGATTGGTGCAGCAACCTGGCCGGGACATGGAATAAATGGAGGATCAGGATATATCGTCGCCAGGCAGCTTCTCTCGCAGAAGGCTTTTATGTAGAGAGTGAAAAGAAGAGAACCGATTCCGTAAACAGGAGTCGGTTCTTTTTTGTGAGGTTCCACGTTATCAGACGGAATATTTAACTCGCCCATGAGATGAACAACAAGTTCCTGCGCGTTGCGAACAGCTTTATCAAAGTTAATTCCTTCGTACTCACAAATTTCAATACCGATAGAAACAGCGTTAACGGAACCAGCGTGCCAGCCTTTTTCCATAATTCCAACGCCAACCGGAAGGAGCTGAATTATGTGTTTATCATCAACTGTGAAATGCCAACTTACTTTGCGTCCCCTAGCGTCCAATCATTTCACATAATAGCATGCATGAGCGCGTCAGCACCTGGTTGTTTATTTGCCGTATTATGAATAGTGATATATGTTGGATTAATGATTGTGCTCGGACGATTAGAGTTTCCAACTGGGATAAAGTCATTACTGATAGTTAACACTATTAGAAATCGGTATCATTATAAACTCAAGTAGCCGAAGAGCAGCCGTTCCTGCATGTTGCTAGCCCAACTGTAGATGTTACAATCAGCACAACAACGACAAAGTATTGAAGGCATTCAAAATACGGCATCTTGGGAATTGGATTTACACATCGTTTGAACACTCTGCATTAGGTAGAGACGGAAATCGTCAAAACGGGAGGACACAGCAACTACGAACTGATCAGGCAGATAAACCGGCTTCCTTCCAAAAGTTTTAATTACTTATTCCCTACATGTATCACATATTAATATTATTCAAACGTTTTGAAATAACAATAAAAAAAATTGGAGGAATCTATGTCACTGAGTAATGGTTATGGAGTAGTAATTGGGAAAGTCGAGAGGCATTATATTGATCCTCCTGATAACGAGGGACGATGGCCACACTATCATATTTTTGTTAAAACTGATAGTGGAATATACAAGTGTGCTATAAATCTAAAATCTCGAACAGAGACTAAAATTGAGTACAAAAACATTAAAAATCTTAACGAAAGATTGTTTACCAATATAATCTCTAAACCAGATGGTTTTTACCATTTGGTTTCAGATTCAGAGTCAGGAGCATTAGATGTTATTCGGCATCCAGGTCTAACTAACTCCTGTTTCAACTGGGATCCAGAAACTGGGGAAAATGCAATAGAGTTAATGAAGTCTTGTCTGAAAAATGTAAAAAGGGTTTTTATTTTCGGAGAACCATATAATGTTGGATTGGGGTTACACAATATTCATATGAATCAAGGGGATCCAATAACAAGTGAACATTCCATCGAAAATGGTATCTGGCAAGATGGAGGTGTTATATTCGAATATACCAGGCCCCAACCACATTTTTCTATACTTCTAACTAAGTTTGATGAACAGGTTTTACATACAGATGAAAATGGTCATCCTATTCCTTAGAGATTATCATTTGATGTTAATTCAATTGACGGAAAAAGCATAGGAAAGAACGATGTGATTATTCTTCGCCGAAAATAGCTATTTTAACTACTGTTTTTTAGCTTTCATTTTCACTTGAATAATGAAGTTTTTGAGCGCGCATCGTAACTTAGGTTGTTTATTTGTACTTAAGGCATTGAGCTTTTTGTATGAATAGAAACATATTTTAAATAACCAATAATCACAATAAATTTTATTCATACAGTCACCATATATAAGCATAAACTGTAATAAGAAATACTTCTTTTGGAAGTAGGCAGCAAGGAGGTGACAACGTGAGATTCCTATCGGGTTTAACAAGTCTTCTTGTGATTATTGGTGGTTTGAACTGGCTGGCTGTAGCATTGGGTATCAATGTCGTAGAGGCGTGGTTTGGATCCTGGGAATGGTTAGTGAATACAATTTATTGGTTAGTGGGATTATCTGCGCTTTATCAAATTTATGATCGTTTCTTTGCAAATAACGGGCAATCAGTAAAAAGTAACTCGCAATGATAAAATTATAAATTAATTATTATTAATCTAGAGTGTTAGAGTATTTTCCTAACACTCTTTTTATTGTGTGCCAGGCATGGCAACTATCTAGGTGGTGAAAGTCCACTGTGGGGGTACACATCGACCAACCACTAAGGAAGCGCAAGGTACTTATCGTGAGGTAGGGGCTGGAGGAAGCGTGGAATAAAATCTTGGCTCGACGTACAGAAATCTGATACTAAGGCTTTATAAAGGGGATGAGGCTCCAATACAAGTCAAAGTCCAAAAGATGTGCGTAACTTTATAAGGTAAATCAGACGAGTAAAAGAGGAAAGATAGTTACCTTACCCTGGGAGGTCTTGCGGATGTACAGAAGTACAGTCGAAAACGGTTAATCGCAAGAAGTCAGCAGAAGCCATAGTAATGAGTAAACTTATGAAGGGCTGAACAATTTATAGTGTTTCAACGCCACGAATGCGTAAGTAACGAACTCCGAATGTGTTAATGGTGAAAGTATGAGCGTATCTCAAAGGATAACCAAAAAGGAGATATTACTTACTACGTGAGAGGGAAGGGGAAACGAGTGTGAAACTTTTAGAACAGATTCTAAGTAATCAAAATATGAATGAAGCCTACTTACGTGTCTATAAAAATAAAGGTGCAAGTGGGGTCGACGGAGTAACAGTCGACGAGCTAAAACAATATCTGAAAGAGAACAAGGATGAACTGCGCCAGCGTATCAGAACAAGAAAATACCAACCACAAGCTGCCTTAAGAGTGGAGATCCCAAAAGAAAATGGAAAGATGCGCAAATTGGGAATACCAACAGTAGTGGATAGAGTAGTTCAACAAGCTATTCATCAAGTACTTAGTCCGATATTTGAAAAGCAATTTAGTGAATTCAGTTACGGCTTTAGACCAAAAAGAAGTTGCGAAATGGCCATAATAAAAAGCTTGGAACTTCTGAATGATGGACACGATTGGGTAGTGGACATTGACCTTGAAAGATTCTTCGATACAGTCCACCACGATAAACTCATGCGAATTATAGCCAATACAATAGATGATGGAGACGTTATCTCTCTAATAAGAAAATATCTCGTCAGTGGGGTCATGGTGAATGGGAAATATGAAGAAACACCAGTCGGGACTCCGCAAGGAGGCAACCTCAGTCCACTATTGAGTAATATTATGTTGAATGAACTCGATAAGGAACTAGAAAGTAGAGGATTACGATTCGTGAGATACGCTGATGACGCCCTCATCTTTGTGAAAAGCGAAAAATCAGCGAACAGAGTGATGAAATCAATCGTGAGATTTATAGAAGAGAAATTAGGATTGATAGTAAATGCCGAAAAGAGTAAAATCTTTCGCCCAAAAGAGTTAAAATTCTTGGGGTTTGGGTACTATTATGATTCTAAAAACGAGAGATACCGAGTAAAACCCCATCCCATTTCAATTCAGAAATTTCAAAGGAAGCTTCGACAACTGACAAAGCGAAGCTGGAGTATTCCGCTAGACTACCGAATATTGAAATTGAAACAAGTCATATTCGGGTGGGTGAATTACTTTAGAATCGCGAATATGAAAAAAGCCATGGAACGAACAGATATGAAACTGCGCTCCAGAATCAGAATAATCATCTGGAAGCAATGGAAGGTACCGAAGAAACAAATCAAATCGCTCATTCAACTAGGGATTCCGAAGGAAGAAGCGAAAGGATTAACCTACTGTCGAAAAGGTTACCGATATATAGGATTATCAAAAGTCGTCCAAAGAGCAATCTCAAACAAAAGACTAAGGCAGAGGGGAGTACCCTCTGCCTTAGAACGTTACTTAAAAGTACACACTGTAATATAAATTGAAACGCCGTATACGAGACCCGTACGTACGGTGTTGTGAGAGGGGCGAAAATAAGCTAATTTATTTTCCCTCTACTCGATTGAGTTGATATTTGTTAAGAAAGTGATAAGAAATGGTTAACGCAGCAGGCATCCGAATAATTGGGTGCTTTTTTATCGTCATGATTGTAGATAAACAGCAATATTTATAGAAGGTAATTACAACGGAGGTGAAGTCATGGCGGTTGTCAAACATACGCAAGCGGATATTGACCTGTTGGCAAGATTGCTTAGGGCTGAAGCTGAGGGAGAAGGACTTCAAGGTATGCTGATGGTTGGGAATGTAGGAATTAACCGAATAAGAGCAAATTGTTCCGATTTTAAAGGGCTTCGTACCATTCGGGAAATGATTTATCAACCTCATGCCTTTGAAGCTACGATTAAGGGCTATTTTTATCAACGGGCAAGAGAAAGTGAAAGACGCTTAGCACGGCGGGTTGTTGCAGGAGAGAGAGTCTGGCCTGCAAAATTTAGTTTATGGTATTTTAGACCGCCGGGCGATTGTCCTCCAACATGGTATAATCAGCCTCACGTGGGACGTTACAAACTTCACTGTTTTTATGAACCAAAAGCCGCAGAATGTGCGGAAGTTTATAGATTATAAGATTAAGAAAAGAACGGGGAGTAAGTGGAGTCACTCATCATGAGTGGCTTTTTATTTTGGATAAATATCTTTTGATGGGGTCAGTCCCCCGCTGAGTTCCATGATTAACAAAGCGGGAGACTGGCCCTTTTTTGTATGCAACAAATAGTACCATCCTTTGTTAATTTTTATATGCCTATCAGCACCTGTCTACTTTACAAGCATAGTATGTATAAAGGTGGTGATGATGAATGGACTTTACACTTGCGAACTGGATGATGTACACGATGTGTGCTGTGTTGGGACTGATGATGATTGATTTTCTTATTGCTTTTTTCAAATCATTTTGGATAGGCTCTTTCAGTCCGACGATCGTATTGGATTATTTAAAGGATATCTTATACTACGTCTTCCCGTTGAACATTATTATATCCCTGATACCACTCGATCCTACTGACTGGATTCTTGTCATATTTTATTTCCTTGGCGGTCTTGGTCTAATGGTCAAGTATATAATGGATATTAAAGGGAAATTTTAATAAATCATTTTTTAGCTTTCTATATGAAGGTTTTTTATTTGAAAAATAGCTTTGAAAAAAATGACGAAATTATTCGAAGGTTAGAGTAACAGATTCGTAAAAAAGAGAAATATATTTTTAAGTAACTGCCAGCCATTCCAGGGGCTACAAGGGCAGACTAAACATAAAATTTTCTGAAATTTCAGTTAAAAAGGAGAGTGGAGTCGTGAAGAAATATCAGTGGATCAAGTGGCGTAAACTCATACTTTGGACGACAGCTCTTATCACTATCGGCATGTTGGTGTTTACTGGAGGCCCGACTTACTGGCAGGTCACCTTGACAATTATCGGATTTGTTCTGCGGCTCCTCTTCGCCATGATGTTTATGATTATTCAATTTGTTGCACTCTTCTGGTTTCTGGCAAGGGGGCGTACGTACTGGATTCTGCCTGGAGAAACTGGTTCAACCTGGGATGACTATCGAGGTAACCCCGAGATTGTTGAAAATGCTAAGCGAATCGTCACCCTGCTTAAGGGGGTCAAGGAGTTTAAGGAGATGGGGGGCGAGGCAATCCGTGGATTGCTGCTTTGCGGGCCTCCAGGTACAGGAAAGTCTTATCTGGCTCAAGTGATCGCGAATGAAGCACAGGTGCCGTTTGCTTACGCCTCTGCCCCTAGCTTTCAAAACATGTTCTTTGGCGTCGGTAATCTGAAGGTGATGGGCCTTTACAGGAAGGCTCGTAAGCTTGCAAGTGTGTACGGGGCCTGCATCATATTCATCGATGAGATTGACGCAATCGGTATGAGCCGTCAGGCTGGAGGGGGCGGTGGAGGAATGTTCGGAATGGGAGGTGCAGGCTTGCTAAACGAACTGCTTCTGCAGATGGACCCGCCAAACATTGACAACTCCAAGTTAGCCAAGTTGCTTCGCTCACTCGGACTGCGGCGAAAAAAGGCTGAACGTCCTGCAGTGCTAACGGTTGCAGCTACCAACCTGCCCGATGTACTGGACCCTGCGCTGCTCCGGCCAGGTCGTTTCGACCGGAAGCTTTGGGTCGATGCTCCAGACTATGATGGACGATTGGACGTTTTCCAGTACTACCTCGAAAAAGTTAAGCGGGATTCTACTTTAACACCGGAGCGGGCAGCACTTGACACGATCGGCTACAGCCCGGCCCAGATCAAACATATCGTCAATGAGTCGGTCGTGATTGCCCATCAGAGGGGTGGGGAGGTTGCGAGTTACGATGATTTCCGGAACGCCATGGAGACATATGAATGGGGCCTTAAACAGCCGCTTCGTTCCATGAGCGAGGACGAGAAGAGGAACGTAGCCTATCATGAAGCCGGCCATGCCGTTGCCCAATACTTACTGCAACCCCATGATCGTGTCTGGAAGGTCACGATCATCCGCAGGGGCGGCGCCCTTGGCCTCGCTGCTACCAAGCCGACGAAGGAGCGGTATAACCGTAGTGACAGCGAAATCCTTGCAGGCATCCAGGTTTGTCTGGCAGCGCGAGCGGTGGAAGAGGAGTTCCTGGGCAAGAAATTGAATGGAGTTACCTCCGACTTGCGTCAGGCTACATTGTTGGCCGGTGCCTATCTTGGTATGGTTGGAATGGGCGACGAGCTGTTTAGCTGGCTTTCTATAGGATCTCAGTCTGAGGCACTAAAGGCACTTCGACCAAAAATCAATGAGCTTCTTCAGGACCAAATGCTACAGGTTAAAAAGCTGGTCAAAGAACATGACGATTTTGTCCATGCGATTGCGGAGGAGCTACTAAAGCAGGGAGATTTGACTGGTGAGCAGATTGATCAGATTTATGTAGGGTTGTATGGCCAGAGTCGGCCGGAGCCATCCAATGTTATAACCCAGAGTAAAGAGGGCAACAACAACCTCTCGCTTTCAGGCGGCTCCAGTGAAGTCGATAAAGGAGAACAGTCTTGATAGTAAGGGGGTTCGGATGGAAAGAAGACATTTCATCCATTGTCCTCTGTAAAGGGGAAAGGCCGGTTACGAATTTGTAGCTGGTCTTTTTTTATACCTAGAAATAGAAAGTTCACTACGGCAATTAATCCGGTTTCTGAAAGGGCAAGGCTTATAACACGGCGGTGGGTTGACTCTCCCGCTTGAGCCGCGCGTCTCTGCAATTGGCAAAGGGTTCATCTCCACCGGATCTGCTTCGAGAGGAAATAAGCAGCATCTATTAGTTTCACTCTTGGGACAAATGTTCTTGCTATCGGAAATAAAAAATTCATTAGCTTATCAGTAACATTAAGCCTTCCCTTACATAATTAACTCTGTAGTTTTGTTTCCCCACTTCATAATGGGCAAATTAAATAGTTCGCTAGTCTATCAACTCTAGCCTCTTTTTGAAAAAATAGATAATTTATCCAAACAGTACCTAGAAATTCTCATAGTATAAAGTATGAAACGAAAGGAGAGAAACAAACATGTCAAAAAAAGATCATGATATAAAGAAATATAAAAAGAAATACAAGCATTACAAACAGCTTTATCAAGATTTAGTTAATAACAACAACAATAACAACAACAATAACAATAATAACAACAATAATAATAATGTTATTAACAATGTCCTTTTTGATGAGAAGAAGAAAGACGATCATCGAGGTGGGAAAGATGATAAGAAAAGGGATTGTTGTGATGGCAAACATGATGGACATGATAAAAAACATGATTCTCATGGAAAAAAGGAAAAAGGTTTGTTAACGGAGTTTCAAGTATTTGAACTACCAATGAATAGAGCAGGGAAAACTGAATTTCCTATTTCAACCACTATGCCAACTGAACTTGGTAGAATCACATTAACCCTTGATGAGGCTTCTGACCGCGTTTGGTTAAATGCTACTGTAGGAATTTTCTCAAACGCTCATGCGGTTATCACATACAGAATTTTCCGTAATGCTGTTGTACCCGGAACAGAGATATTTTCTGCCCGAGATGAGCTTGAAGGCGAAGGCGAGTTAAATAACCTGCTTAGCCATTTCTCTCATGTTGATAATCCTAAGGTGACAGGAAAAACTCATGTTACTTATATCCTAACAGCTCAAGCAGCTCTGGTTGCACCAAATGGAGCTAGACCAGCTGTGGCAAAACAAACTGTGGCTGGACCAACTGTTGTTGGACCTATCACATTCACTGGTGCTGAGATTGAAGGAAATAGAGGATAATCCTATCAATTAGTTATCTTTTAAACCTTCTATTTGTGGAAAGGAACAAAGTGGGCGTCGGGCATTTAATTCATGAAAGAAGATGAGGCCGGATTCTGGGAAGAACTGGGCTATTCCATGACGGCCAATCCATTCAAAGAGGAGCGTTACCGCTAAAAGGAGGGGAGCGAGCTGCCATTTTTCTATATAGCATTGGAGAAGAAAGAGCGGGTCGCTGCTTAACGCTCAAACAGCCAAGGCTTTTCACAAAGTACTTGGCTGCTTTTGTGTTTTCGGTTTATTTAGATGAAAATGAATGGTTGTCCATTATGAGGAAATTCCATCTTGTATATTAAAAATCAAAGTTATCCGGGTCTGCCCCAATACGATGGTTTTCGTTCAAAGCATGGATGTTGTCCATCTCATCTTGAGTCAATTCGAAATCAAAGATATTGGCATTTTCAATAATACGATGTTCTTTTGTTGATTTAGGAATGGTCACGACTTCATTTTGTAAATCCCAACGTAAAATGACTTGGGTGGTCGTTTTGTTATATTTGTCGCCGATTGCTTTTAAAGTTGGGTTATCTAATAGCTGCCCTCGCATAAGAGGTGACCACGCCTCAAGCTGAATATGATTTTTCTTACAGTATTCATGCAATTCTGTTTGCGTTAAGCGCGGGTGGTATTCTACTTGATTGACCATCGGCTTAATTTCCGCATCCGCCAGCACATCTTCTAAATGATGAATCTGGAAATTACTCACACCAATGGCGCGGACACGACCATCTTTATATAGTTTCTCAAGCGCTTTCCAAGTTTCTTTATATTTACCTTTAACAGGCCAATGGATTAAATATAAATCTAAGTAGTCTAAGCCAAGTTTTTGCATACTTGTTTCAAACGCTGTTAAAGTAGATTCATATCCTTGGTCAGTATTCCACACTTTCGTTGTAATAAAAAGTTCTTCACGAGGAACATCAGACTCCTTGATGGCTTGACCTACACCTTCTTCATTTTCGTAAAATGCTGCTGTATCAATACTGCGATAACCATTTCGAATAGCTGCTTTTACGGAGTCTACAACTTTTGGCCCTTCTTCTACTTTGTATACCCCTAAACCAAACCATGGCATTTTGACACCGTTATGTAATGTTGTGTAATCTTGCAGATTTTTTGCCATAACATATAACCTCCCCTAGTATCTACTTAAACAAATGTATTTTCTCACAGATAGTTTTAAAAAGGAAATATTTAGGTTTCGTGTGAGAAAATAAAAATGTATGTTGCGGACCACAAGTGCTGATCAACACAGATCTATTAAAAGGGTTTGATAAGACTGGTTATAAATCAATCCCCAACAACTTAAAAAACGCGGGGAATTTAAGGAACTTCATTTCAGGTTTGAAGTTATAGTTGAAAATCTAATAAATGACTACTCTTCTGAGTTTATTATCTTTTTCCACGTAAAAAAATACCAACAAAATATGAGAAAAAATGTTTAAAATTTCGTCTAATCTTTTCCATTCATACTTCTTACTTTTTGTACAGATAATACGGTTTGTAACTTAATAAAAATGAAGGCCTTAACTAAGATAAAGGAAACTTCCATCAGTGGGGGTCTTACTGCCCGTTAATGCCGGATAAATAATTTGAAGGGGATTTACAAACAACACCTCACTAACAAGAAATCTCGTTGAAAAACACTAAAAAGAAGGTGTATGGGAAATTGTGAAAGTAAAGACATTACTTGCTGCACAAATTATTGTACTTGTAGTTACTTTATTTTCGACTATGAACATCTATGGGGAACATCAAGATAATATATACATAAGGATAAATTTATGGACAAATGAACTCATGGTTTTAAAAAATAACGAAGTAATCAAGCGATTTTTTATTGCTTCAGGGACTGAAGAATCCCCTACTCCGATTGGGTTATTCAAGGTGGAAGAAAAATCAAAATCATGGGGGGGCGGGTTTGGTACAAGGTGGTTAGGTTTAAACGTTCCTTGGGGACAATATGGAATACATGGAACAAATAAACCGAGTCTAATTGGTAAAAATGTAAGCGGTGGTTGTATTCGTATGCAGAATAAAGATGTAGAGTCGTTATTTGAACTAATCCCCACAGGGACAATGGTCTATATAGAAGGCCCCGTTACTGGAAAAGGTAAGGGTGAGTTTAAAAACCTATCCTTAGGTTCGAAAGGAAATCTAGTACAACTCGTTCAACATAGATTAAAAGCCTTAGGGTTATATGATGGAATTGAAGATGGAATTTATGGTATAAGCACCGAAAGAGCAGTCAAAAGGTTTCAGAAAATAAATAATTTACCTGTAACTGGCTCAGTAACAGCTCGAGAGTATGTTCTATTAGGTTTGTTAGAATAATTCAGTTAATTTTAATAGTGCTAAATGAATAAGCGACGCCATTTCAGGTGTCGCCTATTTGTTTAGATCCTGATCTTTAGTTTGAACAGGGGATGGAGGCGAAGTATTTCATACATATCCAGATCAGAAAACTTAGATAAGAAAATCCTGTTTTTCTTAGAAGATGACTGTGGAATTACAAAATTTAGTGGCATGACTCAAGATGCAGCCAAAATCTAGAGAATAGGACAAGACTCTTTTCGTTGAGGATGCAATTTCTAAAATTTGGGCTGATAGGCAAGTTACCAAAACCAGCTTCTGGCAATAAGTTACTTGTATAAGCCGAAGAGGGTGAGAAAATGGGTAGACGAATAAAACATACTTCACGTGACGTGGAAGAGTTAGCGAGGCTCATGATGGCGGAAGCGATCGGTGAAGGAGTCCAAGGGATGAACATGGTGGGAACGGTTGTGTCCAATCGGGTCGAGGCTGACTGTGCTCCTGACTTTAGAGGGTTGCGCAATATCAGACATGCGATCTATCAAACCATACCTGGAACTGGAATTCCTCACTTCGAGCCCGTCTTAAATGGAACATTGTATACACAACGTCCCAAAGAAGCTGACCTCCAGAGGGCTAGGAATTTATTACATGGTCATAGGGACCCTCGGGCCAGAATGAATTTGTGGTTTTTTAACCCCAGTCCGGGGAAAAAATATCGAGCTGCTTGTACCGACACGATGCCAAGATCCCCCATGACGAAGTTCGATTTTGCGCACAAGAATCATTGTTTCTATGTCGCTGTACCGGGCTACTGCCCAGAGTTTTATAGATAAATTAAAAAGGAGCTAATCTTGTCATGACTTGTGGAGACTCTAGTTATTATCCAATGAATTATTATCCTGGTTTTTATCCAGCTTTCATGATGCGGGGCAGTGTCGCACAACAACCTGGCGGCGGCTTCCCGGCGACTATGCCTTCTGGACCCTCGTATGCCGTCCCAGTGGTCCCGATGGGAACTGGGCAGCAACTTCCGACAGGCGCGATGGAAGAATCATTTATCGAAAATATCCTACGCTTCAACAAAGGTAAGATCGGTATATTCTACTTTACTTACCAAGGTAACGACAAATGGAATGCAATGGTTTACCGCGGGCGCGTAGAAACGGCTGGTCGTGACCACATCATCATCAGCGACCCGGACAGCGGCAAACGTTACCTGCTGCTGATGGCAAATCTCGACTGGGTAGAATTTGGGGAACAAATTAACTATCCTCAAGCGGAAATTAATCCGGATGTCCAGGCGTCCCTGACGCAATCGGAGTGAATTTGTAGAACGCTAAAGCCCCGCTTACTTCCTTTTTGGAAAGTGAGCGGGTTTTAGTTCTGACCACATATAGAATGCAAATTCGGCAATTAAATATAATAAAATGGTCATATATTGGTCACGGAATAGATATTTCTTAATATTATTAGATAACATCAAATGGAACCAAAAAAGATAACATCCCTCTAACTTCAAAACTGCTTGAGACCTTCATACATATGTTCGTGTTGAGGGGTGGATGAATTGACAGAAGCGTATTTCAAAGGGTTTAAATTTACGCTTGTATCCAACCGAAGAACAGGCTGCTCAAATGAACAAAATCATCGGTTGCTGCCGTTATTCGTACAATTTGGCATTAAGTAGATGTAGGGCTTAAAGCGTTTGCCACCCTTTCAGATGGCACGGGTGAAAGAAATTTCTATCTAACGGTATTGGGGTGAGAATCCCACTATTTCAGCTGTGGGAGCAGTCAAAAGACTAATAGAGGATTACAAAAAATGATATGTAGAAGGTGACAAACATGGAAGCAATCGTCCTAGCTGCTGGATATTCCAGTCGAGCGAATGCATTTAAAATGACGTTGCCACTGGGGCAAATGACCGTGTTGGAGCAAACGATATCTAAATTTGAAGGGTTATGCAGCAGGGTCATCGTCGTAGCCGGATTTCAAGCGGAAATCATTCGAGAGGAAATGGCAAAAATCATCAGTAAAAATGCCTATTCATTTCAGATAACGTTTGTTTATAATGAAAATTTTAACGAGGGAATGTTTCATTCCATTCAAAAGGGCTGCAACGAAGTAAATGCCCCGACCTTCTTTATAACGCCTGGAGATTGCCCGCTTGTTAAAAAAGAGACTGTTCAGCTAATAGCAAAACACGAAGGGAACGTCATTATTCCCAGCTTTAACTATAAAGGTGGTCACCCTATCAAATTATCAAGCGAAGTGAAACAGAAAATTCTCGAAACCAATCCAGGAAGTAATTTGCGTGTGGTCCTGGGAGGTTACGAAAAGACATACATCAATGTAGATGATCCGGGAGTATTAATGGATGTTGATACGCCGGAGGATTACCAAAAAGCCATTGAATATCATAAATCTTAAATTTCCCCAAATAAAAATACAATTAAAAACAACGAAATTCTTGAATAAAAATTACTCATAAAATATCATTCTCATCTATAAAATCGTAGGAAGAGGTTTCTATATATTCCACTTAATAACTCGACACATCTTCATTTAATCGAGAGGCATCACAATCGGCGACCCAGACAACTTGAATTCGCCCTCAAAGGTTCACCTATGCGGATGGCGCCAACCCCGCAAGGGGGGTGTCAGCCGCTTAGGTCTAGAAAATTTGGCATGGCTGTTCTTTGGTCATGTCGAATTTTCTAAATCGATCTATATATTAATAATATGTCCCCTTTAAAAAAATGAGTCGAAGGGTGTTGTTGCAATGAATCTCAAAGATATAAGCACCTCAGTGCCCAAAAAGGACCATAAAGGTAAAGTATCGGGCCAGTTGCCCTATATTAGTGACGTGAAATTGGAAAATATGGTTTATGGTGTTTTGTATCGGTCGCCAATTGCTTATGGAAAGATCATATCCATTCAACTGCCTAACCTTCCCCAAGGGTATGAAGCTGTTGGAGCAGAGCATATCCCCGGACCGAATTATGTCAAAATTATCAAAGAAGATCAGCCCATTTTTGCCAATGAGTGGGTCAATTATATGGGTGAGCCAATTCTCATGCTCACTGGAAAAGACCTGGATATTCTGTACAGTTTGTTAAATGAAGTGAAGATTGAATTTGAAGAACATCAGGCTATTTATACATTGGACGATGCAATCAAACAAAAAGCAGCACCCGGGGTTACTATGGCAAGCTATGAATTTGGGGAAAGCTTAGAGAACATTTCAGCAATCGAGCAGGGTGCCCATCAAATCATCGAAGAAGAATATGATACGGGTTATCAGGAACATGTCTACCTTGAGCCGCAAGGAATGCTCGCCATTTATAAGGATGATGAAATTGTCGTCCAGGGATCGATGCAATGTCTTTATTATATAAAAAATGCATTGCTAAGCGCACTAGCCTGTGGCGACGATGAAGTCAGAGTTGTTCAAAGTCCTACCGGCGGAGGTTTTGGCGGCAAAGAAGATTTTCCTTCGATGATGGCTTGTCACGTAGCCGTTGCGGCAAGAGCAGTCAAAAAATCGGTGATGCTCGTGTTCGACCGTTCTGAGGATATGCTGGTTACGACGAAAAGGCATCCGGCCAAACTCAAATATCGAACGGCCCTTGATAAGGAAGGAAATATTTTGAGCCTGTGTGTGGACATCTTTCTCGATGGCGGAGCGAATGTGGGATTGAGCTCTGTCGTGCTGCAGCGCGCATTATTAAATAGTGCCGGTGTTTATAAAATTCCGCATTTTCATGCAAAAGGCTATGTCTTAAAAACCAATACAGTTCCGAACGGCGCCTTCAGAGGCTTTGGTGCTCCGCAAAGCTTTGCCGGAATCGAAAGTCATATTGGACATCTTAGTAAACTGGCAAAAATCGACCCGCTTGAATATAAACGAAAATACCTCGTCAAGCAAGGAGACCCCACCATCACCAAAGGTAAATTCCGCGACCCGATATTAATGGAAGAAATGATTGAGCACCTGCTCAACGTGTCAGAATACAAAAAGAAAAAAGAAGACTTTCAGCGCTTAAATCAACAAAATCAGCGCTATAAAAAGGGTATAGGAACTTCGCTGTTCCTCCACGGCTGTGGATTTACAGGCAGCGGTGAAAGAGATCATATTAAAGCAACGGTGAAGTTGGTTAAATCAAAGGACGGCAAGGTTATGCTAAAAATCTCAAATTCTGATATGGGACAAGGCATTTTGACGACGTTGTGTAAAATTGTCGCCAAAGAAATTGACCTCCCGTACGAAGATGTTTTGTTCCCTGATCCCGATACAAAAGAGGTTCCCGACTCTGGTCCGACCGTAGCCTCCAGGACGACGATGATTGTCGGAAAATTGCTTGAACGGGCCGCAAAAAAACTGAAGGCTCAATGGCAAACAGGGGTGGAACAGGAAGTAGTTGAGCACTATGTTCACCGTGAAATGATTCCTTGGAACGAGTTGACCTTCACTGGAGATGCCTACCCGGCTTATTCATGGGGCGTTAATATCGTTGAAGTAGAAGTTGATACATTAACAGGAAATGTAAAGTTAGAAAAAGTATACGGCAATTATGAAGTTGGGAAGGTCATCGATGAACGGATTATGAAAGGCCAAATTGACGGTGGTTTGGCTCAAGGGTTAGCGTACGGTTATCTAGAAAAGATGACGTCAAAGCAAGGCAGGATCCAACAAAAAAGCATATCGGATTATGGACCGCCGACTTCATTGGACGTTGTTTCAATCGAAAGCAAGGTCTTTGATAACCCCTATGTTGATGGTCCATACGGGGCGAAGGGCGCAGGTGAATTGACTTTAATCGGAGGCGCTCCAGCAGTCCAAGCTGCAATCGAGGGTGCACTGCAAACTTCTTTTCAGCAAATTCCGATTACACCGGAAGTCATTATTGAAAGTCTTTGGATGAAAGAAGGTGAAGAGGGTTGATTAAATTCACACTAAACGGGAGAACGGTAGAAACTGACGCCCCTGCTACAGTAAGATTGCTAGATTTATTAAGAGATGAGTTTGAGTTAATCGGAACAAAGGAAGGCTGTGGTGAAGGGGAGTGCGGAGCCTGCAGTGTTTTTGTGAATAACCTCCTGCAAAACAGCTGCCTTATTCCAATTGGCTCGATTGCTGGTGCCGATATTCAAACGATCGAAGGAATCATTGAAACGGAACAATTTAAGATGTTAGATGAGAGCTATTCCATTGCCGGGGGAGTGCAATGCGGCTATTGCATTCCGGGGATGATTATGGCAAGTGCAGCTTTGTTATCTAAAAATCCTCATCCTTCAGAGGCTGAAATTCGTGAAGGCATTTCCGGAAATCTGTGCCGATGTACGGGCTACAATATGATTGTTGAGGCAATTAATCTGGCAGCTAAAAAAGGTGATGGCTTATGGCAGAGAAAATAACGGCGTATCGCTTTGAGCGTTTAGACGAAACGTTGAGCCAATTGAATAGAGAAGACTGTGCCATCATAGCCGGCGGCACCGATGTGATGGTTCTTTACAAAAGTCGAAGGGGAGTACCTACGAAAATCCCTAAACCGATTGTTTTTATTGATCATCTTTCCGAATTAAAGCAGGTGTATCAACATCACAAGGATCTCCACATCGGGGCTTGCTGTACCTATAGTGAATTACTTGAACATCCGTTGATTCCTTTTGCCTTAAAGAACGCCATTAAAACCATTGCTGCCCCGGCAATTAGAAACCGGGGAACATTAGGCGGTAATATTTGCAACGCCTCTCCAGCCGGTGACATGCTTCCTTTATTATATGTATACAATGCAAAGCTTCTGCTGCGCTCCGTAAATGGTGATCGCATCGTTGCGATTAGCGATTTTATTCAAGGTCCACGACGGGTTCAACGTGATCACAATGAAATATTAACGGAGATTATTCTGCCGTCCGTATTAGAAGAAGATTCTCATGTCGTTTTTGAGAAAGTCGGCAACCGTAACGCAGATGCCATTGCCAAAGTATCGTTTGCGGGTTTCATCCGAATAAGCAAAGATCGAATCGATGACATTCGATTTGCCTTCGGGGCGGTCGGACCTACGATGGTTCGTTCCATTGATATTGAGAAAAAGTTGGTTGGAAAAACCATCCCATTAGCAGATGCAGACATCACTAAGATTGTGGCAGCCTTCGATAAAATCATTAAACCAATCGACGATCAACGCTCCACTGCGGCTTATAGAAAAACCGTTGCGTTACATCTTTTACGTTATTTTCTTAGCATGAAGCAATATCAACCGAATTAATGTTTTAGGCTGGGTTAGACATTATTGTTGATTTTGAACACTAAGTTGATTGGAGCGGAAGGCGCGAAGACTCCTGTGGGAGTACGGTGCAGGCGAGACCCCTCAGGCGCTCGAGCGCCGAGGAGGCTCACCGCAACGCCCGCGGAAAGCGAAGCGCCTGGAGTGGAAATCAACCTGCTAGTTTAATACAGCCGATGTTTAAAAAAGGGGGAAGTATTTTCATGCTGCTGATGGAAAAAGTGGCCTTGCTGACGCGTCAAAACGAAACCTTTGCTCTAGCCATGATTATAGAATCAAAGGGCTCGACTCCCAGCCATGTGGGGAAAATGATTGTATACCGTGATGGTATGATTGAAGGCACTGTCGGAGGGGGCTTGGCTGAATACTATATCATTGAAGAAAGTGTAAAGGCGATCCAAAATGGCCAATCAAAAATCGTTGAATATAAATTAAATAAACATGCAAAAGACGGAATTCAGATGAATTGCGGCGGCACGTTACGGGTCTTTATTGAAGTCTATACAAGCAGACCTGAACTCGTTCTGGCTGGAGCCGGTCACTTAGCCTATGAGTTGGCAAGGCTCGCTGATTTCCTCCAATATCCTTATTGCATTGTCGATGATCGCGTTGGTTATTGTACGAAGGAACGCTTTCCTAATGCAACCAATCTATTTGTGAATGAGAATATTGGAGAGGCTTTGCGAGAAGCCAACCCAACTGAAAAGTCATATGTGGTGATTGTGACAAAAGATCGTGATGATATTGTATTAAAAATGGCACTGCAATTTCCGATTGCATATGTTGGGATGGTCGCCAGTAAACGCAAGGCCATAACCATATTTGAAAAATTAAAAAGTGAAGGAGTCACACAAGAACAGTTGGAGCCGGTCCATTCTCCAATCGGATTGGAAATTGGCTCCGAAACAACAGAAGAAATCGCCATCAGTATTATCGGGGAAATCATCAAAGTTAGCAGGGAAAAAAAGCCTGTAAAAGTGAAGCAATTGAATAGATAAGTAGAATAGAAGAAACAGGGGAACGGTTCTTTTCATATAATCTATTAAAAAATCCATGCGACAAGTTTCGAGCCGCATGGATTTTATTTTTCTCTTTCAAAGCTTTACATGGTTAGCTTCTGCTTTTATCGACTTTCTTAACAATTTAGGCTTAGTATTTACAAGAGCAATGCTCATCACAATTAAAATAAGCCCTATCAACAGATAAATGGTAAATGGTTCATTAAAAAAGAGGATGCTTGTAACCAATGCAACGAATGGAATAAAAAACGTGTAAGATGCCACCTTGCTTGCATCTCCTGAATTTACAAGGTGAAAGAACGCCAGCCAGCCTCCTGCAATAACGAAGACGGATATAAAAGCTAAATCCAACAAATATGGTGCAGACCAAACGATGCTGGACCAGTTCTCCACGTTAGAACCAATCACTGTCATGAAAAGCCCGCCAACAATAAGCTGAATGGTAGTCAGCCAGATGGAATCTACTCTCTTCCCTGCTTTTTTTACGATTACTGTCCCAATGGCCCAGCTAACGGCACAGCCCAGGGCGAGTACAATTCCTATGACGGAGAGATTGCCGGATAATCCTTTGGCACTTACGGTCGCAACACCGGCGAATCCAAGAAATAAACCGAAGACTTTCTCTTTAAACATGGCTTCACCGAGCCACAGCCAGGCAAAAATACTAAGAAGTACAGGCTGAAGGAAAACGATGACTGAAAACAGTCCAGCAGGCAAATAGCCTAATCCTACCGTTTGCAGGCCGTAAAACAAAATAATGTTAAATAAAGAGGAAATTAGATAAATATGCCATGTATCCTTTAAGCGAATCTGTTTGTATCTTGGAATGGCAATCAACAGCAATAAAAATCCGCCTATTAATGTTCGAATTCCGGCAAACAGCAGCGGCGGTGTATAGGAAAGGGCAAATTTGGACAAAGGCCAATTGACTCCCCAAACCATAATCAAAAACACGAGCAGCAAAGCTGTGCGCTTTTGGAAAAATCGCTCCATAAATTGTGTGTCACTCCTTTTTATAGCTTACTGTACTATGATGATAAGGTATCTGATAAAATAAATAAAATGAATGTTTTTTATAAGGAGCATAAGTATTTAGTTATGACCATTACACAGCTTCAAGTATTTGCGAAAACCGTTGAAACGGGAAGTTTTACAAAAGCAGCGCAAGAACTCAATATGACACAGCCGGCTGTCAGCCATGCCATATCCAGTATTGAAGCAGAGCTGGATGTCACACTATTCATTCGTGACCGCCGCAAAGGGCTTATTCTTACCGATATAGGAAAACGGATGATCGTTCATACCCGGGAAGTATTGAAGGGAATTGAAAAGATTGAACAAGAGGCAGCTGCCGAAAAGGGACTTGAGGTAGGAACGATCCGCATTGGCAGTTTTCCCAGCGCCTCCGCTCATTTCCTGCCAAAAATTTTCGGTACCCTCCAGCAAAAATACCCGAAATTAGAGCTTCTTCTGTACGAGGGAACACTTGAGGAAGTCAATGAATGGTTATTGTCACATGTGATCGATATTGGAATTGTCATTCTTCCAAATGGAGAAATGGACGTGATTCCTCTCGTTAAGAACGAAATGCTTGTGGTGCTAAGGGATGATCATCCGCTTCATGCGAAAGCATCCATTACAATTAAGGATCTGGAGAACGAGCCGCTAATTATCTTTAAAGGAGGATACGAATCGCCCATTATCGGGATGTTTCATCATGCGAATGCAGAACTTAGAATCGAGTTTACTGTTTCCAATGTAAGCACAGCATTAAACATGATCCAGGAAGGATTGGGTCTGACCATTTTATCGGAGCTTTCATTAGCAAGCCTGCCGCCTAATGTTCAAGTCAGGAACCTGAATCCGCCGGTTTGGAGGGAGATTGGTCTGGCCGTCCCGTCGTTAAAGGAAGCCTCACCTGCTGTACAAGTATTCATTCAAATGGTGCAGGAGCTGTTTGGTGGAAAAGATGGACCTTAAGTGCCTGTCACTTTTGCCCCTATGCAAAAGTGACAGGCACTTTTAAAGAAAAATCCCGATCTTGTTTGGTATTAAAGGTTTTTGGATGAAATGTTTATTTTGGGCATTGTATAATCGCCAATAATCTTTATATTTTTTAAATGAATATTCTCGATATCCTTACCAAATTGGATGCCTCCTGGTGAGGAGTTAATCATCGTAATATTTTGGAGGGCAACATTGTCGGCCCGATTATCTCCGCTAAATACCTTAATATCTGCACCAGCCTTTTTAAAATTTAGAAGAGTTATGTTAGTAAGCGTTACATTCCTGGCTCGGTACTGAACAGCAATCATTGGATTTTCCTCATAATCATAATCAGGATCGCCGACCAGTACAAAGTTATTAATCACCACATTCCGATAAGCAGAAACGACCATTCCTCTAGGAGTAGAGCCCGCATACAAACAGGTAAAGACAGGCCGAATAGCTACTAAATTGGATGCCCTGATGTTAAAAGCAGTTTTTGATTCAGGATCTGTGCTCTTATGATGACCAATATGGCGAAAGTTAAAGGAACGATTATCATTTACAGAAAGATGCCCGATAATTTGAACGTCAGAAGCAGCTGATGAATTATGGTGGGCTTTGATTTCCACCCCTCCAAAGCATCTGGCTGAGGAATTATTGACAAGCCAAACAAATCTGGAACCATCGTCCACTTCTATTCCATTGGAATTGGAAAACCTTTTTTTATGAGCTCTTCCACTCGGGTCACACATATGAGAATTCGAAATAAAAATATAGTCGCTGTGATGAGTGGTAATGCCATCATCCCCAAAACCATATCCATTTAATTGATCGAGCCAAATGTATTTGCTGCCTCCCCGTGCACGAAAGCCGTCTCCTGAATAATCGTAAAGAGTGGAGGAAACATCGAAGCAATGCAGGCCTGGATTAATTCCTTCAACATTTTTAACCCAGCCGTATGTAACATGAGCGTAAGTCAGACAGCTCGAGTGGTTTCCCCAGGTAGCGGTTTTTTCCACGTTCCCTAATCTTTCCACGTTCCAATCCAGGCTCATTCCTTCAACATAAATATTCCGATTTCCTCTTCGGTGATGGCTGTTGGTAATCAGCCGTGTTCCTTTTGGAGCGTCATCATGAAGCTTGATAATCGTCCTGCCTTTTCCTTCTCCGGCAAGAATGGTCCAGGAGGGGAGTCTTATTCCTCTTGTTATAAAGCGGCCTTCTGGAATCCTGACTTTAACGCGGCCGCGTCCAATCGCTTTTTTAAAAGCTTCTGTATCATCCGTTTTCCCATCGCCCACGGCTCCAAAATCAATGACATTCACTTCCCGATTAATGTAAGTTAAAAGTTTTTGATACTCTTCATCTAAAAGCCTCAACCACTCAGGATAAGCCCGTCCCTGTTCATCAAATAAAGTATCATATACTTTTCCGCTGTCTTTTTCAGAGGTAGCAAGAAAAACGCGAACAATGCCTGACACGGTTTTTTTTAGAAAACTGTCAAAGGTCATTTTTTCAACTGCTGTTTGAACGGACTTTTTGCTGAAGTTGTTAAAAATTCTATCCCTTTCGCTCAAAACTTCTTTGGTTTTTGGGGCATCTTTTAAAAAATTATTGATGAAAGCTTCATTTTTGCGGGGGTCATGTTTTTTATCTAGATAGATAATGTTAATTCACCTCACTCATCAACAAGTATATGTACATTTCCCTCATTTTACTGGGCGCAATCGTTACTAAAGTATGCTTCTGTCTGCCCCTTTATCCCGCATTAACGGGCAGTAAGACCCCCACTTTGATTTGGTGTCAGTCCCCCACTAGGTTCGGCTCCTGTCCAAAAAAGTTATACAATTGATTTCAGCCAAGTAGATAAGCTTCTGGGGGGAAATACATTTTTTTTACCTGAAATGGCGGCAAAGGATAACATAAAGACCTTTCAAGGAATAAAAGAATATTTTGAGCAGCTGAAGGTGGAGTTCGAGCGTGCCGATTGATCATAGAAAATATAACGATGTATTTGTTACAGATATTGATGATATCTACAAGATCATCCTGGAAGAAGAAGTTGTTTTTTTATATGATCGAAAAAGTTCATTTTTGTGAAATTAAACTCCCCCTAACGATTCTTTTTGACTATTTAATAATAAAAGAGGATTGAAAAAGGGGATGCAAATAATGAGTCGATTATTAGTAGAAGATAGACCAATCTTAATTCTTCCATCACTTGCCAAGGAAGTGGGACTGAATGAAGCGATTTTCCTCCAGCAGCTGCATTATTGGCTGCAGGAAAGCGGGCATGAATACTTTGGCCACAAATGGGTGTATAACACATATGAGCAATGGCAGGTGCAGTTTCCATTTTGGTCGGTCAGCACGATTAGACGCATCATTGCAAAGCTTGAGAAGGATGGTTATATTATTTCTTCACGTTTTAATCGAATGAAAAGCGATCAAACAAAATGGTATCGAATCCATTACCTGAAAATGGAAATTTTTAGTGAGCAGCCTGTTCAACATGAGCAGAAGAACCGTTCAGATCGGGCAGATGACTTTTTCAAGATGGACAAACCAATACCAGAGACTACTACAGAGAAGACAAACACAGAAAAAGATGATGATGAAGGCGCGCGCCCATCAACATTCGAACCAGTTGGTGTCAATAAAGAGATACAAACCAATACGGAGCCAGAGCAACATGACGATGCATCAAATCTGGAGCAGCTGTTTCTTCAGCGAAGAGGCCGTGGAATTCACCCAAGCGCGAAAGACCTCCAGGCCATTCAGGAAGTGGTACAAAGTGGAATCCCATTTGAAGAGGCTGCAAAATGGCTGAACGAAGCATTTGACTTCTATGAGCCCAAATATTCGGGTGACAGGATCCACTCATTTGCGTATGTCAAGCAATACATTTTTCACCGGGCCTATTTGAAGCAGGAGCGTGAACAAGCGCGCCGGCACGGAATCGAACAAGGCCGCATCGACTTTAATCCTTCCCCGAAGCCCAAATACCGTGGCCGAACCGGAAGAAAAGAAATGGTTCCAGATTGGCTCGATAAACAGCACCAACCCGAACAACAAGAACCCGCGCTATCTCAACCTGAAAGCAGTTTTGAGGAAGAGAAAGCGAAGCTTATGGAGGAATTGGCGCAATACAAAAAATGAAGGAGGGTTGGTGGATTTATTCATCAGTGAAAAAACAAAACTATGTTCTAAATGAATAAAATAGAAAGTAATTGTCTATAGAATGAAATAATAAAAAAGATTTGTACTTCATGATGGCTCGGATTGCGGATACTTTCAAGTGCTTCGTGACCTTTTTAGGATATAATGATAAGTATTCGTTGAATGAACTCCCGATGGATTAGACCGAAGAATCGGAAGTCTGCGATCAGCCCCGCACGGAGTTAAATGATGAACACGGCGGGGGACTGACACCGTTTTTTTTCGATTTTAATCCTTGTTGGAGTTGGTTAGTATTTCCTTTTGTGTTATTTAAAGATAGTTTTGGAAGTGAAAATAAAATAGTCAAATCACTAGCTAGTCATTATAATTGTATTGGCTTGAAAAATATACAGTTATAACAAAGGGGACAATAAGATTGAAGCTAAAGATTTTCTCAGCTATTGTTGCGCTAACAACTTTACTAGCATTTAGTACAAATATATACGCTCATCCTGGGAGATTAGATCAGAACGGTGGGCATAATTGTTCAGAAGCATCTAAAGCAAAAGGATTGTGCGACGGTTATCATTATCATAATTTTAAAGATGTGCCAGCTGCTTTTTGGGCTAAAAAAGAAATTGAGTACTTAAGTTATACGAGCATTATTAAGGGCTATCCAGATGGTACATTTAAACCGAATCATAATGTAACACGAATACAAGCAGCAACCATGATTGTACGAGCTTTGAATTTAGATACTAAAAACAGACCTGATCCAAAATTAGCAGATGTAAAGAAAGGTCAGTATGGTTACGACGTAATCGCAACTGTTATTGCTGAAGGCATTTTTCCTAAAGAAGCTAAGTTTAGACCGCATGAAGGATTAAAACGTGGGGAAATGGCATACGTGTTAACACATTCTTATGATTTAACGGGCACTTATCATGGTCAAATTAAAGACGTTTCCGGGTCATTGTTAACGGAT
The DNA here is from genome assembly GCF_000504165.1 of Bacillus sp. FJAT-14578. GTDB lineage: Bacteria > Bacillota > Bacilli > Bacillales > Bacillaceae_H > Bacillus_BA > Bacillus_BA fengqiuensis. The sequence goes on from NZ_AYSE01000004.1 coordinate 66,115, forward strand.
GTTAAAGCATTAGCAGGAAACGGCATTACAAATATTTATCCGGATGGAACATACAGACCTTATAACGTTGTAAATAGAGGTCAATTTTCTACATTTTTAGCTAGAGTGATTGATCCAAATTTTAGAGTTACCAACTGAGAAGTCTAGTATAAATGATTTCTTATACAAATAGTGAAACCTCACTTCCTTAAGACAAGGGAGTGGGTTTTTTCGTATTTTTACGGTAATCATCCACGGCCTCCAACATGATGTTTAAGTGTGGGTATCACCAATCACCGCTCAATCAAAATAGCTTATATAAATTCGTCAAAAGGTTTTAGTGTTTCGTGATCAAAGAGGCTGGAAGAAGTATTATCGTGAAAAGGACTTGGCTATTTCAATTTTGGTTAAGGTGCCAGTCTCTCACTAAGTTAGTATTTCATCTTGTTAATATTTTAATTTAGTGGAAATACTGGTCAATACAATCCGGAGAGCCTTAGTATACAGAATGCTTTTCTTGTGTCGATAAAAATAATGGTAATTAAGAATTATAAATCCTTCATATCCCATATTATGCTAATATGGTATTTGTGAGTTTGAAAGAGGTGAAGGAAATGGAACAAGGGAATGCACAGGTTTCACGCATTTTCGAGTATTTGTTGGCAGTTAAAAATTTAAATGAAAAAATCATTCGAAATATAAGTGAATATGAAAAAGTTTGGTGGGAACATGATCTCCCTATAGCAGAAGGGTGTTATCTATTCGGAAACGGTACAAATCAAGATGCTTGGCTGGAAGTACATAAGCAAGAAATCCCAACTAAGCCTGGGTTGCCAACTATTTTACAAAGTTGGGTGAAACAATGGGGAAATCCTGATCAAATGCCGGAAGTGATTTCAACTCGTTCATTAGGAAAGGATGAGGAAGGTAAAGAGGTATTTGAACAATTTGAAGAGGATAAGGAACGCGTTTCTTCATATAATGAGTGGATTGAACTAACGTGGAAACCTTGGGCGGAAATAGCGTCCCCTAAAGTGAAAATCCAAACACTTTATACAGAGCTATTTGCTCTTCATCAACGCTTTCAACGTGAAGGAGATAATTTGGAGCTTGCATGGGGACATGGCTTTCTTCAATGGTTTGTTCAAAATGAACTTATCGGCAGACATTTGCTGATAACTCGTCTAGAGTTGTCATTTGATGCAAAAAAAGGGATTTTCTCTATTCTTCCAACGAGTAAAGGTACGGTTCTAGAAGCGGATATGCTACAAAATATTGACTTTCCTAATGCTTCTAGGCTAACGCAAATGGAAAATCAGTTATCTAATCTTGATTTTTCTCCTGAACAAGAAGAAATTATTCAACCTTTATTAAAAGAAATTGCCTTTACTATTAGCCCAAATGGTTCTTATCAAGAGAAGATGTTACAAAAGAAATCGGAGCTTAACAATCCTGTCATCAGCTTTTCATCTGCTCTACTCTTACGGCAAGGAAACACAAGACTGTGGCAAAGGGAATTAACTAATGCCGTTGAAAAAATTAAAGAAGGATATCGCATACCGGAAACGATTCAGTCTTTAATCAGCACAAGCTCATCGTCAGCAGAAGCCGGCACAGAAAATCAATCAGGTTCCATGTCTGAACAATGGACGGGTGTGGGCGAAGATTTGTTGTTTCCATTACCAACGAATAGTGAACAGAAACTGATTGCACAGAAGCTAGCAAATAATCCGGGTGTTGTGGTGCAAGGACCTCCTGGAACAGGAAAAAGTCATACGATTGCGAATCTCATCTCCCATCTGTTAGCACATGGAAAGCGAATTCTTGTCACGAGTGAAAAAGAACGTGCTTTACAAGTATTACGTGATAAAATTCCTCAAGAAATACGTGCGTTGTGTGTAAGTGTGCTTGGCGGAGATTCTAAATCGGTGAAAGAAATTGAGGATTCTGTGAAACAAATCGCGGAGAATTTAGATTCAAAGCAGCCCGAATTGCTTCAAAAAAATATTGACAGATTGCGTAAAGAGTTTGATTTAACGAGAAGAAACATAGCTAAATATAAGGCGCTTATTAATCAGACAGCCCAGCAAGAGAATTTAGAAGCTGAGATTGAAGGTGAGAAGTTTACACCGCTTGAAGGAGCAAAATACGTCGCTAGTCATATTAATCATAATTGGCTGCCAGATCACATTGATATGAATATGACGATGCCGCTAACTGAAAAAGAAATGAAGCAATTTTTCGAGCTGTTAAATTTGTTAACGGATGAAGATATTCAAAGTCTTGAAATGGTTTTTCCGTCGTCTGAGAACTTGCCTTCTTACATGGACTTAAAAGAAAGGTTTGAAGAATTAGCAAAGTTGGAGTTGCAGATAAAGGAAAGAGAGAAATTCGTTACAGGATGGAATCTGAATAATATCAGCAACTTAAATATAAAGGAAATGCAGGATGCAACTGAAAAGTCTGTGGCTATACTCACAGATATGAAACAAGAAATATGGTTAAATACCATTTTAGAGGAAAGCTTAAGCGACCCAGAGCGAAAACAATATTGGGAAGACATTGTCTCTGAAATTGAAGAGCGGGTAAAGCACATTCAATCACTGTATAATCAGTTGCTTGAGCACGAGGTCAATATCCCTGAAAACAAGCATTTAACGACATTGAAAGAAGAGCTCCTAGTCATTAAAGAGCGACTCGCACAAAGTAAGTCGATTGGCTGGATGTTTAAAAATATAATCGGAAGAAAGTATACAGAGACATTAGAAAACTGTAAAGTCGATAATTTACCGATTCGAAACGTGGAAGATGTTAATATCCTTATCAACTACATCGAACAACAAGAGCTAAAAGAAAAGCTCACGTTAAAGTGGAACCGAATTATGGAAGAACTTGAAGGTCCTGTCGTTAAGGCAGATCAAGCTCGTTTTGCTGTGAAGATGCAAGAGTTGTTAAGAAAGTTGAATACGGCGATAGGGTGGAAAGAAAATCTTGCGAAAATCAACGAATACAGCCACGAACTAGGGGTTCCAGGTTCTTATGACTGGTCAAGTGTTGATTTTTTACAGTCTCTCGTAAAAGGGATGGAGACGCTGCAAGTTCATCAACAATGGCAATCTTCGTATGTGTTGGTGGAACAAACACAACACTATTTAAAAAACGGAGTAACACAATCTTCACATCCCTACTGGACAATGATGCTAGAAGAATTAAATCATCGAAACGTGGAACAGTGGAAAGAACGATATGAAGACATTAAAAGATTAGAAAGTTTGCGCGAACCGTATAAAGTGTTTCAGGAATTAAAAGATCGTATGTTGACGGTACTGCCGAAATGGACACAGCATCTATTAACAGCCCGGACAAGTCACGAAACGGTGAGCATGCCAGAAGATTTTCAACAGGCATGGATGGCTAAAAAAGTGGACACTTGGTTGAGGGCGCTTCATGCTGAAAAAAGCATGGAAGAACTGGAAGCAGCGTTGCAACTAGAAGTGGAGAATGAGAAAAAATTAATTAAAGAACTTGTAGCAGAATCAACATGGAAAGAGCAAATTGAGCGTACAACGAAAGCTCAAAAGGCAAGCTTGTTTGCCTGGATGAAAACGATTCAGCGTATTGGAAAAGGAACAGGAAAATATGCGAATGCATATCGCAAACAAGCAAGTCAGGAAATGAAAATAGCACGTGATGCCATTCCGGTTTGGATCATGCCAATTAATCGTGTTATTGAAAATATTGAGCTGACGAATGAATTGTTTGATGTTGTGATTGTCGATGAAAGTAGTCAGAGTGATTTATTCTCATTAAGTGCGCTATTAAGAGCGAAAAAAGCGGTCATTGTTGGTGATGATAACCAAATTAGCCCTGAAAGCGTGGGAACAGATATTAGCGAAGTTCATCAATTAATTGATAAGTATTTATTTGATATTCCAAATGCAAAACAGTTCGAGATGAAAACGAGTTTATATGATACAGCCATTCGTGTTTTTGACAGCAAAATTATCTTAAAAGAACACTTCCGCTGTGTTCCTGAAATTATTCAATTTAGCAACGATTTAATGTATGGAGGTCTCATTGATCCGCTTCGTTTGCCTAATGAAAGCGACATGCTGCATCCGCCGGTTCAAGCAATAAGAGTGCTGGAAGGATACCGTAAAGAAAATACATCCAAAGCTATTAACGAACCAGAAGCAGAGGCGATTGTAGAGCACATTGCCAAATGTTGCGAAGACACTAAATATCAAGGTAAAACAATAGGAGTCATTTCTTTACAAGGTCATGATCAAGCACGTGTTATTGAAAATATGCTTCGTGAGCGAATCGGTGAGGAAGAGATGATTAACCGTAATATTATTTGCGGAGATTCGTACTCGTTCCAGGGAGATGAACGCGATGTGATTTTCTTATCCATGGTGACTGCCTCGAATGTTCGATTCGGTTCACTTGTAAAGCGTTCAGATTATCAACGGTTTAACGTTGCGGCAAGCCGTGCCCGTGATCAAATGTTTCTCTTCCATTCAGTCGACTTAAACGAATTAAATCCAGACTGCGCCCGCTTCAGGCTACTTCAATATTGCTTAAATCCTTATCGTGTTCAATTAGAACTCGAAAAGGCAGAGGAGGAGTTTGACTCCGATTTCGAACGTGAAGTCTTTAAGTTGATTGCGGCAAGAGGCTACCGTGTTATCCCACAAGTCAAAGTTGGAACAGTAGGGAAACGAATCGACTTAGTGGTAGAGGGTATGCGGAGTCGCCTAGCGGTTGAATGTGATGGAGATCGTTGGCATGGACTTGACAAATGGGAAGAAGATATGGATCGTCAGCGAGTTTTAGAACGTGTAGGTTGGACATTCTGGCGTGTTAGAGGAAGTGAATTTTATCAAGATCCACACAAAGCAATGAGTTCTCTTTGGAAAAAGCTTGATGAAATGAATATCCAGCCCGTTACTTATGATAACAACCAAAAAAGTATTGAGCTGAAAGTATAATATAAGAACAGAAATTTAGGGGCAGTTCCCCGCTAAGTTAAAGAATTAGCACAGTGGGAACTGGCTCTTTTTCTATAATAAAGAGAAATCTTTAGGGACTTGCGATATTACCATAATTGATTATAAATTTGAACACCTTAAAAAACCTGTCTAGTTTAGGGTTGACGTACCAGGGTTTTCAGTTATAAAAAAGCCATTTCCATGTTCCATTAAGTCTCTCGAGTGACCCATATATTTTACTCCAAAAATGTTTAATGATGGAAAGCTGGCTTTAATTTCTGTTGTATCAAGATCGGTTGCTAGAATAGATAGATGATACGTATATAAGTTGAAAAGCTGGTAGTATGCCAAACGTTAAAATATGGTATATAAAATACTATTTTACTCTCATTAAAAATAATTTATCATAAGTTTAAATGGAGTATTAGGTTAGGCCTACAGGTTGTGACAGAGAAAATCTAAAGTATATAATGCTTTAAATATGTAGAATAAGCTTCTCTGGAGATCCATATCGAATAGGTTAAATACATTTATAATGAATTAGGGATATTTCTACAGGCATCTAGCTGAGGAGGAGCAAATTGAATAGTTTTATAGTTATGCAGGGTCATACCTACGAAGAAGAAAAAGGTTTAGGAATTATTTGGTCTCCACAACAAGATAAAGGAGGAAATGTACCACATTCATGGAAACGAATGACAGAAGTAAAAGAAGGAGATCAAGTATTTCACTACGTAAAAGGGAATATCGTTGCTGTTAGCATAGCAAGTGAAGGCTGTAAAGAAGCTAGTAAACCATCTATCATGCAAAGTCATGATAGATGGAAAGACGAAGGGTATTTAGTGAATGTAAAGTATCATGAATTAGATATACCAGTAAATGTGCGTGATCGATTCGATGAGATATTGCCGCTTTTACCTATTAAGTATTCACCATTCCAACGGGATGCAAATGGGAATCAAGGCTATTTGTATCCATGTAACGAAGAACTAGCGATCAAATTACTTGAACTAATTAGCGAATTGAATATTTATCAAGTAAATGAAGAGCAATTAGAGTTATCCGTTGATGAGGTAAGAAGAACTGAAAATAATACATTAATTCCAGTAATTGCTGAGACAGAATCCGAAGTGAAAACGAAAATCCGATTGGGGCAACAAAAGTTCAGAAGGGATCTGATACCCTTATGGGAAGGTAAGTGTGCATTGTGTGGCATAAATTTACCAGAATTATTAAGAGCAAGTTATTCGAAACCTTGGAAAGATAGCACAAATGCTGAACGTTTATATCCATACAACGGCGTGCTGCTTTGCGCTAATCATGATGCGCTTTATGATAAAGGTTTAATTACATTTGATGGACAGGGACGTTTGCTCGTTTCTTCAGTGATCAGCGATGAAGATTATTTGATGTATGGATTAGAACCAATGGCTAAGATACAGATTCATTCCGAAAATAAAGTGTATTTTAAGTGGCATAAGAAGAATATTTTTAGAATGAAATAGTGTAGTGAAAATATATAGTTCATAGTTTTGTATCGGAAATATCTAAAAAGTTAAGGTCCTTGATGGGTCAGTCCTCAGTTGAGTTAAAGTGTTAACTCAGCGGGGGGCTGACCCTTTTTCTCCTTTTCTCTTAGCTGGGGCTGTTACTGTCCAAGTATATTCTTCACGTACCAAGATTTGGTTGACTATTACCATTTCTCAATATTAATTGTTAAAGGGAAATAGGTATAAACATATTATCTAATTGGTATAAGGTTTTGCTAAGGAAGTCTAATCTTCAAACAGTACAGACCCACCTTACCAAGTAACCTATAATTTTACATTGTAATAATTGTAAAGCTATGACATTATATTATTTGGTAATTTAAATTTCAATTTAAACATATAATGGGGGAAAGTTTTAATGAATAATTTATTTTTTCTATTATTTCTTGTGTGTTTGGTAGCTTTATTAATAGGAATTATCAGACCAAATTTAGTAGTTAGATGGGGAGATACTCAAAAACGAAACAGGAAAAATGTATTCAAATATTATGGAATAGGGTTAGTGGTATCATTTATTTTATTTGGGATGACTATTGATGATACAGAAAATATACAAGAAGAAAATTCTTCAGAAACAGCAGCTACAGTTAAGCCTGAAAAGGAACTAACGGCAGCAGAAAAAGCAGCAGCAGAAAAGGCAGCGGCAGAACAAGCAGCAGCGGATAAAGCAGCGGCAGAAAAGGCAGCGGCAGAGAAAGCAGCTGCGGAGAAGGCGGCAACAGAAAAGGCGGCGGCAGAGAAAGCGGCAAAAGAAGAAGAGGAACGAATTGGATATGAAACAGGGATAACCTACGATCAATTAGCTAGAACTCCAGATGATTTTGTAGGAAAGAAAGCTAAGTTTACTGGAGAAGTAGTGCAGGTAATGGAAGGTGATGGAGAAACCCAATTAAGAATAGCAGTCAATGATAATTATGACACAATATTATTTGTTGCCTATCAAAGTGATATTATAAACTCAAGAGTTTTAGAAAATGACAATGTTACTGTCAGAGGGGTAAGCGCAGGTTTGCTTACTTATGAGTCGACTATGGGGGGCGAAATTAGTATTCCGTCAATGATGGTGGATAAAATAGACATAAACCAATAATATAAAATTTGGGTTTAATAGTATAATTTTTACTGAAGAGAGCTGCCTTTATGGCAGCTTTTTTACTTTAATTAAAGTTGTGTTTATACATTCCTTCATGTACCTTCATGAGAAAGTTAATGATACTTCTCTAATCTAATCTTTCTAAATGATTGGGATACCGCTGGATCAGTTCTTTCATTTCTTTCAACAATTCTCTACAATTTACAATTGCCACTTGTTGATGGGGAATTCCAAAATAAAAATGATAAATTATAAAATTTACTAATAAAGATACCAGGGTATTTAGTACAGCGTTAAAATAGGGAGTAAAAATTGAAATCGCTCACATTGTTAACATGCATGAATGAAATCTCTTTGTCTTAATTAATTTGAATTATTACTATATATAATAAATAGATTTATTTCAGTACGAGTTAGTGTTTTACGCTCAGTAGATATGTAAATGGGCAATAAAAACAACTGACTATTACAACTAGAAGTAGGGACAGAAAAAAAGTAGTACAATTCGTTTACTTTATATAATAAGGGAAAATCGAATCAGTGATTAGATTAGAAACAGATCATCATGAAAAAACTCAAATGATGAACAGATATACCCATAAAGCATAAGGGAGTAAAAAGCCACCTCTTATAAAATGAAGAGATGGCTAATATTAACAACTTTCTTATAATCTCAAGTTATTGAGGGGATTAAACTTCTCATTTTGCTCCGCAAGTTCATTCCCAAAAAAGTGCAGATACCGCTCAGTTGTTTTGATACTAGTATGACGTAAAATACGAGCTAAACTAACAATATCACCGCCAGCCTGAATATAGGTTTTAGCGTAATAATATCTACAACTATGAGCAGAACAACGGGCTTCAGGAAATCCTACTGCCTGAGCCAGTCGCTTAAAGAAGCATTTCCCTGCATTTACTGTTAGGAGCTTGTTCGTTTGACTTACAAAAGCGTGAGGGGATGTTTTATTAAATTTCTTCTCGCAATATGTTTTCCAAAGAGCCAGTTCACGGAGGAGTCGGTTGGCAAGGGGAACATTCGCTTCACGTATCGCTTTTCCAAAAACCTTCATCTGTCCTGTCTCAAAATTAACGTCTTACCATCGTAAATTGACAGGCTCTCCTAAGTTTGGTGCCAGTCCCCCAGTGAATTAAAGCGTTAGTATAGTGGGGGACTGACACCGTTTTTTCAGGTGTTTCCAAAAGTGGCTTTTATGCTTGGAGAGATCGTCCCAAGAGCCGACAAAAGCTACATAAAGAACAACTGATACGCCAAGTAAAACGCGTGCATGTGGAATCGAGAAACGTGTATGGCAGTCCTAAGATTACAAAAGCGTTAAATCATGTGGGAACGAGCGTGTCGCAAAAAACGGTAGCCCGAGTTATGAAGGAAAACGGGATCCGTTCCAAAACCGTTAAGAAGTATAAAGCGACTACGAATTCCAAACACCACTATCCTGTTTTTCCTAACCTTCTCAATCAACAGTTTAAAGTAGAACACCCCGGAAAGGTATGGGTTTCAGATATCACGTATATTTGGACAAAAGAAGGATGGCTGTATTTAGCGACGGTGATGGACTTATTTTCAAGGAGAATCATTGGATGGCAAATGGGTGACCGGATGACCAAAGAGCTGGTGGTGACAGCCTTAAAACGAGCCATAGGCAAGCAGAATCCGAAGGCAGGATGGTTCATCATTCAGACCGTGGAAGTCAATATGCGTCAAAATCCTATCAGTCGATTTTAGGAACGCATGGAATCATCACCAGCATGAGTAGAAAAGGGAACTGTTATGACAATGCTTGCATTGAATCGTTTCATAGTGTTCTCAAGAAAGAGTTAATTTTTCATCAAAACTATCAAATTCGTGAACAAGCTAAGAGAAGTGTCTTTGAGTATATTGAGAGTTTTTACAATTACAAGCGAATCCATTCAGCGACGAACTATATGTCTCCGATCGCTTTTGAAAAGCAGTACTACAAACAGAGAAAGAGTAGCTAAGCCCTTTCTCTCTGTTTATAGTGTCCATTTTATTGACATAATACCAAATATGTATTGATGATTTCTTATAGAATAAATAGTCATTTATGGGTAGTATATGTTGTTCCATAGAGAATTTATATTGAATAAAGGCCAGACTATCCTATGGATTTTCAGGACATCTGGTCCTTATTCTATAAATAGGTACTACTGTCCTGCACCAATTTAAATTTGTCAATAATCCACCATTTTGTTAAATTCGAGTGTATAAGAGCAGATAGGATAAGGGGGAAACGCAAAATTAATAAACTAAATTTTGGCTACGTTAAAATTAGAAATAAAAAGTTCCTTTCCTAACCTCCCACTCTGGATTGAGTTAATTGTATAATACCAATTTTCCTGATTAATATAGCAACCTTCATGAATATAAATCTCTCTTGTTTCCTTACAGTCATCAATAGTAAGTAGATATTTATGGTTTGTGTTTTTTAATAGCTGAGCTAATCTTATGTGATCGTCATGCGACATAGACACGGGATAAAGACTATCACCTTTATGATAGTAGGGTGGGTCAACAACCATAAGTACATCCTTACCTGGCTTTAGTATAATTTCCTCGAAACTCAAGTTCTGTAATTCCACTCCTTGGAGTTTTTTAGAACATGCAATAATATTGTTGCATATCCCATCTGGGTTCCATCTACAATCAATAGGATATTTTGATGATTGACTCATACCACCTATAGGGTTTGCGGTATATATACCAGAGTAGTTTGTCCTGTTAAAAAATAAGAAATCAAATCCTTTTTCTAATATTGTTGCATAACTTTCCTTCTTTTTCTTTTCAATCCATAACTCTACTGTAGGAGTGGTTTCCCGAACCATTTTACATAGCTCTTCAGGGTAGTCTCTAACACATAAAAAAAAGGCATATACGTTTTCATCCCAATCGTTTAAGAGATTATATTTTGCCTTAGCTTTCCCTAAAAATATTGATCCTCCGCCTAAAAACGGCTCTCTGTATTCCAAATGGTTTTCTTCAAAGTAAGGAACGAACCTACTTATCACTTTGCTTTTAGAACCAGGAAACCTTAGAGGAGAAGTAAAATTTTCGTTATCTATATTGTGATTTATTTTATAATTTTCTAAATTACGCTTAAACTTAAATTGAAGTAAGGCTTGCTTAATTTCGACATTAGTCTTTTGCTCCCTTTGCTTCTTTTTGATTATTCTAAAATATTTTATAGTATCTTCATTAATGTAAAGATTATCATCTACTATTTTTACATTTAGTATCTCGTTATATTGATTAATATAGCTTAATATTATATTTTGAGAAACCGTAAGTTTTGCTGCAATATCTTTAAAACTTACCTTCAATTCATTCACCTATCCTAAAATTTTATAGTTCATATTCTAACATAAAATTTTTAAGTTGGCCATCTCTACATATCTTCCAAATATAGTATAATGATAATAAAAATGTAAGTTATGGAGGAAATGCAAATTATGTCGTTTAAAAATGAATTTGAAAACCAAGCACGTGACCAACTAAAGAGTAACCCTTTAATGCAAATTGTTAATGAATCCGATTTTGTTGGTTTTAGTTTTGACGTAAAGTATCAAAAAGTTTCATTAGTTACAAATGACTTTTGGAAAATGGAAGCTTTTGGAGTTCCACATAACAGCTTTTTGATTGCAGCACCTTTTAATAAAGAGAATTTTATTGGAGCTGAGGAAATTGACCAAGAACTTATCCTACTACGGGTAATTTCAGAGTGCAAAATTCCTAACGAAGATATTTGGTTAGAGACTCGAGTTGATAAGATTAAGTCTCTTAAAGATACGAATTTAGATGCCCAAGCAAATGTCTCCTTAGATTTTGATAGATATTCAAAAAATGAAATGGGATTTACAGGGCTGGAATGTCGTATTTTGGGGACTTTCTATGAAGAAAACGGAGAGCTAAATTTTGGTGCCGATTTAGAAAATTATTATGGTACAAAGTCACTATACATATATAAACCACAAGCAAGTTCGCTTCAAAATATTGTGAATTTCATTGATCCTTTAAGAAAAAAATCTATTATTGAAGAATTAAAGAGAAATGGGATTGACACATCAAATTATGATGGTGCAAACCAATATGAAATTGGTACGATAAGGTATACTTCTACTAATAGGATGCAATCAAAGGTCCCTGCTGTAAATGTAATGGTTAATCCATTTGACTTTATCGCAAGAAGAACTGCAACATTTGGTATGACTAGAACTGGTAAATCAAATACAGTAAAAACCCTTATTAAAGCAATCAACAATAATTGTAAAGCTCATAATATTACGCTCTCACAAATTGTGTTTGATTTGAATGGGGAATACGCTTTTCCAAATGTGCAGGATTCAAATGCAGAAGGAAAAAAAGTATCAATTTCAAACGAAATACCAAATTCAATCGTTTACACTATTAATTCTAAAGTAGAAGAAACGATGGAAATTAAGCAACTGAGATTTAATTTTTTTAACAATCTAGTATTAGCCCATGAGTTTATCGTTTCATTGTTAAATGTTTCTCCTTCTGCTAAAGCAACTGATATCGAAACTTTTATGAATATGGACGTCAGCGCTTGGTATGACGAAGATGCTCCAAGAAATATTAAAACTCGTGCTGAAAGTAATAAGGTGTTATATAAATACTTGCTATATTTAATTGGTTGCCATTCAAACAACGTGACTTTGAAAATTCCATTTAGTAAAACAGCACTTCAAAGTGCAGCCCGAAATTTAAATAATTTAATCGCAGAAGTTACAGATGAAATTACATCATACACAGATGAAGGAAAGCGTGTCCCTGCTAAATTAAATTCAAAGCATAGAGAGTTAGCGGATTTATCTGCTGCCTTGACGGGTATAATTAATGATCTTAATAAAGCTTATGATTTAGATGAATTTGGAGCTAATCTTGCAAAGATTGATGAAATAGATCGTTTGATTAAAATTCCTTCAAGTAGTAGTGGTGGGGACTTAATTAAGGACGATACTGCAATTTTAATGAATATTATTAATCAAAAAAACTCAAAGAACTCGCCATACTTAGGCTTCATTTCTATAAAAAAGGTTAGGGCTAGCGTTTACCATAATGAAGGTTCAAAAGATTATGTTGAGGAAATTATTAAGGACATGATTTCTGGTAAAACGATCGTACTGGATATTTCAAATGGATCTCAAGAAATTAGAGATCGGATTACTAAGAAAATTGTGGAAAAGATTTTCTATCATAACCTGGATGAGTTTACTAAAGGAAACTTCCCTCCTAAAGTAATCCTTTATGTAGAAGAAGCTCATAACTTAATTGGTAAGGATATGGATCTAACTGATATCTGGCCAAGGACTGCAAAAGAAGGTGCAAAGTATGGAATAGGTTTAGTTTACTCGACTCAGGAACCATCTTCAATTAATAAAAATATTTTATCAAATACTGAGAATTGGTTTGTAACACATTTAAATAATGAAGATGAAATAAGAATCCTTTCCAAATACTATGATTTTGGAGATTTTAAGGAATCATTATTGAAAGCTAAGGACGTAGGTTTTGCAAGAATTAAAACTATGTCACAAAACTTTGTAATACCAGTACAAATTAAAAAGTTTGAAGGTGGAGAGTAATGCCTTTTAATAAGGAATTAGCTAACAAGTTAGCACATAATAGAATCCTTACAAATCCTTTAGTACAAGAATCTTTATCTAAATATCAAATTGTATATGATAATGTCCCAGCGGATGAAGAGTTAACAGAGAATTTCGTCGATATACCATTGGAGTCCGCACAATTGCGATCTATATTCTCTGTTGATGGTAGCTTTGATAGTGTATCGGTTAGCGATAGATTTCCTAGTGCTCAAGTTGGGTTTATTCAATTTAGTATGAACTTGGTTAAGCTTAATACTAATGCCAATATTATAAAGAATGGTTTAGTAAACCCAATTGAATTTAACAAGATTACAGAAGCGCATACACACTCTTTGGATTTACCAATCTTTAACACGAAAATTAAAGGTAAAAACAATATTAGGGACTCTATTAGATTCCGAATAAATGATTATTTTATTTCATCTAGAAGCTTCTCTGACGAGAGTATAAATTTATTAGAAACATTATTTAATATTTTATCTGAAGAAGAAGTTCGGAATAACTTAAATTGTGTGAATGAAGAGTGTATAAAAGAATATTTTAACCATAATCGCACTAAATATAAGGGGGATGAACAACAACTGAATGACCTTCTTATTACCAAAAATAAATTGAATAATAAAGATAGATCATGTAATTGTCCTAACTGCGGGGAGGATATTCTACTAATAGACTATTTACGTTTACATGAACTAATCGATGAAGATTTGGGCTCAACAGGTATTTTAAGTCGATTATGTAAAGTTGTAGAACACCTATATCCAATAAACTTTATAATGAGTGTATTAGATAATCCAGATATGCAAGAGGCTCATAAATATGCTGCTTTAAGTGAAATTGGCTTTATAATTGATGGTCCTTTAGCAATTTATGGTGAACCTGCTAAAGTAAATAGGGCTATCCATAGATATTTAAATAAAATTAACCAAGAACTTGTCTCTCGTTCTCATAACCCTTTGGTTTATATTGGTTTATCTAAAACCGGGACAATTGTAGATTACATCTCTCTCTTAATGACACACATAAGAGATAACTCAAGCGATGATAATGAAATCTTTTTACTTCCTAAAAACAAATTTATGTTGATTAGTGATGATTATCGTCACAAATATATTCAACCAAAGATGAATAATAACTTGTTTGGGGCTGAAACCTATTATGGGCAAGATATTGTTTATTTCAATCAAGTAAGTCAACCATATGTTTTAAGCGTGCTTTATCCCATGTATCGTAGTGAGGAACACTTTAAAGAGAAAATATTTGAGTTTAACAGCTACTCTAATTTAGGGAGAATTGGAAGTCTAATTAATGAACTAAAAGTAGATGTTTACGATAGTGCACTACTTCCTATTGTGCTAGCTCATAAATATGCTTCAATAAGTTTACAACCAGGAGTAAGCAGCCTGAAAGACTTTGCAAGAGCTGTATTGCAATAACATGTCTTTACGTATTCAAGTTTATAATAAAAAAAGGTTTACTCAGAGTCTTTAAAAATTATAATTGAAACTCTTCGCAGTTTATAAATATGGAGCGGTGATTCGAAATCTCTAGAATTAAATGATAAACAAGAAGAACTTACCCTTCTAGGTAAGTTCTTGGTATGTCAACACTAAACTAGACAGATTTTTTAAGGTGTTCAAGTCTATAATCAATCGGACTGACATAACCCAGTGTTCCATGAATTCGAATGTGATTAGACCAGTGGACATAGTCATGTAATTCCCTTGTTAATTCTTCTAAACTATCAAAATGTTGACCTTTCACAAACTCTGTTTTGATGATTTTAAACGTTGCTTCAGCGACGGCATTGTCATATGGGCAGCCTTTCATACTTAAAGAACGTTGAATGTTAAATGTCTCTAACGCATCGTCCATTAGCTTATTTTTAAACTCATTCCCACGATCCGTATGAAACAGTTGGATTTTACGAAGGTCGGCTTTGATGGAGGCGAAGGCACGATAGACGAGTAACGCATCTTTGTTTGGACCTGCGCTGTAACCCACGATCTCCCGATTAAAGAGATCGACAAATACACATACGTAATGCCATGTTTGTTTGACTCTTACGTACGTTAAATCGCTTACGATCGCTGTCATTTCTTCTTCCTGATGGAACTCGCGGTTTAGTTCATTCTTCTGTTCGGATTCATTACAGGATTTCACATGCAGCTTAAACTGAGCTACCGTGTAAGCAGAAACAAGGCCCTGCTCTTGCATAATACGCCCCATTCTCCGTCTAGACTCGATGAGTCCGCGTTTCTTTAATTCAATTTTAATTTTGCGTGTTCCATAATTTTGACGGCTCGCGTGGAATACTTCGATCACATCTGACGTTATATCATCCACGGCTGCTCTTTCTTTGGCTTCATAATAGTACGTGCTTCTAGGTAATTGTAGGACTTTGCACATTGCTGATATCGAGTATTTATGTTGATTATTCTTGATCACATTTACTTTCGTCCTAGTATCAGCGCGGCTTGCTTTAAAATATCGTTCTCCATTTGAAGCTGCTTAATTTCTTTGCGAAGTCGATTCAATTCCTGTTGTTCAGGGGTTAGGTTGTCCTGTTCTTTGAACGATCCAGATTCCTGGCTTTGATTCACCCATTTGTCCAATGACGAGGGTGTCAAGTCATACTCCCGGATGATATCCTTTCTTGGCTTTCCATTAAGATAGAGCTGCACGATTTATTCCTTAAATTCAGCTGTAAATGTTCGTCGAGCTTTTTTCGTCATAGTAGATTCTCCTCTGTAGTATTTACTGTATTCTACTTGATCTTATTTTTTCTGTCCAACTCAGTGTAGCCTATCCAACCATTTAATGAACTATCATCGGAAATTAGTTTAATGAGTTAGCGGTGTCTGGTGTCAATAGAATTTATTGATCCAGTCGAATTGACTTGGTAATCGAGGGAGTACGTAGTCACTTAGCGGCTGAATTTGATGGAGCTCGTTGACATGAACTTAACAAATGGAAAGAAGATATGTAGCGTCAGCGTGTTTTAGAACGTGTAAATTGAACAAAATGTGAATTGATAATTGAAAATCCTTAATAAAGTAATTTTGATATGAGGGTTAGAGTGAATCGTTCACTTTAGCTCTTTTCTATGTTAGATTAATGATGAATACATAGGAAAATACTAAGCACTGAGAGGAATGAAATCAATGAAAAAAACAGTAAAAGTAGTAGGAGCCGTATCTGTAAATGAACAAGGTGATATTCTTTGCGCCTTACGTTCTCCAGAAATGTCCTTACCTAACCTTTGGGAATTCCCAGGTGGAAAAATCGAAGAAGGGGAGAAGCCTGAACAGTCTCTTATTCGTGAAATTCAAGAAGAGCTAGATTGCACAGTAGAAGTGTATGAACTGATTGAAGATGTTGTTCATGAATACCCGAATGTCATTGTGAACTTGCTTACATACAAAACAAAAATTGTTGAAGGAACACCAACAGCGAAAGAACATGCTGAATTAAAATGGGTGCCCCTCCAAGAGCTTCGCTCGTTAGAATGGGCACCTGCTGATATTCCGACAATTGATAAGTTGTTAGCGGATAAAGTCAATATATAAATCTTCTGGTACGGGATGATGCAAGTGCCACTTCACACTCATTGGTTTGTCTCCATAACTTGAAACATAATCGACTTTACCAAGATAAGTGAAGGGGAGTGTCATCTCGTGCATTTTCTCGAATTTCCGAACAAATAAGTGTAAATGTAGATTTTTTTCCTTGTGATTTATATAATCATTTCCAACTGATGAACTGTGAGAAGTTTTATTTTGACTTTGCCAGTGGAAATGATGCTGGTCAATAAAATAATCTTTATAGAGAAGATGCTTTTCAACATTTTCTGATTTATTTAAGGTAACAAAAAGCAGATAGTCATTACCTACTCTATGAACTCCTTCTCGCCAAGATCCCTCTGGTGCTGTAGATTCCAGTAAGAAAATTAACTCATTTCTCGTATAGTTTTGATAAAGAGATAATTTTTCTCCTTTTGATAAGAAACGATTTGCCTGATATGTTCGTCTGAATTCAATGATTCCGTAATCAATTCGATTTTGTATATACGCTTTTAGCTCTGGATCTTCTATTAACTTTACAATGGCTGGATTTAAGATAAAGGTATTGTTATCCATTTCTCCGAATGCCCATTTTTGCTTTTTATATGCAGTACATAGGCGAAGCATAGATTGATGAAGTAGGCTTTCATGACTTTCTAGATGGACCTTCGTCGCAAAGCGTTTTTCAAGTTGCTTCACAATATCTTCATATGTAACGGTTCGTTGTTTTAAAGCAATCTCTAAAATGATTAAATCATACGGCCATTTAATCGGCATTTGTTGTTCGAGTCGTTCGAGCAATTCCATCATAAGAGTATTTTCTAAAATACGTTGGTCCAGCTCATTGACATCCTTCATTTTTTCTTTTGTTTGTACCCATGATTTATATTTATAAATAAAGAAGGTAAAGCTAGGGGACTGTTCTGCGTATAAGAAATCCAATATTTCTGGTGAACGGCCCAATTCATTTTTAAATTGTTGGTAAAGCGATTTTAGCATGTCCACTGCATTCATTTTGATCGAATCGATTTTATCTAAAATTTGTTTTTGGGAAACAGGATCTAAGTCTACGTAAGAGCCGGCTGGTAGATCAGCGAATTCATGTGTGATTGCCACTCGCAGCGAGTCTTTATCGAAGGCTTTATGATTGATCTGCCCAGAAAGTGCTAATGGTACAACAAACGATTTTTCATAGTTCCCGATGAAGTCTAATACCGTCACAAATTCTTTCCCGTCTATTTTTCGCAAGCCACGTCCAAGCTGCTGAATGAAAATGGTGGAAGACTCTGTTGGTCGTAAAAAGAGAATAAGATTTAAGCTTGGAATATCAATTCCTTCATTAAAGATGTCTACGGTAAAAATCATTTGTAGCGGGTCGTTTTCATCTTCTAGCTGCTTTACTACCGCTTCACGATGAGAAATGCTATGCTCACCTGTTAAAAAGGTAGTATGAAACCCTCTTTTATTGAACTCTTCACTCATATATTTGGCATGTTCAATGTTGGAGCAAAAGCCAAGTCCAATCATTCGATCTCCTTGATAACCGTATGTATCAATCATCTCAATAATAAAATCTGTTCGTTCATTTGTTTTTAATGCTTTAACGAGTAAGTCCTCTTGAAACATACCATTTCTTAAAGGGATGTTGCTGTAATCTACGGTCTCGTCCGTAACACCAAAATAATGGAATGGAGCCAATAACTTTGCTTCCAATGCATCGCGTAAACGAATTTCATATACAACATTATGATCACATAATGCCAACACATTTCTGCCGTCCATTCGTTCTGGAGTCGCTGTCAGACCTAATAGAAAGTTTGGTTCAAAATGTTCTAGTACTTTCTTGTAGGTAGGTGCTTCTGCATGATGAAATTCATCAACAATAATGTAATCAAATTCATCCTTCGAAAATTGAGAAAGGGTGTTTTCCTTATGTAGCGACTGTACAGTACTGAATAAATAAGGTTTATCCCACTCTTTTGTCGTTCCTGTCAATTTTCCGAACCAGCTATGCTTTGGAATAACTTGTTGGAATGTTTCGATTGCATTATCTAGCAATTCCTCACGATGAGCGATAAAAAGAAGCTTTTTCGGTTGAAACGCTTTTACATCAAATGCGGATAAATATGTTTTTCCTGTCCCAGTTGCAGCGATAATGACTCCACGTGAGTTTCCGTTTTCTCTTGTAATACGTAAATTTTCTAATGCATCTTTTTGCATTTGATTTGGTTGAAGAGGCTTTAAGTTATAACGGTTTTCCGTTTCGGCCACTTTCAGCGTTTGTTGTACATGCTTTTCTACTTTTTGCTTTGCTTTTTGATATTCGTCATACACTCTAATAAATTCTTCTGATAGTGGAATGGCTTCGGAGCTATTCCAGGCATGATTAAACGTTTTTTGTGCTTGATCAAAAACTGGCATATAGGCGGTATGAGGAATTTTGATATTGAGCTCATGACCGTTAATTAAAGCAGAATGAGAGAGATTAGATGATCCAATAATGACCGTGTTTAAGCCGGAGTCGCGATGAAACATATAGGCTTTCGTATGAAACGATTCTTTTTGATTATCTAACACTTTCACCTCAACATTGGAGTATTGCAATAACTTCTTCAGTGCCTTTGCTTGAGTAATTCCCATATACGTAGATGTAATAATCCGGACTGGAACATTCTTTTCTTGCAATTGTAATAATGGGCGTGTTAATAAATGCAAACCTGATTCTCGAATGAAGCTTACCATGAAGTCGACACGGTTGGCCGTTAACATTTCGTATTTTAACGTTTTGAAAAAATTTTTAATGGAATGTTTTTCATTATGAATTAAATCCATTCGTGATAAATATAAGTCATCGTTCAGCGGCATATGCTCGCTTCCTGTAGTGTATGTAATCATGGAAAGAGGAAGAGAGAATGTCTCATCTTCTTTTGATAAGGCATTCGAAAGCTTTTGTGCCATTTGAATGACCTTATCGTATTGCTCATTTGTAATTAAAGTGTTAAATCTTTCACTCAATTTATTTGCCGTATGTAAAATAAGTGTTTCGGTATATTCTTTTGGAGATAGGCGCTGGATCGCTTTTGTATCAGGATATTGCTTATTATCAATAAGCAACTCTTCAAAAAAACCGTTTTTGTTCGTCAAATGAATCACCTTATTTCTATTTTTATCTATGTTTACTATATCAAAAGAACTATACAAAGCCGAGGTTTTTCTTTTATTTTCCATCCATCAGTAGCGTATAAAGAAAATCAAAAGAGGAGGCGTAAGCTTATTAGAATAAGATCAGTTCCCACTATATGTCTCACAAAAAAAGAACGTATGTTTCTGTTTTTCTTTTATAATTACATAAAATTTGGTAAAATTTAGCTGTGAAGATTATTCATATGGGAGATGATAGCGTGTCTAAACAGTCTTGGACGAATAGGGAAATTGAGTTGTTAAAAGAATTGTACGGCACAATGAGTGTTGCAGAGCTTATTCAATATCATTTTCCTAACAAGAAGGCATCAAGTATAAAATACCAAGTCGAAAAGCTAGGATTAGGTGATAAACAATATTGGAGTGAGGAGGAGATCAAGACATTAAAAATCTTAAAAAGAAATCTCGTACCTAATCATTTAATTGCAGAAATACTTAACCGAAGTAAAGGAGCAGTTATAAATAAGGCCTACAAATTAGGATTTGCAGTGGATTCTAGTAAGGATTTTATGGATGATGAATTTGTTGACACTCACACTAAGTTTTTAAATCTCGATAATAGAACAGTTGGCACGATGAATGAGTATTATGTGAAAATTAAGCTGGCACATGAAGGTTTTGACCTTTTCACCCCATATATGAATAATCATAAGACGGATTTACTTCTTTTATCAGGTTCACGCTTTGCCAAGGTTCAGATAAAATCAGCAGTTTATGATAAACCACACAAACGCTTTCGGGCTAATTTACGGACGAAGAACGGAAAAGGTGAGTTTATTGATTATCAAAGTGAGGATGTAGACTTTTTTGTTGTGAAATGCAATGGAATTGAAGAATACTATGTTATCCCATACTCCGCCTATCATAGGACTTCATCCATTTATTTATACCCTCATAGAAAAAAGCTCGAGCTAGCAGGTAAGGTAGATTATGAGATTTTCCGAAATGCGTTTCACTTAATGAAAGAACAATTAAAGTAGGTGAGTGTATGGCAATGGGAACGCGGAAAGGTAAAGAAGCGACGGGCTTAAAAGACATAGATTCATGGAATGAATGGGAAGTTGACGTGTTAACTATTTTAAAGAAGAATTCAGTAAAAAAAGAGTTAATTGCAAAGGTGCTGAACAGAAGTACAAATTCCATTCAGGCTAAATCAAGCCGAATGGGATTGAAAGCAGATTTTTTTCAAAATTTTGATGATGATCAATATGTGGAAGAGCAGCTTCGCTTTAATCAATTAGATAAAAAAGTGGTTGGGACCATTAATGAAGATTTAGTTAAAATAAAATTATCGTTCGAAGGATTTGAAGTCTACACTTCCTTTATGGATAATCATAAAACTGATATCGTGATTTTGCATCATGGAATTCCTATTCGTGTTCAAGTAAAATCAGCTGGATATGACCAATCAATTAAAGGGTTTCGTTCTCATTTATATACGAAGGACAAAAATGGAAATCGTATTGAATATAAACATGCTGATGTCAACTTTTTTATCGTGAAGTGCAATGGAATTGAAGAGTATTATGTTATTCCATACATTGCAGGGAAATCTACTTCCTCCATTCGTCTTTATCCTCATAGACATAAAGTGCAAAATAAAAGGGATTTTGAGATTTATCGAAATGCATTTCATTTGATTAGAGAATATGAAGTATAAAGCACGTACGGACCTTTGCCCACGACATGTTGAAAAGAGGGTTCGATCTTGAGACAATCTTCACACTCACGAAGTTAACGAAAAAAGAAATTGAGCAACGTCAGAATTAAAGTACACAGGTATTAGCTTATAATGGTTCAAAAGCATTGACTACACGAGTTGGTGCTTTTTTCTTTTATCTTCCATTGGTATAATTTTCATGGAGTTTACAGTGTTGTTTGAGGTTTTTTATTGAGGAAGGCCCCATGTATGGCCTATTTTGCTCGCTATTGAAAGCAGATATTGTAATCGTAAAAGAAAGGAAAAGATCAATGCCAGTTTACAATAAATTAGTACGTGACCGAATTCCTGAAATTATTAAGAACTCAGGAAAAATATATCGAACGAGAGTATTAATGGAAGAAGAATATATAAGTGAGCTGCGTAAAAAAGCACAGGAAGAGTTAAATGAATACATAACTAGTCAAACGAGTGAAGAAGCAATTGAAGAGCTGGCGGATTTGCTGGAAGTTGTTCATGCTCTTGCCACTGCTCATGGCTCTTCCATAGAAGATCTTGAAGAGGTTCGAAAAAGGAAAGCAGAAAAACGAGGAGGATTTCAGGAGAAAATTTTCCTGATCGATGTGGAAGATGAGTAATGTTCAGCTAATTACAAGCTGCTTAGGAGAGCATTTACAAAAAGCGATTGAACAGTCGGACAGCATTTATATTTTGACATCCTTTGTGATGGATTCAGGGGTTAAATTGCTGGCACCTTCCTTGCGCGCTGCTTGTGAAAGAGGAGCGGAAGTCAAGCTGTTAGCTGGTGATTATTTGTACGTGACACAGCCGAAAGCGTTAGCACGACTGTTAGCTGTTCATCCAAAGATAGAAGCGCGCCTTTGGCAAAGCAACGGGCAGTCATTCCATCCGAAAGCGTATTTGTTTGAACAGGAAAACGGAGGCACTTTTATAGTAGGTTCGTCTAATCTATCTGCTTCCGCACTCGTAAGCGGTGTAGAGTGGAATGTGATGGTGAACGGTGAAGTAACTGATACATTTGAATATGCGCTTATGGAGTTTATGGAACTGTTTTATCATGAACAAACCATTCCGTTGAATGATGAAACGATCAAACTTTATAAGCAGACTTATCACTCGTATCATCAGGAGCATCCTCAATTAGTTCGAACCTGGACGGAAACAGAAGAAATGGATTTAATGTTTCCGGTAGAGGAAAAACAGGAACAGTCGGGCACAGTAATGGAAGCTTCAGGTGTATATGGCACGATTCAGCTACGCCAAGCCCAGCAAGAGGCACTGGAAGCATTGCTCAATACATATGAAGAAGGCTATAACAAAGCAATGGTCGTCATGGCAACAGGATTAGGGAAAACTTATTTGTCCGGCTTTTTTGCTGAAAGGTTTCCTCGTGTTTTATTTGTTGCGCATAGAGAAGAGCTGCTGCACCAGGCAAGAGCTTCTTTCGGGATGATTATGCCTGAGCGTTCAGGTGGTCTTTATTATCGGCATGAAAAAACGATCGAGACAGATTTTGTGTTTGCATCTGTTTACACATTAAGCATGGAAAGGCACTTGCATCGTTTTAGTCGAGATGATTTTGATTTAATTATTGTGGATGAATTCCATCATGCCGCAGCCGCTACGTATCAGCGGGTGATTGATTATTTTCAGCCGAAGTTTTTGCTTGGAATTACCGCAACGCCTGACCGGATGGACCAAAAGGATGTGTATGCGTTATGCGATGGGAACGTTGCGTATCAGCTGCACTTTATTGAAGCGATTCAAAAGGGCTGGCTGACGCCGTTTCGCTATTTCGGTGTATATGATGAAACAGATTATTCCAGCATTACATGGCTTGGGAAACAGTACGATCAGCAGGAGCTGTTAGCTGTCCAGCTTCGTGAGGAGTTTACGGAAAACATTTTACAGGCGTGGTTAAAGCATAAGCAAACAAGAACGCTTTGTTTCTGTTCCTCTATCCAGCAGGCTAACTTCCTCTCAGACTTTTTTCAGAAGAAGGGCTATCGCACTGTTAGCTTACATTCTAAAACGGCCGGAATATCACGAGGCGAGGCGATTCAACAGCTGAATGAAGGAAGATTGGACTTGATTTTTACTGTGGACCTCTTTAATGAAGGGGTGGATATTCCTTCTGTTGATACGTTATTGTTTGTAAGACCTACTGAGTCATTAACGGTATTTACTCAGCAAGTCGGTCGTGGTTTACGATTGCATACAGGGAAAGAATACTGCACGATTATTGATTTGATTGGGAACTACCGGAATGCCGATATTAAGCTCAGTTTATTTCAACTTGATGCAGGGGAGAAAAAGAAAAAAGCAGATGTTGTTGCAACGATTCCGGCTAACTGTGAACTTCATTTGGAAACAGAAGTAATCAATTTGCTGGAAGAGTTGGCGAAAAAACAGCAACCGCGCAAGGAAGTGTTAAGGCAGGCGTATTTGAGTGTAAAACAGGAGCTTGGGCGAAGACCGACTTATTTGGAGCTTCATCTTCATGGAACAGAGCTTTCAAGAAGTTATTATCAGGAATTTAAATCATACGCTGGTTTTCTCTACTGGGCAAATGAGCTAATGGAACATGAGCAGGAAGTGTTTCGCAAGTACGAGCATTGGCTTATGGAAACGGAAAGAACAGGGATGACGAAAAGCTATAAAATGGTGTTGCTTCTTTATATGCTTCAGCGGGGAGCGAAGCATTGGATAGATCCGGTAACACCACAAGAAGCCGCTCCTTTTTTTCATCATTATTTAACCGAAACAGAATATCGAAAACGTATTGATTTTTCCGATAAATCGTCTAAGCAGCTGTGGGTTTATGATGAAAAGAAAGTCAGCAAGCTCATCGCCGATATGCCGATGACGAAGTGGAGCGGAAGTTCAAAAGGGTTGATCGCCTTTGAAAATGACCAGTTTATCATTGATCTCGAAGTTGATGAAGAAGACCAGGATATTCTTTACGAGTGGACGAAGGAAATATGTGAATATCGATTGCATCAATATTTTGAGCGAAAAGCCAAAACCTCTTGAGGAGTGAACTCCGCAAGAGGTTTTTTATTAAAACAGAGGATAAAGATGAGTAACTTTCTGCATGATCTTAAAAAATATTTCTGTTGTTTTCCTATATTTCCAGGAAACTTGTCATACATTTAGAGACGTTTTATTGATCAATGAAATCCTTTACTGTAAAATTTTTATAAATGCGCTTTTACTTATTATAGAAATAAAACAAATGGAGCACGTAAACTGTGTTGTATGGGGGATAGAAGTGTTGACAGTTCATAATTGTTTAATAGATAAATTAAAAGTATTAAAGGAATCAGCTCAGGAAGCTGTTGAAAATCTAGATAAATTTAGTGAATTTAAAGAGTATATGCACGTAGAACGTGAAATTGAAAGGGATTTAATTTCGCTGCTGCAGTCGATCAACAATAGTGAAAAGAGTCATTTAATTTTATTATGTGGAAGTGTTGGGGATGGTAAATCACACTTACTATCTAAACTGAAAAATAAGAATCCGGAATTAATGGGTTCGTTTGCTCTACATAATGATGCGACAGAAAGCTTCAAGCCAGATGGAACGTCGCTTGAAACGTTAAATGAAGTATTAGAACCCTTCTCTGATGATTTCCTTGAGGTAAGCAACAAGAAAATGATTTTGGCCATCAATTTGGGAGTACTAAATAATTTCATTAGTTCTCCTTTTGCTATTGAGAGATATAGTAAACTGGCAAGTTATGTGCAAGGCTCTGATGTATTTGAGGTTAGTAAACCAACAAATAAATGGCTTGATACAGATCAGTTTCATATTTTAAGTTTTAGTGATTATCATTTGTTTGAATTGGGAGAAAAAGGGCCGGCCTCTCCCTATATAGAGAGCATTATAAGCAAATTAGTTAGCAAGGATACAGATAATCCGTTTTATCAAGCGTACCAGGACACATGTTTACAAACATGTTCTTTTAAAGAGAAATGTCCTGTAAAGAAGAATTACGAACTATTGATGAACAGTGAGGATCAAAAAGGAATCACTTCACTCTTGATTGAAGCGATTGTAAAAGAAAAGCTTATTATCTCCACTCGGTCATTAATTAACTTCTTTTATGAAATAATGGTTAGTCCTGTTTTTGATAGCTCCACAGCTGATGAAATAAAAAAATTATTTTCTAAAGATTCCTTCTCAGCCCTATATGTAAGATCACTCATGCCCATGCTGTTGTTTGGCCATAAAGACAGATCCTTTGTTTTAAAAGCCTTGCAACAGATTGATCCTATCCATAAGAGAAATCAACAGATGGACAGTTTGTTAACAGCTTTGTATACGTCTCTCCAACCTTTAAATATTATAGAGAATTATATAGAGGAAACTCAGGAGTCTCTAAGTCAATTCCAATTGGCATTAGAAAAAGAAGAACTAGAGATATATGAGTTGTTTAAGTATGTTGTCAGAAGTCTGAGACTTAAGCCTAACGGTGTATCTCTAAAGTTGGAAGATCATATTTATGAGTCTTATATGAAGTATCTGTACCATTTTAATACAGGAAGTAGAATGCCATTAAAAACAATTTATCAAGATATCGAAAAAGCGATTCGTAACTGGTATGGATCTATAGACAGTGATTCGGTGTATTTAAAGGCAGAAAATGACCAATTTATTATGGGCCAGCGTCTTGAGTTAGGATTTGAGGTATCGCATGTGGTTCCTAACCCGGATGGAAGAAATTATTTTACAACAAATATTGAATTAAGATATAAGAAAAAGTCAGGAGATGTAGAGCCTGTCAGCCTTTTTCTGGATTTCTCCCTCTACCGTTTATTAATGAAAGTAAAAGATGGTTATAGGCCTAATAAGGGAGACATCAGCAATGCGATTCATTTCTCAGATTTTTATGAGCGCTTAATGGAATTTGGCGATAAACAAAAGCAATTAAAAATTATTAATAAGTATAAGGAAGTTTTTCGTCTGGAGTATGACGAATCCTTTGATACTTACATTTTTGAGAGGGTAGAGGCATGAGCAACGTTTTAAATATTGAGGAACTTACCAGAAGCTTAAGGAAAGGCAATAAGTTTGAGCATAAAAAAGACAAAAAAATAGTCCTATTGCCATTTACGACCCGTGAACCGGAAAGGCCTAAGTATAAAAATGGCTTTAAGGCTATAGTAGGCGAGTTTTCCAGAATTATCGCAAATGTAAAGATAGATGGAGACCAAGATATAAAAGACATTATTGAAGAGATCTGTCAAAAGGTCTCTATTGAGGATGGAGCAGATAAGAAAGAGTTCAGAAGAATTGTCGAGAGCTATTTACTGGATGAAAATCATAACGTAAAAGTCACCTCTCCAGGTTGGTTTTGCCTGCTTCCGCTTAGTAAGAACAAAGAACAGTTGGGTGAAAGAAAAACAGGGAAATTCTTATCGGATGTGCTGTTGACAGGGGAAGTATCAAATCGGTTGTTAAGGGAAAGTCCAAGTGCTGACAGCAATATTCTAACAAAATTAATCGATTCATCCTTGCATTACCAAAAGTTAGACGGAGAAAGACAAAGGGAATATCATTCATTGCTTCCCTATGTCTCGGAGACATTTACGGAAGACTTCGAATGGCTGGAGACCCAACCTAAATTATTTATTCAGCATTACGAAAAACTATTATATTATTACTTTTTCTTCTATATCTCCCAGCTGGGCTTAAAGCTGAATCAGTTTACAAAAGCGGATTACACGGCGGTAACCCCGGTGTATTACACGTTGGATTGGGAAAAAACGTCGAGAAGACGCAAAGGATATGAGTTTGGCTGGAACATGATTAAAGAGGTGGGAACTGACATTTTGATCCATGTCTATACGTTGGAACAATTAAACTATCTTGATAATCCAGACTCTCCCTTAAGCTACGTCGGTTTGGATCAACACATTTCCGATCCGGATGCGTTTAGTCAAAGTGTGAGCCAGTGGATCGATATCTATAAGAGCAACTTTATGGATATTATCTCCCAACAGGAGTGGGATAAATTAAACTTGAGTGACGAAAAAACGGTGGAAGCCATGGTGCAAAACTTATATAAAACGATTTTATTCCAGTTTAAAAACAATGACTATTCTTCATTATCACGCTATCAAAGATGGTTTGAACAAACCGTAAGTTTGTATTTAAGCAAGCCTCGTGGCCAGCTTGGAAGAATGCTGAATATCACCCAGGATTTTCTGATGTTTTTAACGCTAGTATCATTGAAGAATAAAAAAGCACCGTTAAAAGAGTTATTTAAAGAGTTTGAAAAGCGCGGGGTTTACTTTGATCAGTTCTCGCAACAGGAAATTATAGAGCTATTTGATCGATTGAACCTACTAGAGAAAAAGAGTGATAGCGGGGATGCACAATATGTCAAACCTATTTTATAAGTATTTAAGTGACCGATTGTTAAATTATTTTAATTCAACAGGTGTCAGGACGGGAGATAAATACTACTTTATTGCTGAAAAAGAAGAACAGGTAGAAGAACTGTATGAAACGCTAAAGGCCTGTGATGATATAGAGCCTTTTATATATACCCATGAAAAAGGGAGTACCTATGAGTCCTTCCTTATTCCATTTGGCGATACAAAGCTGTTGGTAGCAGCTACTATAAATGGAGTAACCCCGGATTACCTAGTAACCATTCGAAACCTGGTTGGTACAAAAGAAGATGATTGGAAAAATACAGCGTTATTGTCTTTATTAAATAAGAACTTGGATAGCGTGGCAGGCGGAGGCAGCAATCTTCAAAAAGAAGGTATGCCTCTTAATGTAGATGAGATCAAAAAAGGTCTGGAAAAAGAAATTCAATCCAGCAGCTTAATGAAGCATGACAAAATTATTCTTAGCTACTATTTAGAGCAAAACCAAGATGATTATATCCAGCAAAGTCATACCGTTTTTGACTTTGAGGATGTTCTCACTTTAATAAACAAGGAGGGCTTGGATAAAGCCGATTATAACGGGTTAGGCTTTTTCTACGATAACGGTTTGGCAGAAGAGGATTCACGCGTAGTCAAAAAGCGCCTTAAGGAAAATAAAGAACTCTTTGAAAAAGTAGCCTATATCCATTCCTACGGAAATCCGGATGAAGAATTGGAGAAATGGTTTGATGATAGCGGTCTTAAGAAGCTAAAAGCGGATAACTGGCAGGAAACCAATTATAAAGACGTCAAGATGTCTTCGGATAATAATAAAAAATCTAAAGCACTGCAGTATATAGAAGCCCATAAAAAGGAAACAGAAGAAGGGTTAATCTTCTGGGAAAGACCGGACAAAGATACCGTAGCGGGAAGAAGAAAACGCCACATTATTATATTCAATCCAAACAAGCTTCCGATTGTGAATCTTTCGTTTAAGTTTGATGAATCACTAAAAAAAGAGTATATGAAAGGTGACACAGCGAACTTTACAACTGTAGGCGGGAAACAGCTTAAAGCTACCATTGTTCACAATGAAGGGAAGACGACCTTTAAAAAAGTTTCATACAAGCATAGAGAAGAAGCAAAATCCAGCTATGAGTTCAGAATTATGATTGTAGAGTGCGTGGAGACGCTATTGGAGAGCTTTAAAACAGATTATTCTATTAAGGTTACGAAGGACAATAGTGCACTTGAATTGCAAACAGAAGATGGAATATTAGTTTTTAATAAAACATTATCAGGCGAAAATGAGATATTGATCGAAGAATCAAAGCAAGAAATCAAAATAGATCATCAAAAAACAAAGGTTATACTTAGTTCAGACATTGAAGAGACGAATGTTGTCATGAAAGCAAATATTGCGGATACGGAACTGCCGCTTTCCGTAAAGTTTGAATCGAGGGCAATCACTCCTGTTT
Organism: Bacillus sp. FJAT-14578; assembly: GCF_000504165.1. Classification (GTDB taxonomy): domain Bacteria; phylum Bacillota; class Bacilli; order Bacillales; family Bacillaceae_H; genus Bacillus_BA; species Bacillus_BA fengqiuensis. The sequence goes on from NZ_AYSE01000004.1 coordinate 95,696, forward strand.
CAGGCAGATTTGTTTGGAAAACGAAAAGAGAAAAACAACAACATTATGTGTTAACGGACGACGGAAAAATAGTATTAGGGACCAGTATAAACGTTCCGAAGGAAGAATTCCGCCTGAATTTAGAGATTGAAAAGCAGCTTCTTCAAAATCATATTTTACATGGCACTAAACATTATGAAGAGGTAACGCCAAAATCGTTAGAATTACCTGAGGAAGTATTGGTGTACTATGGGAAACTGATCCAGTATTATCGCAAAAATAATACTTTGCCAAGTTTAGCATATATGGATGAAGAATTGGCGGCCTTAAGTAAGAACTATATTAGAAGTGTAATAAACGCAATAAAAGAGATCAAAGAAGATGGTTACTTAAGCATTGAACAAAAAAACTTATCTAAATTAGGGATGCTTGTTGAGGATAATCTCTTATTACTTACACCATTACATCCTTTAAATGTTGCGTATCAACTCAAGCTAAATGAAAAAATTAAAGAAGAAGAGCTTGATTTAAGTATTTTAAATCGCCTAAGGGCCAATAACTTACTACCGTACTTTATTTATGAAAATAAGCTTTATAAAGTAATTGAACAGCAGCATTCATTTGAATGGCTTTCCTACGGCTTATATTATTCCGTATCGAATGATGAGAATAAAAGTTTTACAGAGAAGCTAGTAAAAGGGAAGATGAAAGAATTCCTTAATCATTTCTCATACCTGTTTACACATTCAAAACGCTCGCCTTTAAAAGTCAATTTGATAAACTTGGACAGCGACCTGGAGTTCTTACAGGGTGTGTTTGGTTTTATGAAACATGCTATCGAGAAAGCTAAAGATGAAAACGACGTTGTTCCTGTGGAAATTGTTATCTACCAAAAGGAAGAGTACACGAGCTCGTTTGAGTTGTTATCCACATATGATGATATTGAAAAGATAGAGACTCACTTTGACCTTTCTTTTAGTTCTTCCCGAGTAGATAAACAAGATATTTTAAGGGTCTTCAGAGAGAAAGTTAGCTTTTCAAAACAGCCTTATGACCAGGAGAACTATCATTATGCTCATTTATCTTTCTTTAAAATAGATTATAAAGACGCCATTTCCAAAAGTGTCATGAGTGATATTAATACTGGTGTTTCATTAGAAGGTTTACTCTCAGGAATACCTTCTGTAAATCAGGGAGGAGATTATCGTTCTGGATTTGGCTCTAAATACATCGAGCAACAGGAAAATGACTTATTGTCATTCGTACAGCTGTATAATGAATTGATCTGCAATATGGATAACTCAGGGAGTGAGCCATACCGTAAGGGGGTCTCCATTGTTACAAGAGTATCAGACATTACGAATGATTCATTGCGAACACTATACAGCGCTTCAAACTGGGTGACATTCATTGATCCAAAGGTTGGTTTAGAGTTCTTTAAAGCTAATGAAGATAATCTAATTATTATTCATTATAGCGATCAATATACTTCGTCAAGTAGCTACGACTCCATCACAGTCACGAATAAGACCGATCAATACCAAAGGGTTATCGAAGAATTCCTTGGTGCTCATAACATTGCCACGAATAATATAGAACAAGTCATTAGCTGGTTTAATGTAGTAAATGGTGAATGGCTCTTAAAGTTAATAGGCAATTCAACACAATTTCCAAGAGAAAAGTTAAGTATCATATCGGCAATCAAGTATGGGATGAGCTATTTACATCATGAAAACATCCTATGGGTGCCTATCTCCATGGAAGAAGTACTCCGTGTGTCAGGAGCAATAGGGTTAAATAAAGATGGAGGAGTTTTCACAGCCAAAAACTTGAATGTCCAAGGGCAGCATAGCGATGATCTATTATTTATTGGAGTCGACTTTGGAGAAAAAGGTGTAAAAGTTCACTATCATCCGGTTGAAGTAAAGATCGGGATTAATCAACAAGGCACTATAAATAAAGCAACAACACAAATCCAGAGCACTAAACAAACGCTCATTGATCAAACAAGGCGCTTTGATGATGAGGGGAAAGAGTTATTCAAAAACAAGTTCTACCGTAATTTCTTTATGCAGCTTTTCTTAACAAATGCAGAAAAACTTGCACTCTACGGCCTCTTAGATTCAGCAAATATTGAAAGGCTAAATGGAGTAAGACATTTACTTCTAAACGATAAATATGAAATTTCATATGAGTTAGAAAATGTCTGCGGAGATTGCGGCATCATTACATTTACAAGGGATACACATTTCCGAACTGTAAAACTAGATTCAGGTATTTTAAAAATGGATCTAACTGAACAAGATGCTTTAAAAGGTATCATCGAGAAAGTAGAGGAATTAACTGATCGGATGATTAGAAAAGAGACAGATTTATCAACGGATTATATGCCGTATTATCATTGCCAAAAAGCGGGATATACATCAGTGGATGGATCTGCAGCAGGAAGCGTAGCTGCCGAAACAAGAGAGGTCTTCGAGAGTGGGCGGGAGTCGGTAGAAGCTGGAGACGAGGAAGCAGCTATTGTACCGAGTGCAGTTCCGGATGAGATCAAGGATACAGATGTGACAGCGGCAGATGGAAAAATTGAGATTCTATTTGGTACAGATATTCACAAACAAGAAGAGCTGTATTGGAAGCCAACAGATACAACGCTTATTTCGAACCCCAATACCGGCATTATCGGGACAATGGGAACGGGGAAAACACAGTTTACTAAATCTGTAGTAGCGCAGTTAATCAATAATACTCACCGTAATATAAATGGAACGAAAATGGGGCTTCTCATTTTTGACTATAAAGGTGACTATATTTCAGACGAATTCTTATCGAAGGTGAACGGTAAAAAATTCGATCTCTATCAGCTTCCGTACAATCCTTTATCTCTATTCGTTGGTAAGAAAAGCTTAAATTTATTGCCACTACACACCGCTCGTGGCATCACAACCACTCTTGAGAAGGCCTTTTCTCTTGGTGACGTTCAATCAAGCATTCTTATTGATGTGATTATGGAAGCATATAACAAAAAGGGGATTGTTAAAAACCAGCCGGACACATGGACGAGAGAAGCTCCGACTTTTAGTGATGTTTACCGGATTTTCAAAAACCGTGAAGATATCAAAATGGATAAACTGTATAAGGCTTTACGAGACATAAACGACTTTGAAATATTCGAACCCGACGCGAGTAAGACAGTGCCTCTATTTGAATTAATTGAGGGTATCACGGTTATTAACCTGCAAGGTTATGATGAGGCAATTCAAAACCTTGTAGTTGCCATTACGCTAGATCTTTTTTATACTCAAATGCAATTAACAGGGGACAGTGCTTATTCTGGCAATTATCGAGAGCTTAGGAAGTTTGTATTGGTAGATGAAGCGGACAACTTTATGAGCAAGGATTTTGACTCCATTAAGAAAATCTTAAAAGAAGGCCGTTCGTTTGGAGTAGGGACGATACTTTCTACTCAATTGTTAAGTCATTTTTCAACGGCTTCTAATGATTATGCCGATTACATTAACTCCTGGATTGTCCATAATGTAACAGATATCAAGGCGAAAGACGTCAAATATATTTTTAATACGATGACAAATGAGGAAACAGAAAACATTCTCCAACGTATTAAACAACTTGAAAAGCACCAAAGTATTGTAAAGTTAGGCAATCAAAAGCAGCCAAGCTTAATCCGAGATAAAGCTTTCTGGGAATTAGAATTAGAGCATACTTTGTCATAATTAATAAGATAATATGGCCATTTGCTTGATTATAATAAGCAAATGGCTATGTTTATTTTGAGCCAGAAGGGTGCAAGTATACACGATGATAACGATGTCTTTATTAAAAGAGGTTCAAGAACTTCCCGAGCTGTTCATGAAATCCAAGGAAGAACGGATTCTATGGCGAACGCTTCGCCGATTTACGAAACAAGTTAAGATTGAACTGGATCATTCGTATTTAGATCATGCTTCTACGATTAAAAGTTATCGAATTCAAAACGTGCGTATGCCGATTGATTATGAACGAAATGCAGTCATCATAATCGGGTGGTGACAGGCACTTTTAATAGGCACTTTTAACAAAGAGAAAGTAAGAGTAAATATTGGGGGTTAAAAAGAGGGAAATGCATGTCTCTTATAATGAGGACATGCATTTTTTCATACTTTAGCGATTTTTCTCATGTTCACTCTCATAATAATATTTTTTTCTGCCTGTTGAAAAATCTCCTCAGATATAATTTCATGAAACCTTAAAGATTTTAAATATAAATAAAGGTTTTTTGCGGTACCGCTATTAATGGTAGATAGATTATTGGTTCTGTCCAGTTCTTTTGGATCAAGGACTAATTGGAAATTGAATAGATTTAATTTTTCACTTCGGAGACATTCTTCAGCATATTGGATGATATCCTCTTTTCGAACCTGATACATCCGGCTTCCATGCTTTTTACCGCCAAACATTCCCTTCTTGGCTCCAGCTAAAATCTTATTATAATGAGATTTATCTTCTTTATCGAAGATGTTTAAAATACGTAAAACGATCTTATTCGCTTCAGGTATGGTCACATAGCCCGGGTCTAGATGAAAGTTCTTCGTCAGCTTTAACCCCTCCCAATATATGATGGCTTATTATTCTTTATGGGGAATAAGTCATTTTCATTACACTATACGAAAATTAAATGATTACTACTGTAACAGACTTGAAGGAGAGAGGAGTGTTTATGACTTAGACTACATCAAAAATTTGAGTGGAAATTAGAAACCTTTTAAGAGCGGTATTATAGTGATTTAGAAGGAGGATGGCTCAGTTCTATTTATTGAAGAAAATATGTTTCATATTTTGGACAACTTTTCCATTACAGTTCCTTCTTTGGTGGTAGTAAAATATTGTTTGTTACGTATACATCATTTACTACAGTTTAAAGGTAAAAATAAAAAGGAAAAGAATGTTACATATAGAAAAGGGAGACAAAACTACCATGATTCAACCAGAACCAAAGAGTACAGGGCTGTCATCGCTGTTAGCTGACATTGACAGCGGGCGTATTAAAATCCCACAGTTCCAGCGTGAATATGTGTGGGAGAAAAAAGCAGCTGCTCAGCTGTTGGATAGCATTGCAAAAGGGTTTCCAATCGGAACGTTTATTATGTGGGAAACGCAAGAGGAACTGCGGGCGGTTCGGAATATCGGGAATCACCATTTGCCGGAGACTCCGAGCGGGCATGTGGCTCAATATGTATTGGATGGACAACAGCGAATCACAAGTTTGTATACGTGCTTTCAGGGGTTAAGCATTGAGCGCAACGGCAAGATTGAGGAATTTTCCGAAATTTACATTGATTTGGAAGCTGGCGAAGATGATGAGATCGTCACGGTCGATTATGATGAAAGCGAGCCAACGCGCTATATAAAAATTAATGATATGCTTTACGGAAAAATAACGGAGCTTGTAAAAAAATACTCCGATGAAGGACTTGAAAACATTGATCGCTATAAGGAACGGTTCAAGTCTTATCAATTTTCACTTGTTGTTTTAAAAAATGCACCGATTGATGTAGCGACAGAAGTGTTTACCCGCTTGAATGTCGGAGGCAAAACGTTAACGGTGTTCGAGATCATGGTAGCGAAAACATATGATCAGTCAGCCGATTTTGATTTATCTCAAAAATATGAGGACCTTATTGACGAAATCGGTGAAGACTATAAAACATTGCCGAGTTCTACTGTTCTTCAAGTTGTTTCAGCGATTTTAGAAAAAGAATGTACGAAAAAGAGAATCTTGAAGCTGGATAAAAAGAGTTTCATTGCGGTGTGGAATGATGCAGTAACGGCGATCAAAAAGGCGATCGATTATTTCAAAAGCTACTTCCGTATCCCGGTTTCAAGGATGCTTCCTTATGACGGGCTGATTGTGCCGTTTTCGTATTTCTTTTATCACCATCCAGATCGTCCGTTAGACAGGAAGAGGGAATACTTGCAGGATTTCTTTTGGCGTGTTTCATTGGCGGAACGATATTCAAGTGCGTTAGATACAAAGATCGGACAAGATTTAAAACGAATTGATGCTATCTTAAAAGGTCAAATGCCGTCTTACGATTATGAAGCAAATATTACCGAGGACAAACTCATCGAACAAGGGTGGTTCAGCACAGGGCGCAGTTTTATTAAGGCAATTTTATGTCTGTATGCATCGAAGGACCCCCAATCGTTTGCGGATGGGACGAAAGTACACATTGATAATGCCTGGCTGCAAATCGCGACAAGTAAAAACTATCATCATTTCTTCCCGAAAGCGTATTTGAAGGAGAAAAAAGAAGAGGAGTTTTACATCAACCATATTTTGAACATCACAATTGTCGATGATTTCCTTAATAAGCGGGTGATTCGAGCAAAAGCGCCATCCGTTTATATGGGTGATTTTAAAGAGAAAAACAAGGAATTGAACGAAACGATGAAAACTCATTTAATTGATTTGGATGAGTTTGGTGTGTGGGAAGATGACTACGATGTGTTTTTTGAAAAAAGAGCTGAGCGAGTATGCAGTGAGCTGAAGTCAAAACTAATCATTCAAGCGAAAACGAAATAATGTCAAGAGCCTGTTGCAAGAATAGAATAATCTTTTCTTGCAACAGGCTTTTTGAGTATCATTATCGTCTAGATATTAACGAATAAATTAACAAGAATCAGGTAGTGACAGCGTATTTTACGTTATTAAAAAATGTGATTATTTGCAGTGGTGAAAAATACATCCGCTTTTTTCAAAGAAGTGCTGGAGCAGCTTGAGGCATAAGTCAGCTGGTCATAGTAGGAGTTGCGTTTATCATGAAAAGAACCGTAAAAGTCGTGGGAGTGGTATCAATCAACGAACAAGGAGAAATTCTATGTGCGCTGTGTTCTTACAGTGGGCACCTACTGATATTCCGACAGTGGTGGTGTTGCTGGCAGGGAAGTTTCATATGAAATGTTGAAATAAGGCTAAAGAGGAGCCGGATACGTTTACCACCTCATCTCCTTTTCTTTTATAGATATTGTAAGGTTTCACTTACTCACAGTAGAATTAAAAAAAGAAAAATTGAAAGCAGTATATATAATCCAATATTATAGAAAGCAAAAAAGCCTGATCCTAATGGGATTCAGGTTTTTTGCTTGTTCATAAGATGGACTTTTGCGAACGATATAATTATCTTAAAGTTTTTGCGTCAGAACCTGAATGTCCAGGCAGTGACTATTAATCTACTGGACGGTCTGGGTCGGAAGGAGGTGTGATTGTATCTGGATTTGGAGGAGCAACCCGCGCATTCTCCAATGCAGGAGTGTCCGGCCTTGCGATTTGATAAGCCGCCGCCCCTACGATATCCGCTGCTTGTTTTAACTTATCCTTGTCAATATGCTCGATTGTATCTTGCGGTGTATGGTACTCTGGCTCAAGCGGTGCATGGATAAACAATGCGGAAGGAATGCCAAGCAGTTGGAACGGCTCATGATCACTCCGGCCTAGATGACCATAAGGAATGTTTTCGGATGCCGTTCTGGCTCCTGCAGAGTTCCCCAAATTGGTGACAAGATTTGGCTTGCCATCAATTGTGAACATGATTAACCCGCCTGCTGGATAGTCACCGCCCGCATTTCTACTTCCAATCATATCCATTTGGAAATGAGCTACGTGATTCTTCACTTCCTCTTTTGTTAATTCACTCGCATAATGATAAGAGCCAAGTAAGCCCTTTTCTTCAGCGCCAAATGTCACAAAGCGAAGCTCTGTATCAGTTGGAGTATCAGCCATTACCCTAGCAAGCTCTAAAACGGCAGATACGCCGGAAGCATCGTCGTTCGCACCAGGGCCGCCATGAACAGAATCATGGTGAGCACCGATGGAGACGATCTGGCCTGTATCTTTATTTGGGTTCGGTTTTTTAGAAGCGATTACATTGTAAGATGTTTTTTCAATAAAACCAGAGCCTTCAACATGGATGGATGCCCCAACAGGTCCGCTTTTAAGCTGGTCCACTAATTCAAGGCCTTGCTCTCTTGAAATCGCAACGGCCGGAATATTCTGGCCTGGATCTACTACTCCGAAGTCGTTTCCAGATGCCCCTTCCCGGTTAAACATAATAACGCCTACAGCACCCTTATCGATGACATTTTCCATTTTTTCAATGAAAGACAAATCTCCCCGCTCGACTAGAGCGATTTTTCCTTTTACACTATCAGGCACTTCTTCTGGATATGCTTTTTTCACATAAACCAATTCGCTGGTCACATCGCCGTTAAAGGAACCGGAGAATACATGAACGTCCAAATCTTTTCCGCCTGCTGACGCCGTTCCGGTCGCCCCTTCTTTCGCGTCATAAATTGGGAATGGCTGCAATTCCGTTTCGTAGCCGTACTTTTCAAATTGGCTCTTTATGTACTGAACCGCCTGCCATTCTCCTTCAGTTCCTGCTTCGCGAGGTTGCTGGGATAATAGAGCGATCGTGTTGTACATGTTGTCTGCATTGATTCGTTTTATAATCTTGTTGTCAAATGCGTGACTCGATGGATTGGTTTGAGCGGATGGAGACGTTTCTGCTGAGACAGTACCCGCACTCATTGTCAGAGCTGCTGCCAGTAAGGCTGTCATCGTTTTGCTCATTGCTTTGCGATACATAGAAGTTCCCCCTTATAAAAAAATTGGAAAATATAGTCTCTATTATTCAGTTAATAGAATATTTTGTAAATCGAGATAGATATACATAACATCTCATTTATCTGCATAATTCTCTTTGAGTTCCTTCTTTTTTCGCATCGTTTTTGTTGTTTCTTAATATATTATGTCAGTTCTTGTAAATGAGATAAGTATATATACATATTTGATATATATAGGGCTTTATATCTTTTTTGGGGGGAGATATAACTGAATATCCTGCTATACAGCTCCTTAAAAAGGCCTATCACTAATCCTGCCAAACCACATTTGGGTGTTAGGGATATAAATTGACAAAATAGGGATAGTAACAGGCGCTTTTTAGAGATAGGGGATTTACAGACGGGAAGAGAGAGAAAAAGAGAGAGTTCGAAAAAGCCGCTTGTAGGGGAAATAATAGAATAAATTAATTTAACAATAAAAATATTATGTTAACAAATATTTCTTTCTTGTATAAAAACCATGCCGTTTCATAGGGTTCTCCATTTTCTTCTTTCATAAAAAAGCTTCCCACATGAAGGGTGTCTCCTTTATACTAAAGCCAGTAATACATTCTGTTAGGGGACTTCATGGTGAACTTTACTTATATTAATCAAAATGTGTTAGATAATCTATTTTACATTTTAGCCAGTCTTTTTCTTTATTTTGTTTTATATGAGAATGTGAAGAGGCTCAAACGTTACAAAAAGACTCTTTTGACCATATGCATGAGTTTACCGATGATCTTAAGCATGAAATTCCCGATTTATATTGATGAGTATTGTGTTCATGACTTAAGGCAGATTCCTTTCATAATTGGTACCCTTTATGGCGGGTGGCCTGTAGGGGCGGCCTTGCTGACGATTCTATTAACCGTTAGATTCGTGTTTTATGGAGCTAATTTTCTGACGGTTATTGTTTACATCGTGATATTTATCGCAACAGCGCTTTATTCAGCAAAGTTCAACACGCTGAATAAAAAGGGCAAGATCACGGCATCCATTTTACTGTCTTTCGTTCTTGCGGTTGTTACAACCTTTTTCGCTGTTATGATGTCTGACTCTTTTCAAATCACGGAAGCTTATGTATTTTATTTTATCGTTCTTCCTCCAGTCATCATGTTTTTTGCTGTATCGATCATCGAACTTTTAAGAGGCGCGATTTTTATAAGGGCAAAAGTAGTAAAACTTGAAAAAATGGAGGTCGTCAGCCAGCTTGCAGCCAGTATTTCACACGAAGTTCGAAATCCTTTAACGGTTGTGAAAGGGTTTATTGACCTGCTGAAAGATCCTGGTCTGTCTCAAGAAGTGAGGGAACAGTATATTCAGCATGTGGTTAGAGAGCTTAATAGCGCAGAGTCCATTATTAGTGATTATTTGGCCTTTGCAAAACCCGCACCTGAAAAAGTAGAACATATTTCAATAGATCGTGAAATACGAAACATCATTGAAGTCATCAAGCCGCTGGCTAACATGAGTTCAGTGACGATATCGGACAAGCTGGTACCGGGAATGGTGCTTGGTAATACGAAATATTTTCAACAATGTTTCTTAAACTTGATTAAAAACGGGATAGAGGCAATGCCTGAAGGCGGAGAACTCTCTGTCGTTTCGTCTGTAAATAAAACTCATATGACCATCGAGATAAGCGATGACGGGGTTGGAATGACCAAGGAACAAATCAATCGTTTTGGCGAGCCCTATTATAGCAGCAAAGAAAAAGGTACGGGACTAGGTTCGATGGTCGCTGTTCGAATTATTCAAACAATGAATGGGACATTGAATATAAATAGTACCTTAAATGAAGGAACAACCATAACGATCACATTTCCTGCTTGCATGGATGAACATAGTGTGTCCAACCCTTAAGTTGGTCTATTCTTTTCTTTTTTTGCCTGTTGCTGCTTGAAGGTTGTCGGATGAATGGACGAAATTTGGGAATTGCTAGGTACTTTCCATAAAACCTGTTAAGAGGGAAAGCATGTTTCTTGTAAAAGGGAGGCATGCTTTTTTTGTGGAAGGGTTAGAATAGCTCGAAGCATAAGTCAGCACGATATGAAAGGAGTCATGTTTATCATGATAAAAACAGTAAAAGTTGTCGGAGCGGTATCAATCAACGAGCAGGGCGAAATTCTATGTGCGCTGCGCTCACCACAAATGTCCCAGCCGAATGTATGGGAATTTCCAGGCGGGAAGATCGAAGAGGGCGAGAGTCCGGAAGAATCCCTTGTCCGGGAAATCAAAGAAGAGCTAGGCTGTACGGTTGAGGTATATGAGCTGATTGAAGATATCGTTCATGAGTATCCGAATATCATTGTTCAACTGCTTACATATAAGACAAAGATCGTGGAAGGAACACCGACGGCGAAAGAACATGCTGAGTTAAAGTGGGTGACGCTTGATGAGTTGAAATCTTTACAGTGGGCACCTGCGGATATTCCAACGGTGGAGACGTTAGTGTCAGGGAAAGTTCATATCAAATATTGACAAAAGAGTTCTGTAAAACATAAGTGCCTGTCCTTTCGCGAATAGGGGAGTGACAGGCATTTTTAATAAGCCCTTCAAAAGGAAATAAGCAGGTAAACAAGCTGCTGACAGGGTGGGAGTGCAGGAAAAGCGGACTTTGAAAGAAGAGATTGCTGGAAGAAGGTTTGAAGCTGTATAAAAAGTCAAAGTAAATGAACAATAAAGAAGAATCCGCCTTTATTATGATGGTCGTAATAGTTCTATTTTGAAAAACTGCAACTAAACAAAGCGAAATGTGAGGTGATTGATTGTGGAGTGGGAACATCAGGTTGAGCAGCTTTGTGAAGAGATCGGTTTCAAAGTTCTTGGAATTGAAAAAGGGTATGTCATTTTTGAAGAAGATGGAGAAGTTTTTCCTCTTCCAGAAGAAGTCGTAGCGGCATGGTTCGTATAACAATAGGAAGGACGACCCCTTGTTAAAGGATCGCCCTTGTTACCTGGAGTTGTTGCTATGTACATACATATGTTGCCTGCCAATTAAAATCTTTGCCCGTTTATCTTATTTAGTACGATTTAGAGGGGAAGATTAAATTGCCATGAAACGCCAAACTTATCGACGATCCAGCCAAACTTTTTACTAAAGGAGTAATCGCCAAGCGGCATAAGAGCTTCTCCGCCTTTACTTAAGTTTTCATAAAGGCTATCTATTTCCTCTTCTGAATCACATGTCATAAAGATTGAAAATGATGGAGTGAACGTAAATTCATGCTTCACATTGCTATCAATGCACATGAATTCTTGTCCCTTCAATGAAAAGGTAGCTTGCATGACGCTGCCCTCTTCGCCTGGTCCATTTGCTCCATAACGAATAATACTGGTTATTTCCGAATCTTCGATTAAAGAAGTGTAATAATTCATAGCCTCTTCTGCATTTCCTTGAAACATCAAAAATGGTGTTACCTTTGACATTTTAATAGCCTCCTTCAATGCTCTTTTACTGTCTATATTATACCATTTTCAAAAGCGGATAGCAAACATATGTTCTCTACGGATGGTTGGGAAGAAAAAATTTGTAGTTAGCATTCGTATGTTCATAATGAAAAGTTCCATGATAAGCGCTTTCGGAAGGTGGGACAATGGAAATGGCGAGTCAACCGTCTCATGTCCGAAGGCGATTCATCTCCCGTCTCCTCTTTGGAATAGGTTTTTCTCATTCCATGAGGAAGGGGTGTTCTCGCCTATTTTTTTGATAAAGTCTTTTTCCATGTTAATACGATGTTCCTTCGTCAATAATCCTATCTGTTTGTTGACAAACAATTAGACGATATTTTTGTTCTCCTTTTTTACGAAGAGCAAGGATGTAAAATAAGAAAGGATAGCTGTTAACACGCCTGCACCGAACAGTATGCTTCCAATAATGACAAAGTTGTTTTTATAAGTTTCCACAATCATGTTGTATCGGTTACTATCAGCGACGCCGTCTGCCTGATTAAGAAGCCAGGCATCCCCTAAAGAAGTTCCAAAAGAAATACTTGAAAACATAAGAACTAACCCTGCTATCGCTAATAAAGATGACATAATACTTAATCCTTTAATATGTTCGTTTGACAATTAGATTCCCTCCTAAAACTTTGAAATAGTAAGCTTTTTTCATCATCCTATCTTTTTTCAAGCTCAATTATCTATCCATACTATGTTATATAATACGTCAATATCCTTAATTCACCTGCCCTTTGAATAAGGTAAGAGATGTCACCGTCGTTTCTGTCCGTTCAACAACGTATGATTTCTAAAAAATACTAACTTCATAGATGTTGATTTCCGCGAAAATATAAGGTAAGATAATTTTGTCGCCAGCGAAACGGTGATCGACAAAAACTGATCATTGTATGGAGCTGTCGTTAGACAATTTGATTTGCGGGTGTGGCGGAATTGGCAGACGCACCAGACTTAGGATCTGGCGCCTTTGGCGTGGGGGTTCGAGTCCCTTCACCCGCACTTTTATATTTACGGAGAGCTGTCCGAGTGGTCGAAGGAGCACGATTGGAAATCGTGTAGACGGTTAACGCTGTCTCAAGGGTTCGAATCCCTTGCTCTCCGCCAGATAAGATAGGGGCATAGTTTAACGGTAGAACAGAGGTCTCCAAAACCTCCGGTGTGGGTTCGATTCCTACTGCCCCTGCCAAAATGAGATAAATGATGATGAAATATGCGCCCGTAGCTCAATTGGATAGAGCGTCTGACTACGGATCAGAAGGTTGTGGGTTCGACTCCTGCCGGGCGCGCCATATTATAGAAAAGCGAAAGCGACTGTTCAATCTTGAAAGGCGTTGGGCTTCTGAACGGGAAACCGCTCTTTGGTTTCATGGACAGAAGTGAAACGACTGAAAGATTAGGAGCTGTAGCTAGACAAGAAAGAACGGGGAGTAGCTCAGCTTGGTAGAGCACTTGGTTTGGGACCAAGGGGTCGCAGGTTCGAATCCTGTCTTCCCGACCAGTAAGTTTAGATGGGGCCTTAGCTCAGCTGGGAGAGCGCCTGCCTTGCACGCAGGAGGTCAGCGGTTCGATCCCGCTAGGCTCCACCATATGGAGGAATACCCAAGTCCGGCTGAAGGGATCGGTCTTGAAAACCGACAGGGGTGTAACAGCCCGCGGGGGTTCGAATCCCTCTTCCTCCGCCATTCAGTTTCATTTATATTATCGCGGGGTGGAGCACGACCGAATAAGCTTCGCAGCTGCACATCAGTGTACCAATCGAGGGGCATCTTGATTAATCAATCTGAGATTGGGACGGTCAATTTTCTCTTTATTACGAGCAGGAGAGATTATATACATTTCTATTATCGCGGGGTGGAGCAGTCTGGTAGCTCGTCGGGCTCATAACCCGAAGGTCGCAGGTTCAAATCCTGTCCCCGCAACCAAATAAATTCATATAGAGAAGTACCCAAGTGGCTCAAGGGGCTCCCCTGCTAAGGGAGTAGGTCGCGAACGCGGCGCGAGGGATCGAATACCTTCTTCTCTGCCACGGCCCGTTGGTCAAGCGGTTAAGACACCGCCCTTTCACGGCGGTAACACGGGTTCGAATCCCGTACGGGTCATCCATTAGACAGTTTGCGAATAACGCAAGCTGTCTTTTTTTTGACTGTCCCATGTTTTTGTATAAACCTGCCACCGAATCCTTGTGGTCATCCGAAAGGACACAGAATCGAAATAAGTTCTTCTTTCTCTAAAGGAACACAAGGGTATCCCGCATTCTTAAACAATTAAGTATAAAGGGTATAAATGATTGGCTTAAACAATCACTTCTAGATAAAAATTCATTTATGAATTGTATTTCTATTCAAATTAGTTTTATATAACCGATAAATTAAATAATTAGGAATTATAGTTCCGAATAAAGGAATAAAGGGAGGGGATTAGTTTAGTATTGAGTAGCTGATTAAAGAGACTGCGGGATAGAAGGGAGTAGGTCAAATAAGTTAGTTCATAGAAGTTCTTGGGAGAGCACTTGACTTTATATTTCATCCTTCCACGCTACTCATTTTTATGAAATTAGAGATTATAACTGGATGGGCAGCTGCATTACGTTTTAATGAAATCCTAACTTTAGTCGGGCAATTAATGATAAAAATGATGATTAGAAGAATGAGAATGCTACTTCGATTCGTTTGAATCCTGTCGAATAATGATGATATATAGTGCGAAATAAAAAGCAATAAGGAGAAGTCAAGTGAAGATAAACTTTCAGTCGCTTAGAAGTAAATTAATTATTTTATGTTTATGCTTATTGATTATTCCTTCAATGGTGATTGGGGTTAGTGAGTATAAGCTTTCAGAAAGAGAACTCATTGAATCGGGTAAGGTTCAGCTTAAAAGCAGTGCGAAAATGGTTATAGGCATGATTGATTTAATGAACAAAGAAGTAGAAGCGGGGAATATCACGCTTGAAGAAGCACAGGAAATGGTTCGTCAGGAATTATTGGGTGAAAAGGATTCTGAAAATAAACGGCCCATCAAAGAGGAGTACACCGTTGCGAAAACAGGCTATATGTGGGCGATTAACAAAGAGGCCGTTTCTGTTATGAATCCTGCCAATGAAGGACAGGATCTTACCGAAGTTGAATCAGAAGATGGAGTCATGATTGGAAGAGAATTTGTCGAAAAAGGAAAAAACGGAGGATATGTTACATATAAGTGGACGAACCCAACTACAAACGAAGTTGAAACGAAAATTTCTTATGTTGAGATGGAGCCTAACTGGGGCTGGATTATTGGTTCAGGCGCTTACCTCTCAGAGTTTAACAGCGGGGCTTCAGATATACTATGGACGGTTTCTATTATCACTATCATTTCAATTGGGTTAGGTATGATAATTGTCAATTATTTCTCAAGAAGGTTAACTAAGCCAATCTTGCAGATTAGCCAAGAGCTAAAGCGGGCAGCGGATGGCGATTTTTCAGGTGAAGCAGTCAACGTTCGTACGAAAGATGAAGTGGGACAATTAATCAACGATTATAATAGTATGAAACAAAGCATGAAACAGCTCATTAATCAGGTCAACATTTCCGCTGAACATGTTGCTGCCTCTTCGGAAGAATTAACGGCAAGTGCGGAACAAACGACCGCGGCTACCGAGCATGTAGCATCGGCTATACAGGAAATTGCGAGCGGAGCTGAAGGTGCATCGGCAAAAATTGATGGAAATGCAAACGTATTAGAACAAATTAAAAACGGTGTCCTCTCTATCGCCGACAGGTCGAAAAATATTCTTGAATTATCTCAAGATACGGGAAAAGAGGCAGAAGATGGCGGGGGATCTGTCAGGGATAATTTAGAACAAATGAAATCCATTCACAGTTCAGTTGCTGAATCTAATCGAGTTATTCAATCTCTTTCAGAACGATCACAAGAAATCGGCAAAATTTTGGATGTCATCAGTGGTATAGCTGATCAAACGAATCTCCTCGCCTTAAATGCAGCCATTGAAGCTGCCAGAGCGGGAGAACATGGGAAAGGTTTTGCAGTTGTAGCTGATGAGGTAAGAAAACTTGCTGAACAGTCTCAGGAGTCCGCGAAACAGATTTCTGTTTTGATTGATAGTATCCAAAAAGACACTAACCAGTCCGTTCATATTATGGGAGAAGTAACAAAAAATGTGGAATCCGGATTATCCGTTTCAAAAGAAACATCTGAGAAATTTAATAAAATATTAGGCCGCACGAGAGAAATGACCCCTCAAATAGAAGGTGTGGCATTGACCATCGAGAAAATTTCATCAGGTGTTCAAACATTCACTTCTACAGCGGATCAAATTGCATTAATCGCTCAGGAGAATTCATCAAGTGCCGAGGAAGTTGCTGCTTCTACAGAACAACAACTTGCCTCTATGGAAGAAGTATCTTCTTCAGCTAAACTGCTAGCAAACATGGCTGAAGAATTGAAAGATGTAGTGAATAAATTCAAGATTTAGAAACAGGAAAAAACATAGCTTTTTCCTGTCAGCTTGTAGAGAAAGAGGTATTTTTTCTTTACAAGCTTTTTTATGTTTTTATTTTCCTTGCGGTTTTTTACTTAAAATTAGATTGTTAGCAGAAAAAGATTTTCGCACATTTCTCATATTGTAACAGGAACAATCGCTCTTTTTACACACTTGTTTCCAATAAATACTAACTTCACAGATGTTGATTTCTACGAAGTTATAGGGTAAGATAGATTTTGTCGCCAGCAAGACAGTTATTGAAAATCGATGGGCGATAACTAGGAACGATCGAAAGTTAAAATTTAAAATGAATATCATGCGGGTGTGGCGGAATTGGCAGACGCACCAGACTTAGGATCTGGCGCCTTTGGCGTGGGGGTTCGAGTCCCTTCACCCGCACTTTTTACAACTCTATACAAAACCGGAGAGAATCGCGCAGATTTCGATCTGTGAGGAAAGTCCGTGCTCGCACAGACTGAGATGTCTGTAGTGTTCGTGCCTGGCGAAACGATAAGTCAGGGCAGCTTGATTGAACATCAGGCTGACGGCAGGGAAAACACCTAAGTCCGTTGGATATGGTGTGAATACCTTGAAAGTGCCACAGTGACGGAGCTTCGAGGGAAACCTTGAAGGTGGAACGAGGTAAACCCCACGAGCGAGAAACCCAAACAATGGTAGGGGAAGTGTCTTGAGGGAATACAACCGATATAGACACCATCGCTTTCATGCGGTGAGATAGATGATTCTCCACCTTGTACGAGAAGTGCGCTTCGTTTGCAGTACATGGTGAACAAAACGCGGCTTATGAGGTTTTGTATATTTAATAAAATGTTATAACTATCTAACAAGTAAATATGATTTGTTATGATTGGCGGCATAGCCAAGTGGTAAGGCCAAGGTCTGCAAAACCTTTATTCACCGGTTCGAATCCGGTTGCCGCCTCCATTTACATCATATGCGCCCGTAGCTCAATTGGATAGAGCGTCTGACTACGGATCAGAAGGTTATGGGTTCGACTCCTGTCGGGCGCGCCAAAACATTGACTTGAAATGATTAATCACATATCCTGCGGTGTACGTTATTCCTATTTGTTTTGAACCGTACTGTTTTATCGGGATTCTTATATTTGTTGACTGATGCCATGCCTCCCTGTAAGCGAGGATCGCAGGAACGTCAACATGCGGAAACCCACCTGCGAGATCGCGGGTTCACAAAACAGATTGGAAGGACGGCATAGGCGGGACTTATCTTCAGATAAAGTGATGATACATACCGTGCTAGATGGGGAGATGGCGGTGCCCTGTAACCCGCAATCCGCCTTAGCGGGATTGAATTCCCATCCACGGTACGATTCATGTAAGGTCTGCCTTGTGCAAGTGGTGTTGACAATCGGGTCCTGCGCAACAGAAACCCATGAAACTGGTCAGGTCCGGAAGGAAGCAGCCATAAGTGGATTCTTCTGTGTGCCGCGGATAAGCCTGATCGAGCTAACTGCACAAGTAACGCTTAGGTGGTCGTATCAACGATGGGTGCACGGTGTTTTTATATAGAGAAGTACCCAAGTGGCTCAAGGGGCTCCCCTGCTAAGGGAGTAGGTCGCGAACGCGGCGCGAGGGTTCGAATCCCTTCTTCTCTGCCACGGCCCGTTGGTCAAGCGGTTAAGACACCGCCCTTTCACGGCGGTAACACGGGTTCGAATCCCGTACGGGTCATCCATCAGGCAGTTTGCGAATAAGCAAACTGCTTTTTTTATAAGCTAAAAGAATGTTGTGTATTTATATGCAAGCCCGTCAAAGAATCGTTGTCGGAGTCCCGGAGGAAACAGGATACATCCTTATAATTAGTTGAGATTTAGTAAATTGACAAAAAACCGTCTGGACGGTACAGTTAAAATGTAAAAGTTGTTACCCTTTTGGAGGTTTATGAAAATGATGGAAAATGTTCCCAAACGAAAGTTAATCTTAATGGCAGCATCAGAAATCGTTCGAAATGAAGGAGCAGCTCAATTAACTCTAGAAGCTGCAGCTCATAAAGCAGGTGTCAGCAAAGGAGGCTTACTCTATCATTTTCCAACGAAAGAAGCCTTAATTAGAGGAATGGTTGATGAGTTAACAAATCAGTATGTGAATGAAATTCAGGAAAGAGTAAATGTTGATGATCAATCTGGAAGATGGAGCAGGGCTTACGTAGAAGCTACGTTTAGAGAAATTGAAGATGGATTAAAAGTGAGCTCTGGATTACTAGCAGCTGTCTTCACCAACCCGGAATTGCTTGAAAAACTTCAAAAGCAATATAGAATTTGGCAGGATAATATCGAATCTGAAAACACGGATTCTGTACGTCCTACCATTGCACGTCTTGCTGCTGATGGTTTATGGTTTGCAGAAATATTCGGATTAGCTCCTTTAGAAAAAGGGCTTAGAGAACGCGTATTGACTGAACTTGTTACGTGGACAAAAGAGGAGAATGAATAATGGGATATATCTATTTGTTGTTTTCGATCATTGGAGAGCTTATTGGCACATCCATGGTTAAAGCGTCTGAAGGGTTTACAAAGTTATTCCCTGTGTTAGGGGTTGTTTCAAGCTTTGCTTTCTCCTTTTTCTTTTTATCTTTATCACTGAAGACCCTGCCGCTCAATATGGCTTATGCCATTTGGTCAGGATTAGGGACAGTAGCAACCGTTTTAATATCTGTGTTGATTTGGAAAGAAAAAATAACGGTTGGCAGTGTCATCGGGATTTTACTGATTATTGCTGGAGTAGTCGTATTAAATCTCTTTGGCCCTGGTCACAGTCATGCAGCCGACTTAACAAAATCTGAATTCCAGGTTCATTCAAAAGAAAGCTCTTATTGAGCGAAAGAATGCTATAACACAATTATGATTTAACTGTAATAAGCCGGAAATATTCATAACTTGAATATTTCCGGCTTATTTCATATACGAAATATATACTGCGGCAAACTACATTTTTTATTTGTGAGAAATAGTCTATCATCAGCAGGTTATCTGCTTAAATACAAGCTGCCCATTTTCCATTTTAACTGAAAAATCAATTTACAAATTATTCTAAATATGTATAATTAACATTGTAATATAAATTAACAGTGTTAACTATATGGTTGGGTATTTAAAGAGAAGCAGTTATACAAGGGCCTAAAACTATTTTTATCAACAGCAGTAGGAGTGAGCAAAGCGAAATGGGCACAAAAGAAAGACGACAAAGAGAAATCGAAGAAATGAAACAGGAAATCATCGATGCTGCTGTCCACCTTTTTGTAACAGAAGGGTATGAACATGTTTCAATGAGGAAAATTGCCGCAAGAATCGACTATTCCGCTACAGCTATTTATAACTATTTTGCCAATAAAGAAGAGATTTTGATTCACTTATTAAGGCATGCGTATGGACAGTTTTTCGGAAGGTTAAAAGAGGCCGTTGCCGACAGCGAAGGCCGGAGTGAACTTGAACGACTAAAGGCAACCTTGCATGCCTATATCGCATTCGGGCTGGAATATCCTGATTATTATCAGCTCATCTTCATCGAAAATGTCCATCAGCTGCAAAAGGCTCTTTCAATGGATAATGACCGATTTAGAGGTTTTTTACTATTAACGGAGATGGTGAAAGAGGCCATGGATGCGGGAGAACTGAAAAAGAATGATGTGCAGCTTGTTTCACAGTCTTTATGGGCCTCCCTTCATGGCATTACTTCTTTGTTAATTACATTTCCGGGCTTTGATTGGCACGAAAAGGAAGAGTTGGTTTCGTTTCAGATTGAGGCAATGGTAAGAGGGTTACAGTGAAATGGGCAGTGGGTCTGGAAAAAGTTTAAGGAAAATGAGCATTTATGGGGGGATGGAGCGGTGGGCACACGAAAAGTGAACGTTACCGTTTTGATTTGTTATGTTGTGGTGATGGTCTTTATGGCCTATCTCGTGATGGCGTATATTCTTCATGATCCGAAGGAGAGCGGAATAGTGTCGGGGAAGCTGGAGGATCCTGATTTTCCGATTCGCATATGGCAGGGCGTTCTTTATTTTCACATTATAACGGGAGCGGTCGCTCTTGTTGTCGGTCCTTTTCAGTTTTTAAAGGAAAGCCGGAAAAAGGCGAACATGCACAGGACAATCGGCAAAGTGTATGTTTCCTCTATTTTTCTCAGTGTTCCGGCAGGGGTTTTTCTTGCTTTTTATGCTACGGGAGGTGCTGGTTCCGCGTTTGCATTTCTCGTGCTTGATGCTTTCTGGTTTGTTACCACATTTCTGGGGCTGAAACGAATTCGCCAGAGAAACATTCAAAGTCACCAGGAGTGGATGCTTCGAAGCTATGCCGTTACGTTGGGCTTTGTGACGTTCCGGATTTTCATGCCGATTTTTGTGTTTGCAATGGGACTCGGCTTTGCAGTTGGCTTTCCTCTTGCGGTATTCATTTCGCTGATCATCAATCTCTCTGCGGCCGAATGGTATGTACACCGAAAAAGGAAAGCGGCAATCGATACAGTGCTTCCGGTCTGAATGTGTGAAAAACGGGGTGCTATCCTCTCAAGGTAGAGAGGGATGGTACCTTTTTCATAAGATAAATTCTAATTGTATATCTAAAGGTTCTTTCTCATAGATCTTCTCGTTAATCTCTTTTGCGAATGTACAGCCGACGGATCTGTAAAAATGCTGTGTTTCTTCTGCAGGATGAGCACCTATATATAGCTTCTTGGCACCTATTTGTTTTGCTTTTGAGCAGCACAACTCAAACATCTTCTTGCCTACACCGCTGTTTCTGTATTCGTTAGACACATGAATATAGGACAGCTCTGTATATTCCTTATTCCTACCGAACAATTCGCCTTCCACACTGGAAAATCCGATTAACTCACGATTTGCAAAAGCTCCTATGACAAACCCTCCAGCTTTAACGCAATGTTGCAGTGAACGAATGACAAGCGCCTTTTTTTCGTCATTCCACTGCTCAACAAAATGGTCAGCTTTAAGGTTATATTGGCTGTTTTCTTGAAACCATACATGATTTGTCTCTTGATACCGATTGAACGTTTTAAGGAGAGTAGAATGTAAATCATCTAATCCCAATATTTTGTATGTTATAGACTGCTCTTTTTTCATCATGATTTCCTCGCCTGGTATACTTTAGTTTTTAAAACGCTTTGCCTTTAATGGTTCAACATAATAAGGTGTTTTCCTTTTTTAAAGCAGGAGAACGAGAAGAATTGGAGAAACCCTAATCGGGTGGTGACAGGCACTTTTAACAATTGGAGGTGCATACATATTAAATCGCTATATACTCGTGTTGTATTGATTTTTGTCGGAATCGTGATGTTGAGTCTGATCACAGCACTTATTGTCAGCACCTTTTTGTATGAAGGCCGAGTTCAAAATTTGGTGCAAGACATTCTCATTAAGAACGGCAAGCAAATTATCCAAACGTATGAGTCGACACCTTCCGCTGAGTTAGTGCCGTTTATGCAAAGCGTTTCCGGACTCTCCAACAACCTTCTCCAACTTTACGATAAGGACGGGCAGCCGCTCCTTGATAAAAAAAAGTGGCCCATGGAGATAGAGTCTCAGGATGTAGAGAAGGTGCTTGCCGGTGATGTTCGCCATCTCGATCAAATAGACCTTGGTAATATGCACATCCCTAAATATCCTTTAGTCGGCCTTCCATTTCAGGTAGATGGGCAGCCTTACGCCTTATTTATAACCGTAGAAAAAAATCCAGTCGAGAATGAAATCATGAATTCCATCCATCTTATGTACCTCATTATCCTGTTTTTGGGCAGTCTGTTGATTATTGTTGCGGCGCGTTATATCGTAAATCCCATTGTCCGTTTGACGGAAGCGACCAAGAGGATGGCGAAAGGACAATTCGATGTGGAGCTTCCTACGAAACGCAAGGATGAAATCGGTGTTTTGAGCGTTAGCTTTAATCAGATGGCGAAAGAACTCGCTAAACTGGATCGAATGCGCCGAGATTTTGTTTCCAACGTCTCACATGAGATTGGGTCACCCTTAACGTCTATTTCTGGTTTTACCAAAGCGTTAAAGCAGAAGCAAATGAGTGAGGAAAGCCGCCTTCGCTATTTGACCATCATTGAAGAGGAGAGCGAGAGGTTAGCGCGGTTAAGTCAAAATTTACTGCAATTATCCCATCTGCAGCATGACAATAAGCCGTTAAATGTCAGTACTTACCGATTAGATGAACAACTTCGGAAAGTCGTCATTGCGTTGGATCCGCACTGGGGAGCAAAAGAAATTGAAATCGCTCTTCATCTGGAGCCTTTAATGGTTCAAGCGGATGAAGACCAGTTGAGTCAAGTGTGGATCAATTTACTGAGCAATAGTATAAAATTCACGCCAGCAGGCGGAAAGATTGTGATTGAAGCCGTGATGAAAGATAACAAGAACACCGTATCCATCACAGATAATGGAATTGGAATCCCTGCAGAAGAACGTGCGGATATTTTTAAGCCGTTTCATAAAGTGGATAAAGCCCGCAACTCTTCAGTTAAAGGAAATGGCCTCGGTTTATCGATTGTGAAACAAATCATAGACATGCATCAGGGGGATATTCAAGTATCAGGAAAACTGGGAACAGGTGCAACTTTTGAAGTGACATTGCCTGTTGATTCAGATGTTTTGGATAATAAATGATAGAAGTGCCGCCAATTGGGCGGTATTTTTTTTGAAATGATTTGTTCCGTTCATATTGAGTTCATAAAGCGGATTTATATTATCCTTACAGGAAGTTCATTTTACAAAGTTTTTTACAGGAGGGAAAATAATGAAAATCTGCTGTGCGAAGAAGAAAACAGGGCAAAAAGTATCAACCAAACCGAAAACAGGACAAAAGATATCAGCATTTCTGCCGATGATTATCACTTTTTTAGCTACCCAACACTGGTTGCATGGACTTCTCCTTTTTGCTTTTCTGGGAGGGTCCGCTGGCGGGGTGATGAGCATGAATATGGATGGGATGATAGGGGTTCAGAGAATAATGATTGTTCTTTGTCTCGTAACAGTCCTCTGGTCGGTTTACCAATTAGTTAAAGATGGATTTAAAAGTAAGGGCATGATCATCATGACCTCTCTTTCAACGGTCATGTCGGTAGGGTATGTGATTGTGACATTGATTAAAACAGGATGGTAATTTTATTTTTTTAAATTTTTATACCTTACGAAGGTATGGTAGTTAAAATATATTAGCGAGGAGACAAATGAAATGAAAAAGTTATTACTACGTTTGATTGCTTATATCAGTATTTTCACCGTGATGGTAGGAGGGGTTGGTTTTTTCGGAATTACTCGTTCACAGAAAGATTTTTACGGAGCGATTCGCCAGGAGCCCATTCCTTCTTTACAAGGAATAGAGAAGCCTGAATATGATCCGAACAAACCCACTGTTGCGGTACTATTGGGGAATGAAACGACTGAGGGATCCGATTTCATGATTCCGTATGAATTGTTCTCCCGGACTGGGGAGTTCAATGTCTATGCCGTTGCCTCAGACAATGAGGTAAGGTCATTAACCGGCGGCCTTGATGTGATACCGCATTACTCTTTTAAAGAAATGGATATATTGCTCGGGAAAAGTCCTGATATTATCGCGATTCCTTTTATGCCAATGAATGATGAAAAGAAGTTTCAACCTGTTCAAGAATGGCTGCAAAAACATTCCAACACTAATTTACTAAGCATTTGCGGGGGATCAGGGAATCTTGCGGCTGCGGGTTTATTGAAAGGAAAATCAGTGGCCACTCACTGGCAAAACCGCCTCTTTGACGCAGTTGAAAAGAAATTTCCTGAAACGGACTGGAGATGGGATCAGCGGTATATGCAGGACGGAAACGTAGTATCCTCGGCTGGTGTTTCATCGGGAATCGATGCCGTTCTTTATGTGATTTCGCAACGATTAGGCGAACCTGCGGCAGAAAAAATTGCACAAGAAATGAACTATCCATCATACCACTTCGTTCAAAATCCAAAGATGGCCCCATTTGATGTCGATGTGCGCACCTATACATTGAATAACGCTTTTCAATGGAACAAGAAAAAGGCAGGTGTGCTGCTGTATAACGGTGTGGAGGAAATGGCGCTGGCTTCCGTCTTTGATATCTATTCAGATACTGGAACGACAAAGGTTCTTTCCATTTCAAGTTCGGAGCATCCTATTGTGACGAAACACGGACTGAACTTGATTTCAAGGCATTTATTATCGAATACCCCGCAATTAGATAAAATGATTGTTCCGGGAAGAGAAGCGAAATCGTTGGCTGCGGAGGAGATCAAAAACTGGAACGAAAAGGGGAATGCCAAGGAGCTTTCGTTTGTTCACAGCGATTCCTCAGATCGGTTTATATTTGAAGTTCAACTTGAAGATTTAGCCAAGCAAGAGGACCTTCTCACTGCTCAACATGCGGTGAAACGACTCGAATTTCGGGCGAATGATATTCAGCTTGAAGGCAAACCGTTTCCTCTTGAACCTTACGGCAATCTGTTTTTTACTGGGTTATTAGCAGTGTTCACAGCTTTTTATATTGACAGACGATTCATTATGAAGAAGAGGAGAACTTCAAAATCAAACGATAGTTCACAGAAAATGTCTTAAGCTTTGTTGAACAAACCATAACACATTCAAAAGAGGTTATCCCATAAATCCCTAATAAATTACCAAAACGGATTTTTACTACAAGGTCCCGTCACATAATCCCTTGGTTTTATAGGGTTTTCATGACGGGGCCTTGCAGGAGGATGACCCAGAAGGGCCGTATTTTGTCCTTTTGGGTCATCCTCTTTACCGTAAAACTTAGACATGATATAGTGTTATAGTGATTTTACTTACATCATATGATGAATAGGAGAGGGAAGTTCTATGCCCTTTTCAAATGCGGAAGGCGTCCTTGATGGGGTGTCTATTTTTTGTTGTTGAACTCCGTTGTCAAATCTTCTGACAAGAAATTAGCGATGTAGTATGGTTTATGCCTGTCATTTCCTGATTTGGGTGATGACAGGCATTTTTACATTTCCTGCAATTTCATAGGTCTAACGATTTAAGATTGTTGTCTTAGAGCCGATATATGAGATAGGAAGTTATTGGGGGTAAACCCAGTCTTTTGAAAGTTAGAGATGAAGAATTAACAAGACCTATGTAGACGAAAGAAAAATAGTCTTAACGTATTCTTTATCCATTTATGCAGGCAGTACGTACATATTATATTTCGTGGAGTGTGACAACCGAGATGAATCAATGGGAACAAGACAAGCAAATTTATCTATCTCTTTTAAAAACCGGCAATGGGACGATCGATGATATCCTGAAGCTTGATGATGAGAGTCATATCATGAGTGCTGAAGAGAGAACGCTTATTAAAGAGTGTTATGAAAAAAATAGTGTATCGATCCAAAAGCTTGAAAAAGATCTATTCGAAGTGGCGGTAGTGGGACTTGAAAAAGCAGGGAAAAGTACGTTCGCGAACGCATTGATATCCAATAAGATTTTGCCGGACGCCCCTGTTCGTTGTACATATACAGCTACGCAACTGGAATTTGGTGATGAGGATAAGGCGGTTGTGGAGTTTTACAGCTTCAATGAATTTAATGAGAAGTTTATAAACTTGTTAAAAAGTGTTGAATATGATACGAGTGGGCTGAAGAGTTTTGATTCATTGGCACTGGCGGATTTTGAGCATTATTTTAATGAATTAAGTGTTACGAACCCTACGCTGCATAAAATGCATGCTGCAAGGACGGAAGAGGATATAAAGGAAATCATTAAAGAGAAAGAAGAAATTAAACAATATCTAGGATTACAGCCAAGAGAGTTTCATGATTATGAAGTATATGGTGATGAGCTAAAATCATTCATCACCAATCCAAGTAAATCCCGCGCGGCAAAAAGAATCATTATACGTTCGAGAGAATTGAAGGATATGAAGAACATCGTCATTTACGATGTACCTGGATTCGATTCTCCTACGCAAATCCATGAAAAACAAACCATCGAGCGATTAAAACACGCAGATTCCATTGTGCTCGTAACGAATGCAGGTCAGACTCCGAATTTATTGGGAACACAATTAAACGTACTTTTAAAGGAAAATGATGATGATGGCATTCGTTTATGTGATAAATTCTTTATTTTTGGAAATAAGATTGATTTGGCGAATGATGGTTTTGCTGCAGAGAGTAATATTAAGGCTCTTAGTTATGACTCGATAGAAAAATATAAACTGGTAGATCGGAAGCGTCTATTTATTGGTTCATCTTTAGCTTATTTACAAGAAATTGAACTGGAAAGTGGCAGGTTTGCTGTTGAGAAGCTGGAGAGCTTTGGATTAACGAACAATATCCCAGAATTTAAGCAAGCTTTGCAGGAGTATTATAGTAAAGAACGTTTTGAGGTATTGAAAAAGAGAATTGATAATAACATTGAAACAATGAAATCCATTTTTCATGGTATCTATGAAAAAAATAATCAGGAAAGTAATTTAGAGGGGCTCGAGAGCAGTAAATACTTGATCACGACTCGCTTTATGAGCCAAGCTATACAAAACTTGGAGAACAATCTTTCCCAATTAAGGGATGACGTAAAGCAAGATATTTTAGATAATGAATATTTCACTAAAAAGATTAAACAGCTTTTAGATTGCAGCTTTGAAAAGATTACAGATGAAGACATCGAACAGGTTCGTATTCTCGTTTCCCAAGCACCGGGATCAGAGTTCCCGACTGATAAAGTGAACAACAAGCTTCGCGAAATGCTTTACAGCAAGTTCATGTCTAAATTTACGGGAATTGTGATTGAGGTTGCGAATGAAAAAGTGACTGAAACGAATAACCAAATTTTAGAGACTCTACTAAAATCATTTGAAATATATAAAGAAAATCCTTTTTATCGGGAGGTTGCTCAGAATGTATCAGCGCTCATTGAAAAAACAACTTCGGAAGTCTCTTATGATCGGAAGAGCTTTGTCCATCTGATTGAACGCTTCTCAAGGGATTTATTTGATATTTTAATTTTTTATCCTTTTGCGACACCTAGCCGTTTTGAGAAGTTTGAGAAGGCAGAGCAAGATTTCTACAGTCTTGCCATGTATTATTCAAAAAGGAAAGTCAACAAGCCTTTTTATATGCAGCCGCTCATTGACATTATTCTTGCTCATGAACAGATGAACAAAGTATCGATCACAGAAATTGAAAATAAAATGTTTAATTTAATACATGGAATCCCGGTATTAACAAGACTAAGCAGTTCACTTCGGGAGACCATTAAGAGCTATGCAAAACAAATGCGTGAAGAAGCAATGGATGTGGATACATTCATGGACTTACTTGAAGAAGGCTTTAATAAAATTGAGCGGGTATTGAATGGGACAACGAATGAGGCTGTTGCCCTAGATATATCCACTAAAGTTTTTAAGAGCGTATATGATGAGTTGATGAATTCAAGCCGATATCCGACTAGGGAAAATCATCTGGAAGTCCTGAGAAATAAACTGAAGCCTTCATATACTCGTGAGGAGTTATTGAATGAAATCAATACGGATATCGACTATTTAAATCTGTTATTAAGGGATGTAGTGACAAGAGCTATATCTTTAGAAAAGCCGTTTCTTTCAACTTTAACGAAACAAATCAATAAATTGATTGAACTGAAGAATAGTGAAGCCGTTTCTGATTTTATCGCTAGGAATGTTGCCAAGATTAAGGCGAACGAATTGGCGGAAATTGAAAGAAGAATAAAAGAAATCAAGAATCGCCGTCTGGTGGTCGATAAAATCCAAATTCTCGTTGATAAAATCGAGCATGCTTCTAATTCCGTTCAGAAAGAGCTTGTGCTTGTATAGGATAGAGAGTAATAGCGATGGTGAAATAAACGTCCAAATAGAGTGAATGATATAAAACGGAGTGCCTGTCGCCCAGCTTGGGTGGTGACAGGCGTTTTTGTCATTTCCTGGCGGAAGACTCCCGCCTCAAAGAATGTGAAGGGCGTAGCCCAATGAGTAGGTGGGAGATGAATGTCGGTTGGCGTTAGCCAAAACTTTCCTCACTATGGTATAATAAGAACGAACGTTCTTGTTTAGGTGAGGTGAAAGTCATGCTTGTCAACAAAGCCTATAAATTCCGTATCTATCCAAACAAAAACCAGACTGAACTCATTAATAAAACCATTGGTTGTTCGAGATTTGTGTTCAACTTCTTCCTAGGCAAACAAAAAGAAAAAGACGCTTATTGGTACATGGCCGAAGAAATGAAGCAGAATGGTCAACTTCGAGCAAACGATTGGAAAGGTACATGCTTAAACAAATATGAAACGGTTAAATCCCTTCCTGAATTAAAGAAACATTATGAGTTCCTAAAGGAAGTAGATAGTATTGCTTTGCAAAAATCAGTTGAAAACTTATCTGATTCTTATGAACGCTACTACAAAAAGCAAAATAAGCAACCTCGATTTAAGTCTAAAAAGAATCCTGTTCAATCTTACACAACCAAACATACAAACGGAAATATCGCTGTGGCAGGTCGTCATATTAAGTTACCAAAACTAGGGAACGTTCGTTTTGCGAAAAGTCGTGAAGTTGAAGGTCGAATCATTAGTGCTACCATTAGACGTAATCCTTCAGGAAAGTATTTTGTTTCTTTAGTAACTGAAACGGAAGTAGCAGAATTACCAAAAACAAACTCTGCAGTTGGCATTGATGTTGGTTTGAAAGATTTTGCTATTCTCTCAGATGGAATGATCTATTCCAACCCAAAGTTTTTCCGTACTTTAGAAGAAAAACTAGCCAAAGCACAACAAATCTTGAGTAGACGAACCATAGGCGGATCGAATTGGTACAAAGCTAAAATCAACGTAGCACGTATCCATGAAAAAGTGGCTAACGCACGAAAAGATTACTTAGATAAAATCTCCACTGAAATTGTCAAAAACCACGACATAATCGGGATGGAAGATTTGGCGGTACGTAACATGCTTAAAAATGGTTATCTTGCCAAAGCCATTAGCGAAGTATCTTGGTCACAATTCAAAACCATGATGGAATATAAGGCGAAATGGTACGGGAAACAAGTGGTGACCGTTGCCAAAAACTTTGCTTCTAGTCAACTATGTTCTGGCTGTGGCTATCAAAACAGAGACGTTAAGAATCTGAATCTTCGTGAATGGGTTTGCCCTTCTTGTGGCACGCATCATGATCGAGATCTTAACGCAGGGCGAAATCTAAAAAATGAAGCGATAAGACTTCTAACCGTAGGAACTACGGGGATAGCCTACTAAATATCTGTTCGATAGAATGGAGTTCGTAGGAATCCCCCACTTCAACGAGCGTTAGCGAGTAAGTGGTGGGTAGTTCAAGAAGAGCAAAGGGAAGCCGTCTTTCAAATTCAGAACTGGGATGGGTTTTTACATTCCTTTTACGAGAAACCGGCTCCGAAGCAAAAGGGTAACACATGGATTTTCCAGGGAAATCCTTTGTATTTTCGCATCGATGATTACGTTCAGGAGCATGATCGTTGGCTCTGGTCGTTAAATCAAGAGCATTATAAAGATCGTATTCAAAATGGTGATACGGTCTATATTTGGCGGTCGGACGGCGGTCAAAAGGGAACAGGCGGGATTATTGCAAAGGGGAAAATCACGGCGCAGCCAAAGGAAACGGAAGATGCTAGTGACTATTGGATAACGGAAGGGGATACGGAAGAGCGGGAGAGCATTCCGGTCAAGCGTGAACAGCTGCTGATGCATTCGCCGGTCACAAGAGGTACATTGGCTGAGCATTCTATTTTGCAAGACCTTCTTATTTTGCGGATGGCTAATCAAACCAACTATCTGTTATCGCCGGAACATGGAGAAGCATTGGACAAACTGTGGAACCATACGGTCAAGAAAAAGCAGAACGCATTCGATGAGAAAGCATTTGTAAATAGTTTAAGAGACAGAGAGTATGCAAGACAAAATGAAACACCCTATTATATCTTGGCGGCAAAGTGTTCAGAAGACGAAGAATCACTTGAATATCGAGTGATACTGACAGACAGACATAAAATCGTGCGCAAGAAACGATTAAGAACGACGAAGAAAAAGCAATGGCTGTCAGCGGCGAAGCGAAGAGGGTTGGACCTGTTATTTGACTATCATTCAACGGTCTCAGCGGAAGAGGTTTCGATGGTCCACTACAGGCCAAATCGTCCGCAAGCAGAGACGTGGGATCAAGAACCGAGCGAAACGTTCGAAAAGCTTTTTCAAGAAAGGCAGCAGAAGTACAGAGAGTCTGTTGTGGGGGAAGACATTACGGCGGAATTGGCTCAGGAAGATACGTTCTATAAAGACGGCGCTGCCCATACATACTACGGAACCCGATATGAACGTGACCCTCGTAACCGCCTAAGAGCCATTGACATCCACGGTCTCTCGTGTGTTGCATGTGGATTCAATTTTGAAAAAGTGTACGGGGAGCGGGGAAAGGATTTCATTGAAATCCACCATATCAAACCGGTCAGCACATTAAATGAAGAGACTGAGATAAACCCGGAAAAAGACTTAGTGCCCGTCTGTTCAAACTGCCACCGTATGATGCATCGCAAAAGGGACCATGTGTTGACGGTGGAGGAGCTTCGGGCGTTGATTCGGCCTTGAGACCATCTCCACTATTACGAAGTTAACGTAAAAAGAAATGGAGGAACTTCGGAATTGAAATATAGGGCTTATAGCTTGTTTATATTCAAAAGCGCTGACTAAACCGAGTTGGTGCTTTTTTCTTTTATCTTCCGTTGGTATAATTTTCATAGAGTGTACCGTGTCGTGTGAAATTTTTGATTTGGAGGAATCCCATGTCTTGTCCATTCTGCTCATTACCAAAAGAAAGCATCTTGCTTGAAAACGACCATGCTATTGCCTTTTTTGATAAGTACCCTGTTCAACAAGGGCATCTTCTCATCGTACCTAAACGCCATATTAAAACGTACTTTGATGCTTCCATGGCAGAAGTGGCGGCAATCCACGCTTTGCTGCATGAAGGGAAACAAATGCTGGACGCCAAATATCAACCTGACGGCTACAACATAGGCGTTAATGTAGGAGAGTTTGGCGGTCAAACGGTGATGCATTTGCATGTCCATCTTATTCCTCGTTATCAAGGAGATATAGAGGATCCGAGGGGCGGCATTCGAAAAGCGATTCCGAATTTGGTGCCGTATCCTTAAAAAGAAGAAAGGGGATGGATGCCGAAAATAAGGCTCCATCCCCTATTGTATTACAGTGGGAGAC
Source organism: Bacillus sp. FJAT-14578 (assembly GCF_000504165.1). Lineage (GTDB taxonomy): Bacteria > Bacillota > Bacilli > Bacillales > Bacillaceae_H > Bacillus_BA > Bacillus_BA fengqiuensis. The sequence goes on from NZ_AYSE01000004.1 coordinate 127,552, forward strand.
TAACACTTTTGCTGTCACTTCCCGGCTCGGTGGACACAGGCATTATGATACAATAAAAAAGCAGTAGAGATGGGAAGGGATGATGTGAATAGTATACAATTCGTTCAAACATACATCGTAAAAACGCAGAAAAAATAGATGATTTATATATACGTAAAGAAAGTAGCGTGACCGTTCTCCCGATTATGAAGCAAACTCCTCGGATTATTATAAAAACTGCAGAGATTTAAAAACTCATAATGGGAATCTATAAAGAACCATTGGAATAAGGGCGGTTGAATGAGCCGTTAATTGATCAAATATAAGAACATACTTAATAGCAGGTAAGGGGAAGTATGAGATGGAGAAACTCAAAAATATTTTTTTTAGAAACAATTTTAAATTAACAAATGAAACAAGTAAGGCTTTAGAATTTGAAAATATTAAAAGTAAAGATGTCGTATATCTAATGCAAAGCAAGGAAATTAGTATCGTGATGCATCCGGATACGGCTGAAAGTTTCAAGCTAAAAGATGATCATAATGTTAAGTATCATAATACGGCATTAAAACGATTTCCTAAAAGAATGAATGGGGGGCAGGACCCTATTCATTACGGATATTCTTTTAAGTTAAACTCGGAGGATGAAGCAGACGCTTTTCTAAATAAATTAAATAGATTTTGTGAAGCGCGATAATCTTGAGGATTTACCCCTCGCAGTGGGGGCTGGCACCTTCACAAGAGGTAAAGTTAGATAGATTGTCATTAACAACTTATACATTTTAAAAAATCCAATGAAGATGCATGTCTCTTATAACAGACAGAGGCGTGCCTTTTTTATGTCTTCATATACACTTAACTGACCATACTTTTTGTATTTTTTGAAAAAAGCTCCTATAATATGAGTTTGTGAAATATGTTCTAACTTATTTTTATTTATGGGAAATTAGTTGTTTTTATTACACTTCATATGAAAAATAAAGTGATACAATAAGCGTATATACTTGTACTTATTTGAAGAGCGATGAAGGTGATTATATATGAATAAAACTGTTCGGATATTTAAAGGGTGCGAGATAGAATCATTTACTGCATAAGGAGGAACTATAATGTGGGAGTTTGATACAGGCATAGACCAATTAGTTAAGATTAAAGTAATCGGTGTTGGCGGCGGGGGGAACAATACTGTTAACCGCATGATCGAGCACGGAGTTCAAGGTGTCGAATTTATTGCCGTCAACACGGATGCCCAAGCTCTTAACTTATCAAAAGCAGAGGTCAGGATGCAGATCGGTGCAGAATTGACAAGAGGTTTAGGAGCCGGGGCCAATCCGGAAGTGGGCAAAAAAGCGGTAGAAGAAAGCAGAGAACAAATCGAGGACGTATTAAGAGGCGCAGACATGGTATTCGTGACAGCCGGAATGGGAGGCGGTACAGGAACGGGTGCCGCTCCTGCCATTGCTGAAATCGCCCGTAATCTCGGTGCGCTGACCATCGGTGTGGTCACACGTCCTTTCACGTTTGAAGGTCGTAGGCGGGCAACGCAAGCGGCAGGTGGAATCGAATTAATGAAGAAAGCGGTAGACACATTGATCGTCATTCCAAACGATCGATTATTGGGAATCATCGATAAAAAGACACCTATGCTTGAAGCATTCCGTGAAGCGGATAATGTTCTTCGCCAGGGGATACAAGGTATTTCGGATTTAATTGCTATACCAGGTTTGATTAATCTTGATTTTGCGGATGTGAAAACGATTATGTCCAATAAAGGATCTGCTTTAATGGGTATCGGTACGGCTACAGGTCAAGGCCGCGCTGCTGAAGCTGCAAAGAAAGCGATTTCCAGTCCGCTGCTTGAAGGTTCCATTGAGGGCGCTCAAGGTGTGCTCATCAATATCACCAGCGGTGCCGATTTAAGTTTATTTGAGGTACAAGAGGCAGCTGATATTGTGGCTTCTGTTTCAGATCTGGAATTAAACATGATTTTTGGTTCTGTTATTAACGAAAATTTAAAGGGTGAAATAAGAGTCACCGTCATTGCTACCGGTTTTGATGACTAAGAGGTTTGTCCAGTCCATTTTCTAAACAAGGTGTCAGTCCCCCGAATGAATATTTTCGTTCAGCGGGGTCTGGCACCTTTTCCGTTGTTATCTCTAACATAAAACGATTATTTTATACGGCGTGGTTTGAGCAGGGATACTTTTTGTGGCAGGGCCGTAGATTACAATTAGATTTCGGTTTGCAGGGTTTCTTGAAAAGGCTTGCCCATTTGTCAATAATATTTGGGTATACGGGGATATATTTAATTTTAACAGGCCGTCACTACTCACCAATTGCCCGTTAAAATAATCTACTTTTACATTTTGATATGGATTATCTTTTACCATGACAAGTGCACGATACTGCGGCGGGAAAATAAGGGGAACAGGTGCATTTCCATCATAATATCCGGTTACTCTATCTCCGACTGCTACCATTACATGTTCCACAAAGTAAGTAGTGGGTGACACGACGAAATTGACTAATACTCCGAATTCGTTTTCCACAGAGATTAATTTATAGCAGCCTTCCGCTTCGCCATTTTGTCCAATCATAAAATCATTAATCATGGTGATGGTACCATGAAAAGATTTAAAATTTATCATACTTTTACCTCCATCGCGATCTAAACATATCTCTCATATCCTTTTAATTTATGTAAAATGAGCGGAAGTGGTGAATAGCGGTATTATTGTTCGTCTTTTCCACTTATTGGCTTTTTTCACGAACATCATGGGATAAAAAAAGTATCAAAGGGTTGATCAACAGCAGTGTATTATATAAATCAGCCAAAGTCACTGAACTGACATAATTTTTTAAATAATAGATGTTGAAGATTTCTGAAGAATTTGATAAGATGAAATCAATCAAAAGACTATGTGTAACTGGCGAAACGCGGAGAACCGTGAGGGAGCACATAGTGTCGTAGCCGTTCGCCTGGGCAGAGGTAAGGAAGTACTCCTTGCCTCTTTCTGTTTACTGGGAGGGGATAGCTGATACTACTTTCATTATTATAGTAGTTTCATATTTTCATAAAACTTGAATGGAAGCAAGGTCTTTTGCTTACGGTCTTGTTCAGTCATTGAGAAATTTGAAAACCATCATCTATGAAAAGGGAGAGAATAAAATGAGCACAGTTACTTTAGACAAAGTGAAAACAATCAAAACATTAAATAACATTGCACAAAGCGGCCTAAATGTATTCAATAAGGGTAACTTTACAATCGACAATGATAGTGAAAATCCTGATGCGTTTGTTCTTCGCAGCTTTAATATGCATTCAATGGAATTCGCCAGCAACTTAAAAGCCATCGCACGGGCTGGTGCTGGTGTGAATAATATTCCAGTCGATAAATGCACAGAGCAAGGGATTGTTGTGTTCAATACTCCTGGTGCTAATGCGAACGCTGTAAAAGAAATCGTACTTACTTCATTAATGGCTTCATCTCGTAATCTTTTTGCCGGTGTAGCTTGGACAAAGACGTTAGACGGTGAAGGAGACCAAATTCCAAAGCTTGTAGAAGCAGGAAAGAAACAATTTGTCGGAAAAGAAATCAAAGGGAAGACGTTAGGTGTTATCGGTTTAGGTGCAATCGGTGCGCTTGTAGCGAATGATGCACTTGATTTAGACATGGACGTCATCGGTTTTGATCCGTTCATCTCTGTTGATACAGCATGGAACTTATCCCGCAAAGTGCAGCGTGCTATGACGATTGAAGAGTTATTTGCGAACTCTGATTATATTACGGTACACGTTCCGTTAACGAATGATACAAGAGGAATGTTTAACCAAGAAACATTCAGCATCATGAAGCCGGGCGTTCATATTTTGAATTTCTCACGCGGTGAGCTTGTGAATGAAATTGATATGGCAGTTGCACTTGAAGATGGAAAAGTCGGTAAGTACATCACAGACTTCCCGAATGAAAATGTATTGAAAATGAAAAATACAGTTCCAATCCCGCATCTTGGTGCCTCTACACAAGAGTCAGAGGAAAACTGTGCGATTATGGCGGCTCGTCAAGTGAAGGACTTCTTAGAAACAGGAAACATCAAAAACTCAGTGAATTTCCCGAACGCTTCTCTTCCTTATACAGGAAAGCGACGCGTGGCAGCTTTCCACCAAAACGTTCCAAACATGGTTGGACAGATCACACAAGCTTTATCAAACCACAATTTAAACATCGCTGACATGGTGAACAGAAGCCGCGGGGAGTACGCGTACACATTGATTGACATTGACAATGAAGTAAACGGCGATATCGTTCCTCAATTGGAAGAAAAAATCAACCAAATCGAAGGAATCGTGACAACACGTATTATTTAAGCATCATCTAATGAAACAGATTAAATGTGGTTGACTTCTGTCAGTAAGGGTCGACTTTAAATAAATCTTACATTTGCATAGGTGCAATAACTTTATAGAAAAAGCTGGGGAGAAATTCTTTCCCCGGCTTTTTGTCGTTTGAAAATCAGGGTGATTAACTATAGATTCTATTGCAAATAATTATTTATCTAGATTTTCTTTGGTTCAGAAGTGCTTCTGAAATTTTTGAATTAATTAAAATTATTCCAAAATATAAAATATTTTCGTTTGAAATATAGAAATAGTTTTGTATTCCTGTGATATTCCTTAATAAATAAGTGTTTTTCTGAGAAATACAATTGTATTCCTTTAAAAAGTTTATTATTATAGAATAAGTGATTTCAGCGTGATAGATAATGAAGGGAAGATAGTGGATCTTTCTAACTGTTAGGAATGCTTTCAGGTGGCAGCTTTTAAGAGAGAAGGATAAAGGTGATGCCTGCTTCATGATTTCAATACCGAATAGACAGTGTATGATTATCTTGCTTGAAACTTTGGCAATTAATAGTGCAAGAGGAGGAAATGGATTGGCAAACAAAGAATTGAGTAGAGGCTTGGAAGCACGTCATATTCAGATGATTGCTTTGGGCGGTACAATTGGTGTTGGTTTATTTATGGGCTCAGCCAGCACGATTCAGTGGACAGGCCCGTCAGTCATGCTTGCTTATGCAATCTCGGGGATTTTTATATTTTTCATTATGCGTGCAATGGGGGAAATGTTGTATTTAGAGCCAAGTACAGGTTCATTTGCGACATTTGGCCATAAGTATATACATCCATTGGCCGGATATATGACGGCATGGAGTAACTGGTTCCAGTGGGTGATCGTTGGGATGTCAGAAATTATAGCAGTTGGGGCATACATGCAGTATTGGTTCCCGGACTTGCCTGCTTGGATACCAGGTGTCGTAGCGATGGTGATTCTTGGTGCAGCAAACTTAATTTCTGTAAAATCATTCGGTGAGTTTGAATTTTGGTTTGCGATGATTAAAATCGTGACCATTTTGTTGATGATTATTGCCGGGTTTGGTCTTATTTTCTTCGGACTGGGTAATGGGGGAGAGGCAATCGGATTATCTAACCTTTGGGAACATGGCGGCTTCTTTACAGGCGGCTGGACAGGGTTCTTCTTTGCTCTATCGCTCGTTGTCGGGGCTTATCAAGGTGTCGAATTAATTGGGATTACAGCCGGTGAAGCAAAAGATCCGAAGAAAACGTTAACGAATGCGATTCAAAGTACGATTTGGCGAATTTTAATTTTCTATATTGGTGCGATTTTTGTTATTGTAACGGTTTACCCATGGGATCAACTAACTTCAATTGGCAGCCCGTTTGTGGCCACTTTTGCAAAAGTCGGAATTACGGCAGCGGCTGGATTGATTAACTTTGTTGTCATCACAGCTGCAATGTCCGGCTGTAATAGTGGTATTTATAGTGCAGGACGTATGCTATATACGTTAGGGATAAATGGACAAGCGCCGAAATATTTTACAACCATCTCTAATAACGGTGTGCCATTATTCGGTACGATCGGTGTGCTAATTGGATTAGCCATTGGCGTTATTTTAAATTATATTGCACCAGAAAACTTATTCGTATATGTATACAGCGCAAGTGTACTTCCTGGTATGGTTCCATGGTTTGTCATCCTGATTAGTCAAATTCGATTTAGAAAAGTGAAAGGGGCTGAAATGGATCATCATCCATTCAAAATGCCTTTTGCACCGGTGACAAACTATTTAACGATTGCCTATTTAATGATGGTATTAATCGGTATGTGGTTTAATGAAGAAACACGTATTTCGCTTATTGTAGGGGTTATTTTCCTGGCTATCGTTGCCATTAGTTTTTATGCTTTTGGAATAAACAAACGTGGTTTAGTAGATGGGCAAACAGATGATGAAGCAATTAATAAATAATTCATTTTAGTTGATCAGTGTCAGAGTAAGTAATAGCGAATGAAATCAAAAGATAGGGACAGTTTTGATAACTGTCCCTATCTTTTTTTGGTTAATGGTACTCAGACATATCACGGGGAACTTTGTCATAAATATGATAGATTTTGGATGGAAAATTGCATTATCGTAACTTGAGCCAAAAATCCACTGTATTTCAAAATTTAAAAAAGTTGCTAACTAAAAAGGAAGCTTTTACACTGAAGAAGCAGCAGAATAAATTTTACAGGTGATGAACGATGGCTAAAACAATAGTGGAAAAACTGAACTTACAAAAATATAAAAAAGCAGCGGTGTTGAATTTACCGGATGGTGCCGATTATTTTGCGGACTTAGCGGATTATGATACAAAGCTAACCGATGGTACATATGATCTTATTTTTGCTTTTGTGTTGGATATGGAGTCTTTAAAAGAGCTCGTAAACAACGTGATCGAAAACCACTATCTCAATCAAAACGGCTATCTCTTTTTGGCTTATCCGAAAAAGGGGAATAAAGTATATCCGACGTTTATCCATCGGGATGATTTATTAGCTGGGGTAGGTGCAGATGAAAATGGTTATGTGGGGACAAGTAACATTAAATTTGCGCGTATGGTGGGGTTAGATGATGTTTTTACCGTTGTCGGTCTGAAGGAAGATTCTAAAAGCAAAAATCAAATATCTACAAAAGCAAGTCAATGCGTAGATGATTATATAGCGTTGATTCCGAGTGTGGAAAAGGATTTACAGGATACACCAGATTTACTTGCTTTTTATCAATCACTCACCCCAGGATACCGTAAAGATTGGGCCCGTTATGTGTACAGCGCCAAACAAGAGGCGACAAAAGCAAAACGTCGTGAAGAAATGAAAATGATTCTTGGAGCGGGTTATAAGAGCCGGGATTTATATCGACAAGATAAAAAATGATTTGAATCCTCACTAAACTTTTAACATCAGATGAAACAGCCATTTCCTTTGTCAGAACAAAAGGGAATGGCTGTTTTTTATTTGGTGCGGAAATTTTTGATGATCTCATTCGCTCAGTAGGGTATAGACTCTAAGTACGATTTATATCTCCACTTGTGACGCCGCATCTTTTTCCCTACTTGTTTTAAGCGCAGAAGCAATGAGTACAACAAGACTCACAGCCCCGATGCCGATTAACACAGCAGTAGGCGTATTCCAGTTCAGGCTTTTGCCGAAGAACATGAGCTCTCGCAGGCCTTCAACCATGAAGCGCATCGGCAGCCAAGAGTACACCCAGTCCCGGTAAAAGGGCGACATGAACTCTGGGGCCATTGCCAATAGGGGTGCGCCAAAAAACAAAATGAGAATGAAAAGCGGAATACCTCGCATGCCCAGCCATGACAAGACCGCTGAAATCATTAAGAAAAAGCTGAAAAATGCAAGCGATAAAAAGAGAGCAATGTCTGTAAACTGCGGAATGTCGACTCCTAATAGATTGACGATCCAAGTTAAGCCGAATCCGGCAACCAGCGCGAGTACGATGCCCATCAGTACTTGTATAAAGCGAGTCGTTACGTCTTCTTTGCGATTAGCAATTGAGAGCTTATTTACCATGAAAAAGAGAACGACAGATCCAGCAATGCTTGCCATCCAAAGCGGCTGGAATAATGAGACGGGCGCGTTTCCATTCATACTGTTTGTACCGATTTCGTTGACGTTTGTTACCGTTTTGATGATGGGTGAAACCAACAGTGAGGCTTGTGTCGCCGTGATGGTCCCGCCTTGTTTTTCAAATCCCGCTAATAATTGTGTACGTACCTGTTGATTGATGGTGTCAACGACACCGTTTAACACCTGGCCAGCCACGTTTGACGCCAGCGTGTTCATTCCCTGGTTAATCAAAATGTGCACCTCGGGTGAAGAGGGCATTGGCGTTCGTAGAGACGCTTGTTTTGCACTAAAATCTTTCGGAATCACGAGCGCTGCGTAATATTCTTGATTATCTAATCCTCGTTTTACTTTTTCCTCGCTATCCACTTCGATCCATTTCACAGGCGACTCTTTCGGTGCTTTTTCTTTGATCATGTCCGCCATTTTGTCTCCCATATTCAACTTTCCTTGGTTCGGGATGTCGACCCCTTCATCTTCATTCACGAACGCAACAGGCAAGTTTTTTGGTGTTGGTTTAACAGATGGAGCCAATGTTAGTCCGAAAATCAAAACAACCGCTAACACGATGATCGGTGAGAGAAGAACGAATTTATTCTTTAATAATTTCATGTTTATCCTCCTTTATTTAATGTGGACATGTAATGGACACCGTGTTGATTAATGTTCACAATGTAAATTATAATGATTGAGATGAGAACTGCAATAAACAATAAATGCGCGAATGTCCGTTACTTAACATAGTCGCGTGTTTTGTTCATTAATGATAAAAAATTGTGAAGAAAGGTCGAAGGCATATGTCAGATTCAAAAACAGATCGACGAGTTGTTCGGACGAAAAGACTGGTACGGGACGCACTAACGGAATTGATGGAGGAAAAAGGGTTTGAAGGCATCACGGTCCGAGACCTAACGGAAAAAGCGGATATTAATCGCGGTACGTTCTATTTGCATTACCGTGATAAATATGATTTGCTGGAGCAAAGTGAAAATGAAATTATTCAAGAAATTCAGGAGTTCATAAAAGAAGCGAATCCAAATGATATCGTTAATGCCAACATGCTTGGTGAGCCGCTGCCGTTTGTCGTGAAGCTATTTGAATACATCAAGGAAAACGGCCGGTTTATGAAGCTTATTTTAGGGCCGCAGGGAGACCCCGCTTTTCAAGTAAAGCTGAAGGAGTTCATGAAAGAAAATTTTCTCCAAAAGATACAAACGATTTCAACGGAAGAAGACATGCTTGTGCCTGTCGATTACTTACTGGCGTACGTGACGTCCGCTCACCTTGGTGTCATCCAGCAATGGCTAGCGGATGACTTGAAGCAATCTCCTCAAGAAATGGCGCTCACCCTGGCGAAAATGACCTTTTTCGGCCCCGGTTATGTGGCGGGGATACGGAAGGATTAAACGTCTGAGTGTCTGAATACGGTGACGTGTTCAAAGCATTCAGGCTTATATGTGTCGTGTTTGTGCAGAAAGTTTAAAAAGGCAGGAACTTGTTAGGAATTCCTGCCTTTATGTTTAAAGGCTGTACTTTCTTTTCCAACGCTTAAATACATTAAGGTATTTATATTTAGGAGACATATGAGAAAAACATTCTTTATTTAATCAATCCATGCTTTTTCAATGAATCGATAAGCGCTTCTTTAGGTTGAAAACCAGTTATCCTCTTCACAAGTTGGTTATCTTGAAAAAGCAATAATGTAGGCAATCCTAGTACTTGAAACTTACTTATAAAATCCTCATTATCATCTGCATTCACTTTTACAATTTTTAATCCAAATTCTTGATGAATTTCCTCCAAAACAGGGGATAACATCCTGCATGGAGGACACCATGGAGCCCAACAATCTATAAGCACTGAATTACTTGTTTGGATTTCTTTAAAAATTTCTTGTCTATCTGCTTCTATTATCACATTTCTCACCTTTCTTTTATTTGTATTTGATTTTGATTGTAGTATATGATGAATTTTAATATAAGTAAAATTAATACTTTTAATATTATTTATAAGTAAAAACTAATACATAAAAAGAGGTGTTCCATGACCTTATTTCAATTAGAAGTTTTCTTAAAGGTAGTTGAAACGGGAAGTTTTACAAAAGCTGGAGAGCAAATCGGTCTTTCACAATCTGCAGTCAGTCAAGCAGTAGCAGCCTTGGAATCAGAATTAAATATTAAATTATTAAACCGAAACAGAAATGGTGTCAGCTTAACAAAAATAGGAGAACGCATCACGGGTCTTATTAAAGATTTGATCATGATCAAAACAAAAATAATAAATGAAGCAACTGGAATCACGGAAATCGAAACTGGGACAATACGAGTTGGAAGTATTTCAAGTATGTCAGCTAAATTACTGCCGGGAATGATCAGTTCGTTTAAAAAACGATTTCCCGGTGTGGAAGTCATTCTCTATGAAGGAAGTTATGAGGAGGTTAGAAATTGGATTAAATTGTCGGTTATTGATGTTGGTGTTGTCTCTGAGGAAAAGTATGAATTTGAATTTATTCCTCTGCTTCAAGATAAAATGGTCGTTTTTGTACCGGAAAATCACGGATTGAGTAATCAGTCATACATACATTTAAAGGAAATCGCTACTGAACCTTTCATAATGCCAAAAGAATGTCATAGTGTACTTCATACAATTTTTAAGGAACAAGGAATATCTCCAATTATTCAATTTGAAGTCCGTGACATAGCCACCATTATAGCAATGGTTCAAGAAGGGGTTGGAAATACGATACTTCCGGAGATGGCCATTCCTGCAACATTGACCAAAGTCAACGCCGCCTATTTAAGCCCGCAAGTGTATCAAAATTTAGGGCTTGAGGTACGTTCAAAAGATTACATTAGTCCTGTAGTAACTGCTTTTATTCACGAGACACAAGAATACACAAAAAATTTATCATTAAAATTGTTTAACAGCTATCAATCGGTTGTAGTGAAAAAAAGGTAAATAAAATAGATGATATCCTATATGAAAATTAATAGGTCTATGAAGAAGACTAAGAGGTTTGTCATTGAAATCATCTTCTACCGAAAAAAGGAATGAATTGTTACAAGGGAGGGAATGTAATAAATAATATGTGAACATTCTTTGGAGAGAGGGTGAGTGATATGGGCTTTTTTGGCATGCTAATTTTGATTGTTCTGGTATACTTTTTAATCGTAAAGCCGCTGACAGGAAGGAATCGCCGCAGCGGTTATTACGGCAACGACCACAGATACGAGAATGACCGTCAATATGCTGGCGGACGGGGATATGGTCCGGATTATAGACAGGATTACGGGCCAGGAGGGTACTATGGTCCGCGCGGCATGGGAATGGGTGGAGGACTTGGCGGAATCGGCGCATTCGCCGGAGGATTGGCAGCCGGGGCCTTGCTGACCCAGCTGTTTGAACAGGGGAGGATTGGGCTTGATCAGTACCAGCACCTTCAGCAGCTTGAAGACCATGAAGCGATTCAGGAGTTGATGGACCAGAACATTCTTCAAGAAGGAGAAATCAACGAACTTCAGGAGCAATCCGATTTTGATCATAACGATGATTTAGGTGCCGATGATCAGGACTACGGAGACGGAGGGGGATTTGACGACTTCGGAGGCGGAGATGATAACTGGACATAAAAATCCAAAGACTCTTCAGCTGTAGACAAAAGAAAGGCATCCTTTCCGTTTGTCTTACTACCTTTAAAGAAAGGTGAAACCTCTTAAAGATTTTGTCTTTAGGAGGTTTTTTTATTAGGGATAGAGATTTAAAGTCGACGACTAATCATTGGGTGGTGACAGTGCACTTTTAACAATGGGTTCTGGCAGCTTTTCTATCGTTACTTTTTGGACAGCTTTCTCAATCATTGCAGCGAAGGCTTCTGCTCCTGCGGGCTTCAAATGAACCCCGTCATTTACAAAATATTCATTATGATTGGCACTGGTCGAGTACCAATCGACGATGGACATATTCGAGTGCTTTTTTGAAATCTCCTCAAGGGTTTTATTCACGATTGCCTCCCAAGGCCGAGGTACCCTTACATTGATGAAAAGAACCTTTCTCTCTTTCCCGATAATCCCTAATAGGTCCGTTAGTGTTTTCTCTGGGAAAGGCCCGTTTGTACCGAGTTCAATGATTACTATATCGCCTAAGTTATTTGTATTTTTTAATTGATTGATAATGCTAAAAGCATCCCGCATTTGGCGACTGACTTTAGCATCAATCGTGATATTTGAAAACCTTTCTTTTAAAAATGGAGCCGGGATGATTAAAACAGAATCCCCGATGGCAGTAATTCTTTCGGTTATCGCTGCTTGAATGGGATTTGGCTGTGTTCCAGTATTGTTTTCTTTGTTTGATAAAACTATTTTTGCAGCCGTTTTCTGAATCGGCTGATGGCTAATTTCCTCATGGAACGCTACTGCGATTTTGTGGTTTGAGAATTTAGGAACACTATCTGCACAAACAACAAGGAAACAGACGGTTGTGATAAGGACAAACGAATTTTTTGCATTGAATCGGAATGTACCTTGACGGATTGGCTTTTCAACGAAAGTGTAGGATAGAGAGGCTAATATAAAAGTAAGCGTTATCTCTAGGGCGGCTTTTATATAATCCACTCCGCCTGTGTTTACGTTTGAATTCATTAGCATGATTACAGGATAATGCCATAAATAAATTCCGTAAGAGCGAATGCCAATCCATTTTAATGGTTTTGCCCCCATTATTTTATTCGCTATAACAGTAGACGGCATGGAAAGGGAAAGAACCAACAAAGCCGTTGTAATCGACAATAAAACCATACCGCCCCGGTACACAAAGCTATCGTATTGATTGGTATATACAACCATGAGTAAAAAGACGGAAATACCAATAATACCCATTACTTCGAATGTCCATTTTCTAACTTTGTTTGCATGGTTGGTTAACTGTTGGTGAGGGAGGAGCAGCGCAAAGCTTGAACCGATCAATAAGGAGAACATTCTTGTGTCGGTTCCGTAATAAACCCTGCTCGGGTCAAAATGCGGTTCGTGCATCATCATCATCCATACCGCGGACAAAATGGCCCCGATACTAATGAGAAGGAAGAGTATTTTTCGATTTTTTACAAATTTGAATGAGTAAAGAATAACCGGTGCCCAGATGATATAAAACTGTTCTTCTATTGCCAAAGACCAAAAATGTGTCAGTAAAGAGGTTATTCCAAACGATTCAAAATAGGACAAATCCTGAAAAATATAGTGCCAATTACTATAATAAAAAATAGCCGCAATGCTATCCTTGTGTAAGTTTGTGACTAATTCAGGCTGGAAAACGGGAATGAATATATTCAAAATAAATAACAACAGAAACATTGCCGGCAAGAGCCTTTTCGCTCGTCGAATCCAAAAATGCTTCAAATCAATCGTTTTGCTGTGATTCCATTCCCATGCCAAAAGGCTTGTAATCAAGAAGCCGGAAAGGACAAAAAATACGGTAACCCCTAAAAATCCGCCCGCAGCGAACGGAATATTTAAGTGGTACGCGATGACAGGCAAAACAGCTAATGCCCTCAGCCCATCTAAACCGGGTATGTATCGAAAGGATTTTTCATTAGCGGTTGACAGATTTAGACGCCCCCTTTTTTCATCACGTTGGTCAATACGTATCCGCAGTTCGTATGATACAGCACTTCATTCATTATTTAAGCCCTATACATATTAATATTAGAGAGAGTTAAAATGTATGTGAAAAAGAGAATGCGGCACATGGGGTGAGAATAAATGAAGTTTCCATTGAAAAAGGATGGATGGTTGACAATGATTGTTTGGGGAACAAATCAAAGAAAAAAGACCGTTTTCGATCCTTTTTTCTTTGACTAAGATTTAATAAAGATGACATGAATAATGAAAAAAGATTGTTATGAATTTCATGACCACTCGTTATTGTTTATAAGAAACTTCCTACTAAATGTAAGCGAGTTTATACAGTTCAATAAACCATTAGCAGCCAATCAAAAAAACACTTGGATTCCAAGCGTTTTTTGATTGGCTATTCATTCATCCTTTCCCGGGTTTTGCTTTTCTTTAAGTATCTTTTAAAGATCAAAGAAGCTGCAAACATGATACCTATCACCACGGAACAAGCCAGAATTAATTGTGAACTCGTTAAAGAGAGGGACTGTGCTAAACGAACAGAATAGGCTAATAACGAAGTAGTGATTAGCTTTGAGATGGAGGCGATAATGAAAAATCTTTTGAAGAAGACCCCGCTAATCCCCGCTCCAACACAAATAATTTCATCTGGCAGGATTGGAATCATGAATATAAGTGCCAAGATGATTGTTTCATTTCTCCCGACATACTCCTGGTATTTTTTTAAGTGTTTTTCTTTCACCAGTTTTGAAACGAGCTTTTGTCCCCCCATCCTTGCGATACAGAACATGACCACTATTCCTGCAATGGTCCCCAAGAAACTTAAAATAGCGGCGATAAAGGGGCCGAAAACGGCACTCCCGGCAGGAACGGTTACAGCTTCCGGAATTGGTAGAATAATAGGTTGGGAAAAGCAAATAAGGAAAAAGATGAATTTGGCAAAAGACGTGTTTTCCTTCAAAACAGTTTCCATTCCATATGTATCGGTTAATACCAAGAATTTCGTCACATAGAAAATCAATAATACAGCGAAAATGGAAGAACACAAGAAAATTAATGCTATTTTTGTTACCTTTAAATACTCTTTATGATTGGATAAGATGAAGTAAATATCCAACAAGAGGATGATTGCCATAACCAAGCCTAAAAACGTTTTATAAATAGGCAGGAGCGTGGGTAAAAAGGCAAACGATAAATAGATGGCTATTCCAGATAGAAATAAGTGCAACAGGATTTCTAACGTCCATTTGTATTTTTCTTTTATCAAATCATTACTCCTTTTAGATGATGTTAATAGTAAATGTCATAATAAAGATAAAATCAACATGATTCTATCACTTACTTTATTTTAGAATTATACCTTTCAGAATAAAACACACTCAAGTTTTAAATCTTTGTAAGGCTTGGGACTTAGATGGTGGAATTCACAAAAGTGTTGAAAATCAACATCAAGGTTTAACAAAGCCAAATAATAAAGAAAAGGAGGATTTAGAGAAGAAGAATTGACCAAAAATGAAGAAATCACGTTTAAAAAGAAGAGCTGGACCCAATCAGTGGAATCCTGGGTCAGCTCTTCTTTTTGGTGATGATTCAGCGAAATCATCATCGTGGAGTTGGTCGAATGAATGGATAACGGGTGAAGATTCTTACTGGTAAGTAACTTCAACAGGATACTTTTGTTGAATATAACTGATGAATGCATTCACGACCAATGGGCCGGACTCAATGAGTTTCCCTTGTTGAAAGGCGGTGAATCCGTCCCCGCCCGAAGCTAGATAATCGCTGATTGCAACGGTATATTCCTTATCTGGCGAAAGCTCGCGGCCATGCATGTCTTTTAAGGCAAGAACGCGGTTGCCGATCGGTGCCTTTCTGTCCTTCGTATACGTTAAACCGACTACTTGAAGCAGATTCTCTTTTTCTGTTGTCCATTGCTGTTCCAGTGCAGCGTATATTTGGGCTCCAGTCAAGGTTACTTTTTCGAAACGATGGTTAAAAGGCAAAACGGTGTAAAGATCTTCCATTGTAATGTTCCCTTTTTGTAAACTGGATCGAATCCCGCCGTGATGGACAAACGCTATTTCTGCATCCATCGCAGCCAAAGCGGATTGTGCCACCATTTGTGCCAAAGGGGATTCCCCGTTCTCATTTTTCTTCCGTGTGATGTCCTTTGGTGCTTTGCCTGCGATTTCCTTCTCGTAGCCTCTCATTTTTTCTTTATATGTTGTTAAAAGCTCGATCGTTTTTCGGTCTGGTTTTATTTTATTATGCAATGTGAGGATAATGTTTGCCTTTTTTTTCACGATATCTTTTGTATGGGGATCAATATTTAGCTTTACTTGAGAAAAAGCTTTTCCGTAGGAGTAGGATTGAACGATCAGTTTATCATCTACCACGGTATTTGCGTATTGATGACTATGACCGCCAAAAATGACATCGACTTCATCATCGATCTTAGGGGCCATCTTCACTAAATCTTCATGAGGATTTGTTCCTGTCCAATCGGATTTAGCCGATACATGGGCGAGTACGACAATGG
Source organism: Bacillus sp. FJAT-14578 (assembly GCF_000504165.1). GTDB lineage: Bacteria > Bacillota > Bacilli > Bacillales > Bacillaceae_H > Bacillus_BA > Bacillus_BA fengqiuensis. The sequence goes on from NZ_AYSE01000004.1 coordinate 143,676, forward strand.
ACTCGACTCCTTTTTTCTTCAATAGCTTAACAGTTTTATTAATTGCTTTCACTTCATCGATGATTTCAACTTCTTTTCGATTTTCAGGTAGGACGAACAGATTGGTTTCGGTTGTGACGATACCGATAAATCCGATATCAATTCCGTTTATTCGTTTAATGATGTAAGGAGGCAGTAATGGGGTGCCGCTTTGTTTATCGATGACATTTGCAGAACAATAAGGAGTAGTGGAACCTGAAAAAAAGCCCGTTTTTTTATGAAATCCTCCATTTAAAAGGCGTTTCATTTCGTGAACCCCGTCGTCGAATTCATGATTTCCGGGTGTCCCGACATCAAAGTTCAAAAGGTTTAGAAATTCGATGGTTGGTTCGTCTTGAAATCGAGAGGAGATAGGCGGGCTTCCCCCGACCATATCACCGGCATGGACAAGCAGGGTGTGTTTGTTTTCTTGTTTATATTTTTTAAAATAGGCAGCCAAGTATTCAGCACCGCCGGCCTTGTTTCCGAATACGTTTTGATAGTTGTCGAGCTGACCGTGGAAATCGTTTACGCCTAACAGTTGGACTTGAATATGGTCGTTTACTTTTGAATGATGGAATGCGGTGACAGCGTATTCATATGTTCCGAAAATGAACAGTAACAGCAGCATGGGTGACAGGATTCGAAATATGAACAACTTCTGATCCCTCCTCTAGGTGTCACGTTCATCGTAGCATTGGAAATTTAACGAAATTTAAAGAAATCGTAAAGCTTTTATTAAAAATCAGTTTTTATAATTTTTTAGAGATGGTTGTTTTCGCAAACTTTGTTGTTATTTAACAAGTGGTGGGAAGTGGTTTCCGCTCCAGGTTGCTCGCTTTCCGCGGGGCGTGCGGTGAGCCTCCTCGGCTTACAGCCTCTGGGACCTCACCTGTCCCAATGCTCCCGCAGGAGTCTCGCACCTTCCGCTCCAACCAATCTTAAACGGTTATCTTTCAAGAAACCTGACAAGGTATTAAAGGATAAGAAGCAGGTATATGGTAAAAGCTATGTGTCAAATGAAATATTTTGTATATTACTTAAGATATTTAAAAGACCACTTGAGTTATTGAAGGAGGATTAAAAATGAAAAAAAAAGCTGGATTGATGTTATCACTTGTAGTGGCTGCAGGTACATTTTTAAGTGCATGTGGAGCAAATGACAAATCGGAGGAAAATGGAGGCGGTGGAAAAGCGGACGATTTTAAAATAGGGATGGTTACGGATGCAGGGGGCATTGATGATAAATCATTTAACCAGTCCGCCTGGGAAGGTATCACAAAATTCGGTAAAGAAAACAATTTAGAAGAAGGCAAAGGATATAAATATATTCAATCAACTTCACAGGAGGAATATGAACCTAACTTAACCAAATTCGCGGAAGCCGGTTATGACTTAACATACGGTATCGGTTTCTTCTTGGAAGATGGAGTACAAAAAATCGCGGGACAATACCCGGATTCTCATTTTGCGTTAGTAGATAGCTTATTGCTTGATGAAAACAACAAGCCTGTCTTTATGGATAATGTTGTAAACATTACATTTAGAGAAGAACAAGGGTCATTTTTAGTAGGTACCATAGCGGCGAAACATACGAAATCAAATAAAATTGGTTTTATTGGCGGAGTGAATTCACCCTTAATCAAAAAGTTTGAAAATGGATTTAAAGCTGGTGTAAAAGCGGTTAATCCAAAGGCAGAAGTATTTGTCCAATATGCAGAAAGTTTCAATGCTGCAGATAAAGGCGCAACGATTGCTTCAACGATGTATGATAAAGGGGCAGATATTATTTATCATGCAGCAGGCGGAACCGGAAACGGTGTATTTACAGAAGCGAAGAACCGTAAGAAAAATGGGGAAGACGTGTGGGTGATTGGTGTAGACCGTGACCAGCATGAAGAAGGCATGCCGGAAAATGTGACCTTAACATCCATGGTTAAGCGTGTAGATGTTGCCACTTATGATATATCAAAGCGCGCAATGGAAGGAGATTTCTCGGGAGGCAAAGAAGTTGTGTTCGGCCTTAAAGAAAACGGAATAGGCATTGCGCCAACTACGGATAATCTAAATAAGGAAGATTTAAACTTAGTAGAGGAATGGAAACAAAAAATCTTAAACGGTGATGTTAAAGTTCCGACAACGGACGAAGAATTTGCAAGCTTTTCGGTAAAATAATGATTGGAAGCAAAGAGATGATTCCGAAAGCGCATAGAAGGGATCACTCAAAAAAATCGCCTTTTCCGCGTTTATTTAGTTGATGAAACCACTGTTTTACGGAAGAGGCGTTTTCTATGCGAATTTTGTCGCAGGGATAGCTATGGTCAAGATTTTTTCTTGTAAAACAAACTTTGGATAAACCGTTTTTGAGGAATGAGTTCGTCGGGAAAATATGTAAAGTTGTAGGAGAGAGATAGAAGAACGATATAAGACAAAAGATTAGGGCTGACCTACAAGGATTGTAACATGATCCTTGTAGGTCAGCCCTGTTTTTGTTGAACAATATGAATATTCAGTTAAATAAATTGTCATAATAAATAGTGATTTACCATTTTGGTTATTACATAGCGACGTTTTCTTTAAGAAAAGAAACGGCTTGTCCATGAAGAAGCTCAGGATTTTTATGAACGGTTCCAACTACTTCAATCCGGCTTATTTCATGAAAGGTGAAATGCTTGTCTTCATTTAGACTCTGAATCACGAATTCGGATTTAAAGCCTTTTGTTTGGTGTACAACGATTCCGATTTCTTCATCATCCAGTTCCACATAGCAGTTATCGTCAGAAGATTCGTGCCCATCCCAGCTTGGGATATACATTTGTTTAAAGCCTTTTATGATATCTCCCTCATAAATTTCGTTCCCTTTATGGTCTTGTATTCCGATAAACTGCATTTTTATGTAATTATGATGATTCCAAATTTCTTGTCCGATCTCCACGGTTGCTGCACTTTCCAGCATTCCTGGAGTCCCGTTGTACATCCCATTTGTGTCCCAAATTCTAAATTTATTTCTTTTCATGATCACTACCCCTTTTCCCCATGTTTGTAAGCGATTCCCATGTATAATTCATTCTACCATTAGCATGAGAGGCCTGTCACTAGCCGAAGATTGTCGAATGAATCGACAAAAACCGAGTTGTGGTGCTTTTGGGTGAGAGAGTGAGGAGTCACTTTTGTGATAATAGAACTAGAAAGACAAGGGCTGACGAAGTATATATAAATTGAATATATTTACTTTTTCCAGTGTACATAATGTAGAAGTTGCCGCATCATTCAAGGATGTACCAAATAGTGGAAGTATATTAAAATGAATTGATTTTGAAAAGGGTCGCAAGTGTGTTGGATAAGCGGTCGGGAAAAACCTTCAAGGAGTTTCCCGGCCGCTTGTTTATTGAAAGGCGAAATGACGGCTAACATATGGTCGATATCGCCAATCATTTAATTGGCAGCAGGAAATGATAGGATGATGATTATATGTAGTACTACAAGCGCAGGTGCTTGTATCGCATTCTGAATCTAACTGTTAAAATAAAAGAAAACGAAAAGGGGTTTTATTATGAAACCAGCCGAACAAAAGCTATGGAACGGATGGACGATGGCGGCCCATAAAGATCATCGATTGTACTCAAATGGCAACGATTATGTGTTATTCGATTGGGACGATGATGTAGTACTCGGATTCATCGTTCACGAGCATATGATTGAAGTTTATAAAACGTCCTGGAATTTGAAATACAGCATAGATATTCGAAACAAAGTGATTGTGGTCAAGAATGAACCGGAAGAGGAATAAAGAGGGATACTAATGAGAAAAGGAAGAACCTTGTTTTCAGCGGAGCAGGGTTCTTTTTTTGTACTATTATTTACTATAAAATGATTATGTTAACAATTAATTGATAAGTTGTTCAGTTCTTCTCTTAATGGTATTTTGTGTTAAAATTATCCATAAAATGATATAATACACAGTTGTTTATACCTATTATCAGGGGGGGAATTATGGATAAACGGCTTTATTATCTGGATTATTTGCGGGTATTTCTTACTATTCTTGTCATTGCCCATCATACAGCTATTGCGTATGGGGCGGGCGGGTCGTGGGTTTTTGTCGATGTTGATTCATCGGAGCTGACCGTTTCGGGCATTTTATTGACGATTTTTACGGCGGTGAATCAATCATTTTTCATGGGACTATTCTTTTTTCTATCCGGCTATTTTACGCCTGGGTCTTATGAGCGGAAAGGACCAAAGAACTTTTTGAAAGAGCGTTTTATCCGTTTGGGAATTCCGCTCTTATTCTATGTGTTCATTTTGGGACCAATCATTAGCTATATGGCGCATCATCGCCATTCTCTTACACTTTTAGACTATTATCGAAACGAAGTATTCAATTTTCATACGATTCATATTGGGCCGTTATGGTTTGTCGAAACGCTCTTATATTTTTCTCTTTTATATGGTCTGTTCCGATTCAGGATGAAACCTTCTTTGCTTCCAGCCAATCGGCTTTCTTTTCCTTCCGTAAGCAAGCTGGCGGTGATAGCCGCTGCTTTAGGCATGATTGCATTTGCCATTAGGCTTGTGTCACCGGTAGGAGAAGGGGTACTTGGTCTTCAGTTCGGTTATTTTCCATCTTATATTGCCATGTTCATAGCTGGAATTATGGCCCATCGTAATCAGTGGCTTTCTTCAATCTCTGGCCAGTTCGTTAAAAAGTGGTTAAGGATTGCCCTCATTTCTATTCCAATCCTGCCTATTGGTCACATCTTAACAGGTGCTCTTGAAGGGAATATGGGATTTGAAGGCGGTTTGAACTTCCAGGCATTACTTTATGCGATGTGGGAACCGTTTGTGGGAATCGGATTGAGTCTAGCGCTCTTATCCGGATTTAAATATAAAGTGAACCGGCCAAGTCCTTTCAAAAAAGCTCTCGCAGACTCGGCTTACACGGTTTACATCATTCATCCTGCTATTATTGTAGGAATGAGTTTGTTTTTGCATAGAATGTCGATCCATCCGATGATCAAATTTTTCGTTGTCACCTCTTTTGGAACCGCCGTTTGTTTTGTATGCAGTTATGCCATCATTTCCATTCCGCTTGCCAAACGAATCCTCTGATCTGGGAGACAATTTGTTCTTGCATGAAACTTTTCACCTCTTTCTTCCGTAAATAACCATAACAGGACGATAGGGGAAGTGATGATATGGTAACGGAAGAATTACAGAAAAAAGTGAACCAATATAAAGATATTTACGTCCAGTTAAAAAGGGAACTGAAATGGAAAGTGACGGATCAGCGCACACTGATGATGGTCGCATCGATGTATGTTGTCAATGGGCAATCCTTTAACTTGAACCGTTTTCTTGATTTGAGCGATTACATCAAGAATCAAGTCAGCCTGTTTTCAACGTTAAAATCGTATCAGCGGTTTACGACAGCGGCGATGCTCGACGTCCGCTTTGAACAGCCAAAAGAAAAATTTAACGAACTCATCCATTTGTATGAAGAAATGGTGGACGGCGGATTTGTGAGAGGAACTTTTACGTATATAGCGGCTTTGGTGATGCTGTCAAATACTCCCGACAGAAGAAATCGTCAAGAATGTATCAAAAAGTCCTTAGCTTTTTATAAAGGGATGAAAGCCGAACATCTTTTCCTGACATCGAGCAGTGATTACCCTCTTGCGGTGCTTCTGGCCAAGGCGGAAGGCTCTGTAGATGAGTTGATACACCATATCGAACTATTTTATAAGAAATTAAATAAAAGTGGATTCCGAAAAGGCAATGATTTGCAGTTTTTAAGTCATATTCTTTCCCTCGGCCATGAATCGGAAGCAGACCTTCTAGTTGAGCGCTGCACAAGATTATTCGATTTATTCAAACAGTCCGGCAGTAAACCGAAAGCAATGCACTATCCTGCGGTGGGCTTGCTGGCGCTTGTCGACGATAGGGCAAGTGAGATTGAAACGATCCGCCAAATCGTGCACGAGCTTAACTCCGAAAAAGGGTTTAAATGGCATAAAGACTTGAATTTTATCATGGCGTCCCATTTCGTGATGAGTGAGAAAACGAAGAATTCCAGTCTATTGGAAGCAGGAATCTATACAACCTTGGAGGCGCTCATCCAAGCGCAGCAAGCAGCGATGATCGCCGTTGTCGCAGGAACGACAACAGCCGTTGACTCATCCGGCGGCGGGGAAGGTTAATCAAAAATAAAAGTGCCAGGCACTCCCGAAGTTTTTGGAGGTGCCTGGCGTTTTTAACATTGGACTCTAATCTCCTCCATTTGTTTATGAAACTCCTTCGCTAATTGCTCCAAGGAGCTGCTATTTTGTTGAACAGATTGTATGTTCTTTTTCTTGTGTCTGAATAGGCAGCCCCGTATTCAGCTCTGTCTGCCTCGTTTCCAAATTTGCAAAACATTAACAAAAATGTAATTGATTTTTTACGGTAATCATACAAAGTCTATAAATTTTTCCTGTACCATTCTAGTTGAAATCTAAGAAGGGTGTGGATGAAATGAGAAAGGGATCGTTGATGTTGACTGTTATGTGTTTGATTGTTTCACTATCTTCTCTAGTAAGCAATGTTTTTGCTGAAGAACAGGAATTCCCGCGCGGGGAATCGGTTGATGTGAAGGTGATGTCTTACAATATTCATCACGGCGAAGGGGAAGACGGAGTTTTGGATTTGGAGCGAATTGCACGAATCATTGAAGAAGCCGATGCTGATATTATTGGCCTGCAGGAAGTGGACAACCATTGGTCCGAGCGCAGTGATTTTCAAGATCAGGCAAAATGGCTGGCAGATAGGCTTGGAATGTTTTATATATATGCCGCAAATCTTGACCGTGAACCGTTAAATGAGGGGGAGCCCCGCCGTCAGTATGGGACAGCGATTTTAAGTAATTATCCGATTTTGACGTCTGAAAACCATCCCCTCACGAAAATTGGAAATACCGAGCAGAGAGGACTGCTGGAAGCGACTATCAATGTGAAAGGAAATCACCTTCATGTTTATAATACGCACCTGGCTTTGACATCTGCTGAGCGTAAAATCCAAGTTGAGGAAATCATCCATATTGCTGATGAATCAAAAGGGCCAAAAGTCATTATGGGTGATTTGAATGCGACACCTGAAAGTAACGAAATGAAGCTGATGTATGCCAATTATCAAGATGCATTTGCAGATCAAAACGAGGCATATACTTATTCTGCGGCAAATCCTACAAAAAGAATCGATTTTATTTTTACCTCAAATCATATTGAAACAAAAGGTGCCCGAGTGATTGAGACTCTTGCATCGGACCATCTTCCACTAATGACTGAACTTGTGTTGGAACGGGACGAGCCTTTTACTAATGGAGAAAAATAAGTTGAAGGGGAAGAGACGCGTACAGAACGTGTGACAACGTTCCGTCCACGTCTCTTTTTGTTTTAGAATAAGACAAAGGGAATGTTTTTCAATGATTCAAGAAGTATAAAAAATGCTAGTGAATGTAATTTATGTCTAGATACACCATCCTTTCAAAAAATTATAATGAATTTGTAAACACAAGAGGATAGGAGTGGGGATATGCAAAACGTAAGTGCAAAAGAAATCGAATTAAGTCCTAGATTAGTAGAATTTTTAAATGGTGTAAAAAAACTGTATATAAATGGACAATGGGTAGACTCCATTTATGGTAAAACATTTGAAACTGTTAATCCTGCAACTGGTGAAAAGCTGGCGGATGTGGCAGAGGCCGGTCCTGGAGATATTCATTTAGCTGTAAAAGCGGCAAGAGAAGCGTTTGATCACGGACCATGGTCAAAAATGGGCACAGCTGAGAAAAGTCGCCTCATCTATAAGTTAGCGGATTTAATGGAAGAGCATAAACTAGAGTTGGCGCAGCTTGAGACATTGGATAACGGGAAACCCCTCCGCGAAACAATGAATGCAGACGTTCCGTTAGCAATTGAACATTTCCGTTATTTTGCGGGCTGGGCAACGAAAATCGTGGGACAAACCATCCCTGTACAAGGTAACTATTTTAACTATACACGCCATGAAGCCTTGGGAGTCGTCGGACAAATTATTCCTTGGAACTTCCCGTTGTTAATGGCTGCATGGAAACTGGGTGCCGCACTTGCGACAGGTTGTACCATCGTATTAAAACCGGCTGAACAAACACCGCTTTCCGCTTTATATTTAGCAAAATTAATAGAAGAAGCAGGATTCCCAAAAGGCGTTGTTAACGTTGTAACTGGCTATGGCCAAACAGCGGGCGCACCTCTTGTTGATCATCCATTAGTGGATAAAATCGCTTTTACTGGTTCAACGCCTGTCGGAAAAGCGATTATGAGACAAGCAAGTGAATCATTAAAACGTGTAACCCTTGAGCTTGGCGGGAAATCACCGAACATCATTTTACCGGATGCCGATCTTTCAAAAGCAGTTCCTGGCGCGTTAATGGGCATTATGTTTAACCAGGGACAGGTGTGCTGCGCGGGAAGCCGTTTGTACGTTCAGAAGAAACAATATGATAATGTGGTAGCCGATTTAGTGTCTCTGACTAAAAACATTAACCAGGGCAATGGGTTATTACAAGAAACGACAATGGGACCGTTAATTTCAGCCCAGCAGCAAAAGCGCGTAAAAGGATATATTGATAAAGGAATTGAAGAAGGGGCGGAAGTGTTAGCAGGCGGTCACATCCCATATGATCAAGGTTATTTCGTTTCTCCAACCATTTTTGCCGATGTGAATCATTCGATGGCGATTGCGAAAGAGGAAATCTTTGGTCCAGTTGTAGCTGCTATGCCGTTTGATGATTTAGATGATCTTGTTGAAAAAGCGAATGACTCCGATTACGGTTTAGCAGCGGGTGTTTGGACGCAGGATATTAAGAAGGCTCATTATATTGCACACCGCATTAAGGCAGGTACGGTGTGGGTGAACTGCTACAATGCATTTGATGCGGCAAGTCCATTTGGCGGCTATAAGCAATCCGGTATCGGCCGTGAAATGGGAAGCTACGCGTTAGACAACTATACAGAAGTGAAGAGTGTATGGGTGAACATGGACTAAGTCGTCCAATTCTTCCATTATGAATAGAGCTGTTTCCATACAAGATGAGACGTGGCTAGAGCGTGTGACAACGTTCTGGGCACGTCTCTTTTTGTTTTAGGATCAGACAAAGGGAGTGTTTTTCTATGATGTAAGAAGTATAAAAAATGCTAGTAAATGTAATTTATGTCTAGATACATAATGATTTCAGAAAATTATAATAAATTTAACGAAAATAAAAAAAGGAGGAGAAGACCAAAAGCATTCCCATCAAACGATTACGTAAGTAGTATCCTTGCTAAAGAGTAGAGAAATAGACTTTCAACGGAGGACATGAAGGATACGAACAATTGCTTCATGGAGGTGACTTAAAAAATAGAAAGAAGGTGTCTCCCATAAAAGAGTTAAAAGGAGAATTAATCGCAGAGTTTATTGGCAGCTTTATTCTGATTTTTTTTGGCGCAGGTTGTGTTGCTGCTCTTGTTTTAAATGAAGCTCAATATACGATATGGGATATAGCCATAATTTGGGGATTAGCCGTGAGTTTGGCTCTTTATTTGACTGCAGCCATATCAGGAGCACATATTAACCCGGCGGTCACATTATCACTTGCCGTTTATCGCGGGTTCTCTTGGACTAAGGTCTTACCTTATATTTTAGCCCAAACAACCGGGGCCTTTACGGGAGCCGCTTTCGTATATGGACTCTATTACAATGGTTTTATCCACTATGAAACAACAAAGGAAGTCATACGCGGGAGCGCAGAAAGTCAACCTTTGGCTAGCATCTTTTCTACCTACCCTGCTCCCTATCTCCATTATTTTCAAGCGGCATTAGTTGAAATGGCCATTACTGCTTTTCTAGTAGCCGCTCTATTTGCCTTTATTGACGAACGAAATTCATTTGCTCCTACAAAAGCATTATTTCCGTTAGCGGTAGGAATGGTTGTTGCTGCACTCGGTGGTTCCTTTGGTACATTAACAGGGTTTGCGATGAATCCGGCGCGGGATTTCGGCCCTAAATTATTCTCGGCGTTAGTCGGATGGGGACCTGTCGCTTTTTCTGGAATAAAAGGATATTTCTGGGTTCCGCTTATCGCGCCAATGATTGGAGCGATGATAGGGGGCGGATTGTATGATTATCTCATTGGCAAGTATCTTTCTGTTGAAAATTCCGCCTTGAAGGAAACCGAGAGCATCCAGGAAGAAATTGCCGCTTCTTCAGAAACCTATTAAACAATTATATAAATAATGATAGAAAGAGGGATATCTCTTATGCTGCGTTCAAAACGATTTGAGATTTTAGAAGAAAGACCGGTCAATAAAGATGGATTTGTAACAGAATGGCCTGAAATGGGATTTGTCGCGATGTCCAGCCCTAATGATCCAAAGCCTTCTGTCAGAGTAGAAAATGGCAGGATCGTAGAATTGGATGAAAAAAAACGAGAAGACTTTGATATGCTGGACCAGTTTATTGCAGATTACACGATTGATGCAAGCATAGTCGAACAAGTCATGGCTCTTGACAGTCTGGAGATTGCACGAAAGCTCGTGGATATTAATGTGTCCCGTTCAGAAATTGTCAAGCTGTCAAAAGGGCTCACACCTGCAAAAGTGCTGGAAGTTCTCAATCATATGAATGTTGTCGAAATGATGATGGCCCTGCAAAAGATGAGAGCAAGGAAAACGCCGTCTAATCAATGCCACGTCACAAATGTGCGCGATAACCCTGTACTAATGGCAGCGGATGCTGCAGAAGCGGGACTCTATGGGTTTGATGAACAAGAAACAACGGTTGGAGTTGCCCGCTATGCTCCCTTTAATGCGTTAGCATTACTCGTAGGTTCTCAAACCGCAAGGAATGGAGTCTTAACTCAAGATTCTTTAGAAGAAGCGACTGAACTTCGTTTAGCCATGCTTGGAATGACGTCCTATGCTGAAACCGTTTCTATTTACGGTACGGAATCTGTTTTTATAGACGGGGATGATACACCTTGGTCAAAGTCATTTTTAGCCTCTGCTTATGCTTCACGTGGTGCTAAAATGCGCTTTACATCAGGTACTGGTTCCGAGGTGCAAATGGCCGGGGCAGAAGGAAAATCCATGCTTTATTTAGAAATTCGCTGTGTCATGATGGCAAAAGGAGCAGGTGTTCAAGGGCTGCAAAATGGTTCCATCAGCTGTATCGGCATCCCAGCCTCTGTACCGAGCGGAATCCGCGCCGTCTTAGCGGAAAACTTGGCCACAACATTATTTGATTTGGAAGTAGCCTCAGGAAATGACCAAACTTTCTCACATTCGGAAATTCGACGGAGTGCCAAAATGCTGTGTCAAATGCTGCCTGGTACAGATTTTATCTTTGCAGGATTCGCTGCTGTACCGAATAACGAGGATATGTTTGCCGGCTCTAATATGGATTCGAGCGACCTGGACGATTACTTGATTATTCAGCGGGATATGATGGTGGACGGCGGATTAAAACCGGTGGATGAAGAAAGCGTTATCAAAACCCGTTATGAGGCGGCTAAAGCGATGCAGGCTATTTTTGAAGAGCTTGGATTCCCCGCGATTACCGATGAGGAAATCGAAGCGGCCACTTATGCTAACAGCAGTGTTGATATGCCGCAGCGAAACGTTGTTGAAGATTTAAAAGCGGCTGAGCGAATTTTACGGGATGGGATTTCGGGATTTGATATAGCTCTCATCTTAGCTAAGCGCGGATATCGCCAAACGGCCGAACGGATTTTCAATATGTTGAAACAAAGGGTAGCCGGCGACTATTTGCATACATCGGCCATTATTAATAAAGATAATATCGTCATAAGCGCGGTAAATGATGAAAATGATTACATGGGACCTGGAACAGGCTACCGCCTCAGTCCGGAAAGATGGGAAGAAATCAAAAACATTCGTCAAGCCATCAGTCCGAAAGACTTTGATTAAGGGAGGAATTGAATATGACGTCAGCAGCATTTTCCATTGAGATGAAATTAACGGAAATCGGGCCGGCAACAAAAGGAGCTAATCCGAGAGAAGTGATTGTAGCCGTAGCACCTGCTTTTGGAAAAGAAATGAATAAAACCATTGTGAAAGTCGATCACGCTGCTGTCCTGCGTGAAATCCTTTCCGGGATTGAAGAACAAGGAGCCGTTCCACGGGTCATTCGCAGCTTGCGCACAGCTGACCTGGCTTTTATGGCGCACGGAGCAGCCCAAATGAGCGGTTCAGGCATCAGCATCGGCCTGCAGTCGCGGGGAACGGCAGTGATCCATCAGCGTGATTTGGATCCGCTGAGCAATCTTGAATTATTTCCTCAATCTCCATTAATTACTTTAGACATGTACCGGGCGATTGGACGGAACGCGGCCATGTATGCGTTAGGGGAAAGCCCGAATCCTGTACCGGTGTTAAATGACGAAATGACACGTCCTAAATACCAGGCGGCAGCGGCCCTGCTTTATTTAAAAGAGTGCCAGTCGCTTGTACCGGATCAGAAGCCTGTTGAATTAAAAGCAGAATTTTTAATAAAAGGCTAGGAGGAAAGAACATGGAAAATATAACAAAAGAAAAAGTAGAAAATTTAACAAAAAAAGACTATCCGCTCGGTTCAAAAAGGCCTGATTTATTGTTCACTCCCACAGAAAAAGCCTATAACGATTTAACATTGGATGCTGCTTTAAAAGGAGAGGTAACGGGAGCGGATTTGCGTATCAGCCCAAAAACCCTTGAAATGCATGCGGACATTAGTGAAAGTTTAGGGAGAACACAACTGGCGAAAAACTTCCGCCGAGCAGCTGAAATGATCAATATATCGGATGCTCGTATATTAGAAATCTATAATGCTATGCGCCCTAACCGTTCGACGAAAGAAGAGCTTTTAGCGATTGCCGATGAATTAGAAACAGAATATGGAGCGACAGAAAATGCCGCATTAATCCGCGAAGCTGCAGATGTATACGAAAGACGCGGAAGATTAAAGAAAATTGAGGACTGAAGGAATGGTGAAAAGAATTTTAGCTGGTGTCGATATCGGCAATTCATCGACCGAAGTGGCGATCGCAAGTGTGGAGGGGGACCATGCACAATTTCTTTCCCAGCATTTAGTCAAAACAACGGGCATAAAAGGAACGACTGATAATGTGAAAGGCATCCATTTTGCTTTGCAGGAAGCGGCTAAAAAAGCAGACATCGATCTAAAGGACATTGATTTGATCCGGTTGAATGATGCCGTTCCAGTTATTGGCGATTTGGCCATGGACCTGATTAGCGAAACGATTATCACCGAATCTTCCATGATCGGCCATAATCCGGATACTCCGGGCGGAGCCGGTTTAGGTGTTGGAACAACCGTTTTAATCGACCAATTATTGGACGTAGAAGAAAAAGAGCAGAATTATATTGCCGTTATACCTAAATCCTTTGATTATGAATGGGTTGCCCACCTTCTTAATCAGGCAGAAAGCGAAGGAATATCCGTTACCGGCGCGATTGTTCAAAAGGATGATGGAGTGTTAATACACAACCGCCTGAACAAAAAAATTCCGATCGTAGATGAGGTCGCTTTGATTGAAAAAGTCCCTCTTTTGAAATTGGCCGCGATAGAAGTAGCTTTACCGGGCCATGTGATTCGGACGTTAAGCAATCCATACGGCCTTTCTACCGTCTTTGAGTTGGATCCTGACCAGACGATACAAATTGCTTTAGTCGCTAAAGCCTTAGTTGGCAACCGATCGGCCGTAGTGATCCGGACACCGAAGGGGGAAGTGGTCGAACGGAAAATAGAAGCGGGACGAGTCATTTTAATAGGGTCGAATAATCAGAGACTGGAAGTATCCATTAATGATGGGGCAGAAACCATTATGAATACGTATGGAAAACTAGAAACGCTGACAGATGTTCAGGGGGAAACGGGCACGAATGTCGGGGGGATGTTTAACGGTCTCCGCCATGATTTAGCAGAACTCACCGGACAATTGCCAAATGAGATTACCATCTCTGATTTTTTAGCCGTTGATGCGGTGATCCCGACCTCTATTAGCGGGGCGATGGCCGGTGAGCTTTCCATGGAAAGCGGTGTCGCTTTAGCCTCAATGGTAAAAACAGATAAAGTCCCTGTCCAAAGAGTCGCCCATCTTTTGGAAAAAGAAGTTGGCGTCGCGGTTGAAGTGGGCGGTGTTGAAGCAGAAATGGCCATTCGCGGAGCCTTAACGACTCCCGGTACGAGAAAACCGATTGTGATTCTCGATATGGGTGGTGGTTCAACCGATGCCGCCATGATGAATGAAGCCGGCAAAATCGTCTCAAGCCACTTGGCCGGTGCAGGAGATATGGTCACGATGCTGATTAATTCCGAACTCGCTTTAGGAGACAAGGAACTCGCCGAAAAAATTAAAAAGTATCCTTTAGGCAAAGTGCTGAGTTTATTCCATATGCAGCTAGAGGACGGAACGATGTTATTTTCTGAAACGCCTTTTCCACCGTACACATTCGGGAAAGTAGTGATTCGGGAAGAACAAGATCTCACACCTTTATCAAGTAAAGCATCCATGGAGAAAATCAGGGAAATACGCCGAAGTGCAAAGCGGAGAGTGTTTGTGACGAATGCGCTGCGCGCTCTTAAGCGAGTCATCCCGACAGGTAATTTAAAACATTTGTCTTTTGTCGTCATGGTGGGGGGATCAGCACTTGACTTTGAAATTCCGCAAATGTTGACAGAGGAACTGGGCAAGTACGGCATTGTAGCCGGTTTTGCCAATATACGCGGTACAGAAGGCCCGCGAAATGCAGTCGCTACCGGTTTGGTCTTATCTTCTGTCAGACAAGAGGTATTAAAATGAACAAACGTGAAATTTACATTGCCATTTTATATAACAGCAATCTGCCCTCTGATCAAATTCAGGAAGTCTGTGCCGGCTTGGAAGAAGAAGAGGTTCCGTTCTTACTGCAAGAACGGGACAAAGCGGTCAGTTTTATTGAATTGGGGTGGGAAGCAGCATCCAAGTCCCCTTTGCAAGTCGGTATCGGGATTGATCAAAATGGAGATGTATGTGTGCATCACCAGAAATTGAAGCAGGAAGAACCATATTTACAAGACAGCCTTCAAAACGGGCGCAAATTAGGGAAGAACGCAGCCCGTTTGATCAAAGGATTGCCATTATCTTTTTAGTAGGAGAGGACGGGAAAAGATGAGTCAGATCAATTTAGAATTAGCGAAGAAACTGATCGAGAGTGCTGAAAGGGAAGCGAATGAAATCGAAGTCCCTATGGTCATTAGCATTGTGGATGAAGGCGGGAATTTCATAGCCTGCCACCGAATGGATGATGCTTTATTGGTAAGCGTGGATATTGCCCAAAACAAAGCATGGACGTCAGTAGCTATGAAAATGCCGACAGCAGATTTGGCCCAGGCAGCCGGAATAGGAAAAGAGCTTTACGGTATTAATACAACCAATGGGGGACGGGTTGTTGTGTTCGGTGGAGGCATTCCGTTACGCCAAAACGGCCAAATCATAGGAGCGGTAGGCGTAAGCGGCGGCTCGGTTGAAGAGGATATACGAGTGGCCCAGGCAGCCGTTGATGTGCTGAATGAGCCAGTCACTTCAAATAAATAAATAAATGGAATGATTCATACGGGATTGGTGTGATTAGCATACCTGACATCCAGTGGATGCAGTCATTTTTAGTACCCTTAGGAACCAGCTTTTCAATGAATTTTTCGGTTCCAAGGGTATCATTTGTTTGATGAAACATGGAATGATGGTTACTGTGTATGAAAATAAAGGGAAAATAGAGAGGGTGTAAATAATGAAGGTTTATACGAAATCTGGTGATAAAGGTGAAACAAGTCTCGTGTATGGAAAAAGAGTGTCAAAGGCTTCTGTTTATGTGGAAGCTTACGGAACATGTGATGAAGCTAATTCAATGATTGGGTTAGCTTTTTCTTTTCTGCCGGCAGGAGAGGAATGGAAGACGTTACAGAAAACCATCCACATCATTCAAACGAAACTGTTTCATATTGGAGCAGAATTAGCCACTCCGGCAGGAAAAAAAGTGGGGTGGCCGATTGAAGAAGCAGATGTTCATTTTTTGGAAGAAGAAATAGACAAAATGGAAGAATGCCTTCCTACGTTAACCAATTTTATTTTACCTGGCGGAAGCCCTGTCGGTGCATCGCTTCACACTGCAAGAACAATTGTGCGGAGAGCAGAGCGTTGTACGATTGAGATCCATCAGGAAAATCCAGTTAATCCGATTGTGATGAAGTATTTAAACCGATTATCTGACTATTTATTCGTATTGGCTCGTTATGTAAATCACAAGATGGGAACAACTGAACCGACATTACACCAAGATTAAAATCGCCTTCAGGGAGAAGACATTATGCTTTTTAACTATAGAGGAATAAGCTATAATGAAATATATATAAGGTTCAAACAAATACAAATTTTCAAAATACAAAACAAACAAAGAAACACGGAGGTAAACGTTGACTGCACTTACATTACGTAACATTGTGAATGTTGAGATGCTTCAGGAAATCCAAGAGCGCTTTTCAGATGCTACAGGTTTTGGCGTCATCATTGCAGATGAACAGGGCGTGCCTGTCACCAGGCCGACTAATTTCACGAGTTTTTGCACCCACATACGCTCCTCTGAGAAAGGATTGCAATGCTGTATTGTATCCGATCGAAAGGTGGGTCTGACTGCAGCAGAACAAGGGAAACCCGTCATACATTATTGCTATTCGGGTCTAGTTGATTTGGCGGCACCTATTTTTCTTAACGGCAAGCACCTTGGATCTGTTCTATGCGGCCAGGTGTTAATTGAAGATCGTGATAAAAAGCAGGTGGATCTGATTCGCGAGAAAACCAAACATTTACCGATTGATCAAGAACTCCTCCAGCTTTATTTTGAGAAGATCGAATTTACAAGTCAAAAACGGATTGAAACAGCAACAGAGTTGCTTCAGCTCGTTGCCAATTACATCATCAAACTCGGTGCTAATTATCTCGCGCAAGAAGAGCTGAACGAGAAGAACCAGAAGCTGATGGAAGAGATGCAAGCTCGTACTAGGCTGGAGAAACTCCTGCAGGAAACACAATTAAAAGTATTGCAATCACAGATTAATCCACATTTTTTATTTAACACATTAAACACCATTTCACGGCTTGCCTATTTAGAGAACGCGGAACAGACACAAAATGTGACGTACTCGCTGGCCAAAATCATGAGGTACAGTCTGCGCAATATAGACCAGCTTGTTACGTTAAAGGAAGAATTGGATTACACAAAAAATTATTTAAATATTCAGCAATCCCGTTTCCGTAATCGAATTCAATATGAAGAAAGAATAGACGTTGATATAGAAGCAGTAAAAATGCCTATTCTTTCAATCCAACCTATAATTGAAAACGCTATCATACATGGATTTGAGCCGCAAGATAGTAGAATTGTCATTAAAATTTATGGATTTTTAAAAGACGACAATGTGGTATTAGAAATTTCTGATACGGGAGTGGGCATGACTGAAGAAAAGGTATCCTCTATGTTTTTAGATTCAAGTGTCAAAGAGAACAGTCATACGACAGGAATTGGAATGAATAACGTACAAAAGCGAATTCAATATTATTATGGAGAAGAGTATGGTATTACAGCCGTTGAAAGCCGACCGGGGGTTGGTACAATGGTACGGATCGTCATTCCGAATTGAATTCAGGAGGTGTTCTGGCTTGAAAGTGATGATTGTCGATGATGAACCGTTAGAACGGGAAGTATTAACGATGATAATTAAAAGAGAAAACCTCGGAGTAAGCCAACTATTTGAAGCGGAAAACGGGGCTGATGCTGTCGATCTGGCGAAGCAAAAGCAAATGGATGTCGTGCTTATGGACATTAAAATGCCTGTTATGGACGGCTTGACGGCGGCCGAAATGATCAAAAAGGATGTTCCGGACTGCCGCATCATTTTCCTTACAGCGTATGATGAGTCTGACTTTTCCTATCAAACTAGGAAACTGGGAGCGGATGATCATTTATTAAAACCCGCTCATCCGAATGAGGTCAGACAAACATTGGTTAAATATATACCCGTATTAAACCGACCGCTTCGACCCTCTTTAGAAGCATTCTGCGATCATGGGGATATTAAAACAATCGTGGAATATATTGAAAACCATCTTCATTTAGATTTAAATTTAGATATTTTATCCCGCCTGGTCTATCTTAACGGACAATATCTCAGCAGGCTGTTTAAACAAGAAACCGGCTACACGATCACCCAATACGTTACAATTCGTCGACTGGAAAAAGCGAAACAATATCTTAGCTACAGTCAGGAAACCGTAATGGAAAT
The DNA here is from genome assembly GCF_000504165.1 of Bacillus sp. FJAT-14578. Taxonomy (GTDB): domain Bacteria; phylum Bacillota; class Bacilli; order Bacillales; family Bacillaceae_H; genus Bacillus_BA; species Bacillus_BA fengqiuensis. The sequence continues at coordinate 162,087 of NZ_AYSE01000004.1, forward strand.
AAGCGAGAAGTGCGGATTTTCTGATTCTAATTACTTTGCAAGGGTATTCAAAAAGTACGAAGGGGTCACACCCACGCAATATCAGCAGCAATCTCTCGTTGGAAGAAAGAAAAGAATCAATTCATTCAATAATTTTGTGATGTAAAGTTGATTGGCTGCTATAAAACACTAGGAAGAGCTGAAAGTATAAACGGTATACAAAAAAAGCGAGATGAGAATGTACATAATCAGCAAGATTTCTGTCATTACATAAAAAGTACGGCATTCACGATTATATGCCGTACTTTTTTGTTGTTATTAACTTTTACCGGTATAGCCTGTTCGTCTTCAACAAATAGGAGGCCCTCTTTATCCCGCATTAACGGGCTGTAAGACCCCCCACTTTAAAACTTAGCGTCATCGGAGAGGTTTAAGTGGGGATCACTGCCCTAATCTAGCTGCGGCTCCTAGCTCCTCCTGCGTCGGAGCTGAGCAGTCGCCTTGCTTTTTAAAGTAAAAGCCCGATTAAAGGAACACAGACTAACATCGCCGCGTCCTGCGGCAACGTCTGCGTGACCCGCATCGTGCGGGCCTCAACTAACCATCAGTGGGGGATGAACGAACCCCCTACTGATGGAAGTTTTCTTTATCTATTCCCCTTTTCTTTGAACCCCACACTTCCTATACGAATAAGATATAGGCGGGAAGAGGAGACAGGTGCTGGATATTGTGTTTGCGATCGGGTAGAGATGACTTGATAATAGTTCAGGTTATCTGCTTGTTTAACGTGCAATACGACATTTATTACAAGAGAACTAGATTAGCCACAAGACATCATCTCAAAAAATTTCGTTTCTTCGCGGAGATTATAACGAAACATTTAGGAAGTGATAACAATGCAATTTTTTTACACTGTTCGTCCCGGGGATACATTGTCTCAGATTGCAAGAAGATGGGAGCTTCCGATTGAGTCTCTTATTGCGGCAAATAATTTGAAGCCTCCCTACACGATTTTTGTGGGGCAACAGCTGTCGATTCCACCGGGGGTGAATGTAGTCCGCGTGAAACCGGGAGATTCGGTTTTTCGAATTTCTCAAATGTATGGAGTGCCATCATCTGTGATTATTGAAGCGAATCAGCTTCAGCCGCCTTATGTGATTCAAGTTGACCAATTGTTGAAAGTGCCGCCCGGTGTTCCGTATTATATCGTTCAACCGGGGGATACGCTGTTTGAGATTGCCAGAAGATATAACGTGGTAACGGGAGGGAATAGTAATTACGAGATGATCCGGCAGGTAAACCAACTCCCATCCTTTAACCTTTTCCCAGGAATGAAGCTCGTGATCCCTTACGCCCCTCCCGGTAATCGTGGGCTGATTGCCTATACATCCGACTGCGGCGGGTCTTACGATCTTTGGTTGTATAACCCACGTAACGGAGGGAATGTGCAGCTAACTAACGGATTGGGTGACTCCTTCTCGAAACCGATATGGTCACCTGACAGCAGTAAAATAGCTTTTGTAGGGAAGAATGGAATTATTTATGTCGTTCAAGTGTCAACCGGTTCGATAGCTAGTATAGATCAGTTGGAGGAAGGGGCAGGGCTGTATTTGGATTGGTCGCCGGACAGCCAACGATTGGCTTATACGAAGCGCGATCAAATGATTTTGTATGATGTCATGACACACGAAGCGCAAAGTATCCAACAACCCGGAGCCTCCGATGTTCAATGGTTTCCGAGTGGTGCGGAACTGCTGTTTCAAGCACCGGATGCATCGGGTATCAGTCAGCTTTTCCGTATTCGAACAGACGGAACCGGCAAACAGCAAATAACACGTAACACGGAAGGCCCTCTTCATAATATCCGCTTATCTCCCGATGGAACGTTTGCCCTTTATACAACCCCGGGCGTCAGTATCTCGATCATTAACACTGTCGAGGTTTCAACAGGTCATGTGTTTGAAGTAAAAGGGGGGCCGCTCGCCAAAAACTATTTTCCGGAATGGTCTTCCGATTCTTTGCGAATGGCATACAGTGCGACTGCTTTTGATAACAGAGGATATTTTTCGCAGGTTAGAACGGCAGGGCGCCGCGGGGAAAATGACCGGATATGGGCAGTCTCCAATTGTTTTGCGACACCTGTTACCTGGTCACCTGGTGGAAGAAAAATCGCTTATCTTTCCGGCTGTACGGAACAGGAATTTGCCGGCGAAATGTGGGTGCTTGATCTCCAACATCCTGTCCCGATTCGACTTATAGACGGAGTGAGGATCACGGCTCTGGAATGGTCACCTTCGACTGTCATTGATATTCCTGGAAAAACATATACGAGCCCGGTGTATAAAGTGAGATTCCAATATCCTGCGCACTGGCAAAAAGTAAATAATGAAAGATATGAAGGTACTGACGGCTTTTTTCAAATCTCAGCAATTGTAGCAGGTCAAAATATCAATGAGGTATGCCGCCGTGAAGCTTTCCATACCTTAATGCCATACGGCTCAATGCCCAGTATCGTTCAAACACAAGTTCAAAACCAACAAGCATGCTACATTTTCCCCTCTGCCGACCAACCTGTAGAAATGAAGGGCCAGTCAGCTCTGATCGTACGGTATCCAAAGCCGGTCGAAATCCAGGGGACAACGTACAACTACTTTATCTTATGGGCAAATCAGGGTCATATTAATGAAATATCGTCAACCTTTCTTTTTTTGCCGTGAAAGATGTACAATGAATGATCTGGAAAATTTTTGTGTTATAACATAAGACGTCGATCATGTTCTGCCTTCCTATTTGTAAATCTTCGTGGGGGGATACGCCGTAATCTCTTGTACAAAAGATCCCAAGTGCTATGGGGTCTTTTTGTTTTCCTTCTATAATTGAGCAGATTTAAAGGCTGGCCAGTAAATGTGACTGTACTTATTTCTTTTCAATGTTCATATATATTTCTGCAGTTTTGTTTTTACTGTTCGAGTTGTCCAAGCTCAAGAAACAGCCGGTTTCGGAAGCTTGAAAGCCAATTGGTATATTTGAAAATGGGGTGAGCTTATGAATGGAATATATGATGTAATCATTACTGGTGCTAGATGTGCTGGTTCTACGCTGGCCATCTATCTTTCCAGAGCGGGTTTTCGGGTGTTATTGGTTGACCGTGCAGTTTTTCCGAGCGATACGTTATCTACTCACACTTTTTTTAACAATACGGCAGCGATTCTTCGTGAGATTGGTGTGATGGATCAATTGTTAAAAACGAATACACCACCGGTACGTGATATTAAATTTCAATTTGATGATACCATCATAGAAGGAGTCATTCCTGAGGTTCATGGAGAGGGCAGCTGTTATTGCATCAGACGTACATATTTTGACCATGTCATGATTGAACAGGCCAAGTCCGAGCAACATGTAACGGTTTTGGAAGGATTTCGTGTGACAGATGTTCTATATGACGGTGAAACGATCATCGGTATTAAAGGGGTAGACCAACGTGATTGTGAACAACAGTTCCGGGCTAAAATAGTCATCGGTGCAGATGGCCGATCTTCAATGATTCGCAAGCTGGCTAAAAGCGAATTGAAAGTAACCGTACCTGCAGCTGCTGCGATTTATTACGGTTATTTTTCTAACTTTCGTAAAGAGGATGTTCCAAAATTTGAAGTATATAAAATAAAAGATCATACCGCCATTCTTTTTCCGACAAGTGATGACTTATATGTCGTAATAGGTATCGTTCCATTAGAAAATAAAGAATGGATTCAGCGTATGAAGTCTAATCCGGAAAGTGGTTTGCGTGATTTTTTAGCCAATCATTTTCAGGATACATCGATCGTGGAACGCTTACAGTCTGCACAGTTAATGGAACCCGTCAAAGGGGTTGTTGGATATGATAATTACTGGTACAACGGAATGGGGAAAGGATGGGCTTTGGTCGGTGATGCAATTAGTTTTAAAGATCCAGGTATGGCTCAAGGAATGCATGACGCCATATATGGAGCTCGAATTTTATCAAGTGTTTTATCGAATTATCATGATTGGGACAGACAGTGGGAAGTAATGGCTGATGAATACCAAAAAAAGATGGAAGATGAGTTTATGGTTCGGTTTCATATGGGATGTCAAATCTCAAAAAATGAACCGATATCAGAACAACAGGCAGCGGTGAATAAACTCATTCGTTCACATCCAGTAGCGATACAAAAATTTTTAGGAATCTACAATTATGCAAATGAACCCGCGGATTTAGAAGCGGAAATTGAAAGCATTATTCAGTCGCAGTCATAATATAAGTGCCTGTCACTATCCGAATTGGAAGCGATCATATTCGGACAGTGACAGGCATTTTATTAATAAACGAGTAAATCCTTGAATAAACATTACCTTGAAGGAGGTTGAAACAGCTTCACAAAAGCTGATAAATACTACAAAAAATTACAAAAAACTACTTTATTTCACTTTTCTTTTGTTCGAAAGGAGGGCAAGTCCTTTTACCTAGAAGGTTTAGTATAATTCATGTAGAAGAGACTTGATAAAACGAACGTACGTACGGTATAATGAGTTTGAATTTGGTATTATTTACAAAATTGAACAAATAAACTTTTATACTACCTTCTGCAAAAGGAAGTGAAAGAAATGAAGCGGACGATTCAGTTAGTCATGGACGAATCAGAAGAACTCACCGCATTAAAAACTTTAACCCGTGTATTTTGTTCGGCTGTACACCATGCATTTAATCATTTAGTAGAAGGAACAAACCCAAAAGAATTGATTAAACGAATCAACTCGAAATTTTACTTAAATAAGCGATATGCAGAAGATGCCGTTTTACAAGCACAAAGTATGATTTCCAGCCAAAAAGCATTAGTCCCTTTACGAATAGAAGAAGTGCAATCCAAAATTTCAAAAACTGAAGAGAAGCTAGAAGCTTATCAAACAGGCAAGAAGAGACCGAAAAAAGCTCCACTGGCCCTTTGTCTAGCTGGTTTAGAAGCACGGTTAACCAAACTAAGAAAAAAAAAGAAGAACTTCTTGAACATCAAAAAAATGGGACGATTCCAAAGGTCATCTTCGGAGGGCGAAAAAATTTTATGGCTCGACTGAAAGGTAAACTCTCGAAGGAAGAATGGAAAGAACTTCGTTCCAACGCCCTTTATTCTCGCGGAGATCGTTCTAAGAAAGGAAACTTGAACACTCGTATTGTGTGGAATGAAAAGGGACATTACTTTCAATTAGAAGTGGCGAATCCTTTACATTCCACGAAGCGTGTGGCAGAGCGTATGACGTTTAAGCTGCACGTTCCAGAAAAACGATTCAACGAAGTAGCACAACTAACCATGGCACAAGAAACCTTTGTTAAAAACGAAAAAGGTAAAATTAAAACGATTGAATACTACGAACCGTATACGATCGAGCTCAAAATTCGCAACGGAAAGTGCTATGTGTTACTGACATACGATATCGCTGTTTACGGGAAAGAGCTGACATATGGCGACGACATTCCGTCTGAGCGTGTGGCTGGAATGGATATCAACATCGATAAAATAGCAGTGTCCATTTTGACAAGAGAGGGCAGACGGTTAGAATCCAAAACATTCTATTGTCACGAGATGGAGTATGTAAGAGGCAATAGACGCTCTAATATAGCAGGTGAGATGGCGAAAGAGATCATCGATTACTTACTATCTTGGAATGTAGGTGTCTTTATATTAGAAGAGTTAAACATCAAACAGACGCACGATACAAATAAAACATTCAATCGTAAAACGACTCAATTTGCGTACCGTAAAATGCACAAAGCCCTTATGGCGAGAGGATTGAAAGACGGATTTACGATCAAACAAGTGAACCCGGCTTACACGTCTGTCATCGGTCGATTCAAATACAGCCACATGTATGGATTATCTGTGCACGAAGCCGCTTCGTTTGTCATTGGACGCAGAGGCTTAGGAATGGATGAAAAAATTCCGAAGAAATTGCTTCAACACCTAAAAGAAAAAGTGAAGCCGCATTTGATTGCTTTACTCGGGTCGATGGAAGAATCTGAGAAGGCAAACAAAAGTGGAAAACAAAAACGTCAATTTTTAGCTTTACTTTTAAAGAATATCCATACCTTTAAAGAACACCATAACTGGAAATTGTGGAATGTGATTCACAAGACATTACGAATAAAGAATCAGGACATTTTACTACTTGAGGAGGTGTGAAACCTGGGTTCTAAAATCAAACGTTGCGGTTAACTGACCTATAGAAGGAATGGTTGACAGCAATCGCTGGCTCTAACAGAGCGCCGCGGGTTATCCAGTGCAATAGGCACTTGATAAGGGTTCCATCCCCTTCCCGACGGAACGGAGTGAAAGTCTCCGCAGAAGTCCTTTTACCTGGTTCGAGGGCGAAAGGTAGTTTTTGATAGATTTTAGAAACCAGGGATGGATATGAAAAAATCTATTTTTACACTTGATACTAAAACGGTTGTCACGATTGGTATTGGTGCTGCTTTATATGGTGTATTAGGGATGTTTGGATTTCCTATTGCTCCTAATACGTATATTAAGCCTGCAATAGCATTACTTACCATTTTTGGTGCCTTATTCGGTCCTGTTGTTGGATTTTTAGTTGGTTTTATTGGGCATGCCTTAACGGACATGATCGCCGGATGGGGAATATGGTGGGGCTGGGTGTTAAGCTCCGGAATTGTAGGCCTGTTCATGGGGAGTGTATATACTAGGAAAGAATTTAATGTTAAACATGGGGTAATGAACAAAAGTCATATTATCTATTTAGCACTGACAGGTTTCATAGGAATTATTATTTCATACATTGTGGCTGGTGGGATTGACGTATTGTTCATGGGCGAGCCCGTGGACAAAATTGTTTTGCAGGTAACGGGGGCTGTTGTATCCAACCTGTTAGTGTTTGCCATAATCGGTATTCCTGCCGTAGTAGGGTTTGCTAAACTTAATAAGAAGAATACGAATTTAAAAATGGATGCATAAGGAATGAAACTATGTTACCTATCATATCATTTGAAAATTTTAACTTCACATACAGAAATTTGTCAGAACCTACTTTGAAAAATATTAATCTTAATATTTTTCTCGGTGAAAAAATATTAATAGCCGGACGGAGCGGTTCTGGAAAATCAACATTAGCCCATTGTATGAATGGGCTGATTCCTTTTTCTTATGAAGGGGAAATTGAGGGGAATTTATGGATTAATGGTGTAAAACCCTATAAGACAAGTATTTTTGAAATAAGCAAAACAGTAGGAACGATCTTACAAGATCAAGATGCGCAATTTATTGGATTATCAGTAGGGGAAGATGTAGCTTTCGCTTTTGAAAATGACATGGTCCCTCAAGAAAAAATGAGAAGAGAAGTGAGACGCGCTGCAGAAATGGTTGATATGGTGGACATGCTGGATCAAAGTCCATATGAATTATCGGGCGGTCAGAAGCAAAGGGCGTCCCTTGCAGGTATTTTAACGACGAATACTCCCATTCTTCTATTTGATGAACCACTGGCCAATTTGGATCCTGCCAGTGGAAGGAAGGTGATGGAACTTATTCATGATATTCATCGTCAAACAAATAAAACAATCATCATCATTGAACATCGCATTGAAGATGTCCTGCAAGAATCCGTCGATAAAGTTGTAGTCATGGATCAAGGAGAGATTAAAAAGATAGGGACACCAGATGAGATATTGTCAACGGGCATTTTGCGGCGAACGGGACTTCGAGAGCCTCTTTATATTGAAGCTTTAAATTATGCGAAATGTGAGTGGGATGCTTCAGATAAAGTGTCCAGTATCCAAAATATCAACAAAGCCAAATTTAAGGAAGCGTTGAAGACTTGGTATGAAAAAACAGAACAGAAAGAAAAGGATGCGAATGCTGCCAACATTCTATCTTTAAAACATGTTCATTTTTCATACGATGGAGTTCATGAAATCTTAAAAGGTATCTCGTTTGATATTTACAAAGGAGAAATCGTTTCTCTTTTAGGAAACAATGGGGCTGGTAAATCGACAATATCCAACCTTATCACAGGTATGTCGGTCCCTGCAAAAGGAGATATTTATCTAGGAAATCAAAGGATAAACGATTGGTCTGTCAGGAAAAGAGGGCAACAGATTGGCTATGTCATGCAAAATCCTAATCAGATGATTACACAGCAAATGGTAAAAGATGAAGTTAGTTTAGGCTTAGTTGCTCAAGGTCTCCAGCCGGAGATGATCAATCAAAAAGTGGAAAAAGTTTTAAAAATGTGCGGTTTATATTCATACCGTAACTGGCCGATCTCCGCTTTAAGTTATGGGCAAAAGAAAAGAGTGACGATTGCTTCGATTTTAGTGATGGAGCCCCAAATTATGATACTGGATGAACCAACAGCCGGGCAGGATTGGAAACATTATACGGAATTTATGCGATTTATTAAGACATTATCTGAACAAGGCATCACTTTTTTATTAATTACACACGATATGCATTTAGCATTAGAGTACACCAATCGAGCCGTTGTTCTTTCAGCGGGAAGAGTGATTGCCGATGATGATGTCGCTGATGTATTAACAAACAAAGAAGTCATTCAACAGGCTAATCTAAAAGAGACTTCTCTATCTGCACTTGCCGGTGTGCTTGGAGTCGAACACCCAAAACATTTTGTCCAGCATTTTATAAACTATGAAAATACGGTGAAGCGTATATGAGCAGGATGGGAACTCTTTACATTGAAAAAGATTCCTTTTTCCATCGTTTAGATGGAAGCATTAAATTTCTTTTGTTTATGGCGTGGACGATCATTACTTTTATGTTTTTAGATATAAGGGTTTTCTTCTTTATGATTTTTGTAGGAATGGTTTTTCTTTATCTATCAAACATTCCTTTTCAACACATTAAAGTATTAGTTTGGGTCATGTTAACCTTTAATTTGATTAACTCGCTATTTATTTTATTCATTACTCCCACATATGGAAGTGAGTTGACAGGGACGAGTACGGACGTCCTCTTTATTGGCTATAATACGATCAATTTAGAGACCATTTTTTATGTTATTACGTTGTCTTTAAAGTATGCCAATTTATTGCCGATTACTTTAGTGTTTATTTTTACAACACATCCAAGCAAGTTCGCCAGCAGCTTAAATAAAATCGGTGTTCCATATAAGATTGCTTACTCTGTAAATATTTCTCTTCGCTATATTCCTGATATTCAACAGGAACTTAAAAAAATTCTTCTCACTCAGCAAGCAAGGGGAATGGGCTTTAAAAAGGGAGAGGCCTCGCTCAAACAGAGAATAAAAAATATTACTGCTATTGCTGTTCCTTTAATTACATCAGCCCTTCAACGAATTGAGGTTGTATCCAACGCCATGGATTTACGGGGGTTTGGCAAGCATAAAAAGAGAACGTGGTATCATGGAACAAGTCTCAGAGTTGTGGATTATGTTATTTGTACTTTATGTATTGTTTCAATGGCCTTAGCGATTTGGTTAAAAACAAACGTGTTTCAAACATTCTGGTATCCATTCTGAAAGAGGGATACGCTTATCTCTCATTAAAATCTAGAAAATCCGGCAAGACCATTCCTTGATCATGTTGAATTTTCCCAATCAGTTTTAATAGATTCTTCGAATGCCTCTTGCTCCTAGAAACTGTCAAAGTGACAAAATTCGGGAGCGAAAGGCGTTTTTTATGTTTTATATGTCTCTTTTTTTTATTATCTGTTAAAATAAGAATAAAAATGTCCGGAGAAATGAAAAAGGTCATCCTAGTATAATAGACAATCGAAAGCGGGTGTTATATGAAATCGGCTTCCCATGAATTGATCACGTTTTTAGAAAGTAATAGTATTACTTTTTTAGAGTCTTGGAGACAAAAAGTGATGATTTCTTCCAATGATATACATAAAGAGGAAGTAAAGAGAAATGGCTTAAAAATGTTGGAATTAATCCGAAAAAACATCGAGAAGCCATTAAGTGAGGAAGAGATAAGGGAACTGGCCTATAAAGTTGCGTATGAGAGGGTAGAAGCCAATATAAATATCGGAGAGTTTGTATATAATGTGAATTTGGGACGAAGCGAGATTATGAAATGGGTGAATAGTTCAGGTTTCCCTGTTGAACAGCTCCAATCCATCCTTGAAGATATTAACTCTTTGTTCGATCGGTTTTCCTATCATGCCGTAAAAAAGTATACGGAGATAAAGGATGAACAATTACAAGAAAAAATCTCATTTATTGACCAAACCCATAAAGAACGATTAGCCATTTTAGGGCAAATGTCTTCCAGTTTCGTGCATGAGTTCAGGAACCCCCTGACAGCTATTCTTGGTTTTAGCAAACTCATAAAAAATGAATATCCGGATATTAAATATATGGATATCATTCTTCAAGAATTGGATCAATTGAATTATCGGATTACACAGTTTCTCCATGTTTCCAAAAAAGAAGTCAATCTCGGTGAAAAGGATAGTCATTCTTTAGGAGAATTGTTTCATGAACTTCTTGAATTCATTTATCCAAGTATGATTGACGGGGATGTCCAAATTTCATTAAATGTAGAGCCCCACCTAAGAGTATATGCGAATAAAAATGAACTCAGGCAAGTGTTCCTGAACATTCTATTGAATTCAATCGATGCTTTGCAGCAAATCAGACATAAAAGAGAAATCAACATTAATTGTCAGGTGCAGAGCGAACGAGTCGAAATCAGAATATCCAATAACGGCCCAGCCATTCCGAAAGAAACCATCCACACCATTTTTGAACCGTTTTTTACAACAAAGGAGTTAGGGACGGGTATTGGATTATATGTGTGTAAAAAGATTATCGAAAAACATCATGGAGAAATCGGCTGTACATCAGATGATCGTTTCACCACTTTTTGTATCACGTTGCCTTTATTTTCATCAGGAGATGTTTTATAGTCCATGATAAAGTCCGCTTTCAACAAGCGGGAACTATGAAGGAAAGGACTGTTGCAGGCAGTCTTTTTCTTTTTGTGTCCGTCACGATCAGGATATAGTGGAGCTGAAGGATGATATTGAGTTGGAGGCAACTTTCAATCTAGGTCTATATATGTATAAAGGTGCAGTTAAATAGTTCCCCCATGTTATTGCCCATTGTGTTCCTATATAATATAATTAGCCTCAAATATATAAAACTACTAAATGTGACATGGACAGCTATCGCCTATGTCAAATAATCCTTAAATAAGATGCATTTTGTCTGGCAGGACAAGGGAAAGCTGGATTGGATGTCGAAAAAATAAACTAGGGTTGCATGATTATACAAGATCGTTCATTTTTTCGTTTTTTATCATGACATTCCGTCTATCCTTCATTTTCCCTATTAAAATTCAGAAAAGTTAGAATTGAAAATAGTATTTATCCTCTGTTTTCAGGTGGTATGCCGTTGACCATAGCATTTCTTGCTCCAATCCATTAGCAGGACATAGGAAGAATGTCCTTGTATCATGATTGTTCGCCTAATTGGTTTATATCCAATCTGGCCATGTTTATTCAAAGGGGTTGAAAGAAGGCTGTATGAAATTCACAACAAAGCTTTACACAGGGTTAGGCTCCATATTAGTTTTAGCTCTTATTTTATTGGTGTTATTAATGAATATGCTCAATCAACAAACGGTGAAGGTAAATCTAGTTGTTAAGGACTTGTCGGAGAGGGTGAGAATGGCTTCCACCATTCAGTACGAAATGCTTAATCTGGACAGAGAATTAAAGGAGCTGACGTCTAACCCTCCTGATAATCTCGCTCAAGACATTCATAATAATATTGAACAATCCAAGTTAAATATTAGGACGGCAGTCGAATCTCTTGAAAAGGCAGATACACGGGAGAAATCACAGGAACTCATTCAAAAATTCAAGACTCTTTACGACATACACGATAATATGTCTCAAGAGATTATAACGCTTCAAAAAACAGGGGAAAATGAAGAGTTTGAAAAACGACTATGGTACGATATGAAACAAAATCAAGAACGAATTCGGCAAATTGCAGGATTGCTGTATACGTTGCAGGACCAGAGGATGAAAGATGAGCTTTATCGAAGCCGTGACACGCATAGTTTGGCCGTTAAGATGACTTACACGTATGTCACAATCGCGCTTTTCATAGGGTTGATCATCGCTGTGACGTTAATCAGAAGTATGACAAGGAATCTTAATCGGGTGTCTACCGTGATGGCACAGGTTTCTTCCAGCCAAAGTGACCATCTGCCCCGTATTGAAGTCACTTCCAAAGATGAAATCGGTGCCATTGCAGAAGCTTTTAACGGAATGGCCCAGTCTCTTGAGGAACATGCAAAGCAGGAGAAAGAGTTAAAAGAAAAGGCAGAGGAGCACGGCTGGCTAAAGTCCAAAATTGCCGAAATTGCCGTCATTTCTCCAGGAGTGGAAGATTTACAGACATTGGTTCAATTGTTCATCAAAAAGCTGACGCCAATGATAGGGGCCCAATACGGCATCTTCTACATTAAGGAGGGGGAAGGGGACCAGCGGCGTTTAGACAAGCTGGCCTCCTATGCTGCGTATCATCATCAAGTCGGATTTGATCGTTTTCGTTTTGGGGAAGGGCTTGTGGGGCAATGTGCAGCAGATCAGCAGCCGATTGTGCTTACTCCAATTCCGGACGATTATTATATGAAAATCGCTTCTGGTACCGGCATGGCAACACCGAACTATATTATCATGCTGCCGGTCATGTTTGAAGATGAGGTATTAGGTGTCATTGAATTAGCTTCTTTCGAAGCGTTCACGCCTCTTCAGGAAATGCTGCTTCATGAAGTCATGAGCCATATCGGAATTGCAATTAATAGTATGATTAACCATATGAAAGTGGAAAAGCTGCTGCAAGAATCGCAGGCTTTAACGGAAGAACTGCAAAGCCAATCCGAAGAACTGCAACTGCAGCAGGAGGAATTGAGAACGGTTAATGAAAAATTGGAAGAGCAGTATGAAAGCTCCGAACAGAAAAAGAGGGAACTGGAAAAACTCAGTCTGACACTTGAGGAAAAAGCGCAGCAACTCGAACTCAGTTCCCAATACAAATCAGAATTTTTAGCGAATATGTCCCATGAACTTCGAACACCGCTCAACAGCTTATTGATTCTTGCCCAAATGCTTTCTGAAAATGGAGATGGCAATTTGACCCCGAAACAAGTGGAATATGTGCGGACGATTTATTCATCCGGCAAGGATCTCTTGCACTTGATCAATGACGTGTTAGACTTGGCGAAAGTGGAGTCTGGAAAAATAGACATCGTTCCGGGAGAAGTGAAACTTTCGAATGTAGAAAGCTTTGTAAAAAGAAACTTTTCCCATCTCGTACGCCAAAAAGGGCTTCAGCTCAATACTAGGCTCGATTCTGATTTGCCAGAGACTTTCTATACGGACGTGCATCGTCTGGAGCAAATTTTGAAAAATTTATTATCGAATGCCCTTAAATTTACGGAAGTGGGAAGTGTATCCTTATTTATTCGCAAAGCGGGCAAGGAAGAGATAGATGGGCGAGTCATTGGAGACAAAACGGCACCGGTGCTGGCGTTTTCGGTTGTGGATACCGGCATCGGGATTTCACCAGAAAAACAGAAGATGATTTTTGAGGCTTTTAAACAGGCAGATGGTACGACAAGCCGTAAGTATGGCGGCACAGGGTTAGGTCTTTCAATCAGCCGGGAATTGGCAGAACTGCTGGGCGGATTTATCGAGGTTCATAGTGAAGAAGGAGCTGGCAGCTCGTTTATTCTTTATTTACCAAGCTATCAGTCTGACGGGAAAGCGGAAACGTTATCTTCGAAATTGGAAGTGGCGGCAGGATACGGGGAAGAAAGAAGCTCCTCAGAAGGACTCGTTGAGACGATTCAACGGCCGGGTGAAGAACGGTGTCTTGAACCTCATGGGAAAGCTTTGCTTAAAGGTAAGAGGGTTCTTCTGGTAGATGATGATATGCGTAATATATTCGCCCTGACGACAGCGCTTGAGGAATGCGGGATCGAAGTTCTGTTTGCAGAGAATGGCCGGGAAGGGATTGAGGCTCTTCAAGAAAATCCGGATACAGACATGGTTTTAATGGATATTATGATGCCTGAAATGGATGGGCTTGAAGCCATCCAGGCGATCCGGAAGATGCCGCCGTTTCAAACTCTGCCCATCATTGCACTGACCGCAAAGGCGATGAAACAAAACAAGAAACAATGTTTGGAGGCGGGTGCCTCAGATTATATAAGCAAACCAATCAATTTAGATCAACTATTCTCGCTCATGCAAGTATGGTTGTATAGATAGGTGGGAAAGGTCATTACAGATTCAGTTGGTATAGTAAGGAAAAATGAAGATGCAGAGTTAGAAAAAATTGAAATTGAGTTATTGCTGGAAGGTGTTTACCGATATTACGGCCTTGATTTCAGAAACTATGCTTTCCCATTTGTTCAAAGGAGAATCTGGCATCGCATTCATGCTGAAAAGTTAAAAAGTATATCAGGCTTACAAGAAAGGATTTTTCATGATCATACCATCATGAAAAAACTGTTTGCCGATTTCTCTATTAATGTCACAGAGATGTTTCGCGATCCCTCCTTTTTTCTATCAGTTCGAAACAAAGTCATTCCGCTGGTAAAGGACTATCCATATATTCGGATTTGGCATGTTGGCTGTGCTTCGGGAGAAGAAGTGTATTCCATGGCCATTCTTTTGCACGAGGAGGGACTATACGATAAAGCAAGAATTTATGCAACAGATATTAATCCCGGTATTTTGGAAAAAGCGAAGCAAGGTGTTTTTCCACTGGACCGAATGCAAGCATATACAAAAAATTACTTTCAGGCTGGCGGGAAAAGGGCTTTTTCAGAGTATTACACGACAAAACAGGAAGAAGTCATCTTTCACCCGTTTTTGAGAGAAAATATCGTGTTTGCCCAGCATAATTTGGCAACCGATCATTCATTCAATGAATTTCATCTCATCATTTGCCGAAATGTCATGATTTATTTCAATAAAAGCCTGCAAAATCATGTACACGAGTTGTTGTATGAAAGTCTTAGCTTACAGGGGTTTCTTGGGTTAGGTAAAAGAGAGGGGGTTCGGTTTACAAGCAATGCAGACTTCTATGAAGAGTTTGATTCAGACGAAAGGTTGTACCGTAAACGTAAATAATCCTATAAAACATCAAAAAGTAAATATTTTAATGGTGGATGACCGCCCGGAGAATTTGCTGGCGTTGGAAGCTGTCCTTATGTCTCCCGATTATCATTTGGTCAGTGCGAATTCTGGAGAAGAAGCATTAAAATGTGTGTTGAAAGAAGATTTCGCCGTCATTTTACTGGATGTGCAGATGCCGGGAATGAACGGTTTTGAAACGGCGAAGCTCATTAAGGCAAGAGAAAAATCGAAAAATATTCCCATCATTTTCATTACGGCCATCAGCCAGGATATGGAACATGTGCTTCACGGTTACTCGGTGGGGGCTATTGATTATATTTTCAAACCGTTCCATCCAGACACGCTGAAACGGAAAATTGAACAGTTCGTCAAGATTCATCAAAACCATGAGCAGCTTATGACCAAAAGTGAACGGGAACGGACGCTTGAACTTGAAAAAATGAACAGGAAACTGAACCGGACAACCTTGAATTTGCGTAAGACGGAAGCATTGAACAAGGTCATCAGCGAAACATTGATGGATACGATTATTACATTTGATGCAGAGGGCTATATTTTATCGGTTAACCCTGCAGTAGAGCGAATGTTTGGTTATATCCCACATGATTTACTAGATCGTCATGTAACAACCTTGCTTCCCGCTGTGGAGGAAGACGGGACGATTACTTCCAAGGGAAATGTGATGGAAACACTTGCTTTGCGCAAAGACAATAGCTCGTTTCCTGCCGATATCCAAATTGGAGAAGCGACGATTGAGAATCATCAAATCTTTGTTTGCTCGATTCGGGACGTGACGGAACGGAAACAAATGGAGAAAGTGCAAAAACAGCAGTTTAATCATTTAGAAATGCTGGTGGAGGAACGAACGCTCGAGCTCTCAACTGCCAATGCGATGCTTAAAAAGGAAGTGGAAGAGCGAAGAAAAATAGCGGAAAATCTTCTCGTATCCGAGGAACGTTTTCGAAAAGTGTTCGAATCCAGTCCTTGTTCACTGGCTATCCGCTCTTTGAAGGATGGAAGATATATTGATGTCAACTCAAGCTGGCTGAGTCATACGGGTTATCATTATGATGAAGTAAAAGGCGAAGTATCCGACATCGTCCAACTTGTTTCCAATTCTCATAAGGAAAATGGTCGTCTTCGTATTCTTGAGCTTGACGAGCCGATTCGAAATGAGAAAATTCGTTATATAACGAAAACGGGAGAAAAGAGGGACGCTTTATTGTCAACGGAAATCATTGACATTCAAAGTGAAGCATGTTTCCTCATTGCAATGACCGATGTTACGGAACAAGTTCTGTTGGAGAAAGAGATATCCCGGCTGGACCGCTTGAATTTAATCGGGGAGATGGCAGCTGGAATTGCGCATGAAATTCGAAATCCCATGACGACTGTCCGCGGCTTTTTACAAATGGGGAAGCATAGCGGCAGCGATTTATCGCCTGAGCATATCGACTTAATGATGGAAGAGCTGGACAGGGCGAACAGTATTATTAAAGAATTTTTGAATTTGGCCAAAAACAAGACGAGCGATAAGACGAAACAGGAGCTTAATGGCATCATTGAAGCATTATTTCCACTCATTCAAGCGGAAGCCTTCCTTTCGGACAAACGTGTTTTGCTTGATTTGGGAACATGTCCTGAATTGTATTTAGATGAAAAAGAAATCCGTCAGCTTGTGTTGAACCTTTCTTTAAACGGACTGGAGGCCATGTCTTGCAGAGGAACACTGACGATTAAGACATATGCGGAAGAGACAGGGGCTGTGCTGGAAATACAAGATCAAGGTGGAGGAATTAACCCGGAATTGATGGATAAAATTGGAACCCCTTTCTTTACGACAAAAGAGAATGGAACCGGGCTGGGTTTAGCCATTTGCTACAGCGTGGCTGACCGTCATGATGCTGTCATCAAAGTGAAAACACATCAGCAAGGAACCGTCTTTTCCATTCATTTTAAGTGCTGATTTTTTGGGGGAATTGGTAAGAAGAGGTGGGAAATGGTGAAAAAGAGCCCGCACTTCCTGCTTATATGCAGCGGATTGTTTGCACTTATTATATTAATAGGATTTGTCTCTATGTTTCCCAAAGAAGAGGATAAGCCCAAGGTGGCTGTCGTCTTGAAAATAGGGAGTGCAGAGTATTGGAAAATGGTTGAAATAGGAGCAAGAAAAGCATTTCAGGATTTTGGGATAGACGGGGAAATTATAGCAGCTCCTTTCAAATACAATGAACACGAAAAACAACAGTTAAATATGTTGAAACAGGCTCTCGACAAAAATCCGGATGCTCTTATCGTCGCACCGAATGAATCATCCGCTATACCTATATTGGAGGAATATACGAAAAAGAATATTCCTGTGCTTATGGTCGATACGGACATTGGCTGGAGCAAACAAACGACTTTTATTGGTACGGATAACTACGTGTTAGGAAAAAAGTCTGCTGAACTTCTGATTTCGAAGCTGCAGTCCGGGGACAAGGTCGTCATTTTGGGAGGGAACGAATACGACCCGGTGATGATTGCACGAATAAAGGGGGCAAAAGAGTCTTTCAAAGCGGCCGGCATCGAGGTTGCAGTTGAACAGCATGATATTGGAGGATTCGATTCGTCGAAGTCAGCGGTGGAAGTCATTTTAAAAACGACGCCTGATATTGATGGAGTATTTGCGAGTAATGATGAAATGGCTCTAGGGGCATTAAAAGCAATTGAAGAAAAAGGCATGCAAATTCCGGTTATGGGAACGGATGGCATCATGGATATCTTGAAGTTGGTTAAAAAAGGAGAAATGGATGCTGCAATCGCCCAAAATACGTATGATATGGGATACATAAGTGTTGAACAGGCATTGAAAGCTATAGAGAACAAAGCCGTTGAGAAAAAAGTTGACGTCGGTATCGACATTATTACGAAAGAGAATGTACAAGAGAGAATGGATTTTTGGGGGAAAACCTTGAACAAACCGCAACCGAAATAATATTAAACGAGCCGTTTTCTATTTGTAGGGTACCGGGGTTCATTGCCTAAGAATAGCGTAGAGAAGGACTGTTGTTGGCAGTCTTTTTCTTTTGGCGTAAAAATAAGAACAGCTAGAGTCAGTTGCTTAAATCCACAAAATTCCTCATGGCCGGCCGTTCATTGGTCATGCCAAACGAGTCAAAATGGCTCAGTTTAAAACAGTCTAGAGGTCTGTATATAGATAAAACTTTGCTATAAAGGAAGAAAGATAGAAAGAGAGGCAGAGGCATACATGAAGCGAAAGAAGAATATGATTCGGCCATTGAAGCATACCATCAAGCCTTCGCTCGATTAACCTTTTCAGACGATGTGGAGAACTGTCGGAAAATTTACCAACAAAAAAGTGCCTGTTCTTTCCGCTGAGGATGGTGGCAGGCACTTTTTTGTTGGCTTTGTTAAATAAAGGCTCTTTTCTAAAAGATTGTTGTTTTTAGATAGGTTTCTTGAAAGATAATCGTTTATCGTTTAAGGTTGGTTGGAGCGGAAGGTGCGAGACTCCTGCGGGAGCAGCGGGACAGGTGAGACCCCACAGGCTGTAAGCCGAGGAGGCTCACCGCACGCCCCGCGGGAAGCGAGCAACCTGGAGCGGAAACCACTTCCCACCACTTGTTAAATAACAACAAAGTTTGCGAAAACAGCCTAAATAAATGATGTTGATTTTCAGCGATTTTGGCCCATCAATGTAAGACGGCGTTTTTATTGAGAGTGGAATTTATTTTGGGTTCGTTGGATCGCTTCAGTTAATAGCGGTGCTATGGAAAGAACCTTAATTTTTTCTCCATGGTTTGTTTCAGGTAGTGCGATTGTATTGGTGACCACCAGTTCTTTAATCGTAGAACGTGCAATTTTTTCAATGGAAGAACCGGAAAGAACGGCATGAGTGAAACAGCCATACACCTCTTTAACCCCGTGTTCCATTAAAACGTTTGTGGTAAGAAGCAGATTTTCACCTGTATCAACCATATCATCAATGATAATCGCTGTTTTCCCCTCTACCTCACCAATAACGTTAACCGTTTTCGGCTCCTCGGGGTTGTAAGTGCGCCGGTCCATAAACGCGATCGGCACATCAAGAAAACTGGCCATTTTTCTTGCTCGAAGCGCTCCGCTGTTATCGGGGGCCACTACCACAACATCTGAAAGGTTCTTTTCCTTGAAATAAGCGGATAACGTTTGGATTCCTGATAGCTGGTCAACGGGGATATCAAAAAATCCTTCAATTGAAGACGAGTGCAGGTCAATAGTGATGACTCTCGTTGCTCCTGCGGTTTCTAGTAAATCTGCTATTAATTTTGCGGTAATGGGCTGTCTGGCACCGAGCTTACGGTCTTGTCTGGCGTAACCATAGTAAGGGAGAACAACATTGATTGTGTTAGCGGAGGCTCTTTTTAATGCATCGATCATAATCAGAAGTTCCATGATGTATTCATTGCCTGAACGAGCAATGGACTGGACCAAATATGTATCACAACCGCGAATGCTTTCTTCGATGTTCAATTGAATTTCTCCATCACTGAAGCGTTTGATTGAATTGGTGCTCATTTTGATTCCCAGCAAATCCACTATCTCTTTCGCGAGCTCCGGATTTGAATTTAACGCAAAGACTTTTATATTTGAATCTTGGTCTTTCATTATATCTACCACCTCTTTATCAATTTTACCCCATTTAGAGTTCTTTAACTATAATCATACACGGCTTCCGTTATTTTGACAGCCTTTTCGTCTTAATTAGAATGAAAAAATGACAAAGAAAACGTTCAATGACGAGGTTTTTTCGATGCACAGGACATGGGAGAGAAGACGCGGTAGAGGGGAAACCTTGAGCCTTAAGATTTTACCGCTGGATTAAGGTGATGATTCTGTCAGGGCGGCTGTTCCTGCTCGAAGGTTATCAAATCGACAAACTCCAGGTGGCGGAGAGGAATTTTTTGTTAAATGTAATGAAATTGTAATATAATCGATGCTTTTTAACTGTTAACTCATGGTATAATTTTGGAGGGGAAAATCTGTATCTATTTTCCTATTTTGCCAGAAATGACTTTCAGATGTTTAATAGTTGCTTATTCTTCATTTATTGATTAGATTACATATAGATTCACGGTTTGACCGGAAGAGGAAATTGGAGGATATGATATAGTGTTGAAACGGAAGATGGTAGTATTGAATACCACAATGATGCTTGGATTGGGAAGTTTGTTTACAAGCCCGGCTGCCTTTGCTGAATCGATTCAGGATATGCAAGTCAAAAAAGAGGCCATTCAACAACAGCGTATAGAGGCACAATCACGTATACAACTTGCGGAAAAGGAAATGGTTCGCCTTCAAGAGGAACAAAAGAAAATGCTTGAGCAAATTAAGCGTCTTGATTTAGCATATAATGAAAATCAAATAAAAGTTCAAGAAACGCAAGATGAAATCACAAAAACATCAGCTGAAATTAAAGAGCTGGAAAGTGAGATTACGATATTAAAAGAACAGTTTGAAAAACGCCATGAATTGTTAAGAGAACGCGTACGCTCCTTTCAAGAAAGCGGCGGGAATGTTAATTACTTGGAAGTATTGCTCGGTTCTTCAAGTTTCGGAGATTTTATTGAACGGGCGGTTGCTGTGAGCACCATCGCAAAAGCGGATCAGGATATATTAAAACAAACACAAGAAGATCAAAAGAAATTAGAAGAAAAGCAAGCAGTTGTCCAAGAAAAATTAGCTGATTTACAAGCGTTGAAAACAGAACTTGACGGCATGATGGCTCAATTAACGGAACAAAAAGCCCAAAAGGATACATTAATAGAAGAGCTGAAAAAGAAGGAAAAAGAAAATGCGAGCTTAAAGGCCGAGTTACAGAAAAAAGACGGAAACCTGGCTCTGCAAGAGTTTTCCATCCAGCAAGATATCGTGGAGGAACTAAAGCGCAGCGGAGAATTAGAAGCGGCGAGAAGGCAAGCTGCCATGAAACAAACATATCTGGATGGAGATACGGTCCCTGTTAGCGACAACATTCGAGATGTCGTCACGGTCGGTAACAAGTGGATCGGAAATTCTGCCTATGTGTTTGGCGGTGGACGAAATCAATACGATATAGCCAACGGATTATTCGATTGTTCTGCGTTTGTACACTGGGCTTTTTCGCAAGTAGGGGTTAAACTGGGATCGGTAGGTTCTGTCAGTACAGAAAGTTTAAAGCGGATGGGAACACAAGTGCCGATGAGTCAAATACAGCCGGGTGACCTTGTATTCTTTGATACTTACAAAAAAGATGGGCATGTTGGCATCTATGTAGGTAATGGTAAATTCATAGGATCGCAAAGTTCAACCGGTGTCGCGATTGCGGACATGTCTCGCGGCTACTGGAGCCAGAAATTCAACGGTCGCGTCAAACGGATTTCATGACATAATGGTCCTGGTTGTACAAGCTGTTCATCTAAGGAACAGTTTGTAAAGGAAAATTCCATCAGTGGGGGGGATTTCCCCGCTGATGGTTAGTTAGGCTCGCACGATGCGGGTCACGCAGACGTTGCCGCAGGACGCGGCGATGTTAGTCTTTGTTCCTTTAATGGGACTTTTACGGACAAAGGAAAATCTTGGCCAAAAAGGCAGACTCTAAACCAAATGGGGTATTAGAGTCTGCCTTTTTGAATCACGATTTTTCAGGTGATACGTACTTTTTCGTATTTTGGCTCATAATAAAGAGGAATATAAAAGAATAGAATCATTCGGAAAAGGAGTAGAAAACATGGGCGCAATCGAACGAAGCGGTTATCGGTTTGAACCTGAATTTAGTGTTATTAATCAAAATGGAGCGGTTCATGTATATCAAAATGGGGAGTTCATCGAGGAAATTAAATTTACATTTTCGGGTAAGTTTCCAGAGCATGATCAAATCGAAGAGCTTGTCGATAAGTATTGTGAACAACATCAGCTATAACGTGGAATTTCCAGGAGTGCCTGTCACTTTCGAAAATTTTGTACGGAATTGCCTCGGGAGATGTTTTGAGAGTAGATGAAGAGCGCTGGGGTGATATTCCGGCCTACCCGATCGCGGGGTATCAAGCAGATACGGGGATTGTTCCAAAAGGCGATTAACGCAGATGCCTGCTCGTTCCATTCTGCCCGAATTAGCATGAATACATGACAAAGAGGTTATTTGCTGGGCCCGTCATGGAACTCTTTATTGTATTGGAGTTTCATGACGGGTCCTCTTTTATTATGAAAAAAGCTTACCGTACAAGAGGAATCTTCGTTATAGTTAATAGTAACGAAACGGATAAAAGGAATGAAAAACTATGGAAGAAGCAAAGGTGAGAAGAAGAACGGGGAAAGTGAAGCAACAGGAGGAGGCCAATCATGACAAGCAGCCGTCAGAAGCAGCAGGCAAAAAAAGGACCGGAAAGGTAAAAAAAGAGCCAAAAGAAGCACCCCCGCCCGCAAAGGCGACAGTGAAAAAGGGGAAGAAAAAAAAGGCCAATAAGAAAGGAAATATGCTGCAGGGCATTAACTTCGCCCGTACATTGCGGTCTATTTTCTTGATTTCGATCGGTTTGCTTATTGTCTATTTATATTATCTGCAGACAGAAGGGGTGTTGATATCAGGGATTCAGCATATATGGAGCAATTACAAACAGGTGCTGCTCTCGTTTTTGGGATTTGTCACCTACAGCGGCCTGCTTTATTATATGGGATATAGAAAAGGAAGAAAAAAATAAAATAGAAAAGCTTAAAACAATATATGCCGAAAGGGAAAAGAGGCTGTTCATCATCAAAAGCCTCTTTTCCTTTTTAGCGTGCCCAGAAAATTAAGGCGTGCATCCCTGACCTAAACAGATATGAAACCGATAGGCAAGTGGTGAAGAAACTCTGAGGAGGGATCAGGAAGAAAAAGGTATTAAACAGTGGAAGGAGGAGAAAATATATATTTAGATAAAACATCGAACACTTCATTCGGTGATATTGTAACTTGGAGTGTTGTGGAAAATGAACAGTGGATGGAATCGGTTAGTAAAAAAGCGAAAAAGAAGAGAGAAAACGTTTTACCATGAAGAAACAGAAATTCCCTCAGATCAACAGGAACTGAGTGAACACTTGGGTGAAAATCTTCAATCTATTAAAGAAGCTCTAGGTAACAGCGGTGACTTAGTTATTCGCGAATTTAAAATGGGAAAACCCTCATTACATAAAGTTGCGATTATTTATATAAATGGGTTAGCAGACAAGGAAATGATCGGTAGTTCTATTATTGAAAGGCTGATGATGGATGTTAGCGAGACCGAAATCAGCGGTTCTGAGCTGCAGGGTTCATTATTTACTTATATAAAAGAGAATATGTTAACGATTGGTTCAATTGAGGATATAACGGATTGGAATAAGCTGTTCCTTTCCCTCTTATCAGGGCAAACGATTCTTCTGATTGATGAATGCAACCAAGCCATTGGCTGTTCTGCACAAGGCGGAGAGTTAAGGACGATTTCAGAACCTACGACAGAACCCGCTGTTCGGGGACCTAAAGATAGTTTTGTTGAAGCGCTTATTACAAATACAGCCATGGTGCGCTCTCGAATTAAAAGTCCTAATCTGTGGGTTGAAACGATGAAACTAGGAAATATCACACAAACGGATGTTGCCATTATGTATGTAAAAGGGATTGTCAATGATAAGCTTGTTGCCGAAGTCAAAGAGCGGCTCAATAAAATTGCAGTAGATGAGATTACTGGTGCCAATACAATCGAAGAATGGATTAATGATGATCCATGGACACTATGGCCAACTATCCTTGTAACCGAACGGCCGGATGTTGTCGCGGGAGAATTATTGGAAGGACGTGTCGCTATTTTTGTTAATGGAACACCGAACCCTTTAATTATGCCAGCGACATGGATTCAATTTTTTCAAACGGCTGAAGATTATTACTTGCGTTGGAATTTTGCCAGTTTTTTGAGGATTCTAAGGGTTGTTGCATTCATCATCACTCTTCTTGGGCCATCGCTATTTATTGCTTTTCTTTCGTTTCACCCGGAATTGATTCCAACCCCTTTATTAGTTAGCCTGGCAGCACAGCGGCAAGGAATCCCATTTCCGGTATTTATAGAGGCATTGCTAATGGAATTCACATTTGAGTTTTTGCGCGAAGCCGGTGTGCGGATGCCGCGGCCTATTGGTCAGGCCGTTTCAATTGTTGGCGCACTTGTATTGGGAGAAGCTGCTGTTGCGGCAGGTATTGTTTCGAGTGCCATGGTCATTGTAGTGGCAGGAACGGCCATCGCCAGTTTTGCCATCCCGCATCATCCTATGACGGATGCGACACGTTTGCTTCGGTTTATGATGATGTTGTTGGCTGCTTCTTTTGGACTGTACGGGATTGGGCTCGGAGTCATTGTGTTAGCCGCACATACTTGCAGCGTGCGCTCTTTCGGCATTCCTTATTTGGCTCCTTTTGCACCACTCATTTTTGCTGATTTGAAGGATACCCTAGTTCGGTTCCCAAAGCCATTTTTGTCAAAACGTCCTCGATTAATTAGCCAAATGAAAACAACAAGGACAGGTCCTACTGAGAATCTAGGCCCGTCACCGAGAGAAAATGAAATGAAAGACAACGAATCGAAGAGGGATAGCAATGAAACATAAACCATTCATCGTTTTCTTAATGCTTCTATCTATTGTATTGTTGTCAGGTTGTTGGGATCGTGCGGAGTTACAAGATTTAGACATTGTAAGCGCTATTGGCATTGATGAAGGCGGCGATGATGTGGAAAACAGATATCGCGTTACGGTCCAAATTATAAATGAAGGACAAATAGCCGGTACGCAAGGGCAAGGAGGGAGATCAGAAATGGCCCCTGTTACGACATATTCGGCTACAGGAAGCACGATTTCAGAGGCACTCCGAAAAATTGCACCAAAGTCACCGAATGAACTGTTTTTTCCTCATGTGCAATTAATGGTGATTGGGGAGGATCTGGCGAGAAACAAAGGGATACAAGATTTGTTTGATGTCATTGAACGGGACTCCCAATTTCGTACTCTTTTTCCCATTTTAATTGTAAGGGACAATACAGCAAAGGCTCTTCTCCAAATCACGACACCTTTAGAGGCTGTTCCTGCAGCCAAAATTGTCGGGGGCTTGGAAACCACAAAAAAAATCTGGGGAGAGTATGCAAGCACCCGTGCTGATCAAGTCATTCAGCAATTAGACGGAGAAGGTGCCAATTTAACGGGGATTGAGATTACTGGAGATCCGGCAAAAGGGAATGAAATAACAAATGTCCAACAAATATCTTCGAAGACAGATATACAGATAAAAGGGCTTGCTGTTTTTAAAAATGGGAAACTCCAAAAATGGTTAGATGGAGATGAAGCGCGTGGTGCGTCATGGATCAATAATGAATTGACAAAAACAGTTGTCAATCTTGATTGTGAAAAGAAAAAAAAGGGGATTGCCGTTGAAATGGTACGCTCCCAAACGAAAGTTAAAGCAGACATAAAAAACAGAAAACCCGTTATTCGTATCGCAGTTCGATCAGAAGGCCACATCTCAGAAGTCCATTGTCCAATCGCTCTGGGTAAACATGAATCCATTGAAAAAATTGAAAAGCAGATGGAGAAGGAAATAAAAGAGGAAGTCATGATGGCTTTAGAAGCTGCTAAAGAACAAAAAAGCGACATTTTTCGTTTTGGTGAAACTGTCAACCGGGAGGACCCAAAATTATGGAAAAAAATCAAGGGGAAATGGGATGATGAAATCTTTCCCGAGACAGAGGTCCATGTAAATGTCCAAGTGTTTATTCGACGTTCAGGATTGCGTACAAAATCGTATATAAAGTGAAACTTTTATCGGTATCCGACTTACTGCCCGTTAATCCGAGGATAAAATTAAGCCATTACGAAGGGAGGGGGCAGACGGTGGAGAAAGCCAAGATTAGTGTCATTCAACTATTTGCCATGATGTTTATATTTGAACTTGGAAGCGCTCTTGTCGTAAGCTATGGAGTAACGGCGAAAAAGGATGCCTGGCTCGCCATTCTTTTAGGAATGGGCGGGGGAATTGTCTTATTTTTCATTTACTACTCTTTATTTCGCCAATATCCACATCTGCCGCTCACCGGGTATGCCAGGAAAATATTTGGAAAATACTTGGGCTGGGTAATCGGTTTGCTATACACCGTCTATTTCTTATATGATGCCGCCCGAAATCTCCGCGATTTCGGGGAGTTGCTGCTTACATCGACCATGACAGAAACCCCCTTATTGGCGATCAACATCTTAATGGTCCTTGCCGTTTGTTATGTTCTTTATCTAGGGATTGAAGTATTGGGGAGAACCACAGAAGTATTTATTGTTGTCTTGCTTTTTTTGGGGGTCATAGGAAACCTGTTCATCTATCTTTCAGGTAATGTCGATCTCAACAATTTGCAGCCGTTCCTTGAAAATGGATGGAAGCCAATCTTAACAACAGCCTTTCCATTACTTACTTTTTTTCCTTTCGGAGAAATGCTCGTCTTTACCATGCTGCTTCCCTACTTAAACAAGCCTGAATTAACAAAAAAAGTGTGGCTGTCTGTCTTACTTTCAAGCGGTCTTATCTTAAGTTATACAACCAGTTTAGACATTGCTGTTCTTGGCTTAGGGGAAGTGGAGAGATCTACTTTTCCATTATTATCGACCATTGGGAAGGTCAACCTTTTTGAGTTCATACAACGACTGGATGCTCTTGTTGTCTTTACCTTTCTGATTACGATGTTTTTCAAAATATCGATCCTTTTTTATGGAGCGGTCATTGGAATGACCGATTTATTTAAGTTAAAAAGCCATCAACAAATTGTGCTGCCAGCCGGTGTTATGCTCATCTTTTTATCCATGGTGATTGCCACGGATTTTGCGGAACATATTGAAGAAGGTCTATATATTGTACTTTATCCCCTTCACTTGCCTTTCTTGGTGGTCATCCCGTTGCTCATGCTGTTTGTTGCCATGATTCGTAATGCTTTCAAGAAGAAAACTAACTAGAACCGTTTTGTTTGTTTCTTTTATTTCTAAGGATGAGAGCGATTTGCTGACCAATTGTAAGCAACAAAAGGAATGCCAACATCACATATTCACCCGTTTCGATTACCCAAAACGGGTTGAGTAAATGGAACAATGCGTGAGAGAGCTTAAATCCTAAAAGAATGTCCATTGATAAACTAAGTAAAATGCTTAATAAAAGAATGAATACAACGGCTCCCAATGCTTTCATGAATTTTTTCTCCTTATTTGTCATGGTCTAAACATAGTATTTGTTACAAGGAAACGTTTAATAAAGAGAAAAGACCGATGTTATACCGGTCCTTTCGCATGTTTAGCGGTAATGGATGCAGTCTTATTTAGAGTTCATATCATTTGTATTTACAGGTGAAAGGGCTCCTGACTTGTGTTTATCCTTTTGTGTACTATAATGGACATTTGTTAGCTTTCCGGTATCTTCCGGCTGATATTGTCCCTTTTGGATTCATCTAAATCTCTCCTTTTCACTCAGTATGGGAGTAAACATTATTGTGTGTTCAATCAGATGGAATATAATGTGCCTTATCTGCCCATCTTAAATGAAGAGGTGAGTACTTTATTCTTCTAATTCTATAATGGTTTTTAAAGGAATACGGGGAATTCTGGTTGAGAAAGCAGGGGGTTCAGTATTATGTATGTTTGTTTTCGGCTGTTTCTTGTTTCTTGCCGGATCCAAACGGATTGGAAACACGCAAATCATAACCTTCGCTTTCTGCACTTACGTGAATAATATCTTCGTTTGCCCCTTTTTTACTTGAGTTCACTATTTGATCAGCATAATGGTCAAACGCATCTTTTTCCATGTTCATCACCTCTCAGTTAGTTTTCTTCCTAATCTTGAAGTTATACGTAAACATTGTTTGAGCGGAAAAAGGGTATTGCCGGTTATTTAAGTAATGTTTTCGTTATTAATAAAAAGTGTTTTATTTTTGTGGGGGTTATTTCTTTACGTTTTTTTATTTGACGCACTGACTCGTTTCGGGTTATGATAAACTCAAATAAATGAAACGTGTTTTCTCCAAAGGGGAGTAGCTGTTACAGCAAAGTCGTCATGACGGGATGGAAATCCCCGGCTTTGTTGGCAATGTTTATTGCTAGCGAGACCTTTGCCAATGTATATTGGTAAAGGTCTGTTTTATTTAACGCCTTTACCATAGAAAATGGTAAAGGCATTTTTTCATTTGCGGGAAAACACGTGAGTATGGTTCTCTGGAAGTTTGCGAGAATCAATATGAGAAGGGAGCGCGAACATGTCTAAACTTTCGAGAGTACTCAAAAGCACTGCATTTAAAAAAGGTATGAAGATGGCAAGAAAACGGCTCGTCCCTATCATCATGAATGAAATCAAAAAGAGAAGAGGCAAAAAGACATTTTAAGCACTTTTTTCCTGGTAAGAAGGTGAGTAACGGAGTAACGTTTGCGGTAGTTAAGAGATGAAGAGTTGAATCAATCATTTCAATAATGATGAATGTTAAAGGTTTGAGGTGTACGATGTTTCAAAAAAGAATAAAAATATGGCCATTTCCTTTTCTTGTTACGATCTGGATTTTGGTTGGGTTTTCCATTTCAGCTTTTTGCGTTTATGCATTCGCGCAATTGTCAAAGGAGTTACTAGAGAAAGAAACATTTCTGTTTGATCAGTTGATTATTGACGTCGTGAGGTCGTATCCATCCCCGGAAATGGACCAATTCATGATTTTTATGACGGAAATGGGCTCGAGCAAGGCGATAGCTGTGCTGCTGGTTGCAGGTATGATTTGGCTCTGGTTTAAACGGCGAAATTTATGGGGAATGCTTATTTACTTCATTGCTGTAGCAGGTGGGGGACTATTGAATCTCTTTTTGAAACATGAGTTTCAAAGAGTGCGCCCCAGTGTCAATCAGATTGTAGAAGCCGATGGATTTAGCTTTCCAAGCGGTCATGCGATGGGCAATCTCATTTTTTACGGTTTTTTAGGTTATTTGGTTATACGAAGCAAGCGTCGGCGATTTTCGAAAATTGGATGGGGAATAGTGTTTGGTCTTACTATTTTGCTTATTGGGGTCAGTCGCATTTACCTTGGGGTTCACTACCCTTCAGATATAATGGCGGGTTATGCAGCAGGAACGGTTTGGCTCCTTTTATGTATTGCTTTACTCGAAATCATTTCCTTTTATTCTGCTGTAACTGCCCGTAAAACGACTCTGAAGTCTGGGGAACAAAGAGGCCTGGCTGGAGATAAATAACCATAAAGCAATTATAAAGAGAAGAAAAAATACGATAATACGAAGGTGATAGACAATGAGAAAAACGATTAAACTTTCATTTGAACAGTTAGTATTGGAAAACAAAAAAGAGTTAATGAACAATGAAAAAGAAATGAAAAAAATCGAGCAGCGAATCGATGATAAACATTCTAAGCTTTCTAAGTAATGTTTTATGTAAGAATTTCGTTAAATAAGAAGTGCCAGATGCAACTAATCTTTATGAAATGAGGTATTTGAATGAAAAAATGGCTGATTGCTGTTTCTGCCGTTCCTTTTTTGCTCCTTGGAGGATGTTCTTCCTTAGAAGGTGTGAACAATACATTGACGTATGTCAATGAAGCGACGGACTATGTCAATGAAGCTAGTACTTTTGCAAATGAGATTCCGACTCTTGCCGAACAAGCTGTCAGC
Source organism: Bacillus sp. FJAT-14578 (assembly GCF_000504165.1). Taxonomy (GTDB): domain Bacteria; phylum Bacillota; class Bacilli; order Bacillales; family Bacillaceae_H; genus Bacillus_BA; species Bacillus_BA fengqiuensis. Next base: position 191,945 of record NZ_AYSE01000004.1, read on the forward strand.
GATCAGCAAGCGGCACAGGAGCTGGAGACGAAGCTGCAAGAGATGAAACAAGATATTGAAGAATTCAATGGACTTCAACCTCCGGATATGGCTGCTGATTTGCACCAGCAAATTGTGGAACAAAATAATCAAGTCGTACAGGGAATTGACTTGTACTTAAACAATGTGGAAGAGGGTAAGCTTGATCCGGCCCTGCTGGAGAATACAGAAATCTTCCAGTCGATACAAGAAATAACGAGTATCATTGATCAAATCAAAGAATTGGGGCAATAGATGCTCTGAGAAAGAGTCCGAAAGTATAGAATGAGCCGCGGAATGTTCCGCGGCTCATTCTATAGGTTCAATCTCTTGTCCGACCTTATAACCATGTGGCAGCTGACTTTGAATGGCTTCAATGGATGAAAATTTTTCTTCATTCGAGTAAATGGTAAAGCCTTGACCGTCATGGTCAATGATGAGCATTGTCGTTTTGGAATCATTGTCGATGAAAGGAACAGACCATTCACCTTTTTTCCAAAATCTTCTTTTTGTTTCTATTACGAATTCGATCGGTTTATGGAAAGAGAGGCCGAAGAACTGATTTTGGGCAGCCAGATAATAGGTTTGTGTCATCAGTTTGATAAGGTCAGCCATCGTCTTTACTTTCACATGAAAACAAGGAGGATGATAAGAATGGGTCTTTCCGAGCGTCCAATACACTCGCTTATCTGCCCATGGCTTAATGTCATATTCATATTGGTGGCGTTTTAAAAAGTCTTCATTTTCCTCGTATTCATCGTATTCTTCAATGGCGGCATACAAAGGAAAAACATTGATTTCACACAATAGGTCCAAAAGAAACTCCTTGTTTTCTTCTACATAATCGTCTGTATGATGAACCGACACGGATAGGCAGGAAATGTTTCCTGTATGTTGGACAGTGCCTAAGTCGCTATTGTCATGGATCCATACATATTTCATACTTTGCTCCTTTCTATGTTTCACTTTGTTCATAGTAGGACAAGTGTTTTAATTTAAGTTTTGAATACATAATCCTATCTGTTTTATGATTGACATTTCTTTGTGCAGCCAGTAGTTTTACATCTCTATTACTTAGTATATTTTATATAACAATTAAAACAATCCGATGAAAGAAGATTGTTGATACAAGACAAACAAATAGCAGTTGCGGTATAATGATGTACTTGAAGTGCAATAAACTATGAGAATTGATAATTTTACAAATTGGAACAAGGAGAATTAAAAAAGATGGACTTATTGATGATTTTAAAAGCAATTATTTTAGGCCTTGTTGAAGGGTTAACAGAATTCGCGCCCGTTTCATCAACGGGTCACATGATTATCGTGGATGATATGTGGCTGCATTCAGAACAATTTTTAGGAAAATATACAGCCAATACATTTAAGGTGGTTATTCAGCTTGGTTCGATTATGGCGGTTGTGTTCGTTTTTAAAGACCGCTTCCTTGACATGTTAGGATTGGGGCGCTTCAGCAAAAATACGGCTCAACAACCTGACCGCCTTAAGTTGACTCAAGTCATTGTCGGGTTAATTCCTGCCGGCGTTCTGGGGGTATTATTTGAGGATTATATTGATGAACATTTGTTTTCGACGGCTACCGTGTTAATCGGTCTAGTAATTGGAGCTATCTTTATGATTTTGGCTGACTTCTTTGGTGCGAAAAATCCAAAAGTTCAAACCGTTGACCAAATTACGTATAAACAAGCATTGGCAGTCGGACTTATTCAATGTTTCTCGTTATGGCCTGGGTTCTCAAGATCGGGTTCGACCATCTCTGGTGGTGTTTTACTTGGGATGAGTCACCGAGCGGCAGCTGATTTTACTTTCATTATGGCTGTTCCGATTATGTTTGGAGCAAGCTTTTTATCTTTGTTGAAAAACTGGCAATACTTTACGCTCGATGCGCTGCCGTTTTTTATCGCCGGCTTTATTAGCGCCTTCGTATTTGCGTTAATCTCCATTCGCTTTTTCTTGAAGTTGATCAACAAAATTAAACTCGTACCGTTTGCGATTTATCGTATTGTTTTAGCTGCCATCATTTACGTTGTTTACTTTTAATTAAAACGCTGTTTAAGCGATAAAATAAGTTTTTTTCGGGAGGATGACTCAAAAGTTATTTTTATATCTTTTGGGTCATCCTCTCTCCCATTTTTGCCTGCTAAATGTTACCATCATATAGAGATGTTCTCGATAGTCCTAAAACTTTAAGGGAATCAAATTGGGACAAGCACTACAGGAAGGAGATTAACAAAAATGAAACTTCGAATGTACATGTACCCGTTTTTGGCTGTTATTTTTATCTTTGGCCTCTTCTTATCAGGGTGTGGTGCAGAGAAAGAACAGAAAGCCCCGAGCACGAAAAAAATTCAAGTGGAAAAAAATCCGGTCGTGACCATCGTCATGGAGAATGATCAAGAAATTAAACTGGAACTCTATCCGGATATCGCTCCAAATACGGTCGTGAATTTTGTTTCTTTAGTCCAAAAGGGATTTTATGATGGATTGACGTTCCATCGTGTCATTCCAGGATTTATGATCCAAGGGGGAGACCCGGAAGGAACGGGTGGGGGAGGACCGGGGTATACCATTCCGGGAGAATTCAGTTCCAACGGCTTTGAAAACGACTTGAAACATGAAGCTGGTGTCATTTCAATGGCCAGAACGAATGATCCGAACTCCGCAGGTTCACAGTTTTTTATCATGACGGGAGATGCCACGCATTTAGATGGTGAATATGCTGCTTTCGGTAAAGTGACGGAGGGCATGGAGACCGTCAAACAAATTGTGGAAGTCGAGCGTGACGGCCAGGACAAGCCTCTAAAAGAACAAAAGATGAAAAAAGTAACGGTCGAAACGTTCGGAGAGGAATATGGAGAGCCTGATGTTATCAAATAATAAATCCTTGTGGAAATTAAAGATATAAAAGCTTGCTTCGAGAATAGAGTCATCTTTCTCGAAGCAAGCTTTTTTTCGTGTATCTAGTGCTTTTTATAATCGAGATATAATGTTGACAAATAAAAACTTTTATGTTATAATATAATATTTTATTGTTGACCTTATAATTTCAGATGTGATACATATTAATAGATGGGTAGAGCAAATCATTTAGTATACGAAATGAAGTTGTGAAACCACTCAGTCTATTAAGGGGGAACGTTTATGCAGATCGCCAATGGAGTTGACATGCTGGAGTTAAAAGTGGAGGCTTTCGGTCATCGGGCCGTTTTAAATCTTACACTTGTTTGGGATGAGGAAACAGCCGTTTTAATTGATGCAGGTATGCCGGGAGAGCTGAAGCAAATACGTGCAGCCATGGAAGAGGCAGGTGTACCTTTTGCCAAATTGAAAGCCGTGATCGTGACGCATCAGGATCTTGATCATATCGGCAGTCTACCTGAAATTTTGCAAGAATCGGTGGGCGGCATTGAAGTGTATGCCCATGAGCTTGACAAATCTTATATTGAAGGAGACTTACCCCTCATTAAAACAAATCCGAGCCGCATGAGTCAAGAGGTATTGGCATCGCTTCCAGAAGGTGATCGCGCCCTATACGAAAATCCTCCGAAAGCCAAAGTGGACAAAATTCTGGAAGACGGGCAGTTGCTTCCGTATTGCGGAGGTATTCGCGTCATCTTTACACCTGGCCATACACCCGGCCATATTAGTCTTTATTTAGAGCGAAGCAAAACGCTTGTCGCTGCTGATGCCATGATCAATGTGGGTGGTGTACTGAGGGGACCTGTCGAGCAAACAACGCTTGATATGGATAAGGCTCTTCGTTCAGTAGAAAAGTTTTTGGACTTCGACATTGAATCCGTCATTTGTTATCATGGAGGCTTTTGTGCGGAGAACGTCAAAGAGCAGCTTCGGAACATTGCGGGGCAGGCTGCCAAATAAAAGCGTAAGCTCGTCACGGACCGGTCATTGTGGTCCGTGAGAGGCATTCTAAAATAAAACCTTAGATCCATATACAACGATGGTGACAGTCATACTGCTGAATACGGTCGACAGTAAAACCGCTTGAGCCGCATATTCAGGGTGATTCCCGTACTCAAGGGCAAACTGGGCACTGTTTCTTGAAGTCGGGAATGAGCTTGCGATAAGCAACGCCTGGGCAGTCGTCCCTTCTAGCTTTAACGTTAAAATAATAAGAAGGGCAATGAAGGGAGAAAGAATTAAGCGGCCGCTCAAACTCAAAGCGAGCGGCAGCGAGAAACGGTTAATCTTCAAATAAGCACTTTGGGCGCCGAGTGTAACAAGCGCAATGGCCAGAAAAGCATTGGAACTGTTTTCGATAGGTGTCCAAATGAATGAAGGAATGTTAATCGCTGCCGCATTGAATAGTAAACCGAGCAACAGCGCGTAAATCATCGGGTTTTTTAACAACTCCCGAAGAGCTTTTGTGCCGTTCGACTGGACGGATACCGAATTCATCAACCCGTAAGTATAAGTGAGGAGATTTTGGAAAATGGTCACCACAACTTGGATGGATAAACCAAGCGGATTGTGGTGAAATACAAGCTGACTGACGGGAAGTCCGAAATTTCCAGAATTGCTCAGGACGAAGCTGTTTTTAAAAGCGGCGGAAAGGCTTTGATCGAATTTGGCCATTTTCGCCATTCCTGTACTCAGCACGATTAAACAAGCACTTTGCAGCAATAAGAAGCCAAGGGTATGCAAGAGGATAGTTCCTCCAATGCTGCTTTCATAAATATTGACGAATCCCACGCATGGCAATAAAAAAAAGGTATTCAATTTCGATAAGGTATTCATATCGAGTATAAATCTTCGATGAAGAAGAGCGCCCGCTCCTATAAGGAAAAACACGGGTAAGATAACGTTCATTACGATTAGGGCTAAAACATCCATCAGAGACTTTCCTTTCTTTCCAGCATAGCGAGGCTGTTATTTTCGTTTGGAAATTCCGGGGTATCACATTTCTCCTGAATTAACGGGTAATAAGAATCCCACTGATGGAAGTTTCTCTCATATATTTCCTCCGGTTTGAATATTTGGATAAAGACATTATAGCCATTACGGTATTTCACCATATAAGCAATGTCGTATTTCCCTGCGCTCTCGTCGTGGATTTCCGAAATACCAATGAGCGGCAAACAAAAATATTTTCCTGTTAAGGGTTCGCTCACGGTCAATCGTTCGACTCCGGTATGAATTTTGGCTGTTTTGATATAGCTCATGAAATGAAATCCGGCAACACCGTGGGCCCTGTCTTGCAATGTCGCATCGAAGTCTTCCCCTTCATGATTTTTAAAAGTACGTATCAGCCTCTTTGTCACTTCGTTCATCTTTCCGCCTCCATTCATGTTTTCATGATAAAATGAATGGCCGTTTAATGGAAATACCCATTATTTATCGCTGGATATATAGAAAAAGAATGGCAGCGTATCCATTCCAGTATCCCGCCTAATAGAAAAAAGCGGGTAACCTCCCGCGTTCCGCTTTTCTTATTGTCCAGCTGCGGCTCCTAACCTTTCGGTCGTTTCACTTCTGCCATGTAAACCCAAAAGCAGTTTCCCTGTCAGAGGTGCCAACGCCTCTCAAGGTTGAACAGTCGCCTCCGCTTTTCTTATACATCGTGTTTAAAGTCCAATTTTTCCACGAATTCAACAAACTCTTTGATTAGCTTCATTTCAAGCGATTTGTGATGATAAAACATCCACGTTTTTCGGATGATGGGGTTTCCTTGTGCATCTGTAATATTGATGCGATGCAAATCTTCGTGGTTCTCGACTAGAACGCTTGGGAGGATTCCGTATCCCAACCCGTTAAGAATCATTTCTTTACACGTATCGCCTTTGTCGACCTCCATTCCGATTAAAGGAGGCTGTGAGAATGTCCCGCTCCACCAATTATCGATAATCGGCTTTAGAAGAGTATCTGTTTCGTATTCGATTCTTGGCAGGGAAGGCAAATCGTGAAGATTTATTTTTTCTTTAGAGGCAACGCAAACATTTTCCTCAAAGAGAAGAAGCTTCGATTCTGCCCATTGATAATCTCCGCGTACAATTCCGATATGAACATCTTGATTGTATATGAGATTGAACACTTCCCGGCTCCATCCTGTGGTCACTTTAAAGTCGACTTTTGGAAATCTCTCGCGAAAAAGTTTTAAAAGACGGGGGAGTTTATGTTTGGAAATGAAATTGGAAACACCGAGCCGTAATGTTCCAACGACCTCTTCGTCCATATTAAGGGCCGCTTCTTTAATTTGACGAAGGCGGTTGAGCATTTCATCGGCACATTTGGCGATATATTCCCCCTGGGGGGTGAATTGAACCCCGCGCGTTCCCCGCTCAATAATGGCGACTTGAAATTCTTTCTCCATTTGTTGAATTCGTTTCGTTAAGGCCGGCTGTGAGATATATAGACTTTGAGCTGTCTTTGTGATGTTCTTTTTTTCGTAAAGAATTTTTAAAATAAGCCAATCGCGATCATCCATTTTGTTTACCTCTTGTCATTTGGCTGTTGCATCGAAAATATGTAAAGATGTCCATTTCGTCGCTCCATTCCTTTCTGTCTCTTTCGAAATCTCTTATCCATATTATACAAATCTAGTGAGCATTTGGGACAATATGTTAGATTAATATTAAGAAGACGATTGTTTGGTTCATGTTCTCATGGAAAGGGGATCTGAAAATGAAAAAGAATAAAAAGGGCGAAGTGCAGCAGTTGGAACATTTCATCGAGCTGGATGGCTTTAAAGCGTACGCCAAAACACTAGGAGAGAATACAGGAACACCAGCAGTTGTAATGGATGCCGGGTATGGGGACTACTCAAAGGCATGGAATGGCGTCTCTACTGAAATAGCTGAATATACAAAAGTGGTGGTCTATGACAGGGCTGGACTGGGTAAGAGTGAAAGAAGTCCATACGCGCGTACGAGCCTTAAGATGGTAAAAGAACTGAAAGAATTATTAACAACATTGAAAATAGAACCTCCATATATTTTCGTCGGGCATTCGTTCGGGGGAGTAAACGTAAGGTTGTATGCGACGATGTTTCCTAGCGATACTGCCGGAATTGTATTAGTCGATTCTATACCAGAGGCTTATAAGGACAGGTTGCTGCCAACGATGCCTGAAGAATTTCAGGCCGCATATCATAAACAATTTATCCGTGAAGGTACATACGATGAGTTTATGGAAAGTCTCGTACAAGTAAGAGTAAACAAAGAACACCTTGGTGATGTTCCACTAATCGTCTTGTCAGCAGGGAAGAAAGCTTTTTACTCAAAAAAATCACAGGAGATATGGCATGAAATGCAAAAAGAGCTGTTGGAGTTATCGACGAATAGCGAGCTGATGATAGCTTCTGAAAGCGGTCATTATATTCAAAATGATGAGCCAGAGTATGTCATGGATGCCATAAAAAAAATAATAAGCCATTCAAATGTTCGGATGCGGACATAAAAAAAGCAGAAAATAAAGACTGCAAATGAAATGTTCAAATTGATAAGCTCATATTAAGCTTTAAGGCTTCAAACAATCAAAGGGAGTGGTTTCATTGTTCATCAAATTTTCGCAAGAGCAAAAGAATCGAATGGTAGCGGATATCCAGCGCTTTTTTGAGGAGGAAAGAGGCGAAGAAATCGGGGAACTGGCGGCAGAGAATGTGTTGGAATTTGTAAAGGAATATCTTGGTCCTCACTTTTACAATCAAGCAATCAAAGACACGAAAGAATTGGTGGAACAAAAGATGCTTTCCATTGAAGAAGATTTATATGCTCTCGAGCGGCCGATCAAAGGTTAAAGTCAAGTACATAAAAATATGCATTTAGCTGTTATTGAGATGAAATGAGACAAAACGAGACAAAACGAGACAACTGTCTCGTTTTGTCTCGTTTTTTTTATAAATGGATTGTTAAAACTCTATCATTTAGCAGTTTTCATTTTGGCATGGTACTTGCAATAAGAAAGAGTGAGGAAAAGAAAAAGAAAGACGGGAGGCTAAAAATTATGAAAGTTATGCAAAACAAAGGGGTTACATTAACCCGGGAAAAAGCCAGTTGGATGTATCAAAAAATGTTGGAAATTCGAATGTTTGAAGATGAGGTACATGAGATCTTTGCGCGTGGAAAATTACCCGGTTTTGTTCATTTGTATGCGGGGGAAGAAGCGATAGCTGTTGGGGTGTGTTCGCACCTTAATGACAAGGATAGCATTACTAGTACACATCGTGGCCATGGTCATTGCATTGCTAAAGGATGTGATTTGGATGGGATGATGGCTGAGCTTTTTGGAAAGAGCACAGGACTGTGCAAAGGGAAAGGCGGTTCCATGCACATCGCCGACTTAGATAAAGGGATGCTGGGGGCAAATGGGATTGTAGGAGGCGGCTTTCCTCTTGCTTGTGGTTCAGCTTTAACAGCAAAGTATAAAAAGACCGAAGATGTAAGCGTTTGCTTTTTTGGTGACGGAGCGGGCAACGAAGGAACTTTTCACGAAGGGCTGAATTTAGCGGCTATTTGGAAATTGCCTGTGATTTTTGTTGCAGAAAATAATGGGTTTGGAGAAGCGACTCCATTTGAGTATGCGTCGAGTTGTAAACAAATCGTTGATCGTGCGATCGGTTACAATATGCCTGCCATTCGAGTAGATGGAAAAGATGTGCTGGCCGTCTATCAAGCGGCGGAAGAAGCCATTCAAAGAGCTCGCAGAGGAGAAGGTCCAACATTAATAGAGTGTGTGACATATCGAAATTACGGACATTTTGAAGGCGATGCTCAAACATATAAGAAAGAGGAAGCAAAGAGAGAACACCTTCAGGATCGAGATGCGATCGTTAATTTTAGAAAATATTTACTTAGTCAACAACTCTTGTCAGAAAAAGAATTGATTGAAATGGAAAAATCCGTAGAACAGGCTGTGCAAAAGGCCGTTGAATTTGGAGAAAATAGCCCGTACCCTGATGCGTCAGAGCTGTTAACGGATGTTTATGTATCTTATTAATTTAATCTAAGGAGGCAAACATTATGGTGAGAAATTTGAGTATGTCCGGTGCAATTAATGAAGCAATGAAGCTAGCAATGCGAAAAGATGAAAATGTCATTCTTTTAGGTGAAGATGTGGCTGGCGGAGCCGAAGTTGACCACTTGCAAAATGATGAAGCTTGGGGCGGCGTACTTGGGGTAACGAAAGGATTGGTTCAAGAATTTGGACGTGAACGGATTTTGGATACACCGATTTCGGAAGCTGGATATGTAGGGGCAGCAATGGCGGCGGCTGCTACAGGATTAAGACCTATCGCGGAATTAATGTTTAATGATTTTATTGGAAGTTGTTTGGATCAAGTGCTCAATCAAGGTGCCAAATTCCGGTATATGTTTGGAGGGAAAGCGCAAGTACCCGTTACGATTCGAACGATGCACGGGGCTGGATTCAGAGCCGCAGCTCAACATTCACAAAGCTTATATGCCATGTTCACGAGTATTCCCGGCATTAAAGTAGTGGTTCCATCCACGCCATATGATGCAAAAGGATTATTGCTTGCTGCCATTGAAGACAATGATCCCGTTATCTTTTTTGAGGATAAGACTCTTTACAATATGACCGGTGATGTTCCTGAAGGGTACTATACGATTCCATTAGGGAAGGCAGACATTAAGCGAGCAGGATCAGACTTAACAATCGTCGCCATCGGCAAACAGGTTCACACCGCACTGACCGCTGCCGAACAGCTGGCAGCCAAAGGGATTGAAATTGAAGTCATCGATCCGCGCAGTCTGTCACCGCTTGATGAAGATACGATTCTTTCTTCCGTTGCGAAAACGAATCGTCTTGTCGTCATCGATGAAGCCAATCCTAGATGCAGCATCGCAACCGACATTGCTGCGTTAGTGGCGGATAAAGGATTTGATACACTCGATGCGCCAATTAAAAGAATTACCGCACCGCATACGCCGGTACCGTTTTCTCCTCCGCTGGAAGATATTTATTTGCCTACACCGGAAAAAGTGGTGGCGGCCGTATCAGAGCTTTTAGGGGATGCATCGCTTCTAGGCGTGTAATCGGCAAAAAGAGAAGGGAGAGAATCAAATGGCTGTAGAAATTGTGATGCCGAAATTAGGAATGGCGATGAAAGAAGGAACCGTTTCTATTTGGAACAAGCAAGTTGGCGACCCTGTTGTGAAAGGGGAGCTTATTGCGAGCATCAATTCAGAGAAAATTGAAATGGAAATTGAGTCTCCGGCAGAGGGGACCGTTTTAGATATTATCGTGCCTGAGGGACAAGGTGTCCCTCCCGGTACTATCATTTGCTATATCGGGGATGCGGGGGAACAGATCACCAAAACGGAACAGAATTTAGAGACAGCGAAAACAGAAGTGGCAGCAACGGCAACAGTTGTTAAGCAGCCCCAGCCTTCCATCAGTAAAGCGTCAAGCGGCCGATTAAAAATTTCTCCTGTTGCGCGAAAAATGGCCGAAGCCGCTGGTCTCGATCTTAATACGATTCAAGGAACAGGACCGGGAGGAAGGATTACAAAAGAAGATGTCCAACAAGCGATCGATTGTGCTTGTTCGGTTGAATCTCCAGCGAAAAAAGAAACGGCAGCCCCTTTAACTGACAGCATGGAGCAAACGCAGAAGCTTCCGGTGACCGGTATGAGGAAAGTGATTGCCGAGCGAATGCAGGGCAGCCTGCAAAGCAGTGCCCAATTGACATTGACGATGAAGGTTGATGTAACTGATCTTATTGCCCTGCAAAAACAAATAAGCGACACCGTTCAAACCCACCATGAAACAAAACTGACCGTTACGGACTTTGTTGCCCGTGCTGTCGTACTGTCACTCCAGCAGCATAAGGAGATGAACAGTGCTTATATCGATGATCAAATCCACGTTTTTGATCATGTTCACCTTGGGATGGCTGTTGCCCTTGAGAAAGGGTTGGTTGTACCCGTTATCCGGCATGCGCAAAATGAATCGCTCGTCCAGTTGGCCAAAAACATTAAAACGCTTGCTGAGCGGGCGCGAAAAGGGCAGCTTAGCAGTGACGAGATGAAAGGCTCAACGTTTACGATCAGTAATCTTGGCGCTTACGGGGTTGAACATTTCACACCGATATTGAATTCGCCGGAAGCAGGCATTCTTGGGGTTGGATCCGCCTATGACACACCTGTATATAAAGGGGAAGAATTACAGCGAAGAACGATCCTGCCGCTTAGCTTGACGTTTGATCACCGTGTGTTGGATGGAGCACCTGCCGCAGCCTTTCTGCGTACGGTCAAGAGATATTTAGAAGAGCCGTTTATGATGCTGTTATAGAAGGAAGGTGGATTTGATGACAACATTAGCCATTATTGGAGGAGGACCTGCAGGCTATGTGGCGGCAATTACTGCCGCCCAGCAGGGACAACAAGTCATTCTCGTTGACCAGGGGCCGTTGGGAGGTACGTGTTTAAACGAAGGGTGTATGCCGACGAAATCATTGTTGGAGAGTGCAGAGGTGTACGACAAAGTCAGACACGCCGAAGAGTTTGGGATTAGCCTTCCATCCTCCCAAGTAGGGGTGAATTGGGATAGGGTGCAACTGCGCAAGAATGAGGTCATTCAAACGCTCGTTCAAGGTATAGGTTATTTAATGAAGAAAAATAAAGTTAAAGTGATGAAAGGAAAGGCTTCTTTTTTAACTGCACATCGTTTATGTGTGGAGCATGAAGGCAGGCAGGAAATCGTGGAAGCTGATCAATTCATCATTGCTTCAGGCTCGGAACCGGTAAGTCTGCCGTTTGCTCCATTTGATGGTGAGTGGGTAATCCACAGCGGACAGGCGATGTCCCTCCCGGCTGTTCCCGCTTCTCTTCTCATTATAGGAGGGGGAGTGATAGGTTGTGAGTTTGCGAGTGTTTACAGTCGGATGGGAACAAAAGTCACCGTCATTGAGATGGCGAATCAGCTTCTTCCTGGTGAGGATGGAGATATTGCTTCTGTCTTACATAAAGAACTCGAAAAGGACGGGGTGACGGTCTACACGTCCACTTCTTTAAAAGAATTAAATAAAGAGAAAAAGAAGGCCGTATTTGAAAATCAAGATGGCATTCATGAACGAAGTGCCGATCATGTGTTAATTTCTGTTGGAAGAAAGCCGAGAGTGGCAGAGCTGGATTTAGAGAACATAGGTGTTGACTATTCCTCAAAAGGAATTGGAGTCAATGAACACATGCAAACGAACCTTCCTCATATTTATGCGTGCGGCGATGTGATTGGCGGGATTCAACTTGCCCATGTTGCGTTTCACGAAGGAGCCGTTGCCGCGCTGCATGCCTGCGGCCAAGAGGTAAAAGTGAATTACCGTGCCGTTCCTCGATGCATTTACACATCGCCTGAAATCGCAAGCGTTGGTATGACGGAAAAGCAGGCAAGAGACCATTACGGTGATATTCGAGTCGGAGAGTTTCCATTTGCTGCAAACGGGAAATCTCTCATACTGAATCAACGAGTCGGAAAGGTAAAAGTGATTGTGGAACCACAATATAATGAAATCATCGGATTGTCCATTGTAGGACCGCATGCGACAGAATTGATCGGACAAGGAACGGTCATGCTGCATGCAGAGATGACGGCAGATGTGATGGAAGATTTCATTGCCGCACACCCGACCTTATCAGAAGCGATTCACGAAGCATTGCTTAGTGCCGTTGGTTATGCCGTGCATGTTTAATAGAAATAAAAGAGGGTGACTCAAAAGGTATAAAAACCATACCTTTCGAGTCACCCTCCTGAAAGGGCCTGTCATGAAAATTCTGTGAAATTAAGGATTTTGAGACGGGTCCTTTCAGTAAAAAATAGTTTTTATAGTCTGTTCAGGACTTATGGGATAGCCACTTTTAATGAAGATGTTTGAGGGAGGAATAATCATGAAAGCAGCTTTATGGCATAACGCAAAAGATATTCGCGTTGAAAATATTGCGGAGCCTGCAGTCGGAAAAGATCAAGTGAAAATTAAAGTTTCCTATTGCGGGATTTGCGGTTCGGATTTACATGAATATGTAGCAGGACCTATATTTGTTCCAGTGAACGAGCCTCATCCGGTTTCTAAAGATAAGGCTCCTATCGTGATGGGGCACGAATATGCCGGCGAAGTGACAGAAGTGGGGGAAGCTGTCACCGACATCCATGTAGGAGACCGGGTATGCGTGGAACCTATTTATAACTGCGGCAAATGTGCAGCTTGTCAAAAAGGCCATTACAATGTGTGTGAGAAATTAGGTTTTGTTGGGTTATCCGGCGGTTATGGCGGGTTTGCTGAATACAGCGTCGTGCCATCTAAAATGGTACATAAAATCCCGGATCATATGACATGGGAACAAGCGGCTTTAGTGGAACCGACAGCTGTCGCAGTTCATGCCGTTCGTCAAAGTGAATTGAAAATTGGAGACTCTGTGGCTGTATTTGGAACAGGTCCTATCGGGTTATTGGTGATTCAAGCGGCTAAAGCGGCAGGGGCAAGTCAAATTATTGCTGTTGAAGTATCCCCGGAGCGCCGGGAAATTGCTAAACAAGTCGGCGCACATATTGTGATCAATCCGTTAGACGTTGATACGGTTCAAACCATTAAAGATCATACAAATGGCCTGGGTGTTGATGTAGCGTTTGAGGTGGCCGGTATTGAACCGACGATTAATGCAGCTATTCAATCTACTCGATCAGAAGGCAATGTGGTCAACATCAGTATATGGGAAAAGCCAGCCACCATTCCGTTGAACCATTTTATTTTAACGGAACGGAAAATGACCAGTATCATCGCATATCGAAACATTTTTCCGCAAGTGATTCAGCTCATTGCCAACGGCCAAATCCAAGCATCGGAGTTAGTTACCAAACATATTGGATTAGATGATATTGTTTCTGAAGGGTTTGAGGCCTTAACACAAAACAAGAGCCAAATTAAAATATTGGTAAACCCGTCCCTCTAAAAGTTTTGTTTATAATAACAATTAAATGTTAGTAGACTATTACGTCATACTGATTCTTAGCTTTGCGTAAAACGATTGCGCAAAGCTTTTTTGTATTATTTGACCAATGGGAAAATGTCTATATTGAAAGCGCTTTTATTATCGTCTATAATGGTAAAAAAATACTTCGAATAAACACCTTGTTTTTTCTTCAGCACTATTCCTTTTCATTTTCCTCTTGAACACACACCATGAAATAACCTTTAAAACCAGTGTAGATGAACATTTATGCCAAATGATAAGCGTTATTAGAGGGGGAGCAAATGTTTGGGACAACCTGTTATATGAATACATGGAAACGTTTTGTGAATGAAGGAATCCTTGAATCATCCCGGTTAAACAAAAGAATCATGGAGTCCTGGTACCGCTGCAAGCAGGAGGATGTGAATCCGTATTTAAGTCAGGGGCAGCATATTTTAACAAATGGGGCACTTACGGCTCAAAAAGAGAAGAACTCGTTATTTCTCGATGCAGCTTTATCTCCTTTGGAAAAAATGAAAGAAGTCATTGAAGAGTCGAAAATGATGGCCTTACTGGTGGATCCAGAAGGGTATGTCCTGTCTTTAACAGGGAATAAAGGTGTCTTACATGATGCGCGGAGAATCAATTTTGTGGAAGGGGTTCGCTGGACGGAGGAAGAAGTGGGAACGAATGCAATCGGAACAGCCCTGCAAACAGGAGAAGCCGTCATGATCAGCGGGACAGAACATTATTCGGTCGCTTCCCATCATTGGAGCTGTTCGGCAGCCCCGATTCACAGCGATGATGGAAAGCTGCTTGGAATCATCGACGTTTCTTGCCCTGTAGATAGCACCCATCCCTTTATGCTTGGAATGGTGTCTTCCCTTGCGCATACGATCGAGCGTGAATTAAGTGTACGAGCCCATAAACATAAGATGGAACTCATTCATAAATGTATCGATTTTATTGAAACAAATCAGCCGTTAATTGTGTGTGATGATCAAAAAATGGTGGTGTCCAGCAGTAAGTCTGTTCGGCAGCGAATACCGGATATTGTTGGCATGAAAGTAAATGAGCTATTGCAATACGGATTTCGAATTGAAACGGAAACCCCCATTTTTTCAGATGATCATAAGAATTTAATTGGAATGTGTGTGCATTTATCGGAAGAAATGCTCCGAAAACCAGGTGAACCGTTCCTTTCATTTTTTTCTCCAAAATCTTTTTATTTTGAAGGAGAGGCCGGTACGAGCCAAACGTTTCAGCGTACTTTAAATGATATGAAGCGTGTGGCCCCGACAGACGCAAGTGTTTACATATTGGGAGAAACCGGGACAGGAAAAGAGCTGATTGCAAAAGCGATCCACGAAAACAGCTCACGTAAAGACGGTCCTTTTATCGCTTTAAATTGCGGGGCCATTCCAAAAGATCTGATGGAAAGTGAGCTGTTCGGTTATGTAGAAGGGGCATTCACAGGAGCAAAGCGCCAAGGCTATAAGGGGAAATTCGAGCAGGCAAACAACGGAACCCTTTTCCTTGATGAAATCGGTGAGATTCCTCCATCTATGCAAGTAGCCCTTTTGCGTGTTCTGCAAGAGCGTAAGGTAATCCCTGTTGGCGGAACAAAAGAAATTCCTTTAAATATTCGAATCATCACGGCCACCCATCGTGACCTGCTTCAACTCGTTAATGAAGGAACATTCCGCCAAGATCTATATTACCGCCTTCACGTCTATCCGATGTATGTGCCGCCATTACGTGAAAGAAAAGAAGATATCCCTCACTTAGTCCGCTATTTTTGCGAGAAAAACAATTGGACGATTAAAGGGTTGGATGAATGTTTTGATAGACTGCTGGAGTACGAGTGGCCTGGTAACATACGGGAATTATTCAATGTAC
Organism: Bacillus sp. FJAT-14578; assembly: GCF_000504165.1. GTDB lineage: Bacteria > Bacillota > Bacilli > Bacillales > Bacillaceae_H > Bacillus_BA > Bacillus_BA fengqiuensis. The sequence goes on from NZ_AYSE01000004.1 coordinate 207,802, forward strand.
TGGAGCGATTGCAAATTGTATCGCCGAATGGATGGATAAATCCTTCACCAATATCTGAATTGCTGCCTGAGCTGAATGCCGGTCACAGCTTACCTGGCCCATCTGTTCCTGAACGGGAACGAACCGATCATTCACCTCAACTGACATTTCGTGAAAAGATTCAAAAAGACATGATGATGGAGGCGTTACAAAAAACAAAAGGAAATGTTTCATTGGCCGCTAAATTATTAGATATTCCGAGAAGTACCTTTTACAAGCGGCTTCAGAAATTTAATTTGTAGATGATTTTCATCGGGTATGATTGTGTCCTAAAGTTAATCCGATGATATACTAAAGATACAGAACTGCGGACGAGTGTAGATTTTGATAATCAAAATAATAGGTGATGAAGTGACCTCCTCTTGTCAAAAGGCAAGGGGAGTTGTTTTTATGCAATGAACGAATAAGCAGCATGTTTGAAAGCGAGGCATCAAAACTTTTCCTTATGGTAGCTGCAGCTATGACACGTACATGCCTGTCACAATTCGCGTATTGTCAAACGAATCGACAAAATGTGGGTGGTGACAGGCACTTTAGTGTATAATGGAACAAAAACGTATAACAGAATGGGAGCGAAACAATGAAAGCTGAAAAGGAGCAAGATCAACTCAAGCTGACGTTATCAGAAGAAGAATATTTAAAATTGACAGAGCTGGTGTTTTTAGGAAAGTGGGTCACCCACTCGTCATATGAAAATGAACCGGAGCGCAACCCTTATAATGAACTGGAGCAAAGTGTCTTCGATGTTTCGCGCCATTTTGATTTACCTAAGCATTTCGAGCATTATGAAACCCATTCGTTTTTTACGCAGAGATTGGAAGATCGAATGATGAATGTGGTAGATACATACGATCAAGAGGCATTTTGGATGAAGCTTGCAAGCCTTCTTGCCCAGCGGGATGTCCATCTGGCAATGGAGAAAGGGAAAACATTCTCATCAGATGTGATGGAATTAGTCGTAGAAAGGGAATTAGCGTATGAGCAAGAGTTTGAGGAAAATGGTCTGAGAAACGTGGAAGTGAAGATAAAGAAATAACACGGGAGCGGCATGGAAAACCGAAAAACAGCGGATTTTCCATGCCGCTTTGTTTGATTACTTCTGTTTATTCTTTAGCGGCTGCAAAGAATAGTAGTCGTATGCCGAGCGGATTTGAAAGCCGCAGGATTCGTATAAGTGAAGGGCGTTTGAGTTAGCGGTTTCGACTTCAATCATAATGGCTTTTGTACTTTCACTTTTGAGCTTCCCGATCAATTGTACCAAGATGTTCCTCCCGTATCCCTTTCCTTGATGCGATGGCCGAACGGCGAAAGCCCGGATATACAGCTCGTGCGGGTACTCACTGACGGTGACGGTTCCGATAGGATTGGAGCCGGCTTGTGCTAAATAGAGTGTATGCCTCGAATCGGAGGTTGTTTGCCGAATCATTTCACTCGCTGTTTCATTGGAAAAGAAGAAGCTTTCCGTTAAAATGCTGCGAATATATGCATCATCGGTTCGATTTGCCTGTACAAGTTGGATTGCTTTTTCTTTTGCGATTGGTACTTTGCTGTGCTCGAGAACCATACTGTACTCGGAAAACTGGTAGACCGCATTAATTGCTGTCAAAAAAGCCTTGCCCGAAAACGAGGACCGATCTGTAATAAGCAGACCGCTTTGGATGCCTCTTTCTTGCAAATATCGGCAGGCTTCTTTTAAAAGAGCAGAAGCAATATGTTTTCTGCGAAAATGAGGATCGACCATGATCGTTATTTCTGCTTCGTCTTTGTTCGAAAATGAGTACACACCGAGAAAACCTGTCAATTGTCCGCTGCAATAATATAAGAAATCATTTGCTTCTTTCCCTTCGCGGTTTTGCAATACGGAAAGGTTTAAAGGAATCGTGACATTAATTTGTTCCCAACGGTTACATGTATTTGCCAAATGTGTGATGGCTTGAATTTCGGTTTCGGTTAAACGCGTGCGTGCATGTATGCCCTCCAGCATGCTTTCACGTCCTTCCTTGAAATAGTCCTTCATAACACATTATAAACGGAAAAGCGTTTTTCAGCACTCGTTGGGGAGCTAATTTACATAACGGCTGTCTTTCGGAACGGCCATTTCATCAAAATGGTTTGTCAATTTTTTTAGGGATTGAGTCAACTCTTCCCCGGTCATGGGGAGCCCATGACCTGTAATGGCAACGGCTGGATTTAATGCCTCCAGCGCTGCTACAGAGCTTTTGGCTGCTTTCCAGTCTGTGGTGAAATACTTCGGAGGTCCGCTTATCTCCTGTTCTTGCATAATCACTTTGTAAAGGGACTCTTGTTTGACCGTGACAAAAGCGTCTCCGACAATAAGGGAGCGGTCTTCATCTCTAAACAGTGAAACATGTCCTGGTGTATGCCCCGGTGTGTGAATCCAGCGCCATCCCGGCATGAATGGGACCGTGCCGTCATTTGGCAGTGCCTGTACATGACTGCCTAAGTCAATGCCGTGATTCGGGAACATCGGGGACATTTTCGCTACGAAGCCGTCGTCAACGGTAGGATCTCCCTTTGGATAGTTTTGTTTTCCGGTTAAATAAGGAAGCTCCAGCTCATGTGCATAAACAGGAACGTTCCATTGCTCTATCAAGTCAGCAAGTGCGCCTACATGGTCAAAATGCCCGTGAGTTAAAATGATCGCTTTCGGCTCGCAGTCTGTACCGAAGCGTTCTTGTGCAGCCGAAACAATTGCTTCCGCAGAATGCGGCATGCCGGCATCAACCAGCACGAATTCCTTGGAATTGGCAGGATTCCCGATAAAAATGACATTCACAATTTGAACGGGAAGGCAAAAAATGTCCAGAGTGACGGCTTGTCCCATACCGCTCGTGATGGATGTGACGGGAAGAAAAGTATCATCAAATGTATTGTCCAGATGGTTATCTTTATCTTGATCCATGACTATTGCCTCCATATATTGTAATGGTAAATCAACTATATAGTTTCCCACTTTCTCTAATTAAACACTTTTTTCGATGATTCTCCTGCTATGGGAGATTACCCTTAACATAGATGGAAACCCATGTTTCAACACATCCCGAAAGAGGTATAAGTAAACAAAACATTTCATAAGCGAGGTGAATCTCATGGCAGAGAGAAACGAAAGATTTGTTGAAAAAAACCGAAAAGGAAACATGGATCATCCGGAACAATATGAAACGGAAAAAGAAAGCTTATTTGACCGTTTTGAAAGCGAACAACACGTCGATCCGATTCCTATGGAAGATTTAAAAGAAGAAAAGCGGGAGGAAAAAGACGGGTACCATACGAAAGATACATCCTCCAGTGAAAAGAAGTACCCTAAATAGATAGAAAGCAAAGCGTCGGCAGGAACTGGCGCTTTATTTCATTTATCCCGCATTAACGGGCGACCCCCGCTTCAAAGCTTAGAGTCATCGGAGAAGCTTAAGTGGGGGGTGGAGGAAAACTCCCACGGATGGAAGTTTCCTTTATTGAAGAAACATTTATCCTGCTTTAATCTCGATGAAAAAAAGGGATTACTACAAAAAGAATATGCATTATAATGGAAAATGTTGGTTGGTAAAAAGTTTTAAAAGTATATGGTTAGTTAACGGAAGAGGATAAAGGGGGTCCGTTATGTTACATTGGCTAGATTCCAATATTAGCGTGTTATCTTTGATATGGATATTTCCAATCACTTTTCTGCTGCATGATTTTGAAGAAATCATCTTTATTGAATCTTGGTTCAAAAAAAATTACAAAAGATTGGTACATCGAATACCTAATAAGTTGAGAAATACATTTCAAGAGTTATCAACGGTTACCTCTGCTCAGTTTTCCATTCCGGTTTTCTTTCAGTTTATTATGTATATTGTTGCTTCATACCTTGCTGCTGAACAATATATCTATGGTTTATTTATAGGGTTCAATGTATTACTTTTTATTCACGTATTTACTCATATCGGCCAATCGTTAGCTTTTGGTACATACGCATTAGGAACCGGAACGGCCATGTTTATTACTTTCCCTTATTCAATTTATTTATTTTATAGATTGTTGAATGAAGAAATCATTACTTTTAATGATGTATTATTAAATGCTCCTTATGGCATATTAACGGTTTTGGTTGTCTTCTTTGGCCATAAAATATCTCCTAAAATCTTGCCTTCACAAATAAAACATTAAAGATCACATTGAAAATCAACGTTATTACTTAACAAAGTCATTCGGAAAAGGAGAAATTAGGGAAACCAGATGGCAATCTGCTGCTTTTCATCCACGGCATCTTGCAATCCAGGCTGCACTGGACAAACAAGTTCATTCTGATGTGAGGCAAGATCACAAAAAATGTTGAAGGTTTTAGTACCAGGTGATAATATTAGGTAATACAGTATATAGGCAAATAAGAGAAGGGTGGGTTCGTTATCGTGAAATCACAAGCAAAGATAACGGCATTCGGGACATATGTTCCGGAACGAAGGTTAACAAATGAAGATTTGCAAAAAATGGTTGATACGAGCGATGAGTGGATTGTACAGCGAACGGGCATGAAGGAAAGAAGAATCGCCGCTGAAAATGAATCGACATCAACGCTTGCGATAAAAGCGGTAGAAGACTTGGTAAAACGAAGCGGTTTGCATTTAGAAGACGTGGATTGCATCATCGTGGCAACGACTACGGCCGATTATGCACTTCCAAGCGTTGCATGCCGAGTACAAGATTATTTTAACATTCCCCATACGGCCGCTTTTGATTTAAGTGCTGCATGTGCAGGGTTTACATACGGACTACATGTCGCCAATGGTTTGGTTTCCTCAGGGGCTCATCAAAAAGTGCTGGTGATCGGTGCTGAAGCGATGTCAAAAGTAATCGATTACGAAGATCGCGCTACGTGCATTTTATTTGGTGATGGCGCAGGCGCTATGGTAGTGGAGCGAGAACAGGAAAACCCGGGATTTTTCGGTGCCCATCTCGAAACGGAAGGTGCAGGCGGCATTCATCTATATCGAACGATTATTGAAGAGACGATGAACGGAGTGGAGCTTCAATCGAACGGTAAAATGGTTCAAAACGGGCGAGAAGTATACAAGTGGGCCGTTCGATCCGTTCCAAAAGGGATTGAACAACTGTTGATCAAGGCGGGAATGAAAAAAACGGATGTAGACTGGTTCGTCCCCCACAGCGCGAACTTGCGAATCATTGAATCCATCTGTGAGAGATCAGGGCTATCACTTGAAAGAGCACTTACAAGTGTGGAGTATATGGGCAATACTTCTTCGGCCTCCATTCCGCTGGCGTTGGATAACGGAATCAGAGAAGGTAAAGTGGAAAACGGAGACTTGCTGTTATTGTACGGATTCGGAGGAGGCCTTACACAATGCGGCGTATTGGTAAGATGGGATCTGTAACATTTTCTTCTATGCCATGACAGCGGTATCATGAATAAGCTCCAGATTTTTTGACGACATGGAAATTCCCCATGATTCTACAGGGCAGGATCATGGGGGATTTTTTTATATCTTTTTTGGGCATCAATGGCCAATTAACATCGGAGTGGATGAACTCTCTAATGGGAAACTGTTACGAATAAGAAGGGGGAAGTTTAGTAAAAAAACCGTTTGTTGAATCTTCGTTTATTCCGCTTTAACGAAAACAAATCCCAGATAGATGGGAAATTTTTCATTTTTGAAAAAAAGGAGCTAAAATAAAGGAAAACCCTATTCATAAGGAGAATAAAAAAGGGTAATACATATCACTTTTAATGGAGGAAATGAAAATGCCTTACTATGCAGCAATATTATATATGGAAAAACCGGAACTCAATCAGCAATATCGTCCTCAGCACTTAGACTATTTAACAACATTGAATGAACAAGGGAAAATATTTGCTAAAGGACCTTTTGTGGATGGATCGGGAGGTTTAGTGGTGTACAAAGCTGACTCTTTAGAGGAAGCCAAACAATTGGCCGAAACAGATCCTTATGTGAAAGAAGGCGTACGTAGACTTGAATTACATGAGTGGGGGATTTAAGCACTCTGCTTGAAATCATGTGTTGAACTCATATGGTCTGTCACTTTCCAAAAAGGCGGGAGCAAAGCCGATTTAGAGAAAGGACAGGCCTTTTCTTCATTCGTAATTTTACATAATAAAGTTATGGTTAACAAATTGTGTTTTTGGTTTCGATTTCATAAAAAATATTTTTTTATAGATATAGAAAAGAGGAGTGCATTTTTTCTCTATTTTGTACAGAAGGTTACGTATCGATACGGGACCATATATTCAAAACTTCCATACTCGATTTTCCTGTGTAAGGAGCCTAAGTTTTCCTGTTTTAGGCAATACTAATAGCATTCGCTGCCATATTAAGGACAGCCAAACATAAGAGTTCTTTTAAAGAACGCACCGATTGTTGTAAAGAGTGTTATAATTCTAAGAAGCCATGATTCTATGTTGAATTTATACTTGGTTCATATACATTTACATAATTATTGGCAGCAATAATGAATAGATAGGATGACAAAATGAACAGAGAAGTTACGTTAAAGGTAAAATCAAAATTTGTCGGTGAATTTAAAAGGGGGTATCCGCTCATTGCCAAGGAAGCCATCATCAATCTGAATGACCTCGTTGAAGAAGGCGCGATTGTACAGCTCGTGGATGAGAGGAATCAATTTATCGGCAAAGGGTATTACGGCAAGCAAAATAAAGGGTACGGATGGATTCTTACGAGAAAAGAGAATGAATCAATCGACCAGCGTTTTTTTGATATCAAGATTGGCTCAGCTTTAAATAATCGAAAGCATTTTTACAAAGATTTGGATACGACTTCTTTTCGGGTATTTAACGGGGAGGGGGATGGAATCGGCGGTTTGACGATCGATTATTTTGATGGGTACTATGTGATCAATTGGTACAGCAAAGGGATTTACGAGTTTAGTGAGCAAATCATCCATGCATTGGAAAAATCGGTTAAGTTTAAAGCCATTTATCAAAAGAAACGATTTGATGTAAAAGGTCAATATATTGATGAGGATGGATTCGTTGCGGGCGAGAGAGGACAGTTTCCGATCATCGTCAAAGAAAATGGAATGAACTTCTCGGTGTATTTGAACGAAGGGGCAATGGTCGGCGTGTTTTTAGATCAAAGAGATGTAAGGAAGAGAATTCGAGACGAGTATGCTAAAGAGAAGACCGTATTGAACATGTTTTCGTACACAGGCGCCTTTTCGGTTGCGGCGGCTTTAGGCGGAGCGAAAAAAACGACGAGCGTCGATCTTGCCAATCGCAGTTTAACGAAAACAATCGAACAGTTCAGTGTAAATGAAATCGACTATGACGCCCAAGATATCGTTGTGGAAGATGTGTTTCATTATTTCAAATATGCGGTGAAGAAAAAGCTCACATTCGATATGGTCATCCTTGATCCGCCGAGCTTTGCCAGATCGAAAAAATATACATTTAGTGCAGCAAAAGATTATAAGGACCTTTTGAAAGAAACGATCGCTATCACCGAAAAAAACGGGATCATTATTGCTTCGACCAATTGCAGTACGTTCGGTATGAATAAGTTTAAAGGATTTATCGAGACAGCCTTTAAAGAAATGAAGGGAAAATACAAGCTGTTGGAGGAATTTTCGCTTCCAGAGGATTTCAAAACACTCCCTCAATTCAAGGAAGGCGATTATTTGAAAGTCGTGTTTATTAAGAAGCTGTAATATCGAAAAAGTCAGCTCTCATTGCGAGAGCTGACTTTTTCGATATTATTAGTAGGTTTGTTCAGTCTTTACTTGATTATAAGTATGTTTGCTTCTTTTTTGAGACTGCCATTTGTTCCATAAGGCGAATAAGGTATTTCCCCAGCGGACGACCTCGGTAATTTTATCCGACTGATTTTTCACTTGATGGGATACCGTTTCAGTCGTATCTTTTACCGTTTCATTCACCATTTTCAATGAGTCGCCGGCTTTTTTCACAGCATGAAACGTTGAATCCAGGGCACCCGTTTTTTCTTGAATGTCTTCAGCCAATTGATTGGTTTGGTGAAGAAGAATGGTTGCCTCATTCGTTAAACCATCGATTTGTCCCGGAAGGCGCTCGACCGTTTCCGCTGTATGCTTCAATGTTTCATCAAGCGACTTTAATGCCTTTACTAGAAAAATAGATACGACCGCAAAAGCTACGGCAATTAATGCAACACTTACGTATAAAATCCACTCCATCTTGTTTTGCCTCCTTTTTATTTTAGTGATGTAATGATTTGTTTCCCTGTATTGGACGAGTTTAAACCGATTTTTAAACCGAGTTCCATCTCTTGCATGTTTTCATTGAAATGCTATCATAATGGAACAAAAGAGTGAGTTAAGTTGCCGGAAAACGGACACTAAACGTTGCATCTAAACATACAGAATGAAGACAGCTGTTATTTTTCAAAAAAAGTGGGTACATAACATATATAACAAACATTTTGGAAGTGGAGGAGATTTACACGATGATTATCGTTTATGCGAGCATTGCGCTTTTTGTTCTTTCTCTTATTTATCTAGGGTATACACTCTTTAAGGCTATTAAAGACATGAAGCCGAATTTGAAGCGGGTCCAAGAAACAACGACACGGATTCAGCAAAAGGCTGATACGATCAGCATGGAAATGAACAAGTTGTCGCAAACGCAACGAGAAATCCAAATGGATATTGAACAGAAGAAGCAGATGATCAATGAAGTGGTCGAATCTGCCAAGCAAACGCCTCAACTATTGAAGCAAATATGGAATAAGGGGAAAAAGGTTCCGCATCCTTATGGACTAAAAGCAAAACCTTCTTCTGAGATTGGAAAGTTCAGTGAAAGAATGCTGGCATTATTGGAGAAAAAGTATAAGGTAAAAACATTTAAATGAAAAAAGCGGGGGGAAATTCTAAGGAGTTCGATTCAGAGATAGAAAAACGGAAATAACAGGTCAATTTTAAGACGAATTCGCATCGGAATTCGTCTTTTTATTTTTATCGGTATTTTAGGGGTTAAATCGTTTTAACTGTTGAATTAACATTGGTTTTAGCAAATGGATAATATCTATTAGCCATTTGTTAAAACTGTGCTAATTTTATCGTTGATTCATGTACTAATCGAATGACCAATGGATGTTTAATCTTAAAATGGTTTTATCGTTTTACCGTGTATTCGTCATTTCTATCATCATCTTCAGCTGTAACATGTTCTACTACAGTTATAACTTTCTATGTCATTACCAGATGACTCAACGTAACATAAGTGGTTCTTGGATGCATTCTTGTCTTGTTTGTATTTAGACTGTGTTATTTTTTAGTCATTAGGACATAGTACACTAGAGAGGCTATTACTTTGGTGGAGTGTTCTGAATGAAGAGAGTACACGAAAGAGAGCAAATTATTCCAACTTACAATGACATTCTTGAAGAGCTAAAAAATTCTCCTGATTTAAACTTGAGAGAGTTAAATTTGGAAGGTAATACAATCCAAATTATCTTTCTAAAAAATTTAGTTGAAACGGAATATTTACATACTCATATTATTGAGTATATAACTCAACTGTCTAAGGAACAAATTCATTATGAATATATTAAAGAAAACATCCCGATTGGAGAAGTAAAGGCAGTAAAAGAGCTAAATGAAGTTGCTTCTTTTTTAATTAATGGGTTTGCTTACCTATTTTTTCCTTCTGAGCAAAAAGGAATTCTGTTGAATATTGCTGACACGACTGAACGAGCATTAGAAAAAGCTGAAACAGAATCATTAGTATACGGCCCAAAAATATGCTTTACGGAGTCACTGTCGACTAATATCCAAATTATTAGACGCAATATTAACGACCACAATTTATGCACAGAAGAGTTTGTGGTAGGAAGTCGGGTAAAACAGAAGGTCAGAATTGTCTATGTTAATGATATTGCCGATATGGAGAATGTTCAAACGATCAGACAGCGACTAAGCGAGATTGAAATAGATGATATTATGGATAGTTCTGTATTAGCGCAAATTCTTGATGACAATTCTTACTCTTTTTTTCCACAATATATAATGACTGAGCTTCCAGATCGCTTTGTCCATTCCATCATAAAAGGAAGAATCGGAATTTTGGTAGATAGAAGCCCTATCTCCATTATTTGTCCATCCACTTTTTTTAGCTTTTTTGAATCTACAGAAGATATATATTTACGGTGGAGTTTAAGTTCAGCGTTAAGGCTATTGCGTATATTTGCCATGATTTTTTCAGTTTTTTTTTCGTCGATTTATGTGGCTGCTGTAACATTTCATCATGAAATTATTCCTTCATCTTTACTCATCAGTATAGGGCAGTCACGAGCTCGGGTTCCTTTTCCGCCTTTACTTGAAACCCTTGTACTAGAAATTATGATTGAATTACTGCGGGAAGCAGGTGCAAGATTACCATCAAAAGTTGGACAAACGATGGGAATTGTGGGCGGGATTGTATTAGGCCAAGCCGTTGTACAGGCAGGATTAACAAGTAATATTTTAATTATCATTGTCTCTTTAAGTGCATTGGGCTCTTTTGCATCTCCTAGTTACGAAATGGGAACAGCCCTGCGAATTCTTAGATTCCCGATGATTTTGTTAGCAGGAACGTGGGGACTCATTGGAATCATAATCGGGGTATGTATAGTGCTCATTCATTTACTAAAATTAACTTCTTTAGGAAGACCATTTCTCTCCCCGTTATATCCTCTTCGTATAGAAGACTTTAAGTATGCTTTTTTTCGTTTGCCACAGCATGCTTACAAGAAGAGGGCGACTTCAAATAGGACCATTGACAAGTATCGGTTATCTTGGAAAACACAAAATAAAGAAGATTTAGACGAAATGTAGGAAGTGTTTGGATGTCTAAAAGAAAGACTTTATTAGTCAATGCGTATATGGTTTTTTTTATCATTCATACCTCTCAAATAGGCGTTGGGATTGCAGGTGTACCAAGAATTATCTATTTAGAAGCAAAACAAGATGCTTGGATTGCTGTATTACTTTCGGGTATATTCATTCATGCATTGGTCTGGTTGATCATTCAAATATTATCCCGTTTTGAAAATAAAGACTTATACCAAATCCATGGTATATTGTTCGGGGAGAAAATAGGAAATATTTTCAACTTTGTTGTGACGGTTTACTTCATCATGGCTTTTTACTCCATTATGATCGCTTATATTGAAATGACCCTTAGCTGGGGGTATGAGGGAGTATATGAATGGGTAGCCTCCCTTATCTTGATTTTCATTTCAATATATGGGGTAATGGGAGGGTTTAGAGTGATTGTTGGTATATGCTTTATAACATTTTTACTAACGATTTGGCTTATATTTGTCATATACCAACCGTTGGATCATGTTCATTGGATTAGAATTTTCCCTATATTGGAAGCCGATATGAAAGAATTAAGTAGAGGGATTTTTAAAACAAGCTATACAATGTTGGGATTTGAAGCGCTCTTTTTCATCTATCCCTTTATAAAAGAGAAAAATAAAACGCTGTTTTTTGCTCAATTAGCAGTCATGGTTACCACTTTTTTAGTATTTATCTTTACATTGCTTTCAATTGTTTATTTCAGTCCCCCTCAACTGGAGAAAACCATTTGGGCTTCTCTAACGATGCTCAGCATTGTCAAATTTCCATTCGTCGAAAGGTTCGAATATATTGCTATATCCTTATGGTTATTAGTTATTTTACCTAATCTTACCCTTTTCTTATGGCTTGCATCTAAAGGAGTCAAAGAAGTTTTCCATATGAAGCAGAAATATGCCGTCTGGATGATTGGTGTTATTTTATTCACTTTAAGCTTCTTTCTCAACAAAAGAGTTGAAAATAATACTTTTATCGATTTAGTCGGTAGAACAGGGTTTTACTTGTGGTTCTGCTATCCATTATTATTATATATTTTAACATTTTTCAGAAAAAAGAACTCTTAACTATCCCTTTCTTAAAGGATGATGTCATGCGTTTACTTATCTTACTTTTAAATTGCTGTGTCCTTACTGGTTGTGTTTTGCCTGAAAGAACATTAGAAAGACAAGGAGTTTCAACAGCTCTAGGTTATGACTTATTAGAGGATGATCAAATTAGAGGAACCGTATCGTTACTGCAATTTGATCCCAATATGAAAGATTCGAGCCAAATTATTTCCGCTGTAGGCAGTTCTGGTAAAAACATACGCCAAATATTGGAGACTAAGACAAGTCACGACATTAGTTCTGGGCAGCTTCGTTCCATCGTTTTTAATGAAGAATTAGCCAGGGAAAAAGGAATCTTATCTCTCTTGGATACCTTCCAAAGAGATAGTAATATAGGCTCTCTTCTCTATTTAATTATCAGTAGTCCGCCAGCAGAAGATGTCATTAGGAGTAAAAAACATGAAGACATCCCAGATATAGGGACTTACTTATATCGTCTTATTGAAAAACAGTTAAAAAAAGAAAAGCTTATAGAATGTACTTTACATGATTTTTTGTCTCTCTATTATGAAGTGGGAATTGATCCTACTTTACCTGTAGTGGCAGTCAATCCAAATACAGCGCCTTACATTAAAGAGACAGCTGTGTTTAAAGAAGATAAAATGGCAGGGACCATATCTAATGATGAAAGTATCTATCTTAAAATGATTCAGGATCCTGCCCGTTTAATTGGAATGAAAACAATATATATTCCTAAGAATCATTTAGAAAAAAATGGTGTTGAAACCAAGGAGATGACAGATGATTCTTTGAAAGTGGTTGTCCAACCTATAGGAGCAAAAGGAAAGATTGAAGTGCCTTCCCCAAAAAGGGACGAATTTACCTTAACCATTTCAGGATCAGTTGTCATATATGAAATATCTGAAGAGATTCCTTTGAACAACAATAAGAATGTAAAGTTTTTAGAAGCGGAAATATCAAGTTATATGAAAAAGGAACTAGATAATTTAATGAAGAAATTAAAAAAAATGGAAGCAGATCCTTTAGGTTTTGGGCGAATTTTGAAAAGTAAAAGAATGTACTCCGATCTTAAAGATGATGAATGGTACGAAAGATATCCTGATATAAATATCGATACAAAAGTATCCTTTCAAATGAAAAGAACTGGAGCAATTGATTAATGGTTCTGGTGAGAAAACGATTCACTAGAACTGGAACAAAGCCATTGATGTTCGTGCAAAAATAAGATAGAAATTGGTTAAATCACTTTCTTCTGTATCGTGAAGCCATTTCGAATAGTTGATGTATGAAGGTAAATTCATGCATCAACTATTCGAAATGGTATTATTTTCATCTTCTAGCATCTTTTTTGATTAATCCATTCAGTATTACATATATACCCCTGCGTTTTCTGTGTGATTTAACTTTCCAAAATAACGTGATTTAGTTTGCTATTTAGCCTGCCAATTAACATTTTCTACTTTATAACCGAACTACTTAGGGAAATCTTCTGATTTTCTTTACAATCCAGTCGAATGAAACAAGACAATTCTCCAGCCGTCCGGGTCTTCGATGGTGAACCCTTTATGTGCCCAATAGGGATTTTCCGGTTCGACTGGCGTATAACCAAGGGTATCTAACCGGGTGATGATGCGGTCAATGGCATCGCCGTCTGGCATATAAAAGACAAGAAGATTATCTTTTGTTGGTGCCGGACAAGGCGATCCGTCCACATGACGGGTGAATTCCAAATGATACGGAAGGGAAGGGAGTCCGAACATGACCCCGTCAAATCCATCATGACCGTAAAATTCTCCGATCTTCCTTAAGCCCAATCCCTCTCCATAAAACTGGATGATTTCCTCAAATTTATCGGTAGGCCTGGCGATTCGCATTTGAACGGCAGGAAACTCTTCCGACCATTGTTTCTTGATTTTCACTGTATAAGGCAATTGAGGATGTTTCAATATTTGGTCTACTTCACCGGCGACTTCCACCATTAACGGATGGATCGTCGCTCCTATGTTCGTTGGATACCAGGGCCGTTTTTGTTTGGCTAACACCAGTACACCCATTTCATCTCCGAAAAAGCGGAATGTAGGTGAATCGCTCTTTATTTTATCCGTCAGCGGTGTCAAAAAGCTGTTGAATGCTTCAATGTTATCGGAAGGCATGCCGATTTCGCACACATCATAGAATCCGGTTGTATAATCGTGGTAAGGACAAGGCCGCTCTAATATTTCAAGCATGTTTCCGTCCGGGTCGTTGAAATACATTTGTTTACCTTTCCAAAACAGACTTGTTTCTCCATCCTCATCGGGTAGGGCCAACATTTTTAGTTTTTCATACATATGATGAAAGAATTCGAGATTTGTACGGAAGGCAAAATGATAATAAGGTTTATGGACTGACTGCTGAAACGTGATCAACGTTTTTCCCGCTTGAACCGTAAAGAATGTTTCGGTTTCTTTTATGGAAGGAAGTTCGAGCGCTTCTCTATAAAATGTTTTCATTTCGTTAATATGCTTTGTCTCTAACGTTAATTTTAAAATTTGCAAAGGATTCACCTCAATCTATAAGTTTCGTCTTCTATTGATAACAACTGTATCATGTGGCTGCCTTTCAAGACATCGTCTGTCGGTCTAAATAGATGTCAAACTAAAGATGTATGTTGGAACGGGCAGCATGCCGCTTTCATTGGTCCATCATATTCTCTTTGACGCACCAATATTTGGTATAATGAATGAGAGAGAAGATAAAAGTGATTTTTTTATATTTAGTAGAAAAGGGATTACAGAAAGGGGAGAGGGGTCCATTCTATGGAATATGTAATTGATTTAGAGAAAGTATCATGGAAGCGAGAACAGTCCAATTTGCTTCATGATGTAAGCTGGCAAGTAAAAAAGGGAGAACATTGGGCGCTGCTAGGGCTGAATGGGTCGGGAAAAACGACGCTTCTTAACATCATTAACGGATACATTTGGCCGACAAATGGAAAAATTCACGTTCTTGGCCAGCGTTTTGGTGCAGCCAATTTGCCAGAGCTGCGGAAATCAATCGGGTGGGTCAGTTCCTCTTTGCAGGAAAAGCTTTATGGGCACGATTTAACACAAGAGGTGGTCATCAGCGGGAAGCACGCATCCATTGGCTTGTATGAACACGTAAGGAAAGAAGAATTGGAACGGGCTCTTTCCCTCATGGATATCATGGGGTGCGGCCATTTGGTCAATCGTATGTACGCCACATGTTCGCAGGGGGAAAAGCAAAAGCTGCTCATCGCAAGGGCGCTCATGGCTGAACCGGATATTTTAATCTTGGATGAACCTTGTAACGGGCTTGATCTGTTTTCAAGAGAAAGACTACTTCAAAGCGTGAATGAATTGGCAAAGCGGCCTGATGGTCCGACCCTTATCTATGTTACACACCATTTAGAAGAAATTATGCCCGTATTTACACGGACATTGCTCCTTCGCCGCGGTGAGATATACAAGATGGGAGACACGAAAGAAGTGTTAGAAGAAGAACATCTGTCCCGTTTTTTTGAACATCCGGTATCGGTCCAATGGGAAGATGGCCGTGCATCTGTAAAGCTGAAAATCCAAACAAATACGTATTAAAAGAAAAAGAGAATGATTTAAAAGGTATAAAAAGCATACCTTTTGAGTCATTCTCCTGGAAGGCCTCGTCATGAAAAACCAGTAAAAACAAGGGATTATGTGACGGGTCCTTTCAGTAAAAATCAGTTTTTGTGATTTATTAGAGACTTATGGGACAGCCACTTTCTTCATATGTTCGCTGCGTCGATACGCTCTTGGGTGGCGTTGCGGCATCTTTTGCATATTTTGAATTTCTGTCCGTCCGATTTGCTGGCAGGATAAAGCAGTTTGATTCTCGTTCTGCCGCACACGGGACAAGTACCTCTTCCTTTTGAAGGAAGTTTATAAAGGGAATGGCCTCTATTGCTTTTTGCCAATGATCTCATCCTTTCTTACACCAATAATAAAGGATATATTCATATGGACGGGTGCTGGTGACAGAGCACAGTAAAAATTTTTGGGAAGAAAGTGATTCGGCATTAAAAAGAAGTAGAAAGTTTATCAGCTATATGGATTTGGTGTTTGAACAAAATAAAAGGAAAACAAGGGAGGAGCTATCATTTCTCCCTTGTTTTCCTTTTGCTTGCTCAAAAATATTATTTTATTTTGGGATAACCACTTGAATCAGGAGAAACTTGCCCTCCTGCTCCCGCAGAATTAATATCAGGCTCGACTCCATCAGGCTGTGAAGGCAAAGAAGAATGCATTTTTTCGTAGGTAGAATCAGTTTGTGTACTCTCCTCATTTTCTGTAACAGCAATTAAATCAAATTCTGTTCCTTTTAAATGCTCCGCCAATTTTACCTGTATTTTATCTTGGGGTATTGCCTGTTCATCAATCTGTAGTTGCACTGTAATAGTCTTCATTACGTTTTCTCCTTTCATCGTAGAATCTATTGGTTTATTTCCCTTTTTTCTTTATTTAAAACAAACCATGTTTGTCTATTTCTATACAATCAAATTTGGCCATTGTTTCACATAGTCCGGCAGAATTTCTTTATCTCAAGCGCAAAGCGATAGGTGGGGAGGTTCATAGGGTGTTTTGATATTTAGTGGAATGGAAATCGCTGTTCACTTTTGCGAATAGAAACAAAAAACGTATCCATCTTTTAGAAAAAAACAAAGACAGCGCAAGGATGCACTCCTTACCCTGTCTTATTTTGTCTGCACGGTACGTGTTCGTCTTTTTTACTCGTTTACCCAGCCTAATCCGATTGTGTTTTGCCCCAAGTGGGTTCCGGCAATAGGGCTTAAGGTCGTAGTCGTAAATTTAATGTGCGAATAAAGTTCTTCCAATTCTTTTTTCCATTCATTGGCTTGCGTCTCATCGTTTCCATGAACAATACTTGCTTCTTTAATGAGGTGGGCTTCTTCGGCAAAAATTTCAAACATGCGTTCTTTCACTTTTTTTGCTTTCCGTATTTTTTCGGATAATACCACTTTACCGTCTTCAAATTTAACGATTAGATTTAATTTGATCAAGCTTCCGATAATCGCTTGGGTCGTTGAAAGTCTGCCCCCTTTTTGGAGCTGCGTCAAGCTTCCCGGAACGAGATACAGTCGGCCCTTATCTGGCAGTGTGCGAAGGTGGGAGACGATCTCTTCGTACGATTTCCCTTGTTTTTCTAACTCTACGCCTTTTTCCACCATTTTTCCTAACGGATAGGATCCGATTTTCGAGTCAATCACTTCCACATTGAATTCTTCCATTTGAGCGGCTGTCACAGAAGCCTGAAACGTTCCTGTTAACACACTGGACGCATGGATGGCGATGGCGTATTCATAGTTTTGTTTCAGCTTCTCATACAATTCAACGAAATCTCCGATAGCCGGCTGCGAGCTTTTCGGAAGTTCCTTTGATTCCGCTAGTTTTTGGTAGAACTCTGAAGCGGAGAGGTCGATATTTTCCCTATATGAAGTCTCCCCGAAAATAATGTTCAATGGAATGACGTAAATGTCATTTTCTTCAATGAATGCGTTTGAAAGGGTGGCGGTACTATCTGTAATCCAAGCGATTTTATTTTGTTTTGTCATTAATTGATTCTCCTTAAGTGTATATATCGGCATTGTATAGAGCATATATTGGCCGTTTATGTATGTAAACGCTATTTTTATCCCGCATGAACAGGCAGGAAGTTCCCGACGGATGGGAGTTTCCTTTAGCTCTCTACTATAGTTAACCCCAAATTAAACGTTAAATCAATTAGCAATTTCAAATATATGCCCAATATGGTTTTAAGTTAAACGGTAAAAGGTAAATAAACCAGTTTGGCGGCTTGGCAATAAGAACTAAGCGATGCTTTTCCGTCCAAATGAGCCAAAAAAATAAAAATAAGGTCAAGCAACTTTAAAATTTTTTATACATACATTTATTCCAATGAAACTTTTTTACTATGCAGTAAGTCCATATCTTTGTAAAGGGGTGGTGAGCGGGCATGTCAGGGGGACAACGAACATTATTTTATCTATTATCCTTTTTTATTCCGGTCGTTGGAATTGTTTTAGAAATCGTTTGGATAAATGATGTAGACTTTGATAAAAAATCAGTCGAAAAAACTGTTTGCTTATCGCTATCATTTCCGTTGTTTTCAGCTGCATTTGTTGGTTTACTTTATCTACTTTATCTCTCATACCGACGTATAGTGTATATTAAACGCTATTTGGAGCCTAATTCACTATTGGACGAATTAGGTTTTTTAAGTATGGGAAATACCGTTTTTTCTTATGCTCCTTGCAACTTGCCTCTCTTTTCGATTCAGAAAAAGCGCTGCAGAATTTGGCAATCATCATTCTAGTAAAAGGAGTGTATGTATGGGGCGAATCCTCCAGGCTATATTTGCTTTGTTTCTGTTTTTTATGGTATGGACACCTTTTGTTAGAGTGGCGGAAGCCGGGAACAAAGGTAAAGAGTCAGAAAATTCAAAAGAGTGGACAGGATGGATAGAAGTTGTTCTTGCCTTTTTGGAACGCCTCCCTTGGTGGAGTTATGTAATCTTTTTCGTATTTGTTTTTTTGATGGGGATCTTTTGGTTAAAAAGGAAGAAAAATCGGCGCGGCAGTATGATTGCCAACGTAAAAATGAACGTCATTCCCGGCAATGCCCAGCACATTGGCAGCCGGATTGAGCAGCAGGATGCATTTGGGTTTTCCGATATTAGCGACAGTGCTTTCGTTCACAAATACGGATCAGCGGTTGTGCTGGCGGATGGAATGGGCGGATTGGCCGGCGGGAAAGAAGCGAGCCAGTTGGCGGTCCAGACATTTTTAGATGCTTATATGTCTCCCGCACCTGTTGAGGCGATTGGCGAAAAGTTATTGACGGCATGTCATGCAGCCAATTCTGCCGTAGCGGGATTGGCAAGACAAATGGGATTAGAAGAAGGAGTGGGGACGACTTTAATAGCCGCTGTAGTTCATCACAATCAATTATTTTGGATATCAGTTGGGGATAGCCGGATTTATTTGCTGCAAAACGGTGCCCTTCATCAATTGACAACGGATCATGTATACGGAAGAGAACTTGACGCGAAAGCCGAGTCGGGAGAAATTTCGCGAGAAGAGGCTCTCTTTCATCCTGAGAGAAACAGTTTAACGAGTTTCATAGGATTAGAGAAAATGGGAGAAGTCGATTACAGCGTTGAAGCGGTCCCGCTTTTCAAAGGAGATCGAATTATCCTTTGCAGCGATGGCCTTTATGGTTCGGTTTCCGAAGCCGAAATGCTTGCCGCCTGCTGCTTGGACACCCAAGAAGCAGCGGAAAAAATGGTGGAGATGGCTTTATCAAAACAAAAGCCACATCAAGATAATGTAACGGCAGCGATGTTAACGATTGCTTAATGTGGTGATTAAAAGGGGGAAAATGCATGAAAATGATGGCTGCGGGCACGAAACAGGTGCGCTATTTTTTCAGTCTATTGCTTGCGGTTAGTTTGGTTTTTGTCTATCTTCTTCCGGCAAAAGCTGAAACAAGGTCCATCGATCAATTGCGGAACAGTGTTGTTCGCATTCTTTGTTACGGAGCGGAAGGGATGTATATAGGAACTGGTTTTGCGGTCGGTGATACGGAACCCGTTCGTTATATCGTAACCAATTATCATGTGGTGGAGCCCAATTTAAACGGGGTTACCGTTTTGTTGTCAAAAGAGGATCAAATTAATGCGAATGTGCTTGCCTTCGATAAAGTAAAAGATATTGCCGTATTGGAATTAACACAAGACTTATATAAACGTCCTCCAATGGAACTTGGCACAAGCGGCAACGTAAAGGCAAGCGAGGAAGTATATGCACTCGGTTTTCCCGGGGATGCGGATTTAATTGATGATACTCCATCAGGTGAACCGGATGATGTCACGATTACAAGAGGGATTATTAGTAAGATTTCCACTCAGGGCGGGCGGAAAATCTTTCAAGTGGATGTAGACATCAATCCGGGCAACTCGGGCGGCCCATTAGTAAATGAACAAGGTCAAGTGGTCGGAATCAATACGTTTGGGGTGACGACAGCTTCAGGCATCAACGGATCGGTTCAAATTGATGAGCTTATTCCTATATTGGAGTCCCGTGGCATCCCATATTTGACGTCGTCATCTGCAGACGCACAAGCCCCCGTACAAGCGGAGCCTGAAAAATCAAATGGAATGTGGTGGATTGTAGGGATTGGCGGTGCCGCCGCATTATTCATTTTAGTCGTAATCGTATTGCTGGCCGTTGTCTTGAAAAAGAAAGGAAAACCGTCAAGCGCTCCTCCGCCGGTGAAAAAGCAGCAGACGGCAGCTTCTGCAAAAAAGAAACCGCTGATGGTCGGCGTAAATGGATACTTTAACAATCAAGTGATTGAATTAGGAGCCGGACAAATTACGATTGGCCGGGATCCTAATTTCTGTCAGCTTGTCTATCCGATGAATACGGTGGATATAAGCAGAAGACATTGCTCCATCAAATATAATGAGTTAAGCCAAATATTTATATTAGAGGATTATTCTTCAAACGGAACCTTTTTACAAACGGGTGAAAGGTTAAAGGCTGGTCAAACCTATCATCTCCGTTCAGGCGACCGTTTTTACTTGACTTCATCGCAAAACATGTTTGAAGTTCGATTGGAGAACCGCTAAATGCTGTTTCAGACAGGAATCGTTTCGCATGTAGGCGGCAGGAATGTGAATGAGGATTTTGCTGATTTTCACTTGGCAGCAGGAGGCGGATGTTGGGTGGTCGCCGATGGACTTGGCGGGCACCAAGCGGGGGACATCGCCTCTAAAACGGCCGTTCAAACCTTTCTTTCTTATTACGAACAAACGGAAGGTGTTGCACCGCATGTTTTAACGGCAGGAATGGAAAAAGCTCAGCGAGCCATTCTGACTGAACAGAAAAGTAATCGGATGTTATCTTCCATGAGAACGACGATGGTCGCTCTCGTTTGTTCAGAGAAGAGAGCCAATTGGGCACATATTGGAGATTCGAGACTTTATCATTTTCGCCGCGGCAAAATATCGGTACAAACGAAGGATCACAGCGTTTGTCAAGCACTCGTGAATGCGGGTGAATTAACGATGGAACAAATCCGTTTTCATGAGGACCGGAATCGGCTTTATCGTGTGCTTGGAACGGACGGTTCTGTAAAACCGGCAGTGTTAAACAAGGAAGTACAATTGCAGCATGGTGATGCTTTCTTACTTTGTACGGATGGATTTTGGGAATACGTGATGGAAGAAGAAATGGAGAATGCCTTAACGGCGGCAGATTCTCCAGATCATTGGTTAAACCGCATGCTTGCATTTCTCGAAAAACGCGTACAAGGCAATCATGATAATTTCACAGCACTGGCCGTCTTTGTAAAAGATAAGAAAGAATTTTTTCGATGAGTGCTGGTGTCTAGCTCCAGCGCCTAGCTCAGTACGGGAAAAGATGATGGCCCTCATAAGGCAAAAAGCGTATAAGGGGTCAATCCCTATTTCCTTGGGGCCACAGGATGTGGAGCATGCCGACGTTGCCGCAGGACGCGGCGTTCTTAGTCGGCCTTCTTTGATCAAGGCGCTTGAGCTTTTCTTATGGAAGCATGAATATTTTCATCATGAAAGAGGTGTCATCATGAGCGATTTTAGTCATCTATGTTTCGGTTGTATGGAGAACAAAGGAGATGCCCATGTTTGCCCGTTTTGCGGCTGGATGGAAGGTACCCCGGCAGACGCACCGCAGCACTTGCCGCCAGGAACCGTTTTGCATGAAAAATATGCATTGGGACGTGTATTGGGGCATGGGGGCTTCGGTATCACATATTTAGCCTGGGATTTGAATTTAGACATGAAGCTTGCCATTAAAGAGTATATGCCGCGCGATTTTGCCACACGATCCCCTGAACATACCGCGGTATCCGTCTTTACAGGCCAGCTTGAGTCCCATTTTGAACATGGATTGAAGAAATTTTTGGATGAAGCGAAAACATTGGCACAATTCAATGCTCATCCGGGCATTGTCGGGGTACGGGACTTTTTTAGAGAAAATGGCACCGCCTATTTAGTGATGTACTATTTGGAAGGCATTGATTTTAAACAGTACCTGGAAATGCAGGGCGGAAAGGTCCCATTTGAGACCGCACTCAAGATTATGATACCGGTAATGGATGCGTTAAGGGAAGTTCACGGAACAGGGACCCTTCACCGTGATATTAGCCCTGACAACATCTATATTACGGCAGAAGGGCAAGTGAAAGTGCTGGATTTTGGGGCTGCAAGGCATGCCATGAACGAATTCAGTAAAAGTATCTCGGTTATTTTAAAGCCGGGTTATGCACCTGAAGAGCAGTATCGGTCGAAAGGAAAGCAAGGGCCCTGGACGGATGTTTATGCAGCGGCTGCCACCCTTTACCGTGCAATCGTTGGTCATGTTCCTCCGGAATCACTGGATCGATTAGAAGAAGACACGATCGAATGGCCGTCAAAGCTGGGGATAGACATTCCGCCGGGAGCGGAAGCGGCCTTAATGAAGGCGCTCGCTGTGAAACAAACGGACCGGTATCAAACCATCGGAGAATTTCAGCAAGAATTATTAAGGTCAACCGGGGAGGGGAGTGGAGAGCTTTTTGAGGAAAAGCGGAAAATAAAACCTGAAAAAGGGGAAAAAAAGGAAACTCTCAATCTCGCTCATGAAAAAAAGGTTCAACCTCAACAACCGAAAAAGAAAAATGGCGGGGCCAAATGGGCATGGATTGCAGGAGGGGCGGTACTTCTTGGAATCGTGTCAGTTGGCATTGTGCTGATGTTGATGTTCATTGGATTATCAACAGAGGAACCAGCCCAGCCGAATAACAATAATCATACAAAGCAGGATACAGGAAAAGGTCATGCTGCCAAACAAGTGACAGTACCAAATGTTCTGGATTCAACGGAAGAAGAAGCGAAAACATTTTTAACAAATGCAGGATTGAAAGTTGGGAATGTCGTGTATGTGGAAAGTGCAATCGTAAAAAAAGGGCATGTCGTCACTCAATCGATTGGAGCGGAACAAAAAGCGAAAGAACATGATGCGGTGAATTTGGAAATAAGCAAAGGGATTGACTTGCCGGTTGACGCTGCGACCATCCAAACGAAAAAAATGGAGTTAGTGAACGAATATTGGAATAAGGGGCATGAGCTTGATCAACAAAATGATTTGAACGGGGCTCTTAAACTCTACATCCAAGCAAGGGATATGGCCGCCGAACTGGTGAAAAACGACGGCTATTTTGATGCCCAATACTCCCAGGGTGTTTTATCTCGAAATATCGCATCCATCAAAGCGGATTTAGGCCATTACTATTATGGTCTTCAAGACGCGGAAGAAAGCGTTGCGATCTTGGAGGATTTGTATGCAAAAGATCCTGTTTTCCAAAAAAATCCTAAAGAGCTGGCATCTGCGTATGAAATATTGTCATATTTACAAGTTTTCAATCGTTTGCCAAAAGAAGCGATCGCTTCAGCGGAAAAGGGACTGGGAGTTGACCCGAATCAAGCGTGGCTTAAACTTGATTTGGCTCACGCCTACTTGTTTAATGGCAATTACGAATCGGCCGTCGATTTGTACATGACTCATAAAGATTTGGCAATGGACAATGGCAAAACGTTTAAAGATTATGTTCTTGCCGACTTCAAGAGATTGAAAGAAGTCAAAATCACCCACCCGGATATGGAAAAGATCGAAGCGCTATTGACCGGCAGTAATGGTGATCAAGCGGAAATCGAAGTCACATTATATGCGAATGCCCTCTCGATGGAAGAAGAGAATATTGCCGGATATATGAGTACGATTGACCCTCAAAGCCCTGTCTACGCAGCGACAGAAGAACTGCTGAATGATTTGTTCCATGCTTATGATCAGTTTGCGGTCAATATTGAGAGTATCGAAGTGTTGGAAATTAGCGGGAATACGGCAAAAGCAAGGGTCGTTCAAACACTGTCATACAGTGACGGGGCACAAACCTATGAATCTCGCAGCACATTCATTCATACGCTAGTGCGTTCAGACGGTGTTTTCAAATGGCTGATTCAACTAAGTGAAGAGGAGGTAAACCAAAGTGAAACGTTGTGAAAAAGGGCATTATTATGATGAGACCAAACATAGCTTATGTCCCCATTGCGGGGTGAATATCGACTTGAATCTTGGTGTGACAATGCCAAAAAGGCCAAACCCCGGGGGAGATATGGAGAAAACCCAAGCAAGGTTTCCGGCTGGAAACGATCAATTGGGAGTGACCCAAGCGAAAATACCTTCTATTCCCCCAAGAAATGATGATGGGAAGACAGTAGCCATTGTCCGAAAGCAAACAGGACTTGACCCGGTCGTTGGCTGGTTAGTTTGTATCGAAGGCCCTGATAGAGGAAGAGATTACCGGATAAGGAGTGAACGGAATTTCATTGGGCGATCGGAGAAAATGGATATTAACATTTCTGGAGATGAAGCCGTTTCAAGGGAGAACCATGCGATTATAAGCTATAGTCCAAAGAAAAAGCAATTTCGTGTTTATCCCGGGGACTCAAGAGGGCTCGTTTATTTAAATGATGATGAAGTGGTCGTATCGGATTTACTAAAACCGTATGATGTGATTGAATTGGGTCAAACCAAATTAATGTTCATCCCATTTTGCGGAGAGCACTTTCAGTGGGAATGAACATTCAATCGCTGGCATGGTCGCTTACGAAAATTTGATAAACAAAAAGCAGTCCTTTCGATCATGGGAGGACTGTTTTTTAGATATGGAGAGAAGGTTAAAAGCTCTAAAAGTAAAATAAATTTCACTTTAAAGCTGTATTGATATTTATCCCGCATTAACGGGCAGTAAGACCCCCACTTCAAAACTTGGTGTAATTGCCGAAGTTTAAGTGGGGGATAACTGCCCGTAAAAGCCCGATAAGTCAACTAACCATCGGTGGAGGATGAAGGAAAACCTCCACCGATGGAAGTTTCCTTTATCATTATAGTTTTAATTAAGCATTACCTTTCATAAAAAAGAGAGAGCATAACATCATGAGGAGATGTGGTTTTTTAAAACGATAGCTTAATAGATAGCATTATACAGAAAAAAACAGGTTTAATAGCTGATTTTTATGTTGTACAAGTAGGCGATGGTGCCAAAGAGTTAGTTCGGGAAATCGTTTAAGGTAAAAGGGAGGAGAATAGAATGGCTATTTTAGTTTGCGGCGGTGCTGGATATATTGGCAGTCATACCGTTTCGGAGTTGCTGGACAAAGGGGAAGAAGTGGTTGTAGTCGATAACTTGCAGAAAGGGCATGAACAAGCCGTATTAGAAGGTGTTACGCTCTATGTCGGTGATTTGCGAGACGAATTATTTTTAAGTGATGTGTTTACAAAGCATGATATCGAAGCGGTTATTCATTTTGCTGCGGATTCACTTGTCGGCGAAAGTGTAGAGGATCCGTTAACGTATTATGACAATAATGTATACGGTGCGCTTTGCTTGCTGCGTACAATGGTGAAACATGATGTGAAGAAAATCGTGTTTTCCTCGACTGCCGCAGCATATGGCGAAGCGAAAAACTTTCCAATTTTGGAAGATGACCCGACAGAACCGACAAACCCGTATGGAGAAACAAAATTGGCGATTGAAAAGATGTTGAAATGGTCGGAACAGGCCTATGGCATGAAATATGTAGTGCTACGTTATTTTAATGTGGCCGGTGCTCATATCGATGGAAAGTTGGGGGAAGACCACACTCCTGAAACACACTTAATTCCGATTATTTTGCAAGTGGCGTTAGGTAAACGAGAGAAAATAAGCATCTTCGGAGATGACTACGATACACATGATGGCACGTGTATCCGTGATTATATTCATGTGACCGATTTGGCGGATGCCCATATTTTAGCGGTTGAAAAGTTACGCCGTGACAACACGAGCGGCACCTATAACTTAGGAAACGGACATGGATTTACCGTAAAAGAAGTGATTGATGCAGCACGTAACGTAACCGGGCACTCCATTCCAGCAGAAGTGGCACCAAGACGTGCGGGGGACCCTGCAAAACTTGTCGCTTCCTCCGAAAAAGCAATGGAAGAGTTGGGATGGCAGCCGCGCTATACATCGCTCGAAAAGATGATTGAAAGCGCATGGAACTGGTTCTGGGTACATCCGAACGGCTACGATAAATAAAAAATGCAGCATGGTGGCTGTCTGTGAAGTTGTGGCGGCTTGGCATAAGGAACATGAGAACTGTGATTAGATATGAATCCTAAAGCCAAGGTTTAAGAAAAAAGGCGATTTTTCACTTTCTTATAAAAAAGTGAAAAATCGCCTTTTTATGATATAGATTGATTTCATCTATAATTGAAACTTCCCTGCGACTTCATTCAACCTCTTCGCCATATCACTCGTTTCATGTGAACGGTTTGCGACTTCATCGATGGAAGCGGATGTTTCAACGGCTGCTGCCGAGATTTCTTCCGTGTTGGCAGCCATGTTTTCAATCGAGTGAGCGAGGCTTTGGATTAACTGGACGATTTGGTCCGATGTCGCCGCTTCCTCATTGGTGAGAACAGAAATATGATTGATTTCAGCGACCGTATTCGAGACTGCTTGGAGAATTTTTTCAAGAGCTGCTCCTGTTTCTTGAACGGTTTGTTCGCCTTTTTGTACGCTTTGACGGCTCTGTTGGATCGAAAGGACCGTTTCATTGATGCTGTTGGTAATCTTTTTGACAAGCTTTTCGACTTCTGCCACTTCCCGGTTCGATTGTTCGGCCAGGTTCCGCACTTCACTCGCCACTACGGCAAAGCCTTTTCCATGTTCCCCAGCACGGGCAGCTTCGATGGAGGCATTGAGCGCCAAAAGGTTCGTTTGAGCGGCAATGCCATTAATTGTTTCCGTGATTTTTTGAATCTCATTCGCATAACTGCTTAACTCTTTAATCGTTTGCTCCGTATCAAGAGTAGCTGATTTGATTTCGTGCATTTTCTGGAAAATCTCATTTACTTTTCTTTGGCCCAATTGAGCGGTTTCCATCGTTTCTGTTGAATTTTTTACGCTGTCATTGGCTTTTTCTTTCGCTGCCTGAATGGAGGAAGCGAGAATTGATAAAGCCGTTGTCGCTTCTGAAGCCTGTTCGGTCCCTTTAAGGGTATCAGCGGCGACTTCTTCTATACTGTTGGAAACTTGCTGAAGGGCAGTTGTGATTTCATCGATAGATTCGGTAGTTCCTTCTGCGTTTTTGGCTAAAGATGATGAGGCAATCGTCAAGGTAGAAATCATTTCTTTTAAATTAGCCGTCATTGTATTTAATGTCCGGGCTAAATCCCCAACCTCATCATTGCTTTTTGCTTCAATATCTTGGATGGATAAATCCCCTTTTGCTATTTTCCCTGCGTGTAAAATCAAGTCGGAAATCGGTTTTGTTTTCCTTCTGATTAGCCAAACCGTGATGACAGAGGCAAGAATCATCGGAATAAAGCTTAATAACACACCATCTTTAATGACATCCCAAGTACGTTCCGTTACAATCTTCGCATTGAAATCAATGACACTGATGGCAATGATTTCTTTTTTAGGATCATGGTCGTCAAAAATAGGAGCATATCCTGATAGACGTTTCATGCCTCCGTACTCATAAATGTCAGAATAGGTCGGATGTTTCATCTCTTTTAACATGTTTACCGCTTTCTGGTCCATGTGAAAAGAATCTCCGATTTTGAATCCTTTTTCTTCTAAATTTCGATCAAGTGCAAGAATATTCCCGTTTAGGTCGAGAATATACTGAGATTCAAAAATGTCTTTATGGTTTGTCGTCCAGTTCAATTGATTCCCGACTTTGGCGGAAAGCTGTGTGTCTCCTTGGAGCATCCGTTCAATTTCTTGCGGATTCAACAGGCCCGTTGTAATGTTGGCACACCCATATGCTTCGATACCTGCCGCTTCATAAATTTTGTCATAAGCCGTTTTGTAAGTGGCAACAGATGTAATGAGTAAAGAAATAAGAATAATTCCTACAATAATCGCACCTAATTGCCATGTAAGCGTTCTTTTCAATATGTACACCCCATTTAGAATGATTTGCATGATAAGGGTCAATCATCAAAAGATACCATTATTTCCAAGTTGTTAATTTAGTTATCATTATAAAGTGGAAGAGTGATTTTGCGCTGTGATGCACATCACACTTTTGTAAGTCATTGTTCTTTCCTTGTCGTCGGAATATAAATGTTCAAAAAATAGTAATACATATTAGTAGCTGATGCTAATTGTTAGGTATATAATGGATGAATACAAGGGGACTTTTTTAATCATCTACATATCATTTTATTTTCTAATTTTCCTGAAAAAGATTTTGCCGCAGTGGAGGAGATGAGCAGAAAGTATTTAGGCATTCGGGAGCTTAACTGATAGCAATAGAGAGAGGAGAAAAAATCGATGGATATAAATGAACTGCTTGCACCAGAACGATACAATTTAACAGAAGAAATTGAAAAGCATGCTTCGCCAAAAATAGCGTTGAAATGGGAAAACGAACAAGGAGATAAAAAGACCATTTCATATGATGAACTTATAAGACGAGGTAATCAATTAGCGAATGGATTGATGAAAACGGGACTAACAAAAGGAGACCGGGTGCTGGTCATCGTGCCGCGTCTAATTGAGTCGTACGTTATCTATTTTGCTTGCTTGAAAGCGGGACTTGTCATCGTTCCGTCATCAGAAATGCTGCGGGCAAAAGATATTAGTTATCGGATTAACCATGCAGAAGCGAAAGCGGTTATTTCGTTTGCACCTTTTTGTAAGGAAGTAGACAACATCGAGGACGAAACGCCTTCCTTGATGTTTAAGATGGCATTTGGGAGCAAAGTGGACGATTGGATGTCAATGGAAGAGATGATGCATGGTGAATCTGATGAGTTTGCCGCAGCAGATACGACGAAAGATGATATAGCGTTCTTGCCGTATACATCCGGTACGACAGGTCAGCCGAAAGGAGTCATTCATAGTCATGGATGGGCATATGCCCATTTGCGTATCGCCGCGGACCGATGGCTGAATATTAGCGAAGGGGATACTGTGTGGGCGACGGCGGGTCCAGGTTGGCAAAAATGGGTATGGAGCCCGTTTCTTTCCGTACTTGGAAAAGGCGCCACAGGGTTTGTTTATCATGGTCGATTCGAGCCTCGTAAATATTTACGGCTCCTTCAAGACGAAAAGATCAATGTGTTATGCTGCACACCGACCGAATATCGATTGATGGCAAAGATTAATAACTTGCAAGAATTTGATTTAACAAGCCTTCATAGTGCCGTTTCCGCCGGTGAAGCTCTTAATCGGGAAGTGGTGGATATATTTAAGCGCTACTTCGGTGTTCACGTAAGAGATGGATATGGACAGACTGAAAGCACATTATTGATCGGAACATTAAAGGGAGCGGAATTCAGAGAAGGATCGATGGGAAAACCGATTTTAGAAGAGTTCATGGACATTATTGATGAAAACGGAGAACCCGTTCCAGCCGGAGAAATGGGGGATATTGCTGTTCGAAAAGATTTTGGGGCATTATTTAAAGGCTATTATAAAGAGCCTGAACGAACAGCAGCCGCTTTTCGCGGCAATTATTACGTAACTGGTGACCGTGCATACAAGGATCCAGATCATTATTATTGGTTTGAAGGGCGAGCGGACGATATCATCATCAGTTCGGGATACACGATCGGTCCTTTTGAAGTCGAGGATGCGCTCATGAAACATGAGGGTGTGAAGGAATGCGCCGTTGTCGCAAGCCCCGATCCAATCAGGGGGAATGTAGTGAAGGCGTTCATCATCTTAAAAGAGGGCTATACGGCTGATGCTGCTTTATCAAAAGAATTGCAGAACCATGTCAAAAACATGACGGCTCCTTATAAGTATCCGAGATTGATTGAATTTGTGGAAGAATTGCCCAAAACGGATTCCGGGAAAATCCGCCGCGTGGAACTGAGAAAGCGTGAACTTCAATCAGCAGGAAAGCTAAACGTATAATCAAATATATGAATCTGCATAAACGATTGGACATAGGCAAAAACAGCCCATGTCCAATTGTTTTTAGGAGAAACGTTTTTAGCATATTTAAGCAGTCTAAAGTGGTCTGTTTGTTTTAGACATCCGAAAAGAATGAAGAATCGCCATTAGCCCTTTACAAGGCTAATTTTGAATATATATTAATTTTTTTTTATGAAAAGGTTGACTCTCCACTAACTGGAGGGTTTAACTTATTAATAGTAATGATAATCAATATCATTGGATGTAATGGTGTTTATCAACGTTTTTGGATCGGTAGATGACAGGAGGGGTACGTGAATTACATAAAGAAAATCGTTCTTTTATTTTTTTTGGTAGGTATTGATAATAATTATCGTTTTCATTGATAGCCATACATATATAAACCAATTCTTAGTATGAGAAAGAGTAAGGAAGAGTTATGAAAAAAAGATATTTATTCATTGCACTGATTATTTTATCCATTTGTTCGGTCTTTATCGGCGTCCAGGATATAACGCCTTTGGACCTGTTTCATTTTAGCGGCGAACAGGCTCAGATTTTAGCCGTCAGCAGGTTTCCGCGGTTAGTGAGCATCATCATTGCCGGAATGAGCATGAGCATATGCGGTTTGATTATGCAGCAGCTAAGCAGAAATAAATTTGTTTCACCAACTACTGCCGGTACGTTAGACTCTGCAAGGTTAGGGATTTTAGTCTCGTTAATGTTATTCACTTCGGCCAGTCCATTGGTAAAAATGCTTGTCGCATTCTCGTTTGCATTGCTCGGAACCTTTATTTTCATGAAAATCTTAGAAAAAGTGAAATATAAAGATGCGATTTTCATCCCGCTTGTCGGGTTGATGTTTGGTAATATTATTAGTTCCATCACCACATTTTTCGCCTATAAAAATGATCTCATTCAAAATATGTCTTCCTGGCTGCAAGGGAATTTTTCAATGATCATTCAAGGTCGGTACGAACTTTTATATATTAGTATTCCTGTCGTCATCATCGCGTATTTGTTTGCGAATAAGTTTACCATCGCAGGAATGGGTGAGGAGTTTTCCATTAATCTAGGACTCAATCACAAGCAAATCGTTAACATAGGCTTAGTCATCGTTGCTCTCGTCACCTCTATAGTCGTACTTACGGTAGGAGTCATCCCTTTCTTAGGTCTTATTATTCCTAACATCGTGACGATGTACCAGGGAGATAATTTGAAGAAAAGCCTTCCTCATACAGCTTTGCTGGGAGCCGTATTTGTATTGGCATGTGACATACTCGGGCGTATCATTATCTATCCATATGAAATTGCGATAGGTGTGACTGTCGGAGTCATCGGAAGTGGAATTTTCCTTTATTTAATCATGAGGAGAAAGGCATATGAGTAATAACGTCAAGTTAAGTGTTCTGGCTATTGTATCCGTCATCTTAGTCATTCTGTTTTTATTCCTTGATCTAGGGAGTAATTGGGGTTATGCCCTTCCGAGACGAGGAAAGAAAATAGTGGCCATTGTCGTAACAGGTGGAGTCATCGCTTTTTCAACGATGGTATTTCAAACCATTACAAATAATCGAATATTAACACCGAGTATACTAGGACTCGACTCTCTTTATCTATTAGTACAGACATTTGTTATTTTCGTATTCGGTTCTGCAAGCCTCACAGCCTCCGATAAAAACATTAACTTTATCATATCTGTAGGGATGATGGTGGTGTTTGCAGGATTGCTATATAAAATTCTTTTTAAAAGAGAAGAGCAAAATATTTATTTTCTGTTGTTGATCGGATTAATATTTGGAACTTTTTTCGGCAGTTTGTCATCGTTCATGCAAGTACTCATCGACCCGAATGAATTTTTACTTGTACAAGATAAGATGTTTGCCAGCTTCAATAACGTTAATACAGATCTTCTGATTATTGCCATTATATTAGTGTTAGCGGTAACGGCTTATTTTTGGAGGTTCACAAAATACTTAGATGCGCTGTCGCTTGGGAAAGAGCAGGCGATCAACCTAGGGATTGATTATGATTATGTCGTCAAAAGATTATTAATCGTCATCGCTATCCTTGTTTCGGTCTCGACCGCTTTAGTGGGTCCCATCACGTTTTTGGGATTGCTTGTTGCAAATGTGACCCATGAATTCTTGAAAACGTATCAACATAAACAGCTCATTTTAGGAGCGGTTTTGATCAGTATCATTGCTTTGGTTGGAGGTCAGTTAATCGTTGAACGTGTGTTCACCTTTTCTACGACATTAAGTGTCATCATCAATTTTGTCGGTGGAGTATATTTCATCTATCTTCTATTAAAGGAGAATAAGTCATGGTAGAAGTTATCGGGGTTTCTAAACAATATGGAACCAAAAAAGTGATAGACAATGTATCGGTTAACATAGTGAAAGGAAAAATCACCTCTTTTATCGGCCCAAACGGAGCTGGTAAAAGTACTCTACTGTCGATGATCAGCCGTCTGCTTGCAAAGGATGAAGGTAATATTTTCATAGATGGCAAGGAAATCGGTCAATGCAAAAGCAATGATTTGGCCAAAAAGATCGCGATATTAAAACAATCGAACCATATCAACATCCGGTTAACAATCCGGGAATTAGTTTCATTCGGGCGATTTCCATACTCGCAAGGAAACTTGACGAAAGAGGATTGGAAATACATCGATGAGGCCATTGCTTATATGGAATTGGAGGATATTCAGCACAAATATTTAGATCAATTAAGCGGAGGCCAAAAGCAGCGGGCATACATCGCGATGGTCATTGCCCAAAATACGGAGTATGTGCTCTTGGATGAACCTTTGAATAACTTGGACATGAAACATTCGGTTCAAATTATGAAGGTATTAAGAAGACTTGTGGATGAGCTTGGCAAAACGGTCATTATCGTCATCCATGACATTAACTTCGCATCCTGTTATTCGGATTATATCGTTGCATTGAAAGACGGAAGAATCGTGAAGGAAGGTCTTGCTGATCATATTATCAATTCATCGATCCTTAAAGAAATTTATGATATGGATATTGAAATCGAGAATGTCAACGAAAACAAAATCTGTGTTTATTTCGCTTGAGTCAATCAAGCATCCGCTAGGGTTTACCCCGCATGAACTGGCAGTAACCTCACCTGGAAAGGACGAGGAATCAAGGGGAATAGATGGGCGCACTAAAAGCCCGATTGGTTCAACTAACATTCAGTGGGGATGAAAGGATTCCCCACTGAATGAAGTTTCAATTTATATTGCTGGTGCTGCAAAGCAAATGTGTATGTTCGAGGTGCCTTTCCATTCTTATACGGAGGGTCTCCCCCTATAATGATTGTCATTCACACTACAATTCATTACGTATTAAAAATCATACACGGAATTTATGGAATTCCATTTCCAGTTTTGCGGCACCATCAATTTAAATAAAAAAATCAAAGAAAGTGTTAGAGGTGGAAGAAATGAAAAAGAAATTATCCTTACTTTTACTTACCCTTGTGTTGGCCGTTGTAGTCGCTGCATGCGGTACTCAAAGTTCATCTAGTACAACCGAAAAAGAAGAAACGACCGGGAATTCAGCTGAAACGGCAGCTGCTGAAGAGAAAGAGCTGACGATTCAACACCAATTAGGGGAGGCGGTTGTTCCGAAAAATCCTGAAAAAGTGGTTGTGTTTGATTTTGGTGTGCTTGATTCTTTAGACAAGCTGGGTGTCGAGGTAACGGGAGTCCCTCAAGCAAACATCCCTTCATACCTTTCAAAATATGAAGATTCAAAGTATGAAAATGTGGGCGGCTTAAAAGAACCGGACTTTGAAAAGATTAGTGAAATTGCCCCAGACCTCATTATTATTTCAGGAAGACAACAAGACTCATATGAAGAGTTCAGCAAAATCGCTCCAACCATTTTCATGGGTGTAGATACAGCAAGTTACATGGAATCATATAAGAAAAACGCCACAACGCTTGGAGACATTTTCGGTAAAGAAGATGTGGTGAAAGAGGAACTGGCAAAAGTGGAAGAATCCGCTCAAAAACTAAATGAAACAGCATCGGCAACCGGCAAGAATGCTTTGATCATCTTGGCAAATGAAGGAAACCTAAGCGCTTATGGGGCAGGTTCACGATTCGGCATCATCCATGATGTATTCGGTTTTACTCCTGCAGACAAAAACATTGAAGTGTCTACACATGGACAAAACGTTTCATTCGAGTATATCGCCGAAAAAAATCCTGATTACCTTTTTGTGATCGATCGAGGAGCAGCAGTTGCTGAAGGTGAATCTTCTGCCAAACAGCTAGTGGAAAATGAGTTGGTAAAAAATACAAAAGCATATAAAGACGGTAATATTATTTACCTTGATCCTGATTTCTGGTATCTTTCAGGCGGCGGTTTAGTTTCCGTGGCAGAAATGGTGAAGGAAGTAGAAGAAGGTATAAAATAAATCATTGGACATGGGCAAAGAGCGCCCATGTCCAATGATTTACGCATAAGCGTTCAGGAAGAACCCACAAGGGCTCTTCCTGAACGCTTATACGAAGACCTTTGTGAGTTTATTCATATGGAAGAACAGAAAGGCGAAAATAGGATAAGAATCAACAGCAGTGGAAAGTAACAGATAAAGCAAGGGTGAGCAAAATGAAAAATCAATTTTCCATCGGGGAGATTTCGAAGCTGCACAATATACCGGTTAAAACTCTTCGCTACTACGATGAAATTGGTTTGTTCAAGCCGATGAAGGTAGATGAAAAGAGCAGGTATCGATACTACTCGACGGAGCAGTTTGAGCATTTGAATACGATTAATTATTTAAAAGAGCTTGGTATCCCGTTGAAAGAGATTAAAGAGCAATTCGAACAACGGGATATTGATTACTTTTTAACGGTTCTGAAAAAACAGCAAGAAAATACGCTTCAAAAAATAAAAGAGCTGCAGCAAATCAATCACCGTTTTGAAAATCGGATTAAAGAGCTGGAACAGTCCAGAAACTTGGACAAAATAGGGGTGCCGTTTATGAAACAGCTTGAGGCGAGGCGGGTATTACGCCTAAAAGAACCCATTCGCTCGACCCCGGAGCTGGAGCTATCCTTAAGAAAACTGGAAAACATTTCGAAACGAACAGCTTCTATTTTTATAGGGGGTGTCGGTGTCACGATTTCGATACAAAACATTCAAAAAAGGGAGTTCTCCGAATACAATTCCATTTTTTTGATAGTAGAAGAAGAGGAAGTATCAAATGATCTGGTCGCCGTATTGGCGAAAGGGACGTATGTTTGCATGTATTGCAATGAAAGGCGCATTGAAGCATCCGCCTATTATGATCGGCTGTTCGATTTTATTCAAGAAAATGGTTACACCATTATTGGGGATGCGATTGAAAGGACTATTATTGATGATTACATTTCTAAAAATAAAGAAGAGTTTTTATCAGAGATTCAAATACCAGTTAAGCCTATAGAATGAAGATATATCGGGCAACGATGGAGTCTTTCTCCATGGTTGTTTTTTTACTTTTTCTGTGGAAGAATTAATCGGGCTCATTAGTAAATTCAAGCTTTAAACTTTGCGCTAAAAAGCAGTAGTCATAATGATTGCTGTTTTTTTAATATTGATAAAGGAACAAATGTTCGTTATAATAGAATAGGGCAAGAGATTTGATGATTATAAGAAAGAGAACGCATGCCGGTCACCTTTCATATCCTTTTTTAAAAAGAATAGACAGTAAATCAAAAGGGGAAATAGAATGGCCAAACTTAACATCCTAAAGAAACTTCGCATAAAGCGCCAAGACAAGCCGAGAGAGATTTTAATCCGTGCACAAAAGCTGCTGGAAAGAAACAGAAAAGAGAGCAAAAATAGTTCTTCGTGAGATTTTTTTGAATCTATGTTATTTCATATCTTATTTATCATTTTCTATTTTTCATCTCTGAATAACTGGGCGGGGATTATCATCCATGTCCAGTTATTTTAGTGCGCCCAGCATGGGCGCAGTCTATAGGGTGCAAGTCCCGAACCGTGAAGGCAGTAGTAGTGGTTAGCTTAACGCAAGGGTGTCCGGGGTGACTCGGAATCTGAAGGAAGCGGGCGGCAAACCTCCGGTCCGAGGAACACGAACTTCATATAAGGCTAGGTGTCATTGGATGAGTCTGCTAAACAAGATAAAGTCCTTACTGCCGAAGGTGACATCGAGTAAATGAAGCGGATAGATGGAGGGAAAGACTGCGCTCTTACCTGGGGAGGTCTGACTGGAAAGCCAAGTACACTTGGTAACCCATTCAGTGATGAATGGCTGAACAGTCAGAAGTCAGCAGAGGTCATAGTACTTTATCTGCTCGAGAAGATAAAGGAAGGACCGAACAATTAGGAAGAACAAAGACTAGGCGTTCAACTTCTGTGCGGAAACAGACAATCCGAAAGGACTTACTTGAAGGAGGAAGTGGTGAATCCCATGGGGGACTTCAAGAGGGTGGAGCAGAAGTTGGCATAAGTAGAACCCTTTGTTCACGTAGAAAGGAACTATCAAATGTTAATGGAACGAATGTTGTCACGGGAAAATCTTTTAACGGCATTAAAACGTGTCGAACGAAATAAGGGAAGCCATGGCATAGATGGAATGTCCGTAAAAGACCTACGAAGACATCTCTATGAACATTGGAACTTCCTTCGGCAGTCGCTGAAAGAGGGAACTTATCAGCCTTCTCCTGTCCGTCGAATCGAAATCCCGAAACCGAACGGAGGAGTAAGGTTATTAGGTATTCCTACTGTGACAGACCGTTTCATCCAACAAGCCATTGCCCAAGTGCTAACTCCTATTTTTGATCCGACGTTTTCCGAAAACAGTTATGGATTTCGTCCACAACGACGAGGTCATGATGCAGTAAGGAAGGCAAAGGAATACATAAAATCGGGGCAAAGATGGGTAGTCGATATAGACTTAGAAAAATTCTTCGACAAAGTGAATCATGACAAGTTGATGGGGATTGTAGCGAAGAAGATAGAAGACAAAGTCCTTCTAAAACTGATTCGCCGATATCTTCAGTCGGGTGTGATGATAAATGGAGTGGTCATCGAAACGGAAGAAGGTACCCCGCAAGGTGGTCCATTAAGCCCTTTACTGTCCAACATTCTGTTAAATGAATTAGATCAGGAGCTAGAAAAGAGAGGGCATCAATTCGTTCGATATGCGGATGACTGCAATATTTACGTGAAAACGAAAAAGGCCGGCATTCGTGTGATGAACTCGATCACTGGATTTATTGAGGAAAAGTTGAAGTTAAGGGTAAACAAGGAGAAATCCGCAGTAGACCGACCATGGAAACGGAAGTTCCTTGGGTTTAGTTTTACACTCCATAAAGAACCAAAGGTTCGAATAGCTAAAGAAAGTGTGAAACGATTGAAAGCGAAAGTCAGACTCATGACTTCACGTTCTAAGCCATACTCTATGGAACAAAGAATTATGAAACTAAACCAATACCTAACAGGTTGGTGTGGTTATTTCGCTTTAGCTGATACACCTAGTAAATTCGAAGAGTTTGATCGATGGATAAGACGAAGATTGCGTATGTGTATATGGAAAGAATGGAAGAAACCAAAAACAAGAATGAGGAAACTGATTGGTTTGGGGATTCCGAAGAAACAAGCATACGAATGGGGCAATTCCCGCAAGAAATATTGGAGAATTGCCCATAGTCCTATCCTAGACAGAACCCTCGGCCGCTCCTATTGGAGCAGCCGAGGGCTGAAAAGTCTATATCAACGATATGAATCTCTACGTCAAACTTAATTGAACCGCCGTATACCGAACGGTACGTACGGTGGTGTGAGAGGTCGGGGGCTAGCCGCCCCCTCCTACTCG
Source organism: Bacillus sp. FJAT-14578 (assembly GCF_000504165.1). Taxonomy (GTDB): domain Bacteria; phylum Bacillota; class Bacilli; order Bacillales; family Bacillaceae_H; genus Bacillus_BA; species Bacillus_BA fengqiuensis. The sequence goes on from NZ_AYSE01000004.1 coordinate 245,681, forward strand.
ATTGTAGATTTTTTATGAACAAAATGAACAAAAAGATTTTTTGGAAAATTATTTTTTCAATTATTTACATAATGAAAAGGATGGATTACTATTAACACAGCACTGTTTTTCGAGTATAAGAATAAAGGGAAGATACATAAAAGAGCAGGGAATAATTAGTCGATTTACAGTGTATTGTAAGACTTTCGACTTTCGCATGGCGGCAAGGAAAGGTATAATGGAATTGTCGAACTTTAGATAAGTTTGAAAACGATTACAGTATAATTTTTAAAAAGAAGGATGTTTTAGAGAATTGGGTTAATTTTTGGAAGTCAGATTATTAGAAATACTGTATACTGTAGTTGTATACTAAAAGAGATTACCAAGCACAACTGGGGGTATGAAACATGGGGATGAAAAACAACGAACAAAATCCATGGCATAATTTTCATGGTCCAAACCTTGGCTATGTGATGGAGCAATATGAGCGTTATTTGAATAATGCAGACTCTGTTGATGTGGAATTAAAAGAGCTGTTTGAAAACTGGGGAGCTCCCTCGTTTGAAGCAGAACGCGTCAACGAAGCCGGCGGAAATTCGTTTGTTGCCCCTTCCAATGCACCACATATCGACAAGGTCGTAAAGGCGGTAAAATTTGCTGAATATATTCGTTCATATGGCCACTTAGCAGCCAAAATCAATCCTTTAGAAAAGAGTGTCGATGAGGCCTATATATTGAATCCTGAAAAATTCGGTTTAACAGAAGAAGATTTGAAAGCGATTCCTGCTAAGGCGATATGGGATCATTCGCCGGATGAGGTTCGAACGGCAGACGAAGCGATTGCACGCTTGAAAGAGATTCATAAAGGTTCTTTAGCCTATGAATTTGATCATGTGCATGACCTTGAAGAGCGCACTTGGCTAACCCAAATGGTTGAGACTGGTGCCATTCATCGCGACTTCTCTAAGCCAGAACAAACAGAGCTTTTAAAAAGACTGGCAGAAGTTGAAGGATTTGAGCAATTTTTGCATCGAACATTTGTCGGGCAAAAGCGATTCTCGATTGAGGGAGTCGATATGCTTGTTCCCATGCTTGACGAACTCATTAAAGAAGGCGTGCATGACGGGGTGCACAATGTGATGATCGGAATGGCCCATAGAGGACGCTTAAATGTGTTAGCGCACGTATTGGGTAAACCTTACGGCAATATTTTTTCAGAATTCCATCATTCTCCGAACAAGGATCTTTTCCCTTCCGAAGGCTCACGGGGCATCAATTACGGCTGGACAGGGGATGTAAAGTATCACTTAGGGGGAGACCGTTCGATTGAAGAATCGGAAACCATCCATGCACGCATTACATTAGCGAACAACCCGAGCCATCTCGAATTTGTTGATCCTGTTGTTCTTGGATTTGCCAGAGCGGCTCAGGAAGAAAGAGACAAGGCTGGGTATCCGGAACAAGATGTATCGAAATCGTTTGCCATTTTGATACATGGGGATGCAGCGTTTCCAGGTCAGGGAATTGTAGCTGAAACCTTGAACTTAGGGGGATTAAGAGGCTATCAAACAGGCGGAACCATTCATATTATCGCTAACAATATGGTCGGTTTCACAACAGACAGCCCGGATTCCCGTTCGACGAAATATGCGAGTGACCTGGCCAAAGGATATGAAATACCAGTTATTCACGTTAATGCAGATGATCCACAAGCTTGTTTGGCGGCGATCGATCTTGCTTATCAATACCGTTCACGCTTTAAAAAAGATTTCTTGATTGACTTAGTCGGCTATCGACGTTTCGGGCATAACGAGATGGATGACCCGGCTGTTACCCAGCCGCAGCTCTATAAAAAAATCAACGTCCATCCAACGGTCAAAACGTTGTATGCAAAGAAATTGCAAGAGCAGGGAATCTTGAGTGCGGAAGAAGCAGAAAAAATCAATCAAGAGGTTCAAACGAAACTTCAAAGTGAATATGACAGAATTTCCGATAAAGGCAAGGATGAGCAAGTGAAAGAAGTGGAAGTACCAGAACTCATCGCTAAAGGAATTCCGGATATGAATACAAAATTGCCGCTTGAAACGCTGCGTGAAATAAACAGGGACTTGCTGAAGTGGCCTGAGGACTTCAATGTGTATCCGAAGTTAAAGCGGATTTTAGAGCGTCGTATCCATTCGCTTGAAGGGGATGGTAAAGTGGAGTGGGCGCTTGCTGAAACTCTAGCGTTTGCCGCCATTTTACAAGATGGTACACCAATTCGTTTGACCGGCCAGGATTCCGAGCGCGGAACGTTTGCTCATCGCCATGTTGTGTTGAATGACACGGAAACAGGTAAAAAGTTTTCACCGCTTCATCGTTTGCCTCAAGCAAAGGCATCATTTGCGATTCATAACAGTCCCCTTTCTGAAGCAGCGGTGGTCGGCTTTGAATATGGTTATAACGTCTTTGCTCCGGAAACGCTCGTTCTTTGGGAAGCCCAGTATGGGGATTTTGCCAATACGGCTCAAGCTTTATTCGATCAATTCGTTTCTGCGGGACGTGCAAAGTGGGGACAAAAATCAAGCCTTGTGCTGCTGTTGCCTCACGGGTATGAAGGACAGGGGCCGGAGCATTCAAGTGCTAGATTGGAGCGCTTCTTGCAACTAGCTGCGGAAAACAACTGGACGGTAGCCAACTTGACAAGTGCTGCCCAATATTTCCATATTTTGCGTCGTCAAGCGGCCATTACAGGAACGGATTATGCCCAACCGTTAGTCATTATGACACCAAAGAGCTTATTGCGCCATCCGCTAACGGCTTCACCTTATACATCATTGAGCGAGGGAAGCTTCCAGACGGTTATCGAGCAGCCTGAGCTTGGGAAAAAACCGGAAAAAGTGGAACGTTTAATTTTAACGACGGGCAAGGTGGCAATCGATCTTGCCGTAGAAATCGACCGGGTGAAAGAAAAGCAGGATCTAGACTGGGTACATGTTGTGCGCGTCGAACAGTTATATCCGTTCCCAATGGGAGAAATCGATGCCATTCTTCGACGCTATCCAAATGTAAAAGAAATCGTATGGGTTCAAGAAGAACCGAAGAATATGGGGGCATGGCATTATCTTGCACCAATTTTATATGACTTGTCTCCAGATAACGTAAAAGTGCGTTATATTGGACGTCCAGACCGTTCAAGCCCTGCTGGCGGAGAGCCGAATGTCCACAAGAAAGAACAAGAACGAATCGTGACGGAAGCTCTTAGCAAAAACAGCATTTGGGATATCCAAACAAACGAACAAAATTTAACGAACTACTAAAAAATGTATGTTCAAAAAGGAGGACAAAAAGGACCGAGAAGTTCAAGGAAGCGCCGCTTTGAGCAACGGAACGTATGTTATGAATACGTGAGTAGCGGAAAAGCAAGCTAATGAAGCCCGACTAAAAACCGCCACGTCCTGTGGCGAACGTCGGATCAGTACTTCCTGTACAAGTAATTTCGACGGTCATTTTTCCCGGACTTTTTGAACAACCTCTAAAACATATATATAAGCTGCCAATGTCGCTGCAGTCTTAGGAACAGGGAGGATATGGAACATGATTGAAATCAAAGTACCTGAACTAGCAGAATCCATTTCAGAAGGAACAGTTTTACAATGGCTGATCAAAGTGGGAGATCAAGTCAATAAAGGGGAGAGCATCGTAGAGCTTGAAACGGATAAAGTCAACTTAGAAGTGACGGCAGAAGACTCGGGCGTTGTAACGAAACTTTTGAAAGAACCTGGTGACACGGTGGAGGTTGGCGATATCATCGCGGTTTTAGATGCACAGTCAGAAGCGGGAGCGCCTCCTGTTGCTCAGGAAGAAGCAACGGTTCCTGAAGAGAAACAGGAAGAACTGGTGGCTGTCAGCCAAGCGAGTGCTCAATCGACTGTACAAGAGTTGGAAAATGGAAAGCGTCCGATTGCCTCTCCAGCAGCGAGAAAACTAGCGAGAGAGCTGAAAATCGATTTGAATGCCGTGCAAAGCAGTGACCCGTTTGGCAGAATCCGTCCCAACGATGTAAAAGCACATGTGGAGGCACCATCAGCGAAGCCGGAAGTGAAGCAAGAAAAAGCAGCTCCAGTGGCTGCACCAAAACAAGCGGAAGCAAATCCGGCAAAACCGGAGGAACGCGTTAAAATGTCACGCCGCCGTCAAACGATCGCGAAGCGTCTTGTTGAGGTTCAACATACAGCCGCTATGTTAACGACATTTAATGAAGTGGACATGACAGCGGTCATGAATTTAAGAAAGAAACGAAAAGATGCTTTCTATGAAAAGCATGATGTACGTCTTGGATTCATGTCTTTCTTTACAAAAGCCGTTGTAGCGGCATTGAAGCAATTCCCTCTATTAAACGCTGAGATTCAAGGGGATGAGCTCATTATCAAGAAGTATTACGATATCGGGATTGCAGTAGCAGCGCCTGAAGGCTTAGTCGTTCCGGTAGTACGTGATGCCAATAAATTGAATTTCGCTGAAATCGAGCGTGGAATTTCAGAGCTTGGCAAAAAAGCGCGTGACAATAACTTGACACTGAAAGAGCTTCAAGGTGGTACGTTTACAATTACGAACGGGGGCGTTTTCGGCTCGTTAATGTCAACGCCAATCTTAAACGCTCCACAAGTTGGGATTTTAGGTATGCATAAAATTCAATTACGCCCTGTAGCAATTGATGAAGAGCGCATGGAGAACCGTCCGATGATGTATATCGCCCTTTCATACGATCACCGAATCGTAGACGGGAAAGAGGCTGTGAGCTTCCTTGCTATGGTCAAAGACTTACTGGAAGATCCGGAATCTTTATTGTTGGAAGGCTAATAGAAGAATCTAAACCAATTAAATATATGTTTAGAAAGGCCTTTATCCCCAAGGATAAAGGCCTTTTTGCGTCAATAATGGGGGATGGATTTTTTATCCATCCCCCATTATTGATGAACAAAATGAACGAAATGACTACATTAAACAAAATGATTTAATCGAACCAATCGTTTTTTAAAGTTTTATTTTTCGAATTATTTACGATAATCGTCTATTAAATTAAGATTAAATTCATAAGAAACAGAAAATTGTAAAAACAAATTTTGTAAGCGCATAACAATTGGTTCATTTGCGAAGACAAGAGACGACAGAAGGGAGAAGGAAAACATAATCAGTTGCTTTAAGACGTTATCAATCTATTTGCAATGCCTTCGTCAGGCCGATGATGATTTAAGGGAGTGATGGGGCATTCATTGTACATACTGATAGATCAAGTAAGATTTTCATCAGTGGTATTTTTACCACCCGTTAGGGCGGGATAAATAGAACTCAAAAAAGCAGCAATGGGGATATTTGATTTTAGAAGTAAAAGATGTTCATGGTGGTTTGAAAGCGTATTCAATGGAATGGGAGGGGTATTATGTTAGCTTTATTAGGATTCTCAATGGTAATTGTCTTTATGTTTTTAATTATGACAAAGAGGCTATCGGCATTGATTGCTTTAATGGTCATACCAGTCTTGTTTGGCATCATCGGAGGTTTCGCAGGCGATCTGGGGGAAATGTCGTTAGAAGGAATTAAACAATTGGCTCCGACCGGAGTTATGTTAATGTTCGCTATTTTATATTTTGGTGTGATGATTGACGCGGGTTTGTTTGATCCTGTTGTGCATAAAATTTTGAAAATAGTAAAAGGAGATCCAGTAAAAATTGTCATAGGTACAGCGGTACTGGTACTTACTGTATCATTGGACGGTGATGGAACAACTTCCTATATGATTACAGTTTCAGCGATGTTACCACTTTATAAGCGACTTGGCATGAATCCCCTTATCTTACCGGCTATTGCTTTAATGGGATCAGGGGTAATGAACTTAATACCGTGGGGCGGTCCTACAGCAAGAGCAGTGAGTGCTTTAGGCCTTGAAATGTCAGAAGTGTTTGTTCCTCTTATTCCGGTAATGATTGGTGGAGCTGCCTGGGTTATCTTTACAGCCTATCTTTTCGGAATGAAAGAACGAAAGCGTCTTGGGGTGATTAAGTTTGACTATATCCAGACGGAATCTTCAGCATTTGCCGAGCAGGCGGCTACCGTGGAAATGACGGAAACGAAACGTCCAAAATTATTATGGGTAAATTTCGCTTTGACTGCTGCTTTAATGGCAGGGCTCATCATGGGAATCATGCCTCTTTCGGTCTTGTTTATGATTGCGTTTGCCATTGCTATCGTTATTAACTACCCTAGTCTCGAGGATCAGAAAGAGCGAATTGCCGCTCACTCGAGCAATGTGCTGGCAGTTGTGTCTCTAGTTTTTGCAGCAGGTATCTTTACAGGGATTTTATCAGGTACAAAAATGGTTGACGCCATGGCGAATAGTCTGGTCTCACTTATTCCGGATGCGTTAGGTCCGCACTTGCCGATCATTACGGCCATTACGAGTATGCCATTTACATTTTTCATGTCTAACGATGCTTATTATTTTGGGGTACTGCCAATTATTGCAGAAGCAGCTGCTACATACGGCATTGAGGCAGTAGAAATCGCGCGTGCTTCACTTCTTGGCCAGCCTGTTCACTTATTGAGCCCGCTTGTGGCATCCACATATCTATTAGTGGGAATGTCTAAAGTAGATTTTGGAGATTATCAGCGCTTCACTTTAAAGTGGACAGTAGGCACATCACTGGTGATGCTGGTTGTTGCACTACTTACGGGCATTATTTCTTTCTAAAAGTGCTTTAAAAGATGTAACACATTATTTTGAGATTGGATGAATAAAAGAACCCGTCATGGCTCCCGGTAAATTAGGGGGATGACGGGTTCTTTTAGCAAAAACGTCTTTAGCCGCCCGTCGGGAACTTGCAACACAGCTCTTCTTTATACAATAAAGAAAACTGCTAACAGCACGGGCCACGGGCTTACCCGCTCATTAATAAGGGATAAAAAGGTCATTCCTGTAAATGGAGATAGCCATTGATATATAGAATTAACATGTGTAAAATCTTATTTATAGTTGTTTTTTGAATATAATAAATATTTGATGAAGGTCATCGTTTTTATTTTATTGGCATTTACTAGTTTTCTGAAGGGTGCAAACATGAAAAAGTTTTTCAAAGTCTCATTGCAAACAAAGATTCTCACTTTAATTATCATCTTAATTTTACTAGTCGTTTTTCTTCTCGCTGCTATATTCGCTTACATTCAATCAGTTGAGACAAAACGTCAAGTAGAGCAATTGGCTTTGCAGACGGCGAAGTCTATTTCCTTCATGCCCGAAATAAAGGAGGCATTGGGAGCAGAGAATCCTCAGGCCTCTATACAGCCAATCATTGAACAAGCGCAGGAACAGGCAGGAGCGGCGAATGTAATAGTGGAAAACCGTGAAGAAATCATCTACTCGCATGTCCATCCAAAGTGGATTGGAAGAAAGATGATCGATAATCAAAGTTACAGAGCGTTGATTTTTGGCGGTTATTATACATGGGAAGGAGCAGGTGTCATTGGTTCCGCTCTAATGGGAAAAGCCCCCATCATTATTGAACATAAAGATCATAGTCAAGTCGTTGGAGTCGTGACGGTTGAGTTTTCCAAAAGAGATATCCAGTTGAATATACTAGATAGAATAAAGAATATTATTTTGTTCTCCTCGGCTGTTTTAGTAGTGGGAATTGTCGGAGGAGTATTTTTGGCGCGGAACATTCGCAACGATACATTAGGGCTTGAGCCGTATGAAATTGCTTCATTATACAGAGAAAGAAGCGCCATCTTGTTATCGATAAAAGAAGGAATCATTGCCATCGACCAACATGGATTCGTCACCATGATGAACCATTCGGCAAAAAATATGCTTGATATACAAGAGGAATACTTTCATGAACACATCAACGATGTTTTTCCTCATTCTAATATGGAAAAAGTACTGACGACGGGGGTCATGGAAAACGACCAGGAAATTTCGTTTAACGAAAAAGTGTTCATCCTCAATTTGACGCCTGTTTTAGAAAACGGGTACATTGTCGGGGCTGTAGCTAGTTTTCGGGATAAAACGGAGCTGCAAAAGTTAATCGATACGCTTTCTGAAGTAAGAAAGTACTCAGAAGATTTACGGGCCCAAACCCATGAATTTACCAATAAGCTTTATGTGTTATCGGCGTTGCTTCAATTAGGCAGATATACAGAGGCATTTGAGTTTATTCAAAAGGAATCTAATGTACATCAAAGCCAGAATCGGATTTTATTCGATCAGATTTTGGATCTGACCGTACAGGCTATTTTGTTAGGGAAACTTGGAAAAGCATCCGAAAAGAAAATACAGCTGGAAATTGACAGCGATAGTGCCCTTAATCCCCTGCCGGAACATATCGGTATTTCTCATCTCGTGACCATTATCGGAAATATGATTGATAATGCCTTTGATGCCGTTATCGAACAACAAGAAAAGGTCGTCTCATTTTTCGTAACGGATATTGGTCATGACATTGTGATTGAGGTGGCCGACAGCGGAAAGGGAATACCAGATGAGCGAATTCCTTCCATTTTTAACAAAGGGTTTTCAACGAAAGGAACAAATCGGGGATACGGATTAGCCAATATGAAAGAGATGGTAGATTCATTGAACGGATCGATTGAAATCACCAATCCTAAAAAGGGAGGAGCCATCTTCACCGTTTATCTTCCAAAGACACTTGAGGAAAATACATGAGAGGGAGAGGATCAATATGTTAAAGGTTGCAATTGCAGAAGACGATTTTAGGGTGGCGCAAGTACAAGAACAATTTTTGATGAAAATAAAAGAAATACAAGTCGTAGGAAAAGCCTTAAATGCAAAGGAAACAATGGAGATGCTGGAAGAAAAGGAAGTGGACTTGCTTTTACTGGACGTTTATATGCCGGATGAGCTTGGTACAGACTTACTTCCAAAAATTCGAGAACGTTTTCCCTCTGTGGACATTATTATGATCACGGCGGCCACTGAAAAAAGCATGTTGGAAAAATCCATTCGTAACGGCGTGTGCCACTATTTGATTAAGCCGGTAACACTGGAAAAGTTTATTGAGACGATTGAAGATTATAAGAAAAAGAAACAGCTGCTTAATAGCCATACGGAAGTCAATCAGTCGTTAGTTGACACATATTTTGGAAAAGTGAAAGAAAAGGAAACCGACCAGAAACCATTGCCTTCGGGGGTTGATGCCTTTACGCTGCAAAAGGTAAAAGAGATTATGCAAAGTTTGGACGAAGGCATCACCATAGAGGGAATGGGAGAAAAAATGGGGGCTTCAAGGACGACGGCAAGAAGATATTTGGAATATTTAGTATCTGTCAATGAGTGCACGGCAGAGCTGGAATACGGAATTGTCGGAAGACCTGAACGAAAATATTACTTGGCTTGAATGATATATTTTCCGGGTTAAGCGCAGTCAAATGGAATGATAATCTTCAAAAAGGGGGGATGCCATCATGAAAAAGCGGAACGGATGGCTGATATGGCTAATATGCTCCCTCGCAAGTATAATGATAGGCTGTTCACAGGAAAAGCCGCAGGATGATCAGCTTAAACATATAGAGCTCGTTGCCCCCAATTTTGCCGGTGGAGGCTGGGATTTGACAGCACGATCCATGCAATCCATTTTGAGTCGGGAAAACATTGTGAAAGGACCGATTACGGTAACGAACAAAACAGGAGGCGGGGGAGAAGCGGGATGGAAATATGTGAAACAGCAAAATGGGAATGTGTTAGCCATGAATTCAAGCTTAATCATCACAAATCACTTATTGGGACGGAGTCAACTCACGTATGAGGAGTTTACTCCGATTGCCACGTTAGCTACCGAATGGGAAGTGGTGGTCGTTCCCCAAAACTCTACTATACGGAGTGCTGAAGAGTTGATGAGAAGACTGAAAGAAGATGCGAAAACGGTTAAAATGGGTGTTTCTGTAAAATTGGGAAACGACGATCATTTATCTTTTGTACAAGCAAGTAAAGCATTTGGGATCAATCCGGCGGAACTTGAATTTTTTGTATACAAAAATAGTGATGATTTAGTGGATGCTTTGGTCAATCAAGACATCGGTGCAGCTCCGATGTCTTTTTCGGAAGCGGAAAAGCATTACAAAGATGGAAGAGTAAATATTCTAGTCATATCTTCTGATAAGAGATTGGAAGGGTTAAAGGAAGTCCCTACATGGAAAGAGCAGGGGATCGATTTAGTCTTTCAACATTGGAGGGGAGTGATGGGTCCTCCTTCGATGACGGAAGAGGAAGTGGCATATTGGGATGATGCCATTTATCAAATGGTCGTAACCGATGAATGGAAAGAGGTGCTCGATACATATAGTTGGAGCCCTTTTTATAAAAACAGCCAGCAAACGAAGCTCTTCCTGAAACAGCAAAGCAAAATGTACGAAGAACTGATGAATGATTCCGGCTTGAAACAATGAACGAAATGAATAAAATAAATTATTAAGATTTTATAAATTTACTATTCTAATTATTTACAGAGGTAGATTTGGTGTATTAAAATGACTGCATCAGCAAAAGAGAATTAATGAACAACTTGGACCGTGCCGGCTCGATTGCTGTATTGGGAGAAAAGGAAAATATATTTAAATGGAGGAAAAGGTGCATGTGGGTAATCACTGTCTATTCAAAGGGGAACACTAAAATGTTTGAGTTTGACACAGAAAAAGAAGCAAGAGAGGCACTAAAGGGAATTTCAGGATGCAAAATCCTTTCACAAGTTGTTTATTTTAATGACCCTGGTTTGGTACTTACGGCGATATAAGCCTTAAACATGGGATGAAAAAGGCTGGGAAGCAAACGTATACAGTACGTTCGTTTCCCGGCCTTTCATTTTGAGGGAAGTATAATTTTTTTGAACAAAATAAACAAATTGATTTTAATAGAATAAACTTCCTAATGATTTACAATAATACCTACAATAGAGTATGATTGCCGCATCGACATCGTATATCCTGCCTGCTCTAATGAACAGTAAAAGAGTTAATAAATGGGGTGCATGATTTTGAGAGCGATTACAGTCGCTGCGATTTTTCGCGTATTTATCAATAAACGAATTCTATCCGTAAAGAATCAATGGAAGTTTCACTTTAGGTTTAGCAGTATGTAAACCTTGAACAATGATAGGAGGATGGTTCATGAATATCCATGAGTATCAAGGGAAAGAACTCCTTAGAAAATATGGGGTAGCAGTTCCGAACGGTCGAGTGGCTTTTACAGTAGAAGAAGCAGTAGAAGCGGCGAAGGAACTAGGTTCTGAGGTGTGCGTTGTCAAAGCACAAATTCATGCAGGGGGCCGCGGTAAAGCCGGTGGTGTAAAAGTCGCAAAGAACTTAGATGAAGTTCGTACATATGCTCACGAAATCTTAGGGAAGACGCTTGTGACTCACCAAACAGGTCCGGAAGGAAAAGAAGTTAAGCGTTTACTTATTGAAGAAGGCTGTGATATTCAAAAAGAATATTACATCGGTTTAGTATTAGACCGTGCCACGTCACGCGTTGTCATGATGGCATCGGAAGAAGGCGGAACGGAAATTGAAGAAGTAGCGGCTGAAACGCCTGAAAAAATCTTTAAAGAAGTGATTGATCCGGTCGTTGGATTACAAGGCTTCCAGGCTCGCAGACTAGCTTTCAATATTAACATTCCAAAAGAATTGGTGGGACAAGCCGTTAAATTCATGATGGGCTTATACCAAGCATTTGTGGAAAAAGATTGTTCCATTGCAGAAATTAACCCGCTCGTTACAACAGGAGATGGGAAAGTCATGGCGCTTGATGCCAAATTGAACTTTGATTCAAATGCACTCTATCGTCAAAAAGACGTATTAGAATATCGTGATTTAGAAGAAGAAGATCCAAAAGAAATCGAAGCTTCTAAATATGATTTAAGTTATATTTCATTAGATGGAAACATCGGTTGTATGGTCAATGGTGCCGGCCTGGCGATGGCTACAATGGATATCATTAAACATTACGGCGGAGAACCTGCTAACTTCTTGGATGTAGGCGGCGGTGCGACAGCTGAAAAAGTAACGGAAGCGTTCAAGATTATTCTTTCAGATCAAAATGTAAAAGGAATTTTCGTCAATATCTTTGGCGGCATCATGAAATGTGATGTCATTGCCCAAGGTGTGGTGGAAGCGACAAAGCAAGTAGGCTTAGAGATTCCATTAGTGGTTCGCTTAGAGGGAACAAATGTTGAGCTAGGGAAGAAAATTTTACAAGAATCCGGCTTAAATATCACAGCTGCTGAATCTATGGCAGACGGCGCACAAAAAATTGTTTCACTCGTAGGATAAGAAAGGCAGGGACTATTGATGAGCGTGTTTATTAATCAAGATACAAAAGTTATTGTCCAAGGAATCACGGGTTCAACCGCTTTATTCCATACAAAACAAATGCTGGAGTACGGTACCAAAATCGTAGGCGGTACTTCCCCAGGAAAAGGCGGCACGGAAGTAGAAGGCGTACCGGTTTTCAATACGGTGGCTGAAGCAGTCGAAAAAACAGGTGCCAATGCTTCTGTCATTTATGTTCCGGCTCCATTTGCCGCAGATGCGATTTTAGAAGCGGTAGACGCTGAATTGGATTTAGTCATTTGTATCACCGAACACATTCCAGTATTGGATATGGTGAAAGTGAAACGTTATATGGAAGGAAAACGTACGCGCCTTGTAGGACCTAACTGCCCGGGTGTCATTACACCGGAAGAGTGTAAAATCGGGATCATGCCAGGCTACATTCATACAAAAGGCCATGTAGGGGTGGTGTCACGCTCTGGTACGTTAACATATGAAGCGGTTCATCAGTTAACAGAAGCGGGAATCGGCCAATCGACAGCGGTTGGGATCGGCGGGGATCCTGTGAACGGCACCAACTTCATCGATGTATTAAAAGCGTTTAACGAAGATGAAGACACGTATGCGGTCATCATGATCGGTGAAATCGGCGGAACAGCGGAAGAGGAAGCGGCTGAATGGGTAAAAGCAAACATGACGAAGCCGGTTGTCGGCTTCATCGGCGGTCAAACAGCCCCTCCAGGCAAACGCATGGGCCATGCAGGCGCGATTATTTCCGGCGGTAAAGGGACGGCTGCCGAAAAAATTAAAACGATGAACGAATGCGGCATCAAAGTGGCTGATACACCTTCTGTCATGGGGGAAACCTTAATTTCCGTTTTAAAAGAAAAAGGGCTTTACGAGTCTTGCAAAACACACTAAAAAGCAATGAATGATTGGCATAAGAAGTGAGAGATTACTAGCTCAGATCTATTGGGAAATTTATATAATAACTATAAATACCGAAATTTGTTGTGTGTTATAAAGCAACTTTTTGGTCTAGCATTATAACAATGAGTTCGGACAAGCAATCGAGGAGGCAGTCATTATGACACAAGGAGAAAAAATAACCGTAACAAACGGCGTATTGAATGTACCAAATCATCCTATCATTCCATTTATTGAAGGTGATGGAACGGGTCCAGATATTTGGGCATCCGCTTCACGTGTATTGGAAGCCGCTGTTGAAAAAGCGTATGAAGGTGAAAAGAAAATTGTTTGGAAAGAAGTGTTGGCTGGAGAAAAGGCGTTCAACCAAACGGGTGAATGGCTTCCTGCGGAAACATTGGATGTAATTCGTGAATACATAATCGGGATTAAAGGCCCGCTTACAACTCCTGTCGGCGGGGGCATCCGTTCATTGAATGTTGCGCTGCGCCAAGAGCTAGATTTATTCGTATGTCTTCGTCCTGTCCGCTATTTTGAAGGCGTACCTTCTCCTGTTAAGCGACCTGAAGACACTGATATGGTCATTTTCCGTGAAAATACGGAAGATATTTATGCAGGTATCGAGTATGCGAAAGGAACAGAAGCGGTAGAAAAGGTGATCAACTTCCTGCAACAGGAAATGGGTGTCAATAAAATCCGCTTCCCTGAAACATCCGGTATTGGAATCAAGCCTATTTCAGAAGAGGGAACGAAACGTCTCGTTCGCGCAACGATTAATTATGCGATCAACGAAGGCAGAAAATCGGTAACACTTGTGCACAAAGGAAACATCATGAAGTTCACAGAAGGCGCCTTCAAAAACTGGGGCTATGAAGTAGCAGAGGAAGAGTTCGGTGATAAAGTGTTCACATGGGCTGAATACGATCGCATCGTGGAAGCCGAAGGGAAAGAAGCGGCTGACACAGCGCAGGCGGAAGCGGAAGCGGCAGGCAAAATTATCGTAAAGGACTCCATTGCAGACATTTTCTTGCAGCAAATTTTAACTCGTCCGCGCGAATTTGACGTAGTGGCTACAATGAACTTGAACGGCGACTACATCTCTGATGCATTAGCTGCACAAGTTGGCGGAATCGGTATCGCTCCAGGTGCAAACATCAACTATGAAACGGGACATGCGATTTTCGAAGCGACTCATGGAACTGCACCGAAATATGCGGGCCTTGATAAAGTAAACCCATCTTCTGTCATTCTTTCAGGCGTATTATTGCTTGAACATCTTGGCTGGCATGAAGCGGCGAAACTTGTGACGGCGGCAATGGAAAAAGCGATTGCTTCTAAAGTTGTTACTTACGACTTCGCTCGTCTAATGGACGGGGCGACAGAAGTAAAATGTTCTGCATTTGGCGATGCGTTAATTCAAAATATGGGCTAATCTCTCGTTTAGCCTAAAATGGTTTTAAGGGCTATAATGTATACTAGGTTTCTCACAAAAAGCTGCCAAGCGCTTCTACCATAAGCCTTGCAGTTTTTTGTGCTTCTTCAGTGTTTCCTTGTGATCAAGACAGTGAGGAAAGGTCTATTCTTGTTCTATTAGTTGAAATATCGACTTTACCTTACATTACGAAAGAAGGTTTGAATCATGCTCCATTCGTCTAGCAGGACTGATTCGCTCAGACTAATTGAAACGATTCTTATTGCTTTCGCGGGAGGAGAAATATTTACAGTGATGCATTTTCCGCTCGCGTGGATGCTGGGGCCGTTGACTGCCGTCCTTTTCTGGCAGGTAATGACAAAACGCAAGCTGTATTGGCCGGTTGGCTGCCGCAATGGTGGCCAATTATTGCTGGGTTACAGTATGGGTCTATCTTTTACGGCCCAAAGTGCCCGTCAAATCGTTGCCCAGCTGCCCTCCATGTTTTTTTCGACTGTTTTAATGATTAGTTTCGGTTTAGCCGTTGCTTATTTCATGTCCCGCTATACCGGCATTAACTTGCCTAGCAGCGTGATGGGGACTACCCCTGGCGGCTTGTCGCAAATGGTTTTGTTAAGTGAAGAAATAAAAGGGGCTGAACCGACCATTGTTACGTTCATGCAAACCATTCGAATGCTCACGGTTGTTTTTATGGTTCCGTCCCTCGCTATACACGGCTTGTCTGGATCTGCCAGTGAAATCCCTATGCCCATGGAGGTTTCTGCCGGGGGCTCATCGGCCGGCTTTTCCATACCGAGCGTTCTGATTGTCGCTGTAACCGTGTTAGTCGTTGCTGTCCTGGCAGCAAAGTATAGGTTTCCAACGCCGTGGATTCTCGGTCCGCTCATTACGTCCGCTGTTTTCACCGTAGCCGGATGGGCACCGCCGCATCTGCCGCAGGAACTAATTATTGCCGCTCAGTGCAGCCTTGGTATTTATTTGGGGCTTGGCATTAAGTTTAACACGCTTGGCAACTGGCGGCGCCTCCTGCCATTTTCGCTTGCAGCGGGTATTTCCATTGTCGCTTTTGCTCTTGTCATTGCGTATGTGCTAAACCTGATTTATCCTATGAATCTCGTTACGGCTTTTCTAAGCATAGCTCCGGGTGGACTTCCTGAAATGGGAGTGACCGCCCATATGGTCAATGCTGATGTTTCCATGGTCGCTGCCTACCAGCTATTCAGAGTCTTTTTCATTCTCTTTATTGTTCCTTTTATATTAAGACGGATATTCGGCAAAAACGATCAATCATTTAAGCAAATACAAAACAAAGTAACAAGCAGCATTCGGTGATTTACTATTTTCATCATAAGCCGCTGCAAGAGTTTTAATGTCGCTTAGTAACGGCTTTTGCATAAAGAATGGGACATGGATAACTTTATCCATGTCCCATTCTTTATGGTTTTTATACACAGAATGAAACATATTATTTTTAATTTGATTAAATTTCATAATCTATGAATGCTAATTATGTTGCTGTTACAATGATACAGCAAACATGGTTTTTCATCTTAGGGGGATGCGAAAAACAAGACAAATAGGGGATGGGAAAATGAAAGAAGAGATTAAAATTTTAACACCGGCAGGGATGCTTGGTTACGGCTTTCCTATTGATTTGTTTCAAAAAGGGGTAGAGATGGATCCTGATGTTATTGTAATTGACTCAGGCTCAACGGACAGCGGACCGCACAAACTTGGTTTAGGGTCTATGACGTGTTCCCGTGAAGCATATTATAAGGATCTTTCCTTTATGCTTGAAGCAGGCTATGAAAAGAAAATTCCGATATTTATCAGCTCGGCGGGCGGAGATGGCACGAATGACCATGTAGATGCCTTTATCGACATTATTAGCGATATATCGAAGGGAAAGGGCTATCACTTCAAAATTGCGGCTATCTATAGTGATGTAGAAAAAGAGTATGCTGTACAACAAATCCAAGACGGTAAAGTGGCTCCGTGTGGACCGGTAAAACCCCTTACAGCAGAAGAAGTGCTTGCTGCCACTAATATCGTTGCTCAAATGGGGGTAGAGCCTTATTTAAAAGTGTTGGAAGAACATGAAGACATCGATATCATCATCTCTGGTCGAGCGTACGATCCTGTACCATTTGCAGCGCTTGGAATAAAAGAAGGATTTGATCCGGGTTTATGCTGGCATATGGGGAAAGTGATGGAATGTGGAGCTATTTGTGCCGAACCTTCTGGTAAAAGCATTATGGGTATACTTAGAAGAGATCATTTTGTGCTAGAGCCATTAAATCCAGCAGAAAAATGTACGGTTTACTCCGTGTCCGCTCACACGTTGTATGAGAAAACACATCCGTATATCCTTCCGGGGCCAGGGGGATCGCTGGACTTATCTGAAACGAAGTTTGAACAATTGACAGAGCGCAGTGTTAAAGTATCGGGAAGTAAATTTATCCCGGCACCCGCTTATACCGTGAAAATGGAAGGCGCCAAACGTGTGGGCTATAGATCCATTTATATAGCAGGTGTGAGGGACCCCATTCTTATCGGGCAAATCGATCATGTGATAGCGCACGTTGAACGAACGGTTCAAGAGTATTTCACAGATATTCCAACAGAAAGCTATCAAATGATTTTTCATCAGTTCGGTAAAAATGGTGTTATGCGTGAATTGGAACCTTTAAAAGATGTCAAGCCTCATGAACTTTGCGTCATCTTGGAAGTGGCTGCCCCTACACAGGAGATGGCAACAGCTATTTGCAGCAGGGCCAGAACAGAAATGCTGCACTGCCCTTATGAGGGAAGAATGGCAACGGCGGGAAATATTGCCCTTCCTTTTACACCATTGGAAATACCGCTTGGGGAAGTTTGTAAGTTTAATGTGTATCACTTAATGGAAGTTGAAAACCCAACAGAGCTTTTCCCAATTCAATATGTGGAGGTATAATGATGGCGCAAATGACAGCAGTAAGAGAAACGACTAAGGTGGCAGCATTAAAGGATATTGCTAAGATTGTTCGAAGTAAAAATGCAGGCCCTTTTGAAATAACGCTGGACATTATTTTTAAAAGTAAGGAAGATTACGAAGCGGTAAAAGCGGCAGATATCATCACAAAGGAACTCATTGCCGAGCTATACAGCCTTCCTGTAGAAGAAATGATTGCATTTGTTTACTTTGATGCAGCGAACGCTATCAAGGCAACCATTCCAAGGCCAAGAGCCCAAGGCAGTATCGGGGAAACAGATATGCACGCTGCTCAGCACCATGCACCATTGATGGACATCCAGATTCCTTGGCGAAGTTAATGAATAAAATAAAAGAAATGAATTTTATCATTTTTAAAGATTTATTCTTTACAATGATCGCCTATTTCTACTACAATGAACTTGTTAATTAAAATCATCGAGGAATTAAAGAGATTAAAAAATAGACAGAATAGCGATTGACAATTTATTCCGTCTGTTTTAAAATACACTTATCATATATAGTACTCACGTGAAGGGGAGTAGCGTCAGGTTCGTCCTGAAACAAAGTCGTCATTCCATGGATTGAACATCCATCGGCTTTGTTGGCATAATACATATTTATGCTCAGCAAGACCTTTGCCTATTAACGGCAGGGGTCTTTTTGCGTTTTTTAAAGACCTCTGCCGGCAACCGGAAGGGGGATTGGCCCATTTAGATGTGTTTCTTATTATAGTAATCTCTTTAATGAAAAAGGTTCCGCTTTTTTCGCCATCATTTCTTTAGTCTATATAGTACAAACAATATTTTGAGGAGGAATGGGAATGGAAATTTTAAGTGCAGAGTTTTTATCCGCCCTTTTAGCCATTGTTGTCATTGATTTAGTTCTTGCGGGGGATAATGCGATTGTTATTGGTCTGGCTGCCAGGAATTTGCCGAAAGATCAGCAAAAGAAAGTCATTATATGGGGGTCAGTTGGTGCGATTTTAATCAGGGTAGCGGCGACGATGGCTGTCGTTTGGCTTTTGAAAATCCCAGGTTTGCTTTTAGTGGGAGGAGTTCTTTTAGTATTCATCGCTTACAAGCTGCTTGTCGAAGAAAAAGGCCATGATGTTAAGGCGGGTAACAGCTTTTGGGCGGCAATTAAAACGATTATTATAGCCGATGCGTTAATGGGGCTTGACAACGTATTGGCTGTTGCAGGAGCTGCACATGGAAACTTTTTGCTTGTTGTGTTAGGATTATTGATTTCTGTACCTGTAGTGATGTGGGGAAGTACATTAATCTTAAAGTGGGTCGACCGCTTCCCTGTGATTATCACAATTGGTTCTGCTGTATTGGCCTGGACGGCTTCAAAAATGATTGTGGGCGAACCGTTTATGCATGACTTTTTTGCAAATGATTTCATCAAATACGGATTTGAGGCATTGGTCGTTGTTGCAGTAGTGGGAGCCGGGAAATGGAAACAGGCAAAAATGGCACAGCAAGGGCACGCAGAAGAAGAGGTATTGCAAAAGGTCCAGTCTCAATAATGACCGGCGAGCTTACCGAATGTTTTAAAGGAAACTGATACCGAGAGTCTTTCGATGATGCGATAAAAATGAAATAAAGGCAATTTTATGAACGTTGCTTTTACATGCTTTACATGTAGAGGCGAAATGGATTAGAATGACTGAGGTAAAGAAAATTAGTTTGTTAGAATATGGAAAACGAACTCCGCTTGTTAATTTAATAGAAGGATATGATATTCAGTTTGCGGAGAAAAAACGGAAAATAAATGGAGGCAATATTATATGTGGGTAATCACATTGTATTCAAAAGGGAACACGACGATGTTTGAGTATGACACAGAAGCCGGAGCGAAAGAAGCATTTCAAAAAATGGAGGGGTGCAAAATCCTTTCACAAGTTGTTTACTATAATGACGAGTGTTTCTCTGATTTCGCATATTAATATTGTTTACTGAATCATAAAAAAAGGCAGATGGGAAGGTATTTCACCTTCCCATCTGCCTTTTTTTATATATTCTACACATCTTCATTCTATTGAGAGACATTTAAAATGTGTGATTCAGGTAACTTGAATCGGCCCTCAAGGGTTCACCTAAGCGGATGGCGCCAACCCCGAAAGAGGGAGTGACAGCCGCTTAGGTCTAGGAAATTCGGCATGGACGTTCTTTGGTCATACCGAATTTTCTAAATTGATATATAGTTTAGTCCTTTATTTCACTGCTATAGCGCCTCGCTAACTTTGTAAAATGTGGTAAAAAAATATTGACTGAATGTCATATACGAGCTTACAATAGTGTTAAGTTATTAGTGAATTTAGAAAATTCAAAAGAGGTAGCATCATGACAAAACAGTTTGATAGAAGAATCGGGCGTCATGCAATCATGTACGCGTTTGTGGAAGAAGAGGAAGAAGCTTCATTAACAAGCGGGCTGACGCGAATGAATTGGCGCTATGGAAAAGGAAAAGTCGGTTCGATGGAGTTGCAAAAAATTGTAGCGGCCATTGAGACATCGGCGAAAAGACAGGGACTGGTCAATCCGGATATTTATCGTGAAATGCATGCGTTGTATCATGCCATTATCGAAGCGATGCATGGAGTGACACGCGGTCAAGTGGAGCTTGGCGGGATGCTGAGAACGGCAGGACTTCGTTTTGCGATTGTTCGGGGAAAACCGTTTGAAAACGAGGAAGAAGGCGAATGGATTGCGGTTGCCGTATATGGAACGATTGGAGCGCCTGTCCGTGGATTTGAACATGAAGCAGTCGGGTTAGGAATCAATCACATTTAAATAATGTAAGCCTATAGTTTACTAGTGTAATAGGGGGCTGTATTGACGACGGGATACGTCTGTCAATATGGTCCCCTTTTTATGTGGTCCAATGAAAAAGATGGAATGAGGGGTGTCAAAAATGGTTGTGTTAACGGGACAGTCTTTGACAATTGAAGAAGCAAAAAAAGTATTGTATGGCCATGCATTTGTGACGGCTTCCGCCGATAGTGTAAAGAAAGTGGAAAAGAGCCGGGAAGCGGTTGAAAATATCGTGAAGCAAAAGAAAGTCGTCTATGGTATTACAACCGGTTTCGGGAAGTTCAGTGATGTGCTGATTGATTCAGACGACGTGGAGCAGCTGCAGTGGAATTTGATTCATTCGCATGCATGCGGAGTGGGTGAACCGTTTCCGGAAGTAGTGTCAAGAGCGATGGTTCTCCTTCGGGCCAATGCGCTGTTAAAAGGGTTTTCTGGGGTTCGTCCGATTGTCATTGACCGTTTGCTTGAACTTTTGAATGCACAAGTCCATCCGGTTATCCCCCAGCAAGGTTCCCTTGGAGCGAGTGGAGATTTGGCCCCGCTTTCCCATTTGGCGCTTGTATTAATGGGTGAAGGCGAAGTGTTTTATAAAGGGGAGCGAATGGAGGCCATTACGGCTTTATCGAAAGAAGGCATCGTGCCGCTGACTTTGAAGGCAAAGGAAGGGCTTGCATTAATAAACGGTACGCAAGCGATGACGGCGATGGGGCTCGTCAATTACATCGAAGCCGAACAGCTCGCTTATCAAACGGAGGCGATTGCTTCTTTGACGCTGGAAGGGCTTCAGGGTATTGAGGATGCTTTTGATCCGGCTGTTCATCAAGCACGCGGTTATCGTCAGCAATCGGAAGTGGCGGAACGAATCCGCCGAATGATCAACGGCAGCCGGCTCATTACAAAGCAGGGAGAGCTGAGGGTGCAGGATGCGTATTCTCTCCGCTGCATTCCACAAGTGCACGGAGCATCGTGGCAGGCGCTTGATTATGTAAAAGAAAAGCTTGAGATTGAGATGAATGCGGCAACGGATAATCCACTTATTTTCGATGACGGTGAAAAGGTCATTTCGGGAGGCAACTTCCACGGACAGCCGATTGCATTGGCGATGGATTTTATGAAAATTGCCGTGGCTGAGCTGGCGAATATTTCAGAGCGCCGCATTGAACGTCTCGTCAATCCGCAGCTGAACGACTTGCCGCCGTTTTTAAGCCCGGTGCCAGGCTTGCAATCGGGAGCGATGATCATGCAATATTGCGCTGCTTCACTTGTCTCCGAAAATAAAACACTCGCTCATCCGGCAAGTGTTGATTCCATTCCGTCTTCAGCGAACCAGGAAGATCACGTAAGCATGGGAACGATCGGTTCTCGGCATGCACATCAAATCATTCAAAACGTCCGACTTGTGTTGGCGATTGAACTCATTTGTGCCCTTCAAGCGGTCGAATATAGAGGCAAGGATAAAATGGCTTCTTTTACAAAAGCGCTGTTTGAAGAAGCGAGAAAGATCATTCCGAGTATTACGCAAGACCGCGTGTTTTCAAAAGATATCGAGGCAGCGGCAACCTGGTTACAGCAGATGGATTGGCAAGTTTTCGTTGCTGGAAATTTACCTGTAAACAAAATTTAAGGGAGGAATAGATATGAATCAAGAAGTAATGAGAAACGTAAAGGTGAAAAAAGGGTTGGAGATTGAATGTAAAGGCTGGGAGCAAGAAGCTGTACTGCGTATGCTTTATAACAATTTGGATCCGGAGGTCGCTGAAAAGCCGGAAGACCTTGTCGTATACGGCGGAATCGGAAAAGCGGCCCGCAATTGGGAATCGTTTGATGCGATCGTTCGGACATTGCGTGATCTGGAAAGCGATGAAACGATGCTCATCCAGTCGGGAAAACCGGTCGGGGTGTTCAAAACACATAAGCATGCGCCGAGAGTGCTCTTATCCAACTCGGTTCTCGTGCCGAAATGGGCCAATTGGGAACACTTCCATGAACTCGATAAAAAAGGGTTGATGATGTACGGCCAAATGACGGCGGGGAGCTGGATCTATATCGGAACGCAAGGAATTTTGCAAGGGACATATGAAACGTTTGCCGCGTTAGCGAAAAAGCATTTCGGCGGTTCATTGAAAGGGACGTTAACATTGACGGCCGGCTTAGGCGGCATGGGAGGAGCGCAGCCGCTGGCGGTTACAATGAATGAAGGTGTCGTGCTGGCAGTCGATGTAGATCCGTCACGCATCCAAAAACGTTTGGACACGAATTATTGCGACCGGATGACCGATTCATTGGACGAAGCATTGTTATGGGCGTTTGAAGCAAAAGAAAAAGGAGAAGCGCTCTCCATCGGGCTGATTGGAAATGCGGCCGAAGTTCATCACGAATTGTTAATAAGAGGTATCCACATTGATGTGGTGACAGACCAAACATCTGCCCATGATCCGTTAAATGGCTATTTGCCGGCGGGGATGAGCCTGGAAGAAGCAGACGTCTTGCGTTCAGAGCAGCCTGATGAGTATGTTCGCCGTTCAAAACAGAGCATGGCCGAGCATGTCAAGGCGATGCTCGAATTCCAAAAACGAGGCGCAATCGTGTTTGATTACGGCAACAACATCCGCCAGGTGGCATTGGATGAAGGAGTGACCGATGCCTTTAACTTCCCGGGATTTGTTCCTGCTTATATCCGTCCGTTGTTTTGCGAAGGGAAAGGGCCGTTCCGCTGGGCAGCTTTATCGGGAGATCCGGAGGACATTTACCGTACCGATCAATTGGTGAAAGAATTGTTTCCGGATAACGAACCGTTGCTGCGCTGGATTGAGATGGCCAAAGAAAAAGTGAGTTTCCAAGGTCTGCCGTCCCGTATTTGTTGGCTCGGTTATGGCGAGCGTGTGAAAATGGGGCTGGCAATCAATGAATTAGTGAAAAAGGGTGAATTGAAGGCACCTATCGTCATCGGGCGCGATCATTTGGATTGCGGATCTGTCGCTTCACCGAACCGTGAAACGGAAGCGATGAAAGACGGAAGTGATACAGTGGGCGATTGGGCGCTGTTAAATGCACTCGTTAACACAGCCGCTGGCGGTTCATGGATTTCGTTCCATCATGGCGGCGGCGTTGGAATGGGCTACTCGCTTCATGCGGGCATGGTCGTGGTCGCAGACGGTACGGACTTGGCAAAAGAACGATTGGAACGTGTGTTGACAACAGACCCTGGCATGGGCGTCATTCGCCATGCGGATGCGGGGTACGAAAAAGCGTTAGAGACAGCGGAAAACATGGATATTGTCATACCAATGAAGAGGTATGGAAAAGAGTAAAACGGTGAAACTGGTACACTTATTAGAAACAAGAAAAAGTCCCCTGAGCCAAAAAGGGGACTTTTTTCTGCGGTGGAAACCTTTAAAACAAGACGGCACTAAGAGCGTACTGTCCCGGTCCGATTAAAGCGACACCGATAACAACCGTTATTAAAACGAGGTTGAATTCATAACCGTTTTGGGACACCCAAAACCCATTTGGAGCATGAACTTTTACAATGGCAACCAACATCGTAACAGCAATCAGTGCGGCGGCAAGGGTAGTGAAAAGTCCTGCAGCAAACAAGGCGCCGCCTATTAATTCAGATAAACCGGCTAACAGAGCCATCGTCACACCCGGTTTTATCCCGATGGATTCCATCCATCCTCCTGTTCCTTTTAATCCATAGCCGCCAAACCAGCCAAATAATTTTTGAGCCCCATGGCCTATGAACGCCAATCCGATGACCAACCGTATTAATAATAGGCCTAAATCCATCATCTTAATGATCCCCCTCAAGTAATGTGATTGATAAAATTAGTTCTATTATTTTATATTCATAATTCTTCAATTCGAGACATTGTCCCGAAAAATTTATAACGTAGAATGCCATTATTGGTTTTATATCCTACGATCTCTCCTTCCAGTTGCATATCTTCGGCTAATACATTTAATTAATCTATTTTTGATTATAGATCATTATATGACGGAATTAAAGAAGGGGCCAATAGATATTTTCACTTTATTGTTATTGATTTCTGAAATGATGTGCAAAACACGATAGAAAAGAAGCGAACGATTCCAACGATTAAAGTTCGACCCGTTCGCTTCTTTCAGAGAGAGGATTTAAGAAAATTTGTGATGTACATCAATTTCAAGCTTCTTAATCCGATACTGCAAGCTCTGTCGGCTTAATCCAAGCAGTTTGGCGGTTTTGGAAATGTTGTATTGGTGCTGCTTCAGCACATGCTCAATATAGTATTTTTCAAACGAATCCATTTGGGCTTTCAAGTCCACAGGTGAATTCTCATTTGCGTTAATGAACGATTGAACGTTTGACGCAGGGGAGGCGTTCTCTTTAAATTGCGATTTATTCCGGTATTGAAATGGTAAATGAGAATACATGATTACATCTTCATCCATCATAATATTCATCGCTGCTTCAATGATATGCTCGAGTTCCCGGACATTGCCGGGCCAATCGTAAGAAAGGAACGATTGGAGGACCTCTTCATTCATTCCTTTTACATCCATTTGAAACAGGACATTATATTTTTCGATAAAACGCTGCGCAAGCGGTAAAATGTCTTCTTTCCGTTCCCGAAGCGGGGGAATGAACAAGGTGACGACACCAAGGCGGTAGTATAAGTCCTTTCGCATTCGGTTATTGGCGATGGCATCAATGGGATCTTCGTTCATATTGGCAATGACCCTTACATCGATAGGGGTATCTTTCGTATCTCCAATTCGCCTGATGGTTTTCTCTTGCAGGGCCCGCAGCAGTTTTGCCTGCAACCCGGGGTTTAAGGAGTTGATTTCATCAAGTAAAAGGGTGCCGCCTTCGGCTTGTTCGAATAATCCGGGTTGGTCGAGTGCACCTGTGAAAGCACCGCGCTTCGTGCCGAATAAAAGGCTCTCGATCAAATTATCGGGAAGGGCAGCGCAATTTTGCGAGATAAATGGGGCGGAAGAGCGGCTGCTGCCGTTATGGATGCTTTGAGCAAATAATTCTTTCCCTGTCCCTGTTTCTCCGACGATTAATACATAAGAAGAAGTTCTGGTCGCCCGCTTGGCATTTTCGATAACCTCATAAATAGCAGGACTGCTCCCGATGATGCTGTCGAATGTAAATCTCGTATTGCCGTTGCGCTTCATATTTCCCTTAATAAGACGTTCAAGCTTGGTTACATCTTTGGCGATTTCCACGGCTCCTTGAATGGTTCCGCGCTCAATGATGGGAAAAGTATGGTTGACGGTCGTAATCTCTTTTCCCTTGTTATTAAAATACGTTTGTTTTACGTTGACCGCTTCTTTTCCGTTTTGTAAAGCCTGTACAAGTGTGCTATCCTGTTCTTCTGTAAACATGAATACATCCATCAACTTTTTGTTCAGTACGTCTTGGATATCCATGGATTCAATTTCCGCCATCTTTTTATTATAAATGATGGTTTTTCCTGTTTCGTCTACCGCGTGAAGGCCAATGTCTACCTCATTCAAGATTCTTTCATAAATTTTATTTACATATTGTAAGTATTCAAGCGTCTGTTGATGTTCTCCCATGGTTCTGTTTCTCCCTTATATCAACGTCTTCTTTTTAGTTTTAGCATAATGCCTTCGTTTCTGCAAACATATTTTGCATTATAAGATGCAATAATATTATGCGTATGCAAATATTTTTTGCTCCGTTACATCGGGAAATACAGCCTTTAAAGATTAAAAATGCCAAAAAATTCATTATATAGAAGAGGATTTAAATTTTTTCCTACCACTTCCATACTATTTTTAAAGGGAAAAAACGTGTAGTAACAGGGGTTATAAGCGGAAAATAGCCAATTTTCTGTATGCAGCATTCATTTTATAACGAGTAATTTAAAAAGTTGGCACGCAACTTGCATATTAATATAAGCGAAGAACATAATTCGTTTAGGAGGAACCAAATCATGACAGTACCTTACAAACACGAACCATTTACAAACTTTGCGATTGAAGAAAATAAAAAGGCGTTCCAGGACGCTTTGGCATATGTAGAAACACAATTAGGGAAAGAATACCCGCTTGTGATCGGCGGAGAATACATTACGACAGAACAAAAAGTCGTATCCATCAATCCTGCCAATAAAGAGGAAGTAATCGGAAGTGTTTCGATGGCTGATCAGGAATTGGCGGAAAAAGCGATGCAAGCTGCGTTGACGACGTTTGAGACATGGAAGAAGTGGAAGCCTGAGCATCGTGCAAACATTTTGTTCCGCGCCGCTGCCATCATGCGCCGCCGCAAACATGAATTTTCGGCTTACCTGGTGAAGGAAGCGGGGAAACCGTGGAAAGAAGCGGATGCGGACACGGCAGAAGCGATTGACTTCTTGGAATTTTATGCACGCCAAATGTTGAAGCTAAAAGACGGCATTCCGGTCAACAGCCGCGAAGGCGAGTTCAACCAATTCCATTACATTCCGCTGGGCGTTGGAATCATCATTTCTCCATTCAACTTCCCGTTAGCGATCATGGCGGGGACGACGGTAGCGGCCATCGTGTCTGGAAACACGGTGTTGTTAAAACCGGCTAACTCCACTCCAGTCATTGCGGCGAAGTTTGTGGAACTGATGGAGGAAGCGGGTCTTCCGGCGGGCGTGTTGAATTTCGTACCGGGAAGCGGCTCGCAAATCGGGGACTACTTAGTCGATCATCCGAAAACACGTTTCGTTTCCTTTACAGGTTCCCGTGAAGTGGGCTGCCGCATTTATGAGCGTGCGGCGAAAGTGCATCCGGGTCAAATCTGGTTGAAACGTGTCATCGCTGAAATGGGCGGTAAAGATACCATGGTCATCGATAAGGATGCGGACTTGGATTTAGCGGCCTCTTCCATCGTCTACTCGGCTTTCGGTTTCTCCGGCCAAAAATGTTCGGCAGGTTCCCGTGCGGTCGTTCATCAGGACGTATATGATGAAGTGTTGGAAAAAGCGGTCGCATTAACGAAAACGTTAACTCTTGGCAGCCCGGAAGATGTGAACACATACATGGGGCCGGTCATCGATGAGAAATCATACAGCAAAATCATGAAGTACATTGAAATCGGAAAAGAAGAAGGCAAGCTGATGACAGGCGGCGAAGGAGACGATTCCAAAGGCTACTTCATCCAGCCGACGATCTTTGCGGATCTTGACCAAGACTCTCGTTTAATGCAAGAAGAAATCTTCGGTCCGGTTGTCGCCTTCTGCAAAGCGCGTGACTTTGACCATATGATGGAAATCGCGAACAACACCGATTACGGATTAACGGGTGCGCTTGTTTCCAACAACCGTGAGCACATCGAGCGCGCACGTGAAGAATTCCATGTCGGAAACTTGTACTTCAACCGCGGGTGCACAGGCGCCATCGTAGGCTACCAGCCATTCGGCGGATTCAACATGTCGGGTACGGATTCAAAAGCGGGCGGCCCTGATTACTTGCTTCTTCATATGCAAGCGAAAACAACATCTGAAACGCTTTAATCAATAAAGTGACGGTATGAATTTGGGAGGGGAGCTCTCGATGCTCCCTCTCATCAACAGAAAAGACTTCAAAGGAGGAACTAAAATGACAACAACTACAAAAACGACAAAAATTATCGATCAAACTCAAAAATATGGTGCAAATAACTATCATCCGCTGCCAATTGTTATTTCTGAAGCAGAAGGTGTATGGGTAAAAGATCCAGAAGGAAAAAAATATATGGATATGTTAAGTGCATATTCAGCAGTAAACCAAGGACACCGCCACCCTAAAATCATTGGAGCGTTAAAAGAGCAGGCTGACCGTGTGACATTAACATCGCGTGCATTCCATAACGATCAACTTGGTCCGTGGTACGAAAAAATTTGTCAATTAACAAACAAGGATATGGCCCTTCCGATGAATACAGGAGCAGAAGCGGTTGAAACAGCTATCAAAGCAGCGCGCCGCTGGGGCTATGAAGTAAAAGGAATCGCGGATAATCAAGCGGAAATCATCGCATGTGTCGGCAATTTCCATGGTCGCACAATGACAGCGGTTTCTTTATCATCAGAAGCGGAATATCAAAGAGGGTTTGGTCCTATGCTTCCTGGTATTAAATTAATTCCGTATGGAGACATTGAGGCATTGAAGGCGGCAATCACACCGAATACGGCTGCATTCTTAATCGAGCCAATTCAAGGAGAAGCAGGAATTGTTTTACCTCCAGAAGGATTTTTGAAGGCAGCCTCCGAATTATGTAAGGAGCAACAAGTATTATTCATCGCAGATGAAATTCAAGTAGGGCTTGCACGTACAGGAAAAATGTTTGCATGCGACTGGGAAGGTGTAGAGCCTGACATGCTGATTTTAGGGAAAGCGCTCGGAGGTGGTGTATTTCCGATTTCTTGTGTTGTAGCAAATAAAGATATTTTAGGCGTCTTTAACCCTGGGTCTCACGGTTCGACATTCGGCGGAAACCCGTTGGCTTGCGCTGTATCTGTTGCGGCGTTGGAAGTTCTTGAAGAAGAGAGCTTATCACAGCGCTCACTAGAATTAGGAGAGTATTTTAAACAAAAGTTATCGGAAATCAATAACCCGATTATTAAGGAAGTGCGCGGAAGAGGATTATTCATTGGGGTGGAATTAACCAAAGCGGCAAGACCATATTGCGAAAAGCTGAAAGAAGAAGGCCTATTATGTAAAGAAACACATGATACGGTGATTCGCTTCGCGCCGCCTCTGGTTATTTCGCAAGAGGACTTGGACTGGGCGATTGAAAAAATCAACCGCGTCCTGTCTGCGTAATGTAAAAGACAATCTTTTTGTTTTGATTGAACCCACTATTCTATCATAATGTATGAGGTGTGAAGGATGCCTGCTGAAACAGTATTAAATACGATGTCAAAAGAACAAAAACAAGAGAAAGAATCACTGAATTTATTTTACTCTACTCAAACGGTTATTAAAAACGCCTTGGATAAATTAGGTTATACAGAAGAAGTATTTGAATTGCTGAAAGAACCGGTTCGTTTATTAACCGTTCGCATTCCGGTACGTATGGACGACGGAACGGTGAAAGTATTCACGGGATATCGCTCCCAGCATAATGACGCTGTCGGACCGACAAAAGGCGGAGTTCGTTTTCATCCGGAAGTGAGCGAAGATGAAGTGAAGGCCTTATCGATTTGGATGAGTTTAAAATGCGGAATTGCCAATCTCCCATATGGGGGCGGGAAAGGCGGAATCGTTTGTGACCCTCGCAAAATGTCATTCGGTGAGCTTGAGCGCCTAAGCCGCGGGTATGTTCGTGCGATCAGCCAAATTGTGGGGCCGACAAAAGATATTCCGGCACCGGACGTCTATACAAACTCACAAATTATGGCATGGATGATGGATGAATACAGCCGTCTTCGTGAGTTTGATTCTCCTGGTTTTATTACAGGTAAACCGCTTGTGCTGGGTGGATCTCATGGGCGTGAAACAGCAACGGCACGCGGTGTGACCATTTGTATCGAGGAAGCGGTGAAGAAAAAAGGCATCGATTTGCAAGGGGCGCGTGTCGTCATCCAAGGGTTCGGGAATGCCGGAAGTTTCTTGGCCAAGTTCATGCATGACGCAGGAGCGAAGGTCATAGGGATTTCAGATGTATACGGTGGGCTTCATGATCCGAACGGTCTTGATATTGACTATTTATTAGACCGACGTGACAGTTTTGGGACAGTGTCACAGCTCTTTAAGAACACGATTACAAATGAAGAATTGCTGGAATTAGATTGTGATATTTTAGTTCCGGCAGCTATCTCGAACCAAATTACCGCAGAAAATGCGGATCGCATTCAAGCGTCTATCGTCGTGGAAGCGGCAAATGGACCAACAACGCTTGAAGCAACGAAGATTTTATCTGAAAAAGGCATCCTTCTTGTACCGGATATTTTGGCGAGCGCAGGCGGCGTTACGGTATCTTATTTTGAATGGGTTCAAAATAACCAGGGGTACTATTGGGCGGAAGAAGAAGTTGCAGAAAAGCTGCAGAAAGTGATGGTTGACTCTTTTGACAGCATTTATCAAACGGCCCAATCCCATAAAGTTGACATGCGTTTGGCGGCTTATATGGTTGGAATTCGTAAAGTAGCTGAGGCATCACGTTTTAGAGGCTGGGTATAATATATAACTGAAAAGTCAAATGGACATGGACAAACTGGACGTGGTTGTCCTATAAGTCCTAAACAGACCATAAGCGTTATTTTTTACGGAAAGGACCCGTCACGAAATCCTTGATTTTACTGGATTTTCATGACGGGTCCTTTTAGGGGGGGGATGACTCAAAAGGTATGCTTTTCTATACCTTTTGAGTCATCCTTGTTTTTTTATTCCTCATCTATCTTATGCGTTTTATCCTCATCTTGAGGAGATAGTGAAGCATCACTTTTTACTCGTGATTGGCATTTTGTCTGAAAGTTGAAGGGAATCACTTGGTCATACGGCGGCGGCATTAACTCAGCGTGAAGGTTATTTGAGTACGGAGTGTCGATTAAGTCATGTTTACTATTTTTTTGCTTTTTTAGCTGTTTAATGATCAGTTTTCCTATTTGTCTCCCCAGTTCAAGCCCTTCGGTATTATCGCTTGGAAAATGGACACCGGCATATAAACGGGAACCGGCACATTCTTCGGCAAGTTTATGCAATTGCTCCTTTTCTGCTGGGAAGAAATAGCTCAACATCTCTTCGCAGCAACCTGCCACCGTCCCATGTCCCGCAGGATAGGAAGGATGGCGCGGGGTGCATAAAATCGTTTCTAACTCAGCATCCAGCTGATTAGGGCGGGCGACCATCCATTTGAATTTGTAATACCAGGTGATGACCAGTGTATCGTTTATGGCGGCGTGAATACATGCTAAAATCCGTGCTGCTTTCGCTGCGGGGACGCTATATGTGTCGATTAGACGATCGATAATGGGGGTGAATTGTTTCGTGGGTGCTCCCGTTCCCCAATACTTCGCGATTTGAGTTTCAGAAGAGGTAACGTTTGCTAAGGTTTGTTGGACCACTTCCAGTTCCTGATTCCAATCAATTTTTTTGGGATGGCGAATCGTTAAAGTCGCTTTTTTTCCGTCAGGAGTCATTAATTTTCCGTCTTTACGAAGTTTGAAGAAAAATAGCTTCCATGAGTTTGCCAGCGGTTCTTCCGGATTGGAGGGAGGTGACGATTCGCCTGCATAAGGCAGTTTTGTCCATCGTTTATAGTCTTTTTTCATTTTTTTCTCTCCGTTAATGTAAGGTTTTTCTCTATAGTATGCAAATATCTTCTTTGTGGCGCGGTGAAGAAGCACCAAAATTTATGGAAGATATTATGATATAAAAATTTGGCGCTTTCCTGCCAAAAAAATTGGCGAAATGCCTATTTATTTGGCAGGTTCGTTCAAAAAATGTTAACAATTCACGGTTTAAAACTTGGCACGGAACTTGCATTAATGTTTAATGTAGAAAGAATCATCTGAAAAGTATTTTTATTTTCTTTTTGTAAGCGTATTCATATTTACAACACAAAGGAGAGATTCAATGAACATGGAGCAGCATCAAATGCATGAATTGAAGCGAACGATGAAATCAAGGCATTTATTTATGATTTCTTTAGGAGGTGTCATTGGAACAGGATTTTTTCTTGGATCGGGGTATACCATTAATGAAGCGGGTCCTATTGGTGCCATTATTGCCTATTTAGTAGGCGGATTTATTATGTATTTAACGATGCTTTGCTTAGGGGAGCTTTCAGTGGCTATGCCGGTATCCGGTTCCTTTCAAACGTATACGACGAAGTTTATCGGTCCTGCGACCGGTTTTGCTATCGGGTGGCTTTACTGGCTTGGGTGGGCAGTAACAGTAGCGCTTGAGTTTTTAGCTGCAGGGCAGTTGATGCAAAGGTGGTTTCCGGATTCGCCGGTTTGGATGTGGTGTGCGCTGTTTGCTTCGCTGTTGTTTTTGTTAAATGCTTTATCAGCTAAAGCATTCGGTGAGGCAGAGTTTTGGTTTTCAAGCATTAAAGTTGTGGCCATTATTATGTTCATCATTCTTGGTGGTGCGGCAATGTTTGGGTTTATCGACATGAAAGGCGGGCAAGAAGCACCGTTCTTTTCCAACTTCTTTTCAGAAGGTCTTTTTCCGAATGGAATCACAGCTCTGTTGATTACGATGATTACCGTTAACTTTTCCTTCCAAGGGACAGAGTTGATTGGAATTGCGGCAGGAGAAAGTGAGGATCCGGAAAAAACGATTCCGCGTTCCATTAAACAAACGGTTTGGCGAACGCTTGTCTTTTTCGTATTATCCGTAGCGATTGTGGCGGCGATGATTCCGATGGAAAAAGCGGGTGTGGTGGAGAGTCCATTTGTAGTTGTGTTAGACAGTATCGGTGTTCCGTATGCCGCTGATATCATGAATTTTATTATTTTAACGGCGCTGCTGTCTGTTGGGAACTCCGGCCTTTATGCGGCAACGCGTATGCTTTACTCCCTTTCGAAAGAAGGGATGGCATCGAGGAAGCTTGGGGAAGTCAACCATCGCGGTGTTCCGATGAATGCGCTGCTTTTGACACTGGGCATTGCCTTATTATCCCTTCTTTCAGGTTTCGTAGCTGCTGAAACGGTATTTGTATGGCTTCTGTCGGTAGCGGGGCTTGGAGCTCAGGTTGGATGGATTGCCATTACGGCTTCACAGCTTGCGTTTAGAAGAAAGTACATCCGCCAAGGGGGAAGAGTCGAAGATTTAAAGTTTAAAACACCGTTGTATCCGTTCCTTCCTGGTTTGGCTTTAACGCTAAATAGCATTGTATTGATCAGCTTGGCTTTTGATTCTGAACAACGCATGGCATTATACTGTGGCATCCCGTTCATGCTTGCTTGCTACGCTATCTATCATTTTAGAATCAAGAAAAATCAAAAGCTTGGCGTTCAAGAACAGGAAGTACAATTGAATTCCGATAAAAAAATGGTCATCTAAAGAAAGGTCAGCCTGGTCAAAGGCTGACCTTTTTTTGCGTGAATCGTGTTCAGGATAAAAAAAGAAATGAATCGATCGATTGAGAGATTCATTGTTTGACTGGATAAAAATGAATGCCATTATACAGGTGGCGATAAAGAGTTCGGCTGCTAAAGACGAATGATTGACTTGTGTAAAAGTCTTATTTTGCTTCATTATGGTAATTTCCGAACAATGGAAGCGTTTTCCTCATTAATATTATAAATATACAGAAAATTTTATGAGAAAATAGAGAAAAAGTATTGTCAAATGATAAAACATTCAATATAATAAACTCATGTTATAAATTACGACGTTGAATGTGAGGTTATCTAACATGGGACAAACAGTGCTTTCTGAAATGAAAAATGACACAGCAGTTCTTGAGCAAATTAAAGAAACAATTAAAAACAAATGTGTGGAATTGATTCATTTACAGTTCGTTGACATCGAAGGAATCTTAAAAAATATTACTGTGACGGTTGAGCAGCTAGATGATGTAGTAGAAGGAAAGCAAATGTTTGACGGTTCTTCTATTAAAGGATTCTCTCCAATCAATAAATCCGATTTGTATCTTTTACCGGATTTAAATACGTTTGCCGTATTACCTTGGACAGTAGAAGAGGGGTATGCAGAAGCGCGTTTCCTTTGCTCTGTAGCAAACCCGGACGGAACATTATTCGAGGGTGATACTCGTAACGTATTAAAGAAAACGGTTGATCGTGCTGCAGAACATGGCTATACAATCTCTGTCGGACCAGAATTAGAGTTTTTCCTTTTCAAAGCAGATGAGAATGGAAATCCGACAATGGAACTTGGCGATAATGCAGACTATTTCGCTCCATCTCCAAAGGATCTTGGCGAGCGCGTTCGCTTGGAAATTTACCGTGCATTAAAAGCGATGGGCTTTACAATCGAAGCTTCTCACCATGAAGTAGCGCAAGGCCAGCACGAACTTAGCTTCAAATATGCAGATGCATTAGGTGCAGCAGATAAAGCTACTACTTACAAGTGGGTAGTTAAAACGATTGCAAGTAAATACGGCTTACATGCGACATTCATGCCAAAGCCAGTATTCGGTATTAACGGTTCCGGTATGCATGTAAACATGTCGTTCTTTAAGGACGGAGAAAATGTATTCTACAATCCAGAGGATGGGCTTCAATTGTCAGAGGAAGCATATCAGTTCATCGCAGGTTTAATTGAAAACGTGAAAGGTTTTGCAGCGGTTACGAATCCGCTCGTAAACTCTTACAAACGTTTAGTGCCTGGCTATGAGGCTCCTTGCTATATCGCATGGTCAGCATCAAACCGTTCTGCATTAATCCGTATCCCTGCGAAAAAAGGAATGGCAACTCGCGTTGAACTTCGTTGTCCAGATCCATCTGCTAACCCTTATTTAACATTTGCGGTAATTGCAGCAGCGGGTCTTGAAGGTATTGAAAAAGGGTTAAAGGCACCTGCATCAATCGACGCAGACATTTTCCACATGTCTGAAGAACGCCGTGCAGAGCTTGGTATCGAAAATCTTCCAGGCAGCTTGGAAGCAGCTGTAAGCGAATTGAAAGACAGTGAATTAGCACGAAACACATTAGGTGAGCACGTATTCGGCGAATATGTCGACATGAAAAAAGCGGAGTGGGACAGCTATCGTACAGCGGTTCATACGTGGGAATTAGTAAACTATCAAGATAAGTTCTAATAAAAAATGGACCAGCCATGAGGCCGGTCCATTTTTTATTAGAAAATAGTTTTTATGGTCCTGTCAGATGATTTTCTCCCTTCATTTTATTCTTCTTCCTCTGTTTGTGTAAAAGAAAAACTTTTTATGTGTCTTCATGTTTCAGTGCAATAAGAAGCGGGAATGATAGCGATATATGAAAAGGAGAGGATTCGCATGAAATTGACAGAAATCGAAATGAAACAGTTGAAAAATAGATTGATAGAGATGAAGCACGAATTAACATACAGGCAGGAAGAGATAAAAGTATTATCGATGGACGAAGCAACAGGGGAATTGAACACTGGTATGGATAATCATATGGCTGATTCATCAACCGAATTATACGAACGTCAAAAAGAACAAACGCTTGAAGCGGCTGACGAAGAGCGATTAAACGAAATTAAGGAAGCTCTGGAGCGAATGGTCGAGGGTACGTATGGAGTCTGTGTCGATACGGGGGAAGAAATCCCATTTGAACGTTTGCAGGCCTTGCCGTATGCAAAACGCACTGCGAAAGCGCAAGAAGAGTATGAACAAGCCCGAAAAGACGGAATGACGAGCGAGCAATCATACGCTGAAAATATGCAAGAATTGATGGATAACGATACGATTCAACGGAAAAATACATTAACAACATCCAGCTTGGAACGAGAGCAGGATGCATTTTAAACATTAATGAGAGTTTGAGTGAGGATGACCGAAAAGGGCCGGATTTTGCCCTTTTCGGTCATCCTCTGAAAGGTCCCGTCATGAAAAACCAGTAAAACCAAGGGATTAGAGGACGGGGTCTTTCAGTAAAAATCAGTTTTTGTGATTTATTAGAGGTTTATGGAACAGTCTGGCTCACTTTGCGTATTAAGCTTTTGTATAATTCAGATCCCAGATGACTCCGAAGCAGTCCTTCACTTTCGCGAATTTCGCTCCCCAAAACGTATCTTGCAGCTCCATTAATACAGAACCTTTCTCGCTCAATGTATCATATAATTTTTGAATTTCTTCTTCGCTTTCCAGTTCGAGAGCTAATGAAATGTGGTTGCCAACTTCGATCGACTGACCTAAAAATGCATCAGATACCATGAGGAATAAACCATCTTTTTTAAATTGCGCATGCATGATTCGGTCATCCACTTCCGGGGGAGTTGGAAAGTCTGCTTCCCCAAAAGTCTGGATTCCCAGTATTTCTCCCTCGAATACGTCCTTATAATATTCTAATGCTTCTTTTGCGTTGCCGTTGAATGTAAGATAGGGGGTTGCTTGCTGTTTCATATTCAACACTCCTTATAATGTTTTAGGATATAAGAAAAGTTATCTGTTATATTCAGATTCCGCTATCATTTTTACCTGATTGACAAAATCAATCACGACTTGGTTCGTAGCGAATTTCAAGAATGATTCAGCCTGTTCATTTAACGGTGCATTTGTTGCTGTATATGTAAATAATGTGCGATGTTCATCGAGTTTTTTCAGCTCATATGCAGCGGTGATATCGAACATATCAGCAAGGACAAAACCAATTTTTAATCTTTTATGATCGGGCGTATTGATATATTCAAGTGTCTCTACATCATACTCTTGTACTTCTTCGCCTTCTTTGTATTTTTGGCGATAAACGCTTCCAATAACCTGATCGGTTTCTTTAACCGGAGTATTTTCAATTACCTGAGGCATGACTTTTTGCATTTGTTCCAGCGATCCGTTGAAATATGAAAATACATGTTCAATGGGGGTGCTGATTTGTCCTTCTTCTGTCCAAGACTTCATAAAATTCCTCCTCTCATGTATGTATCATTACTCTATTATGATACAAACAAATGTTCTGTTTTGTCAACAAAAGAAAAAACAGAACATTTGTATGATTTTTTTCCTCACAGTGGTACTGAAAAATAGTCTTTCACTGATTAGAGGAATCATTCATTCTTAGGCAAAGTGATGATTTTCCTTTGTGAAATAGTTCCATTTTCTAAATGTTCTCATTTAACAATGGTTTATTTAAGGCAATTCTTTTCCGTTTCGAATTCTTATCGATAAAATTCGAAATATTATGTTATTTAAGGGGGATAAGGAGAAATTATAAGTGGAGTGTAGTATGATTAATAAGGATGGATTAAGCATGAAATGAAAGCGGGGGATATCGGTGGATTACGCGTTACTTGGTTCTTTTCTTATTGTCGCAATTGTCCTGACTTTAGCGCCGGGACCGGACATTTTATTTGTGATGGCACAAAGCATGTCGAACGGAAAAAGAGCGGGGATAGCGACAGCGTTTGGCCTTTGTTCGGGGATTACAGTACATACAATGGCGGCGGCATTAGGTATTTCAGCCGTTTTATATCAGTCGAATACGGCCTTTCAAATCGTTAAATATACAGGTGCCATCTATTTACTATATATGGCCTGGCAGGCGTTTAAAGAAGGGAATACTCCTTTAGCGGCTGGTAAAGTGGAAAAACGGAGCTTGTCGTCACTTTATCGAAAAGGGATTTTAATGAATATTTTAAATCCGAAAGTATCGCTGTTTTTTTTAGCTCTTCTGCCTCAATTTGTATCAACAAAAGCGGGAAGTCCTGTCCTGCAAATGGTCGTTTTAGGGTTTGTATTCATGATTCAAGCAGTTGTCATTTTCGCTCTTGTCGCCATGTTTGCAGGCAGCATCGGCCAAAGGCTTCTTCGGTACCCAAAGGTGAACGGTTACATTAATAAAGGAAAAGCGGGGCTTTTTGCACTGATTGGGATCCGTATCGCCCTTGCCGAAAAGTGAGGAGTATACGATGGAAGAATGGAAAATGCTGCTTCAAGAAAAAGACGCGCCTCTCCTTTTTAATCTCCTTCTATTGAAGAAAATGAACGAGTTATTTGAAGAGGAGCGAAAGGTTATTCGTATTGATTTTTTAGTGAGGGGCATTTGTGAAAAGGAAGTAGATGGATTGCTGGAAGATAAGGGATTGTATAAAACGGCGTATATTTCTCCTAACGTGCGATGGGGGAGGCTCTTGAATACAGATGAAAGAAATGTACGAAGGGTAGTAATAGCCATGATGGATGAAGCGAAGAATCGAAAATTTGCTGTGATTCCGGAAAACATAAGCGACTCAAAAATAATGGAATGCATTCGGATGGTTCATGAAGGGAGTTTTTTAGTCTCGATGGAAGAAGTTGACTCCTTTTTGAAAAAAATGATTAGATAATGAAAAAGAGTAAAACTAGAATCTAACTTCCATGGCCTCATCCATTTAAAAAGAATAGTGCCACACGAAAGGGTTTTTCTTGCAAAGTTCATTTTCATCATGAACGACTTGCTGGAAAAATCTTTTTTTGTTCTTTTTTCCAAGAGAATATTTCGAGGGGGTGGAAACAATAAAGAAGATTGTATTAATGGAAAATAAAAGGAGTATTGCGATGAAGAGTACAAACGCAAAGAGAGGCAACGGTACGTTAGCTGTCATTTCTCTTTCTTCAATCCCTCTTGTGATGACACTTGGCAATTCCATGCTCATTCCTGTGTTGCCTACGATGGAGAAAAAAATGAGCATTTCTTCGTTTCAATCGAGTCTAATTATTACGATTTACTCCATCTTTGCGATATTCTGCATTCCGATTGCCGGATATTTATCAGACCGTATTGGCAGACGAAAGGTCATCATTCCGAGCCTGATTTTAGCAGGAGCTGGCGGAATTGTATGCGGATTCGCTGCTGGAATGGGAGAGAAAGCTTATCTGTTCATCATGATTGGCCGGGCTCTTCAAGGGATAGGTGCTGCGGGGGCGGCTCCAATTGTTTTGCCGTTAGTGGGAGATTTATTTGGTGATGATGAAAAAAAGGTAAGCAGCAGCCTTGGGAAAATTGAAACAGCCAATACATTTGGAAAAGTATTAAGCCCTATATTAGGTGCTTTTTTAGCCGGGTTGTTTTGGTATTTACCTTTTTATGCAATTCCCGTTTTATCAGCCCTTTCCATTTTATTAATTTTGTTTTTTGTAAAGGCGCCCAAGACAAAACAAAAACCGATGCCATTTGGCGAGTTTATCCATTCACTAAAAGCAGTTTTCAAGAAAGATGGAAGATGGTTGTATGCTATTTTTGCCATCGGAGGTATTGTGATGCTTGTTTTATTTGGTGTTCTTTTTTATTTATCCAATACATTGGAAAAAGAGCAGGCTGTTACAGGTGTAAAAAAGGGATTGTTTTTGGCGATTCCTCTTGTCAGTCTTTGTTTAGCTTCGTATGTGACGGGGGAAAAAATCGAGAAAAACAAAGTGCTGATGAAATGGATTATTGTCATTGGCCTTGCTGTGTTATCTGTTACATTATGTTCGGCAGCTTTTATCAAGAATATTTGGGGATTATTGGCCATCATGTTCGTCAGTGGAATCGGCATTGGAGCTTGTTTGCCGGCATTGGATGCCCTTATCACAGAAGGGACGGAACAAGAAGAACGAGGCACGATCACCTCCCTTTACAGTTCCATGCGCTTTATCGGTGTAGCGGCCGGCCCGCCTTTATTTTCGGTATTGATGGACAAGTCTGCCCAATGGCTTTTTTTTACAGCAGCTCTTATTTGTGTACCTGCCCTATTATGTTCTTTTTTTGCTATTGATCCGAAAAAAAAGAGGAAACTGCAGCATGTGTAAGATTGAACGGGCAGGTGGGGGATTGTTTGTCAAAGTGGTAGAAAGGAGAATGGTATGCAGGAAATGTGGATGAGCGACAAAAAAATTGCTTATGAAAAAAACGGAAGGGGAACAGCCATTGTTTTCATTCATCCTCCCGGAATGGGGAGAATGGTGTTTCGGGAACAAAAACAATTATGCGACGATTTTCAAATCATCACATTTGATTTAAGCGGACACGGCGATAGCGATACACGGACCGAAAAAGTGAGCGTTCCCATGTATGTGGAAGAAGTGAAACAATTATTAAATGAATTGGAAATTGAGGAAGCTGTCATCTGCGGTTATTCAGCGGGAGGCATAATCGCCCAACAGTTTGCTTTTACGTATCCTAAAAGAACGAAGGCATTAATTTTATCAGGCGGGTTTCCGATGGTAAGCACGGCTGTTTTAAAGATGGAACATGTATCCGGAATGAAGCTTTTGCCGAAACGGTCTTACTTTCTGGCGAATCTCATTTCCCAGAGCCATACGAAAGATCCGTTTTTTCGCGGACAGTTGAAAGAGCATATGAATAAAGCCAATCCATTGGTTTGGAAACAGTTCTATAAGATATCTTATCAATATGACGGACGTGTTCATCTGTCTTCGCTCCAATGTCCGTTTCTTTTAATTTACGGAAGCCGTTCCGACTATATTAATAAATACATTTCAATTTATCAAAAATATGTACAAGACGTGCAGTACCATATCGTTCCGCATGTCACCCATCAAGTCCCGACAAGACGATGGCAGGAATTCAATGAGGTGGTGAAAGCTTTTGTGTCACGATTGTAAGAAGCTGGCTCATAGGAGATTTTTTGATCAATGACGCCTTGTCCTTATTATCATTACTCCCGGTTTCCGCTCATACACTAGAGCGAATGCCAAAAAGGAAGGGGCCTTATGTAATGAGTTACTACAATGAAGAGGATGAACGCGCACCCAAAATGGTAAGTGTAGTTGATCCGTATGTATATGAAACATTGCAGACGGTGGTAGGAAAACGTGTAGTGATTGAAACAGTGAGAGGGAATGTCACCGGTAATCTGCAAGACGTTAAACCGGATCATGTGGTGATTAAAGAAAAAGATTCTACGTTTTTTGTGCGGATTCAGCAAATCGTTTGGATCATGCCGGATTAATTGTTGGCATGAAACAACTCCTTCTTCTCATACATCATAATGAGTACACCATCGCATGGTGAGGAGGGACGCTTTTGTTTAAGCGTATAAACCGTATAGCGATTGATTTGCCTATGCCGAAACAGCCGGATCCCAATGGTGCGGCTGCCGTACAGGAACTGTTAGGCGGCAAATTCGGTGAAATGTCCACATTAAATAATTATATGTTTCAATCGTTTAATTTTCGTGGCAAGAAAAAACTGAAGCCCTTTTATGATCTGGTGTCTAGCATTACAGCGGAAGAATTCGGTCATGTGGAACTTGTGACAAATACCGTTAACTTAATGATCCAGGGCACCACTTTTGCGGGAGATCCGGATATTGCACCGATGAGGGACGCTGTCAACCTAAGGAATTCCCACCATTTTATCGTGAATGCCCAAACCGCTTTGGCTGCTGATTCGATGGGGAGACCCTGGACGGGAGATAATGTGTTCAACAGTGGAAACTTGATTTTAGATTTATTGCATAACTTCTTTCTCGAATGCGGGGCCAGAACTCATAAAATGCGCGTGTATGAAATGACGGATAACCCGGTAGCACGGGAGATGATTGGATACTTATTAGTACGCGGCGGCGTGCATATTCTTTCATATGCAAAGGCGCTTGAAATCGCAACAGGGGTCGATATGACTAAAATGCTTCCTATTCCGAATCTTGATAATAATGTATTTGATACGGCTCGAAAATATGAAAGCATGGGTGTGCACCGAAAGCTTTATACGTGGAGCGACAATGACTACAAAGATATTGCAATGATTTGGAAAGGAAATCATCCAAGTGACGGACAGCCGCTTGAAGTGATAGAAGGGACCCCTGCAGGAGGACCGGTCCCAGAGTTGGATGAACTTCCGGAAGAATTTGCACCGGGCATTTCAAAGGAGGATTTCGAACAAATCTTAAAACGGCTTCACAAGTCAGCGGGACTGTAAGGATTGTGAAGAAAGACGAGGATACCTCTTCGTCTTTTTTGTTTAGCCTAATCATCCGAATGAATGGTAAAACGAACTAAGTCCCTGGTCGAAGGGGATTCATGAAAGAAAATGAGAGGATTTGGAATTAGCGGTCATCGATTTCCACTGTAATAATTGGAAATCGGCAACACCATATATTGGTTGTCATGTGAAGGACCTTCGCTTGGAAAAATAAGAAAAAATGAGGAGAATTCATATGACATCGAAATACCTGTACATACTTGTATTATTTCTTTTATGCGGGATGGGCAGCCATGATCATCGGACTTATGCCCATGAATTGGATGATGACGATTCCCCTATCAGCTTCAATCTAGAAATGCTTTCATGGGAAAAAGTGGATCAAATCATTCCAAATAAAACAAAATTTACGGTTATTGATGTGGAAACAGGGAAACAATTCAACGTCCAGCGGAGAGCGGGCAGTAAACATGCAGATGTACAGCCCCTCACCAATAAAGATACTCAAATTATGAAAGATATTTATAATGGGAAATGGAGCTGGAAAAGAAGGGCTGCCCTCGTATTGATCGACGATCAGCTCATTGCCGGCTCCATGCATGGAATGCCGCATGGAGCGGGGGCGCTCCAAAACGGTTTCCCCGGCCATTTTTGCATTCATTTTTCTGGAAGTACGACCCACCGCTCGAAAAATCCCGATTTTTCCCATGAACTGATGATTTTAAAAGCAGGTGGAAAGCTGGATGAGTATATGAACGGGGCGGGACCGGATGAAGTAATCGAGGTATTTGCCGAAAGCATCAATCAAGGGGATTCGGCGTTATTCAGATTTACGACCTCCGGGAACGGGCAAATACGGTTAGGAAAAATCGTAAAAAAGATTGAACATATCGCACTTGACGACACCGCTGTCAATTCCTTGGAAAATGGTGAGGGTATCCTTGTACTGGAAATGCCGGTGAAGGCAGAGATGTATACAAAGAACGTCGGAAAAGAACGCACAACGATTCGTTTTGTTCTACGGAAAGATGGAATGACAGACCGTTGGACGATAGACAGCCAGTCCCTATACGAACAATTAAAATAGAGAGGATGACTCAAAAGGTGCAAAAAATACACCTTTTGAGTCATCCTCCTGAAGGCCCCGTCATGAGAATCCAGTAAAATGAAGGATTCAGTGACGGGGCCTTTCAATAAAAAATTAGTTTTGCGACCTGTTTCATGAATTAGGGACAGCCACCATAAATTCCAAGAATAAAAGGAGAGCTGAGACATGCTCTTCTTTTTGTATGCACAATATGAGAGTCAACTGGACAAAATAAAATGATTAAAAAACAAGAATCTCCCAGTGGATGTTCTTGCAGAGAAAACAAATGTTCACCTAGAATGCACAAAGTGACGGTGTTTTCAAGCATTAATTTTTAGAAAAATTCGATATTTTCCCTTTAAAACCGCTGAAATTGTGCTATTATAAGAGAATCAATGGAATGATTTTCAAAAAGAAGGTGTGTCTATCATGAAAGTAGCAAAATTTGGAGGCAGCTCTGTAGCCAGTGCTGCACAGTTTGAAAAAGTAGCAAAAATCGTTATGGCGGATGCGGAGCGTAAAGTGATTGTTGTTTCTGCACCGGGAAAACGTTTTAAAGAAGACATCAAAATGACCGATATGCTGATTTCATTGGCAGATGAAGTCAAATCAGGCGGGGATATAACAGAGCCGCTCCGTCATGTTGTTGACCGCTATGCTTCAATTGCAGTGGAGTTGGGAGTGGACTCATCCATTCTTGATCGTATTGAGCGCGATTTAAAGGAATTGATTCGTTCTTTACATAATGAAGAACCAACCCGTTTGCTTGATGCGATTAAAGCGAGCGGTGAAGATAATAACGCGAAATTAATGGCTGCTTATTTGAACAAGCTCGGGGTGGAAGCACATTATGTAAATCCGAAAGAGGCGGGGATCTTTGTTACGGACGAGCCGGGCAATGCGCGCGTACTGCCTGAGTCTTATAAGAAGATTTGGGAGCTTCGTGAACGTACCGGCATATTGGTGGTCCCTGGATTTTTCGGATATTCACTGGAAGGGAAAATCGTTACGTTTTCACGGGGCGGTTCGGATATTACAGGTTCTATTTTAGCAGCGGGTGTAAAAGCAGAGCTATATGAAAACTTTACGGATGTAGATTCCATCTACAGCGTCAATCCGATGATCGTTCCAAATCCGAACGAAATTAAAGAGTTGACGTACCGCGAGATGCGTGAGCTTTCTTATGCAGGATTTTCCGTTTTTCATGATGAAGCGCTTGAGCCGGTATATAAATTGGGCATTCCTGTTTGTGTGAAAAACACGAACAACCC
Source organism: Bacillus sp. FJAT-14578 (assembly GCF_000504165.1). Lineage (GTDB taxonomy): Bacteria > Bacillota > Bacilli > Bacillales > Bacillaceae_H > Bacillus_BA > Bacillus_BA fengqiuensis. The sequence goes on from NZ_AYSE01000004.1 coordinate 289,970, forward strand.
GCAAGCGACGGGAACGTATATTGTGGCAAAGCGTAACTATCATGATTCGCCTGTCGTCGGGATTGCAAGCGATGATGGTTTCTGCAACATTCATGTCGATAAATACTTGATGAACCGTGAAATCGGATTTGGACGCAAACTGCTTCATATCCTGGAAGATGAAGGAATTTCTTATGAGCATACTCCTTCAGGAATCGATAATATTTCCGTCATCATCCGTGAAAGCCAATTTAATCAAGAGGTCGAACAGCGTGTATTTGACCGCATCCAAAAAGAATTGGAAGTCGATAACGTTTATGTTGAGCGTGGTTTAGCCCTTATCATGGTAGTAGGGGAAGGGATGAATCAATCAGTCGGGATTGCGGCAAAAGCAACGGAGGCCTTTGCACGAGCCAATGTCAACTTGGAGATGATCAATCAAGGCTCCTCAGAAGTGAGCATGATGTTCGGAGTAAAAGCAGACGGTGTTGAACAAGCGGTTAAAGCCCTTTACAATGTGTATTTCAATGAGCTGATGACCATTTCTTATTCAAACATTTAAGAAAATGAAAGACCCTAAAAGCGGCGAAAGGTTTGCTTTTAGGGTTTTTTGTGTTTTAAATAGGATATAGAATAACAATAAAACAATGTTATATTTCGCTAGTAAAAAAGGAGCAAATTTACGATGATAGTTGAAGTCATTGCTACGAGTGTTATGGATGCCATCAAAGCTGAGAAAGGGGGAGCAGATCGCTTAGAACTTGTTTCTGCTATAAGTGAAGGCGGATTGACGCCAAGCTACGGCTTAATGAAAGAAGTAATAAAAGCAGTGCAAATTCCTGTATATGTCATGATTAGGCCTCATAGCAGCTCGTTTATTTACACAGAAGCCGATGTGAAAACGATGGTAGAAGATATTCATATGGCCAAACAGTTAGGAGCTTCTGGAATCGTAACAGGAGCTCTCGACGAAAGAGGAGAGATTGACGAGGAATTTTTACATATAGTGACTAAGCAAGCAGAAGGATTGGGCATTACGTTTCACCGTGCTTTTGATGAGGTGACTGATCAACTGGAAGCCTTGGCGATTTTGAAAACATTCCCCCAGATTCACCGTGTGTTAACATCCGGCGGTCAAGGGGAAGCAATAGGCGCCCTTGAACGTTACTGCACACTGGTTAAGCAAACGGAAGCCAGTCACTTGGCCATTATGGCAGGTGCTGGATTAAACGCTGGGATACTGGAAACATTTTTGAAAGAAACACAGGTAAACGAAATTCATTTTGGCAGAGGCGTGAGGGAGAGTAATGACTATCGATTTCCGATTGATGAGCATAAAATTCAAGAAATCAAACAAATATGCCGGGGTATTTGAATAGACATAAAGAATGTAGCAGGAGTGTGAAGATTACTGCTTATTAGAGCGGGATAAATCAAATCTTTTGCAAGTTGGAAGCCGAATTCTTTATAATAAAATAGATAAATTTGGTAAGTGTAAAAGGGAGGAAAAAAACATGAGTACAGCACAAAACTTTACAAACAGTTGGCTTCGTCATCGATTGGTAGGAAATGAGATTGTTGATATGGTGTCAGATGATCATTTGAATTTTCGTCCATGGGATAAGGCGATGACATTGAAGGAATTAGTGTTACATATGCTGTTTTCTGCCGATATGTTTACAGAAGCGGTCAAACAAGGGGCTTTTGTACCTCCGGCAGGATCTCAGCCGGAAGTAAACACGGCTGAAGAACTTAAGCAGCTTGTACATGAAGTGACGGCCAAAACGAAAGAAACGATGGAAAATCTATCTGAAGAGCAACTAACCAACTTAGTGGATATGACGAAATTATTTGGTACGCAAATACCAGGCAAGTCTTTGCTTCATGTCATGCGTGACCATGAAATCCATCATAAAGGCCAGCTTTTTGTATATGCCCGTATGATTGGATTGGAAAATCTGCCGATGTTTATGAAACAGCAGTTATAATCATCAAAACATCCGCCCCTCCGATAAGAAGGGGCGGATGTTTTACATATGGGCCAACCGGGATTTTAGCGTTTGATAAAAGGCGTCTGATTCATCTATATCCAGAAAAATGCGGTCGACTTTTTTTTCGAATCCATACATATAATGAGCGGTAATCGGTTCTTTTAATAAAATTTCGAATGTTGGTTTTTCTTTTATAAAATCGGCTGCCGTGCCATCGAAAATCGTTTTTAGCTCTTGCTTACTCCATTTTTCGGGGCCATCATAGTATTGGATTTTGTCAATCTTTTCGAGCGTAACACTTAAACTTTTCGTTAAGCCGATTTGCAAGACGAGTTTCTCCTCTGTGAGCTGCACCGGACATAAACGAATGGCTTGGATTTCGCCTAAAAAGAACAAGAGGGTATATACGTTAAGCGCAACCAAAACCCACGCCGCTGTTTCATTCCATTGGTGAAGAAAATAATGAAAACCGACACTTTCAAGGACGAGAGCATGGATCAGCATAATGTGCAAAGCGATTGTACTCGTTTTTTGATGGAACGTATACATTTCCGCGGCTGTTGCAGGTGCTTTCTTTTTCCAAGTGAACAAGGCATAGTAAAACATCGTGATTTCTGATAGAAAGATGCTTATAAGCCGTGTCATGGAAAGATGTGTTTCAATCGAATGTTTAAGCCGCATGAAGAAATAGGGTGATGCTTCATCTGTGTGACGAAATGTACGAATGAGTTTCGGAATCTTCGTAAGCACTTGGTAAAGAATATACAGCTCCACTAGCAATAAAGCCGCTTCTCCCGCAAACAGCAGGTACGGAACAAATGTGAATTGCTGCATCTGTTCATTTGGAATGATAAAGGTTCCCGCCGCGTATCCGGCAAATATTACAGGAATGAGATATTTCAAGGAATAGCGCTTACGGATAATGAAAAAGTAGGTCAAAACCGGAATCGTAATGAGGAAATCAAATAACGATCCATAGGCCGCTCCTTTTGGAACCGGGCCGAATTGCGGCAGTGTGTAAAGAAGCCAATTGCTTAAGAAAACCAGGCTAACAATAAAAAGAAACAGCGTCCACTTTGGGCGTGTTAAAGCTGGATTCATGGTTATCACCTCTGTTTTCATTATAGCGAGTTTAGCTATATTTGTAAGTGGTTTCACATATTGTTCAAAAACGATTTAAGCTTGTGTTAATGGGCATTAACATCTCACTGATGGAAGCCGTTGTTCTTATGATAAGGACCAGAAAGATAAGCACAAAATATTAGTTGAAAGAATTACGATGGAATTAGATGAGGACTAATACGGAGGGTAGCATGGGCAGGAAACAGACAGTTCTTTTGGGAAGTTCTTTACTGTTAAATGCATTTTTGATTATTTTATTGGTGATTGGATACGTGAAAATGAATTTGGTCCACGAAGAATTATTCTATTCAGAAGTACAATCTAAACTCGTTGAATTAGATGGTTTAATAGAACACCAGAAAAATAATAATTGGTCTGAACCTAATCTAGTTACAAGCCAATTAGGGGATGTTTTAAATGGAATAGATGCTGCGATGAACAGCGGTAAATACTCAGGGTGGCTTCAGAACGATGAAAGGATGATGATGGAGCGCCTGGATGCTGTATTAAGACAGTATCCTCACGATGAATTGTATCAATTTAGCGTATTAACTGAGAGTGATAAAGATAGTTTTGAAGATTTACAATCCTACCTTCAAAAAGCTGGTTTTGGAATGAATATGACAATCAGTAACGATTGGAAAGCCTTTATCGGTAAGTCAGAGAAACTGTTGAATCTTCTTCAACAAACAAATAGTTGATCATCCTCTTTCTAAACGTTGCTCTTTTTCAACTGAAACCGTTTTATTTATGTTTATCCCTCCATAACGGTCAGCAAGGCCGTTATGGAGGGAGGCTTTCTTATTTAACTTGCACGGCAGCGGAAGGAAGAAGTTTTCCTGGATTCAGAATGTTGTTTGGATCCAGCATTTGTTTTATGTTAACCATAAGTTGGAGAGCCTCTCCATGCTCTTCTTGCTGGTATTTCATTTTTCCGATTCCAACCCCGTGCTCACCTGTGCAGGTGCCGCCAAGCTGAAAGGCATATTTGACGATTTCTTCGTTTAACTTGTCTATTTGATCAAGTTCCTTGGCATTTTCCGGATCATACATGACGAGTGTATGAAAATTCCCGTCCCCAATATGTCCTAAGATGGCACCATCCAATCCGTAATAGTCGATGCGTGCTCTCGTATAGTCGACGATGTCTGGAAGTGTAGAGATAGGGACACATACGTCTGTTCCCATCGCCTTTAATTTTGGGTTGCTGTGACGGAAGGCGAAAGAGAGTTCATGGCGGGCCTTCCATAAGAGAGCACGCTTGTTCGAATCAGATTCGAACACAAATTCCGAGCAGCCATGCTCTTTCAGCAACTCCTTCACGAATTGTGCATCTTCTTCATTGCCTGATTCATTTCCATGAAACTCTAAGAATAAAGAAGGGAGAACAGGATAATCGGTCCCGCTGTAACCGTTTACTTGAGCGATCGAACGAGCATCGACCAATTCCATGCGTGCAATGGGAATACCTGCTGTTAAGATGGAAACGGCCCCTTCGACACAGCTTGTCACATCAGGAAAACAAGCTCTCGCTGCCGTAATGGATTCAGGAATTCCATGGAGTTTTAATGTAATTTCCGTAAAAATTCCAAGCGTTCCTTCTGAACCGACAAATAATCCATTTAAATGGTAGCCGGATGATGATTTTTTGGCGAGACTTCCTGTATGGATGATTCGTCCGTCTGCCAGAACCACTTCTAAATCAAGCACTTGATCACGCATGACCCCGTATCGAACCGTTGTCGTGCCGCTTGCGTTCGTGGCCGCCATCCCGCCAATCGTAGCATCTGCCCCTGGATCGACCGGAAAAAATAATCCGTGTTTTTTCAACTCCTGGTTTAGCTGGAGTCTTGTTACACCCGGTTGAACTTTCACAATTAAATCGTGAGGACGGACTTCTGCAATACTATTCATATTTTGAAAATCGATAGAAATACCTTTATGTATGGGAATGGAGTGGCCCTCAAGGCTGGATCCCACCCCGAACGGTACGACGGGAATGTTTTGTTCATTGGCATATTTTACAATGGCCTGAACATCTTCCCTGCATGTTGGAAATACGACGACATCAGGCAAGATCGGTTCATGATGGGACTCATCTTTGCTGTGCTGGAGAAGGATTGTTTCATTTGTGGAGACTTGTTCTTTTCCAAGTAATGAAATTAAATCGTTTACTAGATTCATAGCAACCACCTTTCGAAAAATATAAAATTTTTAGAAAATTATATTTACACAAATTTTACCATACCATATAATCAACTGTATACAAAATAATGCATACAGAATTATGGAATGGATGCAGTGGCCGTAGAAAAATCAAATAGACGCATCGGAGTGAAATTCTATCCCAATGTCACCCTATTCACCTTTAGTTAATTATAAGCACGGCGTTGCAATAAAACATATTCTATGCATTGGAGTGTCCATTGGTGTAATCTTTTCTATAATCAACTGTATACAGAATGCGGTATATCCATACAGAAAGGGAGGTAATCGATTTGCTTCGAAAATTGAGACAACCGGATACACTTGCCAATCAAGCCTATCGATCAATAAAAAAAGCAATCATTCAAGGAGAGTTTTCTCCTCAAGAGCAGTTGGCAGAGGAACATATTGCTTCCATTCTTGGAATTAGCCGAACTCCAATTCGGGAAGCGATGAATCGCCTCGCATATGAAGGACTGCTTGAGATAGAAAAAGGCAAAAAAGCGAGAGTTGCCGCTTTTACAGAGCATGATCATGAGAATTTTTTGGAATTAAGACAACTCCTTGAACCCTACAATGTTTGGAAAATCGCAGCGACTATTTCATCCGACGTCATTCGCGAATTAGAACATAATCTGTTAGAACAGCTTCAAGCTATCCAAAATAAAAACTTTTATTTGTTTATCGAAAAAGATATGGAATTCCATTTGCTTTTGGCAAAAGATAGTAAAAATAACAAGTTGGTTGAATTCATTGAGCAGTTGAATACGAACTTGAATCGACGTTTTCTCATTTCATCAAAAATACTTGAATTAGGTGTCTATGAAGCTTACACAGAGCATATAGCGATTTTGGAAGCACTAAAAGAGAGGGATGGTGAAGCGGCTAAAGAAAGCATGATTCATCATATTAAGAAAATAGAGGAAAGAATAAATCTATATCAAACAAAGCGGGAAATAGAGTAAAAACAGAAGGGGCTTTTTATACATATGACACAACCTATCATGCAGACAAAAGAGCAGTTAGTGGACCTATTGTGCGAGTTGGTGGAAGTAAAAAGCGTTACAGGCACACACGAAGAAATTGATATGGCCCAAAAAGTGGTAGAGAAGCTGGGACAGATTGATTATTTTAAGCAGAACCCCAATATGCTGCAGCTTCATCCGACAGAGGATGGACGCTTTTTTGTCACCGCGCTGCATAAAAAAGAAAATGTGAAAAAGACGGTTATTCTCATTAGCCATTTTGATGTGGTTGATGTCGATGATTACGGACCGTTAAAGGAATATGCTTTTAATCCAAAAGTCTTAACTGAATTGATGAAACAGCGGAAAGAGGAGTATGATTCCCGTGTTCGGGCTGATTTGGAGTCCGGTGAATGGCTGTTCGGAAGAGGAACGATGGATATGAAATGCGGCTTGACGGTTCATATGTCACTTATAGAGCAAGCGTGTTCGGGGCAATTTGACGGAAATCTTCTATTGTTAACTGTACCGGATGAAGAAGTTAATTCAGTCGGAATGCGTACGGCAGTGCCGGCTTTAGTGAAAATGGCTGAAACATATGATTTGGAATATGAACTGGTACTGAACTCCGAACCAATCTTCTCCCTTTATCCAGGAGATGAAAATCATTATATATATACGGGATCGATTGGAAAGCTTTTACCAGGGTTTTTGTGCTATGGCCAAGAAACGCATGTAGGAGAGCCGTTTTCCGGTTTGAATGCGACATTAATGAGTGCAATGGTGGCAACGGAAATGGAGTTGAATACGAGCTTTTGTGAAATGGTTCCATCACAGGAAAGTCCGCCGCCGACAGCCCAGTTTCAAAGAGATTTAAAAACAGACTATTCCGTCCAAATTCCTCACAGGTCGGTGAGTTTATACAACTTGCTTCTAATGGAGCGCTCTGTTGAAAAAACGGTAGACATGCTATTGGAGACGGCGGGGACGGCTGCCAGAAAAATTGAAGACTTTTATGCCGGACGGGCGGAACAATATACACGGCTGCACGGAAAAGAGGTCGTCAGCAAAAAAGTTCGGGTAAGTGTGTATACATTTGATCAGCTAAGAAGCTATGCGATTTCAACATTTGGAAAGGAACGTGTCCAGGCGCTGGAAGGGAAAGTATGGATGAGAAAAGGAGAGTTAGGTGATAGGGAGCTTTCGATTCAACTGGTTGATGAATATGCGATATTGTGCAATGAGCTGGGACCGATGATTGTCTTATTTTTTGCTCCTCCTTTTTATCCGGCGGTAGAAACAAGCCATCAGCCAATCATTCAGCAACTGACGAAGGAAATGACGGATTATGCGGAGCGTACACACGAAACCTCCTTTACATCTCTTCAATATTTTAACGGCATTTCAGATTTAAGCTATGTTGGATTAAAAGAAGAGTTGAGCGGGATTGCTGCTTATACCGGTAATGTACCGGTTTGGAATGTTACCTACAGCATTCCGTTTGAAGAGCTGAAAAAGTTGGATGTACCCGTGTTGAATTTTGGTCCGGTTGGACGAGACGCGCATCAACAAACAGAGCGTCTTCACATCGACTATGCATTCGTGAGATTAAAGGATATGCTTGAACACTTACTGTATACAGTATATAAAACCGCGTAAAAAACGGGCCGTGAATGAATTCATGGCCCGTTCTTTTTATCCCGCATTAACGGGCAGTAAGCCCCCTACTTCAAGACTTGAGAAAAATCGAAGAAGTCTAAGCGGAGGATAACTGCCCATAAAAGCCCGATAAGATCAACTAACCATCAGTGGGGGATGTAGGAAAACCCCCACTGATGGAAGTTTCCTTTATTGAAAGTTGTTTTGTTGTACTTGAGATGTGGCTTGGGCTTGTTGGACTTGATGTTGAGCCTGCTGAAGCTGTTGTTGAGCTTGGTGTAATTGTTGCTGTTGTTGAGCAGCAGCTTGGGCCTGAGCTTCTACTTGTCGTTGAGCGTATTGAAGCTCTTGTTGCGCGTATTGAAGTTGCTGTTGTGCATATTGAAGTTGTTGTGGAGTTGTATTTGTTTGAGCTTGTTGGACAGCTTGTTGAGCAGATTGAATGGCTTGTTGTAGTTGTTGTTGATTTTGTTGTGTCATAAATAATAACCCCCCTCAGCATAAATGTTTTTAAGTATTTGCAATGAAACTTAGCGTTAATTAAACTTTGCAAATCTAAGACAATTTATACAAGAATACTTTCTATAATAGGCTGTTATGTTAACTGGAAAATGTATGGAGTATACATAAAAATATAAATATAAATTTTCTTATGAAAAGAAAAATACAAGGTATTTCGATAATTAACTTTTTGAAAATACAATAATAATGAAATCTTTAAAGGGAAATGAAAGAGAACTAGGATGGGTTGGTTAGTAGGAAATAATATTTTGATTCGACTATTTTTATAGTCGGCTTGAAAATTTATTTATATTTTTTTATATTTATACCTTTATTTAAATTCAATTTATTGTCATAATAGAGATAATAATTTATATAGTTAAAGGCAGGTGGAAAATATGGAAAGGAAGTTGGGGGAGTACACAGCGAAAGATGCATTATTATTCAATCAGAGGGTTATATACTTGAGTAAAGCACTTTGGAGATCAATCGAAAAAGATTGGGAGCAATGGATCAAGCCGTATAACCTGACGATTAATGAACATCATATTTTATTGACTGCCTATCAGTTAAAGGGCGCTTCCATTTCGGAGATTGCGAAATTCGCAGTTATGCATATATCAACTGCCTTTAATTTCTCACGAAAACTGGAGAAGCAAGGGTATTTACGTTTTTCTAAAAAAGAAAATGATAGGAGAAACACCTACATTGAAATAACGGAAAAAGGAGAAGAGTTACTTTTGGAGATTTTCCGGAACTATGATCCATTGCGAAATGCCGTATGCAACGGAGCGATGCCATTAAAAAAGTTATATGGAAAATTTCCGGATATGATGGAATTGATGACTATTGTACGTCATGTATATGGTCATGGTTTTATGGATAATTTTGAAGAATCCCTTGAAACGATTGAAAAAGAATTTATGGAAAAGGACGGAACACTCCAAAGAAAAAATAGTGATTCCGGTGAAAGCGGCTATCCGGCATTAATGAAGTAATCGCCATTTCAGTGATTCTGATGTTCTTTTAACTAAATGATAGTAAAAAGAGGGGATTCAAATGACCATGTTATATGATCTTTTGAATCCCCTCTTTTGGCATAGGGTTATTTCGGTTCTCAAACAGCCGTGAATCATTCGGTTGCGTGGCTGAAATTAATATTGTTCTTTAATAAAGCTTTCAGTAAAACAATAGGGAGAGACGATAAGGATAAGGAAGAGCCGAATGTTCTCCCACGAATACTATGTACGTCCAACCCTTTTTTAGTGATGATCACTGCCAAGGTTTCCACCATTTCTTTTGTTTTGGTTGTTCGGCAGCCGCCGCCTCACGGAACGTCTGGACGAAATCCCGAAAAATCGTTTCACGCTCTGTAATATCTTGGCGGTAAAATTGGCGTTCTTGTTCAAGTGTTTTTAAGTAATAGTCTCTTTCCTGATTCATCGTTTCAAGCAATTCTTTAATTTCACTTGAAGCGGTTGAATGGTTTTGATTGAGGCGGTTCGAAATTTGATGAATGTCTTTGGCTGTCTGTTCAGACGATTTGGCCAAAAAGGAGGATAACACTTCCATGGTCTCAAACGTTTGCTGGGTATCCTTTGAAATTTCTTGAAGTTCGTTTGTTGTTTGTTCGGACGATCTAATCATGAAAGACGTGAACTCTTCTACGGTTTTAGTGGTATGTTCTGCTTCTTTTGAAAGTTGACTCAGTTCTTTCACGGTTTGGGCTGATGATTTTTTGATGGCGGAAGCGACACTTTCGACCGTTTTAACCGTTTGCTCGCTTCCTTTGGCAAGCTGGCTTAGTTCTTTGGCTGTTTGGACTGATGATTTTTTGATGGCGGAAGCAACACTTTCGACCGTTTTAACCGTTTGCTCGCTTCCTTTGGCAAGCTGGCTCAGTTCTTTTGTCGTTTGTTCGGAAGATTGCGTTATAAAAGAAGCAAAGGTCTCAACGGTTTCTGTTGTTTGTTGAACGCCTTTAGAGATTTCCCGTTTTACTTCCTGCAACACTTCTGCCCGGACTTCATTTCTTATTCCATCCCTTACTTCTTGAAGCAAATCTTGTTTGAAGCTTTCAAGTGCCTCAAATACATCTTTATAGTGCTGAATCGCTTGTACCAGTTCCGCTTCGACATTTTCCACGCTTTTACTTGCGGTGGTCAGTGATTGTTCAGGAACGGATGTCTCTAGTTCAACAGGAGCCGTTTTTTGAAGTAGATGCTCTTTTATTTTATCATTCCCCATATTTTGGAGTGTCCACTGTTTGATTTCTCGTAATAGCTGTACATCATTTTCTGAAAAATATCGGGTATTATTCGCGCCGCGCGTGACTTCTAGAAAATCGCTGAATTCTTCCTCCCATTGTAAAATCATCCGTTTTTCTACATTTAATTTTTTGGCTAATTTCCCTACTGTATGCATCTGCTCCATTAAACGACCCACCCTTTCAGCATCAATCATTATTAATGAGTAATTTGTTAATGAATTTTATTCCCCACAGATTCCTCTTTTTTCCTGCAAGGCGACAAAGGTTATCAAAAATAGACGGAATTAGTGTTCATTTGGCATTCATACCGACATTGTCACATTGCGGAATTCATAGTATAGTAAAAGAAAATCAATAATCATAATGCCACTAGGGGAGCCGCACGGCTGAGACGGAAGTACACATTCCGGACCCTTTGAACCTGATCTGGGTGATGCCAGCGGAGGAAAGTGGAGCAGGTTTTAAATATTTCATTTAAAGTCGCTCCAGTTGGAGTGGCTTTTTTATATTTAAAGGGGGAATTTAAATGGGAACCGAGTTATATGAACCGTTATTAAAAGAAGTAAGAGAAAAAAATCCGCTCGTACATAACATCACAAATATGGTCGTCACGAATTTTACGGCTAATGGCCTTTTGGCACTCGGTGCATCACCGGTTATGGCCTATGCAAAAGAAGAAGTGGCGGATATGGCGAAAATCGCCGGGGCGCTTGTATTAAATATGGGAACACTAAACGAAACAGAAGTAGAAGCAATGATCATAGCAGGAAAGTCAGCGAATGAACATGGTGTCCCAGTTGTGTTCGACCCTGTTGGTGCCGGAGCAACCCCGTATCGTACACAAACGGCACGTAAGCTTTTAACGGAAGTGAACATTTCCATTTTACGTGGAAATGCAGGAGAAATCGCGAATGTCATCGGAGAAGAATGGCAAGTAAAGGGTGTAGATGCAGGAGAAGGAACGGGAGATAGGGTCGGTTTAGCGAAAAAAGCTGCAAAACAGCTTGGCTGCCTTGTCGTGATAACGGGAAAAGAAGATGTTGTCTCAAACGGAAACCAAACCGCTCTCATTCAAAATGGCCATCCTATTTTAACAAAAGTGACAGGAACGGGTTGTTTGTTAACGTCCGTCATCGGTGCTTTTGCTGCGGTTTCCACCGATTTGATGGAGGCTGCAGTATCGGCGCTCATTTATTATGGGGTGGCTGCGGAACAAGCTGCGGAAAAAACGGCCGATTTAGGACCTGGCAGCTTTCAAATCGAGTTTTTGAATCAATTGGCAGCTGTGGATGTGGAAGATGTAGCGAAGAACGGGAAAGTGAATATGACAGAAAAAACGGTCCAATAATCACCGATTTCAAAGTGGAACGAAAAATGCATGTGCTGATTTGATGCACATGCATTTTTTAGTTGGGAAGCATCTGGAAAATCATGTGGACCGCCTTTTAAAAAAACTATAATTTTTAGAAGAGGAGACGAATTGTTTTAGTTAATATATGTTCTAAATAATTAATATAATAGTTAAAGTCTGCTCTTAAAACACGAAAAATATTTCCTAAACTCAATTTGAAGGGAATAGGAAGAGGGTGTCGAAAAGTTATGGAGTCAACATTTTATCCGGCATTAACGGGCAATAAGACCCCAACTGATGGAAGTTTCCTTTATGTTTTCCGCCACTTTGGGAATGGGGACACGATGAATGGGTACCATATCGTTCGTTTCATTTTAAAGTATTAAGGATGCTTTCCCCTCCAACTGCCTTTTTTCATATAATTATAATTATGCCAGGAAAATGGTTTTGAATAAAAGAAGAATTGTATATCCTTTTTCCCATTCTTATAATAAGGGCTTGTATCCATATTTTAGGCGTGCTACAATCAATTCAAGACATATATTCCAAATTTATCCTATAATATTTTTCGATGAACGAGTAAAGGTCCTATCCAGTTTTACGCATAACTGAATAGGACCTTTTTGTATAGAGAGGAGGAGATAGCGTGTTGGGGTGGTTTGAACAGTTGTTGCAATTGTTTGCCTTAACTGCCACCATCTTTACGACCATCACAATAGGAGTTAAAAATATAAAAGAAATCAAGAAAAAGCCAAAAAGAAAAAGACGTTTCCTATAATGAAAACGCCGACATATTTCTATACTATACGTTTATTATAATCGAGTTCTCACTAAAAGATACCGTTATTTGCCGTTGCTTTATGACATTTTCGTGAAAAAAGGTAAAGGCGGAATATATGTCACTTTTAATAAGGGAAGGGGAATGGCATATGAGTAACGTTCATTTAATACCGTACAAAGTACAAGCTTTAGTGAGACAGGCGACAGAAATACCACAAGGTGTACAATTTATCGAGGCGCCGATGATTTGGGAACAGGGAGAAAAGGGTGATGGAGTAGTGGTAGCCGTCATCGATACAGGCTGCGACGTCAACCATCGGGATTTCAAATCGCAAATCATAGGCGGCTGCAATTTTACGACGGATTATGATGGAAATATCGATAATTTTTCCGATAACAATGGACATGGCACCCATGTATGCGGAACAATTGGAGCCATTGAAAACAATCAAGGTGTCATCGGGGTGGCGCCGAATGTAAAGCTGCTTGTACTAAAAGTGTTAACAAGTACAGGGGCGGGCACCCTTGAATCGGTAACGGCCGCAATCGAGTATGCTGTTTACTGGCGCGGCCCGAATCAAGAACGAGTTCGAATTATTTCCATGTCACTTGGCAGCAGTGTCGATGATAAAATGCTTCATAGAGCTGTTCAAAAAGCCGTCCAGGAAGATATTCTTGTTATATGTGCGGCAGGGAATGCAGGAGACGGAGAGCATCGAACAAACGAATATGAATATCCAGGCTCCTATCCGGAAGTCGTACAAGTCGGATCGGTGAATTTACAAGGGGAAATATCAGATTTCAGCAATTCCAATCATGAAGTAGATTTGGTTGCACCGGGAGAAGATATCCTCTCGACCTATTTGAATGGGGAATATGCCCAATTGTCAGGTACTTCAATGGCTACGCCCCATGTGTCCGGAGCAGCAGCCCTTTTGCTCGGCCAATACGAAAAAACGATCGGAAACAAGATGACGGAACCTGAGCTATATGAAGCTTTGATCAAAAGAACGGTACCGATTGAATATAATCGAAATGAACAGGGGAACGGGCTATTGAAGCTGTATTCTTCCAGTGCAAAACATACGGTTGTTTAAAGTAAAAAAAGTCAGTCATTGAAATGGCTGACTTTTTTTGTTTTTCATCACATCTTTTTTGTCATAAAATTTGCTTTAAATTAATTTAGTTAAACTATGTTCTAAATGAAAACAAATTTTGAATTCAAGTCTATAAGAGGTGATTTTAACCATGTAACAGACAAAAGCAAACCGGGCATATTAACCATGTAGGCCAGCCTACAATGACTACAAGCAGGAGGGTTTTATCATGACAAAACGTAACCGTAAAACAAAAGCCGGCGCACAAAATCCAAAGTCCATTACTGAATTCTCAAGCGAGCTTGCTGCAAACCCGGCAAGCAAACAAGCGAAACAAACGGAAAAATCTCACCCGAATCAAGGTTAAAAGCGATTTGTCATTTTTATCATCGTGCCTCGAGAAAAGACCGTTTTCGAGGCACGCAACATGCAAAAACTTAGGGCAAGCTTTTTATAGATCGGGTAGCTATGTAATATATTTAGCTTTGAGATCGGGCCTTTGCTGCCTGTTAGAATAGAATACATAACTTCATTTGAAATCTACCTGAAAATAAACGCTCATCCATATGGAAGGTATAAAGATAGGTGATGTAATGGGGTTTTTCATTTTCTCATTCATTTTTTTTGCAGGCGGGTTAGTTTTGCTTTATCTGGCTGTATTTAAATATACAAGACAGGATTATGAAAAGGAGAAGGAAAAGAATGAATGGATGAAAGGTCATTGGACAGAAGGTGATACATACCAATTATTTTTCCGTTCGTATATACTTAGTAAAATCGTTTTTATCATCCTATCTTTAATCCTGATTATATTCGGCGGATTTCTTCTTACAGTGTTCTTTCTCGGATAACATCATTGATTATAAATGAATGTTTACAACATATAACAATAATCCGGATGGGACTGAGCTGAGGTAACGGTAACTGATGAACCCAGCTACACTGTAGTTGTTTGGTGGGAATCCCCTACCTCTTAACGAAGTATAGGTGGGGGAGGATGTCAATCATTCTTGAAATCGTCCATACACTAACAATGATGGGACAGCTTGCGTTGTTTAACTTGTTTGTCGGGGGAACGATTTATCAGCTGGATTCCAAACTATATATCTCGATTACAAAAGAGTGGGCCGGTTTAATTGGACAGGCACGCCCGTATCTATATTGGGGTGAGACATACATGCTCCTTATTCCGCTATGTTTTTTATTGTTTGCAGTCGTTTCGTTCCATATACTGGGAAGAGGGGTGCGAAAACATTTCCATCAAACTTATATGAAAACCCGCTGGTATTAAAAATGAATAGGAGGATGGCTCAAAGGGTAGTTTTCCCTTTGAGCCATCCTCTTTGTCATAATAGATTCATATGTCAATTATTTGGAGCCTTTTTCTTTTTCTTTATCGCAGCAATTGCACTGACCATATAAAGTAGACACCTTTTCTGTTTCGAATTGATCGATTGTTTCGCTACAGTTTTGGCAAATGATAGTTCCCATTAGTAAGGCTCCCTTCCTTTTAAATGTAAAAGATTCACAATTTTTAAGATGTAAGTGCTTTTTTATTCTTTAACCCTATAATAGTATGTCACAATATAGATTCATATTATAATTATTTGGAGCCCTTTTCTTTTTCTTTGTCACAGCAAGTGCATTGCCCATATAAAGTAGACACCTTTTCATGTTCAAATTGATCGATTGTTTTGCTGCAGTTTTGGCAAATGATAGTTCCCATTAGTAAGGCTCCCTTCTTTTTGAATGTAGAAGATTCATAATTTTTAAGGTGTAAGCGTTTTTTTAAATCTTTAACACTATAATAGTATGTCACAATTAGATTGTCAAACATAATTTGTATGTCACATTTGTGAGGAAAATGTCGAGAGGTTCTTGTAACTAAAGTGTAACTGACATGCTATAATCATCCTTATTAGAAAAACTATCTTAATGGATTTCATCAGCTGGCTTCAATGTATTGGGAGAAAAGAGTGAAAACTATTTTATCAAGGAGGATTTATGCATGTGGGTAATCACTGTTCATGAAAAGGAACATATTCAAATGTTTGAATTTGATACGGAGACGGAAGCGAGAGAAGCTTTCAAGGGAATCAAGGGTTCTAAAATTCTTTCGGAAGTTGTTTACTTTAATGATCCTTGTTTTACTGTAGTAGGTATTTAAGTCGCTATCTTTATAAATTGACATTGAATAATCATTAACAATAAACAAGAAGTCTTCCATCACTATGGAAGACTTCTTGTTTATTGTTGCAGTTCTTCAGCTGTTTCTTGCTTTTTTAAAGGCAGCTTACTTTCAGAGACCATAATTCCTGTGAGAATGAATAATAGGCCAGCTATTAACCGAACTGTAATATGTTCATCAAGGAGAAATGCCCCCCACACGAGGGCACTGGCCGGAATTAAATATGTGACCATTTCCGCTGTTTCCGGTTTTCCGTGTTTTATCAAGTAATAGAATAAGATGTTGGCAATTCCGGAACCAAACACCCCAATGCCGATTAACGAACGCAAAATCTCTCCATCCGCAACCGGTAAAACGGATACCTCTTCAAACGACAGGGCCATTATGCCGCTCCCAATCATGCCGCCTAATAGTGTGCCAAACGCAATGTGATACACGGATAGCTCCCCTAAACCATGTTTGGATAGTTGTGAAGAGAACGCATAGCTGATGGCTGCCAGCATCATCGTTCCGAAGGCTTGAAGATTCCCCTCCATCATAGAAGCCGCATCAATGTTCAACAATAAAATCAAGCCAATGAACGCAACTAAAATTCCGATCCATTGTTGTTTTGTCGTTGAAGCCTTAAAAAAGATTAGTCCCACTAAAATTGTCCAGATGGGGGTCGTCGCATTCAAAATGGAGGCAAGGCCTGAGGAAATCTGCTGTTCGCTGTAAGCGATGAACGTCCAAGGTATGGCTGTATTGAACAGGCTGACGGCTATCATCGATTTTAACGGGAATTTTCCGGTTTTAAATTGAATTTTCAATATCATCATCATGACAATGATTGTCACTAGTCCAAAGAGGCATCGAAAAAAGGCGATGGTCCATGGTTCAAATACTCCTAGTAACACTTTAACGAAATAAAAGGACCCGCCCCAAATAAGACTTAATATCATTAAAACAGTAAAATACAGCGGTGCCATGAATTCTTCCCCCATTCCCATTATTTGTTTTCATTATGGGTTTGAAATGGTATGATGTACACAACCAATTGGCTGAGAAGGAGAACCAACCAATTTGAAAGGTGGAAAAGGATGATTAGTTTAGATTGGCAGCCGGCCAAAAATAGTGATGTTCCCATCTATAAACAAATCGTTGATTGGATTAAAGGGAAAATCGGAAACGGAGAATGGCCTATTGGCAGTAAATTACCGACAGAAAGGGCACTGGCCGTAGCGCTTCAGGTGAACCGAAGTACAATCGGAACAGCATATGATGAACTGAAGGCAGAAGGGTTGATTGAGGCAAAAATGGGGAGCGGCACAAGAGTCGTGAACAATACATGGTCACTTATGTCGAATGACGCTCCTCCAGATTGGGATGAATATGTAAAGACAGGAATTTATCGTCCCAACTTTTCCATGATGCAGGCCATCAATCAAGCGGAATCGAAAGCGGATTTTATTCGTCTTAGCCTTGGAGGACCACCTCCTGAACTATTTTCAGCGAAAACGATGGAAACTATCCTAACGCGTATCCCTGCTAAAATGCGTTCAATCGGGTATGAGGAGCCGAAGGGACTATTGCCGCTAAGAGAACAAATCAGTATTTATTTAGGAAAAAAGGGAATTGATGTATCACCAGGGAGTATTTTGATTGTGTCCGGCGCTCTCCAGGCGCTGCAGCTCATCTCCATCGGATTGTTGAAAAAGGGATCAACGATTTTATTGGAAAATCCTTCTTACTTGCAATCACTGCCCATTTTTCAGTCGGCAGGTATGAAGATGGCGGCCATTCCGCTTGATGAAGAAGGCATGAAGCCTTCCAGCATCAAAACGATATCCAACCCTTCCCTTCTTTATACGATTCCCAGCTTTCATAATCCAACAAGCATTACGATGTCAGAGAAGAGAAGGAAAGAGTTACTAGACATATGTGAACAAAAGCGTCTCCCCATTGTAGAAGATGATATTTACCGTGATGTGTGGCTTGATGAAGAAGCACCGCTTCCGCTGAAAGCAATGGACAAAAATGGTCTTGTTCTTTATTTAAGCAGCATGTCCAAAAGCTTCGGAGCCGGTTTGCGAATCGGATGGATCGCGGGTCCTGAATCGGTAATCAATCGATTGGCCGACCTGAAAATGCAAATCGATTATGGAACGAGTTCTCTTTCGCAGTGGGCAGTGGCCGAGCTGTTGGAAAGCGGTTTATATGAAGAGCATTTGCAAAAGATGAGGGAATCGTTAAAAATTAGAAGAGATGCCGCACTGCAAGCGTTGCAACAATATATGCCGCATCTAGGTACGTGGAGAAAACCGACAGGGGGATTTTTTATTTGGGTCAAGCTCCATCAAACCATTTCTTTGTCCATGTTGTTTGAAGAGGCTTTCAAACAACATTTATTAATCAACCCGGGCAGCCTGTATAATCAGGCGGACTCCACTCATATCCGCCTCTCATACGGATATGAATCACCGGAAAACTTGCGAAGCGGCATTAAAGAACTGGCTCGCATTATTGAAAAATGCGGGAAAAAGTAGGCGCTGCAGAAAACTAATTATTTTCATATGAGGTAGATTTATTATGAAACAAATCATGGAAAGCATCCGCAACGATTACCAGCTGCTCTTTACCAATACACCATCGGAAATGAATGAAAATGTCCGGCGCTACGCTGCCTATTATGGGCTTCCGATTAAACAGGCTTCATACCGTTATGGATACGAACGGGTCGGTAATGAAAGGTTATTCGTTCAATCTTTTCGTCCCGAGTGCGCTAAAGCCCATATTCTCCTTCTTCATGGCTATTACGACCATGCAGGAGTGTTAAATGAAACGATTCGTTATTTCGTTCACAAAGGATTTCATGTGTGGACCATCGATTTTCCCGGTCACGGGTTGTCGACAGGTGAGAGGGCTTCCATTTCGGATTTTTCCTACTATGCAGAAAGCGTAAAAGAAATCGTCCGGAGACATTTGGCCAAAGCAGATTCTCCTGTATATTTCATTGCCCACAGTACAGGGGCGGCAGCGGGGATGCATTATCTTTTACATCATAAAGAAGCTTCGGTCATACGAAAAGCGGTGTTCATTTGTCCTCTTGTTCGTTCTTATCGCTGGAATGCATCGACCATCGGTATCAAATTACTTAAGCCATTTGTTTCCGAATTAAGGAGAGTCATTCGAACAAACTCATCGAATGAAGCGTTTTTAAGGTTTATAAGGAATGATCCCTTGCAGCACGATAAAGTTCCGCTTAGTTGGGCTGAGGCACTAATGAGATGGAATGATGATATCAAAAAAGCCAATCCCAGCGGGGCGGATGTGTTCATCATTCAAGGAAAAGATGATACAACCGTGGATTGGCAGCATAATGTTGTGTTTCTGCTGAAAAAGTTTCCATTTGCATCTGTGAGTCTTGTAGAAGGCGGAAAACATCATTTGTTGAACGAACGCGATGAAATCAGACAAGCTGTCTTTACGTTGATCCATAATTATTTAACAAAGGAGAAGTAAGGATCATAAGAGAAATCCCTTTCTTCTCCTTACTCTCTAAAAGGTTTAGTTAGAATATAGCCTATATAAAAAACACTTCCCTCGCCAGAAAAGGCACCTTCGTTTTCAAGCTTTGATACGCGGATGTCCCAGTAGGAGAAGAGTAAGCAACCATCCCAAAGTCGTGTGCCATCACCATGGCTCGTTTCATATGAAGGGGGTCACTTACGATTGTGTATGTACGGAAATGCTGTTTTTCTCCAAGTTTCTTCGCTTGCTGCAAATTTTCTTCCGTGATGTTCGAACGTGTTTCAAAATTATAAAAATGAAAAACAACCCGTTTCATCATTGAAACGGGTTGTTTAGGGGTATATATTATGGGTATTTTATTGGTCGTCTGATAAGTTAAATGAAAACACCCCGCTCTGTCGTAACTCAAAGTGTCTCAAAACCCGCACTCGCAGGTGGGCGTTCGCACAACCGCTTTTAACGTCCCTAAATCCAAGGGCATGTTATCGGCAATTGAATATTGGACTCCCTTATTTATCACATCGGTTTGAGACAACAGCGAGCATACGAGCATCGCAGGTATGTACGGCATTTCTTCACCATCCGTAAAGTTGACTTATAGTGAAGAGCTGTTGTTTATATCGCTTGTGTAATTATCATATCGAAAGCAAAGCCATTTGGCAAGAGGTGATAAATTCCATTTTAAGGAATTTTCATGTTTATCCAATCGATAACGATAACGGCCTGTTAAAGCTGGAAAATAAGTTCTAACAGGCCGTGTAATGAAGATGAATTATTTTGTTTCGCGGTGAATGGTATGTTTCTTTAGACGAGGGCAATATTTTTTTAGTTCAATTCGGTCAGGGTTGTTTCGTTTATTTTTTGTGGTGATATAATTGCGATCACCTGATTCTGTGCATTGTAAGGTAATATTTACACGCATATGTAAGTCTCCTCTCAAATCGTAATTGTTACGATTTGATTGTATGCTAGATTAAATCGTAAGTCAATAGGGAATAAAATTATAAGAAAACTCCAACTCTTTTTCGTTTCACACTTTTCACACATTTTCGTGATATATTTTGTAAGTATGAAGAAAATACATAACTTAATCAGGATAGAAAGGGGCTTAACATATGAAAAAAATGATAGCGCTTATCACCGTTTTCTTCTTCATCATTACCAACCAGGCGTTTGCCCATACAGCTTTGGAAACTTCTATGCCAAAAGATGGAGACATCATCCAAGAACCGATGCAGGAAATCGTATTGAAATATGCGACAAAGATTGAGAATGGAAGCACGTTCGAATTGAAAAATTCGCATAATGAAACGGTTACTGTAAACATCACTCTTGAAAACGACACCCTAAAAGGGACAACAAATGAACCTCTCCCAAATGATCAGTATACGTTGGATTGGAATATTATCGGAGCAGACGGCCATCCGATTAAAGGTTCAATAGTTTTCCGAGTCGATGTGCCTGAACAAGCGGTTGAAGAACCGGTTGAAGAACAGGCAGAGGAAGAAGAAATGAAAAAAGCGAAAGAAAACAACGTGGATCAAGCTCCGGCGGCGGAGAAAAATGAAGTGGTTGAAGAACAAACAGCAGATGAATCAACTACATCCTTTCCAATCGTTCTTGTCGCGATTTTAGCGGCCATTGCTATTGTCAGCCTCTTCTTTTTGCGAAAAAGAAAGGGTTAAACGCAATGTTTTATGCCACGGTGGTTAGCGAAACGCTTTTATATTTTTTCTTTTCGATTTTAATGGGCTATTTCATTTTGCAAATAAGGCCGATACATCAGCGGCCGGACATTTCGATGCCGCCAGCTTTTCTGTATCTGGCGATCATGTTGCTTCCTGTTTTATCCTTTTTTCCGATTTTGCGCTTGGTCCTTTTGCTAAGTGAGCAAATAGGATTTTCGTCCACGCTGGGATCCGTTTTAAAGACATTTGAAATCGGGCAAGCTTGGCTGCTGACAGCTTTACTCACTCTTCTGTTGCTCATGTTTACGTTCATTGCCGTCAAGCAAAACCGAACGAAACTATTTTATATTGCCCTTATTTGTATGATATTTCTTGTCCTTGCGGTCGGGTGGTCCAGTCATGCAAGTTCACTGTCATTTTGGAAAGGGTTTGTTGGGCACACGTTTCACTTTTTAACGGTGATTATTTGGACGGGCATTTTATTGAATGTTGCCTTTTTTGCGAAAGATTCTTCAAACTGGGCGGCATTTTTGAAATGGTTTACCCCGCTTGCCATTGGATGTGTCATTGCTCTGTCCATTTCAGGGTTTGTCATTATGGACACGATTGTTCCATATGAACAATACACGGACATATGGCTTGTGTCTTATGGACAGACGTTGCTGTTTAAACATTTATTTTTCATACCGGTTCTGCTCTTTGCCGTCATGAATGGCATATTGGCCAAAAAAGCGGCGAGAGAAGGGGAGGGCTTCAAGCCATTGCCATGGCTAAAAGCGGAAGGTTTGCTATTACTCATTATTTTTGCATTGACAGGCTTGTTGGGCCAACAGTCTCCTCCGCATGATTTGGAAACGGCGTTACGAATGGAAGGAGCCTCTCCGATTTTTAGCGCTATCTACAATGGAGCGATTTCAACGGACATGACCGTGAAGTTAGATGGAAACGCACTATCTCTCACCTTTGGAATCATGGCAGTCGTCTTCGCATGTTTGATGATGGTGTTCTTTTTAAAGCGAGCATCAGCGGCCGCGGCCTTTCTATTCAGCCTTTTGCTGGTGGTGGCTTGTTATATGAGCCTTATGTATAGTGTGCAATGAAGAATGGGGCAAGTCCATCCTTGAGGGCGTGAGCGACACTGTTCAATGGAGAATCCTTAACACACCTAGTGTTGAGGGTTTTTATTTTTTAAAAACTATACTCTAGACCATCAATATTAACATCATGAATAAGGATTTTTTACTGCTTTTGATATACTTGGTTTTTCTCACCCATTGAATCAATTCAATCGATAAACCCGCGATAATTTTTATTATGCTGATTGAGAGATACCTTTTGAGAAGTTAGGGCTTTTCTAGTAGAATACATAAGTGGACTTATTGGACAACGAGAGAGAAAGAAAGGATTGTTTTTATGTCATTGGATTTAAATGCGTTATCTTTACCGGAGGAAATTAAATCATTACTTTCAAATAGAGCAGCGGGAGATCTTGCCGCTGAGGATGAAATGCTGATCGGAAAAGGCGGTTATACGGCAGCGGAAGAAACGATCTTAACGGATGCGGTGATTGCACTAGCTCTTGGAAAAAATGTATTGCTGAAAGGCCCGACCGGTTCGGGGAAAACGAAATTGGCAGAGACGCTGTCAGCCATTTTCCAGCAGCCGATGCATTCCATCAATTGTTCCGTTGATTTGGATACGGAAGCCCTTCTCGGTTTTAAAACGATTGGTGAACGTGATGGAAACACGACGATTGAATTTGTTGCAGGTCCTGTCGTTCAAGCGATGAAAAAGGGGCACCTTTTATATATCGATGAAATCAATATGGCAAAACCGGAGACACTTCCGGTTCTCAATGGAGTACTTGATTATCGGAAAATGATTACGAACCCGTTTACAGGAGAAGTGGTGAAAGCTTCAGCCGGGTTTGGTGTCGTCGCAGCCATCAACGAAGGATATGTTGGAACCGTTCCGTTAAACGAAGCGCTGAAAAACCGATTTGTCGTCATTGAAGTGCCGTACATTCAAGGGGAAAGTCTAAAAGGTGTATTAATTTCCCAGTCACAATTAAAAGACGCGGCGTTGATTGAGAAATTCGTGACCCTTTCTTCCGACTTAATTATTCAAGTGCAAAACGGGCAAATTTCGGAAGAGGCGGCATCCATCCGTGCTCTTATTGATACGTGCGATTTGGCTGTTTACTTGCCGCCAATGCGTGCAATCCAGCGTGGAATTATCGAAAAGTTAGAAGATGAAAGGGAAAAGGCAGCCATTCGAAACATTGCGGAAACGCTGTTTGAGTGAGGTTGTAAACGATGAGATTTATTAAATTTAACGATAAAAATATCGACTCCTTTTTGTTTATGGAGCTTGCCGATTTGGCTAAAACGCTGACAAAGCAAGATGAAATCCAAGTGGAGTATGCTTTTAAGTCGTACTATGATCCGTTTGCAGGCAAAGTGTTTGTCAGTCATTTTTGGGATAACCGGCCGGCTCAAGAAATGATCGACGGCTTAAAGACAGATGTGTTTCTTCGCAGTATCGGGAGTTATCAACATACTCATTTTAAAGAAATCGGTTCTTTTTTAAAGAAGGCAGGAAAATTGTCTATATCAAGCTTCGCCAAACAGTTGCTCATGGTATGTGAAGATTTGCGCCTGGAAGAGCTTTGCAAACGGGAGCGTCCAGGTACGAAAAAAGCGTTTATGGTGCGCCGGAATGTGTACCGGAAATATTTTCACGATCAACTGAATGTGAACCTTGTCAAAAGTGTTCAGACGGATGCCTTTTTTAACGGTTTGTATCTTTTATTGACAACGGATAATCCGTTTGAGGAGATTCCATCGATTTCTGAGCCGATTGACCGCGTCTTTCCGTACGTGCGCAATGAATTGACAAAGGTGTATGAAGCGAAAACGACACAAGATTTAACGAAAATGGTCATGGAGATTGCAGACGTGTTAGATGAAGTGCTGGAACGAGATATGCTCAATATGTACTTTCATTTGCCTGAACTTGATTATGATGAGTGGGAAGAGGGGCTGACGTTTGATGACCTTAAGCGTCAGGCGAAGCTCGAGAATGATGATTCGCTCGGAAAAATCCAGAAAGGTGATGAAGACATTCATGAAAACGATATGCCTACGCATCACCGTGAAACGAGCAGAGCGACCAAGAGCTTTTTGCAATTTGATATTGAGCATGGCTCCAAAACCGATTTAATGGGTGAAGGCGG
The DNA here is from genome assembly GCF_000504165.1 of Bacillus sp. FJAT-14578. Taxonomy (GTDB): domain Bacteria; phylum Bacillota; class Bacilli; order Bacillales; family Bacillaceae_H; genus Bacillus_BA; species Bacillus_BA fengqiuensis. Next base: position 314,510 of record NZ_AYSE01000004.1, read on the forward strand.
ACGTGAAGGAGAAGACGGTGATCAAGCGCTTGGAATGGTCCAAGGAGCTGCAAGGAAAAGCAAACAAAACGATTATTCCCACATGGAAGCGATGGAAAGCAATCGTGATGAGGAACAGGGCGGCGGCGAGAGTGAGTTCGGAAAGGACAATAAGTATGCCTATCCTGTTTTTCAAACGCCGGATGTACCGGATCCTGAGCATATTCGCCGCTATGAAGAGAACAAAAAAGTAATTGCTCCTTATCAAAAGAAACTAAAACAAATGATTGAAAAAACGTTGGAGCATAAAAAGACCTTGCCGCGAACAGACTTGCATTTCGGCCGTTTGAATAAAAAGCTCCTTCGTCTTCTGACGGATGAAAATCCAAGGCTGTTTTATAAAAAACACCAGCCGTCCATTGAAATCGATGCCGTCTTTTCATTGCTTGTCGATTGTTCCGGTTCGATGTTCGATAAAATGGATGAAACGAAATTGGGGATCACGTTATTCCATGAAGCGTTATCATCTGTCCGTGTCCCGCATGAAGTGGTGGGTTTCTGGGAAGATACGAACGAGGCAACAGAGACAAGACAGCCGAACTACTTTAAAACGGTTATTGATTTTACGTCTTCTTTAAAACGAAAAAGCGGTCCTGAAATTATGCAGCTTGAACCGGAAGAGGACAACCGGGATGGATATGCAATCCGACATATGACGAATCGATTGCTGAAGCGTTCGGAAGCCCAAAAATTTTTACTCGTCTTTTCCGATGGAGAACCGGCTGCAATGGACTATGAACAGAATGGAATTATCGATACGCATGAAGCGGTATTGGATGCAAGAAAACAAGGAATCGAAGTCATCAATGTCTTTTTATCCAACGGTTATATTGACGAGGGTCAGCAAAAAACGATTCAAAATATTTACGGAAAATACAGCATTCTAGTCCCGAATGTGGATGAATTGCCTGATGTACTATTCCCTCTATTAAGGAAGTTGCTTCAAAAGAGCATTTAACGCAGGGAGCGGACTCTTTTATGTCACTCTCCACTTGGAAGGGGTAAGCTATCTCGCTTCCTGAAATGTAAATATAAGGATGGACAGAAAATACACAAAACCGAATGAATGAGGGCTCAGATAACAACACTAACAATGAACCAACGAAGGAGAGATGGATATGGCACAAGAGCTTCTGCAGGAAGAGACAGCACAGGAAAAAGAACCAAAAAAAGTGAAGGCAGCAAATGTCGGCGACATGATTCAGTTTAAACAAGGCGAACGAAAAGGCGAAAAAGGGAAAGTTATCGTTGTCCGTGAAAACTCGGTCATTGTTGAAGTCGGAAAAAATCCGAATACGGGAGAACCGATCCGTACTGTTGTCAATCATAAAAATTATAAAAGGGTTAAATAAAAGAGCGTGGGATATCCCACGCTCTTTTATTTAGCAATGAATTCTTGAGTCCAATATCCTTCACTTGTCGTATGGCCTACTCCAATGTGAGTAAAGCTGCCGTTTAAAATGTTGGCGCGATGGCCGGGGCTATTCATCCAATCATTTACTACCTGCTGTGCCGATTGTTGCCCTTTTGCAATGTTTTCACCCGCGGTTCTGTAAGAAATGCCAAATGTTTTCATCATATCAAAAGGAGAACCGTAAGTCGGACTTGTGTGAGAGAAATAGTTGTTTTCCAGCATATCTTGTGCTTTCTCCTGAGCCATATTCGTCAATGTCGTATCTGCTTGCAAATCAGGAACTCCATTTTTTCGGCGCTGTTCATTTGTAAGTTGAACGACTTGCTGGACCATCGCGTCACCTGCAAATGTGGACGGTGTTTGTTTAGGAGGTGAAGGCTGAGCCGTTTCTGGTGTTGGCGGCGCTCCAGGAGAAGGAGTCGTTTGATTAAAATCCGGATTTCTGTTCAACATGCCCGTATTTTGATCGAAATTTGGAATTCCGTCCATCGTATCAGTATCTGGAACATTAGCAAAATCCTGCTGAGGTCGATAATAATTCTGATTTCGGTAATAACCGACCGGTTTTCCCGTTATGCCATTATTTACACTATTATTTTCCGTTCGATAAGCAACAGGCTCTCCCGTAATGTAGCCATTTTTTGTATTAATAACTTTTTTCGTATCCGGTGTTTGTGCCATTCGCTTTTCTTCCACAGCATTATTACATCCGCTCATGACAGACAATGCAAGAGCAAATGTCATCGCTGCCTTCGTCATAGGTGAGTTCTTCATCGTTCTACCCCTTTATGTCTTCTTTATTTGTCATCTTCTGACTATTATAGTGTTCCTTTTAATCAATAAGGCACCCTTGGAAAATTGCACATACTATGTCACTTTCTTTCGTGATAAAATTAAATATTCGGATAATTAATGGAAGAGGGATAATAAATGAGGCTGGAACTGTTTGTGAAGGGGCAAGAAAAAGTGTTATATGATTTTGAATGTGAGAATCGCTTTTATTTTGAACAGTACTACTGAAAAATGGATTCAGCTTCACCAAAATCGAAAAAGGAAAAGCAGAGTGGAATGGAATAATAAAAATTTTTGGCACTTCGTGCGGAATACACCTGCCATAATCAAAACGGATGGGGAATGAAATGAGAGAGAAGAAAGATGATACTCAACGGAAAGAAAAATTAGTGCAGTTTATGGATCGTTTAGGGAACCTCGGTTATTTCAACGGGAGTGTGTTAGTGGTAAAAGGAGAAGATATTTGGCTGAAAAAGGGCTACGGGTTTGCCAACTTTGAACACGGTGTATATAATCAACCACACACGAAGTTTCGGATCGGGTCCATCACAAAAGGATTTACCGCTACGGCGATTCTGCAATTGGAAGAGAAGGGTGAATTGAAGGTTTCAGATACTATTGATCGATTTATAGAGGATTATCCAAACGGAAAAAAAATCACAATCCACCATTTATTAACCCATACATCTGGTATCCCTAATCACACTGTGACAGAAGAATTTTGGGATACGACGATGCGTCTGTATGCTCCATCGGTAAATTATATAATCGATTTATTTAAACATCTTCCTCTTGTGGCAGAGCTGGGAGAAAAGTTTCATTACAGCAATGGAAACTATTTATTATTGAGCGCTATCATTGAAAAGGTATCAGGACTTTCTTACGGTGATTACGTCGAGCAATACTTGTTAAATCCATTGAGCATGAAGGCTACAGGCTATACCAATGGAAGAAATGTCGTTCCACATTTGTCTTCCGGCTATACAGTATGGGAAGACGTTGTATTTCCGGAATACGAAGATATGTCCGCTTCATTTGGAGCTTATGGTTTATATTCGACAGTAGAGGATTTGTTCACATGGCATTTGGCACTCAATGAGGAAACCATTTTGAGGAAAGAGTCTCTCAGCAACATGTTTACGGCTCACCAGCCAATCTACGGCGGGTACGGATGGCATGTGACAAATGATCAATTGGGCGGAGAAATGAGAAGAAGAATCAGTCACCTCGGAGACACGACCGGCACGATTAGTCATTTTGCCCGTTATCCCGATGAAGATGTCGTTATTATTTTGCTCAGCAATGTATCTTTGACAGCCATCCCGTTCATTCATGATCAAGCGGCACGGATTATGTTCGGGGAAGAGGTAGACATTCCATTTTCGAATGATCGTCCTTTCAAGCTGGATGTGGATGCTTTGCGATTAGAAGGAACATATGCAGTAGAGAATGAAGGAGAAAGCTTCAATATCTTCATTACGAAAGAAAAAGGAGCCTGCTTTGTGACAATGCCTAAAGCGTATGGAGTGTTCTACAAATATGAACTTATTCCTATAGGCGCTGAAGATGACATGGTATCTTTTCGTACAGCAGTCATTCCAGAAAAGGTGTCTTTCAAGTATGACACATTATCGAAAAAGGTGATGGTGCTTATCCATGAAGATGCATACGGCAACCGTATAACGGCTGAAAAAATCTCTGAAGATAATACCGTATCCATTCCTTATCCGCTGCATTTCAAATAAAAGAAAAAAGTTGTTTCAGGTCCTTTTAGCGGATGGACATATTTTGTATAACTCCCTTCTTCTTGTGAAAAGCTAACTTTTATTGTGAGTTTACTTCTCAAGGAGGAAAAACGGATGCAAAACGCTCAACAAGTGTTAGAGCAGGCGAAACAAGCGCTTCAACAGGCGATGCAAAACCCGCAGCTGGCACAAGAACAGCTGCAGCAAGCGGCTCAAAATCTCCAAGGTTGTATTGGTATGACACAAGGTGACAAGGCCATCATGCTTCAAAATGCCTATAATGCTGTACATAATGCGTGTAATGCGGCGAAGCAGCCAGAGAATTCCGGAGCTGTCCACACTTCCTATGAAGAGGCTGTCCGCGCTTGTGAACAAGCAGAAGGCAGTATTGGCAGGTGAGAAAAAATCCCGGCAAATAAGCTGGGTTTTCTTATGTTTCCTCGTTATACTTAAAGTGAAAAAATGGATTTCTAAAGGGAGAGCGGGAAAAGATGAAGCTAATAAGCGCTTGTTTGGCAGGCTGTGAATGCCGATATGACGGCAAATCCAGCACAGTAAAGAGCTTTGTAGAGATGGTAGAACAGGGGAAAGCCATCTTTGTTTGTCCTGAACAACTCGGCGGTTTATCCACCCCCCGGCCTCCTGCTGAAATTATAGGAGGAGGCGGAGAGGATGTATTGGATGGGAAAGCGAGAGTGGTCACCAATACAGGTGAAGATGTGACAGACCAGTTTATAAAAGGGGCCTACGAGACGTTGCAAGCGGCAAAACTTGCGGGAGTCAAAGAGGCGATTTTAAAAGAGTCCAGCCCATCATGCGGATCGGCAAAAATATATGATGGAACCTTTTCAGCGTGTAAAGTGACGGGGAATGGAGTAGCCGCCGCCCTATTGAAGCGGAACGGAATTCGTGTACTGTCAGAGGAAACATATGGGAGAAGTTCCTTATCATCAAACACATTTTCATATAAGAGAGAATGAAGTAACGGCATCTTCAACAAGAGAATTGGAATGTTTTTTGTGTAATTTCCCATACTAAACAAAAAAGAAAGGGTGAGATGTATGGGGAAATGGAATGAAGAAGCGGCGCCTAACAACAACTTGCCTGCTTCCGTTATCCGTTCATCTAAACTTGTTTCAAAAACAACTCATAAAGACCACGAATTTTCAGAGGAACTGGCTGATGGCGGGGAACGAAATGAAGCAATCCAATATCAGCGAAGAAATAAGTAGGCTGTCTTAAAGCTTTCAATCAGTCATCAAAAGTACAATCCGTTAAAGAGCTATAGAGGCTAGCAAGCTGTCCATGATACAGCTTTTCATAATGATGGATAAAATCGGATACGCTAATCATATACATCATAATGAGGTGAGATGAATGGATGCGAACTATTTAGATGGCGATGTTTTAGGAGCGGCATTGACCTTCATCAATGATGATGGGCAGGAGATGAGATATTCCGTGCATGATATGTATGAAATCAACGGGAAAAAATATGCGATTTTAACGGGGCCCCAACATGACACAGTCATGGAATTAAGGGGAGACGACCAAGAGCATTATTTTGTACATGTTCATCAGCATGAAGCCGATCATCTTTTACAGTCATATCGACAGTATTATAGATGAATCAAAAGAGGATGCTTCCTTATGTTAAGCAGTACTAATAACGTGAAGAGCCATTAGAAACCACATAGTAAATCGAGTGTGAAATCGCATAGGATTTTATACTCGATTTTTTATTGTTAGATAAGGAGTTAGCATATATTCAAGATAGTTAATCGTTCCGAGAAAGCGATGATGTTTCCATTGTAGGCAGCGTGTAAGGAAAGTTATTCTTTTGAACGGATGAAACGCTTTAGACAATGTAGGAGGGATAAAAAGAAAAATTTTAATCTTATCAATTTAAAATATTTAGAATATTTTAAATTTTATGTTGACTAGAGAAAAATAGAAAAATATAATTAACTATGAAAACTCTTTTAAAACAGGTCTAAAGATTCATTTTTAAGGATCAAATCATTTATTCAATAATAAGAATAAAACATCCACAAGAACGTTTGGTTAAAATGAAGTGGGAAGACAACCTCTTCCCATGGTCTCATTAAAGCCGGGCAAACATGAACACGATTTAAGAATGTTTAAGCGAGCATTCTATTTGGTGATGCATGATTTTGCTCGGCTTTTTTTTATACATATCAAACTATGTGAAAATAGTTTTAGCAGTTGTAAGAGAGCGGAAAAAGAGGGGTTGAGAGAATCGGAAGCCGTGATTGATATTAAAAAATCAGTCTGCTCTATATTTTATTAAGTATGGCAGAAAACCAAGGCAGCGCGCTGATATAACCGTAGAGGTGGTGATGGATAGGGAAAAAGGATGAAAGGGTTTCTTGTAAAAGCAGGCAGTAACCGGAACATCGTATGACTTCTACATATTCAAGGCAAAAACATGGGGCTCAAAGAAGGAGGGTCAATCACCCAAAGGTGGATAGCCAAACAAAGAGAAAGATAGCATGGTTTTTGGTTGAAAAGGCATGATCAAAAAATGAAAAGAGGGATGAGAATGAAAAAATGGATGAGCATTTTTATCGCAATTGTGATGGTCGTGATGTTGGCGGCCTGTGGAAGCAAGGAAACAGCCGGCGGCGGGGAGTCAAAAGAAGGGACGAAAGATGAAAGTGTACTGGCACGCATTCAAGAAGAAAAAGTCATCAATATTGGAATCGAGGGGGTATATCCACCGTTTAACTATCATGATGAGGAAGATAAATTGGTAGGCTTTGATGTTGATATCGCAAACGAGCTTGCATCAAGAATGGGGGTAAAGCCAAACTTTGTCGAAACACCGTGGGATACCATTATCGGCGGGCTGCTTTCCCAAAAATATGACATCATCCTTTCCAGCATGGCCATCACACCTGAACGCCAGCAAAAAGTTGATTTTACAGATCCATATTTCCATACGGGAGCACAGGTATTTGTAAACGAAGGATATGACGGAATAAAAGATCCGGAAAAAGATATAAAAGGGAAAAAAATAGCGGTAGCGATCGGTACGACGTTTGAAGCGAAAGCGACAGAACTTGGCGCCCAGGTAGCGAATTACAAGAGTGATTTGCTTACGTTCCAGGACCTTGCAGCAAATCGGGTGGAAGGTGTCATTACGGATAAAGCGGTAGGGGCTCGTATCATTAAAGAAAACGGATATCCATTTAAGCCGATTGGGGATGTCCTTTTTGAAGAGGCAGCGGGAATCTCCCTTAACAAAGGCGAAGATGAGCTGAGAGAAGAAATCAACAAACATTTAAAAAAAATGAAAGAGGACGGCACATATAAAGAAATCAGTATGAAATGGTTTGGCGAAGACATTAGTTAAGAGGTGATACTATGCTGGATTTTTCCTTAGTTTCTGATTTTGTTCCTTTTATGTTAAAGGCGACAATCGTCACGCTCGAACTTTCCGTCGTCTCCATTATTGTAGGGTTGGTGTTCGGTTTAATCATTGCTTTAATGAAAATTTCCAATATTAAACCACTCGAATGGATCGCGGATTTTTATATTTGGATCATACGGGGAACACCCATGCTTGTTCAATTATTTCTTGTGTATTTTGGATTGCCGCAATTCGGCATTGAACTATCGCCGTTTGTTTCTTCTGTCATTGCCCTTGGAATGAATGCCGCGGCCTATATTGCGGAAATTTACCGCGGGGGCATTATGTCCATTCCGAAAGGGCAAATTGAAGCTGCCCAATCATTAGGGATGCGTTATACAGGCATCATGAAATTGATCGTGTTGCCGCAGGCGTTTCGAGTAAGCGTTCCGGCGCTTGGAAACCAGGCGGTCATGATGTTGAAGGATTCATCTTTGGCATCTCTTGTGACGGTTTCCGAGTTAATGATGGTGTCGCAGCGTTATGCTTCCACAAACTATGCATTCATTGAATTTTACATTGCGGCAGCTGGGCTGTACCTTGTTTTGACAACGATTTTTACCCTCATTCTAAACAAAATCGAACTTCGTTTATCCGTAAGCGAGCAGTAGGGGGTGGCTATGATGGAAGTTCAAGCCATTAAAACAGAAAAGGCAGAGGCTATTATTCAAATTGAGAATCTTCATAAAAACTTCGACAAATTAGAAGTATTAAAAGGAATCAATTTGACGATCAACAAAGGAGAAGTGGTGGCCCTGATCGGTGCCAGCGGTTCGGGGAAAAGTACGTTGCTTCGCTGTTTGAATCGCCTCGAAACGATATCGGACGGGAAAATCGTGATCGATAATATCGTGATGGATGATTCGGTTAAAAACATCAGTAAAATCAGGCAAGAGGTAGGTATGGTGTTTCAACAGTTCAATTTATTTCCTCATATGACCGTTTTGCAAAACGTGATGGTCGCTCCGATTCAAGTATTGAAAAGGACGAAGGAAGAAGTGGAACAAGAAGCGATTGCCTTATTAGAAAAAGTCGGTCTTGCTGATAAAAAAGACGTTTACCCGAAGAAGCTGTCAGGAGGTCAGCAGCAACGTGTGGCCATCGCAAGGGCGTTAGCGATGAAACCGAAAATTATGCTGTTTGACGAACCGACATCCGCTCTTGATCCGGAACTTGTCGGAGAGGTTCTGCAAGTTATGAAACAGCTGGCCCAAGAAGGAATGACGATGGTCGTCGTGACCCATGAGATGGGATTCGCACAAGAAGTGGCAGACCGGGTCGTATTTATGCACAATGGAAAAATTGAAGAACAAGGAGATCCTAAAGTGGTTCTATCGAATCCGACAAGCGAGCGATTATCATCCTTTTTGCGTATCGTTAAATAAAGAAAGATGCTGGTTTTTTCCGTAACGGGACTAAAAGAAGAAGCCGGTCATCATTTTGAAGCGATGCAATAACACATTAAGAAATACCTCTATAATAGAAGCGTTCTCCTTTGTGATGAACGCTTCTATTATGAGGAAAAAACGTTTAAGCGGGGATGAAAAAAATGGAGGAAGAACAAGATCGATTAACGTTGCTCAGTTTGGATGTGAAAAAGGAAACGCAAAAAGAGGCAATCAAGGCCAAAGAACGTTATGAAACTTTAAAGGAATATATGGATTCCAGTCGTTATTCAAATGAGCGGAAACATCATATCGTCATCGTAGGCGGAGGAATTGTCGGACTGATGTGTGCGTTTTATATGCGGCGTCAAGGCTTTCAAGTCACTGTAATTGAAAAGAAGTCATTTGGCGCGGGCGCTTCCGGGAGAAACGGGGGCGGAGTGCTGGCGATGGGGAGGGAGCTGACAGAGATTCCGTTTGCCCGTTTGTCCATTGAATTATGGAGGACGCTTTCTTCTTTTGGAATCGATACGAAGCTTGAACAAACAGGCCATTTGATGCTGGGGAGAAATGCGCATGAATTAGAAAAGCTCAAACAGGCAGCCGAGTTATATACGTTAAGCGGTTTGGAGACGAACGTGTTATCCAAAGAGGAAGTGCAGGGTATGCTTCCTGACATCGGAACACAAATTGTCGGGGGAATCTTCAGCTCGATTGACAGTCAAAGCTATCCGTTCACAACGGTGGCAAGTCTCCTCAAAGTCTTGAATAAAGATGGTGTGATCCTGTTAAGTCATACGGACGTGACAGGATTTGAAACGATGGACTCGCGTATCGGAAAAGTGAAAACAAACAAAGGAAGCATTGGGTGCGATACCGTTATCGTTTGCACGGGCCCATGGACGGGAGAAATTGCGAAACATTTACATACGGATATAACCATCATACCGCGCCGCTCGCAAATCATGGTGACTGAAATCGTGAACCAAAAAAGAATCCGACCCTTTGTATCGGGAAACGGGCTTTATTTAAAACAAACCCACGCCGGAAATTTTCTATATGGAGGGGGTGGAGCATGGGAGCAAACGGGTTTCGAGACGGCAAACACGACGTTTGCCATTCAGTTATTAACAGAGCGATTTTTAGAGTTGTTCCCGGCCTATCATACAAAGCAGTTATTGCGGGCGTTTGCCGGAACGGTTGAAATTACGCCTGACCACCTTCCGTTTTTCGGAAGAGTGGGCAAGTATGAAAATATCTATATATCAGCCGGCTACAATGGGCATGGCTATGGAATGTCGGTGGTGATGGGAAAACTGCTTTCTTGCCTGGTCGCTGACCTCGAGACAGGAAACGTTCAAGCCAATGGAGTTGAAGAGTTGCTGTCATTCATTTCTCCAAACCGGCTGCAAACAATGAAAGTGAGTGGAGGAGTGTCGTATGAGCCGCAATGATGTCATCATTTGCCGATGTGAAGAGGTTGACTATGGCCAATTGAAAGAAGCGATAGCAAACGGAGCCTGTACATCTCAGGAGCTGAAAATGGCCACAAGAGCAGGTATGGGAATGTGTCAAGGGCGCGTGTGCCGGACGCTGCTTGAAACGATGACACGGGAACAGAACGCAGGAGTCCAATCGATGCCGAGCAAGCTGACGATTCATGCCCCGGTTCGCCCATTGCCATTGTCCATGGTAACAGGAAAGGAGAGAGGAAAATGAGAATATCGCAGCATCCCATTCTTCCCTCTGTTTCGGGCAAAGACATCACCTTTGAATTTAACGGACAAGTCATAAAAGGAATGGAGGGAGACACAATCTCCTCCGCTTTATGGGCAAATGGAATCAAGACATTAAGGAACACTGAAAAAGCAGGAAACAACAGGGGAATTTATTGCGGTATTGGACATTGTTATGACTGTCGTATCTATGAAAAAACATTCGGGATGGTCCGGGCGTGCGTGACACCGATTAAAGAAGGGGCCTGTTTTTTTTCGGAAGAAGGAGGAGGCGAGTGTTGAAAGCAGATGTGGTGATTATAGGCGGCGGCCCTGCAGGATTGACGGCCGCAAGGGAAATCGGAGAAAGAGGTGGATCGGTCATCGTCATCGATGATCATCCCAAACCAGGCGGAAAGCTGCTTGGTCAGCTGCATGAAGAGCCGGTGGGCAGAAAATGGTGGAAAGGTTATGAGCAAGCAGAGCAGTTAGTGCAGCGAGCGTTGGCTGTGAATGTAACGATCCTTTCGGGTAAACAGGTGTGGGCGTTGGAAAAAGGATGGAACGTATTTGTATCGGATGTTCATCAGCAGCACTCCAAAGGATTCGTGATTGAAGCAGAAGCGGTTTTGCTGGCGACCGGTGCTGTAGAAAAGCCGGTGCCGATACCCGGATGGACACTGCCTGGAGTCATGTCCGTCGGCGCGGCACAAGTGTTGACGAATGTGTATCGAATCAAACCTGGCCAAAAGGCGGCAATCGCAGGAATTGATATTTTATCACTCAGCATAGCGAGAGCGATGAAATTGGCTGGGGTAGATGTAATCGGGGTGTTTATGCTTCCGAAAAATGAGTTTACTAAAGAAGCGTCGGTCCCTGATCAGTTGATGGATTCGTTCAAATCGTTCACTTCTCACGCTCCTTCCCCGCTGCTTCGTATGGGAGGCCGGTTATTAAAAACGGAAAACGGAAGAAAATTAGCTTCTTTTCTATATCCGCCATGGGGGTTTAAAGTGTGGGGGATTCCAATCCATTTCCGCCGGTCCCTTATTGGAATTGAAGGGAAAAATGAGGCGGAACAAGCCGTTTTGACGAAAATTGATTCTAAAGGAAATGCAGTGGGTCTTCCTTATAAAGAATCGGTTGATGTCGTTTGTATATCCGGGGGATTGTCGCCTCTTTATGAACTGGCCGTTAACACGGGCTGTTCATTTGCCCGTCTTGACGGATTGAGCGGTGTTGTCCCTCTCCATGATGAAACGATGGAAACGAATGTGGCCGGTTTATTTGTCGCAGGAAACATCACCGGTATTGAAGGGGCAAAAGTGGCGATGGCCCAAGGCGTGGTGGCGGGAAAAACGATTTGCCGAAAGGCAGGCATCAGGCGCGTCCAGAATCAAGAAATAACAGAGGCCATCGAATGGGTAAAAAGAGCGAGACGTGAAGCGGACATCCAATTCCATCCCTCGATTTCAGAAGCGAGAGACGAACTGCAAAAGTTATGGCAAGAGGCTGTTCTGAATGCATAAAAGCATGCTTTCCAGTCAGTCCTCTAAAAAAGGAAGATATCCCATAGGCCTCTCTTAGACCACAAAACTGATTTTTAATGAAAAGACCCGTCACGAAATTCCTTGGTTTTACTGGATTTTCAAGGCGGGTCCTTCAGGAGGATGACTCAAAAGGGTTGTTTTTAACCCTTGGAGTCATCCTCTATTCATTTAATTCTCTTGTTTTTTTAACGACGGTATGTTCCGGAGTGGTCGCGTTCCCGGTAGTTGTTTCATAGCCGACCCGATACACGTAATTTTTAGGTGTGTTGAGGACATTATCCATCTTATATTGTTCCAGGTCATCCTGAAATTGGCGTGCCTGTTCTTTTTGATCCATCATTAAGCCTCCTTATGAACTAGGATGAACCTTAGTTTGCGTCAAATAGCGTAAAACATTTATGGAGAATAAAGGCTTATTTTAGTAGACAGCGTGGCAGATTTTTTATGTTTTAGGCTTTGTTTAATCCATACTACGCATTAAGATGACCGTGTTTTAAATTCGGATAGCCGACGAAAAAGATTTTCAGCCTCTCGACAGAAAAAAACGATAAATTATCTCAATGTTTTCAATTTTTTTCAAAAAAATGTAGAGAAAATATTCTGAAAAATTGTATGATTATAATAATAAAAGGAAATTTCCATCAGGGGTCTTACTGCCTGTTAATGAGAGATAAAAAAGACTATCTGGGAGTAGGAAGAGGTGTTTTCATGCTTGCCAACATCTTAGGAAACTCGTTTCAATATGACATTTTATCGGTTGTTCCGTATCCGATGTTGTTAGTAGGAAGAAACGGTGAAATCATTTACATGAATGAACGTGCAGAACGATTTTACCAGCTGCTGCAGAAGCAACGAAAACTAAAACATATTTCGTCTATAGTAGAGCATGGCTATCAAAAAAAATGGGAGGAGAAAGTAGAGGAGGCTGTCCAGTCATTGGAAACACTTGAGATGAACCTTTCCTTTTTTTCCGATCCATTAAAAACATATAAGGTCAGCATTGCGCCTTATCCTATACATAATGAAATCATGATTGGAATGATGGTTCATAAAGAAAAAAGGAAATCGTTCGTATTAAAAAAGAAGTCGCCGAAACGTTGTCATAACGTTCTTCAGGACGGAATAGAACAAGAATTGATTGCCACAAAAAACTTGCTCGAGTCTTTTATCGAGGATACATCGGATGCCATTATGCTTGTTGATGAAAATGGATCTATTCTCCGTGTCAATCAAGCATTTGAAAATTTATACGGATGGAAAAAAGAAATGGTGATCGGCAATGATATCATTACCGTTTTTCACGATTATAAAGACGAAGTGGAAATGTTTTTTCATGGCGTACGGAATGGAGAGTATTTCAAAAATGTAGAGACGATACGACATCGTCCTGATGGCACGCCCATATATGTAAGTATTACCGCAAGCCCCATCAAAAATGGGGAAGGGACCATATATGGGATTTCTTCGATTGTTCGTGACATTACGGACCGAAAAAATACAGAGGAGTTGTTAAGAAAATCGGAGAAACTCGCCATTATCGGGCAGCTGGCAGCAGGTGTGGCTCATGAGATTCGAAATCCGCTTACATCGTTAAAAGGATTTTTACAGCTCTTCCATGAAATGAGAATGACGAATAAAGATATTCTTCAAGTAATGTTGGATGAAATTGATCGAATTGAAATGATTACAAATGAATTTTTGTCTCTTGCCAAGCCGCATGTGACCCAATTTGAGTATCATTCCATTAATGAGATTATTCAACAAGTCGTGAAATTGGGAGAGATTGAAGGCGGATTGGCTGATGTAATAATTGATACCGCTTTCGATTCGTGCATGCCAATCATTTACGGTGACATGAATAAATTAAAACAAGTATTTTTGAATATTATGAAAAATTCCATTGAAGCTGTTGATGAGAAAGGGATTGTTAGCATTTCCACAGTAATGAAAGGAGAGAGCGTCAGCATTTTCATTATTGATAATGGCATCGGTATTGAAGCAAGCCGCCTGAAGCATATGGGGGAACCGTTTTACAGTACGAAAGAAAAAGGAACGGGCCTTGGTTTAATGATCAGCCGGAAAATCATTGAAGAGCATGACGGCGATATGATCATTACGAGCGAGATCGGGAAAGGCACGACAGTGGAAATACAATTGCCGGCGTGTTCAACTTTTCGGCTGTAAGAGGCTGTTTAATAAGTCTCGGGTCGTTTCGTAAAAATGAGATTTAATAAAAAGCCCTGTCACAGAATCCTGATTTTAATGGATTTCCATGACAGGGCTTTTTGGATTCATCTTTTATGCACGGATTTGTCCGGTGCCGCGTATGATGGCTTTCGTTGTGGTAATGGCGCGCAATCCCATTGGGCCGCGAGCATGGAGTTTTTGTGTACTGATGCCGATTTCGGCACCATAGCCGAATTGTTCTCCGTCTGTAAAACGTGTAGAAGCATTATGGTAAAGGGCGGCGGCATCCACGGCCTGGAAAAAGAATTGAACATGCTTTTCGTTTTCCGTGATAATTGCTTCTGAATGTTTCGTTCCGTATTCATCGATATGGTTGACGGCTTCTTTTACTCCTTTTACAAGTTTAATAGCTAAAATCGGCGCTAAATATTCTGTGTGCCAGTCTTCTTCAGTTGCTTTCTTTACGAATGAGTACGCGGCAGAAAGAGTATCGTCTCCTCGGAGTTCCACTTCTTTTGTTTGCAAAGCAGTTAGCAGATCTTCTATATATGGCCAACTTTTATGGATTAATACTGTTTCGATGGCGTTGCAAACGGAAGGGCGCTGTGTTTTGGCATTCAGAACAATATCGATGGCCATCTGTTTGTCGGCGGATTCGTCGATGAAAACATGACAGTTTCCTACACCTGTTTCTAACACAGGAACGGTCGCGTTTTGAATGACTGATTGAATAAGGCCTGCGCCTCCGCGAGGGATAAGAACGTCTAAGTAATCATTAAGCTTGAACATCTGCGACGCTGTCTCACGGCTCGTATCTTCAAGAAGCTGAACGGCATCAGCCGGAATAGGAGAGCTTTCAAGAGCTTGGCGCATAATGGAAACGAGCGCTTTGTTCGAATGAAGTGCTGATGAGCTTCCTCTTAATAGAACTGCATTTCCCGCCTTTAAACAAAGGCTTGCCGCATCAACGGTTACGTTTGGACGTGCTTCATACACCATGCCAATTACTCCAAGAGGCACACGAATCGATTGGATGTGCAAGCCGTTCGGTCTTTCCCATTGTTCAATCGTTTCTCCAATTGGATCCTCCAATTGAAGAAGCTGGTGAATGCCGTCTACAATTTGGTTGATTCGCTCTTCGGTTAATAATAAGCGGTCAAGCAGGGCAGGGGAAAAGCCATTTGCTTTTCCTTGCTGAATGTCTTTTTCGTTTTCTTGGATTATCCATTCTTTTTCAAGCAAAAGGGCTTCTGCCACTGTGGCAAGAGCACGGTTTTTCTCTTCTGTTGACAGCATCGCTGTTGTTTTTGCTGCTTTTTTTAGTTTTTTTGCTTTTTCGATTAATTCATTCATTTAATTGTTCGCTCCTTTCGATTGCTTACCCAATTATCTCGGTGGATGACTTCAGCTCGTTGGTTAATGGAATAACTTTTTGCCTGATCGCTTGAGCATCCTTTAATTTTATGTAAATCCTCAGAGGAGTAATAAATTTGTCCTTTGCCGATTACTTGCCCTTTTTGATTGATGACTTCAACAACATCAAGTGCTTTAAATGAGCCTTCGGCATTGGTGACACCAGCAGGAAGAAGGCTTTTTCCGTTTTGAAGAAGGGCTTTTTCCGCTCCCTCATCTATCTCAATCGTTCCGGTTACTTGGGAATGATGGGCAATCCACTGTTTCTTCATTTGCATTTGAGTTTGAAATGGTCCCCCGATGTATGTGCCATCACCTTTGCCCGCTAAAATATCGGTTAGCTTTTCTTTGCCTTTTCCTTTGCCGACGAAGGCACTTACACCAAGAGAAAGGGCTTTTTGAGCGGCCAGCAGTTTCGATTTCATTCCGCCCGTTCCGACCGACGAACCGCTGTCGCCTGCAATATGCAATAATTCTTCGGTGATTTCAGGAATGAAATGATATTTTTTGGCATCTTTTGAAGTGTTCGGATTCCCATCATACAAACCATTTACATCCGTCAGGATAATGAGGGCATTGGCATGCAAAAAGCCGCTGACGAGTGCTGAAAGCATATCGTTATCTCCAAATGTCAGTTCTTCAATGGAAACTGAATCATTTTCATTGATAATAGGAAGGACACCGCATTCCAACAGTTCGTTCATGGCTGAATATAAATTTCGAAATCGTTCCTGACTATAAAAATCCTCTCTCGTTAATAACATTTGGGCTGGTACGATATTAAATTCGCTAAAATGGGAAATATATCCTTGCATGAGCAGTCCTTGACCTACTGCCGCAGCTGCTTGTTTTCCTGCCACTGTTTTCGGGCGGATTGGGTAGCCTAAAGATCTGAATCCTGCAGCCACAGCTCCAGAGGAAATCAAAATCACATCATGGCCCTGCTGCTTCAGATGCGCAAGTGCCTCGACATGGTCGCGCATTTTTTCTTCACTTAACATGCCTTTATCATTTGTTAACGAACTGCTTCCGATTTTCACGACTATTCGTTGTTTTTTCATTTTTTTTCGAACCTTTCTTTAATAAAGTGACAATAATGCTGTCCACTAGATGTGTTGAAAATAAAAAAAGCGATGTTTCCGTCCTTAAAAAGGACGGAAACATCGCTCCGCGGTACCACCTTTGTTGATGCCTAAGCATCCACCTCAATCCGTAACGTGGAAAAACGGCCTATGTTTGCATAGGCAGTTGAAGAGGGTAGGTTCAATCTGCTTTCTGTGAGGAACCTTCCAGCCGATGAGTTCCACTCTCTATCACATTCCACAAATTTACTAATCCCGCACTATTTTCGTTATCATTTATTTGTTGATATTATGCGTGGAAAAAGAGGAAATGTCAAGAATGAATTGTTTGAAAATTAAAACTGGATTTTCCTTTATTTTTCGTTAATATATAGATATAACGATATAAAAGGAGGTAAGAGGAATGATTCATCTTACATGGAAAGACCGCGAAACTGTTAAGACCGTGAAGTGCGTACATACGAATGCAGAAAAATACATGGTTAACAATGCATTGACTGCTGGTAAAACATATGAAGTAAAAAATGAAACAGAAGAATTTTATTTCGTTGTAGACAATACTGGTCATGTAGGCGGTTATTACAAAGATTATTTTGAGGCGTAATAATGGAAATAGCCCGCTGAATAAGCGGGTTATTTTTATGGAAAAAAAACCGTTAAAAAAAGACTTCACAAAGTGATTTAAATGGATTATGATGAGAAAGCTGTTTTTTGTTTATCGCAATTTCGTCATGTTTTGTCAAAAAAAAATATTCGTAGATATTGACTTCTGCGAAGTAATGCGATATGATAATGCGTGTTGTTGAAAACGAGATTCAATGATGATGATTGAATTAAAAAGTTGTTGACTTTTGATTCGAATAAATGATTTTATGTAAAAGTTGCTTTTTTGACTTGATAGAAAATTCTGAAGTGATTGAAAATATCATTCTTCTTGGAATGTTCACATAGAGTTATCATTTTGCAAATTATCTTGTCTGGTGATAATGGCAGAGAGGTCACACCCGTTTCCATGCCGAACACGGAAGTTAAGCTCTCTAGCGCCGATGGTAGTTGAGGGATTCCCTCTGCGAGAGTAGGACATTGCCAGTCGTTATGGCCCGTTGGTCAAGCGGTTAAGACACCGCCCTTTCACGGCGGTAACACGGGTTCGAATCCCGTACGGGTCATCATTTACAGGTCAAAACCTGTAATGCGGAGGATTAGCTCAGCTGGGAGAGCACCTGCCTTACAAGCAGGGGGTCGGCGGTTCGATCCCGTCATCCTCCACCATTGAAGAAAAAGCGGAGAAAGCCGTATTTCGATTAAGAACAGCCACGTCCTGTAGCTAACATCGAAATTCTCGTCATCCTGACTCTTGCCGATAGGATGTTGGAGCTTCTGGCGGAAGAGACGATAGTCTCAACAGAAGAAGCGAAACAGCCGTACGCTTTGGCTCTCGCAGCTAGACAATCGCTAAATATGCGCCCGTAGCTCAATTGGATAGAGCGTCTGACTACGGATCAGAAGGTTATGGGTTCGACTCCTGTCGGGCGCGCCATTTTAAGAAAAGCAATTTGATTTTTGGGCCTATAGCTCAGCTGGTTAGAGCGCACGCCTGATAAGCGTGAGGTCGATGGTTCGAGTCCATTTAGGCCCACCATTTGCTGATTGATTGCATATAGTGTAGAATAGATAAAAATTACATTTTTAATTTATTAAATACTTCGCAGAACTTTACTTCTGAGAATGAATATGATATAGTTGAGATGTTGAGGGTGAATTCCATCTGACGCTCGATTTACATTAAGGCGGCATAGCCAAGTGGTAAGGCCAAGGTCTGCAAAACCTTTATTCACCGGTTCGAATCCGGTTGCCGCCTCCAAAAATAAAAGTTATCATAACGGGGAGTAGCTCAGCTTGGTAGAGCACTTGGTTTGGGACCAAGGGGACGCAGGTTCGAATCCTGTCTTCCCGACCAGAATGTTTATAAAGTCATGGGGCCTTAGCTCAGCTGGGAGAGCGCCTGCCTTGCACGCAGGAGGTCAGCGGTTCGATCCCGCTAGGCTCCATATGCGGGTGTAGTTTAATGGTAAAACCTCAGCCTTCCAAGCTGATGTCGTGGGTTCGATTCCCATCACCCGCTCCATATATCGCATTTAATTAGTTTATGGAAAAATTTACATGAACTTTTTTTATAACAAAAACTTCGCAGAACTTGATTTCTGAGAATAAAAATGATAAGATGATTCATGTAAGCCACAGATATTATACGCAGTCGTGGCGGAATGGCAGACGCGCTAGGTTGAGGGCCTAGTGGGAGCAATCCCGTGGAGGTTCAAGTCCTCTCGGCTGCACTTATAAAGAAAAGCGAAGGCGACTGTTCAATCTTGAGAGGCGTTGGAGCTTCTGATTGGGAAACCGTTCTTTGGTTTCATAGGCAGAAGTGAAACGACCGAAAGATTAGGAGCCGTAGCTAGCCACCAAGAAAAGTGGACAAATTCCGCTATAAGCTTTATAACTTAAATGATGGCGGTTGTGGCGAAGTGGTTAACGCACCAGATTGTGGCTCTGGCATTCGTGGGTTCGATTCCCATCAATCGCCCTTTTTTACAACTCTATACAAAACCGGAGAGAATCGCGCAGATTTCGATCTGTGAGGAAAGTCCGTGCTCGCACAGACTGAGATGTCTGTAGTGTTCGTGCCTGGCGAAACGATAAGTCAGGGCAGCTTGATTGAACATCAGGCTGACGGCAGGGAAAACACCTAAGTCCGTTGGATATGGTGTGAATACCTTGAAAGTGCCACAGTGACGGAGCTTCGAGGGAAACCTTGAAGGTGGAACGAGGTAAACCCCACGAGCGAGAAACCCAAACAATGGTAGGGGAAGTGTCTTGAGGGAATACAACCGATATAGACACCATCGCTTTCATGCGGTGAGATAGATGATTCTCCACCTTGTACGAGAAGTGCGCTTCGTTTGCAGAAAATGGTGAACAAAACGCGGCTTATGAGGTTTTGTATACCCAATGGAACAGTACCCAAGAGGCTGTAAGGGGCTCCCCTGCTAAGGGAGTAGGTCGGGTAACCGGCGCGAGGGTTCGAATCCCTCCTGTTCCGCCATATGAATAAAATTGCTGATTACAGTTATAATAGTAAATGTTATCTTCATAATCATTGGGCTATAGCCAAGCGGTAAGGCAACGGACTTTGACTCCGTCATGCGTTGGTTCGAATCCAGCTAGCCCAGTCAAATAGTCCAACGGTAAAACTACGAAAGGGTCAGGGCAGGAATGCAGCAGCCATCAGTAGTCGAGCCGTGTGGGCTATTTTTATTATCATCTATTTCGCTGTTTTTGATTTCTGTGAATAGTGCTGATATAGTGAATATAGAATAACCGTAAGAATGGGGGAATATAAAGTGGAAAATAGTGACGGAGGAAGTGCCTCCATTATAGAACCATTTTGTGATTGGTTGAAAAAGCAACAAAAAACTGAAAATACAATTAAGACATACAGCGGAGTGCTGCATGCTTTCTATAAGTGGATGATTTCACGAGACATATCGATTGAAATGCTGACAAAAGACCATATTGAAGCGTATCTCCATGAGATGGAAGCGGAGGGGAAAAGTGCAGCTACGATTGGAAAAGCTTTGGCTGCATTGAGTATATTCGTTCGTTTTATGGGGAAGCCCCACCTTGTCCAAGATGTGCATTCTCTTGCTGTCCCGTCTGCTGAAGACAATGTTCCGGATGGGTTAAAAAGAGAAGAGCGGGACCGGTTGCTTCAGGCGGTAAAAAAAGAAGGAAATCTTCGTGATATTGCCATTGTCTATGTTTTGCTCCATACAGGTATACGTGTTTCCGAGCTTTGCCAATTAAATCATGATGATGTTATCCAGCGTAGGGCCGGCAACGCCTTGGCCATTAGAGAATCAAACGGGAAAATCAAAAGAATGATTCCTCTTTCGACAGGTGCAAGCGAGCATTTAAATCGTTACCGTTCTAAGGAAAAGGTTCAAAAAGACGCTTTATTTATATCGAGTGTCGGGCAGCGTATATCAACGCGGGCTGTGCAGTATATGCTGAAAAAATATGGTGTAAATCCGCACAAACTGCGCCATACGTTTTGCTATGAGTTGATTCAAAAAGGGGTGGACCTGGCCACGGTTGCGCAACTGGCTGGCCATTCAGATATCAATGTAACAAAACGCTATATTCAAATGACTTCCAATACTTTGGAAGAAGCGATCGATCGTGCGTTTGCATAAAATAAAACAAGGAGAGTCGCTTGGACTCTCCTTGTTTTATTTTATGCTGTTAACGAAGATTCACTTTAGAAATAAGAATGACTTCTCGGTTGTCTCGATTCATGTTTTACTTGGTAGGGATGCATGATGGGGGCTAAAAAATGGAGAATATACATAAGAAACGTATTGGACTGACAAAAAACAGGAAAGGAATTAAACAACAAACAAGTTAATTTCCTCAATTAACCTCTCACTCTGAGATATTGAACATTGGATTATGATAAAAAGATATAATATAAAATGGTTCTAATATACTATTTTTTCATTTTGTGGTAATATAGGTATTATTACACAATCGAAAAAGGCAAACCATATGAAAGTATGGGACGCAAAGCTACGAGTCTAAGGATCTTGTTATCTATGACAGTCGAGTTGCCATTGTTAGTCGGTTATTCCTATAACTTTTTACTGATGGCTGTCTTGTAATGGGGTAGTCTTTTTTTTGTGTAGTAAAGGACTATATTAACCCTTTGAGGAGGAAAGTATGAAAAAATTATTTATTGGATTGGTTGCCGGTGCAGCCATCTTAAGTCAACCTTTAGTGCCTGCTTTTGCAGAAGGAACGAATGAAATAGAAACTACTTTGGACTCTCCCAAAATATTGACGTTTGAACAAAAAGGGAACATAGAGCTAGCGTCTGTAGATGGAATTGGAATGGTTGACAAAGATGATTATTACAAAATTGTATTGAATGAAAATAAGAAAATTAAGTTTTCGGTTGATTCAAATGAATCGGTTATGATTTTCGATTTAATGGATCAAAGCAAAAATAAGTTATTAAGGACACATAATGACGGCGGATACAGTTTTACGAACATATCTGATGAAATTGCGTTGCCAAAAGGAGAATATACGATAAGAGTTACTGCAAATTATTCTAGGAATGTTCCATATAAAATGACTGTTGAATTATCTGACCCTGTTTACTATGAATTGGAGTCTAATGGTGACTTTAAATCCGCTAACCCCATTTCACTCAATACTCGTTATCATGCAAATATCCACCAAGTGAGAACGATTGCGGACAATTTTGTTGAAAGAGATTTTTATAAATTTGATGTCCCAGTTACAGGAACATACAGCTTTAACATTAAAGGAAGTACGATGCTTTACGATCAGGCGCAAAATTTCGTGGAAAGGCTTGAATCATGGGATAACACCATCACTCTAACTCCGGGAACCTATTATTTAGAAATGTCTTATGGAATCGGTCCTTATTTCTTTGAAGTAAATGCTTTGCCTTTTAAAGACGTTGATTCAAAACACTGGGCTGTGAAAGAAATAGCCTTCTTATCGGATCGAGGTATTATAAAAGGATATCAGGATGAAAGCTTTAAACCAAACGCAACAGTCACCCGTGCACAGGCAGCAACGATGATTGCACGCGCCTTAGGCTTAGACACATTAAATCACCCGGCTCCATCATTTAAAGATGTTCTGAAGAACCATTGGGCATACGGTGCGGTTGCTGCCCTAGTAGCCGAAGGGATTTATCCGAATGGGCAGCAGTTCAATCCAAATGTCCCATTAAAACGTGATGATATGGCTCGTATGTTAGTGAATGCTTATCAGTTAAAGGGTACAAGCACTAACGAATTTATTGATGTTCCAAGTAGACATTGGGCTCATAACTATATTTCAGTTCTTGCTGGTAACAACATCACTACGGGATATAATGACAATACATTCAAACCAAGCAATCCTGTGACACGTGCTCAATTCTCTTCTTTTATGGCAAGAGTAATGGATGAACGTTATTTGCCAGCAGAGTAGTTATTGATTGAGAGAATATAAAGGAAACTTCCATCAGTGGGGGTCTTACTGCCCGTTAATGCGGGATAAAATGATTAACATTAGCGAAACTCCTTAAATGTAAGGAGTTTTTTTATGGTTTTGCTTAATAGAATAGACAAATTGGTTGATAAAAGCCATGAATGCGATTGAAGGGTATCCATCTTCACTCCAGAGATAATACTAATTATGAAAGATAATTTGTTGGGGTGATATTCATGGTTTGTGAAAGTAATGATGAATTGCAACGGTTTATTGATGAGGCAAAGAAATACACAAAACATGGAAAAGTGGCTGATTATATACCAGCATTAGGTAAAGCGAATCCGAATGATTTGTCTGCTGCCATCTATTTTCCAAACGGCAATTGTCTATCGGCTGGTGATATAACACAAAAGATTACTTTACAAAGCATTTCAAAGGTTGTTACCTTAGCTTTTGTTTTAATGGATAAGGGTGAGGATTACGTCTTTAATTACGTAGGAAAGGAACCAACGGGAGATCCGTTTAATAGTATAGCTAAACTTGAAACGAATAAGCCATCAAAGCCGCTTAATCCAATGATTAACGCAGGGGCACTCGCAATTACTCATATGATTGAAGGAAATTCAGTCAACGAACGGTTTAACAGGCTGCTATCTTTTATACGTGAATTGACCTCTAACAAGGAAATAAACTACTGTGAAGAAGTGGCACAATCTGAATTTGAAACAGCACATTTAAACAGATCCCTTTGTTATTTCATGAAACAACACGGAATTATTGATGAAGATGTGGAAGGGCTATTGGAGTTATATACAAAGCAATGTGCAATAGAAATGAATTGTTTAGATCTTGCTAGAGTGGGATGTATATTTGCAAAGGACGGTGTTGAACCTTTAACAGAGCGCCAGTTAATCCCTTCACATGTTGCTCGAATATGTAAGACATTCATGGTGACATGCGGCATGTATAATGCTTCAGGAGAGTTTGCCATCAATGTTGGAATCCCAGCCAAAAGTGGTGTATCTGGAGGTATTATGGGAGCTGTTCCGGGAAGATTTGGCATTGGAATTTTCGGCCCGGCTCTTGATGAAAAAGGAAACAGTATTGCAGGCTTGAAGCTACTGGAAATGTTGTCAATGGAATATTCATTAAGTATGTTTTAAATAAAAGGGGGATGACCATAAATGAAAAAACCATTTATGGTCATCCCTCTGCAAAAATTCGGAATCAATTTAAAAATTGTTCGACTTTGTCTAAAACCGTTTGATCTTTTGATGTCATTTTCTTAGGCCTTATCGGCGGAATGTGGCGAGTTTCCTTCGCTGACGGAACCTCTGAAATCTCAAGATAAAAAGGGGAAGAATCGCGATTCCCGCCTAAGTACCCTTTTAAAATCTTCAATTTCTTTGTGGAGCCTGTAATAAGTCCGTCATAGTCCCATTGGATTGCATTCTTGTATCTTGCATCCATTCTTTCTTTTAAAGCCAGGGCCTCAGAAACGGCTTCTTGCGGTGTGCGAAAGAAAGTGTTTGCTCTTTTCATCCCTGCTTTTTTTAGACCATCGCCAGCTTTGGCTTGGTATAATGTTACTGTCATATTGGTCATCCTTTCCGTGTTGGTCTCACGCCTTCTGCCGGTGAGTTTACACACCAGAAGACCAAAGGGTCCGATTTCTTCTTTACTAGTATACCCCTTCTTTCCACTTGTTTCCACCGTAGGGTACTAATTTAAGATAAAGTTAACAAACGGCTTCATTTCGACAAGGCAGAACGAACCGGCAAGTGGAAGGCAGGAAAGAGTGTGAACAAATAACATCAAAAGAGAGAATATTGAAAAAAAACAATAATCGAATGAAATATGAGATAATGAATACACGTAAAGTAAAGAAACAGCCGATTCGAACAGAAAGAAGGAATCTAAATGAAACATAAAAATAAATTTCAGGATGACGAAAAAGTAATTTTAAAGGCGACGGGAGAAATGGTGACCATTAATAAGTTTACTTACGTAGCCAATATGAAACGATACTCCTATACCATCAAAGAACGTCCCCAAACATTTTACTTTGAAGAAGAAATTACGCCAGCAAAATAATCGTGAATGCCTCTATACGTATCTCAGCTTTTCCATTAGAATCTTCAGGGATCATCATGAACGTTATAACGATTTAATGTAGAAAAAGGTTTCGGATTTATTGAAGGTGAAGGCGACGATGATGTATTCGTTCAGTTCGCTGCAATTCAAGGCAAAGGTTTCAAATCACTAGAAGAAGGCCAAACCATTAATTTTAAAATTGAGCAAGGTGCTCATGATGCACAAGCTGCTAACGTTCGTCAAAAAGATAATAAAAAGGCTCCTGATCTTCAGGAGTCTTTTTTCAGTGAAAACCGCTTGAGCAATATATTCAAGAAGATAAAAATCAGCAATTATTCAATCAATGGATTGCCACCATCCTATTGAGCGGTTCTTTTCTTTCTTTTTTGGTCCATTTCGAAAAGGCAGGGTATGTTTTCGGTCTAATGGTTATGGTCGCCAGCGGAATGGCTCTGTGCGGGTATTGTATTGGTTGTACAGTGCGTTATCGATATATGATATGGAAATATAAACAAAATGAAAAGCAAACTGCATAAACTGATGAGACAAGTTCCAATGTGATATAATGAAAAATAATCCTAAATAAAGTTAAATATGTTATATAATGGATTTGGAATGATCATTTATCATATTAGGGAGGATTATATGAAAAAAAGAAACACGCAAGCTTTTACATTTTTAGCTTGGTTTGCTTTTATTACAGCCTTTGCGGCGATGTTTATCGGAATTTATACATTGGATGAACCGCTGCCCGTAAAAGGATATTATGCGGTGGGTACACTTTATTTAACGATGTCGGCGTTTGTATTGCAGAAAACGATTCGTGATAACGAAGAAGACCGCGAAGAGACGAACAAAAGAGAAGAAAAAACGCCGTTGTAGGTTGGCGTGTGCGATACAACAAGACGGTTGCCTGTTCCTGTTTTTTAAATCTATTAATATAGTCTTAAGACAAAATTAACTATTCGCTTCTTAGTTCTTGCTAAATAGTTTGGTAGATATTTTGACAAACCCCTTTTATTTTTAAAATTTTCTGATAATATAAACTTAACAGTAATAATAAAAGGAGTGGTCATATTGACTAATTTGGCGGTTGAATTAAGTGAGAAGATTGTGAAGATGGTAGCTGCAAATTTTAATATTACACTTGAACAGGCGAAAGAAGTGATCAATAGCAGCTTTGAAGTTGGAGAACCTGAATGATGAAAAAGGTTTTAAAGCGTGGAGCGTATTGTCACCAATGCGGAGTATTTTTAGAAAATGAAAAGGTACAGATATGGGATTGTTGGTGCCAAACGAAATACTGCGAGAAGGCTGAGATTGTGATGCATGTTTCAGGCGGAAAACTGGATACGGTAGATTCAAAATAAACTCACTTGTCAGCAGGTGAGTTTATTTATTTTTATTAATAAAGTGAAAAATGGATAGGAGGCTTCCCGGGCAGTATTGATAAACTGGCTTATAAACCGAAAAAATAGTTACAACATATAAAAGAACAATTGATAGAAATGGCTAATGATTTTGGCATTTAAGGGTGTTTTGTTTATGAACATGGTTGGTGACGTGATAGGAAGAAAGAGGGGAGCTGCAGTTGTACAATGAAGAAAAAAAGGCAATCTTAGTCACCTGGAATACAGAGACAAGATCGCCTATACCTTTATGCACCGCTCATGATGAGTCGGTAGGCTTTTTCTACTTCTTCTTCGGTCGGCGCTTCTACCTGCTCAAGGGGATAAGTGAGACCGAGCGCCTCCCATTTGTAGACACCGAGCTTGTGGTAGGGAAGAATTTCCACTTTTTTAATGTTGGTTAACGTATGGATAAAATCACTAAGATGAAGTAAGTCTTCGTGATGGTCGGTAATACCTGGAACAAGTACATGCCGAACCCATACAGGGATGTGATAATCTGCTAAATGGCGGGCAAATTGCAAAATATGATCATTGGTCATGCCGGTCAATGTCAGATGCTTTTTTCGATCAATATGTTTAAGATCAAGCAGAACAAGGTCTGTATACTGCAGAAGCTCATGCAGTTTTTCTTGAAAAACGCTGCTTGAGGAAAAACAGCCTCCAGAGCTGTCAATCGTTGTATGAATCCCCAGCGCTTTACAACGTTTGAACAGTTCGGTGACAAAATCAATTTGCAACAGTGCTTCGCCACCGCTCACTGTAATCCCGCCTCCGGAAGATTCGATAAAAGGGAGGTACGACTGCAAATCTTGCATAATTTCATCGACGGTCATCGTTTTTCCCGTGCCGATTTCCCATGTATCGGCATTGTGGCAATATTGACAGCGAAGGAGGCACCCTTGCACAAAAACGACATAGCGGATACCGGGACCGTCCACTGTTCCAAATGTTTCGATTGAATGAATGTTTCCAATCATCATTACGAGCTCCTCTCCAAAAGAAGGGAAGGGGCAACCATTGGAGAGGAAGCCTCTTCGTTTAAGTTTTATAACGATTCGTGGAATGTACGATTGATGACGTCAATTTGTTGTTCACGTGTTAACTTAATAAAGTTGACGGCATAACCGGATACACGGATCGTCAATTGCGGATATTGTTCTGGATGCTCCATCGCATCCAGTAATGTTTCTCTGTTAAATACGTTCACGTTTAAGTGATGGCCCGCTTTTCTCGCATAGCCGTCCAGGATGAAGGCAAGATTGCGAATTTGTGTATCTTCATCTTTTCCGAGTGCATTCGGCACAATCGAGAAAGTGTTGGAAATTCCGTCCATCGCATACGTGTACGGCAACTTGGCGACAGATGAAAGAGAAGCGAGCGTTCCTTTCGTATCGCGCCCGTGCATCGGGTTGGCACCCGGGGCGAATGGTTCACCAGCACGGCGGCCATCCGGTGTATTCCCCGTTTTCTTTCCGTATACAACATTTGATGTAATCGTCAAAATGGACATCGTATGAACGGAATTTCGGTATGTTTCATGTTTTCGCAGCATCTTCATGAAACGTTTCACCAAATCGATGGCGATGCTGTCAACACGATCATCGTTGTTGCCGTATTTAGGGAAATCGCCCTCTGTTTCAAAATCCACAGCGAGACCATTTTCATCGCGAATGACTTTTACTTTCGCATGTTTGATGGCACTCAGTGAATCAGCCACTACACTAAGCCCAGCGATACCCGTAGCCATTGTCCGGATGATGTTTGTATCATGAAGCGCCATTTCGATGCGTTCATAGCTGTATTTGTCGTGCATGTAATGAATGACATTGAGTGTGTTAATGTACAAGCCGGCGAGCCATTCCATCATCTCCTCAAATTTCTTCATCACTTCCTCATATTCCAATACGTCGGATGTGATAGGGGAGAAGGCGGGAGCCACCTGGATTTTCAGCTTTTCATCGACACCTCCATTAATCGCATAAAGAAGGGCTTTTGCCAAGTTGGCACGGGCACCGAAAAACTGCATTTGTTTTCCGATTTCCATCGCTGACACGCAGCAGGCGATTCCGTAATCATCACCATATTCCGGACGCATAATGTCGTCATTCTCATATTGAATCGAACTTGTTTGAATCGACATTTTGGCGCAATATAGTTTAAACTTTTCAGGAAGCTGTACAGACCACAGAACGGTTAAGTTTGGTTCTGGAGCAGGTCCTAAGTTATCTAGTGTATGCAAGAAACGGAACGAGTTTTTCGTAACGAGAGGTCGTCCGTCCAATGCTATACCCCCGATGGATTCCGTTACCCACGTTGGATCGCCACTGAACAGTTCATTATAATCAGGTGTTCGGGCGAATTTTACCAAACGCAGCTTCATGACGAAATGATCGACCAGCTCTTGAGCTTCTAGCTCGGTTAATATACCTTTTTGAAGGTCTCGTTCGATATAGATATCCAAGAACGTAGACACTCGTCCAAGACTCATAGCTGCACCATTTTGTTCTTTAATGGCGGCAAGATAAGCGAAATAAAGCCATTGAAACGCTTCCTTTGCATTGTGGGCCGGTTCTGAAATATCATATCCGTAAGATTCGGCCAGTTGTTTCAATTCTTTTAATGCCCGAATCTGCTCAGATAGTTCTTCCCGTAAACGGATATTGTCTTCATTCATGATTCCGCTCATGGCGCGGAAATCTTTTTGCTTTTCTTCGATAAGAAAATCGACACCGTAAAGGGTGACACGACGATAATCGCCAATAATGCGGCCGCGGCCGTAAGCATCTGGAAGACCTGTAATGATGCCGGCTTTTCGAGCCATCTTCATTTCATCTGTATAGGCATTGAAAACGCCCTGGTTATGTGTTTTTCGATAGTCCGTGAAAATTTTCACAAGATGATCGTCCACTTTATAGCCATATGCTTCACAAGATGCTTCCGCCATGCGAATACCGCCGAAAGGCTGAAGTGAACGCTTGAAAGGCTCGTCTGTTTGGAAACCGACCACTTTTTCGGTTTCTTTGTTCAAATATCCCGGACCGTGAGAGGTAATGGATGACACAATGTTTGTATCCATATCAAGAACTCCGCCGTTTTCACGCTCCTGGCTCGTTAATTCCATTACTTGTTTCCATAAAGAGGTTGTTTCAGCTGTAGGACCTTGGAGAAACGAATCGTCCCCCTTATATAAGTGAAAGTTTCGTAAAATAAAATCGCGAACATTTACTTCGTTTTGCCATGCACCATGTTGAAAGCTTTCCCAAGGGTTGGTTTTCATTTTTTCTTTTACGTCGATCATTGTTCCCACCTCATTCAAGTCAATATGTACGAAACCCTCGTAACAGATTTCTTACGTTCAGCATACACGTGATGAAATGGAATGAATGTGATAAACATCACTAATTTGTGAAAAAATGAGCAAATATGGATTTTGAATTTGCCCGAACCCTTTGTATAAGCTGTTTTCGATGATTCATGAACTTTTTGTGAAAAGAAAAAATGGGAGAGCTAGGCCGTGTGTGAAAGGCAGTTTTCTAAAAAAATGGTTGCTTTAGCCCCTTTTGAATCATCCCTTTTCCTCAAAAATTACTTTTTCAAAAAGTTAGAAAATTATATTGACAAACAAAATAAACGAGTCTACTATAATAACTATTGAATTGATGAATAAAATCGCTGAAGAGAACGAGTACGTTGCCATTCTGTTCTACAGAGAGTTGACAAGTTGCTGAAAGTCAATGCCCAGGATGCAGCCGAATATCATCTCGGAGATGCAAAGCTGAATATGCCAGTAAGCTTTTGCCGGGTTGTCCGCCGTTAAAGGGAACACGTATGATGGTACGTTAAGCTGAGTGCTGCATGTTTTTTTGTGCGGAATTAGGGTAGTAACGCGAGTATACTCGCCCCTATTGTCTAGGGGCGGGTTTTTTATGTGGTTAAAAAAGGAAAAAGCCAATTCCAAAAGAACTGGTGTTAGTTGATCATTATTATCTGAATGTTTAAAAAGGGGAGTAACATGACATCACTATCAAGAAAAGACACGATGTTTGTTGGACTTATGTTATTTGCATTGTTTTTTGGAGCTGGCAACCTCATTTTTCCTCCATTTTTAGGACAGGAAGCAGGAGAGAATTTCTGGCCGGCTATCTTTGGATTCATTATCACCGGTGTAGGTCTTCCGTTTCTCACAGTTATTGCCATTGCATTGGCGAAAGATGGGGTGAAAACCCTTGGTAATCGCGTGCATCCAGTATTTGGCCTCATTTTTGCAACAGCGGTTTATTTATCGATTGGGCCGTTTATGGGGATTCCGCGCGGAGCGAACGTAGCGTTTGAAATGGGAGTCAAGCCCTTTTTGTCAGGCGAACGTTCCGGCATGGCTCTATTGATTTTCACTGTACTGTTTTTTGCGCTTGTGTATTGGGTGAGTTTAAATCCTTCCAAGCTTGTGGATAGAATCGGAAGTCTATTGACACCGGTATTATTGGCAGCCATCGCTTTTATCGGGGCAGGAAGCTTGATGAAGTTTAATGGCCCGCTTGGTGATACAACCGCAAAATATGCGGCATCACCAGTATTTGCAGGCTTTATGGAAGGGTATTTGACGATGGATACAATTGCCGCTCTCGCGTTTGGGATTGTGGTCGTCACATCGATTCAATCAAAAGGCGTAACAGAGCAAAGCCTTATTGTAAAAGCCGTTGTAAAAGCCGGTTTAGTTGCCGGAATTGCATTGGCGGCTGTATATGTAGTGGTCGGTTTGCTTGGGGCTAAAATGGATGGGACTTTTGATAATGGAGGCACCATTTTAACAACGGCCGCGAAAGCGTTGTACGGCCAATTTGGGGTCATGCTGTTGGGTCTCATCGTTATGTTGGCGTGTTTCACCACGTGTGTCGGTCTTGTTGTGGCAACAAGTCAATATTTTGAAAAGCTGATGTTGAGTGTTTCGTATAAAACGTTGGTCACTGCGATCACGGTTGTCAGCTTTTTAATCGCAAATCTTGGATTGAATCAAATTATCGCTCTGTCGGTACCGGTTTTAATCATCATCTATCCGATCACGATTGTACTGGTTGGACTATCGTTTTTCCATAAGGCATTCGGCGGATCTCGCTTTGTGTACACAGGATCGTTGTTAGGTGCAGGAATTGTCAGCTTATTTGACGGATTGAAAATGTTTGGAATAGAAGCAGAGCTGGTCATCTCCTTATTTGAACAAATTCCTTTATACGGAGTCGGGCTTGGCTGGTTTATTCCGGCACTTGCAGGAGGAATCGTCGGTTATGCGGGAGAATGGATCCTGAAACATGCCTTTGGCAAAAGGGCGACAAATTAAAGTTGTATGATATATTCAGATAATTTTGTTGTTTTTGATAAAAAAGAGGAGGTCACGAAGAAAGATGTGATCTCCTCTTTTTTATCCCGGCAAAACCCTCCTGATAGAAGGTTACCTTATATTTATCATAAGAATTTTGTTAGAAAGATCGATGTAAAGCTATATGCGTAACGATGAGTGTATATGTCTTATTTGATTTGCATTGGTACGAGAGTGGTGATTCTTAGTTTTCCAACTGTAAGAACTCGCTTGGGCTGTTTCTGATACATGCACCAATCCTTTTTAAAGTTGCCGGAGAGATTTCGTGAAAAATCGTGTTGAGCGAGCTTACGGATGAATGAAGCTTCGAATCTTGGTCGAGGTCCTTATAAGAAACATCAAAACCATTAGGATTGAGCCTCGCTTGAAGGATTCCTTCCATTTCCTCAAGAACCTCCAGCATGGCATCAGCCTTGAAATACCGTAGCCCGGCTTTGATTTCTGCCCATGCTTTTGGCTGCGCCAGAAAATGGGCACTCCACCAATAGAATTCAGCGAGTGATTGACTTGCATGATTGTAATATGCATTGAACATGAACAACGCTTTTTGTCCTGTTGTCAGCTGTTTATAAACTTGCAACTTCACCGTATCATTTTTTCCGCGAATTTTAGGGATGAATGGCTCAAAACAAGCCCCTCCGAGTGCTGTATCTTCAAGTGAATCGAATACCTGTCTCCTCATTTTTACCAACAAAATAAAATCACTCCTTCGTCATGATTATATATTATTTGGTAAATGAGGGATAGAGATGAATGTCCTTTATTTAGGATGACCCTTTAGTCGATCAGGCAAGTCAATCATGTTCTTTGACAGAGATTATAGAAGCAAAGAAGAGAATTATCGACAAGAGCCTACATAAAAAATACAATGATTCCAAAAGTAAGAAATGATAGTAAGACAGAACCAATCAACGTTCCGAACAGGGCTTGTTTTCCAAGTGTTTTGAAGGCTTTCAATTCCACATTCAGCCCTAGTCCCGCCATGGCCAGCGCCATCAGAACATAAGCCGCATCGATGATCCTAGAAGTCATTTGTTCATCAATCACACCGAGTGTATTCAATCCACTCATCATTAAAAAGCCTACAATGAACCAGGGAATGGAGAGGGATTGTAAAAGAAATTCTTTTTTAGACCATGCTGTTCCATTCTTACAACGGCTCAGCTGCCAAATGCTTATTGCAAATGCAACGGGAATCAGCAAAAGAACGCGTGTCAATTTCATGATGACCGCCATATCCAATGCTGTTTGGCCGAACGGAGCCGCTGCTGCTATGACATGGGCAATTTCATGCAGCGTGCCTCCGGCGAATAAACCGTATTCTTTCGGGGTAAAGGGGAGAAGCGGATGAAGCAGCGTATATAGAATGGTAAATAACGTGCCTGCGAGTGCAATGATAGTAATACTCACGGCTGTTTCGTCTTCCTTCGATTTAATTTGGGATGAAATGGCCGCAATGGCTGCCGCCCCACAAATAGCCGTGCCGCAAGCGGTTAAAATTCCGATATTGGGTGGAACTTTCAATAATTTTGACAGTCCGTACACGACAAGTAGTGTAAAGGTAATGATGATAAGGGACAGGACAAATACGTTTGGCCCCGCACGATAAATATCCAAGTAGTTCAGTCTCATTCCAAGCAGAACGATTCCAATCCGCAGTAACACTTTACTGGAAAACGTCGTGCCTGCAGAGTAGCCGAGCGGAACCGAGAACACGGCACGCCAAAGCATCCCGATCAAAATGGCTAAAACTAATGGGCCAAGAATGGACATATACGGTATTTCTGCAAGTGTATAAGCAAGCAGGGCAATTAGAAGTGTCAGCCCTATTCCTTTCATGAAAGGATAATCCCTCTTTTCTTCTTTCGTTAACCTTGTCAGTTGAGTCTCCATCTCTTCACGTCCTTTTTTCTCTCTTCTTTCACTTTATTCCAGCTTAATCATTAAGTAAAATATAGATTGATGATGTTTATTATTAGACATATTAATGATAGGGGCTGTTTTGATGAATCAGGACGCACTGCGTACCTTTGTTACAGTAGTGGAAGAGCGGAACTTTACAAAAGCGGGGGAAAAGCTTAGATTATCCCAGCCGAGTGTGAGTTTGCATATTAAAAATTTGGAAGCCGAGTTCCAAACGAAGCTGTTTGACCGTTCTCCGAAGCATTTGCACATTACACCGTCAGGGCAATTATTGTATGACCGTGCCAAGCAAATCGTGGAGTTGTACGAAAAGACGAAGCAGGATCTTTTGGAGTATCATCATCAAATGAAGGGGACGCTGAAAATCGGTGCCAGCTTTACGATCGGCGAATATGTTCTTCCTTGGTTAATGGCACAGTTTCGGTCAACATATCCGCATGTTGACTTTGAAGTGACTATCGGTAACACGAATCAGATCAATGAAATGGTTCGTCTGTTTCAAGTGGATATTGGATTGATTGAGGGACAGGCGAGAAATGAGGAATTGGCCATTGAACCGTTTATGGAGGATGAAATGGTTGTGGTGGCCCCGAAAAACCATCCACTTACCAGCATTGAAAGCCCTTCTTTTCATCATTTGCAAGACCAAAATTGGATTGCAAGGGAAAAGGGTTCGGGAACAAGGGAATACATGGATCATTTTCTTCGGTCTCACGGGATACGGGTGAAAGGTTTGATTACCATCAGCAGCAATCAAGGGGTGAAAGAAGCGGTGGCGAGCGGATTGGGTATTTCCCTTCTTTCTTCATCGGTCGTCAAACGAGCGGTAGAGTTAGAAGAAATCAATGTTATCCACATGAGAGAAAACACATTAACGCGCAGATTTTCAGCTGTTTACTCGGAGAGAATCCAGTTGAAAAAAACGGCAGAAGTCTTTTTGCACCATATTAAAGAAGAAAGCGAATAAAGAACACATGTCAGTCAGCCTGTTTGCTAGAATGTCCACTATGGTTCGTGCTAAAATGAAAGAAATAACAGGAAGGGAAGAGAAGAAATGGAAAATTTCCAGCAAAACCTTGAAAAATATGCAGATTTGGCCATCCGGGTGGGCGTCAATGTTCAAAAGGGGCAAACATTAGTCATCAATGCTCCGCTTGCCGCAGCAGAATTCGTTCGTCAAGCCGTGAAGAAAGCGTATGAAGCGGGGGGGGGAAATGTTCACGTGGAGTGGAACGATGACGAAGTGACAAGAATGAAGTACGAGCTCGCACCAGATGAAGCCTTTCATGAATTTCCTCTTTGGAAAGCAAAAGGATATGAAGAGATGGCAGAAAACGGTGCTGCCTTTCTTTCCATTACGGCTTCCAATCCGGATTTGTTGAAAGGAATCGATCCAAATCGCATTTCCGCAGCCAATAAAGCGTCTGGATCTGCCATGGCGACATTCCGTCAATATATTCAAGCAGATAAAGTGAGCTGGTCGGTCATTGCGGTTCCATCAAAAGAATGGGCGAAGAAAGTGTTCCCTCAAGCTGGAGAAGAAGAAGCGGTCCAGCTTTTATGGGAGGCCATCTTTAACGCGACAAGAATCAATTTGGAAGATCCTGTCCAAGCATGGAAAGAGCATGATGATAATTTACATACGAAAGCAGACTACTTAAACAATAAGCATTACAAAAAACTTCATTATAAAGCGCCGGGAACGGACTTAACGGTCGAACTTCCGGAAAAACACATTTGGATCGGAGCCGGAAGCGTCAGTGAAAAAGGCCAGGCGTTCATGGCCAATATGCCGACGGAAGAAGTGTTTACCCTTCCATTGAAAGAAGGAGTCAACGGCACCGTCACGAGCACAAAACCGTTAAGTTACGGCGGCAACTTAATCGAAAACTTTACCTTGACATTCGAAAACGGACGCATTGTCGACATCAAAGCGGAAGCCGGCTATGAAACATTGAAGCGTTTAGTGGAAACGGACGAAGGGTCACACTATTTGGGAGAAATCGCCCTTGTGCCGCACGATTCACCGATTTCACAATCCAATATCATCTTCTATAATACATTATTCGATGAAAATGCCTCGAACCACCTGGCCATCGGCAGCGCCTACGCGTTTTCATTAGAAGGCGGCAAGCAAATGTCCAAGGAAGAGCTCGAGCAACACGGGGCTAACACAAGCATTACCCATGTCGACTTCATGATCGGCTCCGCTGACATGGACATCGACGGCGAATTGGCCGACGGAACGAAGGAGCCGATTTTCAGAAAAGGGAATTGGGCGTTTTGAGAAAAGGGAGGATTTAGTTTCTTTTGGCAACCCTAATAGACATGGTCAACCATGATATTGTGATTGTAGATGTATATTAGTCAAGGAAATGGATCGAATTCATAAGGTTCGTAACAGTAAATCCAAGAAGGGTTATAAATTCGGTTGTACCGATTATAACCCTTCTTCTGTTGGAAATTTAGATGGTCTTTTAATTCACGAAAAGCTATGGTGAATGGGGAATGGCTATCTCACTTTGTTAATTCATATTAACTTAAAGAATAAACTAAAAAGAATATTAAACGGGTCCCTTCATTTTTTATGAATGATTAACAATATCTTTTAAACATAGGCTAAAAATAATAAATCTTTTAATAGAAAAGTAATGAACAATAGTAGGAGTGGTTTTGTGAAGACAAAGTTAACGATTGTTGTTCCGGTTTATAATCGTGAAATATACCTTATACGTTGTTTAGAGAGTATTTTTCATCAAACATTTCAAGATTGGAATTTGATTCTAGTGGATGATTTTTCTATAGATAATTCAGTAGATGTTATTAAAAATTATACCTCAGGCGATTCTCGTGTAACAATCATTGAAAAAGAGAAAAACGAAGGTGTAGGGAAGGCATTAAGCGATGCTTTACAACAAATTGCTACTCCTTATTTCATGGTAGTAGATTCTGACGATTGGATTGAACCAACAGCAGCAGAAGAATTGTTACATAAGTTAGAGGCTTCTTCTCGTGATGTATCTCTAGTTTATGGGAATATGTTGACTTGGGAAGAGGATAGGAACGGGGAATTAATGTGCAAAGAATACACCGTACATAAGCCTTTTACTGATAAGTATGAGTTCTTGATGTATCCTCCAATGCCTTCTCCTAGAATGTTTTCTACAGAATGGGTGAAAAAAGTCAATGGATTTGAAAATGACGACCCATACGGTGGAAGATTTGCTGAAGATCGTTATCTACTTATCAAGTTAATTGCAGTAAGTCGCTTTGAGCACGTGGACAAGCATCTTTACAATATTCGAATCCATCAGGAAAATACGACGAAAAAAGAAAACAGAAAATACTTTGGGGAGGTTAGAAAATATGTGTATAACAAGCTGCTCAAAGAGTGGGGAGATGAATATGAACCAGTGTTTGAATGGACAGAAGCTGGTTGGATGAAATTGTCTGATTTAAAGCTAAAAGAAGGTTGAGGCTTAAAATAATCTTTTCTGTATTGAGGAGATTATTTTTTATATTAATTCTTATTACGTTAGTTTTTACGTGTAGATAGAGTATGTTCTAATACAGAACAGCTTGGAGAACTGACACGAACATCAGTATATTTAAAAAAATAGAAATATATTGACGGAGAGATCACTTTTATGTTCGACATTTTCGGGTTCTCAATTTGTTAACAGAAATCATTATTCTCATAAAATAATGAAGGGATGAGTTGAAACGGAATATTGACATGCACCTTGCTCCTTCCATTCTCGTACGATAATAAGAATGAATGGGGAGGGGAGAAATATGTCTTATTTTTATGATTATTATAATTTGACTAGACAAACGAATAAACTGGTTGCCGACATCGAAAAAGCCATTAATGGAGAGTATAGTGCCATCAAGTGTTACGCTCAGTTGGCTAAGTTGGCTCCAAATGAAGAGGTAAGAAAACGAATTCTTGAAATTCGCCAAGATGAAATGAATCATTTCCAAACATTTGCAAAGATTTATACGGATTTAACCGGGCGGCAGCCAAAACCTAAAGTCATCGAAGAGTGTCCGAATCAGTATAAGGATGGATTGGAATTCGCTTTGAAAGATGAGCAGGAGGCGGTTGATTTTTATTTGAAAATTGCAGATGAGGCGACTAACCCGAGTATTAAAGAGGCCTTTCGCAGGGCTGCAGCAGATGAACAAAATCATGCCGTTTGGTTTTTATATTATTTTGTTAAAGCCAAATAGCTAAAACAATTGGAGTTTGATTCAAATCATTTTATCCTGCTGATCGGATAAGAAGCTACAGGGAAGGACAAGAGCCACCACTTAATATGGATGTCTCTTGTCTTTTTTATGGCCATTTTCTTAATGAAGGGTGGTAATGCCAAGTATGGGGATGGTTCATCCAATCTTTCCAAAGGTCTTTTTTGATTTACTTTGCATAAAATGAACGAAGAATCATATGAGAAGGTGTTATAAATGCATGAAATGTCACTTATGGTGGAGTTAATTCACATTGTTTCCGAAGATGCCAACCAGAGAAACATTGGCTACGTGAACAAAATAGAAGTGATTGTCGGTGATTTATCCAATGTGTTGCCTGACGCCCTTGAGCTTGCATTTTTCCATATCAGAAAACAAGGCTTACGCCTAATTGATGAACATACTGAACTGCATATTATACGTGAAGCGGCGAAAGCAAAATGTCCAACCTGTCAGCAAGAATTCGTACCGGACTACCGAATAGCGCTCTGTCCCAAGTGCCAGCTGCCAAACTGTCTGCTTCTAGCCGGAGAAACGTTTAGAGTCAAAGCGTATGAAGGGAGTGATAAACATGAAGGTTAAGCTTCATGCAGATGTGCTAAAAGATCAAAATGCAGCTGCCGAGTTTAATAGAGAAATCTTTCAAAACCATAAGACCCTTGTCATTAATCTAATGAGCTCTCCGGGTGCCGGGAAAACGACTTTACTGGAAGAAACGGTAAAAGATCTGGCAGGTGACTTTAACATTGCTGTGATCGAAGGGGATTTAGCAACAGATCGGGATGCGGAACGATTGCGTGCATTGGGCATCAAAACGGTTCAAATCAACACAGTCGGAGGATGTCATCTTGACGCGAGGATGATTGCCAAAACGTTACCGGAATTCGAGCTCGATCATATCGATATTCTTTTTATTGAGAACATAGGAAACTTAGTTTGTCCGTCGGGTTATGATTTAGGACAAGACTACAAAGTAGTCATCTTAAGTGTTCCTGAAGGCAATGATAAAATTCCTAAATATCCAGTGATGTTTAGGCGGACAGATGTAACCATTATCAATAAAATGGACCTTCTTCCATATGTATCTTTCAATCTAGAAGAAGCAGAAAAGGACTTGGAAGCCATTAATCCAAAAGCGCAATTCAAAGTACTTTCAGCCAAAACGGGTGAGGGGATGGAAGGTTGGATCGATTGGATAAAGGATGCTTATCAGATATGCGCCGAGCATTAAAAATAGAGGTAAACGGAAGGGTGCAAGGAGTTGGTTTTCGGCCTTTCGTCTATTCGCTTTCAAAGAAATATCACCTTACCGGCACTGTCCAAAATAACAAGGATAGTGTCATCATCATCGCAGAAGGAACGAATGAACAGCTAGTTCGAATGGTGGAAAAGTTAAAAATGTCTCCACCAAGATTATCGAAAATAAATGAAATCATCATTTGTGAAATTGCTCCAGCAGGCTATGAAGAATTTCTCATCGTTCCAAGTCAAGAAGATGGTGATTCGATTCCATTCATTTCTGTTGATGCGGCGGTTTGTGATGATTGTTTAGAGGAAATGACGGACCTGTCCAATCGACGCTTTCAGTATCCATTTATCAATTGCACACAATGTGGACCACGCTATACGATAATCGAAAGCCAGCCATATGATCGACCGTATACGACGATGAGAGAATTTACCATGTGTCCTCTTTGCCGGGAAGAGTATGAAGATCCCGCTAATCGTCGTCATCATGCACAACCCATCTGTTGTTCAGTGTGCGGACCCACTGTTATTCTTCGTAATCAAGCTGGTGAACCATTAGCAGAAAACCAGCAAGCCATTTCTCATACAATTGACCTTATAAAGAAGGGCCGTATCATTGCCATAAAAGGAATAGGAGGCTATCACCTCGCTTGTGATGCTTACCAAGAGAGCACAGTGGCCCGACTTAGACAAAAAAAGAATCGACCGCAGCGTCCGTTGGCGGTAATGGTTCAATCAATCGATGCAGCCAGGAGCCTTTGTCACATTTCTGATCGCGAAGAAGAGATGCTGACTAGTCCGGAAATGCCCATTGTTGTCCTCACCAGGAAAGGGGACTTTTCTTTGCCTGCCAATCTATCACCGGGCTTGTCAACCATCGGTGTCATGCTCCCATATTCACCTCTGCACCATCTTTTATTTTGGGAAAGCGGGTTAGAATGTCTTGTCATGACGAGTGCCAATCGTTCTGGTCTCCCCATCCAATATAAAGCCGATTCTTTAGATGATTTGCAAGAAATGTGCGATTATTTTTTAACTCATAATCGACAAATCTATCTTCCTATCGATGATTCTGTTATTCAATGCAACGGAGAGAATCCATTATATTTGCGGCGTGCCAGAGGATTTGCTCCAGACCCAATCCAAACAAATTCCCTCGCAGACCAAATAATTGCCTTAGGCGGGAATCAGAAAAATACATTTGCGATTGGAAAGAAAAATCATGTTGTGATGAGTCCCCATATTGGTGATCTGGAAAATGAAGAAATGATTCATTGCTTTGAAGAGCAGCTTCATCATTTTAAGGATTGGCTTGGAGTGGAAGAAAAGTATGTAGCGGTTGACAAGCACCCTCTCTACGCCTCAGCCTCTATCGCAAAAAGACTCAATGGTAAGGTCATTCCCGTTCAACATCACCATGCCCATCATGTTTCTTGTATGGAAGATAACGGACTCGAGGAGCCTTGTTTCGGCATTATTCTGGATGGAACAGGGTACGGCGAAGACGGGAACATTTGGGGATTCGAATGTTTATACGGAAATGCGGCTTCTTTTGAACGTCTGGCCCATTTACGATATGCGCCGCTTCCCGGTGGTGAAAGAGCCGTGAAAGAACCGTGGAGAAATGCAGTCGGCATGCTGCTTTACTACTGGCCAAAAGAGGGGAAAGAATTAGCCCATCAGCTTTTTCCTGATAAGATGAAAGAAATAAACGTAATGGAACAGATGATCAAATTTCAGATTAATGCTCCATTTGCCGGTACATGCGGCCGGTTATTTGATGCTGTCAGTGCCATCTTGGGAATATGTTCAACATCCACGTATGAAGGGGAGGCGGCAATTAAATTATCGGACTATATGAATGACATTCCTCATATGGACAGTCCAAAGGAAACGTATCCATTTCACTTACAGACATCCAATCAAAACGAGCTGCAGCTGGATGTATCTCCAATGATTTATCAAATCATTCAAGAAAAGCTTCAACAGCACTCCACAACAAAGATCATCCAAACATTTCATCGGACGATCGTTTCGTGCTGTGTACAAATGGTTCTTACGCTTGTCGAAAATAGACCTGAATTAAATAAGACAGTTGTAATGTCAGGAGGTTCGTTTCAAAACATCTACCTGGCAAGAGAGATTCATAGATGTCTTCGAAAGGAAGGCTTTAATGTCTATACACATAAAAACGTCCCATGTCATGATGGCGGCCTTTCACTGGGACAACTTATTATTGCTGCTAAGACTGTTGCGCAGAACACATATGGATCATGAAAGGCGGTGCAAGCATTTGTGCTTAGGAGTACCTGCTCTAGTAATCAAAATTGAAGAAGATAGAGCCTTAGTGGATGTCATGGGTTCGAGGATGCATGTAGGAACCATTTTTGTTCCGGACGTTAAGGTCAATGATTTTGTATTACTCCATGCCGGACAGGCCATGACCATCATCGATGAGGAATATGCGCGGGAGAGTATAGAAGAATGGAGGAATGTGCTGGATGGTAGACATGAATCTTTTTTCTGATCCAACATTGACCCGTCATTCGGCAGAAGCGGTGATTCGCTTAGCTGAGAGATTTAAAGAAGAAAAAGGCAGAATGCCGGTGTTCATGGAAGTGTGCGGTTCACATACGATGGCGCTAGCGAAAACGGGAATAAAAGCTAGATTGAAAGACCATGTCCGACTCATTGCCGGACCGGGATGTCCCGTATGTGTCACGGATCAGAAGGCAATCGATGCCATGATTCAATTATCGGAAGAACCAAACAGGATTCTTTGTACGTTTGGTGATATGATGCGTGTACCTGGTTCTAAGTACACCTTGATGAAGGGGAAAACAGATGGAAAGGATATTCGGGTCGTATACTCTCCGTTAGACAGCGTGAAAATAGCAGAAGAAAATCCACATAAGGAAGTCATCTTTTTAGGTATCGGGTTTGAAACGACCATTCCGATTCTTGCTCTTGCTATCCGTGAGGCCGAGGAGAAGGGATTAACGAATTATACCATTTGGATGACAACCAAATTGGTTGAACCTGTCTTAAGAGTACTCCTTGAGTCAGGGGAGGTGAAGGTGGACGGATTCCTCTTGCCCGGCCATGTTTCCGTCGTTTTAGGGAAACAGAGCTATTATTTTCTGAAGAGAGAGTATGATATGTCCGGAGTTATTTCTGGATTTGAGCCTGTTCAATTACTTAGCGGCATTTATAAATTGCTGGAGCTTCTTCTCGACAAAAAAGCGGATATCGTCAATGACTATCCATATGTTGTCAAAGATGAAGGCAATCAAGCGGCGCAAAACTTGATGGAACAGTATTTAGAGTTTCACGATGAGGAATGGCGGGGCATTGGCATCATTCCCAAAAGCGGATTGGTCCTTAAAGAGCAATACGTTCGATTTGATGCCAAAAAGAAATTTAAGGTGTCGATCGGACAGCCGCGAAAAACAAAATGCCGCTGCGGTGAAATCATTCGCGGTTTAATCACTCCGGAAGAATGTGTCTTATTTGGTAAAGGATGTACGCCATTTCACCCCATTGGGCCCTGCATGGTATCAACGGAAGGAACATGTGCCGCCCATTATCAATACATGAGGGAGGGATAAATTTGGTTCAGCGAATCAGTTTAGCTCATGGAGAAGGCGGAGAATTAACCCGACAGCTCATACAAGATGTATTTATTCAATCATTCGGCCATACAGAGCAAGCACGATTTGATGCGGCCATTCTTGATGTCCACTTACAGACGATAGCTGTTACAACAGACAGCTATGTCGTAAAACCGATTTTCTTTCCAGGAGGAAACATAGGGAAGCTGGCCGTAACAGGCACAGTGAACGATTTAGCGGTAAGCGGCGCTGTTCCTCAGGCTATCACAGCCGGGTTTATCATTGAAGAAGGGTTTCCGCTCCTTGATTTAAAAAAAGTCGTTCAAACGATGGCAGCTGAAGCAGAAAAGGCAGGGGTAAAAATCATCGCCGGAGATACAAAGGTCGTCGAAAAAGGAAGTGCAGATGGTTTATTCATTAACACAACAGGATTAGGGACCATTGGAGAAAAGCATCAACTGAAACCGGAGACGATTGATGAAGGCGATGCTGTGATCATAAGCGGCACAATTGGGGATCACGGTATCGCCATTCTTAGTGCCCGTCAAGACCTGGGACTGCTGACAGATGTGAAGAGTGATTGTGCGTCATTAAACCACCTTATTCAAGAACTGATGGAGAGAGTGGAAGGAATTCGGATCATGCGGGATCCCACACGCGGCGGATTAGCAACGACGCTTGTAGAACTTTGTGAAGATTTCCATTTCACAGCTGAACTAGAGGAAGCATCCATACCAATCCGAAACGAGGTTCAAGGTGCATGTGACATTCTAGGATTTGATCCTCTTTATCTAGCGAATGAAGGGAAAGTAGTGATGATTGTAGATTCAAATCAGCAGCAAAAAGCACT
Source organism: Bacillus sp. FJAT-14578 (assembly GCF_000504165.1). GTDB lineage: Bacteria > Bacillota > Bacilli > Bacillales > Bacillaceae_H > Bacillus_BA > Bacillus_BA fengqiuensis. Next base: position 358,097 of record NZ_AYSE01000004.1, read on the forward strand.
TGATATATTGAACGAACATCGATTGGGGATGGACGCCCGTGTAATCGGTCGTATCACTTCCTGTGATCAGCATTCAGGGAAACTGCTTTTAAAAACCCACATCGGGACAACGAGACGTCTTCATCGTCTTTCCGGTATGCTTTTGCCGAGAATTTGTTAAGGATTTTGGGCATATGCATGGGATAGGATGAAACTGTCTTAAGGAGAGGACGTCATGCAAAGCATCGAGTTGCTTAGACTGCAGCTGAATCATCTCGTTACTCAGGCACGTCATGATATTTATACACTTTCTACACTGAATGACTCATCAATGAAACGGCAAATCCTTCAACGTTTATGGGATACAATTTCAAACATTCATTTTCTTAGTGAGCTGTTGGCAAATCAAGCTTTAATGACGAGTTATCATTCACCGCCTGTACAACAACCGATACCCGTTAAATCGGGTATCGCAAACCAGCAGCCGATTGCACCTATCACGCCATCACCCGCCCAAGGTGTTCCTCAACAAAATCAACGTACCTTTACCATTCAAGAACTAGCCAATTATGATGGGAAAAACGGAAAGTCTGCCTATGTGGCGGTAAATGGCATCGTTTATGATGTGACGAACAACAGAGCATGGGCAGCCGCCACTCATTTTGCTTTAACGGCAGGAAAAGATTATACGAAGGAATTTGCCTCTTGCCATGCGGGACAACAATCGATTCTAGCTACATTGCCAGTAGTAGGGAGGTTAACATAATGGGCCAGCCTATTTTGCCACCAGAACCGATGACAAATGAAGCGATTGCCGCAAGATTAACAAATGCCGCAGCGGATAGGATCAAAAACGGGCTCATTCAAAAAAAGAATCTTGTTTATTTAGAGTTAAACGGCTGCTCCGGAAATATCATTTCTTTATTAAACGGGCAAAACCCGGACTTCGAATATATGGTCAATTCAATGGTTCACCTTCTTTACAGCAATAGCCTAATGGCGGCCGAAGGAGAGAAGGCCATCGAGAGGCTCATGAATGCGTTGGGTGAAGACTATATTTTAGCCGTTGAAGGGGCTGTCGCGTTAAAAAACAACGGGTTATATAATGTCATCGGAAGCTGGAAAGGAAAACCGCTTACCGGTCTTCAAGCAGCAACCATGCTGGGAGAAAAAGCTTCGCATATTTTAGCGGTTGGAGCCTGTGCCGCGCACGGCGGGGTATCTGCTGCCAAGCCGAACCCTTCTGAATCAGTTGGCTTGCAGGATGTCCTTCCACATAAGAAGATGATTAAGCTGCCCGGCTGCCCGGTTCACCCTGACTGGTTTTTAGGGACATTAGCCCATTTATTATTGTATGGCGAGCCCGAAACCGATAACCTTGGCCGGCCGTTAATGTTTTATAGTACGCTCATCCATGATCGCTGTCCAAGAAGACCTTTTTTTGACCGAGGCATTTTTGCCGAAAAATTAGGGGATAAAACGTGTTTATTCAAGCTTGGGTGCCGGGGCCCGGTGACAAGGATCGATTGTCCGACAAGACAATGGAACGGCCATGTGAATTGGCCGATAGGGGATGATACTCCGTGCATTGGCTGCGCCCAGTTCGGTTTTCCGGATGCGATGGCTCCATTCATAAGCTATGATACGACAAGGGTGGTAAAGGATGAGTAAAAGAATCGTAATTAACCCGTTGACCCGAATTAGCGGTTTTATGGAAATTGACGTCATCGTCGACCAGCATAAGGTCGTGGATGCCAAAACGAAAGGGAACTTATTTCGCGGCTTTGAGCAAATGCTGGTCGGAAGAAGCCCGTTTGATGCCGTGTATTTTACGCAGCGAATATGCGGCATTTGCTCAGCGGCCCATTCGATGGCATCCTCGTTAGCTTTAGAGGATGCCCTTAACATCGAGCCGATGGAACAAGGGAGATATCTCAGAGACATCATCCATTGCTGTGAGTTTTTGCAAAACCATATCCGCCATTTTTATCAATATACCGTTCCCGACTTCGTTAAAATCAATCAAAATCCGCTGTTTCAATCCGATCATGACGATTTTAGATTACCTAAAAAAATCAATGAACGAATTTCACAGCATTATCTTGATTCCCTTACGATAAGCAGGCTGGCCCATCAAATGCTTGCGGTATTAGGAGGAAAAGCACCCCATAATCATGGTGTGTTTATTGGGGGAATCACGACTCAGGCAACAGCCGAAAAAATCGTTCATCTCGATTCCATCCTCCAGCAAGTATCCGTATTTATTGAGGAAAAAATGCTTCCGGATGTATATGACATCGCCCGCTATTACCCGGACTATTTTCGATTAGGCGGAGGATATGGGAATCTCCTCACATATGGTTCTTTTAACAATTATAAAGAGCTGGGGACCCTTTATGTAGATCCTCTCGTTTCAACTGCGACCAGCACGGAGACATTTGACGAAAAGAAGATTCTGGAAAAAATTGATTACTCGTGGTACAAATCAAACGAAAATACGTATCGGCCAGATGAAGCAGTCCCAGAGCCTGATCAAAATAAAGAGAAAGGATATTCTTGGGTGAAAGCGGCAAGATACGATCATCTCCCCATGGAGGTTGGTCCGCTGGCAAGGCTGATTTTAAGCGGAAAGTATGACAATGGCATCTCCGCCATGGACCGGACGATTGCGAGGGCTCTTGAAGCGAAAAAGATTACGGAAATCATGAAAACATTCCTGCAGCAAGTCATCCCGGGAATCGACGTACAAAAGAAATATGAACTGCCGGAAACAGCAGCGGGAAGAGGGTTAGTGGATACAACGAGAGGAGCCTTAGGGCACTGGCTTAAAATTAAAGACAAAAAACTATCCTTTTATCAAATTATTACCCCTTCAACATGGGATTTTTCCACTCGGGATGATAATGGGTATAGAGGAGTTGCCGAAGAGGCTTTAATAGGCACGCCTATCCAAAACCTTGACAAACCAGCGGAGATTGGTAGAATCCTGAGGTCGTTTGATCCGTGTATGTCTTGTGCGACACATGTATACAGTCCGGGAAAACAAGTAAAAACGATAAAGGTGTTTTAATGGAAAACATAATGGTATTGGGAATCGGGAATCAATTAATGATGGATGATGGAATCGGCATTTATCTTGCCCGTGAACTGGATAAACGTAGTTGTGCATCGAACATTAGCTACTTGGTCGGAGAGTCGGATATTGATTATTGCCTCGAACAGATGGCAGGAGCAACGTTTGTGATCATTCTTGATGCTGTCTTCTCCGGAAAGAAACCGGGAGATCTATCCATTTATCCGCTTGCTGATTTGCATGAACACGACACATTACATATCTCGCCGCATAACCTTCACTTATTTCAAGCATTGTATCAACAGAAAGATCAAATAAAAGGGTTTCTCATCGGAGTGGAGCCTCATGAAATCAAGTTTCATATTGGGCTGAGTCAACCATTGACTCAAAAATGGGACTTGGTTTTAGAGGCTGTAAAAGAAACCATTGAAGAGATCATTGCAAAAGAGGAGGGGGATGCATAAGATTTTTTTTATTTTTTCTCATAGCATGATTAAAGGTCATATTGATAAGGAGCATGTTATGTATAACTATTATCTTAGGACTAATATGACTCATCCGAGTGTTGTTTCCTTTGCGAGGGGAGATGTAACGGGAGATCTAGTTCCAGATAATGTATATTTGACGGGTATAAGGACTTCGGATAGTCCATTGACTCAAAATATTACCCTTCTTATCCAGGATGGAAGAATAGGCGTGATAACAAGTGTCCCGCTTCGTGAAAATGCAGGTTATAATCCTTCTTTGTTCTTAGGGGATTTTACCGGGAATGGTGCAGCAGATATTTTAATAAGTATTACTACAGGCGGCAGCGGCGGAATTATGTACCATTATGTTTACAGCTTCCTGAATAATAAAGCACAATTACTTTTTGATTTTAATGTGTATAATGAGCAATACCAATACGAGGTCACTTATCAAGATAACTACAAAGTTGAAGTGATCAGCAAAGAAAATAATAAAAAGTACATTATAGATATTTCTACAAAAGGTGATGAGTATTTGAATGAAATATATGATGAAAACGGCAAGCTGAAAAGTCCCATCAATGGTTTTGTGAATCCTTTAAGCGGCTTGTATCCGGTGGATTTTGATTCAAATAAAGTTTATGAGCTATTAGCATATCAAAAAATAGCGGGAAGATACAATGCAGACTCTTTAGGTTTTGTTTTAAACACTTTAGGGTGGAAAGAGAATAGATTTGTTTTACAGAATCAGTATGTAGCTATTTTAGGATCTACTGAATCAAGCTAAGGAAGAACTCCATTTGATATTCTTTCCCTCCATTTGTTATAATGAATTGTTTTTAACATTATTGAGGGGGAACATTTTGTTATGTCGATCGAAGTAGGCAGCAAGGTAAAAGGTAAAGTAACAGGCATCACCAATTTTGGAGCATTCGTAGAATTGCCGGGAGGCTTAACGGGTCTTGTCCACATTAGTGAGGTAGCGGACAGCTACGTAAAAGACGTGAATGACCATCTCAAAGTAGGCGACGAGGTTGAAGTGAAAGTGATGAGTGAGAAAGACGGAAAAATTGCTTTGTCCATCAAAAAAGCAATAGATAGACCGGAAGGAAAAACCGATTCTTATTCCCAACGCCCGCCGCGTCAAAGACGAGGAGATGGCCGTTCCAAAGACTTCCGTCCAAAAAACGATTTCCAGAAAAAGGAAACTTTTGAAGACAAAATGTCACGTTTTTTAAAGTCCAGCGAAGAGAATTTATCTTCCCTCAAACGTAACACGGAAACAAAACGAGGCGGTAGAGGCGGTAGACGAGGATAAACCGCTGCGTTTTGTTTCATGCTTCCATAGATAAAGGCAAGCCTGCATAGACGGGCTTGTCTTCTTTCATGTAACCAAAACCGTCACAACTCTTGCCGGCACTTATCGCAATGTGATGGAAATTAAAAATATTGCCCAAGGTGCAGGTCATATCCTGACTGTGGATGTAAGCTGACAACGCTCTAGAATTAGTTGAAATGTAGTGAACATACAGGAAAGCAGACCAATCGTTAAGAGGTCTGCTTTTTCTGTATCTATATAGAGCATGACTAATATCTCCGAGTAAGGTCAGCTGCTTTTTTGTTTAAAGAATGACGCTGATTTCTTATTCAACACATGGGGGGGTTCGTTTATACGGAACCGTTAAAATACGATTAAAGGGCATTTACATTTTGTGACCTTAATAGCTTTACAACCATCTCTCCAATTTGTCTTCCCAGCCTTAATCCTTCGTTATTGTCTATTTTAAAATGCACGCCGGCGTACAAACGGGATTGAGCGCTTTCTTCCATTGCTTTTTTTATTCTGGATGACTCTGGTGGAAAGAAATAACTTAACATTACTTCTGCACATCCCGCCACAGTAGCGTGTGCGGAAGGATAGGATGGAAAACGAGGGGTAGACAATACCATGGGCAGGTTTCTGTCATATTGATTTGGACGTGCTACATCCCAACCATATTTAAAAAGCCATGTTATCACAAAAACATCGTTTATCGCGGCATGGACATAACCTAGTATTCTAGCAATATGGGGCGATCCCAGTCTATATTTTTTAGCTAAACGGAAAATGATAGCAGTGATTTTCTCGGTTAATTCATCTGTTGCCCAATAGTGTGCAATGCGTATTTGTTGAGGGGTTAATGATGTTAATGTTTGCTCTACAATGAATAGCTCTGTTTCCCAATCAATATCATTCGGATGTATAATTCTCCAATTGATACGCTGGTGAAAGGGGTCTAAGAAATCATTGTCTCTTCCCCTTGAAATAAAAAACATCGGCCAATATCCTGCTTCTGGAGAACCTTTAGGAGGTTTTTCCTCCCCTGGGTAAGGATGTTCTGTCCATTTTCTATAAATTGTTCGCATAAAACCCAACCCCTTATGGAATGGTCTCCTTCTTCCTTATGATGAGAAGCGATAAAATATGACCATATATTGCCGCATATTTTAGAAGCAAGGAAAGATAAATTTGGCTGAAAAATAAGCGTTTGAATTAGTGACAATGCCCAAGCATAGTTCATATTTTAGTGGGGAGAGCATTCGAAGTGTTGATGAATTTACCTGTTACACAGTTGTTTGCTGATTGCGGTCGTCCTGTGCCCCTCTTATGTTTCGGGTACACCTTGTTAATTTAATTTATGGAGGCTATGAAAATGAATAATTTCCAAAATGAACTTCAAATGTTGAATGTTGGCGATTTCCAGGCAAGCCAGGCAGTTCCTTGGGACCAAAACCAGTACTATGATGATTCGTTACGACAAATCAGTGGTTTTGGCGGTTCTTTTCGTTGTTCAAGTTGTTTTAGTTGCTTTCGTTGTTTTAGCTGCTTTTTTAGTTGCTTTAGCTGCTTTTTTAACTGCTTTAATTGTTTTCGTTGCCATAATTGTTTTAGTTGCTCTAATTGCGGTGGCCGTTGCGGCGGTGGCGGTCGTTGCGGCGGCGGCAGTCGCTGCGGAGGTTAATCGTTCTAGTTTTTTTAATGAGTACTATATGGTTGCTTAAGGAGAAGGAAGAGCCCCCTGCATGAGTAGGTGTAGGGGCTTTTCTCCATAGGATTAGACATAAGAGACAAATTGCGGTACATAGGATGATAGTGAAAGTGATGATGCAGATTTGAGAACAGCTCGAGGGTAAGGAGGAGCGGAATGACAAATTTGAACCCTTCTATGCGTCTGAAAGTGAAAAGGGACACGTTTTTTCTCCCTGATCCAAACAGCGGTGTGTATTTTCGGAACAACTTAAGTTCGTTCCGTATGGAAGGTAGTGCGATCGATCAGTGGGTTGAAAAGTTGATACCGATGTTTAACGGGGAGTATACATTGGGGGATTTGACCGACGGATTGCCGGGCCCATATAGGGAGCGGGTGTATGAAATTGCAGATGCGCTGTATCGAAACGGGTTTGTTCGGGATGTGAGTCAAGATCGTCCGCATGAATTGGCGGATCAGGTTCTTAAAAAACATGCTTCTCAAATTGAGTTTTTGGACAGTTTCGGCGATTCGAGTGCGTACCGTTTTCAAGTCTATCGTCAGGCAAAAGTGTTGGCAGTTGGCTCTGGTCCTTTTTTTGTTTCATTGGTTTCTGCGTTGATTGAATCCGGATTGCCCAAGTTCCACATGCTAATCACGGATTCGGTATCGACCAATAGACGGCGGTTGATGGAACTCGTGGCACATGCTCGTAAATCAGACCACGAGGTGGCGGTAGAGGAGGTCACCGTGAAGAAGGAGGGGGTGAGTTCCTGGCGGGAGATTGTGCAGCGGTTTGATTCGATATTATATGTGTCGCAGGAGGGAGATGTGGAGGAACTGCGGGCCCTTCATGCAGTTTGCAGAGAGGAGAAGAAAATGTTCCTTCCTGCTATATGCCTGCAACAGGCGGGACTGGCGGGGCCGCTAATGCGCCCAGGTTCTGAGAACTGTTGGGAATCATTGTGGCGTCGCATACATCAATCGACGCTCTGCAAAGACGAGCAATTATCCATTTTTTCTTCTACGGCGGGAGCAATGTTGGCCAATGTAATCGTGTTTGAATTGTTTAAAGAGGTTACAGGGGTGACTGAATCGGAACAGAAAAATCGATTCTTCCTGCTCAATCTGGATACATTAGAAGGAAACTGGCATTCGTTCATGCCTCATCCGCTCGTGACCGGACGTACATCGGCTGAATGGGTTGAAGATGTTGAAGTGCGGATCGAACAGGGATTGAGCCGAGCGGAGCCGAGCGAATTGCTTCTTTATTTCAGCCAGCTCACATCAGAGGTGTCAGGTATTTTCCATATTTGGGAAGAGGGAGGCTTAAAGCAGCTGCCGTTAGCTCAATGTCGTGTTCAGGCGGTTGACCCGTTATCGGAGGGGCCGGCTGGACTGCTGCCGGACATTGTCTGTACAAGTTTGACCCATGAGGAGGCACGGAGAGAGGCGGGGCTGGCTGGGATTGAAGCATATATATCGCGAATGGCCGGTCATTTCGTTACGAGTCTGCCTTCACATCAGGCAGCGGATGGTCGTATAGTAGAGCCGCGGGAATTTGTCGGCGTCGGAGCGGGCGAAACGTTTGTGGAAGGTGTTTGCCGCGGGTTACAAAAGTGTTTGGCTGAGGAGCTGAGTAAGCGACAGGCCGATCAGAAAAATGCTGTCTCTCGAGTGCAGTTAAGCGAGGTAGAAGATGAACGCTGCCGGTTTTATTTGCAGGCGCTGACCACCATGAAGGGAACACCGGTAATTGGCCTGGGAGAGGAAGTGTCCGGCTTCCCTGTAGTATGGGTTGGTACGAACGGCCGCTGGTATGGCAGCGTAGGTTTAAATACAACAATGGCGTTACGGAATGCGTTACAACAGGCGATTATGAAAGTACAAAACGAAGCAGATTGCCTCACGACGCAAGCGTTGGAGGTCTCATCCGTGCTTCTGGAAAATGAGGTGCCGCCAAGCCTTGCAATCCCCGCGGGTGAAGAGACGGCACAATCCGAGGTTTTACGGTCCGCTATACAAGTCTTGGAACGAAACCGCAAACGGCTCTTAGTCTTCGAACCAGCAGTGGAACCATTTTTGAACGAGAAACTAGCAGGGGTGTTTGGAGTGTTGTTACGAGAGGAGGAATCCAGGTGAGTGCTGTCGTGGCGGTTGTCGGAGAAGGATTGCTGTCGGACTTTGTTTGCGGGGAATTGTCCACCCAATACCAGGTCATTCGTCATACCGATTTCGGGGCAGGAATACCGGAATCGGCTGATTTGGTTCTATTGCTGCACGATACCTGGAATCCCTCTGTCCATCAACAGGCGGAAGAGGTACTGTGGCCAATCGGCATTCCTTGGCTGCGAGGCTTCGTTTCATTTGGCGAGGGCGTGGTCGGGCCGCTGGTTCGACCGGGTACCGCGGGATGCTCCCAGTGTGCAGAATTAAGGCGCCTTATGGCAGGACGCGACCGGAAAGAGATGTGGGAGGTACAACAACGGAGACTTGCAGAACAAGGAGGAATGCCGGGGGACGCATGGGCATCGCGCACGGGGCTTTTACAGATGGCTCATCTGCTCGAGGCGGAAGTACAGAGGGCGCTGCAAGGTAATCAGTCTCACTTAGAAGGACGGATATTTTTAATCAATTTAAGAACATTGAAGAGTTCACGGCATTTCTTTCTGCCCGACCCATTGTGTACGGTTTGCAGTCAATTACCTGACGATACACCGGCTGCGGCCCGAATTTCACTGCAGCCAAGTCCGAAAATCAAGCCTGACAGTTATCGCTCCCGGTCAATGGATGATTTGGATAAAGTTCTAGTCAAAGACTATTTAGATCATCGGACTGGCTTTTTGAATGGTAAAATGTATGACCTGGTGCCGCCATTTGCTGATGTAAGTGTCAATTTGCCGTTGTTTGCGGGGGACGAAGGAGCTGCAGGCCGGACTCATTCATACGCGGTAAGTGAGTTGACTGCCATTTTGGAGGGATTGGAGCGGTATTGCGGTCTGGCTCCACGCGGTAAGAGGACAGTGGTCCATGACAGTTACCGCAATCTGGAAGATCAAGCGCTTAATCCTATTGAGGTAGGCGTGCACGCGAAGGAACAGTATGCGCAGCCTGGTTTTCCGTTCAAACCGTTTAATCCTGATCGCCCAATGAATTGGGTATGGGGGTATTCATTTTTGCAAGAGCGTCCGATTTTAGTTCCAGAGTTGCTTGCTTATTACAGCTTAGGCTGCGGGAAGGGATTTGTCTATGAAACTTCCAACGGATGCGCATTAGGCGGAAGTTTAGAGGAGGCCATTTTCTACGGAATTTTGGAAGTGGTGGAGCGTGATTCGTTCTTGATGACCTGGTACGCACAGCTGGCTCTCCCGCGTCTTGATCCATCTTCCGCTAATGACCAAGAATTACAATTGATGGTCGAACGCGTACGGGCGGTGGCGGGCTATGATCTGCATTTGTTTAACTCGACAATGGAGCACGGAGTTCCAAGCGTGTTGGCATTGGCGAAAAACAGGAAGGAAAAGGGATTGAATTTGATTTGTGCGGCCGGAGCCCATCCGGATCCGGTACGGGCGGTAAAAAGCGCAGTTCACGAGTTGGCCGGCATGATGCTGACGCTTGACGAAAAACTTGAGGCAAATGAGGCGGAGTATGTGCGAATGCTGCAAGATTCTTCACTCGTGCAGAGAATGGATGATCATGGCATGCTGTACGGTTTGCCGCAAGCAGAGGAGCGTCTGCAGTTTTTGCTGAACGAAAATCGTCCGTTGCGAACGTTTGACGAGGAATTCAAGCGGAAGGCGAGAAATAAAGACCTGACCGATGACCTGAAGGGCATTCTTCAGGTGTTTCACCGATTGAACCTTGATGTGATTGTGGTGGACCAGACGACACCGGAAACCATTCGAAACGGACTGTATTGCGTGAAAGTGCTGATTCCCGGGATGCTGCCGATGACATTCGGGCATCACCTTACCCGCGTAACAGGGCTGGAGAGGGTGCTTCGGGTACCGATGGAACTCGGATATGCGAAACAGCCGCTGACACTTGAACAGCTCAATCCACATCCGCATCCGTTTCCATAAGCGGTAACTAGGGGGGAGGACGATGAGTCTAGACGAATTTCTGCACAATTTACATTTCGATACTGACAAGGCAAGCCCGCCGGACCGTGAAGTGGATTGGGAAGATGCACCGCTTGCGTATAAGCTCTACCGTGGCTTGCCTGTTGTTCCGCTTTCTCCGGAAGTGCCGCTGACGCTTGAAGAACGGGGAACACCCGAAAAGCCTGACCTTCGCAGAATCGGTCATTTTCTCTGGTATGTATTCGGCCTTACTCAATTTTGTCAGTCAGTCTTTACTTTGGATTCCAAAGAGCAAGCGGCAGACCTGATGCAATCGTATCGGCGGTTTGCTCCTTCGGGCGGAGCATTGTATCCAAACGAATTGTACGTGTATTTGAAGATGGAGGATTTGCCTTTTGGTGTGTACCATTATGATGTGGCACATCACCGCTTGGTATTGCTGCGAGAAGGCAATTTTGATTCATATATAGCGAGGGCTCTCGGGAATCGTTGTGACGTATCCGCTTGTTTTGGTACGGTGTTTATATCCACAATGTTTTGGAAAAATTTCTTTAAATACAATAATTTTGCCTACCGTCTGCAAGGGTTGGATGCTGGTGTGGTGATTGGACAGTTATTGGAAGTGGCGAAACGGTTTGGCTTCGCATCGGGTGTGTACTTCCAATTTCTTGATCGGGCCATCAACCATCTGCTTGGGCTATCTGAACAGGAGGAGAGTGTGTATGCAGTTATCCCGTTATCGGTGGAACCTACAATCTGGTCTGCTAACGGGCGAGACATAGGCGGAATAGTCTCTGCCGCCGAATTGTGCCGAGAGTTGACAGCCATCCAGCATGATCACTACGTCCGGTCACGAAGGGTCAGAGAGTATCCGATGTTAACTAAGATGAATGAAGCGTCTATGCTGGAATCAACGCAATTGTTTCGCCAGATTAAGGAGAAGGAAAGGGTGAATGGTGAGGAGCAAGCAGTAGCTCTGCCACACATGAAACGGTTGTTGTATGATTTGGCATCGGTTTGCCGAAAACGATATTCACCGGACATGGATTTCGTTTTGGAAAAGGTAAGTCAACAGCAACTAGCCGAACTGTTGCATGAGGCGACGGCTTCCTTCTTGTATCGAAACGATTTAGAGGGAGCATATGAGAAGCGCGAGTCGCGTGTCTCATTATATGGCTGTTTGTATAATGTGGAAGGCATTCCGGATGGTGCTTATCATTATGACAGTGATGCACATGCGTTACGACAGGTGCATCTCGGAGATCATCGACTCCGGCTGCAATACGGAATGTCTCTAGATAATGTAAATTTGCTCCAAGTCCCGCTTTGTCTGCATGTGACAGGGGATAAGGATCATTACAAAACGGCTCTCGGGTACAGAGGATATCGTATTCAACAGATGGAAGCGGGTATGCTCGTCCAACGATTACTGTTAGCGGCGTCAGCCATCGGGATGGGAGGGCACCCGCTCCTTGGGTTTGACGCGAGCTTGTGTGATGAGATTTACAAGATGGAGTCACAAGGAAAAACCAGCCTGATTCAAATTCCGATTGGCCCCTACCGACCTCGCCCCTGGTTGAAGGGAAGTTTACGTAGTTAAGTATGATAAAGGTTTACTATAGAAAAAAGGCAAGCCTGCATATATCGACCGGTTTGCCTTCTTTAATGATCATACTCCAATTTAATACACCAGAAAATGATGCTTATCTTCTATTGTTTAGGTAAAACGGTTTTCATTTGTCTACTCATGATTCTACTTGTAATTGGTTGTTCGGCCGCCTGTGATCTCTTATTTCCACGCCCTCTTGTCATTCCATAAGTAGCAATAGCTCCAACCACCAGGCTTAATAATGAAATGATCATGCCTCTGTTATTACGTTTCTTCCCGAACATCCACCCATTCATACGGTCGAAATTAAATAAGGACGTTAACCAACGTAAGTTGTTCATTTTGCGAGTACCTCTTTGATATTTGGTTGGAAGAAAATAATCTTCCATCATCTTTATTTTTTGATGACTTTACGGATATATACTGAGAAAAATTACGCTATTTAGCATATTTTACGATTTGTAAGATAGAATAGGAAATCATCAAGGAAAAAGGCCAAGGTACCGACACCCTGGCCTTTTCCTTGATGATTACTGTGAATCGTCTTCCGTTTGTTCGGAAGGTTCTTCGCTTGGATCTGGCTCGTCTTCATCGACACCATTGCAGCCGAAGAGAAATCCGAGAGATAATACTGTAGACATAAGAACAAATAAATATTTTCTTTTCTTCAAAGTGTTTATGCTCCTTTCGAATACATGTTTCTGCTTTTATCATCCACTTTAAGAAAAGAGAATATGCAAAACTCCTTTTAACAGTTTTTTCTTTGATTAATACAAAATAAGAGACTCAAAAAAATCATCTTGCTGTAACATCTTTAATTGCGTTAGAAATGCGGTCAAGTGCTGCTTTTCCAAAATCTTCAACAGCATTTTTGACTGTATCACCTGCTGTTTCACCCCCGCCATTTTTTCTATTGCAGCCTGCGTCGATGGCCGATTGATTTTGATTTTCCTCAGTCATTCGTTATGCCTCCTTAAATCGTTTTTCGACCTTATTATAAGAAAAGGGTATATTACCTATTCGAAGCGAAGGAGAATGAAAGGAGTGCTAAGGAATGATGGATGAAAATAAAAAGTGGACAAATAAAGGCAGATGACACATGGGCATTTAGTAAAAAGAATGAAATAAGTCCGTTGTGGAGAGGCATGAAGACTGAATCCGTTATTAAAACATCATTTCTCAATCGATAGAAGGTGTCCGATATATCGGATAATTTTTCCCATCCATGTAGTGGATTGTACCAGTCTGTTCCATACCAAAACGTTGGGCAACTCGCGCACCTCCATCAGAAATGAAGATGCCGCCAATTTCTAGAATGGTTATTTCTCGTTCTTTCAAGCCCTGCAAATAATGAGGAATGTCACTCAGTAGACGGCTGGACAGTTGCTTGCGATTCGTATCTTCAATGTCTACCATGACGGTCGTCCAATAAAGAAATACGTCTTTTGGTTTTTTATAATCCAGGATGTGGTCAGCCAGTTCTTTCTCATCCATTTCGCCGTGAAGGATTTTTTCGTAAATCGCTTTTTTCAAAGGCAAAAAGGCATAGTGACCTTTTATCATGCCGTTTACATCAAGTACTCGAATCACTTCTTCATTTCGGGAAAGAACCTCTTTTACCATTTCTTCTGATACATGCCATTGTTTAGGGTAGTAGCGGTATTCTAGATGCAGTATATCTTTTATATCCGAAATCAATCCTTTTCTAACTTTCATAGTTCCTCCAAATTGTCAATTTAACGGTTATTATAATCAAGAAAAAAATGTTTATGTTAATGGTGAGTGTATGAAATATTCATTGATAGCGTCCGTCATCTTTGAACAAGTAGGTCGAAATTCAAACGACATAAGAAAGAGAATTGAAGAAATAGTGGCGATTACTGAACAAGCTGCTGGCAGCACCCAACAAATAGCGTCATCCATCCAAGAACAAACTGCTTCCATGGAGGAAATTACTTCATCGTCAGTCGTATTAAACAAAATGTCTCACGAATTAAAAGAGGATATACATAAATTTAAAATTGATTACAAGTGAAAAATGCTCGGCACACAGAAAGATCTTCGTGAAGAGGGCTTTTTTTGGTGGGGGAAAAATAATAATGGATAAAAAAGTTAGACCTTTCCTAACATCTCTCCATATGATAAACCATCTATCTAATTATTAAGGAAAGGTGATAAATATGGATAATTATTCATTTAGAAATTATAGGCCAGTACATGGCGGGTGGGGACACGCGAGTTGGGGGCATGGTCAAGGTCATGCGACGTGGGGGAACGGAACACCTGTGGGATATCATGGTTGGGGCTATCATCCTGGATTTGCAGCGGGTACTGTTACAGGCTTAGCAGTCGGTGCCGCAGCTTCTCCGCTCGCTCCATACCCAGTTCCCGTTTATCCGCTATATCCGTACCCGTATCCATATCCGGTTCCATATTATCCTCAAAGCTAAAGCTATCATCTCATTAAATCAGCCGCTTCCTGTTGTCTATGTAACAGAAAGCGGCAGTATTTTCTATAGGTGATTTGGATTAAAGGGTATTCTGTTCCATTGGGTATCAGTTTCCCTTTTTTTCTACACTAACATTGTAAAACAGTTACTAAATAAAAGCCGATCATCCATATTGAGAGTGTTAAAAAATAACAGACATCCACACCTTTCTAAAATTTTAAAAATTTCTGTTTAATTCGACAATATTATATGATAAATTAAGAAAATAACCCGAAAGGATGAAGGAAGATGTCACAAATTGAAAATGTTACGATCGTCAAGAAAGCGAATGTTTATTTTGATGGAAAAGTAACGAGCAGAACGGTTGTATTTCCAGATGGTACTAAGAAGACGTTAGGAATCATGCTTCCAGGCGAATATGAGTTTTCTACTTCATTGAAAGAAGAAATGGAGATCGCAGCGGGAAGTTTGGAATATAAATTAGAAGGGCAGGATTGGCAAACAATTGATGGAAGTGGTGTCTTCTATGTTCCGGCAAATGAAAAATTCCAATTAAAGGTACATACAGTTGCTGATTATTGTTGTTCGTATCTTGCTGAGTAGTACAAGAGAGCAGTCATATGGCTGCTCTTTTTTGCTGGGAGAAAAGAGGAATTCCATTTTTGGATAAAATTTATTGAAGGAAAAATGGTTGAATGGTAATCTAAAAAAATAATATTGCTCATTGAAGGAGCTTGAGTGATGCCGAAGATTTCTCTTGCAGAAGCTGTGAAATTAAAAAGTGTATTATCTAAACGAATACATGAATTAGAAGACGAAATGGACCGGGTAGCATTTGTGGAAATTGAAAAGGGAAGTAAAGTGCCTAAACAAGTCCGAACACTTGCGGATGTTGAACAGGATATAGAAGAGATTCGCAAAGATTTTCGGTTGCTTGATAGGCTCATGTATCAAGCGAATATTGATAACGAAGTGGTATTTAATGATGAATCCCTGACCATCGTTGAAGCGATAGAGTTGGCGACTCAACTGCGTGCAAAGGCTCGAAAATATAAGGAATACGGTGCAGCAGCCAAAGAAGACTATCCGTATTCCTATGGTGAAACGGTATCGATCATTAAAGTGGCCATGTTTGAGCCGGAAGCATACCGTTTAAAAGGATTGGAAATCGAAAGACAAGCCAACAGATTGTCCAATTTAATTAATGCAAAAAACTACTCAATAGAATTAGATTTTGATAGTGAAAAGTACTTCTAAACCTTGAAGAGGTGAGACTCCGCTTCAAGGCATAGAAGGAGAAACTTTTGCGTACTCTGGTACTCTTGTAAGGGCGAACGGTAAAACCCATCATCCAATAACCCATTACATTCTTACCTGTTACCGATAACCAACTATAGCAATGGAAGGTCGCTGACCAATTCCTCTGATTCTTTCATCTCCTTCTATGAATCCCCCATCCTATGGATGGGGGATTATTAATTTATCTCTCATTAATTTGTTCTTATAAATGCATGTTCTAAAAAATAAATCTTACAAATAAAAAAGAAGTTCGATTTATATTTTGGAACTTCTTTTTGCTATTAGATAGAGAAGGGGGTGTTTTAACATAGTCCGGGAGAATTCCCCTTTTTCAAGGAGCGTGAAGGGCACAGCCCAGTGAGTAGGGAGGGGATGAATGCCGGTTCGTGGTAGCCGAAAAGCTTTTGGTTGGCAGAACTTCTCGATCTTTGTCGAAAGAAAAAAGGAAAATACTTCTATTATCTTATTGAATCGAATATATGTTCGTTATATGATGATGGCAAGGGAGGTGACTTCATGTATCGAACGTTGAAAACGGCCTTTTCGGCCAACCGACAGACGCTTCAACATTTGTTTGACATACGCCGGATGTGCGGAACGATTTGGAATGACTGCGTGCAGCTTGCCCGCTATTATTATCGGATTCACGGTTCGTGGATCAACCAAAGCGATCTTCAGTCCGAACTCAAAGGGCTGTACCCTCTTCACAGCCAGACGATACAAGCCGTGTGCCACAAGTTTCTGCATGCCCGGGACGGGGTTCGCAAAGCACGGAAAACGAATCCGTCTATCCGGTATCCATACAAGGAGAAGTTCGTTTTTCATCCGAAATGGGTCGACAAATCCTTCTTGATCGAAGGGCGCAAGCTGACCCTCAGCCTGGGCAGATGGAATAAGAAACAACAGGCATCGCTTGTATTGATGCTTGCCTCTGTCCCAAACGGCGTGGTCAAAGAAGTGGAACTCATCTATGATGGCCAGTGGCATGCCTGTTTGTCGTATGAAGACAGGATACAGCCCGTACCGGTGCAAGACGGCCATACGGCAGCGATTGATCCAGGTGAGATTCATACGATTGCCGCTGTCTGTACAAACGGACAAGCTCTCGTCATTTCGGGAAGGAAAATGCGCAGCATCCACCGCCTGCGAAACAAAAAAGTGAAGGAATTGCAAATTCTCATGAGCCGGTGTCAAAAAGGTTCAAGGAAATGGCGTCAATACAATCGGGCGAAGACATACATCCTCTCTAAAAGCGAGCGGCAGCTCGGGGATATCTTGCATAAGACGACACGCGCTTTTGTGGACTGGTGCGTGGAACAGGGAGTCGGCCATGTCGCCCTTGGAGATGTGGAAGGCGTGCAGCGACACACCAGCAAGCGAAACAAACGTCGGAAACAAGTACGGTCCAAAAAAATCAACCAGAAACTCAGCACTTGGAGCTTTGGGAAGGTCAGCGCTCAGTTAACGTATAAACTAGAAGCAGTAGGGATCTCGCTATCAAAAGAAAATGAAGCCTATACCACGCAAGCATGCCCTGCTTGCGGGAAACGGAATAAAGTCCGTTCACGAAACTATCGCTGTGTCTGCGGGTATGAACAGCATCGGGATGTCCATGGTGCGGGGAATATCTTATCCCAGTATCTGCACGGGAAGTTCCTAAAAGTGATGATGGCCAGCATCACGTATCTACGGCCTGTACAGGCGTAGTAGACGGGTAGAACCGCCCCGGGAGGAGAGGCCTTCGAAATCGACTCTCCTCCTGTTGCTTACGGTGGCAGCAAGCAGTCGGGAGACCCCTTGCGTCAAGACCACTGCTTCCGTATGGGAGCGTCAGTCCCCGAGAAAGACGAGGGTGTCGTGTACACCTATGGACATCGTCCAGCTTCTGATTCCGAGGGGATCGACAAGAAACCCCCACCTCCAGCGCGAAGCGATAGGTGGGGGAGGTTCATAACAGTCAGGAAACCTTTATTCATCAGCTTAGGAGCTTAAATTTTTTGGTCACATTTCACCTTAGTATAATTTAGCAAATAAAAAGAAAAATAAGTAATAATTCACTAAAGGGGACTCTAAATGATAATTAGTATCTATTTTATACTGTCTTGGCTCATAATAGCGAGTGTAATTTTATCGAGGAGTGAACTCCCTTTAAAGGTAGCGTCATTTTTATACTTGGTAGCATGCTTGGTTCATACTCACATGTATATTTTAATACCTGAAAACTTCAAAGGATTTACAGTAAGCGAAAGTCCACCTTACTATCTTTCATTCATACTTTGGAGAACTCTCATCGTACCTGCATTCATTGTATTAATTTTTAAATTTATGTATAAGCCTTTTGTGAAGGGAGGAAGATTATTACTCTTTGCTGGTTTGTTTACATTATCAATGTCTTTAGTTGAAGGAGCAGGGGAAATATTACAGCTGTATACGTTTAAGTGGTGGAATTTTTATTGGTCGCTTCTTTATTATGGGTCAATGTTTCTGTTTTCTTATTTATTATCCATTTGGTTTGAAAGAATGGAGGAGCCTTAGTCGATGATTGTTGAAAAAGCCTTTGATATAAATGACTGGGTAGTCCTCGTAAGTATTATGGTCGTTTGGACAATCTTCTTTCGTCTTCCTAAAACCTTTCCTAGACAAATTACCGTTTTAATAATGTTGTATGGCCTCACATTTGCAAGTGTGCTTGATAATTCCTTTGGAGCCAAAGCTTTTGATTTCTACGACATTATGGATGGTCCTGTTTATACTGTTATGGATGCTTTCGTTTACTTTCTTTACCCGCCTTTCGCCTATTTTTTTATCTATATTTATCATTTGTTAAAAATTAAATCACAAGGTATTATCCTATACATCCTTCTGTGGTCATTACTCTCAATTTTTGTGGAACTTGTTTATGAAAATACTCACGTTTTTACATATAAGAATGGGTACAATCTATTTTATTCTTTTTGTATATATCTTACAGTGCAAAGTGGGTTATTGCTATTTTTTAGAGTGATAAATGAAAGGGAAAAGTAATACTATTTAAAACTTAATAAGTATACAAAAGTCCCCCTAAAATATACTATAAATTAAGTTTATCCCTATCCTAAGAACCCGATAAGTTTACCTTCAATCAGTGGGCATGAAGAAAAACACCCACCGATTGAAGGTTCCTTTATTATTTTGGTAAAACGGTTTTCATTTGCCTGCTCATGATTCTACTTGTAATTGGTTGTTCGGTTGCCTGTAACCTCTTATTTCCACGACCTCTTGTCATTCCATAAGTGGCAACAGCCCCAATCCCTAGACTCAATAATGAAAGCATCATGCCTCTATTATTACGTCGATTCCCAAATATCCATCTATTACCGCGACCGAAATTGAATAAGGAAGTTAACCAGCGTAAGTTGTTCATTATGTGATGACCTCTTTGGTATTTGTTTGAAAGAAAATATCCTTTCAACGTCTTTATTTTTTGATGATTTTATGTATATATACTGGGAAAATAAAACTATTCAGTATGGTTTACCATTTATATGACATAATATTATTGGTATTTTTCATGGATCAGTGTATAGAAGTGAGGTTAGAAAATGTTTATTTTTGTTGGGAAGTTAATTTTGCTTTTTGGTTTGGTAATTATGGCAATGCGTTGTATGGGAAAAACCTTGTTGGCCCAGTTGACTCCGCCTGACCTTGCCGCCATTGTGTTTCTCGTCACATTAGCCATCACCCCCCTCAAAGCTGACGGATTGGAACAGGCCATTATAGGAATCATTACCATCGTCGTCATGTACCTGTTATTTTCTAAATTAAGTCTTTTCCGATGGTTAAACCGGCTGTTCATCGGTCAGCCGACCATTTTGATTAAACATGGGAAAATCTCAAAAAGAGAACTGCGAAAAACCCGTTTTCCTCTCGTGGAGCTATTGTCAGCCATTCGGACTGCAGGATATCCCAACATACAGGATCTCGATTATGTGATTCTCGAACCGAATGGAGATCTCAGTATATTACCGAACCAATCTGTTGTCAATTTGACGCCCAAACACTTAAACATCGAGACGGACTATCAAGGACTGCCGATTGCTGTGGTCGTCGAAGGAAAAATTCAGCATAAAAATTTAAGATTGATTCAAAAGGATGAAAAATGGCTCCGTGAACAGTTGGTGAACAAAGGATTTAACCGACTCAATACCATTTTTTATGCAGCCGTCAGCGATAAAGACCATTCTTTAGTCGTTGATATGGGCAATCAGAACGCTTAATTTTACATACACTCATTTTCTGCAGAAAATGAAAAGAAGTGATCACAAAAAAACGATCAATATGTCAATCTAATTACTGTAAAAGTCACTGTAAATGAAAATATTCAATAAAGAAATTCTTTGTTGGTAAACAAAGATGAATTAAGTCCATTAAAAAGCGCCGGCCTACTATTGTCAGCGCTTTTTTCATATAAGTTTGATTTTATTGTATCTCTACTTCGCTATACACTGTTTTTATCACTCCTTGAGTATGACCGAGTTTGATCGATTTCTTGCATTAGAACCGATTAAACCTTTTTTGGATTTTAAAAATCCAGAGTTATCACTATGGATATGTTGTTTATTAAATTGCACATAATAAAAATTGTAATTTAATGGTGAGGAAGTGATTTTGTGGAGAATGGAATCCGAAGCCTTCATTCCTTGTTTATAGGAATTGACGTCGGTTCAACAACCGTCAAGGCTACAGTGGTAAACCCGGATAATAAAGAAATTCTTTGGTCAGATTATCAACGGCACAATACGAAGCAGGCTGAAATGGTTCAGGAATTTTTAATCCGGATCGGGCATGAGTTTTCTGATGTGAAGAAAGAAGATATTCGCGTGTTTATTACAGGATCCGGCGGAGGGCCCATTGCCGAGCATATTGGAGCTAAGTTTGTTCAAGAAGTGAATGCGGTGACGATGTCAGTGGAAGAGCTTCACCCGGACGTTGGCAGTGTGATTGAACTTGGAGGACAAGACGCCAAAATCATTATTTTTAAAGAAAACGAAGAAACCGGTAACAAGCAAGCGATTACGTCGATGAATGACAAATGCGCCTCTGGTACGGGTGCTACGATTGATAAGTGCATGATTAAGGTCGGACTGCCGGAAGAGGAAGTAGCCAAGCTGGAATTTGATGATTCAAAGCTTCATCATGTTGCGGCCAAATGCGGCGTATTTGCTGAAACAGACATTGTGAATCTGGTGAAAAGCAGTATTCCATCACCTGAAATTATGTGTTCATTGGCAGACGCTATGACACCCTCAAGCGGATGAACTTGCGCCAGGCCGATTCCGGTCGTAAAGGCCTGGAAGGAAAGAAACCTCAGCTGCGTCTGCGCATGTTGCAGTTAGCTGACCGTACTGTAAGAGTGATGTTCCAAACGTATGCCAAAGCAATTGGACTGCGCGGTTATCACTTGCCTGATATGGATGAGATTGCGAAGGTCGCTCATAATCACTATAACAACCATCTAAGAGGCGGGGAGGGACATATGGAGGTCGGCAAGCTGATTCTCAATGTAGTAAAGCGTAAAGTGAATATGACAGTTTCGGTTAAGCCTTTCGGATGTATGCCTTCATCAGGTGTTTCCGACGGCGTCCAATCATTGATTACCGAGATTCACCCAGAAGCGATTTTTCTTCCTATTGAAACAACGGGAGATGGGGCAATCAATGTATATAGCCGAATTCAAATGATGCTGTTTAAGGCAAAGCAGGCGGCACAGAAGGAGTTTGATGAAGCCTTAATGAAAAAAGGGGTTACGGTTGAGAAGCTTCGAATGATGGATTCTTCCCAATCTACCCGTCCACTGCAAACAAGCCGCCATGTTGTTGCTTGTACAGCGGCCAATATGGTATATAGTACACGTGGTTTTTTTAACTGGTTTTCGTTCCGGAGAAACAAAGAAGAGATGGAAAGCATTTAGTGCAATTACCTATTGAAAGAAGGATTTGTTCATATTCGAAAAAGAGAATTAAATAAAAAAGGGCGTCCAAAATCAAGGAAAGGCATGTGGTTTTGGGCGCCCCATCAACTGAATCATCATTTCAAATCCTTCGTCATCAGTTCCTCTATAATTTGCGAAGGATCTTTTGCAATAAGGTGATGGTAATATTCTGTAATGCAATCTTGATATTGTTGAACCTGGTTTTTGTTTTGGAAGAACATATAAAGCTGTTCTTCAATCGTGTTTTTTGCATCCTTCCACTTGTTTAAATGGATGATGACCCCCAGCTGTTTTAATTGTTGTAAATTGATTTCTTCCTGCCCCGGCAGCGCGTCGTAAACGAAAATAGGTTTTCTTTTGAATAAACTCTCACTTACCGTAACCCCTCCTGGTTTTGTGATGATCGCATCTATTTGATCATAAAGTTCATTCATTTTACTCCTGCAGTTTATATAGGTTAGAGGAATGATATGATCTTTTTGTAACGTTTGGAGTTTTTGATATAATTTCTCATTTTTTCCGCATAACACATAAAAATGAATGTTCTTTTCCTGTCCTATTTTTTCGATTAAATCTTCTATGGCGCCAACACCGAGGTTTCCTCCAGTAATCAATACTGACAATGAAGGAGGAGAAGAGATATTTACTGCTTGTCCTTCTTGTTTTTTGATTTTTTTATGGATAGGGATTCCCGTAACAAAAATTTGCTCCTCTTTTACTCCCTTATTTTTTAGAAATTCCTTCATATGATGGGAAGGAACAAAATGAAAGTCGATATGCTTGATTCCCCAAAAGCGGTGAATGAAGTAATCGGTATATACATTTATGACCGGAGTTCGCAGCTCGCCTTTTTCCTTTAGATAATTCAGCATATAGGAAGGCAGGGCATGGGTACAGATAATCAGGTCAGGCTGTTTTTCCTTTATTAATCTTTTCATAAAAGTTATGAATAAAAGCTCATATAGGCGATAGCGCTTGTTTTTTTCGACGTTTTTGTAAACGAAGCTTTGATAAATCCAGTTGTATAGACCGGGAAACGCTTGAATCCATTTTAAGATAGATGTTTGAAACAAGCGCTTCCCTTCATTTCCTTTTTGGAACCTATTTTCCCTTTTTTCATCGAGAAGTTTGGGGAAGATTCCCATGGATTTCGTTCCATGAATTGTATGAAGAATAAAAGGATTTTTCATGTATAATTTTTATAGAAGGAGGGGAAGCGGTTGAATATTTTACTTTTTTCTGTTATCTTCATTGTTCTTTTCTTTATCGTAAAAAAAGCCCATAAAAATACGAAAGATATCGTAATCAATAAAGTTCACATTAGCGAAAACAAACTCCCGGAACATGATCCGGTTCTTAATATTTTGCACCTTTCCGATATGCATTTGGAAAACATCTCGGTTTCCCCGGACCAGCTGTACGAAAAGTTAAAAGGTGAATCAATCGACTTAATTGCACTGACTGGGGATTTCCTCGATCGAAAACGTACAATACCTAAGCTTATTCCTTATTTAAAAGTACTAACAGAATTGAATGCCAAGCATGGTATGTATGCTGTTTTTGGCAACCATGACTATGTGCTGCGCGGAAAGAACTTCCAAAAATTGAAAGATACACTTGAAGCATACGGATGTACGGTTATGCAAAATGAAAATCATGTCATTTATGTTCAAGGCAGACCTGTAAATATTATTGGTATTGATGATTTTAGTACGAAACATAGCGATTTAAAGGCTTCCTATAAGGGAATTAAGCAGGGAACAAATTTAGTTTTAACCCATGATCCTAATATTGTCCTTCATATGAAAAACTATCATTTTAACTATTTGCTGTCAGGTCATTTCCATGGCGGCCAAATTTGCTATCCAAAAGCCTATCACCTTGTAAAAATGGGCAAACTGGCAAGAATGAACATTATAAAGGGTCTTCATATGCAGGATGGAAAACCTTATTATATTAGTGAAGGGCTTGGGCAAACGGGATTTAATATTCGGATTGGAAGCCGACCGGAAATCACATTGCACCAATTATCCATTGCATCAGTTGAATATAAATCATTACCTGCAATGTAGGATAGGAAAGCTGTTAACGTAATCGTTTAACAGCTTTTATTTTACCCATGAAATACTCTAAATGTATTACTTAAAATAGGTAAGCGAGAAGCTGGGACACATTGAAGAAGAGTTGTCCATTACGTTTATCATCCTTTATACATACTTGTTAATCTTGTTTTTGACATAAATAAATAATTTGGTCCAGATTGCTTTGAGATATATTTGAAAGACGGACTTGCGGCAGATAAAATATTAATTGGCAAGAAACTTGCCCATTTAAACCATTTGTAAAAAGGATTAGAAATGGGAACAACCTCAAAGCCCAGTCGATTCGCTCCTTTGTTCAACATGGTAATGCCAATTATCCCTTTGATTTCCTCGGCTTTATGATGATTTTGAATATAAGACACAAGGCTCGGTAAAGATTTTCTGATCGATTGACAAATGAATCGACCTCTTTTTATATCATTTTTAAGGTATTGTATTTCAGTTAATAAGCGGACATTGTGCAGATGGATTTTCACTAAAATATCGTTTTTATTGACCTGTGTACCATCGGAAAGGATAACATCTCTTCCCTTGTAACGTGTTAATCTCACACGTAAAATGTTTTCTTCAGGGGTTTCGGTATCAATATAGGTTAATCGGGTAAAGTTGTAATAGATCGGATCAAATAAGTTCCACGCACCCAATAAATAACTCCTCATTATCCCTTCACTATCCTCATTTCTTTTAAGAGTTTTCAGCAAGCTTATTTTATATTTTTTTCAGGAAAATATTTTGGGAATCACAGGTTGATTTTCTAAAGAAAAACAAAGAATATCTCTTTAACTTATTGCATAGAACAGCAAAAAAGGAAATATAAAGTGAAACTTCCATCAGTGGGGGACTTACTGCTCATTAGAGTGGGATTAAAACGCCAACTTTTTTCGGTAAAAATTCTTTTTTTCAACTCACCAACACATGTAGGAGGGGCAAGTCACGGTGGGCTTCATAAACAGGATTCTCTCGTACCAATGATTGTGACTGGTACTAATTCTTCTCCGAAGCATTTACGAATGATCGATTTAAATGACTGGATCTTAACTCTTATCAATTAAAAAAGGTTTAAGGTGTCCCAAAATACATAAAATCAATTAAAAAAGATTGAATTAAGATTTTTATTGCGGACGTTTTGTCATGCGCTTTGATTTTTCATTGCGGTCCGCCTCGATTATTTTTTCACGAACTTCCGGCGGAATCGAGGCCGATGTTTCGTTCAAATTTTTTTGAAATGATTTATTTTTTGCCATGGTGATTTCCTCCTTCCTTTTGCCAATAGTTTTTCAAGAAAACGACCAATCATTCCTTCTCATACAAAAAAGATATAAAGTACAGCTTTAAAACAAAGTTACAGAATAAAACAAGACCATCTCTTGAAGGTCTTGTTCTTCGTTTTTTCTTTAATTAATTATTACAGAAGAGACTTAAACAAATGATCAATTAAAATCTCGCTCCGGCAAAGTCCCGACACTCTTTAGCACAGTTTAAGCAAATTTGACCACAAGCCTGTGATACTTTATCAGAATGGTTTAAACAATGGTTTCCGCAGGTCTCACATACTTGAGCGCATAAAGAAGCAAGTGATTTGGCAAATTGGCTCTGACTTGCAATATACTTAGCGGTCAAGGTGCAAATATTGGCGCAATCAGATAATAGTTTTAGTTGTTCTTGTCTAGATGATATATCCTCCATTTTAAGTATTTCATTTCTTGTATATTCGCATGTGGCTTCACAGTTTTGAACCATCTGTAAAACTTGGTACTGAGGAAAGCGGTAAGCGTTTTGATAAACCACCATAGGATGATGAACGATCATCGGATAAGGCATCATATTAGTTCGGTACATTTATTTTAATGATTCTCCTTTCTTTTTAATGAACACTTCACAAGTATATCTTCTTTCGTATTCAAACGAACCCATCAACTAAAAGCAGGGGCAATTTCAGCTTTTAGTTTTTAAAACATTTCATTCATCTCCCAAGATTCGACGGTTAAATAGGCAGTATGCGGGTCCATGCCTTTACCTATTAAATAGGTCATCGCAGCAACTTCTTGTAATGCATGCTTATATGAAGTTGCTTTTGCCTCCTTTAAGCCATATTTCACGAAAGGAGCGATGGTCGTTAAAGTTTGTGATTTCAAGTGAGGGTATAACGGTTGTTTGATTTGTTGATCTGCCCACATATCAGACTGAGGGTATTGCGGAAACTGCCTAACATGTTGAGGTTGATAATAAGACATATCGTAAGGGTATAAAGGATTCATTTTTAACTCCCTTTCCTGTTATTGATTGCATTCAGTAATATACTATGTTCCACGAATGTCCTAGGAACTAAGCATATGCCTATATACGCCGAATCGAGCATGGCTTATTTAGGTTTTATTTATACGGAAGAATCATATTGGCAGATAACAAAAAAACTTAACCAGTTTTCGTTTCAGAGAAAGAAGAGATGGAGAGTATTTGGGATGATGATTGATGGGTCCCAAGAGGCATTGCTTCGCGAAAGAGGACGCTCAAAACTAAGGAAAGCATGTGATTTTGAGCGTTCGTCTGCTTTTTATTTTCTAAGGGAATAATTTCCTCGGTTTTGCAAACTTTATAAGTAAGAATTCTAGGGCCTTTTTCGTATTTGTGTTTAACATAATTGCTTATAAAGCCTTTAAAAAGATATACCTCGAGGTGTAAAGAGAGTGGGGTCACTCCAAAAGATAAAAGAAAAAAAGCTCATTATTTTCGCTATTATTGTACTAATTCTTTATTTATCTCCGTTATTTATTCTTTTAAGCCTTCTTTTTTTAACAGCCTGTCATGCAGTCTGGAGAGGATAAGTAACGCAACAATCGAGCCAACTAGTGTCCACAGCATATCCCATTGTGTATCCCAAATATCCCCTTGCGTACCTAAAAAGTCTTTAGACGCTTTTCCTCCTTTTGTTATTTTAGAAACTAACCATTCGATAATCTCATATAGGGCAGAGATTGCCAATGACATACTTATGACAATGGTAAATAACCAGGAGCCTTTCGTTAATACGGTTTTCCTCAATAAGATTTCTCTCAGCACAATCGCGAATAAACCCTTTAGCAAATGTCCAAATCGGTCGTAATGGTTCCGTTTCAAGTCATAAACATCTTTTATCCAGTCAAAAAGGGGAACTTTTGAGTATATATAATGACCGCCGACGAACATACTAATCGCTAAAATTGTAATAATGACATAAGAGAGAGTAGTGAGACGGAACTTATTGTATGTCGCAATTACGATAATCAGTCCGACAATGGCAGGGCTAACCTCCAATGCCCAGGTCAAGTATCCTGCCGGTTTGATAACTGACCATATAAAAACTGCGATAACAACCATTAGTAAAAATAGATGAATTGTTGTACTTTTACCTCTTTTCAATTTTTTCACTCCTATAGAGAGGTTTTCTGCCTACAGTATTTGAAAAAACGCAGTTTCGTATGCAGGATACTTGAAGAAGTTTACTTTATTTGAATTTAAAAGGTGCGGGGAAAAAACGGTTTTTTAAATCTCGTTCACCGTTTGGGAAATGGCGCCTATGTCTTCAAGAAACAAGCCATCTTTCCAGATTATAGAAGGAATAGTGTGCAATCTGAACGAGCACCATAGTCGTGTACTTTCAATTACATATCTAGTGGAGGCAAAACTATGAGCGACTTATTTGGATTTTTTAATGATGAGAAAGAAGAAAGAAATGAGAGAGCGGAAACGGTTGACGATGGAAAGCTGCGTCTTCGTCAAGAAGAGCTGGACATCTCTAAAGATAGGGTAGAAACAGGAGAGGTAGTCCTGAGCAAAGAAATTGTAGAAGAACAGAAGGTAGTTGACGTTCCTGTTACCCATGAGGAAGTTGTTATTGAGAGAAGAGCCATCGATCATGAATCGAGTGATTCTCCTATTGGTACTGAAGAAACCATTCACATTCCGGTTAGCGAGGAACGGATTGAAGTAGGGAAACACACTGTAGTAACAGGGGAAGTTTCCGCTTACAAACGTGAAGTAGAAGAAACACGACATGTAGAAGAAACCTTAAGAAGAGAAGAAGCTCGTGTCAATACAACGGGTGAAGCTCATGTAGTGAATGATGAGGAAGTTCCCCGTTACGTGTAAGATAGTAAACCTTCTATCAGCGGGAGTTTGATTGTTCATTATTACGGGATAAATTGAAACAAAGAAACACCTCACAAATCATGCTTACGATTTGTGAGGTGTTTTTTCAAAAGCGCTTGAAGGGATGGTTTAGCCCTTACTTGACCATGTCACGAGATGGGAAAGTTGCAGCTTATTGAAGACAATTATGGAGGATACAATATGGCAGAGAAATATGACGTACAACTCCAGCTTCGCGAAGAAGAACTGGACATCTTCAAGAAATGGGTACAAACAGGGGAAGTGACCATACACAAGGAGGTTGTCACAGAGGAAAAAACAATTGTCGTGCCTGTGACCCGTGAGGAACTTGTAATTGAGAAGAAAAATCTGGATGCAGAAAAAACGGATGAAATGAGTAAAGATGCGGAGACTATCCGAATTCCTATTAGCGAAGAGCGGATTGAGATTGTCAAACATCCAACGGTTTTAGAAGATGTTACAATTTATAAAAGGCAATTCCAAGAGAATGAGCATGTTGAAGAGACCTTGAAAAAAGAAAGGGTGCACGTAGAAACAATCGGAAACGCTAAAATTATAGACAAAGAGACCGAAAAGCAGTCCTGATTCATCTTTTGATAGTGAAAAATACTTCTAAATCTTAAAGAGGTAAGACTCCGCTTCAAGGTTTGGAAGAAGAAACTTTTGCGTACTCTGGTACTCTTGTAAGGGCAAACGGTCAAACCAATCACCCATTACATGTTTACCCGTTACCGATAATCAACTAAAGCAATGGAAGGTTGATGACCAACTCCTCTGATTCCTTCATCTCGTTCTATGAGTCCCTCATCCTATGGATGGGGGATTATTAATGTATTACTTATTATTTTGTTCTTATAAATATATGTTCTAAATAATAAATTTTATAAATCAAAAAAGAAGTTCCATTTCCATTTGGAACTTCTTTTTGCTCGGTAAGAAACAGATATCTCCTGCTAAGTAGAAGAAAATAGTCAACATGCATCTTTTTGGTTATGATTGTATTAATTTGAAAAAATATACAGCTTTAGTAGAGTGAGAGAATAAGAATGAATGTAACGGCTTTATCATTTAAGTGAAACTATTAGGTAATAAGTTATGAAATGAAGCTGTTCAATCATTTTTGAGCGGGAGGGAAAAACAATCGACATCATCATTTTAGTTTTGTTTATTCTTATCGTTATAGCGTTAAACATCGGTTTCATCATTCTTTACAAGAAGAGAAGATTCAGTTTGATGTTCTCGGGGATCATCATGTCGATACTTGCCCCGATACTTGGTTTTTCAAGCGGCGCCTTGTTTTATCGCTTCTATGACTGGAGTTTGGGTGGAAGCGGCGAGGGGGCTGCTTACGGAGGTGCCACCATTGGATTGGGCGTTTTACTAAACGGCTTTCTACTGATTATGGTTGGATTTGCTTTATGGGTATGGAGAGCCTTCACATCCAAAAATAAGGGGGCTTAATTCGAATACATGATAAAACTAAATTACTTTCCTTATCATTTGACTAGAATCATCCAGTATATGACGAGTTACTACTAATAGAGAAAAAGGTAAAATATGAATCAAAAGTGGGAGGGAAATATGCTTTTCCGTTCATCCTCCTCAAAGGCCTAGTCATGGAAATCCAAGGATTCTGCGACTAGGTCTTTCTTACTTTCTTACATATCATTCTTATACGTATCAAGGTTAGATTCTTCCAGCTTTCAATAGCCCTTTACGGGGAATTCTTGTATGCTTGATAATGTATAAGGGGGAATCAAAATGAAAAAACAGGAGCCCATTTATGTTCAGACAGAAATCGGAACGTCGATGGAGGAAATTTGGGAGTATACGCAAAATCCTGATTTGCATACGGAGTGGGATGTTCGTTTTACTGACATTTCATATCTCAAACGGCAGGAAGGTGAAGCGCAGCGCTTTTTATATAAAACGAACATCGGGTTCGGGCTTGAGATCGCGGGAAAGGGGGAAACGGCTGGAGAGATACAGAAAGAGACGGGAGAACGAGTATCTTCATTAAAATTCTGGACGGATCATCCGTTATCTCTCATTCGAACGGGAAGGGGATATTGGAAATATTCCCCGAAAGGCGATCGGATAGTGTTTGAGACTCAGTACGATTATGAAACGAACTTCGGGAAAATGGGTAAGGTAATCGATTCCTATGTATTTCGTCCGATGTTGGGATGGGCTACGGCCTGGAGCTTTAGCTCTCTTAAATTATGGTTGGAAAAAGGGTATCACCCCCGATTGACTTTACAGAAGACGCTGACGTACTGGATCGTTTGTTTTCTGCTGGCATTTGTTTGGATTTATCAAGGACTCGTTCCAAAAGTGCTTGCTGTTCACCCGGAGGAAGTGGGGATGCTGTCGTCTTTAGTCAGCTTGCCGATCGATCCAGCTCCGGCCGTTCAATGGATCGGCTTTACGGAAATCCTGTTTGGCTTTATATGGCTGCTGCCGTTTCCAAAACGAAAGCTGTTTATTGGACACATCATCCTTATAGGCCTCTTGACCGTTTCGGCCTGGATGGCCAATCCGCAAAGCGTCGTTCATCCGTTCAACCCGATTACGTTAAATGCGGCACTTATTCTTTTATCTTTGATCGGATACATAAGTGGCAGTGACTTGCCTTCAGTCAGATATTGCAAGAGAAAAAGGGGGTGAGGACATTGCCATCCATTTATCGAACCATCCTCGGAGATTCTTACGAAAAACTGCATCCGAAACTCCAGCAGCGTTATGACATAACCGAACAAAAAGACTTTCGTGGTGCAGGAAAGATGGATGAAATCGCAGGGGGCTCTGTTTGGATCAGGCCATTTTTCCGATTGGGGGCCAAGCGCCGTTTATTTTTTCCGGAAAGAGGCAAAGACATTCCGTTCACCATTTATAATGGGGTATCGATAAACGAAGAAGGGAAAACGCTGGTGAAGTGGAATCGTGCTTTTACTTTTGGGCGAAAACGTCGTTTTTTCGATGCGGTGATGTATTTAAATGAGGAACAAGATGAAATCATTGATTATTTCGGCCAGCCGCCGCTTCTTGTATCCACTCTTTCCTTCTATGTGGATGATCAGGGGAGCATGAACATTTCATCAAAGAAGCAATGGCTGCACTTATTCGGAAAAAACATTCCTCTGCCTAAATCTTTTTACGGAGAAGCGAGGATTATAGAATCATTTGATGACGAACAAAACTGTTTCCGGATTAAGGTCGAGGTCCGAAATCCTTTAGTCGGTACGCTTTTTTCGTACAATGGAACTTTTACTGAAATGGAACGTGATTCAAAATGAAACGGAACGTGGTAATCGGAATTATTTTTTATCTTTTGTATTTAATAATTGGTTGGTCGCAGCTTTACATCGTGGAGGCCCTTGTTTTATTATCCGTTCTTGTGTTCGTTCCTTTAGTTTTCATGATGATTGACAAGGATAGGAGAGATGGAACGACTATACCGCTGGCCCGATTCATCTCACGGTTGTACCCGTATGCCGCACTCGGTGCGATGCTGGCTTTTTTGGCGAATATACCCGTGTTTACGGCGGTCTGGTTTATGTATACGGGACTAATCGCTTTGTTCGGCGTGAGCCGTTTGTTGGAGAGAGGAAGAAAACCGCTCGAGGAATTATCCATCGACAGCGGCCTCATCTATTTAAGTTTGGGCGGTTTTTGGTTCTTTGCCTATGCGGCGGATATACAAGTGCTGCATTTCACAAAGTTAACCATTTTATTGACGGCCATCCATTTTCATTATTCGGCTTTCATTCTGCCCATCCTTGCCGGATTTTTAGGAAGGAAGCTTACAGGTAACCGGAAATGGTACACTCTCATGACGCTCGTCATCATTCTATCGCCTTTGGCGGTTGCCATCGGTATTACCTATTCACGGCTTATCGAGTTTTTGGCGGTGCTCATCTATGTTGCGGCCCTTTATGCACATGGCTTTTTTATTTTTCGAACCGCTTTTCGGAAAAGGGCAGCTAAAATCCTGCTTTCTTTCTCAGCCGCAGTCCTTCTTGCGACGATCTCCTTTTCCTTGATATACGCATACGGAAGGGTTCAAGAAAGCGTGACGCTCACCATTTCGGAGATGATTTTCATCCATGGAACCGTCAATGCGTTTGGCGTTGTTTTGCCGGCCTTGGTCGGATGGCTCATTGAAGGTCCGGATTGTTCTTCCCATTCTTATTACGGAAAGCCGTTGAGCCGAGTGTTTGGTACAAGGATCATCGGAAGTGATTTTTTATTACGAAAGCAATTGATAGACGACAAGGCGTATAGTGGTCTTATTGATCGAATGAAGGATTTCTCCTCGAACGAGTTTGATGAAAATCGGCTTTCACCTGGCATCGCCGATTTCTATGAACAGACGGAGAGCTATGAATTGGAGGCGAATATTCACTGGGCAGCCTGGTTCAGGCCGATTGCCTTCATTTATCAACTTATAAGCGAGCGTATCGGGCAAATTCATCTAGGAATGGGTGGCGCATGGGAGCGAATGGACGGGTCCATTATTGGGGTGAAGTCAGAAACGGACGGAAGAAGCTGTGTCAGGGCTTGGTTGAGGAAAAATGAAAGCGGGGAAACCATTTTTGCCGCTCTTTACTCCCAACATCAATATGGAAATGAAACATACATGAACATCGCCTTGCCGCTTCCTTATTCGAATATGACCGGTATTCTAAAGCCATACAACGATCAAAACCGCCTTGTATTAACAAGTGTTTTAAGAAAGCAGGGGGCAGGAGATGAAGGTATCTATTTGCATACCTCAATATTTACGATTCGTTTGCCTCTGGCGGAAACGTTTTTCATCAAGGAAGAAGAAGGTTTTTTGACTGCACATCATCACATGTGGATATTTGGGAAGCAATTTCTCGAAATTGATTACAACATAAAAAAACGAGTGGAATGAATTTAAAGGGGCATGGATCCAAACATCCATGTCCCTTTAATGTATTAACTAATCAATTCAAAGAAAAATTACTTTATATCCTTATATTGGTAGAATAAACTAAAAGAAGGTTTAAATTAACATTTTAGTAAGGGGTAGAATGATAGAATGATCAAGCCGGCAGAAAAAGATGAGATGTCCAACATGATTGAACAGCATTTAATTAAACACTGGATGTATTTGAAACAGACAGAAGGAAGCGTTTATGTCGATGAAGCCGATTTTAAATATATTGCGGCACCTCCATATAACCGGGTACTATATGCGGATTGGCTTAATCGAGGAACAAAGGATCAAGAAATGGAAATCAATCGATTACTTGAACAAT
The DNA here is from genome assembly GCF_000504165.1 of Bacillus sp. FJAT-14578. Lineage (GTDB taxonomy): Bacteria > Bacillota > Bacilli > Bacillales > Bacillaceae_H > Bacillus_BA > Bacillus_BA fengqiuensis. Next base: position 391,574 of record NZ_AYSE01000004.1, read on the forward strand.
ATGACGGGGAGGGAGATCCTCTCATGTGGATTATCGGTCCTTCAACAAAACCGAGCGATATCGATTGGACCTTAACAAAAATGGGATTTGAACATCTCCAAAATTGGACGGGAATGGCCATCCATCTAACCGGTCACTCGTTCAAAAAGAACGATCGTGATGATTTTGAGTTCAAACAAGTGACGAGTGCCGAGGATTTGAAAAAATGGGTAGATGTGTATATCGATGGATATCAAAAACCGGCAGCGGGGAAAGAGGCCATCTTCAATCGGTTTGGACAAATCATTCATAAGAAACAAAAGGAATATCGCTTGTATTTGGGTCTTTATAAGGGTGAACCCGCTGTAGTTGGTACATTATTTTTGGACGGTGACATTGCGGGTTTGTACTGTATCGCGACTGCTCCAGACATGCGAAGAAAGGGTTTAGCAAATGTTTATTTACAAAATTTGCTTAATGAAGCTTGTAAGCAAGGAGCCACCCATTGCATTCTCCATGCGACAGAGGCTGGAAAACCGGCTTACGAAAAGTTAGGCTTTCGATTACACTGTGCGTTTCAAGTTTATTTATATAAAGATAACCATTCTTTCGGGTAATAAAGCTTGGGAGAAAAGTGACAGCGGATGTTGATTTTCTATTTCAAACCATTACTATGGACCTCTATTTCAATAACATGCAACATTTTGCCGAGTGGCTGCGTTTTATACGTTGAAAAGGGTGTTTCAGTTCACAAATGGAGGTCGAAAATGAAGAAAATTAGTTTACTAGTCATAACGTGTATGTTTTTAGTAGGCTTGATGATTCCGAGTTTTACTCATGTTCAAGCGTCCGTCTCGTTTAAAGATGTACCAAGCAGCCACTGGGCGAAGAAAGAAATTGATTATACAGCAGCTAACGGCATTATTAAAGGCTATCAGGATGGTACGTTCAAACCGAATAATGAGGTGACGAATGCCCAGGTCGCTTTAATGCTGGTAAGGGCCCTAAAGTTAAACACAAACAACCGACCCAATCCGAATTTGACAGACGTGACTCCTGCGTATCACGCGTATAAAGAAATTGCGACGGTCATGGATGAAGGCATTTTCCCAAAAGGAAAAACATTCAATCCTAATGCGCCTATCACAAGGGAGGCGATGGCAAGAGCCCTTGCCAATGCTTTCAAACTGCAAGGGAACGGCGGCATTTATTTTACGGATGTTGCGACATCATACTGGGCCTACCCGTACATCATGAAAATTGCTGTCAATGATGTGACAACCGGATACAGCGACGGTACGTTTAAACCGAAAAATAAGGTCACACGCGCCCAATTTTCGGCATTTGTTGCCCGTTCATTGGATAAGTCGTTCAAGCCCCGTCCAGAAGATCGGGTGGTGACGCTTGGATTGAAACTAGATTCTCAAAGAACGTATATATATAACTATTTTGATTATACGGGGGAAACCAAAAAGGCAACATGGACTTTCAACGGCACAGAAGGCGGTCAGGATATTTGGAAAGCGGTGTATGAGAATAATCAAGGACAGTCCGCTCAGCATTATACTTATACAGAGAATGCAAAAGGTGTGACGGTTGGATTTTATCAAGCCGATTCCGGTTTGCACATCCCATATCCATTAACATTCAATAAAAAATGGACCGTCCATCAGGAAGGCATGCCATCGAACTATGTCGTCACCAATATGGCCAAAACCGTTACCACTCCAGCAGGTACATTTTATGATGTGATCGAAATCAAGAATTACGATGGCTACTACTATTATTACGCTCAAGGGTTAGGTCATATTATGACGGTGGATGCGACACAGAAATCATCTAAGAAAATCATGGAATTAGTGAAATTTTGACAGACGCTGTTTTAATTCCATAATGAGCCATAAATTAAAACCACGTTCCTATAAAGGATGTGGTTTTTTTTGAGAAAAAAGACCGATTGACTCCACTTTTCCCTATTGCCATAGAATCAATGTGAAAAAAGATTTGTTTTCCCCCCCATAAAAGTTACCAATAGAGCGAAATATTATGAAGGTTGCTATATTTTACTCCTTGACCACCTGGTATAGGGGACACGGAGGATATGGCATGGTTCAATTTATCTAATAGATATAGCAGAAGATGAAGCAATATGGGGGTCAATGAACATGAAAGCAACTATGGCATTTGAAAGTCCAAATAAGATTGGAATGACGAGAGAAGAGTATAGAAAAATCGTCGAAGAATTGCAGAAACGAAACATGAAATCAAAAATTGTGAAAATCATCAATGTGACAACGCAATGGGTGAAAGGAAAGCTGCGAAAAGTTGTATTGGTTGCGGTCATTCTCGCCAACGGGCTATTTGCCACACAAGCCTTTGCCTGCGAGGAATACACGGTACAGGCTGGGGACAGCTGGGGCAAGCTCTCCAACCGCACCGGTTTTACGATCGAGTACTTAAAACAAATTAACGGAAAAGAAACCAACTTTTTAAAGGCCGGGGAAATCGTCGTTTTGCCAAGTATGGAGGAATACCTGGCGGATGTGGAAGCAGGCGGAACGCCAAATCCTTCTATTTTGATCAAACATCCGCCCGTTTCCAAGGAAAATGGCCAACCATCCACAGAGAAAAATGACAATCACCAAAAAACGGCGGCAGCAACACAAATTCATATTGTTCAAAAAGGCGACAGCCTATGGAAAATTGCGGAAAAGTATCAAACAACAATCGAATCGATTATGCAATACAATGAATTCACTTCAACAACGTTAATGCCTGGACAAAAAATTATCATTCATCATCCAAAACAAGTCGATCAAACCGAAAAGAATCCGAATGTCGACTCTTCAAATAAGGAACAAAGTGCAGGAGAAAAACCGGCTATTCAAAGCGAACAAACGTATAGCGTGAAAAAGGGCGATAACTTGTGGAAAATCGCCAGGGCCCAACAGACAACGGTCGAAAAGATCATGAAAGATAATCAGCTGACGTCAACGAAACTTAAAATCAACCAAAAGCTTGTCATCAAGCACGAGAATTTCAAAAGTGTGACCGCTAAAATGACCGATATCGGAGATCCGACGACGGTTTATTTAACACAGGAAAATGGAAAAGAATTGATTCTTCAAATCCCTTACGGAAAAGAGTGGGAGTTTCAGCTGCTCAGAGGGAAGAAAATCAATGTAACCTATATCGAGCATCAAGAAGGTGTAGGGAAACTCGTTCAATACAAATAATGAAGGAAGCTCTTTGGGGCTTCCTTCATTATTTGTACATGACATTTGTCATACCTTGTACATGACGGTTGCTACTGCAAAGGTTGTTTTCTCTTCTTTATAATTAGCAATAGCAAATAAGGAAGGGAAAAATACACATGGAAAAACAAAACGTGAAACATTTGAGAAAGCAAGTTTCCCCTTATGAAAAATCCGATACAAAGGATAGTGTAAGACAGCTCATAAACACGATTGTTCCTTTTATATTATTATGGGTCCTTGCTTATCAAAGCTTGTCAATCTCTTATTTACTTACGTTCGCTTTGAGCGTTGTGGCAGCTGGATTTTTAACACGAATCTTCATCATTTTTCATGATTGCTGCCACCATTCTTTCTTTAAAAATCGCCTTGCCAATAAAATAATCGGAACAATGACGGGTGTTTTAACGATGTTTCCATATAGCCAATGGCAGCACAGCCATTCCGTCCATCATGCAACGAGCGGCAATTTAGATAAACGGGGGACAGGCGATCTATGGATGCTTACGGTCGATGAATATGTGGCAGCTTCGTTTTGGGTTCGCTTATCGTACCGTTTATATCGAAATCCGCTCGTTATGTTCGGTTTAGGTCCAATCTACGTTTTCCTTATTACGAATCGATTCAACCGAAAAGGGGCAAGGTGGAAAGAACGAATCAATACGTATATTACGAATGTTTCCATTTTCGCTTTGGTTGGGTTGCTTTGCTGGGCAATCGGATGGGAAGCGTTTCTTTTAGTGCACGGTCCGATCTTTTTCATTGCAGGGGTTGTCGGCATTTGGCTTTTTTATGTGCAGCACACATTTGAAGACTCTTATTTCGAAGAGGATAAGACATGGGAATACGTGAAAGCAGCTGTCGAAGGAAGTTCTTATTATAAGCTTCCGAAATTTTTACAATGGCTGACAGGAAACATCGGTTTTCACCATGTTCACCATTTAAGTCCAAGAGTACCTAATTATAAATTGGAAGCTGTACACAACAATACGCTTCCTTTACAACATGTCCCGACGATCACTCTCGCCACGAGCTTGAGTTCACTAAAATTCCGCCTATGGGACGAACAAAACAAAAAATTTGTCACATTCAAAGACATTAAGGCTTAATGGTAACGAATGTTTCGGCACCATTCAGTCCGCTGTCTCTCCAATTTGCCATTAAGCAAGATCACCCATAAAGTGAAACTTCATTCAGTCGGGGATTTCTTTGATCCTCGACTGAACGTCTTCTAGGGCTAAATGGCTCCGACCATCGTTTTGCGTACATGAATGAAGCGTACAATGGTAAAATGAAGGAGAGAGTAAAGAATTCATGGCTTTGTGGTGAAACATCAGGATACATTAAATATGGAAAATCGAAAAAGAGGATTCATTCATGCTTAAAAGATTGATGACATTTCAAGGAAATACCGGGATTTCTCCTTATATTTGGACCATTCTTTGCATTTTACCGTTTTATTTTATTTTTCAATCGGCTTCAACGATTAAAATTATTGTGGGCTCGTTATTGACGATCTTATTTTTCATCTTGTACCGAATTGCTTTTATTTCTAAAGGATGGCCCGTTTATTTATGGACCTTCCTGCTCATTGGCATTTCAATTACATCAACGAACCTTTTCAGCTATGTGTATTTTGCTTTTTTCCTCGCTCACTTTATAGGCAATATACAAGATCGAATCGCGTTCATGACCTTATATTTTGTTCATCTAATCAGCACGTCCGCTTCCATCAATTACAGCATCGTTCTTCAGCAGCCGCTGTTTTTGAAACAATTGCCATTTGTTATTATCATTTGGATCAGTGTCATTCTTCTTCCATTCAATATTCGCAATCGGAAAGAACGGGGCCAGCTTGAGGAAAAGCTGGAAGATGCCAATAAGCGGATTGCTGAATTGGTCAAGCTGGAGGAGCGCCAGCGGATTGCCCGTGATCTTCATGATACATTGGGTCAAAAGCTCTCCCTCATTGGTTTAAAGAGTGATTTAGCCCGGAAATTGATTACGAAAGACCCGGAACAGGCACGAAATGAATTGAAAGACGTTCAGCAAACAGCAAGAACGGCGTTGAACGAAGTGAGAAAGATGGTTTCCTCCATGCGCGGTATTAGGCTGAAGGACGAAATTGTTCGCGTCAAACAAATGTTGAAAGCTGCGGGAATTGACTTCGTCAGCAATCAGGAGTTCACATTGACAAATGTTTCCCTTCTCACGGAGAACATTTTAAGCATGTGTTTGAAAGAGGCTGTGAACAATGTCGTGAAACATAGCGGGGCTTCGACCTGTACGATTTCTGTCGAGCAATCTTCGCAGGAAACGGTCCTTATCGTTCGGGATGACGGTTCTTTTTGCGGGTTAGAAGACTGCTTCGCAAGAGGAAGCGGATTGAATGGAATGAAGGAACGTCTGGAGTTTGTGAATGGAAGTCTCGATATTATAACGGAAGATGGAACCACTTTAATCATCAAAGTGCCGAATGACGTGAAGCAGACAGATTAGGAGGGAAGAAAATGATTACAATCGTCATCGCTGAAGACCAGCGGATGCTGTTGGGAGCCTTAGGTTCCTTAGTCAATTTGGAAGAAGATATGGAAGTCGTCGGAAAGGCAAGCAACGGAGAAGAAGCGGTCGCCCTTGTGCAGCAACTGAAACCGGATATTTGCATCATGGATATTGAAATGCCGGGTAAAAGCGGGCTTGAGGCAGCGGAAGAGTTAAAGGGACTCGATTGTAAAGTCATTATTTTAACGACGTTTGCCCGCACAGGTTATTTTCAAAGGGCGTTAAAAGCCGGTGTAAAAGGATATTTATTAAAAGACAGCCCGAGTGAAGAATTGGCAAGCTCGATTCGCAGCGTGATGGCAGGCAGACGGATGTATGCTCCTGAACTGATGGATGATGTATATAGCGAGGAGAACCCTCTTACTGAACGGGAGAAAGAAGTGTTGGAACTCGTCGCCGATGGGAAAAACACAAAAGAAATCGCAGATCAGCTTAGCCTTAAAACCGGAACGGTCCGCAACTACATTTCTGCGATATTAGACAAATTGGAAGTGAAAAATCGGATAGAAGCGATTACTCAATCGAAAGAAAAAGGTTGGTTTAAGTAAGATATTCAGGGGGATGAATCAAACAGTAAAAAACATACTGTTTGATTCATCCTTTTCTTTTCTATTGTGACCAGTCCGTTTCATTTTGCTTTTCATTGTTTTTCTCTTATAATGTTGACAAACATACAACGAGGAGAGTTTAGGATGAGTGAACAGTGGAGTGTATGTAAAACAAAAGGAGACTGTGAGCCGTGGTTGTTTTTGGATGGCTGGCAGGAGGAAATAACAGAGCGTTTGTCTTTTCCTGATCGGGATGAAGCGCTTCGAGCATATGCCCAATGGATAGAAGAATATAAACGAAGCTTTGAATCGGTCAAAGAAACAAATTTATCCCTTTTCAGTTTTTGGAATGAAGGGGAGATGCACTATTGTGAAGCGTGTGATGATGACCTTCAGTTATTCTATGGTATTGTGTTCATGAAAGGTGATGAGGTGTATCCTTTGTCAGAAGATGAACAGGCAGCCCAGTACTTTTTAACCCATTTAAACGGCAGATGATTTATTTATAAAAATAAAAACACTACCCTAAGACGGTAGTGTTTTTATTAAGAGTTATTTTTAGTGAACTGCTCCGGAAATTAATGTTCTTCTAAACTATGTACAGGAACTTCTTGTTGAACTTCTGGTTGTTCGAGATGGTAAATATTTGCTGTTCCATCCTGCTCGTTCACACCTTTAATGTAGACTTGGGCTCCATTGCAAGTTACATGTGCCATTACTGGAGAAGCAGCAATTTCTTTTGCGCGTTGTACATCCATCATCATCACCTCCTTTTGATTTGCAACATGTATTATTGTTTCCTTCAAATTATTTAAATATTCCTCCGATAAGCACCTAACCATCTAATAGAAGCAACTCAGTTGTTCCAGTATAGGGCACGATTCTTTAATAAGGAATCGTCTTTTTTATTGAAGAAAAGGGGTAGATTAGTTTAATAAAGTTGTTTCATAAAAAGGTAATATGTGGTAATATTATCAAGAACGTTTGTTCTGAGGTGCGGTTGAATATGATTATTTAACTACTACCCAAAATATTTAAAAAAAGAGGTGTTTTTATGATTTTAGGTATTAACCCGTATTTAGTTTTGGATGGTAATGGACAAGAAGCAGTTAAATTTTATGAAAATGCATTGGATGCAAAAGTTGAAATCGTTCAAACTTTTGGAGAAATGCCTGAAAATCCAGAATTCTCTATTCCTGTTGATGCAAAAGACCGTGTTTTACATGCACATTTAAAAGTCGGTAATACTGATCTTATGATTTCTGATACATTCCCAGGTCAACCACACCAAATCGGATCACAAGTGACCGTAGCCATCAGGCTAAACGATGTAGAAAAATCAAAAGAAGTATTCGAAAAATTACAAGAAGGTGGTCAAGTAGTAATGCCACTTCAAGAAACTTTCTGGAGCCCATCATATGGACAAGTAACAGACAAATTTGGTGTAGAGTGGCAAATTTCAACACTCGTTGCTGATAATAGTTGATTTTCTTTTTAGAAAGCACCATATTACTCAAAGTAAAATGGTGCTTTTATGTATGTAATAAATAGCTAGATCATCATTCTTCGTCAAATAAACAGGGATAGTTCAAGAACTAAGAACGAAAATGGAACTTTATAGTGAAGCTATCGCCTTATTTATAAAGGGGGTATAGTTTATGCTAAAAAAGCACCATATTTTTTTATAACACTATTAATTGGAGTAATTGCTTTAGTTGGTTGCAGCAATTCCGTTTCAGATGATAATCATACAGAAAAACCTAATGGAAATGAAATAGTTAATGAAGCTGCTGAAGCAGAAGTACAACCGATAACTGTGGAGGAACGTACTAGGGGAGGTGTCAGTTGAAGATCAGATTGCATAAAACTGTCCTTTTTTATACAGTAGCCAGGCTTCTTAAGAAGCCAAAAACGTTGATTCATAAACGATGTATAAAACGTGCATAAACGATAAAAACGGCCATTGCGAAACCTCTTGGTTGACACTATGTTTCACAATGGCCAACTACTTGTAAGAGGCTTTATGTAAACTAAGAATGAATAAGATATACATCTAGCTTGTTACCATATATAGAGGATTATAAAGACATAAAAGGACAATCATTTACATTGGTTGTCCTTTTATGTCGATAATACAACTAAAATTATGTATTCTAGTGAAAAACAGAGGATAAGAGAGACTTCACATTTTTTTTTTACGATTAAGTGAAAAAGCATAATGATACAAAAAATGGAAAATTTGCTATTATATAATTGTAAAAAAATTTACATTGTAGTGAGACTATCTTTTGTTAATAGAGTTATTCTAATTGACTTTAGGTGATGTTGAAATAGTTGACAAAGTAAAAAAGGTTATTTATTTTCGTTTCTCAGTCTCATTATATGGATGTTTTTAAACTCTATACCAACTAAAACATAATTTTAATAGTTATTAAGGGGGAAATAAAGATGAAGAAAAATAAGATTAAATCCATTTTTATGTCGTTAACAGCTGCTTTGTTAATACCTACTTCGGCTTATGCAAATGAAGAGGTTATGGAGGTTGATGGACCAGAATATGCTGAAGATGGTGTATGGACCCAAGTTGGAGGATCCTCATATGTTTCCCTTAATACTGATGGAACGAAATCTAAAAGTGCTACTTATAACTCTACTGGTGGAGATTTTCAAGTTTGTATGTCAGGTGTAGATCGAGTTGATAATACATATAGAGTTACATTATGGGAATATGATAGCGATAATGCCGATGATTATGTTACAGAAGGATGGTGGACCAGTAATGGTTGTCTTGCTTTTCGTGGTATAGGTGGGGCAGTAGATGGAACTTACGCTGAATTTTACGTCCAATATGACATGGCTGATTACTACGATAGCAGCGTTACCGTTAAGGCTTATGATTAATTAAAAGCAACAATTGAATACCCCATCGTATAATTTAGTTTCTAATGGATATAACTAATGCGAAAATGATTCCCATTAGGAGGTATCTTAATATGAAAAATAAGAGGGGTATTCAGAAAGCATGTTTATTAGCTTTTTTGGCAAGTATATTTACGTTTTACAATTATGAAGCCATTGGACAAGTTTCAGCCAATGAAACTCAAAGTAGAGAATACCATATAAATAAATCAGTAACTGATAAGGGTATCGCTTTTACCATTCATGACGTTGTTAAAAATGGGAATGAACTTACTCTTAAATACGAAATCCAATCTAAAACTGCTGTTGTTCCTAAAGCAGAAAGCAACACTTCTGCTCCTATATCAAGACAATTCGTTTATATTGAGGATCCTGATGTTTACATTAATGGTAAGCTGTTGAATTGGTATGGGGAGACAAGTTATAAAGAAGTTGGAAAAAACCAATATAGAGGGACAATAAGAATTAGACCAGCTCAAAATGAAACTATACTACCGGAAAGTTTTGATTTAAAAGTTAACACCGACGTTCTTCTTGAACAAGAAGGACAATGGACAATAAAACATAAGTTTTAAGAACATTCTTTAGGCGGCAGCGCTACAGCCTGTAAGAAAGGGAAAAGTAACCCTTACTTACAGGCTGTACGCGTTGATTTGGCACTAAACAGTCTGATTACCAAGGCTTATAAGGCTCGATGCCAAATAAAAAAATAAATTAACCTTAGTGAGGGAAAACTAACACTGAGGTGTTTATATGAAAAAGCAATTATCCTTATTAATGATTTTATGTATTATCGTAATTGTAGCTCCCTATTCTTCAAAAGCAATAGAAAGAATTCAAGACTTACGAAAACCAGTATCAAAGGAATTGCTGGAAGAAGTATTAAAAGCAACAGAAGGAATTCAAGACTTACAAAAGCCTGCATCAAAAGAATTGTTGGAAGAGGCATTAATTGAGCGATTATCAGAACCAATTGGTAAGGTAGTAGGTAGAGCTTGGAATACAGGCAATGAGAAAATACTAGAAATAAAAAAAAGCGAAAAGAATTCTACATTTTACGTTACAGTTCAAGTAATAAGTTTCGAAGGTCCCCATAACCCGCCTTATACAGAAGAGACAATAATGTTTAAAATTAAAGGTAATAAGGTTAAACCAATTGATTACTTCAACAGAGATATACCTGAAAATGAGTGGGATAAGTTACAGTTATAGTAATTGATTATTGGGATACGGTTAGGAAAATACGGATTTACAACGGTAAGCAGTTGCAAAGAGTAAGTGTTGCTGATTTTCCAATGATAACAATTTTCGAAACAAGTCTTATGGGATATAACGAAGCCTTATTTAGCCGTAATGTTTGACTCCATTCCGATAGGGTGTATCCTAATGAGACGAGTCAAGAAACGTTGATATACAGAGCATCACAGCATAAGGAACTTTAAATTCCTCTATCGAATGTTATGGTAACATCTCTATTGATTCCATATAATGGATTTTCAGTGATATAATTATCTTAATGTTGATTCTCGTGAAGAGAGGATGGAGATTATGCCATTATGGATATGGGTTGTCGGAATGGTTGGTGGCCTTCTTGGTATCGGGGCTTTAATTGATTATAGGTCTAAGAAGAGGAATATAAGAATTGAGCCAGATGAGGGAATAAAAAACGCTTCAGACTCTCAACAAATCTATACTGAGCAATATCTGGATCAAGTAAGAAAAGATACAGGAAACAATAATCAGTTTTAAATCTGAGGGATTTTTTAACTTCCTAGAATCCTGAATTATGGTGACTAAAAGTGGAATGAGGTTTAAACGTCTTATATTTGTGTATAAGGCTTTTTTAATGCCTATAGGCTTTTTTGCCTATAGGCTTTTTACCTTATGTTTACGTAAAAGCTTCAAATTCAATAGGAATCTGAGGCTTTTTTTGATTACAGGGTAGAAGCTTTATGTAAACGAAGTTTGTATATGATATACACCATAAAAAGAGAAGAAACTTCTTATATGCTGGGGAGTTTCTTCTCTAGTAGGTTACTTTTGAGTGACTATATTTATTACTTTTTAGTGCCCATATCACTTTAAAGTGCGTACTTTTTTTATGTGTTTTTTAGTTCTATAATCAATTTTGTCAGACGATGAAATGACATTTATTGATTTAATCAGTCATTGATTTCTACATCAATTCATACTGACTAATCAATTTCTAAAATAATTTTAAAATATATTTAAGGAGGATGCATTAAATGAGAGATATACTGCAAGGAAAACTTGGTTTTGGTACGGCACCACTAGGTAATATGTACCGTGATATCCCGGAGGAAGAAGCAATCGCAACAGTGGATGCTGCTTGGGAGAGTGGCATTCGTTATTTTGACACGGCCCCATTCTATGGAGCTGGTTTAGCAGAGATTCGCCTTGGTGAAGCACTGTCGAAACGAAATCGTAATGATTATGTTTTAAGCACGAAAGTAGGTCGAATCATTTCGGATGAACTGGAAGACCCATCTGCACGTGACTTAGGAGAAAAAGGGGGACTTTTCGAATTCGGCCGTAAGAATAAAATCATCAATGACTACAGCGCGGATGCAACCCTTCGCTCTATCGAGCAGAGTTTGAAACGTTTAAAAACAGATCGTCTGGACATTGTTTATATTCATGATATAGCGCAGGACTTTTATGGCGATGATTGGCTTTCACAATTTGAAACTGCCCGAACTGGGGCATTCCGTGTGCTCACACGTTTACGTGAAGAAGGCGTAATTAAGGCATGGGGACTCGGAGTAAACCGGGTAGAACCAATTGAGCTCATGCTGGACTTGGAAGAAGCGAAGCCAGATGTATCCTTGCTGGCTGGTCGTTACACATTGTTGGACCATGAGCGTGCGTTACAACGAGTAATGCCTGCAGCTGCAAAACATAATATGGACATTGTCGTCGGTGGTCCATACAGCTCGGGTGTTCTTGCTGGAGGTACTCACTTCGAATACCAAAAAGCGTCACCAGAAATCATAGCAAAAGTTGAGAAAATCAAAAATATGGCAGATCGTCATCAAATCAGCATCAAGGCTGCTGCTTTACAATTTTCACTGGCTAATCCGGCAGTTGCGGCTGTCATTCCTGGTGCTAGTCGACCTGAGCGAATTGCAGAAGACAAAGTTGCATTGAACACAGTGATTCCGGCAGCATTCTGGGAAGAAATGCGCGAACAAAAACTGGTCGCATCTCATGCACCACTACCAATCAACGTTAAATAAAAAGGAGAGTAATCAATATGGCACATACTACTACATCTATTAAAGTCCTTGCTACACCTGAGCAGGTATGGCAATTAATCGGAGGCTTTAACTCACTTCCAGACTGGCTACCTTATATTCCTAGCAGTGAACTAAGCGAAGGTGGACGTGTCCGTCATCTAGCTAACCCTGATGGGGATGTAATCATAGAGCGTCTGGAAGCATTTAATGACAAGGAGCGCTACTATACCTATTCAATTATGAAAGCACCGTTTCCGATTACGGATTATTTATCTACCCTACACGTTAAAGAAGATAAGAACGGTGAATCATCATTGGTAGAGTGGTGTGGCAGCTTTACGCCTGTAGGAGTTAGTGACGAAGAGGCTATCAATCTGTTCCATGGAATCTATAAAGATGGCTTGAAGGCATTGCAACAAGCATTTCTAGATTGAAGGTTTATCAAGTAACAAGAGAGTATCTCGAAGTCCAAAATTGGACTTCGAGATACTCTTTTTTTAACTTATATGAACTCCTCTTGAAGACAGCAAGAGGAGTGTTTTTGTGGACTATCTTGTTGCAAACGGGAGGTTAGTGTAACAATTATTGCTTACTATATAGTTTTTCTATGCATATAATGAAATAGGGAATTTATTCAGTTAAAAACCATTAAGGAGCCTGGGGAATTATGAAAAAGATTTTAAAAATTTTACTTACCATTGTTGCGTTGGGGGCTTTACTTTATGGTTCTATTTTCTTTTACACCACTTTAAAATTAAACAGTGTTAAAGAAAAATTATTGAGCAACCATCCTGAGATTACCAAAGTAGAATCTATAAATAGTCTTGGGCAATGGGGAGAATGGTATCGGGAATTTACAATGGTAGTAACTATTAAGGGTAAAAAATATAGAGTTTGGACATATGATGATGGAAAAATAACAGGTAAAGAGTTGATGGATTAATGCGTTTTTTGTTGAACTAACTAGGGAGTTCAACTAGGAACAAATCGAAAGCTGCCTGTTTAGGTGGCTTTTTCATTTTATCGAATGTATGAATTTACATAAGAACTTACATTCAATAAATTCCTTAACAAAAAGCTGACCTGGCTTCTTTAACTAACGGAGCAGGATTGTTGAACAAGATATGTGACATTTATAGAAAGGTAACGTTTAACAGGATAGGGGGGATTGACGTGAAAAATAAAAAGTATGTATTTGCTATATTCATGTTGTTTTTACTTATAGCAACAGGTTGCTCCATTGAAACTAAAAAGGAACCGCCAGAAGCGATGGTAAAAATAAATGGAGAAAGCATTAATGCAGCGAAAGGTACTTATCAATGGGAAACAAAGGGTGTGTTCTCTAAGGAAGCAGTTATTGCGGATGCTGCTGCACCATTTCAAATAGCTAAAGACCTGAAAGCGACAGTAGTGGAACAAAGCTCAGAAGCAGTTATAGAATTTAGTGACGGCTCCGAACCGCAGCTACACGCGTATTTGTGGGAAGGAGAAGAACGCGGGGAAGTATTGCCATTGAAACAACACCATCTAACTTTACCAGCTGAACAAGGAGAATATGTAGTTGAGATTAACGCTGAATGGTCAAATGGAGACTCCTCCTATACATTTGTCGTAGAGGTAAAATAATAAAAGTTCTTACTTCAACAAAAGGGGGCGATTCTTCAATAAGAAGGATCGCTTTTTCTTCTTGAACAAACGGGGAGTAACGTTGAATACTCCAATTAAAATGGACATACATATTAATAAAAATTTAATTGGAGGAACCTAATTGAAAAAAAGTCGTATTACCTTCATTTGGGGAATCTTAACTTGCGTAGTTATTGGTGTATTTATCCTTCTTAATAATCAAGATAACAAATCTATATCAACTAAGGGCGAACGAATTAAGCAAATTTCTACATCTGAGGAACAAAAATCAACAGCGGAAGCGGATATAGATAAGTTCCTTACTGGAACAGCAAAGTTAATTCAAACGGAGCTAAAAGCAAAGGGTTATAAAGAAATCGGAGGTATAGGTGTAGGATATCAGCCAGGTAAGACGGAAAAGGTAACTCTCGAGATTAATACGTTAGTGGAAAGTTCGGAGCAAAACATCTCTGATTTTGGAGGGAAGATTGAAACAGTTGTTAATGATATTCTTCAAACAAAAGAAGCAAAGTCATTATTAGTTTTCGAAAATCAAATACTCAAAGTTAATGTATATAGCAAAGACGGAAAGAAAATAAATTAAGCAGGAGCTTACTCAATTAACCATTGGCTTGATTTTAAGGATGGGGTTGCTACGTCAACTCCTTTTCTTATTGAACAAACGGGAGTTTAGTTGAATAAGAATTGTTACCTACGATGATCCATCATTCCTTAGTGATGAGTCTTTTTTGTTTGGACAAGCATATCATCTACCATAGCCTTGATAAGAGGAGTGGTGTGAGGAATGAAAAGAGGACTTATAGGAAGAATACTTCTTCCGATGATGGTTACATTATTGTTTTTATCTGGATGTAACGACATAAACCAAAAAAGCATTTCCGACATCAAAGTTTACGAAGAAGAGAAATTCACACAATCCAATGCTATTGATAGAGTCTTAAAAGAACATCCAGAGTTTCCTTCTTCACCTGGAGTAGTTAAAACATTGGAAGTTCCCGTTGGTGGTCCTTGTTGCGATAATAAGGTAAAAGCAGAACTTACTACAAAAATAGAAAAGCTAGGGGAAGAATCTTATTTGGTGACTTTGACCAAAGATTGGAATTTCACTTATGGTAATAATTATGTTTTAAGTTATTGGAAATACGAAGTAAATAATGATACTTTGACTCTTACTGATAGTGTAAATGAAGACGATTTTCATCTTGGGATAAAATAACAATAGTATTCTTCTTGAACTAACGAGGGTGTTAGTTGAACAAGAACCAAAAATATAGCTTCCTGAATATTTAGGCGGCTTTTTCATTTTATAGAATGTATGATTTTGTATAAAATCGTACTTTCATTTCATTGAATTCACCAAATTTCAGCCAAACTCAATGGCATAACGGATGTATCGAAAAAAATCGTACATTCAAAACGTTGATGTTAGGAAGGTCGTGAAGAGGTGAATCAGGTGAAGGATGTGCAGCGCATTCGTAATAAACAACAACTGGAAGACATGAAATGGGCCCTGAAACGTCAAAAAGAAAGGAAAAAACACAGTAAGCGACCTCGTTCATCCTTTTCAGAATCACAAGGTCGCTTACACTATTTCTTCACTCATTATACTTAGAATCCTTTCGGTCGTTTTTAGATTAGGAGGATCTCCCCATGGCTAGAGAGTTCTTCTAAACATTGGTTTACTGTCGGTTACCCGGCCTATGTATGATATGCCTTCGCCTTACCTATGTCATTGGCTTCACCCTCTTCTTTGTTGAATCGGTTATGAGGCTTGTCCCATGTACGTTTCTGTACACTTCGCCTTTCGCTACTTCACTGGTATCACCTTCTTTAGTAGGTAGTGTGTGTTGCTTGTATTTATCATATAAGAAAATAGGAATCTTGTAAATACTAAATATTATAAATTATCTAAAAAATCTGATTATTTTTAAGGGTTTTCATCGAATCTTTAACGTCTCTCACTGAATTATCCTTTGATTTTCACTGTCTTTTCACTTTTAAAAGGTAAATTACACATTGAGCAGATGGTGCTGCAGATTTTTTCATTATTCCCCTTTTAGGCTCGTCTTTATAGACGAGCTTTTTTTGATTGTTAAGAACATTGATTATGCAAAAAGGAGGTTGGGTACCTTTTAGACGTCCAAAAGGTACCCAACCTCTTTGATCTCGAATGAGAAAAATGATATCGATACCAGGTCTACAGTATATCAGCAGCATATCGACACTTTTAACTTTTTCGTGTCCCCGTAGTTTTGTTAGGCTTTGCCTAACTCCATACCCGTAGTGGGGACAAAAACCTCTTATGCTCTTCATTTGAGGGAGATTTTTATACTTCGCCTTATTATACGAACTGGAAGGCTAGTGGAAGAAAGAGTGGTAAAATGAAATATAGTGGAGATAACTTTATTTGGTGGTGTTTAACATAGATAAGGCACGTATTTATGAACAATTAAAAATTTTGGAGAAAACATTACATAGCCCCTTTCCTTATGATGATACTGACAAAATACAAAATGATTTCAATAAGAAACTTTCTGAAGAGAATTGCCTAACGGGTGATTTGAATAGTTATTGGATGAACATTGATGGTAGCTTGAGTTATATTCTGAGAGGACGTTCAATTCCCGAAGGTCAAATAGATTGGCTTCATTCATCTTTCTTTGATATTTTTCATCAATATCGCTTTTTGGAAGAAAAGATGGCAGATTATCCAACGTTTTATGAGGAGTATACGCATTTTGAAAAAGTACGAAATTTATTATTAGATTACTTATCTTATAACTAGTCCGTATTCAGCAAACGGGGGATCAACAATGAAATATAAAGACTTAATGAGATGGGAAGGTTATATCTTTCTCTAAATGAAGAACGAGAAGAAAAAAAGAGAAAAGAAGTGGTTAGGTGTTTGTTTTATTTGTAATAAAATGTTAACAATTAGTGAAGACTTTTGTCAAATGCATAAACCGATAGGAGATGATGAACAGTTATCAGAAATATAATCAAATATTAAAAATATAGACAAACGTGTTCATTCACGTTTGTCCTCATTCAATGCTTTTCGTATTAATTCTAAAATCGTAGCTGAAAAGGTTAGACAAACCATTGGTGTATGTAGATATGTTTATAATCTCTATCTTACAAGGAATAAAGAACATTACGAAAAAGAGAAGAAATTTATGACTGGGTATGACTTTTCGAAATGGTTAAATAATGTTTATACAAAAGAAAAGGATCAGTGGATTAAAGAAGTGTCAAGTAAAGCTGTGAAGCAATCCATTATGAATGGGGAAAAAGCGTTTAAATGGTTCTTTAAAGGTTTATCAAAATTTCCTAAATTCAAGAAGAAAAAAATCAAGATATAAAAGCATATTTTCCTAAAAACAACCAAACGGATTGGACGGTAGAACGTCATCGAATCAAAATCCCCACAATTGGCTGGGTTCGATTAAAAGAATTTGGCTATATTCCATCCAACGCAGTGGTGAAAAGTGGAACTGTTTCACAAAAAGCGGGAAGATATTATGTTTCTGTACTATGTGAATTTGAAGAAAGGGTAAGTCAAATTAATACAAGTGATGGTATTGGTGCTGATTTAGGCATTAAAGAATTTGCTGTATGCAGTCATCATGTAACATTTAAAAATATCAATAAGACCTTTTCGGTTAAGAAAGTTGAAAAGAAGTTAAAACGAGAACAGCGCTCTTTGTCTCACAAATATGAAAATCTAAAAAAGGGAGGTGAAAAACCTGCTACTGACAAAAGAGCAAACATAAACAAAAATATCCTTCGTATTCAAAAACTTCATGCTAGATTAGCCCATATCCGTGAAGAATATATTCGATATGTCGTAAGTACGTTGGTGAAAGCCAAGCCAATGTTTATCACGATCGAAGATTTACATGTAACAGGCATGATGAAAAATAAGCATTTGTCTGACTCTGTTCGCAAACAAAAATTCTATCGTTTTAAAGAGTGGTTAACGATGA
This sequence comes from Bacillus sp. FJAT-14578, assembly GCF_000504165.1. Lineage (GTDB taxonomy): Bacteria > Bacillota > Bacilli > Bacillales > Bacillaceae_H > Bacillus_BA > Bacillus_BA fengqiuensis. The sequence goes on from NZ_AYSE01000004.1 coordinate 409,726, forward strand.
AATGTGAACAATATGGAATTGAATTAAGAGTGGTCAATCGCTTTTATCCATCCTCCAAAATATGTTCATCTTGTGGTACAAAGAAAGTGGACTTAAAGCTTTCCGATCGACTATTCAAATGCGATCATTATGACTTGGAGTTAGATCGTGATTTTAACGCTAGTTTAAATCTGAAATACGCTAAAGAATATACGATTATCACTTCTCGATAATGTATATGTGTACGGTGGGCTTACATCGGAATTAACGCCTATGGAGAACTATGCAAAAGAGAGTAGCGAGCAAGCGGCGAAATCGAGTTCGTAGAAATAGGAATAATCTAGTATAGATGAGTACATTTGTCTATGTTTTTAGTAGCAGATGATAGGAATGTTTGAAGAAAAAGGCGAATTTCCTGAAAAAACTGAGGAGAAGGTTAAGCAGATAATGGAGCCAAAAGAACAGCAATTATTTACACTTGTAGAGAAAGCACAACAGACACGTGCGGATTTTGCAGAAAGATTAGGTGATCAACTAGATACTAATCCAGAAAATGAAAAAGAGTCATATGAGCAAGGAATAATTGACGGTATGAATATGATTCTCCAACCTTTAGAAGCATATATAAACGATAAAGAAGCGTTTGAACAATGATGTGTGAATAACATTTTAGCTTGATTAAAATGTGTCATCCTGTTAAATGAGAAGTAAAGAACCGCCATGGGACATTCTTTAAAAAGGAGAACGTTCATGGCGGTTTTTTATTTATTAGTCAGTGTATTTGTTTGGAAACAATTGAAAAGCAGTCAAACCAATGGGAGAATTCTTCGAACGACATATGCTCATCGATGTAAAATGTTTCCATGAAGCGTTCCATCACTTCTTCATCCGTTTCTTCTAACATCCCGGATAATTCCAGTGGATAGCGAATTCGATGGTATAAGTTGGTCAATCCAAACAAATCAAATACATTCTCCGTTTGTTGTGGAGTCATGGCCGCATCTCCTTATCGTTTTATCATCATTATGGAAAAAACCTAATCTTTCTAAACAATGCCTTTGTTCAACAAAGTGGTCTTTTCTTCTACATCGATCTATATAGTCAAAAAGATTTACGGCTTTAAATAAATAAGATAAATTGAAGGTATGGAAAAAATAGAATGTGTTAAATGAAGAAAGGGGAAACAACATGAATATTCGAAAAGCCAAACAAGAGGATTTACCAGCTCTTGTGTCCATTTACAATCAAGCAGTACAAAATACGACGGCGACCTTTGATTTGGATCCCGTTTCGATTGAATCGCGTCAAGCCTGGTTTGATGAGCATATGGATGAACGCTTTCCGTTGATTGTAGCGGAAGAAGGCAGTGCTGTTATGGGATATGCCTCATTATCCACTTATCGGCCAAAACCAGCGTATAACCGAACGGTGGAGGTTTCGGTCTACATAGATGAGCAGCACCATGGAAAAGGGATTGGGAAGCAACTGCTCACTCACATTATGGAAATGGCTCGAGCTTTAGACTATCATGTGATCATGGCAGGCATCACAAGTGGCAATGACATAAGCGTCAAACTTCATGAACAATTCGGATTTGTCAAATGCGGCGAGATGAAAGAGGTAGGTTTCAAGTTTGGCAGCTGGCAGGATGTCTTGTTCTATCAACTTATTTTGTAACTGGCTACGAGTTGTTCCATTTCATCATTCAAACAGAAGGAGTCCCTTACTTTGACAACTATCATACTTGTCGTTGGCGCGATCTTGCTTTTTATCCTGCTTTTATTGAAATACTATCCGGCATTTGGCGGAAAATTATCGAAAGAGGAACGTCGAGCCTTGAATCAATCGAGCAACTTCTCTAACGGGAAATTTGTCAATCAGATTCCGACGTCAATGAATACTGGCTTTACAACGACCCTTAGCATCTTAAGAGACTTTATGGGAAGGAATCCTAAAAGAAGACCGGACAGACCGATTCCGATGGAAACATTCGATTCGCTTTTTATTCAAGGGAATAAACAAGCGAAAATCACATGGTTTGGCCACTCCGCTTTCTTATTGGAATTGGACGGAAAAAGCTTATTGTTCGATCCGATGTTCGGCCGTTCTCCGTCTCCCTTTCCGCTAGTTGGAGGTAAACGCTATAGTGGCGATTTACCGCTGAACGTGGAAGAACTTCCGGTAATCGATGCGGTTTTTCTCTCTCACGATCATTATGACCACTTGGATTATGGCTCCATCAAGAAGCTGAAAGATAAGGTGAAGCGTTTTTTTGTTCCGCTCGGGGTTAGCAAACATTTAGAACGATGGGGAGTCAATCAAGAGATAGTCAAGGAACATGATTGGTGGAGTGAATTTGAATGGGAAGGCCTTACTTTAGTCTGCACACCAGCAAGACATTTTTCAGGAAGAAGTCTCAGCGATCGCAATTCCACGCTGTGGTGTTCCTGGGTGGTTATCGGTAAGCAGTCAAAGGTCTATTTTAGCGGCGACAGCGGATACGGTCCTCACTTTAAAGAGATTGGAGAAACATATGGTCCTTTTGACTACACGTTAATGGAATGCGGACAATATGATAACCGATGGTCTTCAATTCATATGATGCCAGAAGAAACGGTTCAGGCCCACCTCGATGTGAAAGGTGACATTATGATTCCCATACATTGGGCTTCCTTTACGCTGGCGCTGCATGACTGGACCGATCCGATTGAACGCGTAAAGAAAGAAGCGCTAGAGAAAGATATAGCCATTTCCACACCTAAAATTGGAGAAGCGGTCATGATTGGCTCTGTGGAATATCCTAAATCTACTTGGTGGAGATCATAACACAATTCAAATGAATAATTAATATATTTCATGACGGATGGAGAGAAGCCAAGGCGCCTGGTTTTTCTCCATCTTTTTTGTGGTAAAAGCCGGTGATGCAGTCTTGTAAATGTTCAGTTCAATACAGTAAAACCGATGAGTAAAAGGGGAAACATGGAACCTATGTACATAAAAAGGGGAAGGATTGGAAAATTTATAATGGAAAAATCCAAGTAAAACCATCAAGTTCTGGCAGAAACAGCATACATATACGTGTGGAATGTTCAAATGGATTCAATACAATCGAGTGTTGATTATACAAAAGATGTATGGGGAACAGGAAGGGTATCATGGTAGAAAGGAGGTATTTGTGTGGAGGAACTAGATTTTCATCATGTATTTGAGCTAGGATTTCTTTTGGTCATCCTGGCGGCAGGCGTCACAGCGATCGCCAAAAAATTCAATCAACCCTATTCCATCGTGTTAGTGGTAGTCGGGGCTCTGATTGGATTGCTTGATATCCCGCAGCTGCATGCGCTCAAACTCTTTATTACGGAAGGGGAAGTCTTTAATTTTGTCGTCATTACGCTATTTTTGCCCGCATTGTTGGGGGAGGCGTCCCTAAAGCTACCTTTTTCCCATTTACAGGAAAATAAAAAGCCGATTTTGGCTCTGGCGTTTGGGGGAACGTTGTTATCCTTTTTGATCATCGGTTTTTCGGTTTATTATTTATTTAATTTTTCGTTAACGGCGTCATTCGTCTTTGCGGCTTTGATGAGCGCGACAGATCCGATAAGTGTACTGTCCATTTTCAAGAGCGTTGGGGTTCATAAAAGGTTATCTGTTGTCATTGAAGGAGAGAGCTTGTTTAATGACGGTTTGGCAGTCGTCTTGTTCAAGATTTCCGCTTTTTCGCTTCTCGCCTATATCGACGCGGGATGGATAGGGTTTGGCTATGGTTTATGGGAGTTTGTGAAAGTGATCTCTCTCGGGATGATTATTGGAGGGGCACTCGGATATGGTTTTTCCAAGCTGACCCGGTATTTTGACGATTATCCAATGGAAATTATTTTTAGTGTCATTTTATTTTACGGCTCTTTTTTGATGGCTGAAAGTGTCCATGCCTCAGGAGTAATTGCGGTTGTTGTAGCCGCATTGATTTTCGGAAACTACGGAGCGAGCATCGGGATGAGTCCTACTACGAAATTGAACATTCGGAATTTTTGGGAAGTCGGGGCGCTTTTGGCGAACGCCCTTGTGTTTTTGATGGTGGGGCTTGAAATAACAAGGATTGATGTAGGAGACAAGTGGGGATATGTAGCGGCCGCCATTCTTATTGTTCTTGTCGGTCGTAGTGTGGCCGTCTATATGAGCATGGTGTTTATTAAAAACTTTCCATCTTCATGGAAGCATGTTCTCAATTGGGGAGGGCTGAAAGGCTCGTTGTCCATTGCTCTTGTGTTAAGCTTACCGAGAGATTTTGCAGGAAGGGAAGATGTACTGCTTCTTGCGTTCAGCGTCGTGTTGTTTTCTCTTGTTTTACAAAGTTTGAGCATTAAGCCGTTCATTTCATGGTTAGGTGTCGTGACGAAAAATAATGGGTTTGAGGAATATGAACAACTCATTTCGCGTTTGTATCGTTATGAAGCCGCAGTTAAGGAAATCCATCGGGTCAAAAACAAACTATTGGTCACGGCTCCCGTTTCAGGAGAGTTGATCAGGCAATATGAGGAGCAAATCGAGCAAGTGAATGAAAAGCTGGAACAGCTCTTCCAGAAAACTCCCGAACTAAAAGAAAGGCAGTTGGAGACTTTGCGTAAGCATGTATTGTATGCTGAACATGAAGCGGTTGATCAACTCATGAGGGAAGACATGATTTCAACCGCAGTAGCCGAAAAAGAACATGAACAAGTAACCGATTTAATTGTGAAAATAGAAGAAAAAGTCCATGATTGACAGGAACGATCTGTCTTAAAGTAATGAGGAATTGTATCGCTTATAATTTTATTATGTAAACAATTAGATGAAAGTATAATTTCTTTAAATAAGTTTGAAAAGACATCGCCATAGTAGAAGGGGAGGGGAAAATCTCCTTGCAAAAGAGTGATGTTGTGAAGGTACGAAAAGAAAATAAAAACGAAAAGCGAATATAATTTCGTTTTTCGTTTTTTGTTTTATCTCTATTTGAATGTGCATTATTTGAAGTCAATCTAACCAGTTCTCATTGGTTTTCTTAAGCTTAATGACAAGATCTGTTATGATTTCTTCTAATTCTTTAATTTTCGTTTTTAACATTTGGTTTTCCTTTTTAAGTGCTTCATTCTCTTGTTCTATTTTGTCGTCCTTTTTGTATTCTTTTTCGGATTTGGATTCATTCGTTATTTCGTTTTTGCTAAAGGGGTTTTTTTCGTTTTTTGGAATGGTTCGTTCTATGGTGTTTTTCGACGGTGGAGGTAATTCTTTTTTCCAGCTGTAGATCGTAGAGATGTGGACGCCTAGAAGAGAGGAGACTTCTTTCGGTTTAAGACCTTGCCTTAATAGCTCTTGTGCTTTTTGTTTTTCTTCGTTTTTAATATTCAAGTTCATCCCTCCTTGTATCAGTGGAAGATCGTTTGATATATTCTACATATAGTGTAGCCGATGATAGATGCTGAAATCAATAAAAACGAAAAAAGGTGGTTGTGTCTAAAGGAGAATTTTTTTGTTTGCGGTTCGAAAAACGATAAGGTCGAATTCGCTTAGTATGCTGAAAAACGAAGAAAAAATGATATGCACGAAGAGGTGATCATATGAAGCTATTATGGGATTTTGACGGAACGATGTTTGACACATATCCGACCATTGTCCAGTCTTTTAAAGAATTGATGACACATCGAGAAGTATCCGATGAAGATGTATTAAAGAAGATGAAGATTTCTTCTGAAGAAGCGATCCGGCACTTTGGGATTGAAAAGAAATTATTTGATGAGAGGTTCCATGCTTTGGAAAAAACACTTCATCCGAAAGATAAGCCTCCGTTTCCGTATTTGGAGGCCGTATTGCAATGGGCAGAACTGAATGTAATCGTAACCCATAAATCCAAGGAATCGACAATGGAAATATTGGAGTTTTATGATATGAAAAAATACTTCACAGAAATTATTACGAAAGACGATGGCTATAAGCGAAAACCCGATACAGGGGCGTATACTTATTTGCATGATAAATATGGCATCGATATGGTGATCGGCGACCGCGAATTGGATTTACAGCCGGCAAGGGAGTTGGGGATTGCCACCTGCGCGTTCCAAAATCCTGAGCTGCAGGCAGATTATCACCTTTTCTCATATAAAGACTTCTTTGCTTTGATGGCGGATCGCTCTTGACGGGAGATGATTTGAAGGGAGGGCTCCGGTCTTTTAAATCATCCTTCTTTTTCCATTTATTTTTAAAATAATAAAGAAAAGAATATGCATGGGGATAAATAATAAGTTTGCCTTTTATATCAATTACGCTTATATTCCCTTGCTGTTTTTACTTTACATAATTGTGAGAAAGGTAAAAAACGTCCGCACCAGGAAGAAGTGAAAAACGGTTGAAGGAAGTGGAAATCTCTCTCAATGGTCCCTCATGTTTTCGGATTTGTTAAAAGGGATGAACTGGATGACAATAACAGCTGGAAGCAAGTAGCCGATAATCGCTTCGATCATGGCCACGGCTCGTGCGAGGCCAAAAGGCGTTACATCCCCGTATCCGACGGAAAGTAGAGTAATGGTACTGAAATATAAGGAACGCGTCAAATAGTCAAGCGGCTGTTCTTGGTGGGCATTTGAAGCATAATGATCTTTTAAATAACCCAAATCAGCCACGTCCAATAAGACATAGATGATTGCGAAGGTAAGAAGGACATTCATATATAGAATAAAAAAGACCATCATTTTATAGAGTGATTTTCGTTTATGCACATATTCCATCATAGAGAAACCCTGCCTTCTATAAAGCTTGTTTTAGTTTCAGTATATGGGGAGCAGGGGCGGAATAATACGAATAAAAGGATGACTTAAATGGATAAATAGTTTTGTAGGACTTGCAGGGTACCCTATGGATGTTTCCGATGGCAAGGCCGTCTTTTCGTGCGAAAAACAAAAGTTCAAAGTCTGTTCATTGATACATGGCACCTGCTTCATTATAATAAGGCGGTGTATAAGCAAAAAGCATTGACTAAAAACATCGATTGGACGCTTCCCTGAGGAGAGAAAATATGCTGACACAAAACGAACTCATTCAACAAGCAGAACGATTTATCCGTCTTTCCTATAAAGAACTTGGAAAAACAGAAGAAGACATGAATAGACGCCTAAAGGATGTCAAACAAGATATTCAAGAAACAGGTACGTACCAGCATACGTTTGAGGAGCTGGAACACGGAGCGAAACTTGCTTGGCGCAACAGCAACCGCTGCATCGGCCGTTTATTTTGGAATTCGCTTACAGTGTTTGACGAGCGGCATTTGACGAGCGAAGCAGAGATATTCGAGGCTCTTTGCCGTCATATTAAATATGCGACAAATGCAGGGAAAATTCGCCCGGCCATTACGATTTTTAAACAAAAAAAATCTCATGAAGCGCAAGTCCGCATTTGGAACCATCAGCTCATTCGTTACGCAGGGTACGAAACCGAATGGGGCATACTCGGCGATCCTCATTCAATCGCATTTACAAAAGCTTGCCAGCAGTTGGGATGGAAAGGGGAAGGGACTCATTTTGATGTGCTTCCTCTCGTGATTCAGATAGGGGAGAACAAGCCAAAGTGGTTTGAGATTCCAAAGGATATTGTGTTGGAAGTTCCAATCAGGCATCCTGAATACCCGTCATTTGAAGATCTTCATGTTCGGTGGTATGCGGTTCCGCTCATTTCCGATATGAGGCTTGAAGTCGGGGGAATCGATTATGTTGCGGCACCATTCAACGGCTGGTATATGGAGACGGAAATCGGGGCGAGAAACCTGGCGGACACGAATCGATATAATTTGCTTCCGAAAGTTGCTTCACTTATGGAATTGAACACGGATACGAACGCGACCCTTTGGAAAGACAAAGCACTGATTGAACTCAATATCGCCGTTCTCCATTCCTTTAAAGAAGCGGGCGTGAGCATTGTCGATCATCACACGGCAGCCCAGCAATTGAAATTATTTGAAGAAAAAGAAACGGAGTGCGGCCGTCAGGTGACAGGGGACTGGACATGGCTGATCCCGCCAGTTTCGCCGGCGACGACTCATATTTTTCATAAATCATATGATAATGAGATCGTATCCCCGAATTACTTTTACCAAGAGAAAATGTATTAAAAAAGAATACCTTTAAAGACCCGTCAGGAACATCCGTTGAAATTAGGATTAGTGACGGGTCTTTTCATCAAAAATGATTTTGGGTCCTGTTTGAGATGTAGATGCGAGACGTAATTTACGAAAGTTCATCAATAGCCGATTCAATCTTATGTAAGACATTCAGTTTGACGGCGGCATTGGCTGCACCGAACAATACAGAGGCAAAACTGACTTGTTTATATTTGACGAAGTTTAAAATTCTCAATGTGCTCGTATAATTTTCGATGATTTCCTCACTTAAAGCATGGGAAGGATATTCTGTCAGTTCAATCGCTTTGTCGATAACTTCTTTCGGTAATCCTTTTAATAATTCCTTTCCTTCTTTCATGCTCCACATAAAATCGCCTTTTGAACCTACCGCTTGCATCGCATTCATTGTACTTTGATTTAACATGTTTTCCTAACTCCTTTATCGTTTTTTTTCGTATTGGTTAGTGGATATATACCACTTGTTTTTATTCATTAAACTTTTTATGAAAAAAATTTAAAAATTAAATTTATTTCTGTATCCGAAATAGTTATCCTTGGTGTAAGATGGAATAGAATTTACTATTTGGAATGCACTGGAAAGAAGGGATTTATTGATGCAAGCTGCTGTGAAGACAAACAGCATTCCGGCACAAACGATGTATCGGATATTATTCGCCATTAGCCTTGGGCATTTTTTGAACGATTCGATGCAAGCGGTCGTAATAGCCATGTTTCCGACTTTGGCGAAAGCGATGAATCTAACGTATACACAAATCGGCTGGATTGCGTTTGCGCTGAATATGACGTCTTCTGTCATGCAACCGATGTTCGGGTATTATGCGGATAAAAAACCATCTCCATTTTTACTGCCGTTCGGAATGTTTTTAAGCATGATCGGAATGATCGGTCTAGCCTTTTCGCCTAATTTTTATTTCATTTTACTTTCGGTTTTATTTATCGGGTTCGGTTCGGCTGTTTTTCATCCAGAAGGTGCCCGGGTAGCGTACATGGCCGCAGGGGCGAAAAGAGGGTTGGCCCAGTCCATCTATCAAGTGGGGGGAAACACCGGAAATGCCATGGCCCCGCTTTTTGCGGCGTTTATTTTTGTTCCGCTCGGACAATTTGGCGCCATCTGGTTTACAGCCATTGCAGGATTGGCCATTGTTGTCCTGTTGTCTGTGTCAACTTGGTACAAACATCAGCTTGATCTTGGCCGCCAGTCGAAGAAAGTGAAGAAAACAGCGGGGGCGGCAAGTGCGTTAAACAAGTCTATTAAACTCGCTATCGTAATTCTTGTGTTTCTTACCTTTGCCCGTTCCTGGTATAGCGCAGGGATATCAAACTACTATCAGTTTTATTTGATTGAACATTACGGCCTCACGATCAAGCATGCGCAATTTTATATATTTATTTTCATGATCGCGGGTGTATTGGGAACATTTTTTGGAGGACCGCTGGCAGATCGATTCGGCAAGCGAAACATCATCTTTTTCTCCATGCTTGGTTCAGCTCCGCTGACGATTCTGCTGCCATATGTTCCGCTGATTTTGGTGATTCCGCTCTTTTTTATCATCGGCTTCATTATGTTTTCAAGCTTTAGCGTCACCGTGGTATATGCCCAGGAGCTAATGCCTGGAAAAGTCGGGATGGTGTCCGGATTAATCGTTGGCTTCGCGTTTGGAATGGGGGCCGTTGGAGCCGTGGCGCTCGGAAAGCTGGCGGATATATACAGTTTGCGCCTGATCATGATATTATGCAGCATGCTGCCTGTCCTTGGCGTTTTGACATGGCTTTTGCCTAGCGACCAGAAGGTTAGGGAGTTGACTGGGCGGTAATATAGTTTAGCCTATTAAACTTTATTCTTGATGATGAATAACCTTCTATTCATGAGGAGAGCTGTCGGAAACGACGGCTCTTTTTAGTTTATCATGCAAAAGGATGTGGTATGAAACACGATAACAGCCTGTTCATGGAAGGAACCTCCATGAGGATGGCGAATGGTTACTTAACAGAGAAATGATATAAATGAGGTGTAAAAGTGAAAAAACGGTTAGAAGAAGTAGATTTGACGCAAGCCATCGAGTTAGAGAAAGACCATAAAAAACAGCTAAAACAGCAGCAGTTGAAATTGCTCCGGTTTCAGCAATTGCTCTACCAACACCACATTCCGGCTTTATTTGTACTGGAAGGATGGGATGCTGCTGGTAAAGGGGGAGCCATTAAGAGAATTTCGCAGCGTCTGGATCCCCGTGGTTTTCAAGTTCATCCGATTTCAGCTCCTTCCCAAGAGGAAAAAAAACACCACTACCTTTCCCGTTTTTGGAAAAAGCTTCCCGCATACGGACAACTGGCTTTATTTGATCGTTCCTGGTACGGCAGGGTGCTTGTGGAGCGGGTCGAAGGTTTTGCTTCAGAAGCGGAATGGAAACGTGCCTATGAAGAAATCAACCAGTTTGAAAGAATGCTTCAAGATGACGGTTACATTATCGGGAAACTTTGGTTCCATATCAGTAAAGAAGAACAATTGAAACGATTCAAAGAGAGGGAAGAAAATCCGTTCAAGCGTTGGAAAATCACGGAGGAAGATTGGCGTAACCGCGAAAAGTGGGAAATGTATGAACAAGCGGCCAATGACATGTTTGAACAAACGGATACATCTTATGCACCGTGGGCCATTATTGAAGGAAATGACAAGCCGTTTGCACGGGTCAAAACATTAAAAATCATCAACGAATGGCTGGAAACCCATTTGAAAGAGAAAGGCCTCTTGGAATAAATCCAAGGGGGAGAAAAACAGATGGAATGTTTATGAAAGGTCTCTGTACTACTGGAAGCAGGAGACCTTTCGATATTTACCACCATATTTGCGGTGAGTCGGTTTCTTGCAGCGGGATAAACGGCTCGTCATTCTCCCAGTCCAATTGCTCCAAAAATTGAAAGATGTCTTGTTCTACAAGGTTTCGTTCTTGATCAAGCGTGATGACATGACCGGACTGTTCGTACCAATTCAGCTCTTTTTTCTCGGATTGGATACGCTCATAAATCATTTCGGGACTTTTCATGTCAATTATCTCATCGTGCCTTCCCTGAATAATGTAAGCGGGAACTTTTATTTTATGCAGCTGGTCGGCTACTTCTCCCGCTAGCTCCATCAATCCGTGAACAGCGTTCATTTCTTTCGATTGAAGATGGTTGACTTCACGGGTAATCTCCGGCTCTGCTTTTCCTTCCAATTGTTTATATTGTGCCGCGTAATTTCTCACCATCTTTTCCAGTGTATCTTTTTCTTTAAATCCCATCGGTGCACACATGGGAACAACCCCGACGACCGGAACTTCCATGGCAAGTTTCAAAGAAAAAACGCCCCCAAGGGAAATTCCTGCTACGGCAATCTTTTCATAGCCTTTCGTCTTTAACAGCTGATATCCTTCTTGTACACTGCTCCACCAATCATTCGGACCCGTTTTGATAAATTCTTCAGGAGGAACATTTCCATGCCCTTTATATAAAGGTGCATGGGAGGAATAGCCTTTTTCCTCCAAGAAGCGGCCCAGCATTCGAACATCCGCCGTATTGCCGGTGAAGCCGTGGAGGAGAAGAACGGCTCGCTCTCCTTTTTCAAATGTAAATGGTTCTGGTGCTCTCAATTCCATTTCTGTCACTCCTTTGCCTTATTAAGTTTATTTACGTTATGCTCCTAGAATGAATATCCAAATCAGTTAAAACGATGTCTCCCTTAGTATCCCTTAAAAGAGCCATTTTACAGCCTGTTAGAGCGGGAGAAAATCGTTCCATTCCCAAATCTATGATTTGCTTTTGAGCCAATAAAATGATATAGTGAATTTAAACCATTTTACTTTTAATATGATAGAGATTTAAATAAGCTGTAACTTCAAGGGAGAAGGCAATGTTAAATCTCCTGAGAGGTTGCAGTTTTTTTAGTCCGTTTATTAGTTGTAAAGTGGTGAAAAATAGATATGTGCACAAAAGGTACATTTTAGGAGGATTTTTTCATGCAAAACGGTAAAGTAAAATGGTTTAACGCTGAAAAAGGTTTTGGATTTATCGAAGTTGAAGGCGGAGACGATGTATTCGTACATTTTTCTTCTATTCAAGGTGAAGGTTTCAAATCTTTAGAAGAAGGTCAAGAAGTTTCTTTCGAAATCGTAGAAGGCAACCGTGGACCTCAAGCTGCTAACGTAGTTAAAAAATAATGAACATTCGAGAGAAGGGGCAGCCCTTCTCTTTTTTTTATGGGGACATGAGCAAAAAGTCAAGGTTATTTACCTTGACTTTTTTTGTTCATTTGTGTTCCGCTTTTCTTTTGGCTTTGACTTTTTGTGTTGCCTTGCACAAACTCGGAAGCCATCTCCGCATTAAAATCACTCGTCTGTTTCCCAACTTGTTGGTTGCTTTGTTCTTTGTTTGCTTTTCCTTGCTTTGACATCTCTATTCCTCCCAACATAGTTCATTCTTTCTTAATATGAACAAAATTGAAAAGAATAACCGGTTATGAAAGGATGTTTTGGAGGATGACCGGCTGTTTGATGGACATCATTGGATCATACGATCGATAAGTGAAAAGAACGTGCTGTTCATTGAAAGCCGTCACGTACAAAATATGCTCTCCTTTTGGTCCTTTTGCTTCAACATAAAAATTCATTTGTGCGGCATGCAGGCGATAAAAATGATAGGGAATGCCTAAAAGAGTGTGCTGTGTTTTGATGGTGCTCGGGTGATGCTGAATGAGCCCGGCTGCTTGTTCGATTGTCATCTTGTCTTCCTCCAAAAAAGAAGAGACTTTTTCCTTTACCGATTGTGCGCTTTGCTCAAATGATTGCTTTACGTCTTTGTAAATCGATTTTAATGTGTTCATAAACCTTAAAACCTCACCTTACTTTTCCGGTATTTTATGTGTATTATATCCAGAAAATGCAGCTTTCATCATTAGCTTTACGTACAACACGTTCCAGGTTCGTGTTAAGAAAACAGCCGTACCAACAGTACCGTTCATAATCTAGAAAATCAAGGAAGGATTTCATACATAAAAAGGAAAAAATGGGGGATTATGAGCTTAAGCTCTATTTATGGAGGATAATCAATGAGCTCCGCCAATGACGGAAACACGTTAATCAAACTTGATACAAATTTACATGTTAATAAAGATTTTATTCAGCAATCTCTTGGAAGTCCGGAGGATTTAGTGATCACTCCGCTTTTTTTCTGCAAGACGCCAGGATACCTTATTTACATCACCTGTTTAACGGATGAACAAGTGTTGGAAAGAATCATGAATTCGATTCAACATGCTGATGGCGATTTAACGTGTGGAGATATCTCTCAATCGTTTCATGTATACGCTTCTCGTATTTCGAACTGTTTCTTTGCTGCCCACACAGATGAAGTGATCAAGAGTATTTTAGAGGGGTGGTCCGTTTTTCTATTCGATGGTCATGATACAGGGGTGATCATCGATAACAAAGCAGGCGAAAAAAGAGCGATTGAAGAACCAACGACCGAAGCCTTGATACGCGGACCGCGAGTGGGCTTTAGGGAAGATATCTCCACAAATGTGGCACTGTTACGCCAGCAGCTGGCCGACCATAATTTGCGTTTTAAATCATTTGAAATTGGCAGAAGGGCAGGTAAAAGCGTTAAGATTGCCTATTTGGAAGATGTAACAAATCCATATTTGATCGAGGAAGCCGAAAAAAGGCTCAATCGGATCGACATTGATGTTCCCCTGGAGTCAGGCGTTCTAGAGCAGTGGATGGAAGATAATCCGCTTTCTCCATTTCCCCAATTTTTAAATACGGAAAGACCCGATAAAGTCATTATCAGTTTATTGGAAGGAAGAATCGCCATTTTAACGGATGGCACTCCTTTCGCATTAATTGCACCAATCAATATCGGGGATGCCATCTATTCGCCGGAAGACTATTATGAGCGATGGTTCATTAGTTCTCTGCTAAGGATGCTTCGTGTTATCGCTGTCTTCACTTCAATTTTGCTGCCTTCTTTTTATGTGGCGCTTGTCTCGTACCATCAAGGGTTGATTCCATCTAAATTGGCCTTTTCCATTGCGGCTTCAAGGGAAGGCGTACCTTTCCCCGCATTTGTGGAAGCGGCAATGATGGCTATAACGATGGAATTATTGAGGGAAGCGGGGATTCGGCTGCCAAAACCGATCGGACAAACGATTGGGATTGTAGGGGGATTGGTCATTGGAGAAGCCGCGGTACAGGCAGGGGTCGTCAGTACCATCATGGTCATCATCATTGCCATTACCGCGATTTCATCATTCGCTCTTCCTGCTTACAGTATTGCGATTACATACAGGATTTTATTGTTTGGCTTTATCGCGGCGGGAAGTTTTATGGGACTGTATGGCATTGCACTCGGTTTTATCATGCTGTTTATTCATATTTCCAACTTGACGAGTCTTGGAATTCCCTATACGACGCCATTTGCTCCATTGATTTTTTCAGATTGGAAAGACATCATCATTCGTTCTCCTGTTGCAGGCTTAACAAAAAGGCCGAAATATTTGTCTACAAAAGATAGACAGCGTGCAGAGTAAAAGGGGAGAAGTCCATGTTTCGGTATGAGTTCAATAAAGAACAAATTACGTCAAAGGAGTTAATGTTCGTCGTAGCCAATATGGTGATTGGAGCAGGTATTTTTAGGTTGCCTGCTTATTTGGCGGAAAATACAAATTCAGCGGATGGGGTTCTCTCTATTTTAATTACGGGCATCGTAACAATGGCGGCGGCATGGACGATGGGCAGGCTGGTGAAATATTTTCCGAACACCCATTTTTATGAGTTTTCAAAAGTCATTATAACTAAACCGGCCGCCTGGCTTGTGACTCTTCTTTTTGGCATACATTTCATGATGTTGACTGCCTATGAAATAAGAGCAATCGCACAAGTAACACGAAATTATTTGCTGCCGACGACCCCGATTGAAGTGCTGTCCTTGCTTTTTTTATTTGTGATTCAATATGCCGTAGTCGGATCTAGAGTTTCGCTCATTCGCTTAAATACCATTTTCTTGCCGATTGTGCTGTCGATTTCATTCCTTTTGCCGGCTCTAAATATTGAATTGATGGAAGTTAAAAATTTGCTGCCTGTATTGACCACGGATGTAACAGGATATGCAAAAGCGATGCTCGATAGTTATTTTTCCTTTATCGGATTTTCGGTTATCGTCTTTTATTCACATCTCATCAAAGATCCCGACAATGCTTCCAAGGAAGCGGCTAAAGGAATCCTCATCGTGATTCTTTTATACATGATGATCCATATTGCGTGTATCAGTATATTTTCCAATGACGTTACAGCGAATATTAATACGCCGACAATCGAGTTAGGGAAAGAAGTGGAATTGCCGGGTGGATTTTTTGAGCGGTTTGAATCCGTTTTTTTTACGATTTGGATCATGACGATTTTCAATACAACCTCGATGTCCATGGATATTTCGCTGCTTGCTTTTACGTCACTGTTTAAACGATTAAATAAAAAAGCTGTCGTTTTAGCCATTTCGCCCATCATCTATTTGATAGGGATCTTTCCTAAAAACTTGAACGCTCTCGATAAAATGGGGGAAATTGTTAGTTATGCCGGTTTGTTGTTTACATTGATTGTTGTACCGTCTATCTTTCTTATCGCTAAAATAAGGGGACTGGCAAAATGATGAAAAGGTTATGGTTGCTTGTGATGGTCATCTGTTTGTCAGGGTGCTGGGATCGTGTAGAAATTGAAGAAAGAGGATTTGTCGTGGGATTAGCGTTAGATAAGCCGGAAGAAGAGCCAATGGAGGAAACTTATAATGATCCTGTTGAAGCGACGGTTCAGATTGTCATTCCGAGAAAATTGTCACCGGAAAACAGAAGTCCGAAGCCGTTTGAAAATATGAGCATTGTCGGAGATTCGATTTTTGAACAAGTAAGGAACTTGTCCGAAAACAGCGGAAGGGGCTTGTATTTTCCCCACAATCGAATTTGGCTGATATCTGAAGAGGTAGCGAAAACTCCTTACCTTTTATCGGAAGTCACAGAGGTGGCATTGCGGGATGATGATGCGAGAAGAAACGTCAAGGTGTTCATTGCAAAAGACAGCGCTAAAAAAATGTTCGAAGTCGAGCCGATCAATGAAGCGGCACCCGCCGGCTATATTGAAATGCTGGGTGAAAACCATTCGAAAACAGCCAAAATTTTTGAATCGAAACGAATCGGCGATCTTCACGAAAACATTGTAGACAAAGAAGATTTTGTCATTCCTCTCATCCGGTATGTCAATGAAAAGGAACTGCATAACGGGGGAGTCGCCGTTTTTAGTAGAGATGGGCATAAGATGGTGGGGGAACTGAACGAAGAAGAAACGGAGAGCCTAAACATTATTCTTGATAACTATCGAAGCGGCGTTTTCAAGGTGAAATTCAAGGAAAAGCTCGTTTCCATTGAAGCCAAGAGAGTGCGGAGCCGCTTATCTGCAAAAAAAACGGACATGGACGAAATAAAGTTTCGGCTGGATATTCAAATCGAAGGCTCATTGGAGGAAGTTTTTGGAAACCCTCTCAAAACGCCGGAGGATACCGAAAAGCTTGAAAAAGCATTTGCTAAAAAGATTGCTTCTGATGTAAAGAGGGTCATCGAAAAAGCACAAACTGATTTGCGTACCGACATTCTCGGTTTTTCCGAATACCTCAACAATTATGATCATTCAACATGGAAACAGATAAAAAAGGATTGGCTGGAAGGAAGAGAGCTATTCAAAGACGTACAAACAGATGTGAATGTTCGCACTTATATTGCGCATCCGGGCTCCTTGACGAAGGAAAAAAAATAAGGGAGGATTTCTGATGAAGTTTGACGATCTAATTTTTTTATTGCCTTCGAAACTCGCATTTTTTTGCATGCTGTTATCTGTGCTCGTCCCTGTCGTTATAGGAAGAGTATACAGTATATTGAAAAAATGGGCAGACCCTCATCATGAAGACCATCCAAATGTATAAAGCAGAGGATTAAACCTCTGCTTTATGGGTGCTGCGAGAGAACATCCCGCTTTGTTCAATGTTTCGAAGCGCTTTTTGAATCGTTTCCTCAGGTTGGACAAGGGCTATTCGGACATATCCTTCACCTGTCGGCCCAAAAGCATGGCCTGGTGTTACGACAACGTTCGCTTGATCCATGAGGGCATAAGCAAAATCGAGCGAATTCCACCCTGCAGGGATTTTAGCCCACACGAACATGCTTCCTGCCGGTTTCTCGACATGCCAGCCAAGCGCTCCGAGTCCATCCACTAACATGTCCCGCCGTTTTTGATAGATGTCCCGGCTTTCTCGGCAAAAATTAGCCCCGTTTCTTAATGCCGCAATCGCCGCTTTTTGAATAGGCAAAAAGACACCGTAATCGAGATTGGACTTAAAACGGGCCAATGCTCCAATCGCATGCTCATTTCCGATGGCGTAGCCGATACGGCATCCGGCCATGTTGAAGCTTTTGGAAAGAGAATTCATTTCGATCCCCACTTCCTTCGCTCCCGGGATGGATAGAAAGCTGATGGGCTTGTTGCCGTCATAGTAGAGCTCAGAGTAAGCAAAATCATGGATCACGAGGATATTGTATTTTTTCGCAAACGAAATGACCTTTGCAAAAAAAGCTTCATTTGCCATAGCCGGGACAGGGTTGCCCGGAAAATTCAAAATCATCATTTTGGCTTGTTTCGCCGTTTCTTCCGGAATGCTGTCTAAATCAGGCAAAAATTGATGATCAGGAGTGAGCGGTATTAAATGCATCTTGGCACCTGCCATCGCAATTCCTGTTGCATAAGCGGTATAACCGGGATCCGGTACGAGAATGAGATCGCCCGGGTCCGCAAACACCATCGGCAAATGAACAAGGCCGTCCTGTGACCCCATCATGAGCATGACTTCTTTTTTCGGATTTAAAGCGACTTCATAATTTTCTGTGTAATAATGGGCAACGGCTTCATAAAATTCCGCCGTTCCCGTCAATGTATATCCGTAATCGTTTTTTTCTCCAGCGGATTGGACTAACGCTTCCATCACAAAATCAGGCGGAGGCAGATCCGGGCTTCCGATGCTTAAATCCACCATTTCGGCACCTTCTGCGATCTTCTTTTGTTTATAATTGGCTAATTCACTGAAAATGGATGGACCAAATGCTTCCATTCGTTTTGATAACTGTACGTTCATTTTTATCACTCCTCCAACATCCTTGCATCGCGGCAATCTATATAGGGTTGTTCAAAAAGTCCACGGAAACATGATGATCGAATGTTCATAAAGGCTCTTGAACATATACTACCAGTCAGTTTATCACACTTTTTAGAATACTGTATACAACTCTGGGAGCTTAAATGCTGAATAAGGCCAAAACCTTACAGCCACTAGCTGATATCAGTAGATTGTCCAACGAGAAGATGGTAACCTATACAAAGAGAACAGATAAAATGTGGAGAAATACGGATAGGGAACAGGAGGATTTCATATTGTGTTAGCAAAAGCAACCGATTATTTACGCCGCTATTTTGGCTACGATACATTCCGCAGAGGGCAAGAAGAGATTATCCAGCTTGTATTGAAAGGGAAAGATACGGCTGGGATTATGCCGACAGGAGGAGGGAAGTCCATTTGTTATCAAATTCCGGCGATGGTTCTGCCGGGGATTACACTAGTTATCTCCCCCCTCATTTCATTGATGAAGGATCAAGTGGACGCCCTCACACAAGTAGGGATATCCGCTGCGTATATTAACAGCTCGATGTCCCATGGAGAGATTCAGCAAACGATGGCAGAGGCAAGAGAGGGAGAATATAAACTCTTGTATATCGCCCCTGAACGATTGGAGTCTTTTTCCTTTTTAGAAGAATTGAAAGAACTGCCGGTTCCTCTTGTGGCGATTGATGAGGCACACTGTATTTCTCAATGGGGGCATGATTTCCGTCCGAGTTATTTACGCATTCAATCGATGATCGGCCAGCTTGAAGGTAATCCGACGATTTTGGCGTTAACGGCGACGGCCACACCGGAAGTGAGAAGGGACATTTGCGAATCGCTCGATATTCCTTCTGAAAATACGGTCATTACAGGATTTAGCCGTGACAATCTTGCGTTTAAAGTCCTAAAAGGCGAAGACCGTTCTTCGTTTATTGCCCAATACGCGGAGAAAAATAAAACGGAGTCTGGAATCATTTATGCGGCGACACGAAAAGATGTGGATCAGCTGTACGAGCGTCTACAGAAAAAAGGCGTGAATGTGGGTCGCTATCATGCTGGGATGAGCGATCGTGAACGTTCTGAGCAACAAGAGCGATTTTTGCAAGATGATGTATCGGTCATGGTGGCGACAAACGCCTTCGGAATGGGGATCAATAAATCCAACGTACGATATGTCATTCACTATCAGCTGCCGAAAAACATGGAAAGCTATTATCAAGAAGCGGGACGTGCCGGCCGAGACGGGATAGACAGCGAATGTTTGCTTTTGTTTTCGGCACAAGACGTCCAAATTCAACGATTCTTGATTGAACAGCAGCATCTTCATGCCGAACGGCAGCGCCAGGAACTGCTCAGACTGCGGCAAATGGTCGATTATGTTCATACGGAAGACTGCCTGCAAGCGGCGATTTTGCATTATTTCGGAGAAAGTGAGACGAAACCTTGCGGACGCTGCAGCAACTGTACGGATGACCGGGAATCCGTCGATGTGACAAGAGAAGCGCAAATGGTGCTTTCCTGCATGATTCGAATGGGAGAACGATTCGGCAAAATGATCATTGCTCAAGTGTTGACGGGTTCTAACAATAAAAAGGTACGGGAAATGGGATTCCATGAGCTTTCGACTTATGGAATTTTAAAACAACAGACGACAAAGGATGTCAGTGAGTTCATCGATTTTCTTACCTCTAATGATTACATAGGCGTCACGCCTGGCCCGTATCCGGTGTTAAATGTCACAAACAAAGGAAAAGAAGTGCTGCGCGGCAATGAAACGGTACAGCGGAAAGAGCGAATGCAAGCCGCCCAAGTTGTCCGGGATGATGAATTGTTCAATCATTTACGCGAACTCCGCAAACAAATCGCCGCAAGCGAAAATGTGCCTCCGTTCGTCATTTTTTCGGATCAGACGCTGCAAGATATGTGCCTGAAGCTGCCGCAAACCGAGCAAGAGTTTTTAGCGGTAAAAGGAGTAGGGGCTCAAAAGCAAGAGCGGTATGGCCAGATGTTTATTGAATCTATTGCCCGTTTTTGCGAAGAACATCCTGACCGTCAAAGGGAAACGACCGAAGTTTCAATTGCTAAGAAGACCAAAAATGAAACGGAAGCTTCCCATATGGTTTCCTATGAGATGTATAAACAAGGCCACTCGTTTCGAGATATTGCAAAAGAGCGGGAACTGTCGCCGCAAACGGTCGAAAATCACTTGTTCCGCTGTATCAATGACGGAATGGAAGTCAATTGGGAGGAATTGTTGCCTTCCCAATATGAACCGCTGATCGAACAGGCCATTGAAGCCGTGGGAGCGGAGAAGCTGAAGCCCATCAAAGAACAGCTTCCTGATGAGGTTAGTTATTTTATGATTAAAGTTTACATGGCAAAAAAGATGAACAAAACAGTAAAAGAATAAAACAGTAGGAGCTCACAAGTGCGAATGTCTAGTTTACATGAAATCATAGGGACATTCGCACCCAAATATCTGGTCATTATCACCATTTTGGGTTGTTATTTGTATAAAGTTCTTTGTTTTAGGCTCTTTTCTAAAAGATTGTTGTTTTTAGATAGGTTTCTTGAAAGATAACCGTTTAAGGTTGGTTGGAGAGAAAGGTGCGAGACTCCTGCGGGAGCAGCGGGACAGGTGAGACCCCACAGGCTGTAAGCCGAGGAGGCTCACCGCACGCCCCGCGGAAAGCGAGCAACCTGGAGCGGAAATCAACCACTCCCCACTACTTGTTAAATAGCAACAAAGTTTGCGAAAACAGCCTTGTTTTAACAAAGAAAATAGCGTATTTGTGATTGGAAATGGCAGGTTTTTAAGTCATTACTAATCAAAATCGCTGTCGCACTTTATATGAGTGCGACTTTTTTGACATTTTATTTACCCGTCCATCAACTCGAAACTCGATTTTCCAGCCAGGCAATGATATCTTGAATTACTTCCTCCCGATTCGTCTCATGCAGCATTTCATGCCGTCCCTGCGGGTAAAACTTATACGTCACATCTTTTATTCCGGCTTTTTTAAGTCCTTTATATGTTTTCAGTACTCCTTTTGTGTGCCCGCCTACAGGATCTTCATCTCCAGATACTAAAAAGATGGGAAGGTCACAGGGAACCTGCTGTATTTGACTGTGTCGACTTGCTTGTTTGATGCCAGACAGCAAGTCATGGAAAAAGCCTGACGAGAAAATACCTCCGCATAAGGGGTCATTTATATACCGGTCTACAGCCTGCTCATCACGGCTCAACCAATCAAAATCGGTGCGGGTCGGTTTAAATGGACGGTTATACTGTCCGAAAGACAAACGATCAAGTAGCGGGCTCGGTGTCCGTTTTCCTTTTAGCTTCATTTCCGCTTTCGCCACCATTTTTCCCGCTTCCCGCACAAGAGAAGGGACTGTGCCGGTTCCGGATAATATGACGCCATGTAGTTGATTGCCATAAAGCTGTATGTATCGCCTTGATAAAAAGGAGCCCATGCTGTGTCCAAATAAAAAAATGGGGATGTCGCCTTGCTCTTCTAAGATTTGATATGTCAACGCACGCATGTCTTGGACAACTTCCTCAAAACCATTTTCATCCGCAAAATACCGTTTATCCTGGTCGTCTTTCGCTGTCAGGCCATGCCCGCGGTGATCATTCCCATAAACCGCATATCCTTTTTCGGTCAAAACCTGGGCAAAATCATGATATCGCCCGATGTGCTCCCCCATGCCGTGGGCAATTTGCACGACTGCTTTCGGTTTTTCATCTTCCGGCATCCATTTTCGTGCATATATTTCTATACCATTATTCGATTTGTAATAAAAGGATGTACCGTTCATCATCTTTCTCCTTCAATGATTTAGTTATAACGAAATGTAAACTAGTAATCTTCCATATTATTATATTTTTTATCTTACTATTCATATTCTCTTTTTACTCTATAGTAACTTCTATTTAATAATACTAATTCCTTCAATCAAGAAGGATTATAATCGAGGGGAAAGACCTATTGAAACCGCTTTGATTTAGAAAATGGGGGGTGACTGCTCTTTAGCCAGCCCTCATTTTCTAAATCAATTACTTTACAAACACATAGTAAGTTTGTTAAATTTATAATTATATTAAAAATAGTTTAACAATTTTAAAAATTTAAAGTTTGATTTGTACGAATACGGAGGGATTCATTGTGGCAGAACTACGAAGCAACATGATCAAAAAAGGGTTTGACCGAGCGCCTCATCGCAGTTTATTGCGTGCTGCCGGTGTAAAAGAAGAAGATTTTGATAAACCGTTCATTGCGGTTGTTAATTCATATATTGATATTGTACCAGGCCATGTTCACTTACAAGAGTTTGGTAAAATCGTAAAAGAAGCGATTCGTGAAGCGGGCGGCGTACCGTTTGAAATGAATACAATCGGAGTCGATGACGGAATTGCGATGGGACATATCGGTATGCGTTACTCATTGCCAAGCCGTGAGATTATCGCAGACTCTGTTGAAACGGTTGTATCGGCACACTGGTTTGACGGAATGGTTTGTATTCCGAACTGTGACAAAATCACGCCTGGTATGATGATGGCGGCGATGAGACTGAATATTCCAACCGTTTTTGTGAGCGGCGGACCGATGAAGGCAGGCGTTACAAGTGACGGTCGTAAAATTTCCCTTTCTTCTGTATTTGAAGGAGTGGGTGCGTATCAAGCAGGTAAAATTGACGACAAAGGGTTACAAGAATTAGAGCAGTTTGGCTGTCCGACATGCGGATCTTGTTCCGGGATGTTCACGGCAAACTCCATGAACTGTTTAGCAGAGGCTCTAGGCCTAGCGCTTCCTGGTAATGGGACGATTTTAGCGGTTGCGCCTGAGCGTAAAGAGTTTGTGAAAAAATCCGCTAAACAATTGATGAAATTGATTGAACTGGATTTAAAACCTCGTGATATCGTTACGGAAAAAGCGATTGATAATGCATTTGCCCTTGATATGGCTCTTGGCGGTTCAACGAATACGGTTTTACACACATTGGCATTGGCTAATGAAGCAGAAATTGACTATCCGCTTGAGCGTATCAACGAAGTAGCGGCCCGTGTACCGCATCTATCAAAGCTGGCTCCGGCTTCCGATGTTCATATTGAAGACTTGCACGAAGCAGGCGGCGTATCAGCGGCATTGAATGAGCTGTCCAAGAAAGAGGGAGCGTTGCATCTTGATGCGATGACGGTGACTGGACAAACGCTCGGTGAAAACATCGCAGGCTGCGAAGTAAAAGATTACAATGTGATTCACTCCATCGACAATCCATTCTCTGAAAAAGGCGGACTTGCAGTCTTGTTCGGGAATCTTGCTCCAGACGGTGCAATCATTAAAACGGGAGGCGTTCAAGGCGGCATCACTCGCCATGAAGGACCAGCCATCGTATTTGATTCACAAGAAGAAGCATTAGAAGGAATTGCCGGCGGACAAGTAAAAGAAGGACATGTTGTTGTCATTCGTTATGAAGGACCGAAAGGCGGACCAGGTATGCCGGAAATGCTTGCGCCAACTTCTCAAATTATGGGAATGGGCCTTGGAGCAAAAGTTGCGCTATTAACAGATGGGCGTTTCTCTGGAGCCTCCCGCGGATTATCCATCGGCCATGCATCACCTGAAGCGGCAGAAGGCGGACCTCTTGCATTCGTTGAAAACGGCGACTATATCGTTATTGATATCGAAAAACGTTCAATGGACGTTCAGCTATCAGAAGAAGAGTGGGAGAAGCGTAAAGCGAACTGGAAGGGCTTCGAACCAAAAGTAAAAACAGGCTATCTTGCCCGTTATTCCAAGCTCGTGACTTCTGCAAGCACAGGCGGAATCATGAAAATCTAATAAAAAACATCAGGGTCTTTCACAAGGAAGACCCTGATGTTTTTTTATGATTGAATCGGTACTTGCCGGAAGCCTAGTTCTTTTAAGGCTTGCTGCATATTGGCACGGGTTTTAATATCACTGAAGCTCAAGCCTAAGGCTACAATTGTTTGAGCGGTCTCTGGGCGGATTCCCGTTACGATTGTTTCGATGCCGGTCAACCTCAACGCCTTTACAATTTGAAAGATTTTGTCAGCGACCATTGTATCGATGATGGGAACACCGGAAATATCCAAAATAATATGCTTTAGCTTCAAACGAGTTCCTTCACTCAATGAAATGTCCATAATTAATTTAGAGCGGCGCGTATCGATCTCGCCAACGAGGGGGATGACCGCAATGCCTTCAGTGATTGGAACAACGGGAACGGATAACTCTTCAAGTGCCGTATAAGCGATTTCCATGAGCTTATGAGTATGTTCTTCATACATTTCACCGGCGATGTTGCTTATTTTATCAAGCAAAGGATCGATGATTTTAGAGACATCAAGCATCGTGATGGGTGTAAACTGTCTTTGTTCCAACTCCTCCGTAAACACGTTCCAAATGACCGTTCGATAAGTAGAAATGGCTCTTAAAAAATCACTTAACGGCACATTATATTGAATGGCGAGATGAACGGCCTTTTCTGCCCAAGCAGTCACATTTTTAGATACATCATCCAAGTCCTCATATAGAGCCATCCCCAAATATCGAATGATTTCAGCCCGATGTTCAACACGTTCAGATAGCGGTAAACCGCCTTCTTCCAATCGTTGTGTATATTTGGGATCCTGGATATCCGCTACATTTTGGGCCAATGTATAATTATTTTGAACGATTTTTTCACCTATGTATTGCAGTTCGTCCTTCATTCGCGTTCGATTCTCCTTAGAATAACCTATTATGGCTATAGTATATAGTTATTTGTAAAATGATACACTCTATACAGATCACTTCTGTACAGACCGAAGACAATCCTTTAAATGGGATTGTTTTTTATTAGACAAGTGTTAAGAGACAAAGGCGTGTTTCTTTCTTCGAACCTCGGTAATGTTTTTTATCGGTAAAAATGGGTATTATAAAAATATTTAAGAAAGCATGAGATGTGCTTTATTGGGAATCGGTCAATGCCAAAAGGAAATCAACTTTGATAGGGTCAAACATCACAAGGCGTTGAATATAAAAGAAAGAGGGGAAAGAAATCATGAAATTAACACCAGAGCAGCGTATCACCTTGCATGGGTTTAATAACCTTACGAAATCATTAAGTTTTAATATGTATGATGTTTGCTATACAAAAACAAAAGAAGAACGTGAAGCGTATATCGAATATATCGATGAACAGTATAGTGCAGAGAGATTGACCAAAATTTTAAAAACAGTGTCTGATATTATTGGGGCTCATGTATTAAATGTAGCCCAACAAGATTACGTACCGCAAGGAGCGAGTGTGACGATGCTCGTTTCAGAGGGGCCGGTCGTCGAAGTCCCAACTGAATCGTTCGAAGAATCGCCGGGACCTCTTCCTGGATCGGTTGTCATGCAGCTGGATAAAAGCCATATAACGGTTCATACATATCCGGAATATCACCCTGATGAAGGAATCAGTACGTTCCGAGCCGATATTGATGTCTCTACATGCGGGGAAATTTCGCCGCTTAAAGCGTTGAATTATCTCATTCATTCGTTTGATACGGACATTATGACAATCGATTACCGTGTTCGAGGTTTTACAAGAGATATAAACGGTCATAAGCTATTTATCGATCATGACATTAGCTCCATCCAAAATTACATTCCAGAAGATGTAAAAAATATGTTTGACATGATTGATGTGAACGTTTATCCAGAAAACATTTTTCATACGAAATGTAAGCTGAAAGAATTTGACCTAAACAATTATCTATTTGGCTACTCAAAAGAAAAATTGGATGCAGGAGAAGTAGAGGAAATCACGGAAAGGTTAAAAATGGAAATGGATGAAATCTTCTACGGAAGAAATATGAATCATGGGTCTATCAATTGAAAAAACTGGTTGCTAAGCTAAAACCTAATTTTAAACAAACGTTTGTTTAAAACATCCAGATGCTGCATTAGAGGTGAAGCTATAAAGGAAGAAGGGAAAGACTGGCTGTTTCGGCTGGTCTTTTTTCATGGGCGGAAGAATGAGGCATGAATTTATCCCGCATTAACGCCCAGTAAGAACTCTACTTCAAAACTGGGCGTCATTGAGAAAGTTTAAGTGGAGATAAAGGAAAATCCCCATCTATTGAAGTTTCCTTTATCTTTCCACAAGAGAAGGCATCATTTATTTCCTTAAAATTGGCAAGAATGATAAGGGAGTGTAAAATAAAGAAAAGAAGCCATTTTCCTTTATATTTCCATAGCGCATAGTTATTCACATAAAAAAGCGGAATATTCGACGGCACTTGATGAAATGAGAAGAGCGGGTTTTGTAAGTATTTATCATCTTTTGCGCTTCCCAAGGAAATAAATTGAACGATTTTTAGGAAATTTCCTTTCCGAAGCAAAGAAATGAATAGTTGAAAATGAGGGAGTTTTATTTGAGGAGATTTGCAATCAGCGATATTCACGGCAGTTATTATGAAATGATGAAGCTTCTGGATTACGTAAAGTTTCATCCGGATCAAGATCAGCTTGTCGTCGTGGGAGATATGATCAATCGAGGTCCTGACAGCGGAAAGGTATTAAAAGAGTTAAAGGAATTACAAGAAAACCATGAAAACGTACACGTCACTATCGGAAACCATGAAGAGATGATGTTATGGTATTTAGCCGGGGTAGACGATATGTGGGTTCATTTTGGAGGGAAACAAACGGCTGACAGCATCAATGAGGCGTTTTATGAAGAAGGAGCGGGCAAAGCCGTTCAATGGGTCCATCAATTGCCGCTCACATTTGATGATGAACGGTTTGTGTATGCCCATGCCGGTTTTTTGCTTCCTTATGAAACCGAACGAATGAATCGAGACCATCTATGGCTGCAGCGTAAAGTATTTTATGCGATTGAAAAAGAGGCGCTTTTAAGCGAAACGGAGGGGAAATTCATCGTGCACGGCCATACACCGGCCAAAGCGGTGATGTGTGATGGGACGCGAATGGGAATCGATTTGGGGGCGCAAGTTACGTCAGGGCCGAAGCTTGCGCTTGTAGAATTAGAAGAATTATTGGCTTATGTATATGATTTTGGGACCAAAGCGATTCGAGTATCAAAAATCAGAAAAAAGTAGAAGCGTTTATCGCTTTTTAACGAGCGGGGAAACTCTCCGCTCGTTAAAAATGATTTTATGAATGGTTTAAATACTCGTTTACCAAATCTACAATGTAAGAAGCTTCCTCTTCTTTAAAATAAAAGAGGATGGCTTCTTCCGATTCTTCCCCGTCTTGCTTCGTAATCGTGTTTCGAAATAAAACGCCTTCTCCTGTATCGAGAGTTCGGCCAAGTTTCAGGTGAATCATATATTGTGCTTCTTGATTGACGGTATGGTCTTCGATATGAAGATGTTTATCGTTCGTAAGCCACTCGATGTTTTCCAATTCTTCTTCCATATCGCCGCCGATGAACTCCATTTCCTCGTATTCATCATCTGCCTCAGAATCGTATTCCTCCATCGCATCGTTACACTCTGCTTCATCCATCTCATTGACAACCTCGTCATAGTCTACGTCATCGTCATAATCACCAATGAACTCATGGAAAGAAGTATGAATGAATACGAGCATTTGATCTAAATTGGCGAACAGAAGCTTTGATTCAAGGTCAGATTCTTCATCATAATGAAACGCGTAAAATTCCTGATGAATAGAATCAAAATGGATAATGCAAAATTGATCTTCCGTATCGACCGTTTCAACGGAAAAAATAAAAGCGGGATGATTGAGCGTCGTGTCTGTATCAAACAATATTTGAAAATCATCAAATTCCTCACAAAGGTCGGGAAGGCTTAAGCGAACCGCATTTTCCATCCGATAAAACCATTCTAAGCTCATATTTTCTCCTCCTCGTATCATTTCGCTGCATTTTATCATGCCCGGATTCTTTCCAGTACATGTATTCAAATTAAAAACGGAGAAAATGACTGTGGAGAAAGTCTTTAGCCCGGTAGGACATTGACCAATGAAAAAAGCATTGCCATGATGCATATGGCAATGCTTTTTTCATTGTAAAGCGCCAACTTAGTTTCTACCCCTTTTTTGGATTCATACAAGGCTCGGTCTACTTCGGCGATTAAGCCATCCGTATCGATAGACGAGGGAGGAATCATCGCAGCGGCGTCCATGCTGACCGTAACCATTTTTCTTGCAGAATACAGATGAGGAATATGAAGGGGTTCCGGTTTGTATCTCGTTTGTTCCGCGATTCATTGTGCCTCGGTTGCATCTGTATGGGGGAGGATGACGCAAAACAAAAGGAACATAATCAGGTGAGAGGGGATATCAGCCCATAAAAAATCGATTGGGTCAACTAACATTCAGTGGGGGATAGAAGAACTTCCACTGAATGAAGTTTCGCATTATTTTTTTCGTTGCTGCCAGACGACCCAATTGGTAAATTCATGTGGTTTTCCAAATAATTGATACGATCTGAAAAATTGAAAATATCTTTTCTCTCTTCTTTTTTGTTCGAAATCAATGATTTTTCCGCTGGTTACTTTCTCTTTTTGTTCACCCCGTTTAGTCTTAAACATCCCAAACATTTAACATCCCCCTGAAAATAATGAAAATAATCTCCGTTTTTAAATTTATTATAAAAGAAAAAAGGGGAATTTTCTACTGAATATTCAGAAATTTATAAAAATTTAACCGGACAGAAAATCTGTGTCCGGTTATTTGTCTGGATTCATTTAGTCGACAACGATATAGGCAATCATAGGGCCGTTATGTTCGATATCTGAATGTATATCACAAATTAATCTATATATGCCTTCTTTCGAAAACCGAAGGTCAAGGACCGTTTCTGATCCCTTTTTGACAATGCCTTTAATGTCTGTGCCTTCGATATGAAAAGGGTGCTCTTTGCCGTTTACTCCATAAATGCTCAATTTGATAGGTTGATCTTTTGGGACGTAAATGGTTCCCGGGTCCCAGCGGTACGCTTCAATTTCTTTGCCATCTTCGGTTGTGGATTTAAATTCGCCTGTCACCATATTGATGACGAATTCATTGGCGGCGGTTGGCGTGACGGTTTGGACGGCAGATGGCTTCGCCATATACCAGGCACCTGCCGAAAGCCCGATACAGACGGCGATTAAGACGAACCATTTCTTTTGGATATACACAATTTTCATATAAACCCCTCCATCATAAGCTTGTCTTGTTTATATGTATGCTGGAGGGGAGGGGGTATTTGTCTATTATTTTGAGTCCCTACTAATTTTTCGTTCGATTCATGGTCTAAAAACAGTCAGTCATGGTGAGTGAGGTTCCTGTTTTAGCTGTCGGCCCTTTGATTGATTGTTCGCTGTAAAGAGGAGAAGCAACTCTTCATCTCTTCTGTTGTTGAAAAACCAGCTTGAGCCTGATTCGCATTTCCGCCGCCTTTTCCGTTGAAAGCTGCCAGTTGTTCCTTAAACAGCTGTCCGCAGTGGATAGACGAGAAACCGTTATGCGCCATTATGATTTTGTTTTCAATTGTACTAGCGGATAGAACGATATAGTCGCCTTTTTCCGTGATGGATTTAATCACTGGCTGTAAGTTTTTCGTCAGCTGGTCCTCTGAAACAAAGGTCACGATTGTTCCGTTGCTGTTTGTGATCCATTCATTTGCGATAAAGGCTGCCTTTTCTGCCTGCAGCAGCTCGATTTCTTTTTGAAGTTGTTTTTGTTCCTGCTCAAGCTTTTCGATTCGGTCGATTACTTCATGGCGGCCTGTGCTGAATTTGCCGGCAAGAGCCGAAAGGGTAGTATGCGCCAATTGATAATCCATAAGGGCTCGAAGTCCGCATTTAAAATGAAGCCTTGTGTTTCCGCGCTGCTTTTCCGTTTTCAACAACTTGATGATTCCAATTTCTCCCGTACGGCTGACATGGGTTCCGCAACAAGCGGAATAATCGATACCGCTGATTTCGACAATACGAATATCGTCGCCGACATCCGGAAGTTTTCGGAGAGGTACAGTATGTACGTTTTCTTTTGTTACATAGTACGTGCGGATTTCTTTGTTTTCATAGATGCATTCATTCACCCGGCGCTCGATATGGGCCAATTGTTCATCTGATAATGAAGGGACAGCTAAATCAATCGTCACCGTATCCGTTCCTAAATGAAAGCTGACCGTATGTGCGTCATACAACTCGATGCAGACGGCCGATAACAAATGTTGTCCGGTGTGATGCTGCATATGATCGAGTCTCCGTGCCCAGTCGATTTGGCAGTTTGCTTCTTTTTGATCAGGAGCATGCTGCAGTTTGTGGTATACTTCATCGTCTTTTTCAAAGACGTCCAACACGTTCATGCCGTTAATTGTGCCGTAGTCAGAGGGTTGTCCTCCTCCTTCCGGATAAAAAGCCGTTGCTTTCAATGTGACGAGAACATGATCCTCCAGTTCTTTGATGGATGTGATCTCTGTTGACCATGCGGTCGTATATGGTTTCGTTTCATACCATTTTTCAGTCATGATAGTTATTTCCCCTCTCTTAACATTCTGTCTAATGAACGCTTCGTTCTTTATCATACCTTGTTGCCGACTGGAATGAAAAGAATAGCTACAAAAATTTTATCGTAAATATTCAGAAAATAAATTGACAACATCACATATATAGATATAATTAGTAACATATCATGTTAGAAAATCTAACATAAAAGGCAGGTTGTTGAAATGAAAAAAATTGAAGCGATTATTAGACCACAACGGTTAACAGATACGATTAAAGGGTTAAAAAGCATAGGGATCACCGGTTTTACAGTATCACAAGTCGTTGGAAGAGGAAAACAAAGAGATGCTGAGGGGGTATACCGCGGGCGGAATTATAAAGTGACACTGCATCCGAAAGTGAAGCTGGAAATTGTTCTCTCTGACCATATGGTGGATCAAACGATCAAAACGCTGATCACATCGGCCCAAACAGGAGAAGACGGTGACGGTAAAATTTATGTGTATCCGATTTTGGAAGCTTATAATATTCGTACTGGTTTACCGGATGAAAGCATTGATGATTTAACAAACGCAGCGAGGTGAAACAGATGGAACTAATCTATTTAAATACGGTATGGATTGTGATCGCAGCCGCGATGGTATTGTTTATGGAAGGCGGGTTCAGCTTACTGGAAGCGGGGCTTGTTCGTACGAAAAACGCAGTCAATGTGACGATGAAAATTTTCGTTGACTTGACGATCGGGGCATTGGCATTTTGGCTGGTTGGATTTGGAGTTATGTTTGGAAGTGACTCGTTTGGTTTGTTCGGCACCACTTTATTTGGAAACCCGGAAAAGATTGACCTTGGCATACAACTTCCGAGTGCCGCATTTGTACTGTTTCAAATGGGCTTCTCTATCGCGTGTATTTCTATTATTTCAGGAGCGGTCGCGGAACGGATGAATTTTAAAGCTTATATGTTAACGGCTGCCCTAATTACCATGATCATTTATCCTTTATCGGGACACTGGATTTGGAATGAGGACGGATGGCTCGCCAAAATGGGCATGAAGGATTTTGCCGGCTCTGCCGTCATTCACGCCATGGGAGGATTTGCCGCGCTTGCGATGGCGAAGGTGCTTGGCCCGCGAAAAGGCAGATTTAATTCTGACGGCAGTGCCAATGTATTTGCACCAAGTAATATTCCTCTCGCTTCGTCGGGAGCATTTATTTTATGGTTTGGCTGGTTTGGATTTAATGCTGGAAGCACACTGGATGCGTCAAGTGCATCGCTCGCTCCTGTTGCCCTTAACACCATGCTGGCGGCGGCGAGCGGGGGAATGACGGCGTTGATGATCAGTATGAAAAAATTCGGGAAAGCCGACCCGAGTATGACGATTAACGGTGTATTATCCGGTTTGGTCGCCATTACAGCGGGGTGTGCGTTCGTCTCGCAATGGAGTGCACTCATCATCGGTGCTGTCGCTGGAATCATTGTCATATATGCGACTGTATTAATCGATAATAGAAGAATTGACGACCCGGTAGGAGCAGTGGCGGTTCATGGATTCAATGGCGTATTCGGTACCATTGCGGTTGGATTATTCGATGTTTCAGAAGGGCTCTTCACGACTGGATCTGCTTCCCTTTTAGCGGTTCAAGTGCTGGGAGCGGTTGTGGTCGCTGTATGGGGATTATTAGGCGGATTATTCATGGCAAAGGTAGCGGAAAAAACAGTGGGACTTCGTGTGAGTGAACGCGAAGAGGAAGAGGGACTTGATATGTCTTACCACGGTATTCCGGCTTATAACGAGCTTGAACGCTTTACAGACTTGCCGACAAATCTCTATGATTTCGAGGAAACAACCGGCATTTCGGTCGCTCCGGCGGAAAGAAAAGAGATGGTGGTGTAAGTCCTGTTATAAAGAAGAGGAGGTGGATAAAAGATATCCATCTTCTCTTCTTTTATTTATTTCAGGGTTTAAATCCGGTTACACAAACGGTCAGCTCTGGATATACATCTTTAAAGTGTAAATCGATGTGTTTGAACCCGAACGCTTGCAAATCATCATGGATTTGTTTACCGAGCATCCGGGTTTTATTGGCGCTTGCATCGTCTTCCCGTGGCTGCATCGTAATCGCGATTTTTCCGCCGGGTTTCATTGCGTCATACAGGTTTTGAAGACCTTTTCTCGGTTCGTTCCAAATGGTGTAGTTGTTGACGGACAACACTTTATCATATGTCCCGGTCGGTAAATGAACCTTTTCAATATCCCCTAGAAACAAACGGACATTTCCATTCCTAATCTGCTTTTCAAGGCGCTTTTCTGCTTGTGTTTTCATCGTTTCGGAAACATCCACTCCGTCTACTTTCAAAGACAGATAGTTTTCTATCATATGTTCCATACTATAACCTGGGCCAAACCCGACCTCTAACACATGGTCACCGGATTGAATGTTTAAGTGGGCGAGGGTCCATTCATTAATCTCTTTATTTTCCCACGCCATGATTTTACCGGCAATAGTGCCGTAAATGCCTTCTGGTTTACTGAAACTTTTTTTGAATTCCTTAAACAAAGTTGCTGCCTCCTTTTTTTATGAATGAAGCATCTGTGAGTCGATCAAACCGTATCCGTTCGAATATTTCTTTTCCTTTTTGTTTATCCTGCTTTAACGGGGAATAAACTTGCAGTTCGTTAAAAAGTTAAGCATGGCTCTTCGTGAAGGGGCAGAGCGTTTTTTATGTTCTCCTAATCCGTTTTTTGATCAAACCTTGCAAAATCGTTTCATTGCGAAAAAAGCGAAACATATGTACTATTAAATAAAGAAATTTTTAAAATCCAAGGTGATAAGATGAAATCAATGTATCCCCGGAGCGGAAGGGTCATTTTACATGTTGATTGCAACGCTTTTTATGCCTCAGTGGAGACGGCACATGACCCGTCCTTGGCCAATAAACCGTTAGTTATTGCCGGAAATCCGAATGAACGACGAGGAATCATCATCACGTGTAATTATGCGGCCCGTGCCCTTGGCATATACACGACAATGCCTCTATGGGAAGCAAAGAAAAAATGTTCCGATCTTATTATAAAAACGCCGAATTTTGAATTATACAGGGAGATGTCTGCGAAAGTGTTCCAATTTCTCTCTACCTATACAAATATGATTGAGCCAACTTCAATCGATGAAGGTTATTTGGACATAACAGACCTTTATGAATTAGGTTCACCGCTTGCCATTGCAGAGGAAATCCAAAAGGGGCTGTACGAAACATTACATATTCCGGTTTCCGTTGGAATCGCTCCGAATAAATTCCTGGCAAAAACCGCTTCCGATATGAAGAAGCCGATGGGCATCACCGTGTTGCGCAAGAGGGATGTTCAACATGTTCTTTGGCACAAACAGGTCGAGGAGATGCACGGAATCGGCGAAAAGACAGCGGGAAAATTGAACCGGATTGACATTCACACAATTGGTGACCTTGCGAATGCGGATGTAAAAATACTTCAAAATTTGCTTGGCATTACGGGTATGCATTTAAAAGAACGAGCCAATGGCATTGATCATCGGCCTGTCGACCCGGAATCGATTTACGAAATTAAGACGGTAGGAAATTCAACCACATTGCCGAAAAATATGACGGAGCAGCGTTTATTGCTGGATGTGCTGGAAAGACTCTCCCAATCGGTGAGTCAACGAATGAAGAAGAATCGTGTTGTCTCTCAAAATGTTCAAATTACGATAAAATACAGCGATTTCAAATCGGTGACAAGAAGTCGAAAGCTGCTCAATCCCGTCATTGAGCCATCGGAAATATATGACGTGGCGGCGCAATTATTTAAAAAGCATTGGAACGGTGATGCTGTGCGCTTACTTGGAGTGACGGCATTGAACGTTATGGAGAAACATGCAGCGGTGAAACAGCTCGATTTGTTTTCCTTTGAAGAAGAAGCGAAACATGAACCGCTCTTAAAAACGGTGGATCAGCTCAAACAAAAGTTTGGCGACCTCGCTATTCAGAGGGGATCTGAACTTATGATTAGAAAAAAGCAAGATGCGGCAGAGCAACTGAAAATGAGATATGAGAAGGGTCCGTCATAAAAAACGATTAGAAGCATACAGGATGAAGAACTGTCCATTTTTAAATGGATGGCTGTTTTTATTCCGCAATGAACAAAGTCCTAATCAACATTGTGCATCCGAAATTTCGGAATGAACTAATGGATAAAGCGGAAAGGTCAGGATTTATCATTAAACATTGTGTTAACAATTTGTGACATTCATTAGTTTGGTGAATTTATTCTTTTTAAGAGTGAGAAATGTCACAGTCTAGTTTTTGGAAAGAGAGTAGAATGGAAGTACAGTAAAATAATTCCACTCAAACCTGCGGGAATGGAACTAAAGGAGAGATTGTTGATGGAGATGGCGTATAAGAATATCCTTGTGGCAGTAGATGGTTCGAAAGAAGCGGAATGGGCATTTAAAAAAGCGGTCAATATCGCGAAAAGGAATGATGGCCGCTTAATTATTTGTTACGTTGTAGATATACGAAATCTAGCAACATATGAATTATATGACTATACAGTGGTTCAAAAGGCTGAAGAATTCGCCAAGGAGCTTGTCACAAACTGTCATAAATTGGCCCTGGAATCCGGATTGCAAGATGTCAGCTATGTAATCGAACACGGCTCACCAAAAACGAAAATCTCTAAAGAAATTGCAGTAGAACATGAAGTGGATTTAATTGTATGCGGTGCCACAGGGTTGAATGCAATCGAACGTGTCCTGATCGGCAGTGTGTCTCAACACATTTTACGTTATGCGAAGTGTGATGTAATCGTGGTGAGGACGCCAAAAGGCGAGGAAGAGGAATTGCAGACTGTACAAATGGAATTAACCGAATAATGGAAACGAGTAGAAAAAAATGATTGAAAAAGCGGCCTGAAAAGGTTGCTTTTTTTTGCTGATGGGCAGAATAGTTATAAGGAAATCACGGAGCTGATACAATGCATCTATTATTGAATGGTTTGTTTCTCATTGCAGGAATAAGATGGGGAGATTGGCGGAATTGGCGGAAGTATCATTCCACCATTTTGTTTCTCTGGTTTGGTGATTTGGTTTATAACTTCCTATGTTATAACTATTCTATGTGGGAATACCATGAAACGATGTTTACTCAAAGTTTGTTATCTACTCATACGTTTATTACATTATTAATCATGCTCGTTGCCTATCCCGCTTCTGTTTTAATATATCTTGGAAACTTTCCTGAAGGGAAAATAAAACCAGTTGTGTGGGTTCTTTTTTGGGTAGCTTTATTTTCACTGGTGGAATACATCAATCTTCGATATTTAGATTTAATTTCCCATCATCACGGGTGGTCAATCGGATGGTCAATTGTATTTAATCTTGTCATGTTTCCCATGCTTAGATTTCACTATAAATTTCCTGTGGCGGCTCTGCTCTCTTCTATTCCTATCATTTTCTTCTTCATTTTCTATTTTCATGTTCCTGTTCACGTTCTTAAGTAAAATGAGCTCTGCAATTTGATGTGATAAAATGCTGTTTATTTATCGTACGTCATGCTAAAAGACTTGGAGAGTGAATGAATAATTTCTAGGGCATTTAATCATTCCCGGTTTGAAAAAGAGGCTTTTCGTGAACTGTATATATGGAAGAAGGACAATCGTAACATCATTCTATGTTTTCAGCTCAAACAGCAAATAACATAGGAACTGGTTGTTTATATTATTAAATACTTGCCGGTTGGGCTGTGTACGTCAAATTGTTAAGCTTGAGGTGAAAAAAGTTGAAGAATGTGTATGAAAACATCATCATCGGCGGAGGAATCGCGGGACTCCAGGCAGCCATTCAGCTTGGAAGGTACAAACATGATGTTCTAGTAATCGATTCAAATTATGGACGTTCCACATTATGTAAAAACTACCATA
This sequence comes from Bacillus sp. FJAT-14578, assembly GCF_000504165.1. Taxonomy (GTDB): domain Bacteria; phylum Bacillota; class Bacilli; order Bacillales; family Bacillaceae_H; genus Bacillus_BA; species Bacillus_BA fengqiuensis. Next base: position 446,506 of record NZ_AYSE01000004.1, read on the forward strand.
ACATTTTAGGATGGCCTGATGGAGTGAGCGGTGAAACATTGAGAGAGTTGGGAAGGCAGCATGCAGAGAAGTACGGTGTTCACTTTTCAAAGGACAAAGTCATACAGTCCATGAAGCAAGATGGTTCTATAAAGATCGAAACGGAAACAGGGAAAACCTATGCAACAAAAACGATGCTTTTGGCGACTGGAGTGATGGATCGCCTTCCGGATATCCTAAACATTAAGTCTTGTCTCGGTCTTACTGTATATGTTTGTCCAGATTGCGATGGGTATGAAGTGTCGGATAAGAGCGTTCTCGTGTTAGGAGCGGGGAAAGCAGGAGCAAATATGGCGTTGACGTTAACATATTGGACAAAAGACATTGTTTACGTCAATCATGAGGAATCGGACATTGAGGATTCACTTAAGGAAAAATTGATTCAATCCAACATCGTTTATAGGCATGAAACGATCAGCGAAGTCATTACAGAAAACAATTCAATCTTTAAAAGCGTGAAATTGAAAAACGGTGAAACGTTGTATGCCGATCGGGGGTTTATCGCATTTGGCGGAAATAAAGTGTACAGCGAGCTTGCTGAACAGCTCGGCGTGAAATTGATGGAAAACCGTCATGTTGAGGTAGACCCGAGAACGAAAGAAACCTCCGTTTCCAATGTATGGGCAGCCGGCGATATCGTCGCTCACTCGGAACAATCCACGATTGCGATGGGAGAAGGGGCCCAAGCGGCCATTTGGATTCATAAAAGGCTTTTAGGACAGAAGTGAGTCCCTTCTACTCTCCAGTAAAAACTGATTTTTAATAAGAGGCCCCGTCACAAAATCCGGATTTTGTGACGGGGCCTCTTATAAGTGTGAATAAAAAGGGTAAAAATCGCCCTTTTTATTCACACTTATGAAAAAACTTCTTGTAAAATTTTCAAACCTCTTTATAATAATAACTGTAATACGATAAGTAATACAGTTAATACACTATATACAGTTAAGACAGTTTCAAATAGAAAGGAGGAACATCATGTTCAATCTTGATCTTCGCAGCCGTAAGCCCATTTACGAACAGCTTGTCGACAAATTGAAAGAATTCATCATCCATGAAATGTTTAAAGCAGATGAACAGCTGCCGTCCGTTCGCTTGCTTGCGAAAGAACTAACTATTAATCCAAACACCATCCAAAAAGCATACCGTGAATTGGAACATCAAGGTTACATTTATTCTGTTCCCGGTAAAGGCAGCTTTGTTTCACCCCAATCTGAAACGAAAAATAATGAGAAGGTGGAAAAAATGAAACAAGATTTAATCAAGCTGATTTCAGAAGCGATGTATTTAGGGCTGAAAAAAGAAGATATTTTATCCCTTGTAGAAAAAGCGGAACAATCGGTGAAAGGAGGAGAAGGCGATGATTGAGGTCAAACAAGTAAGAAAAGAGTTCGAAGATATTGAAGCGGTCAAACAAGTGAACTTACATATTGAAAAAGGATCCATTTACGGGTTGCTGGGATCGAACGGGGCAGGAAAAACGACTCTTTTAAAAATGATTGCAGGCATTTATAAGCAGGATGAAGGGCAAGTGCTCATTGAAGGAGAGCCCGTTTTTGAAAATGTTGGCATTAAGCAAAAAGCTATTTTTTTGCCGGATGCCCTATATTTTTTCCCGCAAACGACAATTAAGCAAATGGCCCAGTTCTATGAAAGCATGTATGCGTCATGGAATAAAGAACGTTTTCAAAAGCTTGGCGAGGTGTTTCCGATTCCGATAACGAAAAAGATTCACCGTCTGTCGAAAGGAATGCAGCGGCAAGTGGCATTTTGGCTGGCGTTATCGGCCATGCCGGATGTTTTGATTTTAGATGAACCGCTGGACGGTTTGGATGCAGTTATGAGGCAAAAGGTGAAAAACTTGCTTGTACAAGATGTGGCGGAACGGGAAATGACCATTTTAATTTCTTCCCACAATTTACGTGAAGTAGAGGATTTATGTGATCATATCGGCATTTTGCATCACGGGGAACTAATCATTGAAAAAGAACTCGATGATTTGAAGTCGGATGTCCATAAAATCCAAGTCGCTTTCACGGGAGATGTTCCGCAAGCCTTTTTGCAAGATCTGGACATTTTATACAAAGAACAGCGAGGAAGCGTCTTACTTTGTATCGTAAGAGGAAAAGAAGCGCGGATTACATCTTATATTCAATCACATCGGCCAGTCATCTTAGATATGCTCCCGCTTACATTAGAAGAAATTTTTATATATGAAATGGGGGATGTCGGTTATGCCATCGAAAACATCATCGTTTAATCGGGGGATTTGGAAGCAAAACGTCCGGAATGTCGGTTGGATTGGGCTCGTTTATTTTCTATGTTTGACGTTTGCGCTGCCATTGCAGCTGCTCATGGTGTATTCCAATAAAGAGCGCGCTTATTATTATGAAGCAAAAGGGCTGTTTAACGTGATGGGGGAATTTCAGATCCTCCTTGTATTCGTTTTGCCTGTCCTGCTGGCCGTTTTTTTGTTCCGCTATATGCAAGTGAAGCTATCGACCGACTATATTCATAGTTTACCAATCCGCCGGGAGGCGTTATACCATCAGCAAGCATTGCTTGGTTCTCTATTGTTGGTTGTTCCGGTTATTTTGACGGGGGTTATCCTTTGGCTTCTTCATGGAGCTTTGGATTTGTCGGATCTTTATTCTAAAAGTGAAATCGGCCATTGGATGATGGTAACATGTTTATGGAATTTATTCGTCTTTTTTGCAGGTGTATTCGTTGCCGTTTTCACAGGGATGTCGGTGCTCCAAGGAGCTCTCACTTACATTCTATTATTCTTGCCGGCAGGGCTTATTATCCTGACGTTTATGAATGCGAAGTACTTCCTGTTCGGTTTTTCAGTTGACTACTATTTAAATCAGCAAGTGGAGCGGCTTATTCCATTCGTCCGCGCATTCGAAATGACACGCCATCCTTTAACGGGGACAGAGTGGGCCGTGTATGGTCTATTAATCGTCATTTTCTATACATTGTCATTGATTGTATATAAAAAACGCCATATTGAAGCCGCAACCCAGGCGATTGCGTTCAGGCCCCTGCAGCCGGTATTCCAGTACGGTGTGACATTTTGTACGATGCTTGTCGGCGGATTGTATTTCGGTGAAACGCAAAACGACTTCGGCTGGATTTTATTTGGCTTTGCTGCTGCCTCTTTAATCGGCTACTTTGTTGCAGGGATGATTCTTCAAAAAACGTGGCGTGTATTTGGCCAATGGAAAGGGTATGTATTTTTCGCGTTGACCATGCTTGTAGCCGGTATACTGCTTCAAATGGATATAACGGGCTATGAAAAGAAACAGCCGGAGTTGGCGGATGTCAAGCGTGTGTATTTTGGCGAGTCGTTATATCCTTTGACGGATGCTTACAAAAAACAAAGAGAGGCAGAACTGTCAGACTCAAAACAGGTTTACATCACCGAGGAAGAAGAATATTATTTTGAAGATCGAAAAAATATTGAACATATCTATGAGCTTCATGAACAAATTATCAAGGAGCGGCCTGAACGGGTCCATCCGCGTGATACACGTTCCGTTGCCATTGGATATGAATTAAAGAGCGGTAAAAGAATTGTGCGTTATTATAACATTCCGTTTGAATCATACAAACCGCTCTATAAGCCGATTGTGGAATCAAATGAATTTAAAGAAAACCGTTACTCGATTCTCCGAGAATCAAAGAAAAATGACGTAATCGACAAAATTACGATCCAACCGGATGGACCTACAGGTAAGCGCGCGGTTATTACGGACCCGGAAAAAATTAAAGAGTTCACTTCGATTATAAAAACAGAGCTCAAATCAGAGACATCTGAACAAATATTTGATGACAGCTCAAGTTGGGCTTATATCGAGTTTTTATACAGCAATAATAGACAAATGAATGTGTCATGGAAAAAGTCTTATAAAAAAGTAGAGGAATGGCTAAAGCAGAATAAACTTCTTGAACAAGCACGTGTGATACCGGAAGATTTGGCATATGCAGTCGTGATTAAGAATGAAGAAGGAAAAGATCGATATGAATACATTCGCTCTGACGAAATCGAGAAGAAATTTAAAGATCGCGAGGATGGATTGCGAATCAAAGATAAAAAACAGTTGGAACAAGTTTTGCTTGCAGCAAAGCAACAGGAGCTTGGTACCTATGTAATTGCCTTCTATTTCATCGGAAATCCGTATCCGGAGTTTCAAGTATTTGATGAAAAGAGTGCACCTGATTTCGTCAAGCAGCACTTTGCCCAATGAGTGATTGATTTAGAGAAACGGACATGGCCTTAGACTGCACCCCAATTGTTAGACAAAAAATCTAGGAATTGGGGTGTTTCTTTATGTCAAAATACACAATTGATTTCAAATTAAAGATAGCCCAACATTATTTTTTTGTGCTGTAATGCTCGATGATCTTACTTACGATGTTAGGCAATGCTTTTTTCTGTTTGAAAAGAAACTGGTAGAGAGCTTCTCGCTCCTTTGAACTTACATTCCACTCAGCAGGGATGGAATTGATCACTTCATATATTGATTCATTTGGCAACTTTTCAATTTTATCGATAAATGAAGTCAACTCGTTGGAATCATCTAGAAGAGAGTTTGCCCATTGATAAAAAGGCCATTTGAAATTATATTCAGGTTGCCCCTCACGAAGCGTTTGGGCATTCCATTCATAGCGACCCGGAAAACATCTTCCATGATCAATCATGTGAACATAATAGTTGCTGTCACTTAGCCGCTCCAAAATGCCATTCATCGTACCCCGGTCGGAGTTGTTTACTCATTGGTCGAATACGGTTATGCCTGCAAGCATATTCCGATTTTTAACTTCCGCTTTGGAGGAGCTTCTCTTACGTCTTCGAAAGGCATACAGTTTTCGATAAAAACGCATCCATAATGGGTACCAGGATTATAGCTTCGTTTTTTCTGTTGTAGTTCCGGAGTATTCTCGATAAATTCCTCTGGTACATAAACAAGAGCAAATGGAATAATGGGGAGTGAAAGGAGCTGTGCCAATTTCGCAATCACATATTCATTCACCACTTCTTTTATTCTTTTTTTCTAACACCGTAAAACTTCGTGACATACCTTTTGCCATCACTGTATTCAATTACATGAGCAGTTCCGCCTCGTAACGCCTGGACATATTTAACAGCGTATATTGGCTGTTTCACTTTATTTTTGTTTGCTGTCATAGCATTCGCTCCTTTGCTGATCAATTACCAAAGCGGTGACACTAGTTAAGATGAATGGTCTTGTACCAACATGGTCCCGTATTTCTTGAAAGTAGCCCATCCCATTCTCCTATCATGATGATTGACTCCTTTAAGAAAGTGAATTAAGATTCTTTTTTTATTAAATTCAGAATGGACAAGATTCGAAACGGTCAAAAGCATATTTTTGATAAAGTTTTTAGGGTACTCTTTTTATGGTACTCCAATGTAAATAAGAAACTGAAAATCGGCTTGAAAGTTTGCTGTACAGAACTTTTCAAACTCAATTAGTTGGTTCCTTGTGTAAATTCCTGTATAATCTTATAGGAATCATACAATAAAGGTTGGATTACAAATGAAACTATATAATTCCATTCTTGATCTAGTAGGAAACACACCTATTGTAAAACTGAATAATATACCTGACGCTAACGGGGCGGATGTATATATTAAGCTTGAATCCTTTAATCCCGGAGGCAGTGTCAAAGACCGTGCAGCCATGAGCATGATTGAACGAGCCGAATCAGAAGGGCTTATCACACCCGGAAAAAGTACGATCATTGAGCCGACTTCCGGCAATACAGGTATCGGTATCGCGATGGTATGTGCGGCAAAAGGATATCGTTGTATTATTACGATGCCTGATAATGCGACGGTTGAGCGTGTTAAAATTTTAAAAGCTTATGGAGCAGAGGTTTATTTAACACCAGCAAGCCTCCGTATGCAAGGAGCCATCGATGAAGCGGAACGTCTGGCGGCCAATGTTCCGGGCAGCTTTATTCCGATGCAGTTCGAAAATGCGGCGAACCCTGATGCACATCGTTCAACGACCGCTGTAGAAATCATGGAAGCGTTTGATGGGAAACTAGATGCACTCGTATTAACAGCAGGAACAGGCGGAACGGTGACAGGAACAGGGGAAGAGCTCAAGAAACACATTTCCGATTTGAAAATTTACGTTGTTGAACCGTACGGATCTCCTGTGCTTTCAGGAGGAGAACCGGGGCCTCACAAAATTCCAGGAACCGGACCGGGATTCGTACCGACGATTTTGAACCGCGAAGTTTACGATGAGATTTTACTGATTAAAGATGAAGATGCTCAAACGATGGCACGCCGTCTAGCGGCAGAAGAAGGCATTTTTGTCGGGGCATCCGGCGCGGCATCTGCCCACTTTGCGGTTGAAACAGCCAAAAAGCTTCCGGCAGGTGCAAGAGTGCTTTGTATGGCACCTGACACAGGTGAACGCTATTTGTCTTCAGATTTATTTCCTGAATAATCATGCTTGTTCTCAATAGCAAGCTTTAAGGAATCTTGATAAAAACGACAGCTGATCATGCTGTCGTTTTTTTTATTCTTATAGAAACGCTCGGTTTCGTTCCCATATCCGTTCCTTTACAATATATATAACTATAGCGAGGAATATATTGTGTAACAGTGTGGTGAGTCGTCATCCCTTTGACTGAAAAGCAAAATGATAAAGGAAACCTTCAATCAACGAAGGTTTCTTCTCGTGAGAACGGGAATGAGAGTGAGAACACAACGGAGGTGAAGTCATGGCAGTTGTGAAGGCAACGGAATCAGATATTGACCTTTTGGCAAGATTGCTGAGGGCTGAAGCAGAGGGTAAAGGAGTACAGCGGCGCGGGATTCATGCCCATTCCGGTCGATATGTTGAAAATGGACATGTTTGGATATTTTCTTCCATATATTGTGAAAAGGAATGAAAATAATCACGGAAAAGGCAGCCTACAGCAAAAAGAGAGGCGTGGATTACGTCCTGTTTTGCCTTATTTTCTGTAAAGGATGTGGTGACAGTAGAGGTAAATGCAAGCTATCATATTCTTTCGGATATTAATGGCGTATTAACTGTCGCGATTTGCATAAATGGAGAAATTGGAGTCATCGTCGCAGGGCAAACAGAAACCATTTTAATCAAGTTAAAGAATATTTTCAAAGAAAGATAACCAAGCAGGTATGAAGAGCGTATACCTGCTTGGTTATCTTTCTAAAAAATGGCTTAACACAGAAACATTCGATTTGATGGGGATTTGTATGATCAATTTTCTTAATCATCCATACTGTCTATATGAAAATCATCGCTCTTTAAAGACAACGAGCGGCAGAATATTTCCTAAGAGGAAAGTTTCATCTCATAGATGGATCGATTTCGTTGAAAGGATTTCACAGAGCTTTTCCAGCCCGACCGCTAGATCATGATCACTTAATAGTGAATAGCTTAGGCGGATGTAGTGGTGTTTCGGTTCATGCACAAAACAGGCGGATCCAGGTAAAAAGGAAACTGAAGCTTCGTTTGCTTTCGCAAGCAAGGCCATGGCATCGATGTTTTGAGATAGGGAGACCCATAAGTTCAAGCCGCCTTGAGGGAGATGAAATTTAACCGAATCGTCTAATGAAGAAAGGATGTTTGCCGATGTATCACGCCGGATTTGCAAAGCGATCCGCAGTTTTTGTAAATGATTTCGCATCCTTTCTGTACGCAAAAAAGGAAGAATCCCTTTTTGCGTAAGTAACGGGCTTCCGATATCCATGGAGGCTTTTGTTGCATAAAGCCAATCGTACACAGGCCCTTCAGCGAACAGTGCAGCAATGCGAATCCCCGGTGCCATCGTTTTGCTGAATCCTTTTATATACATGACATGTCCGTTCCGGTCAAAATATTTGATGGGCCGGGGCAGGAGATGGTCATCAAAATAAATCTCACTGAACGAGTCATCTTCTACAATAAAAAAGTGATAAAGTTCGGCAAGTTCAACGAGCTCCCGTCTTCTTTGTTCGCTCATCAAGGTACCGGTAGGATTGTGAAACGTCGGATTGACATATACCAAAACCGGTTTCCGTTTCTGACAAACTTCTTCTAATAGATCAATCTGGAGACCTTGTTCATCAACCTCGATGGGAAGGACATTGATTCCTTTATTTATAAAGACATCAATCGCGGCACCGTAACACGGGCTTTCGACTACAACTGTATCCCCAGGTTTCAATAACGTTTGTGCGATAAGGTCGATTCCTTGCTGGACACCGCTTGTAATGATGAGATTGGAAGGAGGGGCGGGTAATCCTTGTTGTTCTTTCAAATAGGCAGACACGGCAAATCGAAGCTCTTCATCTCCATGGACAGGGCCATATGTCGCCAAAATCATCCGGTTTTTATCCAGGATTTTTTGCATTTCGTCTGCCAAAAACTGTGTCGGCAGGAGGCGCGGGTAAACGACCGCCTGGGAAAAATCATAATATTGCTTCTTACGATTGAGTAAATATTGAGACCGAATGATATTGTATGATAAAGCGCGCTGCCACTCATATGGAAGATTCGGCTGGAGGATCGGAATCGTTTTTTGCCCTTTTACATATACGCCCTTGCCGCGCTGGACGGACACATACCCTTTCATTTCCAGCCATTTATACGCTTTGCGGACAGTCAATAAACTAACACCAAGATCGCCTGCGAATGTTCGTAAAGAAGGGAGCTGTTCCCCGTCTGCCAGCATCCCGTTTTGAATCCGCTGCACCATTTGCATGCAAATTTGCTGATAGAGCGGCGTACTCGAATGTTTGTGCAATGTAAATTTCACCACTTCACCCCAATTCTATTTATAAAGCGTGTATTCGTATAAGTTAAGTTAATCGTATTGTAAACTCATTATCAACTAAAATATTATTCAACTGTTATAGGCTGTGTTGTACTGTTATATATGTTATCCCCTATAATCATCTCATCTGCTAGAAGGGGGAAAATACATGGTAATCATCAACTATCTTTTCATTTGTCTCATTTTTGGAACAACCTTTTTAACGATTAAAATGGGGATTGAGGCAGGGGCACCTCCGCTTTTTTCGGCAGGTATCCGTTTCTTTGCCGCAGGCCTTCTTGTTGTCTTATATTTTGTAGTAAAACGCCATCCTGTCACACTGTTTCTTTTGTCAAAAAAAGTAGCATTTGCCGGTTTTTGCCTCACATTTATGACATTTGCCACGTTGTATTGGGCAGAACAATATATCACATCAGGTTTAGCCGCCGTTTTGTCGGCAACCGGACCAATGATGATCCTATTTGTTCAGGCGAAGCGGAATAAGACCATCATCAAAAGAGAACAGTTTATTGCGCTTATAGTTGCACTTGCCGGTGTGATCTGCATTTCATTGCCGGGCTTTCATCAAGAATTATCTTACATGTGGGTAATCGCATGTGCCGTCATCTTGGGAGGGGAAGTGTTTTATGCAATCGGGACACTTAACTCCAAGGAGATTTTAACGACTGAAAAGGATGTGTCACCATTTTTGATCAACGGTGTTCAAATGCTGTATGGCGGTTCAATGCTTCTTATGTTTTCAATCGTGACAGAACAGCCGAACCCGGCCGTCCTTACAACATGGGATGTATGGGGGCCAATCGTTTATTTGATTTTCATCGGGTCCATCGGCGGGCACGGGTTATATTACTGGCTCATTTCAAAGACGAATCCGGTTTTTCCGTCTACATGGCTGTACATCTCACCGTTGATCGCTGTCGCGGCAGGATATGTGTTCTTGGATGAGCCGGTCAAACCAATTATGGGCCTCGGGGCTGCTTTCATTTTGGGCGGCGTATTTTTGGCGAACCGGACCACTCTCCAGTCGTATTGGAAGCAGGGGAAACTGTTCAAAAAAGCGGTGTGATGCAGGAATTGGATGAAAAAAGGATTGAATGAAGATGACCGAAAAGGGCAAAATACGACCCTTTTCGGTCACCCTCATGAAAGGCCCCGTCATGAAAACCCAGTAAAATAAAGGGGTTATGTGACGGGGCCTTTCATTAAAAATCAGTTTTTGTGATTTATTAGAGGCTTATGGGACAGCCTCTTCGATCCTTTTATTTAAAAATTAGGCAAGAGAACCAGCTTTCGTTTGTTTTTCATAAGAGCCAAGGAAAGCTTTTAAGCGTTTGATGGCTTCTTCTAATTTTTCCATTGAGTAAGCATACGAAATGCGGATATGTTCTTTTCCGCCGTTTGTAAACACGGTACTTGGAAGAACCCCGATGCCCGCTTCTTCCAGTAATTGAACACTGAATTCATATGAATCGTGATGGAAGTTTTTAATGGACGGGAAAATATAAAAGGCGCCTTCCGGAATGAAGAGTTCAAAGCCGAGGGCCGTCAATTCCCTGCATAAATAATCGCGGCGTGCTTCGTATTCTTTTTTCATCACAAGGGCGTCATCTTTCCCATTTGTTAACGCAGCGACAGCGGCTGCTTGGGCGATTGTGTTGATGCTTGTAATGGTATATTGATGGACTTTAATCATTTCTTTTGTCAAATGTTGCGGTGCCAGCGTAAAGCCGATGCGCCAGCCTGTCATCGCATGTGACTTCGAAAGACCGTTCAGAACGATTGTTTTGTCCCGCATGCCTTCCACTGCAGCGACGGAAGCATGCTGCTGGCCGTAAATGAGCTCACTGTATATTTCATCCGCCACCACATAAATGTCCAGCTCTTTCAGCACGGTACTTAAGTCTTCCAATTCTTCTTTTGTCATGATGGCACCGGTCGGATTGGAAGGGTAACCGAGAATGACCGCTTTTGTTTTAGGCGTCAAATGCTGAAGCACTTGTTCTTTCGTTAATTTAAAGGCAGTGTCTGTCGTATCCACACAAACCGTTTTCCCGCCGCATAATGTGATGACCGGCTCATATCCGGAATAGGCAGGAGCCGGAAGGAGCACTTCATCGCCTTCGTTCAAAATGGTTCTCAACGCGATAAAAATGGCTTCTGTTGCACCATTTGTGACTAAAATTTCGTCTTGGGCACTATAGTTTAGTCCGTATTTAGATGAAAAATAATCGGAGGCCGCTTCACGCAGCTCCAGTAATCCTGCCGTATGGGCATAGGATGTCATATTTTGGTCGATGGCAAGCTTTCCGGCTTCCTTGATGTGCTCAGGTGTCGGAAAGTCAGGCTGTCCGATCGTTAATGAAATGACATTCTGGTAAGTATTGATTTTTTCAGCAAATTGACGGATTCCCGAAATCTCGATTTGCTGAACTTGGGGATTCAAGATATGTTTCATTATATATACCTCTCTAACTTCAAAAAATGATAGATCGTAAAAAGAATAAGGAAATAGTCTGAAAAAAGGTTTATTTTTATAAATATACACCCATTCTTCTTTGCTCGCAATCACTTAATCTATATCAATCTAGAAAATTCGACATGACCAAAGAACGGCCATGCCAAATTTTCTAAACCTTTGAGGGCCGATTCAAGTTGTCTGGATGACTGATTGTGAATACCTTCGGATGGAATGAAAGTATGTCGAGTTATTAAGTGGAATATATAAATCTTGAATGCTGATAAAAACGATGAGAGAATGAATGGTATTGAGAAGCGGAAAATAGAAAGAAACGAGAGGGTCCAGCATATGATATCTTTTGAATCGATTACAGAAGAAACATTATACATAGCGATGGAACTGTTGAATTCCAACGAAGAATACAATCGCTTGGAAAATGGACAGGCAGCGCGTACCGAAGAAGAGGTGCGGGCAGAATATATAAATAAAAAGACCATCAGTTTGTTCATTAAAGCCGACGATACTTATATTGGATTGATTGATTTTTTGAATAAAAACGAAAAGGACGGCTATCCATGGATTGGTTCGTTCATCATTCACCAAGATTACCACGGATACGGTTATGGCACACAAGCTTACTTTCATTTTGAGCAATGGCTAATAGACAAAGGTGTGTCAACCGTACGTTTGGGCGTGCTTCAGCTAAATAAGAGAGGGAGAGAATTTTGGGAAAGAGCGGGTTTTCAATATTATACAACAAAGCAGCTCGGTCCAAATCAAGTCGATTGTTTCGAGAAAACCGTGCAAGCTTAATCTTTGATGATTTTTGTTACATAGAAAAGAAAGAAGGATCAGCTTCCTTCTTTCTTTTCTATTATCTAAATATATATTCATATATATAACGTTTTATCATCAGCGTTTTGGACATACTGCTTCTAAAGAGAATGTTACGGGCAGAGAGGGTTTTTCCATGGTTTTCGCTTTTTTTCTTTGTATAGCATCGCTGCTGTTGGTTCATTATGTTGTAACCGAAAAAGCGCTTCATCCGTTAGAACATATATTTATTTGGCTTCTATTTGTTGCCGTTTTTATTACCTTTGTCGATTTAGCTACACCGAAAAATTCAGAAATGTTCACTATTAAACACGAATGGACCTTTCGTTTAGGTTTACGTTTGAATGAAATTATCATCGTTCCCCTCATCATGCTATTCTACTTGGAACAGGTTCATAAAACGAACACTTTTATAAAAAACGTTATAAATTTCGTCGTGTTTTTGTTGATTTTACTTTTGAATGAATGGTTATTAAAGAAACTGAACGTAATCGATCCAAAGGAATGGAACGATTGGTGGTCGATTCCTAATTGGACGCTTTGGTTAATCTTTTCTTTTATCATGCAAAGGCTCTTTAGAAAATTATTGATAAAGGAAGGGGTTATACATTGAATTCGGGGATTATAAATCAAAATGATTGGTTTGTCGGCGTCTTCCTTCTTGTCTCTTTATTGATTATATTCCGTTTGCCAAGACGTTTCCCTTTGTCTGTTTCCATTTTGATTTCTCTTTTTGCGATTGCGGTATCAAGAATTGCGGATCATTTATTGGCCGGTCCGCATGTTGATTTATATGATATTATGGATGCCAACAAAATTGAATATGCCGATCTATTCACCTATTTGTTGTATGCCCCGGCTGCCTATGTTTTTATTTATGCATTCGACCGACTGAAACCTCAAGGTATTTTCTTTACGCTTTACATTTTAGTTTGTTCGATAGGGGGAATAGCGGTTGAATGGACGGCGCATCTATTTGATGTTTTTACGTATAAAGAGTGGAACATCTTTTATTCGTTTACTACTTATTTGATTGTCCAGCCTTTGATGATTTGTTTTTTTCGTTTTATCAAAAACCAACATACTTATTGATATGGAAAAAAGAGCCCGTGCCAAACCGGGACTCTTTCCCATTTATTTTAATAACACTGTCGTATGGGCAGGGATAATCAAAGTAGATTTTAGTTTGACCGCTCCTTTTTCTGTCGAAAACATGATTCTTCCTTTATGAGAAACGGTTAGTACGACTGGGTCGCTTGAAATATTGTGATAGACGTTGATGGACTTGTTTTTGTAAGAACGTTCATATGCGATTACTTGCTTGTTACGGACATCCAACGGTGTTAAGTCTCCTTTTTCGAGTGCTTCGTACTGCTGGCGAACACGAATCATTGTCCGGTAATGGTTTAAAAGCGAGTCGGATTGCTTGTCTTGCTCCTGGACCGATACAGCACTGTCACCAACATTATAGACGGGCTCTTCCCAGTTTGTCTGGCCTTCTCCGTCTCCCGGATACCAACGGAATGGCTCTCGAATTAGTTCATCCGGCTTTTCACCTGTCATACCAATTTCTTCTCCGTAATAAATGAAAGGGTTGCCCGGCAAGGTGAGAAGAATGGATGCAGCCGTTTTGGCTTTGGCGATATCACCGCCTAATTCACTCATGACACGGTTTTGGTCATGATTTGTCAAGAAGGTGGCATCAACTTTATCGGGATTAAATGCTTTATATAAATCATCCGTGGCCAACGCAGCTTCGGCCACTCCTTGATTCATGCCGCCTTTAACGGAATTAACAATGTTACCTGCCAAATCGAAGTTAAATAGGGAATCTAAATATTGATAATAAGGAGCTACGGTTGCGGGCTGATCCCATACTTCGCCGACTAAATAAGCGTCTGGATTCGCTTTTTTCATCGCTGTACGGAACTCATTCCACCATTCATAGTTTTTCTTCGCTCCTTCTGCCGTTTGTCCCTTATAAATATGCATGGCGGCATCAAGACGGAAGCCATCGACTCCTTGCTGCAGCCAAAACTTCCCGATGTTGATCATTTCTTTTCTTACGTTCGGGTTGTCATAGTTCAAATCAGGCATTCCTTCCCAAAATGTTCCGTAAAAATACTCTCCATTTGATGCTTTATGCCATACTTTCTGTCCCCAAGAGCCTGTTTCGTTCAAATCGGTCTGCTCATCTGCCCAAATATAATAATCATGGTACATGCTGTTTTTGTCTTCAAGAGCAGCCAGAAACCACGGGTGTTCACTGCTCGTATGGTTGACAACAAGATCCATAATGAATGTTATATTCCTTTTATCTGCTTCTTTCATTAACTGGCGAAAATCGTCAAGGTTTCCGTATTCCGGATCAATGTTATAATAATCTGTTACATCATACTTATGGTAACTGGGGGAGACGTTGACGGGCATCATCCATACTCCGTTTACTTGAAGATCATTCATCGTTTTCGCATTTCCGTCATTCAAGTAATCGAGCTGTTTCGTAATTCCTTTTAAATCTCCGTGGCTGTCGCCGTTTGAATCATAAAAAGAATTGACATAAATCTCATAGAAGACCCCGTTTTTAGAAGACTCCGTTTGTTTCTTATGTACGGTTTGTGCCGATGCTCCGGTTGATAAGCTAAGTAATAGAGGCAAAGATAAAGCTGCAGCAGACCATTTTTTCATTTTCCATCGCTCCTTTTTATGCAATCGCTTTCATAAACCTGACAACTGAAATATAGCATCTCGAACACAATAGTTCAAATATAAAAAATAATTTGAATATTTAAGCCTACATCTAGAGAAATTATGTTGTGACCTTTGGTTTAGATGCATAAATAGAATGTAGTCTAATAGACGTGAAAGAAGGAATGTTAAGTGTACGTATCATTTTTCCTGAAAGAATGCTTTTTACGAGAATTAATGAAAACGATTGCGCTGTGGGAGCGGGTAAAACATGCTAAATTCATGAATCAAATCCTTTAGGGGACATATGGATAAGTAACGGAAATTCGCAGATAAAAATAATCTGGTAAATGTTAAAGAATTGTAAAGTATGGTCTGTAAGAAAGGAATTTAGCTTTTTAAGAATGAAAATGTGAGAGACATGGATTCCCGTTCATTATGGATGGAAGATGCTCATTCTACTTAATATGGAAAGGAACGTTTAGTCATGGAAGCAAAGGCACTCCTTCGTAAGCCGGTATTTATGAAAATGTGGGAAAAATATCCAAAAACATAGAAACTGCTAATCGATGCAGGAATTCTCTTAAAATATAAAACATTGAATATCAACAGGCTTCCAAGTAAAATCAGACTTCCGTCCTGCAATGTTATTTATGTGAATCCGAATGAAAACCGCGGAAGAGTATTATTGATTAAAGACGGGGTGACCCAAGCTCGCCTTGCCGCGTTTTGGAGTCGGGCAGTGCAGCAGTACAAACCATCTCTTGTCGTGGATGTAGGGGTCAATTACGGGGAATGCCTTTTTTCAGTAACCTATCCCCAAAGCGCGAAAGTATATGGAATCGAAGCGAATAAACATTTATTTCAATATATCATGCAATCCAAAGATGAACATCCGAATAAAGAACAAATTCAACTTATCCATGCTTTTGCTTCTGACCAGGAGGGGGATGAGCAATTATTTTATATTGATACACACTGGTCGGGCACATCTTCCGCTTCTTATATGCCTTCGCATCAAATGGTCGAAGAAACCGTTATTCCGACGATTACGGTCGATTCATTGTTCGAAAAAGAAGAGGTTTGTACACATGATCTTCTTTTTAAAGTGGACGTGGAAGGATTTGAAGGTTTTGTTTTAAAAGGAATGGAGAAGCTATTGAAAAACTGTCGCACTGCCGTTGGATTAATAGAGTTCGACAGCCATTACATTCAAAACTCAGGCATCGATATTGATGAATTTTTGATTTTTTTACAGAACCGTTTCAGCATATATATTTACGATGCAAGCGACCGGATCGTCCCGCCATCAGCTATTACATATGCAGCGCTGAAAAAATTATTCAAGTCAGAATATGTACATACCGATTTTCTACTGCTGACAGACGACGCATTGAAAGATTGCCTCGACTTGGATATAGGTTGAGGGGATGAATGTCTGTTAGTAGGTGGAAGAAAAGAAAGATTGCCTCCAAAACAGTAAGAAAGTATCTCGACTAAAAGTTCACGCTTTTTTCGCATGAAAGAGACGAAAGGTGAAAAACTAGGAATAAAAAAACTGGAGGTAAAATGATGGAAACAATGAGAGTTATTCAATATTTATTTACAGGAATGGGTGTCGTTTGTCTCGGATTTACGTATTACTTAATGTGGAAAAAAGATGAGGAAAAATAAAGGAAACTTCTATCGGTGGGGTTTTTCCTTCATCCCCCACTGATGGTTAGTTGGACCCGTACGTTGCGGGATAAACAAATAAAACAGGAGACGTTATAAGCGTGAAGCAGCGTCGACAGAGAAGTGTATCTTGTATCTACTAACTATAAAATAGGAATATATGTTCTGTTTTCAGGCGGGTAAATATGCTATAATCAATGTATTCAATAGTCTGTTTATCAAGGGCGGTCGGCTAGCTCCCTCGTTGAAAGGGGGTGATGCCAATGTCAGTATACGAAACGCTTACGTTAATGATTTCCTTTGCGACGCTCATCATTGCGATACTGGCGTTTAATCATAAAAAATAGACCTCCCTTGAACCGCTAAATTCGAAGGGAGAGGTCTATTTTTTTCACACTATATGGCCGATCCCCTGAAAGGACGACTATTGTTTGGCCGCAGTTGTTGGCAGCAACTGCGGTCTTTTTCTTTTAAAATATTCTTCATCTCCTGTTCCGTATTTTTTAGGGTTAACCAGTTCCATCTTTATTCCACTCCCTTAAAGGTTTTACCGTTTGTATAACCGAAAAGCAAAACTGGCAAACATTTATGTTACCGCTTGTTACATATCTGTAATGATAAAGTAACCTCTATCAGACTTTATTTTTGATTATTATAGAAAAGAAGCAGTCCAAAATAAGGGGAGAAGGTTAGATGGATTTAAATCAATACATACTGCCTATACCGCTCAAGCAATTTTTGAGCGAGTTTGGAGATGAAATACAAAATGTAACCGATTATTCTTTGCAAGCGGCGGCAAGTCTTTATCAGCAATATTCACGTTTTTACCATATCGATGATATTGAATTCACAAAAGCAGCCATTAGTTGTTGGAATAAATCCGAAGACGCTATTCAATTCAAGTTTTTATTGAAAGATGAAATCGAACAGAACAAAAGAATCATTTTGGTCGATCAAAACATCAGCAGGGATTCAGTGGAAAGGAAGCTAAGGGAGCTTCTCAGATGCTACTCTTTATGTGTGAAAACCAATGGTGCGGAAGTGAATTTTGCCCGCATGCAAGGAAGCATTTTAGCGTATGCAGAACTGTTGGGATATGATCAGGAGAAAATGAGAGAGGATTTGGAAAGAATGCATTCACTTCGTTTACGATAAGATAGATGGTCCTGCAATGAAATGCGGGACCGCTGGAAGGGAACAAATAAAAATAGACCTCCCTTGAACCGCTAATTCGAAGGAAGAGGTCTATTTTTCACACTATATGGCCGATCACTTAAAAGAACGGCGATTGTTCGACCGCAGAAGTTGGCAGCAACGGCGGTTTTTTTACTATATTTTTGTTTGTATGTTCATCATACCATAAAAGAGGGATAGAAGAAAATCTTATTTGCTGCAAAAAATAAGAAGACAAACCGGAATTTCCATAGACGTCAATTAGGCTGGTAAGATATAGTGTTTTTAGACCAAGGAACAATGACAAGGAGGGGTTATGGTGATCAGCGTTGCCGTATTTGGACCGGAAGCATCCTGCAGGCAAATTCAGCAATACGAACATCAAGTTCAGGATGTGGAATTTCTTTATTATACATATCAAGATCCGGGTGAAACATCCCAGCTCATCCATAAGGCGCGCCGGTGCGATGTTTATTTATTTACAGGGCTGCTGCCTTACTATATTTCACGGGCTGCTCTTGTCCAACTCGATAAACCGTATGTCGTATTGCCGACAGGATCGGAAGACATAAGCGTGTCCTTGTTATCCATGCTTTACAATCTAAACGTATCACTTCAGGATATTTCCATCGATATACCGGAAATGGAGCATGTCCGAATGGTTTATGAGGAAGTGGGGATTGCGCTTAATGAAAAATTAGTGAAAGAAGTAAAAGGAGAAATGGAAAAAGATCCGCTTCATTTCGATATCGCCCCCGTCATTCGTCACCATGCGGATTTGCAGGAGAAGGGAGCGGCAAAAGTGGCTGTGACAAGCATTTATGCTGTCTATGATTCGCTCGTGAAAAATGGATACAAAGCGTTTCCCATCAAAGATACGCGGGGCACGATTATTCGGGCACTGAAAGAAGCGAGAATGGCAGGAGACATCGAGAAAAACAAACGAGGCCAAATTGCCATTGTTATGGGAAAAGCAGAAAAAATGTCAAAAGAAACTCGCAATAAAATGGAAAAAGCCATAAAAGATATGGCATTGAAAATGGGAGCTATGCTGGAAGTTGACCAGCAGGCACCGTTCGTTCTCTACACGACTCGAGGAACGGCCGAAAACTCTTTTTCATTGCTTGAGAGAGTTCATTCTCAATGGAAAAGCCTCCCTCTGCATATTGGAATAGGCTACGGCCTCCACCTCCAAGAAGCGAAAAAACATGCCGAAATCGCCCTTGATTATGCGTTGAAACAAGAGAAAGCAAAAGGGCTGGTACTTGTAACGGAAACACAAGCCGTCTTTGAAATGGAAGGGAAGGAAACGGCAAAAGTGGTTCAATTGACCAGCAGTGATCAACAATTGAGAATCTTGGCAAAAACGGCGAATATTAGCGTTGCCAACATGGTCAAATTCCATGATTTTTTATTAAGCAGAGATTTTCAACCGTTCACATCAAACGATATCTCCCACTATTTTGCCGTGACGAAACGCTCATCAGAGAGGCTCTTGAAGAAGTTGATCGATCAAAATATTATTAAAATTACGGGAGAAGAACAACCCCATTTGAATGGAAGGCCGAGAGCCATCTATACGATTAACCCCCACACATACATGAATCGATCTAAATGACGGAGAATGGGCAAAGAACGCTCATCTCCCGTCATTCATCCATAAGTCAAAAAGCGTAATTGAAATAAAAAAACGAAAAATGTCAAAAAATGAAGTTGAATTTATTTGCAAGCCCAATTGACAGAAAATAAAAAAAACTGTATATTTTTCCTTAAGTTCTATTAACGACTATATAACGACAACTGAAAGGGAGGATTCCTTATAGAGATGGTATTTCTACTATTTCCACCCCTATATCCCGTTATTTTAAGATAGTTCTGGCATTTTATCGATTGAATGAGTAAGTCGATTTGATCTTGAAGCCCTGTCCAATATGCACATGGCGCTGGCATGGCGTACTTAATAGTTATGAATCTTTTAATGAAAGGAACAAAGCCTATGAATCTCTTAACTTCTGCAAAATCTTTAACAGAGTGGATGATTGCCGTAAGAAGAGAGCTGCATCAATATCCAGAGCTCTCTCATCAAGAAGAAAAAACGAAGGCTTTCATTGAAGAACAACTAACAAGTTTTGGCATTGCGACGAAGAGTTATACAGGCAAAGATGTAGTAGGTGTTTTGCGAGGACGTTTGCCGGGTAAGACGATTGCGGTCCGTGCAGATATGGACGCCCTTCCGATTTTAGAGGAAACCGGACTGCCGTTTTCTTCTGAAAATAAGGGAGTCATGCATGCCTGCGGACATGATGGCCACATGGCCATGGTGTTAGGGTTAGCAAAAAAACTGACGGAAGAAAAAGCGGACTTTCAAGGAACGGTCGTTTTCCTTTTTCAGCATGCGGAGGAATCTGTACCGGGTGGAGCTAGAGAGCTTGTAGAAGCGGGCGTGTTGGACGAGGTGGATATGGTAGTGGGAGGACACCTTTGGCAGCCGCTTCCAAAAGGTATGCTTGGTATTCGAAAGGGTCCCATCATGGCTGGTGCGAGCCAATTCGAAATCAAAATAAACGGTCATGGGGGACATGGGTCGATGCCTCATGCCACTGTCGATCCTATCTATATGGCTTCGCAAATCATCGGCCAGGCGTATGCGATGATCAATCGGCAATTTAGCCCGGAAGAACGGGCGGTATTGAGTTTTGGCACCATTCAATCAGGAACGAATTACAATATTATTCCGAACGAAGCGAATATCGGTGGAACAGTACGTTACTTTGACGAACGCGTCATGCGTTCAATGGAGGAAAAACTGGATCTATTGCTTCAATCGGTCACAACGGCATATGGCGGGGCGTATGAATTAACGTTTATAAAAGGGGATCCTCCTGTTGTCAATGATGCAGCTTTAGTGGATGTAATGAAGCAAGAGGCCCAAACGATAGAAGGCTTGTCCGATATCGCAGACATCGAACCGATTTATGCGGGCGAGGATTTCTCGCACTATGCCCAAACCGTTCCATCCGTCTATTTCCTTCTCGGGATGGGTGGGGATTACAATCACCATCATCCGAAATTCGATATTGATGAAAGCATGCTGAAGACGGGCTGTAATCTTATGGAGCAAACTATTTTACGTCTATTGGAGGGCTGAACATGAAGATTGTCAAAGCGGAACTTTTTACCTTGGATTTGCCTTTTAAAGTACCTTTCGCCGTGTCTTATCAAACGTATTATTCCATGCCAACCATCATTGTGAAATTGACGACAGAAGACGGGACAATCGGATATGGAGAAGCCACACCGGATCAGCATGTGACGGGAGAAACGCTCGAAAGCACCATCGCGGTGCTGCAGCATACCCTATTGCCTTCCATCATCGGTTTTTTCCCGTTTGATATCGAATCCATTCATATGCATATGAATGAACAAGTAAAGTTCGTTCCAGCTGCCAAGGCGGGCATCGACATCGCCTGTTACGATTTGATGGGTAAATTGTCAAGACAGCCGATTTACA
Organism: Bacillus sp. FJAT-14578; assembly: GCF_000504165.1. Lineage (GTDB taxonomy): Bacteria > Bacillota > Bacilli > Bacillales > Bacillaceae_H > Bacillus_BA > Bacillus_BA fengqiuensis. Next base: position 467,706 of record NZ_AYSE01000004.1, read on the forward strand.
ATTTATTGGGTGGCCAATATCGGAAAGAAATCGATATCCCTTACGTCATTAGCATCGGAAATGCTGATGAAACAGCGGCAGAAGCAAGAAAAGCACTTCATGAAGGATTTGCTTCTTTGAAATTAAAAACAGGGCCTGATCTTAAGCAAAGCATTGAAAGCATCCGGGCTGTCAAGGAAGCGGCGGGTCCTCATATCCCGCTGAGAGTGGATGCCAACCAGGGGTGGGGAACTGTGTCGAATACTCTTCTTGTTTTAAAACAAATTGAAGGGTTGGATATCGATTGGATTGAACAACCGGTTTATGCAGATGACATGGATGCCCTTGCCGAGGTCAAAGCACATTCATCTTTTTCCATCATGGCGGATGAAGCCGTTAAGGATTCGAAGGATTTGCGCCTTGCCATCCAAAAGAAGGCGGCTGACTATATTAATATTAAATTAATGAAATGCGGGGGAATTTATCCGGCTGTTAAACTGGCAGCCCAAGCGGAAATGGAAGGGGTGATTTGCCAAATTGGATCGATGGTCGAATCGTCTGTCGCATCTGCGGCAGGGCTTCATGTCACGATGGCGAAAACCAATATTCAATCTTGTGAATTGGTGGGGCCTCTTATGCTTTCAGAGGATATCGGCAACCTGTCATACAATCTTCCATTTGCTCGTCTGCCCGAAAAGCACGGATTGGGGATTGATGTAGATATGGAAAAAGTCCATCGTTTAGCGGCAAATCATATTGTCATTCAATGAAAAAGCTTATGCACAAATGTAAATAAAGAAGGACCCGTAATAAAAATCCAACGGGGCCTTTCAGGAAAAATCAGTTTTTGTGATTTACTAGAGACTTATGGAACCGTCTCATTTATTTAAGTAGATGTATATAGTGAGGCATTGTAGTTTTTTGCCTCCTTCCTTCTCCTAAGCTCTATTACTTCATTGCTTTGAAAGTAAAATAGGATAATGTCTTTTTCCTTTCCATTTCCAAATTCCCGTTTCTTCACTATATTCCATATAGGTTAGTCAATTCCTGCTTTCCACGACATAATAAAAATGGCTGCCCGATAAATCCTAAACAGACCATAAGCATTATTTTTCTACTAAAAGAACCCGTCACGAAATCCTGAATTCTCATGGCGGGTTCTTTTAGGAGGACGGCACAAAAGGTATGCTTTTTTATACCTTTTGTGCCATCCTCTCTTTTTATTATTCTACTACTTTTACATTCACTGTTTTTACACCCCATTGAACGGCTTGTTCATGTGAAGGGAAGAAGATGTCAATTTTATTTCCTTTAATTGCGGAACCGGTATCGCCGGCTATTGCCTCTCCGTAACCTTCTACATATACTTTTGAACCTAATGGGATAACAGAAGGATCAACGGAAATGACCTTTGCATCTGGATTTTCTTTTAAATTAATTCCTGTTGCTGTAACACCCGAACAGCCTTCGCAACTGGCTGTATAAGCGGTAGCTGTCATGGAAATTTCCTTGCTGGCAGCTTGTGCAGCCGGTTTTGGATTTGTTGGTTGTGCAGTCGGCTGCGGTGTCGGAACAGGGTCTGGGTCCGGTGCATTTGTGACGGACTCGACCTTACGTTCAGACGTAACGGCTGTTGTGCCAGTTGATTTGATGGTTAATACATCGTTAGGATGAATCAAATCTGAAGATAGGCCGTTCCAATCCATTAGATTTTGAACAGAAATACCATGGACCCCCGCAATTTTATATAATGTATCCCCTTTTTGCACCGTATAAATGGTTTCCTCTGGGGAAACAGTTAAGATTTGTTTCGGATAAATCATATCAGAGCTCAAGTCATTCCAATCTTTTATCGCATCGACGGTTACTTTATGTTGAGACGCAATGCCCCATAGTGTATCCCCTTTTTGGACTTGATGCGTATCCGCCGCAAAAGCTTGTCCAGATAATCCCGCTGACAGCATCGTTGCTGCTCCTAGTGTTAAAGCTAATTTTTTCATATGTATCCGCTCCTTCGTCTGTTTCTGATTCTCATTCTAGCAATCTAAGAAAACAGAACGATTACAAACGATTATTAATTGGATTACAAAATCAAGACAAAGAAAATTCCTCTTGTAACATATGTTTGTAAAATTGCTAGAAATAATAGAAGAAAGGCTTTTCTTTTCCAAAAAGCATTTTATTAAAGAAGGGTCTCAACCTTTTCATATTTGGGTATAGAAAGTTAAGGATATGAAAAAGAGTCAGTAACGGTCTTTTTTAGAGCCGTCTGACTTTATTCTATATAGACAATAATAAAGAAAAGGTGCGTGAATTAGAATGAAAAAAGCAATGGTCATTCTCAATCCGTCTTCAGGTAAAGAGAAAGCAGAAGAAAATGAGGTGCGTATTGCCGAAGCACTCCAGGAGTTGGGCTACAAAGTGGATGTACGTGTAACGGAAAAGGAAAATGATGCGACCGCATATGCAAAAATCGCTTGTGAAGAACAGTATGATGCAGTCATCTCAGTGGGAGGTGACGGAACGTTGAACGAAACCATTAACGGGCTGGCTGAACAAAAACATCGGCCGGCATTAGGAGTCATTCCTCTCGGTACGGTTAATGATTTTGCCCGTGCTTTGAATATACCGCTTGATTGTGAGCAAGCAATTGAAATGCTGAAACATCATAACATAAGGACGGTCGATGTCGGTAAAGCCAATGATACTCACTTTTCCAACATCATTGCCATCGGAGAAATTGCAGAAGCCACTTTTTCCGTTTCCGTCCAGAAAAAAACCCTGCTCGGTCCCATTGCTTATTTGATGGAGGGAATTAAAACGCTTGTTCATAAAAAAACGTTTCCTGTCCATCTGGAACACGATAATGGAAAGTGGGAAGGGAATGCGTTACTTGTGTTAGTGACATTGACAAACTCAGGGGGCGGGTTTACAAAGATGGCTCCCGATGCAAAAGTCAATGATGGACTTATGCGGTGTGTAGTCGTTCATGATGTCCCCTTAATGAAATTTGGAGCATTGGTTTTAGCCCTTTTAAAAGGAGAGCACGTAGAGGACCCAGCCATCGAATATATCCACACATCACATCTCCAAGTATCTGCCGGTAATGGATTAACTGCTAATATTGATGGAGATGAAGGCCCCGCGCTTCCATTAACCATTCGTGTGTTAAAAGAGCATTTAAACGTGTTCGTTCCTTGAAGAAAGAGTGTAAATTCCCTTCATGCGATTATCAATCAGAGGAGTCAGCAGGGAGGCTTTTAGTTAAAGATCAATCCCATTGAACAATGGAAAAAACCAGCGTATCGCTACTTTTCTTTCCTTTTTATACATATATTACAGTGTAGGAAGAAAGGTTTTTTTATCCAATCAACCAATGCCCACGGCAGCATTCTCCATTCAAGCTTCCCGACTCGTTAACGGCTTTTTATCGTAAGTAGAAGAAGGGGGGATATCTAACATTATAACGGAAACGCGTTGTTCCCTATAGAAAAGGGCAAAGCCGAAAGAAAACCAACGGTTCGGCGCCTTAAAAATCGAACAGATGGGGAAGAATGTGTAAAAGAGAGGAATTGTTGTCATCAATGTCGAATATATAAATGGATTAGTATGCCTTTTCCTTCATAAAAGATGAAGATGCCGGTTTATGGCCGGAAAATGGGCTGATGATATCTTTAAAGGAAAAAAGATGCCCTGCCAAGATTCTGTTTAGAGCGCGGCCCGCTGTCTTGAGTACGGGATAAAAGAAAGAGAAATGAGCATACTAATAAAAAAAGGAGTTTTTGCCCATGTACTTTGCGAAGAAAGGGAAAGAAGAGGTTGTTAATACGATTGAGGATACGAATGTATATGCCTGCGAATCCGATTCCTGCAACGGGTGGATGAGAGAGGAATTTTCCACCGCAGACTGTTCTTGTCCAATTTGCGGAAGCAGCATGAAATCAGAAGTACGTGGTCTGCCGAAAATAAAAGTGGATTGATGATCGTTGCTTTGGCTAAAGGCTCGATTTAAAGTTCAAAACAGTTAAATAAGAGCATGTATTTCATACACAAACAAAACCATCGGTCATATAGCCGATGGTTTTATCATTTCAAGGAATATTTAATAAAACCTTGAGGTAAGAACCTTTTCTTTGTGAAGCAGGAGAATTATTAGCTTCACAACTGCAGCCTGGAGATAAAGCAGTCTTGATCGGTGGGGATATTCCAGTTATAGGTAAACGGATAGAAGGGGCTAAAATTACCGAAATGGTTGAGTTAATCGAAGAGGGAACGTTAACTGATACAGTAGCACAAAACCCTTATGATATGGGATATTTAGGCGTTGAAACCGCAGTGAAAGTTACAAAAGGAGAAAAAGTTGAAAAAAACATCGATAGCGATGTTGATATTATCATCGAAGATAACGCAGAACAGAGACTAGACTTCTTGAAAAAAATGTTGAAGTGATGTTTCAACGCTAGATCTTTCGATTTGCTAATTGTTATTTTAACCGTTTGTAAAAGTACACTTTTATGAACGGTTCGTTTTTGTCCAAAAAGAGACATTTTTTACTTAATTCCCGAAAATTGATCTACAAAAATGGACAGTATTAAAAAGAAGTTTTAGGATTAAGCACACAAAAGGTGATTTCGGTATTGAACTGGAGTCATCTTTTTTTATGAGCATTGATAACGACGAGAATTGTAATATTCTCTAAATATTCATCGATGACCGATTTTACTTCGGTATTGATGATACACACATAATGACTTCAAAGGCATAGAAAAACCCGAATGATGGACTTTTTAAATTTTTCCATCATTCGGGTTTTAGTTCATAGCGGCCGTTCTTTTTTATTGCCATGGCGTGATGCAGCCGTTCAAGATTGAACCTTTTTCCAGAATTTTCGCTCATATTAATAAATAAAACTATGTGCTAAATGATAAATAATTGTATAAAAATAGTCCACAAGACAAAACCATAAACACTTCAAAAATTTCAACGATGAGCTGTCATAAAAAAAACATAATATAATTATTGTAAACAATAATACCTTTCTGACCTTTACCAAACCGTCCATTTTTTGTATCACTTATTATATAGATAAAAAGGAGAGAAAAGGGGAGTCAAATAGTTTTAACGAATAAAAAGATGGTATACACCCGGGATTCTCAACGGTTGCCGAGAATAGGTGGTTAAATTTCTGTACCGTCATGAAGGATTTGACGAGGGTTTGCAGAAATCAAATGGAGATGATTTCATAAGGGGATAGAAGGGGGAAGAAGATTGGAAAATATAAAGAATATTCTGTTCATTGGGCTTGGAAATATGGGATTACCGATGGCTTCTCAATTGTTAAAGGCAGGCTATACCGTCTATGGAGTGGATGCTAATACGCAAGCAGAGAAGCGTTTTGCTTCATTGGGAGGAGAAACAGGGTTTCCACTAGAGTTCATCATGAAAAAAGCTGATGTCATTATGACGAGCTTGCCTACCCCTCAAATAATTGAAAACGTTTACCTTGGTGAAAACGGAATTATTGAACATGCCCATTCTTCCCAACTCTTCATCGATTTTAGTACCGTCTCGCCAAAGCTGAATGAAAAAATCTCCGAAGCATGCAGTCATAAGGGTGCGGCATATTTAGGAGCTCCCGTCAGCGGCGGGGTAATCGGTGCGGAAGAAGCCACGTTGACGATTATGGCGGGAGGGCCGAAGGAAGCGTTTGACAAGGCTGTACCCCTATTAGAAAAAATGGGAAGCGACCTCTTCCATGTCGGCGCAAGTCCAAGCTCTGGAACGGTCATCAAACTATTAAATAACTTAATGATTGGCTTTTATACGCAAGCCGTGGCGGAATCCGTTACCCTTGCAGAGAAAATGGGAGTGGATTCAGAGACACTGTTTGAGATTTTAGATGTAAGTTATGGCCAAAGCCGCATCTATGAACGAAATTACAAACAATTTATCGCCCCAAACCACTATAAACCAGGATTTGCGACGAATCTTTTACTGAAAGATTTGAAACTTGTGAAAGAAATGGCCGTTCAGTGCAAAGGAGAACTTCCTATCGGAGACAAGTTGATTGAGCTTTACGAAGCAGCAGTAGACAAAGGCTACGGAGAAGATGATATGGCATCCGTTTATTTGATGTTGAAAAATACTGCATCCTATGAAAAAGAGAATGTCTAAAGAAAGGTCGTTGGACTGCGATTGTGAAGATGTCGCTTGTTATATTCAAAATAAAAAAGTCTTGTCATATGACAAGACTTTTTTTCATTTTAGTATCCGTAACCGCAAAAGCAGCTAGCACCGATGATAATTAACAAAATGAACAATACGACTAATAAAGCGAAACCTCCGCCATAACCGAAGCCAGCACCTGCAACAGGAGCACCCATTCATATTCCTCCTTTTACATTTACGTTCTGTTTGAATCACTAAAGACTCAGGATTCTCTTTATCATACGTTGAAAGAGCCTTTATGAGCCAGTCTTACTAAAAAATGGGTTCATGTCCCAATCTGACTGGCAGGGTTCCCGGCTTAAGTTGTGAGAAATGAATGGATAAATATGACGGAAGTACAAAACATATGGAACATACGAATACTTTTGCATATAGGTGGTAGAACAATCATGAATTTACAGACTGGCAAATTTTATTGGCTCACAACTTTCAATGATGCCCCTTCTTATCCTGTATTAGAAGAAGATATTGAATGTGATGTTTTAATTATCGGGGGTGGAAGCTCGGGTGCTCAATGTGCCTATTCTCTCATGGAGAGAGGGCTCGATGTCGTCGTCGTCGAAAAGGGGAAAGCCGGATATGGGAGTACAAGCGTCAACACATCGCTTATCCAGTATTCCGGGGATAAATCTTTCGTTCAGCTCATAAATACATTCGGTGAAGAACAGGCTGTCCGTCATTTGAAGCTATGTGAAAAAGCCATTGACGATATCGAAAAAGCCTGTTCTTCAATCGATCTGGATTGTGAATTTGTGCGACGAGATAGTCTTTATTATTCCAGCTACAAAGAAGATGTTCCAGAGCTGGAAAAGGAATATGAAGCATTGCAAAAGCATGGATTTAAAGTTCAGTATTGGAATGAAGAGAAAATTGGCAAGTATTACCCTTTTAAAAAACACTCTGCCATTTACACGGAAAACGATGCCGAACTCAATCCGTATAAGTTCACAATTGGCTTATTGGAAAAATCTAAAAACAACGGTGTTCGTATTTATGAACAAACAGAGGTAAACGGCAAGAAACTGGAGAAGGACCAAGCCACCTTTTATACGAAAAATGGCTTTTCCATTAAAGCTCGGCACGTCATCATTGCTGCCGGATATGAAACATTGGAATTTAGAAAAGAAAAAAATGCCGTTCTCATCAGTTCATATGCAGCTGTAACAAATCGTGTCGAAGATTTATCTTCATGGTACAAACGAACATTGATTTGGGAAACAGCCCGTCCCTATATTTACATGCGCACAACGGCCGATGATCGCATCATTATAGGAGGATTGGACGAAGATACGGCAATTTCCGAAGAAAGAGATGCCAAACTGCTGCACAAGAAAGACAAATTAATGAAGGAACTCAATAAATTATTTCCAGATTTAAATGTATACCCGGAGTATTATTTAAGTTCTTTTTACGGAGGGACCCATGATGGCCTTCCCATTATCGGGCAATATGAAGATTTCCCCAACTGCTATTTTGTAATGGCGTACGGCGATAATGGGACCGTCTATAATATGGTGTTTGCCAATATTCTTCGCGATGTGATTACAAAAGGTTCTCATCCCGCGTTCAACCTTTATGTACAAAATCGACCGGTATTGGGTAATCAATGATTAATAAGAAGGTGAGACAATGTCCAACATTCAAAGCATGTTTCAAACGATTAAAGAAGAGGCGATTCGCTTTGACTCTTATGATGATTTAGACGCGATTGTAGAGGCGATTGTAGAGGCAAAATATGTTCTGCTTGGAGAAGCCTCTCATGGCACATCCGAGTTTTATACAGTCCGAGCGGAGTTATCGAAAAAATTAATGAAAGAGAAAGGTTTTTCTTTTATAGCGGTAGAAGGCGACTGGCCTTCTTGTTTTAGTGTCAATCGTTATGTAAAGGGATATGACAAGAAATCTGCACGTGATGCCTTAAAAGACTTTAATCGTTGGCCAACATGGATGTGGGCAAATGAAGAAGTATTGTCGTTCATCCAGTGGATCAAGGACTATAACCAAACATCAGGTAAAAACGTCGGCTTTTATGGAATCGATGTCTACAGTTTATGGGAGTCAATGGAAGAAGCGGTGCGCCTTCTCGAGACAAAGGGAGCAAAGGAGGCGGAAGCGGCAAGAAAAGCTTTTTCTTGTTTCGAACCACATAATGGGAGAGCAGAGAACTATGGGATTCATGCGGCATTTTACGGCGAGGATTGCATCGATGAAGTCATGAAGCTGTTAATTAAAATCCGGGAAAACCGACATGACTATCAAGATGACTATGAAACGTCGTTAAACCTGGAAATCAATGCGCTTGTCGCGGTAAACGCGGAAAGATATTACCGATCGATGGTTCAGGGGGGACCGGATGATTGGAATATCCGTGATCATCATATGGTGAGTGCCCTTGAACAAATCATGGCCTATTATGGTACCGGCGCAAAAGCAATTGTGTGGGAGCATAATACCCATATCGGCGATGCAAGAGCAACAGATATGAAAAAGGAAGGACTCGTGAATGTCGGACAAATTCTGCGGGAAAGGGCAGGGAAAACGAATGTCTTCGCTCTTGGCTTCGGTACGCATCGAGGGAGCGTACTAGCAGCTAGAAAATGGGGAGAAGCCATGGAAACAATGGCTGTCCCTCCGGCAGAAAAAGGAAGTTGGGAAGACTTGATGCACCAAACCGGAGAATTCAATAAGATCCTCTTTTTTAGTGAACGAAACCGAAAGATTTTCAACGATCCAATCGGTCACCGTGCTATCGGAGTCGTTTATCATCCCGAATATGAGCATCTAGGGAACTATGTGCCGTCCATCATGTCTGAGCGTTATGATGGTTTTATCCATATTGAACAAACGACAGCTTTAAAGCCCATTGCTGCAGGGGAAGTCACTGTTGATTAATGTACTGTTCTCATTTTTTTAAGCGAGTATAGAAGAAAAAGAATGAAAAACGGAGTGATAGCTCATTACGTCCTATTCAAAAGGAAGATGCAGCCAAACATATCATCTTCGGCCAATATGGTCGAGGAGAAACGGATGGATATAAGGTCATTGGATATCGGCAGGGTCAAGAGAACCGAAAGCTTCCCGCCAACTGCTTCAAGAGGATGGGTTTAGATGGTGGTAAGGTAAAAAAGCCAGTACCTTAATAGGCGCTGGCTTTTGGTTTCCATTTGATGAAAGAAGTTCCTTTATCGTTCCGATTTCAGCATATTAAACACTTGCTCGACATCTTTATCTCCTCTACCCGATAAGTTGACAATGATGCTCTCATCTTTATCCATAGTCGCCGCAAGCTTCATGGCATAGGCAACAGCGTGTGAGCTTTCGAGCGCCGGGATGATTCCTTCTAATTTTGATAACGTTTGGAACGCTTCCAACGCTTCTTGTCCCGATACCGTCACATATTCGCCTCTGCCTGTTTTCTTTAAATAGCTGTGCTCAGGTCCGACTCCCGGATAATCTAAACCGGCGGCAATGGAGTAGGTTGGTTTAGGGTTTCCTTCTTCGTCCAATAACGTGTAGCATTTAAATCCGTGAATGACAGCCGGTGAACCTTCTGTTAATGTCGGGGCTTCAGATGGCTCTACTCCAATCAATTGAACGGATGGTTCGTCAATATAATGGGCAAACGCTCCGATTGCGTTGCTGCCGCCTCCAACACAAGACACGACGGCAGAAGGTAGTTTTCCTTCTTTCTCTAATATTTGCCGCTTGGACTCCTCGCTGATGATGGCCTGGAAATGCTTCACCATGGTCGGGAATGGATGCGGACCGACCGCTGACCCCAATAGATAGAATGTATCTTTATAGTTTTCGACTAAATCATTCAGTGCCGCATCGACCGCATCTTTCAAACGGCCTTGTCCACTTGCGACAGGTACGACTTTCGCTCCTAACAACTCCATGCGGAACACATTGAGTGCCTGTCGCTCTGTATCCAATTTCCCCATGTAAATCGTGCAATCCATACCAAAAATGGCACAAGCCGTAGCGGTTGCGACACCATGCTGGCCCGCTCCGGTTTCGGCGATAATACGATGCGCTCCCATCCGTTTGGCAAGCAAAATTTGTCCGATCGCGTTATTGATTTTATGAGCCCCTGTATGATTCAAATCTTCCCGCTTTAAATAGATTTTCGCTCCGCCCGCTTTAGCCGTGATATTTTGGGCATAAGTAAGAGGATTTTCACGCCCTATATATTCTCGTAAATAAAACCGCAGTTCTTCCACAAATTCGGGATCATCCTTATAGCGTTCAAAGTTTTCATCTAAAATGTTTAACACATGTTGTAAATCTTCGTTAACAAAACACCCGCCAAATTCCCCGTAAAAGCCTTTTTCTACCTTGTTCATACTCATTGTCAATCAACTCCTCTATTAAATCTTTGTAAGAACATCTACCCAATATATAGTACGATAAAAATTCTGAATATTCCTTCTTTATTAGAAGCAAAATAGAGAACAAAAAAGGAGGATTGCGTGGAAAAGTGGACATGATAAGAAAAAAAGGAGAGATTGATTTGAAAACATCGTTTATTTTCGTCTTGCTCATGTTTACTTTTAGTACCTCTGTTTTTGGACAAAATAATGCTTCACCATCGTCTGTACCCGATAAAGAGTTAGCAATTGTCATCGATGATTTCGGCAACGATATGGCCGGAACGGAGGAAATGTTAAAACTGCCTGCAACGTTAACGGTAGCCATCATGCCCTTTCTTTCTACCACCGCAGAGGATGCCGAACGAGCCCATCACTATGGCCATGAAATCATTGTTCACTTACCGATGGAACCGGTGAAAGGGAAGAAAAGCTGGCTTGGTCCGGGTGCCATCACGACCGATTTAAGCGATCAAGAAATTCGTAAGCGAGTCATATCTGCAATTGAAGCGGTCCCGCATGCGGTAGGGATGAATCATCATATGGGATCGAAGGCAACGGCAGATGAACGTGTCATGCGCATTGTGCTCGAAGTTTGCAAGGAGCGCGGCCTATTTTATTTGGACAGCAAAACGACAGGAAAAAGCGTCATCCCGAAACTGGCAAAAGAGTTAGGTGTCCCTTATTTAGAAAACGAATTGTTTTTTGATGACATTTATACGACCCAGCATATTGTCAAGCAAGCAAACATGCTGGCAAAAAAGCTTGAAGATGATGAGCAAATGATCGCGATCGGCCATGTGGGTGTAACGGGTTTGAAAGTAGTAAATGTCTTAAAACAATATATTCCGGTCTATAAACATGAAGCCAATATTGTCCCGCTTTCAGAAATGATTCCGGAGTATAAAATGATCAATAAAAGCATGCCGTAACAGCATGCTTTTTCATTATGAATCATGATGATTTTTAAGGTTTCAAAATGATGGAAATAGGAAAACAAAAGAATAGAAACACCGTTTGAAATAGTTTTGATAAAAAAATAAAAAAATAATGAAACCTTTTTATCAGGTCAAACGTAATAGTTAAGAGAAGAAGCAGGAAGTCCTCTTCAAACAATAAAAATACCAAACTAAACACACTAAAACATGTAGCTTTTAAGGAGGAGTTTTAAAGAATGAAAAAATTAATGACAGCAGTTTTGGCGGCGGCTATTGCCTTTACACCAGTAGGTGGAGTCGTTTTCCATGAAGAAGCAAGTGTGGTAAGTGCTAAATCATACAAATCGGGTAAAAAATCTTTTAATCTAAATAACAGTCCATCTACCAATCAGCAAAAAGATACGCAAACAAATAGTTTGAGTAAAAAAACAACAAAAGATTCGACTCAAACAGCTGCTAAACCAAAAACGGGAGGCATCATGAAAGGTCTTCTTTTCGGTGGTCTTGCAGGATTAATGCTTGGCGGACTATTAGCGAATCTGGGTGGTTTAGGTGCCATTATCGGCTTGCTAATCAATGTATTGGCCGTAGTCGTGTTGATTTCAGTCATTCGTAAAATTTTTACTCATTTTAAAAAGAAGCGTGAAGAAGAGAAGATGAATCCATGGAAAAGCTAAAAATTTCCGAACAAGACATCATTAATGCACTTTGTTTATATGTGGCCGATAAAAAACAAGTACCGCCGCAAGAAGTGGAAATCGAATTGATGTATGACGATGATTACGGTTTTTCGGCGGAGTCGCATGTTAACGGGCGATCACAAATATTGATTACCGCCAACATGATTGAAGCTCTTCGTCTTTGGCTGGATGTCCAGCTGGGAATCGACCCGTTTGGAGCGGGACTGGAGCTAGTTTTGGATGATCATGAAGGCATTATTGCTTACGCGCGGATTAAACGATAAAAACGGGAGACATCGTAAATATAGAGTCAATATTTATACTAAAACTTAATGATAACGAACTGTTTCTTAAGGACTGGGATTTTACAACTGATGAACAAGGGTGAATCAAGTATAAAGGTCATACTATGTATAAAGCCGGATATTTCACCGCAATTAAAAAAATCCTTTCGAGTAGCTTGAAAGGGAAATAAAAAACAGTAATAAAAAGGCGAGGAATAATAAACCTCGCCTTTTTATTAGGCTCTGTTAAACTCTGCTGTTGATTTTCTTGTTCAACTCTGCTGTTGATTTTCTTGTTCAACTCCGTAGTTGAACAAGAAAATCAACAGCATTCTATATTGAATGCTTTTTAGCTTTATCATCATTTGGTGATGTACTAGATTGTGTTAATATGCGGTCTAATACTTTTTCAGTAAATGGCATAAAGTAATTAAGTATTAGCCCCCCTAAACAAACGGTTAATAAAGTTCCAACACCAATTGGTCCATTTAAAATCATTGCCATTATCAAGAATATGAGATAAATGAATGTTCTCGAAAAAAATATATTTGTTCTAGTTAATTCTTGTATGATTAATGTTAATCGGTCAACTGGAATCGGTGCAAAATTTGTGTGTAAATATGTGGCAGTTCCTAATCCTATAACAACTAAGCCGATTCCAAAACAAACAACTTTGCTGTACCATAGTTCAGGTGTTATCAAATTATGTAATAAAAAAAGCCACATATCAATACCAATACCCGTTATAAATGCTGTTAACAACCCCAAAACTTCTGGTCTTTGTCTTTTTAAAAATGAATTACAACATATCAATATTAAAGCTATTATTATTTCCCAACTTCCCACAGTAAGCCCCACATTTATGGACAGTCCTACCAAAAGTGCATCAAAAGGTGAAGTTCCAAGGTCTGATTGTATAGTCAAAGAAATACCAAGGGTTAATATTAAAATTCCTAATACATAAAAAACATATTTCACTTTACTCGACCTCTTTATCATTATTTTTTGTTGCAAATGCAACAAAATTAGGTTAAATTTAATATATATTATTTTTATTGCATTTACAACAAAAATATGTACTAAGGAGTTAATTATGAAGGAAATTCTTCGTGAAATTGGAATGATTGCAAGGGCATTAGATTCTATAAGTAATATAGAATTTAAAGAATATGACCTTACAAAAGGGCAGTATTTGTACCTTGTGCGAATATGTGAAAACCCAGGAATCATTCAAGAAAAGTTAGCTGAGATGATAAAAGTAGACCGAACAACTGCAGCTCGTGCTATAAAAAAACTTGAAATGAATGGCTTTATTGAAAAGAAAGACGATCAACATAACAAAAAAATTAAAAAACTCTTTCCAACAGAGAAAGGGAGAAATGTTTATCCTTTTATAAAAAGAGAAAATGATTATTCCAATATCGTTGCATTAGAGGGATTTTCCGAAAGAGAAGTGGAAACCATTTTCAATCTTCTTCAAAGAGTAAGAAAAAATATAGAAAAAGACTGGGAATTTGTCAAAAAGGGAAACAAGAGAAATTATTGATTATATAAAGGAGCGACATATTTAAATGACTATAAATATAAAACAGTGTAACCTCGAGGATTTACGCAAACTTCAAGAAATCAGTTATGAAACATTTAATGAGACATTTAAGGATCAGAATTCACCCGAAAATATGAATGCTTATTTGGAAAGGGCATTTAATTTAAAACAATTAGAAAAAGAATTATCCAATATTTCTTCGCAATTCTTTTTTGTTTATTTTAATAATGAAGTCGCTGGATATTTAAAGGTCAATACCAATGATGCTCAGTCTGAAGAAATGGGTGATGAATCACTTGAAATCGAGAGGATTTATATAAAGAACAAATTTCAAAAACATGGGCTTGGTAAATATCTGCTGAATAAAGCTATGGAAATTGCGATGGAACGTAATAAAAAGAAAATCTGGCTAGGCGTATGGGAAAAAAATGAAAATGCTATTGCTTTTTATAAGAAAATGGGGTTTGTTCAAACTGGAGCCCACTCTTTTTATATGGGGGATGAAGAACAAATGGACTTTATAATGACCAAAAAACTGATATAACTTTTTTTAAAGGGTGGATTATTATGTATCTACAAGTGGCATCTCTTATGAAGAAAAATCTACAAAAATGCAAATAAAAGTCATTCCTTGTTGAACGGGTTCGTTAGTTGAAGAAGGAAGTCAAAAAGCCGGCTTTTTTATTTGATAAAAAATCAATACTATTGTTTAACAAAGCCTTTTATTAATAAGATTTCGTATATATTTTGGTACATATACGAAAACCTTAAACCAGTAATATCAAGGCTCAGCTGTATTTTGGTATAGGTGTTACTATATATTTACATCGTCTCTCGTTTTTTTGTTTGTTCAGTCTTACTGATAAGTCATGTAACAGTCCAACAAGATAAAGGAACAGCTAATTGGGATTTACCTCCTTTTATATTTTATTTTTATGGTCATGAGAAGCAATGTAGAGAAATATTCATATAAAGACCATAGCATCTAAGAGGAGTGAAGCGAGAAGATGGTGACTTATGAAAATATGGACGATCAAACCGCTTATGCATTGATTGCCACATTAGGTATTTTCTCTTTATTTTTCGTGATTGTCGGACTGATCATTTATGTAGTATCTTCGTATTCCATCATGAAGCTGGCGAAAAATGCCGGGATTGAAAATGGCTGGTTTGCCTTTATCCCCATTTTGAATATGTATTTATACGGTGAACTGGTTTCCGCCAAACTCGGTGGAAACGGGGGGGTAAAGCTTCTGATTGCCTATGCGGCAGCCATTATCTTAAATCTTATTCCCATCGTCAACATTGTAGCGAGCATTGCTCTTTTTGTTTTCAGCATTTGCATTACCTATTGGCTATTTCAGCGATTTACCGAGAAATCCGTCCTATATACCGTTTTATCATTTCTGACAGGTGGGATTGCCTATGCCATTTGCTTATATTTGATCCGGAAAAATAATCCGCTGTACTAAGACTTCGAGGAAGATTCAATTATTGGGTCTTCCTTTTTCATTTCGAACAGGTTTGGACAAGAAGTGAAGCGGAAATTTTAGTCGATAGTGAGCTGAAAAATTCAAAATCTCATTCTCCAATGAAAGGTTTCGTAAAAAAACGCACACAGAGTGCGCTTTTTTTATGGTGAACGGATTGGTAAATAAAGGACGATACTTTAACATACAGTGTTATGTATGCGGAATCTCTACCGGAAATTGTTTAAAGAAAGGAAGGGGACTGATTGAAATCATTCTTTCAAAAAGCATCAGGTAAAATGAAGGGATGGCTGGAAGATGAAGAAGGATTGCTGGGAAAAGCAAAAGAAAAAATAGCGGATAAAGGCATATCCATCCCATTAACGGCAGATATGCTGATGCGCGTTTTGCAAAAGCAAGTAAATGAACATGATCGCTTGCATACCCTGACCGTTTCGTTCCCAAAAGATATCATTCGATTTGAGGGTACCGTCAAGAAATTCTGGTTGGCGATTCCTTTTGAATTGGATGTCAAACCAGTAAAAGCAGAAAAGCGAACGCTCTTTTTTGAGGTTGTCCATATGAAGCCGTTGAATCAAGAGTGGATCAAAAATAAGGTTTTGAACCATCCACCTTTGATGATTTATCAAAATCGAAACATGATTTTAAGCTTAAATGAGATTGATCAAGTCAGGGCGGTTCCTATTGGATATATTCAACATGTGGAAATCAAAAAGGAGAAGCTTTGGATCAAAATTGGATTATAAAGAATGGGGGCCAGTCAGAAAGCGCATATTATGGGGGAGATGACGACAAGGAGGCCGATTACATGAAAAAAGAGACGAATCAACAGAAACCAAAGATGAACAATGCTTTAAATGATGAAGTGACAGCCGCTTATCAGAACGTAACGAATGAGCAAACCGGACAGCCGACTCCACAGCCAAAAGACTATGAAGAAATAGAATATTAAGTTGTCATTCCAATGGGTAAAGCACTCCATTGGAATGACAACTTATAAAATGGAGCATCATGAAAATCCAGCAAACACTAGGTTTTTATGTAATGCTCCATTTTATATAAAACTAAAGTTGATCTTCCTTTTGAAAGAAGGGAAGAATCAGTTTCACAGTTGAAACAAGCTTTTCTGATCAAAAGCACGATCAACTGCTGTCACTCTTTGAGGGACAAACGATAGAGTCGGTCATCATTCTCAGCCGGTACCCCTCGGCCGTCCCGGTTGTTGCTGATGAAGTATAGATGGTCGCTTTCAACCAACGTGTCCCTCATGCGGCCGCCGTTATCAAAAACAGTGGCCGCTTTCATTTTTTCAAGGTCGAAAGCAAGGATACGAGAGCCTGCCAGCGTTGCTGCATATAACTTGCCTTGATGATAGCTGATGCCGGAAGGGGCCCATGTATTCGTGCCGGAATGAAATAATGGCGTCACCATTCCTTTTGCTTGCTCATCACCTTGAATGAAAGGCCAACCATAATTTTGTCCTGGCTGAATGCGGTTGATTTCATCATGGGCGCTTTGGCCATGTTCCGAGCTGTATAATGTTCCTTTTTCATTCCAGGCAAGACCTTGCGGGTTCCGATGGCCATATGAGTATACGTAAGAATTCGGAAAAGGATTATCTTTTGGAATCAAACCGTCTTGAGTCATCCTTAAAATTTTCCCACCCAGGCTTTTGCGGTTTTGAGCGATTTCAGGCGAGAGGGCATCGCCCGTTGTGACATAAATCATGCCGTCCGGTCCGATTTTCAAACGGCCGCCATTATGGAATTTTGCCCCTGGAATTCGATCGAGAAGAACGCTTTTTTCAATCCACCGATTTCCCGTTTGTTCCATTAAAATGACGCGGTTATAAATCGTCTCTTTTTCCTTGAACGTATAATAGGCATAGGCATACGGTTTTTCAGGGAAATCAGGGGAGAGAACGAACCCTAAAAATCCGCCTTCGCCTTCAAGATGAAGCTTTTTCGCAAGTGATAGATTTTGCCTCTCCATCGTCTGTTTCGTTTCGTTGAACTTCACAACAGCCCCTTTTCTTTCACTGATATACATAATGTTGCCTTTTTTCGTCATGGACCATGGAATATCAAGGTTCTCGATCCATATTTGGGGTTCTATTGCCATGACGGGGAATGTTTCTTGGGTCGGCTCTTGTTCATGAGGAGGAGAGACCCCTTGTTCTCGGTTTGAAAGTGAGCATCCAGCAAGCACAATAACCAGCAGCCCCGCATATAACCTTTTCATTGTCAAAACCTCCTACCCAAGGGATTTTTTTCATCATACCACGTCAGAACAGCAAAATCCCCATTTAGGGACTAACCGGCATGTTCGTCATGCTGCAGCATATGAAAGGCTTCTCGAATATTTTTATAGGTTCCCGTCGTCTTTTCGTCAATCAGCATTTCCCATCGGTTTTGCTGGGCAGCGAAGCGATCTGCCTGATCTTTTACGAGCGGGATTTTCACAACGATCTGTTTCCCGTCTTTTTTGAAGCGATAGCCGATATAATGCAAATCTGGCTGTGTTTCTTCCGAATACATCTCGATGGGTTCAATTCCATACTCTTTTTCAAATAGCTTGATTAAACGCTTTTTATCGTTATACACCGTATCCCAGCTTAAAAATAGCATATACATCACACCTTTTCCTTTTTGTATGTAGTATTTTCCAATTAGATGAAAAACAAACCTTTCTTTTCAAAGACGATACAAGGGTTGGTTATTGATTGAACGAACATTTTCAACAATAGGTTTCTTGTATTTATAAATTCTTTCTGTTTCTATGGAATGGATTTCTTTTTCGCTCCATTGTTTATGCCTATACAGCCTGTCTTGCTTAGTAATAAACTGTATCAATAGCGAATTTTAAGGAATTGCAAAGGAGTTATCAGAAGTGGCAGCCCATACAGTTGATGTGTATGCTTTTTTTGTCAATGGTGCCCATCCCAGCATAAATATTAGTAGAGTGAAACAAGATATCAGTCGTTCCAATGAGGCATGGAGAGGTTGTATAAAATTTGTTTTAAAAGATATCTATTTTAGTAAAACGAATCTAATCGTACATGCTCATTCTATTCCATCGAAACAGGTTTTTAAAAACGAGCAAATCAATTCTATATTCAAGGCTGCGAGAAAAGCAGCCGGTCATAAAACGGCGATATATGTTCTTTATGTAAGCGGGGATTCTTTAGCTAAAGGCAGAGGTAAAAGGGTAGTGGGAGTTGGCGGAACCGAATTGGTCCATTTTAACAGCGGTACAGATTATGAATTGTTTGGACGTATATTACTCACTGACGGGGCCGTTGGCCGTTATACAATGGCACACGAATTTGGTCATATTTTATTCAAGCGTTACAATGCGGCACAAAATGCGTTCACTCACGATGACCCATCTGGTCCTTATATTCATTCCCAAACAAGAAGAAGGGATGCCGCTCATAATAATGATCGCAACAACTTGATGTTTCCTATATCTCCTTCTGTTAATCCCATCATTACGGCGCAGCAATGCCAAACAGTAAGAAGGAGTAAAATAGCGAAAGTGCAAAATGATAAGATCGTTAAAGAATTTAAATGGAGAAACGTTCATTTCTTTTAACACAGCTTTGTTAAAGTCTCGTGTTGATGGTTCGACACCTATAAATCAGCGAATCAAAAATTAACATTGCTCTTTAACAAAGCCTTCTTCTAAAAGCGTAGCTATTATAGAACTCTTTTAGCTGCAACGAATGCTGTCTTCCAATACGAGTTTAATTCTGAGATCATTACTTTTTTTCCTTGCCGGTACGTATGAAGTATTTGCCCGTTTCCAACATAGATACCTACATGTCCAATTTTTGAAAGGCCTTCACCGTTTTTGCGCGTCTTCGTGGTGAAAAAAAGCAAATCTCCTTTCTGAATATGATCAAAAGAAATCGGGAGCCCCGCCTTGGCTTGCTGGCGAGAGTTTCGGGGAAGAGGAATTCCATTAACTCCAAAAATATACTGTGTAAAGGAACTGCAATCGAATATATCGGTTTGATAAGAAGGGGCATTAAATACATAAGGGGTTCCTAAATATTCTAATCCTGTCGAAATAATTTGATCGGCAAGCACCGTAATCCTCGCTTTCAGTTTTTTTACTATATAACATGCCTGAACCAGTTCATTTGCTTGGACAGGAATCTCGCAATTGTATATTTTTCAACTTGCCATCTATCGACAGAAAAAGGAGGATACTCAAACGGTCCGCTCTTTAGACCGTTTGAGCACCCTCTTTACTGAAGGTTCTTATCAAGCCCTGTTTGATTCTAGAGTGTTAGTGAATGGGCAGCATAGTCGATATGCTCCAGAATAAATTGAATGTCTTGTAAGTCACGGTCACTGTATATGACAGGCTTTTGCCTTTCTTCCTCCAAAAAGGCGGACAACTCTTTATCGCTTGAAATCCGAATGACCTGCTCATGTTCCGACAGATCCATTACACCATTGGTTTTGTAGTCGTTGTGCTGATAGCCAAAAAACAGAACCGGTGTAATGAAATCGACGGTTGTTTCCACCTTGCCGTTCAAAAACTGGAATAAGATTTCTGTCGTCTTGTTGATTTGTTTCGTCAGCTCTCCGTGCGCTTTCACTTGAATGACAGGTGTGAAGCCATCATCTTCATCAGTTGAGTGCTGGGAGACGAATGAAAAAGTTTGCTCGCTCGCTTCTACGTAAGACTTCGCATTAATCAAATCTAACAAAAAAGAAAACTTCCCTGCATTTTTTTTCGTTAGTCCGTGGACAATTTTTCCCTTCCAATATTTTGTCTGTACGATATAAATGCCTGTCGGCAGCAACACGAGATGATCTATTTTTCGGGTCTTCATTCCATATTCGGAAGAAAAAGGGATGAAAACGTTCGGAACAATAAGCATAGTTGAATCGGTGATGATTCCTTGTTCCATCCAACGTTTTTTGATTTCATGTAAAAGCTGATGGGTTTTTACTTCCCCGATGTTTCGTGAATAGGATTGAAGCTCGTATATGTATTCGTTTAATTGGTGAATTGATTCGTTCAAGATTGATTTTTCATGGGCATGATGTTCTTGTAAGTTCCATAATTCATGTTGATGGTGTTCTTCAATAGCCGCTTGTTTTTCTTGAAACTCTTCGACAGCTGCCGCGATTTCCAGTTCATGACGTTGAAGCATCACTTGCTTCTGTAATCCGAGCGTTTTCGCTTGGCGATAAATGATATAACCAGTACCTACTAGAGCAATCGCAAGCAAAACAATAATGACAATCTGTATCACTTACCAACATCTCCCTTTCTGCCATCTTTCTTTCATTATACAATGTTAATGGTTGTTTAAAAGAGAAAATGCTGGAATTAAGACTTTATCCCTGCATATATCCACTTAAAATCTTTAGGAGATGAGTTAAAGGCAGAAAATCCGTTGCGCGGGTTTCCCAAAATGAAAGATTAAGATAAAATGCAATGAGAACAATACCTTTAATCTATCGAAAGACGAGGGGGGGAGAAGATGTCAAAAAGAACAGCCGTCATCACGGGAGCTTCCAGCGGGTTTGGAATGCTGACGTCTCTGGAGCTGGCCAAACGGGGATTTGATGTGATAGCGACAGTGAGAAATGAAGCAAAAGGAGTGCCGCTCCAAAAACAAGCGGCAGCGCTCGGTATACAGGAGAACATTGCAATTTTTCAGTTAGATGTGACAGCTGAATCTTCCATTCAATCATTGGAACGGCGGTTGAACAAAATAGAGCGTGTGGATTTATTAATTAATAATGCCGGTTATGCTGCCGGCGGCTTTGTCGAAGAAGTCTCCCTTGGCGCCTACCGACAGCAATTCGAGACCAATGTATTCGGAGCCATTGCCGTCACAAAGACGGTTCTTCCCATAATGAGAAAGCAGAGAAGCGGCACCATCATCAACATGAGCAGCATCAGCGGTCGAATGGGATTTCCGGGTCTATCTCCTTATGCGGCATCCAAGCATGCGCTGGAAGGATGGAGTGAAAGCCTTCGTTTAGAGGTTCAGCCATTTGGAATCCATGTCGTATTGGTCGAACCCGGTTCTTATAAGACAAACATTTGGTCAACGGGAAAACAAATAGCGAAAGCCTCTTTGGATCCATCTTCGCCTTATCATACATATATGACGAATATCGAAGCCTATCTGAAGAGAGGGCAAGATGCCTATGGAGATCCGGATGAGGTGGCGAAAAAAATCGCGGATATCGCGGAACAGCAACATCCAACATTCCGCCATCCCATCGGAAAAGGAGTGAAGTTGTCCATTGCTTTAAAAAGCTTGCTCTCCTGGGAACGATGGGAACAGCTCGTCTTGAAGCGTTTAAATAAATAGTCTGATTAAGGTAACATCGTCAAAATCTTCAAAGAATGATAAAGAGGGATTTTTTAGTGGATAATATTGGATTAGTATTGGAAGGCGGGGGCATGAAGGGCCTTTATACCGCTGGTGTACTGGAATTTTTCATGGAAAGAGACATCTTCTTCCCTTATGTGATTGGGGTTTCAGCAGGAGCCTGCATGGCGGCTTCTTATTTATCCCGCCAAAAAGGGAGAAATAAAAAAGTGAACATCGGGCTTACGAGTGATCCGCGATATTTATCGTTTCGAAATTTCATTCGTAAGCGTGAGTTATTCGGAATGGACTTTTTATTTGATGAAATTCCCAATAAAATTGTTCCATTTGATTTTGAAACACTATGGAACGGCAAGGAACAATTTATCATCGGCACAACCGATTGTGAAACAGGAGAAGCCGTCTATTATAATAAGCATGAACACGGAAAAGATATTTTGAAAATCATTCGTGCCTCCAGTTCTGTTCCTTTTATCGCTCCTGCTGTTGAGTATGGAGGAAAAAGGTTGCTTGATGGAGGAATTTCTGATCCGATTCCCATCAAAAAAGCGCAACAGGACGCTTTTTTGAAAAATGTGATCATCATGACCAAGCCTAAGGGCTATCAAAAACGGCAAAGCAGGATGTCACCGATAACGAAATGGCTCTATCGAAGAAATCCCGGATTAGGCACGGTATTGGAAAAACATAATGACATCTATAATGACACACTATCCTATTTGCTGTCAGAGGAACAAAATGGAAGTGTATTCATCATCCAGCCAAGTACCGAAATCCCTATGAGCGGTATCGAACGGAACCAGCAAAGGTTGACGAATTTATATGAACTTGGCTATCATGATGCCCAAAAGCAGTTTGACGCATTAAAACGGTGGATTAACCATCGAATATAAAATCATGCATGTGTTTTGTTGAGTTCATTCACTTTTACATGAAATCGATATATGGACTAGGTTAATGGATTTATTAGAAATTATGAAAGGTTAATTTTGCCTAAACAACTCCTTGAAGATTTTTAGATATAATTTTTAAAAAGACTTTATTATATTGTTTTACCATGCAGTTTCTATGAGACAATGTTTGCTTTTAAAGTGAAATCAACCTAATTTCTTCACATCCAAGAGAGGTTTTAGGGAAAATTCCGAAAAATCAATCTGATTATTTTGCGTAAAATAAATATTTTTCATGTATTGTGAATTTTGTAATCATCCTATATACTAATAAAAAAGTTATTTTCCTATATGTAACTGGCGCAACATGGAGCACCATGGGGGAGCATATAGAGTATACGCCGCGCGCCTGGGCAAACACTTGATTTATAAATCAAGTGTTTTTTATTTTCCTAGGGAAAAGGGGTAGGCAAGGATGAGTAATATGCAAAGAAAAATGGGGACTTTTGCTTTAACTTTGACGGGCATTGGTTCTATCATTGGCTCAGGATGGTTGTTCGGTGCGTGGAAAGCTGCCCAGATTGCTGGACCAGCGGCTATTTTTTCTTGGATTATCGGTATGGCTGTTATTTTATTAATTGCATTATCTTACGCAGAGCTTGGGGCAATGTTTCCGGAAGCTGGAGGGATGGTGAAGTATCCTCAATATTCACACGGCTCTTTTGTTGGATTTTTAGCTGCGTGGGCGAACTGGATCTCTATTGCTTCGACTATTACAGTTGAGGCCATTGCCTCAGTACAATATATGAGTACGTGGCCGTGGGAATGGGCCGGATGGACCCGTTCTTTAGTTCATAACAATATCTTAACGACCAAAGGATTATTCGTAGCTTCTTTACTGCTATTAGTCTATTTTTTCATCAATTATTGGACCGTTAACCTTTTTGCTAAGATAAACTCATTTATTACCATTTTGAAATTAATTGTTCCGGGAGTAGTAGCAGGAGCGTTATTTTTTGCTGGATTTCATAGCGAAAACTTTACAAGTTCTCAAGGAATCGCACCATATGGTTGGGCAAGTGTTTTAACAGCGGTAGCTACTTCCGGTATCGTTTTTGCGTTTAATGGATTTCAAAGCCCTGTTAACATGGCAGGAGAAGCAAAGTCACCGAATAAGTCTATTCCAATTGCTGTTATTGGGGCGATTTTAATTGCAGGCCTTGTATACATCATTCTGCAAGTGGTGTTTATCGGTGCAGTTGATCCATCTATGATTGTGAACGGATGGAGTCATCTGAATTTTAGTTCACCTTTTGCTGATTTGGCAATTGCTCTTAGTCTGAACTGGCTAGCGATTGTATTGTATGCAGATGCGTTTGTATCACCGTCTGGTGCGGGCGCTACTTATACAGCTACCACATCGCGTATGCTTTACGGTATGCAAAAAAATGGATATTTACCGAATATCTTTGGCACCTTACATCCACTTTACGGTGTTCCTCGTCCAGCAATGTTACTAAACTTAGGTGTGTGTTTTATCTTTTTGTTTTTATTTCGCGGATGGGGCGTACTTGCTGAGGTGATTTCGGTTGCTACACTTATTTCGTATGTAATGGGACCTGTCGCATTGGCAACATTAAGACGCACAGCTTCTCATTATAATCGTCCATTTAAATTAAAAGGTGCTTCTATTATTGCACCTTGCGGGTTTGTCATTGCATCTCTTACCTTGTACTGGGCGCGTTGGCCATTAACGGGAGAAGTCGTGCTCATCATGGCCATTGGACTTCCGATTTATTTTTACTATCAGGCGAAAAATAAATGGAATGGATTCAAAAAACAATTTTTATCAGGCGTTTGGATGCTTCTATACTTAGGATGTATGATTTTAATTTCTTATATTGGAAGTGAGAAGTTCGGCGGTAAAAATATTCTTACATTCGGTTGGGATATGGTGGTCATCACATGTCTATCGCTTAGTTTCTATTTATGGGGAGTTAAAAGCGGGATTAAAACAGAATACATGATTGAGGCTGAAAAAATCAACAAGACGTTTTTCGCTAAATAACCTCTTAGTGTAGATACAGCGCGATATGCGCAGAAAGAAAACATGGTTGCTTTATGACCATGTTTTCTTTCTTTTTTTTTTTTTTTTCGATGTCAGGATCGAAACCCTTTTGAAATTTCCTCTACTAAAATTCTTTTTTTGTTATTTTCGAAATTAATATTAAAATTTATAGTTTTATATTGAAATATGGATAAATAAAGTATATAATCCGTTGGGTGAGTGTTAATATTATTCGGATATATAATTCTGAAAATTAAAATTATTTATCAAGATAATAAAAATCAGGGAAGTAGACGGAGGTTTTATTATGTCAAGTAAAGTACCATTTTCATTTATAGTCGTTATTGGCTTGATGTTATTTGCTCTCTTTTTTGGGGCAGGAAATTTAATTTTCCCGGCTATGCTTGGTCAATCAGCTGGGACAAATATCTGGGCAGCCAACGCAGGGTTTCTAGTAACTGGAGTAGGATTACCATTAATCGGTGTATTAGCATTCGGTTTCTCCGGTAAAGATGATTTACAATCACTAGCCAGTCGTGTCCATCCTTTATTCGGTATTGTATTCACAACAGTTCTCTATTTAGCTATTGGTCCGCTTTTTGCTTTACCACGAGCGGGAAGCGTAGCGTTTGAAATCGGCGTCAAACCTTTTTTGACAGAAAGTTCAAGCTTTATACCTTTGCTTATTTTTACAATCGTTTTCTTTGGGATTACGTGTTTTTTTTCGCTAAATCCCGCGAAAATTGTCGATATGGTAGGGAAAGTCTTAACACCAATCAAATTGACGTTTATTGGAATTTTAGTCATCGTCGCTTTTGTTCGTCCAATTGGAGATTTACAACCACCTACAGAAGCTTATACATCTAACTCGTTTTTTAAAGGTTTTCAAGAAGGCTATTTAACAATGGATACACTTGCATCATTCGTTTTTGGAATCATTATCATTAACGCAATTAGAGAAAAAGGGGCGACAACTAAAAAACAAATCATGGCCGTTTGTGCTAAAGCGACTGCTATCGCCGCAACCATTTTAGCTGTTATCTATACGGCACTTTCTTATATGGGAGCTTCAAGCGTAGAAAAATTAGGCCATTTAGATAACGGCGGTGCAGTTTTAGCAAAAGTTTCAGACTATTATTTTGGTTCTTATGGTGGAATATTGTTAGGCTTAATGATCACAGTAGCTTGTTTGACAACGAGCGTCGGCCTTGTTTCTGCTTGTTCATCATTTTTCCATAAATTATTCCCAAATATGTCTTATAAAACAATCGTGATTATTTTGTCTATTTTCAGTGCCTTTGTTGCTAACTTTGGATTAACGCAATTAATTGCCATTTCTGTGCCTGTATTAGTAGCTATTTACCCGTTAGCCATTATATTAATTGCCTTAACATTTCTTCATTCGTTCTTTAAAGGAAGATCAGAAGTGTATCAGGGAAGCTTATTATCTACTTCCATTATTAGTGTATTTGACGGATTAAATGCCGCTGGGGTACACATTCAAGTGATTAACAGCTTTTTCACTCAAGTTCTCCCTATGCATGAAGTTGGACTAGGGTGGATTCTTCCAGCTATAATCGGTGGTCTAGCAGGATACGGTATTAGCTTAGTACGAGTAAAAAATAATCTTAGTATTGATAATAGGCAGAAAAAAGAAGGCTCTGTATCGTCTAACAAATCTGCTTAGACATACAGCTGCCAACAAAAAGTTGTTTGCAAAGCGTAAAGAAACAATCGAACAAGTCTTTGCAAATACTAAAGAAAAGCATGGACAATTTCTTAGACTACCCTTCGGGACCTAAGAAATTGTCCATGTTCTGCATAAAATAACCCTAAAAAGAAACAACCCCCTCTCACCTCAAAGATAGAGCAAAGTGTCAGATATGGGAGAACCGCCCATAAAAACCTGATTGGCTAACTATCAAGAGGAGAAGAGGGGTTTGTTATTGTGCGGCAAGATCGCTGATTTGAATGACCCTCTTTTCTGGATGGTTCGTACCTGTTGCCAGGCGAATTAAATAGGGAGCAACGGCAGCGGGTTCTTCTCCTAATGCCTGTAATTCCGTTTTCATGAAACCGGGATTAAATACATATGCTGTAATCCCATGCCTATGTTCTTCATCATCCACCGAATAGGTTAAAGCTTCAAGAGCTGCTTTGCTGGCGCAATAGGCGCCAAAACCGGCTGCCCCTTCTTTCGTCAACCCGGATGTAATATTAATGATTTTTCCTGATCGTTGTTTCTTCATGATGGCCAGACATTCCCGCATCATCAAAAAAGCACTCGTCACATTATTATTCATCTGATACTCCCATGAGTCCAAGGAAGTATCGGCTACATTATATTGTTCAAATACAGCAGCATTATTAATGAGTAAATCAATTCGGCCAAACTTGGCATATGCCGCTTGAACGAGCATTTTGACATCGGATTCGATGGAAACATCTGCACGAATGGGAAGAATCGTACCGTGAGCCATCTTTGAAATCAAACGCTCAACCGCCTCCAATTTTGCAAACCGGCGTCCGCATATAATCACATGGGCTCCTTCTTTCGCAAAAGCAAGAGCCGTTTCCTTTCCGAGTCCGCTTCCTCCACCTGTTACAATCACCACTTTACCTTTAAGTTCCCCCATTTTCTTCCTCCTCGTAGCTCTCTTTATGATTAATAATATTCATTACATGATAAAAAAAGATAAAAGTCAATATTTTTTGAATATTCAATTTTTGTTATTTGTTTCTATAAGGAAAATAGAAGGATAAGAAGAGAATGTATTGATTTTTCTTTCTGCATCGTTCAATATGAGAAGATGACATACGTGAACAGTCGATAGGAAACTGGATTCACCACTGAAGGGAAAAGGGGAACAGTACATGAGTAGATATGCAGTTTGTCAAATGGGCGAAGAGCGGAGCTTGGTTGTTGCATATGGGGAAACGTTTGAAGAAGCGATCCGTAAAGCGGAAGAATGCGGCATTCGGACAGGGAAAAGGTATATTGTGATACCTGAAGAAGAGCTTGCGGAAAAAATGAATCGTATGCAAAAGGAAGGGCCCATTCTTTAAAAGACAGGCTATTTTTTTGATTAAGGCTCTTTTCTAAAAGATTGTTGTTTTTAGATAGGTTTCTTGAAAGATAAGCGTTTAAGGTTGGTTGGAGCGGAAGGTGCGAGACTCCTGCGGGAGCAGCGGGACAGGTGAGACCCCACAGGCTGTAAGCCGAGGAGGCTCACCGCACGCCCCGCGGAAAGCGAGCAACCTGGAGCGGAAACCACTTCCCACCACTTGTTAAATAACAACAAAGTTTGCGAAAACAGCCTTGATTAATGAGAAAATCTATTTTTTGCTGAACATGATTCTAAAAAAGGGAAAAGCGTTCAAACACAACTGTATCAAGGTGTTTGAGCGCTTTTTTCGGCATTTCTTTTACAGTATCTGTTCTATTGATGTCATTTCATTTAGAAATGACATCAATCATGGGAAATTTTAGATTATTTTGCAAAGAATAAACAAATTCTATCTAATAAGACAACTAAAAAAGGATGGATAAAGCATGGGAACAAACGTCAAAAAGAAGCATGTCATTATGCTTGTTGTGGACTCCTTGATGGACCAGCCTTTACAAGAGGCTGTAAAAACGGGAAAGGCCCCTGCACTGCGTTTTTTTATGGAACACGGAAAACATTTTCCAAATGTCGTAAGCTCCTTTCCTACGATGTCCGTCACGATTGATAGCACCCTTCTGACTGGTACATATGCGGATGTTCACAAACTTCCTGGACTAGTATGGTTTAGTGTGAAAGAAAAGCGCCTCATTAATTACGGCACCCACATTAAGGAGCTGAGAAAGACGGGTCTCGTAAAATGGATGAAAGATATCCTTTACCATTTAAACGAGGATCATTTAAGTAAAGATATCAAAACCATTCATGAAGAACTGGCTGATAACGGAAAAACGTCCGCTTCAATTAATGCATACGTTTATCGGGGAAGGAGCGAGCAGCATTTAAAACTGCCCAAATTGCTGACAGCATTTACGTCGCTGAATCGTGACCGGGGGATATACGGACCGAAGCTGTTTAGTTATGGAGCTTTGTCTCGGCTTAATCCAACGAAGCGTAATAATCATTTTTGGCAAAAATATGGCTTTAATGATAAGTTTTCCGCTCGGGAATTAATCTATCTTATTCAAAACAACAAGCTTCCCGATTTTACACTTGTTTATTTTCCCGATTTGGACCACAGCGTTCATAGAAAAGGGCGGCAGAATACAAAAGGAATTAAAGAAGTGGACAGGCAACTTCAAAAAATTCTCAATACATACGGCTCTTGGGATGAAGCCTTAAAGGACAATTATTGGATTGTGATGGGAGACAGCGGACAGGCACCCATCGATACCGTTCGAAAAAAAGCATTAATCGATTTAAAGCGGTTACTCCGTTCATACCGCATTATGAAATTAAAAGAAGGAATAAAAGATGATGATGAAATTGTCCTTGGCATAAATGAGCGGATGACGTTTGTTTATTCATTGGATTCGAAGCAATTACCGCTTTCAATCATCGCCAAAACGCTACAAAACGACGATAGGATTGATGTAATCGCATGGAAGGAAAAAGAAGCGATTAAGGTGATTTCCGGCGCAAAAGCCGGGGAACTCATCTTTCAATCTGACGGCGAATATATGGATCAATACGGACAATCTTGGTCTGTGAGGGGAGATCTAGAGATTTTAGATCTTACATTAAAAAATAATGAAATTCTGTATGATACCTATCCTGATGCATTAAGCCGGCTGCAAAGCGCCTTTGCTTCCCATGAAGGAAGCTACCTTGTTATCAATGCAAAACCGGGCTTTGAGTTTATAGGGGAAAGCTCCCCAACACATGTGGGTGGAGCCAGTCATGGAGGGATGCATAAACAAGAGTCACTCGTACCAATGATTGTAACCGGGACGAGTTCGGCTCCCAAACATTTACGGATTGTGGACTTAAAGGATTGGATTTTAACACTTATCGATTGATACAGGTAATCTGTAATGACAAGAAACTCCCTTGGGCAACAAGGGAGTTTCTTGTCATCCAGCGCAATGGTCCTTTTTCCTGAGCCTACGCAGCATTTCGCTCCCCTTTTTTCCTAGTAAAAAACCACCAGTTCGCATCTCCCAAGAGTTTCATTAAGGAAGGAACAAGCAGCATTCGCACAATCGTGGCATCGATAAAAATTGCAAGGGCGATGCCGACACCCATTTGTTTGACGGGAGTGACTCCCGTAAAAGCAAACGCTCCCGTCACAACGATCATGATCAACGCCGCACTCGTAATAATTTTACTCGTCGACGTGAGTCCTTCAACCGTTGCATAATCATTGTCTTTCGTTTCTTGATACACTTCATGAATTCTTGAAATTAGGAACACTTCATAGTCCATGCTTAAGCCAAACACTAAACTGAATACGAAAACGGGGAGCACTAAGCCAATGTTGGATTGTGTGAGTCCGAAGTGGCCGCCTTGAAATAGCCAGGCAAGCAATCCAAATGAAGCCGAAAGACTTAGGACGTTCATGATAATGGCTTTAAGGGGAATCAAGACGGAACGAAACGCAATCATTAAAATGAGATATGTTGAAACGAGAACTACGAGTAGTCCATATGGAGCCTTTTGAAAGATTTCATCAAAAATTTCCTGTTCAAACTTGGAGTATCCACCGATATGAACCACTAAGTCAGCTTCTTTTTTCTCCAGGTTTCGAACCCATTCTTTCGCTTCTTTCGAATCGGAAGGCGTATGAAGCGTCGCTGTCACCAGCATATATTTTCCGCGAATAAATGAATCGACAACAGGCTGTATTTTCGCTTTCATTTGTTCTTGGTCAAGCAGTTCTAATAACTGATCGCCTGTTTGAATATTCAGGGCCGTGAAGACGGAATCCACGTTTTCGACGATGTCATCATCCTGTATATCATTCACGATTTGAGCCGCCTGATCAAGTGTTTCGTTTTCCAGTATCTTGTTTTCATTTTCCAAAATCAAGAAGACTTCTGACGTATTTTGGTCTGTAAAGGTACGGTTGAACGTTTCTAAAGCCCTTCTTGATTCATAGCTTTCCGGAAGAGCATCCGCCGATGGAATTTCTAACTTCATATCTCGAATCGGAATCAGCGCTGTAAGTAAAATCAGCAACGATACGAAGGCCATCAAGACAGGACGCTTCATGACAACGTGGGCGAATGAACGCCACTTACTTTCTGAATCGGAAGAAGCGGGCAGCACCTTCAAGTGGTTTATTTTCTTCCCTAACAAAGCGAGCACGGCGGGCAGAAACGTAATCGCGGATAGCACCGAAACAAATACGACAGCCATTCCGCCAATGGCCACATTACGGAAAATATCGATGTCAATAAACAGCATCCCGGCTAACCCGATGAATACGCATAATCCGGAGAAAATCACAGATCTTCCGGCTGTTTGAATCGTTATTTTGATCGCATCTTCGACATCGTGTTTCATTAACTCTTCCTTAAAGCGATTAATAAACAATAAGGCAAAGTCGATGCTGAGAGCTAAACCAATCATCGGAATAATATTTAAAATGAAAATGGATAAATTCATAAAATGATGGAAGAAATACACCACTCCCATAGAACTGACAACCGTCACGATTCCGATAAGAAGAGGAATGCCGGCTGCGATTAATCCGCCAAATGCAAGCAGAAGAACGACAAGTGCCACAGGCAATCCGATGGCTTCTGCTTTTGCCAAATCTTCCTGGCTTGCCTTATTCATATCCTTGACGACAATCGGATCGCCTGTCAATTGAACCGTAATGCCTGTTTTCTTGAACGGCATCGCTCTTAGAACTTCAATCTCTTCATCCAATTCGGTTGTTTCTTGGTCAAAATGCAGTAAGCCATAGGCCAGATTTTCTTTGATCATTCCTTTTTCTCTCACAGTCATTTGGACATGAGAAACACTAGAAAGCTTTGACGCTTCATCCAAATAGGTATTGATGACAGATTGAAACTCGGCGTCTGAAACACGAGAATCTCTTTTAAATAAAGCAATCATTTGAGATTGGCTCATATCGAACTCGTCCACAAGGAGTTTCTGCGTCGTTTTAAACGAACCTTCCATCTCAAATCCATTTCCTCCAAGTACAGATGGAAGTTTAACGGCAAACATGCTTAAAATGATAATCAGAAAGAACCAGACGGCTACAATCATCTTTCGATATCGATAAAACAGATTCGAGAACGTTCTCATATCCACCTCCATTAATCCTTCTTTATTATTCCTCATCCCTATTTAACATACTCCTTTTAGACTTTAGCATTTGGTAATTAGTGGATCAAAAAGGCCAAGAAGTTGGCAGGCATATTAAAGACGAGTGAAGTAAAAATAAGAAAGTTGGAAGGTGAAAATGGGGCCTTTCCTTCACTTTATATTTAAAAGGAGTGCTGGAAGTTGAACAATTTTAGATGGATGACAAGGTTTTTTAATACAAAAAGAAGTCGCCAACTTTTAAACATGTTTGGCAGAAGAAGAAACAATAGAGGGGTAATGTGGGCTTCTTTATTAGGAATCGGAGCGAGTGCAGCCGCTTACGGATTAGGGAGAAACCGCGGCAATAATGGTATGGGAAGTGCCATACAAAATGCAGTTAAGAACAGCGGGTTAAATAATTTACAACGAGTTGTTCCAATGCCAAATAAACGTGCATACGCGGAGTTTGCCGAAGAAATGAGTCCTAATCAAAATCAATCGCCTATTGAAGACGTCAATCAATCAAATTTTGACTAATGGGCTTGCAACACGCTCATCATACAGTCAAAATCTCTCCTGTCAATCCACTCCTAGATAAGGATTGGCAGGAGATATGAAATGATTTATGGGAATGGATATGTAAAAGGCTATCCTAATTGTAAGGATAGCCTTTTAATCATGCATACAATATTATCGAATTCCCTCAAGGCTTATCGCTTTATTTTAGCAGCATCTTTTAAGGTATATACATGAATCAGCCGCTCGTTAATTGGTTTCGATCCTCGATTTGCGGCGGTTCTTCCAACCATCCGTTTTTAATCATGATTTTCCCGCCCTCTTTTGCGAAGCTGTATATGTCTTGTCCAAGTTGCACCATTTTCAATGGTAAATCATTACGCAAGCTAAATGCGCCCCCAAGTGCATTACTGCCAAGGCCAAATGTGCTTAATAAGCTGGTGTTATACATCATCAATTTATCAGAAAAAGGAGCGACTGTTGAACTTGTCGCTTTTCCAGCATGTGTTGCGGGCGGCTCAATATAACTATGACGTAATATATCGCCTAATTCTGTTTCAAGTTTCTTTGACAATTCCATCCCTTTAACGAAGTGTTTTTGTATCTCTTTCTCATTCGCTACTTGTGCAAACCCGATCATTAATTGCATCCCTACAAGATTTGTATCAATGGCATGTTGGATAAGGGAAACTTCAATGGTATTGAGGGATCTTTTCTCACCAAATAAATGAAATCCATCCAAATAATTGGTATCTTGAACAAAATGGACTTCTGTTGGCATCGACACATAAGGAGGGCGAGCAATAATTCCTGCCTCCAATAAAACATGAGTCGATTGATCATATGTCTCTTGGGCTTCTGCCGTTACACGTTTGAAAAACTGTCTAATATCTTCACGGTAAGACATCGTGGAATAAAGAGCAAAGAGCCCCGTTTCTATTTGGGACATCAATCGCAAATACATCACATCAAACATAAAATCGTATAATTTCGGAGTTCCTTTATTTATATCGTCTTCAGTAAAACCGATGGGAACAACTGCCCCTTCATGATGAAAAATGTTTTTGATGAATTCTACACTCTCGGCCGCACGATCGTAATGAAGCTGAAGGATTTGCTGCTCGTTTTCGTTATGTTCAAGAAAGTGCTCTAAAAATCTCATGACCATCGTTTTTTCTTGAAACGTGGTCCATAAAGTTGCTAACTCTGAAGAAGTGAGTGGTATATGTTTTGAATGATTCATGATAAATCCTCCCGAATATGACGGATTTCTACTTATAGTGTTTAATTTCCCCCCTCGATATACTCGTGTGAAGGGTTAAAATTGAAAAAGCTCTCTTCCCATTACATTTAAGATTTTGCTTTCAGAAGTTCCTCGTATTAGCCAAGCACCTAAAAAAGAATGGCAACAAAAAAGATTTTCAAAATGACAAAGAGCCTTTTAGAAATCAATTCGAGGCACTGCAGCGTTTGAAGCGAAAGAAACGCGGGAACTGAATGGCAAGGGCGGTGATGTTTTGAAGACGGAAATATTGATTATCGGCGGCGGCATCGGAGGGTTAACCGTTGCCTTGAAACTGGCGAAGTGCGGAATCGATGTTTGTATCATCGAACAATCAAAAGCAAGTACTCATTTATATAAAGGGGAGCTGCTTCAGCCGAAGAGCCTTGAAATTTTCCAGCGCATGGACATACTGGACCAAATCGAATCCATCAGTTATCGGATTGATTCCATTGACTTGATTGAGATGAGGGAGGGGGAAGAAGGACAAGAAAAATGGGGGGCAGCCGCGATGAACTATAATGTCATCAATAGCGAGTTCAATTATGCGCTTATGATCCCGCATGAAGAATTAAAAAAAGCATTGCTGGATGAAGCTGCAAATTATTCATCGTTCCGCTACATACAACCTGCCAGATTCCAGGAATTTGAAGAAGGAAAAGCAATTGTTCTTATAGAGGGGCAGGAAAAAGAAATAGAGGCCCGTTTTTACATTGGCGCAGAGGGAAGAGCATCGAAAGTAAGAAAGACGATGGGGGTAAAGATTCAGGAACATGCTTATGACCATCATTTCCTAACCGTGACGTTTCCGCGGCCCGATTCCTTGAATCAAGGGAAGATGGTGTCAACAACGGACACCTTTTTAGGTCTTTTTCCTTTACCGGACAAGCGTGTACGAACAGTCTATTTGATTCCGGCCGGAGAATACAGAGAGATGAAGGAAAAAGACATTGCTCTTTTCCACAAGAAATACACGGAACTCTTGCCTGAACTGGAAGGCTATGTGACGCAAATAAAGGATTGGAGAGAAATCCAGCTCATGATTCCGGCCCATTTTCATGCCAACCGCTATGTGCAAGATAACATCGCAATTTTGGGAGATGCCGCCCATAGTGTTCACCCGATGGCGGGAGAAGGGATGAATCTTGCCATACAAGATGGAGATGTACTCGGTGAATTGCTTTGCTGGATGTACAGCACCGGTCAAATGTCCTCACAGCATTTAAGATGGTACGAAAAAGTGAGAAAGCCGAGGGTAGATGAAATATTGAAAATCAGCCACCTATCCGCCATGGCTTATTCTAACCCGTGGAAGTCTTTTGCAAAATGGCGCCATAAAGTGATGAAACAAGTGACAGTCGACCCGAAACTACATACAAAACAAATGTTAAATATCTCGGGGCTCGGCATGTGGAAGGAAACACCGTGGGACCGTCTCATACAGATTGGCCTATTGCCTGCAAGGCAAACAATGGCGACCACTTTAAATGTGGACCGGTATACGTTTACAGATGAAGACGACTATCCATGGAAACATGAAGGAGGAAACAAAAAATGATCAAGGAATATATTCGCGTGTTGAAGGCAAGGGGATGGATGAAGCGAAACATGTCGTTTTTATACAGCTGGCATGCGTACGTGGGATACGAATTGGATTTGTACGATGCATTTAGAAAGCCGGCGACCATTGAAGAGGTGGCGAGCGCCCGGTCATTGAAGGAAGATATGTTAAAAAGGTGGGTAGAAGTCGGAATGGCCATTCGCTATATTAAACAGACATCAAAGGGACATTTTAAAACCATCAAAAGTTTTATGCTGCCCTCGAGTAAAAAAAATCCCCGTTCTACCGGAGTCATTTTAAAAGAAATGATGGAGCTTCATATTCCTACTTTACTAAGTTATCCAGACATGATGAAGACGAAAGAGAAAATGGTGTTCAATCACCAAATACACGGAACGCTTGTTGCTCAAACATCCTCTCTCCTGGAACAGCTGGCCTTGCCTGCACTTTCACGTTTCATCAAAAAACATAACGTCCAATCCATTGTGGATATAGGATGCGGGCATGCCGGATATTTACAGCGGCTCTCTCAAGAGTATCCAGCCATTCGCATGACAGGAATTGAGTTGAATGAGGAAGTAGCCGCAGAAGCCGCTCATCGCTGTGAGTCATATCCGAATATCACTATCGAATGCCAGAACGCCAAGTCATGGAAACCGGATGGGCAAGCAGATTTGATCATGGTCAACAACCTCTTGCATTACATTTCTCCAGAGGAGCGACAACCATTGTTTCAACAGCTCAAAAACTCATTGGGGGAAACGGGAAGCATCTCGGTGATGACTCCCATTCACAACTCCAAGCATGGAAAACAATTTTCAAGCGTATTCAACAGTTTTTTCAGTGCATTTGACAATCTGTACCCCGTTCCCACGGAAAAAGATTTGTATGAAATCGCTGCTGGCACAGGACTGAATATCAAGGAATTTAAACCGGTCGTAAAAGAAGGCGGCTGGTACCGGATTTTGATGCAAAAATGAAAAAAATGCATAAAGGCTCTCTGGTCGATGGAATGTCGCCATTTGTTTCCCAAAAACTCATAAGGAGTTCGAGGTTAGGGGAAAATGAAGAGAGCGAGGTGTGGATGATATGAATAGAGCGGGTAAGTATGCAAGCTCCGATCAAATGGACGATATTCAACTTATGAACATGGTAATCGAGTTAACTGAAAAAGAAAAAATGGCCATGTGGTCGGAAGGATATATGGATTCCGTCATTGAGAAGCTGCCGGTATTCGCTAGAGATATCCTGGAAAACAGAAAGAACAAGTGGGAAGATACAAAGGAATATGTTCAACAACAAATTAATGATATCGTTCATGACAAAGAATTCATCGAGAAATTGCAAATGGAACGAAAAGAGTTTGCTTTATATGTAATGAACCATTATCCCCAGTATCAATCCTTGCTGTTTCGCTATTATGATGGAAACATGAAGGAGTCGGACTTCAAAAAGTTCGTTTACCGAAACCGATATACAAAAAAATATCTTCATTAAAGAAAAGAAAGGAGCTTTATCCATACAGCTCCTCTTTGTTATTGTTACCCCTGATCTTCAACGGTCTTAAGCAGGCTTACAATCCCCGCCTATTGCCTAATTTCCCCTTGGAATCGATCTGTTGCCTTAATGGCAGCAACGGTTTTGATAATTTCTTCCATGTAATCGTTAAATAAGTCCATTTTCCCGTCATTTTTAAAATGTTCCTGGTCAACTGAATTTAACAGTGCAGTAACGGCTTTTAACTTTAAGTCATCGAAATAGGGCACTTCTGATATACCCGTAATCTTTCCGCTTACAAGGATATGGTCTTCTTCATCTTTCGCCTCAAACACTACCGTTTCCAGATTTTCGAATGTCATTGCTTCTCTCCTTGAGTTCGAATAGACTTGTTCACTTTAAATAAGGGGTCAGCTCATCGAGTGCTTTTTGCAGTTTTTTCGCATTTTTGTTATACATTTCTTTTGCGGATTCAGAGTCTGTCTCTAAGGAGAAAATTTCCAAATCAGCCTGGCATTTTTTGATCATGGCAAGCAGCATGGGACGTTGTTGGGGAGATGGAACGTTCAGTTGATCATCATAAATGTCAATCGTCAATTCCCCGTAGGAGTCCACTTGTCCCAAAAACACATTATTGAGAGAGACACCCAGTTTATCGAGTTCCAGATTCAGCCACCTGCGGGATTTGTTCGCCACTGCCAAAGCATCATCCATAATGTGGCCATCCATAATTACCGTATGGGGTTCTTTTTCTTGCGGAACATTCATTTGTAAATCCTTTGGTGTCAAGGGCTGGTTTTCCTTTTTCAAGAAAACACTCAAATCACCCCTTGGTTCTAAGACGGCAAACTCTACATCAGCCGCTCTAAATACATTTTTCTGGCGAAGCAAAGCGGATAATTCGTCAATCGTATATCGTTCCTTCTTCAAATTATCTTCTAATATTTTTCCATCTTTAATGAAAACTGTACTTGTTCCTTCCATCACATCACGAAATTTTTTGCTTTTTATCGCAAAGAAATCCACTAAAAAGGTAATGAGACCAAATGACACAATACCCAGTATTCCTACTAGGATGCTTTTCTCCAATCCCATGATAACCTCACCGGCTATACTGCCGATGGTGATGCCTGATACATATTCAAAGAAAGTCAGTTCTGAAATTTGCTTTTTCCCTAATATCTTCGTCGTTAAAAAAAGAACGACAAAAAACAGTAACGAACGAACGATGACATCCATCCATTCCGGCATTTCCCTTCACCTCAGCGATTATGGTTGTTTATATTGCGGTTCTTCGATTTCCAGTTCATATACACGCGCCTGAAGGTCTTGTTTGATTTCATCCATCAACAACATATTTTTATGGAAAATTCTTTGGGCCTCTTCATCCATGGAATTTAATGCAAGGTTTGATAATTGTGATTGGATTCCTTTAATGGTGGAAAGGCATTGGTTCACATTAGCGGCAACTGTCATGTTTACATCTTCCTATCTTCTTATTGTTAACGCGTTTCTTTAAACTTGAGCATCAGACGAAAATAGTTTATTGATGAGGATAGACAATGAAAGAAAACATTTCCATTTTTATGTAAATAAAAAAGAGGGACTGACCCTTGTGATGATTGGGTGTATACGACGGTTCATTTTGTCGGGAACACTCGAAAGGAGACAGCCCTTTCGAGTAATCCCATCATTACAATTATTGTTTGTATTGAGGCTCTTCTTGCTCAATTTCCTGTAAACGCGGTGTAATGCTGTCAATGATTGTTTGAGTTTGCTGGGCTGCATTTTGATATAACTGCTTCGCATTTTGGTTTTCTGTACCTAAAGCGAATGTTTCGAAGCTTGCTTGGGCACTTTTTAGGCCTGCAATCGTTTGTTTTACTTGAGCTGCAACTGTCATGTGTAACTCCCTCTTTCTGTTTAAATTAACTCACAAAACTATTATTTCTGTTTTCTGTATCTTTATGTGAAGAGGAGACTAGTGGATTTTTTCCAGATTTCCACCACATTTTTCTCATGATTAGTGGAAAGATGGGAAAAATATGGTCGAGGTGATAAGAATTATGAGAGAAGGAATCGCTTTATATGGCGGAATGGTTCTTGGAGTATTGTTTGTCGGACTTTTCGGATTTAGAGGATTTTCCCAATTATTCAATACGGGAAAAGAAACGGAAAAATCCACACAACAACAATCAACAAGATGATTCATGGAGAAAAAGGGCATATAGGAACGTGACAGCTTCATGTGCCCTTCTTTTCCATATTCATAGCAGGCTCATTGTCTATACGCAGCGTCAAAGGAATTTTCGCCTGCATGTACAGACAGAAGGGTATCTGCATAACCAACGAGCCGGTTTACCAGTTCATCCCCAATGGCATATACAAGAGGGTGCAATTGTGGTTCATACATTGCCGGATCATCCCAAATAATAGTTGTATTGATAAAAACATCTTTATTTCCGTACAGATTATAGTGAATAATTGCTTTTCCTGCAGCACCGCCTGTTCTCGGATCCTTAAAACCCGGGAGGAAAATGTACCACTCTTCAGCCGTTGCTGAGCGGAAATTTTTAGAAAAGGACATACCTTTAATTTCGGATTCAATTCTCTTTTTCATTTCTGGTTGTATTGCTTCTATGATTTTATCTTTCATGGCTTTCCTTTTTACACCTCATTTTTAATCTGCAGGGGCAGCTTCCACTGCAATCTGATAGGCATCCAAGATGGATTCTCTTTCCTCGGGATCGGATAGCCCGACAAGATATTGCTCATCCCCGTCATCCTTGACACGCATCAAGATTGTCTCGCCATGGGCTCTTAAAAGAGCGTAAGAATTCCCTTCCATCTCAAACAAGGCTTCTACGGCATACTGTTTTTCAATGCCTTGTTCATCCTCAATCGTTACAAAATCTCTCTTATCGTCATGGTTCATGATCCAACACCTCCATAGAATGCTCATCGTTACTTTGTCCTGTTCAGTGTATTCTTATAAAGGAAACTTCCATCGGTGGGGCCTTACTGCCCGTTAATGCGGGATAAAAGTAGCATTCATTGAAAAAAAACGTAAAATAGTAAAAAGAAACAATGGAAGGATAGGGGAATTTATGTGTTGAGACTTCTATGTATCGTGCTATATGTATCCTTTTGGTTCGTGTTTCACATTCCATATGTTCACTCAGTGAAAAAGCGGGCTTATAAAGAAGAGGTGCTGAATGCCAAGTTACGAACGCTCATCATACGCCTCTTTAAAATCGCAGGTGTCCGTGTAAAGATAACAGGCAAAGAAAACATTCCCGAACAAGAACCCGTGCTGTTTGCTGCCAACCACGAAAGTCATCTGGACCCTCTTCTCATGTACGTTTGTCTAAACCGCGTTCCTTACTTTGTGATGAAAGCAGAAATTGAAGACATTCCAGTATTTCGCGTTTGGATGCAAGAAATCGGTCATATTGCTTTAAAGCGAGGGGACCGAAAAAGTGCAGTCGAAGTATTGAAGAAAATGAAAAGATATTTAGAAGAAGGAAAAGATATCCTCATTTTTCCTGAAGGAACGATTACGAAAGGGGAAAGGGACTTGCCTTTTAAGCCCGGAAGTTTCAAGGCGGCGCTGGATACTGAAAGCAGCATTGTTCCGATTACGATAAGGGGATCCGCGAAAGGATTGGAACAGCAGCGCTATTTGATTAAACCCAATACCGTTGAAGTGATCATCCATCCGAAAGTCGATACGGGAAAAGGCAAATGGGAACATACGCATGAGCTTTCCTCATATGTAGAAAAGATTATTAAAGAAGCGTAAATTAAAAATGGTCTAAAATGGATAAAGCAAGGAATAATAGAAAGGAGAACATCGGAAAGAAGGGATGCATGATGTCATTAGAATGGTTCGACCGAGTCAGCGGGGAGCTTCAAGACCATTTGGAGTCCATTTGTGATAAATATGATCAAATTGGTCATATTTCGATTGATAGAGGGGCCAAGCACCCTCGTATGGAGTTTTTCATTGAAACGGGAATGGATGAAAATAGCAGGGAGTACTTTTGTACACTTTTCTTCGATCCCTACAATGAAGAATTTTATATGGAAACGTTCGACTTTGATCTTGAACAAACATCGAGAATCATCCTTTCTGACATAGAAGATATCGTCGATGCTGTCCATGATACATTCCATGATTATATGAATGATGATGGGAATGACGAAATAGAGGATGAAGAGGAATATTTCATGGTGGAAGGTGAATCAGGAGAAGATGAACTTTTCGAAGAAATCGATGTGGACTGGACCACTCCGGAAGTGACGGCATACGCTCATGAAGATGAAGTAGAAGTCACCTACCAATTTGGAATTGTCCAAGATACAGGAGATGGTGTATTGCGGAGAGTGAATCGAATAGTCGCAGCCAATGATGACTTAATAGAGGATGAATCCCATTTCATATTCAGTAAAGAGGAAGCAAGTACCATCATCGCCATGATTGCCAACCATATGGATTCTTTAAAGGGATTTGATTTTAATGATTATTAAGCTGATGGCAGGATAAAAAGAACGAAAAGGACGCGATCGAATCTTTCGAACGGCGTCCTTTTCATTCTTTTTATTGAATGTCTGTACTTACAGTCATTTCTTCTTCATCGATTTCTATATGACAATCCATTGTATGAATCGTTTTATCTTCGTGGTTTCCGTAATAAATGGTAATGTTCATGAATTTATCGCTCCTTTAATATAGGAATCGTTTAACATATGTAACGTTCTCATCACATGCATAATTCATTATAACCTAAACCAATATTATCCTCAACAGGAAATGAACGATAATGGAAACGACATAAGGCCAAGCTGCCTTTTCGTTGATTTTTTCAAAATATTTTAAATAGCATCTAGTAAAACGTTTACATATCGTTTATAATGAGCACATATTAACTAAACCGGTTTAGTAAACCGATTTATGAAGGTGGGAATAATGGTTAAAACCACGATGGCCGATGTTGCCAAAAAAGCGGAAGTATCTAAAAGTACCGTTTCACAATATTTGAATAAACGCTATGAATACATGAGCCCGGAAACAAAAAAGCGCATTGAAGATGCCATTCGAGAGCTCGGCTACAAACCGAACTATGTTGCCAGAAGCTTAAAGCAAAAGCGCACATCGACCATAGGGGTCATTGTTGCGAACATTATGCATCGCGTTTCAACGGAAGTAAGCCGGTCCATTGAAGATTATTTTCATGAACGGGACATTCACGTCATTCTTTGCAACGCCGATGATGATCCGCAAAAAGAGCGGAAATACATCGAAGTGCTGCGCGCCAAACAAGTGGATGGATTGATTATCTTTCCGACCGGAGGAAACATCGATCTGTATCAACAAATGGAACAAGAAAAGTATCCTGTTGTATTTATGGATCGAAAAATACCTGGTGTGAACATCGATACGGTTGTTCCGAACAACCAAAAAGCTTCGTATGAAGCCGTAAAACACTTAATTGAACTGGGGCATGAACGAATTGCTGTCGTGACGCCCCCTTTAACCATCAGCCCTCGAGTCGAGCGATTAGAAGGTTATAAAGATGCTTTACGGGAACATAATCTTCCTATCTGCGAAAATTATGTAAAAAGCATTGAAATTCATCACATCAAAGAGGAACTCGAAAAGATGTTTTCGCTTAAGGAACGACCGACCGCTATATTTGCGGCCAACGACTTAGTGTCGATGGAAGTACTGGAATTCCTCAAGGAGAAGGACATTTCTTTATCAACGGAATTGGCTCTTGTCGTATTCGATAATCTCTCGTTTGCGTCCATCTTTAAACCGTCCATTACGACGATTTCTCAGCCTGCCTTTCAGATGGGAGAAAAAGCGGCGGAATGGTTATTTGCCAAAGTGGAACAGGATGGAGCAGGGACTGTGCCAAGTGAACATGTCTTCTCGTGTGAACTGATGATACGTGAGTCATCCGGAAGCTATTTGAAGAGATAAAGGAAACTTCCATCGGTGGGGGTTTTCCTTCATCCCCTACCGATGGTTAGTTGACTTATCGGGCTTTTACGGGCAGTTATCCCCCACTTAAGCTTCTTCAATGACTCTAAGCTTTGAAGTGGGGGTCTTACTGCCCGTTAATGCGGGATAAACCTAGTAAGAACCAAAAAGGGGAGGGTGTGAAGAAAATGAATGATGTAATCACGATTGGGGATGGGATGATCACCTTCCATCCAGCTTCAACAGGGCCAATGAGATTTGTGAATTCATTTGAACGAAAAATAGGGGGAGCCGAACTGAACTTTGCCATCGGCTGTGCCCGCCTAGGATTAAAAACAGGCTGGATCAGCAGACTTGGCCGTGATGAATTCGGACGATTTATCAAGCATCAAATGCGAGGAGAAGGTATTGATACGTCTGAAGTGAAACTGATGGAGGGATACCCGACATCGCTGAATTTTAAAGAGATGAGCGAAAACGGGTCTGGCCGAACCTTTTATTACCGTGAAAAATCACCAACGTCAACCATGACACCGGACGATTTGAATGAAGACTATTTTAAACAAGCGAAGCTTCTCCACGTGACAGGTGTTTTCCCTGCCATTGGAGGAAACAATGCAGCCATTGTTCAACGGGCGCTTACACTTGCGAAACGATATGGACTGCTTATATCATTTGATCCAAACATCCGCTTGAAACTCTGGAGCAAAGAAGAAGCAAGGCGTGTCTTAACCTCTTTTTTACCGTATGTGGATATTCTATTAACGGGCGAAGAAGAAGCAGACATATTGGTTGGGACGAGCGATCCGAAGGAAATGGTTCAAGCCTTTTTCGAATATGGAATTAAAACGGTTGTAATCAAGCGAGGAGAAGACGGATCCATCGCTGCCTCCAAAGAAGAGTGGATAGAAGCCCCTTCCGTTAAAGTGCCGCATGTCGTCGATACGATTGGAGCGGGAGACGGCTTTGATGCCGGGTTTATTTACGGTGTATTAAATCAATGGCCTCTTGAGAAAACCGTGCATTTTGCCAATACCGTCGGC
Source organism: Bacillus sp. FJAT-14578 (assembly GCF_000504165.1). GTDB lineage: Bacteria > Bacillota > Bacilli > Bacillales > Bacillaceae_H > Bacillus_BA > Bacillus_BA fengqiuensis. Next base: position 511,693 of record NZ_AYSE01000004.1, read on the forward strand.
GCGATGGTAGTAAGTGTACGAGGAGATAATGAAGGCCTTCCATTTTATGAAGATGTATTGGCCTTTATGGGCGAACGTGAAGTGATTGAAAGGTAAAATGATAACGGTAACATGAAGGGAGAAATGGAACATGGATAAATGGGAAGTTCGTAAGCGTATTCTCGATTCAGGAGTGGTCGCGGTTATTCGGGAAGCAAACTCGGAAACGATCATCGATTTGGCAAACGCATTAGTAAAAGGCGGCATTGACTGCCTTGAACTGACAGTCGAAAATCCAGAATCGTTTGCGGCGATGACTCTGTTAAAACAAACGATGGGCAATCAAGTTGTAGTTGGAGCAGGGACGGTGCTGGATGCGGAAACGGCCAAGCGAGCGATTGATGCAGGGGCTTCCTTCATCGTGTCGCCGATTGTGAAAAAAGAAATCATTGAAATGACGAATCGCTATGGAAAACTATCCGTTCCAGGATTATTGACGCCGACCGAAATGGTGACAGCGTATGAGTCAGGAGCAGATATGGTGAAACTATTCCCGGCCCGTACATTCGGCCCGGATTATATTAAAGATGTGAAGGGCCCGCTTTCTCATATCCCGATTATGCCAACGGGGGGCATCAACAAACAAAATGCCGGGGACTTTATTAAAAACGGAGCTGCCGCAGTCGGAGCCGGCGGTTCATTAGTCGATTTAAAATTAAGTTATGAAGAAATCACCGAACAGGCGCTGCAATTAACAAAAGCGGTGAAACAGGCAAAAGGCGAGCTTGTGGCCAAATAAGTGTTTATTTTTTAGATTTTACTAAACCGGTTTATGAAACCGTTTGTATCTTAATTTTTGGAGGAATCAAACATGAACTATAAATCTTTTAACGCGATTGAAGAAAAATTATCTGTTTTAGGGCTAGGTACATGGCAATTTTCCGGAGTTAAGGATTGGAGCCGCTTCAACCAACAGGAAGCAACGAAAATCATTCATTCTGCCATTGATGCCGGAATCAATTTCATTGATACTGCTCCGGTTTACGGTCTTGGCCATGCGGAGAAAGTCGTGGGAGAAACCATTAAAGGAAAACGAGATCAAGTCTTTTTGGCAACGAAAGTAGGCTTGCCATGGGATGAGAACAAAAATGTAAGAAATGATTTAACAAAGAGTAATATTTTCAAAGAAATCGATGATAGCTTAACGCGCCTGCAAGTTGATTATGTCGATTTGTATCAAATCCATTGGCCGGATCCAAACACGGATATTCGCGAATCAATGGAAGCGCTGGCCCAACTAAAAGAACAAGGAAAAGTTCGTTATATTGGCGTGTCCAATTTTTCCATCGATTTAATGAAACAAGCGATGGAGATTACCGATATCGTTTCCCACCAAGGGTTATATAATGTGATGGAGCCAAATGCCAATTCCTATCACGGTATCCCATTAGAATATGAAGTGAAAAATTCATTATTGTCGTTCCTGAACGGGAACGGTCAGTTCTTCTTGCCATACAGCCCGTTAATGCAAGGTCTTCTGGCGGGACAAACGAGCTTTGATAAAGGTGTGACCGTCCATAATACGAAGCTTCAAGGGGAGTCATTGCAGCACCACATTGTAGCCGCGAAAGAAATTGAAAGTTTAGTTGGAAAGCCGATTCAAGAAATTGCATTAAATTGGCTGATCGCACAAGATGCAGTGGGACCGGTCATTGCCGGCGCAACAGAACTGGCGCATTTAGAAAGCAATCTTTCTTGCTTGAAGTGGGAAATGGATGGAAAGATGATGAACGAAATCAATAGAATCGTTGAAGCGTTAACGGTTAATGCGCCGTCATCATAACATGGTCATTTTTTAAGAGGAAGATTAGTATAAGAAGGAGGCGGGGAGATTGTAATAGAGAAAAATGGTGATAGCTATTCCATTCTTTTCTTTACTTATCGAGGCATTTTAGATAATTTTTCAGGATTTGTGTATTCACCAAACGATCAAAGACCTGCAAGAAGTGATTTTGATGGAGACTTTAAAGAAATAGAAAAGTTGGATGAACATTGGTATTGGGTAGCTTCTTATTGAACGGGGGTGTTCAACAAGAGACTGCATAAAGCCCCACTTTTTTATGCAGATGCCGGGTTTCTTCAGAAGCCTAAAACGTTGATTTATCAACGATGCATAAAATCATGCATAAACGATAAATTGGGACACGTTGAAACCTCTTGGGCACCAAGGGGTTTTGTTGTAGTTTGGTTCCAGAAGAATGGCTATGTCTACTAGATTTGTATATGATATGCATAAATTAGAGGGTGAAAAAGGGAGGTTTGTGTATTTTGAAATTGGTTTAGATGTTTTTAAAGTACAGGGATCTGCCGACTCTATATTTGTTTCAGAGCGTGTAAAGAAAGCTATACAAACAAGAAAGTTAACGGGTTTTGATTTTCTAGAGATAGAAACAAGATAATAATTAGTTTCCTATGTTAACTACCTAAAGGTGTATCATATATAAAAGTCAAAAAAGGGTGATTGTGCATGATATTAGAGGCTGCCATGTTGCAGGTAAAAAAAGGGATGGAAAATGAATTTGAGGAAACGTTCAAAAAAGCTTCTGCCATTATTTCATCAATGAATGGATATGTTAACCATACTCTCCATAAATGTATGGAGGAACAAGGGAAGTATCTACTTTTAGTAAACTGGGAAACACTAGAAGACCATACAGTAGGATTCAGAGGATCTAAGGAATATCAAGAGTGGAAACGTTTATTGCACCACTTTTATGATCCATTTCCAGTAGTGGAGCACTTTGAGAATATCAATCTAGTCAAAGAATCGTCTATAAATTAATTTCCGATAATCCCCACTTATGTGAACTCCTCTTGAAATGTAGCAAGAGGAGTTTTTTATGCAGCGTCTTATTGCACGAACAAGCAATTTAAGAAGGGTTTTACAATATATACCGTTATCTGAGATTTACTCCTATATTAAATTCTATCCAATCTACTCAAACAACGAACATCCAGGACATAACAACACTACCTCAAATTGGTAATATAGCATTCATTGTTAAACTAATGTTAATATCTTATAATTTTCTAGAATCATAGAAAGAAGGGCTCAGAAAAGGAGAATAAAATGAAAAAACTGGGGGCAATTTTACTATCATTTTCATTATTAATCGGATTATTTCCCAAAGCAACACTAGCTACTCAGGAACCAAGTTTTGAGAAAGAACTTACGGAGTATTTAACCGAGATTAGTAAAGAAAGAGGTTTTGAAGTAACGAAAGATGATATAGAAGTATCTCTTTCCACTTATGAGGCGAACATCAAAGACTTCGATACTGTCGAAGATTTAAGTGACTTCTTAGGTGAAGTGATTAAAGCCGATCTAAGCAACTTAGATTATATTTATGAAGAGTATGAATTGGATGAGGCAAGCCTCACCCATTTGCTAGAAGAAAACGGTGAAGAAATCAACGATTACATTTATATTGATGATTTGGACACAGCCGTTTGGTTCTATACAGATAATGAGGTTTTTGAACGTGATCCAAACTTCGACCAAGATCTTGTTGATTATTTAGCTAGAGTTAGCCAGGAAAGAGGCTTTGAAGTGACGAAAGAAGATATTGAAGCATCTCTTGCTTTATATGAGATGACCAATGCTGACTTTGAAACTGTCGAAGATTTAAGCGATTTCTTAGGCGAAGTGATTAAAGCCGACCTAAGCAACTTAGATTATTTTAATGAAAATTATGAATTGGATAAACAATCCTTACTCCAATTGTTAGAGGAAAATGGCAAGGACATTAACGATTACATTTATATTGATGACCTAGAGGAAGATATTTGGAACTATTCTGGAGGGAGTCTTCCTGGAATGGGTGAAGAAATAGCGGAAGAACTTCTTCCTATCTTTGAAGAAATCGACCTTACAGAAGAGGAACTTAAACGTATCGAAGACCATTTAATGTCCTTAGAGGAGCCCCTCTCCAATCCTGAAATCATGACACGCCTTGATGAATTGGGTAATCGCATGATGGCTTTCGAGGACTTTGATGTGGCTACCGAACTTACATCCGGGCAAATTGCAGAAATAGCATCCATCTACGAAGAGCTACTATCTATTTTTAAGTTGAAGGCATCCTATAGCCTTGTCAAGGGCGGTTCAGAAACGCCATTATCCCTTGCGGACTTAATGGCATTAGAAGAACTGAAAGGTGCTAATTTGAAGGTAGACTTATCCAGTACAGATGGTCAGTTCTTAGCAGATATTATTATTACAAGTGAAATGGTCGGTTCTGAAACAGTTATTGAAACAGGTGAGCAAATCGAGGAGTCTGCCGAAGAGGTGATCGAGACAGTCGAACAACCACAGATAGCTAAACCGGAAAAACAAAAGCCAATACTTAGTGCAGAAAAGCCAACAATTAAAACAGAAAAACCTGCATTACCACTTAAAGCAAAACACGGAAAGTCTATTGCTCAAAGTAAAACAGAATATAAGACTGTAAAAGGCGCGAAACTACCAGAAACAGCTTCCGATTATATTCCGAATGCACTGTTTGGACTTTTCATCACTTTAGCCGGAATCTTAGCATACCGAAAGGTAAGGAATGCGTAAGATGGGAACACTAAAAAATAAGGGAATCAACCGCAAAAAGCGGTTGATTCTTCTTTCGTTTACAATTGCTAGCATCTTGTTTGGTTTTTGGTTTTCTACTACCAATATCTATAAGTTTGCAAAAGGCTACTTTGCTTATAAAACTCATTCTTCAAATAGTCAAATAAAAGAAACGGCAAAGCTAATCGAGACACAACCAAATAAAGAAGAAACGGAAAAAGAGCTATATCCTGTCCGTCCTAAAATTGGTGAAGAAATAGGAGAACTGTATATACCAAAATTAGACGCAACACTCCCTATTTATCACGGAACAAACGAGGATGAGTTGGAAAAAGGAGTTGGTCACTTTGCAGGAAGTGTGCTACCTGGTGAAAATGACAATTCCGTTCTCTCAGGTCACCGAGATACAGTATTCCGAAAACTTGGGAAAATAGGAGAAGGAGACTGGTTAGTCGTTCGAACTTCGGCAGGGGAATTCAAATACAAAGTCAACAAAGTGCGGGTTGTTGATGAGGATGATCGAACCGTTATCGTTCCAAAACCACGTGCAACGTTAACAGTCAGTACATGTTATCCCTTTGAATATATCGGATCAGCACCTGAACGCTATATACTAGTCGCTTATCTGGCTTCCAAAACTATGTCATTCTGAAAGATTCGAGCCATTTTATTCCCATATGCTGATAAAAAAGAAAAAGTGGTTGTCTCCAGCAGTAGAGGCTTTTGTTGAACTTGTCTTTAATTTTACAGAGTAGGTTAGGTTCATGTTTTTTTCGCTTTTCATATGTGGCCAAATGCAGTATACTTCACGATAAAGCAAATCTTCCATCTGTGGGAGGTTACAGCCTGTTAGAGCGGGATAATAGAAAAACGGGAGTGGGGACGAAACAATGAAATGTCTATCCATTGATTTAGATGGTACGTTATTGAATTCTCAGCATGAAATATCCGAGGAAAATATGAAAGTTTTGCAAGAGTTACGAGCAAAAGGGCATCAAATCATTTTAAACACAGGCCGAGCTTATGGCGATGTTGTGGGCGTCAAATCTGTACAACATCTCGAATGTCCGATTTTTTGTGTCAACGGTTCGGTTTTATTTTCAGAAACAGGAGAGCTGTTGTATGAGGCGACAATTTCAATTGATACGTACAAAGAAATATTCGCTGCTTTAAAAGAAATGGGAGTAGGAATTCTTGTATACACAAATTACGGCGGCTTTCCCTCGACGCTGCCGCCATTGCATCATAAAAGCAAAGAAGAGCTGGATACCCTTTTTCAAGAATACAATTATGATGACATTTTGAAGAGAGATAATCTTAAAATCTATAAACTTATTGCTTTAGTGCATCATGACCAACTGGAAAAAATTCCAGAAGTAAAAACGGCATTGGCTGACCAAATGGATATTGCCATGGCTTCTTCTTTTCCGAATAACGTTGAAATCACTTCAAGCGAAGCTCATAAAGGAAAGGCTTTGTTACGCTATCAACAAATGATGAACGTATCTTTTGAAGAGATTTTCGCGTTTGGCGACGGAGGCAACGACCTTGCCCAATTTGAAGTGGCAACCACTTCCGTCGCAATGGGAAATGCCCCTTTGGCGATTCAACAACAAGCCGATCTTATCACAAAGACAAATGATGAAGATGGCTTCGCCTACGCGGTGCGACATCTGTTGAAATTACTGGAAACAGAAGAGTCGGTGTCCTTAATCGGATCCTAAAAAGACCCCATGTACATCTCAATGATAGATGTACATGGGGTTTTTCTTTATATTATCACTTCTTAAAATCTCTCTGGTCCACATTCAATTCAATTAAATTCCCATCAGGATCTGCACAAAAGATTTGGGCAAATCCGCTTTTGCTGTTCGGTTTTTCAAGAATTTCCACATCGTTCTTTTTCAGCCATTTTAGCGTTTCCTCGTAGTCTTCGACTCTCAGGGCAAAGTGTCCTTCACGGCTGCTTAAACGCTTGTCCGGTCGAATCGTTTGTGCACTTGGATATTCAATTAAATGCAGCTGCTGCTGACCGATTTCATACCACGCCCCCGGAAAATCGAAATCAGGGCGCGTGATTTCAGTAAGACATAAGATGTCCGTGTAAAAGTTTTTCGCCCGCTCCAAGTTCGTTACGGTGAGGCTGACATGATGAAGCTCTTTATACTTGATCAAAAAGGCCATCTCCTTCCGTTATAAAATATGTAATCTTCCGTTCGCTATCGTTTGCTCTTTTTACCCTTCATGATTTCCTCATTGACAACAAAAGCAAGATCCTCGTTGCCAAATAACGATAACACTCCAAGCAGCGTTTCATCCGGGATTTCTTCCGATTCATGTTTAGGAACCGTCAAATCAATCGCATGCTGAAGTGCATGGTTAGCTCCTTGCTGCGGATAGGCACGCATATATAGTTCGGCTGGGTCGAGATCATGATTGACGCACCACTGGGCAAAGACAAGGATCATCATGTGCTCATCCCGCTGATAGTTTTGAATAATCTGGTCTTGCATCTCTTTTGGATTCATCAAAATTCTCCTTTTTGTTGAAAAGTATACCATTCAAATCATAACATGCCGGTGTGCAAGTGGCCTAGTTTTAGAAATGATGCCCGTCCAATTTTTAATAACCATCTTATCGATCCGGTAAGCATGCTCGATAAATTGGGCGATGAATAAATCATTGCCGCTAATACCACTCTTTATCCACTTCCAAAGCCGGAAGGGAAAATTGCGTTTTCAGAGCGAATTGAAGGATTCCCAAAGAAAGGAATCAATGCATTTAATCGAATTGTACCACCCAATAGTACTTTGGCAAGCGATGAAGATGGAAAATTCATTTTTCCACCAGGAGGGTCATTTGTTATTTTTTTAGTATCACCAGGTAATGAAATCATCGAATCAGAAATTGCTTTCGGATGGTTTGAAAAAAGTGATTAAAAATATAAGACTTCAGCTCTTGGAGAAAACTTTGGAATTCATCAAATTATAAGGTTACACACCTAATATCCCAAAAGAGAGCGTGAAAGGCCCCGTTACAAAATACAGAAGTTGTAACGGAACCTTTCAGTAAAAATCAGTTCTTGTGATGACTAGAGACTTATGGGACAACCTGTTTTTCATGTAGAACAAACAGTACATACTAATCATGACTAAACTTGATTTTAAATCTATTTTCCAAAAATTTTCATCCAAAAACCTATTTACATTGACGTTGCGTAAAGGTGTATAGTGTTGTTGTCAGGAGGTGGAAGCATGGAATATACCGTGCAAAAACTAGGGAAGTTGGCGGGTGTCAGCACCAGGACACTACGGTATTACGATGAAATCGGAATTCTCAAACCCGCAAGAGTGAATTCATCGGGCTACCGAATTTACGGTCAGGCAGAGGTCGATCGGCTGCAGCAAATTCTTTTTTACAGAGAGCTCGGTGTAAGTTTGGAAAACATCAAAAACATCGTAACGGCACACTCTTTTGACGCGACAAATGCATTGAAAGAACATCGCGAAAAACTTCTGGCAAAACGGGACCAATTGGATATGCTTATTGCGAATCTCGATAAAACAATAGCTGTAAAGGAAGGGAGAAGGACGATGACCAACGAAGAGAAGTTCGAAGGATTTAAACGAAAAATGATTGAAGAAAATGAGGAAAAGTATGGGGAAGAAATCAGGGAAAAGTATGGCAGAGATACAATTGAAAAATCCAATGCGAAGCTAATGAACATGACGCAAGAAGACTATGAAAAAGTCACAAGTCTCGAAAAGCAAATAAAGGAAACATTAGTGCAAGCTTTGGCAACCGGTGACCCGGCAAGTGAGATGGCACAAAAAGCAGCGGATTTGCACAAGCAATGGATTACATTTTACTGGGCTGAATACAGCAAGGAAGCGCATGCAGGTCTTGCTCAAATGTACGTAGACGATGAAAGGTTTGCCTCATACTACGATGAGAAACACCCTGGAACCGCTGCCTTTTTAAGAGATGCCATTCACATTTATACGGGAATAAAAAAATAAAGGGAATTAGCGGATTAAGAAGAAACTGGCCCATAATTCTTTGATAAATCATACACCAAGTCCCTTAGTTTTACGTTTTTTATGAAGGGGCCTTTCAGGAGGATGGGCCAAAAGGGCAAAAAGCCTTTTTGACCCATCCTCTTCCTAATTATTAAATCATTCTATTGTTTGTGGTACTGCAAAATATGACATTGGAAATTTTTAAATCTAGTTCTTGATAATTTCACGTTCGTTTAAAGACTGAACGGGACGATGGTTATCAGGAAAGATTTGTTGGAACGCTTGTATTTGTTCTTTTGACATCTCCATCGGTTGCTCAAAAATAATCCATTTCACTTCTTCTGCGCAAGGAGGCGTCGTTAACGAACCATTATAATGGAAAGATGTTTGGTCAACAGGCAGTAAGGCTTGTAAATCAACCTCTTCTTCTACGGTAACATCTTTTTCTGTTTCTTCCTTCGGTAATGCATCCCAAATCGAGGCCAGTTTTTCGCTTTCTTTTCCTTCTTGAATCATGACGCCAAGGACCGCAAGCTTACCATTTGCATCTTGGTGTACAAGATGCAGTTCCATATCATAAGGTTGACCATTCAATTGATGCTCGCTTGGAGTATGGAAGTGAAATTGAGCGAGTTTGTATTCATTTCCTTCCACGACAATGCTGTTGGTTGGTGGTGAGGCATTGGCTTGTACTGTATGCCCATTGTTGACTAGTGAAAAAGGTGTCGGCTTATACTGAATTTGGATGTTTTCTAATCTTTCATTTGTTTTCACTTGTGAGAATTCGATATTGATCGGTGATTGTTCATTTCCATTGATGCAGGCCGAGTATGAGGGATCCAATTCTCCCCAATGTTCAGGACCGGTTTCCCCTTCGTAAGACCAATGGGCAGTATGTGTACCATATGCCTCTGTTGCTTGTTTTTCTTTAGGTGCTGCTGTTTCCTTCGTCTGTTCGGAACAAGCTCCCAATGAAAAACTTAAAGATACGGCTAAAAACGGATAAACAAGCTTCTTTTTCATTTGTAGTAATTTTCTCCTTCTTTCCATTTTTTTCTTCGTTTTTTACACAAAACACAATACTAAATATTCGAAAAAATTACAAAGCATTATTTACCAAAAAACGATCATATTCGATAAGTTAGTGAAAATATACTACAGGCCTATCGGTAAAAAGAATGAACATGTGATAATTTATTCATACTTAATGACTAGACTTAAGTTTAATGAAAAGTCTTCAATTACCATATGCTGATTGGCAAAAAAGCATTGAAAACGATGGGATAAATCCAGTTCGATCAACAATAATGAAAATAATGTTTCGAATTAATTGATAAAATAATTTGTAAGCTCAAGTTTAAGAAGAGGGTTGCTGCGGCAATCTCTGGTTTTATTGGGCTGACAGAACAGGTTGAAGAAGTGAACTATAATAGATGTATATCCTAATAAAAGTAAGAATGTAGTTTCAGTTTTTACATACAAAAAAAGGCTTAGTAATACCCAAAAAAATAAAAATTAGTATAGGAGATAACCTCCTATACTAATTTCGAGAAAAAACTAAACTTGTCTAAAGTCATTTACACAGACCTTTGCACATTCTTCTTTTTTATATTAACTAATCACAATACTTTTTAATAACTCTATATGGTCTCATCATGTCGTGATCTTCATGTTCTAGGATGTGGCAGTGCCATACATATTCTCCTGTGTAATTGTTAAAGTGAACAATTATTCTTGTAATTTTACCAGCAATTATATTTTTACCAGTAATTGGATCGGGAACAAGTTGACCTGGTTCAACTCTTACAGTATCTTTCCAAGACCTTTCCGCCCCACCTTCACTTCGATCTGGTTGGATTGGACCTCCTATATAATCAATTCCTGGATCGGAAGGGTCTCCTTTAATCCATTTTTCTTCATTAAACGTAGCTAAATTAAATAGCTGGCGATCGAGTATCTGGAATTGAACAAGATGAAGATGAATCGGGTGAGAAACGTTAGGAGGAACGTTAGGGGGGAAATTAGAATTGAATATATGATTCGCAAATTCCCATATTTCTATACTATCAAATTCAGGATATTCTGTAACAGAATGACGAAAACCTAGGTGATTTAACGTTAACATAATCCTTTTGTGAATATCTATATCTTGAGTAAGAACAAATCTTCTTGTTTTTATTGCCATATCTTCATGTAATTTCTCAAATGGGCGAAGTATTTCAGGTATTACACTATCATCCTTTTCACCTTTAAGATCAAGCTCTACTCTAAACTGCATCACATCAGGGCCTGGACCTGCAGGAGGGAGTGCTTCTCCTACAGTTTGAAGAGTAATAGTCTGACCTTTCAATTTCGAAAAATCGATTATTACATCTATACGTTCAGCAGGATCTAGCGGAAATGATGTTAGTTCTTCTGTTTTACTTAACATCCCCCCATCCGTACCTATTTGCCAAAAGGTTTGTTCGTTTAAGTTTTCGTCTAATAGTTTAAAAACATAGCCGTTTGTATTTGAAGCATTTAATATTCTAAAGCGATACTTTCTAGGCTCAACCTTAAGATACGGCCATACCTTTCCGTTGACAACCATTGTATTTCCGATAAAGCGCCGAGTGATAGAAGGGAAAACGGATGATTCAGGAGGATTTGGTCGATTTGGATAGAAAAGTGAACTATCTGAATTAAAGGATTTATCTTGTATCATAAGCGGTATATCATATTTACCCTTAGGAAGATTGAGGCTCTGTTCATGAAAGTCGTGAATAAGATAAAAGCCTGCAAGGCCAGCATAAACATTGAGTCTTGTAGCTCCTAATGCATGGTCATGATACCAGAGTGTTGTTGCCTGTTGTTGATTAGGATATTCATATACTTGCCTGCTATATTTTGGACCTCTATATTTGAAATCACGTGAAAACCAAGCGTCAGGGTGGCCATCGCTGTCAGGAGCAACATTGGCGCCATGGAGATGCACAACCGTACGCACCTCTGGATTGCCGATAGCACCGTCTACAGTTTTATCCACTGGTAAAAAGTGCTTTAATGGCAGATTATTTATCCATTTTACTTGAACGGCATGACCTGTCATTGTTTCAATAGTAGGTCCGGGATACAAACCGTTATAGCCGTAGATTTCAGTTTCTTTAAAGTCCTTATGAAATTTATGCTTAGCGCGCTTCATTTCAATCTCATAATAATCATAATCATTTCCTTGTGATTCTGGCTTTAGAATCTTTGGAATTGGAAGCTCATCAACAAATTTTGGTATAGTCTCTGGTTTTGATGGATCGATTTTAATACTCCCAGTAGAATTATGTTCTTCAGGGAGTTCATGATTTTTTTTCATAAAGTCACCTTCTTTTTTAAGAATTTCATCGTATATTTAAAAGCATTACTTCTAATCTATTATATTCATAAAAAAAATAGAAGTTACACGGAAGGGTCCGCCTCAACGAAAATAATGAATCAGGCCAGACAAGATACCATATTCGATTCCTTTGTTTTTGACAATAACAAAGAAGTATTGTAATAGTAGTTTAGTAAACTATTACAAGGAAAGTACCAATTAACGAAGTTGGAGGAAAAGACTTATCTAATGAAATATAAGCTAATTGAGGAATAGGGCTCAACTTTGGAGGAATGATGGATATGTTGAAAATACGAAACGTAAAAATGAATGATTTACCTGAACTTGTAGCCATTGAACACCTTTGCTTTACAAAAGAAGAGGCTGCAACGAAAGAAGCGTTTGAAAAACGCATTCAAATGATTCCAGATAGTTTTTTTGTGGCTGAAGAGGATGGTGTGATAGTGGGATTAGTCAATGGACCAGTCATTGAAACAGCCTTCATTACAGATGACTTATTTAGTGATATAAAGGCAAATCCGGCGTCTGACGGCCATCAAAGTGTTTTAGGATTGGCGGTTTCCCCAAATTTTCAAAAACGAGGCGTGGCATCGGCGTTACTTGCACATCTTGAAAAAAAGGCAAGAGAGAACAAACGTGAAACGATTACACTCACTTGTAAAGAGAACTTAATTGGTTTCTATGAAAATTACGGCTATCTCAACCACGGTGCTTCAAGTTCTGAGCATGGCGGGGTCATTTGGTACAACATGAGTAAAAAATTGCAGTGAGTGTTTTATCAGCTCTAATTGGAGAACGTCGCTATCCTACACGAAAAAATCTCCGAGATCTATATTGAATAAATATTATTAAAAATGGCATAGCCTTCCTTTGTGATGGCTTTTTTTTGTTTCGATGAGTTAAGCGGGATCATATCCCTTTTCCAAAAGTTGCTCTGAGATTAGCTCCTCATGTTGCTCCGTAATAGCCACAATTTCTTCCTCAACTGAAATGACCCGGGCATACTAGGGGACAGACAGTTCCTATTAATAACACACTGCTCTCATGTAACATGGACCACGCGTTTAAATACAGGAAATAAGATATAGCCAAGGTAAACACCCACTAAATTAAGAAGTAAGTCATCAATATCCAGACTTCCACGGCGAGTTAAAAACTGTGTCAGCTCGATGATAGAAATACCGAACAAAGCGCCATAAAAAAGTTTTTTGGCCGGTAAAGAAGCTCTTTTTTTTCGAATCATGAGAAAGATACCATACGGGATAAACAGACCGATATTGGCTGCAAGATTGTAAAAGGCAACCAGAGGTGCCACTTTCCCTGAAAGGTAGAACAGAATCGTTGAGAAGGGTTCGAGATTCCAGTTAGTGTAGCTTTGGTCGGTTGGACGAACAAAGAGAAGCACCAGCAAACTAATAGTGTACAGAGCAAGAAAACCTACAAAAAGAGAATAAGGAATGGAAATCACATCTTTCCTTATCCAAAACACCGTAAAGAAAACAAGCAGTGTTAAGCAAACCCAAACGACCCCTAAAACAATGGGGTGTAAATAGGAAAACAAATTTGAAAACAGGGGATAGAACGCAAAAAATACCCCTTGAGAAAAAATTACAGATAAGAAGATGGATTTCCTCAATAAGCTCACCTTTTCTTTCATCCTAGCTATTTGACAGTAGAGAAGTCTTTCTAACACTATAACACAGGCAAATATCTCTTATAGTTGTAGGTTCACGAGTTTCCTTTATAAATAATGACGCTCTAGAGAATGCGATAAAATTGGGTTATTGGGAGTCCCATTTATTTTGGAAAACAAGGTCATTTAATGATCGTCTTTTTTCCCAATTAGCTAATTCCAAAAGAGGTTTTTCAGGATATTGATCCGTGTAGCCGATAGACATTAGGGCAATGGGCTCAATATGAGGTGGAATATCTAAAATATCACGAATATCATTTTTTTTATAAAAACTAACCCAGCCCATTGCTAATCCTTCAGAACAAGCCGCTAACCACATATTTTGAATAGCACAGGCTGTTGAAAGAATATCCGTTTCTGGAATAGAATTACGTCCCAATACATGTGAACCTCCTCTTGTGGGGTCACATGTTACACAGATTGTTAAAGGGGCCTCTTTCAATCCTTCGATTTTGAGGTTGAGAAACTTATTTTCTTTTTCTCCTTCGTAATGGACGGCTAGTGCTCTTCTTTCTTTATCGGCTGCCCAAGCCAGTCGTTCTTTGACCTCTTGAGAGGAAATGACAATAAAGTTCCAAGGTTGCATAAATCCTACCGAAGGAGCATGGTGAGCAGCATCCAATATCTTATGTATAACTTCTTTGGGAATGGGGTTAGGTAAAAAACTTCGAATATCTCTTCTGCTATATATGGCTTTATAGACTGCTTCCGTTTCTTCCTTAGTAAACATATTTTCCACCATCTTTCTTAAATAATGCTATATAATACTAAATACTATCATTCAAGATCTCTTTTAAAAAGAAGTTTTGTTTATAGACCAGTTAGTCAATCATAGTCGTTTCCTTTCCCCATAGATTACGGCAGGTTTATCATTCCTCTATAGTAGATTAAGAAGGCCCTTAAGGAAGCAGCAGTTTAAGGATATTCAATCATTACATTACTCTCAGGTGGCTTAAACGATAAAAAGCCCTTGTTCCTACGGAGCGGGGCTCTTCATGTTAAGTACCTTTTATACCAATTGAGGGCAGCGTTTCAAAATTGCATTTTTAACTTGTTTTGGAGTACCAATTTCAACCGCCACTTTATCATAATCGTAACCTTCTAAATCAAGGATAACGACTTGGTTTGGATTGTTATATGACAAAAAATATTTTTCGCCTTTATAAAGGAAACGTCCTGCTTTATAGCCAAATGGAATGGATGTACCGCCAATTCGCAAAGCGGCCCAATGCAATTTAAAATTTCCTGCTTGTACGTTTTTGATAGAGCTATAAGGAATGTTCAATTCTCCTTTTAAACCTGCAACAACGGTCATTCCCGAGAATTTAATCACTAATTCATTTTCTTGAAAGATAATTTGCCGACTCATTCATAATTCCTCCCTTATATAATGTATGCAGATAGCCTCTGTAGATTTTAGCTATTTGAAATTATTTTACTCTGTGCTGAATATTTTTCCAATAGAATTAATCATTTTTTCCAAATTTAGTAATCCTTTATTATGTCTATACTTCAAATAACTGAATTTTTTATATCGACTAAACAGCTTCATCATCTGAAACCATTAGATAAAATGTCTAAAGAGTTAAAAGAAAATGTAACTGCATATAAAATTAAGTGAATTTATAAAAAATAATGAAAAATATGATTGACTAAAATAAAAATATATAATAAGATAAGGAAAATTTAAAAGATTGTGAAAACACAATGATTGGGAGTATTAAGGAATGTTTATTGTTTAGAGAGCTGTCGGTTGGTGAAAGACAGTCAATAAAGTCCCCAACTCGCCCATGAGTGGTAAGGCTGATATGTAGGTCTTAACGGTTGACCACCGTCATCAAGTCATTAAGCGGGTTCGTTAAGTATGATTAAACGAATCAAAAAGAGTGGTACCACGAAGGTAAAGCCTGTCGTCTCTTATGAGATAACAGGCTTTTTTTATTTTAAATAAAGTCAGTATGAACCATGAAAGGATGGTCTTCAAATGAAAAATGTTAACAAGTATTCCAGAGGTTATTTTATGCCCCCAGTGACAAGCTTTAAATGGACACAGAAAGAGTATATTACCGAAGCTCCTATGTGGTGCAGTGTAGATCTTCGAGATGGAAATCAGGCTTTGGTCGTCCCTATGAGTCTGGAGGAGAAGTTGGAATATTTTCAATTGCTTTTGAAAGTAGGTTTCAAGGAAATCGAAGTTGGCTTTCCTGCTGCATCCGAAACCGAATATGCTTTTTTGCGCACGTTGATTGAACAAGATTTGATCCCTGATGATGTGACCATTCAGGTGTTAACGCAGTCAAGGGAGCATATTATCCAAAAAACGTTTGAATCGCTTAAAGGCGTGAACAAAGCAGTGGTTCACCTTTACAATTCAACATCGGTGGCACAACGTGAGCAAGTATTCAAAAAATCAAAAGAAGAAATCATCGATATTGCGGTGACCGGTGCAAAATTACTTAAGAAATATGCTGTTGAAACAGAAGGGAACTTCCAATTCCAGTATTCCCCTGAAAGCTTTACAGGTACAGAGCCGAATTTTGCACTTGAGATATGCAACGAGGTACTCGAGGTATGGCAGCCCACAGCTGATAATAAGGTGATCATCAACTTGCCAGCTACCGTTTCGATGTCGATGCCGCACGTTTATGCAAGTCAGATTGAGTACGTGAGTGATCACTTGAACTACAGAGAGAATGTCATCTTATCACTCCATCCGCACAATGACAGAGGAAGCGGTGTTGCAGATGCAGAGTTAGGAATGCTTGCCGGAGCGCAGAGAGTTGAAGGAACACTGTTTGGAAACGGAGAAAGAACAGGAAACGTGGACATTGTTACGCTGGCATTGAACATGTTTTCCCACGGGGTAGATCCTGGGCTTCATTTCGAAGATCTTCCGGAAATTGTTGCTGTATACGAACGTATGACAAAAATGAAAGTAAATGAGAGACAGCCATATGCCGGAAAGCTCGTATTTGCTGCCTTTTCAGGCTCACATCAGGATGCGATTGCCAAGGGGATGAAATGGAGAGAAGAAAAGGATGTGGAGCAGTGGACAGTCCCTTATTTATTGATTGATCCGAAAGATATTGGCAGAGAGTATGAAGCGGATGTGATCCGTATTAACAGCCAATCTGGAAAAGGAGGAATCAGTTATGTACTTGAACAACAGTATGGGCTGGAGTTTCCTCCTCAAATGAGAGAAAGCTTCGGATATGCAGTTAAAAATGTATCGGATCACCTGCATAAGGAGCTTATGCCAAATGAAATATATGATATTTTCATCAAAGAGTATGTGAATATTAAGACCCCTGTCGAATTTATCAATTACAGATCTACTCAAAATGATGATTACCGAACTGTCGTCTCCATTCGAATCAATGATGAGATTCAGGAAATTACAGGTGAAGGAAACGGAAGATTGGATGCCGTCAGCAACGCTCTTCAAACTAAGTTTGGCATCACTTATAAAGATTTGGTGTATAAGCAACATGCCCTGGAAACAGGTTCGAAATCGAATGCCGTATCCTATATTGGTTTAACCGCTCACGATGGTACGGTATACTGGGGCTGTGGAATTGACTCGGACATTACAACCTCTTCTGTAAAAGCGCTGTTTAGTGCAATGAACAAAATGATCGTCAGCTTACAACTTCCGGTGGAAAAAGAATATTCTTTAACAAAAAAATAAACACCACAATATTTTATGTATAAGTACAGATCGTTTATTCAAAGCAAAAAATGTTCTTCGGTTTCACTACAAGTTCTACATGTTCAAAAAAGGTTGGGTATGTTGGATATCCGGCCTTTTTTGATGACCGCTCGTTTTATATAGAGAATACATACTTTTTATCCTTTGCTTGTTTCTATATTCCGTAGTTCATAGCCGCAATCGGGACAATCGTAAATCACATTTTGATTGGACTGTGCGGTCAATACTAAATGAATTTCTTTTTGTGATTGACAATTTGGGCATGTGACAATAGGTGAGTAGATATTCATATAGATCCCTCCATACATAGAATTAGTTTCATAATTATTTTATTATGACACCTCGATGGGCGGCTAATAGGCGGCGAAGGAACTAATAGCAGGTACCTACCTGTCATTCTCCTCTTGCTGTTTCACCTGTCTCGACTGATTCGCCGTTTTTTCATTTGGTATATCCTCCGATTTTAAATTAGGTTCCAGTTGTGGGTCATCCGTATTTGTCATCCAAATACTATATTTAATCGTGTCCGATAGATATTCGTCTTTATTAGGCATTTTTTCACACTCCCAATGATCATTCACACATAATTCACCCGAATAACAGTTAAGAGCTGGTTATTGGAATTCATTTCTTTGCACGTTAGTATTTGGATAGAAATTTAATTTATACTTATTTAGTCTGATTTATTGGATGATACAGAAAAGCCACTGGTTCTGCTCTTGGCTGGCCTTATTGTAGACGGGGAGGTAATTGCATGAAAAAAATAGCTGTATCTTTTTTTATCTTATTATTAGTGGCTGGCGCTTGTCTTAACATGAAAGATAAAAAAATTAAAGAGGAAGTGCTGTTACCCGATGGATACCGCGGCTGTTCCTATATCGTTTATGATATAAGCAATACGCCAAAATTAGAGATGAAAGACGATACTATAATATATAAACTCAATGAACATGGTGCACTTGCTACATCATCTCCTCAACATTTCGGATGGGATAACGAAAAATCCTCTCCGAATTTTGAACGACATTATTATTATGCCAGCAAAAATGGCCATAAAAAAGAAATACCCTTGGACAACATCCAATCTGAAGGAAACGGATCTTCTTCAAAAGAAGGTACAGCAGAACTGATTTTTAGGAGCTTTTATCTAGGCTCAGAAGATGAATTCAAAAAATTTGAAGAAGCATCTAATGGCCTTGGGTGTCTCAATTATGATGATGTTGTGAGAAAACTAAATGAAAAGTAAACAAGACTAACTCTAGCAGTTGTTGAATTGAAACTTTCTTCTTTAGCAAATCCTAATCAAAAAGAGAAGCATAAGGTGACAAATGAATTCAAATAAACTTATGAGAAACTTTAAATTACTTATCTGGATCGTTTTTATAGGTTACACAATTCAAATATGATTAATTTCTGTTATGTTCTTTAATCGTTTGCAGGATTTTAAAGTGATGGATAAGTGTCATAATAATGATTGTTGAACTAAAAAGACTAGATAAAATGGTACTACCTATCAGAAGCCTAATAACTTTACGATTAAACATTTACTCACCCCTTTTTTATTTATGTTGCCTATTTTAAAGAAGTATTATGAGAGAGAATTATTCTGTCATTAATTATTGGCTCTTTAATTGTCGATAATCCTTCATTATGGTGACTAAAAGTGGACATAGGGTTTAAACGTCTTATATTCGCGTATAAGGCGTTTTATATGTCTATAGAAAAAACCCCCGTGCTCTTATGGTGAAAGTCTCAAATTCACAGGAATCTGGAGCTCTTGTTGATTGCAGAGAGGAGTTGTTATGTAAAATTGATATGTATAGAGTATTGATTTTAGGGTATACGACTTTTTAAACCTTCTCGTGATAAAATGGTGATAAAAGGAAATTTAAGATAGGAGACTAATTCTAGATGAAAAGTACTATTGCTATTATAGGAGGCACTGGAAAAGCAGGTAAGTTTTTAGTAGAAACGGCAATTAAAAAAGGTTATACAGTTCGCATGCTTGTCCGAAATCCAGAAAAAGTTTCAGTAACCAGCCCAAATATAGAGCTTATTAAAGGAGATGCTCAAAACCCACATTCAATTCGCTTTTTACTTGAAGGATGCGAAGCTGTTGTTAATACTTTTGGACAACCAAATAGAGATACACCTTTATACAGTGAAATTACAAAACTGATAATTACTATTATGGGAGATATCGGAATTAAAAGGTATATCGGAGTAACAGGAGGTTCTTTGGATGTATATGGAGATAAAAAGTCATTCGTAAATAAGTTGGGTGCCATCATTTTTGAAATTATGTATTTTAAGATGATTAAGGATAAGAAAAGGGAGCTTATCATTCTTCAAGGAAGCAGCATAGATTGGACACTTGTTCGGTTACCATTTATATATGAAAAAGATATTAATAAAACTATACAAGAAAGTTTATTTGATATGCCAGGACTAACAATTACCAATCGCAGTATTGCAGATTTTTTAATTGATGAAATTTCAAATTCTAAATACATACGTAAAACACCATTTATAGCAAACTAGTTTCAACAGAAACACATATGAACTAGAAAATGTATATTAACTGCTATTCCAAATTGAAAATAACTTCCTGGAACGGTTGTTATGGTAACTGGGGGTAGCAAAAGACCTCACCAAGCCTAATTCTGGTGAGGTCTTTTGCTACTCTTTACTCTTGTTCTTCGAATGTTAGTAATGCGCGATACACAAAGCTTGCGAATTGAGCACGAGATACAGTTTCTGTTGGGCGGAACTCTGTCACGTTTGTGATGCCATTTTCAGATAAAATTTCAATATACTCGCGATATTCAGGGTAGGCTTTATCCAAGTCTTTTACTTGGCTTTCCTCACCCTCCACATGATCTAACCAGAGGCCTTCTACTAATACTTTCGCCATCTGCTGACGAGTGATATTTTTAGCAGGGTACAAATATCCATTCGAACCTGTCATTACTTCATAATTGTATACAGTAAATGCTGCACGTACTAGCTCTTTATCAGCATGTGTAACAGGAACATCCGTGAAGACTTGTTGTAATTCACCTTCCTCATCAAATAAACGAGCAAAAATTTTTGCTACTTGACCGCGAGTGATGGTGTTACTTGGCTTGAATGTACCATCACTATAGCCGTTAATAATGCCTTCATCCGATAATACATCAATGGCTTCAAAATGAACATTACTTTCCGGAACATCTTTAAAAGAGGCGGCGCTTGCTGCTGTTGGAATAAGAGCGCTAACTAAAAAAGTTGCCGTTGCAGCAGAGGCTAAAAATTTCTTCATTTTGTTGTTTTTAAACATTCGTAATTTCCCCCTAAAACTTATAATCTATAAATACACCTAATTATACTTTTTTAAGAAAAAAATTCACGTGACAAATATACCAAATATCTCATTTTGAATAATTTATTTACCAATATCAAGATCTTTATTTTTTTATAGTGGTCATAGCTTTGTATGAAAGTGCTGTACTTCTCATTATAACTAGCATCAAGTAATATAGCATAATGACTATTATGTTGCTTTGGAAAAGCCTTGGTTCTATGAAATTCAAGTATTTTTTGATTGCCGAAAATCCCCGGTTCTGTAAACTAACTTATAACTATATGTATTTTACATATATGTGTTATAATATGATTGATTTTCAATAAATTGGCTTGATATAAGGAGAATTTGTGTGAGCTTATTTAATTCCATTGCCTCAGCTGTTCAGATAAAAGTATTTGGAAGTCAATATGAATTAAACAGTTGGCTAGAGCAACAGAAAGATGTGCAGATTATAGATATTAAATTTACATCTGTGATTATTATTGATGAGTCTGTTATAAGGGATCGTTTCTTAGTAATCTATACACAATAACTTACTATATTATAATCTATCTAATTTTTGTAATATTTAGACATATTTTGTCGAAACTATTTCCTTTTTGTCTCATCTTGCTCATAATATTTTTGTCGTCTCTATCTTCATTATTGATCTACTACATTCCGTAGAGAACGAAACCATTTTTACGGAGAGAGAAGAAACCATGATAACGGAAGTCGTGGCAGTAGCTCAAAAGATAGAACAGTATATTTCTTTTTAACATAAATCAAAATTAGAAAGGGGTTACTATACTTGAAAACAGTGAAAAAATATGGAATGATCTTTCTTTTGTCTCTTCTTGTTACTTTGTTTTACCAAGTGTCGAGAACAGAAGCTGCTGTGTTACTAGAGCCTCGTAGTGAAGGAAATCAAGTTTACCGTTTGCAGGAACAGCTCATAAAAATGGGGTATTTACACGCTTCCCCTACAGGGTATTATGGCCCTGCTACAGAAGGAGCTGTAAAAGAGTTTCAACGAGATACAGATCTCAGTATAGACGGCAAAGTAGGGACGCGTACATATCAACAACTATTGAATGTAGAACAAATGGCTCGTGTGGTACATGGGGAGGCTCGAGGAGAAGTCTATGAAGGACAAGTAGCCGTAGCTGCTGTCATATTAAATCGACTTGAATCTCCTGGGTTTCCAAAGACGGTATCTGGAGTGATTTTTCAGACTAACGCTTTTACTTGTGTAGATGATGGCCAGTATGATTTGACTCCTAACTATCCAGCGTATCGAGCTGTCATTGATGTATTTAAGGGGTGGGATCCTTCGAATGGGTCTGTCTATTATTACAATCCATCTACAGCTACGAATGAGTGGATTTTTACACGTTCTGCAATCAAGAGAATAGGCAACCATTTATTTGCGCGTTAATATAATGAGCTAAAAAGAGAGAGTGATAGATTCCTCTGAAGTATTTCACTAAACAGTCAATAAAGATTACCTTTTACATAGAGTAAGAACATTGAATTGAAATTAAATATAACATAGGGATAATTATGTTGAATCAAAAAGCCTTTGAATTCTAGAATTCAAAGGCTTTTTGATTGCCTCCAATTCAGTGTTATGTAAACAAAATACCGTCCTATCTAAAAAAGATAGGGCGGTATTTGATTATGATCCTGTCCAGAAAACCATAGATTTCTTGCACCAGAACCTTCTCACGGGATTTAGCTACGCTCTACAATTGTCGCTACCCCTTGTCCCCCGCCAATACAAAGTGTTGCTAATCCTGTCCGGCTATCACGTTTTAGCATTTCGTGAATAAGAGTAACCAAAATGCGGGCACCGCTGGCACCGATTGGATGTCCTAGCGCAATAGCACCGCCATTTACATTTAATTTTTCTTTATTAAAATGAAGTTCACGATCCACAGCAATAGATTGAGCTGCAAACGCTTCGTTCGCTTCAATTAAATCAATATCGTCTAATTGTATAGATGCTTTTTCAAGAGCTTTTTTTACTGCCGAAACAGGGCCGATTCCCATAATACTTGGATCCACACCTGCGTTCGCATTCGCTTTTATGGTTACTAATGGTTTGATTCCTAATTCATCTGCTTTTTTACGGCTCATGATGACGAATGCTGCAGCACCATCGTTAATTCCTGAAGCGTTACCAGCTGTAACAGATCCATCCTTTTTAAATGCTGGACGAAGCTTTCCTAACCCTTCTGCAGTCGTTCCAAATCGAGGGAATTCGTCTTGAGCGAATACCGTTACTTGTCCTTTGCGACCTGGCACTTCTACAGGGATAATTTCATCCGCAAAGCGATTCGATTCGATCGCTGCTTGAGCCTTTTGTTGACTCCAAGCAGAGAACTCATCTTGTTCCTCACGTGAAATGCTATATTTTTCACAAAGATTTTCAGCTGTAACCCCCATGTGATAATCATTGAAGGCACACCATAATCCATCTTGAATCATACTGTCTACTAATTTCTGATCTCCCATCTTAAACCCGTTACGAGCTCCTTTTAGCAGGTAAGGAGCCTGGCTCATATTTTCCATTCCCCCTGCAACCACCACTTCTGCATCCCCAGCAAGAATAGCTTGTGTTGCTAAATGAACCGCTTTAAGTCCGGATCCACATACCTTATTAATCGTAATAGCTGATACCTCTTGAGGTAAGCCAGCAGCAATGACAGCTTGTCTCGCTGGATTTTGTCCAAGTCCAGCTTGTAAGACATTCCCCATAATGACTTCATCTACTTGATTGACATCTACCCCTGCTTTTTCAAGTGCTCCTTTGATGACGACTCCACCTAACGAAGGCGCAGAAACATTTTGTAAACCGCCTCCGAAACTTCCAATGGCAGTTCTCACAGCACTAACAATAACTACTTCTGTTTGAATCATGTTGAAATCTCCCCTTAACATTAATGACTATTGATTTATTTCTTCAATATAAAAATATAAAGAACAATAAATAAAAACGTTGTCGAAATTTAGGTAAAGTTCAAAAAAATCCAACTTGTCATGATTGAGATGTTGAGATCAGTAGGGAAATGATATTGGCGGAGTTTTTAGGGAGATGATTAGGTAGAGCATGAAGTTAACGGTTCTAGTGCAAAAACTGTTACATACCCTAAAGTTTTCACCCTATCATTTTTTACGTTCAATATCTATCTGTAAAACTCTTTAAGAGATTTTCCTTTCACCCTCAATAAGCAAGACCACCGGTTCATCAAAAGTTTTGTTACTCTTAGACATGCAGAATTAATATTTGAATAATCCGAAAATTTTGATTATAATAAAAAGAGCAAGGAGTTAATTTTCTATGGAAAAGTATTTACTTAATGTACCAGTACAATCTGAAGTAAACGTCATGGATGCTCTATTTGCTGAAATAGTATTAGATAAATCCCTTTATGATTTCCGAAAACAGCAAATTCAACAGAAAATCGACCATTCATTACAAAATCGACATAAGGATGAATTCCTACGATTAACAGAGGAATTAAAGAATATTTCTTAAAATTGTTGTATATAAGAACGACTTTGAAGAAAAATGAAACAAACTTAACATAGTGAAGTTATAGGAAATAAAGATGTACTGTTACGAACCTTTTTTTATTGTACATGAACTTTTTGCATTAGAACCAGCTGTTTAGAATTGCATCATAATCTTTCATTGAACTGGTTATATAGGCTCTATGTTTCTATCAAATGGTTCTTGCACTAAAATCGGAATTCACACTTAAAAATAAACATTTTATTACCTTGAATGTATAAGAGAGTGGTAGTTTAAATAAGAAAAGTGAACAAGGAGGGTAAGAAAGTGTGGAGAGAAAATAAACCGATGTTGTCTGATTTTATTTATGAAGATCAATTTGAACTGAACTCGTACCTTTCTTATTTGTTTAATCAATTCTATTATGATATTCCAGATCAGTCGGAAGATAAAATGATAAAACAATAGAGGAACAAATAAAGTAAAGTGAAAGGGTAAAAAAATCATGAATGAGGGAATAGTGTAAGCGGCCTTATTATTCAGACGAGAATAAAGAAGGTCGCTTATTATCATTATAAACCTTTTTTAATCTGTTTAGTTGACACAACACCTGTAATTAGAGGGAGTAAAGAAATTCGTAAAAGTTTACTTTTATGGACGGTTTTACGCTAAAAACAGAAAATGTATTCCTCGGATAGATGGTTTCACTTTTGGACAACACAACGAAGTAAGGGGATGGTAACTTTGGAAAGAAAAACGAAAATCAAATCAATGGTATTAGGATTAGGGTTATTACTTGCAGGAACATCACAAGCAGATGCAGCGCTATACACAAGTGCAATACTCACTAACAATAACCAGACATATGAGTTTGAGTCTGGTGAAGAAAAGGTCATTAAAGGTACAGCTTATCTGACATTCAATTTTGACGAGATAGAAGCTGGAGAAAGAATTATCGTGACTCATTGGATAAACGGAAGATTAAGAGGTTTGAAAAAGGCAAACCAGCCTTGTGATCTTAAAATGAATGTTTCAGCAGATGGAGAACACAAGTTTATCATTACAATCGATGGTGTAAAACAATGGTTTTTCTTGTTTAATGAGTGATGCCAAAATAATTTAAATAGATACCAATTTTAAACATATTCGTCCCTTACTCCCATCAGGTATGCGTAAAATTTGTATTATACGCATACTTAAATACTTTTTATGTTAGCTGCTTCAAGTAACACAGAAAAAAGAGCAGTTGGCTAAACCAACTACTCTTTAATCAAGGTCCCTATTCTGTTGTGATGACGTTTTATGGTTAGACGCAGGTCCCTTTCCAAGTTTTGGTTTAAAATTTCCCAACTTGTTTTTCAAGTAATCCTTTAAAAAGTCACGTTTCTTTTTTCGCCTTTTATCACGATTTTTCACGAAAAGTCACCACCCTTACGTTACCGAATAGAGCTGGTCTACCTTTATTATAACTTTGTCAGCAGTTTTAATTATCCTTCTCCATTCCCATAATAGTTTCTCATAAATACATTTATTTAAAACTAAAATATGAGTGGATTTTGGGAATAGAACAAAGATACGAGTTAGACCCAAACTGTTTGAAAAATTACATTTTTACGTGTCTCTTACCTTCCTCTAACAGGTGTTATAAGCTTAAAAAGGTTTATAACAACCACAAGCGACCTTGTTCATTCTTACCCGAATAACAAGATCGCTTATTTTTTCCTTATTCATTATCTTTTTATCCTTTCAATTTCCTTTAATTAGTGTTTAGCCTATTGTTTGACCATTTTATCTTTCGACTAGAATCATTCGGAACATCCTCATCACATTGATGAAACAAATACGTAAGGTAAGAGTTTAATTCAAATCGATCTTTAGAAATAAAATCAGCTAACACCTTGGTTGCTCTCACCATTTTCTTACCTCCCATATGTACTGTCCTTATCTTTATAATTTCCAATCTATCATTCTTTTATACATATAAATTATGAAATGGTTGCTTTTGATTCTAAATCTCTTCACGTATATCAAGAAGCCCTCGAATTTATGAATTCAAGGGCTTTTTAATTACTTTTAATAAATGTTATGTTAACTAAAGGTGGGTAGGATATGTACTTGTTTTTTATCGTTCTTTGAGTATGTCCAAGTTTGATAGGTTTTAATTTTCAAACGTTTTAAACGAAACAACCTAGGGTAGACAGACTATGAGAGGAAATGTAAGTTTTTTCATATTAAATCAGTTTTGGGAGGGATAATAGAATGAGGATAGGAAAAAGAATCGTTGGAACTTTTCATTCAGAACAAGATCTTTTGTATGCCATTGAAGGGTTAAAGCGTCAGGGATATCGTGAGACAGATATGATGGTGGTAGCTAGAAATAGAAGTGACATCCCCTTGGTGAATGATCGCACTGGAGTCATGGTAGAAGCGGACATGCAAGTAAGTACCTTAGCTGGTGTCATGATGGACAGCCTTTTTACAGTGATGACAGGTGGAATGGGCGGCAATCATGCTAGCATACTGGCCGAAAGGCTCACCGAAAGAG
The DNA here is from genome assembly GCF_000504165.1 of Bacillus sp. FJAT-14578. GTDB lineage: Bacteria > Bacillota > Bacilli > Bacillales > Bacillaceae_H > Bacillus_BA > Bacillus_BA fengqiuensis. The sequence goes on from NZ_AYSE01000004.1 coordinate 538,468, forward strand.
ACATCCCGGAATTTACAGCCAAACAATGTGAGGCGGAAGTAAATAAAGGGAAAATGGTGTTGCTCATTGATACAGATATAGCTGACAACAGTTCGGTTTACGAACAGATGTCAGAAACACCATATGAGACAGAAGAACAAAAAGCAGTCCGTCTCCGTGAAGAACAGTTGAACATTACAAAAGAGCGTGTCCAAATCGGAGAATTACAGCTGCGTAAAGAGGTAATTGAAGAACAGCGAACGATTCATGTTCCGCTTATTCGTGAAGAAGTCTATGTGGAACGCCGCCCTGTCACAGATGGAAAGTACGATGGAAGTCCGATTACAGGGGAAGAAACCATTCGTGTCCCTATTACAGAAGAACGAATCAAAGTCACGAAAAGGCCTGTAGTGGTCGAAGAAGTGGTCGTCGGTAAGCGAAAAGTTCAGGAGACCAAGCAGGTACAGGACACCATTAGAAAGGAAGAAGCGCGTATTGAACGTTCAGGCGTTCCCATCAAAGAAGAAGCCCAAAAGGGGACTTATTATTTAAAGGATGTAGAGCGACAAGAGGTTTTTATGGAAAACTCAAACCTCCCTGCCGTGCAAGAAGACCCTAGTCTCGCAACCTTAACAACAGATGATAAAAAGGACGAAGCGAGTGGGATGCTAACAGATTCTCCTGATAGGGAGGCAAGTGAAAGTGAAAGTTACGTACCTATTTCAGCGGCTACTATGAAAGACGAAGGAAACCTCAGTGGAGAAAATTCTTCCGGTGATGAGGCAAATAAAAACAATAAAATTCAAAGTAACAAAAAGAAAAAATAATCATTTTTAGCTTAAAAAAGATTTGTAACAACTGTAAGCGATCCTGTTCATCTTAATTAGAATGACAGGGTCGCTTACATGATTTCCTTATTCATTATTTTTTTACCCTTTCCGTTTCCTTTATTGATTAATTGTTTGCCCATAGTATCTTCCGACTGATTAGAAACATGATCATAGCATGGATTGAACAAATAGATAAGATACGAGCTTAATTCAAATCGATCTTTATAAACAAAGTCAGATAGCACTAGTTTACTTTCTCTCCACATGGTTTGCCCTCCTTTATTTGACTCCCTTATCTTTGTAATTCCTAATCTATCAATTTCTTATACATATAAATTAATAAAAACTTTTATTTTTGATGATAAATTTCGTAATGTAACATCAAAAAGCCCTCCAATTTCATGAAATTCGAAGGCCTTTTGATGGCCGAAAAATCAGGGTTATGTTAACTAATTGTGTATAGAGAAAAGGATATTAAGGTTCTAGTTTTCTAAAAGATTATATTTGCACCAGAACCTTTAGACAAATAAAGGAAAGAAATATATACTTGTTATCAGGAAAAAAGAAGAAGGAGTGGAATAGTAATGGATATAAAGCGTCAGAACGTTGATTTTGGTAATTCAATCTTTCAAACTCTGGTGGATGGCTATTATTTTGAGATTCCGACAAATGTAGTAGAAATAACAAAGGATAAAGCAGCCGGTCACTTTCCTTCAGCACTACATGAACCCGAATTACTTCTTCAAAGTTTGCTAATTTCAACTACAATTGACGGAGTAGAGAAGTATTATCTAGTAGGGGATGCAGCAGAAAAACAGGTGTTAGGAAACATACATATAAACAAGTTGCATGATAAAACTGAATCTGAAATTCCATATGTGATGTTCCTAGCTTCAATTGCTTATTACAGTGTAATAAAAGGAAAAGACAAAGAAGATAACAGAGTTAACATAAACTATTTCTCAACCATGCTTCCAATTTGGTTACTTAAGAAAACGAACAAGTTCAGTGAAGTGCAAAATAAAATGGCCTGCCGATTTGAAGGAGAGCACAAAGTTACTATATTGACTCCAGGATTAGAAAAAGTTGTAACCATACACGTTGAAACAAGCAAATGCCGTATTGAAAGTGAAGTTGCTCGTTGGGCTATTAAAAAAGATTTTGATTTACAAGATAGGGAGGAAGCAAAGTCATTCAAAAATTTTGAAACCTTAATTGTGGATTTAGGTGGAGGAACTGTTGATCTTGCATTGCTTCCTGCTGAGCTTCAAGTTCCTAAGAGTAGGGATTCATTGAACTGCTTCACAGATATTTCCTACTTGAAACACATTGAAAAACTAAGAAGTGAAAAATTGCTCGAGTATTTTGATGATGTTCGTTCATTAGAAGAATTCATTATCAGTAACATCGAAAAATCAAAAATGGAACAAAGGGATGGAAACAGCGGTAAAAAAGTAGATCTCACAGAGCAAATCCATGAGTCACTAAGGGAATATACTCAAATTTTAATCACTAAGATTGAAAATACATTCCCATCACCCAAAGATAAGGTCTATAAGTATGTTTATATTGGCGGGGTAGCTCCAATCCTTAAACGATTTATCCAAGAATTGATCGATAACATGTATGGGGAAGAAATTAGAGAGGAAAACCATATTTTCCTGCCGGATACAAGAAAATTAAATTTGTATGGACTTGAAATTCTAAGCAGACATGAAACAAATACAGTTTACGCCTAAGAAGAGGAGGAGAACGTATGAGCAACCAAAATAAACGCCTTGATGAAGCGTTAGTTGATAGATTAGACAACGTGTATTCTCATCTAGGTGTTCAGATGGCTGCACCATTTTACATACTATCTAACGTTTTTCTTACAGCTGGTAACCTTTCAACGGATGTGGTCGGATTAATGAGAAAGAAAGCAAGCAATAAATATGAACGTGAAATGTTTGCTATAAGAACTTCTGAGATGCCTCCAGAGGTTTATTCATTTCTTGAGCAAAAAATGCAAGCAAATGAGTTGCGAGATTATATAACGAAACTTGTTGAGCAGGATTTATATAAACCAGACAAAGAAGAAGATGACAGAACGTTATTTGATTCACTTCGTGACGAGTTTTTAAGTGAGATTAACTTACTTAAAAAGGAACTTGCTTTACGTCCTGTAGCTGCTGATTATAATGGATTGAAGTCTGCTCAAGCAAACGAGTTGCGGGATTATGTAACGAAACTTGTTGAGCAGGATTTGCGTAACCCAGACAAAGAAGAGTTGCGAGCATTATTTGATTCACTTCGTAACGAGTTTTTAGATGAGATTAACTCACTTAAAAAGGAGCTTGCTTTACGTCCTGTAGCTGCTAATTATAATGAGTCGAGACCTGTTATTGACCATGAAGAAGTTGATGATTTCAAAGAAGGTCAATTACTTGAAAATGATCGAGTAACTGGAACAATTAAAGAAATTATAGATGTAGATTTCTAAATAACTGCTTAATCAACGGCCAAAAAGGAACTTGCTATAGTTATAGCAACATCAGTAAAACCGTTTGTAAGAGTACACGTTTACGGACAAATAGAAAGCCTAGATTCCATGAGAATCAGGCTTTTTTGCTTTCTATTCGTCTTGAAGTCTTTTTGTTTCTTCTAATCAGTGTTATGTTAACTAAAGCATATAGGATACCCCTGTTTTTATCCCTATGAGTAAGTCTTAGTTTGATAGATTACTTAACATCAGTTTAAGTTTTTTGCACCAGAACCATACAACCTATATGAACTGAGTAAAAAAGAAATGATGGCAGTTTTGGAAATCAACTTTGATATAAAAACAGCTTTATCTTTGTTTTTCAAGACTAAGAAGTGCATGAGTACCTACTAACACAATTAGTGTAAGTATTGTAGAAAGAGGAAAAACAGGTTTATTAACAACGTTAGTATAAACCCACCCCCACATAAAATCACCTCGCTGTTTAAAAGAAGTTTTCACAAAACCGGCCTTTTTTATGCAGACATTTGACTCTTCAGAAGCTGGAAAGGATGGTTCGTCAACCTTGAATGAAATTTTATGTTGTTGCTACCATCATTCATCTTAGAGGAAGTAACAATCAAAAAAATGTACGTAAAGGTTGGTAGTGCTTCCACTTAAATAAATTTTCATTCGTCATACTGATCACGTACCTTTTTTAGAGTAGCAATATTAGTATATCCAAGTTTGACAGATTTCTTGCATCAGAACCCGACTCGAAAGAAAAATAAGTGTTGTATAGAAAACCAGTCTAATATACAATTTTCCCTAAGGAAACTTTTTTAGTTTTATACATATATTTGTCCATAAGGAATATATTTAGAATCAGGTAAAATATATAGGTTTTATGAAAAAATAATACTGATTAAAAAATAGGAGGGTTGGTATGTTTGTTAAATTGTTAAGAGAAAATGTTTATGTTTCTTATTTACTAACTGTATTTCGTCTATATATTGGATGGAAATGGTTACATGCCGGGTGGGGGAAAATTACTGGAGAATTTGACGCAAGTGGCTTCCTGAAAGGGGCCGTAAAAAAGGCTATAGGAGAACACCCAGCCGTTCAACCTTGGTGGGTTGAGTTTCTAAATGGATTTGCAATACCTAACGTAGAAGTATTTAATGTATTAGTTCCTTGGGGAGAGTTTCTTGTGGGACTTGGACTTCTTTTAGGTGTATTTACTACTTTTGCTACATTAATGGGATTAGTTATGAATTTCGCTTATATGTTCTCTGGAACTACAAGTACGAATCCCCAAATGGTTCTCGTTGAGATATTTATCCTTGTTGCTGGCTTTAACGCAGCTAAAATTGGATTAGATTATTGGATCATTCCATTCTTAAGAAAACAAATTTTAAGAAAAGAGGAACAAAAAGGCTCCACCCTCAATACTTAAAAGGATCCCGTCCACAAAACTCGAAAAATATACGCTAAGAAATTTTTTCATACTTATCCCACTAGGGTAAACTTCATTGAAACTTGTATTGTTCGTAAAAGTACGCTTCTATAAACACAAAAATCCTCAGATTCATATGAAATCCGAGGATTTTTGAGTACTTCTAATCAGTGTTATGCAAACTTGATCTAGTAGCAATATTCATCGCTAGAGATTTCATGTTTAATAGATTTTTTGCACCAAAACTGAATGATTCAAAAACGCGTCTATCTGAAATTTTTTAATGTTACCAGAACCAGCATTAGACAAGGATTTACTAGACCAAAAGGAAACGAAATAGTTGACAGATAATTCAAAAAGTAGTTGAAAGATGAATTCAACCTTGCTACAATAAAACCCACAAACGAAAGGCATTTTTTTTACGCTGATAGGGACATAATACGTCCTATAAGGACATATTATGTCCCGATACTTCCGGTTCATAGAGTAAGTCAGTTTACAGTCTGTTATGGATTAGATAAAACTAGTTATTTACACATGGTTTTATTCAGGAATAAAAGACTGAAAATTCATTTATTTTTTATAAAAAATATTATTTTAATTTCAAGGGGGATGTTCCATGGTAGAAAATGTGTTAACTCTATCAACTTATAAGTTTTATACAAACGGGGAGTGGAAAGAAAGTCAGTCAGGGGAAACGATTGATATTTTATCCCCTTACCTTCATGATGTGATTGGAAAAGTACAAGCGATCACGAAAACGGAAGTCGATGAAGCCATTCGTTCCGCACATGAAGCACAAAAAGAATGGGCAGAAGCTTCCCTGCAGCAGCGTGCAGCATATTTATATAAATGGGCAGATGAACTCGTCAATATGCAAGAGGAAATCGCTGAAATTATCATGAAAGAAGTAGGAAAAGGCCGTAAAGATGCACAAAAAGAGGTAGTGCGTACAGCCGATTTCATTCGTTACACGATTGAAGAAGCGTTACATATGCATGGTGAAAGCATGAGGGGTGACAGCTTCCCGGGTGGGGCCTCATCAAAAGTGGCGATCACTCAACGCGTTCCATTGGGTGTGGTATTAGCGGTGGCACCATTCAACTATCCGGTCAACTTGGCAGCTGCAAAAGTGGCGCCAGCATTAATGGCAGGAAATGCGGTCATCTTTAAACCAGCGACACAAGGATCAATCAGCGGAGTGAAGATGATTGAGGCTCTCGATAAAGCCGGATTGCCAAAAGGTCTTGTCAACCTGGTGACAGGCCGCGGTTCTGTCATTGGCGATTATTTAGTAGAGCATGAAGGCATTAACATGATTTCGTTTACAGGCGGTACAAATACAGGTGTTCATTTAGCTGAAAAAGCTAAAATGATTCCGCTTGTTCTCGAGCTTGGCGGTAAAGATCCTGGTATTGTGTGCGAGGATGCGGATTTACAAGAGGCTGCAGCACAAATTATCAGCGGGGCGTTCTCCTACTCCGGTCAACGCTGCACGGCGATTAAACGTGTATTGGTACACGAAAATGTAGCGGACGAGCTTGTTGGAATGTTGAAAGCCGAAGTTGAGAAATTATCCGTTGGCTCTCCAGAACAAGACAGCACCATCGTTCCATTGATTGATGACGCGTCAGCTGACTTTGTACAAGGGTTAATCGACGATGCCGCTCAAAAAGGAGCAACAGTTGTGACAGGCAACAAACGAGAGAGAAACTTGATTTATCCAACCCTTCTTGATCATGTGACCGGAAATATGGATGTTGCATGGAAAGAGCCATTTGGGCCTGTCCTGCCTATTATTCATGTGAAATCAGATGAAGAAGCTGTGCAAATCGCTAACAAATCAGAATTTGGCTTACAGGCAAGTGTCTTTACAAAAGACATCAACCGTGCATTTGCAATTGCGAATAAAATTGACACAGGTTCTGTGCAAATTAACGGACGCACAGAGCGTGGCCCAGATCATTTCCCGTTTATCGGTGTAAAACAATCAGGAATGGGAGCCCAGGGGATTCGTAAGAGCCTTGAATCTATGACACGTGAAAAAGTAACGGTTTTAAACCTTTCATAGTCAGATGAAAAAGCAGTTTCGATGGCCCAACGTGACCTGTTGGGTCATCGATTAGCGATTAAAAATCAGTCCATTGTTTTCATTTTTCTTGTTTAGAAGAAAATCTGAAGTAGAACATATTGGTCCATAAGGAAAGAAAGAATTGATTTCGTAGTGATGAAAAAGATGTTAGCAAAGAATGGAGGATTACAGATGGTTGAAAAAATTTACACAATCACAAGCCATGCAGGAATCCATGCTCGACCTGCGACAGCATTAGTAGGGGCAGTTAGCACGTTTGCATCAGATGTTTTCATTGAATATAAAGAGAAACAAGTGAACTTAAAATCCATTATGGGTGTGATGTCACTGGGTATTCCAGAAGGTGCACAAATAAAAGTCATGGCTAAAGGTGACGATGAAGAGCAAGTGTTGAAAAGTATCGATCAAGTCATGCAAACAGAAGGGCTTGGTGCATGATGATAAACATAATCGAAGTGACAAAGACAATCCAGGGAATTGCTGCATCAGAAGGCATTGCCATTGCGAAAGCATTCCGTTTAGAAAATCCTGAATTAACAGTTAAAAAAAAGTCAATTGCTGATATAGAACAAGAATTATTACGTTTTGATGAAGCGGTTGCCCAGTCAAAAGTAGAGCTTGAAGCCATTAAAGAACACGCACGTAAAGAGCTGGGTGATGATAAAGCAGAGATTTTCGCTGCACATCTTCTTGTGTTAAGTGATCCGGAACTGATTCATCCGGTTAAAGATAAAATTAAAAATGAACAGGTAAATGCTGAATTTGCTTTAAATGAAGTGACGACTATGTTCGTTACGATGTTCGAGTCTATGGATAATGAGTATATGAAAGAGCGTGCAGCAGATATTCGCGATGTAACAAAACGTGTTCTTTCCCACTTATTAGGTGTGACAATCTCAAGTCCAAGTATGATTTCGGAAGAAGTGATCATTATTGCAGAAGACTTAACACCATCTGACACAGCTCAGCTCAATCGTAAATTTGTAAAAGGATTTACAACAGATATCGGTGGTCGTACATCCCATTCAGCGATCATGGCACGTTCCATGGAAATTCCAGCTGTCGTAGGAACAAAACTAGTTACAGCCGATATTGAAAGCGATGTCTTAGTGATTGTGGATGGATTAGATGGGAAAGTAATTGTCAATCCAAGTGCTGATGTTGTAAAAGCATATGAAGAGAAAAAGGCGGCATATGAAGTACAAAAAGCAGAATGGGCAAAGCTTGTAAACGAGTCGACTGTATCAGCTGATGGTCACTATGTTGAGCTTGCTGCCAATATCGGTACACCTGAAGATGTAAAAAGCGTGCTTGAAAACGGTGGCGAAGGTGTCGGTTTGTATCGTACAGAGTTCTTATATATGGGGCGTGACCAGCTCCCAACAGAAGAGGAGCAGTTTGAAGCCTATAAAACCGTATTAGAGCGTATGGAAGGTAAACCGGTCGTTGTCCGTACACTCGATATCGGCGGTGACAAAGAGCTTCCATATCTAGACCTTCCAAAAGAAATGAATCCGTTCCTTGGGTTCCGTGCGATTCGTTTATGCCTGGAAATGCAAGATATGTTTCGTACACAGCTTCGTGCATTATTGAGTGCGAGTGTTTATGGTAACTTAAAGATTATGTTCCCAATGATTGCGACTCTTGATGAGTTCCGTCAAGCAAAAGCCATTTTAATGGAAGAAAAAGAGAAGCTTCAACATGAAGGTGTGGCTGTTGCAGAGAACATTGAAGTCGGAATGATGGTTGAAATTCCTTCCTCAGCAGTAATAGCTGATCTTTTCGCGAAAGAAGTAGATTTCTTCTCTATTGGAACAAATGATTTAATTCAGTATACATTAGCAGCTGATCGTATGAACGAGCGTGTCTCCTATTTATATCAACCATACAATCCGGCGATTCTTCGCTTAATTGATATGGTCATTCAAGCTGCTCATAAAGAGGGTAAATGGGTAGGAATGTGCGGTGAGATGGCAGGAGATGAAATTGCCATTCCACTCCTTCTCGCATTAGGGTTAGATGAGTTTTCCATGAGTGCAACATCGATTCTAAAAGCTCGCTCACAAATCCGTCATTTATCAAAAGCAGACATTGAACAGCATTTGGAAACCATTCTTTCCATGTCCACAACAGAGGAAGTTGTATCATTTGTGAAAAATTGATTTTATTCCATATACAGCTGCTAGAGGATGAAATGGCAATTATGGTGGAGTTTTGGTGATTTCTAATTCACAAGAAGTTCATATATGAGTTGTGTATGGTATAGATGACTTATTTATAAACGATCCTTACAGGAAATAAAAAGGTTGGGTCTAATATTAAGGAGGATGTTGTTATGGCTTTAGTTTCGATGAAAGAAATGTTAAATAAGGCGTTAGCAGAAGGTTATGCGGTTGGCCAGTTCAATATAAATAATTTGGAATGGACACAAGCCATTTTAGCTGCAGCTGAAGAAGAGAAATCTCCAGTTATTCTTGGTGTATCTGAGGGTGCTGCTCGTTATATGGGTGGCTTTAAAGTAGTAACAGCGATGGTGGAAGCTCTTATCGAGGAAAAGAATATCACGGTTCCTGTAGCCATCCATTTAGACCACGGTTCCAGTTTCGAAAAGTGCAAAGCTGCCATTGAAGCTGGTTTTACATCGGTGATGATTGACGCTTCTCACCACCCATTTGAAGAAAATGTGGAAATCACCAAAATGGTAGTGGCATATGCTCATGAGCGTGGTGTGTCTGTTGAAGCTGAGTTAGGCACTGTTGGTGGACAAGAAGATGATGTGATTGCAGAGGGTGTTATCTACGCAGATCCAAAAGAATGTGAAGAGTTAGTGAAGCTTACTGCCATCGATTGTCTTGCGCCTGCGTTAGGTTCTGTTCATGGACCTTACAAAGGTGAGCCGAACTTAGGATTCGCAGAAATGGAACAAATTTGTAAAACAATTGGTTTACCACTTGTTTTACACGGTGGTACAGGCATCCCAACAGATCAAATTCAAAAGTCAATCTCGTTAGGAACAGCTAAAATTAACGTGAACACGGAAAATCAAATTTCATTTACAAAAGTAGTACGTGAAGTATTAAGTACAGACTCTAACGTATATGATCCACGTAAGTTTTTGAGCCCAGGCCGTGAGGCAATTAAAGAAACCGTTATTGGTAAAATTCGCGAATTTGGTTCTTCAAACAAAGCATAACTAGTTCTGGTACAAATATTAAGGTATAGAAAAATAGATTGATTGATTCCCTTGGAATCAATCATTAAGCAAATGATTCGAAGAGTTCTTGGATGAATTTGAACAAATTTTTCCCATATAAGAACTTGCCTTTTTCCATCATACGTACAGCTTCTATACCACTTAAAATACAAATAGCCGTTCGGAAGAACTTGAATCTCAACATGATACAAATACATCTTTTGATAAACCGCTGATTTTTCTCCACGATATTGTTGAGATACCTAATCTTTCTAACCTATACGCCTTCGGGCAGACTTTCCCCTTCTTTTAATTGTTGAACAGTTGCCAGGACAGACTGAATCCTTATCAACTGTAATGACACGAGAGCCGGAAACTTGAGAAGTAGCCAAGTCTTTTCTGAAAAAGCCTTTGCTACTTCTCATATTTGTAAACCCCGTATAGCAGTCAATAAGAGTCCAATCCTATCCTTATCCTATAGTGATTTAAGAATTAAGAAAAGAGTATACAAATCAGGTAAATTAGATAGCCGAATCCTATCGTTTTATAAAGAAGCAAGTTCTTTTTATGTTGGAACTGAAATTATTTCGTGCAGTTACTTACTTACTTACTTACTTACTTACTTACTGATATAGAATGAATACGTATGATGAATAAGAAATAAGTTCATCTAAGAGTGAAGTCTTTCTAAAGTGAAATATAGTCGTTAGTAAGAGAAGAAATATAGGAGAGGAACATCATGCCCCGTGGAAAGAAAGTTACACTTGTTCAAATTAGGATTAACGGTAGCCTTGTAGATGCTAAAGAATGTACAAAATGCAACAAGATTTTACCATTGAGCGAATATTATAATGACAAAGCAAATAAGTATGGTAAGCACGGAGCATGTAAAGTATGTAAAAATCAAAAAAATAGAGAGTATAAACAAGCAAATAAAAATCAAATAAACAAAAGGAGAAGGCAGTACAGAGAAGAGAATAAAGAACGGATACGGGAGTTACAAAGAAAATGGAAAGAAGAGAACAAAGAACGGATACGGGAGTTACAAAGAAAATGGAAAGAAGAGAACAAAGAACGGATACGAGAGTCACATAGAAAGTGGAGAGAAATCAATAAAGAATGTATTAGGAAATATATGATTCAGTATCGATGGGAGAATGCGGAATATTTAAGCAATTACTATAGACTTAGGTACGAAAAAAGTAAAGAAGTCCAAGAAGAAAAGAGCACTCAAAAAGGTTCTGGTGCGAAAATAAAGGCATAGACTAAACACTCATAACTTCCCTTTCAACTTTTTTGTTTATGACGCTAATCTAAACAATTTAGACTCTGGTGCAAAGATAAAATAAAAGAGAATAAACGCGTATATAACTAAAATAATTATGAATCACTTGAATATTATGTTAAAATATACCAAATGCCCCCTTTTTTATAAATTGTTAGTATAGCTCACAAAGGCCAACCTTGAAAGGGTGGCCTTTGTTCTTTGTGTTTTCCTTCTCCATACCGACTACACCCCTTTTACAGAATAACAGCATCAGTATGCTCAAGCTTAATAGATTACTTACAATTGTCTGCACCAGAACCTAAAAAGGTGTGTCGAAAATATAAACACTTATTAATGTTTTGTAATACCTTTTCAAACTTCATTTTACTGAGTTTCATAGTCTCCTTTACTATGTGTACAAAGGTATGCTTTTTGACAGTAGCCATAATAAGAAAAATGAACAAGAAGTGATTATTATAGTATGTTTTGTTTTAGTGGTTTATAGTGATAAAGTAATAAAATCAAAATTAACCCCTATTAAACATTTTTTATTCTCGGATGAATCTCATTTGTCAACGGTTGTCTTTTATTAGAAATTGTTAGTTTAGTAAAGATAATAAAAAACAAGGTTAATTCAGCTATTATTAAAATATTTGGTACTACAATAATCAAATTAATAATAAAAAAGACGGTTAAAATCCCCAAAAACAACCCTAAATGATAAATTTTCAATCGGTGGTGCACATGTCTATATTGATGGAAAACAAAGGTAGTTGACAGGAAATAGAGCAATACAGATCCAAAAACAAAAAATAAGATAAATGAGTAATGGACCTCATGTAAAAACAATAGTCTGATAGATGCTGCAATCATGCTCAAAGACATTAAAATAAACAGATGACCATAAATAATGATTTGGCCGGATGTTTGTAAAGACTTGTCGAGTTTCTTCTCCATGTTATCGAAATATTGCCACCACATCGATATAATCAGGATAAATGAAATGATCGCAAAGCCTATTGAATCCCAATTTCCTTGTGTAGGCTGAATGATCGCAAGTGTACTAATAAGAGCTTCCCCAAAGAGAATAATGGTAAATAAACCAAACCGCTCTAATAAGTGAGCCGTATTTGTGGGAACCTTTTCTAAGCATTTTCGTCCAAGCACTGGGACAATGATATCAATAAGGATTCCCGTATACAGCACAGCATATCGAACCCAAGAATCAAAAAAGACGGACAATAATGAAATGACGATTCCAATCCAAAAATACCTTCCCAAAAAGAGGGCTGCTTGTTTGCGAACTCCCGTTTCTATACGCTGGACAATAAGATATTGGATCGCAGTCACTACTCTTAAGCCAATATACCCAATTAAAAAAGAAAGATAATAAGGATCAAAATCAACTGATAAACTTGATGTCATAATTAGGACAAAAAACATTTGCAGAATTAAAAAGATACGTTGATGAAATAAATCTTTTCCAAACCGATTAATAAATATGGTTTGCCCTACCCAAGCCCACCAGATAGGAATAAAAATTAATACAAACTTTACTAAATATTCTGCATGGATATGACCATCTTCAATATGAAGTAAAACATGAGTCGCAGCCGCAACCGCCGCCACAAATAACAAATCATAAAAGAGTTCTAACCAGGTCACTTTCTTTTCTTCCATTTCTGCACTCCCTCCAATTCTTTATAGTTATTAGTATGATAGAAATATATGGTAATTGGAAGGGGAAATAAATTTGACATAGACCATTTGAAATAGCTTGCAAAACACGAGTCGAAGAATAAAAAAACTAAAGAGAAATCATTGCATCCTAGATGTCTTGTAATAAACACTTCATTAAATTGAATAATTTGACAATTGGGTATAACGTCACTTCTTCTATTTTGGAATATTATGGTAAAATGAAAGTGATTTTAAACGAGGAGGAAATGTATGACTAAGAACATCGGCCTTATTTGTGGTAGTTTACGAAAAAACTCTTATAATCGAATCATTGCTCAATCATTAACAGAGCTGGATGATTCCCATCAATTTCGTTGGATCGAGATTAATGATCTACCTTTGTTCAACGAAGACTTAGAAATAAGTGTTCCAGAAACAGTGACATCATTTAAATCTGTTATCCAGGACGTTGACGGTATCATTATTATAAGTCCAGAGTACAATTCTGGAATTCCAGGCGTATTAAAGAATGCATTGGACTGGGCATCAAGACCTCGGGAATCCGCCGTTCTTAGCAGAAAACCGGTTGGTTTAATTGGTGCAACTCCTGGGGGATTAGGTACCGCCTTTGCTCAATTGCAAATCAGACAAGTGCTAGAGGCCATGCAGGTTCATGTTCTTCCATTCCAAAAAATGTTGATTTCCCAAGTACATAAAAAGATTGATTCTGAACAGAAAGTCCTTACAGACGAACAAACAAAACGTTATCTTCAACAATATTTACATCAATTTATTCATTGGATCGATCACATTCCAGCTCTAGATTAATTGAAAAAGTCCAAGCTTTTTCAATCATTTTCATTTCTATAAATCTTCTTCGATTACTTATACTTAATTAAAGGGAGGACAATAAAATGTCTGATTTCTATTCTCGTCTTAATAAAGATGATGCTGCCGTTCTTTTAGTTGATCATCAAACCGGTCTTATCTCCGGTCTTGTGCGTGACTATGGTGTTGATGAATTCAAGAACAACGTTATGGCTCTTGCTAACACTGCTAAGTTTTTTGATTTACCAGTTATTTTAACAACAAGCTTTGAAAATGGGCCTAATGGGCCGCTCATGCAAGAATTGGTTGAACTTTTTCCTCATGCGCCAAAAATAGCTCGTCCTGGACAAATTAACGCATGGGATAATGAAGATTTTGTCAAAGCAATCGAAGAAACCGGAAAAAAACAACTGATTATTGCGGGCGTAGTAACAGATGTTTGTGTTGCATTTCCTGCACTTTCTGCTGTGAACGCTGGTTATGAAGTATTTGTTGCTACTGATGCTTCTGGAACATTCAGTAAACAAGTAGCGGATGCAGCATTAACGCGTATGGCCCATGGTGGGGTGCAGCTTCTGAACTGGTTTAGCATAGCGTGCGAATTACAACGTGATTGGCGCAATGATGTTGAAGGTTTTGGCGCTTTAATTTCTAGCCATCTTCCTGGTTATCAAAATCTTATTGGAAGCTATAGGGGAGCTCAGAGAGATTTCAGCAAGCAGCCTAACTAGAATAGCAGCTTATTTATAACTCACTTTTTCCAATATAAGGATTCTGGCTTATTCAAGAAAAGGACGCTTTTCTGAAGTAACTAAAGCCTAATTTCTCACTTATACCACCTGAGAAATTAGGCTTTTTATATTTGTATTTCCTTAACGTTGTAAATCCGTGTTTTGCTGGTGATACCCCTTATACTATTTTCGTTTAAAAGGGTGTATCAAAAATATAAACGTTTATAAAATAATTTTACTACCTTTTTAAACTTGATTTTACTGAGTTTGATAGCTTCACAGGTTATGTTTGTAAAGGTATAACTTTGTAAACGACGCGATCAGGTGATCACGACAGGGGTGACATATATTTTCGGAAAATTTATTACACTGAATTAAACCGTTTTTTCGTTCACAATCGCTCGAATTGGAAATGAAAGTATAAGGATATTAAAATTTTTATGCAAGAGAACACCTCGAGGAGGGTAATTCGTTTTTGAATAATTACTCCTTTTTTAATATATACTCTGAAGGTATTATTATTTTTATATCAGGATTAGAGATGGACATTGATGAATTTAAAAAGAATCGAAATCGAAGTATCGTTTTCGGTCTTTTATCATTTATCTTCCCACTAATAATTGGTATAGGAATCGGTTTAACACTCGGATATAGCATTGCTGCATCAATTCTACTAGGCTCGATTTTATCATCACACACTTTATTAGGTTACCCAATTGCCAGTAGACTAGGCATTGCCAAAAACAAAGCTGTCACTTCAGCAGTTGGTGGGGTAATACTTACTGATACCCTAGCCTTATTAGTTTTAGCAGTTATTACGGGATCTACAACTGGTGATATTAATATTTCTTTTTTTATAACATTAATTATCGCATTATCTGTTTTTACAATCTTAACTTTCTATGGTATCCCAGTTATCACAAGATGGTTTTTTAGAAATATTAGTACAGAAGGGACAACTGTCTTTACTTTTGTAATTGCTGTGCTATTTGTTGCAGCCTTCTTTGCTCATTTAGCTGGGGTGGAGCATATAATCGGTGCATTTATTGCAGGAATTGCATTAAATAGACTTGTTTTTGAACATGGGCCGTTAATGAATAGAATTCACTTTACTGCCAATGCATTGTTTATTCCATTTTTCTTACTCTCAGTTGGAATGCTAATGGATTTAAGGGTGTTAATGAGTGATCCTAATACTTGGTTATTAACAATATTAATTATTAGTGGGGTTATTATAGGTAAATATAGCTCATCTTGGGTTGCTATGAAAATGAATAATTATAGTAAGGAAGAATTAAATATCACATTTGGGCTTACGATTCCACAAGCAGCAGCAACTTTGGCAGCAACTTTGGTGGGTTATGATATAGGTTTGTTAGATCAAGCAACAGTAAATGGTGTAATTATTATGATTTTAATAACATGTATAATAGGGCCTTATTTTGTTGAGAAATACGGGCGTAAATTATCGTTATCTGAGGATCATCAATCAGTTGAGAATACTCAGATACCTAATCGTATTATGATTCCACTCGCCCATCCAGATACTATGGAATCATTACTTAATCTAGGAATTATCCTGCGTGACAAAAAAAGTGATGTCCCGTTGTATCCACTCACAGTTGTACAAAAGGATATTAGAACAGCTGAAGAAGATGTTGCGAGTGCTGAACGAATGCTTGGGGATGCTGTAATGTATGCATCTGGAGCTGATGTGCCTGTTAGGGTTGTCACGAGGGTTGATCACAATAAAGTGCAAGGGATGATAAGAGCGATAGCAGAAGAAAGAATTACAACAGTGATTATAGGATGGAATAGTCAACAAACAAAACCTAAACGGATTTTTGGAAATGTGATCGATAACCTAATTGACCAAACATATCAAACACTGCTTGTTACAAAAATAAGTAGTCCATTAAATACAACAAGAAGAATGGTTGTGGTTTTACCTAAGGGTGTAAACCATTCGTATGGATATAAAGATTCAATCATTCGGATAAATGAAATGGCGAATAATATAGGTGCCACCTTAATGTGTATCGTTGTTGCTGATGAAGGTTCTAAATATGAGTCAGATCTAAAGTCAATAAAGGCAAGTTCTTCAATACTTGTACAAGTGATACCAGATTGGCATACATTTTATCAGGATGCATTAACAACTTTAAAGAAAGATGACCTTATTGTGGTCATTAGTGCGCGTAAAGGGACAGTTGCTTGGCATCCACAGCTAGAAGAAGTTCCTAAAGAGTTAGCCAGGTTACATTTGGAAAACTTTATCATCTATTATCCAACAGAAGATAAAGAAATTGATGAACGTGGTACATCAGGAACTCTTTTACCTAAAGAGGTGTTATTCAAAAGAGATTTTACTAATTAGATTTCTTTACAGAAAGAATAACGCTTTTTCGATTTGGGAGTAATAATTTTCTTTAGCTTAATGGATGTGTGGTGGAACCCCATGTATTGAAGAGTGTGAAGAGGCTTTTACAAATTATATTTATATCCATCCCCATGGCCGTTTTGGGACTTATCTCGGATTTACCCGAAGCAGGTGGACATATTCTTATTCTGCAATCGGCGCAATTGTTGAATAACACAGGTAGAAAATGATCGAACTTTTTAAAACCAACAAGTATAGTTTTAGTATAAAAAATGACAGGATTATACTCCCAGTAATGTGCTCTAACCAAAGAGGAGTATAATTCTGCCATGTATAAGAATAGAATTTTGTCATTCTACAATCAAAATGTCAAAAGATAGTATCATAAGTATAAAGTTGTGGAAAAGCTGCGTCTTCAACAGCGAAGATTAATTGATGGAGGTTACAGCTGATTTTACTCAAAATCATAAAGATTACAGCATTACTTTTCAGGATGAATGGTTATATAAACTATTTTTTGTATAGTATATACATGATTACCTGGTAGTTTTTACTCTAACCATTGGGTATGATCTTTTAACTTTATGAGCTGAAAATTGTCTCTATTGGCGGTTAGGTCTATAATTTTATCTCCTTTTTGGAAACCTCTGATTTTAGGAGATTCAACGGTTTTTATTTCTTTCCATCCTTTTGCCTTAATTTCTTCTTCAAAGTTTTCATATAAATGGGTACCAGTTTGTACGTTTTTTTGTTTATACTTCGCAAATTTTTCGATATGTTTTGCCTCTTCGCTTGGCTCTTTCATAATTAATTCTGCCTTTTCAGGAACTGGAAAAGAGGGATCAACAGAAGATTGAACAAATTTATTGTTACTGCAGGCTGTTAAATATAAAGCCAATAAAAGGACAGCTAAGACTTTAGAGAAATTCATTCTTACCTCCGTAAACTGCTTAAGGAATTATTTTACATATATTTACTATAATTGATTTTATTAAAAATGTAACCGGAAAAAGTTAAGTTTTAACTTCTGACAACGAAAATTATGGTGACTAAAGTTTTTTATTAAACTTTGTTTTTGTATAAAAGCCTCAAATTCTAGGAATTTGAGGCTTTTGTTGTTGCAAGCAAGAGGCTTTATGCTAACTAGATATAATAGCGTATACAAGGAGTTTTGTATTCTATTTAATGTTTTTGAAGTAAAATGGGAATATAAGGATATATAAGCAGGCAGGAGAATTTACATGAAAAAATTAATCATTGCATTGGCTTTATTATTAATTACTGCGTATGAGATCAAACCGCCGCAACTTACTGCAAAAGTTAATGAAGAATCAATTAAGGTCTATCAAGGGAGCTATTGTTGGAAAGAAATTGGTAGAGGGGTTTGTGCGGATACAATGTCGCCGGAAGAAATGGTAAAAAGGGATGTACCAACTGTAGTTTCGAAGGGAGAGGGGAAATGAATTGAAGCTGCATTTTGATTAGGGGCCTAACAAAGAATCTATAGGAGCAAGTATCTGGACCGATGGCGAAGCCAGTAATCAAAAGATTGTTAACTCAGATACTATTGTCCTTTCTAAAAAATTTCAAGTCAAAGTAAGTCGTGAATATAACTCCCTAGAATCCATAATTATGGTGAATAAGAGGAGGAAAAGAATGAATCTTTTCATACAGGTCATTTTAGCTTTAGCCGGTATTGCTGGTTTTATTGCAATTGGGTACTGGTCGTATTTTAGCGAAAAGCTTGAAAAGAATAAGAAAGCCAGAGAAAAGTAAGCTTTTTCTTATAAGGTCACTGTCTGGAATTTAGGAGTTCCTACAGGGGAAGTTACTAAGCTGGTACATATACCTTGCGTTAGACAAAAGAGCTGTTTGGACAATAAGAAGGCTTGAGTCGTATGATAGGAAACTGTCACGTACGGTTCTTAGGGTAGGAGGGCGCCCATGAGGGCTCCCTCCTACCCGATTTAACTAAGATTGTATAGAATATGCAGTACCGAGGAAGTGAAAAACAACCTCTTTCTAATCGAAGCAGTTTCTTCGTGGAACACAAATCTGAAGTCTAAGAATGAAGAGATGGCCCCAGTTTTAATTTAATACTTATTGGGAACCAGGTGGAACGTAAAACGGTGGTACTTTAATCCATCCGCGTTTGCGCATTAAATGTTTTAATCTAGTCGCGAAAGCTAATTTTTCTGTTTGAAATTGAATAAACAATAAACCGACATCTGTACGAATCGATTCGGAAGCAGCACCAGCAGCACGCATAATTAAACTAACGATTTTTAAAGATAATTCGTTTGCAATCACATCATCCGTTAATTTAACACCAAGAGGAATACTATTAGGATCTGATATTGGCATATCTTCAGGGGCAGGAGGTAACGTGATTCCTTCCTTAATCATGAAATCATGGAGTCGTTCCCTTTGACTGGTCCCTAGTCTCATATCTTCTTCAAGAATTGCTTTTAATTCGTCATCTGTCGTGGTATTTATACCTGCTTGGACGGATACTTTTGCTAACTCAAGGCCAGCCAAGTACAACCAACATGCCATTACTTCTCCGACATGAAGAGGTTGCTCTTCATCTTGAACTGTTATTGATTTCAAGGCATCTATGAATGTTTCCAATACATTTACCATGGGATTCCCTCCTGATCGATAGTAAATTATCCATATTGTTTGTAGCGAAAGATTTTTTATTCAGAAGTTGATATGAAGAGACGAATTAGGGAACGTTTGACAACGGGGCTTATGTGAACTCCTTTTGGATATAACAAGAGGGGTGTTTTTATGATTACACTTTCAAATGTTAAGCATGGAAATTGGACGGCATCTATCTCTTACACTCACGAAGAAGTGGTTGAACGTTTACTTGTATTTTACGGAGAAAAGAACCCAAATCAGTTAAGATTCAGAATCAAAATCCAGACTATGAAGGCTTGGGTAACAAAGTATCTTTAGACAAGCCCAAAAGAACAAAATAATAGGGCAGTGAGATCAAAGCACTGCCCTTCTTCATTTTCTGGATCAATCTATTCGGCAATCAGTGCTTCTAATGCCATGATAATCATATCATTAAAGGTCGTTTGACGCTCTTCTGCGGTTGTTTCTTCACCTGTGAAAATGTGATCGCTGACAGTTAGGACTGTTAAGGCATGAGCACCGTATTTGGCAGCTAACGTATATAACGCGGTTGTTTCCATCTCTACCGCCAGCACTCCATAATTCCCCAATTTCTCGACCATTTCCATGCTGTCACGGTAGAATACGTCCGCTGTTAACACATTGCCAACGCGAATATCAATTCCTTTTTCCATCCCGGCATTATAAGCTTTCTGCAATAGCGGGAAATCGGCGCATGGAGCGAAATCAAACCCTGGGAAGGTGGCACGGTTTATATTCGAGTCTGTGCACGTAGTCATCGCAAGAATCACATCACGAACCTTTACATCTTTTTGGATTGCACCGCAAGTACCAACACGAATTAAATTTTTCACACCATAATCACGAATTAACTCATTCACATAAATAGAAATGGATGGAATCCCCATTCCTGTACCTTGTACAGATACAGACTTTCCTTTATATGTCCCCGTAAAACCTAACATTCCTCGCACATTGTTGTAGCATGTAACATCTTCTAAAAAAGTTTCCGCAATATATTTTGCACGTAATGGATCTCCCGGTAAAAGGATGTTTTCTGCAATATCTCCTTGCTTCGCATTAATATGAACACTCATAATGTCATGGTTATAATAAGGGTATTTCTACCGAATTATAACCATTTGCACCTCCTTAAAATGTGTAGTTTTATATTCCTGCAGCTTTTGTCTTTTCTTCTACAACCGCCGTTTGAATAATCGCTGGTCTTGTGACTGAAAACAAGGCACATATAAGAGCCATTAAAATGAATATGCCGCCGATTGATGCATTGTACAGGACTGAATATTGATCAATGACAATCCCGCCCACCATTGATCCTAAAGCAATTCCAAAATGCAATGCGGAATTATTCAAGCTTTGCTGGATATCAGATGATTCAGGGGCTGATTCAATTAAATAATTTTGCTGAGCGGGTGTAATAGCCCAGCTTAACATACTCCATATGATCATCACTGTTAAAAATAGCGGAATCGAAAATGTTAGCTTGTTTAATACAAATAAGACAACGGAGAATAAAGAAATAATAGATAGAATACTTGTTTTGGAACCCCATTTGTCCGCGGCCAATCCTCCTATACCGCCGCCAAATACGGCCGCAACACCGAAGATGAAATAAAAAATACTTACCCACGTTGCATTTAAATGTAAAGCAGCTTTTAAAAAAGGAGTCAGATAAGCATATAGCGTTAAATGCCCTGTTAAAAACAATAAAGATGTTAATTGCGCCGTTATAAGTTTAGCATTCTTTAATGTTTGGAACTGCTGGCGCAGCGGGATAACCGGTTTTGGTTCTATTTTTCCTAAAAAGGCATAAACGCCGATCATTGAAATAAGAGTAAAAACGGCGATTAACAGAAATGGAGCACGCCAGCCAAAATGATTTCCAATAACAAGACCTATCGGAACGCCCAACACTAGAGACCCGCTGATTCCCATATAAATGACTCCGATCGCTCTTGCCCGATAGCCTTCTTTCACTATACTGGATGCAATCGTAATACATAATACGACTAAGAGCGAACCGCTTGCAGCTGATAATACCCTTGAAACCATCAGCACCATAAAATTGGGGCTTATGTAAGACATTACGTTCCCAATAAAAAATATGAACAATGTCCAAAGGCATAAAGATTTCCGTTCGATTTTTGCTGTCAATGTTAAAAGAACGGGAGCTGCAATCGCAAAGACAAGTGAAAAAACGGTGATTAGCTGCCCCGCGGTGCTAATAGAGATTTGCAGGTCATTGGCTACTAAGTCTAACGTTCCTCCGACGATAAGCTCTACCATTCCTACGACAAACGAAGCAATTGCTAAAATGTAAACCCTAAAGTTCATATGGAACCTCTCCTTTCAAAAGAATTTTTAAAAAAAGTTACTATATCGGTAGTAACTTTTTAATTACTACCGATATAGTAACTTAAATGCATTTGAATGACAAGCAAATTTTATTTAGGCTCTTTTCTAAAAGATTGTTGTTTTTAGATAGGTTTCTTGAAAGATAACCGTTTAAGGTTGGTTGGAGCGGAAGGTGCGAGACTCCAGCGTAAGTTATGGTGCTACGTACATAGCAAAAATTGGGGAAGTAATTGCGACATTGCCAATCGGTTATACTGACGGTTATTCACGCGCACTTTCCAAATATAAGTTTCTTTCACTAATGAGTAATTTGCGTTTTTAAAAAGGGATTGCTACGGCAATTTCTTTTTTTATTCCGTTAATGGGGCATTTGCACAATTAATTAAATATTTATAATCCGTTAACATTAGCTAAATAAAATGATGGTAATTTTAAATTGTAACGATGGAGACAACAATATTCTATGGAGAATAGGGTGTGTTAGATAAAATGGTTACTAAAGTGGGCATAAATTTTTTACTTTTAATGGTGCATTTTTATTTGATTTGAGTGGCAGCTAAACATTTTTAAATTGTATAAGAATTTAATTATAAAATCACATGTCAGCAAATATAATGCTGGCTTTTTTATTGTGTGGAGCAGGCAGGGTACTTTCATAATTTTCCCTTCCTTTGTATGATGGGAATAGCAAGAAGTCTAATTTCGAGGTGGTATAGTGACTGTAAAGGGTTTGAATCACTTTTTATTTTCCGTTTCTAATTTAGAGAATTCGATTAAATTTTATCAAAGCGTTTTTGACGCCAAGTTATTAGTTAAAGGGAGAAGCACTGCCTATTTTGATTTGAACGGTATGTGGCTTGCACTGAATGCAGAAAGTGATATTCCTCGTAATGAAATAAGCCATTCGTATACACACATCGCTTTTTCAATAGAAGAAGCAGACTTTATGAAAATGTACGAGAAACTAAAAGAATTGAATGTAAATATCCTTTCAGGCCGTCCAAGAGATGAAAAAGATAAAAAATCTATTTACTTTACAGATCCGGATGGTCATAAGTTCGAATTTCATACAGGTACACTGCAAGACAGATTAGATTATTATAAACAGGAAAAAAAACATATGGAATTTTTCTAAATCAATAAACTTATTGGGGGGGGAAATAAAAGATGATGATAAAATAGTAGGTTATGTGTATTCAAATATCTCTCCCAAAGAAACATATTCAAATGAATTTGCCACTTTTTTTGACCTTTCTTCTGTAAGTCAAAATAATGTCGGCTGTTTATCTCAATTTTATATTAAAGAAGAGTACAGACAATACGGGGTTGGATCGATACTTTTTGAGATGTCAATGAAGTGGTTGGAGCAATTTGATGATGTCGAAGATTATTTTATCTTTGTTTCAAATGGCAATCATAACGCACTGGAATTTTATAAACGTAAAGGATTTTTGGTTAGTCATGATATATTGGATGGCTTTATAACCGTTTTACGAAACTCTCAAAAGTAATGTCTACATAAAAATGTTAGGAGTGTACCGGAATATCCGGTACACTCCTTGTTTATTCTAAGCGGTTGTTTTTTCAAATTCTCCTTCCATTTCCTGCGATGGTTTTTGATCAAGCATGCTCGTGAGGATAATGGCTATTGCGGAGAATAGAAATCCTGTTAGTCAAAATAATTCATTTCCTAAAGTGTACAACCACCCAAAAAACAAAATTTCATTTCGTTATAGAGCGTTTTACTGCATTACCGCGCATAATATCTCTTATGTGCGGTTTATTAGATTCATAGTATAATAATAGAAACGAATCCTCATAAAGGAACGGCGGGATCTCATGGACATATCAAATGAACAACTCATCTCTTGGTATGAAGAAGAGTTACTAATTTTCGAAACCCATATGGACAATAAAGATTACTCACCTTTTACCATTGAAAATTATAAACGGGATGTGTTGTTTTTCCTTGAGCATCTTACCCGTAAAAAACAAGAAAAGGTAGAATTGGAAGAAACGAAGAAGATTCATATCACTTTATTCATGAATGAACTAAAAACAAAAAGAGGCAATTCGGCAACGACAAGAAACCGTCGATTGACGGCCATTCGTTCTTTTTATAGATGTTTGATGGATTATGAATGGGTCAGTCATAACCCGGCCGCGGAACTGGAAGCGGCTAAAGAACCGAAGGGAACACTCCCAACTTATTTGGAAAAAGAAGAGTTAAAAGCATTTTTCCATCAAATCGAAACCGTATCACAACAACAACATGTCAAGCGAAATAAAATCATCATGGGATTGATGGCTTTTGCCGGGTTACGCGTAACGGAGATTCATCGTCTCAATCGTTCAGCCATTCATATGGAAAAGAAGGGGATTACGGTGTTGGGAAAAGGAAATAAATCACGATACATTCCGCTTCCTCGTGCATTATTCGATGAATTGATCGATTACATTCAACACGTTAGGCAGTATCCGATGAAAGGCCATGAGGATGCGGTTTTTATTTCAAGACGCGGGAAAAGAATTTCCCGACGAAGGATACAGGAAATCACCGAGCGAATTTGTCAAAGCTTAGCGAGTGAATTACCGTATGAAGGCTGGAAAATCAAACGAATCTCAAGCCATAAGCTAAGACATTCTTTTGCTACCCATTTAGTTCGTGACGGCAAAGACATCCGAACCGTCCAAGAGTTATTGGGTCATACGAACTTGAATACGACTCAAAAATATACACATGTTTCCGATGAACAAAAAGAGCGGGCGATGGATATGGAAGTAAAAGAATATTTTTAATAATACGTTGGGATATGATAAGATATAGTGATGCAATATACAGGAGGAGTAATAAATGCTGGAAAATCAAATGAAACACGAGGCTTCTGAACGCTTTATGGATGCCCATATTGAACGAGTACATAAGGAGACCGACGAATTGATTGCGGAAGAAACACCTGCTTTCTTTTTAAAAGAGTCCATCCAGTTTTTAAAACAGCATAAAAGCGAATTTATTTATCTCGAATCCTCAGCGTTTGACCTTATCCGCGTCGATGCGATTTCGTTGGAGTTGGATGACATGTTCGGATTTTATAATGTCATGCTTGGATTAAAGCTTCAAAAAAAATATGACCATGCCTTAAAGACCTATCTATCTGAACACCTGGACGGTCCTGAGTTGAGATTCGGAGCCATGTTCAATCAGGCGGATGGCTTATGGGATTTAAATTTTGCCCTTAACTATGTCGCAGGATTCAAAGAAGAAATGTCCATCGGGGATGCCTATCAATTGATTTATACGTTTCTGTCTCAGTTGATTGAAGCGGTCCAAGAGGAGAAGTAAACGATATCATATGAAAAAAGCCTTCTTGTGAAGGCTTTTTTCATATGGCTGCCAGCAAGATTTTTTAATCGAGATGGACCGGCTGCGCCAAAACCTCGTCTTTATCCGGGTAGACCCGCTCGATATGATGTTCTCCCCAGGCGCATAATAAATCGAGAATTTGCTCAAGCGACCAGCCGTAATCTGTTAAAGAATACTCGACTTTCGGGGGAACTTGATTGTATACGGTCCGTAAAATGACTCCGTCTTCTTCCAGTTCACGCAATTGCTGCGTCAACATTTTTTGGGTGATGCCAGGCATCAGCTTTTTCAATTCACTTGTGCGTCTCGTTCCTTTCGTCAAATGGCACAAAATGACGACCTTCCATTTTCCGCCGATTACTTCCAATGCCGCTTCTACTCCTATATTGTACTTCTTCACGAGCTCAGCCTCCTTTAAGGGTTATTCGTGTTATCGATAGATTGTCTTTTGATTTTTATTTTATTTAATCCTCGTATTTGTCACAAAGTTTCATGTATTCCATCATAGCACTCACTTTCTATTATGGCTAGTACGGTACTTAAAGGTGCCTATATTACTTTTTTGGTACCTATGCTACTTTAAGTTTGAATCATTCAGGATATATTAATAAAATCATTTCAAAGAAGGCGGGATCATGACATGCAGCCAATCAATGATCATTTAAAGGAACATTTAGACGTTTTATTTGTCGGCTTTAACCCTAGTATCCGTTCTGGAGAAACGGGACATCATTTTGCCAATCCGAATAATCGCTTTTGGACCATTTTACATAAAGCAGGCTTAACACCGAGAAAATATCATCCGACAGAAGACGGCGACTTGCTGCAGTTGGGGTATGGATTGACGAATATCGTAGCCAGGCCGACCAAAACGGCCCAAGAAATCACGAAGGAAGAGTACAAAGAAGGGCGGGAAGAGTTAAAAAGGAAAATAGCTCATTACAAACCGAAAATCGTCTGCTTTGTTGGAAAAGGCGTTTATCAGGAGTACAGCCAAAAGAAGGACCTTCCATGGGGTCTTCAAAAAGAACCAGTTGTCCCAGGCACAATGGAGTTTGTTGCTCCTTCTTCGAGCGGACTGGTCAGAATGAAAATGGATGAAATCGTTGGCATTTATGGGGAATTGCCGAAACTAATTGATTCTATAAAAAGATAAAACGGCCAGAAAAAGAACTTATGTTCTACCATTTTAATCCAACTTATAGTATAATAATAGTATACATTAGTTTGTTTTCAAGGGCGGTCGGCTAACTCCCATTTATTTTTCCAAATGGAAAGGGGGTGATGCCATGTCGGTTTATGAATCCATTAGTCTGATGATTTCATTCAGTATGCTAATCATTGCGATTCTGGCTTTTCATAACCATAAAAAATAGACCTTCCTTGAGAACTCGCCATTCATGAGGAAGGTCTATCCGTCTTTTTAAGGCCGATCCCTGGAAGGAACGACTATTGTATGACCGTAGTTAGTAGCCGCTAACTGCGGTCTTTTTAGTATATTCATGTTTGTAGTTACATCATACCATACTCCACTGTATTTGATAAGTATTTTGACGGTTCCTTTCATCAAATTTTTCGCAGCTGTCGCTTTAATAATCGAACTTGGCCATGGTATACATAAAAGGCTGTGTTATAATGAGTGCAAATGCCAAAAAGGGTGAACAAGATGTGGAGAACGACAGTTGAACTGCATAATCCGTATAACTTCGACCAAGTATTACAGCGCTTGGCACTGGACCCGCTGCACGCAGTAGACATGGACGAAAAAGAAATCAAAATACCACTTACCATGTACGGAAGAGAAACAGTCGTTTCCGTAAAAGGAACCGGCAGCTTTGAAGCACCGGTGTTTTTATTGTCGGGCGATGGCCCTGAAGAAGAAACAGTGGAACGTATCGGTGAAATTTTTGGATGGAACACAGATATCCATAACATCTATACCCATTTTCTTACGACAAATTTGAGGCCTTTGTTTGAAACATTCGCTTACACGCCGCTCGTGCTGGAATTTAACTACTTTGATTGTCTTATTCGGTGCATCGTGCACCAGCAGTTAAACTTAAAATTCGCTTTCACACTGACAGAACGCTTCGTACATACATACGGCAAGCAAATCGATGGTGTCTGGTTTTATCCATCCCCGGAAGTTGTCGCAGCCATTAACATAGAAGAACTGCGCGCACTGCAGTTTAGCCAAAGAAAAGCCGAATACTTAGTTGGCCTCGCGCAGCACATTATCAGCGGCAAGCTGGACCTTGACGGGCTCAAGACCTTGACGGATGAAGAAGTAGAAAAGGAACTGCTGCCCATTCGCGGAATCGGGCCATGGACAGTCCAAAACTTTTTGATGTTCGCGCTCGGAAGACCGAACATGTTTCCGAAAGCAGATATCGGCCTCCAGCGCGCGGTGCAAAATCTGTTTGGACTCAAGCAAAAGCCCGATCATCTCATGCTGGAAGAACTGAAACAACAATGGGAACCATACGGCAGCTACGCGTCCTTGTATCTATGGCGCAGTATTGAGTAGGAAACTAAGATGCCAGTCCCCCTATGTGCAAAACACTAGGGGGACTGGCATCCTTTATGGAAAGCAAGAATTGGCTATAGATTTTAAAAAAATATTATTTGTCATTTTAAATTTTAGAAAATTTAAAATTATTTATTGACGATGATGGAAGGTGTTACTATAATAAAATATGAAAGCGTTATCAATGAATTGGGTAATTAAAAGATTTCAAGAAACACTCGAATCAAAATGTTCGGCTGAAATGAAGTGAAAAGACGGCCTCTTTTCATGGTCACATTATAGCCGGGTAAACACAAGCACGTATTAAGAATGACTTTATCCTCATTCTTTTTTCGCGATGCCTGTTTTGCTCGGCTTTTTTCTGCTACGACGGTTTAAGAGACAGCAGGCGGCAGTGAGACAAGGTCCAGTCTGATTTTAACCCCATTGTAAAGATGGTGATAATGAAAAAAAACAGACTGTCTCGGGTTCCTGACAGTCTGTTTTTTGGTCAGATTCTTTAAACGCTTCTGCGCTCTTCATAAGGATAATCATCGTCCGCTAAACGTTTTTTCAGCGGTTCAAAGAAATTCTCGATTTCGCGCTCAGCGCTTAAAAGAGAATCGGAACCATGAATGACATTTTCGGCTTTGGAGCAGGCGAAATCACCGCGAATGGTACCGGGAATCGCTTCCGTCGGGCTTGTTTTTCCGATCATGAGACGGGAAACTTCAATAATATTTTCTCCTTCCCATACCATGGCGAAAACGGGACCGGACGTAATGAAGTCCACTAATTCTCCGAAAAACGGTTTATCTTGGTGTTCCATGTAGTGAAACTCTGCTTTTGCCCGATCAACCGTCATAAGCTCCGCATTCAACATGCTGAACCCTTTTTGTTCAAAGCGTCTGACGATTTCCCCGATCAATCCTCGCTTCACGCCATCAGGCTTTACCATTATAAATGTACGCTGCATTGGCATACGATCACCTCTTCATAAAATCATCAATTCTTATTTTTCAAACACAGCCGTTTGCATTTCGTTCAAATATCATTCACTCGTCATGAAATGAAACGCCTTTGCAGTATCCATTATGGCAAAATTATTCTATTTTATAACATTTTTAAGGGAATTGATGAAAAAAAGGCATTTTTACCATAGATCAGTACAATACACATGACGAGCTTGAGGCTCATATGTTTAAATGGAGAAAGGAGCGTGAAAAAATGTATGGTTCTTCGTGCGGGATATGGTATAGAGCTTTTCTACAATATCAGCCCATCCCATATCTCCGGTGTTGCTTCCCGCATTATCATGATCAAAAAATCATGCCCGTTATCTATCAGCAGGAACCTTTTCAAGACGGGTTTCCTTCTATCAACAGGGCTTCTGACAAGGAAACAGATCCAACTGAATGGGTCTATAACATCAGTTACGAAGAAATATTGGCCTCTTATCTCGATATGTATGGCAGAAGAAGGCATCGCATTTCGCTGCTTGTCCTGTATCCGAACACGATGGAAAAAGAGTGGAAACCGCTGCTGAAAGCTTGTGCCATTAAAGCATCACAGGCGGCCAACCTTGTCATTGAACCATCGATGTGGCAAGACCCTCTGCTTGTCCTGGCAGTCTGTAAGCCTGTTGCGATTGAAGCTTTTTTGCAATGTTTGCCTCCGGAGCTTCAAACTCAACTGACGGTGGAAGTTATTTATCGCAGACGATGAAAACAAAACAGCGGAAAACAAACAAAAACATTTTCCTGTCTGGGAGGATGTTTTTTTATTTGGGTAAACATAAAAACAGATAGATTGATTTAGTAAAAAGGAGATTTCTCATGACTGAATGGATGGAACTTTATCCTCATGCTGTGGAACATACCAAAACGAAACTGGTGGAAGACCTGGACCGGTATTTGGAAGAGAAAGAAAAGATACCC
Source organism: Bacillus sp. FJAT-14578 (assembly GCF_000504165.1). GTDB lineage: Bacteria > Bacillota > Bacilli > Bacillales > Bacillaceae_H > Bacillus_BA > Bacillus_BA fengqiuensis. The sequence goes on from NZ_AYSE01000004.1 coordinate 568,194, forward strand.
TCATTTGAACAGTTTCTGGCCAATCGGAAACATTATATTGAACAAATTTGGATCAATGTATGGTTAAATACCGTCACAAACGATGTATCAAAAGCCGGGAAAAAGGTGTATTTAAAGGAAGTTGGCTATGAGGTGGAAGGTGTTGACCGCAAACTGATCAATCAGCTGTTTCGAAATGAAATGAGAGCATACCGTCCTTTTGATGCCATACAGTGGCTAAATGATACATTCAGCGGCCGCCAAAGCGAATGGCAGGAACGATATGAAAAGCGGAGAGCGTCTTTTCTGAAACAGGAAAAAGAAAGAAAGGTTTTCGAAAAAAGGGCAGATGTGAAGAAAAGACTGATCAAAGCCGCTTTGAAGTCGATCAAGCGGCACCATCTTACGTTGTATCTTTATGTCAGATATTATATCGCCTGCCAATTAGCAAGTGACGTCAAGAAAAAATTAAACGACCCGATCATCGATATACATAAGCTGGAGGAAACATTAAGGGGAGAAGAAGATTTCGATTTATCTCCCTACCTTTATCCGACCGTCGCTGCTTTTCTTCAGGAATTGCCTGGAACTTCCGATAAAGCCTCTCTTCAATGGGACCGAAGACACTATGAATATGAAACGTATTATTACGAGTATGAACGGCTCATTACCTATTATTTATGTGAATTTGTGCCGAAATGGGCCATTCATCAATTGTCGCAGCCTTTGTTGAGTGATTTTCATCAAACATACGGGGAGCCTTTAACGGAAGAAAAGCTAACGGACATCATGATTGAACCGCTGTTCGAAATTGTGAACGATTATTTCTTGCGCATCCAATCAGAATATGTTCGGGATCTTATCCAGCTTGCGGACATTCCGTTTGACTTGACGGTGCATCAAGAGATTTACGAGCGTCAGCTTGCCGAGCAGGAACGAAAAAAAGCAGAAATGTCGGCTGAAATCGAACGAAAAAAAGCCGAGGAAGCCCGCATGATGGAAGAACTATTCGGACGCGAATACAGTCCTCCCGCAGGCCGGAATATCCAGTATGTGCTTCATATCGGCGAAACGAATACCGGAAAAACATATGAGGCGCTCAAGAGCATGAGAGCGGCAAAGAGTGGTTTGTATTTAGCCCCGCTTCGACTGTTGGCACTTGAAGTATATGAAAAAATGAATATGGAAGGCATTCCCTGTTCGTTAAAAACGGGGGAAGAAGAAAAAATGGTCGAAGGAGCGGCACATATCTCCTGCACTGTTGAAATGTTTCATGAAAAGGACTTTTATGAAGTTGTGGTCATTGATGAATCTCAAATGATCGCGGATAAAGACCGAGGTTTTTCGTGGTATCGAGCGATGACAAAGGCAAATGCACGGGAAGTTCATATCATTGGGAGCCGAAATTCGAAAAACATGATTACGCAGCTGCTCGGTCATTCTCGCGTCGACATCCGTGAGTATCGCCGTGATATTCCCCTTGAAGTAGAGACGAAAGCGTTCGAGATGAGCGAAACGACACAAGGTGATGCGCTCGTATGCTTTTCACGAAGACGTGTATTGGAGGTCGCGTCAGGACTGCAAAGCGGCGGCCAATCCGTCAGCATGATTTACGGCAGTATGCCGCCGGAAACGAGAAAAAAGCAAATCCAACGGTTCATCAATGGAGAAACAACGGTCATCGTTTCAACCGATGCGATAGGCATGGGGCTGAACTTGCCAATTCGCCGCATCGTATTCCTCGAAAATGAGAAGTTTGACGGGATGACAAGACGGCGGTTAACGTCACAGGAAGTGAAGCAAATCGCGGGACGTGCCGGCCGAAAAGGACTGTACAATGTAGGGAAAGTCGCTTTTTCAAGAGATATCGCCCTCATGACGCGGCTGCTTCAGCAGGAAGACGAGCCCATTTCGACGTTTACGATTGCACCGACAAACGCCGTCCTTCAACGTTTTCAAAAATATGCCCGTACGCTTGATACGTTTTTTGCACTTTGGGAGAAATTCGAAAGCCCGACCGGAACGAAAAAAGCGGCCCTGTCAGAGGAACAGGAGCTTTATCACCTTATTCGCGGCACCGAAATGGAAGCGCGCCTTTCCGTGATCGATCTTTACGGATTTTTGCATCTTCCGTTTTCGGCCAATGAGCCAAGGCTTGTGGAGCAATGGCAGGATACGATGATGGCGATTGTCCATAAACAAGAATTGCCGGAACCGCTCATCAAAAAAGACAGTCTTGAGGAGCTTGAACTTTCCTATAAAGCAGCTGGTCTTCATCTTTTGTTTTTATACCGGTTAGATAGACGCACCGAAGCGCTTTACTGGGAGCGGATACGAGAAGAAATCAGCGATGACATTCATGAAATCTTAAAGACTGGCGTTAAACCGGCGCAGAGAACTTGCAGAAAATGTGGAGAAAGCTTGCCGTGGGATTTTCCGTTTCAACTATGCCATGATTGTCACACCTCGCGTTATGGAAGAAAACATGTAGATGGCGGCGGTGACGATATGGTTGAAAAGGAGTAATTAGGGATGCTTGCTTGTCGTGAAGGTATAAGCAGATAAAGAGGATTATTTGTGAACATGTGGTATGATATTTTTCATATTACGAATGAAAAATGAGGTGTAACGATGAAAATTGAAGTATGGTCGGATTTTGCCTGCCCATTTTGCTATATTGGAAAACGTCGTTTGGAGGAAGCGCTGGAGAAATTCCCGCATCAAGATCAAGTAGAAGTCGTGTTCAAAAGCTTTGAATTGGATCCTCATGCAAGCCGTGATACGGATCTCTCCATTCATGAGATCATCGCCAAAAAATACGGAGTATCTGTAGAACAAGCGAAAAATATGAATAAAGGAATCGCCGAGCAAGCGGCAGCCGTCGGGTTGGATTTCCAATTTGAGACGCTGATCCGCACAAATACATTCGATGCACATCGTTTGGCTAAGTTTGCAGAAGCAAAAGGAAAAGACGCCGAGGTGACAGAGCGTTTGCTGAAAGCTTATTTCACGGATTCGAAACATCTTGGTGACCACGATACATTAACAGAGCTTGCTGTAGAAGCGGGATTGGACCGAAATGAAGTGGAAGCAGTCTTAAAAGGAAATGATTACGAGGCAGCCGTTCGAGGTGAAGAGGCCCAAGCTCAACAAATCGGTGTTCAAGGTGTACCGTTCTTCGTCTTAAACAACAAATATGCGGTATCCGGCGCGCAGCCGGCTGAAGTATTCGCGGGCGCATTACAAAAAGTATGGGAAGAAGAAAACGAGAAACCTGCATTACAATCCCTATCACCGACAAGCGATCAAGGTGCCGTTTGTACAGAAGACGGATGCGAGGTTCCGGATTTCAACAAACAATAATAGTGACAGGAAAAAAGACACTTGAAGCAACATATCGGCTTTTTTACTTATCTAATTAATAAAAAAACTCCAGTACTCGTACTGGAGTTTTTTAAGACGGATGCCTGTGATTAGGTCATCCCGTATAACCGCAGAAAGTACATGCACCAATAATGATTAATAAAATAAACAACACGACGATGATCGCGAAATTATGACATCCATGATGGTGACCGCCATAGCCATAAACAGGAACTGTACATCCATAAACAGGAGCCGTATATCCGTGAGATATGGTAGGTGAGAAAGGAACATTCTCTCCAGAAGGAAATGGTGCATTTACGTTATTATTCATTTTCACATCCTCCCTTCGTTTGTAAAGCCCTGTGATTATCCATTTCACAAAGCGTTATAGAGTATTAATATGTTGTAATTTCCTTATGTGAAGCTTATTCGCTGTTTAAGTTTCTTGTTTTTAGAGAACATATCATTTGTAAAAGATCTTTTCTCTCTCATATGAACTAAAAAGCGGGCGGAGTCACAGCAAATAACACGACGGCTTGCTGATCGAATTCATTTTCCCATTTGTGTTTCATATAGGCTGGTATTTTCACGCTGTCTCCAGCTTCTAATATAAATTCCTCTTCATTTAGATGGATTTTGATTTTCCCCTCTAAAATAAACGCTACTTCTTCTCCTTTATGCTCCAAAAGTTTCTCGGATGAATGGGTATTGGGCGGAACGTTCATGATTGCCGCAGCGAGATTCCCGGTAAAATCAGGCGATAATAACTCATAAGACAAATGGTCAATGCTCATTCTTTTACGTCCGCTCGACCTGACCACTAAATCAGCCGTATTCGTTTCTTCAAGCAAAAAGCTGAAGGTAGGAACATCAAGGGCTTTAGCCAGCAGCTTCAGCGTTTGAATGGAGGGGTTGGCTAATCCCCGTTCAATTTGACTTAACATCGAAGGTGTAATCTCCACTAATGCCGAGAGTTCCCTCAAGCTCAATCCTTTTGTTTTTCGATGCTTTTCCACCTTTTTGCCGATATCGATATTTTCCATCACTTATACTCCTCTACGGGTTTTTAAATATAAATTAAAAAAGTTAAATTAAATTTAGTAAACAAAGAAAATGTGTTAAACTACAATTACATTTATTAAATTATATTTTATCTCATCGGTTGTTACAAGAACACGGGAGGGGAAGGAAATGAATGAATTTCTTACGTTTTTCGTGCTTTCACTTTTTGTGGTGATGAGTCCAGGCATTGATACGGCTTTGATCACGAAAACGACGATTGCAACGGGGAGAAAAACGGGTTTTCAAATGGCATTAGGAATTTCAACCGGTTCTTTGGTTCATACGTTTGCTGCTGCATTCGGACTTTCAGCCATTTTGATGCAATCGGCTGTAGCATTTGAAATCGTCAAGTATGTTGGTGCCGTGTATTTGGTATACTTGGGCGTCTCTTCATTTTGGGCAAGCAACAAAAAGCAAGCGATTGAGGGAGAACATCTTCACCAGTCAAGTGAAAAAGGATCCTCTTTTCGACAAGGACTTTTATCAAATATACTGAATCCGAAGGTCGCGATGTTTTTCCTAACCTTCTTGCCGCAATTCGTAACCTCGGGTGAAAACACCACCCAGCAATTGATCATGATGGGAGTGGTTTATACCGTTCTCTCCATCACCTGGTTTTTTATTTATGTATATTTCATTAACCATATGCGCGAATGGCTGTTATCACCAAAGGTACAAAAATGGATGGATAAGGCGACAGGCCTTGTGCTCATAGGATTTGGCCTGAAGTTAGCATTAGAAAAACATCGTTAACAAAAAAGATGGAGCGGGTGAAGCGACTCCATCTTTTTTGTTTATTCGGGAAACGCGTTTATATGCTTTCATTTGCATTTCTTTTTTTCATCCTTCAGAATAAGGGAAAAGACAGGTAAAGGAGGAAAAATCATTGAAATTGCAAGGCAAAAAAATTATCCAGCTTGTCAGCGATGAGTTTGAGGATTTAGAGCTTTGGTATCCGGTATTGCGATTAAGAGAAGAAGGAGCCGTTGTGCATATCGCCGGGGAAAAAGCGGATGAGACATACATAGGGAAATACGGTGTACCCATCACTTCTGATTGCTCTTTTAAAGAAATCGATCCAAATGAGTATGATGCGATTTTGGTACCGGGTGGATGGTCTCCCGATAAATTAAGACGATACGAAGAAATTTTGACCATGATTCGTACGATGAACGATCAAGAAAAGCCAATCGGCCAAATTTGCCATGCCGGCTGGGTGTTGATTTCGGCAAAAATCTTAGAAGGAAAAAAGGTAACAAGTACACCGGGAATTAAAGACGACATGATGAATGCCGGTGCTGCCTGGCTGGACGAGCCGGTCGTAGTGGACGGTCATCTTGTCTCAAGCCGCCGCCCGCCTGATCTGCCAGATTATATGAGGGAGTTCATTAACGTACTGGCGGAAAAATAAAAGATAACGTGAAGTAAGAGTGGAAAACATATTAACCCTAAATACTGCGATCCACTCAATGAATGGATCGCAGTATTTTTTAGTTAAGGCTTTGTTACTCAAAGAAAGAATTACGGTCCAGCCAATCGCTCTCCATTCTTCTCCAGCCATATATACCAAATAAAAACCCCAATAAAGTGCAAGTAACCCAAACAAGAAACGACTCAAGCAGTGCAAACTCCATTGAAAATGAGCTAAGAAGGAATTTAATTATATAATAGTCAAGAATGAGTGGTATTGATAAGATCGTTCCAGACAATAAGATAAAACGCACTTTTCCTTTTTCTCTAATTTGTCCCCAATTTGCCATTTGAACCTCCTAAAAACAATACGTTAAACTCAGTTCCACTATTATATATATTTTCTTTAAGTTCATTTCTATACGTTTATATAACCAAATGATTCAAACAGAATCCTTAAGCCTGATATTTCGCTCTTTTCAAGAAATTTTCAGCTCGTTTTTATTGTACGAAGCCTCGCTTTTGCGATAAACTTTACAGAGTCAAAACGATAAACGAGCAAGGAGAATCGGATTAGTTTATGAAACTTATTTCTTGGAATGTGAACGGCATCAGAGCGTGTGTGCGAAAAGGGTTTTTGGATTATTTCAACGAAATGGATGCAGATATCTTTTGTATACAGGAAACGAAACTGCAAGAAGGACAAATCGAGCTGGACTTAGAAAACTACTATCAGTATTGGAATTATGCGACGAAAAAAGGGTATTCAGGAACAGCCGTTTTTACGAAAAGAAAGCCGCTATCGGTCATGTACGGTGTGGGAATGGAAACGGAAGAAGCGGAAGGGCGAATCCTCACTTTGGAATTTGAAGAATTTTATTTGGTCAATGTCTACACGCCCAATTCTCAGCGGGATTTAGCAAGGCTTGATTTCAGATTGGCATGGGAAGAGAGAATTTCAGCGCACCTTCAAACATTGGATGCCATCAAGCCGGTTATTTATTGCGGGGATTTAAACGTGGCCCATATGGAAATCGATTTAAAAAATCCAAAGCCGAATAAAGGGAATTCCGGCTTTACTGAAGAAGAACGTGAAAAAATGACGCTGCTTTTGCAATCCGGTTTTGTGGATACGTTCCGTTACTTTTACCCGGAAAAGGAAGGCACCTATACGTGGTGGTCGTACATGAACAAAGTACGGGAACGGAACATCGGGTGGAGAATCGATTATTTTATTGTATCTGACAGATTAAAAGATTCATTAAAAGACGCTCACATCCACTCACATGTAATGGGGAGCGATCATTGCCCCGTCGTGTTGGAAATAGATTTAATGTAGACGAGGGGGGATGAAGGATGAGACGGAGAGTACTAAGAGGCCATCATTTATTGTGTGTTCATGGCTTCAGGGGAATGGGATATAGTCCCGATTTCGTCGAGAAAATGACCGAGATCGTGAGGGAAATACGGGATGAAACATTGGATTATCCTATCCAGGTCGTCGTTGGACTGGATGAAACATGTTCGTTTTGTCCGCATAAAGGGGATGGTGTATGCAATCAATCCGAAACCCATGTGATTGGATTGGATACGAATGTGACGAAACATTTAGGCATTAAACACGGTGAAATCTATCAAAAGAACGAACTCGTGTCGATGGTGGCCCGTCATGTCGATCCCGATGATTTGGATGACCTTTGCAAAGGATGTTCCTGGCTCCGCTACGGGGTGTGTAAAGAAGGGATTTCGATCCTTAAGAAGAATTATGAGAAAAAGCAAAGAGAAGAATATACTACTTAAGCGGTTCTGCCAATAAACTATCCATATATGCATGAAGGGAGTTTTATCGATGAAAGCCTATTCATCAAGAAAAGACGTACCCGTACACGAAACATGGGATTTAACCGACATTTATGCCACGTTGGAAACGTGGGAAGCAGATTATAAAACAATCGAGGAAATGATCGAGCAATTAAAGACGTTTGATGGAACGATCAACGATGCCCGCTCGTTATGCGATTACTTGCAGCTGAAAGAGAACGCACGATACCTTTACGGCAAATTATACGTGTACGCGCATTTGCAAATGGATTTGGACACGCGTGTTTCCTCTTCTCAAGCTCTGCTTGATAAAGCGACTCGACTAGGCCAAAACATGAGCAGTGCCACCTCCTTTTTCATGCCGTTTTTATTAAGCTTGGAGGAAACGACGTTAAAATCATACATAGAAGAAGTAAAAGAGCTCGCTTATTTCGAAGATGATTTATTGGAATCCTATCGATACAAGAAACATGTGTTAAGCAAGGAAAAGGAAGAGGTCCTCTCTAAAATGGGAGAAGCGTTCTCCTCTCCAAAGCAAACATTCGGCATGATCAATAACGCGGATATCCGATTTGGCGAGATAACCGATGAAAAGGGAGATAAAATCCGTCTCACAAGAGGGATGTATTCGAAATTAATTGAAGATGAAAATCGCGATAAACGGAAAGAAGCGTATCATGCATACTATGAACCGTATGTGCAGCTGCAGAATACGATTGCGTCTACACTATCTTCGGCGATTAAAAACAATGTGCTGCTATCAGAAATGCGACAGTATCCATCCGCTTTGGAGCGGTCGTTGTTTTCCGATATGATCCCGAAAGAAGTATATGACAATTTAATTCAATCGACGAAACAAAACATCAAACCGCTTTACGACTATATGAAAATCAGAAAAAACCAGCTTGGTTTCGAGGAACTCCGGGCCTATGACTTAAGTGTTCCGTTAGTAAGCGGTATGAGACAAGAGATTTCTTATGATGAAGCATATGGCATCATGCTGAAAAGCTTGCAGCCGCTCGGTGAGGAATACGTTGAAACGTTAAAGAGTTTTAAAGAAAAGCGGTACATCGATGTGAGAGAAACACCTGGAAAACGTTCAGGCGCTTATAACTTGGGGCTTTATGGAGTTCATCCTTTCGTATTATTGAACCATCAGGACGATCTTGACAGTTTATTTACACTGACACATGAGATGGGACACGCGATGCACAGTTATTATTCAAGTAAACATCAGCCGCAAATTAAAGCCGGTTACTCCATTTTCGTGGCAGAAGTCGCATCTACCGTCAATGAAATCTTATTGATTCGTTATTTATTGAACAACACAGATGACCCGCAAATGAAAAAGCATTTATTGAATCATTTTATTGACCAGTTTAAAGGGACGTTCTTTACACAAGTCATGTTTGCAGAGTTCGAGAAAATCACTCATGAAAAAACGGAGAACGGCGAACCATTGAATACCGATGCATTCAACCGTATATATGAAAACCTATTTAGAGAATACAATGGAGACGACATCGTATTTGACGATGAAGTGAAATACGGCTGGACGAGAATTCCCCATTTTTACCGTCCGTTTTATGTATACAAATATGCAACGGGCTTTGCTTCAGCCATTCATCTTGCAGATAAACTGCTTGAAGGGGATCAAACGGCACAGCAAGCCTACCTAACTTTCCTCAAAAGCGGAAGTTCCGATTATCCGCTTGAATTATTGAAACGAGCGGGTGTCGATTTATCCAAACAAGAACCGATCCAGCATGCATTATCGATTTTTGCCGGCTTGGTGGATGATTTTTCAAAACATTTGTAAAGAAGAAACAAAGAGTAGTTTTGTCTTTTCGTGTCTATAATGATAGAAAAGCCGTCTTCTTTTTTTGTGAAGACGGCTGTTTAAATGTTCCCATAAAAAGAAGGAGAATTCAAGTCTGTCTTCGAACATACAACAAGACGCATATAGGTAATTCATGAGAGGAGAAAAAATATGATTACAAATCGAAATGATCAATGTCCATGCGGCAGTGGAAAAAAGTTTAAAAAATGCTGCTTAAAAAAAGAAAGTGTAGTCCAGCTAAATGAAGTAAAAGAAGAACGCTTTTTTCAGCAAAAACATGGTCTTGTTGAAAAAATGGTGTATTTCTTTGAGAAAAATATCTCTTTCAATCAATTTTGTCAGTTGGAATCGGAATTCAATAAAAGGGCTTCTAAAAGAGCTTTTGATATCGCAGGACCAGGATTCTTTCAATTTTGGTTTCATTTCTTCAAAAGGTTTGACAATGGTCTTCGGGGAATCGAATGGTTTTATGAGGAAAATAAAGCCCGGTTGTCGCCCTCAGAAAGAACGATGGCCGAGAATTGGACAAAGCTTCAACTAAAGCTAGTACAAGCCATTTCCGGCAATGAGAAAGAGATTCTTTTCGAGGACGTCCTGACAAAAGAACGATTTATTGTTCCATACATAAAAGAAAATGTTGCCGATTTTCTCCCTTGGTACGGGACCCTCGGTTTATTGGAACCCTTCGAAAACCATTTCTATTTTAATGGAGTCAGTGCGTTTAAAGGTCCACAAGAAGTTCATGCAGCGGCAGAGAAAATCAATGAACTCATGAACAAAACCGGTTTAAGCCGAGAGGAAGTAATGGTCGATTATTATCCGGAAATTTTATCGGTATTATTAGCGGATGATAAAAAGTTAGGGAAAGAAGAGCAACAGCCAAAAACGGTTCATGAATACACGATCGAATACAAAATCGAAAATGGGCAAGTGTTAGCTGATTTTTTATATGATCAAATCGATATTGTCATTGATCAGTGGGAAGAAAAGGAAAAAAATCTTAGCTGGATCGGAACATGGCAAGTCTACACTGACAGTGAAATGAACGGGGACGTTTATTTAGCTGAAGTGAATGGAGGGCTTTTGTGGCAAAATGATCGATTAAAAGTCCTTTGCAGGGAGAAAAAGAAGGTAAAGGATTGGAAGGAGAAAATACAAGGGGCAGGAGAGGCTGTATCATTTTTGAATGAGCACGTTACCTCTACAACCGTTCCATTGAATGTTGAAATAAAAAATACGCTGATCCAAATGGATGAGGACATCCCTCCATATTTTGCTATGTACGCTCAATCTGCCGAAAGTCTTGAAGTCGATATCCCGATCCCTCAATATGATCATCATACCATACGAGAACTGACTGAATTGGGAAGAGTCGGAGAAGCAGAATCCTGGCTTAAACAAATGGAATACAGCTTGTATATGAATGCGATGAAACAGTTTGGAAAAGTGGACGTAACGGCTGATTTTAACACGGTACGTAAAGAGTTGGGTTTACCTTTATCGCCGTTTGTTACAGGAGGAGAAGATAGAGTGTCAGCCATTAAAACCATTCCTCCTCTGCATACGCGTCCTGTCCGTGTAGATAAAGCGGATATACCGTACTACGAGGACCTCGGTTTTACACCTGATACGATCGATTATTTTTATACAAAGGACCTTGTTGCCTTTTATAAAGAAAAAACGGAAGGAAAAGGAGAGGGGACGGTAAGGAAATATCGAAATAGTTTATTCGACCTGAGAGAAATGTTAGAACACCAACCATTGACCAGTTGGGAAGATTGCGGTTATTCATTTTGGAAGCGGCTTTTGACAAAGGATTTCTATGATTTTAATGGTGCCGTCAGTAAATCAAGATTAAAAGATTTTTTTAGCACCATAAAAGCCCTAACAAAATGGATTGATCAAAACCATCAAACAACAATTGCAAGCCATGCGGCCACGGTCATTCAGGAAACGGAGCGGCAAGTTTTCAAATAAGCGATTGCGTATTTATAATTGCCACAACAACAAATGGGACATGAACGTTTTTGTTCATGCCCCATTTGTTGTGTATAGGTCATAAAAATGAAGACCATCTAGAAGCGATAATCTATTATCTTACGATTGCTCTTGCATGCTGCTTGGCAACAGAAATTTCATAGTAGTATTCCTCATATTCATAAATGCGGTCAATGATAATCAAAACATCTTCAAATGATTTGGAATGATTGACCGTATCATTTTTCTTCATGAACTCGATCATCGTTTGAATTTCTGCATTTATTTTCGAATTCAATTCTTCTTCCGTAACTTTCTTGTCTCTCGTGCAATCATGAAAATCTGCAGGATATTTTGGGATATTCATGTCTCGATTCCTCCGCTATTTAAAATACTTTTACGTTTTTGATTATATCGATTTTATCATAAATTGTTTAATAAAATAATACCAAGTTCAACTTTATGATGACGATTAATGCTCGGTTGGTTTCTTTTCGGACAGTTTTGCTGCTTTGCCGTCTACGTATTGTTTAAGAAGGAGCCAGTTAACCGGTTCTGATCAACGCTTATTAACTCCTGTGAATGATGGTTATCGAAAGAATGCTGGACAATTTTTCTTTCTAATGGTTCCGGCTTTTGTTTTTTCACGATTGATTTTTTCTCCTTAAAGTCGTTTTTTAACTTCTTCATTCTATCCTTATTTTCTTCTCTATTTGAGCTAGTTTTCCTGCTGTGCCTTTTGATATGATTGACGCTTCAGTCATTTTCCGGCTTTTCGCTTTTTGACAATCTATCTGTTTTCGGACTTGATCTTTTATATGGTAGGATAGGGGAAAGAGGTGAGAATATGGCATTTGGCATTAAACGAGAAGAACTGCAGTTATGGAAAGATAAAGTCAGGAGCGGAGAAATTGCGTTTATCACGCATTATTGGATTGATGAGCGTTTCCCTGGCATGAAGACCGTCACAAAAGTAGGATGCGCCGATATTGAGCGGTTAATCAAATGGGGCGAGAAGTACGGAATTCCTTCACGCTACATTGACAACCGTTCGCAGTACCCTCATTTTGACTTATTGGGAAAACGGCAAGTCGAAATATTAGCGGCGGAGAATTTATTAGAGCAGCTTCAACGGTTTGAAAATTGACAGCTATTAAAAAAGCACCCCTTAACAAGAGGTGCTTTAGAAACTAATATTGGAAAGGAAAAGCAACTTTTTTAAAGCTTGCTATCATTAGAGAGAAAAAGTAGATATCTGATCCAACTGAAACGAAGACATCGAAAAGATTCGTTTCATCAAAAAAAGCATCCGGTTTAGGAATGAAAACGAAGAGCCCATACCCAACAACAGTTGTAACTAATACCAATAGTAAAGAACGAAGAGCAATAGGGACAAACAGCATGAGATAGCGCAGCCAAAAATCTTTCCCATCGCCCTTTTGATTGATGCGGTACACCCAATACGTTCCCAATACAGTGGCCGCCACAAACCAGATGAATTCAATAAGATCGTACGTATTAAATGAATTATAGATAAATGGAGAAACGGCGATAGATAACACAAATAAAGGGAAGAGAACTAGATGATACACTTTTTCATGTTTTGACGAAATCTCTCCGTTTCGCAAAGCCTGAATTAGCTTTCTTAAATTCCAAATATACATAGAAGTCCTTCTTTCCATAAAAAAAGATAATAGCAAACTATAAGACTAACAAAATCCTGCCTCATAGACAAGATTTTGTTAGTTTAGCTCATCCAGTGCGAATGGGCCGGCCACTTCGTCATCCTGCATCTTTACGTAAAAAACGTCCGTTTGAAAGCCGAGCGATGTAGTTAAGTCCAAAACATCGACATTCACTTTTATATAGCCGTTAGAAGGAAGGGAAACGCTGTCTAACGAAAAGGCCATTTCATTCCCGTCCTGAACGGATGAAATGGTGGTCATTTCGTGGTATCCGTCCTCTGTATAAGAGTCACCTTCTTGTTCATATAAAGACAGATTTAAACGATAGGCGACATTTTCTTTCTCTGTTATGGAAAAGGAGAGCTCATCATCTGTTAACGAGTGAAGCTTTGGCGTTTTCAGTAAGCGGTTTTCGTCGATTTTCAATCCTGTCGCTTCCTCTAGATATCGATGAAGTTCCTTATTATCCAATGCATTTTGTATCTCTTGGTTTTCATGCTCCGTTCTTTTATAAAAAGCCTCGTTGCTGTAAACGTCTTCCACATCTGTCGGTTCGGTAGCGCCATACAACAGCACATAATCATCTGCCATGATTTCTTGTGGAAACCATTGATGATGCTTCCCGGAATAGTTCCAAAATGCATCCCAGCGAACAGGTTCATTTTCCAGACCACGTACATTAGCCCATTTCGAAAAAGGGAAATGATGCGATTTCACATGATAATACGCGAAATGATGCCCGTATTCATGGGAGAGGGTTTCCCTGAAAGACGAAGGCTCTGTATACGTATCACCATTATATAAGGTAATCGTATTGGTGAGCGCATGAAAGTGGGCTTTAACGCTAGCATTCGCATGTGAACCGCCTTTGACTTGCACTTCTTGCAACAAGTAAATCTCGCTGCCATGCTTGTTTTTCAGCAACTCCTCATAAAGCCCTTTTAATTTTTCCTCATTCCATGTTTCCGTATAGCTTAAAAACGAAATGCCTTCAGGCGATGTATATTTAGCATAATAGTTAGAATCATAAGCGGGTGAATCCAAACTTAATAGAATAGGCAAAAATGCCAAAAAACAAATCATGACGTACATTTTTGTTATTTTCCCCATGATGATCACATCCTCTTAATCATTTTATCATGGAGACTATGAAATAAAGCTTGTTTCATTTTTCCAGAAGCGGGTGAGAGAAAAGTAGATTTAGAGGGCTGTGTATCACAACGGACAGAAGGGAAGGAGCCAATGTTTAACGGAGCAAATATAAGGGTTAACAAACGTATCTTGTTGGAAAGCGGAAAAGCAACAGAAAAATAAATCGCTGGTGTATAAACAAATAGGAGCGGAGCGAATAGTACCTGCTTTATTTTACTTTTAACCTTATAAAGGATTGCAACAATAATTATAATAATGAATATTTATACTTTTAAATTAATTTTATTACAAAATATGTGAGGTTTATATTTCTTATTTTGGATATATATTCAGTATTTTCCATTTGAAACCATTTCTGATTGTAACGAGATGAGAAATGAAGGGAGAATAAATTCTTATTTTAGTGGATTATGATTTATAGAATGAAAATAGCAAGCTTAGAACATGTTTAGCTTGCAGCATCAAATTTTGAGCTCTAAATCAAACAAAGTGTTATCGGCTAGAAATAAGGTGTTCAAATAGAAAAATGATAAAAACGGTGAAAAAATATAATTTCAAAGAAATTTCAAGCAAACGAGCGAAAAAACAAAAAAAGAATACTCTGACATTATGTAAACTAAGAAATAGAAACGAGGTACCATGCCATATATACAGCTTATGTTTAAGTCAATTTGTGTGATTAACTTAAACATAAGCAAATATTTTATTTAAATTTAATCTGGATCAATCTAAATGAATTTTATATTGTTAATTTCATCAGATGATTGTTAATGCTGTGATATCTAAAGAATTCCTTAAAATAATACGAAATATGGCATGCAGCGAATGATTTTAAGTTATTTCTAATTTTTCTTCAATATCTCATTTTATAGAGTATACTTATATTTTGAGACATGAATAATCTCATTTTATATAACTACCAATAATATATATTATGTTCGGGGCGTTGCTTTAGATAAAAAAATATGTACTCTCCTTTCTACTCGATTCGGTGTTTATAGCTTTTATTTTTAATGTTTTCAAAATCAATAAAATCAACACTGTATTCTAACACATCATTAATAAATAAATGATGATTCTTTGCAAACTCTTTAACATTTTCTAATAGTTGTTCATCATACGTTGTTTTAAATTGAACGCGATCTTTAGGTCTTAATTTTTTATTGAAAGTAATGACTCCTTGAGACAATACCGTTTGCAATCCGCTTTCAATTAAGTAGTTAGGATATGTATCATGTTTAAGCGCTAAGGCATTTAATTTATCGATTATGGATTGACTAATGTTAGTTCTAAACTTAACTCTGGTAGGATCAGTCATTTGAATTAATCTCACATCATCAATTTTTTTCCACATACTTTATATCTCCTCTGTGTTATTATGAATCTGTTACACGCTGTCTCATATACTCTTTCTTATAAGAATCATATGTTCCAGCAATGCCATTATATAGTATGCTTGCCAATTTTGGAAGGTCATCTTTCCCTTTTACCCAAACCAGGTATATCGAATTTCCGGCTTGGCTCATCTCGGTCGTTATCTCGGCACGCAAGTTCCACCTATGAAAAACAGATAGAAGTCCTTCCGCAAAATGTAAACTTCCTGTTGTTATATTCATAACATACCCTGTTTTTTGAACCCATCCATCTCCTTCAACTACCCCCGCTATAAATGACGGTAAAAACTCTTCCGGTACATCTGGGAATGCCACCGTTAATGACTTATTGGCATGTACTCCCAAATTACTAAAATCCTTTTTTATTTCTTTTGAATTAATAATTAATGTTGGTGTCGTTCTTGTTTTATAGACTCGTGATACTACATAATCTGCCTCCATGTAGTTTGCGACCAACCGAAGAACCCTATCATCTTTTTGAGAAATAGTAATACTATGGTTTTGATTATGAACACATCCGTCCGTGATAAATAAACCTAATACCCATGCCATTTCATGTGTCCAGACTTTAAAAAAATCTTCGTTCACCTTATGTTTTCGCGGACGCCCTGACGATTTTTCTCGATTCATTTCTACCCCGTGTTTATGCACGACATCACGAATAGCGCGACCAGAAAGGCCGATAACCGGTATCATCTCTTTAAATGGCATCCCGCTTTTGTACAACTTAATAATAAGTTCATCTGTTACACCTGGATTTCTTGGCATTTTCCATCTCTCCCTTTTTCATTCCATAAATTCCCTTCCCTCCTTTAATTATACAAACATACGTTCTTATGTGCAATATTGAGTATAATTTTAATAAATAAAAGATGGGTTAACCAATTGAATTGGCTAACCCATCTTTTATTGAATACGATAATTATAATGTAGACATGTCGATAACGTACGTTCCGTCTTTATTTTTCACACGTCAATCAAATGCTGAACCAAATTATGGAGCTCATAAGCCTTCCATAAATGATTTTTCAACATAGATTATCCCTACTTATGCATTTAAGACGCGCTTAAACCGTTTTGTTCTTCTTTCCTCTTCGATCGACATAGCTCCTACCAATCCCATCAAAGAAAATAGGATAGAAATGATGAATCCATAGTGATAGCCAACACTTATCGATTGTTGAGGGAATAAGTCTAGCACATTTCCGAAAATAATCGGCAATAAAACAGCGCTTAAAAATCCGCCCGTATTAGCAAATCCAGAAACTACTCCCGCTCTTTGCATAGGAAACGATTGCCGTACTATTGCAAATGTTAATGAGCTTGCTCCTGTTCCAATACCTATAATAAAGAATAAAATGATGACCATCATAAATGAAGGTTTCGTGCCAGATATAAACAACCCAAACCAACTCAACAAGACAAAAATATGAACAAGGCTATAGATTTTTTTTATAGAACCTAATCGGCTTGTGATCCACCCGATTAAAGGACCGCCAATCATTGAACCGATTAGACCGTACATGATAAGTTGGCTTGCCGCTGAACGTGATAATCCAAATACGTCAATTCCATATGGAACTCCCCACGAACCGATAAACCCTATATATGTGCCGACCACCCCAAAGTGGCAAAAGAATAATGCCCAAGCCTGACGACTGGAAAAAATTTGACGTAGGATCAGCCAAAAGCTTTCTCGCTCTTTACTAGAATCCTTTTCTTTTGAATCTTCCTTAAATAATTGTTTAGGTTTCCATATAAGAACGGAATAAAGAAGATAAGATGCTGCCGCTAAAATAATTCCTACAATCAGAAATGGGGCTCTCCAACCTGCAAATGAAATCCATAAGGACAGAGGAACGGTCGCTGATAGCGAAGCGAGGCTTGCAATAAGTGAAACCATACTGATTAATTTGACAAATTCCTGTGCCTTAAACCATTGACCTAAAATCAACACCATATTAATAAATATCATGGCATCTCCTATTCCAAATAGAAGTCGAGAGAAAATTAAAACATATTCATTAGGAGCAAAGCTATAAATAAGAGTTCCCATCCCAGTAAGAAGTGCACCTAAAATCAAAAATCGATTTGGACCATATCTGTCAGATAACAAACCAATTGGAATTTGAAGTCCTGCATAGGCTAAAAATTGAATACTGGTTGCAAGACCTATAATCGAAGCTGAAACGTGGAAATCGCTCATTAATTGGTCGGTAATCACTCCTGGTGCTGTTCTTTGGCTCAAAATTAAAAAGTAAGCAAAAAAGACGCTGCCTAATATCACCCATCTATAGCTGCTTTCTTGTTTGTTCATCTTTAAGCGTCCCTTCTCGTTTTATATTTCATAAATAAAAAGACCCTGATTCTTACTTTACATAAGGAAATCAAGGTTTCACTTTCAGAAAAGCTACTATCGTATACAATTAATCTAAACCAAGCACTGGATGCGGCACACATAGCTCTTCCAGATACACAATTTCTTCAGGTGTTAACTTAATCGAAAGAGCAATGTGTTAGTTTTATAACTTATTATACCATTCATCATCGACAGGTTCTAACCAATTTGTTTGACCCGTTGTAATGGCTAAGTGTACAAACCAGCTGTCTTTTGTCGCACCATGCCAATGTTTTACATTCGACGGAATATTCACCACATCCCCCGTTTTGAGTAATTGAGCTGGCTTCCCTTCTTCTTGATACCAACCCTCGCCACCTGTAACTAATAAAACTTGACCAACTGTATGAGAGTGCCAGTTATTGCGAGCTCCTGGAGCAAAGGTTACATTTCCGATTCCTGCATTGCTTGATTATTTATATGTTCATCGAAATTATTTGCTTATTTTATTTAATATAAAACAGTTTGAGGAGCAATTGTTTTTACTATTAAAGTAAAGCAATTAATAGTAACGAGGAGGAAGAACACGAAGGAAGATCTACCTGCTGAATATGTTGCCATTGATATTAAAACAGCCTCATTGGTAGGCATCATCATATGGTGGTTAAGAAAGGGGCTTCATTTTAGTTCAGATTATATTGCAAATCAAATTTATTTAATGTACAGAATGCAGTGATTCTAAATCATTCATCAATATTATAAGGAAATCACTAGAAGTAACGAATATCAATAATCGGTGGAATTTTGGGTTATTTACTTGCTACAACCGGTATGCGGCGCCAAGAAGTGGTTGATTGGTCATCGCCGTTCATTTGCAGGTTCAATGATCGGGGGCATCCGTGAGACTCAGGAGATGTTGGATTTCTGTGCAAAACATAACATTGTTCCTAAGATTGAAGTCATTTCAGCCGACCAAATTGACGAAGCCTACGAACGCGTATTAGCTTCAGATGTGAAGTATCGATTCGTGATTGACATCAGCACAATGTGAGTTGCGTAATTGATAAATTCTAATGATAATTTTGAGGATGTCCAAAAAGCCTAGCTTTTTGGACATCCTTTTATATACGTTGCTTCAAATATGAATACGGGGAACGCGAGGAAGTATACTATAACAGATATTGCCTGCATGTTCGAATCAATTTCTCTTTATTAGAGTTGAGCCAACGCGCTCTCATGGCATTCTTATATAGCTGCTTTTTAACATTATCTACTGAATCCACTTTATCCCAATATCGACCTAAAAAGTGGATAAAAACATCCAGTCCTCGAAGTTGTACAAGAGTCGGAATAATATCTATTTCATCTTCCGTTAGCTTCATCACGCTGCCATACCCGGAAAGAAAAGCATCAATCTTGGTCCAAATCGCAGTGTCCTCCTGGTCGGGACGAATGAAATCTGCTAAACAAACTGCTGGTTCTATCGCTCGTAAATCGTTTGTGACAAATTCAAAATCTAAAACCGCCGAGACTATACCCTCTTGATTTATGAGAATGTTAGATGCATTCAAGTCACCATGAACCATCTGGTGCGGCAACAGCTTTAGTCTTGGGGCAATCTTCTGAAAAGCAACGATCTGTTTGGCAATATGGATTAATTCCGTGTCTTGTTCTGCAAACTCTTTTGAAGGATTCTCACAAAAACTTATCACCTTGTGCAGCGAACAATGAGGATGCGTATGCTCAATCTCATAATACGGTCTATAAATTGGACTCTCGTTTATTTGTACCATTGCAAGAGCCTTCGTTAACTGACCAGTTATCTTTCCAAAGGAGTAAAGTTGATTCGGTTCAGTAAGCTGAGGGTGCTCTCCATCTAAATAACGGAATACGCTTGTCAGTTTCCCATCCTTTGTTCTCACAATCGTATTTCCTTCTCTTGTCGTTACAGGTTCTGGGATGCCAAATGTGAGGGGCAATTCTTTTAAAGCAAGTAATATGGCATGTTCATACCTTACCTTACGCTCATCTTGATGAGTTTCGTAAATTCGAACGACATATTGTTTATCATTTACCTTTAAAAACCGAGTTGTATTGTTGAATCCAGACGGACCAGCCCATATTTTCCAGTTGCCAACAGGAAAGAAATGAGCAAGAACTTCATTTACATATGCTTTCTCTCGTTTCATATAACCTCATATTCCTTTATATTTTTATAGTTTCTGAAGCTATTAGTTTGAAGTGATTGTGAATGTATTTTTTTAAAATAACTTATAAATCTTTTCAGCATAGGAACCGAATCTTGAATTCGTGTGAAGTTTTCTTTTTTTCATGATTTCATCAAAGCGCATTCTTTTTTTCGTTAGTTTTTTCTCTAACCTTGCCCGTTCAGCATCATCGTGGCAGCAAGCAATCAAGTCCTCAAGGCTTAGCATTTCTTTCCTCAACTCTAATTCTTCGTTTGCGAAACCAGCGTTCTTTAGCATGCGATAACCCATCTTTAGCTCAGGAGACATACCTGGAAGGTCATCTTTCAATTGGAGCGGCTTTCCCATTCCAGGGAGGTTATCCATCTCCCCCTTTTTAATAGCTTCTTTTATTTTATCCTCAGCAATCATTGTCATAATGTCCATGTTTAAAACCCTCCATATAAAGGACCGTTTTAGATTTTTTCTAAAACCTTTGTGTAAGGAACCAGATTGTTCCAACAAAGTCTTTTTTAATTACAATACATTTATCATTTTAACCGATTTTTATGATAAATCTTAGATGTATTTCATGTTTAAAGTTATCAATATTCGTCATTTTTGAAGATTTTCTGCAAATATAAAAAGTTAGGCTTATCCATATGCAACGATTTCTTTTTCCTTACGTTATATCCAGTGATACGGAAATAAAATCAACGATGCACTTATCAATCGTTCTAACCTCTACTCTATCCGTGTAATTCATCCAATGGGGGATCATCATGAAGAAAAACAAGTTTAACTTATTGAAAATTGCTGTCCTTACTTTAGGGCTATCCACGGCGTTTGGGCATATCCAGGGAGAAGCGTCAACAACATACGAAGTGAAAAAGGGCGATACTTTATATCGTATTGCTAAAAACAATCATTTAACGGTATCGCAGCTTATGCAACTGAATAGCCTCTCATCCACCACTATTTATGTAGGTGATAAGCTGTCCCTCTCTCCTACTATCACTATCCAAAAGGGCGATACACTGTATAGCCTTGCCAAAAAATATCGCACAACCGTTTCCTATCTGAAGATGATTAATCATTTAACATCAGATACGATATATGCAGGCCAAAAACTAGTGGTTCCTTCCTATGTGATTGTTAAGAAGGGAGATACACTTTATCGTATTGCTAAAAACTTTGGATTAACCGTTCAAGAGTTAAAGTCTTTAAATGGTTTAACATCAGATACGATTTATGTAGGTCAAACATTAATGGTTATGAAAAACAAAGCATTGGAACCTTATGATGCAGAAAAAATAAAAGTGGAAGTTAACACAAAGAAAGGATTTGCATTTGCTTCTGAGGAACCGAGAAGGTTTATTTTACAATACACCAAAGATGCTTCCTATTTTGCAAGAATTGAAGTCCTCGATGCAGCAGCCAACATCAATGATGTAAAAAGAAATTCCATGGAGTATTTAAAAGGCAACAAAATATCTGAATACGAAACAGACAAGAGTTATCATCCATTGTATAAAGGTGCAGCATTCTTCCTGCATGGATCAAATAGTAAAACACAAACTAATATTGTCGTGAAAGAAATTGATGGAAAATTGGTCAGGTTTACTATCCATTACTTAAACAAAGAAGAATCAGAAGGAATTGTTCCGACTATGATTGATATCCTTCATACGACAAAGTTAAAGTAATATTACCCTAAAAAGGCTATTTCCCATATGCTGAGAAATAGCCTTATACATCTCTTTTTAATTAGTTGTGTAAATATCATATATTTTCTGTATTTTATCTTTGAATGGCTGCAAGTGAACAAAGCGAGCTTCTCTCCATAATTCTTTTCCATCTGCGAATAAAAGGAGGGCAGGCACGGTAAAGATTGAAAAATGTCCCGCTATTTCCTCCACCTCATCTGCATTAATATGCCCTAATTGGATAAGGGGGAAATCAACCATCAACTCTCGCACTTGCGGTAACAATGCATGACACACACTACAATTTGTTCTTGATATGTACAAAAAACTTAAAGGATGCTTTTTGATAAAGCTATCGACCATTTCCAACGAGGTCAGTTCTTCCATTTCCCTCATTCTTTTCCTCCAATCATTACTCTTACTATTACATAGTTTTTAGTAATCCGTCTACTTGTTCGAGAACGTCCTTTACCTTTCCTTTAATCATAAGATCAAAGTCATAGTTCCCTTCTACTTCTGGGGTCTATATTCTTCCACCACCCGGATTTTGAGCGGAAATCAGGCACCCCGCTTTCTGTGGACATACCAGCCCCAGTAAGAATGACGGTATGAGAAGATGCCTTCATGAACGCCGATTATAATCCCTTTCAATCCCTGCTTTCCAACTTCGATCAATCTCTTTGCCGCTTCGAAAGTTTATCACAGCGTCATTTACCGCTTCATAATTTAATTGCGTTCCTATATGGTCAGCATGGTATTCAACTGCGAAGTCCCCATCGATTCCATATCGTGCAGCGGTTGAGATGGCATCGATATTGGCCCCAAGGAACATGAATTCCCAGCCATATTTCTCTTTTTGATGTTGAACCATTTTTTTGATTTTCTCCGTTGTGTATTCACGGCTGGCATTTTCCATTCCATCCGTTGTGATGACGAATAGTACCTTTTCTGCACGTTCATTCTCACTTGTTCTCTTTTGTACATTAACCATTTTTTGAATGGTAAAACCAATGGCATCTAATAACGCAGTGCTTCCCCCTACTTCATAGTCTTTTTCGGTAATCGGAGTTATGCCTCTTACATTTATTCGGTCGTGTAATAATTTATAATGATGATTGAATAATACGGTAGTAATACGGGCTTCTCCTTCAGCCTTTTGTTGTTTCATCAGCATCGCATTATAACCGCCAATTGTGTCTGCCTCAAGCCCTGCCATTGAGCCGCTTTTATCTAAAATAAAAACTAATTCTGTTAACTTCCTTTTCATCATCGTCATCCTCCGTTCTTTGATAAACTTAGGATAACAATGATTTGATAAAAAATGGTCGCTTTGAATGCGACATTTCAAGCACCGAGTAATGGTTGATCAAAAGCAAATAAGGCTTCATTGATTTCATGAATATCATAGTTGGCTTGTTGAATAAAAAACTCAATAATGACATCAAATTTACTGCTGTGCGACAAGGTATAACCGGCAGCAGTTAGCAGCTCCACCGTTTCCGCCAAATTCAATTTTAAGGCAATAGCAAAAGCAATGGCAGTTTTCTTCTTTGGAGTATAATCGACTCCATTCCGAATTTTTGAGAATAATCGACGGTCAATATTCGCTCTCTTATATGTTTCAACATCCGTCATTCTTTTTTCATCAATTAAACGAAGCAGCCGCTCGGAAAAAGATTCATCGAGCTGGTTCAACAGGTTTACTAAAGAGTCGTTCGCTTCTTCGTACACATCCTGCTGAAGAATTTTGGCTTCTTGCAATGAGTCCATTGCATATTGTTTTTCTCTTCCAATGCGTTTAAAAGTGTTTTCTACTTCGTCTACATAATACTCATCGATATATTCGCGGATAGATGTAAATAACTTTTTACTTAAACCAAAAGATTTCTTATCAAAAACAACCAGATAAACAAGCATGTCATGATTTAATAAAAATGAACTGATGGTAGAAACCGCAATTTGTAATGCTTCCTCTTTTGGATAACCATATATGCCAGTCGAAATCAATGGAAAAGCGATGGACTCACATTGATGAATTTTTGCTAGTTCCAAAGAGTTATAATAAGCTGCCTTTAACAGAGCTGCTTCTTGATTTGACCCCCCTTGCCAAATGGGTCCTGGTGTATGAATGATAAATTTTGCATCCAACTTAAACCCATCTGTCATAACGGCTTCTCCAACCTTGCATCCACCGATTTTATCACATGCTTTTTGCAACTCACTGGCACCCGCTGTACGAAATATAGCACCGCATACCCCTCCACCCATTTTCAGTGCTGTATTCGCCGCATTGACTATCGCATCTACATTCATCTTGGTAATATCACTGCGAACGATTTCTAATGGCATGATATCTTTCCCTTCCCTGTAAAATATTTTTATTTCAATAAATCATTGATCTTGATTCTCCAAATCATATGATCATATCCCTCGCCCCAATAATCCTTTAACAAATATGCAGGATCTCCAAATTTCTTTTTCCAGATTTTTTGTGCACTCATATATCCGCTATCTAAACAAAATTCTTCTATGTTCCTTTTCTGTAAAGTAAAATACATTTTATTTAATAGCAAATTTCCTATCCCTTTCCTCTGGAAGTCAGGATGAACAAATACCGTTCCCACTTCAACTAGGTGATTTAAAGCTCTGTTTGTACATTTACTTATGAGCTCGCTTGATGGACCGTATTCGATTGAACCAATAATTTTATCACCATCCAAAGCAATTAAAAAATATCGTTTCTCCCCATCGCTGTTAAAATCACTTTCGAGGTACTTTTTCTTTCCTTCGATTTCGTCTTCTTTATCTTCAACTTTCTCGCCAATACCTTCTTTCATAAAGGTATCGATAATAACTACTCTAAAAAATTGATGTAATTTTTTAATGTCCTCAGTTCTTGGCCTTCTTATTTCAACATTAAGCACTCCTAACCCTCCCAACTCCTATAAAAGCATTATTCCTTGTTCAAGTAACCCGCTTTGTTAATTTTACAAGAAAAAAGACGAATTCATATGCGAATTCGCCCTGAAAATGATTACTTCATAAATTTCATCCGAATATATAGAGCTTTTAATAAAAAGACAATGAAACCAAAGAGTCCCATTGTCCTAATTCTTAAAACAATAATTAATGTCCACCGATGATAAAATTAATAATGAAAGCAATACTAATCAGATACGTGATCCAATGTAATTGATTATATTTTCCTGTTAAAAGCTTTAAGATCGTATAAGAGAGAAATCCGAAGGCCAGCCCTTGAGCGATACTAAAAGTTAAAGGCATTAAAATAATCGTTAAGAATACTGGAATCACATCCGTGTAGTCATCAAAGCTAATATGTTTAATTTCACTTAACATTAAAGCTCCAACAATTATCAAAATAGGTGCTGTAGCTACGGAAGGTATAAGGAAAATAAGTGGAGCGAATAGTAGAGAAAGCAAGAATAAAACACCTACTGTTAAGGCAGAAAGACCAGTTTTCCCACCTTCAGATATACCTGTAGCGTTTTCGATATAGGCATTCATAACTGTACATCCGAGCGCTGCACTTGCCATCGTACCAACAGCATCTGCTTGAAGAGCACGATCTAAATTTTCGATTTTTCCATTTTCATCCATCAATCCAGCCTTTTTAGATAAGCCAATCAAGGTTGCAAGATTATCAAATAATTCCACTATTGTAAAAGAAAAGATAACGGAAAATACTCCATATGCGATAGCCCCTTTTAGGTCCATGGCAAAAAGTGTATCAGAAATACTTGGTAATTGAAGTGAAAAAATATCACTTATACTAGTAGGGAATGAAATAAAACCAACAATCATAGCCGCAAACGTTGTTATTAAAACACTAATCAACAAAGATCCTTTTACCTTTTTCGCCATTAATACGGAAGCTACAATAAGTCCAAATAAAGCTAAAAGAGAACCCTTTTTGGTTAAATCACCAAGAGCTACAAAGGTAGCATCACTACTAATTACTAACCCTGCATTTTTAAATCCTATAAAGGCAATAAATAATCCTATTCCTACTCCAATCGCTGACTTTAAGACTGCCGGAACACCATTGACAATAGTTTGCCGTATCCCTGTAATTGTCAGCAACAAGAAGACAATCCCCGATATAAACACTGCCCCTAATGCCGTCTGCCAGCTTAAACCTTGACCAAGAACAACGGTATAAGCAAAGAAGGCATTCAGTCCCATTCCAGGTGCTACTGCCACAGGGAAATTAGCCCACAACGCCATAATTAATGTGGCAAATACACTTGCAAAGATGGTTGCAGCTAGAGCGGCTTCTTTAGGTATTCCTGCATCAGACAGTATTTGCGGATTTACTAGAATAATATAACTCATCGTGATGAAGGTAGTTACTCCAGCAAGTATCTCTGTCCTGACATTCGTATTCCTCTTATCTAATTCAAAAAACGAGTTAAGAAAGCCTTTGTGCTGGCTTTTTGGCATTTCTTTCATTGCCATTCACTCCTTTATTGATGGATAATGGTTCAATAAACACCTCAAATATACCTCCACCATTCCCCCAACTCCGTAAAATACAACCGTATGTTTGTCAGGTCTCCCAGTATCAATTATTCGAAAGGTCTTCTCGATTACCTCTCCTTCTCCACATCCCCCTTCAATCGTCCCGAAAATTTCCCATCCCATAAAATTAGTCATTCAAGATCCAACATTCCTTGATATAGAATCTAATTTGTGAATAAAGGCATGTTATTATTAGAAATATATAATTTAAATATTCAGAAAATTACTCGGATAAAAAATTAATAAATCCAGTTCTAATCATCACTTGAGGTAATACATCGAACAAACGTAGTGTCAGGAATCAAGTATCCATTAAATTAAGACTATACAGCCATTCTTTTCTCTTTTATCAAGGGAATATATCTTCGTAATTTTTTGATGGTTGATAGCGAAATAAACGAAAAAAGCTGATTTTTCCTTTCTTAGCATAGGAAAAATCAGCTTTTGTTCCATAGCACGCCATAGACGCAGGTTATATAACATTACAGGTTCTAGCATAAAAATAATTCACTAGAAACATTGAACAGCAAACTACAAATCAATTGTTTACCTGTAACCATTGACCAGTTGGAATCC
The DNA here is from genome assembly GCF_000504165.1 of Bacillus sp. FJAT-14578. Taxonomy (GTDB): domain Bacteria; phylum Bacillota; class Bacilli; order Bacillales; family Bacillaceae_H; genus Bacillus_BA; species Bacillus_BA fengqiuensis. The sequence goes on from NZ_AYSE01000004.1 coordinate 595,225, forward strand.
CTATTATTCCTTCGTTCAGATTGTAAACGATTTTGCCGCGGCTTACTGTACTGGTTACACGACAACGGAAATTACGTCCAATGTAAGGACTATGCCGATGTCTGGAAAATAACTCTTCTTTTGTAATCGTGTGTTCTAGATTAGGATCTACCACAGCAAAATCGGCATCTGCTCCGATCGAGATTGTGCCTTTGCGCGGATATAATCCAAAACGAAGCGCGGGATTTGTGGAGAGCCATTTTGCAATTTCCGTAAGTGGAATGTTTCTTTCAATAAATGCTTGATCAAACATGGATTCCAGCGAAAATTGTCCTCCGGAAATACCGCCCCAAGATCTAAGCATATCATGTTCAAAATCCGATTTCATAGAGGTTGGGCAAGGAGAATGATCGGAGGCAATCAAATCAATCTGTCCGGCATCCAGTGTTGCCCATAATTGAAGTCTTTCTTCTTCTGAACGAAGAGGCGGTGCACATTTCGCTGCAGCCCCAATCCGCTCAAAGTCATCTTCATTAAACAATAAATAGTGAGGGCAAGTCTCTACAGTGACATTCAGACCCTTTTTCTTCGCTTCTTGAATCAGTTTTACTGATTTCGCGCTGCTTATATGAACAAAATGAAGCGGGCAACCTGTCTCCTCGGCAAACAAAAGTGCCCGACTGATGGCTTCCATTTCCGCAATCACTGGTCGGGACTCTACATAATCACGAACTGAACATAATCCCTCACTCTTTTTTTCTGCCTTCAGACGCTCGATTATCGGGTTGCTTTCCGAGTGGAGCGCCAACAATTTATTCATCGTGGCAATCTTTAGCATGCCACGATACAAGGTGAGATCATCGACCGAATCAAACTCATCTGTTCCCGTGTTTGAAAGAAATGCTTTAAAGCCAATTACTCCGTGTGCTGCCAGGCCTTCCAAGTCATCCTCATTACCTGGAACCAACCCACCCCACAAAGCGAAATCTACAAATGATTCGGCGCTCCCTTTTTGTGCTTTTTCGAAAAGGGCAGATGCATTGATCGTCGATGGTATGTTATTTAGCGGCATGTCTAAATAGGTTGTACACCCGCCTGCAGCCATCAGGCGAGAACCATGGAAAAAACCTTCCCATTCGGTACGCCCTGGATCATTGAAATGAACATGGGCATCGATCATTCCGGGTAAAACGTATTGACCGGATGCATCTAGTATATTCTCTGCATTATCAGAAAAGTCATCTCCCATTGCAACAATAACTCCATCTCGCACGGCGATATCTAAATCCCGAACCTCGTGTGATAAGACCACATGACCGCCCTTGACGATAAGATCATACTTTTTGGTCACACAACCACCTCATTAAGATCATCCCATACTGAATCACTCTTTTTGCTTTTGGGGAAAGTCGTTTTTTATTACTTAGGACTTTTTAAGCAAATCGTAAAGGGTTAACGCAACAATCTTCGTTGCTTTTAATAAATCATCCACTTTTACATGTTCGTTTGCTCGGTGGCCATTTGCTTCCAGTAAGGTACGAGGTCCCGCTCCGAACATAACGGTTGGGATTCCTGCCTCTGAGAAAAGTCGAGCATCTGCATAGATTGGAACCCCGTTAATAACGAGTTCTCCATCCATGATTTCTTTCCAGTTGCTGCTGAGGGTTTGAATCAACTGAGAATCTTCTGGAGTTGGCCCGAAGCTCTTGGCCAGTAAGATACGATCAACTTGAACCTGGATTCCTTCATATTGGCTAGCTGCTTTTTCAACCAATTCGCGTATTTGTGCTTCTACTTGCTCTCCGTCTTCTTCAGGAATGAGGCGGCGGTCTATACGGATCGTACAAAGGTCAGGCACAACGTTAGTGTTAATCCCTCCAGAAATCAAACCCACTACTAGTGTAGGAGATTCAATGCCAAGCACGTTAGAACGAACTTGATTCAATGTACGCCGGTACCCGTAAAGCGTTTGAAGTATACCTGTCATGGCTTCAATAGCGTCATGTCCTGTATGTGGTGCTGCTGCGTGGGCTGATTTACCTTTTACTCTGATTTCTAGATGAAGGCATCCGTTGTGGGCATTCACAATCGAGTAAGTAAACCCTGCGACAATGGCCATATCAGGTTTAATATAATGATTGTCAAGCAACCATTTCGGTCCTATCGTTCCGCCAGCTTCTTCGTCGAATGTAAAAGCAAGCGTCGCTTTTCCAGACAACTGCTTGGAAAATTGCCGAAGAGCCATTACTGCAAATGCATAGGTAGCAATATCTGATTTCGATACGGCAGCACCGCGTCCGTAAATTTTTCCATCAACGATCGTTCCGCCGTAAGGGTCATAGGTCCAACCAAGGCCTGGAGCTACTACATCGCCATGCGAATTGAGTGCAATATCAGGTCCTGACCCATCTCCGAATGTGGTTGTGGAGACGATGTTGGTTACCTTGATCATCCCGTTTGCTTTTACTTCCTCCGGGTTTACTTCCAAAGCATTTACATTTGGAAACTGATAGTCATTCAGGCGCCGTTCAATAAACTTGGAGATTTCCCAACAATCACCCGGAGGATTGTCGGATGGAATCGAGATGAGCTCCTGCACAAACTTGATAAGCTGTTCTTTTTCAGATTCAATCCAATCAAGAATTGCCTGTTTAACTGCATCCATTTTTTGTTCCCTCCTTTTTTATTTAGGTCTTTTATGATGCCAACTTTAAAATCACATCCAATAGAACAGAAACTCCTGCTTTCATGTCGTCTGGTGCCACATATTCGTCAGGATGATGACTAAGACCATCTTTGCATCTCACAAAAATCATCCCAATTTCAGTGATATCAGCTATTGCCATTGCATCATGTCCTGCACCGCTTACCATTTGAATTGGTTTCATGCCATGATTGGCTAGTACAGATTCGATTACATTGATAAAACGTCTAGAGCAGACAGTAGCAAAAGATTCCATAATTTTGGTGAATTCACAAATTAATCCGCGACGCTGGCAAATACTTTTACACTCTTTGATAATCTGGTTCAATGCTATAAGTCTTCTTTCATCATCGATAGAGCGAATGTCCAATGTACCTTCGACCAATCCTGGAATTACATTGCTAGTACCTTGTTGTACGGACAATTTTCCAACCGTTGCTACAAGAGATTCATATTGAAGCGCTATATTTTCGATCGCCTGTACCATTTCCGCTGCTCCGACAAGTGCGTCTTTACGCATATTCATTGGTATAGTTCCAGCATGACCTGCCAAGCCTTCTACCCGAAATTGATATCTAGATGCTCCTGCGATTCCAGAAACAGTTCCGCACGCTTGATCTATTTTTTCAAGAATGGGACCTTGTTCAATGTGCAATTCAATGTATCCATGTACGGTTTTCGGATCACGTGCAGCTAACTTATAATTTGCAGGATTAAGTCCTGCCTCTTTCATTGCATTGGCAATCGTTACGCCATTTGCGTCTTTTGTTTGCAAATCTTCCACTTGTAAAGTCCCAGCCAGGGCCCTGCTTCCAAGTAATGTAGTATGGAATCGTGTTCCTTCTTCATCACAAAAACCAACGACTTCAATCGGATGCTTAGGTCTAACGTTGTTCTCAAACAAAGTTTGGACTACCTCGATACCGGCAATGACTCCAAGGGTTCCATCATATTTACCCGCTTCAATTACTGAGTCGAGATGGGAGCCAATGATTAGCACCGGTGCATCAGGTTCAGACCCTTCATATCTTCCGATAATATTATTAACTTCATCTCGGCGAATAGACATACCTGCATTCACCATCCACTGACTTACAAGCTCGTATGCCAATTTACTTTCCTCTGTAAAAGAAAGACGTGTGACACCACGAGTGGCCGTGCTGCATTTTGCTAGTTGCTCTACATGCTGCATGATTCGATTGACGTTGATTTTTTGATGAAGTGCCTGCATTCACACTTCCTCCTTTAGTTGCTATATTATCAAGTTGATTTTTAACTTCCGCGGTATGTGTTGTATCCCCAAGGGGCAATCAAAAGGGGTACGTGATAGTAAGCATTGGTATCAGCAATACCGATACGCAACGGTACCTGATCTAAAAACGGCGGCTCAGGCAAATCTACGCCCTGCGCTCGAAAGTAATCCGCAACGAAAAAGACTAATTCATACACTCCTGCTTGCACCTCTTCACCAGAGAGAATCGGAGAGTCAATTCGCCCATTACAGTTCGTATACATTGTCCGAATCAAGGTGCGCGTATCTTCCGGCCCTAGACGCCACAGTGCAACCTTGATTCCGCTTGCCGGGAGACCATGGCTTAAGTCCAACACATGTGTGGTTAGACGGCCCATTATACGTTTTCAGAACGCTCCGTACGCGCCCCTTCTCCTTCTAAATCTTTTCGAGTTACAACGAATCCTTGGAAACCGTATGGTGGTCGTGGTTCAGTGAACACCCCGCCTTTGGAGTTTGGAATGGATTCTACTACAGTATCCCAAGTACGGTTATTAGACTCAAACTGAATTTCATCCAATTGAGGGAAGCGCTGCAGAGCACGGAGACCGATTTCCCAGATTAGATGTTGAATGGAGCGGTTGTCTAATTCATGAAATACTGCTTGGGCAATGTCTCTTACTTGCTCGGCTGCTACATAACGAGATCCATCCGTCCCAATAGCATCAGCTACATCATTGTATCTCCAGCTAAGATTGAGGTATATAAAAAGAGGACGATCGTGCGCTTCAGGAAGAGTGGTATACTCGTCGCGGATAAAACCGTAGAAAGAGTTTCCGCTTACCTTGATTAATTGCAGTTCGTTCACACCGCTGCTATGCTTTACGATTGTATTTCCTTTATCTGTACGAGCCACTTCAATAGCCGCTGTTGCATACTCGTTGCGAGAACGACGGAAAACGAGACCACTTTTATTTAACCCATTTTGAGCAGGAACAAGTGAGGAATCAAATGGAATCTCATTGCTTGTGATTTCGACAGCGCTTATATGAGAGTATTTATCTAGAAAACACTTACAAACGAACTCAAGGAATCCTTCCATCGTCGCGCCTTCATATTGCGCCAAATGACGTTGGATAAAGTTTTTCATAGAGTCAGTAGCAATTACAAGACTGTTATCGCCTTCAGTAAAAGAAGGTAAGAAAGCTTGACCTTTAAGAGCGACCTTAGCATTCATTCCGAAAATGATGTTGTCACGTCCGGTAAAATCCGATTCCGGAATAACTTTTACTCCAGTAAGAGGTTGTGCGTAAGTACGGTAAACATAAACGTCACCTTTACCGTAGTACATGATTCTATCTTGGCTCATTATAACTACCTCCTCAAGCATCCTTACATAAATCATCTAAACGGAAACGCGCAATTTTATAAACCTGGCGTAAAGCTTCTTCCAGTTCTGCATCATAGGCGTATTTTACTCGCTCTAGTATGGCGGCCCGTACACTTTCCTTGTTTTGACCGCGCACGGCCATTATGAAAGGGAAACCGAACTTCAGTGTATATGCTCGGTTGAGTGTTAAAAAGTCCTCATACTCCTCCAGGGAGAGTTGGTCCAAACCGATTCCAGCCTGTTCCTTAACAGAAGCATCAGTCATTTGAGCTCGAGCAGCCAGATCAGGATGCGCCCGTAATAAAGCGAGTTTCTCTTCCATGGAAGATTCCTGGACTACACTCGTCATCGTCAGATGGAGATTAGCAAGGGAAGAAAATGGTCGCTTAACCCACGCTCGTTCAGCAACCCAAGAAGAGTGCTCAAATACCGATTCGATTGCTTCAGTGAACGTAACCTGATCCATTTGATTGAGGCTCTCAATCGTCACTTTCTTGATAGGAATCAATCCTTTCCGTTTCGTCAAAACCAACTCGCAATTGTAAAAAATGAATCTATCAGCCCCTTTAATACTAAAGCTCGTCCTTTACAAAGCCTTCTCAAGGAAAGATATCTTCTGTTTTCCAAAATCGTTCCAGACTAATTAAATGCCGTGGAATCAAGATAATTCAATATATGTTTTCTAACATTGTTTTAGACATTGTTGTTCTTATATTCTTCTATTTACATTCCACTTAATAGCTCGACATATCTTCATTCAATCGAGAGGCATCACAATTGGCGGCCTAGACAACTTGAATTTGCTCTCAAGGGTTAGAAAATTTGGCATGGCCGTTCTTTGGTCATGTCGAATTTTCTAAATCGATCTATATAGCAATATCGACTATCGAAACCAAAATAAAACGGCTGCGATTTTCGCAGCCGTTTTATTTTGGCTCTCAAACTTATATCCTTCTTTTTTAAAGCTCGTCCATACGGTCTAGTTCATTCACTAAAAATAATTTACCATGGACTTATCGGTTCCCTTCGTTCTCCGCTTCCCATCTCGCTACTTCTTCTCGAACCTTTGGGGCGACCTCTTTTCCTAACAGCTCTATCGCTTTCATTACATCATCATGCGGCATAGTGCCAACTGGTACGTGCAGCATAAAACGGGTGATGCCTACATTCTTGCGAAGGTGAATAATTTTTTCGGCAACCGTCTTCGAATCACCTACGTATAATGCCCCTTCAAAGCTGCGAGCGGCATCGAAGCTGGAGCGGTCGTAGTGGCTCCAACCACGCTCTCGTCCCAATTTGTTCATGACGTGCTGAGTTGAAGGGAAAAATTTATCAGTTGCCACTTCGGTATGCTCTGCAATGAAACCATGCGAATGCGAAGCAACCGGCAGCTTTGATACGTCATGGCCGGCGTGAGCGGCTGCCTTTTTATAGAGCTTTACAAGCGGTTCAAACTGTACTGGACGCCCCCCTATAATCGCTAGAACGAGTGGAAGTCCAAGGAGGCCTGCACGTACGACAGATTCGGAATTTCCGCCGCTGCCAATCCATACCGGCAGAGGATTCTGAACTGGACGCGGATACACACCTAGATTTTGAATAGCTGGCCTGTGCCCGCCTTTCCAGGTCACTTTCTCGGAATCCCGGATTTTCAATAATAACTCCAGCTTCTCATCGAATAATTCGTCATAGTCTTTTAATTCATACCCAAACAACGGAAAGGATTCAATAAAAGAGCCTCGGCCCGCCATAATCTCGGCACGTCCGTTCGAAATTCCGTCGAGCGTAGCAAAATCCTGAAACACCCGCACCGGATCGGCAGAAGAAAGCACCGTCACGGCACTTGTCAATCGTATCCGTTTCGTCTGTGAGGCAGCTGCAGCCAGTACGACTGCCGGAGAAGATGCCGCAAAGTCTTCTCGATGATGTTCACCTACACCAAAGACATCTAATCCTACCTGATCTGCCAGTACAATTTCCTCTACTACCTCACGTAATCGCTGGGCGTGACTTATCACCTTACCGGTCTCGACATCCGGCGTTGTCTCTACAAACGTGCTCACACCTATCTCCACTACAAACCCTCCTGATTTATGTATTGGTCTAGTCCACAGTTATAACAACATTTAATTCGTTGACTAACTATGGATAGACTTCTTATTGCTAACATACCACGTTTAACCCATTATATAAATCTTATCGGCTCACGTTTCATTTGATTCAATCCGCACTGCGCCTTAAAGCAGTTAGCAGGATTTATTCCAGAGCATTCTGGGGTTGGAGTCCTAAAGGAGAGGCATCATTCAATTAGCTTCAATGAAAATCGTAATAGACTTCTCTAAATGCGATTGAGAACCGATTTGCACTTCAACCAACCCTCTATTTGTAATTTTAATTCCGCCCGTTAATTCAGGAAGAAATTCAATCATATCTACGTACTGTCCCTTATAACTACCGGAGATAAATCCTTTTTCCAGTATGGGATGGAGATCGCTTCTGATTAATTGAACAATGGTTCCCACGGGTACGGTATAGCGGGTCTGATCTACTTTCACACTGCCATCTGGCTGAAGTTCATATTCAATACGAAGAGCTCCAGGAATTTTGGGAATCGTATAAGGAATCAATGTTAATCGGCCTTTTTTAAAGATCCATTCGGAGTACCTGCTGTCCTCTTTCTCGAAAAGTCTGCCTTCTTTAATGAATATATCTCCGTAATAAATATCTTCATTACCGACCAATTTAACTAGTTTTCCTTTTACTCTACCCACTACTACATAAGTTAAAAAATTGCCATTTCCCATCCAGTAGGCAACCACCACAACGTTTTGCTGAACTGCGTGTACATAACCAGACAAGACAGTATAGTTAATCGGAGCGATTTTTGAGATGTTATATTCTGTGACCCATCTTCCTGTTTGCCTATCTTTGCGTTGTACAAGTACCTCTTTATCTGTTTGTAGTACTCTTTCACTCCCCGCTTCACCGCTCAAGTTAATATAAGTAACTCCTTCCTCGTTTCTTTTATGATCTGATGATGAATGGCGGCCCATAAAAAACGTGTTCCAAAAGTTCGCTCGCTTATTCTGATCCACATAATTCCTCCTTTACGTACTCATGAATGGAATGGATCATACATTTTATTCGTCAGATTTCGGTTCGTATATAGGTTTAAAGCGGATGGATGAGTCTAATGATGATGTTCATGACTTTCTTCTTGTTTTTGCAACCCTTTTTGCAAGAATTCCAACTCTTTTTCAGAAAGTTCTCCTACGACAAACTGTTTTTGAGGCATAATGATCGATCCATCGCTACTGGCATGGACTTTTATATAATATAGGCCTTCACTACTAAAATCTTTACTTAAACGATACATGCCGTTTCCGACTTCTTCGGCTTGCTCCATAGGATATTTAACAGAACCATCTTGTTTCCATATTTTAAAATGGACATAGTCCGGGTCTTCAACCTTTTTGCCGCCTTGGGTTAGAATCACCTTTACAGTCTCCTGTTTATTAGCGGAAAAGGATGTAGGAATGATGATTTCAGATTCAAGAGGTGTTTCTTGTTTATACAGGTTCGCCGCATCTTGTTTAAGTGAACATGAACTTAGCAATAGGCTCGAAGTAAAAATGAAAAAAATCCAACTATATTTTTTCACGGCAAAAGCCACCTTTTCCAGATTAAGTTATGCATTCAGGAAATTTTTAACTACCGATATTTTTTGAATGATTAGCCAGTCAATTAGCCATACAACAATAAGCGAGAGACCAACCAAAGGAAATAAAATGCCTAAACTTATTAACAGAAGCAAAAAGAATTTCATTTGTCTAATAGGAGAAGCTTTTGGTGCACCCAATCCTTTTTTCGGCTTTCGTTTCCACCATAAATAAAAACCGCTTACTGCAACAAAAATAATTCCTAAACAAATAAGAAGGCTGATTAATTGGTTCATGAAACCAAATTGAGTGCCTTTGTGCAACGTAATTCCCAAAGCGACTATTTTTCCGATCAAGCCATAATGATCATAACGATAATCAGCTAGTACTGCGCCCGAATACTGATCAATATGAATCGTTGCTTCATCCTGTGCTTTCGGGGGAAAAGCTGACAATGTATAAACACCATTTTTTTCTTGTGGAATGTATACCGTATAACTCGGATGTATCCCCTCACGATTCGCTATCGCCATCACATCGTCAATCGACAGTGGGATAAACCCTTGGATTTCCGAAATGGGTACATCCAGATTTTCAGCTGCCCAAGGAACATCGGCTATATCTTTTGTTTTAATGGTCGATGTTGGAGCACTCCCTATCCAAATAGAAGGTGGATATCCCGCTCCGGAATTGGTAGCTAACGTTTGAAAATGACTTCCCCAAAAACCTGACCAAGGCAAACCAGTCAGGACTAAAAATAACATTCCGGCTGTCAGCCAAAACGCAGGCACCGCATGAAGGTCCCTTCTGAGAACACTTTTTCCTTTATTCAATCTTGGAAAGAGAATCCCGGACAGGCCTTGCTGTTTTTTGGGAAACCATAAATAAAGACCGGTGACAATGAGCACGATTGTCCAGCACGCAGCTAACTCTACAAGTCTATCTCCTAGCGTACCGGCCATTAGTTCACCGTGAAATTCTTCAACTTTATCCATAATCCGGTCTTCATTATTTAATTCTCCAATGGACTTGCCCGTATAGGGATCCATAAATACGGTAAGAGACTCATTATTAAACGTAATACTTACTTCGCTCGAGCGCTCGGCATTTTCTCCAGGACGATATTTGGTCACTACTGCACCAGGATATAGCTTCTTCACTTCCTCAATTTGTTTGGATGCCGATATTTTATCTCCTTGTGGAGTAACCTCATAGTAATCTTGGTAAAGCACCTGTTCAATTTGAGGTTTAAATAAATAGATAGAGCCAGTAACTGCAAGAATAATAAGAAATGGTGCGAAAATCATTCCAGCATAAAAATGCCATCTCCATATCGTTCGATATAGAGAGTTGTTGGGTGTTTTTTGACTTTGTGGTGCATCAACTGATTTCACTTATAAAGGACCCCTCTTTCTTTTAAATAGTTAAATTCAACTAGCTTGATGATAAAAAAAAATTGTGAGCAAAAAATGAAGTTTTTCATTTTTGTTCATCTGCTCCAAAGAAAACTCAATAAGTTTGTCCTTTTCAGAGCAAATCGATAGATAATTCATGTGAAATCGTGTAATCTACAAAAGTATCTCTTTCCATAACCTATTTTTTACATATACTTTTACGAAATGGTAAGGGGGTGTAACTAAATAATCTTGTGGGGAGACAAAACTAGAAAAAGGAATTGGGAACGGAAAATGGAAACATCGAATTATAAACACTCGACGATTGTGACACTTTTGCTTGCAGGAACTTTCATCGCCATCTTAAACCAAACACTGATGATTACGGCGATTCCTCCGGTTATGGAGGAAATGAATATTACGGCGAATAGCGCACAGTGGCTTACGACCGTTTTTATGCTTGTGAATGGGATTATGATCCCTGTCAGCGCCTTTTTATTGGAACGGTTTTCAACGAGGCAGCTCTTTATATCGGCCATGAGCATTTTTTCTTTCGGGACATTAGTGGCAGGACTTGCTCCTAATTTTGAAATGCTGTTGCTCGGAAGAATCATACAATCAAGTGGAGCCGGCGTGATGCTTCCGCTTATGCAAACGGTATTCCTCATGATTTTCCCTGTGAATAAGCGCGGCGCTGCCATGGGATTAGTAGGTCTGGTTATTTCTTTTGCACCGGCCATCGGTCCGGCTTTATCCGGTTGGGTAACCGAGCATTACTCTTGGAGAGTCTTGTTTTTCATCATCCTGCCGATTGCTCTCATTGACATCCTTATTGCTTTTATTGCTTTGAAAAATGTGACAGAAGTAACGAAACCGAAAATTGATGTCCTTTCGGTTATTTTATCCTCATTTGGGTTCGGTGGCTTGCTTTACGGATTTACAAGTGCCGGTAATTACGGATGGACGGACTTCAATACGCTTCTGTCTCTTGGAATCGGAGTGCTGACACTTGTGCTCTTTATTACGAGGCAATTACGCCTGGAACACCCGATGCTTGAGTTCCGGGTATTTAAGTATTCGATTTTCCCGCTGGCCATCATGATTGGGATGATCGTGTTTATGGGATTGATCGGGATGGAGACGATTATTCCGCTGTTCATGCAAAATATGCGCAATTTCACGGCGTTTGAGGCGGGTCTGGCTATTTTGCCAGGTGCACTTATCACTGGCTTGATGTCACCTATTACAGGGCGGATATTCGATAAAGTGGGTGCAAGATGGCTGGTCATTACCGGCTTAACGATTATTACCGTCTCTTCGTTTGCCTTTACAAATTTAAGTCCGTCGACATCGTTTCTCTATATTACCATTATGTACAGCGTGCGGATGCTTGGCTTAGCGATGGTGATGATGCCCGTTTCAACGGCCGCATTAAACCAGCTGCCAAAACGATTGATTCCTCATGGAGCCGCGATGGATAATACGATGAAAATGATTGCAGCCTCCGTCGGTACGGCCATTCTTGTCACCGTAATGACCACGACAGCCGAGACCGCAGCACAGCGCCCTGACATCTCCTATCCAGATATGTACGGAGCCAACATGGCCTGTATCGTCGTCGCGATTCTCTCGTTAGCAGGGCTGATCATTTCTTTATTCATTAAAAACAACGAGTCCCCAGAAAAAGAATCGGCAGGGGTGCATGCAACGGAATAGTAGTAATAATTGCATAAAAGAAATATGAAAAAGCTTGGAGAAATCCAAGCTTTTTCATATTTTCGATAATCGATGTTGTTTTTAACAGGCTGTTTGTACACTCGTTCCTCCAAACTATTCTATATTTCTATTCATCTAAATCTAAGGCGTCCAATCCAATTTCAGCTAACACTTTCTGTCCAGCGATGGTGGGATGGATGTCGTTTGGAAGAACGTAATCCGCTTGATTTTCCCCAAATGCGGTAAAAGCATCAGCAAGTACGATGTTTTGCAATTCTTGGTTAAGAACGTTGACTAGTGATTCAATTTGTGGATTTACCATTTGACTTAATAGGACATTGCCGATATCGTGTCTTGGGTCCCCTACTTGGAATGGATTATAAATGTTATATACCACTACAGGAGCGTCGCTCAATTCACGTATTTCTAATATGATTTCACTTAATTTATCCAACATGCTTTGAACCTCATCCGATGTGACATTACTATCGGAAAATGCCTGCAATAAATCGTTGTTCCCAATATCCAGTGTAATGTAGTCGGCATGTGCTACCGCCTGCTGGAATTTCTCGTTTGTCTCTAAGGCATTCAATAAATCTTGCGTCTGCCATCCTGCAACCCCTAAGTCTCGAACACGAAGATCTGCATAGTCTCCTATCACAAACGGAAAAGCATCCTTGGAAACACGATGGTTATGCTGTTCCAGATTATAACCAAATGTGATAGAATCACCGAGTGCCGTAAGTAATTTTTTGGAATTCTCTTCTTTTGCTGATACGTTCCCCGAAAATAGTGCTCCTGCCATTACAGCAGCGGATAAAGCTGTCATTAGTTTCCTTTTTATCTAAACCTCTCCTTTTAGTTTATAAAAGCGGCTCTATAAAATTTATGTAATGTCTTCTAATAACTAAAATTACAATAAACATTATTATTTTATGATGATATAAAATGGAAAATTCCCGGCAAAATACGTTTGTTTTTTCGATAATTCGATAGAATTGGACAACCGCAGCCGGGTTACCGCATTTTTATTTTCATTCAAAAACTCTTAATAAAAAAATGCCCTGTCCATCGAACAGGACAAGGCATCTTCCTTCAAACAAATTTTTAAAATGTATTCCATGTTAAAATATCTTGTAATGGAAGACGGACTTTATCAAACCCTTCCTGAATCCCTTTTCCGACGGAAATTAACATGATCGGCTTGAAGTTTTCAGGCACTTGGAAAGCCTCAATGAATTTATTGTGATCGAATCCGCCCATCGGAACGGTATCATAGCCTTTCGCTTTCGCCGCTAACATGAGCTGCATGGATACCAAGCCCCCGTCAATCATAGCAACGTTCGTCGCTTGATCAACCGGTAAATTTCCGTAATGCTGGTTGATGGATTGGACATAGAAGTCTTTCGTCTCTTCCGTCATTCTTCCTTTTTCAACGACTGCCCCATAAATCTTTTCGGCATTTTGATAAGCGTTAATATCCCCTAAAACGGCGATGACCGCTGAAGCGTCTACAATTTGTTTTTGGTTGTTGGCAATCGGCAATAATTTCTCTTTCATCTCTTGTTCTTGAATCACAAGAAATCTCCAAGGTTGTAAGTTAGAGGAAGATGGAGCTTGAACGGCAATGTGCAGAAGCTCTTCAATCTCTTCTTTGCTCATTTTAAACATCGGATCATAATGGCGTACAGAACGACGCTCTTCGGCTACAGTAAAGAAATCCGTGTTCTCAAGTTCTTTCGGTTTTTTCTGGCTTAGCTTCATCTCATTGATTTTATTTAAATATTCTTCTTTTGCAGATGATTTTAAGGACATGTCTTCATTCTCCTTTTAAACTGTACTTATTACAAGAACAGTATAGGGTATAAACTGCTCTTTCGTCAAGAACAGTTTATCATAGAATGATTGAACCTGCTCACTCAGATTCAATCATTCTGCTTCGACGTCTCGGCAGCAAGTAAAGCAGCCAACGTCTTTCTTGAAAGGCCCTCCAATAGCCATTGTTCCATCTCATCTCTTAAATTCAATAATGCGCGATGTGTCGAGGAGTCAAAGCATTCTGTCCCGTCGACATCAAGAAAACCCTTCGCGTAAGGATCTGCTTTTATGGATTCATACACATGTGAAAGTGTAATATCCTCAGGTCTCTTTCCCAGCGAGTATCCCCCATTACGGCCTTCCTTGGCTGCAACGAGTTCCGCTTTCACTAAGTGAGTCAGTATCTTTCTTAAAAAAGAGGATTTTGTATGGAGTCTTTCAGCGAGTACGGTACTTGGGCATATCCCGTCATATTCGGCCAGCACCAATAAACACTGGACGGAAAGCCCGAACCATTTTGTGCAGGAAACGTTTTTATTCATTCATTTCACCTCTTTCATTATTGTAAACGATTGACATGAAATGACAACCTTCTACTTTTATTCGTTACCATTCTAAAATAAAAAAGAGCCCCTTAAGAGCTCAATGCGCTGCCTTTGCATCCTCAAAAATCCAATCGGCGGCGGTCTTTAAATCAGGGAATACCGCATCAGCGAGCGGGTCGCTCTCACCTAAGAAAACTCCCTTCGTTCCCGCTTTTTTCCCTGCTTGTATGTCGGTATCCGTATCTCCGACCATATAGGATTTAGATAAATCAATCTCGTACTTCTCGGCAAGGTCTTCAATCATTTTACTTCCCGGTTTGCGGCAAGCACATCCCGCTTTTGGTTTGTGAGGACAATAAGCCACATCATGAATGAGTGCTCCCTCTTTTTCTAATTCCGCGATCATATGATCATGAACTTTGTTGAGTTGTTCTTCTTTCATAAAACCCAGCCCCACACCGCCTTGATTAGTGACGACGAAAATATAATCGAATCGGGTATTCAATTTTTTGATTGCCTCTGGTACACCGGGCAAAAAATAGAATTGATGAGGCTTATTAACGAACTTCACCCTTTCGGTAAGCACTTCGTTGATTACGCCGTCTCGGTCCAAAAATACAGCCGTTTTTCCCATATCAGACCTCCCGCTTTGCTGTTAAATTTCAATAATGATAGGAAGAATCATCGGTTTTCTTTTCGTTTTGGCAAATACGTATTGCCCTACCGCTTTTTTTACATGTTGTTTCATCACGTTCCATTGGTGTACATTCGCTTCCTGTAAGTCGTGTACGGTCGTTTTTACAAGTCGATTAATTCCTTTTAAAAGGTCTTCGGATTCTCGGGCATAGACAAACCCGCGAGAAATGGTATCGGGTCCCGAAATCATCTGTCTTTCCGTTTTACTGATGGTGATTACGATCACAAGCATCCCATCTTCAGACAGCTGTTTGCGGTCTCGTAAAATAATCTCTCCAACATCACCAATTCCCACCCCGTCTACATAAACATCCCCTGCTGGTATCTTCCGAGTCTGGCGGGCAACCGAATTCTCTATATCGACGACATCTCCATTACGAACGATAAAAGTGTTGTCTTTCTCTACACCAACGGATTCGGCTAACAAACGATGGTGATACAGCATTCTATATTCACCATGAATCGGAATAAAATAGGTCGGTTTCATTAAAGTGAGCATAAGCTTTAGATCTTCTTGATAACCATGCCCGGAAACATGCATTTTGGTTGAACTTCCTGATCCGTAAATAACTTTGGCCCCAAGCGTAAATAAGTTATCAATGATACGCGAGACATTTCGTTCATTCCCTGGTATTGGAGATGCCGCTAAAATGACCGTATCTTCAGGGAGAATCTCGGCATCCCGATAGTTTGAACTTGCCAAGCGGGCAAGGGCGGCTAGAGGCTCCCCTTGACTTCCCGTACATAAAATGGCCACGTTTTCAGGATCCATTTTATGTATTTCATGTGCCTCAATCAACATCCCGTCAGGAACTCTTAAATAGCCGCGTTCCATGGCAACTTCGACTACATTAACCATGCTGCGGCCAAGTAATGCAAGTTTTCGATTTGTTTTTTGTGCAGCATCCACTACTTGCTGAACGCGATTAACATTGGAAGCGAAGGTAGAGATAATCACTTTTCTTTTGGCTTTTAAGAACGCCTCTTCGATATGGTCACCTACCATTCGCTCTGATGGGGTAAAACCTGAGCGTTCCGCGTTCGTACTCTCAGACAACAGAAGCAAGACACCCTTGCTTCCGATCTCAGCCATTTTATGAATATCTGAATGTTCATTGTTCGCAGGAGTTAAATCGAACTTGAAATCCCCCGTATGTACGACATTTCCTTCTGGGGTATGAAAGACAATGCCTAGACAATCGGGAATACTATGATTTGTTTTGAAAAAGGATACGCTTATTTCTCCGAATTCAAGATTAGACTCAGAGTCAATAAGAACCATTTCGGTATCTCCGAGAAGCTTATGCTCTTGTAGCTTCAATTCAATCAAACCCAGTGTGAAGCGTGTGGCATAAATGGGAACATTTAATTTCTTTAAGAAGTAGGGAATGCCTCCTATATGATCTTCGTGTCCATGCGTTACGATTAAAGCCCGAACTTTATCTTTATTCTCCAATAAATAGGTAATATCTGGGATGATCAAATCGATTCCCAATAAACTTTCATCCGGAAACTTAGCACCACAGTCGATAATCACGATATCGTTTGAATATTGGATTGCATACATATTTTTACCGACTTCATTCACGCCGCCTAAAGCGAAAATGGACAATGTATTCTCTTTTGCGGTCACATTTATACCCTCCCATTTTCAATAAGTATTCTTAGCATTCCAATTTGAAATCCTTTTATCCCGCATTAACGGCCAGTAACCCCCACTGATGGAAGTTTCCTTTATGAAATGGGAGCGGAATAATGTATAAAAATAACGAATAGCGCAGAAAAAGGATAATATTGATGAAAATCCGTGGAAGAATAATGATGATTGTCAACCATCTTGAAAGGGAGTAAAGGATGCAAAAACAAAACATTTTATTTAACCTTGACGATACGCTCGCGCATTGCAATAAATATTTTAGCCAAGTGATTGAAGAATTTGCCGACCACATGACTAAATGGTTTGACTCGTTGACAAAAGAAGATATAAAGCAAAAACAACTTGAAATTGATTTAAAGTCGGTCGATCAACACGGCTTAACGTCACAACGTTTTCCTGAGTCCTTTGTTCATACTTATGAATACTATTGTGACTTAATGGGAAAAAAGAAGAACAACGCTGATATCGAATTTTTAAGGGCGCTCGGCTTTAAAGTATTTCAAATTCCTGTAGAGCCGCTCCCCTATATGAATGAAACACTGAAACGGTTAAAAGAGGCGGGACATGGGTTGTATTTGCATACAGGCGGGGATGAGCCTAATCAACAGAGAAAAATCGCTCAATTAGAACTCACTACATATTTTGAACACCGTATCTTTATTTCAGAACATAAAGATACAACTGCCTTATCGGATATATTAAAAACCATAGACGCCGATCCGAACATCACGTGGATGGTTGGAAATTCATTAAGAACAGATATCGTACCCGCGCTGGAGATGAATATCCACGCCATCTACATTCCGGCTGAAACAGAATGGAAATATAACGTGGTGGAAGTGAACGTGGAGCCTAAAGGAGCTTTTCTCACTTTAAACTCGCTGTCTGAAGTCCCTGATGCCATTCATCAGCACATTAGCGGGGAAAGTCCATCAAGGGATAACATGCCTTCCGATTTTTTGGATACCTGTGACCAGGAGGAAAAAAGGGATAATCTATCCCCTTAAAAAGCTAAATGTGACAAAAGCGACTTCAATGAAAACCGCTTTTGTCACATTTAGCTAACTATGCAGCTCTTTCAATACTGTAACACCTATTTTGTTTTGGCAGCCTTTCATTCTATAGCTTTATCATGACTTTGGTACCGTCTTGTAATTTTACATCAACGAGTACAAGACCTTTTTGATGCTGCAACTCTTTAATGATGGTGTTTAGATAGTGTTTTATCATGCTTGGATCTAAAGGTACATGAGAGATAGTTGTTTTTTCTAATTGATGATTAATCCATTTATTTGCCTGTCTCCAAAGAAATTTAGAAGAGAGCAAGGAGCCAAAGACGCGCAGTAAGCTGTACGGGACAGGAATCGTAAATCTACGTTTATTGTCTGTTTGAATGTTGATTTTAATCATAAACGCTATTCGATAACAACCGCTACAGTATCGCCATTAGCGGATTGGATATCAACAATTTGCCCGTCTAATTCATTTTCAATCGCGTCAATTAGCAAATCAATATCCAAATCTTTTACGTACTTTTCTGCTTGGGGTACATTTGCTGCAATACCATGACCTGCTTTTAACACGGCTTTCACAAGTTTAATGGGTAAATTAACATTCACATTATCATGCTCTTTAGAAACGACACGTATCTTTAAAGTTTTATCTAAATAAGCAGCAGGTACTGCCTTCGAAGATTCTTTTTCTTTTAACACATGGATAAGCTCAGCTGCTTTTTCAGAATCTATTTTTCCTTCTTGTACCATCGTTAATACTTTTGAAATTTCCTCTTTCATTTAAAATCCCCCTATTCATTTTTTAATAACTTAATGGCTTCTTCAGGCGTTATTTCACCGTTTTCCAACATGGATACAATTTTCTTCTCATTTCGTTCACTTTTTTTCGGTGTTTCCGTATCGTATCCGAGTGCAGCAACAATGTCATTTAACTTTCCACGCACGGTCGGATAAGAAATGCCGAGTTCTTTTTCCACTTCTTTAATGTTTCCTCTGCAAATCAGAAATGTTTCGACAAACTGAAGTTGTTCTGGAGATAAAGAGGCAATCTTTGATAATTTAAATTCATTTTCAATTGTGGTGTGACAATGCGAGCAGTGTAATTTTGTCACATGCAATGCATTGCTACAAACTGGACAGCTAGTCAGAACAGAATATCTCATGGAAAAATCCTTTCTTTTATTTAGTTTTATTATATAAGTGCAAATTAATAAAATCAATTTAAATGTTAATTATTTTTAATTTATAAAAAGTAAATATTAATTATCTTGATTTCGACTTTTATTTTTCGTCAATGTTAAAGAATAGGAATAAAAAAAATACTTTGTTCCACTCCTGATAATTGAACTACTCACCGCTTAACACCCTTACGGGCTGTTTGAAGCGGGAGATTCCTAAGAACACTAGTGTATCCACCAGTTATGGATTAGGCGATCCCCGCAGTCCCTGCGGTTAGAAGTCTTACGGCTTCGTTTTTTAGGTTGATTCCTGCGTTAATATCCCGATGATGATGGGTATGACACTTAGGACATTCCCATTCACGTAATCTGAGATGTTTAACGTCTTTGTTTTGATAGCCACAACAGGAACAAAGCTGACTGGAAGGAAAGTTTTTCGCTACCGTTATCACTTGTTTTCCATACCATTTTGCTTTGTATTCCATCATCGTTTTGAATTGTGACCAAGATACCTCGCTAATTGCTTTAGCAAGATGATGATTCTTTAACATATTCGATACGGACAAATCTTCCATCCCAATTATGTCGTGGTTTTTGACAATCTCAGTGGAGATTTTATCTAAGTAATCTTTTCTCTTATTCGTCATCTTTTCATGAATACGGGCGACTTTCCTTTTGGCTTTGGACCAATTCGCACCGCCTATGGTTCGTCTGCTCATCACTTTTTGTGCTTTCGCTAACTTTTCTTCTAACGTGCGGAAAAACGTTGGATTCGAGTAGACCGTTCCATCCGAAAGAATGGCCAAATCTTTTAAGCCAATATCTACCCCAATAGCTGAATTCGTTTTTGGTAATTCCATTACCTCCGATTCGGTAGCTAAGGAAACAAAATATTTACCGGAAGGATTTCGCCTGATGGTCGCACTCAAAATTCGTCCTTCGACTTCACGACTTTTCGCAAAACGGACAAGACCGAGTTTGGGCAATTTAAGATAGTTGTTGATGACCGCTATATTTCCATTGGTATGTTTGGTCGTATAAGATTGAACCGGATTCTTTTTGGACTTAAAACGTGGTGGCTTATTTTGTTTTTTGTAATAGCGATCATAAGAATCAGCTAACTGTTCGACTGATTTTTGGAGGGCAATACTATCGACTTCCTTTAAAAAAGAGTAGTGTTTTTTTAGTTCGGGAAGTGCTTTCACCGTTTCGTATTTATTTAAACATGTCCCTTTCCAGTTATTGGTTGAAAGCTGGCCATTTTGAACCATTTCTTGGACGATAGACCAATAAGCATCTTTTTCTTTTTGTTTACCGAGGAAAAAGTTGAAGACGAATCTTGAACAGCCAATGGTTTTATTCATTAGCTCCATTTGTTTTTTGTTGGGGTAGACACGAAACTTGTAGGCTTTGTTTACTAACATGTAGTTCACCTCACTAATAGGAACATTTGTTCTTATTATACCATCATGAGGAAAATTTTGTCTACCGCCAACCGACATTCATCTCCCACCTACTCATGGGGCTACGCCCTTCACCTTCCTTGAGGTGGGAGTCTTCTGTCGGTAAATGATAAAAAAGGTGCCCAAGCCCTCAAATGGGACAAGACACCTGATGCAATTTGTTATAGTTTTAAAACAAGAGAAGAGAACTATATGGTAGTGATGTATTTCATCTTCAACTGAAGATAATGGATTTCTACCGTCAAAGTTCTGTATCCACTGATATGCCCATTAATTAAATTCTTCCCTGGATATACCTCCAATAAGTACATTTTCTAATTTATCTATTATGTCTATTTTTGTTGGCTGCTTTTCATAAGACATCCTAAATCCCTTCTTTACAAATTATTTCATCAGCCACTATATTATCATAGTTCTTTCACTATCTTTTCCTTTTTCACAATATGAGCTAAATTAAGTCAATAATGGCCCGTTAGTAAAAGTAACAAAAACACACCGGTATCCACTCGAGGGCACTGAAAAACTTACGTTTTTGAAGTAGTGTTTGTTTTTTAAACAAAATAGGTCAATTCCTGTTCGATTTTCGAACAGGAATTGACCTATTTCTTTTATATTTAGTTACTTTTCTTCTTTCATCAGTGTGAGAATGCGTTTGAGGTTGACTGCGAAAATAGCTGTTGCTCCTTGAATTTCCATACCAATTAGACCCGCCGATGATGCTTCATCATACCCGTGTCTGTGTTTGAGCTCACTGTTCTTCGCCTCAATTTTATATCTTTCTTTCGCTAATGTTTTAAATTCTTCACTATTTTGAAACGCTTCTTGTTCGCGATGCTCGGTTGATTTAATTGTAACAGAATATGTCTTGCTTTTTGCACCTTCCTTGTAACATCCGTTACGGAATGGACATACCTTACATTTTTCGATATCAAACATATAAGTGTCTTTTTGATTTTTATTAATGCCTTTCTTACCTGTACGTGCCTTGCGTATAGCTAAATGTCCTGCTTTACACACATACATGCCTGCATCTTTATTAAATTCAAATTCATCCTCTTTTTTTCTAGTACCTTGTGTGATATTAGGATTTAATTTCGCAACTAATTGTAGTTCCATTCGATTCGCATATTCAATATTTTCTTTTTCTGAGTACGCTGTATCCCCAATGACTGTTTCTATCTCTATGCCAGTTGCTTTACTTTTCTCGACTAATTCTTGTAGGTATTTCCCATCACTTTTTTCACCAGTTGTGACAATCGCAGCCGTAATAATACGTTCATCGCTCATCGCAATATGTGTTTTAAAACCAAAGAAAGAAGAATCAGCTGTTTTATGTCCGACACGAGCATCAGGATCACTGGAAAAGCTAAGATGTTCTGTGTAATCTTCCACGACTTCTTTTAATACATTTAACTTTTCTTTCACAGCCGGAATCGTAGCGATTTGTGGTTCCATTTCTACAATAGAAATGATTTCATGGCAATAATCTACTTCTTCTTTTACTTCACTAGAAGTGGGCTTTGAGGGGAATTTAGTTTTCATCGATTCATCGATTTGATACACAGCTTTTCGAACATTTTTTGATTTCTCTTGTAAAAATTCTTTCGGTGATTTTTGGGTATAACGTGATTTTGTATGTGTGGCATCGACGATAATGGTTTTACTTTGAATGATTTCTTTTTCTCGTGCAATCTCAATTGTTTTTCCAATAAGCATGTCTAATAAACTCACGTCTTGAAGACGCAATTTACGAAACTTCGTTAATGAACTTGGATTAATAACAGGATCTTCAGGTGCCATATCTAAGAAGTATTTAAACGACATATCATATTTTGACCGCTCAACTACATCAATATCAGATAAGTCAAAAATAGACTTTAATAATAAATACTTAAACATGCGAATCGGCGGCACGGCATTGCGTCCATTATCAAGGCAGTATTTATTTTTTAGTTCTTCCAAAATGAATGAAAAGTCAACGAGTTCATTGATTTGACGAAGCATATTGTCTTTGGGGACAACAATATCGTAAATTGCCATAAATGGACTAAGATTCAGAGAAGATTGATTTGAAATCATTTGGATACCACCTAAAATAGTAATATCCTTAGTATAAAACATAAAGGCAGTGGAAAGTTCGACTACATCGAACTTTCCACTGCCTAATTTAAAATTTGGACTTTTTCAGTGCCCTCATCCACTCCGGTGTGTTTTTTAGATACAGATAAAGAATGTTGAAATATATAGTATTCACGATACATACTTAATGCTACTTGTGCCATTTCGAAAAATGATGATTTACAAACGAGTATGAAAAGAATTTGATATTTAAGCAATATCGTAGAGCAAAATCAGCAATTCATCAGAAATTGTATCAACACCACGTTCTTCTGTTTCTTCACACGATTCTATACAAATTACTTTAATATCGTCAAAATCAGCACAGGACATATTTTCCTCTCCTCCCATAACTAATTTGAATTTTCTAACATTATTATCTAACTTTTATTGAATGAAGTAAATTACTGAAATTTACACATATATACCTGCATAAATTCTATAATTTGAGTACTCTTTTATTGATTATTTAAATACTTTAATACGCTCTTCTAGTGGTTGAAAGTCTTTTTCTCCAGGTGCAGCAGTCGGTTTCCCAAACGGCATTTGAGCAATCAATTTCCAACTTTCAGGAATATTCCACTCTTTTTTCACATCATTTTCAATTAATTCATTGTAGTGCTGTAAAGATGCACCTAAGCCTTCAGCCTCTAGCGACGTCCAAACAACATACTGCAGCATCCCAGATGACTGCTGAGACCAAATAGGGAAGTTATCTTTATACGAAGCATAATCCCTTTGAAGCTGTTCCACCACACTTTGGTCTTCAAAGAATAAGACTGTACCATATCCGCTGCGGAATGAATTGATTTTTTCCTCCGTTGTAGGGAATTGATCTTCACTTACAATTTTTCTTAAGGCTTCTTTTGTAATGTCCCATACCTTATCATGGTACTCTCCCAGCAGTAAAACGACTCTTGCACTTTGGGAGTTAAAAGCTGAAGGAGTATACTTCACAGCTTCATTTATAATCTCTTGAATTTTTTCATCTGAAACGTCCACTTCCTTGCTAATTCCATAAATAGAACGTCTCTCTTTTACGGCTGTATAAAAATCTTTTGTCATAAATCATTCTCCTTTTCCCTTTTTTGTTTATATCACTTACCTACTTTCATTCTTTCCTTTATTACAAAGTCATTAAACTTGAAAAAGAAATAATGAGTAGCAATTGCCACTAAAATAAAATAGCATCAAGTGAATATTGACCAGCACCCGTAAGAGCTACAGCGATGGCTACGACTAATAATGCAAGATTGAATTCATATCCATTCTGTGTGGCCCAGTAACCACTTGGGCCATGAACCTTCACGATGACCAACTTCACTAGCATTTATGATTGATCTCTTCCAATATCCGTACTGCCACTGGAGGCAATTTATTTTCTAATTCCTCTCGCTGCGGTTCCAGCCAAGAAGGCAACATTAAATGGCTTCCCAGTTCGTCTTTCGACTCATCATGAATGAATCCAGGGGGATCCGTTGCGATTTCAAACAAAATTCCGCCCTCTTCATGAAAGTACATCGCCTTAAAATAGTTCCGATCTAGGATTTCCGTTGGATGATACCCTTTTTCTTGAATCTCGTTTCTCCACTCCTCATGGTCTATCTCATCTTTTGCTCTCCAAGCGATGTGATGAACCGTACCAGCTCCCATTAAGCCGCGGACCGTCGCACTCAATTTAATATCAATGATATTACCAATTGGGGCTAATGATTTAAATCGTAAAATGTCGTCTTCCTGTCCTAGGCATTTTAATCCTAATACATGTTCTAACAAATCTACAGTTTTATGTGGCTGTGCCGAGAATAGGGTAGCCCCTCCAAATCCTTTTATCGCGTGTTCCGATGAGATTTCGCCAAAATTCCAAGGGTTGGGAGAACCTTCTTTCCTTTCCACCAGTTCAATATGAAGGCCATCGGGATCGTCAAATGTCAGATAGGTTTCTCCGAAACGAGTGGCTGTACGATAATCTACCTTGAATTTTTTTAGGCGTTCCTCCCAAAATGACAACGATTCTTGGGGTACAGCAAAACATGTCACCCCAACCTGCCCCGTGCCAATTCGCCCTTTCGGCGTTTTAGGCCAAGGAAAAAAAGTCATAATCGTCCCTGGACTGCCTCCCTCATCTCCAAAATAAAGATGATACACTTCAGGCCGATCAAAGTTAATCGTCTTTTTCACCAATCGAAGCCCGAGTACGCCTGCATAAAAGTCAATATTTCGCTGAGGGTCTCCCACTATAGCCGTAATATGATGAATTCCTGCCGTTCTTTTCATATCATTAGCTCCCTTCATACCATTCGATAGAATAAAAATGAGAATTTACCACTCTGAAAAGGTAAATAAACAGTTCATGTAATCTCCAAAACGGAAATAGTATTCTATTGGTTGCTTATCCTACCTTCGTTCATTAAATCCAACCTTACTTTTTTTAATTTGGCCTTTCAATCGTAAAAACTTCACCTATTTTCGCATAGTTGTTGCCAGCTAATCGACTGACCGCTCCCAGCTTTTCTTGATGGATTCTTCCCTTGTCATATAGGCTCTCTTCAATATGATACTGGATGACTCTGCCTATGATTAGTTCGCACCCGGGCGTCTCGGCTTCACCACCTAATTCCACGTAATGCTCCAGAACACATTCCATTCGAATTTTTGCTTCTTGAATACCTGGAACGGAAACTTTTGCACTCTCCACAGGTGTTAAGCCTGCCAGTTGTATTTCACTTTCGTTGGATGGCAAATTGCTGGCCGTTACATTAATTTTTTCTACATTTGTTTCGTCTACAATATGGACCACAAACTCACGGTTCAAGATGATATTTCTTGATGTATCTTTTCTGCTTCCCTCTTTTCGTTGGATGGAGACAGAAATCAATGGCGGATTGGATGACACAATATTGAAGTAGCTAAACGGTGCTCCGTTAATCACCCCATCTTCTGAAAGAGAGGTGATAAAGGCAATTGGCCTCGGAATGATACTGCCAATCAAAAATTTGTAATTCTCTCTTTCAGCTAAAAATAACGGATCGATTGAAAGCATGGCGGTTCCTCCCGTCTGTCCTCTTTTTAATCTAATTCCCTCACTTCAATTGGTAGTAACACTCTCTCGATTTTATCTCGCTCCGGTTCATACCATTCCGGCAGCATCAGTTTCTCACCCATCGTTGCCTCCGATTCGTCGTGGGCAAAACCTGGTGGATCTGTCGCAATCTCAAACAGTATTTCGCCATGTTCCTTAAAGTAAATGGCTTTAAAATACTGTCTTTCCTTTACTGAAGTTACCCCATATCCATGCTTCTTGACATGTTCTCTCCACTCTAACTGATCCTGGTTATCCTTCGCACGCCAGGCGATATGGTGAACGGTCCCAACTCCCATTGATCCCCTTCCGATTGGTGATAATTTTAGATCAATGATGTTTCCGATATCGCTGGTGGAACGAAAACGAAGGAAATCTCCTTCTTGACCAATCTGTTCAAGGCCCATTACATGTTGTAATAAATCAGCTGTGCTTTCGGGCTTAACCGATAATAACGTCGCTCCGCCGAACCCTTTAATGGCTACGTCGGATGTCACACCGCCAAAATTCCACTGGCTTTTTTCCCCTTCTTCACGCTCTACGATTTCTAAATGGAGGCCATGTGGATCGTCAAACTCCAAATATTGTTCGCCAAATCGTTCTAGTTCGGTATAGGAAACCTTGAATTTCTCCAATCTCTGTTTCCAGAACTCCATCGCTCCTTTTGGTACCACGAAGGATGTCACTCCCACTTGCCCATCACCAATCCGACCTTGATAAGCATCTGGCCAAGGAAAGAACGTCATAATCGTGCCGGGATTCCCTCCTCCGTCTCCGAAATAAAGATGATACGTCCCCGGATCATCAAAATTAACCGTCTGTTTTACTAATCGAAGTCCCAGTACTCCAGCATAAAAGTCCATATTTTCTTGTGGATGTCCCACAATGGCGGTAATATGGTGAATTCCCATTGATTTTTTCGTCATCTAAATGATCTCCCTTCCACTTTATCTCGATTTCAAGGTAAATGACCTGTTTATTTAATAAATAGTCAACTATAATAAATCACAGCAAGATTAATGGTTGACAGAAAATCGCTCTTTTATTTACACATTATTTTTTAATGTTCCACTCTTTTTTCTTTTTAAACTTGCACTTTTCTCATCTTTATTGAAAATAATGGAGTCAATTGATAATATCCGACTTCCATGTAAAGCAAGATAAAGAGCTATCACTAATAAAGCTAGACCAAATTCATATCCAGTCATCTGTCCGTTTCCTAAGAAACCAACAGCCAATTTCACTTTTAGAGTTGCTGACAATAAAATCACCGCTAAAAGAGCTGAAATCAACT
The DNA here is from genome assembly GCF_000504165.1 of Bacillus sp. FJAT-14578. GTDB lineage: Bacteria > Bacillota > Bacilli > Bacillales > Bacillaceae_H > Bacillus_BA > Bacillus_BA fengqiuensis. The sequence continues at coordinate 622,162 of NZ_AYSE01000004.1, forward strand.
TAGTTCCTAAACCTGCAATAACATGAAGCCTAAACTTACATATGATTCATCATCTGAAATAAATTAAAAGAACATATCTCGAATTAATAAATTTTTAATTCGAGATAATTATAAAATGAATATTCCCTAATGTCAATGCTTATTTTTTTCGGAAGCTAAATAAGGTTGCAATATACTAGAGATTGACCTCTACAACATAACACTATAAAATAAGCGCATACTAAATTGGAGGTTTTTGTTTGTTAAACTTATGTTTAGAGCTGGGTGAGTAAACTTTCTTAATGACTTCGTGCATTAAGGAAGTGCCATTTATAGAATGTTAAAAAGATGTAATTTACTAGAAGAACAGGAGACTATAAATGGATATCCTAATTAGACAAGAACTCACTGAAGACTATAATACAACTGAAGAAATGGTTAAAAGAGCCTTTTTAAATGAAGAATATAGCGACAAGAAAGAACATGTACTTGTAAATCGGATTAGAAAATCAGACGCATTTATTCCTGAACTTTCGTTAGTCGCATTAAATCAAGATAAAGATATTGTAGGTCATATTCTTTTATCTAAAGTGAAAATCATAGATGATGATAACACTGTCGATTCTTTGGCACTTGCTCCAGTTTCTGTTGCACCCGAGTATCAGAAAAAAGGAATTGGAAGTCAATTAATTCATGCTGCGTTAAAAAATGCAAAAGAGCTTAGTTATCGTTCAGTAATTGTTTTAGGGCATAAAGACTATTACCCAAAGTTTGGCTTTAAACCAGCTAGCTTATGGAATATACAAGCCCCATTTGAGGTGCCTGATGAAGTATTTATGGTTCTAGAATTAACAGAGAATTCTCTTAAAAATGTGCAAGGTATCGTTCATTATTCAACTGCTTTTTCAGAATAAAAAATGTATATATGTCAATAATCGCATACAAAAAGCCAATGAGCCCAAATACAAAAATAGATGTCAGTTCATTCAAATGATATTCCTCTACGTAATGTGGTAAGTAAGTTTTCAAATACAAACTTTCCCATCATATAACCATAGATGATGAGGATTATACAAACTTAAAAAGAATTCCCCTTATCACTCAGATTCTGTGAGTAATAAGGGGAATTTCAGTACACTATGTTTTTCAATATAATTAATTTACAGGTGTTGTGCTTTCCTTCTTTTGCCCTTTGAAAATGAATTGATCGAGTGCAAAAACCTTAGAACCAGTGACGGCAATAGATACTGCTATCGCTAAGAACGCTAAGTCCAATTCATAACCGGCCATTTGACCATTCCCTAAAAAACCTGCAGCTAATTTCACCTTTATGATCGCTCCAGCCATTAGTAAGACAAATAAGGAAGAAACCACCCTGGTAAATAACCCTAGTACTAACGCAAGTCCTCCCACAACTTCTATTAAAGCAACACCATAAGCGAGAAACCCCGGCAACCCGATACTGCCAAACCATCCAACCGTGTTTTCAATCCCACCCTGGAATTTTACTAATCCGTGAATAAAGAAACTAATTCCTAATACTAGCCGTAAAATTAAAGCACTTATTTCATGTTTGTTTTCCATTTTTCTTACCTCCATGTTTAGTCATTCCTATAATTAAATTTGATCAATGACGATTTACTTCGACTCTCCAAATTGCCATACGCTGTGACTAAGATTTCCATATCGATAACTACGATGCAGCAACCTCGCACTTTTTTCTTGATCTGCTGCACCCATTGCATAAAAAAGTGGAATGAAGTGTTCATTTCCATATGGCGGCACCGCAAATTCAGCATTCGGAGCTAATGTATCGTACTTGAATAGTGAATCTAAATCCCAATCGCTTATATGCTGTTCTAACCACTTATCAAAATCAAACGCCCATTGATCAATTTCTCCACTATCGCTGCCCATCCTTAAGGCTCTGAGATTATGAACGGTTCCTCCACTGGCAATAATCAAAATATCTTTTTCTCTTAATGATGATAAAGAACTTCCAATTCTATATTGCTCCTCAGGTGTAAGGTTGGGGTTTACAGACATTGAAATAACCGGAATATCGGCATTAGGGTACAGCATTCTAAGAACTACCCAAGCTCCATGATCTAGGCCGCGTGTTGTATCAACTTCAAAAGGTACCCCCTGTTTAGTAAACAACTCTGTAACTTCCATTGTAATAATTTCGTTGCCTTTAGCCGGATATTTAATGCGATATAAAGCTTCTGGAAATCCGCCAAAATCATAGATGGTCTTAAACTCGTCTACACTACTCACTTTTTGAGCAGATGATTCCCAGTGTGCTGAAAACAATATAATTGCTTTTGGCTTCGGCAGTGCATTACCTAACGAATGTAAAAACTGAGTATATTCATTGCTTTCAATAGCTAACAGCGGTGCTCCGTGAGCAATAAAGAAAGATGGCAGCATCTTCATATTCCTCCCTTATCATTTTTATTATTTTTCTAAAGAAACTATCCACATCTTTATTTACATATACAGAAAAAATATTCTTATTAAGAAACAAAAGATCAAAAAAATAAAAACTCAATCAAAAGTTTCTATACATGAATATTTGTTACCTATAAGATAACAACGAAGATTGTAGAATGTCAATCTTTTTTTTGCTAATATATAAATATGTTTCTTAAAAGAAAACATTAGAGGTGAGTAAACTGGATATTGGTACAAAAATTCGGGCGATAAGAAACAGAAAAAAAATCACCATTGCTCAAATGTGTGAAGGGACAGGTCTTTCAAAAGGATTCATAAGCAATGTTGAAAACAACAACACTTCACCCTCTATTAGTACATTAAGTACAATTGCAGGGTTTCTGGGAGTTCCTTTACCCTATTTACTATTGGAAAAGAAACAGCACATGCGTGTCGTTCGAAAAGATGCAAGAACACAGTCTTCTTTTAACAACTTAAAAATCGAGCATTTGGCCTCAAAGGGCGGACTAAGAACCATGATAGTCGAATTCCCTCCAGGATCCTCCATCGGAGAGCCGCATTCACACGAGGGAGAAGAGTGCCATTTAGTATTGGAAGGAAAGATTCTAGCCGAACAAGGAGAGGATTCCTTTATTGTAGAAGAAGGTGATTCTTTTAGTTGGAATGCAAGTGTCCCACACTTCGTGAAAAACATTGGAGATGGCAAAGCAGTTGTTTTCATCTCGATTTATTCGGATACTGAATTAAATGATGTATTATAAGATTAATCAGAAAAACCTGACTGACTTTTATAATACGACGAGTGTGTTATTAATTCAGAAACATAAAACAGAGGACCTCCAATGGGGTCCCCTGTTTTATGTTGATGATCAACAATACTAATGATTGCTAACATCAATGGCTTGGTTACGCATATGTCTTATCTTCTTCATCTTTCTTAAAGAAACTTCTTATCCCATGAAACACATCGGCTTTTGGTTTGAGGATATCATGATGAAATTTTAGGTTGGAACATTGAATCCCCACTTACATTACTCATTATAATAAGAAATGATTTTGATAGATTTGCTCTCTAATATAAATTTCCACCTCACACTTATGCCCTTTAAATAGAAAAATCATAATTTGAAATAATAAATACATAAAATGCTAGTGTTGTATTAATAAACATTGATGTTTTTTCATTCTATAGATACGTCGGCAAATGGGGCTGTTTCATTTGTCCAATAAAAAAGAGTTGCCTCAGCAACCCTCTTTTCTGAATTTAAGCAAACACTTCATGACATTCTTTTTTCCTATATGGATGTCGTTTCTGTTTTCTGGTGATCACCGCTTACGGCTAATAGCTCGATCGGAGAATCAGATTCTTGCGAAATCAATTTTACTTGTTTCGCTCCGTATAAAACATAATATAAAATAGCACTGATAAAAATGAAACCAATTACATATGTGAGCGGTACGGTCATTCCAAAAATGGAAAGCGAAGTCGTTAAAACACTGTATCTGACAATGCTGTAGAGACATAATAATCCAAGGGCAAGTGCAATACCCGGAACAATCGGGTACGCCACTTTAAATGGCCGCTCAAGGTTCGGCTCCTTTTTTCGTAAAATGAAGAGAGAAACCATGCTAATGCAATACATGGTCACGGCACCGAAGACCGATAAAATAATCAATGCATTGGCAAAAGTGGCAGAACCTGCACAAATAACCGCAATCGCTCCAGGCACTAACAGTCCCCAAACAGGCGCGCCTTTTTTATTTACTTTTGCTAACGCCCGAGGCAAATACCCTTCCCTTGCCAATGCGTATGTTTGGCGAGAATACCCCATAATAATGCCATGTAAGCTTGCGATTAATCCAAATAGGCCAATCACAGCGACAGTGGTCGGAATCGCACTTCCTTCACCATAAATCGATGCCAATGCTTGCGGCAATGGATAATCTGCCAATTCTCCTTTTCCACCGCCAAGGCCTGCGGTTACAAGTAAGGTAAATATTGTCGCAGTTGCCAGCGTTAAGATCCCGCCTATGAACCCTTTAGGAATATCTTTGCGCGGATTTTCTACTTCTTCTGCCGCCATCGCGCCGCCTTCAATGGCTAAATAAAACCAAACTCCAAATGGAATCGCGGCTAATACGCCTGTCCAACCGTTTACGAATGAGTACTCATTTAAAATGTTGTCCATCTTAATGTGCGGTAACCCTGCCGCATAATAGATTGCTAAACCAATTAAGGCTACAATCGTTGCCACCAATTCAATCACTGCCGCTTCCTTGACTCCGATTAAATTAATGAGAATGAAAAAGATAAATACGCCTACCGTTGCATAAACAGGGTGAATAACCGGTATTAAAAAGTGAAGGTACGCACCTGTTGAAACAGCGATGGCCGGAGGGGCAAATACGAATTCCAGCAAACAAGCAACCCCTGCCATAAACCCGCCGAAAGGCCCCAATGCTCTTTTCGCGTAAGCCGAGGGTCCGCCGGCGTGCGGAATGGAAGTTGACAACTCTGAGTAGCTGAAAATAAAGGTTGTATAAAAAATGGTCACAATGACAGCGGCAATCGCAAGACCGATAATTCCGCCCTGTTCAAATCCATAGTTCCAGCCGAAATATTGGCCCGAAATGACCATCCCGACTGAAATCGCCCATAAATGGATCGGCTTTAAATGTTTCTTCAATTCATGTGTCTGACTCATCTCTGCTTCCTCCTTTAAAGTACAAGATTGACGCCGCTTGTTTGTTGTTTGAGCATTTGACTAATGACTGTCCCGATATGGGCGGCTGCTTCGATCGGCGGTGTGCCTCTTCGGTGAATATTTGATATCACCATGCGATCAGATTCTTTTGTTCCTTTACGGGGCCTATAACACATATAGGCACTAAGCGAATGGGCACAGACAAGCCCCGGCCGTTCTCCAATCAGCAGTACAAACGCCTCTGGCTTCAAAATTTCTCCAATCGCATCCATACATCCGACCCGTCCGCCCTTTACAAAGAATGGTGTCCCGGTCTTTAAGCCATAAGCAGACATGGAATCAAGCAAGGCAGGGTACACATCCAAGATGTTTTCTTCAATCGCATTTGCACTTAATCCATCCGATACAACAATTTGGACTTGAGGATGTTGAATGCAGCGTTCCATGATCGTTGCTTTTCCTTCATTCGATAAAATCCTTCCTTGATCAGGCCGTGTTAAATATCTCTCTTTCGTTTCAAAACATGTGTCGATCGAGAATAAGCTCAATTGCTGCAATAAGTCTTCTGATACTTCGCCATATACAGTGTCAACAGCGGCTGCATGGTCGATTCGAAATGATAAGAAATCTTTCGTCAACGGTCTTGTACCAGTACGCCCGACACCAATTCGAGCCGGCGTATATTGTTTTAAAATGTCCAGTGGATCCATCACGTCTGGCTTATTCATGTTACACACCTCCCAGTATTATGCTTTGCTCATAAACAAAGTTGGGTCACCAGCTAATTTGGTTAATTTGCCGTTTTCTATTATTCCTTGCTTTTCCAGCCATTGTTCGAACTGTGGAGCGGGACTTAAACGCAGTACACTACGTAATGTGGCAATATCGTGATAACTTAACGATTGATAATTCAACATGCAATCATCCGCCATAGGAACACCAATCACGAAATTCACACCAGCGGCCGCTAATAGCGTACTAAGAGTGTCCATATCATTTTGGTCGGCTTTCATATGATTCGTATAGCAAACATCGACCCCCATCGGCAAACCGTGCATTTTCCCCATAAAGTGATCTTCTAACCCAGCCCGAATCACTTGTTTGCTGTCGTATAAGTACTCCGGTCCAATGAACCCCACAACGGTGTTGACTAAGAACGGTTTATATCTTTTTGCCAGTCCATAGCATCTAGCCTCTAATGTCACCTGGTCGATATCAAAATGGGCCTCGGCTGATAGTTCTGATCCTTGCCCCGTTTCGAGGTACCACCTGTTAGGACCGACAGCTGTTCCCTTCTCATGAATAAGAGACGTTGCTTCATCAAGCATTGAAACTGAAATACCAAAAGACTCGATCCCGGCTTGAGTGCCGGCCAAACTTTGAAAAATCAAGTCAGCAGGCGCTCCCTTTTCGATTGCCCTCATTTGGCTTGTCACATGTGATAACACACAGTTTTGGGTTGGGATGGAAAACTGATTGATAATTTCTTTTGTTTCACACAACATTCCATAAATATTATCCGTTGTATCAATAACCGGATTAATTCCGATCATGGCGTCTCCTACCCCGTAACTCAACGCTTCATATAAAGAAGCCCTCATGCCTTGCAGATTGTCGGAAGGATGATTAGGCTGTGCTCTCGCCGCTAATACCCCCATTTGTCCCACTTTCGTTTGACAGTAGGTAATGATTTTCATTTTAGATGCCGCTTGAATGAGATCAAGATTGGACATAATCTTCGCCACGGCTGCAATCATTTCACTTGTCAGCCCCTCGCTGATCCTTAACAAATCAGCTCCTGAGTGCTGCTCATCAAGGATATATTCACGCAAATCGGCAACGGTCCAGTTTTTCAAAATGTCATATATGCTTTCATTCAAGCTTTCTTCAATGACTTTTGAGACTTCATCCTCTTCCGGGGATAATAAGGGGTAGTTTCGAATGTCAGCTAAAGTCAAGTCGGCTAACACCACCTTCGCCGCCATGCGCTCTTTCATGTTTTCGGCACTGATGCCTGCGAGCTGGTCGCCGGAACGTTCTTCGTTCGCCTTCGCCATGATTTCTTTTAAACTATGGAATTGATAGGTTTTTCCCAATAAGGCCGTTTTCTTATACATCTTTATCACCTCGTTTTTATTCATGAAAATGCTAATGTTTTAATGGAAATCGAAATGGCTTCTCCTGCAACAGGCAAACCTAAATCAATATAATCACCATGTGTGAAATCCACTTGATCAATACAAATGACTTGCGGCTGTTCCCCGCAATGTTTGGTCAAGGCTTGCCCGAGCGCTTTGGCCATATCACTCTCACAAATGACCACCATACAACAGGAGTCTGGAAAATGGAGCGTAAACTGCTCATAAAGTGCGTAAGCTAAACTTTGCAGCATCGCATATGTGCAATATTGAATCGCTGATAAGGCAATCGCAAATGGCGGGTCTTGCTTTACATCAAATATTTTTTTTGCTTGGAGCATTGCATCATGTAAACGTATGTGAAAAGCCTCTTTGTGCCATTGTCCATTATCTTCAACAGGTACGGTTATAATTGGGATATTCTTTATCGGCAAAAGAGACTCATTCACATAAACGGTTGCGCCGCTCACCTCTGTGCTTTGCATTCCTGCTCCGATGACAGTCGCCCTTGTCGTTTCCATCGCTTTTTTGATGTGAACGGGAAATTGCCGAGACACAGACTTTAGTGCAGAAGCAAGCAAAGGTCCCATATCTCCATGCTTGGTGACATCTTTCAGGTGACAGGGCTTTTCGTCAACCATCATATGACCGACACCGCCTGAAAAAATCATTTCGTCAATCGGCAACATGGGCTTGGAAGGCGGTTCAAGCAGCAATAACTCTGCTTCATATTTTGGTGAGCCGGTAAGATATGACACCATGCTTTCGTTCATCCTGTAGCACACTTCTTCAAGCTGCTCATAGGTAACGGTTTCTCCTATTTGCAGGTCAAAATGATTGGCCGTAAGCCAAGGCTGAATATGTTCTGAAATGTACTCAATCTCCCCATGAGCTGTTAAGCGGATAAGCCGTCCTCCAACATGAAACGTGACCGTCTGGATAGCTTTGCCTTGTTGAAACAAGGCCGCATTTGCTGTACCACCACCAATGTCTACATTGGCAACAACACCTTCAATTTCAAGAGAACGTTTCATCGCTCCAGATCCTTTTCCGGCCAAAATACCCTCTAAGTGGGCTCCTGCCGTTGCCACGACAAAATCACCTGCACGCTCTGCCAAATAATGAATGATGGTTTGGGCATTTTCTTTTCGAGCTGTTTCCCCTGTGATGATGACAGCTCCCGCTTTCACATCATGCAAACCAATTTGTGATTGCTCATACTCATAGGCTAAAAGTTCCGCTAATTGATCGATATCAATTTCATAATGACTTTTTAAAGGTGTCGTATAAATGCGACTCGTATACGTTATTTTACGGTCGACGATTTGACAGCTCGGAAGACTAAAACGGTCTCCTATTTCCCTCACCAGCAAATGGCTGACAATAAATTTCGTCGTACTTGTGCCGATATCAAGACCGATGCTCTTTATCCAGTTATCCTTCATCCTTATCCTCCTTATCTTTGAAAATCGAGAAACAAAAAGGCGCTTTGAACACTCCCTATCTTTGTAGGGGTGTTGCAAAGCGCCTTTGCTTTATTGTTATTCACTTGTTTGTTGTATGACCTTTTCTGCCAGCTTGATCATCGGAATATGATGTGTCATGCTTTCTTTCTGCATTCGGCGGTATGCCTGTTCCTCTGTGCAGTTTAGTTGCTGCATCAGAAGGCCTTTTGCTCGTTCAATGGTTTTGCGATCCGCCATTTTCTGTTCTAGATTCCCGATTTTATCCTGCAAGCTAAGAAATTGTCTCCGTTGACTTAAGGCAATTTCAACTGCTGGAAGCAGTTCTCTTTCTTTCACAGGTTTAACGAGGTAAGCGTTGATATCGGCATTCTTCGCATCTTCCACCACTTCACGGTGACTGTATGCGGTAAGTAACAGGATTGCACAATTCGAAAAGCTTTTAATAATGGACGAGGCTTTTATTCCATTCATCACCGGCATTTTTACATCCATGATGATCAAATCCGGCTGCAGGGCATGGGCTTTCTCGATGGCTTCTTCACCATTTTTCCCTTCGCCCACCACCTCATAGCCGCTTTCCTCCAGCATTTCTTTCATATCGATTCTTGTAAAGGGTTCATCATCCACAATCATGATTTTGGAACCGTTCATTCTATCACCCCATCTATAATCGGAAAAGTTATGGAAACCTTTGTCCCTCTATTAGAATGAAAGAATGAGAGGACACCTTGTAATTTTTCTTCCACTAACATTTCGACAAGCTGCAATCCTAAAGACGACCTTTTGGAAGAAGCGGCTTCTCCCATTCCGCAGCCATCATCGATTACCGTAATCGTGACCATTTGTTTTCGGCAATTGACACATATTTCGATTTTCCCTTCATCACGTGAGCGGAAAGCGTGCTTGATACTATTTTGCACTAATTCATTCACAACGAGAGCAACGGATGTGGCCTTGTCCGATGGTAAAAACAATGACTCTCCTTGAACAGATACGGAAATATGTTGTCCAGGAATACTGGAAGATAAGATAAGCAGCGCTGCAATTTGCTCCATTACAAATTTAACATCTGCTTGCTCAATCCCGTTTTGAGCCAAATAGTCATGAACCATCGCCATGCTTGAAATCCGAGACACACTGTCGCGAAAGACTTCGGTTGCTTCCTCTGAGGACGAACGCCGCATTTGCAAACGGAGTAGGCTTGAAATGACTTGTAAATTGTTTTTCACTCGATGATGTATTTCTTGAATCACGATGGATTGAATCAACTGTTGCTTTTCTTCACTATGGGACGTTTTCATCAATGTTTTCACTTTGTACTCGTTTTGAATCGCCTGTGAAATGTCCCGTTCTTTTATTAAAACCGCAATTGTCTTTCCAGATTGGTCATGAATAGGAACAATGTCTTGCTGCATTACCACATGTTCTTGTGTGATTCCTCGTGAACCAATAATGGACTTGCCAGTTTTCAAGCTAAACAAAACCCCCGGTTCCGTTTCTTCGAACGCAATTTGTCCGAGTACACTATTTTTATATAGAGACTGTGTGGTCGCAGGGTTTGCTTCAGCTACCACGAGAGCTGCATTGCCCTCTGGCAAGAGGCAATCAATGAATATATCTGCTTGAGAAAGGTCCGAGATGACTTGAAGGTTTTTGGCTAAATCCGAAATGATTTGGCACTGTTCTTTCGATAGACTTGTGAATTGATTTAGATTTAAAATGTCCACCATGATGCAAGTCTTCCCCTCTTTTTTCTCTTCAAGCATTTCACTTATTAATATATTTACTAGATTGATATTAAAATTCCTTTTATTCTGATGACAAAATATTAAATATATTATGAATAATTAAAAAGTATAATGATAGCATGACTTAACTATACCAAAAAGAATCTGAAGTTCAAATTACATGTTAGATTATCTGACATAATTTTTCGGGATATAGGCTGCTTTGTCATGCTAACAAATATAGAGAGGTTGTTTTATACAAATTGAATTCCAACGTAGAGTGAACACGTTTCTTGATAAATTGATAGTCTCGGCTTCATAGTTACCATAACATTATTATTGGGAATTATAAAATCCCTTAAATCTTGTAATATCACTTACTCTTTAACGATTCCTGTCTTTCAAGTTCCAAAAGTTGTGTCTTCATATCTAATCCGCCGCGATAGCCGGTTAACGCACCATTCTTTCCCACTACACGATGACAAGGTACAGTGATTAAAACGGGATTAGCCCCAATTGCCGCCCCTACAGCACGAACAGCCGCTGGTTTATTTATGGAATTTGCAATGTCGGAATAGGACTTTGTCTGTCCGTATGGAATCTCACAAAGTGCGTTCCAGACTGCCAGTTGGAATGCTGTCCCCTTGTAATCGAATCGAACCGAAAAGGTTTTCCGCTGTCCTTCTAAATACTCCCTGATTTCAACCTTGTAACGTTCAAGTTTTTCGCCGTCTTCAATAAGAAGACTTCCCGGAAAGCGCTTCTGAGCCCATTCGTATAGTTCTTCGAATGGTTTGTTCTGTGAGCCAACATAGCACAGCCCTTTAGAAGTTGAAACAATATACAAATTCCAATCCTTAAACTCTAGCAAAGACCAATAAAGAGTTATGTTATTCTTTGATTCCATTTTACCCTTCCTCCATGTTATTCAATTGACAAAACTGACGAACAACGGTTCCGATTACCGTGTTCTTCCTTCATGCCTTTTTCCAAAATCACTTAATTAAAAACTAGAAAACAAATCCACACATAATCCTTTTGGTTTTTCTTAAACTAATCTTACTGGGGGAATCAAGATGAAAATAGGAATAATAAGCGATTCAACCGTCACGGTAGAAATCGAAACACATGAATTGTCAGAACAAGGGATTATGCTTCAGAACTTATGTTTTGAAAGTGAATATGAAAAATTAATGACATGGGTATTTGAACAACTTGAAAGTGCTCATGTCATGAGGCGGAACGGGCTTTTAATGGTACAAATTGTGGCTTGTTCTTATGGAATCAATATTATGATATCAAAACAAGTTCCTAATCAGTGGTTTGATGACATCGACTCGTTTCTTCCGTTTCTAACATCATCAGACGAACATTTTGAACCGGCTCAAAAAGAATCACAACGATTCAAAAATGGTGTATTAATTCAATTTGAGGATTTTGAAGATGTCATCCAGTTATCAAAACGAATACAGCCTTTTCATAGCCTAACCATTCCTAATGAGCTTTATTACTATGAAGGGCGCTATTTTTTAAATATAGGATGTTATGCGTCAAATGATGGGGAAAGTATGCTTGACTTTTTAAGTCTTGTTAAAGAGTATGGGGAGAAAACGACTAAAGCCTTGCCGTTAATTGAAGCTTATGGCAAAAAAATCGCCTTCGGAAATGCACTCGAAGAAATATCTGTTTATTTTGTGTAAGAGGGTCTAAATATACAAAAAGAGGGTGTCTCCAAAGCATCGTTATGATGCTTTGGAGACACCCTCCTGAAAGTAAGATTACCTACTCTTTTTTCAGACTTATGAATCAGCCCTTTCAAGGTATGAAATCTGTTGAATCAATGGGAATTTAATTGGTTTTTAAGTAATGTCAGGCAAGAGATTTGTAATAAAAAATGGTTGGATGCAGTTCTCCGTTTGCAGATTTTGCATAGTTAGGGATCTCCCCAGCCTGAATATAACCAATTGAGCTATAAAGACGATTGGAAGGATCTCCTTTTCTTGTATCGAGAACTAATAACGATCTCCCCTCCTGCTTGGCTCTTTCTTCCGCTCTTTTCATGAGTGAACGGCCAATTCCATTACGTCGATCATTAGGGTGTGTCATTAATTTGGCGATTTCCGCTCTATGGTTTCCGTTATCCTTCGTACATAAATGCAATTGTACAGTTCCGGCTATCTGATTATTTATTTTAGCGACAAATAGAATCACTTCTGGAGACAACACGTTTTCCCAATAGTTATCGGCTTCTGAATGCTTTAATGGAGGTAAAAAACCAATCGATGCACCATCTTCCACTACCTGTACCAAAAGTTCCGAAAGCTCACTGATATGTTCTCCGATAGATGTTAATTGTTCGATTTTCACATTAACAGCCAACACGATCACCTCAAATCATATGTCTATGTTCCAAACTTCAAGATATATATTCAACGTCAAAATCAGCAGAAATTAAATCCATCTCCTCTAAATTCCAATCAAGAGTTAGGATTCCAGAGTATAAAGATTTATGTGAAAGGAGGCGTTTACCATTCTTAATAATTAGACTTTCTGCTTCCCAAAAGGTAACGGTTTCATCTTCTCCCGTGCGATTACAAACAAATAAAGGTAATCCAGTATCGATCGATCTTTGTTCCCATTCCCCGTTTGGTCCGTGTAATCCTGGTCCCCAAGACGATGGAGCAACGAGAATTTCTGCTCCTTTAGCTAATAAGGTATCTGCAATACTTCTGGTGTACGCATCTGCACATATCAAAACACCAACTTTCACATTTCCCAAATCGATCGGTTCAATGGATTTACCTGATGTTGACCAATTATCTGTAATACTCGTGATTTTTCTTTGCTTTCCTATTACCGCACCATTTCGATTTATAACAAATACTGAATTATAAAGGTCACCATTATTGGATTTCTCGGCACACCCGAGAAATACTGTTGTATCGATAGACTTAACCAGACTGAAAAAATGGTTCATCCATGCATCAGGCTGTTGTTTAATCCAGCTGGTTCCAATCTTACGAGAAAACTGTAACCCGCTAACAGCTAGTTCAGGCGTTATAATCCAATCCACGTTTTTATTTGCAGCGAGCTTAACTGCTTTTTCGATCAGATTTTGATTATATTTAATATTTCCTGCAATTGGCAATAGGTGCAATAAAGCTATTCTTACTTTCTTCACCGCTACTCCCTCCCTCTTTGAGTAGTGAAATGTTTTCCATTTTCTATCATATCACTAAGTTTATTCGTCATAGGTATCATTTTCACAACTTTGCAAATTTAGTATAGCTGGATGGACAGGTTTTACTTTATGTCACCTTGCTTTCAACCCAACTATGAGACATTTCTACACCGCACTTTTTGCAATGCATCTTCATGACCCCTTTTTTGTAACCGAATCCTCATTTAATAACTTGTATATACAACTTCCGTATGATAAAATACCAATTACCTGAGAATTCTAATGGACTCTTTCTCTCAATTTAATAACACATTTTTGTGTAGCTAAAGGTCACAGGACTTTTAGCTTTTTTTATTTTGGGAACACAGTCACTCTTTTATTTTCTTGCAAATTTATTATTTAATTACGAAACCATTCTTTTAGCTGAAATCAAAACGTCTAAATCACCATCACTCCTCATTGTTTCATGTTCATACAAGTTTCAAATTTTTACAACTAAAATATACTGAAAATTTAGTATAATTAAATAAAAGTGAGGGATATGATGGACAAGGTTATTGAGTTTCGGAAGTTTCATAGAAAAAAAAGGCTCCGGAATGTTCTTCGTCTAGTCGCCGTGATATGTATGACGATTGGGGTTGGGATATTTGCCTACGCCGTAATCAATACGGAGATGAACCGTCCTTTGGATATACCTCCATATATTGAAGCCAAACTATAGTGAAGAGGCAGCATTCCTTTCCTAAAGAATGCTGCCTCTTTCATTTGAATGAACAGATGGAATGTTAATTTTTTGTAATATTTAGATACTTTTTATAGAAGGGATTTTCACTTTGTTTTATATTATTCATAATCTCTTTTGTTGCTGTTGCACTATTATGTTGTATTTGACAGGGAAAGCGATTGGTGATCATTGAACCATTCTAGTTCAAAAATGGTTTTAAGACGATATTTATCCTACTGGAAATCTCAAAAAAGAAAGGAAAAATTGAATGAAAGAAAACAAAATGATTAATTTTGTATTTCAAACCGTAGAGTGGGCAGTCGTTTTATTACTTTTAACCACCATTATTTTTACGTTCAAAGAGTTGGTTTTTCTTTTGATTCATGAAATCCAAAACAATGATTTGTTGGAGCATTATAAATTAATTATTTCAGAAATTTTATTATTAGCTGTTGGAGTAGAAATTGTTATTTTAATTGTCAAAAAAGATATTTATTTTGTAATAGATATTCTTATCTTGGCAACAGCACGAAAATTGATTACATATAATCAAAGTTTTGAAATTTTAATATGCGTCGCGTGTATTTTCTTATTGTTAACTGCAAAGATTTTGAAAAGTAAATTCATGGGACAAGAAGTGAAACAAGAGAATCTTGTTTTTAATGAAGACTTTGATACAAAAAAGCTAAGAAACTTAGATACCCTATGAAAAAGGAGAAAAACAATAAGGTTTATGAAGTAACTTAAAAATCAAGAAAATAATTAATCAATCCAACATGCTGTTTATTATATCGTATAAAAAAGCCCTCGAATCCTATGGGGTCAGTCCCATGTGAGATTCGAAGGCTTTTTAATTGATAAAAATCAATGTTGTGTAGAGTAGAGATGATTGTGATAGGTAATGAGTAAAAATAATATAATCTCTGCTATTAAAGATTTAATAAATCAATAGTCTCCTTCATGATCAGGAACCACCATTACTTCGATCATATGTTTATTTAGCATCTCTTGCATGTTTTTCGATAATTCTTTGTCTGTAATCACTATATCAACGGCATCTAAGTCACACATTTTTTGAAAAAATGTTTTATTAAATTTTGTTGCATCTGCAAGCACAATAACCTGGTCAGAGCGCTTAATCATTTCGTTGGCGAGGAGACCTTCTTCCTCAATGGACGTAGACAGTCCTTCAGAAGATATGCCGCAAGTACTAATGATGCATTTATTCACCTTATAATCTTGGACATCTCTAATGGCTCTTGAACCATAAATAGCTTGGTGTCTATGGCTTAACGTTCCACCTAATAAATTAATTTTTATATCTTCTCTTTGGCTTAATACACTGGCAATGTTAATCGAATTAGTCACGACAGTATGGTTCCGGCTCGTTAAATACTTGGCTAGAAATTGAACGGTTGTGGAGGCATCCAAAATAAGGCGATCCCCGTTGTTAATCAAAGAAGCTGCAAATTTTCCAATCTTACTTTTAGCTTCCAGTGCCATGTTCATACGCTCACCATAATTATAGACTTCATTGGAAAGCAGAATCCTTTTCGCTCCACCGCGTATTCGAATGATTTTTCCCTTCTCTTCTAGTTGTATTAAGTCTCTTCTGGCTGTATCTTTAGACACATTATTTATTTCACAAATTGTTTCAATATCAATCCGGTCATGTTCATTTAAATATTGAACAATGGCGTCTAGTCGTTCATCTTGCAGCATGATTTCACCCCATAGGTTTAGTTTGTCATTTTAGGCGATAAGACTCCTACTTCAATTTTGCGTTAGAAAATTAAATGGTAGGTAGTTCAAAAGTTAATCTAAGTTTAATCACAATGAATCTTGAAGGATATGAAGGATATGAAGGATAATTAGGTTTCCTAGGTAGATTATCACTCTAAACAATATGGTAGAACAAGATCGCCGGTTCGTCAAAAAGTAGGTTCATTCCAAACATCTACTTCTATAGTAAGTAGCCTGGAGGCTATGTATATAATAAAAAGGGCATCGTTCACCAACAATAGGTGAACGATGCCCACAATGAAGGTGAATTTATTTATAGGTTGTTTGGCTGATCTGCTTTAACATAATCCGACAGAATTCCTCTTCCTCAAGGAGCGTGACGGGCACAGCCCAGTGAGTAGGGAGGGGATGAATGTCGGTTCGGCGTAGCCGAAAAACTTTTTGGTTGATAGGCCTCTTCATCCTTGTCGAAAGAAAAAGGGATAAATTTCCCATTTTCTCTTGAAGCGAATGTACGTTCGTTATATGCTTGATAGCAAGGGAGGTGACCTCATGTATCGAACATTGAAAACGGCCTTTTCGGCCAACCGACAGACGCTTCAGCATTTGTTTGACATACGCCGGATGTGCGGAACGATTTGGAATGACTGCGTGCAGCTTGCCCGCTATTATTACCGGATTCACGGTTCGTGGATCAACCAAAGCGATCTTCAGTCCGAACTCAAAGGGCTGTACCCTCTTCACAGTCAGACGGTACAAGCCGTGTGCCACAAATTTCTCCATGCCCGGGACGGGGTTCGCAAAGCGCGGAAAACGAAGCCGTCCATCCGGTATCCATACAAGGAGAAGTTCGTTTTTCATCCGAAATGGGTCGACAAAACTTTCGTGATCGAAGGGTGCAAGCTGACCCTCAGCCTGGGCAGATGGAACAAGAAACAACAAGCACCGCTTGTATTGATGCTGGCCTCTGTCCCAAACGGCGTGGTCAAAGAAGTCGAACTCGTCTATGACGGTCAGTGGCATGCCTGCTTGTCGTATGAAGACGGGGTCCAGCCTGTACCGGTGCAAGACGGCCACACGGCAGCGATTGATCCAGGTGAGATTCATACGATTGCCTCTGTATGTACAAACGGACAAGCCCTCGTGATTTCCGGCCGGAAGATGCGCAGCATTCACCGGTTGCGCAACAAAAAAGTGAGGGAACTGCAAATCCTCATGAGCCGGTGCCAAAAAGGCTCCAGGAAATGGCGCCAATACAATCGGGCGAAGACATACATCCTCTCTAAAAGCGAGCGGCAGCTCGGGGATATCTTGCATAAGACGACACGCGCTTTTGTGGACTGGTGCGTGGAACAGGGAGTCGGCCATGTCGCCCTTGGAGATGTGGAAGGCGTGCAGCGACACACAAGCAAACGAAACAAACGTCGGAAACAAGTGCGTTCCAAACAAGTGAACCAGAAACTCAGCAATTGGAGCTTTGGGAAGGTCACGGCTCAGTTAACGTATAAACTGGAAGCGGCCGGTATCTCGTTATCGAAAGAAAACGAAGCCTATACCACGCAAGCATGCCCTGCTTGCGGGAAACGGAATAAAGTCCGTTCGCGAAACTACCGATGTTCTTGCGGATATGAACAGCATCGGGATGTCCATGGTGCGGGGAATATCCTATCCCAGTATCTGCACGGGAAGTTCCTAAAAGTGATGGTGACCAGCATCACGTATCTACAGCCTGTAAAGGCGTAGTAGACGGGTAGAACCGCCCCGGAGGAGATGGCTGTGAATTCGATTCTCTCTGTTGCTTACGGTGGCAGCAAGCAGTCGGGAGACGCCTTGCGTCAAGACCACTGCTTCCATATGGGAGCGTCAGTCCCCGAGAAAGACGAGGGTGTCGTGTACACCTATGGACATCGTCCAGCTTCTGATTTTGAAGGGATCGACAAGAAACCCCCACCTCCAGCGCGAAGCGATAGGTGGGGGAGGTTCATACGGATTCGTATATCTCTTGTTTTCCCTCTTTTATCCTTGATTGTCGTTTATATATGAATTTAGATAGGCTGATACTGCTTTCATATAAGAGTAATAAAGGTATGATCACAAGAACATCTGATAGAAAATCCGGCGGTGTAATCAAAATTGAAACAACGATTAACAGGAAGTAAGCATATTTCCTGATTTTTTGTAAACGGTACGGATTGATGATTCCTAAGCTTGTTAAAAACATAATGACAACAGGTAATTCAAACAGAAAGCCAAAAGGCAATGTCATATGAAGCAAAAATCGGAAATATTTCTCCGTTGTAAAGAAAGTAGTAAACATGTCGTTTGATAGCGACATTAAAAAATTTAATACAAGAGGAAATAAAATAAAGTAACCGAAACTAATTCCCGATATGAATAGGATAAATAGTGCCGGAATATAAGCGATGGTTACTTTGCGTTCTTTTGGCGTTAACGCTGGACGTATAAACAGCCAGGCTTGATGCGCAGCAACTGGTATAGTAGCTGCAATGGCAACGACAGTGGCAATCATTAAATAAACGAGCAGGATATCACTTGGTCCTAACAAAGCTAACTTAAAAGGCAAATCTTGAACGATTATATGATAAATATCTTGAACATATATAAATGTCAGTAATAAAAACAACAAGAAAACGACTAAAGTGATAATAATACGTTTACGCAACTCCTCAAGGTGCTGAATGGTGCTCATGCTTGGATTTCCCAACTTCATCACTCCATGAAAAAGAAGATGTAAGACAGATCCTACATCCCCTCTTAATTTATCCCGCATTAACGGGCAGTAAGACCCCCACTTCAAAGCTTAGAGTCATTGGAGAAGTTTAAGTAGGGGATAACTGCCCGTAAAAGCCCGATTAAAGGAACACAGACTAACATCGCCGCGTCCTGCGGCAACGTCTGCGTGACCCGCATCGTGCGGGCCTAACTAACCATCAGTGGGGGATGAAGGACCCCCCCCACTGATGGAAGTTTCCTTTATCTAATTAGTTTTCTTTTTTATTGGATACTTCTGTGTTTGTGTCATCTGCTACAAGATCTCTAGTAGACTTTTTAAATTCTCTTAGTGTTGAGCCGAACGCCCTTCCAATTTCCGGTAACTTGGAAGGACCGAAAATAATAAGAGCGATCACTAAAATTAGTATTAATCCTGGTATCCCAATATTTTGAAGCATCATTTCCTCCCCCTTCTGTACTTATGTTTTTTTATTCTTTTTAAACGCTCATCATTTTTAGAGCAGTCTCAGCAAAAAAATTTAAAATCTATAGTCTTGTTACGTTTTTTTATCCTTGGTTCATTTTAATTTCAGGTTGAAAATTTGAGGCGATAGTCCAGGGCACAACATAATATTGAGCTTAGAACGCTGCTTAGATTTGATAGCCTTTCTAATTTGAATGTATGTACGTTACTTTACTCATCAAACCCCATCCCGAAATTACCTCTTTTTTTGTCAAGATTCATTAACAATAATATGCCTTTGTAGCTGCTATTAAGCGATTGGTGTTTTAGGCTTCACACTATCAAGAGAGCCCGAAGACAGAGTGCCCTTATGCAACACGGCAGCACGCTTAGGCAACCGGGCTACAGCTTCAGCCGAGCAGCTTGCTGGAACGAGTACGGCAGTCGCGGCATCACCAACCTTTGGCCATATTTGCTTCCCAGACTCGTCTAACGGTGTAATGCCACCGGTAGCGAGGGAAAGTGCGCGGGACAAGTTATATTCGTTTTTCCATCCATACAGCTGTGCGGCTAGATGTGCCTTCTGCAATGTATCACCAATTCCAAATGGATCCCAATGATCTGTAATACTGTCATTGCCTAGCAGGACGTTCACTTTCTGCTTCTGAAGCACTGGAATCGGCATAACGATATCACCGATTGGAACGGTTGATGCAATAGAGATGCCCAAAGATGCAAGTCGATCTGCCATTTCGACATCAGCGCCATCTGTTAAAGATGCGAGCGCAAATGCATGGCTAATCGTCACCTTCCCCTGCAGACCGGCTTCCTCAGTAAGATCTGCTAATCTACGAATTGCCTTCAAGCCCGTTTCTCCGCCCTCATGAAGATGAATATCAATGCCCGCTTTGTGGTCAGCTGCGATTTGTACCATAGTTTGCAACGATTTTTCCATATCTCCATCAAACACGGTTGGATCTATTCCGCCAACATGTGTAACTCCAAGCTGCATGGCTTCGCGCAGCAGTCCCTCTACATTTGAACGAAGCAAGCCATGTTGCGGGAACGCAACGATTTCATGTGATATTTTATCTGAATAATTCGCCAAGGCGAGCTTTAGTCTCTCGAGATTTTTCAGACCTACGACTGGATCGATATTACAATGGCTTCTAACATAAGTTGATCCGTAGCCAAGAATCAACTCAATTAATTCCTCTGCACGTTCCTGCACGGTTGGTAGTAGCTCAAGTAGTAGTGTTTTCTCTAATTCAATCAAATCGAATCTACCGTTTTTTCTTATAGCTGCTGCTCTCCAGGGACCGCCATAATAGGTTTTATCCAAATGAATATGCATATCTCTAAAAGAAGGAAGCAGCAGCATGCCTTTTGCGTCGTAGTAATCGATATGTTTTTCGTAAGGAACTTTAGTATCTAATATTTTGGTAATGATGCCTTTATCAATTCGGAGGTTTCGCAATACGGTTTCGGTTGCGACGACATCACCATTTTCATACTTGTATCCACTTTCTAATCGAACATTCAATAACATGTAAGAGCTATTTTTTTCTGGTTTTTTGTTGTGATGGCCACCCTTGCTTTTTTCAGAATCCGCACTTGCCGTCTCAGGCATTAGCAATCCCATCGTATCCGTGACGCCGAGAACTGCGGAAGCGCTTCCAATTTTACAGACATTACCTATAAACTTTCTGCGAGACAAACCTTTGTTTTCTTGATCCACCTGGAGAATCCCCCTCTTGTACATTTTTTATTTTAGAATGAGCATGATTATAGACTTCATTGGAGGGCGAAGGCCTTTTCATCCCCCATATCCGAATAACTTTACTCAACTCTTCCAATTTAATTAATTCTCTCTGGCTGTACTTTGGATCTATTATGTATTTCATAAATAGTTTCGATTTCAATCCATTCATGTTTGTTTAAATATTGGACAATCGAGTTCAGTTACTCGCCCTATAACATGGTTTCATCTAATAGAATAAATTATAAGTTGTTTTAAGTTTAATAGCAATAACATTTGCATTTTTTTAATGAAATTTAAGTTATTAGAGATTGATGAGCACTCAATACCTTCTGGCAGAAGAAATCTATAAATTTGGCCATACCTATCCTATTAAATTAAAAAACACGTTAACTTGATAAAGAGTCATTCTAATAAGATAAACCTCATTGAAATCGCTCGATATTTGCTAGTGCCTGAAGCTGAATGGGACGATGAGGCAGAAATTGAAAGGACCGTGCATTTTTTAATGTATGGATTATTGCCGAATCCGTGAACTGCTGTGAATTGACAATAAAGTTGTTGAAGTCTAAGAGTTCTTCCACAATCATCTGACTTCCCTATTTTTACCTGTTATTACCAAGTGTATTTGATAAAAAAGACAAGACAATATACTTAAATCAACTAGGAGGTGTCATACATGGTAAATCGTAACAGAAGCAATAACAGCAATGAGTTATTAGTATCAGGTGTAGAAGCAGCTCTTGAACGAATGAAGGATGAAATCGCTACTACGTTTGGAGTGCAGCTTGGGGCTGAGACGACATCACGCACCAATGGTTCTGTAGGTGGCGAAATTACTAAACGTTTAGTCCAAATGGCAGAACAACAATTAGGCGGAAGCGGGCGCCTGCACTAATTCAAAGTTTCTTTCCTCTACTCTTAACTAATGATAAGTAATAAGCCTCCGGGTTATGATGTTTTGTCCTTTTCACTGGCCAGATTTAGGACATGTTCATCATACCATGGGGCTTTTTTCGTTCAAACCTCGTACTCTTACATGACAGGAATGCTGGCTCGTTTGTTCAATAAAAAAAGAGGTGCCGTAGCAACCTCCCTTGTTATACTCAAGCCCGTTAATTGAAGAAAGCCTCCTAAAGAAAAATATTATCTTTAGATGCCCCTCTTTATTAGCGGATTTCTCCTTCTCTTCTGCGGCGGAGACCCAACAGACCTACTAATCCTAATAACCCAATCCACTCCCAATTGGTATCGTTATCAGCATCCATGTCTGTTGTTGTAGCTACATTTCGAGTCGTAACCCCATTATTATCATAAGTTCTTGTATCATTGTCGTAAGTTCTGTTCATATTATTGTTATTATCTTCGGCATGGACAGGCATACCAGAAACTATTGCAGTTAAAGCCAAAGCACACAAAATAGAGGATAATTTTTTCTTCATGATTTCCCCTCCTTTCTTAATAAGTAATGTCTCCAGCTTTCTTGGTCTCTATTCGTGAAGCGGCACATAAGACCACATAGGTTAAAATTACCCTATATGCCTTTCATAACCGCCGTTTTTTGTTGGTATGACTCTCAAAACGTTGATGTATCCATAAAGACGAAAAAGGATGAAACCATAATGGTTCCACCCTTTTCATGTAGTGTTATTTGATTGTCTATGCCGCTAAACCGACTCCATCCCCAAATTCAAGCAATGTTTTAGGTTTTTAATGAGTGTCAAATCTAGCTGCTAAGAATTCAGCTCATCTGTTAGCGGCTTTTGTGGATGACCCGTACGGGATTCGAACCCGTGTTACCGCCGTGAAAGGGCGGTGTCTTAACCGCTTGACCAACGGTCCGTGGCGGAGAGCAAGGGATTTGAACCCTTGGGGCAGCGTTAACCGCCTACACGATTTCCAATCGTGCTCCTTCGGCCACTCGGACAGCTCTCCATATGGAATCATTTAAAGTAGCGGCGGAGGGAATCGAACCCACGACCTCACGGGTATGAACCGTACGCTCTAGCCAGCTGAGCTACGCCGCCGTATATGGTTTTTATAGAGTAAAAACACCGTGCACCCATCGTTGATACGATCACCTAAGCGTTACTTGTGCAGTTAGCTCGATCAGGCTTGTCCGCGGCACACAGAAGAATCCACTTATGGCTGCTTCCTTCCGGACCTGACCAGGTTCATGGGTTTCTGTTGCGCAGGACCCGATTGTCAACACCACTTGCACAAGGCAGACCTTACATGAATCGTACCGTGGATGGGAATTCAACCCCGCTAAGGCGGATTGCGGGTTACAGGGCACCGCCATCTCCCCATCTAGCACGGTATGTATCGTCATGTTTAGGAATATAACTCCCACTTATGCCGTCCTTCCAATCTGTTTTGTGAACCCGCGGTCTCGCAGGTGGGTTTCCGCATGTCGACGTTCCTGCGATCCTCGCTTAAAGGGAGGCTTGGCATCTGTCCACAAATATAAGAATCCCGATAAAACAGTACGGTTCAAAACAAATAGGAATAACGTACATCGCAGGATATGTGACCAATCATTTCACTTCAATGTTTTGGCGCGCCCGACAGGAGTCGAACCCATAACCTTCTGATCCGTAGTCAGACGCTCTATCCAATTGAGCTACGGGCGCATTTTAAAATGGTACCGGTGGTCGGGGTCGAACCGACACTCCGTGCTGGAACACGATTTTGAGTCGTGCGCGTCTGCCAATTCCGCCACACCGGCATTTACAGTGTCTAGTTTCAGCTCCTACCCTTTCGGTCGTTTCACTTCTGCTATTGAAACCAAAGAGCGGTTTCTATATCAGAAGCTCCAACGCCTCTCAAGGCTGAACAGTCGCTTACACTTTTCTAAAATGGTGCGGGTGAAGGGACTCGAACCCCCACGCACGAAGGCGCCAGATCCTAAGTCTGGTGCGTCTGCCAATTCCGCCACACCCGCATATTTTAAATGATGAGCCGTAAAGAACTTGAACTTTTGATTTCAAGTCGATTGCTCTCTCTACTGAGCTGCACCAGCAATTTCAATCAAGTTTGTTTTGCCGGCTACAGAAACTATCTTACCTGATAACTTCGCGGAAATCAACATATGCGAAGTTGGTAATTTTATCCAATTAGTGAGTGGTACTTTTTATTCAGAAAAGCTTTTTTATTATAATGAATTCTCTTCTTTTTATAAAATACTTTTTACAGAAAGTAAACGTACATTCTTTCTGCTGGATGTCGTCTTATGCGACCGGGAATCAAAGATGCGTTCTATCCCTTTGAGTTCCGGTCATCATTGAAAGTGAAAGCCTTGTTCGAGAACAGCGTTAATTACTGCTTTTTCATTATGTCAAATACTTGCTTCCTTCACGGATGCTCAGCTTCGGCAGTTCGTTTTCTTCTATAAACCGTTTAACCGAATCTGGATTGGTCTTCGAGTATTCCCTTAAAGCCCACCCTATCGCCTTTTGAATGAAAAACTCCTTGCTGTGTGCGTTTTGTTTTATGTATCGATACAAACGTGCTTCATCTGTTTCTTTTTTATATTTCAGTTGAAAAAGGATCGCCGACCTTTGAAACCATAATTTGTCTCCATACGCCCATCCTTCTATCGTTTCTGAAATCACCTCGGGAGAATCCTTCGCAATTTTTCCAACAGGCTTCGGAGCCAACATATCAACTGTGTCCCACCATGATTTTGTTGTAATTAACGTTTCCATAAGCGGAAGATGTTCTTTTCCAAGCTTCTTTAAAGATTTTTCTATATAGTCCAGGGCGGCATACTGATACTCCCGCTCGTCTTTCTCCCATAACGCCAAAACAAAGTCTGGTTGAAAAGGCTTTGTCAACATGCCGTTCTCTTTAAGGAACTTATTCATCAATTCTCTTCTTACAGGAGCTTTTATGCCGAGAAAAGGGAAATGGTCTTTCATATACTTTTTCATTGGAACCGCTTGTTCTTCGTTGCGGTTCGCTTCAAATAACATCTCTAGTTGATTTAAGTAGTTCAACTTCTTGTCTCCTTTATTTTTATCTATAAGTGCAGCATGTCAATCCGGACAACCTGAATATATTGTTGCAGCTTGCAAAATGCCTCTGTCAATCTGCTCGTTTCTTCTTCATGCAGAAAACGCGCTTTATTCCGCTCTTCCTCCATGATGAGCAACTGTGTAACAGCATAAGAAAGGCCGTATCGTTCACATTCTTGCTTCATTTCCTGGAAGAAAGACGGAGGCAAAGTACTTGCCCCGGAAATCAAGAGCTCATCTAAAAGCTGTTCTAATTCATCAATAACGCGCAGAATTTCGATCATACGTGGTTCCCCCTTCATTAAGGGTAATGTTCAATATTTCTCCAGTTTCTGTATATAATACAATTGGTGCAACAACCAGCATTCCACGCTCCTGATAAGGATGAACAAGGAGACGCTTTACTTCTGGAGAATTCATATATATTTTGACAAGTTGGATCAGGCGCTCATTTTCAGGTCGTTTCATCAGCTGCAGATGAAGCGTTTCACCGGTTTTATCGATGAGCGGGAGAATCCATTTTTGTTGCTGTTCATGAAGAAACCACTCCCCGGTTTCCGCCGCTTCTATACAGAATACGGCCTGTTTCCTGGCCGCTGACTCATGTCGCTTTACTTTTTCAAGCAAATCCATCCACGAATTGAGAAAAAGAGAATGCCACTCTCCTACATTTGTGTTTCCGTCTATTTCCCCTAGCGTGTGAGAACTCGAGGACAATTGAAAATCACCATTCAGTTTCGCATCCTTCAAGCAAAGGATGGAGCGGGATAATTCGAAACCGCTCCCGGCTAGTCCCCACGGTGCCTGCTTCTCATGAAGCATGTCAGACGTCGTATTGATACCTTCATAAAACAGAGGGCGCGATTGTGTATACGTGATCCACTTCTCCTGCTTTTGATGATAGAAATAATAGGTTACACCAACATAACCGGACTTCGTTTGCCAGCCGGCCGCACCGAAGCTATACAACCTGAGCGGCGGAACTTCATAATAGTCGGAACGATAGGTGCTTTCTTGCAGACGATGCCGCTCCAGCAACAAAAGCTGTTCATAAATCGCGGATAAGGTTTGGCGATAGGACGCCGCTTGAAAAGATGCATGCTTTTTCCTGTAAAGCCCAATATCTGCCGCCAACTTACGGAATAAATTTTCTAATTTTGCCAATCTCAAAGACCGTGCTTGTACAGAAAGTTGTTCCAGTTCATGCACCGTGCTTTCCGTTATCCGGGATAACCCAAGGTGAACAATTCGCTCGATCGCCTCTTTAAAAGCGGCCAGCTTTTTGGAAGCAATCACAATAGGGTGTTTTTTTTCTGTTTCATGCGAGACCCCTTTCTCCTTTTGATATACATAGACTGCTTCGGCCTTATGGCGACATATTCCGTTCGCTTTGCACGTACAGATCGAGTCCGCTGCCGATTCAGCTGCCAAAAACCGGACCATCGTATTCTCTTCTGGAAAAGAAACCACCAAGACTGCCCCTTCTTCAAAAATGGGGTTGAGCTGGAATTGCTGGCGGAAGAGGATTTCCTCCCACACTTTTTCAGAAACGATACTGCGCACATCTAGATTCAATAAGGAGGAAAAATCAGAATTCGTCATTTGTGTTTCGCCTTCAAGCGTCTCCTTAGCGGCTAACAGCGCCATGACGACATGCTTGCAAACGGTACGGGCGCCACATGTACAGGAGTAGCTGCGAATATCCCCTGTAAACGTGACAGCCGTTCCATCCTCAAGTTGTATTTGTGCCAAGTCCTCTTCCAAATTGATCTGGACGTTCGACGCTGCTGTCAAATCTTTTACCGCTCTCTTGTACGTTCCTTTGTTCGACATCGCCGTCAAATACGTTTCGTCGATAGAAGGAAGAATCGCTAGGAAATGATGGCTGCGATCCATTGTGCTAACCTCCCAGGTGTCAGCGCTGCGACATGAGCTCCGAGCGCCGCCATTTTCTTGGCAGCTTGTTTATCATAAAAAGGCTGTGCCTCCGGATCAAGGGACGTGAGCACCATAAGTTTTGCCCCCGACTCTACGATATTCATCGCTTCCCGATACATTTCCGCATAACTGCCTCCCTCATATAAATCCGTTACAAGAACGACAATCGTTTGGTGCGGTGCTTCCATCTTGTCCGCTGCATGGCGAAGTGCCTGAGCGATATAGGTTCCGCCTCCAAGCTGTACACTCATAAGCGTTTCAACCGGATCATCGATGCGGTCCGTCAAATCGACAACAGATGTATCAAAGATGAATAAATCAGTCTTAAGTGTTGGCAAACTAGCGAAAATACCGGCCATCACCGCACTGTGAATGACTGAATCCAGCATGCTTCCACTCTCGTCCACGGCAAGAATGACCCTCCACGGGTTGACGTGTCTTGTTGCCGCATAAAAATACGGCTTTTCAATGCGGAGCATATTGGCTTCCAGGTCATAATGCCTCATGTTTTTGCGAATCGTTTTCTTGAAGTCAAAGTTGCGCATGACGCGGATATGACTGGAACGATTGCGGTCCAGTTTGCCGCTTAAAGCTGGCTTTATTTCCTGCTCTAACGTGCGCCGCAGCTCCTCGGCTACGGTTGCAACGATACGTTTGGCTGTGTCCAGCACTTCCTGCTTTATATGGCTCTTAAACTGTAAAATGCATTTTAGCAAATTTATATTCGGTTCCATCTTTTCAAGTGTTTGTTTATCCTTCAGCAAAGCGGTCAATTCGTACTTTTCAAGCGCATGTTTTTCCATGAGTTCAATCGTTTCTCTCGGAAACAGCTCACGTACTTTGGAAATCCAGGAAGGCACTGTCAGTTGCGACGGATCGAGGGAACCTCCGCGCTCTTCTCCCCGCTCCCGTTCGTACAAAAATTCCAATACCTCGTCCATTTCCCGATATGCAGGGTTCTCTTCCTGGAACGCTAATTGGTCATCGGCATATTTTCCAAGCACGAGGCGCCACCGATTTAATGAAATGTTACTGTCCATCTTCCAACCCTCGTCTCGTCAAAATCTCCTGTGCTCTCTTATCCAATCCAATAGCATATGCGAGCACCTCTTCCGCAACGGCTTCTTCTTTTACCGCTTCTTCCGTTGTGTCATATATTCGGGCGATCTGTCTTGCCATTTTGTCAACTTCAAGCGGGGTGAATTGACTGAATAAAAGCCGCATGTACGGCAGTATCTGCAGGAATGTCTCTTCATCAAGCTCTTGCAGTACATGAGAAAGTCCGTTCAGCAGCGGCTCGTTGTAAAGAAAAATATCTTTGGCAGCGTTAAACAAACCGATCAAGAATAACGGAGCTTGTTTTTGCATCTCGCCGCTTCCGTAAAAATATCCTTCTGCTACCCGAATGATATCGTCAATGTTCCTCTTGTCAACAGAAGTGAGAAGCCCTAACACTGCCCCCTCCACCTGGCTGTCCTGTTTCTCCTTTTGCAAATAAAGCTCCAGCACGTCGATGAAATGCCCATCTGCTGGCTGCAATGTGTACAAGTCGATAAGTTTTTCCACGATGATGCCCGGCTCTCCGCCGTGCAAGACAGAGAATAAGGAAAGTGCTTTATGGCGGGCATGCTCCGCCTGATAATCAGCTTTCTCCATTTGTGACAAATAGTATGCACAGTCTGTCATGGATACGAAGCCTCCATCCTTTTGGATTGCCTCGTCCACTAAAGGCTCATAGACGGAAAAATCAGAAAACACCCCGCTCCAATAGGCTTCCGTCAATAATAGAGCGATTTCTCCGGCATGGCCTTTTGCCTTTTGTAGCTTGGTCCGCAACATTTCCTGTGCGGCTTCTTCCAGTGTTCCGCCATATACGGACAAATCAATGAGTGCACTTTCCACTTGTGCCGAGAAACGATATCTCCATGCTTCTCTCATCAGATGAATGTTTTGTTTTCGTGCGAAATTTGGTCCGCGCAGCTTTTCGCAAAACGGGATTTCTAAAAAAGCAAGACGATGGAAGAATTGGCTTAAACGCTGATTCCGTTCTTTCTTATATATATCCAAAATCATTTCATGCGGGACGGTAGAGCGGACAGGAAGGCGAAAAGACCGTGCAAGCGCGCGAAAATCGTGCACGAGCGGCGGGACATCCGCTTCTGCCGGAAGCTTGCCTCGTTTCGTTCCTTGAAGGCTTATGTGCAGTTGTGCCAACGATTTGTCTGAAGATGACAGCTCTCCTTTTACAAACGTGCTTTGCACTGAATCCATCAGCTCATACAATCCCGGCTGCATTTTCCCCCGAAGCCGTGCAAGCTCCCGGATCATTCTGGCAGCTTCGATCTCATCTGCCATGGAGATGCCTTCTTTTTTCAGCTGCCTGGCGACTTTTAGCATAAATTGTTCGGCTGCCATGCCGTTGCGGTTCTCCCATATGTATTGATAAAAAGCGGGTGCCGGCATGCCGCTCTCATAGCCGCTCGCCTGATCGCTTTCTGAAAAGGAATAGGGCATGAGATAGGTGTTCGAATATGCCGCAGACAACGGACCCTTAGAATGTGTTTTCTTTTTTCCTTCCAATTCAAGAAGACCCTTCACGTGAAAGCCTCCTGTGATCACAAGTACCTTCCTATACATTTTGCTCGCTTTTTCAATTTCCTTAGCCATATGTATCTCCCGCGCTGCACAGCCGTCCTCTTCCAGCATCTTCTCTGTATAATCGGTACGTATGTAATAGCAGTAATCGAAAAGCTGTCGGATAAATTCCTCGCTTGTCATCTCGAAGCCTTGCAGTTCAAAATATTTCTCCCAAAATTCATGGAAGCTTCGGCAGCCTGTTCGTTCAGAAAGCATCCGGACATATTGACTATACCGAAAGTATTGCTCATTGCGATTCACTTGTTCTGTCTTTCTCGTGACAAATAAGTAGTCTTTATAAGGAAGATCAATGAACGCAGCAGGTATGTTGCGGGCGGCTCCCTCTCGAAGCGCAACTAATTCCGGCGAATAGTCGAGAAACGGATAATACGCACGGTATTTTCCGTAATCGCCTTTTTCAAGCACATCGCTTTTATCGTCATAGCTGCAATATAGACAAATCGGAGCGACACTGCCCTCGCTTACGATATGTGGGATAAGAGGGCTGCAATCAGCCGGGCCCTCAATCAGAATAATATCTGGTTTATAGTGTTCAATCGTCTTCTGTACATGAAAAGAGCATGCGAGACTATGGTGGCGAATGGGAACATACACAACATTGCGACTTAAATCATAAGCCTTCTGGAACAAGGAGCTTACTTCAGCTGTTTGCGCGCTTCGAAAAATGCCTGCCATGCGTCCCCTCCTGTTTGGCTTCGCTGTTTGACGATGCTTCTGAAGTAACTGCGCAGCTTTTCTAAATCATCTCTGTTCTCTTTGGCAATCGTTCCCGCCAAGTACCGGACAAGTGCTTCCATTTTCACCTGTCCGCTCCCGTAATAATAAGCATCCATGGCACTTTGATAATAAACCGATACAGCTTCTGCAGTACTCATAACGGAAGAAGGCTGATCAATGCGTTTCCCCTCTGCCGTCGCTCCTTCCCGAAGTTCATGAAAAGCGGTCGCCAGCAGTTCGACAATCGTTCGGTCCACTTCTACTAGTGTCACTCCGGAATCTTGCAGCAATCGGGTGACCTGCGACTCGATGATTTCAGCTTCGAGTTTTACATCTTTGATTGGGTGTACGGTTTCAAAATTAAAACGGCGCTTCAACGCACTGCTCATTTCATTGACCCCGCGGTCACGCGTGTTGGCGGTGGCAATGATATTGAATCCGGGTTTGGCTGCAAGAATCCCCTGTTCACCAAATTCCGGAATGTTCAGCACCTTATCGCTCAAGACGCTGATCAAGGAATCCTGCACTTCCTGCGGGCAGCGCGTCAGCTCCTCGAATCGAGTGAAGATGCCTTGTTCCATACCCACAAAAAGCGGGCCGGGTACAAGCGCCTCTCTGACGGGTCCTTTCGCCAAAAGAAGCGCATAGTTCCAGGAATATTTAATCGTATCTTCTGTCGTCGCTGCCGTTCCTTGCACCGTGTTGCGGCTGTTTCTGCAGATGGCGGCAGAAAGCAGCTCACTCAGCATCGTTTTTGCCGTTCCAGGCTCTCCAATTAAAAGCAGTCCACGATTTCCTGCCAATGTAACAATAGTCCGTTCCACAAGCGGATCATCCCCGTAAAATTTACGGCTGATGGTTACTTCTCTTCCTTGCCAAAGGAGCGGCTCCTCCTGTCCGAGGATAAATGCTCGAACGGCTCGCGGCGATAACCGCCAGTTGGGAGGTTTCGGAAACGAATCATTCGCTTCCAGGGCATTCAGTTCCACTTCATATAACTCTTCCATCAATGGCTTAATCGACTGCATATCCCAATTCCTTTCTCATCGTTTGCTGCGCCAGTTTTCATCATAGCCGATGTTCGGCTCGGCCGTGCGGCTCACGTCATACAAAATTTCGCTGAAAAAGCGCTCGGGCACACGTTTTGGAACGATTCGCCTGGCATCGTCAATTTCATCGTATTCGTACGAACCTCGTTTTACCGTACCGGCTTTGTAAAATTGAATGTCAAACAAGCATACGTCGTCTTCCTCATACCCGACCGGCGCCCCTTCAAATGACAGCTCCGCTCCAAGTCCTGTTCGGGTGTCTTCTTTATAAAACGTATCGTAGAAACCTCCGTCTTGAACGGAGCCGCGATTCCATCCGTACTTCGTCATCTTGCCCAGCAAGGAACGGCCATTGACCTGAATGCCGCCGAATCTCTCTATCCTCACGGTCTCGTTTTCCTCTGCATGGAAAACGTTGCGGGACATTTGCGGGAACGGCTGAACCACCTCGTAATCTTCCAGCTGCTGATTCCATGATTCTCGCTCTTCGCTGGATAACTCGAGTGGATGGACCAAGCCGATGGCGGTGTCCGGTGTGAGCTCATGCTCTTCTTCCTCTATTGTATTGAATGTACCGTCTTCCATATAGCGGAATGTTGTTAGTAACTTTTCGTCCTGATACTCACCCCAAATGAGCGAGATGGCAAACTGCTGCATGATCGGGTTTTCGACGAACAGGGATGTCCATGTTGCCTGCGACCAATAGCGGTGGAGAGAAAGTGCCATTTCGAGTCGCTGTGTTTGCATTGTCACCATGCTTCGCAGCTGTTTCTTGACCGCAGACAGCTCTGCTTTTGCGAGTTCCGCTTTTTCTATATCATCTTTTGCATTCGGTTTTGGGAGGGATTTGATTTGTTTTCCTTCCATCGTTTTCAGCTCGATCTTCAATTCTGTAGTCAAACAAGCGGTGAATGTCCTGTTGCCGTAATCGATTATCTTTTCACCGCGTTTGTTGAAACCAAGGTCCGGTACAAGCTCATCTTCGAGCTCTTCCTCTGTAATTCCGCGCGTTTTCGCGGCAAGGCGCAATGCTTCTTTCGCCGCATTACGAACTTGTTTATGTTTATACTTGAATGCCATCGAGCTGATGGCCATCAGTGCAAGGTGTGATGGAGACAGTGCCAGAGCCTGAACGGCCGCGGCAGCAATCGCACCACGCGTGCCGAGTGCCCATTCGTCAATCTGCTTTTTAAGCGAAAGCGCCATTTCATCATCACTATGAATGCCGTATAATGCCAGAACACCGCGCTTCTTTGTGTCTGCCCCTTGGGAAATCCAAAGCTGAAACAGCGCCTCTACGTTCTCCCTCAAGTCCTGTTCGCTGAGAACCGAGCCTATTGCTTCTGCCACTTCCTTTTTCTCGATGGTTGAATCTGACATATATTGCTGGAAATACGCAAGCGGGATGGCTGCATCCGCAATAGTATCAGAGTCGCGAAGACGGATTTGCGGTTCAAATCCGAGCCACTGGACAAGTGCGCTTCTTTTTTGCGGTGTTAAAATACGTGCACAAAGGGCTTCTATACTTCCTGTTTCTCCGCCTATCTCCATATTGCCGAGGAGTGACGCAAATCCTTCAGCCAATGAAGCGTTTTTCTTCTCCTGCAATGCTTCCCGAACGAGCTCTGTGTATTTCTCTGATTTATAGTATAGGAGCACCCGCATCGCTTGTTCTCTTACAGTCTTCTTTTTGCTGCTCAGTTCCTTTACCACATCTTCTGCGGCTCCTTGATCCTTTGTGAGAAACTCGACTGCAGCGGCCCGTACTTTTTTGGAAGAATCACCAAGGCTTTGAATGAGAAGCTCGCGTGTTTGAGCCGCATCATGTTCCGCCAGTTTCTCCAAAATGAAGACTCGTTCATCTGCGCTGTGCTGTGCAAAGTCCTCTGTGACAGAGACCCGTTCTTTCACTAAGAGGTTAACGATGGACGCTTCCGCTTTATTTTCCCTTTGGCCGTACAAAGACGCTTGAACAGCTTGTGAAACGGCATAAGAAACAAGTTCCTCCGCTGTTAAACCGCAGGAAAGAAAATCCTCTAACATCCTTTCAGGCGGGTTTCCACCAGCCGAAAACCTCGATAAAAGTTCATACAGCCTATGGTCATATTCGCCTCCGAACTGAAGACCGAGCGCCGCTTCCCGTCTTGCCGCTTCCTCTATATCCCAAAGAAGGGCAGTTTCCAAAACGGGAATAGGCCAGCCTGCGTTTTTATACTGAGGACTTTTTAGCAAGTTTTTCATCTCTTCAAATGACGTCCGCCCCGCTAAATAGTCTCGATACACATCATGAATACGGGACGGCTTAGACCGAAGTGCAAGTGTCATAAATTCTTCGCGCACTCTGTTCTGATTCAGCTCATGTCCTTTTTTCACCAATAGAACCGCTACAAAAATATAGTGGCTTTTACTTAAATAATTCAGTACACGCTGCACGAATTCAGGGTCCTCCTCGACCATATGAAACAGACGCTGATATTCATATGTTTCATCAAAATCTAAATAATCAAGATCATGCTGCATCAGACTGTAAGCGAAAAGTCTTTCTTCCGAGACACCGAACTGTTCACATAATTGTTGAAGCGATTCATACATCTGCTCATTCAAACTCCATACTCTACCAAAAAAGTCGGAATGGTCGAGAACACCTTCTATATGGTCTGCGGCATACTTCATGAACGTCTGGACAGAACGTTTGGCCAGCAAGTCCACATATCGTCTTGCCGTATCGGAATATGCATAAACACGGAACAGCAGCAGCCACGTTACATCAGGTAAAGACGAACCGATGCTTATCTCATTCGCGGATTCATTGCGAACGTATTTTTTCGCCGCTTCAATTTTCTCTTCCATCCCGCCCAGACGGAGAATATATGCCGCATTCTCTTGCAATTCTTCCTCCAATAAATAGCGGTAGGAATGAAATTTTTTATGGTCTGCCTCAAACATCAACAAAAGTAAAAGCAGCTTCGGCTCACCTGTCAGTGCTTGCAATTGTTCCTCTATATACTGTGGGCTCTCCTTTATGAGCCCCTTAAGAAAAACATCTGCTTCGTTTACAGAACGTGCCAGTTTTGTTAGCTGCTTAGAGGCAAGTGCTGTCAGCATCTCTAGCGGAAGACCGCTTTTTTCAAGATAAACCTTCATTTCCGGAAAACTAACATATGTAAAACGAACGAGAAGAACATTCAGCAGCTGTTCCTCAAGCAAATGATAAAATAACCGAAAAAGGACAGGGTCTCTTTTATAGGTCTTCTCAAAATCATGCATGAACTGCCAGGCGAAATCCCTCCGCCTATTTTCACGAATCGTCGCCTGCTCTATCCGTTTTAACGTTTCTTCATCTCCCGTATTTAAATAACGAATCGCCCATTCTTCCTGGACGAATGTCATGTTAAGATGTTGAAACAGTTGATGTGTACCGACTGCCATTTCTCCAGCCCCCCTGTTTTTTATTTAGGTCATATGTTATTTATCATGAGTATACTACATTGATCTTTTTACGAACATATGTTTCGGTATTTTTTTCAGATTCCCCTGTATTATGGAATAATTAGCCCTTCAGTGGATCTGTAAGAGGGAGACAATGGAAAAACGTTTAGCACTCTCTCCCTTTCATTCCATCATTTACTCCGTTTTAAGTTGAGAGAGCGTAAAGAAATCGTCATGGGTGATCAGCCAAATAATATTTCCGTTTTTCTCAAATACTCGTAAAGCTCCCATTTGTTCTTCCTTTCGTTCTTTCCACCCATTTCTCTCAATCTCGTTAAGATAAACTTCTGGAATGCCCTGTACCTCATTCGACTTTGTCCACTTATAAGCAGAATATTTTTCGATTTTAGGATTCTTCGCTTCACCATCTTGCAATCGGGCGTTTTCAGGAACCGGAAAGTCGGCATTGATGGATGAAGGCTTGTAGGAGGACTGGTGACTGCATGCTCCTAAAAGAAAAAGTGTTAAGAGAGCCACATAAAGGTACCGATTCTTCACTATTTTCACTCCTTTAAATCATTCAGTTGAAATATTTTTTTCGTTATGTAATCACGACAAAAGGTTTTTCCTATTACTGTTAATATGTTTATAGCTTTCATCATATCATGATAGTCTTCTAAAAAAGGAGAGATAAATGAGAATGAAGTTAACTTATTTGCTGGCTTTCATCATGACAATCGTATTAGGACTGGCTTCGAGAAGCGGATCTGACCATGTGCCGCTATTTGTTGCACGGCATGCCGGGGATGCGTTATGGGCAGGCATGGTTTACTTCGGATTCCGATTTCTCTTTACCCGTCAGTCATTATCATTAGCTGTTTTATTAAGTATGCTTTTTAGTTTTGGCATTGAATTCAGTCAACTATATCAAAGTCCGTGGATAAATGACATCAGAAATACTCTTCTTGGAGCTTTAGTTCTGGGGAAAGGTTTTGTGTGGCTGGATTTATTGAGGTATACAGTAGGAATTTTACTATCTTATCTTTATGACCGATATATCCTCCAAAAGATATGGCAACATCCGTTTTCGTAATGCATTTTACAATTGCAACAATCTTTGAATTGAGCCAAACAAAAAGGATGGTAACGCTATTTTAGGAAAAAACGTTACCATCCTGTTACTACTCTGTTCAAATTACTCTTTTATTCTTTAACCGCAATCACAAATTCGATTTCAATTGGAGTATTGCTGGGTAGTTCAGCAACACCTACAGCTGCACGGGCGTGAATTCCTTTTTCGCCTAAAATGCGTTCCAGCAGCTCGGAAGCGGAATCGAGAACATTCGGTTGCGCGGAAAAACCGGGAGCAGACTGAACATAGCCCGTTACTTTTAATACTTGCTCGATTCGATCCAAACTGCCGATTTGTGCTTTTAAGCAGCTAAGCCCCTTTAATACACACATTTCCGCCAATTCCCGGGCCTGTTCAATGGAAACCTCCGCACCGACTTTACCTGTATAAGGAACTTGTCCATCTACCCTGGGGACTTGGCCGCTAATATAAGCGACTCCATTGTGGATGACTACCGGAACATAGTGATACAGAGGCGCTGTTGCTTCAGGTAACTGCAAATCTAATTCTTGTAAGCGCTGTTCAATTGTCTCCAATTTCTTTATTCCTCCTGTTATCGGTTTGTGTTTTATGTTTCGGCCTAGGTGCCCTGTCAGTAACTTTGAGATTCAAAAAAGGCACTTTTGGTGGAATACCAAATACCAAATTTGATTATTTAATATTCTGAGTTCAATCGATTACTCCTTCTAAAAAGAACATTTTAAATAAATATTTTTCTTTGCATCTCCGTGAAAATAGAGAGATTTATTTTTTCCCTACCTATTTTTGTGAAGTTATCGTAAAATTGTAAATCCAACCTTAAGGTTGTGTAAAAAAATGTAAATTGATGAAAGATTAAAAGGAATTCAAGTGAAAAATGTTGAAATGTTAGAGTGGTAAAATGGAGAGCCAAACTAACTTTTAAACGGAGGACAATCATGAATACTGAAAATGCAAACAAAACAAATTTTCCCATCGATTTAAGACGATTCAAAGGACAGAAGGTTGAAAAAGTTCTCATCAACACGGTGTCTTCGGCTCCGAACGCGGCGGTGCTTGTATTATCTGAACAAAAACACCAGACATATATTATTAAGACGTATAGTATGAGATGGAATGAAAAACACAAACGATATTTTCCCACAATTAAGCTAGACTCGTTTACCCTTCTATCAAAAATGGAGAAAGACCGTTTTGATACGTTCCTCGCCCCTAAAACCACATTGCAATCACTATTTATGAAACAGCCAGTCTGAATCAAAATTATATAACCATCAACTTGTCCATTTTACTAAAAGGCTTTTTATAACAAAATCTATTAAGCCAAGAAAGGCGAAATAAATCAATACTAAAAAGCAAACCGCAGCACTCGGTTTGCTTTTTGGTATATGTAACGACTTCACTTTCGTTTCTCAAAATAATCGACAATCCCCATCGCACAAACCGTTAAATCCAACTGGATTGTCTCACGGAAATCCCGACTCAGAACAACATGGTGTTCCGTCAAATATTCACTCACCATCTTAAACAGAGCTTTTGAGACCGCATCCGTTTTTTCTTCAAAAGACGCATTTTTCTGTTCTGTTATGGTGCTCTCGCCCGTTTCGACGAACAGAGGAAGCCAATATCGCAGTTGCTTGAATACAAGACCAGGATTTTCAGACATGCCGTAATGGCCGAAATAAATCCGGTCAATGTGTAAACTCTCCATGCGATCAGCGGCTGCAAGCATCGCTTGAGGGTTGAATTGGTTTGGTGAAGTGGAAGGCAGGTAAAACTCCAAACTTTCTGATAGCAATTCAGTATAATAGACGCCCACGGTATCTCCAGTGAACATTCCACCGCTGGATGGATCATGAATCGAAAAATGGTGATTGGCGTGCCCTGGCGTATCAATGAAAGTCAAGATACGATGTTGGCCAATTTGAAGGGTCTCTCCATCTTCTTTGACAATAAGTCTGTCTTCTGGAATCGGCAAAATCGGATGAAACAGCTCGTCGAACTGCTCGCCATATACGGCACGAGCCCCTTGAATGAGTCGTGACGGATCTGCAAGATGCCGCTTTCCTTTCGGATGGACAACGATTTGGGCATTCGGGCATTTTTCGAGCAATAACCCAGCCCCGCCCGCATGATCAAGATGGATATGGGTGACAATAATATATTTAATCTCTGCCGGGTCAATCTCCAAAGCTTCTAACCCTTTTAATAAATAAGGGATGGATGGACTCGCACTTGTTTCAATGAGCGTGAGCTCTTCTTCATGAATGACATATGTACCCGTTCGTTTTTCCTTGCCTAAATCAAACACATCAATCAAGGAAATGCCCGAACCTAAATCGACTGGTTTCATTATAAACTCCCCCCGTAACCATGTATTGCTTTTATTTTACATTTTTGAAAGCGGTAAATCTATCTTCCTGCTCCAAAGCTTCACTGTTAAACCTTTCTGTAACCTCAAATCATGCGAAACACAACTTTTTCATGGTATTATATTCCTGTAAGATAATGAGAGAAATGGAGATAGATTGACATGAAACACTGCAAACAATGCGGAGCCGAGATGTTTGAGGACGCTTGGGAGGAAATCATTTTTCACGAAGATGGCATGGTCATAGATGCCTTTGATGCAAGGGTATGCAAGGAGACCTGCGGTTACTTTGAAAAAATAGATAGGAGTCACAACGATGAATAAGATAGATATGAAGAATATGAGTATTATAGCGCAGCAAGGTCCTGATCGATTGCTGGTCAGCTACGGAAATGATCAAGGCAGCATTTTATATTTGCCGCATAATGTGCTGTCTGCCCCCATGCATATTGATTCCTTCTTGGCGCGCGGCTATTGGGATGACTATACAGGGAATGTGGATTTGGAAAGACTGCTGCCGAATCTCATGATTGAAAGTGAATTAGGAGGGTCGCTTACCTCTTTTCGGAATGCTTATGATCCTTTCGTCGCAGGAGAAAAGCAGTGTGTCGTATTCAGACAAAATGATCAAGACCGAAAGTTGCTATATGAAGAGATTTTACAGGGGCGTCTCAGACAAGGATGGGGATTTTCCGAGAAATTCACTTTGTCTCAAGGAAAAGATCGTTTTATCCAAAATTATTTAAGTGTTGTGAATGCTTCTGAAAAAACGGCTCAAAAACAATGGAATGTTTTGAGCAGAATGCTGCAAATCAACCATGGGGATACCATCGTCATTCCTAAACAGCCGGACCATCACCATTTTCTGATTGTGAAGGCAAAGCAAAACCCCAATTTGGACGGTTGTTATGAGTTTATGAAGCCCTTGCAGCATACGGATGATTATCGGCATGTGGTACATATTGATCATGAAGATATCCAGGCCGTTCATTATGACTCCCTGCAAACTCCTTTAGTCAT
The DNA here is from genome assembly GCF_000504165.1 of Bacillus sp. FJAT-14578. Classification (GTDB taxonomy): domain Bacteria; phylum Bacillota; class Bacilli; order Bacillales; family Bacillaceae_H; genus Bacillus_BA; species Bacillus_BA fengqiuensis. Next base: position 661,543 of record NZ_AYSE01000004.1, read on the forward strand.
TAAACGTCTATTGAAATCAATCGCGTATTCAAGCCCAGTAAACTTCGTGAAAAAAAAGGATTTTAAAGAAGCGGTGGAAAAAGTGTTTTCATCCGTAGAAAAAAGCAGTTTGGTCGAAGCCCATCCTGTCCAAACGAAGCTGCAAATATTTGAAGACCAATTATACCGGGAATGGGTGAAAACCGTACGGGATTTGACTCCAAGCGACTTTGAGAAGTTAGTGAAGAAATATATGCAGGATAACGGATTCGAGATTTTAAAGAGCAATAGTTATGATCGAAAAGGCGGAGATATCGATCTTTTGTGTTCAAAAGAAATCCAGATAGAGACTCCCTTTGAACCAAAATCCATTCCTCTCACCTACTGCATCCAAATCAAAAAACATGCAAATTATACGAATGCTAAAGGTGTAGATCAATTAAACTTAATGGCAGAAAATCTAAATCTAGAAGACACAGCCATCGTTCAAAAGATCCTTATCTCTTTGGCGGATGGATTTACCGAAGAGTGCGTCAATTTGGCCGGTGAAAGCAATGTGTTGTTGTTAAATGGCGTAGAATTTGCCCAATTATATTTCAAAAGTGTGTAAAAAAAATCCTGCGGAACGATTAACCGCAGGATTTTTTTTACGTAACATCTTACAAGTTCTTTAACGTTTACTAACCAACCTCTATTCATTCCTATTGTTTATGGAGTTCATAACTTTTATTCATTTCACTTATACAATGAGCTGATGTAAAATTTATGTAAATATATATAATCTTTTGAATTATTGCATGCTTAAATTTATGCAGACTTGGTATTAAAGAGTGAACAGTTGAAACTGTGAGTTCTCATTAGGAAAATCTATAATGAGAGGCACAAATGAAAGCGCTAACAACCATTATTTACAATATTTTCTAGTTAACATCTTTAAATGATCATCTAATATGATAAGAATAATTGGAGGGATCTGTATATGTATTACGTTATGTATAGCCAGACAGAAGAAAGAATTTGCCAAGATATTAACCAGGTAGCAGACCATCTTATCCAAGGTTGGAAACTATACGGATACACGGATAGTGAAAAATTAGCCCATTCTCTGGTACATGAGTGCAAGCATTATTAAAGAAGAGACCATTGGTTTCATGCAAGGACAAAGACGAACTGGAGAAAAATGTCCATTCGCTTTTAAATAACTCATTAGGCGGCTGCTCCAAACGATCTATGTATGAATTTCAACCAGAATTCATCTCTTGTCAAAGTGTCCCCTTTTCTGTATACATGTTACTTCCATCCATCTTTGGAATCTGAGTGGCTGCCTGAAACAACTTCAATTCTATCATATTCTTCCCTATTTTATTTAATGGATGATCTGCTCTGCCATAAGAATCGGTGTTGTTTTTTCGTGATAATCAAGACATGTTTTTGATTCTAACCCATGCATAATCTTGATATGAATAATTGATGACCCGAAAGACCCTCCCCCTTTCAGCCTGATCATGAAAACTTAAACTCTACCGACAGATTCTCTCTTACGATTAACACGAGGATTTTTCGTTGGTGGTACTTCCGCTTAAACAAGTTTTCATTCAAACTCTTTGGACCTCCTCTTTTACATTCATCATACCGTATATCCAAATCCCAATGCTTTTTAAACCAGAACCAGGGGTTCTATTAAGCATGGGTGTATTTTGTAATATTTTGATAATTTTTGTAGAAAGGCTTTTCATTTTGTTTCCCATTGTTCATAATATGTTTTGTTAGCAATTGAAGCAGTACGAAACATATAAACGAAATTTTTTGATTTTTGGGAACTCTTCATGCTTGCAATCACCGAAAACATGAGAATACTTGAATTGAGCATGCAAAAAAGCAAGAAAAGCTTTCAGGGACATTCAAGCCTGTAAAATTCTCTCCTAGATTGTTTACTTTATGAAGAGCTTTAACTATTATTTATGTTTTTTACCAGACGGTCTGAGGGTTTACTACTCTCTTAACCAATATCTATTAAATTGCACAAAAGGAGAGCCAAAAAATGTCAACTTTACGTGAAGAAGCATTAAAGATGCACAGGGAAAATCGAGGAAAGCTTGGTGTCCATTCAAAAGTTCCCGTACGCAATGCAAATGATTTAAGTCTTGCTTATTCTCCAGGTGTAGCGGAGCCATGCTTGGAAATTCATGAAGATGAAAGTAAGGCATATGAGTACACCATGAAAGGAAATTTGGTAGCCGTTGTTTCCGACGGAACAGCTGTACTCGGTCTTGGAAATATCGGTCCGAAAGCAGCCATGCCAGTCATGGAAGGAAAAGCGTTGTTATTCAAATCGTTTGCGGATGTGGATGCATTCCCGATTTGCCTGGATACAACGGATCCAGACAAAATTGTGGAGGTCGTTAAATTACTGGAGCCGACATTTGGCGGAGTGAACTTAGAAGACATTGCAGCACCACAATGCTTTGAAATTGAAAATCGATTACGAAAAGCTTGTAATATTCCGATTTTCCATGATGATCAGCACGGTACAGCTATTGTAACGGCTGCTGGTTTACTCAATGCTCTGAAACTAGTTGATAAAAAAATAGAAGATATTCGCGTTGTGGCAAACGGTGCCGGTGCAGCCGGTGTAGCGATTGTCAAACTCCTTTTGCATATGGGTGTAAAAGATGTGATTTTATGTGATACAAAAGGCATCATCTATGAAGGTCGTCCTGTCGGGATGAATCCATTTAAAGAGGAAATGGCTCGCATTACCAATAAAGAACAAAAACAAGGTACATTGGCAGATGCGCTTAAGGGATCTGATGTGTTTGTTGGGGTATCAGCCGCAGGTGCCATCACGAAAGAAATGGTTCGCTCCATGAATGATGAACCAATCATTTTCGCTATGGCCAATCCTGTACCGGAAATAATGCCGCAAGATGCAAAAGAAGCTGGAGCATTAGTAGTCGGGACAGGACGCTCTGATTTCCCGAACCAGGTCAATAACGTATTGGCATTCCCTGGCATTTTCCGAGGTGCATTAGATGTCCAGGCAAGCGAAATCAATGAGGACATGAAACTGGCAGCTGTCCATGCAATTGCCGGATTAATTTCGGATGAAGACCTTCATGCCGATTATGTCATTCCGGATCCATTCGACCGCAGAGTGGCGGCACATGTAGCGGCAGCGGTGGCTCAAGCTGCTATGGAGACTGGTGTTGCGCAAAAGCTTGTCGATACAGAACAAGTGAAAGAACGCTTATTAACGCTGGCGGAGGCAAATCCATCCGCTTTAGTCTAAACCAGTTCTAGCTTACAATAAGCTGAAACTTCATATTACCCGTAAAGTGATATTAAATAAGAGTTTTGGTGCAATCTTGAAAATAGCCATCCCCATAGGATTTATCTTATGGGGATGGCTATTTTTAGTCTGAGCGGTTATAACCTTTTAAAGATAGTGAATTGAAAATCTAGATTCAACTAAATGATTTCATGCGATATAAGTTTACTTTTTTTCAAATCCATTCACACCGTTTACATCATCAGCCTTGCCATTGCTTGAACGCTTCTCAGATAAGACTGTAGAAGCACTCGTTACCATCCTAATCGATTACGAAGAGATGTAATATGGGCAATATGATGAACGACTTGACGAATGGTCCATCCACCGGGACGATAACTTTAGATTGAGATTTATTCTTATCTCATGTTCCTGCCAGTTTGTTGAAGAACATACATAAGAGATGGGTTCCTTGCATTTCTTAGTGATTGATTTATCTTTTAATAAAAAAATGATGGAAGATTTATATTGTTTTTAAACAAAACGATATTTTGAAAAAAATTGAGTAGAGACTAACAGAATTGTCAAGGCGATAATAGCTACCCACAGTATAGAAGCGGAGAAAATAAAAGCTGCTAAGCCGAATAGAGCCGCAATTGAACAGCAAATAGATACTGTTTGTTTATAGGTAAATCCCCTTTGAAGAAAGTAGTAATGCAAAACAATGGGAACGCCTAAAATATATGTTGGAATATATATCATCGTAACGTTTTTTAACCCGGATAATGTCAGAACAGCAATCATAAATCCTAAAAATAAGGAGCCAGTATTGCCTATCAAAATTTTTATTGAGAAAGAACTATACAACATAAACCCTAATGTAGAAACAAGAAGCACTCCTCCTGTACTTGCAACAAAAGAATTTCCTGCTAAATACGCCATAAGCGATATAGTCATCAAAGCGATTGTCGATATTCCTATAGATAGATCGTCTAATGCATCAGTCAAGTTAACAGCGTTTGTGATGCCAATAATCCATAACACTGTAAGGGGTATAGCCAAATAACCAAATTCAATGACATTGCCCGAAAAGGTATAAATATAACTAAATTGAACTCCTCCCCATACGGCAACAACAAGTGTTGCAATAGTTTGCCCCATTAACTTCCACTTTGAAGATAACTGGAACCGTTCAGCTAATACACCTGTAATAGCGATAATCGTTGCCCCAACCATAACCGGTAGTGTACGAAAAGAATCTGGACTCACAACGGACATTCCGACCATGAAACTTATAAAAATGATTAATCCCCCAAGACTTGGAATAATATTTTGGTTAATTTTATAGTTTGATTTATCAGTTGCTCCATTAGCCATTGCAACCTTTTTTACTATGGCAGCAAAAAAGATTGAACAAGCAAAACAAAGTAATAATGCTACATACAACATTTAATGTCCCCCTATTTTCATAACGCAGTTAGAACCTGATATACATGTCCCGCTATAGAATTTCACCTATATTTTACCATAAAAATACTCAAAACTTATAAAACTCGCTCCGTTAGCATAACAAAGAGTGAGATGGCTCAGCACCTCACTCTTATCTCTTGCCTCCCGCACCATTCTTTCAGGTGTAGTAATAGCAGGTAGTATAATTCGATTTTTTCTTAATAATTCTATACATTCATGTAGTAAATGAATGGTATCTTCATTTTCCAAAGCTAATAGAAGAAATTGTGAACATAGGTTTGAAATAAAAAGTCGAACCGTTTTACGGGGCCGTTCTAAAAGTCGATAATTGATCGATTTTTTGGACAGCCCCCTTTTTAGTGGTTGAAGTCACTCTATCATTTAATACTTACACGGCGAGGTGCTATTTAAACTAAAGCTGGAGTTAATACGAATAAAATATGATTCGGTTCATCACTTTTGTTGAAAAATCGGTGTTTAACATTTGGCGGAATGCGTACGACATCTCCTTCATCTAAAAAATATTCGGTGCCTTCAAGTTCAACATAAGCTTGACCTTTCATGACGACAGCAATTTCTTCTTTATCTTCGTGTGAATAGTAACTTTCCGTAGTGCTTGCATATGCATTTAATTCCATCATTAAGAGTTTAATATGTGCTTTCATAAAGTCTGGTGTTAACACATCATAGACAATATGGTCACTATTTTCACGATATACTTTCTTTCGATCATGTTTTCTCGAAATCAGCGAATCCGTATCAATTTCATTAATGAAAAGGGTAAAAAGCGGTACATTTAATGCTTGCGCAATCAGTTCTAGTACACTTAACGAGGGATTGGCTTGTCCTCTTTCTATTTGGCTAATAAGTGAAGTGCTGATTCCTGCATACTCAGCGAACTCACGAATTGTCATCCCATTCTTTTTACGATAATGTAATACCGTTTGCCCGAGGCGATGATTATTCATAGTGAAGATCCTTTCCAAAATAATGGATGTTTAACTCCTTTTGTGCTGACATATTAAACATGGATAAATAATACTTTTATCGATTATATAAATCTTTTATACTTACGCTTGTACATTATAATGTATTATTTTTTTTATTGTAAACAATTCTAGGGGGAAACAAAATTGAAATCACCGCTTATTTCTTACATGACTTTATTTTTGGGCGTATTTGCTTTATCTACTTCAGCCATCTTCGTAAAACTAGCAGATGCACCTGCGACAATTACGGCATTCTATCGGATGTTTTTTGCAACAATAATGCTTTTGCCATTTTTATTAGCAAATAAAAAGAACCGAAAAGAATTATGTTCGTTGTCAAAAAATCAATGGGGACTCGGGTTATTATCAGGAGTCTTTCTAGCAGCCCATTATGTATTGTGGTTTGAATCGTTAAATTACACATCTGTGGCAAGCTCGACGGTTATCGTGACATTACAGCCACTTTTTTCAATGGTTGGAGGCTATTTTCTATTTAAAGAGCGCTTCAGTAAAGGAGCTGTAATGGGCTGTCTTGTAGCGATTGCTGGAAGTATTGTCATTGGATGGCAAGATTTTCAAATTAGTGGGAAGGCATTATTTGGCGATATACTTGCTTTTATTGCAGCAGGTATCATCACATCCTACTTCTTCATTGGCCAGCATGTTCGTAAAAGACTATCCCTCATCCCCTATTCAATCATCAGTTATGCCAGCAGTGCACTATTTTTGAGTATGTTTGCTTTCAGCCAGCAAACTTCTTTTGTGAATTATTCCACACAAACATGGTTATCCTTTATTGGATTAGCGTTTATTGCAACGATATTAGGGCAAACGATTTTTAATTGGCTGTTGAAATGGCTAAGTACCTCAGTTATTTCAATGAGCATATTAGGAGAGACGATTGGAACTTGTATACTCGCTTATTTCATTTTGGATGAGGTCATTTCTTTACAACAAGGTATCGGTATCGCACTCATCTTAATTGGTCTAGCATTATTTTTACTACAGCAAAGAAATAACGAATAAATCTATAGAGGAATACACATAAAACAATTGAATTAATTAGCAGTACAAGAAAAGATGTAATGGAGTAATGAAAAAAGCCCAATTTCTCAATATTAATGCCGAGAAATTAGGCTTTTTATTTTGGAATTTCCTTAACGTTGTAAATCCGCAAGGTCACCTTTATTAATTTATCCCTCATTAACAGGGCAGTAAGATCCCCACTTCAAAAATTGGAGTAATCGCGGAAGTGTAAGTGGGGGATAACTGCCCGTAAAACGAATAAAAGAACACAGACTAACATCGCCGCGTCCTGCGGCAACGTCTGCGTGACCCGCATCGTGCGGGCCTAACTAACCATTAGTAGGGGATGAAGGAACTCCCCCACTGATGGAAGTTTCCTTTATCTGAAGATCTGCGATAGCATATAAAACGGCTGATCCGCTGATTTTTACTCGATCTCCGACTAATTTGCAATATAATGTTCCACCGCGCTTGGAAAGCTGTCTCGCCACCATCTCATCCTTGCCTAAACGCCTTGCCCAGAAAGGAATGAAATGACAGTGTGCAGAACCGGTGACGGGATCTTCATTGACATTCAACTTTGGGAAAAAGCATCTGGAAACAAAGTCGTACGTTTTACTTTTGGCTGTAATTAAAACGCCCAACCCATCCGTCAATTTTTCCAACTTCGAAAAATCAGGGGCTGCATGTTGAACATCCTCTTCCTTTTCTAATACAAACATTAAATCTCTGCCCAGATAGGTTTCGATAGGCTTTATGCCAAGAGCGTCTACCATTTCCTCTGTCAGCGTAAATTCTTCAGGCATTCTGCTAGGGAAATCCATTTCATAAAGTTCCCCTTTTTTTACCACAACAAGCTCGCCGCTCATTGTCTGGAATGTGATTCTATCTACATTCTTTTCGTAATAGTTGGCAATGACATACGCTGTTGCCAATGTAGCATGGCCGCAGAGATCGATTTCCCCCCCAGGAGTAAACCATCTTAACCGATAGCTCTCCCCCTCCTTCACAGCAAATGCTGTTTCAGAAAGATTATTTTCAATCGCAATATTTTGCATCAGATCCTCTGGAAGCCACTGCTCCATAATACAGATACCAGCAGGGTTCCCTTCAAACACTTTCTCCGCAAATGCATCTACAACGTAATATTTCATGATATGCCCCTCCTTACAATTGTTAATATATTCGTATTTTACATCGAAACTATATATAACACTCAACACACTTGTATAACAGTGAAAGGAGATTCATCTACTCGTGCCTTAATGTTATAAATCAACATTTTCTTATCGCTGCCCCGTCAGCACAATAAAAAAGGTTACGGCAGCCATCCCGTTCTTAAACCCATTGTTGAACAAGGAATATACTTCTGTAATGTCTAATAATTATCAGGGAAAGGGGTGTAAATAAATGGATAATGAAAGAGAAGAGTCAAAAATTAAAACAGATTTAAGGGTTGGACGCTCTCTTGGCGATCACGAACATATCGAGCCGTCAAAGAAAGGAATACTAAAAGCACTAATACCAATTATAATAGTTGGAGGCATAGTGTTAATTTCATTTTTAAAAAATTGAGAACTTATTAGTTATTAATTATTCTAGTTAAATATTAAAATAATCAGAAAATTATATATTGTCAGTTTTTTATATATGATATATAATAAATGTAACCAGAGTGATGAACCATTCAGTGCAATCTTCAAAGCGATTTAGTTGTTTATCCTACATACATAAAAGAACCGTACGTTTGGAGATGCGTACGGTTCTTTTATGTAACTATCTAAATCATTTTATATCCATTTTTTCAAGTACCATGTCAATAGACTTGTCATGAATATATGGGTAATCACTGATGACCCAATGAGGAACAACGTAAACTTGGTTTTTCTTCACTGCCTTCAAGTTTTTCCAAAGAGGACTTTGGGTCAATTCCTCATATTTCTTTTCTGCCTCTTTATCTCCGCCCTTCTCTGGCAGGCCTATTTCAAGGAATATATAATCCGGATTGAGCTCAGGCAGTTTTTCCATCGACATCACTTCAAACTTCTTTATAGATGTAACTTGCGGCACTGGCTTTAATCCCAGGTCCTGGGATAAAGTCGCCCCAAGAGCTTGATTAGGACCGTGAATTCTGTATTCTTTTGGCATTACTCGCATGTAGAGTGCCGTTTCATCTTTGCTAACCTTTTGGGCAAGTTTCTTCTTTGCTTCTTCCACTTTTTGGTCATACTTAGCTAGCCATTCGCCGGCTTCCTTTTCCTTACCAAGCATTTCTCCTATTTCACTGAGTCCAAGCCTCCAGTCATCAGGTACAGGTAAGATGATTGTAGGAGCGATTTTAGACAAATCATCGTATATTTTAGCGTGATTTTCCCTCCCTATAATCAAGTCCGGCTCCACTTCAAGAATAGCCTCTAGATTTGGCTCATCTCCAAGGTTTTTTACATCTTTTAACGGATTTCCATCCAAATACTCCAGATTCGTCTCTCCCATATAGCTTGTCATTGCATAAGGTTTAATACCAAGTGCCAATAAGGAATCCGCCAGTCGATAATCCAATACGGCTATTTTTTTAGGCTCTCCCTCGATCGTAGTCTCCCCTTGTAGATGTTTGATGATTCTTTTCGATGTTTGTCCATTATCTGTACTTTCACTTGATTCCGTTGACGCTGTGCTTTGTTCTTGGCTGGAACCGCAGCCAGCAAGAAACAATACACTCAGCATCATGAGAGTCAACATAGTAACTAAAGATTTACGTAGAACGTGCATATCATTTTTCCTCCTTCAATTTAATGAATGATTTCTTATGTAAATGAATTGAGTTTAACGATCTAATCTTTTGATTTTGCTAGTAAGTAAAGAAAATAAGGACCTCCAATGGCAGAAACGACAATTCCGGTTGGAATTTCAGTAGGTTGGATAAGAACACGTGCAAAAATATCCGCTACCAATAGGAGCAATCCACCAATGAGAGCCGATGTGGGAAGAAGAAATTGATATCTTGGCCCCACTAACCTACGTGCCAGGTGTGGCCCCATCAATCCTAAAAAGCCGATACTTCCTCCAACAGCCACACAGGAACCAGCTAATCCAACAGCCGCAGCCAATAGACTAAAGCGTTCCCACTCTACCCGAGCCCCTAATCCCATGGCAATGGGCTCACCTAAATTCAATAGATTCAGGTCACGCGATTTATAAATGGCATATGGAATAAGGAACATTATCCATGGAAGCAGTGCGAAAACGAACTTCCAATTTGTCCCCCAGATGCTGCCTGCAAGCCAAACGGCAGCATATTCAAACTTGCCTTGATCCATTCTTGTTGTTAGCACAATCATGGCAGCTGATATCCCTGATCCTACGGCGATTCCAACAAGCAGCAATCTAGTCGGAGAAATTCCGCGTCCCTTTTTATAAGCAAGAATATAAATAAGTGCAGCAGTCACCCCCGCTCCTACTAAAGCTAGAATAGGCATGAATAGAACGGGTACATTCTGTTCATTGGAGAAGAATGAGATAAATAGTACCACAGCCAATCCCGCTCCTGCGTTAATGCCAAGTATTCCGGGGTCAGCCAAACTATTTCGCGAAACTCCTTGGAGGATAGCCCCCGATACGGCGAGACCCGCTCCCGCTAATATGGCAATCAGAATTCGTGGAAGGCGGAAATCAAAAAGAATCAGATTCTGCTTTTCTGTTCCTTCACCCAGTAATGTTTTGATGACATCCACCGGGGAAAGACGGGAAAATCCCGTATTCATGCTCATGATAAAAGCAATGATAATAAATAAACCTAATATCAGCATAATCATAACAGGATTCAACTTTTTTCTTTGCTCCATCATGATTCACGCCTTTCTTTACGAGCTAAATAAAGAAAGAACGGCACACCGATTAAAGCAGTAATGGCACCAACTGGCGTTTCATAGGGAGAATTAATCATTCGTGCCCCTATATCCGCTAAAACGAGCAGTAATCCACCCAATAGGGCAGAACAGGGAATGACCCATCGATAATCTACCCCAACGAGAAAACGGGCAATATGCGGCACAACAAGTCCAATGAAACCAATGGGGCCTACGGTCGCTACCGCTGTTCCCGCAAGAATCAATACAATGACGGAACCGATTACTTGGATTCCCTTTGTTTTTTGCCCCAATCCCATTGCAATGTCTTGGCCTAAATTAAGGACGGTGATCGAGCGTGATATCATAAGGGCTCCAATGATTCCACCCATGACCCATGGCGCAATCCATTTGATTTGCGTCCATTTGATTCCCGCAATCCCTCCGGCATACCAAAACGCTACATCTTGTGAGATGTGATAATAAATAGCAATACCTGCACTCAATGAGCTGAGCAGCGCGGATACAGCGGTCCCTGCCAGAACGAGGCGGATTGGGTTCACTTCACCCTGAGTTGAACCGATTCCATGTACAACGACTACACTGAGAGCCGCCCCGACAAAAGAAAACAAAATAACATAATGGTAGGAAAGCCCTGGAAAAAAGGCGAATATTACTGCCAAGGCAAAAGCTGCACCGGCATTAATCCCCATCAAGCTTGGACTAGCCAGCGGATTACGTGTCATGCCCTGCATAATCGCCCCCGCTACCGCGAAGCAGCTGCCAACCATTGCACCTGCTAAAGCACGCGGCAACCGAATGCTTTGGATAATTTGATGTTGAGTCAAATCCGGATTAAAATGAAAAATGGCTTCCCATACCGTGCGATAATTGATATCTGTTGCCCCTATCAAGATAGATTCGATCAAACCTGCAATAAGAGTCACAGCACTCACAATAAGGACCATAGCGGCAAAAAATGGGCGATTTTTTATTTTGTTTTCTTGCTGTACTTGAACATCCGTTAACATCTTCTCCCTCCACTGTATAATGTTGTTGATAATCATTATCAAGTTAATTTCAAGAAAAAGACTTCACAAACATGAAGTCTTTGATGTTGATAATCATTATCACTTTATTACTTTGCTATAATAGACCATGATTTTGAAAACGTCAATACGCATCTTCTTCAATTTTCATAATATTCCGTTCGAATCATCTTGCTATTTCTGCACTAGCATCGAACCAACCGATATACAACTGGCATTTTTTAATTTAAATTTTTTTGTAACCTTTCGTAGTTTTTAGTTATCTTTTGTAGTTCTTACTGTAAAGTAAAATCACATTAAATTTAATTCACCTATAGCACATGAGAAGAGGCTGAATAATGAAACACAAATGGATGATTTCATTGATTTTTATGAGTTGTATTATCCTCTTAATCGTCTTTCTTAAGGCAAATGAAAAGCCTAAAGTTGTGGTTGTTTTACAAGAATTAAACACTGATCATTCGAAAATCGTTAAAGCAGGTATAGAAAAGGGATTTGCTGATTTTGATATAGACGGGAAAGTAATGGCACCTAATTTACATGGTCCAGCTTCAAAACAGGTTACGATGTTAAAAGATGTTCTAAAGCAAAAACCAGATGCACTAATTGTCACTCCAACCCAATCATCGGCTACTATTTCCGTATTCAAGGAATATCAAGAAAGAAGTATCCCCGTGTTAATGTTGAATCAAGACGCTCGCTGGACAAATCAAACTACTTTTATCGGGACGGATCATTTGAAATTAGGAAAAATAGCAGGAGAGGTATTATCTTCCACTCTGCAGCCAGGGGATCAAGTAGCCTTTATTTTTGATTCACAAGACCATTCATTTGAGAATGATTGGATTAAAGGAGCGAAAGAAAATCTGGATAATATTGGGATAGAGATTATTACTAGAGATCAAGCGTATGATCAATCTGGCAATGTGAAATCAGTAATAAGTAACATTTTGCAGACTTATCCTAGCATTAAAGGGATGTTTGTCACAAATGACAGTATAGCTTTAAATACACTAAAAGTAATAGAGGAAAAAGAATTAAAGATTCCTGTTATTGGGACGTACGAAAACTGGGAAATGCTGAAAGCTGTTGAAGAAGAGAAGTTGAGTGTTGCCCTATCCCAGAATCCTTATGATACGGGATACCTAAGTGTAGAACAAGCATTAAAAGCCATTAAGGGAGAACACGTAGAAAAAAGGATTGATAGTGGAGTTGACCTCATTACAAAAGATAACGCAAAAGCAAACATAGACTTTTATGCAAAAATAGTATTTAAATGAAAGGCTGCTGCAAAACCTTGAAGATTTAATTAAATATTTGCTTACGATTGAATAAAGGCTCTCATGCAAGCTTTAACCGGCCCGAGTTTATAATTAGGAGATTAAGTGTAACAGGCAGCGGGCCGTACACCCTTCTTCTAATTGCCCCGCTTAATGCAAAATTTTCCCCATCGCTCCAATGGTAAGAATGTTCATCTGGAGTTCTGTTTGCCATTTTGAATAGTGTTCAATCGGATAAACAAAAACCGCTTTTTCCAGACCGCCATGATGTTGTAAGTCCGTTTGTCCACCCCCCTGTTACATTTGTTTTATTGACCCAAACAGGACCTTTTGCTGGTTCTTAAAAAATTCTGCTCGCCTTTTAAAAGACGAGCTAAAAAATGGCAGTATAAATTAATTATATTAATTCAACTCATGTACGTTTACATCAAATAACTTTAAAAAGAAAATGATAATGATAATAGACAATCCCCATGCCAATAATGGACGTTTATGATGAATAAGCAACATAACAAAAATAATAATGTCAAATAAGAATGACCACCATATATTCCAGCCATTATAATGATCTATAAGCCCGAAAACATGAATATTAACAAGTTCCCATAGAACATATAGAATCACCCAAAATAAAATATAGAAAATCTGGTTAATTTTCTTTTTAGGAAAGTGAAATAAGTATATAATAACCGTTACCGGGTATACCGTTATCATAATCCATAAATTAGATAATGTATGATTAGAAAAAATCCAATCTTTGTTATACTTCCACATTGGGTCATTATACGTTAACAGATTATATAGTAAATCCCCAATAATAAAATATAGAATAGTTGGATAATATTTTTCTAAGTTTCTCCAGTCCCCAAATCTCCATCCAATAAGTAGAAATATCAGCCCAAAAACAACATTCATTACAACCAAGACCCTTCCAATTTTGTATGTATGCTCCTATATAAAAGCACTATCGCTTCTGGAATAAATTATAACAAATGGAAAGCGCTTTCCAGTTAAATTTTTAGGGATTGGAAAATTATTGTCACATTTTTATAGTTTATGGTTACTCTGTAGTATGTTTTAAATAAATAGTATCCATCATGTAGCGAAGAGGAAAGTGGACATACGTAACATGTCCACTTTCCTTTTTTCTATTATGCTGATGTTTTATAGTTAGGTCCAGGTTCTTTGGTAGGTTTCGGCTTCCAATTTTTCAATTTGTTTTTCAAGTAGTCCTTCACAAAATTACGTTTCTTTTTTCGCTTTTTGTCACGATTTTTCGTGGAAAGTCACCTTTCTTACGTTATTGGAGTGAGCCAGTCTATTTTTTCTCAAGGTAAAATCGGTTTTACCCTTCTTGGCTTATTTGGGTATGGTATGAATAATACAGCTTAAAGAAGGTAACCGCTGTCTGGGCATTTTTTATGTTAAGTTTTCTGCATAAAACAGCAAGCGTCAATAGCTTACAATCCACAGGTTTTTGATCGTTCGTAGCAAGAGTATAATAAATGAGAGTGTTGACGACGGGTTGTGGCAGCTTCATTTCCCTCAACTTACGGAGAAGACTTGAATGAGAACGAAGGGATGGGGTGTATTCCTGAGCTTCTTTCAAAACTTCCTCTGTTGTACATGCTTCTAAATACCGTACTAGTTTCCTCTCCTTTTCTTCAAGAATGTTGGAATCATCACGCATTTCCTTTTCTCCTTTCTATTACTGTTCCCAATCGATATCGTCAATTTTGAACAGAGTCTACCAAAATGTTGGTTTCTCTTGGTCGTTATACTCTATTTAAATAATAGGTTAAAAGCGTGGGTAATCAGCCATAAAATAGTAGAAATACCCACGAGATATGTACCTACGTAGAGTAAAACCTCCATCATAATCCCTCCTCACCCATTTTGTTCCCCTTTTTCTTATAGGGGGGCATATTACTGTAAAAAAGGAGTTAGTGTAAACAAGAGACAATACCATCCTATTATTTTTTAGTTGCTTTCCTAGGCATTTAATTAAAGCAGATTTTCAACTCCCTTCTTTCAAAGATAAAGTCATTATAAACAAGCTATTGTTAAAAAAATGTCGATTAAACCAATATTCACCTAATTTTAAATGAACTGTTAACTTCTCTTAATAAAAGAAAAAATTTTTTCATTTGCTTCCTCATGTGTTTGTTGAAGAAAAACGACCGTAAAAAAACCTCTCCTGATACAAGAGAGGTTTACATAGAACCCATTTCAATGTTTAGATTACCATAACAGGTGTTAGAGGAAATTCTAATTTAAATGATCTTGTAGAAATTCATCTATACATTGTAATGCTTTAACGGCGGATACTTCATGATAATTTTGAGAAAAAGAATCTATAAATCCATGTACTCCAGGAAAACTCTTAAGTTTCAAATCTCTATATTCCTTTTTCTTTAATGTTTCAACTAGAGTATGTACATCAAATGCTTTTTCCTCAGTTGGGAAAATTAGAAGTGTCGGACATGCAGGCTCAATATCTGTATGATTTCGAATTCGCGATCCATAACAACCTATCACGAAGTCACACATTTTATTTTCACTACATAACCATGCGATTGTTGCCCCAACACTAAATCCGACTACTCCAACTCTCTGATATTGTTGTTTCAGCTCAGCTATGGCCTGATTAACTTGTTGTACTCCATACTCAAAACCGATATTTTGAACGAAATTTTGATAAGCAAGTGCTTCCTCAGCGTACTTATAAGGGGGTTCTTTATGCAATAAATCGGGACAAATTACATTTATTCCTAGCAACGATAACCTTTTTTGCATATATTTCATATGTTCATTAACTCCATATATTTCATGAGCTAACACAATAGCCACATCTTGTTTCTCCATCCCGGTCCTCCCTATTAAGTCAATTTGTATTTTTTCTGCCCACCTCCATAAAACAAAGGCTAATTCCCTAATGTATATCCAATTATTTCTAGTTAGCATAAACGTTCTATCTGTACTGAAAAACACCTTAGATTCTATTAAATTCAAGACTTCTCGAATGCAACATAATTATCGCTAGGTTTAAGAAAACAACTTCAAGTTCCAGATAATCATAACCATAGACAAAATCAAACAGATTGTTGCAGGAATAATCATCACAATAGGTTGGCGAGCCCGAAAAATATGGGCATGTATGGCCCCCATCAGGAGAATTATAAATAATACTCCTGATCCAAAAACCAAGTATTGATTCCAGATACCACCGATCATTCCTATGGCTCCAATGATTTCAATAAGACCAATTACAGACATGAACCACAATGGATATTGGTAGTGCTGCCAATGTTCAACCTGAAACGGTACACGGAAAAGTTTTATGAATCCTCCTACTAAAATAAAAACTGCTAAAATCACTTGCATAATAGTTATCATCCAGCTCACTCCTTGTAAAGATTTTGTTTAGAGGCATTTTTCCCCATAATCAACTGGATATATATTACATATTCTATCATTAAATGAAAAATTATTAAGTTTAAATTATGTATAAAATGAACACAAACACCCCCTTTCCACCCAAGGGAGTTCACGTATCACAATTTATCGCTTATACAACTTTTTACACCTTGTTAAGGAATCAACGTTTTCGGTCTCTGAAAAAGCTTAGTAACTGCATAAAAAGGAGGAATTTATGCAATCCTTCTTCCATCAAAACAACAAAAAGGCCACCAATCAGTGACCTTTCGTCGTTTTATAGTACTCTATCTTTTTTCTATTACCATCATAACTAGATACTATATTTTATCCCTCATTAACGGGCAGTAAGCCCCCCCATTCCGACGTACAGGATGTGCTAGCGAAGACGTGGAGATGGACGTCGCGTTTTTAGTCTTCGTTCTTTAGTAATCGCGGAAGTTTAGGGCGGGGGGATGAAGGCCCCCCCACCGATGGAAGTTTCCTTTATATAACTCCCTGTGCGATCATTGCCTCAGCTACTTTTACGAATCCAGCTATATTAGCGCCGACAACAAGATTCCCCGGAACATCATAATCTTCTGATGCTTTCAAACTTTTACTATAAATATCTTTCATGATGGCTTGTAATTTCAGATCGACTTCTTCTTGTGTCCAAGCCAGCCTTGCACTATTTTGCGCCATTTCTAACGCAGAGACTGCAACCCCGCCTGCATTTGCTGCTTTGGCAGGAGCAAACAAAACATTATGATCCATAAAAGTATCGATGGCTTCTTGAGTAGAAGGCATATTTGCACCTTCTCCCACTGCCTTTACCCCATTCGAAACTAACATTTCTGCCGCTTCCTTATTTAACTCATTTTGCGTTGCACATGGTAAAGCAATATCGCACGGAATCGCCCAGATGCCTGAACACCCTTCTTGATAGATAGCATCTGGATGTTCTTTGACATATTCAAAAATTCTTTTATTCTCTACTTCTTTTAATCGTTTAACCGTATCTAGGTTAATTCCATTTCGATCATAAACATAGCCGCTTGAATCGCTGCATGCTACCACTTTTGCCCCAAACTGCATGGCTTTTTCCATTGCATAAATCGAAACATTTCCTGAACCAGATACCACAACTGTACTTCCTTTAAAACTTAATCCTTGATTCTTAAGCATTTCTTCTACAAAGTATACTAATCCATACCCTGTCGCTTCTTTCCGGCCTAAGCTTCCTCCATAACCAATGCCTTTTCCAGTTAGTACACCTGCTTCATAAGCACCTTTTAATTTTTTATATTGCCCGAACATATAACCGATCTCTTTAGCCCCTACCCCTATATCCCCAGCGGGAACATCGGTATCGGGTCCGATATGTCTGCTAAGCTCTGTCATAAAGCTCTGACAAAAGCGCATAATTTCTAAATCAGATTTGCCTTTTGGATCAAAGTCAGAACCGCCTTTTCCACCGCCTATTGGCTGCCCTGTTAATGAGTTTTTGAAGATTTGCTCAAACCCGAGAAATTTTATAATGCTTGCGTTAACAGAAGGGTGAAATCTTAGTCCCCCCTTATAAGGTCCAATAGCACTACTAAACTGTACACGATATCCACGATTCACTTTTACATTCCCTTTATCGTCCACCCATGGAACTCTAAAGGTAATCAATCGCTCTGGTTCGATCATTCTTTCTAGAACTGCTTGTTTCATATATATAGGATTTTTCACAAGGACAGGTACTAAAGAATCAAGTACTTCTTTAACAGCCTGCTGGAACTCCCATTCATTTGAATTACGCATTTGAACACTTTGAAATAAACGATTTACGTAATCTTTCACGATTTGTGTTTGCTTCTCTTCTACTTTTTCCAGCACTTTCATAACATTCAGCCCCTAATATATTTTAAAGTTCGGAAAATTTCCTTTTCTTAAATGTGTTTTCATTTTATAATTTTATAATTGATAGTTCCAATATTAATTTCCGATGAAATCAATGCATTAAACGCATTAAAATGGAGTGGTTAAAAAATGGAGACGAGGCAAATTAAATATTTTCTGGAAGTTGCCAAAAGAGAGCATGTAACAGAGGCGGCAGATGCCTTGCATGTTGCCCAATCTTCCGTTAGCAGACAAATTTTCAATTTAGAAAACGAATTAGGCGTAGAACTTTTTATACGTGAGGGAAGAAGCGTCAAGTTAACCCCACTAGGCAGAATTTTTTTTGACCGGATGAAACAAGTGTGGAATTTGATGGAGGATGCAAAGAGGGAAGTAGAAGAATATTTAAATCCTGAAAAAGGGACCGTTCGAATTGCATTCCCTATTAGCATGGCGGCTCATACATTGCCTTCCATCATTTATTCTTTTCGCACTCGGTACCCAGAAGCTAAATTTCAAATGAGCAATGCACTTTATTATGATTTAATAGATGGTGTTGTAAATGGTGAATTTAATTTGGCCATGATTGCACCCATGCCCAATCCGGAAAAAGAGAAAAAAATTAAAGGAGCTACCTTGTTCACAGAAAATATAGTGGCCCTCATCCCTCTTCATCATCCATTAGCTGATCAGAAATCGATTAGGTTACGGAAGTTAAAGGATGACCCATTCTGTGTCCTTCCTGAAGGGTTTATATTTCGTGAACAAGTTGTTCAAGCATGTAATGATGCAGGTTTTTCACCACAAATTGCATTCGAAGGGAAAGATATTGATGCATTAAAAGGGTTAGTCTCTGCAGGCTTAGGTGTAGCATTGATGCCAGAGATGACATTGATAGATAACACACCTCGGTCCACCGTCATGATTCCAATATCAGATGCGAGTCTCACAAGAACAGTCGGTGTCATCTACCCGACCCAACGTGAACTGCTCCCAACCGAAGCCTTGTTTTATGATTTCCTGCTTGAAACTTATGAAAGATTAAATGAGTTTAGAAAGTAAAACCTTGTCTTCTTTCACTAACCTGCCCCGTAAGCATAATAAAAAGCTCTAATCATATAAATTGTTGCCTAGGGAAAAATCTCAAATCAACTAAGGTCTTTACTGATTTACATTTCGTTTACATATTCAGCGAATGGAATCTGGAGTAAATCGTTAAGTTTTCTACCTTTTGATATAGCGTTTTTTTTGTGAAGAACCATCATTATATTGTAATCTTCGACAGTGGATCGTGGGATTTTAGCGAAGAGCTAATGGTGTGTTCCTTCGGGCGTGTTCAAAAATAAAAGATTTTCTTTTTGCTAAAATAGAAAGTATAATAGAAACATCTAAGAGAAAAGGAAATAAGTAATGGCAGAAATATTTTGGTATATTTATTTAGGGATATTGGGCACTGCAGCGATTGGATTTTTGATCAAGGGAGACAAAACCATTTTTGGTAAGTTAGACTTTGCGATCTCCATCATTACTTGGCTTGGGCTTTTCGGCTACGTGACAGATACGCCGATTTTTACACCTCTTGTATGGCAAGTTGTGTTTGTCGGCGGAATCATTTGGGATGTCGCCTTCGGCTTCATCAAGAGTCATGATAATCATGAGCTTGAAGAAATGCCTAAACCAATTCGATACCTTTATATCATAGGTATGATCATCATCCTGCTCGGTCCATTATATTATGGTCTGTTTAGATATGCATTTTGAAACAAACAATGACAGCCTGTCGGGGATACGGTGGGCTTTTTCTATTTCTGTAAACACCTTTTTATCCTTCTTCGACCTGCCCCGTTAGTGCAATAAAAAAGCCTTACTCCTTATTGAAGTAAAGCCACCCGTTAGTTGAAGTACATTACTTCACAATCTTTAGTTTTTCACGTTAAATAATCCTTTTACTTCTTCCCAACATATAATGTTGAGAGCCTAACTAAAAGGAGTGAAATCATATGGGATATTTCCCACGGCAGGGGACAATGGCACCGCAATCTCCTCCCCCACCTTTCATACCACCAAAACCTTCTGTATCCTATATTATTGACTGTGTATATCAAAACACTTATGTATGGCTTATAAATGGGGACCAATTCTGGTTTTACCCAACTCGTGTCGAATATGGTGAAGTATCTGGATATAGATGGAACGGTGCCTTCTGGCAATTCTACGGAATTGACCCAAGATTTATAGATTCTGTTGCCTGTTCTCCTACACCTACTCTTTACTAAAATCCAAAAAGCCTTATGGTAATTAAAAACCACAAGGCTTTTTCCTTTGTAATGGACATAAATTAAATACATATTTCCGCGATATAATCCATTCTAAGTAGTATTAACTATTTCACTAACCTGCTAGTTTGTTCAATAAGAAGAGGCTACCTTCTTATTGAAGAATCGCCCCCGTTAGCCAACCATGAACCAGAGATTCACCACAGAAAATGCAAGAAAATTACGTTCTTACATGGTAGTTCAACAAGAACCGATATTTATTCTCTCATAAAGCCATCATTATTAAATACAAGTTCCCCGTCCTCTTCTATTAGCTTATATGTCCCGTCTTCAAGGCATTTTGTGATTTCGCCAAACCATTCTTCTAAGCTCCTTGATATAATCTTACGTTCTTCCCAGTCGTGCCAGAAAGTAATAATTTGACCCTTCGTTCCTCCTTCGGCAGGGTCTAAATCAATACAAATATCATCCCCCATACCATTGGTGGCTATGGAAATCCAACGAGGGTTCCACCAGGCTTCCTTTTTTACTGGTCCCACAGCTTCGACTTCTTCGAAATCTTCAAATGCCTTATTATCTAAGAGTTCTTTCATTGTTTCCCACGTATATACTATTTCATCTAAAGTTAATAAATCATAATTGCCTATGGCTCCTACGTACTCAAATCGCTGCTCGGGATATTCATTTTTTTGTCCGTTATGTATGAGTAATAATTCCTTAAAACTATTGGGAAACGTAACTCCCATCTTTTGTTCAGCTTTCGCAATTTCAGCTTTAGTAGCTGGTTTATTAAAACTTTCGGCTATCTCTGGACAATTTAATTCCAGCCAATGCTCGAATTTACTCCAAAGCTTTTTCACATCACAACTCCCCTTGCTTAACATAATTAAAGCTATACAAAAACTTTGATTTCACTTTAAATTTTCAGCAATCTTATTATAAACGCTTATTGAACTATCCTCCCCCGTTAGTGAAACAAGAAAAGTTATTATTGTTTTTCTTCATCACATAGCTCTTCTGCAATCTGCTTTATACGCTCTACTGTTACACCTTCTCTTTGTTCTATAGCTAAGGGATGATCAGTTGGTTCTAACTCAACAATACACAAATCTTCATTCATCTCTATTCGGCTTTCTTGCTCTTCTGATGGTATGTCGTAACAATAATCAGGAACAGGACTTCCATAACTCATTGGAAGTTCATCGTGATACTTTCCACAACATCTACATAAATAACCTTCTTGATAATTACTCATTATATAATCCTCCACGAGAGAAACAGTTTTTTCCGATATTAGCCACAAAACACAATAAAGAATCAATGAAGGTTTCTTCTTCCACTAACCTGCCCCGCCAGTTCAACAAGCGATTTATATTGAAGTCTACAACATAATTTCCCAAAACTCACGGTCATCTAGAACTAGGTCATAAGGTGTTTTTACATCTTTCCAACGAATGCTTCGTTTATTCATAATAGGTAACTCTTCTTCACCGTTCCAACTAGTAAAATACTCTACAACACCTCCAGTTTGAAGGGCTTCTTCTAGATACGAATATAGTAAAGCTAAACACTTGTTTTCTATTGCATTTCCTTTCACCTCATATTTTAAGGGGATGGAATTAGAATAGGCTGCTACTTGATGTTTGAATGAGAAGTGTGGACTATATGAAAACCTTCTTTTCGATTTGCTATCGTAATTATTTTCAAAATATAGATGTGCTGCATCCAATTCAGTTTTAAAGACATTCGGTTGTTCAGGAGACACGGGATTTAATCCAAATGAACCTTTAGGTAATCTCCTGGGTGAAGCAATATAAATATATTGAGACATAAGTATTTTTCCTTTCTATACATCCTTCTTCCGCTAACCTACCCGGTTTGTGGAAGAGAATGAGTCAGTATGTTCGTACATCGCTTCACCCCAAGAACAGTAAATATGAGTCGAGGTACGAATCAGCATTTTTATTTTGAGTTCCATTCTGTTGCCAGCATTCCATAAACGATGTGGTCAACATAATGGTCATATAACCATTCTGCTTGTCTTATTTGTCCCTCACATACAAAACCTAGTCTCTCTGGAATAGCCCTACTTTTGGTATTTCCCTTAGCAGCACGAATATCAACCCGATTAAGTTTCAGTTCATTAAAAGCGTAATCGGTCAAAGCTTTAGCCACTTTCGTCATAATCCCAAAACCTTGATGATCCTTTCCTAGCCAATAACCAATGTAAGCAACTTTGTTAGACCAATCTATTTGGTTATAACTAGCCGTTCCCACAATTACTCCTTTATAAAGAATAAACGTTGTCACACTCTTATTTTCCGCATAATTCTTTAGGCAAGATTCGATAAAACTTTTTGTATCTTCAACACTTGTTGTCATATCTAGCCAAGGAAGCCATTCACGAAGGTATTCTCTTGAATGATCTGTTAGCTCAAATACTCTTTCTGCATCTTTCAACTCGACTAATTTTAGTGACACTTCTTCATCAATCGTATATACAAACATTATTTCTCCCCCTAACCCATAAAAATCTCCATCTATAAAATGAAGGGATATTTGGCATCCATGTTTTTGGCTAAATGAAAGCCCTCGCTCCAACGAGAAGCAAGGGCTGTTTTTTTCGTTTGTCGTTCAATTTCTAATTATTGATATATCGCTCAAATACATCTCCGAAATCTTTTACACTATATTTCTTTCGTGTATCCATAAGCCAGGAGAAAGCCGATTCATTTAATTTATTGAATTGCTCGGCAAAATTGCTTTCATTACTTTCCACTCTGTTTAATGTAGTGGACGCCAATTCAAGGCTTTGTCTTGCATATGCTAAAGAAAGCTCATTTTCACGTGAAATTTCGGCGATGGACAGCAACGCTTTATATAAATCTTTTAATTCTTCAATATGTTTTTTATGTACATCAATGGAGTACGGGACAGATCCCATCGTGAATTTTATTTCTACGTCCAAATCGATAGTTCCCGCTGTCTCCATTAAGACGTTGGAAATCGCATGTTCATGATAATTATAACGGCGAAGCGTGCGCTTTTTACTGACGGCGCTTGTTCCGTCTAAATGAATGAGCGCTTTGTTCGTAAAACAATATTCATCCGTTTTGGATTTAATCAGGAAATAGATTTTCTCTTGATCTTCATGCATGACATAATCATCTGCATCGACCTTATCATAGTCGTGAGGCTGGATGACACTCCCCACATCACTTAATCCAAGAACATCAGAAGCCACTTTTTTAAACATAATACCATCCCCGCTTTCTTTTGTTTATCCCGCATTAACGGGCAGTAAGGCCCCCCACTGATGGAAGTTTCCTTTATCCAACTTTATCATTGTAACATGAATAAAGAAACCGTACTATCCGTATAGGATATTGTAGAATCAGAGCGATTATGCCTGCATTCACACCGTCCCCCGCTCAATCAATTTATAGGGCATGACAACGCGGGAAGCGGAGTCTTTCATCAAGCATTGTTGGAAAGCTTTTTGTCCCATTGTCCGAAGCGGCAATTCCATCGTTGTAATGTTTAAGGATCTGGCAATAGCCTCATTATCAAACCCGATGATGGCCAAATCATGGGGGACGGTAATTCCTTGTTTTTGGCATTGAATGATAATCCCTGCGGCGACAGAATCGTTTGTCACAAGCAGAGCAGTCGGGCGCTTTTCAAGCTTTAACCATTCCATAACAACCCGCTCTCCATCTTCAAGATACAAACAATCTTTAAAAACCCATTCTTCTCGCAGCGGTTCGCCAATTACCTGCAACACATCCGTATAGGCTTCTCTTCGTTTTAAACTGCTTTTGCCTTCCGTTCGGTTAATACAATAGCCCATGTGGCGATGGCCTTTTTCAATCAAAAAATTCATCGCATCTTTAAAAGCATGATAATGATCAATACAGACGGAAGAAATCTCCTTATCCTCTATCTCTTCGCAGAGAACAACCGGCCCGTATGAAACATATTCCATGATGTCGTCTAATGGGCTTTCTCTCGAAGTGATCACCACCCCGTCCACTTGTTTATGCTTCAGCATATCCAGTGCTTCCAGCTCTTTCTCTACTTCATAATTCGTTTGGATCATCATCAATTTGTATTCATTCCTCTGTGCCTCTTGGGCGATTCCCTCAAGCAATAAGCTGAAATATGGATGATGAATATGCGGAATGACCACCCCGATTACATTCGTCTTTCCTCTTGATAAATGAACAGCATTGATGTTTTTTTGATAATTCATTTGTTTAATCGCTTGCCAAACGGCTTCCCTTTTTTCCTGCGACACGTACGGGTGATTGTTCAAAACCCGTGATACGGTCGTGACGGAGACGTTTGCCAAGCTGGCAATATCACGTATATTGCTCACGATCAATCCCTCTCCAACAATATCGTTTTTTTCGCTTGCGATAAAACGCGTTTCATTCTTTATCTCGCATTAACGAACAGTAAGAACCCCCACTGATGAAAGTGTCCTTTATAGTATAAATGTACCTTCTGCTTTTTGTAAAAAATGAATGAACTTTTTCAAACTTTGCGGTTGCTGTTTCCTTTGTTTAATAACAAAATCGATTTTGATTCTATCGGGCAGCTTCTGATAATAAATGGTTTTTGTCTTTTTTCGGCTATATACAACATCTTCCGGTATTATACTAATACCAAGCCCTTCATTCACAGCTTGCAGAATAGATTCAAGTGAATCAAATTCCATGATAGTTGGCTGATTAACATCACTTTTATCATAAAAATCTAATAGCTTACTTCTATATATACAATTTGGATCACCGTTTACAAGTAAAGTTTGATCGTGATGCCTTTCGATTTGATCATGTTTAGGCGAAATGAGTATGATGTTTTCAAAGTAACTGTAAACGGTTTCGAACTGCGAATGATTATATGTACCGCTTAAAAAAAGCCCATCAAGCTCTCCATACAAAAGCATTTCTTGTAACTTCAGCTTATCACTCGTTCTTATTTTTACATCAATATTTTTATTTGACTTCAAAAAGGAAGACAATAATTGAGGTACCTTTACAGCAGAAATTGTTTGAGACGCCCCAATTATTAAAGATTCTCTCCACTTCTTAGGGTTTATTTTCGATTTAGCTTCCTCCATTAAAAGCATAACTTGATTTGCATAATCTAATAAAACTTTTCCCTGATCAGTCAATGTTACCCCCCTGTTATTACGATTGAATAATTTGACGCCCAACTCATCTTCTAAATTTTTGATTCGCTGGCTTACATTAGGTTGTACATATCCTAATTTTTCAGCAGCTCTAGATATCGATTGCAGCTCAGCAACATGCTTAAAAACCCTTAAATCATGACTTTCCAAACAGACATCCCTCCACTGATATCATTTAAAATGATATCAACCTCATTATTCAGTATTATACTCCCCATCTGACAGAAGGTACAATGAAGCATATCAACTCAGACGGGGAAAGGGGATTTCAAATATGAACCTGCAAGATAAAGTCGTCATTATAACAGGCGGTGGTACTGGTATCGGAAAGGCTGTAGCTTTGAAATTAGGAGATGCAGGAGCAAAAGTTGTTGTGAATTATAGTCGTTCAGAAAAGGAAGCAGCAAAAGTCGTGGATGAGATTACGCAACGCGGCGGCACAGCACTTGCTTTTAAAGCGAATGTAGCGATCGAACAAGAAGTACATGATATGGTACTTCAAACTGTTGCTTCATTTGGAACGATAGATGGTTTAGTCAATAATGCAAGCATAACGGCTCAAATAGCGATGGATGACTTAGACGCTGTTACAGATGAAGTGTGGGATTCCCTTTGGAACGTAAATGTAAAAGGCATGTTTTACTGCGTAAAAGCTGTCGTTCCTTATATGAAAAAGCAAAAATCAGGGGTTATTGTGAACATGGGCAGCGTGGCTGGAATGACCGGAATAGGTTCATCCATCCCATATGCCGCAACAAAATCAGCCATTCACACCATGACAAAATCATTAGCGATTGCATTAGCACCTGACATTAGAGTCAATAGTATCTCTCCAGGAGCAGTTCATACAAGATGGTGGTCCGGCAATGAAGAAAAGATGTATCAGCTTGCTGGACATTTACCGCTCAAAAGGATTTCAACGCCTGATGATATTGCAGAGGCTATTCTTTTTCAATTGATGCAAGAGTCTGTCACAGGACAAGTATTTACAATTGATAACGGGCAAACACTTTGAGGTGTGACTGCTAAATGAAAGCAGAATAGATCATAAATCAGAGTTTATCGACATATCCTTATACGTCAATGTTTTTAAAATAAGAAATGATGGAGGAACAAAATCATGGCGCATGAAATTAAAAAAGCGAAAATTAAATGTGAATTTACGAATGGTTTTTCTCTCTCCCCCAATACTTCAACAGAAAAAGCATTACGGACTATTTTAGATGGTGTAAAAAACGGGAAAGCTTCAGAGGTAAAACTCGTTGCAGAATATATGGATGGATCAGAGGCGGATTTCGAATTGGAAGATGAAGAAGATTACGATTATGATTATGAAGATGATGAAGATGATGATGAAGAAGATGATGATGATGAAGATGATGATGAAGATGATGATGATGAAGATGATGATGAAGATGATGATGATGATGATGATGATGACTAATTCAGAGTGCTTACCATTCATATAAGAAACTGATAAAAAAGAGAATGACTCAAAAGGTATAAAAAGCATACCTTAAAAATCGGTTTTTGTGTTTTGTTAGAGGCTTATAAGACAGCCACTTTTGCGATGTTTTCAGCCGGGTTTTCACCCCGGCTGATTTGTTTTTTCATGTTCGGCCGGTTTTTGCAATGTTTTAACCGATAACATCAAAACGGTCCAAAAAACAGCTCCGAAAATAAAAAGGGATTTGAGCAAAAAACTTTCGACAACAAAAATGGCTGAAAAGCCAAATGAAAGCCATACCATTGCAATCGCTATGATTTTTGCCTTCATGGGAATGCCTTTCCCGGAACGAAAACTCTGGATATACGGACCGAGAATTTTATGAGTAATTAACCATTGGTATAGTTTTTCTGAGCTCCTTATATAACATGCTGCCGCAAGTAAAAGAAACGGTGTTGTCGGCAATAAAGGTAAAAAAATACCTAAAACACCCAAAACTAACGAAACCGAACCAATGATGATCAACAAGGTTTTTATCAATTGTTTCATTTCATCACACCATCAAAAAGGGAATTGCCATGCCTACATTTGAAGATAATGGCACAACGCCATAAATATACAGGGATTATAGGCCCATGTCAACCTTTCATCCCTTCTGCGGTGCTTGCTCATATAATGTACCGTCTTTAATCATGACGATACGGTCACATAAATCTAGAACACGCTCGTCATGGGTCACCATAACTGCCGCTTTTCCTCTTGTTTTTACTTCATGCGCTAGCATTTCGGCAACATCTCTGCCGCGCTTGGAATCCAGACTTGCTGTTGGTTCATCCGCCAAAATGATTTCCGGATCGTTCATGAAGGCACGCGCAATCGCGACACGCTGCCGCTCCCCGCCAGACAGCTTTTCCGGATAATGATCCATACGATGTCCTAAACCTAGACGCTCTAATAACTCCTTCGCTTTCGCTTCTGCTTGTTTGCCTGATTTCCCTGCTAACCTAGTTACAAGCAGCAATTGGTCTACTACACTCAAATACGGCACGAGGTTAGATGTTTGGAAGACAAATCCAACCTTATGAACACGTACGTCATTCAATTCTTTCGGTGAAAGATTGGTGATGTCTTCGTTATCAATTAAAATGTTTCCGCTTGAAGGCGAAAGCAAGGCACCGGCAATGGACAAAAACGTACTTTTTCCCGAGCCGGATGGACCAACGACCGCTACGAACTCTCCCTCTTTCACGCGTAAAGATACATGATGCAATGCTGTAACGGCCGTTTCCCCTTCTCCGTACACTTTATGAATCTTTTCAAGCACTAATTTATCACTCATTATTCGACCCTCCCAATTGCTTCAATGGCATCTATTTTGGCAATACGTTGTAAAGATAACAGCGCCCCAATTACTGCGACACCAATCAATAATGCAGAGTACTTCACCAATGTATCCGTACCTAACTCAAATGGCATTCCTTCCGGGAACAAGGCACTTACGCCGAATGTAAGAGCGATACTCATTCCAATGGCTGTAATGGCTAAAATCAGTACTTGGCCGATTAAGTTTTTCGCTAAATAAGATGTTTTGGCCCCAATTGCTTTTAAGACACCGAATTGATTTGTTTTTTGCAGGGTAATGACGTAGAAGAATACAGCTTGTACAAATGCGGCAATCACGATTAAGAATGAAATCATCATAGTCAGTGACCCTTGCTCTTCTTTATACCCTGGGATACTTTTTATTGCTTGATCTTTTGTCACCACTTCTATATGGGAAATCTTTTTTTCTAATGATGTTTGTACATCTTTATTTCCTTTTACAATGATGGCGCTGTAGGAAGGTTTTTGCTGTCTTCCGGTTGATTCCATCATATGGTTCCAGCTCCCTGTATCTGTATACAGCACCGGCATATGACTAAACATTTGACTTTCCGCAAATCCAACAACTGTCACGCTTACACCTGTATCTTCATTTTCTAGCATATCGCCGATTGCCACTCCGTTTTCTTTCAAAGATGCATCAACGACCACTTCATTTTCACCAAGGTTTTCTATTGTTCTGCCCTCTGCAATGTCAGGCATAATCATGCTTTTTGGTTCGATGCCAAAGATTGTCACATCGATTTTTTTATCCTTGCCCGTTTGAGACAACGTCACCATAGTTTGGGATAAAGGGGCTGCCTCTTTCACGCCTTCCTGCTGCCGAATTTCATCTAACTGATCAGTCGGGATGGAAGAACGAGCCAGCTTTTGCTCGGCATTGTCTTGAAGGACCACGTAATCCCCTTTCATATTTTTCATTGCAGATGCATTATCTGCTGCAAGTCCATTTGCCAACCCTGACACAATAAATGTTAACCATGCAACAAGAATCATAATAAATCCGATTAACAAGTAGCGGAATTTCGCGTGTTTTAGTTCGCGTACAGCAAGAAACATATTCTGTCATCTCCATTCGTTTTCCTTAGTGAGAAGCCTTAGCCTCCCTGCTCACAAACTAATCATAAAAAAAGAAAATGAACGGAACATGAACAAATCATTACGATTGGGGGTGGACTTTATATATTGGGGTCGCTCCACATGCCCATCAAGCTAGGGCAAATCATTACCCCAAAAACAAAAAAAA
>NZ_AYSE01000036.1 GCF_000504165.1 Bacillus sp. FJAT-14578
AGAGGTTCAGCTCCAAAAGGAGCCACCGACTTGTTAAAACGAAAGAAGCTGAGGCACAACGAGTATTATGACATGCAATCTCATTTTGATTCTTTGTATGCTCAAAGTGCTAATGGTCAAAATTTTTATGGTTTACTAGATTTAATGCAATCCGATGAAAATATTCGATTAGCTTATCGCAATATTAAACGCAATACTGGCAGTAAAACGGCCGGATATGATGGATTAACGATTGAAGATCTAAAGAAACTATCTGTATCAGAAGTTGTATCGACGATACAAAAAATGTTTGAACACTACAGACCTCAAGCCGTTCGTCGGGTCCTTATTCCGAAGGCAAATGGAAAAACACGCCCTTTAGGAATTCCGACTATTTGGGATAGGCTGTTTCAACAATGTATCTTACAAGTGCTTGAACCGATTTGTGAAGCGAGATTTTATAAACATAGCTATGGTTTTAGACCCAATCGCAATACACACCATGCGAAAGCTAGATTTGAAACGCTCATCAATCGGGCGTGCTTATATCATTGTGTAGATGTTGACATAAAAGGATTTTTCGACAATGTGGACCATGGCAAATTATTAAAACAAATGTGGTCTTTAGGTATTCGAGATAAAACACTGCTTTCCATTATTTCGCGTCTTTTAAAAGCTGAAATTATTGGAGAAGGCTTCCCAATGAAAGGTACACCACAGGGTGGTATTTTATCACCTCTCTTATCTAACATCGTACTAAATGAACTAGATTGGTGGGTCAGTCATCAGTGGGAGAGTTTTGAAACACGAAAGCCATATAAATCGTATGCTGGCAGATATAATGCATTGAAACAATCAAATTTAAAACAATGCTATATCGTGAGATATGCAGACGATTTTAAAATTCTTTGTCGCACCCGTTCACAAGCGATTAAAATGTATTATGCAGTGAAGGACTTTCTTCAAACAAGGCTCCGCCTTGAAATTAGCGAAGGAAAATCGAAGGTGGTCAACCTAAAGAAAAACTCATCAGAGTTTTTAGGTTTTCGTTTTAAAGCACATCTGAAAAAGACAAATAAAAGGACTCTTTATGTCGCTCGCTCACACATGACAAAGAAAGCGCTCAAAAATGCACAGATAAAGGTAAAACAAGCAATCAAAGCGATTCAGAAACACCAATCAGCCGAGAATGTTTGGCACTTTAATACAGTTATAATGGGAATCCAAAATTATTATTCTGCAGCGTCACACATCACAGATAATTTAACTGAGCTGAACAATCGTCTTCATAAAGCGTTATACAATCGTTTAAAAGAATTGAGAAAAGAAGCTACGTTTCAGGACTTCACAAAATCCTTACAGAAACGGTATAAGGGATATGAATGTAAGCTCTACAAAATAAAAGAAATGGTACTTGTCCCAATCCATGCCCAACGTTGTAAGGTGAATCTTAACTTCTCTCAAACTATCTGTAACTATACTACCGTAGGTAG
>NZ_AYSE01000037.1 GCF_000504165.1 Bacillus sp. FJAT-14578
CTGCTTGTCCTTTTCGGATGTGCTTTTAGCCGAAAGCCAAGAAACTCTGATGAGTTTTTCTTTAGATTTACCACTTTTGACTTTTCTTCACTAATCTCAAGGTGCAACCTTTTTTGAAGAAAATCTTTTACCGCGTAATGCATTTTTATCGCTTGTGAACGAGTTCGACAAAGGATTTTAAAGTCATCCGCATATCTCACAATATAGCTGTGTTTCAAATTCGATTGTTTTAATGCATTATATCTGCCAGCATACGATTTATATGGCTTTTGTGTTTCAAAACTCTCCCATTGATGACTGACCCACCAATCTAATTCGTTTAGTACGATGTTAGATAATAGAGGTGATAAAATACCACCTTGTGGTGTGCCTTTCGTTGGGAAGCCTTCTCCAATAATTTCAGCTTTTAAAAGACGCGAGATAATGGAAAGCAGAGCTTTATCTCGAATGCCTAATGACCACATTTGTTTTAATAACTTGGTATGGTCCACATTATCGAAAAATCCTTTTATGTCAACATCTACACAATGATATAAACACCCCCGATTGATGAGCGTTTCAAACCTAGCTTTCGCATGATGTGTATTGCGATTTGGTCTAAACCCATAGCTATGTTTATAAAACCTCGCCTCACAAATAGGCTCAAGCACTTGTAAGATACACTGTTGGAACAGCCTATCCCAAATAGTCGGAATCCCTAAAGGCCGTGTTTTTCCATTTGCCTTCGGAATAAAGACACGCCGAACGGCTTGGGGTGTGTAGTGTTCAAACATTAGTTGTATCGTCGATACAACTTCTAATACAGATAACTGCTTTATATCTTCAATCGTTAATCCATCATATCCAGCCGTTTTACTGCCAGTGTTTCGTTTAATATTGCGATAAGCTAATCGAATATTTTCATCAGATCGCATTAAATCGAGTAATCCATAAAAATTTTGACCATCAGCACTTCGAGCATATAAAGAATCAAAATGGTATTGCATGTCATAATACTCGTTGTGCCTCAGTTTCTTTCGTTTTAACAAGTCGGTGGCTCCTTTTGGAGCTGAACCTCT
>NZ_AYSE01000038.1 GCF_000504165.1 Bacillus sp. FJAT-14578
GTTGTTTTCGCTTGCATATGAAGAAGCAAGTAATCAGGGCCGCCCGCTTTTGAATCCGTACCCGACATGTTGAATCCGCCGAATGGCTGGTAGCCTACGATGGCGCCTGTGCACCCGCGGTTGAAGTACAAGTTTCCGACATGGAATTCTTCACGTGCGCGCTCGATGTGCTCACGGTTGTTGGAAACAAGCGCACCCGTTAATCCGTAATCGGTGTTGTTCGCGATTTCCATCATATGGTCAAAGTCACGCGCTTTGCAGAAGGCGACAACCGGACCGAAGATTTCTTCTTGCATTAAACGAGAGTCTTGGTCAAGATCCGCAAAGATCGTCGGCTGGATGAAGTAGCCTTTGGAATCGTCTCCTTCGCCGCCTGTCATCAGCTTGCCTTCTTCTTTTCCGATTTCAATGTACTTCATGATTTTGCTGTATGATTTCTCATCGATGACCGGCCCCATGTATGTGTTCACATCTTCCGGGCTGCCAAGAGTTAACGTTTTCGTTAATGCGACCGCTTTTTCCAACACTTCATCATATACGTCCTGATGAACGACCGCACGGGAACCTGCCGAACATTTTTGGCCGGAGAAACCGAAAGCCGAGTAGACGATGGAAGAGGCCGCTAAATCCAAGTCCGCATCCTTATCGATGACCATGGTATCTTTACCGCCCATTTCAGCGATGACACGTTTCAACCAGATTTGACCCGGATGCACTTTCGCCGCACGCTCATAAATGCGGCAGCCCACTTCACGGGAACCTGTAAAGGAAACGAAACGTGTTTTCGGATGATCGACTAAGTAGTCCCCGATTTGCGAGCCGCTTCCCGGTACGAAATTCAACACGCCCGCCGGAAGACCCGCTTCCTCCATCAGTTCCACAAACTTCGCCGCAATGAC
>NZ_AYSE01000039.1 GCF_000504165.1 Bacillus sp. FJAT-14578
ACAAGCAGTAAAGGCGATCCAGAAACATCAATCACCCGAAAATGTCTGGCGATTCAATATGGTCATAATGGGGATACAGAATTATTACTCCGCAGCTTCACATATCACGAAAGACTTAAACGAGCTGGGCAATCGTCTTAATAAAGCATTATACAATCGTTTAAAAGAAATGAGAAAAGAAGCAACGTTTCAGGACTTCACAAAATCCTTACAGAAACGGTATAAGGGATATGAATGTAAGCTCTATAAAATAAAAGAAATGGTGCTTGTTCCAATCCATGCCCAACGCTGTAAGGTGAACCTTAACTTTTCTCAATCAATCTGTAATTATACTACCGTAGGTAGAAATAAAATTCATCAAAGCTTGCGAGCGATTAATAAACAAACACTCGCTTATGTGATGAAACAATTTATACCAAGCCGTTCCATCGAATACAATGATAATCGGATTAGTCGGTTTATTGCACAATACGGGAAATGTACCGTTACAGGAATTGAATTAGGACTGAACGATTGGCATTGTCATCATAAAACACCGTACCATCTCACAAAAGATGATTCATACGGGAATTTAATGATATTGCACGAATCTGTTCACCGCCTCATTCATATGAGAAATCAAGAGAAAACACAAGAGCTTTTAAATGCACTCAAGTTAAATGAAAAGCAACTTAAAAAGGTCAATGAATTGCGTGAGCAATGCCTGAACGAAGCAATCTGATTCTATATTTCATCTTGCATACACATAAAAATATTGAATGAGTTGGATTAGTTGGAACGCCGTATGCGGGGAAACTCGCCTGTACGGTGTGAAGTGGGGG
>NZ_AYSE01000040.1 GCF_000504165.1 Bacillus sp. FJAT-14578
GCAACACGTTGGGCCACTGGGGAGAATTGAACAAGTTCCTCGGCGAGGGCATCCACCGTCTGTGCCAATTCCGCTTTGGACACTACTTTCGTTAAAAGGCCCCATTGGTACGCTTCATCCGCAGGGATTTTTCTTGCACGCATGATCATATCTTTCGCTCTTGTTAAGCCGACAATCTTGGCGATTCGCTGTGTACCGCCGCTCCCCGGAATCATTCCCAGATTCATTTCTGGAAGGGCAAGTAGTGTATCTTCGGCCGCGATTCGGAAGTCACACGCCATCGCAAGCTCTAGGCCTACACCAAACGTATACCCTTGCAGCTGTGCGATGACCGGTTTTGGGGAATGCTCAGGAGCTGCCACGTTCACTGCAAGATGGGAAAGCTTTTCTTGATGTGTCGCCATAAATTCCGGAATGCTTCCCCCTGCGCTGAAACACACATCGCCTTCCCCTTTCAGGATGATGACACGCACTTCATCGTCTTGATTCAAGGCGTCAAAAATCCCCGGCAGCTGATCTCTTCCAAGCATACTGATATAATTCATTTTCTCCGGACGGTCAAACACGATCGTTGCCGTTTGTTTTTCTACGTTTTTTTCCACTCGAATATGGTCATAGGTTTGTGTAGTTACAGTCATTTTTTATTCCCCTTTTCTGTTTTAAGAT
>NZ_AYSE01000041.1 GCF_000504165.1 Bacillus sp. FJAT-14578
TTACAAGAACCTTATTAATCGTTGAAGAACTGCCTTGCATGGTGAATGAATCTTTTATTAGTCTAGTGGCTATCCCTCCACGTTCATTACACGCTTCAACGGTACTGTGCCACCACTTTCACTGATATTAAGAAAAGTTATACAGTCGCTATTCTCACGAATGTTTTCCTTTCCAACGCTTCAACGAGAGTAAGCTCTCCACGTTATCAGCTTACAACGTTGAGTTACATCTATTATGGAACAAACTTAGGTGCTTCCTATGAGCCTGTTAGCATTGCATGTGCCTATAACACAAGATGGATTTTTATATTGTGGATTCTTACTCACCCAAAGCTAACCTCACATTTAGTGATATACACATTTCTATGTATTGCCAGTCTAGACCCGTACATTCAGAAGTTCGTCAGCAATTATATGTTATTGTATTTCACTACATTCTCACCATATCTGTTCAACCCAAGCACCATGATTTACACCGCCCCATCGGGTAGGGTTTCGTCAGCCGGACTGTTACGGTAAATTCTCGCGCCTATTAGCCGAGCTTATAACACGCTTTTTCTTACTAAACAGCGTGCTATTCGACGCAGGGGGAGCCTTTCAGAGCGTTACCTCCTCATTCGACTCCTCGACATAACCCTTCAGTTTTAGAA
>NZ_AYSE01000042.1 GCF_000504165.1 Bacillus sp. FJAT-14578
CCGCCTTTAGAAGCTGCTTGACCGCCTTCATCTGCATTTGCGTTATTGTTAAGTCCTGCTTGACCTCCGTTTTCTGCCTCTGTGCTTCCTGCCATAGCCTCATCGCCGTTTGCAAGGTTATTGTAGTTGTTGACTTTGATATCAAACTCAATTTTTATTCCATCTTTATCATGCTCGAACTTGAACTTTTTCTCATCCTTTTTGTCATCTTTTTTGTCATCACAACGTTTGAATCCATCAAATCTATCCATCATGCTCGATTGTCTCCTTTCTTTTCGGTTAATTTATAATACGAATTTTATACCGGAAATGAATGGATGTTTGTCCTGATGAAAATGCTCATTTTTTAAATCCAGTGTTCTAACCAAAAATCTATTTACAAAGTGCAGGGCATCATTACGTTTAGAAAAAAGGTGGACGGAACTGGAGTAACCCCAGTTCCGTCCATCTTTTATTTATTGATTAGAAGCTATCAATCAAAATTTCTGTTTCTCTTACCTGCATTAGATTGACCGCCTTCGTCTGCATTGCTGGAGCCTTTAACAGCTGATTGACCGCCTTCGTCTGCATTGCTGGAGCCTTTAACACCTGATTGACCGCCTTCATCCGCGTTGCT
>NZ_AYSE01000043.1 GCF_000504165.1 Bacillus sp. FJAT-14578
TTACAAGAACCTTATTAATCGTTGAAGAACTGCCTTGCATGGTGAATAAATCTTCTATTAGTCTAGTGGCTATCCCTTCACGTTCATTACACGCTTCGTCGGTACTGTGCCACCACTTTCACTGATATGAAGAGAAGTTATACAGTCGCTATTCTCACGACTATTTTCCTTTCCAACGCTTCACCGAGAGTAAGCTCTCCACGTTATCAGCTTACAACGTTGAGTTATGTCTATTATGGAACAAACTTAGGTGCTTCCTATGAGCCTGTTAACCTTGCATGTGCCTGTAACACAAGATGGATTTTTATATAGTTCATTCTTACTCACCCACAGCTAACCCTACATGTAGTAGTACATACATTTCTATATAATGGGCGTCTAGACCCGTACATTCAGAAGTTCGTCAGCAATACAGTATCTTATTTTATTTACATTGCATTCTCACCATATCTGTTCAACCCAAGCACCATGATTTACACCACCCCATCGGGTAGGCTTTCGTCAGCCGGACTGTTACGGTAAATTCTCA
>NZ_AYSE01000005.1 GCF_000504165.1 Bacillus sp. FJAT-14578
AAATAGAATTAACGTTGACGTTTTTTTGTTTTGTTCAGTTTTCAAAGAACTCTTCGTCTCAAAGCGACTCTCTAATATTAACATCGTTCATCTTGTCTGTCAATATCTTTTTTCCTCACTTAGGAGGTGAAATGTTTCGCTGCTGACTTTTAATATCTTACCAGCGCTATCAAGAAAATGCAATACTTTTTTTAGAATATATAAAAAACCATGCCTCTGCATGGTTTTTTATATTACCTCATCAATATACAAATCCACATGTTGCAATAAATTAATAAATTCATGATCTTCATCCATTCTAATTAATGGTCTTATTGGATTTTGTGGATTAATAAAGACTATTTCACCTGTTTTATTATTAGTCAATCTTACTTTCGTTCCGATTGAAAAGTTACTAATCGATTGAACTAAGGTATCTATATATTTTATATCGAACTTCCCGAAACTGTCCTGCAGCATTTCTTCAAGTACCTTGAAAGGGGATTGCTTCTTTCTGTACATTCTCTCCGAAGTCATAGCATGATAAACATCTGCGACAGCAAGAATTTGACTAAAAGGATGAATTTTAGTTCGATCGGTTTTAAATGGGTACCCACTTCCGTCTAAACGTTCATGGTGTTGTAAAATGGCTAATTTACTTCCGTGGTTCAATGTAGAAATATTTTTAGTCATCTGATAACTGTAGACGGGATGTCTTTTTATTTCTTCATATTCATCAGGAAGCAGCGTTCCCTTCTTTAAAATAATGCTCGGATTAATTTTACACATCCCGCAATCAATTAAAAAACCGGCTATAGATAGCTGGATACACTCACCTTTTGATAAACCGATTTGTCTGCCTATTAAATTGGCAATTAAACTCACCGCTACAGGGTGCTGATACATATATTCTTCCTTTGTGCTAAAGTGATGGAGCATAAAGATTTGATTTTCACTAATGTCCTCTAATAAAGGAATCAGCAGTTCCCTGACTTTGCTGATTTGAATAACAGATCCCCTTCCCCAGCTCAGATACATTTCCTTATATTCTTCGATTATTTCTAAGTATCGGGAAATAAAGGATAGTGGTTTTCTCTCAACCCGAAAATGATTTTCAGGTGTCCCTGGACTTTGCTCGGAAGATATATCAGTTTTTTCTATCTGCACATCTTTTATCAAATAGGCCTTCAAAACCCGAATTAGTTCATTGGTTAATAAACTATTTTTACGAATAATTACTTGATCTTGATTTACGATGACATCTTCTAACAGTCTACATCCCTCTTGCAGCTGATTCACTGGCACGTTCAATGCTAGTCCCCCAAAAGTGAAATTTATTGAGCTGATTCTCTTCTTTATTTTACCAAATGACTATATGGAACGCTAACTCATTTTTACTGTCATGCCAATCAAATCCATAAAAAAGAAGAGTGCTGAGCACTCTTCTTTTTTATTCTTCCGTTACACCCTCTACTTCTTCTAATTCTCCTTGCTCTCCATCCTCTATTTCCTCTGGCTGTACCTTTGCTACAGTGGAGACATACTCACTTTCATCTAAACGAATCACCTTAACACCTTGCGTATTCCGTCCCATTTGCGAGATGTCTTGTGAAGACATTCTGATCAGCACTCCATTTACGGTAATGACCATAATATCATCATCGGAGGTAACCGATTTCAACGCAACCACCGTCCCATTTTTCTCGGTAATGTTACACGTTTTTAATCCTTTTCCTCCACGAGACTGAAGACGATATTCAGAAGTTGGAGTCCGCTTGCCGTATCCATTTCTCGTTACAATTAAGATATCTTCTTGTTCTTCTGAAATTTCCATTCCAATGACTTCATCGTCTTCATCCAATGTAATACCTTTGACTCCCGTTGCTGTCCGTCCCATTGCGCGAACGTCCTCTTCAGCAAATCTTATCAGCATACCTTGTTTCGTTCCGATAATAACATCCTTCGTTCCATCAGTCATTCGGACGGATATTAGCTCATCATCCTCTTTTAAACCTACAGCAATTAACCCGCTCGTACGGATATTTTCGAAGGAAGATAATGTGGTTCTCTTTGAAATTCCTTTTTTAGTGGTAAATAACAGATAAGAATCCTCGTTGAACACTTCCACAGGTATAATGGCATTTACCCATTCTCCCTTTTCAACTTCAAGCAAATTAACAATTGGAAGTCCTTTAGCCGTTCTGCTGTATTCAGGAATTTCATACCCTTTTGTACGGTATACTTTCCCTTTATTCGTAAAGAATAAAATCGTATCATGGGTCGAGGTTGTTAATAGCTGTTCAACAAAATCATCTTCATTCGTATTCATTCCCTGTATACCTCTGCCACCGCGTTTTTGACTGCGATAAGTTGATACAGGAAGACGCTTAATATAGCCATTATGGGTTAAGGTAATGACAATATTTTGACGAGGAATTAAATCTTCATCCTCTATGTTTTCTATTCCGCCTGTGACGATTTCCGTTCTTCTCTCATCATTGAACTTTTCCTTAATTTCTTGCAGTTCTTCACGGATGATTTCAAGAACTTTTTCTTCATCTGCTAAAATGGCTTTTAATTCTGCAATTAACTTCAATAATGATTGATACTCATCTTCTATTTTTTCACGCTCTAAACCTGTCAAACGTTGTAAACGCATGTCAAGGATAGCTTGTGCTTGTTTTTCTGATAAGGAGAATTTCGTCATCAATCCTTCTTTGGCTATTTCCGTTGTTTGAGAACTGCGAATCAACGAAATAACCTCATCAAGGTGATCCAGAGCAATACGTAACCCTTCTAAAATATGAGCTCTCGCTTCAGCTTTCCTCAACTCAAATTCTGTCCGGCGGCGAATGACTACAATTTGATGATCCAAATAGTATTTTAAACATTGTTTTAGATTTAACACTTTCGGCTGTCCTTCTACCAGGGCAAGCATGTTAATACCAAAACTCGTTTGAAAAGCTGTTTGCTTATATAAATTATTCAACAAAACATTCGCATTGGCATCTCTTCGTACTTCAATCACAATTCGCATGCCGTTTCTGTCCGATTCGTCACGCAAATCTGTAATACCATCGATTTTTTTGTCTCGAGCAAGTTCTGCGATTTTTTCAATTAATTTAGCTTTATTCACTTGATATGGCAGCTCATTTACAATGATGACCTGTTTCCCATTACTTTTCTCTTCAATTTCTACCTTTGCTCGTAAAGTAATAGAACCTCTACCTGTTTCATACGCTTTACGTATTCCGCTTCTTCCAAGAATCTGGCCCGCTGTCGGGAAATCCGGACCTGGAATATGCTCCATTAGTTCGCTAATGGTTATGTCAGGGTCTTTACTAAGCGCTAAAACTCCATCGATAATCTCCCCTAATTGGTGAGGCGGAATATTGGTCGCCATCCCTACAGCAATTCCTGAAGAACCATTTATAAGTAAATTAGGGAACCTGGCCGGCAGTACAACAGGCTCTTTTTCTGATCCATCATAGTTATCTTGATAATCAATGGTGTCTTTATTGATATCTCGTAAGATTTCCATTGAGATTTTTGACATTCTTGCTTCTGTATAACGCATAGCCGCCGCCGCATCTCCATCGACTGAACCAAAGTTTCCATGGCCGTCCACCAACATGTAGCGATAGCTAAAATCTTGAGCCATCCTCACCATCGTATCGTATACGGCCGAGTCACCATGCGGATGGTACTTACCGATTACTTCTCCGACGATACGGGCTGATTTTTTATATGCTTTATCCGCTGTCATGCCAAGATCATTCATGGCATATAAAATACGTCTGTGTACCGGTTTTAGTCCGTCCCTTACATCTGGCAGCGCACGTGAGACGATAACACTCATCGCGTAATCCAAAAATGATGATTTCATTTCCTGACTAATATTAATCTCTTTAACTTGAGAATTCTTCTTTTCTTCCATATGGGAGAACCTCCTTTACGAAGTTCATTTTAGAATAGGTTTAATAAACTCATATATGTAAAGACAGGATAGAAACTTCTATCCTGCATTTATTTTTAAATATCTAGATTTTTTACATACTTAGCGTTTTCTTCGATGAAATTTCTTCTTGGTTCCACTTTATCACCCATCAGAATTTCGAATGTTTCATCTGCTTCAATGGCATCTTGTAAATTTACTTGAAGCAAAGTTCGTGTTTCGGGATCCATCGTTGTTTCCCATAGCTGTTCCGGGTTCATTTCCCCTAAACCTTTATAGCGCTGAATACCCGGTTTTTGACTCTCAGAAAAAGTGCCTAGAATACTTTCTAACTGGCGATCATTATAAGCATACTCTACTTTTTTGCCTTGAGAAATCTTATACAGAGGAGGCTGGGCTATATAAATATAGCCATGCTCAATAATTTCTCTCATATAACGGTAGAAGAACGTCAATAATAAGGTGCGAATATGGGCTCCATCTACATCCGCATCTGTCATGATGACTATTTTATGATAACGAGCTTTTCCGATGTCAAAGTCTTCGCCAATCCCTGTACCAAGTGCTGTAATAATAGTTCGAATCTCATTATTAGATAAAATTTTATCTAAACGAGCTTTTTCAACATTGATAATTTTCCCGCGAAGAGGAAGGATCGCTTGGAAATGACGGTCACGCCCTTGTTTAGCTGACCCTCCGGCAGAATCACCCTCTACTACGTACAATTCACTGATAGAAGGATCCTTTGAAGAACAGTCGGCTAATTTTCCAGGTAAATTCGAAATTTCCAGTGCACTTTTGCGACGAGTTAACTCCCTTGCCTTTTTGGCGGCAAGTCGCGCTCTCGCTGCCATAGTTCCCTTATCAATGATTTTTTTAGCTACTGTAGGATTTTCTAATAAGAATTTCTCAAATTGCTCAGCAAAAACGGAATCCGTAATTGTGCGAGCCTCGCTATTGCCAAGTTTGGTTTTCGTCTGCCCCTCGAACTGAGGATCTGGATGCTTGATGGAAATGATGGCTGTTAATCCTTCACGTACATCTTCACCTGTTAAATTAGCGTCACTCTCTTTAAACACGTTGTGCTTGCGTGCGTAATCATTAATCACACGTGTTAAAGCCGTCTTGAAACCCGCTTCGTGAGTCCCGCCTTCATACGTATGGATATTATTAGCGAAAGAGTAAATATTACTTGTATAGCTTTCGTTATATTGAAGGGCTATTTCAACTGAGATATGTTCCTTTTCCCCCTCCATGTAAATCGGCTCTTCGTGAACGACCTCTTTAGAGCGATTTAGATGCTCGACATAGGACTTAATACCGCCTTCATAATGATATTCATTTCGCTTATCTTCCACCCGTTTATCTTCAATGGTAATTTTAATACCTTTGTTCAAGAAGGCAAGCTCGCGCAAACGATTTGCAAGAGTATCATAATCGTATTCTAATGTTTCCGTGAAGATTTCCCCATCAGGCTTAAAGTGGACTCTCGTCCCTGTTTGGTCTGTTTCACCAATTATTTTTAAATCTCCAGATGGCACACCGCGCTCGAACTTCTGGTAATGAACATGCCCATCACGTTGAACATATACTTCTAAAGAAGTAGACAATGCATTAACAACTGAAGCGCCGACACCATGCAATCCCCCGGATACTTTATAACCGCCGCCGCCAAATTTTCCGCCTGCGTGAAGAACCGTCATGATGACTTCTACGGCTGGTCTGCCCATTTTTTCATGGATACCAACAGGAATCCCACGCCCATTATCCATTACGGTAATACTATTATCTTCTTCAACGATTACATTGATTTCATCGCAATAGCCCGCCAATGCTTCGTCGATACTGTTATCAACGATTTCCCACACAAGATGATGCAATCCTTTTGCGCTGGTAGATCCAATATACATACCAGGACGCTTACGAACTGCCTCTAACCCTTCTAGCACTTGAAT
This sequence comes from Bacillus sp. FJAT-14578, assembly GCF_000504165.1. Lineage (GTDB taxonomy): Bacteria > Bacillota > Bacilli > Bacillales > Bacillaceae_H > Bacillus_BA > Bacillus_BA fengqiuensis. The sequence continues at coordinate 5,890 of NZ_AYSE01000005.1, forward strand.
TTGATCAGCTTCATATGATGGGTTTTGGATTTCCTTTTGATCCATTGCCAACTGTATCACCTACACTTTTTATTAAAAACTACTTACAGTGGTTATTATTTCATAAATGTATATAATCTCTTCTTGAGCGTTTGCGAGGCAAAAGGAGAGTAGTAAATAGCGTGGGTTGTGACCACAACTGATTTTACGTTGTCCATATCTACGCCCTTCGATAAGGAGAGTGAGGTCTGATTATCCGAAGAAGATAAAAAAACGTGTTTATCTAGAATGGCTACAACATCTTTCCCGCGAATAACGAGGTCTTCACCGATATAAATAAGCAACGTCCCACCTCATTTAAGCTTTTTGATCTCTCCTGAAACCACTTTATAAGTGGCCGCTTGTTTTAATGTATCATGATTAATTCCGTCAATACTAGTTGTGGTGACAAATGTTTGGACTTTCCCTTGAATGGTATTCAACAAATGGGATTGACGGTAATCATCCAATTCAGATAGTACATCGTCTAGTAATAAGATGGGATATTCCCCAATCTCCGAATGGATAAGTTCAATTTCAGCTAGTTTTAACGACAGCGCTGTTGTACGTTGCTGCCCTTGTGAACCAAATATTTGCACATCTTTATCATTCACGTAAAATACTAGATCATCTCGATGAGGACCTGCAAGGGTTACTCCTCTATCAATTTCTCTATTCTTAATTTTATCAAATTTTTCTTGATATGCTTCTATCATTTTCGACAACTCTTCATTTTCTGATACATCAATTGAGTTTTTATACTCAATTTTCAGCGTTTCAATGCCCCGGCTGATTCCTTGATGTATAGGTTCTGCCCATTTTTGAAGAAGTTGAAGAAATTCAAATCTCTTTTTCAAAATTTTAGCTGCAGCTTCACTTAATTGCATAGTCAATACATCAAGCAAGGCTTGGTCTGATTGCTTTCTTAGCTGCAGCTGTTTTAGATATTGGTTGCGTTGATGCAAAATCTTTTGATAGCGTGTTAAGTCATGCATATAGACGGGAGAAACCTGGCCAATCTCCATATCAATGAAACGCCTTCTTACCTGCGGGCTCCCCTTTACTAAATTCAAATCTTCGGGAGCAAACATAACGGTATTCATAGCCCCTACATACTGACTCAACTTTTGTTGCTCGATATAGTTGTGTTTAGCCTTCTTCCCTTTTTTTGAAATGACTAACTCTAACGTAAATGGACCACTTTTCCGCTCCAGATCTCCCGTGATCTTTGCATATTCTTCATCCCACTTAATCAGCTCTTTATCATTCGATGTGCGGTGGGACTTTGCCATAGAAAGCACAAAAATTGATTCCATAACATTTGTTTTTCCTTGAGCATTTTCTCCCAGAATCACATTTACCTTATTTTCAAAAGTAAGTTCTGTTTTTTCGTAATTACGATAGTTAACTAATGCAAGATTTTTTATATACAAACCATCACCAACTTTATCCTACCACAATAAATGAACCTATGTTCGGAATAGATATCTCGTCGTTGGGCTTTAACTTTCGGCCGCGGCGGTTATCCTGTTCCCCGTTCACGTAAACTTCATGTTCACTTAAGAACCATTTGGCCATTCCACCTGTTTGAATGACATCAGCCAGTTTTAGAAATTGCCCTAACGTAATCGTTTCGGTAGAAATCTGGATTTGTTTTGTCATGTTCTTCTCTCACTTTCCAATCGTGTATCTTATTACATTTTACTAAATAAAGCGATGAAAGAAAAGAAAGCTACTAGAACCTTTACTAGCAGCTTTCTTTGTATCGATTAATAAGTACGTACAGGCAAGATAAGTTGGAGCATGGAATCATCTTCTGCCGCTCGGATGACAAACGGTCTCATAGCTCCTGTAAAATTGACATGGATTTCTGATCCTTCTAACGCTTTTAATGCGTCTAACATATATTTTGCACTGAAGGAAATTTTTAATTCTTCCCCCTCGATTGATGTGCTTTGTACTTCTTCGATAACTTTCCCGATTTCCGGAGAATTGGAGGATATTTCAATAACTCCCTCTGGCAAAGTAGTAAGTTTGACTACATTATTTCGCCCTTCGCGAGCTAATAGAGAAGCACGATCAATAGATTGTAAAAACTCTTTTACATTCAGCGCGACGGTTGTTTTGCTCTCTGTTGGAATTAGACGTGATGTATCAGGGTAATTCCCGTCAAGTAAGCGTGAAAAGAATAAAAGATGCTTTGTTTTGAAGAGAACTTGATTCTCCGTAATAACAATATCGACCAAATCATTAGAATCATCCAGAATTTTACTGAACTCACCTAAACTTTTCCCCGGAATGACCACATTGTATTGAGCGTCATTTTCCGATTCAATAATAGCCTTTCTTAACGCAAGGCGGTGGCTGTCTGTCGCAATACATGTTAACTGTTTCCCATCTACCCTCCAGTTTACACCTGTCAATATAGGTCGTGTTTCTGAGGTGGACACCGCGAATACAGTTTGTCGAATCATGTTCTTTAATAAGTCCGTAGGAATCTTAAAAATATTTTCTTCTTCAATTTGAGGCAAGTGTGGATATTCTTCTGCATCTAGACCGTTTAAATTAAACTCGGCTTTACCTGAACGAATAACTGTGGAAAAGTGATTTTCAACCTCTATTTGAACAGTCTCCCTTGGCAACTTTTTAACGATTTCACTGAAAAAACGCGCTGGAAGCACTATACTTCCGCTTTTTTCTAGCTCCACAATTTCTTTTCCGTCATCTTCTCTAGGAATGAAAGATTCAATTGAAATATCAGAATCACTCCCTGTTAATGTGACCCCTTCTTCTGAAGCAACAATTTTGATCCCTGTCAAAATTGGAATAGTCGTTCTTGACGACACAGCTTTCATCACATCTTGAACACTTTGGACTAAATAATCTTTTTGAATAACAAACTTCATAAAAGCTCCTCCCTAACTTAAGAGTCGAAATGAGAGATACTATTTTTTTTATAGTAAAAGGTAGTATTAGTAGTAATAATGCCTGTGGAAATGTGGATAACTTAGTTTTCCGCTTGAAAACACAGTCTATCCACCTGTGGACAGACTGTGTATAAAATAATTTTCTTATTCACATTATCCCGAGAGAATTAGAATTACTGAAGGGAATCTGTAATCTCTTTAATTTGTCGTTGCAATTGGCTGTCTGTTTGAATAAGCTTAGATATTTTTTCATGTGCATGAATGACCGTTGTATGGTCTCTTCCTCCAAACTCTTCTCCAATCTTCGGAAGAGAGCAGTCAGTGAGTTCACGAGATAAGTACATAGCAATTTGGCGTGGAAAAGCGACTGACTTTGTTCGTTTTTTAGCCTTGAAATCTTCCAATTTCACACTGAAGTGTTGTCCTACAATTCGTTGAATCTCTTGAATTGTAATGACTCTTGGTTTAGAGCTTGGAATGATATCTTTTAATGCTTCAGCAGCAAGATCTGCATTGATATCTTTATTAATAAGTGAAGAATACGCCACTACACGAATGAGGGCGCCCTCTAATTCACGAATATTGGAATCAATTTGGTTTGCGATATAAAGCATGACTTCATTCGGAATGACTAATCCATCAGCCTTGGCCTTCTTTCTCAAAATTGCGATACGAGTTTCTAAATCGGGAGGGGTGATATCGGTAATTAAACCCCATTCAAATCGAGATCGGAGACGGTCTTCCAAAGTTGGGATTTCTTTTGGCGGTCGATCGCTGGAAATCACAATCTGCTTGCTTTCTTCATGAAGAGTATTAAACGTATGGAAAAATTCTTCTTGTGTTTGTTCTTTCCCTGCCAAAAACTGAATATCATCAATTAGAAGAACATCAACATTTCGATATTTATTCCTGAATTCGACAGCTTTATTGTCACGAATGGAATTGATAAATTCATTTGTGAATTTTTCTGAAGACAAATAAACGACTTTGGCTGAAGGGTTATGATCAAGAACATAATGGCCGATAGCATGCATTAAATGTGTTTTTCCTAATCCGACTCCCCCGTATATAAATAAGGGGTTATACGCTTTTGCAGGAGCCTCGGCAACAGCTAAAGAGGCAGCATGAGCAAAACGATTTCCAGACCCGATGACAAACGTATCAAATGTATATTTTGGATTGAGCATACTTTGAGGGAGTTCGTTTGCCTCTTCTTTTTTAACCTTTTTTCTAGGAGTTTGGATTTCGAAATCTTCTTCTGCTTGATTTTGGGGAATAATGAACTTTACAGCCAACTCTTCACCGGTCAGATCATACAGGGTTTCCGATATCAAGTTGGAATATCTAGACTCCAGCCAGTCCCGGGCAAAGTCATTTGGCGCCGTAATAATGAGCATATCTCCTTGAAGAGAGTGGGCTTTTGTAGATTTTAACCATGTTTCAAAGCTAGGTTTGCTCAGTTTCTTTTCAATCTCTCCTAAGGCTTTATTCCATAAATCTGAAATGTTCTCCAATGCATTCCCTCCTTACATCTCTATATTTATTGCAATTTGTACAACCTTTGTACAACGCTGAATTATCGATGAATAATATTCCGGAAATTTAATATTGTTTAGATGTGAATAAATATATATTATAGAAGAAAGATGACTATTCGACAGTATCCACAATTTCAAGAATCCCATTTATAAACAGCATGAATATAATGTCCACATCTTATCCACAATCTGTGGATAAGATTATAATGTGGAAAAGTTGTTAAGAGTGAAAACAAAAATATAATATCAAAGAAAACCAATAGTTGCAATGAATTTTAAAAACTTATCCACAAGCACTACAAGTTGTGGAGAAAAGTTTTCCACAACACCATATAATGTGTACCATTTGTCGATAATAGTTGTGTATTGTAAAAAATGTCGAAAAAACTTATCCACAAATGCGATTTTTAAAGCATATATCGTAAAAAAGCTACTGGTTTGGATCTTTGTAGAAGATATGCTGAAGGGAAAAGAAAATAAAAACTTAGAAAAATAATTTGAAAAAAGACAGAGATTCTGATATTCTGTAACATGGGTTGAATAGTTTTTTAACCTTTTTTTGTTGTTGGAGATTGACATATAGAGGTATTTTTCATTATAATTTTCAAGACTGTCTTTTTCAGATATTCCTCGGGGAGGTGTTTATAGATGAAACGCACTTATCAACCAAATAAACGTAAGCGCAGCAAAGTACACGGTTTCCGTAGCCGTATGAGCACTGCAAATGGACGTAAAGTTTTAGCACGTCGTCGTCGTAAAGGAAGAAAAGTATTATCAGCGTAGGCCACTGAAACGTCAGTGGTCTTTTTTTTCAACTTTATAGACGATTTTAAAAGGAAAGCATCTTTTCCGAATGAGTACGGGTGTCTAGCTCCCAAGCCTGGACCCGCTGCAGAAGAGACCATTGTACCCATGAGGCAAAAAAGCTTGTGCGGGACAGGAACTATTTTTATTTCCTTCTAATTTGACTAAGGCACTTGCGCTTTTCTTATTCACCTCCTAATTACATAGCTTATTTACTTAAAAGCTGAAAAAGAACAGGAGATGTTACGAATGAAGAAAGAATATCGCATTAAGAAAAATAAAGAATTCCAAGCAGTATTCAAAAATGGACAATCCTTTGCCAATCGCCAGTTTGTCGTTTATGTGATGGATCAGCCGGAACAAGTACATTTCCGGGTGGGGTTGTCGGTGGGTAAAAAAATTGGGAATGCGGTTACTAGAAATCGAATAAAACGCCTCATTCGCCAGGTGATTTTTGAATTTTCTCCAGATCTGAATCAACATAAAGATTACATTATCATTGCAAGAATGCCGGTATCAGATATGGAATACGAAGAAGTGAAAAAGAGTTTGGCGCACGTTTTACGAAAAGCGAAGGTTCTAAAAAAGCAACATGTTCAATTAAAAGGAGAAAATAAGCATCTTTAAGCTTTTTATTGTTTTTCGATTTAATCCTTATATAATGGATTTGAAAATGGGGTTATTTTAAATCTGGAGGGAAAGAGGAGAGTTCATATGAAAAAGAGGCTGTTATTTGGCTTATTACTTGTACTTTTAGTCTCATTCATGGCTGGTTGTACACAGGTTAATGAACCCATTACTCCTGATAGTAAGGGGTTTTGGAATGAGTACGTAGTGTATCCGCTTTCTATGGTCATTATTTATTTTGCGGAGTTGTTTGGCAATAGTTACGGTTTATCGATTGTAATTGTTACGGTTTTCATTCGTTTAATCCTGTTGCCGTTGATGATTAAGCAGACAAAAAGCTCAAAAGCGATGCAGGCGCTTCAACCTGAGATGCAAAAACTAAAAGAAAAGTACAGCTCAAAGGATGCGAAAACTCAACAGAAATTGCAGCAAGAAACCATGCAACTTTTCCAACAACATGGGGTCAATCCGCTTGCTGGATGTTTACCACTAGTTGTCCAAATGCCTATTTTAATTGGGTTTTTCCATGCTATTACTCGCACGGAAGAAATTGCGAGTCATAACTTTCTTTGGTTTGACTTGGGGGAAGCGGATCCATTTTTCATTCTTCCGCTTGTTGCAGGAGCCACAACGTTCATTCAACAAAAAATGATGATGGCGGGAACAGAAAATCAAAACCCGCAAATGGCGATGATGCTATGGTTAATGCCAATTATGATTATTGTTTTTGCCATTAATTTCCCTGCAGCGCTCTCATTGTATTGGGTAGTGGGAAATATCTTTATGATTGTCCAAACTTATTTTATAAAGGGACCCGAATTAAAAGCGTCGGTCCGTGAATCGGGTGGAACGAAAAAGTGAATAAAGTAACCGCTGAAGGTCAAAATGTAGAGGAAGCTGTCAAAAATGGATTAAGTACATTGGGTATTTCCCGAGATAAAGCGACTATTCGTGTAGTAGATGAAGGAAAAAGAGGATTTCTTGGATTATGGAAGTCGCGTCCTGCTGTCGTGGAAATTGAAAGAGTAATCGATCCAATTGAAGAGGCTGCTCATTTTCTTAAGGCAGTTGCAAGTGAAATGGGTATGCGTGTTCATATAGAAATTTCACAAAAAGGAAAGCAACATGAGTTTCACTTGAGCGGTGAAAACATGGGTATTCTTATTGGGAAAAGAGGACAAACAATCAATGCTTTGGAGTTATTAACCCAGCTCGTCGCGAATCGTTATTCCAACGAATATTTAACCATCACTTTAGATCCTGAGGGATATAAAGAGCGGAGAAGGGAAACGTTGGAAAACCTAGCGAAAAAATTGGCTGCTCAAGTGTCGAAAACATCCCAAAAAGTGGTTCTTGAACCTATGCCGGCCCATGAACGAAAAATCATTCATCAAACATTGAAAAATCACCCTTTAGTGAAAACTTCCTCTATTGAGGAAGGAGCAAAACGAAAAGTAGTTCTTGAACCTATTATACGTTAAAAAGCTTTGGGCATGCCTGAAGCTTTTTTTATTTGGCTTTTTCATGACAAATGGCGATTTTGTAAGCTTTTAGAGAAAGCCGAAAGTGCCAAGAAGAATATAATTGTTATTCACATGTGGATAAGTTACAATAATGATTGCTGTTTTAAGATAAGGGTGTGAATAAGTATCGTTTTGCTTATTATTATATCAAGGGCCAGTTTCTTCTGTTTAAATATGAAGTATGATATGCTAAGAAGTTAGGAATAGCATATATTTTTTTGTTTTCATTTCCGTAAAAATGTAAACGATAATAAATAAGGAAAAAGATAGACGAACCGTTATCGTTTGAATAAATATTGTCATGTTACCGAAAAGGGGTGAAGAAGAGATGTTAGATTTTGATACAATTGCGGCCATTTCAACTCCAATGGGTGAGGGGGCTATTGCTATAGTTCGTTTAAGCGGTGATGAAGCTATCCCCATTGCTAACCGTATTTTTAAAAGTCCATCAGGAAAGAATCTGTTAGAAGTTCCGTCCCATACGATTCATTATGGCCATATTATAGATCCGCAATCGAATCAAAAAATTGAAGAAGTGATGCTTGCTCTCATGAAAGGCCCTAAAACTTTCACGCGTGAAGATGTGGTCGAAATCAATTGTCACGGCGGATTGGTATCGGTCAATCGTGTTTTACAATTAGTACTAGCAAATGGTGCGCGTTTAGCCGACCCTGGAGAGTTCACAAAGCGGGCTTTTTTAAATGGAAGAATCGATTTATCTCAAGCGGAAGCTGTGATGGACTTAATTCGTGCCAAAACAGATAAGGCAATGAATGTTGCTCTTAATCAGATGGAAGGGCGCCTATCGAATTTAATCCGCAGGCTTAGACAGGAGATTTTGGAGACGTTGGCGCACGTGGAAGTGAATATTGATTATCCTGAATATGATGACGTCGAAGAAATGACTCATACAATGTTAGTTGAAAGGGCAACGAAAGTAAAAATTGAAATCGAAAGGCTGCTACGAACATCTCAACAAGGAAAAATTTTGCGTGAAGGCCTAGCGACAGTGATTGTAGGGCGTCCTAATGTCGGGAAATCCTCTCTTTTGAATAGTCTTGTTCATGATACAAAAGCCATTGTCACAGATATACCGGGCACAACACGCGATGTGATTGAAGAGTACGTAAATGTAAGAGGAGTACCATTGAGATTGGTCGATACGGCAGGTATTAGGGAGACAGAAGATATTGTCGAACGTATCGGGGTCGAACGTTCTCGCCAATACTTAAAGCAAGCTGATTTAATTTTACTTGTTTTAAACTATCATGATGTTTTAACAAAAGAAGACGAGCAACTTTTTGAAGCAGTACAAGGGATGGACTTTATTGTTATAGTAAATAAAACAGACCTTTCCCCTAAAATTGATATGGATAGAGTCAAGGAAATGGCAGGAAATCATTCAATCGTTACCACTTCACTATTAGAAGAAAGAGGAATCGATGAGCTTGAAGAAGCTATTGCTTCTTTATTCTTTGAGGGATCTGTCGAAGCCCATGATTTAACGTATGTATCTAATACTCGACATATTGCGCTGCTCACTCAAGCTAAACAGGCCATTGAGGAAGCATTGGCGGGAGTGGAGAATGGTGTGCCGATCGATATTGTACAAATTGATTTAACAAGAACGTGGGAGCTGTTAGGCGAAGTCATTGGAGAAGCGGTTCATGAAAGCTTAATTGACCAGCTGTTTTCACAGTTCTGTTTAGGGAAATAAAAAGGAGGTATATACATGAACTATCAATATGATGGAGGCAATTATGATGTGATTATCATCGGTGCCGGCCATGCAGGCTGTGAGGCCGCACTCGCTTCTGCCAGAATGGGGGCAAAGACATTAGCATTAACCATTAATTTGGATATGGTAGCATTCATGCCCTGCAACCCTTCCGTAGGTGGGCCCGCCAAAGGGATTGTAGTACGGGAGATTGATGCTCTAGGCGGAGAAATGGGGAAAAATATTGATAAAACTCATATTCAAATGAGAATGTTAAACACGGGAAAAGGTCCAGCGGTTCGTGCATTACGTGCCCAGGCGGATAAATTTTTATATCAGCACGAGATGAAAAAAACGCTTGAGCATGAACCAAACCTAACATTGATGCAAGGAATGGTGGAACATCTTGTAGTAGAGGATGGAGTGTGTAAAGGTGTAATCACACAAACAGGTGCGAAATATACAGCTAAAGCAGTCGTTATCACTACAGGAACATTCCTTAGAGGAGAAATTATTTTAGGGCAACTTAAGTACTCCAGCGGACCCAACAATCAGCAGCCATCTATTAAGCTGTCGGAACACTTGCAAGAACTTGGATTTGAATTAGCACGGTTCAAGACAGGTACTCCTCCTCGTGTCAATAGTCATACCATTGATTATAGCAAGACGGAAATCCAGCCAGGGGACGAAGTGCCTCGTGCATTTTCATATGAAACCACAAAATATATTACCGATCAGCTTCCTTGTTGGTTAACTTATACAAGTGAAAAAACCCATCAAATCATTGATGAGAATCTGCATCTTTCGCCAATGTATTCAGGGATGATTAAAGGGACAGGGCCGCGCTATTGTCCGTCTATTGAAGATAAAGTCGTACGTTTTAATGATAAGCCGCGCCATCAAATTTTCCTTGAGCCGGAAGGGCGGAATACGGAGGAAGTGTATGTGCAGGGCCTTTCTACTAGCTTGCCGGAGCACGTGCAGCGCCAAATTCTTTCGACTATCCCTGGACTTGAAAACGTGCAAATGATGCGTGCGGGATATGCTATTGAATATGATGCGATTGTTCCGACTCAACTATGGCCAACACTAGAAACAAAAGTAGTGAAAAATCTTTATACAGCCGGCCAGATCAATGGTACATCCGGGTATGAAGAGGCAGCTGGCCAAGGATTGATGGCTGGAATTAATGCTGCTTGTAATGCATTAGAAAAAGAAGAAGTCATTTTGGGCCGCTCAGATGCCTACATTGGAGTCCTGATCGATGACCTAGTGACGAAAGGGACAAATGAGCCATATCGTCTATTAACTTCTAGAGCAGAATACCGATTATTATTACGTCATGATAATGCCGATTTGCGCTTGACGGATATTGGCCACAAAATTGGATTGATTTCTGAAGAACGTTACGGACAATTTTTAGCTAAAAAAGAACAAATTGAGCAAGAGAAAGAGCGTTTGCATTCTATTATTATCAAACCAACTGCTGAGGTGCAGCAATTGATTCGAGAAGCAGGCGGAAGCGAACTAAAAGATGGTATTCGCGGTATTGATTTATTGAAACGCCCTGAAATGACATATGAACATATACGTAAAATGATCCCGGCGGAGACGGATATCTCTGAAGATGTGGCGGAACAAGTGGAAATTCAAGTGAAGTATGAGGGATACATCCAAAAATCACTTCAGCAAGTAGAACGTTTAAAGAAACTTGAAGATAAAAAGATTCCAGAAGATATTGATTACGAAGCTATAAACGGATTGGCGACAGAAGCGAAGCAAAAGCTGAAGCAAGTAAGGCCATTGACTGTGGCCCAAGCATCACGCATTTCAGGTGTAAATCCGGCTGATGTTTCTATTTTGTTAGTATATATTGAACAAGGGCGTATCGCTAAAATCTCTGGATAACCTAATAGGAGTATGAAATGATGAAAGGAATTTCCAATGAATAAAGAACAATTTAAGAAGCTCCTTCAAGCGAAGGGAATTGAACTTTCGGATGAACAGCTGGCACAATTTGACTTGTACTATGAGACGTTAGTGGAATGGAACGAAAAGATGAATCTGACGGCTATTACGGAGTATGAAGAAGTATTAGAAAAACACTTCTTTGATTCAGTGTCCCTTGCTTTTTCTGTTGACCTTGCAAAAGTCGGACATATATGTGATGTAGGAGCGGGAGCAGGATTTCCAAGTATTCCTTTAAAGATTTGTTTTCCTCACCTGCACATAAGTATTGTGGATTCATTGCAAAAAAGGATTACTTTCTTATCTCATCTAGTAGAAAAGCTGAAGTTGGAGAATGTTCATTTATACCATGACCGTGCAGAAATATTCGGGAAAAATCCAGCTCACCGCGAAAGCTTTGATTTAGTTACAGCAAGAGCTGTCGCAAGGATTTCTGTATTGAATGAGTTTTGTTTACCCCTTGTAAAAGAAAAAGGAATGTTTATTGCCATGAAAGGTGCGACTGCTTTAGAAGAGCTGGAAAAAGGGAAAAAGTCGATGAAATTATTAGGTGGAGAGCTTCAATGGGTTGAGCAATTATATTTGCCATTCGAAAAAAGCGAACGACATATTATCGGGATAAAAAAAGTGCAAAAAACGCCTAAAAAATACCCTAGAAAACCAGGTACTCCTCTTAAAATGCCGATTGAATAAAATAAGACAAGCGAAGGGATCGTTCAAGCTTGAGACGGTTTCAGCTTAATGGAGGGATTGCGATCCAAAAGACTGACTCGTACCTCCTGTACTTCAAAACTTCTGCATGGGTAACATTTTAAGATTTAGGATGCAGAAGCAAAAAGACCGAAGAGTAGGAGTCATAAGCGAAGAACTTCCCAGCTTATCTTTTTTTAGTTAGAAAAAGGGTGATACACCAATGTTTCATATGAAGCATTGGTGTATCTCTTCCATTTTCTTTGGATAAAAAGCAGGAAATGAAGTATAAATATCGAAATATTAAGTGGGATTTTCCTGAAGGTGGTGTAGGACTATGAAATCTGCTTTCTCACGCTTTTTTAATTTGAAGGAAAAAAATGAAGTAGAACAAGAACAAGAACAAGAACAAGAACAAGAAGTAGAGTTACTGGAAGAAGAAACAGTCATTAAAGAAGAAATTAAGCAAATACCAGTTTTAACTATTATACCTAATCGATATCAGCCGCGTACCGTATTCAATGAGCATAAAATTGAGGAATTGGCACTTACCATTCGGACACATGGAATTATCCAGCCGATTGTCGTAAGAGAGATAGAAGATGGCTTATATGAATTAATTGCCGGGGAAAGAAGATGGCGTGCGGTTCAAAGCTTAAGATGGGAGACTATTCCTGCAATAGTTAAACAGCTTGATGATACCGAAACTGCTTCTGTTGCACTGATTGAAAATCTTCAGCGTGAAGAATTGACAGCCATTGAAGAAGCACTTGCCTACGTTAAACTCATTGAACTACATAATTTGACGCAAGAAGCGCTGGCCCAGCGGCTTGGAAAAGGGCAGTCAACGGTGGCAAATAAGCTTCGTTTATTAAAATTGCCAACTCCAATTCAAGAAGCCATCAAACAAAAGACAATTACGGAACGGCATGCTCGTGCTTTAATTCCTTTAAAGAGTGAAGAAAAGCAGCTGGCCGTTTTACAGGAGATTCTTGAAAAACAGTTCAATGTAAAGCAAACAGAAGAAAGAGTAGTGAAATTGCTCGAACAACAAGTGGTGAAACCGAAGGCAAAAAGAAAATCGCTTAGTAAAGATATGAGAATAGCCATTAATACAATTCGCCAATCTTTATCTATGGTAACAGATAGTGGCATTTCCATTGATTCGAAGGAAGAAGAGTTTGAAGAGTATTATCAAATTACAATTAAAGTTCCTAAAAAACCATAGAGCAAGGCTTCATCCTCATCTGAAAATAGGATGAGGTTTTTTATCATATAAGAAAAATTCTGAAAATTAATGGTAAAATAGAGATAAATAGATTTTCATGTAAAATGAGGGTAGGTGGCACCGTGGGTCAAATCATTGCGATCGCCAACCAAAAGGGTGGAGTTGGAAAAACTACCACGGCGGTGAACTTAGGGGCATGTTTAGCATATCATGGGAAAAAAGTGTTATTAGTAGATGCAGATCCACAAGGGAATGCAACAAGCGGTGTGGGGATTTCCAAATCCGATGTAGATTTTTGCATTTACAACGTTATTGTAGAAGACACTGGTACAAAAGAAGTCATTTATCCTACCTCGGTGGAGGGGTTGGGTATCATCCCCGCTACTATTCAATTGGCGGGAGCTGAGATTGAACTTGTATCAACGATGTCTAGAGAAGTACGGTTGAAAAGAGCTTTAGAAACAGTCAAAGAGCAGTTTGATTATATCATCATTGATTGTCCCCCTTCTTTGGGGCTTTTAACCATTAATGCTTTAACGGCCTCGGACTCTGTATTAATTCCTGTGCAATGTGAATTTTACGCTTTAGAAGGGCTCAGCCAGCTTCTAAATACAATCCGCCTTGTACAAAAGCATTTAAATTCTAACTTGCGTATTGAAGGGGTACTATTAACCATGTTAGATGCAAGGACAAATTTAGGCCTTCAAGTGACGCAAGAAGTTAAAAAGTATTTTCAGGACCGGGTATATCAAACGATTATTCCAAGAAATGTTCGCTTAAGTGAAGCGCCTAGCCATGGAGAACCTGTTATTTTATATGATCCAAAATCTCGCGGAGCTGAAGTATATACGGAGCTTGCAAAGGAAGTGATGTATAGTGGCGAAAGGGTTAGGGAAGGGAATTAATGCTCTATTTGCAGGATTAGAGCTTCAAACAGAAGAATCTGTCCAAGAAATGAATATTCATGAATTGAGGCCTAATCCATATCAACCCCGTAAAGTGTTTAAGAAAGAAGCCATTGAAGAGTTAAAGGATTCCATTCTCCAGCATGGGATTTTACAGCCAATTGTGGTTAGAAAAAGCATTAAAGGGTATGAAATTGTCGTAGGGGAAAGAAGATTTCGAGCAGCGAAAGAAGCGGAATTGAATGCAGTCCCCGTTATCGTAAGGGATTTATCGGAAAAGCAGATGATGGAACTGGCTCTGCTTGAAAATCTCCAGCGTGAAGATTTAACTCCTATTGAGGAGGCGCTGGCTTACCAAATGCTCATGAAGCAGTTAAACGTCACCCAGGAGCAGTTAGCTTCCCGTCTAGGCAAGAGCCGTCCGCACATTGCTAATCATTTGCGTCTGCTTAATCTTCCGGAAAATATTCAAGATTTGATTTCCCATGGCCAATTATCCATGGGGCATGGAAGAGCTTTATTAAGTTTGAAAAATAAAGAGAATATTACATCCTTGGCACATAAGACGTTGAAAGAAGGCTGGAATGTTCGACAATTGGAACAGCATATCGCTCAGTTAAATGAGAATGTTTCACGTGAAACAAAGAGTAAACCCCAAAAAGATATATTTATTAAAGAAACGGAAGCAGTTTTACGTGAAAGTTTAGGGACTTCCGTTACCATTAAACAAAATAAGTCAAAAGGGAAAATTGAAATTGAATTCTTTTCAAAAGACGATTTAGAGCGTTTGATTGAAATTTTCCAAGGTATAACGGCTAAAGACCAATAAGAAAGAAAATCTCTTTACGATATGTGAAGAGATTTTTTTATGCTTTATATTTTCCGAAGCGCTGGAGAAAAGAAGTGTTTTTCTCTTGTAATGGAAACTGATAGCTGGCTTTTGCAATACTGTCGGCAATCAGGTCAGCCAGTTTCATGACTAAATATAAACGAGTATTTTGAAGAACAAAAAATTCCATAAACCCGCTGACATTTACAATCCCTGTCATATGAATATCCCCGACTGGGGGTAAATCCTTATTGACGCCGGCCCCAGGCTTTACTGGACCTATACCAATTGAAACAGTGCCGATATTTTTCATTTTCCCCAGGCAAGCATCAATCCCGATAATAAAAGGATTTTGATGAAACCGTTGAATTTGTTTAAGAGTATCGTTTAAGTTCATCGCGTGAATAGGTTCTTCCAATGTCCCATATACATGAAAGGAGGAAAGATTTCGAGCGGTCAGCTTCGTTCCTACTAACGGGCCTAAGGAATCACCAGTGGAACGGTCTGTACCGATACAAACAACTACCACCGGTCTATGAGAATTAGTCGGCAAAAGAGATAATAAATGACGGCTTAACTGATAAGAAGCTTGTTCATCTTCATGGGAGACCCTCATACTTTGTTTTTGGTTGTCTAAAAGAGAAGGTTTTAGATTCATAGAGTTCACCTCTTTTACATAGTAGTAACAGTATACGAAGATGTGTGGTTTTCTATACGTAGTTGCCAAAAAAAGATTGGGGGGAAGAAGATGTGGGGATCTGGATTAAAATGGATGTTTTTGATTATGGGGACGATGATTGGAGCGGGTTATGCTTCGGGAAGAGAATTATGGCAATTTTTTGGAGAAGAAAGTGGACTGGCCATTCTATTATTTACTATCATTTTTTCCATCTCTTGTTATGTTGTCATGCTTATTAGTTATGAACAGAAAAGTGAACATTTTCAGCCTGTGTTAAAGGTACTTGTAGGGAAAAGGTGGTCCATCATCTATGATGTTTTAATTTTATTTTATTTATTTACAACAACGGTCGTGATGATTGCTGGCGGGGGGGCTACATTGCAGACATTTGAAATACCTTTTAGTGTAGGAATTAGCGTTTTTTCCGCTTTAGTGGCTTTAATTTTTATAAAAGGGATAAAAGGAATGATTCAAGTTAATTCAGTCGTTATCCCTGTGTTGATTATAGGCCTCATTGCTGTGTTACTCATGTTTATGTTGAAAAATGGAAATCCATGGGCTTTAACTTGGACATCTCAAGCGAACTGGCCGGCTGGCTTTACCTTTACGGCACTAAATATTTTACCCCTTGTGGCAGTAATAGCAGCGATTGGGCAGGAAATTAAAAGTAAAAAGGAAATCGTAATTGCCAGTGTAGGAAGCGGTTTATTACTAGGAGTTATTTCTTTTGTTTATAATGAATCATTGATGCAAGTGGCGAGTGAACTGCCATTGTATGAAATTCCTCTTTTTGCAATTTTAAAATATTTCCCTTATATAATGCTCGTCTTTATGACGGTTTTGCTGTTAATTGCTATTTATACGACGGCAGTTTCTGGTGTTTTGGGGATGGTGACAAGAATTAATTATCAAAGTCGCCTTCCTATTTGGTTCACCTCTTGCTTTATTTTAGTGATTATGATCCCTTTTACATATATTGGATTTTCTAACTTGATTTCTATTTTATACCCCATTTATGGATTGTTGAATCTCTATTTATTGACGGCTATTCTCCTCTATCCTTTTATGAATCGCTACAAATGAATAAAAAAACTTGTTAAAATGAAAAAATAAGTTTTTTATTAATCAGAGAAAAGGAAGGTATGTATTGTGTGGTCGTTATCCAAAGTGTGGGAATCGATGATAAGGTACTTGTCTAATGAACAATTATGGACTCAAATTGGAGAGGGAATTGTCAAAAGTATACTGATTTTAATATTAGCTGCTTTTTTCATCAAAATTGGAAAAGTGGCTTTGAACAAAGTATTTGAAGTAAGGCAGAAAAGCCCGCTCAGAATCTCTGAAAGACGTGAAGCAACACTAATGAAGTTATTGCAAAACATTCTGACGTATGTCGTATATTTCGTTGCCTTTATGATGATTTTGGAGACCATGACAATTGATGTGAAAGCCTTGCTTGCAGGGGCGGGAATTGTAGGACTCGCGGTAGGTTTTGGAGCCCAAAACCTAGTCCGGGATATTATTACCGGCTTTTTTATCATTTTTGAAGACCAATTCTCGGTAGGTGATTATGTTCGGGTTGGTACATTTGAAGGAACAGTTGAAGAGATTGGACTCCGTACGACCAAAATAAAAAGCTGGACAGGTGAATTGAATATATTGCCAAATGGAAGTATTGTAGAAGTAACGAATTTTTCAATTTACAATAGCATGGCTTTTGTTGATGTAAGTATCGCCTATGAAGAGAATATTGCAGAAGCGGAGAAAATTATTACAGAACTATTGCAGGAATTGCCGGATAAATATGAAGATATGGTAAAGTCCCCTGAACTGCTTGGAGTACAAAATGTGGTAGGAACCGAGGTGGTCATGCGCATTGTTTGCGAAGTAAAACCGATGAAGCATTGGCATATTGCGAGAGTCATTCGAAAAGAGGTAAAGGCAAAGCTGGATCAACATGGAATTGAGATTCCGTTTCCTCGTATGGTGATGTATAACCGAAATGAAGGACCGCCCAAAAAAGAAAATCAATCATCATTCTGAGCCCATAAAGAAATAGAGGAAGGAGAAGAACAGTGACAGAAAAAGAATTTGGTTTATTGGACGTTGTAGAAATGAAAAAGGCACATCCCTGCGGAGTGAATCGTTGGAAAATTATTCGGATGGGAATGGACGTGCGAATCAAATGTGAGGGCTGTGACCATAGCGTAATGCTGCCGAGGAGAGAATTTGCTAGAAAAATGAAAAAAGTGTTAGTGAAGCATGAGGAATAAACTCATGCTTTTTTTTGCGCCTTGTTTTATACTGAAAATCAACTACATCAAAAGCGGTGATAGGAAGAGAGGGAGAAGATTGACACGACAATTTACATCCGCATGTTCACTGAATTGTTGGGATAGTTGCGGGTTTAAGGTAACGGTAGAAAGTGGGAAAGTAACAAAGGTAGAAGGAGATCCCCTCCACCCTATTACACAAGGGAAAATATGCGGCAGGGGGCGCATGCTTGAGACAAAAACAAATTCAAAAGATCGCCTTCTTCATCCTTTGAAGAAAATAAACGGCAAATTTGTTCAAATTACATGGGAACAAGCGTTAAACGAAATCTCTCAAAAATTAAAAGAGATAAAGGCGCAATACGGACCCACAGCTGTTTTGCACAGTCATGACTACGCAAATAGCGGTTTCTTGAAAAACCTTGATCAACGTTTTTTCAATTGTTTTGGAGGAGTAACAGAATTGATCGGGAGTATTTGCTGGGGAGCGGGAATTGAGGCGCAAACATGGGATTTTGGACAATCTTACAGCCACTCGCCCGAAGATATTTATAACAGCAAACACGTAGTTGTATGGGGAAGAAATGTCGCTAGAACGAATATGCATTTGTTCCAGCATTTACAGGAGTCTAAAAGAAGGGGAGCCACCCTTACGGTCATCGACCCCATTTTTAACGCTACAGCTAAAATTGCGGACCATTATGTGTCGGTTAAGCCTGGAATGGACGGCCTATTGGCTTTAGGGGTGATAAAGGAAATCATCGAACTTGGATTAGAGGACCAGAACTTCATCGAACATTATACCCATGGGTACGAAACGCTTCGCCAGTTGATTGAGCAGACAGAATGGGAAGAAATCATAGAAGCCGCTGAAGTGGAGAGGGAAGTTTTTAGTATATTAGCCCGTTTATATGCGGACGGTCCAACGACCACCTATCTTGGATTGGGCATGCAGCGCTATCAAAATGGAGGGAATACGATTCGTTTAATTGATGCGTTAGTCGCTGTTAGCGGCAATGTTGGGATTGCTGGCGGAGGAGCGAACTTTGGAAACCTTCAAGTAGGACGAAGTTTTAATACGGCAGCTTTGACATTGCCAGAACGCAAAAGATACCATCGCGTCTTTTCCATGATGAAGCAAGCGGAAGAAATCTTACAGGCGGTAAATCCGGAAATTAAAATGATTATGGTGACATGTGGAAACCCGCTCACTCAAGTTCCGGATACGAATGTGGTAAAAAAAGCGTTCGAATCGGTTGAGATGGTGGTAGTCATTGATCATTTTATGACAGATACAGCAGAAGCTGCGGATTATGTACTGCCTGCGACAACGGTCTTTGAAGAAACGGATATTTATTATTCTTCTATGTATCATGGTTATATGAATTATGGTGAGGCGCTTGTGGCACCGCCTGGAGAAGCCAAATCCGATTTATGGATTTGGACGGAACTTGCCAAACGTTTAGGTTTCGGTCATCACTTTGACTATTCGATTGACGAATTCCTTCGTATGGGGCTGGGGGAGTTGGAACAAAAAGGATATACACTGGAACGATTGAAGAAAGAACGGCATCTGTTGTTGCCGGTTGAAGAGATTCCGTGGAAAAACAAAGTGTTTCTGACACCGACAGGGAAGTATGAATTTCTCTCTTTAACTGCTGCGCAAAAAGGGCTGGACGGGAAACTAAAGAAATTATTTCCCAAGGAATCTCCTGTTAGTAACCCGAACTTGGCTAAAGGTTATCCGTATACATTATTATCCATTCATCCGATGAGGTCAAACCACTCTCAGCATTATCCTTTAATTGATAATATGCAAACTGTAAAAGTGGAAGTATCTCCGGATATAGCCCATGAGCAAGGATTAAAAGAAAATGACCAGGTTCGCGTTTTTAATAAGCGAGGGGAAGTAAAGGGAATAGTGAAGATAATGAAGCAAGCGCATCCGAAAACGATCAACATCGATGAAGGGCAGTGGGAGAAATTTGGCGGAAGCATTAATAGGTTGACGCCAAGCGGGGAATCCGATAATCGCTTAGGCAGTATTTTGTATGACTGTTTAGTAAATGTTGAAAAAATCAGCCATTGATAAATCAATGCTTGTCTTGGATTACAGCTTGTTTTTTTAGACATGACTCACTATAATTGTGAAAGACTAATTTGTTTTCGGTTCAGGAAAACTTGGCCATCATCAAGCTTGTAAGAGCATGGGATTGTCTAGTTGTATATACGTTAACTAAGAACCTATTTTTTCTTGGTTGACTTAAAAAGAGGAGTGGAATAAAGATGGCATTAACAGCAGGTATTGTTGGTCTTCCGAATGTGGGGAAGTCGACTTTATTTAATGCAATTACACAAGCGGGGGCAGAATCAGCGAACTATCCTTTCTGTACCATTGATCCAAATGTCGGGATTGTTGAAGTGCCGGATCATCGTTTGCAAAAGTTAACAGAATTGGTAAAACCCAAAAAAACGGTTCCTACTGCATTTGAGTTCACTGACATTGCCGGTATCGTAAAAGGGGCGAGTAAAGGGGAAGGATTGGGAAATAAATTCTTATCCCATATTCGCCAAGTAGATGCCATTTGCCATGTTGTTCGTTGTTTTGCAGATGACAACATTACCCATGTAGCGGGGAAAGTAGATCCGATTTCTGATATTGAAACAATCAATTTAGAGCTGATTTTAGCTGACATGGAAAGTGTGGATAAACGTTTAGACCGTGTGGCGAAGTTGGCAAAACAAAAAGATAAAGATGCTGTTTATGAGCATGAGATATTAACAAAATTAAAAGAGGCGTTTGAACAAGAAAAACCTGCGCGTGCTGTTGAATTTACAGAAGAGCAAATGCGTATTGTAAAAGGCCTCCACTTATTGACGATTAAACCTGTTCTATATGTAGCTAACGTTGGAGAAGAAGAAGTGGCTGATTCTTCCGAAAACCCATACGTAAAACAGGTTAGAGAATTTGCAGCTGGGGAAAATGCAGAGGTAATCGTGATTTGTGCCAAAATCGAGTCAGAGATTGCAGAACTTGAAGGAGAAGAAAAGGACATGTTCCTTCAAGAGTTAGGCATCGAAGAATCGGGATTAGATCAATTAATTCGCGCAGCCTACCATCTATTAGGATTAGCTACGTATTTCACAGCAGGTGAGCAAGAGGTACGCGCTTGGACGTTCCGTAAAGGAATGAAGGCTCCTCAATGTGCAGGGATTATTCATACCGATTTTGAACGCGGGTTTATTAGAGCCGAAACGGTTGCCTATGAAGATTTATTGGCAGCAGGAACAATGGGATCAGCGCGTGAGGCTGGAAAAGTCCGTCTCGAAGGAAAAGAGTATTTGGTGCAGGACGGAGATGTTATGCACTTCAGATTTAACGTATAAGATTGTGCCAGCTCTACTGTTGATACAATGTTAAAAGAAGCATCGTTTCTGCATTATTTGGTCGTGACCAGGTAAAGGCGTAAGCGATGCTTTCTTCTTGATTGCATACTATGTATCGAACGCCCCTCCTATGGTGAGACTTATTTAAAAGATAAATGCATGATTCGTGTTGATTATCTAAAATTCATATGCTATAATCTACTATTGTGAGTAATAAATTTATTGCTCCTTGCCCTTTTAAGGGCCGTTTAGACCAAAAGGAGGTGACAGTGATGAGAAAGTACGAAATTATGTATATCATCCGTCCAAACATTGAAGATGAGGCTAAAAAAGCTTTAGTTGAGCGTTTCAGCGGCATTTTAACTGATAATGGTGCAGAAATCGAAAACGTAAAAGAGTGGGGTAAACGCCGCTTAGCTTACGAAATCAACGACTTCCGTGACGGTTACTACATGATCGTTAATGCAAAAGCTGAAACAGAAGCGGTTCAAGAATTTGATCGTCTTGCAAAAATCAGCGAAGACATTATCCGTCATATCGTTGTAAAAGAAGAAGCAAAATAATCGTTCATTTAGATAAATTTTTTAAATCCTTAAGGAGTGGTTCTGATGATGAATCGCGTAATTCTCGTGGGACGTCTAACGAAAGATCCAGAATTGCGTTACACCCCAAATGGAGTAGCGGTAGCAACTTTCACGTTAGCAGTTAATCGCGCATTTACAAATCAGCAAGGTGAACGTGAAGCAGATTTTATTAACTGCGTCGTATGGCGTCGTCCTGCTGAAAATGTCGCTAACTTTTTGAAAAAAGGAAGTTTGGCTGGAGTGGACGGTCGTATTCAGACAAGAAATTATGAAGGTCAAGACGGCAAACGTGTATATGTGACGGAAGTGTTAGCGGAAAGTGTGCAATTCCTAGAGCCAAAAGGAAGCGGCGGCGGAGACTTCGGAGGTCAAGGCGGCTTTACTGGTGGTTCTGGACAAGGGTTCCCATTTGGTCAAGGTCAAGATCAGAACCGTAATCCGAAAAGTTCGGGGTACACAAGAGTTGATGATGATCCATTTGCCAATAGCGGTGAAACGATTGATATCTCAGACGATGATTTACCATTCTAATATAGAGGAAATCGAATCTTACTTGTGTGTCAACTACTTATAAAAGAACGGAAGGAGGTAATTTGAATGGCTGGAGGACGTAAAGGTGGACGTAACAGACGTCGTAAAGTTTGCTTTTTTACAGCAAACGGCATCACTAACATCGATTACAAAGAAGTGGATATGCTTAAAAAGTTCGTTTCAGAACGCGGTAAAATCTTACCTCGTCGTGTAACTGGTACAAGCGCTAAATACCAACGTAAATTAACGATTGCAATTAAGCGCGCACGCCAAATGGCATTATTACCATACGTTTCAGGTGAATAATAAATTAAGATGAAAAGAGACAGTAAGAACACATTCTTACTGTCTCTTTTTCGTAACACAAAGCTCTGGACATAGGACCGCATCGCAGGGTTATCCGGGAGAAAAATTGAAGGATAAGCCTTTTTGGTTTATAACGTTTGCGTCCACTGTATCAAATAGATAAAATAAGTAATAGTTCAATTGAAGTTTGAGGTGAAATTGTGAAAAACACTCGTTATTTAACGGAGGGAGCCGTATTACTGGCGCTATTTGCTGTTATGCTGCTAGTTTCTCTATACATACCATTGATAGGGAGCCTATTTTCTTTATTATTGGGTGTTCCTTTTTTAATTTTCACAGCCAGGCATGGCTGGAAAAACTCGATCCTTTTTTTTGTAGGATCCCTCGTTTTAACAGGTTTGTTCGGGACCATTTTACTGGTTCCTGTAACATTTGCTTTTGGGTTAGGGGGAATAGTGATTGGGGAGCTTTATAAAAGGGAAAAAAGCCGCTATTCCATCTTACTGGGCGGAACGGTCACTTTTAGTATAAATTTAGTTTTGTTGTTTGTCATTACGAATGTTTTTGCTAATATAAATATGCTAAATGAACTTCAAGTAGCTTTTGAGGAATCAATGAAGACTACTGAAGGGATGCTTGGATCATTAGGGCAAGAGCCAAGCGAACAACAAATGCAGCTATTACGGGAATCCTTCCAAACTATCCAATATTTGCTGCCGTCTTTCCTTGTTATATCAGGCTTCGTTTTAGCCTTTATCACACAGTGGTCAGCAGTTCCGATATTAAGGAAACTCGGTTATACAATCGAAAAATTCCCTCCTCTGAGAAGTTTTAAGTTGCCTAAAAGTATTCTGTGGTATTATCTGTTAGTGTTAGTATTATCGTTTTTAAAAATGGAAAAGGGTTCTTTTTCCTATATTAGCGTGTTAAATATAGCAACCATTTTACAACTGTTAATAGTGGTTCAGGGTTATGCCTTGCTCTTTTATTACTTCCATAAGAAATCGGTTGGAAAATGGGTTCCCATCATAATTGTTATCTTGACTTTAGCGCTTCCATTTTTCCTTCAATTTATTCGAATCTTAGGTATAATTGACTTAGGATTTGATTTGAGAAATCGAAAAAACAAGAAATAATGAAATTTGGAAATTAAAGATTGGGAGCTGAAATGGATGCCTATCTTTGATAAAAAGAACATCATTCGCTTTCCCTTTTACTTGCTATATAGCCTTGCCTTAATTTTGTTGGGCATTATCACTTATCATCAATGGCTGATAGGGGCAATCGGGTTTGTATGTTTATTGTTGGTACTATTGGTTTTTATTAGAATGGAACGAATGTTGTTTAATGAGTTTGAATCTTACGTATCCATGCTTTCCCACCGACTGAAAAAAGTTGGTGAAGAGGCATTGATGGAAATGCCTATTGGGATTATGTTATTTAACGACGACTACCAAATTGAATGGACCAATCCGTTTCTTGCTTCATGCTTTAATGAAGATACATTGGTTGGGAGATCTTTATATGATGTCGCAGAAAGTATGATTCCGTTGATTAAACAAGAGGTTGAAACGGAGATTGTGACTTTAAATGAGCGAAAATATAAAGTGGTGATTAAACGCGATGAACGTTTGTTGTACTTCTTTGATGTAACGGAACAAACAGAAATTGAAAAGCTGTATGAAGAAGAAAGAACGGTATTAGGTATTATCTTCTTAGATAACTATGATGAAGTAACACAAGCGATGGACGATCAGGTAAAAAGCAACTTGAACAGTCAAGTCACGTCACTTATTAACCAGTGGGCTCATGAGACAGGGATCTTTATTAAAAGGACTTCCTCTGATCGATTTTTAGTCGTTTTAAATGAACAAATTCTTATGAGTCTTGAAAAAAATAAATTTTCAATTTTAGATGATGTAAGGGAAAGAACGACAAAACAGAATGCTCCGCTGAC
Source organism: Bacillus sp. FJAT-14578 (assembly GCF_000504165.1). Taxonomy (GTDB): domain Bacteria; phylum Bacillota; class Bacilli; order Bacillales; family Bacillaceae_H; genus Bacillus_BA; species Bacillus_BA fengqiuensis. The sequence continues at coordinate 30,381 of NZ_AYSE01000005.1, forward strand.
ATTAAGTATTGGAATTGGGGTAGGGGCCCCTACATTGCCGGAATTGGGAGCACTCGCTCAATCCAGTTTAGATTTAGCCTTAGGCCGCGGGGGAGATCAAGTGGCCATTAAGCAGCCGAACGGGAAAGTGAAGTTTTACGGCGGGAAAACCAATCCGATGGAGAAACGAACCCGGGTACGAGCGCGTGTTATCTCCCACGCTTTAAAAGAGCTAGTGACGGAAAGCGGAAAAGTTATTATAATGGGTCACAAATACCCTGATATGGATGCAGTAGGTTCAGCTATTGGAATTTTAAAAGTGGCACAAGTGAATCAAAAAGAGGGCTTCATTGTCCTTGATCCAAATCAGATTGACTCAGGTGTTCAAAGACTTTTAGAGGAAATTAAAAAGCAGCCGGACCTTTGGTCTCGTTTTATTACACCGGAAGAAGCTTTAAATATCGCAACAGAGGACACACTGCTGGTGATTGTTGATACACATAAGCCGTCTCTCGTCATTGAAGAGCGACTTTTAAATAAAATGGAGCATGTAGTTGTCATCGATCACCATCGCCGTGGTGAAGAATTTATTGATGATCCGCTCCTTGTCTATATGGAGCCATATGCCTCTTCTACGGCGGAGCTTGTGACGGAGTTGCTGGAATATCAGCCAAAACGATTTAAAATCAATATGCTGGAGTCTACAGCCTTACTAGCCGGTATTATTGTCGATACAAAAAGCTTTACTCTGAGGACAGGCTCACGCACATTTGATGCGGCATCTTTCTTAAGGTCCCATGGGGCAGATACGGTGCTTGTGCAAAAGTTTTTAAAAGAAGATATGGATCAATATGTCAAGAGAGCGCAGTTAATAAAAAATGCTGAAATCTATAAAGCTGGGATTGCCATTTCAAAAGGAACAGAGGAAGAAATGTTTGATCAAGTATTAATTGCCCAGGCGGCAGATACGCTCCTTTCTATCAATGGAGTAGTTGCTTCCTTCGTTATCTCCAGGAGAAAAGACCAACTAGTCGGCATTAGTGCCAGGTCTCTAGGCGGTATTAACGTTCAAGTCATTATGGAAGGTCTGCAAGGAGGCGGGCATTTAACGAATGCAGCAACCCAGTTGCAAAACATTACGCTCCATGAAGCAGAAGAAAAATTAAAACAAGTAATTGATGAGTATTTAGAGGGAGGAAAAAAAGAATGAAGGTTATTTTCTTACAAGATGTAAAAGGAAGAGGAAAAAAAGGCGAAGTCAAAAATGTCGCAGATGGATACGCACAGAATTTTTTAATTAAGCAAGGGCTGGCAATTGAAGCGACAAATGCGAGTATGAAAGCATTAGAAGGACAAAAGAATAAAGAAAAGAAAGAAGCGGCGGAAGAGTTAGCAAAGTCAAAAGAATTGAAGGAAGTATTAGAAAAGCTAACAGTTGAATTGAAAGCAAAATCAGGAGAAGGCGGGCGTTTATTCGGCTCGATTACAAGTAAACAAATCGCAGAAGCATTACAGAAAGCTCATAATATCAAGGTGGATAAACGAAAAATTGACATGGATGATGCAATCCGTGCTCTTGGATATACGAATGTACCGGTAAAACTGTATCCGGAAGTAACGGCTACTTTGAAAGTACATGTTTCCGAACAATAAAGGGAACTTCCATCAGTGGGGGGCTTATTGCCCGTTAATGGGGATAAACTCAATGAAAAGAAAAGGGGCGATTGAATATGAGTGATCTGTTCGCTGACCGTCTTCCGCCCCAAAACATTGAGGCGGAGCAGGCGGTTCTAGGAGCCATTTTTTTAGAGCCATCCTCTCTAACCTTGGCTTCGGAATTGTTGATTCCAGAAGATTTGTACCGTGCTGCCCATCAGAAGATTTTCAACTGTATGTTGAATCTTTCTGACCGGGGGGAACCGATTGATTTGGTGACAGTCACAGCAGACTTAGCCGACCAGAAGATATTAGAAGAAGTCGGCGGTGTTTCGTATTTAAGTGATTTAGCTAATTCGGTTCCGACGGCCGCTAACGTAGAGTATTATGCCAAAATAGTTGAAGAAAAATCTATTTTGCGTCGCTTAATTCGTACGGCTACTCATATCGCTTCTGAAGGGTATGCAAGGGAAGAAGACGTAGAAGGTCTGTTGAATGAAGCGGAAAAGAATATTTTAGAGGTTGCCCAGCGCAAAAACACAGGGGCCTTTCAAAATATTAAGGACGTGTTGGTTCAAACGTATGACAATATTGAACTTCTCCATAACCGTAAAGGGGATATTACAGGGATTCCTACGGGATTTGCCGAACTTGACCGCATGACAGCCGGCTTCCAGCGCAATGATTTAATTATCGTGGCTGCCCGTCCATCTGTTGGTAAAACTGCCTTTGCGTTGAATATTGCACAGAATGTGGCAACAAAAACGGATGAGAATGTAGCCATTTTTAGTTTGGAGATGGGAGCAGAACAACTTGTTATGAGGATGTTATGTGCGGAAGGAAATATTAACGCACAAAGCTTGAGAACAGGTTCCTTAACTCCTGAGGATTGGGGAAAACTGACGATGGCAATGGGGTCTCTTTCTAACTCTGGTATTTTTATTGATGATACTCCAGGAATAAGGGTCAGTGAAATACGGGCTAAATGCCGTCGTCTAAAGCAAGAAAGTGGATTAGGGATGATTTTGATTGACTATCTGCAGTTGATTCAGGGAAGCGGCCGAAACGGCGGTGAAAACCGCCAACAGGAAGTTTCAGAAATCTCTCGTTCCTTAAAAGCATTAGCCCGTGAGCTGAAAGTCCCTGTTATTGCACTTTCCCAGCTTTCTCGTGGTGTAGAACAGAGACAAGATAAACGGCCAATGATGTCCGATATCCGTGAGTCTGGTAGTATTGAGCAAGATGCGGATATCGTGGCTTTCTTGTATCGGGACGATTATTATGACCGCGAAACAGAAAATAAAAACATCATTGAAATCATTATCGCCAAACAGCGTAACGGTCCTGTAGGTACCGTTCAATTGGCCTTTGTAAAAGAATATAACAAGTTTGTTAATCTTGAACGGCGTTTTGATGAATCGGGTATTCCTCCAGGCGCTTAACGAAAAACATCTCTTTTTAAGAGGTGTTTTTTTGTTAGTGGGTGTTGATTAAAAATGTATTTTTAACGAACGTATAAATAGATAACTAGATTAATTGTTCGGATTTTGATTGACTTTATCACAGTGAATTGATACACTTATTTACGTCAAATGAAGTTATAGAAAAGTTGTGTTTATTAAGCGGAGGTGCTCAAATATGTCATCTGTTGTTGTTGTGGGAACACAATGGGGAGATGAAGGAAAAGGGAAGATTACCGATTTCCTTTCAGAAAATGCAGAAGTGATTGCACGCTATCAAGGCGGTAATAATGCAGGTCATACAATTAAATTCAATGGTGAAACATATAAATTACACTTAATTCCGTCTGGTATTTTTTATAAAGATAAAATTTGTGTGATCGGAAACGGAATGGTTGTAGATCCGAAAGCGCTTGTACAAGAGTTAAAAGGATTGCATGAACGCGGAGTCACAACAGACAATTTACGTATTAGCAATCGTGCGCATGTAATTTTACCATACCATTTAAAATTAGATGAAGTAGAAGAAGCACGAAAAGGCGATAACAAAATTGGTACGACGAAAAAAGGAATTGGTCCTGCTTATATGGATAAGGCGGGACGTGTTGGAATCCGTATGGCCGATTTATTGGATCGTGAAGTATTTGAAGAGAAATTAACACGTAATTTAGAAGAAAAAAATCGTCTATTTGAAAAAATGTATGAAGTAGAAGGATTTAAAGTAGAAGATATTTTAGACGAGTACTATGAGTATGGTCAACAAATCGCTCAATATGTTTGCGATACATCTGTTGTGCTAAATGATGCGTTAGATGCAGAACAGCGTGTTCTATTTGAAGGTGCACAAGGCGTTATGCTGGATATTGACCAAGGAACATATCCGTTCGTTACATCATCTAATCCTGTAGCCGGCGGCGTTACAATCGGAACGGGTGTAGGTCCGAATAAAATTAAGCATGTAGTAGGTGTTTCAAAGGCCTATACATCTCGTGTTGGAGATGGGCCATTCCCAACAGAGTTACATGATGAAATCGGGCATCAAATTCGTGAAGTCGGACGCGAATACGGCACAACAACTGGACGCCCTCGTCGTGTAGGTTGGTTTGACAGTGTAGTAGTTCGTCATGCACGTCGTGTAAGTGGATTAACTGACTTATGCTTGAATTCCATTGATGTTTTAACAGGAATTGAAACATTGAAAATTTGTGTAGGTTACCGTTACAATGGTGAATTCATTGATGAGTATCCGGCAAGCCTAAAAATCTTATCGCAATGTGAGCCTGTATATGAAGAGCTTCCTGGTTGGACAGAGGATATTACGAGCGTTAAAACGTTGGATGAGCTTCCTGAGAACGCACGCCGTTATGTAGAGCGCGTATCTGAATTGACAGGTATTCCTCTCTGCACATTCTCTGTAGGCCCAGATCGCAACCAAACAAATGTGATTCGCAGCTTATATAATTAATAAATAAAGGAAAATGAGCGGAAAGCATAACACAGTATGTTTCTGTGTCAGTTTCCTAAAGGAGGACCGTTATAGAAATCCTTTCAATATGAAGATTTCTATAACGGTTCTTTTTCCATTGTTTTATGGTAAGATTAATGTTGTTTTTGTAAGGTTTGAAATAAAAATGAGAGAGTTCGGATTTTTAGATAGTACTCTTTTACTTTCACTTTTTTATGTTTTTGTTAAAAAAGTATTGCGCATATACAATAATGGTGGTATTATTAAAAACGTCGCTGAGACAACATGAGCCATTAGCTCAGTCGGTAGAGCATCTGACTTTTAATCAGAGGGTCGAAGGTTCGAGTCCTTCATGGCTCACTTTTATTCAATATAATCATTATGGCCCGTTGGTCAAGCGGTTAAGACACCGCCCTTTCACGGCGGTAACACGGGTTCGAATCCCGTACGGGTCATCTTTGTTTAAATGGAATAAAAGTATTAAAATGTTTTTGGTCCCGTGGTGTAGCGGTTAACATGCCTGCCTGTCACGCAGGAGATCGCGGGTTCGATTCCCGTCGGGACCGCCATTTTTATATAAGAAATATGAATTTAAAAACAAAAGGGTTGAGAGAAACGAGAAGTTCGAGGAAGCAATCGAGCGAACACCGCAGCGTATCTGGATACGTGAGGATGTGAGCGAGTGAAGCTGACAAAGAAATTCGAAGTTTATCGCAAGCCGTAACACGGCTCGGTAGCTCAGTTGGTAGAGCAAAGGACTGAAAATCCTTGTGTCGGCGGTTCGATTCCGTCCCGAGCCATCCCAAAAAGCATGATATGATTATCATGCTTTTTTCCTTTTTATTAGACTTTTTTCAAAAGCCTTATTATAGTTAAGGAAAACCTCTAGCTGTAGCTAGGGGTTTTCCTATAGGTCTTTTTCTCTTAATTTAACAGGAATGAAAGGATTGTATGACGTTTAATAGAGGATTAAGTATAATAAGAAAGTGCATTTGAAAAAATGATAGATAATTACAAAATGAAATGTTTTTAACTGAAGAAGAAGGAGAACGATGTTTATGGATAAACGTATTTTAGTTGTGGACGATGAAAAGCCTATTGCAGATATTTTAAAGTTCAATCTGCAAAAAGAAGGATATGACGTTTATTGTGCTTATGATGGAATCGAGGCATTGGAAAAGGTAGAAGAGGTTCAGCCGGAACTCATTTTGCTTGATATTATGCTTCCTCAAAAAGATGGAATGGAAGTATGTCGAGAAGTACGAAAAAAATATGACATGCCTATTATTATGCTGACTGCCAAAGACTCAGAAATTGATAAAGTGCTTGGATTGGAACTTGGAGCGGATGACTACGTTACGAAACCTTTTAGTACGCGTGAGCTATTAGCACGGGTAAAAGCAAACTTAAGGCGCCATCAGCAAGCTCCATCGGCGGCAGAGGAAAGCGAGACGAATGAGATTCAAATTAGCTCGCTCGTTATTCATCCGGATGCTTACATCGTTTCTAAGCGCGGGGAAACAATTGAGTTAACCCATCGAGAATTTGAATTGCTTCATTATTTGGCTAAACATATTGGTCAAGTGATGACACGTGAACACTTACTTCAAACGGTTTGGGGTTATGACTATTTTGGGGACGTGCGTACAGTCGATGTGACAGTGCGACGACTTCGTGAAAAAATTGAGGATAACCCAAGTCATCCTACTTGGATTGTTACAAGAAGAGGAGTAGGCTATTACTTGCGTAATCCCGAGCAGGAGTAGGATATATGAAAAAGGTACGTTTTTACCAATCTATTCAGCTGAAATTTGTTCTTATTTACGTTTTACTGATTGCCATTGCTATTCAAATTATTGGGTCTTATTTTGTGAACCAATTAGAAAGGCAGCTGGTGACTAACTTTTCCGATTCTATTGAAGAGAGAGTAAATTTACTTGCTTATAATTTGGAGCAAGAAACAAAGAAAAAGAGAGATGAAACTTCTCCTACTCTAGAGGAAGATGTTCAAGTGGTTTTACAGGACTTCGTATCAAAAGATATTAACGAGGTACGTTTTATTGACCAAAACAGGAGAATTGTCGGTACATCTGATCCGTATCCTCAAAGGGTAGTAGGAAAGAAGACGTCTGATTTTGCCGTAAAGCGAGCCTTATTAGTTGGAACAACATCGGAAAAAATTGTAATCGATCCTAAAAATGGCCATCGTATTCGCGTGTTGACTGTACCCGTCCGTTCATCCCAGAATGAGATCATCGGGGCTGTCTATATCATGGCAACAATGGAGCATGTATATAATCAGATGAAAGGAATTAACAATATTTTTGCCAGAGGTACGATGATTGCTTTAGCCATTACAGCAATATTGGGAGTACTTCTTGCTCAAACCATTACAAGACCGATGTCAGATATGAGAAGACAAGCGCTCGAGATGGCAAAAGGGAACTTCTCCCGCAAAGCCAAAATATATGGCTATGATGAAATTGGCCAACTCGCTTTGACCTTTAATAATTTAACAAGGAAATTGCAAGAGGCTCAAGCCACAACAGAAGGGGAAAGACGAAAATTAAGCTCTGTTCTTGCCCATATGACAGATGGAGTGATTGCAACAGACCGTAAAGGGCGAATTATCCTCATCAATGACCCGGCAGCCAACATGTTGAATGTTTCACGTGAAACGGTTTTATCAGAACCCATCATAGACTTATTAGGTTTGGAAGAGGAGTATACCTTTGAAGATTTGTTGGAAAAAGATTCGTTGATTCTCGATTTTAGTATCAATCAAAAGCCGTTCATCTTAAGAGCAACTGTTTCTACCATTCAAAAGGAAACAGGGCTCATAAATGGAATTATCACCGTTTTGCATGATATTACAGAGCAAGAAAAAATTGATCAAGAGAGAAGAGAATTCGTCGCCAATGTTTCTCATGAGCTTAGAACTCCTCTGACAACGATGAGAAGTTATTTGGAGGCTTTAGCTGATGGGGCCTGGCAAGATGAAGAAATCGCTCCTAAGTTTTTAAATGTTACCCAAACAGAAACGGAACGGATGATTCGTCTTGTGAACGATTTGCTGCAGCTATCTAAGTTAGACAGTCACGACTACCGTTTTTCAAAAGATGTAGTGAATTTTACAGAGTTTTACCAACATATCATAGATCGATTTGAGATGGCTAAAGAGCAAAAAATTACATTTGTAAGAAGGCTGCCGAAACAGCCTATTTATGTATATATCGATCCAGATAAAATCACTCAAGTGCTGGATAATATCATCTCGAATGCCATTAAATATTCTCCTGAAGGGGGAACGATTACGTTCTCTCTTGAGCAGCATGAAGAAGAGATTGTGGTGAGCGTAAAGGATGAGGGAGTCGGTATTCCCAAAGACAATGTAAAGAAAATTTTTGATCGTTTTTACCGAGTGGATAAGGCTCGTTCACGTAATTTAGGAGGAACGGGGCTGGGTCTTGCTATTGCAAAGGAAATGGTGGGGGCCCACGAAGGAAGTATATGGGCTAAAAGTAAAGAAGGGGTTGGAACGACCATCTATTTTACTCTTCCGATTGAAAGAGAAAATGAGGATGATTGGGCATGAAAAAGTATGAATTATTTAAAACCATTTTGTTGTTTTTACTCGTAATTATCAGTGCCGTGCTGACGTGGAACTTATGGACTTATCAACCTGCTTACGATGAAATCGAAAATACCGAATACATTCAGCAAGATATTATGATAAGCTCCAACAAAAGGGAATTAGAAGATCACCTGCGTCCCACTACAGTTTTGTACCATAAGGAAGATGGCCATTATGGTTCTACAAAAGAAGAGCATATTACAAAATGGATGGCAGAAATGAAGAAATGGGGCTTTCATGATATCCGCAATATTTCAGACTCTGTTTCAAGAAATGAATTTTTATCGTTCGTCCATGGAAAAGATTCGCTTGAAATTATTTATCCAGATACAATTCCTATTCAAACATTTCAGCTCATGTTTCAAATGAATGAGAAATCATTGCCGTCTATTTACTTTGACCATATTGTGTTGAAATTGAAAGAAGGGCATGAGGAAGGCATTCATGCTTATTTTGTTGATTACGATCGTCGAAAAATCTATGAAGCATCTGTAGAAAATGGAATGGAAGAGGATTTAGAGCGAATTAATAAAAGATTCGAGGGCGAATATAGTCCTTATATTTCCTATAATGTCAATGATGTAAGATCTATTTTCTTACCAACAGGGCCTATGGAAGTTAATCGTATTCAATATTACACAGATAAGATTGAAACGGAGAAATTTCGAGACGCTTTATTTAGTGATCCGAGTTATGTCAAGAAAGAGTCATTAGCTTATAGTGATTCATATACAGATGGTTCTCGTTTTTTGGAAGTCGACTCAATCATTAACGTGATGGTATATGTGAATCCAGTTAACATTCAAAATGAGAATATGGAAAGTGATCAACTGCTTAAGCGGAGCTTCAGTTTTGTCAATGATCATGGAGGATGGACGGATACGTATCGCTTTGCAAGTTGGGACCGGACCAAACAAGAAGTAGTATACCGGCTGTATGAAGATAACTATCCTGTCTTTAATTCCCAAGGTATGACAGAAGTATATCAACTTTGGGGAAGCACAGAAATTCTTCGATACTCTCGACCGATTTACCGATTTATTAAGCTTCCGCTTGATAGTTATCCAGTGAGGTTAACGTCAGGAGAGGAAATCATCAAAAAAATCAAGAGCCAGCCAAAGTTCGATCCTCTATTATTAAAAGACATCGTAGTAGGATATAAATTAATCCGAGAAGATCCTACATCGAAAGTAGTGTCTCTTGAGCCATCCTGGTTTTATCTTTATGATCAGACGTGGCAAGAGGTGGAAGAACGAGAAGAGGGAGGGAATATAGATGGATTGGAGTAAGACCAAAACGATATTCATTATTACCTTCTTGATTCTTGATTTATTTTTAGCTTATCAGTTCCTTGAAAAGCGTGATGAAGGCCAATTGGATATGATTGCAGAGATTAGTATTGAGGAACAATTAGCAGAGGAGAAGATCACTTACATCAGCCTTCCGAAAACACCTTTGAAAGAGTCTTACTTTAATGCCAAAAGCAAAGTGTTTTCAGATGAAGAAATGAAAAAAGTAAAAAAGCAAACCGTCACGAGGTTAAATGAGTATGTGTTGCAAGGGACATTTAATGAACCGGTATCGTTACCGGATTCGAATGTTTCCTTTCGTTTAAATCAGTTTATAAAGGAAAATATCCTTTATGGCGATTCTTATGAATTATGGGATATAGATAAAGAAAATAAAACCATTACTTTTTATCAACAATATAAAGGAAAGATTATCTACGACAATGCCAGCGGCAGTGCCATGCTAGTCATCCATTTGAATGACCAAGATGAAATGGTTTCTTATGAACAGTCCTTACTTTCAAATGTTGAAAAAATGGATGATAGCCAAGAGATTTTGCCGCCCATCAAAGCCATTGAAAATTTATTTCAAAAAAACGAGCTAACCGCAGGAAGCAAAGTCACAAAAGTGGAGTTGGGTTATTATACATTTGCTCCTTTATCGAGTTCACAGGTATTGACCCCTACATGGCATATTGTAGTGGATGAAAAAATAGATTACTTCGTGAATGCCTTTGAAGGGCAAATCATAAAAAAAGGGAATTCATGAACATTGGAGTGAAAGAGTATGGACATGCATTTTAGCGTACTTGCAAGTGGAAGTACAGGAAATGCGATTTTTGTGAGTAACGGAGAGCAATCCCTTTTGGTTGATGCAGGATTGAGTGGAAAACAAATGGAAGCTCTTTTTCAACAGGTAGATCGTGATATAAAACAGCTTTCAGGAATCTTAGTAACGCATGAACATAGCGATCATATTAAAGGATTAGGGGTTCTGGCGAGAAAGTACAAACTTCCCATTTATGCAAATGAAAAAACGTGGAAAGCCATGGAAGGATTAGTCGGCAATATCGATTTAGATCAACGTTTCATTTTTAATGTAGGAGAAGTGAAATCCTTTGGAAGCCTGCAGGTGGAATCCTTTGGAGTTTCACATGATGCGGCAGAGCCCATGTTTTTTGTGTTCCATCAAGGAAACAAAAAGTTTACGGTCATTACAGACACAGGGTATGTGAGTGACCGAATGAAGGGTATCATTAAGGATAGTGATGCTTTTGTTTTTGAAAGTAATCATGACGTCGATATGCTGAGAATGGGACGTTATCCATGGAGTGTTAAACGTCGAATTTTAAGTGACGTCGGCCATGTTTCGAACGAGGATGCAGCATTGGCGATGGCGGAGGTAATTGGCGATCAAACAAAGCGCATTTATTTAGCCCATTTAAGTCAAGATAATAATATGAAAGAAATTGCGAGAATGTCGGTTACTCAAGTTTTACAATCAAAAGGGTATGAAGTGGGAAATCAAGTTCATCTATATGATACAGACCCTAAAAAACCGACGGAACTGGTCTATCTCTAATTGAGCATCGGGAAGTTTGGAGATGGGTTGAAAAAGGGCATTCTATATCGTGGGTTGATGGAGAATCAACCCACGATATATCGCTGATCGTGAAAGGGAAGGTGAACAGAGTGGGGTATTACGATGAAGAGTATGAAAGACGTGAAGGAAAACCAAAGAAAAGCCGTGGAAGTTGGTTTTTTTCTGCATTAGCTGGAGCAGTTATAGGGGCTCTCATTATTTTATTCTCTATTCCAACTTTATCTAGAATGAACATTATCCCGTACCAGACAACCATCACCGAGCAAGAAAGTCAACCAGGTTTAGGAGGGAACGTTCAACAAACGGTCGCTGTGGATGTGACAACGGACGTGACAAAGGCAGTCGATAAAGTTTCAGAAGCAGTAGTAGGGGTAGTCAATATCCAACAGTCTGACTTTTGGAATGAGGAAAAAGCAGACGCCGGTACAGGTTCAGGCGTCATCTATAAGAAGGCCGGAGATCGTTCATTTGTCGTGACTAACCACCATGTAATTAATGGTGCGAACCAAATTGAAATAAGCATGACAGATGGTTCACGTGTACCTGCCCGTGTTCTTGGAAGTGATGCATTGACGGATTTGGCGGTGCTGGAGATTGCAAGCGAACATGTATCAAAGGTAGCGGAGTTCGGCGATTCTGATGCTGTCAAACCGGGAGAGCCTGTTATTGCGATTGGAAATCCTCTTGGGCTGCAGTTTTCTGGATCGGTAACACAAGGCATTATTTCAGGAACGAATCGTGTCGTTCCTCAAGACTTAAATGGAGATGGAACGGCTGATTGGCAGTCGGAAGTCATTCAAACCGATGCTGCCATTAATCCAGGAAATAGCGGCGGGGCTCTTGTGAATATTGCAGGCAAGCTAATTGGAATCAATTCCATGAAAATTGCTCAGGAAGCGGTAGAAGGGATTGGATTAGCTATACCGGTTAATATTGCAAGGCCCATTATTGATGATTTGGAGAAGTTTGGAGAAGTGCAGCGTCCTTACATGGGAGTGAGTTTGCAGTCCATTAGTGAGATTTCAGGTTATCATCTCCGGGAAACGCTGAAGTTGCCTAAGGATATCGTGGAAGGTGTCGCGGTGCTGGGAGTGGAACCATTATCTCCTGCAGCCCAGGCTGGTCTCAAAGAGTTTGATGTGATTGTAGAATTAGATGGACAAAAAATTCGAGATGTGATTGATTTGCGTAAGCATTTGTATACAAAGAAAAATGTAGGAGAGACAATGGAAGTTACATTCTATCGTCAAGGGACGAAAAAAACAGTTAACCTCAAATTAACAGAAGAGACATTTTAATAAAGGAACAGGGGGAGAAAGGACTCCCCTTTTTTCTTGTGTGTATAATATGTGGATAACTATTGGAGGAAAAGATGAAAATTTTTTGTTGTAAAGAGCATGTGGAATTGGCATTAGATATTATTGTGGATGAAACAGAAATGGTACCATTACTAAATGAAATTGCAGATACAGAACAGTCGATTAATTGTGGATATTGTCAAAAAGAGGCGATATATGTAGTAGGGAACTAATATTCTCATACAAGATGTAGTTTGGTGTTGTGGATATGTGGATAAAATCTGTGGAAAACATGTTTGTAAGGCGGGGGTAGGGTGTGAATATCTCAATTATCACAATTGGAAAACTAAAAGAAAAGTATTTAAAACAAGGAATTGATGAATATTTGAAAAGGTTATCCACATATGCGAAAGTGGATATTATTGAATTGCCAGATGAAAAAGCGCCCGAGAACTTGAGTGAATCTGAAATGGAACAAGTGAAGCTAAAAGAAGGAGAACGTATTTTAGCAAAAATATCAGAAGATACTCATGTTATTGCACTTGCCATTGAAGGGAAAATGAAATCTTCAGAGGAACTGGCTAAAGACATTGATCAATTGGCTACTTACGGAAAAAGTAAGATAGCATTTGTCATTGGAGGATCGCTTGGATTAAGCAAAGAGGTTATGAAACGAGCCAATGGCACTTTATCCTTTTCGAAAATGACATTTCCCCATCAACTAATGCGCCTCATTCTGCTGGAGCAAGTGTACAGGGCTTTTCGAATTAATCGTAATGAACCGTATCATAAGTAAATGAGGTTTTTGAAGGAATATAAGAATCTAAACATTGAAAAACACTTAATCTATTTAATCCAGTCGTTAAATTGACTAGCACTGTGAAAGGATGTTGACAGGCTATTAAAACAAAAGGGCTGACTAAAAAACAGAAATTTCTTTTAGCCAGCCTTTTGGATTATGCGGTTTTAGAAATGATTTGGTTATTTTCTAATAAGGCCCTTGATTCATCATTAGCGGGCTAGTAACCTTTTCAATTAGTTCTTGTATGTATAATTTATTTTAAATAAAAGAAAACACAATCCACGTTACAGTTGAACCAATCCACAGCGTAAATGATCCAAATACTCCGCAATTAAGCATTATAATAGCCCATTTTAAATCTCCGCGGAATAACGCCGTTAGAAAACCAAAGAAGAAAGTAGTCCAACTTAAACCATCTTTAACTTGCTTTGTTAATCCTCAAGAGTTTTTTAGTTCAGCTTTCAAAACCCTCTATGCTAATGTAAAAAATCCAGTAAATAAAAATGAAAAAATTGGGCCGTAAGGGAGCCAGATAAATATAGAAAACCTCATTTAGATTACGAAGAACCATATCATAAGTAAAAGAAAGTTTCTTTGTGTATTTAAAGCCGGCTGCGATCAGCAGTCGGCTTTATATTTATATCCAATTGCAATTATCGAATCACCGATTTATCGGGAAACCTCATTGTTTTTTATACTCTCTGCAAACAGGTTTTTAAACAAAACCTTCTAGTACAATTTTACCAATCGTCCTATTGCTCTCCAAAAATTTGTGGGCTTGACGGAGATTTTCTGCTGAGATCGGTCCAAGGACTTCGGTCAGTGTTGTCTTTAATTTTTGATGGTCCACAGCATCAGCAATACGATTAAGCAATAGATGTTGCTCAATCATATCATCTGTTTCGTAAACAGGGCGAGTAAACATAAACTCCCACACGAAGGTGACGCTTTTTTGCTTAAGCAATTTGAGGTCCAGCGGAGAGGTTGGATCATCAATTGCGCACACAACTCCTTGCGGAGAAATAGCTTCGCTAATACCGGCCCAGTGTTTTTCCAAAGCATTCAGGCAAAAAATGTACGGAACGTTTGTAAATCCAATTGCTTGAAGTTGTGGAAGGAGCGGGTCATGGTGATTAATGGTATAGTCCGCGCCCATTGATTTAACCCAGCTAACAGTTTCTGATCGGGAAGCAGTCCCGATTACAGTAAGCCCCGCTTGTTTTGCAAGCTGAGTGGCAATGGAACCTACACCCCCGGCTGCACCAATGATCAGCAGAGCCTTTCCTTTGTTAGGGCCCGAATCTTGGGAAATAGACATTCGGGTAAATAACGCTTCCCAAGCTGTAATGGAGGTTAGGGGAAGAGCTGCGGCTTCCACAAAACTTAAGGAAACAGGTTTGCGCCCAACGATTCGTTCATCGACCAGATGGTATTCACTGTTTCCGCCTTGTCGTGCAATACTGCCAGCATAAAAAACTTCATCTCCCGGACGAAACAATGAACAGTCCGGTCCTGTCTCTTCGACGACTCCTGCTACATCCCAACCTAGAATTTTAGGAACTTCCTCAACTCTTTCCTTAGGAGCTCGTACCTTTGTATCAACAGGATTGACCGATATGGCCGCAACTTTGACCAAAATGTCACGACCCGTTGCTTTTGGTTTTTCTACAACTACGTCCACCAGGCTTTGGGGATTGTCAATTGGAAGGTAACGAGTTAATCCTACCGCCTTCATTGTATTCATGATGAACCACATCCTTTCCTTATTAGTATACCCGTTATTAGTAATAGCTTAAAATAATTACTATCAGCCTATAGTTTCTAAGCATAAGTGAAATTTAGTGTTAATATAGATGTGAATGAGGTGTTAATAGGATGTGACAATTGCAAGTACAAAAACAGGTGAAATCATAGGGGACTATGAAGGTAAAGCAACTGCTGAGGTCATTTTCTCAGACGTTTTTGCTTCTGACTATGATGTTGTATCTGTTATTGGTGGATCTGGTACGAACGATCATCTATGGGAAAATCAAGAATTACAAGACTACTTGAAACAAGCGTATACTAATAAAGTTCTTGTAACAGGAATTTGTGCAGGTGCGGTTACTGTAGCTAAAACGAGTTTACTTACTGGAAGAGAAGCAACTTGCTATCCAGTAGATGTACAAAAAGACCAATTAAAAGCGAATAAAGTAACATATGTGAAAAAGACGAATATTCATTTGATATACTGCTTAATCAGGTAATGAAGATAACACTGCAATCAATCTGTATGAATCAATTTGTTAAGAAAGATACCCGGAAAAGAAGCTTTATGGAGTTGGATTATCTTCATGAAACACGGGATCTTTCATTAACAAAACAGATATTCTCGAGAATTTACTTTGGAAGACATGAGATGCACTACAAGCGGATGATTCACCTTGTAAGAATGTTATTCGAACTTAAGTCGGTTTCCTATAAAATGGAGCTTGTTTACGGCAAAACTTGATGAAAGAGCACTCAATGGTATATTCGAAAAATTTTTATTTCAATTTTACAGGATTGAAAAAAAAGACTGCCGGGTCTCATCTGAAATCATCGAGTGGGGACTGGATGGGAACAATGCCTTTCTGCTACAAATGAAAACAGATGTGTCATTCAGTCATAATATGTATCAGCTATTTACTTATTTAATGCATCAGGAAAAGGATCTGGAGCTTAGAGGAATACTAATTTACCTAAAAAATATTACTGATGTAGATGAAAAGTATCAATGGAGTGAGAATATCTTGATGGAGATTATGACGGTGGATTTGGATATATCGTGGAAAGAAATATTTGAGAAGCTGATTGGGGTTGTGGATGAGGAACGAGTGATTTTGTAGTGGGCATTAATAAGAGAATATTTTAAAGTTAAATGTTATAAAAAAAAGAGAAAAGCCCAATCAGCTTTTCTCTCAAGCCCAATTATTTAGAAGCCGAAAACCCTTCTTCTTCCTTCACGTCCTCTTTTTCTATAAACTCATTAAGCAGAGTACGCACATCATCGGTGGATTCGGTGTCCATCAGTCGATTTCTCAGTTCACTTGCTCCCCGGAATCCGCGGACGTAAATTTTAAAAAAGCGTCGAAGCGGTTTGAAAGGACGCGGCTCCAATTCTTCAGAGTACTTATCATGAAGGTCAAGCTGCAGGCGAAGGAGATCGAGCAGTTCTTCGCTGGTATGCTCTTTCTTTTCTTTTTCAAAAGCGAACGGATTATGGAAAATCCCGCGTCCGATCATCACTCCGTCTATGCCGTATTTTTCTGCAAGCTCAAGTCCTTTTTGACGGTCAGGAATATCACCGTTAATCGTCAGAAGTGTATGAGGGGCCACTTCGTCACGAAGCTTCTTGATCTCCGGAATCAGCTCCCAGTGTGCGTCGACATTACTCATCTCTTTTTTCGTACGGAGGTGGATGGAAAGATTGGCGATATCCTGTTCAAGAATGTGCTTCAGCCAGTGGTGCCATTCGTCCACTTCCGTATAACCGAGCCGGGTCTTAACGCTTACGGGCAGGCCTCCCGCTTTGGCTGCCTGGATGATTTCCGCTGCAACATCCGGACGGCGGATCAGACCGGATCCTTTTCCATTCGCTGCAACGTTCTGCACCGGACATCCCATGTTGATATCTACGCCACGATAGCCCATTTCGGCCATGCCGATACTCATTTGGCGGAAGTATTCAGGCTTGTCTCCCCAAATATGGGCGACGATCGGCTGTTCATCTTCCGTAAATGTCAGCCGTCCCTTGACGCTGTCTTTTCCTCTTGGGTGGCAGTAGCTTTCCGAATTCGTAAACTCTGTAAAAAACACGTCAGGTCTCGCTGCTTCACTCACGACATGACGAAAAACGACATCCGTCACAGCTTCCATCGGTGCCAGAACAAAAAACGGCCGCGGCAACTCTTGCCAAAAATTATCTTTCATAATATATCTGAACCCTTTCCTTAAAGGGAAACATGTTCCCGAAGTTAAAAAGTGAAATTGCTTCTGTTTGATTGACTACCAGTTAGACTGGACTTCAATCAATATATACTTTACTGCCTTCAAATGAAAAGTGCAAGGGAACGAGTGGTCTAGTGAATGGTTCCCTGGATCGGGTACAATATATACCGGGTTCTATTGACGAATACCTTGATCTGCTCCACGGGAAGAATGAATATTCGGATGCTGAAGAGAGATGGACGGACGACATTGACTTGTGTATCAGTGATGGAGAAGACAATGTCGAAGATGCATGGGATTTGTAAAAAGGGTATTGCAAATGAAAAAAATATAAATAAACTAAACCTATGCTGCTTTGAGCGTAGGTTTTCGTGTATATAATTTTAATCAAAAAAGTAAAAACCTCACTTAGATGCGTTACGGAGAACCGTATCATAAGTAAATGAGGTTTTAATTTTAATAAGTAAAATTGGAGTTTAAAACCTCTAGGCTATAAAGTTACAGTACTCAATATTTTTTAAACCAAAAATCTTCCTGATCAATGATACACTCAGGAAGATTTTTATGTTTTAATTCCTTTTATGAATGTTGAGCACTTCTTTTATTGCCTCTTTGTACTTCTACTTCATTTTTTAAACCTCTCAGTAATGAGAAGCACATGACGACCATGATAATGGCAAAAGGAAGAGCAGCTGCAATGGAAGCTGTTTGCAATACGCTCAAACCGCCAGCTAAAAGCAATACAGCAGCTAAAGCAGATTGTATGACACCCCATGTCATTTTAATTTTGTTTGAAGGATTAAGTGTTCCGCCTTCACTCAACATTCCCAATACAAAGGTTGCGGTATCGGCAACAGTTATATAATAAATGGCTACCACTGCAAACCCTAAAATGCTTAATAGGGAATTTAATGGGAGATAATCAAAGAAGATAAAAATAGACAAGGAAATGTTTTCGGCGATATATTTTGCCAAATCATGGTTTGCTCTGTTTTGAACGAGTTCAAGCGCCGAACCACCAAATACAGACATCCAAAGACATGTTCCGAGGGTAGGCACAATCAATACCCCAATAACAAACTCTCTTACTGTTCTTCCTTTTGAGACCCTGGCAATAAACATACCGACGAATGGTGCCCAGGCAATCCACCATGCCCAGTAAAATAAGGTCCATGATGCAATCCATTCTCCTTTGCCAAAGGGGTTTAACCTTAAACTCATATGTATAAAGTCACTAATATAGAGGCCCATCGTATTAAAAAACACTTGAATAACAGTCAGGGCTGGACCGACAAGCATAATCAACAGCATCATGGCAACAGATAAGATGATCGCTGCGTTGGATAGGTACTTTATTCCTCTTTCCAAGCCTGTATTAATTGAGATAATAAAAAGGACTGTTGCGACAACAATGACAATCAATTGGATAAATAACGTATTAGGGATACCGAATATGTCATGCATTCCGGCCGTAACCTGCATTGCCCCAAGCCCTAAAGAGGTTGCGATACCGAAGACCGTTGCAAAGATAGACAGGATATCAATCGTTTTGCCTATTGGTCCGTAAATTCTATCGCCTAAAATTGGATGGAACGCTGAACTGATGGCCGCGGGAAGCCTTTTGTTATATTGAAAAAATGCAAGGGCTAACCCAATAACGGTGTATATCGCCCATGGGTCAAGACCCCAATGAAAAAAGGTAAATTTCATTGCAGTGTTGGCTGCCTCAACGGTATAAGCTTTTCCATAGGGAGGCGCTGTGTAGTGGGTGACAGGTTCAGCGACACTCCAGTACACAATCCCGATTCCCATACCGGCACCAAACAACATTGCGAGCCAAGAACCGGTACTGAAATCAGGCTTGTCATTTTTTCTGCCGAGTCGGATATTTCCATATTTTGAAAAAAGTAAATAGATGGAGAAAATTACAAAAAACAGGGTAGCCCCAAGATATACCCATCCAAGATAATCAATCGACGCATTATAAACGGCGTTGGTGACTTTGGTGAGATTTTCTGTAAAAAAAACTCCCCATATAATAAAAACGAGGGTAAGCAATAATGAGATTATAAAAACACTATTTTCGTTAAATTTATGACTATCCATAGATACCTCCTGGCAAGGTGGAAGAGTATTGTGTTTAATGTATTTTCGAAAAGGCAGTATGCGGCAAGCATTGGCTTTTAACCATCAGAAGAGTTAAGCCCGTTATCAAAGGGATTATATTGAAATTCCCATTTATCGGTATCCATCAACTCTTCGTTCGTCAGCTCTATACCGCCTCCAAGATAAACGGTTTGCCCTTTGATTGCCACCACCATAGCTTCAAACAACTCTTCACTATCCCTTTTTTTATATACGTCCCCCAACTGTGTTGATAGTTCGCCGTAAGGATGAATGATTTGGCCGCCAATGTCATCTAAGCTTTCTTCTTCAATATTTAACATGTCTTTATAATCGATAGGATGGCTGTCAGGAGCACGGCCAGGAACCATCAATAAATACTCATTATGCTTGATTCCGTTAGAATCGCTTGTTATTACCCCTTTGTTATCAACAGTTTCAACCACTTCAATTTCATTTAATGAATAGTGATCCAAAGTATCGGGGGTCGGATTGTTAATTAAAATATAATCTCCTTCTTCAGGTTTTCGATTATTCCTGAGTGTATATACCTTATGATTGAAAATAAAGCTGTCAAGTTCCTTTGGAATGTATTTTTCCACACTAGCTGCATTGGTTATATGCTGTGTTAAATCCCTCAGCTTAATAAGATGAACGGATAGTTTATACATTGGTTTTACTCCATATACTTTGTGTAACTCATTGTTATAATATACAAATTGCCCTTTTCTTACTTGATACAGTTTCACAACTAAATCTCCCTTCAAGCATAGGTATATTAAGGTTCTTAATAACTTTGGAATTTGGATGGATCATTTTCTTCTTTAGGATGCCTTTTTTTAGAAAAAAACATGATGTTAGAAGTGGAAAAGTTCTCAACAGCACTATAGCTATATTCAAAGGGCTTGAATTTCAGAGAGTGAGGAGTAAATTAATATTTTTGTTATATAAAAAATCTCATTTAGTCGCACTACGATGAACCGTATCATAAATAAGAATGGAACAAATTCAAAATAGATTTGAATAAGTCTATACGAAGTAAATTATTATTCTGCGACCATGAATGAGTGGAGTAACTAATTGCTTTTTAAACCATTGATTTGAGAAAAAAAATCACTCTAAAATTTTTGTCGAATATTAATTATTCATCGATTCTTATAGGAATTGCTATAATTAGATTGGACTTTCTGATTATTAAGTATCATTATAAAATAGTTCAATTGTAATGTTTCAATTAGTAGATATCTTAAAATGATGAAAGAGAATTCTAGAGTACAAAGATATATGAGGAGGAAAAATGAAAATTCAACGAGTTAAGTCATTAAAACGTACTTTGACATTATTACTTTTGGCTTTAACTATCACCTTATTTATTTTGAATAGCGGCTTTATTTTGTTAAATACTCAGAAATCTATAGACAAAACCATTAAGTTTAACAGTACCCTTCATGCGCAAAGGATAGCCGCGGTAATTGATTCTGCCTTATATAATAAGTTTTTAAAAAATCCTGTGGACAATGAAAATTATCAAGAGTTGCGAACACAGCTAAATGACTATAGAGTAAAAATTGGAGCCATGTATGTTTACACGATGGCTGTTGAGGAGGACCACTCTGTAAAATTGATGATCGACGGTCTTCCACAAAAAGAAGCTGCTCCTATTGGTGAACCAACCACAGCTACAAGTTATGAAGATATAAAACCTACCTTATCAGGGAGTGTAAGTAGTACAGATATTGTCAAAGATCCTGAGTACGGTGAATACATGTCTGCCTTTGCACCCATTAAAGATGGATCTGGAAAAGTAATAGGAGTCTTAGGAGTAGACATAGAGGCTACTCAAGTAAAGGCTATAACAAATACGGTATTAGAAGAGTCTATTCCAATTCAAATCGGACTCTCCTTACTTTTTCTAATCATCATTCTCGTTGGTGTTTATTTTTATTTAGGTAAAAAGCTCCAGCCATTAACCATTCTTACTGACATAGCTAAAAATATTACCCAAGGAAACCTTGTAGATGCCAGAGAAACATTAAACTCTCTTAATATTAAGACCAAAGATGAGATTGGCCGTTTACATGATTCAATGAGGGACATGAACATCATTCTGGAGAAAATGATACATAATATGCAAATAACAGCCACAAAAGTAAACACCAAAAGTATGGACTTAAATCATGCATCTTCTGAGTTATTAGACGGATCTAGCCAAATTGCCAAAACGATGGAACAAATGGCTGCTGGTGCTGAAACACAAGCTACATTAGCGACTGAACTAGCAGAAAATATGGAGCAATTTTCAGAACTGGTTGTAAAAGCAGATGTCATTGGAAAAGAACTGACTGCTTTAAATAAGGGAGTGACCCACCATACAAATACAGGTTATAAATTAATGGAACAATCAATAAATGGCATGAACGATATTTTTGAAGTTGTTTCCCGATCCGCATCAGAAGTAAGAGATTTGGCTGCACAAACTAGACAAGTGTCTTCTTTAGTCACGCTGATTCATACAATTGCTGATCAAACCAATTTACTTGCATTAAATGCTGCCATTGAGGCAGCGAGAGCGGGTGAGCAAGGAAAAGGGTTTGCTGTTGTTGCTTCAGAAGTACGGAAACTTGCAGAGGAAGTTTCGTCTTCAGTGAATGAAATACAAGAAATCGTTGGAAAGGTGGATGTCAACTCTACAAAAGTAATAGTTACTCTAGAAGAAGGGTTACAAGCAGTAAACGTAGGACAAACAAATGTAAAAGATACAGGGCTTACTTTTAAAGAAATATCGCAATTGCTTGTGGAAATGAACAAAAAAATTGTGGATTTAAGCAAGCAAATGGAAATCGTTGTAGAACAACAAGACAAAATGGGTAACTCTATAGAAGGAATTGCGATGATTGCTGAAGAAAATGCTGCCGGAATAGAAGAAGTTTCCGCATCCTCTCAACAAATGAATGGGTCTACTGAAGAAATGAATAATTGGGTGAAGGAACTTAGCCAGACGTCAAAGAAACTTAAAGATGAGAGTGAACATTTTAAGGTATAGTTAAGAATGTAAGGGGTGAAGATTAGTCATTTGAATCTTTAGCCCTTTTTTACTTGTGGTAGATTTTTGAAGGAGCAATTAGGTAAAAACAAGGATAAAAAGGAATGTATACTTTTATGTATACATGCACACATAAAAGTATACAAATGTACACAAAAAAGTAAACATGTACACGATTATATATACAAGCCGTATTTTAAGGATGTGTGCAATTTTGTATACAAGATTACAAAAAAGATTACAAATAAATTTAATAGTTTACATTTTGGTAAAAGATAGGAAAGTAGGATTGACCAATCCTTAAAATTTCGATAACCTATTATCGAAATTAAATAAATTATCAGTTAGATTTATTTACTAACGAAGGGGATGGTTTTTTTGACAAACGCTCGTATTGCAGCAATTGATGTAGGAAATGATTCACTAAAGGGTATTTTCGGAAAAATGGAAACAGAAATCAATATTCTTAATGTAATTGCTAAAGATGTTGAAGATCGACCGATTATTGGAATAGAAGAACTAGACAATCAAAATCCTACCGATGGCATACATATTCGTGTTCACTCCCCTACTTTAAAAGACAATAATTCTATTTATCGTGTAGGCCATTTAGCAACAAAAAGCAGCCATTCAACAGAATTAGATCCAGGGAGCAGTAAATCTGAAGAAGATCAAACTCTTATTATGCTATTTGCAGCCCTAGCATTAGATGCAGCTCGAGAAGAAAATAAACAGATTTTTAAACGTTCCAATAATGTAATTGAAGCTACCTATACATTAGGAACAGGACTTCCTCTTAGAGAAGTGAAGGAAGGGAAAGATGTTGGCTATCGCTCTCGATTACTGAGCTCCGTCCATCAAGTGGAGTTTTTGGTTACACCTAAATATCAAGGTTTAAAAGTAAATATTAAATTTGAAGAAGTTAAAGTCTATCCGGAAGGTTTTGCTGCTTTTATTAATCTTGTGATGGATAATAATTTAAATATCATTAATAAGGATCTCATTGATAAGAGAATTCTTGTTCAAGATATTGGGGGATTATCAACAGACATAGCAGTGATCAAAAATCGTAAGGTTGATGACGATAAAGCACAGGGCTTTAATTTAGGGGTGTCAGAGTCTCTTGAAGCCATTCGGGAAGAAATTCGTTCAAGACATGGTGTAGAACTGGACAGTCGACGTGACGTTGTAGAAATTATTACGAAAAAAAATGACCGAAATCATATCATGGTAAAAGGAAGCCGTACAAGCGTTCATGATATCGTAGATCGGGTTCTCTTGGAATTGGCGAAAAAGCAATACCGCCATTTACGAAATATTTGGCAAAAGAATTCCCAAACGGAAATTTGTTATTTCATCGGTGGAGGCTCTATCATTTTAAAAGACTATCTTAAAACATTAAATAATAATTTGGATGGATATAACATCGATTTCTTTGAAGATGAAAAAGAAAGCATCTGGATGATGGCGAATGCTTATTATAAATTGATTGCCGATTTTTCGAGAAGGAATCAAAAAGAGAAGCAAAGTGAAGAACAAAAAATGGCCAAAACCAAATAGGGTGATTTCATGAAGGAAACGGGAATGAAGAGGGGACAGCCCATTACATTTCGTATCCCCTCAGATACACCTGATCACATATTAAAGCATCTGCAACGGCTAAAGGAAATCGAAAGAAGAAATTTTTCCAGTAAAATTGCCGAGTTGGTGATGAGCGGGGTAAATGATTCTCTATCAAAGAAAAGAGAAACAATCACTATTCCTCTTCCAAAAGGATTAAACAAAGCACAACGGGATTGGTTGAAGCATGAACACTCTGAGGCGCTATTAGGCAGTATTATGTATCAACTATTATCTGACCCGATCCGTACGGCTTCAATTTTTGCATCATTAAACAGTCATGCATTAGAAATTGAGGATGCCTTATATCTTCAAGAAGAGACAGCCGCTGGAAAAGACTTTGAGATTGATTGGGGTTCGGTCAATGCTCAGCGTCAAACAGGCAATAAGAAGGCAGATACAGAATTACATCCAACAAGCATCGATCAGGATGATGACCTGGATAACTTTGATTGGGAGATGGCAAAGGAAAGCCAGCCCTTCGTCATTGAAGATGAGGAAGAAGAGGAGGGTCTGGATGACCTTCTTGGAGACTTTCTTGCTCAAATGAATAAATAAACTCACTGTATGGGTCCTGAAAAGACATCATACGTTGTTAAAGAGTGAGGAAAAATAAAGCGAATTGGATGGCCAATAAACTTTTTAATGGGCTCAACACTAAAAAGCTAACTCTATTAATAGAGTTAGCTTTTTTTGAGATTTAAATAGTTGTACTTGCTATTACATGTCTGCTTTTTGTTCGAGTAGCTTAGCAATTTCAATAATCACATTTGTTGCTTTAATCATATTTTGAACCGAAATGTATTCAAATTTACCATGGAAGTTTTCGCCGCCCGTAAATATATTGGGTGTAGGAAGTCCCATGTAGGACAACTGGGAACCGTCAGTGCCACCGCGAATCGGTTTGACAAGCGGTTCGATGTCCAAATTTTTCATTGCTTCATAGGCAATATCGACAATCTCCTTTTTCGGTTCAATTTTTTCTCCCATGTTGTAGTATTGATCATTCATTTCTAACGTAATGTTCTCTTTGCCGTATTGTTTTTTTAGTTCCTCAACTATTTCTTCTATTGTTGATTTTCTTGCATGAAACTTTTCTTTGTCAAAGTCCCTGATAATGTATTGAAGAGTCGTTTTTTCCACATCACCATCAATAGAAATGAGATGATAGAAGCCTTCGTATCCTTCTGTATATTCAGGTGCTTCTTCTGAAGGGAGTTTTCTGTTGAATTCCATTGCAATTTTTGCGGAATTCACCATCTTCCCTTTAGCGGTTCCAGGATGAACATTGTTTCCTTTAATCGTAATTTTTGCACCAGCGGCATTAAAGCTTTCATACTGTAGTTCCCCTAGCGGTCCTCCATCTATTGTATAAGCGAAATCTGCATTAAATGCAGTCACATCAAATTTATGAGGACCTCTCCCAATTTCCTCATCAGGAGTAAAGGCTACTCTTATTTTTCCGTGTTTAATTTCGGGATGCTGAATTAAGTAAGTCATCGCCGTCATGATTTCAGCAATGCCGGCTTTGTTGTCAGCACCAAGAAGTGTCGTACCATCTGTGGTAATTAATGTGTGCCCCTTGTAATTAGCCAGTTCCGGGAAATCCTTTGGCGACAAAATGATATGTAATCCATCGTTTAAAGTAATGTCTTGTCCATCATAGTTTTCAATGATTTGTGGGTTGACATTAGTGCCTGTAAAATCGGTAGCCGTATCAATATGTGCTAAAAAGCCGACTGTAGGAAGCTGTTTTTCTGTATTGGCGGGAAGGGTAGCCATTACGTAACCGTTTTGATCCATTGTTACGTCTTCCATGCCAATGGACTTTAATTCATCCACTAATATTGTACCGAGTGTTAGCTGCCCTTTTGTGGATGGACATGTCTCACTGCTTGCATTAGACTGCGTATCCACTTTTACATAGGACGTAAACCTTTCAATGATTTCTTTTTTCACCGTATGTCATCTCCTATCAATCATTATATGCTTAGTATAATGTTTAACATTTTTAGTTGCCAGCTTGGAGGATACGCCCTTTAGGTGGATAGAGTGCGTATAGTGATGGCCTTCTTAATAAACTTAAGAAATTCTTAAGGATTATGTCAGCTTAATCTTAATAATTGCCATTTAGAATGTAGATAACTTCAAGGAAATGCCATGATATACTTTTGAAAGGAGTGTGAGAAAATGGAAAATTATTTTGTTCTAGTCGTTGATGATGAAAAAGAGATTCGAGATGCGATTGAAATATATTTGAAAAACGAAGGAATAACGGTTATTAAAGCAAAAGATGGAGTTGAGGCGATTGAAAAGTTACATGAACATGTGATTCATCTCATTATTTTGGATGTGATGATGCCAAGGCTTGACGGCATTTCCACTACATTTAAAATACGCGAGAAAAAAAATATTCCCATTATTATATTGAGCGCGAAAAGCGAGGATACGGATAAAATTTTGGGTCTGCAAGTAGGAGCCGATGACTATGTAACGAAGCCGTTTAATCCGCTTGAGCTTGTTGCAAGAGTGAAATCCCAACTAAGAAGGTACGTCAGTCTTGGTACATACGACGGAATTGAAAAAGTAATTGATTTAAATGGGCTTACCTTGAATCAATCAGCCAAAGAAGTGACTATTCATGGCGAGGGTGTGAAGTTAACACCGATTGAGTATAAAATCGTTGAACTGCTTATGACTAACGCTGGCCGAGTATTCTCGATTAATGAAATTTATGAACGAGTGTGGAAAGAACCGGGATATAATGCGGAGAATACAGTAGCTGTCCATATTCGGAAGATTCGTGAAAAGATTGAGATTGATCCGAAAAATCCAAGATATTTAAAGGTGGTATGGGGAATTGGATATAAAATGGAAAAATAGGTTAACGGTGATGGCCTGCCTGTTTCTGTTTACGTTTGGGCTAAGCGGTATTATATCAGCGCTCATCCATGGAAGCGATTATACGAAAAAGAATTACTTTCAAACATATCAGTTTGAAGACCAGCTTAATCAGTTTATTAATTATTTAAGTATATTCGAATTGCAGGATATGACAAAGGAACAAGCTAAAAAGAAGATTACCGTTACAACGGATGAAGTTCAAGAATATCGCTATCGATATGGAGATTTATCAGAACAAATTTCAAGCATAAAAGAACAGTATGAGTATAAAATTCAGGATGCAATGGAGGCAAAAAATCCAGAAGTCGCTGATACCTATATTGTTGAACGAGATAAAAAGATAGAGGATATTACAAACAATTTTAAAAGTGATGAATACGTACAGGCAAAAATCACAAAAGAAAAAGAACAGCAAATTGATGAATATTATCAAGAAAGAGAGAAATTTCGTTCAGAATTTCTAAAATACGAGGCAGCTTTTAAGTACTATTTAAAGGATACCGTAACAGGAAAGATATATACAAATATATATAAGGCTGATCAAGATTCTATTAACGGGAAAAAGATGCTATTCATTCAACATTACCCTACAACTGAACAAGAATATCTCTCAACTGAAGGGAGAGAGACTTTTATTGCCGGTGGTGATGGAATGACTCCAGTTATCCATGAAACAGTACGAACGTTTGAAGGAGAGATTGCAGTATCTAAATCAGCTGCTGCAACAACTTCAATTTTGATGGCCTATCATGATTTTCATCAAAAACAAAAGGTGTTCTTTATTTATACAATAAGCAGTGTGCTGGCTTTTCTGTTAAGTCTTTATCTATTGAAAAAAGTACCTGTCACTCGTCTTGTTGATGGTGAAAAATCGATATCTTACTATAATAAAATTCCAATTGATGTAAGAATTATCATGCTGCTCATGACATCCGCCGGTTTTCTTCTATTTTTAATTTTGACAATAGACAGTGCATTTTATTGGCAAGATAATAGTTATCTTTCCATTAGAGGCATCATCTTCAGTTTAATCGGCGCTTCTTTTTTTTCTGCGTTAACATTGATTCAAGGAAAGTTTCTGTTGGAGCGATTAAAGGAACGGAATCATGTGAAAGCAGAGTGGCAAAGGAGTTTACTATATAAATCGTATAAAGGAGTGCAAGGTGCATTTCTAAACCGTCGTATCGGTACGCAAATATGCATTCTATTAGCAGTAGTGTTTATTTTTGGTGCTGGCATTGGCATAGTGGTGGTTGAACCTTTTTTAATTATTCCCTATGCGTTCCTGTTTATGGTGATAGGCCTTCCTATCTTTATGATGATTTTAAAATATACTGGCTACTTTAATCAGATTATTCATCATGCTGGTGAGTTAGCACGCGGAAACCTGGAGCCGGACTTGCCGGTTAAGGGGAAATCTGTGTTAGCGCTCCTTGCCAACCATATTAATATATTAAAGCATGGAGTGAAAACATCACAGAAAGAACAAGCAAAAAGCGAACGACTAAAAACAGAACTTATTACAAATGTAAGTCATGATTTACGAACACCGTTAACTTCGATTATTACGTATACGGAGCTGCTGAAGACGTCGGAGTTAACAGAGGAAGACCGGAATGCGTATATTCAAATCATTGATCGCAAATCCAAACGATTAAAAGTACTAATTGATGACTTATTTGAAGCATCAAAGATGGCGAGCGGAAACATCGAGCTCGTGAAAGAAAAGATAGATCTGAATCAGCTTTTACAGCAGGCGCTTGCTGAGTACAATGAAACCATCAATGAATCTACGTTACAATTTCGGGTTGCAACCCCTGATGTACCTGTTTATGCTATTGTTGATGGACAAAAATTATGGCGTGTATTTGAAAATTTGATTGGAAATATTTTAAAGTACTCATTAGACAATACAAGAGTATATATTTCAGTGAAAACCGTACAGGATCAGGCAGTAATCGTTTTTAAGAATGTGACCAAATATGAGCTCGGGGAAAACAGTGATGAGCTGTTTGAGCGGTTTAAACGCGGTGACACATCCCGCCATACAGAAGGGTCAGGTCTTGGCCTTGCCATTGCCAAATCCATTGTCGATCTTCATGGGGGCAGGATGGATATTGATTTGGATGGTGATTTGTTTAAAGTAACCGTTCTATTAAATACCCAATAAGATAAATGAGGTACGGAAGAAAGAGGGCATACTTCATTGATTATATTAAAAAGAGGATGACCGAAAAGGGCCGTGTTTTGCCCTTTTCGGTCATCCTCTTTTATTTTATTAATATAACTGTTACATTTTAAAAGAGCTTTTTAATGAAACAATGAGGTTAAACACAATTTGGTTTTCATTTGTGTGTTTTGGGTCAACATTAAAGTAGCCGTGTCTGAAAAATTGGAACTTATCTTGCCCTTTGACTTCTTTCATATTCGGTTCAATGTAGCCATTTAATACCTCTAAGGAATTAGGATTTACACGATCCAGGAACGTTTTTCCTTCTTCGGTTGCTTCATTCGATTCACTCTCTTCGTCTAAGATGAGTGGTTCATATAAACGAAATTCTGCTGGTAGCGCTTGAGTGGCTTCCACCCAGTGGAGAGTCCCTTTTACTTTACGGCCTGTAAAACCTGTACCGCTTTTTGTCTCAGGATCATATGTGCAATGGACTTCAATAACGTTTCCGTTCTCGTCTTTAATGACATCTTCACACTTGATGAAATAAGCATGCTTGAGACGCACTTCATTTCCTGGGAATAAACGGAAGTACTTCTTGGGCGGATTTTCCATAAAATCTTCTTGCTCAATATAAATCTCTCTGGAGAATGGAATTTGTCTTGTTCCCATCTCCGGATTTTCCGGATTGATTTCGGCTTCCAGCATTTCAACTTGGCTTTCCGGGTAATTTGTAATGATGACTTTTAGCGGGCGTACCACTCCCATTGTACGTGGAGCTTTCAATTTTAAATCCTCTCGTACAAAGTGATCAAGCATTTGGGAATCAACGGTACTATAAACCTTTGATACTCCTAACTCACGGCAGAATGCGCGAATGGCCTCAGGTGTATAGCCTCTTCTTCTTAATCCGGAAATAGTCGGCATGCGAGGGTCATCCCAGCCGTCCACATAGCCTTCATCGACTAATTGTTTAAGCTTTCGTTTACTCATAACAGTGTTTGTTAAGTTTAAGCGGTTAAATTCGATTTGCTGCGGTTTGCTTTCCATTTCACATTCTTCCACAACCCAGTTGTATAAAGGACGTTGATCCTCAAACTCAAGTGTACAAATGGAATGCGTCACATCTTCAAGCGCATCCTCAATCGGATGTGCGAAGCTGTACATCGGATAAATGCACCACTTGTCCCCTGTATTATGGTGGGGCACATGGGCAATGCGATAAATGACCGGATCACGCATATTGATATTTGGAGAGCCCATATCGATTTTAGCTCTTAACACTTTTTCCCCGTTGCCAAATTCACCTTTGCCCATACGTTCAAACAAATCAAGGTTTTCCTCAATGGAACGGTTGCGGTAAGGACTTTCTTTCCCCGGCTCTGTTAATGTACCGCGATATTCACGGATTTCGTCCGCTGAAAGGTCATCCACGTAGGCTTTTCCTTTGTTGATAAGCAATACAGCCTTTTTATACATTTCTTCAAAATAATCGGAAGCAAAAAATAGGCCTTCCCATTCGTACCCCAGCCATTTTACATCTTCTTTAATAGCTTCAACGAATTCGGTATCTTCCTTCAAAGGGTTCGTATCGTCAAAGCGCAAATTTGTTTTTCCGTTAAATTCATCTGCTAAGTCGAAGTTCAGGACAATCGATTTGGCGTGTCCAATATGTAAGTAGCCATTTGGTTCCGGCGGAAAGCGGGTAATGACGTGGTCGCGTTTACCGGTTTCCAGATCTTCTTTTATAATATTTCTAATAAAATTTGACGAGTTATGTTCCACAATGTTCAACCTTCCTCATATACTGGAGTTCTTGTTTTACTAGCTTAATTTACCTTTATATATAACATATATAGAATGATTTTTCCATTAAGCATTATGTCCGTTAGAGCATATTGTAACACAAGAGACAACAGAATTTTAGTTGAAGAGGATGACTCAAAAGGTATAAAAAGCACACCTTTTGAGTCATCCTCCTGAAAGGACCTGTCGTGGAAATCCAGTAAAATCAAGGATTCAGTGACGGGTCTTTTCAATGCAAAAATAAATTTTGCGGCCTGTTCAGCACTTATTAGGCAGTTTCATTTTTGCGAAGAGATGGAAAGGTTTCCGCCTAATGGAGTGTTTGTTAAATACGCTTTCTCGAAGCCACCGTTCATATCCAGATCGTACTAATCGATAAAATGGTTCATTAACCTGCATCTCAATAATAAAAAATATAAGATAAAAATGAAGGGTAAAAAGAAAAAGATAAATTCGAATGAATTAAATAACAGGTGAGCAACTCCTCTTTCGCGATCTTCCCCCTATTAAGCGGGATTAGAAGTTTAAAGATATAAGCATGGCGCTCTGAAATACTCTCAAAAATGAAAGGCAATAGAAATATTATAGGAAAAGGTATGCTCAAAAGTAAATGAAATCCATTAAGCATTTATCCAGGATTAATGGTCAGCAGGATCAATATCTTTCCCTTTTCATCTATTATGATTTTTAATTCATCCTCTTTATAGCTAATATCCCCTTCTTGAAAACTTTATTAAAATAATAAATAAGGGAATTGTAAATAGTGGATAAAACCATAATATTATTCTTATATATCATTTGAAAAAGCTTAATCTTTGGTTAAACTAGTAATGGTTGGCGATAAGTACTAGTAAATATAACTAGCAATTAGTACCAAGTAATAAAAAATTGATTGACAAGTATGAAAATAAATTGGTAGGATGGAGTCTGTAGGTATTACTCAAAAAATAACGGAAAAGAATCCGTTTCCAATTTAGATGAAGAGGGAGAAGGAAAGCATTATCGATCCTGAATTTTGTATCCTACGTATGCATAAAAATTGACATTCAACCCCTTGTCTTAAGTAGCGGATAACGATTCCCTTTATGTGATAGAAAGTGGCACGTCATCTTTTTAGTTTGGCGGACATAAATGAAAGTATCACTCCATGCTATGTCAGACGAAGGGCCTAAAATGAAAGGGGTCTAAAGATGAAGGAGCTTCATACGTTTGGATGGTATGCAGCACGCATATCTCCACATTTACCAAAAGAGGCATTTAAGCCTGTTCCCTCCCGTCTTTTTGGCGGGCTTGCTTATTTAATTGTCATTATTTCAGGCTTTCTCACCATTGGTTTACTGGATTTAAACCCATGGATTAGCTTGCTTATTTCTTTCGTATTGGGAGTAAGCTTTGCCGGAATGGGATTATTAGGACATGAAATTTTGCACGGTACAGTTGTTAGAAAGCCATGGCTGAGAGACCTTTGCGGGGCAATTGCTTTCTTTCCATTAACTACAGGGCCTAAGCTTTGGAGAAAATGGCACAATATGACTCACCATATTCATACGCAGGACGATGAGAAAGATCCTGATTCATGGCCCACTTTGGAAAAAATGCTTCAAAGCCGTTTCCTTCGCTGGGTGTACCGCCTTCCTCTTTTCCTTCGTTCTTTTGCAGAATTTAGCTTTTTAACGATTGAATTTACTTTGCACTCTACAAGAATGTTTGTACATTTCATTAAACAATTCAAGCCGGAAGCAAAGTCGTCCGTTTGGCTGCAATTGCTTTTACCTTGGACTACATGGATTACTTTATTATTTATAATGGGGCCTGGAAAATGGTTTTTCGCTTTCCTATTGCCGCTGTTAATCGGAAACTTTATCGTTATGGCCTATATTTCAACGAACCATCGTTTAAATCCGCTTGTACCAGTCAATGATCCGCTGGCAAACAGCTTGTCTGTCACGGTACCGAAATGGGTGGATGTGCTTCACTTTAATTTTTCTTACCATACGGAGCATCACTTATTTCCGGGTGTAAGCTCTAAGTACTATCCGTTAGTGAAAGAGCAGATTAAAAGGATGTGGCCTGAGCGCTATCATGAGATGCCGATGGGGCAAGCTTTAAAAGCGCTTTGGAAAACACCGAGAATTTACTACAAGGAAAAAGAATTGATTGATCCTCATGCAGGACATGTGTATGGTTCATTGGGACATGGCTTTGATCCAACCAATATCCGTTATCGAAAAATTAATTTGAAAAAAGATACACCGATTTCTCCAAGATTTGTTTCAAAACAAACACAGCGCTAGAAGCAGACATCTAAGCGTTGAAAGAAAAGCAAAATGGAAAACCACTTTCATACATGGAAGTGGTTTTTGTTTGTCTTTATACTACGAAAACATTTGATGAACGTATCGGCATGATCTGCAAGGTATATAGCGCATTTTCATGAGAAGATAAGGAGACCATAGATAAAAGGTGTTAGAATAAAGATAGCAACTAATTAAATGAGGCATTAAAAACAGGAATTAATTTCATATAAGAAGGAGATCAGAAGTGAATAAAAATGCTAATAATCCAATTGGCCATTCATCAGTCTCCCAGGATAATATCATTTTGGAGCATTATGGACTGAATGAATTGAACTTTGAATCCATCAAAAGCTATCGTCAGCGGTTTTCATCCATCAAACCGCTT
Source organism: Bacillus sp. FJAT-14578 (assembly GCF_000504165.1). Taxonomy (GTDB): domain Bacteria; phylum Bacillota; class Bacilli; order Bacillales; family Bacillaceae_H; genus Bacillus_BA; species Bacillus_BA fengqiuensis. The sequence continues at coordinate 63,885 of NZ_AYSE01000005.1, forward strand.
CATCCTTGGAATGGACTTGAGACAAAAGACTTTCTTTATAAGATCGGTGCTTGGGGAAAGCAGCGAAATGCCAGCACAGAGGGATTGACCCTTGCTGGTTTATTGATGTTTAGCGAAGAAAGAATCATCACAGAGGTTTTATCACAATACTTTTTAGAATATCGAGAAAATTTGACTGATATAGTAATTGGGGATTGGTCAAAACGTTTTACGTCACAGGATGGAACTTGGTCTGGAAACCTTTATGATTTTTATTTCAAAGTTATGGAAGAGTTGACTGCTGGTCTTAAGGAAGATGAACAATCTGGAGACTTTCAGGGAAAGGACAAAGATCTTATTCATTCTGCTTTACATGAGGTACTGATTAATGCAATCGTTCACGCCGATTATTATGGTGAGGGCGGTATTGTTATTGAAAAGGAAAAAAATTTTTTTCAATTTTCCAATCCAGGTTTATTACGTATAACGCAAGAACAGGCTTTACAAGGCGGCGTCACCCAGCTGCTCAATCCTACTCTTTTTAAAATGTTCATCCTCATTGGACTGTGCAAGCGAGCAGGATCGGGTTTAAAAAGTGCCGATTTAGCTTGGCGTCATTTTGATGGAGAAGGAATAGAACTAATTCAAAATACCCAGTCCGAAAGAACCGTTATCACATTTAACAGGTTCCCTGTACGGACGGGAAATAAAACGGAATTATCGGTAAAACAAAGAGAAGAAAAAATAGAGAAAGTTGCGGGAAATAATCCAACGAGACCATCAGAGAAGGAAAATGAAAGCTCCTATAATAAAAAAGAGAGCTCCTTGAATAACGTTATTAACTCCTTAAACAAAGAGAATAACTCCTCTAATAACATTAGAAACTCCTATAACAACGATTCGGACTCCTTTAATAAAGAATTTAACTCCTATATTAACGCGATTAACTCCGTTAATAACAGGTCGGACTCCGTAAATAGAAACAAGAACTTCCTTACTAATGAAAAAGGTTTATCTATTGAGGATGAGTTGATAGGTCAACAAGAGGAGGTAGAAATCGACACGGAAGAATATGAAGAAGAAATAGGTTTTAATGAGATAATGGCAGAAGAGGAAACAAATGAAGCAATTGAAAGTCAACTATGGGAAATTTCAGAGATTGCTAGGAAGAAAAGACGTTTAAGTCCGGTTAAGATGGAAGAAATTATTATCGACCTCGTCGAAAAAAGGCCATTAATGTTAAAAGAGCTAGCTTCTTTATTAGAAAGGACCCCGGATGGACTGCGAAACAATTACCTGTCTAAGTTATTAAGTGAAGGAAATATACAATTAAAATATCCTAAACAACCCAATCACCCTCGCCAAGCGTATATGGGGCTAAAAAAGAAACATTGAGTGTCGAATAGGGTAAAAAGATAATAGAACAGCTGCAAAACGAACAAGGGTCATTTGTCAAAAGTCATTGATATATGTCGATGGCTTTTTGATGAACCAACAAGTATGCAACCCGTTCTTGAAAGCTCTTAAATTGCCTGTATAAAGCTGTGCAGGCGATTTTTATACTCAAAATAAATTTGGAAAATTAATTTGAATTCATATAAAAAGATGGGAGAGTTAGAAAGATGGCTCAAGCAAAAACCAATGCGATGCGGATATTGGATGGAAAAAAGATCGCTTATGAGGTGATGACATACGATAATAAAGATGGAAAGATTGACGGTGTTTCGGTCGCGCATAAAGTTGGAAAAGAAGTATCCAGTGTGTACAAAACATTAGTCACACAAGGAAGCAATCAAAATTTATATGTGTTTGTCATTCCGGTGGAGGCCGAGTTGGATTTAAAAAGAGCTGCAAAGGCAACAGGAGAAAAGAAAATTGAGATGGTACCCGTGAAAGATATTCAGAAGTGGACAGGATACATTCGTGGAGGATGCTCTCCTGTTGGGATGAAAAAGCTGTATCCAACCTTTATCGACCAAAGTGCTTCTAAGTTGGAGACAATTGTTGTGAGCGGTGGAAAAATCGGAATCCAAATCGAATTAAGCGTAGATGATTTAAAAGAGGTCACATCCGCCATCATTTGTGAGGGCGTAAAGTAAACTTCCATTATTGGAGATGCAGTCCGCTAGAATGGGCAAAATAGGCGCTGTATCTAAAAGGCCGCTGATGGTTTCTATGGATAGGGTCTCAACTGTAACAAGCTAATGAAATAAGAAAATACATGTTACAATAGGAGAAGGGAAAGACATTGGAGATACACAATCCAATCGTTGGGAATTTAGCCATTTTGAAAGGATGTTTGGATGAGTAAAACATTAGTATTAGCCGAAAAACCTTCCGTGGGCCGTGATTTAGCCCGTGTATTAAATTGTTCCAAAAAAGGAAACGGCTATTTAGAAGGCAGTCAATATATTGTGACATGGGCGTTGGGGCATCTTGTGACACTGGCAGACCCGGAGGCTTACGATGATAAATATAAATCATGGAATCTGGAAGACTTGCCGATGCTTCCTCCTCATTTGAAATTAGTAGTCATCAAAAAGACCGGCAAGCAGTTTCAAGCGGTAAAGGCTCAAATGAATAGAAAAGATGTAAAAGAAATTGTCATTGCAACGGATGCGGGACGTGAAGGAGAGCTTGTTGCACGGTGGATCATCGAGAAATCCCATATTCAAAAACCGCTTAAACGTTTATGGATTTCATCTGTGACTGATAAAGCGATTAAAGAAGGGTTTCGCCGTTTAAAAGACGGAAAAGAATATGAAAATTTATATGCTTCAGCGGTAGCTCGGGCCGAAGCGGATTGGGTAGTAGGGATTAACGCAACCCGCGCTTTGACCGCCAAATACAATGCACAGCTTTCATGCGGACGGGTGCAAACGCCGACACTGGCGATGATTGCAAAAAGAGAAGAAGAGATTAAGCAGTTCAAGTCAAGAACGTTTTATGGAATCCAAGCCGTAACAGATCAGTTGAAACTGACGTGGCAAGATGAAAAAACAAAAGACATAAAAACATTCTCTAAAGAAAAAAGCGATGAGATTCTCTCTTCTCTTCGAGGTAAAAAAGCAGAAATCATAGAAGTAGAAAAATCCTATAAAAAAAGCTATGCTCCTCAGCTCTATGATTTAACGGAGCTTCAGCGAGAAGCACATAAGAAGTTTAGTTATTCCGCGAAGGAAACCCTTTCCATTTTACAAAAGCTTTATGAACATCATAAAGTAGTGACGTATCCAAGAACCGATTCGCGTTATTTATCGACGGATATGGTAGAGACGTTAAAGGAGAGAGTAGAAGCTTGCAGTATGAAGCCCTACAATCAGCTTGCTTTTAAATTGCTGAAACAGCCGATTAAAGCCAGTAAATCTTTTGTTGATGACAGCAAGGTATCCGACCACCATGCCATCATTCCGACGGAGCAATCCATTCTGCTCAGCTCTTTGAGTGACAAGGAACGAAAAATTTATGATTTAGTCGTAAAACGCTTCTTAGCTGTACTATATCCGCCGTTTGAATATGAGCAAACAACCATCAAAGCTAAAATCGGAGATTATCCTTTTACGGCAAAAGGAAAAGTAGTGCTTTCTCAAGGGTGGAAAGAAGTATATGAAAATCGCTATGAAGATGAACAGGCCAAGGATGGAATAGGAGACCAAACTTTGCCGCCGGTGAAAAAAGGGGATGTATTGGCGGTTGTTTCTCTTAATCAAACAAAAGGAGAGACCAAACCTCCTGAACGATTTAATGAAGGAACGTTGCTTTCGGCCATGGAAAACCCGGTGAAATATATGGAAAATGAAAGCAAGGAGTTACGAAAAACAATTGGAGAAACAGGCGGCCTTGGGACGGTTGCGACAAGAGCCGACATTATCGAAAAACTATTCAATAGCTTTTTGATTGAAAAGAAAGGGAAAGACTTAGTCATTACGTCTAAAGGAAAGCAACTTTTGGACTTAGTACCGGAAGAGCTGAAATCTCCCGATCTTACCGCACAATGGGAACAAAAGCTTGGAGCCATCGCAAAAGGCAACATGAAAAAGCAGACGTTCATTAAAGAAATGAAAGACTATGCCAACACGGCTGTGCATCAAATTAAAAACAGTGAAAAGAAATTTAAGCATGATAATGTAACGGGAAGCAGATGTCCCGATTGCGGCAAACTTATGCTCGAAGTGAATGGGAAAAAAGGCAAGATGCTCGTTTGTCAGGATCGTGATTGCGGTCACCGCAAAAATATTGCGAAACAAACGAACTCAAGATGCCCGAATTGCCATAAACGGCTCGAACTCCGTGGTGAAGGAGAAGGGCAAATATTCGCGTGCAGCTGCGGACACCGTGAAAAGCTGTCGACATTTAATGAGCGCAAGAAAAAAGAGAAAAGCGGCAAAGTGTCCCGAAAAGATATTAATAAATATTTAAAAGATCAGGACAAAGAAGAACCGTTGAATAATCCGTTTGCTGAAGCACTGGCAAAGTTGAAATTAAAGTAACAGGTGATGAAAGGGGAGGCCTAGAGGTCTTCCTTTTTAAAAGGTAAGTATAACTTTTTCGATGGGCAATGGTGTCTAGCTCCAGCGCCTAGCTCGCTGTGGAAAAGAGGATTGCCCTCATAAGGCAAAAAGCGCCTTATGGGTCAATCCCTATTTCCTTGGGGTCGCAGGATGCGGGTCATGCCGACGTTGCCACAGGACGTGGCGAATTTAGTCGGCCTTCTTTGATCAAGGCGCTTGCACTTTTCTTAGTTTGGGCTTTCACCCATTGGCCGTCCCCATCATATGTTAGTCTATGTGACTATGCATTTTGACTTTCATGGAAAAGGGGCGGTTGGGATGAATGGAAAGGTCCTCAATTATTATGCTGGAGGCAACACGGCACGGGGGTTTTATAGCTTATACGAATCCAATCTTGAGGGAATGGATCGGCTCTTTATTTTAAAAGGCGGACCGGGTACAGGGAAATCTTCCTTAATGAAGCACATCGGAGCCGAGTGGAACCGTAAGGGATATGATGTCCAGTATTTACATTGCTCTTCTGACAATAATTCGATTGACGGAGTCATTATTGAACAGTTAAAAGTAGCCATTGTAGATGGTACGGCCCCTCATGTGATTGAGCCGAAGTGTCCGGGAGCCGTAGAGGAATATGTGAATTTAGGTGCCGCGTGGGACTCTGCACAACTTGCTGACCAAAAAGACAAAATCATTCAATATACAGAGCGAATCAGCGCGGCTTTCCAACAGGCTTATGACTGTTTTGCTCAAGCTTTGCACATCCATGATGATTGGGAAAAAATTTACATTAAAAATATGGACTTTTCAAAAGCCAATGCTTTAACGGAACAGCTTCTTCATCAACTGTTTCGAAATCAAACATTAGATAAAAAAGCGGATGTTCGTCACCGTTTCCTTGGAGCCGCTACACCAAAAGGGGCAGTAGATTTTGTTCCTAACTTAACCGAAGATGTAGCCAAACGTTACTTTATTAAAGGACGACCGGGCTCAGGAAAATCCACCATGTTGAAAAAGATTGCCGCTTGTGCAGAACAAAATGGTTTTGATGTAGAAGTCTATCATTGCGGGTTTGATCCAAACAGTCTGGATATGGTGATTGTAAGAGAATTGGGCTTTGCCATTTTTGATAGCACGGCACCGCATGAATACTTTCCTGAAAGGGAATCTGATGAAATCATCGATATGTACGAGACAATCGTGACTCCAGGGACAGATGAAAAATATGCCGAACAGCTAGCGGATGTTTCCGGTCAGTACGCCTCTAAAATGAAGGAAGCGATTTCTTATTTAGCCGGGGTAAAGTCATTACGTGATGAATTGGAAGCCATTTATATTGAGGCAATGAATTTCGAGATGGTAGATAAAATTCGAGATGACATTCAACATCAAATTGAGCAACTCGCTGAAAAATAAAGGAAACTTCCATCAGTGAGAGGGTTCCTTCATCTTCCACTTAAGCTTCTCCGATGGCTCTAAGCTTTGAAGTGAGGGTCTTACTGTCCGTTAATACGGGATAAACATCAAAAGGCTGGAACAAAAGGATAAACTCTATCCTTTTGTTCCAGCCTCTTTATCATTGCTTTACATGAATTTCTACTCCAAAATGGTCAGAAATAACCGTTTTGTTTGTCCCATTGAAAATGACATTTGAAGATAAAACAGGAATGGATTGATTTGTTAAAATCAAATCGATTCGCAAATCTTGCTTATTTTGATCCCAGCCGGCAATTTTTCCTTTTACGGTTACACCGCTATCGGCTTTTTCCGCCAGGTGATACGTATCATATAAACCTTGCTTTAGGATATAATCATATCCCTCTCCTCGAATCAGGGCATTATTATTGAAATCTCCCATCCAAAAAGTGAGTGCTTCTTGTTTCGTTTGCTGCAGAAGGGAATCCATTTGATGCTGAAATGGTTCTTCCTCATCTTCCCACCACCCGAGATGACAAGAATAGAAGGAAACGGGCTTACCGTTATATTCTATTTGTGCACCCACTATTTTTCGGGTTTTCCAATAGTTTGTATCTTCATTTTTAGAAATGAAGAAGGACTCATCTTTGATGATGGGATGCTTCGTTAAAATAGCTAGTCCTTCTTCGTAGATATCATAGCCGATATGGGCAAAATCCCAGATGATTTCATAATCCGTCACCCCAAGCTTTTGAAGTTCTTCCAGCAAAACAAGAGCAAAGTTGTCTTCTTTTAAATACCCGGATACGACAGGAGAAGCAATAGACTGACTTACTTCCTGCAGAGTGATGACGTCATAAGATTTCTCTTGAATGGTTTCAGCTAAATGTTTGATTTTGTCCAGTTGATTTTCCTCTTGCCACGAATGGCAATTTAACGTTAAAAGCTTCATAGCTTACGCTCCTAGGCGGTCTTGAATATCAGATTTTAATACATCTGCTTTTGGACCGTAAATCGCTTGTACCCCTTTATCTTTTACGATTAATCCAAGTGCGCCGTTTTGCTTCCATTGCTGTTCTGCAGCAACGGCGTTGGCATCTTTTACTGTAACACGAAGGCGAGTCATACAAGCGTCCACGTCTTCGATGTTTTCTTGTCCGCCCAATAAGCCGATGATTGTTGCAGCAAGAGAATTATCATTGGATTTTGTTGCTGTCCCGCCTTGTGCCGCTGGAACTGCTTCTTCTTCGATATAGTTACCTGCACGGCCTGGTGTAGGGAAGTTGAATTTCTTGATCATGAAGTTTGCTACGGCAAAGTTCAATCCAAAGAATACAAGACAAGCCACTACGAAGTTTATAAGATCTAACCAAAGACCGGCTTTTACAATCATTGGAGTACGAGTTAATAACTCAATGATTCCAAATGAGTGAACGCGAATATCAATAATATCAACGATGGCGAAGGCCAAACCTGTCATGATTGCATAAGCGACATAAAGGATTGGAGCGGCAAACATGAACATAAATTCGATAGGTTCTGTCACCCCTGTTAAGAATACAGCTAATGCTGCAGAGAAGAACATAGATTTATATTTTGAACGCTTATCTTTATCAACGTTACGGTACATCGCAAATGCAATACCAAGTAGAGATGCACAAGAAAGGATCATTTGTCCTACTTTAAAGCGTGCAGGAGTAACATCATTCAATAATTGGTTGTAGCTGGAGGTATCCCCTGCTGCAAGGAAGTTGTTTAAGTCTGCAATCCAAGCAAGCCATAATGGGTCTTGTCCAGCTACTGATTGTCCCGCACCTGATCCTGTTAAAATGGTATATGTTCCGCCAAGCTCTGTATAGTTCATTGGAACAGTGAGCATATGGTGTAATCCAAAAGGCAATAGTAAACGTTCTAATGCACCAAAAATAAATGGAGCAACGATTGGAGCTGTATCACGGGATGATGCAATCCAACGTCCAAAGTCGTTTAACATTCCTTGAATAAAAGGCCAAACCAATGATAGTACGATAGCGGTTACAACAGAGCCTGCGATAACCACGAATGGCACGAAGCGTTTGCCGTTAAAAAACGAAAGAGACTGTGGCAATTTATCATAATTATAATATTTATTGAATAGGTTCGCTCCTAAGAAACCGGAGATAATCCCTACGAATACCCCCATGTTCAAGGCAGGGGCGCCAAGGATTGATGTAAAGTAATCTTTTACCACTAATTCACTGCCGATTAAAGATGTTACAGTAGCTTCAGGATCTGCTAACATGGCACCGTTTACACCGAAGATAGAGCCTGTGATACGGTTAATCAATACAAATGCGATGAGAGCCGCGAAGGCACCGCCAGCACGTTCTTTCGCCCATGATCCCCCTATTGCAACAGCGAATAACACATGTAAATTCGTAATAATTCCCCAACCGATGTCTTCCATGACGCGTGCAATCGTTTGCAAAAATGCTATATCTCCCGTAGACATGCCGATTAACTTACCTAGGGAAATCATAATACCCGCAGCAGGCATGACCGCTACGACTACTAATAAAGCTTTACCAAACTTTTGCCAGAAATCAAAAGAAGCAAATTTCATCTTTTTCATTATCAATTCCTCCTCCTTATGTATCCGTTTTCTTTATAGTGAAAAATAAAAGGTGTAAAATTATGATGATTACTAGTAAATGTATTCATCTTTCTGTGATAATATAGTGCAATCGCTTGCACTTATTTATTTTAATCAAAATCTTTTCATATTGCAATAAAAAAGTAAGAAAGAATCATTTTTGCCAGAGTAAAGTTTAAGGAGAAAAAAAGCCCCCTAATAATGAACGTATAATAACCGCTCGATTGGTATGCAGCGGTTTCGTTCATATTTAGGGGGGACAATCACTTCAGTAAATTTTTGATTACGTTATAAGTTAAATTCGGTACGATTTCTAATGAATAAGTCATTTCCATGCGTTCGAATTTTTTATGGGCATCTAAGCCGTAAGGGCCAATATTAATGACGGGTACATTGATGTCGCGAATATCCTGATACTCTACATAATGCTTCGTTCCCCACCCCGGGTTATTATCGGAAACCGCTTGAATGGACTCTTCATCATCACTTAAGGCAACAAAACTCATATCTGAAATATAAGGGAAGAAATTCCTTGTTGTAATAGGCTGAGCATAGGCTGGTTGGATATCAGCTACCGCCTTATCTAATGCTTCCATTAAATTTCTTTCGTTTTCCGTCTCTCCTGTCATCTCAATTCTTGGTGAATAAAGAGACGAGTAAAAGAGGATGATGGCTGGACTTTTGTCCTTCACCCATTTCCAGGCTTCTTCTACTACTCTTGCAGCAAACATGCGAGTATCCAGAGATGTATCCAAAAGCAATTCTTCTTTAAATTTGTTCATATGTTCTTCGTACACATATCCATGTTCACTGAGAAGCTGCTGATGCATTTCCTCATAAGTCAAGACGCGAGAACGCCATGGAACGGGCTGGTAAGGTTCACCGCTTAATTCGCTGTAGGTCTTATATCGTTCCATAAATAAAGAAAGAGCTTTATCAAATGCGATTTCAGCCTGTTTTTTTAACTTTTCCAACACCTCTTTAGGCGTCCATGAGTAAATGAAAAAGTTATAGTAAACATAGGCCGATAAAGCGGTCTGTACAGTGTAAGAAGGTTTTAAATCTGTTTGCTTTAAGGAAACTGGCGGAACTGTCACTTCTCCATAGGCTTCGTTGCATAATTCGGGATTATAGCTGATTTGGTTGGTAAGTTCAGCTGCAATTAGATTGGGGTCTAACCCCTCGAAACAAGAGCCGACATGGGTTTCCGCTCCCGTAATAAAGAAAGAAGGCAGCAGTTTTCCAACAGTTCCCTTATAGATGTATCGGTTTTGATCACCCTCAAAACGGGGAGAGACAAAGTCGGCGTTGATGGCTGCGATATAGTCAAAGCCATGTTCCTGTTTCCAATCCTTTAATACTTTAAGGGCTGAGAGAATGCCGTGTGAACCGTCTTCTTCGTCACATTCAGCAACGAGTACGAGGTTTCCTTCTAACTCTTCCGGATGTTCCGAGTAATATTTTAAAAGATAAAGATGGCTGGCAACGCCGCTCTTCATATCAAGCACTCCGCGGCCAAACAACCAATCCCCGGATTGTAAATGTTCTTGAATATTCGGAGGAAGGATCTCGTGCTTCAAAGCTTCCATAAGGTCATCGGGGTTGCATGCCTGTGACTGCAGCTGATTGAAATCATCGATTCCTACCGTATCCATATGACCCATTAAAATGATCGTTTTATTGCTTTCTTTTTTAGTTCCCTTTACAAAGGCCAGTACATTATAACGCTCGCGGTCATCATTACTTGTCTGAACTTTCGTTACATGCGAAGGATTTTCAGCAAAGTAAGGAAAGGAAGAAATAAGGGTAAGCAGCGCTTGGGCGATGACTTTTTCCCCATCGGTATTGACAATACTCTCTATGTTTACGAGCTGCTTTGTAAAGGATAAAACATCCTCGCGGCAATCTAACATCATAAACCTCCTTTATTATAGTAAGAAATTATAATCTGTCATTCATCAAATCTCACCATTACATATAATGTTTTTGGATTTATTTAACATTCTACCTAAAACCACAATCTCCTTTAAATAATCAGTTTCATGAAAAAATAAAGATGTTTTTCCTGATTTAAGACCATGATGATATTTAACCGGTGATGGAATAAAAAACAATGTCAAATGGTTTTGTGAGTTCGCATCGAGTTGAATTCATGCCAATGGCCATTTGGCATGAATTCAAACCCTAAAACTTTCTTCTATTCTATCCCCTCGTTATAATGGGAATAAGTGAAAAGATGTATCTTGATATCACCAAAACTGTGTTTGTAAAGGGTGGAAATCATTGAATCGAATGACTGTATCTTTTATTACGGGAAGCGGAACGGGGCTGGGCAAACGGACAGCTATAGAACTGGCGGCCAAAGGATCCCATCTCGTCTTAAATTATGTGAACAGCGAGGAAAAAACAAGGAAATTGGCCCTTTCGTTAGAAAAAACATATGGTATTAACGCTTTGGTTCTTAAAGGGGATATTTCTAGATTTGAAGACTGCCAATCGATGGTTTCGCAAGCCATGGAGCATTTTGGACAAATCGATATTTTAGTGAACAATGCAGGTCCTTATGTATTCGAACGAAAAAAGATGGTTGATTATGAAATTGAAGAATGGAATTATATGATAAACGGCAATTTAAACAGCGTATTTTACCTGTGTAAATTGATTATTCCTTTCATGCGGAAACAAGGATGGGGCAGGGTTGTAAATATTGGTTTTGACCGAGCGGAAACAGCCCCTGGCTGGAAATATCGTTCCGCATTTGCGGCTGCCAAAGCAGGCCTTGTATCCTTGACAAAAACATTAGCGCTGGAGGAGGCTAAAAATAAAATTACGGTCAATATGGTATGTCCCGGGGATATCATCGGTGAGTGGAAGGAAGCAGATATTGAACAGGCAAAGGCGCAAATGGACGAAGCGACGCCTGTTCAACGTGCCGGCACGGGTGAAGATATTGCCAGAACCATCTGTTTTTTATGTGAAGAACGGTCGGATTTCATTACAGGTGCGGTCATTTCTGTGACAGGCGGAAAAGATGTGCTCGCTAAAGTGAAGGAATAGAATAATCGAAAAGCGGAGCTGCATGAATGATTCAAAAATCTTGAAAATCAACATCGTTGTTTAAGAAAAACTAGAAAAAAGATAACGGCAGTAGGATAATGGTGGATAAAAGGATGGAATCACTTTATCCACATCTGATACTGTTTTTGCCGGAATTAATGGAGAGTCTTATGAATGATGTTAGAAATAGAAAGTTGAAAATCATTATTAGCGTATCTGTCGTGATGTTGCTAATATTAATAGCTATAAATGTTATCGCTTCTTATATAAGTACGAAAAGAAGCGTTGAGCTGTCAATCGCTACTCAAAGCATACAGGTAGCTAAAACAGCAGCGGATTCGCTGGATACGGAAACATATAAACGTTTTTTAAAACACCGAACCCGTAATGAGGACTTTTGGGAGATCACCTCATATTTGAATGATATAAGGGAAAAGACAGGATCCTTGTATATTTACACGTTGGAAATCAATAACCCGTATCGTTCAAATGCTCTCATCGCGGCAGGGCTTCCAGATGATGAAACGTATGAAATTGGAATGCCTTGTACCGTTCCTGAAGCTCAATTAAGGCAAGCGCTGAAAGGAAGAACATACTTTACCTCCATTATCGAGGATCCGCAGTATGGAATGTATATTTCAGCGGGGGCTCCTATTAAGGATGACGATGGTACCATTATCGGCTATATAGGAGTAGACACGGACGTTCAAGCATTGAAAGAGATTGAACGAAAAGTTTTCCAGCATAAAGCGGCCACTTTTTTATTTAGTGTATTATTTGTCATTATTCTTCTTATTGCTGTTTATTCTGTGCAAAAGTGGTACCAAAAAGAATTAAAAAAAGAGCTGGGAGACACGGAAGCGACTTACCAAGACGAATTGCACTCTCTTTTTGATTCTATTCGTTCATTACGCCATGATTATATCAATCATATACAAGTCTTACATGGATTATTAAAGATTCAGAAGTATGATATGGCTGCAGATTATATGAATTCTTTGGTTAAGGAAGCGCGGGTCATCGACACTGTTCATATGAAAGTCGACCATCCTGTCTTACTGGTCCTTTTTCAGGCCAAAAAAGTATTGGCTCAAACCCATAAAGTTTTAATCGAATTTGACGTGGACCATGATTTGTTTGAACAGATAAATACGACGGATCTTATTAAAATTTTATCCAATTTAATTGATAATGCGGTAGACGCTACTGTCCAACTGGAAGAAGATGAACGGTGGGTAAAAATTGCATGCAAACGGGAAAAGAGCGGCTATATGTTTGAAGTGGGAAACTCAGGCCCGGTCATTGCAGAAGAAGAAAAAGATCGGATTTTCCAAAAGGGGTATTCAACGAAGATCAGGAAACCGGGAAAAGTGAGAGGACAAGGTTTATCTATCGTACAAGAAACGGTTAAAAAATATGGAGGAGAAATTAATCTGGATTCTTCAGAAGGTAAAACCTCGTTTAAAATAAGGATTCCGATTTATGAACAAATCTAAACCCCATAACTAATCAAAAAAGGCACTTGGAATAGTGTCTTTTTTGATGTTTGGATTTGTTAAAGAATCATGTTGAGAGTTAGAATGTTTCGCTTCTCCTTGTGGAATTCCTACTTCGCCCACGTAAATATAATTTATGTTTACGTGATAGAAAAAACGGTTATTTCATTAGTAGTAAAGAAAAAAGAAAGAAAATTCCAATGAATGAGGAGAGGCTATGATGGAAAAACAACATGTAGTGGAGAAAGATGGACAAGTAAAAACAGATCAAGTAGAAGGCGCCATTCAACGTATGGATGACGAAAAAATGGAAGAAATTACAGCTAACTTTGATTCGTTTAAAAGCTATTTGAGCGAAAAAGTAGAACTAGGTAAAAAATTGGGGTTAAGCGAAGAGCAACTGGCGAAAACAGCAGAAAAGGTAGCCGGTTATTTGGCTGCCAATGTAGAACCGAAAAATAGAGAAGAGAAGTTACTTCATGAGTTGTGGAAAGCAGGGAATGAGGAGCAACAGCATATGCTGGCTCATATGCTTGTACGGCTAGTAGAGGAAAAATAAGTTTTAATGTAAATGGAATAGTGGAAAATGAGAAAAATAAAAAGAAGGCACCGTTTCTCTTATGTGGTGAATGAAAAAACCAGAAAGAGAGGCGGTGTTTTTTTATCCTGCATTAACTGGCAGTAAGACCCCCGCTGATGGAAGTTTCCTTTATGCGAATGAGCCGTTTTTGCGCGGGAAAAGAGATATATCGTTAGAAAGAACTCTAGTACGTAAAAAGCGTCAGGCATGAGAATAAATAGTAAAGATGTTATAATGAAAAAATAAGAGAAAGAGACGTTTCATTTTTTGAAAATAAGAATACATACAGAGTGGAAGTTTAAGAAAAACTATTGAGCTATAGTTTCAGGAAGCGGAAAGAGGGTGTACTGGATGGTTAAATGTATTGCGAGCGATATGGATGGAACGTTAGTAAATACCCGCCATACGATAAGTGAAGAGAATGCGGAGGCTATTCGTGCAGCACAGTCAAAGGGTGTCGAGGTTGTTGTTGCTACAGGACGTTCCTATGAAGAGGCCCATTTTGTATTAGAGGAGGCTGACATCAGCTGTCCGATCATTTGCGTGAATGGAGCGGAAGTTCGCTCTGCTGAAGGAGAGAAGATCTATTCTATCCCTATGGACAGTCATGACGCAAAAAACATCGCTTCATTGCTGAAGAGCCTGGATATTTATTTCGAAGTGTATACCAATCGGGGAACATATTCAGAGGACTATGAAAAAGCGCTATCTGTCATTCTCGACATTTTTATGAGCGCAAATGAAAAGCAGGATTATGAAAAAGCGTTAGAGGGAGCAAAAGAGCGTTTTGAAAAGGGCAGAGTCCACTTGATTGAAAGTTATGCTTCTTTACTTGAAGATGAAGAGATTGAAATATATAAATTGTTGGCTTTTTCGTTTGATGGCCAAAGGCTTGCCAAAGCAGAAGAGAAATTACAAGAGAACGGGCAAATAGCAGTGAGTTCTTCAGGTTTTGAAAACTTGGAGATAACCCATATCGATGCTCAAAAAGGTATCGCTTTATCTAATTTTGTTGAAAAAAAGGGTATTTCTCTCTCGGAAACCATGGCTGTCGGTGATAGCTATAATGACATTTCCATGTTTAAAGTAGTAGGAAAAGCAGTCGCGATGGGAAATGCACCAGAGGAAATCCAACAAATGTGCCATATGGTTACCGCCACGAATCATGAAAATGAAAATGGTGTGGCAAAGGCCATCATGCAAGCAATAAGCGAAAATCGTTAACCCTCTTTTATGGAAGAGGGTTTTTGTTTTTTAGTAAGTTGAAAACGTTTCATAAACTGTCAAAATATTTTCACTAATACACACTTAACAAAATCATAGAGAGGGTATATGATAAGATTAAAATGTGAAGTTTTTCACAAATGTAATTGAAGGGAATTTTTGATATGAATGAATCTCCATTTGAACGAATTATAAAAATGGCTTTGACGAAGAAACAGTATTTACAATCTTCTTTGTTTCAATACATCATTCGTGCCGCTCTCTCGGGGGTATATGTGGGGTTTGGCGTTATGCTCTCATTCCGGCTTGGGGAAATGTTTTTTGATGCCAAGTCTCCAGCTACAGCATTAGTCACAGGCATATTTTTCGGAATGGCGCTCGTTCTCATTATTTATGGAGGAGCGGAACTGTTCACAGGGAATACAATGACCTTCACCATGAGCACATTAAAAGGCGCCACGACTTGGAAAGATACAGTGGAAAACTGGCTGGCCTGCTATATGGGGAATTTAATGGGAGCGGTCTTCTTCGGTTTTATTATCATGGCGACAGGCTTGTTTCACAGTCCTGACAATACTCAGTTATTGATGGGTCTGGTCGATGGCAAGATGAATGCCCCATTTATGCAATTATTTTTTCGTGCGATCCTTTGCAATTGGCTTGTTTGTTTAGCGGTTTGGATTCCGCTGCATCTAAAAGGGGATGGACCTAAAATCGGGGTCATGATGCTTTTTGTTTTTGCCTTTGTTGCTTCAGGCTATGAACATAGCGTTGCTAATATGGTTCTATTTTCAATATCTTTAGCGGTTCCCCATCCTGAAACGATTAGCCTGGGAGGAGCCCTTCATAATCTTCTTCCGGTAACATTAGGGAATATTGCAGGAGGAGGAGTGTTTGTCGGCGCTTTGTATGTTTATCTTTCTAGTAAGCGAACAGCAAGAGCTCCTCAACAAGACCTTCATTTAGTAGAAAGAGGATTAGCCAATCTTAAGGCAAACCAACCGAATTAAGGAGACTCAATCTCATAAAGGAAACTTCCATCAGCAGGGGTCTTACTGCCCGTTAATGCGGGATAAAAGCATCAGGAAAATCCAGTGAAAACAAGGATTTCCCTGATGCATTTTTAATTGGCTCTGTTAAAAAACCGTATGATTTTCGCTATTTTTGGCTCATTTGACCCAAACTTTTAGTTGTTGACCGCTTCTTTGTTTTGGCCTTCTGTGTAGTTGCGATAAGCACCATGGTTTGTAGGGCCTACATATTGATTTAATGGAAAGGAATGGCGTATAGCTTCTGTAATGAAGGCTTTCGCTGTTAAAATAGCCTCTTTGACGGGCTGGCCTTTTGCTAATTCAGCCGCAATTGCTGCAGAATAGGTGCATCCAGCGCCGTGAGTATAAGTTGTTTCGATGCGATCGGACTCTAAAATATCAAACGTTTTTCCATCATAAAGAACGTCTACAGCTTTTTCGTGCTGCAGTTTGCCGCCGCCTTTAATGAGGACATACTTGGCGCCTAGTTCGTGGATTTTCACTGCGGCTGCCTTCATTTGTTCAATAGTGCGAATGGCTCCAATCCCGCTTAACTGTCCGGCCTCAAATAAGTTCGGTGTTACCACTGTAGCTCTTGGAACAAGGACATCCCGCAGGCTTTCTGCAGTTTCTGGATGCAGTACCTCATCTTCACCTTTGCAGACCATAACCGGATCGACTACGACGTTTTGAATGTTATGCTTGTCAATGGTTTCAGCCGCTAATTCAATAATCTCAACAGAACCAAGCATCCCTGTTTTAAGGGCTTGTACTCCTATCCCTTCAACAATGGTTTTTAATTGGGCACGCAATGTTTCGACATCGATAGGGAAAACGCTGTGTGACCATCCGTTAGATGGATCCATCGCCACAATTGTCGTAAGAGCAGTCATCCCGTAAACTCCACGCTCTTGGAATGTCTTTAAATCAGCTTGAATACCGGCACCGCCGCTGCTATCAGAACCGGCGATTGTAAGGGCTTTATACATTGTCATGAAAAAATCCTCCTTAGTTGATACTTGATTTTCAGTCATAATGCTTCGAGTGTATTTTATCCCGCTCTATGGGGACATAAAACCTCAGTTTTTATAAGTAAACATTGAGGTGTTTCAACTTTGATTATAATGGTAGCTTCTTCTTGTTGGGTTGTAAATGAATTTCATCGGTTTTCTGTTCATGTATGAATACATTTTACCGATACGACAAAATTTCATATGGCTATTTTGATTTTATATCCCGAGATAATGATAACATCCTTGAATGATGTATCAGGAAAATGAATCTGTTTATAAGTGATGATAATCTATTCGTTTTATATTATATTTATTCTATATTATGTTTTGTTATTCAAATGCTATATTGACATATCAAATAGGTGTATTTATATTTATAAATAAACATTCAATTTTCATTTAATTCAGAAAAGGTGTGGGGAGATGAGGAGAACAGTCAGACCCGCCTAATATGTTTGAAAGCCCCTTGTGTTAAAAGAAGCGGGAGATTATATCGGAAAGCTTGGAAAAAGCCATTGTGTTCGAAGGGAAGAAAATGTAAAGGTCCTATTAAAAATAACCATGAAATGAGGAATAAATGATGAATATTGAAACGGTAGTTCGAAAGGTTTATCCTAATTTAACTCCTTATGTATGTCAGATGGCTGACTACCCTGTTGAGGAATTAAAAAAAATACTGAAAAAAGAGAACGTATACAAGCTTTCCTTCAATGAAAATCCATTTGGTCCTTCTACCAAAGCCATTCAAGCAATGGAACAAGCGATAAGAGCAACCAATTTATATCCAAGCTCCAGGGGAGAAGAGCTTCAAGAAGCAATCGCCAGCCGTGAAGGTGTGCAACGCGGGCAAGTCCTGTTGTCAAACGGAGCGGATGACATGATTAATTTGGCTGCTCAAACATTTTTGGAGCCTGAAGATGAGGTTATCATGCCGGCTGTTACGTTTGTTCAATATGAAGCAGCGGCTCATTTAATGGGGGCTGCTCCTGTCAAAGTCCCTATGTCAGGTCAGCTGGAGACGGATTTAGAGGGAATCCTTCAATCCGTTACCGAAAAAACAAAGATGATATGCCTTTGTAATCCCAATAATCCAACAGGGGCCATTATTTCGGACGAACAAATGGGAGCCTTCTTAAAACGTGTGCCAAAAAATATCATTGTCATTATCGATGAGGCTTATTATGAATACGCCAATGACCCCGAGTTTTCGACAGCCGTCAAATATATTTCCGATTACGAAAATATTCTCATCGTACGTACATTCTCTAAAATTTATTCTCTTGCAGCAGTCCGAATTGGCTATGGGATAGGCAGTGTGGCCTTAACAGAAGCCATTCACCATGTGCGCCCGCCGTTTAATGTTAATGGAATTGCACAAGCAGGAGCGCTCGCAAGTTTTGACGATTTGGAACATGTCCAGGCATCAAAACAACTGAATGAAGAAGGGAAACAGCTTCTTTATGAAGCATTCGAGCAATTAGGTTTTGAGTACATTCGATCAAATGGTAATTTTGTTTATGTAGATACTAAGATTAATGGGGACCATCTCTTCCAAGAGCTGGCCCAAAAAGGAATCATTGTCCGGGTTCTGAAAGGGTATGGGCTGCCGACATCTTTACGTGTATCAATTGGGAAAGAAGAAGAAACAAAAGCGTTTATTGAAGCGTTACATGAAATTTTATGAAGAGGATGAAAGCTTTTCGTTTGAATGGCAGTTGAGGAAATCCACTCTTTTTAAAGACTTTGTGTAGTTGGCATCGTCTAAAGCGGAAATGTGAAATGGAAAAAATAAAGAACCTTCAGGAGAATTCGGTGAAATGAATCCATTCTTTGAAGGTTCTTTTTAG
Source organism: Bacillus sp. FJAT-14578 (assembly GCF_000504165.1). Classification (GTDB taxonomy): domain Bacteria; phylum Bacillota; class Bacilli; order Bacillales; family Bacillaceae_H; genus Bacillus_BA; species Bacillus_BA fengqiuensis. The sequence continues at coordinate 82,668 of NZ_AYSE01000005.1, forward strand.
GTTGAAGAAAGGAATGGGTGTTTATCCTTTAGTGACTCACCGTAAGATTTGCACGAATAAAGTTCTCTTTTAGAGAGTGATGTACTCTTTATTATGTACAGCTAGTAGTTGTGGATCTTCTTTAATATAAATACGAGGTACACGTTTTCCGATTAAACAAACGACCTCATAATTGATGGTTCCCATGAGCGAGGCGATGTCATCGACGGATTGGAAGGACTGTTGATTTTGGCCAAACAGGGTTACTTCGTCTCCAATGCTGCTACCCTCAACATGAGATACATCAATCATCATTTGATCCATGCAAACTCGTCCTGCCACAGGAGCTGCTTGTCCCCGGGTTAATACCTTTCCTCGATTGGAGAGGAGGCGGGAAACTCCATCTGCATACCCGATAGGCAAGGTCGCAATGATACTGTCAGAAGAAGGGGTAAATGTGCACCCGTAGCTGATCGGCTGCGTGGCAGGGACCGTTTTTAAAGCCGCGATTTTCGTTTTTAGGCTCATTGCCTGTTGAAGCTTTATGGAGTGCCCTTTTAATGAAGTATCAGGATATAAGCCGTATAAGGCGATTCCGACACGGACCATATCTAGATGCATATCGGGAAAATTCATCGTTGCCGCACTGTTGCAGCAATGCTTGATAGGAATATGAATATTCTCCTCTTCAATCGATTCAACCATTTCCATGAATCTTGTAAATTGTTCACGGGTATAAGACGGGTCTTCACTGTCTGCGTTCGCAAAATGCGTAAAAATGCCTTCCAAGTATACGAAAGGAGAGTTAATGGCTTTTTGGGCCAATCTCAATGCATCTTCTTTTGAGGTTACCCCAATTCGTGACATCCCGCTGTCGATTTTTAGATGAATGGAGACCGTTTGCTTAAGCTGTCCCGCTTGGTGGATGACTTCATCGAGTACATCATCACAAAACACCGTTAGCGCAATACTATATGTAATCGCTTTCTTTACAGAGTGAGCAGGAGTGTAGCCCAAAACGAGGATAGGTTGGGAAATTCCTGCGCTTCTTAATTCTAAGGCTTCATCTAAAAGGGCAACTGCCAAATAATCTGCTCCTGACTGAACCGCTGTTTGGGCGATTTTGATTGCGCCGTGTCCGTATCCATCAGCTTTGACGACAGCCATTAATTTGGTCGGCCGCTCGATATAACGTCTAAATTGTTGAACATTGTGTTGAACGGCTTCTAATGAAATTTCCGCCCATGTATCCCGATAACTATATTGCTTCATGGTTCCATCCCTCCGAATATCTGTATAAAAAACCCCTCAAGAGCAACTTCTTGAGGGGAGGCATATTGTGGTCGAATAAGTTAATGATTAGTTAGCTGTTAATTCTTTTTCAAGAGCTTTTTCAACAGCTACATAAGTGTAACCAAGATCTTTTGCTACTGCTTCGTACGTAACTTCGCCGTTTGCTACGTTTACGCCAAGTTTTAATGCACCGTTTTCAGCGATCGCTTTGAATACGCCTTTGTTTGCAATTTGCAGTGCATAAGGAACCGTTACATTTGTTAAAGCAATTGTAGACGTTCTTGGAACCGCACCAGGCATGTTCGCAACAGAGTAGTGAACAACGCCGTGTTTTTCAAATGTTGGGTTATCATGAGTCGTTACATGGTCACATGTTTCAACTACACCGCCTTGGTCGATTGCAACGTCCACAATCACTGAACCAGGTTTCATTGATTTAACCATTTCTTCCGTTACAAGCTTAGGGGCTTTTGCACCCGGAATTAATACCGCACCGATTAAAAGATCTGCTTCTTTTACAGCTTCAGCGATATTGAATGGGTTAGACATTAACGTTTTGATTTGGTTGCCGAAAATATCATCTAATTGACGTAAACGATCAGCGCTTAAGTCGATGATTGTTACATCAGCGCCTAGGCCGATTGCCATTTTCGCAGCGTTTGTTCCTACGATACCACCGCCGATGATGGTTACTTTACCGCGGTTTACGCCAGGAACGCCTGCAAGAAGGATACCTTGGCCGCCGTTTGTCTTTTGTAAGAATTGTGCACCGATTTGTGCAGCCATACGACCAGCTACTTCACTCATTGGTGTAAGAAGCGGAAGTGTGCGGCTTACTGCTACCGTTTCATATGCGATAGCGATAACGCCTGAATCTTTAAGAGCTTGAGCTAAAGCAGGCTCAGCAGCTAAATGTAAATATGTGAATAGAATTAAACCAGGACGGAAGTACTTGTACTCACTTTCAAGAGGCTCTTTAACTTTCATGACCATGTCAGCTTGAGCCCATACATTTGCAGCGCTTTCAATAACTTCTGCACCAGCAGCAATGTAATCTTCATTAGCGAAACCGCTTCCAATACCAGCGTCTTTTTCTACTAAAACTTTATGTCCAGCGTTTAAAAATGATACTACCCCAGCAGGAGTAAGAGCAACGCGATTTTCATTATTTTTAATTTCTCCAGGTACACCGATAATCATATCGTGATTTCCTCCCTTAGCAACTTGCGTTTTGTTTCTTTGTGACTTCAGTATAAAATGTTTTTCGCATTTTTTCTTTGTTGATAAAGGAGAAAGATTTCACGATTTTTTGTTATTTTTCACAAAAAGTTCACAATCACTTAAACTTTTCAAGCTTAAGGTCAAGATAAAGAGTCATCTTTTGGTTCGGGTCTTTTAAATTAATCTCCCCGATTTCACTAATGCGTTTCAGCCTATAGTTTAGTGTATTGGTATGAACGTTTAACGCTCTGGCCGCTTCGTTGACATTGTCATCTTTGTTTAAAAACACTTCAAGTGTATCTATAAGGTCGCTATTATGTTTTTGGTCATATTCGTGGAGTTTCGTTAAAGCGTGGTTTTCATAACCATCCTTTGTGCGTTTCTCCAAAAGAATATCAATGAATTGATAAATACCGAGATTTTGATAGCCATGAATATCTTTTACTTCAGAAGGAAATTTTTCTTTCATAGATAAAACGGTCAGCGCTTCGCGATAGGCCTTCTCTACCTTTTGGTAATCGCTATATATACTGCTAAACGCTGGTTTGATCTGCTTTACGCCAAATCGCTCTTCCATCTTGTGAACAAACGTCTCAACAAAATCATTTAATTTGTTTAAAGGCTGCTCTGTCGGGTTTAGAGAAATCAACAAAATTAATTGGTGATGGTCAATTGTATAAAGAGCAATCTTCAACCGTTGATTCGTTTGTAACAAGTATGAAATTTGTTTTTCTTCTTCATTTGTTACATCTTCCTGGAATTGGAGAACCACCACAGCGAAGAAAGGAGAAGGCGTTATTTGAAATTTAAGGAAGTTATCAGTGATTTCTTCATTGGATTGGATATGGCCAGTGAGAAGCTTCCAAAAGAACTCTTGAAAATGTTCTTCTTTTTTGGTCTTGCGGGCTTGAAGTTGCAGTAGTTTATTCTTAGCCGCTTCAGCTGCTTGCTTTAATAAAGTTAAATCTTGCTCATTTAAAGGTTTTTCCACTTCTAAAGCCCAAATGAAACCTAATACTTCTTCCTTTTTCCATATAGAAACAGCTACTCTATCTCCTAAACCTATATCATCCATCGTTTTGACACGAACGGGCTCACGACTTTTTAAAAGGGCGGGAATGACTCCTTCTTTCCAAAGGTTATTAATGACTTTTTCGGGAACGCGGCGTCCGATAATAGTAGAGATTCTCGCTGGATCTGTTCTTTCATCATGTGTGCTGTAAGCAATTAAACGATGGTTTGCATCTTCTATCGTAATAGGGCAATGAAGAACTTCGCTCACTACATCAGCGAATTCCTCTAAACTGTCAAAATTGGCCCTAAAAGGATCATTTTTCATATATGTCATACAAATCCCTCTTTATCTAAATATAATTGATTTATTTTTATTTTTCTGATAGTCTTATTAGCGTTGTGGTTTGACTATTTGTTTAAATCAACAAAATTATAACTTAAACTTTTAGTAATTCCACAAAAAAAATCGTTCACAAAAATGTTAAAATTATCGTACAGAAACTTTCGAAGCTGATTTTTATTAAATGTAAGCGTTAACAGTATATATGTATTGTAGAGAAATAAAATAAGTTCTAGAGATCAGGAGTAAGCAAAGGAAGTTCTGTGCGAATGATGTTTTTTCTCCTTTATATATTAAGTAGAAATTATCGATTTATTTATATTACAAGGAGACGAAACAAGAAGACATATCTTTATTTTTAACATTGTGATTACACCATTATAAACATCATTAAGTGTAATGAAAAGCTTATTAAGCATGGGAGTTTAAAGCTTTAAGTAATCACGGGTTAATAGATTGGGGGAGAAGATTATGCAGAACAATTCTTCAGGAAAACAATTGCAACGTGGTTTAGAAGAAAGGCATATTACACTTATGTCTTTAGGTGCAGCCATTGGGGTAGGCCTATTCCTTGGGTCAGCGTCCGCAATCAAGTTAGCGGGTCCTGGTATCTTGCTGGCGTATGGATTCGCTGGAATGATTATGTTCTTTATTATGAGAGCACTTGGTGAAATGGCGATTCAAAATCCCGTAGCAGGCTCATTTAGTCAATATGCACGTGACTATTTAGGACCACTTGCAGGTTATATAACAGGATGGAATTATTGGTTTTTGTGGGTTGTTACTTGTATGGCCGAGATTACAGCAGCGGGAATTTACATGGAATTCTGGTTCCCGGATGTACCGCGCTGGATTTGGGCGTTAGCAGCATTAGTAATTATGGCAGCGGTTAACTTCCTTGCTGTAAAAGCATATGGGGAATTAGAATTTTGGTTTGCTTTAATTAAAATTGTAGCAATTATCTTTATGATCGTTATCGGTGTGGGCATGATTGTATTTGGAATTGGTAACGGCGGAATTGCGACAGGCATCAGCAACCTTTGGGAACATGGAGGAATCCTTCCAAATGGTATTACTGGGGTATTAATGTCGTTACAAATGGTTATGTTTGCTTTCTTAGGGATTGAGATGATTGGTATTACGGCAGGAGAGGTAAAAAATCCTGAAAAAACATTATCAAGAGCAATCGATACAGTTTTTTGGCGAATTCTCATCTTCTATGTAGGTGCTTTACTTGTTATTATGTCTATCTATCCTTGGACGGAAATTGGTACACAAGGAAGTCCATTCGTTTTAACTTTTGAAAAAATCGGTATCCCTGCAGCAGCAGGAATCATTAACTTTGTTGTGTTAACAGCAGCTCTTTCTTCTTGTAACGGTGGTATTTTCAGTACAGCACGTATGTTGTTTAATTTGGCGGAAAATGGAGAAGCGCCAAAAGCATATGGTAAGCTGAATAAAAATGGTGTACCTAGTTTAGCGGTTTTAGCGACTGCAGGCGCTTTATTGATCGGGGTAGTATTAAACTACCTGGTACCGGCTCAAGTATTTACATGGGTAACGAGTATTTCAACTTTCGGTGCGATTTGGACATGGAGTATGATTTTATTATCTCAAATTCGTTACCGTAAAGGTTTAACTCCAGAACAAAAACAAGGTTTAAAATATAAAATGCCTTTATATCCGTTTACTTCTTATTTCTCATTAGCTTTCTTAATCCTAGTAGTCGGTTTAATGGCGTATTTCCCAGAGACAAGAATTGCATTAATAGTAGGACCTGTATGGTTAATTATCCTAGTAGCATTCTACTACGGAAAAGGATTCCATAAAAAAAACAAAGTAAAAAGTGACGTTCATAAACAAGTTGGCTAATTAGCGAAGCCACAATTTTTAAGCCTCTTAGAAAATGGATTGGGCATCTTTTAAGGATATCTAATCAAATCTAAGAGGCTTTTTATTCTCTATATAATCGTTAGGCTAGTAAAAAACAAAGAGAAGGAGACCCAGACCGGTCTCCTTTTCTTTGTTTTTATGCTGCCTTTGTCGCTACAACAACCACGCGGCCGCGGTCTAATTCCATCTCATATTGTTCAGCTTCCGCTTCTGATAACCCTACTGACTGCATTTTAGAACGGAGTTCGTCTCCTCGTGAACGGAATACATTGGATAATTTATCGAAGAAACCTTGCTCGCTGATTCCGACATTATTTGTATCTGTTGCATCCGTTAAGTGTTCAGAACGGTCTTTACCGTGTGCGAATAGATAAATATCATCCTTTGTGAATCCTTGACGGATAAATTGTTCAATCGTTTCTTTTGCTTGTACACCATTTTCCACTACTTTTACATTTAACATTTCACATAACCTCCTGAATGTTTATCGTATTGTTCTTTTGTGTTATAACACGAGAATCAAGTAGAGCTGCAGCTGCAAATGTTTATCTTGGTTAATATATAGCCGGTCTGGAAGAAGACGAAACCTTTTTTTTGAAAAAGTTAATAGGTGGTAAATTTAAACAGCTTTTGAAAAGCGTATAGTACCCGTTTGGATGGTGTTGTCTCATCTTCATAGGAGTGAAGAGGGAGTGTGAATATTCCATCTGTATTGTTCCATAATCGCATGAAATAGTGTAAAACGTCTTGTGATACTTGGGCCTGATTGGGTGCGGTAATCTTTAAATTTGTTTCTAAATTGTAATTGTCTAAATTTCGTTCGGTAAAATTGGCGGAACCGCTAATGATGGTTGTTTCCCTTTTTCCAACTAACATCATCATTTTGGGGTGAAACTGCTCTTTGTGGGTGTTATACCAGCGGATGGCAATCCGTTTGCCGGAATCCTCTACTAATTCGGCAGCGACCGGGCGGTTTGGCAGCCCTATTTTTTCTCGGCCAAATGCATTGGCGTTTGGGTCCAGAATAAGCCGGATATCTGCTCCCTTTTTGGAAGCTTCTACAAGACCATTAATGATTTGCCGATCTGCTAAATAAAACATGGCAATCCAAATTTGATCTCCTGCTCTTGCCTGTTGAAGAGTCTGGAGAATATGTTTTAAAATCTTTCTCTCTGTTAATAGCTGGACGGATATATTCCCCTGTTCTTTAGCGCCTGCCTTATATGAAGGCAATTCCGTTCCCTCTGAAAAATCTGCCACCGCTTGTTCGGATTCCAATACATCTCGTATGATATTCCCATTTACTTGAAAAGCTACATTGGAATGGAACCCGCTTTCATCATGCGGGTTGGCTGATGAAATAATGGTTGTTTTATCTGTAGCGATCACTTTTCGGTGGTTTGCTTTCACATTAAGCAGCTTTAAATAGGAACGGGCAGTCACCTTTGGGGCTTCTTTTGCCATTGGATTGGGAATCCATCCGTCCCCGGCTTGCCCGAACCATTGGAAGAATAGGCGCCATACACTAGAATATAAGGGGTTCGAGTCCCGAAGCTTCTCTAAGTTGGTTATGACAATTTCAATGCCATTTTGTTTTAGTTTATTGAGCTCTTTCGTAGAATGAGAGCCATATGTCGTATTAATTTCGTCTGTCAAAAAAACGATGGGCATGGAGGGGTTTTGCCTTTTTTTCTTGATGATCTGCTCGGTCAGTTGTGCTGTAATGGGAGGGTATGCGGTTCCAGAATCGGTATACGAGTTGAACAAAAACATATCCAATACGATAAATTTATCCGCTTCTTCAATCGCTTTGGAAATTTGACCAAAAATCATACGTTCATGAATTTTTCTTTGGCCTTTTTGATAGGTTAAATCGTATAAAAATTGGATATTCTCCACACGATGAATGTCTCCTTCATATGAAGTCCCTTGAGGGAGGGGTTTGTAGCTGTGATAGATGATTGTTAAAGATAATGAGAAAATGAGTGCAATGATAATGATGAACCTTTTTTTCTGAAATAAACGTTTTATGATGTCCATTCAATAGACTCCCTTTAAATAGATTTGCTTATTTTGATGTAAATAAAATGTCGGAAGCCCCTCATCCACACGGAGCGTAATGGGGCCTTTTATCCCTCATTAACGGGCAGTAAGGCATCCACTTCAAAACTTGGCGTAATCGTGGAGGTTTAAGTGGGGAATAACTGCCCGTAAAAGCCCGATAAGTTAACTAACCATTGGTGGGAGATGAAGGAAACCCCCACTAGATGGAAGTTTCCTTTATGTTTTTCCGCAAATGATAGCGGGTAAACCTATCCATTTAACCTTATATAGTAAGCGCTATCTATACGATTATGGGTTTCAAGTTGGATAACATCTAACTTGAAAAGGTCTTAGTCAGTATGGTATTTTCAAACAAGGTAGATTTGCATTATAAGATGAAGCTTCCGCCAGGATATCTTGATAATAAGATAAATAGTGAAGTCGACCAGGTTCTTAAAGGCGTTTATTCTACTATGGTGAAGCAGCATTTTTACTGCCTGATAGAGCGGAATTAAAATGAAGAAGGGAAGAGGTTAGTATGTCAAAACAGCAAATTGGTGTTATTGGTTTAGCCGTTATGGGTAAAAACCTTGCATTGAATATTGAAAGCAGAGGATACTCAGTTTCGGTATATAATCGTTCTGCCGATAAAACGGAAGAGTTTTTGAAAAATGAAGCAGAAGGAAAAAACTTTAAAGGTACATACAGTATTGAAGAATTTGTAAATTCACTTGAAGTACCGCGCAAAATTTTATTAATGGTAAAAGCAGGCGGTCCGACAGACGCTACAATCGACGCATTAAAGCCACATCTCGAAAAAGGCGACATTATCATTGATGGCGGTAATACATTCTTCCAAGATACGATCAGACGCAACAAAGAGTTAGAAGAAGCAGGGCTTCATTTTATCGGTACAGGTGTTTCAGGTGGAGAAGAGGGAGCATTAAAGGGTCCTTCCATTATGCCTGGAGGACAAAAAGAGGCCTATGAACTCGTAGAACCAATTTTAAAGGCTATTTCTGCTAAAGTTGACGAAGAGCCTTGCTGCACATACATTGGCCCTAACGGTGCCGGCCATTACGTTAAAATGGTACATAACGGTATTGAGTATGGTGACATGCAATTAATTTCCGAAGCTTATTTCATTATGAAGCATGTAATAGGTTTAAGTGCCGAAGAACTTCATGAAGTATTTGCAGAGTGGAACAAAGGTGAATTGGACAGCTATTTAATTGAGATTACAGCTGATATTTTCACAAAGGTGGATGAAGAAACAGGGAAACCGCTTGTAGACGTCATTTTAGATACGGCAGGCCAGAAGGGAACAGGCAAATGGACAAGCCAAAGTGCCCTGGATTTAGGTGTCCCTCTACCAATCATCACAGAATCTGTATTTGCCCGTTTTATTTCTGCGATGAAAGAAGAACGTGTCAAAGCAAGTAAAATGTTGGCAGGCCCTGAAGTAAAGGCCTTTGAAGGAAATAAAGAAGAATTGATCGAAGCTGTAAGAAAAGCTTTATATATGAGTAAAATTTGTTCATATGCTCAAGGATTCGCTCAAATGCGCGCTGCTTCAGAAGAATATGATTGGAACCTTAAATACGGTGAAATCGCTATGATTTTCCGCGGGGGCTGCATCATTCGTGCACAATTCCTTCAAAAAATTAAAGAGGCATATGACCGCGAAGCAGGCTTAGCGAACTTATTATTAGATCCATACTTTAAAGATATTGTAGAAAACTATCAATCAGCACTTCGTCAAGTATTGTCTATCGCCATTGAACGAGGTATTCCAGTACCATCTTTCTCCAGCGCTTTGGCGTATTATGACAGCTATCGTACAGAGACATTGCCGGCTAATCTTCTACAGGCTCAGCGTGACTACTTTGGAGCTCATACGTATCAGCGTGTAGATAAAGAAGGTATCTTCCATACGGAATGGTTTTCAAAATAAAACGAAAAAAGAAGGATTCCTGTTTAGGAATCCTTCTTTTTTCGCGTTTAAGTAAACAATTCGTTTAAACAGCCAGATTCAGGCCTCTGCAGCGTTATGAACGCAGCGATGAGGAAATTTGTTTGCTGTTATTTAGAACCTGTATCGGGGTTTGTCCCAATAGCCCACCAATGCAGGCCGTCTTTCGCCAATAAAGCATCAGATTCTTTTGGCCCCGTTGATCCGGATTCATAGTTAGGGAAATTTTCCGACTTTTTGTTTGTCCATGCTTTTGAAATCGTATCGACAAACTTCCATGATAAGGCTACTTCATCCCAATGGGTAAAGTTTGTTGCATCACCGCGCATGCAGTCATATAAAAGGCGTTCATATGCTTCTGGTGTATTCATTTTATCGCCACAGTTATTGCAGTAATCTAATTTAATTGGAGTGGATGTTGTACCGCCGTCTCCTTTTTGCGCATTAAGGTGAAGGGTAATGCCTTCTTCCGGTTGAATATGAATCACCAGCAAATTCGGGTGGATGGTTTTGTCTTTCTCGACATATAGATTCATTGGCAAATCTTTAAATTGAACAACAATTTCAGTTGATTTTTCGGTCATGCGTTTACCGGTACGAATGTAGAAAGGAACGCCCGCCCATCTAAAGTTATCAATCATCAATTTACCTGATACGAATGTTTCTGTATTAGACTCAGAGTCTACCGAACTTTCCTCGCGATAAGCCGTCACTTCCTGCTCATCAACGATTCCGCGGCCGTATTGCCCGCGGACGAAATAGTCCGCTACTTGGTCCTCGGTCATCGTGCGTAAAGCGCGAAGAACCTTTACTTTTTCGCTTCTAATTTCTTCTGTCGTTAATTTAATTGGCGGCTCCATTGCAAGCAGGGCTACCATTTGAAGCATATGGTTTTGAACCATATCACGCAGGGCGCCTGATGATTCGTAATAGCGTCCGCGGTCTTCTACACCGAGTGTTTCGCTTGATGTAATCTGAATATTAGAGATATATTGATTGTTCCAGAGAGATTCAAATATTGGGTTCGCGAAACGGATCACTTCGATGTTTTGAACCATCTCTTTTCCAAGGTAATGATCAATACGGTAAATTTGGTCTTCCGTAAATACATGGCGAATTTGATCGTTTAAAGCTTTAGCAGATTCAAAGTCATGTCCAAATGGCTTTTCGATGACTAATCTGCTCCACCCTTCTGTGGATGTCAGGCCTTCTGATTTCAAATTGGCACCGATTGTACCAAAAAATTCAGGAGCCATCGCTAAGTAGAAAATGCGATTGCCTTCTGTATGATATTCTTCATCAAGATTACCAAGCAAGCCTTTAAGCTCTTGGTAAGAAGCAATATTGGTGACATCAAATGGATGATAATAAAAATGGGAGGCAAAAGTCTCCGCACTGACGGATCCCTCTTTTAAATTATTGATGGAACTTTTTACATTCTCACGAAAATCTTCATTGGATAAGGGCCTTCTGGCTACCCCTACTACCGCGAAGTCCTCGGATAGTTTGCCGCTTCGATATAACCGAAAGATAGAGGGGAACAGCTTGCGCTTTGCCAGGTCGCCTGTTGCACCGAAAATAACGATAATGGATTTTGGATTGTTCGTTGTCATCACTTCAAAGAACCTCACTTTATTCTAAATGCGTTCAATCTTATTATGTATCCTATTCAGTTATAAAATTGTATCTGTTTTGGCGGGTTAAAGCAAATATTTAGTCATTTTTTTATCTTAATCCATTCAAATAGAAGGACGTATTGGGTATTTGTGTGATACCGTTTTCATTTTTTGAAAAAATATGTCAGAATAACAAAAAAGTTTTCCGTCAATCGAGGAGTTTAAAGGATACTTAAAAGTCTAATTAGGCTAAGCGTTAAATCAAATCTTTTTGCTTGTTAATTCGAGGCGCGGTTATGCAAGGAAATCATAAAGAAAAAGTTATATAAAACAGGTGCCTTGAATGTTTCATGTGAAACATTCAAGGCACCTGCTCCCATTAAACCAATCGATACTGTGAAAGAGTCCCAAATGGTTCGACCATATTTAAGTCTGGATAAAAAGAATCAAAATAAACAAGAACCGGACAATAATCTAAAGAGGGATGACATGCAAAGAACGCTGCATCTCCATAACGAATAGCTTGTAAGGCAAGGGGAAGCTCTTTTTTGAAAATCTGGTAACGCAATTTTGCCATTTGGTAATCATCACATCCACCAACATAACAATACACATGAAAAACATCGCGGCATTGATGAAATTTAAACTCCGCTAATACTTCATCCCGAATAGGCCCTATTTTGTCATAGGCATATTCTAAGGCGATCGTTAAAAACAACTCGGCCGTCATATCTGAATGGGTAAGGGTGTATTTTCTTCCTATTACAGGTTGGGTTGGGGTCACGCCAATGCGATATTCTATTTGCAGCTTGTCGGGATTTAACTTTTTCATCTCCATCCCTCCTTATGCAATATCCACTCTTTACATCTTATACGGAAGGGAAGGGGAACATGAGTTGAAATTTCATGCGGTATGCTTTTTATGAAGGAAAATCCCATTAGTGAGAATCTCACTGCCTGTTCATGCAGGATAAAGGAAATCAGTTGATTCAAGATCATGAAATAAGGTAGGCTAATGATAAAAGAAAATGCCTTTAGGAAGGTGGTATACAGGTGGCCATTTTAACAAATGATTGGGCTTCTTTATTGGAAGACCAATTTCAGCAGCCTTACTATATGGAACTAAAGAAATTCTTGGTGGAGGAATATAATACGAAGACGGTTTTTCCTGACAAACAGGATATATTTAACGCTTTGCATTTAACGGGCTATTGTGACACAAAGGTAGTAATCTTGGGACAAGACCCTTATCATGGACCCGGGCAAGCGCACGGTTTAAGCTTTTCGGTAAAGCCGGGTGTTAAAACGCCTCCATCCCTTGTCAATATATATAAAGAGCTCTCAACAGATGTAGGATGTTTTATACCCAATAATGGATATTTAGTGAAGTGGGCAGAGCAGGGGGTTCTTTTATTGAATACAGTTTTAACCGTAAGGAAAGGCGAAGCGAATTCCCATAAAGGAAAAGGATGGGAGACCTTTACAGACCGGGTTATTGAACTGCTCGCTAACCGTGAGGAACCGATGGTATTTTTGTTATGGGGAAAACACGCTCAAGAAAAGAAGAAGCTGATTCACGCCCATCACCATTATATCCTGGAAAGTCCACATCCCAGCCCTTTTTCAGCTAATCGGGGATTCTTTGGCAGCCGTCCTTTTTCAAAGACAAATCAATTTTTAACAGATCATGGCCAAGCCCCTATCGATTGGCAAATTGAAAACATATAACTCCATTTACCCGGCATTAACGGGTAGGAAAAATGCCCTGATTTCAATTATGTTGGAATGGAAGGGCTTTATCAAGGGAATCTTCCATTTTCTTGATAAAGCCGGGTCTCATTGAATGCAGAATAAAGGAGAAACGATAGAAGGTCCATTCGGCTTCTGTTAAAATAAGAAGGGCTGAATATACAAAGGCAAAGGGCAGGGGGAAACGGAGAAGCATCACTCATTTGAGTATTGCATTTGTCACATATGCATTAGGAACTGTCACGGCTTTTATTATAGAAGGAAAGTTTTCAGAAATAGAAAAAGGAGGGGGATTATGAATATCTCCATGATGCAACTTTTAAATAAGATGAATGATGAAGTATATGAAGCCATACAGGAAGCTTCAACCCAGCAGGAGCGCTGTGTTCGTGATCGGCTCGCCGCTATCAAAGCGCTTTGTGAGTTAGCGATGGATCAGCAGGGAAACTCTCCGGTCATTTCTTCGACGCCTGCTGCTTTTGTTGAAAATAAGCCGATAATAGTATCTTCTCAAGTTTCCGGCAACATGACAAAATCAACGGTGATATCGGATGGAGCGAACGGCGACAGCCTGTTTGACTTTTAAGGTCATACGAAATATTGAAAATGATGGTTCATGCACCATTTTAGAAAAGAGGAGAAAATGATGAAAATCTTTTTGATTTTAGGAGCAGTTAACGCGATGTTGGCGGTGGCGGTGGGGGCGTTTGGAGCACATGGGTTGGAAGGGAAAATTTCGGATAAATATTTGGAGGTATGGAAAACTGGTGTGACCTATCAGATGTTCCATGCAACAGGTTTGTTCGTTGTCGCCTTTTTGGCCAGCCGTTTTCCTCAGTCCTCTCTTATTAACGCTTCGGGATGGGCTATGTTTATAGGAATTATTTTATTTTCTGGAAGTTTATATGTTTTAAGTACATCCGGTATAAAAGTGTTGGGTGCCATTACACCGTTTGGGGGAGTCGCTTTTATCATCGCGTGGATTTTACTGGTGATTGCCGCGGTTAAATTGCTATAAATAAAGAAAAAGGAGTGCAAAACGCACTCCTTTTATCGTGGAGAATAACTGCTTAACGGCTGTTGGCCCATACTATTGAATGGATATGTGTATTCAATCTCTTCATCGAATGTGATGTAATCGAGATAAACCATCAGTAAAATGTAACGCTTTCCAGTTTGGGGATCGCTTAAAACGATATGGTCCCGGCCCGCTGCTTCGACAACCCCTTTAAAGACTTGCTGCTTCGCCCCTTCAAAAGTCATGTAAACGGTCGCCATTTTTCCTTTATTTAAGCGTAAAATATTTTCAATGTAAGACTCTTCTATCGGCAGCATGCCGCCCGGAGCTTGAGGCATTCCCGTTCCTCCTGATGGAATGGGCGGTGGTGCTTGATAAGCCCCTTGTACTTGGGCAGGTTGCTGGTAAGATGGAAAACCGTATCCGTAACCTCCGTAAGGCATTTGCATATACGGATTTTGGTTTGTCGTTTTTGGTTTTTTCATAACATATATCCTCCTTTATATGCTAACTGCTTCCAGTATGTTATCTGTAAACATCAGAACAATAAGGGTATAAAACAGTGAGAAAGGAAGTATACCCATGTTCTCACCTCTCATACTCACTAGTGATACATATGATGAGCAAAATTGAAGTATGCTTTCTTTTTTAACTCGGTGACGGGGCAATGAATTATTTTTCTGGAGGTTTATCGAAAAGGAGAAAGGAGAAAGGAGGGAGGGTCATAAGGAAACCATTTCATCATTTTATAGCGGAACAAAAAAGAACATTCCAGAGCGGTAAGCTCATTGGAATGTTCCAGTAAGGATGTTATACATGTAAAAATTGAGCGATGCGATCTTCGCTTAAAATATTTCCAACGAAGAATGTGCCAAACTCGCCGTAACGAGCACTCACTTCATCAAAACGCATTTCATACACGAGCTTTTTGAACTGCAGTACATCTTCAGCAAAAAGGGTAACGCCCCATTCATAATCATCAAAACCTACAGAACCGGTAATGATTTGTTTTACTTTACCGGCGTATTGGCGTCCAATCATCCCATGGCTGCGCATTAAGCTGCGACGTTCTTCCATCGGAAGCATGTACCAGTTGTCATTTCCTTGGCGGCGCTTATCCATTGGATAAAAGCAAATGTGTTTTGCTTTTGGAAGAATAGGATAAAGACGTGCCCGCATTTCCGGATTTTCGTAAGGGTCTTCTCCTGCCGGCAAGTAGTTGCTGAGCTCCACCACAGAAACATAAGAGTATGTAGGAACAGTGTATTCCGCGAGTTTTGTTTTATTGAACTCTGTTTCAATTTCATTCAATTCTTCCATTGTTGGACGAACGAACATCATCATGAAGTCTGCTTTCTGTCCGACAATCGTATAAAGAGCCTGGCTGCCTTGTTTTTCATTTTCTGTCTTCTGCCATTTTTCCATTAAACCTAAGAATTCATGAATAGCGGCTTGACGCTCATCACTTGATAAGCGTTTCCATGAAGCCCAGTCCATGGCGCGAAAATCGTGAAGGCTGTACCAACCGTCTAATGTTTGAGCTGCTTGTGACATATGTTTCAACTCCTATTATGACTTGATTGTAAAAACCTAAGTTTACTATAACATAGTTTGTCCGTTTGGCATGAACGAAAAACAACTCAAATTTGACTAAATAAAAAACATTGAATCATATTAAAGAAAGAGGAAAAACAAAATAAAGAATAAAATATCAAAACTTTCCCAATAAAAGAACTTTTTTATGGAGGAAAATTCTTCAGGTGCTTTTCTTTGATTTTAAGAAGAAGTGGAGTATGCTAATAAAAGAAAATTTTTATACATGACTGAGGAGGATTTACAGTGAGCGATTTATTTACAGCATTAAAAAATAAAGTAGCTGGTAAAGATATTAAGATTGTATTTCCGGAAGGATTAGATGAGCGTATTTTAGGAGCGGTCGGCCGTTTGGCAAAGGAGAACCTGATTACTCCTATCGTAGTGGGGAACAAAGAGGCCGTAGCCCAAAAAGCAGAACAATTGAATGTTTCACTTGAAAACGTAATTGTCCATGATCCGTCCCAATACGAAGAATTCGATGCAATGGTAGCATCATTCGTTGAACGCCGTAAAGGAAAAGTAACAGAAGAAGATGCACGCAAAGTGCTTTTAGATGAAAACTATTTCGGGACGATGCTGGTACATATGGGGAAAGCAGAAGGTTTAGTGAGCGGTGCAGCGCATTCGACGGCAGATACGGTTCGTCCGGCTTTACAAATCATCAAAACAAAAGAAGGCGTCAAGAAAACATCAGGTGTATTCATCATGGTACGCGGCGATGAAAAGTATGTATTTGCAGACTGTGCGATTAACATTGCTCCAGACAGCCAAGATTTAGCGGAGATTGCGATTGAAAGTGCCCGTACAGCAGATATGTTCGATATCGATCCTCGTGTTGCGATGCTTAGCTTCTCTACAAAAGGGTCAGCGAAATCTCCAGAGACAGAAAAGGTTTCAAATGCTGTAGAAATTGCTAAAGAAATGGCGCCTGATTTAACTTTGGACGGTGAATTCCAATTCGATGCGGCATTCGTACCATCTGTAGCGGAAAAGAAAGCTCCAGGTTCTGTTATTAAGGGAGACGCAAATGTATTTGTCTTCCCAAGCTTAGAAGCAGGAAATATCGGTTATAAAATTGCACAGCGTTTAGGTAACTTTGAAGCGGTTGGTCCAATCCTTCAAGGGTTGAATAAACCGGTTAATGATTTATCCCGCGGTTGTAACGAGGAAGATGTATATAAATTAGCATTGATTACAGCAACCCAAACTCTGTAAACAAGAAAAGCGGAACGAACCGAGATTAGCTCCATAGGGCATTTAAGCTCCTGACAAAGAAGCGCTTTTTGCTTCTGCAGGAAGGAGTGAAATGACCGTAGGAGCTGGTTCGTGCAGCTGGACAAGAAAAGCGGAACGAAAAAAAGCTCTTCCTCCTTTACAAAAGGGGAAGAGCTTTTTCATTTCGATTATGCATACGTTCCAGATGGTAGTCAAACAGCTGCATTTCATGACTGGACAAAGGTATTGGAGAAAGCTTTGCTCCTGTTTCCTTTAATGTTTGAAGTAAAGGAATCATGAGCGAGGAAACTGTAATATCCTTTTGTAACAGTTCTGATAAAGAAGCCATCGTATCCGGCACAATCATTGGATATACAAATTTTGTTTCCTCATTTTTCAATCCTGCACGATAAAATTGGCGAATCATATCCGCACGTTGTGAACCGCTTCCTGAAGCGCATAAATAAATTTGGACGGCAATTCCGCCTCGGATTCTTCTTTGCGAAATACCGGCAAATTTTTGATTGTTAATGCTTAAATCATAACTTCCCGGACAGTAAGAACCTACAATTTCTTTAGCCTCAATCACTGTATTGTAAGGCGCCAGTATTCGCTGAATGAGCTCGTACATTGCATCGTATCCGCGATTAATGTCGATGCCTTTTTCTGCATCGGGGAAAATGAGAGAGACGTTTAGGACCCCTTCATCCAAGACAACGGCAAGGCCTCCCGAATTTCGGACAATCACCCGGTATCCTTGCTCTTTTAAATAATCGATGCCATCTTGTAAATAAGGTAGCCGCGTATCCTGGATGCCAAGGACCACCGTATTGTGATGAACCCATGCACGCATGGTGGAATCGGATTCGCCCGAACCGACGGACGTACAAAGTGTATCGTCAATTGCAAAAGACTGCATGGCATCAAAAGCCGGCCCCAAACTTGTCTGATCGATAATTCTCCAGGTTGCTTGTGCTAATAAAGATGAACCGTTTTCTTTCATATAAAATCTCCTTCAATTGAATGCTTAAACCCTTATGGACATGCTCCTTTAAAGGACACACATGCTTGACGGGAAAGGGGTCATCTGTTTATCCCGCATTAACGGGCCGTAGGACCCCCACTGATGGAAGTTTCCTTTATATATATTTTTCGTATGAAACGGTATAATTATAGCACAATAGATCAAACGGGACATGGCTGTTCAGCCATGTCCCGTTTGATCTATTCAGCTAATTTTTCTAAATTTCCGTTACGATCCATTTTAAATTTGGTAGATGGACGTTCCTCATCTTCGAGGAGTACGAACTTTCTCGCTCTGTTCATGATTTTCATAAGTGTTTCGTAATCTTCTTGAATAGTAGTCGAGTTTTGCTCCAATTGGGCAACGCGTTTTTCCAATTCAGCATTTTTTACCTTTAACTCATGATTTTCTTTTAGTAAATTACTATTTTCATCTTGTAAAAGACTGATGTCATGTGTTTGGGAACCCATGGATTGTAAAAAGGCAATCACATGGTCAAGAGATAAAGGGGCATGGGCATTCGCAGTGGTTGCCTGGATAGGAAAATTAGAAACTGTTGGCTCTGCCATTTCATTGCTGAATTCTTCTAAAACCGGAATAGAAGGAGTATAAAGCAAGCGCTTCTTTGCATTTTGACTTTGACCGAGTGCACGCATTCTTTGTTTACGTTGCTTTTTGGCCAATTGGAGAGCTTTCTCATAGGTGTGTCTGACAACGGCATTCCAGCGGAAGCCGCAGGCAGCGGAAGTGCGATTTAGCTTATCTCCGACTTCTTCAAATGCATTTAATTGGGTACTTCCTTCACGCACATGGCGCAAAACCGTTTCGGCTAACAATAAATCATTTTCTTCTGTCCAAGCATCTTGTCTTTCTTTCATATTCATGGTTCACTCCTGAAATATATAGTTTAAAAAATCGAATTACTATCAGGATGGACAAAAGCGGTGAAGTTTATACCAAAATCTTAAAAGTATGATAGAGTTGGAATGTTTTTCACATTATATATAGATCGATTTAGAATATTTGAGGACGGATTCAAGGTGTCTGGATGACCGATTGCGAATACCTTTCCACCGAATGAAGACGTGTCGAGTTATTAAATGGAATGTATATAATCTAACTTGCAATAGAGAATAATAAAAGGTAAAATACCCCTTAGGCCAAAGTGATAGTGTAATGAAATTTGAAAGGATTGTATCAAGATGGCAAATGAATTTAGAATATGTGATGATTGTCAGGCGACGAATATCAGAACATTAGTCCCTCGACTTCAAAAAATAGATGAGTGTGCAGATATCCAAATCGGTTGTCAATCTTATTGTGGACCTGGGCGCAAAAAATCTTTCGCTTTCGTTAATAACCGTCCAGTTTCCGCTCCGACAGAAGATGAGCTGATTGAAAAAATTGAAAAGAAGCTTAATAAATAAAAAAATCGCCTTTGTTTCCACGAAAAGGTGATTTTTTCGTTCTTGGCTCTGAAAGCTAGGAAATCCATACGCCTATGTCGAATATAGGGAGATAGAACAAAATGAGACAGTGAGGTATGCACATGACCGATCCTACCAGCAAATTAAGCGAAGAAAAAGTATTCAAAGACCCTGTTCATCGTTATGTTCATGTTCGTGATAGGCTCATTTGGGATCTAATTGGAACGGCAGAGTTTCAACGATTGAGGCGCATTCGTCAGCTAGGTACGACTTACTTAACGTTTCACGGTGCTGAACATAGCCGATTCAATCATTCATTGGGAGTTTATGAGATTATTCGCCGCATTATTGACGATGTGTTTCATGACCGCGAGCACTGGAATAATGGTGAGCGTCTTTTATGTCTATGCGCTGCATTGCTGCACGATTTGGGGCATGGGCCATTTTCCCATTCATTCGAAAAAGTCTTTCATCTAGATCATGAAAACTTCACTCAGGAAATTATTCTTGGTCCTACGGAAGTCAATGCGGTTTTGCGGAGGATGGGAGACGATTTTCCGAAGAAAGTGGCAGAAGTGATTGGAAAGACATATGAGAATAAGCTCGTTGTTAGTCTTATTTCTAGTCAGATTGATGCTGACCGAATGGATTATTTGCAGCGGGATGCCTATTATACAGGCGTGAGTTACGGTCACTTTGATATGGAACGGATTTTACGGGTTATGAGGCCAAAAGAAGATCAGGTTGTCATTAAGCATAGCGGTATGCATGCAGTAGAGGATTACATCATGAGCCGCTATCAAATGTACTGGCAAGTGTACTTCCATCCGGTGACAAGAAGTGCGGAGGTCATCTTAACGAAAATCTTGCATCGGGCAAAACAGCTTCACCAAGAATATTACACCTTTAAACAACAGCCTGTACATTTCTACTCTCTGTTTGAAGACGAGCTGACATTGCAGGATTATTTGCGGTTGGATGAGTCGGTTATTCTTTATTATTTTCAGGCTTGGCAAGATGAAGAGGATTCCATTTTGGCAGATTTATGCCGTCGTTTTCTCAACCGTCGTTTATTCCAATACATTGAATTCAATCCGAATTCTCAAATGAAGATGTGGATGGAATTAAACCATTTGTTCAAAAAAGCGGGCATTGATCCTGATTACTACTTGGTGGTCGACTCTTCCAGTGACTTGCCTTATGATTTCTATCGTCCGGGTGAGGAAGAGGAGAGGCTCCCGATTCATCTTCTCATGCCCAATGGTGAAATTAGAGAACTCTCAAGGGAATCGGAAATTGTCGAAGCCATCTCAGGAAAAAAGAGAACCGACCATAAGCTGTATTTTCCTCAGGATTTAATTGAAAGGCTCTCTCCCAAGCGGAAGGTAAGGGAACAAATTATGGAATTGTTGAATATGGGAGAAAAGTAAATGGTTTAATGGGCGGAGTTTACTTTATCAGTATTAGGAGTTGAAGGGGCTTTGTTAAAGGATCATGCTAAAATTGTTCATGTGTTTGCGACGGCAGGAGAAGTTATAGGAAGAAAAAAACTGCAAAAAATGATTTTTATCGCAAAGAAGCTGAACTTTCCTTTTTATGAACGGTATAATTTCCACTTTTATGGTCCGTATTCTGAAGAATTGACTCTAAGAATTGAAGAGTTGTGCAATTTGGGGTTTTTAAATGAAGTAAAAGAGAAAAAGGGCGGATATAGCCAGTATCGCTACATGCTCACAACAGAAGGAAAAGAGTTTCTCAGCCATTATGAATTAGATTTTCCTGCCCTCCAAGACTGCATGGAGGATATGAATGAGAAAAGTTCAAGGTTTTTGGAACTAGTATCGACCATTCTTTATTTTGAAAATCTTGAAAAACAGGAAGTGAAGGAAAAAGTCTTTACGTTAAAAAGTAAGCAGCGTTACACCGAAGAAGAAGTGGAAGAAGCTTACGAATACATTGAACAACTAAGAAGCAAGCTGCAATAAAAGAGGGTGTGTGAAAAGGATAAAAAGCAACCCTTTTGACAGATCTTCTTGAAAGGCCCCGTCATGCAAATCCAGTAAAATCAAGGGTTCCGTAACGGGGCCTTTCATTAAAAAGCAATTCTTTGCTCTAATAGAGACTTATGGGGAAGCTCCCCTATAAACCAGGGACTCCTCCTGCAAGGGGAGGAAGGGACACTTTATGCTTCATCGCTTAAGCGTGTTCCGCCGATTGCATAATGATTTTTGGACATCTCTTCAATGAATACAACAATCTTTTCTTTTGGCGCACCTGTTGTTTCAGAAACAGCGGCTGTTACTTTCTCGGCAAGTGCACGCTTTTGCTCTTCGGTGCGTCCCTCGAGCATCTTAACGGTAACATAAGGCATGGTGATAATCTCTCCTTTAGGATGTACTTCCTGTTTAGTTTAACTCTTTTTCAGCTTAAAGAAAACGTTTTAAAAAGAAAAGGAAACGGTTCAAAAGAGTGATTCTTATAGCATAAACTGTTGGTAGCCAGAACCTTTGTTCAAACAACGGCCTTCCTTTCAAATGAAACAAAAAGACTTCTGATTGGAAAGATTCAGTACTTGCCGGGGCTAAACGGGACGCTTGCGCTTTTCTTATTGTCCAGCTCCAGCGCCTAGCTTAGCACGGGGAAATCCCTATTTCCTTGGGCCTATAGGACGTGGGTCATGCCGACGTTGCCACAGGACGTGGCGACCTTAGTCGGCCTTCTTTGACCAAGGCGCTTGCGCTTTTCTTGGTAGCCTTAGTATACTTGTGGTAAATTTGAAACCAAAATAGAGGAGATAGAATGTGGAAAACTTTCTGGCGTTTCCAATTGAACAAATTCCTTTTGTCGTCATTAGCTTAGTGATTGCTTTTACGATTCATGAATTTGCTCATGCCTATGTGGCGTATAAGTTTGGGGATCCTACAGCCAAAAATCAGGGCCGGCTTACACTTTCGCCGCTTGCCCATTTAGATCCCTTCGGTACATTATTGCTCATCATTGCTGGATTTGGCTGGGCAAGACCCGTTCCGGTCAATCGGTACTTTTTTAAAAACCCGCGTTTGGCGGGCATCCTTGTGTCCGTTGCAGGCCCTTTAAGCAACTTTGCTCTCAGTTTTATCGGCGCGGTGATTTGGTATCTTTTGATGCGTTTTAATATGCAGGGAATTGGCGGAGGATTCCTGTTTGAATTTTTCAATATGTTCATCACGCTGAACCTTTTATTATTCTTGTTTAATCTCCTGCCATTTCCACCGTTGGATGGCTATCGAATTATCGAAGATTTAGCACCGCCGGCCATCCGGGCCAAAATGACACAGTATGAATCTTGGGGCATTTTCATCTTTTTGGTGATGGTCATCACTCCTTTAGACCGCTACATTATTCATCCCATTTTCAATACAGGTATTCCTTTTTTTATGGGGATTATTGACTCTGTTTTATCGGTACTTATTTTGTAATTGGACAAATAGGAGGAAAAACCAATGGAGGAACAAAAAAAGAAAAAAATTGGATTTAATATTATCAAAAATGATTCTACGGATGGACACGGTGGATTCGGTGTGGGAGCACTTAGTTTAAATAACATTTCCCCTGTGTTCGTGGATCCTGAAGAAGGCGAGGCTTTCGTTGACACTGGAGCCATGCATGCTCGCAGTGTGGTGGAGAAAGGAATCAAATTTCTGCCTAATAAAGAAGATGTACCAAACGGAAAGCTCTATTGGCTAGTATGGGTGACGATTGACCGCAAAGAAGCGGGCTCCTATTATGCTGGAGTGACGGCTTGTGAGATGACGGTGGACCGTGAGATTAGACGGGGCTACAAATCATTGCCTGAACATGTAAATAAAATGGATAAATCGTTGAAGCGCCACATCATGGTAGATTTTATGGACGATAAATCAAAACAATTGCTGCGCGATTTCCTGAAGAATCACAATGAAGAAATGTGGAATCTTTCAGAAGAGAAGCTGAAGGAAGATTTATCCCTCATTAACGGGCAGTAAGATTCCCACTTTAAAACTTGGTGTAATCGCGGAAGTTTAGTGGGGGATGAAGAAAAACTCCCATCAATGGACAGTAAGCATCCATTGATGGGAGTTTTTCTTTATTAAAGTAATAAATATGTCAATAATTTGTCTAAAGTGTGACATTTTTGCGACGGACTTGAGGTTTTGTAAGAAAATTATTAAAATTAAAGATAATATGGATGCTTTATAAAACTAGGACATAGAAAAGCCCGGGAAATTTCCCGGGCCTTTCTATTGGAGCCATTTAAATAATTTGTCATACCAGGACGGTTCTTTCTGTTCTTCAACTTCTTTCTTCTTATGTTCTTCATGAAACAGATGGTCTACACAATATTCGGTGGGCTCTGTTCCTTTTTTATAATAGGTGAGTTTCGAAACAGGGCAATTGGGTGTCGCTAATTTCCCGTTTTGAGGGTCGATATATACACCGGTTACGCCTTTTGGCGGTTTAAAAGTAGACGGAGGTTCGCCCTTTAATGCTTCTTCCATAAAAAGTGCCCATATTTTTTTGGCATAGCCTCTTTCCTCAACGATATCCATTTTTTTATCTCTATCGTAACCTGTCCAGACACCTGTTGTGAGCTCAGGTGAATAGCCGATCATCCAACTGTCGGTGCTCGTTGTCCCTGATTTTCCGGCATACGTTCTGGAAAGGTATTTGGCAATGGGTGTACCTGTGACGGTCGTATAGCCATTGAGTCTGGAATCGAACATGCCTGTCATAAGGTGGGTGGTCAAAAAGGCGGTTTCTTTATCTAAAATCCTCGTTCGTTCCGAAGAAGCCTCATAAATGATTTTTCCATCATATGTTTCCACTTTTTCAATAAAAGAAGGCTTCACTTCCCATCCTCCATTGGCTAATATGCCGTAACCATTCGTCATCTCGATTAACTTGACGGGAGATGTCCCTAAAGCGAGGGAAGGCACTTTCTTCAATGAATTGCTGATGCCCATCTTTTGAGAAGTCTCAATCAGCGTGTTCTGCCCGAGAAACAAGTGGGTTTTGACGGCATATACATTGTCCGAAAGAGCAATGGCTTGCTGCAAGGTAATGGAATCATTGGCATAGTAATGATTAAAGTTGCTTGGCGTATAAGTCGATACGCCATCGCCTAAAGTGAAGGTCGTATGCTCGCTGCGCATCGGTGTAGACGCAGTAAAGCCATTTTCAAGAGCCGCGTAATATAAAAACGGTTTTATCGTTGAACCGGGCTGGCGAAATGCTTGTGTAGCCCGGTTAAATGGACTTTTTTCATAGTCACGCCCGCCAATTAGCGCTTGGACGAATCCACTCTTTTGATCAATCGCTACAAAGGCTGCTTGCAGCTCCGTTTTAGGATTAATTACATCTTGGATCGTTTGTTCTGCAATTTTTTGAAGCTTAGGATTGAGAGATGTATACACTCGCAAACCCGATGTTTTGATTTGCTCTTCCGTCAAATTCAGTTCTTTTTTTAACTCTGCTTTCGCCGCATCAAAAAAGTAAGAAACTCCTTTCCCTTTTTCTTTTGTGACACGTTTTTGGAAAGACAGCGGTGCGGCATAAGCCTTTTCTGCTTCTTTCTGTGAGATAACTCCATCTGTTTTCATGGAGGTTAAAATGACGCTTTGCCGTTCTTTTGCCGCTTTTATATTGGAATGGGGAGAATAACGATTCGGCCACTTAGGGATTCCGGCTAGCAAGGAAGCTTCACTTAAGGTTAGCTCGTTTGCGTGTTTACCGAAGTAGTACCTGGATGCCGCTTCTATGCCATAAGTGCCGTGCCCGTAGTAAATCGTATTCAAATAGCCTTCCAGTATTTTTTCTTTATCGTAATTCATTTCGAGCCGAATGGTGTACCAGGCCTCATGCATTTTCCGTGTCCACGTCTTTTCGTGTTCTAAAAATAAATTTCGGGCATATTGCTGAGTAATGGTACTCGCTCCTTGCACTTTAGCCATAGCTTTTAAATCTGCAATGGCTGCCCCTATAATCCGTTTTCCGTCAAATCCATGATGTTCATAAAAGCGTTTATCTTCGATGGACAATGTTGCTTGAATTAAAACAGGGGATATATTCTCAAGGGAAACCCAATATCGTTTTTCGCCATGGTGCATTTCATCGATGACGGTTCCATCGCTCGCATAAAAAACAGCAGATTGAGGCACAGCTAAAGGAGGAGGGCCTTGCAGTTTTGCATACGTTAAAATACCGATGGTTACTAAAAGAAGAAAGATTGATAGAAATAGACCGATGATCAAAGCGGCGCGAATATACTTTCTTGCTTTCCGTAACTTCTCCGTTAATATGACTTCCAAATAAATCATCTCCTTCCCTCTAATTATCATTATTAAAGGAAAAAGAAGATTTTAAACGTAGTCCATATAAATTGAATTTAATTTTTGTCGGTTTTTCCATCTTGAATAAACCAACAAAGGTTCTCGTATAAAGGGGCCGGCAAGAACCCGTAAGGGAGCTTGCCGGCCCTTTATATGCAAATCATTTGACAAGGGTGTTTTTTACCCTTGTCAAATGATTTGTGTTTACATTTTTGCTAGATTCCTCTATACTTTTCGTGTTTGTATTAATTGTGTTAGGGTAATCTATGCATGAGTCTCATAAATAATCAGATAAAGAAAGGAAGAAACAAACATGGAATTATGGTTCACAGAAAAACAAACTGAAAATTTCGGTATTACAGCAAAAATCAAGCGTACTTTACATACAGAGCAAACGGAATTTCAAAAATTAGATATGGTAGAAACAGAAGAGTTTGGCAACATGCTGATTTTGGACGGTATGGTTATGACCACTCAAAAAGACGAGTGGGTATATCATGAAATGGTGGCTCATGTTCCGCTCTTTACGCATCCGAACCCTGAAAATGTATTGGTTGTAGGCGGAGGCGATGGCGGCGTCATTCGTGAAGTGTTAAAGCATCCAAGCGTGAAAAAGGCGACACTTGTTGAAATTGACGGAAAAGTAATCGAGTATTCTAAAAAATACTTGCCTGAAATTGCCGGCAAATTAGAAGATGCACGTGTAGAAGTGAAAGTGGGCGACGGTTTCATGCATATCGCCGAAAGCGAAAATGAGTATGATGCCATCATGGTTGACTCTACTGAGCCTGTAGGACCGGCTGTTAATTTATTTACGAAAGGTTTCTATGCTGGAATCTCTAAAGCGTTAAAAGAAGACGGAATTTTCGTTGCGCAAACGGATAACCCTTGGTTCACTCCGGAATTAATTACAAATGTACAAAGAGACGTAAAGGAAATTTTTCCGATTACGCGTCTTTACATTGCCAACATCCCAACATACCCAAGCGGCATGTGGACGTTTACAATCGGTTCGAAAAAATATGATCCACTTGAAGTAAGCGAAGAGCGTTTCCATGATATCGATACAAAATACTATACAAAAGAGCTTCATAAAGCGGCATTTGCTTTGCCAAAATTTGTGGCTGATTTAGTAAAATAAGAAAAGTGGAACGAACCGGGCCAGCTCCATAGGAAATAGCCGCAGGGGCTGGGTCGTGCAGATGAACAGGACTCAATTTAGTCCCTTTTACGTAGGGTAAAGGGTTTTTATAGGCAGGATTTAAGCTAAGAGGAGGAAATGAGCATGCGTTTTGACGAGGCTTATTCAGGTAATGTCTTTATTAAAAGCCATCCTAGTTTTGAGGAAAGCAAAGCGGTACTTTATGGAATGCCAATGGACTGGACGGTGAGCTATCGCCCAGGTTCTCGTTTCGGCCCGACTCGTATTCGCGAAGTATCGATTGGTTTAGAGGAATACAGCCCTTATTTAGACCGTGAGTTGGAAGAAGTGAAATATTTTGATGCCGGTGATATTCCG
The DNA here is from genome assembly GCF_000504165.1 of Bacillus sp. FJAT-14578. Taxonomy (GTDB): domain Bacteria; phylum Bacillota; class Bacilli; order Bacillales; family Bacillaceae_H; genus Bacillus_BA; species Bacillus_BA fengqiuensis. The sequence goes on from NZ_AYSE01000005.1 coordinate 109,934, forward strand.
CTTCCGTTCGGAAACCCGCAAAAAAGTTTAGATATGATTGAAGATTTTGTCGGTCAGTTATTGGAGGCTGACAAGTTTCCTTTAGGAATGGGCGGCGAACATTTAGTATCATGGCCTGTTTTTAAAGCCATGTACAAAAAATATCCGGATTTGGCCATCATTCATATGGATGCCCATACCGATTTGCGTGAACATTACGAAGGCGAGCCATTATCCCATTCAACGCCAATCCGAAAGGCGGCTGATTTAATCGGTCCCCAAAATGTGTTTTCATTCGGTATTCGTTCTGGTATGAAGGAAGAGTTCCAATGGGCAAAAGAAGTGGGGATGCACATCTCGAAATTTGAAGTGTTAGAACCATTGAAAGAAGTGTTGCCGAAATTAGCGGGACGTCCTGTGTATGTCACGATTGACATTGACGTATTGGATCCCGCCCATGCACCAGGTACAGGTACAGTCGATGCAGGCGGGATTACATCGAAGGAGCTTCTGGCGTCCATTCATGCCATTGCTAACTCCGATGTCAATGTGATCGGCGGAGATTTAGTAGAAGTGGCTCCTATCTATGATAATTCTGAACAAACAGCCAATACGGCAAGTAAACTAATCCGCGAAATGATTTTAGGCTGGGTAAAATAAAGAAAAACCTCCACTTGTGGGTATTTATTCCATTTTGTGTTGGTGGTTCATTAATCTTATCAGGCTTTTACGAGCAGTTATCCATTACTTAAATTTCCTCGATCTCTTTATGTTTTAAAGTAAGGTTTTACTGCTCGTTAAGGTAAGAATATCGTTTTCTTCCTTCATCAGGACTGATGAAGGAAGTCCTATAAAACAAGGGGGGCTCCTAAAAGCCCCCCTTGTTTTATAGGATAAGAATCATTATACTATTGAAGTTAAAGAGATGATAAAATGGTGAGGAAGTGTCAATTTCGTGAGTATAACTTCATCAACGGGGAAACCCATTCACGTCAAGGTTGTAACAGACATCCGCGACGGGCACCGGAAAGAAACGAACTCTTTTGAAGCGAAAGGCATGTACTATGAAAAAGAGAATGCGGTGTATGTGACGTATAAGGAACAGCAAGAGATGGGGGATATTCAGACCATTGTGAAGATTGGGAAAGAGGAAGTTATTGTGACAAGGTCTGGAGCTGTCAAAATGAAGCAGCAATTCCGCAAAAAAGAACGAACTTCCACTAACTATACAAGCCCGTACGGACCTTTACATATGGAGACGTTTACCCATAACTTTGAATATAAACAATCGCGAACAAAAGGAACTCTCTTTGTTACATATGATTTACACTTACAAGGTGAACAAGCAGGCAAATATGCTTTAACGATTAATTTTAAGGAGGAAATCATGTAATGAACATCGTCGAACAAGTAAAAGAGCGCTTAAAAGAAGAAGTGAAACAAGCTGTGTTAAAAGCTGGCTTAGCAGGAGAAGAACAAATCCCTGATGTCTTATTAGAATTGCCAAAGGATAAAGCACATGGTGACTATTCTACTAATATGGCTATGCAGCTGGCACGTGTAGCAAAAAAAGCTCCGCGTATGATTGCAGAAGAGCTGGTAGCAAATTTCGATAAGACAAAGGCATCCATTGAGAAAGTAGAGATTGCAGGACCAGGTTTCATTAACTTTTATATGAACAATTCTTATTTAACAGATTTGATTTCAACAGTTTTAACAGCAGGAGAGGCTTACGGCGAGACAAACGTTGGCCAAGGTCAAAAGGTTCAAGTAGAGTTTGTATCAGCGAACCCGACGGGAGATTTACATTTAGGACATGCCCGCGGTGCAGCAGTAGGGGACTCATTATGTAATGTTTTAGCCAAAGCAGGATATGATGTATCACGTGAATACTATATTAACGATGCAGGGAATCAGATTAATAACTTGACTTTATCTGTTGAAGCCCGCTATATGCAAGCGCTTGGAAAAGACGTAGAAATGCCTGCAGATGGATACCATGGAGAAGATATCGTACAAATCGGGAAAAAGCTGGCTGAAGAACACGGTGACAAATATGTTCAAATGGACGAGACAGAGCGCCTGGCTTTTTTCCGTGATTACGGCTTGAAATACGAACTGGCAAAACTTCAACGTGACTTAGAAGAGTTCCGCGTTAAATTCGATGTATGGTATTCAGAAACGTCTCTTTATCAAAATGGAAAAATCGAAGAGGCTTTAGCCGCTTTAAAAGAAAATGGGCACATTTACGAAGAAGAAGGAGCGACGTGGTTCCGCTCAATGACATTCGGCGATGATAAAAATCGGGTGCTAATTAAGCAAGATGGTTCTTTCACTTATTTGACGCCAGATATCGCTTACCATCAAGATAAAATCAAACGCGGTTTTGATAAGCTGATTAACATTTGGGGTGCGGACCATCACGGTTATATTCCGCGCATGAAAGCGGCCATTCAAGCTCTTGGCTATGAGCGCGATACATTAGAGGTAGAGATTATCCAAATGGTACAGCTTTACCAAAACGGCGAAAAAATGAAAATGAGCAAGCGTACAGGCAAAGCTGTTACGATGCGTGATCTCATTGAAGAAGTAGGATTGGATGCGACTCGTTACTTCTTTGCAATGCGAAGCGGCGACACGCATTTGGATTTTGATTTGGATTTAGCTGTATCTCAATCAAATGAAAACCCAGTTTATTACGCACAATACGCGCATGCACGTATTTGCAGCATTTTGCGTCAAGGGGACGAAATGGGTATCTCGATCGATGAGAATCTTGCATTAGAGCATATTCAGGCTGAAAAAGAGTTTGACTTACTGAAGAAAGTCGGAGAATTCCCTGAAGCGGTAGCAGAAGCAGCACAAAAACGGATTCCACACCGCATTACAAACTATGTGTATGATTTAGCTTCTACATTCCATAGCTTCTACAATGCTGAAAAGGTATTGGACAGCGACAACATGGAAAAAACAAAGGCACGTATTGCATTGGTGAAGGCTGTTCAAGTGACATTGCAAAATGCTTTGCGTTTAATCGGCGTTTCAGCACCAGAAAAGATGTAATGTAAGAAAAGCGAAGCGAGCCTGTTTAGCTCCGAAAAGCACTGGAAGCATTCATAGCGAAGGCGCTTTTTGCCTTCGAAATGAATGGTGAAGTGACTCGAGGAGCTGGCTCGCGCAGCTAGACATCTCTAAATTTTATTGCTTGGTATGTAATAAAGGCTGTCCTTCAAAGAGGGACAGCCTTTATTATTTCCAGACGACCGTTGCGCCGCCGATTCTTTTAACTCCTCGTATTTTTGAGATATCCTCTACCAGCTGCAATGCGGCTTTGTCTTTTTGTTTAGCTTCAATCATGACATCAAAATCCTCGTTCAATTCTCGCACCATCGTTAAAAAAGGAAGAATGAAATCGAGGCTAACGTAATCGGCATGGCTCCTGAACTCTTTTTCAGATTTAGGGGAGGAGAGATGAACTTTTGGTTTTAACTGAATGGAATCCCACGTACGGAAAATTGGAGGGAGCAGTTCCTCCAAGGGTGTATCGCTCACATTGGCCTCGTGATGGTGATAATCGAAAACGAGGGGAATGGATTCTTTTTCACAAATGGCGAGTGTCTCTTCCGCTGTATATGTTTTATCATCATTTTCTAACGTCATACGCTGTTTAATGGGGAGAGGAAGATTCGATAAATTCTGGTGAAAACGTTCGACGGCTTTCTCCTTGTTTCCATAAGCTCCTCCCACATGAATATTAATGAGGGAGCTATCGGCTATTCCCATTGCTTCAAGCACCCTGTAATGGTATTCCATATCGGTTACTGCATTTTGGGTAATATGGGTTTTATCGCTTGTAAATAAAGTAAATTGGTTCGGATGAAAGCTCACTCGCATACCCGATTGTTTCACCAGGTCCCCGACTTGCCGGAGTTCCCCTTGAAAAAAGGAGACAAAGTCCCATTTTGCTTCCGGATGGGTGGCAAGGGGAACAATGGAAGAAGAGAATCGATAAAGCGGGATTTGTTGGGCAATGTTATAATGAACAGCTCTAAGTGTATTGATAAGGTTCTGTTTTGTGACGTCTGCTAATTTTTCCATCCGTTCATCTTCACCCATCGCTTTCCAGCGTGTGTAAGTCAATGCTTTGGCAGGTGAACATTCCCAAAGGGAAAGAGCGTGTGAGACGTAACCGAATCGAATCTTCATACGAACGCCTCCTTATAAAAATTGATCGATAAGTTTTGCCACACCTTGTTTGCTGTAATCAAGCAATGTTCTGCCTAAAAGATCCTCCAATAAAAGTTCTTCTGCCTGTTCGATGTCTCTCCAGAAATTTTTCCGGATTTCTTGAATAAAGGTCGGATCATAAATAAAACAATTGATTTCTTCATTCAAAAATAAGCTTCTTTTATCAAAGTTAGCCGTTCCCACATCAACAATCTTCTCATCGATAATAATCGTTTTAGGATGATAAAAGCCGTAATAGTAACGGAAAATGCGCGCTCCTGCTTGAAGGAGGGGAGGGAAGTAGGAAAAGGCAGCCTCTTTCACAAGAAGATGGTCAGCTTTCATAGGCACTAAAATGATGACGTTGACTCCTTTAGAGAGTGCCTGTAAAAGTGCGTTCATGATCGTTTTGCTCGGAATAAAATAAGGTGTCCCAATCCAAATTTCTTTTTCGGCTTGCTCGAGCAACGATAAAAACTGTTTTTCTAATTGCCGTCCCTCTGTTGCGATAAAGCGAAAAGATGCCATTTTTGCGGCAGTGGGAAATGGTCCCTTAATATCGTTTTCTACATGGTTCTTTGTCGCTTCCTTCCAATCCACTAGAAACTGCTGCTGTAAGTCAATGAGACCTTCTCCTTTTATTTTGAGATGGTAATCCTTCCAATTACCAAGGTTAGGATCCAATCCCAAATATTCTTGTCCAATGTTAAAGCCGCCCAGATAACCCGTTTCCCCATCGATAATCGCTATTTTCCGGTGGTTTCTGCGGTTTAACGTAAAAAATAAAAAAGGCAATTTCGGCTTATTGCAGTAGGCGAATTGAGCTCCGCTCTGTTTTAACTGCTTAATCATTTTGCGGGGTAATTGAAAGCTTCCCATCAAGTCCAACAATAAACGGACAGTGACACCTTCCTTTGCCTTTTGGCTTAATATCTCTAAAAACTCCTCGCTGATTTGGTCATGTTTCACGATGTAAAACAAAATGTGAATTTCCTTTGTCGCCTGTTTCATTTCATGGAAGAAATCCTTATATAAAGTGTTTCCATTCGAAAATAAAGTCAGCTCTCCTTGGCGCAAAGGGTAAATGCGTTCTTCCAAATGTTTTTGATGCAGTTGTTTGCCCACCGTATAATCAGTGAAAAACCAAAGGATGAGAGCGAAAAAAACCAAAAGAAAAACGGCAACGAACACAAAAACCCCTCCTGTTCATTATTCTTTTTAGTTTCACCTAGCTATAAGGATATTATTTTGGGAGTTTCCCCCGTATGATGAGTCTCAACTAACCATGGAAGGTGGAAGAATTGCCCTTTATGGAGGTTATTTATTATAGTAGAAAAACATTGACTGAATGCTCATTCATAATTTAAAATATAAACAAATCATAAAATTTAAAAAATTTAAATTATTAATTAATAAGGTGCTTTTTATTGAAGGAAAGAAATGAAGGGGGAGAAATGGATTGATGGAGAATTTGCTCTGGATAAACGCTGTTTTGTTTATTATTGTAACCGCTTACGCTGTTTCGTTATTTGTCTATCTGATTCGTACGCGTATGGCTTACATCAAACTCGGGAAAAAAGTCGAGTTTGATCGTAAATTTAAAGAGAGGTTCGATAAAGTATGGGTGAATGTATTCGGACAGAAGAAATTGTTGAAGGACAAAAAGAGCGGAATCATCCATGTCATGTTCTTTTACGGTTTCATTCTTGTTCAATTCGGTGCCATTGATTTTATTATAAAGGGACTTGCGCCAGGCTACCACTTACCATTAGGACCGCTTTACCCCGCTTTTACCTTTTTTCAGGAAATCGTCACCCTTCTTATTTTAGTTGCCGTTGTTTGGGCCTTTCACCGCCGTTATATCGAAAAGCTTGTCCGCTTAAAGCGGGGTTTTAAATCCGGCCTGGTTTTGCTTTTTATCGGCGGGTTGATGTTGTCCGTTTTATTTGGGAACGGAATGTCCATGATTTGGCACCACCACGGCCTTTCGCCTTCCGAGCCTGTCGCTTCTTCCATTGCCTTTCTTTTCGGCGGTTTGAATGAAGCCGTTGCTATTGCCTTCTTCTATGTCGCATGGTGGATCCATTTGTTGTTCCTGCTCGCTTTCCTTGTCTATGTGCCGCAATCGAAACATGCCCATTTAATCGCAGGGCCGGCCAATGTCTTTTTCAATCGGCTCTCCAATCCGGGGAAACTGGAAAAAATCGATTTTGAAGATGAGACGCAAGAGACATTTGGTGTCGGGAAGATTGAGGATTTTTCCCAGCATCAGCTTATCGATTTATATGCCTGTGTGGAATGCGGGCGATGTACGAATATGTGCCCCGCCACAGGTACGGGTAAAATTTTATCGCCAATGGATCTCATCTTGAAACTCCGCGATCATTTGACGGATAAGGGAGCGGCCATCACTTCAAGGGCTCCGTGGGTGCCGGTTCCGGCTTTTTCTAACACGAGAGGAAACCAATTGGCCATGATGGCAACAGGACGCGGTACAACAGAGTCAGCCGCAGCGGTGGACTATAACCCATCGTTAATCGGAGAGATCATTACCGAGGAAGAAATTTGGGCATGTACGACATGCCGCAACTGTGAAGATCAATGCCCGGTGATGAACGAGCATGTGGACAAAATTATTGATTTGCGCCGCTACCTTGTCTTGACGGAAGGGAAGATGGATGCGGAAGCCCAGCGCGCGATGACCAACATCGAGCGTCAAGGGAACCCGTGGGGATTGAACCGTAAGGAACGCGAAAGCTGGCGGGAAGCCCGTGAAGATGTGTCGATTCCCACGGTTAAAGAACTCAGCAAACAGGGAAAAGAGTTTGAATACTTATTTTGGGTCGGCTCCATGGGTTCCTATGATAACCGCAGCCAAAAAATCGCGCTGTCATTCGCCAAGTTATTAAATGAAGCGGGAGTGGACTTTGCGATTTTAGGAAACAAGGAGAAAAACTCCGGGGATACGCCGCGCCGTTTAGGGAATGAGTTCTTGTTCCAGGAACTGGCGACCAAGAACATCGAAGAGTTTGAGAAAAACGGGGTAACGAAAATCGTGACGATCGACCCCCATGCCTATAACATTTTCAAAAATGAATATCCTGATTTTGGCCTGACAGCGGAAGTTTACCACCATACTGAACTGTTGGCGAAGCTTGTGAAAGAAGGGAAACTCAAGCCGACTTACGAAGTAGACGAGACGATCACCTTCCATGATTCCTGTTATTTGGGCCGCTATAACGAAGTGTATGACCCGCCGCGTGACATTTTAACCTCCATTCCGGGAGTCAAGCTTGTCGAGATGGAACGAAACCGTGAAACGGGGATGTGCTGCGGGGCAGGAGGCGGCTTGATGTGGATGGAAGAGACGACCGGGAACCGCATTAACGTAGCGAGGACGGAGCAGGCGTTAACGGTCAATCCAACCGTGATCAGTTCGGGATGTCCATATTGCTTGACGATGTTAAGTGACGGCACGAAGGCGAAAGAAGTGGACGAAACGGTTCACACGTATGATGTGGCGGAACTATTGGAGAAAGCCGTTTTTGGTCCGCAGAAAAAGGAAGAAGTGATGGATTTAAGTTAACGGTATTTCACTGAATGGAGGAAGGCCCCGTCATGAAAAATCAGTAAAGCCAAGGGATTATGTGACGGGGCCTTTCAGTAAAAATCATTTTTTGTGATTTATTTAGAAACTTATGGAATAGCCACATATTAAATGGCCGAGCGACTGCTCGTTCGACAGGGGAGGAAATCACTAATGGGGAAAACAGTCATTTTAAGCGGGGTCCGAACACCATTTGGAAAACTGGGGGGAGCACTGAGCTCTTTGTCAGCTGGTCAACTTGGAGGTATAGCCATCAAGGAAGCGATTCAAAGGGCGGATGTTCAGCCTGGTGATATCGATGAAGTCATTTTAGGAAATGTTCTGCAAGGCGGTCAGGGACAAATTCCATCACGGCAGGCTGCCCATCATGCCGGCTTGCCATGGGGTATCAAAACCGAAACGATTAACAAAGTATGTGCGTCAGGTTTGCGAAGCGTGACAATGGCAGACCAAATCATTCGTGCCGGTGATGAAGAGGTCATTGCAGCTGGAGGGATGGAGTCGATGAGCAATGCACCATACCTTCTTCCGAAAGCGCGCTGGGGACTGAAGATGGGAGACGGGTTTGCGAAGGATTTAATGATCCATGATGGCCTCACGTGCAGCTTTACTGGTGTGCAAATGGGGATATATGGAAGTGGAGCTGCGAACGAAATGAATATTTCCAGGGAAGAGCAGGATGCCTGGGCTTACAGGAGCCACCTGCGTGCCATTGATGCTTTCGAAAAACAAAAATGGTTGGAGGAAATGGTGCCTGTGGAAGTACCTCAGCGTAAAGGGGAGCCGCTTCTTATTTCGCGGGATGAAGCACCAAGAAAAGATACATCGATCGAAAAGCTGGCATCTTTAAAGCCGGTCTTCGATCAAACCGGAACGATTACAGCGGGGAATGCTCCGGGGGTTAACGATGGAGCGGCCGCACTTGTGTTAATGAGTGAGGAACGGGCAATGAAAGAGGGACGCAAGCCATTAGCTACTATTTTAGGGCATGCCTCCATTGCCCTTGAACCGAAAGATTTCCCGAAAACACCGGGGCTCGTCATTAATGAACTGCTGAAAAAAACGGGGAAAACAGTAGAAGAAATTGATTTGTTCGAGATCAATGAAGCTTTTGCGGCAGTTGCGCTGATTAGCAGCAAGCTGGCATATATTGATAAAGAAAAAATAAACGTCAACGGGGGAGCGGTAGCGCTGGGCCACCCGATTGGAGCGAGCGGTGCGCGCATCATCGTGACACTGATTCACGAGCTCAAACGCCGTGGGGGAGGAGTCGGGATTGCCTCTATTTGCAGCGGCGGCGGCCAAGGGGATGCCATTATGGTAGAAGTACATTAAAACCAAAGGGGGGATAAAGGATGGAAGTTCAACGTATTATGGTCATTGGTGCAGGTCAAATGGGTTCCGGTATTGCACAAGTATGTGCCATGGCAGGCTATCATGTGACATTGCATGATTTAAAAGAAGAATTCGTGAGCCGGGGAATGGGCGTTATTCAGAAAAATTTACAGCGTCAAATGGCAAAGGGAAAAATGACGGAAGACGAAGTACGTCAAACTTTAAACCGAATGAAAGCATCCGTTGATTTACAGCATGCGAAGGAAGTTGACCTCGTGATTGAAGCGGCTATGGAAAACATGGATGTAAAGAAGAAGATTTTTGCTCAACTGGATGAAATCGCTCCCGCGCAGACGATTCTTGCTACGAACACTTCATCGTTGCCGATTACAGAAATTGCCGCAGAAACCAATCGCCCGGAGAAAGTCATTGGGATGCATTTCATGAATCCTGTTCCGGTCATGAAACTCGTTGAAATCATCCGCGGCTTAGCCACAGCCGATGAAGTCTACCAAACGATTCATCATATCACAGAAAAGTTAAATAAAGTACCCGTTGAAGTGAACGATTTTCCGGGGTTTGTATCCAACCGCATTTTAATGCCGATGATTAATGAAGCCGTTTACACTCTTTACGAAGGTGTGGCAACAAAGGAAGCGATCGATGAAGTCATGAAGCTCGGGATGAATCACCCGATGGGACCTCTTACACTTGCGGATTTCATCGGGCTGGATACGTGCCTTTATATTATGGAGACGCTCCATGAAGGGTTGGGAGATGACAAGTATCGTCCGTGCCCGCTTCTACGCAAGTATGTTAAAGCGGGCTGGCTTGGAAAGAAAACGGGACGCGGTTTTTACGAATACCAATAAGGGGGATTCACCATGACCATTTCCTTTACGCAAGAACAGCAAATGCTTCAAAAGATGGTACGTGAATTTGCCAAAAAGGAAATTGCTCCTTTCGTGGAACGGATGGAAAAAGGAGAGTTTCCGCGTGATATTTTAAGAAAAATGGGAGAGCTGGGCTTGATGGGAATTCCTGTTCCTGAAGAATACGGCGGATCGGGGTTGGACTTTGTTTCTTATATTGTGGCAATCCATGAAATTTCAAAGGTAAGCGCCACCTTAGGGGTCATTTTATCTGTTCATACGTCGGTCGGTACTAATCCGATTTTATATTTCGGTACGGAGGAACAAAAACGCAAATATATTCCTAAGCTGGCATCAGGTCGTTATTTAGGCGCGTTTTGTTTAACGGAACCAAATGCGGGATCGGATGCGGCGAGCTTAAAAACAAGAGCGGAACGCAAAGAAAATTATTATGTGCTGAACGGTTCAAAGGTGTTCATTACAAACGGAGGGGAAGCCGATACGTACATTGTCTTTGCCTCAACGAATCCGGCGGAAGGACGAAAAGGGATTTCTGCTTTCATTGTCGAAAAAGGGACGCCCGGTTTTATCATCGGTAAAGATGAACATAAAATGGGGCTTTATGGATCGCGGACAACTCAAATAAGTTTAGAAGACTGCCTAGTCCCGGCCGAAAACCTTCTCGGATCGGAAGGAGAGGGATTCAATATTGCGATGGCTAATTTGGCTGCCGGTCGCATCGGCATTGCAGCCCAGTCACTTGGAATTGCGGAAGCAGCCTTAGAGGAGGCGGTTTCTTATGCCAAAACGAGAATTCAATTCGGTAAACCCATTGCGGCCCAGCAAGGCATCGCCTTCAAACTGGCTGATATGGCCACTAATGTGGAGGCCTCTAAGCTATTAACCTATCAAGCAGCCTATTTGCGTTCCCGAAACATTTCTTGCAGCAAAGAAGCATCGATGGCAAAGTTGTTTGCTTCGAGCACAGCCATGAATGTGGCGACCGAGGCGGTTCAAGTGTTGGGGGGGTACGGTTATACAAAAGATTACGCCGTGGAGCGTTATTTCCGGGATGCAAAAGTGTGTGAGATATACGAAGGCACAAGTGAGATTCAACGAATCGTCATTAGTAAGCATCTGTGAACTGCACACCACTTAACACTCTGGCAAGTTGTTTGAAGTGGGAGAATTCTTTTCAGAAACCTAGTTGAAAAGGGGATGGGGAACATGTATTTCAAATTATCCGAAGAACATGAAATGATTCGAACAATGGTGCGGGACTTTGCCGAAAATGAAGTGGCTCCGACAGCCGCTGAACGGGATGAAGAAGAACGATTTGACCGTGTGATTTTCGATAAAATGGCAAAGCTCGGTTTAACAGGAATCCCTTGGCCTGAAGAATACGGCGGAACGGGCAGCGATTACTTGGCTTATTGTATCGCGGTAGAAGAGTTATCAAGAGTGTGTGCCTCAACAGGTGTGACCTTATCTGCGCATACATCGTTAGCCGGTTGGCCGATTTATAAGTTTGGCACAGAAGAGCAAAAACAAAAATATTTAAAGCCAATGGCGGAAGGAAAAAGCATTGGAGCTTATGGTTTAACGGAGCCCGGTTCTGGATCGGATGCGGGAGGGATGCGGACAACAGCCAAAAGAGACGGCGATGATTATATTTTGAACGGTTCGAAGATCTTCATCACGAATGGAGGAATCTCGGATTATTACATTGTTTTTGCATTAACGGATCCTGCCGGGAAACAAAGAGGAACAAGCGCCTTTATTATCGAAAAAGATATGAAGGGCTTTTCGGTGGGGAAAAAAGAGAGCAAGCTAGGTATTCGTTCATCCCCTACAACAGAAATAGTCTTTGAAGATTGTCGTGTACCGAAGGAAAATTTGCTGGGGAATGAAGGAGAAGGCTTTAAGATTGCCATGATGACATTGGATGGAGGACGCAATGGCATTGCGGCTCAAGCCGTCGGAATCGCTCAAGGCGCGCTGGATGCGGCAGCCGATTATGCAAAGGAGCGCCACCAATTCGGTAAGCCGTTAACAGCCCAGCAAGGAATTGCGTTTAAGCTCGCCGATATGGCGACAAGTATTGAAGCGGCACGCCTTTTGACCTACCAAGCGGCCTGGCTGGAATCACAAGGATTGCCATATGGAAAGGAATCAGCCATGTCCAAGTTGTTTGCCGGGGATGCCGCCATGAAGGTGACAACGGAGGCTGTCCAAATTTTTGGGGGATACGGATATACGAAAGATTATCCGGTCGAGCGTTTCATGCGTGATGCGAAAATTACCCAGATATATGAAGGAACTCAAGAGATTCAACGTTTAGTTGTTTCGAGATATGTAACGAAATAAATGATAGGGTGAGGAAAATGACAAGAAAGCACCAAGTGCCCGCTTCCGTCAAGGATGAAAGGCTGATCGAAAAGCGCCGGGACCAAATGGTAAAAGGTGCTGTCAGCCTTTTTAAGAAGAAGGGGTTTCATAGGACGACAACACGGGAAATTGCCAAAGCATCAGGCTTTAGTATCGGAACATTGTACGAATACATTCAAACGAAAGAAGACGTGCTCTATCTCGTTTGTGACAGTATTTACGATCAAGTAAGCAATCGATTGGATGAGATTGTCCAACAAGAACCCCCGACCATTGATAGTCTTAAACGAACCATCCGAAATTTTTTTAAAGTGGTCGATGAGCTGCAAGATGAAATATTGGTCATGTATCAAGAGGTAAAATCGCTGCCGAAAGATGCGCTGTCTTACGTATTGAAAAAAGAGCTGGAGCTTGTGTCCATCTTTGAAAGAGTCATTGAAGGATGTGTGAAAAACGGGCAATTTCAGTTAACTTCAGAAGAAGTGCATTTACTATCCCATCATATTTTTGTGCAAGGGCAAATGTGGGCGTTCCGCCGCTGGGCATTGCATCGTTTGTATTCATTGGAAGAATATACTGACATGCAAATGAAATTTCTGCTATATAATTTAGCGAGCGAAAATAAGTAAACCAGGGAGGGCCAAATGGAACGTTATTCGTTAAAAAATCCTGTTCGATTTGTCACGGCCTCAAGTTTATTCGATGGACATGATGCCTCTATTAATATTATGCGCCGTATTTTACAGGCAAGCGGAGCGGAAGTGATCCACTTGGGTCACAATCGTTCCGTTGAAGAAATTGTAAGCGCTGCCATACAGGAGGATGTCCAAGGGATTGCCATCTCTTCTTATCAAGGCGGACATATTGATTATTTTAAATATATGTATGATTTGCTGAATGAAAGAGGGGCTTCCCATATTCGCATATACGGCGGAGGCGGGGGTGTCATTATTCCTAAAGAAATAGAAGAACTCCATGAATATGGAATTGCCCGCATTTTCTCGCCTGAAGATGGACGGAAGCTTGGACTTCAAGGAATGATTAACGTCATGTTACAAGAGTGTGATTTTGTAACGACCGGGGAAATGGGGCATGAAGGGGGCTCATTAAATTCCTCCAATCATCAATTGGTCGCAAAACTAATCAGTCTTGCTGAAAATGGTACGTGTGGAAGCCGGGAGCAAGCGGCAACTTTGGAAGAGATAAAAGGGAAGGCGGCATCATCGACATCGATAACGCCGATTCTGGGGATGACAGGAACGGGTGGAGCCGGAAAAAGTTCGTTAACGGATGAGTTGCTGCGCCGTTTTTTGAATGAAACCCCTCATCTGTCCATCGCCGTGTTATCGATTGATCCGACAAAGCAAAAGACAGGAGGGGCGCTGTTAGGGGATCGAATCCGGATGAATGCCGTCTCTTCGCCAAGAGTGTATATGCGCAGTTTGGCGACCCGGAAATCGGGCTCCGAGTTATCAGCAGCGATCAAAGATGCCATTGCCATTGTCAAAGCTGCCGGATTTGATCTTATCATCGTAGAAACAAGCGGGATCGGCCAGGCGGATGCTCAAATCAAGGATATTTGTGATGTTGCCATTTATGTCATGACGAGCGAGTTCGGTGCCCCATCTCAGCTCGAGAAAATTGAGATGATGGATTATGCGGATTTCGTCGTCATAAACAAATTTGAGAAAAAAGGGTCAGAAGATGCCAAACGTCAAGTGGAACGCCAGTATCAACGAAACCATATGCTGTTTGATCAAGACTTGGAAACAATGCCGGTTTACGGAACGATTGCCAGCCAGTTTAATGATCCTGGAACCAATACCTTTTTTGTGAAATTAATCGAATTCATGAGGCGGAAGCTAAAGGTGAATTGGGAGACAAATTTACAAGTGATCGAAAAAGTCGTTCCCCAGCATGTGATTATCCCTCCTGAACGGGAAACGTATTTAAGGGAAATTTCCGATACCGTGCGCTCGTATCATCGCCAAGCCGAAGAACAGGTGGAAATGGCCCGCCGTTTTTATCAAGTGGAAGGGGCGCTTCATGCCCTTCAACAACTTCAGAGTGAGGAAACAGCTCTTGAAGCGTTGGAACAAGCTGCGGAAAACTTTCAGAAGCAATTGAGCGGTCAGTCGGCCCAGCATTTGCAAACGTGGCCTGAAATGAAAAAAAGGTATAATGATGATCAGCTTGTTACAAATATCAGAGGAAAAGAAATCAGAACGAAGTTGAAAACGGTAACCTTATCGGGACTTTCCATTCCTAAAATCATGCTGCCTGCTTTTCGGGATTACGGCGAAATTCTCCGGTGGATTTATAAAGAAAATGTGCCGGGGTCTTTTCCTTATACAGCCGGGGTCTTTCCGTTTAAACGGGAAGGAGAAGATCCGAAGCGCCAGTTCGCGGGAGAGGGGACTCCTGAGCGGACCAATCGAAGGTTTCACTATCTGTCTAAAGACGATGAAGCGAAGCGGCTCAGTACGGCATTTGATTCCGTTACTTTATATGGGGAAGATCCGGATTACCGCCCGGATATTTTTGGGAAAATCGGAGAGAGCGGTGTCAGTGTATGTACCCTCGACGATATGAAAAAGCTTTATCAGGGTTTTGACTTATGCCATCCTTCAACGTCTGTTTCTATGACAATTAATGGTCCTGCTCCCATTATTTTAGCGATGTTCATGAACACGGCCATCTGCCAGCAGGTTGAAAAAGAAACGCAACGGCTGGGGCGAAGGCTGACAGAAGCGGAATATGAACAAGTCAAAACAGTAACGTTAAGAACCGTAAGAGGAACGGTGCAGGCGGATATTTTAAAGGAAGACCAAGGGCAAAACACTTGCATCTTTTCGACGGAGTTCGCGTTGAAAATGATGGGAGACATTCAACAGTACTTCATCGAAAAGGATATACGAAATTATTATTCCGTCTCCATCTCCGGCTATCATATTGCCGAAGCGGGGGCCAATCCAATTTCACAGCTTGCCTTTACGCTGGCAAACGGGTTTACGTATGTAGAATACTATTTAAGCAGAGGGATGAAAATCGATGATTTTGCCCCTAACTTATCGTTCTTTTTCAGTAATGGCTTAGACGCTGAATATACCGTGATCGGGCGTGTGGCAAGGCGCATATGGGCGATTGTCATGAAAGAAAAGTACGGAGCGAATGAACGGAGCCAAAAACTGAAATATCATGTACAAACATCAGGGAGGTCGCTTCATGCCCAGGAAGTGGATTTCAATGATATCCGTACGACATTGCAAGCATTGATGGCATTGCATGATAATTGCAATTCCCTGCATACGAACGCTTATGATGAGGCCATCACCAC
Organism: Bacillus sp. FJAT-14578; assembly: GCF_000504165.1. Lineage (GTDB taxonomy): Bacteria > Bacillota > Bacilli > Bacillales > Bacillaceae_H > Bacillus_BA > Bacillus_BA fengqiuensis. The sequence goes on from NZ_AYSE01000005.1 coordinate 125,679, forward strand.
ACCAACGGAAGAATCTGTTCGCCGTGCGATGGCCATTCAAATGATCATCACAAAGGAACACGGTTTAACGAAGAACGAAAATCCGCTTCAAGGTTCCTTTATCATTGAGGAGCTGACAGATTTGGTAGAAGAGGCGGTGTTACAGGAGTTTGAACGGCTCAGCCAGCGAGGCGGTGTACTGGGGGCCATGGAAATGCAGTATCAGCGTGGGAAAATCCAGGATGAGTCGATGTTGTATGAAATGAAAAAGCATTTGGGGGAGCTGCCGATTATTGGAGTCAACACATACTTGAACCCGAATCCCCCATCTGAAGAGACGGTTAATGAGATGCAGCTGGCACGAGCGTCCAGGGAAGAAAAGGAATATCAAATTCAGCAGCTTCAGCTTTTTCAGAAGAATCACGAGAAGGAAGCGGACCTTGCTCTAACAAGGTTGAAGGAAACCGCCCGGAACAATGGGAATATTTTTGCTGAATTAATGGAGACGGTCAAATCGGCGAGCCTTGGACAAATCACAAAGGCTTTATACGAAGTCGGGGGACAGTATCGGAGAAACATGTAAACAGGAGTTTGAACGCCCAAAAGCAGCAATATGTGTGAAAACAGCCCTATGAAAAAAGTACATGCAATTGTTTCGTTTTCTATAATTGCCCATAATAAGTTTGGTCAGTTTTTTTAGAAAGATTTACTCGGGTACTAGCATAAATGCATTGAATTTGTTTATAATGAATGGTATGTATTTAAGAGCTTGTCAAATAGTGGATTTTTGCGAAAACTTTCAAGTGAAGCGCTATTTTTTAGCCGTTATCACCGAGCTTTCTCTTATTCGCTATTTATGCCTTTTTGTTCCTTCAGTTTGAATGAGCTAACAAAGGTTCTCACATAAGCGGCTGACAAGAACCCGTAAGGGTGTTTGGCAGCCGCTTATGCATAAATCATTTGACGTGGATGATTTTTTTATCCACGTCAAATGATTTGCGTGGATTTATTATTATATAGATAACATGTATACATAGAAAGGGTGTGCTGAATTTGAGTCTTGCACAATACTCAAAAGAGCAATTACAAGAGATGTCTATGCTTGAGCTTGCTTATCTGATTCTATCTGGTAAATCAGAGCGCTCTGCAGTTCCATTTAAAGCAATATTAGACGAAATTATCGCTATTCTAGACCTGTCTGAAGAAGAAGTGCGAGTGAAAGTAGCACAATTTTATACAGATTTAAATATCGATGGCCGTTTTATTTCCGTTGGGGAGAACCAATGGGGATTGAGAAACTGGTATCCATACGATCAAATCGATGAAGAAGTGGTTCCGGTAGCAAAACCGAAGAAGAAGAAGAAGGCGAAGAAAGTCGTAGACGAAGACTTAGAAGACTTTGATGAACTGGAAGATGAAGATCTAGAATATGAAGATCTAGATAGTTTAGAAGATGATGACAGCGACGATGTCGATGAAGAGTTAGAAGATGAGGACTTCGACAATTTAGACGAAGATGAGTTCGACGATGACGTCATTGATGATGATGATTACGATTTAGATGACGAAGAGGTCGAAGATGATGAAGATTATGATGATAAGGATGACGAAGAAGACGACCTATAAAGAGGTTGTTCAAATTTGAACTCATATTGCAATGAAGCTTGACTTTTTTTGTTGAAATATGTAGAATCTTTTTTGGGCTCTTTAAATAAGAACGTGATTTGTATTTAATAGAAATTATAATATTTGCTCCCATACCTGTTTTGTTGGTTTGGGGGCAATTTTTATTTTAGTCCTCTTAAATAGGTTCGTTCATTTTGTGGAAGATTAACGTTATATCCATACCATTTTGCAAGACATCGTTTGAATGAAAAGAATACATGTATTCTTACATAGATGATTATGTGCTCTGGGATGTTAAATAATAGCGGAAAAGTTTACGAAGCAAGATGTATGAATGACAAGAGTGTAAGTAAAAACTTAAAATAGCAAAGTTATCACTTGGAGGGGAAAAAATGACAAAGTATATTTTCGTTACCGGGGGCGTTGTATCGTCTTTAGGAAAAGGAATTACAGCTGCTTCACTTGGAAGATTATTAAAAAACCGCGGGTTAAACGTGACCATTCAAAAATTTGACCCATATATTAACGTTGACCCAGGAACAATGAGTCCATATCAGCACGGTGAAGTATTCGTAACAGATGATGGCGCGGAAACAGATTTAGACTTAGGTCACTATGAGCGTTTTATCGATATCAATTTAAATAAATACAGTAACGTAACAACTGGTAAAGTTTATTCAACCGTTTTAAGAAAAGAACGCCGCGGTGATTATTTGGGCGGTACAGTACAGGTTATTCCGCACATCACAAACGAAATCAAAGAACGTGTCTTCCGCGCAGGGAAAGAAACAAATGCGGATGTGGTCATCACGGAAATCGGTGGAACAGTAGGGGACATTGAATCTTTACCGTTCTTGGAAGCCATTCGTCAAATTAAAAGCGACATCGGCCGCGACAATGTGATGTATATCCATTGTACGCTTGTTCCTTACATTAAGGCAGCGGGTGAAATGAAAACAAAACCGACTCAGCATAGTGTAAAAGAATTACGCAGCTTGGGTATTCAGCCAAATGTCATCGTTGTACGTACGGAGATGCCAATTTCAGATGATATGAAAGAGAAGCTTGCATTATTCTGCGATATTGATTCCAAGGCAGTTATTGAATGTCGCGATGCAGAGACATTATATGAAATACCGCTGGCGTTGCAAGAGCAAAAGCTAGATCAAATTACGTGCGATCATTTAAAATTAAGCACACAAGAACCGGACATGACAGAGTGGAAGGCGCTTGTAGAGAAGGTAAAAGGTCTTTCCCATACAGTGAAGATCGCTCTTGTGGGTAAATATGTTGAACTGCAAGATGCTTATATTTCTGTTGTGGAATCTCTTCGCCATGCAGGTTATGCTTTCGATGCAGACGTAAATGTAAAATGGATTAATTCCGAACATGTAACAGCAGAAAACGCAAAAGAGCTGTTATCTGATGTAGATGGCATTCTTGTTCCAGGCGGATTCGGCGATCGCGGAGTGGAAGGTAAGATTGCAGCGACACAATTCGCCCGTGAAAATAAGGTTCCATTCTTCGGTATTTGTTTAGGGATGCAGTTGGCATCTGTAGAGTTCGCGCGCAGTGTACTGGGCTTGCAAGATGCTCATTCTGCTGAGCTTAACCCGGCGACGACGAACCCGATCATCGACTTATTGCCTGAACAAAAAGATGTGGAAGACTTAGGCGGTACGCTTCGTTTAGGTTTGTATCCTTGTAAGCTTTCAGAAGACACATTGGCATATGAAGCTTATCAAGACGAAGTGGTATATGAGCGCCATCGCCACCGTTATGAGTTCAACAACGAATACCGTCAAGCGATGGAAAAAGCAGGCTTCGTATTCTCTGGTACAAGCCCTGACGGCAGATTGGTGGAAATTATTGAGTTGAAAGATCACCCATGGTTCCTGGCGTCTCAATTCCACCCGGAATTCAGATCTCGTCCGACAAGACCGCAGCCGTTGTTCAGAGAGTTCGTTCGAGCTTCTTTTGAGCTTGCGCAACAGAAATAAGGAATATAAATAGCGGCTATTTTATAGATTCTAAACAGATTACCAAAATGATTGTTTACTGAAAGGACCCGTCACGAAATCTTTGATTTTAATGGATTTCCATGACGGGTCCTTCCAGGATGATGAATCAAAAGGGATGCTTTTTATACCTTTTGATTCATCCTCTTTATTCGTATTCTGTTATAATTTCTTTAATCGTTAAATGAAGCCCATAGTAGGCATAAAGAGCGGTCATGATGGCCGGGAATCCATAACGATTTCCTTCATCATCGGGGATAAGGGGTTTGAGAAGTTTCGTGTCAATGTGGACATCAACGAAATCTTCCAATGATGATAGGGTATTTTCTTTTTCGATTGGAGAAATGCCCACTGTCAAAATTCCATGCTCTTGCAATCGCTGGGCCGCATCCAGGATGTGCGGGTCCGTAGAGGTACGAGAAACAAGTAAGATACGGTCAGCAGATGTTAAATGTTCGATCTCTTCAATGGACGCTAATAACTTCGTGCTTGGCAGAGGCTCTTGGCTTTTTGTAGCTTCCAGTCCGACAGCCAGCATTTCATCTTTTCCATAAATATAAATGTTTCCGTCTCCGATAATTGCCTGGGCCAATACTCTAGCTCCATCTTCTATATGAAACTCTTCTTTTTCTTGAATTCGCTTGAAATAGCCGGTTAATTGTGTTGTAAAAATCTTTAGCATGTCGTTCACCTTTCTCTTATCATCATATCGATACTTCTGGTAGTCATTATAGCGAAAAGAAATGAAAGAGTAAAAAGAAGGGAAATGTATGGAGAAAGTCGAAACTTATGAGTAACATAGAGATTATGAGAATAATGAAGGTGGGATTATATTGGAAGAGAAAATTTTAATTGTAGATGACCAATTTGGCATTCGCATTTTGTTAACGGAAGTACTGCAAAAGGAAGGATATCAAACGTTTCAAGCTGCAAACGGATATCAGGCGATTGAAATTGCCCAAAAAAATGCACCAGACCTTGTGTTGCTCGATATGAAAATCCCTGGAATGGATGGCATTGAAATTTTGAAAAGATTGAAGCAGCACGACCAGAGCATTAAGGTCATTATCATGACGGCATATGGTGAGTTGGATATGATTCAAGAAGCGAAAGATTTAGGGGCCCTTACACATTTTGCCAAGCCTTTTGATATCGATGAAATCCGACAAGCGGTTCGACAATATTTACCAGTTGGATCTAACTGATTTTTCTTTACATAACAGTACAAAAAATGATGAACCTTGCCAAACCCTTGATTTTATTGGGTTTATAAGGCCAGGTTTTTCTCTGGGATGTCTTAAAGGCCTGCTTTTAGGCTTACGAGACATTCTCTTTTTTTTGATTAAATGACTAAATATGTTGCTGATTGTCGCGTAAGTTGGTATCCTAAGTACTGTATTAAACTATTCGATAAGCGAATATTTCAAGTGAACGTATGAAACATTTGAAATTGTACATAATATCCCAATGAAACTTCTCGGATAGTACTGACAATGGTTTATGTTAAGGAGGATTTTGGTATGCCTTTAGTTTCAATGACAGAAATGTTGAGCAAAGCGTTAGAAGGTAAGTATGCGGTTGGTCAATTTAACATGAACAACTTAGAGTGGACGCAAGCGATTTTAGCGGCTGCTGAAGAGGAAAAATCCCCAGTTATCCTCGGTGTATCAGAAGGTGCTGCTCGCCATATGAGCGGCTTCAACACAGTTGTGAGCATTGTTAAAGGTTTAATGCAGGACATGAACATTACTGTTCCTGTAGCAATCCATTTAGACCATGGTTCAAGCTTTGAAAAATGTAAAGAGGCAATTGATGCTGGATTTACATCTGTAATGATTGATGCTTCTCACCACCCATTTGAAGAGAATATCGAAACTACAAAAAAAGTAGTAGAATACGCTCATTCAAAAGGTGTATCAGTAGAAGCTGAACTAGGTGTAGTTGGCGGACAAGAAGATGATGTAGTAGCAGACGGCGTCATCTATGCTGATCCGAAAGAGTGTGAAGAACTTGTAAAAGCTACAGGCATCGACTGCCTTGCCCCAGCTTTAGGTTCAGTACACGGCCCTTACAAAGGTGAGCCAAACTTAGGCTTCAAAGAGATGGAAGAAGTTCGTGACTTAACGGGAGTACCTCTAGTATTACATGGTGGTACTGGTATCCCAACAAAAGATATTGAAAGAGCTATCTCTTTAGGTACTTCTAAAATCAACGTTAACACAGAAAACCAAATCGCATTTACAAAAGCAGTACGTGAAATTTTAAACAGCGATCAAGAAGTTTATGATCCACGTAAATTTATCGGCCCTGGCCGCGAAGCAATCAAGCAAACAGTTGCGGGTAAAATGCGCGAGTTCGGTTCTTCAAACAAAGCTTAATCATTATTGCTTCAAGCATGGAACCGCCTTTTTTAGGGCGGTTTCCTTTTAGGGATAACATTCATTCTTAGCATTCAGATACTTTATTAAGCGGGAGGGGAAGGTCATGAAATTTTTCATTGACACTGCTAACATTAACGAGATTAAGGAAGCGCATTCACTAGGTTTATTGGCGGGCGTAACAACAAATCCAAGTCTGGTGGCGAAAGAGAATATCTCATTTGAAGATCGCCTTAAAGAAATCACAGCTCTTGTTTCGGGATCTGTAAGTGCAGAAGTGATCGCGTTAGATGCTGAAGGCATGATTGCAGAAGGGAAAGAGTTGGCTAAAATCGCTCCAAACATTACCATTAAAGTACCAATGACACCAGACGGTTTAAAGGCCGTTAAAGAATTTTCAGAATCGGGAATCAAAACAAATGTAACATTAGTGTTTTCTGCTAACCAGGCTCTTTTGGCCGCTAGAGCAGGAGCAACATATGTCTCTCCATTTTTAGGGCGCCTAGATGATCTAGGACATAACGGATTAGATCTTATCGCTCAAATTGCTGATATCTTTGCCATCCACGATATCGATACAGAAATTATTGCGGCTTCTATCCGTCATCCTATGCATGTCACAGAAGCAGCATTAAAAGGCGCACATATCGCAACCATTCCATATAAGGTATTAATGCAATTATTCAAACATCCTTTAACAGATAGCGGAATTGAACAATTCTTGAAAGATTGGAACAACCGCCTTTCTTAAAATGAGGGTTCAAAAAGGAGGGCATTGCCGGCCTTTTTGAACATCCTCTTAAAAAAGTATTCATATTTCCCTTTGGCATTCACAGCAAAATAATCGTGAATGCCCATTTTTCTGTAAAAATGATAATTTTATACATGAAAAAAATTTTTTCGTGTAAACTATTAGGTAATATGAAAATAACCTGGATTTCGGCGAATGATTTGGTAAATATTACCTAATAGTAGGAGTGAAGTGGCATTATCTTCACTGGAAGGGAGCCTAAAGTGGAAAAGTTAAAGATACAAGGTGGATCTACATTAAACGGTACGGTAAGAATCAGCGGGGCTAAAAATAGTGCGGTTGCGCTTATTCCTGCGACCATTTTAGCGGAGTCTCCAGTCACGATTGAGGGATTGCCTGATATTTCTGACGTACAGATTTTAAGTGATTTGCTTGAGGAAATTGGCGGAAAAGTGGCTTATGAAAATAACGAGCTAACAGTTAATCCGGCAGAAATGGTTTCGATGCCTCTTCCTAATGGAAAAGTAAAAAAACTGCGTGCTTCCTATTATTTGATGGGGGCCATGTTAGGGCGCTTCAAAAAGGCTGTCATAGGCCTGCCGGGAGGATGCCACTTAGGTCCTCGTCCGATTGACCAGCATATTAAGGGATTTGAGGCTCTCGGAGTTCAAGTGACGAATGAACAAGGAGCCATCTATCTGCGTGCAGATGAGCTGAAAGGTGCCCGTATTTACCTGGATGTCGTAAGCGTAGGGGCTACGATTAATATTATGCTGGCTGCGGTAAGAGCCAAAGGGCGAACCATTATTGAAAATGCTGCGAAAGAACCGGAAATTATTGATGTGGCTACATTGCTCACCAATATGGGAGCTCGTATAAAAGGAGCAGGAACCGACGTTATTCGTATTGATGGAGTGGACGAGCTTAAAGGATGCCGCCATTCTATCATTCCAGATCGAATTGAAGCCGGCACTTACATGATTATGGCTGCTGCGATGGGCAAGGAAGTCATGATTGATAACGTTATTCCCCTTCATTTAGAATCATTGATCGCCAAAATGAGAGAAATGGGAGTTCGAGTAGAGGCGAATCCGGAACAAATTCTGGTGGTGGGCGGACAAAGCCTAAAGGCTGTCGATATTAAGACACTTGTTTATCCGGGATTTCCAACCGATTTGCAACAACCTTTTACCTCTTTATTGACGAAAGCGGCAGGTACAAGTGTGGTAACGGATACGATTTATAGTGCCCGTTTTAAGCATATTGATGAATTAAGAAGAATGAATGCTGTCATTAAAGTGGAAGGGCGTTCTGCGATCATTAACGGTCCTGCTCAATTGCAAGGGGCGAAAGTCAAGGCATCCGATTTGAGAGCGGGTGCAGCTCTTGTTACGGCTGGGCTGATGGCAAGAGGAATCACAGAAGTGACGGGATTAGAGCATATTGACAGAGGCTATAGTCATCTGGTAGACAAGCTCTCGGGCTTAGGAGCCGTCATCTGGCGGGAAAGAATGACAGAGCAAGAAATTGACCAGTTCCAAAATTCCTAGAACGGACTCCTTTCATAGGGTTCCTAATGCTTGGTAATGCGGGATCAATAAATTAAAAGGACAGCGGGGGAGACGGATATGGAAAGAAGTTTATCGATGGAACTTGTACGTGTAACAGAAGCGGCAGCTTTAGCATCTGCTAGGTGGATGGGACGCGGAAAAAAAGAAGAAGCCGATGAAGCAGCTACTTCTGCCATGCGTGATGTGTTCGATACCATTCCAATGAAGGGAACGGTTGTGATTGGAGAAGGAGAAATGGATGAGGCTCCAATGCTTTATATCGGAGAGAAGCTTGGAACCGGATATGGTCCGCGAGTGGATGTGGCGGTTGATCCATTGGAAGGAACGAACATCGTTGCTTCAGGCGGCTGGAACGGTTTAGCGGTACTGGCAGTAGCCGACCATGGAAACTTACTTCATGCACCTGATATGTATATGGAAAAAATCGCCGTGGGGCCGGAAGCAGTTGGCCAAATTGATATTAACGCGCCGATTATTGAAAACTTAAGAGCAGTCGCGAAAGCAAAAAATAAAGATATTGAAGATGTTGTCGCAACCGTGTTAAATCGTTCACGACATGAACATATCATTAAAGAGTTAAGAGAAGCCGGTGCCCGCATTAAGTTGATTAACGACGGCGATGTGGCAGGTGCCATTAATACGGCTTTTGACCATACGGGTGTGGATATTTTATTCGGTTCCGGCGGAGCGCCTGAAGGTGTTATTGCAGCCGTTGCCCTTAAATGTCTCGGCGGAGAGCTGCAAGGTAAATTATTGCCTCAAAGCGATGAAGAATTAGCCCGATGCCAAGGGATGGGCATTCAGGATATTAACCGGGTGCTTCTAATGGAAGACTTGGTGAAAGGGGATGACGCCATTTTTGCAGCGACAGGGGTAACAGATGGAGAGCTGCTTAAAGGTGTTCAATTTAAAGGACTTATCGGTACGACCCAATCGTTAGTTATGCGTGCCAAGTCTGGTACAGTGCGTTTCATTGACGGCAGACATAGCTTGAAAAAGAAACCGAATCTAGTTATCAAAAACTAAAACAATGAGCACCCATCGGGTGCTCATTGTTTTCGGAATTTTGAGGGGGATGCCGTCTCTGAAAAAGAAATGGTGAACGGTATGATTTTACGAACGATGTTCTTTTTTGAAGGAGCAGGGGTCGTAAAAATAGGTTGATTAAAAAGAGATAAAAAGGGTAGAATAGAAAGGAAACTTCCATCCGTGAAGAGACCTCTATCTCGGCGGATGGTTAGTTGATTTTACCGAGCTTTTACGGGCAGTAATCCCCCCTCTTAACCCAGGGGAGGGGGTTCTTACTGCCCGTTCATGCGGGATATATTACGCATCTATTTCGTATTAAGGATCCTTTACTCGCTGAAGGTTTCACTGCCTGTTAGAGCGGGATAAATTAAATCTACTGAAATCTACTTCAAGGTTGCCTTCCTTATCTTCACCATTTATTCCATCCGTATCTTTTCTCATATTTATAAAACGTTTTAATATGGGGGAAAACAGGAAATTATTTAATTAAAGTGTGGTGTTTGAATGAATTTAACATTATCTAATTTAGAGAATATGAAATTAAAAGAGCTCTATGAACATGCTCGTGAGTATAAAATTTCCTACTATAGCAAGTTAACGAAAAAAGAACTCATTTTTGCTATTTTGAAGGCCCAAGCTGAACAAGATGGTCTCTTGTTTATGGAAGGCGTATTAGAAATCATTCAGTCAGAAGGTTTTGGTTTTCTGCGCCCGATCAACTATTCGCCTAGTTCAGAAGACATCTATATATCAGCCTCTCAAATTCGACGATTCGATTTAAGAAACGGAGATAAAGTTTCAGGTAAAGTTCGTCCTCCGAAAGAAAACGAGCGCTACTATGGTTTGCTGCATGTAGAGGCGGTAAATGGGGATAATCCGGAGTCGGCGAAGGAACGTGTACACTTTCCGGCTTTAACGCCAATTTATCCGAATCGTCAAATGGTACTGGAGACAGAGCCGCGAAACTTCTCGACACGAATCATTGATTTGATTGCGCCAATTGGTTTTGGTCAAAGGGGATTAATTGTGGCGCCTCCGAAAGCCGGAAAAACAATGCTTTTAAAGGAAATTGCCAACAGCGTTACAACGAATCATCCGGAAGCGGAACTGATCGTCTTGTTAATTGATGAACGCCCAGAGGAGGTAACGGACATTGAACGCTCCGTTGCCGGAGACGTAGTCAGCTCTACGTTCGATGAAGTTCCAGAGAATCATATCAAAGTAGCCGAACTTGTTTTAGAGCGTGCGATGCGTCTCGTGGAGCACAAAAAAGACGTAATCATCTTAATGGATAGTATTACACGCCTTGCCCGTGCTTATAACTTAGTCATTCCTCCAAGTGGACGTACGTTATCAGGCGGGATTGACCCGGCTGCCTTCCATCGTCCGAAACGTTTCTTTGGAGCGGCTCGTAACATCGAAGAAGGCGGCAGCTTGACCATTTTGGCGACGGCTCTAATCGACACTGGGTCCAGAATGGATGATGTTATTTACGAAGAGTTCAAGGGAACCGGTAACATGGAACTTCATTTAGATCGTTCATTAGCTGAAAAACGGATTTTCCCTGCTATTGATATTCGTCGTTCTGGTACAAGAAAAGAAGAATTACTCATTCCAAAAGAGCATCTTGATCATTTATGGGCGATTCGTAAAACATTGTCGGATTCCCCTGACTTTGCAGAGAGATTTTTAAGACGTTTAAGAAACTCTAAGAGCAACATGGAGTTTTTCAAAATGTTGGAAGATGAGAGAAAATCCGTAACAAGCACAAAACGGTAAATCGTGTTACAATGGTAAAGGAAACTTCCATTCATGAGGGAAGTTCCTTTGTTCATACTTTTACGGTTAGTTCTTTTCGCGCAGGCCTCCTTTGATTGGGCTGGCTCTTGAAACGGGAATCTGACTAGTCGTTAATGGAAAACAAATGTGAAATTGTAAAAACAGGTAGTTGCAAAACTGCTTGACCCTTGTTATAATTTCTTCATGTGTGTTTAGTATACGATGTCGAAATGAGCATATCGAATGCTGATGTTTCGTCTATCGTATTGGTTTATATAACTCTGTTTCAGAATGATTCAGGGCGGAAGGAGATGAAAAGCATGAAAACAGGAATTCATCCAAACTACAAAAAAGTTATGGTGAAATGCGCTTGTGGAAATGAATTTGAAACTGGCTCTGTTAAAGAAGAGATTCGCATTGAGGTTTGTTCTGAATGCCATCCATTCTACACTGGCCGTCAAAAATTCGCTTCTGCGGATGGTCGCGTTGATCGCTTCAACAAAAAATACGGTCTTAAGTAATCAATATGATGTTATCAAACAGGCAAGTGACTCTCAGTTCTTGCCTGTTTTTTACGTGAATAGCACTTCCCGCACGGGTTAGTTAATATATAGTGAATGATTAACATACATAGATGATGGTGGGATGGATAACATATCATCTAGGTACACAGAAGTAGAAGAGCGGTTCACTTCATTGGAATGACACGGAAGGGAGAGGTCCGCGCCATGTATGTGATGAAGCAAAGCGGTTGGATTGAAGTGATTTGCGGCAGTATGTTTTCTGGGAAATCAGAAGAGCTGATTCGCCGGATCCGGCGTACACAATTTGCCAAACAGCAGGTCCAAGTATTTAAGCCTGCTATTGATAATCGTTATAGTGAAGAAGCGGTCGTATCGCATAACGGTTCGTCGGTCATTGCGATGCCTACCCGCAATTCTGCACAAATTTTAAAAGAAGTAATGGAAGAAACGGACGTTGTAGCAATCGATGAAGTTCAGTTCTTTGATGAAGGGATTTTAGAAGTTGTTCAAACGCTTGCTGATAAAGGGTATCGCGTGATTGTCGCCGGACTTGATCAAGATTTCAGGGGAGAGCCATTTGGACAGGTACCTGCGTTAATGGCAATCGCAGAGTCGGTAACGAAACTTCAAGCGGTTTGCGCAGCTTGCGGTTCACCTGCAAGTCGTACGCAGCGTCTGATTGATGGACAGCCTGCTTCTTACGATGATCCCATTATTTTAGTGGGAGCCTCTGAATCATATGAGCCAAGGTGCCGCCATTGTCATGCGGTTCCACATAAAGTCTATCAATAAGAAAAGCATAAGCGCCTTGGTCAAAGAAGGCCGACTAAGACCGCCACGTCCTGTGGCAACGTCGGCATGACCCACATCCTGTGGGCCTAAGGAAATAGGGATTGACCCATAAGGCGCTTTTTGCCTTATGAGGGCAATCATCTTTTCCACAGCGAGCTAGGCGCTGGAGCTAGACACCAATATCATCCAAAAGACGCCTGCATGGTGAATGACCATGCAGGCGTCTTTTTTTTCCTTAAGTTTACTTTATTTGATTTTGTATAACCGGGAAATCTAAGTGGTAGGAGGTGTCATCGTGAAAAAAACCATTTTATTGCTATGTATGATTTTCATGAGTGCTTGTTCTGGTTATAACAGTACGCAGGATGCTCGGGTAGAAGATGAGAATGGCAAAAAATTATTAACATCTTATCGAGATGATAAAAAATTGGAAAAAGAGTTAATCAGCTATGAAGAGTTCACCGACCAAAATCCTAACTTTCCTAATACGACTCCAGTAAAATCGAAAGTATCGAATGATTATGAAAAGATGAAAGAAGTGGTTGAAGTAGAAACCCCTTACCGAATGGGGGACTTGAAGGTAAATGGACGTGACGCCTGGGTCACTGTTCACACAGGAGAAGAAATGAGTGCGGCTGAAAAGAAAAAAGTGCAAAACGCCGTTGCCCGAGAGCTGTTTGAAGGCCTTCCTCGTTTTCATTTCCATGTAAAAGCTGTCAAATGACAAAGTCTTTGTATAGGCGGTCGGCAAAAACCTGAAAGGGAGGTTGCCGGCCGCTTATGTGTAAAGAATATGGTAAAAATTTCTTGTATCCATTCTATTCTTTATATCAATTTGATTTTGACGGGGGGTGTCACCTATACTATAATTAGAATGTTATGGATAAAAAATGAGGTGAATGATGTGTTTGATCGTTTACAAGCGGTAGAAGATCGCTACGAAAAGTTAAACGAATTTCTTAGCGACCCTGAAATCTTAAATAACCCCTCTAAGTTAAGAGAGTATTCGAAAGAACAAGCGGATATCCAGGGAACGGTAGAAGCTTATAGAGAATATAAAGACATAAAAGAACAGCTAACCGATGCGAAAGCAATGCTGGACGATAAGTTAGATGCTGATATGCGTGAGATGGTAAAAGAAGAAATCTCCGAGTTAGAAGATCAAGTAGAAGAGTTGGAAGAGCGTCTAAAAGTGTTGTTATTACCAAAGGACCCGAATGATGATAAAAACGTTATCATGGAAATTCGCGGCGCGGCAGGAGGGGACGAAGCAGCCCTCTTTGCTGGAGATTTATATCGCATGTATTCCCGTTATGCGGAAGCGCAAGGCTGGAAAACGGAAGTCATGGAAGCGACTACCACAGGTGTTGGCGGTTATAAAGAAATTATTTTTATGATTAACGGTAAGGGTGCTTATTCAAAAATGAAGTTCGAAAACGGTGCTCATCGTGTGCAGCGTGTACCTGAGACGGAATCAGGGGGACGCATCCACACTTCAACGGCTACGGTAGCTTGTTTACCGGAAGCGGAAGAGGTTGAGGTGGAAATCCATGAAAAAGATATTCGCGTTGATACGTTCGCATCCAGTGGTCCTGGTGGACAAAGTGTTAACACGACGATGTCAGCCGTTCGTTTAACCCACCTTCCTACCGGAACCGTCGTATCGTGTCAAGATGAGAAGTCGCAGATTAAAAATAAGGAAAAAGCGATGAAGGTATTGCGTGCTCGCGTGTACGATAAATTCCAGCAAGAAGCGCAAGCGGAATATGATCAAAACCGTAAGCAAGCGGTAGGTACAGGAGATCGGTCCGAGCGTATCCGTACTTATAATTTCCCGCAGAACCGCGTAACAGACCACCGCATTGGTCTTACGATTCAAAAGCTCGATCAAATTCTAGAAGGTAAGCTTAATGAAGTGATTGAAGCGCTGATCATGGAAGATCAAGCTCTGAAAATGGAGCAAGCAGACTAATGGCTGTCGTGTTTGACAAAGTGTATGAAGCCCTAAAATGGGCTTCTTCTTTTTTGAAAGAAGCGAATCGGGATGAAAATGCGGGTGAATTGTTGTTGCGCCATCATTTAAAGATGAGCCGTTCTATGCTGTTTAGCTCTATGCAGGAACAGTTGAATAAAGAAGTGAAACGAAAGTTTATAGAAGATGTGCAAGCCCATGCCTCGGGTATTCCTGTCCAATACATTATCGGGTCCGAGGAATTCTACGGGCGGACGTTCCGGGTAAATGAAGAGGTATTGATTCCTCGTCCTGAAACGGAGGAATTGGTGGAAGGGGTCATTCAAAGGGCCCGAAATCACTTTGGAGAAGAGACGTTTGAGTTGGTGGATGTTGGGACAGGGAGTGGAGCCATCGGGGTAACCCTTGCTCTCGAATTGCCCAATGCAATCGTAACGGCCATTGATATTGCACAACCTTCTTTGGATGTAGCGTCAAGCAATGCCCAAGCCCTTCATGCCGATGTAACGTTTGTTCATGGCGATTTACTTCAGCCTCTTATTCGGCAAAGAAAAAAGGTCGCCGTCGTAGTATCCAATCCGCCTTATATTCCAGACGGGGATATCGACATTCTTTCTCCTGTTGTAAAAGAACATGAGCCGATGAGGGCTTTATTCGGAGGCGAGGACGGACTGGATTTTTACCGCCGCTTTATGGAGGAGCTTCCGCTTGTTATGGAAGAGCAGGGGTTCATTGCCTTTGAAGTAGGAGCGGGCCAAGCGCATATCGTCGCCTCCATGCTTGAAGAGGCATTTCCTCAAGCTAAGGTAGAAGTCGTTTATGACATCAATGGCAAAGATCGAATGGTCTTCGCTCAACTTGCATAAGTGATGGGGCATGAATAAAAAATATCATGCCCCATCATTTATGTAGTAGATAGTTGGCGAAAAACGTGAAAGTCGTTTGCTAACTATCTATAAATCTAATTTTTTCATCTGTGAAATGAATCTTGTCTCCCGGTAATCGGTTTTAAAGTATCGAGCGCTAAGATTCATTTCTTTAAATTTATTCAACCATTTTTTTATGGTTGAATAAATTTAATAGTTTAAGATAATTGCCATCTGTCCATACTGTTTTACTGAGGGGACGGTGGAAGATATGATGAAAAAATACGTTATCATTTATTTTATTCTTTTGTTAATAGGGGCTAATGGCCATCTTTTATATAGTCAATCATTTGCAAAGGCAAATGAACCGGTTGTGATTCCGGATGAAGCGATTCGCCTGCGCATTTTGGCAAACAGCGACTCGGAGGAAGATCAAGCGTTAAAAAGGGAAATTCGCGACCGGGTAAATGCTGAAATCAATGAATGGGTAGCCGAGTTGACGTCTATTGAGGCTGCTCGGGAATTGATCAAAAGCCGTTTGCCAATCATTCAGGGGATAGCGGAAGAAGTAATGGAAGAAAAGCAAGCGGGACAAGAAGTTCAAGTAGATTTTGGTACCGTTCGTTTTCCTACTAAACTTTATGGCCAGTTTTTATACCCTGCGGGAGAGTACGAAGCCATTCTTATTACGCTCGGGAAGGGTGAAGGAGCAAACTGGTGGTGTGTCTTATTCCCGCCGCTTTGTTTCCTGGATTTTTCAAATGGAGAAGCGGTAAAAGAAGAAGGGAAAAAAGAAGAGGAGTCAAAAGAAGAACCATCTAAGGAAGAAAAACAACAAGTAGAAGTGAAATTTTTCCTCGTAGAATTCCTTTCAAAACTATTTTAAGCTTTACATTCCACTTAATAACTGGACACATCTTCATCCCATTGAGAGACTTTGTAATCGGTCATTCAGACAACTTGAGTCCGCTCTCGAAGGTTTAGGAAGTTCGATATGGCCGTTTTTTAGTCATGTCGAACTTTTAAAATCGATCTATATAGTTCTATTTTTTTTCACTGTTCATAGAGTAGATACTAGAAAAGGTATATGGGGTGATAAAAAGTGGAGAAAATAGTTCGGCTGGCTTCGAAGGATGATTTAGATTCGGTTCTTTCTTTTTGGGCAAAGGTAGATATTTATGTAGACGACATCGAGAGCTGCATTGATAATTTTATTCTCATGAAAGACGATAAACAACAATTATTAGCGACGGTTGGGTTTCAGTCTATTCAAGAAAACGGATTGTTGAGATCTTTAGTCATTACGCCCTCTTTAACAGAACGGGATATCTTCGTGCTTTTTCAGGCGGTCATGGCGTTGGCTGAAGAAAAGGGAATGCGGTATTTGTATTTAGTGACGAATAAATCGGTGTCCATTCCGTTTTTTAAGCTGTTAAATTTTCGAGAAATTGCATATAACGAGCTCCCTGCAGCAATCAGGGCACTTAACTTGATGGTGGTCGGTGGACAAGAATCGTCTATCTGTGTAATGGAACATGCTTTTAAGGGATAAAGGAAATTTTCATCAGTGGAGTTCTTAATGCCTGTTAATGCAGGTTAAAACTAATATCCACACAGTTATCAACATAAAGTTAAGTTTTATCCACATTTTGTGGATAAAACTTAACTTTTTCCACAAAATCCCGTAATCTTATAAACAAAACAATATCTGTTATAATAAAGTAAGCCTTCATTCACCAGAATGGTTTCATCGCTCAATGAAGGTTAGCAGAACGTATTTTGTGCGTCAAAATACTGATTGCGAAACGTTATGCGCCGCGCAGTAGAGGCTTTTTTACCTGCTCGAGCAAAGAAATACATATAGGGAAATCATTCACTAAAATATAGGAGTTGGAACAGTTGCGAACAAAAATGTGGATTGTGGATAAAAATGAACAAGGCAATCATAGTTATCCACAATTAGAAGAAGCTGCAAAGTTGTTAAAGGACGGTGAAACAGTCGCCTTTCCTACAGAAACAGTATATGGACTAGGAGCGGATGCCACATCTGATCAGGCTGTGGATAAAATTTTCGCTGCAAAAGGAAGACCGAGTGATAATCCACTTATTATTCACATTGGAAGCAAGCAAGCGGTGGAAAAGATTGCAGAGGAAATCCCGGCTTCAGCCCAAGCGTTAATAGATCGATTTTGGCCGGGTCCGTTAACTTTAGTGTTAAAGAAGAAGCCTGGTGTTTCTGAAAAAGTGACTGCAGGTTTAGAGACAGTAGCGGTTCGGATGCCTTCGCATCCTGTTGCATTAGAGTTATTGAAAAAAGTGGATTTGCCGATTGCCGCTCCAAGCGCTAATTTATCTGGGAAACCGAGTCCAACGTTGGCGAAGCATGTATGGGCAGATCTTGACGGAAGAATAAGCGGCATTGTGGATGGAGGACCGACTGGTATAGGAGTAGAGTCGACTGTTCTTGATTGTACAGAAGATATTCCTCTTATTTTGAGGCCGGGAGGAGTCACAAAAGAGCAGATTGAGGCAGTGGTGGGAAAAGTGCATGTGGATAAAGCGTTGTTGGTAAGTGGACAGGTACCGAAATCGCCGGGAATGAAATATACTCATTATGCACCAAATGCCCCTCTTTATATCGTGCAGGGCTCTCGTGATTTTTTGCAGAAAAAAGCGGATGAATGGAGAGGGCAAGGTAAACGGGTAGGCATTTTAACAACAACGGAGAATGAATTCTTTTACAATGCGAATGTTGTATTAGCATGCGGCTCCCGTGATGATTTATCCACAGTGGCTGCATATCTTTACGAAGTACTTCGCGCTTTTAACGAACATGATGTGGATCTTATTTTAAGTGAAAGCTTTCCGGAAGAGGGCGTTGGGCAAGCTGTGATGAATCGGCTGATGAAAGCTGCTGGCCATCAAGTCATTTCAGAATGATAAAACCCGAATAAAGAATGGGACATGGGCATTTTTTGCCCATGTCCCATTCTTTATTCTAAAACTTTTCGTACATGCATATGGTGAATTAGGCACGTCCGAGGAGGGGAAATATGAATATATCCACGATGGTAGGGGAACTCATGACATTAACGATTATGGCATTGGCGCTGGGGATGGATGCCTTTTCGGTCGGGTTGGGAATGGGGCTGATTCGCTTACGTCTGCGCCAAATCCTTTATATAGGAGTGACAATCGGTCTTTTTCATATATGGATGCCTCTTTTAGGGATGATGATTGGAAAGTTATTATCGGATAAACTGGGTACCATTGCTTCCTATGCCGGAGGTGTTTTGCTCGTTGTACTCGGAATACAAATGATGGTTTCTTCATTTCGGCATGAGGAGGAAAGTCTCATTAAGCCAGTAGGCTTAGGCCTGTTGATATTTGCATTAAGTGTCAGCTTAGATAGTTTTTCGGTTGGGCTGAGTTTGGGGATTTTCGGTGCTAGAACGGCCGTAACCATTGCGATCTTCGGATTTATGAGCATGATATTGACCTGGTTGGGGCTTATATTGGGCAGAAGAGTACAGGGGTGGTTAGGAAAATACAGCGAGGCGCTTGGCGGGAGTATTTTATTAGCCTTCGGCATTAAATTGCTGTTGCCTCTTTAAGGGGGCTTCGTTTAACAAGGATGTTCATTTTCAACATGTTTAACTCGTTTGTACAAGGGGTCCTTTCGTTCGAATAAGTCAAGAACAATAAACATCATCAATATTCATTAAAAAGACTGAAGAATAGGTGCATTACCTTGAAAGGGCTGTCATGTTAAGTGAGAGGCCTTTTTTTATTTCTTTTTTTGAGCAGGAGTCTTTAACTGGCCGGTAGAATGGAACACAGTCATCTGTAAAAAAGATAGGATGCCCCGATTTCTTGCGAATGAGTCGACGTAATGATTATGATTAGATAAAGGAAACTTCCATTCAGGTTGGATGGTCCCTTTTTAAAGGGAGTGAAAGGATTTTCATAAATTTACTGAATAACAGAAATGGCGAAAGAAAATGGAGGTAATAGTGATGAAACGTATTTTATTTGTTTGTACAGGCAATACATGTAGAAGTCCGATGGCCGAAGCGTTGTTAAAGGCCAAACGGCTGGAGGGGATAGAGGTGAAATCAGCAGGAGTGCACGCTTTTCCCGGGAGTGATGCTTCGGGGCATGCGAAAGCGGCATTAAAGGAGATTGGAATCGAGCATTCACACGCTGCTTCGTTGTTAGACCAGGATTTGGTTGATTGGGCTACCCATATCTTGACTATGACGAGCGGTCATAAACAATTGATCATAGGGAATGTTCCTGGTGCAGCCCATAAGACAAGCACGTTAAAAGAATTTGTGATGGAATCCGACAGTGATGTATCAGACCCCTTTGGAAGTTCTCTGGACGTCTATCGAAAAACATTAAATGAATTGAACGAATTGGTCGATAAACTAGTTGAGAAATTAACATAAGAATAGCGGAGGCCTAACTATGGGGGAAAAAACGCGTTATCGGTTTGGATTGCGGTTAAAGCTGGTGGTGTTTATTTCAGTTTTAGCAATTATTACGTATTCTACCAGTGCTTTTTTTATTTATGTTTTGTATCCTTTTGTATCCGGAGCGATGGATGAATCAATATTTACCATCGTGACCCTTTCTTTAGGGATTTTTTGGTCAGGTTTTTTGGCTTATCTGGCAGCAGGGTTTCTTATTAAACCATTGCAAAGGCTGGAAATAGTTGCGAAAAAAGCTGCAGACGGGATTGTGAATGAAAATGTGGAAATTTCCAAGTCAGATGATGAAATTCGTTCCTTGGGAATTGCATTTAATCAAATGCTTCAAAATTTAAGAGAAATGGTTAAAAATATTGAACAAAACTTTGAGCAGACTAATGAAAAAGTGTTAACCATCTCTACATATTCAAATGAAGTTTCTTTACAAGCGGGCAATATAGCAAGAACGATCGATGAAATTTCAAGGGGGGCGGAGAGCTCCGCCGTATCCATTCAAGAAACATCAGAATCGGTCGAGCAAGTGATTTTAATGGCTGAAGAAGTTCAAGATAAAGCGGATTTATCTAAGCGATTGTCAGAAGAAATGGTTGCTTCTCTCACCAAAAGCCGGGGAGCCACCAATATGTTAATTGATGGTATGCGGAATTTAGTGAGCAATAACGAGCATTCTTTAGAGGCGGTCAAGCGCTTGGAGGGACATGCGAACCACGTAGAAAATATCATCCGTTTAGTAGGGGACATTGCCGGCCAAACGAATTTGCTCGCTTTGAATGCTTCCATTGAAGCTGCAAGAGCGGGAGAACATGGAAAAGGGTTTGCGGTGGTAGCGAATGAAGTACGCAAATTAGCGGATGAAAGTGCGAAAGCGGTTCAAGGTATTACGGAATTAATCCAGAACATCCAAAAAGAAGTTCAAAACGTGGTTGGTCAAATTACGCATCAAGTTGAGGTAGCAAAAGAAGAAGCGCTTAAAGGGGACCAAACGACAACGGAACTCGGTGAAATGACACAATCCGTCCATCAGGTAGTGGAAACGGTGGAACAAATTGTTGTATTGGTAAAAAAGCAAATGGATAGTATCCGTTATACAGCCATTCAATCCCAAGAAGTGGCGGCAATTGCCGAAGAAACATCAGCGGGAGCGGAAGAGGTCAATGCTTCCATCCATGAGCAATCTGCCATGATCGAGGATGTAAATGAAATGGCTAAGCAGTTATCGGAACAGGCGGAGCAATTGAAATTAACGATTGGGCGTTTTACGTTATAATGAATGAGAGATATAGTGAAAGTAAAGAGAAGGTCTTTCTGTAGAATACGATACGTGTAACTGGCACTTGCCGAGTATAGGTTCACATGATTGTGGAGAGAGACCTTTTCGCGGTTAACACAGATAAAAAAGGAGGATATAACGATGAAGGTAGCAATTGCTTCTGATCATGGCGGAGTCAATATCCGCAAAGAAATCGTGGCTTTAATGGAAGAGATGGGTGTTGAATATGAAGACTTGGGATGTGAATGCACGACATCTGTCGATTATCCCGACTATGCCATTCCGGTAGCTGAAAAAGTAGTGAGTGGAGAAGTGGACCGCGGCATTTTAATTTGCGGAACCGGTATTGGAATGAGTATCGCCGCAAATAAGGTAAAAGGCGTACGTTGCGCTCTTGTCCACGATATGTTCAGTGCCCAAGCAACACGTGAGCATAATGACAGCAACATTTTAGCGATGGGTGAGCGCGTCATCGGACCAGGATTGGCAAGGGAAATTGCGAAAATTTGGCTTACAACGGAATTTCAGGGCGGACGACACGAGAATCGTGTAAATAAAATTAAAGAATACGAGGCATAAGATCCAACACCTTTATATGGTTTTTCGAAAGGAGAGTATGGAAGATGGACTCCATGTTGGTCAGTTGGAAACAAGAGCTTCGGGAAGTGCTGGAACAATTCTCCCAACAAGTGGCATTGACGGAAAATCAGGTATTCGTTATCGGCTGCAGTACGAGTGAAGTGATGGGAGAGAAAATCGGAACAGCCGGTACCTCAGAAGTCGCCCAAATGATTTTTGAGACGTTCAAGGACTTTCAGCTTGAATGTGGTGTACAATTAGCCTTTCAATGTTGCGAGCATCTTAACCGCGCCCTTGTGGTTGAGAAACAAACGGCAGTTAGGAATAATTGGGAAATGGTCTCCGTTATTCCTGTTCCAAAAGCTGGAGGGTCTATGGCGGCTTATGCGTATGAACAGATGGACCAGCCGGTAGTGGTGGAATTTATAAAGGCTGATGCTGGTATCGATATCGGGGATACTTTTATCGGTATGCATTTAAGACATGTAGCCGTACCTATTAGATGTTCCGTCAAGCGGGTAGGGAACGCACATGTTACATTAGCGACGACAAGGCCGAAGCTCATTGGCGGAGTCAGGGCTGTATATGAACGGACAGATAAAAATAACACATGTTCATAGAGTGTTTTGTTTTTTTGGTGATTTTAAACAGTAAATAACTGGAGTTTAGGTTCATTTATTATATTAAAAAAATGAACGATATATATTGATTTAAGTTTTAATGTTCGTGTTTATCTCGTGTTTTTTGATTTTTTTTTAGGGAAAAGTAGAATAAAACTTCTAAAACCCTTAACATCCATGATACAATAGAGTCGAATTTAATAAAAAATAAGAAAAAGTGTACGTGAGGAGGATTTTTTAAGATGGAGAAATTAGCACAACAAGATCCGCAGCTTTTTCAAGCTATTCAAGAAGAGTTAACAAGACAGCGTTCGAAAATCGAATTGATTGCTTCAGAAAACTTTGTGAGTGAAGCGGTAATGGAAGCGCAAGGGTCCGTTTTAACAAACAAATACGCTGAAGGTTATCCTGGTAAACGTTATTATGGTGGCTGCGAACATGTGGACGTAGCAGAAGATTTAGCGCGTGATCGTGCCAAACAATTATTTGGTGCAGAACATGTAAACGTACAGCCTCACTCTGGTGCGCAAGCAAACATGGCTGTTTATTTTACAATCTTAAACTCAGGAGATACTGTTCTAGGCATGAATTTGTCTCACGGCGGACATTTAACGCACGGAAGCCCGGTTAACTTCAGCGGTGTTCAGTATAACTTTGTGGAATATGGAGTAGACCAAGATACACAAGTTATTAACTATGATGATGTATTAGAGAAAGCTAGAATGCACAAGCCGAAGCTTATTGTGGCTGGAGCGAGTGCGTATCCTCGTGTGATTGACTTTAAACGTTTCCGTGAGATTGCCGATGAGGTAGGTGCCTATCTTATGGTGGATATGGCTCATATTGCCGGTCTTGTTGCGGCAGGGCTTCATCCGAATCCAGTACCGTATGCTCACTTTGTAACGACAACGACTCACAAAACGTTGCGCGGACCTCGCGGCGGTATGATTTTATGTAAAGAAGAGTTCGGAAAACAAATCGATAAATCGATCTTCCCTGGTATCCAAGGCGGCCCGCTTATGCATGTCATCGCGGCAAAAGCAGTAGCGTTTGGTGAAGCGTTAAAAGATGAATTCAAAACGTACGCCCAAAATATCATTGATAACGCGAACCGCTTAGCGGAAGCGTTGAAAAAAGAAGGATTTACGCTTGTTTCCGATGGAACAGACAATCATTTAGTGTTGATTGATGTACGTTCCATGAACTTAACAGGTAAAGTAGCAGAACATGCCCTTGATGAAATCGGGATTACAGTCAATAAAAATACCATCCCTTATGATCCTGAGAGCCCGTTCGTAACGAGTGGTATTCGTATCGGTACAGCGGCTGTAACAAGCAGAGGCTTTGGGTTAGAAGATATGGACGAGATTGCTGCTATTATGGCCTTGACATTAAAGAACGTGGACAATGAAGAAAAATTGGCGGAAGCTCGTGAACGAGTGGCAAACTTAACGAAAAAATTCGAATTATATCCTACTCGCCAAGGATAATAATGAGAGAAGCACCCCATGAAGGGTGCTTCTTTAATTTTGGGGAGATAAGAAAGTATAATTTCCAACTAGTGCTGGTGTCTAGCTCCAGCGCCTAGCTCGCTGTGGAAAAGATGATTGCCCTCATAAGGCAAAAAGCGCCTTATGGGTCAATCCCTATTTCCTTCACGAGCTGACCAAGGCGCTTGCGCTTTTCTTACGGGGAATTTCTAACAATTGTTGAGAATTCATCAAACGACCTTGAATGCGCTTTGCTTTTTCTGTAAAATAGACACAATGCAAAAATTCCCTCAAATAAAACAAACTGTTATTAAGTACCATTCTCATGAGAATGGTACTTCAATGTGTAACGGAAGAAAAAAGGAGAGATAGACATGGGTAAAGTATATGTATTCGACCACCCGCTAATCCAACATAAATTAACGTACATACGTGATATTAATACTGGAACAAAGGAATTTCGCGAACTTGTAGATGAAGTGGCCAGCTTAATGGCGTTTGAAATCACACGCGATTTACCTCTTGAACAGGTAGAAATCGAGACGCCTGTTTGCAAGACACCGTCTAAAGTGCTTTCAGGTAAAAAATTAGGGATCGTTCCAATCTTGCGTGCAGGATTAGGTATGGTGGACGGTATCTTAAAGCTCATTCCAGCTGCGAAAGTGGGGCATATCGGTTTATATCGTGATCCGGAAACATTAATGCCGGTTGAATATTACGCGAAGCTTCCAAGCGACATCGAAGAACGTGATTTTATCGTCGTTGATCCAATGCTGGCAACAGGGGGATCTGCGGTAGAGGCCATCAACTCCCTTAAAAAACGCGGTGCCAAAAACATTAAATTCATGTGTTTGATTGCTGCTCCTGAAGGGGTAGAAGCTATTAAAGAGGCGCATTCGGATGTCGATATTTATATTGCTGCGTTAGATGAAAAATTAAACGACCATGGTTACATTGTTCCTGGATTAGGCGATGCCGGGGATCGTCTATTCGGTACAAAATAATCGGCGTAAAGGTGATAAAGATGAACCAACCAATTAAAGTGATGACCATTTTCGGGACACGGCCTGAAGCCATTAAAATGGCTCCGCTTGTGTTGGAATTAAAAAAACGTCCGGAAGAATTTGAAGCCATTGTGACGGTGACAGCCCAGCACCGTCAAATGCTGGATCAAGTTATGGCTATTTTTGATGTGAACCCGGACCATGATTTGAATATCATGAAGGACCGTCAAACATTGATGGATGTAACGACAAGAGGGCTGCAAGGACTGGATGCTGTCATGAAAGAGGTAAAGCCTGACATTGTGCTTGTACATGGTGATACAACGACGACATTCATTGCCAGCTTAGCCGCTCTTTACAATCAAATTGTCGTCGGGCACGTAGAGGCCGGGTTACGCACATGGAATAAATACTCTCCTTATCCGGAAGAGATGAATCGTCAGTTGACAGGAGTCATAGCGGATCTGCATTTTGCTCCGACCGAAAAATCTGCTCATAATTTATTGCAAGAAAATAAACCTGGAGAAGCCATTTTCGTTACGGGGAACACGGCTATCGATGCTCTCAGCACAACGGTTCGGGACGAGTATACTCACCCCGTTTTAGAAAAGGTGGGGGGAGACCGCTTAATTTTATTAACGGCCCATCGTCGTGAAAACCTGGGGGAACCGATGAGAAACATGTTCCGTGCAGTGAAAAGAATAGTGGAAGAGCACGATGATGTTCAAGTAGTCTATCCGGTTCACTTAAATCCGGTGGTACGTGAATTAGCGGATGAAGTGTTAGGGAAAGATCCGCGTATCCATTTAATTGAACCATTGGATGTCATCGATTTCCATAACTTCGCCGCAAGGTCTTATCTCATTTTGACGGATTCCGGCGGTGTACAAGAAGAGGCTCCGTCACTTGGAGTACCGGTACTTGTACTGCGTGATACAACAGAACGTCCGGAGGGAATTGAAGCCGGAACGTTAAAGCTGGCAGGAACAGAAGAAGAAAATATCTATGAGCTGGCTAAACGATTATTAACAGATAAAGAAGCTTATCAATATATGTCTAAAGCATCCAACCCTTATGGAGATGGCTTGGCTTCCAAACGCATTGCCGATGCCATTAGCTTTTATTTTAAACGGACAGAACGACGTCCTGATACATTCAATCCATTATCCTAGTATTTCTTACGCCTCTCACATGAAAAGCGTCTGTTTGTGACACGCTTATATAGTGAGGGGTGTTTTTTATGTTAAAAGCATTGTTTCTATTATTGTCGTTACCTTTTCTCGGAGTCGAGGTCAACGCATATACCATGCCGAATCGGCCGCCTATCGATTCTTATTTGAAACATGAAGTGACAACAGAGATTTTCATCGCAAAAGAAAAGGTGACGGAAGAAAGAGTTCATGATCTTGAAACTAAGTACCCGGGTTTGGATGTTCGTACCGTTTATCATCAAGTTTTCAATGGATTTGCCGCAAAAGGGACGCATGCCCTGCTGGATAAGGTTCAGCGTGAAACGTGGGTAGCCGACTCTCATCCGCTTTCTTATTATCGGGTGTTCGCTGATGAAAGCATTCCATTCATCGGTGGGGAGAGTGTGAGAGGGGAACTGGATGAAGAAGGGTTTCGGTTAACGGGCCGGGGAATCAAAATCGGGGTTATTGATACAGGAATCGACTATCACCACCCGGATTTGCGCGGCAATTACCGGGGAGGTTTTGACACGATCGAAATGGACGAAGACCCGATGGAGACGCTGCCGAAGGAAGGACAGCCGACCTCCCACGGTACCCATGTGGCAGGGGTCATAGCGGGGAACGGAAAAATGAGGGGAGTGGCACCGGAGGCCGACCTTTATATTTATCGAGCGTTGGGGGCGGGTGGATTTGGAACGTCTGAACAAGTGCTTCTTGCGATTGAAAAAGCGGTGGAAGATCAAGTGGATATTCTTAATCTATCCCTGGGAAATGATGTGAATGGACCGGATTGGCCTACAAGTTTAGCGTTGGACAAGGCCGTGGAAAAGGGAATCGTAGCTGTCACATCCAGTGGGAACTCAGGGCCGGCACTATGGTCAGTCGGCTCTCCCGGTACTTCATCCAAAGCAATTTCTGTCGGAGCCTCCACTCCCCCGTCTGCCATTCCATATTTAAAAATAGGCTCGCTGCGAGGGGACTATGAAATCAACCCGTTTATCGGCACGAAGGAATGGAAACTGAAAAGAGACTATGAAGTGGTCGATGGGGGAGTAGGGGAGGAGAAGGAACTGAAGGATGTAAGAGGGAAGGTGGTACTCGTTCGCCGAGGGAGTCTTCCTTTTATAGAGAAGGTTAAGAATGCAGAAAGGGCAGGCGCCGCCGGATTGATCATAGCCAATAACGAACCTGGCAACTTTACGGGTTTGCTGCGGCAAGACGCTGAGATACCGGTTGCTTCTATGGATAAGGCAACAGCCGATCAAGCGGAAAAGGAACTAAAGAAGGGGAGAACGTTCCTTTCATTTTTATATAAAGAAAAAAAAGACACATTAGCCCCTTTTAGCTCAAGAGGGCCAGTCACGGAAACGTGGGAAATTAAACCGGATATTTTAGCGCCGGGAATGAACATTATGAGTACGACCCCGAGCGGTTATGAGGAGATGCATGGAACAAGCATGGCCGCCCCCCATGTTGCGGGAGCTTGCGCCCTAATGTTACAGGCACACCCCGATTGGTCTCCGGAGCAAGTAAAGGCGGCTTTAATGAACAATGCCAAAGTGCTGGGAGAAGAAAAAGGGACTGTCTATGCACCTTATGAACAGGGGAGCGGGCGTTTACAAATCATGGAGGCAGTCAACGCCCACACACTTATTTACCCGAGTTCCTTATCATTTGGGGTGTATGATCCCAAAAAAACTTTCGAAAGAAAAACGCTATCCATAACCATTGAAAATGTATCTCCTAAACCTCAGTCGTATCATTTCGAAGCTCCCCGTATAAAGGGAGAATGGAGCTTCCCTTTGTCTTTTACTCTTGATCCGAATGAAAAAAGGAAAGTGAACATTGGCTTAATGATTAGAGGGGCAAAGAATGGCATTCATGACGGGTTTTTAAACATACAGGCATCGGGAAAAAGGATCTCACTGCCTTACATGTTTATGGAAGGGGAACCGGATTATCCTCGAATGATGGGATTTCAATTTGGAAGAGGGGAGAGGGAAGGGGAGTACTGGTATCAAATCTTTTTGCCGGGGGGAGCGGATGAAATGGGGATGGCTCTTTATGATCCGGTTACACTGCGGTTTATTGAATATTTTGATGCAAAGAAGAGTGTGCGTCGGGGATTAATGAAACAAGTGGTTAAACCGCGAGTCGGACCAGGAGTGTACAAGGCCTTGGTTTTTGTGAAAAAAGGACAAAAAGAAGATGTATTGGAAACAACCATCACTTTGGAATGAACAGTTCGACAAAAAAGGCTAAAAAAAGTATCTTACTATACTTTTCACTATTTACACTATGTAATTGTGTACATTTCTTGACAAATTGTGAAGTTTTCCACGTAACGCATTGACATTACCTATAGCCTATTGTATGCTAACAGGGGACATGAATGGTAAGGTTTTCAAGCCAGAAAAACAACCTAAAGATATCGTATTTTTTCGACAAAATTAGACCCTTTTAAGATAGGAACGACTTATTATTCCGTGCATATAAATGTATATGGATTTTTTTTGAGGTCGGTCATATCTCTAATGAATGGAGGGAATCCTCATGAGTCGAAAACCACGTCATCCACTTCAGGCCATGGCGTTAATGTCCATGATTCTTTCGCAATTAGTAGGTTCCATTTTAATAGGCTTGTTTTTTGGGAAATGGCTTGACGCTCAAGTCGGAACCGAACCACTTTTTTTAGTTCTTGGTCTTCTAATAGGGCTTGGAACAGGCGTTTATGCCATGCTCCGTTCAGTCCGTCAATTTTTTTCAGGAGAATAGCCATGCAAGATGTTCAGCAATTGTTTCTAAGATTAAGGTCTTACATATTTTTTATATTGGCACTTTTTGTGATTGGATGGGGATTCACTCCATACCATTCTGTTTTTTTAGGTTTGTTATTGGGGACTTCGCTCAGTCTATTCAATCTATGGGTGCTGGCCAGAAAGCAGAAACAAATCGGACTGGCTATGGTAGAGGGGAAGAAAATCAAGTCTTTTGGTACCTTCACAAGATTTGCCGTCGCTATTTTAGCTGTTATGATTGCCATGGAATATCCTCATATTTTCCACTTAACAAGTGTTATTTTAGGATTAATGACATCCTATATTGTCATTATTATAGATTTATTTATCCAACTCATACGCAGATAGAATGGGAAGAGAGGTGAATTACTGTTGGAACACGGTGCATTTACATTTGGTTATGGATGGTTAACTTTTAACTTATCTAATGTTTTGATGACATTGATTGCTTCTGTAATTGTGTTTATCATTGCTGTGGCCGCCACTCGTAGCCTTTCTGTCCGTCCTGCAGGCCTGCAAAACTTTATGGAATGGGTCATGGATTTCGTAAAGGGTATTATTGGCAGTACCATGGATTGGAAGACAGGCGGTCGATTCCTAACACTTGGAATGACATTAATCATGTATATTTTTGTATCAAACATGTTAGGTTTGCCGTTTGGTATTGTTATTGATGGCAAATTGCTTTGGAAATCGCCTACTTCAGATCCTGCGATTACTTTAACGTTAGCCGTTATGGTAGTCGTCCTCACCCATTATTATGGAATTAAGATGAAGGGGACTGGGGGGTATTTTAAAGATTACTTTCAACCGCTGCCTTTCTTATTCCCATTAAAGATAATTGAAGAATTTGCGAATACATTAACGCTTGGTCTTCGTCTTTACGGGAATATTTATGCAGGTGAGATTTTATTAACATTGCTTGCAGGAATTGGAACAAGTAGTATATTTGGCGCCGTTTTAGGTGCTGCTCCAATGATTGTCTGGCAAGGATTCAGTTTGTTCGTCGGTACAATCCAGGCATTTATCTTTACAATGTTAACGATGGTTTATATGGCTCACAAAGTAAGTCATGACCATTAATCATACATGTTGTTCAAATCATACCCATTTTTGAACAGTTATGAATCATAAACTATTTATAAAATTTTAGGATAATTTAAGGGAGGATTTTCTACAATGAATTTAATCGCAGCTGCAATCGCAATTGGTTTAGCGGCACTTGGTGCTGGTATTGGTAACGGTTTGATCGTTTCTAAAACGGTTGAGGGGTGTGCTCGTCAACCAGAAGCACAAAAACAACTTCAAACATTAATGTTTGTCGGTATCGCGTTAGTTGAGGCACTTCCTATCATCGGCGTAGTTATCGCGTTCATCGTATTAGGAAGATAATAAGGGTTGAACCCCTTACATAAATGGCGAAGATCGTTTTAGAGACCTTCTTCGCCATTGCTTTATGAACAGAAAGTCCAGGCGTTACTATAGTTTGAATTTCATTTTGAAAAAGTATCATGAAGGCAGACTCTTGAAGGGAGTGAATTCTTGTGGCATTTAATCCAAACATGTTTGTATTAGGAGAAGCTGCTGGTCACGCGTCAGGCGTTAATTTTGGAGATATCCTTTTCCAATTGGTTACATTCCTAATCTTAATGGCATTATTGCGTAAATATGCTTTTGGTCCATTAATGGGAATCATGAAGCAACGTGAAGACCACATTGCTGGTGAAATCGCTGCGGCAGAACAAAGCAATCAAGAAGCGAAAAAGCTTTTAGAAGAACAACGTGAATTATTAAAACAATCTCGCCAAGAAGCACAAACAATGGTCGAGAATGCTAAAAAAGCTGCAGAAGATAAAAAAGAAGAAATTATTGAGTTGGCTCGTACAGAAGCCGATCGCATTAAAGAAACAGCTAAGCAAGAAATCGAACGTGAAAAAGAGCAAGCTATTGCTGCTTTACGCGAACAAGTAACATCTTTATCTGTTCTTATTGCTTCTAAGGTAATTGAAAAAGAATTATCTGAGAAAGATCAAGAAAGCCTCATTAAAGAGTATATTCAAGAGGTAGGAGAAGCGCGATGAGCAAACAGTTAGTATCAAAGCGCTATGCATTGGCTCTTTTTCAATTAGCTCAAGAACAGAATGCGGTAAATGAGTTCGAGGAACAGCTTCTTGTAATAAAAAAAGTATTTGAAGAAAATCGTGAACTATTAGTGATGCTAAAACATCCAAAAGTTTCGTTTGAGCAAAAGAAAACGTTATTAAAAGAAGCGTTTTCTGCTGCGCTCCCACAAATTCAGAATACTTTATTCATGCTGTTAGATCGTCATCGCACAGATATTATAGTAGATATGGTAGCTGAATTTGTAGAGTTAGTAAATGAAGCGAAAGGTACGGCAGAAGCGAAAGTATACTCTGTTCGACCTTTAACAGAAGAGGAAGGACAAGCTTTGTCCCAAACCTTTGCGCAAAAAGTAGGAAGACAGTCATTGAAAATCCAAAATATCGTAGATAAAAGCCTAATCGGAGGCGTTAAGCTTCGTATTGGAAATCGCATTTATGATGGTAGCGTAAGCGGTAAACTAGAACGCATTCAACGCGAACTTCTTGCGAACAGATCGTAGATAGGGGTGAAATTGATGAGCATCAAAGCTGAAGAAATTAGTGCGCTGATAAAAAAGCAAATCGAAAATTATCAGTCTGAAATTAAAGTGAGCGATGTTGGTACAGTTATCCAAATTGGTGACGGTGTCGCACGTGTACACGGCCTTGATAATGTTATGGCTGGAGAGCTTGTAGAATTCTCTAACGGTGTCATGGGTATGGCACAAAACCTTGAAGAAAACAACGTTGGTATCATCATTTTAGGTCCTTACACAGGTATCCGTGAAGGTGACGAAGTCCGTCGTACTGGACGTATCATGGAAGTACCGGTAGGGGACGCGTTAATCGGTCGTGTTGTCAACTCTCTTGGTCAGCCAGTTGATGGTTTAGGTCCTATTGAAACAACAAAAACTCGTCCGATTGAAAGCGGAGCACCTGGTGTAATGGATCGTAAATCCGTACATGAGCCATTGCAAACAGGGATTAAAGCGATTGACGCATTAGTGCCAATCGGACGCGGACAACGTGAGTTAATCATCGGTGACCGCCAAACAGGTAAAACATCTGTTGCAATCGATACAATCTTAAACCAAAAAGGCAACGGCATGGTTTGTATTTACGTTGCGATCGGGCAAAAAGAATCAACTGTACGTAACGTAGTTGAAACATTACGTAAGCATGGTGCATTAGAGTACACAATCGTTGTAACAGCTTCTGCATCACAGCCGGCTCCAATGTTATTCTTAGCTCCTTATGCTGGGGTAACAATGGGTGAGGAATTCATGTACAACGGCAAACATGTACTAGTTGTATATGATGATTTATCTAAACAAGCGACAGCTTACCGTGAACTTTCACTATTATTACGCCGTCCTCCAGGTCGTGAAGCATATCCTGGTGACGTATTCTACTTGCATTCTCGTCTTTTAGAGCGTGCAGCGAAATTATCAGATGCAAAAGGCGCGGGTTCAATCACTGCTCTTCCATTCATTGAAACGCAAGCGGGTGACGTTTCTGCGTACATCCCAACAAATGTAATCTCAATTACGGATGGACAGATCTTCTTGCAATCTGACTTATTCTTCTCAGGCGTACGTCCTGCGATCAACGCTGGTTTATCAGTATCCCGCGTTGGGGGTTCTGCTCAAATCAAAGCGATGAAAAAGGTAGCAGGTACACTTCGTCTTGACTTGGCTTCTTACCGTGAACTAGAAGCATTCGCTCAGTTCGGGTCAGACCTTGATAAAGCAACACAAGCGAAGTTAAACCGTGGTGCTCGTACAGTAGAAGTATTGAAGCAGGGTTTAAACAAACCGCTTGCTGTTGAAAAACAAGTAGCGATTCTTTACGCGTTAACTCGCGGATTCTTAGATAGCATTCCGGTAGAAGATATTAACCGCTTTGAAGAAGAGTTCTTAGCATGGTTAGATCAAAACCGCAAAGAAGTATTAGATCATATTCGCACGACTGGCGATCTTCCTGCTGAGGGAGACCTAAACAGTGCAATTGAAGATTTCAAAAAAGTATTTATTGTTTCTGAATAATAAATGTCGGCAGCGACAGCTTCCATGCCGTCACTGCCATCATTGATTGTAAAGCGGCTCGATTTTGTTTAATAAAGCGAGTGTTCAAAAAGGAGGATAAAAAGGACCGAGAAGTTCAAGGAAGCGCAGTCTTGAGCAACGGATCGTATCTTTAAATACGTGAGTAGCGGAGAGACAAGCTGACGCCGAAATTCGACCGCCATTTTTCCCGGACTTTTTGAACCACTTCTTAAAAGGTGGTGAGAACCTTTGGCATCATTACGTGATATAAAAACTCGTATTACTTCCACAAAGAAAACAAGCCAAATTACAAAAGCGATGGAAATGGTATCAGCAGCGAAATTGAACCGCGCTGAAAACAATGCAAAATCTTTTGTACCGTATGTGGAAAAGATTCAGGACGTTGTAGCTAACGTTGCATTAGGCAGCAAAGGTGTTTCGCATCCGATGCTTGTGTCACGTTCAGTGAAGAAAACGGGATATCTTGTGATTACCTCAGACCGTGGATTGGCAGGGGCGTTTAACAGTAACGTGTTGCGTAAGGTTTACAATACGATCCAAGAACGCCATCGTTCCCAAGATGAGTATGCGATTATTGCAATCGGACGCATGGGACGCGATTTCTTTAAAAGACGCAATATCCCCGTGATGTTGGAGATTACAGGTTTAGCTGACCAGCCTTCGTTTGCGGATATTAAAGATATTGCATCTCAAACAGTTAATATGTTTGCGGATGGTACATTTGATGAATTGTACATGTTCTATAACCATTTTGTAAGTGCCATTCAACAAGACGTGACGGAGAAGAAGCTGTTGCCATTAACAGACATTGCTTCTTCTAATAAGCTAACCTCATATGAGTTTGAACCGTCACAAGAGGAAATTTTAGAAGTTCTTCTGCCTCAATATGCAGAAAGTCTCATTTACGGGGCACTGCTGGATTCGAAAGCAAGTGAGCATGCGGCGCGTATGACGGCGATGAAAAATGCGACAGACAATGCGAAAGAGCTTATTCGCTCGCTTACACTTTCCTACAACCGTGCCCGTCAGGCAGCGATTACACAAGAAATTACAGAAATCGTGGCTGGAGCTTCAGCACTTGAATAATGAACGGAAAAAGATAGATGTTTTGTTACTAGTAAGTTAGGAGGGAAAACGATGAAAGGACGCGTTACTCAGATTATGGGTCCTGTTGTAGACGTAAAGTTTGACAGCGGACATCTTCCGGCTATTTATAACGCTCTTACAATTAAGCATGCAGCACGCGGCGAAAATGAAGTCGATATTGACTTAACTTTAGAAGTTGCCCTTCACTTAGGCGATGATTCGGTTCGTGCAATCGCAATGGCTTCTACTGATGGCCTTGTTCGTGGATTGGAAGTAGAAGATACAGGTGCACCAATTTCCGTACCTGTAGGCGACATAACATTAGGACGTGTATTTAACGTACTTGGTGATACAATCGACTTAGATACTGAAATCGCTGCAGAGGCTCGTCGTGATTCAATTCACCGACAAGCACCAAAGTTCGATCAGCTTTCTACTCAAGTAGAAATTCTTGAAACAGGTATTAAAGTAGTAGACTTACTTGCACCATATATTAAAGGTGGAAAAATCGGTCTATTCGGTGGTGCCGGTGTAGGTAAAACGGTATTAATCCAGGAGCTTATCAATAACATCGCTCAAGAACACGGTGGTATTTCCGTATTCGCTGGTGTAGGTGAGCGTACTCGTGAAGGAAATGACCTTTACCATGAGATGAGCGATTCTGGCGTTATTAAGAAAACAGCCATGGTATTCGGACAAATGAATGAGCCGCCTGGTGCACGTATGCGTGTTGCCTTAACAGGTTTAACAATGGCGGAATACTTCCGTGACGAGCAAGGTCAGGACGTATTATTCTTCATGGATAACATTTTCCGCTTTACACAAGCTGGTTCAGAGGTTTCGGCGTTACTTGGCCGTATGCCATCTGCCGTAGGTTACCAGCCTACATTAGCAACGGAAATGGGTCAATTGCAAGAGCGTATCACATCAACAAACGTAGGTTCTGTAACATCGATTCAAGCGATTTATGTACCTGCCGATGACTATACGGATCCAGCTCCGGCGACAACGTTCGCTCACTTAGATGCGACAACAAACCTTGAGCGTAAATTAACTGAGATGGGTATTTACCCTGCGGTAGATCCTCTTGCATCAACTTCTCGCGCATTATCGCCTGACATCGTTGGTGAAGAGCATTACAAAGTAGCACGTAGTGTACAGCAAACACTTCAACGCTACAGAGAGCTTCAAGATATCATTGCGATTCTTGGTATGGATGAGCTTTCTGAAGAAGACAAGCTTGTTGTACAACGTGCTCGCCGTGTTCAGTTCTTCTTATCTCAAAACTTCCACGTAGCGGAGCAGTTTACAGGTCAGCCTGGTTCATACGTGCCAGTTAAAGAAACAGTAGCTGGTTTCAAGGATATCCTTGCAGGTAAGTATGATCACCTTCCTGAAGATGCATTCCGTCTAGTAGGAAGAATTGAAGAAGTAATTGAAAATGCAAAGAAAATGGGAGTAGAAGCTTAAGATAAGGGACATAGGAGGGTAATAAATGAAGACAATCAATGTCAGTGTAGTGACTCCTGATGGCCCAGTCTATGAAGCCGATGTGGAAATGGTAAGTGCAAGAGCCCGAAGCGGGGAACTCGGTATTTTACCAGGACATATCCCATTAGTGGCTCCACTTCAAATCGGAGCTGTTCGCTTGAAAAAAGGAAGCAGCACTGAGCTTGTAGCTGTTAGCGGCGGCTTTCTTGAAGTAAGACCGGATAAAGTGACGATTTTAGCACAGGCTGCTGAAAAAGCAGAAGAAATCGATGTTGAACGTGCGAAAGAAGCCAAACAGCGTGCCGAACAACGTTTACAAGGCAAGCAGGATGACGTCGATTTTAAGCGTGCTGAACTTTCACTCAAGCGTGCCATCAACCGTATTGAGGTAGGTCAACGTCAATTTTAATCAAAAAGCATCGTACATTTGTACGGTGCTTTTTAGTTTTTATAATTTAGATAAAAAGTAACGTTCAATTCTACTGTTGATTTTTGCGCGAATGAGTCAAAAACGATGAAAACCAATTTCATTTTTTAGTCGAACCTAAAACAAATCACGGCATGATGATCAAACAGAAAGGGGCAGTCCTCACTTCCACACTCTGATGGAAGCAAGGTGGAGGTTCCCTTTATTTCCCGAGAATTTATGAATGAAAAAATGTTTTCCTACTATCACTTCAGGGTATTAAAAACTATCAAGAAAGTACATTGATTGTTAAGGAGTGATTTGCATGTTATGGACCATCATTGGAGTATTATTATTAGCATGGTTACTAGGGTTGCTATTTGATTTCACAGGCGGATTTATTCATATTCTATTAGTGATTGCAGCCATTATTCTTGTTGTTAAATTAATTAAGCGAGCTTGATGGGTGTGAAGCCGGTTTTAGGATGAGTCTTTCTATATAACTTGTTTTTGTAAGAGAACAGGAGATATAGGAAGGCTCATTATTTTTTAGCCGGGAAATCATTCTTTTATTGAAATTATTTACATATTATACAAACATAAACAGATACGCTGTCGACACCCCATATACGATTTGTTATAATATTAGCAATACATTTCTAAATTTTTAGATAATTGTAAAGGGGGCGTGTTTATGAGCATCCTGAATACATATTTAAACAGCTATATGATTATTTTCATCTTTCTGCTCTTAGGTATACTGTTGCCTGTTGTCGCGTTAACGGCAGGTAGGTTTCTTAGACCGCATGCACCAAGTGCTGCCAAACAAACAACATATGAAAGTGGGATTGAACCGTTTCATGAAGCAAGGGTCCAATTTAACGTGAGATATTACATATTTGCGTTAATGTTCGTCATCTTTGATGTGGAAACGGTTTTTTTGTATCCTTGGGCAGTTGCTTATGATTCACTCGGTTTGTTTGCGCTGATTGAAATGCTCATCTTTGTTTTTATGCTGTTGGTTGGACTAATCTATGCTTGGAAAAAGAAGGTGCTGAAATGGAATTAAATTTAGAGCATATTTCAAAAGAAGAATTAGAAGAGATGAGACGAAATGTATTTTTAACAACTTTAGAACAATTAAAGGCTTGGGCCAGAAGCAATTCTTTATGGCCGCTTACTTTTGGACTAGCATGCTGTGCCATTGAAATGATGGGGGTCGGATCTTCCCACTATGACTTAGATCGTTTTGGTTCATTCTTCCGCACTTCCCCACGCCAATCCGACGTTATGATTATCTCTGGAACCGTTACCAAAAAGATGGCGCCCATTGTTAAAAGGCTATATGATCAAATGCCTGAACCCAAATGGGTAATTGCCATGGGATCATGTGCAACGGCAGGGGGACCTTATGTAAAATCTTATGCGGTTGTTAAAGGCGTCGATCAAATTGTACCCGTAGATGTTTATATCCCGGGATGTCCTCCTAACCCAGCAGCTTTGATATATGGCATCAATAAATTAAAAGAAAAAATACGTTACGAAGCGAAAACCGGAAAGCGGGTGATTTAATCAATGAGCGAGGATAAATCACTGGAACAGCAAAAAAAAGAGGCTGCTGAAAAAGCCAAGCTGGAAGCGAAAAAAAAGATGGAAGAGCTAAAGAGACAGAAAGAAAAGGTCGGCTCAGAAAGTGAAGAAACAGTCGACTTAGCCAAGAAAAAAGCGGCAGCAGCGGCGAAAGCGAAGGCGCAGGCACTGCTCAAGCAAAAAGAAAGAGAAGCGGCCAAAGTGGAATCAGTCAGTGAAGAAGCCTCTGATTTGGCGAAGAAAAAAGCGGCAGCAGCGGCGAAAGCGAAGGCACAAGCGCTGCTCAAGCAAAAAGAAAGAGAAGCGGCCAAAGCGGAATCGGTCAGTGAAGAAGCAGCCGATCTAGCGAAGAAAAAGGCGGCAGCAGCGGCGAAAGCGAAGGCACAAGCCCTGCTGAAGCAAAAAGAAAGAGAAGCGGCCAAAGTGGAATCGGTCAGTGAAGAAGCAGCCGATCTAGCGAAGAAAAAGGCGGCAGCAGCGGCGAAAGCGAAGGCGCAGGCTTTAGCCAAACAGAAAGCTGCTCAGTCCATTGAAAAAAGCGAAGATGAACTGGCAAAAGAAAAGGCGAAGGCCGTTGCCGCTGCAAAAGCGAAAGCAGCCGCTGCTGCAAAGGCAAAAGCATCCAGTTTAGCAACTCCTGAAGAACCTCAACAAGAATTATTACCTTCTCTTAATCAACCACTTCTAGATAAATACGTAAAAGTCATCCAAGAACATTTAGGCGAAGAGATTTTAGAAGAATACTATATCAACCGTCTTTCCAAGGATGTCCCTACTCTTGTAGCCAAGCCCCATACATATTTTAAGGTGGCCGAGTTTCTTAAATATAACGAGCAGTTAGGCTTTGATTATTTATCTGAACTTCACGGAACCGATTTTCAAACGCATTTTGAACTATATGTACATCTCTATTCCTATAAAAACCGCCAATCAGTCGCTTTAAAAACAAAAATTGATCGGGAAAAGGGAACGATTGCTTCTATTGCGCCATTATGGGCAGGGGCAGATTGGCCTGAACGAGAGGCATACGATTTACTTGGGATTATCTTTGAAGGTCACCCGAACTTAAAACGCATCATGCTTCCAGATGACTGGGTCGGGTATCCTTTACGAAAAGATTACGAGCCTTACGACGTGGAGGTATAACAGATGATTCGCACAGAAGAAATGCTTTTAAATGTTGGTCCTCAGCACCCGAG
Organism: Bacillus sp. FJAT-14578; assembly: GCF_000504165.1. GTDB lineage: Bacteria > Bacillota > Bacilli > Bacillales > Bacillaceae_H > Bacillus_BA > Bacillus_BA fengqiuensis. The sequence goes on from NZ_AYSE01000005.1 coordinate 164,351, forward strand.
CACACATGGCGTCTTTCGTCTTGTCATCAAAATAGATGGCGAAATCATAAAAGAAGCGACGCCCGTCATCGGTTATCTTCATCGCGGTACGGAGAAGCTGGCTGAAGACCTCCAATATACACAAATCATCCCTTATACGGACCGGATGGATTATTTATCAGCGATGACCAATAACTATGTCATTTGCCATGCGGTGGAAACGATGATGGGAATCGAGGTTCCGGAGCGGGCGGAGTATTTGAGGGTTTTGGCGATGGAACTGGGGCGCATTGCAAGCCATCTTGTATGGTGGGGAACGTATTTATTGGATATAGGGGCAGTCAGCCCTTTTTTATACGCGTTTCGTGAACGTGAAATGATTATTAACTTGCTGACCGAGTTATCCGGTGCCCGTTTGACCTTCAACTACATGAGAGTTGGAGGAGTCAAATGGGATGCTCCTGAAGGGTGGATCGAAAAGGTGCGTGAATTTGTGCCTTATATGAGAGAGCAATTACGAGGTTACCACAGCCTTGTGACAGGTAATGAAATTTTTCTGCATCGTGTTAAAGGAGTGGGGACCTATACGAAGGAGGAGGCCATCCATTATTCATTAAGCGGGGCTAATTTACGATGTACAGGGGTGAAATGGGATCTTCGCAAGGATGAACCTTACTCCATTTACGATCGTTTTGATTTCAATGTTCCTGTTCGCCAGGAAGGGGATGCCTTTGCCAGATATCAATGTCGGATGGAGGAAATAGAAGAATCATTAAAAATCGTCGAGCAGGCGGCAGAACAGTTTCCGGAAAGCGGCGACACAATGGCCAAGGTCCCTAAAATCATTAAACCGCCTAAAGGTGAGACTTTTGTCCGTATTGAATCGCCAAGGGGGGAGATTGGCTGTTATATTGCGAGCGATGGAAAAAAGGAGCCTTACCGTCTGAAATTTAGACGCCCGTCCTTCTATAATCTTCAAATTTTGCCGAAGCTGCTAAAAGGAGAAAATATGGCGAACTTAATTTCGATTTTGGGAGCCATTGACATTGTGCTCGGGGAGGTTGATGGTTAATGGTTGAAAGCTTGCTTCAATCGTCGCCAGGATGGATGAATTTTCTTATTTTCTTTGGGCTTGCCGCTTCTTTATTGATGTCGGTATTGGGTTTCGTTACATATGGCATTTTGGCGGAGCGGAAAGTCATGGGGTTCATGCAAGGACGTATCGGCCCCAATCAAGTGGGAGGGAAATGGGGGCTGCTGCAAACGGTGGCCGACGTATTAAAGCTTTTGCTTAAAGAAGATACCATTCCAAAGCTGGCTGATCGTCCGCTGTTTATTATTGCCCCGGTGATTGCTTTTGCCCCGGCCTTTATGGTGTTGGCCGTTATTCCATTTACGGAACATGTGCAGTTTGCAGATATTGGAGTCGGACTGCTTTATTATATCGCCATCTCTGGATTATCAACCGTCGGTGTTGTAACGGGATCTTGGGCCTCCAATAACAAGTACGCGCTGCTTGGCGGCATGCGGGCCGCTGCTCAAATGATCTCATATGAAATCCCGCTTGTCATGTCGGTTCTTGGCGTCATTTTATTAACGGGAAGTTTGAATTTAAATGAAATTGTGGCAGCACAAGAAAAGGTATGGTTCATTTTCGTGCAGCCCATTGCGTTCCTTGTGTTTTTAATTGCCTCTGTAGCGGAGCTCAACCGAACACCTTTTGACTTGCCTGAAGCCGAATCGGAACTTGTGGCAGGGTTTCATGTGGAGTATTCGGGATTTCGCTGGGCGTTTTTCATGTTGTCTGAGTATGTGTACTTCTTCGCGATGGCGGCCCTTACAACCGTTTTGTTTTTAGGGGGATGGCATCCCGTCGCATTTTTAGATTTTATCCCGGGTGCCATTTGGTTTGCTTTAAAGTTCAGTTTCATTGTCTTTTTGCTTATTTGGTTTCGGATTACATTTCCGCGTTTGCGTGCAGACCAGCTGATGGAATTTGGGTGGAAGGTGTTATTGCCGATTGCGTTGGCTAATATTTTCATAACGGCTGTCGTCAAAGAGCTATTCTTTTAAAAGGGGTGGGGAGATTGTTTGGCTTAGCAAAGGGATTAGCTTATACGTTAAAGAATTTAACGAAGAAAAAAGTGACATATGATTATCCGAACGAGCCTATTCCGCTGCCAGATCGTTTTAGAGGCATTCAAAAATTTTATCCGGAAAAATGCATTGTATGCAATCAGTGTGCCAATATTTGTCCAACCGACTGCATTCAACTGACGGGGAAAAAACATCCGGATCCGACAAAAAAGGGAAAAATCATTGATACGTACGATATCAATTTTGAAATTTGCATTTTATGTGACTTATGTACGGAAGTTTGTCCGACTGAAGCGATTGTCATGACGAATAACTTTGAACTCGCGGAATACAGCCGCGATGATTTATTTAAGAACCTGGAGTGGTTGGACGAAAATGATCAAAATGTGAGAAAGGAGAACAAGGCATGATATGGTCAGGAGAGTTTTTTGCCTTTATCGGTCTCGCATTGGTGGCCATTATCGGAGCGATGTTGATGATTCAATTGACGAAAGTCGTTCATATGGTAGTGGCCCTTGTCTTTACATTCGTCAGTATTGCGGGGTTATTTGTATTGTTGTCAGCTGAATTTGTCGCTGCTGTACAAGTCTTGATTTACTCCGGAGCCATCACCATCATTATGTTATTTGGCATCATGCTGACGAGGCATGATGACGAAGAAGCGGACCAGGTCAGCTGGCGGCGGAAAGCTTTGATTCTAGTTGGACTTTTTAGCTTTGGGTTCATTATGTTTTTAGGCATTCAAGATTTATCATTTGGAGAACAGGCAACGACGCTTCATGAAGAAAATACAAAACAAATTGGTTTGGAATTATATTCAAAATACATCATTCCGTTTGAATTGACATCGGTTGTCCTGCTTGTTGCGTTAATCGGCGCCATTATTTTGGCGAAAAAGGAAGAGAAGGAGGGGGAGGAAACATGAGCAGTATTCCACTGTCTGCCTATCTCGTTCTAGCTGTCATTCTATTTTGCATCGGCCTTTACGGGGCGCTCACAAAACGGAATACAGTCATTGTTCTCATTTCCATCGAGCTGATGCTCAATGCGGTTAATTTGAATTTAGTTGCGTTTAGCAAATACGGAGCCAATCCCAATATTACGGGACAAATTTTTTCATTGTTTACAATCACCATCGCAGCAGCCGAAGCGGCTGTTGGTTTGGCCATATTGATGGCACTTTATCGTCGTAAAAAGACGATTAATATTGATGAAATGGATTCAATGAAGCACTGAGAAAAGCGCAAGGCGCCCGCTTATCGGCGACAAGCATAAGACGAGCCGGCAGGAAGGTTGCTTTTTAACCTTTTGACGGATTGGCTTATGACCTCGAGCCGATGGCGCCTGGAGCTAGACAGTATTCCGGCTGCGAAAAAGTTATGATTTCTTATCTTTAAAAAAACGATGCTTTTTGAAGGCAGAAAGCATCGGAGAAAAGGGGATTGGGAATACGATGATGGAGAATGCTTGGCTTATACCGGTTTTTCCGCTTATCTCGTTTTTGTTCCTTCTTCTCATCGGTCAGCGTCTGAAGGAAAATAGTGCTTACATCGGGATGATTTTAACATTTTTTTCCTTCATTTTCTCTGTTGCAGTATTAATGGATCGATTACAGGGGCCGACTTATAAGGCAGAAGGTACGTGGTTACAGATTGGAGATGCCTCCATCAAAATGGGGATTGAAGTCAATCCGTTGAACGCATTGATGTTGGTCATTGTCTCCCTTGTCAGTTTCTTGGTACATGTTTATTCGAAAGGGTATATGCATGGAGATGAACGTTTCTCCGTCTTCTATGCCTATCTTGGTTTATTTACGTTTGCGATGCTGGGACTGGTCCTTTCTCCTAATTTGCTTCAGTTATATGTATTCTGGGAGCTCGTAGGTGTTGGGTCGTTTCTGTTGATTGGTTTTTATTTTTACAAAGAGGAAGCGCGTGCAGCCGCCAAAAAGGCTTTCATCATGACACGTATTGGAGATGTAGGTCTTTTCATCGGTATGATTCTATTATTCTGGCAAACTGGCAGTTTTGAATATGAGGTTATTTTTACGGCTGTTCAAAACGGTGAGCTTTCTGTCACGATGATTACACTCACAAGCCTATTGATCTTTATCGGGGCTGTCGGAAAATCGGGTCAGCTTCCCCTCCACACATGGCTGCCGGATGCGATGGAAGGTCCTACACCCGTGTCGGCCTTGATTCATGCGGCAACGATGGTGGCGGCCGGGGTCTACTTAGTGGCGACGATGTTTCCACTGTTTTCGGCAAGTGAAGCGGCCATGACCGTCGTGGCGACTATCGGAGCCATTACAGCCATTTTCGCCGCTTCCATTGGCCTTGTCCAAAGGGATATTAAACGAATTTTGGCTTATTCAACCGTCAGCCAGCTCGGGTATATGATGCTGGCGCTGGGGTCAGCCGGATATGTAGCTGGTGTCTTCCATTTAATGACTCACGCCTTTTTTAAGGCATTATTGTTTCTGGCCGCGGGAAGTGTGATCCATGCAGTACATACTCAAAACATCGAAGAAATGGGCGGCTTATGGAAAAAAACTCGCCTGACCGGAATCCTCTTTCTCATCGGCACCTTGGCAATCAGTGGTGTCCCATTATTTTCAGGGTTCTTTAGTAAAGAAGAAATATTGATTTCTGCTTGGGTTCACGGGAATTATATCTTGTTTATCCTTGCTGTCATCGCGGCTTTATTTACGGCCTTTTACATGTTCCGCTTATTTTTCATGGTATTTGGCGGTGACTTCCGGGGAGAGGAAAAGCCTATTCATGAATCACCATCCGTTATGACATTCCCGATGATGGTATTAGCCGTGTTGGCCATATGTTCCGGTTATGTTCAAACACCATGGTTTGGGGCTTTTCTCGGGGATTGGCTGACAGAAAATCGTCCTGAACTGGGACATGGTCATATGGAAGGGCCGTTATGGATTATGGTGTTGACGACGGTCGTTTCTTTCATCGGTATTTTTATCGCGTATAAGATGTATAGTCAAAAATCGTGGTCAAGAGATTGGTTGAGCGGTGCTTTGCCGATGACTTATGCGTTCTTGTATCGTAAGTATTATGTAGACGAAATTTATCAAGGAACAATTGTAAATGTGGTAAAGGTCATAAGCCTTTTATGTAAATACGTTGAGGAATTTTTGGTTAAAGGGTTGGTCGCTTTCGTCGTTTCGGTTATTCAATCGATTAGAAAAATCGGGTCCTCGCTTCATAACGGTCAGATCCAACGTTATGGAACGGTTGCTTTTCTTGGATTGGCTGTGCTGATCCTTATACTTGCGGTGTCAGGGGGGTATTTAGGTTGAACCATTCCTACTTCTTATCATGGCTTGTTTTCTCCCCGTTTCTAGGAATCATCGCCTTATGTTTTATTCCAAGAACAAAGGAATCTTTGATTAAAAGGGTCGGGTTTCTTACAACCCTTGTCCCGCTTTCTCTGGCGGCGTGGTTATATAGTCAAATTCAATCAGGAAGAGCCTATGAAGAATTTATGCAAGTGCACGATTGGTTTCAATTCGGCTATTTCCCGATGCTTGAAGGGGCATTTGCCGTTCGCTATGAATTGGGGTTAAGCGGATTATCGCTGGCGATGATTTTGTTGACAGCGGTTCTTTCGAGTCTTGCTGCGATTGCATCGATGTACATAAAGCATGAATGGAAGGGTTATTTTATGCTCTTTCTATTGCTGGAAGTAGGAATGCTTGGCGTATTTGCAGCAGAAAACCTCATTTTATTTTTTATCTTTTTTGAAATCACGCTCATTCCAATGTTCTTCCTTATTGGCAAGTGGGGGTATTTTGAGAGAGAAAAGGCAGCGTATACGTTCCTTTTGTATAACGGTCTTGGATCCGCCGTATTATTAATGGTCATTGTGACATTGCTTGCGAGAACCGGAACATCCAATATTGCGATGTTGACGGAGATTTTGACTAAAGGAACAGAGGTACAGACGCTTGCCCCTATGTCTGAACATGTACGATTCGGACTGCTGTTGGCTCTGCTTGTAGCATTTGGGATTAAGCTTCCCATTTTTCCGCTTCATACATGGATGCTCAAGGTACATGTTCAAGCACCGCCTTCCATTGTCATGCTTCACTCGGGTGTTTTGCTCAAAATCGGGGCATTTGGTTTCATTCGATTCGGTCTTGGGCTATTTCCCCAGGAATTTCGAGAGATTGCCAACCTTGTTGTCATACTAGGAATCATCAACTTGTTGTACGGGGCTTTCTTGGCCTTTATACAAACCGATTTCAAAAAGGTATTAGCCTATTCAAGCGTCTCTCATATGGGCATTGTGCTGATAGGATTGGGTTCCTTAAATGAAGCAGGTATGCAAGGAGCCATTTTCCAAGTGGTATCGCATGGCTTTATTTCAGCGTTATTGTTTTTCCTTGTAGGTGTTTTTTATGAGCGTGTCCCTACATCCATCATCTCACGTCTTGGCGGTCTTGCGAAAACGATGCCGGCAGCTTCGGGTTTTTTGCTGGCTGGTGCAATGGCTTCTCTTGGTTTGCCTGGTATGTCCGGTTTTATTAGTGAATTTATGGCTTTTCTAGGGTTATTCAAAGTGATGCCTGTCCTGGCTGCTGTGGGAACTCTCGGTATTATTATGACAGCGGTCTATCTATTAAGAGCCGTTTTGAATATGACCTTCGGAAAAAGCAATCAATCATATGAAGGGGTGACGGATCTCAAGGGAATTGAAGTGCTGCCGGTGGCCATTTTGCTGGGATTCATCATTTTAATTGGAGTCTATCCGACAATCTTAACGGAATTGATTCAAACATCCATTCAATCCATTGATCTAGGAATCGGGGGGTGAACAGCGTGGATATCGAAACATTATTAAGCTATGAATGGAAAATGATGACACCGGAATTCATTATTTTGGGTATGGCCACCCTGTTGTCCCTCTTGGATCTTTTTGCCGGGAAAAGGCTTCATCATAAAGTGCTCGGTTATATGGGGATAGCGGGAATCCTGGCAGCGGCTTTGGCGCTGATCGCTTTATTGGGGGCTCCGTCCACCCACATTTTAGATGATACGTTCCGCTTGGATGCGTTTGCTAAAATGTTCAAGCTTTTATTGTTAGCGGGAGCTGCCCTTGTCATGTTCTTGGCGATTGAATACAGGCCGAAAAAGGAACTTTCATACAGAGGCGAATTTTACTATTTATTTTTAACGGCCTTGCTCGGGGCGATGATGATGACATCGAGCGGTGATTTGATTACATTATTCATTGGCTTGGAACTGCTCTCGCTTTCGTCCTATATTTTGGCGGGTATTCAAAAAGACAATCAAAAATCAAATGAATCCGCCATGAAATATGTCATCAATGGCGGGATTTCCACCGCATTCATTCTGTTTGGAATGAGCTATGTTTACGGCTTAACGGGCTCAACGCGCTTGTTGGAAATCGCCGTCCGTTTGAGCCAAATGACGAATGCCCAGTATGAGTTTCTGTTAGCTGTTGCGTTTTTGATGATATTTGTCGGGCTTTCTTTTAAACTGGCGTCCGCTCCTTTCCATATGTGGGCTCCGGATGTGTACGAAGGGGCGCCTATACCGGTTACAGCTTTCTTGAGTGTCATCTCGAAGACCGCAGGATTTGTAATTTTATTCCGTATTTTTATCACTGTTTTTGCCAATGTGCCTGCAAATGGAGGGGCGACCTCCCTGTTGGTTGCCCTGCAAGATTATGTGGCCTTATTAGCTGCGGTGACGATGATTATAGGAAATACTGTCGCATTGAAACAACAAAATATAAAACGTTTATTCGCTTATTCGAGCATTGCGCATGCGGGTTACATACTCGTTGCGTTTACTGCCCTGTCTCCGTTTGTTCTAGACGCCATGTGGTTTTATTTAACGGCCTATTTGCTGATGAATATAGGAGCGTTCATCGTCATTCAACTTGTGACCACCCATAGCCAATCTGAAGAGATTGGCAGCTTTACAGGGTTATATCGCCGCTCACCTGTTTTAGCCATTGTCATGGGAATCTTTCTATTATCTTTGGCCGGTATTCCGGGAACAGCCGGTTTTATCGGTAAAATCAATATCTTTATGGGAGCCCTCGTCACAGAGCCCGCTCATTATGTATTAGCGGGAATCATGATTGCCACAACGATTGTTTCGTATTATTATTACTTCGGTCTTTTCGTTCAAATGTTCTTTCGCCCTGCCGGTGAAATGAGCGGTATCGGCCTTTCACGCGTCTTAATGATCCCTCTTACCATTTGTGTGGCTGGGACAATTTTACTGGGGTTTTTCCCGAATATTGCTTATGAATTTTTCTTTGAGCATTTAGGAACGTTAGAAGACTTTTTCTCCTAGAGGTTGTTTGGAAAGGGGGAGAACTCCTTTCCAAATAACCTTCCGAAAGACCCCGTCGTGACAATCCAGTAACATGGAGGATTTCATGAGGGGGTCTTTCAATGAATGATTCATTCTTGTAGGATGATCAGGATTCATAGGAAAGACCTAGCAGCCTATTCATAAAGGATGCAGCGAGAGATGTTTGCTTATATTAAACTCTTCATGCGGATTCATATATAATATGTATGGAAGTGTTCTATCAATAAGATGTTTGGCTGCATAAAAGGAAGTGGGTTCATATGTCAGTTGGTGTAGGGCAGCAGGCGATTATGACGCTTTGCTCCCATTTGTTTTTTATTACGGTCACGTGGTGGGCCTTGCAAGGGTTTCAGCTGGAAAAGCTTATGAAACCGAAAAAAGTCGTTCAGGGTCGGCTTTTAATGATTTTGTTGACGGTTGCCATCGGATCTGCGGTTAGTAATTTTTTCCTTGATTATTTATTTTGGTCCCAGCGGATTCCATCTCTTTTTTACTAATTTATGGCTGCCACGAGCCTTTACAAGGCTCGTGGCAGCCATAAATAAGGGAACATGGACATGGACCATGTTCCCTTATTTATATATGTCATATTATGACGGGTTTTTTTATGTATGCCTCCCTTATTTACGGAAAAAATGATGAATAAGGAGAGGAAGTGGCGGAATGAATAAACAAATTAGTGTCTTTTTATCTATTCTCTTTATAACTTTCTTCATTTATCATGGGAGTTATGCGAAGACGGAGACAAACAAAGAACCGGCGCTGGTGCAAATCATGAAGGTATTGGAACAGCAGCCTTTAGAAATAAACGAATGGTCTTTGTATGCCCGTGAGGCCCTTACACCCATGAAAAATCAAAAAGAGTTCGATATGAAATTTTTAGAGTTGAAAGAGACATTTCAAGGTTTCAAATGGGAGTTAAAAAGGGAAAGTGAAACATGGAGAGCGGTCGGAACACTTACATCTCAAGATATTTCCATGGAAGAAACCATTCAATTGGTTTGGACCCCTGAAAAAGAAAGAAATTATACGTATCTTTTATATAGTGCCAAAGGGGAACAATGGGAAAGCAACCAGAAGTACACAGATATGTATGGCAACCGTTATCACAAACTTTTCACATCCAATCCCACAATTTTCTCTTGTGTGAAGGGACAGTTCAATGATAAGATTGATAGTGGTTTGTCACTAGAAGCCAGACAACTTTTAAATGAATTTCGGGCTGAACCGAGGGAGTCTCTGGTGGAAGAGTCATTTGTCTCTATGTCAGCATATACTGAAATGTGGGAAGAAGCTCTTCCAACCGAACAACATAGAATGAATCTGCAAATAGGAATGAGAAAGATGGGAATGGGCGGTGAGACGACCTTTGTCGTTGGCACACCTATTATCACGTCTGAATATTAATATAGAGAAAATGGACGCGGAGGGGAATACCTTGGAAAAAATCATCGTCCGCGGCGGACAAAGGCTGAACGGTACTGTTAAAGTAGAAGGTGCAAAAAACGCTGTTTTGCCTATTATCGCTGCAACCTTATTAGCTAGTGAAGGAAAAGTGGTTCTAAATGATGTACCTGCTCTCTCCGATGTATTTACGATTGGCGAGGTACTACGTTACCTTAACGCGGAGGTCAGTTTTGAGCAAAATCGTGTTATTGTAGATGCATCTCGAGAGTTAAAAACAGATGCACCTTTTGAATATGTTCGAAAAATGCGCGCATCTGTACTCGTTATGGGTTCATTGCTAGCCCGCACAGGGAAGGCTCGTGTAGCGTTGCCTGGAGGTTGTGCCATTGGGTCGCGACCAATCGACCAGCATTTAAAAGGCTTTGAAGCAATGGGTGTAAAAGTAAAGGTAGGAAACGGCTTTATTGATGCAGAAGTAGATGGAAAGCTTCGCGGAGCGAAAATCTATCTTGATTTCCCGAGTGTGGGAGCAACTGAAAACATCATGATGGCTGCAACTCTTGCAGAAGGCACAACCATTATTGAAAATGTTGCAAAAGAGCCGGAAATCGTGGATTTAGCGAATTTCTTGAATGCGATGGGTGCAAAAGTACGCGGAGCTGGTACAGGTACGATTCGTATAGAAGGTGTTTCTAAATTATACGGCGCTATCCATCATATTATTCCTGATCGTATTGAAGCGGGAACATTCATGGTAGCAGCTGCCATTACAGGCGGTAACGTATTGGTTAGGGGCGCAGTGGCAGAACACTTAAGTTCACTTGTTGCCAAAATGGAAGAGATGGGTGTCACGATTATTGAAGAGGAAGACGGATTACGCGTAATCGGACCTGAATCTTTAAAGGCAGTGGACATTAAAACAATGCCTCATCCTGGTTTTCCGACAGACATGCAATCTCAGATGATGTCGTTATTACTGGCGGCGAAAGGCACGAGTATGATTACAGAAACAGTCTTTGAAAATCGTTTCATGCATGTAGAAGAATTTCGTCGTATGAATGCAGATATTAAGATTGAAGGACGTTCTGTTATTATTAATGGTCCAAGTAAACTTCAAGGGGCGGAAGTCGCGGCAACGGATTTGCGCGCAGCCGCCGCATTGACTTTAGCAGGACTTGTCGCAGATGGTTATACTCGCGTAACCGAATTAAAGCATTTAGACCGCGGATATGTTGATTTCCACCAAAAACTGGCCGCGCTAGGCGCTGACATCGAGCGCGTGAACGATGGAGCAGGACAATTGGAAGACATTCAACAAGTATCGGACATGAACGTTTAAACAAAAAGGAGCCAATCGGCTCCTTTTTTATTTGCCTCTTTTCAGGGATTATGTTGGAAAAGAGTTTTTTAATGTCGCTAATGGTTTTTAATTTTTCACGGAATGGGACGCTCCACTCCCCATATATTTATTCTGTTTACATAAAGTCCCATTTCATCAGGTTTATAAGAGGGTTTTCCCTCTTATAAACCTGATGTCATAAAAGGTTGTCCACCTCCATATGTATGGAATATGGGGATGTTCCTCAAATCAGGTAGATGGAGGATCAATTGTTGATGAAACATGTAAAGCCAATTGTCGTGCTAGTATCATCATTATTTGTCATCATTTTATTAATTCCGACATTATTAGTCATTCCGTTTGCAGATAAGACGAGTGGGCAATTAGTTGAAGACCTTCAAAAGCGGGAGGATAAGGTGCTGAATACTCCAGGACCGGCAGTGGAAGTGGCTGTTTATCGAACGAAAACAAAGCAAATTGAGAAGGCGCAGCTGGAAGACTATGTGGTAGGAGTTGTGTCAGCAGAAATGCCCGCTGAATTTGAAATAGAAGCATTAAAAGCCCAGAGTTTGGCAGCTCGTACTTATATCGTCAAACAACTATTAAGCGATAGCAGCCTGTCAGTTCCGAAAGGAGCCGATGTAACAGATACGGTCCAGCATCAAGTGTATCATAACAAAGAAGAGTTAAAGAAATTATGGGGAAGAGACTATGAATGGAAAATGGAAAAGGTAGAGAAGGCTGTTGCCCAAACAAGCGGAAGAATTTTAACCTATGATAATACACCGATTGATGCTGTGTTTTTTTCGACAAGTAATGGTTACACAGAGGATTCAGAAGCTTACTGGTCTAATTCGATGCCGTATTTAAAAAGTGTAGCGAGTCCATGGGATAAAGAATCACCTAAATATATGGACCAAACCGTTTTGAGTGTAAGTGAGTTTGAGAGAAAATTAGGTGTTCAACTATCAGGAGGCGAGACGTTAGGCAAAATTATCGAACGAACACCGGGCCAGCGTATCAAGCTGATTTCAATCAACGGAAAAGAACTGACTGGAAAAGAAATAAGAGAAAAGCTTCAATTGCGCTCGACAGATTTTAATTGGACGAGAAAAGGAGATCAAATCGTGATCACCACAAAAGGATATGGGCACGGCATCGGGATGAGCCAATACGGGGCCAATGGAATGGCGTCGGAAGGAAAGAACTATCAAGATATCGTCACGTATTACTACCAAGGTGCGGATGTCTCATCATATGACTCTTTCTTGTCTAAGCTCACAGCTAAACAATAGCGGGTATTTCTTTGATTTCATCTAGGTTTCTATTCTTTATAAATCATGGAAGAGGGATGAATATTCATCCCTCTTCCATGATTTATGAATAGAAATGATCCTTTTGTCGAAAAATAATCTAAAAAAATTTTTTCTTCGTGTATATATTGGTCCAGTTCTGTTCAAAATGGTTGCTGAGGTGATAAACATGAGAGAGGAAGAAAAGAAACGTATTTCTCAACCAACAGCAATCCAAAAAATCTTCAGAAAGCGTTGGGTATTTCCTGCTATTTATTTAGTTTGTGCAGCACTTATTTTAACAGCGGTTCTCTGGTTCCAATCTAACGACAAAAACAACACAGATGGAACAGACCAGTTCTCAGAAGGTACAGCCTATAATGGGGAAGAACCAGCTGTGGAAGTCAGCAAGCAATTAGAAAATTTAGAAATGCCGGTAGTAGATCCTGAGTCGGTTGTTGTGCAAACAAAGTATTATGACGACAAAGCAACAAAGGAAGAACAAGAAGCTGCATTAGTTTTCTATAATAATACGTACCATCCGAATACAGGAATTGATTTGGTTATGAAAGACGGCCAGTCATTTGATGTAGTAGCTGCAGCAAGCGGTACGGTTACGAAAGCTGAAAAAGATCCGATTCTTGGTTTTGTAGTAGAAATCGATCATCAAGATGGGCTTGTGACTCACTATCAATCATTAGAAAATGTAGGAGTGGAATCCGGCGATACGGTGAAACAAGGTGAAGTGATTGCCAAAGCAGGACAAAGCTTGTTCAACCAAGAAGCTAAGACACATGTTCATTTTGAAGTTCGCCAAGACGGCGTTCCCGTCAATCCAAACCAATTCATTGGTAAGCCGCTTACAGCTGTAAAAGAAGAAGCGGTAAACAACTCAAATGAGTCTGCTTCCAATGAAGAAGAACAAAAAGAAGAAAACGCTTCTGAGTCTACTTCAAATGAAGAAGAGCAAAAAGAAGAAAATGCTTCCGAAAAAGCTGAGCAATCATCAGAGGAAAGCAAAGAAAAACCAGCTGAAGATAACAATCAAGATGCAGAGCAAGATAAAAAGCAAGAAGAGCCAAGCAGCTCTTCTGACGCTTCAGACGCAGATACAAACGCATAATCTCGATCTTGATAAATGGGCGTGAATGAAAGCATTCACGCCCATTTATTTATGAAGAATGGTGACTTTCAACATCTTTGACTCATTTGTTTGAAAAACTTTTACGCAAACCGAAAATGAATGAAAATCATCACGGGTCTTTTATAAAACCATTTATCCCGCATTAACGGGCAGTAAGACCACCGCTGATGGAAGTTTCCTTCATGAAAAATCATCCATTCGACAAACTCGTCGAGAACAAGACAAATTTCTCAGGAAATAGTCTCGTTTGTACGAGGTGTAGGAAAATGGGGATAAAAGTAAAATGTAGTCAAATAACAGGGTACTTACATGAAAAAAAGATTATTTTTTTAAAAAATCTGATAAATTCCTTGTCCCCCTTGAGTTTTGTAGCATATATCTTTACCCAAGCTAATAAAATGTTACAAACCTAACAAAGAGAGTGTGCGAGGTGAGGGGTCGTCGAAGGGTTCCAGCCATGAAAAACATCCGGAATTCCTTCATTTTACACAAAGCGAATCTCATTTCACGCTTCTCACATCCAAACTAGGGAGGGCGAGTGGTGTGCACGATTACATCAAAGAGAGAACTATCAAGATTGGAAAGTATATCGTAGAGACAAAGAAAACGGTTCGTGTCATTGCAAAAGAATTTGGTGTCTCGAAAAGTACTGTTCATAAGGACTTAACGGAAAGACTCCCAGAAATTAATCCTGAACTAGCAAATGAAGTAAAAGAAATTCTTGATTATCATAAATCCATCAGACATCTTCGCGGGGGGGAAGCGACAAAACTAAAATATAAAAAGGAGGAATTAGAGGAAGAGGCTGTCAAATAAATAACATGACTATAAAACGAGTACTTCCTAAACGGACAAAGGATTCTAGGAGGCAAGTAAAAAACCTGGAACCCTTGTCCGTTTTTAGTGCTGTAAACATACATAAAGAATATATGTAAAATGATATTAATGAATGCGCATTAATATGGAAATAAATCTACATTAAAGGTTAATTTATGATAAAATATTTAATTAGGTAAAAATGACGGCGGCTATCCTCCTTCAAGAGTGGAGGATGAACCGCTCTTTAGACGGGGCAAGGACTCGTTGGATAGAAGGAGGATACAAAATGTTAGCAAAAGATATTGGGATTGACCTTGGTACAGCTAACGTATTAATTCATGTAAAAGGAAAAGGAATCGTATTGAATGAGCCTTCAGTAGTGGCCATCGATAAAAACACAGGTAAAGTATTGGCGGTGGGCGAAGAGGCAAGGCGTATGGTCGGGCGTACTCCTGGGCATATCGTCGCTATTCGCCCTTTGAAGGACGGCGTCATCGCCGACTTTGATATTACAGAAGCCATGCTGAAGCATTTTATTAATAAATTGAATGTCAAAGGCTTTTTATCAAAGCCCCGCATTTTAATTTGCTGCCCAACTAACATTACGTCTGTGGAGCAAAAAGCGATTCGCGAAGCGGCGGAAAAAAGCGGAGGCAAAAAAGTTTACTTAGAAGAAGAACCGAAAGTGGCTGCGATTGGAGCAGGGATGGAAATTTTTCAGCCGAGCGGAAACATGGTAGTCGATATTGGAGGGGGAACGACAGACGTCGCGGTTCTTTCTATGGGCGATATCGTGACAGCATCTTCGATTAAAACGGCTGGAGATAAATTTGATCATGAGATTCTTAATTACGTAAAACGTGAATATAAACTCTTAATTGGTGAGCGCACAGCTGAAGATGTGAAAGTAAAAATCGGAACCGTATTCCCTGGATCAAGAGACGAAGAAATCGATATTCGGGGAAGAGACATGGTCAGCGGATTGCCGCGTACTATTACGGTACGTTCCCATGAGGTGGAAGGAGCTCTTCGCGAATCTGTGGCTTCGATTGTACAAGCATCTAAAAGCGTATTGGAACGTACTCCTCCAGAACTTTCAGCCGATATCATTGACCGAGGTGTCATTTTAACCGGCGGAGGCGCTTTACTGCATGGCATTGATCAATTGTTAGCCGAAGAATTAAAGGTACCTGTCCTCATTGCAGAAAACCCAATGGATTGTGTAGCGATCGGAACAGGAATTATGTTGGATAATATGGATAAATTACCACGCCGTCAGCTTATTTAAAATTTTCCGCAGATGACGATATAAAGTGTGTGTTCAAATTTGAACATCCTTATATAGTTATTTCTCTGCAAAGGGTGAAGATAAATGTTCAAGGGTTTTTATACAGCGACAACCGGAATGCTTTCACAGCAGCGGAAAACAGATATGCTGACAAATAATATCGCTAATGCTAACACACCAGGATTCAAGGCCGATCAGGCGTCTTTAAGAGCCTTTCCGGAAATGCTTCTTCAACAGCAGCAAAGCAGTGGGGTACCTGTGGCAGAGCGTCCGGGATGGACGGATAAGCGGCATATAGGAAGCCTTAATACGGGTGTATACATGCAAGAGACGACCCCTTCTTTTGTACAGGGTGCTTTAAAAGATACGGGAAGGAAGACGGATATAGCGATTATCGATAATACGGTGCCTGTTGATGGTAATGGCAATAAAGGTGCATTTTTCTTTACTGTAAGGGATACAAACAATGAGCTTTGTTATACGAGAAATGGAAATTTCACCATTGACGGATCGGGCTTCTTAACGACAAATGAAGGCCTATATGTCATGGATGCCAATAATGAGCCGATTCAATTACAGGGGACAGACTTTCAAATCAGCCCTCAAGGATGGATAACAGAAAACGGACAGGCGGTGGCACAGCTTAATGTTGCGATGACTGTCAATGCCCAGCAGATGATGAAAGAAGGAAGCGGTTTGTACCGGACAGAGGACAACACCCCGCTTCCATCCGCGCTTGGGAATCCTGATGGCAGCTTCAATCTGCAGCAAGGGGTGCTGGAGCGTTCGAATGTTGATGTCACGCAAACCATGACAGAACTGTTAAGCGCTTATCGCGCATTCGAAGCCAACCAAAAAATTATCCAGGCCTATGACAGGAGCATGGAAAAAGCCGCTAACGAAATAGGCCGCTTACGTTAATGATCGTTTAAAAGTGAAAGCAGGGGGAACGTACATTGAATCGCTCTATGATTAATGCGTCAAATACCATGACTCAGTTACAGCAGCAGCTTGATTTAATCAGCCATAATATGTCCAATGTGAATACAACCGGATATAAGCGCCAAGAAGCGAATTTCAGTGAGCTGCTTTATCAGCAATTTAATAACCAGCCTAATGAACAAGAGGAAATGAGCCGAAACACTCCATTTGGCATTCGCCAAGGGTCAGGAGCGAAGCTCGCTCATACGAGTATTCAGGTCGTTCCTGGGGCCTTAAAGCAAACAGGCAGAGTGCTTGATGCTGCCCTCACACAAGATAATCATTTCTTTAAAGTAGTAGTGAATGAAAATGGGCAGCAAGCTGTACGCTATACGAGAGATGGGTCCTTCCAATTGACACCAACGAATAATGCTAACGAATGGATGCTGGCAGACTCCCAGGGAAACGCAGTCGCGGATTCCAATAATGCCCCAATCGTCGTGCGAGGCCCCGTAAAAGAAGTTCGAATTGACGCCAACGGAAACTTTACAGCCGTTCCCGAAAGCGATGCTCTTGCTGCTCAGACGTTTGAAATGGGGATTGTCGAAGTGAAGAGACCCCACCTGCTGCAAGGGAAGGGCAATAACCTGTTTGGGCTCCCTAATTTGAATGCCTTGAATTTGGCAGTGCAAGATGTGGTAGAAGAAGTCGATGGGGCAGATCGAGCTGGTTTAAATATTCGTCAAGGTGCCTTGGAGGAATCCAATGTAGACATGGCGTCCGAAATGACGGAATTAATGATTGCGCAAAAATCCTATCAGTTTAATTCCAAGTCGATTTCGGTTGCAGATCAAATGATGGGTCTTGTAAATGGCCTGCGTTCTTGATATTAAGGAAGGGGAATGATCAATTATGTTGGATATTCAAGAAATCAAAGAAATTATTCCGCATCGCTATCCTTTTTTATTAGTTGACCGTATTTTAGAAGTAGAAGAAGGTAAATCAGCTGTCGGGATTAAAAATGTATCAGCCAATGAGGAGTTTTTCAATGGGCATTTTCCTGACTACCCTGTTATGCCCGGCGTATTGATTGTAGAAGCTCTTGCTCAAGTGGGGGCAGTCGCGATGCTGAAAAAAGAAGAAAACCGAGGACGTCTCGCTTTCTTTACAGGAATCGATAGCTGTCGCTTTAAAAGGCAAGTAAAGCCTGGTGACCAACTGCGATTAGAAGTTGAAATGGTGCGGGTTCGCGGTTCTATCGGAAAAGGAAAAGCCGTGGCCACTGTAGACGGGGAAATTGCGTGTGAAGCGGAAATCATGTTTGCTCTTGGAGAAAAAAAAGCTGAATAAACATTCGTTTCAAAATAAAGAAGCTGTTTAAAAAAGTAAGTAGCTCCGTTTTTGTGGAGAAACATACGAAATAGCATAAGAAATAGAAGTGGATGTCCCATAAGTCCTAAACAGGCTGCAAAAATTATTTTTTATTGAAAAGACCCGTCATTAAATCCTTAATTTTCCTGGATTCTCATGACGGGTCTTTTCAGGAGGATGACTCAAAAGGTATGTTTTCATACCTTTTGAGTCATCCTCTCTTATTATTCCTTTTATATTAAGTGTTGGTGAATTTTGACATATGAATTCGCATAGAAAATAGCATTTTAAATTGAACCATGACAATAGCTATTGTCATGGTGAGAATTGGTGCGTTAAAAAGGAGTCCCTTCCACCTGTTTAATTGAGTGCCAGCTCATGATATAATGAGGAACTTAGGATAATTACGACTTTAACTTATCATTGCACGGATGCCAAGAAAAGCCTCCGCATAGCGATAAAATATGGAGGGGTAAGAGAATGAATAAACGATGGACGATTGGTAAAATTAAAGAATTTGTTGAGAACAATTCGGAAAGTAAGTTGCTAACGACGGAATATCACGGTTTTTCTCAAAAGTTACTATTTAAATGTGCATGTGGCAGCAACTTTGAAAAAACATTTACGAAATTTAAAAATAATAACCAACGTAAATGTGACGTGTGTCAACCGCCCAAAGCGTCACGATAACGTATAGCGAATAAACGAAGTGCCGATTTCTATTAAATAGAAGTTGGCGCTATTTTTATGTGCTATTTATAGTGTTATTTGGTGTGATAATCTTCCTGTTTTTTAGTAACCTATTTGAACTGCGATTTTACATTTTCTCCTACTTATTAAAAAAGCAGCTTCTTTATTTTGACATCATGCATATTTTCCCTTTTATCGGAAAAGATAAGCAAAGACCGAACTAATAGGATCTAGGTCATGTATAAACTTAGAAAGGGGAATGACCATGAATAAAAAATGGTTTCTCGCGCTAACAGGTACAGTTTTATCTGCTATGATGCTCACAGGCTGTAATGGAGATCAGGAGCCCCCTCCAGAAGAAGAGCCAAACGTGGAGCAAGCACCTCAGGATGAAGATACGAATGGAACAAATGGCAACGTTGATAACGACGGTGATATCAACGACAATGATGGCGACGTAACACCTGAAAATGATATGGCACCTGGCGTCGATGAAAACGATACAATGACTCAAGATGATGAAAATGACGCGCAGCCAGACCCTGAAGATGCAGTAGAAGACGCCAAAGATATCAATGATGCAGACAACAAAGATGAGTAATGAAAAAGGTCGGTTCCGTCACTGAGGAACCGGCTTTTTAGGTTAGGTGATTAAATAAAGCCAATTCCTGAATCTTTCCACCAAAGATGACAGCCACTTTAAAGTCTGATAAAATTATAAATTAGTCAGATCATAGTTTGGGGGTACTTTTCATCGATGTTTAAAAACTTGCCACAGGGTACAAAAATTAGTATCACGCGATCCATTCAGAAGGCATTTGAACAATACATGAGCGGCATTGAATGGAACGAAGATAAATATAATATTGAAGAGTTTATCCGCACGTGGAGAAATTATATAGAAGATCATGCGTCATGGTTTGAACGGTTGAGCAGGGAAGAGAAAGCAAATCCTCTATTTCACCAGGAGTTAGCGGATAAGATCAATCAGACGATCGAGAAAATTTTAAGTGAAGAACCAACGAACGAACAAATCAATCAATTGAACGCCCTGTTAGAAGAAAAAGGAAAAGAAGACATCACCTATTCGAGCAAAGCGGAAGCGAAATATTGGCTTGAAAAATTGGCAAACGAGTAAAAAAACGCAGGTTCCCCTGTGTTTTTTTATTTGTGTACGCACCGATTTCTCTCATTTGCCGCTTTTGCACTTGAGGTGAGGTTTTTTTCCTGTTCAAAAGGGGGGCATCTTTCATGCTCTTTAAGAAAGGATCGTTATGTCAGTCATTCCATCAAAATGGTTTCAGAGGATAGAAAATAGGGGAGTAAACAGAATGTTGGGCTGCCGCCTCAGTCATGCAGTCCTCAATTATAAATTTTTTGTAAATAAATTGTAAATTACGGGATAGAATGAGGCATTGTGAACTGAAAAAACAACAAAAAAATTTCACTGTAATGAATAAAAATTAATTTAAGTGAATTCATATAAAAAGACACTGATGAGTAAAAATAGAAAAATATATTGATTTTTAAGCGGAAAATGAATAATTGTTGCTGTTGAAAAATGATGTATTTTGTTTAATTATGTAAAAGCAATAAGGAGTAAATAAAGACGAAATATTATATTCATAAAAAGGATAATTTTTACAAAGATAGTATTGAAATTTAGGAAAAATGTATTATGATAAAAGAGAAGTAACGAAAAAAGGAGGATTAAAGTTGATGAAATACTATTTAAAAAGACCTATTCTTCGAGATGTCGAAGAGCGAGACAAGCGTTATAATTATGATCATCTTATTTTAGGAAAACAAATTCAAATTAGTGTTTTCGATCCCCTTCAACAATATCAGACATTTAATAAAAAAATAGAAAGGCCTTGAGAAAGCAGCCTCTCCCATTCAATGAGATATAACGAGTGTTCTGTTGGATAAGCTCATGCATTGGATAATCATTTGAAGGCTGAACGTGTTTTGCGCTTTTCGTGTAATTGGTGGGTGAACTTTTGCAGTAACGTATGCCCGCTTAAGCCTTGTTCAATCAAATTCTTCAAAATCATTTCAGGTGATAGGATTCTTCTTCCTGTCAGCATTCCCTCTAACAGCACGCTGAATTGATGTTCCATTGTCGTGATGTTGATGATGTTAGCGTTAAAGTTTGCCGGGTCATTGCTTGTTTTGGAAATGGTTGCGTGCAGCTTCAATGGTTCATTTTGTTTGGAAATCTCTTCGAAATAAGGAAGAGATGCATTAGGAAGTAATGCTTCGATTATCCAGCGATTTTCCTCAGTTTCTTTGTTAATGATTAACCCATCTATGAGCTCCAAAGACTGATAATCTTCATTCTCAGAGTTCGACAGTTTGATTTCCAGTGCAACAAGTTTGAAGGTTTTCATCTAATCCCCCCATTTATCTCGAAATTTATCGTTCCTCATCTATTATAACACAATGATGGTAAATGATTGAAATTCGCTTCATAAATAAACATTCCCTCACATGTAAGGAGATGACGAGTAATGCTGAATCAAGTGACTTTAGTCGGCAGATTAACGAAAGATCCAGACTTGCGTTATACAGCAGAAGGTGTTCCTTATTGCTTTATCACTATGGCTGTTTCCCGGGATTTCCGAAGTCAAAATGGTGAAGTGCAATCGGATTTCATTACGGTGACGTTATGGCGAAAGAATGCGGAAAGTACTGCACAGCGTTGTCAAAAAGGGACAATGGTCGCGGTTAAAGGAAGAGTTCAGACAAGAAGCTATGAAAAAGAACAAAACCAAAAAATCTATGTCACAGAAGTGGCAGTCGAACAGATTAAATTTTTGAGTCATATGGTTTCTGTAAATGTATAAAGGAAACTTCCATCGGTGGGGGTCTTACTGCCCGTTAATGAGGGATAAATAGCTCTGTTCTAACGGGGAATAGAATCCTCCCGAAGCATCGGTTCGGATATCATAAGATACCGTATATGTATCATACTTGAAATGAAGGGAGGTGAACGAAACTAGCGACTTTCTTTGTTTCCCCTGTTGACTTTTGCACCTTGTAAAAGTCCCTCCATCCTGAAGAGAAGGAAGATTACCTTTTCTTTTGTAAATACTCTTTGAGAAAGAAAATGAATCTCCGAATAATCCCCCATATCATTGCCTGGTTGGTTTTAAGCCGATCGGGCTATTTTTTATCCTAAATGAAATCGGAGGGAGAACGCTGATTTGCTTATTTTGAGCATAAAAAAGGATGCGAGCAAACGAAAGGCTCCGCATCCCTTGTCCCGTATACACGGGCGGTCCCACTCGATGAGTGAAGACTCGTTTGATTATTCAAATCGTTTAGCGCCTAAATAACGATCGTTCCAATAGCTGCTGTCCATGCTCGAGATGGTAACACCCGTCGAGCTTCCCGCATGAATGAATTGTCGATTTCCTACGTAGATTCCCATGTGAGAGGGTCCGGGTGCATAGGTGGTGAAAAAGACAAAATCTCCAACTGCCGGTTCATTGACGGCCTTAGAACGGCTCCAATAGTCAGCTGTACTCAATCGTTTACTAGGAGTCTGCTTGTTGAGTACATAATAGATAAATCCGCTGCAGTCAAATCCAGATGGCGTAGTACCTCCCCATTTATACGGAGTGCCCATGACTGCCTTTGCATCAGATAGAAGCTGAGTGGTATTAAGCGTGGTGTTTTGTGCAGGCGGCTCTGGAATGGCTACCGGTTCTTTTTCTTCTTCATTTATAGAAGTGGAAGGGGAACCTTTAAGTTTTAATGTTTGATTGACATAAATCGTATCAGAACGAAGTAAATTCAGATTTTTTAGCTCAGCAACCGTCATATTGAACTGCCGAGCGATCTTCGAGATTGTGTCTCCCCTCTGCACTGTATATGTATCGCTGTCCATAGAAACGGAAGGAGCAGCAGGTTGTTCTTGAACAGGACTTTCCTGTTTGTTATTTTGTTCGCTTGCTGTTCCTGTCAGTTTCAAGGTTTGCCCTGTATAAATTGTATTAGAGCGCAATAAATTCAACGATTTAATCTCTGTTACCGCCATATTGAACTGCTGGGCTACCTTCCATAATGTATCTCCACTTTGAACGGTATATGTCTGAGCCTGCGGTTTGGCGTCAGGTATCGTCGGTTTGGAAAGAGACTGAACAGAAGATGTTTCTTTAAAATTCGAAATTTTTAGTTTTTGACCTTTATAGATAGTGTCGCTTGTCAAATTATTTGCTTTCTTGAGCTCTGCTACAGTGGTTTTATACGTTTTGGAAAGGGACCATAACGAATCTCCGGGTTTTACTTCAATCGAGTCTGCATGGGCAGGAGTTTGGAATAAAGCAACTCCGCCAATCGCCGCAAAAGTTGATACGGAAAGAATTTTCCTTTTCATGAGAATCCTCCTGTAAAAGGTTATTGTATGTATATGAAAACTAGTAATCTAGCATTATATATAAAGAAAATAATGGCATATACTATATAATATGATAGGGATTGGGAAAAAAGTAAAGGGTAAATAGTATTATATATGAAAAGTCGGGGTAATTTTTTTCTATTTAGCCTTTCTATTCTTCCAGCTCGAGCAGGCTTATGCGCAAAGAATTCATAGATCCATTATTTTTTTAACTTTTCTTTTAATAAACGGTAAAGCTCCTCCCATTTTTCATCTTTTTTGATTGGCTGTTCATTCTTTTTCTCTACTTCTTTATTCTCTTTTCCCATGTTTTTCTCCTTTAATTATGTAATATTTGCTAGATTAAATCGTTATACTCTTCCGTATTTGAGTCTTGAGTCTATTCATAAAGGTTTGCTTTTTAATGATAAAAGGACTGTCCCATAAATCTTCGATAGACCGCAAATATTGGTTTTTAATGAAAGGGCCCCGGCATAAAATCCTTCATTTTACTGCCTTTTCAAGACGGGGCCTTTCATGAGGATGACCTAGAAGGGCCGGTTTTCGCCCTTTTAGGTCATCCTTTATCGATAGGAAAACAACTCTTCCAGCTCTCCGTCCGTTAATTCTGTAATCCACTGCTCGCTTTGAATGATTTGTTCATTTAAGGCGGATTTTCTTTCGATAATTTGATCGATTTTCTCTTCGATTGTTCCAAGGGTGACGAGTTTATGCACATGGACAAAGCGGGTTTGCCCATATCTGTAGGCCCGGTCTGTTGCTTGATTCTCCACTGCGGGGTTCCACCATCTATCAAAATGGATGACATGGTTGGCGGCCGTCAAATTCAATCCTGTTCCGCCTGCGTGAAGGGAAAGGATGAAGATGTGCGCCTTTTGCTCTTGGAAAGCTGAAATCAGGTCATCTCTCGTCTGTTTGTTCAATCCCCCGTGCAAGAAAAGAACGTCCTCGCCAAGCGTTTGTTCCAGCAGGCCTTTCATCATTTGTCCCATCTCAATATATTGGGTGAAAATCAAGCAGCTTTCGTTTTGTGCGCGAACGTTTTCTACGAGCTCCAGCAGTTTTTCCAGCTTCAATGAGCGCTCTCTCGTTTGTTTTGGCCGGTTTTCTTTTAAATAGAGAGAGGGATGGTCACAGAGTTGCTTGAGCTTCGTTAACAGTTTCAGGATGCGCCCTTTGCGTTCAAATCCCGTCAGCTTTTGCAGTTCGGCAAATGTATCTTTGACCAGTTGTTCATATAAAGAAGCCTGTTCCAGTGTGAGGCCTATATACTCTTTTTGCTCTTGTTTTGGCGGAAGGTTGAGCGCCACTTCCTGATCTTGTTTCGTTCGTCTAAGCATAAACGGGCGAACGAGTTTTTGAAGTTTCTCGATTTTCTCTGCGTCTTGCTGCTTCTCAATGGGTGCCACAAATCTCGTTCTAAAGCGGTTCAGGCTTCCTAAATATCCCGGATTGATGAAATCGAACAAAGACCAGAGTTCCGTCAAACGATTTTCCATCGGTGTTCCGGTCAAGGCGATGTGTTGGCTGGATTTTAATTTACGGGCCGCCCTCGATTGCTTCGTCTGGGCATTCTTGATGTTTTGGGCCTCGTCCAAAATGGCCGCTCCCCACATTGGCTTGGAAAGGTCTTCGATATCCATGGATAAGATGTTGTAAGACGTGAGCACAATATCGGCTTTTTCGATTTCCTCCAGAAATTCCTCGCCGCTCCATCTCTTTGGCCCGTAATGGGTATAGACATGGAGGTGAGGGGCGAATTTTTCGATCTCCTTTTGCCAGTTCCCAAGGACAGAGGTTGGGCAGACGATAAGAAATGCGTTCGGATTCTCCTGTTCGTGTACATAAGACATATAGGCAAGGAGCTGCACGGTTTTGCCAAGTCCCATGTCATCGGCCAGGCATCCGCCCAAGCCCAGTTCCCGTAAAAAGATCAGCCAATCGACACCTTGCTGTTGATAAGGCCGTAATTCTCCGAGAAAAGCAGAAGGGATTCTCCTTTTAGGCAGGGATGTGTAATCTGTCAGCTGTTTGATCAGGGCGGTGAAGGTCTCATTGATTTCAATTTTAATGGAAGAAAACGGACGCTTCGTTTCTTTTTCGTCCAGAAGGAGGACGTTTTTTTCCTCCTGGGCCAGTTCTTGTTCAAGCAAATCAAAAAAGCGGAGACCTTCTTTTTGTGCTTTCGTCATAAGGCGCTGAACATGTTTGACAAAAAGAGGGTCCAATTGAATCCACTGTCCGTCAATGTGAATGAGCCTCCGTTTTTCATCGACGAGCCGGCTGAATTGTTCTTCCGAAAGGTCGATGCCGCCTGTTGAAATCTTCCAATTGAAATCCATTAAAGACTGCAACCCGACGATACCCGAACGCTCGTAAGATCCGGAGTCCGTTAGAGAAGCCTTTAGGGAAAGCTGGGTTTCTTTCACTGCTTGCCACCATGAAGGGAGCTGAATGTGGAATCCCGTTTCCAGCAGCGTTAAGCTCCAGTCCGTGAGGAATTTCCAGACTTCCTCTTCCGATAGACTGGATTTCAATCCTGTTCTCCGGTCGAATAACGGAGGGACAAGCGTTTGGATCATATGAAACTGACGGTCGATAAAAGGCTCGTATTCTTTCCATTCATCGGGGAAAGCGTCTGGAAATGAAAGAAGTTCATAGGTTCGTTCATCTCGCAATAACACGCCTAAATGCCAAAAATCGCCGTCTGATTCCGGTTCTTGCAGGCGAAGCAGGAATGAAAACGGAATGTCCGGCTCATTCCACCCGATTTTTTCAAGCCAATCTTGTTCGTCGAAAACGGATGGCTGCTTTCCGGATGTCTTTAAGAGCGGGTACGCAGCGATAAGCTGTTCCCAAGCTTTGTTCGTTTCCTCATCCGTTTCAATGGTCTCGTTAACGGCCCCCGACAGCCAGCGAAGCTCGAGAGGGGTAAGATGTTCAGCGGACCAGGACATTTTGCCTTCCTGCCAAGCAGAAAAATCGGGCTCGAATCGTCCTTCCTGGATGATATCGTAAATTTTCTTTGCGCTCTCTTTATAAAGGAGGGCTTCCGTACTCATGTGATAGCCTAAGATGTGATCATCCGTTGAGTGACAGAAAAAGGAGAGTGCCCATGATGGAGGCAGCACCACGCCGTCTTGGCCATCTTTTTTTATGGGTGAAAGAAATGTTCCATAAAAGGAAGGTTCATGCCAGAGAAAGACGGATTGTTTCCACATGTCTGCACTGATCGCATCCTTCTTTTGATTGGTGAAATAGAGAAAGAAGGAGCCTTCTTCTGTTATGTGTGCATGTAAAGTCATCGAAAATAAATCAATCATGAACCAATTTTCCTTTCTTTAACGCTTCTTGAAGCGCGCGCAATCGTTTTGTCGATTGGACAAGCTGGTGCATATAGATCGTGAAGCCTTGCTCGTTTTGGAGTTTTTTATATAATCGTTTCAATTCTTTTAGATGCTGCACGGCTTCTTCATAGCTCGAACGGGTTTTCTTTTCGATCAGCTGTTGAATGGATTGATGGTAGATGGGCAAAAGCCATCTCGGGTTTTCCGATTCAATATCTTTTAAGATGCTGCGGTCATATTCTAAAATATCGTAACGAAAAGCCGCCTGAAGCTCAAGCCATGCCTGCAGCTGCCTTTGTTCATATAAATATTGGCTGTATTCGACAAAGCTGTATGGAAGCAGCTGGCGCAGCGCCTCCGTATAGATCGTTTGATCGCGGCACAGGTCGCTGTAGCCTTCGAATAGGGAAAGCAGCATAGAAACGATGGCCCTGCTCCCCTGATAGGAAGGGAGGGTCCGAAGATATGACTTCATCTGTTGATTCATATAGGTTACCCAGATGCGGGCTTGCTGCTCATTTTTATGGGAGATGTGATCTTTCGCCCACTTAAAAGTGTAAGGGAAAATGGCCTGATCGGATTGGTTAGCGACAGCGGCCGCTTGCTCATCGCGCTTTTCCAATACAAGCAAATGGGAGAGAGCCACATCGCATTCGAGCTGGAATCCATGAATCTCTTGAAGAGCGAGCTTTTCTTCCTTCAGCCACTTAGGCCGTTTCAGCAGATGGGACCAAATGGTTCGATACAATTCAATCCGTTCGTATTGAAGAGGAGAAGAGTAGAACAAAAATGTACGGATTTGGCCCATCGTTTCATATAAAAGATCATCGGCCGAAAAAGGCAGCGATGTTTGGCTGATTGTATAAATTCGTTGTTCCATATCATAGAGGAGCTGCGATAAAGGTGTACGTACAAAGGTGTTAAAGGTTTGTTTAGACAAGGGAGTCTTGTTCAGTCCATCACATATTTTTTTGAGCGTCGCCAATCCTGCATGAATGATAAAGAGTTCCCTATAAGGAGAAGGGGAAGGCGCCTCTTTCGTTAACCCTTTAAAAAAATCTTCATAAAGTTCAGTGTAAAAGGAGGTATTCCGAGCGAGTTTTGTGTTAGCAAACTGCTCATAACGCTGCTCAAAGAGAGGCAGCCACTCTTGAATGGAATAGGAAGATTTATCCATTTTCGGGGCTGTGTTCTTCTGCACGCGAAAAGCGTCTAAAGAAGAGGTAATCTGATTGGACAGCGACTGCTGTTTCCACTTATCCAGCAAATTCCCGACAAGGCCTTTCGTTGCATAGGCATAAAAAAAGCCCGCAAGACGATGAGCGCAAAAGGACGGATGCCGGCAGTCGCATTCACTGCCGGATAAATCGGTCAAATTTAACAGCACCATCTGCTCTTGTTCATCGTAAACGACGACTCCTACATAATGCTCCAGTTCTTTTAAGTTATAAACGTATCCTTGTCTATATAAAGTTAGTCCTTTTTTGACGAGTTTCCTTACGTCTTCATCCTGGTAATCCAAAAGGCGGATTAAATCCTCTCCCGCTTGGAGAATGGCTTCTTTCATATGTAACGCCTCCGCTTTGTTCGTATCGTTCCGGTTGTATATGTTCCATTATAAAGGATTGAAATGGCATTCAACAAAAGGTTTTGGTATGATAGGTTCGTACATGCGCACCAAAAGGTTTTTCTTTCGGTGTGCACGTATGAACTTTAATAAGTTCTTTACATTCCCTTCGCATACATGTGGGAATTTCTTCAATATAATATATCATAAAGAGGATGTTCAAAAAGTCCGGGAAAAATGACCGTCGAATTTACTTGTACAGGACGTACTGATCCGACGTTCGCCACAGGACGTGGCGGTTCTTAGTCGGGCCGCGTCAGCTTGCTTTTCCGCTACTCACGTATTAAGAGCATACGCTCCGTTCCTTGGAAAAGAAAATCGCTTTTCCGGCGTGCGATGAAGAATCGTGAGAAGCTTTCCTTTATGCTCAAAGCGGCGCTTCCTTGAACTTCTCGGTCCTTTTTGTCCTCCTTTTTGAACATAAACATAAAGAGAAACTTCATTCGGTGGAGAATTTTTACTGCCCGTTAGAGCGGGGCAAAGAGAAGTGAAAGTCGAGTAGGGGGAGTCAGGAGATGAAGATTCGCAAAGCCATTATTCCGGCCGCGGGGCTGGGGACCCGTTTTTTGCCGGCGACAAAAGCGCAGCCAAAAGAAATGCTTCCAATTGTAGATAAACCAACCATTCAATATATCGTGGAGGAAGCGGTCGCCTCCGGTATCGAAGATATTATCATTATTAGCGGCCGCGGCAAGCGGGCCATTGAGGACCATTTCGATAAATCCTATGAACTGGAAGAAACGCTAGCAAAAAAAGGGAATCAGAAGCGCCTTAAGGAGATTCAAGCCATTTCGAATCTCGCCAATATCCATTACATTCGCCAGAAAGAGCCGAAGGGCTTGGGCGACGCGATCAATTGCGCGCGGACGTTTATCGGGGATGAGCCGTTTGCCGTCATGCTGGGGGACGATATTGTCCAATCGAAAACGCCGTGCTTGCGTCAATTGATTGATGTATATGAAAAACATCGTTGCTCTGTGATCGGTGTTCAGCAAGTAGCCGATGAAGAGGTATCGAAGTATGGAATTGTCGCTCCAAAAGGTAAGCCAGTAGACCAAGGGGTATTCCAAATCCAGTCTCTTGTGGAAAAGCCGGAGCTTCAAGATGCGCCTTCTAATTATGCCATCATGGGGCGTTATGTATTAACGCCGGAAATTTTTGGGGTGTTAGAAGGGCTGCCTCCGGGAGCGGGCGGAGAGATCCAGCTGACGGATGCCATCAGGCAGTTAAGCGCATCCCAATCCATTATGGCCTATTATTTCGAAGGGATTCGATACGATGTAGGAGATAAGTTCGGATTTATTAAGGCGACGATTGATTTTGCGTTAAGGCGTGAAGATCTGCGCGAAGATTTACTGAACTATTTTCAACACATAAATAACTGAACATGGATAAAGAACATCCATGTTCAGTTATTTATGCATAAGCGGTCGGCAAGACCCTTTACGGGTTCTTGCCGACCGCTTATACGAGAACCTTTATAAGTTGACTCAAGATGTAAGAACAGAAAGGCGCAAATAAGACAAAAACAATTGTAAAGTTAAAAAATTAAAGTGAATTTATATAGAGTTTTATATCCATGTAGGTCAAATGGTGGAAATGCAAAGCCGGTAAGTGGTGTACCGGTTCTTGCCTGGTGCTTATAAGGCTTTTTTAAGGCGGAGCACATTTAAGAGCGGAAAAGTGATGAAAAGAGGCAGTTTGGAGGGAACAATGTGAGAATTTCAATCGCAGGAACGGGTTATGTAGGGCTTGTGACAGGGGTATGCCTGGCGGATATCGGCTATCATGTTACATGCTTTGACATCGATGAGCAAAAAGTACAACGAATGAGAGACGGAATTTCGCCCATCTATGAGCCGGGTCTTGATGAATTAATGAAGAAAAACATCGAAGCCGGACGCCTGCATTTTACATCTTTTGCAGAAGAAGCGTATCAAAATAAGGACGTTATTTACATAGCGGTGGGAACGCCCGAAAAACCGGATGGGTCCGCGAACCTGCAATATGTGGAGGCGGTGGCAAAAGCGATTGCCGAGCACATTAATCAAGACGTGACGGTCGTCACGAAAAGCACGGTGCCCGTTGGGACAAATGACCATATCAAGAAGTTGATCGAACAGCAAAAAAGTAAGAACGTCAAGGTTGATATCGTGTCAAATCCGGAGTTTCTGCGTGAAGGCTCCGCCATCCATGACACGTTTAACGGAGACCGGATTGTCTTAGGCGTGGAGGATGAACAAACGGGAGAGAAAATGAGAAAGCTTTATGAACCGTTTGGACTTCCGATTGTCATCACAAACATTCGAAGCGCGGAAATGATCAAGTACGCGGCCAATGCCTTTTTGGCGACCAAAATCAGCTTCATCAATGAAATTGCCAATATTTGCGAGCGCGTAGGGGCCGATATTTCCGATGTCGCAAACGGCATCGGCATGGACAAGCGCATCGGGAAAGAATTTTTACATGCGGGCATCGGTTACGGGGGGTCTTGTTTCCCGAAAGATACGAAAGCGCTGGCCCAGCTTGCCGACCAAATTGACTACCGTTTTAACCTTCTTGAATCGGTGATTGAAGTCAACAATCAGCAGCGGGTAGTTCTATTTGAAAAAGCGGAACGAATGATGGGTCCCCTTAATGGGAAGAAAGCCGCGATTTTGGGGCTGGCTTTTAAACCGAATACGGACGATATCCGGGAAGCGGCATCGCTGTTGCTTATTGATAAGCTGTTGGAAGCGGGAGTATCGGTTCAGGCTTATGATCCGATTGCCTCAGCCCATGTTAAGGCCCGATATGGAGACCGCATCCAGTATGCCGATTCACCGACGGAAGCCTTGAAAGAGGCGGATTTGGCCTTCATCGTAACCGAATGGGAACAGATTAAATCCCTTCCGTTATCGGCATATGTCGAACACATGAAAACCCCCGTCATCTTCGATGGCCGCAATTGCTATAGTCCGGATGAAGCAAAGCGATATCCAATCACATATGTGTCCATTGGGCGGGAAGAGGTTATAGTAAATCCACATAAATAAGTTGAACATGGGCGTTTTTTGCCCATGTTCAACTTATTTAATGAAAATTTTATCCTCTAACTAGGAACAATATCCTTAAAGTCATTGTTATATTAGAGGTTGTTCAAAAAGTCCGGGAAAAATGACCGTCGAATTTCCACGTCAGCTTGCTTTTCCGCTACTCACGTATTAACACCATACGTTCCGTTGCTCAAAGCTACGCTTCCTTGAACTTCTCGGTCCTTTTTGAACACACACTATTAGTCAATTGATACTTTTTTATTTAATTAAAGCGAGTTCACAAACGGTTATCTAGACATCCCGAATTTGCCTTCAAAGATTCACCTAAGCGGATGGCGCCAACCCCGAAGGGGGGTGTCATCCGCTTGGGTCTAGAAACTTTGATATGGTTGCTTTTTGACCATGTCGAAGTTTCTAAATGGATGGAGGCTTCAAGGAAATTCTTTTCATGTTTTAAGATAAATGCTATCATGATTTTGTGTTTTTCGATATAATATCATTTAGGTTTTAAATTCTTAGGCATGTCATACAAAGGAGATTTTTTGAAATGACAAAGAAATTATGCGTAGTTGGCTTAGGCTATATAGGGTTACCAACAGCGGTAATGTTCGCGAATCATGGCTTGCGTGTCCATGGTGTGGACGTGAATGAAAAAGCAGTAGAGCTGATCCAAAATAAGCAGCTTCATATAGAAGAAAATGGTTTACAGGAACGATTGAACTCAGCAGTGGACAGCGGGAACTTTACCGCTTCAACAACACCTGAAGAAGCGGATATTTTCATCATTGCTGTACCGTCTCCAATCAATGCTGATAAAACGGCGAACTTGAACTATGTGCGCGAAGCGACGAAATCCATTGTGCCATATGTGAAAAAAGGAAATCTCATCATTTTGGAATCCACTGTTCCTCCGCGTACGGTAGAAGATGTCATGATGCCTGTTTTAAAAGAAACGGGTCTGCAATTCGGTACGGAATTATTTATTTCCCATTCACCAGAGCGTGTTATTCCAGGGCGTGTGTTTGAAGAGCTAGTGAACAATGACCGCATTGTCGGCGGCATTAACGAAGAATCAAGCCGTCTGACGGTGGAGCTTTATAAAACGTTCGTTGAAGGCAGCATTCATGTGACGGATGCGACAACAGCGGAAATGGTCAAAGTCATTGAAAATACGTACCGCGATGTCAACATTGCCTTTGCCAATGAACTCGCGAAAATTTGTGAAAAAATCGGCGTCAATGCGTGGGAAGCCATTAAGCTTGCGAACTATCACCCGCGTGTCAATATCCATTTGCCTGGGCCGGGAGTAGGCGGTCACTGTATCGCTGTCGACCCTTGGTTCTTAGTGGAATTGCAGCCGGAATTGGCGAAAATCATTTCTTTAGCACGTCAAACGAATGATGCGATGCCGGAATATACCGCGTTAAAAGTGAAAAACATTTTTGAGCAAAAAGGTATTCAGCATGGACGTGTAGCGGTATTGGGGTTAGCGTTTAAAGGAAACATCGATGATATGCGCGAAAGTCCATCTACAGACGTCATTCACCATTTAGAACAGCTTGGCATGGATTACACGGCGTATGATCCGCATATTAAAGAAAACAAGCTGGAGCGCCAAACGCAGCATCTTGAGGAAGCGGTCGCGCATGCCGATGCCATCCTCATTTTAACGGATCATAATGAATTCAAGTCTCTTCAGCCTGAATTAGTGGAAGGGCCAATGCGGACAAAAGTCATCGTGGATACGAAAAACTGCATTGACCGCCACAATTGGGAAGAAAGCGGATTTGACGTATTTTTATTAGGAGATTCCAAGCATTCTGCATTTTGATGATATGAATTCACATAACTCATTGGACAGGGGGGGAAATGCCATCCATGTCCAATGAGTTAGCCTGTTTTTCGACCTACAGGACGTGCAAGCGGAGACGTTCTTTATTAACTGATACGACAAGTAACAGAATCCGTTATGATAACTCTTTTGAATAGGTGATTAAATGAAAGAAAACATCTTAGGGATAGATGTTTGCGGTGAAACGTATGAACAGCTGACAGCCCGTTTGTTAGCGGACATTGAGGAAAAGCGAAACGCTTTTATCGTTGCCATTAACCCTGAAAAAATCATGAAAGCCCAGCAAGATGAGAGCCTGCGTCAATTATTGAACTCCGCAACCTATCAAATTCCTGATGGGATAGGAGTCATTATCGCGTCCATGCTCAAAGGCGGGAGCATTCGCCAGCGTGTGACGGGGATCGATATGATGCTTCAGCTTTGTAAAGAAGCGGCCATCCATCAAAAAAAGATTTTTCTTTACGGTGCCAAGCCAGGCATTGTCGATGAAGCAAAGGTAAAGCTGGAGGAAATGTTCCCCGGCATCCAAATCACCGGCACGCTCCATGGCTATGAAAAGGATGAGAAGGTCATCGCAGATACCATCAATGCTTCAGGAGCCGAAATCATCTTCGTCGCATTGGGAAGCCCGGCGCAGGAAAACTGGATCATCGAACATAAAGAGAAGCTTGCTCCTTATGTGTATCAGGGAGTGGGAGGGTCTTTTGATGTCATATCCGGCCGTTTAAACCGTGCCCCTGCTTTCTTCCAAAAGCTTGGGTTGGAATGGTTCTACCGATTATTGAAAGAGCCGTGGCGCTGGAAAAGACAGTTGATTTTACCGAAATTCTTGATTAAAGTCATTAAAGGGTAGAAGGTTTTCGTATGTCAAAGTTACGATTAGCCAGTATTTTGTTAATTATTTCAACCTTTGTGCTGAAATTTTCGAGTATGCTGCGTGATCTTGTCATCGCCAACTATTTCGGTTCATCCCATGAAGCGGATGCCTATTTAGCGGCCATGATCATTCCGAATACGCTCATTTTATTTATGCTGACAGGGATGAAGGAAGCTTTTTTGCCGAGTTATTATAAATATAATGCGCTCGGTCAAGGCTTTTCCCATTTAACGAATATCGTCAAGGGAACGTTTTGGATTTCTCTTGCCGCCACGATTGTAGGGATGATTCTTTCTCCTTTTATCATTCCGGTTGTCTATCCGAAGCCGGAGGCCATGGACGTGGCTGTGTGGACGGCCGTCATTTACTTCGCTTCCGTTTTCCTGGTAGGAATCAATGCGGTATATGAAGGGTATTTCGATGCGCAGAGAAAGTTCTCCTTTTCGACGTT
The DNA here is from genome assembly GCF_000504165.1 of Bacillus sp. FJAT-14578. Lineage (GTDB taxonomy): Bacteria > Bacillota > Bacilli > Bacillales > Bacillaceae_H > Bacillus_BA > Bacillus_BA fengqiuensis. The sequence goes on from NZ_AYSE01000005.1 coordinate 198,663, forward strand.
TTCCCAGACGAGTGTCGTGCTTGCGACCATTGGAGGCACCATTTTATTTCATGATCGCCTCGGCATTTATTCTGCCGCTCTCGGGTATTTTGTGGGAACGATCATTTCGCTCCTCATTAAACTGATTTACTTGAAACCCGGTCAATTCATGAATTGGAAGCAGCCGATGGACAAGCGTGAGGTATCCTCCTTTTATCTGATTTTCTTGCCGGTTGGATTGACGATTGCGGTAGGACAAGTGAACTTGCTCATTAACACCATCTTTTCTTCTCGTTTGGAGGAAGGGGTCGTAGCCAACTTGAACTATGCATTCCGTCTCGTCAACATTCCACAGGCCATTTTTGGCGTCACGATTGCCACGATCATTTTCCCGCTTTTAGCACAGGCAAAAACGGAGCAAAAAATGGACTTATTCAAGCAAGGAATCGAAAAAGGCCTTTCTTTTATGTTCCTGTTTGTGGCGCCTACCGTGACCGGAATGGTGCTGCTGATGGAAGAGGTTGTCCAAATCTTCTATCAGCGCGGGGAATTCGATGCGACTTCCACGGCTTTGACAAGTGAATATGCGGTATACTATGTGGGATCTGTCGTGTTTTATAGTATACAGGCTGTCATTGCCAAAGGGTTTTATACACTCGAAAAAGGGCATTATATGCTTCGAATCGGGATTATTTCCATTGTATGCAACATCATTTTCAATGCGCTGCTCGTAAAGACGATGGGCGCGCCGGGACTTGCGTTGTCCTTCTCATTAGTGGGATTTGTGTACTCGGTCATCACCTTCAGTACGCTGTATAAAATCTCCGGAGGCTTCGATTTACGCTATGTGGCAAAAGAGTATATAAAAGTATTTATCGCAACAGCTGTGATGATAGCTGTTTTATTATTTGTTGAACGATTCATGGCATCGTGGAACGTATACGTATATGTCGCCGCGATGGCGGTCATCGGGGGAGCGGTCTATTTTATCGCGTTGTTCCTCACGCGCTCTCAATCCATGAAAGAACTCGTCAACATCAAGCAATTTAAACGTAAAGCAAGTGAAGGGGGGTAAGTGTTACTAACCATTTTAGTAACAACACCTTTATGTTAAAAAACAATCGTCTTATTCAAACGATTAATAAATATGATGTATTTTCTCCCTACATTTTCTTTCCATCAATCATGATGATTTACTTTTTCTTCAGCTTATTCGACTTCGGTCGTGTCGAGCTGTTTGATGCAAAGAAAAATATCGTGCCGGTCATCCTTGTCGGGTTGGCTGCCTACTATGCCGCAGTCTTTATCGTCACGAAGCTCGGCTGGACGTTTCCGACATTCGGCTTAGGCTTTCTAAAGGGAAAAACAATCTGGTTTTTATATTTACTCGGACTGGTTGGTCTTGTCAGCTATTTGATTATGTTATTTACGGGCCAAATCGGGATTGCCGATGAATCGGTTCGACGCAACTTGGATCCGAAGCTTAACTTTTTGAGTACGTTCTTATGGTTTGCAGTTATTTTTATCATCAGTTACCGCATCATTAAAGAAGGACAATTCAAGAAAACATATATTGTTTTATTGTTATTGATCTTTGGGGCATTCATGCTGATGGGATACCGTACAGCGATTGCCATCATGTTCTTTACATCGATGCTGATCTTCCACTACATGGTGCGCCGCATTAGCACATCATGGCTCATTTTGTTCATGACGGTCATCTTTGTTTCTTTCTCGCTGTTTGGCTTGTTCCGCGTGATTACGGAAGATACGACAAAAGAATTCAACAAGCGTGAGGGCCCGCAAGTAGAACTTTCAGATGAGCAGGAAGATCGAAACCTGCAGCTTGTTCGTAAAGTAAATGAAACACCTAAGGCCATCCGCGCATTGACAGAGACGATGGTAACGGGTCGTATCGTTGTAAGTAAAATCATGGAATATACAGAAGATCACGGTTATTTGAAAGGTGAGCTTCATAAAGGCATTTTCTCGACCGTTCTGCCGGGCGAGCAAGTATCGCCTCGTATGATGATCACCGATGCGGTCAACTCTTACGCGATTGCAGAAGGAAAATACATTACACGTCCGGGACGTACAACGACTCCGACAATTTTAGGGCAGCTGTTCATTGAAGGCGGCTATATCGCAGTCATCCTTGGTTTGGCCTTATACGGAGCCGTCTTGACGATGCTGTATAACCGAATGATGAAAACAGGTACGAAGTCTTACCAAACGATTGCTTACGGTTTTGTCATGACCATTTTCATGATTTCGATCCACACCGGTTTATTGGATCTCGTATTCTTAATCATGATTGTATATGCGATTGTTTCGACAAGCATCGAGCAAAATCGAAAATTGCAAAATCCGTGAATTATTTAGAAGAAAAAACAAAAAAACAAATTGTCCTCCATGCATTTAGATGGTAAAATGGATACAGAGAGAAATATTTCCTTCTTTTGAAATAATAACCTCGGTTGGTAGCCCAATGAGAAAAACGCCTAAAGGTTTAGGCGTTTTTCTCATTTTTTCTTTTTCATGGATAGAAGTGGGCAATAAGACACCCGTCACCAAATAAATATATGCAGAACAATAAAGAAACCGCTGAGCGATGCTCAGCGGTTTCTTTATTGTTGTCTAGCTGCGGCTCCTAGCTCGCTGTGGAAATGATGATTGCCCTCATAAGGCAAAAAGCGCCTTATGGGTCAATCCCTATTTCCTTCACGAGCTGAACAGTCGCCTCCGCTTTTCTTACTGTTTCGGATAAACCTTCCACGTACTTAAATCCATCGTTTCTTTTTGAACGAGTTCTTTCGGGAAGATGAACGTCCACGGTTTCGTTGTATAGGCTTTGACCCTGAATTCGTCTAGACGGAAGCCGCCGGTTGCGACGATGTCACCGCTCGCATCTTCGACGATGAGCGGGATTTGTTGGAATGTCACGTCTTTTTCGCTTCCGTTGCGAATCAGGACGGATACATGCAAGCTTTGATTGTCATCGTGGCGGATTTGCAGCCCCATGAAGTTGACTTCGCCTTCTCCGGGCGGTGTTAATTGTTTCTCCACCAAATCTTTCAGCTTTTCTTTTTCTTCTTCCGGCAGTGCTTGCTCCCAGCTTTCTTCAAGGTCCAGCTGATGGGCCGGCTTCAATTGGAAAGCAAGTGTCCAGCTGCTTTCCGGCAGCTCGTCCACTTTGACGGTGGATGGTTCAAAGACAAAGTTCCACGGACGGCTTGAAGCAGCGGGAAGCTCTCCCAGCTCGGATAAATCAAAGCTTTTTTTCGCCAACAATTCTTTTTCCGGTCCTAATAAAACAAGGGCCATTTCCTCAAGCTTGATTGGGCGGTTCAGACTGCTTCGTACAAGCGCATTGACGGTTACGACGCCTGTCATTTCATTACGCTGCAGCTCAAGCCCCGATAAGGAAAGCTGGTTGGGCTTTAACGGCTCGCAGTCGTTATTCAAGAACTGGTAGACGTAGCGGTCCTCTTCTTTAATGTCCCAATCCGGATGAAAAGACAGCTTCGGTCGAACAAGTTCTTCCGTTGACGCATTCTCTTCCTCAGCGGTTACGTCTTTTGATTCAACCGTACTGTCCAATCCTTGCTTTTGCGGTTTTTTATTTTTCCATTTAAAAAATGATAACATGTGAAACCTCCGTTAACACACGATAGGGGAGGGAACCGACTGAAGGCTCCCTTCACCCTGATCGTCCTGTATTTTCTTACACGCCTTGAGCCGTTTTCAGTAATTCAGATACTTGTACAGCGACCTCTTTTTCAAGGCTATGATACATGTTCGTAAACAGCTCCAACCCTTCACGCTGGTATTGGCGCATCGGATCTTCCTGGCTGTAGCTGCGCAGGCCGATTCCTTCCTTTAAACGTTCCATCGCTTCCAAATGTTTGATCCACTCACGGTCGACCGTATTTAAAAGCAAGGACTTCAATGTGTATTGGAAGCGGCTGTCTTCTTTATATGGCTCCAACTGTTCCGTATACTGTTTAATAGCCGGTAAAACGACTTGCTCGACTTCTTCCCGTTCGTGGACAGGGTGATCAAACGTAATCGGGAAACCGTGAAGAATATCTTTCATTTCGTTCGATAGAACCTTCAAATCCCACTCTTCCGGCAGAATCTCTTCGTCACAAACCGCATCCATGACCGCTTGCGCATAAGATGTGATCATCGGTTCAACAAGTGACAGGCTGTCTTCTGTCAGGAGAAATTTGTCTCGAAGCTTGTAAATGACTCCGCGCTGATCATTGATCACGTTGTCGAGCTTCAAGTTGTATTCGCGCATTCCGTAGTTGCTTCCTTCACACATGCGTTGTACGCGATCGACGAACTCGCCGATTTTCTTAGTAAGAACAAGTCCGTCCCCATTCGTTTGCAGCTGCTTTTCCATTTTTTCCAGATCTTCTTTTGCGAAACGGCGGAACATATCATCCTCAAGCGAGATGAAAAATTGGGAGCGTCCCGGATCTCCCTGGCGGCCGGAGCGCCCTTTCAGCTGGTTATCGATGCGTCTGGACTCATGGCGTTCCGTTCCTAATACGAATAAACCGCCCAATTCTTCCACGCCTTCACCAAGCTTGATATCGGTCCCGCGTCCTGCCATGTTCGTCGCGATGGTCACGTGGCCCTTCTGGCCGGCGCCGGAAATAAGCTCGATTTCTTGATCGACACTTTTCGCATTCAAAATTTGATAAGGCACGCCGGCTTCTCGTAAATAGTTCGCTGCTTCTTCCGATTGAAGGATAGAAGTCGTGCCGATTAAAATCGGTTGTCCCGTTTCATGGATACGTTTCGCTTCTGCCGCTACCGCTCGATATTTGTCTTCGGTGGTCGCGAACACAAGGTCTGCTTCATCCTGGCGCTGAATCGGACGGTTCGTCGGAATTTGCACGACATCCATCGCATACAGCTCTTGAAACTCTTTTTCCTCTGTTTTCGCCGTTCCCGTCATCCCGGACAAGACCGGATAGAGGCGGAAATAGTTTTGGATCGTAATGGAAGCCTGTGTTTTGTTTTCTTCCGTAACAGTAACGCCTTCTTTTGCTTCGAGCGCCTGATGGAGCCCGTTGCTCAATGTGCGCCCTTCCATCGTACGGCCCGTGAACATATCGACAAGCAGAATCTTATCGTCCTTGACGATATAATCAACATCGCGTTTAAACATGACAGAAGCGCGCAATGCTTGGATCATGTAATGATAAAGCGTTTGGTGTTCCAGTTCATATAAGTTGTCGATGCCAAATCCTTGCTCGATTTTCTCGATGCCTTCATCCGTAAAGCTCGTGGCTTTCGTTTCTTCATCAAAATGATAGTGGACATCGCGTTCAAACGTTTTCACGATTTTGGCGCATAAATGGTGCAAGTTAAAGCTTGAAGCCGTTTTGCCGGCGATGATGAGCGGTGTTTTCGCTTCGTCGATCAAGACGCTGTCGACTTCATCGATAATGGCATAATGATAGGGACGCTGCACGCGCTGGCTCACATCATACACCATATGGTCACGGAGGTGATCGAATCCGAATTCATTCCCCACACCATACGTAATATCCGCCTGGTACGCGATTTTCTTTTGGTCAAGCTGCATCATCGGCACGTTCAAGCCGACCGTCAATCCTAAAAACTCATGGATTTGTCCAATCAAGTTGCGGTCACGACGCGCCAAGTAATCATTCACGGTAATGACATGAACACCCTTCCCTTCAAGGGCACGCAAATAACTCGGCAAGGAGGCAACAAGCGTTTTTCCTTCCCCAGTCGGCATTTCGGCAATATTTCCTTCTGTTAACACGAGCCCGCCGATTAACTGCACATCGAAGTGGCGCATATTGACGACGCGTTTGGCCGCTTCTCTTACAGTCGCGAACGCTTCGATTTGAATATCAAAAATCGTTTTGCCATCCGCTAACTGCTGTTTGAATTCCACCGTTTTATGCTGAAGCTCATCATCCGTCAATTTCTCGAATTCAGGCTCAAGACGGTTAATCTCTTCTACCAACTTGTAATACTTCTTAATTCGGCGTTCTTGATTATCGCCAATCATTTTCTTGATGTAAGATAACATCCTATTCTCCTAGCCTTTCCTATATAAGTACTTTAAAGGTTGTTCAAAAAGTCCGGGAAAAATGACCGTCGAAATTACTTGCACAGGAAGTGCTGATCCGACGTTCGCCACAGGACGAGGCGGTTCTTAGTCGGGCTTCATAAGCTTGCTTTTCCGCTACTCACGTATAAATCACATACGCTCCGTTGCTCAAAGCTGCGCTTCCTTGAACTTCTCGGTCCTTTTTGTCCTCCTTTTTGAACCCATCCTATCATTGATTGCTTTATGTTCTATTTATCATCTTTTAGGCCACATATCTTAAAAAGATAAAAAGGCTATCGTACATAGAATAGTATAGCACTCTTCTTTTTTACTTTCACGGACTAATGGTAAACATTTTCTATTATTCCATATCCAAATTAAGGAAGTGGATAATCGTTACAAAATAATAGGCCCATTTGGGTGATTGGAAAGTAGAACTAGAAAAAAAGTCATTAATTTTTGTATTTTTTTATAAAAATATGAAACTTTTTCCTGTCATCACTCGTCTATATATTATGTGGTAAATTTTACATAACGAAAGGGGTACACCCATGGGGAAATGGAAGAAACAAGCCTTTGCACTTGGACTAGCTTCATCTTTATTAGTCCCGACCGTCGCTTCGGCATCGGTCAACGGTGCAGTGTCAGAAAAAGAGAAACCGGAATATAACTTGCTGGAGAGATTGAATATTTCTTCAAAGGAAAAAAGCAAGCTGCTTTATCAACAGAAACAAAAAGATATGCAGCAGTACAGCGATAACACGCTTATCGTGAAATATAACAAAAAGATTTCGAGTGCCGATCATCGTAAAGCCGGGGGACAGGTTATCCGTTCGTATCCGGAGTTTGGATACGAGGTCATTCGTTTACAAAAAGGAAGAGAAATGGAGGATGCCTTAAAAGCCTATCGTCATGTAAGCGGCGTTGCGTCTGTATCACCGAGCGCGAAGCTTCAGCTTTTTGGTAATCAGGGGGATCCGAAAGAAAAAGATATGTATCACCTCCCATTATTGGAAATTGATAAAGCCATCGCGATGGCGGGAAAAAATGATGTGACCGTTGCGGTAATCGATCAGGGAGTAGATCCGAACCATCCTGAATTTAAAGGCCGTGTCTCATCGCCGGTAAGTATTGCAGACCCGGCAAATCCAGCGCCTCCAGGACCACATGGTACACATGTGGCCGGCATTATCGGGGCAGCCGAAAATAACGGTGTTGGAGGACATGGAATTAATCCGAAAGCGAAAATCATGTCCATCAGCGTGTTCGACCAGTTCAGCGGTGACTATGTATTGGCGGATGCTATCCTTTATGCAGTGGAGCACGGTGCCGATGTAATTAATATGAGCTTGGGCGCGTTTGTTGAGATGCCGCTTGTAGAAGAAGCTGTTAAGAAGGCGGTAGATAAAGGAGTCGTTGTTGTTGCGGCTGCAGGGAACTCGGCGGACATGACGTACCAATACCCGGCTGCTTATGACGGGGTTATCACAGTTGGCTCGACGAATAGTGAAAATAAGAAATCATGGTATTCCACTTATGGGCCGGTTATTGATGTCGCCGCACCTGGAGAGGATGTGTACAGCTCTCTTTATACACCTGTGAAAGGCTCGACCTTCGGCAAGATGAGTGGAACGTCGATGGCCTCACCGGTTGTAGCGGGTATCGCATCACTCATTAAATCGAAATATCCAAACTTAAATTCATATCAAGTAGAAGCCATCCTGGAGAAGACGGCTACCGATCTGGGAGACAAGGGCTTTGACTTCGATTATGGGAACGGACTGGTTAATCCGGTTGCTGCGATGAACTTTGATCCTAAGAATCTGCCAACCTATCAAGATCAAACGGATGGTCAAACTTTAGCAGCAGCAGAACCTATTACTATTTCAGAAGAAGGAACAACACGTACGGGCAAAATCACGAAAGCACGCCAAACGGACTGGATCAAAGTGGATGTTGAAGAAGGAGAATATGTCCAATCCATTTTAAGCGGTGCAAAAAACTATGATTACCAATTAAAGCTGAAGTTCTATCCAAAAGGCGGACAAGCAGAGAAAACCATTGAGGTCAAAAATGGACGTCAAAACGAGCTGGAAGCAAAGCTGTTCAAGGCTCCGAGCAAAGGAACGCTTGTCATTGGCGTGTCGGACGAAAACGAGAATTACAGTGAGAGCGGCGAATCTACCTATGAATTAAAGCTCATGAAGTCAGGTGAAGCCTCTGATGAGTTAGGTACGAAAGAAGAGCCGATTGAAATCAAGGATCTTCCATTCAACAGCAATGAGGTAGAAGGAAGTCCGCTTACATTGTTGAATGACGAAGCGGCGGATAAAGATTACTACAAGTTCAAATTCGATGAGCCGACAACCGTCAACTTTACTTTATCCTCCGTACCTGGACTGGATACGGAATTGAAAATTTACCCGGCGGACATGTTGAACGAAGAGCCGCCAGCCGATTTGCCGGAGTGGGAAAAGGAATTCTGGCCGTATCCTGAAGTATGGGGCAATAATAATGGATTCAGCAAAGGAGAAGCCGTGTCATTTGAAGCGATGCCGGAAATGGAATATGTATTGGAAGTTTCCGCAGGTGCTACTGCTTACAACGATTTCATGATGTTCTTCGGACCGATGATTGAACAAAGCGCGGAAGAGGAACAGAAACAGATCATCGGATCTCTTCTTCCTTACGAATTAAAGGCCGAAACGAAAGAACTGCCTGAAGACGAAGACGGCTATCCGCAAGAAGAACCGATGCCAGAAGACATGGAGAGTATGAGTAAAGAAGAACAAGAACAGCAGGAATCGCCGGCTGAAATGTTTAAAAATGGTTCTTACAAAACAACTCCTTATGACTTCTCGCTGCTTGGCGGTGGTATGTGGTTTGACATGAGCAAAGAAGAATTTGCGAAGATTAAAGAAGCGGCATTGCCATTCTCGTTCGGTGAAGAAAAGGCAGGTTACTTCCAAAAACCAGGCGACCAAGATTGGTATCAGTTTGAAGTAGGGGAATCGGCCATTTATGAAATGTCGATGAGCCAAACGGATACACTTCGTCCGGATATGACGCTGTTCATGTACGATGAAAAAGAAGATAATATTTACCCTGTATACAGCTCATGGATGTCGTTTAATCCATTTATGACAGAAGAGCAAACCGAAGCGAAAATGACTCTGTATATGGAAAAAGGGAAGAAGTACTATTTAAGTACGGCTACCATGAACGGAATGTCATTTGATTCCTACAAATTGAACGGAAAGAAAGTAAAGAATGCGCCTGTTGACGCAAATGAAAACAACGACACGATGATTCAGGCCAAAACGCTTTCGGCAGGAAGCAAAGTGAAAGGCAACTTCATCAAGCCTGGTGATATCGATATGTTTTATTATAAACACCGTTCCAATGAGATGTTATTCGGCTTCCATTTAAATCCGCTTAAAGCAACCGAGGAACAAAAAAACGGATTGCCGTTTGAACTGACTCTTCCTCTTGATCCGATCGTATCGGTCGTAGAAGATACAAACGGAAACATGAAAATGGATAACAATGAAATGAGCAATTTCGTTATCTTTGACCATGGATGGGACAGCGAGCCGGAAGCAGGATCATTTAAAGCGAAAAAAGATGTGGGCTACTTCTTAGTCGTGGAAAACTGGCTCGGTTCAAGTGTCAGCGAATATGAGCTGGCATTGAATGCACTCAATACGAAAGATGAGGACGCAGCCTCTAAAGTAACGAATAACGTGCCATCCAAACCGCTTGCGTTGAAAGCGATCAATGCGAAAAAATGGGAGGCAAAAGCGTTGTTGAATCCTGGTGTACCATTCGGGGATAAAGACTACTATCAATTCAACGCGGCAAATGCCGGCCAATACACCTTCACGCTTCAAACACCAAAAGAATTGGATGGTGTTATTACGATCTATGACGCGAAAGGGAAAGAAGTGGCGAAACTAGATCAATATTTTGTTGATGACAGCGAAACAGGCACTGTACAACTGGCAAAAGGAAACTATTTCGTCGAAGTGAAAGATGCGAATGTTCGCTCCAGCAACAACCCTTACACGTTAACGATTGAAAGTAAATAATAGAAAAATAAGGAAGGCCCGTTTTGGAAAAGCGGGCCTTTTTTGTGTTGTCTAGCTCCAGCGCCTAGCTCAGCACGGGAAAAGATGATTGCCCTCATAAGGCAAAAAGCGCCTTCTGGGTCAATCCCTATTTCCTTGGGGCCACAGGATGTGGGTCATGCCGACGTTGCCACAGGACGTGGCGACCTTAGTCGGCCTTCTTTAATCAAGGCGCCTGCGCTTTTCTTTCATGTCTCTTAATCTTTCAAACTTGTGATATGATGGAAGAAAGAGGAGGGACAGAATGAAGAAGTTATTTGCATCGTTGGGAATGGCTTGTGCCTTTTTGTTTGTGGTGCACCCGTCATCCGGATCGGCCCATGTAATAGATGAAACGAAGGTAAAAAGTGCTCAGTTTGACTATGAAGACTATTATGAGCTTGTCGCGATTTACGAGAGTCCGACAGGATTGACGGTGAAAAGCTACAGCCCGAAATGGAATACGGTCAATCAGTTAAAGGAAGTAGAAAAGGAACTGTTAAAAAATAAGCATGGAGAAGAAATTGACCTTCTTGGGCAAGTGGTCATCTTTCCGGACTTTCCAGCCGGCAAATCCGTGCTCGGCCAATATTTCGCGGAATATGAGTATTCCAGAAAGGATGTCGATCTTCTGTCCGACCGGACGATTCATCTGTATGGAGGAAATGAATTTTCGACGATAGACTCCATCGCCCAAACGTTATCGCATGAATATGGCCATCATTTTACGTTTTATCATTTATTTAAAGATGAATCGTTGCTGCCTGAAAACTGGCTTGACTCCGACTACGCAGAGGCAAGGGATCTTTCCGACTATCCCGAAGCCAATACAGGGGACGGGGACTATGAATGGATGATGTCCGAAATTTTGGCGGAAGATTATGTGCAGATGTTTGGATCGGAAAATGCACTGAAAGACCACATGCAGTTTAATGCACAGCTTCATACGGCATTTGAAGATGAAGACTTGCAAACATATTGGATGGAACGGTTATCTTCCGATGACTATCAACGACAGGCGCCCATTGGCCTTTATTTAACGGCCCAAAATAAGCGGGCAAGTGTTTATGATTTACAGTTTTACTATCCGAATTTATCGAACGAAACAACGTATGTAATCGGTCAGGATTTAGAAGGGCAGTATCTTCCCGTTTTAATCGACCGGTTGAATGGGGAATCGACCTTGGCCAAATGGTATGAAGCAAGTAAGGTGGATTATCAGGCCAAATCCCTATTCAATAGCTATTCGATGCCTGAAGTGGCATTCCAGGCAGTCCAGCATACAGCGGAAGGGTTTAACAGGGGTTCCAAGAAACTTCGCATTTCCTATGAGAAAATTGAAGAGACTGTCAGCAGCTATGAGGATATTTACAAACAGGAACAATTATCAATGGAAGAAACGAAAGAATTGCTGAGGGAAACGGCGGTTCAATATGACATCCCGCCGGAAATTCTGAAGGCAATGGCTTATGTCCATACCGGCATGAAACAGTTTGATGAAAACGGTGAGCCGATTGTCTCGGAGGATGGCGGCATTGGCATCATGCAAATGAAGATGCCGGAAGAAGAGATGAAAGAGCGGGGCATTGATGTAGAAAGATTGAAATACGACACTCGTTATAACGTCGAAACAGGTGCGGCTTTACTGAAAGAAAAGTGGAACGAGAGCGGCAAAAGCATTCCAAAAATCAATGATCAAAGCGCCCAAATACTTGAACATTGGTACTTTTCCCTTATGGCTTATGACGGATTGACAAAAGAAAACGATCCAAATACGGCGGAGAAGGGGACGACCTATCAGGAGCAGGTATTTGAAGCGATTCGCCAATTTAGCCATGTGCCTCTTCAGGAAGTACCAACCTTTAACGTTATGTACGATGAAGAAGGAACGATGGGCTTTGACGTGCTTCAATACGATTGGCCCAGGTTAAATACGAAAACGACCCAGTTACATGAAGCGGGAGATTATGTCTACGGAGAAAATCAATCCGACTTTTTTCTATTATATAATAGTATGAACGGCACGACCGGAAAACAACTCCTTCCTTATACGCCGCTGGAAGTGACAGCGGGACCGTTTGAGAAGGAAAATGGGGAAGAGCAGTATGTGATGTATAAGGTGAAAGGGAATGGCGTAGAAGGATATGTGGCTTCTTCGGATATTCAAAATGGTAACATCACGGTATTTTCCGATGTGGGTGATGATAATGAAACCGCGGCGGCCATTGGCTACTTTCAGCTAAGAGGAATCATTTCCGGGTATCCGGACGGTTTGTTTCACCCGAACCAGCCGCTGCTTAGACATCATGCGGCAAAAATGCTCGTGAAAGAATTGGGACTGACGCTTCCTGCAGGGTATGTAGTGAAAGCGGGAGATATACACCCTGGTGATTTATATTACGAAGAAATGGCCACCCTGGAAGCCTATAGGTTGATGGGGCAAGGAGGATCCTTCCATCCGAAAGCACCGCTCACAAGATCCCAAATGGCCTCCATCTTAGTAAGGGCCTACGACCAATGGTATAAAGAAACGGAAAAAGCGTTCCAATTCGACGATGTTCCAGCTTCACATTGGAACTACAACGACATCAACCGTCTCGCCAACAACAACATTACCGTCGTCAAAGATGCATTTCGACCGGGACAGAACGTGACAAGATCGCAATTTACATTGTTTTTAAAACGTTCGGCTGTTTTGAAAGAGAGCGAGTAAGACATAAAAAGAGGAAGTCCCCAAGCCTAATGGCTTGGGGACTTCCTCTTTTTTATTTCTCTAATCCGCGGTATAAGAACGCAGCGAATTGAGAGCGATTCACGTCATCTTCTGGTTTGAATGTTTGATCTGCATATCCTGTCGTGATGCCGGAAGCGGATAATTTTTCGATGTAGTCATGTGCCCAGTGTCCAGACTCAACGTCTGTGAAATCCTTCGCACCGGAAGAAGAGTTCAATTCAAACGCACGAACCAATACAGCTGACAATTGAGCGCGTGTTAACACATCGTCTGGACGGAAGTTTCCGTTATCAACGCCTTGCATGACGCCTGCGCTGCGCACGGCGTTGATGGCTCCGTTTGCCCAGTGGCTTGCAGGTACGTCTTTAAAGTTTTGTGTACGATTTGACATATTCAGCTTCAATGATTTTGCCAATAAAGCCGCAACTTCGGCACGTGTGATTTCCTCAACTGGTTTGAAGTAGTCACTTTCATAGCCTAATATGATATTGTCTTGAGCAAGCTTTTTGATTTCGTCATGTGCCCAAAATGAAGCGGCGATGTCCCGGAATTGGCCTTCATCTAATTGAGAAGCTACAACTCGTTTAGCGCCTATGTATTTTGGTCCCCAATAATAAGGATCACTTAAATTGCTGATGGTAATTCCTTTGGAAGAAGAGGCATGGATGAATTGTCCGCTTCCTATGTAAATGCCTGCATGCGATGCCGGCTTGCCTGTCGTATTGAAGAAAACAAGATCGCCCACCTGCAAGTTGCTTTTCGATACGCTTGTCCCTGTCTTATACATTTCAGCGGCCGTGCGCGGGAGTTGAATGCCTACCTCTTTGAATACTTGCTGCATAAAGCCAGAGCAATCAAAGCCGCTTGCCGTTGTTCCTCCATACTTATAAGGAACACCGATATACTTCTTTGCCGCTGGGATGATTTTCTCTAAATTGACCAATTCTTCATTTGATTGTGCAGAAGCTTGTCCATTTGCCGAAAAAATAATGCAAAAACTTGAAACTATTCCAAATATCGTTCGTTTAATCATATGTACACCTCAAACCCCAAATTTATATATGACTCGTTCTATGTCGATTCTATGTCGTTTTTATGTCGTTTCTTACTGAAATAAGTCTAACATAAAAGTCAGAATAGTTATTTTACAGTTATGTAACAAAATAGTGTCATAGGAAAATAAACCCCTTCATATATTAATCCTGTTGGTTATGGGGGAGAAAGCCTGATGTTATGCGCATTATTTACTAAAAATCTACAAAGTAATGTAAAAAATGTTGAAATATGCTGTAAATAATGTAAAATAAAAGGTAAGGTTTTCTAGTCGATGTTTCTTTTGGAAAAAATGTAGGAAAATAGGACGGACACAAAATGTCCATATATTCATCTATTTACCAGTTTTTAAAAATATTGACAATAAACCTGTGACTATCTATACTATTATTTGTAATTGTTAGTGGACTGTTATTGAGAGAAAAAGAGATACATAGATAAAAAGACTCTTAATGTCAGTTTGAAATACTTTTTTAACTTACCAAGGGAGGAAATAACTCAATGGCTTACCAACCAAAGTCTTATCGTAAATTCGTAGCTGGTGCTGTAACAGCATCTTTCGTTGCAACTGCAATCGCACCAGCAGCAAGTGCAGCAGCATCTTTCACTGATGTTCCTGCAGGTCACCAATTCGAAGAAGCAATCAACGCTTTAGCAGCAGACGGAATTTTCATCGGTCAAGGTGGAAAATTCGACATGTACGGTGAATTAACTCGCCGTCAAGCTGCAGTTGTATTCTCTCGCTTAATCGAAGGCGAAGGCAAAATGGAGCAAGTATTCTCTGACGTTCCTACAACTGACGGTGAATTAACAAAAGCTGCTTACGAAGTAAACGCAGCTGGCGTTATGACAGGTGCTAACGGCAAATTAATGCCTTACAACAAATTAACTCGTCAACAAATGGCGAAAATCATCGTTGAACACTATGACTTAAAACCTGTTGAAGGTTCTACAGTTGAATTAAAAGACTTAGACAAAGCTGACGCAAGTCTGCGTGACTATATCCAAATCTTAGCTGAAAACGGCATCACTCAAGTTTCTGACGGAAACTTCCGCCCAACTGAAACAGTAAAACGCGGCCAATTCGCTGCATTCGTTTACCGTGCAGAACAAGCACGTGTTGGTGAGTTAGCGATTACAAGTGTAACTGCACTTGACGATTCAAACCGTTACTTACAAATCGAATTCAACAAAGCAGTATCTGGTCTTGAAGCTTCTGATATCGAAATCAAGGACGCTAAAAAAGGCGACAAATACGGTGTGAAAGAAGTTAAACTTTCATCTAACGGCAAAATTGCTCAAGTTGAATTGTTTGCAAAAGAAGATGCTGAGTTTGTTCTTAAAGAGAACACTGATTACACAGTAACTGTTAACGTTGACGGTAAAAAACTTACAAGCAACTTCTACGCTGCAGCATTCACTGAAGCTCGCGTAGTTGATATCAACGTAGCTGACAGAGAATTCACAGCTATTGACGACGAAACAAATGAGAAGGTAGTTATTGAAGTACCTACAGATGTTACATTTGATTTCCAACAAGCAATTGGTGAACTAGTACGTGTATGGTACAACGATGACAAAGAATTAGTAAAAGCTGAAGTTGTAGATGCATCTGCAAAAACTGATTCAATTGAAATTACAGATGTAGATGAAATTAAACTTCTTTCAGAAGATAAAAAATATGATATTTCTGATGAAGAGTATGATGATTCAAACGACAAAAAATTCAAATTCTATGTTGACGGAGAAGAAGCAGACATCGAAGATTACGTTGATGTAAAATTCAACTTTGCTAAAGTAGGATTTGATAAATCTGGAGACATCGAGTACGTTAGCGCTTATAACCTAGACAAATTCTTAATTGTTGATAAAGTTGAAGGTGACGAAGTAGTTGGCTACGAAGGTGAAGGAACTGGCGGATCTTTCGATGCTGCTGATGCTACTATCGTTAAAGATAGCAAAGTTATCGCTCTTTCTGACCTTAAACAAGGTGATGTATTATTCTTCAGTGAAGATGCAGATGATGAGGACGGATTTGCTGAAGTATTGAGCAACACAGTAACAGGTGAAATTGATACTGTTTACGATACTGGGATTAAAGTTAACGGTAAAGTTTACAACTTTGACTATAAAGCAGCAGATGTTGAAGATTTCGGATTTGAATACACAACAGGTGCTGTTTACTTAAACGAAGATGGCGAAACTGAAGATATCGATAGCGACATTGCTGAAGAGCTTCAAGCTGCTGGCGAAGTAACACTTTACTTAGACCGCGCTGGTAACCTTGTATATGTCAAAGGTGCTACAGCTGAGGTTGACAAGCACAATTTATCAGCTCTTGTTACAGACTCTATCGAGTTTGATCAATCATTTGGTGAAACTAAAGTTCAAGTAGAAGCTGTTCTTGAAAATGGCGAAGAAATCTTAAAAGAAATCAACCTTGACGATTTAGATACAGTTACAGTTAACGGACAAGAGTATGACATCGACAATGATGATACTGCTACTGATAATGATGATAAAGTAGTTAAAGTTTACGATGCTGATGCTGGTGCTGGTACTGATTATTATCTTGGAGTGTTTGAAGGTAAAAATTCAGCATCACCAATTTCTAATGCTCACCGTATCGATTTAGATGGAGTAGATGGCAAGTTAGTGAAATTACAACTAGATGAAGATGAGAATGTTACAGATGTTGAAATCTTCACATCTGGTACTACTAAAGAGGGTGTTAAAACTTCAACTTCAACTGTTGAAGCTGGTGATAGCTACATCGATGGTAAAAAATTAACATCTAACACAGTTGTATTTGATGCAACAGATGGCTATGATGAAAATGGCGTACTTGAAGATGTTGATGCTGATGATGTGACTGTTACAACATGGGGAGAGTACGAAGGTTCTGACTTCGATCATTCAACATTCATCTACAATGATGATAACGAGATTGTTGCATTAAGTATCAACGCTACAACAACAGAAGATACAACAGAAGAAGGTGCTGTTGTTACTGAAGTGCTTCGCAACACTGACAAGGAAATCACTGAAATTACTGCATTTGTAAACGGTGCAGCAAAAACATATCAAGTTGACGAAGTGAAAAATGCTGATATTAAAGAAGGTTCTGTAGTTGTTTTCGAATTTGATGAAAATAATGATGAACTAGTTAAAGCAATCACAGTAGACTCTGATGAATCTTTCATTGTTAAAGATTTAATCGTTGCTACTGATGGCGTTGACGTAGGTAAGAGAGAAGTTACATTCGTTGACGATTCTGTTTACAAACTTGTTAGCGGTGGATTAGTTCTTGATGCAACAGATCCTACTGATATCTCTGAAGAATCTCTAAGCGATCTTCGAGATGCAAATATCAAAGTAACTGTTGTATTAGACGAAGAAGATTCTACATTCGCTAAGTACTTCGTATTCGAGGATATTACAGCAAGTGAATATAACACTTTAAAACTTACTCAAGATGTTGATAATGATGCACCTGTAGCGAAAACAGGTTTAAACACAACTGTTAATGAAGGAGCTGCTAACCTAACTTACTCTGCTTCTGACTTAGCTACAGATGCTGACGGTAATGCATTATCTATCGTTTCTGGTTCAGTTTCATCTACTAACCAAACTGCTGCGACAGCATCTATCGTAGGTGGAAGTTTAGTAGTTGACGTTGCTGACAGTGTTACTGCTAATGCAACAACTACAATCACAGCTCAAGTAACTGATGGCGGTAAAACTGGTACTGTTACGTTTACTGTGACTGTAAACAATGTACCTACAGCTGCAGAATTATTAGCAGCAGCAAAAGCAGATGCTCAAACAGCAAAAACAGATGCTCAAACAGCACAAACTGCTTACACTACAGCTGGGGGTCTTAATACAGCTCAAGTGTATACAGATGTAACAGCTGCAATTACTGCGCTTGATACAGCAGTTGCTAGTGATGTAACAGCTGATATTGAAACTGCAACAGCAGCACTTGAAACTGCAACAGCAGCACTTGAAACTGCAACAACACAATTACCGTAAACAAATCCTATTAGGATAGTATTTAAGGTAGGTGCCAGTCACCATCCGAAGATTGTCGAAAAGTCTCATGGAGAGAAATCTCTGTGAGGCTTTTCTTTTTGTATTTTCAGAGGAATGATCGACTAGAAATATACTAGAATGGAACTGCAGTTGAATATTGTGAGGGTGGTTGGTTGTTGCTCTTCTTTCCGGTTTGGAAAGGAGGTGATAATCATGGAAACATTTCTTGAATTTCTACGAGAGATTCTGAAGGGGATTGTACGCGAAGTGAGTGCTTATTTCTTTCGGAAGAACGTTTTAGAAAACAAGAAAACCACCCCTCGCCGTCGCAAGCATAAGGGTGGTTCTCAAAGATAAACGTAGATTTTGACAACCACCACCCTGACGGTAGAGGTTGCAGGGAGAAGTGTTACCAGCACTTCTCTTTTTTTATTATATTCTTATTATACATACAATAACCTATAAATAAAAGCAGGATGGGCGGTTTAAGGAGAGTGAAACTATATGATTACCTCAGGGATCTCTTCTTGTTCTTCTGCTTTGACATAATCGCAATATTTTCTTTGTTTTTCCATAAGGGAGCCATCAAAACAGTCCAGAATCAATTCCTTACATAGAAATGGGGGAACTTTCTTTTGGTTTGTGAAATATCGAAAGCTACTCCAAGGGTAATGTTCAGGTGTCTTAACCATCTTCGCTTCTAAAGGGTTAAGGTGAATGTAACGGCTGACGGCCAGCATTCCCTGCGGTCCATCAATGATTTTGCTGTAATATCTCTTTTCGAATACATGTCCGCACAGACGGTAGCGCGCATTATAGTAATTAGCGTACCGCTTATTCACAAGAGCCATCACCTTCGATATATGTTCCTCTTGTGAGCGTAGTTGCAGATGATAATGGTTGGTCATGAAGCAATATGAAGCCAGTTCAAAAGGGGTTTTTTCATGTGTTTGTGAAAGGGTATGAAGAAAAACCTGAAAATCTCGTTGATCTTGAAATAGCGGATCTCGTCTGTTCCCTCGGCTTACAATATGATAAAACGCATCGGGTACCCAGGTTCTTTTTATTCTACCCATTGTGCCACTTCGCTTTTCCTTTTCTTTTTTCCACGGTGTTCGCTCTTCTTAAGGACATTGCTTCCCAAATGGCTTTATCTGAAATGGCCGCTTCTCCTTCTAAGTCCGAAATCGTTCGAGCGAGGCGGACAATTTTCGTTTGGACGCGATTGCTCCAGTGCTGCTTGCTGGAAACTTGCTGCAGTATTTTTCGCTGACCGGAAGTAAGTGGCTGTAATTCTAACAGCTGTTCATATGGTACATATCCATTACATATTTCTTGTCCGTAACGTTTGTATTGTTGTTCCCTGGCCCTCATAATTCGGTCTCTCATAACAGTAGATGTTTCAACAGATTGATTCGCTTCTTTATCTAAGTTGACTGGCTGCAGTTGCAGTAAAATGTCCATCCGATCATAAATGGGACCGGATATCCGATTTTGATAGGCTTGAATTTGCTTATCGGTACATGTGCAGTAGTGTGTTCTCGAATATAAGTGGCCGCACGGACATGGATTCATGGCTCCAATTAAAATGAAGCGGACCGGATATGTGACGGTTGAATGAGTACAGCTGATGGTAATGTTGCCGGATTGAAGGGGCTGTCGCAGCATGTCCAGCGTTTTCTTCGTAAATTCAGCCATTTCATCTAAAAAGAGCACGCCTCGGTGAGCCAGTGAGACTTCGCCTGGTTTTGGGTAAGAGCCTCCGCCGACAATGGAGACGGAAGAAGCGGAATGGTGAGGCTGACGAAACGGCGGGAAATGAAAAGTGAGAGGAGATGCATGAGCAAGTTGATACAAACTCATCATTTCTAATTGAGCTTCTGTTGTTAAAGCAGGGAGGATGGAAGGAAACGTTTCAGCCAGCAAACTTTTCCCGCAGCCAGGGGGCCTGTCATTAACACGTGGTGAGCCCCTGCCGCGGCAATTTCCAATGCGCGCTTTGCTTGTTGATGACCGTAAATATTTTGAAAATCATTGGGATAGGTGAGTTGCTTCTGTAAAAGTATAGGGTGATGTGAATCTGAAGTGAAATTCAATGCAGTTTGTTTTTCGCCTTTTAACATTTGAATGACATCATGAAGGGTAGCCGCAGGAAAACACTCAATATCCTGGATTTGATGGATAGGTAATAGAGGGTCGAATGGGAGAAATATTCTCTTGACTCCTTGTGCTTTTGCGGCAAGGACAGCTGGTAAGAGACCATCGATGACTTGGAGTGAACCGTCGAGGGATAAGGCTCCTAAGAATGCGGTATCCGAAGGGATGGGTTGAGGAAAATGATTCAAGGCTTTTAAAATCCCGATGGCCATCGCTAAATCAAACATCGGTCCATTCTTCTTTTGTTCGGAGGGAGATAAATTGACAACAATCTTTTTGTCTGAAAGCTGACATTTCAGGAAATGCAAAGCTACCAGCACACGCTCTTTCGATTCTTTCACTGAAGCGTCGGGAAGGCCGACAATGACCATCGAAGGTTTATCAGGAACAATATGAACTTCCACTTGCACTCGATAACCCTCCATCCCTTTTAATCCAATACTCAAAATTTTGGCATGCAAATGTATACCTCCTATCATTTTATAAAGTGGACATTCACCTCTATCATATCTGCTGGGATAAAGGTCTTCAATAAAAGAGGAGGGGAAACCTTTCGACAAAGTTCAGGTGGTGACTGGAACTTTTTTAAATAAAAGTAAAATATTCCATAAATATACTTTAGTATGATAAAATAGTAATGGTCATAAAAGACTATTATTAGATCTTTAATCACATTTAAGGGTATGGAGGTACATATGTCTTACAAATCAAAATCTTATCAAAAGTTTTTAGGGACATCCGTTTCGGCTACTGTTGTGGCGAGTGCATTGATTCCTGGAGCGGTGCCGGCAGTCCAAGCTGCTGAAACATCTTTTTCAGATGTGAAATCAAATGATTATTTTTCCGCGGCTGTAAAAGATTTATCAGATCGTAACATCATTAAAGGCTATGAAGATGGGACATTTCGTCCATATCAGACAGTGACACGTGCTCAAGCAGCGAAAATGTTGGCGCTGACTTTAGGACTGGAGCTTTCTAATGTGAAAAATCCTGGGTTTACCGATGTGAAAACATCTGATTGGTATTATGGCCCTGTTGCGGCATTAGTGAGTGCTGGAATCATTAAGGGTTATGATGATAAAACATTCCGTCCGAATGAAACATTAACGCGTGCCCAAATGGCTAAAATTATTGCATTAGGCTTTGACTTAGGTGAAACTTCTGATAATAAATTCTCGGATGTAAAGAAAGATGATTGGTTTGCCGGTTATGTTGGATCTTTAATCGAAAAAGACATTACAACGGGGACAACCCCAACGACTTTCTCGCCGAATAAAAACATTACCCGTGGCCAAATGGCGGCGTTTATTTACCGTACAGAACAAGCGAAAAAGCCAGTTGCTAAAAAACAAAAAATTGAAAACATTGAAGAATCACAGATTACAATAGCTGGAATTTCTTATAAAGTCGAAGAGGGAGTAAAACCGCTTTTACATGTAGGAAATAAAACCGCACTAAAGGACGCATTAATTAGTTTTGAAGAAACGAATGGGACAATTACAAAGGTTACATCATTAGAACTAAGCGCAAGTGCAAATTCTACTAAAGAGAAAGTGATTTTTGACGGACAGAATGGAACAATTGATGGTGACTTGACGGTTAACGGTGATTATATCGTAATTGAAAATGTAAAGGTAAAGGGTAACCTTACAATCGGGCAGAACGTAAAAAATAGTTTTGATTCTAGTAATCTAGTTGTAGAAGGGAAAACGTTTGTATCTACTGAAAATGTGAAGCAGGCTGTTCAGTCAGAACAAACGACTTTTTCTAAAGCATTAGCGTACAAAAAAACTGCCGCAGCATCTACAACAGCAAATACAAGCGCTAAGTTTACATTCGATAATACTGTCCTAGGTACAGTGGAAGTATCCAGAGAAAACATTGAAGTATCTTTAACAGGTAAAACGACGGTAAAAGAAATTGTTATTTCCAAAGAGACTTCCCTCTCAGCTAGTTCAACAATTTCCATTCCTACCCTGATTGTTAAGGAGGGGGTTAAAGCTGTTGAATTGGCAGGCAGCATTTCACAGTTAAAATTAGAAACCGAAAATGAAGTGAAGCTATCAGGAAAAGTAAAAATTAAAGATTTAACCATTACAAACAAAAATGGAAAAATTGAATTAGGGAAAGAAGCGGAAGTCGTCAATATAGATCTTCCAGAAGGTACAAAGGTAAAAGACATTATTAAAAACTATAATGATGTGAAAGGAAACATCGATAAAGTAGATGGTAAGGCAACATCTACAAATTCATCAGGTAGTTCGTCCAGCAGTGGAGGCGGTTCTTCACTTAAGTCTGCGCCAGTCTTGTCAGCTGATACTACCGATGTTGAGTTAGGGCAAAATATCGAATTAACATTTACAGAAAATGAAGCATGGAGAGGCAAAATCGAGAAAGTATCGATTGAAGGTCATGTGGTTGATACGTCTAAATATACAATTGCAGATGGAAAAATTACTTTAGATAGTAGTTTGTTTGCATCAGCTCAAAGTTACGATATTGTGGTTGAGGCAGACGGGTATAGAGATGCAACGGTAACACAATTGATTACAGCTGCGAGTACAGGCATTCCGAGCACTATTTCACAGCCGGGAACATATGGTTCTTCAGATGAAAAACAAACGATTCAAGAAACCCTTACTGTTACAAGCCGAGATGTAACTTTAAAAAATTTGGTCATTGAAGGTGACCTTGTATTAGCTGAAGGCATTGGTGACGGTGAAGTCTACCTGGATGGAGTCGAGGTTAAAGGGAAAACGATTGTTAAAGGCGGCGGTGTAAACAGTATCTATTTTAAAGATTCTGTATTAGTAACAGTCATAGTCAATAAAAATGATGGTCGTATTCGAATTGTAGCCCAGGGGGATACGAAAGTCGTCGATTTACAATTAGAATCTTATGTAGAAGTAGAAGAACAAGATTTGACGAATAATGCACCTGGTTTTACGAATGTTACCTTAACAGCAGGTATTCAAAACGTAAGCCAAGACTTGCAGATTCAATTAGAAGGGGAATTCGAAACCGTTAACTCCAGAGCTAGAAATGTTCGTATTACATTACCCGAGGGCATAAGTAATAGTATTGAACAATTAGTTGTAAGTGCTGTAGGAGCGATTGTGAGTGGGGGAGGGAAAGTAGGTACTGCACAAATTAACGCTGAAAATGTACGATTGTCGCAACTACCTGATAACCTTGTATTAGAGATTCCGAATTCTCCAAACGGCATCGGTTCGGTTAATATTGGCGGTGTTGTGCATGAAGGGAGCTACTCTGCAGAACGAGAAGCCGCTATAACAGACATTAAAGCAACACAAGGAATGATTGATCTAACCTTCGATAAATTTGTATCGGATTTGACGATTGATGATTTTGAAATAACGGCATCCATTAATGGTCAAACAGTCGACTTGGGAGAGATGACTTACAAGCCAACACAGCGCAAAATCTTCTATACACCGATTTTAGATGAAAGTAATTTGGGGGAAGAGTTGGAAATTACTGTTGCACCTAAAGAGGGTTCCTTAAAAGTAACTGGAGAAGCCAAAACGGTTAATGTTCCTTTGCAAACTGGTTTTGAAGGACGGATTACTGATATATTTGGAGTGGGAGTTTCCAATGTTGAAATTCACTTTAGACGGGGCATGAATAATCAAGAAGGAGAGCCGGTTGAAGTTGCTAAAACAGATCAATATGGTTATTATTCTGTAACACTTCCACCTGGAGATTACACGGGTGAAATTGTAGGAGAAAGTTTTATTACATCTTACATTTATGCGGTGGCTCCTTCAAACGGATATAATACAAATCAAAACGAAACAGCTATTTATGCTGCAGCCTCAAGCGAGTTAAAGATTGCATTATCATGGGGAGATGTGCCTTATGATGTTGACTCTCATCTCGTTGGACCTAAGCCAAACGGTGAAGGAACATTCCATACTTGGTATGGTAGTGAAATCTATGAAAATGACAATATCATTTATGCAGATTTAGATTGGGACGATACGGAGTCATACGGACCGGAGACCACAACTATTCGCCAGCTGACAGACGGCAAATATACATTTGTTGTGCATAACTTCTCGGAGTCTCCTGCATTAAGAACATCGAATGCAAAAGTTGAGGTTTTCAGAGGGAACTCTAAAGAAGCAGACCATGTTTTCCAAATCCCAACAGGTGATGGAGAAGAATTATATTGGACAGTTTTTGAACTTGAGATATCGAATGATGGACAAAATATAGAAATTAGAGAAATCAATGAATTGACAGAAGAAAGACCTGAGTTTTTACCTGAGGATGATTGGGCACCCGAAGAATATACGCTTGAGGATTTACAGTTTCTGGTTGAGGATGCTCAATCAGTATATGAAGAAACCGTGGAAGGAACAGAAGCTGGCGAATATAGAGAAGGTGCAAGAAATGTACTTCTGCAAGTGATTACAGAAACAGAATCGGTTTTAGAAGCTGGCGGTTTAACAGATGATCAAATCCAAAATGCTTACCAAACGTTAGATGACGCATTAGAAGCCTTCGAGAATGAACGTTTCATAGAAGTTTCGGAGGAATACGATTATGGTTTAAACTGGGTCATTAAATATGCGGAATTTTTATTGAATCATGAAGCAGACCAGTTTGAACAGGAGCTTTTAAATGATCTCACAACAAATGTTGAGGCAGCGTCAGCTCTATTGGGCAGAGAAATTATAACGTTTGGGGAATTACGAGCTGTTCAGGAGCAACTTGAAGTCCTAATTGAAGAGACGATGTCAGTTGTTCCATCACAGGTAGTTAGGCTCAATCTTGCAATCGGGGAAGCTGAAGAGTTAATTGCAAATGCTGTAGAAGGTTCTAATCCTGGTCAATATCCTCAAGGGTCAATTGACGCTTTACAAACAGCAGTAAATGAAGCGAGACTTTTCCTTTCCGAAGAAGAGGCTACAGAAGACGAATGGTGGCAAGCTCTAGAAGTATTGCATAATGCCATCTTTAACTTCAATGAAAGTGAGATTCGCGAAGAAAGTTCAGTGGATGTATCTGGATTAGAGAATTTAATCAGCATAGCAGAAGATGCTTTAGATGGAGCAGTGGTTGGCAATGATGTTGGCCAATATCCACAAGAATTTATTGAAGCACTACAATCAGCCGTTAACGCAGCTAATGCTACTCTTGTGACGGAAAATCTAACAGCTTCGGATGTCAGTCAAGCAGAGCAACTTCTTCAAGAAGTTCTTGGAACTACGGGTAAATACAGAGGTGTTGTAACAGATGTACGACGTACTGTTGATGCTGAACTGGCTCTGTTAGAAATTATGGTTGATGGAGTAGAGTATGAGTATGTATTATCTGAACCGACTGATATCGATGTAACGGAAGGTCAATTAATAGAGGTTGAAGCTGAATATGCTACTGGTAAGATTCCAGATAGAGAAAACTCGATTAGAGTCTTAAATCAAGAAGAGCAAGGGGTTTTCCATAGGAAGGTAGATGAGAATTTCCAAATATCACTCTCTCAAAGAGAAATTATTTTTGGTGATGAAATTTATAAGCTTGCTAATGAAGGTTATGTTTACGATATTACTGATTTAGATGATATCCAGGTAGAAAGATTAGCAGATTTAGGGGACTTAGAAGCTGGAGTTGATATCACGTTATTACTAGATGAAGAGAATCCAGGCTTAGTTAAATATGTTTTATTTGATAAAGAGCCAAGTACGCAAGAGCCAGCTGATGGTCAAGATAGTACAGAAACGGAAGAAGTCTTAGATATGGGCGATCTTCAAGAATTAATAGATAAGGCTCAAACTATCTTAGATGAACATGCTAACTACGATTTCCCGACTAAAGGTTCTCTTCAAACCAAAGTAAATGAAGCCAACAATTTGCTGCAAACAACAGCTATTTCTCAAGAGGATCTTGTTGCGGCAGTTGATTCTTTAATGAGAGCTATTGAACTTGCTAACTTGGATTTTGTTGTTGAAACGGCAAACGATTTGCTGGAAAATCCAGAGGGTGCTGTAAATACAGTTGAATTGGAAGCATTAAGGGAAGCGTTACAGGAAACGCAAACTATTAATGACGAAACACCACTTGAAGTATTGTCAGGAAGCGTAAATCAGTTGATTACAGCTATCATTGCTGTACAGTCCATTATAAGAGCTGATCAAACAGAATCGTTAATTGATATGAATGAAGTTTACTCAGGTGAGCAGACTTCACAGGCAAAATGGGCATGGTTTGAGCGTCTTGAACCTCATTTAATTATGGATGAATCCGCTGGATTTGAGGGAGAGCTTTCACTCAAGGGCTTGGCTTTCTCGGAAGAGCAGGATCAGCTTAAATTTACATGGAGTGCAAGTGAATCATTCATAGATGGTGAAGGTGTATTAGAATTAAGAGACAATAATGGAACTGTCGGGGTTCAAGAAGATGACATTTTAATAAAAGAATTACATTTTCAAACAGTTACGCAAAATGGAAATACCGTTGTCGAATTTATCGACCTTATTGATACACAACAATAAGGCTAAATGAACGAATTCGACTAAAAAGTATTATAATGAACCGTTATTCTTCATCGTTTTTATATCGAATTCATCAACAGGCCAAAGTTACTCAAATGAAAAGCATGAGATCTATATGATTCTCATGCTTTTTTAATGATTAGGGGAAGGTCTATTTTCATAATGGGAAGAGTATGAGGGGCCTGAATGATGATACTCTAATTGGCCAACTGGAGTGTATGTATGACTATACTCATTCATAATATGAAGGACTTCCGCATAGGTGGTTTGTCTGGATCATTATAGCTTATTGTGACGTTGTGGAATAGGTGATAATTATAAATTGTAAACCGTTGAATGTTTTCAGCAAACAAAAAAGAGAGTCCATTACTCAAACGGCAATTGGCTCTCCTTTTTGTTTGGGGTTGTTTCAATGCGACTGACTAGTGTGTTTCTTTACTGATTCTCTTCCTGATGATACGCAATCAACACAATCTTCTCGTCCGTCCCTTGATTCAACTGTTGTTCCAAGTCACGAATTTTTTTAAGCTCGTCGGTATGTAAGTTCGCAACAGGGTAATGGTCGTTCTGTTTCATCGAAAAGCCCCTTTCAGAAATCGGTTTGTCATTCTCACTAAGTTTTGGCTAAGCGTTTCTGTTTTATTCCAAGGAAGATTTTCGACAAATATTGGGTGATGATAGACACTATTTATGAGCAAGCAAAAACACAACGGCACTGATGAAAGCGGCCATTGCTCCGCATAAAATCTTTTCTTTTTGGTCTTTCGTAAGCCATGTTTGATTCATTCTATGTTACCTCCAACGTGTACTAGCCAATAAGACGAAAGGAGGTGAAATGTATTCGGCAGCTGGCGAGCGTAGTCCTTATGAGACGTTAGCCCCTATAGCTTTGCGTCACCATTTTTCAATGGCTTTGCCCTTTCGTACTCTTATCTGACCATTCTATCGTACTATAATGAGTGGAGATGAAGAATGATTCCAAAGTTCTAAAAATAGGTTAAATTACATGTTTTTCGCTTTATTGGATCATTCGACAAACTTTGAGTGGGAAAAGGTACCTTTTAATATATTTAATTTTCTGAAAAATATGGTAATATTTTAATTGATTCACTATAGTCAAATTGAAATGCCAGTTTTAAATATAGAAACATATGTAGAATGAATAGAACGAGTTGAATGGGGGATAAGAAGTGTCTTATGATCAAAAATCCTATTGGAGGTTTTTGGCTGCGGGTGTCTCAATGACAGTAGTTGCTAGCACAGCTGTTTCTGCAGTTCCTCATGTGCATGCTGATATGAAACAAGCTAATTTTTTTGATGTTTTTGCAAAT
Organism: Bacillus sp. FJAT-14578; assembly: GCF_000504165.1. Classification (GTDB taxonomy): domain Bacteria; phylum Bacillota; class Bacilli; order Bacillales; family Bacillaceae_H; genus Bacillus_BA; species Bacillus_BA fengqiuensis. Next base: position 226,676 of record NZ_AYSE01000005.1, read on the forward strand.
GATTATTTTTATTCCGCGGTAATCAACCTTGCAGGTAGAGGAGTTATTACAGGATACGAAGACGGCACATTCAGACCATACAAGGATGTGACTCGTGCTCAAGCAGCCAAAATGCTTGCGCTCGCTTTAGGTCTTGATACGAATAATGTGAAAGATCCTGCATTTAAGGATGTTCCAAAGAGTGAGTGGTATTATGGATCAATTGCCGCATTAACGGAAGCTGGAATTATCGCTGGATATGAAGATGGAACATTTAAACCGCAAAATACCATTACGCGTGCGCAGATGGCAAAGATGATTGTGTTGGGGTTTCAGCTTAAAGAGAAAACAGATTACGTATCTCCATTCACTGATGTGCCACCCGATGAATGGTACACGAACTATGTAGGAACTTTGGTGGAAAATAACATCACAACGGGTAAGACTTCTACCACATTCGCCCCATATCAGCCTGTTACACGAGGACAGTTAGCTGCGTTCATTTTCCGAAGTGAACAGGTGCGTTCAAAAGAAACCACAGTGACAGTGAAGCAAGTGAGCGACACATCACTCATCACAACAGACGGAAAATCCTATCAGTTAGCTTCACAGGTAAAGAATCTATTAAACTCTCAAAATGCGTCAGTTTTAAAAGAGGCTGTTATAAAGATAGAATCGACTAATTCGATCATTACAAAAGTTACATATTTACAGCTAACGAAAAATGGAACAGCAGAAAATCATCTCGTTTTAGACGGACAAAACGGAAGTCTTGATGGCGATCTTGACGTCAACGCTGATTTTATTTCTATTAAAAATCTTACTGTAAAAGGCGATGTGAGGATCGGAAATGAGCTGCAACATCAGTTTTCTGCAAAGAGTGTAAAGGTTGCAGGTCAAACATTCATTGGTAATCAAGAAACGGCATCTCTCGTTCACAACACGGGGAGGTTTTATAAAGCTCTCACATATAAAGTACCGTTAACTATCTTTGCCGCTGCGGAACAAGAAAGGGAAGCGGCCATTACTTTTGAGGATTCCGAGCTACATGTTGTAGAAGTTAATGGAAATGGGGCAAGTGTTGAGTTTAAAGGTAAAACAACCGTCCAAGAAGTGACTGTATCAGCTAATGCAACCATTACGGCAGAAAAAGGTGTTACAATTCCCAAACTAACATTAAAAAAGGGAGCAAGTACCGTTCAAATTAATGGCGCTGTCAAACATTTAAGTGTAGGAAGTAATGAAGCCGTGACAATATTAGGAACAGGTGATTTTGAAAATGTGATTGTCAGCTCAAGTGAAAAAGTAACCATTAAGACAACAGGAAAAATAGCAAAGCTAGAGATTACGAATGCTAAAGCCAAGATAACGATCGGGAAAGATACAAAGATATTGGATTTGCTCTTACCGGAAGGCGTCAATGCAAGAGACATCATTGAAAACTATAATGATGTAAAGAACAATATTGAAAAAATAGGTGGAAAGAAGAATCCGGATATAGGTCAATCTTCAGGCGGGTCATCAGGTGGCTCGAGCCGTGACCGAACTGCCCCTACATTTGATTCTGCAACAGCTGTAAAAGGTGCAAGTGAGGGGGAAATCACGTTAAGTGTCGATTTAAATGAAGCCGGAAAGGTTTACTATGTGGTCGTTTTGAAAGGAGCAAATCCACCTTCGGTTACACAAGTAAAAGAAGGGAAAGATTCCACAGGTGCAAATGCCGTTCAATCAGGATCCGTTACAGTGAGTAATCCATCTGTTTCCAATACAATGACTGTGACTGGGTTAACGGGCGGTAGTCAATATGATCTATATTTTGTTGCGGAAGATCGTCAGAGCCCCCCAAATGTCCAATCGATTGTTAAAGGAGTAAATGATGTAACAGCGGGTGACGCCGATCAACAAGCAGCTGGTGCGGTGACAGTGAAAATCGAGGCATTGCCAGAAATCTCGTCCATTACATTAGCTGATGAATCCGCCGTGAATGAAGCGAAAACGTCCTTTGACTCCTTAACCGATCCACAAAAAGGATGGGTTAGTGAAGCGAATAAGACGAAATTGGCGGAAGCGGTGACGCGAATTGCTGCGTTAAAAGCAGACAAACAAGCACCAACGTCAAGTGTGACAACAGCTACTATCATTATCGGCAATAACGTAACAACGGCCAAAAGTACAGAAGATGGGACTGTATATTTAGTAAAGTCGACTGATTCAGTGAGTGACAAAGCATCGTTGGAACAGCTCGTATTGGCTCAAAAGGCCGCTAGGGCGGAAGTGATTGCTAATATGGATGTGACGTTAATAACGACTGGATTACTGGCTGGTGAATATAAAGTGTATGCGGTTGATCATTCAGAGAATGTATCTAGCGCATCAACCGGCATTATTACATTAAAGGAACCCGATATGGAAGCACCTGTATTTTTACAAGGATATCCGAAGGCGGAAACTCTAACTCCAGATGGGTTCGATATAAAAATAAAAGTCGATGAACCATCTACGATTTACTATGTTGTATTGGCGAAAGACGAACCGCCTCCAACATCTGCACAGGTGAAGCAGGGAATGAATGCTGATGGTTTAACTTCGGGTGTAAAGGCGAGCGGAAATCAGCATGTTCAAGGGAATGAAGAAATCACCATGGCGGTGCAGGGGTTAGATGCTGATACTGATTATGTAGTATATGCTGTAGCGGAAGACAGTTTTCAAAATATGTCTCCTTCTCAGGTATTGAACGTTCGTACCGCTTCGTTGCCTGCAATTACAAGCCGTGACTTAACGAGCTTTAATTTTGCGCCAGCGGTCGATTCCCAGGCTGAGGCTACCAGTCTGCCTATTGCTACATCAGATTTTAGCGGCAGTAATCGGAAGAAATTTACGATAAGTGATGGAACCCACCAGATTAATGTAGACCTTTGGTGGAACATACCGTTAAACGAGTATGTGAAGACACCGGCGGCAGCGGTTGGCTCAGCCATAGAAAGTACCATTCAGGATTATTTTTACCGCATAGGGGGAGTTGAAGGACTCATGAATCGCACGATGGGAGCGACAGTTATCTCGGATGCCTCAGGACAAACCGATCGCTTCAAAATCTTTCTCTTTAAGCCGGGAGCTAACACGATTACACTGAGTGGACCGGACTGGAATTATTTCTTCGAGACTAATACTTTTACGGGTACCGCTGCTAACCCGAATGCCAATCTCCAGTTTACAGTGAGTGATGGAACAAATACAGCCTCTATCTTGCTGAATGCGGACTATGGCGATATAGATGGAATGATACAGACAATAAACACCCAATTAACCAACTACTCCATTCGTGCCAAAGCCGAAAAAGTGGATGAACAGCATTTCATCCTGCGTGCCACTGCAGCTGATGTTCAGTTAACAGGCGGGGGAGAGGACTGGGATCACTTTTTTACCGAGTGAGGGGTCGGAGAGGTAACAGTTAACGTCCGAAGTTCATTAAATAACCGAAAGACGAGTCGATTTTAAAGTGTAATCGACTCGTCTTTTTTATCGTCATCCGACTTGTTGTCTCTACTCGCTCTTTTCATGCTGGTAAGCGATTAATACAATCTTGTCACCTGTTTCTTGATTCAATGCGTTTTCAAGTTCCTGAACTTTTTCAAGCTGATTGTCCTGTAAATTTGCCACCGGGTAATTAGTGTATATGTCCATATAAAAGCTCCTTTCGAGAATGAATGTGTTGTTCCAACTAAGTTTTGTCCAACGGCTTATGTTTTATTCGGGCTGGATGCTCGTTGTACGTTACAAGGGTGCGAGAAACGTTTCGACAAACTTCGGGTGGTGACTGGCACCGATATTCGGTTATAATGAATCATGTCAGTTATTGATGAAAAGAGGCATTTTTATGCAAAATATAGGAAATGAAACCATTCGATTCATATTGGTCGGCTTTTTTAATACCTTCCATTATTATCTGTGGTATTTGCTGTTCACTGAAATTCTATCCATTCATTATCTTGTAGGGCATTGGCTTGCATTTCTCATTAGCATGGTCGGTTCTTTTTATCTCAATACGTATTTTACGTATCGTTCCAAACCGAGCTGGAAGAAATTTTTTCAATTTCCTTTAACCTATGTGGTGAACATAACGGTCTCGACCGGTGCGCTTTATATATTGAAAGAGTGGCTGCAATTTGGTAATGCATTAGCTCCGCTCCTTGCCACTGGAGCAGCGATCCCATTTACATTTATCATCTCACGAAAAATCTTAAAATCGTAGAAGGAGGGGCGATTCGTGAAGAAATTGAGTATTGTCGTTCCTTGTTACAACGAGCAACAAAACGCAAAGGATTTTTATGTTGAAACGCAAAAATATGTACAGGAACTTCCTATAGCCGTCGAGTATGTTTTTGTTGATGACGGAAGCAAGGACCAAACCCTTGCCATCCTTCGTGATATGGCCGAACAAGATACCGATGTACATTACATCTCGTTCAGCCGAAACTTTGGAAAGGAAGCTGCCATTCTGGCAGGCTTCCAATATGCCTCAGGGGATGCGGTCATCTTGATCGATGCGGATTTACAGCATCCCCCTTCATTAATCCCAACCATGTGGCGCCATTTTGAAGAAGGATATGATCAAGTCATTGCCAAGCGCAATCGCATCGGGGAAAAATTTGTTCGTCGTAAACTGACAAATCTTTATTATAAATTGATCAATAGACTTGTCGATGTGACCATTACAGACGGGGTCGGAGATTTTCGTTTATTAAGTCGCCAAGCGCTGGACGCGTTACTGAAGATGACTGAATACAACCGATTTTCAAAAGGGCTGTTTTCATGGATTGGGTTTCATGAGAAAGTGATTGAATATGACAACCAGCTTCGTGTAAACGGAACGAGCAAATGGAGCTTCAGCAGTCTGTTGAACTATGGAATGGACGGGATTCTATCCTTCAACAATAAACCGTTACGTATCGCCATTTATGGTGGAATGTTCATCACGTTGTCTGGCTTTATCTATATACTGCTGACTCTCATTAATTATTTCCTGCACGGTATTGATACACCTGGTTACTTCACCACGATTTCGGCGATTATTGTGCTTGGCGGGATGCAATTATTATTTTTAGGAATCATCGGTGAATATATTGGCCGAATCTATTATGAAACGAAACGCCGCCCGCAGTATTTAGTTAAAGAGAAAAGTAATAAGGAGCAAACAGATGCCGGAAGAGTTTTTCAGTAAATGGAAGATGATGATCAAAAAAGAATGGAAAATCGCCTTTTTTAGTGCGGTTATCATTGGCTTCTTAACGCATATGTATGTGTTTACCAATATGCTGCCGAATCATGATGGATTGACAAATATTTATAATACGCAGCTGAAGTTTAAATCAGGCCGCTTTTTTTTAGGTCCTTTTAGCGGAATCAGTTCGTTCTTTGATCTGCCCTGGGTGATTGGTTCATTATCCGTTTTCTACTTAGCGCTCATAACGGTCGTGCTGACCGAAATGTTCGAGTTGCGCAAAACACCTGCTATTGTGTTGACTGCAGGTCTTATCGTAACGTTCCCAGCTGTAGCTGCCACGTTTTCTTATATGTTTACGGCAGATGGATATATGGCAGGTATTTTGTTAGCGGTATCGGCGATCTTGGTTACGAAAAAGTATAGGTTCGGCTTTCTCCCTGCTTCACTTATCTTTTACTTGAGCGTCGGAATCTATCAGGCCAATTTGACCGTTGTCCTTGCTGTTGTAACAGTATGGTTTATCCGAGAACTCGCTCTCAATCAGACGAAAATGAAACCGCTGCTTTATTCACTCGTACGATATGCGAGTATGACCGCGATAGGGATGGCGTTGTATGCTGTCACATTCAAAACCTATCAAAAGCTGTTTGGCGGCGAAATTATAAACTACCAGGGGCTCGACCAAATTGGTATGCGCTCAGGAAGCATGATGGATAAACTTGTGAAAATTAAAGACACCGCTATGGAATTTTTCTTTAGAGGCTTTGTCTCCGATTTCCCGGTTAATCTATTTGAAGTGTTGAATTTGTTTCTTGTCGCATTAATTGTATTGGCAATTGGACTTTCAGTCGTCCGAAATAAAGTATATTTATCACCGATTAGAATCGTTTTAATCGTGTTCAGTGTCATTCTTCTCCCAATATTTGCGTTCATTCTGTATTTTGTCTCACCTGGCGTCGAATATCATATGTTAATGGTCATGGCGTTAGTGCTTGTTTATCTTTTACCCATTGTCATTTATGATCGGCTTGAGCAGTCGACGTCAGCGGTCAAATGGTTTTCCTGGAGTACAGTCGTTGTCCTGTTCTTGATTACGTTTAACTTTGCCATTATTAATAATATTGCCTATTTCAATATGACATTAAGATATGAAAAATCGTATGCCTTTATGAACCGCGTTCTTGATCGGATGGAACAAGCGGAAGGGTATGAAAAGGCCTCTAGGCTGGCTGTGATTGGCAGACCGTCTATGCGAACAGAATTGGCGTCCGAAAAAGTGCCGGAAAATATTCCGCTGATGACGGGTGTCATAGGTGAACACTTTTTAGGTCAGCCTTACCACTTTGAATATATGCTGGCCAATCAATTCGGTAAAACGCTGACCCGCTTGGATGATGAAGAGCTGCAAACACTCCGGGAAAGTGATTTAGTCAAACAGATGCCGCTTTGGCCATCCAAAGATTCGATTCGCATAGAAGGAGATACGGTCATTATCAAGTTAAGTGAATAATGTGTTTAATGACCGTTAGGCCCCCTGAATTCTACAGGGGGCCTATTTCACCGTGTAATGGGTTTCTATTTGGATTCGACAAACTTCGGGTGGTGACTGGCACGCACGATCATCGCACAGAGCTGTGCCCTTGTAACCGGATCGTTTGGCTGGAAGTGGTCTGCTTTGGCGATGATCCCCAAGTCCGCAAGCTGCTGAATTTCTTGATAAGCATGATGGGAAGGCGGGATATCTTCAAATGAATGGGAAGATTCAACCGAACCATCCAGCATTAAGGCACGTGCCAGCATTAAGGCCATTTGCGCCCGTGTCAATGTTTCGTTCGGTCGAAACTGTTGATCGTACCCTTTCACGATTCCTTGTTCGGAAGCGGCCGAAACGGCAAGGAATCCAGGCATATCGATGGGAACGTCTTGAAAAGGGGCTTTCATCGATATGGGTCCGTCCCACCTGAAGAAACGGCCCAGCATCATGGTCGCATGACGGCGCGATACGGACTCATTCGGCCGAAACGTGCCGTCTCTGTACCCATTGATGATGTCCATGCTTGCCGCTTGTCCAATCTCGTCATGGGCCCAAAAAGAAACGGGAATGTCCTGAAAGGATGGTTTTTCCGCCGTTTCTCCTTGGGTGCGAATCTCTTGCTTGGCCGTGACTGTTTGATTGGCGTCTGTCGTGAAAAGCTTGATCGTTGCCGTTCCCTCGACAAAAGGGAGAGAGGCATCCATCATCGAATCCGTCACATGCCACGCGGTGTGAAGGCTGTCATCCACAAACAGCCATGCTTGCTGCCCGATCAGGCTCTTGGAAAAACCGACTAGATGGGAAGAAGTTTCAAGCAGCGGCTGTCCGTTTTTTAACGTGATCCACTCGATGGCGGCCGGTTGTTCAGCCGCCAGTTTCCGTGCCTCCTCCAATTGAAGCAATCCATACCCTGTATACCGATCTTCTCCTTGTTCTCCGATATCAAGGGAAGAGCGAATGAGAGCATGCCGCAGGGAGATGGCATCGAGCTCAGGCTGTTCGGTTTTTAACAGAGCGGCTGCCCCGCTGACATACGGAACGGCAAGAGAAGTGCCGCGCATCGTTTGATAGCCGTTTTCTTTGAAGGTGCTGATGATATTGGCTCCCGGGGCACTTAAGTCGACTTCCCAGCCGTAATTGGCGACGGGAATGGGGGCATGTTCGGCCGTTGTGCCGGTGACGGTCAGCACTCCCGGATAAGAGGCAGGGTACAAGTTGCTCGTGTCGGTCTGGTCGTTGCCGGCTGCCGCTACGATGAGAATGCCGTGGTTGATTGCTTCCATCACGGCCTTTCGCAGCATCATCGTTTCTCCTTTACCGGCAAGGCTCATGTTAAGGATGTCCGCCCCTTGATCGATGGCGTCATAAATGGCCTGGCTAATGTCAAAATCATCGCCGTTTCCCGCTTGGTCCAGCACTTTTAGCGGAATGATATCGACAGGTGCATTTCCGATGATTCCCGTCATACCTTTTCCGTTATTGCCGCAGCCAGCCAGCACACCCGTCACGAATGTTCCGTGCCCGAAGCGGTCTTCCCCGTACGGAAGCGACTCCGCGTAATCACGCCCGAGGCTTTTCAAGACGTTCCCGCAAAAATCTTCGTGGGGGGAGATACCCGAATCGATGACCGCGACCCTTGGTGCATTCGTACCATATAATGTTTGGATAGAAGGCTGCTTCTCCCAGGTCTCTGTTCCTTCAATATGGATATGCATAGTGCGAAATACTTGCTTTTTGGGCAGCGAAACGTCTAATATGAAAAGCGGGCCTTCATTTTGTCCGAGCAGGTTTCCATGCTCATCGAAAATTTTTATTGTCCAAGGGCCTTCAAAATAATCTAAAGTGACCGATATTCTAGATAACGGTTCATTTTTCGTGTGAATCACCCAATCTCCGTTAGAGAGCGGCTGCTCATTGTAGGAGAACGTTTGCCCATCTTTTTCATGACCGATGGTCAACCCTTTCAGCAAATTACGGGGTTGTTGTTTATACAGCTCGAGAGCGGGCAAAGCCTGAATATCGGCTAATCCCCATTGCTGCAGAAGCAAAGGGTCATCATAAGAGAGAAGAGAGCTCGCTTGTTTCTGTTTGTTTGGTTCAATATATTGAACGCCGGGAGACGATTTAAGACGGTTCATTTCTTCTGGTGTTGCCGCTATTTTCAACTGATGGTTCTCCTGTTCCAATATCGTGACCGAAGACGACTGAACAGTCCGTATGGCTTCATCGTTTTGTAAGTGAAGGATCCATTCTTGCCCATCGGCTTTCGTTACGACAGGCAGAGAAAAAAATGAGAATAAGAGTATGAACAAAAGGGGATACGCTTTGATCATGATGAGTCTCCTTTAAAGAAGAGTTTCTGAATATCTACTATAATAGTAACTCATGGAACATACATAAAAAACGCCTATTTTACATGGGTTAACATCTCATCGCAAATGTAAAAATATAGAATTTATAAAAAGACAAAAAAAGAGCCTGTTCATCGAGAACAGGCCAACAAATATGGTTTACCAACCAAAATCTTATCTCTCTCATTATATGCAAGAGAAAGCATGAATATCATCAAGAATGTTATGCCAAATTAGTTATTATATGGATGTTATTCAAATATATGTAATATAATTGTGACAAATTTATTAACAAAATGACCGAATAGATAAATGCTGGCAAAAAAATAAATCCATGGAACCTTTTTTCGCCAAAACGCTATTCAGAAAAAATTTCCTGTTGAAATGGTATCCCTTTTCATATTACAGTAAAGCTACCAACCGAGGTTTTTTTTATAAAAAAAAGACCTCGCAGCAAGTTATACTTGGATATAGCTTGCTTTTGAAGCTGCTGGCCTTGGCCGGTGGCTTTTTTTATGCTCTTTTAAACGCCGTCAATGTAAATATATAAAGTGAACGTTCAATCAGCAGGGGTATGACTGTCGCGCAGAGCGGGGGAGATCTTATTTCCAGGTTCTTTTTAGGCGCCTAGATGATTACATATATAATGTAATGTCTAAAGCATGCAGAATACTGTAATGGAGACCTTTAACGAAAAAGAAGCACTCTCATTTGTAAATATATGAGGGGGGATAACATGAAGGTTTGTGTTAAATGCGGCGCGCCCATTGAAAAGAAATCGTACTGCCGTGTATGCGGCCATGCCCTTAGTGACGAATGGAATGAAAGGAAAGAGGAAACAGCCTCTCTGAAATTACAGGCAGAAGGAAAACGGACATTAACGAAAAGGGTTGTTTGGACATCTTTGTTTATCTTTTTAGCGACAGTGCTTGCGGCAGTTGGATGCACAGCATTTCTATCGAAATAATAGCGGAAGTTGAGGGAGGAACATGGAAGGAGATTTTAGTTATCGAACAAAAGACCATCATACGCTTGTCAGAAAGCGATAAGATGGTCTTTTGTTCATTCGATGTTTTCGCTTTGCAGCTGTTTGCTTTCCAGCAAGTCTTTTACTTTCGGACCGTCTTCGGTCAAGGTGACGGCATAGCGGCTGTTGAAGCTTTTGCGTCTAGCCGAGCCGTCCCGATAATAAATGTCGAATTGTTCATATGTCTCAATCACGTAGCTGTCATCGGAAAGGCGTTTCATATCCTTGATGTCAAACGCTTTTAATTCTTCCGTAATGCCTTTTTTCTTTAAGTATTTGACGTATTCCTTTGCTTGTTTTTCATATTTGCTTCCTTTGATGAATGAATCCTCGACCAGCGAGAAGTCACGTTGATTAATGGCGTCCATGGAGGTGGACACATAGTGCTGCAAAAAGTCACCGACATCGTCATCTTCCGCCTGTTCTTCCTCTTCCAAGCGGGATGTTTCATCTTCCGCGATCGGCAAGTAGAGGTCTGTCTCTTCTTCCACTTTTATCTTTTTGCTTCGTTTTACGCCGTCTTCAAATTCTTTCTCCGCGTGGACGACGACAGATCCATCCGTGCTGACAGGGCCGAATCCGTTCGTAATATCTCCCATCTCGAGGCCGGTATCTTTTCCGTTGACAAATAAATGGGCGCTTTTGTAATTGGAGGACGGATAAATATATTCACCCTCCAGCTCCAAATAGACTTGTGCCTTATTATGAATGGATTTTGTCACATCGACTTTTTGCTTCACCTCAAGAGTGCCATCTGCTTTAGTCGGGACCGCTTTGAAGGTGTAAATGCCCGGAAACAGCGATTGTGTGATCACGGTATCATCTGCCGATTTGGTCGTGCCGATTTTTTTGTTTCCCAAATAAAGATTCACATTTTCATAGTTTGTCGATAAATAGGCTTTGTACGTTTCGATTTTTAACGTGTAGCCGTCAAAGAACAACCAGCTTCGGCCGTCTTGCTGCAATGAAATAAACGGTTTAACGGCTTGGTTTACATAGGACGGACCATCTGCATAAGAATCACGCAGGCTTTTCAATGTTTTTTCATATACGGCTTGATCACGGGTTAAATAAGAGACGAACGCTTTGGCATCTTCTTCCGTGGCTTTCAGCTCATCTTGGCCGTCGTTCATGACATCCGCGATGTACCCGTAATCTTTATCTTGAACAGCCTCTTCAAGCTTTTGTACGAGGCGCTCCGGTTTTGACAGCTGCGAGCCGGCTATATAAATAATAAGCAGAATGAGGGCAATTAGGGCCGCAATCGAATACAACGGCGGTTTTTGTACGGGCTTTTTTTGCTTGATCCGCTTTTTTTCCAGGCGGGAAGAGGGTGCATCGTTTGTATTGTGTGACCTGGATGTTTCCGCAAACAAATAAGAACTCCGCGTTTTCGGTAAACGTCTATCTTCTACATGGTATTGCATAGTCTCTTTCCTTTCTTTTTCCCGCTCCAACGGGCAGTATAGCCCCCGGTGATTCAGGGTCTACTTTTACTGTATCAAACATTAATCTAGCAAATTGGTCTATCGTTGTAAATGGAGAACCTCATACTCTCAAAAATTCCCTATTTCGTATATTTCGCTTTCCGAAAAACTATGATATGATTTTGGTGTGAAAATACATAATTTTCAAATAATAGAAAAGAGAGGGAATAAGGGGATGAAGAAAAAGGCTCATATACTTTTAATCGCGCTCGTACTCATGCTGTCCGTTTTGCTGCCGAACAGTGCAGCTCTTGCAGCGGCTAAAGAAGAAAAGAAACAAACCAGTATCAGCGTCAGCCGGTCGCTTCTTTCCATGACGGAAGCAAGGGACGTAACGGTAGAAGTGGATTTAGGCTACAAAGCCGATTTGTCGAAGATAGAGTGGTCATTTGGCGGCAAGCCGTTGAATGCGTGGAAGAAATGGAATAAAGATAAGGGAGATTTTACGGGGGGACCTTATATTACGTTTAAAGAAAGCCCCCAGTATGTAAAAGGAACGACTCAAATTAAGGCGGTTCTTCATTTTGATTTATTGTTCGATACCAATGATTTATCGCCCCGCAGCATCCGCGTCAAATATCCACAGTTTATCAACAATTATGAGTTAGCTGTGAAAGATCCGAAAAAAGGGGAGAAGGCGGTAGCTTCCTTGAAGCTCAATGTCTATGACAGCTATCGTAAATACGAAGAAATCAAGCCGGAAATCGACCGGATTTTCAACGGGAAAAAACAGGGTCGGTATACGGAGTATAAATCGATCGGTCAAACGGTAGAAGGAAGGGATATGCACTTTGTCGTGCTGGCAAAGGATAAAGCGGCGGTCGACACGTACTTGAACGAAACGCTTCCGCAGGCATTGGAAAACCCCGAACAATTGCAACAGGATATTCAATCAGGCAAACTGGAAAACTATCAAGTGCCGATTTGGTTCAATAATATCCATCCGGACGAAGCGCCGGGTGTGGATGCCATGCTGGATTTGTTACATCAATTTACGAAAGAAGATGTCATTTCCTATGAAACAACAGATGATAAAGGAAATTCGCAATCGGTCACATTGGATGTTAACGATGCACTGGATAACTTTATCTTCATCTTTAACCTTGCCCATAATGCGGATGGCCGTGTGAACAACACGAGACATAACGCAAACGGCTTTGACTTGAATCGTGACAACGGCTATCAAACGCAAAAAGAATCAGTAATCGTCACACAGGAAATCGCGAAATGGACACCATTATCATTCTTGGATCTGCACGGATTCGTGAAAGGATTTTTGATTGAGCCTTGTACACCTCCTCATAATCCGAACTTCGAATACGATTTATTGATGGATGGCATGATCGATAATGCCCATGCGATGGGAAGAGCGGGTATCGCCAACACCGCTTATGAAAAATACGAAATTCCTGCATTGGATTACGAAAACGGCTGGGATGATGCAACGACCGCTTACACGGCGATGTATGCAATGTTCCATGGAGCGATGGGACATACGGTCGAAATTCCTGATTTAAACGAAGAGTCCAACAAGGCGCTGATTTATGCCAACTTTGGAGCGGTGAAGTATGCCCTTGATCATAAACAAGAGCTGTACATGAACCAATTGGAAATTTTCAAACGCGGCGTGAATGGCGAAGATAATAAAGAGGTGGATCAATGGCTCGTCAATCAGGATGGGAAAGTGATTGGACGCGACCGCGATCAAAATCAAAATTTCTTCCCGGACTATTACGTGCTGCCGGTTTCTGAATCACTGCAAAAAAATGATTTAGAAGTTTATAATATGGTAGAATACTTGATTCGCAACGGTATCAAAGTGGAACAGACGACAGAAGAAGTGACGGTAAAAGGCGTGAAATACCCGGCGGGGTCGTTTATCGTACCGATGCATCAGGCGAAACGCGGACTGGCCAATGCCGTTTTGGCAGACGGTGAAGATGTATCCGATTGGGAAGCGATGTATGATTCTGTCATTACGAATTTCCCTGATTTACGTGGCTTTGACCGTTATGGAATCTACCAGAAAAATGCTTTTGAAAATAAAACGGCTCCAGTTAGTAAAGTAGACAAGCCTGCTTTGGCTATCGATCAAAAGGTAGAAAAATATGTGATCGGCAACACGAACAATGATGCCGTTAAGCTTGTGAACGAACTGCTTGCATCAGAAAAAGCGGTGCAGTATGTAACAGAAGCAAGCGGAGATTACCATGCAGGCGACTTTGTGGTGTTATCTAAAGATTTACAACCTCTTGTTTCTAAATATACGGTAGATCTCACTCCTGCCAAAGGTGAGCCTGTAACGAAAAAATTAGAGAAGAAATCCGTCTATGCGGCAGGAAGTGCAGCGTCCAAATTTATCTTGAACGAACTGGGCTTTACGCTTGGGGAAGAAACAGACAGTTCCCTTATCTTTGATGACCAAGGAAAAGCGAAAGTTCAAAAAGGAAAAACCTATATTTTCTCCGGAGGCGGAGCGTTGAAATATGTGAAAGATCAAAACATCGTTCCGGGCCTTGAATATGGAAATACCGATTTCTATCATGAGGGCATTTTAAACATGAATGTCACTCCAAATCAGATCTACACATCTGGTTATGGAAATGAAGAGTGGATTTATACGGCTTCCGGTACATGGGTTAAAACGCTGCCGGCTGGGGCTCAAGCATTGCTGCAGGTAAGTGGTGCGGCTGACTTTTACAAAGCAGGCTGGTGGCCGGGGAAAGAGCAAGTGAAGGGACAAATCATGGCCTTCTCATGGCAGCAGGATGACTATAACATTGTCGCCTATGCCAATGACCTGACATTCCGCGCGCATACAAAGCAAAGCTACCGATTTTTGTCGAACGCAATCTTTGCTAATTCGGTAGAGTAAATTCACGTAAATCAATCGGCATGGTTACAAACCATGCCGATTGATTTGTGCATAAGAGACGGGCAGTATCCTTTTTGGGATACTGCCCGTCTCTTATTTGTAGAAAATGGTCGTGCGAAAGTTCTTACGGAGATGTTTACAACCGATGTAACTTGTAAAAATAGTATGATAGAGGTCTGTTTTCATAGAAACAGATTCCTTATAATAGTGTTAAAGATACCTAGAACGGAGGATGAGACAAAATGAGACGAGTAGTCATCCTTTTTTTAATGATGGCGGTGTTTTTGAATTTTACAAGCAATCATTCATATGGTGCCAGTTCCGGTGTCTCCGCTTATCACGATTATGAAGAGAAGGCCTATTGGGCCCAGCCTATAACGTGGGCTGTTGAAAACGGAGTCGTGATGGGGTATCCGAAGGAACAGCTATTAAAACCGTACCATACGTTAACAGAAGTGCAGTATTTAGCTATGCTCCTCCGTTATCTTGCACCAGAGGAACTGGAATCAGCTTCAGGGTCCACTGAACATTGGGTGTCTAAGCAATATGAAATGGCCAAAAAGTATCATCTTCCGGTGAAGGGAATCGAATCTTCCCATAAGGCCATCCGGCGGGGAGATACCGCCTTGCTGCTTGCGCAAGCCGTGACGGGGAAAAATATGACGGAAAAGCAAGCGGTTCAATGGATATATGACCAGCAGCTTGCTACAGGGTATCCATCGAAACAAGGGTCTTATCTGAAAACGTACGAGTCCTTCCATCCAGATGCGCTCCTCACTCGTGCACAAGGGGTAACCCTTCTGCATCGCTTTCATACAAGCGACCTTCCCAAAACCTTAAAAATGGTGGAACAGTCCGTTTTCCAGCAAACGAGAGATTTATCAATCAAGGGAATTGTCATTGGGGATGTGCAGCCTCAAGTAGAAGCATATTACGGAGCGCCCCGGCGAAAAGGAATCAATGAGTACGGCCTTTCCTGGCATACGTACCATCAAAACTATGAACAGTTTTTTATGGTAGGCTATGCAAACGGCAAAGTGGTTTCGTTATATACGAACCAGGATGTGGCGAACATCGGAAAAGGGATTAAGATTGGTTCTGCGAAAACGGCCGTCCGTCAAGCGTGGGGCACTCCCCTTAAAATGATTCAAAAAGGTGCGACGAACTACGCGATTGAAGATGAGGAATATGATACGTATTTGATTGGGAACGTGTATGTCACTTTTTTCTATGATTTGCATAACAGCGAGAAAGTAACCGCTGTTCAGCTGGTGGAAAAAAGTGCGGAAGAACGGAAACAAGGCTTTTATGGAAAGGGAAGCGATTCTCTCCGCCAAAGTTTTGAATGGCAATTGTTCGATTTGGTCAATGCAACAAGGGTGAAAAATGGTTTGTCGGTATTAAAATGGCATGATCCCATTTCCAATACGGCTCGAAAGCATAGCGTGGACATGGCTAAGAATAATTATTTCAACCATCAAAACCTGCAGGGGCTTTCTCCGTTCCAGCGAATGGACCGGGACGGCATTTCCTATTCGATGGCCGGAGAGAACATTGCGATGGGACAATTCAGCAGCATCTTTGCCCATGAAGCGTTAATGAATTCAATGGGTCACCGAAAAAATGTGTTACAGCCTAAATGGACGTATTTAGGAGTGGGGGTTGCCTTCAATGGAAATTCCATTCCATATTATGCCCAAAACTTTTTTACTCCATAGAAAGAATGAAAAATGCGTGATTGCCAAGCAATCACGCATTTTTTTTACAGTTTATTAGGTATAAGCGTCCAATAAATATAGTTCTATCTATGTAAAAAGGAGCTGAAAATTTCCATATTTTTTTATTGTATCATATGTTTACCAATGCATACAATAATAACCGGTTTTTTTCTTGATAATGGTATGTTAGTATTTTAATAGAAAGTTGATAAGTGATTTCCTGATATGGAAAAAACGACACATAACGACAACTTTCGACAAAACATACAATTACTATCTACTTAAATAAAGAAAGATACTTAGGGGGATTTTCAACATGTCTAAAAACTATCGTAAATTCGTAGCTGGTACTGTAACAGCAGCTGTAGTAGCAAGTGCAATCGCACCAGCAGCAAGTGCAGCTACATTCTCTGATGTGGATCCAGCTTCTTCGCATGCAGAAGCAATCGATGCTTTATCTGAAGCAGGTGTCATCAACGGTTATCCGGATGGAACATTCAAGCCTGGTAACTCTATCACTCGCGGCCAAGTTGCGAAAATGATCGCTCGTACAATTGAAGGCGACGGCGAAGTAGAGCAAGTATTCGATGATGTTCCTGTAACTGCTGACGAAGAGTTAGTAAAAGCGGCTCAAGAAGTATTCGAAGCTGGTGCCATCACTGGTGCAAACGGCAAATTAATGCCTGCCAACGAAATCACTCGTCAACAAATGGCAAAAGTATTAGTTGAAGCTTTCGGTTTAACACATGTTGAAGGTGCAGAAAGCCAAGTAACTGACTTAGACAAAGCTTACCCAGATTTCCGTGAGTACATTGAAGTTCTTTCTGAAAACGGAGTTACAAACGTAGAAGAATTCCGTCCATTAGAAAAAGTTTCTCGCGCGCAATTCGCTTCTTTCGTATACCGTGCATTAGCAGTAAACGAAATTGTTGAAGTGGCTGAATTAGAAGATATCAAAGTAATGGAAGGCGAAGAAGTTGAACTTCCTGAAACTGTAGAAGTTACATATGCTAACGACACTACAGCTGAAGTAGCTGTTGAGTGGGATGAAGTTGACACTTCTAAAGTTGGAACTCAAACAGTAGAAGGTACAATCGAAGGTACTGACCTTAAAGCTTCTGTGAAAGTGATCGTTGAAGCAGCAGCACCTGCGGTTAAATCTGCTGAGTTCGCTAACGCTAAAGAATTAGTAGTAACATTCAACAAAGCTGTTGAAGAAGATACAGTTGAAGGTAATGTAACAGTTAAATCTTTAGACAGCAAAAATGAAGCTTTCACTTCTACATTAAGTGAAGATGGTAAAACATTAACGCTTACAGCTACAAATGCTAACATCTTTGAAGGTCGTTATGACATCACAGTTGACGGTGTAGAAACAACTGAAGGTAAAGAAGTGGCTAAATACGAAGCTACTATCAAAGCAGAAGATAAAGTTGCTCCAGCAATCACTGGCGTAGAGCGTATCACTGCAAGTGAGTTGAAAATCAACTTCTCTGAGCCTGTACAAAACGCTGGCGTAGGATCTTACAAATATGCAGACGGTGAAGCTATTCAAGGTCTTACACCTGCCGTATCTGCTGATAATAAATCTGTTGTTGTAACGTTAGGCGCAGATGTAGAAGCTGAGAAAGAAATCGAAGCTACATTTGTAGGTGTTAAAGATTTCGCAGGGAACTTAATCTCTCCTAACCCAACAAAAGTAACGTTTGAAAAAGGTGACAAAGACGGTACTGAGCCAGAAGTAGAGGCAGTAAAAGTAATCAACGCTTCTAAATTCGAAATCAGCTTCTCTGAAGAATTAACAGCAGCTCCTGCTGTAACTGTAGGTGATGCTGAATTAACAGTTGAGCAAGATGAAGAAGACAAAACAAAATACATTGTTCAATTAGATGCTCCAGTATCTGGTCTTCAAACTGTTGCAGTTGCTGCTGGTTACACTGATAAATCAGGTGAAGTTGGTGAAGCATTCAGTAAAGTTGTAAACTTCGCTGTTGATACAGTAGACCCAGAGCTTAAGTCTGTAAAAGCAGTAACAGTTGAGGGTGTAGAATATCTTGAAGTAACATTCAACGAAGATGTTAAGAAAAACGCAGCTTTAGCTGAACTTGAGGTTTCAGGAAAATCAGTTAAAGACTATGTAACTAGCAATGTTTCTACGACTGTAGCGGCTAACGAAGTTGTAGCAGTAGAAGATAACGATAAAGCATTCCGCATTGCATTGGCTGACATCGTTGGTTCTGGTGAAGCTGTAGAAGGAGCTAAATACGAGTTAACATTTACTGCGAAAAATGTTAGTGATGCGAAAGTTCCATTCGTTAAAGATTTAAGCGGTAACGAAGGTGTAGATGCATTCGAAGCTACATTCACTCGTGGTGAAGACGAAGCACCAGCTTCAACTCAAAAAGCTGAACTTGTTGAAGACAACGAAGTAGTTGTTGTTGATACAAACACATTAACTGTAAACTTCACTGGAGCTGTAGATGGTGTGACAGCAACAGATGTAGATAACTATGAAGTAAGTGGCGCAGTAGTAGAAAAAGCGGTTCTTAACCCAGTCGTGGACGGCAAACAGTCAGTAACATTAACATTAAAAGCTGATTCTAACACATTTACTGGTGAGCGCAACATCGCAATCAGCGGTGTAAAAGCAAAAGACGGTCTTGCTATGGACGAGTATACATCTACAATTGATTTAGATGAGAACGTACGCCCAACAGTAACAGAAGCTAAATTAACTGCTCCAAACCAAGTTACTGTTAAATTCAGTGAAGCTGTTGTGAACGGCGATGCTAAAGACTTTGATCTTTATGTTGACGGTGAAAAATCTACAAAAGGTTTTGCTCTTGCAGAGGTTGACGTTGCAACAAAAACTCTTGTATTCCAACTTACTGATTCTAACGTAATTACTCCAGAAGAGTTAGAAGATGGTCTTGAAATCAAGGCTGTAGATACTCTTGATATTGCAGATGCAGCAGGCAACAAAGTAAACGTTGAAGCTGTAGAAGTAAAATAATAAGGTGCCAGTCACCACCCGACATATGTCGAAAGAGAGCTATCGCCCAGTGCGATAGCTCTCTTTTTTTAGTGCGCCCAGCATGGGCGCAGTCTATAGGGTGCAAGTCCCGAACCGTGAAGGCAGTAGTAGTGGTTAGCTTAACGCAAGGGTGTCCGGGGTGACTCGGAATCTGAAGGAAGCGGGCGGCAAACCTCCGGTCCGAGGAACACGAACTTCATATAAGGCTAGGTGTCATTGGATGAGTCTGCTAAACAAGATAAAGTCCTTACTGCCGAAGGTGACATCGAGTAAATGAAGCGGATAGATGGAGGGAAAGACTGCGCTCTTACCTGGGGAGGTCTGACTGGAAAGCCAAGTACACTTGGTAACCCATTCAGTGATGAATGGCTGAACAGTCAGAAGTCAGCAGAGGTCATAGTACTTTATCTGCTCGAGAAGATAAAGGAAGGACCGAACAATTAGGAAGAACAAAGACTAGGCGTTCAACTTCTGTGCGGAAACAGACAATCCGAAAGGACTTACTTGAAGGAGGAAGTGGTGAATCCCATGGGGGACTTCAAGAGGGTGGAGCAGAAGTTGGCATAAGTAGAACCCTTTGTTCACGTAGAAAGGAACTATCAAATGTTAATGGAACGAATGTTGTCACGGGAAAATCTTTTAACGGCATTAAAACGTGTCGAACGAAATAAGGGAAGCCATGGCATAGATGGAATGTCCGTAAAAGACCTACGAAGACATCTCTATGAACATTGGAACTTCCTTCGGCAGTCGCTGAAAGAGGGAACTTATCAGCCTTCTCCTGTCCGTCGAATCGAAATCCCGAAACCGAACGGAGGAGTAAGGTTATTAGGTATTCCTACTGTGACAGACCGTTTCATCCAACAAGCCATTGCCCAAGTGCTAACTCCTATTTTTGATCCGACGTTTTCCGAAAACAGTTATGGATTTCGTCCACAACGACGAGGTCATGATGCAGTAAGGAAGGCAAAGGAATACATAAAATCGGGGCAAAGATGGGTAGTCGATATAGACTTAGAAAAATTCTTCGACAAAGTGAATCATGACAAGTTGATGGGGATTGTAGCGAAGAAGATAGAAGACAAAGTCCTTCTAAAACTGATTCGCCGATATCTTCAGTCGGGTGTGATGATAAATGGAGTGGTCATCGAAACGGAAGAAGGTACCCCGCAAGGTGGTCCATTAAGCCCTTTACTGTCCAACATTCTGTTAAATGAATTAGATCAGGAGCTAGAAAAGAGAGGGCATCAATTCGTTCGATATGCGGATGACTGCAATATTTACGTGAAAACGAAAAAGGCCGGCATTCGTGTGATGAACTCGATCACTGGATTTATTGAGGAAAAGTTGAAGTTAAGGGTAAACAAGGAGAAATCCGCAGTAGACCGACCATGGAAACGGAAGTTCCTTGGGTTTAGTTTTACACTCCATAAAGAACCAAAGGTTCGAATAGCTAAAGAAAGTGTGAAACGATTGAAAGCGAAAGTCAGACTCATGACTTCACGTTCTAAGCCATACTCTATGGAACAAAGAATTATGAAACTAAACCAATACCTAACAGGTTGGTGTGGTTATTTCGCTTTAGCTGATACACCTAGTAAATTCGAAGAGTTTGATCGATGGATAAGACGAAGATTGCGTATGTGTATATGGAAAGAATGGAAGAAACCAAAAACAAGAATGAGGAAACTGATTGGTTTGGGGATTCCGAAGAAACAAGCATACGAATGGGGCAATTTCCGCAAGAAATATTGGAGAATTGCCCATAGTCCTATCCTAGACAGAACCCTCGGCCGCTCCTATTGGAGCAGCCGAGGGCTGAAAAGTCTATATCAACGATATGAATCTCTACGTCAAACTTAATTGAACCGCCGTATACCGAACGGTACGTACGGTGGTGTGAGAGGTCGGGGGCTAGCCGCCCCCTCCTACTCGATTCGGTTTTATAAATTTATTATCTAAATATTTTCAAAACAGGTTTCACCCTCTATCAAACTGGTTAAATATCCCTGAGAAGTAAATGTCTATGAATATACCATATGCTAAGGGGGATTTATTGAATGTCTACTAACTATCGTAAATTTTTGGCTGGGTCTGTATCTGCTGTGGTGGCGGCTGGGGTGATGGCCCCTGTCGCGAGTGCGGCCACTTTTCCGGATGTCGAAAAGGGGACTTCCCACGCGGAAGCGATTGATGCATTAACGGATAAAGGGATTATAAAAGGTTATCCAAATGGCACTTTTGGTCCGAATGATCCTATCACTCGCGCGCAGACAGCGAAGATGATTGCACGTACCATTGAAGGTGAAGGGAAAGCGGAAGCGGTATTTACGGATGTAGCTGCAGACTCTCAGGACCAAGAACTGGTGAAGGCTGCTTATGAAGTGTTTACAGAGAAAGCCATGACCGGTGCAAACGGCCAGTTGATGCCTTACTCCCATATTACACGTGAACAAATGGCCAAGGTGCTAGTAGAAGCATTCGATTTGATTCGGATTGCAGGAAAGGAAAGCCGGGTAAAAGATTTAGATCAAGCGCAGGACCAGTTCCGTTCTTACATCGAGATTCTTTCGGAAAATGGCGTGACCAATGTTGAATTATTCAAACCGAAAGAAAAGGTAACGAGAGCCCAATTCGCATCGTTCGTTTATCGTGCCTTGTCAGCACAGCGTGGTGACATTACGTCAGTGGCTTCATTGGAAGATATCCGAGTGAAGGAAGACCAGCCGGTCGAGCTTCCGAAAACGGTGGAGGTTACATATGCCAATGGTGAAAAAGGGGAAGTAGAGGTTCAATGGAGCAAAGTGGATACTTCTAAGGCAGGCGAGTTCACGGTAGAAGGTACCATTGAAGGAACCGATAAAAAAGCATCTGTCAAAGTGATGGTGGAAGCGGTAACCCCAATGGTGACAAAGGTGGAGGCGGTCAACTTACAAACCGTTGAACTTCATTTCAATAAAAAGATAAACGAGGATACATTGGCAGCCAGTGATATTACAGTAGAAGGCAAAGCGGTTGAATCGGTCGAGCTCCAAGATGACGGAATGACGGTAGTGGCGACAACAGAATCCCCGCTTGTGAACAATAGAAATTATCGCTTTGTTGTAGACGGGGTAGAGACGATGGGTGGAGAAGATTTCACGGCATTCGATGAAGTACTGAAAGTGAATGATGATACGGCACCGGCTGTTGCTTCATTCCATTACATCAAGGCCGCGGATAAAGTGACGATTCATTTCACCGAGCCGCTTTCAACGGTCGGAACATTAACGTTAAAGGATGAAGATGGTGTCACGAAAACCATTACCGCCCCATTCACGGCAGGAAATGATGTGGTCGAAATCGATACCTCTTCACTCGAAGATGGCCGCTATACGCTCACGATGGTTGGTGCGAAGGATTTGGCCGATAACTATTTTGCCAATAATAAAGTGGAAGCCGATTTGACGATCGGTTCAGACGATCAAACAGCGCCAGAAGTCCAAAAAGTCACTCCTTTAAGCAAGAATCTCGTCGAAGTCACATTCAGCGAACCCCTTTATGAAGCGGGTACCCTTTCGGTCAACGGTGACAGTGCCTTCTCTTTAATGAAAGACAGCAAAGTGGATACAACGGGCGACTATAAGGTGGATGCGACAGGGAAGGTTTATACGATTAACATCGGTTCCTTGAATAATGACGCTTTTAACAAGTTGACATTCGCCGGTCAAAAGGATGATGCGGGCAACGAGATTAAAACGGTTACCGAGACGGTTTCCTATTTGGATCAAACGGCTGCAGGCATCGTCGAAACAAGAACGAAAGGCAATCTTGTATACGTGACCTTTGATGAAATCGTTGCTCTTTCTTCAGGGACAACGGCTAGACTTGTGGCGCCGAACGGGGTCGTAAAAACGGTAAAAGCCGAAGATATCACGGTAAACCCTTATAATAGCGAACGAATTGTCGTGGACCTTGGCGATTACATTTCTGAAGTGGTCGAAGGTGCTTATCGTTTGGAGTTTGCAGATGGCGGAGTGAAAGATTTAGATAACAATAGCGAAGCATATAAAGTCTATTTCACGTTAACGGCGGATGCGGATACGGTAAGACCGGAACTTTCCGATTCAAACGGCGAAACGGCGGGGAATGTGACATATGACGCCGCAAACGGGACAGTGAAGGTCCAATATAATGAGAACATGAGTGCAAGCGCCATCGATGTGAACAACTATACAGTGGATGGCATCAACGTGTTTGAAGACGCCTATTTCAATGGAGGCATGCAAGAAGTTGTGCTTGAGTTGAAGGACGGACAATTCCAGGAAAACGCGAATCGTGTCTTTAAGATCCAAAACGTCAAGGATGCGGCCGGCAATCTGTTAAAAGGGGACGTTTATCAAGAAACGATTCAGTTTATGGATAATACGAAACCTTCCTTATTAAATGCTGTTTTAGCAGCTGACGGTTCGAAAATCGTGTTGACCTTCAACGAGGCGCTTACGGATGCGACAATCGGAGGAAACGAGAGTGCCCCTTCTGCCGATTTCCAAGTCTTCATTGATAACGCGGCAAAAGCCTATCAAAACGAAACGGCTGTAGCCAATTCGGGGAACACGAAATATGAGATCGTATTCAATGAACCGCTCACGGCAACGGAAGCAGCCAAAGCCATTACGATTAAACCAGCAACCAACATGGATATCACCGATCAATCGGGCAACGTGTTAAGCAGCTTTTCCAATCTTCAAGTTACCAAATAAGATTCATGTAAAAATGGTCATGGGCTAATGTTTGCCCATGACCATTTTTGGTAAATCAAGATTATTGAACGTCGATTTCGACTCTGT
This sequence comes from Bacillus sp. FJAT-14578, assembly GCF_000504165.1. Taxonomy (GTDB): domain Bacteria; phylum Bacillota; class Bacilli; order Bacillales; family Bacillaceae_H; genus Bacillus_BA; species Bacillus_BA fengqiuensis. Next base: position 250,734 of record NZ_AYSE01000005.1, read on the forward strand.
TGCCCTGTTTGATTTCTTTTCCTTTAAACGTCTTCCATCCCGGGTGGACGATGAGCATGTATTCTCCATCCGGTTTTAGCGCTTCTTTCGGGTGGATGGCCACTTGTCGAAGGGTTGTTTGGGTGAAGTCGACAGGGATGGCTTGGCCGCCGAGTTCAACCAATTCGATTTTTTGGCGGAGTAAAGAATGCCCGTTTACCGGTTCGGGGAACGTGATGGTAAAGTCTTTCGTTGGTTCGACATCCTTTAAGTCCGGCCACTCTTTGTACGTTTTGTACTTTGCCTCCAGCCATGCTTCGTGTGCGTCTTCCAATGGAGTTTCCGTGCTGATGTGGGGAACGATTCCCGTTTGCTGGATCACTTCCCCTTTTGGTGTATAAAAGCGATAGGTGGTGAGCTTTAAGACATCTCCGTTTTCCAATTCAAACAATGTTTGCATCAAGCCTTTTCCGAAGGTTTTTTCTCCATATAAGACGGCGTTATCCGTTGCTTTTAACGTCCCGGCCACAATTTCGGAAGAGCTGGCGCTGTTTCCGTTCGTGAGAAGGGCGATGGGACCGGAGAATTTCCGTTTTTGCGGGATTGCCGGATAGGCTTCCTTGCCGGCCCTGCTTTCAACGATTAAAGCGGTACGGATCGATGGAAACATTCCAAGCATTTCAAGGGCGGAATCGACGTAGCCGCCCGGGTTATCGCGTAAATCGACAATCCAATGTTCAACATCGGGCATGTCCGCCAGCGCCTTTTGTAAAGAAGGTACCGTTTCTTCATTGAAACTAGCAATATATATATAACCGGCATTTCCTGCCAGGCGTTCTGTGATGACGGTCGGAAAAACGATTTCTTCTCTTGTTACATGAAAGGATGTTGTTTCCTCGCCGCGCTGAATGACAAGCGACACGCTCGTGCCCGCTTCTCCTTGAAGGAGTTCGGCCGCCTGTTCGAGAGTCAATCCAAACAGCGTTTGACCATTGACCGAAACGATGATATCCCCTTCCTGCAATCCGGCGCGATCGGCAGGAGAACCGGGGTATACGGTTGGAATCATGAGCTTTTGTTCCTGCTGCTCAAGGCCGATGCCGATTCCGACATAACTTTGATTGATGGCATTCATGAATTGCTGGTACTCTTCCGCCGTAAAGTGCGTGGAGTACGGGTCGAGCTTCGATAAAACCTCATCTATGGTCGGCAGATGGAGAACCGAATCATCCACTTTATCTACATAATAATTTTCGACATAATCTCGGACTTCCTCAATTGGTTCTGCTCCGTAAGCACTAGATGTAAAGCCGGAAAGAGCGACGGCGATGGCAGCCAGGTGCATCGTGAGCTTGGGTGTAAGCTTCATCCTTTTTTCCCTATCCCTTCCTATGAATCTTATTGTATTATACAATAGTGATAGAAAAATAGTCACGAGTTTCCATAATGTGGAGTAATTTTACAAATTCCACTTATATTTTTAGAGAAAAATAGCGAGGAGTGTTGGGGAGAATGGATTGGAAAAAACCGTTGCTTGCGCTGGTGCTTGGCTTCCAGGTAGTTGCGAGCGGCATGCCTGCTGCGACTGTCGAAGCCATTGAGGTATCAAGCGGCACGGTCAATGAACGTACTCAAGTGACACCGGGAGTTACATACAAGGACATTCGACACGGTGGTTCGACACCGCAGGCGGTCCGTGTACTGGAAATGAATTTGGCAGACCCTTATACAAAAGTAGAGGTTGGAGTACCGGACCCGCTATCGAAGCGAGCAACCGTTACGTCCCAGGCGAAAGCTGATACAATAGCGGGACATTCGGTTGTCGGAGCTGTGAATGCAGGGTTCTTTCATTTTGACACCGGTCTTCCGGCTTATTTATTGGCAGTGAACAATACCATCATGAATTTAGGGGTCATTTCAAGCGGCTTTGATGAGTATATGAGCGTGCCGACTGCATTTGGAGTGGGAGCCGACGGAAAACCGTTGATCGATCAGTTTGCTTATCAATCTTCCGTCGCGTATTCAGGCGGTCAGCTCTCAGTTTCTTCTATTAATAAGGCGCGCGGTACAAACGAAGTAATTCTTTATACACCGCAATTCAGTTATTCGAGTACAAGAACGAATTCGTATGGAATGGAAGTTGTCGTCACGAAAGCTTCTAAGCGTGTCGATCAAGGATTGCAGTTTGGAGAGGTTGTAACAGGGACCGTTCAAGCGGTTACACCGTACGGAGGGGGGAACTCCGTCATTCCGCAAGACGGTTTTGTTTTATCGGTTCAAGGAGGAACGTTGGCGGCTTCCTTAAAGGATATGAAACCGGGCGACCCGATTCAGTTGACGGTTGATATCGAACCGAAATGGAAAAATGCCGAGTACATTTTGGCGAGCGGACCGATGCTTGTCAAAGACGGGAAAGTTTCGATGACAATTGACCCGAACAGTTCGCGTGCGAAAGAACGTAATCCGCGTACGGCCGTGGCTGTCAGCAAAGACCGCAGCAAAGTCTTTTTCGTAACAGCGGATGGACGTCAGAGCGGTTACGCAAACGGGATGACACTGCCTGAGTTTGCAGAATACCTCGTGAGTTTAGGGGCGGACCGGGCATTGAACTTGGACGGGGGCGGTTCCACGGCGATGGCCGTCCGTAAACCGGGAAATGTTTATGCGACATTAGCCAATTCTCCGTCACAGACGGCAGAAAGAGCGGTTTCAACAACTCTTCAAGCTGTCAGCACGGCTCCTATTGGGGAAGCGGTCACGTTGAATGCGGGATTGACGGCACCATCCATCGCTACAGGGGGGACGACCACTGTTAGCATCAAATCGGCATTGGATCGTTACAACAATGTCATAAACGTCGACGCTTCGAAGGCATCCCTATCGATAGAAGGCGATCTTGCCGGTACATTTAATGGCATGACGTTTACAGCGACAAAAGGAGGAAGCGGTTCGATTGTCGTCAAATATGGACAAGCCGTTGTGAAACTGCCTTTGACCGTAAATGATACAATCAAGCAAATTGTGATTCAACCAGGTTCTCTTCCAATCGGGGAAGGAAGCACAGCACAGATGGCCGTCAAAGGAGTGGACGGAAATGGAAAAGCGGTGACGCTAAATCCTGCGGTCCTGAAATGGTCCGTTTCCGGAAATGTGGGAACCATTTCACCGAGCGGTTTATTTACGGCGGGAAGTGCAAAAGGCAAGGGGACCATCTCGGCTTCCTTTAATTCGGTATCTTCTTCTATTCCGGTAACGGTCGGAAGCGATCCGCTTACCGTGAGTAATATGGACGATGTGAACCAATGGAGCAGTTCGGCTGCCCGTGCCAATGCGTCGCTTGCAGCAAGCGATGTGGTGAATGAAGGAAAAGGAGCGGTAAAGCTTCAATATGACTTTACACCGGCAAAAGGTGAAATCGCGGCGGCCTATGTCAACGCAAAACAGCCGCTTGCCGTAGCGGGTAAACCGTTAAGCTTAGGTATGTGGGTACATGGAGACGGCAAAGGCCACTGGCTCAGGGGGAAAATCGTCGACGGAAATGGTACGGAGCATACGATTAACTTTACAGAAGAAGGCGGCTTGAATTGGACGGGCTGGAAACATGTCCAAGCCCCTATTCCTGCCAACGCGGTACTGCCGCTGCAGCTGAAACAAGTTTACGTGGCGGAAGCCTCTGCCGAAAAGCAGGGAACGGGCGCGATTACGTTTGATGGGTTGCAAGCCGTCTACAGCAGCGGAACGTCTTTTGCCAAACCGTTGTTTACGGATGTAAAAAATGATCATTGGGCATATAATGAAATCCAATATTGGACAGAGCTCGAGGTCATCACAGGATATGGCGACGGTTCCTTTAAGCCGGACCAACCGTTAAAACGGTCCCATGCCGCCATCTTATTGGCTAAAGCGATGAAATTGGATACATCCAACCCTGTCGATCCGGGCTTTTCCGATGTACCGGCAGACCATATGTATTATAAGGAAATTGCTACGATTGCCAAGATGGGAATTGTAACAGGAAAGCCGGATGGGCGCTTCGATCCGAGCGGAACATTAACAAGAGCCCAGATGGCCGCCGTTTTGACCCGTGCATATGGTCTGGAGGGGACCATTCCTCAAAACTTCGGGGATGTGCCAACTGATCATTGGGCTTACAAGGAAATTTCCGCGTTAGCGGCCAATGGCATTACAACAGGGTATAAGGAAGATAACACCTTCCGACCGCAAAACCCGGTAACACGTGCCCAGTTCAGCGCGTTCCTTTATCGGATTCTACAATAAATAAAACAGAAAGGATGGGTAAAGAGCGCCCATCCTTTCTGTTTTACTAAGGCCCATGTACGTTTTATCCAAGGTATAATACGTGTAAAAAGAATGGATAAGTTTCCATATTCATAATGTAAGATTTTTTTATTTAATTAAAGTATAAGAATGCTGAAAGAGGATATACTAAAGATAACAAGGTTATATCCCCCCTTTCTTAAGGCTCTATGCAAAAGTGTAGGGTCTTTTTTCTTTTCCTGAATGTATGAAATTAGATAAGAGCCCGCATTTCATTTTATTTAATGATCAACATTAACGTCTAACACAGCCAAATAAAAAGCAGAAGCCAAACATAGTTTCATGTTTGGCTTCTGCTTTTTATTTTAGGCCGGATACGATTTGTTTGAATTCATCCATCGTTGTGGAAGGGTAGACGCCGAAACGCTGGATTTCGTAGAGTGATTCGTTCGGTTCCGCGTAGCCTTCTTTCGTGGAAAAAGCAGCCGTGTAACCTGTTTGCTTCACCAGCGAAATGGTTTCAGGCGTGTACTGGCCGAAAGGGTAGCAAAAATAAGACGTTTGAAGAATGTCACGGCTTGTCGTGAAATCAGCCACCAATTCGGCTGGCGATTTCAATAAAACCTGTGATGTCATCCCTTCTAAATTATGCAATCCGTTTGTATGGCTGCCGAATTTAAATACGTCTTTCATGCTTTCCATCTCCTGTGTACTCAAGAATTGTAAGCGGGTTGGATCGAATTCGGCAGGCTGCGGTTGAATCCGGTTTGTAATAATGAAGGCCGTCGCATGCATATTGTATTGTTTTAAAATCGGATACGCATATAAATAATTGGTTTTATGGCCATCGTCAAATGTAATCAGAACAGATTTTTTAGGAAGACGAAGCTCGCCTTTCATAAACAGGATCAATTCGTCATCCATAATGGTCGTATACCCTTCATCAGCCAAGTATTTCATCTGCTGCTCGAAGTTTTCCAAATTTAAAATCACGTTATTGTTCGGGAACTGGTTCTCGGCTTGTCTTAACAGATGGTGATACATGAGAACCGGAACGGCGGTTGCATAAGGTGATTCCTCCTTAGGGGGAGTGATGTCTGATTTTGCTACAAATCCTTTGACCCCGGCAAGGTCGATGCCGTAAAAATCACCTTGTTCAAACAAAACAGGGTACGTCATTCCTTTCAATAAAGAAGCGACCGTCTTCCCTTCGGTTGAAGGAGAGGCGAATACCGGTGTATCTTTTATCGCTTTAATAGATGCGTCGGTAGGCTTGTAACTAATATTGATAGACTGGATGTTTTTATTTTCAGCCTTTTTTATACGGATCTTAGCCACATAAACATCTTTTTGTTCAACTTTTAGCTTGTACCAGTTTTGGCTGGCTGACCCTTGAAGCTCATAAGCCTGCTTGGAATTCAAGATCATATAAGGAAGCAGTTTGCCGTCAACTTTTTCATAAATCATGACATGGTTGTACTTCATTTCAACCCATTTTTTCGGTGTGTTGGTTTGGGCGTGTGCATCAAATGTCCATAAATGACAAAAAACAGTGAGCAACAGTAAACATATTACGATTTTTTTCAACATAATCATCCATTTCTCTTAAACTTTTAGTTCATCTGTCCGATAAAAAGGGCAGGATAAATATTGACCAACTGGGTTAAATACCCAAGTTATTATACTTTAAAACTACTATTTTTACAATAAATTACATTGTTGGATAAGTATTTCTTTTGTCCTAGTAATTTGTTCTAAAAAATCAATACTAATATTTTATGGAAACATAGTAATATATTTGTTAACCTAGGAATATGTTGTAAATTGAAAGGAGCCGTCAAATTATGTTGAAAAAAATCCTATCCTGCACAGCTGTAGGGTTTTTTGTCGCGATGTCACCGCTTTCTGCGGCCACACCTCATCCGGTCATGGAGGTTAGCGCAGCAGCGAGCTTTTCGGATGTTCCATCCACTCATTGGGCAAGCAAGGAAATCTATTACTTAAGTTCTAAATCGATCGTTAAAGGGTATGGGAGCTATTTTGCGCCTAATAAAGAAGTTACACGTGCCCAAGCAGCTAAAATGCTGTTGATCGCGTTAGGGGAAAAGGAAGCAACTGTTTCATCCGCTACGTTTAAGGATGTTCCAAAGAGCCACTGGGCTTCCGGCTGGATTGAAAAAGCTTATCAGCTTGGGATTTTCTCTGGAAAGGGCAATGGCCAATTCGGTCCAGAGGATAATTTAACACGTCAACAAATGACCAAAATTCTCGTAAATGCGTTTGATGTGCCGATTCCGGCCGATCGGAATGAACCGTTTATCGACGTATACATTAATCACGAAATGCGTCCTTATATTAGTGCGCTTTATAACGAAGGGATTATCACGAAAAATGATGGTTACTTTAAACCGTTTAACTTGGCGGACCGTGCCATATTTTCCGCTTCTTTGGCGCGTACCATCAATCCGGATTTCCGCGTGAAATCGGTGGATGATGATGTGTCCGGCGTCGATACGGAAAAGCCTCCGGCGTCCATTGATGCATCGACGGTGGCGGTATCATTGACTACCGGCTTAAATATTCGTTCAGGTCCGGCTACAAGCAATGGGGTGATCGGAACGCTTTCGAAGGGGCAAACCGTTCCCGTCTTATCTGTAAGCGGCAACTGGGTGAAGGTCCAATATGGAAGCCAAGTCGGTTATGTCAGCAAGCTTTATTTGAAGCTGAAAAATACGGAAGGAAATCCCGTGGCAGAGCGAGTGATTGTCCTTGATGCCGGACATGGCGGAAAAGATCCTGGAGCCGTCGGTTCCGGTATTACAGAAAAACAAATTGTAATCGAAGTGGCAAAGCGTGTGGAAGCGAAGTTAAAAACAGCGGGTGCGACGGTCATCATGACTCGTTCTGGTGATACATATCCAACGCTTGGAGACCGTGTGGATTTGGCGAAAGATAAATATGCGGATATGTTTGTGAGTATCCATGCCAATTCTGGAAGCCCAAGTGCAAGCGGTACGGAAACGTACTATGATACTTCGCAAAACTTGAATGGCGAAGAGAGCAAAAAGCTAGCTTCTGAAATTCAAAAACAAATCATTTCCCTTGTCGGTACGAATGATCGCGGCATTAAAGACAATGATTTTTATGTCCTTCGAAACAATGATATGCCGAGCGTACTTGTTGAACTAGGGTTTATTACAAACTCAGGAGACTTGGCCAAGTTAAAGTCAGAGGAATATTATGACTTGTTTGCGGAAGCCATCTATCGCGGAGTTGTCGAGTACTATAAAAAATAAAAAGAGAATGAAGGAAAAGGGGTGCTTTGCATCCCTTTTCCTTCATTCTCCTGAAAGGACCCGTCATGAAAATCCAGCGAAACCATGGATTCAGTGACGGGTCCTTTCAGTAACTATTTTCTTATAGTCCATATTTCGTGTACAGAGAAGGGATAAGGGGCCGCGCTGTTGTCGCCGGACAAAAACTGGTATAATGACGTAAAACAAAGGTTTAATCCTTCTCTTAAGAGTAGTATAATAAAAAAGTTGTTACTGAACGGGTTTGTCGATCATGTCGAATGATGCCATTCGACATGATCGACAAACCTGGCTTAAGTGCTTCGGGAAGCTAAAAGAAGCACTCTTTGAAAAAATTTAAATGAATTAGGTGTATGTCTGATGCGTGTAGGCATAATCGGAAACTATGGTCATGACAACAATGGCGATGAAGCCATTTTGTCAGGCATTTTGACACAATTAACAGAACATCTTGCCGTCAAAAAAGAGAATATTATTGTATTCAGCAACCATCCGGAAAACACAACGAACCGATACGGGTTGAAATCGGTCCGTTTGCTGCATAAAAAGGGAAACTTTTTGCTTTCTGTTTTACATACCGTCAAAGAAAGCTATGCCATTATGAAGCAGCTTGATTTATTGATTATCGGCGGCGGCGGTTTGCTGATGGATATGTACAAACGTGATGCCCCGCTTTACAGCACACTGGGTCAACTCGGGCATTACGCCGGCTGCAAGGTGGCGATTTACGGAGTGGGAGCCGGTCCCATTACGACAAAGCCGGGTACTTTCTTTATTAAACAGCTTGCGAATAAAGCGGACTCCATTTCGGTCCGGGATGAACATTCCAAACAGCTGCTGCATTCGATCGGCATTCAAAAAGAGGTCAAGGTCATTGGAGACCCTGCTTTTTTTGTTCCGTCAAAGGAGAGAGGACCGGCAGGGTCAAACGTACAGAAGGTGGCTGTGACAGCCGTTCCTTATTTCAGCCGTCAATACTGGCCGTCTGCCGATGACCAAAAGTACGGGGCTTATATTAGCGGGATGGCGCAAAACTTGGATCGCCTTGTGAAAGAGAAGGGTGTGGAAGTGACGTTTTTCTCCACGAAATACCCGCAAGACATCGAAGTGACAAAGGATATCTTTCAGCAGATGAACGAGCAGCATGCTGCCACGATCATGGAAGAAAACTTATATCCGGAGCACATTGTCGATATTTGCCGGGAGCATGACCTGGTGATTGGAACAAGGCTACACTCTCTAATATTGGCAGTCGTTGCGGGGACACCGATCATCGGGATTGGCTATCACCAGAAAGTCCAAGATTTTATGGGGACAATCGGGAAAACCGAAAACTTTACAGCCATTGATTCCCTTGAAACGAATGACCAGTTGTTTTTATCCCTCGTGGAACGGATGGAGACGGATTGGACGGGGACCTTAAAAGAATTTGAGGCGATTTCAAAAGCCTTTAAGCAAGAAGCGGCAAAGGGAATCGAGCAATTAACGAAATTAATGTAAGCATGGTGAATGATACATGAAGAAAAAGAAACTGCTTGTGCTCAGCAACATGTATCCCGGAACGCAAGCTAAGACATTTGGGATTTTCGTCAAAAATCAGGTAGAGGCACTGCGCAAGGAAGGGCTGGACGTCGATGTGCTGGCGGTCACCAATCCGAAGATGGGAAAAGCCAATGTATTGAAAAAATACGGGATGTGGCTGCTTCATACGTTCGGGAACTTGCTGACGAAAGGGAAGGCATATGATGTCATTCACGCCCATTACGTGTTTCCGACTGGTATGCTGGCCTTATTATATAAAAAGCTTTGGAACAAACGGATGATTGTAACGGCGCATGGCGGCGACATCGACCGCATGGCGAAGAAGTCTCCAAAGATCCGGAAATGGACCGAAAGCATTTTGCGGGAGGCGGACCATGTCATTGCCGTCGGCCATGAGCTTCATCGTACGATTCGTGAAGAATTCCATGTTCCGGACGAAAAACTGTCCATCATTAATATGGGCGTGAACCGTGACGTATTCAAGCCGATTGGACGTGAAGCTGCCAGAAAACAGCTGCAGCTTCCTCAGGATGAAAAAGTCATTTTATTTGTCGGGAATTTAATTCGTCAAAAAGGCTTAGTGGAATTAATCGCGGCTTATGCTAAAGTGAAACGAGAAGAAAAAAACGCATCCCTGTATTTGATCGGTGCAGTCAAAGACGCCGGCTTTCGCCAGGAACTGGACAGGTTGATTCAAGAGCATGATTTAAAAGACGTTCATATTTTGGACGCAATGGGTCAAAAGGAGATTGCGGTATGGATGGGGGCGGCCAATGTATTTGTCCTTCCTTCCCATATTGAGGGGTTTGGCCTGGTGGCACTTGAAGCGATGAGCTGTCATACTCCTGTTGTCGGCACAAAGGTAGGCGGGCTTCGCTATTTATTGGCGGACGGTGCCGGAGTGCTTGTGGAGCCTCATGATGATGAGTCGTTATATCAGGGAATAGCAGATGTATTAAAAGATGGACCATTTGTGGAACAATTGTTAGAAGAAGGCGAAAACCGAGCGCGAGAGAATGATCAACGATATTTAATTCAAAAAGTGTTAGAGGTTTATTCTCCTCCTGGAGGGTAGAGAGAAATGCTAAAGAAAAAAAACAAACGGAAAAAGGTTATGTTCATTGCTTCTCTTGGAGGGCATTTGACACAGCTGCTGCAGCTGAAACCTCTTTTTTCCACATACGACTACCATATTGTGACAGAGCGATCTGTCATCACAGAAGAGCTGAAAAAAGAATACGAATTGTCATTTTTAATGTATGGAGCGAGAAACTATTTATTCCGCTATCTGTTCAAGTTTACTTACAACTGCTTTAAGTCGTTGTATTTATTTTTAAAGGAACGGCCAGATGTGGTCGTCACAACGGGTGCGCATACAGCCGTACCGATGTGTTACATTGCAAAACTCTTCGGCAAAAAGGTCATCTTTATCGAAAGTTTTGCTAAGACGACGACTCCGACGCTTTCGGGACGGCTCATTTATCCGATTGCCGATTTATTCATCGTGCAGTGGGAATCCATGAAAGTGCACTATCCAAAAGCTGTATATGGAGGTTCAATCTATTGATCTTAGTGGTATTAGGAACGCATGAGCTGCCGTTTACAAGGCTGTTGAAGGCTGTGGAACAGCAAATCGAAAAAGGGAATATCCGAGAAGAAGTGATTGTACAAACCGGTCATACACCTTATAACTCCTCCAAAATGAAGCTTGTCAAGTTTACAAGCTATGAAGACATGGACCAGCTGTACAATCAGGCTTCGTATATTGTGACGCATGGCGGGACGGGCTCCATTACATCGGGACTCAAGAAAAGCAAGAAAATGATTGCGGCGCCTAGACTGGTTAAGTATGGTGAACATAATGATGACCACCAGCTGGAAATTGTGAGTCAGTTTGAAGCGACGGGCCATTTGATTGCCTGGCATGATGGGCAGGATTTTGGCGCGGCCATCGAGAAAATTCATTCTTTTCAACCTGCGCCTTTTCAAAGCGGAAGAAAAGACATTCTTTCCCTTATTGAAAGCTTCATTGAAGAAAATGTGTGAGTTGCGAGGAAAGAAGGAAGGGATAAAGGATGCCCAAGAAATCACTTCTGAAAATCATTGGTGTTGTCACGATCGTCAACATCATTTCTCGTTTATTTGGTTTTTTGCGTGAAGCCGTCATCGGCTATCACTTTGGAACATCCGCTTTGGCGGATTCGGTCATTTTGGCCTATACGATTCCGACATTTGTTTATTTGGTGGTAGGCGGCGCCATTACCACCGCATTTATCAGCATTTACAAAAAAGTCGGTTCCATCAAGGAACAAGAGCAGTTTAAAGAGCTCGTTTTCACGTATACAACCATGGGCATAGCGGCGCTGTCACTCTTTTTCATCCTTTTTTCCCATGAAGTGACGGGTGTATTGTTCAGCGGATTAACGGATGAGGAAAGTGAGAAAACCGCGCTTCTTTTGGCCATCATGGCGCCATCGACCCTGTTTCTGGTCATGTCGATGTGGTTTTCCGGTTTATTGAATATACAGGATCGTTTCTTTGGCCCAGCATTTTCAACGTTAGTTAATAATGCTGGTTTTGTTTTGCTTGCGGTTCTTCTGTATCCCTTTATGGGAGAGGAAGCCTATGGCTGGGGGGCCTTGCTTGGCTCTATTGCTATGATCATGCTTCTTGTAAGGGATTTAAGGCGCGATCGTTTGCTTTCCTTCCGCTTTCGATGGACGATGGAAAACGGGGAATATGCGAAGCGAATGATAAAAGTGGGCCTTCCGATCTTATTGGGCGGCGCGACGCTGCAGTTTTATTTTCTGCTTCACCGCGTATTTGCTTCCCAAGTGGAAGATGGAGCAGTGGCAGCTCTGAATTACGCGTCAAAGCTTGTCCAGCTTCCGCAAGTCATCTTAATGACGGCTGTCACGACGGTCATCTATCCGACGCTGGCTGCCAAAGCGGCCAATGGTCAGTTTGAAGAGATCTCCGTTATGTATGATAAGGGATTGCGTCTATTGTTGATGGCGATTATTCCGGTTTCCATCTTCATCTTTTTCTATGCGCGTGATCTAGTGGAATTGGTATTTGAGTACGGATCGTTTACCGCGGAATCAACGGCTGTTACGGCAAGGCTGCTGCAGCTGTTTGTGATCGGGATGTTTGCCCATGCCGCCAATGTGTACGTGACGCGTTTCTTTTATGCGATGGAAAAATCGCTGTATCCAGTTGTGAGCGGTGTCCTTTCGGTATTTGGCGTCAATGTGGCTCTCGTTGCTCTATGGATTGAAAAGGGCGGAGCCGATGCGATTGCTCTCGCTACAACAATCAGTGCCTATTTTCAACTTTTTTTCCTATTACTGGCTAGTCGTTTCGTGTTAAAATTAACGAGGAAGAATACGCCTTATTTGACGAAATATGGGTTGTTTTTTGTTTTATTGGCGATAGCATCCTACGGTGTAAGCAGCGTGATTCATATACATATGGCCCTGTTGAATGCAGCGGCCGGATTTGCGATTTTTATGCTGTTGGTACTGGTCATCGGGAAGATGTGCCGGATAGCTGAAATCGAACAGATCATCAAAAAGTTGAGAAAATCACCGTAGCAGTTTAGGAGAGGAAATGTGATGAAGATAAATAGGTGGCTCTTATGGGGTTCTTGCTGTTCGTTACTGGCTTTGTCGGCCTGCAGTGAGGAAGCGGCAAAGCAGGAAGCAAAGGCGGCGGAAAGTCTGGAAGTGGCAAGTGTCGATTGGGCGGAAGCCGAAGTGAAAAAAGTGGAGACGAAGACGGATGACCTCACGGCTAAAGCGGATACGCTAAAGAAAGAAGTAGACATGCTTTTGGCAAACGAGCAGAATCGTTCAGTCTTTATCGATGTTCCGAATGGAACGGCAGGCCACTGGGCTTATTCCCATATTATGAACTTGTATGAAAAGGGCATCATTCGCGGATATCCGGAAGAGAAAAAGTTTTATCCGGAAAGAACGATTACAAGGTATCAAGCTGCGAGCATGCTCATAAAAGCATTTGATTTGCCGTTATCCAACACGCCTTCTGTATTTAAAGACGTACCGGATACCCATTCGAGTGCTCGTGAAATTATGACGGTGTATGAAGCGGGCTTTTTTAAAGGAAGCAATGACTATTTCAAGCCGCTTGGATCGATGCAGCGAAAGCATATGGCTCTCGTGTTGCAGCGTGCGTTTGAACTAGAGGAAAAAGATACGGAATTCAATGATTATAAGGATGTAACGCCTGAGATGGAAGCGTATGGAGCCATTAAAACCATTTCGCAGTACGGCATTGCGACCGGGAACGCCGGCTACTTTAAACCGGAAGACCCGACAACGCGCGCCCAATTCTCGGCGTTTGTCGACCGGGCGCTGCAAATCAAATAAGAAGTAAAAAAGTGAGGATGACCCAAAAGGGCAAAAACCAGCCCTTTTGGGTCATCCTCATGAAAGGCCCCGTCTTGGAAATCCAGTAAAATCAGGGATTTCGTGACGGGGCCTTTCATTAAAAATCAGCTTTTGTGATCTACTAGAGACTTATGGGTCAGCTCACTTTTTTAATACAACTTTTTAACTTCGATGTCCGTATAGTAGTGCTTTAGGATGGCATCATATGAATGACCGGCTTCGGCCATGCCGCGTGCGCCCCATTGGCTTAAGCCCGCTCCGTGGCCATAACCGTCCCCTTTGAAGGAGAAATCCGTCGGATAAGTCGGTAATAGGCTGCTGCCTTCTTTTGTACGAACTTGGATGTTCATGTCTTCGATGTATTCCGTTGTTCCATCGGCTTTTTGAATTTGGTAGCCGATTAAATGACCCGTTTTTTCGGTTGACCCGCTTCCGTTCATAATGGAAGAGGACGAATTGGAAGAAACGGAAAATTTACTGCTTTTTAACCCTCCAAACAAGCTGCGGTATGCATCGGGGTATTTAGCCGATGTTCCCAATAATTGCTTGGTTGAAGTCTCCTTCGATGACTTATCATAAATCGTAGCCGTCACTTGTTTGGCATTTCCGCCCTCTGTGCGAGTCGCGACCTGCAGTGCTAAAAGCATTTGAGTGCTTGGCAGCTGAAGTTTTTGGGCAATGGTACTCGTTGGAACGGACTGTTCCCACCCGTAATAAGTGTTACCTGGATGACGGTCAAAATCATCTTGGACAGAACGGATGTAAGGAACGGCGTTGCCCCATACATCTTCTGCATTTTCAGTTTTCCCGCCGGAACTGGAATAAAAATATGTTTTAACGGGTTTTCCGTTATACGTTACATATACGCCCGCCGTATCCATGACAGCTTTTGAGGAGTTGGGATGCTCTTTGGTTTTTCCTATATAGACTTGGCTCGCAACCGTCATTTCTAGAAATTCGCTTCTTTCCACATCGGTGTAAGCGTAACTTCTTGCTACGATTGCCTGCGCCTTTACGGCTTCCGCATGCCATAGAGCGGGCATCTCGCTAGGGACGACACCCTTCAAATAATTTTCCATATCAAGCACATTCAGGACGAGAGGGCGGTCTTTACCTGGTTTAACGGTAAACGAACCGCGAAATGTCATCGTTCCGTCCTTTGAACCGGACGCTGTTTCCATCCCTGTCAATTTGAATTCATTTTGGTCACTGACCGTTGTTTCATAGACCGCAAATCCCGCCGGAGAAGTGAAAACCTCTGTTCCGGCCGTTAATGTAATTTGACCGTTTTGCTGTTGAAAGGAAAGGGCGGTTTGCCCGTTTAACGGAATGATTGCATTTCCATTCAAATCCATCAACGAGTAGGTACCTGTAAGAGCGGCAGAAAATGCAGGCTTTTGTAACAAACGTACTTTCACTTCCGTCTTATACGAAAAAGGCAATCCGCTGCTTGCGGCAAAAGAAGAAGACGGGAATATGATCATACATGTCAGCATCAATAGAAAAGGCAGCCATTTTTTCATGGGATCACCTATTCGTTTTCCAGCTCTTGCTTGAGCTTCTCTACTTGGGATTCAAGATCTGTTACTTTCGTTTCTAAACTATCTACTTTCTTTTGCAATGGGTTAATTTTGCTCATGACCCATTCAACGCTCGCCAAGACGGACTCTCCGCTCGCCGAGGTTTTAGTTGCCGCCAATCCGGTTATACATAACGTGGAAGCACAAACAATTATGGCTATTTTTCGTTTCAAACGTAACATGAGAACCTCCTGATTTCGATCTAATTCATGTTATTAAGCTATCTATCTAGCATTATAGCAAAATTAGGAGGAAATTTGGCTTATATTTGAAGAAAAGAAGGAATTTTGTAGATAAGGAAGAAAAATATAATAGCTGAAAGGGGAGATAGGCTAAGTATAAATTTCTATTTAAGTCATAGATTCATTGTGTTATAATCCAAGTTGTGAGTCGACTAGAATTGACAAAATTTCAAATTCTTTTGAAAATTCAAACAAATATACGGCCGCTATCGATCAAAGATGATTCATTCGGCAATGAATCGAATTAAGCTGCGGGACCGTGTATTCCGAATCGTTCGCCGAGGAATTTACGGCGAATCGTGCGATAAAAAAGTGTAAGTTGTATCCATTGTAAAAGACACGTATGTGTAAGCAATCGTTTTGGTTAAGATAAACTTAAGGAGGGTCTATATGTTATATTTGACCTTGTTTATTTGTTTTATTACATCTATTTTAGTCACTCCTTTGGTCAAAAAATTGGCCTTTAAAATAGGTGCTACAGATAAACCAAATCAACGTAAAGTTCACCAGCGCATTATGCCGCGTCTTGGGGGACTGGCGATTTTCATCAGTTTTCTTGTTGGATATTTCATTATGCAGCCAACAAGCATGTATGCTTTTCCGCTTTTAATCGGAAGTTTTATCATCATCATTACGGGTGTATTCGATGATATGATGGAATTATCGCCGAAAATAAAGCTTGCAGGCCAGCTGCTCGCTGCAGGAATTGTCGTCGTATATGGCGGCGTTCAAATCTCATTCATTAACTTGCCTTTTGGCGGAACATTGGAATTTGGATTCTTAAGCATCCCGTTAACGATTCTTTGGATTGTTGGGATTACGAATGCGATTAACTTGATTGACGGCTTGGACGGTTTGGCAGCCGGGGTATCTTCCATTGTATTGATTACCATTTCAGGAATGGCGATCATGATGGGGAACGGTTTTGTCACAACAATGGGATTCATCATGTTAGGAAGCATACTCGGCTTTCTTTTCTATAACTTTCATCCGGCCAAAATTTTCATGGGAGACACGGGAGCGTTGTTCTTAGGATATATCATTTCCGTCTTGTCTCTGTTAGGATTTAAGAACGTTACGGTTATTTCCTTTATTGTTCCGGTGATCATTTTAGGTGTTCCGATTTCAGATACATTCTTTGCGATCATTCGCCGAATTGTTCAAAACAAACCTTTATCGGCCCCTGATAAGTCGCATTTGCATCACTGCTTGCTGCGCTTAGGGTACAGCCATCGCCAAACGGTGTTGATCATTTATGCGATGAGTGCCATTTTTGGACTGGCGGCGGTTATTTTCTCGAAAGTACAAGGAATGTGGGCGTCCCTCCTTGTGTTGGGCATCTTGCTTGTAGCCATTGAAATCATCGTCGAAAAGATTGGTTTAGTCGATAAGAATTACCGACCGATATTAAATTTTGTAAGCGGCGTTCGATACAGCCGCGTAAAACAATAACTATAATAAAAAGGAAGAGGTATAGAGAATCCGGTAACCAGGGATTTTCTATACCTCTTTTTAATGGGTCTTCGTTATAAAATAAAAATAACCCCCTGATATCAAACATCAGGGGGTTATTTTTATTGTTCGCTTTCGCTTGATTCGTCTGCGTTCATTTCCGCTTCAAGTTCGCTCAGCGGTTTGCTTCCAGGCAGTTCAAGATGGGATTTCAACAGTTCGCTTGTATCCTCTAAAGACTCTTCGTCCAACTTGTAATAATAGACACTGCCTGGTTGATAATCTTCCCCTTTTAATGGGATGGTATCGATTTTGACCTTGGATCCTTTTGTTGCATAATCGTAAAATGACAGCATTTCACCGAACTTCATGTTCGTTTTCATATTGTCGCCGACGGCTTCAATAATGTCACCGTATTTTGTGATAGAACCGATGGAGGCCGCCTCTTTTACGATAGCTTGGATCAACTGCTGCTGACGCTTTCCGCGTTCGATATCGCTGTCGTATTTTCGGGTTCTGGCAATGGCCAGTGCTTCTTCCCCGTTTAATGTTTGAACTCCTTCTTGAAGGACGATGGCATTATGGCGATCTCGAGAGTCTTTTTCCTTTAAGTCATAAGGAACATCAAATTCAATTCCGCCAAGCGAATCGACCACTTCGATGAAGGCGTTGAAGTTTACTTTTACATAATAATCAACAGGCACATCAAACAGCTTTTCAACCGTTTCGATGGTACATAATGTTCCGCCTTTTACGTGGGCAGAGTTGATTTTGGATTTTTCGTCTGTACATGGGATTTCTACACGGGAATCACGCGGTATGCTTACGAGTTTCACCGATTTATCCTTTTCGTTCAGCGTGGCCAAGATCAAGGCATCCGTACGGGTATTGGTACTTGTATAGCCGAAATTCGCCTTGCGCATTTCACTTTCATCAATCCCGATAAATAAGACTGAAATATTGTCTTTTTTCGGATCGATTTTTTCTTCCCTCATGGGCGAGGTGTCGCGATCTCCTACTTCTTCAAACGAGTCGGTGACAACCGATTTCGCTTTTGCGAATAAATACGAACCATAAGCGGTGGCACTGAGACCGATAATTAAAACAGGCAAAATGAATAAGAAAAACAGTCGTCTTCTTCTTTTGCGCTTATTCACCTTTTTTTGGTAACGTCTATAATCAGACATATGGTTTCTCCTTTTAAGAAAGAATGAAATCACTTTTTGAACAACCTCTTTTTAGTATGTGTGCAAGAGATGCACATCAACACCTCAGTGTAAATTTCCCAATTAGTCAAATAAAAACATTCAACAAAGTACGCCAAATTTCATTGTACATGTTTTTTGACTATTCGTAAACTGTCACTTATACATCTTCCTCCAAATAGGTAAAATCGCCTTTTCGGATCTCGCATTGGCCGTTTGTGAGCTCGATCATCCAGCTGGTGAAGGCTTCCGTTTGACTTTCTTCCACGAATGTTTCGACTTCGACTTTATCAAGGTAGTGAATTTCTTTCAAGTTATATACAGATGAGCGCAATTCATTTTCCAATTTTCCGAGCCACGTATAATCGACAGTCGTATGCATGACTTGCATGAGTGTGCGCTTTACGACACCGACTGCGTCAAGCCCTTCTGAAACCGATTTTCCATATGCCCGAACAAGGCCGCCTGCTCCCAATTTAATTCCGCCAAAATAACGGGTCACGACAACGACCGTGTCTTTCAGTCCACGCTTTCTCAATACTTCAAGCATAGGTACGCCGGCTGTTCCGCTTGGTTCACCGTCATCATTCGCTTTTTGGAATTGATCGCGTTCTCCGACTAAATAGGCGGAACAATTGTGGGTGGCATTCCAATGCTGTTTTTTGATGTCTTGAATAAACTTCTGGGCTTCTTGTTCTGTCGTTGCCCGTTTGACATGACAAATAAATCGGGACTTTTGAATGACGATTTCATGCTCGCCATGTCCCTTTACGGTATAATATTGAGGTAACAAAGTATCAGACCTCCTGATTACTGATAATAAAAGGTTGTTCAAAAAGTCCGGGAAAAATGACGGTCGAATTTCCGCGTCAGCTTGCTTTTCCGCTACTCACGTATTAATAACATACGCTCCGTTGCTCAAAGCGGCGCTTCCTTGAACTTCTCCGTCCTTTTTGTCCTCCTTTTTGAACCCGATTTTAAGTACAATGAATTGTAATATAAATGTAACGTGGGTGTAACGTCCTGGTGCTATCCCTTTGATACTATATGCTTAGTAGCAAATATGTCGTTTTTCCAATGAATTTGTAACCTTTCTTCATTATAAAGTGTCCTATTTTATGCGGCAAATAATTCTTCTTTGGATGATGTTCAAAAAGTCCGGGAAAAATGACTGTCGAATTTCGGCGTCAGCTTGTCTCTCCGCTACTCACGTATTAACAACATACGCTCCGTTGCTCGAGACTGCGCTTCCTTGAACTTCTCGGTCCTTTTTGTCCTCCTTTTTGAACACATACTCTTAGGTGATTCAAAAAAATATTACTAAAATTATACTATTGTCCCCCATAAAAAAAGAAGGGGAACGAATTATATAGAGAGAAGGTATATTCAAAACTGCATATGCTGCAACAGGAAGTTTGCCTATTAGAGGTGAAGTAATGTCCAAAAATAAATTAACAAGCAGAGTTTTAGATGAAATTTTAGATAAAATCATTTTTACGGTCGATGACAGTAAAGGTGAGATTTACCGCATTGCAGAAGATGCGAGAAAAGAATACGAACAATTGAAGCAAGAGCTTGAACAGCTGAAAAGGCAGGTCATCGAAACGATTACAGAGGGAGAGCGGATTGAAATGCATGCCCGCCTCGCCCGTCAGCGCCTGTCTGAAGTCAGCCGGCATTTTAAGATTTATACAGAGCCTGAAGTGAAAGACGCCTATGAAAAGGCACATGGATTGCAGACGAAGCTGATGATGAACCGCCAAACGGAAGCGCAGCTCCGCAGCCGCAGGGATGAGATTGAACGTCGGTTGGTGGTCCTGAATGAGACCATGGCGCGTGCGGATCACTTAGTCGGCCAGATCTCTGTCGTATTGAATTATTTGACGAGCGATTTAAGGCAAGTCGGAGAAATTGTGGAAGATGCCATCCAGAAAGAATATTTCGGATTTAGAATTATTGAGGCACAAGAAGAAGAGCGTAAACGGTTATCGCGCGAAATTCATGATGGTCCGGCTCAAATGCTGGCGAATGTCATGATGCGTTCAGAGCTGATTGAACGAATTTATCGTGAACGTAGTCCAGAAGAAGCATTGCAAGAGATACGGGATTTGCGAAAAATGGTTCGTTCGGCTCTATATGAAGTTCGTCGCATCATATATGATTTAAGACCGATGGCGCTTGATGATTTAGGCCTAGTTCCAACGCTCCGTAAATATTTAGATACAATCGAGGAATATAACAATGGATACCCAAAGATTACGTTTATTTCCATTGGACAGGAAAAAAGAATTCCATCAAAATTAGAAGTGGCTCTCTTTCGTCTAGTACAAGAGGCGGTAGCGAATGCCTTAAAGCATGCGGAGGCTTCTGACATCCAAGTGAAAATGGAAATGAAAGACCGGCATGCCATCGTCATTGTTCGCGATAATGGAAAAGGCTTTAATCAAGCAGAGAAAAAAGAAAAGTCTTTTGGATTAATGGGAATGAAAGAACGGGTTGATTTATTGGAAGGTGAGCTAGATATCACTTCTAAAATAGGCAGCGGTACGCTTGTTTCGGTTAAAGTTCCAATGCCCGTTTCGGCAAAGTAAATAGATAACGATCAATTTTAACAGGTTGGGGAGGAGTTAAAGATGAAAACGAAAATCGTCATCATTGATGATCATCAATTATTCCGTGAAGGTGTAAAGCGTATTCTAGATTTTGAACGTGATTTCGAAGTGGTAGCAGAGGGCGATGATGGACAAGAAGCGTTGCAGCTTGTTGAGCAATATGCACCAGATGTTGTCATCATGGACATCAACATGCCATCTGTCAATGGTATAGAAGCAACAAAACAATTGGTCGAGGCAAATGATGAGACGAAAGTCATCATCTTATCGATTCATGATGATGAAACATATGTGACGCATGCCCTGCAAACAGGTGCGCGCGGCTATTTGCTTAAGGAAATGGATGCAGACGCATTGGTTCAGGCTGTCAAAGTGGTAGCAGATGGCGGTTCTTATTTGCATCCGAAGGTTACACATAGTTTGGTGAAAGAATATCGTCGCTTGGCGTCTCAAGGACAAGCCTCTACATACTCCATGCAGGAAGTGGAAATTCGCCGTCCGCTCCATTTATTGACTCGCCGTGAGTGTGAAGTACTGCAACTTTTGGCTGATGGTAAAAGTAACCGCGGAATCGGGGAAGCCTTATACATTAGTGAAAAAACAGTTAAAAACCATGTGAGTAACATCTTGCAAAAAATGAACGTAAATGACCGTACCCAAGCAGTGGTCGTAGCCATTAAAAACGGCTGGGTAGAGGTTCGCTAACATATAAAAAAAGGGAAGACGGGGAAAAAACGCCCGTCTTCCCTTTTTTATGTATAAGAGGATGATCAAAAGGGTAAAAAAAGCACCCCTTTTAGTCATTCTCCTGGAAGGTTCCGTCATGAACATTCAATAAAATCATGGATTCAGGGATGGGGCTTCTCAGTAAAAATTAATCTTTGTGGTATGTTTAGGGCTTTTGGTACAGCCTCTTATACGAGCACGGCAGGAAGATACATCCTTGTATTTTTCTGCCGTTTTTTTGTGGTCTTTTTAAAGCCTTGAGTCCTAAAAATTGATGGTTTTTATTTTTGTGGAAAAGTAACTCATGGCACCTTTCACAAAATTTCTAATGACTTTAGGCATTTAGTTATATAAAAAAATCCGCGAAACTTGCCGATAAATAGAACAAATCATGAACGGACTGTGGAGCGTGAAACCATGCAAATTCAAAACCAGTTATGGACGAGCAATGTCAAACCGAAAGAAAAGGGGTCTTTTCAGGCAGGAGATATGCTGAAGGCAACGGTGAAGGAAACCATCAGTGACACGGAAGCCCTTGTTCAGGTGAATGGAAAAGAAGTCAAAATGAAATTCGATCAGCCCGTGAAAGCCGACCAGCAAGTTCATGTTCAGGTCAAGGGAACAAACGGCGATACAGTAGAAGTCAAAACGCTTCCTTCACCAACGGAAAAAACGCCGGCCCCTCAAACGGTAAGCCAGACATTAAGCGGCCTCGGGGCAGATCTCTCGAATAAACCGTTGAAACAAGCGATGACGAGCCTTCTTCAGCAAGGATATCCGCTGACAAAAGAAAACGTCAGGCAGCTGGAGGCCTTTTGGAAAGAGGCAGGAGGCACCACGGGGGAAAAGCTTCAAACCATTGAAGCGATGGCGTTGAAAAAGCTAGAAATCACACCGGTTCAGCTTAAGGCTGTACATGAAGCGCTCCATGGGGATGGAATGAAGCGAGTCATCCAGCAGGGATTGCAGGAAGGGACATTCGAAGCCGGCTTGGACAAAGAGGCAGCTGCTCTCATTAAAAAGGCCCTATCGGATTTTATCCGATCCAATCCTTCAAGTTCAGCGGAAAAGGCCGAAAAGCTCCAACGACTTGAACAACTATTGAAAAGGAACTTGAACGTCAAAGATGTATTTTTAGAGGCGAAGCAGCTGCTCGGGGACCGGGCGGTGAGCGAAATGGAGAAGGCATTGAAAATTTTCCATACAGGCCAAGAACGATTCATTCAATCTCTCCAATCTTTGACCTCTTCAAACGCGGCTCAGATTTTACTCCAGCAGCTTCAACAGCAGTCGCTTTTGAAAATGGGGACGGAATCCATCGGAGGGCTGCTGCAGCAGGCTGTTCAATCTCCTGTCGAATTGGAGTCGCTCACCAACACATTGAACGATTCAATAAAATTGCAGGACATTGCTTTGAAGCAATTTTTACAGCAGCTGCAAAATGGAATGATGAATGAAATGCCGGAAGACGGCTGGAGACAGTCCATTGATAAAATGGAAAAAGTGATTCAAAAAGAGCCGAATATCCAGGCGATTATCCAGTTTGTGAAGGAGAATCTGCTTGGTGAACTGGATGGGCCGGTCAAGGAAAAAGTGATGAACCACCTGGAATTAGCCGAAGGACAGGCGGCCGAGCAGAAAGAGCTTGGTGCCCGAAAAGAATTGGCATCCCTCGTTCAGCTTTTAAAAGAAGAGGGAGGCCCAACGCTTCTTCCAGAGGGGGCATCGCTGCATGAAGAGATGGCTCCGATAGCTCAGGGCATGTCCAAAGACTTCATTGTCACGACGATCACCAAAAAGCTGGCACAAGCAGCGGCAGATTTTAAAACGATGCAAAAAGAGGCGATGAGGCACTTGAGCGTCATCGAGCAATCTTTGGACAACCGTGCTCCAACAGGACGTATACAAGCCCGTCAGTTACTGGAAACCGTCATTAAAAATTTGGACCAAGCCATCATGAAAAGCGATTTTATGCTGTATACCGATATGAAAACGGAAAAGTCCATGCTTGAGGCGAGTACGCTTTTGCAGCAGGCCAAAAAGCTGCTGGCAAAAGGCGAGACACAGGATTCGCTGCAAGTGGTCAAACAAGTGAAAGCGATGATGCAAGAAGTCAACTTCAAGCCATCCGAAACGAAGATGATGCATATGGTCAAACAGGAGTGGGGACAAGTTTCGCCTCTCGGAAACGCACTTTCTTTAGCGAATCAGCAGGATGGGTCGGCAAGACAGGTGCTGGAGATGATGAGACAGCTCGGATTGAACCGTGAGCACGATTTGGCCGGCCAATTGGCATCCAAGCAAGCGGTCAACCAGCAAGACGTAAAAAGCGCGTTATGGCAAATGGCAGGCGACCAGGGGAAAATGCCTCCGCAGCTGGAGCAGGCCCTGCAGCATGTAACCGGCCAGCAGCTATTGAGCAAACAGGATACCCAGGGGAATTTACAGCACATGTTCTTCCAGCTGCCTTATTTATTGCAAAACGAAGTAAAGGACGTGAAAGTGTACGTCAATTCGCAAAAACAAAATGAAAAGGTCGATTGGGAAAACTGCAGCCTGTACTTTTTGTTCGAAACAAAAAAAATGGGGGACGTCGGGATTTTGCTGAATGCGGTCGATCGCAAATTAAGCATCACCTTTAAAAATGATGATGAAACGTTTCCGCAAAAATCAGAGCCGCTGGCTGATCGATTGAAGGAGAAAGTCAGCGACATCGGCTATCTCGTGTCAGGGATCCAGCATCAAGCGCTCACCGTTCATCAAGAAGAAACGGAGCAAGAGGATAAAATGGCTTCTCGTCCAGCGCATTTTTCCTTGAAGGGATTTGATTATTCGATATGAACTACCAATATGTTAATCAATTGAACCGCAAAAAAACAAACGGTGTGTCCGCTACCGTCATTAAATACGAAGAGGGAGTGACGGCCGCTCCGAAGGTTGTTGCTACAGGGACGGGCCATGTCGCCAACAAGATTATTGAAATGGCAAAGGAAAATGATATTCCGATGCAGGAAGACCCGTCATTGATTCAAAACTTGCTTGATTTGGACCTTGGGGAAAACATTCCGCCTCAGCTGTATTCGGTGATCGCGGAAATCCTTTTGCTCATTCAAGAAATGGAAAGATTAGACTAAATCATTGAACAGATCATCCGATACTATCGATAGAGATGAGGTAAGGGAGTGGTTTTTAGTGGATTTCATCAGTGACGAACTGCTGTATCAAAAGTCCTCGCAGGAATTGACGGCCATTTTGTATGAAGGGTGCCTTCAGCATCTCGATGAAGCCATTGCTGCAATTAACGGCCGCAATCATTTGGAAGCAAACGAAAAATTGAAAAAAGCAACGGATATTTTACACCGCCTTGGAGTCGGGTTGAAGTACGAAGCGGGTGTCATTGCCGAACAGCTTGATACTTTATATAACTACATGTCCAATCGCTTAATTGAAGCGAACATGAAAAAGGACATCGAAATCATCAACGAAGTCAAGAAAATGCTCCAAACCCTTTCATCGGCGTGGAATGAAGCTTTGACAAAAAAGAACAGCCAGCCTGTCAACCGTACATTCCAAAAACAACTAACATCCTATGAACAAAATATCGCAACCATCCCGGTCAAATAAAGAAAACGAGAGGTAGAAACGATGAGAATCAATCATAATATCCAAGCGTTAAATGCATATCGCAATCTAGCGGCCAATCAGTTGAATACATCCAAAAACTTAGAGCGCCTTTCTTCCGGTTTGCGTATTAACCGTGCGGCTGACGACGCTGCAGGTCTTGCGATTTCCGAGAAAATGCGTTCGCAAATTCGCGGATTGGGAATGGCGGAACGCAATGCCCTTGACGCGGTATCCTTAATTCAAACGGCAGAAGGCGCCTTGCAAGAAACGCAAAGCATCCTGCAGCGCATGCGCGAGCTTTCCGTTCAAGCCGCCAACAGCACGTACACAGACGAGGACCGTAACCATATCCAATCCGAAATCGATCAGCTAAAAGAAGAAATCGACCGTATTTCCAGTGCGGCGGAATTCAATAACATTGATTTGTTGGATGGGTCGATTTCGGAGTTGCTTAAGATAAATCAGATAAAGGCTGGTTCTATAGACGGTGATGAAGCCACCGTTATAAGTCGCTTAAAGGTTAACCTAGACAGTTCTGCAGCTACCGGTAGTTATAAAATCGAGATAACAGAAAATACAGGAACTTTCACAGCGACTTTAACACCTCCAGCTCCTGCAGCGCAGGAAGTGATTATTGATACTGATGGTGATAAGAAATTTGATTTTCCTGCTCCTTACAGCTTTTCTGTTAGTGCTGTAAAGACAGGGACAATTACATTTGACATCGAGGAGACGGATGCCGCCCTCAATTTCCAAATTGGCGCAAATGAAGGACAGACATTAAAGCTCGGCATAAATAGCATGTCCACGGAAGATTTGAAAGTGGACAGCGTGAGTGTAGGAACAGCTGCGGATGCAGGTCTTGCGATCACGGCATTGGATGAAGCCATTAATAAGGTATCAGGTGAGCGTGCGAAGCTAGGGGCGATTCAAAACCGTCTTGAGCATACAATGAACAACCTTCAAGTGACAAATGAAAATATGGTGGCCTCAGAGTCTCGTATCCGCGATTTGGATATGGCGGAGGAAATGACAGAGTTCACGAAAAATAACATCTTAAACCAAGCGGCACAAGCGATGCTGGCACAATCGAACCAGCTGCCGCAAGGGATTTTGCAATTATTGAAATAAGATGATGAAAGAAAAGGAGTCCGATCTTTACGGACCCCTTTCTTTTATTCTAAGCTGTTGGATATACTACCAGAATAAAGCCTTAAAGAGGTGCTCGCAATGGAAGTTCAAAAGGTTAATAAAGTAACGAACCATAAAATACAAGCAAAAGAAAAAGAACTGACCGATTCGGTATCCTTCACGGAAGTGATGGGAAAACGAAAACAGGACCTGAATTATGAGCGGCTTTCGAACATGATGTCTCAAATTGAAGAGCAGGGAAAAATCCTCGGGAAGCATCAAACGGTTGATGCGTTGAAAAAATACAAAATGCTTGTCAAAAAATTTATGGACGATGCCGTCAAAAACGGCTTGGAGCTGCAGGAACAGCGCGGCTTCAATCGGAGAGGTTCCAGCAAGGTATACAAGATCGTCAAAGAAGTAGATGAAAAACTCGTCAATTTGACGAACGAAGTACTATCCAAAGAAAAAGAGGGGCTGCGGATTTTAAGCATGGTCGGGGAAATCCAGGGCCTTCTCGTAAATATTTACACATGAAAAATAGATGGCATACGAATGCCATCTATTTTTCATGAAAACAGCCAAATATTAAGAATCCGAAGATATTCCTAATGAAGGAAGGTTGTAATGCAGGCAACGTAGAAATAGTGTAAAATGGGATGGGAAAATTTTTTTGACACTGTTAAAAATGTATGTTGAAAAAGGAGGACAAAAAGGACCGAGAAGTTCAAGGAAGCGTAGCTTTGAGCATAAAGGAAAGCTTCTCATGATTCTTCATCGCACGCCGGAAAAGCGATTTTCTTTTCCAAGGAACGGAGCGTATGGTGTTAATACGTGAGTAGCGGAAAAGCAAGCTGACGCTGCCCGACTAAGAACCGCCACGTCCTGTGGCGAACGTAGGATCAGTACTTCCTGTACAAGTAAATTCGACCGTCATTTTTCCCGGACTTTTTCAACAACCTCTACTAAAAGGATGGATTTTGCTAATGAAAACGGCAATTGTTACAGATAGTACGGCTTATATACCGAAAGAGCTGCGCGATGAGCTCCATATACATATGGTCCCGTTAAGTGTCATCTTCGGGCAGGAAACATACCGTGAAGAAATTGATATAACCAATACACAATTTTATGAAAAGGTGCGCGAGCAGCTGCCGACAACCTCTCAGCCTCCGATCGGCGAGTTTGTCAGCTTGTTTGAAACATTGGCCAAAGATTACGATGCAGCGGTTGTTGTGACGTTATCAAGCGGCATCAGCGGGACGTATCAAGGGGCTGTTTCTGCAGGTGAAATGGTTGAAGGAATTGATGTGTATACATTTGATTCAGAAATCAGCGCCATGATTCAAGGGTTCTACGTTCTTGAAGCGGCTGAAATGGCAAAGCAGGGGAACACGCCGCAGGAAATTTTGGCTCGTCTTGATGAAATGAAACAATCGATGAAAGCGTACATTATGGTGGATGATTTATCCCATTTGCAGCGGGGCGGCCGCTTAAATGCCGCACAAGCTTTCGTTGGAAGCCTTCTTCAAGTGAAACCGATTGTTCACTTCGTGGATGGAAAACTTGTTCCGTTTGAAAAAATTCGCACACGCAAAAAGGCGTTAAAGCGCATTTTTAATCTTTTAGGTGAAGTGGCAAGTGAGGGAGTCCCAATGAAAGCTTCTGTCATCCATGCCAATCATCCGGAAGAAGGAGAAGAAATTAAGGCAGAACTGGAACGGGCTTATCCAAATGTGGAATTCAGCTTATCCTATTTTGGTCCCGTCATCGGTACGCATCTTGGCGAAGGTGCCATCGGTATCGGTTGGTATAAAATATAAAAAAACGTCAGAGAAAATGGGTGAATTTTCTCTGACGTTTTTATTTATATCGATTCGATATGTTTCAAAATATTAGAAAGAAGTTCATCAGGATCATCCGCGACAATATTTTCTCCGTTAATTAAGGCGTACGGCTGGACTAAGCATTGTCCGCAATAGTTTAGACATCGTTCATCGATCACCTCCACATTTGGAAGCTGCCTCAGCTGGTCTTTCACTTCATCTAGTTCATCTTCAAAATTAGAAGGGCAAAACTTGATGACAATCTTCATATAGCTATCCCCTTTATATTTATTTAGCACTGCTTTTGGGGTGATTTTACAGCTCATTCGGAATTTCTCTCAAGAGTTTGTATAAACGCGACCACGCTTTAACGCAGTGAATATGAGCATTTATAAAGAATAAACGCGTCGATGTAAGCGCTTGCTAGGAAAGGAAAAACATTTTAATATTTAAAATGTTGAGAATATTTATTTGCAATATCAATTATATGTTCATCCCGTTCTGACGGGCACTCATTCAAGTTTTCTCTCATCTATTATTAATAAAAAACAGGGGGTTATTTTAATGACTGAAAAATTAGTGAACAACAATAAACAAAAAAAGGAAGAGCTTTTTCCAGTCAAAAGTATCCATCATGTGGAGATATATGTCGGAAACGCCAAACAAGCCGCTTATTTTTATGCGAAGGCATTTGGGTTTAACGTAAAAGCTTATCGAGGATTGGAAACGGGCTGCCGCGACCGCGTTTCCTATGTGTTGGAACAAGGAGCGATTCGCCTTGTCGTGACAGGTGCTCTTGAAGACAGCACGGATGTGGCTGCATTCGTGAAACTGCACGGAGAAGGGGCAAAGGATATTGCGTTAAAGGTATCTGATGTAGAAAAGGCGTATAGAGGAGCGGTGGAACGAGGCGGTATCGCCATTCGCGAGCCGTGGGTTGAAAAGGACGGAAACGGCAGCGTAAAAAAAGCGGTAATCGGTACGTATGGAGATACGGTTCATACACTCGTTGAAACCATCGATTACAAGGGGCCTTTCCTTCCAGGTTATGAAGCGTCCGCACTGAAGATCAATCATGAACCTACAGGCCTTCTTGGTATTGACCACATTGTCGGAAACGTCGAAAGCATGGACGAGTGGACGTCCTACTATGAAAACGTATTTGGCTTCAATGTCCTGAAGCATTTTGACGACGAGGACATTTCAACAGAATACTCTGCACTTATGTCCAAAGTGATGATGAACGGAACAGGACGCATCAAGTTCCCGATTAACGAGCCTGCGGAAGGAAAACGCAAATCGCAAATTCAAGAATATCTGGATTTCTATAAAGGTGCCGGTGTCCAGCATTTGGCGCTATTAACAAACGATATCGTCGCAACGATCACGGCCCTCAGAGCGAATGGGGTAGAATTCCTCGATACACCAGCTGCTTATTATGAAGAGTTGACGGAGCGAGTAGGGAAAATCGATGAAGATGTGAAAAAGCTTCAAGAATTAAGCATCCTTGTTGACCGTGACGATGAAGGCTATTTATTGCAAATTTTCACGAAGCCGATTGTCGACCGCCCGACATTATTCATTGAAATCATCCAGCGAAAAGGCGCACTGGGCTTTGGGGATGGAAACTTCAAAGCGTTGTTCGAATCGATCGAACGCGAGCAAGAGCGTCGAGGCAATATCTAATGAAACTCGTAAGCTATTATTCTTCTAATCAACAAATAGTAAAGGCTGGTTGGGTAAAGCAGGATAAAGTGTATGACTTGAATGAAACGTATCGCTATTTGGCAGAAAGGAGAGGGGCTGACATGGCCCTTCCCGTTTCTTTGCTTGATTATATCGAGCTTCCCGAGGAGCAAAAGCAATGGCTCCAATCGTTGCAGGAGGAAGAGGATATGAAGATTCCTTCGCTTGGGCTGCTCAAGGATATGAAGTTGGCTGCGCCCATTCCGAGACCGCCGAGCTTCCGCGATTTTTATGCTTTTGAAGGACATGTCAAAACGGCCCGCGCCAATCGGGGGCTGGAGATGGTGCCTGAATGGTATCACTTCCCGGTTTTTTATTTTTCAAATGCAGGGGCCGTGAAGGGACATGATGAGCCGGTGGAAAAGCCTGCATTTACCGAATGGCTCGATTATGAGCTGGAAGTGGCATGCGTCATCGGCAAAGAAGGAAAAAACATTACGCGTGAAAATGCACTCGATTATATTGAAGGTTTCATGGTTCTCAATGATTGGAGTGCCCGCGATGTACAGCGTGAAGAAGTGAAGGTCGGACTCGGTCCGGCGAAAGGGAAAGACTTCGCGACATCGATGGGACCATACCTTGTCACGAAAGACGAACTGGAGGATTGCCGGGACGGGGAGCACTTTACTCTCGACATGAAGGCAGCCGTGAACGGACGTGTTCTTTCACAAGGAAATGTGAACACCTTATATTTCTCTTTTTCGCAAATGATCGAACGAGCTTCACAGGATTGTACGCTTTATCCCGGTGATGTGATCGGGTCGGGAACGGTCGCGACAGGCTGCATTTTGGAATTGGGGACAGATGTGCATCGCTGGCTTGAAAAAGGAGATGTGGTGGAGCTTTCGGTCGAACGGCTTGGAACGCTCCGCAATGAAATCGTATGAAGACAGGAAGGAGACAGCAAATATGCCGCATTATGTAAAGATGGGGAAGATTCCACGTAAACGCCATACGCAATTTCGCCAGGAAAGCGGCGAGTTGTATTATGAGCAAGTGATGGGGACAAAGGGATTCTCCGGCATTCAGTCCATCATTTATCATATTAATCCGCCGACAAGGGTGAAAGAAGCGAAAAAGGTGAAAGACATTCGTTACGAATATGAAGAAAAGGATGCACTGAAGCATCGTCACTTCCGCACATGGAACACGGAAGCGGGAGGAGACTTTCTTGAAGCGAGGAAAATTTTCTTGGCCAACGATGATCTAGCCATCGGGGTGGCCCGTCCGACAGAGCAAATGCCTTATTTTTACCGGAACGGGGAAGGCGATGAAATGCTGTACGTCCATGAAGGAAAAGGAAAAATTGAAAGCATCTTCGGGGAGCTTTCCTTCGTTCCCGGTGACTATGTCATTATTCCGATCGGGACGACGTACCGTGTGGTCTTGGAGACGGAAGAGGCCCGTTTTTTGATCGTTGAATCGAATTCAGCCATTATGCCTCCGAAGCGCTACCGTAACGAACACGGACAGTTGTTGGAGCATTCGCCGTATTGTGAACGTGACTTCCGGACACCGGAAAGATTGGAGCCGAAAGATGAAAAAGGAGAATTTGAAGTTCGCGTTCGTGCACAGGGCATGCTGACGTCTTATTTGTTTGATTTTCATCCGCTTGACGCGGTCGGCTGGGATGGTTATTTGTTTCCGTATGCGTTCAGCATTCACGATTTTGAACCGATTACGGGCCGAGTCCATCAGCCGCCTCCGGTCCATCAAACCTTTGAAGCACATAACTATGTCGTTTGTTCCTTTGTACCGCGCTTGTACGACTATCACCCGGAAGCGATTCCGGCTCCGTATGTGCACAGCAATGTGGAAAGCGACGAGGTCTTGTACTATGCCGATGGTGACTTTATGAGCCGCCGCGGTATTGAAGAAGGCTCGATCACGCTGCATCCGAGCGGTCTGCCGCACGGTCCGCATCCGGGGAAAATGGAAGCAAGCATCGGAAAAAAAGAGACGAAAGAGCTGGCTGTCATGATCGATACATTCCGTCCGCTTCATGTCGTGAAACAGGCACATCCGTACGAGGATTCTGCTTATATGTACAGCTGGTACGAAAAGTAAAGGGGAGTACAATGCCATGAAAATTCAACCGGATACATTGCCGTGGGCCGAAGTATATAAATTGATGACGGGGGCCATTCAGCCGCGCCCCATCGCGTTTGTTTCGACCATCGACGAAGAAGGCCAGGTGAATCTTGCCCCATTCAGCTTTTTTACCGCTATTTGTGCCGATCCGATGATGATTTGTTTTTCTCCGATGAGAAGGGGAACGGATGGGGAAAAGAAAGATACGCTGAACAATATTGAACAGACGCGTGAATTTGTCGTCAATATTGTCGGTGAAAAAATCGTCAATCAAATGAATGAATGTGCGATTGAATTTGGTCCGGAAGTGGATGAGTTCGAAGAGGCAGGCTTGACGAAAGCGATGAGTGACATCGTCAAACCGCCGCGCGTAGCAGAAAGCGATGTGCAGCTTGAATGTGTCCTTCATGAAGTGCTGCATTTCGGCGACAAGCCGGGCGCGGGAAGCCTTGTCATCGGGCAGGTCGTCAACATTCATGTGAACGATGACTTGTATGAGGACGGCAAAATTAACGTCGAAAAGCTGCAGCCAATCGGAAGGCTGGCCGGTCCGTTATATACGCGTGCGGCCGGGGATATGTTTGCTTTGCAGAGAAAAGTTAAAAAGTAATCAATAAGAGGGCAATCCAGATTAATTGGATTGCTCTTTTTTTATATCTAGCAATGTATGTATATAAGAGAAACTGGAAAAGATAGAAACAGAGATTAATAAGAAGAGGAGAGGGAAGCATGCTGGCACTAGTTTTAAAGAGGTATTATCTTAATGAAATTGAGAGAATTCGCATGGAAAACGTAATCGTCGATTGGATTCCGGGGACGAACCGATTAGTGGTCGAATTAGAAGATCGTGAGTTAGAAGAATTGTACAAGGAATGTGTAAAAGAGCAATCCATGCTGTAATGGGTTGTTCTTTTTTAGTGCGCCCAGCATGGGCGCAGTCTATAGGGTGCAAGTCCCGAACCGTGAAGGCAGTAGTAGTGGTTAGCTTAACGCAAGGGTGTCCGGGGTGACTCGGAATCTGAAGGAAGCGGGCGGCAAACCTCCGGTCCGAGGAACACGAACTTCATATAAGGCTAGGTGTCATTGGATGAGTCTGCTAAACAAGATAAAGTCCTTACTGCCGAAGGTGACATCGAGTAAATGAAGCGGATAGATGGAGGGAAAGACTGCGCTCTTACCTGGGGAGGTCTGACTGGAAAGCCAAGTACACTTGGTAACCCATTCAGTGATGAATGGCTGAACAGTCAGAAGTCAGCAGAGGTCATAGTACTTTATCTGCTCGAGAAGATAAAGGAAGGACCGAACAATTAGGAAGAACAAAGACTAGGCGTTCAACTTCTGTGCGGAAACAGACAATCCGAAAGGACTTACTTGAAGGAGGAAGTGGTGAATCCCATGGGGGACTTCAAGAGGGTGGAGCAGAAGTTGGCATAAGTAGAACCCTTTGTTCACGTAGAAAGGAACTATCAAATGTTAATGGAACGAATGTTGTCACGGGAAAATCTTTTAACGGCATTAAAACGTGTCGAACGAAATAAGGGAAGCCATGGCATAGATGGAATGTCCGTAAAAGACCTACGAAGACATCTCTATGAACATTGGAACTTCCTTCGGCAGTCGCTGAAAGAGGGAACTTATCAGCCTTCTCCTGTCCGTCGAATCGAAATCCCGAAACCGAACGGAGGAGTAAGGTTATTAGGTATTCCTACTGTGACAGACCGTTTCATCCAACAAGCCATTGCCCAAGTGCTAACTCCTATTTTTGATCCGACGTTTTCCGAAAACAGTTATGGATTTCGTCCACAACGACGAGGTCATGATGCAGTAAGGAAGGCAAAGGAATACATAAAATCGGGGCAAAGATGGGTAGTCGATATAGACTTAGAAAAATTCTTCGACAAAGTGAATCATGACAAGTTGATGGGGATTGTAGCGAAGAAGATAGAAGACAAAGTCCTTCTAAAACTGATTCGCCGATATCTTCAGTCGGGTGTGATGATAAATGGAGTGGTCATCGAAACGGAAGAAGGTACCCCGCAAGGTGGTCCATTAAGCCCTTTACTGTCCAACATTCTGTTAAATGAATTAGATCAGGAGCTAGAAAAGAGAGGGCATCAATTCGTTCGATATGCGGATGACTGCAATATTTACGTGAAAACGAAAAAGGCCGGCATTCGTGTGATGAACTCGATCACTGGATTTATTGAGGAAAAGTTGAAGTTAAGGGTAAACAAGGAGAAATCCGCAGTAGACCGACCATGGAAACGGAAGTTCCTTGGGTTTAGTTTTACACTCCATAAAGAACCAAAGGTTCGAATAGCTAAAGAAAGTGTGAAACGATTGAAAGCGAAAGTCAGACTCATGACTTCACGTTCTAAGCCATACTCTATGGAACAAAGAATTATGAAACTAAACCAATACCTAACAGGTTGGTGTGGTTATTTCGCTTTAGCTGATACACCTAGTAAATTCGAAGAGTTTGATCGATGGATAAGACGAAGATTGCGTATGTGTATATGGAAAGAATGGAAGAAACCAAAAACAAGAATGAGGAAACTGATTGGTTTGGGGATTCCGAAGAAACAAGCATACGAATGGGGCAATTCCCGCAAGAAATATTGGAGAATTGCCCATAGTCCTATCCTAGACAGAACCCTCGGCCGCTCCTATTGGAGCAGCCGAGGGCTGAAAAGTCTATATCAACGATATGAATCTCTACGTCAAACTTAATTGAACCGCCGTATACCGAACGGTACGTACGGTGGTGTGAGAGGTCGGGGGCTAGCCGCCCCCTCCTACTCGATTTGTAGAAGAAACCAAAAGAATGTCTCTATTTATTTTTATGTGATATGCTAAATATTGTAAAAAACTATAAGGAGTGATGGAATGCGGTTTGCAGTTATGGATCAACGGCTTATACCGGAGCCTTTTGCACCATCCAGTATAAATCTTCACCCGGTTTCTTCTATTGATGATTGGAGAACACCACCACTTAATCCCTCTTTCTCTTATTCTTCCGATTTACAGCTTTTCCTCGACGGAAAAGACCTTCTTCTTGAGAATATTCCAATCTCTTTATCTCTTATTCACCAACATTATGAAAATGGCTACGTATCATATGAAAAAGGAATTGAAAATAAGAAGCAGTATCGCTGCCGGCGCTGTGGAAACGAACGGCAAGATCGATTTGCCTCTTTCCATTGTGCCCGCTGCCATCAAATGTGCACGTATTGCCGTGCATGCATTGTGATGGGAAGGGTAAGCGAATGCTCGCCGCTTCTTCATTGGAATGGACCTTCTTCTCCTTTTCTTCCCCCTGACCATATCCTTCACTGGAACGGAACCCTTTCACCAGCGCAACAGCAAGCGGCAGACGCGGTCGTTCAAGCGATTCAACGTAAGCGGGAACTTCTCGTGTGGGCCGTTTGCGGAGCCGGGAAGACCGAAGTGCTGTTTCCCGGCATCGAGTCTGCTCTCGCTTCCCGAAAAACGGTCTGCATCGCGACACCGAGGACCGATGTCGTATTAGAGTTGAAGCCTCGTCTCCAACAGGCATTTGCCGATGTAGATGTCATCGCGCTATATGGCGGCAGTGAGGACCGTGGAAAACAGGCGCCGCTTACCATCGCCACGACCCATCAGCTGCTTCGCTATTACAAAGCGTTTGATGTCATCATCATTGATGAAGTCGATGCTTTTCCGTACTCGGTTGAGCCGATGCTGCAATATGCCGTTCAAAAAGCGAAACGGGACGATGCAGCCGTCATTTATTTAACCGCAACCCCAAACCAGACGTGGCAAAAGGAAGTGAAAGCGGGAAAACGGGAAGCGGTCACGATCCCTGCTCGCTATCATCGCCACCCGCTTCCTGTCCCGCGTTTCGAGTGGTGCGGCAATTGGCGAAAGAGTTTGAAACGGAAGAAGTTGCCGGCAAATGTCCATCGATGGATCGCCAAACGTCTTCAAGAAGGAAAGCAATCCTTCCTGTTCATTCCTCGTATTGAGTTGATCGAAGAGGTGGTGGTTCTGCTGAAAAAGCTCGATAAACGAATTGAGGGAGTGCACGCAGAAGATCCGGATCGGAAAGAGAAAGTTATGAGATTCCGGCAAGGGGAGACACCTCTCTTGGTCACGACGACTATCTTGGAACGGGGTGTGACTGTTCCGAACATCGATGTGGCGGTTATGGGGGCGGAAGATGGCATTTTTACGGAAAGCGCCCTCGTGCAAATTTCGGGACGGGTTGGACGGAGCGTGCAGTTTCCAAGTGGCGATCTCGTCTTTTTCCACTTTGGCAAAACGAGAAACATGCTGCTGGCGAAGAAGCAAATCGAGCAGATGAATGCAGAAGCAAGACAAAAAGGAATGATTGACGGATGAGCGGACGTTGCTTGCTTTGCGACCAAGTATTAAATGAACGTTTAACATGGACAACTTTGCTTTTCCCGCAGGAGAAGTCGGTATTATGTGAAAGGTGCGAAGAAAAATTTCAATGGATACAAGGAGATATATGCGAGGTGTGCGGCCGGGAAATGGAGGGGGTGGAAGAACGATACCGTGAAGGGGAACGGTGTCTTGATTGCGTCAAATGGGAAGAGGACGTGGGCTGGAAGGGTCTTCTCCAGCAAAATCGCTCCCTTTACGTTTATAACGATTGGATGAAAGAAGTGATGGCGTTATATAAGTTCCGCGGCGATCATCAGTTGGCAAACGTTTTTCGAAGGAAATGGCAAAAGGCGTATCGAATGTATTACAAAACATATGAAATTATCGTACCGATCCCACTTAGTAATGAGCGTTTGTATGAAAGAGGGTTCAATCAATCCGTGGTCCTCGCTGAAATGCTGCAAAAGCCGGTCCATGATCTATTGGCGCGGCATCATCATGAAAAGCAATCGAAAAAGACGAAAAAAGAGCGATTGGAAACCGAGCAAGTGTTTTTCTTAAAAGAGGATTCTGATTTACACGGAAAAAGGGTTTTGCTGATTGACGATATTTATACGACTGGAACGACGCTGCGCCATGCGGCTAAGGTATTGAAAGGAGCGGGAGCGAAAGTCGTGTCCTCTTTGACGCTTGCAAGGGGATAATGGGTCTATATACCTATTTAAGCTTTCTTGTAAAAAGGCGATATGAGAAGTAAAAGAGAGAGAAAAAGGGGTTAACGGAGATGAGTCAGTTAGCAAATTGTCCTCAATGCGGCGGTCTTTATGTAGAAAATGCTTTCCGCAAGGTATGTGAAGCGTGCTATAAAAAAGAAGAAAATCTTTTTCAAGTCGTATATGATTATATCCGCAAGCGCGAAAACCGGACGGCCACGCTTATTCAAGTGGTCAAAGCAACAGGGGTAGAGGAAAGTCTCATCCATAAATTCATTAAGCAGGGACGCCTGCAAATTGCGCATTTCCCCAATTTGGGTTATCCTTGTGACCATTGCGGTGCCCTTATTCGTGAGGGGAAAATGTGTGTGGAATGCCGCGATGAGTTGAAAAGAGAGCTTACCGCCATCGAGCAAATTGAGAAGCGCCAGCAACAGCCCGAAAAGAAGGTAGAAGCTTCCCCTACTTATCGGGCAATTAATAAAGATTTTTAAAAAGAGTGTAGAGGAAAGTGGTGAAGCGAAAAAAGCATCGTCACTTTTTCTCGTTTTGCAGACATAAATTACCCACTCCAAACGAAATGTATAGATAGACCCACTTCTATGTTGAAGATGTGAGATTGGTCACATCTTTTCCAATCATGATAAACATTTCCCCGTTTTGGACGATAATGTGGGTAAAGACAAAGAAGCGTCAGCAAAAAACGAAAGAGGTGAAGAACATGAAAATCAATCAAACAGGATCATTCGGTGTAAATCCTTATAAAAAGCAGATGGAGAAAATGGATCAGGTAAAGCAAGCGAGCAAAAAACAAGACAAAGTCGAAATCTCTTCCGCAGCGAAGGAAATGCAGCAAGCGAATCAAATCTCAGCAGAGCGCCAGCAGAAAATTGATGCCTTGAAACAGCAAATCCAAAATGGTACGTATCAAGTAGATGCGAAAGCGACAGCAAAAGGGATCATCGATTTTTACTCTAAAAACAAATAAGGGATGGAATGACCGTGCAGACGCAGAAAATGCTCGATTTGTTAACGAAACAGCTCAAATTGAATAAAAGCCTACTGAAAATGGCCCGGCAAAAGACCGATATTTTAAAAGAGGGAGACATCGGGGCGCTTAACAGCATGATGAAGGATGAACAGGCCCATATCGCTGCGATGAATCAATTGGAAGAAGCGCGGAAAAAAGAAGCAGCCATTTTGTTAAGCGGCCATCTGATCCATCAAAATGAGCCCTCGTTATCGGCTTTGCTGGACAGGGTCAGCGGCGAAGAGCAGGAACAGCTGCGGTCATTACAAACCGAATTGTTCAATGTCATTCGTGAACTGCAAGAACGAAATGCGTTAAATCAAGAGCTCATCATGCAGTCACTGCAATTCGTCAATTTGAATTTGGATATGCTGTCACCATCAACCGACATGGATGTGTACAACTACCAAAAAGAAGAAACGACACCTGCCTACAATCGCTCTTTATTCAATTCGAAAGCATAGGTAAAACCATTGAATATGGACTCAGGGCGCCTATATTCAATGGTTTTACTTTTGTAAGGGTTATTCAGTATGGGAGCCCTAAAACCCATTCATGGACAGTGAGGTTAAAATCGATCTCATATAAACAGATGGAAATCTACTTCGGATATAAAGATGGAGTGGTTTTAATCCGATAAACAGGGTAGCTGGTGTTGAAGAAATAAATTGAATTGATACAGAAATGGGGAAATGGAACATGCGCTCAACTTTCCATGCGCTTGAAACTGCAAGAAGAGGGATGCTGACACAACAAGCGGCCCTTTATACGACAGGCCATAATATCGCCAATGCCAACACGCCCGGCTATACGCGCCAGCGTGTCAATTTCGTGCAAACAGAACCATATCCCGCTCCGTCCATGAATCGTCCGCAAATTCCGGGCCAGCTTGGAACGGGAGTGGAAGCGGCAAGCGTCCAGCGGGTGCGGGAGAGCTTCTTGGATGTGCAATATCGCGGTGAAAACCAAAAGCTCGGATATTGGCAGGCGAAATCGGAAGCGCTGGCGAAAATGGAAGAAATCATGAATGAGCCGTCGGAAGAAGGATTGGCGAAAACATTGGACCGCTTCTGGCAGTCCCTGCAAGATCTGGCGGTGAATCCATCCAACTCCGGTGCCCGCTCCGTCGTTCGGGAGCGCGGGGTAGCGGTAGCGGAAACATTCAACTATTTGGCCAATTCCTTAAAAGACATTCAAGGGGATTTAAAGAACGAAATTGACATTACCGTCAAGCAAGTGAATTCCCTGGCGGACCAGATTAACAACATCAATAAGCAAATTAGCGAAATCGAGCCGCACGGCTACCTTCCGAATGATTTATACGATGAGCGAGACCGCTTGATCGATGAGCTTTCACAAATCGTCAACATCGATGTGTCGTATACGAAAACGGGAGGGAAAGCACTGGCGATTGCAGAAGGAATGGCAACCATTCGCCTCGTCGATGCCAATGGTACTCCTTTAGGTTCCTTGGTGGAGGTGGAAGGATTTAAAACGAATGAACTCTCGCTTTCTTACAACGATGATGGATTAGTAGAAAAGTTTAAGCTTGGAGATACAGGTGTTGAACAACCTATTCATGGCTTTTCTTCTGCCGGGAAGTTAAAAGGATTAATTGAATCGAATGGCTATATCGATGCAGATGGAAAGGAAAAAGGGTTGTATGCGGAGATGCTGTATAACCTTGATGTGATGGCGTATGACTTCGCGAAGGAGTTCAACCAAATTCATAGCGATGGCTGGAGCATTACCGAACTGAACAAGACTCCTCCGACGCAAACGGAAACAGCAGGAGAAGCGGACTTTTTTGCTTACGCACAAGCGGGAACAGGACAAAATCAGCCGACAGATAATAATAAATCAGGTGCTGCGAGCTTGTTGAAGCTGCATAGCAGTATTGAAAATTCATTGGACAATATTGCTGCTGCATCAACTCCGACGCTAGGGGACGGCAAAAATGCCCTTGCCCTCGCTGAAGTGAAAAACAATAAGTTGACCATCAACGGGAATGAAACGACGGTTCAAAACTATTACGAAAGCATCATTGGCGGGATGGCCGTCAACGCGCAGGAAGCGGACCGCTTAATGAAAAATAGCGGGGTATTGTTGGATGCCGTCCAGCAGCGCCGTGACTCGACAAGTGCGGTGTCATTGGACGAAGAAATGACGAACATGATTCAATTCCAGCATGCGTATAATGCGAGCGCGAGAATGATTACTGTAACAGATGAACTATTGGATAAAATCATTAACGGCATGGGAATGGTTGGAAGGTAGGGGAGTAACACATGCGAATCACACAAGGAATGTTGGCGGCGAATTCTTTGCGCCATATTAGCCAAAGCTATGAACGGTTGGAAACATACCATAATCAGTTGGCGACGGGGAATAAAATTACGCGTCCGTCAGACGATCCGGTCGTTGCGATGAAAGGGATGTACTATCGTACGAGCAGTACGGAAATTGAACAGCATCAGCGCAATATTTCGGAAGTGCATTTATGGATGGAAAACTCGGAAGCGGGACTTGACCAGGTGAACTCCCTCCTTCAGCGCATGCGTGAGCTCGTCGTGCAGGCGAAAAATGATACGAATAACCCAGAAAATCGCCAGGCAATCGCGAAGGAAATCGAGCAGTTGAAACAAGACCTCGTTCAAACGGCGAACACACAAGTCGCGGGCCGTTATATTTTCAACGGCACGGAAATTGACCGTGCGCCTGTCTCGTATGACGAAGATGGGGGAACACCGGACTCACTCGGAATGAATACGAATGAGTTTCGCATCGAAGTGTCAAAAGGTATAACGATGCAAGCGAACATCGACTCATCTACAGTATTCAGTCAGGATTTGTTCGATACGGTATCCAATCTTCACGAGCAACTTGAAGACGGCGAATCATCCGAACAGTTGGACGGCCTCTTACAAGAGCTTGATGACCATTTAAGCAACCTATCAGCAGAGCGTTCCGAGCTCGGTGCCCGTGCGAATCGCCTTGAGCTCATTGAATCGCGTCTCGCCACACAGGAAGTCATCGCCAAGCGTGTCCTTTCTGATAACGAAGATGCCGACATCGAACGCGTTATTACGGATTTAACGACACAGGAGAGTGTGCATCGTGCCGCGCTAAGTGTAGGGGCAAAGATTATTCAGCCGACATTGATGGATTTCTTGCGATAAATGAATTATTTCTTCCCGTGTAAAAAGCACACGGGAAGAAATAATTCACGTAATGGACCTTTCAGTTTATTGGATGGAAACCTTATAAGTAGGTGAAAAGGTCCATTACGTAATATAAGAATGCGATAAAGAATACTATACAGTTTGGCCTTTCCGTTTTTAGCGAGAAGGCCGATTTTTATATAAAGAGCTTTTTGATGAGGAGGAGATATAGATGCAGCTCCCGCACATTCGAATGCAGTCCACTTCTGTCAAGATGGAGGTATCGAAAACTCCAGGGCATCTGGAAATCGAACAGCCCCCCGCTGAGCTGTCCTTCCAACAACAGCAGGCAGAGCTTAACATCGAAACAACGCCGGGCCGATTGACGATTGACCAGACAGAGGCATGGGCAAACATGGACCTGAAAAATATTTTCCGCCGCATTGAAGAGCATGCACAAGAAGGAAAACAAGCCTGGCTGCAAGCATTGGAGAAAACGGTCGCAGAAGGCAAAGAACTGATGATGATCGAAAACGGCGGCAATCCTCTTGCCGCCCAAGCGAAGCGAAACAGCCTGCCGGCAGAACGAAAAATTGACACCGGCGGGACTCCATCGCCATTCAGTGTAAAAGTACATTACGAACCGGGTCAGGTAAGGTTTGACCCAAAAACATATAAAGCGATAACAGATATTAAGCCAAATCAACCGAGAATGCATTACACACCAGGCAAGTTGAACATGGACATCACACAATACCCATCCTTAAAATTTGATGTAGAACTATAAAAGAGGTCGAGAACATATGAACATTGAAACGAAATATCACGGACAAGTGGAAATCAACGAGGAAGACATCATTCAATTCGAACAAGGAATTCCAGGATTTGAAGACGAACAGCAATTCACCATTCTGCCGCTCGATGATGAGAAGGTATTTTATATCCTGCAATCGGTCAAAACGGCACCGCTGGGATTTGTCATCACCAATCCGTTTCATTTCTTAAAAGAGTACGATTTCAAAATTGAGGAAAACTATGTAGAACAACTACAACTGGAAAATGCAAAGGATGCAGCGGTTTATGTCATCTTAACAGTCGCGGAAAACTTTAATGACTCAACGGCTAATCTGCAGGCGCCTGTCATCATTAACCTAAAAAACCATAAAGGAAAACAAATTATCTTAACGAACACAAACTATCAAACAAAACAAAAATTATTTCAACCAACAACGAAATAAGGGAGGGAAGGAGGCATGCTCGTTCTCACACGGAAAACGAAAGAATCCATTAAAATCGGTGATGATATCGAGATTACCATCTTATCGGTGAGCGGTGATCAAGTGAAGATAGGAATTAATGCACCGAAAAGTATTGAAATTCATCGGACAGAGATTTATAACGAGATTCAGAAAGAAAATGAAACGGCATCGACTACTATAAATAATCTGATGGAAAAATTGAAAAACTGGAACATTAGCAACTAAAACTGTCCAAAAGCGACAGTTTTTTGTTTTTCCTCTAAAAATTTTTACGTTTCTCTATAAAAAATACAAAATCATGTCGATATAAGAGATGTAACCATCCTCTACTAAGAAGGCGGCCGACTTCAAGTAGACGATGAATCAATCCACAAGGACGTGGAAACGAACATTCAAGGAGGAAAAGAAAATGAGAATTAATCATAACATTGCGGCGCTTAATACTTATAACAAATTATCAAGTTCTTCCGCTGCACAAGGCAAGTCAATGGAGAAATTATCTTCAGGTCTTCGTATTAACCGTGCTGGTGATGATGCAGCAGGTTTAGCGATTTCTGAGAAAATGCGTGGACAAATCCGCGGTTTAGATCAAGCGGGCCGTAATGCTCAAGATGGTATCTCAATGATCCAAACAGCTGAGGGAGCATTAAATGAAACTCATGATATCCTTCAACGTATGCGTGAGTTATCAGTTCAATCCTCAAACGATACAAACACATTAGATGATAGAAAAGAAATCCAAAAAGAAGTTGAGCAGTTAAAATCTGAAATCAACCGTATTTCGGAAACAACTGAGTTCAACACTCAAAAGTTATTAAACGGTAGTTTAGGAGTTTCAGGTACATCTTCAGACAAAACTAAAGTAGATATTACATCTGCTACTGGATTAGCACCAGGGGCTTATACAGTCACAGTTGATACTGCTGCAACAAAAGCGAGTGCAGCTATAGGTAGTACTGACTTTGATACAGCTACAGATGTTAGTGGTAAAGAATTGGTTATTAATGGAACAAAAATTGATTTTTCAGGAATGACAGCTGCAACAACAGCAGATATCGTAAATAAAATCAATGAATACAAAGATGTAACCGGTGTACAGGCTACAATTGATACTAGCGTGGCTACTCAAGAACGTGTTAAACTAGACCAAACAAAATTCGGTTCTATGGAAAAACTTACACTAGGTGGAGCAGATGCAGCTGAATTTGGTGGAGCTGTAACAGCAGGTGTTGATGCTGTTGTTACAATTGCAGAACCAAATGGTGCAACTCAACAAGTAACAGGTCTTGGCCAAGAAGTAGGCTTTAAAGGCGCTGAATTTGTTGCAAAAGGTGCAGCTACAAATTCAGCAATTATCACAGTTGCTGGTGGTGGGGCTACTTTACAAATCGGTGCTAATAAAGACCAGAATATGACAGTTGATATGAACGAAATCAGTACAAATACACTTGGTGACAGAGCAAATAACGATTTAGTGAAAGATATTAACGTAACTACACAGTCAGGTGCAAACGATGCTGTTAAAGTGTTAGACGAAGCAATTAAACAAGTATCTGCAGAGCGTTCTAAACTTGGTTCTTTCCAAAACCGCTTAGAACACACAATCAACAACCTAGGTACATCTTCTGAAAACCTAACTGCT
The DNA here is from genome assembly GCF_000504165.1 of Bacillus sp. FJAT-14578. GTDB lineage: Bacteria > Bacillota > Bacilli > Bacillales > Bacillaceae_H > Bacillus_BA > Bacillus_BA fengqiuensis. The sequence goes on from NZ_AYSE01000005.1 coordinate 294,682, forward strand.
GCGGAATCTCGTATCCGTGACGTAGATTATGCTTTAGCTGCATAAGTAGAAAGTGTAGGCTAAGCACAGTCGTCCTAGCTGGTAACGGCTAGCGATTATTATTGGGTGAATTGCTGGAAACCCCTTAGAGCTTTCTTCCCCACAACGGAGTTGGAAACGACAAACGTGAAGGGTAGAAAAGAAGAAAGATTGGGCAATCAGCAGCCAAGATCCTGTCTCGAAAGAGTGGAGAAGGTTCAACGACTAGGATAGACCATCTAAGGCGAAAGCTATGATGATGAAATCCATAGGTGAAGCAATGGTCATCAGCATTGTGAATCCGAAGTGCCCGACCCCTACTAGAATGCTAGAGGGTGAAGATATAGTCTAGTCATTTGTGAAAGCAAATGTTCGCACGATGGCGAAAGAAATGATGAACCAAACGAAGAATTCTATTCTTTCTCAAGCAGCACAAGCAATGTTGGCTCAATCGAATCAGATGCCTCAAGGAGTTTTACAACTCTTGAGATAATGATTAGAGGGCGTCCAGTTTGGTAACGAACTGGAGTATGACTGGGTGAATTGCTGGAACTTCCTAAAGCTACATCAGCCACAACGTAACTGGAAACGGTAAGCGTGATGGTCTGAAAATGATGAAGATGAAACAATGGATAATCAGCAGCCAAGCTCCTGTGAGGAAACTCTGGAGAAGGTTCAACGACTAGAATGTACTGTCTAAGGCAATAGCTATGACAATGAGATTCGTAGGGTGACAAGAGTCATTCGAAGTGCCCAGCCCCTGTGTGGTGCCAGTCACCACCCGAACTTTGTCGATTTGCACAGGGTGAAGATATAGTCTGTTCTATGATCGAAAGACATAGTCGCAAAGCAAGCGAACCAACAACCACAAGGTGTACTTCAATTACTACGTTAATCTTAATGGTAGAACTGGGGACTCTAGAATTTCTAGAGTCTCTCTTCTTATACATAGAATTTTCCTTTCTTCTTGTATGTGTTTAGGCATTCCTTGTTATTAAGCAGGTAGAAGAAGGAAGATAGTTATAGGAGAAAAACTATGAAAATTTACCATAATATTGCTGCTTTAAAAGCTTCTTATCAACTTAAAAGAAATAATGATATACAATCCAAATCTCTTGAGAAGTTGTCATCTGGGATTCGTATTAACCGTGCAGCAGACGATGCAGCCGGGTTAGCCATTTCAGAAAAGATGCGTGCTCAAATTAGAGGGCTTGAACAAGCTCAACGTAACGTACAAGATGGCATCTCTCTTATTCAAACAACAGAGGGGGGGCTGTCGAATATACTGGCACCTCCCTTAGAACGGATGAGAGAGTTAGCAGTACAAGCAGCGAGTGATACTTTAACTGATGATGATCGAGTAGCAATTCAAGATGAAATTGAACAGATCAAGCAAGCTATCGAGAATATTGTTCAGAATACTAATTTTAATGGAGTGCCAGTATTAAAAGGAATAAATGATTCCTTACCACAGACGCCTTCCCCCAGTCCTAATCTCTTCCTTGGTATTGACCGTTCAGGAACGCAATTTACCTCTTCAGATGGGATAAACTGGACTGTGCAAGCTACGACAGGAGCAGGTAATAATATCAATGGATTAACGTGGGGGGGAAATCAGTTTATAGTTGTCGGAGATAGTGGTCTAATTCGAACTTCATTAGATGGATCATCTTGGACAAATCAAACTTCTGGAACGACCGACATCTTACATAATGTGATATATGGTAATAACCAGTATGTTGCAGTAGGGTCAAATGGAACAATCCTTACGTCCTCGGATGGGAGTTCTTGGACAACAAGAACGTCTGGTACATCGGAAAATATTCTTAATGTTCTTTGGAATGGTAGTCAATATATAGCAGTAGGAGGAAACTCAACCATTCTTACCTCTAGCGATGGGATGGCCTGGACTACTCGTTATTCAGGAGTTTCCAACACATTAAGAGCAGTAGAGTGGGATGGAAGTAAATATATAAAAATGGGGGATAATGGTAAATTTATCACTTCATCTGACGGCATTACGTGGACATTCCGGGATTCTGGAATATCTAGTAATTTCATAGATGTTACATGGAGTGGCAGTAGATTTGTAGCAACAACGGATGATGGTAGCATTTTATCCTCATCAGATGGGATTAGTTGGTCTACTCAAATATCGTCTACGGGAAATTCGTTATATGACATTGCCTGGAGCGGGAGTCAGTTTGTTATTATGGGAGGGACATCGTCTTCTAAAGAGATTGTTTTATCGTCTTCTGACGGCTTATCTTGGACAACTCGTATGTCGGGAACTTATTCCCCTATCCAAGCCATGGTATGGGCAGGAAGTGCTAACTCTACTCAATCAAACGATTCCCTAAAACCAAGAGTCTTCTCTTTACAAGTTGGAGCAAATACAAATCAATCTGTTCAAATTAGTATTAATGATGTTGGAATTGAAAACTTAGGTGTTACTTCTGTAAATTTGCTTACCAGAAATGGCGCAGAAGATGCCATAGATCTGGTTGACCAGGCCATTCAAAGAATTATTTCAGAGCGTTCGAAGCTTGGGGGTATGCAAAACAGTCTTGAACATACCCTTAATAATATTGAAAACTATGAATTGAATTTAACAACTGCTGAATCTCGAATCCGCGACGTGGATATTGCGAAGGAATTGATGAAGCAAACTAAGAACTCCATTCTCGCACAAGCAGCACAAGCACTCCTGGCTCAATCGAATCAAATGCCTGAAGGAGTTCTACAACTTCTTCGTTAATCTAGCTAACCAAAAGATGGCCCTCTTTTTAGAGAAGACCATCTTTTTTAGTTCTTTCGTTTTGTGAACAATAGACCAGTATGTCCGTTGAAGTTCATTAGAGATTTGATCAATAGTATGCCCCTGCTTTTTTAAAGAGATAAGAACAGTAATTTCTAATTCTGTGTAGGGCTGAATGCGATCAGGATGTGAAGCTATAGTTTTATAATCTGGGTATTTCTTTAATAAATTTCCGGCCTCTTGTTTATATCTCCAATTCCAATTCGTTTTATAGTACATGTTTGGACAATGTATCGTGATATCTTGGATAAAATTCAAAAAATTATATGTATCTCTAGTAGATGTAAAACAAAGAATGTTTCCGTATCCATCAGGTTGTTTTTTGATTTTAAACGAGAAGTGAAAAGCCTGGGAGATATGATGTTGTAAGATTTTTAATTGGTGCAGTGGATAGCTTTGCAGATATAAAGAAATGTTTGGAGTTAGATAGATGAGTTTCTTCCGATGATTGATTCTTTTTGTTATAGACAAAGTACCATCATCCATGTAAAGGATGGCTAAAAAGTGCGGCAGGTCACAGAAGTGTAGCAAATCTTGTGGAATTTGTTTGCTGCCTTTTACGTCATAAAAGTGAGGATATAATTCAGTAAAGAGCGATGAAGAAGCAGAGCGAAGCGAATGACTCCTAGGTGTTAAATATAACGTGTCTGGAAAAAATGATGCTTTTCATTTCCTATATTCCTCTTGGAACTCTCCGTAATGTTCGCGGTAGCTGTGGTTCTTTCTGCGGCTGTTTTTATAAATCTTCGTAATTTCTCCATCTCCCATAATACTGGCAATCAATATATTTTGTTGAATAGAAGTTAAAGTATTTAACATTATGTCCTCCTTACAGTTGTTTTCAGAACATTCGTTCTTGTTTTATTATAAACTTAATACCATTCTTAGTAAATATCGAACGTGTTTTAATAGGTCTAAATACATGTATTTCTTAAAAAAGGAAAGAAGAATAAAGCTTTCTGAAAATCATCCGATAATATAAGCAAAAGAGTTGTGTAGCTAGGGGGACCTTTCAATGATTGAACGTTTTTCCTCAACAACGAAGATTTCCTACAACTCAGATATAGTGAAGAAAGTAAATAATCAAGTAAAGACAGATATACCAGTTCATAAAGAAGAGTCATTAAATAAAAAGCAATTAGAAGAGGTTGTGAAAAGCCTCAATGAATTCGTGCAGCCAACCCATACATCGATTCAATTTGAACTTCATGAAGAGTCTCAGGAGTATTATGTGAAAGTGGTGGATGTAAGCACGAAAGAGACGATTCGAGAAATTCCATCTAAGAAACTGTTGGACATTTATGCGGCAATGACCCAGTTCTTAGGGTTAATATTTGATCGAAAAATATAATGGCGGTGAATAAAGAAGATGCGTATTGGCGGTTTAGCAAGTGGTATGGATATTGATACGATTGTTAGTGATTTAATGAAAGCAGAACGGATACCGCTTGATAAGATAAAACAAAAGAAACAAATCCTTGAATGGCAACGGGATCAGTATCGCGATATGAATAAGTTATTAAATGAGCTTCAAACGATGGCTAAAGATATGAATTATGAAAAGACCTATGTTTCTAAAAAAACAACAAGCTCAAATGAGGGGGCTGTAACGGCTACAGCTTTTCCGAGTGCGGCTAGTGGAACGTATAAAGTTAAAGTTGACCAGCTAGCGACAGCGGCTGTTCGAGTAAGTAAAACAACAATCTCAGCAGACTCTTCTAAAAAAATTGATTCCAGCAAATCATTTGCTGCTATAACGGCTGATTCGACGTTAGGTCAGTTTAAAACATCTCCTTCTTTTAACGGAGGGAAGACTTCTTTTGACCTGTCTACTTATAAAGAAGACGGCACAAAGGTTACAAAAACGATTGAAGTGTTAGAGACAGATAGTTTAAATAATGTAATAACGAAAATTAATGATTCTGGTTTAGGAATTCGCGCATTTTATGATGCTACGACGGATAAGGTCGTTATGGAGCGTACGGTTACCGGTGACTTTAACAAAACGGGTAAAGAAATTGATTTTACAGTTGCCAATGCCAGCTTTTTAACAGATGTTTTCCAGTTTGATGAAGCCGTTGAGACCGGGGGCACGAACGCTAAATTTACGTATAATGGTTCTTTAACAGTTGAACCTTCTACTAACGAATATAAGATCAATAACATCCAATTCAACTTAAAACAAGTTACGACAGGCGAAGAAACAATCACGGTTCAAGCTGACACAGATGCAGCCTTTGACAGTATTGTAAAGTTTGTGAACAAGTACAATGAAGTCATTGAAAAAATTAATGGCAAATTAGACGAAAAGCGTTACCGTGACTATCAACCGTTGTCTGATGAAGAAAAAGAAGCGATGGAAGATAAGCAAATTGAGTTATGGGAGGAAAAGGCGAAGAGCGGTTTAATTCGCAATGACTCTATCTTATCTAGTGGAATTAATAATATGCGTTTGGATTTTTATGAACCTCTTGCAGGAGCTCTCAAAGGATTCGGACAGCTAACTGATTTAGGAATTAAAACGACTTCCAATTATTTAGACAAAGGGAAACTAACGATTGACAATGAGGAATTATTGAAAAGTAAGTTGGCTGAAAATCCCGATGCAGTGTACAAATTATTCTCTGCAGACGGGGACGCTAAAACGAGAAGTACAATGGGGATTGCCGAGCGTTTAGTGAAAACGATTGATTCTACGATTAAGAAGATTGAAGAAAAAGCAGGTAAACCATCATGGACTAATCAAAAGTTTATCTTAGGGAAAAACTTGAACGATGTTGATACACAAATCGACCGTTTCGAAGATCGCCTGCTCCAAATAGAAGACCGTTACTGGCGTCAATTCACGGCGATGGAAAAAGCTATCCAACAGTCTAACTCACAATCAACGTATCTCATGCAGCAATTCGGAATGTAAATAGGAGTGAACAACTATGTCAGTTAATAATCCATATCAAGCATATCGGCAAAACAGCGTAAATACGGCTTCACCTGGCGAGCTGACGCTTATGTTATATAACGGCTGCTTGAAGTTTATGAAACTTGCACGTGTGGCCATCGAGCAGAAAGATATTGAAGCAAAGAATGAGAATTTGTTGAAAGCTCAAAAGATCATTCAGGAGTTAATGGTGACATTGAACATGGATGTAGCGATGTCAAAAACGATGATGGCGATGTATGACTATATTAACCGCCGTTTGATTGAAGTGAATATGACAAACGATTTGACGATTCTTGATGAGGTAGAGGGCTATGTCACCGAGTTCCGTGATACGTGGAAGCAAGTGATTCAATTGAACCGTCAAAAGGCGCACCAGGGCGGTCAGGCGTAGTGAATGTCGTAGTAGACGTGTACAGCTTGACAAAACAGCTGTATGAATTGGTTCAACATCTTCCAAACAGCGAAGAGAGAGACTCTTATATTGAAAGAGTGGAAGGGCTGCTTGAACAGCGCCAGCAGCTTCTTCCGCAAATCCAGCCTCCTTTTTCAGAAGAGGAACAAAGGCTTGGGCAAGAAATCGTTCGAATGAATCAGGTGATTGACGGACAGCTGAAAAAGCGAAAAGAAGAAGTGTCCGTCGATATCCGCAAGCTGAAGCAAAAACAACAGAAAACGAATAAATACGCCAATCCGTACGAAAACCTTTCGTTTGACGGAACCTTCTATGATAAACGGAAATGAGTGAACCTGATGATTAAATTAGCAGAACCGAATGTAGAATTAGTCCATCGTTATGTGGAGCTTCTTCAATCGATTGAAGAAGGCTTGAAGTATGTAGAAGTGAGCTTTGACGATTACGGCAAAACGGAAGGGGACCTTGTGCTGGGCGATGTATTGGATGCGTTGGCGCAGGTACAATCCGCCAATGCCCAGCTTCAAGTGATTTTTGCGGAAGAGCAAAGTATTGTTGAAACCATTCAGCAATACGGGGCGGTCATCGATCAGTGCTTTAAGCTGGAAGGCAAGATGGAACTGCCGCATGAAAAGCAGGAGGTTGTGAAACAATCGATTATCCCGGCTTTTCTGGCTTGGAAGCAATCGGTGGAATCGGGGTTAAAATCTTATATTATCCAGTAATCTAAAATCCCTGTCTGATATGGCAGGGGTTTTTTATTAACACATGAAAAGATTCTGACTCTAGCCTTGCATTTATTAACTAAAAAACCTTGAAAGGCATACAGCCAAACAAGGTTCAACCAATTGGGGAGTAATGGTTTTTAAGCTTCTTCAATTGAAAGTCCTCTTCTTTTTAATTCGCTGCTCCTCACTAAAGAAGAAATCTTGAGAGGCATGTAGGTTCTATGTCTCTATTAAATGGCTTCTGCACCAGAACCTAAAATATTAAGTAATAAAAGCCACTCAAAATAAAAAGTGGCTTTTTCTCGTTCATTTTTTAATAAGTTAAATGAATATAATCACCCGTTTTCCTAATGTTACCAATCTTTATAATGGATAGAGATAAAAGGAGTGATGATATAAAGGTAAATAAAAAATTTGAAATGTTTAATATAGGATGATAACTTAGCCCGAAAAACGAAATTAATTTCGAATGTATAATAAGAAAAATCCCATGTGAGCAATATATTAGTGTACTAGTTTCACGTAATATTTTGTAGTTTATACCTAGATTGTTTAATCTGATATTAATTAGAAAATGAAATAGAAAATAGGATGCTGGTATGAGTGATAGCATCATATTGTAATCCAATGGTTCTGTAAATCTGTTCAATAAGAACACTTCGATGACTAAACAAAATATAGATAGACAAGTGAAAATAGCTGACTTTAAGGGTTTAATGGATAATTTCTGTTCAAATAAAAACGCACCCAAAGTTACATAAAAAAATCCAAAGAATAAACCATTTCTTGTTGTCACAAAAAGCTTTATGTAACTTGTATATATATGTGATAAAAAGGCGTTATGTTTGATAAGTCCAAAGTAAGAATCCCCAAATAAGCCAATAACATAACAAACAATTGATAGTAAAAGAATACTCCCTAAAGAAAGTATCCTAATCCCAAAATATAAAATAGTAATTGAGACAATTAATGCAGGGAAGTACCATAAGTGGAAATGACCACCCAAAAAAATAAAATTACGTATATAAAAACCCATAACGACAAAAATATGTTGATGGATTTCATAAGATCTATGAATATCATAAATAAGATAGATTAAACACCAAAAAAGATAAATTAAGAGTATACGCCTTAAATACTTTAAAAGATAATGATCGAACCATTTCTTATTTCCACTAAATTCTTTGTTAATTTTTGAATAGAATAAATAACCTGAAGTCATAAAGAAAAACGGCACAGCAATCCTAGCAATAGTATTCTCAAAACTAAAACCGATGCCTTCAGTTACCGGCAGCAATGGATTAGTATGGATACTAACCACTAACATGGCACATATGAACTTAGCAATGTCTACAGCATTTAAATTATTTGTGGATTTAAAAGAGGTACTTTCCTTCACAATACAACTCTCCATTTTCATAAAACTAAACATATCCATTAAATAATATCAACAAAGTATAAAAACGCATATAAAATTTTCTATTTGCTTTTTATTAAAAGGCTCTTTTCTAAAAGATTGTTGTTTTTAGATAGGTTTCTTGAAAGATAAGCGTTTAAGGGTGGTTGGAGCGGAAGGTGCGAGACTCCTGTGGGAGCACCGCACGCCCCGCGGAAAGCGAGCAACCTGGAGCCCGCTCCCCACTACCTGTTAAATAGCAACAAAGTTTGCGAAAACAGCCTATTAAAAATATAACTGAACATCTTTTGTTGTTTAATTTCTTTTAATTTCAACAAGAGCTTTATTAATACTTACTGTTTTGATCAAGAAGAACAAAAGAATGAGCTTCCCTCACAAGATAAAGATGAATGAAAGGAATTTATAGACAAGTGGCGGATACAAGAAAACGAGGACGCAATTTAAGGAAAACTGTAAACTAAGAAATGACAAGAGTGTATAATAGTAAAGTTAAGTATTTGGAAAATATAGCTTATTAAAGAAGGTGTATTTATTGAATTTAGTTTCAATCGTTGTTCCTTGTTATAACGAAGAAAAATCAATAGAATTATTTTTTTCTAGTGTTAATACAGTCCTAAAAGATGTTGATAACATCGATTATGAATTTATATATATAAATGACGGAAGTAAGGATTCTACAGAGTTAAAGATGAAAGAGTTAAGTGAGAGCGAATCGAATGTAAGATATATAAGTTTTAGCAGAAACTTTGGTAAAGAGGCTGCGATGTTAGCAGGGGTTGAAGCTTCATATGGGGATGCGGTTGTCTTAATGGATGTCGATCTTCAAGATCCGCCAAGTTTATTGCCGCAAATGATTGAAGAATGGTTAGTTGGTGGGTTTGATGTAGTTTATACAAGAAGATCAACCCGAAGAGGGGAACCGCCAATTCGAAGCTGGTTTGCGAAACAATTTTATAAATTAATTAATAAGATGAGCGAAGTTCATATTGTTGATGGTGCAAGGGATTATCGTTTGATGGACCGGAAAGCGGTTGATAGCTTTTTGAGCTTAAAAGAGCGAAATCGCTTTGCAAAGGGTTTATTTATGTGGGTTGGATATAACTCTAAGTGTATTGAGTTTGAAAATGTTGAAAGAGCTGTTGGAAGTTCAAGCTGGAGTTTTTGGAAATTGGTCCATTATGCCGTTGATGGGATTGTGTCATTTACAATCTCCCCGTTGCGATGGGCAACCTATTTTGGATTTTTTACTGCCGGTTCGGCTTTTCTCTATATGTTCTATGTGATTATTTCTAAGATTTTATTTGGAAATTCTGTCAGCGGGTACGCGTCTCTTGTTACTATTATGCTATTTTTCGGAGGAATTCAGTTGATCTTCCTCGGGATTATTGGAGAATATATTGGAAGAGTCTTTATTGAGGTTAAAGCAAGACCCAACTATATAATAAAGCAGCAATCCTCCGCCAAAATGAAAATAAAAGGGAAAAGAAGAAAAATGATGCTTGTAAAAAATAATGAATGAGAGTATGTATAGTTATGAATTATATCGCAAGCAGGTATTTTATTTTTCGAAGTGCTAAACAGTTGTGAGTTTTATAGAAACAGCCTGCTCCCGAAAAGGGACAGGCTGTTTTTGTTACTCGAAGTAATAGGCATTACTGTATGCATAATTATATAATTTGGTGTATTTTTCAATTTCAGGAAACTTATCAACGATAGAATTTAGAATTTCCTCTTCATTTTCAATACTTGGATCAATATATAAAACAAAATCGTCATAATGTAAGTTGTTATTTAACAACTCTAAATTATTGAATAATATAAAAGTGACACTTTTATATTGTTCCAATTCTATAAAACTGGTTTGGACTTTCCAGTTAGCATTATAAATATAGATACTGTCTTTATCATGATATTGCCTTGATAGCTCAATTGCCTCTTGACTGCCTGGAACTAAATATTCGAACGAACAAGTTCTTGCATATCCACTTACAACCATCACAATAAGAATGGCACACATGATAAAAGTAGATTTTTTATCATTGAGATACCTTTTTAAAATCAAAAACATTAAAGAAACAAAAATAAGTATGATGATTGGATAAATTAACTGTATGTACCGTTCCGCTTTGTATACCGCAATCTTTGAAACTAATAAAAAAAACAACAGACAAGGGATCAGCAAAAAACCTAGTCTTACCATATGTTCATTTTTCATAGAAATTTTATTTTTAAAAAGATAGAAAGCCATTAATGCTACAATTAGAATCATGCTAACGAGCAAGTAACCGCCAAATAAATTATTGCTTAAAATTCCCCAAAATGTTTTGAATGATTCTAAGTATCCAGCCTTATTTTTTAAGTTTTGGATCGATTCTGCCCCCCGATAACCTCCTCCGAAAAGATGAAAATAGATACTCGGGAAAATGGCCCATACAGAAATAAGGGTTACGATATATGTTCCTGCATATGCAATTAATTCCTTATATTTTTTTCTGAAAAGCAAGAACAGCGAAAATAATGCACACAAGAAAAAGGCAAAAACAAGAAAATAATAGTGGGTTAATATTCCAGCGGCAGATACTAAAAATATTGATAAATAAAATTTAGCATCTTTCACGAATAAGCCATTGATTTTCTTTATGTGAACATAAGACAGCAACAGACAAAAAAACATGGCCATTATATACATTCTAATAAACATATTATCTGATATAATCCCCGGATTTATGGCCCAAAATAGAATGGTTACATACGCAATTTTTTTATCGTTTGTTATAAAGAGTGCAGATTTATATAGTAGTAAAATAATTAACATATTAAAAAATATGTTAACGGAAATTCCTATATATTTACTGAAGAAATCCGGAAAAAATGAGCTGATTGTATGTATAAGGATATAATAAAATGGAGGGTGTACATCATTGGCTTGATTTCGCCACACATTTCCATAATTAAATTTTGTATCATCTGATGGTGTAAGAAAGGACTTTTGAAATTCTCCGTAAGATTCATATTTTGTGCCAGGCACAGGATTAACAGAGCTGACACCATTTGATAGACTATACGTTAAAAGCTCATCCACATTGTAGTTTATTTTTTGAGTTGAATAAAATAAAATAAGAAGAGTTGAAAGCAAAACGATAGCTATAAGAAAGACATTGTCTTTAACTGACTTAACCATTTATTCGTGCTCCATTTTCTTTTTGAGGAAAATTATACTACTAGATTTATAGGAAGTAAACAACAGAGGGTTAAGGTGCCAGTCACCACTCGAATTTTGTCGATTGAATTCAGAGTAAAACTAGGGTAAAGACATAGATTCTTCAATTTTAATTCACTGGCCCCCACTAAAAAAGAAACCTCGAAAGGCATGCACCCTAACAAGGTCGATATAAAAGTTACTTTATATTTTATGGATATCAACGTTATTATCTGATAGTTCGTTAATGGAGATTAATGGAATATTTGAGTTGTTTTTCAATTAATCTTTGGTTGATTTAGGAATGCATCTAAGAATCTCTTATCATCCTCATCCTTTGGTATAAGTCCAAGGTACTTATGTTCCCAAATAATCTGTCTTTCATTGTCATTTGCTTCAGATAAGTCCTCATAGTTATATTCGATCTTAAAATCTCCTGAATGATCAAAAATAAGTGTTAAGCTGGTCCATGGCTCATGTCCGTTGTTTTTGAATTCATGCCATAATTCTTGCAAATCATTTAACAATTGCCGCCATAATCTTTTATATTCAGCTCTTTCTATATTAAATACCTCCGGAATATCATGGCTATAAACTGGGCTTCCCTCTGTTGGGCAATAGAAGAAGAATGATTTTCTAACATCGTCGGTTAGTTCACCGTATAAATAGACCTTCAACCATTCTTCGGGTATTGTATCAACTATCGTTTGTGCTATTTTTTCATATAGAACTCCCAAGTTTTCTTCAATCATGTTAGTTACCTCCAGGCTTATTTAAAAATTCAACAAACTGCCATCTGCCATTGTCGATTTTGTACTCTATTTTAAAACTTACCAGTTGAGCAGTTCTTTCGTAACTAGTAAAAACAACTAGGCGGTCAACCTTCTAGTTAACCGCCTAACATATCTATACTATTTGTTTGAATCGGTTTTACCTAAACTGTTCAAATATTCCTCAATAATTCTATGCTCCCATTCTCCTTCCGATCGTATCCCTAAATGTTTATACTTCCAGATCACTTTCTGTTCATATAAATTTTCGTTAGATAAATCTTCATATCCATATTCGATTTTTAGTTCACCGTTGCTGTTCAAAATAAATGTAAGATTCGTCCAGACCTCTTGTTTTTGTCTTTTAAATTCGCGCCATAATTCTTCAAAACAATCGTTTAATTCATATCTTAAGTCATTAAAATCATCCTCGTTGATGTCAAATATTTTAGTAATATCTAAACTGTATATAGGTTCTTTCTCATTATCAGGATAGTAATAAAAAAATACTTGGGTAAGATCCTCATTCACTTCTGCATATAAATATACTTTTATCCATTCTTCCGGAATTATTTGATTGATGAGATTGGCCGCCTGATGGTATAAATTCTCCATTACTGTTGTGTCCATTCTATTTACCTCCTGAAGAGTTTTTTAGGTCGACTATTGTTTCGTCTTTATTAATGGTGTATCTAATTTCAAACCTTGTTGGTCTCAATGAATCCCCTTTGTAAACTGGTCTGACTCTGACTTTTACCTCTTTGCCTTCTTTTAAGGCCTCTCTCCATGTATTTTCTAGCTTTTTATAAGCACTTTTGTTTAGGTTTTCATCCATTGGGACCAAGTTGTCATAGCCACCTGATCCTTTAAAGATACTAGCTATTAGGTGTCCCCCATTATCTGTGGGTAAGCGATCTTCTCTTCCTACAGTTCTTTGGGCATGGGGATTTCTTTTTACAGTTCCTAACTCCAATTTTGCCTCTACACTTTTAATACGCCCTGAACCGTCAGTAGAATAATGATAATCTTCTTTTGTTGTATATTTTACGTTAGGTTTAAGGGCAGTTCTTCTACCTTGTTTTGTATAGTGGTCTCCGTACTTTACTTCCTGTACATTATTAATTTTATGACTTTCTTCTTTTTTCTCTTCTTTCTTACCGTCTTCTTCCTTCCGCCCAACACTCTGCTTCTTCGTATCCTTAATCTTTTCCGCTTTCTTCGCGGCATTGGCTCCGTCCGCTATTTTGTCGACGACCTTCAGCGGCTTGAAGACGGTAGTGGCGATATTATAGGTGCGGCCCATGCCGGACAGCTTTTCGCCGGTGATGGGGTCGACTCCTGTAATCGTTCCTTCGGCATCCGCGATGAGGAAGTCCCAAACTTCACCGGTGACGGGGTTGCTGTGAGCGGTATCTTTAACAGATTTGTATTGATTTCCGATCCAGTCACCGGCTTTTTTGTACCACGGCTTGTCTTCTTGCTTGGAGTCGGTAATAGTTCCGCCGTTGTTGCTGGCAGAGGATGTGTGTTTCTCTGTTGCTTCGCTTTTGTCGTCACCGCTCGTTTGAACAGTACGAACTCCTTTCATAAAGCTCAAGCTGAAGAGCTGGTTCATCATGAGCTCTTGCGGCGATAATGGGGCAAAGAGTGAAAAAGCGTTGTTATCGCCGCTTACCGTCCGGTTGAAAATCGAGAAGAATTCCATTCCTTTTGGTGCAAACAGTGAGCCTGTCATGAGCAAGCTTGGCAAAATGGCGCCGAGCGGTCCGTTGTAGGCTGGAGCCAGCGTGTTAAACTGTAATTCCCTTAATTTTAATTGTTGCCACTGCAGGTAGTTTCCGTCAAGAGGGGAGAGGGTCCCGTCAAACGGAGAAAAATCCCCCTGGCCGTTTTTCCATTGCCTCATATATTGTTCATACAGGGCCGGGTCCGTTTTTTTCACTTCATTCAGCCATTCGTTTATGTATTGGTCGTAAAGCTCGGGATGATTCTGTTTTAGATAATCAAGCCATTGCTGTTCGGCAGAAGAGGGTGGCTGATCTTTCCACTCTTTGCTTTGCCATTCCTTGATGGCATCTTCCCACGACCCGACAGACCCTCCCCATGGCCGAACGGCTGCCGACGCCAGCATTTGCGCAGGGGCCGTCAGAATGAATAAGGTAAATACGAGGGTCAAAACGATTGACTTTCGATATCTCAATGAGCTTCACCTCCTCATTTCTCAGATGATTAACCAGCGATAAAAATGAATAAAAAGAAGAAAAGGAAAATCAGTATAAAAATGAGAAGGGTACTGACTACAATCGTTCCGAGTGCCTTTTTCCATGAATATTCATGGACGATGGCTACACCCTTGACTAAAATCACGAGAAACCAGCCCATCAAGACAAGGTCGATCAATCCGAAAAGAATCATCATGATGCCGTAGAAAGCGGACGGGTAAATCGGGCTGCTTTGGAAAAAGCCGTCTTGAAATAAAAACAGTTGAATGACCTGCAACATCATGCCCCATGCGATCGGGATATTGGCATATCCGTATGCCACACGCATTTCACGCCATTCTCCGGTTCCTCCGAACCATTTTCCAACAAGCGTGTACAAGTAGCTGGAAACGGCCCATTGAAGCAAGCCGAAAACCGGGCCGGCCGTAAAGATAATAATTAAAATGGATGAGTACGCGACACGATCTCCCACATTGCGAGAGACCGCAAAATCAATCAGGTTGGAGAGTCCGGCTAACCAGGCGATCAAAATAAGGAATGACGTAGGATGGTGTCCTAATGCTCCTTTTATCGTTTCGCTTGGACGTCTCCAAATGTTAAAAAGTGCTTTGTTATTCGGTGTTGTGTTCATCGAAACTTCCATTGGATAGTAACTCCTTCAATAGTTTGGTAATGTTTTACATTATAAAATTAACAGTTTTTTAGAAAAGCGACAAAATGGAAAATTGAATGGAGGATGGTGGAAATAGGACAAAATCACTGTCGGCAAGCGGTGCTTTTGAAGGGGGAGAGGGGAAACGGAATACGAAAAACGGGTGAAACGAAGTCCCTTTTTGTAACTTTATCCTTATAAAACAAAGAAATGGTCTGAGAATATTTCCTTATTTTAGGTATTTTTATTACGGATGAAAACCAGCATGCATCAATTATTACCTGTAATTGGCAGGGATTTTTTCCGTTCGTGGGGAATATTTATATAATCCCCGATCAAGTTTTTTCTTTTCGTTTCACAGGACATACTAGCAAAGGTGCCGCGATAACAAGTGGTGTCTTTCATTTCCTGGGAGCCAGGAAGTGTGCCGGACTGACTTACATAGTTCACAATTTTTTCATATTTTCTGAAAGTTTAAGAAGGAAAATTGTCGGGTATTGTAGAAATAAGTATGCATATCCATTTGGATAAGAAGGAGGAGTTCAAGTTATGATGTATAACATTCGTGGCGAAAACATTGAGGTAACTCCAGCAATTAGAGAGCATGTTGAGAAAAAGTTAAGCAAATTGGAGCGTTATTTTGACCAAGAAATTAATGCCGATGTACATGTGAATCTAAAAGTATACAACAATAAACAAAAAATAGAGGTAACGATTCCGATGACGCATTTAGTTCTTCGCGCAGAGGAAGTTCATGATGATTTATATGCGGCGGCCGATCTTGTAGTCGACAAGTTGGAGCGCCAAATCCGCAAACATAAAACGAAAGTCAATCGCAAGATTCGTGAAAGAGAACCGGCAAAATACGTGTTTGCCAATAACGTAGAAAGCAATGTGGCGGTTCAAGACGAGGAAGAAGATTTAGAGCTAGTTCGTAATAAGCGCTTCGACTTAAAGCCGATGGACAGTGAAGAAGCGATTTTACAAATGAACATGTTAGGCCATAACTTCTTCGTTTTCACAAACGCTGAAACCAATGCAACGAACGTGGTATATCGCCGTAAAGACGGCCGCTACGGTTTGATTGAACCAAACTAAACCAATTTCATATTAAAATATAGCTTACAAAAGCCTGGCTTTCCTGATGAGGGAGCCAGGCTTTTTATATGATTTAGGACAACATTTCCACAATCGTCGTCCTCACATCCGTACGCAAGTCGATTTCATAGGGGCTTGTGACGGTTTCGCCGTACGGGTTTTGGATGACCCGGACGAGCGGGTGAAGCGGGGTGTCAGGGAACGTTTCGGCGACGACCGCGGTTTCTCCCGAGTTGAGCATGACAACGGAAGCGACGGGATATATCGGGACATGTTTTAAGAAGAGCTGGACGAGTTCATGATCAAATAATGTGTTTCCCGAACCGGCCAGGTATTCGGCTGCTTCATGCGGCGGGTAACGTTTGCGGTAGCTTCGGGTGGAGGTTAAGGCGGCGTAGGTATCCGCGAGTCCGACGATGCGGGCATACTCGTGAATTTGCTCGTTTTTGAATGTATATGGATAGCCGCTCCCGTCGTAACGTTCATGATGCTGGAGGGCGCAGTGGGCGGAAAGAAGGGAAATGTCCGGCTGGCGGCGAAGGATGTTAAAGCCTTTAATTGTATGTTCCTTTATAAGTGTCCGTTCCGGTTCGGTCAGCCTTCCTTGTTTCCTCCATAGACTTGCGGGGATTTGGGTCATGCCGATATCGAATAGGAGGGCACCGACCCCTAGATCCAGGAGCTTGTCCGCGCTGTATCCTTTTGCGATTCCAATGATTCCGGCGATGGTCGCGACATTGATGGCGTGGTGAAACAGATGCCCTTCCGGTAAAACCAAATCGGATAACGGAATAAGCAAGTATTCTTGTGTCATCAAGTTGTCTGTTATCTCTTGAGCCGCTTGTTGGTATTCCGTGCCCGAGCAGGGAAGCGTCGCCATCCCGGATTCTGTCCTTTCGTCCATCAGCCTCGTCATCGTGTCATGAATGATGCTGACGGCCCTTCTTTTTGCAGCCGATTGAAGGGACGAATGGGATTGGATGTCGTATGTGTACTTGTCATCGATGTATACATAGTCAATTCTTTTCATCCGCAGCAAGGAAAGGTAAGAACTTGTCAATTTTACGCCTCTATGAAGCAATCGCTGTCCTTTCATTCCATATATATCTGAACCGAGTACGTCTCCGCTGTGAACTTGGGAGATGTGCATTCTTCTCATAACATCCATTCCCGCCTTTACGTTTTCATCATGATTTTTTCTATTGATCGCGTTGTGTTCCATTACTTCATGAATATGTCCCTTTTTTGGCAAGTATGTGCAGCAGTTGGGCATAAAAAGGTGAAATGTATGGTGGCTGGCCCGGCACATCGGTTGTCATCCGTCATGAAGCAGTGTTACAATTTAAATGAGATTGATTTATAATAGAAGTTGGTCGAAAAGTCCAGGGAAAAACGACAGTCGGGTTTACTTGTACAGGAAGTACTGATCCGACGTTGGTGATTGACGTGGCGGTCTTTAGTCGGGCGTCCACTTCCTTGAACTTTATAAATAAATGTAATGTGAAGAACCACACGTAATATGTTAGCGATAGGAAAAAGAGGGGCTTGCCCGCAAGTCTCTTTATAGAAGATAAAAACTGGTTTTGAATGAAAGGCACCGTCACGAAATCCCTGATTTTACTGGATTTTCAAGGAGGGGCCTTTCATGAGGATAACGGAAAAGGGTTGATGTTCATCCCTTTTCCGTTATCCTCATCCATTAAAAATAGAGGAGCGTTTTAAGATGCTTGGAATTTTTAAAAAGGTTTTTGACGGCAATCAGCGCCAAGTGACTCGTTTAGAGAAATTGGCGGATCAAATTGATGCGCTTGGTCCTGAAATGGAAAAGTTGAGCGATGATCAATTCCGCGAGAAGACGGCGGAATTTCAGCAGCGTTATCAAAACGGGGAAAAACTCGATGATATGCTTGTGGAAACATTCGCGGTCGTTCGTGAAGCGGCGAAGCGCGTGCTTGGCATGTATCCATATAAGGTGCAGCTCATGGGAGGGATTTCCCTTCATGAAGGCAATATCTCCGAGATGAAAACAGGGGAAGGGAAAACGCTGACGGCGACAATGCCTGTTTATTTAAATGCGATTACGGGCAAAGGTGTGCACGTCGTGACGGTCAACGAATACTTGGCAAGCCGTGACGCCGAAGAGATGGGCCGCCTTTATGAGTTTTTAGGCTTAACGGTCGGTTTGAACCTAAACAGCCTATCCCGTGAGGAAAAACAGGAAGCGTATCGTGCCGACATCACATACGGTACGAACAATGAGCTTGGCTTCGATTATTTGCGCGATAACATGGTGCTGTATAAAGAGCAGATGGTGCAGCGCCCGCTTCATTACGCGGTCATCGATGAGGTCGACTCCATTTTGATCGATGAAGCCCGTACGCCGCTCATCATTTCCGGTACGGCACAAAAATCGACGGCGCTTTATATCCAGGCGAACGCGTTCGTGCGTACGTTGAAAAAGGAAGATGATTATACGTACGATGAAAAAACGAAAGGCGTACAGCTGACGGAGGACGGGATGTCCAAAGCGGAGCGCGCCTTCGGGATCGACAACCTGTTCGACCTCTCCCATGTGACGCTTCTGCACCACATTAATCAGGCGTTAAAGGCGCATGTGACGATGCAGCGGGATGTGGACTATGTTGTAGATGAAGACAAAGTCGTCATCGTCGATCAATTCACCGGCCGTTTAATGAAAGGCCGTCGTTTCAGCGAAGGTCTTCACCAGGCCATCGAGGCGAAAGAGGGCGTGGAAATCCAGAACGAAAGCATGACGCTTGCGACGATCACGTTCCAGAACTACTTCCGTATGTATGAAAAGCTGTCCGGTATGACGGGTACAGCGAAAACGGAAGAAGAGGAGTTCCGCAACATTTACAATATGCATGTTGTCGTGATTCCGACAAACCGTGACATTGCGCGTGATGATCGTGCGGATTTAATCTATAAATCGATGGAAGGCAAGTTCCGTGCGGTGGTGGAAGACATTACCGAACGTCATAAAAACGGACAACCCGTTCTTGTCGGTACAGTGGCGATCGAAACGAGCGAATTGCTGTCTTCGTTATTAAAGCGTAAAGGGGTTCCCCACCATGTCTTGAATGCGAAGCAGCATGCGAGCGAGGCTCAAATTATCGAGAACGCCGGCCAAAAAGGCGCCGTTACGATTGCGACGAACATGGCCGGACGCGGTACGGACATTAAACTTGGAGAAGGCGTCCGAGAAGTGGGCGGCTTGGCCGTTATCGGGACGGAGCGACATGAATCACGCCGTATCGATAACCAGCTTCGCGGTCGTGCCGGACGTCAAGGAGATCCGGGGGTATCCCAGTTCTATTTGTCCATGGAAGACGAATTGATGCGCCGTTTCGGTTCCGACAATATGATGGCGATGATGGATCGCCTCGGCATGGACGATTCCCAGCCGATTCAAAGTAAGATCGTGACAAAAGCGGTTGAGTCTGCGCAAAAACGCGTAGAGGGCAATAACTTCGATGCCCGTAAACAATTGCTTCAATATGATGACGTTCTTCGCCAGCAGCGCGAGGTCATTTATAAACAGCGTTATGAAGTGCTTGATTCCGAAAACCTTCGCGATATCGTCGAGAAAATGATCCAATCGACCATTCAGCGTGTCGTAGAAGTGAACACGCCGCGTGAAGAGTTAGAAGAAGAATGGAACTTGAAAGCCATTGTGGACTTTACGAACGGGAACTTGCTTGAAGAAGGTGCGGTCACAGAAGGCGACCTTCGCGGCAAAGAGCCGGAAGAAATCACGGAGCTTATTTTCGCGAAAGTGAAAGCGGCTTACGATGAAAAAGAAGAGAGCATGGGCGCAGAGCGTATGCGCGAGTTCGAAAAAGTCATCGTTCTTCGTGCGGTCGATTCGAAATGGATGGATCATATCGACGCGATGGATCAGCTCCGTCAGGGAATTCATCTTCGTGCGTACGGTCAAATCGATCCGCTTCGCGAGTATCAAATGGAAGGCTTCGCGATGTTTGAAAACATGATCGCGTCCATTGAAGAAGAAGTGGCGACGTACATCATGAAGGCACAAATCCAAAACAACCTGCAGCGTCAAGAAGTGGCGCAAGGTCAGGCGGCTGTTCATCCGAAGGAAGGCGACGCTCCGGTCAAGAAAAAGCCGAAGGTGAACGCCATCGAAGTGGGCCGCAATGATGACTGCATCTGCGGCAGCGGCAAGAAGTATAAGAACTGCTGCGGAAAGTAACGGAAAAGGCAGATGCCTTTTCCGTTACTTTCCCAGAGGGATTTGATCCCTCTGGGAAGAGGACAAAAACCAAAAAAACCGCCTTTTCGGATCATGTGAAGGAAAAACACATGATGTTGGCGAAAAGGCGGTTTGTTGTGAGCGATTTTTTCGGCTATTATTAAGTAAATAACTATAAGAGGTGTAGTATACATGGATTTAGTGGTAATTAAGCAGGAATTGGAAAAAACAGCTAAGCGATTAGCGGACTTCAGGGGGTCTCTTTGACCTCGATGTGAAGCAAGCCCGCATTGATGAATTGGATGAAATGATGTCGGACCCTTCCTTTTGGGATGATCAGCAAGCGGCACAAACCGTTATTAATGAAGCGAACGCGTTAAAAGAGGCTGTGAATGAGTTTAACAGCCTGAACGACACATATGAAGATTTGCAAGTGTCATATGAGCTTGTGAAGGAAGAATTCGATGAAGAGCTGGCAGATGAGCTGGCGTCAGAAATCAAAGAATTAACGTCTTCTTTAAATAAATTCGAGCTTCAATTATTGTTAAGCGATCCTTACGATAAAAACAATGCGATCTTGGAGCTTCACCCGGGTGCGGGCGGTACGGAGTCTCAGGACTGGGGCTCCATGCTTCTTCGTATGTATACGAGATGGGCGGAGAAAAAAGGCTTTAAAGTCGAAACGCTTGATTACTTGCCGGGGGATGAAGCCGGTATTAAAAGTGTCACGCTTTTGATCAAGGGCCATAATGCGTACGGTTATTTGAAAGCGGAAAAAGGGGTTCACCGTTTAGTCCGCATTTCGCCGTTCGATTCATCCGGACGCCGCCATACGTCATTCGTTTCATGCGAAGTCATGCCGGAATTCGATGATGATATCGAAGTGGAAGTACGTACGGAAGATTTGAAAATCGATACGTACCGTGCGAGCGGAGCGGGCGGTCAGCATATTAACACGACCGATTCAGCTGTCCGTATTACCCACACGCCGACAAACACGGTCGTTACGTGCCAATCGGAACGTTCGCAAATCAAGAACCGCGAAAAAGCGATGAAAATGTTAAAAGCGAAACTATACCAGCTTGAAATTGATAAACAGCAGGCAGAATTGGCGGAAATTCGCGGGGAGCAAAAGGAAATCGGCTGGGGAAGCCAAATCCGCTCTTACGTCTTCCATCCATATTCAATGGTAAAAGATCACCGTACAAGTGCAGAGGTCGGAAACGTTCAAGGTGTCATGGATGGAGACCTGGATCCATTTATCGATGCATACTTGCGTTCACGCATAAATTAATAAGAATAAAAAAGGAAGCCAAAATAAGGGTAGTGTGCCCGTGTTTTGGTTGATGAAGCCCATGCATGGATCACATGCATGGGCTTCATCACTTTTTACCCTCCTTCTTTTGGATAAAGAGGTAAAGGAATAGAGTACATATCGCAACGGAGGATTTTTATGAAACATAAAGATGGACAAATTCAATTAACGAATGCAGAGAAGTTGATGGAACTCGTTTATATTCTTTTAGGTTCTGCAATCGTGGCTTTGGCGTTTAATTTCTTTTTACTTCCCAATCGCGTCGCCTCTGGAGGAGTGAGCGGGATCAGTACGATATTTGATGCGTTATTCGGGTGGGAGCCTGCCTATGTGCAATGGGCGTTTAACATCCCGCTCTTTATTGCAGGGGTATTGCTGCTTGGAAAACAGTTCGGCTTAAAAACATTGGTTGGGACGATTTTTTTGCCGTTTATCGTGTTTTTATCGAATGACATGGAACCGGCGACAAATGATCCATTGTTGGGGGCGCTGTTCGGGGGAATTGGAGTCGGTTTGGGATTAGGCCTCGTGTTCCGCGGGAAAGCATCCACGGGAGGAACCGATTTAGCGGCTCAAATCATTCATAAATATACCGGACTGTCATTGGGATTATGTGTAGCGGTCATCGATGGCTTCATTGTTTTGACTGCCGCGATTGTATTTGATTTGGAAAGAGGGTTATATGCCCTTATTGCGCTCTATGTCACGAGCAAAACCATCGACCTTGTGCAAATCGGGGTGCGGCGTTCGAAAAATGTGCTGATCATCTCTAAGAAAGAAAAGGACATTCGTGAATTGATCCTCAAAGACATCGACCGGGGCGTCACCAAACTTCCCGCTGTCGGGGGCTACACGGAAACCGATCGTCCCGTTTTAATGGTCGTCGTCGATCAATCTCAATTCACAAAATTGAAACAAATCGTGAAAAGCATTGACCCGACTGCATTTGTGATTGTGATGGATGCAACCGATGTGCTGGGTGAGGGTTTTAAACAGACGTAAGTAGGTTATAATAAAGTGAACCTTTTCTTGATGGATAAACTTTCCATGTTTTTTGGGGGTTAGCTGAAGAGATTCCAATCTTATCGTTGGCTTGCAGCGTACCCGCAACATGGAAAGTGATAGATTCGAGCAGGGGAAGTGCATTTATTTATTATTTCCTTTAAGGGGGAACAAAACATGAAAAAGAAATGGATGGCATTGTTAATGGGGACATCACTTGCCCTTGCTGCCTGTGGCGGCGGTGACTCTGCGGAAGAAGCACCGAAAGAAGAAAATGCACCTGCTGGTGAAACGGCGAGTGCCGGTGACGCGGAAAAACTGTTCCAGCAAAGCTGTGCGGCCTGTCATGGCCAGGATCTTAGCGGCGGAGCAGGACCAAATCTTCAAAAAGTGGGCGGCAAATATTCAAAAGAGGATATCGAGAATATCATTATAAACGGCCAAGGCGGCATGCCTAAAGGTGTGTTGGAAGGCGAAGACGCATCAAAGGTGGCGGAATGGCTGGCTGCTAAAAAATAAACGGCTCTTTCAAAGAACCTCTCCCGAAATCATTCATTTTGGGAGGGGTTCTTTTTTTGTGGTCAGCATTGCCGAATGACAAAGGTAGGTTGAAAGTCCTGGTTTTAGACAAAAACAGACACGTAGAAATCATTTTCATAGGAATATATTTCCTACTAACGTCACATTTGAAATGAAAATGTAATATTTTTGAGGCTTATCTTGACATTTTTTAATGTTATAATGATATGGCGCGAAAAAAAGCGTCAGGAATTTTGTAGATATTTTAAGGGTCTTGTCGAAACATCGGAGTGATTACATACATCTACTAAAAGTATTTGTTCAAAAAGAATCGAGCTACAGGTTGGGGCAGTGTTCAATAGGGCTGACACCGGTTTTGCTCCCGGACTTTTTGGACATCCTCTAAAATCGAGTTAATTAGGTGATAAAGATGATTGAAATGAAGGACGTTTATAAAACGTATCCGAATGGCGTTAAGGCCATTAACGGCATCAATGTCAAAATAAATCAAGGTGAGTTTGTATATGTTGTCGGACCGAGCGGAGCAGGAAAATCGACATTCATTAAAATGATGTACCGCGAAGAACAGCCGACTTCAGGACAAATCATCGTCAATGGTATAAATCTCGAAAAATTAAAAAATAGTAAAGTACCAATCTTCCGCCGTAACTTGGGAGTCGTATTCCAGGACTTCAAATTGCTGCCGAAGCTGACTGTGTATGAAAATGTCGCGTTCGCACTTGAAGTGATTGAAGAGCATCCGGAAAAAATTCGGACGCGGGTAATGGAAGTGTTGGATCTTGTGAAATTGAAGCACAAAGTCCGTTCTCTTCCGGATGAACTTTCAGGCGGTGAACAGCAGCGGATTTCGATCGCTCGTTCTATCGTGAACAATCCGAAAGTCGTGATTGCGGACGAGCCGACCGGGAACCTGGATCCGGAAACATCTTGGGAGATCATGGACATTTTCAAAGAAATTAATCAGCGCGGAACAACGGTTGTGATGGCAACCCATAACCGTGAAATCGTCAATACGATTCGCAAGCGTGTGATTGCGATTGAAAACGGTAGAATTGCGCGCGATGAAGTAAGAGGTGATTACGGTTATGAAGGGTAGAACATTCATCCGCCACCTTCGGGAAGGTGTCAAGAGTTTGGGACGCAATAGTTGGATGACATTTGCGTCCGTCAGTGCCGTGACGATTACGCTGCTGCTTGTCGGCGTGTTCTTGATTTTGATGTTGAACTTGAACAACTTCGCATCTTCTGTTGAAGGAGATGTAGAAATTCGCGTTCATATCGATCTGGCCGCGAAAGATGCAGATAAACAAGCGTTGAAAGCAAAAATTGAAGCCTTGCCGAAAGTGGCGAACGTCCAGTATTCTTCCAAGGAAGAAGAACTGAAGAGTTTGATTAAAAGTCTTGGAGACGAAGGACAAGCCTTCAAGTTATTTGAACAGCAAAACCCGTTGAATGACGTTTATGTCGTGAAAACGAAGCAGCCGGAGGACATTATCGGTGTGGCCAAACAGATCGAGAAATATCCGTATGCCGCTAAAGTGAAGTATGGAGAAAAGCAAGTACAGAAGTTGTTCAAGGTCATCAACGTGTCCCGTAATATCGGCCTTGCTTTAATTATCGGCCTTGTCTTTACGGCCATGTTCTTAATCTCTAATACGATTAAAATTACGATTGTGGCAAGACGTTCGGAAATCGAGATTATGAGATTGGTAGGGGCGACAAACACCTTTATCCGCTGGCCGTTCTTTTTGGAAGGTCTTTTCTTAGGCGTGCTTGGATCGATCATACCGATCATCGTTCTGATCGGTTCTTATAACTATTTATTTGCGAATGTAGAGCCGAAGCTGGACGATTCGTTCTTCACGTTGCTGCCGGCATTCCCGCTGACGCTTCAAGTGTCGCTCTTGTTGGTCGTAATTGGGGCGTGTATCGGCATGTGGGGAAGCTTCATTTCGGTTCGCAAGTTTTTACAAAAATAACAAAGCAAAGCGTACCGCCTTTTGCTTGCAGCGAAAGGCGGATATACATATGGGTTCACATGAATGTGTACGAAAGAAAGCGGAAAAAAGTTAGGGGGAAAGGAAACGATGAAGCGCAAAGTCTTATCCGTTTCAACAGCCGTGATGATTGGCATAAGCAGCTTATGGCCGGTTGCTACTCAAGTTTCAGCTAATTCAACACTTCAAAATAAAATCAATCAAGTCAAAGAACAACGTTCAACGATTTCTAACGGTGTGGAAGAGAATCGCCAAGAGATTGAGAGATTGCAAGCGGAACAAAAAAAGCTGGAGCAAGAACTCGAGCGTCTTGATACTGCAGTAGCGGAAACGAATGAAAAAATCCGTGTGAAAGAAACGGAAATCAAGAAAACAAACGAGGCAATCGAATTACTAAAGAAAGAAATTCAAATCGTGACAGAGCGGATTAACAAACGAAATGAATTATTAAAAGCTCGTGCACGTGCACTACAAGAAAGCGGCGGAACCGTAGACTATTTAGAAGTAATTCTTGACTCTCAAAGCTTCGGAGATTTCGTCAGCCGCGTAAGCGCAGTGAGTACCATCGTTCAAGCGGATAAAGATATTTTAAAGCAGCATGAAGAAGATAAACGCTTGAAACAGGAAAAAGAAGACGAGTTGCAAAGCCAACTAGCTTCTTTGGAGTCAAAGCTAAAAGAGTTGGAAAGCTTGAAAAAAGAGCTTCAGCAGCAAGTGGAGAAAAAGAACGCGTTGATGGGGCAGCTCGAGAAAGAAGAAGAACATAAAGAGCATGAAATCCACCAACTTGAAAACGAAGATCAATTACTGGCCAATCAAGAAGAAGCGATTAAAGCCATGATGGCAGAAGAAGCGCGCAAGGCGGAGGAAGCGAGACAACGTGCAGCGGAAGCAGCGAAGCAATCTTCCGGGTCTTCAGCGTCTAAAACTTCTTCAGCACCGTCCGCAAGCTCCATGCCGGCCGTAACAGGAGGCATGTTCATGAAGCCGGCGAACGGTCCGATTACGTCCGGATACGGCGGGCGCTGGGGCAAACTCCATGCGGGTATCGATATCGGTAAGCGCGGCGGCGATGTGCCAATCGTAGCGG
This sequence comes from Bacillus sp. FJAT-14578, assembly GCF_000504165.1. Taxonomy (GTDB): domain Bacteria; phylum Bacillota; class Bacilli; order Bacillales; family Bacillaceae_H; genus Bacillus_BA; species Bacillus_BA fengqiuensis. The sequence continues at coordinate 321,135 of NZ_AYSE01000005.1, forward strand.
CAGCCGGCGGAAGAGTCATCCGTTCTTACTATTCTTCTAGTTATGGAAACTGTGTATTCATTACCCACATGATTAACGGACAAGTGTATACAACGGTGTATGCACATATGGAAAACCGTGCCGTATCTGAAGGTCAAACAGTAGAAAAAGGGCAGTACCTAGGATATATGGGTAACACAGGTCGTTCAAAAGGTGCCCACTTGCACTTTGAGATCCATAAAGGAGCCTGGAATCAAAGCAAGTCGAATTCAGTAGACCCAAGACCATACATCGGCGGTTAAGGAACACGCAGCCTTAATTAGTTCGCATAAAATGTACAAGTTATCATATAGTGGTACAAAGGCATCACACCTTTTGGGTGATGCCTTTTTTGTAGAGGTTGTTCAAAAAGTCCGGGAAAAATGACCGTCGAAATTACTTGCACAGGAAGTGCTGATCCGACGTTCGCCACAGGACGTGGCGGTTCTTAGTCGGGCTTCCTAAGCTTGCTTTTCCGCTACTCACGTATTAACACCATACGCTCCGTTGCTCAAAGCGGCGCTTCCTTGAACTTCTCGGTCCTTTTTGTCCTCCTTTTTGAATGTACACTTATAGGTAAAAGTTTTACATAGTTTATCCCATTTTGTTTATAATAGGAAGAGATAATGCGGGCTGAGGAGGTAGCGCAATTGAACCGGAAATTAGTAGCCATATTGATGTTTGTCTCGTTAATGATAGGTGCTGTCGGAACGTATTTTGGTTTGCAGCTTTTCCAGCAAAATCTTGCGGTGAGTGATCACGTCTCACTGCCGGTGAAGGGTGAAGCGGACAGCGCCGCTGTAGATGAACATTTTGAGAAAATTAGACAAGCCTATGAATTGATTTCGACCCAGTATTATAAAGACATCGATAAAGACAAAGTGTTGGACGGTGCGATTCAAGGGATGGTCGACACATTAAAAGACCCGTACTCTGTGTACATGGATAAGGAAACGTCCAAACAGTTCACTGAATCCCTCGATTCGTCGTTTGAAGGAATTGGGGCTGAAGTAAGCATGGTCGAAGGAAAGGTCACTATTGTGGCGCCTTTTAAGGATTCGCCGGCTGAAAAGGCAGGGCTTAAGCCAAATGACCAAATTGTCCGTATCGACGGCAAAAGCATTGAAGGATTAGATTTATATCAAGCCGTATTAAAGATTCGCGGCAAGAAAGGCTCGACGGTGAAATTGGATGTGGAGCGTCCTGGTGTGAAAGAGCCGTTGAAAATCAATGTGAAGCGCGATGAAATTCCAATTGAAACGGTTTATTCATCCATCAAGAAATCAAATGGTAAACAAATCGGCTATATGGAAATCACATCGTTCTCGGAATCGACGGCACAAGAGTTCAACGACCAGCTCAAATCCCTTGAGAAAAAAGGAATTGACGGCCTTATCCTTGATGTTCGCGGCAATCCGGGCGGCTATTTGCAAAGTGTAGAAAATATTTTAAAAGAGCTTGTTACGGAAGAAAAGCCGTATGTTCAAATCGAGGAGCGCAATGGAGAGAAGCAGCGGGTGTTCTCTTCCTTAAAAGAAAAGAAAGATTATCCGATCGTGGGACTGATCGACCGGGGCAGTGCGTCTGCTTCTGAAATTTTGGCCGGTGCGTTAAAAGAGGCGGGCGGCTATGAACTGATTGGTGAGAAGTCGTTCGGAAAAGGAACCGTTCAGCAAGCCGTTCCGATGGAAGACGGAAGCAACATTAAACTAACGTTCTACAAATGGCTGACGCCAGACGGCAATTGGATTCATGAAAAAGGCGTGAAGCCGACAGTGGAAGTAAAGCAGCCGGACTATTACTATGCAAACCCGATCCAAGTGGAAAAAACGCTTGTGTATGACATGAATAACAATCAGGTCAAAAATGCACAAGAGATGCTAAAAGGACTAGGGTTTGAGCCTGGCCGTACAGATGGCTATTTCGATAAACAGACCGAAACGGCTGTTAAAGCATTCCAGGAAGCCAATAAAACGGCAGTAACGGGAACGATTGATGAAAAAACGGCTTCGCTTATTCAAACGAAGCTTCTTGAACAAATTCAATCCGAAAAGAATGACCGCCAGCTTCAAACGGCGATTAAACTGTTAAGCCAAAAATAAAATATAGAGGGTGTCTCGAAAGTATCGTTTTACACTTTTGAGGCACTTTCTTTTTTGTTAAAATAATAGTATGTTTTTGGCACATATTTAAATCTTCAGATAGAAAAAAGAGAAATGCAGGGCGGTGAGTGGAGATGGAACTTGTAACAGAAGGGCTGTACGGAATCGGGCGCTTTTTTATGCATCCGTTAACGTACTTCTTTATCATGGTGGCTTGTTTTGTGGGACATGCACGGGTGAAACGGGAGCGGACCTATTTTCATACTCGTGTATTTGATTTTGTATTAGAGTTACAATACTTGTTTTTCCCTGGTGTTGTGATTGGTATCATCGTTTCACTTGTGACGGTTTTCGCAGGCGTATATATGCCGATTGGGGTCATTGCGCTGCTGTCGCTTATTACCGTACTGTTAAGCGGTCCTTGGACGTTTCGCTGGTTGTCACCCGCATATGTCATCGGGTTTACGATGGTGATCGCTTTCTTTATTCCGGAAAGGGATGAAGCGAATGGGCTGCTTCAAAAATGGCTTGTCGATATACAAGAAACACCCTTAACTTCAATGGCCATTTTGCTTGCGCTGCTTCTTTTGGCAGAGGGGTATTTAATTTGGAAATTCGGAGGGAAAGGAACGTCGCCGACCATTTTAAAGAGTAAACGAGGGTTTGCGATCGGCGCCCATATCTCGCAAAAATTGTGGGGGATTCCCGTCATGGTGCTCATTCCGGGAGAGGGTATGGCCAAGCTTTTGTCATGGTGGCCGACGTTTTCTTTGCAAGATCAAACGTTCAGTCTGTTTCTTGTGCCGTTCGGTATCGGTTTTTTCCAGAAGGTACAGGGGATGCTGCCGGCAGATTCCATTGCCAATACCGGTAAACGTGTGTTGGGGCTTGGTGTAGTGGTGGCTGTGCTGACACCCATTGCCTTTTTCTACCCTCTTGCGTCAGTCTTTATTGCCAGTCTGGCTATTTTGATGCGGGAGTTCATTAGTACCGGCCAAAAACTGTCGGATGAAAATGCACCTTTCTTTTTCTCGAAAAGAGAGAAAGGGCTCGTCATCCTGGGGTTCATTCCTAAATCTCCGGCCGAGAAAATGGACTTGAAAGTGGGAGAAGTGATTCTTAAGGTCAATGGTGCATCGGTTTCCGATGTGAATGAATTTTACCGTGCCTTGCAGCTGAACCGGGCTTACTGCAAATTGGAAGTGAATGATGTGAACGGGGAAGTGCGCTTCGTTCAGCGCGCCTTATATGACGGCGAACATCATGAACTCGGTGTGCTTTTTGTACAAAGCCATCAAGACCGTGAGCCTGAAGCGGTGTAGGTGTGTGATTTTTCATAATTTCGCGGAATGGTTTCATAATTTTCCGGAATGGAGGTCAAAAAGGGGGGAGAGAAACGCCAAGTCGTTTTTCTCCTCCTTTTTATGTTGTGGTAGTGAACAAACTGGTGTTAATTGATAATAAAGACGGTTAAATGAACTAAAGGTGTTTAAAATTATTATATTATTCCATTAAAGGGCCATTATCTTGAATAACGCTTAATAGGAAAAGATGGATATTTATGTTAAGTTATAGAGAATATTGTGAATAAATGAACTTAAACGAAGGGGAGGTTAGTTGAACAAGGATATTTTCTGTTTTAAGCGAATTAGAATTTCAAACAAACCTTACACGAATACGGGTATTGAAAATAACAGGAACATAGGAGGTATGAGATATGAAGATCAATAGAATAGATCATGTGAGTATAAACGTAAATGATCTTTCAGAGGCTAAAGCGTTTTTTCTTGATTTAGGACTTGAAGTGCAAGCGGAATGGGAATTGGATGGAGAACAGTTGGACAGAATAGTTGGGCTTAATGATGTTAAAACGGCATGTGTAGGATTGGGGATGCCAGATGGTCAGGCATGGATAGAGCTAGTCAAATTTTATACGCCCTCAGATGAAAAAGATATTCAGCAACCTTTTGCAAATACGCTGGGTATCCGACATATTTGCTTTGCTGTTGAAGATATTGAAGCTATTGTTGCAAAATTGAAAGAGAAGGGCACGGAAATCTTTAGTGAGATACAGCAATATGAAGAAAGTTATAAGTTATGCTACGTTCGTGGTCCAGAGGGAATTATTTTAGAGTTGGCGGAGAAAATCAGATAAATATTGAATGGGACTTTAAATGATTTAGATCTCCAACTTTAAAGATTTCTTCTTAAACTATCGGGTGCTTTAGTGAAAAAAAAGACTGTCTTTTTGACGGTCCTTTTTTGGTGAGATTAACACAAATACATTTTTGTAAAGTGCCTGCTACTTATTTATAGAGTTATTATTGCTCTTATCATGATTTTTGGAAGCTGTTTTGTCATCGACTTCAGCCCCCTCTACAATCTGGTTACCAATAGCACCGCCTGAAACACCGCCTATTACAGTACCAATTAGTCCAAATTGAGCACCTATCATAGCACCTGTAACGGCTCCATTAAGAGTTCCTGCTGCTGCTGCTTCACCAAAGTCACTCGCACCTTGATTAGCATTACTACCAGCTTGATTGTTGCCACTTTCTTCTACATTTCCACCAAAGTTATTGCGTTCGTTACTCTGATTCATCTATTCACTTCCTTGTTTATTAATGGGGAATATGCTAATGATGAAAGCACACCATCCTAAACATATACTACCCAGCTGAAGTAGTTTTACTCACTATATGTTGGTTCAAGATATGGTTGTCTTATCGGCAGCCGTTTTTGTTTTTTGGAAACGTATCTTAAGTATTTTAGGATTAAGTAAAATGGACACAGACGGCCAAGAGATGGGGAAGCTAAGATACACTCACATCTTAACCGGAATTCTTCCTTTCTTTCTTCTCGGTGCTATCTTTTATAACTTTATTAAAGCCTTATTCTCCCCACAAATTGTTGTCATTTCGCTCATTGCAGGTGGAATCCTTATGTTGGTTGCCGAAGGTTTTAAAAAAACTGCACCAACTGCAACAACACTAGATCAAGTTACATACAAACAAGCACTAGGTATGGGATTATTCCAATGTTTAGCTCTAGTTCCCGGCTTCTCCAGAATGGGGGCAACCCTATCTGGCGGGTTATTAATTGGTATGAATCACAAAACGGCCTCCGAGTTTAGCTTTATTATGGCTGTTCCTATTATGGTCGCAGCTTCCGGGAAAGATTTATTGGAGAACTGGGGCCACCTCAATGTTACTGATTTACCATTATTTATGACAGGTTTTTTAACAGCTTTTACAGTCGCTTTAATAGCCATCAAGTTTTTCCTGAACTTAATTAATAAGATAAAACTCGTTCCCTTTGCATTATATCGGTTTGGACTAGCTATCTTATTTTGGATATTTATTCTTTAAAGGAGAGGCAAGGAATCATAATGTCTATTAAACTAATCAGCTAATAGAAGCTTATTGTTTATTCAAGAAAAGGGCGCTATTATGGAATAAAACTTAGATTTTTAAACGATTTTATTGTCATTCTACATTAGTTTCTTTTTCAACAAACAGAGGCTTGAGTCGAAGAAGATTTTTTCCGCTAAATTATGAAATAAACGATGTTGAATGCCAATGTGCAAAACCCTAGTTCGGGAAATTATGAAAAATTTTGAGGAGAAAACATTGATTTAATAACATCCCATTCCGGTAAATGATGAAAAATCACAGTGCGGTTTTTCATCATTTACCGGAATGGAAGTCAAAAAGGGGGAGAGAAACGCCAAGTCGTTTTTCTCCTCCTTTTTATGTTGTGGTAGTAAACAAACTGGTGTTAATTGATAATAAAGACGGTTAAATGAACTAAAGGTGTTTAAAATTATTATATTATTCCATTAAAGGGCCAATTATATTGAATAAGGCTTATTGAGCTAAAAATCAGGTTAATTGAAGAGGAAATTCATTTATAAATCTTACTTTTGATATAATTGAATAAAAATAAATGTTATTTGGAGAATAAAATGTTTAAGAAAATTAAAGCGTGGGCAAGGAATTTAAAGAAACAGGTTTTTATACTTTACTTTGCTTATAAAGATAATAGAGTACCCTGGTATGCAAAATTATTTGCTGCTTGTGTAGTAGCTTATGCATTCAGTCCAATTGACCTAATACCTGATTTTATACCGATTCTTGGCTATATAGACGATGTAATTATCGTTCCATTAGGCATAATGTTTGCATTAAGGATGATACCAGAGATTGTAATAACCGACTGTGAAGGCAAAGCAGAAGAGTTGATGAAAAAAGGTAAGCCGAAGAATTGGATAGTCGGTTCAATAATAATATTGGTTTGGGGTTTAATTTTAATATGGGGCATTATTATAACTTATAATTTCTTTCACTAACAGGTGCTTATCTTCAATAGGATAAAATAAATGAACTTCCATAATCGGGCGCCATTCTTGAGGATTGGTGCTCATTTTTCATTTTACCGGCCATTTAGTGGAATAAGAAATTACATTATTTGGACAGCTGTTTATTAAATAAATAGAAGTTACTTTATAATAAAAATCAAATCCATTCGTAATTAATTGGCAATTAACTATGTCATAATAATCCGTTAGTATCATGGAGGAGAAAAGATGAAGAAAGTAATTAACATGATTGACTCAAGTTCGAAAGTGGCTGGAGTGTCGTTGCTTGAATTGAAAAAAATAGAAAAAGAACTTGGTGCTATTTTTCCGGATGAATATAAGGAACTCTTTTTAGAAACGAATGGAGCAAAATTTGGTGATTGGACTTTGTTCCCTATTCAAACTAATGATCACTCAGAATTAACAATTAATATTGTAAAACAAAATCGAGAGAACAAACCGAAAAATGTACCGAGTGATATGATCTGTATTGGTGAAAAAATGAATGGTGATAAACTTTGCTATCGCATTAGAAAAAAATTTATGCAGGAACAAATCTATCTTTGGAATGATAAAACTGGGATAAGCGATTGTAAAACATCAACATTAAGCGAATTTATTGATTGGTATGTGCCGAAAGCGTATACTCATAAGCCCAAAATAGTTGGTACTTTTACAGTAGAAAGTGGAAAGTTAATTGTTACTGACCCATGCTATCAGATGGGCGAAGAAGAGATGCAAATCATACTTTCAAATGTGAAAAATGGGAATTGGACGGCATCCATCTCTTACACTCATGAAGAAGTGGTTGAAAGTTTACTTGTATTTTATGGGGAAAAGAAACCAAGTGGAAAATGGCATGATTGTGGTAAACTGATTGGAGTTGATTCTGCACAAGCTGGAGTTTTTGATATTACAGTATTTGGTAGAGATGATGCCATCCAATATGAAGTGAAAAATGTCTATGACATTGAGATGGATGAAGTGGGATTAAAATATTATGTTGCATGTTGTGATATGGTTTCTACTGATTCACAGGGGGGAGTTGTTCCAGGTGGTGCGGTTTCAATGTCTGGTTATGGTGACGGAATGTACGAAGTGAAAGTAAAATATAACGTTTCTAAAGAGGTTGTTGGAGTAATGATTGACTTTAGAGATGAGGAATAATGGGATTCACCAGATGCAGACAAAAATACTGTCGTTGCAGTAAAAATTGGTGAAGCTTTACACCTGGGGTCCCACCTGCAATATTCTCAAAAACTTAAGTGTTTTGCGACTAACGAGGGGAATTCCGTGAATAAGGAATGCCCTCTTTTTTATTGAACAAACCAGCTAATAGAAGCTTTAGTGATCTTCAACAAAAGGGCGCTTTTCCTGAGTAAAGAAAGTGTCCTTTTCTTGTGTTTCAAGGTTTCTCATAGTTTGGTAATTAGTTATTGTCTGCGATTGTTGAATAACTTGCGTATGTAAAAGGCTCTCCTTGAACATAATAGAATTTAGATTAATGGATTTAAACAGTAGGAGAGTGAAAGAGTCATGTTATTATCAGAAGTGTGGAAAAGGTAATAAAGAAAGGGAAGTATACTTTAATACCCGTTGCGCCATTTGGTTAAAAAGGTATTTAGATGAACGAGATGATGAAGAGACTTGTTTGTTTATTATGGAACAAAATCTTTAAAGAAAATTGGATATTTATTTTGAATATAGATGAGATTGTGAAAGATTGTACTTAAACTATCGGAGCAGGTTATTTAATAAGGGAATTAAAAAGAGGATATAGTACATACCGTATCCTCTAATCTTTTGCTGCATACAGTAGTCCGTTGTAGGTGCAGGATTAACAGAAAATGATGGTATTCATAAGCAATTCTGGAGCCAAGTCCAGCAGCGACAAGTGAATACTCTCAAGATTTTTTCAACTGATTTCCCTCGTTATTTCCCAAGTGTTTTTCCGTAAAAAGTCCGGCTCCTAATGGAATATTATAAATTTAAAAGCTACAGCTACAAAATAATCTGGGATTGAGGGGCTTAAAGACTTATTGATCTAAATCTATACTTCCTTAGTTGTATCATACTTTAACAACTTTTGTTGGTCATAAATTTTTTCAAAAAGAATTCCTGTTAAATAGTAAAACACGAGGCCAAAACAAATGTGAATAAGTGTGAATTTAGAACCAAACGAAGTGAATTCATATACTAGAACTGGCAATTTCACTGTTGACCAAGCGCCTAAGAAAAACACTATATAGCGGACACTGGCTCCTTTTTTCAATAAAAGTACTGCAATTGGAAAGGCTATATAAAGAGGGCCTGCAGCTACTGTTGCTAATAATAAGGTGAAGAAGACACCATATATACCTGATTTTTCACCCATATATCGAATGAGTGATTCTTTCTTTGCCCATTGATCCAATAATCCTACTAATATGAATATAGGAGGAAGCAGGAATAACATATCCAAAATACTTTTACCAGTTAACTGAACTGTTTTCATAGCAATAGCTTGATCCATAAATGCAATAAGAAGAAGCCCTAATAATAAAATGAAAAAGAACCAATATCTTTTTAGTTTTGTCATGTCATCACCACCCAAATAATCAATGCAAATAGAAGAGACATTATTATGGCAGATATATTTCGTGCATAAGCAAAACTTCGTCCAAAAGTTTTTTGTTCCATAGATAAAGTTGCAAGTCCTACAGACATTAATGTCGACATTAATACCGCTACTTGTGGAAGAGCAGCACCATTTTGAACTAATGTATGTCCGAGAGGAAAGACGATAAAGCTTGGAACTAAAGCAATTGAGCCAATGATTGTTGAATAAATGATGCCTAGTATGCCAGAATTTTCGCCAATAATTGAAGAAATAAGGGACGGTGTCAATAAAGACAATGCTAGCCCAACAAAAAGCATAATAGCTAATAAATCCGGTAAAACATTGCGAAACATTTTCCATGAACTTAATAGGGCTGCCTTTGTTTTATGTTTGTCTTTTGTGAAGGAAATACCCAAATAAACAGTGGCTATAGTATAGAGAATAATTCCATTAATCATTATTTTGAGCCTTCCATTCTTTATATTTTTCTTGGAAAAACGATAAATTTTTAATTTTTTCTTCAATATCTATTTGAAAATCTTCTAATTTTCTTTTTCCAACTGTAGTGATTCTGTACATCCTTATCGGTTTATCTCGATGAGATGTATCCAGATAAGACTCAACAGCACCTTCTTCCTCTAACTTTTTTAGTGTGCGATATAATATGGCACTATCAATTGGATTGATGGGAAGATCTTCCTCACATCTTTGCAGAAGTTTCCCTCCATAGTTATCTCCCTCTGTTAAAAACAGCAAAAGAAATGCACCTGTATGTCTCCCTGTATGTTTCATGAAATATATAACCTCCTAATTTTAATGTAAAAATTTTTTTTCGGTAACACAATACTGTTAATAACAGTATGCTGTCATAAACAGTATTGCGTCAATTTTTTTCTCTGTGATAACAAAAAAATTAGAATGTGAAGAATTGTACTTATACTAAAGAGGGCTAGAGTTGTGCGAAACGTTTCTAACTTAAACTGGGAATGGTCACATTACCCAACTAAAGGTTAGACAGTTCCTCTTTTTGGAATTGAAGGATTATATCGAAGAGTCAAATGATGGGGTAACAATCAGGACGGGGGTATGGGGGTTTGAGGTTTTAAAATTAAATAACTTTATTGTCATTCTACATTAGTTTCTTTTTCAACAAACAGAGGCTTGAGTAGAAGAAGATTTTTTCCGCTAAATTATGAAATAAACGATGTTTATAATCATTATATTGTTCCGTTAAAGGGCCATTTAATTGAGTAAGAGGGTTGCATAAAACATAACTTTGTTTGAGCTATCGACCCATTTGAGAGCGCCTAATCGTCGATTTAACCAACGATGTATGAAATTCAATATAAACATTAAATAGAGACAAGCTGAGCCCCTTGGGAAACAAGGGGTTTTATTTTGGACAAACATAGTTACTGGCACAAGCAAAATCTATTAATTTTAATAAACTATATGAGTTAAACTGAATTCTTACACTCACTCTGTGCTGAGATAGAGTTACCGGGAAATTTTAAGTTTAACTTATATATATTGAAGTTCAAAAATAGGGGATGATATTTATGGCATCACAAAGTGTAATAATCGTAAAATACCATTCCGGTTATTATGGTGAATGGGTAACGTTGGCCAACATAACGGGCACTGATATTAATTTAACGAACTGGAAAATGAGAGAATACCAAAGTACTACCACAGTGGGGCAAACATGGCAATTTCCCCAAAATACTGTGATTAAGGCCAAATCACTTTTAATCGTAAAGAGAACACATGGTTCCGGTATAACAGGCGGACCAGCAAATATTCCTGTAGTACAATCAACATTGGGTCCATTTGGTCGCGATGGAGAAAAAATCGTATTGTTGAATGGTAACCAACAAGTAGATGAGTTAATTTTCCGAATAGGTTCTACCTTATACTCCGGGTACACTCCATTCCAAATTCCAGCTTCTCTCACTAGAAGTGAAGCCTTCGTGCGTAAACTCATAAACGACAAAGATAGTCGTGATGATTGGGAGATCGTAACGAGCCCAACCGTCCCGATCAAAGCTTGGGAATGGGCGCCACTGACTTCCGATATTGAACCGCCTGCCAAAGTATCAAGCATACCGGCTGACAGAGCGACGAATGTCGCAGTGGATACTCCTCTGACGGCAACGTTCAGCGAGCCTATATTTGCGGGTCCGGCCCTACAAAACGTAACAATTACAGACGGGAATAATAACCCGGTCGAATTAGGCTATGCAATGGTATCAGGCAGCGAGCTGTCGATTTTACACGCTGTTATCGAATACAATAAGACCTACACGGTGAATATACCAGCTCAAGCGTTCAAGGATGCGGCGGGCAACTTTAACACAAGCGCGATTACGTGGTCGTTCACGACAGTCGCCGTCGATATTTTACCGCCCGTCCCTTTACCGCAACATCAATATCCGACTAACGGCGCAACGGATGTCTATGTGGCTGTGAGCGTGGGGCAACATTTCAACGAGCCTCTGTTACCTGGTCCGGCCCTGGAAAGCGTAACGATAAAAGACGAGAATAATATCCCGTTAGGATACGTCCAGGCAAGAATAAGCGACTTAAACCCCAGAGCTCTGTCTATTGACCACTCGACTTTCGAGTACAACAAGACCTACACGGTGAATATACCAGCTCAAGCGGTCATGGATGCGGCGGGCAACGCTAACGCAAGCGCGGTTACGTGGTCGTTCACGACAGCGGCGCCACCGCCGCAAACAGCCGCACCGGTCGCAAATCTACTCACTTTCCACAACAATGTTCCGGAATATGCTCAGGTGTATGGAAATTATGGAGCTGTTGAAGTTAATCCATGGGGAACTACCGTCAGAGTTTACAGCAGCGCTGCCAAGGATACCCTTCTAGGCGTAGTAACCACAATAACCGGTTCATTCTGGCTGACGTTCAACAACACGTCGTCACTGCAGACCGTGTATGTAACGGCCACTGCAGAGGATGGCAAAACGGAGAGTCCCGTTACCCCATTGCCAGTGTCTGTTAGCGATACGGATCTGGTCGCGGTATCGATCGTGCCGGTTTTCGGCGGTGAGATTGACTATCTAGACGCCCCAATTAAGGTAACGTTCAACAAGCCTGTCCTTGCGGGACCTGGGATACAAGCTATATCTATTTATGAAGAAATTTGGGCTAGATTCCTAGATGCAGAGGTAAGTGTAAACGACAACGAGCTGTTGATTCAGCACCCGACTTTCATGAACAGCGGATACCCTTTCTATGACGTATTTGTGCCTGCAAATGCCGTTACGGATACGGCAGGCAACCCGCTCGCTACCCCGCTGATATATTTATTCGTGACGGAGTGGATTATCTGGTAAAAGGCTTGGATGGATAGGTGGAACCGAATGCAGTAGAGTGACTAGCGCCACATCCACGACACTAAAGCAACAGCTAAAAAGCGTTTTTTAGGTATGATGAAAACTTATAACTACATTGATAAATTGGAGCCCCTTCAATCAGTTGAGGATTTTAGAAAACTGTATGATGAACTAGTCGCTGATGAGATACCTAAAAATAAACAACCTGATGGGAAATATTTTAGAACAGAAGGTGTCAGTGTAACGAATGGTGCAAAGGTTACACATAGAGGAATTGAGCCGGAGTCTAAAGTTATAGAAAAGTTAAATGAGATTATTTATTTTTTGAACACTTCAGAAATTCCTGATTTGTACAAGTATATGATTGCACATTATTACTACGAATATATACACCCATTTTACGATGGCAACGGAAGAACCGGCCGATTGTTGGTATGTAGCTATGTTTCCAGAAAGTTAGAGCGTTACTCAGCCATTACTTTATCTTATGCTATTAACAATGATAAGCTTAAATATTATAAAGCTTTAGAGAATGTTTCTGATCCCCATAATAAAGGGGAGCTTACTTTTTATTTGATTGATATGTTAGAACTTTTAAGCGCTGGTCAAAAAGCGATAATAGAGGATTTACAGCTTGGTTTAGCTAAAGCACAACGAATCAAAGAATACATCAAGGGTCTAGATTGGACTAATGATAATTTGCTTAAGAGTGTGCTTCATATACAACTTGATATAATGGTATTTGCTGGAGAAAGTAGATTATTAACAAATGCAAAATTAGTTCAAGTCTTAGGTGTAACAGCGCATAAAATAAACAAAGTTATCGCTGAACTCGAAGAGCGCCAAATCGTTCATTTGATTAAACAGCGACCCAAAACTTTTGCAATTACGGATGCGTTTATTGAGGGAATATTCATTTAAATCCACGCATCCTATATAGAGGCGATTGCAATTAAGTTTAATCATATTCAGACAAAAGGGACAGGATGAAATCTGTTCTTTTTATTTTTTGGCTCTGTTAAAGAATATTGTTGATCTTCTTTTTGAACAAACGGGAGGTTAGTTAAACAAGAGTTATAAAAAGGCTGTTTTCGCAAACTTTGTTGCTATTTAACAAGTGGTGGGAAGTGGTTTCCGCTCCAGGTTGCTCGCTTTCCGCGGGGCGTGCGGTGAGCCTCCTCGGCTTACAGCCTGTGGGGTCTCACCTGTCCCGCTGCTCCCGCAGGAGTCTCGCACCTTCCGCTCCAACCAACCTTAAACGGTTATCTTTCAAGAAACCTATCTAAAAACAACAATCTTTTAGAAAAGAGCCTATAAAAAAGACCGACTTATATGTTCTTTTTTGTTCATTGGTTAGGTATAAAGAACATAAATAACGATAAAACATTAAAAATTGTATAGAAAAGCACAATAAGCGACCTTGTTCATCCTCTTGGGAATCACAAGGTCGCTTACACTATTTCTTCACTCATTATACTTTATAACCCTTTCGCTGGTTTTTATTTTAGGAGGATCTCCCCATGGCCAGAGAGTTCTTCTAAGAATACGTTCACTTTCGGTTACCGGGCCTATATATCATATGCCTTCGCCTTACTCATGCCATTGGTATCACCTTCTTTTTGAGATAGTGTGTGTTGCTTGTATTTATCATAAGTTAATATGGAACAAAGTACGTTCTCTACACATAGGCATATGATGTGTTTATAAACCTATGAAGGGAAAGTCCGACATGTATTATGTTCCTAAAACGTATTCATATCCTTATTATGCTCATGTTAATATACCGATGTATTGCCCAGACTATATGTCAAGAAACCAACAAGAAAATGATCAACAAGTATTTGAAGCTATCCTTGGAGGAATAAAAAGAGAGGCTGCAGCCATTGAGCTTTATAGACAGTTAGTAAATGCAGCGCCAAACCAAAAGCATAAAAATGACATTCTTTATGCTTTGGAAGGAAAAAGGGCCCATTTGACGCAATTTACCAACCTTTATATCAATTTTACTGGAACTCAGCCTGTGTACCAAATTGATCAAGTTCCTTTTCATAGTTATCAAGATGGTTTACAAAAGGCTTATGAAGCAGAAGTGGAGGGTTATGAAGAATATCAAAAGAGTTGGTTACTTACTCAACATCCACAAATTCGACATGCATTTTTATGGGCTTTAAGTGGTGAGCAAGAGAATGCTGCACGATTTCGTTTTTTAAATGAGGAAGTTTCAAACCGATTAACGGATTATGGAGCAGAACCGTTTGTGGTTGATATTGAGGAAGTTACTAAGCAAAACCATACTTTCCGTACCGCTTTATGGACAGGAAACCATTTGCAGGTAACCGTGATGAGTATCAATGTTGGAGAAGATATTGGTTTAGAAATTCATCCGACACTTGATCAATTCTTGCGTATTGAAGAAGGTGAAGGACTTGTTCAAATGGGTGATAGCAAAGATAAATTAGATTTTGAAGAAAAAGTCTCTGATGGGTATGCGATCGTGGTACCTGCCGGCAAATGGCACAACGTAACCAATACGGGGAATCAACCGCTTAAACTTTACTCTATCTATGCGCCGCCTCAGCATCCATATGGGACGGTTCATGAAACGAAAGCAATTGCAATGGCTGCTGAAGAAGGACACCACTAATTAATTGGATTAAAAATATATATGAGGATGAGAAAAAAAGTGGATCTTTATTTGATAGACTTTAATCTCCTCCTTATTTAAATGGTGAAATCAAATCCAAAAAGTAGGATGCGACGCTAGTCTTTAACAATCTTCTTTCACTAATCGAAGCATTAGTAGAAGAAGATTTTTTTTGTTAAACTATGAAATAAACGCTGTTGAATATCCATATGCAAAGCTTAGTTCCGGAAATTTTGAAAAATCATTGATTTAGTAAAACTTAATCGTGGTAAATTATAGAAAAAATAAAGTTTCAATTGTTAAACTCGTACTCCATTATGCAATTGAGGTATAATAGTATCCGATAAATGATGCCGTACTCTTCATTAACAGCGGATACGTGAGGTCTAGAAAGTTCAGCATGGCTGTTCTTTGCTATGCCCAACTTTCTAAATCGATCTATATGTTGAAAAAAGTGTTGAAGAAACAGCTTATTTCAGATTTAATAATTTTGTGTAGATTCAAAGTAGAAAGAGAGTGTTCATATGGGCCGTAAGTGGAATAACATTAAAGAAAAAAAAGCGTCAAAAGATGCAAATACGAGTCGTATCTATTCAAAGTTCGCTCTTGAAATTTATGTAGCGGCAAGGCAGGGAGAACCGGATCCGGAATCGAACCAGGCGTTAAAATTCGTGCTTGAGCGTGCCAAAACATACAATGTACCGCGAATGATCATTGATCGTGCGATTGAAAAAGCAAAAGGCGGTTCAGACGAAAACTATGACGAGCTTCGTTATGAAGGCTTTGGACCAAATGGATCCATGTTGATCGTAGATGCACTGACAAATAACGTGAACCGTACTGCGTCAAATGTGCGTGCCGCATTCGGGAAAAACGGCGGCAACATGGGGGTAAGCGGTTCTGTTTCCTATATGTTTGATGCAACGGCTGTTATCGGTGTTGAAGGGAAAACGGCAGATGAAGTGCTTGAACTATTAATGGAAGCAGATATCGACGTTCGCGACATTTTAGAAGAAGATGAAGCGACGATTGTTTATGCTGAACCCGATCAGTTCTATGCCGTGCAGGAGGCCTTCAAAAATGCCGGTATCACTGAGTTTACGGTTGCCGAACTCACGATGCTTGCACAAAATGACATCACCCTTCCAGAGGATGCACAAGCACAATTTGAAAAACTGATTGATGCATTGGAAGATTTAGAAGACGTTCAACGCGTGTACCACAATGTGGATTTAGGTGAATAAGCTAAAAAGCAGACCTTTGTTTCATAACAAGGTCTGCTTTTTTAATGAATCTAAACAAGTTATCTCTCTTATTCTTCAGGTGGTTTCTTGTCCCGAATGTCCTGTTCCTCCGCAAATTCCGTTCCATATGCGAGTCTTCGATTAAAATGGATTTGCGGTCTTTCCTTTGTTTGATTGGCAGCCAAATAGTTAAGTAAATAAAGGTGTATAAAGATCTCTGCTCCTGTAATGAGGATGGCTGATATAATGCTTCCCCAGGCGATTTGCAAATAATTGTCGAGAAGGATACTGCCAAAAATCCATACGCTCATATAAGTTAACAGAAATTCAACGATGGCTGCCGGTACATTACCGAAATTCGGCAGGATGATTCGATCTCCCAGCATATAAGAGACGAGAGTAACAAACACGCTAAACGACAGAATGTCTGTAATGGTCGCATCAAAAAATAAATCCAACGCAATCGCGAACGCAATGACGCATATTATAAATTTTAAAAGTAGTACGGTTGTATGTTTCATGTCTTAAACCTCCCTTTTCCATTTAGTTTGAATCAAAAAAGGGAAATTCATACATGGAGGGAAATTATTAATGAGCGTTAAAGCTTTTTGTTCTTAAGTGCAACAAAAAGAAGCACCGTAATTAAGACATTACAATGCTTCTTTGTTATATATATTATTCTGCTGCTTCCGTTGAATCTTTTTTGAATTTAGCCGGGAAATCAACTCCAAGCTCCGTTAACTGGGCGTTCATGTCATCCATGATGGCTTGAGCTTTTTCTTTTGTGGCGTCATCCAGGCCGGCAAATAGATCTTCACGAGGTCCTTTGTCACCTTTAGCCGGAAGTTCGACACCAAGGTCAGCTAATTGAGTCTGAGCTTCTTCACGAGTCAAAGAGCCGTCTTTAACTTTTTCCATGATGGCTTGAGCTTTTTCTTTTGTCGCATCATCAAGGTCTGCGAACAGATCTTCACGAGGCCCTTTATCGCCTTTAGCCGGAAGTTCGACGCCAAGGTCTGCTAGCTGAGTTTGGGCTTCTTCATGAGTCAAAGAGCCGCCTTTGACTTTCTCCATGATAGCCTGGGCTTTTTCTTTTGTAGCGTCATCAAGGTTGGCGAATAGATCACCGCGAGGCCCTTTAGCCGGGAGTTCGACACCAAGATCGGCTAGTTGAGTTTGAGCTTCTTCACGGGTCAAAGAGCCGTCTTTGACTTTCTCCATGATAGCCTGGGCTTTTTCTTTTGTGGCGTCATCAAGGTTGGCGAATAGATTGCCGCGAGATCCTTTATCGCCTTTGGTTGGAAACTCGACTCCAAGCTCCGCTAATTGGGCTTTCGCCTGATCCATGATGGCTTGAACCTTTTGTTTGGTCGCCTCATCCAGGCTTTGTTCCCATTTTCCTTTAACCGTTTGCTCTGATGTTGTTGTAGAATTCGTATTGTCGGTTGCGGCGAAAGCGGGAATGCCGGCTCCTCCGATAATTCCAATTGATAAAGCACCTGTCATCACGTAACCGAATAATTTCTTTTTGTTCATCATTTTTAATTCCTCCTGAATGGTTTGTTTATAGTGTTGTTTCATTCGTTGATGCTGTCTACATTTGCTACTTTAAACGTGGATGGTGAAAAAACGGTGAAAAAATATAAATCCACATAAATAATGTGGCATGGATAAAGAACACCCATGTCACATTATTTACGCATAAGCGGCTGGCAACCTCCCTTGCGGGTTATTGCCAGCCGCTTATGAGAACCTTTGTGAGCCGATTCAAGACGAGGAGTATAAAGGAAAACAAAAATTAAACGAGAGTATGATATGATAAAGAAAACTTCTATTTCTTGGCTAATTCGGAAGGAGATAAAGGGGAGAGCCGGATGGTTATTAAAATTATCTCAGGAATGGTCCTTCCATTCCTGTTAGTTCTCTTTTTTACGAGAGTGACTTACAGCGTTGCGGTGGGAACGCTGCTGACGATTGTGTTATTGATTCTTTCCATCTATAAAGGGTACGCGGATTACCCTGTAGTCATTGCGGTTGATATCACGTCTGTGATTATTGGGGTGATTTACGCGCGTAAAATGATGGACCGCCTTCGCAGTAAAGCATAATACGGGTAAAGGGCACTCATCTGGGGTACAGAACTAGATGGGTGTTTTTTATTTTTAGGGGAATATTAGTTCGTGTTTTTGGAGTTTTGCTATTTGTTTGTGCTACAATAAGATTACATTTTTTGTGCGATTGGAGGCCATTTTGTGAAGGACCAATTTGAATTAGTGTCTGCCTACTCCCCGCAAGGAGATCAGCCAAAGGCGATTGAAGCACTCGTTGAAGGAATCCAGCAAGGGAAAAAACATCAAGTGCTGCTTGGAGCGACGGGGACGGGCAAAACGTTTACCGTTTCAAACCTAATTAAAGAGGTGAACAAGCCGACACTTGTCATTGCCCATAATAAAACATTGGCAGGGCAGCTGTACAGCGAGTTCAAGGAGTTTTTCCCGAATAACGCGGTGGAATACTTTGTGAGCTATTATGACTATTATCAGCCTGAAGCCTATGTGCCGCAAACGGATACATTCATTGAAAAAGATGCGAGCATCAATGACGAAATCGATAAGCTTCGCCACTCGGCGACATCAGCGTTGTTTGAACGGAAAGACGTCATCGTCATTGCCAGTGTTTCCTGCATCTACGGTTTAGGATCACCGGAAGAATATAAAGAAATGGTCGTGTCGCTCCGAGTGGGGATGGAAAAGGAACGGAACCAGCTGCTGCGCGAGCTTGTTGATGTGCAATATGAGCGAAACGACATCGATTTCAAGCGCGGTACGTTTCGCGTGCGCGGAGATGTCGTGGAAATCTTTCCGGCATCGCGCGATGAGCATTGCATTCGTATCGAATTTTTCGGCGACGAAATTGACCGCATTCGCGAAGTGGACGCGCTGACAGGGGAAATTCTGGCTGAGCGTGAGCATGTCGCGATTTTCCCGGCTTCCCACTTCGTTACCCGTGAAGAAAAAATGCGTGTTGCGATTCAAAACATCGAAAAAGAGTTGGAAGAACGCCTTCATGTCATGCGTGAAAACGGCAAGTTATTGGAAGCCCAGCGTTTGGAACAGCGTACACGTTATGACTTGGAAATGATGCGTGAGATGGGATTTTGTTCGGGGATCGAAAACTATTCCCGTCATTTGACGCTTCGTCCGCCTGGTTCTACCCCGTATACATTATTGGACTTCTTTCCCGAGGACTTTTTAATTGTGGTCGATGAATCACACGTTACGGTTCCGCAAATTCGGGGAATGTATAATGGTGACCAGGCACGAAAGCAAGTGTTGGTGGATCACGGTTTCCGGCTTCCTTCAGCGCTTGATAACCGCCCGCTGAAGTTTGAAGAATTTGAAAAACATATCAACCAAATCGTCTACGTCTCCGCGACGCCGGGACCTTACGAATTGGAAAAGGCGCCAAAAGTGATTGAACAGATCATTCGTCCGACCGGCTTGCTCGATCCAAAGATTGATGTCCGCCCGATCGAAGGACAAATTGATGATCTTTTAGGTGAAATTCAAGAACGGATCAAGCGGGACGAACGGGTGCTTATCACGACGCTGACGAAGAAGATGTCCGAAGACTTAACGGATTATTTAAAAGAGCTCGGCATCAAAGTGAACTACTTGCATTCAGAAGTGAAGACGCTCGAGCGGATTGAAATAATTCGGGAGCTGCGTCTCGGAAAATATGACGTATTGGTCGGTATCAACTTATTAAGGGAAGGGCTCGATATTCCGGAAGTGTCGCTCGTCGCGATTTTAGATGCGGACAAAGAAGGGTTCTTACGTTCAGAGCGTTCTCTGATCCAGACGATTGGACGTGCGGCGCGGAACGCAAACGGCCATGTCATCATGTATGCTGACCGCATTACCAAATCGATGGAGATTGCCCTTGATGAGACGAAACGCCGCCGTGAAAAGCAGGACGCTTATAATAACGAACACGGCATTACACCGCAAACAATCAAAAAGGCGGTTCATGGCTCGATTCGCGCGACGATGGCGGCGGAAGAGGCCGAAACGTACGAAGCGGTGCCGAAAGCCGGCAAAATGACGAAAAAAGAACGCGAAAATATGATAGCAAAGCTCGAAATCGAAATGAAAGAAGCGGCAAAAGCCTTGAATTTCGAGCGTGCGGCCGAACTTCGCGATTTATTGATAGAGCTGAAAGCGGAAGGATGATGAAAAAGGATGGCTATGGAACACATCGTCGTAAAAGGAGCAAGGGCTCACAATTTAAAAAATATCGATGTCACGATTCCGCGCGATCAATTAGTGGTAGTGACGGGTTTATCCGGTTCGGGTAAATCCTCTCTTGCCTTTGATACGATTTATGCAGAGGGACAGCGCCGCTACGTGGAATCGCTGTCCGCATATGCCCGCCAGTTTTTAGGGCAAATGGATAAGCCGGATGTCGACGCGATCGAGGGATTGTCTCCGGCAATCTCAATCGATCAAAAAACGACAAGCCGCAACCCGCGTTCGACGGTAGGGACGGTAACGGAAATTTACGATTATTTACGGTTGTTGTTCGCTCGTGTCGGACGCCCGACCTGCCCGACCCATGACATTGAAATTACCTCCCAAACGATTGAACAAATGGTCGACCGCATCATGGAATATCCGGAGCGTACGAAGCTTCAAGTGCTGGCTCCGGTTGTTTCGGGAAGGAAAGGCAGCCATGTAAAAGTATTGGAAGATATCAAAAAGCAAGGGTATGTCCGGGCGCGCATCGATGGAGATATTTTGGATTTATCAGAAGAAATCGAGTTGGAGAAAAACAAGAAGCATTCCATTGAAGTGGTGATCGACCGTATTGTTGTGAAAGAAGGAATATCAGCACGTCTTGCCGATTCCTTGGAAACGGCGTTAAAACTTGGGGAAGGACGAGTCATTATCGACGTCATCGGCGAGGAGGAGCTGCTGTTCAGCGAACATCATGCCTGCCCGCATTGCGGTTTCTCCATTGGTGAGCTGGAACCCCGTATGTTCTCTTTCAACAGCCCGTTCGGCGCTTGCCCAAGCTGTGATGGGTTAGGATCCAAGCTGGAAGTGGATGTGGATCTCGTTCTTCCTAATCATGACTTAACTTTAAGGCAGCATGCGATTGCACCGTGGGAACCGACGAGTTCACAATATTATCCGCAGCTGCTGGAATCCGTTTGCCAGCATTACGGTATCGATATGGACGTGCCGGTAAAGGACCTTCCGAAGCATTTATTGGATAAGGTGTTATATGGAAGCGACGGCGAAGAGATTTATTTCCGTTATGAAAATGATTTTGGCCAGGTTCGCGAAAATTACATTCAGTTCGAAGGGGTCCTTTCAAACGTTGAACGCCGCTACCGCGAAACAAACTCGGATTACATCCGGGAACAAATGGAGAAATACATGGCGCAGCAGCCTTGTCCGACATGTAAAGGGAACCGTTTAAAGAAAGAAAGTTTGGCGGTATTGGTGGACCGCCGTCATATTGGAGACGTGACCAAGCTTTCCGTTCAAGATGCGTATGCCTTTTTTACAACGCTTCAATTGACGGAGAAAGAAATGAAGATTGCCAATATGATTTTGCGCGAACTTCAAGAAAGGCTCGGATTTTTAAATAATGTCGGCCTTGATTATTTGACGTTAAGCCGTTCTGCCGGGACATTATCGGGTGGTGAGGCGCAGCGCATCCGGTTGGCGACGCAAATCGGCTCCCGTTTAACGGGGGTGCTGTATATTTTGGATGAACCATCGATCGGGCTGCATCAGCGGGACAACGATCGCTTGATTCAGACGATGCAAAGCATGCGCGATATCGGCAACACGCTCATTGTCGTGGAACATGATGAAGATACGATGATGGCCGCCGACTACTTAATCGATATCGGACCTGGGGCAGGTGTTCACGGCGGCCAAGTGGTGGCGAGCGGAACACCGGAAGAGGTGATGAATGACCCGAATTCATTGACAGGACAATATCTTGCGGGTAAAAAATTCATTCCGCTGCCGCAGGAACGGAGAAAGCCTGACAAAGATCGGATGATTGAAATCATTGGAGCAAAGGAAAACAATTTGAAAAATGTCAAAGTGAAATTCCCGCTCGGCACGTTCATTGCGGTGACCGGTGTATCAGGTTCAGGGAAAAGTACGCTGATCAATGAAGTGCTTCATAAGGCGTTGGCGCAAAAGCTGTACAAAGCAAAAACGAAGCCGGGTGAGCATAAAGAAATAAAAGGGCTCGAAAATCTTGATAAGGTCATTGATATCGATCAATCGCCGATTGGGCGCACCCCGAGATCGAATCCGGCTACGTATACGGGTGTATTTGATGACATCCGCGACGTATTCGCCCAAACGAATGAAGCGAAAGTGCGCGGTTATAAAAAGGGACGCTTCAGCTTTAACGTGAAAGGCGGCCGCTGTGAGGCGTGCCGCGGAGATGGAATCATCAAAATTGAAATGCATTTCTTGCCGGATGTGTATGTACCATGTGAAGTGTGCCATGGGAAGCGGTATAACCGTGAAACGCTGGAAGTCGCGTACAAAGGGAAAAACATCTCGGATGTATTGGAGATGACGGTAGAAGATGGACTGCACTTCTTTGAAAACATCCCGAAAATTAAACGCAAGCTGCAGACCATTTTGGATGTGGGTCTTGGATACATTAAACTCGGCCAGCCGGCGACAACGTTATCGGGGGGAGAAGCACAGCGTGTGAAGCTGGCATCTGAACTCCATCGCCGTTCGACTGGGCGTACCCTCTACATTTTGGACGAGCCGACGACAGGATTGCATATTGATGACATCTCCCGCCTATTGAAAGTCTTGCAGCGTCTTGTTGAGAACGGAGAGACAGTATTGGTCATCGAACATAATCTCGATGTCATTAAAGCGGCTGACTATCTGGTCGACCTTGGCCCGGAAGGCGGAGCCGGCGGCGGACAAATCGTCGCAACCGGTACTCCTGAGGAAGTCGCGCAAGCGGAAGGCTCCTATACCGGCCGCTACTTAAAACCGATTTTGGAACGCGACCGCCAACGCATGGAAGAGAAGATAAAACAAGCGGAAGCAATCACTAATTAAACTGTAAGGGACTGAGTGGACAATCAATTTTCCACTCAGTCTTTTTTGTTATCATTTAATCTATTTAAAACTTTCCTCTCTTTTCATCCTGAATCAACTCGAAGAATTTCGTACAAGTGGAGGGCAAGGGCTCTTGCCCTCCACTTGTACATAGTTAATTGGATATGAATGTTTTTATTCATATCCAATTAACTATGTAACATATGAAACCATTTGCTGGAATAAACGTATAACAGATTGAAGGAGTTGACGAAAATGGAAGTGAGAAAAATCATTTCTTCCTTATGTTATTTTAGTGTGTTTTTTGCGCCGTTTCTATTTCCGATTGTTGTTTATTTCGTAGCGGATGAGCATGAAATGAAAAAGCATGCGAAAGCATCCTTTCTTTCACATTTAATCCCTGCTTTAACGTTTGTTTTGTTTTGCGCCGTGTTTATTCCTGGCATGCCTGTATCGGGAGATCTCGTATTCGGTTGGGCTTTAATCATGATGATCCTATTCGGATTGTTAAGTTTTATCATTATGGTGTGGAATGTCGTGAAGGGCATCAAAGTGTTAATGTCTTAAACAAAAAAATCAGTATGGTTCATTTTAATGAAGATAGTTGAGAGAGAATCATAGATTTCAATGGGGAGGCATGACAGATGAATGAAAAGCGAAAGCAAATTTTAAAGATGGTGGAAGAAGGAAGGCTGTCCGCAGCGGAAGCTTTAACCTTGCTGGAGGCGTTAGACCACGAGGAAAAGAAAGCGAACGTCAAAACGGAAGAGATGGTACAGGAGCTTTCGACCGTCGTTTCCGGCAGCAAAAAGGGTTCCGGCTATCAGCAATCAACCGCTCAAAATTCATTTAAAGATAAATTTTTATCGTTTATTGATCAAACGGTCAAAAAGGTAAAAGATTTGGACTTGGATTTTAACTTTGGCCCGTCTTATGAAGTACGGCATATTTTTCAGCATTCAGCCAGCGTGATCCGGCAGATGGATGTGGATGTGACGAACGGAAGTGTGGAGCTGCTGCCATGGGAGAACCAAGATGTACGGGTAGAGTGTGAGGCGGTTGTGTATAAAGTGGAAAGCCAAGATGAGGCACGGCAATCTTTCTTGCAGGACGCGGTGTTCGGGATTGAAAATGGGCAGCTGCGATTTGCGGTTCAAAAAAAGCATTTAAAGGTTAAAACGAAGATGTATGTGCCAGCGGCCATGTATGAGTTTGTGAAAGTCAGGATGTTTAACGGCCCTATTACGGCAGAAGGAGTCCATGTTCGAGAGTTAAAGGCGAAAACGGCCAATGGGGGCCTTAAGCTAAAAAATATCCGTGCTGAGGAAGCGGAACTTGAGACGGCCCATGGCCATATTTCCATTGATGGCTCCCGTATAAGAAAATGTGAAGCAGAAACGATCAACGGATTGATCCGGGTTGATGGGGTATTTGAAACCGTCGATATTCAAACGTTTAATGGAAGCATCAAATGCTATTTGAAAGATGACAGTACACAAAAGATGTTTTTGAAGACGACAACGGGAAGCATAGATGTGTACGTGCCGAATACCTTAGCTGTCGATGGAGATTTAAAATCCAATCTCGGGAACTTTACATGCCTGCTTCGGAATCTGGAAATAGTAGAAGAAAAAAATGAAACGGTACAAAAAGCACTTCGTTTTCAAGCTAATAAGGTGCAGGCGCGAACGTGCAAATTATTTGCCGAGTCTAAAACAAGTTCCATAACGATTAAGGAATAGGAGTGAAGAAAATGAGAAAACTGCATCGTTCCCGTACGAAACGAAAGCTGGCCGGTGTCATCGGCGGCCTGGCCGATTATACGGGCTGGGATCCCACACTGCTTCGCATCTTATTCGTTATAGGTGTGATACTGGGATACGGCTCGCTTGCCCTTGTTTACTTGATTTGGGTTTTTGTTGTACCGAATGAAGAGGGGTCTTATTAAAGATGCTGCATTGGTTCATCAGTATTTTGGTAAACGCGCTTGTTTTAATAGTGGTGGCCGGATACATTGATACTTTCTATCTAGAATCGGTGAGTGCGGCCATTCTTGCGAGCATTCTAATATCGGTCCTGAATGTCATCGTGAAGCCCGTTTTGATTTTACTGACATTACCCGTTACGGTGTTAACGCTCGGACTGTTTTTATTCGTGATCAATGCCATTACGTTAATGATGGCCCAGTCCATTATGGGCGACTCGTTTGTCATTGAAGGGTTCGGGACGGCGATGATTGCGGCCATCATCATTTCGTTACTGAATATTCTTATTCAAAAACTCATTATTGAGCGATTGCAGAAGCGCCAATGAAACTTGAAGTCTTTTCGGATCGATCTATATAATCGCTACATTTTTCTAATGGGATAAATAATGCTAAAATAAAGGTGCTGTGTCTGCAGCATCTTTATTTTGTATGGTAAGAAGCAAGTGTTTAAATAGAAGATAGAGGGAGGAAATAGTGTGGCCAACGTTCGAACGAAGGACATTATTGAAAAGTTCAATTTAGAGTTGATCAGTGGTGAAGAAGGAGTAAACCGGCCGATTACGATCAGTGATCTTTCACGGCCGGGAATCGAAATAGCGGGGTATTTTACATATTATCCAGCGGAGCGTGTACAGCTATTGGGAAAAACGGAGCTTTCCTTTTTCCAGCAGCTCGATTCTGAAGATAAGAAGATCCGAATGGAACAGCTTTGTACAGATATCACGCCGGCCATTATCGTATCACGCGAGATGGAAGTGCCGCCTGAATTGATCGAGGCTTCCGAACGAGAGTCTGTACCGGTATTGCGTTCACACATGAAAACGACTCGTTTATCCAGTCATTTGACGAATTATTTAGAAAGCAGACTGGCTCCGACGACAGCCGTACACGGTGTGTTGGTCGATGTGTATGGAATTGGTGTGCTCATTACAGGGAAAAGCGGCGTAGGGAAAAGTGAAACCGCCCTCGAGTTGGTGAAACGCGGCCACCGCCTCGTGGCAGATGATTGTGTTGAAATTCGCCAGGAAGACCAAGATACACTTGTCGGAAATGCACCTGGTTTAATTGAGCACTTGCTTGAAATTCGGGGATTGGGCATCATCAATGTCATGACCTTGTTTGGTGCGGGAGCCGTTCGCAGTTACAAACGTATTTCCCTTATTATCAACCTGGAGCTTTGGGATCAAAACAAGCAGTATGACCGTCTAGGTTTAGAGGAAGAAAAAATGAAAATCATCGACACCGAAGTGACGAGGCTGACGGTTCCGGTTCGTCCTGGACGAAACTTGGCTGTCATCATTGAAGTGGCTTCGATGAACTTCCGTTTAAAGCGGATGGGCATCAATGCGGCGGAGCAGTTTTCGAACCGTTTAACCGATGTGATTGAAGATGTCGACCATCACGACGAGATTTAAGGAGAGGAAGTGAAACCGTGCTGGGGAACATTCAACCGCTTGACCGTGTATTCTTGCAGATAGGACCCGTTTCGATTTATTGGTATGGAGTCATTATCGGTACAGGGGTGCTGCTTGCTTTGTATATTGCTACACGGGAAGCAGAGCGCCGCGGTCTTTCGAAGGAACTATTTGTAGATCTTGTATTATTTGCGGTACCGATTGCCATTATCTGTGCCCGGATTTATTATGTCGTATTCAAATGGGATTATTATTCGCAGCATCTCAATGAAATTCCGCAAATTTGGCAAGGGGGAATTGCCATTCACGGCGGATTGTTGGGAGCCGTCGCAACAGGTCTCGTGTTTGCGAAAGTGAAGGGCGTCTCGTTTTGGAAGCTTGCCGATATTGCCGCACCAAGCATTATTCTCGGGCAGGCGATCGGACGCTGGGGAAACTTCATGAATCAAGAAGCGCACGGCGGGCCTGTGACAAGAGAGTTTTTGGAAGGCCTGCATTTACCTGAGTTTATCATCAATCAAATGTATATTAACGGTACGTACTATCATCCGACCTTTTTATACGAGTCTCTTTGGAACCTCGCGGGATTTGCGTTGTTGATCGCTCTAAGGCGGGTCAACTTGCGCCGGGGAGAGATGTTCTTGACGTATATGATTTGGTATTCAATCGGCCGTTTCTTTGTCGAAGGGATGAGAACGGACAGCTTGATGCTGACGGAAATGCTGCGCATTGCGCAAGTGATTTCGCTGTTCTTTATTGCGTTGGCCGTTGTCTTGCTGGTTGTCCGCCGGATGAAAGGCTGGAGCAAGGAGCGATATTTAGAGTAGAAAAGGGGGGAGAGGCATTTGGTTGGCGATCGCCTCAGCCTTTGTCATTAACTTAGTGTGGCATGAAAGAAAATACGTCGATGACATTAGCGACGGGATTGGTCATCGGGCTTGCGTACGGAGCGGGAATGATGATTCAGGCAGTGAAAGAAGGTGGGGTGAAGGATGCGACATTAGCCTTCATCTTTTTGGTTGCCTGTCATGCAGTGGTAGAAGATGCGCTCATTTTCATACCATTAGGAATCAACGTGCTTCCGCTCTTGCTCATTCGATTGTGTGTAGCGGAGCGGTCCTGTTGTGTTGACTATTACAGTCGCAGTCATCTGAAAACGAACTGAAATTGTAAAAAGAAAGGAAGCAGCATATGAACATTAATACCATTCTTTTTGATTTAGACGGAACCCTCATCGATACAAATGAATTAATCATTTCTTCCTTCTTACATACATTGAATACATTTTATCCCGGCCGATATCAACGTGAAGATGTTCTCCCGTTTATGGGACCGACGTTGCATGAAACATTTTCGGGAATCGATCAAGAGCGGGTTCAAGAGCTGATTGATACGTATCGCGAATATAACATTTCAAACCATGATTTATTAGTGAAGGAGTTTGAAGGTGTGTTCGAAACGGTCCAGTGGTTGAAGCAAGAAGGATATAAACTCGGAATCGTCACGACTAAGATGAGCAATGTTGTCATGATGGGCTTGAAGCTGACCAAATTGGACCAGTTCTTTGATGTGATTGTGGCCATTGACCATGTCACAAACCCCAAACCTCATCCAGAGCCAATTGAAAAGGCACTTCAACAATTGGATGCGAAGCCGGAAGAAGCATTGATGGTCGGTGATAATCATCATGATATTGTAGGCGGGAAAAATGCCGGAACGAAGACGGCAGGAGTGGCGTGGAGCGCAAAAGGGCGCGAGCATCTCGCCAAATACGAACCGGATTTCATGCTGGAAAAGATGAGTGATTTAAGGGACATTCTTGGAGGGAGCCGCGTGTGAGAAGAACGACACGCCATCCGGTAGAAGGGGCCAACTCGCTTTGGCATGTCTACAAGACCGTTCCTTTTTGGAAAGTCGTCAAAAACTTTGTGGTCATTCAACTGGCGCGCTACACCCCTTTTCTTTCATTGAAAAACTGGATGTACCGCACTTTTTTGCGCATGAAGATAGGGCCGGAGACATCCTTTGCACTGATGGTAATGCTTGACGTCATGTTTCCTGAAAACATCCAAGTCGGACGCAACACCGTCATCGGTTACAATACGACGATCTTGGCCCACGAATACCTGATCAAAGAGTATCGGCTGGGCGAGGTCATCATCGGCGATGAAGTGATGATTGGAGCCAATACGACGATTTTGCCGGGTGTGATCATTGGGGATGGAGCCATCGTATCAGCGGGCACACTCGTCCATAAAGATGTCCCGGCCGGAGCCTTTGTCGGCGGAAATCCGATGCGGGTCATTTACACGAAAGAGCAGATGGAAGAAAGGGCGGCTCAAGATTTGCTGTCCCACCGGCTTTAATAAAGGAAACTTCCATAAATGGGGGTTTTCCTGCCCGTTAATGCGGGATAAATAGATTTTGCTATTGAGAAATGGATCTTTCACGAAAGTTTGGTGTATGAGCAAACTTTCGTGAAAGGTTTTTTTATATAACTTTACCTCTGAATTTCAATCGCTCTTTTTATTTTTTTGATATACTGATTCCCTTTCATTTTAATATGGTGAATAATCTGAAAAGTATTATTATATAAAGATTTAGAAAATTTCCTAAGAGGGATTTTGGATCAATCACCTATAAATAATTTGGATATGGATAGCTTTTCATTCATATCCAAATTATTTGTGAGGAATTTTTTATTATTCTGTAGATTTAAAAAAAGGGAGTTGTTATAATTCAATTTAATGAATTTGAAAGGAAGATTCCTAATGAAGCGCTTTAGCCAAAAAGAATTAGTTTTTATTAGTTTTATGCTATTTTCGATGTTTTTCGGTGCAGGGAATTTAATTTTCCCCGCCTTTTTAGGCCGCTCTGCCGGTGAAGATATTTGGTTGGCTTTGACCGGGTTTATCATCTCGGCTGTTGGGTTGCCAATATTAGGGGTAATGGCCGTTGCCAAAATCGGCAATTTCTCTACGTTAACGAATCGGGTTCATCCACTGTTCGCATTGATTTTTCCATTTCTTATTTATGTATCGATCGGACCTGGATTAGCCATACCGCGTGCGGGTACAATCGCTTATGAGATGGGCATGAAACCGTTCGTGCCGCAAAGTTTAGCGGATCAACCTTTCATGCTTATGCTGTACACGGTTGTTTTCTTTAGTATCGTGCTATGGTTCAGTTTGTCTCCATCCAAGCTTGTCGACCGATTTGGCAAGCTGTTGACACCGATTCTTTTATGTATGATTTTCATCATTTTTGTAAAAAGCCTTTTGACTCCGATGGGATCGTTTGGGGATACAGCGGAAGTTTATCAGGACAGTCCGTTATTGAAGGGCTTTTTGGATGGGTATTTAACGATGGATGCATTAGCCTCGCTTGTATTTGGAATCGTGGTAGCCAATACCATTCGTGCCAAAGGGGTAGAAGACCCAAAGAGCATTTCGAAATATATGATGATTGCCGGATTGGGAGCAGGAACGTTACTTGCCGTCATTTATAGTATCCTTGGTTATCTTGGAGCTTCGAGTGCAGTTCTTGGCCAAGCCGATAATGGAGCGCAAGTGTTAACGGCCGTCATGAATCAATTGTTCGGCCAAGGCGGGACGGTCATGTTAGGCGCGTTGTTCACGCTTGCTTGTTTATGTGTATCGATTGGCCTTGTTATCTCGTGCAGCCAATATTTTTCAGGGATTTTACCGTTTTTATCCTATAAAAAGTGGGCGATTGTGCTTGCGGTATTAAGTGCATTTGTAGCGAACATGGGATTGACCCAAATTTTGGCTGTTTCTGTGCCGATTCTTGGAGCGATTTATCCAATGGCCGTTGTCCTTATTATTCTTGGTCTGTTTGACCACTATGTGAAAAAAGCGCAGGTCGTTTATTTTACGACGATTTTGCTAACGGGTATATTTAGTTTGGCGGAGACGATCAATGTCACCTTTTTATCCGGTACTCTAGATGCGATTTTAGGAAAATTTCCGCTTTATGCTGAAGGTGTGGGCTGGATCGTTCCAGCGATTCTTGGAGCGGCAGCGGGCGTGCTGTACAGCAAGATGAAGGGGAATAAAACACCAGCGGATCAAGAAAAAGCAGCATAGAAGATATGTTTAAGAGGATGACCGGAAAGGGCAAAACACGGCCCTTTCCGGTCATCCTCCTGAAAGGCCCCGTCATGAAACCCCTGTAAAATCAAGGGATTATGTGACGGGGCCTTTCAATAAGAGTCAGTTTTTGTGATTTATTAGAGGCTTATGGGAAAGTCTCTTTTTTTCATATAAAAGAGGTAAAGAAGTAAAAAATAGTGAATACGTAATGATATGAATTGCATGTTAATGGTTGACGGCATCTGGCAACCGTTGTAAACTACAAATAACTTTAATTTATTATCTCGTTAATACATTAGCAAACTAAAGTATTTGAAAAGGACGTGTCTTGGTGGCAAAATTATTTATGTTCGAAAAACCATTAGGTATGCGTGATACCTTACCTGTTTTATTTGAGAGAAAAAAACAAGCCCGTGAAAAGCTGGCAGCAGAGATTAGCGAGTGGGGCTATCAATATATGGCTACTCCTACCCTTGAATATTATGAAACAATCGGGAACACATCCGCGATTTTGGATCAACAATTATTTAAATTATTAGATAAGGAAGGGCACACATTAGTGTTGCGCCCTGATATGACAAGTCCGATTGCACGTGTGGCGGCTTCCAAGCTGTTGAATCGCATTCCTCTTCGCTTGGCATATGAAGCGAATGTCTTTCGCGCACAGCAAAATGAAGGAGGGCGTCCGGCGGAGTTTGAACAAGTGGGCGTTGAGTTAATCGGAGACGGAACCATCAGCGGCGATGCCGAAGTGATTGCCTTAATGATTCACGCGTTAAAACGTGCTGGATTATCTTCCTTTAAAGTGGCCATTGGCCATATCGGATATGTGAATGCATTATTTTTAGAAATTGTCGGAAATGAAGAAAGAGCGGATATTCTTCGCCGTTTTCTTTATGAGAAGGATTATGTGGGTTACCGCAATCATGTGAATAAATTGGGGTTATCATCTATCGATAAACAGCGCTTATTACAATTATTGAGTCTCAGAGGAAATGAGACGAAAATCATGGAAGCCATCGATTTAGTGGAAAACGAAGCGGGCCGGGAAGCGGCGCGTGAATTGCAGCAGCTATGGGCGATTCTTGAGTCATACGGCGTTACGAATGAAATTAAAGTAGACTTCAATTTAGTAAGTCATATGAGTTATTACACTGGTATCCTGTTTGAGGTGTTTGCGGAAAATGTCGGGTTTCATATCGGTAATGGTGGACGCTATGACCAATTGCTTGAAAAGTTTGAGAACACGACACCTGCAACAGGGTTTGGCATTCAATTGGATCGCCTAATTGAAGCCCTGAACGGAAAAGGCTATGAACCTCAAGTTGCCTCTTGCATTTTATTCAGTCAAGAGCGGTTGCAAGAAGCGCTGCAGTTAGCGAAGCAAAAAAGAGGTGCAGGCGAGCGGGTCGTTCTTCAAGATGTAGCGGGTGTGCAAAACATTGATAGCTTTACAAGCACTTTTGCGGATGTTCTCTATTTAATCGGGAAAGCAAAGAAGGAGGGAGAAGAATGAGTCAAGTAACGATTGCGATGCCAAAAGGCCGTATTTTTGAAGAAGCGGCAGATTTATTGCGAAAAGCGGGATTTCAGCTTCCTCCAGAGTTTGATGATTCTCGCAAACTTATCATTGATGTACCGGAAGAAAACATGCGCTTTATTTTAGCGAAGCCCATGGACGTGACGACATATGTCGAGCATGGGGTGGCAGACCTTGGAATTGCCGGAAAAGACGTATTATTGGAAGAAGAGCGCGATGTGTATGAATTATTGGATTTAAACATTAGTAAATGCCATTTGGCAGTAGCGGGACTTCCTGAAACGGCCCCTTCTGATGTGGCGCCTAAAATCGCAACGAAGTATCCGACGATTGCTTCTACTTATTTCCGCGAACAGGGAGAGCAAGTGGAAATTATCAAACTGAATGGATCAATTGAGCTTGCGCCGATGATCGGGTTGGCGGAACGAATCGTAGATATTGTATCAACGGGCCGAACATTAAAGGAAAATGGCTTAATGGAACTGGAGCGTATTACGGACATTACATCCCGTTTAATTGTCAATCCCGTGAGCTATCGTTTAAAGGATGAGCGCATCGATGAGATTGTTCAACGTTTAACAACGGTTGTAGAACAAGCATAAAGAGGGGTGAGCGTATGAACATTCAGCGTATAACAAAAGAAGTGAGTCTAAAACGTACCATTGATCAAGGGACGGAAGAGCAGCGTCAGGCCGTTCTATCCATTATCGATTCTGTAAGGAAACAAGGAGATGCCGCGTTAAGGAGCTATACGGAAGCCTTTGATGGTGTGTCGTTATCTTCTTTCCTTGTTAGTGAAGAGGAAAAAAAGGCAGCCTATGAACAAGTCAGCGAAGACATGATTAACATTATCAAGGAGGCAGCGGTCAATATTCGTGACTATCATGAGCGAATGATCCAGCAGTCGTGGATGGTGACAAAAGAGGACGGTACCATTCTTGGTCAAAAAGTGACTGCGTTGGATGCGGTCGGGGTGTACGTACCGGGCGGAACTGCCGCTTATCCTTCTTCCGTGCTGATGAATGTCGTTCCGGCCCAAGTGGCGGGAGTGAAACGTATTGTCATGGTATCACCGCCGCAAAAAGACGGGACGCTTCCTGCGGGCGTTTTAGTGGCAGCAAATGAGCTTGGTGTAGAAGAGATTTACAAGGTCGGTGGAGCGCAGGCGATTGCAGCACTTGCCTATGGAACGGAGACCATTAAAAGTGTCGATAAAATTGTGGGACCAGGGAACATTTATGTGGCTCTTGCCAAGCGTGAGGTGTTCGGGCTGGTAGACATCGACTCCATTGCGGGCCCGAGTGAAATTGTCGTCTTAGCGGATGAAACCGCCCTTGCGGCGGAGGTAGCCGCAGACTTATTATCACAGGCGGAACATGATAAAAGAGCATCAAGTGTACTTGTGACGACATCGATGGCATTGGCGGAGGAAGTGGCCGAAGAAGTGAAAAAGCAGCTTGAAACGCTGCCGCGAAAAGAAATTGCCGGAGCATCCATTGATGATCATGGAGCGATTTATGTGGCTGAAACGATGGAGCAGGCCGTTCAAGCCGTGAATGATCTTGCGCCAGAGCACTTGGAAGTCATGACCGAACAGCCGATGAACTTATTAGGTTCCATCCGCCATGCGGGAGCCATTTTCCTAGGGCGATACAGTTCAGAGCCGGTCGGTGATTATTTTGCCGGTCCAAACCACGTGCTTCCGACAAACGGGACAGCGAAATTCTCCAGTGCGCTGTCGGTCGATGCTTTTGTCAAAAAATCGAGCATTATTTCATATAGCGAGCAGGCGCTAGAACAGAATCATTCCAAAATTGCTGCTTTTGCAAGGCTGGAAGGGCTTGAAGCGCATGCCCGTGCGGTAGAATCAAGATTTAAATGAAAGATGAACAAACAACATCATGTTCTGTAGAGCGGAAGGGGTTTAATTGACATGAGAGAAGCGAGCGTGCAACGTAAAACGAAAGAAACGGATATTGAGCTGTCCATCAATCTGGATGGAGAGGGAATATCCGCATTAGAGACAGGTGTTCCATTTTTTGATCATATGCTTGATGCCTTTACGAAAAACGCATTATTCAACGTTAATGTGAATGCCAAAGGCGATATTGAAATCGATGATCACCATACGGTTGAAGATATCGGCATTTGCTTAGGACAAGCCTTGAAGGAAGCGCTTGGCGACAAAAAAGGCATTAAACGTTACGGGAATTCGTTTGTTCCAATGGATGATGCCCTTGCACAAGTTGTGGTCGATTTGAGCAACCGTCCTCATTTTGAAATGAGAGGCGATATTCCGGGAAGCAGAGTCGGGACATTCGATACGGAGCTTGTTCATGAATTTTTGTGGAAGCTTGCATTGGAATCCCGCATGAATTTGCACGTAATTATCCATTACGGGCGTAACAGCCACCATATTATTGAAGCGGTATTTAAAGCGCTTGGACGTGCGTTGGATGAAGCGACAACGGTTGATCCAAGAATTAAGGGAGTTCCATCAACGAAAGGGATGTTATAAATGATCGGCATTATTGATTATGGAATGGGGAATTTATACAGCGTCAGCAAGGCATTGGAACGGCTGGATCATGACTATTTCGTTTCCGATCAGCCTGCTGAATTAGCGAAGGCAACATCTTACATTTTGCCGGGGGTCGGATCGTTCAAGGATGCCATGGAGCAATTGAACCGAACGGATTTAACGACATTCATTCAAAATGTCGTGGCAGAAGGGAAGCCTCTGCTCGGAATTTGTCTGGGCATGCAGCTGTTGTTTGAAGAAAGCGAAGAAAACGGGTTAACGAAAGGACTCGGTTTTTTAGAAGGGCGCATCGTTAAATTTCCGGGTGTAACAGCCAACGGAGAGCGCTATAAAGTTCCGCATATGGGCTGGAATTCCTTGACCTTTCAACAGCCTTCACCTTTATTGGAGGGAATTGACGAAGGTCATGTATATTTTGTCCATTCGTATTATGCGTTGACAAAAGACCGGTCTGTTGTGTTGGCCACGAGTGATTACGACGTGGAAGTGCCGGCGGTCGTCGGAAAAGGAAACGTATTTGGAGCTCAGTTCCATCCGGAAAAAAGCAGTGATTTAGGCATAAGCATCCTGGAAAACTATGCGAACTTTGTAGAGAAAAGAGGACGTTAACATGAGTGTATTTACCATTTATCCGGCAATTGATATGCGCGGCGGCAAGTGTGTTCGTTTGCTGCAGGGAGACTATAACCAAGAAACCATATATGGCGATTCACCGGTCGATATGGCCGGAGAATTTGCGAAGTCAGGCGCTTCGTGGATACATATGGTTGATTTGGACGGAGCGAAACAAGGTGCACGCGTGAACGATCAATTTGTCGTGGAAGTTAAAAAGAAGCTGGGTGTCCAGGTTCAAATTGGCGGCGGCATTCGCCGGGAAGAAGATGTTGCTTACTATCTAGAGCAAGGGATTGATCGCGTCATTTTAGGAAGTGCGGCCATTTCCCATCCTGAATTCGTCAAAAAGATGCTTCGTGAATATGGGCCGCACATTGCCATCGGAATTGATGCCCGTGACGGATATGTGGCAACAGAGGGCTGGCTGGAAACGTCGAATGTGAAAGCGACAGAGCTTGGACAGCGATTGGCTGATGCCGGGGCCGAGACGTTCATTTTCACGGACATTGCGACAGACGGCATGCTGTCAGGACCGAATGTGGAAGCTATTGTGGAAATGGCAAAGGCAACATCGAAGCAAGTCATCGCTTCCGGAGGCGTCAGTTCCATTGCCGATTTGCTTGCTTTAAAGGAATATGAAGCGGATGGAGTGGCGGGAGCCATTGTCGGAAAAGCCTTATATACGAATCAGTTCACGTTGGCTGATGCGTTAAAAGAGGTGGCTTCTTCATGATTACAAAGCGAATCATCCCTTGTTTGGATGTAAAAGACGGCCGTGTGGTGAAAGGAATTCAATTTTTGGAGCTTCGTGATGCGGGTGACCCTGTGGAGCTGGCGAAGGTTTATGATCAAGAAGGAGCCGATGAGCTCGTTTTCCTTGATATTTCTGCTTCTCATGAAGGACGTAAAACGATGGTGCATGTGGTAGAGCAAGTGGCAGCACAACTTGCCATTCCGTTTACGGTCGGAGGGGGTATTAATTCTCTTGAAGACATGAAGCGCATATTGCGTGCAGGAGCTGACAAAGTATCGCTGAATACGGCAGCGCTCGTGCGTCCAGAGCTGATTACGGAAGGAGCCGATTTCTTCGGGTCGCAATGTATCGTTGTCGCGATTGACGCGAAATATGATGAGCAGCTTGGTTCATGGCGCGTTTATACACATGGAGGCCGCAATGCGACTGAATGGGAAGTGGTAACGTGGGCAAAAGAGGCTGTGAAGCGCGGCGCCGGTGAAATTTTATTAACGAGCATGGATCGTGACGGCGAAAAGAGCGGATTTAATATTGCTCTTACAAAAGCCGTCAGCGAAGCCGTATCGGTACCTGTCATCGCTTCGGGCGGAGCAGGGAATGCCGAACATTTTGTCGAAGGATTTACGGAAGGGAAAGCAGATGCGGCTTTGGCTGCTTCCATCTTTCATTATAAAGAAACATCTGTAAAAGAGATTAAAGCATATCTCAAACAACAGGGAGTGGACGTCAGATGATCGAAATCAATCAAATTAAATTCGATGAACAGGGGCTGGTTCCTGCCATCGTCCAAGATGCTGTAAGTAAAGAGGTGCTGACTCTTGCTTACATGAACAGCGAGTCGTTGACGAAATCAATCGAAACGAAGGAAACATGGTTTTACAGCCGTTCTCGTCAAGAGCTATGGCATAAAGGAGCTACATCGGGGAACACACAGACGATTGTGGCCATGACGTACGATTGCGATTCGGATGCCATCCTTGTCCAAGTAAAACCAAATGGCCCGGCTTGCCATACGGGGGCTTACAGTTGCTTTAACGAAACCATTATGGGCCAAGAAACCGGTGTGAAAAAGCAGGATCGTTTTGCCATTATTAACGAATTAGAGCAAGTCATTGCCCAGCGTGAAGCGGAAATGCCGGAAGGAGCCTATACGACTTACTTATTTGAAAAGGGAGTCGACAAGATCTTAAAGAAAGTCGGCGAAGAAGCTTCGGAGGTCATCATTGCAGCGAAAAACCGCGATTCGGAAGAATTGAAATGGGAAACGGCAGATCTCCTGTACCACCTTCTCGTTCTCCTTCGCGAGCAAAACCTTCCATTAGACAATGTTCTCGAAGTATTGGAACAGCGTCATAGTAAAAAAGCAGAAGAGTAAATAATGGAACATGGGCGCTTTTTGCCCATGTTCCATTATTTATGTATATGGAGGCTTGGTAAATATGATATACTACGAACGGTGAACATATAGAAATTCGGAGGAATCAATGGGAAAACACTCAAATATGAAAGAAAGTATTGCACAAATTGTACCGTTTATTCAGACGGGGGAGTATTATTTTAAAAAAGGCCTGCAAGCGTATCGGCGCCGGGACGTGTTTAAGGCAAAGAAATATTTACAGCGTGCCCATCATTTAGAGCCGTACAATACAAACACCATATGCCAATTAGCGACCATTATGACAGAGCTAGGGGAATACCAACAATCCAACCAGCTTTTGACTTCAGTTATTCAAGATTTAGATCCTCACATGAATGAATGCCTCTATTTTATTGCCAATAATTATGCCCATCTCGGTTTGTTTCAAGAGGCACAAAGATATGCCAACCTTTATTTAGAAGCAGAATCCGATGGACCATTTGCGGATGAAACGGAAGAGTTGCTGGATTTGTTGTCCATTGAAGTGGAAGACGGTGAGCTCGATTTAGATAAGTATGAAGATGATCTCATCATGAAACAAGAAAAGGCGAAGCATTTATTGGAGCAGGCAAAATTCGAGGAAGCCATCGTTGTCCTAAAAGGAATCATTAAAGAATATCCGGAGTTTTGGTCGGCTTATAATAATTTGGCGTTAGCACACTTTTATTTGAATCGTGTAGACAGGGCAATGGAAATCTTAGATGACGTGTTAACTAAAAACCCAGGTAACCTCCATGCTTTATGTAATCAATTAATTTTCCATTACTATTGTCAAGACAATAAACGAGTGGAAGCGCTGTTGAAACAGTTATCAACAGTGTATCCTTTGTTGATTGAACATCGATATAAATTGGGTACTACATTCGCATTAGTGAAGCAATATGATCTTGCCTACAAATGGCTTCGTCATTTATATAGACTAGGGTTTCAAGGTGAAGGGGCCTTTTCTTACTGGCTGTCCCATTCGGCTTATCATACCGGTCATGAAGACTTTTCTCGTTTAATATGGAAAAGGGTTTTGGAGGAAGTGCCGGAAAAAGAAGGAGACGAACCTTGGAGTGAAAGAGAGGCCATGGACCAAGTTCATGACCTGAAGCATATCATTCAGCAAAAGATTTCCAGTAAGGAAGAAGAAGCTCAATGTTGCGGCATCTTCTTGACACATGCGCTTG
The DNA here is from genome assembly GCF_000504165.1 of Bacillus sp. FJAT-14578. Lineage (GTDB taxonomy): Bacteria > Bacillota > Bacilli > Bacillales > Bacillaceae_H > Bacillus_BA > Bacillus_BA fengqiuensis. The sequence continues at coordinate 360,127 of NZ_AYSE01000005.1, forward strand.
GTCAACAAGGGCAGGTGGATGTTTTACGTCAGCTGGGTCCCGTATTTGCCGAGGAAAGCAATGTGAAAGCATTTTATCAATATGTTTTGGCAGCGGCGTTAAGCAATGGAGAGTCCTATGAGATTCATTATGGTTACGATATTGCCTCTATCCTTTTTAAGTCGGTAGACATACAAGAGGCTCCGAGTTTATTGGACTATTGGTTCAAACTTTATGCGGAGGCCGATCATAAAGGGTTTGACATGAGAAACGGCGAGGCGTGGGCCGCCGCTGTTTTATATATGTGGACGAAGCAAGTGAAAAAGGAAAAAATTTCACAGGCAGAAATGGCCGCCGTGTACTCGCTTTCGCCCTCTACCATTTCAAAATATGTCAAAAGAGTGAATATGCTTCTCCAATGAGCAAAAAAATAGACGTTAGAAGCCACAGTATATAGGATAATAGTAAGGAACTAAATGATTGCTTAAAAGAGGATGTTCAAAAAGTCCGGGAAAAATGACCGTCGATTTACTTGTACAGGAAGTACTGATCCGACGTTCGCCACAGGACGTGGCGGCTCTTAGTCGGGCTTCATAAGCTAGTCTCTCCGCTACTCACGTATTAACAGCATACGCTCCGTTGCTCGAGACGGCACTTCCTTGAACTTCTCGGTCTTTTTTGTCCTCCTTTTTGAACACATACTTAAAGGAGTGTAATTCCATGTCAGAAGAAAAAATTTATGATGTCATTATTATTGGAGCGGGCCCTGCAGGTATGACTGCGGCTGTCTATACATCACGCGCAAATTTATCGACATTAATGATTGAACGTGGAGTACCTGGAGGCCAAATGGCTAATACGGAAGAAGTGGAAAACTATCCTGGTTATGACCATATCTTAGGTCCGGATTTATCCAATAAAATGTTTGAACATGCGAAAAAATTCGGTGCCGAGTATGCATATGGGGATATCAAGGAAGTAGTAGAAGAAGGCGACTACAAAATCGTACGTGCGGGCAGCAAAGAGTACAAAGCTTACTCCGTTATTATTTCAACGGGTGCCGAGTATAAGAAAATTGGCGTGCCAGGCGAAAAAGAATTAGGCGGACGCGGTGTTTCTTATTGTGCGGTTTGTGACGGAGCGTTCTTTAAAGGGAAAGAGCTTGTCGTTGTCGGAGGCGGCGATTCGGCGGTAGAAGAAGGCGTATACTTAACGCGTTTTGCGACAAAAGTAACGATTGTACACCGACGTGACGAACTTCGTGCCCAAAAAATTCTGCAGCAACGTGCATTTGATAATGAAAAAGTGGATTTCATCTGGAACCATACAGTCAAAGAAATTAATGAAAAAGACGGAAAAGTAGGAAGCGTAACGCTTGTTCATACAGAAACGGGAGAAGAGCAAGAGTTCAAAGCGGATGGTGTCTTCATCTATGTTGGAATGCTTCCGTTATCCAAACCGTTTGTTCAACTTGGAATTACGAACGAGAATGGATACATTGAAACAAACGAACGCATGGAGACAAAAGTGGAAGGTATTTTCGCTGCAGGCGATGTACGTGAAAAATCTCTTCGCCAAATCGTCACGGCAACAGGTGATGGAAGCATTGCCGCCCAGAGTGCCCAACACTATGTAGAAGAACTGAAAGAAAAGTTCAAAACAGCTCAAAAGTAATATAAACTAACTTTTTTGTTTTGGGTTTAGCGGCCTGCTCATCTGGACTTTTGGCTTTATCCAATCTGCTATAGCAGGCCATTAAAAAAGAAGAGAGACTACGTCTTCTCTTCTTTTTTAAAACGTAACTATGTTTTAACTCTATTGTAACACTGCTGAAACATTCATGAGGTACTATATAGTTAGTAATTGACCCCCTTTTATAAAATATATTTTTGTAAAGCACAGGCAGCTTGCCTGTGCTTCTTTTTTTATCTACATATGGAAAAAAGTGCATATATTTACATAAAGAGCGCTGCTCAAGGTGAGTTCATTGTGAGGGACATTTGATTCATAGTATAATGGGGGAAACGACTGTGTTTACAAGAGGTGGAAAACATGCAAAGGGTCACAAACTGTGTACTAATGAAAGATAATAAAATATTGTTGCTGCAAAAACCTCGTCGTAATTGGTGGGTGGCCCCCGGCGGAAAGATGGAGCAAGGCGAGTCTGTTAAAGATTCTGTCGTCCGTGAATATCGCGAGGAAACAGGCATATATTTAAAAAATCCTACCGTTAAAGGGATCTTTACATTTACGATGAAGGAAAATGATCAAGTGGTTTCCGAGTGGATGATGTTTACTTTTTTTGCTACAGATTTTGATGGAACAAATGTGTTAGAATCAGAAGAAGGCAAACTGGCTTGGCACGAATTAAAAGATATTAATGACCTTGCGATGGCACCTGGCGATTATCATATTATCGATTATGTAGCCAAAGGGACAGGGGTCATCTACGGGAATTTTACTTATACAACAGATTTTGAACTGTTATCATATCGAATCGATCCGTGTTGAAAACAAGATGCTTAGTTAAGGGGGCAAAAGAGGATGAGTACCGGTTCTGTAAGTGATGTTCAATTAGTTATCATTACGGGTATGTCAGGTGCGGGGAAAACCGTAGCGATTCAAAGTTTCGAAGATTTAGGATTCTTCTGTGTCGATAACCTTCCCCCTACGCTGATTCCAAAGTTTTTGGAACTGATGAAGGAATCAGGAAACAAAATGAATAAGGTAGCGCTTGTAATGGATTTACGGGGCCGCGAATTTTTTGAGAGTTTGTTTGAAGCGCTTGATAATCTGGCTGAAACGAGCTGGATAACGCCTCAAATTTTATTTTTGGATGCTAAAGACTCTGTACTTGTCACACGATATAAAGAGACAAGGCGTTCACACCCTCTTGCTCAGACAGGGCTTCCACTTGAAGGGATTCAAATGGAAAGGGAATTGCTCGAAGAGTTAAAGGGAAGAGCCCAAATCATTTATGATACATCTGACCTAAAACCGCGTGAATTGCGTGAAAAGATTATCAGTCAGTTTTCAACCCATGCTTCACAAGTATTTACAGTGAATGTAATGTCGTTTGGATTCAAATACGGCCTTCCTATCGATGCCGATTTGGTTTTTGATGTCCGTTTTTTGCCCAACCCTCATTATATTGAGCATATGAAGCCGAAAACGGGTTTAGAAGAAGAAGTATCAACATATGTTTTAAAATGGAACGAAACACAAAAATTCATTGAGAAGGTAATGGATTTGCTCGCCTTTATGCTGCCGCAATACAAACGTGAAGGGAAAAGCCAGCTTGTCATCGCCATCGGATGTACAGGAGGCCAGCATCGTTCTGTGACGCTGGCGGAATATATCGGCCATCACTTTCAGGAAGAATATAAAACACATATTACGCATCGGGATATTGAGAGGCGAAAGGAACACGTTCGATGAAGGGTGAACGAAGACCAAAGGTTGTCGTCATTGGAGGCGGAACCGGCTTACCTGTTTTGTTGCGAGGGCTGAAATATCTTCCGATTGATATTACCGCCATTGTGACAGTGGCAGACGATGGAGGAAGCTCGGGGCGTTTACGTAACGAATTGGCCATGCCTGCTCCTGGAGATATCCGTAATGTGTTAGCGGCTTTATCAGATGTAGAGCCATTAGTCGAAGATTTATTTCAACATCGTTTTGCCTCTGGAAATGAACTGACGGGTCACTCGTTGGGAAATTTGATTTTAGCGGCCATGACTTCCATAACGGGTGACTTCGTCCATGCTATTCAAGAAATGAGCAAAGTCTTAAATGTGCATGGGAAAGTACTGCCTGCCGCCAATCGAAGCGTCGTTTTACATGCAGAAATGGAAGACGGTACGGTCGTTTCCGGTGAATCGCATATTCCACTGGCCGGTAAACCGATTAAACGGGTATTTTTATCGCCGAACGATATTGAGCCTTTATCGGAGACCATCCGTGCCATTCGAAATGCTGATATGGTCGTCATTGGACCGGGGAGTTTATATACGAGTATTTTACCAAACTTATTAGTACCTAAAATCGGTGAAGAGGTTTGTAAAGCAAAGGCTAAAAAAGTATACGTTTGCAATGTGATGACACAGGCAGGAGAAACCATGAACTATTCTGCTGGTGATCATATTAAAGCGCTGTACGATCATATGCCTTGTCCATTTATTGATTTCATTATTGTAAATAATGCTGAAATTCCGGAAGGCATTCAGAAAAAATATGAGGCGGAACAGGCACAGCCTGTTTTATACGATGCTGAGGCATTAAAGGAGTTAGGGGTGACGGTTATTCATGATCACATTGTCGATTATGGGGATGGAGTCATCCGTCATGACACGAAGAAAGTATCTTCTTTAATTTTTTCATTGCTTACTTCTGGTATTTAACCAGTGTATACCGACATAATCGTTCGAATCATCCGTTTCAAACGATTTAGCCGAAAATAAAGTATTATGTCAAAGATGGTTGTCCATGCTTTGTGATGATAGATGCGATACAATTTGCATAGAATGGAGGTGGAGAATTGTCATTTGCATCCGAAACAAAAAAAGAATTAACGAATCTAGAGGTCAAAAGCTGCTGTTCAAAAGCAGAGCTCTCTGCCTTAATTCGTATGAATGGATCCCTGTCGTTTTCCAATCGGAAGCTGACATTGGATATTCAGACGGAAAATGCAGCTATCGCCAGACGCATTTATACGTTAATCAAAAAAAGTTATGATGCGTCGGTTGAATTATTGGTACGAAAAAAAATGCGTCTGAAAAAAAACAATGTGTATATTGTTCGACTTGTCGACCAGGCACGATTGATTTTAGAGGATTTAAAAATACTCAATGAAGACTTTTCTTTTATCCATGATATTTCCAGTGAATTAATTAAAAAGAAGTGTTGTAAACGCTCTTACTTAAGAGGGGCATTTTTAGCGGGAGGTTCTATCAATAATCCCGAAACCTCTTCTTATCATGTCGAAATTTTTTCGTTGTACAAGGAACATAACGAGTCATTATGTGAATTGATGAATATGTTTCATTTAAACGGCAAGACACTGGAACGTAAAAAGGGGTTTATTACGTATCTAAAGGAAGCTGAAAAGATCACAGAGTTTTTAAGCGTTATTGGAGCACATAATGCACTTCTCCGCTTTGAAGATGTGCGTATTGTCCGTGATATGAGGAATTCTGTAAACCGCCTTGTCAATTGTGAAACAGCCAACTTGAATAAAACGATAGGGGCTGCTATTCGTCAGGTGGAGAACATTCGCCTTATTGAGGAAGTAGTAGGGCTGGATACGTTACCTGAAAAGCTGAGAGAAATTGCAAGACTTCGTGTCGATTATCAAGATGTTACATTAAAAGAACTTGGGGAAATGGTGTCTGGAGGGAAAATCAGTAAATCGGGAATCAATCATCGTTTACGTAAAATCGATGAAATTGCCGATAAGCTCCGTGCCGGCCAAAATGTTCGATAAGTCAATCAAAAGGGATTAATAGAGGAGGAAGGAAATCATGGTAGAAAAAAAGGTGGAAGTGTTATTAAAGACGGGTCTTCAGGCTCGTCCGGCAGCATTATTTGTTCAGGAAGCAAACCGTTTTTCATCAGATGTATTCTTGGAAAAGGAAGGAAAGAAAGTAAATGCTAAAAGTATCATGGGACTCATGAGTTTAGCGGTTAATTCCGGTTCTGATGTTACGATTATTGCTGACGGATCTGATGAAGAAGAGGCACTTGAGGCCCTTATTCGATACGTTCAGCAAGAAGGTTAAGGTTAAGAAAAGTGTAAGCACCTTGATTAGCCCTGACAAGCATAAGACGCTCCAGAATAGAAGGTGCTTTTTATCTTCAATTCTAGAGTGGCTTATGATCTCGAGGGGCTAGGCGGTGGAGCTAGACAGATTCAAATTTTATACACTCTTATCCTTTAAAAAAAGAACGGCTCCATTGCAATGGAGCCGTTCTTTTTTTATTATTTTGTAGAAGGATCGGTTGCCAATACTTTATCAATTAATCCGTATTCAAGTGCACGGTCCGCAGTCATGAAATTATCGCGCTCCGTATCGCGCTCTAAAACCTCAAGCGGTTGGCCTGTACGCTCCGCTAAAATGCGGTTTAATTTATCGCGTAAGAATAAAATGCGTTTTGCGGCGATTTCGATTTCTGTCGCTTGACCTTGAGCTCCGCCAAGTGGTTGGTGAATCATGACTTCACTGTTTGGAAGGGCAAATCGTTTTCCTTTTTCACCTGCCGCTAAAAGGAATGCACCCATGGAAGCCGCCATACCGATACAAATGGTCGATACTTGAGGCTTAATGAATTGCATTGTATCATAGATGGCCATACCAGCTGTGATAGAGCCCCCCGGACTGTTGATGTATAAAGAAATATCTTTTTCAGGATCTTCAGCCGCTAAGAATAATAACTGAGAAACGATGGAGTTTGCTACGTTATCATCAATGGCACTACCTAAAAGGATAATACGGTCTTTTAATAGGCGAGAATAAATGTCGTAAGCACGTTCCCCGCGATTCGTTTGTTCAATAACTGTAGGAATTAAATTCATCTAAATTCCTCCTTTGAATGAATGTTTTGTATATGTACTTTTTATAATACAACTAAGGTCAATGAAGGTCAAACAAAAGAACTTTCTATACAACAATATTCCACCTGCAAGTCGGATATTCCTTGTGATATCCATAAAATATGTAAAAAGTTAGGGCGAATAAGTACATATTTACATCTTTCCCGCTTGTTTACAATTTAAACCTTGATAAGGTACTTGAAAAAAAGCTGTCTATCGAATATACTATATCATAGCTTATAAATTTTGCCCTCGTAGTGTAGTGGATCGCACAAGAGATTCCGGTTCTCTTAGGGTGGGTTCGAATCCTGCCGAGGGCGTACCAAAAAAGCTGCCGTATATACGGCAGCTTTTTTTATTTGGTTCTTTTTAAAGAGGATTATTAGTTGCTTTTGGTCAAAGGACTTCGCCCTTCACCTTCCTTAAGGTGGGAGTCTTCTGTCGGTAAATGATAAAATTATCTGAAACGTTCTCCTTCCTTTATCCGACAAATAGAATAACGGGTGAATAAGGAATCAAGTATTTTGGCATGGTTGCTTTATTTACCAATTTAGTTTAAAACAGTTATGTAGGGACCTTACAAAGGAGGAAGAAACATGAAATCAATCCAAAGAATGTTTGTGGTCAGTGCGAGTTTAGCGCTGTTATTATCAGCTTGCGGTACAGCAGAAGAATCTGCGGAAAAAACAAATGGCGCAGCTGAACAAGTAGAAAAAGAGCAGCCGCAAACAGAAGAAAAGGCAACTGAAACGAGCACAGATGAACAAGAAGAGCCAAAAGAACAAGTGGAACAAGAAGAACCGGAAGTGCAAGAAACAGGGGAAATGACCGGTGATGAAGGGAAGTCCGGCACGGATGAAAAAGTGAGATTGCCGGAACAAAACTTAACATATGATGAAAATGGACAAGCCGTCGAAAAAACGGGCTTTTTAAATACGAGTGATAATCAAAACTATAGTATGTATGTCTTGGATGGCTATACATTAGAAGAAGAAGAACCAGGTAAAGATGTGGTTATGCTTTCAAATGATCAAAAGTCATTTATGCGCATTGAAATGGTTCCGGCCGACATGGATCTAACAACGGTAGAAGACATTGTGAAGACAACTGCTGAAGCAATCAGTCCGGAAGCAGAGAAGTACGAAGAGTTTAAAAAAGAAGGTATGCTGAACGATGCTGTGTGGTATAAAGCTGCGACAGAGGAAGATGTAGTCAACCTGATTTTAATTAAAGGCGAAACGCCAGTGAAATTATCGATTTATACACCGAAGGGCCAAGAAAACATTGCCCCATTCTTGGCAATGGCTGAAACGATTGAAGCAAAGTAATGAGATGAATCCACATAAGGAGAATGGCTAAAAAAATATAACTTTTGAGCCATTCTCCTGAAAAGCCCCGTCATGAAAACCTGGTAAAACCAAGGGGTTATGTGACGGGGCCTTTCAGTAAAAATCAATTGTTATGATTTATTAGAGACTTATGGGACAGCTAATTTATGTGTAAGTAAAGAAATCATGGTTTTTCCATCGGTTCACCGTTCCGCTCTCTATGGATTTATAGTAAAATGTGAGAAAGGGAGGGGCGAGAGGATGAAGGTCGGCTTATTTCAACAACAATCACTAAAAGTCATGATGACGAAAGAATTGTCACAGGCCATTTCGTTATTACAGTATTCCGCTATGGAAATCTCATCATTTTTACAAGAGCAAGCTTTGCAAAATCCCCTAATCGATTTTCAAGAACGGAGTATACTTGCTCAAAGAAAGGCTCCTCGATCTAACAATGTATCATCACGTAATGAATTAAATCCAATTGATGTGATAGCTGCAAAAAAAGAGACGCTTTATCAACATCTATTAGGACAATTGAGTTTCTTGACGATTCCGCCTTCTCAAAAGGCAATCGTTAAGTATATGATTAACAGCTTAGATGAAAAAGGGTATTTGAAAGAGGACATACAGGATATTGGAAGCGCTTTAAATGAAGATTTAGAAGCGGTTGAACAAGCATTAAACATTCTACAGAAAATGGAACCTGTCGGGGTAGGGGCAAGAAGTCTGCAAGAATGCTTGTTGATCCAATTGCAGAGAAAAGGGGCATGTACGCCTGAAATGGAATTGATTTTAACGGATTTTTTCGAAGAATTTGCTTATAAGAAATGGGATAAATTAGCAAAGAGACTTAGCATCTCGATTCGAGAAATCCAAGAAATATATGATGAGATTGTATTGTTAAACCCAAGGCCGGGGCTTGAATTTGGAAGTGAGCAGGAAAAGTTCATTGTTCCAGATTATGTGGTCCAGAAGGAGAAAGGACAAATGGTCCTAAAAGGAAATGATGCAGTCAACATTCAGGTAAAAATGAATTCGGACTATAAAAATGCTCTGAACGATCGGAAAAATCAGGAATTGTTCATGTATTTACAAGAAAAGCATAGAGAATTTCAATGGATTTTAAAAGGTTTGAATAATCGCAAACGTACGCTGGATCAAGTCATGCAAGCCATTTTTGACTATCAATCGCTATTTTTCGAAATGGGTCCTGCTTATTTAAAGCCACTAACGATGAAAGAGCTGGCTGATCGGGTCGAAGTTCATGAGTCTACTGTAAGCAGGGCGATTAAAAATAAATATGTACAAACTCCGTTCGGAATGTTCGAAATGAAATCTTTCTTTACAAACAGCATTCAATCTCAAGATAGACAGGAACTCTCTTCTTCATATGTAAAAACGTTAATTAAACAATTGGTCGATCAAGAAGATAAAAGAAAGCCGTTATCGGATCAGCAACTCTCCAAAAAATTGGAGGAAGAGCATGAGGTGGCTGTGTCCAGGAGAACCGTAGCCAAATACCGGGAAGAACTGCAAATCTTCTCTTCGTCCAAACGAAAAAGATACGAGTAAAAGGGTGTGTTCAAAAGGAAGTGGCAGCAATGAATGTAATCATGTACACCAAAACAGGGTGCCCATTATGTGAAAAGGCGAAACGAGTATTACTAGAGCTGCAGGATGAACATCCGTTTCGTTTGCAGGAAGTCGATATTTATCAAGATGATGCTCTTTTGGAGAAGTATCAGTTAATGATTCCGGTAGTTGTTATTGATGGAGAAGAAGTCGCATTTGGACAAATTCAAAAAGTCGAAATAAGAAAGCGTTTACTTTCGAAATAACGGAATTTATCAGTTGAATAAAGATTTTCACCCTGTTAAAATGAAACATGTAACAGGGTGAATTTTTTTTACTCAATGTGGGACATAATATGTCTATACGGGACTAAAAGTGTCCAACACTCTACACCTTAAGGGGAATGAATTATGCATTCGCTTATACAAGCACAACAAAAATTATTGCCTGATATCCTGTCTGTTATGCAAAAGAGATACCAGATCCTACAGTACATACGTTTGATGCAACCCATTGGAAGAAGAAACCTGGCAGTCAGCCTGGGGCTTACAGAGCGGGTGCTTCGGAGTGAGGTCACGTTTTTAAAAGACCAAAATTTGCTCGATGTGTATCCAAGCGGCATGACTCTTACAGATGAGGGAGAGGTGCTTCTTTCACAGCTTGAAGAGGTGATGAAAGAAGTTTCAGGTCAAAGATTATTGGAAACAACACTAAAAGAGGCGTTTTCTCTATCGGAAGCAATTGTTGTTTCTGGTGACAGCGATGAATCACCTTGGGTAAAAAAAGAAATGGGGAGAGCAAGTGCCTCATGCATAAAACGGCGCCTTGTTGGTAAAAAAAATATCGTTGCTGTTACGGGTGGAACGACTTTGGCTGCCACAGCGGACATGATGACGCCCGATGCGAGAAATCTGGATGTCCTATTTGTTCCAGCACGTGGCGGACTTGGAGAAAATGTTCAAAATCAAGCCAATACGATTTGCGCTAAAATGGCAGAAAAGTCATCAAGCAATTATCGCTTATTGCATGTTCCTGACCAGCTCAGTGATGAAGCTTACCGTTCGATCATCGGTGAACCTTCTATTAAAGAGATGCTTCACCTTATTAAATCGTCGAGTATGGTTGTTCATGGAATAGGAGACGCTATGACAATGGCAGAACGCCGAAGAACACCTGAAGCGGATTTAGAAAAAATCCAAGCAGGGCAGGCAGTCGGCGAAGCATTCGGGTACTACTTCAATCAATATGGTGAAGTCGTGCATAAAGTAAAAACAATAGGCATACAGCTCGATGATTTAAAGAACAATAAATGTGTAGTTGCTGTAGCCGGCGGTTCATCAAAGGCAAAAGCCATCAAGGCATTTTTGCAGCAGGCGCGCGATTCCGTCTTGATTACGGATGAAGGCGCAGCGAAAGAGTTAGTAAGGGATTTAATTTAGTCCCTACATATAAATTATCCATCACAACCATTTAAGGAGGAAATTCTCATGGCAGTTAAAATTGGTATTAACGGTTTTGGTCGTATCGGCCGTAACGTATTCCGCGCAGCTTTAAAAAATCCTAACGTTGAAGTGGTGGCTGTTAACGACTTAACAGATGCTAACATGTTAGCTCATCTTTTAAAATACGATTCAGTTCACGGTAAATTAGATGCTGAAGTTTCTGTTGACGGCAACAACTTAATCGTTGACGGCAAAACGATTCAAGTATCAGCAGAGCGTGACCCTGCGAAATTAGCTTGGGCAGACCGCGGTGTAGAAGTAGTAGTAGAATCTACTGGTTTCTTCACAAAGCGTGCTGACGCTGCGAAACACTTAGAAGCAGGTGCGAAAAAGGTTATCATCTCTGCACCGGCTACTGATGAAGACATCACAATCGTAATGGGTGTTAACCATGATAAATATGATGCAGCAAGCCACGATGTTATCTCTAATGCATCTTGTACAACAAACTGCTTAGCGCCATTCGCTAAAGTATTAAACGACAAGTTCGGTATCAAACGCGGTATGATGACAACTGTTCACTCTTACACAAACGACCAACAAATCTTAGACTTACCACATAAAGATTACCGTCGTGCTCGTGCAGCGGCTGAAAACATCATCCCGACTTCAACTGGTGCTGCAAAAGCGGTATCTCTTGTATTACCTGAATTAAAAGGTAAATTAAACGGAGGCGCTATGCGTGTTCCAACTCCAAACGTATCTTTAGTAGACTTAGTTGCTGAGCTTAACCAAGAAGTAACAGCTGAAGAAGTAAATGCAGCGTTACAAGCAGCAGCTGAAGGCGAATTAAAAGGTATCTTAGGTTACAGCGAAGAGCCATTAGTATCTGGCGACTACAACGGTAACCCAGCTTCTTCTACAATCGACGCATTATCTACAATGGTAATGGAAGGCAGCATGGTTAAAGTTATCTCTTGGTACGACAACGAGAGCGGATACTCTCACCGTGTAGTAGACCTAGTAGATTACATCGCTTCTAAAGGACTTTAAGAAAAATACATCTCTATTGGATATACTCACCAATAAAGACATGATAAAATGACCAAGGGGGAAAGGGGATTTAGCCCTCTTTCCCTTCATTTCTTCATACTTCTTTAAATAGGAGCACCAACCTTTATTTACGGAAGTCTGAGTTCTCAAAAAAGGAGGCCTTTTTAAGATGAACAAAAAGACATTAAAAGACATCGAAGTAAAAGGTAAGAAAGTTTTTTGTCGCGTAGATTTTAACGTTCCGATGAAAGACGGCCAAGTAACAGACGAAACGCGTATTCGTGCTGCACTTCCAACGATTCAATACTTAGTGGAACAAGGGGCGAAAGTTATTTTAGCGAGCCATCTTGGTCGTCCGAAAGGTCAAGCGGTGGAGGAACTACGTCTAACTGCCGTTGCGAAGCGTTTAGAAGAATTGCTTGGCAAAAAGGTAGTTAAAACAGATGAAGCTTATGGTGATACGGTTAAAGCGGAAATCGAAAAGATGACAGAAGGCGATGTATTAGTTCTGGAAAACGTGCGCTTTTATCCTGGTGAAGAGAAAAATGATCCAGAGTTAGCGAAAGCATTTGCAGAATTAGCGGATGTTTATGTAAATGACGCATTCGGTGCTGCTCACCGTGCTCATGCATCAACTGAAGGTATCGCGCATCACTTGCCGGCTGTAGCAGGTTTCTTAATGGAGAAAGAGTTGGATGTTCTTGGAAAAGCTTTATCTAATCCTGACCGTCCATTCACTGCTATTATCGGTGGAGCAAAAGTAAAAGATAAGATTGGCGTTATTGAGAACTTACTTGATAAAGTCGACAACCTTATCATCGGCGGCGGTCTAGCTTACACATTCATCAAAGCACAGGGTCATGATGTAGGTAAATCACTTTTAGAAGAAGATAAAATTGATTTAGCGAAATCATTCATGGAAAAAGCGAAAGAAAAAGGCGTGAACTTCTATGTACCTGTTGATGTTGTCGTAGCGGATGACTTCTCAAATGATGCTAACACAAAAGTAGTACCAGTTGACTCCATCCCTAGCGATTGGGAAGGTTTGGATGCTGGTCCAAAATCTCGCGAGATTTATGCGGATGTGATTAAAAACTCCAAGCTTGTGATCTGGAATGGGCCAATGGGTGTATTCGAATTGGATGCGTTCGCAAACGGAACAAAAGCGGTGGGAGAAGCGTTAGCCGAAGCAACTGGTACATATACAGTAATCGGTGGTGGTGACTCTGCGGCAGCTGTTGAGAAATTTGGTCTTGCTGACAAAATGGATCACATCTCAACAGGCGGCGGTGCGTCATTAGAGTTCATGGAAGGAAAAGAACTTCCAGGCGTAGTAGCGTTAAACGATAAGTAAAGGAACGAAGACAATAAGGAACAAAGGCTCAGCACCGATTAAGTAAATGATAATAGACGAGGAGCGCAACCCTTGTCTGGTGTCATGTTCCTTGATCATGCCTTTGACAGCACCTCCTTAAAGTCAGACGATATTCCGTTCGAACCGACCATAACCTAAAAAAAGGACGGTGTTACAAATGCGTAAACCAATTATTGCAGGTAACTGGAAAATGCACAAAGTTCTTTCTGAAGCGAATAGCTTTGTGGAAGAAGTAAAGGGATTAGTGCCTTCATCTGAAGAAGTAGACTCAGTTGTATGTGCACCAGCATTATTTTTAGATCGTCTAGTAGAAGCAACAAAAGGTTCTGAACTGAAAGTCGGTGCCCAAAACATGCACTTCCAAGAAAGCGGCGCTTTTACGGGGGAAATCAGCCCGGTTGCTCTTAACGACCTTGGCGTGCACTATGTGATTTTAGGCCACTCAGAGCGTCGTGAGATGTTTGCTGAGACAGATGAAACAGTCAACAAAAAGACCATTTCTGCATTCAAACATGGGTTGATCCCGATTGTTTGCTGCGGTGAAACAAATGAAGAACGCGAGCAAGACCAAACGAAAGCAGTTGTTGAAGGTCAAGTGAAAAAAGCGTTAGAAGGTTTAGACGATGCTAAAGCGAAACAAGTCGTTATCGCTTATGAGCCAATTTGGGCAATCGGAACAGGAAAATCTTCTACTGCTGAAGATGCAAACGAAGTTTGTGCTTATATTCGCAGCGTCATTGCTGAACAGTTTTCTGGGGAAGTGGCAGATGCAGTACGCATTCAGTACGGCGGAAGCGTAAAACCTGAAAATATTAAAGAATATATGTCACAATCTGATATCGACGGTGCGTTAGTCGGTGGTGCAAGCTTGGAAGCTCAGTCGTTCTTACAGCTTTTGGAGGCAGGTAAATAATGAGCAAAAAACCAGTTGCATTAATTATCTTAGACGGTTTTGCATGCCGCCAAGAAACAAAAGGCAACGCTGTTGCACAATCCAAAAAGCCAAACTTTGACCGTTTTTGGAATGAGTATCCCCATGCACAGTTAATAGCTTCCGGTGAAGCGGTTGGACTGCCTGAAGGCCAAATGGGAAATTCTGAAGTTGGTCACTTGAACATTGGGGCAGGACGCATCGTTTATCAAAGCTTGACTCGTGTGAATGTAGCCATCCGCGAAGGAGAGTTTGAACAAAACGAGACATTCTTAGGCGCGATGAACCATGTAAAACAGAACGGTACAAATCTTCATGTTTTCGGTTTGCTTTCTGATGGTGGTGTACACAGCCATATTGAACACCTATATGCTCTTCTTCGTCTTGCAGGACAAGAAGGTGTGAAGAATGTTTACATTCATGGTTTCTTAGATGGCCGTGACGTTGGTCCGCAGACAGCGAAACAATACATCGATGCATTAAATGAAAAAATCGAAGAGTATGGCATTGGGGAGATCGCGACTCTATCAGGCCGTTATTACTCGATGGACCGTGACAAGCGTTGGGAGCGTGTAGAAAAATCTTACCGCGCGATGGTGTACGGTGAAGGTCCAACTTATCATAATGCTTATGAATGCGTTGATGATTCTTATAATAATGGTATCTACGATGAATTCGTTTTGCCATCTGTTATGACGAAAGAGAATGGAGAGCCGGTAGCGACGATCCAAGATAATGATGCGGTCATTTTCTATAATTTCCGTCCAGACCGTGCCATCCAAATCTCCAATACGTTTACAAATGATGATTTCCGTTCCTTTGATCGCGGACCGAAACATCCGAAAGATTTACACTTTGTATGTTTAACCCACTTTAGTGAAACAGTAGACGGGTACGTAGCATTCAAACCAACGAATTTGGACAACACGCTTGGTGAAGTTCTTTCCCAAAACGGTTTGACACAGCTTCGTATTGCGGAAACGGAAAAATATCCTCATGTAACCTTCTTTATGAGCGGGGGACGTGAAGCGGAATTCCCGGGTGAAACTCGTATTTTAATCGATTCGCCAAAAGTAGCTACGTATGATTTAAAACCGGAAATGTCTGCCTATGAAGTAACGGACGCGTTACTGGGTGAAATTGAAGCGGACAAGCATGATGCGATTATTTTAAATTTCGCCAATCCGGATATGGTTGGCCACTCAGGAATGCTTGAGCCAACGATTAAAGCAATTGAAACGGTAGATGAGTGCCTTGGTAAAGTCGTCGATGCGATTTTAGCAAAAGGCGGTACAGCTATCATCACTGCAGACCATGGTAACGCGGATGAAGTTGTAACCATTGAAGGCAATCCGATGACAGCCCACACGACAAATCCAGTGCCGGTTATTGTTACGAAACAAGGCGTTGAATTGCGTGAAGACGGCATTTTAGGTGATTTAGCACCAACAGTGCTGAATCTGTTAAATGTGCAGCAACCTAAAGAAATGACAGGTCAAACATTAATTAAATAAAAAATATAAAGTGTATGTTCAAAAAGGAGGACAAAAAGGACGGAGAAGTTCAAGGAAGCGCAGTCTCGAGCAACGGAGCGTATGCTATTAATACGTGAGTAGTGGAGAGACAAGCTGAGGAAGCCCGACTAAGAACCGCCACGTCCTGTGGCGAACGTCGGATCAGCACTTCCTGTGCAAGTAATTTCGACCGTCATTTTTCCTGGACTTTTTGAACAGCCTCATAAAGGAGAATGAAAAAATGCCAACAATTATTGACATTTATGCTCGCGAAGTATTAGATTCTCGTGGTAACCCGACAGTTGAAGTTGAAGTATACACTGAGTCTGGCGCTTTCGGACGCGCTTTAGTACCAAGTGGTGCTTCTACAGGTGAATATGAAGCAGTAGAATTACGCGATGGCGACAAATCCCGCTACCTTGGTAAAGGGGTATTAAAAGCAGTAGATAACGTAAACGAAGTAATCGCTCCTGAGCTTGTAGGCATGGACGTTACAGACCAAATCGGTATCGACCGTCTTATGATCGAATTAGATGGTACAGAAAACAAAGGTAAATTAGGTGCTAACGCTATCCTTGGCGTATCTATGGCGGTTGCGCATGCTGCAGCTGATTATGTAGGTCTTCCATTATACCGTTACCTTGGCGGATTCAACGCGAAGCAATTACCGACTCCAATGATGAACATCATCAACGGCGGTTCTCATGCAGACAACAACGTTGACTTCCAAGAGTTCATGGTATTGCCTGTAGGTGCTCCTTCATTTAAAGAAGCAATCCGTATGGGTGCAGAAGTATTCCATGCATTAAAATCTGTATTAAGCGGCAAAGGCTTAAACACAGCTGTAGGTGACGAAGGTGGTTTCGCTCCTAACTTAGGTTCTAACCGTGAAGCGTTAGAAGTAATCATGGAAGCAATCAAAAAAGCAGGTTATGAGCCAGGAAAAGACATTATGTTAGGTATGGACGTTGCGTCTTCTGAGTTCTACAACAAAGAAACTGGCAAGTACGATTTAGCAGGCGAAGGCCGCACTGGTTTAACTTCTGCTGAAATGGTAGACTTCTACGAAGAATTAGTTAACGAATTCCCGATCATCTCAATCGAAGACGGTTTAGATGAAAACGACTGGGAAGGTCACAAATTATTAACTGAGCGCATCGGCACGAAAGTTCAGTTGGTAGGGGACGACTTATTCGTAACAAATACGAAAAAGCTTGCTGAAGGTATCGAAAAAGGCATCAGTAACTCGATCCTGATCAAAGTAAACCAAATCGGTACATTAACTGAAACATTTGAAGCAATCGAAATGGCGAAGCGCGCTGGTTACACGGCAGTTGTTTCTCACCGTTCTGGTGAAACAGAAGATGCAACAATCGCTGACATCGCTGTTGCGACAAACGCTGGCCAAATCAAAACAGGTTCTATGAGCCGTACAGACCGAATCGCGAAATACAACCAATTACTTCGCATCGAAGACGAGTTAGGTGTATTGGCTGTATATGACGGCATGAAATCTTTCTACAACTTAAAGAAATAATAATTTTTAAGTAGAAAAGCGACTGAATTGTGCCGTACAAGGCCCTTTTAAAGGGACTGGATTTTGCAATACAATAGCATGAATTGAGTCATACAAATTTATGACTTTTAACCTCCTATTTATACGTGATCATACACAAATAAATAGGAGGTTTTTTATATGCTTATAACGGATTTGTTAAAGAATTTGCTTTTAATCTGCAGTATTATAATCAGAAGTGTACAACAGAAGGAGATTAACTCTAAATAAATCTATTTTATATTAATCATTTTTGAATTTTTTTCTATTTATACAATTAAATTATCATAAATCATCCTTGTTTTAAAAAATATGTCAGGTCTAGGGGGTTATTTCTTGAATTTACTACAAAATAAATAAACGTATGAAGAATTTCTTATGATTTCAATGACTCCAGGGTATCCAGAAGTGATTGACGGTATATTTTCTGCTCTTCCATAATTGACTCTAAAAGGGGTAGCAATCTATTTGTTATTTCTTCTTTTTCATTATTTTTATCATTTATAAGCATAAGAATTATTGTATACATAAATGTTAGCATTGAATAATTATCTACGTATGTTATATTGAGTGCTTGACCGCCAGCGCCACCAGCGCCACCAGCACCTCCAGCGCCTCCTGTTCCTCCAGCGCCACCGTATGCAGTTGATCTTGCATCTGCACTTGAAACTTCCATAATATCTTCATTCAACACATTGGCTATCTCTTCTTGATTATTCGAATCCAGATTATCTCCATTATTCATCTCTACTTCCATTTGTCACAGCTCCTCTTATAAATGGCATTACCATCATGGTACTGGCGAAAATCTCGCTGCCACGATGGTAATACCGATCTTTACTTGATTAATCTTTTATATTCTGAATCTCTGCCTCACCATCACCGCCGGTCGCATTACCGCCATCGCCGCCGTCTCCGCCAGTGGCTCCACCGCCGGTGTTATCGCCTTGTGAGATATCTCCGCTCTCAGCACCAGCACCTCCAGCGCCTCCTGTTCCAGCTCCACCAGTGACATCACCTTGTGTTGCATCACCTGCATCACCAACATCACCAGCATTTCCGGTTGTAGCGGAACCACCAGTAACGTCTCCTTGTGTAGCGGAACCACCGTCACCGCCATCACCGCCATTTCCGGTTGTAGCATCACCGCCAGTGTTATCGCCTTGTGATGCATCACCGCCATTACCACCAGCACCGCCAGCACCGCCAGCACCACCAGCACCACCAGCACCGCCAGCACCGCCAGCACCTGCGGTAGAAGTAGCTGTTGCAGTCGCAGTTCCAGTCAAGGATGGATTAACTGCATTAGCATCTGCCTGTGACGTACCCCCGGCTCCACCAGCAGCACCTTGACCACCAGCACCACCAGTACCACCAGTACCACCAGCACCACCAGCTCCAGAAGTTACCTCTGCAGCAGTTGCACTACCGCCTGCAGCTCCACCACTTTGAGCACCACCGCTGCCGTCACCGCCGTTTACAGGTTCTGGATCTGCTTGCCCTCCAACAGCTCCACCACTCTCACCGCCAGTTCCACCGGCACCACCCGTTACTGCTTCGGGGTCTGCTTGCCCTCCATTTCCCTCCGCACCAGGAGCACCTTCGCCACCATCACCACTAGTTAATGGCTGTGGAATTGCATCACCTGCATTGGCTACGGCACCAGGAGCACCATCACCACCTGTACTGTTACCACCATCACCACTGTCTTCAATTTCCTGATCTATTTCTATTTCCGCTGGTTTTTTATGACCACATTCTGATTTGTTTCCATCAAATCTATTCATTTATATCACTCCATTTTATAGATTAAATGTCTAAGAGATAAAGTCCTTGAGAAGTAAAATTCCAATTTATCTATTACGTTTATTTCTTAGATTTCTAAGCGTATTATTAAGCTTTGATAAATCTATGTTAACTGAAATACCAGGCATATCAATATTAATGAGACCCTCACTTGGAAGTGCTAAATTACTTCCAGTTCCATTGATACCGTTCAAACCATTTTCGCCATTTTCACCAGTTCTGCCATCGCCACCTGGAAAACCTTTATTACCATCTTCACCAGGTGTACCGTCTTCACTTATAATTTCTTGACCAACAGCATCTTCACCCTTTGCAAATTCAACTGAAGTATTATCACCTAATTGCACTTCCATTTCATAATTTGCATTTTCTTCATCTTTTTGTACTGTTTTTACTTCAAGTATAATATTCTCTTCTTGCTCTTCTGAGTCTTCGGGTGCTCTATTCTGATTTTCTTGCACTGATGTTTCTTCAGCTGATATATTTCCAGTTATTTCTGTTTCTATGTCTTCACCATCTTGACTATCAACTGAATGTACACCAGTTTTTTCAATTTCTTTGGATTCTTCTGTCACCTTTTTCACCGCCATCTTTTTTTTCAACTACCGTTATGTGGAGAGTTTGGATAGAGTTTTTTAACTTTACGTATTATATTTATAAATACAAGTAAAAAACCTTGTTGCTAAACTTAGGATTAATGGTATGTTGGTGGATATGCTATTATTAGATGAAAGACATTTCACAAATGTAAGGGCAAATATCATAGGCTGTTGTTTTATTTTATTTTTTTGCTTATAAGGATTTTTTTTTCTGCGTCGATAAATCCGACTTTACAGTACAAAATTAAAAATAAAAAAAGCGCTAATCCCTTAATTATAGGTTTAACGCCTTTCTTAATTGATGATCCCCACTCTGGCAAGGTGGCGCTACTTCTTGAATTCTTTTAAAGTTGCAGTGAGAATCGGGCTTGGTCTATTGTACCGCTTGCCGTTTTATGATAAATTAAAATTAATGTAGTGTGCGTAGTGGGAGGTGCAGATACATGCATGCATTTTTAGTCACTTTATTAGTAATCGTCTGTATCGGACTGATTGTTGTGGTATTGTTGCAGTCAGGTAAAAGCGCGGGTCTTTCCGGCGCCATTTCTGGTGGAGCGGAGCAATTGTTCGGAAAGCAGAAGGCAAGAGGAATCGATGCAGTGCTACACCGAATGACCGTTGTTTTATCGATTTTATTCTTTATATTAACCATTGCAGTTACTTATTTTCAATTATAAGGGCGAGCTGGCGAAGCTGGCCTTTTTTTGTGCCGTCAAAATGAAGGGGGTACCCAGCCTTTTCTTTACTGTCCAGTTCCGTAAGCTATGATCGATGATAATTTTACTTCTTGCTGCGGTACCAAAAGGCGGTTCTTTCTTAGAAGCTCCAAATTCCTGTGAACATAAGCGATTTTGCTGCACTTTTCTTAACAAGCTGAATGATTCAGCTCCAAAACATGGAATGCTATAATAAAGTGAACCTTTCATTGATAGAGGTCACGCTGCCCATCAGAGCGGGATGAATAAAGAGAAATTGGACACTATTCAAACGTTCGTTTCCTTTTTCCTAAAAGAAAAATAATAAGCAGCAGGCAGCGTGAAAAGGTTAAAATCTATACATACTCAATTGTTTAAACAAATGTTTATTTAAATCTTGGCTATGCAAGGTGTATCAAGGGATAGAGTAGTTTTAATCAAACGTTTGTTTAGCATCATTAATATAAGAGGATGTTCAAAAAGTCCGGGAAAAATGACCGTCGAATTTCGGCGTCAGCTTGTCTCTCCGCTACTCACGTATTAACAACATACGCTCCGTTGCTCGAGACGACGCTTCCTTGAACTTCTCGGTTCTTTTTGTCCTCCTTTTTGAACACATAATATAAAGAAAAGGAGTTAAAACATATGAAAATCGTACAACCAAAACCGTTTACTTTTGAAGGAGGAGAACGCGCCGTTTTATTGCTGCATGGGTTTACCGGAAATTCAGCAGATGTAAGAATGCTCGGGCGTTTCTTAGAAACGAAGGGGTATACATGTCATGCGCCGATTTATAAAGGACATGGAGTTCCTCCTGAGGAGCTTGTTCATACAGGTCCGGAAGACTGGTGGCAGGATGTCATGAATGCGTATCAATTTTTGCGCGACCGCGGACATGAAAACATCGCAGTTGCAGGTTTATCGCTTGGAGGCGTATTTTCATTGAAATTAGGTTACACTGTACCTATAAAGGGTATTGTACCTATGTGTGCACCAATGTACATCAAAAGCGAAGAAGTCATGTATCAAGGAATATTAGAATATGCAAGAGAATATAAAAAGCGAGAAGGAAAAACAACCGAACAAATTGAAGAAGAAATGATTACATTCCAAGAAACACCGATGAAAACGTTAAAAGCTCTGCAAAATTTGATTTCAGACGTTCGCCATTCCATCGATATGATTTATGCGCCTACCTTTGTGGTACAGGCTCGTCATGACCACATGATTAATACAGATAGCGCCAACATTATTTACAATGAAGTAGAATCAACGAATAAACAAATTAAATGGTACGAAGAATCTGGGCATGTTATTACTCTTGATAAAGAGCGTGACCAGATTCATGAGGATGTTTATCAATTTTTAGAGACACTAGATTGGTGAGATAGGTAAATTAAAAAGTCCACTATAAGGAGGGCTATTATGGAACAGGAGATTCAACAGCATGTCGATCGGCTGTTATCATTTATGAAAGAAGAAAGCTATAAGCCTTTAACTGTTCAGGAGCTTGAGCAGGCATTTGGCATCTCGGATTCTTCCTCTTTTAAAGAGTTTGTCAAAGCGCTTGTCGTCATGGAAGATCAGGGACTTGTCATCCGGACTCGAAGCAATCGGTACGGATTGCCTGAAAAAATGAATTTAGTTCGCGGAAAGTTAACTGGACATGCCAAGGGATTTGCTTTTGTGGTGCCGGATGATTCAACTATGAGTGATATTTTTATTCCGCCGACTGAAACGAATAATGCAATGCATGGAGATATCGTTCTTGCCCGTATATCAGAGCAATCTTCCGGAACGCGCCAAGAAGGAACCATTGTCAAAATTATTGAGCGCGGAATTCAGGAGATAGTAGGGACGTATTCCGAGAGCAAAAGTTTCGGCTTTGTGATTCCGGACGATAAAAAATTCGCAAGCGATATTTTTATTCCTAAAAATGCTTCCAAGGGGGCGGTGGATGGACATAAGGTTATTGTTCATTTGACGAGCTATCCTGAGGGCCGCATGAGTGCAGAAGGAGAAGTCGTTCAAATTCTGGGCCATAAAAACGACCCGGGAGTAGACATTTTGTCGGTCATACATAAACATGGCCTTCCAACGGCGTTTCCTGATGACGTGCTTCAGCAGGCAAACGAGACTCCTGACACGATTAGTGAAGAAGAAGTGCAAAACCGCCGTGATTTACGCGACCAGGTCATTGTGACGATTGATGGTGCAGACGCAAAAGACCTCGATGATGCCGTAACAGTTCAAAAAATGGAAAATGGAAACTATAAACTGGGCGTACATATTGCTGATGTGAGTCATTATGTAACCGAAGGAAGCCCAATTGATGTTGAGGCTCAAGATCGCGGAACGAGTGTTTACTTGGTCGACCGTGTTATCCCAATGATTCCGCACCGTCTTTCGAATGGAATCTGTTCCTTAAATCCGAAAGTCGATCGCCTGACGCTTTCATGTGAGATGGAAGTGAATGCTGAAGGTCAAGTAGTGTCACACGAAATTTTCCAAAGTGTCATCCGGACAACGGAACGAATGACGTATACCGATGTGAATAAAATTTTAACGGATAAAGATGAAGAGCTCCTTCAGCGTTATGAACCGCTCATCCCTATGTTTGAGCTGATGGGAGAATTGGCGAGCATCTTGCGCGATAAGCGGATGAACCGCGGTGCCATCGATTTCGATTTTAAAGAAGCGAAGGTACTCGTCGGGGAAGACGGAAAGCCTTACGATGTCATTTTACGCGAGCGTTCGGTTGCAGAACGTTTAATTGAAGAGTTCATGTTATTGGCAAATGAAACTGTGGCTGAACATTTCCATTGGATGAATATCCCATTCATGTACCGTGTCCATGAAGATCCAAAGCCGGAGAAACTGGAGAGGTTCTTAGAGTTTGTCACAAACTTTGGTTATGCGGTTAAAGGAACGGGAAATGACATTCATCCGAGAGCCTTACAGGAAATTTTAGAGGCTGTACAGGGCAACCCGGAAGAAATGGTGATTTCGACCGTGATGCTGCGTTCGATGAAACAGGCCCGTTATGACAAGGAAAGCCTGGGACATTTCGGATTATCCACAGAGTTCTACACCCATTTCACATCGCCGATTCGCCGATATCCGGACTTAATTGTGCATCGCTTGATTCGCACGTATCTTGTGGAACAAAAGGTAGATGAAGCGACGAGAGAAAAGTGGAATCAAGTTTTAGGGGATATTGCCGAGCATTCTTCCAATATGGAACGAAGAGCGGTCGAGGCAGAGCGTGAAACGGATGAAATGAAAAAAGCAGAGTTCATGGCCGATAAAATCGGTGAAAAATTTGATGGTATCATCAGTTCTGTCACAAACTTCGGGATTTTCGTGGAGCTTCAAAATACCATTGAGGGCCTCGTTCATGTCAGCGATTTAACGGATGATTATTATCGTTATGATGAACGGCATTATGCGATGATTGGGGAGAGAACGGGCAATATCCTTCGTATCGGAGACGAAATTACGGTACAAGTTGTAGATGTAAACAAGGATGAACGTTCCATTGACTTCGTTGTCGTTGGTATGAAAGGGACAAAGCGCAGAGAGCGAAAAGACCGTCCGACTGTTATTAAAGGCAGTAAAGAGGGGCGTGGAGAGAAAAAAGACAGAAAGTCACCTTCGCGTGAAGGCCAAGGGGCAGGAAAGAAGCCGAAGAAAAAATCGAAGTCGAAGAAGTTTTTTGAGAATGCGCCAAAGGCTAAGCGTAAAAAGAAGCGAAAATAAAGCTCTATGTTTTCTGAATGTCTTGCCCTGCTGGGCAAGACATTTGGTTTCTTGCTTCATTATTTGATAAAATATAGGGTGACGTTATGAAGGGGGAAGTTGTATGCCAAAAGGTGAAGGAAAAGTGGTAGCACAAAATAAAAAAGCCTACCATGATTATTTTATTGAAGAAACATATGAAACAGGTATGGTTCTCCAAGGGACGGAGATTAAATCCATTCGTAATGGACGGGCCAATTTAAAGGATTCTTACGCCCGTATCCACAACGGAGAAGTGTTTTTATATAATATGCATGTAAGTCCTTATGAACAGGGAAACCGCTATAACCATGAACCGTTGCGCACAAGAAAGTTGCTCATGCACAGACGTGAAATCAACAAGCTGATCGGATATACAAAAGAAGAAGGGTATGCTCTCGTTCCGTTAAAGGTTTATTTGAAAAACGGTTTTGCGAAGGTTTTATTAGGGCTTGGTAAGGGTAAAAAGAAATACGATAAGCGTGAAGATTTGAAGAAAAAAGAAGCGAAACGCGAAATTGAGCGGGCCTTCCGCGATCGTCAAAAAATGTAGTGCTTACAAAAACTTACAATTGCATAATTTGATGGTTATGATATAATAAAATTGTCGTTAGCCAGTACGACAAACGATTGAAATTGCTAGCTTTAGCGGAAGACTACTAACATTCCAGCTTCCCTTTATATAATGGGGACGTTACGGATTCGACAGGGGTAGTTCGAGCTTAGGTTGCGAGTCGAGGGGATCGGCCTCGTTAAAACGTCAAAGCCAATAACTGGCAAACAACAAACAACTTTAGCTGCTGCTTAATTAGCTCAGCTGTTCGCCCCTCCATCGCCCATGTGGTAGGGTAGCGGACTCAAACTTAGTGGGCTACGCCGGAGTTCGCCGTCTGAGGACGAAGGAAGAGAATAACCAGACTAGCTGCTTGGAAGCCTGTCGATGGGCTGAAGGGTATGCGAAGCGCCAATATATCGACTACACTCGTAGAAGCTTAAGTGCCGATGCTTTTGGACGTGGGTTCGACTCCCACCGTCTCCACCAATACATATTTGGTGGTTTTTTATTTTACGCTAAAAAAATGTTTCTTAAATACTTGCGATGTGAGTAAAAAATAACTCACATCGCATTTTTTATATCGTTCAACGGGATTGCATGAAAGGAATGTCGGTCATTTCTTGACTTTCATTTTTTGTTGTAACTATAATAATTACAACAAGAGGTGATGCATATGAAAATAAGCAGTCGTTTCACCGTTGCCGTTCATATTCTTTCATTAATTAGGGTTGAAAGGGGTATGTCCTGTACGTCAGAATGGATTGCAGGCAGTGTGAATACAAATCCCGTTGTCATTCGGCGTATTCTTGGTATGCTGAAAAAAGCAGGATTAGCAGGAGTGAAAGCAGGAGCAGGCGGTGCCTATTTAGTAAAGAACTTGGCCGATATCACATTATTGGATGTTTATCGCGCAGTGGAAGTAGTAGAAGAAGGTGAGCTTTTTCAAATGCATGAGCATCCAAACCCGCAATGTCCGGTCGGTGCCAATATTCAAGTGGTATTAGCGTTTATTTTAAAACGGGCACAGTCTGCGATGGAACAAGTACTGGCTGATATTACGATGGAAGAGCTGGTAACAGAGCTAATAGAAAAAATGGGTTAGGTTGAATGTTATGGGTTTAACCTCTTACTTATCTTTTAGCCATTTCACTTAAAATGAAAAGGGAGCGGCCCTGAAGACGTTCACAGTGTCGTTTTTGGGCCGCTCCTTTATATATAGATTGAAAAATTATATGCTATGGCATTTAAAGTGTTTGTTGTGTAGAATGTTCTTTTACATATCGATTGTGCGGATGTTCTTTGCATTCCTGACTGCAAGACCTTAAATGCTCATGCTCGCACTCCTCGCATAACAAGAGATGCTTGTTGCAATCGGGATTACCGCATTTCACATAACGTTCTTCCGGTTTGGCGCAATAGTAGCATTTCCCCACAACCGTTGCTTCCTCGGTACGATTGACAGGTACTGAAATGCGTTCGTCAAATACATAACATTTCCCATCCCACAGCCGGCCTTGTACTTCTTCATCGTAGCCGTATGTGATAATTCCGCCGTGCAGCTGTGATACATCTTGGAATCCTTCTTTGACCAGAAAGCCTGAAAACTTTTCGCAGCGAATGCCGCCCGTACAGTAAGTTAAAATCTTTTTGTTCTTATAATCGCTCAGATTATTTTGGATCCATTCCGGCAGCTCGCGGAATGTTTCGATATCAGGGCGTATCGCGTTTTTGAAATGACCAAGATCGTATTCATACGTATTGCGTGCGTCGAGGATAATCACATCATCCTCTTGCATGGCTTCAAAAAATTCCTTTGGGGAAAGATGTTTTCCTGTAATACGGTTAGGGTCAATGTCTTCTTGTAAACTAAGGTTGACAATTTCCGGTTTTACTTTTACTTTCATCTTTTTAAATGCATGTTCTTCAGCCTGTTCAATCTTGAATACCATGTCTGAAAAGCGGGGATCTTCATGCATTGCCTTTATATAAGCTTCCGTTTGTGCTTTCGTGCCTGAAACGGTGCCGTTCAATCCTTCATTTGCCACAAGGATTCGTCCTTTTAAACCAAGCTCCTCGCATAAAGCCAAATGCTCTTCTTTAAAAGTTTCAAGATCATCTATGTGTACATATTTATAATAAAGTAAAACTTGATATTCCATATTCCTCACACCTACTCTTAGAACTTTTTCCTTTCTATCATAACAAAAATTATCGAAATGGGAAGGTTTCCTGTCATAAACTGAATATTTAACAGTAATTACCATGTTGTTTCTTCCTATGATAATGACTAATTTCTTGGATTTTATTACACAATCTATAGAAATTGGGTGAAAGGGAACCCGGTTTTATGTGTGTAACACCTGTTTTACAACAGACGTCAATTTTGACTATTGATATATGTAAAGTTAAATACTATACAAAAATATATAAAAAAGTTATAATGGGATATAATGAGTGGCTTGCGGGTAAAAGATAAAGGTAGAAATTTCAGCTGATTTTTTAAATTTTCTGTAAATAGAAAAGGTTTTCAAAAAAAGTCGTATTTTTATGAAAAAATATAAAAATTATGATAATATAGTTACTGTTCGCTAAGAAGCTCATTATTTTCTAAATTATAAGGGTGAGAAAGGGGATGTATATATGAAAAGGTTAGGACTTGCTTGGCAAATTCTAATTGGTTTAATTTTAGGTATTGCCGTTGGAGCTTTGTTTTACGGAGATCCAAGAGTAGCTGAATTTTTACAGCCAATCGGTGATATCTTTATTCGCTTAATTAAAATGATTGTCATACCAATCGTAGTTGCCAGCTTAATTGTCGGTGTTGCCGGTGTAGGCGACATGAAAAAGCTTGGTAAACTGGGCGGTAAAACAATTTTATATTTTGAAATTATCACGACTGTTGCCATTCTAGTAGGACTATTAGCAGCTAATATTTTCCAGCCGGGCAGCGGTGTAGATATGTCTTCTTTGCAAAAGACGGATATTGGAAGTTATGTGGAAACAACTGAAGAAACAAAAAGCCACGGCTTTGCTGAAACCTTTGTAAATATTGTTCCTCCGAATATTATCGCAGCAATGGTAGAGGGCAATATGTTAGCTATTATTTTCTTCTCCGTGTTATTCGGACTGGGAGTAGCAGCCATTGGTGAAAAAGGAAAACCTGTCTTAAAGTTTTTTGAAGGCGTCGCAGAAGCAATGTTCTATGTGACAAACCAAATTATGAAGTTTGCGCCGTTCGGGGTATTTGCTCTTATCGGGGTGACGGTCTCAAAATTTGGTGTGCAGTCTCTTATCCCATTAAGTAAGTTAATGATTCTTGTGTATGTAACGATGGCTTTCTTTGTACTTTTCGTTTTAGGATTAGTAGCAAGATGGGCTGGTATTAACATTATTCACTTTATTAAGTTATTGAAAGACGAATTGATTCTTGCTTATTCAACGGCAAGCTCTGAAACAGTTTTGCCTCGTATCATGACGAAGATGGAAAAGCTGGGATGTCCGAAAGGTATTGCTTCTTTCGTTATTCCGACGGGTTATTCCTTTAACTTGGACGGGTCGACTTTGTATCAGGCATTGGCGGCAATCTTTATTGCCCAAATGTATGGAATTGATTTATCAGTCGCTGATCAAATCTCGCTAGTTCTTGTATTGATGGTAACGTCTAAAGGGATTGCGGGAGTTCCGGGAGTATCATTTGTTGTATTATTAGCGACACTTGGTACGGTTGGAATTCCAGTAGAAGGATTGGCATTTATCGCAGGTATCGATCGTCTGCTCGATATGGCGAGAACGGCCGTAAACGTAGTAGGGAACTCGTTGGCAGCTGTTGTCATTTCGAAATGGGAAGGTCAGTTTAACGAAGCAGATAAAGAAGCTTATATGAAGGAAGTATTAAATAAAGTATCATAAAAAATATCCCCCCTCTATAAGAGAGGGCACTGAAAAACTTACGTTTTTGAAGTAGTGTTTGTTTTTCAAACAAAATAGGTCAATTCCTGTTCGATTTTTGAACAGGAATTGACCTATTTCTTTTATATTTAGTTACTTTTCTTCTTTCATCAGTGTGAGAATGCGTTTGAGGTTGACTGCGAAAATAGCTGTTGCTCCTTGAATTTCCATACCAATTAGACCCGCCGATGATGCTTCATCATACCCGTGTCTGTGTTTGAGCTCACTGTTCTTCGCCTCAATTTTATATCTTTCTTTCGCTAATGTTTTAAATTCTTCACTATTTTGAAACGCTTCTTGTTCGCGATGCTCGGTTGATTTAATTGTAACAGAATATGTCTTGCTTTTTGCACCTTCCTTGTAACATCCGTTACGGAATGGACATACCTTACATTTTTCGATATCAAACATATAAGTGTCTTTTTGATTTTTATTAATGCCTTTCTTACCTGTACGTGCCTTGCGTATAGCTAAATGTCCTGCTTTACACACATACATGCCTGCATCTTTATTAAATTCAAATTCATCCTCTTTTTTTCTAGTACCTTGTGTGATATTAGGATTTAATTTCGCAACTAATTGTAGTTCCATTCGATTCGCATATTCAATATTTTCTTTTTCTGAGTACGCTGTATCCCCAATGACTGTTTCTATCTCTATGCCAGTTGCTTTACTTTTCTCGACTAATTCTTGTAGGTATTTCCCATCACTTTTTTCACCAGTTGTGACAATCGCAGCCGTAATAATACGTTCATCGCTCATCGCAATATGTGTTTTAAAACCAAAGAAAGAAGAATCAGCTGTTTTATGTCCGACACGAGCATCAGGATCACTGGAAAAGCTAAGATGTTCTGTGTAATCTTCCACGACTTCTTTTAATACATTTAACTTTTCTTTCACAGCCGGAATCGTAGCGATTTGTGGTTCCATTTCTACAATAGAAATGATTTCATGGCAATAATCTACTTCTTCTTTTACTTCACTAGAAGTGGGCTTTGAGGGGAATTTAGTTTTCATCGATTCATCGATTTGATACACAGCTTTTCGAACATTTTTTGATTTCTCTTGTAAAAATTCTTTCGGTGATTTTTGGGTATAACGTGATTTTGTATGTGTGGCATCGACGATAATGGTTTTACTTTGAATGATTTCTTTTTCTCGTGCAATCTCAATTGTTTTTCCAATAAGCATGTCTAATAAACTCACGTCTTGAAGACGCAATTTACGAAACTTCGTTAATGAACTTGGATTAATAACAGGATCTTCAGGTGCCATATCTAAGAAGTATTTAAACGACATATCATATTTTGACCGCTCAACTACATCAATATCAGATAAGTCAAAAATAGACTTTAATAATAAATACTTAAACATGCGAATCGGCGGCACGGCATTGCGTCCATTATCAAGGCAGTATTTATTTTTTAGTTCTTCCAAAATGAATGAAAAGTCAACGAGTTCATTGATTTGACGAAGCATATTGTCTTTGGGGACAACAATATCGTAAATTGCCATAAATGGACTAAGATTCAGAGAAGATTGATTTGAAATCATTTGGATACCACCTACAATAGTAATATCCTTAGTATAAAACATAAAGGCAGTGGAAAGTTCGACTACATCAAACTTTCCACTGCCTAATTTAAAATTTGGACTTTTTCAGTGCCCTTTCTATAAGAGGGGGGATATTTTTTTAGAGGATAAGAAAGTCCAATTTTCAATTAATACTGGTGTCTAGCTCCAGCGCCTAACTCGTTGTGGAAATGATGCTTGTCCTCATAAGGCAAAAAGCGCCTTATGGGTCAAGTCCTATTTCCTTCACGAGCTGACCAAGGCGCTTTCGCTTTTCTTATTTTCCTTCTAAGAAGAACTTTTCAATATCATCAAGCATTAAGTTCGCTGCTTTTACGCCGCCGGCTGTGTTCCAAATAGGATCACTGACTTTATGAATATTGCCTGCTTTTACAGCATTTAAGTTTTTGAATAATGGGTCGTTGATCCATTCTTCTTCCAGCTTTGTCGCTTCACCGTCACCTGTTTCATAAGAGAAGTAGAAGATGACGTCTCCATCCATAGCAGGAATACGCTCTTTTGTCGCATTCTTTTCAGCGAAGTCATTTACGTTTTGAGATTCAGGTCGTGCAAAGCCTAACTGATCTAAAATAACACCAGAGAACGTATCTTTATGATAAATACGAACATCTCCGGCCATGAAACGTACAATAGACACTTCTTTCTGAAGTTGATCGCCCAGTTTGCCTTTTAAGTCAGCAACACGGCTATCGAACTCTTCCATGACTTTTTTGCCTTCTTCTTCTTTATTGACAGCTTTTGAATAAAGCTCGAAATTCAATTTCCAATCACCGCGTAAGTCTTCAGCGAAGACGGTTGGAGCGATAGCGCTTAATTGCTCGTACACGGCTTCTTGACGCATTTTGTTCCCGATAATTAAATCCGGTTTTAAAGAAGCGATTGTTTCCAAGCTTGGCTCACTTTCTGTCCCAACACTTTTCACATCTTTCATTTCCTCTTTAATATGGTCATACCATGGGTCGCCTAACCATGATTCAACAGCGCCAACTGGTGTTACTCCCAACGTTAGAAGGGCTTCTGTTCCTTCATTTGTTAAGATAACGACACGTTCCGGTGTTCCTTTAAGTTCTGTTGTTCCCATCGCATGTTCGACTGTATAAGGTTTGCTTTCCGTCGTTTTTGGTTCACTTGCTGCTTTGTCTTCTTCAGTAGCTTGCTTTTCCGTATTGCCGCAGCCAGCCAGTGCAAAAAGTGCAACAAGCATGAAAGCTGCCAGCAACGAAGAGAAGCGGTTTTGTTTCAAGTATGTAAGCATATAATGTCCCTCCGCTTTTGAAAATGATTTTCATTTACAATTAGATATTATTCGAATTTTGAAAGCGTGTCAACAATAAAAATGAAAATGATTCTCAAAGTCATTGACAGCTTTTTTCCCATCTCCTAAACTTAAAGTAGAAATAGGAATATTAGAGGAGAAGAACGAAATGCTGCTAAGAAATACTGGAGGAAAAGTGCTGGGACTCGTCATGGGTTTATTGGTGCTATGTATATTTATTATTTTAAGCATTGTACTTGGCTATACGGATACGAGCTTTAAAACAGCGATCCAAGCCTTTCAACAGTTTGATGGATCGAATGAACATATCATCTTGCGGGATGTTCGTCTTCCGAGGGCGTTAATTGGAACGGCGGTAGGAAGCAGCCTTGGGATAGCCGGGGCCCTGCTTCAAGCTTTAACGAAAAACCCGCTTGCGTCTCCAGACATTCTTGGATTTAATGCAGGTGCCAGCTTCTTCATTGTGGTCGCTCTTATGATTTTTTCAATTGGTTCATTGCAGGCGATTACATGGCTTGCCTTTGCGGGAGCGGCTTTGGCAGCATTTATTGTTTACTTTCTAGGATCGGTCGGACGAGAAGGACTGACTCCAATGAAATTAGCGCTTGCGGGAGCCGCTATAGCAGCTCTTTTTTCATCTTTGACTCAAGGACTTTTGGTCATGGATGAGTCGGCTCTTGAACAAGTGCTATTTTGGATGGCGGGGTCGATACAAGGACGAAAGCTTGAGATTTTGTCTTCTGTTTTTCCTTACCTTTTAGTCGGTACGCTCGTTTCCTTTTTAATGGCTAATAAAATTAATATTTTGACGATGGGGGAAGACGTAGCAAAAGGGCTCGGCCAACGCACAGGCACGGTCAAACTCATAACGGGCATAACGGTCATCCTGCTTGCAGGAGGATCTGTAGCGGTCGCTGGTCCGATTGGGTTTATCGGAATCGTGGTTCCTCATATTGTCCGGTCATTAGTCGGGAATGATTATCGGTGGATTCTCCCTTATTGCGGGGTCGTCGGCGGCATTTTGCTTTTAGTGGCAGATATTGGCGCCCGGTACATCATTATGCCGGAGGAAGTACCTGTCGGAATTATGACGGCTTTGATTGGAACACCATTCTTTATCTACATTGCACGTAAAGGAGGCCGAACATCATGAGGAAATATACTTCTTTCAGGGCCGCCAAAGGAACCATTTCATTTTTGTTGGATCGAAAAGCCCTTATGATTAACGTTGCCTTTCTGTTGGGCCTTTTGCTTGTTTTCCTTATTAGTGCAGGAATGGGCGAACAATTTATTCAACCTTGGGATGTCATGAATATATTATTTGGACACGGAACGGAATTCGAACAACTCATTGTTCATTCGTTTCGAATGCCGCGCATCCTCATCGCCATTTTAGTTGGGATGAGCCTCGCCGTGGCGGGAACCATCTTACAAGCCATTGTCCGAAACCCATTGGCATCCCCCGATATTATTGGAATTACAGGCGGTGCATCCGTGGCGGTCGTTCTATTTTTGGCCGTGTTCAGTAATGGAAGCAACGCTTTAACCGTAAGCATTCACTGGATGCCGTTGAGCGCTTTTATTGGTGCGACGGTTGTAGCACTGCTTCTTTATATGCTGGCCTGGAAAAATGGATTGTCGCCGATTCGATTAGTGTTGGTCGGCATTGGAATGTGGGCTTTAACGAAGGCCTTAACGGACTTATTTATGTTGTTGGGACCTATCTATCGTGCGAGTCAGGCAAATATTTGGATTACAGGATCCGTTTACGGAGCAAATTGGAATAATGTTTATATTTTAACTCCGATTACCATTACCTTGCTTGTCATAGCAATGGTTATGATAAGAAATGTTAATATTCAGGAGCTTGGGGAAGAAATTGCGATAGGTGTGGGAACAAGCATTCAAAGGCAGCGTTTCAGTTTATTGCTTCTTAGTACCGCGTTAATTGGCAGTGCTGTCGCTTTTGCAGGAGGAATCGGCTTCGTTGGATTGATGGCACCTCACATTTCAAGGAGACTTGTCGGCTCCTCGTTTGGTGCCCTGCTTCCTTTATCGGCACTCATCGGAGCGATATTGGTATTAATAGCCGATTCAATCGGCCGAACGTTTTTCTTGCCGATTGAAGTTCCTGCGGGAGTATTTACGGCAGCAATCGGTGCACCTTATTTTATCTATCTTTTATATAAACAGCGAAACGCTTAAGGAAGGGGCGGTCAATAAATGCATGCGTTACAAACGGAATTACTTACGTTGTCTTACGGAGATACCGTCATCATAGAAGAATTGGATTTAACTGTTCCGAAAGGGGAAATCACGGTTTTTATCGGGAGCAACGGCTGCGGGAAGTCTACGCTTTTACGTTCATTGGCACGCTTATTAAAGCCGTACTCAGGATCTATCTTGATTGAGGGGGAGATGGTTTCTAAGCTTCCCACAAAGGAGATTGCCAAACAATTGGCCATTCTGCCTCAAGGGCCTGTCGCTCCAGAAGGTTTGACTGTTTTGCAATTAGTCAAGCAAGGGCGTTATCCATACCAGAAATGGTATCGCCAGTGGTCTGAAGAAGATGAGCGGGTGGTGTACGATGCATTACGGGCAACGGGAATGGAACATCTGGCAGATCGTTTGGTCGATTCCTTGTCTGGAGGTCAAAGGCAACGCGCTTGGATCGCGATGACATTGGCACAAGATACAGATATTATTTTATTGGATGAACCGACCACCTACTTAGACATGACTCATCAAATTGAAATTCTGGATTTGTTATTTGAGTTAAATGAAAAAGAAAAGCGTACGATCGTGATGGTACTCCACGATTTGAATTTGGCCTGTCGTTATGCCCATCATGTAGTAGCCATCAAAAATAAAACCGTTTATGCACAGGGGAAACCTGAACAAGTCATTAGTGAAGAGCTTGTAAAAAATGTGTTTAATATGAATTGTGAAGTGACCGTTGATCCAATCTTTGGAACGCCTTTATGTATTCCTCATGGAAGAGGAAGATATGTTGGGCGCAAGGCGGGGAAAAATCATGAAGCAATTTAATGAGGCGGAATTAAAGATTCTGAAAGAAAATTATCGTCTTACCATTGCTTCAAACCCATCCCCGTTATCTATTAAAGTCATCGAGTTGACGAATGAAATCCAGTTAAGCGAGTACTTACTAAAAGTTCGAGAGAGGATAGAAGCTGCCAATCTTATGGTAGCTGCTTCTCTCTTTGTTAAAAGATATAGCTTTGCGGTTTTGTCGGCTCTTTATTCTATGAGCGTTTGGAATAAGCGTCTCAACTTTTCGCTGGAAAATGTATCGCTGGAAACATTAGATGAGGAAGACGTGTTTTGGCTTCCTTCTTTTAAACTTCATGAGCTATCCGTAGAAGAAGCCGCTGATGGCAATCGATTACCATGGCGTGACAGTGTGCTCCAGCATATTTTTAGCAATCATGTGGATGTATTGTTCACTCATATTATCAAGGTTTGTAAGCTGACGAAACTGATCATGTGGGAAAATCTTTATGTGTATGTTTGCTGGATGTACGAAAAACTATTAAATGACACCTCACTTTCCCATATTCACCACCAAATACAGGAAGACTTTCAATATATTCTAAAAACCGCACCAGGTCATTTGTTCGGTTCCTATCACCGAAACCCATTCTTGAGATACGACAAAGCGAATTCTAAGAATAAGGCAGAAGACCAAGATACTCGGGTCCGCCAAACATGCTGTTTTGCATATTTAACGGCTATGAAGGGACAGCATTGTAAAATATGTCCTGTAAGCTGCAGGCGACGTCAAGCAGGAGAGAAATAAGAAAGGGGACATTGAACAATGGATGAGAAATTTAAAGCGCAAGTAGACGGATTAATGGAAAAGTATACAGAATTATTGTTAGGAGAAGCATCAGAGGATTTAGTTGAAAAGGTCAAGCTTTGGGCATTGTATACCCATATTGCCAAATCAATGCCGGCGCTTGCCAAGCATTGGAATGAAACATATCCGGAGGCCAAAGCGGAGATGATGAAGGTAATCGGTGACATTAAAGCATTAAATGAACAGCACCGTGCCCAAACATCAAAAAAATGAAAAGGATTAAAAAATTCGTCTATTCATACTGGAAAACAGTTTGGTAAAGAGGTGTTCCAAAACTACCGTGCTTCGTGGATTTGGAACACCTCTTTTTTGAGTTGCCAACGCCTCTCAAGGTTGAACAGTCGCCTTCACTTTTCTTAGTAATCAGTGAACGGGAAACTGGGATTTGTAGCCGGTAAATTGCTGGTAAGATTGCTGCAATTTTTGTTGTTCTGCCGCTTCGATGCCGTACCAGCCTTTTTTGAACATTAAGTTATAAAGCTCACGCTGGGCATTTTGCGTTTCGGTAAAAACCCCCAAGATGTCTTGATAAAGGGTGTCATGGCTACATTCGTGGAGCGCTGTACAGTAGGAAGACGTCATATATTTTTCGGTAGCCAACATTTCATTGATAAAATCACGGTCATTCATTTCCGGTGTTTTGGGAACTTGTGTTTCCTGGTTCTGGATTTTATTTTGGTTCATGATTTTCACTCCTTATTGAAGCATTTGAGATTGCTGGGTGTTTTGTAAGTGTTGAAGAATTTTATCATAATGGCGCTGATGCATTTGGCAGCATTGCTCAATCGCTTTTGAAACCTCTTGGTCCTGACATTGTGCGGCAAAGGAATGAGCCTTTTTAATAGCGAGTAAGTTCCAAGACAGCATATCTGTCAAGTATAATGAATCCTTTGTAGAAATCACTTGCGGGGGCTGCGGCATCATGGCGGTTTGCTGGTTTTGCTGGTTTTGCGGTTGCATTTGCATCTTAACTTACCTCCTATAGAAAACATTTGTCCCGCATTAACGGGCAGTAAGCCCCCACTTCAAGGCTTGAGAGTCTAAGTGGGGGATGAAGAAAAACCCCCACTGATGGAAGTTTCCTTTATCGTGTAGTCTCGTTCCAATGGGTTTTAAAGCCCTTATGGATGAAGTTCCTTTCATAGTGTGGCATGTCTGATTTATTCCTATGCAAGGTAAAAGGTAACGGAAGCATAAAGATTTTTTATCTGTTATCCAAACGAATGAAGAGGTGTCAAATACTGCCACGAAACATATAATGTGGTATCTCGTTTTGTTCGTTCTAGATACATAACTATTTGTTAAGGACAGGAGGAACGATCATGGAACAAATCATGAGAAACTTTTTCTTGTTTTTATCGAAGAATAGAATGCTTACAAAAATGGCAAAGAAATACGGACGCCGCTTTGGGTCAGCACGCTTTGTGGCAGGAGAAACGATAGAAGAAGCCGTTCGGGTCATTGAGGGGTTAAATGGGAAAAACTTAGCGGTAACCATCGATTATTTGGGAGAATTTGTGGATAATGAGCAAGAAGCGAATGAGATGGTTAATGAATCGCTGGAGGCGATTAAAAGGATTAAGGATGAGAAGTTGAATGCTCAGCTTTCGCTTAAGTTGACGTCAATGGGACTTGATATTTCAGAGGAAGTCGTATTGAAGAACATGGAGAAAATTTTACAGGCGGCCAAGAAAAGCGGCATCTTTGTCACGATTGACATGGAAGATTATTCGCGCTGCCAGAAGACAATTGAAATTTACAAAATATTAAGATCAAGCTTTGACAATGTAGGAACAGTGATTCAAGCTTATTTGTATCGAGCGGAGAAAGATATTGCAGACCTAAATGAATATCGGGCGAATTTACGGCTTGTAAAGGGGGCCTATAAAGAGTCTTCTGCTGTAGCTTTCCCCGAAAAGAAGAAAGTGGACGAAAATTTTAAAAAGATGATTAAGCGGCACTTGTTGAATGGAAATTACACGGCCGTAGCCACACATGATGATACGATTATTGACTACACAAGGCAGTTTGTAAAAAAACATGGCATTTCTAATGACCGCTTTGAATTTCAAATGTTATATGGAATCCGCCTGGAAAAACAAGAGGAACTTGCCAGAGAAGGATATGCGATGAGAGTATATGTTCCATATGGAACAGACTGGTATGGCTATTTCATGCGCCGGTTAGCCGAACGTCCAGCGAATGTCGCTTTTGTATTAAAAGGAATCTTTAAAAAGTAGCTGGGATGACCTAAAAGGGATATTTTTCTTCTTTTGGGTCATCCCTTGCTTTTCTTTATTGGTCTTGCATATTAGCCTTTGTGTATTGTTGGTTTTGCGAAGTACGTTTGCCTCCGCTATCCCTTTCAATTGTTGGTCCCGCATCTCCTTTAACGCTTGCCGCGCTAATTCCCGCTTTGGAAGGATGTTTTTTTATTTTTGCCATTGTATTCACCTCCGATTATTAGATTACCCGTAGTTAGAGAAATCATTTATCCTAAGATTTGGGCAATGATTTCAAGTATATGAGGCATCTTACGAATGTCAGTAAATATTCATGAATGCTAATCGTCCGTTCACCCAAAATCCCGGTTAGTTCCGTTGAACGGGAATCATCTCTTCTTATTTTTAATTAAACTGAATTTTTAGTTTTTTATATTGCGAAGATTCAAAAAATGTTCTATATTTGAATTAGAAAACAAGTAAAGTTCTCTTTTTTTGGATAAAAAATGAATGAATATTCATTCAAGATATAAAGGGGGATATAGGTATGAGCCTGCAGATTCAAAAGGCAGCTGTCATCGGTTCTGGAGTGATGGGATCAGGAATTGCGGCACATTTAGCTAATATAGGGATTCCAACCATCTTGCTGGATATTGTACCGAGTCAGCTAACGAAAGAGGAAGAAGCACAAGGATTGACATTACAAGATATGTCCGTACGCAATCGTTTTAGTACCAGTGCATTAAAAAAGTTATTAAAACAAAAACCCGCTCCGCTCACTTCACAGGGCAACCTTGCTTTGATTCAAGCAGGGAACTTGGAAGACGACTTGGAAAAATTATCAGATTGCGACTGGATCATTGAAGTGGTCGTTGAAAATTTGGATATCAAAAAGCAGTTGTTCAATAAAATTGATACGGTGAGAAAACAAGGAAGCATCATCAGCTCCAACACTTCCGGCATTTCGGTTCATGCCATGGCTGAGGGCAGATCCGAAGACTTCAAAGAGCATTTTTTAGGTACACACTTTTTTAACCCTCCTCGTTATTTAAAACTTCTTGAGATTATTCCAACAAAAGACACTAAACCGGAAATCGTCCAATTCATGCAAACGTTTGGTGAAGATGTACTCGGCAAAGGCGTTGTTTTAGCAAAAGATACACCTAATTTTATCGCTAACCGGATTGGAACATTTGGGTTGCTTGTAACCGTCCAGGAAATGTTAAAAGGCGGCTACAGCGTCGGTGAAGTGGATTCCGTTACAGGGCCATTAATTGGACGGCCGAAAAGCGCGACGTTCCGTACGTTGGATGTCGTTGGGCTCGATACCTTTATACATGTAGCAAATAATGTTTATGAGAACGTAGAAGGTGCCGAGAAGAATGTATTTGAAGTCCCTTCTTTTATGAAGGATATGCTGCAGAAGGGTTGGCTTGGAAGCAAATCAGGTCAAGGCTTCTTCTTGAAAAAAGGGAAAGAGATTTTAGAGCTGAATCCTCAAACGCTGGAGTATGGAGCCCGTCAAAAACTAAAAACCGCTTCTACGGAAATGAGCAAACAGGCAAAAGGACTAGAGGATAAATTGAAAGCGCTTCTATATTCGGATGACCGTGCAGGGAAGCTGCTTTGGAATATCATGAGTCCCGTTCTGCTTTATTCGGCGCAATTAAAAGATGACATTGCGGATTCTATCGCAGCCATTGATCGCGCGATGAAGTGGGGATTCGGATGGGAACGTGGACCATTTGAAACATGGGACGCCATTGGTGTGCGCCGCTCCGTTCAAAAGATGGAGGAAAGCGGGGCCGAGGTGCCTTCATGGGTGAAAACCATGCTGGAGGAAGGATTTGAGTCGTTCTATCAAAAGCAAGAGGGCCATACGTATTTTTATGATGGAGATAACTATCGTTTGCTGGCCGAAAACAAAAAAGTGATCCATCTAAAAGCTTTAAAAGAGCAAAACAAAGTCATCAAGAAAAACAGCGGGGCAAGCCTAATCGATTTAGGTGATGATGTGGCTGGTTTGGAGTTTACCTCCCCAAACAATGCCATCGGTTTGGACATCATTCAAATGATTAACTTTGCTCTTGATGAGGTAGGGCGGAACTATAAAGGGCTTGTCATCGGCAATCAGGCTAAAAATTTCTGTGTCGGTGCCAATCTCGCCATGATTTTGATGGAGGCACAGGATGATAACTACTTTGAAATCGAACTGGTCGTTCGTCATTTCCAACAGGCGATGATGAATATTAAATACAGCTCTAAACCGGTAGTGGCAGCCCCGTTTGGCATGACACTTGGAGGCGGGGCTGAAATCTGCTTGCCGACAAGCAACATTCAAGCATCAAGTGAAACATATATGGGACTTGTCGAAGTCGGTGTCGGACTCATTCCAGGAGGCGGCGGCAATAAGGAGCTTTATATGAAACATCTAAACAATATGGCCAATGGTGTAGATTTTGATCTCCAAAAGGTGGCAAACAAAGTGTTTGAAACCATTGCGATGGCAAAGGTGTCAACGTCAGCGGCGGAAGCGCGCGATTTGAATTTCCTTGATAAAAAGGATGCCATCAGCGTGAACGGCGATCATCTTCTCCATCATGCCAAGCGACAGGTCATCCATTTATATGAACAAGGCTATCAACCGCCGGTTCGCCAAAAGGTCCCGGTAACAGGCGAAACAGGGTATGCGACGCTGCTGCTTGGTGCCCAAGGATTGAAATACTCAGGTTATATTTCGGAACATGATTATAAAATCGCCCAAAAATTGGCCTATGTCATTGCAGGAGGGAAAGTGCCGTACGGAACAAAAGTAGATGAACAATATTTATTGGATCTGGAAAGGGAAGCATTTTTAAGCCTTGTTGGCGAAGCGAAATCGCAGCAGCGCATGCAGCATATGTTGATAAAAGGAAAACCATTGCGTAACTAAGGGGGATAAATCATGAGGGAAGCGGTCATTGTGGCCGGTGCGAGAACACCGGTCGGAAAAGCGAAAAAAGGGACACTTGCAAATGTTCGGCCTGATGATTTGGGCGCGTTAGTCGTAAAAGAAACATTGAAAAGAGCTGGAAACTATGAAGGACCAATCGATGACTTAATCTTTGGATGCGCGATTCCAGAAGCTGAACAAGGATTGAATATGGCACGGAATATCGGGGCGTTGGCGGGACTTCCATATACCGTGCCTGCGGTCACCATCAACCGTTATTGTTCTTCAGGCTTACAGAGTATAGCGTTTGGAGCAGAGCGCATCATGCTCGGGCACTCCCAAGCGGTGCTGGCGGGTGGTGCCGAATCCATGAGCTTAGTTCCGATGGTCGGGCATGTTGTCCGCCCGAATATCAAACTCGTTGAACATGCCCCCCAATATTATATGTCAATGGGACATACGGCAGAGCAAGTGGCCATAAAATATGGAATCTCGCGTGAAGAGCAAGATGCTTTTGCCGTCCGAAGCCATCAGCGTGCTGCGAAAGCTCTTCAGGAAGGGAAATTCAAGGATGAAATTGTGCCTGTGGAGGTAACCATTCGCCAAGTAGACCAACATCATAAGCTGCAAGAGAAAACCGTTCTTTTTGCAGAAGACGAAGGAGTTCGCCCGGATACTTCTTTAGAGGGCTTAAGTAAATTGCGCCCCGCTTTTTCGGCTGCTGGTTCGGTAACCGCGGGAAATGCCTCCCAAACAAGCGACGGCGGTGCTGCGGTGCTGATTATGGACCGTGAAAAAGCGGAAGCGGAAGGATTAAAGCCGCTCGCAAAATTCCGTTCGTTTGCCGTTGGAGGAGTGCCTCCAGAAGTCATGGGAGTAGGTCCGGTCGTCGCCATTCCAAAAGCATTGAAGCTGGCGGGATTGGAAGTATCGGATATCGGATTGTTTGAGTTGAATGAAGCGTTTGCTTCACAGGCCATTCAAGTCATTCGAGAGTTGGGACTTAATGAAGAACAAGTAAACGTAAACGGCGGAGCCATTGCACTGGGCCACCCGCTTGGATGTACAGGAGCAAAACTGACGTTAAGCCTCATCCATGAAATGAAGCGCCAAAACGAACAATTTGGTGTTGTGACGATGTGTATCGGCGGAGGAATGGGAGCTGCCGGCGTGTTTGAATTACTTTAATTTTTCAACTAAAAGTGTGTGTTCAAAAAGGAGGACAAAAAGGACCGAGAAGTTCAAGGAAGCGCCGCTTTGAGCAACGGAGCGTATGCTGTTAATACGTGAGTAGCGGAAAAGCAAGCTGACGCGGAAATTCGAAGGTCATTTTTCCTGGACTTTTTGAACAACCTCAAAAACAAAGGGGAGAAGAAAAATGGCGAATCAAACAAATAAAATCGTTAAAGGCGGAAGTTTCCTGATCGAAGAGGTCTTGTCTTCGCAAGTTTATACACCGGAAGATTTTACGGATGAGCATAAAATGATTGCTAAAACAACGGAAGATTATATAGAAAATGAAGTGTTGCCCCAAGTTGAACATTTAGAAAACCATGAGTTTGACCGCTCCGTTAAATTATTAAAAGAAGCAGGAGACTTAGGGTTACTGGGGGCCGATGTACCGGAAGAATATGGCGGACTGGGGTTGGATAAAGTGAGTTCGGCATTGATTGCCGAGAAAATGTCACGCGCAGGAGGCTTTTCCATCTCCCATGGAGCACATGTCGGAATCGGCTCTCTTCCAATCGTGTTGTTTGGGACGGAAGAACAAAAACAGAAATACTTGCCTGCATTGGCAACCGGAGAGAAGTTGGCGGCATATGCGTTAACAGAGCCTGGATCGGGTTCTGATGCACTTGGAGCGAAAACGACGGCCCGTTTAAACGCAGAGGGAAGCCATTATGTGTTGAACGGGGAGAAGCAATGGATCACGAATGCGGGCTTTGCCGATGTATTCGTCGTGTATGCCAAAATTAATGGAGAGCACTTTTCGGCGTTTATTGTGGAGCGTGAGTTTCCGGGTGTATCCACAGGAGCGGAAGAAAAGAAAATGGGGATTAAAAGTTCCTCGACTAGAACATTAATTTTACAAGATGCTCTTGTACCAAAAGAGAATCTTCTTGGCGAACTGGGAAAAGGCCATGTGATTGCCTTTAATATCTTGAACATTGGACGTTATAAGCTAGGAGTGGGAGGTGTCGGCGCAGGGAAACGCGCCCTTGAGCTGACGGTTCAATATGCCAACCAGCGCCAGCAGTTTAAGACGCCGATTTCCCAGTTTTCTTTGACACAGGAAAAATTGGGAACAATGGGGGCTAAGCTGTATGCGACAGAAAGCTCGGTTTATCGCACAGTAGGGTTATTTGAAGATCGGATGGGGCGTTTATCGGATGAAGAAGTAAAAGATGGAAAACAAGTGGCGGCGTCGATTGCAGAGTATGCAATCGAATGTTCATTGAATAAAGTGTTTGCCACTGAAACATTAGACTATCTTGTAGATGAAGGGGTGCAAATCCACGGCGGATACGGATTTATGGCTGAATATGAAATTGAACGCATGTACCGCGATTCCCGCATCAACCGTATTTTCGAAGGGACGAATGAAATCAACCGGTTATTGGTGCCTGGGACATACTTGCGCAAGGCCATGAAAGGAGAGCTTCCTTTATTGCAAAAAGCGCAAGCGTTACAAGAAGAATTAATGATGCTTA
Source organism: Bacillus sp. FJAT-14578 (assembly GCF_000504165.1). GTDB lineage: Bacteria > Bacillota > Bacilli > Bacillales > Bacillaceae_H > Bacillus_BA > Bacillus_BA fengqiuensis. Next base: position 403,460 of record NZ_AYSE01000005.1, read on the forward strand.
TGCCGGAAGAAGTGGGAGGAGGCGTGTTAGACCAAGAGAAATATTTGGTGAAGAACGCAAAGAAAATTGCGTTATTGATGATGGGTCTTGCCGCTCAAAAATATGGCAAAACACTAGAAAAGGAACAAGAGGTTCTTGTGAATATCGCAGATGTGATCAGTAACGTGTATGCGATGGAATCAGCCTTGTTACGTACGGAAAAAACGATTGAGAAAAAGGGAAAAGAGAAAAACCAGTTGAAAGTACTCTATACACAAGTGTTTTGCCAAGAAGCTTTCAATGAAATTGAGGCGCATGCAAAAGAGACATTGGTTGCCGTCGAACAAGGGGACACACTTCGCATGATGCTGTCGGCTCTTCGCAAGTTTACAAGGCATACACCAATCAATGTCGTCGCCAAGAAACGTGAAATTGCCAAAGTACTTATTGATGCTGAACGTTATGTAGTATGAAAGAAAAATAAGTGTTTTGATCATACATCTTTGTCCAAAACGGGAATCTCCTTGGAGGGGATTCCCGTTTTGGATGAAAAGGAAAATCGGATGTGTTAAAATACGAAAAAAGTCTAAAATATATAGGTAGGTGTTATAAATGGCCATCAAGTTTTATACATATCCAAAGTGTGGTACATGCCGCAAAGCTAAAAAATGGCTGGATGATCATGGTGTTTCCTATGAAGAAATTCATATCGTTGAAAATCCGCCTTCAAAAGACGAAATCCAATCTTATTATGAGAAAAGCGGGTTAGAGCTGAAAAAGTTCTTTAACACAAGCGGTATGAAATACCGTGAGCTTGGTATAAAGGAGAAGGTGAAAACGGCAACCGAGCAAGAACTTCTCGATTTGTTGGCATCAGACGGGATGCTGTTGAAACGCCCGCTTGTCACGGATGGGAATCAAGTGACAGTCGGATTTAAAGAAGAACAATTCACGGAAGCGTGGGCATAATTTTCAGTACATACAAACTTTTATTAAGTTAGAATATTTTCAAATAGAAAAAGTAATTAAATTACGTTACACTAAATAGTAGCGTTTTTGTAAAATGTTTCTACCTTTTAGTAAGTATTAAACTTTAGACGATTTTTGGAGGGATTAGGATGAATACACCAAAAGAATTACGTTATTCTGAAGAGCATGAGTGGGTAAAAACAGAAGGAAATTTAGTACGTGTGGGAATCACGGACTTCGCTCAATCAGAGCTTGGAGATATCGTGTTTGTTGAGCTGCCGGAAGTTGGCGCAACTGTACAAGCGGACGAGCCTTTCGGAAGTGTTGAATCTGTTAAGACTGTTTCTGAATTATATGCTCCAATTAGCGGTAAAGTAGTAGAAGTCAATGAAGATTTAAATGACAATCCGGAATTCGTGAATGAATCACCATATGAAAAAGCATGGATGATTGTGATTGAGCCTTCTGATGCAAGTGAAGCAGACAATCTGATGAGTGCGGAAGAATATGAAAACATGGTAAACGAAGGATAACACACCAGTAAAAAAATGGTTTGTGGTCAGAGTTTTTCTGATTTGGACGGGCACCCTATGACTAAAGGAACTTTAGGAAAGGGTGTCTGTTTTTATGTTTGAGAAGAAAAAGCTGGATGTGACAGATCGTGTAACCGCTAAATTTCACCATGAAGGCATGGACTTGTATGTTGAAAAGCAGCCCATTGGACGTGCAGTAATTGGAGAGACTGGCTATAAGTATGAACTGGAACCAGGCTTTGAACACGAACAATATAAATTCTATCAATATGTGGATGTCCCTTCCAAAGTAGACCAAAAATATACAGATTGCGATTCGGATGAGGGCTGGTGCTGATATAGAAAGGCGGTGGGTTTTTTCCACTGCCTTTTCTTAAAGATTTTATTAAAAGATTTTAAAAAACAGGGGAACAGATAAAAAGTAACGAATATTGTATAATGAGAGGTATTATTACTTCTCATATACAACTGATGAATAATAGGTGATGGTTATGTCGGTAGAAGAGAATGGAAAAGTAATTATTGTAGAAGGCAGATCCGATAAAAAAAGAATTGAGAGTATCATTAAGGAGCCGATTGAGATTATTTGTACAAATGGAACGATCAGTGTAGCTCGATTAGACGAAATTATTGATACAATCGATCAAAAAGAAGTCTACATTTTAGTGGACTCAGACGAAGCGGGGAACAAACTTCGAAAACAATTCAAACGGGAATTACCTGAAGCCGAACATCTTTACATCGATAAAATGTACAGGGAAGTTGCTGCTGCACCTAAAAATCATATTGCGACCGTCTTATTAAGTGCGAATATAGACGTCAATACGGAATATTTAATACAGAATTAAAGGAATGGAATGCAATGATCGAATGGAACGAAGAACAGCTGACTAAACAACTAAAAGAAAAGGACCGGGTGGTTGTTTTCTTTTATACGCCATTGTGTGGGACATGCCAGGTAGCCAAGAAGATGCTGACCGTAGCCGAAGCGATGCTGCCCGGCGCTGAAATAGGAATGTGTAATTTGAATTTCATGCCTCATCAAGCCAAACAATATGAAATTGAAAGTGTACCTTGTTTGATTATGATAGAGAGGAATGAAATAAGACAAAAAATGTATGCTTTTCATTCGATAGAATATATATTAAACGAATTAAAGCCAATTTATCTGACGTAAAGAATAGACTTGCCGAGTCTGTCAACAGTTGAGAAAAGGTGTTTCAAAACCATGGGGGGTTCACTGGTTTGGAACACCTTTTGTCTTTCCGATAACGATGATTTTTTTACGACCTCCCTTTATTAAACAAGTAACTATTTTATCATTGATTTAATTTTCTGAAATGTGTTACTATTCATGTAGAACGAGTCAAAAACATAAGGATCATGCATATAAAAATCAACTTATCCAGAGAGGCGGAGGGACTGGCCCTGTGAAGCCCGGCAACCGGTTATTCAACACGGTGCTAATTCCAGCAGAGTCAAGAACTCTGGCAGATAAGAAGAGATGATGCCCCTCTTCTGAAGAAGAGGGGCTTTCTATTTTAGAAAAGGAGAGTTAAGAATGTCTAAAAAAATATCGTATCGTTTAGAAACAGTTGGTGTTCATGGAGGATTAACGCCTGATCCGGCAACAGGAGCGCGTTCTCTGCCTATCTATATGTCCAATGCCTATCAGTTCAAAGATACAGAGCATGCGGCGGATTTATTCGCTTTAAAGGAAGCGGGATATATTTATTCACGTATACATAATCCAACCGTCACGACTTTTGAAGAACGGGTGGCACAGTTAGAAGGAGGGGTAGGAAGTTTAGCCGTATCCAGCGGGATGGCTGCCATTACGACAGCTGTCTTAAACTTGGCGGGAGCAGGCGATGAGATCGTTTCTGCGTCGAATCTGTATGGAGGAACGTATAATCTCTTTGATGTAACATTGCCTCGTTATGGGATTACAACCAAGTTCGTGGATCCATCCAATCCGGAAAATTTCCGACATGCCATTACGCCAAAAACGAAAGCGCTTTATGCTGAAACCATCGGGAATCCAAGCTTAAATGTATTGGATATTGAAAAAGTGGCGGAAATTGCCCATGAAGCGGGAATTCCTTTAATTATTGATAACACATTTGCGACTCCGTATTTGTGCCGTCCGATTGAACATGGAGCAGATATTGTCATTCACTCTGCCACGAAATGGCTTCTTGGAAACGGGACGACATTAGGCGGCGTAATCATCGATGGCGGAAAGTTTGATTGGAACTCCCCTAAATTCCCTGGATTTACGACACCGGATCCAAGTTACCATAATATCATTTACGCTGAAGCGTTAGGGCCGCTTGCCTATATCGTAAAAGCAAGGGTTCAACTCCTTCGGGATATCGGGGCATCTATGAGCCCGTTCAATGCTTTCCAGTTTAGTTTAGGGTTAGAAACGCTCCATGTGCGTATGAAAGAGCATGTGGCCAATGTAAGAAAAATTATTGATTATCTACAGCAGCATCCTGCCGTAGAGTGGGTTCTTTATCCGGAATTAAGCGATCATCCTCAGCATGAAGAGGCTAAAAAGTATTTGCCGAAAGGTGCAGGAGCGGTATTGGTATTTGGAATTAAAGGAGGACGGGAAGCTGGCCAAAAATTAATTAATTCCGTCCAGCTATGGTCTCACGTTGCCAATGTAGGGGATGCGAAGAGTCTGATCATTCATCCTGCAAGCACGACTCATCAACAACTGAATTCTGAACAGTTAAAGGCAGCCGGCGTGAGCGAAGATTTGATTCGTTTATCGGTTGGTATTGAGCATATCGACGATTTGGTGGAAGACTTGGAGCAGGCGATCAAAGAAGCCACTGGTTTCAATTCAGTTGCTGTGAATGTCTAAGTGTTGGTTAGGCTCTTTTCTCAAAGATAGTCGCGAACCTTAGGCAAGCAGCATCTTGTCCCGCCACGCTTAAGCATGACGGGACGGTCCCTTATGAAAACAGATTAACATTAAATAATCAAACATTCAGTTTTTGCCAACTATTACAAATAGCATGAAAATACAACTAATTCATTGACACTTTCATTATGTGCATGCTACAATCACTCTCGTACCTTTTAGACAATAAACGACAAAATTAAATAGATGAACGATAAGTACTCTTATCAAGAGAGGTGGAGGGACATGGCCCTGTGAAGCCCGGCAACCGTCAGCATCAGCTGAAATGGTGCCAATTCCTACAAAGCGGCAATTTGCTTTGAGAGATGAGAGAAAGGAACGAAATATTCAGCCTTTCTACTCATGTGTAGAAAGGCTTTTTAGTTGTCGATCAAGGTTTAGGGAAGAATAGAGAAAGCATAAGCGTTAAGAAAAGAAGGTGAGAGAGTTTGATTACATTAAAGGATGTCAAAAAGATCTATCGTGCTAAACACGGTGAGGTTACAGCCGTTAATAATGTGAACCTGGAAATTAAGCCTGGAGAGATTTTCGGGATTATCGGATACAGTGGAGCGGGAAAAAGCTCATTAATTCGATTGTTGAATGGACTTGAAATTCCCACTGAAGGAACGGTTGAAGTAGCAGGAAACGATATTGGACGAATCAAGGGTGAAAAGTTACGGAAAGCCCGCCAGGAAATCAGCATGATTTTCCAGCATTTCAATTTATTGTGGTCCCGTACTGTGAGGGAAAACATCGCGTTTCCGCTTGAAATTACAGGAGTATCGAAAGGCGAGCGCATGAAGCGGGTAGATGAGCTGATCAAGCTGGTCGGCCTGGAAGGAAGAGAAGATGCGTATCCGTCTCAGCTGAGCGGGGGGCAGAAACAAAGGGTAGGTATTGCCAGGGCATTGGCAAGCAATCCTAAGGTGCTGCTTTGTGACGAAGCGACATCCGCTTTGGACCCGCAAACAACCGATGCCATTTTGGATTTATTGGTAGATATCAATGGAAAGCTCGGTTTAACGATTGTTCTGATCACACATGAAATGCACGTTATCCGTAAAATTTGTCATCGTGTTGCTGTGATGGAAAGCGGCCAAATCGTAGAGCAAGGGGAAGTTCTTGAAGTTTTCCGAAATCCAACACAACCTATCACCAAAAGGTTTGTAAAACAAGTAACAGAACCAGAACAGACGAGAGAGACCATTGAGCATCTTATCGATCAATACCCGAACGGCAAGATTATTCAGCTCACTTTTGTAGGGGAGTCGGCAGAACAGCCTCTCATTACGAATTTAATTCGAAATTTCGACTTAAATATTAACATTTTACAAGGGAAGATTTCACAAACCCAAAAAGGGTCTTACGGAACATTGTTTGTTCAATTACTTGGGGAAAATGATGTAATTGACAAAGCGATTGCGTATGTGGGAGAAAACATGGTGGAAGTGGAGGTGATCGAAAGTGAATAGTGAATGGTTTGAGCTGCTTAAATGGGACAAACTAATGGCTGCTACTCAAGAAACCATCTATATGACCCTTCTTTCGGTTGCCGCTACATTTGTTTTAGGTTTAGTGATGGGGTTATTGTTGTTTTTAACAGGGAAAGGAAATATGTGGGAAAATCGTGCGGTAAATACAATTATTGGAACATTTGTAAACGTATTTCGCTCGATTCCTTTTATTATCCTCATTGTTTTGTTAATACCCGTTACCAAGCTTTTAGTAGGAACCATTTTAGGCGCGAATGCGGCTTTGCCAGCTTTAATTATTGGGGCGGCGCCATTTTATGCCCGGATGGTGGAAATTGCGCTTCGGGAAATCGATAAAGGTGTTATTGAAGCTTCACATTCAATGGGAGCATCGAATATGCAAATCATTTTTAAAGTCTTAATCCCTGAATCTTTGCCAGCTTTGATATCAGGTATTACCGTTACTGCCATTGCATTGGTCAGCTATACAGCTATGGCTGGTGTTATTGGAGCGGGAGGGCTAGGTAACTTTGCTTATTTGGAGGGATTCCAAGGAGGGAATCCGCTTTTAACCTTTGTGGCGACTGTAGCCATTTTAATTATTGTGTTCATCATCCAATTTATTGGAGATTATTTTACTAAAAAAATCGATAAAAGATGATTAGGAGGAAAGAATCATGAAAAAATTACTTGGCTTCATGCTTACTGCCGTGTTACTTGTTGTTTTAGCAGCTTGCGGTGGAGGGGAAAAAGAAGAAGAAAGCACAACAGCCGATGGCAAAAAGAAATTAGTGGTAGGTGCTTCAGCTATCCCGCATGCTGAAGTATTAGAAGAAGCAAAGCCTTTGCTTGCTGAAAAAGGAATCGATCTTGAAGTGAAAGTTTTCCAAGATTATGTTTTGCCTAACGTTACGCTAAAAGAAAAAGAAATTGACGCTAACTATTTCCAAACTCCTGGCTATTTAGAGTTAGAGATGAAAGAAAAAGGTTATGATTTTGTAAGTGTAGGAGAAGTTCATAAAGAGCCAATCGGTATTTATTCAAAAAAATACAAAGATTTAAAAGATCTTCCTGAAGGTGCCAAAATCATTATGAGCAACTCATTCAGTGACCACGGCCGAATTTTGCCAATCTTTGAAAAAGCTGGTTTAATCAAGCTTAAAGAAGGCGTTGGCGAAAATGCACGAGTGGAAGATATCGTTGAAAACCCAAAAAACTTAGATTTCTCTACATTAATTGAAGCGAAACTTTTAGCCACTTCTTTTGAGAACGGTGAAGGAGACGCTGTAGTAATCAATACAAACTATGCGATTGAAGGTAAAGTGAACATTAAAGAAGACGGTATTGCGTTCGAAGGAAGCGATGTTGTTCCTTCAAACTTAATCGTTGTTCGTAAAGGCGACGAAAGCCGCGAAGAAATCAAAGCATTAACGGAAGTTCTTCAATCAAAAGAAATCCAAGACTTCATTAACGAGAAATACCAAGGAGCTGTCATTCCAGCAGTTCAATAATAAGTAGAGCAAGGTCCTCATATAGAGGCCCTTGTTTTTTTAGAAGATGACTGTGTTAAACAATGATGTTGATTATCGCTTGTTTTTGACTTATTCGTAAAAAAATGGCCATTTTTAACACTTTAACAGGGCTTAAAAGAATGGAATACATTCGGTAGCTTTAAGCATACTAACATTGACCAAATGATGAGAGGGGAGTTGATGTTAGTATGCAACATGAAGGACGTACTTCAATTGAGACTGCTTTGCTTAATTATAAAACAGGAATTGGAGAATTCACCCAAAAGCTTCCGGAAGTAGCCCGTGCTTTTAATGCGTTTACGGAAGCTTGTTTTGAAGAAGGCTCTTTATCTAAAAAAGATAAACAGCTTATTGCCCTTGGGATTAGTTTGGTTGCGCAGGATGAGTATTGTATGATCTATCATACAAAAGGTTGTTTAGACCAGGGAGCGTCTGAGCAAGAGGTTTTAGAAGCGTGCGGTGTTGCAGCAGCTTTTGGTGGAGGAGCAGCAATGAGCCAAGCTGTCACTCTCGTTCAGGAGTGTATTCAAGAACTAAACCAACAAACTCATTAACAAGCGGTTATTGATTTACAGGAGGGTGATTGGGAACGGGACAGATAATTCAAGCCGTTTTCAATCACCCTCTTTACATATATTCTAGAAAATGACAAAAAATAGAAATGAGATTATTTTTCACTATTTAGATAGTGTTAAAAGGTTGCGATAACTTTTCACTTGTTATAAGATTGTAATGAGAATAAAATGAGAATGGATTAAAAAATGATGTAAGAGGTACAATCCGATATATACGTCATATTACTGGAGGTTTTATTATGGCTGGTTCAACTTTAACAATTAAAGATCTTCATGTTTCAATTGATGGGAAAGAGATTTTAAAAGGCGTCAATTTAGAAATTAAGGGTGGAGAAATCCATGCGATCATGGGTCCGAACGGTACAGGTAAATCAACGTTATCTTCTGCTATTATGGGTCACCCTAAATACGAAGTAACACAAGGAAGCATTTTGCTTGATGGTAAAGATGTTCTGGAAATGGAAGTAGACGAGCGCGCTCGTGCAGGCCTTTTCCTTGCGATGCAATACCCAAGTGAAATCAGTGGTGTGACAAATGCAGACTTCTTACGTTCTGCCGTAAATTCACGTCGCGAAGAGGGCGATGAAATTTCATTAATGAAATTTATCCGCCAATTAGATAAGAATATGGAATTTTTGGAAATGGATCCTGACATGGCACAACGTTACTTAAACGAAGGATTCTCGGGCGGAGAGAAAAAACGTAACGAAATTCTTCAATTAATGATGATTCAACCAAAAATCGCTATTTTAGACGAAATCGATTCTGGATTAGACATCGATGCATTAAAAGTTGTATCAAAAGGTGTCAATGAAATGCGCGGAGAAGACTTCGGCTGTCTAATCATTACACACTATCAGCGTCTATTAAACTACATTACCCCTGACCATGTTCACGTTATGATGCAAGGCCGTGTTGTGAAATCAGGAGGTTCTGAGTTGGCGCAGCGTTTAGAAGCGGAAGGATATGACTGGATCAAAAAAGAGTTAGGCATTGAAGACGAAACTGTAGGTCAAGAAGCGTAAGCGTTAGGAGGATTAACATGACTATCGAGACGAAATTGCCATTCGATCAAGAGTATGTCAGCAGCTACTCGAAAGAAGCGGGAGAACCGAGCTGGCTTCTTGACCTTCGCTTACACGCTCTTGTGAAAGCGGAGGAGCTTCCATTACCGAAGCCGGATAAAACAAATATTTCCAAATGGGATTTCACTGCTTTTAAAAGCCATACGGCCAAAACGGCAGCCGTTCAATCCATTGAAGAACTGCCTGAAAAAGTAAAAGCATTGATTGATAAAGAAGAAGTGAAAAACTTATATGTTCAGCGTGACCAAACTGCAGCATATGTCGTACTTGCAGACGATTTAAAAGAGCAGGGCGTCATCTTTACGGATATTCGGACTGCAGCAAAAGAGCATGGAGACCTTTTGCAAAAATACTTCATGAAAGACGGCGTAAAAGTAGATGAACACCGTTTAAGCGCTCTTCATGCAGCATACATGAACGGCGGCGTATTCGTATACGTACCGAAAAATGTTGAAGTAAAAGAACCGCTTCAAGCGATTTTCACTCATGAAAGCAGCGATGCAGCACTATTCAACCACGTCATCGTTGTAGCGGATGACAACAGCTCTGTGACATACGTAGAAAACTATGTATCGACAACAGAGCAAGGCATCGTCAACATCGTGACGGAAGTGTTTGCCAACACAAATGCCAAAGTCACATTCGGTGCTGTGGACTATTTAGGAAAAGACACAACGACGTATGTTAACCGCCGTGGTGTCGCTGGCCGTGACGCACGTATCGAGTGGGCCCTTGGTTTAATGAATGAAGGAAACACTGTGTCTGAAAACATCACGTATTTAATGGGTGATGGTTCCTATGGGGATACAAAGACGGTTACAGTGGGGCGCGGAGAGCAATCTCAAAACTTTACAACAAGTGTTGTCCATTACGGAAAACATTCTGAAGGATATATCTTAAAGCGCGGCGTTATGAAAGAAAGTGCGAGTGCCATTTTCAACGGTATCGGTAAAATTGAACATGGTGCTTCTAAATCAAACGCAGAGCAAGAATCTCGTGTATTGATGTTAAGTGAAAAAGCACGTGGAGACGCAAACCCTATCCTATTAATTGACGAAGATGATGTTACGGCAGGCCATGCGGCTTCTGTAGGCCGTGTAGATCCTACTCAGCTGTATTACTTGATGAGCCGCGGTATTTCAAAAACGGAAGCGGAACGACTTGTTATTCACGGTTTCTTGGCACCGGTCGTTAATGAATTGCCGATTGAAACCGTTAAAAAGCAGTTGGTAGATGTCATCGAAAGGAAAGTGCGATAATGAATATCCAGGATATTCGTGAGCAATTTCCCATTTTACATCAACATGTGAACGATCATCCTTTAGTCTATTTGGATAGTGCTGCGACTTCTCAAAAACCTATTTCCGTGATCGAAGCGTTAAATAATTATTACCGTCAGTATAATTCCAACGTCCATCGTGGTGTTCACACCCTTGGCACGAAGGCGACGGACGGATATGAAGGCGCCCGTGAAAAAGTCCGTAAATTTATCAATGCAAAATCTACGGAAGAAGTCATTTTCACTCGGGGAGCTACGACTTCCTTAAATGCAGTGGCATCAAGCTACGCGCGTGCCAACTTGAAAGCTGGCGATGAAATTGTCATTACTTATATGGAACACCATGCCAATATCATTCCATGGCAGCAAGTTGCAAAAGCTACAGGGGCAGCGTTAAAATATATTCCTTTAACAGAAGACGGCCGACTTGATTTGGAAGATGTCAAAAAGACCATTACGGCAAATACAAAGATTGTATCCGTCATGCAAGTATCCAATGTTCTTGGTACGATCAATCCAATCAAGGAAATCGCTAAAATTGCCCATGAAAATGGGGCAATCATGGTAGTCGACGGTGCGCAAAGCACTCCGCATATGAAGGTGGATGTGCAGGACCTTGACTGTGATTTCTTTGCATTTTCCGGTCATAAAATGTGTGGCCCGACAGGCATTGGGGTATTATACGGTAAGAAGAACCTACTGGAAAACATGGAGCCTTTTGAATTCGGCGGCGAAATGATCGATTTCGTTAATTTACAAGACTCTACGTGGAAAGAGCTTCCTTGGAAGCTTGAAGCCGGTACCCCGATTATCGCAGGAGCGATTGGTTTAGGAGCTGCGATTGACTTTTTGGACCAAATCGGGATGGAGAACATTGAAGCCCATGAACACAAAATGGCTCAGTACGCATTAGAGCGCATGTCTGAAATTAATGGTATTACCATTTATGGTCCGAAAGAGCGCGCTGGTGTCGTCACATTTAATATCGAGGATGTTCATCCGCATGATGTAGCGACAGTTTTAGACGCTGAAGGCATCGCTGTACGCGCCGGTCACCACTGTGCTCAACCTTTGATGAGATATTTGAATGTAACAGCCACTGCCCGTGCAAGCTTCTATCTGTATAACACAGAAGAAGAGGTCGATAAGCTTGTTTCGGCATTAATCAAAACAAAGGAGTATTTTACAAATGTCTTTTAATAACAACCTTGATCAACTGTATCGCCAGGTTATTATGGATCACTATAAAAATCCGCGCAATCGTGGTGTTCTTTCAGAAGATACTGTTACGATCAATATGAATAATCCAACGTGCGGCGATCGTATTCAGCTTTCTTTAAAAGTAGAAGACGGTAAAGTGGCAGACGCAAAGTTTGAAGGTGAAGGTTGTTCGATTTCGTTATCTTCCGCATCAATGATGACACAGGCTATTAAAGGGCAAACCATTGAAGATGCGTTGAAACTTTCATCTATCTTTTCTGATATGATGCAAGGGAAGGACTATGATGACAGTCTTGATTTAGGTGACATTGAAGCACTTCAAGGCGTTTCTAAGTTCCCGGCGCGTATCAAGTGTGCCACATTAGCATGGAAAGCGATGGAAAAAGGTGTAGGAAATCAATCAGAGACGGAGTAAAATCCCAATCCTATCAATTAGGGGGTATTAAAATATGGCAAAGAAAATGCCTGAAATCGGCGACTATAAATATGGTTTTGCTGATAAAGACGTGTCTATTTTCCGCTCAAAGCGCGGATTGACAAAGGAAATTGTAGAAGAAATTTCAAAAATGAAAAGTGAGCCGCAATGGATGCTGGATTTCCGCTTGAAATCATTAGAGCTTTTCTACAGCATGCCAATGCCGCAATGGGGCGGAGACTTAAACAGCTTAAATTTCGATGAAATTACGTATTATGTAAAGCCGTCGGAAAAGTCAGAGCGTTCTTGGGATGAAGTTCCAGATGAAATTAAAGCAACGTTTGATAAATTAGGGATTCCTGAGGCGGAACAAAAGTATTTAGCGGGAGTTTCCGCTCAATACGAGTCTGAGGTTGTATACCACAACATGCAGGAAGATCTTGTAGAAAAAGGAATTGTATTCAAAGATACTGACTCTGCCTTAAGAGAAAATGAAGACATTTTCCGTGAGCACTGGGCAAAAGTCATTCCTCCTACAGATAATAAATTCGCCGCATTAAACTCGGCTGTTTGGTCTGGAGGATCTTTCATCTATGTTCCAAAAGGGGTAAAAGTGGAAACGCCATTACAAGCCTATTTCCGCATTAACTCTGAGAACATGGGGCAATTCGAGCGTACATTAATTATCGTGGATGAAGGTGCACATGTTCACTACGTAGAGGGCTGTACGGCGCCTGTTTATACGACAAACTCTCTTCATAGTGCGGTTGTAGAAATCATCATTAAAAAAGATGCATACTGTCGTTATACGACCATTCAGAACTGGGCGAACAACGTTTATAACCTTGTAACAAAACGTGCCGTTTGTGAGGCAAACGCGACAATGGAGTGGATTGACGGCAACATCGGTTCTAAATTGACGATGAAATACCCTGCGGTCATTTTAAAAGGTGAAGGTGCACGCGGTATGACACTATCCATTGCCATTGCCGGTAAAGGGCAGCATCAGGATGCTGGTGCGAAAATGATTCATTTAGCTCCGAATACTTCGTCGACAATCGTGTCTAAATCGATTTCTAAACATGGCGGTAAAGTAACGTACCGCGGAATTGTTCACTTTGGCCGTAAAGCGGATGGCGCTCGTGCAAACATCGAGTGTGATACGCTTATCATGGATAATCAGTCAACGTCTGATACGATTCCATACAATGAAATCTTAAATGATAACATTTCCCTTGAGCATGAAGCGAAGGTATCAAAAGTATCAGAAGAGCAGCTGTTCTATTTAATGAGCCGCGGCATTTCCGAGCAAGAAGCAACAGAAATGATCGTTATGGGCTTCATTGAGCCGTTCACAAAAGAACTTCCAATGGAGTATGCGGTTGAAATGAACCGCCTGATCAAATTCGAGATGGAAGGTTCCATCGGATAAAAAAAATCGTCCCCTTCCTAAAAGGAAGGGGACGATTTTTTTTATCATTCCATAAACTTTCTAAGATACGGTTAATCTAGGAGAAAAATAACGCGTCATGATATGCTATCATTGATTGGGGAGGTAGAATATGATTTATATCGGTGTAACAGGCTGGGGGGATCATGATTCTTTATATAAGACGGTTGTGTCTGCGCGGGATAAATTGTCGGTGTATGCGGGGCATTTTCCCATTGTGGAAGTGGACTCTTCTTTTTATGCCATTCAGCCTCAATCGAATGCAGAGAAATGGGTGAGTGAGACACCTGATTCGTTTCGCTTTGTTGTAAAAGCGTATCAGGGAATGACAGGCCATCAGCGGGAAGAAATACCGTTTAAAGATAAGGGAGAAATGTTTGAAGCGTTTCGCCAGTCGTTAACCCCTTACATAAAGGCAGGAAAACTGGGGATGGTGCTGTTTCAGACCCCGCCTTGGTTTGACTGTCGCCGTGAGAATGTCGACTATTTAAGATACAGCCGTGAGCAGCTGGCTGACTTCCCGGTTGCGCTCGAATTCCGGAACCGGACTTGGTTTGATCCTTCTTTTTATGATAAAACGCTTTCGTTTATGGAAAAAGAAAATTGGATTCATGGGATTTGTGATGAACCGCAAGCAGGCGAAGGATCGATTCCGATCGTCTTGCAAGCTACCGATAAAGAAAAAACATTAATTCGATTTCATGGCCGAAATGTGCACGGATGGAATAAACCGGCAGGAGGCAATTGGAGAGAGGTTCGTTTTTTGTATCGTTATAATGACCAAGAGCTGGAAGAATGGAAAGAAAGGCTGCAAGTTTTAAAGCAACAAACGAAAGATACTTATATTTTATTTAACAATAATTCCGGCGGAGATGCTGCCGATAATGCCAAGCAATTAATTGATTTGCTCGATATCCGGTACGAAGGGCTGGCCCCTAAACAGCTGGGATTATTTGAGGATATTTAAGAAGTGGGTGAGAGAGATGGTAGTTGGATTTTCATTCCTGATTTTATTATGTTTTTTTGGTGGGTTAATTTTGTTGATGATGGGATTCAAGCGTAAAAGTAAGATTTTATTGAGCGGTTCCCTATTTATGTTTCTGCTCGGTATGATTTTTATGTATATTACTTTCAGATCAATGTGGTATACGTAAATCTATGATACAGTCATTTATTTTATTGTTGCTCGGTTTTAGGCTTATTTATCAAGGGTTATTTTAACGGGCTGCCTCACTTTTTTTCCTAGTGCTTCATAAGTTGATTAAAGGAAAGGAGTGAGTGGAATGGTTACATTGGAACCAGTTATGATTGACAATCATACGTTCACAGCAGTGACGGTCTTATTGCCCAAAACGACGCTGTTGACGGTGTCTTCAGATAAAGGGTATATCATGTGCGGTGCGCTCGATGTAGATTTGTTGAATGCCAAGTTAAAGGACAGAGAAATTATTGCAGGGAGAGCAGTCGGTGTACGGACGATTGAGCAATTATTGGAAGCGCCATTAGAATCTGTTACACTGCATGCTGAAGCGTTGGGAATTACTCCTGGAATGAAGGGGAAAGAAGCTTTGCTGAAAATGCTTTAAAAAATGGACGGGAACGCCGCGTTCCCGTTCATTTGCGGATATACTCGGTTCATGTAAACAGCTTTTCTGCTGAAAATCCCCAATGATTGAAAATTTACTTTATGTTACAATGGAAAAAGATATGAAAAAGCAGAGATGATAATGAAAGAGTAGTAGGGAGAGCGTATGAGATTAGTTTCAGTAAATTCATTGCAGGCTGGTGTATGTTTAGCAAAGCCTGTTTATAATGAGCATGGCTTTACTTTAATTAATAAGGGAATTCCATTGACGGCACGCATGATTGAAAAGCTAGGTTCTTTGGGAATTTCGTATGTTTACATCGAGGACGAACGCATCAGCCATATCGGCGTCTCCAGTTCTATCTCGGAGGAACTGCGAAAAGAAGCGGTTTCTTTTGTGGAGTCTTCTTTCAATCAAATTGTTAATGAAAGTAAAACAAAACAATCTTTCCTTCTTGAAAAGTCCATGAAGGGGGTTGTAAATTTAGTTCGTAACTTTATTCAAGAACTGAAACAGAATGAAAATGTCCTCAACTTACTTGCAGATATTTACATATACGATGACTATGTGTATTCTCATTCGATGAATGTCACCATGTATGCTTTGGCTCTTGGAATGGAGTTGAAGCTGTCCGAGAGTAATTTGGAGATTCTTGGAGTGGGAGCTCTTTTACATGATGTCGGAAAAGTGCTTGTTCCAATCGATATTTTAGATAAACCGGGAAAACTGACGGCAGAGGAATTTGAAGAAGTGAAGAAGCACCCTGAATACGGATTTGAACTGTTGCGCAAAGTACCGACCCTTTCTTTATTGGTAGCACACTGTGCTTATCAGCATCACGAGCGATTGGACGGTTCGGGTTATCCTCGAGGCTTAAAAGGAAATCACATTCATCTTTTTGGAAGAATATTAGCGATTGCTGATGTGTATGATGCGGTCACTTCCCATCGTGTGTACCGAAAAGCGATGCTTCCTCATGAGGGGCTCGAAATTTTATATGCAGGGGCGGGGACGCTGTTTGACAAGCAAATGGTGGAGAGTTTTCGAAGAGCAGTTGCGGTATACCCCGTCGGATTGGGCGTGGTATTGAGTGATGGACGAAAAGGTGTAATAAGCCGCCAGAATCAAGAGATGAGTGACCGTCCGCATGTCATGATTTTAGAGCATGCAAATGGTGAAGTCCTTCAAAAAACATATGAAATCAATTTAATGAAGGAATTGGATATTGTCATCATGGAATGCGATACGACTGTTGTCTAAATCATTTAACATAGCTTAATTTTAAATGATTTAGGCGCATTTATATAGAAAAAAAGCGTACCCCTTCTTGTTCAAGCATACATATAGCTTGTAAGGAGGGATTTTTTTGCGCCGGATCCGGATTAAACGTCCCAGAAAAGGCCCGTTGCCTTTTCGATATGTCTTTTTGCTGACCTTCGTGTTTTTTATGTTATCGACCGCTGCAGGCATTTGGGTGATCAATAAGGGGATCGAACCTACTTTAATGAGCTATGCGGAGTCACAAACAAGGCAAATTGCCAGCCTGGTCATTAGTAAAGCCATCAATAAAAAGGTGGCAGAAGAGCTGGATGCTGGCGAAGTAATCCAGATTGAAAAAGATGATAAAGGAGAAATTGCATCGGTTAGCATTAACACGGCCATTGTTAATCGCGTATTGTCACAAACGACTTATTTAGTTGAGGCGAATTTAAGAGAGGCTGAAAAGGGGAATTTAGCGATGTTGGGGATTCCTGCGGATATTGAAATCGAAACAGATAAAAAATTAAGGGAGCAAGGGTTTGTCTATCAAATTCCGTTAGGTCAAGCGACGAATAACGCTTTATTAGGAAACTTAGGTCCTCTTATTCCCGTTAAATTTAATGCGATCGGGGATGTTCATTCTGATGTAAAAGAGAAGATTGAGCCATTGGGTATTAATAATGTTTTAATTAAAGTATTCGTTGAAGTGGAAGTAAATGTTCAAGTTATTATTCCTTTCTCTACTGACATTGCGACTGTTAAAACGGATATTCCGGTAGCTATGCAGGTTATTCAAGGGAAAGTGCCTGATTTTTACAATAGTGGAGGGGATTCATCTCCATCCATCGAGTTGCCTTCGAATTAAAGGAACAGCATCAAAAAACTTATGAGGAAAGAATATGGGTGTGTATAAAGAGTGTTTTTTTATCAAGAGCATCTTTTTCTGAATTTAATCGGATGTATTTGCATTCAACAGAAAAGGTGCTCTTTTTTTGTTTAATATGCGAAATTGTAGGGTGATATAAAAAATTTCAGAAAGAGAGTGAAAAAGGTGATAATCAGATGCTGTTCTAGTATTGCATTATTCAAGGAAAGAAATGAATGGGAATTAGGAAGCTAAATAAAGATATCCTAGCTATAGAGAAGTGGTCAATACTTTACGGAATTAATTAATAAAGGGAAAAAACCCTCATTTCATATAAAAATTATCAGTTATAATATAATATTCAGAAATATTTTAATATATGAAAAAATTATACTGGACTAAATAGAATGTTTGTTTTACAATAACTATTGTTTAAGTAAATAATTCATAATTATCTAAATAAACAAACATTCCAGTGTTTTTTATTTATTAGAAAATAACTCTTCACTGCGTTTGTAATTTTTAGAAAATTATAAAAATAAAAAGGGGGAATTATTTATGGAAAAAAAGATTATGAAGAAAAAATTTACTCATGTGCTTATGGCTTCGACCGTATTGGCAGGGTTATTAGCCGGTTGCTCAGGAAGTAAAGAAAGTTCAGGTGGAGGCGATGATGTAATTAAAATTGGAGCTAACTTGGAGCTCTCAGGTCCGGTTGCTTCCTATGGACAATCAATCGCTGAAGGGGTAGACCTTGCAGTTGAAGAAATCAATAAAAGCGGCGGAGTAGATGGAAAGAAATTGGAAATAGTTAAAGTAGATAATAAGTCTGATGCGGCAGAGGCAACGAACGCGGCAATTAAATTAACCAGTCAGGATAAGGTAACGGCCATTATCGGTGCAGCGACTAGCGGTAATACTGTGGCACAGGTACAGATCGCAAACGATAACCAAACCGTTCTTCTTAGCCCTTCGGGAACTAGTCCAAACGTAACAGTAGCAGAGGATGGAAAAGTGAATGATTTTGTTTTCCGTACTTCCTTTATCGATCCATTTCAAGGAACAGTTGCCGCTAACTTTGCAGCTGGGGATTTAAAGGTAAAAAATGCAGCAATTTTTGCGGACAGTGCGAGTGATTATGCAAAAGGCCTTGCGGCTTCCTTTAAGGAAACATTCGAAGCGGCAGGAGGAAAGGTTGTCTCTGAAGAGGCTTATGTAGCCAAGGATACGGACTTCCGTTCGACATTAACTCGTATCAAGGCAGCGAACCCGGAATTCATTTTTATTCCTGGATATTACGAAGAAGTAGGCCTAATCATCAAGCAAGCTCGTGAAATGGGCATTACAGTACCATTTATGGGCGGTGACGGTTGGGATTCACCAAAGTTAGTCGAATTGGCAGGTGCTGATGCTTTAAATAACACATATATCACAAACCATTACTCTTCTCAAGATCCAGATGACACCATTCAAAAGTTTGTAACTACGTTTACAGATAAGAACGATGGTAAATCGCCGGATGCATTTAATGCACTTGGTTATGATTCTATTTATCTACTAGCTGATGCAGTCAAACGTGCTGGTGATACTGATCCAAGCAAAATCAAGGATGCTCTTGCCGAAACGAAAGATTTATCTCTTGTTACTGGTATAGTTACTGTTGATGACAAACATAATCCAATTAAATCAGCCACTGTTTTAGAGTATAAAGAAGGGAAGCAGGTCTTCAAGACGAAAGTTAATCCTTAAGATTAAACTAGAGAAATGGGGGGGTGATTATCCCTCCCATTTTCATTTTTCAGCAGTTGAAGACTCTAGAAGGAGTGAGAATTCATGGAATGGATACAGCAAATAATAAACGGTATTTCACTCGGCAGTATCTATGCATTAATAGCACTAGGCTATACGATGGTTTATGGAATTATTAAATTAATTAACTTTGCTCATGGCGACGTTTTTATGGTCGGTTCATTTATTGGCTTTTATGCTATTGCAGGATGGGGACTAAGCTTCTTCCCGGCACTATTATTATCGATGGCTGCTTGTGCTGTATTTGGAGTGCTGATTGAACGAATCGCTTATAAACGACTTCGTAATGCAACTAGAATAGCAGCTTTAATTACGGCGATCGGAGTCTCCCTTCTTATTGAATACGGGGTTATCTATATTCGCGGGGCACAACCCGAAGCTTATCCAAATGTATTGCCTAACAAAACTTTTGACTTTTTTGGCGCTCAAATTAGCAGTCAATCTCTTCTGATTCTATCAATTTCAGTTATTTTAATGATCATTTTACAATTCATCGTTCATCGAACCAAAATTGGGAAAGCGATGCGTGCAGTTTCCCATGATATAGAAGCAGCTCGACTAATGGGAATCAATGTAGATACAACCATTTCTGCTACTTTTGCTATTGGTTCGGCTTTAGCAGGGGCAGCTGGCGTTATTTTTGGTGTGTATTATACAAAGATCGAACCGCTAATGGGGGTTATCCCTGGTTTGAAGGCATTCGTAGCCGCCGTTTTAGGTGGAATAGGTATTATTCCGGGAGCCATGGTCGGAGGGCTTGTACTTGGAGTTGTAGAAACAGTGGTTAGTGCCTTGGGATATTCCTTATGGAGAGACGCCGCAGCATTCATTATTCTTATATTAATCCTTATCTTTAGACCGTCGGGCATCTTCGGTAAAAATACAAGAGAGAAAGTGTAGGTGAGACAGACTTATGAAAAAGGCAAAAGGGTTTTGGCTGTTTTTAATTCTATCGTTAGTCGTTTATGGGATGGTTCAATTTCTCGTCACCACTGAAATGTTGAATCCATTTTATACCAATACACTAATCTTTATGGCCATTAACATTATTTTGGCAGTCAGTCTTCATTTAGTCATTGGGATCACTGGGCAATTCTCGATTGGACATGCCGGGTTTTTAGCGGTAGGGGCTTATATTTCCGCTATTTTCACCATGAAGTTACAACTTTCATTTCCGTTGGCTTTGGTAGCGGGAGGGATTGTTGCCGCTTTAGCCGGTTTGATTGTCGGGATTCCCAGTCTACGTTTAAAAGGCGATTATTTAGCAATTGCTACCTTAGGATTTGCGGAAATTATTCGAATTGTATTCCTGAATATTGAGTATGTTGGAGGCGCTGCAGGTATGCAGGTTTCCCATTTAACTACTTGGACATATACTTTCCTATGTTTATTTATTACCCTGTTGGTTATCATGAATTTTACAAATTCGAGGCATGGACGGGCATGTATCTCGGTTCGTGAAAATGAAATTGCAGCAGATGCGATGGGAATCAATACTACTTACTATAAGGTTGTCGCTTTCGCCCTTGGTTCGTTCTTTGCGGGGATTGCGGGAGGGTTGTATTCCCATAACTTTTATATCATTCAGCCGACAAATTTCGGTTTCTTAAAATCGTTTGATATTTTGATTTATGTTGTTTTAGGTGGACTTGGAAGTTTATCTGGATCCGTGATTGCAGCCATTTTATTAACAATCATTTCAACTTTCTTACAGGACTACCCGGAAACACGCATGATTATCTATAGCTTAGTGTTGGTTATTGTTATGCTATATCGACCTCAAGGGTTAATGGGTACTCGTGAAATCACAGATTATTTCGGCAAGTGGAAAGGTACGAAAGGAGGTAACTCGTATGGGAAGTAATCCTTTGCTTCAAGTTCAAGGCGCTGGGATTCAATTTGGTGGACTAAAGGCTGTTTCGGGTATTAATATGGAAATCCATCAAGGAGAGCTTATCGGGCTTATCGGACCTAATGGAGCCGGAAAAACGACCAGTTTTAATTTGCTGACAGGAGTGTACGTTCCAACTGAAGGCGAAATTTTATTCGATGGAAAACGTCTAAATGGATTGGCTCCTTATCAGGTTACGCGCAGGGGAATCAGCCGCACATTTCAAAACATTCGCCTTTTTAATGAGCTATCTGTATTGGATAACGTTAAAGTAGCTTATCACTCTTTAGCTAAACATTCGATTCTAAGTTCTATATTGCGTCTCCCTTCCCATTTTTCCGGAGAAAGAGAGATGGAGGAAAAGTCCATTGAGTTTCTCAAAATCTTTCAATTAGACCGATTTAAGGATGAAAAAGCAAAAAATTTACCTTATGGCCAACAGCGAAGATTAGAAATTGCGAGAGCATTAGCTGCGGGACCTAAGCTATTATTGCTGGATGAACCAGCGGCAGGGATGAATCCTCAAGAGACCCACGAGCTTATGGAGTTAATTGCTTTTATTCGTCAAAAGTTTAATTTGACCATTTTATTAATTGAGCATGATATGCACTTGGTAATGGGAATTTGTGAACGGATTTATGTATTAGATCACGGTCAGCTTATTGCGGAAGGATCACCAAACGAAATCCGCAATCATCCGAAAGTCATTGAGGCTTATTTAGGAGAGGAGGTTGCTAGCGACCATGCTTAAAGTTGATCAGATTGATGTTTATTATGGAAATATTCAAGCACTTAAAGGAGTTTCCTTGGAAGTAAATGAAGGAGAAATTGTTACTTTAATCGGAGCTAACGGAGCAGGGAAAAGCACTCTCTTGAAAACTTTGTCGGGTTTGCTTAAGCCTAAGGAAGGGACAATCCAATACTTGGATCATTCCATTTCTGGTAAGCCGGCTCAAGCAATCGTGAAAGCAGGAATATCCCATGTGCCGGAAGGACGCCGGGTATTTGCAAATATGACAGTTGAGGAAAACCTGGAATTGGGTGCCTACTTAAGAAAAGATTCGAATGAGATTCGTAAAGACATTCAAAAAGTATATGAGCTTTTTCCGCGTCTGCTTGAGCGTCGAAAGCAGTTATCTGGAACACTTTCTGGGGGAGAGCAGCAAATGTTGGCCATGGGAAGAGCCATCATGGCAAGACCTAAGCTCCTTTTGCTTGATGAGCCGTCGATGGGATTAGCTCCGCTGATGGTCAAAACCATCTTTCAGATTATTGAAGAAATCAATCGTGATGGAACGACGATTCTGTTGGTCGAACAAAATGCCAACATGGCTTTATCCATTGCCAACCGGGCGTACGTTATTGAAACTGGACGTGTGGTGATTTCAGGCACAGCAGAAGAGCTGCAGGCAAGCGAACAAATTAAAATGGCTTACCTTGGCGGACTTTAGTTAAGGAAAATAAAATATCATAAAATAATGATGTGACAACCCCAGCTTGCTTGAGCTGGGGTTGTTGCATCAATTAGGTATAGATGAAGTGGTTTCAGGTGACCTGGTTGTGAGTATAACTCGCACAGCAAAAAAAGTGAAAGCGAAGCTTGATGCAATCAAAAGATTGGAATCCATTTTTTGTGCCCAACCTTTTTACTTCCCATGACAGGGCATCATTTCTTCTGTCTTAATTTAGCTCTTTCCGCACGCTCCCACATTTTTAACTGAGGATATGGATCAAATGACCATTCTGTTACGCCGTTATCTTTGTACATCCCATAGTGCAAGTGTGGAGGGAACTTGCCGGATGTGCCGGGAGGGCCGTATCCGGAGCTGCCGACACCGCCTATAAGCATGCCGGGTTCTACGATTTGTCCCACTTTTAAATCTTTCGCAAACCCGCTTAAATGAGCGAAATAGTGATAAACGTTATTCAAGTCACGAATACCGATTCGCCACCCGCCATATCGATTCCATCCTTTTAACTCGATAATTCCATAGCAAGTAGAGCGAACAGGGACTCCATAACCTGCGAATATGTCTGTTCCTTCATGAATACGACGCCCTCCCCAGCCTCTTGCATCTCCCCATGTATTTTTATAGCTGTAATTGGAGCGAAGCAGAACAGGAAATACTTTATCATGAAGGTTTAGACGATTATATTTCTCGAATAATTTAGCATTGCCAACAATGATATCAACAGCTTTGGCGCGTCTGTAATAATTCCACAGAGCCATCTTAATGTGTTCGTGACTTGTTCCAAAGGATTGAAGATAATGGGCGATTGACATGATGACGTCCTCATCATTATGAACGGAAGCTTTCCCATCCCCGTCTCCATCTTTTCCATATCCGCCGAACAGACGAATAGTAGCTGGATTGGTATCTTCTGGTTGTGGATTTAAAGGACCTGCCCACTTGCCTTGCTCAAAATAAATAGATAAGGTACCTTGTTCTCTTGGGATATCTTTTCTTCCCCGCCGGGCACTGCGCTCATACTGATCGATTCCTGCGAAGTAAAACCAGGGAATTTGTGTGAACGCTTCCGCCTTTTTATACAACTCTATCCGCCGGGCATTGATTGCTTCTTCATCTTGCACATTTGTCGTGGCGTAACCTATCTGACAGTTAGAAAAAGTGAAGATGAAAAGGAGAAACCATAGTAAAGCTTTCAATTCTAATCCTCCTTCCAACTGCTCCATAAGAATAGTTTGCGGGATAAAAGCTAATTCATAAATATAAAATATTACCAATGATGGGCATGTATCTTTTCAGATACATGCCCATCATTGGTAAAAGTGGACCGTGCCGCTTGTTAAGTGGAGAAACGGGATATAGAGTAAACGGTCCACTTCGTAAACAAGTAAAAGAAAAATGGAACTTAAATGATTTCCAATATTTTAAAGGGAAGAGATGAGGTAAATAGTGGGCAGGGAACTTGTCGAAAGCGCTTTTTAATGTTAAAGTGACATATAGTATGTGGTTCAAAAAGGAGGACAAAAAGGACCGAGAAGTTCAAGGAAGCGCCGTCTCGAGCAACGGAGCGTATGCGGTTAATACGTGAGTAGCGGAGAGACAAGCTGACGCCGAAATTCGACGGTCATTTTTCCCGGACTTTTTGAACAACCTCATATAGTTATGCTTTAATGAAAAGTCGTATACACTTACATATACATTGAAAATTGGAACGATCATGGATGGAGTGAATGTAGATGGCCACAAAAGAAGAACATGTTCGCAAACCGGAATGGTTGAAAATCAAATTAAATACGAATGAAAATTATACAGGTTTAAAGAAGATGATGAGGGAAAAGAACCTTCATACCGTTTGTGAGGAAGCACGGTGCCCTAATATTCATGAGTGCTGGGCGGTTCGCCGTACAGCTACGTTTATGATTCTCGGGGACGTTTGTACACGTGCCTGTCGTTTTTGCGCCGTAAAAACCGGTTTGCCTTCTGAATTAGATTGGAAAGAACCAGAAAGGGTAGCTGACTCTGTACAGTTAATGAATTTGAAGCATGCCGTTATTACAGCTGTTGCCCGTGATGATTTAAAAGATGGAGGAGCAGAGGTGTTTGCAGAAACGGTTCGTGCCGTTCGCCGTAAAAACCCGTTTACGTCGATTGAAGTTCTGCCTTCTGATATGGGCGGAATTGAAGAAAATTTAAAAATGTTGATGGATGCTCGTCCTGACATTTTAAACCACAATATTGAAACGGTCCGACGCTTAACGCCTAGAGTTCGTGCACGTGCTAAATATGACCGTTCATTAGAGTTTCTTCGTCGTGCGAAAGAGATGCAGCCAGATATCCCGACTAAATCAAGTTTGATGGTTGGTTTAGGTGAGACAAAAGAAGAAATCATTGAAACGATGGATGATTTACGTGCCAACAATGTGGATATTATGACGATTGGGCAATATTTGCAGCCAACGAAAAAGCATTTAAAAGTGGTGAAGTATTACACGCCACAAGAATTTGAAGAGTTAAGAGAGATTGGATTGAGCAAAGGATTCAGCCATGTTGAAGCAGGCCCGCTTGTCCGCTCATCTTATCATGCTGACGAGCAAGTCAACTCTGCTACAAAGCAAATGCGTGATAAAGAGAACGCGTAATAAAAACGTCCCGGCTCATTCAATCCGGGACGTTTTTTTATGTTTAGCCTCAGCCCCCAGCCTCTTCGGGCGAGCCGGTCAAGTTAAAGTACGACTTTCATCCTGCTTCCGATGTGCAAAGAAGGGCGAGTGCCGGCATTGCTGTGGTTATACGGGTGCTTACGCTTTTCTTCATTAGTCTTTTAATTGATGTTCCATGGAAGGGCGGTCTTTAAGGTCGCCGTCCATTGGGTCATTCAATTCATTTTTCATTTCGCCGTTTGCATCTTCTCCGTCGCTCATTTTGCGGCCTTGTGGAGATTTCAGCATTTCACGGACTGTATTTTCAATGGATCGTTCCATATTGGGTGTAGTAGACCCGACCATACTGTAGTTTTCAATGTCCTGCATAATGCGAGGATTGTCTGTCACATATACATGATAGTATCTTGGAACGACAGACATGGCTGTTCGTTTTACTTGGTCTGCTGCTTCCATGCGGTTTTCCTCAGTTGTTTTGTAGCCGATGAGTACTTCTTCATCCGTCACCAATGTTGCGACATCGTTAATGTTGGGAAGGGCTACAGCCAGGCGGCTAATGGTATCCGCTGCCTTCTCGCGATCAAATGCCGCAATTTTTTGGTACATGTTGACATCGTTTCCTGTTGGGCTTTTTTGATGTCTCACAAACCCATAACGGGAAGTGCCGCGATCATCCGTCATATTTTCTTCGTTATAAATTTCATTTCGATCTGATACATTAATGGTATTGCCGCTTTCCTCATACAATGCTTCTTCATTCTCTGTCATACCTGATTGGCATCCAGTAATCGTAAAGAGAGAAGCAGCAAGAACATAGCAAAATGTCTTGTTCAATAGTAACACCCCCTACTTATTAGGGTGCTGCATTTACTCGGATTTTTTCGTGTTAATTGATGGTTTAGTGTCTATAATTATGGTATTGTTAACAGGAAGGAGGAGGGGATATTTTATGATTTGCATCAATAATATTTGCTATGAGGTCGTAAAAGAGTTCCGGGACGGCTTTAATGAAGAAACTTTCAGGGCAAGGTACAGCGATATCTTAACAAGATACGACTATATTGTCGGCGATTGGGGCTATAATCAGCTTCGGCTTCGGGGATTCTTTGACGACCAAAACCAAAAATCGACATATGATACAAAAATCAGTACATTAAATGATTACATCCAGGAATACTGTAATTTCGGGTGTGCTTATTTTGTGGTTAAAAAAGTGCATAAATAAAAAGGTCAAGAAGAAAGACGCTTTGTCCTTCGCTTGACCTTTTTATTTAGATAATTTCGTATAAAAACTCCCGCAGCTCCTGTGCATCTTCTTCGTTGAGCTTATAGACATCTTCTAAATAGCCTGGTTCATCCAAGTCATCCTGACCAATAATGGCAAAGCGTCCGCCTTGAATATCAAGCACGAGATGCTTCCCATAATAACGGTCGGATTGAACAATCGCTAAATCAAATCGTTGGTTCTCTCCCATAAAACTAATAAATCTTGTCTTTGTCTCGACTGTATCATCGTATAAAAAAAAGCGTTCACCCATTTATTTATTCCTCCCATCGGTATTCCTTAGTGCATATATAATCATAACAAGAAACGCCTGTCCCTACACCATGAATTTTATTAACCATATGTTTAGATATGTTAAAATAAACATATGTCAGAGAAAGGGGAATTATTATGTATTTTGTCGACCGCAATAAAATTGAACAAACGTTACAATTTTTGGAACAGCAATGTACATTATTTAAGCAGCAAGAGAAATGGGAGACATTGTTTGACAAAAAAGTTCTTGAACGTATTGGCCATCTTGTCATTGAATGTATATTAGATGTGGGAAATGCCATGATTGATGGGTTTATTATGCGAGATCCTGGAAGCTATGATGACATTATTGATATTTTGATGGACGAGCGTGTTGTACCAGAAGAAGAAGGAGAAGAACTGAAGCAGGTTATCCGTTTACGGAAATCGCTTGTACAAGACTACATAAATGTAGACCATATAGAAGCAGCGGCAACTCTCAATCGTCATATGGGCGCAATAGAGCAATTTCCGCTTCGGGTCCGCCAATACCTAGAAAATGAACTGGGGCCTGTTTCTGCTTTTAAAAATTGACCCTGCAGATTAGAAGGTTTCTCGTTCAGGCGTAAAGGAAGCCGGTCGATAAATTTCTAATAGACGGCAATAATCAATTTTTAATGAAAGGCCCCGTTACGAAATTCATCATTTAACTGGATTTTCAAGGCGGGGCTTTTCATGAGGATGACTCAAACGATATGTTTTTGACCCGTTTGAGTCATCCTCTTTAAAATTTTTGTACATAGTAAAGGTAAGTAACTATAGGAGGCTTTTTATGAAAAAGTACAAAGGCTATTTAATTGATCTGGACGGAACGATGTATAAGGGGACAGAGCTTATTCAAGAAGCCCGCGATTTTGTGATGGTATTAAAAGAACAAAATATCCCTTATTTATTCGTGACGAACAATTCTACTCGTACACCTGGGCAAGTAGCAGAGAAATTGAAGCAGTTCGACATTCCTGCTGAAGAAGAACAAGTATTTACAACGAGCCAAGCGACGGCCAACTATCTTCATGAGCGCAATCCAAACGGTTCTGCATATGTGATTGGAGAAGAGGGAATTCACCAGGCAATGCAGGAGAAGGGGTTTGCATTTAAAGAAGAAAATCCTGATTTTGTAGTGGTAGGCCTTGACCGCAGCATAAATTATGAGAAGTTGGCGACGGCTTGCTTAGCCGTAAGAAGCGGGGCAATGTTCGTTTCGACGAATGGAGATATTGCCCTTCCTACAGAGCGTGGGCTGCTTCCGGGGAATGGATCTCTCACGTCCGTTATTGCGGTATCCACACAAACGAAGCCCTTATTCATAGGCAAACCGGAAAGCATCATTATGGAACAAGCATTGCAAGTATTGGGGGTACCGAAGGAAGAGACATTAATGGTGGGAGACAATTATGATACGGATATTATGGCAGGGATGAATGCCGGTTTGGATACCTTGCTTGTCCATACGGGAGTAACAACAAAAGAGCTACTGTCAGGATATGAAACGAAGCCTACTTATACGGTGGACTCTCTTGAGGAGTGGATTCAGCGAATCTAATGGAAAATGCATTTTAAAAGGCGGATGAACCAGAAGCAGGCATGCTGGTCCACCCGTCTTTGTTGTCCAGCTGCGTCTCCTAGCCTTCGCTTTTCTTTTATTCTGTATGCGCCGCGCGGTGGGCGAGACGGCTGGAAGCGGCTGCAGCAATGGCTCCTACAATATCATCTAAAAAGGTGTGGCATTTTCCGGAAGCCTCTTTATCGTTTAATAATCCGAGGATGCCCGGTTTTTGTTTATCAATATACCCATAGTTCGTAAAGCCGATGGAACCATATACATTTACAATAGAAAGAGCCAGAATTTCATCAATCCCATATAAGCCTTCATCCGTAGCCAAAATGGTTTGAAGGGGCTCTTCAAGTTTTCCTTGTTCGGCCAATATATCTAATTGAATGCCTGTTAAAATGGCGTTTTGAACTTCACGTTTTGCCATCACCCGTTCTACATTGAAAATGCATTCGTCCATGGCTAAATTCTCATGATATTTTGATTGCAAGTAATAAACCAATTCCGCTATATCATTGACAGTAACCCCGCGGTCATGCATCCATTGCCTTGCTTTCGTTTCAAGCTCCGTAATCACATGTTTTTTTTCCAATTCAGCTCACCTAATTTCTTAATAGTTTATGTTGTTAGTATGGCATTTTGCGATGAAACCATGTTTGGAGTTTGTAATGTTACTCTATTCGGACATGCTATAACTTTATGACAAATATCTTTCATCCCTTTCATATAATTTTGTAAAGTGAAACTTCAATCACTGGAAATGATGCTGTTGACGGAAGTGGAATAAAAGGTAAGGAGAGGGTTTGAAAGAATGATACAAACTATTTATGACCATTATGGGATAAAGCCTGCACAGTTAACGGATATAGGTGAATATAAAGGTTTTCAGTATCGTAGTATTTTGTATATTATCGTGGATTTGGGGCATTTGGATGAAGAGGAAGTGTATGAGTTTCATCAAATGAGCCAATTTTTGATTTCCCAAGGAGAAAGAAAAGTGGCATCGTTTATGATCAATAAGGATGGAGGAATGATAACAGAAAGTGATGGCAAGAAGTTCGGGATTTGCCGTGTTCCATATCCAGTTGAAACATCATCTATTGCATATGGACGAGAACTGGCTGCTTTTCACCAAAAAGGAAAGTTGCTGCCGTACCCGATGGAAAAAAGTAATCGAATCGGGCAGTGGAAAGGATTGTGGGAGAAAAGGCTCGATCAATTAGAAAAATTTTGGGGAATGAAAGTACAGGAACACCCCAATAATGAAACGGATAAACGGTTTATTGAATCATTCCCGTATTATTTAGGGGTGACGGAAAATGCCATTCAATATTTGACTGATACAGAAATTGATGACCTGCCCCGCACATTCGATATAGCTACCATTTGTCATCACCGTTTCATCCTTACCACATGGAGACAAGATTCTTTCTTTAAGATGCCCACAGATTGGGTATTTGATCATCCGAGCCGCGATTTGGCGGAGTATATCCGCCATTTATACTTTAAATCCGGCGTATTTTCGGAAAAAGTACTGTTTGACTTTTTAGGTGAATACGAAAAAATTACTCCACTTTCATCCTTTGCTTGGAGATTATTATATGCAAGGCTGCTGTTTCCGGTTCATTATTTTGAATCGATTGAAGGATACTATAGCTCACGAAGCGAAGCGGAAAAACAGACTTATGAGAGCGATATAGAGAAAATCATCCATGGATGTACACAGTACGAACAATTTTTGGCGTACTTTTACAGTAAAATGGGCATATCGACTAAAAGGCATCACATCCCGGAAATCGAATGGCTTCAATGATAAAAAGCATTATTGTCAAAAGTAAGTGTGATAAAATAACAACGTATGGCACGATACTTTTCGACAATGAGGTGATAGGGAATGGAAAAACCATATGTATTTATTACACGCAAATTGCCGGAGCGACTAATAAAACCGTTGGAAGAAATAGCCCATATAGAGATGTGGGATCATGAAGAGGAGCCTGTTCCTCATGAGTTACTGGTTGAAAAAGCGAAAAAGGCGACAGCATTATTGACCATGTTATCTGATAAAATGGATGAAAGTGTCATGGCAGAAGCGGCCCATTTAAAGGTCATTGCTAACTTGGCGGTGGGGTACGACAACATTCATATGGAAGAAGCAACAAGGAGAGGCATCTCAGTTTGCAATACACCGGATGTGTTGTCAGATACGACCGCAGACTTAACGTTTGGCCTGCTTATGGCTGCAGCACGGCGCCTAACAGAGGCAGCAGAGTATGTGAAAAATGGGGAGTGGAAAGGTTGGAGTCCATATTTATTGGCTGGCCGTGACATTCATCATAAAACAATCGGGATTGTAGGAATGGGTAATATTGGACGTGCGGTTGCAAAACGCGCCACAGGGTTTGAAATGGAAATATTATATCATAATCGGAGCCGCCATTTGGAGGCAGAAAAGGAACTTGGAGCCGTATACTGTTCATTTGATGAGCTGATTACGAAAGCGGATTATATTGTATGTTTAACTCCGCTCACCAATGAAACCAAGCATTTGTTTGACGAAGCTGCATTCAAAAAAATGAAACAGTCCGCCATTTTCGTCAATGCTTCGAGGGGAGCGGTCGTCGATGAAGAAGCGCTCATTCAAGCCTTAAAAGAAGGCCAAATCGCGGGCGCTGGGCTGGATGTATTTACAAAGGAACCAATTGATCCGCATCATCCTCTTTTATCACTGGCCAATGTCGTGGCCCTTCCGCATATTGGAAGCGCTAGTATTGAGACACGGACAGAAATGATTGAATTATGTGTGGATAATATTTTACTTACACTGAAACAGCAGAAACCTAAAACGATTATAAATAAAGAAGTATTGCCGCAATATTGCTGATGTGAAAAGGTGATGGACGCTTTCGTTCATCGCCTTTTTTTTCTCAAAACCAATGTGAAAGCCTATAAAAACATGTTATTATTATTAAATAAAAAATTTTAAAAATATTTTTATTTATTGGTATTATCACGTATAAAGCGTTTTCATTAAGAGATTTAGGTGAAGCAAGGATTGTAAAATTTATGTTTTATATCTATAATGTCTTTTATAGATAAACAAATGTTCTTCGTAAGAACACAAACGGGGTGGAAATGATGGTCAAAAGTATTTCAGTTGGTTTATTAGGGCTAGGAACAGTCGGCAGCGGAGTAGTAAAAATCATTGAAAATCATCAGGATAAACTCATGCATCAAATTGGCTGTCCAGTTGAAGTGAAAAAAGTATTGGTAAAAAGTTTCGATAAAAAACGTGATGTCGAAATCGATTCATATAAATTAACGACAAGTGTCGAAGATGTTCTTCTTGATCCGGAAATTGATGTGATTATTGAGGTTATGGGCGGGGTTGAACAAACTCGTAATTATATCTTAACGGCACTGCGAAATAAAAAGCATGTTGTGACGGCGAATAAGGATTTGATGGCACTTTATGGATCGGAATTGCTGACCGTAGCGGCTGAAAATGAATGTGATTTATTTTATGAAGCAAGTGTTGCCGGAGGAATTCCAATTCTTCGCGGTTTAGTGGAAGGTTTAGCGTCAGACCGTGTGACGAAAATGATGGGAATCGTAAATGGAACAACGAACTTCATTTTAACGAAAATGAGTAAAGATGGCCGAGCTTATGAAGATGTACTTGCAGAGGCTCAAGCGCTTGGGTATGCAGAATCTGATCCTACGTCCGATGTAGAGGGCTTGGATGCAGCACGTAAAATGACTATTTTAGCGACTCTCGGCTTTTCGATGAAAATTGATTTAGATGATGTACGCGTTAAAGGGATTACGGAGATTACGGAAGAAGACTTACAGTACAGCAAGCAATTGGGCTATACAATGAAACTGATCGGTTATGCTCATCGTACAGGCGACCATGTAGAAGTAAGCGTTCAGCCGACATTGTTGGCGGACTCACATCCTCTTGCGTCTGTTAACGACGAATACAATGCGGTGTATGTATACGGAGAAGCAGTCGGAGAAACGATGTTCTACGGACCTGGAGCGGGAAGCTTGCCGACAGCAACAGCCGTCGTATCGGATCTTGTGGGCGTCATGAAAAACATGCGCCTTGGGGTAAATGGCCGAAGCGCGGTTGCTCCGCAATATTCAAAGCAATTAAAAGAATCTGACCAAATGTTCTCTAAATATTTCTTGCGCATTCATGTCAAAGACCAAGTGGGAGCTTTTGCCGCTCTTACAACGTTATTCTCCGAAAGAGGCGTAAGCTTTGAAAAGATTATTCAATTACCGGTAAAAGACAGTGAATTGGCAGAAATCGTGATTGTTACGCACCAAGCGTCTTTAAAGGATTACGAGGAAGTCGTACAGCAATTGAACGATTCAGCAATCGTTGAAAGTGTAAAAAGCAGCTATCGGGTTGAAGGGGATGGAGTATTGTGATGTGGCGCGGTTTATTACAACAATATAAAGAGTATTTACCAATAACAGAAAAAACACCAATGCTGACATTGAATGAAGGTAATACACCGCTTCTTCATTTACCACATCTTTCAGAAGAACTAGGCATTGATTTACACGTAAAAATCGATGGTGTAAATCCGACAGGTTCATTCAAAGACCGCGGGATGGTTATGGCTGTGGCAAAGGCAAAAGAAGAAGGAAGCAAGACAGTTATTTGCGCTTCTACAGGTAATACATCTGCAGCAGCAGCAGCGTACGCGGCACGAGCAGGAATGCGCTGTATCGTCGTCATTCCAAACGGCAAGATTGCTATGGGGAAATTAGCTCAAGCAGTTATGTATGGAGCAGAAATTGTCGCGATTGAAGGCAACTTTGACCATGCGTTATCCATGGTGCGCAAGCTGAGCGAAACAGCTCCGATTGCTCTTGTCAATTCAGTCAATCCATATCGCATCGAAGGGCAAAAGACAGCAGCCTTTGAAATTTGCGATCAGCTTGGCAAGGCACCAGACGTTCTTGCTATTCCGGTTGGTAATGCAGGGAACATTACGGCTTATTGGAAAGGTTTTAAAGAATATCACGAGCGCCATCAAACAGGGCTTCCGCATATGCATGGTTTTGAAGCGGAAGGCGCAGCGGCCATCGTTCGTAATGAAGTAATCGAAAATCCAGAAACGATTGCGACAGCTATTCGAATCGGCAACCCTGCAAGCTGGCAATATGCCGTCAATGCAGCATCGGAATCAAATGGAAAAATTGATGAAGTGACAGACGAGGAAATTGTGGCGGCCTATCGTCTCATTGCGAAGCGTGAAGGTGTGTTTGCTGAGCCTGGATCTGCCGCATCCATTGCGGGTGTCATCAAACACGTAAATGCAGGGTTAATTGCAAAAGGTTCAACTGTTGTAGCCGTATTGACTGGAAATGGATTAAAAGATCCGAGCACAGCCATCGATGTAAACGATGTGAAGCCGGTCGTATTGCCAAATGATGAAGAGAAAGTATTCGAGCATATTCAAGGTGTGGTGGCTTCATGCTAAGAAATGAACGATTTATGATAACGGTTCCTGCTAGTTCGGCGAATTTGGGACCTGGTTTTGATTCGATTGGAGTTGCACTGTCCAAATACTTAACTTTAAAAGTCGAGCTTTCAAACGAGTGGGAATTTGTTCCGAAAACAAAAGATGTAGAAGATATTCCGACCGATAAAGAAAATTTAATGTATCAAGTTGCTGAAAAGGTCGCGGACAAGTATCGCGTATCCCTTCCTCCGGTAAAAGTGGAGGTGGAAAGCGACATTCCCCTTACACGCGGTCTTGGAAGCAGTGCCTCTGCCATTGTAGCGGGCATTGAGCTTGCTAACGTGTTAGGTGATTTACAGCTTACATTAGATGAAAAGATGGAAATCGCCAGCTTAATAGAAGGGCATCCGGATAATGTTGGTCCTTCCCTTTATGGAGGATTGATTATCGGAAGCCATTATAATGAAACGACCCACCTTGTTCATCTTGCTGACTTGGACTTAGATGTAGTAGCCGTTATTCCGCGTTATGAGCTGAAAACGACTGAAGCGAGAAGCGTTTTGCCGGACAACTTGTCTTACAAAGAGGCTGTTGCGGCTGCAGCGATAGGGAATGTATTGGTAGCTGCGTTAGTGAGCCGAAATTGGACACTCGTTGGAGAGATGATGGAAAAGGATCTGTTTCATGAACCATACCGTGCGGCTCTCGTCCCTGAGTTGGAAATTGTCCGCCGTGAAGCGAAGAAAAAAGGAGCGATTGGAGTTGCATTAAGCGGCGCTGGTCCTACTGTTCTTTGTTTAGCGAAAAAAGGGGAGGGACAGGAAGTAGGAGAATACTTGCAAACGGTTCTTCCTGATTGCGATATAAGTATACTGCAGGTTGATTCAAAAGGAGTTCAGGTTACAAAAGAAGCAAAAACGGGTTCATGTTCATAAAGTAAACCTTTATTTACAGCATCACAAAGAGAAAGACGGAGCTCAGCCCCGTCTTTCTTTTTGTGATTAAAATACTTGTTCTACTTCAACAACGCCTGGTACTTCTTCTAGAAGAGCTCGCTCAATACCAGCCTTTAATGTAATAGTTGAACTTGGGCAGCTTCCGCAAGCACCTAGTAATCGTAATTTTACGATGCCATCTTCAATATCCACTAGTTCGCAGTCTCCGCCGTCACGTAGTAAGAATGGGCGGAGTTTATCTAATACTTCTTGAACTTGTTCTTTCATATCCATTTCTGACATACTAATCGACTCCCTTCCTTATGATTATTATAAACGGTCTGACGGAAAAAATCTATTTAAGTGCAATCGGTAATGTTAACCTATATGTAAAGGATGGGAAAGGGGTGTTTTCTCCCCCCTTTCCCATCCTTTACATACAAGCGGTTGGCAAAAAGCCTTTGGTTTTTACAAGAAGTGTAAGAACCAAAGGCACGAAGTGGATAAGAAAAGGTGAAGAAATAAAAGCAAAAAGGTAATACTTTGTTAGAAAAGAGATTAAAGTGAAGACAAGCTTAAAGGGGGAAATAATATGGTGAAGGAAAAGGTGGAAGTGTGTGTATATGGGGCGGAAGTGATTTGTGCAAGTTGTGTCAATTTGCCTTCTTCCAAAGAGACGTATGATTGGCTGGAGGCTGCCATTTCAAGAAAGTTTCCCGATCAGCCATTTGAGTTAGCGTATATAGACATTCATAATCCGCCTGAAGATTTAGAGAAAAAACAGTTTGCCCAGCAAGTGATCGATGAGGATCTCTTCTATCCCGTTGTGGTGATTAAAGGAGAAATCGTGGGGGAAGGGAATCCGAAGTTAAAACGTATTTATGAAGAGCTTCAGAAATATGGGTATGAGCCGAAAGAAACCCTTTAGAGCCCAAAAGCTCTAAAGGGTTTCTTTGTAAAAGATAAGAAAGCATAACCTTCTTAACCGCTATGGTGCTTATACATCCAAAGGATTCCGGATTTTAACAGGCGCGCCACTCGTCCTGTAATCGGACGTTCAGCCAATAGACCAAAGCCATGTTTTTTTCCTAAAGACCCCAGAACCCCTTTTAACTTAATGGAAGGAAGCTCTTCCGGCAATTCCTCGCCTTTCCATCTTTTCAGAAGAATTTGAACAATTTGTTCGGCCTGGCCTTCTGCCAATTGAGCACTCGGTGCATGAGGAAGGCTAGCACAATCCCCTACGACATACACATGCTCATCTGTAGGAAGGTTATGATATGGAGTCAAAACGACTCTCCCTTGAGAATCTTTTTCTGCCTCTAATTCACGTACGACTTTAATCGGCTGAATACCGGCAGTCCACACGATGACATCGCTGTGAATACATTCATCATGGTTATAGAGAGCATTTTCTTCAACTTTTGTAATATTGGCATTATTGATGATTTCGACCCCGTGTGAAGTAAACCATTCCTGTACATAGTTGCTTAATCTTTCAGGGAAAGCAGATAAAATATGTTTTCCGCGATCGAATAGTTTAATCGTCAAATCCGGGCGGCTTTCCCTTAATTCACTGGCAAGTTCCACACCGCTCAATCCAGCTCCTACAATGGAAACAACTGCATGAGCAGGCAAGTTGTTAAGCATTTGATAAGTTTGTCTCGATGCATCGATCGATTGGATACTATATGTGTATTCTTCTGCACCTGGAACGTTGTGGTACTTATCCTCACAGCCTAAACCAATCACTAAATCATCATATGATACATGGTCTTCGTTCTGTAAATGGACAAGTTTATTCTCTAAATCGATTTTTGTCACTAATCCGTATTTAATGTGTAAACGGGAGTGTTCTGGAAACGTAACACGAACATGCTGGTCGGCGATGGTGCCTGCTGCTAATGCGTAAAATTCTGTTTTTAAACTGTGATAAGGGGCTTTGTCAATGAGTGTAATTTGAACATCTTCTGGTAGTTGAGTCGGGAGAAGTCTTTGTAGCATACGCATGCCGCCATAACCGCCACCAAGAATAACAAGGTTCTTCATGGAAATTTCTCCTTTGCCTTCTATGCATTTATCTATTTGTATATTTGATAACATATTTTATTAAAATAACATGTTATGATAGCACGTTTAATCCTTATTGCATCTAAAAGTATAACGAAATTAGACAAAAATAACAACATGTTTTCGGACAATTTTCAACACATTTTGCTAAGGTTATTAAATTGACGTTTTTTGTAAAACGAGGTACGATTAAAAATTAGTAGCGAGGTGAAAAAAATGATCAAACCCATTGTGGAATTTTGTATTAGCAATTTAGCAAGCGGTTCTCAAAAGGCGTTGGAACAATTAGAAAAAGACCCCAACTTAGATATCATTGAGTATGGCTGCCTAGGATATTGCGGGAAATGTGCACACATGTTATTTGCTCTCGTAAATGGGGAAATGGTAAAAGCCGAAACGCCTGAGCAATTAGTTGAATATATATATGAATACTTGGAAGAGAATCCAATGTTTTAAATAAAAATAATGGTCCAGCATACTCAAAACATTCCTTATAAGAGGATGTTCAAAAAGTCCGGAAAAAATGACCGTCGAATTTCGGCGTCAGCTTGTCTCTCCGCTACTCACGTATTAACCACATACGCTCCGTTGCTCGAGACTGCGCTTCCTTGAACTTCTCGGTCCTTTTTGTCCTCCTTTTTGAACACACACTATAAATAAACCGCCAGGCAAGCTCCCATACCATTGGGGGTTTGCCTGGCGGTTTATTTAATGCCGCTTTCATGGACAGAGGTTACATAGCCGTTTTTTGCTGCTCCCGAATTTCATACCAGCGTTCTCTAGCCATCTCCACGATTTTTTGATCTCCATCGCGCGAATGTTTTTGAATTATTTTTGAAAAATAGAGGGCTGATTGTTTTTCATCACCGATTCTTCTGCTTAGTTCTCCGATGATGTACAAAATTCTTACTGTGCCCATTTGTGTACCGCGGAAATCGTCTTGACTATATGATTCTATATATTCCTGTCTTGCATAGGCCAAAAAATGATGTTCTTTCTTCGTTTGTTCTTTTATACGGTAAAGCCAGGCAAGGCGAAGCAGTAAGCCTGCTATCGTAATATGTTTTTCTTTTTTCAGAGAAGCACAGTAAATTGCCAATTTATGACTATTAATTGCTTGTTCAATACTTCTTTTTTCTCCGTAATTTTGGGCATTCCATTGGCTGCACACTTTTTCCTTGATATGATCGAGGGAGTTTGGTGCAAAGTATGGGGAAAAATCCTCGGTTGCTGAAAAACCACAATGAGGACAAACGTTCACATGGTAAAAGGTAGGATTTAGGTCATCGTTTTCATAGTGAGTAAAAAAATCTGTATCGTATTTGACCGCTTTAATAAAGCGTGAACGAATTTTTTTGGTTGTATAATTTTTGTGGCAAACCATACATGCCACATTCCGATCATAAAGCGGTGGTATGTGATTCATTTTTCCTACTTCCTTTCTATTGAAGTAAGGGATAATATTTAGAATATGTATTTATTATAAACCTTTTTTACTATGTTTGGCTCTTTTTGTTAAAAAAATCTGTTTCATTCTACAGAAAATGATTATTTTTAGGGAGAAAGTCTCAAAATAAAAAAACCCCTCGATTAAAGTAATCAAGGAGTTTAAAACGGGGGATATTTTTATTGTGCACTTTTTTAGATATCTTTATACTATAAAACAATAAAAACTTTCTGCAGCGGAGGAGTAAAAATGAAAAGCTTCCAATTTACGAAAATGCATGGACTAGGAAACAATTATATTTATGTCAATATGTTCGAAGAAAGACTGGAAGAGGATGAACTGGCAGCCCTTGCAGTTAAGGTATCGAATGTTCATACGGGAATTGGTTCTGATGGGATGATTTTAATTTGTCCGTCTGATTCGGCCCCTGTAAAGATGCGCATTTTTAACAATGATGGTTCTGAAGGCAAAAACTGCGGAAATGGACTGCGCTGTGTCGCTAAATATGCTTACGAACATAAACTAGTACAAACAGAAGCGTTCAAGATTGAAACGTTATCTGGATTAGTGGAAGCACAGGTGAAAGAGGAAAATGGCGTAGTTCAAAGCGTCACGATAGACATGGGACAACCGCGTTTAGCCAGCCATATTATTCCTATGCACGGAGAGGCAATGGATCAAGTGGTGGCAGAGAAGACTTCTTTTAATGGGCAAGAGTATGAAATGACAGCTGTTTCAATGGGAAATCCGCACGTTATTTTTTACGTGTCCAATATTAATGAAGCCCCTGTCACGACATTAGGCCCAATCGTGGAAAAGCATGAGATTTTCCCTGAAGGAGTAAATGTTGAATTTGTAGAAGTTGTCAGTGAAAACGAGCTGCATTTTCGTGTATGGGAAAGAGGGTCAGGCGTTACCCAAGCGTGCGGGACAGGTGCTTGTGCAGCAGTGGTGGCATCCGTATTAAACGGCCATACGACGAAAGGTGTTCCGACGACGGTACATTTAGCAGGCGGAGATCTTGTCATTACATGGAAAGAAGAAGGGACTGTATTAATGACAGGACCGGCTGAGACAATCTGTACAGGAACCTACTATTATTGATTTGGATCTTTTCCGAAGGCTGTCAAATTTAGAAGATAACTGTAGTTTTATTCTGCGGCAGATTGTTTGTTGGAGACGCTTATTAAGAGTATAATAGTAATAAGAAGGAGGTCGAGTATATAAATGAGTCAAGATATCCTAACGATTACTGAAGCGGCAAGCTTTCAAATAAAAGATATGATGAAAGAGCATGGGGAACAAGAAGCTTATTTGCGTGTAGCTATTCAAGGAGGCGGGTGCAGCGGCCTTTCTTACGGCATGGGGTTTGACCATGAGGTGCAAGAGGGAGATGTCCAACTTGAACAACATGGAATTAAAGTGTTGATTGATAAAGAAAGCGCTCCTGCTCTAAAAGGAACAAAAATCGACTATAAGCAGTCTATGCTTGGAGGCGGCTTTACGATCGATAATCCAAATGCGATTGCCTCCTGTGGCTGCGGATCTTCTTTCCGTACGGCTGCGAATGCAGGTAAGCCTGAAGAATGTTAATAAAGAGGATGACTGGAAAGTTATGAAAAGAATACCTTTCCAGTCATTCTCCCTGAAAGGGCCCGCCCTAAAAATCCAGTAAAACAAAGGGATTCAGTGGCGGGTCTTTTCAATGAAAAGCTTTCGATTTAAAGAATAATTAAGTCCTATAAATTGGAATATAACTTTTGTCATGGGTGAGAACCGACTGTTTTCCCCCTTTTTTATCTGTAAAGAATATAACAATTGAAAGAATTTCACATAAATGTTACAATTCCACTACGAAAACGGTTACATAAGAGGCGGTGGGGGTATGTCTGTTACCATAAAAGATGTAGCGAGGAAAGCGAATGTTTCGGTTGCGACTGTTTCCAGAGTCTTAAACAATTTACCGGGTTATTCGGAAGAAACGAAAAAGCGGGTCATGAGTACGATTGAACAAATGGGCTACCAGCCAAATGCCATTGCAAGAGGTTTGATAAGTAAGCAGACCAAGACAATCGGTGTATTGCTTCCGGCTGTGTCGGACTTATTTGCCTCCGCCATCTTAAACGGTGTGGAAGATAGGGCTCATGAGCTTGACTACAGTGTAATTATTTGTAAAACGGATAAGAATGGTACACGCACGATGAAATATTTGCAAATGCTGCGTGAAAAGCAAGTAGATGGAATTGTATTTGTTAGTGATCAGATGACAGATGCCTATTATAAAACGATTAAAGGCATGGAACTTCCTGTGGTGCTTGTTTCCAGTCAGTCTCCTTATCCGTTGCCGTATGTAAAGGTTAACGACTATAAGGCTTCTTATGATGCTGTATCATATTTGATTCAGCATGGTCATACTCATATCGGGATGATTGCAGGAACGAAAGGAGATCCGTTAGCTACCGTTCCGCGTGTACAAGCGTTTAAACAAGCTTTACAGGATCACCAACTATACATCGATGATTGTTCAATCATATATGGGGATTTCAGGTTTAGAAGTGGAATAGAAGGAATGGAAAAATTACTTTCTCAATATCCTCATTCGCTCACGGCCGTATTTTGTGCTAGTGATGAAATGGCAGCGGGAGCGTTATCCTTTTTACATAAACGAAACATGAAAGTACCTAACGATATTTCAGTCATTGGATACGATAATACCGCAACGGCAGAAAAAACGGTACCACCGTTAACGACGGTTGGTCAGCCGCTTTACGAAATGGGGAGAATAGCTGTCCAAATCCTATTGGGGCATCAAGCTGAAAAGGAAATCGTTATGCCGCATTCCATTATTGAAAGAGAAACAGTGTGCCTCATCTAAATGAATGAAGGCTTTTCTATTGGTAAATTGAATTTGCGGTTCTGATGAAAATGACGAGTGCTCATCGCAGCACTCGTCATTTTCATTAGAACATAGCCGTATTTAAAGGCTGTACTCTCGCTTCTCAATGGATCCTCAGCGAATTAATTTGGGTTTTCCTTTATACGTAGAAATATCGCCTGTACCTTCAGGCTTTGCGATAAACTCTAGGTAGGAAAGAGGGAATTTCCGAAAGCTGTGAGGAGCAAGTGTGAGGAATATTCGCTCTTTCATTTGAAATAGAATTGGAATCGATTCCATTAGTTGGGGTTATTAGAAATAAATGAATTTTGTCTTGAAAAAAATTGCGAAAAGGCATATGATGTTTGATAGGCATATTGTTAAGATTTTATGACAATTATCTAACAATTTCTTGTCCTTTTACGACTAAGTACGTGAAGTAATTCACAAACTCTCTGTTAGACTTTAGAATAAGGCGACGGATAGGAACAAAATGAGATGCTTACAATAAGAAAAAAACAACGGTTCTTTCGTCAAATTAATGATAATAATAAAACATTTTATAGAAAAGGTGGATGACATTGCAATGAGAAAGCCTAAAATTGTAATTCTTGGTGCTGGTTACGGTGGTCTTATGACAACTGTTAA
Source organism: Bacillus sp. FJAT-14578 (assembly GCF_000504165.1). GTDB lineage: Bacteria > Bacillota > Bacilli > Bacillales > Bacillaceae_H > Bacillus_BA > Bacillus_BA fengqiuensis. The sequence continues at coordinate 445,016 of NZ_AYSE01000005.1, forward strand.
TCTTCAAAAGAAGTTAGGAGTCAGCGAAGCAGAAATCGTACTTGTAAACAAAAATGATTACCATTATGAAACAACTTGGTTGCACGAAGTATCTGCAGGTACGCTGCATCACGACCGTTCCCGCTTTAAAATTGCTGATGTAATCGACAAGAGTAAAGTGAATTTTGTTCAAGATACAGTAGTTGACATTAAGCCAGAAGAAAAGCGCGTGATTCTTGAAAATGGTGAAATTGACTTCGATTATTTAGTTGTGGCTCTTGGCTACGAGTCCGAAACATTTGGCATTAAAGGATTGAAAGAGTATGCTTTTTCTCTTGCCAATATTAACGCAGCACGTCAAATCCGTGAGCACATCGACTATATTTTCGCTACGTACAACAACGAGCCGGTAAAACGTGATGAATTATTAACAATCGTTGTAGGCGGAGCTGGTTTCACAGGTATCGAGTTAGTAGGAGAACTGGCAAATCGTGTTCCCCAATTATGTAAGGAATTCGATATTCCGCGTGAAAAAGTCCGCATTGTTTGCGTAGAAGCAGCTCCAATGGCATTGCCTGGTTTTGATCCGGAGTTAGTGGAGTATGCTGTAACGCAATTAGAGCGTAAAGGTGTAGAGTTCAAAATCGGTACAGCTATTAAAGAATGTACAGAAGACGGCATTATTGTTGCCAAGGATGATCAAGTGGAAGAAATTAAAGCAGGTACGGTTATTTGGGCTGCTGGGGTACGCGGAAGCCATCTTATTGAGAAAGCTGGTTTTGAAAACATGCGAGGCCGTGTAAAAGTAGATCCTCATTTACGCGCTCCTGGTCATGACAATATCTTCATTGTCGGTGACTGCTCATTGATCATTAATGAAGAAATCAATCGCCCATATCCGCCGACAGCACAAGTTGCGATGCAAGAAGGTGTAACATGCGCCAAAAACTTAGCTGTATTGGTTCGCGGCCAAGGCGAAATGGAAGTCTTCAAACCTGATTTAAAAGGTACAGTATGTTCATTGGGGCATGATGATGCAATTGGTATCGTATTCGATCGGAAATTATTCGGCTCAAGTGCTTCATTCATGAAAAAGGTAGTAGACAACCGCGCATTGTTCTTACAAGGCGGAGCAGGTCTTGTAATGAAAAAAGGTAAATTCAACTTTTTCTAAAATAAAAAGCGGCAGGCTTAAAAGCCTGCCGCTTTGTTTTACGAAATGAGCACCTTTTCGAGAATGGAGAAAATAATGGATGAGGAAATAAGGCTGCTTAGCGGATGAAGTATGGTGATTCTGCTTCATATAGCATTGAAAAATAAAAAAGATCAAATGTTGAATTTTTTCCAATTCATGTGTTTTTTACACACAAAATGATTGTATAGTATGATTTAAAGAAAGGGTAAAGGGGAGAATCAAATGATTAAAAAGAGAGCGAAAGTGTGGCTTGCGGTTAGTGGACTTGTGCTGACGGAGGATGGGCGTTATCTTGTCGTGAAGAAGCATTATGGGGGCTTAAAAGGAAAATGGTCGTTTCCCGCCGGTTTTGTGGAAGAAGGAGAAACCCTTGATGAAGCAGTAATACGGGAAGTGATGGAAGAAACAGGGGTTCAAGCGGACGTTTTAGGCATGGTTGGAATTCGGTCAGGGGTCATTCGGAATGAAATTAGTGATAATATGGTTATCTTCCTTATGAGAGCCAAGCATACGGACATTATAGTACAAGAGAAAGAACTGGAAGCGGCTGCTTTTTTAACAAAGGACCAACTACGTTTTGACGAAAATACCTCTTTATTGGTAAAGTATTTTATCGAGCAACAATACCAGCTGTTGGACATGCATGAGCATTTGAACCCGGGTGACCATTTTGAATACACGTCGTATAAATTATTTGTATGAATATGAAAGAAAACTAAAGAAAAACATATTTGTATGCGTTTACATCATTAAAAAGGGAGCTGTAAGGCTCCTTTCCATTCAAATAAATATTTGATATATTATCTGAAAATTCAATCAAATTATGAGAGGATGAAAAAAATGAATGAATGCCTACTATGTGATGGTCATGGTTATGTAACGATACTGATGGGGGGAACCGAAACGTGCTTACACTGTCAAGGAACCGGTATAAAAGAAGTGGAGGAAGCAGAGACCGCTTATTCACGCCAATAAAGGAAACTTTCATCAGTGGGGGTCTTACTGCCCCTTAATGAGGGATAAACTTATTTCAATAACGGGGCACGGATAAAAAACCATCCGTGCCCCGTTATTTATATGGATTCATATACGCCTTTTTAGTACACTAAAAAAGGATGTGTACGGGAGGTGAGAAAACATGGAAATGAGTATTCCGGTTTTATTAATATCGATTTTGCTATTTTTCGTTTTATTCTTTGGAATCGGTTTCTTACTAAATATGTTATTAAGAATGTCATGGATCATGGCGGTTTTATATCCCATCGTTTTCATTTTAATTGTTGATGATATAAGATTTATTGAATACATTCAACAACCTGGACCTTCCTTCTCTCATTTAGGGGGGAAAATCTCTTCCCTGGCTGCGGCTGATATTGCGATTTTAACAGCAGGTTTGACAGGGGCAATTGTCTCTGGTCTTGTGATACGCTGGCTGCGTGCAAAAGGATATAGAATGTTTTAAAAACAGGCTGGATGGAAAGGGGGGCAAAAGCCTCCCTTTTCCATCCAGCCTGCTGAAAGGACCCGTCACTAAAATCCAGTAAAATCATGGATTGATTGACGGGTCCTTTCAGTGAAATAATCATTTTGATCATCTATGGTAACCTTGTGAAACAGTCATTTTTTCCTGCCTGCATGGTTAATTAAATATGGAATAAATTAACAAAATATACTGATGGAATTAACCTGTAAAAATGTGGCATTCTCTCATTCGCGAATAATTTCTTTCCGGTTTGGAAAGGAATAGAATCGTGAGAGGAGTTGTCATATTCGTAATGATGAAGAAAATACTAAAACGGTTAAGTATGACATTATTGTTTATAGGTGCTTTAATCACAACAGGTGAATCAATTTCCGGTGTAGAAGCGCAGACGATTGCGAATTGGGTTTATGAACGTACACCTTGGTCCGGCTCTAATGAATCTTTTTTAACATACTCATATGAAGACAACGACTATAAAGCCAATTCATTGTCTTATAAAACTTTATTTCATGAAGGTCAAACATTCACGCAAATATCGAGTGAACAAACTGTTATGAATCCCAAAAGCCAGTCATTGGAAACAGCGATTGACTGGTCAAAGTATCCAGTTCACAATGTGTTAGCGACTGGTTATACCGCGGGATACGAATCGACAGGGAAAAAGCCTGGACACCCTTCTTATGGCATAACATATTCCGGCGTAAAGGTAAAACGTGATTTATACTCGACCATCGCAGCCGATTTGAATGTCTTTCCGGTTGGAACGATTCTGTTTATTCCAGGCTACGGATACGGAGTGGTAGCCGATAAAGGCGGTGCCATTAAAGGGAATCGCTTGGATTTATATTATGAAACAGTAAATGATGTATATGAGTCCTGGGGAAAGAGGACACTGGACGTATATATAGTAAAGCGGGGGAGCGGAAACCTAACGGAAGAAGAGTTGACATTGTTAAACGAAAACAAATCCATGCAAGTATTCCGCCAACAATATATTGGAATCAAATCCTCCTAAAGCAAGCATTTTCTCAACGAGAAGATAGATGCTTGCTAAAAGGTGGGAGGATCGATCGGTCTAGAACATGCCTGGTTGTGCTAGACCGATTTGTATGAGGGGAAATGTTACGAACATTTTAGACCCTCAATGGATGGAATGTTCTTTGGTCATTATCCGTCTGATGGAAGTTCCCTTTATAAAAGAAAAAAATAAATAAAACAAGAAATAGCAATGCCTGTAACGGCCCCGAAAAAAACTTCAATTGGCTGATGTCCGAGTAACTCCTTCAATTTTGCTTGTTTCTCCTTTTCAGCTTGTTCCGGCCACATTTTCGCTTCTGTAATAAAATGGTTGAAGTCTGCTACCAATTTGTTCAGTACAATAGCCTGTTCACCAGCATGCCGGCGCACCCCTGTCGCATCAAACATGACAATGACGGCAAAGATGGTGGAAATGGCAAAATAGGGTGAGCCAAACCCTTCAGCTAGACCGATTGCCGTTGTTAAGGATGTAACGGCTGCAGAGTGAGAACTTGGCATTCCTCCTGTACTAAAAACAAGTCCCCAATGAACCTTTTTCGTTGCGATAAATTCAATCGGAACTTTTACGACTTGCGCAAAAATGATAGCGGCAAAAGCGCTCCAAAGCGGGAAGTTTGTAAATAAGTCCATAAATTACGCTCCTTTACATCAAATGGCTAACAGGTTATTTCTGCTTTTGATATCATATATTATAGGGGGTGTTCAAAAAGTCCTGGAAAAATGGCCGTCGAATTTACTTGCACAGAAAGTAATGATCTGACGTCCGTCACAGGACGCGGCGGTTCTTAGTCGGGCGATGTCAGTGGTATTAAACGCTACTCGCGTATTAATACCATATTCTCCAAAAAGAAGAACATTTTTTCTTTGTGCAATAAAGAATCTTGAAAAGTTTTCCTTATTCTCGAAGCGATGCTTCCTTGAACCTTTTGAGCCTTTTTGAACATATCCTTGTATAACAACCTTTCCCTAAAAGAAATGGACATAATCTCTAAATAGGGAGGAGAAGCAATGTCTTGCTATCCTTTAGAATACTATGAATTTTTTATCAAATTCAATGAGGGAGATTATTATACGTGCCACGATTTGTTGGAAGACATGTGGATGACCGAAAAAGATAATTTGTTTTTAAAAGGTTTATTGCAGTTAACTGTTGCTTTATATCATTACGGATACGGAAATATAAAAGGGGCAAGGATGATGATGCGTACAGCGTATCAATACTTACAGCCGTATCGCCCCTTCCATTGGGGACTTAATCTCGAGCCAGTTTTTTTGTTTATGGAAAAGTGTTTAAGTATTTTTCCAGAACATCTGGACTCTGTTCAATTTGACTCGATTCATACTTTACCGGTATTACCTGATCTTATTTTATATTTAGAAGAGTAACAGAAAGGGGTTTTTTAATGTTTACAGTTAAAAATAATGTTGATTTACAACAGAAAACGGAAGCGTTAGTCGTTGGGATTTTTCATCAAAACCAGCAGCCGCAAGGATTAATGGCAGATATCAATGAAGCGTTGGATCACCAATTGCTGACATTCATTAAAGAAGGCGATATCGCCGTTAAAGCGAAACAGCTTTCCAAGCTTCACACGTTTGGAAAGCTGGGACCAAAGCGTCTGTTTTTTGTCGGCCTCGGCAAAAAAGAAAAGCTGACGGAGCAAGATTTAAAAGAAGCGTTTGGCTCATTATTTAAAGAGGTACAAGAGGCAAAGCTGCAAGAGATTTCGATTGCCCTCGAGACATTTTTGACAGACAATCTTGATACATATGATGCAGCACATGCCTTGAGTGAAGCGTGGCCGCTTGCTACCTATAAATTTGAGGACTATAAGAAAAAATCAAATGAGCCGGAAAAACAACTCGAGCACGTGATCGTATACGCAGATGGAGATGAAAAAGAGCTGCAAGCGGCTTTGACTGTCGGATATACGTACGGAAAAGCAACGAATTCTGCCCGTACGCTCGTCAATTTGCCAGGCAATATGCTTACGGCAACAGACTTGGCGAACTATGCGGCAGAGCTGGCGGAAAAGTACCATTTCGAACTGGAAATACTGGAAAAAGAAGATATGGAGAAGCTTGGAATGGGAGCATTTCTTGCTGTTAACAAAGGATCTGTTGAGCTTCCGAAAATGATTGTACTGAAATACCAAGGAAAAGAACAGTGGAGCGATGTCATTGGTCTGGTTGGAAAAGGAATCACCTTTGATACAGGAGGCTACTCACTTAAACCGAAAGACGGCATTGTCGGCATGAAAACAGATATGGCTGGAGCGGCATCCGTATTAGGAGCAATGGAAATCATCGGCGAATTGAAACCGGAACAAAATGTAGTTGCCGTTATTCCTTCTACAGATAATATGATTAACGGGGAAGCCTTAAAACCCGATGATGTCATTACATCCATGAGCGGAAAAACCATCGAAGTATTAAATACGGATGCGGAAGGAAGATTGGCACTGGCGGACGCGGTTACGTATGCGAAGCACCACGGGGCCGACTATTTAGTGGACGTCGCTACACTGACAGGAGGAGTCATTATTGCCCTTGGAATGCATACGACCGGGGCCATGACAAACAATGAAGAGTGGTTTGAGCAGGTGCGGGAAGCGAGCATGGAGGCGGGAGAGCCCATTTGGCAATTACCGATTTTTGAAAAGGATAAGGAACGTGTTCGGGGCAGTAAAGTTGCCGATTTGAATAATTCCCCCGGACGTGAAGGACACGCCATTATGGGAGGGGCTTTTATCGGCGAATTTGCAGAAGACACCCCATGGGTCCATTTAGATATTGCGGGAACCTCTGAGACGAAAGCACATCATGCTTTAGGGCCTGATGGAGCGACAGGGGTGATGGTTCGTACACTAGCGATTCTTGTGGAACGATTCGAAACAAAATAATGAGAGGATAAAAATGCCTGTTTTGCATATTGCGTGCATAGCAGGCATTTTTGATTATCACCTGTTTTACTCAGTCGTTTGTAATTTTCATTGACAAAATTATTATTCATATTATAATGATTTTTGTTATTTTAGTTCTATAATAATTTACCGGAATAAAGATACACTCAGGGGGGGTATATTATGAATGCAGTTATTATGGCCGTTCTCGCAATGCTTGTCTTAAGTTTATTGCGAGTGAACGTCGTATTTTCCTTGATTATCGCCGCCTTGATCGGTGGGATAACCGGAGGAATAGGGTTTTCAAAAACCGTTGAAGTATTCACTAGCGGGATAGGGGACAGTGCTTCTGTTGCGTTGAGTTATGCCATGTTGGGGGCATTTGCGATTGCTATTTCTAAAACAGGCTTACCAGAAGCGGTGGTACAGTTTGCATTAAAAATTGTAGGACGAGAAAGTGACTCTAAACGCAAGGCTCTATCAAAAGTACTTATTATTCTTATTGTTTTAATCATGTCCTGTTTTTCACAAAATGTAATCCCCATCCACATTGCATTTATTCCTATTTTGATTCCGCCTTTATTGAAAGTGTTTAATGAGTTACAGCTTGATCGCCGTTTGGTGGCCTCGGTTATTACATTCGGACTCGTTACTCCTTATATGTTTTTACCAGCAGGGTACGGGATTATTTATCATGAAATTTTATCTACAAATATGAGGGAAGCTGGAATGACGATCAATCCAGCAGATATTCCAACAGCGATGGCTATTCCGGCACTCGGGATGGTAATCGGATTATTGGCGGCTGTATTAATCGCTTACCGAAAACCGAGAATATATAAAAATGTGGAACTTGGCCAAATTGAAGAGAATCAAGAATACTCTAAAAAAGGTATTGCGTTTGCTTTAGTCTCTGTTCTCGCATCACTTATTGTTCAATTACAGTTTGACTCCATGATTTTTGGAGCGGTTGCTGGTATCATCGTGTTGTATATGAGTGGATCATTTAAGTGGAGCGAAGCAGACAACTTGTTAACAAACGGCATGAGAATGATGGCTTTTATGGGATTTGTTATGCTTTCAGCCGCCGGATTTGCCAGTGTTCTTGAAGAGACTGGTGATATTACTGCCCTTGTTGAAAGCTCGGCAGACTTAATTGGAAGTAACCAGTCACTTGGTGCGCTGGCTATGTTAATTGTTGGGCTGTTAGTTACAATGGGAATAGGCTCTTCGTTCTCTACAATTCCTATTATTACAGCCATTTTCGTTCCTTTATGCATACAATTAGGTTTTAGCCCATTAGCAACGGTTGCAATTATTGGAACGGCTGGTGCATTGGGGGACGCAGGTTCCCCAGTGTCAGATAGTACACTTGGCCCGACTTCCGGATTGAATATGGATGAGCAACATGATCACATTTGGGATACATGTGTACCTACATTCATTTTCTATAATATTCCACTGATTATTTTCGGCTGGATTGCAGCATTGGTTTTATAATTTAAAAAATCCCAAAAAGGTGTTGTCGATTGCCTTTTTGGGATTTTTTTGTGAGACATCCCAATAGATTGCGGGTACAATAAAAAATTATGTACAAGGAAGTGGGAAAATGTTTTTTGGAAAAGTGAAATCCGCCTCTTCGAAAGACAGTCGTGTTCCGCCTAATCAACATGTCACGACTAAATTTCCGGTCCTGCATCATGGAAATGTGCCTTCTTATCCCAACTTGGCTGAATGGGATTTAACAGTTTTTGGACTAGTCGAGTCCCTGCGAGTATTTAGTTATGCACAATTAATGGACCTTCCGCAAACGGAGACGGCCACTGATATTCATTGTGTAACAGGCTGGTCAAGGTTGGATAACAAATGGACAGGAATATCTTCGTCAGAGCTCTTAAAGCATGTAAACATAAAGCGGGAAGCCCGTTATGTTGTTTTTCATGCGGAGGAGGGGTGGACAGCCAACTTGCCGCTGGAAGCCTTCTTAAAAGAAACAACTTTATTGGCTCATTCACATAACGGAAAACCTTTACCCCCTGAACATGGGTTTCCATTTCGGGCAGTAGTGCCTCATTTGTATTTTTGGAAAAGCGCCAAGTGGTTGAGGAAAATTGAGTTTGTGGCGGAGGATCAACCAGGTTTTTGGGAAAGGAACGGTTATCATAATTATGGGAATCCCTGGAAAGAACAACGTTTTTCCTGGGATTGATTCGCAAACTACTCATAACTGTTTTCAAGATAATTGGAAATGAAAGAGGGAGATTTGTTTGTCCGAACACCTCTTTTAGGCAACACATATACTGTAGAAGGGGCAATGTGAAAGGTTCTGACAATTCCATTGCTCTTTTTTGTTAAGTGTGATATTGTTTACGGAAATACCTAAAATGAGGTGACTGGAAATGAGAAGTGTAACTTTAACGGATATTTTTACTCACCCAATCGCTCAAAAATATTTGAAACGATCTGGCGTTGCCCATGCTGTTTCTGTCGCTTATCATGCCTATCGTCTTGCCATTCAATTCAATGTGAGCCCTGACTTGGCCGTAAAGGCTGCGTTATTGCATGATATTGGCCATTATGAATGGTACACAGATGGGCAGTGGGATTATAAAAAATATAAAGAAAATGATATTCATGCCATTAAAGGAGCGGAAAGAGCCCATAAATTGCTGATTCGCCTCGGCGAAGAGCCGCAAAATGCGAAAGAAATCGCATTGGCCATTTTACTGCATACCGATTCATATTTACCGGAAGGGACATTAAAGCAACGCCCGTTGCAAAAGGTTGTACGTCTTGCCGATGAAGCTGATGAGGAGCCTGGCGGAAAGCATCACTACCGTGAAATGAGCGATTCTCTGGCGTTAAAAAAGATAAAAGAGCTTGATGAAAAAATTGATCAGTGGCTTCAATACAAACCATTTGAACAGTTTGGTTCATAAAACAGCAATGATGACATCATCATTGCTGTTTTATTTTTCGGGAGGAAGTTTACAGACTTCCTCCCGAAAAATAAAAAGCAGCATATCTCTGACATACAGTTATGCAGGAAATAAGGGAAATTATGTAGAACATACGAATAATAATGGTAGAATATGGACTGTAAAGAGAAGGAGCTGATACATATATGAATGTAAAAAATACATTGATCGAAACGTTGGGAATTGAAATTACCCATTTGGGCCAGGAGAAAGTAGTGGCAACGATGCCTGTAGATGAACGGACGAGACAGCCATTCGGCTTACTCCACGGCGGCGCATCCGTTGCTTTGGCAGAAACGGTAGCCAGTATCGGGGCTTACGAATGTTTGGATAAAGAAACGGAAATTTGTGTAGGGTTAGAAATTAACGCCAACCATATTCGCGCTAAGCAAGACGGAATCGTGACGGCAACCGCCACTCCTGTCCATAAAGGAAAAACGACGATGATATGGGAGATAAACATCACGGACGAGGAAGAGAAGCTTATTTGTATTTCCCGCTGTACCATGGCTGTGTTGAAAAAGAAATAGCATTCATCTCGCTGCACGGTAGAAACACCTTATTATTGATTAAATCCTTAAGGGTGAGATATCTTAAAAAATTAAAGTTATAGCTTATGAGTTGAAGAAAAAGCGCCTATTTTCCCCTAATCGGCTACAAGAGATGTTGGGAGAAATAGGCGCTTTTATATATTTACATTAAGTAACGCAAGAAAATATAAATATGTGAGATGATAAGTGCCACTAAAGTCAGGGGAGCTCCAATTTTCAAGAATTGCATATAGCTGAATCCGTGACCTTCACGTGAAGCGAGGCCGGCGACAATAACGTTAGCAGATGCACCGATTAAAGTTCCATTTCCGCCTAAGCATGCGCCAAGAGCGAGTGACCACCAAAGAACGTCGATTTGAGCAGAATCAGGTGATAATCCCATCCCGACAGCCATGTCTTGAATGAGTGGAATCATGGTGGCGACAAAAGGTATGTTATCGATTGTAGCGGAAGCAATGCCTGAAATCCATAAAATTAAATAGGAAGACGTTGTGATATCTCCACCTGTAATTTCAAGCGCTTTTTGTGCTAAAGACTTAATTAAGCCAATATCAACCAGTCCTCCAACTAACGTAAATAAACCCGCGAAGAAAAAGATGGTAACCCATTCGACAGAAGCGAATACCTCTTCTAGATCATGCTCTTTCACTCCGATTAACATTAAAATGATGGCTCCTGCCATCGCAATAACTGCTGCATCCACATGAGTAATCGAATGAGTAATAAATCCAAGAATAGTCAATGCAAGAACAATTAGTGACTTTTTCATTAGCACTGCATCTTTAATGTAATCCCTTTCATCTAGCTTCATGAGCTTTGCAATGAGTTTAGGATCGGCTACAAGCTGTTTTCGATAAACGAAATAAAGGATAACCGCCGTAACTAATGTAATAATGAGAACGACCGGTGCCAGATTAAATAAAAAGTCGTTGAACGTTAAGTGCTTATTAGCTGAACCGATCATAATGTTCGGCGGATCGCCGATAAGTGTAGCCGTACCGCCAATATTTGAAAACAGGACTTCTGAAAGTAAATAAGGAACCGGATTCACATTTAGCATGCGTGTAATAGAAAACGTAACGGGAACAATCAATAAAACTGTCGTTACGTTGTCAAGAAAAGCGGATGCAAATGCTGTTAAAAGAGAGAGTGTGATGAGTATGTTAATCGGGTTACCCTTTGCGATTTTTGCAGCCTTAATCGCAACAAATTGGAAGACGCCTGATTTACTCGTAATTCCTACAAGAATCATCATTCCAATCAAGAGAGTAATCGTACCCCATTCAATATGATGCGTATAAGCGGTATTTAAATCTACAATACCGAATGCAATCATTAACACGGCTCCCAACAGGGCAATAATTGCACGGTTGATTTTTTCAGAAATAATAATGGCATACGCAACTAAAAAAATGACAATGGCTGCGTAATATTGAAAGTTTGACACTTCATGTATGGCCGTTTCGTGCACAGATGTCCTCTCCTTTTTTGATTATTAAATTAAAAAAAAGCGTCCGATTTTATGCGTAAGTAACCTTACTTTGGCATTTCGGACAGTGTAATCCATCAGTATCTGTTTTTAGATCTTCTACATAGAACGTAAATGAGCAGGATGAGCATTGTAAGGTTAGGAAGCGATCAATTAGAACTTTTTCCGATGAAACTCCCGATAGAGATGTATCGATTAACTCAATATGTACATCTTTTTCTGAATCGTCTTCAGCCAGAAGTTTCCCCGATGCCTCTTCCTCTGATCGCCAAATTCCACCTGCGATATGCTGCTCCAATTGGCTGTGCGATGTTTCGTTAAGCAGCTTTTTAGCCAATGAAATCAGCTGTTCATTCGATAAAGAAGAAAAGTCCAAGTCCTCTCCAAGTCTCTTCCAATAGCCGATTAGCTGATCCTCTGTAAAGATATATTTGACGATTTTATGTATAACGACATTTTTCATTATCCATCCTCCTTGTTATAAAACAATAATCGCCTATTTTCGACTATAATTATATCCCTTTTCTAAGAGCACCACAATAAATCTTTTTCGTATTTATTCTTGCGATGTTCAGTTAGAGAAGATCATTGTCGTTTACCCATTTAAGCTTATAAAAATGGAAAAAGAGGCCGATATAAATAAAAGGTGCTTCCTTCTCTAATTAAAGGGGGAGTTTGAGCTTTTTTAGGGGGATAGCAGTTGTTATAATAAAGCGATCGGTTTAAGTAACTGTTAGAATAATTCCGCTTAATAGAAGCTGCCCTGTATAGCACTATGAGTTGAAAATCCGTAACAGGATTTAATATGGATTTATAAAAAGAGGTTTTAAAATGTCCAAAAATAAATACATCATGAGTTACGTTCCATTATTAACCATTGTGTTGTTCAGCATGTCATTAGGAATTTACCTCAGCTTTTTCTTTATCGATTTATCTCAATCCTTAGGGATATACGAAGGCTTGAGGTTATTTTTTTCGACGAGGGAATTAACGGTCACATTATTTTTATTGTTGAGTTTTTTCTTTTTTATGCTTTTTGCGGCTTTAAAGCTGATTGGAGATACTTTAATGGGGATGTCTTTGTTTCTGTTTTCGAAGGAACAGGTCGAAGAGGAAACGGAAAAAATTCATAAAGGGACGGTTATTTTTTTAGCAGGGGCGTTCGTTTCCCTCATCGTTTCGCATTCCCTATTATGGATAGTTCTCTCCATTTTCGTTACGGCCTGTGTTTATTTTATTTATGTTGTATATGAAATGCACGGATTATTTAAGCCCCTTCCGCTTGTAGGCTTTATTTTCTTTCATATTTTAACGTGGGCCATCTTTTTTAGCGGCATCATTTATTTGTCCCTTACATTCTATAATAGTATGTTAAAGAGTCTGCCGATATAGAACAGGGAGCGTGGATGAAAAGATCCACGCTCCCTGTTCTATACATAAGGTATTGACAAGCCATCTTAAACGATTTCATCCCGTATGAGTGGGAGACCCCCCTGTTGATGGAAATTCCCTTCACTTTACAGGGTTTGCACGTTCCATCAGCTGTTTCCAAATGAGCAGATGCGGGCTTTGTTTAGACAGGGCATGATGGTTTTTTGGGGTGTCGCTCCCTATCCAGACACCGGTTGTATAATGATCATTTAGACCGACAAACCATAAATCTTTATAGTTGTTAGTTGTGCCGGTTTTTCCGCCGCTGTAGCCATAGGCGAGTTTCGCTTTTTGGGCTGTTCCGCTGTTCACGGTTTCTGCGAGCAGCTTCCTCATTGTATCGTTTGTTTCTTCCGTCCAGACTTGTACTGGAGTATCATTCCATCTGTATAATACCTTCCCATTTGCATCTGTTACTTTTGCGATTGCGCGCGAGGGACTATATGTTCCAGTGTTGGAGAATACGGTATAGGCACTGGTGAGCTCAAGCGGTGTCACACCATAAGTCCATCCTCCGACAGCGGCTGTTAAATTATAATCCTGTGAATCAATATGCCGAAACCGAAAAGGTTGAATATATTGAAACCCTTTTTTGATTCCCAATTCATTCAAAAGACGTGCAGCGGAGGTATTATATGAATACTTAAATGCCGTTTCCATCGTCACCATGCCATAGTAGCGCCCGCTTGCATTTTGAGGACAATACCCGTTGAGACAAAAGGCTCCTGCGTTGACTAAGCTATCTTCATGGACGTTTCGTTCATTGATATAAGGAGCATAGACAAGCAATGGCTTAATGGCGGATCCGGGCTGTCTTACAGCCTGATATGCACGATGAAAATCGCCTTTTTTGTAGTCTTTTCCGCCGATAATGGCGCTGATTTGCTTCGTTTTGTGATTGATTACGACAAGGGAGCCGTTTACATCTGACGGAGGAATAGCATCCTTTAAAACGGCCGCTCCTTTTTCCTGAAGAGGGCGGTATAGGCCAGTGTAAATGTGAACTCCTGATTGCAGCACATCTTTTACTCGTTGATTTAATTCTTGTTGAATTTTCTTTGGCTCTTGTTCATCTGCATCTTGAAGCCGTGCTGTAAACCCTTCGCTGCGTGCAATTAATTCTTTCAGTTCCTCCTGCACGTATGTTGTGTAGTCAGGGTAAAGGTCAATGTTATTTTTGATACTCAGCACAATCGGCTGCTGACGTGCTTGCTCATACTCTTTTTCGTCTATTTTTTTTGCTTCAAGCATTTTGTTTAGAATGAATTGCTGCCGTTTAGCCGTTTTAGGTGAAGAAGCCAAGGGATCATACAAGCTCGGATTATTTGGAATAGAGGCTAAAAAGGTCATTTCCCCCAATGTAAGTTCATTGACTGTCTTTTTAAAATAATAGGTGCTGGCCGTTTCAATTCCATATACTCCGTGCCCGAAATAAATACTGTTTAAATAAAGCTCCAAGATTTCGGCTTTGGTAAATTGCTTTTCGAGCTGATAGGCGTAAAGCAATTCATTTATTTTGCGTTTATACGATTTTTCGTGGCTCAAAAATAAGTTTCTTGCCAGTTGCTGGGTAAGGGTACTGCCCCCTTGCTCGATAGACTGGCTTTTTAAATTGACGGTAAATGCCCTTGCGATGCCTCCGATATCGAAACCGCGATGCTGGTAAAAGTTTTGATCTTCTGTTGTCAGGAAGATATCGATGATCGTCTGGGGGGCTTTCTTGATGGGTAGATAGTCTCTTTTTTCCCCATAATGAATTTCGGAAAAGACACGGCCATTTCCGTCATACATATAGCTGTTTTGAGGAAGTGAGACTTGTTGGATATGAATTTGCCGTTGAATTGCTTTTTGAAGAGATTGAATATTGTTCCATTCGATCGTCAAACAAAAAAGAACGACAACAAATATGGGTACTTGAATGCATAATAGGAGAAACCCGGCAAACGTCCTCAAGTGATTCACTCTTTCTATGGTTCATATGTCATGATTGTCATTTTAGCAAAGGCAAGGAGGAATGACTACAGGAAATTACGGTTTCTTTTCGGTTTATTCACTGACTGAATGAAGTTTCACTTTATCGTAAAAATTTGTAAAAGCACAGTGTTAATGTTTTATTCATTGGAACGAAATAACCATTTCACATGAATAAGCTGAAAGTGTAAATATTAACATTCGATTTTGAATATAGTCTATCGTAAAAAAATAATAATTTGGGGTAATTGCCTCAATCAATTAGACAGGCTGATGAATAAAGTAGAAATGAAACGCCTTGAAAATTCAGAATCTTTTTGGAGAAATGTAAAAAATAGGCGTATAATCAAATGTTACATGATATAATGAAGTAATAATCATGTACGGATAATGCTTTAGGGGTGAAGAGTAGATGAATTATGACCATCAGTATTTGTTTATTGATTTTGAATTTACGATGCCTGAGGGAAAAGGGAACCCAAAAGGCTTTTTCCCTGAAATTATTGAAGTTGGTATTGTCTCCGTCATCAATCAAGAAATTCGCGACACTTTCTCTTCTTATGTCAAACCCACTGCTTTCCCTATATTGACAGAACGCTGCAAGTCCTTTCTTAATATTCAACAAAATCAGGTAGATAATGGCATAAGCGTAGAAGAACTCATCCATCGATTGGAAGATTATGAACGTCTTGCTGCAAGCACCATCATTACATGGGGAAACATGGACATGAAGGTGTTAAAACATAATTGCCAAAAAAACGGACTGCCATTTCCTTTTAAAGGGAAACAAATCGATCTTTCAATGGAATACAAACGTTTCTTTGGAGATCAAAATCAAACCGGGCTTTGGAAGGCAGTACAGGAATATGGAAAAGAAGGGACAGGCAAACACCATTGTGCACTCGATGATGCCATGACAACACACAACATTTTTAAACTCGTAGAAAATGACAAACGATATTTAGCACAGCCGGAACCCACCACGATTGGTGACCGGGTGGATTTCTCCAAATTGCTTAATAAATTCGCATTGTAAAAGCCAAATCAACGATAAGAGTGATTTGGCTTTTCTATTTTAGTTTCGCCTTACCATCGGGTAATATCCATTTCCCTGTTAGGAACGTCCTCTAAAGTACTCTTGTTTCAACGAATGTAATCTTTCTTTACTCATGGCAGCATAGCTTGATTGTTCGCTGTCCAGCTGCTCTATTAATTGGTCGAGCGCAAGAGCTAAAGAAGAATAATAGTCTGGAATCTCTCCTACATATAGTTTAACCATGTTTTTCGGTATGTTTGTTTGTTCATGAAAAGCGAGGGCACGGCGTTCGTGGAAGAACGGAACTTCTGCTTGCTTTGGATTATGCAAGTCTCCTTGCTGTGGATGTTTCAATACGGCTTTTACTTTTACTAGGTAATGAGAAGAGCGGTCTTGTGTAATTTCACCGATATATTTTCCGGTTTTATAAATGCCGGTCACAATATCGCCAATTTTCAATTCGTTTTCGTTCATCATTTATAATCCTCCTTGATAGATGGGTGTAAAAATATTATAAAGGATATAAGGCAAGCTGATTACAGGTGAGGTGTTAAATTTGTTATTATTTTTTGCCCTTCAGTTATTTCTTTATTTTCCGGAAGATAAATCCGAATACATCCCGGCCGCTTTTACGATGCTGCTCTTTGGAGTAGCGGCTGTGGTGACCATGAAGTTTATTATAAGAATATCCAAAAAAGAAGCACAGGCAGCTAAACAGCTGGAAGAAAAATTGAAAGATTCCAATCGAGAATAAGCGTCTGCCCCCTCCGATGAAGTGAACATTCATGTACTAAATATTAGTTGAATCAACCAGGTTTTTACAAGATATGAATGGGGCTAAAAAGGTTTAAACTTTTGCCTCACTGGAAAAGATGTTGAAGATACTAAGACACTTTTTATTGGAGGAGCTTATGAAAAAAGCAGCTAGTACTTTCTTTCTTACTGTTGTCTTTCTAGCTGGTTGTATGGAACAGCAAACAACAAAAAAAGATGTAGAGTTGTTTAACACAGTGGGTGATTCGCTCGGAAGTGTAACGATGAGCGAAAAGGCGGATGGCGTTCAATTGGAATTTGCGCTGGAAGGGCTTCCTCCCGGTGAACATGCTATCCATATCCATGAAAAGGGAAGTTGTGATGCACCCGAATTTAAATCGGCCGGCAACCACTTTAATCCGGAAGGAAAAGAGCACGGACTACTTCATCCAGAGGGTGCCCATGCAGGGGATCTTCCTAATTTGATTGTAAAAGAAGACGGAAAGTTTAATGGGACACTCATGGCACCGGGGGTCACAATGAAGGAAGGGAAAAATTCCTTGCTGCAGAGCCAGGGAACATCTCTTGTTGTTCATAAAGGAAAAGATGATGGAATGACCCAACCAGCCGGCAATGCAGGGGAACGTATTGCATGCGGGACGATTTCCGAGAATAAAGAAAAGAAAAAAGAAACGGAAGAAACAGGCGGTAAAGAGGAACAAAATGAGCCTGGCAAGGAAAAAGAGTAATGCAAAGAGGATGACTCAAAAGGTGTGTTTTTTATACCTTTTGAGTCATCCTCTTTTTCAGTAAATTGCCTATTAGATAGGAGAAAAAGACTGGTAAAGACGTTCCAATCCGTCTTCTAATAGCTCTCTTGGACATCCGATGTTTAGGCGGACAAATCCGCTGCCGTATTGTCCGTATTTAGTTCCTGGCTCGAGTGCAATCTTTCCTTGTTCGAGGAGAAGCGTACGAATCCGGGCATCGGATAATCCAAGGCCTCTGCAATCAATCCAAATTAAATAAGTTCCTTCAGGCTCCATTACTTTTAATTTAGGAAGTCGTTCCCGGATAAAGCGGGAAGCATACTGAATGTTATCCTGCAAATAGGCAAGCAAGTGTTCAAGCCATTCTTCTCCGTCCCGGTAAGCTGCTTCCAATCCGATGATGCCCAATGCATTTAAAGAGAAAAACCCTTGCTTCTGCTGCATACGAGTAAATGCTTCTCGGATTTCTTTATGTTCAATGATGGCTGCCGATGCCTGCAGACCAGCCAGGTTAAAGGTTTTGCTAGGAGATATAAATGTAATAACCTTACTGCTGTCACGATGGCTAAGGGAAGAGATAGGAATGTGCACATGCGGCTTATGGACAAGGTCGGCATGGATTTCGTCCGAGAGCAAAATGACATCATATTTTTGGCAAAGTCTATATACATTCTCCAACTCTTCTTTTGTCCACACTCTTCCACCCGGGTTGTGAGGGCTGCATAAAATCATCATTTTTACGTTTTGTTTCAGCTTTTCTTCTAAGTCTTCAAAATCCATGATATAGCGTTCGTTTTGCAGCACTAACGGATTTTCGATAAGTGTACGCTCATTTTGCTTAATCATATTGAAGAAAGGGGCATACACAGGTGTTTGAATTAAAACGGCATCTTGCGGTTCGGTTAAAGCCTGAATAGCCATACTGATGGCAAATACGATGCCCGGGCTATAAACAAGCCACTCTGATTCGATTTTCCAACCATGTCGCTTTTGCATCCAGTTTACAATCGTTTCATTTGTCTCGTTTGTTGTCATTGCATATCCGAAAATCCCATGATCAACTGCTTTTTGTAACGCCTGCCGTACGGGGGCTGGAGCTTGGAAATCCATATCAGCTACCCACATGGGCAGTAAATCATCGGAGCCGAAGAAGGTTTGAACTCCATCCCACTTTACAGAATGAGTCTGTTTTCGATTCGTGATATAATCAAAAGGCTGTCGCATTATATTTTATCCTCCTATGTAATAAAATGGAAACAATTTATATAACGTATTATTCGATTGAATGGAGATGAATCCTTTTTAGGAAAAATGAGAGGTGATTTTTGTGGATAGTATGCAAAGCACGAATATCCAGTTGATGGAAAGTTTATTAACATGGGATCCGCTCGGTTATGGACCGGACGCTTATGAGACGGAAGTAGTAGATGTGCTTGAAGCGGTTCATCGATATGATGAGAAAAAACAGCTGGCGCGCCGCATTCAAAGTATTTATGAGTTTTCATTTGAAGAGATCATTCCTTTATCGGTTTGTGAGAAGAAGGCGAGTGAACTTTTGCTTATTAAGAACACTGGTACATGTGAAATATAATTCCGACAGATAAGAGGGTCGATGGATATGTACATACCCATCGACCCTCTTACCATAAAAATTGCAGCATGTGATTTTGAATAGCTTCCGGTTTTTCCTCAGGAACGAGATGTCCTGTTCGCTGAAAGGAAATAAGGGTAGAATTCCGGATGTCTGTTTGTAAACGTTTTCCGATTTTTAAAGGGACAACCCGGTCTTCCTCTCCCCAAATCAACAGGCTTGGGGTTTCAATCGAACGTAAATCTTGTGAGGATAAATCTCCTTCGCGGTCGCGGATCATCCGGGTTAAGGCCATGAAAATACGGTCGTCACCAAAAGGTTTTGTATATCCTTCAATCATTTCTTCATCAATCATATTTAAATCATACACAACGTTTTGTAAATTTCCGCTGACTCCTTTACGGCCAAGCCATGTTTTCACCCAAAGATAAAAGTAAGGAACGTAAGAGGAGAAGATCAAGCTGTGGTGGGCGCGGCTTAAATAGCCTGAACTGCACAGCAAAATGATTTTTTCCACTAAATCCGGCTTCAATTTGGCGACGTTTAGAGAAATTTGTCCCCCCATTGAATGTCCCACAAGTGTCACTTTAGATAATCCGAGTTTTTGGATGAGGGCAATGATGATATTGGCCAAGTTTTTATAAGAGTAAACAAATGTCAGTGATTTTTCGCTTTGCCCGAAAGGGGGCAAATCAAGCGTAATAATAGAGAAATCCTCTGTCAATAGCGGAATGAGCCGACGAAAACTAAAGCTGGAGGATAGAAATCCATGAACCAAAACAAGGGTTGGTTTTTTAGGCGAATATCCGTGCAGCTCGTAATAAACGGATACGCCGTTTATCGATTCAAAATGTGATGAAAAAGAGGGATGGTTCGTCATACTTTTCACTCCAACTATATTTTTTGGACAGGAGGATGATTCAAAGGATAGGTGTCTTTTCTTTTGAATCATCCTCTTCGCTAATTTTTCTAATAGTTTCCCCGGAATGATCCCATTTAAGCGTTATTTTGTTTTCCAATTTTTATTTCTGATTTTCGTTGACGGAAAATTCCGTTTTTCATATCGTTATTTGCTATAATGATGGTTGAAGTGATTTAGGAAATGGGAGGATTCATGATGTTTTTACAAGAGAAAGAATTAGAAATCCTTGAAATACTGGAAAGAAATAGTCGCATTGCGGTGGATACCATTGCCAAAATGGTGGATTTGTCGCTTGAAGAGACGAAGGCTATCATTGATAAGCTTGAACAAGAAAAAGTCATTGTACAATATGGTACGGCTATAAACTGGAAAAAGGTGGACGGTCATGAAAACGTGACAGCGATGATTGACGTGAAGGTCACGCCAAAACGCGGTGTTGGATTTGATGAAATCGCTGAACGCATTTATCGCTTCACCGAGGTCAAATCGGTTTATTTAATGTCTGGAGCATATGATTTATCTGTTATTGTAGAAGGAAGATCGATGTCGGAAATTGCATACTTTGTATCTCAAAAGCTATCTACGCTCGATTCTGTTTTATCGACGACCACTCACTTTATTTTAAAGAAATACAAGCATGACGGGACGATTTATGAGCAAGGCGAAGATGATCGAAGAATTGTGGTGTCTCCGTAATGAAATCATATCTATCTAAACAAGTGGAACAGTTGAAACCTTCAGGTATACGTCGCTTTTTTGACTTGGCAGCGGGCATGGAAGGCGTCATCTCGCTTGGAGTGGGGGAGCCGGACTTTGTCACTCCCTGGTCTATATGTGAAGCCTCCATCTCATCATTGGAACGGGGATATACGGCTTACACGGCCAATGCAGGTTTGGTTGAACTCAGACAAGAAATTGCCTCATATTTGCATTCGCAATTTCATATTACATACGATGCGCTATCGGAAGTAATTGTGACTGTTGGAGGAAGCCAGGCGCTGGACATCGCGATGCGTGCCATTTTAGATCCTGGTGATGAAGTGATTATTCCAGAACCGACTTTTGTTTCGTATGCCCCTCTTGTTTCGTTGGCAGGAGGCCATCCTGTAGGGGTTGAGACAACAATCGATACCGAGTTTAAGTTGGAAGCCGATCAACTTGAAAAGGCAATAAGCCCGAAAACGAAGGCGCTTCTCCTTTGTTCACCGAATAACCCGACAGGAAGCTTATTGACGAAAGAAGAATTAGAGAAGATCGCCTGGATTGTAAAAGAACATGATTTGTTGGTCATCTCAGATGAAATCTATGCAGAGTTGACATATGATGGGGACCACTCCTCTATTGCATCTTTGGATGGAATGAGAGAACGGACGATCTTAGTCTCCGGCTTTTCAAAAGGGTTTGCGATGACGGGATGGCGGCTAGGATATATTTGTGCTCCGGAAACATTGGCCCAAGCCATGCTCAAAATCCATCAATATGCGATGATGTGTGCTCCGACTATGGCTCAGTATGGGGCAATCGAGGCCTTGAAAAACGGGCGTGAGGATGTAGAGCATATGCGAAGAAGCTACCGGAGACGTCGAAACTATATGGTCAAATCGCTAAATGAAATTGGATTGGACTGTCATTTACCTGGAGGAGCTTTTTATGTGTTTCCATCGGTTACGAGAACAGGGATGACATCGGAAGAGTTTGCCGAGAAGCTTCTGATGGAAGAACGGGTTGCTGTTGTACCGGGAAGTGTATTTGGCAGGGGCGGCGAAGGGCACATTCGTTGCTCATATGCGTCTTCGATGGAAGTGTTGCAAGAAGCAATTGGAAGAATGCAGAGATTTGTCAATCGTCATGTGTGAGGCGAAGCATATCGGGCCATGACCAGTTAAGGCTGGTCATGGCCCGGCGCTGTTATGTACATGATAAAGTATTCCAGTGACTAAAAAGGTATGCTTTTCACGCCTTTTTAGTCACCCTCTTAATAAAAAATTGGCAAAACCTCTTTAGAGGTTTTGCCAATATGAAAAAAAGGGGGGGAATACTATAGAAAGCCTTATGTTTGTAGTATAGCCATCTAAGGGAATCTTTAAACAAGCAACACAACTATTTTATTCTGCAACATCATATTTTTGTTCGAATACCGTTCTTACGAGCTGTAAATATTGAGGTTCATTCAAGTCTTTCATTTTTCTTAAAATGAATTTTGCCTTTTCTATTCCAATCTCGTGAATTAATTCTACAAGTTCCTCATCCATTTCTGCATGGACAATTCCTTCCTCTTGTACCCCTGTTAACTCCGTAATGGGAACATCTAATACCGTGGAGATTTTTAATAAGGTTTGGCGATCTGGATTTTTTTCGCCATTCTCGAATTTAGTGATAGTAGAAACGCCTAATCGTGCTTTGAGAGCGAGTTCGGTTTGTGTCATCTTTTTAAGTTCGCGATACATTTTAATATTTTGTCCTATACGTTCCATAAGTGAAGCCCCCTCAAACATTGTTCTACTTCTATCTTATCATGATTACTGCATGAGGTATTAGAATTTTCTGAACAAAAAGTGACACTTTTTTGATCCATCTTTTAGAAGTTTTTCTGAAAAAAATGCAGCAAAACCGCCCCTTTTTTTACCAAATGTAATATAATGTTAAATTGCGGTTTTTATTAATATGGTAAATCTTCCGTGTAACAAAGAATCAAAAGGGGGCGTTTAATGAATGGAACGGGGGAGGGAGAAACGTTGAACGAAGAAGAGTTAATAGCAAAAGCAAAGGATGGAAATGATCATGCTTTTCAGCAACTCATTCAATTGCATTACACTACAGTGGAAAAGTTCGCCTATCAGCTTGGAAATAGGCGGGATGAAATAGAAGACATTACACAGGAAGTGTTCATCCGTGTGTATCGGTTTTTGGATCAGTTTACCCAAGCCAAGTTCACGACTTGGCTGTATAAGATTACCCTAAACGTCACGAGGGATATGGCTAGAAAAAGAAGCCAAAACTTAAAAAAGGTATTTAAGTTTCAGCAGCAGCCCCAAGAAGACCATCCTCAAGTGGAAACCCATTTGCTTCAAAGCGAAGAAGACCGGATGCTTCACATATGTCTTCAAACGTTGAATGAAAAGTACCGTACACCCATTATTCTTTTTTATTTTCATGACAAGAAGTACGAGGAGATCGCAGAAATCATGTCAATCAGCCTATCGACTGTCAAGACGAGGATTCTTCGAGGAAAAACGATGCTGAGGAAAGCGGTTGAAGAATTTGAAGCGAAAGAGGGTGGTAAATATGGATGATAAAATGTTTGAGCAGCGTTTAAAGCAATTAAAGGATTCCTATGAACGAATTCCTCCGGTTAGCTCACCCCAGACCATCATGGAGAATATCCAGAAACATGAAAAGAAAAAAGAGCGGAAAAAATGGTTCCATTTACCGTATGTGGCAAGTTTTATTGGAGTCCTTCTTCTTGGAGCGATTTTTGGCATGCAGTTCCTTCAACAGCTGTCATTAGATGGCGAATCAAATTTATCTGCACGTTCCCAACAAAAAAATGAGGAGGCGAAGGTAAAAGTTGATGATGGTAAAACCATGAATCAGCTTGCTGAATCAAAGGTCAAGGAGGACCCTTCCTATCAGTTGGGCGATGAAAAATACAATGAAGCTGTCCTTGATTTATCCATGATTTATGATCAATTTGCGGCAGATCTGAAAAGTAAGCTGGTGACAGAGGAAATCGATCATTACTCCTTTGTCCAAGAAGCACAAGAAAAACTGAATGGATTCAAAGCAAACGCCAAAAAGGAATCCAAAAGTGAAAAGCAGTTTCTGCAGCTTTGGGATGAGCATCGGACATTTATTATCCAAAAGATGGCGACTCCTGATATTGAATATGCAGAATTGGAACGAGATGCAAAAGCGGAAGATGGTCAAATACAAGGCTATATTGAATCCCGTCTGCAATCTTTAATCAATAAACAAAATGAGCTGTTGCCCGCTTACCAGGAGAGATGGCGCAATGTTCAATCAGAAATTACGTCGATCGATGATATGAATGCATTTCTAAAACAATTAAATGATGTACAATCCCCATCTTCTAAAGGCATTCAAGAATTTAAGCTATTCGCTGTAGGCAGCGGGTATGAGTTTTATGACGAAGGGGAAGGGATGGTGGGATTGCGCATTGACTTCAAAGGAATGCAAAAAACCTTTAACCCTTATATCGGTTCGGCATTCCAACAACGGTTGGAAATGCTTTCCGAAAAGAAGATAGCAGTCGACGGTACCTTGAACGTCACGTTCGAACAGTTAGGGGATTATATTGTAGAACTTGAAAAAACGATCTTAGCAGACCCGTCTTCTCCAGGTGCAAATATGTTATATGAACAATACAAACAAGCTCTTGGCTACTATCTGTTGGGAATTGATAATCGGTTTACATTCGATTCCAGCGGCACATTGAAAGAAGATGTGAAGCAAAATTATCAAATGTTTTTAAAGGCACACGGAGATACGAAAACGTACAACGCCGTCCAAAAGCATTATGAAATGTTGGAACGTTTCGATTTTAAAAATGTGGACGAAGTGACAAAAGCCAAGATTGATTATCCAGTTTTATTGACAGGAGATGAAACGGCAAACGAAAGCGCAAAAATCGAAGAAGCTTTATATCCGCTTCCCGAGGAACTTCAAACCATTTACGAACAATACAAAAAAACAAAAGAGGATACACTGTTAGAAAATATTGGTCCTTACGATGTGATGCGCTTATATATTCAAGCTAGCCTAAATGGAGAATATGAAATGATTTACGCTCTTTACAGCCAAGATGACGAGTCGCTGCCTTCTAAAGAAAAAGTCCTTTCCGATTTGAAGGGAATGGGGACGATGGATTATTCGTATATCAATAGTATCTTGAAGTATTCGGAAGAAAGAATAAAAGGGAAAACGGCATTTGTACGTTTATATACGTCGGAAAACAACTTCAATCCCGAGTTTAAATTGCTGAAAGGGAAAAATGGCATCTGGAAAGTAAAGTGGCTTCCTATGCAATGAAATCATAGGATAAAAATCAAAACTGTTTCATATTTTCAACCCAGGTTGTACATGATAAATAAAGAATAATACATTTTTGATTAAAATCATATTTTGTGGTATACTTTTTACTTGCATATACTTGGGCGAAATTAAAACATGATATAGGAGTGTTCTCATGACTGAAAAAATCGAAGTAGGAAATGTTTTAAAAGGAAAAGTAACTGGAATTCAACCATATGGTGCATTTGTAGAAATCGCTGAAAATACTCAAGGCCTTGTTCATATTTCAGAAATCCAACATGGATTTGTAAAAGATATTAACGAACATTTAAAAGTGGGCGATGAAGTAAACGTTAAAGTTCTTTCTGTTGATGAGGCATCTGGTAAAATCGGTTTATCTATCCGTGCGACAGAAGAAGCGCCTGCACAAGAAGAAGTTGCTGCAAAACCAAAAGCTCCAAAGAAGCGTCAAGCAACTGTACAAACGCAAACAACTGAAGCACCTCAAGGTTTCAACACATTGAAAGAGAAGCTTCAAGAATGGATCGATCAATCTGATCGTAAAGATTTAATCAACAAGTAAGTGTGAAAAAGCGTCCGTTAGGGCGCTTTTTTATTGTGTGCCAGGCATGGCAACTATCTAGGTGGTGAAAGTCCACTGTGGGGGTACACATCGACCAACCACTAAGGAAGCGCAAGGTACTTATCGTGAGGTAGGGGCTGGAGGAAGCGTGGAATAAAATCTTGGCTCGACGTACAGAAATCTGATACTAAGGCTTTATAAAGGGGATGAGGCTCCAATACAAGTCAAAGTCCAAAAGATGTGCGTAACTTTATAAGGTAAATCAGACGAGTAAAAGAGGAAAGATAGTTACCTTACCCTGGGAGGTCTTGCGGATGTACAGAAGTACAGTCGAAAACGGTTAATCGCAAGAAGTCAGCAGAAGCCATAGTAATGAGTAAACTTATGAAGGGCTGAACAATTTATAGTGTTTCAACGCCACGAATGCGTAAGTAACGAACTCCGAATGTGTTAATGGTGAAAGTATGAGCGTATCTCAAAGGATAACCAAAAAGGAGATATTACTTACTACGTGAGAGGGAAGGGGAAACGAGTGTGAAACTTTTAGAACAGATTCTAAGTAATCAAAATATGAATGAAGCCTACTTACGTGTCTATAAAAATAAAGGTGCAAGTGGGGTCGACGGAGTAACAGTCGACGAGCTAAAACAATATCTGAAAGAGAACAAGGATGAACTGCGCCAGCGTATCAGAACAAGAAAATACCAACCACAAGCTGCCTTAAGAGTGGAGATCCCAAAAGAAAATGGAAAGATGCGCAAATTGGGAATACCAACAGTAGTGGATAGAGTAGTTCAACAAGCTATTCATCAAGTACTTAGTCCGATATTTGAAAAGCAATTTAGTGAATTCAGTTACGGCTTTAGACCAAAAAGAAGTTGCGAAATGGCCATAATAAAAAGCTTGGAACTTCTGAATGATGGACACGATTGGGTAGTGGACATTGACCTTGAAAGATTCTTCGATACAGTCCACCACGATAAACTCATGCGAATTATAGCCAATACAATAGATGATGGAGACGTTATCTCTCTAATAAGAAAATATCTCGTCAGTGGGGTCATGGTGAATGGGAAATATGAAGAAACACCAGTCGGGACTCCGCAAGGAGGCAACCTCAGTCCACTATTGAGTAATATTATGTTGAATGAACTCGATAAGGAACTAGAAAGTAGAGGATTACGATTCGTGAGATACGCTGATGACGCCCTCATCTTTGTGAAAAGCGAAAAATCAGCGAACAGAGTGATGAAATCAATCGTGAGATTTATAGAAGAGAAATTAGGATTGATAGTAAATGCCGAAAAGAGTAAAATCTTTCGCCCAAAAGAGTTAAAATTCTTGGGGTTTGGGTACTATTATGATTCTAAAAACGAGAGATACCGAGTAAAACCCCATCCCATTTCAATTCAGAAATTTCAAAGGAAGCTTCGACAACTGACAAAGCGAAGCTGGAGTATTCCGCTAGACTACCGAATATTGAAATTGAAACAAGTCATATTCGGGTGGGTGAATTACTTTAGAATCGCGAATATGAAAAAAGCCATGGAACGAACAGATATGAAACTGCGCTCCAGAATCAGAATAATCATCTGGAAGCAATGGAAGGTACCGAAGAAACAAATCAAATCGCTCATTCAACTAGGGATTCCGAAGGAAGAAGCGAAAGGATTAACCTACTGTCGAAAAGGTTACCGATATATAGGATTATCAAAAGTCGTCCAAAGAGCAATCTCAAACAAAAGACTAAGGCAGAGGGGAGTACCCTCTGCCTTAGAACGTTACTTAAAAGTACACACTGTAATATAAATTGAAACGCCGTATACGAGACCCGTACGTACGGTGTTGTGAGAGGGGCGAAAATAAGCTAATTTATTTTCCCTCTACTCGATTCAATATGATTGGTTCACATGAATCATCAACAGCCTTGTTGAATAAAGCTTAACAAAAAGAAAAGGTCCTTATACAGGAGCCTTTTCTTTTTTTAGAATGTCTAGCTGCAGCGGCTGGGGACTCGCGTCGTTTCACCTTTTTCCAGCGCGTACCGTCCTTGAACGAGCCGCTTCCGCTTTTCTTTGTATTTAGCGTGTTGCCCGTGCGTCAGAACGCTCTACTTCTTCAGATGGTTTAAATAGTAAGCCTAAGTTGATTAAACCGGCAATTCCTACTAATCCATAGATGATGCGTGAAAGCGCTGAGTCTTGTCCACCGAAGATCGCAGCCACTAAATCAAACTGAAAAAAGCCGATTAGTCCCCAGTTAATGGCACCAATGATTGTAAGAACGAGTGCAATGCGTTGAATCGCGCTCATAAGGTAACCTCCTTAATATGTGATTCCCTATTAGGTTGTTTTTTTTACGAAAAAATATGCATGCTGCACATGTAAATGGAAATAACTTTTCAAGAGGCACTTTGCTTTACAGCTATAAAAGTGTTTATCATAATAAAGCATGAAAGGGAGGTTACGAACATGAATTCATTTACGTTTTATAACCCAACTAAGCTGATTTTCGGAAGAGGAGAATTACAGCAGTTAGAGCAAGAAATTAACCACTATGGCAAAAAGGTGCTTCTTGTATACGGAGGAGGCAGCATTAAACGAAATGGTCTTTATGATCAGGTGATAAATATTTTGGAAAAAGCGGGAGCTCAGGTGTTCGAACTGCCGGGAGTGGAGCCAAATCCTCGTCTCTCTACTGTACATAAGGGTGTAGAAATCTGTAAAAATGAAAACGTCGACTTTTTGTTGGCAGTCGGAGGAGGCAGTGTGATCGATTGTACGAAGGCCGTAGCGGCAGGAGCCAAATATGATGGAGATGTATGGGATATCGTCACGAAAAAAGCAGCGGCGACAGATGCACTCCCATTTGGAACGGTCCTTACGCTTGCAGCCACCGGTTCTGAAATGAACGCCGGTTCGGTTATTACCAATTGGGAAACGAAAGAGAAATATGGCTGGGGAAGTCCATACACATTCCCTAAGTTCTCGATTTTGGATCCTGTGAATACATTCACGGTGCCGAAGAATCAAACGATTTATGGCATTGTGGACATGATGAGCCATGTGTTTGAACAATATTTCCATCAAGTTTCCAATACACCGCTGCAGGATCGTTTATGTGAATCTGTGTTGCAAACGGTTATGGAGGCAGGTCCTAAGCTTGTGAACGATCTCGAGAATTATGAGCTTCGCGAAACCATCCTTTATTCGGGTACCATTGCGTTAAATGGCATGCTTCAAATGGGTTATCAAGGGGATTGGGCTACCCATAACATTGAACATGCTGTATCGGCGGTCTATGATATCCCTCACGGCGGCGGTCTTGCCATTTTATTTCCGAACTGGATGAAGCATACTCTTCACGAAAACGTAGGCCGCTATAAGCAATTGGCTGTTCGCGTCTTTCATGTAAATCCGGAAGGAAAAACAGATGAGGCGATCGCACTTGAAGGAATCGAGAAGCTGCGCGAATTTTGGTCCGGTATTGGTGCTCCTTCTCGTTTGGCTGATTATGAAATCGGGGATGAAAACCTTGAACTCATGGCAGACAAAGCAATGGCATACGGGGAATTTGGGCGCTTTAAAGTATTGAATAAAGAAGATGTGCTTGCTATCCTAAAAGCGTCTCTATAACAAAAGAACCCGTCGTGAAACTCCAGGAGGCTTTTCGCGACGGGTTCTTTTGGCTCTACAATAAAGGAAAGGGAAATGATGCGGTCAGCGCATTTTTAAAGTTTCTTTTTCAGCCGATTGCCTTGCTTCTTTTTTCATCTTCAAATCATCCTGGATGGTTTCTTCCCACAGAGGAACGCCCTTGTAATAAGCTGCTCGGCAAATGAGATGTCCGGCAACAGGCGAGGTCATAAAGACAAATACAATTCCTAACATTAACCGAGCGCTAATGTAGCCTTGTTCCACCCAGAAGAAAAGTAGTGTGCCTATTAAGATGAGCATGATGCCCAGCGTAGAGCTTTTAGAAGCGGCATGACTGCGCGTATACGTATCTGGCATTCGAATAAAGCCAATCGTCGTGACCAGGCTGAGAAGAGAACCGATGATAATGATAATGGCTGCACCATATTTAACGATTTCGGTCATTTTCAATCACCTCTCCTTTCTCTAAAAATTTGGAAAAGGCGATTGTTCCAATGAAGGAAATAATTCCGAATAGCAAAATAACTTCAAAATAAGCATCTGTATCAAAGATGGCACAAATGATTCCGGTGATTCCGATCAGGTTAATCCCGATTGCATCAAGTGCCATTACACGGTCCGGTGTTGAGGGGCCTTTAACCGCACGGTAAACCAAACCAATTGTAGCGATAGAAATAATGATAAGTGCAGTGTTCAACAAACCTTCAATCATCCGCGGCTCACCTCCATGATCGCTTTTTCGAATGTATTTTTAATATCATCGATTGCTTCATCGACATCATTCACATTCATTGCATGGATGTATAAAATCGAATTATCATCTGATATATCCATGACGAGTGTCCCGGGAGTCAAGGTGATCAGATTCGCCAAAATCGTAATTTCCCAATCCTTCTTCACTGTAATGGGAAGAGCAAAAATACAGGGTTGGATATTAAGCTTTGGCCGTAGAATATCGCGGACTACGATAATGTTAGACTTTACAAGTTCTCTCATAAAAAGCAACAACAGTTTCATGAGAGAATACACCCTGGCCATATAAAAACGTTCGGAGAAAAACCTTCTTAACACAAAAAGAATAAAAATTCCTAGAATATATCCAATGATGAATGTAACCCCAGATAATGAGTGGTTGAGGAACATCCACATGAAAGCAATAATAAAGTTGAGCAATATTTGAAACGACATATGCATCTACTCCTTTAACACTGAATGGATGTAGATAGAAGGGTCTGATAATGTTTGGGCTGCTTCCGCTACATATGGATAAATCCATTCAGCCCCTACACCCATAAAGATCGAGAGAATCAAAAGCATGAACGGAGGATACAGCAATCCTTTCGTGCTGCCTTTTTCTTGTTCTGCCGATAGTCTCGGCTCTCTCCAAAAGCAATTGATAAAAATTTTCATGACAGAATACAGCACGAGCAAGCTGGAAATGAGTAAGACGGCTACAAACGTATAATTTTCTGTTTCCAGTCCGCTTTGGAGAAGGAGCAGTTTGCCAACAAAGCCGCTTAAAGGCGGAATTCCCGCGAGTGCGATGACAGCTAAGAAAAACATCCATCCTAACAGTGGGTGGCGTTTGATTAAGCCGCCCATTTCTTTTATTTTGCTTGTACCTGTAATCACAATCATCGCCCCGGCTAACAAAAATAAAGCCCCTTTAATGACCATGTCGTGCAGTAAATAGTAAATAGCTCCTGTCAATCCTTCAGGTGTAGCAAGCGTCACACCGTAGAGAATAACGCCTACAGCAATGATAATGTTGTAAATTAAAATCTTTTTGATATCCCAGTAGGCAATGGCCCCCACGGCTCCAATAATAATGGTTAATAGTGCCATATAGCCAATAATTGTATGGGTAAAGGATTGATCATGGTAAAACAAGAGAGTGAACGTACGGAAAATCGAATAGACACCTACCTTTGTGAGCAATGCTCCAAACAGCGCCGTCACGGAAGCAGGAGGGGCTTCATAAGAGCCCGGAAGCCAAAAGTAGAGCGGGAAGATAGCTCCCTTTAGACCAAATACAATTAGAAAGAGGATAGCGATCACTGTTAAAATACCTGGTTGGTTTACCTCGCTAATCCTAACGGATAAATCAGCCATGTTAAGGGTTCCGGTGACGGAATATAAATACCCGACGGCGATAACGAAAAGGGCGGAGGAGATGATATTAACCAAAATATATTTAATCGATTCCCTTAATTGGATCTTCGTCCCTCCCAATACAATAAGCACATACGAAGACATTAACATGACTTCAAAGAAGACGAATAAGTTAAAAATATCTCCTGTCAAAAAGGCCCCGATGACTCCTGTGACAAGGAATTGGACAAAGGCGTAAAAGAAAAACTTCTCACGTTCTTTTCCGATGGAACGAAAAGCAAATAATACGCAGCAAAAGCTGACAATACTTGCTGTGAAAACAAGTAAAGAAGAAAATAGATCAGCAACCAGCACGATTCCAAATGGAGCGGGCCAGTCTCCGAGCTCATGCATTTGAATTCCTTTTTTATAAACAGTCTGAACAAGCGCTGCTGATAAGCCAATTGTGATTAAAAATGAAATTACGCTTACTGTTTTTTGGAGGCGCACATGATCTTTTAAAAACATTAAAATGATTCCGGTGATCAAAGGAATGATCAGCGGCAAAATAACAAGATTATTCATGGTTTTCATTACCCCTTAACTTATCCATATCGTCTGTTCCAAGCTCTTGGTAAGCGCGATAAGCTAATACGAGTAAAAATGAAGTAACGCCAAAGCTAATAACAATCGCAGTTAAAATAAGAGCTTGAGGGAGGGCATCAGTATAAGAGGAAGCCTTTTCTCCTAAAAGAGGGGCTGCACCTCTTTTTAACCCTCCCATCGTCAGCAATAGTAAGTGGGCTCCATGACTTAAAAGCCCTGTACCAATAATGATTCGAAGTAAACTTCTGGATAACATGAGATACGTTGCAGCCATAAAAAGAATGCCTGCAACAATAGACATAACTATTTCCATTATTCATTCTCTCCAATCGTCTGAATAATGGTCATGGTGACACCCACCACAACGAGATAAACCCCGAGGTCAAAGAGACTGGCTGTTGCTAAGGACACTTCCCCAAGGGCAGGAAGGTGCAGATATCCAAATGTATGCGTTAAGAACGGAACGTCAAAAAGAAAAGAACCTAAACCGGTTAATACGGCAACTAATAGGCCGGTTGCAATTAACATTTTATAATCGAACGGGATGACGTTTTTGACAGTTTCTACATCGAAAGCAACCAGTAATAAAACAAGCCCTGATGAGGCCATCAATCCTCCGACAAATCCCCCTCCTGGTGTATAGTGTCCGGTCCAAAAGAGATAAATGGAGAAGATGATAATCATAAAGACGATGACTTTTGCAACGGTTTGTAAAACTAAATCATTTACTTTCATCCTCTACTCCCCCTTTTCCGTTAAACGAAGTTTAATCATTGCGTAGATACCAAACGCAGCGATCCCTAATACGGTGATTTCAAACAATGTGTCAAAGCCTCGGAAGTCTACTAAGATGACGTTTACGATATTTTTACCCCCGGCTTCTGTATAGCTTTTGTCAACAAAGTATTGTGTAATCGAATCAAACAACTTTGCGCTATGCGAAGACAAGGCGACAAGCGTCACAACGAGCCCGACTCCAAGCGAAATCAAAAAGTTGGTTAGTCTGAATGTCAGTTTCTTAGATCTTTTTTGAAGTTCCGGCAAGTGATAAAAACAGAGCAAAAACAGAGCGGTCGAGATGGTTTCAATTACAAGCTGTGTTAATGCCAAGTCAGGAGCGCGGAAGAGCACGAAAAACAACGCAACAGAATAGCCAACGATTCCTAATGAAATAATGGCCGTCAGACGCGATTTCGATAAAACCGTCATAAGAGCCGCCAAAATAATGACAAGGACGAGGATGATTTCATAAACCCCTATTGAAGCTACATTGCTGAAGTCAACAATAAAAGCATCTTTTACCCATAATGTTCCTAAAACCAGTAAAATCAAAAATGCAAAAATAATGACGAGATAGTCTCGTATAAAGCCAGTCATAACAAGACGCATAAAGGTATTTGATCCCTTGTCTGCAGCTGATAAACCTTTGTCGTAAAACGAGTTGAGCGTCAATTTTTGAGGGAAAAAACCATATAGTTTCGACCACTTTTGAACGGTAAGGAACAATAAAATTCCCAGTCCGATGACGCCGATCGTCATAAATAGTTCAGGTGTCCAGCCGTGCCAAAAAGAAATATGAACATAATACTTTTCTCCTGCTGTTAATAAAGAAGGCATTATAGAAGCCATTGCTGGTTCAATGATGCTGTGAGCAAGCAAGTTTGGAAACAGGCCGAAAATAATAACCAGAGAAGCAAGGATAATCGGCGGTACAAGCATGCCGATTGGCGCTTCATGCGGTTTTTTCTCCAGTTTTTCTGGTTGATAACGTCCTGTGAAGGTTTTGAATACAATAATCATGCTATAGACAAAAGTGAACACACTTGCAATCCACGCGAGTGCAGGAAATAAAACACCCCATGTTTCCATATTGTAAATATCCATCTTTGTTACGTTTACCATACCGGTAAAGAACATTTCTTTACTCAAGAAGCCGTTAAATGGAGGTAAACCTGCCATAGAAAAACAGCCGATAATGGCGAGGGTAAATGTAATGGGCATGAAATTCATTAAGCCGCCCAGCTTTCGAATATCACGTGTTCCTGTTTCGTGGTCGACGATCCCCACAACCATGAATAAACTTCCTTTAAAGGTGGCGTGGTTAATTAAGTGAAAGACAGCCGCCGTTATCGCGACAACATAAATATTGTCTTCAAGAAATTCATAATGCAGGGCCGCACTTCCCACTCCGATCAATGACATGATCAGTCCAAGCTGACTGATAGTGGAAAAGGCGAGAATCCCTTTTAAGTCGGTTTGTTTAACGGCAGAGAACGAGCCCCAGAACAAAGTGATAATTCCGACAGCCGATACTGTAATAAACCAAACGGACGTATCCGCGAAAATCGGACTGAGACGCGCCAATAAATAAATTCCGGCTTTAACCATTGTGGCAGAATGCAAGTAAGCGCTAACAGGGGTTGGAGCTTCCATTGCATCAGGCAGCCAAATATGGAATGGAAATTGTGCCGATTTTGTAAATGCTCCCAATAATATAAGGGTGAGGGCAGGGATAACCAATTCGTGAGATGCGATTGCTCCAGTGCTTTGGATTATTTCACGAATGCTGAATGTTCCGGTCATCACGTATAAAAGAACAAAACCGCCAAGCATTGCAAGTCCGCCGAATACGGTAATAAGCATGGATTTTTGAGCGCCGTAGCGGGATTTTTCACGCTGATACCAATATCCGATTAAAAGAAATGAAGATAAACTTGTCAGCTCCCAAAATGTATACAGAACAATCACATTATCCGATAGTACAACCCCAAGCATCGCTCCCATGAATAATAGAAGATACACATAGAAAGAATGTAAAGCTTCTTTTTCTTTTGCTAAATAGTAAATCGAATATAATACAACCAGCGAACCGATTCCTGTAATTAACAAAGCAAAAAGTAAGCTCAGTCCATCGATGTAAAAATGAATATCAATATTTAAGCTTGGTATCCAACCAAAGGATTGCCCGTATGCTTTTCCTGATGAAACGGTATGAATGAACTGTATAAAGTATGTGAAAAGCAAGATAGGTAATGGCAATACAAACCAACCAGTATGTATTTTTCGAAAATACTTATACAAGAACGGCACAATTGTTGCTAAAAGAAAAGGCGAGAAGGCCGCGAAGTGCAATAAAGACAAAAATATCATCCTCCTAACTTTTTAAGATAACATGCTATTCTCTATGGGAAAATGCAGACATTAGTACTTCTGTAGTATCAGTAATTTCTTTAACAGATATGAGGGGGCTGACGAAGAACGATGCAAAAGTACAATACTCTTTACGAATGAAAGGGTAAAAGGTTTCATTTTTACGTATAAAAACTGCAAATTTATTCATCCTAATAAAAAGGAAGGGTGATAGTATGATCGTTACACAGAGCCTCATAAGCGCAGGGATTTTTTGTTTTTTATTTTTAAGCGCTTATTTCCTGAATGAGACGACCAAGCGTGAGTTCTCTAAAGAGATGTTTATACGCTCTCATCAGTATGAGCAGATGACAAAGGTGGCTTTACAAACAGAATCTATTTTTCGGCCCAGGGAATATGTAAAGATAGGAATCATCATGAATTCTGTTTCTGAAACAAATAAACAGAGCGATAAATAAAAAGCAGTAACAAGTTTTACAGCCTGTTACTGCTTTTATTATTGGTCTTGCAAGTTTGACTGTTCTTTGTTATAAAAATTCAGCGCGGCTTGAAATTTTTTTGTATTCGTTTACAAAAAGCGGTCTATCTTGCATTCTTTTTCCTGTTTAGTTAAAGTGAAAGAAGCAATACAATCTTAATATGGAGGAACGAATTATGACGCATGTTCGCTTTGATTATTCAAAAGCACTCACTTTCTTTGGTGAACACGAACTTACATACTTACGTGATGCTGTGAAAGTAGCTCACCACTCTATCCATGAAAAAACGGGTGCTGGAAATGACTTTTTAGGGTGGGTTGATCTTCCTGTAGATTACGATAAAGAAGAGTTTGCCCGCATTGAAAAAGCAGCAGAAAAAATCAAATCTGACTCTGATGTATTACTGGTTATTGGAATTGGAGGCTCTTATCTAGGAGCTCGTGCCGCTATTGAAATGCTTCAGCATTCTTTTTATAATGCCCTGCCAAAAGAAAAGCGCCAAACGCCGCAAGTGCTGTTTGTAGGTAACAACATCAGTTCTACATACATGAAAGATTTGATGGATTTATTGGAAGGAAAGGATTTCTCCATCAACGTCATCTCGAAATCCGGTACGACGACAGAGCCGGCCATTGCCTTCCGCATTTTCCGTAAGCTTCTTGAAGAGAAGTATGGAAAACAGGAAGCAAGCAAACGGATTTATGCGACAACAGATAAAGCACGCGGTGCGTTAAAAACGCTAGCGACAGAAGAAGGATATGAGTCGTTTGTGATTCCTGATGATGTAGGAGGCCGTTATTCTGTATTAACAGCTGTTGGATTGCTTCCTATCGCTGTAAGTGGCGCAAACATCGGCGATATGATGAAAGGTGCTGCCAAAGCGCGTGAAGACTTCAGCGGTTCTGAGTTGGAGGAGAACGCAGCGTACCAATATGCAGCTGTGCGTAACGTGCTTTATAACAAAGGAAAAACCATTGAAATGCTCATTAACTATGAACCGGGATTGCAATACTTTGCTGAATGGTGGAAACAGCTGTTTGGAGAAAGTGAAGGAAAAGACCAAAAGGGTATTTTCCCTTCATCAGCAAACTTTTCAACAGACCTTCACTCTTTAGGACAATATGTTCAAGAAGGACGCCGTGACTTATTTGAAACAGTCTTAAAAGTAGAAACCCCGCGTCATGAATTGACAATTGAAGCGGAAGCAAGCGATTTGGATGGTTTGAATTATTTAGAAGGCAAAACAGTGGACTTCGTCAATACAAAAGCATTTGAAGGAACAATGCTGGCACATACAGACGGGGCTGTTCCAAACTTAGTTGTCACATTGCCTAAATTAGATGAGTATACATTCGGTTATCTTGCCTATTTCTTTGAAAAAGCTTGTGCAATGAGCGGCTATTTACTTGGAGTGAATCCGTTCGACCAGCCAGGTGTTGAGGCGTATAAAGTAAATATGTTCGCGTTGCTTGGCAAGCCTGGATTTGAAGAGAAGAAAGCGGAATTGGAAAAACGTTTAAATAACTAATTTTTTGAAAAAAAGAGGATATGTCAAAAGGGTAAAAAGCACCCTTTTGACATATCCTACTGAAAGGCCCCGTCATGGAAATCCAGTAAAATCAAGGGTTTCGTAACGGGGCCTTTCAGTAAAAATCCATTTTTCCAGTTGATTAGAGGCTTTCCCATAAGCCTCTTTTTGTTGTGTAGTGGAAGTGTTACAACTTTAACCCGTTAATCACAAAGGGAATTTCATCTATGGATGTTGACTACCGGTTACTAGCGGATAAAAGAAGGGGGAGAGGGAGACTCTAATCAAAAAAGGGGTTGTGTGAAATGATTGAGATTTCTTCAAAACTACAAGGTGAGTCGTTTAAACTATTTCATCTAGAACAACAGTTGAAGCCTTTAGGTTATGCAATCGGTGGAAATTGGGATTATGATCATGGTTCGTTCGATTATAAAATTGACGATGAAGTCGGTTATCAATTTTTACGACTTCCGTTTCAATCCATTGATGGACAGCTAGATTCTCCTGGAGCAACCGTAAGATTGGGGACGCCTTTTTTACTTTCGCATAAATATCAAATTGGTTTGGATGATCATGTACATGCAGGGAATGTCAAAGCTTCTTTTGATCAGTTTTCTGAGCCGCAAGATCCAGATGCCGAATTTCCGGAAAAGGATATTTCTTTAGGGAAGGCCCTGGTGAAAGAGCTGGAGGAAGTGCTGCTAAAAGATTGAGTATCTATTCAAATTTTACCCCTCATTAACGGGCAGTAAGACCCCCACTTCCGACGCACAGGATGTGCTAGCGAAGACGTTGCGACAGGACGTCGCGTTTTTAGTCTAATCGTGGAAGGTTAAGTAAGGGATAACTGCCCGTAAAAGCCCGAACATAAGAACACAGACTAACACCGCCGCGTCCTGCGGTAACGTCTGTGTGACCCGCATTATGCAGGCCTAACTAACCATCGGTGGGGGATGAAGGAAAACCCCTACCGATGGAAGTTTCCTTTACATGGTTTCATATAAGCGGGCGGCATGAGCGTGTATAAAAGCATGACAGCCGCTTCTATGAATCCGACTAGGATGCTTCATAGAAGAAGCCTCATGGGTTGTACAAACTTTTGGCTAAAAGAGCTGTTTGTACATGGTTTCTCCCGTTAAATGGTTCGTACAAATGACCTCATCTGCTCCTGCATGCCGTGCATTTTCTTTTTGTTCGGATGTTAAAATTTCCGCTATGGTATGGATAGAGGGAGAAACGCCTCTAATTGCGACCAATGTCAAGATTGTCTGCATATCCGCGTATTCTTCATTTTTAAACTGATCAGCCGTGATAAGAATTTTAGAAGCTTCCGTAAGGTTGGCCCTGCGCAGAGTAGAAGCGTGGCTAGGATTTCCTTTAATAAAATAGAGATTGGGAGAAATCATCGGTTTTTCTGTCAGGCTGTCATCAATTAATACAATGTCTTCGTTCATATCTTTGCTGGCGTAATGAGATAGAATGATTCGAGCTCGTTCGTTCCAGCCGATAATGATAATGTGGCCTTTTCGGGAATAAGATAAACTTCCGTCCCAATAGGCATTTTCCTTCGAAACCGCGATAGTGGATAAGGTAACAAAATATGTAGTGAAAAAACCTGTTCCCAGCAAAATCAATAGAATTCCAAGGATTCTTCCCCATAAGGTTTCAGGGGAATAATCGCCATATCCCACTGTAGACACAGTTACAATGGCCCACCAAATGCCTTCAAAAAAGCTGGAGAAGTGTTTTGGTTCGATTAAGTGAATGATAAATCCGAAGATGACAATGAATAAAAGCATTAAGAGCGCTAAGCGAAATAACATGGAGCGCTTAAAAAAGCCGAATAAAAACTGGCCACCGATCATAAAAAATACCTCCAACGCAAACTTGTACTATTATTGCCAAGTTGGGCTGAAGGTATAAGCGAAATGTGATTACAGGCTTGGTTGGAAAAATTCAATCCATTCTCCATCAGGACCGTAGAAAAATAAATATTGCGCTCCGTTCGGTAAGGATGTAATCTGTTCATCGACAAAGGTTACATCTAATCGTTTTAAACGATCTCTTTCTTCTTTCAAATCAGAAACAGTAAACGCCACGTGATGAACTTTTCCCTCCGCCGGTAAATCACTGTTGTATCCTTGGATAAGCTCAATGATGATTTCGCCGTTAAGCCCTAAAAAAGCCAAGGTGAGCGCTGGATTTGTATGAGGAAAGCGGTCTATTAATTCCAAGCCTACAATGTCTTGATAAAATTGAATAGAAGCTTCAATATCTTTGACTTGTATCCCTACATGTTCTAATTTTTGAATTCCCATAACTATTTCGTCTCCTTTCTCGAAAGATATTTAAATATACTGAAAATTACAAACTAAATTGTATGCCTACATGGGATTCCTGTCAAATATAAAAGCGGATAAGGTTTGATTCCCCATCCGCTTTCAGTTTAGTTTTTTTCTTTGGCTGAAGAATGACTCCAGCTTTCTACATTTTTTAGCCCTTCAATGGTATCTGCATAGAATACAGGATTTTTACCGGCTTTCTTTTGTTTCGTATAGTCATTAAGAGCAGCAAAAGCAATTTTACCTAAGAGTAGAATGGCAATTAAGTTTACGATAGCCATTAATCCCATAAATAAATCAGCCATGTCCCAGACAATTTGAACTTTTGCAATAGAGCCGAATAAAATCATACCAACGACGGCTAAACGATATATGAATAATCCAGTTTTACTATTGTTTATAAACTCAATGTTTGTTTCACCGTAATAATAGTTACCTACTAGAGAACTGAATGCAAATAGGAAAATAATGATAGCGATTAAACTTGATGCCCAAGAACCGATGTGGGAACTTAAAGCGATTTGTGTAAGTTCAATTCCCTCAAGTTTTGAATTAGTATATTCTCCAGACAGTAAAACAATAAAAGCTGTACAACTACAAATTAGAAGAGTATCAACAAATACACCTAATGATTGAATTAAACCTTGTTTGACAGGGTGTGTAACAGTAGCGGTAGCGGCGGCATTTGGTGCACTACCCATGCCGGCCTCGTTTGAGAATAAACCGCGTTTAATTCCAAGCATAATGGCAGCTCCTACTGATCCGCCGGCAAATTCTTCTAACCCAAAGGCATTTTTAAAAATTAAAGCAATAGTAGAAGGTAGTTCACTAATGTTTGTAGCGATAACAAAAATAGCAATACCGATATATAAAAAGGCCATAACAATTACGATATATTCCGACATACGAGCGATTCGTTTAACGCCGCCGAAAACAATAAAACCAAAAAAGGCTACAACAATTAATCCCATTATTAATCGGTTTATGCCAAATGCATTTTCAAATGCAAGTGTAATCGTGTTAGCTTGAACAGAGTTAAATACAAGCCCGAAGCATATGGTAATCAAAATAGCGAATAAAATTCCCATCCACCGTTGGCCTAATCCTCTTTCCATATAATAAGCAGGTCCACCGCGGAAGCTGTCTTTGTCTTTGATTTTGTAAATTTGTGCTAATGTGCTTTCTACAAAAGCGGATGCAGCACCAATAAGAGCGATTAACCACATCCAGAATACAGCACCCGGGCCGCCTGTAGAAATGGCGATAGCCACACCGGCTAAGTTACCAATTCCGACACGAGAAGCTGTACTGATACAAAAGGCTTGGAAAGACGATACCCCGTTTTTCTTATTGCCTGTATCTCCTGCACTTTCTCCTAACAGCCTAATCATTTCTTTAATCAGTCTAAATTGGACGAACTTTGTCCTGAATGTAAAGTAAAGACCTGCGAAAATTAATAAGGCAATTAAGAGTTTGGACCATAATAGATCATTGACCAGTCCTACGAATGTTTGTAATAATGACACGCGCTTACTCACCTCTTTAATTAATAGTAAATTTTTGAACTAAGGATAATAAAAATGTTGTGCGTCATGAAAAGGATGAATATCGAGAAAACAAACGCGACAAAAGGATGGATGTGAGGTTTCCTTACATCCATCCTTTTGTATTATACTTATATCAGAAAAATATAGCAATACGTGTTAAAGGATATTTTTGTTGGGAAAATAAGGTCCATGCATATTTTAAAGTTATATATAGAATAGTAATTGCTTTTTAAAAAAGCTGATTGTTGGTGGAATGGATAGGATACAAAGTCCCTTCTATAGCAAAAGAAATACGTCCGGTTTCTTCTGAAACTACCAACACAAGAGCATCGGATTGTTCAGACATCCCAATTGCTGCCCGATGACGCGTGCCGACTTTCTTTTGACCGGTGACGGACGATGCCAGCGGCAGCACATTTGCGGCGGATAGAATTTCATTCCCTTTGATCAAAACGGCTCCGTCATGCAAGGGAGTACCGGGATAAAAGATGGATTCAAGAAGAGTGCTCGTTAATGCGGCTCCGATGGAAACCCCTTTTTGAATCAAGCTTTCCACAGGCTGATTTCGTTCGATGACGATTAGGGCCCCATGCCTGCGTTCAGATAAATGATGGACTGCCATAGATAGAGTCCCGTAATCTTGGGTGAAAGGAGACAAATATTGCTGCAAATAATAGGAGGCAGCTATCGATTGAAGTTCATTGAACTGCTTTTGTACAGTTTCAAAATCACATAAAATGCAATATTGATCATGGTCAAGGCTCTGTATTAACTTATCCGTTTCCAGCAAGATATTTGTAAGGTTCTGTTTTAATTGATCTTTTATCGAAGAATTTAAAGGGAAAGCATATAAATCCATTGCACTAAGCCTCCAATATTTTAGCCGATCCAGAATAGCAGGAAAACTTCATCTGGCGGGGAAGGAATACCCATTAAAACAAGGTGGAATGTTTGCCTCACTCTAGGGGGCTTTATTTGTAATGTTTGCGAAATAATCGGGTTTATGCATGAGCGGAAGAAAGGGTTTTAGTTTGGAGGATTTTGTCTTTTTAAGGGTGCGCGATAGTTACCTGTGGTATAATAAAATTTAGTTGCGCATGCAAGAATTTGTGGTTTTTTCACAAAAAGGAGGCGTTTAAAAGTGCATCGGTCAACTAAGCACGAAAAAATTTTGGTGATTATTTGTTTCATTGTAGCTTTTATAATGCTTTTATCATTTGTGAGAAATATCTTCAGTTAATGGATCATAAATAAAAGGGCGAAATAAATGTAGTGGACATCACCTTTCTCCTTAAGTTGCATAGGATATTTTGAAATATCAGTTGACAATTCATACGATTATGTTAAAATTTGAAAAAATGAACTTATCAAGAGAGGTGGAGGGAACTGGCCCTGTGAAACCCGGCAACCTGCGACGATTCATGCAAGGTGCTAATTCCAGCAAAATGCAAACCATTTTGAGGGATAAGGTAAAATAAATCACCTCAAAAGTCTTTCTAAAATGGAAGGCCTTTTTTATTGATTTAAAACCACCTTTTTTTATCGGAATAGATAGTTTTAAGGAGATAGGAGTGATTAAGTTGTCGGAAACATTAACCTTTGAAACATGGAAAGAAGAAATTCCAGATTTTGCGATTGATGATGAGACAAAAGGAGCTTTAAGCGCTTTAAAGTGGGCTTATAACCATTATGGAGATTCTCTTGTCTATGCCTGTAGTTTTGGGATTGAAGGGATTGTATTAATTGACTTGATTTCACAGGTGAAAGAGGATGCAACGATTATCTTTTTAGATACAGGCGTTCATTTCAAGGAAACGTATGAAGTAATTGATGCGATCAAGGAAAAGTTCCCAAGACTAAAAATCGAGATGAAAAAGCCTGATCTTACGTTGGCCCAGCAAGAAGAACAGTATGGTCCGGAATTATGGAAAAGTGATGCGAACCGTTGCTGTTATTTGCGGAAAATCCTTCCTTTAGAACAGGCATTAAGCGGAGCACAAGCCTGGATTTCAGGGTTGAGAAGAGAACAGTCGGAATCAAGAAGCAATACACAGTTTATCAATCAAGATTTCCGCTTTAAAAAAGTGAAAGTATGCCCGCTTATCCATTGGACTTGGAAAGATGTATGGCGCTATGTACATAAGAAACAGCTGCCATACAACAAGCTCCATGATCAAGGGTATCCAAGCATCGGCTGTGAGCCTTGTACTAAGCCTGCTTATGATTTAAACGATTTACGTTCTGGAAGATGGACTGGAAGCCAAAAGGTAGAATGCGGACTTCATGAGTCTTAAATTGCTGCATGATCTAGAAAAAAACAGTTTTTAATCCTACTAAAATGATAAGTTTACTAAATACTCAGAGGAGGAAATAAAATGAGCTACAGTATTCCGCATGGAGGAAAGTTAATTAATCTTTTTGATTCAGAATTCGATTATAAGTCTATTCAGCAGGAGATTGAACTTGATGTCATTGCGTTGAGTGACCTTGAATTGATTGGTATTGGAGCGTACAGCCCTCTTACTGGATTTTTAGGCGAACAAGACTATCTTTCAGTTGTTGAAAAAATGCGTCTTGCAGACGGTACGGTATGGAGCATTCCAATTACTTTGCCGGTGAGTGAAGAGAAGGCAAAGGAACTGAAGATTGGTGAGTGGGTAAAGCTTGTAAAGGATGGAGTCGTCTACGGAGCATTAGAACTGAAAGAATTATATACTCCTGACAAGAAGCAAGAAGCGGAACAAGTTTATCGAACAAGTGAACTGGAGCACCCGGGCGTTAAAAAAATGTTTGAACGCCCGAACGTTTACGCTGCTGGTGAAATTAAGCTTATTCGCAGAACAGACAAAGGAAAATTTGCTTCTTATCATTTAGATCCAGCAGAAACACGCCAAAAGTTTGCTGAACTTGGCTGGAATACAATCGTTGGTTTCCAAACTCGCAATCCAGTCCACCGAGCTCATGAATACATTCAAAAATCTGCTTTAGAAATTGTCGATGGATTATTTTTAAATCCGCTTGTCGGCGAGACGAAGTCCGATGATATCCCTGCAGACATCCGTATGGAGAGCTATGAAGTGCTGTTAGAAAACTATTACCCTCAAGATCGTGTATTCTTAGCCGTGTTCCCTGCAGCGATGCGATATGCAGGCCCGCGCGAAGCAATTTTCCATGCGATGATTCGTAAAAATTTTGGATGCACGCATTTCATTGTCGGTCGTGACCATGCAGGCGTCGGTAACTACTATGGCACGTATGATGCACAGAAAATCTTTAGCAATTTCACAAGTGAAGAGCTTGGAATTACACTTCTATTCTTTGAACATAGCTTTTATTGCGTGAAATGCGAAGGAATGGCATCCACAAAAACATGCCCTCATGGCAAAGAAGACCATGTTATTTTATCCGGAACGAAAGTAAGGGAGTTATTGCGAAACGGAGAGCTTCCGCCAAGCACTTTCAGCCGTAAAGAAGTTGTAGAGGTTTTAATTAAAGGCTTGCAAAAACAGACGGTCAATTCTTAAGGGGGAAGAATCATGGCGAAAGCAACAAATATTACATGGCATGAATCTGTCATTACAAAAAAAGAGCGAAGAGAACAAAATGGTCATCAAAGCTTCATTCTTTGGTTTACTGGCTTATCAGGATCCGGAAAATCCACCGTCGCAAACGCGGTAGCGAAAGCGT
Organism: Bacillus sp. FJAT-14578; assembly: GCF_000504165.1. Classification (GTDB taxonomy): domain Bacteria; phylum Bacillota; class Bacilli; order Bacillales; family Bacillaceae_H; genus Bacillus_BA; species Bacillus_BA fengqiuensis. The sequence continues at coordinate 489,806 of NZ_AYSE01000005.1, forward strand.
TATTTGATCATAAGATCAGAAACTACGTTTTGGACGGGGATAACATTCGCTTCGGTCTTAACAAGAATTTAGGTTTTTCAGAGGAAGATCGAACAGAAAACATTCGCCGCATTGGTGAGGTCGCTAAGCTATTTGTCGACAGCGGTCAAGTGGTTCTTACAGCCTTCATTTCTCCTTTTCAAGAAGATCGAAACCAAGTTCGCCAAATAGTAGAAGAAAATGAGTTTATTGAAGTGTACGTGAAATGTCCATTGGATGAATGTGAAAAGAGAGATCCGAAGGGGCTTTATCAAAAAGCGCGAAAAGGAGAAATCAAACAATTTACGGGTATTGATTCTCCATATGAAGAACCGGATAATCCGGAATTAGTAATTGAAACAAACAAAGCTTCGATTGAAGAATGTGTAGAGCAAGTGTTAGTATATCTAAAAGGAAAAGGCCTGATCTAAAGGGGATGTAAGTTCGGCATTGACATTGCGGAAAGCTGTCAATGTCAATGCCGAAAAAAATTCCCCCTAATGTACAGGCTTTGTTTTATATGGAGAAAGAAAACGCGGCAGATGGAAAATGAGAGGGGGGATTGGAATGGGAAAGGTATATTTAGTCGGTGCAGGTCCTGGAGACCCGGATTTGATTACAGTTAAGGGATTAAAGTGCATTCAAGAAGCGGATGTTATTTTATATGACAGATTAATCAATGATGAGCTATTGCAATATGCCAAGAAAGAGGCGGATTTAATTTATTGCGGAAAACTTCCCGACTACCATACGCTAAAGCAAGAGACCATCAATAGCTTTCTGGTGAAATTCGCCAAAAAGGGGAAAGTGGTCACGAGGCTAAAAGGAGGAGATCCTTTCGTTTTTGGACGAGGGGGGGAAGAGGCAGAGGCATTGGCTAACAACGATATCCCATTTGAAGTTGTTCCAGGGATTACATCAGGTATCGCAGCCCCGGCTTATGCCGGCATTCCTGTTACCCACAGAGAGCATGGTGCAAGTGTTGCTATTGTCACGGGTCACCGTAAAGGAAATGAAGCGGATGATATTCAATGGGAGCATTTAGCGAAAGGTGTTGATACGCTAGCTATCTATATGGGAGTGGCCAATCTTCCGTATATTTGTGAGCGGCTGATGGAGCATGGAAAAAGCGGAGAAACCCCTGTTGCGCTCGTTCATTGGGGAACGTATAAAGAACAGCGCACAATAACTGGAACATTGAGCACAATCGTTGATATAGTAAGAAAAGAAAACGTAGAGAATCCAAGCATGATCATTGTAGGAGAAGTGGTCAAGCTGCGTGAGAAACTTCGTTGGTTTGAGAAGGTTAAACAGGGTGAATCTTATCAAGACCTTGTAAAAGAAGCCTTTTAAGAGAGGGCGATCAATATGGAAGCTGTATTATATATTTGTCATGGAAGCCGGATGAAAAAGGCTTGCGAACAAGCTTTTGCTTTTGTGGAAACATGTATGGAGAAGGTTTCGATTCCAATTCAAGAAGTTTCCTTTCTTGAATTGGCGGAGCCTTCTATCGAGCAAGGTTTCCGTCGATGTGTCGAGCGAGGGGCAACGAAAATATACGCGGTTCCAGTGCTGTTATTGACGGCCGTCCATGCTAAAGAAGACATACCGAAAATCCTATCAACGTTACGTAAACAATATCCTGGTGTAGATGTTGTGTACGGTCGGCCTTTTGGTGTACACGAGAGTATAACGGAAATTTTATATGAAAGAATCATGGAAACGAATGTATCTATTGATGAAGATTCTCTCGTTTTACTTGTCGGCCGGGGTAGCAGCGATCCTGATGTAAAAAGAGATCTGGAAGGGCTGGCCGGTTTATTAGAAAAAAGATATGGGTTGAAGCGTGTAAACGTTTGTTTTTTAACGGCAGCGGAACCCATTTTCGAAGATGTGTTGGAAAAGGTTCTTTCTTCTGATTACTCCAAAGTATTCATTGTTCCTTATTTGTTATTTACGGGTCTCTTGATGAAAAGAATTGAAAAGGCTGTTCGCGATGTAAACAAACGCAGCAATCAACAGTTTATTCTTACGCATTACTTAGAGTATCATCCGCATTTAAAGAATGTTCTGGTTGAAAGAGTCGAGGAATTGAGCTATTTACCAGTGGAAGAGAGGAACTTCTGACCATGTATCCCGTTATGTTGAACTTGGCTTCCCAAAAAGTGTTGGTGGTTGGAGGAGGGGAAATTGCTACTCGCAAACTTTCCTCTTTAATTGATACCGGTGCCTTTATACAAGTGATTTCTTTGGCGTTCACCGATCGAATCATGAGGTGGGCTGAAGAAGGAAAGTTGGAACTCAAGGAAAAATCAATCGAAAAGAAAGATATAGCTGGTTTTTTCTTTATCATCGCGGCGACTCATTCACCTGATATCAATCATTGTATCGCTCAATGGGCCTCTCCGCAGCAATTAATCAATGTTGTGGATAAAATGGAAAAAGGAAATGTAGTCATACCGTCCCATATAAGAAGAGGGGACTTATCGATTGCTATATCCACAAATGGAGCGAGTCCGGTTTTAACAAAGGCTATTAAAAAGGAATTAAGTGAAAAGTATGATGAATCGTTTGGGGACTTTGTGTCTTTTTTGAAAGAGTGCCGGGAGATGATCAATAGCAGCTCTTTGGAAAAGGAAGTTAAACTTCAACTGCTAAGAGAGTGTGTTCATTCTTCTTATCTCGAACAACCACAGCTGCGCCAATTGTTTTTTAAAAAGATAGAAGAGTTAAAGGGTTGAAAAAAATTTCACAACATCATGCGGCCAAAAAGCCTTGATCTCTTGGTGAGTCCCAGAAAGAGATCAAGGCTTTTTGGTTTGTGCCCAGTATTAAAACATTGTGTCGATGATAAAGATGATATCATTTATCATCGAAAGTGCCTGCAGAAACTATGTGTTACATAGGGAAAGGTATTATAAGCTTTCAATTTCTATGCTGCGAACCCCTTCAATTTTACGAACTTCATAGTAAACATCTGTAGTGAGCCTTTTTTGTGGCACCATTATTTTCAGTTGAATGAACTGTTCGTTTGTTTCCAAGTCCTTAATGCGAATATGCTTTAATTTAATTTTATTTTTCTTTATGTCATTCATGATATCAGTAATGTTATGCTGGTCGGATACTTTTAACTGGAGAAGGATTTCTTTTTCGCGCAGCTGTTTTGGGCCTAAGAATCTTAAAACAAGCGGCAACAGTTCGACGCTGATGATGAGCAATACGACCCCTGTAATGGCTTCTAAAAAAAAGCCCGCTCCTACTGCAATCCCTATGCCGGCGGCTCCCCAAATCATAGCGGCTGTCGTTAATCCAGAAATGCTGTCATTTCCCCGCCGTAAAATGACTCCTGCTCCTAAAAAACCGATTCCAGATACAATTTGGGCAGCTAAACGCAAGGGGTCCATTGTGATGTGATCCGTTTTTTCGAATACATAGGCCGATTCGATGGAAACGATGGTCAGCAAACAACTGACGATACAAATGACTAAAGATGTTTTAAGGCCGACGGGTTTTCGTTTTAATTCTCTTTCCAAGCCAATGACTAGTCCTAAAATTGCTGAAACTCCCAGTTTTATGAATATTTGATGTTCTATGGTCATCACCTATCTTTATTTCTATGCTGCCTCCTGCCGGTTGTGGTATGAATATGACAAGGAATGGGCTTATTCTCACCATTATATGAAAAAAAGCGGAGAATATGTAGAGGGGATGACTTAAAAAGTATGAAAAGCATAGCTCTTCGGTTGTTCTTGTGAAAGAGCCGCCAAAATCCGGTTAAATCAAAGGGATTTCTGGCGGATTCTTTTACTGAAAGTTCCCTTTATACTGTGTTTAAATGATTGGCTTTAATCCATCCGATAGCTTGTTCTTTTAGTTTGTATTTTTGTATTTTTCCGGAAGCGGTCATTGGAAAGTTGTCCACAAACATGATGTACTCGGGGATTTTATAATGGGAAAGCTGCCCTTTGCAAAATGCCCTTATATCTTCTTGGGAAAGGGTTCTGCCTTCTTTTAGTTTAATACAAGCCATCACTTTTTCACCGTACTTTTCATCAGGAGTACCGATTACTTGTATATCAAGGATATCGGGGTGTTGATATAAAAATTCTTCAATCTCCCGGGGATATACGTTTTCTCCTCCGCGAATAATCATATCCTTTAAGCGTCCTGTAATCTTCACATATCCTTCTTTATCCATTGTGGCTAAATCTCCTGTATGAAGCCAACCTTCGGAATCGACAGCATCTTTTGTTGCATCCGGCATATTGTAATAGCCTTTCATCACGAGGTAGCCGCGTGTGCATAACTCTCCTTGTCCCCCTATTGGTACTTCGGCCCCGGAAGCGGGATTGATGATTTTTACTTCTGTATGCGGATGTGGCTTACCTGCCGTTTCTACTCGGCGTTCGATTGGATCTGTTGTAGTCGTCTGAGTGATAACGGGAGAAGATTCGGTTTGACCGTATGCAATCGTAATCTCGCTCATGTTCATGTCATTCATGACACGTTTCATCACTTCTGTCGGACAAGGTGATCCAGCCATAATACCAGTTCTTAAGCTCGATAAATCGTAATTTTTAAAATTAGGATGGTTCAACTCGGCAATAAACATGGTTGGTACTCCGTGTAAGCCTGTACACTTCTCTTTTTGAACGGTCTGCAATACGAGCTCAGGCTGAAACTCGATGATCGGTACCATGGCAGCTCCGACAGATACACAAGCAAGAACTCCCAGTACACAGCCGAAACAGTGGAAAAAAGGTACTGGGATACATAGTCGATCTTCATTTGTTAATTTCATGGCTTGTGCAATTAAATATCCGTTATTGACGATATTATAATGGGTCAGCATAACTCCTTTTGGGAAACCTGTCGTACCAGATGTATATTGCATATTAATGACATCATCAGGCTGTAATGATTCCTCGCGTTCGACAAGTTCTTCATCGGTTACAGAATTGCCGAACATGAGGAATTCCTGCCATTTAGTAATATGGCTGGGGATATCGCTTTCGCCTATGTAAATTAAATTTTTGAGCATTGGAAGAATGGATTCTTGTTGGTGGTTGGAAGTGTTTTGCGGGAACGTATGATGTGTAAGTTTTTGAATGATTGAGAGATAGGATGTCCCTTTAAAGCCATCAATAAAGAATAGGGTAGTGGAGTCGGATTGCTTTAATAAATATTCTAACTCGTTAGTCTGGTAGCTGGTATTAACGGTAACGAGCACGACGCCGATTCTTGCTGAAGCGAATTGCAACAGAAGCCATTCGGGAACGTTCGTTGCCCAGACGGCAATATGTTCTCCCTTCTTTATTCCTAAACCGATTAGAGATTTGGCGACCCTCGTTGTCTCGTCGTAGAATTGTTTATACGTATACCTTATTTTTTCTTTCGAGTAGACAACGGCTTCTTGATCACCATATAGATCAACCGATTGTTTTAAAAGTCGGCCAATCGTTTCTTGTTTAAGCTGGACCATATAGAGCCTCCTTGTACTATTGATTTGGTTACGCTTACAAATATAGTAACAAAAATATTCGTAATACTTCAAAAATAAACCTTCGACAAGTTTTTTAGGGGATGTGAATAAAGACAGCGAGAAATGAAGGTTCGTGTATGTAGTGGGGAATTACTGTTTTAGTCCAGCGCCAGTTTTTAGAGATCAAGACTAAAAGCTTATTTTTACTATGATAAAGAGCGTCGCCCGATGTTGGTCTTTTTCTATCGCTCTGGATGCTGAACTCGCTTTTTCACATGAAATTCCGACCAGTCAATTGGCTGGTCGTGAAGGACATAAGGGAAACTCCACGAATGAAAGTTTCCCTTATATTAAATGGTGGAAATGGGAAGCGAATAAAGCAAAAATAAATCCTAATATCGACATAAAGAGAAAGGGAAAACCGTTCACCTTCTCGTTTTGATTAGCAATTCTTATTCCTTCCCAATAAGCAGAATAAATAAGGAAGACAGCCATACATAACGATATGAACATTGCGAGCTTTACCATCTCTATCACGGTGTAACCCCCCTGTTATCTTTAATGCAAGTGATAATAGAATCTATGTTTTTGGCTGAAAAGATATGATAGGAATTTACTTGATGGGTCCATCTAACAAAAAAGGGGGCAAATAAAAATATTTGCCCCCTTTTTTGTTACGTATAGTTTAGTTATTAAAGAAAAGCTTTTTTGTAGAGCGAATGACTAAGTAGGTCATAATAGCGCTTATAATGAATCCGGGAAGCATATAAGTCCTATTGTAGATAATAGAATACAGAAGGGCTGGCGTACCTTCAGGTGCATATTCAGCAAAGAAAGCTACTCTGGCTGCAGTGTGGCATAAATAACGTAATAGGCTTCCTATGAATGTTCCTAACATTAAATATAATAAGACAGTACGCTCTTGATTATTTTTAATAGCTTTTATAATAGAAGAAGAAGTAATGCCTGCCATACCTATCAATGTAAATGCGAGTATATAATCAATGAACCCTTGCAATGGATGAGTAATGGAGGCTTGACCTGTTACGATCTGTAACAACCCTAGCATAAAGCCGGCTGCTAGTCCGCCTTTTATTCCCCAACGAAAAGCTATAATGAAAATAGGGACCATTGCTATAGAAGTGGAACCTCCCTTGAGGCTATATTTTCAATTGCGACATATTGGCCAACAAATTCAGAAGGAAGGCCAATGCACTAAAAACCCCCACTTCTACAATTAATAAAATCTTCTTTCTTTGCATAAAAAATCTCCTCACAAATTAATAGTGAAGAAAACAACGACTGTAATTTGGCTTTGGAAAATAATTTTTGCGGCCTGTTTAAAACTTATGGACAGCCGCAAAGAGGATTTTGTTTGCAATTTAGTTAGGCTTTGTTTTGGCTATGTTAAAGTTAAGCGTTGATTTTTGACTCAATCGTGCAAAAGTACTGAAAATCAACGTTATAGTTTAACTAAGTCTTAAAAAAACTATTGCATTATAGAAATAACCGTGATATATTTATGTTCGTCGCCCGATTCGAATAAAAGAAAAGGCAGAGACGACAAAAACAAAAACGAAAATGTTATTGACAAACAAATAGCATTTTGATAAGATTAAAAAGTCGCTTACGAGCAACGATGAACTTTGAAAACTGAACAAAACAAAAAAACGTCAACG
>NZ_AYSE01000006.1 GCF_000504165.1 Bacillus sp. FJAT-14578
TTTGTGTAGTTACAGTCATTTTTTATTCCCCTTTTCTGTTTTAAGATTTTTTATTGGTTAACAGGTTCACTTTGATTGTGCAGCGCCTCAAAATCACCTTCACGTAATTTTCGACGCAGGATTTTTCCAACAGGACTTTTTGGAATTTCTTTTACAAACGTATATTTGCGAGGTCTTTTAAAGTTCGACATATTAGGATAATTTTTACAAAATTCATCTAGTTCTTGTGCTGTAACTGCTTCGCCTTTAGAGACAATATAGGCGGAGACGATTTGTCCCCAGCGGTCGTCCTGCTCACCAATAACCGTAGCTTCCAGCACTTTTGGATGTTGAGTCAAACAATCTTCAACTTCTAATGGATGAATGTTTTCTCCCCCGGAGATAATCATATCGTCAACACGGCCAACAACGAATAAATCGCCGTCTTCATCAATCAGACCGATGTCCCCTGTAAAATACCAACCATCACGAATGGCTTTACTAGTAGCGTCAGGACGATTCCAATACCCCTTGAATGCTTCGATAGAATCTAGATTTGCAATAATTTCACCAACTTCTTCTTTACCAACAATATCATCAGCAGTAGAGTTACCGTCTGGATCTGCTTTTACAACACGGATATTTTGGTGAAGGCCAGGTTTCCCAGCACTGCCTGGCTTTTTGGAAACATCAGGACAAATCGTAAACGTATATACTTCTGTACTGCCGTAGTGATTAACAAACACTTTCGGTTTAAGTAACTCCACGCATTGATTTACTAATGCGGTTGTCATCGCTGCACCGGCATATCCAATCTTTTCAAGACTAGAAAGGTCATAGTTGTGGAAATCAGGATGTGTGAGCATATCATGATAAAGCGTAGGTATTAAATAAAGTGAAGAAATTTTTTCTCTGTGTACAATTTCAAGAGCATCACCAGAATCAAAGTCTGGCAGAAGAGCAAATTTTCCATTTAAAAATGCCATTGAAAGCATCGAACGAACACCCATTGTATGATAAAGCGGCATGACTCCTAATGTACTTTCCCACAACTGATACTGATTTTGGACGATATGTGCCATTGCTGACGCATATTCATTCCGATGAGTTCTTGGTACACCTTTTGGACGTCCTGTTGTTCCTGATGTGTAGAGCATGATTGAAATATCATTTTCATCGAGACTCGGCTTTTCATAGCTTCCTGGGCTTCTGTCTACCAGTTCCGGATAGGAAATATCAACGCCGTCGTTATCTTCAACACCAATCAATATGGGCTTTTCAGTAAAATTCGCCCCTAATACTGCACGTTGACTTGCTAATTCATAGACGACCGCCTTCGCTTCAGCGTCGTTTACACAATACTCAACCTCTTTGGTAGATAAGCGATGATTTAGCGGAGTATAAATTGCACCGAGCTTTTGTAATGCCCAATAAACCATAACATTTTCAATTCGGTTTTTTAAGATAACTGCAACTCGCTCCTGTTTTTGAATGCCTAGGCGCTGCAAAGAAGCGGCTACTTTTTCTACTTCTTTTTGTAATTGGACATATGTATAAGATTTTTGGTCCTGGACTAGAGCGATATGGTTGGGATAACGCTCAACTGCAAAATCCAACAATGTATCCAAATTCATAAAAAATCTCTCCTTTCTCCCCTTGCATGATTGATGATGTTAATTAACTGTGTGCTTCAACTTTTTTTAATTCTTTCCCAAATTTTTTAAAGAAGTCCTTGATGATTAACTTAGCTACACCCCCTAACATGCGTTGACCAACCATCGCAACCTTTCCTCCCACTTCCGCTTCATAGTTGTAATGAAGAACGGTTGTTGTTTCATTTACTGATTCAAGGTTAATATCTGCGACAGCCTCAATGCTTCCGGGACCGCCTTCACCTTTGACGATCATTCGATAAGATTTCGGTTTTTCGATATTTGCTAGTTCAATAGTTGAAGTGTAGTCACCCTTTACAGCTGCCACTCCCATGGAAATATCAGCTTCATACTTATTGTCTTCAACTAACTCTAATTTTTTGCAACCCATGATACAACTCTTTAGTACTTCTGGATCTAATAACACCTCCCAAGACTGTTCAATACCTGCCGGCAACTCTAATTTCCCTTTACCTTCCATCATCCATTCCTCCCATTCTATGGTTTAAATACTCTTTCAACCCCAGTTTTATAGAAAGCGGTTTCAAATACTAGTAAATAAAAAGCCTTTAGAGATTTTTTATAAACTAATGACGTAAGAGAGTACTTACCATTAAGATTAAGATGTAGCGTATTTAGGATCATTACATCATCCTTTGATAACAATCATAATCGATAAGCTTGCTTTCGGTGTTCAAAATCTTGCTTTCCTTCTTTCAAAATATTTTTTATTCTAAGCATGGTAGATTCACGTTCAGACTCCGTAATAAGAAGTGATTTCGAAAAGGTTATGTATGAATTTCATTTTACTTCGGCAGACACCCCTCCCGCTTTTGTTGAAAGTAGTTATGTCGTAAGTACTGGCACAGCGGTCTTTGAATGAGCACTACATCTCTTTTCTCATAACGTGAAACTTCCATCAGCGAGGATTCACTGCCCGCTAATGTAGAATAAAGTCCATCGGAAACGATGGACTTTATAATAGGTACCTATAATACAGGTTTTGGTACAATACCGTAAATACACCTAGCTCTATGAATGGACCTTTTGCTCTACCTGGACTTTTACCCACTTTTGCTGCTCGTGGCTTTCTAAAATCGCATCGGTAATGCACATCGATACATGTCCGTCTTCAAATGTCGCAAAGGCAGCTTGGTCATTTAATGGATCCTTGCCTTCTCGAATGAAGGTATAGAAATTTAACATCCCATTTTTTAACGCATCCGGCCAGCCTTCATTGTGCCCCCCAGGATGATGGATGGATGATTTTGCTTCCGGCGAAAACAAAGCCGGGTCTGCCAAGAGTACTTCATTCGCTTTGTCACGATGCCCCATCCATAATTTCTCTGGTTCTTCTTGATTCCAGTAGGCAGAATGCTGGCTGCCATTGATTTCAAAGCTCAGTCTGTTTTTCCGTCCGGCACTGACCTGAGAAACCGTAAACACACCTCTTGTTCCATCCTCAAAACGTACAAGAACGGATGCATAGTCTTCCGTGTTAATTGGAACGTCTTCATATGTTTCTTCATGTGCTTGCTGTGCGCCAAAAGTCGCTGTATTGGATGCAGGTTTTTTTCTTACTGGTACGACTGTTGCCAAATCAGCGAATACTTCCACAATTCGTTTACCGGTTACATATTGAACCGTATCACACCAATGGGAACCAATATCGGCTACAGCTCGTGACTTCCCGCCTACTTCAGGAGCCAAACGCCAGTTAAAATCAGTCTCGAACAATAGCCAATCCTGCAAATAGCTTCCGTGTACTAAATTGACTTTTCCTAATTCACCGTTTTTGATCATCGCAGCCAACTGTTTAACAATCGGGAATTGTCTATAGTTAAAATTCACGCCATGTACGACCTTATGCTCTTTGGCTAACGCTAACAATTCCGCTGATTCTTCGCTGGACATCGCTAACGGCTTTTCCGATAACACATGCTTGCCTGCTAAAATAATCTCTTTATTAATGGCAAAGTGAAGATGGTTCGGAGTACAATTATGAACCACCTGGATTTCGCTGTCGCGCAGCATATCACGGTAATCGCCATAGGCTTTTGGAATTCCCAGTTCAGCTGCTTTTCTTTCCGCAGCCTCTTGACTAGTCTCTGCTAACCCAACTACTTCCACAAAGCCAAGTCTTCTGATAGCTTCAATATGAGTGGGACCAATGAAACCGGTCCCAATTATCCCCACTTTTACTTTTTCCACTTTTCTCCTCCTCCGTAACCTATGAGCCCTCTATTTTTTGATTGCCTTCTTTCCAAACGCAACGGCTAAAATGATGATTAAGCCTTTGATAATCATTTGCTGGCTCACATCAAGACCCATGATGATTAATCCGTTGTTGATTGTTCCAATCATTAAGGATCCGATTACTGTTCCGATCACAGTTCCTACCCCGCCGAATAAGCTTGTCCCACCAAGGATGACAGCCGCAATAACTGACAGTTCGTCGCCCTCACCAAATGTAAACCTTCCTGCATGCATACGCCCTGCGTACAGAAGCCCTGCAAAACCAGCCATCAATCCAGAACCAAGGAACACCATTAATTTGATTTTTTGCGTTTTGACACCCGAAAATCTTGCCGCACTCTCATTTCCGCCCGTTGCTAATGTTTGTCTTCCAAATGAAGTTTTTCGCAATAGAATGTGAGCGACAACCGTTGCAATTAATGTCCAGATTAATAGAATCGGAATCGGTCCAATATCACCGGAACCAAATATAAAGTTAAATGTCGGGTCAATAATCGGTACTGGAGCGGTATCGGTAATCCACATGGCAAATCCTTTTACCGCCCCCATTGTTCCAAGCGTAACAAGAAAGGATGGAATCGCTACTTTCGTGACAAGTAATCCATTGATAAGTCCGACTGCTAGTCCAGTCCCTAAACCAACAATCAGTCCACCAAACAATCCGAACCCTGCCTGTAGGGCCAAAGCTGCCGTTAAGGAAGATAACGCGGCAATCGAACCGACAGAAAGGTCAATTTCACCGGTACTAATAACAAACGTCATCGCCAATCCCATGAGGGAAATCATGGCGGTTTGTCGAATAATATTCAATAAATTGTCCGTTGTGACAAAGCCCTGATCATGTAATGTAATCGAAAAATAGATGATAACGCCGATGAAAGCGAGATACACAATATAATTTCGCCAATCTAATCCTTTGAACCGTTTTACCGTATCACTTCCAGTAACGACTGGACTATTTGGATTAATACCCTTGGATGGCATGTTGAAGTTCCTCCTCTGAATTGATCTCTCTTCTCTTCATTTCCTTGATTATTTTTCCTTCATGCATAACAAGTACTCTATCACTCAACGCAAGAAGTTCCGGGAGTTCCGAAGAAATCACTAGAATCGCTTTCCCGCTGTCCGCCAACTCTCGTATCACATCCACAATTTCCGTTTTAGCTGCAATATCGACGCCGACCGTTGGTTCGTCCAGTATTAACACTGTCGGGTCATTCGCCAGCCATTTGGCCAATACGATTTTTTGTTGATTGCCTCCGGACAACAATTTTGTTGTTTTAAAGATATCATCTGTCTTAATATTCAGTTTTTCCACAAACTCGTTGGCGATTCTATTTGCTTTCTTATCATCCAGAAGGAGCCCTTTTTTCACTTTTGACAGAATAGGCAGCATAATGTTTTCTTTTACGCTGTGATCAAGGACCAATCCTTGCATCCTCCGGTCTTCAGGAATCAAAGCCAGACCACCTTCTACCGCGTCCACCGGACTTTTGATTGTTTGCGGCTGGCCGTTGATCATGATTTCACCGCTGTCTTTTGAATCCACTCCAAAAATGGCCCGGGCCATCTCAGTCCTTCCGCTTCCCATGAGTCCGGCCACTCCAAGGATTTCACCTGGAAAAAGCTTAAAACTAACAGCTTGCACTTTCGTCCCGGATGATAATTGTTTTACCTCTAACACCGGAGGCACATTTGTTGAATAGGACCGTTCTTTCCATTCAAACGCTTTATCCATGCCAGAGCCGACAATATGCTGAACGACTGTATCCAAATCGATCTGTTTGCAGTCTTCTGTCGCTACATGTTTTCCATCTCGCAAAATCGTAATTCGATCACAAACTTTCAAAATTTCATCCATTCGATGGGAGATGTAGATAATGGCATAGCCCTTTGCTTTCAATTGATTGATAAAAGAGAAAAGGATTTCTGTTTCTTTTTTCGTGAGAGATGCGGTAGGCTCATCCATGATTAGAATTTTTGTTTCTTGCGATAAGGCTTTGGCGATTTCTGTCATTTGCCAATATCCTACTCCCAAGTTTCCAACGACCTCATTTGGGTCAATATCCACCTCTAATTCCCGTAATAATTCTCTTGTTTTCGCCACGCATTCTTTATCATTCAGCAGCCCGGCAGACGTTTTGGACTCTCTCGTCAGAAAAATGTTTTGCGCCACGGTCAAGGTAGGAATTAAACTGAACTCCTGGAAAATCATTGAAATGTAGTTCTTTCTCGCATCATCCGTGTTTTTAATGGATACTTGTTTTCCATCAATAAAGATATCGCCCTCGTCTGCGGTATACACACCTGTTAGGATTTTCATTAACGTCGATTTACCGGCACCGTTTCCGCCCATGAGAGCGTGAACCTCACCTTTATTAACCGAGAAATCGACTGATTTAAGAACCGGGATTCCGTTAAATGATTTTGAAATGTTTTTCATTAAAAGCATCGGTTGTTCCAAACCAAATCACCTTCTTTTTAATAGGGGCTGACCCTAAGTCTCGAATCAATCACAAAAAATAATTTTTATAGAAAGAACCCGTCATTGATTCTCTTGACTTTTCTAGCTCTTCATGACGGATTCTTTCAGCAGGATGACTCAAACGGTATGCCTTTCGAGTCATCTCTATCATAATTTTTTACTTAGCTTCTACTACATCTTTTTCAAGATTGACCCATTCACCTTTTTCGGCTGATTCAAGAATCGCATCCGCAATAACTTCGATACGGTATCCATCGTTGAAGTTTGGTGAAACCTCTGTATCTTCTGCGATCGATTTAAAGAAATCATATGTTTCGATGATTTTCGTTTCTCCATAACCAATACCCAATGCTGGAATCGGCCATAATCCTTCACCGTATGGATGAGCCGGTCCTGTATAAACGGTACGGAATCCCTTTGCATCGCCTGGATCATCAGAGAAGCACACTTGCAGTTCATCACGGCGTTCATAGTTGAAGGCCAGGGAACCTTTCTCGCCATGGATTTCAAAAGTCAGGTAGTTATTACGGCCCCATGCATTGCGGGTAGCTTCAATCGTACCAATTGCCCCATTATCAAACTTGACCATGGTAATAAACTCATCATCTACATCTACTGCGCCTTTCGGTACATCCCCCATACTTTTCACGGTACCCAATTTGTCTGCGCCGCCTGTTTGAATCGGTCTTTCCGGAATCCATGTTTTGGTCACGGCATTTACATCTGTGATTTCACCGACGAGATAACGGGCAAAGTCGACAACATGTGTTCCGATATCACCGAGCGCACCGGATCCGGCCACTTTTTTCTGGAAACGCCAGGATAAAGGTGAGTTTGGATCGGCAGACCAGTCTTGCAGATACGTACCACGGAAGCTGAGAATTTTTCCGATTCTTCCTTCTTCAATGTATTTTTTCGCTAAGGCCACAGCCGGTGTTCTTCTGTAGTTGAAGGCAACCATATGTTTGACGCCCGCTTCTGTTACGGCCTCTAACATTGTCTTGGCTTCTTCAGCGCCTAGTGCCAGCGGCTTTTCACAAATCACATGTTTACCGGCTTTTGCAGCAGCAATCGCAATTTCAGCATGTGTATTATTTGGCGTCACAATATCAATAACGTCGATATTAGGATCGTTGACTACCTCTCTCCAGTCTGTAGCATAATGTTCAAATCCCAATTTTGCAGCGGCATCTTTCGCCAATTCCTCTGTTACATCAACGATTGTGTGGCGATGAGGAATCGCTGGTGCCGGCCAAAAGAACATCGGCATCCCCGCATAAGCAAGTGCATGTGCTTTCCCCATAAATCCTCCGCCAATCATACCTACATTTAATTTTTTCATTTTTATGAACCTCCTATAAAATTAGTAGACTATTTGTGAATATTAGTTTGCTGCATTCTGAATAACATCTGGAGCATCTGTGCCATAAACCATTTTCCATGCATCCAGTACATTTTCTTTTGATACCTTTAAAGATGGTACAGCGACATATGGCGGCGTTTCCTTACCAAGTAACGCATATCCGGCTAATGCAGCTTCAGCAATTCCTTGGTCAAACGGCAGCTGTGCCCCAAGTCCCTTAACAATGCCTCCTGAAGCAATATCTAAAGCAACATTTGTACCTAAATCAATCGTCGTAATAACTAAATTATCTCTTCCAGCTGTACGGGCTGCTGCAAGGACACCTTCCGCGGGAACATCCCATACTGCAAAGATACCGTCCAACTTAGGATTTTTTGTTAACATAGCTGAAGCCAGTCTCTCTCCGGTATTAGGATCAGTGATACCACTGCGGGCCACAATTTTGATATTTGGGTATTTTTCCTTCATTCTTTTTTCAAAAGCTTCCGTACGCTGTTTTGTTACAAAGAAATCAGCTTCGTGGAATATGACACCAATTTCACCTTTCCCGCCAAGTTCCTTGGCCATGATATCAGCTGCTTCTACTCCGTTTCCGTAGTTGTCAGCTGATACAACGCTTACATAATCTTTCCCGGCCTCTAAGCCTTCTGGTGCGTTATCCATGAACACTAATTTTACTCCTGCTTCTGCTGCTTTTTTATAAGCATCCGCGGTAGAAACGGCATCAACCGGAATACTTACAATAATGTCAGGGGATTTAGCTAATACCGTTTCAATATCCGCAACCTGCTTTTCTGCCTTAAATTGTGCATCTGTCACAGCAATTACTTCAATTCCCATTCTGGTAAATGCTGCTTTTAAGCCGTTAATTTGTGCCTTTGACCAGTCATTCCCTGCATAATGCATCACAATAGCTGCTTTGTACTTACCTTCTTTTACCTTTTGAATCTCTTCTTCTGTTAGCTGTAGTGTTTTAGCTGATATAGCCTCTTCTCCATGTGGTCCCTTACTTAAAATCTCTTTATCTCCTGAAATATCAGGATTGATTGTTAATGGACCGGAAGTAGGAAGCTCTGCTGCTTTCTGTGTGCTGCTTTCTGCGCTGCCGCCATTAGTCGGGGAAGCACTTTGACTCCCGCACCCGATAAGTGCAAGGCTTCCGCCCAAAAGCAATGTAATAAGTAACGAAGATTTTCTTTTCATCTAGACTCCCTCTTTTCTGCTGTTGGCTAAGCTTTGTTTGCTGTCTCAAATTTCGATAAATATGTGCGGCTGATTTCCGCTCCTTTTTTCGGATCTGGATAGCTGTCTAATTCCACCGTAATCCAATCGTCGTAGCCAAGTTCGTTTAACAGCTGGATCATTTCATCGAATTTTTGGTGTCCTTCTCCTAAAGGAAGAAACTCTCCATTGTGATAATCTTTAAAGTGAATATATTTAATGCGATCCGCATACTTTTTGATCACCTCTACCGGATTACCGCCGCCTGCTTCGATATGCGCTGTATCCGGACATAGATTAATAGTCGTCAACGGCATAAGCTTATCTAGCTGATCCGGAGCTTCTACGTTTGTTCCTAAGTGCGGGTGATAACTTGGAATGAGATTGTATGTTTCCGCAATGGCCGCTACTTGATCAAGAGCCTTAGCTAAATCAGCGTAATCGCTTTCTAAAATCCCATTCGTACGAACAGCCCCTCCGCCGACAACTAAATGACGCGCGCCTAGTTCAGAAGCAAGTGCCGCCACTTCCTCGATTTTCAATAGTTCCTCTTCTAAAATATCCGGGAAGATAAAATTCCCGCCGGTGTAAACACCGATCAATTCTAACGAATATTGATGGAGCAATGCTTTGAACTCTTCTTTTCTATCTTTGAATTGCATCAGATTTCCGTCAAAAATTTCAAATCCTTTATATCCGGCTTCCGCAATATCCTTTAAAGCTTCTTCCGTTGAACCATTTGCAAGGTAATAAAGATCTTTTATCGAAGTGACTCCGGCAGGGTGCCCTACTACCCCGCCCCACGTATTGGTTTGATATCCTAGTTTCATTGTTTCTCCTCCGCTTTCAAATAATGTTAGTCCATACATGGTGTATCGATGCTGGAATCTCCCCACCTCCTCAAATGGCAATCTATTCTAAACAAGAAAGGAAGCGAACCGGGAAAAGTTGTAACCGATTACATACCACTTTAAATAAAAATTGCATTTTTCCTTGTTAATAAGCGAATAAGTTACTCTTGCTGAATATAGTTGTAATCGATTACAACTATATAAAAATTAAAACTATATCTCCCTGTTTAATCAGATATATAGCGATCTCTTTCCCAGATTTTTGTAATCGATTACAACATGCTGAAAAAAATTTAGACAAACCTTATTTTAATGAACATATAAATTTTCAAAAAAACTCTCATTTCCTTATGAAATATGCTTAGAACATGAATCGCGTGTAATAAGCTGATCTTCCAGCATATATTGCTGTCTTTCGATTTTTTCTCTATTCATTAATCTTATAAGTAATTCCATCGCTTTCGTCCCTATCTCAAAAGCGGGCTGCGCGATCGTTGTAAGGGCCGGTTCGAAAATAGATGAAAATTTGATATCATCAAATCCCATAACAGAGATATTATGAGGAACACTTAATCCCCTTGATTTAATAGCGTTTATCGCTCCAAATGCCATCTCGTCATTAGCTGCAAACACGGCTGTTGGGGGATGCGTAAGAGCTAAAAATTTTATCATCATATTAAAACCGCTTTCATAAGAGAAGTCACCCTCTTGTACCAGAATGGGTTCAACCGTAAGATTGTACCGGGCCATTGCCTGGCAATATCCCTTTAACCGATCATGCCCTAACACACCACCTAGAGGACCTGATATAAACCCTATTCTTTTATGCCCCAGATTAATCAAATGTTCTGTTGCCTTTCGAGCCCCGCTAATATTATCAATAGAAACGGTCGGAATGGATAAGCCTTCTATATATTCACATGCAAGAACTACGGGATATTCGAGAGCCATTTCCTCTACGATCTTCGATTTCATTCTTGCCGTCAGTAAAACCATTCCATCGGCTTTTTTTTGGCGGAGTATATTTAAATACTCGTTTTCCCTCTCAACGTCATTGCCAGCATCCCCAAGCAGGACCTGATATCCGTTTGTGACTGCTACAGACTCGATTCCTCTTAGCACCTTGGAGAAAAAGGGATTCGTAATATCTGGTACAACGACTAGAACGGTTTTGGTTTCTAATCTCCTTAGCTGGCGAGCCAAAGCATTTGGCTGATAGTTTAATTCTTTAATTGCTTCTAATACTTTTTCAGTCGTTTCTTCCTTTACAGCGTCAGGTTTGCTTAATACTCTCGATACTGTAGCAGTAGAAACATTTGCCTTTTTTGCCACATCTACAATTCGCACCATTTTACGACTCTCTTTTCTTGTTCTTTCTCTATAATGGAATTGTAATCGCATACAAAATTATTGTCTAATTGGCTTTAGACACATATATCTTCCGTTAGACAACGTTTTCTTCCCTCTCAAACTTATATCTTATCCTTTCAAACAAAAAAAGCAGAAATTTCAACAACACTCAAAAGAAGCTGTCCCATAAATTGGCTCTGGTGCAAAAATACTCAGACAGCCAAGTCATTGGAAATATTGCCTACTCTATGGGCAGTTTTTATTCGGAATAAAGATTTAATACTACTGAATCTTTGATAAACATAAATGCATAAAAACAAATCAAAATGTAAACAAATGTAATATGTACAAAGGGGGATAAACATGTCCTTTCGGATTCGATTTCATAAAAAAGAAGAAAGAAAAAAACGAAGTAAAAACGAAGAAATATCATGGGATACGGACGGACCTTCCCTTCACCATGATTTAAAAGAAAACCTTCAGCAAATTAAACAGGAGGTTGGAAACAGTCCAGATGTTATTATCCGTGAATTTGAGATTGGAAGCTCGCAAGTTCAAATCGCAGCCGTGTATATTGACGGTTTAGCCGACAAGAACATGGTCGGTGACTTTGTGATGCGTTCCTTAATGATCGATACTGCTGAAGAAACATTCAAAAACATGGTATCGGATAAAAATATCTTTGATTTTATTAAAAATAATGCTTTGACCGTCGGAGAAGTAAAAGTCATCACGGATTGGAACGGATTGATGTTGTCCATTTTGTCCGGAGATACGGTCATCTTGATTAATGGTTGGACAGAGGCACTCAGCGGCAGTACGAGAGGCGGGGAATCGAGAGGGATTGAGGAACCATCTTCACAAGTTGTCATTCGTGGCCCGAAGGATGGTTTTAGTGAGTCTATTGGGACAAATATATCCCTCGTTCGTCGTCGAATTAAAAGCCCCAATCTATGGTTGGAGACGATGAAAATCGGCAACGTGACACAAACAGACGTAGCGATCATGTATATCAAAGGTATCGTCAACGATAAACTTGTTCAGGAGGTAAAACAAAGGCTAAATGACATTAAAATCGATGGCGTCTTAGAGTCCGGTTATATCGAAGAGTTCATTCAAGACGAAACATTTACCCCATTTCCTACAGTTTATAATACGGAGCGTCCGGATAGTGTTGCAGCAAATTTGTTGGAAGGTCGAATAGCATTGTTAGTAGACGGGACCCCATTTGTCCTTATTGTACCAACTACGTTCTTCATGTATTTCCAGTCTTCTGAAGATTACTATCAACGCTATGATATTGGAACAGCGATTCGCTTACTAAGATATTTAGCTTTTCTTATTTCCTTATTAGGACCTTCCATTTATATTGCAGCCATTACCTTCCATCAGGAGATGATTCCTACTCCTCTTTTGATCAGTCTGGCGGCGCAACGGGAGGGTGTTCCTTTCCCTGCCTTTGTCGAAGCCTTATTGATGGAGGCTTCCTTTGAGATTTTGCGTGAGGCTGGTGTTCGCATGCCGCGGGCAATCGGTCAAGCGGTATCAATCGTAGGTGCACTTGTATTGGGAGAGGCAGCGGTGCAAGCGGGGATTGTATCTTCAGCGATGGTGATCGTGGTCGCTATTACGGGAATTGCCAGCTTTGCCACCCCAGCTTTTAATATGGCGATTTCCATTCGTTTGTTCCGATTTTTGATTATGTTTTTTGCTGCGACGTTTGGTTTTTATGGGATTGCGATCAGCAACTTGATGATTATCGCCCATTTGTGCAGCTTGCGGTCTTTTGGGATTCCTTATATGTCTCCCCTAGCCCCTTTTATTCCTGCGGATCAGAAGGATACCTTGCTGCGTTTGCCCTTATGGTCATTCCTTACACGTCCTCGATTAATTAGCCAAAATAAAATGGCTCGAATGGAGCAGGATCTACAGTCCTCTCCTTCTCAGCAACAGAAGGAGGATAGAGATGAAAACTAACTGGGTTATCCGGACTGTTTTGCTTTTAGGGCTGGTATTACTGCTGACAGGCTGCTGGAACAGAATAGAACTGAATGAGATGGCCATTGTCATGGGGATGGGGATAGATAAAGTGGAAGAGACAAATGAATATCGGGTATCGTTCCAAGTGGTTAATCCAAAGGCGGTCTCGACTGGAACAGCAGGTGGAGGGGGAATTGGTACACCAGTAACTGTCTATACCGGAACAGAAAAAAAACTATTCGAAGCGGTTCGGAAAACATCGCAAAAAGTGCCGCGGCAACTTTTTTTTTCGCATATGCAACTACTGATCATTGGAGAAACGGTCGCAAAAGAAGGAATCCAAGAATTATTTGATTTCTTCGAAAGGAATCCAGAAACCCGTCTTACTCCAAAGGTACTTGTAACGAGAGGTACCGAAGCGGAGTCCATGTTGAGAATCCTTACTCCAATAGAAAATATTCCGGCAAATGGTCTCTCTGGAAAAATAGAGATGACAGAAAAATTATGGTCGGAAAATGTTAATAACGAAATGGATGACGTCATTAAGGCGTTGGTAAGCGAGGGAAGAGAGCCGATTATCAGTGGGGCTAGAATTATCGGAAACCCGGAAGAAGGAACAAAGAAATCCAATCTGGAGCAGACTAATCCACCAACCTTGGTAGAAATCAAAGGGGTTGCCCTTTTTAAAGAAGGAAAATTAAGGCGCTGGCTGGATGGACATAAGGTACGCGGAATCTTGTTGATTCAAGATCAAATGAAGAGCACCGTTATGGCTATTGATTGTAAAAATGAAAAAGAGGCGATTGGCATTGAAATTGTTCGATCCAAATCGGATGTTACCGCGAAAGTACAAGACGGGAGACCGACTATCCATATCCACATACGCCAAGAAGGCTTTATCGGCGAGATGACATGTCCAATCGATTTAACTAAAAAAGAGGAAATCACAAAGCTGGAAAAAGAATGGGCAAGAGAGACAAAGAAAATAGTCATGGAGGCCGTGAAAGTCGCCCAGAGTGAGAAAAGCGATATTTTTGGCTTTGGAGAAGCGGTGAAACGAGCAAACCCAAAAGCGTGGGAAAAGATGAAAAAAGAATGGAGCAAGACATTTGCTGAGAGCAAGGTAGACGTCAAGGTGGATGCATTCATCCGGCTTCCAGGCAAGCGGACAAAACCGTATTTGTCAGAACTAAAGGGCTAGGGAAACAAAGAGAGGTGGTTAAGGTAGAACATGGAAAAAAAAAGAATTAACACAAGACAATTGTTTGCCTTGATCTTGTTATTTGAACTGGGTACTGCACTTGTTATTCCCGTTGGATTTGCGGCACAACAGAGTGCCTGGCTGTCAATCTTGCTCGCTTTAATTGGAGGCATCCTGTTATTTCTCGTTTACGATTATTTTGTTCGTCAATATCCGGACCTGCCATTAAGCGGGTATACCCAGAAAATTCTCGGCAAATATATCGGATGGCCACTGAGTTTATTATATATTCCATTTTTCATTTATATCGCTGCAAGAGATTTGCGGGAAGCCGGTGATCTATTGGTAACCACCGCCTATGATCAAACTCCATTATTCCCCATAAACCTCTTGATGTTCATTGCGGTTGTTTATGTCCTGTATAATGGGATAGAAGTGTTGGCCAGAATGGCAGAAATCTACCTGATGATCTTAATCGCTTTAGGTGTTTCAGGAAATATCCTTGTGTTATTTTCTGGAATAATTGAGCTTAACAATCTGCTTCCTTTGTTACCAAAAGGGTGGAAACCGGTTTTTTCGGCTGCCTATCCAAATATATGGATGTTTCCATTTGGTGAAATGATTTGTTTTACCACCATTCTTCCTTACTTAAATAAACCCCAATTAGGAAGAAAGACTGGAGTAATCGCCTTAATTTGCGCCGGCATCATCTTAAGTATGACGCATGCCGTTCAAATCGCTGTTCTTGGGTCAGATATATACAGTCGGTCCACCTTTCCCTTGTTTATGACAATCAGCAAAGTGAACATAGCGGATTTCCTGCAACGTATGGATCCGATTGTCATTCTCACCTTGATTGTTGGTAATTTTTTCAAGATTTCTCTCTATTGTTATGCTGCAGTGGTCGTAGCATCGAATTTATTCAAACTGCAGAAGCCGCAAAAATTGGTATTGCCTGTCGGAATCGTAGTCCTTTTCACCTCAATGATGATAGCAAGCAATTTGATAGAGCATTTTCAAGAAGGAGAATTTATCATACGTTTCCTCTTGCCGATTTTTTGTGTCGTCATTCCCGTGTTGCTTCTAGTGGTCGATCTGATTCGTAAACGATTTAGCCTTCATCCTTCCGATATCAAAGCTGCTGACAAAGGGTAAGTTACGACTTTCCACGTATTTTTGCCTGTTTCCTTTGTTTAAAAAAAGAGGCAATTGGTGGAACAAATACGATGGATAGCAAGACAAACACAATAAAGTATTCCGGTATGGTCATGACCCAGAAAGGGTTTTTCAGATTCCTTATAGACATGGAAAGCTGTATTCCCGTCATAAGATCGAGCATGATAACTAAAGACAGAGTTAATAAAAAGGATAAGAAAAAGATTATCAATATTTTCATGAACGCAGCACCTCCCATGCATCATCGGCCATTCCAATTAATCATGTTTCGCAATTCATGACGATTGACGGTATATACTTGTTGTTTATTTCCTACTTAGAGGTGTCAGCTATATGCAACTGGATACAATCTCACTCTGTTGTCCGTTTATAAAGCCTTAATAATCTATAGGATACAGCTTTTTCCCTAATGCTACTCATGAGTCAATAAATGATTTCACTCCGTAATGATACGAGGGTTTGAAACATGAGAAACAGCCAAGTTTTTTAAAAATACTTGGCTGTTTTTATAGCCTACCAGAATCTATATATTGCTTATATACTCTTTCCCATCGATATTTCTTGCTATATTGTCTAATATATTCTGCATTTTCCCGTTGATAATTTTGGTTATATTGTCTAACATACTCTTTGTTTTCTTCTTTCCATTTCCTTGTTAACTCTCTCAGCCATTCTTTATTCTCTTCCCGGTATTTACGTTTCACTTCTCTTATCCGTTCTACATTCTCTTTTTCATATTGCTTTCTCCTCTTTCGTATTCGTTCTCGATTTGCTTGCTGATACTCTCTGTTTTTTTGATTTTTACATACCTTACACATTGCCTGCTTTCCAGACTTCTTTGTTTGATCATTATGGTATTCATCCAATGGTAAAACATTTTTACATTTCGTACACTCTTTAACTTCTACAAGATTTCCGTTAACCTCCATTTGGATAAGCACTACTTTCCTTCCCCTTGGCATTATGCCCCTCTCCTATCCTTTTCTCTGATTACTGACATAAACAAGAAACAAGTGATAAACTCACTTGTTTCTTGTTGTTGAATGAGTATTAAACTTCCTTTTTCAGGTAATAAGCAGCTCTCTACAAGCAGCAAGTTTTGTTTTAGCTAACCAAGCGCTACCAATGACTCCTGCATCATTTCCTAATGTCGCAATGATGAGCTCTGCTCCTTCCGCTACACGCGGGAAGGCAAAACGATGGAACTGTTCCCTTACAGGATTTAGCAATGTATCTCCCGCTTTAGAAACTCCGCCGCCAATGACAATTTTTTCTGGATTTAAAACGTTCGCCATGTTGGCAAGAGAAAATCCTAAATGGAAAGCTAACTCATTGACAACGTTAACAGCCAACTCATCTCTTGCTTTAGCTGCCTCAAAAATCAATTTGGCTGTCAGTTCATTTGTTTCATTATATACATCTCTTAAGGTACTTGGTGTCCCTATAGATGTAAGAGCGGTCGTCGCTAAGCGAACAACCCCTGTTGCAGAAGCGACGGTTTCCAGGCACCCTGACTTCCCGCAATTACAAAGGGCCCCCTCTTCTACCACCGAGGTAATATGGCCAATCTCTCCTGCTGCCCCGTTAACACCATGAACGATTTCACCATTTGCAATCACACCTCCGCCTACACCTGTGCCAAGTGTTACACATAGCAAATCATTTGCTCCTTCGCCTGCGCCTTTCCACATTTCGCCGATGGCTGCTACATTGGCGTCATTATCGACTACAACAGGCAAAGCAGTTTCGAGAGAAAGCAGATCTCTTAACGGGAAGTTTCTCCATCCCAAGTTAATTGCAACATAAATGGAACCATCCATCTCATTCACTGGACCGGGAGCTCCTATGCCAATTCCTGATAGCTTGCTTTTTGTTTCTCCTATCTCCATGAGTTTTTCATCAATCGCTCTTGCAATATTTGATGGAATCTTGTTCCCTTGCTCGCTCTTGTCCGTAGAAATCTCCCACTTATGAACAATATCGCCACTATCGGTAATAAATGCTATCTTAACGGTTGTCCCTCCCAGGTCAACGCCCACTAACCATTTTTCAGACATCATCACTCATCCTTTTTCGACTTTAGATTTAAAATTCTTGATAAAAATTATAAGAAAAGCCTTGTGGTTTTTATTCCACAAGACCCACAATGAACAAAACATATTGTTACGGCTTCTTTATTTAATGTCTGCTAACTTCCGTCTCAAATAATCAATCGAAGTTTTTGCATTCCAATCCAGTATAGGAATATTCTTCACTTTAACCCGCTTGTTTCTCAGAAAGATGACCGCTTTCATTTTGTTTTTCTTCATTCGGCATTTTCATAAATTTCATCAAAAATGCCCCAAGAAAATATAAGCCGGCGAATATCCACATGACCCCATGAACACCGATGCTGCCGATGAATGCGCCAACAATAGCCGGAGCGATAAAGTAGGACATTCCTGCACCAAAACTTACAATGGCCATTGCAGATCCTTTTTTCTCAGGTGCCAACGATGCTACCAGGGCTGAAAGTGGGACAAAACCACAAAGAACAATTCCCATGATAATACCCACAATATTCAAGGCCAAGAAACTGCTGCCAAAAACTTGCGGCGTGTAAAGCATAACCAGTAACATGACACCCATGCCGAAGCTGCCAAGCCACATAATCGTTTTGCGCCAGCCTAACCATCTATCACTAATGTAAGGAATGATCAGGTTAAATACGATATTTGCAAACCACATGGTTCCCCACATTTGCAGAAACTGTTCAGTGGTGAATCCATATTCAGAAGACAAGTACAGCGGGAAAAAGATGGGCAGAGCACCTATACCTGTCGAATTGATAATCCGGACCACTCCGCCTATCGCAACTTTCGGTTGTTCGATACAAATGGTAAATCCACTCAATAAGCTTTTTAGCTTTTCCTTCGCATTTCCCTTTTGCTCTTTTCTTATATCGTCTTTCACCACGATGAGGCCAATAATACCACCAATCACTACCCAAGCTACTGCACTCCACATCAAGCCGATATATCCAATTTTCGGTAACATGTAGGCTGGAAAATAACTGCCCACAACATAAAGCCCGCCGCTCCAAGCTGCCCAAAACAGACCTACAGCTGTAGCCAAAATGCGATCAGGACTGCGGTAAGTAACCCACACTAAGAAGGAGTAGCAAAATAAAGGATAACCCAATCCTCTAATTCCATAAGTTGGTAACATGATAGCGTAATTGTTTAGCTTTAAACCATATTCAATAAATAGAACCTGACCAATTAACCAAGTAACCAGTCCTATCATCATTACTTTCCTTGGTCCCCACATTTCGGTGAGTACACCAGAAAAGTAAGATGCAATCGCCAACACGGCTCCATATACTGCAAAAAGAGTGGCAGATTGTTGAACAGTCAATCCCTTTTCGATAAGATACGGAGACAACCATGCGTGCTCGAGACCGTCACCTGCCATAAAGATGAGCATAGCGACATAGCCCCAAATTACGGCGATCGGCAATCCTGCGATATTTCGTTCCTTTCTTGTAATCGCGTTCATTTTATTCACCTCAACATTGTGTTTTATCCCGCATTAACGGGCAGTAAGACCCCCACTTCAAAATTTAGCGAAATCGGAGAAGTTTAAGCGGGGGATAACTGCCTGTAAAAGCCCGATTTAAAGGAACACAGACTAACATCACCGCGTCCTGCGGCAACGTCTGCGTGACCCGCATCGTGCGGGCCTAACTAACGATCAGTGGGGGATGAAGGAAAACCCCTACTGATGGAAGTTTCCTTTATACTTATGGCGTCTAATCATGCTTATAGCTAAGGTTTATCATGATGAGGACGGCCTCGAATAGCTGGTGTCAAATACTTGTATAGAAACCATGAACTATACGTCCTTATGCCCACCACATTTCTGTTGGTTGTTCTTTAAACATGATTCCCTTTAATAAAGAAACAGCCTTGCCTAATCCTTCATCAATGGATGCTAACATATCTTCATGTTCGATCGAGACGACATGATCATAGCCAACCGCACTGAGAGCGCTTAATATATCTTTCCATACCTTTTCACTCTGACCATATCCTACTGATCTGAATGTCCAGGAGCGATTTAAAATGTCACTGTAATGTTTCGTATCCAATACACCATTTACATCAATATTGGCTTGATCCAAATAAATATCTTTCGCATGAACATGATAGATGGCCTTTTCTTTTCCAAGCTTCTTAATCGCTTCAACCGGATTGATTCCTTGCCATATCAGATGGCTTGGATCAAAGTTGGCTCCAATCGCTGGTCCTACATGCTCTCTTAATTTCAGTAATGTTTCCGGATTGTAAACGACGAAGCCTGGATGCATTTCAAAGGCAATCTGATTAATGCCGTGTGATTCTGCAAACTTTGTTTCTTCTTTCCAATAAGGAATCACCACTTCGTTCCATTGCCAATCGAGAACCTCCGAGTATTCCGGCGGCCAGGAACAGGTGACCCAGTTTGGAAATTTTGCCTGTGGATGGTCACCCGGGCACCCTGAAAATCCATTGATAACAGGTATTTCTAAACGTTCTGCCAACAAAACGGTTTTTCTCCAAACATCATGAGACTCTTTTGCAAACGCTTTATTCGGGTGGAGCGAATTTCCATGGCAGCTTAATCCGCTGATTGTTAACCCTCTGCTTTCAAGCGCACGCTGAAACGATTTGACCTTTTCTGGACTGCTTAATAACTCATCCGGATTGCAATGGCTGTTCCCCGGATAATTGCCTGTCCCCAACTCGACCGCTTCTACCCCCATTTCGCACAGCTTGTCCAGCATTTCTTCAAAGGGCAGATTTTGGTACAATACTGTAAATACACCTAGTTTCATGAATGGACCTCCTGCCCTACTTGAACTTTCACCCATTTTTGTTGTTCATGGCTTTCTAAAATGGCATCGGTAATGCACATCGATATATGTCCATCTTCAAATGTTGCAAAGTTCGCTTGGTCATTTAATGGGTCCTTGCCTTCTCGAATGAAGTTATAGAAATTTAACATCCCATTTTTCAACGCATCCGGCCAGCCTTCATTATGTCCTCCAGGATGATGAATGGATGAGCGTGCTTCCGGTAAAAACAAAGCAGGGTCCGCCTGAAGAACTTCATTCGGTCTGTCTCGATGCCCGATCCATAATTTCTCCGGCTCTTCCTGGTTCCAGTAGGCCGATTTTTGACTGCCATTGATTTCAAAGCTCAGTCTGTTTTTCCGTCCGGCACTGACTTGAGAAACCGTAAACACACCTTTCGTTCCATCCTCAAAACGTACAAGAACGGATGCATAGTCTTCTGTATTGATCGGAACATCTTCATATGTTGTTTCCTGTTCTTGTTGTGCGCCAAAAGTGGCTACATTCGAGGTCGATTTTTTTCTTACAGGTATCACCGTTGCTAAATCAGCGAATACTTCCACAATTCGTTTGCCGGTTACATGTTGGACCGTATCACACCAGTGGGATCCGATATCCGCGACAGCTCGTGATTTCCCGCCCACTTCAGGAGCTAAACGCCAGTTAAAATCGGTCTCGAACAATAACCAATCCTGTAAATAGCTTCCGTGTACTAAGTTGACTTTTCCTAATTCACCGTTTTTGATCATCGCTGCTAGTTGTTTCACAATCGGAAATTGTCTATAGTTAAAATTTACGCCATGCACGACCTTATGCTCTTTAGCTAATGCTAACAATTCTGCTGATTCCTCACTTGACATCGCTAACGGCTTCTCTGATAACACATGTTTACCTGCTAAAATAATCTCTTTATTA
This sequence comes from Bacillus sp. FJAT-14578, assembly GCF_000504165.1. Taxonomy (GTDB): domain Bacteria; phylum Bacillota; class Bacilli; order Bacillales; family Bacillaceae_H; genus Bacillus_BA; species Bacillus_BA fengqiuensis. Next base: position 21,303 of record NZ_AYSE01000006.1, read on the forward strand.
ATCGCAAAGTGGAGATGATTCGGAGTACAGTTATGAACCACCTGAATTTCGCTGTCCTGCAGCATGTCGCGGTAATCACCGTAGGCTTTTGGAATACCCAGTTCGGCTGCTTTTTGTTCAGCAGCCTCTTGACTATTCTCTGCCAACCCAACTACTTCCACGAATCCAAGTCTTCTGATGGCTTCAATATGTGTAGGTCCGATAAAACCGGTCCCGATGATTCCCACTTTTACTTTTTCCATTTTTTTATCCTCCTCAACGAATCATATTTTCTCTATATCACCCTGTTTTTATATAGAGGCTACTGTTCTATCAGCAGCCTCTATATAAAATTTCTACTTAGCTTCCACTAAATCTTTTTGCAGGTTCACCCATTCACCTTTTTCGGCTGATTCAAGAATCGCATCCGCGATGACTTCAATCTGATATCCATCCTTGAAGTTTGGTGAAACCTCTGTATCTTCTGCGATTGATTTAAAGAAATCATATGTTTCAATAATTTTCGTTTCTCCATAACCAATACCTAGCGCAGGAATTGGCCATAATCCTTCTCCGTATGGATGAGCCGGTCCTGTATAAACCGTACGGAAGCCTTTTGCATCGCCTGGATCGTCCGAGAAGCACACTTGCAATTCATCACGGCGTTCATAGTTGAAGGCTAGGGAACCTTTCTCGCCATGGATTTCAAAAGTCAGGTAATTGTTACGGCCCCACGCATTGCGGGTAGCTTCAATCGTCCCGATGGCACCATTATCAAACTTGACCATGGTAATAAATTCATCATCTACATCTACTGCGCCTTTCGGTACATCTCCCGCACTTTTCACTGTACCCAATTTGTCTGCGCCGCCTGTTTGAATCGGTCTTTCTGGAATCCATGTTTTGGTCACGGCATTCACATCAGTAATTTCACCAACGAGATAACGGGCAAAGTCGACAACATGCGTTCCGATATCACCCAACGCACCGGATCCGGCAACTTTTTTCTGGAAACGCCATGATAATGGTGAGTTTGGATCAGCAGACCAGTCTTGCAAATACGTACCACGGAAGCTGAGGACTTTCCCGATTCTTCCTTCTTCAATATACTTTTTCGCCAATGCCACAGCAGGTGTTCTTCTGTAGTTGAAGGCAACCATATGTTTGACACCGGCTTCTGTCACGGCCTCCAACATCGTCTTGGCTTCTTCAGCACCTAATGCCAACGGTTTTTCACAAATCACATGTTTACCGGCTTTTGCAGCGGCAATCGCAATTTCAGCATGCGTATTATTTGGAGTCACAATATCGATGATATCGATATTAGGATCGTTCACTACCTCTCTCCAATCTGTAGAATAGTTGTCAAAACCTAATTTCGCAGCTGCATCTTTCGCCAATTCTTCTGTTACATCAACGATTGTGTGACGATGTGGAATCGCTGGCGCCGGCCAAAAGAACATTGGCATCCCTGCATAAGCAAGTGCGTGCGCCTTCCCCATAAATCCTCCGCCAATCATACCTACATTAAGTTTTTTCATTTTCATGAACCTCCTATAAAATCAGTAAATTATTTATTCATCTCGACTGCTTTTGGAATGACATCCAAAACATTCTTACTAGTAAACAAGTTTCTATGAATCTAAGACATTTTCTTCTCTTACTTTTAAAGATGACACAGCCACATATGGCGGTGCTTCCTTTCCAACCAGCGGATATCCGGCTAAAACAGCCTCCGCAACTCCCTGGTCATATAGCAGCTGTGCACCAAGTCCTTTTACAATGCCGGCTCGAAACTTGATAAAAAGTTACGGCTGATTTCTGCTCCTCTTTTCGGATCATCATAGCTGTCTAATTCCACCGTAATCCAATCATCGTAGCCAAACTCATTTAATAACTGGATCATTTCATCGAACTTTTGGTGTCCTTCTCCTAATGGAAGAAACTCGCCATTGTGATAATCTTTGAAATGGATGTATTTAATACGGTTCGCATATTTTTTAATTACTTCTACTGGGTCACCGCCGCCTGCTTCGATATGCGCTGTATCCGGACATAGATTGATCGTCGTCAATGGCATGAGCTTGTCCAACTGGTCTGGAGCTTCTACGTTTGTTCCTAAGTGCGGATGATAACTTGGAATGAGATTGTATGTTTCCGCAATGGCTGCTACTTGATCAAGAGCCTTAGCCAGATCAGCGTAATCGCTTTCTAAAATGCCATTCGTACGAACAGCCCCTCCGCCGACCACTAAATGCCGCGCGCCTAATTCAGAAGCAAGAGCTGCCACTTTCTCGATTTTTAATAGCTCCTCTTCTAAAATATCCGGGAAGATAAAATTTCCGCCGGTGTAAACACCGATAAGTTCTAGAGAATATTGATTCAGCAACGCTTTAAATTCCTCTTTTTTATCTTTGAATTGCATCAAATTTCCGTCAAAAATTTCAAACCCTTTATATCCGGCTTCCGCAATATCCTTTAAAGCTTCTTCCGTTGAACCATTTGCCAAGTAATAAAGATCTTTTATCGAAGTGACTCCAGCAGGGTGTCCTACTACCCCGCCCCACGTATTGGTTTGGTATCCTAGTTTCATTGTTTCTCCTCCGCTTTCAAATAATGTTAGTCCATACATGATGTATCGATGCTGGAATCTCCCCACCTCCTCAAATTGCATCTATTCTACAAAAGAAAGTAAGCAAATCAGGAATAGTTGTAATCGATTACACGAGATTCTAAATAAAAACTATATTTTTTCTTATTTCATACGAAAGTGAAGTTACTTTTACTAACTATATTTGTAATCGATTACATCACTATAAATAAATTTAGATTATAAAGTTCAATTTAATTGGATATATTGCTGCCTTTATTTCATATACTTGTAATCGATTACATCACACTGCAAAAAAGAACATAAATCTTATTTGACTAACCTCTCATTTTTTTCAAAAGAACTCTTATTTCCTCATGTAATATGCTTAGAACATAAATCGAGTGTAATAAGCTGATCCTCCAGCACACGTGCAATCGTTTTCCTTTTTTGCTATATCTACAATTCGCATCACTTTACGACTCTCTTTTTGTTCTTGTCTACAATGAAATTGTAATCGTATACAAAAATATTGTCTAATTGCCTTTAGACAATGATTTCTAGCTTTCAATCTCTTTAATTGTCCTTTTAAACATGGATTTTATCCGTAAGAACAAAAAAATCACAAATTTAAAAAAGAAGGAAACTCAGCAATAATCGCTGAATTTCCTTCTTTTTTAAGAAATTTCTCTTGTCATCTCTTTTAATAACTACCCCATTCAGGCATGGAGAATTGACCAGCCGATACAGGAGGATCATGACGGTGGAATATTATTGGGTTGCTACAGAGCCGCCGTCCACTCGAAGATTCACACCGTTAATAAAGGAGGATTGGCTTGATGCCAAGTATAAAACAGCTGAAGCCACTTCCTCTACGCTGCCTGGTCGTTTTACTTCTACATGGGGGCGGTTTTCCTTCAGGAATTGCTGAACCGCTTCGTCATAGCTGATATTCTGCTTTTCAGCGTTATCTTTTAACAGGTCTTCCAGCATTGGCGTCAGGATAAATGCTGGAGATACGGTATTGACTAAAATTCCCTGGGCAGCATACGCTTTTGATAAGCTTTTCGTAAAATTAATCAATGCCGCTTTTGAGGCATTATAATGGGGCATGAACGGATCCGGCTGTAATCCGGATTCGGAGGAAATGTTGATAATGCGCCCGTATCCCGCCCTTTTCATATAGGGGATAACCGCTTTTGTCACGCGAACTGTCCCAAACAGATTAATATCAAAAAGGCGCTGCCAATCCTCTATCTCTAATGATTCGAAGTCGTCAAATCCACTGGCGATTCCTGCATTATTTACAAGAATATCAATGGTCTGGTAGCGTTCAATGGCTGATGCAACAAGCTTATCCACATCCTCAGTTTTGGATAAATCAGCCTGGACTGCAAGCACATTTCTTCCGTTTTGTTCTATTTCTAGTTTAGCTTCATTCAAGGCTTCTTCGCCGCGCCCACAGATGATAACATTGGCTCCTTCTGCTGCTAGTGCTATTGCGATGGCTTTTCCAATCCCTTTACTGCCGCCTGTTACAAGTGCTGTTTTATTTTCCAAACCAAGATTCACTTGTTATCAATCCCTTCTATGTAGTTCTAAAAAAGATTAACGCCAGCCTCCACTAGCGCTAACCTTTCCAGCTTGTTCCTTAATAAACAGTGTATTATTTATTATAGTGCCGAAGCCTCAAATAATTCGGCATGCAATGGTTCAACTAAATACTGCTCAACATCGCTGACAAATTTCTTAAAATGAGCCGTTTCTTCATGCTGCTGAATGGCTGCATGATCCTTCCACTTCTCTACAAACACAAATTGATTAGGTTGTTCCGGGTTTTGATAGAAATCATAGCTTATATTTCCCTCTTCAGCTTGAGAAGGACCCATTACTTGCTTAGCCAGTTCCAGAAATTCGGTTCGTTGTGTTGGATCAATTTTAAGATATGCGTGAATAATAATCATTGAAAAATTCCTCCTTGGATCGATGGTTAAGAATAACAGATAATTACATCGTATCATAGACTTAAAAGTGGTGCATACATCAGACGTTTACAACAATTTCTTTCATGTGCTGGATCGATTGCTTTGTGAAATCATCAAAAATATTGCTTTCACCGTTAAGTTCTGAAGCCATATATGGATTAGAGACGGCAGGTAAAAATTCCATCGTTATGTAACCTTTATAATTTGCATCATTCAGGAAAGAAATGACCGGTTTAAAATCGGTTTGGCCAAGGCCGGCAGCTTCCCTTGTGTTATCTGCAATATGGACGTGGGCAAGATACGGAGAAATTTTGTTTAAAGCCTCCGTCATGTTGCGTTCCTCGATGCTCATGTGAAACAAATCCGCCATAATTCCTATGCCTTCTACATTCACTTCTTCAACAAACCTTACAGCTAAAGTGAGATTATTAACTAAATACGTTTCATAACGATTTAATGCTTCAATAGCCAGGGTGATTTCTTGTTCCTTCGCGTATTGTCCCGCTTCTTTGACACTTGAAATCGCATTATTCCATTCTTCCTCAAGAGTTGTTTCCGGACTAAGCTTTCCAACACATGTGGGAACGACAATCACTGTTGTAGCATTTAATGCTTTAGCTAAATCAATCGATTTTTTTACATATTGGACCGCATTCTTTCTAATTATTTCATTCGATGAAGACAAATCTCTTTCAGGAGTATAAATGCCGCAAATCGAACTGCATTCCAAGTTGTACTCGTTTAATAGTTGTTTCGTTTGATTGATATCGATTGTGTCAGGTTCACCAGCCAGTTCAACACCCTGGTAACCATATTTTTTCAATCTTTTTAAACTGTCTTCTAAGTTCTCATTTCCGTATATCCACTGTGTAACGCTGTATTTATACACCAAATCACCCCTTAGCATAGAATTGTTATTTAGATATCTTAGCTGTCAGACTACATTCAAAAGGGATAAAAGCGGAAGTGTACATTCCACTATTACCCCGTTAAAACCATTAATCTTCACTTATATTAACTAAAATCTTGATCGTATCTTTATTTTTATCCGCCTCTTTGATTCCCTCTTCTAAATGATCTAACGTGATTGTTTTGCTAAAGATATCTTTAGGATTAAATCTCTTTGATGAAATGAGCTGTATTGCTTTAACCCAGGTTCCGTAAGTACCTGCATAAGAGCCGACAATTGTTAGCTCCTTACTAAAAATATCAAATGGAGCTATTTCCATTACTTTATCAGCAGGAGCTGCACCATAGGCAACTAGTGTTCCACCTTTTCTCACCATCTTTAAAGCTTGTTGATAGGTTGGGATTGCACCGACGACTTCAAATACAACATCTGCTCCTCTTCCGTCAGTTAGGTTATACACCTCTTGAACAGGATCTTTTTCTGATGCATCAACCACAAAGTCTACTCCTAAATCCTTTGCCTTTTGAAGACGTGTTTTATTCATTTCAGAAAGAATAACCTTGCTGGCACCATTTAACTTGGCCATAATCGCGTGTGCTAGTCCCATTGGGCCTGCACCAATGATTGCAACAATATCGCCCATCGTAACATTGGCTCTTTCTTGCCCTCTAATGACACATGCAAGCGGTTCGATATATGCGCCTTCTTCCCAGGTCATTCCTTCTGGCAATTGATATACATTACTTTCAGGCGCTTTAACATATTCTGCAAAAGCTCCATTGATATGGACACCAAGCTGTGCAATGTTTTCACAAAACAGCTTTTGGCCTGTTCGACAATAGTAGCAGTTGCCGCAACTAATATTGATATCAGCCGTTACCCGGTCTCCTACCGCAACACTAGTAACTGATGATCCCACTTTTACCACTTCACCCGCAAATTCATGCCCTTGAATTAATGGCTTAGGAGCAGGAAAATGTCCGTTATAAATATGAGGGTCAGTTCCACATATTCCACAAGCTTTAACTTTGATTAGAACCTCATTCTCTTTTATTTCTGGGACAGGCACAGTCTCGATTTTTAGATTTTGAGTTGCATATGTAACAGCTGCTTTCATTTCCTTTAAAGTAAAATTTCCCTCTAATTCCGGTTTGTTAGACAATTGTTGTGTCATATTACTGCCTCCTTAAAGATTAGCAAATAGTTTTTTTAGGAAAGTGATAGATTCTTCAGAGTATTGATCATAGAACTCTTCACATCTAATACCATTAAATGGATCGGCAAAGGCAGGTAATAGCTCCATCGTTAAATAACCGCTGTAATTGATATCTTTTAAAGCTTTTGCGATTGGGACAAAATCGATATGCCCTCTTCCCGGTGCTGCTCTATTACTATCTGCGATATGGAGATGATATAATTTATCGCCAGCCAACCGAATAGCATCAGCAATGTCTACTTCTTCGATATTCATATGGTACGTATCACCCATACACCCGACACTTGGTAAATCAACGCGTTTCACGAGTTCAAGAGATTGTTCCATTCTATTAATTAAATAATTTTCATAACGATTCCATGGTTCAACAGTTATTCTGACTCCATGTTCTCCTGCATATGTACCTGCTTCTTTAAGCCCTTCCACAGCCCATGAGAGCTCAGTTTCCCTGTCTGCCTCCCCATAAATTTTCATACAAGCAGTCGGTGTTAAAGAAATACCGCCTGCACCAATTGTACTTGCAAAATCTACGCAGCTTTTAAGATAGTCAATAGCATTTCTTCTAATGCGAGGATCACTAGACACTAAGTCTCTTTCGGTGTTATAAATGGCACAAATGGTCGATGCTTCGATATTATATTTCGTTAGCAATTCCTTAATATGGTTCGCATCCATTTTATCGGGTTCGCCAACAAACTCTACACCGTCATAGCCAAATTTAGCTAATCTAGCAATGCTTGTTTCAATATCTTCGCCTGCAAATACTAGTGTGTTATATGAAAACTTAATCATTCTTCTCTCCCCTTGCTCTTAAAATTAGTAAACTATTAGTTCATCATTATTGTGCTGCGTTTTGAATGACCTCTGGAGCATCTTGACGGTAAGCCATTTTCCATGCTTCCAATACATTGTCTTTCGTTACTTTTAACCCTGGAACAGCAACAAATGGCGGTACTTCTTTCCCAAGCAATGCATGTCCAGCCAAAATCGCCTCTGCAATACCCTGATCATACGGCAGCTGAGCTCCAAGCCCTTTTACATTTCCGCCAGAAGCGATTTCTAACGCAACGTTCGTACCTAAATCAACCGTTGTGATGACTAAATCTTCTTTTCCATTTGAACGCGCAGCAGATAAAACGCCTTCAGCCGGCACATCCCAAATGGCAAATATTCCGTCTAAATCTTTGTGTTTCGCTAACATGGCTGAAGCTACTTTTTCTGCATCGTTTGGAGTTGTAATTCCGTTGCTAGCTACAATTTCAATATCTGGATATTTTTCTTTAAGAGTTTTTTCAACTGCTTCTCTGCGCTGATTGTTTACAAAGAAATCCACGTCATGGAAAATAACACCAACTTTTCCTTTTCCACCAAGCTGTTCACCTAAAATATCCCCTGCAGCCGCACCATTTCCATAATTGTCAGAAGCGACAACGCTTACATAATCCTTGCCAGCTTCCAATCCAGCAGGCATGCTATCCATAAATACTAATTTTATCCCAGCCGCTGCAGCTTTTTTAAATGCTTCAGCTGTAGAAACAGGATCCACTGGCAAACTTACGATAATATCCGGATCTTTCGCCATTATTGTTTCGATATCAGCAATTTGTTTTTCTGGCTTAAATTGTCCATCTGTAACAGCGACTACTTCAATGCCCATTCTTTCAAATGCTGCTTTTAAGCCGTTAATTTGAGCGGTGGAATAGTCGTTACCGGCATAGTGCATGGCAATTGCGGCTTTATATTTACCTTCTTTAATTTTTTGAATTTCCTCTTCTGTCAGCTGAAAGTTCTTTGCGGAAACCGCAGTTTCTCCATGAGGTCCTTTACTTAATATTTCTTGGTCACCTGATATCTCTGGGTTAATGGTTAATGGTCCTGAACTCGGAAGCTCTACTGCTTTTACAGCGGTATTTTCTTTACTGCCGCTATCCGCCGAATTTGAAGAAGTTTGGTTACCGCAACCAGCAAGTGCAACACAACCGCTTAATAGTATGGTCATTAACAACGAAGATTTTCTTTTCATAAGGATCCCCCTCTTTTTCTGTTCATGATTAAATTTGCTTTACCATTTCGAAGCTTGATAAAGATTTTTTATCGAAGTCACTCCGGCAGGGTACCCTACAACCCCGCTCCACGTATTTGTTTGATATCCAAATTTCATTGTTTCTCCTCCGCTTTCGAACAAATTACATGATGTATCCATAACGGAAGCCCATCACCTCCCCTAAATGACAATCCATTTTGAAATAAAAAAAGTTATTAAGTAGTATTATTTGTAATCGGTTACATATTATCTTAATTTAACACTATAACTCCCCTTTTAATCGGAATATAAGTTGTGCTAAACATTTATAATCGGCTGCACTTTATTCAAAAATTCTTGTCATTTTACGACTTTCTTTTTCTTTTCTTCTCTATAAACGGATTGTAATCGGTTACAATGTTGTTGTCTAATCGAATTCAGACATGAGTTTCTACCATTTGACCCCATTTTCTCTCCTGTTGAACGTAGATTGCATCCTTATAAACAAAAAAACTAAAAAATTAAAAAAATTAAAAAACTCAGCAATCACTCGCTGAGACATTCAAAAGGTTTCCCGAAAATGTGAAGGCTGTCTGCTAAGTGCGGACAGCCTAATCTATATAGAAATATTTAGTTTTATATACTTATTAGGAAGATGTACCAGCTGCACCAAATTGTCCGGATAATTGTTGTTGAGCCGCAGTCGCAAGTCGCTTTGTGATCTATCGCTTCCTCCTTTCTATTTCGTACGTTTTCAGCCGAACCTGCAAATGCAAAAGACAAAAGTCGATACTGGACTTTCAAATAGCTTTTAATGAAAAAGATTCGTTCATTTTAATTTTTAGATATGAAGGAAACTTCCATCAGTGGGGTCTTACTGCCCGTTAGAGCGGGATAAAAAAGTAGTCTATTGTTAATATTAAAAGAGTGCTGGCACCAGTACAAAATAAATTTTAAGGGGAGTTTTATATGTCTAAGCACCAATCACAACAAGCAAACAATCAAGGTAATCCAGTCTTACAGTCTCAACAATCAATCATTGACACATTTCAAGACATTGTAGGACAGGCGCAAGTCGATCTTGCCCAAGCTCAAGCTGGAGGAACTGAAGGTTCTATTAAGAAACATCAAGAACATCTTAATCAAGCGCAGACACAATTAACACAAGCCCAGACTGCTTATAATAATACTGCTGAACAAATTCAAGAGTAAACGAATCAGATAGAGTGAAACTTCATTCAGTTAATACGTGATAAATTCAATAAGTTATCCACATAAGGATAGCTTATTTTTTCAGGTACTTTTTACTTCATATTTAGTCGGGTTATGCTCTTTGCAAATAGTCGTGTCGTCTTTTATTTATATGCCTAAGAGGAATGACAGTGGAGTATTTCTGCATTAGTTAAAAATCAACCCCCAGCGATAACAAAGCCATTCAAAAAATGAAATGTGACCCAATTGAACTATACAAACAAAAAGATATAATAAAACCCAGACTTGAAATTTCATTCTTAGTTTCAGGTCTGGATTTATTTAGTGAGCTATTAAACCGTGAATAATGAAACCTATTTTTATATACACAACATCTACGTTTGTCTCGTTTATGAAAGCGATGTAAAACGTTTATGGCTTAAGAACGACTTTAATACACCCATCCGTTCTTGTGTCAAACACTTCATATCCATGTTTAGCTTGATCCAACGGCAACACATGTGTCACAACGTCACCTGGATCAACCTTGCCTTCGGCGACCAAATTATAAAGGTGCGGCATAATCGGGATAACCGGTGCCTGTCCCATCCTGAGATCCACGTTCCGCTGGAATAGATCCCCAAGCGGGAAACCATTATAACGCCCGCCGTAAACACCTGTTATTTGAATCGTTCCAGCTTTACGTACTGCTTGGGAAGCAATAACGATACCACCCATCGCTCCGCCATGAAGCTTCAAACCAGTTGCAAGAAATTCCATCGGTGTCATCTTCCCGCTCATTCCGGAACAGTCGATCACGACATCCGCTCCACCTTGTGTAATCTCTTTTAAGTAATTTCCTATGTTTTCCTGCTGTTCAAAATTGACAATTTCGACATTATTGGTCCGTTTTGCATGCTGTAAACGGTAGTCAAGATAATCGACAGCAATGACTCTTTTCGCTCCTTTTAGCCAGGCGAATTTTTGCGCAAGCAATCCAACAGGGCCACAGCCTAAAATGATGACAGTATCATCGGCTTTAACACCGGCGTGGTCGACACTCCAATATGCTGTTGACGCGGCATCGGCAAGTGTTACTAATTTTTCATCGTCCACTTCACAGTCATCCGGAATTTTGAACGGTGTAAAATTTCCGTAGGGAACTCGCATGTATTGCGCTTGTCCTCCGGCAAAACCGCCGGTTGTTTCGGAATAGCCGAAAAACCCTCCCATTTCTCCATGGGGATTCGAATTGTCACATTGGCTTGTAATATCGTGTTTACAATACCAACATTCGCCGCAGCTGACGTTAAACGGGATGATGACTCTATCTCCCTTTTTAACTTTAGTAACGTCTGGACCTACTTCTTCGACAATTCCCATCGGCTCATGGCCGATTACATAGTCTGTAGGCATGTTGGGAATCATCGCATGAATCAAATGCAAATCGGAGCCGCAAATCGCTGAAGTTGTAACTTTGATGATGATATCGTCTGGGTTTTTAATTTCGGGATCTTTTACCTCTTTAACCTGCACATTTTTAATTCCTTGATACGTAACGGCTTTCATGTTTGATTTCTCCTCTTTTATTTATTTGGTGTTGCGAACATTCCAAGTCGATCTGTATCGTTAGGAAAGAGCGGCATACCGGCAATTTTAACCGCAGTCTCAGCTGCTTTTACATCCAATGGAAATTGTTCGTTAACGTCATACGGATGAAGCCAGCCCTTGTTAATCATGAGCTGGGATATTTCCCCGTGTAAGTCAATTGCGGCTTCCATTTGATTGCGTAAAACGCTTCTGAGCTCAGGGCTTGAAGTTTCTGTTATAGCCATCGCATAATTTCTCACCCCGTTTTTCACCGTCAACAAAAAATCCATTGCGAATGCGGAATCCGCAAGATTGGGCATCCCTTCAGCATTTCTTGGGTCCAAATAATCATTGTTCATCTTTTTCACCTCCAATTATTGTAGTTTGGCTGTTTTAGCTTTTGAGTATAAAGTAAGAAGTTCATTCACATCTTTAATGGATTGTTGTACGTCTTTTTCCATTAACGCTTTCAAATCATTATCAAAGCATAATCCTTGCATCAATTTCGATCTGAGTAGGCATATCGTTTTAAAGTTGAGGATTTCATGTGTTTCCATCGATTCATGAAATGCTAATTCATTTTGTTCCATATGGTCACCTCCGAATTCTTTAACAAAGGTATTTTCTCCTTACGACGCTGTCTTTTATACAAGGAAACACGGACACATGAATATATATCAATCTTCTACGGAATCAAGGCTTTTTTTTAACATTAATTTTGCCGGCATTAGGCGAGCCTTTTTAATGATTAGTGAGGAAAATGGGGGCTATGCCCATAATGAATAAGAAAGCCTCTAATACGTAATATAAATAGGTAAATGATCATTATTAGGGAGTGAAAGTAATGACAAAATACTTGGGGCTTCATGAAACGCTTGAAGTTCATGAATTATTGACCTTTAAAAATCTTTGTTTAACAAAAGCCTCTACTATGATGGGATTGGTACAAGATGCGGAATTGAAAACTCTTCTTTCAGAGGATGTTAGCAGAGGACAACAACAGATTGAACGATTACAGGAACATTTAACAAATGGGAGGGAGCATTAATGACTAATTTTTTGCAAAACATGGCTGGTATGGGTGGAATGACAGACCAAGTGATAGCAACTGATTTTTTAATCTCTGCAAAGTCAGGGGTGATTAATACCGCTATGGCTGTAACAGAAGCAGCCACTCCAGAATTAAGGGCAACATTACGAGAGCAGTTATCTTCCGCTATTGATACACATGAAAAAATAAGTAATTATATGATTTCTAAGGGGTACTACCATCCGCATAATTTAAGTGAGCAATTACAGGTAGATATAGGTGCTACACAAACAGCACTAAATCTTGCTCAGCAATAACTTATATTTAGGAGAACTGTGGCTTGTTCTCCTTTTTTCATTTAGTTTGATAGCCGGAAGCTTTCAGGTTCTCGGGGAATTCTTTAAGTTTCTGGACATGACGAAAAAGCTCAGCAATAATTACTGAGCTTCGATCATTTAAAATGATTTGCAGTGTTGTAATTCAGCTAATTTATGCTTTGAAACCTTAGCTGTCTCATCGTAGTTTTTAAAGTATGCTTTGTACATTTGACCAACTGTTTCAACTCTTGTTAAAAATTCTAAATTGATGATATAAGACCTGTGGGATGCCATGAATCTAGAATCAAGTGAATCTTCAAAACTGGTCAGTGCTTCATTCGTTTCAAATTTTTGATTGATTGTATGGATGACGGTTTTTCTGTCCATTCTTTCGATAAATAGAATCTCATCAAGCGGAATAAATGTTATCGCTTTCTGTTGTTTAATCATTAAATCCTTTTTAAACGTCAGTTCTTTATCCGCATTCGTGGTAAGAGCTTGTGCCGCCCTCTCCAAAGCAGCGTACAGCCTATTCCTCTCAATCGGTTTTAAAATATAGTCAACCGCTCTCACATTGAAGGCTTCTACTGCATAATCATCATGGCCGGTAATAAAAATCACCTGTAACGAAGGAAGGAATTCTTTACATGATTTAATCGCTTCCATTCCGTTCAATAAAGGCATTCCGATATCTACTAAAGCAACATCCGGCTTTTCCTTCGTAACGTAGTGTATCAATTCTTCACCGTTCGCGGCTTCTCCGACAATTTTAAAGTTTGGTAAATTGCCGATAAAGTGCCTTAACAATTTTCTTGAGGCAGCATCATCTTCTGCAATCAACACTTTCATCTCGTATTCCCCCTTCTCCACCTTAGTTCCTTATTTGACAGCACTATGAATGATATATGGAGCATCCTCGTTATAAACGAGTTTCCAAGCGTCAAGGATATTTTCTCTCGTTACTTTTAGAGCTGGAACAGCCACATAGGGCGGCGTTTGTTTCCCAAGCAGCGCGTACCCTGCGAGGATTGCTTCAGCCACTCCCTGTTGATATGGAAGCTGGGCGCCCAGTCCCTTGATGAGTCCATCTTGTGCAATTTCTAAAGCGACATTAATGCCCAAATCGATCGTCGTAATGACCAAATTATTTCTTCCCGCAGCACGAGCCGACGCCAAAGCTCCTTCAGCCGGTACATCCCATACGACAAACATCCCATCTAAATCCTGACGTTTAGCAATCATGGCAGACGCTGCTTTCCCCCCATCATTCGGACCGGCAATCCCGCTGCGATCGACGATTTGAATGTCTGGGTATTTTTCCTTTATGGTTTTTTCAAAAGCTTCTGTTCTTTGTTTTGTTGCAAAAAAATCAGCATCATGGTAGATCACTCCAATCTTCCCTTTTCCGCCTAATTTCTCGGCCATGATATGGGCCGACTCGACACCGTTTCCATAGTTGTCAGCGGAAACGACGCTTACATAATCCTTCCCATGCTGCAAATCCTTCGGTGTATGGTCCATAAACACTAGCTGGACACCAGCTTGGGCCGCTTTTTGATAGGTGCTTGCCGTCAATACCGGGTCAACTGGAATACTCACGAGGATATCCGGCTTTTGGGCTAAAATGGTTTCAATATCAGCCACTTGCTTTTCCCATTTAAAATGGGCATTCGTCACAGCTACTACCTCAATGCCCATTTTCTCAAAAGTGGTTTTCAGCCCTTCCACTTGGGACCTTGCCCAATCGCTTCCAGTATAGTGCATAGCGATGGCTGCCTTATATTTCTTTTCCTTAATCTTTTTCAGCTCCCCCAAAGATAACTGGAGTGTTTTGGCCGAAATAGCCGCCTCTCCATGGGGACCTGTGCTTAAAATTTTATGTTCTGGAATATTTTGATTAATCGTACTGTTTAGCGTCTCGCTTACGGTTGTCAAAAACTCTTTTACATTAATGGGTTTTGTCAAATAGTTGTCAAATCCCTTGTCTAATGTATGTTGAATGTCCTGCGGCATCGCATTTGCACTTACAGCGATAACAGCAATGTCTTTCGTTTGTTCATTTGTTTTTAACATGTCAAACACTTCATAACCATGCATATCCGGAAGGTTAATATCCAGCAAAATCAAATCCACTTCTTCATTCGCTGCCATTTCTAATCCTTCCTTTCCGGTGCGGGCTGATAAAAGTGTATAGGAAGGCTGCGCTTTAATAATGTTGCTTACTAGGTGTAAGTTGGGCTCATTATCTTCAATATACAGCAAATGGTAGTGATCTGCCTTTTCGTTATTTGCCACAGGATGTTCCACCTGTTCACCCCATCGGATCACAGCCTTAAAGTCATTTGGAAGAGGCAGGCTAAAGCAAAAATCACTGCCTGTTCCTTTATTGCTCGTTACACTAATTTTCCCTCCCATTAAATGCACAAGCTGTTTCACCAAAGACAATCCAATGCCCGTCCCTTCTTCCTTTGTGCCTTCAATTCGATAAAATGGAACAAACACTTTAGCATATTCTTCTGCCGAAAGTCCTACACCCGTATCCACAATATGAATAACCTGTTCGCTTCCTTCCGACTGACCGAAGATGATTACCTTGCCATTTTCCCGGTTATATTTAATGGCATTATCCAGAAGATTAAGAAGGATTTGTTTAAGACGAATGCGATCAGCAAGTACTAAAATGTTTTGATATTCATCCAATTGTTTATGAATGCTAATATTCTTCTTCTTGGCCAATGGCTGAACGATATTGACACATTCGTTGATAACGGTTAGAAGATGAACTTCCTCTATAGAAACTTTTAAATTGCCTGTTTCAATTCTCGATACATCTAAGATTTCATTAATTAACTTTAATAAATGGCTTCCTCCGTTTAGGATCTCCTGCACAAAATCACGCTGTTGTTCATTTAAAGATTCATCGACTTCTAATAACTGCGCAAAACCAAGAATTCCATTGAGCGGTGTACGAAGTTCATGACTCATCTTAGACAAAAAGTCTGATTTGGCCATGTTCGCTTTTTCGGCTTCTTCCTTTGCTTGAATGATGACTCTTTCCATTTTTTTTTGTTCTGTAATATCGAGACAAGTTCCGACTACTTCAACTACTTTCTCCTTCTGAAAAACAGGTCTTAAATAAGTTATGTAATGTATACCATTAAATTTCTCTTCATATTCAACATACTGCCCTTCCCACGCTTTTTCGTAATACCCATTTAGTAAACGGACAGTGTCCATATCATCGGGATACCAATCATATAGCGTTTTTCCCATGACCTCATCTGGAATAAAGCCTAGTCTATAAAGTAATTCACCATCGAAAAAAGTATGAATAAACTCATTGTTTTTTCGTACAAACTTAAAAATCATCCCAGTATCCGCAAAGCCTGGTTGTGAAATATACCTGGAATCCTTCATATGTTTCGCCCCTAGTTTGTTAAAAGAATATTATGTAGATTCTATCCTATGAATCCTTTACTTTACATTTTGTACTGTTTCATAAATACTAATTTAAAGATGATTATTCGTTTTGATCGGATTTATTGCAAACGCTTTACAAACCTGCCTTTTTTTATTATAAGCCTGACTATATTAGTTAGTCTAATGCGACTGCCTCCCACTCAGAAAAAAAAGGTCAGTCCCCCGCTGAGTTAACACTTTAACTCAGCGGGGGACTGACTCTGAATAGCCTCGTTCTAGCTCATTATTTTTGCACCAGAACCTTATTTGTTCAATTGAGCCCAAGTTTTATCAAAAGATTTTAGCACATCTTCTTTAGATGTTTGGCCGCCAATGTAGGCTTGTAAAGCTGCGCCGAATTCTTTCGTTGCACCATCCGGGTATTTCGTCCATTCCCAAGACAACGTTTTTCCTTCTTTAGAATATTTCAGAAGCTCCTCACCTAATAGCCCTATCCCTTTTGCTTCAATTGATTTAAAGGCTGGGATGTATTTAAACTCTTCAACCAATGCCCTTTTTCCTTCGTCAGATGAAACCATCCAATTTAAGAAATCTTTTGCGACTTGCTTGTCTGCTTCAGGCACCTTGTTCGATACGACCCAGTATTCAGGAACACCAACAGCCAACTTGTCCATTGCCTCTGCATCATCGCTAAGAGGCATTGGAATAATACCGACATCCATGTTTGAAGTGATCTGATCAATCATCGGCTGTGTCCAGTTACCCTGTTGCATCATCGCCGTCTCACCGCTGGCAAATTGGGCTACCTGCGTATTGTAGTCTGTCGTTAGCGGGTTTTTGTTACCATATTTCACAGTTAAGTCTACTAGCTTAATATACTGCTGGAATTTTTCATTTCCTTCTATTTTAGCAATACCTTCATTTAATCCATTAATGAATGCATCCGAATCCTCTTGGTGTGCAAATGGAATATTGACACCATGCGTTCCTAATATCCATAGCTCAGCGTATCCAACTCCGAATGGAGTAATCCCTGCATCCTTCAGCTTTTTCGCTGTTGTCTCTAACTCAGAGAATGTTTTAGGAAGCTCTGTAATGCCAGCCTTCTTAAATAATGCTTTGTTGTAAATAAAACCATAGCCTTCTAGATTCATAGGCTGCCCATAAACCTTGCCATCCATTGTGATTGGGTCTAGTACTCCTTCATATGTATCCTTAACCCATGGCTGATCCGATAGGTCTTCTAATTCATCCTTCCAAGTTTGTGCTGCTCTATTCCCCCCGTTAGTAAAGATATCCGGTTCTTCTCCCGCCGCAAATTTAGCTTTTAGTGAGGTAGAATAGTCATTGCCATCGCCTACTGTTTGGATACTAAATGTAACGTTCGGGTGTTCCTTTGTATATTGATCCGTCAATGCTTGTAACTGCGTTGCCGTTTCAGCTTTAGGTTGATATATGTCAACAACTACTTTATCACCCTCATCACCACCACTATCTTTACTTCCCGATGTACTTTCGTTCGAACAAGCTGTCGCAAATAGAAGTGAAGTGGATAATACACCTGCAGCTAATGGAAATTTTTTCATTTTATCACTTTTTCTCTTACTTGTGGACTCATCGGTTTGCTTTGATTGAGCACCCTTGAAACCGTTGCTATTGATACATTTGCTCTTTTAGCAACATCTTTAATTGTAATACTCATCGATATCACCCTATAAACCTTTATCATTTTAGCCAATAAGACTCCTGCCTCCATTTGCGTGAAGAGCGCAGCCTAGCAAATAGGGCAGAGAAGAATTGGCTTTCTGAGATATACGAACATATGTTTATGTAGTATAATCTTCCTGTACAGACTACACTTTGAAAACTGAACATATGAGGTTGGTACGAGAAAGGCTTCGTACCGTAAAATGTTCAAGCAACACTCGCCGAAGTTGTCAAAACCAAGCTAAAGTATTAACACGGCGAGGAGCTGCCTGAAACTCCTGATTGTTATGGGATGGAGTGCTTTATAATGGAAAAATAAAAAACCCCGGTCAGAGAGAACCGGGAGCAAAGCTGAAGCCATCTTAATTAAAGGGGTGGTTGTTGCATGATTCTTTTTCCCCTTTTGAACATTTCTAAACTGGTTTTTTAAATTTTTGTCAAAAATTTTTTTAATGTCTTAATAAGCCTAACCAACTTTACCTCAGCAGCTTTTTGTTGTACTCAAGTTCGGCTAAAGGCTTTGATACATGTCCTTCTGCCTCAGACGTGAAAAGACCAGTCCCCCGTCATGTTAACACTTTAACTCAACGGGGGACTGGCCCTGAACATGAAATTTGAACAGCCGTCTCCTTATAGGATGTTACTTATTTCTCCATCCATTCAGGCTTTCCAAATCCTTTGAATTCTTCATCAATCACTTTCTCAAAGTCTTCTGATTCTACAACCTCTTTTATATCTTTTGCTAGTTGAGAACCTTCATTATCTGCTTTTACAGCCACGATATTGCGGTAAGGATCCAGCATATTTTCAAGAGCTAATGCACTAAGCAAGTCCATTTTCGCTGCCAGCGCAAAGTTTCCAGGTACGGCTGCTAAATCCGCACTTTCAACTGAACGAGGAAGCTGGCCTGCTTCAATCGGCTGGAATACTAAATTTTTCTTATTTTCTACGACATCTTTTTCAGAAACCGTAAGCGGATCTGCCTTCTCATCAAGTTTGATTAAACCCTCAGCCTGCAATGTATTGAAAGCACGAGCTGCATTCGTTGGGTCATTTGGAACGGTAACGGTTGCTCCGTCTTTTACTTCATCTAAAGACTTATACGTGTTTGAGTAGATTCCCATCGGTGCTGTCGGAACCGAAATTAATGCCGTTAAGTCCATGTTATTTTCCTTTTCAAAATTCTCAAGGTAAATCGTGTGCTGGAACAGGTTCGCCTGAATATCACCTTGATCTAACGCCATATTAGGTTGGATATAATCACTGAATTCTACAATCTCGACTGTATATCCCTTTTCTTCCAACTCCGGTGCAATAGCTTTCTTCACCATATCACTATAAGGACCGGCAGTCGCACCAAATTTAACTTCTTTCGTATCTGTTTGTGCCTCCTCGCTGCCGCCTGAGTTACCACAAGCTGATAAAGCTCCCGCAACGAATAATGGAATAAAAGCTTTGAGCCATTTTTTCATCATATTCTCCCTCTTTCTCTTTATCTTTTATCTACAACTTTGGCAATAGAATCACCTAGAAGCTGAACAACTTGAACTAGAACAATTAAGATGACAACTGTTGCAATCATAATCGTATTGTCATATCGATAATAACCAAAGCGAATGGCCAAATCCCCGATTCCGCCGCCGCCGACAGTACCTGCCATGGCTGAAAATCCTATTAAACTAATAAGCGTTAATGTAATACCCGAAATAATCCCAGATTTGGCTTCAAGCAACAATACATCCTTTATGATCATCCACGGAGTGGCACCGGCAGCAACGGCTGCTTCAATGACTCCGTTATCGATTTCCCTTAAAGCAGTCTCCACAATTCGGGCAAAAAATGGGATGGCTGCAACGGAAAGAGAAACACTTGCTGCAGTGGGTCCGATGGTTGTACCGACCAAAAACTTTGTAAATGGAAGTAACGCAACCAATAAAATAATAAATGGAACCGACCGCACCATATTCACCACAAAATCTAATACCGTTTTGGCTAAACGATTTTCAAAAAATAAACCCTTGTCAGTGACATATAATAAAATCCCGATTGGCAGCCCGATTACAACCGAGACTACTAGAGAGATCGTAATCATATAAATCGTTTGAATAAACGCTTGGTTTATATCAGGAATCAGTTCGATAAGATGATTGAAATCAAAGCCCATCACGTAACACCTCCACTTGCGCTTCCCGTTTTTCAATATACTGAAGGGCGGTTTTGATTTCTTCTTTTTGTCCTTTTAGTTCCATAATGAAGATACCAAGCGGCATTTCTTGAATATATTCAATGGAACCGTGAAGAAAGTTGCCTTTTACATTAAATTCCTGAAGCGTATCTGAAATAATTCCTTCACCCGCGATTTTCCCTTTGAACATGATCTTCACAATCGGTCCTTCACAACGGCTTACAATAGCCTCAGGTACTTCAAAGGAAACGACACTTTCGATAAACTCTTTTGTCAATTCGTTCTTTGGATCGGCGAAGATATCATAGACAGAGCCTTCTTCAATGACCTTTCCACCCTGCATGATGGCCATTCGGTTGCAAATTTCCTTTACAACATCCATTTCATGGGTAATTAACACAATGGTAATGTTGAGTTCTTTATTGATCTTTTTCAATAAATTCAAAATTGACTTGGTCGTCTTTGGATCCAAAGCAGATGTAGCTTCATCACATAAGAGCACACTCGGGTTATTGGCAAGCGCCCTTGCAATCGCAACCCGTTGTTTTTGTCCGCCGCTCAGCTGTGCCGGGTAGACATCTCTTTTATCGGAAAGACCCACCATTTCGAGCAGTTCCTCTACCCGCCCTTTTATTTGATCGGCCGGCATTTTGGCAGCCTTTAAAGCAAACGCAATGTTCTCAAACACGGTTTTTTGACTAATTAAATAAAAGTGCTGGAAAATCATGCCGATTTTTAACCTTGCCACACGCAAGTTTTCACCTTTTAAAGATGTTAAATCAGTCCCATCCACCATAATCGTTCCGGATGTAGGCCTCTCCAATAAATTAATACAACGGAGCAAGGAGCTTTTTCCGGCACCGGAATATCCTACAATCCCATAGATTTCTCCTTCTTGAATGGTGACCGAAACATCATCCACACCTTTGACTAACCCATTTTTAGTTTTGTAAACCTTCGAAAGATTTTGAATTTCAATCATATGATGACCTCATTTTCTCTAAAGCTAGTATTTCTGAACGAGTTGTTCTCGAGAGTATGACATATACAGGAGGTCAGCCTCTTTGACAATATATTCAAAACCATATAGTTATGGCTTCATAATTAAAAGACTTGTTCAAAGAATCCGTTGGCAACCCATCATTCAAACAAAAAAATGCCCCTTTCAACTGAAAAGAGCATCGAAACATACTATATATTTCGACTTATCTTTCAGAATGAAAGCCATTCTGCAGGAATTGGCACCTTCCCAATAAGGGGGTTGCCGGACGTCATAGGGCCTAGTCCCTCGGTCTCTCTCGATAAGTATATGGATATAATGAACTATCTAGATAATACAAGGATATTATCCCTTTGTCAACCAAAAAATAGCATTTTACATTCTACATACAAAAGTAAAGCATGGAGTTCTTCAGCAAATGAAGTATACTTGTATAAACCAAAATAAATAACGATGCCCTCATTTATTAGCGCTTTATTAGCATTTTATCTAATTCACATACTTTATCATATGACTTTAATAGTTGTTCAGGCACTAATGTTCTCCCATATTCCCAAGCATTCGTTTCTATTTCAGATTGAAGATTTTCTTTTTCTTCTTCGTCACCATACATCAGAATCCTTAAATCATGTTTGTTTTTCTTAAAATCTAAATAATAACCAATCTCATGATAAAGAAGAATTTTAACAACGTTTTCATCTGTCTCTTTAATTCTAATTTTACCTATGTATCCGTTAACTTGAAGATAATTAAATTTTATAGTATTTGTTGATACATTATAGCTCATAGGTGCAGTTAGATTATTGTTAAATTCATAATTAATAGCTAAATTGTGCTCATGTAATGTATTTTTAATGATCTTCTCGATATCCCATGTATAAAGCATCTTTTCTATCACTACCCTTCAAGTATATAAAACACCTGTCATTTTACTTTTATGTGAATCTACTATCAACAGCGATTTTGCAACAGCTGATTACATCTAACACTACTTCAAATTCTCCGTAGTAAATAAAAATGTCTTCCTTTAGGATGAGGGTCCTGTTATGGCAGCAAGATTTAAAGGGCGATGTCATGGTGATAGGATAAAATGTCGATTGACAGAAAAACACCATCTCCAGACACAACCCTCGTACCAAAGCGACCAATAACTGTACCTCATCCTGATTATCCAACTTACCGAATAACTTTATTTTACTTGTCTTACTGAACCGTCAAGTATGGACCACCAGGGAAAGCCTGTAGAGTTCCCTAAAGTTTTGTTCAGAAAAAAACGTGTGATCAGGGTTTGGACTCTTCCATCGGTCAAGAGAAGAGAGTGCATGGCTACGTTATTCCACTTCCTCTTCACAGCCAGCGTTAAAAGGACATCCTTATAGATAGCTGCACTTTCTAGTGGAACCGCCCCATCTCCATCTGCATCTGCATCGGGGGAATCAAAGTTAAAAAAATTTTTTGCCCGGCCATCCGGGCTTTGAGGTTGGACAATGACTTTCTTTTTCGTTTCTTCGCCCTCTCCGGCAATAATTAGAAACTTTTTCCTGACCTCTTCCGGAAGATCCCTTAAATTCAGCATCGCTGGATTTTGCCTATCTCGGAATGTTTTCATCTGACTGATCCTATCAAGGAACATTCCCCTGTCATCATCGCCGATGTTGGATTGCCAATGGTTAGGATTGAATAAATCAAAATCTGGCCCGTTTTCAAACACAACTGCATCCTTATAAGTGGGACACATCTCATAAACAGAAGGAAACGTGCGGGCAATCTTCCGGAATTCATCATTGGAATTGAACAGAGGGAAACGGAAACCGCCCTCTCCTGCAGTTAGGGAAATCAGAGCCCTGACGGAACCTTCAAAAGGACACGCTGCCAATACGGCATGGTCGATGACATCATAATCCCCCTGTAAATTTTTCAAATAGCAGCTGAATACCATTGCACCCATGCTATGCGCAATAAAGTTAAAAGTTTTTACGGAAAGTTTCTCCTTGAGATATTCAATATAGTCAGCTAAGCGCTTGGCCGTTTCTGCCGAGGATTTTCTCCAGTCATAACCAAAAATATAAACCGGCATTTTTGTCTTGTGTTCCAAAACGTACACTGCTTCCCGATAGGCCAAATCCTCTACATCACTCCGCTCTATGATCGATTTCTCCATAACTTCAAAACGACTATCCTGCTTCAAGGCGAGATCATAGATCGTTTCATATTTGCTTTGGACAGCTGACCATATCGTATCGAAATTTAGTGTGTTGGAATTGACAAGTTTCGTTCCTTGTATGCCAGGTATTAAAATAGTAGGGACAGCCAAATCTATATTCCTCCTTACTACGGTGTAATACTCTAAAAAATCAAGCGCTTCTGCGGTTTCAGTATCTACTTTACCCAATTCTTACCTGATTCCGCAACCAATCACAAAGAGAATAGGTGTTTTGCTCCACAGCAGCGCAGCCACTTTTATATAAATATTCCGCTCACTGCGAAACGGATACTAAAGGCTCACGCTGCCTCCCACTCAGAGAAAAAAGATCAGTTCCCCTGCTGAGTGAATGGTCTGAAACTCCTGATTGTTATGGGATGGAGTACTTTATGATAGGGATAAATAAAAAGACTCCCGGTCAAAAGGAACCAGGAGCGAAACTGAAGCTATTTCAATAAAGGGGTTTTGTTACATTTTGGTTTTTCCCCTTTTGAACATTTCTAAACTGTTTTTTAAAATTTTTTGATGTCTCGAAACGTTTCACAAACTTTACTTCAGCAGCTTTCTTTTGTAATCAAGGTGGGCTAAAGGCTTTGATACATAAAATTGATAAAGCGGAAATTCTGAAAATAAAAATGGTCTTTTCATTGATACACCGTCATTTTCGTTAATAAATGATTGGGATTGGATAATAATAGGATGAATTTCATTTAATTATGAAAAGATATACATATCACATCAGAAAGGGGATAGATTTTTGTTGTATACATACAGCTTATACGATTCGGCTGGTTCTTTTGGCATCAGCAAATCTTATCACATCAAATGTGAAATACCTCCACACAGATTTAGAGCGATTATGATGGAATTCCGTCGCAATGAAGAAGCGGGCAAAAACATCAGAGAATTTATCAGTTTCATGAAACAAGAATTTGGTGAAGGGTTCCAACTGTTTGAATATGACGATATTGTACAGTATGATGCAGACCAAGAGAACAGCACGATACTGGCAAATCTGCTCGATCAGGCAGATAAGCATATATAGCAGAATAGAAACAGGCCAAGTGAACTTGCTTTTCTTTCATGAAGGCTCTATTAAATTCCGTTGTTGATTTTTACTCACAGAAAAAGATCGAGATTACGCCTCGGTCTTTTTGAATCCCTTCTTACACTAACCCCTCCGTTCGTCAACTATTTCACACGTATCGCACCACAGAATAAATTTCGTTCTTTTAAGGCAGTTGAAAAATAAAATGGATATCAAAGGTTATTCGGGGTAAAAATACCAAAGGAATAAGACAAGATATATTAAAACATTATAAAGTTTTGAATAGCAGATACTTGTTTCAAACCTAGGAGGCTTTAAGGATGAAAAAAAAGTGGATGATGTATATGTTGCTTATTATGCCTTGGTTTTCTGTATTCAAGCTTGGTAAGTTTTCATTCAAGCTGACTATTTATTCGCTTATCCATTAACAACCATTGCAGAAAGATTGGATGTTTACAAAATGGTAAGAATGAAACGCAAGCAACTTTTTCTTTTAAGTGTTGCTGTAGCAATTCTTAACTACTTGTACCAATTCTTTATTGTTGAACCTCCAAGAAACAGAAAATCTTATTGAATCAATCTCCCTGTTCACCGAAGAAGATTGATGATCAAGTTTGGTATGGTTGACCAACCATGGTGCAGAGCTTCACCACCGAAAATGTAAGAAAATATGAAAAGACCTGTCATTGAATCTCTCGATTTCCATGACAGGTCTTCTTTATTTACATGGATAGATTCACATCACTTGAAAAAAGTGAAGAATGACGCAATCAGGATGTCTTTCTGCTGTACAGACAAATATATGCTTATTAAGCCAGCTATATTTCTCATTTTCCACTTCAAAAACGGGCACCGTTCTAAAATAATATTGATCATTGCTGACGGGTTGGCCTTCGGCTAATTTCTTCATGACCTCAGGAGGACCATGGCGCAGGCCGCGGTTTGTTACGGTGATTAATGCTCCGTCATCCGTTTGCAGTGTGTACCGCGCCTCCAAATCCACAACTCCATCGGCACGGACAATTTGCCAGTCGGCCCCGCCCGGTAAAACCGTTCCATTAAGGTTTGGCCCTTTGAAAGAGCCGCCCGTAATCGGAATAATGCGTCGTACTCCCGTTGGAGCCATCCCAACCTCCTGCACTTCTCCGACCGTTACTTTCGCCTCCATTAAAAACTCAAGATTCATTTGCATAAGTTCTTCCCCTCTTTCTATCTATACATAAGGGACAAACTTTTCTCTTCCCCAATGTTTTCTAGCCTTTTGCCGCTTTCTCTTCTCCCCCATAGGACTGAGCCGCATTTGTCTCTTCACTTTCGATGTTGTAGGCAGCATATCGTTCTTGTACGAACAATATAGCGATGGCTCCTAAGACAGCAGCGGATGCGATAACGGTGAAATTCAACTGGGCAGGTAAGTTCATCGTTAATAATATCCCTACGAAAGTAGGAGCCAAAATCCCGCCTACCCGACCAAATGCCATTGTGGCTCCTATGCCTGTCGAGCGCATGGAAGCCGGATAATATTGAGAGACGAAAGCGTTCGTTATATTTTGAACGCCGACAGATGCCGCACCTATGACGCCAATCAGCATGTAGGCCACAGCCGTATTTTTTGTAAGGCCGATGGCTGAAAGAGCGATGGCTCCGCAAATGTAGAGCGGAATCATCACTTTTTTAAATCCCCACTTATCGGCTAAACGTCCGAAAGTAATTGTTCCTACGATAGCACCGACATTCATCATGGCCACAAATATCAAGCTTGAGCTTAAGTCGTAACCGGCTTGAAGCATCAGTTTTGGAAGCCACGTATTCATGGCGTAAATCAACATAAAACAACTGAAACAAGAAATCCAAAACATGATGGTACTAAGAGCGCGTTTTTTCTCAAACAGCTTTACGATCGATGACCCTTGTTCTTTCACTCGCAGCTTTTCAAATCTTGTATCCTCACTGATGTTCAATTGTGGATCCAATTTGCTCAATATTTTTTTCACTTCATAATCTTTGCCTTTATCCAAAAGAAAACTTGCAGATTCAGGAATCGCCTTCGCAATAAAAGGAAGAATCAATAATGGCAGACCTGCAATCCAAAATATCGGCTTCCATCCCATTTCAGGTAAAAGCGATTTGCTTATGAGTGCGGCTGCAATCGCTCCTACCGAATAGCCGCAAAATACGAATGAAACGATTGCACTTCGCATTTGTTTAGGAGCATATTCCGTCGTTAGCGCGATGACGTTCGGCATGACACCGCCGAGCCCTAATCCTGCGATAACGCGAAAGGTTGTAAACATGGCAGGACCGTCGGCAAATCCTGATAGAGCCGTGAAAAGGCTAAAGAGAGTTGTACAGAATAAGATGATCTTTTTTCTTCCTATCTTATCTGCCAAAAATCCGAAAATGACCGCACCAAGGGCTGTCCCCATAACGGTATAACTGCCAATGGCCCCTGCTGCGACCGGCGTGATGCCCCATTCTTCTATTAAAGATGGAACGACCGAACCGTAAATCACGACGTCATACCCATCCACAACGATAATTAAAAAGCACCAAAAGATTAACGAAAGATGAAATAATCTAAAGGGACTGCGATCAATGGCTTGACTTGCGTTAACTACATTCACTTTATCCCCCCCCTTGTAAGCTTGATTAGTTGATTTCAAAATCGATGACGATCGTATCTTCTAAACCAATCTCCTTTAAATAAGACACGATTTCTTGATGTTTCGGATGCGGCCCATAGTTTTCCAGCGCCGCTTTATCCTCAAACCGAACCGTCAGTCCGACTTCATATCCTTTGTTTCGATCCGAGAAATTTCTGCCTTGCTGCAGGTCAACAATGCCTGGTATCACATCTTTTAACTCCAAAGTTCTGCGAATCAGCTCATCCTTTTGTGCTTCGGTTGTTTCTTTTGAAAACTTGATTAAAACAATATGCTCAACCATCTTATGACTCCTATCTGCTGTTCAAGGTTTGGCGGTCAAAGCCTGCAATTTGCTTATATTTATTGGCAATATCCTCTAGTTCCTGCTGGGAAATGACATCATGCAACTGCTCGAATCCTTTTGGCGCCCGTTCTTCTACGATTTGCATGACACTTTCCGGCCCATTTTTCCGATTGCTCCTTACAATAGAAGCGGTCGGTTCCAATCGTGCTTTTTCATAAGACTTTAATGCAAGCTCGGCACTTGGCTGCTCAAGAATGGCTTGTCCTAAAGCGTCTGCATCAAGTATCGCTTGCGAAGCGCCGTTTGACCCGATCGGATACATCGGATGTGCCGCATCACCAAGCAAGGTGACTCTTCCGAACGTCCATTGCGGGAGCGGGTCGCGGTCAACCATAGGGAACTCATAGACAGAATCCGTTTCTGCTATTAACTTCGGTACATTCAACCATCCAAAATCCCATTCCGAAAAATATGGAGCAAAAACTTCCTTATCCACTTTACGATTCCAGTCACTGCGTGAAGGTACATCCCCGCCGACAGTCAGCTCGGCAATCCAGTTAACAAGCGATCGGCCTTTCTCTGCCGTTTGCGGACAAACCGGATAGGCCACGAACTTTTGATCCTGGTACCCGGACATAATCATGGATCTCCCTGTTAAAAACGGAGAAGACTCTGTAATGCCTCGCCATAAAATCCGGCCGCTGAATTTAGGCAGCCCTTCATTAGGATAAAAGAACTTACGGACCACAGAATGAATCCCATCCGCTGCAATCATGATATCAGCACGATACGATCCAAGACGTTCACCCGTTTTCCGGTTTTCAAACTGGGCTTCTACGCCGTCCTCAAACTGTTGAAAGGAAGTGAGATGATGGCCGGTCATTACCGCTTCTTCACCCAATTGCTCCTTTACGGCTTGAAGCAGAAGCATTTGCAAGCGACCACGGTGAATGGAATATTGCGGCCAGTGATAACCGGCATTCATTCCTCTATCCTCCTGCCAAATCTTCTGGCCAAATTTGTTGAAATAAATGAGCTCCGCTGTTTGTAACCCTGTCTTCTCGAGCTCTTCTGCCACTCCAACTTCTGTCAATACGCGTACTGCATGGGGAAGCAAGTTGATTCCTACCCCCAGCGCTTTAATCGTTTCTACACTTTCAAACAACCGCACTGACACACCAACGCGGTGAAGTCTAAGGGCAGTAACGAGCCCTCCTATGCCTCCTCCAACGACGATTGCCGTTTTCACTTTAGACAATGTAATCCCCTCCATACCAAGCCACGATCTTTGTTGCTTTTTGTTAAATCGTGAAGGATATTGTTATTTTTTAATTATTTTCAATTATCTCATAAAATCGAATATTATCAATAATAAATGTAAAAATTAGGATTCGGATTTGCATTAATAAAAAGGGCCAGTCCCCCTCTAAGTTAAAGTGTTAACATAGCGAGGGACTGGCCCGAAATTTACTTTTACAGAATACACGATTTTACACTAACAACCTATTGTCTTGACTTAAAAAATCCCCGTATGCCCATCGCGTAATATGAACAAAGTCCTTCAATTATTCGCTTAGCTATTAATGCTTGTGAAAATACCTTATTCACATGAAGAGTAACTGAAGGAATCGCGAAAATAGAATAATCTACTTGGTCTTTCATGATTTCAAACACCTCTAAATATAGGTATTTTTCACTATTTTATAGTCATTATTTGCTTATAGATTGAACAAGTGATATGGTGATTTTAAACCATTTTACTTTTAATACAATAAAGATTTAAAGGAGCTGTAACTTCAAGGGAGATAGCAAGGTTAAATCTTCTTAGAGGTTGCAGTTTTTTAAATCCTTTTATTACTTGTGAAATGGTTGAAAATGAATATGTACATAAGGTGCATTTTAGGAGGATTTTTAATGGCAACAGGTAAAGTTAAATGGTTTAATGGTGAAAAAGGTTTCGGATTTATCGAGATTGAAGGTGGAGAAGATGTATTCGTACACTTCAGCGCTATTCAAAGTGAAGGATTCAAAACTTTAGATGAAGGTCAAGAAGTTGAATTTGACATTGAGCAAGGTCAACGTGGACCTCAAGCTGCTAACGTACGCAAAATATAATAGATAATATTTAATTGAAAGAAAAGAGAAGGACTTCCCTTCTCTTCATCCCTTTTTCTTCGTTACTAATGCAGTAACCCACTCACCCGAGTGAGCAATTTGATCAACATGATAGCCCTTTTCTATGTATAAAACTAACGTCTCTTTATCGTTCCATTCGACCATGCCTGATAACAGCAAGTGGCATTGAAATTGTAAATTCATGTAACATGTCAATCATCCTAACTTTCAAAAACCTCTTAAAAAAATGATCGTATAAAATCACCTGTTTTAAACCCCACACCATTTTAATCCAATTTTCGTATCTTTTACATATTCCCAGGACATTTCGTCAACAGACCAAAAAAGCCTTCATCCCTCGTTTCCCAGAGATGAAAACTTTTTTGTGAGTGTGACTCCAATAAGGTTCACCGGTGGATAGGGGATTCATCCCCCCTGCTCAATCAATGATCAATTAAAATGCGTGATTGTCATATTTTTAAATACCGCTGTTCCGCCTTCGGCGAAGAGGGTAATGCCCTGATCCGCTGCATCAGGAAAGATTACATTTGAATGAACAATCTTTCCGTCATCCACAAAGACTTCAATACTGGATGTATCAACAAGAATTTTTAAGTGAACGTTCTGTTTGCTGCCATCGAAGGGAGCTTTGCTTTCTAAGTATCGTCCGCTTTTATCAGGGTGCCCTGTAAAGGCTCGATTGACATAGGAGTATGGCTGTTCGGTAAAAACACCGACCTCAATGTGCCTGTCTTTATCAGCTGATTCCCGAAGCCTTATGCCTGCATTTTTGAGCTCTGACCAGGAAATCTCTGTTTCCAGTTGATATACATCACCTGATACTTTCAGAGTTTCAGAGCCATTTACGTTCATTTGTTCAATATAGTCTGTCGAATATGTCAGAGCATTGATCGCTCCGATTGGCTTTGAAGCTAAATAATATTGATTGCCGCCCTCATGCTTCAGCTCAATTTGGCGAACAATCGAATCCATCCCGTTAAAACCCTCTTCCATTGTCGGGGTATCGTGCGCATAATCCCATTTATTCATCCAAGCGAGAGCATATCGCCTCTTCAATTTATCGCTTGCTTTTCCATCCTCAAACGTTACTCCGCCATACCAGTCAAAACCATAATCCAACCATTTGGGTTCGGAGTGATTAGGGGAAAATTCCCTTCCATTAAAATCGCCAGTCCAGTACGCATAAGTGTTTGGCCTACCAATCGCTTCTCCATTCGCACTGACGCCCAGCACCCATCTTAATGTTCCGTTATTTGCCTGCATCAAATAAAAATCCGGGCACTCCACGGTCCCGATATTTTCCGTAAAGAAGCTACTGGTGTAATGCCAGTTTTTCAAGTTATGAGACTCATAAAACCCTACTTTCGATCCTTCTGCCATGACCATTACCCATTTATGATGGGTGCTGTCCCAGATGATTTTCGGATCCCTAAAATCCTTTGTTCCGGGATTTGGCATAATCGGGTCGTCGCTGTAAGAGGTAAACGTTTTTCCGTTGTCTTTGCTGTACCATAGAAATTGTTCCTGCTTTCCGTCATTGGCTGAGGGCTGGGTGACAATCGCCACAATGGCGCCTTTTCCAAATCCAGCTGTATTTTCCGAGTCGACAACGACAGACCCCGACCAAGGATCTCCATTTTTGTTCGTATATTTTGGAATGGCAATTCCTTCATCATTCCAATGCACTAAATCTTCGGACGCGGCATGCCGCCACTCCGTACCATTTCCGTTTGGATAGTCCCGATTGTAAAGGTAATAGTAATGGTATTTTCCCCCATAGTAGATAGGCCTTTGAGGGTCGTTCTTCCATTTATCCGGCACGGTAAAATGATATTGTGCCCGGTATGAATGTTCTTTAGTTGTTGTTGATTTCTGCGGCTTATTTATAGGCTGTTCTTTATTTATTTGATTTGACTTATAGTCTTGGTAAAAAATGAACCCAATTAAACTCGTTAAAGACAAGCAAATCATCAATAAACCCAAAAGCATATAACCTTTCTTTTTACATCTCTTTTTATTCATGAATACTCACCACGCTTATCAGCATTTCTGTCATATAGAAAAAAAGAAAATGCCTGCTAAAGCGGAGGCATTTTCTTTTTTTATTTGATGTGTAGGGGGAGGCACATTTTATTATTCGTTAATTGTTAATTGTCCTTGTTCAAGGATGCTGTCTTCTACAACAGAAGTTTTTGATCCTTTAATGTTAAGTAAAAAGCTTGGAGCAAAAGTAGAATGGTGATCTTCAAAGTAGCCTCTGTTTGTCATATAGCTTGTAATTACTACATTATCACCTTTAACTTGCGGAATGGCAAAGTGAGCATAAGTCCAAGTAATATCATATGGATTCAAATCCTGATGCAGTACAAGTCCTGTATCATTTAATGGCTTGTATGGACCAGTCAAAGAATCAGAAACGTAACCTAACATGTAAATGTCTTCTTTATCAATGCCATCAACGAACATTTTAGCTCCTCTTGAGCTTGTGAACATATACCATTTACCATCCTTTTTAAATACATTCGCCCGTTCAATTTCATCTGTTACTGTATTAGAAGCAATTAATGGTTTCATGACTTTTTTCAATGTATAATCATCATTTAATTCAATGATACCTAGTGCACCATTTGATAATGAAGAACCATATTTGCTTGGGCTTTGAAGCAATTTAGCTCTTTCTGCTTCGAAGAACTTTTGGCTGCCGCCATAAAATGCTTTATTATTAAACTGTTCTTCACCTTGGTAACCAGCTTCTATTCCTGTATTTGCTTCAAATACAAGGTATTTTTTACCGTTGTCTTCTACATAATGAGGATCTCTTAATGTATGGTTATCATCAAAGTTTCCGTTACCGAATGCTTGGTTCATGGTTTGATAGTATTTACCATCCCCATCAAAGATTGATTTGAAATCTTCTACTCCATCCACTTTAAGTGTATTAGCGTCTGGTTGAGATACATTGATTTGAGCTGTTGTTAATGTTTGTTTACCAAAATATCCTTTTGATTCATCCCAAATTGAGCGATTTGTATAGAACAAGCGAACTTTTCCATCAGAAGTTAAAGTTGCAGATCCAGACCATTCTTCAGCTTGATTATGAAGAATAGGATCATTTGTATTATATTTATCGCTGTCTTTAAATACTCTTCCAGCACATTTCCAAGCGTCAATTGAATTATCGCCTACTTTTTTATAAAACAAGTAAACAAATGTGTCCGATCCTCTTTTAGGGTCGCCTGCTAAACCAAATACGATTTCGTAGCCATTATAGGTTGCCGCTGTGCCATCAGCATTTTGTAATGGCCAAGTATCCCACACGTCTAATTCAATTTTGTTGCCATTCTCATCATACTTGATGGCTGAAGCAACGTTCTTGATTTTTGATGCATCGAATTGAGGTACTTTAAATTGTTCATTTGTTTGTTGCGCAGGTATTTTCAACGCATCAAAACGTGTAATGTGAGAAAAGCCATAATCTTCTTTGTAATCCATGCTGTCTTTTTGCTGCGCAAAGGTTTGTGGTCCACCAGCCCCTACTAAAATAGCTGTACTGAATGTTACGGCAGCTGCTTGTTTAGCCAATCTTTTGAAGTTCATCGTCTTCCTCCTTGAATATGTATTAGTAAGATAAGAAATGGATAGTAATAACTAGCAGTAATACCACCGCATTTCCTTTATTAATTAGAATTATAGAGGAGTGCTGATTTAGTGGGTATGGCATAGATTGATTGGAATTTAGTCTTATATTGATTTAGAACAGTTGGGATGGCCGCTCTTTGGCCATCCCAACTGTTCTAACCTAAGCGGATGACTGATTTTAAAAGGGCCTCGATGGGGTTAAGATGTGTCGAGTTATAAAGTGAAAGTTATAAAACAAGGCTCTTTTCTAAAAGATTGTTGTTTTTAGATAGGTTTCTTGAAAGATAACCATTTAAGGTTGGTTGGAGCGGAAGGTGCGAGACTCCAGCGGGAGCAGCGGGACAGGTGAGACCCCACAGGCTGTAAGCCGAGGAGGCTCACCGCACGCCCCGCGGAAAGCGAGCAACCTGGAGCGGAAATCAACCACTCCCCACTACTTCTTAAATAGCAACAAAATTTACGAAAACAGCCTAAAACAAAAAAGCCCCCAAAAGGAGGCAGAAAAATATATAAATCTATTAGGAATCAAGTGGTCGAGTTATATTAAGATGATCGTGAAACGGACAGATTCCAGAAGAGTCTATTCCATATTTAACTTTGCCTTGTCCCAAGATTTCTGAAACTCATGCAGTAATTGCTCACGATTAAGCTGCTTTCCAACATACAATTGCATCGCCAGTCCAAATTCTTCTCTGACGCCAACCGGGAAGTTAAACCAGTTGGAATCTACGGTTTTCCCTGCTTGATAGTAAGCAATCGTTTCATTGGCAAGCGGTCCTATATTTTCCATTTTTATGTTTTTAAACGCAGGGATAAATTTGAACTCCTCGGTCATAAACCTTTTCCCCTGCTCGGAAGAAACTATCCAGTTTAAAAACTTCTTCGCTTCTTTTTTCTTATCCGGTGTTGTTTGTTTGTTGACAACCCAATAGTTCGGTACGTTTACGACTAAAGCGTCATTCTTCTTTTCATCATTAATGGGCAGCGGCAGAAATCCGATATTCATATTCGGCGATAGTTGGTCAATCATCGGCTGAACCCAGTTTCCTTGCTGAATCATCGCTGCTTTTCCCGCGGCAAATAAGCTGACTTCCATATTGTAATCTGTTGTGAGCGGATTATCATTTCCATATTTTAATGTGACATCGAGGAGATTTATGGTATCTTTGAACGTTTGATTGTTATAAATCTTTTCTTTCCCGTCATTTAATCCTTTTATAAAAGCGTTTGGATCTTCTTGCTGCGCAAAGGCAATATTCAACAGATGAACACCCAGCTTCCACTCCTCGTAATATCCGGTGGCGAAAGGCGTTATGCCCGCTTTTTGCAATTGTTCGGCTGCTGCTATTAATTCGGTCAACGTTGTTGGGGGCGTTTCAATATCTGCCTTCTTAAATAAATCTTTATTATAGATGAATCCGTACCCTTCCAGGTTAAGTGGCATTCCGTAAATTTTTTGATCAAATGTCATTGGTTTTAAAGTATCTTGGTATGCATCTTCAACCCATGGCTGGTCCGAAAGATCCTCCAAATAGTTCTTCCACAGTACGGCATTTTCGTACCCGGTGTTCGTGAAAATATCCGGGCTATCGCCAGCAGCAATCTGTGCCTTCAAGTCCGTTAGGTCATCAGCAGCACCGCCTACAGTGTGGATTCTAATATCAACATTTGGATGTTCCTTTTCATAAACGGCTGCCATTTGTTCAAACTGCGTCGAAATCTCCACTTTTGGATTTCGGATATCCAGCGTAATCTTTTGTTTTGGGGTTTCCGCTTCTTTTCGGTCAGGCTCTTTTATCGTAGTCCCGCAGGCTGAAAGTGATATACTCAAGATTGCCGCTAAAACGATGCGTAATGGTAACATTTTCTCACCCCATTTATGTCTTATAAATTAGCAATTAGGGCGTATGTGTCAGAAGCTTCCCGTTTGTTGCCTTTTTTCACTGTTTCGGTATTCAAAAGGTGTTAGCCCAATGACTTTTTTGAATAGCTTTGAGAAGTATTTTTCATCCTGGTACCCGAGCATGAAGGAAATGGAGAGTATACTTTCATCGGTTTCTTTCAACCAATATTTTGCCTGATCAATTCTTAGTTTCATAATGTATTTGGACAGGGTCATGCCCGTTTCTTGTTTAAACTTTCTCGAGATATGTTCACGGCTCAAGAAAAAACGGTTTGAAAGCTTTTCCAGCGTCAACTCTTCCATGTAATACGTATCTACATAGGCGACAATATTCCGCATGCGACAAGCATTGTCTAAATCGTTCAAACGATGAATCGCTCTGAAGTTTTGCTCTTCCACTGCCTTTTGCAAAGCTTTATACGAAATCGGAAGCTCCTCCAATGACTTCAATGATTCGCCATTAACAAGGCGGACAGGGATATCAAACTGTTGGCTGATCCATTCTTCGACGGATAGCCAGACCCCTTTTACGATCATCACGAGACAAAGACTATGGTCGGTCTGAAGTGCAAATGCATTTCCCCATTCCTGATGGGCCAGCTCTTCGGCCAACAACTGAATATAAGGGGCGGAATGGTGCATTTGATAAAAAGAAATGAGTGTAAGCTCGTATTCATCAGCCGGCGGAAGACATGAAACAATTTCAGCGGGATCGAAAAACTCCCCTATACAAGCCTCTGTCACGATTTGATTGATACGAAGCCTTTTCACATCCTCGTAAACTCCCGTTTCTTTGTATTGGCGGTCTTCCTCTTCATTCGCCCAAGACCTAACGGCTTCTGCCAAGGTGTTATTAAAAGATTCATCCTCAATCGGTTTTAATAAATAATCGAAGCTGTTGTGCTTGATAGCTTTTCGCATAAAGGAATAATCGTCAAATCCCGTAATTAAAATGACCTTACCGGGATAAGAAATGCTGTCGAGCCACTCAATCATTTCGATCCCGCTCATGCCAGGCATTTTTATGTCGGTAAAAATGATCTCTGGACTTTCTCTTTGTATGATTCTTTTTGCTTCTTCACCGTTACTTGCCTCGAATAAGTCCGTAATACCGTATTTCTCCCACTGGCCCAACTGGCGTATGACATAACGCACATTGTATTCATCATCTACAATGAGAGCCTTCATATGTTCATCCTCCTTACTGCTTACTTATGGGTAAAAAAGTGATCTAGTTTGATGGCTTGTATGAACATTTAACAATCTAATCATCAGCAAGCTTTGAATCTAGCGGAATAACTAGTCGAACTAAAAAACCTTCTCCTTGTTTCGCATCTATTTCTAAGCCGGCTTCTGGACCATAATTTAAGACCAATCGATCATGGATATTTTTTAGGCCAATATGCTCCTTTGAATAAGATCCTTCATAGGGTTTTGTATAAATATTTTTTCGTAATGTTTGCAATTCCGCAGATGTCATACTTGGTCCGTTATTTTCTACCACGAGGTGAAGCGTTTCTCCCTGTATTTCTCCATAGATGTGTAAGTGTGCATCATAGAAGCCTTCTTCATAACAGTGTTTAAAGAAATTTTCGACGAGCGGCTGAAGGGTCATACTTGGAATCGTCATATCAAGAATCGTCTCGTTCACATTTATCGTGTAGCTCAAATTGTTCCCAAAACGCTCCGTTTGTAGAGATAGGTATGTTTTGATATAATCGATTTCCTCTCGGACCAACATCCATTGATCCGCCCGTATGGAGTATCGCATCATTTTGGATAAGGAGGTTACCAATTGATAGACCTTTGGGGAATTGGATCTTAGAGCAACAGCACCTATCGTTTGTAGGGCATTGAATAAAAAGTGCGGATTCACCTGGGACTTTAATGCCCTTAATTGATTTTTTCTATTTTCAATTTCCAGTTTGTATTCACGTTCAATATGGAGATTAATCCGATTCATCATTTCCTCCATATGTTGTTCCAGGTGCCCGATTTCATCTTGCCTGTTGTCATGAAAAGGAACATCCATATTGCCGGCTTCAATGCTCTGCACTTTTCTGCTGAGAAGCTTAATTGGGCGGGTAATCTTGTAAGAAATAATGCCAATCATTAATAAACCCAATACTCCGACCCCTATCCCAACAAGTATGCTCGTATAGGCGGTCTGCCTGACATCGTGAAATAATACGTGTTCGGGTGTTATCTTTACTAGCTTCCATTGACTTAGAGGTCCTGACAATGTTTTGGACAGGATGATATCAGCCCCTGTTTTAACGCTTGTTGAATGAATCGACTTCAATAAGTTTGAAGCAACCGGTTTGCCGATAAGAGCTCGATCACTTGCATACATAACCCGGTTCTTCGAATCAATCAGCAATACGGACTCTTCATCATTCTGAACAAGGCTGTTACATAGGCGAGCATAAGCGTTTAACTCAAGATCAAGAGTAATGATTCCGAGAAATTCGTTTGAAAGCACATCTAATACTTTATGGTGAATGGTTGTAACCACCGTGTCCTCTGATTTGGGAACAATGGCAGCGTCATTATAATTCTCAATGCGATGTGGAGGCTCAATCACATACTTTGAATGGGAGTTATAAAGCTTTTTAATCGAATCTTGCTTTAGTAAACCCGGCTGGGATTTGCGGGCGCTGACCATTGCATTATAAACCGTAAATGATTCTTTATTTTTATCAATATAAAAGCGGATCTGCCGAATTTCACTGCGCATGAGATAAAACGTCTCTATGCTGTTTTCCACGGCAATGGGGTTAAAATAAATGGAATCTTCAAACCCGTCTTTAAAAATCCGGAACAAATCAGGATTGCGGTATGAAACATTTGGAAGGCTGACTACGTCATGAAAATATTGCTCCAGTTCTGTTGACGCCTTCTCCATTTGATTGCGGCTGACTTCCAGCTCATGCTGCTCCACAAGCTTTTTTGTATGTCCATAAATGAAGAAAACAGACAAGAAATACGGCAGGATGATAAAAATAAGAAGCATAAGAAATAAGCGACTTTGAATGCTTTTCATGTGGTGATGCTCCTTTTGTTCATGACATCCCATTTATTTAGGTCAATTTAGAAAATTCGACATAACCAAAGAACGACCATGCACTCTTGTATTTAAATCTAATTCTATTTGATTATGTCGTCAACATTGCAGGATTGGGGAAGAAACAGACAGATAATGATCCGCTTTCCCTTTATAACGCGGTTTGACAGCGATTACAAAAAGAAATGAGAACGCTCACACAAAAGGGTAAAATGAAACTTAGGCACTATTAGAGGAGGAATTGTTACAAAAATTGGGTATATACGATTAATTTTTGTAATAATCAGGTGTTATTTAGACAATACTCCAAAAATGATAAGAATGGCTCGAATGAATCTGATTATGGGAACGGAAACAGACGTCCCTCTTTTATTGTCAGGATAACTGAAAAAGAGGAATATTGTACGCGCTTTAACACCAGGTAGAGAATTGTTTCTCCGCCAATTCGCACACATTACGTTATATCAGGATAGAAATCATCTATCAGCAGAAAATAGAAAAAATGGGATAAACGGGAGGGAACAAGGATGTCTTCAGAAATGAAGGAAAAATGCGGGGTATTTGGAGTTTTCAATCACCCCAAAGCAGCCGATTTAACATACTACGGACTGCATGCTCTTCAGCATCGCGGCCAGGAGAGCGCAGGAATCGTGGTTAGCGACGGTAAAACATTTAAGCATCACCGCGGAATGGGATTGGTTACCCAAGTATTTTCACGTGACATTCTCGATGGACTTAGCGGAAATATGGCAATTGGCCATGTTCGGTATTCCACTTCTGGTGAAAGTTTATTGCAAAACGCACAGCCCCTCGTTTTTAAATATAGTGGGGGAGACTTAGCTGTCGCTCATAACGGCAACCTGGTAAATGCAAGAATAGAACGAAATGTGTTACAGCAGCAGGGAAGCATATTCCAAACAACAACCGATACGGAAATTATCGCTCACCTTATTGCCCGTTCCAGTAAAAATCGATTCGAAGAGGCCGCACCTGATATTCTTACGCGCCTCGATGGTTCTTTCGCCTTGCTTATCATGACGGAAAAACAGATGCTGATTGCGCTGGACCGTCATGGTTTGCGTCCCCTCAGCCTTGGAAGAATCGGTGAAGCCATCGTTGCCGCTTCAGAAACATGCGCCTTGAATGCGGTGGATGCGAAGTTTTGGCGGGATGTAGAACCCGGAGAATGGCTTCTTGTGGACGAAAACGGGATTCAAACGGGACGATTCGCTCCAAAGAGTGAGCTATCCCTTTGTTCTTTTGAATTTGTTTATTTTGCCCGGCCTGATAGTGTCATTCACGGAAGAAGCGTCTTATCGATTCGAAAAGAATTAGGTCAAATTCTGGCCAAGGAACATCCGGCACAGGCGGATGTGGTGGTCGCCGTTCCCGAATCGAGCGTCCCGGCCGCAATTGGCTTCTCCCAACAATCAGGAATTCCTTATGAGATGGGACTGATCAAAAATCCATATGCGGGGCGTTCATTCATTGAACCTACCCAAGAATTGCGCGAATTGGCCGTTCGCCTCAAATTGAGCGCCGTTCAAGAAATTCTCGAAGGCAAAAGGGTCGTGCTTGTCGATGATTCGATTGTAAGGGGAACAACGAGCAAGCGAATTGTCCAATTGATCCGGCAGGCAGGTGCCAAAGAAGTCCATGTGCGCATTAGTTCACCGATGGTTCGAAATCCTTGTTTTTATGGAGTTGATATGCCGACAAAAGAAGAGTTATTCGCCAACAGGCTCGAACATGAACGAGCCATGGGAGAGGCTATCGGAGCGGATACATTGGCCTTTTTAAGTACCGAAGGGTTGTTAGAGGCAGTAGATGTGAATCTTGCAGAAACCAGTAATCGATGCATAGCCTGTTTCAGCGGGGCCTATCCGACCAAACTATACCTGAAGTAACCGCCTGACAACATTCAATAAGTACCGGCTATATCCATAATTATCAGTCTAACAAGGCGCGTTCCTATTGGTCGCGCCTTGTTAGACTTTCAGCATAAAAGCCGTTCGTCTGGCTCTGCAATATTATAAAACAGGAAAAAGTCGTGATACTCATTTTACTCTCCCTTTTCCTTGATAACGCACTAAACGGTTTATATACTGCTTGCTTCTGGATAAAGTTCGTCAAATTGATCGAGCTTTCTAATACTATTTCTACATTTCCTAAATAATCAATAAAAATGCATGTGCAGATATGCTTACAATCCTAATTTGTAACCTATTTGCTCAGTCCTGTGTTTCTACATCCAAAGAATTAACTACAGACCGGTTCTTTTTTGCATAGACCAAGCGTCTGCGCTGTTGAAGTTTGAATTTCTTGGAAAAGCTCTGGTTTTTCCACTAGTGACACGCCATAAGAAGGAATCATTTCTTTTATTTTCGATTCCCACTCTTTTTTATGCTGCGGGAAGCATTTTTCTAATACCTCAAGCATGACGTGAACGGCAGTAGAAGCACCCGGAGAAGCGCCGAGCAATGCAGCTATCGAGCCGTCAGCGGCACTAACAACCTCCGTACCAAATTGAAGTGTTCCTTTCCCCCCGGCCTCAGTATCTTTAATTACTTGCACACGTTGGCCCGCTACCACTATACCCCAATCCTCGCTTTTGGCGTTCGGGATAAACTCGCGTAATTCTTCCATGCGCTTTTCATTCGATAACATAACTTGCTGGATCAGGTATTTGGTCAATGCCATCTCTTTTACGCCTGCCGCCAACATAGTGAAGACATTATTCGGTTTTACGGAACCGATCAAATCAAGATTTGAACCATTTTTTAAGAACTTTGGCGAGAAGCCGGCAAACGGTCCAAACAGCAATGTTTTTTTGTTATCGATATATCTTGTATCAAGATGCGGAACAGACATCGGAGGAGCACCAACCTTAGCTTTACCGTATACTTTTGCATGATGCTGCGCGACAACTTCCGGATTGTGACAGACCATAAATAGTCCGCTTACCGGGAATCCTCCAATATGTTTTGACTCAGGAATACCGGTTTTTTGTAGTAA
Organism: Bacillus sp. FJAT-14578; assembly: GCF_000504165.1. Taxonomy (GTDB): domain Bacteria; phylum Bacillota; class Bacilli; order Bacillales; family Bacillaceae_H; genus Bacillus_BA; species Bacillus_BA fengqiuensis. Next base: position 62,403 of record NZ_AYSE01000006.1, read on the forward strand.
AGGCAGACTTCCGCCCCCACCGCCGATAAAGACGAATTTTGCCGTATGGCATTCGATTTTACCGCTATCGCTATCATGCACTTTCACTTCCCACGATCCGTCGCTGGTACGTTTAATATCCTCAACGCTATGCTTGTAATTGATCTCCACATTTTTACTCTTTAAGTGGTCAAACAACATGCGTGTTAAAGCCCCAAAGTTGACATCCGTTCCAGAGTCGATTTTTGTTGCCGCTACCGGTTCATTCGATGTACGGCCTTCCATGATAAGCGGAACCCATTCCTTCAGTTTTTCAGGGTCATCGGAAAATTCCATCCCTTGAAACAGGGGATTGTTTGACAGCGCTTCAAAACGTTTTTTCAAAAACGTTACATTTTCTTCCCCTTGTACTAAACTCATATGAGGGATTGGCATGATAAAGTCCTGCGGATTACGAATTAGATTACTCTTTACAAGATAAGACCAAAACTGTCTTGAAAGCTGAAAGTGTTCATTAATTTTTATTGCTTTGCTCACATCTATCGATCCGTCAGATTTTTCCGATGTATAGTTAAGCTCGCACAGTGCAGCGTGGCCCGTCCCTGCATTATTCCATTCGTTAGAGCTTTCTTCTCCTGCGTTTGCAAGTTTCTCAAACACTTTGATTTCCCATTCAGGTGCTAGCTCTTTCAGTAATGATCCCAAAGTCGCGCTCATGACTCCGGCACCAATTAAGATAACGTCTGTTTTTCTCTGTATGCTGCTCATTATAACCTTCCTCATCCCCTATATTTGCAAAAAAGAGTAAGCGCTCCTGCTTAGGTGTCACAAAAAGCAAGGTACCTCCCAGGAACACACCTTTTCTGTCTAGTTATAACTCTATTATATTCTATTATAATTAGTTATAGCTTAAAATATCTAGTATTATCTGATAATTTTAAACTATTTAAAGCCTGTAAAAAAGGGAAAAGCCTGTCCACAAGGCCCTGAGAACATACAAAAACGAAGGCCAAAACTTTAGCTTCTTGCAAGGGTTAAGGCCTTCGTTTGCCGTTATCAGTGAACCGATACCTTCTAATTTTCGCCGTTACTTGCGGGATAAATAACATTTCTATCATTATTTCCTGAAAAATCATCTATTTTTGATATTGGTTTAATCTCACATTGAGATATATAATAAAAACAAGAAGAAAAGAAAACGTTTTCAACATTTAAATACTTCGTTACTTCTCATACTATAAGGAGGATTTAAGATGAGCCAAGTAGAAAGAAATTCCAAAGTGCAGAAATTAATGGAGCAACAAAAATTCAATGAGAAAGAACTTTCCAAGATGACAGATTCACAGATTGAATATTATCACTGGCTCTATTTTGATGACTCTGTTTATGATTATATGTAACTCAAATATAAAATGATAAAAAGCGGGAAAAACATTGATAATTCAGGTTTTCCCGCTTTTTATCATTTTATTACTTTCAGAAATAATTTCTTGCAAACCTGCTCTTTGGTAATAAGTGGAGTTCAGTTACGTTTTGACCTTGCTGATTTTCAGCTTCCTTCCTTTTCCCTCCAGTCACTTCCTAGCGGCTGGGCACTAGTACATAAAAGAAGGGAATGATCTCTACAAAACAGTCGAGGGAACAAAGCTCTCCACTCAAGCCAAAAACATTTTCTAAAGAACGTTTTATAATCAACGTATCACAGTACACTGCATTCATTACTAATCCTATGTTCATCCTTTTTTCACTTCAATGTTGCCTATTCAACATATCAACATTTATTAGGTTAATAGGTATTAACCGTTCAACATTATTGACTGCATATCGGGGACACAAATAAACAAACTATCCCCACCTATTTCCTAAATAGAGCAAGGATTGGATTTGTCCCTAGTTACCATTTTATTCTCCAATAATTTAAAACACCCTCCCGATACATACAAATTCGAGAGGGTGTAAATACAATCATTATATAAGTGAAATACCCAGAGTTTATTTTTCTAAGTAAGAATATAATTCGCCTTGTTTCCCATAATTATCTTTTTCCAGGTCTTCAAAAAAAATGAATACTCGATCCGATTCAACTTCGAATGTTTCAGAGACCACTTTTGTCATCTTTTGTACTAGTTCTCTTTTTTGTTCTGTGGTTTTTCCTTCTAAGACTTTAACGGTAATGAATGGCATATAAGTCGCTCCTTCTTGAAACGGCATGGTCTAAACCGTATTTCAATTACTCTATCAGCATGTCCGGATAACGCAAAAAGATTATCTTTTAAATACTAAAGCCGGCTTTTAATGGTTCAGGAATAATAACTTCTCCCCCTAAAGCCAAGGATGCTTCATTTGCCCAAAACGGATTGCGCAGCATTCCTCTTCCTACAGCAACAAGATCTGCTTCGCCCTCACGAATTACTTGATTGCTTAATTGCGGATCTTCCATTCTTCCTACGGCGATAACTGGAACTTGTAAAGCATTTTTAATGGCCTGAGCCAAGTCTACTTGATATCCTGGACCTGCCGTCTTTGGACCCTTTGTGCTTTCACCACCGGAAGATACATGGAAAATGTCGACGCCGGCTTCTTTGTATCGTCTTGCTACCTCCGTGGAATAATCCAAATCATATCCACCCTCAGCATACTCTATCGCAGAAATTCTCATGATTAAAGGCATGGATTCCGGCATTACCCGGCGCGCTGCCCGAATAATTTCTACGCCGAATAAACACTTATCTTCTCCATATTTATCTTTTCTTTTATTGGTCAACGGGGATTGAAATTGATGGATTAAATAACCATGTGCCCCATGAATTTCAATCGTATCGACACCCGCCTGTACTGCCCGTTTAAAAGCTTTCTCAAATTTTGTTACCATTTCCTCTACTTCTTCTGTGGCCAATTCTCGTGGTGTTTGGAATCGGTCTGAAAACGCAATGGGTGAACAAGATACGGGATTTTTTGTGTCCTCGGCTTTTCGACCGGCATGAGCAATTTGAATGCCCACTTTTGCACCGTAGCTTTGACATGACTTAATAATCTTTTCAAAAGCTGGAATATGGTCATCTGACCAGATCCCCAAGTCATAATCGGTAATTCTTCCATCGGGGTCTACATCTGTCATTTCCATAATGATTAGGCCGGCTCCACCAACTGCTCTGCTTGTATAATGAGTAAAATGCCAATCATTTGGCTTTCCGTCCTTAGCTTGGACGTTATACTGACACATCGGAGGCATCACAATACGATTTTTCAAATGTAATCCTTTAATCTCGAATGAATCTAATAATGTCGACATATCCATACTTCCTTTCATGACCTTCAAATACTCTAGTTTTGAGAATCTTAATCCTTTTTTATTTCAATTCATAACAAATAAGTTCATAACTGTTTTACACTAAAGCTTTCCATCAGTCAAACAACTAGTCTTACACTTCCTCTATAAGTTTTTATATTAAGGAAACAGTTTCTTGAACTCAAAATGTAAGATCTTATCCAAATTCATACATTTATAAAGATAAAAAAGGCCACCCTCTTTAAAGTAGCCTTTCCTCTCTTTAAATATCCAACCTTTTTTTGTTGCCCTAGCAATCGTTTTGGGAACTTGAAAATTCTTCCTTATCGGATCCGCCGCCTTTAAATACATCATGACGTATTCCCGGCCAAATATGTTTAAGTGGAATTTATAAGCAGAAGTTAATGTGTAACATAACATGAAAATGTAGATTTTAAATGCTTTGAGAGGTGAAAAAATGTACCCTTACAATATTTATCCGTTTTCATCACATATGAGCCACATACTGTGGCATACAAATCATACTCCATGGCATGTGACTTATTATATGCCATGGGGAACGCCTTACATTTACAATCCTCAAGGAGCTTCATTTTATTACGGGCCCTTTGTCCCTTTATCATCGAGATAAACTATATACATGTTTTTCCTTAAAGAAGAACCTTATCAATCTTCCACTGATTAATCTTCCTATACAACGTGCTTCTCGTAATCCCCAGCTTTTTAGCTGCTTCTGTCACACTCATAGATTCCCTGAGGGCTTGTTCGACCATCTGCTTTTCCATGTCTTTTAGGTTGGCGACGGAAGGCAGTGAATTTATATTCTCAGCTTTGTTGAGTTCACCCGGCAAGTGGATCGGCAGGATGGCAGGGGCATCAACGGCGAGGAGAAAGGCCCTTTCCATGATGTTTCGAAGCTCCCGGATGTTTCCAAGCCAGCTGTATGATTGAAGCCGCTGCAAGATGGAATCGGACAGATTGCACGGACCCTTTCCGTACTGTTCATGGAACTGCTTTAGAAATTGTGTCGATAGTGTCGCGATGTCTTCGATTCGCTGGCGGAGGGGCGGGAGATGGATGGTAAATACGTTTAAGCGGTAGTATAAATCCGAACGGAAGGAGCCTTGATAGGCGATTTCTTCCTTAAGATTACGATTGGTTGCGGCAATGACCCGCACATTAATCGGGCGTTCTTTATGGTCGCCGATCCGCACAACCTTCCTCTCTTCCAGCACCCGAAGCAGGCTCACTTGAAGCTTCAGGGGCATCTCCCCTATTTCATCAAGGAACAGAGTGCCGCCGTCTGCGACCTCGAATTTCCCCATGCTTCCCCCTTTTCGCGAACCGGTAAAGGCTCCTTCTGTATATCCGAATAGTTCGCTGGCAATTAGCTCTCTTGGAATTGCCCCTGCATTTAGTGCCACAAACGGACCGTTCTTGCGGGGGCTTTGTTCATGAATAGCCCGGGCCAGCACTTCCTTCCCTGAACCGGTTTCTCCTAATATTAGTACACTTGCATCAGACTGGGAGTTAATTTTTGTCGCATGAAGCTCTTTTTGAAAAGATGGGCTGTATGTGACGATGCGCCCAAACTGGTACTCCTGTTGAGCGGGTGTTGCTGCGACAAAAGGTTCCCACTTCGCTCTTTTTAAAAATAAAAGACGAATTCCAGCTTTGCTGATATCTCTTTCAATCAACTGATGTGTCAAAGAAAGCTCCTCCAGCTGGTTTGCAAATGACGGTCATCTATGCTGGAGTGACAGCCATTATGACTGTAGTGAACTCATTCGGCGGGGATGTTGTAGCCGGATTTGGTGCCGTACAACGTCTTGATAGTCTCATCACCTTACCCGCCATGGCACTTGGAACGGCTGTAAATAGTATGGCTGCACAAAATATAGGTGTGAATCAATGGGAACGTGTTCATAAAGTAGCTTTATACGGAGTCCTTTATAATTTAGCGATCATGCTATTGATTGCAACGGTTATCTTCTTGTTTGCTGAATTTGCTGTTAAGCTATTTATTCAACAGGAAGACGCGGTCAGATTCGGTGCAGAACATTTAAAAATCATAGCATTTTTCTATCCGTTTATCGGAATGAATTTTATTTTAAATGGGATTGTAAGGGGCTCAGGAGCGATGTATCAAGTATTAGTCTTAAATATCATCTCTTTTTGGGTTTTGCGTTATCCATTGACCTATTTTTGCTCCTCAATTGTAGGTGAAAATGGAATTGCACTTGGAATGGGGATTGGCTTTGTTATTAGCAGTGCATGTTCTTTATGTTATTATCGGTTTGGGAAGTGGAAGGAGATCAAACTATTTACAGCAAGAAAAGCGAGTTAACAAAAAGAACAAAAATATCCTCCGAAAAAACAGGGTCAGTCCCCCACTATAAGTATCTTGGAGAGATAAAAATAGATACAGAACATTCTTTAACTGATGTTAACAAATTAGCAACCTATCTTGCTATAAAAGCTGCTATTGATATTGAGAGTGAATTTTCAAAAAGAGGATTTTCATCTGAATATGTAAAAAAAGCTCTAACTTTATTAGCTCCCGAAGTGATACGAGGGTATTGCAAAGGAAATCTTGGACACTTTGCTCAGGAAATCGTCAAAGAAATCAAAGGAGAAGAATAAGATTACTATGCTTGTCCCTCTTTCCTATTCTTTATACAGTACTTTTATCCATACATTACCAGTACTTGGTGAAAATAAAAATCCGTTCTAATTTTTTGAACTGGGACTAGGTTCCTGTCCCTATATCCCATCTTGATTTTGAATTGACTCAAGAAGAGATGGACAACATCAATGCTTTAAACGAAAACCGTCGTGTTAGGGCAGACCCGGATAACTTTGATTTTTAATGAACAAGATGGAATTTTGTTATGATAGACGACCATTCATTTTTATCTAAATGAACCAAAAAGCAGCCAAGGGCTTTATGAAAAGCCTTGGCTATTTCTATCCATACAGACTGTTAAACGGCGACCCGCTCTTTCTCTTTCTTCCTCAATGCTATTATTCCAGCCTGTCAGAAAAATGGCAGCTTGCTCCCTTCTTTTTATCGGTAACGCTCCTCTTTGAATGGATTGGCCGTCATGGAATAGCCCAGTTCTTCCCAAAATCCGGCTTCATCTTCTTTCATGAATCGAATGCCCGACGCCCATTTTGTTCCTTTCCATAAATAGAAGGAATCCGGCGGAATCAAGCGCAACGGATAGCCGTGCTTCGGCGTTATATCCTGCCACTCATGATTTTGATCCTTCCATCGATAAACAAACAAAGCGTCGTCCCCTAGTAATGGCTCAAGCGGCAAATTAGCCGAATATCCGAAACGGTCACCGTTATAATAACCGTATATTTTCACATATTTTACCCCTTCATTGAGCTCAACTAAATTCACCAGCTCGCGCATGGCAATCCCTTCAAAAGTGGTACCAAACTTTGACCAGGTCGTAACACAATGCATATCAATGGTCGATACGGTCTTTGGCAGCTTCATCACGTCTGAAAAAGATAAAGAAGTTTCTTCTTTCACTTCACCAAATAGTCTGAAACTCCACGCATCCTCATTAAACTTATAAACATCTCCCTGGTGCAAAATAGGCCAAGTTTCTGTTTCAAATTGGCCGGGGGGCAGCTGGTTTCGCATCTTGCTTCATCCTTTCTTATACGAAATTAGTAACATTTTCTATAAGTGGTTACTCTAGAATAAATCATACTCACCAACGGTTTGCGATGCAAGATATTGAAAACAGGCTCATTTTAATTTGGAGGACAATCAACGCGATATACTTATATATTTCAATCATTATGACTGACCGAATACTCGTAGGAATTGATCCCCTTCATTTCATCCAATCGTTTTCACTGGTCCAAGCATTATATTTTGAGACACGAAAGATTGTTGGTAAAATGTTGTTGTGTATTTAAAGGCACCAGGTAAAAAATAAACTATTAGAAAGCTTGCCCCTGTAAGCATGAATTATTATAAAGAAAGAAGATGAACATATGTCTGTAAAGCAACACGAAAAACGACTAAGTGATATTCAGTTTTCGGTCCTTGATCTTTCTCCGATTGTGGTCGGTGATACTCCCTCGGATTCGTTTCGAAATACGCTAGATCTTGCTCGCCATGCTGAAAAGTTAGGCTATCATCGGTACTGGCTGGCCGAGCATCATAATATGCCTTTCATCGCCAGCTCTGCGACAGCTGTCGTCATTGGCCATGTGGCAGCGGGCACTTCAAAAATCCGGGTAGGTTCCGGTGGGATCATGCTGCCTAATCACGCTCCCCTGGTCATTGCTGAACAGTTCGGAACGCTCGAATCTCTGTTTCCGGGCCGCATCGACCTTGGTCTTGGCCGCGCACCTGGTACAGATCAGCTTACTGCCCATGCTCTAAGACGTGACCGCAGAAGTAATGGCGATGATTTCCCTGAACAATTAGCGGAACTGCGCGCCTATTTTAATCCGTCTTTAGCTTCAGAAAGAATGCCTGTAAGAGCGATCCCGGGCGAAGGTTTGAACATTCCGATTTGGTTGTTGGGATCAAGCGGATTCAGTGCACAGCTGGCCGCCCAGCTCGGTCTGCCATTTGCCTTTGCCGGCCACTTCTCGCCTAATCATACACTGCCGGCTTTGGAATTATACCGCCGTCACTTCCGCCCTTCCGAAGTGCTTGATAAGCCATATGCAATGGTCGGGCTGAACGTCATTGCCGCAGAGACGGATGAAGAAGCAAACCTTCTGGCCACTACCTTACAGCAGCAATTCCTGAACTTGGTTCGGGGAAAAGATGCGCCGCTGCAGCCGCCGGTGGACAATATGGATGATCTCTGGAGTGACTATGAAAAAGCAGCCGTAGAACAACAGTTAGGCTCCTCCATCATCGGTAGCCCTGAGACCGTAAAAGCAAAACTGCAGAAATTTTTAGATGATACCCAGGTTGACGAAATCATGGTCATTGCCCAAATGTTTGATCATAAGAAACGTCTTCGTTCGTACGAAATTGTGGCTGACATTACAAAATAGGAAGAAAACCACTCGTCACACCTGATTTAAATACTTTTCGTCATTTTCCATATACCCAAAACAAATGAAAAAATCCGGCAGTAATTTTATACTGGCCGGTTTCTTTTTTCCCGTATTAACTCAGTAAGATCCCCACTTCAAAAACTTAGCATCATCGGAGAAGTTTAAGTGGGGGATGAAGCCCTATTGATGGAAGTTTCCTTTATTTTAGCGTTCCATCGTGAAAACTCAAACTAAATCATTTGACTTAATGAGAGATAAATCATGATGATGGAGGAGTTGATAAGTTTGTTAGAACATCGTGCATACAAAAAAATGTATCAAAAAGACAAAATGACTCTCGGTTTTTCATTGCCAACTGCAAAAATGTCCAAGACACCCATCATGGAAAACCAGTTGCAGCTTGCGCGTAAAATAGAAGATTTCGGCTTTGCGGCACTTTGGCTGCGTGATGTTACCATACAAAATCTGAACATTGATGATAATGGCCAAATGTATGATTTATGGATCTATTTAACATATCTTGCTGCACATACGAAACATATTGCATTAGGCACATCAAGCGTTGTCCTTCCACTTCGCCACCCTGTTCGAGTCGCCAAGGAAGCAACCTCTATCGATCGATTGTTTCCTGAACGCCTTATTATGGGAGTGGCTTCAGGCGACCGGGATAAAGATTTTTTAGCACTGGGAGTATCGCAAGAAAAAAGCGGTGTCTTATTTAGAGAGAATTACCAAATTCTTGATCGATTACTGAAAGAAGAAAACCCCACGATTCAATCTAATGTAGGCGTAATCAATGGGAACGATATGAAATTGATTCCAAAACCAGTTTCTTTCATTCCGATGATGGCAAGTGGATTTAGCCGTCAGTCTATTGAATGGATTGCAGAGAATGGTGATGGGTGGATTCAATATCCAAGAAGCTTGGAACAACAAAGAAGGTTAATTCACGACTACCGCACATTGGCAGAATTAAAGGCTCCAGGAGTATTTAAGCCTTTTACTCAGACGTTGTTTATCGATTTATCGGAAAACCCCGATCAAGTACCGATAAACATTCCATTAGGTTATCATCTTGGGCGTAACTATTTATTGGAGCTGCTCTATCAATTCCAGGCAATAGGAGTCAATCATTTAGCGTTTGTTTTATATTTTGCCCAACGTCCGGCAGAGGAAATCATTCAGGAGCTTGGAGAAGAAATTTTACCTTACTTCCCAACGCATGAGCTTACTGCTAAAGAGTAAAGGCAAGATAAAAACTGAAGAATATTCAAAAATGCTTTTTTATCCCGCATTAACGGGAAAAAGGGTCAGTCCCCCACTGAGTTATTACTTTAACACAGCGGGGGACTGACCCCATAGCCACGAAATGGTTTAATCTATTCTTTCCCCGTCTAAACTAAAAGAAAAGAAGACAAAACAGACAGGAGGAAGAGTAGATGATGGAAACGACTTTTTTTGTGAAAGAGGCGATATCCGAACAGCCGATTATGGATATTGAACAAATTTTGTTTAAAATGAACGGTGTAGAAAGGGTGTTAGTGGACACGACTGATGGCGAAGTAAAAGTCGAGTTTGATAACAAGAAAATCTCAAGAGAGCGAATCGTTATCACTTTGCAGCAACATAACTTCTACATTCAATAATAAACGGCCTGTCGTTATGACAGGCCCCCAGTTTAAACAATAGGCTCTATAGTATTTTCGTGTTAATACTTTCCCAAAAAAGGCCGATTATGCTGCCACCATTTTTAATTCTATAAACCTCTAGTCCTTTTATCAAAAAAATACAAAAAAAAGATTACAACTAAAGTTGCAATCTTTTATAATAGGAATCGTCCCTCCTCCCTTATATCTCTTTTATGTAAAAGGCCGAACAACGACCTTAAATTCTCCTAGTACTCGAATTACCTTTCCCCTTCCTTTTGGTTTGAATATTTAAAATATTTTCCATTTAGCTATCCTATTTAATTATCCGTATTCAGCAGTTAAGGATTAAATGGTTCTGCTCTTGGAAGCGGGAAGAATTGATCACCTGGACCGAGGAATCGTAATGCGGCAAAGCTTTGAAATCTAGATCTTCTCGAACCGCCAAATTGTAGTTTGTTTAACGCTTTGATTTCAAATTGCTCTGCAAATCGAAAAGCAAATCCTCCTTTTTCACCTCGTAAGATTCCTTTTTGAGATGCTCTTTTAACATTCCCCTTCTGCTGAAGTGGTTTCCATTCTTTTTCTTGAGTAGGGTGAACATGGAACAGTACATACTCTTGCTTCACGACGTTTTGGAGAGATATCCCTTCCTCTCTTTGTTTTCCTAGAGCAGCGATTTCTTTTTCTTTGATCACTAAGACAAATTCGATTCCTTTCTTCGTTTTTCTTTGAAGGATGACTACTTCATCTGTGATGGAAAAAGATTGCAGGTTCTGCTTGCGATTTCCTTTTTCGATTTGTTCAGGCTGGATGACGCGATATATCGCTTTGCTGCCATTTTCATCAGAAGCAAAATCGAACGGCGAAATGGACTTCTCAGGTACAAAGTAAATATCGTGTATCTCCTCTTTTTCATCTAGCTGCACACACACAGCCAGTTGTTGTCCTCCCTCTTTTTGGAATTGTTTTTTGTCTGATACGTTCAATTTTACTCCAGGAAAGCTAACAAAGATGTAAGTATGATGTTTCTCAGGTGTCACCGTCAGAACTTCCATACTACCCACTACCTTTCTGGAAACTTACAAGTAACTTTTACATTTTTTACCTGTTTTGTACAAATTCCACATAAGAATGTTATCTCCTACTTTCCGGCACAGAGATTCTATCGTCACTATCTTGTACAATTCGACGGATACTTCTTTCATAGCAAGATTTATGAACCGCCCGCCTAAGCCAAGGAACGAAGACTAACGAGGTGACGAGTGAAGGATTAAAGACTACGAGCGTAAAGTCCCGTTGCAGCATTTTTTCAATACGTCGTTATATCTTTTTGGTTGTTTTCAAGAAAGAGTTCCTAATATGATAGACTCTTCTATAGGTAAATCGTAGAGTATGCGAAACTAAAAAAAGAGGCATCGCATCCATATGCGACACCCCTCCTTAGGAATATAAATATGTATCTTAAACGAGTTTCGAAGAATAACTGAAGAAAACTCGAATTCATTAGTATATTACATCATTCGACATTAAAAGACAATATTATTTTTAAAAAATGAAGTAGGATTTTGTACGAGAACCTTCACGATTATATTGGAATATGTCCAAACCACATAACATTGCTTAGAATATGATATTTAAGAGAGACATATACAGTTTGCCTTGTACGTACAAACATCTCCACTCTACATGCCAGCAACATTTGAACAAGCCTCTAACCATGGAGGCGTTAGAACCCTTTCCCATAAACAAGAAAGGGTTTTTTTATTCAATACACTAAATATCTCAAATTAATCATTACTTCCTAACGAGTTACTCGGCGCCAGAATCCGAAAATTCAGCCTCAAGCCTGCTCATGAACTCCTCTGCGGCGCTGTATCCTTGCTGCCTCAAATACCAGTTATTGGCAGCCGCTTCAATTAACCCTGCCACATCACGTCCAGGAACGAGCTGGATTTCAATGGAGGGAATTTTAACGCCCATATATTCCGTATATCGAGGTTCATGTTCCAGTTCGTTATTCAAGGCGTCTTTCTGCCATTTCGTCAAGTTAATATCGAGCGCGATTCGCGTTTCATCTTGAAAAGCTTTTCGTCCGTATAAGCGGACCACATTCAGCAAGCCGATACTGCGAAGAGCCAAAAATTCCCTTGTTTTCTCATCATGGGTACCGAGAAGTGTTTGCGGACTAAGCTTCTTTAGAACGACGATATCATCAGCTACCAGCCGGTGTCCCCGCCCAATTAACGTATGCGCCGTCTCGCTTTTTCCCACTCCTGAATTACCGCGAAGCAAGATACCGATGCCAAATACGTTTACACAAACTCCATGCACGGCAATTTCCGGTGCCAATTCCTTTACCATATACGCATCCAATTTTGGAATGAATTCTGACGTCGTCTCAGGTTTGCTTGTGATCAACAAAGGTATTTTCTCTTCTATACAATGATGGGTTAAATATGTAAGATCTTCGTTACCAGCTGTAACGATAAAACATGGCGGGTGGTAATGAACAATATTCCCGATCCGGATTTTCCGTTCCTCTTTGCTTAATTTATGCAAATAGTTGATTTCTTTTTTTCCTAAAATTTGAACGCGTTCCGTCGGAAAAAAATCAAAATGACCGACAAACTCCAAACCTGGACGATGCACCCGCGGTTGTGTAATCGTTTTCTGCAGCTGATCTTCACCAGCCAATACCTTTAATGAAAACTTTTGAGCCAAGTTTTCAACTGTTATTTTTTTCACTTTCATCCTCACCGTCCTAATAGCCTTCTAAATTTGAATTATACTGAAAAATCATGAAATCGTCATCTTTTTTACGTACTTGATTTTTAAGTTGAGAAAAAGGGTCTGCCCCGAAGTACATTTCATGATTCTTTTCATTCCCCTTCCAATTCTTCTTTCCTATCTGTTTTTGTTATGGTGTCAGTCCCTCTTTGTGTCAATACTTTAGAACTGGTATCTCTAGTAAAAACAAAAAGATACCCCCAATAGAGGTACCTTTTATCATCTAATCTATTTCGTCGCTGGAGCCAGACTGGCTTCAGGTGATGTTACCTTGTCATAAAAATCTACAAAGTTGTCACGATCAGCGCTGTCACGGTAAGCCATGGCGACACGCGGATGTTCGTTCAATGCACCTGAGATCATGTAAGGAATGATATAGCCCCACTCCCACTTTTGGCGCATTTCCAGCATGTGCTTTTCAATGATACCAAGAACCGGCTTAATTTCATAGCTTGCTTTTTGGATGTAGCTGACGAGAAGCTCTGTGTGGCAGTTACCGGCCGCACGACCCATGCCATAAACAGACGAGTCAAGGAACGTAACCCCGTTTCGCATCGCCGTTAATGTATTGGCGAAGGCCAACTGCATGTTGTTATGCGTATGGATTCCAAGCTGTTTGTTGGGAATCATCGCTTGGAACCTTTTCACTTGATGCTCAATGTCCACAGGATCTAAGCTTCCAAAGGAGTCAACGATATATACAACATCTACAGGACTTTCCTTCACCATTTCAAATGCCTCAATAAGCTGACTTTCAGGTACACTGGACAACGCCATAATGTTAAGTGAAGTCTCATAACCCAAATCATGAAACATTTGGACAAGCTCCAAGCCTTTATCCACTTCGCGGATGTAGCACGCCACCCGAATCATATCTAATACACTTTGCTCACGCGGCAAAATGTCATTTGGATCTACACGCCCAATATCCACTAGAGCAGATAGCTTCGTGAACTTTTTCTCGGGGATAATTTCTTTCAGGAAGTTATCGTCAAGAAATCTCCATGGATTGGGTTCAGTCGCTTTAAGAAGCTTAGGTGAGTTTTTGTAGCCAATTTCCATATATTCAACACCGGCGGCACTTAGGCCATTATATAAGTCTTGAACAAATTCGACGCTGAAATCCCAATTGTTAACCAAACCTCCATCACGAATGGTACAGTCTATAATTTTGCTGTGATGTGCCATGATAGTAACGTCCTCCCGTTTATGCTGCTTTTTAGCAATTTTATTTTTTGTTTTTTGCACTTTTGCACTTTTATGCTTTTATGTATTAAAATGTATTATTATGGTTATATCACGATTCGTTCGAAGGTGTCAATCTATTTTCCAAAAATTCGCTTTAACAAATGAACTCTCCTCTGTCTGGTTATAGTATGTGACAGTACAATTGAACTATTCGATTTATCGACTCTTCATTTGTATAAAGAGACGAAGCTAAGTCATAACAGCAAAAAGTAGATGAGTAACATCAACCTTAATATGATACAAAATCAAGATGAAACAAAATAACGAGAAGAAGACCCGTCATGAAAATCCAGTAAAACTAAGGATTTCGTGACGGGTCCTTTCAATAAAAAAATAATGTTTATGGTCTGTTTAGGACTTATGGGACAACCACTTCCCTTTCCTTCAAACATGGCCTTTCACCAGAACAACCCAATCATGGATGCCCATTGATCACATACGATAATCAGTCTTCCTCACCCATCATTTCATCAAAGGCATTGGATACTTTTTCGAATTCTTCGTCACTCTCGATAAATGCGAGGTCACCCTCGTGATCAATTTTCAAAAAGAAGACGTCGATATCTTCTTCCGCTCCTTGTTGAAGATCTTCTACAAAGCCGACAGCGGCATATTCTATTCCTTCAATATTCACCGTTCCTAATACTTCCACTTCCTGATCCTGTTCATTCTCATCGGTAATTGTAAAGATTTCGCCTACTTCAAGTTTTTCCATGTCATATTTCTCCTCTCATATTTCTGAAAACGAAATGTTCGAATGGTTAATCTACTAACATATCTTCCCTAAGAAAAACAGATTCATGCGTCAAAAGCAAAAAATTTTTGGTCTTTCATTTCAGCTTAATGAAAGATCTCCCGTTACGTTTTTACCTTTACCACAACAACTTTTCCAAGAAAGCAAGCTTCAGCTTCGCATTATCTTTGGTGATAATGTCTACACCCGTATCAATGTTTTTTTCAACTTCTTTCCCCTTCATTACCTTCGATGCAGCTTCGACGCTTACATATCCCATATCATAAGGGTTCTGTGCTACGGTATCCGTCAACGTTCCCTGTTCAATTGACTTCACCATTTTGATAATTCCATCTGCTCCTATAACCGGCATTTTATGCCCCTGCCTCTCAATAGCTTCTAGTGCACTTAAAGCCATGATATCAGTGGTGGCAAATACACCTTTAATATGTGGATGATGCTTTAAGATGGAAGTCATCGCTTTTCTAACAGGCGAAGGTTCATTCGGCAATGATGCTTTTTCTGCCGCAATTTCGATTCCTGCGGCTTCCAAACTAAGTTTAGCCCCTTTTATCCGTTCATCTGAAATGGGGCTGTTTACATTCCCGGTAATTAAGGCCACTTCATCTCCCGGCTGCAGCTGCGAAGCCAATAACGCTCCCGCTTTTTTGCCTAAATCAAAGTTATCCGTACCAATATAAGACGTTTTACTTTCCCAAGGAATATCTGTATCTATCAACAATACAGGAATCTTATTTTCGGCAAACTCTTCTAATATGGACATGACAGCCGGTGATTCAACCGGAGAGACAACCAATACATCTGGACGTTCCTTAAGAATGTTTTTTAACATGTGGATCTGGGCATCCTCTTCTGATTCGTAAGAGGTTCCAACAACTTCCCCGTCTATTCCAAAATCTCGGAATCCCTCTTCTGCTCCTGCCTTAACAATTTCCCAATACTGTGTGTTTAGCTCTTTCAAAACAACGACTACCCTTGGCTGTTTGCCTGCAAAAGGTTTAGATATAAAGCCCAGTAAGATGGCAGAAAAAACAAAGGTCATAAGAAGAGCTAGTAAGCTTGTCTTCAACATTCAATTCCTCTCCCGTTTCTATGTAATTATCAAGTTGAAAGTTACATCTATACCCATCATCATAAAGGAGAACAAATATAAGTCAACCAGGGTAACCCCGTAGAATACCCGATCCTACTGGCTGCTTATCATTCCTTTTTTCATATTTTTTCATTATACCAAAAATCGCGCAAACGATTGCTTCTTTTTTATAAAAAGATTCAATAAAACAATAGAAAAAGTCCACATCTGTTGTTATGGCCATTCCCGTACCCTTAAACATCGGTTGGCTGCCTCCGCATCTTTATCATATGTATTGTGTGTCTCATTCGCTTTAACTATTAATGTTCCTCGTATATAGAAAAAAGGTCCAATCTCCGCTGTATTCATGCTTCCTCACAGCGGGACTGGACCTTTTTTCTAAAGATTCGTATAAAGGAAACTTCCATCAGTGGGGGTTTTCCCCTCATCCCCACTGATGGTTAGTTAGGCCCGCACGATGTGGGTCACGCAGACGTTGCCGCAGGACGCGGCGGTGTTAGTCTGTGTTCCTTTAATCGGGCTTTTACACGAGAAAGCGAGGCGACTGCTCAGGGGCGACAAGCAAAAGATTAGCCTTGGCGTGGCGCTATTTGCCACAGAAAGGATGAGCTTTTGACCTCGAGCCCCTAGGAGCCGCAGCTAGATTAGGGCAGTTATCCCCCACTTAAGCTTCTCCGATGACTCTAAGCTTTGAAGTAGGGTTCTTACTGCCCGTTAATGCGGGACAAATGTTGATATAAAGCTAACTCGCGATTTTTTCGCTGGAATCTGTTGATTTTTTTGCTTGCAGGAAGCGATTCGTTTCTGCGACGACCACCCCGCTTAATCCAATGAGGCCGATTAAGTTCGGAATGGCCATCAGTCCGTTGGCGATGTCGGAAAACGTCCAAACCAATCCAAGTTTTAAATTAGCACCAACTGCCACCATTCCAACAAAAATGTAGCGGTAGTATCGAACGGCATTTGGGCCAAATAGGTACTCTACACATTTCTCTCCGTAATAGGACCAGCCCAGAATCGTTGAATAAGCAAATAAAATAATGGCGATACCAAGAATCATACTTCCTGTACTGCCGAATACGGATTGGAAAGCGAGTGTCGTCGCTTCGACACCTGTTTTTCCAGATTGCCAGGCCCCTGTTGTAATTAACACCAGACCAGTAATCGTACATACAACAAATGTATCAAGGAACGTTCCTGTCATGGATACAAGCGCTTGTTTCGCCGGAGAGTCGGTTTTTGCCGCTGCTGCTGCAATCGGTGCACTTCCTAATCCGGCTTCATTGGCAAATACGCCCCGCGCCACACCGATTTGGATGGCAGATGCAACTGTCGCTCCAACAAAGCCGCCGGCAGCCGCGGTACCGCTGAATGCACCCGAGAAAATTAGCGAGAATGCTGTTGGAACTTGATCAATATGATAAAGGATAATAATGAGTCCGGCAATGACATAAAAGAAGGCTTTTACCGGAACGAAATACCCGGTGACTTTCCCGATTTTTTTAACTCCTCCCAGAATCACCATCGCAATAAAAACAGCCATCAAAATACCACTGACGATTGGCGATACCGAGAAATTAATTCTCATCGCCTCAGCGACTGAATTGGACTGCACCATATTTCCGATTCCGAAAGAGGCGGTTGTCCCAAAAATGGCAAACAGCACGGCCAGCCATTTCTTCCCCAGGCCGCGTTCTAGATAATACATTGGACCGCCGGAGTATTCTCCATTGGCACCAGTGACTCGATATTTTACCGCGAGAATGGCCTCTGAATATTTGGTTGCCATTCCAAAAAGGGCGGTAATCCACATCCAAAATACCGCACCGGGTCCTCCGATGGATACTGCCGTCGCAACCCCGGCTATGTTCCCCATTCCAATGGTCGCCGCCATGGCGGTCATCAATGCCTGAAAATGGCTGATGTCCCCGGCTGAGGAGTGGTCTTCTGATTTTCCAAATGCCAGCTTATGGGCATACCATAGTTTAGCAAATTGCAAGCCTCGCAGGCGTACCGTAAGGAGAATTCCTGTTCCTACAAGAAGAATTAGTGTAGGCAGCCCCCATACATAATGATTGATTACTTCTAATACTTGACTTACTGTCTCCATCTCCATTCTCCCTTACAAAAAAATAAAAAACCATTTCATTCAAATGAAATGGTCTCTGGAGATACAAGGCATAGAAAAATAAACCGATCCGGAATCGGCATTTTCTGTCGCTTGTCTCTGTCCTTTTACCTGAGAGATTATCCGCCGTACTGACGGATTTGCTCCTTCGGTGCTCTGTTTCCTCCGTGCCGTTTGGCGATGGAGGGAGTCTCTCCAGAGATTCGTCCCCATACAGTTCTACTCGTTATCCAAGACCTGAGAGTTTCAAAGCTGTCCGACCAGCTTTTTGCCCCATCGGTAGATCGGTTGATCTTCTCCTGTATGGTTCATCCGAATGCTATAAAATTAACAAGTGCTATTATAACCACTTATAAAGAAATATGTCAAGATTCAAAATTGTTAAATGTGCCTGTCACCTCTCATTTTTTCTTCGAATATGATATACGAGAGAGAGATTTATAGTTTGCCTTATACGTACAAACATCTCCACTCTACATGCCAGCAACATTCGAACAAGCCTCCAAATCATGAAGGCTTTGGAACAGGACTGCCCCGCAAATTCGCTAAAAGCGAAATGTGGGTGTCAGTCTCTTTTTTATGTTAAAAGTGCCTGTCACCATCCTCAAAAAAAGACGATTATGGTTGGCATAATCGTCTTTTTTTTGAGGGTTTCATTACTTAATTGCCTTGCTGACTTTCAGCTTCTTTCCTTTGATTGTGGTATTCTCCATCGCTTGCAAGACAAGCGAGCCTTTTCCATTGAGAATATCGACATATGTCAGATGATCCTGAATGGTAATAATGCCAATATCATCCGCCGTTACTCCAGGAATCTTCGCGATCGTTCCAACGAAATCGACTGCTCGAAGCTTTTTCTTTTTTCCACCGCTGAAATGGAGTTTCATGATACCTTTGTTGATGCGGGCGGTTTTATTGTTTTTCACAATCCGGCGGCCGCTCATTTTTTCTTCAAAAGCGGCTCTTCCCATGGCAACTTCCTGATGACCGGGAGCTTCCATTTCAGGCAGCTGAAAACCAATGTATCTTTCGATTGCCCTAACGAATTTCTCTTCATAAGGTGTCGCAAACGTAATCGCTTTTCCTTTATTGCCAGCACGACCGGTTCTTCCCGTTCGATGGACATAGCTCTCTTTTTCCATTGGAACGTCATAGTTGATGACAAGTGTTACATTATCAATATCAATGCCTCTCGCAGCTACATCTGTGGCTACAAGATAACGGAAATTCCCCATTTTGAAACCATCCATAACCGCAAACCGGTCTTCTTGTTCTAATCCACCATGGAGCCTTTCACACGAATAATTGGATTCTTCCAATTCAGCAAACACGGTATCAACATGTTCTTTCGTTCTGCAAAAAATGATGCAGCTGTCCGGGTTTTCCACGACGGTCACGTCTTTAAGAAGTGAAATCTTTCCTTCTTCTTTCACTTCGATTAAACGATGGTCAATTGTATGAGTCGTTACCCCAGCAGCGGCAATCTCGATATGAATGGGATCTTTCATGTATTCATGACAGAGATTTTCCACATCTTTAGGCAATGTAGCGGAAAAGACCATCGTTGCTCTGTTTGAAGGGAGTTCTTTTATAATCGCTTCTACTTCGTCGATAAACCCCATATTAAGCATTTCATCCGCTTCATCGATAATGAGGTACTTGATTTGGTCTAAAGCGAGGGTTCCTCTTTCGATATGGTCCTTCACACGGCCAGGTGTACCGACGACTACATGAGTTTTTTGTTTCAATTCTTCTTTTTGTTTCGCAAAAGGTTCTTTTCCGTAAACAGCCATCGCTTTAATCCGTTTGAACCTTCCAATATTTGTGATATCTTCTCGAACTTGAACAGCAAGCTCCCGAGTTGGTGTAAGGATTAACGCCTGCGGCTTTCTTTCCTCCCATTCCATCATTTCACAAACAGGTATACCAAAGGATGCGGTCTTTCCGCTTCCTGTTTGAGATTTTACGACAAGATCTTGATTTTCCATCGCTTTCGGTATGACTTCACTTTGAACCTCTGTGGGAGTTTCGTATTTTAGCACAGCAAGCGCTCTTCTTATTTCATCACTTACATTAAAATCCTCAAAACTTTTTTTACTCATGTATGAACCTCGCTCTTTTTATATTATCCGACTTCTATATAGGATTCTCACAAAGCAGTATCGTATGCAAAATCTGACTATCGTTCATTATACTTGAAAGGCCGGGCAAATCGGATTTTATTTTTAATTTTGTACCTGATTCCTTCTAAATCATCAATATTTCCCGGATATCCTCTTCCGTTAGAGCAGATGGCGTTTTCTCCTCGGATTCGATGATTTCTCCAATCAGATGTCTCTTTGTCTCTTGCAGTTCATTCATTTTTTCTTCGATTGTGCCGCGGGCCACTAGCTTGATGACCTGTACCGCATTTGTCTGGCCCATGCGATGGGCACGGTCAACGGCTTGCTCCTCGACTGCGGGATTCCACCAAATATCATATAAAATAACGGTATCGGCACCCGTCAGATTGAGGCCTGTACCGCCTGCTTTCAAGGAAATGAGAAATAGATTCCGCTCGCCTGCATTGAATCGATTGCAAATTTCCACGCGTTCTTCTGAAGGCGTTTGTCCATCCAGATAGAAAAAGGGCAACCCTTGAATCGTTAACTCTCTGCCTATGAGCCCAAGCATTTTCGTAAACTGAGAGAAAACCAGCACCCTTCTTCCAGAAAGCTTGGATTCCTCAATAATCTGCAGCAGCTGATCAAATTTTGCTGAGCTTCCTTTATAGCCATCCACAAACAAGGCGGGGTGACAGCAAATCTGTCTCAGGCGGGTTAAACCGGCCAGGATTTTTATGCGGTTTTTCCGGAGTGTATCCTTGTCCAGGTGCTTTAATGTGTCCTCTCTCAGCTTCGCCAAATAGGCGGCATACAACTTTTTTTGATCCGGAAGCAGCTCCACTGACTCCATGGACTCAATCTTATCAGGAAGCTCTGAGAGTACATCCTCTTTCAACCTGCGAAGCAAAAATGGACGGGTTCTCCGGGCAATCGTTTTTCTTGAGAGGTTATTGTATTCTTTTAACCCTCCGAATAGTTCAGGAAAGACAACGTGAAAAAGGGACCACAGCTCTTCCTGTGAATTCTCCACCGGTGTACCGGTGAGGGCGAAGCGATGATCCGCCTGTATCTTCTTTACCGCTTTAGCTGTTTGTGTCACGGGATTTTTAAAGGCTTGCGCCTCATCAAAAAATACCGTATGAAAAGCTTGTTTCTCAAACCACTTTATGTCTTTAAGCAACAACGGATAGGAGGTAATGACAACATCCTGGCACATTGCATCTTTCTGAATGTTGAACCGCTCTGTTTTATTGCCATCAACGACAACGGCTTGTACATCCGGTGCAAATTTCATGATTTCACTAAGCCAGTTATACGTCAAAGATGATGGACAAACAATAAGAACTGGGAGCTTCTTTTGACGGACGTCAGAAAGTTCTGAGAGAATGAACGTGATGCTTTGCAGCGTTTTGCCAAGTCCCATATCATCTGCAAGAATTCCTCCAAAACCATATCCGGCAAGTGTTTTCATCCATTTGTAGCCGCATTTTTGATAGTCTCTTAATATCGGCTCCAACCCGTTCGGTATATCGAAATCCAAACCGCCCGGATTGCGGATGTTTTCCAAGAACTGACGGAACGATTCCTCTAACGTGAATGTATGGCTGTCATCCAGTGAATCAAGAAGCTGAAGTCCCTGGATGACAGGAACATCTATGCCGCTTTCCAGTTCTTCTTTCTGGACCGGGAGTGCATTCAAAAAACGCTTGATTTCTTCAAATTCCCTTGTCTCCAATGAAAGCAGCGAATCGTTCCGCAAACGGTAATACTTCCGTTTTTCCTCCAGGGCCAATAGAACCTCGCGTATATGTTTGTCAGGAATGCCGTCCATTTCAAATTTGAATTCGAGCCAATTGGTCCGTTCTTTTTTGACCTTCACCCTAATTTGTGGACAAGCATTTTCTCTGAAAATCCGGTTTCTTACGGCCGTCGTTGCATAGATTTGGACAAGCTTTTGAAGGTTCGGAACAACATGGTACAAAAACTCATACTCCAACTCTTCATTATGCAAAAAATAGCCGCCGTCCGTCTTGGCAAACGAGCTGTCCTCCATCAACTGAAGGATCTCATTCTCCTTTTCTATATCCCTAATCATGACTGAACCTGCCCTGGATTCGCGGCTTTCCAATGGATTAATGACCATATTTTCGTAATGAAACTCGAGACCTGCAAGCAGACGATTTTTTACACGATCCAAGTATAGCTTGGCAACCAACGGTGTTGTCATAAACTGACTGGAAATCGCTTTAGATATTTGGACATCTCCTAGTTTTTTCAACCCCGGCACCACTTTTTCCAAGAAAAAGTCTATTTGTTCTGGAGGAATCGGAATTTGATTCGTTCCTGAAGCATCCAGCATCTGTTTTAGCTCTGAAAGACGTTGGCAGTCCTCATTTTTCAGCTTCACTAATTTTCCTCCGGATAGAACAAACCCATATGTATTCAACACCATCATACGATTCAATCCTTTGACTTTTAGTTGATAGCCTTTACCTTCAGCTTTTGCCAAGTCAAACTGTAAAGGAAGCGGTTCGTCGGATAGGTGAAGGCCGTCATACATGTTCCCGTCATGCTCCACCTTCACCTCGGCTCTTTCGAGTGAAGGGATAAGACGTTCCCAAGAAGATGGCGGGATGAGCAACGTGTGAGAACCGATAGGATAATCGGAATGGTCCGGCAGTGCATCCCTATATACCTTTTCATCATGCATCACCTGGATAAGCTGACGAATCACGGCATCGGTTTCTTTTTGAAAGCAATGGCGGCTCGGTTCGTAAGTGATGGAATCAGAAATCATGCTGGGATTACCATCTTTCACTCGCTCCAGAAAATCTCGTATATGTTGCACATGGGTAGGACCAATCCTGGCTTCTATTCCGAACATGTGCCGTCCCTGAGCTATGGTGACAGGTTTACACGTAAACACTGCATCGAGTACTTTTCTGTTTTCAAAGTGAAGCTGATGGCCGCTTGACCGTACAGGCCGATCATGGAAAAGAGTCAGCAAACCTTCTGTAAGCTTTTGATTTGCTGAAGAATCAGACTGACGTTCGCTTAAACCAATAGGGACCGTTCCTTGGCGTTGATGTTCGTAAATCGACAGCAAAACGGCCGCAATATGCTGGCAATCCTTTTGAAAGGAAGCTAGCTTAGGGCAGCTGCATGTCGTACGAAAGCCGCTATCCCCATCCTTTTCGATGATGACCTGGAAATCTTCCATTCCTGTAACCGTTGCTTGACAAGCATCGGAACTGTAATATTCAAAAGTTACTTTATTGGCGCGGCAAAAAGCGTCCCCTCTTTTGAAGGAGACTGTGCCGCACAGTTCTTTAATGATTTTTTGATTGAGCGTTATATTCAAATGCCCGCTCGCTCCTTCCTGAGGACGTATGTGCTGCTGTTATTAAGATTGCATGAAAAAACCATTAGGTTCATGATGAATCTAACGGCTTTTCTTTGTATAGCTGTCTTACTGCGTTATTTTTTATGCAACACCATTACGAAAGTGCGTGCACTCATAAATGTCTAGAAATCAATCTTTTCTAAGTGCAGCCCGCCTGCTTCCGCGAAACCGGCCTGGTCACGTTCTTTTGATTGTATGATTTTCGGGATGGCTTCTGCTTCCATTTCACCCAACCCCACTTTTATCAACGTTCCGACAATCTTTCTAACCATATTATACAGAAATCCATTACCTCTTACTCTAATTTGGATGAAACCCTCATTTTCTTCCATATCAATCGAATATATTTTACGCACCATGGACTTTTTCTTAGACTTGGCATTTGAAAAGGCAGTAAAATCGTATTCACCTATAAAATGTTGACATGCTTTTTTCATTTCTTCAATATTCAGCGTTTTCTCCACGTGCATACTGTACTTTCGCATAAAAGGATTCGTGTATTCTTTGTTCCAAATCCGATACACATACGTTTTGTCCTTGGCATTATATCGGGCATGAAAACGTTCATGAACTAACGCAACGTCCACAACGCTGATATCATGGGGTAAATATCTATTCAAATAGTTCATAACTTCCGATTCGGTGAAATTCTCACTGATTTTAAAATTGGCTACTTGAGCAAGAGCATGAACCCCCGCATCCGTTCTGCTGCTTCCAATTATTTCGATTTTTCTCCCTACCATTTCTGATAATACATTTTCTATTTTACCCTGAACGGTATTGTCACTATTACCGAGCCGCTGCCAGCCCTTATAACGGCCGCCGTCATATTGAATGACCAATTTATAATTATTCATTGCTTTCTCCTTACTTTAATCGTTCTACAAACGGAAACATCTTAATAGGATTTGATTTCTCCCACACAACTCCTGTTAGTAGAGGTTTATTCCCACTCTTCACCAGCATGGTCAAGAAAATGCCCGTTAAAACCATATTACCATATCTTGCAGACACATTAGCCATTTTGACGATTTGCTTTTATCGGACGGATGGAAGAAACTCATCAAAAAAAAGCATCTGCTCGGGTGGAAGCAGATGCTTTTTCAACAAAAGGGGTAATATGCGATTATTTTTACCAATTTTTTAGATTTATCCCGCATTAACGGGCAGTAAGCCCCCCACTTCAAGACTTGAGAGAAATCGAAGAAGTCTAAGCGGGGTATAACTGCCCGTAAAAGCCCGAATAAAGGAACACAGACTAACATAGCCGATTTAATTCCCGACTATGAAGCAGTTAAAAAAATTTCATGCCCCATGTTTTTGGGAAATTATTTTTGCATCGCAGCCCTTTTGATTTACATTATCCCAGTAACGTTGGACCGCAGCTTGAAGAGCCACAATAATCGCTTGTTGAGATGGAGCAAAATAAAAACTTTGAATTCGTTCGATCAACGGCTCCACCCCGTCTTTGAGACAGTAACCTATCAGCAGTTTTTGAAAATAATTTTTGGTTAACTCTGTTACGAATGTGAATTCGGCGCCGACGATTTTATGTTCTTCCAGTTCCACTTCCAGTACAATCCCTGCATGCTTATACATTTCATACATGGAAGTTCCCTGTGGAGCTTTTGCATATCCTGTAACAATTACGGTATTCAACATTTGCATAACCCTTAATCCCCTTTCAAAAACCAACCGATTACTTTATAGCTCCCACTCATCTGTAAGCGTTTATAAAATAGCTTTATATTATTGAAATTTGTTAGAATCCCCATCAAACTTTTCATCAGCTACACGAATGGAATCAGTTGGGCACCCTTCGAATGCATCTACCATATCATCTTCTAATTCTTCAGGCACTTCAACAACGCCTTGATTATTATCTAATATGACAAATGCAACGCCCTCATCGTCATAATCATAAAGATCTGGTGCAGTGGCTCCACATGCACCGCATGCAATGCAGGTTTCTTTATCAACAATTGTGTATTTAGGCATAATTAGCCTCCTTCTATTTTTTGTCGCTTCAATATAACTGGAATAAATCAACAAAACCCAATCTGCTTATACGGTCAATCCTATAGGAATATGTATGAAGCATGGAAAAGTAACATGTATTCTAGAAAGGTCCGTTTTAAATCTCGATCCTTTGAGGAATCCTTATGAATCTTTCAAGATATCTCCTCTTTGCACCGGACTGGACTAAAGTTTTACCAACCACGTTCCTGCATACGATGTTCTGGTAATATTGTTGAAATCTCTATTCCTTTCATCGCTGTTCCTAAACCTTTAGAAAGCTGGGCAATTAACTCATAGTCTTCATAATGAGTCGTTGCCTCGACAATGGCACGAGCAAATTTTTCTGGGTTTTCTGATTTAAAGATACCAGAACCAACGAAAACGCCGTCTGCACCTAATTGCATCATGAGCGCAGCATCAGCCGGCGTTGCCACACCACCAGCCGCAAAGTTGACCACCGGTAAACGGCCTTCTCTTTTAATTTGAAGCAATAATTCATAAGGCGCACCTAAAAGTTTCGCTTCTGTCATAAGCTCGTCTTCGTTCATCCCCACTACTTTACGCACCTGTGCATTTACTTTACGCATATGACGAACGGCTTCTACAATATTTCCTGTACCTGGTTCACCTTTTGTACGCAGCATAGAAGCACCTTCGCCAATACGACGTGCAGCTTCTCCTAAATCACGGCAGCCACAAACAAATGGAACAGTGAATGTACTTTTATTAAGGTGAAATTCCTCATCCGCCGGTGTTAAGACTTCACTTTCATCAATATAATCAACACCTAGAGCTTCTAACACACGAGCTTCTACAATATGGCCGATACGCGCTTTAGCCATAACAGGAATGGACACTGCATTGATCACTTCTTCTACAATTGTAGGATCTGCCATACGGGCAACGCCGCCTGCTGCACGAATGTCAGCCGGAACACGCTCTAACGCCATAACGGCTACTGCTCCTGCCGCTTCTGCAATCTTTGCTTGTTCTGCATTGACTACGTCCATAATGACGCCGCCTTTTTGCATTTCTGCCATCCCACGTTTGACACGATCTGTTCCATTTCTCATCATTGTTATTTCCCTCCATAATTGATTTTCAATTGATTCTCAATTAATTTATTATGCAACTTCCATGCCATATACAACAGAAGGGAAGATTAACGTAAATTTACATAAAAGCGCAAAAATATTTGGCGTACTGTTTGAGAAATTTGCATAATACCGCAAAAATTTTATGCTAACTGCAACAAATCTTTACAGCTTGCACATCCTTGATCCGGACGATGGTGAAGTAGAAGCTCGTCTGTTATTTCATCCTATAGCTGATCATTTTCATTATTTTTCATTTAGAACATAGTTTTATTTAAAAGTTTTCTGAGTGGTAAATGAAATCAGTTCGATCGCGGTATGCTGGCTTGGGGGGAGGAGGATAAAGGTTTATGTTATTAAATAGTCAAAAAGAAGGGATAGGGGGAGCTTTATTTCATACATTTAAATGATAAATCTAAGACCCCGTCATGAAATCCAGTAAAATCCGGATTCAGTGACGGGGTCTTTTAGTAAAAATAATGTTATTGTTTACTCAGAACTTCTGGAACAGCTTCTTTCTATTCAGCTTCTGGATTTTCTTTATCTTCAGTCTCGTTTTCTCCTAAGTCTTCCTCTTGTCCTTTCACCAGCATGTCCAACCATTCCGGAGGATGTTCATCCTGACTCTGGCTAAATACTTCGGTGATATCCCTTTCCTCTAACCACGACAGAATATCATGAATATCATTATGATTGCCTAAAATGTTTCCAAATCCCTGGTTGTGCTTTTTATGGCTTCTAAAGTCTGTCGGAAAATTATTGCCGAAGTTTACGCATGAGGCATCTTCAATAGTCCCAATATTAATATCGCCAATGGTAAAGGTCGAAGGTAAAGATTTCTCAGGCTTTCTACTCGCTTGTATATTGATTAGCTTGTAAGGGACAATATTCCCATTGAATTTCACCAAAATATCTGAAGGATTTTCTTCTATGTTTTTAGCTTCATTTTGTTTTTTACTCTTCAAGCCTAAATCAGCATCAGGCTCTTTCTCTTGCTCTCCTAATGGAGACGGATTCTTTTTCGCTGATAAAGCAGGAGGGCTTTTTGATTTATTCTCCTGTTGTTTCTCGTTAACTTCCGGAGAGAAGGTATTACCTATATTCAGCATTCCGCTAAGTTCCTTTACATCGAGTTTATCCAAATGATAGGACAGTTCCTCCAACTTCAATGTTTGAATGCTCTTTATGTTTAAATAGAAAGAATTATGCACGGTCTTTTCCGACGGCTTATTAACATTCTTCTCTAAACTCGTGAGTCTTGTTTCCATATTTCTGAGCATTTCCATTAGCGTTTTTTCATCCAATTGCATACTATTTCATCCTTTATCAGATTTAACACTTATGACTGATTTGCAACATACAATACATGTATATAGAAACGGAAGAACGTGTCTTTTAATGACATTCGTACTTATAAGGAGGAATTATGAAAGTAAATCTGCGATATCCTCAAATTCTCTTTGAAAGTATCACTGTACATGCGATTGAAAACAATGCAGGGGTTTTTATCGGAAGAAACCATCAGTTTTATTGGGGTACGACTATTACCAGCAGCAATTCTGGTTTTGGAATGATTAATGGAAAAAACAATCAAACATCCCATAATACCCACCTTGTCCTACGTGATGATCAAACAGATACTTCCGATTGTAACTACAAACAGCCTGTTAAAGATGAAAGCTCCTTCGATAGTGATTAGATTACACACTATCGTCTTTACTCATGGGTTAACTTTTCCCGGACCTTTAACAATAGAAATATTACTTGAAATTTTATTGGAATGGCCGTTCACTCTTCCAAAACCGTCAGAAATACGTGCTTTATTCTTCCATTTAGATTGAAGATTAACGCCGTAAAATAAGCCGGAGCTGTTCTGAATCATATTTACGTTAATCGAATGATATTGAATTTTCGTCAACTTTCTCTGACACCTCACGCTCATCGATAAAATTTGAGTTTAGTGTTCTCACTCATTCCATCACGTTTTTTAGAACTTTTGTCTGCTATTATTATAAATATTGCACGAATCCGAAAATATACCCGGATTCATCGTCACACCACGTTAACGAATGTTTCGCTAAAAATAAAAACCACCTGTAAAAAGGTGGCTTTCTCTCCTCTTGTTTGAATGGATATATCTATTCAAACAAACCTTTTCCATGTAAAGGCAACCTTGATATGTCGGCCCTCACATTAGCCTTGAAACACAGGCTGATTTAAAGAATCCTGCTTCTGGGTAAAGTCTGAATCCATCACATCGTTGTCATTTACTATATTGACATTGTGTACAGCGATATTATTAGAACCCATCATTTTGCCAAATCCCGTATTGCTTTTCACACTCATCTGCCAATTAGATTGTGAATTTTCTCCTGTGAAGATTCCCGAATTAGAAGCCATAGAAGAAATATTCATATTAGAAAACTGGATGGATAACTTTTCATTTGGTTTCATCAACTTTTTCCTCACATCTGAGAAACCGGTTGAGGGTTATTATTTTCCGGGTTGCTTATTGGAGTGTCAAATACATCTTGATCATTAATAATGTTAGTGTTGCCAAGTATGGCTGAGTTCACATAAAAACCGTTGCCGGAATTAATTTTTGCTTGTGTATTCCAATCCGGCTGACTATTCTGTCCTGAAGCAATAACAGAGTTTATAGACATATTGATGACATTGATTTGATTAAAAACAACAGAGACAGGCACAATCGATTCCTCCGTTTCCTTGAAATATTACTATACTCTATGCTGCTTTTAGGCGAATGTGAATGAACCTATCCCCGTCAATTTCGGCAATGAATATCACATTATTACTCTTAATTTGTAATTCTCAGTCTTCTTTAAACGTCCAATAGTTATTAAGAACAAAATTAATGATTGGAATCACGAGGGTCGTGACAACCTCTCCTACTGAATAATGGAAAGAATAAATATGTACAATGACATACATGATCGTACTGTTCAATACAAAACCAAGGCTTGAAACCGCTATATATTTCATGAACGTTCTTCTCGATGAATCTCCGTTAAACGTGAACCTTTTATTCAAAAAATAAGAAATGATGGTCATGAGGATAAACGCTATTGCCGAGCTTAAGACCGGTTCTTGGTGGAAAAACTCGACAAGAATAAAAACGGCAATAAAATAAAAAAGGACGCTGACGCAGCCGACCAAGCTGTAGGTTGAAAATTTCACGAGAACTTCTTTACTCTTCATCATGTAACAATGACTCCTTTCTAACTTTTCTCACTCACATAATCGATAAAGCCTTTTCTGTGTTCTTCCTTATCGATGATTTTTCGGACATAGTACGGGTCATTCAATAAACCATGTTCCTTATGATAGACGATCGTCTTCTGTATGTTCGGATTTCGCAGCAATTCCTGATACCATTCTTCTTTATCCAGTTCCAGCCAAAGCTCCTTAATATCAGGATCTTTTATGCCGAAGATATATTTTCGAATCAACTCGATGAAAAAAGCGCCCGTAAATAAACATAATAATATAAAAGTCATTTACTCTTACTCCCTTCAAGCTCATCCCCCACAAAATCATACCATCTTTTTTCATTTCAAAACACATATTTTCTCGGCGTAAGTTTGATTGAAAGATATTTTTGGCAGAGCGTCATCCTACTTACAAAAGCGAAAGCAGATTCATCATTTCAAGGTTAAAATGAGATTTTTGGACCTTTCTTTTGAACCTGTACAAGAAATAATCCCCTTGGCTGCCGCACCAAAGGGATTACATTCACTTTATTTCTTTTTCTTCTTTATGTATTTGAATCCCGTCAAACCATAAAAGGCGACCTGCAGTTATTTTTCATTCATTGAAACGGGAAATACAATATCAACGGTTGTTCCCTTATTCATCTCACTTTTGATGTTTATGCTTCCCCGATGCTCTTCGACAATCTTATAACTGACCATTAAGCCCAAACCTGTTCCCTTCTCCTTTGTTGTGTAAAAAGGTTCCCCTAACTTAGGTATTAAACCACTTGGAATACCACGCCCATTATCAATAAAACGAATCAGTACTTTATCTTCTTTCAATTGTTTAACCTTAACATCAATTTTTCCGTTATTCGGAACAGCTTCTATTGCGTTCTTAAAAATATTTATAAATACTTGCTTTATTTGATTCCCTTCACATTTGATGAGCGGAATATTCGGTTCAAACTCTCTTGTCACTTCTATATTTTTCATGATGGCTATTGTTTCAAGTAATGTTATTACATCTTCTAATAAAGAGGTAATATTCTTGTCTTGATAGTTAATAACCTGCGGCTTGGAAAGGATCATAAATTCGCTGACAATTGAATTTATACGCTCTATTTCTGATAACATAATCTCATAATACTTCTTATCCTTTTCCTCTTTAGCACTATTTTGAAATAATTGAAGAAAACCTTTTAGAGATGTTAGCGGGTTTCGCACCTCATGCGCTATAGCAGACGCCAATTCACCTACAATAGAAAGTTTTTCAGATTTCCTCATAAGTTCCTCTTTTTCCTTTAATTCTGTAATATCCCTGGCAATCACGAAAATTCCTACCATTTGATCATCCAGCCTAATTGGTACACTCTTTACATCTAATATTATGCATTGTCCATCTTTCCGGATACTTCTGACTTCTATTATTGTGGACTTCCCTTTTACTACTTTTAAAAAATGCTTTAAAATTCGATCCAAATCTCCCTTGACTACAATGTCTTTAAAAGATGTTCCAGCTAGCTCTTCTTTACTATATCCTGTAATTTTTTCCGTTGCTTCATTAGCGGATACAATATTGCCTGTTAAATCTAAACGAATGATGGCATCTGTATTATTTTCAATAAGACTATTTAACTGCTGTTCACGATCTTCTATGCCTTTAATATTTCTTTGAATTAACTTATATAATAAGAATCCTGTTGCAATAACAAAAAGACTTCCTTTTCCGGAATTTATCCATACAACATCAAGTATATCGAATTTAAATAATATCCAATCGGTTGTAAAAATCCAAATGATACTCGACAAAATATAAATGGCTGCTATTTTACACGAAACTTTCTTGCTGCAACTAACATTTTTCTGCATACTAACTCCTTAATTGAACAAAGTTTATGATTAGGCTCTAATAATTTTGAATTTTTTAAATAATTTTATACAAATAGTTTGTTCATGATTCAATATTATAAAATTATAAGTCTTCAATAAATGGAAATTTAAAACTCAAAAGTTTAAAAATTACATATTATCCCGTGCGACTAAAATTAATACGGTATTAGTGTAAAAACCATTCACTAAAAACGCTGAACCATGAACATCAGGAATGTAACACCCGTTGTACATAATTCATCTATTTGGATAAATAGGTAAAAAGCAAGCTGACAAAACAAGTTTTCTCCATAATAAAAAGCCCATGCGGCTCAAAAATTGGCCATATGGACTAATTTGTTTCTATAGTTCCGCTTATAAATTATTACGTTATACTATTTCCAAAGTTTGGAGGAATTGCTTTTCTTGTCAGTTTCCCCCCATCATAAAATTTTCCGTATTCTCTCAGGATGTCTGTTACTTCTGTAGTGGAAGGAATTTTCCCTTGCGCAGAATAAGTGAGATAATAATTCTTCGTGTTTTTCCGATGGATGACCCAGGTAAAGAATTTCATGGCAAAACCATGGGAACTCCTGTTGCGAAATTTGGGCATCGACTTCCCATCCCATACAGTCATCGTTTGCCCGATTCCCCTTCCTTTCCTCAATTCTCCAACTAATTCTGCATAAAGGAGACCCGGTGTGTTCTTCATTTGGTTCATAACCATTACTGTTAGTACCTGATTAATGAAAAGCTGAAAAAAATTCAAGCCTTCCCCTCTCGTAAGGGAGATAAAAGCATGTGCTGGAAGCTGCTCGGGCTTCTCTCCTAACATTAATGTGCCAAAACCTCCCTTGCTTTTCTCCGAAGTCCATTTCTTTTTTTTCATCGTTCTCCCCCTGACAAAAAAATCCTATTCAAATAGATATTCTTAAGACGAAGGAGGCATTCCTGTTTGAAACATGATAAAAAACAACTCGCTGCGATGAAATGCATCCAAAAGAAAATCGAACAATACATGAAAAAGCGCGGGTCAATCCGCGCTTTTTCGGTTCATTTTCAGCTCTCATCTATGGGATTTTTGGGTTATATTCCTCTTTTACATTGTCTAAAAAGGAGGTTGGAGCAGTGGCCACCCTTTCTCCTGGAAAACTCTTCTTTTTCATATTTTAATACTTGAATTTATTGATTAACGTTTTTAATTCTTCAGCCATTAAGGAAAGAGCTTGGGCTGAGGACGAAACTTCCTCCATAGAAGCCAGCTGTTCTTCGGTAGATGCCGCTACTTCTTCTGAAGTCACAGCGTTTCCTTTCGCAATCATCGCAAGTTCGTTGGCAGTAGAGGTAACCTCTTGGACCCCGGCTGATATTTGTTGGGCAGCGGCTGACACTTCCTCTATTTGAGGGGTCATTTCTCTCATCCCAACTAAAATTTGTTCAAATTTTTGAATCGTTTCATTTGAAATTTTAAGACCGGCTTCTACATCATCTGTCACTTCTCCCATGATTTGAACAGAGTTTTTCGTATCTTGCTGGATGGCTTTGATCAATTCTGAAATTTGTTTTGCGGATGCCTGGGATTGTTCAGCTAATTTACGCACTTCATCTGCAACGACGGCAAATCCTTTTCCATGTTCTCCTGCTCGTGCTGCTTCAATTGCCGCATTCAAGGCAAGAAGATTCGTTTGGTCAGAAATCCCGCTGATTACATCTGAAATCGTACTAATCTCTTTTGAACGTTCGTATAAAGATTTAATCATGCTATCGGATTTTGTGACTGATTCATGAATGGAGTTCATCTGCTTCATCGTCCGCTTAACGGATTCGCCGCCCTCTTCTGCTTGTATAGTCATATGTTTCGAAAGGTCTGCGACATTCGTTGAGTTATCTGCAATCCGGCTTACGCCTTGTGAGATTTCATTCAGTGAATTCACGTTCTTATCGATTCCATCTGTCTGTTTTTCCGCACTTCCGGCTACTTCTTGAATAGCTGTTGCTACTTGTTCCGTTGCTGCACTGGTTTGCTCAGCACTTGCCGTTAACTCTTCCGAGGAAGCAGCCACTTGTTCGGCACTCACTTCAACATTTTGGATTAACGAATGGAGACTTCCTTGCATGTCATTAAAAGCATGCCCTAATTGGCCGATTTCATCGTTAGATTGGATATCGATTTGCTCCGTTAAATCTCCTTTGCTTACCCTGACAACTTGTTCTTTTAGCTTTTTTATTGGATTGATAATCGATTTGATCACCCTATAAACCAAAAGGCCGCCAATGATAAAGAAAACGGCGACGATTAAAATGGTTTTGTTGAAAATGGGTTGCGCCGCTTCCTTTACTTCCGATGAAAGCATGGTTCCCGCTATTTTCCAACCGGTTAGTTCACTCGTCGCAAAATGCATTTTTTTCTTTTGCCCATCAAACACATATTCGAATTGACCTGAATCCTTTTGATACAATTGATCATAAAAACGATCTTTCGCTTCCGTTCCTGCTTCCATTGTAGGATGGGCAATATATTTTCTGCCTCCGTCTAAAAGGATGGCGTATCCCTCTTTCCCGACTTTCACCTCTTCTATTACTTTCTTTATCCGGTCAAGATTCAAGTTTACGGCGACGACTCCTGATCCATCTGCTGTTGTTTTTGCAACGGTGATAACAATGTCCCCAGTTGAGGCGGCAGCATAGGGCTCAGTAATAATCACTTCTCCCTTGTTTTTCATCGCTTCTTGATACCATGGTCTTTTCCTCGGATCATAATCGGCTTCCATTTCTTTTTTGGGTGACTGCACAAATATCCCCGTTTCAGTTCCAACGAAAATACTAACCGCTTCAGGATGGAGGCCCATGTATTGATTAAACTTTTGTCTGACTTCAGGACTTTCCTCTCCCTTATATAGTTGAGAATGAATATTTTTGGAAAAGTACTCCACATCATTGACTTTGGGCTCAATGGTAGAATTGATTGTAGAGTTGATTAGCTTAACGTTCTCACCTGCACTATATAAAATTTGCTTTTCAATTTCGTCTTCAGCAGTCATATATGCTGATAATCCAATAACAATAGAAGGAATCACTAATACAGCAATAAAGGACAATATTAACTTCGTTTTAAAATTGTTGCTAAAAAATCTTGATCGTACTTTCTTCAACGTAAATAGCCTCTCTTTCATGAGTTCATATAGGGAATAAGCGCTAATCCTTATTTCCTTATATATCGTCCGAAAACAGACATTCATTTAGGAGATAAGAAAATAATTTCTTTTCCTTATCGCCCTAGCCCTTCAGTGCCATTTACCCCAGCGAAAAAATGCCTTGATAGCTCAAACGAAGGCATGAAAAAATTTTTTATCCAAAATCTGAAAATAACATGGTAATATGTAACTCCATTCCGCAAAAGATGGATCAAATATGACATCTTCACAGGTATAATGTCATATTCGCCTCTTACTTGTAATGTTGTTCATCAAATTAAAAGAAATGTCATGGAATCGTTCGGTGAAAGAAGTACTAGCCTATGTTAGAGTATTCACATACGCATTTTCAGGAGGTATAACATCCATGAAAAACACTTACATGAAAACATTCATTGCAACTTTTGCAGCTGCATTTGCATTTATAGGTTTACAAAGCCAGCACGCCGAAGCTCGTTCAGAATATCCAGTTATGAATAAGGATATTGTTTGGAAACTTGGACAACCATCCGGTGAAACCATTGATCATCTAAAAGAAGAAAACACGCTGCTCAATGATTGGACTTATATAAAAGCAATGTCACCCATTCCTGATAAAACGAACGTATTGGCCGTACAACTATCAAAACCTGCACTCGAAATCCCCCACCAAACAACAGCAGCCGTAACACAGTCGTTAAAACCTGTACTTGAAATCCCCCATAAAACGGCAGTAGCAGTAGCAGCACAATCATCCAAACCTGTTATCGAAGCTCCTCAAACGAAAGTGTTGGGAGTACAAGCATCTAAACCTGTCACAAAAACAGTGGAAAAAGAGCCGGTGGAACCAGCCATTTCTATTTCAGCCGAAGAGAAAGACTTATTTGCCCGTTTAGTAGAAGCGGAAGCAAAAGGCGAATCATATGAAGGCAAATTAGCAGTTGCGACTGTTGTATTAAACCGAGTAGATTCTCCTGAATTCCCGGATACCATCACAGGTGTTATTAAGCAAGTCGTGGGTAAAAGCTATGCCTTTTCACCTGTTCAAAATGGTGAAATCAACAAGCCGGCATCAGATGAAGCAAAACGAGCGGTAGAAGAAGCCTTAACGAGAAAAGACCGTTTAAATGACTGCATTTATTTTTATAATCCGGACATTGCAACAGATGACTGGATTCGCAGCCGTGAAGTGGTGAAAACCATCGGAAATCATGTATTTGCTAAATAATGCAAAAAGAGCTGTCGCGTGACAGCTCTTTTCTTTTCTTCGTATACTTAAGGCAAGTCTCCCTCCCCTATAGTGCATTGGGGCCGACACTAAAATCAACGTTTTACAGCATGTCATTCAAAAGGATATAGCACAGGATTCAATAAAGTTTCGTCATTGTGATTCCAAATATATCCGTTTCGCTTCAAAATAGAGGATCTGAATGAATTTTTTCGTATCGATGCGAGAAGAAGAGGTTGAACATGTTGAGTCATTGTCTAATTCTGTCATCTTTTTCCTGACGATTGTAAAATCAAAAAACTTAGAAGCGTAATTTTCAAACTTCGGGTTTAAAAAATCAGTAAGTCCAAGGGATGCCAAATGATTCAGCGACTCGTAAATAGCTCTTCGGACCCTTTGTTTCGATGCTTTGATCTCCCTTGTTAATTCGGCCTCTGCAGCGGATTCTCCAAGCCTTTTTTGAGCCAAATGCACAAAAACTTCTTTTAATGACGGGAACCCTTGTTTAAACGTTTTATCTTCTTCATATTGATATAAATAATCTAACATATCCAGTAAATCTTTACTCCCGCTTTCCGTAGCGATCCCTAATTCGGATAAAAGAAAATGACTGGAAGTTCTTATATGTTTTTCGTCGGGAGATTTCTCCGCCATAACTTGACGATTATCCAATTTAAGCACCGTATTGAGGGATTTCTGAATGTCCTGTATCGATTTTTCCAATTGGATTCGTTCGATAACTTTCTGGATAACCGTCAACACTTCAATTCTGTTAATCGGTTTGATTATAAAGTATTCAACGCCAAGCAAATAGGCTTCACCAATCAATTCTTTCGATTCTACTTGAGAAATCATGATGATTTTTCCCTTGAACGATGGTTTTATTTGACGAATCGTTTTAATGCCATCTCGAATCGGCATCAACAAATCGATGAATAAAATATCTATATTTTTCAAAGTCAGCATTTGCTGATCCAACAATGAGCCGTCCTCAGCCTCGCCTGCCACTTCCCCAAGGTCTTCATCTTCAATGATTTGGGCCAGCATCGAACGAACCGTTTTATCATCATCAACTATATAAAAAAACATTAAATCACCCTTTCTCGATTAAGCGGTCAACCAGTAATCGAATCTTGAAAATCGATCCTTTTCCTTCCGGCCCGTCTTGGAACGTAACGTCCCCTTGAAGTTGCTCGACCATTTCTTTTACATAGGATAGCCCAATGCCTGTCGATGGGTTACCAGCATCATCATATTTAGAAGTAAATCCAGGTTCGAAAATCAACTCTTGATACCTCGATGTAACACCGGGACCGTTGTCTCCTATGCGAAATTCAATCGAATCTTGCTTTTTATCAATGTCGATTGTAATGCTTCCCGTTTCTTTAATGGCTTCTACAGCGTTTGCAACGACATTGTTGATGATCGATAGAATGGTGTAAATATGATAATTCGGATGAATGCCCTTAATTACCCATACAAATTGGATATCCTTCCCCAGTAAATGAGCGTACTTCCCATTTGCCCGTATGATGATGTTGACCAGTTCATGTATGGGCATATAATCGGTGAAACTTTCATCAGATATCAATTTTGAGAGTCCGGCAAAAATACGTTGATTATCCTTTTTAATCTCATGGACTTCACCCGCTATGTTCAATACATGCCGTTGTATATCCTCGATTGGAAAGCCCACCTGTTCATTTGTTAAATCGTCTAAACTTTTGTATAGATCATATGTTTTTTTTGTTATATTTTCAGCATCTTTCAACGTTTTTTTTAAATGAATCGATTCTTCATATAAATTGGAAATGAGCATCAGCATATGTTCGTTTTGCTTTCGAGTTTGTCTTTCCCTCGACTGTGCTTCATACAGCTTCATCATATTGAAAAAGCTTAACACGATAAAGCTATGGGAAAATGCGATGACGATGATTTCATTCAGTGCCGATAGTGCAATCGTTGTGTCTAATACGAAATACTGTACGGCCAATTCCATACAATCGGATAATATTTCAATGACGAAGCCCATCAATCCAATGATTACAGGTCGATCTTGGAAGCGATTAATTTTCGCTAAATAAAAGAGACAAGCATAAGTGAAATAAAAGAAAAAACTAGAATAGTGAATCTGGAAAGATGATACCCAGTCAAAATTCTCCTGCATGATGAAATCTAGTAAAATACGGAATTTCACGACCACCGTTCCTGTCAAAAAGCCCGGTAAAAACGCTGGCATTTTCCGCAACAACAACAAAAAGAAAAAAAATGTTGGTGCGCCAAAACTCATTCGAAACGTTTCATTTAAGGGAAAAGACTTTATTTCGCCTGCTAATGGCACTGTAAACATCATCAGAACAAGAATATAAATGTCTTTTTTGACTAAAGTGCTAAGATTCAAAATAATCACTTCCCCATTTTGACTAAAAATCAGTATACAGCCTTGTTGGCTTCAATACAACGCTTACTTTATTTTTTTATTAACAGGAAATAAAAACCAATGGCGACTCGGACACTTCCGTCATTTAAACGGATTCACGCTACTCATCCAATAAGCTTTATGCCAAGTATGATAACAAGTCTATCTTTAAAAATTTGTACGCGCATTTATGAAGCATCCCTGTTTTTATTTTTTGAAATTTTTAATTTTTTTCTGTAGTTCTTTGTAGTTTTCTGTATCATCATGTAGTTCTTATTATAAATTAAAGCTACGTTTTGTTATGGGAGATATGAAAGCGCTTTACATTATTTGTATTTTTTCAAATATTAGAAATGATTACAGACGGGCTTGACGCTATCCAATGAATGACTCTTAAGTTGAGCCTTTATTGTAAAATGCATCAGCTGCTTTAGCAAATACGTATGTAAAGACGAAAGGAGCAGTGGTAAAAGACAGATACATAACTGATAATTCCAGCAACAAGCGGCACCATCGCCAAAATTCGATCTACTTCGATTCAAACCATCAGCTATCAAACTGGTGGCCTAACTCTGAAGCAACTTCTGTAATCCGTCCCGACACTAAAAGATCTTATTTACATCTCCGCTGAACAGTTCACACGTATCAATTCAGAAGCGATACTTCAAAATTCCTATTTTTCTTTATGACTATGGACGTCATTCAACAGGGTCTACTTGACGTACAAATCTTACAATCAAAAGAGAAGGTGAATCAATGAAAAGAATTGGACTAGCTTGGCAAATTTTTATCGGGCTAATGGCAGGGATTAGTATAGGGGCCATTTTTTATGGAAATCCACAAGTAGTAGAGTTTCTTCAGCCAATTGGAGACATTTTTATTCGCTTAATCAAAATGATTGTGATTCCAATTGTTGTCTCAAGCTTAATTGTCGGTGTTGCCGGCGTTGGAGATATGAAAAAGCTTGGCAAACTCGGTGGCAAAACGATTTTATATTTTGAAATCATTACGACGATTGCCATTGTCGTTGGATTACTGGCGGCAAATATCTTTCAACCCGGCAGCGGTGTCGATATGTCATCCTTACAAAAGACAGATATCGGGAGCTACGTAGAAACAACAGAAGAAACGAAAAGCCACGGTTTTGCAGATACCTTTGTGAACATTGTTCCTCCTAACATCATTGCGGCAATGACAGAAGGAAACATGTTGGCCATTATTTTCTTCTCTGTTCTATTTGGACTTGGAGTAGCAGCAATAGGCGAAAAAGGAAAACCTGTCTTAAGGTTTTTCGAAGGAACAGCTGAAGCCATGTTCTATGTGACAAATCAAATCATGAAATTTGCTCCATTTGGTGTTTTTGCATTGATTGGTGTAACCGTATCAAAATTCGGAGTTCAATCACTGATTCCATTAAGCAAGTTAATGATTCTTGTTTATGCGACGATGATTTTCTTTGTACTATTTGTTTTAGGACTTGTCGCAAAGTGGGCAGGCATTAACATCATTCATTTTATTAAGTTATTAAAAGATGAACTGATTCTTGCATATTCAACGGCTAGTTCTGAGACTGTTTTGCCTCGTATCATGACTAAAATGGAGAAATTAGGATGCCCAAAAGGAATCGCTTCGTTCGTTATCCCGACAGGATATTCTTTCAACTTAGATGGATCTACGTTATATCAAGCATTAGCGGCCATTTTCATTGCACAAATGTATGGCATTGATTTATCGATTGGTGACCAAATCTCTTTATTGCTTGTATTGATGGTAACATCTAAAGGAATCGCAGGGGTTCCGGGAGTGTCATTTGTTGTATTGTTGGCGACGCTCGGTACAGTTGGGATTCCGGTAGAAGGTTTAGCATTTATCGCCGGGATTGACCGTCTTTTAGATATGGCGAGAACAGCCGTCAATGTCGTAGGGAACTCGCTTGCAGCGGTTGTTATTTCCAAATGGGAAGGTCAATTTAACGAAAACGATAAAGCGGCCTATTTAAAAGAAGTAACGAACAAAATTTCATAATGTTTATCTATTTTATTTGCTTCAACATAAATTACTAAACTTTAACAAGAGGTGACGATATGCAGCATTTACTGGAGAATATGGTTGGCACAACAAACGATTTTCTATGGTCAAAGTTATTGATTATTATGCTAGTTTCATTCGGTATTTATTTCACATTTAAATCGAAATTTGTACAGTTTCGAATGTTGAAGGAAATGGTCCGTGTTTTAATGGAGGGGAAAACTGGTTCTAAGGATAGCATTTCCCCATTTCAAGCGTTCTGTATTGGAATGGCGGCTCGCGTTGGAACAGGTAATATCACAGGAATTGCGATTGCGATTGCATTGGGCGGTCCTGGAGCAGTATTCTGGATGTGGGTTATTTCTATTATTAGCTCAGCATCCAGCTTTATTGAAAGTACGTTAGCACAAGTATACAAAGTAAAAGATAAAGACGGTTTCCGCGGCGGTCCATCTTATTATATGGAAAAAGGATTAAACAAACGTTGGATGGGAGTATTATTCTCCATTTTAATTACGATTTCTTTCGGTCTTGTATTCAATTCTGTACAATCAAATACTGTTTCAATTGCTTTTGAGAATGCATTTGGTACAGAGCGTTTAACCCTGGGGATTATTATGGCACTTATTTTCTCTGCGATTATCTTTGGCGGTGTGAAGAGTATTGCAAAAATAGCTGAATACAAGGTTATGCTTTTAGCTGTGTTATACATCGGTATTGCATTATTTGTCATAGCTACGAACATAACAAAAATGCCGGAAGTTCTTTCTCTTATTGTTAAAAACGCGTTTGGCTTTGAACAAGCTGTAGGCGGTTCACTCGGCGCTGCGCTCATGCATGGAGTTAAACGCGGCTTATTCTCGAATGAAGCTGGTATGGGGAGTGCGCCAAACGTTGCCGCAACGGCAACAACAAGTCATCCGGTGAAACAAGGACTTATTCAAGCATTTGGTGTATTAACGGATACACTGATCATCTGTACAAGCACAGCATTTATTATTTTATTTTCCGATGCTTACAAACAACCAGAGTTAAATGGTATTGCACTTACACAAGCAGCATTAAGTGAACACGTTGGTTCCTGGGCATCAGGCTGCCTTGCCATCTTTATTTTCCTCTTTGGATTCGGCGCGTTAATTGGTAACTATTATTATGGGGAAACAAATATTCGCTTTTTACACAAAAGTAAAGCATTGTTGATGCTATACCGAATAGGCGTAATAGCCATGATTATATTCGGTTCAATTGCGAAGATTCAGCTTGTATGGGATTTGGCTGATTTATTTATGGGCTTCATGGTTATCGTGAACTTAATTGCCATTCTTTTATTATCTAAAGTCGCTTTTGCTGCTTTAACGGATTACATGGAACAGAAAAAAGCCGGGAAAGATCCTGTCTTTTATAAAGACACTATTAAGGGTCTTGAAAACGTTGAATGTTGGGAGCACTCTCAAGCTGCTTCGACTCCCAAAAAGGAAGAAGCTATCTAAATAAACAATTGGGCATGGATAAAGAAAATCCATGTCCAATTGTTTATTTATGAGTGTTTGCCAATCTCCCTTGCGGATTCTTGGTAAACA
Organism: Bacillus sp. FJAT-14578; assembly: GCF_000504165.1. Taxonomy (GTDB): domain Bacteria; phylum Bacillota; class Bacilli; order Bacillales; family Bacillaceae_H; genus Bacillus_BA; species Bacillus_BA fengqiuensis. The sequence goes on from NZ_AYSE01000006.1 coordinate 104,506, forward strand.
CTCATATGAAGATTTTTTTAGCCGTTCAAGATGTAAGAATAAAAAAGTCGAGATCAGCTAAATTCACTGTGAAAAATAAAAGAAGACTATTAAATCCCCTTTTATTCTTATATGAACACATGAATACTCGCAAATCAAGTGGGGTGTTCACCCTGCTAACGTATTTCTTATATAAAGGCAAGAATTTTACTGCCCGTTAGATCATGACAAAAAAATGTTCAGCACAATGTCTGAACATTTTTTCTTTGCCATGATCTTAGAAAATACTTAAATCCCATTCTTGTGCGATATGCTCCAATAACATAACGCCTGCCAGACTGTTGCCATATTCATCAATAGCGGGTCCATATATACCAATACCACATCCATCTTGAAACGGCAGTTCCCTCTTCAACCTTTGAGGGACGAGTGCCATAATTCCTCCGGACACCCCGCTTTTAGCTGGCAATCCGATGAAAGCGGCAAATCTGCCGGACGCATTGTACATTCCACAAGTAAGCATTAACGCTTTCGTTAATCTAGCCACCTTTTTAGGAAGGACTTGTTCTTTACGAATCGGATGATAGCCATCATGTGCCAGAATCAACCCAATCAAAGCAATATCCTCTGTATTGATTTCAATCGAACATTGCTTCAAGTAAACCTCTAAGGATTCTTCAACATCTGACTCTAAAAAGCCGGTCTCTTTTAAATAGTAGGCTAAAGCTCTATTTCGATGGGCTGTTTGCCATTCAGATTGAAACACTTCCTCATTGATGGCCGGACGCTTTCCGATCATGTTTTCGATGAATGTGAAAAGAAATTCTAGCTTTTGATGTGCTGATTCTCCCGGCAGAAGTGACGCTACCGTAATCGCTCCAGCATTGATCATCGGATTAAATGGTTTTCCCGATTTATGCATCTCTAAACGAATGATCGAGTTGAATGCATCTCCAGTCGGTTCCACATCAACCCGCTCCAATACATAAGGAATGCCTCGGCTTACACATGCGGCTACAAAGCTGATCACTTTTGAAATACTTTGTAAAGTGAAAGGAACCTCCCAATCTCCTGACTTGATCATTATTCCCTCTGACCCCATTATGCAAATACCCAATTGTGATGAATTTACCTTTCCCAAAGCTGGAATATAACTGGCATTTTGTCCTTTCGCAGCATAGGAGCGATAATGTGTGACCCATTCATCTAGGCAATCCTTCATGTGATGATCAATCAAAGCGTTATGCCCCTTTGTCGTTCCTGTAACCATATTCCTCCCCCCCATTAATTTTATGTAATTAAACCCCGACTAAAGCAAAACGGGGATCATTAAAGTACACAATCTCAGAAAGAATCTTACAGCCCTGGATTTTGTTGAATGCGTCCCTTGCTTCAGTTTCCGTATCAAATTCGAACATTTTTGTATTTTCTTTTGAATAGACAGTGATAACCCACATAAAAAAAGTGCCTCCAATTAATAGATTAATAGACGATTTCCTAAAGCTATTTACTCTTTACTGAACATACTGAATCTAATTTATAACGAATCATCCCGGTCCCACGGATGATTCATCGTTAAAAACGCGGCTAACTCTTTACTTTTTTGTTTTCTTTCTTTACGCATTCTTGCTCGCTCAGGCGCCGTTTCATGTAATTTTTTCTCTTCCTCTGTTTCCGGAATGACTTCAGGAACACGCGCTGGGCGTTTATGCTCATCAAGTGCGACAAACGTTAAAAGAGCCGTCGCAGCCATCTTACGTTCACCGCTTTTCAAGTCTTCTGCGATGATTTTTACAAATACCTCCATTGATGATGTACCTGTCCATGTCACATACGATTCAAAACAAACAGAATCGGTCGTTCGAACCGGATGTAAAAAGTCAACTGAATCGGTGGAAGCCGTGACACATTCCCGCCGGCTGTGACGTGCTGCAGAAATGGAGGCGACTTGGTCCACATCACTCATTAACCGGCCTCCAAATAACGTGTTGTGATTGTTTACGTCATTTGGAAATATACGACTTGTTCGTATCACTCGTGAGTCTTTACAATACTTTGCTTCCATAAGTACATCTCCTTAAAACAATTAAATCTCTTATCGTGGTAATGAGACAACATGCCCCTTTACACCCAACCACGGAAACGTGAAGCTTCTGATACCCTTTTTATGCCAACCATATAGGCAGCTAAGCGCATATCTATTTGATGTTTTTGGGCTGTAGAGAAAACCCTTTCAAAAGACTCGACTATTTTATCGCGCAGTTTCTGGGCCACTTCTTCTTCTGTCCAATAATACCCCTGGTTATTTTGCACCCACTCAAAATAGGAAACCGTTACACCGCCAGAGCTGGCAAGTACATCCGGAACAAGCAGCACATTGCGTTTTGTTAAGATATTTGTTGCTTCAAGTGTTGTTGGTCCGTTTGCGGCTTCAACTACAATTTCAGCTTTAATACGCTCCGCGTTCTCACGTGTAATCTGATTGGAAATGGCAGCCGGCACAAGAATTTCACATTCTTTTTCCAATAATTCTTGGTTTGTTATGACGTTGTTAAATAAATTGGTAACGGTCCCAAAACTATCGCGATGGTCAAGCAAATAATCAATATCAAGTCCGTTTGGATCATAAAGAGCACCATACGCATCCGAGATACCAATTACTTTTGCGCCTGCATCCTGCATGAATTTGGCGAGATAGCTCCCTGCATTCCCAAATCCTTGGACAATCACACGTGCATCCTTTAATGGAATCCCTCTTCGTTTTGCTGCCTCTTCGATACAAATGGTCACTCCTGTAGCCGTAGCTGTTTCACGTCCTTGTGAACCGCCAAGAACAATCGGCTTTCCAGTAATAAATCCAGGTGAATCAAATTCTTGAATACGGCTGTACTCATCCATCATCCATGCCATAATTTGCGGATTGGTAAATACATCCGGTGCGGGGATATCTTTCGTCGGTCCAACAATTTGACTAATCGCACGCACATATCCTCGACTTAAACGTTCTAATTCAAGAAATGACATATTCCGCGGATCACAGACGATTCCACCTTTCCCGCCGCCGTACGGAAGGTCGAAAATGCCGCATTTCAAACTCATCCACATGGACAGTGCTTTTACTTCCTCTTCATTTACTTCCGGATGAAAACGTACTCCTCCCTTTGTAGGGCCAACTGCATCATTATGTTGAGAGCGATAGCCGGTAAAAACGTGAATGGAACCATCATCCATTCGAACGGGTATACGTACCGTAAGCATTCTAAGAGGCTCTTTCAACAACTCATACATCTCATCGTTGTACCCCAACTTGCGAACGGCCTCTTTTATGACGGACTGGGTTGAATTTAATAAATCAAACGTTTCACTTTTCTTATTGTCTTGCTTTTGGGTATGACCACTTTCAACAGAAACTGTCGCTTTCATTCTTTACACCCCTAATGTTATAGTTGTTTACACTCAAAATATTGTGTCATTGTTTAAGCATCGAATTTAATTTATAGTAAGGGCTACATAATCAAACGAGAAACTACAGAAAGCTACAAAAAAAATTAATAGTAATTTCAAGGCATCTGCCGCCACCCGAATTTATTGGCAAAACAACGAAAAAAAGCCGTCGCTCGACGGCTTTTTTATTATTGATTTACAGATGATAGCAGTATTCAAAATCCTTTTAATCATGCATGCGAGATGGCTCAAAAGAAGAAAACAAGCCGTTTTCGATCATGCTCTCCTTTCTTTCCATTATCCAGGCAGGCGGTATATGACTTTCGGATAATGATTTTCATTTGTTAAGCGAATAATATGTCCTTCATCGACGAATTGGTCCAAGTAATGTTCAATCACCGTATGGCTTGTTTGAAATAGACTCCCCAGCTTTACCGGTGAGATGGTGACTTCATTTTTAGTGGATGCTGTAATCGCCTCTTTCACAACATAAAGCAGTTTCATTTTATCGACAGATGATGGATGACTCATACCAATCCCCTCCTCACACAACCTTTTTCACTTTTTCCCGCAATCAGCCGGCCTTCACGTTCTTCTTGCTTTCTGTCTGTTGAACGGGACGAATATAGGTAAACCAGTAGGCACCTGCGACAAACAAAGATCCGCCGACCGCATTGCCCAAAAATACCGGTATGAAGTTGACAAGAAAATCAATCCAGCTGAAGTGACCGGCAAAAATGGCGGCAGGAATGACAAACATGTTGGCGACAATATGCTGGAAGCCAATCGTCACAAATGCCATGATCGGAAACCAAGTCCCAAGAATTTTCCCGCCCATATCATCTGCACCGTATGCGAGCCACACGGCCAGCGCCACAAGCCAGTTACAGCCGATAGCCGAAACAAAAGCCTGCAGGAAAGTTGCCTCGAGCTTGTGCTCGGCAATCGAAACCGTTTTATTCAAAAATGGACCCGTTTCTGTAAGGCCGACAATATGTCCGAAAAAATAAGCGACAAACACGGCCCCGACAAAGTTGCTGACGGCAATCCAAAACCAGTTTCTCAGTACCAAGCTGAAAGAAATCTTTTTTGCCATCCAGGCAAGCGGCAAGGCCATCATGTTTCCCGTCAGCAATTCTGCCCCTGCCATAAGCACTAAAATGAGCCCAACCGGGAATACAGCACCGCCAAGAAAGGACCCGAAGCTTCCCCAATCTTCAGGCAAATTGCCAATCGTTCGAATATCGAGCAAAAACCCGAGTGCAATGAAGGCGCCCGCCAAAAAACCGAGCACAAGCATATTCGGAATGGTCATATGTGCTTTACGGACCCCTGCTCCCACTGCATACTTTGCAATCTCCTGCGGTGTATGAAATGCCATATTATCACTCTCTTTTTTTAGATATTTATCTTTGAATCCATACCCCACAGTTAAATAAATCGATGTTCACACATGGATGTTCCCTTTTACTGGGTCACTACCTTTTCCATACTTTTTCGGCGGTCTTTTCTGCAGTCTTCACAAACATAAAGGCTTTTTACATCATCCACCTCGCTTTCCTGTTCCTTTGACAGCTCTACCAGCTTTCCGCATACTTCACATCTTTTCATCATGGCGACTCCTCCTTTCTCTTTTTTGATCCGATACTCCGCAACCATCCATTCGAAGACCGTTTATCATGTATCACTCTTTTTCGTTTCATGAAGGTCCCTTTTTACCTGTTCTTCGCTTTTATCGAATTCGCTTCCCATTCCTCTTAAAAAGTTAAGCAGGACGGTAATGGAGGCATTCACTTCTGGTTCTCGAAGAGCCTTGACCATTCCCCACATGCTTGTATGATTTTCATTTTCCACCGATATTCTTTCTAAGCCTTTGTTAAGACCATCCAGCAGCGTATGCGTTTTAAGCGGATCAAGCTTGCTCAAAAACTGCATCGTGACAATCACATTTTTCAACATGGAAGGAACGCCCGCTACATTTATTAAATCAAGTCCGACCTTCGCTACTTCACTCTTATTTTCAAGCAGACCTTTCAACATATCGAAAATCCCTGATTCATGTACCTCTTTTATAATCTGCAGAAAAGAGGTCACGGATTCCTTGTTTTCACTCAAAACTTTTAAGATTTCTTCGATTGATTCCTCCTGCTGCTGCGCCTCGGAGGGGATATATTTTTCAATCTTAGTGATTGCCTTTGCCATAAGCGCGCTCCTCCTTTTTCACCTTTTCAGCAACAGGAACATATCCCGGCTTGCTCCATTTGTCTTCCACCCTTACGCCAACCTGGGAAATGCGGTTGCCGAAGCGATGGTTTTGCCGCGGCAGCGGAGACTTCCCTTCTCGCTCGAGAACTTCCAGCTGTACACCCGTTTCTTTATAATTGGGTGTGTGGGTGACATAATCGTGATGGCTGCTTGTCAGTCGGTTTACACCTTCATGGTCTTTTCGCGTATGCATCGGCAAGTATAGTTCATTTCCTCTTACCCGATCTGTCACGAGGGCCGGCACCTCAACTTGTCCATACTCGGATGTCAAACGAACAAGCGATCCGTCTTTTATGCCGCGTTCTTTCGCAAGTTCCGGAGAGACCTCCAGCCACACAGAAGGAACTTTATGACGGATGCCCTCCACTTGATATGTCATATTTCCTTCATGGAAATGTTCGAGGATTCGACCGTTGTTCAAGTGCAGGTCATATTGCTTCTCCACCTCAAACGGTGATGTCCAATCAACCGGAAACAGCTTTGCCTTTCCATCGGGAAGCGCAAATTTCTCCGTATATAACAGCGGAGTATCTGTTCCGTCCCCCGCAACCGGCCACACCTGGCTGTTCCAGCCTTCAAGCCGTTCATAGCTCACACCCGCAAACATCGGAGCAAGACTTGCCGCTTCCGCCATGATTTCGCTTGGATGTGTATAATTCCAGTTCGCCCCGAGGCGGTTGGCGATTTCCTGAATGATTTCCCAGTCAGGCTTGGACTCTCCAAGCGGATCGAACACTTTATAAAAGCGCTGAACGCGGCGTTCTGTGTTGGTAAACGTTCCGTCTTTCTCGAGGCTCGGCGCCGCCGGCAGCACCACATCAGCAAATTGAGCCGTTTTCGTAAAGAAAATATCCTGTACGACGAAGAAGTCCAGCTTTTCAAACGCATTGTCGACATGGTTGGAGTTCGCATCGACAAAGGCCATCTCCTCTCCCATTAAATACATCGCCTTCAATTCTCCCTTATGAATGCCTTCGACCATCTGGTGATTATCATACCCCGGTTCAACCGGGAGCTTGACGCCCCAAGCCTGTTCATAGCGGGCACGCACTTTCGCATCCTGGACCGGTTCATATCCCGGGAACCATGCCGGCATGGTCCCAAAATCACAGGCACCCTGTACATTGTTATGCCCGCGCAATGGATAAGCACCCGTACCTGGACGGCCATAATTACCTGTAACCAATAATAAATTGGAGATGGCCGTGCTCGTATCCGTCGCGCCCACATGCTGTGTCACACCCATCGCCCAAAGGATACAGGCAGATTTCGCTTCATGAATCATCGTGACCAGCTTGATGATTTCCTCTTTTTGGATTCCTGTCATTTTTTCAGCATATTCCAATGTGAATTTTTCCAATGTAGCTGTATATTCCTTAATGCCATTGACCCGGTTTCGTAAAAACTCTTTATCTTCCCAGCCTTGATCAATCATGTACTTTGTCACGGCAGATAGTAAAATCAAGTCTGTGCTGTGGTTTGGATGAAGATACAAATCAGCACGCTCGGCCAATTCATTTTTCCGGATATCGACTACCACCAGCTTTTGTCCGTAAAGTTTATGGGCACGCTTAATGCGTGTAGCCAAAACGGGGTGAGATTCTGCCGGATTGGCGCCTACGACGATAATCAAGTCAGAACTTGCAATATCTTTCATTGTTCCAGAGTCCCCGCCAATTCCGACTGTGCGAAGAAGCCCTGCCGTAGCGGGTGACTGACAGTAGCGGGAACAGTTGTCTACGTTGTTGGATTGCATGACTTCGCGGGCAAGCTTTTGAAAAAGATAGTTTTCCTCATTGCTGCATTTGGAAGAAGAAATATAGCCGATTGACTGCGGGCCGTGCTGCTTCTTGATAGCCGTCATTTTGTCGGCAATTAAATTTAGCGCTTCATCCCATGATGCTTCGACGAACGTGTCCCCTTTTCGTATGAGAGGTTTTGTTAACCGTTCTTTGCTGTTCACGAAATCCCAGCCCCATTTTCCTTTTACACAGGTCGAAATGCCATTGACTGGCGCTTCCGTCTTCGGCTCGATTTTCAAGATTTGGCGGTCCTTCGTCCAAACCTCAAAGCTGCATCCTACTCCGCAATACGTACAGACCGTTTTCGTGCGTTCGATCCGCGACTTGCGCATCGCCGCCTCCATCTCCGACACCATAAAAATCTCTCTATATCCCGGCTCCACTTCTTTTGTCAAATCGATCATCGGCTCCAACAGATCCGCACCGATTCCGGTCAAATAACCGGCTTCGCCCAGCATCGATTTTTCCATCAAGGCATTGCATGGACAGGCTGTGACACAATGGCCGCATGATACACAGGATGATTGATCGATTGGAACATCATTATCCCAAATCACACGGGGACGCTGACGATCCCAATCAATCGTCAATGTTTCATTCACCTGTAAATCTTGGCATGCCTCGACACACTGTCCGCAAAGGATGCACTGGTCAGGGTCATAACGATACAATGGATGCGAGTGGTCTTCCTCATACGGTTTTGGTTTAAACTCATATTTCTGATGTTCGAGTTCCAGGTGCTCTGCCGTATTGTGCAACTTGCAATTCCCATTGTTATTATCGCAAACCGTACAATACAGCTCATGGTTTTCCAGGATGCGTGACATCGATTCCAGCTGCGCTTCTTTTACCACATCAGAATCCGTCGTAACCTTCATTCCCGGTGATGCCTGGGTGGCGCATGCCCGTACAAGTTCCCCATCTACTTCCACAAGACATGTGTCGCAAGTTTGAATGGGACCCAACTGTGGATGATAACAAACATCCGGTATGTAACAATCGTGGGCTTTCGCAGCCTCAAGGAGATTCTGACCCGGCACCGCCTTGCATTCCTTCTTGTTGATATGGAAAGAAAAAAGTTCATGATTCATGTTTCACTTCACCCCGCTATAATTTCTTCTAAACAGTAAAATCTGGTAAATGATGGAGAGAAAACAAATTCCATCTAATTTGCCGATCATTATCGCCTTTTCATTCATCTCTATTCCCATACCTCTATTCGGCAAAAATAAACATGAATTTTTATCTAACAATAAAGTCTATTTCCACTCAAAGGGCTTACCGTCACCGCTTTTTAATACAAGCCAATAAAAAATGGATGACCTTATCAGTCATCCATCAATCGTATTTAACCGTTACGAAACGTATTATGGAAGTAACAGTATTGCATCAGCAATCGGGCGTTCACCTGTTTGATCGGACGGTCTTGTGACTAAATCATCGCCAACAGTCATGGCAGTCGACCCGCCTCCATCAAGATTGAGAGCATCCACTGCCCCCAACGATTTCATGATTCTCGCGCTCTCTTCAAAGTTTGCCCCAACACTCCATCCTGGGGCTCGTCCATCTATTGTGACGAAAAGAAGATTGCCGTTTACTTTAATTCCCGCGAGCGTTCTCGGATTACGACGTTCTCCAAACCGATAATAAAACTCTGGGTTCTCTTCCCAATGAAAGCCTTCCGCCACTGCGTTTATCGAAATTTTTCCGTTTTCGAGCAAGCGGGGACCTCCGTTGATAATGCCAGACGTTTGTGAGAGTGATAATGGTTTTCCATCTGCTGTCATTTCACTTTTAACCTGAATATTCATGTCCACTTGTGCATGGGAACTAAGCCACTGTGCTGCTTCTCCTGTTCCTGCGATTACGGAACCTTCACTTGGAATTTCTCCGCCGCGCTTGTTACGAAATTCGACGACATCTCCGGACTCATTTAACACTACTTCAACACCCTCTCCGGATACCGTTTGATCACCAAATATCCGAGAAAATTGGATTAATTCACTCTCATCTTTACAAGTAAAATCATGCTTCGGCTGTTCTGTCGTTGTATCTCCTCCAGTCCCGCCGCAGCCGCGGATCAACCCCGGCTTACGATTCACCCCATCAACTTCCCGTACTGCTCCGTCAGACGAAATAGCTTTCTGGTGAGAGGAAACTGAAGCGATGCTGGCATCTGTTCCTGCAGAAGGAAGAATCAAACTTGAACGGCCGTTTACCGCTTCACTTACAAGCTTTCCGTCCATAACCGAAATACCTGCCAAATCACCCGGAGTTCCATCGTTGCTGCCCACTACAAAATATCCCCCATTTACTCCAGCCAGCGCATCATTCCGTCCAGCCATTCCGGTTAACGTTTCTTTTCCTTGAACTATATCATTGGCTAATTCAGGTATCATTTTTCCCTTAAAAGTGTCTGGATCCACTTCAATCACATTCACAATCCATGGCCCTGTTGTCCGCTGTCCGTCCTCTCCCGTATAAACAACACGAAGGCCTGTATATCCATTCTCGGCTAATCTTTGCTGAAGCTCTTTTGCATCTGCTTCGTCCTGAAAAGCTCCAACACGGACAAGAAATCCAAGTGGTCCCTTTTCTTTATCATCCATTGCTCTCTCTGTTATCCGATCGATACGCGGCTCATCGAATCCACCTGATTCAAGCTTTTTTGCCAACGATTTTGCCTGTTCATATGTTTCAACGAAATCAACATCAACCGTGAAATAATCTTTTTCTGATTGTTCTCCGCGGCTGATTTTTGTATAAGTAACTCCAGGGACTAAACTCACGGTTGTTCTCTGTTCTCTTAAATTAGGCAAACCAAGCGGCAGTGCTTCCTTCTTTGATTGCTGTAGTGATTGCTCGTTGCCCTCCGCCTGAACCGGTAATTCCGGAACTGTATTTATAAGCAAACCAGAGGCTAAACTGATGGATGCAATAGTTGGAAAGATAACTTTCTTCAAAGAATTCTTCATTTCGTTCTCTCCTTCGTATTGGTCTGACATAAGCTTCGTTAGTATGATAAAGTAAATTTACAAAAACAATTTTTCTATTATTCTTTCAATCTAATGGCCTGAACCTTTTCATCCTGCCCTGCTGTGGTTAGGAAGTTCCCTACTTGAATAAGGGTGGAATATGTATAGCCACAACAGGGCTAAATGGAAGTAGGCTTAACACAGCAAGTCCGGCAATTTCCCCTGTTGCTTTTTAAAAATTTCTGTGATTGATTGACTGGTCTTTTCATTTCCTAAGTTCCTGCTCTCTCGTATCCCCCCTATGATTTATGCAACAAATTCTACAATTAACGACATTATAAAAAAGGGGTATTAAGCAAATGTTAACGAATCGTTGCAGCAGTGTTAGAATTTATGGAGTTTTTGTAAATTAGTAGATATCCCCGTCGTATTAATACTTTCATTTAATGAGGGACCACTCTTGATTTCCCTCCTAAAATAAAAATCACCTCAACTGTATACATACTATGTACAGCTCAGCAGGAATACATTATTACAAAGCTTCGTTACTAAAAACAAAATGAAAAAGTGAGGAAAAACACATGCAAACAAAATGGTTCATTTCAATCGGGCTACTAGTAGTCATTATCTTCACAAGCGGCTGCCAACAATGGACTGAAATAGTTCCCAATCCAGCTTCCGAAGACAAAAAACAAACGCCCCCGGAGACGAAAGAAACTACAGAGGATAACGATCAAGAGGAAACAAAAGCTGTGGAAAATGAAGCGTTTAAAATCATGGCTCCGGTTCCCAATCAAACCATACATGGAGTTTTCACGTTAAAAGGAGAAGCCCGTGTATTTGAAGCAACCTTTCATTATAGACTAGAAGATGATCATCATAATGTTTTAGCGGAAGGTTTTATCACCGCAGATAAAGGGGCACCCGAATGGGGAGATTTTGAAGCGGAGATTTCCTTTAAAGAAACAACGAGTTCAAACGCGATTTTAACAATATTTGAAGAGAGCGCTAAGGATGGTTCCCCGCAACATGAATTATTCATTCCACTAAAAATAGAAAATAAATAAATTCTGAGGGTCAGTCCCCTGATGTTTTAACCCTCCCATTTGGCGGGGACTACCCTCAGCTTTTCATAAAAAGTAAGTTTTCGAACCGATGGTGGAAATAATCACGTTAGAAAAACAGCAAACATGCTCGGAGTTTTCACGCAATGCCGCTGAGCGAAAACGGCTTAAATACCGAAAGTTGGGCCGGGCGATTTGAGATGTCAAAAATGCCGCTCGATCGGGGTTTTTCTTTCTTTTTGTATTTAAAAAGTCAATGATTACCTGTCTGGTTGTGACCCCAATCCCATGTCCATAGTAAAGGTTCTCATCTAAAATAATCGCGTTTTCACCTTGCCATTGCGGCGTTTTAGGGTTGTAATCAGGATTTTTGAAATACACGCAATCTCCCGGTAAAAAATCCGTTCCCTTATGACTATCAAGACCGAGATCATCGTCGTATTGCCAATCATATAGATAAAGGCCTGCAAAAAGACGATTGAACTGATTCTTGTCAATCGACTCTAAAACAGCTTTATAAAATACGATGACCATGGCTGTAGCGCATTCAAACGCATACTTGTTTCCGTTACGGAAGATATCTTCAATCCCCGTTTGAGGTAAAACATTCGGTTTAAGGATAAAGGCTCCTTTTTCCGTAAGCTTCCAATATTCTTCATTGCACTTCGATGTGCGGAATGTGGCAAATCCGACCCCGCTGTTATACAGCAAAACAGCCGCTTCCATGATTTGAAGCCTGAGCGCCAGTTCAAATTCAAGCTGCTCCATTGTCTCATACTCATAAACCTTACTGTATTTTCCCATCGATTGGAGAATTTCAGCTGCTTCATTCGACAAAATCCCCTCTTCGATTTGATTCACATCTAACCATTTTTGATTAATTTTTATCATTCATCCACTCACTCCTTTCCAGGGAATGGGCAAAAATTGGATTAGAAAGAACGACAACAAACCCATACACTGTCTGTTAAATTATATGACTAACGAGGGAATACTGAACAATTAACGGGAAATCCGGCATGTTCCATTTCCGGGTCCAACAATCTGAATCCACTTTGGGGCCGGATTGTTGTTTCATTTAATTTCCCCATGCTCAATCATAAAAAGCACTGAAAAAAGTCACACTGTACTATGTACCTTAAATATAAAACCTGGATAAATCTTTTTTTCTGTTGAAAATTATCTAGTAGATGAAAGGGTGAACAGTATGACCATTGACCGAATATGTACCATTGGTCCAGCGAGCAGCAACAAAGACATGTTAGCAAAACTCATTCAAAACGGCATGACCATCGTACGGCTGAATTTATCCCACGGTTCCCATGAAAGCCATTGGGAAGTCATTCAATTAGTGAAATCGTTGGATGATTCCATTAAAATTTTAGGTGATTTGCAGGGACCCAAAATCAGATTGGGCGTAATTGAGGAAGATCGAATGACACTTCAAGAAGGAGCTTCTTTCACTCTGTATACTGGCACTGCCATCGGTAATAAAGACGGAGCCAGCGTAGATTATTCCGGCATCATTCATGACGTGAAAGAAGGAAGCCGAATTCTCATTAATGATGGGCAAGTGGAGTTAATCGTCAAAAAGGTAGAAACGGATAAAATCGAAACAACGGTGAAGGCAGGAGGTGAAATCGCCTCCCATAAAGGCGTGAATTTACCCGGTACACCTGTCAATTTGCCGGCTATTACAGAGAAAGATCAACAAGACATACAATTTCTTGTACAAGAAGAGATTGATTATATCGCCTGTTCATTTGTTCGAAAATCCACTCATATACAGGAGATACGTGATTTTATCAAGCAGCTGACAGATGCTTCTCCAAAGTTAGTGGCTAAAATCGAAACAATGGAAGCACTCGAAAATTTTCAGCCTATTTGTGAAGCGGTAGATGCCATTATGATTGCACGGGGCGACTTAGGGGTTGAAGTACCTTATCATTGGATTCCTGTGTTACAAAAATCGATGATTAACGAGTGCAATCGAATGAATACATATGTCATCACGGCCACTCAAATGCTTCAATCGATGGTCGATCATTCCATTCCTACAAGGGCTGAAGTGACAGATGTCTTTCAGGCTGTACTCGACGGCACGAATGCCGTGATGCTGTCTGCTGAAAGTGCAGCAGGTGATTATCCTGTACAAAGTATCGAAACCTTGCGCCTCGTTTCCCATTTTGCCGAATCCATGAAAAAAGAGGCTCCCTTCGATATGGCGGATATGTTAAAGCTGATAGAGAAAGTATAATGCTCACCAGCCTTATCTGCGGCAAGCTATGAAAGCAGTGGCTTTATATGTCGGTGCTCCTTTGAAAAAATATCAAGAAAGGAGCTGGCTTCCTAGGCCAGCTCCTTCAATATGCTGCAGCTTAATTAGATGGGTTGATACGTCCCTCGATCTCAGCAGTAAACGGCTGCGATTGCTCCTTCACATAGTTGACAAGCGCATCAAGATCAACAGGACCCACTTCCTTATTCTTCCCTTGGTTGAATATAGTAAAGTCGTCCCCTCCACCTGCAAGGAAACTGTTAGCCGCAACCGTATATTCTGCTGCCGGGTCAATTGCTGTTCCATCAGGCAGTTTTACGCTAACGACTTTGTTATTACTCCAAGTATAAGTAAGACCGGAAATCTGAAGCATGCGAGTTTGACCATTCTGCCATTGTTGGTTGAGCAGATCAATTACTTGCTGCCCCGTTAATGTCATTTTCACCAAATCATTGTTAAATGGCTGAACGTTATACAATTCTCCCCATGTTACTTCGCCTTGTTCAATATCAGCACGAATGCCGCCTGGGTTCATAAAAGCGAAATCTGTCTTCATTGCATCACGCTGGGCATCTGCAATGAAATTACCAAGAGCCGACTCACCGGCAGTATTTTGGCCAGCCGTAAGTGTTGTTTTGGCAGTACCGATCACTTGATTGATGATTGGAGCTACTTCTGCTTCATATTTTCCCAGCATCTCTTTCACTTCAGCATCCGGTTCGATTCCATCGTGGAATGTTGTGACAATTTCCGCTTTCTTGGTCACAATATCTTTTGTACGCGGATCAATTTGCAAATCCACATCCGAGAAAGCTGTTCCATATGCATAGGATTGAACAAGAAGCTTTCCGTCCACTTCCGTATTTAAATAAGAATGGTTATGGCCGCCGAACATCACATCTACTTCATCGTCAACGTTTTTAGCGATATCTACTATTTCTCCACTCGCATTAGAACCGTCCGATTGGGAATTTCCCGGGTTATGGGCGAGCACGACAATCGCTTCGACTCCCTGCTCTTTCAACTCCGCGGCAGCTTTATTGATTGCTTCTGTTTCATCCGTGAATTCAACTCCAGCCACCGCGCTTGGAATGACAACACTTGGTGTATCGGACAAAGCGACTCCGATGAACCCAATCGGCATACCATTTACTTTCTTTACAACATAAGGCGGCAAGATCGGTTCCCCTGATTCCTTGTCAACGACATTGGCTGCTACATATGGGAAATCCGCTCCGGAAAAGTCACCTGTCTTCGGATGGGTACCGCCATCAATCAGCCTCATCATTTCAGCAACTCCTTCATCGAACTCATGATTTCCTACTGTTCCAACATCAAAGCCCATTTTATTTAAAAGCTCGATCGTAGGCTCGTCCTGCTGTAATGCAGAAACGGGAGAGCTGGCTCCCACTATATCCCCTGCATGAACAAGCAGCGTATTATTATTTTCCGATTCGCGCTGTTTTAAATATGCAGCCAAATAATCGGCCCGGCCCACTTCTTTTCCTCCGACTTTACGCGTAACATCCAATTGTCCGTGAAGGTCGTTGATTCCTAAAAGCTGTACATCAATATAACGGTTTTTGTATGAATCATTGGACAAAGGGATTCCTGATGCTTGGGATTGTCCAGAGGCGAATACACTTCCCGAAGATAACGTAACAGATAAAGCAAGTGCTGGTATGGCCATTTTCTTTAATTTGGATGAAAACTTCATTTTTATTGCTCCTCCCAAAATCTATATTTCTATAAAAGTAAGTTCAATTTCATAGATTCAAGGATTATTATAGGAGGAAGGCTTTTATCTTGTGCTACATTCTTGTAAATTTTGTGTAAAAATAATAAAAAAAAATGTAAAGGGACATATCATGCGGGAAACTATGCAGAGAAGAACGGCATAATAATGTGAACTTCCAGGGGATGGCGGAAACGGCTGATCCAAACACTTACCATCGGCCGTGTATATTCCCAATCGTTTGAAGATGGATTGACTGCTATGGTCGTGAGTAAAACCGTGAATAAAGATTAAAAAGAGCGATTAAATGACAAGAGGGTGACTTAGAAGGACAAAAAGCAGCCCTTTGGAGTCATCCTCATTAACATTCCGTTTTTATCATTTATCGAGACTTACAAGACAGCATCTCCATACATGTAACTCCTTAATTACATAAGATGTATGTAATGTATCACCTTTGAACATCATTCCATATCCAACCATAATGATCTCCAGTCATGTCCTGAGTTTAACGTATTCTAAACGGTGACATTGTCTGGCCGTAACTCCAAGGAAGGAGCTGCCAAAATAAAATGACAGCACTTTTCTCAAAATTTCCGGAATTTAGGAAAAGAGATAAGCGTTAACAAATTGATATTGTTTTCTTTGCCTTTTGATCTCACTCTTCCAAAAAAGGTCCCGAGAAACTCCTCCCAAATGGTTCCGACCACTTTTTTTGAACTAGGATTTTCACGTAGAGACAAAACTGTCATATTTAATGCTGTGTCTAGGTGTGAGAGGGCTTGTCTCAAATGGCTGATGACCTCTTCATTTTTAGGTTCCATCTTCTTCCCTCCTTCTCCCTCTGTTTTTCACCTTAGTGAAAAATCCGTCCAGTTTGTTCCTCAATTTCAACATCACAATCAATCAACATGTCTTGGGACATCTGTTTTTTCATTCTTTCAAATTTTACTTCTGCTGCCATATCTTCTAACCCTTCTTTTGCAGAGACAAGGAAATATTTCATTTGTTTTGATAAATCCCTCACCACTGGGCGAAGAGTTTGTCTAGCAATCGGTATAAGAGCAGTTGTCGCTATAACAAGAGCAGATCCCACGATCACTCTTTGTAAGTTGCTTTGTATCATTACGTCCCTCCTTACTCCTTTTTTATCCATTTTTGACAACTATCTTAATTCTTATGCAGCTGCTGCGTAATTTGCAGGAAGTGATGGCTTCCTTGCGTTAGATTGGGTCAAGAAACGTGTAATCGGCTTAGCGATAATAGCTAAACTTCCTGCAACAGCTAGAGTAGGTAACCAGTTCATAAGGATGCCACTTCCAAACCTGTCCTCTTTTTCTAAGTTCACTTTTTACACTTTTACATATTTTATAGATTGAACAAAATATATGATTTTATGCACGTATAAAACAGGGCATTTCATGAAAGAATATAAAAAATAAACATTCGAATTTTTGTGTGAGTTTTACATTAAGAAACGATGCACAAAGTTGTTGTATAGAAGCATGGAGGTATGAATATGTTTAAAAAGTTCTTTTCTTTAAGCAATCCATTAGGATTAGTTATTACATCGGCAACCATTATTCTTGCCCTTTCGCCAGAAGCAAGAAATGGAACAAGGAGATTGCTAGTAAAAGGAGCGGGAGCAGCCCTTGCGTTGGGAGATCAGGTAAAAGGCTTGACAACCGGTATGCGTATGCAGCTTGGTACACTGGTAGAAGAGGCGAAAGCCGAAAAAGAAATGATGATGATTCCTGACATGTCTGAAGCAATGAAACATGGAATGGAAGAGGGAATCGATAAAACAAAACAAGCTGCGGAAAAAGCAAAACAATCATTCGCTGATTTATTCAAAGCAGAGGAACAGGTCACACCACCCCAACAGTTCGAAGCGTATAATGTGTTAAATGACCAATCTGTTAAACAAAAATTAAATGAAATCGAACAACAATTCCATTAAACGAAAAAAGCCTGTAACGACACAGGCTCTTTTCCATTTGTTAATGACAATATCGAACTCGTAAACAACATTTAATTGTTTTAAAACTTCCTTTATAAAAAATTGACGAATTTCCCCAATATGATGTAAAAAAACGGCAACAAAAACATGAAAGCGTTAACAATTATACCCCACCTTACTATCTCATCCTTTTCATCATTAGTATAAGCAAGCATTATTCCTAAGGGAGCAAGAATCATTGGCAATATAAATAGATACTTCTTGGACATTTTGGTCTTGTTTCGGAATGTACCGCACAAAATTACTCATAAAAAATAGCCACTGAGTGGTTCCAATTACAAGAGAACATAAGCCAAAGAAGGAAAATCTCTTTTTATTCCCCTTAAACATTCGATTCAAAATTTAACTCCCCTTTTTTTTGTTGTTCAATAAGGATTAAATTCTAGTATCACAAATAAATCATTTACAGAAACTTTACATATCCCAACAATCAAACAATATGTTGAAAGCTGTTTAAAATAGAACAAATTTCAATAAAGATATTTTCTTTTACATTGTTTATGCTCCATGTGGTTAGATTAATAATCAAGTCAATACAATGGGTCAGCAAACCGAAAGATGAAGGAATTAATAAATAGTTGCTAATTACATGTTTTGTCATAGGAATTCTCTTTTAGGGCACCCTATAAAGAACAAAGGAGGTTTTATAATGTATAAAGGTGCTTCGTTTTGGAGTGGAGTCGTATCAGGCGGCATTTCACAAATAGAAGATATGCGCGCATATATGAAAGGTGATTTAACGACTCAGGACTTTAGTGTACATACGACGAGGAATGTCACAGGGGCCGTTGGAATTATGGCGGGTATGGAATACGGGGCTGTGTTAGGCAGTGCTGTATTACCTGGAATCGGCACGATTATTGGCTCGATTGTTGGCTTTATGGTTGGAAACCGTTTAGGCAGCTACGCCGGTTATCAAGTGGGCAATATCGTGTTTAAACAAACTCCCCTTCTACTTACCGGCAACGGGGGTACAAGCTTAAGAATTGAGCAAAAAATGAACGAGTCTCATTAACGAGACTCGTTTTTAATGTCCCGTACTGTTTAGTTCTGATCGCTTGGTCGTTTAACACATTATAATACAGGACATTGACGGATTGGTGCTTGATAAAGATTTTATCTTGTCAAACGACGATTGTATTTCCGATGGCATCTTCCTAGTATTGGAATTTTATCCACTGGCTATACTATTAAAAAACTTGGCATTTGCCAAGACTTTTATACACATATCCTAACTTCCCTTATACGGTTCAGAAAGAAGGCAATTATACTTTCTTATTTGCTTATAAATGACAACAGGAGGTCAATCATGATTGAAAGAGGCTTACAAAGAGCCATCATTGGCTCAGCACTTGTTATTGCGTCGACTGCGCTATTGCCGATTGCCAAGCAGACTCTTCGCCCTATTGTACGTAATGTATCAAGAAACATGAGATATATGCTCGTTTCCACAAAAGAAGGAATTGAGGATATAGTGGCGGAAGTAAAATTCGAAAGAATGAAAAAGCAATTAGACGAAGGCATGTTGATTGAATATGACGGAGAGGTAAACGAAGTAAAGGAACCTACTTTTCATTAATATTAATGGTGAGACGAATGTTTATTAGGAGGAGAAATTTGTGAGTGAGCAACAACAAAATGAAGTGATCCATCACCTGAAACAAGCACTGTCACATTTGGAAACAGCGTTAAATATAACAGTCCAATCTCTAAGGGATAATCCCGGTTGCAAGAAATTAGTGGGGACCATTTGGGAAGAGTTTCTCGGCACCTTCTTCAGCAGGGTTCGGTCAAAAGGCAAAGAAAACAACGTTAACCTTCTTAGCTTGATTTCCTTTCCGAAATTACGAAAATTCTAAACAAATTCAAGCAAGGTGTTCGGTCATATCGAACACCTTGCTTGCTTATTTTGAGTGAATAGCAGTTTTTATCCACATATATTTTCCCCTGGCAATTAACACTCTTGCTTTTAAGATGCGCGATATAGAGGAAGTAATCGGGAAAATGCTTGGCTTAAAACAGTTGGAAAACAATGCAGCCTAACATAGTGAGTTGAGCCGGTCTACCTCCAAAATTTATATATACCCATTATGATCAATAAAAAACTCGGAAGAAAACGAAGTTGACTTACCCATTTTAGATGGGCAAACTTAGCTCCAACTACTATACCTGCATAAACAAAAATTCCGCTCATGATGGCAATAATGATTGGCGTTAATAAAATAGAATAACCTAAAAATGCAGCTCCGATCCCTGCACCAAAAGCATCTAATGATAGTGCAATGCCTAAAAAAGCCGCCTCTTTCATCGAAATCCATCCTGATTGGTCAATATCCGCTTTCGTTGGTTTTTCCAAAATTTCAATCACAATTCTTAGGTTTTTGAGTTTAATGATTTTTTTTGCAGGTTTCTTTTTATCTATCTGAGAAAGCAGAGTTGTAGAAGGTCCGTTTTTTTCTTGATTGTTCATCTTATAAAAATTATAAAGATTCCAGCATCCTAAAGTAATTAACAATAATCCCCCCATCATTTTTGCAAAATCCGGAGAAATAAAACGCCGTATTCCATGACCTATACTCATTGATCCAAAAAGAACTGTTCCCGTAATGACCGTAATAGCAAAGAGTGAACGTATAGGGATTAAAATTTTTCTAACACCATACGCAAAACCTATCCCAAAACTATCAATACTCAATACAAATCCTAAGAAAACAATTGGTACAATCAGAGATAACATAAACCTACCTCCATTTGGCCAAATAACGACTAATACCCATCCTATGAACACAGCAAAACGTATATACGTGTACCAGCCTCAAGTTTCGCCTTTTCAAATCAAAGGACTCTAGCCTTAGACTGTTTACTGTAAACATAGAACCATTCATTTCCTGTGAATTCGGAGGTTAAAAGCTAATCACCATTGTTTATGGATGAATATTTTAGATTTTGGGCAGGTTTACCCATTGTTGGTAAAACCTGCCCTGTTCGTTCTTACATTTCACCGTTATAGTCAATAAGTGTGCCTTTATTTAATTGTTTTTCATTCGCTCAAATTTTACTTCCGCTACCATATCTTCAACACCTTCTTTTATGGATGCAAAGAAGTACTTCATTTGTTTTAATATGTTTCGTCCAATAGGCTGTGATATTTGCTTTACCATTGGCACCAATGCAGATGTCGCAATGGCAAGAACAGATCCGACAATGACTCGTTGTAACATCATGTTCCTCCTATATCCTTTTTATCCCGTTTTAGCAGGCAGTAGCCCCCCGTTGAATGAACTATTAAACGACCTTGCCTTCACTTATGCGGCAGCCAGATGGCCGGCAGGAAACGCCTGCTGTTCTGTTGGTTTTGTTAAAAGACGTACAACAGGTTTCGCAATAATTGCTGAGCTTCCTGCAACAGCTAAGATTGGCAGCCAGCTTATAAGTGGTAATGGTGCAGTTTTAAAGATGGCGCTTAATGGACTAATGTAAATCGTTCCAAGTAATGCAAGCCATGAAGCACCTAATGCGCCTACAAGGAAGCGGTCTTTTGTCCAATCGCGCACCGTTTCAGCCGATCCTGCTTGTCTCCAAGAGAACGTTTGGACGAGCTGGCCGGCAACAAGTGCCGCAAATGCTGTTGTTTGAGCGACTACAAGAGGCGCACCAGCGGCCAGACTTGTTGCGAATAACGCAAGGGAACCAACACCTAATAGCGTTCCTCGTGCGACAACTTGTTTGTAAAGGGCACGGTCTGCAATTGGCTGACGTTTTTCTTGTGTCGTTTTGTTTCCTGGATTCACCGCAAGAACCATTGCAGGCAAAGCGTCTGTAATTAAGTTCATTAATAAAATTTGAATTGGCACAATCGGTAGTGGAAGACCTGCAATAACAGCCGTGCTTGTCACAAGAATTTCCGCTAAGTTACCGCTTAATAAGCAGCCGAGTGCTTTACGAATATTTCCAATAATTGTTCGACCTTCTTTTACGCCTTCGACAATGGAACCGAAATGGTCTTCTTTTAACACAATATCAGCGGTTTCTTTTGTCACTTGTGTGCCTGTTTGTCCCATCGCGATACCGACATCTGCTTTTTTGATTGCAGGAGAGTCGTTGACACCGTCACCTGTCATCGTCACAATATGACCTTGCTTTTGCAATATCGAGACAATGCGAAGCTTATGGTCTGGTGTGACACGCGCAAAGATACATACATCATCAATCTTGTTTTCAAGCTCTTGATCTGACAGCTTGTCTAAATCATGACCTGTAATGACTTTACTGCCGCCGTTACAAATCCCGATTTTTTTCGCAATCGCCATCGCTGTAATTGGGTGATCGCCTGTAATCATGAAGGGCTTAATGCCAAGTCTTTTTGCTTCTTGAATACTATGCTCGACATCAGCTTTTGGCGGATCAATCATCCCAACCATCCCTACATAGACCAACTCTTGATCGATGTTTTCAAAGCATGGCTCGTTATGGTCGACACGGCGATATGCGAAGGCAATTACACGAAGCGATTCATTTGCAAATGCTTCATTTTGTGATGTGATTTTTTCACGCATATTGTCTGTTAACGGAAGTTTCTTGCCGTTTTTCTGATAATGTGTACAGCGTTGTAAAATCTTTTCAACAGATCCTTTTGCCATGACATAGCATTCTCTGTGATCTGTTTCATCCTTACAAACAACACTCATCATACCAGTGCTTGAATCAAACGGTACTTCATGCATACGTGTCCAATGCTCGTGATTGTCTAATCGAACATTTTGTTTCGCTGCCACTGTCATAATGGCACCTTCTGTCGGGTCACCTTTAATGCCCCAGCGATCATGTTCGTAGTGTAATGTTGTATTACTGCATAATAAGCCAATTTTTAATAGCTTATCCAGCTCTTTTGATGATATTTCTTTGCCATCTGTATGAACGATTGTTCCTTCTGGAGCATAACCGTCTCCAGAAACCATGAACTCATCGCTCATCGTGGCAACTTTTTTCACAGTCATTTCGTTTTTTGTTAATGTACCTGTTTTATCAGAGCAAATCACCGTTGTCCGGCCTAACGTTTCAAGTGCCGACAGTTTGCGAACGAGCGAGTTTTTCTTAGACATTCTAAAAATACCTGCTGTTAAGGCAACCGTGATTGTGACAGGCAAGCCTTCGGGAATGGCTGATGCTGTTAATGCTAATGCGGATGTAACCATCTGTGATAGTGGTTGTCCTCGCAGCAATCCTGCAACTAATACGACTAAACCAGCTCCAAGAGCAACCTTCATAAATGTTTTGCTAATGGACGTGACTTGTTTTTGCAGAGGTGTTTCCCCACCTTCTTCTGTATTTAATAATGCAAGAAGATGGCCTATCTCTGTCCTATTGCCAGTTTGCACAACGATGGCTCTTGCTCTGCCTCTCGTCATGTTTGTACCCATAAACAGCATGTTTGTTCGATCTGAAAGAGCTTCTTCTTCCGCAACGACGCTTGTTGTTTTGCTAACCGGCAATGATTCACCGGATAACGCAGATTCATCAACCTCTGCATTCCATGCCTCAACAATTCGGAGATCTGCCGGAATACGGTCACCTGCTTCAAGTTCGACAATATCACCAGGCACTAACTGAGCGGCGTCGATTTCAGCTTTAACCCCATCGTGAATGACATGGCAGCGCATCGGGACAAACTGTGTCATCGTTTCAACAGCACGTTCAGCTTTTCTCTCTTGCAATGTGCCAATTCCTGCATTTAGCAAGAGAATCGAGGACATGGTAAGTCCATCGAATAAATGTCCTGTTAACATGCTTAATACAGCTGTTGTTCCTAAAATGACCGTCGTAAACTCCTTGAACTGAGCGAGATAGCTTTTCAGCCAATGCGGCCGCTCTTTCGGCTGTAACGTATTTGTGCCGTACATGCTTAATGATTGCTGATACTGTTCATTTGTTAATCCAATCGTTGTATCACTATGCAAATGAAGGGTGACTGCTTGTTCATCCATTGCATGCCATGCCACATCATCCCGTCTGCTCGTCATTTGCAGTTTTTGCCGCAGCTCCTGGTCTTTTATAAAATATCGTTCTGTCCATCGTTTTGATTTTGTTAAGAACGATAATGTAAGTGCATCCGCCATTAAATTAATAATTGGTGCACTAACAAGCAGCGGAGCAGCGATTGCTGTGCCCGCCATATTCCATAGAGAAGTTATTTTTAGATTATTGTCAACCATACGGTCGGTTTCTTTTGCATATTGATAACTTTTTATAAGATCCGGCAATTTCGATAATTTTACGGTTGGATAATACGAAACCACCCGATCTTCAGAAGTTATATCTTTTGAAATGAACAAGACTTCCTCCCGTTGTTTTGGGAATGAATCATCAATTTCAGTTAAATGTAAGTTATACCGCTGTTGTAAATATTGCGCTAATAGCCCAATATCTGCATTTTTCTTGTTTTTTAAGATAGAAATCTTTGTTCCATGCTCCACAGTTTTAAAAAGCATATCACAATGTGGGTTTACGTTTCCGTTCGAAACGATCAAGGAAGCATCATCAAAAACAATCGCCTTTGTTTGCGACAATTGATAGATTGACCCATTTTCCGGGATATATTGTTTTGTTTCCTTTGCCATGAATTCAGCTTGCTTCCAAGTATACTCTGTTGAAGTTAAAACAGGACGAGGATTGGCTGCTAATAAAATCGCTAATGCTGCTAATGGATTGCGCGACACAGCCAAGCTGATTCCAGCGGCAGCCATTCCAAGCCTGCTCATTCGTTTGCTGTATCTTTCAACCTTAGGAGATACATAAGGTTGATCCAATAAATCATCGTGTTCCCGTTTTCGTTTCCAATTTAAAAATTGCAAAATACTGATTCCAGCTAAAACAATAAGATTTTCACGAATAAGTGCTAAAGCTAACGAGCTGGCTCCAAAAAGTAAATCGATATTTACCTTTTTGTTTCTCTCCAATTTCTGCAAACCTCTTTTTATGAAAGGATAGCCTGTAGAAACGGCGATAAAGCTGCTTGCATAAAATGGCAGCGGATGTCTTGCTAAGGCAGACCGCCCCATAAATAACTGTTTAATTCCTAAAGCGCCAAGGCCTGTAACAGATAACAAAAGAGGCAACGGGACCCTTTCATCGTCTGTTTCTGTTTTTGATGAATATGGCATCGCTTCAAAATAAGAAGAGTTCACAGCTGGTTCAGCCATGGCCGCTACTTCTTTATTTACAAGTTCTTCCGTAACCTCGATTTCATTTTGTTCTTGTTCGTTCAATTGTTCAAATTGCTTCTTAAATAACACTTCTTCCACTTTTTTTATGTATAAAGCGAGAGTACTAACATTCGTTTTTTGCTCATCAAATAGGATGAGTACTTTGCCCGTATTCCAATTCGTACTTACATATGTAACACCTTCTATGGAAGAGAAAATGCGTTCAAATTTTTCCGCAATCTCGATGTTATTTTTCAGTCCAAAAAGCTCAAATCGCACCCTTCCCGGAAGGACATGATACGATCTCTTTTTAAAGGCTATTGCTTCCAAATTTTCTCCTCCTTTCTAGCGCCATTGTTTTCGCATACGATATATCTTAGACAAAGTTCCCAATTCTATACATGCATTAAAAAAACTTGTGATGAAATAATAGAAAAAATAAAAAATCATGTTTGTGAACGACTTTAGGTTTATGGGAAAATCCCGTTTACATACAAGTGTGTTGAAACGCATTTAATATAGACCATATTGGACAAATTTTAATTAAGATATTTTCTGTTAAGGTGGGCATTTACGGTGGAAACAACTAATTCAATGAATAAGATAAAACATTTAGGGGATCCCGCAAATTATAATAACCGTGAACTGAGCTGGCTTGCGTTTAATGAACGTGTATTAGAAGAGGCAATGGATGAACAAAACCCTTTGCTGGAGCGATTTAAGTTTCTCGCTATTTTCAGCTCTAATTTAGATGAATTTTTTATGGTCCGTGTGGCCGGGTTAAAAGATCAAGTTGAAGCAGGATTTAACAAACCGGAAAATAAAGCGGGTTTGACTCCGAAAGAACAACTATCGCTTATATCAAAGAAAACGCATCGTCTCGTTGAATCCCAATACAAGACATATAAAAAATCGCTTCTGCCCAAGCTGGAAGCTGAAGGCATTTCCATCATTACAATGGAGCAAGCAAGCATAGATCAAATTTCATTTTTAGAAACATATTTTAATGAACAAATTTTCCCTGTTTTGACTCCAATGGCGATTGATGCCTATCGTGCATTTCCATTGTTATTAAATAAAAGTTTAAACTTGGCGATTGTCATTGATGAAAATACAGAAACAAGCATTCAGATTGGTCAATCAAGCGGGAAGCTGATCCTTGTACAAGTTCCAGCAGTATTGAATCGCTATATCGAGTTACCAACCAAGTCCCAATCGAGAATATTTATCTCACTTGAAGACGTCATTACTCATTTTATCCATCAATTTTTTCAAGGGTACTTGGTTAAAAGTGTTACACCGTTTCGCATTACAAGAAACGCGGATATGACCATTCATGAAGAGGGAGCACGCGATTTACTTCGGGAGATTGAAAAAGAATTAAAAAAACGAAAGTGGGGTTCTGAAATTCGCCTTGAAATAGATGGTCGTCACTTTGATCAAAATGTATTGGAATATTTACAAGAAGAGCTTGAAATTCAAGAAAAAGATACCTATATCATTGATGGGCCGCTAGATTTAACATATTTGTTTTCATTTTATAAATGTATTGAAACAACACATAAACACCTTGTTGATGAAAAGCTGATTCCATTGCCGCCTAAAGATTTAGCATCCCACGAAGATATTTTCGAGAAAGTACTGGCACAAGACATATTACTCCATCATCCATACGAATCATTTGAACCGGTAATCGATTTTATATGTCATGCCGCAAACGATCCTGATGTATTGGCTATTAAGCAAACATTGTATCGTGTGAGTGGTCATTCCCCGATTATTAAAGCGTTAAAACGGGCGGCTGAAAACGGAAAGCAAGTGACCGTTCTTGTTGAGTTAAAGGCTCGATTTGATGAAGAAAACAATGTGCATTGGGCAAAAGAGCTTGAACAGGCCGGTTGTCATGTTATTTATGGAATAACGCATTTAAAAACACATAGTAAAATCACACTCGTTGTACGTCGTAAAAACGGACGGATTGAACGTTTTGTCCATTTAGGAACCGGAAACTATAATGATGCGACAGCAAAAGTTTATACAGATTTAGGATTGATGACATCCAATGAAGAAATGGGGGTCGACGCTACAAACTTCTTTAATTATTTAAGCGTTTGTACTCAAAAACCAACATACCGCCGTTTATCCGTAGCACCTTTCGATATTCGCAAAGAGTTTATGTCATTGATCGATCAAGAAATCGCTTTTCATGAAAAACATCAAAATGGCCGCATTATCGCAAAAATGAATGCATTAACAGACAAAACATTAATTATGAAGCTGTATGAAGCTTCAAATGCTGGCGTAAAGATTGACTTAATTGTACGCGGCATTTGTTGTTTAAGACCTGGTATTAAAGGAGTTAGCGAGAACATTAAAGTCCGGAGCATTGTTGGACGTTTTTTAGAACATAGTCGTATTTATTATTTTCACCATGATGGTGGAGAAAAAGTTTTTTTATCATCCGCTGATATGATGACAAGAAACATGGAAAATCGAGTAGAGATTTTATTTCCGATTTTGGATGCCCGATTAAAGAAGCGAATTCAAAATTGGCTATCGCTTATGTTGGAGGATAACGTAAAAGCTCGCGAACAAAATCATGAAGGAAATTATCGTTACATAAAACGGGCAGAGCATGAACCGTTGATCAATAGCCAGCTAGAGATATATAAGAAGATACAGAGTGGACTTAAAAATGAAGAATAAAAGTTACTTTTTTAATTGTGATACTGCTTTAAACAACTTACAAGTGAATTTAAGCTCACTTTGGACAGCCTTTACTTAGGTAAAGCTGTCCTTTTTTATCTTCATGGTTAGTTTCCTCATTTTTTACTTAGGTTTTAAAATATGTATGGATTTTATTAGGAAAAAGAAAAGGCTCCCGACCAAGAAAAGCCGGGAGCAAAGCTGAAGCAACTTCAATAAAGGGGAGTGTTGCTTTTTACATTTTCCCCTGATGGAAGTTTTTCAAACTTGTTTTTTTAAGTTTTTTCGATTTTTTATGGCTCCCCTTACAGAAGCGAATTAATTGTTATTTCTTAGAATCTCATTCACCTTATGTTTCATGGATCGAATCACCGTTCTCCTGTATCTCGCCCCTATAAGCAGCACTTTTATTTGCTGGGATCGGGATAAATGGCTAAAACGAGGCTCTTGTTTCAAAAAGGTGCGAACGATGGACCAGCTTGTCGGCATCATCGGAAAATCATCAAGCGGTTGTTTATTGCGCAAACGATGAATCCACGCTCTAATTCCAGAGGAGGTACTTTCATCAACAATACAAGGTGCATATATATTTTTTGTATGCTTCCGAAGGTACTCGAACCGCTCGAGTCCGCTCACAATGGTAAAACTGCCGTCTTTCTTATTTTTTTTGACAATCAAAATATTCATGCAGTCCCACATCAAACTTTGAAGTTTCTTCATGTGCTCCGTCATTTTCAATGATAGGTCGGGCTTGATCTTGCTTAAAGGTATATACTGTACCGTGAATTTCACATACATCCTCTCCCTCTTTAACAGGAGGCATTGAGCCCCCCTTATATTTGACGGAAGCTTCGGATTTCGCGGCTGCATGGCGTGGTACAGTTGAATGATCATTGCCAAAACGTTCTCTAATCTGGTTTTAAGAATTGTTTTCAAGCATCCGAAGATAAATGTTTATTCCTAAACGCCCATTTCTTTTAGCATTATATGAATGAAATGGGCGCACGGTCCATAAGAATGTCATTATTCATAAGTTTGATTGGAATCGATATTTAATCATTCGATGATTTTACGTTTCTTTTATTCCCCTACCCTTTTCCCATTTATATAATATGCCGGCTCGGAAAAAGGAATAAAGACGACCTCTACCTCATCAACGCCTGTTGACATGATCTGTTTCGTTACGGCTTGCGCAAATTTGTCTCGAGCCTCTTGCCCGCGCTCGAACCATTTGACTTCAATAAGCGGGAAAGAGGGGATTTCCTCTCCATCAAATACAAACGTGGAATGAGGCACCTCGAACGTAAAATTATCTGTCCCGCATTCACAGATTTCTGCAAGTTCTCCCACTAACGGCTTGCTGATTCTCTTCATTTCTTCTATTGATACTCCTCGAATCACTAAGTGCGGCAATTGTATTCCCTCCATTATGTATGATTATCATTTAATAGCATGGGGCCTCGCCTGTATAAAATCAAGGCTTGACTCATTCTTCCTCAATATAAACAAGCCATCCATACCTTTGCTTCAATTCCGCCGCCATGCGTTCAGCTGTGGCACGGTCGCTGAACGTACCGGTACGCAGCCGGTATTTTTGGGCGTTAACGGCCGCGGCCGCTTGACTGACTGGCTTCGACACCAACTCAAACAGCCCGGGAATCGCTTCATTGATATCCACATTTCCGCTGATTCCATTCACTTTCCCGGAATTTGTATACTGGAACATATGCCACTCATTCCATGTATGGTTGGCCATCGGGGCTCTCTCTGTCGTATAATGCGCTACCCATAAGGGGAACTGTCCTACCTTGCTTTTTAAATAGGAGCGGGCATAGCTGGCACTCGAATAAATCATCACCGGGTGCCCTGTTTTATTTCTCACATCCGTCATCCACTCATAGGCAAAGTTTGTTAATCGGTCTGCGCCCAAATCTGCGGCGACCTCTAAATCCAGACAGTACGGCAAATCTGTTTCCAGTGACTTCGTGACCTCGATAAAGTGGTTCACTTCATCTGCGGGCCTATTATTATCAGGTCTGGCAAAATGGTAAAAGCCGACCCTCAGTCCCGCTGCCTTCGCACCTTCATAATTGATCAGACATTTAGGGTCCGTATAGGTTCTGCCCTCGGTCGCCTTTATGTAGACACCCTTCACTCCATCCCAAGCAACCTTCTTCCAATCGATCTTGCCATTATGGTGTGAAACGTCAATCACTTTATAATTGCCGGCACATCTCGCTTGCATGAACATCACCTCTTTCTTATAGCAGTGCTGAAATTTAGAATGATTTTCTCTAATAAACATCTTGTCTAATAAAGACGATGAAAGAAACTAACAGCGCTGCCGCTCCCCAAATCGATAATACCGCAAGAGAAAAGCCTAAAGACATTCCTTCAATAGGAGAAGCGGATCCTCTCAAATAGGCGGTCAAATCCAAATTGACCATAAAGAGATACTTAGCCGACTCCCAGGAAGAAACCATATTGCTCAATATCGTCCCGGAAATGAGACATGCCAACATCACTCCCATTCCGGCGGCCGTACTTCTGATGAGAACGGATAGCATAAAAGAAAAAGTGCCCACCACAAGCGAAACGAACCAGGCTAAACCCAGCTCCATCAATAAATATTGCCACTGGGGAACAAGATGGACGGCGGAAGTATTCAATTCTCCTCCCTCGATGGTAAAACCGGTTAAAACGGGGGCCTCCCAACCCGTGAAACCAAACACGACGCCGGATATCAAATAGGCTAACAGTCCAAACAGCAAAATAATAAGGGAAACCGAAAAAACGAGCGTCATATATTTACTGAATAAGATTTTCCACCTTTTCACAGGTCTTGTCAGCAACAGTTTGACCGTCCCCATACTATATTCGGAGGAAACGAGATCTGCCGCGACAACCATAATCATCAAAGGCAGAAGAAGCTGAATCGAACTTTCCACAAATCCCCTTACAAAAGTAGGGGCACCAGGCTCTGCCGGATTAATATTATGATCCAGGTAATATTGCTGTTGAGTCACTCTGATTTGCAGTTGCTTTCTCCACTCTTCAGAAATTCTGCTTCCGCTGAGCCTGTTTTGTGTATCGACGATTTGCTGCTGCAAGGAGGTGCGCCAATCTGTCGTCCCTAACCTTTCCTTCAGCCTTTCCGTTTCCTTATATTGAGCGTAAGTAAACATGGCAATCAACGCAGCCATGATCATTGTTACGACCACAATCCTTTTTTTGGCTACCAGCTTGATCATTTCGTTTTGCAGTAAATTAATCAATGGAATGCCCCCCTGTCATTTCAAGGAATAAATCTTCTAATGTCGGGAGCCTTCTGTTCATTTCCTTTACGGTCACTTCGGCTTCAAGGAGCCTTCGATTCCACTCTCCCGCCTCATTTTCCAAATAAGGGGTGATGAGCATCTCGCCTTCCTCTTTCACAAACTCCGCCAGCTCTTGTAATATCTTTTTCCCTTCTTGCAATGGAGACACTTTCCAAATAAGAAGCTCTTGGCGGGAAAGGAGCGTTTCAACAGATTCGGTATGAAGAATTTGTCCTTTCGCTATAATGGCGACACGATCACACATCAATTGAATCTCGCTGAGCAAGTGGCTCGATACGAGCACACTCAAGCCTTCCTCCTCGGCCAAAAAGCGGATGAACTTGCGCATTTCACGAATACCGGAAGGGTCCAGGCCGTTTGTCGGCTCGTCGAGAATGAGAACATTCGGTTTTCCCAGCATGGCTTGGGCAATTCCGAGTCTTTGCCTCATCCCTAGAGAGTAGGTTTTCACTTTATCATGGATTCTTTCCTGCAGACCCACCAATTGGGCTACTTCCATGACACGATCATCCCCTATGCCCGGAAGCATCCTCGCAAAATATTGAAGATTTTCCCACCCGCTTAAGTAAGGGTATAACTCCGGATTTTCTACAATACAGCCAAGATGCTGCATCGCTCCCGTAAAATCGTCCGCTACATCCTTACCGCAAATGCGGATGGTACCGGAAGTAGGCCGAATCAGTCCGACAAGCATCCGAATCGTCGTGGTTTTTCCAGCTCCATTTGGTCCTAAAAAACCAAAAACCTCTCCCTTTTTTAGTTCAAAATCAATTCCCTTGATGATTTCCTTTTTACGAATCGTCTTCCGTAATCCTTTGACGGATAATGTCACTTCACTCATTTTCTTCCCCCCTTACCATGTAATTAAGGATGCTACCCGCTCGGCTATTAATTGGTAGCCTTCCGCATTCGGGTGAAACTTGTCCGTATACAGGTAATCATCGACCTTCAACTGAAACAAATCAAAAGTGGGCACAAAAACGGTCTTTGGATATTTTGCACTGACCTCGGCACTTTCGTAATTCCAATCCCTCACGATTTTGGAAGTGAGCTCCGCGTCATCCAGCTCGATAAAAGGATTATATAAGCCAATGAGAAAGATATCCGCTTCGGCATTTACGGACCGAAGACCCGTTAAAATAGTGTTTAGATTTTGCAAGTATGTTTCTTCTGATTTTTTCACTTCTTGAGCATTCAAGCTAACAAGGGCTTGGCCACCGCGAAAGAGGTCGTTTCCTCCAATTGTAATGAGGATAACATCCGCTTTTTTCACCTGTCTTTGCACTTCCTTTTGCTTCACCTGGCCAGCCAGCTGTGCAGACGTTTGTCCTTTAATCCCCAGATTCGAAAGAAAAATCTTCTGGTCTGATTTTTCCTCCAGATGACCGATTAAAGCGCCAACATATCCCTTCCCGGTAGCATCTCCCGTTCCTCTCGTAAGGGAGTCCCCCAACGCCACTACATCGAATTGATCCTTCTCTTTCGCCGAGGCTTCTGACTCCTTCGCTTTCATAACCGGAGGCCTTCCCGTTTTATCAAAATAATCGTACATCGACCAGCCGAGGCCGGCTATCCATAAAAGGCAAGAAAGCCCCGAAACCACTGCAATAAATTGAACCCACTTTCGTCTCATTTGTTAACCTGGTCGTTTTAAACTGTAACATTTCCTAACAAATCATATCAAAACGACCAGAAGTCACCTCCTTTTGTCTTCGATTTTTTTAAAACCAATATATTTTGTTAAATCTCCAAAGTAACGTGAGAGATTTTAACCCGTAACGTTTTAACACGTTACCATCAATAGTTGTCATATTAAATTGTTTCTTTTCCGGATACAACGCAGTAATATAACCGAAATATTGATTACCATTTCGTTTTGTATAACAAACATAGTCTCTATGTTTAAACCCATCAACCAGATCAGTGTTGGCTTTGTTTTTTCTTCTCATGGGCTTGATGATCCAAGATCTTAATTGACTTTGTTTTATGGATATTTCTAAATCGCATAGGACTAACGCATCATTGGCATGTGTTTTATCGATGCCCCAATCAATTCGCTTATTGGCCGTATCACCACCAAAAGCAAGATCTAACGGAGCGATAGACTTTAGCTCTGTTCGCAAGTAGTTTTTCCCCTGCATCACATGCATGGCATCTCTTGTGAAAATAGTTTTACCTTTAATTAATTGGTAAAATATCTCCGCATATTCCATCTCTTTACCCGTTACTTCGTGATGACAACTTGGGCAAAGTGTAATGAGATTGTAAATCGAATGAGAACCGCCTAAACGCCTCGGCGTAATATGGTGCGCTTCCATTTTACCTTTCGTTTTGCCGCATTTTTGACAACGATTGTGATCCCTTAACACGCATGCTTTTCGTAAATTTTCATCTAAACGATTGGATTGTTGATACTGCCATTTATAAAGCTTTTTACCTTCTGTTAGAGAAGCAATATCGATTTGGACATCTTCTAAGAAGATTTGATTAATTCTACACCATTTGTTTAACTGTTTTACTACACGAAGTGTCGCTTCTTTTTTTTGCTTAATGGATGGTGCAATTCTACCCTTGCGTTTGGAAGAAGAGCGGTTATTAAATCGTTTGATACGATATTTTTTATGAGATCGCTTGTATCTTCGATAACCACGCCGCACATCCATTTTGTCTTTTACATCTTGCCGGTGTTCTATTTCTCCTTTAAATAAAGGCTTGGCTTTCGTTTTGCCATCTTGAACCAGGGCCATACCAGTAAATCTTGAACCATCATCAATCCCTAAATAAATTGGGGTTTCGTCAATTTCGTCAACTTCAACCGTTTTATACAATTGTATGACCATGGGTATCTTGTTGATTTGTTCGGCTTTGTTTTTGCGAATGAGATACCAAGCTTTGTTAACCTTCGTTGGGCTCAAACGTTTACCACTTGCATCTAACACAAAACAAAATTCAGTCATCTCTGACCAACCTTTCTGACGAAGGATTTTCCTTCTTGCCAAAGTCAAAACGGAGGACTTGTGCTTTTGGGGTTAGACTTCCATAACCTAGGATGGCTTTCTTCCGCAGCACTCACAGAGCGAGAAACTGAAGGGACATTTCAAGGTGTGTCTTGACCTTCCCGTTCTAACGTAGTTCATCGTGCTGCCACTTTTTCAAATGGCTACACTCACTTTGGCTTGAGAGCAAACAACACTGCCATAATAAACCTGAAGGTTATGGTTTGTTATGGTTTTTGTTAGCTGTTGATAGCTCCTTATTTAAACTCTTTCAGGAGGATTATAGCAAATTGTTATGTCCAAGCGTTAGTATTTAACAAGCAGGAATTACTAACTCCTGCTTGGTGCTTAGAATAATGCTCTTCTCCCTAAAGAAGCAAAACGCTAGTAGGAAAATTCCTTCAATAATAGTAAGTTAGCCTTCGAGAAATCAACTACATGATTTGAACCTCTTTGGACATAATGTGTATGTATCTTTTATAACGACGTTTATTATGAAGAGGAGGAACTCGTATGCCAAGCGAAAATCAATTCACGAACTCCACAGCTGCTCCTTCTGTGCAGGAAACAATGGAAAATATTTGGCGCACAACTTGCGGTTCATGGGAAAACTGCAATGAATCTACCGTTCAGTCTTTCTTATCGGAATGCCAGGAGCATAACATCGATCCGCAGTTCTGCATGAGCTGGGTTGAACAACATCGCGATAAAATTACAAACTGGTCAGCAGTTTCCCATACGACACTCGAATGGATGAATCAACATACTTCCACCGGTTCTCCCATTTCTGGGTCAGAGCCAAAATAAAAGGTCCAATTTCCCGCTGTATTTAATGTTAATTCAGTGGGGATTGAACCTAGACTTTCTTAATCGTGCTGCCATCAGGTAAGATGATTTTTACAACCTTTTCATGTAATGGCATCCAAAGTGTGGGGGAAGTCCGCAACATGGAAATCCAGACTGAATTGAGAATTATCTTTACACGCTTTCATCCGAAGATTGAAAAGGCCGGATCAGCTCGTCAACGGCAATCGAAAGCTTCTCCGATTGCAATAGAATTTCTTCGGCTTTTTTACGTTCAGAAATATCTCGGCTGATAATGACGATATGCTCTATGTAATGGTTTTCTCCCTTAACTGGCATACAACGGGATTCAAATTCTATCCAGTGACCCTCTTTATGCTGAAGGCGGAATTCCATCGAATGGGATTTTTTATTTTCAAACATCCTTTTAATATATGTTCTAAACATGTTCACATCGTCCGGGTGAATGAGCATACATAATTCAATGTCTTCCAGTTCAGAAGCCGGGCACTCTAAAACCAGCTCATGGGAAGGAGAAAAATAACTAATCGAGTGTTCTTTATCCATCACCATGATGAGGTCTGATGTATTCTCGGCGATGAGTCGATATTTAGACTCACTTGCTGCCAATGTCTCCTCTACCCTCTTTTTTTCTTTTATATTGAGAGATTAATAATATAATCTAAAAGCAGCAACGGACTCCCACCTATACATTGTCATATTCTTGCTATTATTTCTTATCATAAATCAGAGATGAAACTATTTCCACATGAATTAGGATATTTTCATTCATTATGTAGAAACAAAAAAACAGATCCTTTTAAAAAGGATCTGTTTTATGCCAAAAATAGATTATGCTTTTTGAACGTTTGCAGCTTGAGCTCCACGAGGACCTTGCTCAACGTCAAACGTAACTTTTTGACCTTCGTCTAATGATTTGAAACCTTCAGTTTGGATTGCAGAGAAATGAACGAATACGTCGTCTCCACCTTCACGCTCGATAAATCCGAAACCTTTTTCTGCATTAAACCATTTAACTGTACCTTGTTCCATATTTGTTGCCTCCTAGTGCGTTACACGCACGATGTGTTACTATCCTTGCCCAAAGTGATCATCAAGACGAAAAGTCAAATACTTATACTATCCTTTACACCGAACAAAAATAATTCTTTTTCATTGTAACAGTAAATGAATATAAAAGCAACTTAAAAATAATATTGAAATCCAACGAGGGATCGACGGCAATCTTCACCCATCATATATCAACGATCCATACCGTGAACCATACAGACTTGGCCCTATCGCTCATCTGAGTTCCAATTGACTTTATGAAGAACTAGAATCTTGCTGAAAAAACATTCCGTTCCCATTCACTGACATAGCGGGAGTACTTATCCCATTCTGTTCTCTTGATTTTAATAAATTCTTCCCAAATGGTTCTGCCGATGGTTTGCGCTAAAACCGAATCTTCGGCTAGACAATTGATTGCTTCATGCAAGCTTCTTGGCACCCAGCTGATTCCCCTTTCCTTCAGCTGGAATTCACTTGCCCCGCTTACATCAAAATCGACAGGCTCACCCGGGTCCATCTCATTTTGAATTCCGCGAAGACCTGCTGCTACTAAGCAAGCAGCCAGAAGATAAGGGTTGCTCGTACCATCGGCTCCCCTGTATTCGAACCGTCTTGCTCTTCTCTTTTCAGGAATTCGGACTAACACTGAGCGGTTTCCTGATCCATAGCAAATATGTGCCGGTGCCCATGAGCCTGGCTGCATCCGTTTATATGAATTGACGCTTGGAGCTCCAACCGCGATCAGCGAAGACCCATGCTTTAAAAGTCCTCCAATGAAATGGTATGCTTTTTCCGACATATCAAGTCCGCGATGGTCTGTTGGATCCTCGAACAGATTTTCCCCCGCTTCATCGTATAGACTGATATGCACATGCAATCCGCTGCCTGCTAAATGCTGAAAAGGCTTTGGCATCAGGGTTCCAATCATTCCTTTATCACGCGCAATCTGTTTGTACAAATGCATGAAGGTTACTTGGTCATCGGCTGCTTTCAATGCATTTGTGTATTTCAAGTTGATTTCAAGCTGGCCTGGACCATATTCACTGGAAAGCTGCTCGGTTGCAACACCCATTGCTTCAAGCGAATAAACAAAGTCCTGAATGAAATCCTCCTGGATATCAGCGCCTTCCGTCGAAAAACAATGGCTGTTATCCGCTGGAACCAATTGTCCATCCACTTCCTTCAATAAATAAGCTTCCTGTTCAAAGGCCATGTTCAATTTCCCGCCGAGAAGTGTTTCCACTTCATTCAACAGCCGCTTTAAAGCGCTGCGTGGGCAGCCATGCCAAGGATCTCCATTGATGTCTACGAGGTCACAAAGCATGCGTGCCGTATTTTTGCGATACGGCAGAATAGCAAATGTGCTTGGATCCGGGACGGCAAAGAAGTCCCCGTCATTTGCCCCGAATGTAGGATTCGGGATATATTCATCAAACACATCAAAGCTCATGATGGCCGTACTGAAATTAACCCCTTTTTCGAGCGCATTCTTGAGCTGCGCCGGACGAATCGTGCGTCCACGGGTCACACCGGCATAATCCAAAAATTCAATACGAATGAATTCTACTTTCTCTCTATTCACCATTTCCAGGACATTTTCTTTCGTCAACATGTTTTCCCGACTCCCCTTTGCAATTTGCTTAATATAGTATAGGTGAATAATTCAACCCCAACTGGAATAATGGAATCTTGAAATTCAAATTGCGGATGGTGCAGATCATAAACCGGCTGATCCGCCCGGGCTGTTCCCAGCCGGAAGTAGGTGCTCGGTACCATTTCGGCAAAGGAGCCGAAATCATCCGCTCCCATCGAAGGCTCCTTTAATTGGACTACCCGATCTCCACCAAGAATTTCTTTTGCACTTTCCTCTAAAGCCTGAGTGACCCACTCATTGTTAATCACGGGAGGATGACTCTCGATATACTGTACGGACGCTGTTCCCCCGAAGTTTTTGGCGATATTTCCACTCAAATCGGCCACCTGCTGTTTGAGTCTTGCTCTCGCCTCTCGTGTAACAGTTCTTGTGGTTCCCTCTAAAACAACCTTATCTGCTACAACATTGCTGGCCGTTCCGCCGTAAATTTTACCGACATGAACGACAACCGGTTCGATCGGACTGCTGGCTTTCGTAACCAAGATAGGAAGCGCTTGAAGAATTTGTGAACTGATTGTGATGGCATCAATTGCCTGATGAGGCCTTGCGCTATGGCCGCCCTTTCCTTCGACTGTAATGATAAAATCATCGCAAGACGCCGTAATCGCCCCATATTTAACACCTACCGTACCGTGAGGCAAATGCGGCCATAAATGGAGGGCAAGCATCGCATCTACACTAGGATTCTCTAAAACTCCTAAATCAATCAACTTCCGGGCGGCACCGTCTGCCTCTTCACCAGGCTGAAAAATGCAGCGCACCCTTCCGGAAAGAAGATGTTTATGCCGATGGAGCTGATAGACGGTTCCAAGCAGAATCGACGTATGTCCGTCATGGCCGCACGCATGCATGACACCCGGATAGGCAGAAGAAAACGGAAGGCCGGTCTTCTCTTGAATCGGGAGGGCATCAATGTCTCCCCGGATTCCGATATGCGGCCCCTCCCCGTTTTCACCGATAATGTCGACGACAATTCCTGTATCTCCTATTCTAGTAAACGGGATCCTCCATTTTTCCAGGATGGATGCAATATATTCGCATGTCTGAAACTCCTGGAAAGAAAGCTCGGGATATTTATGAAGATGCTGGCGAATGTCAGCTAATTGATCGGCAAGCTCTTGTTTCACTCGTATCTTTTCCCACATGTCCTATAACGTCCTCCCTATAATGCTGCGTCTTTGCCTGCGGTGTTTGATATATTTTTAGATTTATTGAAGATGCGGAACAAAGCGTAAAGAACCGCCATCCAGATGCCCCCGCGTACAAGAGTCATCGGCGATCCTACGAATGTGCCATAAAACACGATTCCGATTCCAACAAATCCAAGAATCGGGAATAGCGGGTAAAGCGGCTGACGCCATGGCAGCTGCTGAACTTCGTGAAGGGCATTTTTTCGGTAAAGAATACTAGCAATGAGTGCGAGCGTCCAGGACACAAGCCACGACAATACAAGCTGTGTTGATAATTCAACATAAAGGAAATCTGGATTGATAGACCCAAAAATAACTAACCCAACAGACAATGCCCACACGACGATAATCCCATACACAGGAGTGCCGGTCTTCGGATGAAGGCGGCCAAAGAAAGCAGGAAGAAAGCCGCTTTTAGCCTGTGCGTAGAAGATACGGGAAGCAGCATACAATGTCCCCATCAAAATACAGGTCGCAGCCGCAATCCAGGCGGTCATATTCATGATATAAGCTCCAGCAATTCCAAATACCATGTTGGCCGCCTCTGTGAATGGTGAACCATCCATCGTCATTTTATCCCAGGGAATCAGCCCTTGTAATACAATCTGAGCCGCCGTATATAAAACTAAAAATGTGATGCTCGACCAAATCAATGCCTTTGGCAAGTCCTTTGGATTTTTTACCTCACCGCCGGCGGTTGCCAACGTAACGGCTCCAAGGTAAGCATACGTTCCAAGCGGAACAGCTGCCCAAAAGCCATCTACCCCGTGGGGAAGGAAAGGCGTGAAATGATCGACATTAATATCCTTTAATCCAATGATAGAGAAAAGTGCCATGACAAGTGTCATGATGATGACGAGTAAAAGCTGGGTTTTCGCGGCAATCTCCGCTCCGAGAATATTTAATACGGCAAAGATGGTAATAAATAATATCGCAAAGAATGCCGGCCAAAATTCCCCTGTAAGCTGCGGGAAAAACCACATCGTCAGTTTTCCTAAAGCGAGTCCTACACTGCCGCCCGCAATCACCCAACCGATCGCAAAGGTAAAGCCGGCGAGGAACCCCCACCATTTGCCCATAAAGCGTTCAACCCATTGTGACATCGCTCCCGCATTTGGCATTCCAACTGCCAATTCTCCCAGGGCAATCATTAAAAACAACTGTGAAAGCCCCGCGACCAAGTATGCAAGAATGGCTCCCGGTCCCGCCGTCGCAATCCCCTGACCCATAAGCAGGAAGATCCCGTCCCCGATCACCGCTCCAACCCCAAGTGCCCAGATGGACCAGTATCCAAGCTTTCTCTGAGGTTCAATTCCTAACTCAATTGGTTTGCTCATAATTTAGCCCCCTTTAAGCAATCTTAATATACGTTTTCAAAATTGCGGTAAAGCACCATTTCTCCAATCACCCTCGCTGTTTCTGCATCCATATAGTCGGAATCAACCCAGCCGCTAAGCACTTCCTCAAAGCACTCTTTAAACAAATGGACACCAAGCCAGTTCATTTCCGGCATTGTAAACGCATCTGATCCATACATCACCTTATCAAACGGCGCAAACTCAAACACCTGAGATAAAATTCGCTTCACTCCATGCCCGCTGAATGGATTCTGCAGGGAAATATCCATATACACATTAGGGAGGATGCTGACGATAAACGCCGCTTCTTCCACCCATGGGTAGCCGCCGTGAACAAGATGGACTTTTGTGTCTCGATATTTTTCACCCCTTAACATATCAAGTAAAAAGCTGGGGCTTGCCTTTGGAAGGACCACTTCACCGTCGCCGATTCCTGTGTGAATATGCATGACTTTATTGGCTCTCGTACACTCCTCCATCGCAATATGCAGGCAATAATCACGCAGATTTTTCGCTTTTGTCCTAGTATTTGCTTTAAACTCCTCGTACTCTTCTTCTGCTGACTTCTCAGCCATCGGCATGATTTCAAGCCCGCTGCGGTATGCAATAATCGATTTTAATCCAATCATTCCATCCTGCTTGAGCGCTTCGGCTAAATCTGCCCGATATTTTTCACTGAATTCACCAAAACTTTCACATTCCTGGCTCAATCTCACCATAACAGGCTCAATCCGGTGAATCTCCCAAATGCGCGCACCGCATAAATCTCCATACTCCTCTTTGCTTAACGGCGGCTGCGGATAACCGAAGTCGGCCACGATTCCAATTAAATTGGCATCCTGAAAAAGCTCACGTGTAAACTTTCGAAAATCGACAGCTCTCCTGTTCCGGTGCTCTACGACTGTT
Source organism: Bacillus sp. FJAT-14578 (assembly GCF_000504165.1). Taxonomy (GTDB): domain Bacteria; phylum Bacillota; class Bacilli; order Bacillales; family Bacillaceae_H; genus Bacillus_BA; species Bacillus_BA fengqiuensis. The sequence goes on from NZ_AYSE01000006.1 coordinate 145,293, forward strand.
TCAAGGGCTGGTTCGCAGCCTAAATAGTTAGCCAGTCGCTGAATAAGAATTTGAACCCACATATTACTCCCTGGAAATGGCTGCTTGTGAAATCTTTTGTAATTTTCAGAAATTTTGTTTGGGATGACGGCCAATGACAGCTTTCTTACAAACTCCTCTGCTGTATACGGCTCATCATTGGCTAAGTATGGATGAGCATGAACATCGATTGCCTGAATATCTTTTAAAGAGACTTTCATCTAAATTCCCCTCCTCGCCACTTATAACTTGCAAGTTCTATGCCAACGATTCACCATTCATAAAACTGTCAAAAAATATCCCTTTTTTTGAGTTTTGCTAAAAATTTTTCTCCCATGTGAAGAGATTTTTCCGCAAAAAACTTTTCTTCCGAAAAATTTTTTGCTTTTTTCTTGCTTCTTCGTCCGAAAATATATTTCTAAAATTCCAAAAAAATGTGATAAAATGTAAAATATATTCAGTTCGATATGAATGATCAATATTTTTCGCTCAATATTTTTCCTATAAGAAGGTGACTCATTGAAAGCAATCGTTCATCCATTATTAGAAGAAATTTGGAACCATTCCTTCGACTCTATGATTCTTGTAAGTGACGAAGGGAATATTGTTTCCCTCAACCGGCCGGCCACCCGCTTGTTTTCCGGAAGTCCTGCCACATTGATTGGCGCCTCCATTCATGAATTGATTCCTTCCGAAGACTTTAAAAAGAATCTGCAAAAAAAGCAAAAGACCGGCATTTCCATTTCCCTTGGCACAAAGCAACTAGTCGGAAACATCGCCTATTTGGAAAACGAAGCTTTTGAAGGCAGCTGCAGCTACCTGTTGATCCTTAAGGACATCTCACAAATCCAGCAGCTTCATCATCAAATTCAGGAAATGAATAAAACAAAGTCATTATTTGATTTGATTCTTGACCAGCTCGAGGAAGGAATCTGCGTGATTGATGAGCATGGAACCGTTCTTTTTTATAACAAAAAGGCTGGTGAAGTGGATACGTTAGAACCCGATGCCGTTAGAGGAAAACGGGTTCAAGCTATATGGAATGTCGATCAGAATACGAGTACTCTGCTGACCTCTCTTCGAACAGGGCGCACCCTTAATCACAGGGAAACTCAATTCGCTGCCAACGGAAAAGCGATAACCTCCCTTACCAAGACAGTCCCTCTATTTCTTGGGGAACGCAGTGCTGGTGCAATGGAAATCTCCAACGATATCACCGAACAAAAGCAGCTCACAGAAACCATCATGCAGCTGCAAAAGCAGCATAAAGGGAATTCAGAATCGCCCGCCTCTCTTACTACTCAGAAAAACAACACCCGATTTCAGTTTGAAAATATTATTTTCTCCAGCCGTGAAATGGCACAAACGGTTGAACAAGCACGCCGCTCTGCAAGGTCTAAATCAAATGTGTTGATTGTCGGAGAAACCGGAACAGGAAAAGAGCTCTTTGCACAAAGCATACATAATGAAAGCCCGCGAAAAAACAGCCCATTCATTGCACAAAATTGCGCTGCACTTCCAGAATCCCTGCTTGAGAGCCTGCTGTTTGGCACGACCGTAGGAAGTTTCACGGGTGCCGTTGACCGTGCCGGATTGTTTGAACAAGCTCAGGGTGGAACACTTTTACTCGATGAGATTAACTCGATGAGTACAAGCTTGCAGGCAAAGCTCCTGCGGGTTCTGCAAGAACGCAAAGTCCTGCGCTTAGGTTCTTCAAAAGTGATTGATATTGATGTCCGGGTGATTGCGACGATGAACGAAGAGCCGCTTGACGCTATATCCGGCCAGCGGCTGCGCGAGGATTTATACTATCGCCTCGGTGTCGTGAACTTGGTGATTCCGCCGCTCAGGAATCGCAAAGAGGATATTCGAGTCTTAATCGGTCACTTTATCGCTAAGCATGCAAAGCTTTTAGATGTAAATGTGGGTGGAATGGAGCAGGATATTGTTCAATTTTTCATGAACTATCATTGGCCAGGCAATGTGCGCCAGCTCGAGCATGTGATTGAAGGCTGCCTCAATCTTGTATACGAGGAACGCGCAATTGGATATGATCATTTACCGCCGATTCTTAAAAACAAAATGCAGCAGCAGGAGCAGACATTGCTGACAGAACAGGTCCAGCCCTACACAGGCGACCTGCCCGATCAGATTGAGAGGCTTGAGCGCACCATGATTGGGCAGGCCATGAAAACCACAGACGGCAACATCACGAAAGCAGCTGAAAAGCTTGGAATCTCAAGGCAAAATCTCAATTACAAGCTGAAAAAATATTTGATTTATTCATAAAAAGGGGGAAACATTTTTGAGTAAACATTTCCTTAATGCCGAAGACCAAGTGATTGCGAACAGTTTGAAAATCCGCTTTTACCCGATTGCCGTGAAATCGGCTAACGGTACGCGAATCACCGGCCAGGATGGAAAGGATTATCTGGATTTGACAGCAGGCTGGGCGGTTGCCGGCATCGGCTACGGCCACCCGCGCGTCAGCAATAAGATTAAAGACCAATACGACACCTTATCCTTCACCTCTCAGCTTTCCGCACCCGAGCCCACCATGGTATTACTTGCCCAAAAACTGATTGACATTACACCGGGAGATTTCCCGAAAAAAGTCTGGTTCGGCCACTCCGGATCCGATGCCAATGATTGTATTGCCAAGCTCGTCCCGCTCGAGAAAAATCGTTCGAGAATGATATCGTTTATGGGTTCGTACCATGGTCAAACGATGGGATCTCTTTCCCTTTCAGGCCACCCTGCCCAATCTCGTTTTATCGGAAGCGGAAACGTCGTGAAAATTCCTTATCCGAATCCGTATCGTCCTCCTTTTGGTGAGACAGGCCGGTTAACAGACCAGATTATCGACTACCTTGAGCAGGAAGTGTTCAAGACGATTTGTCCGCCCGAGGAGACAGCGGGGATTATCATTGAAGGAATTCAAAGCGATGGAGGACTCATCGTTCCCCCTGCAGACTTTTTGCCTCGCCTGCAGGAGGTTTGCAAGCGTTATGACATCAACCTGATCTTTGATGAGGTAAAAGTTGGCTTAGGAAGGACCGGCAAATGGTTCTCATTCGACCATCATGATGTTGTGCCGGACGCAGTGGTACTCGGCAAATCCCTTGGGGGCGGGCTGCCCATCAGCGCCGTAGTTGCGAGAAAAGAAATTCTCGATGTCGGATCAGGCATCCATTTGTTCACCACGAGCGGCAACCCTGTCAGCAGTACCGCCTCTTTGGAAACCTTAACCATTATCGAAGATGAAAGATTAATCGATAATGCCCGAGAAAATGGACAGTATTTCATGGCGGCTCTAAAGGAACTCCAGCAAAAATATGAGTGCATTGGAGATGTTCGCGGCAAAGGCTTAGCCATTGGAATTGAACTAGTAGAAGACCGGATAACGAAAACCCCTGCTGCCGAAAAAACGGCTGCTATCTGTTATCGCTGCTATGAGCTTGGGATGCTGGTGTTTTATGTAGGCATTCACAGCAATGTCATTGAGATAACCCCGCCGCTTACGTTTACGAAAGAAGACGTCGATTTAGCTGTAACCATACTCGATCAAGCTTTCTCCGATCTGGAGAGGCAAAGAATTAACATGGATAAAGTGAAAGAATATGCAGGTTGGTAATTGATTTTCCTTTTGGATTATAGACGGATATTTAATGCAGTAAACAGAAAGAGCATCCATAAATGCCTGTCACCTTCCACATCCTGTCGATTTATTCGACAAAATCCGAGGGGTGACAGTTGTTATGTCCCCCGTGAGCAGTTACCTTATCAGTTCGCTTCAGATTGACGGGCATATGGGTAGGTTCTTCTTTAGGAGGAATTCGTACAGACTTGTAGAATGGGTAGATCATAAGCCAGCATGAAGGTGAATAGTATATTTCTGAACTATCAAAATGATTGAAGATGGAGGTCATGTTCATGAGCAAAAAAGTGCTGATCATTACTGGAGATGCGGTAGAGGCGCTTGAAATTTTTTATCCATATTATCGTTGTCTAGAGGAAGGATTTGATGTAACAATCGCTTCACCCTCTGTTAAAAAACTGCAGACCGTAAGCCACGACTTTGTAGAAGGAATGGAAACATATGTAGAAAAACCTGCATATGGCATTGATTCTCATATCGCTTTTGCTGATGTTGATCCATCCCAATACGATGGGTTGATCATTCCTGGAGGACGGGCACCTGAATATATTCGCTTAAATGAATCGCTGCCGGAAATTGTCCGCCACTTCTTCGAAGAAAATAAGCCAGTTGGTGCTATCTGCCATGCAGCACAAGTACTATCCATCATTCCGGATTTGATGAAAGGCCGGGAGTATACAGCGTATATCGCCTGCAAACCCGATGTAATGGCATGTGGAGCTACATATATTGATGAAACGCTGCACACGCATCAAAACCTTGTGTCTGGCCATGCATGGCCGGATCTCCCTGGATTCATGCGTGAATTTATTGGATTGCTCAAATAAGAACGTGTTCCCGTGATTCCGGTTCTAGTGGACAATATTAGTTTTTGAAATGGCCCTCCATCCAGCTGAGGGCCATTTTTTATAGAATATCCATCAGCCTTAAATTTTACTCCTACCCATTCACAGTTTTCCGGATTGTCACAAGTGCCTGTCACCTTCCCATTCTGCCGATCATCTCGGCAGTGACAGGACCAAGCGTCATGTTCCCCTAGACTTTCGTCTTAATCTGATTATTTTTAATGAATTTAGAGAAAATAAGATAACCATATGAACCTCCCCCACCTATCGCTTCGCGCTTGAGGTGGAGGTTTCTTGTCGATCCCCTCGAAATCAGAAGCTGGACGATGTCCATAGGTGTACACGACACCCTCGTCTTTCTCGGGGACTGACGCTCCATTTAGAAGCAGTGGTCTTGACGCAAGGAGTCTCCCGACTGCTTGCTGCCACCGTAAGCAACAGGGGGAGAATCGAATTCACAGCCATCTGCCCTGGGGCGGTTCTACCCGTCTACTACGCCTGTATAGGCTGTAGATACGTGATGCTGGCAATCATCACTTTTAGGAACTTCCCGTGCAGATACTGGGATAAGATATTCCCCGCACCATGGACATCACGATGCTGTTCATACCCGCAGGCACAGCGATAGTTTCGCGAACGGACTTTGTTCCGTTTCCCGCAAGCAGGGCATGCTTGCGTGGTATAGGCTTCGTTTTCTTTCGATAACGAGATACCGGCCGCTTCCAGTTTATACGTTAACTGAGCGGTGACCTTCCCAAAGCTCCAATTGCTGAGTTTTTGGTTCACCTTTTTGGAACGCACTTGTTTCCGACGTTTGTTTCGTTTGCTGCCGTGTCGCTGCACGCCTTCCACGTCACCAAGCGCGACATGGCCGACTCCCTGTTCCACGCACCAGTCCACAAAGGCACGTGTCGTCTTGTGTAAGATATTCCTGAGCTACCGTTCGCTTTTAGAAAGGATGTATGTCTTCACCCGGTTGTATTGGCGCCATTTCCTGGAGCCTTTTTGGCACCGGCTCATGAGGATTTGCAGTTCTCTCACTTTTTTGTTGCGCAACCGGTGAATGCTTCGCATCTTCCTTCCCGAAATCACGAGAGCTTGTCCGCTTGTACAGACAGCGGCAATCGTATGAATCTCACCTGGATCAATCGCTGCCGCATGGCCGTCTTGCACCGGTACAGGCTGAACCCCGTCTTCATACGACAAACAGGCATGCCACTGGCCGTTATAGACGAGTTCCACTTCTTTGACCATGCCGTTTGGGACAGAGGCAAGCATCAATACAAGCGGTGCCTGTTGTTTCTTGTTCCATCTGCCCAGGCTGAGGATCAGCTTGTGTCCTTCGATCACGAAGGATTTGTCGACCCATTTCGGATGAAAAACGAACTTCTCCTTGTATGGATACCGGATGGACGGATCCGTTTTCCGCGCTTTGCGAACCCCGTCCCGGGCATGGAGAAACTTGTGGCACACCGCTTGTACCGTCTGACTGTGAAGAGGGTACAGCCCTTTGAGTTCGGACTGAAGATCGCTTTGGTTGATCCACGAACCGTGAATCCGGTAATAATAGCGGGCCAGCTGCACGCAGTCATTCCAAATCGTTCCGCACATCCGGCGCATGTCAAACAAATGCTGAAGCGTCTGTCGGTTGGCCGAAAAGGCTATTTTCAACGTTCGATACATGAGGTCACCTCCCTTACCATCATCATATAACAAACATACGTTCGATTCAAGAGGAAGTGGAAAATTTATCCCTTTTTCTTTCGACAAGGATGAGGAGGCCTATCAACCAAAAAGCTTTTCGGCTACGCCGAACCGACATTCATCCCCTCCCTACTCACTGGGCCGTGCCTTTCACGCTCCTTGAGGAAGAGGAATTCTGTCGAACTATGTTAAAATTATTTTCTTCTGTTTAGAAGTAATCAGAAATGGGGTGGTGTAATGGGAAAAAGAAAGATAGTGACTATGACCATGCTCTTATTCATATTTTCTTTTATATTACTTGATACTTTAAATGATACAAGGACAAAAGAAACACCACAGACGACTATCCAATTAAGAATAATGGAAACGAACGATTTACATGGGAACATGTTGGACTATGACTACAAAAAAGGCAAAAAGACGGTAGAATTTGGACTTGCAAGGATTGCCTCGTTAATTAAGCTTTCAAGAATGGAACACGCAAATACTCTATTGTTTGATGTTGGAGATGTGCTTGAAGGAAATGCCCTTGGCAAATATGCTTTAAAAAGCTTTAAACTGGATCAAATGCATATTCATCCAGTTTATAAAGTGATGAATTTGTTGCATTACGATGCTGGTACAGTGGGGAACCATGAGTTCAAGTACGGTCTCAGATTTCTTCGCGAAAGTTTAAATGGGGCGAATTTTCCGTATGTAAACGCAAATATTTATATAGATGATCATAATGATTTTGCGATTGATGATATTAATTTTTTTAATCCGTACACCATTATGGAGAAAGAATTAATCGATACAAATGGAAAAAAACATATTGTTAAAGTGGGAGTAATCGGATTAATAAGTCCCATCACCGAAAAATGGAATAAAAAATTTTTTCGCGGCAACTTGAAAATCAAAAATATGCGGGAAACGGCAGAGCATTTTGTTCCGATTATGAAAGAACAGGGAGCAGATATCATTATTACCCTTGCCCATGTTGCCATGAAAGCGGACAAAGGACTGAAACAGAAAGAAGGAAATTCTGTTTATTCCTTAAGTAAAGTACCGGGAATCGATGCCATCCTTTATGGCCATAGTCATTTGCTGTTTCCGGTTAAAGATTCAAAACCAGTTAAAAAGGGTGTCAATCCAGATAATGGGACCATCAATGGGAAAGCGGCTGTCCAAGCAGGTTATTGGGGGAACCATCTTGGGATTATTGATTTAACATTGGAGAAGAAAAATGGTGTGTGGGTTGTTAAAAATAAACAATCATCCTTGCAGCCGGTTTGTAAAACGGTTAATGGTAAATTAAAACCATTAGTTCCGGTTGATGAAACGATTGTAAAGGTGATGAAAAATATTCACCTGGATACCTTAAAACATTTAAGAAACAAATAGTGGAAACGTAAAACCCATTTGATAGAGATATAAATCCTTTAAAAAGCAAGGAGAGGAACATTCTTAGGCCTATTCTTAAAAAACGAAAAAATGCATGAAGGAACTGACCCCCCATGCATTTTTTTGTTCTCTTTATATTATCAAAACGGAACCTTTTTATAATATCTTCTCGTTGTAAGCGGATGGTTCCTTTGCGCTTCTAGATGGCAGCTGACCCTTTCCAGGAGAGTCGCCAGGACAATCGGGGAAATCAAACATCTCAGCTCTTCTGAAATACCTTCCAATTCATAATCCTTCGTATCAAAAACAGTCAATTCTTTTGTGTAATGTTCAGCAAAGCGTTGGACTCTTTCGGTAAGCGGCCGCGATACATCTTCCCCTTTTAGAAGAATAATACTCGTATCTTCTTCCACCAGCTCCAACGTCCCGTGGAAGAAATCGGATGCATGGACCGGCCGGGTTTTGATCCATTGCATTTCCTCTAAAATACACATTCCATAGTAATAGGTTTGGGCCCAGTCTATACCTGTCCCTGAAAGAATATGATAGGAAGTGTCTTTATGCTTTTCGGCAAACACGGCTGCACGCTGCTCGGTTGCTTCCTTCACTTTTAACAGGGCGGACGGAAGACGCTTCATTTCCCCGACGAATTGATGATATTGCGGAAATTCATTTCGTTTGTACATCAAACGGAACGCCAATAAGTAGGATTGAATGTAAAATGATTCGCAAGAGGTATCATCTTCCGCAAAATTAACAAATGTGTAGTCAGTCAAGTTGGCTAAAGGTGTATTGGCATGCCCTACTAAGCTAAGAGTGACGGCGCCTTTTTCTTTACAAAATGCGGCCGCTTCAACCGTTTCTTTTGTCGTGCCGGATAACGAAGGCAAAATGACCAATGAATGCTCATCCAAGTGTTGATGGTCCATCAGCATCAGTTCCGAAGAAATCTCTGTAAAAATCGGTAAGGTTGAATGGTTCTTCAGAATAAATTCAGCGGGGAACATTAAGATGGCCGCTCCACCCGTACCGACGAAAAACACATTTTTCAGTCCTTTTTCCATGACAGCATCGACGGCCTGATCAAATTCGTCTTTTAGAGATAATGCCCCGTTTTGCATCCTCAAAAACCTTTCCGCATCAAAGTTGAACATGCAGCCCGCCCCCTTAGTATGCCATTTTTCGGTAATATCTTCTGAGCTCCAACGGGTGATTTCGTTCACGCTCAAGGTATACACTGATGCGGCCCGTTAATGCCCAGTTTACATTCACGGCAAAGTGTTTTCTGAATTCCTCGCTAATGCCTTCCAGTTCATAATCCTTTGTGTCCAAGATGAACAGTTCTCTCGTGATGTTTTCAGCAAATCGTTCCACTCGATCCACTAATGGACGCGTTTCATCTTCACCTTTAAAGAGAATCACGCTTGTATCTTCTTCGACAAGCTCGAGAGTGCCGTGGAAAAATTCAGCCGCATGAATGGACTTTGATTTGATCCATTGCATTTCCTCTAAAATGCACATGGCATAGGAGTACGTGTTTCCCCATAGATTTCCGGCTCCTACGAGCATGTGATATTTCGTATCTTTATGCTTGATGGCAAATTGTTCGGCACGCGAATCAAATGCTTCCATCGCCTGTACCATGCCTTTTGGCAGTAACTCAATTTCTTTCATAAACCGCTCATATTGAGGGAACTCATCATGATTATGAATAAAACGGAAAGTAAGCATTTGTAAATGGATAAAGAACGTGTCGAAAGAATGTTTTTCGTGTCCCGTTGAAATGCAGTGGTCAACCGTGTCCGCCAACGGGGTACCGGTCTCTGCCACCAACCCGATCGTTGTGGCCCCTTTACCCTTACAAAATTGAGCTGCAGCCACCGTTTCTTTCGTTGTACCGGTTACAGAAGCAAAGATACAAACTGAATCCTTTGTCAGGTGTCGATTATTCATCACTAAGAGTTCAGCCGCAATCTCAGCATGGACTTCCAATGAAGAGTTGGATTTTAAAATATACTCAAATGGATACATCATCGCGATGGTTCCGCCAGAACCGATCAGGAAAATGTTTTTGAATCCTCTCGCTGAAATCCCATCTACAATCTTTTCGATTTCCTCTCTTTTCGCCATTGCTTCATTTCCAACTAATTGTAAAAATAATTCGGAATCAAATTTCAACATAACTCTACCTCCAAATTTTTTATTTGAAATCTATACAAATCTTTCAGTCTACTTATCAATCGGAATCAGTCCATGCCCCGAACTGCTTCTGTACGGCATGCTATTCATCACCCGGCCAGCCGCGGTTTCTCCTTAAAATCTTAGATTAATAAGGCACCTTCCACATATATCTTCTTGTGCTTAATGGATGGTTGCGCGCTTCTGCCAATTCTTCGGCATATTGACGCAATACAGCTTGCAGGACAAGCGGCGCAATATATCCTTTAACACTTTCGGCAACACCGGTTAAATCAAAATCCTTCGCATCAAGGACAATCAGTCTTTCCCCATATTTTTGCGTAAATGCCAATGAACGCTCTTCCAAAGGACGGGTCTCATCTAAGCCTAAAAGCTGAATAACGGGTACGTCCTTATCCAAAATCTCGAATGGTCCGTGGAAGTATTCCCCTGCATGGATGGCATGGGAGTGAATCCACTGCATTTCCATGAGCAAGCAAATCGCAAACCAATAGGCAATCCCATAATTGGCTCCGCTGCCCATTGTATAAATCACTTTTTCATCCTTATAAGAGCTGGCAAATTCCTTTGCCTTCACTAAAGATTTTTGTTTCTCTATTTCTAAAATAGGTCGCAGGTTTTCCAATGAAGCAACAATATCCTGGAATTTTTCATTTCCTTCCTTTATGGACAGAAGGCCAAAAACAAGTTCCAGCATAACAGCCGGGGCCTCATTGACGTAATTCGTTTCTTTCCCATCTTGATAGACGATGACATGCTCGGATACTTGGGCAAGAGGCGAATCGGGAGCAAAAGTCAATGAAACGGTCAAAGCCCCTTTCTCCCGTGCAAAGCGGGCAGCTTCTACTGTTTCAGGCGTTTTCCCATAGTGCGAGCACAAAATGACAAGCGCCTTCTCATTGAGCTTTCTCGGATTGCGATGCACGAACTCATTGGAACTATAAAGATCAGAATCAATGGTTTCGCTTTCACGGTCCAACACATATTTACTCGCATACATGAGAGATGAAGAGCCGCCGCATGCTGCGAAAAAGACTCGCTCGATTTCCCGTTCTTTCAAAACATCCAACACCTTTTGTACTTCTGCTAACATTTTTTTATCCTCCTTTTATTTGCTGATATTTACCATTTCTCTTTCGTTTTGTGTATATTGGAGCCTTTGATATGTCCAAAAACAAATCAAGGCGAATCCACAAAGGACTACATTTGGTATATACCATTTATCCGCTTATGCTGAAACAGAGCGATTCAGCATCGAATAGGAAAGTCACTTGATACTTTCCTATTCATTTCCATTCTCATCCTTTTACGCTTCCAGCTGATATACCGCGAACAAATTGTTTTTGGAAGATGATAAACGCAATGATCATCGGAAGAGCAGAAATGGCCATACCCGCTAGCTGGATGCCAAAGTTTGTGTTCAACTGGCTCCTCAAGTTCATGAGACCGACCGGAATGGTTCTAAGGGCGGAATCTTCGACGAATACGAGCGCAAACATAAATTCATTCCATACACTCATGCCTGTTAATAGAGCACAAGAAGCAATAATTGGTCTACCCATCGGTATAATAATATGCCAATAGACTTTCCAGCTATTACACCCATCCATGATGGCCGACTCCTCAAGCTCCTTTGGAATGGAAAGGAAATAAGATCGCATCAAGAAAATCGCAAATGGCAATTGAAAGGCAACATAGGGAAAGATCAAACCTCCGTATGTATTATAAAGTCCAACTGCCTGAAGTAATTTATAAAGAGGAAGCAAACTCACCTGCGGAGCGAGCATCAAACCGCTTAAAATGATGAGCAGCAAGATATTTTGCCCTTTAAAGTGAAAGCGGCTCAGTCCGTAAGCAGCCATCGAGCCCAATAGCAACACAGCTACTACCGATATAACCGTTACAAGAACACTATTGAAAAAGAATTGGCCGATTCCCGCATCCCATGCAGCCTTATAATTTTCCCACAGCCACTCTTTCGGCAAAGACCATGTGTTCAAAAAGAAGTCACTATTCGACTTTAATCCGCTTAAGCCGAGCCAGATAATAGGGTAAATGATGGCCGCTGAGAAAATGGTAAACCATACAAGGACTACAAATTGAAAGATTCGATCTTTAATTGTCATCATTACACCTCCCGTCCCGATTTCCCTAATTTCATTTGAATTAAGGATAGAGTTAGAGTGATGACAAAAATGATGGTACCGATGGTGGAGGCATAGCCCATTTCGTCATTTCTGAAGGCGGCCCGATAAAGCATTGTCCCTAAAACTTCCGTTGATCGCCCAGGTCCCCCAAAGGTCATCACATACACTTCGTCAAACACCTTGAATGCACCGATAACGGTAATGACGGTACCTACAAGAATCATTTCCTTAATCTGCGGCAGTGTGATATGAAAGAAGGTTTTCACCTTAGACGCCCCATCAATCATGGCAGCTTCATAATATTCGGCCGGAATTTTTTGCATGGCGATCAAGAAGAGCATCGTCATGTAGCCGGTGTACTGCCATTGTGAAACGGCAACGACTGCGTAAATGGCCGTTTTGCTGTCGCCAAGCCAGGAATGAGCCCATTCCGATTGCCCGATTGCGTTTAATAAACCATTGACAAGCCCCACTTCCGGATTATAGAGCAGCTGCCATAATAAACCAACGACAGCAATCGAAATAACAGAAGGAATAAAAAAGACCGTCCGGAAAAATGGCTGAAACCTTCTAATCAGTTTATCCTCTAAAATGGCAGCGAGAATTAATCCTCCACCCACTTGAAATACGAGAGAAATAATGGCATACAGGGAATTATTCTTCAGTGCGGTATAAAAGACCGGATCCTTGAAAAGCCTGCCATAATACTCGAAGCCGACAAACGTTCTCCCCGCCTCAAATGAATTCCACCTAAACAAACTATTGTAGAGGTTTAATATAATCGGCAGAAAGACGAAAGACAAGATGAGAAGGAGTGCCGGCAAAATATAGAGTATTGCGGTTTGTCTGCTTTGAAATGTTTTTTTCATCCTTCTCCCTCCCAGGAGGGGCAAGCAGTTGATTTATACCGCCTGCCCTGCTCTAGTTTATTCCACTTCATTTTGTACTTGCTTCGCGACTTTTTGTACTTCTTCAATCACTTCTTCTGGTGTTTTGGTGCCATCAAGCAGCAGTTGAATATTGGATAAATACACATCCGCCACTTTAGCGTGCACATCCGTGTCTAACCATTCGGCCATTCCTTCGGCTTTCTTCATATAATCGACGCCCTCGGCCACTTGCTTCAAGGCTGTATCAGGATTTGTGGCACCTTCAATTGGACTAGGCCAGCCAATCATCTCCACGAGCTTCAAGGCATTTTCTTTACTTGTTAAAAACTTTAAGAATTCGACCGCTTCCTTCGGATGTTTTGTTTTAGAAGAAACGATGAATCCATCTGGTGCCCCGGTGATGAAGTTCTGGTTTCCTTGGCCATCCGCGATGGCTGGCATCGGGAAGAATCCCCAGTTCCCCTTCATATTATCTTCTACATTTTGGAATTCTTCTAATTCAACATAGAAAATGGATCCTTTACCTGCAAAGAACAATTGCTTTGCCATATCATGTGAGCTGGAGTTGACATTTTTCATAAAATAGCCTTCTTTGTTCAAATCCGCTAACATTTCCATTGCTTTTACATAGCCGGGATCCGTAAATTCTCCTGAACGAGGATTATAATCGTTCATTCTGACATCTTGCGACACCATCTTTTGGTTTAAGCCGGTTAAGTAATGGATAGCTGCCCATGGGCTTTCATTACCTAGAATGATAGGCGTTTCTCCTCCCTTTTTTAACGTTTCAAGAACCTGCATAAATTCATCCCATGTTTTTGGTGCCTGTAAGCCGTATTTATCAAATGTTTTCTTGTTGTACACAAAGAATTTGCCGTTAAAGCGAAGCGGAATTCCATAATTTTTACCGTCAGATGCAAAAGGTTGAAGTGATGCAGGGATAAAGCCATCCTTCCAAGCCGCATCTTCATTTAAATAAGGAGTCAAATCCAACGCAGCATCGGCACGAACGAATTTTCTGGCGAACTCCCCTGACCATGAAAACATAATATCAGGAGCTTCATTGCCGCCCAGAATAACACGAAGCTTATCTTTAATAGGTTCGTCAGCAATTGCCTCCATCTTAATTTTGATGTTCGGATTTTTGCTTTCAAATTCTTTTACCACTTCTTCGAAATAAGGAGCGTATTCTGGTTGAGGCCACTTATGCAAAAATTTCAAGACGATTTTGCCTGAATCTTCTTCATTGGTCGAGGAAGTACTGGAACATCCTGTAATCACAAGCGTGAACATCAACAATACCGCTAACAAAACCTTTAGTTTCATTCTCATTCATTAACCCCCTTATTTTTGAAAGAATAGCAAACTTCCTATGGTATATACAGTTGACTTAAAGTTTCGACTTCGCACAAACGAGTCAAAAACAGCGGTGAAGAACGAAACAATTAGCCATCTATATATATAAACCTTCCCCCTGCCACCTCCTATGTTTCTCTAAATCTTTTTATTTTTTGGGCTGTGTTAAACTCTAAAGTTGATTTTTTCTCATTCGAATGAAATCCCGTAACCGAAAGCACCATCCACCAGGCATGTTTGGGCGGCGAATTTTGCTCCTTCTTCTAAACTGCTTTTGAAGAGAAGAGCCTCATCGCTATTGGGGTTTTCCTTTTTACCAAGAAGATAATGAAGAATAAACGCTGTGAAGAAAGAATCCCCTGCCCCCAGCGTATCCACCGGTTGTACAAAGTGCGGCTCTTGGCGGTAAAAATTCTTGCCGTCATAAACTATCGAACCACGTGAACCCATCGTACCGATGACCAATCTGCTCCCATAGGAATAAACCTGTTTTAATAGCGACTCTACTTCTTCAAGCTGAAGCTGCCCGCATGATAAAAGACTTATATCCACATTTTTACAAACGTTTTCTAAAATGTGGTCATTATACTCATTCGAAAAATCAAACGATACTAATATTCCTGATGCTTTTAACTTATGTAACTCTGATTCCATCCCGCTGTAGATGCTGCTATGAGCGATGGCGAATGTTTTAATATACTCCAAATCTTCTGCGGTGAGGATGATGGGATGGTCTTTTTGTACCCCGCCATCGTTCCCCCCGATAAAGACCCGGTCACCTTCAACCAAGTCCACGGCTGCAAAACCATTTTCACCTGGATACTGCCTGCAATGAGAAATATCCACATCCAAATTTTTCAGTGTTTCCATAATATGTTCTGCCGCTCGATCATTTCCGAAAACACCGAGATAAGCGGCTTCCATTCCCAGTTGCTTGGCATACACACTAAAATTCAAGGCATTCCCGCCTGGATACATCATTTTTTTGTATAAGTATTTATCGACTACATTATCGCCAACACCGATTACCCTCATCATCCATTCCTCCTGATAAAATCTGACCTCAAAACGGTATATACCATTCTGTCTGTATTCTGAAATGAATGGAATCATTTCAGATTCAGCTCAGAATAAAACTTAACAATATCTCCTCTCGTTAACGAGGTAGAAAACTCAATTTCCTTATCCTGATGGGCATAAGCAACCGCTTCTCGAAAGACACAAGGACTTTCAGAACGGATTCTTAGCAGCTTGCTTTCGCTTTCTTCAGAAACGGTAATTTGCATATATTCTTTTGCCTTCACAAGAATGATTCCGTATTCTTCTTCCAAAATTTGATATAATGAGCTGTCATTTGTAATTAACTGTTCGATACTAGGGCAATATCGGTCTGGAATGAAAGATTCTTCAATGGAAATCGGTCTTTCATTCACAAGCCGCAAACGCTTGATGGCAACCAGCTCTTCACCTTCCGGCACTTTCAATTTATTGGCTAAAATAGGCTTGGCTTGAGTCTTTCCGATGGACAGTATCTGTGTACTTGGAGTTAATCCCTTTCCCAGCATCGTGTTTGTAAAACTATTAAATGTAATGAAATCCATTTCAATTTTATTATTGGAAAGAAACGTTCCCGCACCTACACGCCGCTCCACTACCCCTTCTCTCTCTAAAATGGATAATGTATGTCTTGCCGTCATCCGGCTTATACCATATAGATCTGCTAACTCCCGTTCTGATGGAAGCTTATCTCCATGCTTGAGTTTTCCGCTTTCAATTTCCTCTAAAATCTTATCTTTTAATTGCTTATAAAAGGGAACTGTCTCTTCATCTCTAAACATTCGGCTCATCTATATATGTCTCCTATTCTAAAATCATCTGACCAAGTTTTATTATATAGGAAAGGCTTTTTTTTTGTAAATTTAAGGATTATCTCCTCAAGATTGGTACATACCATTTTGGATATTCTTGAAAAATTTTAATAAGAAACGCGACAGAAGAGACAAGAATAGTGAAAGATAAGCAGGAGGCCGTAATACTTTTACAAAAAAAGCAAAAATAAAACGCTTTCAAAAATCTTGATGATAAGAAATTACTGCGAAGATGCCTACCAAATAAAAGGAGCTGTATTGTGGTTGTGTACGATTTTCATATGAGGTTGACATCATAGCAAAAACTATGATTAATAATAAAATAGTCTAAATTTTCTGATTTGTCAACACATCTTAAAAAATTATTTGCTATTTTTAAAAAAGCTCTTAAGCTCTTAAGCTCTCAGCTATCATAATCAGGTAACTCACCCTCAAACTTCCCTCTGTTCATTAGTAAAACCAGCCTCATGCTAAATAAAAACATTAAAATCGGGAGAATCTCATCCTTTGGGATTCTCTCGATTTTATGTTGGAAATGATTCTTTTCTGTTTAGCCCAGTTGTTATGTTACGGTCATCTGATGGGCATGAAGTTTGGCAAAAACGCCTTCTTTTCGTGCAAGAAGTTCGGAATGTGTCCCATCTTCAGCAATCCCCTCCTCTGTGATGACGAGAATACGGTCAGCTTTTCGAATGGTAGCCAGTCGATGTGCAATAACGAGGGTCGTACGGTCTTTTGATAGGTCATTTAACGTTTCCTGGATAATCGCTTCTGTTTCAGTATCCAATGCCGAAGTGGCTTCATCTAAAATCAGGATAGGCGGGTTTTTCAGGAACATACGGGCAATGGCCAGCCGTTGCTTCTGTCCTCCGGATAATTTCAGGCCTCTCTCTCCAATCTCCGTGTCATAGCGATTAGGTAATGAATCGATAAGTTCCGTTAGATGAGCTTTTCTTGCTGCCTCCTCAATCTCCTCTTGGGTTGCATTCAGTTTTCCATACGTAATATTTTCTCTGATCGTTCCCGTAAATAAGAAAACATCTTGCTGCACAATGCCAATCTGGGCCCGCAATGATTCTTTTGTCATATCGCGGACATCCATCCCATCAATCCTTATAGCCCCTTCCGTCACATCATAAAAGCGGGGAATTAATGAGCAGATGGTTGTCTTTCCAGCACCGGAAGGACCAACAAAGGCTACCGTTTTACCTGCCTCTATAGAAAAAGAAAGATTCTGCAAAATTGTCCGGCTATCTTCATATCCAAAACTAACATTCTCGAAATCTATATTGCCTTTTAAGAAAGGCACTTCAATGGCATCCGGCTGATTTTCGATATCTGGATTCCTATCCATCAATTCCGTAAAGCGTTTAAAGCCTGCCATGCCTTTAGGATACAGTTCCAATAAAGCACTGATCTTATCGATTGGCTTAAAGAGAACGTTGACATATAAAATAAAAGCTACCAATTCCCCATAAGACAGGCTGCCCGCAAAACTCAGCCAGGCCCCGTACACCAAAATGACAAGTGTCATCATACGGGTCGTAATATAGATTCCAGATAAATTCCAACTCATCACTTTATACGCTTTTAACTTGGACTTGCGAAAAAACTGATTATTTTCATTAAAGCGGTCTATCTCATACTGCTCATTCGTGAAAGATTGTACAACGCGTGCACCTGAAACGCTATCTTCCACCCGAGCATTCACATCGGCAATATTACCGTACATTTGCCCCCATGCTTGATTCATTTTAATATTTGAGTACGAAATTAACCAAACAAGGAACGGAACAATGATAATGGCAACAAGAGCAAGCTTCACATTAATCGTCAACATGATCCAAAACGCCCCGATAAAGGTGATGATGGCAATAAAGAAATCCTCCGGACCATGATGAGCCAGTTCCCCGATGTCCATCAAGTCATTTGTGATACGGCTCATGATGTGCCCTGTTTTCGTATCATCAAAGAAACGGAAAGACTGGCGTTGAACATGGTTAAACAGTTCTCGCCGCATATCCGTTTCAATATTAATCCCCAGCTTATGCCCCCAATAGTTGACGACAAATTGCATTCCAGAACTCATTACATACAGTGTTAAAAGCCCGGCACTCACTGCCGTTACTGTACCCCAATTACCTTCCGGGAGCAATTCATCAATAAACCATGAGACTGAAATAGGGAATCCCAGCTCCAGCAGCCCAACCAGCAGGGCGCAAAAAAAGTCTATGTAAAATAACTTTTTATGAGGCCGGTAATAGCTGAAAAATCGTCTTAACATTGATGTTACACACCCCATTCTCATTGAATATCATTCTTAATTATCTTTTAAACGTACCATATGAAAAGATATTACGCCATAAAAAATAAAATGCCTGCCACCTTCCCCTCCTGTCGATGCATTCGAAGGAGGGGAAGGTGGCAGGCCCCCATCAATTAGGCAAATTCGTGTTTTAATTAAGGATGATGGGGTCGGTATGGATCAAGAAACTATTGATCACTTATTCGACCGGTACTTCCGAGGGTCGTGTGCATCTTCTAATAATTCTGGAACAGGATTAGGAATGGCAATTGCAAGACAAATCATTATAGCTCATGGCGGAGATATTGAAATAAACAGTAAACTTCAACTAGGAACCGAGTGCAGTATTACATTCCCACTCGAATAGGATTAATTTAACAGTAATATTATGGACAAGTTACCTAATAAAAGCCGATAGTTCCTTTAAAGTGTCTACTTTATAGGGTACATTTCAAAAAGGTACCCAATCTCCGAAAGTGATATGTACTTTAAATACATATATTATTTAAACGAGCAGAATTTATGTATAAGATATACAGTTTTAGTTAACATAACAATGATTAGAAGCAATCCCTTGATTTTACTGGATTTTCATGACGGGGCCTTTCATGAGGATAACTCAAAAGGGATGCTTTTTGAGTTACCCTCATTATTTATACGGTCTACTGGTTTGCTAACAAAATCTTTTCATTCGTTCCTAACTTAATTGTATATTCAGTCGGGATCCACAAACCGGTATTTTCATTTCTTCCTTGAAGTACAAATTTAGGGTTGTTTTTCCCCATTCGTGATGCAGCTAATTTTGAAATTTCTCCAATTTTGCCGCCGCTTACGCGATTAATAATCAGTCTGAGCTTTGTATCCTTAAACTCGGTTAACATTTCATAATCGGTACTGCTGTCGCCAGCAACAAAGATAGGACCATAGCCTCCTTTTTTACTAGCAATTTCATTTATAATGGTTTCTGGCTTTCCATGACCAGCAGTAAACGGATAATTTTCTTCATAAACAGGTTGGATGTTTCCATCTTCTTTCTTCAATCTCATGCCAAATACGTTTTCCTCAGGAAGGTTATAGCCATATTTAGGATTTGATGCGAATACTTCCACAACTTCTTCCATCGAAGCGGATACAACATAAACATCAATTCCATTATTCTGGAACGTGTGCATTAAATTTGAAATTTCAGGTGCCAATCGCAAACCATTTATATGGGAAATACTCACTACACCGGCATCCCCGTGCAGCCGTTGCGGACTTGTCAGTTTTTCTTCCGAAATGCCTGCACCTAAATTGAGATCGTTAGAAATTTCCGCCAACTGTTGAACTTCTTCAACGGACATGTTTGAAAACAAGTAAAGGACCCATGGATAACTAACATCGGTACTATAGGTATCACCAATTGCCTCATAAAGAAAATATAGTTTCACTTTAAAATCTTTAAAATAATCCGTGGCATGAATAGCATCGAGGGATTGATCGCCTTTTAATCCCTTGTAGTGGCGATAAAGATATTCATAGTCCCGTTTTAGATCCTTTGTAATCTCTTCTAAAGTAACCAATTCCCCGTTACTGTTTTTATAGTCTTTCGAAAATGGCCCCTCTGGAATATTAGTTTTTAAGACTTTGTAAAACTCTTCTGGAGTTAGATCAAATTTCAAATGATCAATTTGATAGAAGAAAAGAGCTTCTTCCGTGTCATTCATAATACTTGTATTATCCCAGTCAAAGATGGCGTAAGGTTTCTTTTCTACCTTATACTTGGAGCTTTTGACACCATACTCGTTGATCAAATCTTGAACAGCTCTATATGTGTCTGGAGCCCATTTCCCTTGATCCAACAATTGGATAGATGTAACGCTTTCTTGTTTTTGATACTTTTTACCTTGGGCTGCTGATTCTTCGGCTGCCGCCGAAAATCCTGTTGTCAAAAGAAAGCTGCTGATGACTACACTTCCCACAATCCCTTTCAATCTTTTTCTTTGCATGAACATTTTCTGTTTTCCTCCTTTTAAAGCAAAAAAGCACCTTTAACAACAGTCTATTTGACTGCTATTAAAGGCGCCTTTGCCCAGTAATTATTTTATAATTCTAAGATACCACAAATATAAAAAAATTAAAATATTTAAATTAATCAGTTTTAAAAAAAAGACAATGGTTCTGACGCAAAAAAGAATCAGACAGACAAACCATTATGAATTTATGTATATTATTTATAGTTCATACGGTTCTTGAGCAGGAGTGATAGTTGCTTGAATTCCAACACCAGTCAAATTATTGCTTCTCCATCATTTCCACCAAACCACAAAAACGAAGGTTGTATCGTAGATACCATCTCACTGTTAACAAAATAATATCAGGCTGATAATGTTTCGGTTTGAACAAATTTTGATTTTTCATACTGGTCATGCCCCTTTTTAGAGTAGTAGTATCAATATGTCCAAGTTTTGGGAGATTACGTGCAGATATTTTGAAGTTTTTGCACCAGAACCAGTATTTTGCTGCCCGTTGAAGCATTACAAAAAAATGTTCAGCACGATGTCTGAACATTTTTTGTTTACTATGATTTTAGAAAATACTTAGATCCCATTCTTGTGCGATACGCTCCAATAACATAACTCCCGCCAGACTGTTGCCATATTCATCAATAGCTGGCCCATATATACCAATACCACATCCATCTTGAAATGGTAGTTCCCTCCTCACTCTTGAAGGAACGAGTGCCATAATCCCTCCAGACACTCCACTTTTAGCTGGTAATCCGATGAAAGCAGCAAATTTTCCAGACACATTATACATTCCGCAAGTGAGCATTAAGGCTTTCGTTAATCTAGCCACCTTTTTAGGCAGGACTTGTTCTTTAAGAATAGGATGATATCCATCCTGGGCAAGAATCAGGCCAACCAAGGCTATGTCCTCTGTATTGATTTCACTCGAACATTGTTTCAGGTAAACCTCTAGGGCTTCCTCTACATCCGATTCCAAAAAACCGGTCTCTTTTAAATAGTGAGCTAAAGCTCTATTGCGATGAATTTATTTTTGCCAAAGCAGGAATATAACTGGCATTTTGACCTTTAGCAGCATAGGATCGATAATGTGTTATCCATTGGTCTAAGCAAGCTTTCCTTTGACTATCAACCTAAACGCTATGCTTCTTTATCATTTAACCATAGTCCTTCATCCCATTGATTTTTTACAGTATTCTACCTTGGTAGCTGCTTTTCATGTTTCGAAACCCCAGGTGATAACGGTCGATAAGAATCCGGCTTATTCTGTTGCAATTGAAGAGTTGCAGAAAGAAAAAAACATGCCATCGAGCATGTAAATAAGATAAATTCAATATCTAAACAACATCTCATCAAAAGTCGTGTTCGTACCATTTTGGGTTCAAGTTCCTTCAAACATCCACTTGTATTGTAAGTAGCATAGAAGCTATACATGTGTTGAAAACAAAGTAAGTTCACCAACAACAGGTGAAGTCTACCCAAAATCGAAAAGACTTCACCCATAAACTTTTGTATCAGCTTTTTAATTCTCCAATCTGAAAGAAATGAATGGCTCTATGTTGCTAGTGAATATTTTTGCGCAAGAATCATCTGCTTTACACAGAATTGTTAACACTTCCATAACATTTTTGGGATTTTTGATGCGATTGATAAAATTCATAAAAAAGTGAGGAAGAAAAATGTATAACATAGAAAAATTTAAATGGTTGTCAATCTTTCACACTAAGGAGAGTTCTTTGGCTTGTTCTTTTTTACTTAAATTTATCGACGTTGGAATAGCCGCGTTAAACGTTCGAATATTTTTTGTAATCACTACGTCTGTTAAGCTGGTTTCCTTATTAAACAACCGATCCATTTCGGCTTTATCATCACAAATATCATAAATCTCATCAAAATGAGCAAATGACATATAAACGTCTCCCCTCTAATTGAATATCGCAATATTACATGAAGCAAAATTGTACATTAGAAAAAAACAATTTCAATCATATTTTGATTAAAATCAAGCCTATACGCATATTAAAAAGGGGCAGATTCACCAGTGAATGAAGTCTGCCCAGATATATATAAGCTAGGGGGAATTTTTATAGCTGCTAAATTTTTACGTTCAAGGAGCAAGAGTTGATACAACAGATCATTCCTTACTAAAATCTTGACTTTGTTCAAATCAGATTTAATATCTAACATTTGAATTCGAACAACTAAAAAATTGAGGATGATTGAATCTGTAAAGATTAGAAACAACCAAAAAGCTGATAGAAAAACACTTCAAGAAAGATTACTTATTATGAGAGTAAAAGCATCTGAACATCCATCTTGACAGACACCCATTTAAATTACGATTTTACACCAAAAGAGTAATCATCTAATATGGTATACGTGTTCTAAGGTAGAGCTAAAGTGACTTCCAAAAAATATAATATTTACCCTTTATTTTTTCTTATAGACTTGTTAAAATGAAACTAGATTTAATTATTGTTTAATTCTTCTAATAATTGATGTGGGGACATCGATTATTTACACAAGTCTGAATTTTTACATATTGGTTTTCTATAGCATTTCCAATCATTAGTTGATCTTACCATTTAAAATGTTATTTTGTTTTTTACTTCACCCCTTTTTGAATTCACATTTAGTTTTGTGTTTCCATATTATACGAAATTCAATAAGATTCTACAGAAATTAACTGACATAGATGATACACGTATTCCTAAATAGATAGACCTTTAACGTAAAATAAAACAGAGTGTCTGTGAATTAATGAAGGTTATGAAGAACCAATTATCGTCTAATTTAATTATCCTCTACCCTCCTTTTTTATTAGACCCATGTATACAAGCTACAGAAAAAAGGGAACTACTAGCTATTTACATAGATTTAAATTTTTAGACATCAGGCTCTATATAACTTTCTTAATCCTTAACTAGATTTTATAATTTTCTGAATATTCTCGTCAATATTTTTTTGGACTTTTTTGTAGTTTTTTGCGATTTTTGTCTTTTTTTGCTGAGAGAAACACTTTCTTTATCTGTTGTTTAATATAGTTAAAAATGGTTCTGGCGCAAAATCTGTATAACTTGAATAAATGACGAACGTAAAAAGAAAGTAATCACAGTGAATAAGGAAATAGTATAAACGAAATCTTATTCATGTTAATCGAAATGAACAAAGTCGCTTATGGTTGTTATAAATTCATTCTCTAAATTGGAGAAGTTATATGGTCATTAATAACTTTCTCATGCAACATAATAGTTACTATATACACAGAATCAGAATGCTCTTATCAATAGAGAACTTCGTATATAAAAATAAATTCCTAATAAACGTTCTTCTGTATTCCCTCTCCTATGTAAGAAAATGAATGAATTTCTTAATGAGGAAGAAAATTGACAGGAAGAATAATATCAACCGTTGTTCCTTTATCCAATTCACTTTCAATAACTATTTTTCCTTGATGCGCTTCAATATTTTTATAACAAATCATTAATCCTAAACCAATCCCTTTTTCTTTGATACTATAAAAAGGTTCTCCGAGATGTGAGATACGTTCTTTTGGAATCCCACATCCTTGATCGATAAAGCGAATGCATACTTGGTGATCATCAAGTTTATTGACTTGGATCAAAACGTCTCCCCCCAGCGGCATCGCTTCAATTGCATTTTTTAAGATATTGATAAACACTTGTTTTAATTGGTTCCTTTCAAAAGGGATCAAAGGAATGCCAGATTCAAACTTCGTTCTAATTTGGACGTTATTCATCATCGCTTGAGATTGGAGTAAGAGTGTAACCTGTTCTACTAACATGTGCAGGTCATTGGGGTGGACCTTTACCGCCTGTGGCTTGGCTACCGCGATATACTCATTGGTAATACCTTCTATTCGATCCATCTCTGATAACACCACATCTATATAACTCTGATTATTCTCATTTTCCGGTGATTTTAGTAATTGCATAAATCCTTTCATTGCGGTTAAAGGATTATTAACTTCATGGGCGATTGCGGCGGCTAATTGCCCTACGACAGCAAGCTTCTCTGCTTTCCGTAGTAATTCTTCCGTTTTTAACCGTTCGGTGATATCTCGAGAGATGGCCAGGAAAACTTCCTTTTCACCCAAGTTAAAAACACGGACACTAAACTCAGTATCCATTTTTTTGCCTGTTTTAAAAACATATTCATCTTGCAAAGTGAAAGAACGCTTTCCTTCTCTAATTTTTTCCACAATTCTTATGAGCATTGTAGAATTTGGAGAAACTATATCGGCAAATGGCATCGAGAGAAGGCCTTCCCTACTGTATCCAAATCTTTCGCACCCCACTGGATTTACTTCAAGGAATCGAGTTGGAAGTCGATTCTCATCCAATTCCACCAAGTATACCCCATCCACGGCTTGTTCAAATAGAATACGGTACTTCTTCTCACTTTCCTGCAATTGTTGATGTAACCGATGCAGTTCTCTTTCTACTTGTTTCCTTTCGGAAATGTCTCTAATGATTGCTGATACAGCAATCACATTTCTCTTTGAATCTAGAATAGGAGAAATAGTCAGGTTTACATCGAAGAGACTTCCATCCTTTCGTAGTCTAACTGTTTCCAATCTAGTAATAGATTCCCCGGATATGACCTTTTGAATCTGTTCTAAAGCTTCATCCATTAATAAATCAGGTACACAAGGTAATCTTTGTCCCAAGGTTTCTTGTACTGACCAGCCAAATATCTTTTCATAAGCTTTATTAGCTTGTAAAATATGTCCTTCTAAATCAGCTATAACGATAGCATCTATGTTATGATTGACGAATGATTCCAGCCGTTCTTTGGTTACTTTTAGTTCCTCTTCCATCTTCTTTCGTTCCGTTATATCAATAGCAGAGCCGACAACTTCAATGACTTTCCCTTCTCGTTTAACAGGCCTAAGCAAGATGACAATAAAGGTTTTATCATTTGGCCATGGTAGTTCAAACGTGACTTCTTGCCCTTCCCATGCCCGTTGGTAATATTCCAGTAGTTGGGGAACTAAATGTGAAGGAACGACGAAAGGATCCATAGTTTGTAAATCTTTACCTACCACTTGTTTAGGGTCCATCTCATTTCGATAATATAATTGTCCATCACACATCATATGGATAAAACGTTCATTCACCTTTTTAAACTTAAAAATAGCCCCTTGTTGTTCACGTACCGTATCTTGTAATTCTTGTTTTGATTCGGCTAATTTTTGGTTCAAATGTGACAAGCTCTGTGTCAAACGATACAGTTTATTATGAGCTTCAATGATTAATAAACCAAGCAAAAGTCCAACAAAAACAAATAGGAAATACTCAATATGAAAATACATATTAGCACTTAAATCTGAAAAAACTTCTAATATTAAATAATAAACAACAAAATGAATAGCTAGATAAAGAAAGGCTCTTTTTATGGAGGGAAGGTTCTTCATATAGTTTTTAAGTAAGGTGAATAGGAAAATGGTTCCTCCTAACATATCTACACCTACTATCCAGTGATCACTACCTATATAAACGTGAGCAATGTAAATACCGATTGCTGTCATCCATCCAGCTTTATAACCAAAATAAACAAATGATAGAATAAGAGGAGCAAATCGAAGATCATAGAAAAATTCATTATATCTAACGGGAAAGAACATCAGAATAACTGCAACGATACTAGCATAACATCCTCCCAATAGATAGATTGATTTCAAACTTTTACGTGTTGTAAAAACTTGAATGACTATAGCTAAGCTTACAAAGGATGAAAAAATACAATGGTTAATGAAAAAATCATTGAAAATCATTTAATCCCTCCTACAGGTTATTTCTTATTCAATATTGCTGATTGATCTACTGTTTAACTTAAAAAGATTATCACTGTTTTTAGTCATAGGATAAATAATTAGAATATTAAATAATCTCAAACATATCTTGATTTAAATTGAAGCTTATTATTTATTTGTTTTTTATCAGCGTAACTTCATTCACTTCTAGTTGACATAAAACTTATTTATCAGTAATCGGAAAATCATCAGATTAGCAGGATTTGATGATTTTTTCAAAGATTTTATGATCGGAAAGTGACAATAATTCAACTCTACCTAATGAGTCCTTTTCTTTGATCTCAAAAGTACCATTATCATATAACCGCATAACTTTATCCTTTTCTCCTCTAAACATCATAGTAGAACCAATAGGCATAATTTTTCCTCCCAGATCATATTGCTTTCAAATTATATAGTAAAGTTCACTTAGAAAATTTTATTAAGTGTTTACAAAATATTGTAAGCGCTTTCTTTTAGTTGTGTAAATGTATGTTTTATTCACATATAGAAATAAATCCAGCATCTTTTCCGTTTACCGCAGAGTAAAAAATAGCTGTAAATTAAGACAAGTTCTGGTGCAAAAAACTTGAACTGATGGTAAGTAATCTATCCAACTTGGATATACTGATACTACTAAACTAAAAGAGCAACAGGTCCTAAATTGTCTTTAATATCGAGATTACGTTTTTTCAGTTTTTATCTCTGGGATGATTCGGTCCTCAATTCATTTGGATTAGAAACATCGCGATGGCGTAATCCAAAAAACTTTCATACTTAATCGAATTCCTTATACATAAGGCCCCCTTTAACAATAGAATCTATCCTTTTTTCAACTCGTTATATTAACAAATTATTTTAACATGATAATAGAAAGTGAAAATTCAGTTTGTTTTTTGCAAGAAAATCTGACACATAATCATAAACCGATTTAAAATTCGCAAAATATAAACTATATTACTCGTTTTGATATTATTCTTAACAAAAAACATATATGTAACTTATATGTAACTTACAATAATAACTACAAAAAACTACAGAAAAATACAAAAAAACACAGAAATAAATTTAATGTTTTTAATGTTTTAAAAATTTTAAAAGTATTAAAAAACAAAAAAGAATTATTATTATAAGATAATACCATCGTAGCTTCGCTTGTTATGCGAGATCAAAGTCCCAGCCAGCCTCAATCATGTTTCTACAAGCAGGGGGCGAACTGTTTAGTTGACGGGCTCAAGTCCCACTGGGGCTTTTGTTCAATAAGGCTTTGCAATGATCTTCAACAAACGGACGCTATCCTGCAAAAAAGGATCAGCGCTCAATACTTTTTGGGGTTCTGGTACAGAAACCTCGAACATCTTGCAATTAATCTCTAAAACTTGGACATACTGATACTATTACTCTAAAAAAGGTGTGTGATCGGTATGGAAAAGGAAAGTTTGTTCAAATGGAAGCACTATCAGCCTGATATTATTTTATTAACGGTAAGATGGTACCTACGGTACAGCCTAAGTTTCCGTGATTTGGTGGAAATGATGGAGGAACGAGGCTTATCCATTGCTCACACAACCATTATGTGTTGGGTTCATCAATATGGTCCTGAGTTGGATAAGCGAATCCGACGTCATCTCAAACAAACCAATGATTCATGGAGAGTGGATGAAACGTACATAAAGGGGTACCACCACATGCCCATCAAGCTAACAACGACAAATACTTAGAGTAGAGCCGTTTCTACAAGAAAGCCGTCTATGCTACTGAAAAAAGGCATGCCAAATAAACCTGAAATAGGTCAATTTTTTAACGCTATGCTACTTTCTTGTGACACATGGTATACTGATAGACAACACCCAATATGTCAAAGACTGTCTTTTTCTCATACCGGTGGGATTTTCGCCCGTTTTTCTGTAGGAGGTTAAACAGGCGGAGCAGTATCTTTGATAGTTCTTGGGTGCTTTTTTGTATTGCTTGAAACAGGAGTGAAAAATAATCTTTGATGATATAAATGGCTTTATATTCGCTGAGCTCTCGTTTTTTCTTGATGAGGAGTAGCTGCCGCATTTGAAACATGGTGGAGGAACAGAGGAGAATGCCAATCAGTTGACCATAAAGATGACATTCTAATCGCTCTTTTTTTATCTCTTTACAATGATCTATTTCAAAGAAGGATTTCCATGTTTTAAAAAGTAATTCAATTTGCCAACGTAAAGAATAAAGATTGTGAACATGTCCCGTTGGGACATCTTCTAGTGGCGTATTGGTTATGTATACATTCATAGCACTCAACCGTTTACTCCGTTCTTTCATGACAATACCTTTCTTTTTCTCCTTTAACGCTTGATTTTCCCACCGTTTTCGGGTTTGTTCTTCCGTAAGTCGGTGGATAATAACCCTAGTCGGCAACTTTTGATACTGGCCAATGTAAACGTCAGAGATCTCATAGGTTTGCCCCGGTTTTAATTGGTGCATGATTTCTTCCATATCCAACTGAATATACTCGGTTTGTTTTTTGAGCGTTCCATTTTTGAAGTATTCGGGATCAGGATTCCTCAGATAAATCCGATTGTTTAATTTTAAGCGAGAGATATAATAGGCCCCTTTCTCACCCATTTGGTGGAGATCTTTCAAATCAAAATAACCTAAATCGCGTATACATAAATCTCCTGTTTGTACTGTTTGTAAGCAAGTGGAACCGTAGGTTCGATCATTTTGTTTACCTGGTCCCGAGTGAACGTGTAGGAATTGACCGCTAAGAAGATCATATTCTAATTGAATCTTTACGCCAGCTGTATGGCTACTGCCTCCGGATCCTTGATAGGTTGAGGCAAACACATCTGGAAGTTGAAAGGTCGTAGAGTCCAAGATTCGTATACGCCGAAACTGAGAAGCATAACGATGAGAAAGGGACTGAGAGGCATATAGCTTTTGCGTAAGCAGAGAAGTTAATACTTTTCGTAGAAGCTTGACAGCTGAAGGATTAAATCGTTGATTGAGTCCTTCAGGACTTATTAAGACCCCCGTTGAAGATTCTAGAGAACTACATAACTGTGTCAGGGAAGTACTCGCTACTTTTTGACTTAACCACACGCACAATGCTATTAAATCTTTGGCTTGGTACTTACTCGTCCTTTGAACAAAGCCTACCTTTTTGGCCAGCTGTTGGAGAGCTTGTGGAGACAAAGATCGTTGTAATTCCTGTGAAAAGAGAGTAAGTTCACCTGAAACCTCGTGACACATAAAAAACACCATCCTTTCTACATATTACAGAAAGAATAGCGTTTTTTTTGTTTTTGGGGTAATGATTTGCCCTAGCTTGATGGGCATGGGGTACCACCAGCAAAACGCGAATTTACAACGTTAAGGAGATTCCAAAAGAAAAAATCCCAATTTCTCAGCATTAAAATTGAGAAATTGGGATTTTTCGTTACTTGAGAAAAGCGCCCTTTTCTTGAATAAACAATAAGCTTCTATTAGCTGGTTAGTTAAACAAGGAAAACAAAAAGCCGGAATAAAAATCGGCTTTTTTCTTTGATAAAAATCAACAACGAAATTTAACAAAGCCTATTTATTAAATTTCTTTCTTTTGTAAAGCCTTTTTGGTAAACGAAAGTTTTTTCTTCTCATTGGAAATCTGGTTTCTTTTTCTTTTATATATCTTACCGTTATAAACAAAATGTAAGTAATTAATGCAACATAAAAGAGAACCGGAACGTTTTCAAATCTAGATTTAGCAATTAAGTAAAACATATAAAACAAAAATAATGTTATCAGTACACTGTACCTAGGTAATCCCACCTTCTTAAAACTAGGTATTTTAATCCTGCTCACCATAAAAAAGCAAAGCCCGTAGAAAAGCAGAATAAAAATCCAAAGTGGGATTGCCTTCACAAATAATGTTAAGAAAGTGACGATTCCTCCGGCCAGCGTAATGGGTATGCCTTCGAAATGCTTAAGTGACTCATCCTGTGAGGTAATGTTGAATCGGGCTAACCGATAGGAACCAAACAACGGAAATAATCCGGACATAATAATTCCATACATATTAAAGTCAATAAAATAAGTATGTGCAGCTAAGAACGCAGGAGCAACCCCGAACGATACAATATCAGCTAAAGAATCCAGTTCTTTTCCGATTGGGTTTGATACACCAAGTATTCTAGCTATTCTACCATCGACTGCATCTAACATTATCGCGATAAAAATTAAGATTGTAGCGTTTCTCAGATCATCATTAATTATGTAAGCGATGGATAAAAAACCACAAAATAAATTTCCAAATGTAAATAAGTTGGGTATATGTCTTTTCATCTTACACTTCCTTTAGAAATATCAATTTTACATTACTCATTATGTATTTCATTTTCTCTTTCCCCTGATATTTTAGTTTATTTACATCATAAAAAAATCTGACAACTAGATTTTTTTCATAGGTATACTTTAAGGGTACCGTACTAATGGGAGAACATCCACTATTTTAGGCGTTAGAGGAACCAAACATGGAATTTAACAGTCCTCTAGATGTGTGTCGAACAATGTTTTTATTAACTACATAATCCAACGTTATAACTTTTAAAAAATAGATGTATATAAATCTGAAAAACTGGCAAAGATGATAACATATCCCCCTTTTCTAAAAGAGCATCTGCTCACTGGCAGATGCTCCTTTTTTGACGTGTTTCTACCTATTACATATTTATTCTTGTGCTACTTCTTCATACTCCCTGACAAACCTATAAAAGGTTGTCTTTTTAGGCCTACTTCCTGCACGGCCTTAACAGCTGTCATCTCTCATGCTTTCCATCGATGGTATACTTCTTTAAACTCATCTGTTACCTAATTTTTGTTCGACCAAAAGCTGCTCCACTTTGGCCCAGTGCCGGCATTCGTGCAATCAAGGGGAAGGTAAATCTAAGAAATAATCCAAAGAATCCCTTTGTCCAATGGATGCTACTCAATTCCATTATTCTTTTGCATCTTACGATATAAAGTCATGCGAGAAATACCAACCTTCTCAGCAGCATCCGTGCGACTCATGCCTTGATCGATAAGATATAGGGCATACTTAACCTTCTCCCCATCGGTTCTAGGCCTTCCAGGATGTTTCCCTCGTTTTCTTGCAGCCATAATCCCTTCTTTTGTCCGTTCGGAAGTTAAATCTCTTTCAAATTGAGCAATACCAGCGAAAATGGTAAACAGCATTTTCCCATGTGCTGTTGTTGTATCTAGCCAAGACTCTTTTAAACTCTTTAGATGTGCTCCCTTTTTCGAAATGAGTTCAGTAATTTCAATAAGATCCTTTGTAGACCGAGATAAGCGAGTCAAATCCGTTACGACAACCGTATCCTCTGGACGAAGAAATTCCAGCATCCGGTTTAATTCTGGCCGTTCCCGTTTTGTCCCTGTCACCTTTTCAAAAAAGATTCGTTCACACCCAAATTCCTCCAACTGTTTCCTTTTTCGGTCCAAATTCTGGTCGAGTGTAGAAACACGCATGTAACCAAAGTTCATATGTATCCTCCCCTCTGTATATTATTGTATCAAAAACATCATAGATTTAATATTGTTACAAATAATATTGTTACGTATTTTTATTACACAAATTACGCGAGATTGATAGCCTAACATAATGAACGGAATCCCCGTAACATAAACGTTCGTTTTTGTTACAGTTGTCAACAAATAATAAGTCGTTTGAAAAGCAATAAAGTCACTTAATAATGCCAGTCACGTTATTCAATAATCGGGTCAGATTATTGAACAAAATCACGCTTAAATTGAATTTGAAATATGTCTTAATCTACACCCTTCCCGTCTTCATACGGTAAGCCCTAACACCTATTATGCCTAATAGATTTTCATTTACTCTCTTCCTTTTTCCTTATACTAATGACTGTCCCAGAATAGAAGAGACAATAACGTTTAAACTTGATGGCTATAAAGTAAAGCCAGTTGATTACTTCAACAGAGTTATACCAGAAAATGAGTGGCACAAATTACAGTTTTAGGGAGGTTTCCTTGTTTCACTAACGGGGTGCTTTTCTTCAATAACGATCTTCAACAATAGGGGGCTTTAGTTGGTGCGAAATGTTCCTGACTCAAATGAAATGTGGTCACACAATTTTGGTAAAGGTCAGGCAGTTTTAGATTTCTAGAACTGAAGGGTTATGTCGAGGAGTCGAATGAGGAGGTAACGTTCTGAAAGGCTCCCCCTGCGTCGAATAGCACGTTTTTTTAGTAAGGAAAAGCGTGTTATAAGCTCGGCTAATAGGCGTGAGAATTTACCGTAACAGTCCGGCTGACGAAAGCCTACCCGATGGGGTGGTGTAAATCATGGTGCTTGGGTTGAACAGATATGGTGAGAATGCAATGTAAATAAAATAAGATACTGTATTGCTGACGAACTTCTGAATGTACGGGTCTAGACGCCCATTATATAGAAATGTATGTACTACTACATGTAGGGTTAGCTGTGGGTGAGTAAGAATGAACTATATAAAAATCCATCTTGTGTTACAGGCACATGCAAGGTTAACAGGCTCATAGGAAGCACCTAAGTTTGTTCCATAATAGACATAACTCAACGTTGTAAGCTGATAACGTGGAGAGCTTACTCTCGGTGAAGCGTTGGAAAGGAAAATAGTCGTGAGAATAGCGACTGTATAACTTCTCTTCATATCAGTGAAAGTGGTGGCACAGTACCGACGAAGCGTGTAATGAACGTGAAGGGATAGCCACTAGACTAATAGAAGATTTATTCACCATGCAAGGCAGTTCTTCAACGATTAATAAGGTTCTTGTAAGACTAATAGAGGTTCAGCTCCAAAAGGAGCCACCGACTTGTTAAAACGAAAGAAACTGAGGCACAACGAGTATTATGACATGCAATACCATTTTGATTCTTTATATGCTCGAAGTGCTGATGGTCAAAATTTTTATGGATTACTCGATTTAATGCGATCTGATGAAAATATTCGATTAGCTTATCGCAATATTAAACGAAACACTGGCAGTAAAACGGCTGGATATGATGGATTAACGATTGAAGATATAAAGCAGTTATCTGTATTAGAAGTTGTATCGACGATACAACTAATGTTTGAACACTACACACCCCAAGCCGTTCGGCGTGTCTTTATTCCGAAGGCAAATGGAAAAACACGGCCTTTAGGGATTCCGACTATTTGGGATAGGCTGTTCCAACAGTGTATCTTACAAGTGCTTGAGCCTATTTGTGAGGCGAGGTTTTATAAACATAGCTATGGGTTTAGACCAAATCGCAATACACATCATGCGAAAGCTAGGTTTGAAACGCTCATCAATCGGGGGTGTTTATATCATTGTGTAGATGTTGACATAAAAGGATTTTTCGATAATGTGGACCATACCAAGTTATTAAAACAAATGTGGTCATTAGGCATTCGAGATAAAGCTCTGCTTTCCATTATCTCGCGTCTTTTAAAAGCTGAAATTATTGGAGAAGGCTTCCCAACGAAAGGCACACCACAAGGTGGTATTTTATCACCTCTATTATCTAACATCGTACTAAACGAATTAGATTGGTGGGTCAGTCATCAATGGGAGAGTTTTGAAACACAAAAGCCATATAAATCGTATGCTGGCAGATATAATGCATTAAAACAATCGAATTTGAAACACAGCTATATTGTGAGATATGCGGATGACTTTAAAATCCTTTGTCGAACTCGTTCACAAGCGATAAAAATGCATTACGCGGTAAAAGATTTTCTTCAAAAAAGGTTGCACCTTGAGATTAGTGAAGAAAAGTCAAAAGTGGTAAATCTAAAGAAAAACTCATCAGAGTTTCTTGGCTTTCGGCTAAAAGCACATCCGAAAAGGACAAGCAGAAGAACTCTCTATGTCGCTCGCTCACATATGACAAAGAAGGCACTCGGGAATGCACAAATAAAGCTAAAACAAGCAGTAAAGGCGATCCAGAAACATCAATCACCCGAAAATGTCTGGCGATTCAATATGGTCATAATGGGGATACAGAATTATTACTCCGCAGCTTCACATATCACGAAAGACTTAAACGAGCTGGGCAATCGTCTTAATAAAGCATTATACAATCGTTTAAAAGAAATGAGAAAAGAAGCAACGTTTCAGGACTTCACAAAATCCTTACAGAAACGGTATAAGGGATATGAATGTAAGCTCTATAAAATAAAAGAAATGGTGCTTGTTCCAATCCATGCCCAACGCTGTAAGGTGAACCTTAACTTTTCTCAATCAATCTGTAATTATACTACCGTAGGTAGAAATAAAATTCATCAAAGCTTGCGAGCGATTAATAAACAAACACTCGCTTATGTGATGAAACAATTTATACCAAGCCGTTCCATCGAATACAATGATAATCGGATTAGTCGGTTTATTGCACAATA
This sequence comes from Bacillus sp. FJAT-14578, assembly GCF_000504165.1. Taxonomy (GTDB): domain Bacteria; phylum Bacillota; class Bacilli; order Bacillales; family Bacillaceae_H; genus Bacillus_BA; species Bacillus_BA fengqiuensis. The sequence goes on from NZ_AYSE01000006.1 coordinate 179,892, forward strand.
CGGGAAATGTACCGTTACAGGAATTGAATTAGGACTGAACGATTGGCATTGTCATCATAAAACACCGTACCATCTCACAAAAGATGATTCATACGGGAATTTAATGATATTGCACGAATCTGTTCACCGCCTCATTCATATGAGAAATCAAGAGAAAACACAAGAGCTTTTAAATGCACTCAAGTTAAATGAAAAGCAACTTAAAAAGGTCAATGAATTGCGTGAGCAATGCCTGAACGAAGCAATCTGATTCTATATTTCATCTTGCATACACATAAAAATATTGAATGAGTTGGATTAGTTGGAACGCCGTATGCGGGGAAACTCGCCTGTACGGTGTGAAGTGGGGGAAAAGCCGACGATAACTTCAAAAGCTTACCTATCACTATAAGAAGCCGCTCGCTTGTCCTGTGAAGTAAATCAAGAGCCCAACGGTTCATAAATTAAGGCATCCATCCTGGATGCCTTTTTCGTTCGTTTACAAATGTATACGGAAGTTCGGGTGTAATCATTAAATTTGTCTGGTTTCAAATTCCCTCACTTTTTCAGTGACGTCATCTCCGTCCGTGATGACTTTCACTAACTCCGCGCCGAATGGTATTTCCCTTCTAATTTCCTAAACCATTCATAAGCCACACTTCCTTTGATTTTCCCCTTCGTGGAAATGATCCGTGCTGCGTCACTGAATTGTTATTTAAAATGGAAAAGATTTGAAGAGCTACGTCTTTCATGAATTCATCATCCTCGATGTTTTTTGCTGTAATAACTATGCCACATAAAGACACCCTGTGGCACAGCATGCAGGTCTGACTTAGCGGACATAAAATCTTCGTTATTGTTGCATACTATATTTATCAAAATATTTTAGAATTGAGGTTTTTGAAAATGGATGAAATGAGAACTACTAATCAAGTAGAAGAAGTAAATAAACACCTTAAAGAAATTCCTAAGGAAGCCGAAGAAAGAAGTATTGAAAATCAGCCTCAAACTGGTAAAAACGAGAAAGCCATCGAGCCGTTTTAAGCACATAAGACCTGTAGGAAAGCCGCAGGTCTGATCTGGTGTGGAGAACAATAAAAGCAGAGTATGGGAAATTTCTCATACTCTGCTTTTATTTTATGGAATTGTTTGCTTTACACTGCCGAAGCTCTGTGAAGGAGGCTTTTATCTGTGTCTTGCGTTATTGGCTTTATCCTTGTTGAACGTGGATGAGTTAGTTCAACAAACCAAAGTAGCAATCATAATAATAATCTTGATCTTCCGCAATCGGGCGCATTTCAGGAGTACGAAATGTACTCTTTCGTTGTGAATCGGGCCATAGTGAGGAAAAAAGGAAAGGTGTTTCATGTATGTTTTCTAATGAACAATTACAAGACTTAATTGAAGGAAAAATCGTTGGGAACAAGTTCCCCTATGATACAAATAATGAGCAAGAAATTGAAGCGCATATCCGACGGTTATTTCATCGAATAAACCGTATTCCTAATTTAATATGTGAAGCAGAGTGGAATCATTTTGGCAGTGGATACGCCTCCTTTGTTGAATTTTTTTGTTATCGAAAAGAAGATGTTATAGTCGTTGAAGAGAAGTACGATCGTCGAGAGATAAAGACAGATGGGATAATTATTGATATTTGTCGTTTAGCACCTGTAGCAATCATGGGCGAAGATGACAGATATAAAACAATTCATATCGAAACTAACGAAGTAGTTGGCGGGGCATATGGTTCTTTACTTGGTGGTCCAAATCTATTAGATTTGAGCGAGAAATTCCAAACGATTGCAGAAAAATTGAAACAAGCCTTAAAAGAGTTTGATTATGAACTATTAGAAGCTGAAAAAATGAATCAACCTTTGTCTTTTCAAACGAAAATTCCAACAATCTTTCGTGAACCTAGAGAGTATTTAGTCATGGATGCTATTTTTTATTGGGAGGATTAGTTTAATTGTTTCATTAAGTCCAAAACGAGCTAAGTTGGATATATAAAAGTTTGAGTAATGGGCCATATTGTACTATTCGCTTTTTGAAAATTAAACAACTTGATTATCTTTACACATATTCCGCAATCGGACGCTATCCTTGAAAAAGGTAGCGTTCTTTTACGCATAAGGGCCATTTAATAGAGTAGGCTAACGAAGGCAGGTTAATTGATGATATTATTAAATAAATCTAATTTTATTTAAGGAGATTTATTGCTTTGGATGCAAAATGTATTAAATTCAATGAATTCGGTAATCCCCAAGATGTGTTAAAGATTGAATATAAAAGTATTCAACCACCTAAGGATAATGAAGTCCTTGTGCGTATGTTAGCTCGGCCGATTAATCCCTCTGACTTAATACCGATTAGAGGTTCTTATTCCCATCGGATTTCTTTACCAAATGTTCCTGGTTATGAAGGAGTTGGCATTGTAGAAGACGTAGGCCCTTTAGTTTCTAAAAATCTGATTGGTAAACGTGTTTTACCTTTACGTGGTGAAGGTACTTGGCAAGAGTTTGTAAAAACATCAGCCGACTTTGCAGTTCCTATACCTGATTCTATTGATGATTTTACGGCATCACAAATGTATATCAATCCAATTACAGCGTGGGTGACTTGTACGGAAGTCCTAAAATTAAGACCCAATGATGTTTTATTGGTTAACGCGTGTGGTTCTTCTATTGGGCATGTTTTTGCTCAATTATCGGAGATTTTAGGTTTTCGATTGATTGCGGTCACTAGAAATAATAGATATACAGAAGACTTACTTCATCTTGGCGCGTCTTATGTAATAGATACTTCTAATGTTTCACTCTATGAAACAGTTATGGAATTGACAAATGGGAGTGGTGCGGATGCTGCTATAGACTCTGTTGGAGGTTCATCTGGAAACGACTTGGCTTTTTGTGTGCACCCTAATGGCAATTTCTTAACTATTGGTCTTTTATCAGGGATACAAGTAAACTGGGCAGATATTGTAAATAAAGCAAAAGTTAATGCTACTATGTTTCATTTACGAAATTGGAATAAAAATGTCTCCACAAATCATTGGCAAGAAACCTTTAATGGTTTGATAAGGCTAATAGATGACAAAAAATTACGTTTGATGATGGTAGATTCTAAGTATGACTTGATGAATATAAAAAGGGCTATTGATGTTGTTGAATCATCTAAAGAAACTAAAGGGAAAGTGTTTTTAACAAGCTATTAATAATTATTATTCAACGAGCGGGCGCGATTGCGGAACAATGGGCAGTCGCTTTTTTACTAGGCGGATCCGAGTAGTTCTATAAATGATTGGATGTAAATAATTAAGAAACCCAGCTAATCTTCTCATGTGAAGGTAGCTGGGTTTTTAAAGTTGAATGGGATGTGCAAAATAACACTTAAAATATACGCAAATTATCGATCAAAATGACACTCATTCTATCAAAAAGTGTTCGTAAAAGTAGTTGAAAAATAACGGACGTTCGTAAACGATTTTTAAACTTAAACGAACGAAAAAAAACAGCCCTTTTGGGTTAATATAAAGCGTCCGTAAAAGTGTATTTTTACGAACAGGTAAAATAACAATCATCACAAAAAATCAAAAATACATAATCTTTCATGAATGAAAAAAGCAGGGTTAACCCTGCTACATGCTCCTAAGCATTTTTAGCTATGCATTTCAATCTTAAATTAATTGGTTGTAACTTATTTAACAGCTGATCTAATCCCTGGCTAATCTCTACAGTTTTAGGGTTCGTAAATCCTTTTTCCAGAGCAGTAACGATCATCCGTCCTTTAGTGGTTTCTATCTCTTTCAAGAGTAAATGACATTCATTGTTAACATGATAATCACCTAACATTCTTGGGTAAATAGAGAATAGTTTAATCGGTTAGACATTTACAATATTTGTTCCAAAAAATTTGATTTTGGTGCTAAAACTATAAAATAATTACAAGTAATCTCTAGATCTTGAACATACTGATCATTGCTATTATTGTTTTTCAGAATTGTATTTAATCTGATTGAACACAGTTGTAGAGTGCCATACATTTAACCCAGCATAGCCGTCTTTAAATGTACTATCTGCTGTTTCAATGACAAGCTTGTCATCCAGGTAAACTTTAATACTTTCACCTTTTGTAACAACTTTCAGATGGTAATCTGTGTTTGTTTCTAATTCTAGTTTTCCATTATCATTGTAAACGGCGAGATCACTGCCTCTTCCATCGGCAAACTTAACTAATTTTACCGTGTTGTTGAGAATATCTACATTTGCCGCATAGGCATTTTTCGCATCTGCATCAGAGCGGAATACTAACGCGCCGGCACCGATTGGATTTCCAACTGTATCTTTGGATGGATCGCTTAGGTGGGAATCAGTATCAAGCACTTTAATTTTCGCTTCATACGTAAAATCGCTGCCTTTTTCGTTTGAAAGAATAAACGCATCTCCTTGACTTTGGCCTTGCTTTCCGGCAATCGTATCGGCCCAAAGACCATTAACTGTTGTCCATCCTGACATTTTTGTATGAACAGGGCTCTTTCCCCAAATGGACTTCAATGGGTAAATATTAAGCGATTTCAATTTGACTTCTCCACCCTTACTATAAAGCTCTAAACCGTTGCTTGCCGGCAGCGGAAACAGTTGATTAGTAATAACGCTTACACCATTGTTTCCAAACACTTCAACAGAGGAGCGATCTAAGAAAATATGCATTTTTACCGTTCCATCTGTTGAACTCAGTGGGGCAGTGTGCTTTCCTTTTACATTCTGTCCAAAGTTAAAGCCTCCGGAATTCGTTCGGTCAACAAATAGTTTCCGGCTACTTACATCATAACCGATTGTAGCTTGTTCCGTACTTCCTTTACGAACCTGGAGTCCAAACTCCGTTGCTTTTGTACCGGAAACATCAAATTCCGCAATGATTTCAAAAGTATCTCCGGCAATTCCTGAAAGAAGATTACTATTTCCGGAAATTGTCTTATTCTCAAACGCTGTTTTCTCTTGATGCTTGCGAATGCCTTGCAAAGAAATTGGTGTTTGTTTTAAACGAAGCCCTTCTGTCGTTTTCGTTAACTCTAATTCCCTAGGTAGCGATGTAGAACTTCTCCATATCGTAGTTGGTGTATTGTTTGCATACTGCCAGTTGCTCATCCAGCCAAGCCAATACTTCTCCCCGTTTTCACCTTCAATCCCGCTCCATTCTACCCCTGCATAAAAATCTGCACCGTAGTCAGACCACAATGTCTGCTGAGGCGGGTTTTCACTTTTAAATGTTTTTCCGTCGAAATCACCGACAAAGTATTGCATACCTGAGCCGCCAGCTGGCGCACCATCATTAATACTTACTTGCAACACCCATTTTTTGTTGTTCGGATTTCCGTCCACCGGTAGTTGAAATAATGCAGGGCACTCCCATATACCATTGTTACTTCCGTAAGTGGACGCTACCCAGTCACCCGTCACTGTATTCCAGTCAGTTAACTTTCCGTTATCTCTTTGTTCTGCAACCTGAGATTCTTGTGCTACCTTGTCAACTTGTGCAGGCATGTTACCTGTATTATATACGTTAACATCATCAATATTAATATGGCCCCAGCCCCCTGTAGCATTATCGACCACTTTAATATACACTACTTCTCCTACATACTTGGACGCGTCCCACACATAACGGCGATACTGTTCATTAGCAAATTTTGTATTTGCTTGGTGAATTAATTCTTTGTCATCGGAAGCTCTTACTAAGGAAACATAGCGGTTTGTAATGTCATTCCCGCCACCGATTAATAAATTGATTTCACCGGAACCGCTTAGCTTAAAGTAAGAAGAATGCATTTCTCCTGTCGCATCGTCTCCTTTATGCTTGTCGGAGAACCCCCAATAGTGGTATGTTTCTTGTTGGTCAAAGGAACCGCCCCAGTATGATGCCGTGTCGGTCACATGATCGTTTGTAAAAGCATCACCCCTTACCGCTTTCCAACCGGTCAAATCTCCTGTTTCAAAATCGTGATTTTCAATTTCCTTTGCATCTGTCACAATATATTTGCCTTTATTAACATTTTGAAACAATGCGGAAGAGTTCCCAACATGTAAACCGAACAAACCGCTTGAAAAAGTTGCATCCTTTACATCATGAATAAGATTATCGTCTAGATATACTTTGATCTGATCATCAGCTGCATTTACTTTGAGTCGATACATTTGATCTGTATTAATCTTAGTAGGTGTTTCAGCAATCACAGTAGCGATTCCATTTTCAAGTTTCGTCAGCTTGATTGTATCAGTTGAGGCATCAATGCTAGCAGCATATCCGTTTTTCGCATTCTCATCCGCACGGAATACGAGTGAGCCTGAACCTTTTCCGCCCTTATCACCTGAAATGGTAATTCCTGCTTCGTAACTAAATCGCTCTCCTTGATCTTCACTCATAATAAATGCATCGCCGTCATAATTGCCCCGTTTTCCATCATTTGTATCATTCCATGTACCACTTACATTTCTCCATCCGGACAAGTTCGTCACGAAATTCGTTTTGTTCGTAAATTCCACATTGCGAAACACGGCAGTAGAATTCCATGCAGTTAATCCGAACTGTCCATTTTCAAAGGAGGAATCTGTTCCTTCAACAGCTTGCTTACCATCGAGGAAGACTTTTAACTGGCTTGCCTCTGCCTCTACTTTTACATGATAGGTTTGAGACGTTTCGAGATTAATTGATTTTGAAGCAATATCGGTTACCTTCCCTTGATCGATTTTACTTAACGTTACGAGATCTTTTTCTGCATCCACTTTTGCCATATATGCGCTGGTTGCATCTGTGTTCGAACGAAAAACAAGCCCTCCCGCTCCTTCTCGACCATTCTTTTCAACAAGAGTAATGTCCCCTTCTAACGTAAAAGACCCACCCTTTTGAGGTGACAAGGTATACGAATAAGCACCGGACTGTCCGTTTGCTTGAATACCGCCGTCAGGACCAAACTCGCTTGCATATTTCCAATTTTTCAAATCTGGAGAAGTATAGAACATCACTCTATCTTTCGCAGCTAGAGACATCACCCATTGATTTGTCTCATTGTGCCAAAAAACTTTTGGGTCGCGCCAGTCAGGAATCGGGGCATCCGGCATAACAGGATTACCTTCATACTTTTTCCATGTCCTTCCTTTATCATTGCTGTACGCAATACTTTGAACTTGTCCCTTTTCTCCAGAATGAGTAAAGATTGCAACCATTGCTTCTTTACCAAATCCCGCTGTATTGTTCCAATCAATGACCGCACTTCCTGAGAAAATATCGCCATTTTCATCAGGAGATAAGGCAAGAGGAAGTTGTTTCCAGTGCACTAAATCGGTACTGACGGCATGACCCCAATGCATCGGTCCCCACGTTGTTCCATAAGGATAGTACTGATAAAAAAGATGATATTCCCCTGCATAATAGACCATCCCGTTTGGATCATTCATCCAGTTTGCTTCAGGAGTAAAATGATATTGAGGCCGATAATCCTCATTGTAGTAGCTTGAATCGACTGCATAAACAGGCAAAGACATCGTTAGGAACAATATAAAGATGATTCCTATTTGTATCAATTTCTTTTCTCGTCTCTTCATTCCCCTACCCTCTTTCATTCTATAGCTGATAGTGATGGAAGCTTTGGGTTGTGCGGTACAGACGTTTAGCATAGGCATGTTTTAAAGTGCTTCCTTCAAAAAACCGCTTACTAAATTCTACTCTACAAGCAACGTGCTGTTGTGGTATTAAATAGCAAGCGGTTTTCCACGTTTTTTATTTTACCGTCTAAGATTATTTAGTACGAAGTCGGTCCAAAAGAACTGCAAGAATAATGACTCCCCCCTTTATGACAAGCTGCCAATAATAGCTAACATCCAACAAAGTAAGGCCGTTACTGAGCACTCCCATGATCAATGCCCCGATAATCGTTCCTTGAATGGTTCCAACGCCTCCAGTAAAGCTTGTGCCGCCAAGGATAACGGCAGCGATGGCATCAAGTTCGAATCCAACACCGGCTGTCGGCTGTCCGGAATACAATCGGCCTGCAAGAACGACTCCAGCAAGTCCTGATAATAAGCCGCTTATCATATATACCTTTATTAAGTTTGCTGCTACCTTTATCCCAGTAAGACTGGCTGCTTCTTCATTCCCTCCGATCGCATAGACATGTCGGCCAAACATTGTATATTTCAAAACAAAGAAAGCGATTGCATAAACGAGAACCATAATGAAAACAGGTGTAGGAATAGCCAACACGGTGCCGGAACCGAAGAATTTAAATAACGGATCCGTTAATACAATCGGATACCCCGCGCTTAATACATAAGCAATCCCCCGAATGTACGTAAAGCTTCCTAACGTCACGATAAAGGCTGGAAGTTTTGTTTTAGCCGTTAAGTAACCGTTGATGTATCCGGCAATCATACCCGCTGTAACTCCGGCAGCCATAGCCGCAATCGCATTCACTCCTTGTTGGGAAAGCATAACGGATATAACACCTGATAAAGCTACGGTAGATCCTACGGATAAGTCGATCCCGCCTGTCAAGATAACAAACGTCATCCCGGCAGCTAAGATAGCGATGATCGAAATTTGTTTCAATACGTTCAGAAGATTGTTAACTTCTAAGAAATTGGGCGTAAGAAACGATAGGACTACACACATTAATAAAAGGATCATAATCGTGCTGTAACGGTTCCATAATTCCTTCACGTTCGCTTTTTTCTTTACATGCTCTACCTGTAAGGCATGTGCTTCTGTTCTCATGCTATCTCCCCCGTCGCATAATACATAATCTTTTCCTGACTGGCTTCGTCTCTTGACAAGTCCGCCCTTATCTTTCCTTCATGCATCACGAGAACCCGGTCACTGACGCTTAATATTTCTGGAAGCTCAGAAGAAATCATGAGAATAGCCATTCCCTCTTTTGCCAGCTCATCAATGATTTTATAGATTTCCGCTTTCGCGCCTATATCCACTCCCCGGGTCGGCTCATCCAAAAGTAAGATCTTTGGTTGAATAAGTAACCATTTCGCAAGAACCACCTTTTGCTGATTTCCACCACTGAGATTCAGTACCTTTTGTTCAGGAGAGGAAACCTTAATGCCGAGTTTTTTAATATAGTCTTCTGCGTCTTGATGGATCACACTCCAATTCAACATACCTGACTTTTGATACTTTTGCAGCATCGTCATCGTAATGTTCTCTTTTACAGACATATCAAGAAACAATCCTTGCTCTTTCCTGCTTTCGGGTACAAGGGAAATTCCGTTTTTAATCGCATCTCGATGTGAAGAAATGTCAACCTTCTCTCCGTGAATCCACACCTCCCCTGTTTTTTGGGCTGAGGATCCGAAAATGGTACGGACCAGCTCTGTTCTTCCCGCACCTACTAAGCCCGCAAGCCCGACAACTTCTCCTGGATACACTTGAAACGATACACCTTTCACGACCTTGTGGTCGGATAATTCCTTTACCTCAAGTGCAGGAACATTTCTTTTTAAAGATACATTTCGATTCGGCTTCCTTTGAAAGATATCTTTCGGTTCACGTCCCACCATTAATTTGACAAGGTGATCCGGGTTGGTTTGGTGAATCGGCATACTGCTTACCCACTGTCCATCCCGAAATATCGTACAGCGATCGGAAATTTTAAAGATTTCATCCATCCTGTGCGAGATATAAACGATGGCAACACCTTGTTTCTTCAGCCCGTCTATCAGAAGAAACAGCTTATCGATTTCTTTATCCGTAAGGGTGGCTGTCGGTTCATCCATGATTAAAACTTCAGCCCTAAAAGACAATGCACGGGCGATTTCAACCATTTGCTGTTCGGCCACACTTAAAGAGGAGACAAGCGTTTTAGAACTTAAGTTTGAGCCGATGGATTGCAGAACTTCTGATGCTTTCTCATGAACTTCTTTCCACTTCACCATGCCGAGCTTGTTTCTAGGTAAGTCTGTACCCATGTAAATGTTTTCAGCAATGGTCAAATTAGGAGAAAGCTTCAATTCCTGATGTACGACACTAATCCCGTTCATTTTTGCTTCTAAAGGGCTTTTCCACTCCACCTGTTGATTCTTATATTCGATCGTTCCAGCATCCGGTTTATATACACCAGATAAAATTTTCATTAGTGTTGATTTACCTGCACCGTTTTCTCCCATCAACGCATGAACTTCCCCTCCATAAAGTTCAAGCTGCACATTATCAAGGGCTTTGACTCCAGGAAACTCTTTACTTATACCTGTTATTTTGAGAATAGGAGTATTTTCAGACTTTGGATCATTCCTATTTAGAGAATAGAGCACAATATCCCTCCTTTTGTATGTAGTACCAATATTATCCATGAATTTTATCACTATCTACTATTCTATTAAGATTCTTACCAGCCCTTATAGCTGTTTACGCTATCTTGTGTCACAAGTTCTACAGGTACTTTAATTTCAGACTTCACTTTCTCGCCTTTCATAATGTTCATACCAATATCAACCGCCTGCTTGACAATCTCATCAGGATGTTGAGCGGATGTAGCAACAAAACTCTTATTCTTTTTAAGCTCTTCTATTGCTTCCGGAGCACCGTCAACCCCAAGGATAAAGAATTCTTTATCTCGTTTTGCCTGTTCTGCGGCGATTTGTACGCCAATTGCTTCCGGATCGTTAATGGCAAATACGGCATCAATTTTTCCAGATGGATTCGCTTGTAATATATTTTCCATTACCGTTAAGGCTTTTTCTTTGTTTCCTTCTCCGTTTTGCTTCGCTACTACCTTAACCTTTGATCCTTTAATGGCATCTTCGAAACCCTTGATGCGGTCCGTTACGGCTGTTACTGGCGGTCCGTCGATAATCGCGATGCTCCCTTTGTTTTGTAAACGCTTTAAAAGGTATTCGCCAGCAAGCTTTCCTGCTAAATAATTATCAGAAGAGACAGTAGCATCTACTCCTCCTTCAGCCCCCACGTCAACTGCAACAACTGGAATACCCGCCGCTTTCGCCTGTGCCACAGCTCCTGCAATGCCTTTTGAGTCTACTGCATTTAAAAGAATCATATCTACCTTTTTCGTGATGAAATCTTCAACTTGCGCCATTTGTTTCGCTAAATCATAGTCAGCGCTTACAACAATGGCTTCGCCTCCTATTTCTTTCGCAGCTTCTTCAGCTCCCTTTGCCATCGAGACAAAGAACGGATTACTGAGCGTACCTACTGTTAAACCAATTTTTATCTTCTTGTCTTTGGAATCAGCTTCAGATGTTCCAGCGGTACTGTTCGCTCCATTACTGCAAGCTGCTGTTATAAGCATCAATAAAATCATAAAAAGTGCAACGGTCATACGAAATGCCTTTTTCATTTTGGTTCCTCCCTGTATTATTTTCTCTTTTTGACCACTCTTTCCGTCCCTTTTACTATCACCATCCCCACATTTGCGCATTTGCGCATTTTTTAAATAATTTTCGCCTCTACAATTGATGTTTTAATCATAAATAATCAAAATTCCCCCATATATTTGATAAATATTGGAAAACTATGATTATTTATGATTATATTTTATTATTCAGAAAATAACAACAATTTATTTTAAATTTTTCCCACATGGTTTGCGATGTTACGATTAGAATAATGAATATAAAAAAACCACATAAAAGGACATTCTCTCATGTGGTATCATCCAAAAATAATTATATAATCTATACATCCGCAAGATACACATCTACCCCGGCTTCCTCCAGCTTTTTCACAAACGATTTGGGAGTGTATGCATCCATAATACATTTATCAATCTTATCAATTTCAGCAAATTTCGCAAAGGTGGTTTTTTCCGCTTTACTATGATCTGCTAGTAAGATCACTTGCTTTGACATCTCAATCATCTTTCTTTTCGTTGCTGCTTCTACAAGATTCGGCGTCGTCAATCCTCCTTCTACTTCGATTCCGTTTGTCGCAATAAAAGCTTTATCCACTCTTATCATTGACAGCGTAGACTCTGCAATAGGACCGACCAGCGCACACGTTTCTTTTCGTACATTCCCTCCCACTATGACTACTTCAATTCCCGGTACGTCCTGTAGTTCTTGTGCGAAAACAAGTGAATTTGTTACTACAGTTAACCTGGAAAAAGCATGGAGTTCCTTTACCAGTTGAAATGTGGTCGTTCCGGAATCAAGTAGAATCGTATCTTCCTCTTCAATAAATTCCATAGCTTTTCTCGCTATAGCCTTCTTCTCTGCCTGAAACTTGTCTTCTTTCTCATTAAAAGTTGGTTCAAAGTTGACGTTTTGGAGAGAAATAGCTCCTCCATGCGTCCTTCGTAACAATTTTTCTTCCTCTAATTCTTTTAAGTCTCTGCGTATAGTAGATCCGGATACATTGCAAAACTGAGTTAATTCCGGAACAGAAGCCCTCGACTTTTCCCGAATGTACTCCATGATTCTCCTTTTTCGCTCTTCAGCATATAACATGAAACGCTGCACCTCTGTATACTATATTTTTTCTTTTTGCTGCATGTGATGAAAGTGTTTTCAATACGCACATTTTTAAGTATACTGCAAAATTAAAAGGTTTTGCTTAGATAATTTCGTATCTTCTTTTTTTCCATTTAGCTATGTTCGATTTAGGTGTTTAATTCATCAGAAACCATTATGTGAATAAAGAATAACAATGGAGGCTAACGGGAGGATTAATTAAGAGGTTATGGAACAATTGATATGAATGGAATAACCAATTCCTGAATTGTCCAGAATCAGTATTGAAAAACAGCTGTCGAGAAACCTCGACAGCCTGAAGGCAAAAGAATAAATGTTTCTTCCTCCTTTTATCATTAAGCCTTCACATTCACCGTATGTTCATACAACTCTACTGCTTCTTTGACATTATAATTTCGGTGAACAATCGCTTCAATCGCTTTGATCATGGCGAGCGGCTGCTCCGATTGCCAGATGTTGCGTCCCATATCGACGCCGGCTGCGCCTTGATTCATGGCATTATACGTAATCTCTAAAGCCTCTTTAATCGTTTCGAACTTAGGACCGCCGGCAATGACGATCGGAACAGGACATTTGCTCGTGACTTGTTCAAAATCCTCGCAGTAGTAAGTTTTGACGATATCCGCTCCCATTTCTGCCACGACACGCGAAGCTAAAGCTAGAAAGCGGAAATCCCTTTTTTCAAGCTCCTTCCCTACGGCAGTGATTCCTAAAACCGGAAGCCCGTAATCATGGGCATCTGTCACGACATGGGCCAAATTTGTAATGGTTTGAGTTTCATAGTCAGATCCTACAAAGACGGAGACTCCTACTCCTACAACGTTATGGCGCAGCGCTTCCTTTACGGATGTCACGATTGTTTCGTTCGCCAGGTCTTTCCCTACGACAGTCGGGCCTCCAGATACTCTAAGCACCATCGGTTTTTCTGTATTTTCCGGAATGCAAGCGGCAAGCATACCGCGCGTTAAGTATAGTGAATCCGTATATGGAAGAAGATCTTTTACGGTTTCATGCGGCTTTTCCAGTCCATGGATAGGACCAAGGAAATATCCATGATCAATGGCAAGCATGACAGCCCTTCCGTTCGGTAAGATTTTATTTAATCGATTTTTAAATCCCCAGCTCATTTCCTAACCACTCCTTTAGTTAATAACAGGCTTATCTATGATGACCGAATCATTTTTGCCAATATGCGGCGATTTAACGAAGACGGCTTTGAAGTTTTCGTTCGAGTTGTTGATGAGGTAGTGCGAATCTTTTGGTCTGCATTGAATCATGTCACCCGGTTTGGCGGGTACTCTTTCATCATTAATATAAAAATCAATTTCACCTTCAAGGATGTAGAAAATTTCTTCGCAAATTGTATGGTAATGGTTAGGAAAATCCTGACCAGGTTTTAAAACGACAACACCGATATCGACATTTGGACCTTTTGTTAAATATTTAGGGCCATTGTCTCCAAATCGATATTCAAACTCGGATTCATTTACTTTCTTCATCCATTCATCCACCTCCTTTCATGATGAAAGCCCCGGCGCTTTCCACATATGACTCGTTAATCCGCTGTCCGCCAAGCGAAGCTGCTCTTCATAGATTTTTCTCCATCGCTCATAGATGTCTATATATTTCATATGGTTTTCCATATCCGGGTAATGGACACGATCCCATTTGACGACTAAATCGACGGCTTCTTCAAGACTCGCATACATGCCGGCACCGATTCCTGCGTACAGGGCGGTGCCTAAAGCAGCAGCTTCTTTTACGACAGGCACTTTCACTGGCACCCCTAATACATCCGCCAATGTCTGGCTCCATAGTTTTCCTTTGGAAGCCCCGCCTACAAAGATGACTTCTGTTGGATAAAAGGATGTGACTTCTTCAATCAGCTTTAAGTTTCCTAGTGTAATAAGAGCGGCGTTTTCTTGGAGCGATTTAAACATCTCTTTTTTCCCGGTCTTTTCGGGATCGAGCGTGAGGTTAATGAAAGATGGTGCGGCATGCCGCCATGAACTGTAATTCATGATATCCGAAAAAATCGGCATGATGCCGTTCGATCCAACCGGCACATCTTTTGCCAGCTCCTCCAAGATTTCGTAAGGATCGCGGCCAGTCGCATACGCTTGAGATTTTTCCGTTTCACAAAACGCATCGCGAAACCAGCGCATCACAAGTCCAGGGAAAAACGCGATCGCTTCCAATTGCCAAACGTCTGGTACAGCATGGCAGTTTACGCGTATTCTTCCATGCCTATCAATAGAGAGATTTTTGATATTTACCTCCTGCTGCCAAAAGGAGCCTCCTGAAACGACCGTTTGTTTGTCTTCAATTGCCCCTACTCCAACCGTTGCCATCTGTGCATCTCCGCCTCCTGAAACGACAGGTGTTCCTGCTTGAAGCCCTGTTAACAATGCCACTTCAGGAGTAACAGCTCCGAGCACCACCCCCGCTTCGTTCACCGGCGGCAATAGATTGCTTTTTATTCCGCAAGTTTCGGCTATTTCCGGATTCCATGTGCGCTTTGCCAAATCGAATATTCCTGTCGTACATCCATTTGATGGGTCGACTTGCAGCTTTCCTGATAATTTATACAAGATCCAATCATTGATCATCGTCATAGAAGCGGCTTGTTTATAAACCTCGGGCATATTGTTCTTCAGCCATAAAAGACGGGGAAGTGCCCCTAAGGCAAACGTCTGGCCGGATATTTGGTAAATTTTTTGCTCCAGCTTGTCTTCCAGCTCCTTTAGTGAAGACACTTCTGCCGCCGCCCGTGCATCCACATTGGCGCACGCCCATATTTCGTTTCCGCTGGAGTCATAGAGAACAAGCCCTTCCCTCATGCTCGTCGCGCTGATCGCTTTTATGCTCGCTGCGCCGATTCCCGTTTTTTCGATGACATCTTTGACACACTGAACGACCAATTTCCAATTCGCTTCATAATCAAAATCCATTGATCCCGGGTATCGTTCATCACATACGTGGTGCCACTCTTGCTGGGAAACGCCCATTTGATTTCCTTCTTTATCGAATAGAACGGCCCGGATACTCCCGGTCCCTGCATCAAATGCCAGAACGTAAGCCATTTCTTGCCTTCACCTCCATATTTATTAAAGCGGCTGCCGTGGCTTCATCTGTGATCAGCGTATGAATATAACGTCCTTTTAAAGCACCGTATATCGCTTCCACTTTTTTGTCGCCCCCTGCTACCGCGATGACATGGTTCAATTCCTTTAACGTGGATAATGGTGTTCCGATTAATCGATTATGATGTGGCAATTCGAGAACGCGGCCGTGTTTATCATAAAACTGGCCTAATATATCCCCTACAGCCTGCTGTTGTTTAATAAACGTCAATTCATTGATGGTCATTTTTTCTTCTTGAATGATGGTCGCATCCGGGTAGACCCCGCCAATTCCCACAACATTATATTTAGAAAGCTTAGCAAGATCGAGAATCTCTTTTATGGAAGGTTCCATAAGAAAAATGGCGGCCATCTCTTCTGTCGAAGCAAGAAATGGGGCAGGAATGACATGAATTTCTTGGAACTTCTCCATCCCTCCATCTTGCGGCTGGCGATTGTGAAGATAATAGTTTACTCCGCCGGTTAACGTCACAACCGAAATGTTGCTGTTCGGTTCCATCGAGAGAAAATCGATGGTTCGCGAAACGGCCTTTCCCCAGCCCAAGCCGACAATATCGTTGGGCTGCAGCTTGTTCTGTAAATATTGCGCAGCTGCCTTTGATAAAGAATCGCTTAATTCACTTTGCTCAAGAGGAACAGGTATGATAAAGGCATCACGTATGGAGAACATGTCCTTGAATTCTTTCTCCATACTAAGACAGTTTCTTTCATGCCCTTTTATCTGAAATTGAACGATTCCTTCTGCCCGCGCTTTTTCAAGCAAGCGAACGACCTTTGTACGAGAGATATCAAGTAAAATGGCGATTTCATTTTGCGTAAGATTCTCTTTATAGTAGTACCAGGCGGCTTTGATCAGCATGTTTTCATTGTAGATATCAGGTTTCATGTTTTTTAACACTCCCCGCGCAAATGTTCACCAGCTTCATTTTTGTTCACACTTACGCAGAGTATATGGGTGTTTTTTTTAGTTAAGAACAGAAAAAAGAAGTTTAAAGATTTATAGAATTACTGGTCATATTTTACTGATTTCGCGTGTAAATAAGTATCAGGCTTTTCGTTTCCTGATGAACATATGTCGGAATCTATATTATCCGTTCGTTTGTAAGCGTTTTCTAAACTCCCCTAAAGGTGGTGAAAATTAAAATGAAAAATCAAGCCGCTCCTCTGCTGCAAATAGAGAAAATCTATAAGCAATTTTCAGGGAATCCCGTTTTGAGAGGTGTCTCCCTGGAACTTCAAAAGGGAGAAGTTCATGCGATTGTAGGCGGAAATGGAGCCGGGAAATCGACATTAATGAAAATCATTACAGGTCTCTATAAAGCAGATAGCGGGATGATGAGAATTGCGGGAATGGACGTCACCTTCTCGAATCCTCATGAAGCACATCTTCAAGGAATTTATCTCGTCCCGCAGGAGCCTTTAATCTTCCCAAATATGTCAGTCGCAGAAAATATCATGATTGGCCTTCCCGAGAAAAAACAAATGTTACTGAAAAAAACAAAGAAAATTCTCGATAAACTAGGCTGGAACTTGGATTTACAACGTAGTGCCGCAAGCCTTTCCATCGCAGAACAGCAGTTAGTCGAAATCATACGGGGATTAACGAGGGAAGCAGAAATTTTAATTCTTGATGAGCCCACCTCTACTTTAACCTTTGGCGAGATTGACTCCTTGTTTAAAAATATCCAACAGCTCACAGCAGAAGGACTGGGCGTTTTTTATATCACCCATCGCTTTCCCGAAATTTTCACGCTTGCCCATACCGTATCCGTTCTACGCGATGGTGTCATTTCAGCACAGGGTCCTGTTTCAGCATTCTCCTATGAGCGATTATTGGAAGGATTGATGCCTGAAAACAGCGCCCAAACAAATGAACCTCCAATGAATCCAGAGGAAAGCCAAATGACCGCGCCTCTTCCGCCTGTACGGGTGTTGGCAGTCGAAAATCTGTCTGGAGGTCGTTTCCATCATATCTCGTTTACGCTGCACACCGGAGAAATCCTTGGAATTGCCGGCGTGGTCGGCGCGGGCCGCACCGAGCTGGCGGAAGCCTTGTTCGGATTAACATCAACGACCGACGGAAACATTATCCTGGAGGGCATGCCCATCAACCACTTATCCATTCGAAAACGAATCGATAGAGGGCTCGTTTATGTACCAGAAGATCGTCAATTACACGGCATCTTTTCCATCACTTCCATTCAAAGAAATGTTTCCGCCACCATTTTGCATCGTTTCAAAGGATTGCTCTTTCCCTTTCAAAAAGAAAAAAAGATTGCTTCCAAATACGCTCAAGACTTAAAAGTAAAAGCGACCAGCATTAACCAAGAACTGACCGAGCTCTCGGGAGGGAACCAGCAAAAAGTCGTCTTATCGAAATACTTGGCAACCGAGCCTAAAGTCATCATCTTAGATGAACCGACACGCGGCATTGATGCAAACGCACGTCAAGATATTTATCGCATCATCAAAGAATTGAGAGCGACAGGGCTGGCGGTGATCCTCATTTCTTCAGATATAGAAGAAATTGAACGATTAAGCGACCGTGTGTTAGTCATGCATGAAGGAAAGATGGTCAACATACTAACTTCAGACGAAATTTCAAAGGATGCGATTACGAGCCTTGCCTTTGGTACAAAAAGCGAGGTGGGAGCCTAGTGTCGAGTTTCATTATTCGAATGCTAAAAACGCGTGAGTTATCCATTTTTCTATTAATGCTTGCCTACATTATCTTTGTGGGAACCATTAATCCCGATTTCATCATAGGCAATTCCATTTCTCTGCTTGTAAAAGCGAGTGTCATTTTGATCGTGATGGCAATCGGACAGTCCTTTGTCCTGCTCACCTCCAATATCGATGTTTCTGTAGGTTCTGTAATGGGAATGTCGGCTGCCGTATGCGGTGTCCTTTTAACTTCCGGATATAACGTCTGGCTCGTTGTTTTATCCGTCATCGTTCTCGGAGCTGTGATTGGATGTATCAACGGAATCGGAGTGGCTTATTTTAAAATTCCTTCTATTATTATGACTCTCGGGATGCTTGGAATCGTTCGAGGCTGCATGCTGCTGTACACAAAAGGAATGTGGATTGAAGACATTCCCAACTTTTATAAAAAACTATCCGGATTAAAATGGATGGGGATATCTTTACCGGTTTGGATTGCGGTTTTTCTCCTCATCATTGCCCATCTCGCTTTGAAAAAAACAAAATTCGGCCAATACTTCTATGCGGTTGGAGATAACTTTGAAGGAGCCAAGCTCGTTGGCATTCCCGTTCAGAAGGTAAGCGTCTTGGCCTTTATCCTTTCTGGCATGTCCGCCGCGATTGGGGGATTATTCTTTGTGATGAACATCGGATTTGTACCGAATCAAACGGGAAGCGGAATGGAGCTTCAAGTCATCGCAGCCGCCGTTCTTGGAGGAGTGAGTCTTTCAGGCGGACTTGGAAGTGTCATAGGAGCAGGTTTTGGCGCCATTTTTTTTACGATCATTAACAGCTCCCTCATCTATTTAAAAATACCTGCCTATTATAACAATGCGATTTCCGGTCTATTACTGCTGATCATTGTAGTAGGCGATTCCAAACTGCAGCATTACTTAAAAAATAAAGCATTTAAACATAGAGAGCTAGATGCAAAAGACCTGGTCCCACGACAAGGAGGTGCCGAAAAAAATGACGAAAATAAAGCTGCTACTTAAGTGGGAAGCCGTCCTCGTCTTATTCTTGATTTTAGAGCTGCTCTTATTCGGTCAAATCTCGCCCGGCTTTCTCGATATCAATAATCTCTTATACAGCATGAATGATTTTGCTTATATCGCTTTAGCCGCCATCCCTATGACATTCGTGATCATTACAGGCGGCATCGATGTCTCTGTCGGAGCGATTATGGGCCTTTCCTCCATCACACTCGGTGTCCTTTGGATGAACGGCATGAATATTTGGATAGCCCTGTTTATCACGCTCCTTGTCGCGGTTGCAGCCGGTTTTATTAATGGATTTATCGTTGCCCATACAACGGTTCAGCCGCTGGTCGTCACCCTTGGCGGAATGTTTTTATTTTCTGGTATTGCTCTCGTCATCTCAGGCGGCTCAAGTGCTTCTGGATACGAAGGAATCAGCGGCTTTCCAGATCCCTTTGTCGAAATAGCAAACGGTCTATTGATGGGGATTCCCAATTCTATTTGGATTTTGCTGGCCAGTATGGGGTTGTTTGGCGGCCTTCTTCACTTGACGCGTTACGGCCGGAACGTGTTCTTGGTTGGAATTAACATAAAAGCTGCTAGATTTAGCGGAATTCATACGAAATGGACAGTAATGAGCACTTACATGCTGTCAGGATTAGGAGGTGGTATGAGCGGAATCATTCTCACTTCGTATTTTAGTTCAGCGAGGTCTGATTTAGGCGCTGACGCTGTCTTGCCTGTCATAACTGCCGTTATGCTGGGCGGCACAAGCATCTTTGGCGGAAGAGGAAGCATACTGGGGACAGCGGTTGCAAGCATTGTCATTGGCATCATGCAGTACGGCTTGCAAATGGCAAGCATGACAAGCCAGCAAACAAGTGTTGTCATTGGGCTCATGTTGATTATCTCTGTCTTGTTAAGGAATGCGAATTGGCGGCGATTTAAAAGACTCATTGAGACTTCTCCAGAAAAAAGTACACCCGAGTGGTGAAAATAAAAAGGGGGCATTACATTGAAAAAACTAAAACGACTCTCTTTAGTTATGTGCATGTCATTACTGGCCGGTTCATTATTCGCTTGCAGCAACAGCAACACTGCCGGAGATTCCGCAGGTAAAGGTGAACCAAAAACCGAGGAAAAAACGGATGCTAAACTCGCCTTTATTCCAAAACTGACAGGAGTCGGCTTCTTCACATCCGGCGGACAAGGGGCAAAAGAAATGGCCGACTCTTTAGGAGTTGAATTGAAGTATGACGGCCCGTCTGAAGCATCGGTGGCAGGTCAAGTTCAATATATTAATAACTTCGTTAATCAAGGGTACGACGCGCTCATGGTATCGTCTGTATCTGTTGACGGACTGAGCCAGGCACTGAAACGGGCAAAAAATAAAGGTGTAAAAATCCTGACATGGGACTCTGACGTTAATCCTGAAGACCGCTCCTTCTATATAAACCAGGGAACACCACAGCAATTGGCTGAACTACTCATTCAAATGACAGCTGACCAAATCGGCGACTCAGGAAAAGTGGCCTTCTTCTACTCAAGTCCGACCGTAACGGATCAAAATCAATGGGTCACAAAAGCAAAAGAAATCATTGCAGAAAAATATCCTAACTGGGAAATCGTCACAACCCAATACGGTGAAAATGACGCCCAAAAGTCGCTCACGGTCGGTGAAAGCATCTTAAAAACGTATCCTGATATCAGTGCCGTCATCTGTCCGGATGCAACAGCCCTTCCGGCAATGGCCCAGGCGGCAGAAAACTTGAATAAAGCCGGCGATGTTGTTATTACAGGCTTCTCGACACCTAATGTCATGAGGGATTATGTAAAACGCGACACGGTCAAACAATTCGGATTATGGGATGTTAAAAAGCAAGGGGCTCTGGCAGCATATGTTGCATACTTGATGACGGTTGAAGGCAAGGAGCTAAAAGTAGGCGATGAATTCGAAGTACCGAACGTCGGAAAAGTAAAAATCGAACCGAACACCATCCAAGGATACGACTACACGGCAGACGACAGCGGCATTATCCTCTTGCCTGAGCGCGTCGTGTTCACGAAAAATAATATTGATGATTATGATTTCTAAAAAGGGAAAATAACTGAAAGGACCCGTTGTAAAAATCCAGTAAAATCAAGGATTTTGTGACGGGTCCTTTCAATATAATAGTAGTTTATTTGATTTATTAGAGACTTACAAGGCATAGCTGTAATAGAAAACTCGTTGCTTTTTAACATCATTCATGTCGCAAAATAGCTGCTAAGAAAGCTTTAAATTGCTTCACTTCAGATGTTTCCATTTTCGTCACAACATACGTAAAGGAAGCAGGAGGTATAATTTTATTGGGCTTGACCTCCATCATGGTTTTATTTCTCAACCCATCTTTAACCATGGATACCGGTAAGTACGAAACGCCTAACCCTTGCTCGATAAACCGTTTTGTAATTTCAACTTGAGTAACGGGAATGGTGCGGATTCTTGGATAGTATCTTTTAATCTCAGAGAGAAGGGATTCCCAGTAAGACGGGTGATTATTCGTTAACAGCCTGTATTGCTGAAGCACCCTCTCTTCATCAATAGCAGATTGTTTTGACCTCTCCATAAATGGCGCCACTAGTATGACAGCGTCCTCGTGGACAGCCTCGCAAGCGATATTTGTTTGAAGAGGTTTCATCCTTGTTAAGCCAATATCGGCTTTGCCGAGGCTAATTTCTTCTCCAATTTCAAAAGAGCGGACAACATTGATAATGACCTCAATGTCCGGATATTCCTCTATAAAACGGCGCAAAAACGGCGGGAGCATGGAAGCTGCGATTTGAGGGGCAGCTGCAACTGTCAGCTTGCGATGATACCCTTGCTTCCATCCTTCAAACTCTTCCATTCCCTCTTCATATTTTTGGACAATCCCTTTGGCATACAGGAGAAATTTGGAGCCGGCTGGAGTAAGAACAATGTTTTTGCCTGTTCGTTCAAACAAAGGAATGTTAAGATGCTGCTCCAGCCTTTTTATATGCTTTGTCACAGCAGGCTGTGTTAGATACAACTCCTCGGAAGCCATGCGAAAATTTTCATATTCGGCTGCAGCAATAAACGTTTTTAGCCACTTCATCTCCATTTTAATGACAGTCCTTTTCATCGATAACAAATCGTTATTAATAATCATAATTTTCGTTAATTTCCATTATATACTAACCATCTTATAATTCATATTATAGAAATCACTATTTAGGGGGCTATATCAAATGACTACAACCAAAAAAGAGGTAAAAGAAACATTCAATAAAAATGCAGCTCAATATGATCGGCAAAGAAAGAAGTTAATTCCGTGTTTTGATGATTTTTATTCCGTACCCGTTTCAATTATCGAGGCAAAAACCGAAGCTCCATCTGTATTGGACATAGGGTCAGGCACCGGATTATTTTCTTCTTTTATCAGAGAAAAGTACCCGCAAGCGACTATTACTTTAATCGATCTTTCCGAGAAAATGATGGACGCCGCAAGAACAAGATTTGCGGACGATTTCAAGATTAATTATATCCTTGCAGATTATACCGAGCATGAATTTGGCAGTACGTTTGATATTGTGATTTCTTCCCTTTCCATCCACCATTTATCTGACGAAGAAAAAAGAAATTTGTATCATAAAATTTTCTCTTTACTCAATACAGACGGCATCTTTATAAATGCTGATCAAGTTCTCGGGCATACCCCTTTTATTGAGTCTCTGTACAAAAATGACTGGAAACAAAAAATTGAAAGCAGCGGGTTAACGGGCGAGGAACTTCAGGCTGCTTATGAACGGACCAAGCTCGATCAAATGGCACCGCTTGAAGATCAAATTCAGTGGCTGAAAGAAAGCGGTTTTCAGGACGTTGACTGCCTTTATAAATACTTTAATTTTGTCGTGTTGTTTGGGCGGAAAATTTAATGAACAAAGAACCCCTTCAGGCAAACAGCTTAAACCTGCTTTTGGCAGTCGGACCAAAGGGATACTACTGAGGGAGATGCAATCCTGTACAGCTAAAAAAGAGTTCTCTCTTTAGAAAGAACTCTTTTTTGATGCAGGTAAACTTTCATTTCCCTTTAGACTCCTACGGGATTGATCAACAGCGACTTAATCTTGATACACCTCCATTCGGTAGCCGAGTCCGCGAATCGTCACAATGCGAAAATCGGACTCGAATTCAGCAAACCGTTCCCTTAAGCGCTTAACATGAACATCCACCGTCCGCTCGTCGCCTTCATAATCAATGCCCCATATTTGTTCAATGAGATGGTCCCGTGTAAACAGCTGTCCGGGATAGCTGCCCAGTTTGTACAGAAGCTCAAATTCTTTCATCGGGATGGTCATTGCTTTACCATTTTTATAGATTACTTGATAACTTTTGCGGTCTAACGAGAGGTCTCCGAGCTTAATCACACTGGAAGCAGAAATTCGATACCGCTTTAACAGGGCCTTTACCCGAAGAACGAGCTCTACCGGGTCAAACGGTTTCACCAAATAATCATCCGTTCCAAGCTTAAACCCTTTGATTCGGTCACCCGCTTCTCCCTTGGCAGTGATCATTAAAATCGGGATGTCTCCAAGTTCTCTAAGCTGCGTACATAAAGCCCAGCCATCCATTTTGGGCATCATAATATCCAAAATGACGAGGTCCGTTGGATGATTCTCCGCATAATCGAGCGCATCCGCTCCGTTCGATTTCTCGACAGTTTCAAAACCTTCGTCCTCCAAATAAAGACGAATGAGCTCACGAATGTGAGCCTCATCATCCACCACTAATATCTTTGGCAAATTCACTTCCCCCTCTTCCATATAATTATTACATAATTTTCCCAATATTTTAATCCGATTGAAAAAAATACATCAATATGTAAATCGGTAATTAAATCACCTTTGTCCTCAAACATGAAAAAAAAAACGGGGATATCCCCGTTTTCATGACATGCTTTCTTTTAAATGTTTTTTTCACCGGCTAATTCATAAACGACTTCTTCTAAATCGTCCATAAATGGCAGCATCGAACGTTTTTCATCAAAGAGATGATAAAGACGAGTAATCATGGATGGACTCTTATCAAATTTTTCTTGCATCCGCTCTATCAAATACTCATTGAGTGGCAATCTGTTTTCAACAAGAAATCTTAAATCTTCTAAAAATACTCTATCGTTGTTCATCATCTCTTCATTCCCCCTTTGATACTTCTATTTTATCATATTTTTATAATTTTCAGAATAATTTTTAGGGGGAATTGAGCTATATATGCATCTACTATTTTATATTATTGTACAATGTTTAACACTGTCACTTTTTCTCGCATCATCGATTCGAGGCTTTTTCGAATTCCTTGCGCTCCCATCCCGGAACCCTTTACGCCGATAAATGGAAAGTGATCTGGACCGCGTTCTGTGCGCCCGTTAATTTGAACAGAGCCTGTCTCGAGTTTGTTGGCAATCGCAAATGCTTTATTCACATCCCTAGTAAAGATACTTGCTTGCAAGCCAAATTCAGAGTCGTTGGCAATTCGTATCGCTTCCTCATCAGATGAGACACGAATGATCGGCAATACAGGTCCAAATGGTTCTTCCCACGCTACGCGCATGTCCTCTGTCACGTAATCAAGAAGCGTCGGATGAATTAAGTTGCGTTCGCGCTTGTTCCCAATTATAACGGCAGCTCCTTTTCCAATTGCATCTGCAATTAAAATTTGAACAAAATCAGCAGATTGCTCATCAATTAATGGAACGACTGTGCTGCCGTTTTCCGGTGAACCAACAGATAACTTCTCGATTTCTTCTTTTAACAGTTCAACAAGCTGATCCGCTACATTTTCATGTACTAATACACGTTTAATGGCTGTACAGCGCTGGCCTGAATAAGAAAATGCACCGCTGACGATTTGTTGGGCCGCTTCATATAAATCAGCATCTTCTCTTACTATCCCAGGGTCTTTTCCGCCAAGTTCAAGAACAAGCGGAACCATTGACGCTTTTTTTGCTAAATGAAAACCAGTCGTAGTACCGCCTGTAAAGGAAATCATATTAATTCCTTTATGCTCCACAAGGTAATCTCCGATTACAGAACCCCGTCCTGTCACAAGGTTCACAAGACCTTTTGGCAGTTCTGCCTTATGAAGTGCTTCAATCATTTTTGTGCCGCTCAAGGCACCTTGCGTAGCAGGCTTGAAAATGACAGAGTTTCCTGCCATTAATGCAGGTGCTACTTTGGCCGCAGCTAAGTTTACAGGGTAATTAAATGGAGGGATAGCCAATACGACACCTAGAGGAACCCGCTGAATGACCGCAATTTTATTTTGTGATCCTCCCGGGAAGCTGTCTCCCCTCATGCTTTCCCCGTGCATATGTAATGCCTCTTCGATCGTGTAACGAATGAAATCAGCTGAGCGTACGACTTCATTTTTCGCATCTTTATAGCTTTTTCCGACTTCTTTCATAATGACTTCCGCTATTTCATCTTGCATATTAACTAATTCATTAGCCCATTTGTATAAATAATTGGCCCGTTCTTGAAGAGAGGTCTCTGCCCAGCTTTTTTGCGCTTGTTGGGCAAAGTAGATGGCCTCATCCACTTCTTCTTTCGAGATCGCTTGAACTTGCCCAATCACTTCATTAAGGTACGGTGATTGAATGTCAATAGTCTCTCCTGATTCGCTCTTTTTCCACTCCCCGTTTACATAGAACTCATAAGCCGCTAAAGTTAGCACGTTTGTTGACATAAAATAGCCCCCTTCAATAATAAATAGATTTCAGTTTAATAGAGTGAATTTTCAGTCTTTTAACCAGAAAGAATACGGAATATTATTCTTAACGGGACATAATACGACCCACCAAGACATATTATGTCCCGGTTGGTGTAAAAAAAATTCACTCTGATGATTTTTTATTCTAGCAGGTTACACCCTTTACTACAACCACTTTTTTAGATATTTCAGAATATTTTTCACTTTCGATTTTTAGCAAGCGCTTTCAATTTAACCTTAACATTCCCAATGATTGGATAGTGACTTTTCAATGAACAAGTACTTACAAGCATTCCACATACTATTTAAACATAATAAAAAAGGTCGAGTTCCTGCTCTGATTCCCTTTCCCTGATTCAAAGAGGCTAAAATCATCCTTTCCTTGTCTTATATAAAAGACGACCAGTTGTGTAGGTATCTCTATCTTCATCTCCCCCATAATATCTCAGTGGAAATTTGTCTTGAAAAACACATTCAGTCCCCCGCCAAGTTAATATTTTAACCTAACGAGGGACTGAGCCCGAGCTTCAACTTACTAGAGTAGACTCTTTCCTTTCTGTTTCAAGCCTTCCTGCATCATCACCAATTCTTCTGCCAATGCTCGAATACGGGCTAAAACATCCTCATCCGTGATTTCATTATCAAGGTTGTAATGGCTCGTATGTGCATACACAGAGCTTGGAGCCACAAACGAGCGGAAATAACCTGCGATCGGCTTCAGCTGATTTTCAATGACAAGATAATGCTGATAGGTGCCTCCATTGGCTGCAAACCCCATCACTTTCCCGCGAAAAACATCCGGTGGGACCAAATCGAACACATTTTTTAACGGTGCCGGCATGGAGCCATTGAAAATTGGAAAGCCAATGAGATAAACATCCGCTTCCGCCACTGCTTTTATGATTTTTTGCGTATCTTCATTGTATTGCTCCGTTTTTCTTCCGTCACAAAATTGCATCTCATAATCTCTCAGATCGAGCATGTTCGTTTCAATCTCGGGATTGATGCTTTTCATCTCGTTAAGGATTGAGTTTACGAGGGCCGCTGTCTTTGCCCCGAGAATAGTTCCTGAAATTCCAAGTATTTTCATGTTTATATTTCCCCTTTCTATTCGCGTCCACATAATCTATTAGACATTTATACAGTACTTTCCTCTTTTGCATGTTTCTTAAAAGCTGACATGACCTTTTCGGCGACAAGCTTCATCGATTTCAAAACTTTTTCATGCGGCAGCCCGCCAAAGTTCATCAGCATCATGACTAGAAGTTAATTATTTGATCAGACAATCGCCCCGCCCACATCATATGGACTAAGGTCAAGTTCCGTTGGCTGGCCAAGCGCAAGCCTTGCCAGTTCAGCACCGAGATAAGGTCCCGCCGTCAATCCCGAAGCACCGAGTCCATTTGCAACCAACAGTCGTTTATAGCCCGGCAATGCGCCGATGACAGGAAGGAAACCTGGGGTGAATGGCCGGAAACCTACCCTTGTTTCAAGCATCGTGCTGTTAGCCAGACCGGGAGCCACTGCCAATGCTTTATCGAAAATTTCATGAAGTCCGCCTGCCGTTACCCGACAGTCGAGTCCAGTGTCATTTTCATGAGTTGCCCCCGCCACTATCCGGCCGTCTTCAAATGCGAGGATGTACTGGTCATTTGGCGGCATGACAACCGGCCAGCTCCCGGTATCCATGTCCGGCATATGGAGATGAACGATTTGCGCTTTTTGATAAGTCACTAAAAAATTGACACCGAGCGGTTTCAATAGCTCGTTTGCCCAAGCACCAGCTGTAACAATCACCTGATCGGCCAGCAGAGTCTTTTCCTCTAGTTTAATGCCAATGATTTCGTTGCCTTTATACACTAATGCCGCATCTCCTTGAAGAACGGTGGCTCCATGTTTTTTGGCCGCATTCACGAGAGCCTGGCGGAGAGCCCTCCCGTTGACGCGAGCCGCACCACTTATATGAACAGAAGCATATTGCTCGGATAGAGCCGGAAATAACTTTTTCGTTTCGGCTGGCGATAAACGGGTAATTTCACCGATTTCCGGAGCGTCCTCACGACGCTTGTACGCCCTTTCCTCCATCTTATCCAGCTTTCCAGCATCTGTATGAAGACTGATGGCCCCAACTCGTTTATATCCTGTATCCGTTTCACCATCCTCTTCCAACTGCTTAATCAAATCACTATAGTATCTGGCCCCGCCTTTTGCCATTTGATACCAGGCTTGATTGCGTCGCTGCGAGAGCCAAGGGCAGACAATCCCCGCTGCTGCATCAGTAGCCTGTCCCACACCCCCTCGATCAACCAATGTAACATTTGCCCCTCCCTTTGCAAGGTGATAAGCAGTAGACGCTCCAAGAATTCCAGCTCCAACCACCATGTATGTTCCCATGAAAAAACACCCTTTACGTTTTGATTCTTTTATCATATATGTACTTTACCCATTTAACTATAACGATGTTGAATGAAAAACTCCATATCAGAAAAAGATTCGCCATGACCGTTCATTGGCCATGGCGAATTTTCTAAATCAATCTATATAGTTTGCAAGCTTAAATGGTTCTCATATATCGATAGGACATATATCTCTCTTGTTCATTACTAAAGCGGCTTATTTGTTCAGATATTCTTACAAAGTTCTTCGCTTCGTAAAAGGGAATGGCCTTTTCATTCCCTTTCGCTACGGAAACCCACTGTTTTGTTAATCCTTTTCCAGATTGAATATTCGTTAAATGATTTAACAGCAAGGTTCCAATCCCTTCTCCCCTGCGCTGATAGTCAGCGTACAAAGTAAAAATTTCTCCCCTTTCCTTTCCAGTTTCTCCCCCGGCAATCGCTCCTACCACGTTATTATTTTCTAGAGCAACATACCAGACATAGGGGTTTTCATCCCCCTTCATCACTTCATCATATATACGATCATATGCATAATAGCTTTTCGTGACCCGCTCTATATACTCAGGGCTTCTAATGGCTCCATAGGTAGAATGCCATCCCTCCACACAAACATTTATAATTCCAGGAACATGTTCAGCAGCGGCTTGCACAATAGCAAACTTTGAAACCGTCATTTCTTTATTAATCATTGCTTTTTCACTAACTAAAACCATCTTTAATCCCCCCATTATTGGAAGCCCCAAAATAGATGCATGTATTAATAATCATTCATTATAATTTCACTGATAATGGATATTATAATTGATTTATAAATAAAAATACATATATTTAAATAAATATCCAAAAAAATTTCGTATGATCAATAGCATGGTTCCAATCTGGAGAAAGAACAAAAATGGGCTCACTGTCGAAGGTTACGAGAAATTTTATGCGGAAAAACATTACGGTTTACTTCCTCCATTTTTGAAGCAATGGCCCTTCCTCACCATAAACGGGATCCGTTTCGGGGACGGGAACACTTCGAATTTCGGCCAAAGCTTGTGCACGTATGCCCGGGTCCCTTTTTCTCATATTGTACCGGCTGCCTTCCGGATAGGCGCCAACAACTTCAAAATCTTCACTGCTTTCAACCCTCTTATGACCTGTTCCTGCTGGAAGTACTACCACATCACCGACCTTTAATTCTATGCGCTTACCTTCCTCTCCTCCGACAAGAATAATGGCATTACCGGATTTCACACCCAACACTTCGTGCGCATTGCTGTGGTAATGATGATAATCAAAAACGCCGCCTGTCCAGCTTCCTGACCAATGATGACGATTAAAAACAGCCTCAATCTCATTCGGGTTATGATTGAAAATGCCCTCATATACAATGACCGGAAATTCCGAGTTATTTGGAATTTCTCCATCATCCTTAAGAAAAAATGATTTTACTTGTGATTGCAATGTGAATCCGCTCCCTTCCCTTTTCACCCTATTTCCTCCTCTCGTAACGATTAGAGGAATTGACTGTATATAATATATCTATGTCATTAATGTATACCCAGATTACATTCATACGAAGCTCCCCTAAAAAGGCTGACCATTCCAATGCAAAATGGTCAGCCTTTTCGTTTTTTATTACTACTTGGAAGTTTATCATTCATTGCCATCCATGCGGTTCTTACTGCATGTTTTTAAAAGTATCTCCCTCTTCTATAGTTCCATGTTCGAACCCTTTATAAAACCAACTCTTTCTCTGCTCGGATGTTCCATGCGTAAAACTTTCAGGTACAACATACCCTTGAGCCTTTTTTTGGATCGTGTCATCACCGACCGCACTTGCTGCATTTAAAGCTTCTTCCAGATCGCCCTCTTCAAGTAAATCCATTCCCCTGGCATGATGCGCCCAAACACCAGCATAATAGTCGGCCTGCAATTCAAAGCGAACCTGATATTTATTAAACTCCGTTTGACTGAGTTTTTGACGAAGAGGCATAACCTTCTCGGTTGTCCCCAAAAGCGTTTGGACATGATGTCCTACTTCGTGAGCAATCACATAAGCCATCGCAAAATCTCCTGGAGCCTGAAACTTTCGCTGAAGCTCATCATAGAAACTCAGATCAATGTATAACTTGTGGTCACCCGGACAATAAAACGGCCCGACTGATGAACCGGCCGTTCCGCAAGCGGATTGGACGCTGTCTGTATACAATACAAGGGTCGGCTCTTCGTAAACTAAGCCTTTCTCCTTGAAAGCTTCTGTCCATACTTCTTCTGTATCTGCAAGGACTACCGATACAAATTCCGCGAGCTCCTTCTCCTGTTCTGTTTCCTCGTAAGGTACAGCGTTATCTGAACCTGTGTCCGCCATGTTGTTCAATAAATCTCCGGGATTGCCGCCAAGCAGTGTTACGATCAGTAAGATGATAATACCGCCGATTCCTCCACCAACGAGCGT
Source organism: Bacillus sp. FJAT-14578 (assembly GCF_000504165.1). Taxonomy (GTDB): domain Bacteria; phylum Bacillota; class Bacilli; order Bacillales; family Bacillaceae_H; genus Bacillus_BA; species Bacillus_BA fengqiuensis. The sequence continues at coordinate 210,790 of NZ_AYSE01000006.1, forward strand.
TTTACCTCCCATCCCCCTCCTATCCTCAACGTTTGCGCTTGTTTTTCTTCCTTTCCATTTCATCCCTTTTCCTCCCTAATACTATGTAGAATAAATGATGGCACATAATGTACTTATGTTAATAGTGCTATACCCGGTATTTTCGTATTTGAAGCCTATATGTATTATTTCAAAATCAATGGGGATTACTCGTTTAATTCCAATTACAAATTTCTGATAACCGTCTATCCTCTATTTATACAAACGAGGGAAATGAAACCAATCGAGTAGGAGGGGGCGGCTAGCCCCCGACCTCTCACACCACCGTACGTACCGTTCGGTATACGGCGGTTCAATTAAGTTTGACGTAGAGATTCATATCGTTGATATAGACTTTTCAGCCCTCGGCTGCTCCAATAGGAGCGGCCGAGGGTTCTGTCTAGGATAGGACTATGGGCAATTCTCCAATATTTCTTGCGGGAATTGCCCCATTCGTATGCTTGTTTCTTCGGAATCCCCAAACCAATCAGTTTCCTCATTCTTGTTTTTGGTTTCTTCCATTCTTTCCATATACACATACGCAATCTTCGTCTTATCCATCGATCAAACTCTTCGAATTTACTAGGTGTATCAGCTAAAGCGAAATAACCACACCAACCTGTTAGGTATTGGTTTAGTTTCATAATTCTTTGTTCCATAGAGTATGGCTTAGAACGTGAAGTCATGAGTCTGACTTTCGCTTTCAATCGTTTCACACTTTCTTTAGCTATTCGAACCTTTGGTTCTTTATGGAGTGTAAAACTAAACCCAAGGAACTTCCGTTTCCATGGTCGGTCTACTGCGGATTTCTCCTTGTTTACCCTTAACTTCAACTTTTCCTCAATAAATCCAGTGATCGAGTTCATCACACGAATGCCGGCCTTTTTCGTTTTCACGTAAATATTGCAGTCATCCGCATATCGAACGAATTGATGCCCTCTCTTTTCTAGCTCCTGATCTAATTCATTTAACAGAATGTTGGACAGTAAAGGGCTTAATGGACCACCTTGCGGGGTACCTTCTTCCGTTTCGATGACCACTCCATTTATCATCACACCCGACTGAAGATATCGGCGAATCAGTTTTAGAAGGACTTTGTCTTCTATCTTCTTCGCTACAATCCCCATCAACTTGTCATGATTCACTTTGTCGAAGAATTTTTCTAAGTCTATATCGACTACCCATCTTTGCCCCGATTTTATGTATTCCTTTGCCTTCCTTACTGCATCATGACCTCGTCGTTGTGGACGAAATCCATAACTGTTTTCGGAAAACGTCGGATCAAAAATAGGAGTTAGCACTTGGGCAATGGCTTGTTGGATGAAACGGTCTGTCACAGTAGGAATACCTAATAACCTTACTCCTCCGTTCGGTTTCGGGATTTCGATTCGACGGACAGGAGAAGGCTGATAAGTTCCCTCTTTCAGCGACTGCCGAAGGAAGTTCCAATGTTCATAGAGATGTCTTCGTAGGTCTTTTACGGACATTCCATCTATGCCATGGCTTCCCTTATTTCGTTCGACACGTTTTAATGCCGTTAAAAGATTTTCCCGTGACAACATTCGTTCCATTAACATTTGATAGTTCCTTTCTACGTGAACAAAGGGTTCTACTTATGCCAACTTCTGCTCCACCCTCTTGAAGTCCCCCATGGGATTCACCACTTCCTCCTTCAAGTAAGTCCTTTCGGATTGTCTGTTTCCGCACAGAAGTTGAACGCCTAGTCTTTGTTCTTCCTAATTGTTCGGTCCTTCCTTTATCTTCTCGAGCAGATAAAGTACTATGACCTCTGCTGACTTCTGACTGTTCAGCCATTCATCACTGAATGGGTTACCAAGTGTACTTGGCTTTCCAGTCAGACCTCCCCAGGTAAGAGCGCAGTCTTTCCCTCCATCTATCCGCTTCATTTACTCGATGTCACCTTCGGCAGTAAGGACTTTATCTTGTTTAGCAGACTCATCCAATGACACCTAGCCTTATATGAAGTTCGTGTTCCTCGGACCGGAGGTTTGCCGCCCGCTTCCTTCAGATTCCGAGTCACCCCGGACACCCTTGCGTTAAGCTAACCACTACTACTGCCTTCACGGTTCGGGACTTGCACCCTATAGACTGCGCCCATGCTGGGCGCACTAAAAAAAGAACATCCTCCATTGAGTATGTTCTCTACAATAAATGATTAAGTTAACAAGAATCTCTTTCCTCGGTTTCCCAGACAGCCAAAATTAGTCTTGGTCAGATGAAGTGTTGTTTCTGCCTTTAAAATATAGAAGAAACACCGCCAATGAACCGGCAATGAGTATCGTTAATAATCCGAACGTATTACGATAAATTACTTCGGGAAGAAGCTCTTTTTGCCATACAAGCAATAACCCTGCAAGAGCCACACCGAATGCACCGCCAAAAAATTGAATTAACTGAGCCATGCCCATTCCTGTTCCAATCTCCTGCTTCGGCAAAATTCTAGATGTTTCATTTGCGATGCTTGAAGTCAAGGCAGAAAAGCCCGTACTCATAAACATGTAGGTTACAAGAATGACGTATGGTGACATGCTTGATAAAAAGGAAAAGGATATCGTTGCGATAAGTAGAAAAAAATGACCAAAAAAGATTAACGGGACATTGCCCAGCCGATCGATTAAGCGACCGATAAATTGGGCGGCTACGGCTGACAGCATGGCCCCCGGAAAAATAATCATTCCGATTGCCGCCGGTTCCTTATCAAACATGACCGAAAGCATGATTGGCATTAAAAACAGGGTTGAGAAATGAATGATAAAAGCAGTAAACCCAACAAACAGCAGCTTCGTATATTGCCGGTTTTTCAGAAGAGTCGGTTGGATAAAGGGAATTTTCACATGGTGAATATGTCTCCACAAAATAGCCATCGCCAAGAGACTCCCGAATAAAACAGCATATGAAAATGTTGATAAAAATAATAAAAGGCCTGTAACGCTTAATCCTGTCAGTACTCCTCCCAAGGTATCAAATCTGACTTTTTGTACCCCCTCTGTCGGAAGCAGCTTTTTAAATAACGGAAATAATAAAAACACTAAACTAGTAATCACAAACAAATAGTGCCACCCAAATAACTGTATAATGGCACCGCCGATAACCGGCCCCAAGCCGAACCCTAAAGACGCTGCCGAAGCAATAAGCGACATGGCTTTTCCCCGTCTGGATACCGGAATATATCTTCCTGCAAGTACCATGGCGAGTCCGGGAACGGCTCCTGCACCCGCTGCTTGCAGTAATCGTACTAGTAATAATAAATAAAATTGATTCGCAAAAAGGCCTGCGATAGAAGAAATGCCCAATAACGTCAGCCCAAATATCAAAAGCCTTTTGATCGGGATGAAATCGGATAAACGGCTGTATGTTAAAGTTGAAATGGCAAATACAATGGAATAACCTGATACAATCCAGGATGCGGTGGATGAAGACAGCGTAAAATCGTGCAATACACTCGGCAGCGCAACATTAAACATTGTCGTGTTCATCACAACAAGCCACACGGTGAAACTCCACAAGAGAATGACTTTATTCTCTTGAAATGCTTCTTGATCTTTATTCATTGTCATCGAAGAAGACAAACTAGACATTAAATCCCCTCTCTTTACTGTCATCCTTCATTTTTATTATCCTGCTTTCACAACGTACAGTAACCCTCCACTCATGGCAGGGTTGTTTTAAAGGATTTGATTTTTTTATTGAATCCAAATAATTATTTGTAATTGTAAGTAGTCTCGTTGGAAAAATCAAGGAATTAGTCTTACGTTTCATTTCTTTCTCATTATTTAACATTACACCTTAATGATTCCATGTATATAAAAGCACCCGTGTCCTTAAACACGGGTGTAAGAGATGCTTACTCTCCTTCATTGACGACGATTTTGTAATTTAACGATTGCAGCGTCTTGTCATATGCTTCACGGGAAACTATGTAGTATGTCGTATCGTTATCTGTTACGACAAGCTCTTCAGGGCTTTTATCAACCTGTGCAGCCTGCAGGTTGAAGTAACTGGCTCCTAGTATTTCAGAAATATTCATTTCATCACCTCCCATCTTATTGTAACGGTTATTGAACGGAAAACCATAACAATTCAAATTTACGCTTCACCTTTGAGTACCTGCTGAAAATAAAATCGATACGTGTTTCGCAAAAACGTTTCGATCGGGAGCTGAACGTCGATCTGGTATTTACTTATGATGAATGGAAAACGTTCCATTCCTTTTTGACGCAGTGTATTCTCGATTTCTATCTCTCTCCCCTTGGCTAGGTCGGGAATTAATGGTTCGACCATCGGCCAGCACGTCTCCATCAAGTGCTGAAGGGATTCCCTATCTTCTTCGTTCTGATAGCGTTGAATCCAGTTTTTTAAATTTGCATCCATGCTCTATTATCACCCGCTTCCCAGTATAAACCCTTATCTTTCGTCGTGCCAATCGTGAATTTTTTCTAAGCCTCTGCTTTTGGAATAAAAACGGAGAATTGTGTTCCTTGCCCTTTTGTACTCTCCACTTCAATTTTCCCTTTATATTTTTCGATAATGTTATAGCAAACCATTAACCCGATTCCCGTGCCCCGGTCCTTCAACGAATAGAAAGGGGTTCCCAATCGTTTCATCTCCTCCGGTGACATTCCTAAGCCCGTATCTGCTATGTCGATAATGACAAATCGATCATTCTGCCTCGAACGGACCGTGATTGTTCCTTCTTTTTCCATTGCATCCATCGCTTCAATCGCATTTTTCATCAAATTGATCAATACTTGTTTTAGCTCGATTGTATTGGCCCGAATATGAAGGGAGTCTTCCAAAGAGGTGTGAAATTCAATATTATTCAGTAACGCGTAAGATGACAACAAATCAATGACTTGCTCTATTTGCTGTTTTAAATCAAGCATTTCAATATGATAAATATCCGGCTTTGCCAAGGATAAAAAGTCGCTGATAATGGCTTGTGTATGATCGACCTCTAAAATCATTTGGCGCAAGTATTCCTTTTCATTCTCAGTAAACGACGGCTTTTCTTGAAACAATTGTAAAAACCCTCTTACGACCGTAAGGGGATTCCGAATTTCATGCGCGATCGAGGCAGCTAATTGCCCAACCGAATGCAGACGCTCTGTCCGTTGAATTTCCTGATGGTATTGTCTTAATTTCTCCATTCTTTTTAAGGTTATAAAAAAGATAAAAGCAAGAAGGATTTGACTGGCCCAGAAGTTAATCAAGTTTCCTACTACATCTTCAGCTAGATATGCGTATTTCTTTTCGGCAGGGCCATATTGGGCCACCCACCATATTAAACTAGTTCCCCCGACCAGATTAAACGCAGCCAGAATCCAAAATATTTTTTTATGGAATATGATGATGGCAGCAGCGGGAAGAATCGAAATTAACGTAATCATAGAAGACGTTTGAGGGAATAAAAAAAAGAGCACATAAAAATAAACGGTGACAAAAGAAATGAGCATTCCCTTTAAAAATTCAGATTCCCTTTTAGGGTATAAAATCAAGACAACGAAAACGATGGCTGCGAAAAAAGCATGAATAATAAACGGAAGCTTATTTTTTTCTGCTTCAAAAAAGGTAATGAATAAGCCTGCTAACATTAAAAGCCCGGCTACTGCTATAAAGATTCTATATACTTTTAAATTTTTTTCATCCTTAACGCTAAATTCTTTCATTATTCGTATACCTCTCTGCCTCTATCACTAAAACTCTGTTACTCTTAATCCCACCGTAAAAACACTTACTGTCTCTCAAAATGTTTAACAGTTATTACCGTTTTTAGTATAGAGTATGTTTTACCTTATGGCAACGTAAAGAAAAGGTTCAGTCCCCTGTTCTGAATGTGTTCATTCAAAACAGGGGACTGAACCTTACCTTAGGTAACATTTACAGTCGGCAAACATGTCGCGGGCAATCTTCGCAATGGCAAATATTCCGTAATGCCTCTAAATCTAAAATGACGAATGATCCTTTCTCATATCCCACAATACCATCTTTTTTTAATTGGTTAAGCATCCGGTTAACCGTTTCCCTCGTTGCGCCGATTAGTCCGGCAATCTCCTCATTCGTAAATTTCCTTGTAATATGGAACACGTTTCCATCCGCTTTGCCGTAAGTATTGGTCATCCTTATGAGCGTTGATGCAAGCGCTCCATTTTTCCCAAAAAACATTAAATCCCGCATCTTTGTTTGGGTAAACTGCTGCATATACCCCATCCACTTCGTAAACTGTATGGAAAAATCTCCATCCTGCCAGAGAAGGACTTCTAAATCCCGCTGCTGTATCACTCCTACTTTACAGTCTTTTAATGCTCTTGCATTAAACATGCATTTTTTCCCTTCGACATATTGGTATTCTCCCAACATATCCTCAGATCCAAAATGGTAAAATGACAGTTCTTTTCCATCATCCATTACTTTCGAAAGGTTGACAGCCCCTTCCTTTATGAAATACAGCTTATCAGCCAAATCCCCTTCTTCAAAAAGGTACGTGCCGCTTTTCACTTTCTTTTCATACATAATTCCTTTTAATCTATTCAAATTCTCTGCAGAGAATAAAATCGTATTCGATAAAGTGCTATTGCTTAATGCACAAGCTGCCCCCATATTCCCCAGCCTCCATCATCTTATTTTTTCCGTTCATCCAACGTATGACTTTATTGTAAGCTGAGAAGGCTTTTTTTGTTATCAGGGAATTCCCCTATTTCTTTACGGGAATGCCCCTAAACGTTTTGAAGAAAAAAGAAATGTGAGGATGCTCACATACATTTGGACGAAGTTGATTTATATTTATAGAAAGATTCTTAAATGATGGAAGTGATAAGTATGCTAACAGGTGTCATTTTGGCAGGAGGGAAAAGGGATAGCCTGCACGGCACCCCAAAGTCTTTTTTACCTCTTGCAAATGGTTATGTACTGGATTATCAGCTCTTTGAGATGAAAAAAATTTGTAAAGAGATTATTATCGTCACAAATACCCCGGAAGCTTTTTTGCAGCATGTTCCAAGGGATATACGAATTATTACGGACTATTTTAAAAATAGCGGGGTGCTCGGGGGAATGTATTCTGCTCTTTCTCTTTCACAAAACCCTTTTGTATGGGTCACGGCTTGCGGCATGCCCTTCATTTCTTCTGAAGCTGCAGCATATATGTCCAGGCTGGGACAAGAACAAAACAAAGATGCTGTTCTACCGGTTTTTTCCGCGAAACCCTGCCCATTTCATGGAATTTACCATAAAAGAACACTCCCTGCCGTAAAAGCCCAAATTCAATTCAAAAACGGATCCCTTAAGAGCCTGATAAATACTCTTAACTGGACAGGAGCAGCGGAAAATGATTTGCACAGTATGAATATCCCGGAATCCATTGTGTTTAACATCAGTAATAGCAAAGATTATGAAACAGCTAAAAACATGGCGCGAATTCAACTAAACCCTATTTAAAACATTACGCTTGCAAATATGTTTCGCATCCTGTAATATGTGTATACAAGCTGCGTTGTACGTGATCATAATAAGTTTTAACCTTTAAGCTGTTATAGGGAGTTTTATATTGAAACCGGAATGCCATGCCTCCCACTATGGATAGAGGACGGCAGAAACGTTTCTGCAAACACCCACTTTGAGGAGTGGTGGTTTAAAACTTCATTATACTACATCAACGGCAAACGCGGCCTTTTTTACGATAACAACCATCCGGTCCTATTACGGGCCGGATTTTTTGTTTTATTTGGAATCGTTACTCGTAAACATTTCCGCCAGCCGTTCCCTGATTATTTAGAAAATTATGATTTCCGTCATTATCAAATAATGGTAGAATAATTTCATACGATGCTTTAAGGGAGAAGGTTCTTTTGAAATATAAACAGATGATCCAGTCACATTCTAAAAGATTACTAATCTACTTAATGATTACGGTGATACCATCCATAATCATTAGTTCTATTTTGACCCATCAGAAAACGCAAGAAGTCGAAGCTGAGTATAGAAGCAAAGCAAAATGGTATGCCAGTTTTCATGCTAAAAATATAGAAAATTTCATCGGCGAAACGATTGGCCGATTAGACATGCTGGCTACCGTTATCAATATCCAGCACAATGACCTGAACGGCGTTGAAAAAATACTAATAGAAACACAAGAGAAAGATCCGCGTTTTTCTGGCTTTTATTGGGCCAATCCAGAAGGAGATTTGCTCATTAGTTCCAATGAAATGCCTTCTTCTGTGAACGTCAGTGACCGCCCTTATTTTCAGCAAGCACTTAAAACCGGACAAACCAGCATTTCAGAAGCGCATATCGGCCGGGTCACAGGACGTTTTGTCATTACAATAGCCACACCCATTAGCGATGATGGGCAAGTTAAAGGTGTCCTGCTGTCCAGCTTACGATTGGATGAAATCGGAGATTCTATTAGAAATGTCATAAAAGATGAAATGATTGTCGTCAAAGATGATACAGGAAAAGCTTTGATCATGACAGGTTGGATCGCTCCTGAAGACCGTTCCATACAATCTAGTATCGATGTATCACAACTTTCTTGGACCGCTACAGCCAAAATTGCTCTTGAAGATGCTCACTTATATCGACATACCTTTTTTCAATACATATTCCTTATTTTCACAGCTGCTAATATACTCCTTTTATTAACCCAGTATATACGTTTAAAACATAAAGTAAAAAAAGAAGCAGCACAAAACGAAATTCAAAAGCTTGAGTTGGTCGGCAATCTGGCTGCCAGCACCGCTCACGAAATCAGAAACCCTTTAACCGGAATTAAAGGACTGGTGAAACTTTTAAGTGAAGAATATTCGGATAAAAAAGCACAGTTTTACTTCGGAGTCATTCAGGAGGAAATAACTCGGATTAATGCCATTGTCGGTGAATTACTCATGCTTGGAAAACCTTCTTCCCATATATTAAAAACGTGCGATGCGAATGACATCATCACAGAAATAGAACCCATTATCCAATCAGAAGCCAATTATATGAATGTACAGCTATCTGTGTATCATTCCACTGATAGCCTGCCTATTTCGTGTGTGAAGGATCATATCAAACAAGTCATTCTTAATCTAGCCAAAAACGCTTTACAGGCTATGCCCAATGGTGGCTGTCTAACCATTTCTCTCAAACAAAACGATGATTTTTGCCTCATTTCGGTGGAAGATAACGGAGAAGGTATGCCAAAAGAAGTGTTGGACCAAGTGTTCAATCCATTTTTCACAATGAAGAAGAATGGTTCTGGATTAGGATTAAGCGTCTGTAAACGAATTGTCGACACATGCGGTGGAAACATTTCAATTCATAGCACGTCCCTTAAAGGAACCAGAGTGGAAGTTCGCCTTCCCCTTTTACCCGAATCAAATTAAAAAAGGACTGAATCGAAATCTTTCGGTTCAGTCCTTTTGCTGTTTATTCAGATGTATCGAATAAACATATTCCATTAAGAAACGACAGATGAATGGGCGATTTGACTGAGAATGTCTTCAATCTCCTTAAATACTTGATCAATTGGCCGGGAGCCATCAACACTGCGCAGGTATCCTTTTTCTTGATAAAAGTCAAGAAGCGGCTGCTGCTGGCTAACGTTCACTTCCAGTCGAGTTCCTACCGTTTTTTCATTGTCATCATCACGTTGATAGAGTTCCCCGCTGCACTTATCGCATACCCCTTCCACACCTGTCGGGTTAAAGATGACATGATATGTTGCACCACAATCACGGCAAAGACGGCGGCCGGTTAGCCTGGCCATTAATTCTTCACGGGCAACATCAATGTTCAGAACAAAATGAATCGTTCGCTCTGTTTCCGCCAGTATTTGTTCAAGCGCCTCGGCTTGAGCCGTCGTTCTCGGAAAACCGTCCAGTAAGAAGCCATTTTTACAATCATCTTTTTCTAAACGTTCACGAACGATTCCGATGGTAACTTCATCCGGAACTAGATTTCCAGAATCCATATATTCTTTTGCCTTCTTCCCAAGGGGAGTCCCTTCTTTAATCGCCGCACGGAACATATCTCCCGTTGATATATGCGGAATGTCGTAGTTTTCAGCCAGCCGCTCAGCCTGCGTACCTTTCCCGGCCCCCGGCAAACCCATCAATAACAGATTCATCCATCATCTCTCCCTTATCATTTATCATTTTTTTATTATTTTCACTTTCTGTTCTTGCATTCTTGAATCATCTCACAAAGGTCAAGAATGGAACATGGGCGCTTTTTGCCCATGCTCTATTCTTTATGTGGCTTGTTAATCTTCCATGGTCGACAAATCGCCAGTCGGCAAATTAAGCTCCCATGCTTTTAGAACGCGTCGCATGATTTTGCCGCTTCTCGTTTTCGGAAGAGTATCACGGAATTCGATTTCTCTCGGTGCGGCATGTGCGGCTAGCCCCTCTTTCACGAAAATCCGGATTTCTTCTTTCAATTCATCTGATGCTTCATATCCATCTCTTAATGAAATAAATGCTTTAATGATTTCTCCCCGTATCGGATCTGGCTTGCCGATAACCCCTGCTTCGGCGACCGCCGGGAATTCCACTAGTTTACTTTCCACTTCAAACGGCCCGACACGTTCTCCTGCCGTCATAATGACATCATCGACGCGGCCCTGGAACCAGAAGTATCCATCTTCATCCATATAAGCCGAATCGCCAGATACATACCAGTCGTTTGGCAGAAAGTAAGATTCATATTTTTCTTGATTGTTCCAAATCGTTCTCATCATGGACGGCCAGCCTTTTTTAATGGCCAAATTCCCCATGCGGTACGACGGCAGCTCTTCTCCCTGGTCATCGACAATCGCTGCCTGAACGCCTGGAATCGGTTTGCCCATTGATCCCGGCTTGATTTCCATGGATGGGTAATTGCAAATAACCTGCGCCCCTGTTTCTGTCATCCACCACGTGTCATGAATGCGTAAATCAAACACTTTCTTACCCCAGCGAACGACTTCAGGATTTAACGGTTCGCCCACACTTAAAATGTGTCTCAATGAGCTTAAGTCAAAGTTCTTTATAAGTCCGTCTCCAGCTCCCATCAACATGCGAAAAGCGGTTGGAGCACTATACCAGACAGTTACGCCGTAATTTTCAATCGTTTGATACCAATCATCCGGGCTAAAGCGTCCGCCGCGGATGACATTTGTCGCCCCGACCAGCCATGGGGCAAATACGCCGTAAGACGTCCCCGTTACCCATCCCGGGTCAGCGGTGCACCAATATACATCGTCCTCTTTTAAATCCAATACCCATTTGGCTGTTTGATAGTGCTGGACCATCGCATTGTGAACATGGAATACCCCTTTTGGTTTCCCGGTCGAACCTGACGTATAGTGAAGAACTAAGCCGTCCTCCCGATCTACCCATTTGATTTCCAGATTTTCGCTTGCATCATTCATTCTCTTATAAAAATCGATGTACGGGCCCTCTTCTTTCACATCACTGCCTACAATAACAACATGTTTCAAATGAGGCAACTCATCAACAGGAACACGCCCCAAAAGCTCCGGCGTCGTGACAAGAACTTTTGCTTCACTATCTTCCAGGCGATCGCGAACAGCCACTTCCATAAATGCCTCAAATAACGGACCAACGACAGCTCCTAATTTGATGGCACCCAATAAGACGAAATAAAGTTCGGGAGAGCGCGGCATAAAAATAAATACACGGTCGCCCTTTTCCACGCCGGCCGCCTCTTTGAGAACATTGCCGGCCTTATTGGAATAATCCTTCATATCTTGGAAAGTGTATTGCTCACTTCGTTCTTTATCGGAAAAATACAGGGCGACTTTATTCTTTTTCCCTGATTCGGCATGACGATCAATCGCTTCATGTGCCATATTCACTAAGCCCGTGTCATTCCAAGAGAAATGTTCTTCGACTTGCGACCAATCGAATGACTCATATGTTTCCTTATAGTTTTCTAAGTTAAACTGTCCCTTTTGTACAGAAAGCGCTTCTAATTTCATCGTTTCCCATCCCCCTTGTTTACTCAATATTTTAGCGTGATTAACGGGTGTTCCCCTGCTTCATCATCTTCGAACATCGCAACTTAGTGGATATGGGCACTTTTCGCCCGTATCCGCTAAGTTATGTAGGATCATTATCCCTCCAGAAGTAATGACTCTGGATCTTCAAGCAATTCTTTTACTTTCGCCAGAAAGCTGACCGCCTCCCTGCCATCTACAATCCGATGGTCATATGAGAGAGCAATATACATCATCGGACGATTCTCCATTCGTTCCTCGTCAATGGCAATCGGACGCCACTGGATTTTGTGCATCCCGAGAATTCCCACTTGCGGGCTATTTAAAATAGGCGTCGACATCATAGAACCGTAAATGCCGCCATTTGTGATGGTAAAGGTCCCTCCCTGCAGCTCTGGAAGCGTTAATTTGTTGTCTCTCGCTTTCTCAGCCAGCCGCGCGATTTCTTTTTCGATTCCCGCAAAGCCGAGCCGGTCCGCCTCCCGGACGACCGGGACAACAAGTCCGCCTTCTGCGCCGACGGCAATTCCGATGTCATAATATTTTTTATAAAGCACTTCGTCTCCCTGAATCTCTCCGTTCAATTCGGGAAACTGTTTCAACGCACCGACAACGGCTTTTGTAAAGAATGACATGAAACCGATTTTCACACCATGTTTCTTGAAGAATGCTTCATTTCGCCGCTTTCTTACTTCCATGATCGCTGTCATATCCACTTCGTTAAAGGTTGTTAACATTGCTGCCGTATGCTGTACCTCCACAAGCCGCTTGGCGATGGTTTGACGGCGGCGCGACATTTTCACTCGTTCCACAGGCTTGTCCAAATCCTTTAAAACGCTCGCAGGCTGTTTGGCTTTTTCATTTTCTGCTTTCCTGCTTTGTTGTACGGATTGATCCCGTTCTTTATGTGCTGGCTGCTGGACATGCGATGCCACATCTTCCTTTCTGATTCGTCCGAGCAGATCATGGGTCTTCACTTCGTTTAAATCGATGTTCAATTCCCTTGCTAATTTTCTCACTGCCGGAGAGGCGACGGGACGCTGCGTTTTCGGCAAAACTTCTTTTATTGCGTCTTTACGGAGTTCTTGTGCTTGGAGGTTTTCCGCCGCTGAAGTTCCTATTGGCGTCGCTGTGCCTTCGCTTGATGTCCCAGGATCGTTTTCATCCCCCTCGGCGATGACCGCAATGACCTCATCCACTTCGACATTTTCGCCTTCTTTCTTCAAAATCTCTTTAATCACCCCATCGCTGTCAGCGCTCACTTCAACGTTCACCTTATCGGTTTCAAGTTCAACGAGCGAATCGCCTTTTTGAATGGTATCTCCCACTTTAACAAGCCATTGTGCGACGGTCCCTTCTGAAATTGATTCTGCGAGCTCTGGTACTTTGATTTCCACCATTCCGAATACCCTCCCCTAGCTTTTGACTAAATTTCTTTCTTGTATTTGATGCACATCTTGTTTGTGACGATCGCTTAAAGCTTCACGAAGAATGCGTTCCTGTTCTTTCTTATGAACATTCGGTTCACCGCCTGCGGGACTTGAGCGGTCAGGGCGTCCAATATAATGTACTTTTACACTGTCCGTGGAAAGATTATACAGAATCGGTGCAAGATAATGCCACGCTCCCATGTTCTTCGGCTCTTCCTGGACCCACACGATTTCTTTTAGGTTTTCATACCGGCGAAGAATATCATCGATTTGCCCCATCGGGAATGGATACAATTGTTCAACGCGCGCAACATGCACCCAATCCAACTCTCCGTTTTCTTTTCGATTGATTTCTCCCGCAAGATCGATTGCCATTTTACCTGTCGTCAAAATTAAACGCTCCACTTTTTCCGGCTGTTTTCCAAGCTGCGGCTGTTCCACAACCGGCTGGAAGCTCCCCTCGCTCAGCGACGTATAAGGTGAAGCTGTAAGCGGATGGCGCAGCAAACTTTTTGGTGTCATAATGACTAACGGCTGGGCGTAATCCGTGCCTGTAATCGCCGCTTGACGGCGTAAAATATGGAAATATTGGGCGGCACTTGTCAAGTTGGCTACCGTCCAGTTATTTTCAGCAGCCAGCTGCAGGAAGCGTTCTAATCTGGCACTTGAATGCTCGGGTCCCTGACCTTCATAGCCGTGAGGCAACAGTAGCACAAGGCTTGATTTTTGCCCCCACTTTGCACGGCCCGCAGAAACGAATTGGTCAAACAATGCTTGAGCCGTATTGGCAAAGTCCCCGTACTGTGCCTCCCAAAGAACGAGTGTTTCCGGCGCAAAGACGTTATACCCATATTCAAAACCGACAACCGCTGCTTCCGAGAGCGGACTGTTATGAATCGCAAACGAAGCCTTTGATTGCGGCAAACGGTGAAGCGGTGAAAATTTCTTCCCGTTTTCTGCGTCATTCAACACAACATGGCGATGGGCAAAGGTTCCGCGCTCAGAATCCTGTCCGGTTAATCGAATCGGTGTCCCGTCTTGTAAGATGGAAGCGAATGCAAGTGTTTCAGCAAGCGCCCATTCAACTTTACCCTCACCTTCAAGCGAGTGGATACGACGCTCTAAAATCCGCTTTAACTTCGGATACACATTAAAATCCTCCGGCCATTTCAACAAGTCGCTGTTTATCTCACGAAGCGTTCCAAGCGGCACTTTTGTGTCCATCTCTGGAATTCCTTTGGCGATAAGTTCCGGTACTTCTACTTCTTCCACATGGTCAACCTTTCCCTTTTCCGTGACTTTTTCATATTCGGCTTGTAGTTTCCCTTGAACTTCCTCATTGATTTTCTCTATTTCTTCCGTACTCACGATGCCCTTACTTTGCAACTGGTTTGCATATAAGGCTTTGACGGTTGGATGGTTGCCGATTTTTTTGTAGAGCTGCGGCTGAGTAACGGCCGGATCATCCATCTCGTTATGGCCAAAACGTCGATAGCCGACTAAGTCAATCAAGAAATCTTTTTTAAAGCATGAACGATATTGATAAGCAAGATCGATCGCTGCCAGGCAGGCTTGCGGATCATCTGCATTGACGTGAATAATGGGGATTTCATAGCCTTTCGCAAGATCACTCGCATATTTGGTCGAACGGGAATCCGTGCTGTCCGTCGTAAAGCCGACCATATTGTTAGCGATAATATGGATGGTTCCTCCCGTTTGATAACCTTTTAAGCCCCCTAAGTTCAAGGTTTCCGCTACAATTCCCTGTCCAGGGAACGCTGCATCACCATGGATTAAAATGGCAAACGATTTCGATACATCTTGCTCCGGATATCCTGTCTTGTCTCTTTCTTCCTGAGCCGCTCTGGCAAATCCGAGAACAACAGGATCGACAAATTCAAGGTGGCTCGGATTATTCGCCAATGTAATGCGTGCATGGATCGTCTCCGATTCTTCAATTGACCGGTCTCCTCCTAAATGATACTTTACATCTCCCGTCCAGCCGTAGTTAATCCCCCGGGACCCTTCAGAAGGGAAGAGATCTTTATTCGGAGAATGCTGAAACTCTGAAAAGATGTTGCTGTACGGCTTTCCTAATACATGCGCCAGCACATTTAAGCGGCCTCTATGTGCCATCCCGATCATCACGTTGTGCACACCATCATGCACGCCTTCTTTAATTAGTTCATCAAGCATCGGGACAAGCATGTCTACCCCCTCAATAGAGAACCTCTTTTGTCCGACAAACGTCCGATGTAAAAATTGCTCAAAACCTTCCACTTCCGTCAGCCTTTTCAAAAGCCCCGCTTGTTCCTCTTTTGATAAAGAGCGGCGCATGGCACCCGTCTCTACCATTTGGGTTAACCACGTGCGTTCTTCAAGGTCGTGTACGTGATCAAACTCGTAAGCTAAAGAACCTTTATGAATTTCTTTTAAAAGTTTGATGGCTTCATCTGCCGTCTGAACCTCATCCGGAGTATGTTCCCATATCGCTTTTGCAGGAATTTCTTTTAAATCCGCTTCGGTTAAACCGAATTTTTCGGGATTCAATACATGGGCTTCATCCACATTCTCTTGTAAGGGGTTAATTTTGGCAGCTAAATGACCGTATGAACGAATATATTCAGCGAACTTTACGGCTTTCACCACTTTGTCGATATTTAGGGAATGACAAGCGGCAATACCGGAGTCTTCTCCAGCTTCTTTGGCACGTCCCGCTTCAAAAGACGGGGGAGCACCCCAGTTGTCAAACAGCTCTTTTAATTCCGTATCAATGGAGTCCGCATCGTTCATATAACGTTCATATTGCTCCATAACATAGCCAAGATTCGGACCCAAAAACCTCTGCCACGGATTTTCTTCATTTATCTTTTCAATTGCCATCAGGGACACCTCCGACTGCTCTTCTGTGCATTTGAAACTTCATTATTTTTAGACGCTTACAACTTCCGAACCATCACGCTCATTCACCGGAATATATGTTTGATGTTTCAGTCCTATATACTCTGCACGAGGACGAATCAAACGATTATTTTCGTACTGCTCCAAAATGTGCGCAATCCAGCCCGACACACGGCTGACCGCAAAAATCGGCGTAAAAAGATCATGTTGAATCCCTAAGCTGTGATAAACGGATGCTGAATAAAAGTCCACATTCGGAAGCAAGCCTTTTTCGCTTCGAACAATTTGTTCCACGACAATCGACATGTTATACCATTTATCTTCCCCTGTTACCTTCGCTAACTGTGCCGACATTTCCCTTAAATGCTTCGCTCTCGGATCTCCGTCCTTATAAACGCGATGACCGAATCCCATAATTTTTTCTTTATTTTCAAATGCCCTTTGAAGATATGGCTCAACAGCATCGACTTCATTGATTTCAGCCAGCATTCTCATGACACGCTCATTTGCACCGCCATGAAGGGGCCCTTTTAACGCGCCGAGCGCAGCCGTTACCCCTGAATACATATCTGATAATGTAGCAACGCAAACACGGGCGGTAAATGTCGAGGCGTTCAGCTCATGGTCGGCGTGAAGAACAAGCGCTTTATTAAAAGCTTTCTCTGAGACCCCATCAGGAACTTCTCCATTCAACATATATAAGAAGTTAGCGGCAAAACTTAAGTCTGCTTTTGGTGCCAGCGGCTCTTTTCCCTCGCGTATACGGGCAAAAGCTGCTACGATGGAAGACAATCTGGCCTGTAAACGCATAGCTTTACGATAATTGGCTTCTTCGGCTATGTCATCAGCCTCTCCGTCGTACATGGCAAGTGTCGATATACAAGTGATTAAGACAGACATTGGATGGATATTCTCGTTGGGGAGTTTTTTTATCATTGCAGTCAATTCCGGAGGTAAGGAAGCGCTTTCAATTAATTCATTTCGAAATTCGGTTAACTGCTGTGACGTAGGAAGGCTTTTATGCCAAAGCAAATAAATGACCTCTTCAAAACTCGAGTGATCGGCTAAATCGTCAACATTGTAGCCTCTATACGTTAACACGTCATCAATAATGGAGCTGACAGAAGATGTCGTGGCGACTACTCCTTCTAAACCTTTTGCTTTTACCATAGTTATCCCTCTTTTCTAAGTGTATGATTTTCGGACCAACATTCATTTAAAATAACTGGGACTAACTCTCCTGTTCCCTCACCGCCCATCGGTTTTATGACTAAACTTTTAATTGGTTTTATTATAAAAAAACTTTTTGCGTCTGTCTGGAATGTCGGATATAACGTTTTATTTACGGATGAAAGGGAATATGTGGATACGAAACAAGATTTTGAGTTATAATAATGTGGAATATTCCGAAAGAGGTGAAAATTCCAAAAATGAATACTCTTAAAATCCCAAAATTCATTGAAGACTGGATTCCCCCAGAAGCCTCCGTTGCGTTCGCAGGTAAAGATCAATATTTGGATTACTTTACAGGTATTCACGATATTCAAATTCGCCCTGGTCAGCCCATTCCTTCGGGAAGTATTACAGAGCTTGTTTATCGGCAGAAATCCCGAGTAGAATCTTTAGTTGATGAATCTGTATTCGGCATTCCATATTACGGAGTAGGATATCCAATAGAGGGCCAAGATGGGTTTCACGGCGCTTTAACCGTGATCTTGCCTCCCTCGTATTCATTTAAAAGACAAGCACCCGTTTCTTTTATAACCGGAAAACAAGGCGAAATTTGGAGCCCAATCCCCATTGATCAAATTGCTTATATTGAAAGCAGCCAAAAGAAAACATGGTTTTATACAGCAGACGGCCAGTACAGTGCCATCCACACCCTTAAAACGCTCGAACAACGGCTGCCAAGTACATTTCTCCGGATTCACCGTTCCTATATCGTGAATATTTCGTTTATAGAGCAAATTTCTCGTGATTTGTCTTCCAATTTAATTCTCAAACTAAAAACACCCGATCAAACTCATTTGACGGTTAGCCAAACTCATGTACTCAGTGTAAGACGAACTCTCGGGTTTTGACGAAAGCGCCTTCACACTTCGATGTTTAGCCCAAAACAAGCGACCCCCTCACCAACGTCAGAGGTCGCTTGTTTTGTTATTTGTTTTTATTCACTAGCTTTTCTAACAATTGCTTTGCTTTTGCCTTTTCGTTTTCTGTTTCATCAACCAATATTTCATATCCGGAAATATCGCCGCTTTCCGTGAACATGACAACATCTATATTTTCAATGGAAGGAAAATCTTCACTTCCGTCCAATTTCCTTTGATGCTCTTGTATTTGATTGTTCCATCCATATCTCTGATGATCTTGTTTACGACCATTGTACCTAACCCTGTTCCTTTTGTTTTTGTTGTGAAATAAGGAAGACCGATTTGCTTGACTTCATCCTCTGTTAGCCCAATCCCGTTATCCTTAATGGAAATTACAATTTTGTCGGCGTTCGTCATTTTTTCGATACGAATCATGATGTCGCCCCTTTGTTCTATCGCTTCTATACTGTTTTTAATTATGTTGATAAGAGCTTGCTTCAAGTATTGTCTGTCACCGTGAATGAAATGTTTACCTTCTTCATGATAACCTATCGAAACATTATGTAAGTGTGCAGTAGGGGTTAAAAGTTTAATTGTTTCTCTTACGGCTTCCTCGACGATAAAACATTCACGCTTCATATTTCCTGGTTTAGCGAGGGATAAATATTCCGTTATGATTTTATTGGTCCGATCTAATTCTTCCAGAATTAAATCGGAAAACTTGTGTAATTCTTTATGATTGTCGCCTTCTTTTAAAAACTGGATAAAACCTTGTACGGTCGTTAAAGGATTTCTTATTTCATGGGCGAACGCTGCGGCCATATGACCGACGGTTTTTTGATTTTCAAGATATACCGATTCATCTAATTGTTTATTATTACTGATCATTTTTTCGATGGCAAAAATCATCCCTGAAAATGTAATAAAAAACGTAATGTAATAAATGACATAAAACCAAAAATTTAAAAAAGGAATAAATGTCTCTAGCAGCACGACTGAACTTAAAAGATATACCCCAAATACCAAGAAAGAAAAATGGATTCGACGATTCGATTGTTGAAATCCTCTTTTCAGGAAAATACCACAAATCAATGCTGTTATATTAATAGCAAGCCCTATTAATACATACTCCCCGCCGATAAAGTAGCGAGCGAGCGAAACAGAAGCCGTGCAAAAGACACCCGCAGCTATTCCGCAATAAAAAGTTAACACCAAAATAATGATCATCCGGAAATCAAAATGTGTATCTTTCAAGACTTCAATAGGGTAGACCATACATAAAAGCGCGGCAAAAGTGCCCATTAACGAGTAAGCAGCCCGTTTTTTGTAATGATGAAGGGAAGATTCCCTAAAAGGGATAAACATATTTGCGTTTACTACCAGGGAAATAAGAATGGTGTAATTCACAATTAAAGGTTTAATAATATTAATGAACAAAAGCTACACCTCCTTAATTGACAAACTCAAGTCCTCGATCGTTTACTACATTCACATGAAGCAAGCCTTACATGGACATAAGCAAGCGGCTGTCAAGGTTTCCGTCATTTCTTGACAACCGCTCATGTAAAAATCACATCTATATATAAGAACGCTTTGTTAAACCATCGTGTTGATTTCCAACCATAATTTTTAACATAGTCTATAATATAAAAGGAATCTCGATCTTGAAATATCAAATTATTTTATATATATAATATCTTTTTTTCTACTGGATGGAAAGGTTTCTAAATAAAAATAGACAATCCATGTAGACTGTCTCTAACTTACCCCAAATGGTATTATTTGTATGATCAATGAAACTAAATTAACACCTAAGCTATGTGGCCTGTGATCCACTAACTTAGGTGTTTTGGCTACTATTAAAGGTTAATGGCATAGAGTTGTCTAGAATGCTAAAAAGATAATAAAAATGATTAAAGAAATCATCGTTGTTAATGGTAAGAATTTTTTGTATCCTCTCATTCTACCTATTATTTGTCAAACTATTCTGCCGCTCTTTTTTTACATGTTGTTTCAATTCATTTATAATTTTTCTTTTTAACTCTTCATCGTTCTGTAACTCTAATCCGACTATGTATTTCTTTAGATAGCTTTTCTTCCATTTTATATTCCCTCTTACATTTAGAGACGTAGAATTGAGACCAAAAGTTACGTCAATACTCGTTGTGATGGGTAAATCAGCGGATGTCTCCAGTTTTAAGCCATTTGGGCTCAAGTCCAGAACGGCCCCATCTTTCTTTGTTCTTTCATATTCATCCCAATAAAAACAATATATCGGTGCGGTAAACTTATATCTAAATGACTCTTCCCTCCGATATCTCATTAATCCCTCACCCTTTTCTAAAGCGCTTCCACCAGTACTCCGTTCGTCCATTTCATCGCTTCTTTGTATAGATGAAAGAGCTTTTTCTTCTCGATTCCAACCTTATCGATGAGATTTCCAATCTCCTTCCATTCAGCTCTTTCCACGACAATCAGTAAATCCAGTACATCTTTATACGGAGTTTGTGATCCCAGCAATGCCTCTTTTATTTCTTTATCCAATGGTAATTGGCTTATCACTTTTTCAATCGGCTGTTTTAAGAGAGTATCAATCAACGAAAGCATCCCCAGTAAAAAAAAGCTTGAACTTTCGAGACGCTTTCCCATACTGACTGCAATTAATTCGCTTGCTTTCGCCCGTGTAAAACACATTTTAATCACTTCATCCGGGATTTGATTTTCCTTATTATTGGCTATTTCTCGAAGTGATAACACATAAATCCATTTTTTTAATTCTTTTAATCCCAGCAAAACAATCGCTTGTTTGATTGATTTAATCTCATTCATTCGACTAAACATGGTCGAATTCAATAACTTAAGCAGTTTATAAGAGAGCGATACATCCTTTTCAATTACTTCCGTGATTTTATCAATCTCTGGCTCAGGTTGAGATAATTCGCCCATGATTTGAAAAAAACTATGCCTTTGAACCGGCACATCACTTGTTGAAAGAATGATAGGTTTGTAAAAAAAATAACCTTGAAAATATTTATACCCATCTTTTAAACACTGTTCGAACTCTTCCCTTGTTTCCACTTTTTCAGCTAAAAAGTCTACATTATACTTTTTCAACGCATGCAAAATTTTTAATTGCTGATCCCGAGGAGTGTTTCGTATATCTATTTTGATAATATCCGCTAACCCTAGAAGTTTATAAAAATTCAAACCGCCTGCCTTCATTTCAAAGTCATCTAGTGCAATTTTATATCCCTTTGTCTTCAATTCCCTGCAAATGTCTATGACTTTATCTGTAGGAGTAACGGTTTCCAGTATTTCAACCACCAACACCTCCGACTGGAAAGATGAAGGGATATCATTTTCTAACAATTTCTCAGTAAAGTTCACAAAACAAGGTCTTCCTTCTGATAGTTCGTCAACCCCAATTTGCAAAAAGCTATTAATTACATCCAATGTAGCCTGATCACCGTCTATATTGGAGAACTTGTTTTGCTTACTATTGCGATACAATAACTCATAGGCATAGACTTCTTGATTACGAGTTAAAATCGGTTGCCTTGCTACATATATTTCCATTATCGCGACTCCTTTGAGAGGGGTAAACATTCATGTTAATCATATGTATCCTTCTAAAAATTTCTATCATACATTTATTAAAAACATATTATCCCCCTTACGTTCCTTTTATTTGAAGAAATATACAAATATTACATATTTAATAAAGACTATTTTACTATGTTCCTCTCAAAAATAAAGAGATTCGACAAAAAAAGACGAATTCTCCAATCTAGTGTAGGTGTTTATTCTTAGGCTCCCATGCACTTCTTAAAAGAGCATGGCTGCCATCCAAATATTTCAATTCATACAACAGCTTTCGAATGGCGGCCATAGGCGATCCTTCTATAGATGGAACATTTCAATAGCGTGTTTAAACCTTCTTCATATACTCAATCGTTTGTCTTAATCCCTCTTGATAGGGAGTGCAAGGCAGCGGGCCCATCAACTTTTCATATTTTTCTCCGCTCAATACAACCGGTTCCTCGTTTAAATAAAACATTTCCACCACTTCGCTCATATTTGGATTAAATAGACCGAGAAAACGGATCATATTTTTTGTAACGGTTGATATTCGTTTATCATAATCGATGATGGTCCGGATCATTTGGACAATTTCCTTCCCCGTCACGACACCATATCCAGGAATGTTCCAGTTTTGCCCATATGCATTCTCGTTTAACGCCAAGTTCACGATTGCCTTCGCACCGTCTGGAGTAAACATAAACTCCCTCGCAATCCCCTGATCTCCGACAAAACTTGATTTTTTATTTTTTACTACCCCTTGAAGCGTGTAGTGTAAAATGGCATTTTCAGCATTGGGACCGTAAAAATCCGGAAAATGGGCAATTAATGCCGGCACACCTGACTCTTTCACCATCTTTTCTACTTGCAATCGAATGTTTCCTTTCTTCGTATGCGGATTTTTAGGCGTTGTTTCACTTACTTTCTTGCCGGCACTCCGCCCGTAAGCGTAAATGTTTTCGACAATGGCAAGCTTCGCCCCCTGATGCTTTGAAACGTTGATGATATTGGACATGAAGACAGTCAATTTCTCTTCCCATTCCGCATACGGGATATTCGCCGCCTGAAAAATGACATCCACCCCTGAGGCTGCTGCCTGCAAATCCTCTATCCGAAAAATATCACCCGTAAAAATAGTGACATTCGGGTCTTCATTAAACAATTTCTCCAATTTAGCCTTTGTACGCGCAAAAGCTGTAACTGCTATACCCCTTCCGGATAACTCTTTTACAATGGAATAACCCATTCCGCCTGAAGCCCCCAACACCAATGCATTTTTCATTTCAATATCCTCCCCTTCCTAATTAACCATCGGTCAATAAAACTCAAAAAAAATTAAGTGACTGACTTTAATAAAAAATGGACATGAGAATGAGCTAAATCCTGTACATCATCATAGTCGGTTACATGGCGGCTATAATGTGTGACAAACCCATGTAAAGATAAAAAGATAGACCATATTTCTTGGATGGATGTTTTCTTTTGACATAAGGAATACACACTTTGAGCAAACTTTTCATAGCTTTTATCCGGACCTTGATTGATAAAATTTCTGACTTCCTCATCTTTAATTAAAAACATAATTTCATAATGACTTTGATGTGTCAGCCCAAATTGGATGAATCCCAACAAAACCTGTTTCAACTTTTCCTCCGGCCCCAAATCCTGATTCATAATATCATCCAATATTTGATCCAGCATGTGAAAATGTTCTTCCACCATGGCATAGAATAATTCTGCTTTGTTTTTAAAATGATAGTAGATGGCACCATGGCTATAATTTAATTCCTTGGCGATTTGTCTCATCGACACATGCTGATACCCTTTTTTTACGAATAAATCCCTTGCTGCATCCATGATCATTTCACGTGTTAATTCTTGTTCGACAGATTTTCGTGGTGACATGAGATCCTCCTTATTAACCACTGTTCAATAATATAATATGACAGTAAATTCCAAATGTCAAACAAAAAGAAAAAGTTCATTCCCTGCCAGAAGAACGAATTTATCCAGCTTGGGAATGAACTTAGTTTTGTTATATTTTCCTCATCCAATGGCGATGTTGGGCAATGGCATCAATGAACGCTTCATTAAACGTATCCATACTTTCAGCATCTCGGCTGAGTACGATCCCTGACGTTGAATACACTTCTCTTCCGATTTCTTGTGCAGCTGTTTCCATACCCGGAACACTCGCAGCAGCAAGCAGTTCTCTGCCTTCACCGGCGGCTCCAATCGCTTTGTAGTGACTGAATGCTTCACCAATGAAATTCATTGCTTCTTTTTGCCCCTTTAATTGATCCACGCTCTGTTGGCCGCCGGCTACATAGACAGCGTCAAATAATACGGAGTCGCTTGTAAGGAATGTATGGGTCACTTCAAGCTGTTCACCGTCTGCACTTGTAATCATGCCTAAATGACTGCTGATAATTTCTGCGGTTACGCCGGCTTTTTTCAAAGCGGCCATGACTTCATTTATTTCTGAACCGTTAAATCCTTTTTCGGCTAGAACGGCAACTTTTCTTGTACCTGGAACCTTAATCGTGTTCTCCTGACTCAAGGCCGGAGAAGAAAGGGTTACTCCGCTGCCTTTTGTATTTACCGGCGGTTTGGCTCCAACCCCGACAGCGATTTGCTCCGCAAGATATGGATCTACGTTACTGAACATGTCCACTACTTGCTGTTGAACATCTTTGCTTTTCACCTTTCCTACTTCAAAGCGGAAAGCTTTAATAATGTGTTGTTGTTCTACTTCCGACATACTATTCCAAAAAAGAGTAGCCTGGGAATAATGATCCTTGAAGCTTTCGCTGCGCCGGCGAACTTTTCGTCCGTCTATTTTTTCTTGATAGTGAACATAGCCGCCTTCTTCCGCTGAGGCAGGACTTGGGTCGTTCCCCTGCAAAGAATTTTTATGATATGCGACAGGGCCGCGGTTGATCGTCATACGGTGCATACCGTCCCGCTGATGATTATGGAACGGACAAACCGGACGATTGATCGGAATTTCATGAAAATTAGGGCCGCCCAATCTTGTGAGCTGTGTATCGGTATAGGAGAAAAGCCTTCCTTGAAGCAACGGGTCATTTGAAAAATCGATGCCCGGCACAACATGGCCTGGATGGAACGCTACCTGCTCCGTTTCGGCGAAGACATTGTCGACGTTCCGGTTCAATGTCATTTTTCCGATGATTTGAACCGGAACCATTTCTTCGGGCCAAATTTTTGTCGGATCGAGAATATCGAAGTCAAAGCTGAACTCGTCTTCTTCCTCAATTATCTGGACACCGAGCTCATATTCTGGATAATTCCCCATCTCGATTGCTTCCCAAAGATCCCGGCGGTGGAAATCCGGGTCCTTTCCGGCTAATTTTTGCGCCTCATCCCAGACGAGGGAATGGACGCCAAGTACCGGTTTCCAATGGAATTTGACGAAACGTGCCTTGCCTTCCTCATTGACGAACCTGAAAGTATGGACCCCAAACCCTTCCATCATCCGATAGCTGCGCGGGATTGCTCTGTCAGACATCGCCCACATAATCATATGGGCCGATTCTGTATTATTGGCGACAAAATCCCAGAATGTATCATGTGCCGTGGACGCTTGAGGCATTTCATTATGCGGCTCCGGCTTAAAAGAATGGACCAAATCCGGGAACTTGATGGCATCTTGAATGAAGAAAACAGGGATATTATTGCCTACAAGATCGTAATTTCCCTCTTCTGTGTAAAACTTGGCGGCAAATCCTCTCGCATCCCGTACCGTATCACCCGAACCACGGGAACCCGCCACGGTGGAAAAGCGAACAAATACCGGAGTTTTAACAGACGGGTCTTGAAGAAACTTTGCTTTCGTATACTCTTTCATCGGCTCATACACTTGAAAATATCCATGGGCCGCATATCCCCTTGCATGAACGACCCGCTCCGGAATGCGCTCATGGTCAAAGTGGGTCATCTTCTCACGGAAGTGGAAGTCCTCCATGATTGTGGGACCTCGTTCCCCCGCCTTTAGTGAATGTTCATCATCGGAGACGCGCAGTCCTTGATTCGTCGTAAGCTTTTGGCCGCTGTCGTCTATGCGGAAATCATCCAGTTGCTTCTGTTTGCTTTGCTCATGTCCCACATTCTTCTGTTCTTGTTTTTTTTCCATTTTTCTATTCCCTCCTATTTATCCCGTACTGACGGGCAGTAAAATTCTCGGCGTTATGTACTTTTCAGCTGTTTCGTGCTTTTTCCGAGTATGTGCCTCGAATGCGGCTTTATCGGCCACTTTTCTATACATCTCTTGCATGTTATACCACCATGTTTTAACACCTAAACTACTAATTCGAAACTTTTCAATTATTCTTTCAAAAAGGGCCGGTTCCCATTGTATGAATGTAAGAATACAACGGGGACCGGCCCTAAACAGAAAGCCTCCGATTCGGTGTGGAATCGGAGGCTTTGCACATATGTTTTTTCTATACTAGTTTCCTAAATTATCTTAAAATGATCAGTTATTTCCGCTGCAAAACTGCCATTACTTTTGAGCGACATCCACAATGCGGCCCTCTACAGCCGGAATGGCAGTCGGGTTCGCTGTGAAATAGTCTTTGAACATTTCCCAGTCGACAAATCCAGGTTCGCTTAGTCGTCCTTCTTCATACGCTTTTTTGAATACCGTATAGCTGTCGCCGCCTTTAGCCGTAAACGTGTTTGTTGCTACAAAGTATTTCTTTTCAGCATCCAATGCAACATAAGTTTGGCCGTCTTCTTTCACTTCAACAGCTATCACTCTTTCACCAGCCTTTTTTCCGCTGTCATACGTGAATTTCAAACCGGAAACCTGCAAGAAGGCTCCAGATTGCTCCGGCGCTGATGCTACGCTGTGCTCAAGTGCTTCAATGATTTCTTGACCTGTTAACTCCATGATTCCTAAAGAGTTTCCGAAAGGCAGGACTGTTAAGATTTCACTCAAGCTCATGTCGCCGCTGTCAATGGACGCCCGGATTCCGCCGCCGTTTTGCAGGGCAATGACCGTATTCGGATTGATGGTTTTTGCTTTTGCCAGCATTCCATCCGTAATGAGATTCCCTAAATTCGTTTCTTTTGTACGGACATTTGCACGTTCACCGTCTAATGGAACCGCTGTTGTGCCGACGATTGTTTGTTTAAAGGCATCGATTGCCGGTTTATATTTTTCCGCAAGGATTTTGGCTGCTTCCGCGTCATCTTGAAGAACGTATGGCGCATCTGCTGCATCGCTTACCTTTTTATCGATGTCCATCAACTCGCCATTCTGTTCCACTACTTGTCCATTTTCATCGAATTCCACATCCAGCACGCCAAGGAACTTGCTGTATTCGTTTGCCTGGACGATGACAGTCGGTTCTTCCCCTGTCGTATCGACAACCGGAGCTTCTAACTTATCATGGGAATGGCCGCCGACGATGACGTCGATTCCTTCCACTTCCTTCGCCAATGTTACATCATTGTCTCCGCCGCCGTCTTGGTAACCGATATGAGTGAGAGCGATAATCTTATTTACTCCTTGTTGTTCAAACTGCTGAACGGCCTTTTGTGCTTCTTCGATATAGTTTTCGAATTCGATATCCTCTCCAGGGCTTGAGATATCTTTTGTTTCTGCTGTCGTAAGACCGAAGATACCAATTTTTTCACCGTTTACTTCTTTCACGATTCCATTATAAATCTCGCCATTCAACGGATTCGCCGATAATTCATCATTGAAACGTTCTTTTAAGTTCTCATCCTTTGAAAAATTGACATTCGCACTGACGAACGGAAATTTGGCATTTTCAACGAATTTTGCCAACGGTTCTGTTCCAAGGTCAAACTCGTGGTTTCCAAAGGTCATCGCATCATAACCAATATAGTTCATGAACTCCAAGTCTGCTTGTCCCTTGTATTCGTTGAAATACAATGTACCGGAGAACACATCACCCGCATCTAACAGCAATGAATTAGGGTGTTCTGCCCGTACCTGCTTGATTGCCGTAACCCGTCTTGCGATGTTCTCGATATGGGCGTGAGTGTCATTCGTATGCATTAATGTCAAATTGAAATTATCGTCTTCGCCGCTTCCCGCTGCCTTCTCACTGCGGAAAATGAATGAAGCCATTTGACCGCGGGTCACCTTATGATTTGGCGAGAAGGTAGTCGAAGTCGTTCCTGTTGTAATGTTATGGTCAAGGAGCGGTTTCACAAATTCCGCGTACCAATCGTCTTTGTTCACATCCGTAAACGGCGAGTTCTCTAATGTCCCTTGTTTAAGCTCAAAAGCCAGGGCAATAATTTTTGCCAGTTGGGCCCGGCTTAACGGCTCATTTGGCTTAAATTGGTCACCGTATCCTTTTACAATGCCTTTATTTGCCAAAGCGGCGATATAACCGTATGACCAGCCATCTTTTGAAATATCTGCAAATCCAGGGTCTTGTACATTTTTTGTATCTACATTTAACGCAAGCGCAATAATTTTGGCCGCTTGGGCACGCGTCAATTCCGCATACGGACGGAATTCATCACCGTATCCTGTCACAATGCCTCGAGCCTGCAAGCTTTTGACCGCTTCATAGAAATGATCTTGCGGTTTCACATCCTTAAAACTACTAGATTCAGAGCTTTCCGCCTGAGCGTTCGGTACGAAAGCCACCGTTGCACTTGCTGCGATCGCAGCAGACAGCGATACGTGCAACATTTTTTTACGATAATTAGAGTTAACCGACATAATGATCCCCCTTTAATTCTAGCAAAAACGAATAAACTGCTTCTAGTACAAAATCATTATAGCAAAAGAGTCTTGTCCGAACATTAATAAATTGTAAATTTTTAGAATGTTTTGCCGATGCTGATTTGCCAGCCTTGAGAATGGAGACCTGGAAATTGGCTACGGGGGGGGGGTCAGAAAAGAGGCTTCGGGCTTCAAGGGACCAGCTCGATTAAGGAACAAAGCAAGCATGGGAACATTTTTTACAAAACAACCCGGATTTTTTTACAACATAATTAACGAGCCAACCCACCTTGTATCTTTGGATACAAGGTGGGTTGGCCCATGTTACATTCTTGATGCTGACTCATATACTTTTTCCGGAAACCATGATAGCTTTTCTGACAGCTTCACGACTTCTCCAATGACGATTATGGCGGGATTAGCGATTTGCTCTCTTTTTACAACCTCTACGATCGTTTCAAGCGTGCCGGCGACCGTTCGTTGGTAGCCGGTCGTTCCTTGTTCAATGACGGCTATTGGAGTTTGAGGATTCTTCCCACAGGAGAGCAGCTGGTTACATATATAAGGAAGATTTTTGATTCCCATATAAATCGCGAGCGTGTCCACCCCATGAGCTAAATACTCCCAACGGATGTTTTCTGGTTTTCCGCTCACACAATGACCTGTGACGACGGCAAAGGATCGGCCCAATTCGCGATGGGTGACAGGAATTCCCGCATAAGCCGGGGCTGCAATTCCCGATGTGATGCCAGGAACAATTTCAAATTCGATTCCGTATTGAACGAGCACGTCCGCTTCTTCACCACCGCGGCCAAACACAAACGGATCCCCGCCTTTCAAACGAACGACCTTTTTTCCCGCCAGCGCTTCTTCGACCATTAACTGGTGAATCGCATCCTGTGGCACACAATGGTTGCCCGGTGCTTTACCGCAATAGATGAAATCGGCTTCCATCCTTCCGTGTTGCAGCAGTACCGGATTGACCAGTCGATCATATAAAATCACATCTGCCAGCTCCAGGCATTTAACCGCTTTAACCGTTATTAAATCTGGATCACCGGGACCGGCTCCGACAATATAGACTTTTCCCTTTTCTCGTCCCATGCTCATTCCTTGCTCCTTCCTGATGTTTACTTAGACCGGCTAATCGAGTTCTAGCCGAATTGTCCAAAAACGCTTAAAGAGGTTCTTCAAAAAGTCCGGGAAAAATGACCGTCGAAATTACTTGTACAGGACGTACTGATCCGACGTTCGCCACAGGACGTGGCGGTTCTTAGTCGGGCTTCATAGGCTTGTCTCTCCGCTACTCACGTATTAACAGCATACGCTCCGTGGCTCGAGACGGCGCTTCCTTGAACTTCTCGGTCCTTTTTGTCCTCCTTTTTGAACACACACTTAAATCTCTTGCAATAAATCATGAATCTGCAAAGGAATTTTCCGTTAAGCTCTCATGGTTTCAACCAATTAACGCGAACATTCCTTTGCAGGAGGATATACCGATGATCTGTTGCTTGGACCATCCGTATATCCTCTTGGCTTACTAACCTTCGATAAGAAGATAAACCTCATCGCCTTCTACCGATGTTTTATATGTTTTGACACAGCCCGTATCCGGCTCTTGTACCTTTCCATCATCCAGACAAATCTTCCAATCGTGCATCGGGCAAAAAACAAATTCTCCGCTCACGACTCCCTCTGTTAACACTCCGCCTTTATGCGGACAGCGGTTTTCAACCGCACGGATGCTTCCACCTGACAATTTAAATACCGCAATTTCTTTATCACCGATACGCACTGTTTTTCCTAAACGCTCCGGCAATTCATGAACAGAACCAACTAATACTTTCGCCTCTGTTAAGCTTTTGTTCACCATGCTGTTATCTCCTCCTTTGAATAATCCTTCCAGCATTACGACATTACTACATTTTCAAATAAGTCTTTTTTCTTTTTATCGTCTTTAATAATCTCTTTCCATGGATCCTTGTAAACTGATAAAGTCTCTTCCATACGGGCGTTTAACTCTTTACGTTTTTCCTTGTCATCTAAGATTGATTGTACGTGCGCTAAACCAACGCGCTCGACCCATGCTGACGTACGTTCTAAATAGTTGGCCGTTTCACGGTAATATTGCAAATACGCACCTGTAATTTCCATTACTTCTTCGTTCGTTTTGACTTTGTATAATAAGTCTCCCCCGCGGACATGGGTTCCGCCGTTACCACCAACGTAAATTTCCCAGCCTCCGTCGATTCCAATGAATCCAATATCTTTAAAACCGGATTCAGCACAGCTTCTCGGACAAGCCGATACCGCCATTTTCACTTTATGAGGAGTTTGAAGACCTTGGAATTTCTTTTCCAATGCGATTCCAAGAGCCATTGAATCCTGCGTGCCAAAGCGGCAGAACTGTTCACCGACACATGTTTTCACCGTACGAAGGGATTTTCCGTAAGCATATCCGGACGGCATATCGAGATCTTCCCATACTTTTGGCAAGTCTTCTTTTTTGATTCCGAACAAGTCAATACGCTGACCGCCTGTTAATTTAACTAATGGAATCTCATATTTATCCACAACATCCGCGATCTTTCTTAAGTCCTGTGAATTGGTCACTCCACCGTACATGGCAGGCACAACAGAGTATGTTCCATCCTTTTGGATGTTCGCATGCATCCGTTCGTTAACCAAACGGGATTCTTTTTCATCTTCATATTTTGTTGGATTGACCATTCCTAAATAGTAGTTAAGAGCCGGACGACATTTTGAACAGCCTTCCTCTGTGCTCCAGCCAAGGACATTCATCACTTCTCTTGTGTGAGTTAATCCTTTTGCTCTAATTTCTTCTACGACTTCATCTCTTGATAATGTGGTACAACCACAGATGGCTTCTTTTTGAGCGTTTGCGTCAAATTCGGATCCAAGCGTATGCTGCAGCACTTCCGCTACAAGCGGTTTACATCCGCCGCAAGAACGGGAAGCACTTGTACATGCTTTAATTTCATCGACCGAGCAGCAGCCTTGTTGTTGGATTGCCTGGACAATCGTTCCTTTTGAAACCCCGTTACATCCGCAAATGATTTCATCATCCGCCATACTGGCAACCAAGCTGCCTCCTGCCTCTTCACCAATCGGCTGTAAAATCGATACCTTCGCTGTCTCCGAAATATTTGCCTGCTTTTGGATCATGGAGAACAAACGATTGCCGTCGCTGCTGTCACCGAATAGCACGGCTCCGACAATTTGATTGCCGCGTAACACAACTTTTTTGTAAATGCCGTCTTGTTCATCAAATACCTTGATCGCTTTTTTGTCTTCTCCCTCTGTGAAGTCACCAGCAGAGAATACTTCTACACCGGATACTTTTAATTGGGTCGATAGAACCGAACCTTGATAAGGATTTGTTTCTACACCACAGATGGCTTTCGCTAATACTTTACCTTGCTCATACAACGGTGCAACTAATCCGTAAGCAATTCCATTATGCTCGGCACATTCTCCAACAGCGTAAATATGAGGGACATCCGTTTGCAAATAGTCATTGACGACAATCCCGCGATTAACAGAAAGGCCGCTTTCTTTTGCTAATCCGATATTTGGTTTAATACCAACCGCCATTACTACTAAGTCCGCTTCCAGTTCGGTTCCGTCGCTAAACTTCAATCCTTCTACGCGATCATCACCAAAAATTTCTTGCGTTTGTTTTTCTAATAAAAATTTCATTCCTTGTTTTTCTAATTCTGTCTGTAATAGCTTACCTGCCGTTGGGTCCAATTGGCGTTCCATTAAATATGGAGCAAGATGAATAACCGAGACGTCCATTCCTAAATTTAAAAGCCCCCTTGCTGCTTCCAGCCCCAGCAATCCGCCGCCAATCACGGCTGCTTTTTTATATTGTTTTGAAGCGGCAAGCATTTCGTCCGTATCCTTAATATCACGAAAAGCTGTTACACCCCTTTTATCTGCTCCCGGAATCGGAAGGATAAACGGAAGAGATCCTGTTGCTAAAATCAATTCATCATATGGTTCCGTTCTTCCTGAGTCTGTTACCACCACTTTTTTCTCGGAATCAATCTTAATGACCGTTTCCCCTGTGAATAATTGAATATTATTTTCTTTATACCAATCCCAGTCATTTAACGTGATATCGATGACTTTCGTATCCCCTTGCAATACCTTTGATAATAAAATTCTATTGTAATTCGGATGCGGCTCGCTTCCGAAAATAGTAATCTCAAATTTTTCCTTTGATACATTCAATACCTCTTCGATGGCTCTAACACCAGCCATTCCATTCCCTACAAGAACCAGCTTCTTCTTTTCCACCTGGCGTTCCTCCTCTTCAAAAACTTGCTTAAGTTATAT
Organism: Bacillus sp. FJAT-14578; assembly: GCF_000504165.1. Taxonomy (GTDB): domain Bacteria; phylum Bacillota; class Bacilli; order Bacillales; family Bacillaceae_H; genus Bacillus_BA; species Bacillus_BA fengqiuensis. The sequence continues at coordinate 243,898 of NZ_AYSE01000006.1, forward strand.
AAGTTTCCTAAACTATATCACGGCTTATTAAACACGTGACTCATCATGTGAGATTTCCTCACATTGTTTTCGCAAAATTTAAAATCCTCTAAAAGTATTTCGTTCTGTTTTTTTATGTTACTTAAAAAAGGCACTCACTTTGGATATGTATTTTTCTTTATCGCCAGTAACATGGACCATGTTTTCGGTTCAACTTCTTTTAAAACACTTTTTTCCATTTCTTATATATATATTTCCAGGTCCATCAATCAAAAGCATGCACCCTTTCCAATCGTCATCATCAAAGACATGGATATAGCCAAGAAATTAACAACCATTCAAAAACAAAAAGAGGAAACGCCTTCACCATTCTTTATTCACAAAAATCAGATAATTGCGGATTGATAGACTACTTTAATACTATAATGATTTTTTCAACTGTAATTTTTTAGATATAATAAATGAATAAATCTGCTAATATATGAAACATCTTTCATAAAAGGGCGGAAAAGTTGGGATTAAAAAGAAAAATAACGATAGAAATTAAGCGTTTTCATTAATTGAATATTCGATTTATATGAATTTTTTAATTTATTATATTGTAATCCTTTATCAGAATTGTTATTATATTGAACATTGAAATTATCTGAATAATATTTTTTCAAACAGGAGGATTTGGTGTGAAAGTAAAATTCGCAATTTTCTTATTAGTTTTATTACCTTTTATTTCCCAATTGGTCGTATTGCCTTTTGTAAATCGAATCGACCCCATCATTTTAGGATTACCTTTTCTTCAATTCTGGTTATTTTTATGGATTGTTTTAACTCCTATATGCACATGGGGAATTTATCACATTCAAAAATCAGAGGGGAGTCTTGACTAATGCAAGGAAATGGTAACTTGACAGCTTTGTTAATCACTACATCTATTATCGGGATCGTTGTTTTAATCGGATTTTTAGCGGGCCGCGATAAATCAGCACGCAGTTCTGTAGAAGAGTGGTCTGTTGGCGGAAGACGATTTGGGGGACTGCTCGTTTGGCTTCTAGTCGGGGCAGATTTATATACAGCTTATACATTTTTAGGGTTGACAAGCACTGCTTATAAAGGTGGAAGCCTTGCCTTTTTTGCGATTCCATATTCGGTTTTGGCTTTTCTTATCTCTTATTTTTTCCTTCCAAAGTTATGGAAAGTCGCAAATCAATATAAACTAACAACACTTGCTGACTATGCTAGAGAACGGTTTGACAGCAAACTTCTTTCTTCTCTCATTGCAATTGTTGGCGTGTTGATGCTTATCCCTTATATTTGTCTGCAATTAAGCGGGATTCAAGATACGCTTCAAGCAGCGGGGACGGGCTATATTAATGTAAAAATAGTGGTTATTGTATCGTTTCTTCTCGTTGCACTTTATACATTTTTCAGTGGGATTAAAGGTCCTACGTATACAGCTATTATTAAAGATGTCCTTGTTTGGGTCATCATGTTGTTTATGGTTGTATCATTACCAATTATCCATTTTGGCAACTGGGGAACAATGATTGATACGCTTGTAGAAAAATCACCCCAATTATTGACCATTCCAATCGAAGGCCCAAAAGGAATTCCGTGGTTCATTACAGCATCTTTTGTTTCTGCATTGGCGTTATTTATGTGGGCACATGCGGCTACAGGTGTCTTTACAGCAAAAAATGCAGATGCCCTGCGTAAAAACGCCATATTCTTACCATTATATAATATCGTCTTAATTCTAGTAATTTTCCTTGGTTTTATCGCATTCCTAGTATTACCGGAAGGAACAGATCCGCGTTTTGCTTTATTAAATTTAATTCAAACTTCTTACGGCGGGGTTATACAAGGATTGGCCTACTCAACGATTGCATTGGCATCTTTAATACCATGCTCCATTATGGCAATTGGCGCTTCAAACTTATTTGCGAACAATATTTACCGTGATTTAATCGATCCAAACGTAAAGGCTTCTAAATTGACCTTTATAACTCGCTCAATGGTGTTCGTCGTTATTGGACTTGCATTATTATTCGGACTATTATTCCCGACAGCGCTTGTCTCACTACAACTTTTAGGGGTTTCAGGAATGGTTCAAATTTTCCCCGCAATTGTTATAAGTCTGTTTTGGAAAAACCAAACGAGAGAAGCAACCATTATCGGATTACTTGTTGGATTAATCACAACTTTTATTGTCTATTCAACCGGAAATTCTTTCGGCATTTATGAAGGCTTCTGGGGATTAACAGCAAACCTGCTGGCAGTTATTGTGCTGAATCCTTTATTCATAAAGAATACGAAGCACCAAACAAATCCTATTAGAGACTATCTTTTTAATCAATCAAAGCACATTACAAGCGAGGTAAAAAAGGGAGCTTAATAAAATAAGCCTATCTAAATTTAGACATGGATGAATAGCATCCATGTCTAATTATTTATCCCGCATCTAGCGGGTAGTAAGGGATGTAAAAAAAACCTACTGATAGGAGTTTCACTTTTTCTGGATTTTTTAAAAGTCCACAACAGTACTCACTTTCACTGCACTGACTTTAAATCCCGGCATTCGACATGTAGGATCCAATTCTTTTGACACGAGGCGATTGACATTTTGGGAGTCATCCCAATGAAAGGGGACAAAAACCGTGTCTTGACGAATCGCTTCCGACCATTTGCTTCTGACCACAATACTTCCCCTTCTGGATTCAATCTTCACTAAAGAACGATCTTGAATGCGGTATTTCATTGCTGTAGTCGGATGAATCTCCATGAATGATTCAAAGTTTCTCGCTGCTAATGACGGACTTTTTCTTGTTTGAACGCCCGTTAAATAATGTGACATAACCCTTCCTGTCGTTAAATAGAGAGGGAACTCTTCACTCGGTTGTTCTTTCGGAACAGCCGGGTTATTCGAAACAACAACCATAGACGCTTTTCCATCAGCATGCGCAAAAGATGTTTCAAATAACCGTTTTGTCCCTTTGCGGTCGACATCGGGACACGGCCACAAGATGCCGCCCTCCTTCCTCAAGCGGTCATACGTAATACCGTAGTAGTCAGCAATTCCGCCGCGGCTGGCCACCCTTAATTCATTAAAAATTTCTTCTGCAGATGAAAAAGAAAAATACTCTCCCTTTCCAAGAACACGGGCAATCTCGCAAATAATTTGCCAGTCATGCTTCGCTTCTCCCGGGGATGGATAACTCGCTTCCCTTAATGTCACTCTCCCTTCCAGATTGGTCATCGTCCCTTCATCCTCTAAATAAGAGGATGCTGGTAAAATAAGATCTGCTAGTTTAGCAGTTTCCGAAACAAATAGATCCACCGCCACAAAAAACTTCAATTTTTTTAATGCCTCTTTGACGAAGTTCGCGTTCGGATTGGAAACAACGGGGTTGGAACACATTAACAGCATACCTGTAATCTCGTTCTCATGGATTTTCTCCATCATTTCGTATGCCGATACGCCTTTTCTTGGCAGCTCATCTTTGTTGACTCCCCACACACCCGCGATATACTCCCGGTGTTCTTCATTTTCAATCGAACGATATCCCGGAAGCTGATCCGCCTTTTGGCCATGTTCCCTGGCTCCCTGGCCATTCCCCTGTCCTGTGATTGCCCCGTAACCAGAGTAAGGCTTCCCGATTTTACCTGTAGAAATGAGAATATTCAGGAAATTTCTTACAGCTGCAGAACCGTCTGTTTGTTGTTCCACTCCCCTTGCTGTAAATATCATGCCCGTTTCCTCATGACCGAACACTACAGCCGCTTTGCGAATTTGCTCGACCGGAACACCGGTCATTTGGGCGATTTCTTCTAAGTTTAAAGAAGAAACATGATTTTTCACTTCCTCAAAGCCATTTGCTCTTTCTTGAATAAATGCTTCATCCACATAGTTTTCTTCGACGATGACTTTTAACAGTCCATTCCCTAATGCCGCATCCGTTCCCGGCTTAACTTTTAAATGTAAATCGGCGATTTTCGTCGTGGCCGTTTCACGCGGGTCAATGGCAATAATATACGCGCCATTTTCTCTCGCTTTCTCAAAATACGGCATGATGGTCGGCTGGCATTCGGCAATATTTGTACCCGCTAAAATGATACAGCGCGCAAACGGAATTTCCGACAAGCTATTTGTTAACCCACGGTCCATCCCAAACGTTTGGCTTGCTGCTGAAGCGGCCGCGGACATGCATAAACGACCATTATAATCAATGTATTTTGTTTTTAAAGCGACACGTGCAAATTTACCGAGCAAGTAAGCTTCTTCATTCGTGATCGAGGCACTGCCGTAAACAGCCAATGCATCCATTCCATCTTCGGATTGAATCTTCGTGAAATTGTCTTTAATATGATTCAATGCCTCATCCCAGGAAATGCGAACAAATTCACCGTTCACCTTCAATAATGGATGTTTGATTCGATCACCGTGTAAAGCATGCTGATGTGCATTCATACCTTTAATGCATAAACGACCTTCGGATGTTGGATTATCTTTTCCAATGGTCGTGTACTTTGTTCTCGAGACAATTGATTGTTCAATCAATTGCATCTTACATTGCATACTGCAATATGGACATTGTGTATCATATGTTTTTTCCGATTGCACTTCTTGCTGCTTCGTCCGAAAGTATTTTAATAATAACTCAGTCAATTCGCCTCATCCTTTGCTCACTTATTTCCTTCATACACTATTCCACTGATTAACCCGTTATATAAGTTCCGTTTGATAGCTCAACACTTCTCCCTTCAATCGAGCCAGATTCAGAAACGATTATCTCCAGACCTCCCGAACTCACCTCGAAAGGTATGTTTTTTATACCTTTTGAGTCATCCTCTTTCGCCAAGATTTATCCTCATCCAATCGCTCTAACAACTGCTGGCGAAGCTCCTGATCAAACAGCACTTCCCTTATATGGATTAAGCTAATCCGCTCCACCCACTGCCAAGTACGCTCCAGATAATTCGCTGTCTCACGATAATATTGGATAAAGCCGCCAATGATCTCCAGTGCTTCTTCATTTGTTACGGCAACGCATAACAGTTCCCCCGCTCTTACATTGCGCCCGCTGCTGCCGCCTACATAAACTTCCCACCCTCTGTCAGCGCCGATCACTCCGATATCCTTTGTTGTTGAGCCTGCTCCATTATGCATACAAGCAGATACTCCGATTTTGATGCGGTAAGGAGTCGTCAAAAACTCAGATCTCTTTTCCAAATCGACAGCCAGCTTTAGAGATTGATGTTTATCGCATTGACAAACATGTTCACCAATACATGTTTTGACATTTTGAACCATATTTCCATACGTGGAACTTAACGGCATGCTCAAGTCCGCCCATACACCGGACAGATCTTCTTTTTTCACACCCATCAAATGAACCCTTTGCTCACTTGTTACAGCTACATTCGATATACCGTATTTTTCGGCAACATCGGCAATTTTTCGTAATTGCTCCGCAGTGGTCATACCGCCGTACATTTGCGGGATAACAGAGTACGTACCGTCATTTTGAACGGTCGCATTCATTCGTTTATTTATAAAAAGAGTTTCTTGCTTGCTCTCATACTCCGGATAAATCATTCCCAAATAATAGTTTAAGGCAGGACGACATGTTGAACAGCCGTGCTTGTTTTCCCAATTAAGCACATCCATCACTTCTTGTACAGAAGTCAAGCCTCGCAGCTGCATTCCATGAACCACTTCGTCTTCCGTTAACGATGTACAGGAGCACATCGACTTTTGCTCCATCACCTCATCAAATTCATCACTCCGGATATATGATAGAAGATCGGCTACCAATGGCTTACAGCCTCCGCAAGAGCCTGAAGCCTTCGTGCATTTTTTGACTTGTTCAACGGTCGTTAATCCGTCCTTTTGAACCGCCTCAATGATGGCTCCTTTTGTTACGCCGTTACAGTTGCAGATAACCTCGCTATGCAACATGGAAGCGACCGAATGTCCGCCCTCATTTGATGATTGAAGCAGGACGACTTTTTCCACATCCGACACATCTTTTCGCTTCACGATCATATCCAGCAATCTTGTACCATCTCTCGTATCCCCAAACAATACAGCGCCAACCATTTTATTGTCTTGAAAAACCACCTTTTTATAAACACCGTCTAATTCATCAAAGATTGTAATGGCCTTTGTTGTTTCATCCTCGGCAAACTGGCCGACCGAAAATACATCAACGCCTGATATTTTCAGCTGTGTAGAAAGAACAGACCCTTCATAAGCTTTACAATCGATTCCGCAAATGCGTTTGGCCAGCACTTGCCCTTGCTCATAAAGAGGTTTTACAAGCCCATATACCATTCCCCTATGCTCTGCGCATTCTCCAACGGCATAAACATTCGGTGTATTTGTTTCCAAATAGTCGTTAACAACAATCGCGCGGTTTGTGTCAATTCCGCTTTCCTTGGCTAATTGAACATTCGGCCTAACCCCTACCGCCATCACGACCAAATCCGCTTCCACTTCTGTTCCATCCTTAAAACGCAAACCCTCTACGCGACTGTCTCCAATAATCTCTTGCGTCTCTTTTTCTAAAAGGAAGTTCATCCCTTGATTTTCCAGCTCTTTTTGCAGCATTTTCGATGCCGTCGGGTCAAGCTGCCTTTCCATTAAATAGCCGGCAATATGAACAACATTCACTTCCATCCCAAGATTCAGCAGTCCCCTCGCCGCTTCTAAACCTAACAATCCGCCGCCGATTACGGCTGCTTTTTTATATCGCTTTGATGTTTCAATCATTTTCCGGCAATCTTCAATCGTACGAAAGGCGATAACCCCTTCTTTATCCGCCCCTGGAAGCGGAAGAAGAAATGGAACAGAACCGGTCGCCAAAATGAGTTTGTCATACAAGACTTCCCGGTTTTTATCTGTTCTTACAACTTGTTTCTCTTGATCGATTTTTATCACCGTTTCCCCTGTAAATAGTTGAATATGATGTTCTTCATACCAATCGCGATCGTTTATCGTAATATCTTCAAGCGACGTGCTGCCCTGCAGTACGGTCGACAATAAAATTCGATTATAGTTAACATGCGGTTCACTTCCGAAAATCGTAATCTCAAAAGTATCAGAATCATTCTTTAAAATTTCTTCAATGCAACGTACACCCGCCATACCATTCCCTACTAATACTAGTTTTTGCTTATTCATTCTAAAACCTCCAGCCGATTGTGAAAAATGATAACCAATACCGTGTATACGTTGATTATTCCATAAAACTCATCTGAAAAAATTAATCATGTCATGTTTTCTCACATCATTTGTGACAAAGCAGAAGCCAACAGACTATTCTTAAACCAGGAAAGAAAACAAAAACCTTACAATTAGGGAGGTATGGTGATGAAAAAAAATATCGGTCTATTTTCATTTTTAGTATTAGTAGGAAAAGTAATCTTTTCAAAAAATCATACGATCGGCTGGTAATAAAAGAAAAAATAAAATCGCTCGCAAGTACACTAGCCAACTAGTAGAAATTCATTTATTAAGAAGGAGTGACACATTATGAAGTTAGCAGATCTCAAGAAAAGCGGTCACGCACCGTCATTGTTCGCATCATTTCTATATTTCGATGTTAGTTTTATGATTTGGGTCTTATTAGGGGCCCTAGGGGTATATATCACAAAAGATTTCGGTCTTTCACCCGCTGAAAAGGGCCTTATTGTTGCCGTTCCTATTCTCGGCGGCTCATTCTTCCGTCTCGTCCTCGGCGTCTTAACTGACCGGATCGGACCTCGAAAAACAGCAATCGGCGGTATGATTGTCACAATGGTTCCACTTGCATGGGGATGGTTATTCGGACAGACATTAACGGAACTTTACTTCATTGCAATCTTGCTTGGCGTAGCAGGCGCAAGCTTCGCTGCAGCATTACCGATGGCGAGCCGCTGGTATCCGCCGCATTTACAAGGATTAGCGATGGGAATCGCAGGTGCAGGTAACAGCGGAACGTTATTTGCTACTTTATTTGGACCACGTCTTGCCGAGCATGTTGGCTGGCATGGTGTGATGGGATTAGCCCTTATTCCTCTTTTAATTGTTTTTATTATTTATGTCCTTATTGCAAAAGATGCACCTTCACAGCCTCCGGCAAAACCGATTATTGAATACTTCAATGTCTTTAAACTAAAGGATACATGGTATTTCTGCTTGCTTTATAGTGTCACATTCGGCGGATTTGTTGGTTTAGCCAGCTTTTTAAGTATCTTTTTTGTCGATCAATATGATTTATCAAAAGTAAGAGCAGGTGATTTCGTCACACTCTGTGTGGCGGCAGGAAGCTTTTTCCGCCCGGTTGGCGGATTCATTTCCGATAAAATCGGCGGCGTTCGCCTACTCACCTTCTTATTTATCGGGGTAGCCCTAAGCATGTTTGGTGTAAGCCAACTTCCATCCTTAACGTTTGTGACAATCTTATTATTCATCGGCATGATGTGCCTTGGCATGGGGAATGGAGCAGTCTTCCAATTAGTTCCACAGCGATTCCAAAAAGAAATTGGAATGATTACAGGTATTGTCGGCGCTGCCGGCGGTGTCGGTGGATTTTTTGTACCGAATATCCTCGGAACACTTAAACAAATGACAGGAACCTACGCTACAGGTTTTATGGTTTATGCAGGAATCGGAATGGCTGCACTTTTAGTATTGATGATTGCACAAATTTCATGGCGGAAAACTTGGTCGTCGAAAGAAGCTTCTATTAAAATGTGACAGACCTAGACCCAGACCCACCCAAAAAAAACGGACTTTCATCTTCTCTAGTAAAATAGCGAAGACGAAAGTCCGCATTTCAAATGTTAATAGGCATAAAGTAAATTCGTCCGCCAATGCACAATAAAGCGAACCTCCCCAATCAGTAAGGATACCTCCCGTTAGAGCGGGATAAATCATTACGGTGAAAGTGAGCATTCAATTGCCCTTGGATCATTTTTTTCTTTGACTTAGCTTCTTCTATTTGTTTTTCACGTTTTACGAATTCTCTGCGAATATCATGAGTTTGGACACCATCTTCTATTTTTTCAGCAATGTCCATCAATCGTTCAATATCCGAAAAAGAATACTTACGAATGCCTGAAGATGTACGTTCCGGAAAAATGAGTTTTCTCTCTTCATAATATCTGACTTGCCTTTCGGATAAACCTGTCAATTCTTTCACAATTCCCATTGTCATAACTTTCTTATCAAGATAGGAAGACTTATTCTCCAACACAACTTCTCACCTCTGCATGAAATTTTTAACAACTTAAAGCTTCGCCAGCCTTTCATATATATCACCCAATGTTTCACATCCTAATTCCTGAACTTTGTTTATATAGAGACACCATAACTTTGCGGTTAAAACCGCATCCCCCAGCGCATGATGCCGATCTTTTATAGGGATTCCATTATGTTCACAAAAATCTTCTAATCTCACAAACTTCATATCAGGTTCAGCAATTCGATAGAGAAATGATGTGTCGACGATCCGAGGCTTAAACGAAGTACGGAAAAGCTTCCAGCTTGCGTGCTGCAAAAATCCTCTTTCATGATTCGCATGGTGGGCAACGAGCGTAAACCCTCTCGCATAATCAAAAAATCGAACCAGCACTTCAGAAAGCGGCGGGGCATCTTTCAATTCAAGGTTTGAGATTCCTGTCAACTCCTCTACTTCAGAAGAAAGTGTATGCTCAAACCGAACAAGGGAATAAAAGGCCTCATTCTCTTGAATCTCTCCTCCACAAACCTTAATTGCCCCGATTGAAATAATTTCATCTCCTTGATCGGGAAAAAATCCGGTCGTTTCAATATCAAAAACAACGACATTTAACCTATGCAGCGGGATTTCCATCACATCTTCCCCGTTTATTTCTTTTTGCATTTGACGCAAAAAAGCCATTTGCTGCATGTTTTGTCCTGGCACTCCCCCAAATATACCCGAATTAACCTTTCCTGAAAGTCCTCTCATAAATTGGATAAGCGGTTCAAAAGCCATTAGCTAACACCCTTTTCAATCATTCCCTGAACATATTGATGAAGCTTTTTTCCATCTTTTAAAATTTGCTTAATCTCTCTTTTTTCAACCTTGCTTAAATTTTTAATATTTAAGTAGTGTGTATCATCATATGTTTTCACCTGACTGAACAGCGAGACCCGATAGTCTAACAACGCCACGAAGTTGGATTTATAGTTCATCAACTCCATTTCGTACCCTTTTGCCATTAAACGGTCCATGCGGTCGAGGGTCGATGTCTCCACAATCCCCTCTTTGATGGCAAGAAGCCGAATGGCATTTACGTATGGAAGAAAAGCAGCATGCTTCAAATCAATTGATCCTTCATGAACTCCTTTGTCCTCTACAAGGATTTGACCAAGAGGGCCAATCGCCTTTTTCAGGTGCATGACATTTTCCATAAAACGTTTCAACAATGCCGGGTGCTCCTTCTGAAAATCATGAATAAAGGATTTGAGCCGAGATACCAATCGCTCCTCTCCTTTTACACTCCTGGCATCGTAAAAAATTTGCAAATAACGGATCGATTCCCAACTTTCTTCTTTCATCCATTTCAACAGCTGATTTTCCCATCCCTCCAGTGATTGACACCAAAGAGGGTTGGAACTCATCACATTCCCTTCGCAAAATGGATAGCCGACGATATTTAATCCATAAGAAAGCTCTTCTCCCATCGCTCGGAAGTATTCTTCCGTCTCATTAGCCGTTCCTTCGAAAACAATCCCATGATCTTGGTCGCTAATAAGCCCTTGTTCAAATCTCCCCCCGCTTCCCGTGATAAACCAGGAATACTTACTGGGAGGATTCCCCTTCTTCAGCCTAACAATGGATAAATCGAAAACTTTCTTCATGACCGTGTCATGAAACTGATTCAACAAATGCGTATTTGATTGATATCTCGAAATATGTTCATCCTTCCACTTTTTAATGGACTCGTAAGATGGGCAATCATTACACATACCAACACTTCCTTTACTTAAGAAAAGCGCAAGCGCCTTGGTCAGCTCGTTACAGAAAAGACGATTGCCCTCATAAGGGAAAAAAGCGCCCTTTAAGCCAACCCCTATCCCCTTCACGAGCTAGGCGCTGGAGCTGGACATCTCTAAAAAAGCAAAAGCCTCCTTTCAGAGGCCTCCGCTTATGAACTAAGCTTATTATCTTCTTTCGCTACAAACGCTTCCGGGTATCCGTAACTGCCGTGTTCACTTATATCCAATCCCATGATTTCTTCCTCTTCTGATACACGAAGTCCGTTCATGACCTTTTTCGCGACAGCTAAGATGATGAATGACACGACGAATGCATAAGCACCGGAAACGGCCACTCCCATAAACTGCACTCCCAGCTGTGTGAATCCTCCTCCGTAGAATAAACCGGGCAAACCAACCGTTGCAAGTTCCGGTGTTGCAAAGAAACCAGTTGATAGCGTACCCCAAACACCTGCGGCTCCGTGAACGGATAAGGCGAAGATTGGATCATCAATTTTTCTTTTTTCAAAAAATCTCACACTATAGAATACGAGAATACCAGCAACAAACCCTATCACAACCGCCGCCCATGTATCAACAAATGCACAAGATGCCGTGATCGCAACGAGACCAGCCAACGCTCCATTCAACATCGTTGGAACATCCGATTTACCTAATACCATCCAAGAAATAATAAGTGCAGCTACTGCGCCGGCTCCGGCAGCAAGATTTGTATTCAAAGCGACAAATCCGAAAAATCCATTATCGACAGATACCGTACTGCCGGCATTAAACCCAAACCAGCCGACCCATAAAATCAGGACCCCCAATGCCGTATACACTTGGTTATGACCGTAAATGTTATTCGCTGAACCATCTTTGTTATACTTGCCAATACGAGGTTTAAGCAAGATGGTAGCCGCTAAGGCAGCCATCGCACCGGTTAAATGAACAACCGTTGAGCCTGCAAAGTCTTGTTTCCCATGCTCAGCTAACCAACCGCCTCCCCAGATCCAGTGTGCAACAACCGGATATACCAATGCAGAGAATAAGATCGTAAAGACCAAGTAGACAGATAATTTAGCTCGTTCTGCAAAACCGCCAAGAGCGATTGTTATGGCGATGCCCGCAAATGCAAGTTGGAATATAAAGAAAACGGATGAAGAAAGGCTCATGCCTTCAAGTTCATATCCTGAATAAAAGAAATGTGAAAGCCCAACCAGGAAGTTTGCATTATCACCAAAGATAAATCCAAACCCGACTGCCCAGAATACCAACGACGCTAAACCGAATGTAAAAATCGTTTTACCCGCAATATGCCCGGCGTTTTTCATTCGAGTAGAACCAGCTTCGAGTAAGATAAATCCACCTAACATAAAGATAACTAAAATTGCACCTAACATGACCCACAGACTATTCATTAAATAAATTGGATCCATCATCTTTCCCCCTTCGAATTCTCTTGTCTTATAACCTAACTTTTAATGTTAGGAAATATAACATTTATTTGTTACTTCTTATTTTAGCGTATGTTTTTCAAATTTCAATACATTTTTTAAAATTTCTGATAAATTAATGTTAGAATTCCTTACATGCAGATACCTAAAAGGAGGGACACGGATTATTAAGACTTTTAACCCGTGAAGCTTCGGGCCCCATTAGAGCGGGAAAATAATGACTCCCTCCCACTCTAACTATAAACACAAAAAGACAAACCCTCTTATCCCAGTGCTTTGACTGAAATAAGAAGGTTCGCCTGAATAAAACAAAATGAATATCAATCTTCCATAAATGTTAACGATTTTTCATTATTAAATCCATGGTATTATACACAACAAGATATGTAGACAACGAATAAATCGTTTCATAAATGCCAAATACGAAAAACGCACTCCCCAAAATGAAAACATTAAAGAACATCACATATTGCCCAATTGAAAAGCGGCTTCGTTTGTTTAATAAAATCGCCACGATCTCCGTTCCATCTAATGAACCGCCGCAACGAATAATGATGCCAACACCCATTCCTAAAATAATTCCTCCAAGGACAACAACTACAAATGGATTCTTCGTTAAGGCTGGAATAGGTTCTAGTATAAATGTTCCCATTGCCAGTGTAAAAATGGCAAATAGACTTAAAAATACAAAGTTTCTCCCTAAATACCGATATCCTATCAGCAAAAAAGGCGTATTCAATATCAAAAGCACATACCCCACTTCAAGCCTGGTAATATGAGAAATAACGATGCTCATTCCAACAATACCACCGTCGATCACATGGTTCTTTATCAAAAATAACTCCAAGGAAATCGCTACAAGCAGGGCGCCGAACAAAACAAAGAACATTCTCTTATAAAAAGACATTTCTGCTGATCTGCTCTGATTGATATATCTAAGACGTTCACTGTACATATAGCCCCCTCCCCCCCTCATCTAACACTAAATAAGATAAGGCTGTCCCCTAAATCTCCAATCAATTATAAAAATGATTTTATTGAAAGTACCCTTCACTGAATTCCTTACTTTTGCTGCATTCTCTTTAATATATTCCTTTCATAAATAAAACTTGTCTTAATTTATCATGTGAGACTTTGTTCAACAGAAAGAGCACTTCGGATAATCCCTTATACTTGAACAGGTCGAGAACTTAATACAAAAAAGACCCTGCTCCATAAGAGCAAGAGCCAAGTTGATGCTGATTTAAGATAAATGTTAGTCAACACCCGGAAACCATCCCGGTGTATTAACGATCGCTTGCCAGAGCGGGTCCGGAATGACAAGTTGCTGTTGATGATCCTTGTTTAATTTTGTTACGATTTCAGACTCTTTTCCTTGTTCCACTTTCTCTACCCAGTCAGGATCGATTATAAGTTCACGTCCTAATGCAATTAAAGGAACTCCACTTTGCAGGGCTTTTAAAGCATCATCCGCTGTATAGATGGACCCTACCCCGATTACCGGAACCCGGTCGCCAGCTTGCTCTTGAATGAGTTCTATGCGCGGGCGTGTATCGTCTGTTCCTCGTCTAGGTGTGGACCAGAAATCCATCAGTGAGGCGTGGAGATAATCAAGATTTTTGCCTGCCAGCGCCTCGACTAACGCTAATGTATCTCCCATCGTGATTCCTGGTGTTTCAGGCTCTTCCGGTGAAAAGCGATATCCGACGATAAACGGTGATTTCGCATGATCAGCGACCACCTTTTTTACTTCATCCACAACCGCCAGCGGAAAAGCCATGCGTTTTTCTAGACTTCCTCCCCACTGATCTTCACGACGATTTGAGTGAGGTGAAAAGAATTGTTGAATCAGATAGCCATTGGCACCGTGAATCTCCACCCCATCAAATCCTGCTTCAATAGCTCGACGAGTCGTTTCACCAAAATCACGAATAATAGCCTCTACTTCGGAACCGCTTAAGGCTCTCGGTATGACCCCTTTGGCAGATAGCGGTGCTCCTTGTTCAGCAGGAACCGCACTCGCACTGACAAGCTCTCCGTTTGGCACCAATTCCGGCGGGCACATGCGTCCGCCATGGAACATTTGCAAGATGGCTTTTGCTCCCTGCTCTTTAATGGCTGTCGCTAATCGGCACAAGCTTGGAATCATGTCATCACTGTCTCCGGCAAATTCGCCATGAAATCCTTTCCCGCTGGCTGTTACATATGTACAAGCCGTAATGACCATACCCGCTCCTTTTGAGCGGCGAACATAGTATTGAACCTCCTCATCCGAAACAGTACCGTCCGGATTGGACGAGAAATTCGTCATAGGTGCCATCACGATACGATTTTTTAACTCGATTCCTTTCGAAAAGGTAAATGATTCAAACAACGGTGCATACTTTGAATTCATCATGTTTACATTCCTCCCCATGTCTTTAATGATGGTGATTTCCTTTTGATGGATTATTGATCACAAAACCTTCTTGCGGCATATAAAAATATTGAATCCAAACCCCATCTAAAAAATCTTCCCGTTTATCCAATAAAACATCGATGTCTTTGTCCGTCTTCACGATTTCATCATGCTCAGTTGGTGTATCAAGTCTCAAATCATAGTGAGCATGATCTCCGTGTTGACCTGTCACGAATACACGAATCATTTTTCCTTCTGCTTCTTCACTGCTCAACATCTTTTTTAACTGTTTTGCAGCATTGCGATTAATTTTACATTTCACCTTTATCGTCTCCCATCTTACATTACTTACAGCGTCTATAATCATTTAACCTAGTTATTCATATTTGAAACAGCAGTCTAAAACTCGCTCGTTCAAACCAAAAGCAATACACTTTAGTTTCCCAATGACGGAAAAGGATATTCTAATTTAAAACAAAGTATCGGAAATCTTAAAAACCACCTCCCCTAAAACCTCTTTGAACTGGTCACCCACAACATTCACCGGCCCTTCTCCATCTCTTGAGATCCAATCATTTATTCATTTTTACGATGCTCTGTCACTTGATGTTAGCCTCTGGTATCAAAATTTTTAATACGATTTCCACTCATTGGATAAACAATCTTTTTCTTTGTCTCTGCTTCGGGAGTTTTTCGAAGGAATCTTAGTTTCTCTGATAATTCCATAAACCATTGCTCGTCTTTCGTCGATAGAGCCACATCAATCAAAGTCAAAATTTGTTCCTCATTGCTTGTTGTCGCAAAAGGTAATTTTTCAACTCGGTTGTTCAGCAACCAAATGGTGGTTCCAATCATGTTCTCATTGTCACATTCCACAATGTTAACTTTCACCGCTTCTTGCAGCGAATCGATGGTCTCGATGTAGCCGTGTATCAACTCTCCCTCCCTCGACTTTCCCTTGATCCAATCCCCTGCTTTCAACCGAACTTTTCCCGTTGCCGCCATGAATATCTCCTCCTTAAAATTGTTATAAAAATAGTTACAGTTTGTTGATAAATCCTCTCTGCATATATATTGAATGAAATCGAAGCACACTCTTCATCTGTATAAAAAAAAATTACAGTTTAGATAAAAAGAAAAAATTAAAGCAATATCATGGACACTGTTTAATTTTTTCTAACACAGAACTAATCGTAATCTTTTCCAGGTATTGTTCAAAATAATCTTCAGCCTCATTAAAAATCTGATCCATAATCACCTGAGTGTTGGATGAAATAGGGCAATTTTCTTCCGGGTCTCCCGTGCACCAGTTCGGTTTAAACGTTCCATATGAAACCGCGCGATAAATCTGGGCCAACGTCGTCTCTTGAGGATGACAGTCTAGAATATAGCCTCCTCCGATACCCTCTTTTGTTTTTACAAATCCTCTTTTGCGCAAGCTGCTCATGATTTTGCGAATTCTTGCCGGATTTGTAGAAACGTTTTTCGCAATCAGCTCACTGCTGGCCATATGGTCAGGCAAATAGGCTAAAAAAACTAAGCTGTGTACGGCTATGGTAAATTCACTATTCACTTCATTCATTCCTCCTCAAGAAGAATACTGTAATTTTAATGTTTACAGTTTAAAAAGTCAACGAAAGTAACTTCATCGAAAGAACAAAGCTTAAAGCAGATGCCTTCCGTTAAGCATGATAAAAGTCTCCTTTTATGTAATTAAAGGAGACTCCGCTAGCTTACATAAGCATTAATTATCAAACGTCAGCTGATAAAACAACACACTTTGCCACTCACCGAATTTACGCCCGACTTCCTTCAATTCTCCGCAAAATTGAAAGCCGAATTTTCCATGCATTTTAATGCTTATGTCGTTTCCCTTTGTAATGCCAGCCATAATCACATGATAATCTAATTCCTTTGCCAACTCCAAAATAGCCGTCATTAACTGGTTTCCAATCCCATGTCCTTGCTGGTCCTTATCAATATAAATGGAGATTTCACTTGTACTTTTAAATGCTTCCTTTTCACGAAAAATCGATAAAGAAGCATAGCCCGCTGCCTTTCCTTCTCTTTCAGCTACAAGAAGCGGATACAGCTCAGTTTGATCGTGCAGATCAAACCATTGGCGGCGCTGTTCAACTGTGACAGGATTTAAATCAAAAGTCGCTGTATTATTTAATACGGATTGATTATAAATTTCAACGAGGTCAGGTAAATCTTGTATGACTGCTTTGCGAATGGTTACCATTTCATAAACTCCTTTTAAACTATCACTATCTATCATCTATCCATCCATTATACTATGTTTGAGTGATATGCACGCAAAAAACACCGAAACAAGATGAAATTTAGAGAACTCACATTTTCATCTCGTTTCGGCTAAACCGCGAGCTTCACTAACCGCTAGAGTAGGATCAACACCCAACGTAAACAAGCTAAAAAATCCTCTTACTCATGAATAATATTTATATGAGAAGCCGCTTCTTCCGCACGCTGGCGTGCGATTTCCGAGGATTCAGCAGAGTTCAGCACAACAGCCATCCGACGGCCAATCTTTGTTTCGGGCTTTCCGAATACCCTCACCTGTGTGTTTGGAATAGATAAACTCTTTTCTACTCCAGAGATTTGATAGGACTTACTTTCTTCCCACGCTTTAATCGTACGGCTGGCACCTGGAGTGATTAGCTGAACAGCCGGAATAGGAAATCCTAAAATCGCCCTTACGTGGAGCGCGAACTCAGAAAGATCTTGCGTGACAAGGGTTACCATCCCTGTATCATGCGGTCTTGGCGACACCTCGCTAAAATAAATGCGATCCGGCGCAATGAATAGCTCGACACCAAAAAGGCCGTATCCACCAAGCGCATCCGTGATTTTCCGGGCAATTTGCTGCGCCTCGTCTATTTGCTCTTCTGTCATTTCGTGCGGCTGCCATGATTCAATATAGTCTCCATCTTTTTGAACATGTCCAATCGGGGCACAATACGCTGTTCCCGTAACGGAACGTACTGTTAGTAATGTAATCTCCGAGTCAAATTGAATAAACTCTTCTACAATGACTCTCGCTTTTTTGCCCCTCCCTCCTTCAACTGCCTCATTCCATGAGTTTTCTGCATCTTCAAAAGAGCGACAAACCGTTTGCCCTTTTCCGGAAGAACTCATAATCGGTTTAATGACACAAGGTGTTCCGATTTCTTGAATCGCTTCTTTCAGTTCGTCTAACGTATCTGCAAAGGCGTATTTGGCAGTTGGCAGACCAAGGTCCTCACTGGCCAAGCGGCGAATTCCTTCGCGGTCCATCGTTAAATTCGCTGCATTTGCTGTAGGTACGACATGGAATCCTTCTTTTTCAAGCTCTATTAACGTTTCTGTCGCAATCGCTTCAATCTCCGGAACAATTAAGTCAGGTCGTTCCTGCTCGATGATGCTGCGAAGCTCTTTTCCATCCAGCATGTCGATGACATAAGAACGATGTGCAACCTGCATCGCCGGAGCATGTTCATAACGATCCACAGCAATCGTTTCGACTCCAAGGCGCTGTGCCTCAATGACAACTTCCTTTCCTAACTCTCCAGAACCAAGCAGCATCATTTTTTTAGCCTGTTTACCATAAGGTGCCCCATACATATGTAACTCCTCCTTGTTATCCGTTATTTCAACATCTTAACGTAGAAATAACACATATTCAAGAAGAACTTTTGTTAATTATCGAACATTTTAAAATAAATAAATGATTATAATTCGTATTTAATATCCGAACCTACTCGCATTTTTTCTATTATTTGCTGTTTGGACAGCCAAAAACTAACAGTCATGTTGATTGAATTTATATAAATCCCTGAATTTATATTATATAATGCAAAGGAAAGACATCTAGATATGGGGGACAAACGTGATACGCAAACTTAAACTTAAACTTAAACACGTTATGAGTATTTTAGTGATTTTTTCCACGATTGGTATAGGAGTTTTTTTCTTGTTTTTTAAAACTTTACATATACAGATCAAAGGGAATTTGTACGAGGAGAATGTTGAACTTCAAGCAAATGATGTTAAGTTAGAGAAAATAAAAAGCGGAACGGAAACATTTGTTAAAGCTAAAGATTATTCTACGACTTATAAACTCTCTTCCAGCCGATTATCGCGCACATACGGAAAGCTAACTGTTACAGTAAGAAAATTAGACAACAATGATATCTTTGTATTTACCAAGTTTCAAAATCAAACAAAACGCCCTATAATTATTGACCTTTCTTTTCCTTTTGAGCAAGACTTTACTAATTACGAAGTAACTCGTTTCCATTCCGAAAAAATAAAACATGAGCATGATACAACCTTAGGAGTGGATCCAACCTCTACTCCACACGGCTTAATTGAGTTAAAAGGAAAAAAAGGCTATGCCAACCTAGTCGTTAGTAAGAATTATAATTCCGCAGAATTGACAAAAGAGTATAATCAAAAACAGAAAAGTCGGTTACGTGAGTTGATAGCAGAAAATGATGGGACTGAAATCACTAAAAAAGGGGATTATATTCTTCTTCATATGCCCCATTTTGCTAAGAGACACAGTTTGTCTGAAAGCTGGATCTTATACTCTAGTCAGCCACTCTTTAACAAAAAGGAAAATTTCAAAGAATGGGAAAAACATACGTTAAAGGAATATAAGAAAATTAACAAATGGTATACGGCAGAGGGGCCATATGGTAAACTCCCATGGTCTATTGAGCCAGGGACTAAGCTTGGATACGGGCGGTACTTTGCTCTTGTGCATGATCGTCGCCATGTAGATCATTATGAAAAGACGAAAGAAAGATATTTTTACGATTTTATCGTGAACTCAGCTACTAATTTATTGGTCTATGATTCTCAATTAGACAAACCTATACAGACCGAGATTACAAGTACATGGCTAAAAGACAATTATGGTATCATTGCCCCTTATTATGATACACGCTTTAATGAATACCTTGCTATCCATTTAAAAAGAACAAGCAAACTTTTAGATGTACCTGAATATGAAAATATGTCGCTTTTTTATGCAGATTATTTATTGGGACAGGTAAAAAAGAAAAACTTTATTAAGACAGATAATGGTTACATTATCTGCGATTTCTATGGAAGTACACAAAAGAAAAGGACGCATGCTTCTTTAAATCATGCTCTAGGGGAAATGAACTTCTTACTAGACAGCTATCAAAAGACTAGAAAGAAGGAATACTTGGAAACAGCTTTACATATTAAAAAGGGCATTGAAGATATAGGAGATAAATGGATTAAAGATAACAAAGACTTATGGTACCAGCTAAATCCTGACTTCACTTTCCATGGAAAAGACTACCCGCTTCTAACCTTGGAGGACCTATTGAAAGCTCAGGAGAATTTCGAAAAAACTGGTATAAAAAGAAGTCCAACATTTGACCAATTAATAAAGTCTAAAACTCAGTACCTTGTAAATGACAAAATAGAGATTACAAGAAAAGTAGCAACCTCCCTGCAGCAACAGGAATTCGGATATTTGGTGAAAGATTATACGAATATATCAGATTACTAAAGCCAATATGAAGCTTCTAGGCAGCTCGTTTACTCTTACATACGATACATTGAGAAAAAACATAAACACAAAACCGCCTTAGGTCATTTAAAACTAAGGCGGTTTTGATTTTCTCTAATTCATTATTATTTGCCAATCGAATATGACTTGACTGTGACTACATGCCGAGACCCAAATGAACTGAAAATTATATGGCCATTCGTAAATAACAGTCGTGTACACCTGGCGCTTTGGAGGACCGTCAACTTTTTGACTCCTGGGATTAAACCTCTATTCTTGCTTTTGACATTATTTAATGAATGAAATCACAATCATCAACACAAAAAGAATAGTCAGATGATTGAGGGAAACGATAAACATCACGGTTGCCCATTTTGTATCTTTCATTTTATTAAACCCAACGATACCGACCAACAACCAAATCAGGGTCAATCCGAACATCGCAAAAACAATGATTTTGCTGAACGGCCAGAATAAAAAGGAAGACATTAACAATACCACTAAATAGGCAATGGTTTGAACTTTCGTACGGCGAATCCCTTTAACGACCGGTAGCATCGGCACCCCTGCCGCTTTATATTCTTCCAATCGTCTAATCGCAATCGCGTAGAAATGAGGCGGCTGCCACAGGAACATGAGCACGAACAGCCCGATAGCAATTGGATGAAAAATATCCGAAGAAACAGCGGCCCAGCCGATAAGCGGCGGCATCGCTCCAGAAAGGCTTCCTACTTCCGTATTATAAATCGTTGTACGTTTCGTTAGCATCGTGTAGGGGAATACATAAAAGAAAAATCCTAAAAAGCCCATTAAAGCCGCCATATGAGAAACAACCCATAAAAGACCGAGCCCGCCGGCGACAAGCAAGATGCCAAGCCATAAAGCAAATCTCGGATTAACGGAACCATCTACGGTCGGCCTATCCATCGTTCTCGTCATCACCGTATCAATATCACGATCGTAAAAATTATTAATGGCGCCTGAGCCGCCAACAACAAATGACGTTCCTATTAAAGTCAAAATAATCAATGGGACTTGTTCAAAAAAGCTCAAATCATTTGCATATAGAGCCAAACAAAGACCTGCGAACATTCCCATCACATTCGATTTGATAATTCCGGTTTTTATAATAGCGCTTATCACTTTCCATGAAAAATAGTGTTTCATAGAAAGGGAGTCCTTTGCCATTACTTCAGAGTTTTTCACAACCATTCTCCTCTTTTAATTTATCTCTTTGAAATATATCTATTGAGAGATAAATATGTTCTTCTCTAATCCACTATGCTATTTTAGCAGAAAGTTGAGGGAAATGCTTCTCATGGAATCATTGAATTTTGTCAAAAAGTTGAACGAAAGTGCGAATATGATTGAGTTTCCTTGATTACCACAATAAATATCCAAATATTACCTAAACCTTCTTATATTAATTGGAAATTTTGTTAAATATTCCAATTGAAACCTAATAGGTAAAAAGAGGGAATAGACTTCATTCGCCTATTCCCTGCTTTTTTACTCAACTAATTTACTCACCTAAAGTCAATCCATCTAAAGCCATGCTGGCAAAAACCCCGCTCACTTGGTGCAACGATTCAGCAGCATGGGCTGGTTCCGCCGCAAAAAATAAGCTTGATGTCTCATTATTTTCTTTGTTCGCAAAAGCAAGTAAAAAATGCGTTTTCATGCGATTGGCAATCAGCACCGAACCGTATGTCAATTCCATATTGCGTATGCGCTCAATCGGATCTTGAAATGAAGAAAAGCGCTGGACATAGGGCGGGACCACTTGTTTGAGGTTTTCTTTAATACGAAACTTCGCTTCATACATCGATGATTCAAGAGAAACAGAAGTTGGAATCGCCTTATCCGTAAGAATCGTTTCAAACATTTGCTGCAGAGCACGGTTTTCCTCGGATACATAAGCAACGTTTGTCACGAGAAGATTCATATATTCTTCAACTGTTTTAGCATGATTTCGCTGATCCAAAATTTTGTTTTTCACTTCACCTTGCAGTTCTTCTTGTGTCCATCCTTGCATTAACTGTTTCATTAATGCCGCTGTGATTTTATGGATCTCTTCTCTTGAAATGGTCATGTGATAGTCAAAAATCCCTTCTCTTCAAATTATCACATCATCATGTGATTTCACGCTCTTATTTCTATTATACATCATCAAGGGAGATAGATGGTATGTTGTTTCCTCTTATAGTCGCTTCAAAAGGAAGACTCCACAACAAAAAAGAGGCCGTTAAGACCTCTTCCCTCATATACAGGCAATAAGACTCCCGTCTCCTTTATACAGTCGATACGTTTCTTCACTTACGCCGTTTCCCACCCCATTTTGTACTCGTAAACGGCGGATTCAATATCATCGATAAATGGTAAAATGTGACGTTTTTCTAAGAAGAGCTTATAAAATTGTTTAATCACAATCGGACTCTGATTAAATTCTTCCTGCAATCGTTTTAACCGATATTGCGTGAGCGGCACTTCGCATTCAACGATACATTTCAACTCTTCTAGAAATTCTTTGTTCATTTTCATCACACCCTCACTCCCATTTGATAATTATATTTTACCATTAATCTTTCATTTTTGAAAGCGCTTTCTATTAATTATTATCCTAATGAAACAATGTTATTTTTCATATATGCAGTAAATCGATTGAATATGTATATAAGTATAAAAAATTTGATTCTGCTCTTCTAGTAAAATGTCATATAATCTGACATAAATCCCGCATTTGAAAAATACCAAAATCCATTCCAACAAAAATAGCACGATGTTTACGTGCTATATCTTTATTGGCCACTATCTCCAACCAGTATACACTGGCATATCCACCATATCTGTTTCAATCGAGCCGGATGATTTTTAAATCGGATGTTAAGACCCATATCCCTCTGTCAAAGGGATTGTTTTGTAAGCCTAACAATCTTTTAATCTGTTCAACGTCTTGATCCCATGATTGAGATGACATATGCCGGACGACTAAAGCAACCTGTCTGCCATAATCCTTTAAAAGTTTTTTCGTGACGGCCTCGATCAAAGCGGGAAGACCTTCATCTTCATCTCGCCCTGTTAGACGGACAGAGGAGCGGCTTTTAGGCTTTTCCTTCGTTTGCCCCAACAAAAAAGGGATTTCCCCTTTTCGGTCTTCATGCAACGTGATTTCTAAATAAAGCTCTTCATTCGTTAAACGATCTTTGCATATGACGTCTGGTATATCGGATAACTCGATAATTTCATAGCTGGTTTTTAACGCTTGATTATACAAGTGTAAAAAAGCGACAGCGGTATCATACTCAATGGCTTGTTTCCTATTTTTCGGCTTCAACAAATCCCCCTCTCTAAAACCGACTTGGCATTCCAGATGCAAATAGCTGACTATTTTCTGAATCCTTTATATTGTTACTACTATAGTATGTATGAGGATGAAATTCGACCATCTAAAAATGCGAAAAAAGATGAACCGAATAACAGTTCATCTTTTTTCGCATTTTTATAAAGAGCGAATAATGCCGCCCTCTACTCTTTGTGCAGCCCCATTGATGGCTGAAGCATTTTTAGAAGCTAAAAATACGACCGTGTCTGCTACTTCCCCCACCGTTGCAAAGCGCTGAATTAAAGATGTCGGCTCGTTATTTTGGAAATAGTCCGCCGTAAATGACTCTAACTCTTTATTTTCCGCTTCCGCCGCTCCTGCCATATAACTTTCTACGCCCTCTGTCCATGTAGGCCCCGGCAATACGCTGTTGACCGTCACATTTGTCCCTTTTGTCAGCTCCGCCAATCCTCTAGACAAGCTGATGAGCGCCGTTTTCGTCACCGAATATGGAATCATTTGCGGCAGCGGCTTCACGCCCGCTTCACTGGAGATGTGGATGACACGCCCTGTGTTTCGTTCTAACATCTCTGGAAGGAAAGCCCTGGATAACCGAACGGCACTCAACACATTGACGTTAAAATAATTCATCCATTCATCATCTGTGACATCTTCAAATGCTTTCACTTCGAAAATCCCCATATTATTGACAAGGACATCAACGGCCCCGTATTCTTTCACTTTGGCAATGAACTCTTTTGCTTGTACGGGATCCGCTACATCAGCAGCAATACCATGAACCGTGCCATACTCCGACAGCTCGTCCATCGTTTCATCCACCCGGCTTTGTGTTCTGCCGTTCACAATCACCTTTGCTCCTTCTTGCAAAAACGACTTGGCGATACCTTTTCCAATTCCTGACGTCGATCCTGTTACGACGACTAATTTTCCTTGAAGTTGTAAATCCATCTCAAATCAACCTTTCTTAAAGAACGGCTATGCTAGAATAAATGAAAAGCAAAGGATCCACAAATAGTATGCTTTCAATCCAAATTGGCTATCCCTTTAGAAGGAACAGCTGATTTCCGCATGCACGGACCTATAATCGTTCACTGTCAACCACGAAAAAAGAAGGTATCGATCGTACCTCCTTTTCCATGTTCTATGTACATCTATCTTATGATTAAATTTTTGCCCTGCTCTTGTTAAACGCTGCAGCCCGGATTTGCTGCTTCGCTTTCTTGAAAGCCGTTTTGAAATACTGCTGTAATAGAAGAAGCGTGGTATCTTTGAATTCATATTGTTCTGTTAGATTCTCCCATGTCTCGCTTTTCATGAATGTGCCCCATGAAAGAGAAGAGCAGCGGCTTTTCTTTAGCTCTTTAACGACCCATCTCTTCATCATCGTTTTTCCCTTATCAGTGAGAGCGCCGCCTTCGACAAGCACGTGATCAAGTTTTCTTTTATATAGATGATGAATATCTTTTTCTTTAGCCGCGGCAAAGAAAAGGTTGGCAGTATTTTGGGCATCCGCGAAGGCACGGTGCTGTTCCCCTTCCCATTCTAAACCAAGCTGTTCCACCGCAAATTTCAAACTTGGTTGATTGGGGAACAATTCTTCATAAGCATTAAAGACAAATCGCTGCAAATCAAACCTTATCTCTTTTGTTAAATCTGGTCCTTCTACATCGTGAAGCATACAGTCTTCCGTCAAGAAGCCATAATCCTCTTTCCCCCATGTTACCAGCACATACTCTTCTCCGACAAATTTCCGAAAACGCGCGATGACCGTCGGAAATTTATCCGCTTCTTTTACTTCTTGCTTTGTAATTCCCGTTAGTTTCGTTGTGTGCTGGGACAAGGATGCAGTCGGTTTTACAAGTGAGGAAAAAGTCTCGACAACACTCATGGTGCCTGCCTCAATCTTAATGGCTCCAATATCTATAATTTCCGTTGGTGCCTCTGACTGATAGGGCCTGAAATTCCGTTCAATATCAAAAACAATATAATATCTAGGTTCATGCATATACGACGTCCGCCTCCCTTCTTTCTATCTTAACATGATTCTCTATATTTTGAGCAGGGAAGGTTATATAGCTCATTTCAGCGAACCTCAAGTAACTCCAGTTTAAAATCACCAACTGCATTTTCTTTATAAAGATTGGTGATGGAAGTGGAATAGTTATAAATGGTACCTCTAAACTCCAACTCTCTCTCAGGCACTTTTACATCAAAAGTCGTCTTATATAACAATGTCGTTATATCATGGTACTCTTTCCCGCTTCTCACTTTAAAATCAAAGTTAATTTTATATAATTCACTGCCCGTTTTAGAATCGATAATGACTTCTTCTCCATATCCACTTACTTTTATTCGAACATCATTCAACATAACTTCGGTCACCATGTCAATATCACCTCTACACTTTTATAGCAAAAATCATACCACTCGTTTCCATTTCTCGCAAATGAACAGCCTGTTTCAGCCTAGTAAAAAGAGCACTTCCTTCCAGGTTGAGTCCGTTTCTTTGATAAGAATCATGATGTTTAGTAAACTATAACAAAAAAACATAGAGGTGTACTCAACTTGAATGAAGTAATTAAAACATTAACCAATCACCGTTCGTTTCGCCATTATTTGAATACCCCGGTAAAGGAGAAAGAACTTGATGTCATTATTCACGCTGCCCAATCAGGACCATCCTGGATACACGGTCAGCAGGTTTCCATTATTGCCGTAAAAGATTCTGTTCGAAAAAAGAAGCTGGCCGAACTTTGCGGCCAGCAGGATCACATTAATCAGGCACCGGTCTTCCTTATTTTTTGCGCCGACTTTCACCGAGCCAAGCTGGCGAGTGAAATGGAGGGTGTTTCCTTTGAAGTTGCAGATGATGCAGATAGTTTATTAGTAGGAGCTGCAGATGTCGGGATTGCTTTAGCCAATGCCATTGCGTCAGCGGAATCGCTTGGATTGGGAACCGTGCCGATTGGTGGAATTCGCCGTACGCCTTTGGAGGTCATTGAGCTTTTGCGATTACCAAAGTATGTGATTCCCATTTCCGGATTATGCATTGGCTACGGAACAAATGATCCTGGCCTGAATCCTCGCCTTCCAAAAGAAGCGTTTTACCATGAAGAAACCTATAACGAAAATCAAATGGACATTTTGCATCGTTATAACGATACAATGACAGAGCATCGCCAGAAAACGACAGATGGGAAAAGCAATGCAAACTGGACAGAGCGAATTGCAGGCTTTTATAGCCGCTCCCACTACAACAATGCTTATCCAGACGTTTCACGCATGCTCAAACAGCAAGGATTCACTTGTAAGGATATGCACATAGAGAAATAAAACATCCTCGTAAAGCCGCCGGAAAGTCGGGCGGCTTTACGAGGATTAAAAACTAGTACTTATGTGAGTTTATCCCTCATTCCTGATTGACAGCCTTGCTGTTTTCAGTGTTTAAGGGCAATTGGATGATAATCAATGTACCATCACCATGGTTTTCGATGGCCAGTTTCCCATGATGCTCTCTGACAATCGTTTTACAAATGGACAATCCGAGTCCTACACCATTCTCTTTTGTTGAAAAGAATGGATTTCCTATTTTATTGATGATAGACACCGGAATTCCTTTGCCGCTATCTTTTATATGTATAATGACACATTTATCACTTTTTTCAATGTTTACATGTATGTTTCCGTTTTCTCCGATGGCCTCAATCGCATTTTTCAACAGATTGATGAAAACTTGTCTCATTTGAGACGGATCTACAGCGACATCAGGAATGTGCTCCCCTTCATCGAGGGAAATATGTATATTATGGAGAGCCGATTCACCTTGTAAAAATCCGATCGTATTTTTCATCAATTTACTAATGGACGCCATTTCTTTTTTAGGTGCACTCGGTTGTGTAATAAGCAGAAAATCGCTTACGAGCTGGTTAATCCGGTCCAATTCACTCAAAACAATGGTTTTAAACTCAATTGACTGTTCATTTTCATTAAATAACAGCTGTATAAATCCTTTAACCGATTGCATTGGATTTCTGATTTCATGGGCCAGACCTGCTGCCAGTTGTCCAACTAATGCGAGTTTGTCCAACTGCAATATTTTCCCTTCTATTTCCGGCACGACTGTGCTTTGCTGTTTATCAATAATGGCCGCTAATATATTGGCCAACCGTTTCATTGTTTTGATGTCGCTTTCACTGAACTCATACGGCTCAGGGTCTACGGCACATAGGGTTCCAAACAGCCGGCCATCTTCCAATACGATCGGTGTTCCTAAATAAGATCCGATGTTTGTGTCGTATATGGCTTGTAAGCGGACCGTTCTTGGATCCTTCATCGTATCGCCAATCACAAGCGGTCCATCACATGTAACCATGTTGCAAACAGACAAATCGAGCGGCAGTTCAAGCCCATCTGTTAATTGGCTCCCATTTGGTTTACTGAACACTTTCATAATGGAAAAAGTCTCATCCATTATCCCGACGAAGAACGTTTTTATCCCGACCAACTCGCTCGCTGTCTCCAAAAGATCTGTAATTACTTCTTCATTAAGATGCAAATCCGTTTTCACTCTGTTCCCCACCTACTGTAAAAGATTGAATCACTCGTCTTGTTTACCATTATTATAAGTTCTTCCCCCTTACACGTACATCTAATTCTTTGACTCTTCAAAAATATGACATCATTCAATTCTACAGGACTAAGCCAAAAGCACTAGATCTCATTGCTCCATAAAAAATGGCCCCAAACCACGACATACGTAGTTTAGAGCCAGATTCTATTAATCTAAGAAATGGAATACATGTAAAGAAACATCACTATTGCATTTTTACGCATTCAATCTATTTCACTTCTTGCGGTACAGATAAACCAAGTCCTTCTGCGATACGCGTTCCATATTCTGGATCGGCTTTATAGAAGTGCTGGATTTGGCGAAGCTTAATTTCTTCTTTCGCCACAGGCTTCATCGAATCCACAATATTTTGAACGAGACGCGTACGTTCTTCTTCACTTAACAGACGATATAAATCGCCGGCCTGTGTGTAATGGTCATGATGATCATGGGCGACACTGTCCGCCGCCCCTGATACAGGGTAGGCAGCCTGCTTGTTTTCAGGTGATTCCGTCGGTCCGCCGAAACTGTTCGGTTCATAATAGACGGAGCCTCCGCCATTATTGTCAAATCTCATTTGCCCATCACGCTGATAATTGTTGGCTTCTGTTTTTGGACGATTGATTGGAAGAAGATTATGGTTGGCACCTACACGATATCGATGGGCATCCGAATACGCGAACAGGCGGCCTTGAAGCATTTTATCCGGCGAAACCTCGATACCCGGTATAAGCGTTCCAGGAGAGAATGTCGCTTGTTCCACTTCAGCAAAGTAGTTTTCAGGATTACAATTCAATACCATACGGCCTACCTCAATTAATGGATAGTCTTTTTGAGACCATACTTTCGTTACGTCGAATGGGTCAAAACGATACGTATTCGCATCTTCCAATGGCATGATTTGAACATACAGTGTCCAAGCCGGGAAGTCACCCTTTTCGATTGCATTAAATAGTTCTTCTGTATGATAATCCGGATTTTCACCGGCAAGCTTTGCCGCTACATCCGTCGACATGTTTTTGATGCCTTGTTCTGTTTTAAAGTGGTATTTCACCCATACGCCTTCGCCTTCTTTGTTCACCCATTTGAACGTATGACTTCCAAAACCGTGCATATGGCGTAATGTAGCGGGAATGCCGCGATCAGACATTAGGATGGTTACTTGATGTAAAGATTCCGGTGATAAAGACCAGAAATCCCATACTGCAGTCGGGTTTTTTAAATGAGTTCTCGGATCTCTTTTTTGTGTATGGATGAAATCAGGGAATTTGAGGGCATCACGAATGAAGAAAACCGGTGTGTTGTTCCCAACCAAGTCGTAGTTTCCTTCTTCCGTATAAAATTTCACGGCAAATCCGCGCGGGTCACGCACCGTATCTGCTGAACCATTCTCGCCGGCTACCGTAGAGAAACGAACAAATAAAGGTGTACGTTTTCCTACCTCAGATAAAAATTGAGCTTTTGTGTATTTCGTTACATCATTTGTGACTTCAAAATAACCGTGTGCCCCGGCACCTTTCGCATGAACGACACGTTCAGGAACACGTTCGCGATTGAAATGTGCCAACTTTTCCAAAAGGTGGACATCCTGAATTAATGTTGGGCCGCGTGAACCAGCTGTCATAGAGTTTTGGTTATCGCCAACCGGCGCTCCCCAGCTAGTCGTAAGATTGTTCTTATTTGTACTCATAATGAAATCACCTCATCGATTTTTATTATGAACTAATGATAACACTTATCAATATAAAATCAATACTTTTTTATAATTATTATTAATAAATAAAAAATATAATTTCTGAAAAATGTTTACATTACTGCTCACAGCACCATTTTGAAATAAACAGCACACATCGAAAAACGTTAGAGGGCATGGACTTTCTCCTGTTTGTTCCTAGCTTCTCCATCAATACTCTTCTTTCTTTTGGTGAACAGCTGTAAAAGAGTACAAGGCAATTTTATCCATACTATCTTTTATGATAAAATTGCCTTGTATTATTCATATTTGCCTGGATTATTTTCCAAATAATACCTGACTCTCTACTTTTAATAGTGAATACTGATGCTAGTTAATGCGTGTTAAAAATTCTAAACATACGGAGAAAAACGATGACAGACTATAAGATTTTATTTCTAGACATTGATGGAACGATTTTAAGACCAGATGACACCATTGAAGATTCCACCAAAAAAGCGGTAGTTAAAGTACAGAAAAAAGGCGTGGAGGTGTTTCTCGCCACAGGAAGGCCGCTGCATGAAATATCCGACCTTGGAAAAGAGCTGAACATCCATTCCTTTATCGGCTATAATGGTGCTTATGCGATTTATAAAGGGAAAGATGTATTGAAAGAACCGATGGACGCCCATACGGTAACGCATTTTTTGAACATCGCCGGGCAACACGGACATGAGGCGGTCATGTACACACATGACAAGAATGTGTTTACCACTCTCAATGCTCCGATCATGCAGGAGTTCATGGGAAAATTCCATTTACAAAAAAACGAATTATTCAGTCACGAAATCATAAACCATGTGTTAGGCATGACTCTTGTCAATTTGAGCGAGAACGAACCCGCCCTTTATGAGCAAGACCATAACGTTCATTTGTCACAAGTGAATGTAGAGGGATTCCGTCATAGTTATGATGTTATTAGAGACAGTATCAACAAAGGATTTGCTGTTCAAATCATTTTAAAACAGCTAGGCATCCCAAAAGAAAAAGCGATTGCCTTCGGTGACGGGATGAATGACAAAGAAATGCTCCAGGCTGTCGGTGAAGGGTTTGCGATGGGAAACGCACACCCCAATCTTTTTGCTTATGCCAAACATCAAACAACAACCGTAACGAATTCGGGCATCTATAACGGACTAAAATCGCTCGGGCTCGTTAACTGAAACAATCGCCAGCGTAAATAATCGAACAGCGGTATTCTTTTACCCTGTTCGATTATTTTTATAGGTTTATTTAGCTAACATGGTCAAAACGGCATCCAATAACACGTTTACTCCTTTTTCGCAATCTTCCCAAGCAGTAAACTCTTCTTCGCAATGGCTCTTTCCGTTTACGCTCGGAACAAAAAGCATAGCGGAAGGAATGAAACTGGCGATGAACTGCGCGTCATGCCCGGCTCCGCTTACCATTCTTTTATGAGAATACCCCAACGACTCGGCAGATTGTTCGAATAGACTGCAAATATCTTTTTCGAACCAAACCGTGTCCCGTCCCCACAATTTTGTTGCTTTCATCTCGCATCCTTCATTCGATGGCGACTGCGGCAATGCTTGAATAATTTCCTCAACCGTACTGATGATTTCTGGGTCTTTATGTCTCGCTTCCAGTGAGAACACCACTTTATTCGGAATGACCGTATGGATATTTGGAGAAACATTTACCCTCCCAATCGTGTATACCAATTCATCATCAAGCGCACTTAATTTTTGGCGGGCTTCCGCGATTAAATTATTGGCCGCAAAGAGAGCATCTTTTCTCATATCCATCGGCGTTGTCCCTGCATGGTCGGATTCTCCCGTTATTTCAATCTCATAACAGGCCATCCCAACGACACATTCAACGACTCCAATTGAAAGGGACTCTCTTTCAAGGATAGGCCCTTGCTCGATGTGCAGCTCTAAAAAGGCAGAAGCCTCTTTTAAACGATTTTCCACTTCGCCTGCATACCCGATGGATTGTAACGCTTCCTCGAATGTAATTCCATCCGCATCCCTTTTCTTCAACATGGCCGTTTTTTCAAACTTACCGGAAAGAACACCCGATGCCATCATGGAAGGCTCAAACCGGGCACCCTCTTCATTTGTAATATTTACGATTGTGATGGGGATTTGAGGTTTAATATCATTCTCCACCAACGTTCTGACCACTTCTAAACCGGCTACTACCCCCAGCACCCCATCAAAGCGTCCACCTTTTTTGACTGTGTCCAAATGCGAACCGATGACAATCGGCGGTTTATTTTCAATGCCTTCAAGAGTGGCATACATACATCCCATATCATCAACCGTAACCGACATTCCCAACTCTTCACAACAAGAACGAAAATAATCTCTGACAAGGCGATCTTCCTCCGATAAGGAAAGCCTCGTGACCCCATTGTTTTCTGTACGACCATAGTTTGCAAATAGTTCAAGTTCATTCTTTAGTCTCTCACCATTAATCAATACCTTTTGCCGCTGCATTTCAACACTCCTCTTTCAACTATTTAGGGTTCCATTAGATCTGTCCTTCTTTGTTGGTTATTTAATACTTATTATATAAAAAACGTTTTAATCCTCCCTCTTTGTCAGTCTATCTTCCATAATTTTTCAATTAATCCTCTACAACCTTTCTCCATAAGTGTTCATGCTGGGCCTGAATGAGTCTTACTTAAAGCGTTTAAAATCATCAAAAAAAGGGAATCACACTAAAAACTCATGAACATGTCTCCTACAACTGACGGAGGTATAGACCATTTGAGCAGAATTATGCTATAAAAATGGGATTTTCCATTTATAAAGGGGAAAAGATAATGACGCGAAATCACACGATGATGCAATTTTTCGAGTGGCATGTAGAGGCAGATGGGACTCATTGGAACCGGTTAAAAGAGATGGCATCCGAACTGAAAAAAAGAGGAATTGATTCCATCTGGATTCCGCCGGCAACAAAAGCCCTCTCACCAGAAGATACGGGATATGGCGTTTATGATGTGTATGACCTTGGGGAATTTGATCAAAAAGGATCAATCCGCACAAAATACGGAACGAAGCAGGAATTGCTTGATGCCATTGCAGCCTGCCATGATCATGGAATAAGTGTCTATGCCGATGTTGTCATGAACCATAAAGCCGGAGCGGATGAAACAGAAGTATTTCAAGTCATTGAAGTAAATCCGAATAATCGAGAAGAAGAAATTTCAGAGCCATTTGATATAGAGGGCTGGACTAAATTCGTTTTTCCCGATCGAAATAATCAGCATTCTTCTTTCAAGTGGGGATTTGAACATTTTAACGGAACCGACTATGATGCTAAACGTGATCAAATGGGCATTTTTCGGATTGCAGGTGAACATAAAGCATGGAATGACCATGTCGATGATGAATTTGGGAATTATGATTATTTAATGTTTGCCAATATCGACTACAATCATCCTGCCGTTCGGGAAGAAATGATACGATGGGGAAAATGGCTTGCCGATACATTATCATGCGACGGATACCGTTTGGATGCCATCAAACATATCAATCATACGTTCATTCGCGATTTTGTCACTGAAATGATGAATCACCGTGGTCAAGATTTTTACGTTGTAGGGGAGTTTTGGAATCCGGACTTAGCGGCCTGCCAGGAGTTTTTAAATCATGTAGATTACACCATCGACTTGTTTGATGTGGCTCTTCATTACAAATTGCACGAAGCCTCCAAAAACGGACGTGATTTTGATCTTACGACGATTTTTGACGATACCCTTGTTCAAACACACCCCCTTCATGCGGTAACATTCGTTGACAATCATGATTCACAACCGCATGAATCGCTCGAATCATGGGTGGAAGATTGGTTCAAGCAAAGCGCTTATGCCCTGATTTTACTGCGCAAAGACGGGTATCCTTGTGTTTTTTACGGCGATTATGTCGGCATCGGAGGGACAGAACCAATCAAAGGAAAAAAAGAAATGATCGATTCCCTTCTTTATGCCCGTTACCATAAAGCGTATGGAAAACAAGAAGACTATTTTGATCACCCAAACACGATTGGCTGGGTCCGATTCGGCGTACAAGAAATAGAATATTCGGGCTGTGCCGTTGTCATTTCCAATGGGGATGAAGGAGAAAAAAGAATGTTTGTAGGTAAAGAGCGCGCAGGAGAAAGCTGGGTGGACTTAACGAACAATAGAAGCGATCTTATTTCAATTGAAGAAGATGGATTTGCAACATTTCCGGTCAACGGAGGGAGTGTATCCGTTTGGGTGCTTCCTTCTAATCAGGATCGATAAACATCGTATTTTAATAATGAAAGACATTCGTTCCTTTACGTGAAGATTTCCTGGGCAACCGCAAAAAGCGACACCATATCCATAATTCTGCAGACGACAGTTCCAATAAATAAAAGAGAAAAAAGACACTCAAGCTAAGAGTGTCTTTTCCAATTCATCGTATGGGTGAATATATCCTTTGTGCACAAGATGACCCGTTTCACAGTCTGAATCTGGACAAACCGCCTCGCTTTGAACACATCGTCTGCAATACATTTTTCGGCATCCATCACAACGATAGACTTCAACTGTAAATTTATTGCACCCACAATTCATACAAATCCCATAAGCTGTTTTGAGCATCTTTCTCCCTCCCTTTATTCAAATATATCAAAAAATCAGAAAATTTAATATACCTAAATAATGGAATCTAAAAATGAAAATTATCCAACATATAAATGAAAAATGATGGGCATTAACATTGGCATCCTCCTTCCACGCAAAAAAAGATGTTTGTCCATTAGAGGCAAACACCTTTTTATCTTTATGTATATACTGGTCAAATTTATTAGACATCAATTTAGCTCGTTTTTTGTAAATATAAATTCCGGCATTGATCGACTTTGCATTTCACATATGTTTGAGTTGTATCAAATAACTCAGCCACAAACAATGTCGCACCGTAGAATGTTTTCTTTTTTGTCATTTCCTGGCTGACTATGTAATCATAAACAACGGCTTCTATGTCATTGATCAATGGCAATAGGTGACGATTTCTAACAAAAAGTTGATAAAGTTCGGCAATGAATGATTCGCTTTTCTTAAATTTCTCCTGCATTTGTTCTGTTGCATACTCATTAAGCGGTAATCTGTTTTCAACCATATATTTTAAATCCTCTAAAAACAATTTATTAGTATTCACCTGTCATCACTCCTCTTTGATGTTTATATTTTAACATGTATGAGCTCACTTTGAAAGCGTTTACAAATAAGTTTTTAGAAAAATTTGAGTTTTAGAGATTTTGTAGGTCTAGCGAAATTCCTCCTCTTTTCTTCACTCGCATTTTAACGTAACAAAAAGAAGAAACGCATAGGATTAGCCTTCCCACTGTTTAGGGCTACCAAAGAAAAGATATTAAATAATGAGTTAAAAATGTAAGTATTGAGTCATTTCATATGGTATATTTTGAGAGTATGAGAAATCTTGAATCAGACAAAAAGGAGGCCGCAATCGATGATGGATGCCCACATTCATCTTGATCAATATGATGATATTGATCGGAAAATCGAACAGTGGCAGACTGCAGGGGTGACAGGAGTTGTAGCTGTGTCGACCGATTTGAATTCGAGCTATGACACGCTCGCCCTCAAACAAAAGCATCCTGATTTTATTTGGGCCGCAATCGGCTTCCATCCCGAACAGCCGCTTCCGCCAGAACAAGATATAGCTGAATGGCACAGCCTTTTACACCAGGAACGCCGGCTCATTTCAGCTGTCGGTGAAGTGGGACTGCCGTATTACACCCCACATACATCAAGTATGGAACGATACATTGAGTTGTTGGAAACTTTGATGATTACGGCAAAAAACGAAGATCTTCCCATCGTCCTTCATGCTATCCATTCCGGTGCACCTGCCGCTTATGAACTATTAGTAAAAAACGAGATAAAGAAGGCTCATTTCCATTGGCTGAAAGCACCCGCTTCTGTTGTCGAACAGATTA
The DNA here is from genome assembly GCF_000504165.1 of Bacillus sp. FJAT-14578. GTDB lineage: Bacteria > Bacillota > Bacilli > Bacillales > Bacillaceae_H > Bacillus_BA > Bacillus_BA fengqiuensis. The sequence continues at coordinate 279,906 of NZ_AYSE01000006.1, forward strand.
CGACGAGCGGATATTACGTCTCCGTCACTCCAGAAGTTTGCTACCGAAAGCGAGACGAAATACTTGTTAACCAAATCCCGCTGGATAAACTGCTCATTGAAACAGATGGTCCCTGGCCCTTTTCCGGACCGTTTGAGCAGATGGAAACCTCCCCTTTACTGCTGCAGGAGGCAGCAAGAAAAGTGGCTTCACTAAAAGAGCTGGACCTGAAAGAAACAATCGAACAATTGACAATGAACACCTTATCCTTATATGCGGGCGAACAAAAAGATCCCTCCATTTTTAAATGAAGGGAATCTTTTTATTCTTTTCCAAAAGATTATTATTTTTAGTTTGAATTGCGGGCAAGAGGCTACTTGCTTGTAAAAACATTTACAAAAACAGCTTTTTTATTTATTGTTAAGCGAAGCTAAAATCGGATAAAGCTCTTCTAAGTGGGTAATTTCATAAGTCGGAATGACTTCATTTCGCTCTTTGTCATGGCGGTTGATCCAGACGGATTTGATGCCTACACGGGATGCGCCAAGGATATCCGTCATTAAGTTATCGCCGACCATCAGCACTTCATCTTTATTAAGTGACATTAATGTCAAGGCATGCTCGAAAATGGAAGGATCAGGCTTTCCTCTGCCAAATGCACCGGAAATGACAATATGGTCAAAATACGGCACAAGCTCAGGTGTGATGTCGAGCTTCGTATTTTGTAAGTCAGGAGACCCGTTTGTTAAAAGCAGGAGCTGATACTTCCCCTTTAATTCATCGAGCACGTTGAACGTTTCGTCATAGACGAATGGGCTGTTGCGGCGTTCCGCAGGGAAGCGTTCTGCTAACTCAGCGCCAAATTCCGGATCATCAATCCCTAGCGCTTTCAAGCCTCGTGTCCATGCTTCCTTTCGATAAGCAGGCACAATGTCTTTCATTTTCCGGAAATTATCCTCATCATCCAAAAAATTGCCCCATAGTCCTTCAAATGGGTTAATGCCAATCATCTGGGTGAACTCATATGTTTCATAAGAAGAGTAAAGTTCTCTCGCTTCTGCACGAACTGCCTCTTCAAGCTCTTCCACATCAATATCATATTTTTCAGCTGCCGCCCGGCACGTTGCCGCAAAGGCTTCCTTTACGCTTTTTTGGTCCCAAAGCAACGTGTCATCAAGGTCAAAAAAGATTGCTTTAATCATCGCCGAATTTCCCTCATTTCATCTCTAGTTGTTTTCGTAAAAATTTTATTATTCAAACAACAGATTACAAGGAATTGTCCGATAAGTAAATATAAATTTCACATAAGCAGCGGACAAGCTCCCTTGCGGGTTCTTGCCCGCTGCTTATGCAAAGATCTTTCTAGCTGATTCAAGATGAAAAAAGTAAAATTCTATACAGTGTAAAAATAATAGATTATATGAAATCTAGAACTTTTCCTACCAATTCAAACTCTCTATCAACTGACATTTTGTGCATTTCCGGGTGTAGTGGCTTTGTTCGAATTCATGATCGCATTTTAGTTGGAAAATGATGAGTTCTTCATTTAACTGTTCCAGCTGGGCTTCCAGCTTTTGAATTTCCGTTTTTAGTTGAATTGCCCGATTCATCCAACCCTCTCCCCCTCGGCCGGTGCATGTTTCTATTTATTCTCCTTAGAAACTATGCCTTATAGATTTCGCCGCCTGTGCTTCTAAATTCATCCGCTTTTTCTTTCAATCCCTCATCAATGACAGATTCCACACTAAGCCCTTTTTCTTTTACCAAATCACGAATATCTTGAGAGATTCTCATGCTGCAGAACTTCGGACCGCACATCGAACAGAAATGGGCCGTTTTGGCTCCTTCCGCCGGCAATGTTTCATCATGATACTCGACCGCTCTTTCAGGATCGAGAGATAGGTTGAACTGATCACGCCAGCGAAACTCGAACCTTGCTTTTGACAGGGCGTCATCCCGTTTCCTGGCACCTGGATGGCCTTTTGCAAGGTCAGCGGCATGGGCCGCGATTTTATACGTGATAACCCCTACCCTTACATCCTCTTTATTCGGCAACCCCAAATGTTCTTTCGGTGTTACATAACAAAGCATCGCGGTACCGAACCAGCCGATCATTGCAGCCCCGATGGCAGACGTAATATGGTCATACCCAGGTGCGATATCCGTTGTCAGCGGGCCAAGTGTATAAAACGGTGCTTCCTGACAAATTTCCAGCTGCTTATCCATGTTTTCTTTAATCAAGTGCATCGGAACGTGCCCAGGTCCTTCAATCATCACTTGAACATCATGCTTCCAGGCAATTTTCGTCAGTTCACCCAATGTCTCCAATTCCGCGAACTGCGCTTCATCATTCGCATCTGCGATAGAGCCAGGACGAAGACCGTCTCCTAATGAAAACGCCACATCATATGCTTTCATGATTTCACAAATTTCTTCAAAATGTGTGTAAAGGAAGCTTTCCTTATGGTGAGCAAGACACCACTGCGCCATAATGGAACCTCCGCGGGACACAATTCCAGTCACACGCTTTGCTGTTAGCGGAATATAGCGCAATAGAACACCTGCATGAATCGTAAAGTAATCGACCCCTTGCTCTGCCTGTTCGATTAACGTATCCCGAAACACTTCCCACGTTAAATCTTCCGCGATCCCGTTTACTTTTTCAAGCGCTTGATAAATCGGCACGGTTCCGACCGGAACAGGCGAATTCCGAATAATCCATTCACGGGTTGTATGAATGTTTTTACCGGTGGAAAGATCCATCATCGTATCCGCTCCCCACCTTGTTGCCCATGTCATTTTTTCTACTTCTTCTTCGATAGAGGAAGTAACGGCGGAATTCCCAATATTCGCATTAATTTTCACATGAAAATTGCGCCCGATAATCATCGGCTCGCTTTCTGGATGATTAATGTTAGACGGAATGACGGCACGCCCCCGCGCCACCTCATCTCGAACAAATTCAGGAGAGACATTTTCTCTTATCGCAATGAATTCCATCTCAGGAGTAATGATCCCTTGACGTGCATAGTGCATTTGGGTAACATTCTTCCCTTTTTTGGCACGCAGCGGTTTTCGCTTTAATCCCGGAAAGACATCTAAATTCGCCCGCGGATCGCCGCTCTTATAGCCGTTATCTTCAGGCTTTATTTCACGGCCTTCGTACTCTTCCACGTCTCCGCGTTCCACAATCCAATCGCGTCGTATAGGCTGGAGCCCTTTGCGGATATCGATTTCACAGCTGGAATCTGTGTACGGACCGCTTGTGTCGTACACCCGTACAGGCGGATTTTCCTCCTCGCCAAATGATCCGGTGGTCGGACTCAGTTCGATTTCACGCATTGGAACTTGAATATCCGGTCTAGATCCTTCAACATATACTTTTTTGCTTCCTGAAAAACTGGACATAATTGAAAGGTTCATGTCATTTACTGATTTGTTTACCATAATTCGTTCTCTCCTTTTTAAGTTGATTAAAAAGGACGAAATCCGACCCACTGACAGCATGAAAAAAGCCGGGTCTTATTTTAAGACCCGGCTGATGTTAGCACAAATATATAATGACATTCCGTCACTATAATAGCAGATTCTAACTTCCCCACGCTGGTATGAACCAGATCAGGTCCTGAGGGTTAAGAAACTTCAGCATGTTTCTCTCTCAGCCCAACTCATTGGACACCCCTAGTTCAAGATATATTGAGTTTTGAAATTACAAATTTAATATAAACCACATATTTACCGTTGTAAAGGAAATTTTTCACTGCCTATTCAAATTTATTCCTTCTCTTTTTCAAAAATGGCAATAAAAATAGATGGTAAAATAAGTAACAATCCTATACGATGGATGTGGAAATGCTCCCTTCATCATGAATTTAATAACAGGAGAATGAAAATGAACTGGAAAAAAATATTATTGCTTGCCATTCCTTCCATCGCTTCGTTTGCGGCCATGACGGCTACAGGAACCATTAATCTCATTATGGTAGGGCAGCTCGGAGCTTTGGCCATTGCGATTGTTGGTGTGTCCAATATTATCATGTACAATGTTTGGGCCTTGTTTTCCGGTATTGGACATACAGTCAACTACCTCGTTGCTCAAAATTTCGGCTCCAATAATATGAAAAAAGGAGTGGAACGCACGCAGCTTGCGCTGTATTTCTGTCTTGCCGCAAGCGTTTTGATTACCCTTACCGGTTTATTCGCTTCAGGGTCGCTTTTATCATTAATGGGTGCTTCAACGGAATTTATTAAACAAGGGGAAAGTTATTTAACAATCCGTTTTTTCGCGATGATCTTTTCGATTTTCACCTTTGCGTTTCATGGCTTTTTCAGGGGAATCGGCGATGCCAAAACACCTATGGCCACCTCCATTATTGGAAATATCATCATGATTTTTTTCACCTATACGCTGACTTACGGAAATTTAGGTTTTCCTGAAATCGGATTGGCGGGCGCAGGCTGGGCTGTCTTCATTGGCGAAGGAATCATTATGCTCACCTCGGCTTTTGTGTACTTTTTTCAGTTGCATAAGAAATATAATACCCGTTCAATGGCTGGGTGGAATCGTACAGAGTCAAAGTTAATCTTTACCGAGAGTTCAAAGTTGGGAATAGAGGAATTTTCGAAGAGTATCGCGATGTTTGTATTTACGATGTTTGTGACCCGCTTGGGAACGAACGCCCTGGCGGCGAATGAAATCGCACTCAGTGTCATGAGTTTTGGCTTTATGCCCGCTTTTGCCTTTGGAGCGACGGCAACAATCCTGGTCGGGCAAGAAGTCGGAAGAGCCAACCCGCTGGGGGCACGAAGACTCGGAACAGAAACAGCCATACTCGGAAGCATATTCATTCTTCTTCTAGGCTTACTGGAGTTTATATTCGCTGAACCCATCATCAATATGTACACGACAGACCCAAACGTTTCCCACTTGGCAGCCACTTTAATCAAAATTTCTGCGTTTTGGCAAATATTTGATGCATTATTCAATTTCTACGCAGGAGGGTTAAGGGGCATCGGCGACACTTCCTTTCTTCTTAAAGCATCTGTCCTGACAGGCTGGTTCGTTTTTATACCGCTCACTTATGTATTTACGTTTATACTCGGATTAAAAAGCATCGGCGCCTGGATTGCATTGTATACCTTCCTCATGGTACTTGGGGCTACATTAATGATTCGCTTCTATCGAACGGATTGGGCCAATATTGAAATGAAGTCAGGCGAAGAGCCGACGGCAGCTGACCATCAAGAAAAAAGCATGGAAACGATAGGATAAGCTTTAAAGGTTTACCTAAGGGGATGACCCCCGCAGGGCGGCATCCCCTTAGGTCTAAAAAATTCGCCATGGCCGCAGAGCGGCCATGGCGAATTTTTTAGACTATTGATTGGTTTTCTCCATCTCAAGATAGATGACTTTAGCAGCCTGTGCCCTTGAAAGAAAATTTTTCGGTTTAAATGTTCCATCTGAATAGCCGTCTAAAATTCCGGCTTCAGAAACAGCCTCCACCAAACCTGGCCGTTTCATTTGATAATTGTCCGTAAATTTCTCTGGACGGCTGACAGGAGATAATTGCAAGGCACGCCCAATCATGACAGCCATTTCCTCACGGGTAATCGGTACGTTTGAATTGAAGTGTGTGCCCACTTCTGTTTGCAGTAAAAGGCCGTTTTGAATAGCCGCTTCCACGTATGGATTCGCCCAATCGTCTTTCGGTACATCCGGAAAGGACTGTTGATTGAAGACGAGTCCATACCCGATTGAATTGATCATGATTTTAGTAAATTGGGCTCTTGTCACCGTGTTATTTGGCCTAAATGTACGATCTGAATACCCAGAAATAATATTTTTCTGAGATAAATCATTAATATAAGTTTCCGCCCAATGCGTGTCCGTTACATCTTTGAAATTGACGTAATTTTCATACTCTTTATCCAAAGCAGTTCCTTCATAATAAAAAGCTAAAATGTCTTTATACGTTTTTCCTGACTCCGCTGCTTTTTTGGTACCGTATTGACTCATGCCTACACCGTGCCCATCACCGCGTCCTTGTAATCGAATCGTACTGCCGGAGTTACTTACAGAATCCACAAGGTAGCTTAATATGACCCGATTCCCTATAAGGGCCCTTATTTTAGATGCGCTCGTATTGGTGAATTGCAGCTTTTGAACAGCCAGCTTTCCACCCGAATCCCTTAAGTCTTTCACAAAAAATTCTACCGTAATGCTGCCTTTACTTACACGTCCTCCCGATGTTGGCGCATGTAATGATACTTGAGGAATGTTCACGATTTTCATCTCTTTGTTCGCAAAGCCGTTTTGTTGGAGCCATTTTTTGATGTTTGAAGCAATGACAGCGTCTGACTCCTTCGCCGCAGACCACCAGGTATCTGAATGGACTAAATCTTTGCCCGTTAAGTCGATTTGTTTTTTATTGAACGAGACGCTCCATGTCATTTTTGGATCGAACGGGTCCTCTTTTATCCTGAAATATGGGGCAAAGGTATTTCCCCATGCATTCGCATTTGATTCTGTCATCCCTCCGTTACTTGCAGAGAAGACGGCACTAATCAACTTACCATTATACTTCAGTACTTCCCCGGCCGTCTCATCGACAGCTTTGCTGCTGTTTGGGTGCCAATTCTGTCCCCCATATACTTGGTAATTGATGGTATCATCGATTACTTTATGAATATAGCTCATGGCATATGTTCTCGCCGCTACGGCTTGTACTTTCAATGCTTCGCCATTCCACGTAGCGGGCATTTCATTCGGAACGACCCCTTTTACGTAGTTTTCCATTGAAATAGCATTAATGGGTCTTATGTAGTTTTTGTTTTCTATCACAAAATGAAAGCTTCCCAAATATGGACGATCGTTGATCGCTAGCGTATTCTCTGCCTCCGAGGGCTTTACTTCCAAACTCTCAAACTCTTTTAAACGGCGCTGATCTTCGTATAAAGCCATCTTCCCGTTTTCCGATTTCAATGTATACGATACATTGGACTTCAAAGAAATACTCCCGTCGTTCGTCGTATAATTCCCGGAAGGTTTAAGCGATATTTCGGTTTTGTTGCCCAAATAATTCACTAATTTTACTTGTATGACCGGTTCATACCCTGCTTTTGGTTTTAAACCTGGAAAACTAGTGAAAATAAGAGCGGCAACCATTAAATAAACAATAACTTTCTTCATCTCTTCCCCATCTTTCTGCCCGCAAATCATATTTTTCTATGAAGTACTTCCAATTCATCAGCTACAAGCTTTTGTCTCTTAGCGGGAAAACGGCCGTTTTGCTCACATAAACCAAGCATGAGCACTGCTTTTTAACAAAGGCAATAAATAACCCCGCTTTACCGAAAAGCGGGGTTACACATTTACAGAGTCTACAGTGGAGTAGAAAACTAGCTTTAGAGCCTCATCATGCTTCTCTTCGTTCATGGTTGTTTTCTTGCCTTTTTTATTGTAGATTTTACTGTACCCTTCATCTTTCGGCAGCTGGCAGACATAGTGTTCTTGGAACACCTTAGTCCCTGTAGCTTTGCGTCACGGATTTTCACCCGTTTTGCTTTTATCGAGATTCAGTCGACAGACCGTCCAATTAATCTCTTACTCTTATAATAAAACGCTAGCAGAAAAAGAGAAATACTAAAAAACTTACCTATTGTTCCATAATTTTCATGTTTACTTTCTGTAAAAACAGGTAATTGAAAAGAAAGAGCGTATAATATAATCAACCGGACCATGAGGATGAATACCTTCTTGGATCAAGAGAAAGAGGATGGAATGATATCCAAATCTTTTGATCATCAAATCATCAAAATATGATTAGAATTAATGAAGGAGAGGATTGTTATGTCAACACAAAACAAGCAAAAAATCAATTTCCCCATAAAAGGGAAGCTGATGAAGGGGGTCGCTGCCCTTGCCTTAGGAACAGCCATTACAGGAGGAATTTTATCCTTTCATCAAGCAGAGGCACAAGAAGCAACCGATAACGTTCTTACAACCCAAGAATCTATTAGAGATGTTGTCGGAATAGTAACCAAACATGTTGACAATGATTCCATCGAATTCGACGTAGAAGGTGATGTTAGCATCTATCACTGCAACGGTGAAGCAGCATGCCAACAAGAGATTAATAACTTCAAGCTCGGTTCCGGTTTGCTCATACAATTCATCGAAACAAAGGATCATCAATATATGATTAAGAACACGGAATCTTTATATGAACCCGAAACCGACGAAGTGGAGAAAGTAATAGAAGCTGACTATCAGTCTATGGTAAATGGACAATCAGTTAAAGTTTACATAAAAAATCAGCCAAGAATTCTTCCGCTGCAGGAATACCTGCAAGACCAGAATTTTGATTCCCAGTTTTCACCTGGAACGAAAGTCACCCTCTTAGTACGGGAAGATACTCAAGGAAATATGACAGTCTGTGCAATTAATGAATTATAAAATAAAAATGGCTCCACCGGTATAAAAGCATACCGGTGGAGCCATCTTCATGTAAAGACTTCACATTTACTGAATTCAGCGTCAAATAGAAATATTACTGCTGTGTCAACACCAACGGACCTTCCTTCGTAATCGCGATCGTATGTTCATACTGAGCGGACAGCTTTCCGTCAACAGTTCTTGCTGTCCATCCATTGGCATCCATCTTACTTTTCCATGTCCCCACATTCAGCATCGGTTCAATGGTAATAACCATCCCTTCTTTTAAACGCATGCCTTTGCCAGGTTTGCCATAATGGAGGACAGTGGGATCTTCGTGCATCGTTTTACCGATGCCATGTCCCGTGAATTCCCTCACAACCGAGAACTTTTCAGCTTCTGCATAGCTTTGGATGGCATGGCCGATATCACCGAGCCTGTTTCCAGCGACTGCTTGTTCAATCCCTTTATACATAGCCTTTTCCGTCACTGTCAATAAATTTTGGGCTTCTGTCGAAATATTCCCCACTGTATGTGTCCAGGCGGAGTCAGCAAGCCCTCCTTTTAGGTTCACTACCATGTCAATCGTGACAATGTCACCTTCTTTAAGCGGTTTGTCAGTCGGAAAACCGTGGCATATTTCATCATTGACAGAAGCACACGTCGCATAAGGATATCCATGGAATCCTTTTTGTTCCGGTGTCGCACCGTGCTTTTCTAAATACCCCTCGACAAAGCGGTCAATTTCTAATGTGGTCATCCCCGGTTTAATCATTTTCGCAATTTCTTTATGACAGGAAGCCAGCAGCTTACCTGCTTCATGCATCAATTGGATTTCTCTTTCACTTTTTATTGTAATCATCGATGGTCTCTCCTAATGTTGTTGAACGACAACTTCATCTCTTTTGTTAAGTAGGTCAGCTTTGTGCCCTCTCCAGTTTCGGGACTGCATGATGTTTTCAACAACCAATTTTGCATTCTGTTTTTATTATACACATTGGATCTTATATATTTAAATATAATGGTCTCCACTCCATCTAGCATAAAACGAGCCGTCAGCAAGAATCCATGATGTGACTGGATTCCACTAAACGGCCCGCTTCAACAGAATGGAATGACCCTATTCATTTCCTATTTTGGATTACATCTCGTTTTCAAATGAATTGAAATGTCGGTCGTTTTGACAGCTTTCGCAGATGTGAAGCATTCTGATTGGCATCTGTTCATGTTCGTCCATTTCGACTTCCTCTTCGATTCCGCACAATTCACACACTCTCACTTGGCTTCCCTCCTTCTACCCATGATCGGAAGTCATCCATCAATGTGCGCTTTCGTCAATACGAAAGCCCGTATCAAGGACAGCTTGTTTAAAATCCTGGTATGATGCCGCCTTTTCATCATAGGTAAAAGTGGCTTCGTGATTCGTCAGGTTCATTTCCGCTCTTCGGATGCCCCATACTTCATGTAATGCATGAAGAACCTTATCAGCATCTTGCTGAGTGACCACTCCCTCTACTTTAATGACTCCTGTTTGCAATGCGACCCCCTCCTTATCTTAATGCAGCTTCCCGTTTTCCTGCTGAAACGCCTCCCCCATCCCCTGCATAAACCCCATCATCGTGGCCAGAGATGCCTTCACTTCAGAATTGCCCATGTTTTTCCCGAGCTTCCATAAACTTTGCTCTTCCCCTTGGTGGGCACTTTCTGTTGCTCGTTCAAGCCCTTGGCTAAGCCCTTGAAAAATGATTTTCAATTGATCCGGATTGATGGAGCCTAAAAATCCCAATGCATTCATCCCATTTTTAATCGTATTGTGCATGTTTGGCTTGTTGATTTGTTGAATTGCGATGGCCCCTACATCCGTTCGTTTTTGCAGCAAACCGTGAATGGCATTTAAAGCCCCCATTTCCTGAAGTTCTTTTAAAATGCCTAGTGTCGTCACGATAGCTTCACGGTTTTCAGCGAGTGCCGCAACAATATCAGCAACTGCCTGGGCTTGCTCTTCTTCCTTGTTTGGAACGTGCTTGTTAATTTGCCTGATAGCCTTCGCCATATTCATCCCCCTTTATCTCAAACATGTCTTGAAGCGGTGTAAAGTCGGAACGTTTCCATTTCTCTTCGACCCTGACGCTAATTTGCGGCATCCGATTGCCAAAACGGTGGTTCACCTGTGGAAGCGGAGGCTCGCCTTTCGTTTCAAGCACCTCCATTTTCACACTCATTTCCTTATAGTTCGGCGTGTGCGTCACAAGGTCATGGTAGCTGCTCGTCAGACGGTTTACCGCGGCAATATCCTCCGGCGTGTTCATCGTCAAGTATAATTCGTTTCCTTCTACCCGATCCGTCACCATCGCTCTTACCTCAACAAGACCATACGGGGATGTTAGCCGCACTAACGCTCCATCCTCGATATTTCGCTCTTTTGCCAGATCCGGGGAAATTTCGAGCCAAGGATGCGGCACTTTATGGGTAAGGCCTTCAGAACGGTAGGTCATATTACCTTCATGGAAATGCTCGAGCAACCGACCGTTATTCAAGTGCAAGTCATACTCCCCGCCCGCTTGAAACGGCGGCGTCCAATCAACCGGATAAAGCTTCGCCTTACCGTCAGGGAAAGCAAACTTCTCAGTGTACAACAGCGGGGTATCCTTCCCATCTTTAGCAACGGGCCATACTAGACTGTTCCAGCCTTCCAGCCGCTCATAGCTCACACCGCTAAAAATCGGCGCGAGGCTCGCAGCTTCAGCCATGATCTCACTCGGATCCTTGTAATGCCAGTTTGCTCCTAATCGATTGGCGATCTCTTGGAAGATGAGCCAATCGGGTTTCGCATCTCCAAGCGGTTCCAATACTTTATAAAACCGCTGAATGCGCCGTTCTGTATTCGTAAACGTTCCCTCTTTTTCAAGGCTTGGAGCGGCAGGCAGCACGACATCGGCAAATTGGGCCGTTTTGCTGAAGAATACATCCTGTACGACGAAGAACTCGAGTCTCTCGAGCGCTGCGTCCACATGATTCGCATTGGAATCGACAATCGCCATATCTTCACCGAATAAATACAAGGCTTTCAGCTTGCCTTTATCGATTCCTTCCACCATTTGATGGTTGTCCATTCCCGGATTTTTCGGCAAGGATACGCCCCATGCTTTTTCATAACGTTGACGGACCGCTTCGCTTTGAACCGGCTCATAACCAGGGAACCAGGCCGGCATCGTGCCAAAATCACAGGCTCCTTGAACATTGTTATGGCCTCTTAACGGGTAAGCTCCTGTGCCGGGACGGCCAAAGTTCCCGGTAATCAGCAATAAATTGGCAATAGCCGTACTTGCATCCGTCGCTCCCATATGCTGGGTGATGCCCATTGCCCACAAGGCACAAACCGATTTCGCTTCATGAATCATCGCGGCAAGCTGAATTAATTCATCTTGGGACAATCCCGTTGTTTCTTCTGCATAGCTCAATGTATATTTCTCTAATGATTTCACATATTCCTCAAATCCGTTTACACGGCTTTCCAGAAATTCTCTATCTTCCCACCCTTGATCCAAAATGTACTTGGTTACCGCAGATATCCAGATGAGGTCGGTACTCGGTTTCGGGTGAAGATGAAGATTCGCTCGTTCTGCCAGCTCATTTTTCCGTAAATCCACGACCACCAATTTTTGACTGTGCAGCTTATGTGCCCGTTTAATTCGAGTGGCCAGTACAGGATGTGACTCGGCCGGATTGGCGCCGATGACGATGATCAAATCGGATTGCTGAATATCCCGGATCGTACCTGAATCCCCTCCAATTCCGACGGTCCGCATCAAACCTGCCGTTGCCGGTGATTGGCAATATCGCGAGCAGTTATCAACATTGTTCGTTCCCATTACGGCACGTGCAAACTTTTGAAACAGATAATTTTCTTCATTCGTACATTTGGATGAAGCGATATACCCGATGGAATCAGGACCATACTGCTCTTTGATTCCCCCGAGTTTTTCAGCAATCAATGTCAGTGCTTCATCCCATGTGGCTTCCACGAATTCATCGCCCTGGCGGATGAGCGGTTTGGTGAGCCGTTCTTCGCTGTTGACAAAATCCCAACCCCATTTGCCTTTTACGCAAGTGGAAATGCCATTGACCGGTGCTTCTACTTGCGGCTCGATTTTTAAAATATCCCGGCCCTTTGTCCACACTTCAAAGCTGCATCCCACTCCACAATATGTACAAACCGTTTTCGTACGCTTAATACGGGCTTTTCTCATCGCTGCTTCCATTTCAGAAATCGCAAAAATCCCGCTGTACCCTGGCTCTACTTCTTTTGTCAAATCAATCATCGGCTCTAAAACATTAGCCGGTATACCAGTCAAATAGCCGGCTTCCCCCAGCATCGACTTTTCCATCAACGCATTGCAAGGACAAACGGTAACGCAATGCCCGCATGATACACAAGAGGACTCATCGATCGGCACGTCATTGTCCCAAATGACCCGCGGTGCTTCGCGCTTCCAGTCAATCGTTAACGTTTCATTCACTTGCAAGTCCTGGCAGGCTTCCACACACCGCCCGCATAAAATGCACTGATCCGGCTCATAGCGATAAAACGGATGCGAATTATCGGGTGGATAAGGCTTCGCTTCAAACTTGTATTTTTGATGTTCAATCTCCAAGTGTTCCACTGTATTATGGACCACGCAGTTTCCATTGTTGTTATCGCACACCGTGCAATATAGTTCATGATTTTTCAAAATGCGTGACATCGCTTCATATTGGGCATCTTTGACCGGTTTGGAAAGGGTATCAACCCGCATTCCCGGTTCCGCTTTCGTGGAACAAGCGCGCACCATTTCTCCTCCCGCATTGACGAAACATGTGTCACATGTTTGAATCGTTCCGAGGTTTGGATGGTAGCAAATGCTCGGAATGAAGTAATCCCCGGATTGAGCTACCTCCAAAATCGTTTGCCCGGGCTTAGCTGTATATTCTTTTCCGTTAATCTGTATTGAAAACGTCGGTTCGTTCATTTTTTACCTCCTTGCCTTTCGTCTTCTTATTAATTCAAGCTGGTTCTCCTGAGGAATCGCCGGTGTCATATATCCCATATAGGCCACCCAATACATCAATGCCACAAACATGCTTCCCCCCATAGCATTTCCAATAAATACCGGAATAAAATTCGAAATAAAGTCTGCCCACGTGAAGGAACCGGCAAAAATGGCCGCGGGAATCACGAACATGTTAGCGACCACGTGCTGAAAGCCAATGGCCACGAATCCCATGATAGGGAACCAGATGGCCAAAATTTTTCCGCCGATATCTTCTGCACCGTATGCGAGCCAGACCGCTAGACCAACGAGCCAATTGCAGCCGATCGCGGAGACCAATGCGGCCCAAAAATCTTGATTTATTTTTGCCTGCGCAACTGCAATGGTTTTATGCAAATAAGGTTCTGCCTCTGTCAACCCGGCAATATGTCCAAAGAAATAGGCAACAAACAGGGCACCGATGAAATTGCTGATGGTAATCCAAAACCAGTTCTTTAACAGTCTACTTATCGTAATTTTTCTTGAGAAAAAGGCCATGGACACAGCCATCATGTTTCCGGTCAGCAGCTCCCCTCCAGCGATAATGATTAAAATAAGGCCTAACGGAAACACAGCCGCCCCTAGGAAAACACTAAATGTTCCCCACTCTTCCGGCAGCCCCGCGATGACTCGAATGTATAAAAGATATCCAAGTGAAATAAACGCTCCTCCCAAAAACCCTAAAACGAGCATACTGCGAAGCGGCAAGGTTGCTTTTCGAGTACCGGCTTCGACCGTTAACTGTGCAATACGCGGCGGGCTATGAAATCCCATGCACTTCCCTCCTATTCCTATACTTTTTTAATATTTACCTTTTTTGTCATTTAATGATAGGAATATCACATTTTTTTAAATTAGCATATCAAGGACGATCGCGCATATGAAGATGGAAATTTGGTTAGTCTTTCTTTTAGAAGGAAAGGGTACAACAAGAATAAAGAAAGAAGGGATTTTGAAATGGAAAAGGAAAAATTATTTCAGCGCATACAATCGATGATCATCTCCTCCGCAAAGGAACCGAAATACATGTCCATATCCACCGTAAAAGTAGCCGACCTATTTGGCGTCCATCCTTCAACCATCGAACAGGGATTACAAGAGCTGGTGAATGAAGGACGATTACAAAAATCCCAACTAACAGAACCCCCGCACAACGAAATTTATTTGCTGCCTTGAGATATTTCGGAATGCTCTAATTTCATCCGCACGAAAGGTATAAAAACCGGCAGCATTGAAATCCTGTGAATTAGAGGAAAACAAGACAAAATAAAGGACCCGTCATGAAACTCCTTTAAAAAGGAATTCATTGACGGGTCCTCTCCGCAAATTCATTTGAGCGTTTTCTTTGCTTCTATTACTTTTCTCCTGTAAAGGTAATTCCTTTTACAAAATAGCGAATGAACCTCCCCCACCTATCGCTTCGCGCTTGAGGTGGGGGTTTCTTGTCGATACCTTCGAAATCAGAAGATGGACGATGTCCATAGGTGTACACGACACCCTCGTCCTTCTCGGGGACTGACGCTCCCATACGGAAGCAGTGGTCTTGACGCAAGGGGTCTCCCGACTGCTTGCTGCCACCGTAAGCAACAGGGAGAAGTCGAATTTAAAAACACTCCCACTCCCCCTGGGGCGGTTCTACCCGTCTACTACGCCTGGACAGGCCGTAGATACGTGATGCTGGTCATCATCACTTTTAGGAACTTCCCGTGCAGATACTGCGATAGGATATTCCCCGCACCATGGATATCCCGATGCTGTTCATATCCACAGGCACAGCGATAGTTTCGTGAACGGACTTTGTTCCGTTTCCCGCAAGCAGGACATGCTTGCGTGGTATAGGCTTCATTTTCTTTTGACAGCGAGATCCCCACTGCTTCAAGTTTATACCGCAACTGTGTGGTGACCTTCCCAAAGCTCCAATTGCTGAGTTTCTGGTTCACTTGTTTGGACCGGATTCGTTTCCGCCGTTTATTTCGTTTGCTTGTGTGCCGCTGCACGCCTTCCACGTCACCAAGAGCGACATGGCCGACTCCCTGTTCCACGCACCAGTCCACAAAGGCGCGTGTCGTCTTGTGTAAGATATCCCCGAGCTGCCGTTCACTTTTAGAGAGGATGTATGTCTTCGCCCGATTGTATTGGCGCCATTTCCTGGAGCCTTTTTGGCACCGGCTCATGAGGATTTGCAGTTCTCTCACTTTTTTGTTGCGCAACCGGTGAATGCTGCGCATCTTCCTTCCCGAAATCACGAGAGCTTGTCCGCTTGTACAGACAGCGGCAATCGTATGAATCTCACCGGGATCAATCGCTGCCGTATGACCGTCTTGCACCAGTACAGGCTGGACCCCGTCTTCATACGACAAACAGGCATGCCACTGGCCGTCATAGACGAGCTCTACTTCTTTGACCACGCCGTTTGGGACAGAGGCAAGCGTCAATACAAGCGGTGTCTGTTGTTTCCCCTTCCATCTGCCCATGCTGAGTGTCAGCCTGCGTTCTTCCAACACGAAGGATTTGTCTACCCATTTTGGGTGGAAGACGAACTTCTCCTTGTATGGATACCGGATGGACGGATTCGTTTTCCTCGCTTTACGAACCCCGTCTCGGGCACGCAGAAACTTGTGGCACACCGCTTGTACCGTCTGGCTGTGAAGAGGGTATAAGCCTTTGAGTTCGGACTGAAGATCGCTTTGGTTGATCCACGAACCGTGAATTCGGTAATAATAGCGGGCCAGCTGCACGCAGTCATTCCAAATCGTTCCGCACATCCGGCGTATGTCAAACAAATACTGAAGCGTCTGTCGGTTGGCCGAAAAGGCCGTTTCCAATGTTCGATACATGAGGGCACCTCCCTTGCCATCATCATATAACGAACGTATATTCGTTTCAAGAGAAAATAGAAAATTTATCCTTTTTTCTTTCGACAAGGATTAGGAGGCCTATCAACCAAAAAGCTTTTGGGCTGCGCCGAACCGCCATTCATCCCCCCCCTACTCGCTGGGCTAGGCCCTTCGTGCTCCTTGAGGAAGAGGAATTCTATCGGACTATGTTAAACTCACATTAATCAATGTTTAATGAGATTACTTTCTGTTCCTCTAAAAAATATAATTTTTTATAAAAGAAATATTATCCACAAAGCTTATTAATGAAAATGCCACAAGCCTCCTGACTATAAGAAGGTTTGCGGCATTTTTCATATCATTCAGCTCATTCTTAGTGGAATGTATATAGATTTACTTTCTTTCAAACTCATTCACATCGTTTACATCATCAGTCTTGCCATTACCTGAGCGATTTTCAGGTAAGACTGCAACAGCACCTTGACTTATATAACCACTGAATCTGGATGCATATGACTTTAATAATTCCGATACGTCAATACCAGTCATTTCTTTTAAAGGCTCTTGCATTTCGAGCATTGTTTTTGTGATGCTCTTTCCGAAAGAAGGGACACCCTGGCCGTTGCCGGAATCAATAATCTTAACGGATTCAATATTGTTAAGTGGTTGAGCAATTTTTTCAGCAAATACAGGGAGCATTTCGATTAATTTTTCAGTGATAATGACTTCACCGTGTTTTTCCATCGCTTCAGCTAACAGTTTACGAGCCTCCGCTTCGGCTTTACCGCGTTCACGAATAACATCTGCTTCGGCAGAACCTTCTTCCCTGCGGATCTTGGCTTTCGCTTCCCCGTCAATCGCAGCTTTACGGGCTTCCGCTTCGGCTTTACGAGTTGTTTCATAGTATTCTGCATCGGCTTTTGTTTTACGAACTTTACTTTCTTCTTCCTCCAGCTTAACTGCACGTTCACGTTCTAGGAATTTAAGTGTTAATTCCTCTTCTTTTACTTCTTTTGCTAGTTTAGCTTTTTCTAATTCGTAGGACTGTTCTGCTTTTGCACGAGCACGTTCGGTTTCCTCTTTGAAGGCTGCGTCTTTAATATCCTTCTCCTTTTTAGATTCTGCAATCGCAATTTGGCGTTTGTATTCTTCTTCTTTCGCCTCTTGATCAGTTTGTGCTCTATGGATACGAGTTTCACGCTCGCTATTTGCTTCAGCAATTTCTGCTAGTTTACGAACCTCAGCAATTCGTGGTCTTCCCAAGTTTTCTAAATAGCCATTCTCCTCGTCGGCGTCACGTAAGTCTGTAAGACCTAATGACGTAATTTTAAAACCCATTAAGTCGAGCTGCTTTTGGGCAACTTCAGATACATCTTGATTAAATTTCTCTCGGTTACTATTAATATCTTCTACCGTCATTTTAGAAAGAATGGCACGCAAGTTGCTTCCAAGTACCTCAATGATTTCAGCTTCAATCTCTTCTTGTTTCTTACCTAAAAACTGTTCTGCGTAGTTTGCGATACCATTTAGCGTATCTGCGACCTTAACCATTGCTACTGCATCGGCAACAATGGGTACGCCACCATTTGTATATACTCTTGGCGTTGATAACTTTAATTGAAACGATGTCAGATTAACGGGTGTTGAGGTTTGGAAGCGTCTTAGACGGTATCCTCCACCCCTAATAATCTTCATTGAACGTCCTTCTTGGTCTGTAAAAATATTCGTTTCCTTTTCAGGATCACCTAACTTCGGTCCTGTAATAATCAAAGCTTGATTGGACTTTGCTGTTCGGTAACGATGCCTTATCCAAAAAAAATATCCTACACCTCCAAGAGCAGCTATTATCAACACTGGAGTTAAGACCATCAGTACTCCAATAAAATCAAACATTCTCGCTTCCCCCTTCTTCTGTATTGCCTACTTTATTTACGTATCACGCGGCATGAAAGTTCCATATTTTTACACATCATTTTGAATTTTTCATATTGTTATGAACTTGTTTTACCGAATGAAAAAACCTTAAGCTTTTTTCCTTGGCTTTATTTCCACTTAAATCATTGTGATTTAGGAAATACTACAATTGGAGGTGAAGAAAATGAGCAATCAAAATAAAGGAACTATCCAAGGTCAAAGAAATTCAAGCGTTAACCCGCAAGGTCATGGAAAAGACGTTGAATTCTCCACCAAACCGAACAGCGAGCTTGAAAATAGAGCTAAAAAATCGAACACAAAAATTTAAACGAAAACGACGGAGAACCTGAAGGCTCTCCGTCGTTTTCGTTTTATGAGCTTTAATGAATCCTTTTCACATGATTTTGAATTTCTATTATTCAAATGGATTCACATAATAATGCCAAACTCCATCTTTTCGTTCTTTTCCGATTTTCTTTTTTGTTTCCAGCCAGTCCAGCTGACCGATGATTTCCGACATGACCAACGAGAATTGAGTTTCATATTTGTCTTTGTAATAAGATTGCGCCAGCTGAGCAGCTGTTGACATCCCGCTGTCTATCAACCCTAGTAATCTTTCTGATTTTTGATGAATTTTTTCAAGCCTGTGATGGATCAACTCCCGATGATTGTGGATAAAGCTACCATGCCCTGAGTATATGGTTTCAATATTAAGTCCGGAGCATTTTTCAAGTGAACGTATGTATTCTACCAGCGTCAATATCCGATTGCCTTCTTGGTCCGGTTCTACGATGGCATTACTCGATATATGGCCGATCAGATGGTCGCCGCCAAAAAGCTGCTTCCTCTCTGTATCAAGAAAAACAAGATGGTCAGGGGAATGTCCTGGTGTTTCAATCGCCTGTAAACCCGCAATCGTATCAGATTCGGCCAGTGAAATAATATCAGCTTTAATCTTATCTTTCTCGTTTCTTTTGACAGCTGCTTTCAGCTTTTCAATTTGCTGTTCCCCGGAAGCCCCGCAACCCATTTCCTGGTACAATTTCCGGAAAAACTCTATCCTTAACGCAAAAAACTCCTTATCCCTTTTCAAGCGGTGAATGGATTTGGCATGGGCATAAACCGGAATCTCTTTGACAGATGAAATTCGATTGACCAATCCGATATGGTCCTCATGATTATGGGTTAAGATAATGCGGTCCAAATCTTGAAGGGCGAACCCGTTTTCAGTCATTATGCTCATGAAGGCATCCCAGCATTCCTCTGTATCCACACCTGCATCGATAAGCGACAAAGATCCAGCTTCCTTCCTCAAATAAAAATTAAACGTTTTCAACCCATGATTTGCGGGAACCTTGATGGGATAAACAGAACAGTTTTCTTTTGTGATTGTCAATATATTCACACCCTATCATCCTATCGTTTCCAATGAAGACTTACCTCTTCTTATTATAGCACCTTGCTCTTATTAAATAAGGATAATAAGAATTTATGTGAATTCTTTTCGCTTGATGTAAGCACAAAACCTCTCTCTAAGAAATTGTATGGGTCGCTACTAATACCTTTCGCCTATTCCAAAGCCATTAACAGCCGTTTGCCATCTAATATCTGTATATTAAAAAACCCCACTTGTTTTGCAACAAAAAGGGGGGCAACATCGTTATGATTAAATTAAAGATCACACGTTGTTTCAATCTTATGGATGAGCGATTTTAATAATGACACCGATTCATCCAGAGCTAATGAATAATAGCGCTGTGTTCCCTTTTGTTCAATTGAGACGAGTTTGTTATCCCGCAGCACTTTTAAATGATGGGAAATCGCCGGTCTCGATAAATGGGATTGCTCGGCAATTTCCGTCACCGTTAATGCCTCATGTTCTGCCAATAACAAAATGATGTCCTGCCTTGCCGAATCTCCAAGCGCCTGAAAAATGGGCGTACAAGCGCGAAAAATATCCAATACTGTTTGAGACATCGATCTCTTCCTCTCTATACGTTCAGTTTACCTAATACCCACATTGTACAGCACCATGAAAATTTTTCAATCCTCTACTTTTCTCTCTCCTGTACATTGCGGACAACGGATGTCACCACTTTTCGAGGCATGAATCTTACAGAACGGGCCAATAGCTTGTTTTGAGCACCAGGAATAACGACTGTTTTTCCCGAGTGGAAGCCTTTATACCCGACACTCGCGACTTCTTTTACATCCATGACCCCGCTTTTGAATAGCTTGGATTCCTGCAAATTAGCCCGATTGGAAAACCCGGTTTCCGTCGGTCCCGGACATAAAGCGGTTACTTTGATATTCGTGTCCTTCAACTCGTTTGCCAGAGCTTCCGTAAAAGACAACACATATGCTTTCGTTGCATAATAAACAGCCATGAGCGGCCCCGGCTGGAAAGCTGCTGTGGAAGCAACGTTCAACACGCCACCCCTATTGTTCGCTATCATACCAGACAAAAATAGCTTCGTTAAATGCGTCAAGCTTTTAATATTCAAATCGATCATATTGAGCTCATCATCCAAACTCGTGTCAGCAAATTCACCATATAGGCCAAACCCTGCATTATTAACAAGATAATCGACTTGAATGTTTTTCTTCTGCAGAAATTCATATACCTCTTTCACCGACTGCTGGTCAGAAATATCTTTTACAATCGTTAAAACTTCGACTTGATGATCTTGTTCCAGTTCTTTTTTCAAATGCTCCAATTTCGCGCTGTTTCGCGCAATTAAAACTAACCGATGTCCGTCATGAGCGAAATGAACCGCCAATTCTTTTCCGATTCCACCTGAAGCTCCCGTAATTAATACTGTTTTCATTTATATTCTCCTTTAGCATCCATTTATATCAAATGTTTAAACACTTAAACACTTTAACTTATAAGATGACTATAATCTACATCTCTTATCAAGTCAATGGATTTCATAAGGGAAAAGGTTGGGGAGGCAACTTTTCCCTTATGAACATCGGGCTCTCCGGCGTTTTCCACTGGAACTGGCCTATATGCCGTGCATTCATATTTTTTTAATCTTTCCGCTCATACACTAAAAAATAATGCTCATACACATTTCGTTCGTCCTTTACTCCTTTTTCTTTCGACACGACTACCCATTCATCTTCGTTGAAATCGGGAAAATACGTATCCCCTTCAAATACCGCTTCAATCATGGTGATGTAAAGCCGATCCGCGATTGAAAAGGTTTGCTCAAAGATTTCAGCCCCTCCTATCACAAATAGTTCATCATTTCGCTTTTCTTCCAGTTCCTTTACCTCTGAAATCGAGTGGATGACAGTGCATCCTTCAGCGGTGTAATCCTTATCTCTCGTGATAACAATGTTTTCTCTTCCCGGTAGCGGCCTTCCAATCGATTCATACGTTTTTCTTCCCATAACAATGGGGTGCCCCATTGTTAATTCTTTAAAATATTTTAAATCAGCAGGTAAATGCCAGGGCAGTTTATTGTCCTTGCCAATCACCCTGTTTTGATCCATAGCGACAAGAAATGAAATCATCCGTTTCATCCTTTCATTCAAAAATATGCTCAACGGTATTATGAAATATCAGCTAAATCCTAACTATTTAGTAGAATTCATATGTACAAAACTAATGAGGCCAAACAAGCGAATTTGAGAAAATGCCTCCCCTTTATCTGTAAATACCCTGTTTTAAACCTTCCCCAACATCATAAGGTATATCCTTTTAAAAAAGCATGAGCCTGGATAGAAAATATGAGAGAGGCTTCCCTTCCTTATGTTGAAAAATAAGTTTTTTGTATTAAATAACATGAAAAAAGGCGGATCATATTGAAATGATCCGCCTTTTGGGTTATTAAAACGAATACCGATTAAAGCGCGTTAAACGTATCTGTCAAAACAGGTACGATTTGCTTTTTACGTGATACAACGCCTTTTAGAACGGCTGTGTTGTTTTCCAATGCCACATTGTAAGCTTTCTCTACAGCATGTACCTTGTTTCCAAGCGCCAATGCAACAGAGTCACTATTTAAGATATCTGTTACAACTAATAAGAAGAGGTCTAGTTCCTTCTCGGCAATAACTTGAGAAAGAGCGTCTTCTAATTCTGCCTGGCGTGCCATTACATCGTTCGTATCCACTGCATTTACTTGAGCGATTTCAACTTTGCTTCCGCCCATTTCAAATTCTTTTGCGTCAAGAGAAATAAGCTCTTTCACGGTTTTGTCGCCTAAATCCGCTCCTGCTTTCAGCATCGCCAATCCGTAGCTTTCAGCATCCACACCTGCGATTTCAGCCAATTCGCGTGCCGCTGCCACATCTTGCTCTGTGCATGTCGGTGATTTGAACAATAAAGAATCAGAAATGATTGCTGACAACATTAAACCAGCGATTTCTTTTTCGATTGCTACTCCGTTTTCTTTGTACATTTTGTTTAAAATCGTTGCTGTACATCCAACCGGCTCACAACGATAGTATAAAGGATCGCTTGTTTCGAAGTTAGCGATACGGTGGTGGTCGATAACCTCTAACACGCGTACTTCAGTAATGTCCTCTGCGCTTTGCTGGCGTTCATTGTGGTCAACCAAAATGACGCTCTTCACTTCGCTGGCAACCTTTTCAACTAAACGAGGTGCTTTTGTTTGGAAATGATCGAGTGCATATTGAGTTTCTCCATTTACTTCACCTAAACGAATAGGCTCAACATTCATGCCTAATTTCGTTTTTAAGTCCGCATATGCAATAGCAGAACAAATTGAATCTGTGTCCGGATTTTTGTGTCCTAAAATAAATACTTTTTCCATTTCTCTACTCCTTGATCGTTTCTAGGGGTATGACGAAACTCCTTCATCCTGTTAAATGATGAAAGTTGTCCATACCTAGACTTTATTTTATCAGAAATTGGGTGTTTTTCACTCCCCAATATACCATTTTGTTATCGATTTTTCCATGATTATCGTACGTTTAACGTTGAACCTTTTACCCATGGATCTTTTACGAGACGCGGTCCATCCATCGTTCGAAGAAGAACCTGACTCTCGCCGCGTGCGTATTCGATTAACGAAATAGCCCCGTTCGGAGTTTCCACCTGGGCATCTATTCTCACCGAAAGAGCCCTGAATTCCTGAAGAATCCCCTCAGCTTTTTCAATAGATAAAAAACTTGGGGGACGAACGACGATATCCAAATCACTTGCAGCGGTTACTGTCGCTATCCCGCTTGCAAGTTCAAAACCGACGCTGCCTCCAGGTCCCCATGGAAGCTCATAAAACTGTAAAATTTCATCCACACGATCAAGACAGCCAAGTGCATGCACTTCATGTTGACGCGGACTTTGTTTCCATGCCTTTTGTTCAACAAGATTTTCAGGCGTAATGCGCTCTATGATCGACTCCTTCAGGATGAAAGCCGCAAACCGTTCGCTCCGGGAACTCCCTCGTATGCCTACAGGTATTTCCCCTTTTTCAATGGGAGCCCTCCGGACGACTGCAAACGGTGCCAAGGTTAGGGCTTCATGTACCCATTCAGGCTCTGGATGGGTTGTGATGAGACTGGAGAGATTGTTAAGGCGCAATAAATCATGTGTTCTTATATCCATTGTTCCTCCAGCTTTTTGCGTACTTGAATAGAAGCCGCTCGCCCGCCGTTCTGAGCCTCGGGGGATAAAAGCCGATTGCTTAAATTGTGGGAGGCAGAACGGGCACTGATGACAGCTTCCAATAATTTATCATAAATCCTATGACAATCCCCATCTCCAGGGTTATCAGCATTCACACCATCAATCAACTCATGCAAAGCTCCAAGGGTGGCGAAAGACTGAATGTCATAGGCCATGGCCGGTACCTTTTTCGTCGCTTCTTCCAATTCCTTAATGGTACGGCGAGTGATTCTGGCAGCCGATTGCTTGGACATTGCCTGTACGTTCACATCATGATCGTTCAGCGCAAGGATTCGATTCGCTTGAAGGCCGTGTGATAAAAAAGCTCCTGATATGGCGTTTCCAACAAGCAGCGCAATGACAGGATGACCGGCCAATCGGGCTGTTGCGTAAGCGTCCACGGCGGCGGCGCATGCTTGATGGATGCCCAGCAATTCTTCACGGTATCCATATGCCTGGCTCGGGACATCGACAATCGCCACAATCGCATGGGGGTCCCCCTCCTGGTCGTGTTCAACAGCTTCACGGACATATTGAGCGATCGCCCATCCTTCTTCCAGTCCTCCCCCTCCTTGACGGGCACGCGGGAATCGACTGGATGGATTTGGCACAACAGCGATATAACGAACACGCTCTTTTCCTAACATCGTATCGGCACATAGTACGGATGATACCTCTCCCGCTGTTGGGGCAGAGATCCCTGTTAAAGCTTTAAACCAAGTATGCCCTCTGCTTTCTGCCTCGATTTCGCGCTCTGCCGGCACTGATTCCTTTATTTCTATTTCATTATTTTCATCCTGTAATTGTTTCCAAATTTCTCGAAGTCCCGCTGGAGTTAACGGCCGGGACGGATCGACTGCCTTTAAAAGAGAACGGTAAAGTTCTACTTGGGAACTGCGCGGCTTATCTCTATTCCCTTTTTCAAAAACAGCCTTAATCGCTTCTGTAATCGCCGTTACATCATCTTCCGCAAGCTCATCTACAAATCCCGCAGCTAAGCGCTGTGCACCGCCGATGGTATTCCAAATAAGCTGCCTGTCGGTGGAGTCAAATTCTTCAATTCCCGCCTCCTGCTCAATGACCTCTGGACCGTTTAAACCCAGACGGCCTTCACGTGTCATAATAAGGGCACTGCACAATCCGGCTGTAATGGACATCCCTCCAAAAGAACCGATTTTTCCGGGAATGACTCCGACGACAGGAACATATTTTCTTAAAGCAACAATGGCGGCGCCAATTTCAGCGATGGAAAGCAATCCGTAATTGGCCTCCTGGAGCCGTAATCCGCAAACAGGCGAGGAAATGCAAATCCCTGCTACTAAAGCTCCAGCTTTCAAACCAGGTAAAGAACTAAAAGAAGCTGTCAAATAAGCAGCCAATAAAAAAGGTTGGGTACTCCCAACCTTTTTTATTGGTATGAAATTTTATGGTAACTAAATAGCTTAAGAAAGAGCTTATAACGAATGCTTCAATAATAACTATCCTTTAAGTTTTAAACGGTTGAACTTTTAAACTCTAAAAATCAGATATAAAAACACCCCTTCGGCTAATCATAACCATAGGGGTAAAACATCGCAACTTTGATTCAAATCTACACAGAAAGATCAATAATTCTTATCGTTGGTTATGTTCCAGCCTGTGTGATGTTTTGTTTCGTTTAAGCCAATTCAACAAAATAAACCTCTTTACCTAATCCAGCTGTCTAATTTTAAATCTACTCACCATCGCTTCAGCTAATTTTTCAATGAAGTTAATAACTGTCTTCAGCCTATCATGAAAATGAGTTAACTCTTTGTCAGTTCGTAGCACCCTTCTTAATTTTCAATCCCTTTTCTTGAGGAACGGACCGCTTTATAAATAATGAAACAATCCATGCGATGGCTACTAGTCCGAATGCAAGCAAGAACGCACTTTTCATTCCAGCAATCATCGCTAGAATTTGTAATGTAGCCTCATCTTCCTTAATCACCGTATTTTCCATAAAACGAGTAGAACTATTGGTCATGATCGATACAAGCAATGCTGTCCCGACAGCGCCAGCCACCTGCTGAAGCGTACTGATAATAGCCGTACCGTGTGGATATAACGGAGGTGGCAGTTCGTTCAAAGCGTTGGTCATGACCGGCATCATGACCATTGAAATCCCCAACATTAATAGCGTATTGAAAATCATAATCGTGCTGTAGGGGGTTGACAATGTGATAAAGGCAAATTGCCACAGCGTATTCGCGATCAACCCCAATCCGATAAGCGCCAGCCACTTGGCACCAAATTTATCAAATAATCGGCCTGTAATTGGTGACATTATCCCCATGACAATACCGCCTGGCAACATGATCAAACCTGCCTCCAGCGGACTGTAACCTAACGCATTCTGGAGAAAAATCGGCAGCAACATCATCGCAGAAAACATCGCCATCATGACAATCATCATAATCAGCGTCGACATTCTAAAAATGTTGTATTTAAATGTTCTTAAATCTAACAACGGTTGTGAAATCGTCAATTGCCTCCAAGTAAACAGGACTAAAGAAATAACGCCGATTGCAATTGGAATTAGGACTTCATTGCTCGACCAACCCCCATGCCCTTCACCGGAACTGCTGAATCCGTACACAACCCCTCCGAAACCTAAGGTTGAAAGTAGAAGCGATGGCGGATCAATCTTCGGATTAGTCGTCTCCGTCACGTTTTTGAGCTTCACATATGCAAATATAATAACAAACAGTGCGATCGGCAAAACGCCGTAAAAGAGAACCCTCCAACTGAAATGCTCAACAATGATCCCTGATAGAGTGGGTCCAATCGCGGGAGCAAAAGTAATGACAGTTCCAATTGTCCCCATTGCCGAACCTCTTTTTTCAATAGGAACGATGGAGAATACCACATTGGTTAGTAAAGGAAAGAGCAGCCCGGTACCCGCCGCTTGAAGCAGCCTTCCGATTAAAAGCATTTCGATCCCTGGTGCGATAGCAGCTACAAATGTCCCCGCCGTAAACAAACCCATAGCTACAAGGAACAAGCTTCTTGTCGTGAACCGCTGAATTAAATAAGCTGTGACCGGTATAAGTACACCTATAACAAGGAGATATCCAATAGTCAACCATTGCGCGGTACTCGGTGCGATTCCGAAGTCATCCATAATTTTAGACAAGGCTACGTTAAGTAGGGTTTCATTCAAAATGGCTACAAACACACCTAGAATCATAATCATGACCAACAAAAAGTTGCCTCTGCTCCCGAATGTCCCTCCGTTTTGAATCGTTTCGTTTTGATTTTTCAAATTCATTCTCCTTTCGAATGGTCATTAAAATTTGGGTTTTTCAATTTAATAATGACAAAACCACACTTCAGTCCCTTGTTAAGTCAGCTCAGAATTAAACTCTTCGGCGGAACATTGCGCAAAAAAGGACTCGGTTCGCCTACACTGTATAGTTGCAAGTGATGCATAGCCCGGGTGCAGGCAGTGTAAAACAATCTGCGCAGGCTCTCATCTCCGTAACTTTTAGCTGATGAGTCATAAATAATAACCGCGTCGAAGGTATCAATATTAACCTTTACTTCATCCCAAAAGTGTTTGCGGATATTCACAACTTCCATCCGAAGCCTGGAAGTTTCGCCCTCCAATCTATTGATTTGCTCTGTAATTGTCTCCTTTACGCTGTTCACTCGTTCTTGCTCCTGGCGAAGTTCCATGTTCATATCAAACACTCCTTTAAAAAAATGAAAATAGGGGTTGACTAAAAAGGATTTTATGATGTATAATTATAATAGGGGATAATTTATGAAAAAAATACAATCACAGTGCATCTATATAAATTTACCACAGTTTCTCATTTTTATCAATGTATTCACACGACCATCGCTGTGATGGATCATAATTGTTGCAAATTTAAAGGAAGAAAAACCCTATTTTATAAAACAAATGACTCACAAAAATAATATCTAAATATACGATTATTTAGTGGCAGCGTCAGGAACCGCATATTTACAACGTTAAGGAAATTCCAATATTAAAAAGCCCAATTTCTTAGCATTAATCTTAAGAAATTGGGCTTTTTCCGTTACTCCATTAAAGCGTCCCTGAACAATCTGGCCCTTAACACAAAGAAAGAGCACAATTCTCGCTCAAGAAACTCGCCTTTTTTTGCGGAAGATCGCTATGTAAGTTATAGGCTCAACAGATATTCAAGAAAAGGAACTTTTAGTTTAAAAAAATTTGTGTTCATTTTTTTACAATGTAATTTAGTTCAACAAATTGATTAAAGGTTCTGGTGCCTTTTAGATAAAGGTCTAGTGATAATCACCTATTTTAAATAAAGGAATTCCCTCTCCGATTATAGTTGGTGCAATTGTCAAAATAAGTTCATCGACTAATTTTTCTTTTAAGAACGTATGTAATAAATCTCCACCACCAACTATCCAAATATTTTTTCCTTCTTCTTTTTTCAAGGTGTTAGTAAAGTTAACAATGTCTCCATTTACAAATTTAACATCGTCCGCATCGTCTAATGGCGACCTGGAAAAAACGTAACATTCTTTATTTTGATATGGGAACTGACCTCTTTCGTGCTTCATTATCCAATCATATGTTCTTTTGCCTATTAAGATTGTATCTATAGTTTCAAAAAATTCCGTATAGCCATTATCCCCTTCACCTTCAACTTTAAATAACCAATCTAAAGAGTCTTCTTTTGTTGCGATATACCCATCCAAGCTTTGAGCAATAAACAATACTAACTTCCGTTGGTTCTTCATAATACTCCTCCTATTTATACCTTTTATAAGAATATATGTTCCTTGATAATTAAACAAAGATGCGTTCGCATCCAAATTCTTCTAATTGTTTCCTCTGTCGGTCCAGATTCTGGTCGAGTGTAGAAACACGCATGTAACCAAATTTCATATGTATCCTCTACCCTGTACATTTTTGCATCAAAAACATCATGAATTCAATATTGTTACATATTTTTGTTACGTCAACTACGCGAGATTGATAGTCTAACCTAATAAACGGAACTACCATAACAAAAACGTTCTTTTTTGTTACAAGTAGAACATGGAGAGTTTGTGAAGGATTGTACTTAAACTAAAAGTTAGTTTAATAACCAAAACGCAAATTGAAAACTGATGTACATTTATCCTAACTGATCCTTTTCCGAGAGTTCACCTAAAAGTTCTGCAACTTCTTCTTGCGAACGCTTATTAAGAAGATCAAATGCCTTATCGCCTTCGGAAGAAAGACGGAATAAAGAAAATTTCACCGCTCTTTATTTTTACCTCCCATTAGAGTGACATAAATTTGCATTTTGGGACAAGATACAAAAAGGGAGGTATTTCATATATGAAAGGGTGATTGCGTTGAAAGAGAAAGACCAACAGGAGTACAGTGATTTTTCAGCTGTCGAAAAAGGGCATGAATATGTCATTCCCGAGGAGTTTCCAGACGGGCCGTTCGGTTCACCCGTTGACCGGAAGCTCGGAAAATCCACACCTTGGGAAGAAGGCCAACGAACGTACAGCGCGTTTAATTACGAATACAAAAACTTGCACGAAGAAACGCAGCGGCTCGATCCGGGCTCCCATCCGCCCCATGACAATCCCGATGCACATGAAATGAATGCGGAATAGGAAAAACGGAACAAGCGAAGAAAGCCTATACTACTAAAAAAGGGGCCGCAACGACACGATCGTCATTTTGGCCCCTCATACATATCATCCAACTTTAATGCCAGTGCACATGTTCGTTTTACTCCGTAATGTCAACAAACAGCTCATCAGAAGCCGGTTCTTTTTCAATCAACCCGGATTTCTTCAACCATTCGCTCGTTTCTTGCCATGATTCTTCACTTTGGCTGCCGAAACCTTCCTCAGATTTCATTTTCGGCAATAAAATCTCCAAGCTTTGCTTTTCCACTTCTTCCACTAGAGGAAAATTCGCTTTGTCTTGATTGCTTAAAAGAATTTGAAGGGCCTCGTCCGGCTGCTTCTCCATAAATTCAAAGCCTTTTGCTGCACCGCGCCAGAACGCTTTAATCGCTTCCTGCTCTTTTTCCCATGTTTGATCGCTTGTGACAGCTACTAATTCATAGTAATTAGGAACGCCGTAATCGGTCGGATTGAAATAGCGCGTTTCATATCCTTTATGCTTTAATACCGGTACTTCATGGTTAATATAAGCCCCGACGACAGCATCTGCCTTTTTGCTTACAACGGATGAGCCTAACTCGAAGCCGACATCAACCATATTCACTTTATCCGGATTTCCTCCATCATGTTCTACCATCGTTTTCAACAGCGATTCATTCAATGGAATTCCCGGGTACCCAACTGTTTTGCCTTCCAGGTCTTTCGGTGTTTGGATTGGGCTGTCCTTTAAGAACACAACATGATTTAACGGTGAGCGAACAATTGCTCCAACTGATTTAACCGGGACATTTTCATTGGCACGAGCCATCACAACATCCGGCTGGTAGTAAAACCCTAATGTAATCTTCCCGGCAGCCGCTAAATTCAACGGATCGGTCGGATTGGCTGGAAACTGGATATTCACTTTCACGCCTTCCTCTTCAAAAAACCCTTTTTCTTGTGCTACATACAAAAAGCTATGAACGGCATTTGGATACCAATCAAGCATCACATCCACTTCAGCGAGCTCTTTTCCTCCCGTTTCTTTCGTTTCACCTTCAGATGCGGATTCTTCGCTTGTTTTATTCCCCCCACATGCGGCAAGCATCATGATCAACAATAAGCTTATACTAAGTGATAACCACTTTTTCATTCTGTTTTCCTCCATTTTAATGATTTTCTTTCAAACCATACAACAAGTAAAAATAAGAAAATGCCAACAGCCGATAAAAGAACAATCGGCGCAAACACACCCGCTCCATCAAATTGTGTCATCATCCGGCGGCTAAAATATCCTAACCCAGCTTGAGCACCAAGCCATTCGCCGATAGCCGCACCAATGACGCTTAACGTTACACCCACCTTCAAGCCCGAGTAAAAATAAGGCAAGGCAGAAGGAACATTCAATTTGAAGAAAATGTCTTTTTTGCTGGCCCCCATCGTCAAAAGCAATTCTTTTAACTCTTTGCTGCTTGAACGCAGTCCGTCAAACGTGCTGACGGTGATGGGAAAAAAGGTGATCAGTACCGTCACCACTACCTTGCTCCAAATGGTGTATCCGAACCATAGAACGAAAATCGGTGCAAGGGCAATAATGGGAATCATTTGGGAAGCGATAAGAATCGGATAAAAGGCCCGTTCCGCCACCTTACTCATATTCATCCAAACCGCCAAACCAACCCCCAATATAATGGAAATAACAAGACCAATGATAATAATTAAGAGCGTTGCCGGGAGATGCTCAAAAAACAAAACATCCTTTAACTCCCAAAGCTTTTCCATGATGCCGACAGGGGAAGGCAAAATGAACGCCATATTGACCGCTCTTGCCGCAATCTCCCATATCATTAGAAAAGCAATGACCAGCATGGATGAGAAGAGGTAGTCTTTCCATTGTTTCATATCTTCACCTTCCATCGCAGCTGATCAATCAGCTCGTCCTTTAGCCTGAGAATGGCCGGATCATTTAAATCCCGAAGGTTCCTTGGTCTGCCAAGAGGAACCTTCACCTCCTCCAGCTTTTGTACCGGCGTTTTTGTCAAAACGAAAATGCGGTCTGACAAAAACAACGCTTCATTCACATCATGGGTAATGAACAAAATCGTTTTTTTTCGTTTTTCCCATTGCTCCAACAGCCATTCTTGCATCGATAGCTTCGTAATTGCGTCAAGGGCACTGAACGGTTCATCTAAAAGCAAGACGTTCGATCCGCTCAATACCGTTCGTAAAAATGACACACGTTGTCTCATTCCACCTGATAAATCAGCGGGATAGCGATGTTCGAACCCTTTTAATCCAAACTCTTCTAACAAATCCATTACCTGTTTGTGCGCTTCGGCTTTCTTCACCCCTTTTAGCTCAAGCGGTAAAGCCGCATTTTCGACAATGGACCGCCACGGCATAAGCAAATCTTGCTGCGGCATATAGCCGACGCGCCCAGAACGGTTATGGCAAACCTCTCCATCGATGCGGATTTCTCCCGAAGAAGGCTGCTCGAGGCCCGTGATCAGCCGAAAAAGAGTGCTCTTTCCGGATCCGCTCGGCCCAACAATGCTAATCAATTCTCCATCGGCAACCCTTAAGTTGAACGAGTCTAAAATGTGAACAGTCCGCTCCTTCTTTTCTTCTTTATAGTGGAAGGTCACCTCTTTAAACTCTAAGACGCTCTTACTCATCGATCGGCCACATTGCCTCGTTATAAGACATGTCCCAAAACATATATTCAAATCGGGTGGTGTTAAGAAAAATGTCTTCCAACTCGGCAAGCTCCTCTTCTCGTTTTCCGTCCGTCAAATCATCGAAAAGATCAATGCACCATTGGGCTAAATTTCCGAACTCTTCTGAACTGTACATTTTCACCCATTCACCATAAAGCTCATGATCAAGCGCCCCTGGGATCCCACTTAATTCTTTTCCGATTTCCCAATAGCTCCACATGCAAGGGAGAAGTGCCGCCACCAACTCGGCAAGCGTACCGTTTTGGCCTACATGAAGCATATAATGCGTGTAGGCGAGTGTCGTCGGAGAAGGTTTCGCGGTTTCAAGTTCTTGTTCCGTAATTCCGAACTTGGCCGCATATTGACGATGGAGAGCCATTTCCTCGTTCAATGTCGAATCTAGTAATCCAGCAAACTTTGCCATCGTTTCCACATCGTTCGCCTTTACGGCACCGATGGCAAACAACTTGGCATAATCAATTAAATATAAATAATCTTGAATCATGAAAAAGCGAAACTTCTTTCGGTCAAGCGATCCCTCCCCCATTTCTCTCACAAACGGATGGGCGTGATTTTTACGCCAGATTGGCTGCAATTTTTCATATAGACGTTCACTAAATTTCATTTATTTCACTCCTTCGGCGTATAGGTTGTACTTGCGGGGACGTCGCGTTCTGAGCCCCCTTTCCTCTTCCTTCACTTTGATTTCGTATGCGTCCATTCGTAAATAAACCTCAGGATGACTTTCGTATAATCCACCAATTGCTCGATGGATACTTGCTCATTGACGGCATGAGCATTATGTAAATCGCCAGGGCCGTAAATCGCTGTCGGGATGCCCGCATCTCCCAGCCACCCTCCGTCTGTAACGGTTGGCGAGACGTCGATGACTGCATTTGCGTCTAAGACCTCTTCATGTGACCTTGCGAGCAAGCGCAC
This sequence comes from Bacillus sp. FJAT-14578, assembly GCF_000504165.1. Taxonomy (GTDB): domain Bacteria; phylum Bacillota; class Bacilli; order Bacillales; family Bacillaceae_H; genus Bacillus_BA; species Bacillus_BA fengqiuensis. The sequence goes on from NZ_AYSE01000006.1 coordinate 313,064, forward strand.
TCCAGGATGGCTCGGGTCGACTTCCAGCGCCGGGAAAATCTCTCCCCGATCTTCAATCATGGAGGTGCCTCCCCATTCGAATGTCGGTGGATTTTCCTTTAGCCAAACATCTGCCTTTGCTATATTTCCAATATGCTCTTCAATCTCTTTGGCCACCTGTTCATACGACTCATTCGGATAATAATGGACCGTAATCCACAGCCGGCATTCATCCGCGATGAATGCGGCATGCCTTCCTCCCTCAATGACCGCAGGATTAATCGTATTCGTTCCCGGAAGAAATCCCGGATAACTTTTCGTAACGGCCCAATGGCGTTCAAGTTCCTGCAAACCTTCTATTACTTTCATCATTTTTTCAATGGCGCTTGCCCCGAACAACTTTCCGCCTGCATGAATCATGTTTCTTCTTGTGGCATCATGGAACGTTTGATTGCTTTTGACTGTAATCCATCCCGTAATGACGCCGCCTTGTCCTTGAATATGTAAATCACTCGTATCGACAACTACCGCAAAATCGGCTTTATATCCGCGGTTACAGCATTGTAAAGTCCCGGCTTCCCCGACTTCTTCCCCGATCACGGACTGGAAGATTAAGTCCCCAGGCAGTTCGATTCCCGCCTCACGGAGAATCCGAATGGCAAATAAAGCCCCGGCGAGCCCGCCTTTCATATCCGCTGCACCGCGTCCGATCACCGCACCGTCCTTCACGACCGGCGTAAATGGATCTTCTTCCCAGTTCTCATCCTCGCTTACTTCAGCAACATCGATATGCCCATTGACGATCAGGCTCTTATAATGATCTGACTCGGTGCCTTTTAACACCCCGACAACGTTCGGATCATTCGGGTAAACGTCCCACATATCAATGGCGAACCCGAAGTTCTTTAAAAAATCAGCGACATATTGTTGTGCTTCTGCCGTATTGCGAGCCGGCGGTGCGGGTGTTTTAAACGAAATGAGCGTTTTTAACAAGTCAATGAGCTCTTCTTTACGCTCCTCCACTTGATCGATCAATAGTTGTAAAGGCGTTTCCATCTGAATCCCCTCCTTTTGTGACAATAAAAAAACCGCTTCTGTTGGAAAGAAGCGGTTGTAAAAAACAAATGGTTCCATTTGTCACATAACAAAACGAATGATGACATTGTTTGGATTACAACACCTCTTCCCTACGCTAGTATTACCTAGTTCAGGTGATAAGGGTTAAGACACATACGGCCTCTCTCAGCTTTTACAAGCACCCCTAGTGGTGATTACTATTCTGTTTATGAAAACTGGTAATCTGAATTTTAACAATTGTTGCCTTCATTATTTTTATCATATTCACTTCATTAATTCAATAAGAATATTTTTTACACGAGGATGGATCAAAAGGACAAAAAACCCTTTTGATCCATCCTCGTGAAAGGCCCCGTCATGAAAATACAAGAAAACTAAAGGATTTCGTGACGGAGCCTTTCGTTCAAAATCAGATTTTGTTATGTATCAGAGACTTATGGTGGACTCTCTTCTTATCAAAAATGCACACCCACAAGCCTTTGCCCGTATATTGTATGAAGTTTTATGTAAACAGGAGGGATCTGTTTCATCATGTTCATCTATCCATATTCCTATGTGCACCCTCAATCATTCTCTTATTCTTATTATTGGCCATACAGTCAGGCCGGCCAGCCAATCATGCCTATACCGGACGTACCTTATCGTTTATCGATTTTGTCTTATCCAAATCCTTTAAGACAATATCCGCAAGTAGACCCGACCTTGTTTAATCAATCGGCCATCGCCATGCAGACGCTCATGAAAGATGCAAGCATTCTTCTGAATAAACTTGCGGAATCCAAGGAATTCGATTCAAAAATCATGGCGGCAGCACAGCAATCCAATAAAAAAGAAATCGAAAAACTGATCAAATCAACAGGTATTAAATCGAAGGTTGATACTTCATTCAACCCTGACGGAATCAACCTTAAACTATCTTCAAAGGTCGGCGGCACGGAATGCTGTCACTTAACCATTGCGCTGCGTTGGATGTAAAGATAAACAGGAATTTCTAGCCCTCACAAAAAGAAAATCCTGTTTTATCAATCCTGGCCCTGTCGTCCAAAACACCCCTTCTACCATTTTCGTTTTCAAAAGAAGAGAATGATTGAAAACATCATTGGACCAAACGAAGAAAAGCATGACGATGATACGAAAAACAGACGGCGCTACCTGCTTTCGACTTCTACCGAAACGGTTTGTTTGACTTTTTTCAAAGACGTATAGATATCGGTTGTATACAGCTTCTCAGAAGCCAGTATGACCATTTCCAGCTGTTGTCGACCACTTTCCAAATCTTTGATTTTTACCCGCTTTACTTTCATGTTCAACTGCTTAATTTCCTTGAAAATTTGGTTAAGTTCTTGACTTTCATCCACTACTATTTTTATAGATAAATCCCTTTGTCTCAAAGATCGCGGACCCATTACTTTAATGAAGTATGGAAATATACTAACGGCCAGGATAATGAGTGTCATGGCAGCAATCGCTTCTAAATAAAAACCTGCCCCGACCGCAATTCCGAGACCAGAGGCCGCCCACACCATGGAAGCCGTCGTCAGCCCCGAAATGACGTCATTGCTTCTCCTCAATATAACACCCGCACCAAGGAAACCAACACCGCTCACAATTTGTGCCGCAAGACGCATCGGATCCATATTGGTATGCCCTGGTATTGAATATTGGCCAACTGATTCGATGGACACGATCGTGATTAAACAACTCGCTACCGAAATGACCATACTCGTTTTGACGCCAAGCGGCTTATTTCTTAGCTGTCGGTCAATCCCGATCAACAACCCAAGAAAAAGGGCCATGATGAGCCTTAATAAAAATTCTTCTTTCACTTTTGTTTCTCCTCACTAAAAGTTGTTATTTTTCAAAGCAATATATGTATAGTAGTTTACCATGATAACCATAAAATCTTCATGCTAAAAAGCCGAATCATCAGGATTCAGGTTCCGACAACATCGTGATTGTTCATAGCTTACCGGAATGAAGCCTTATTAAATCAATTTGATTCAATATCACTTTATTCTATACAGTTTTCAAACTTCGAATTAAAGAGAGTAGTTTACTATGTATTTTAAAGTAAATAATGTAGCAAGACTTTGACAAGCACGTAACAATTTTTTTACAGAAAGATGACTTCGGCTCAGGAAAAGGTTTTTTTCTATATAATATAAAGAAGCATCTCATATTCAATTGAAGGGGAAAGTTATGAAAACCACAGGAATTGTAAGGAAAATAGACGAACTAGGACGAATCGTAGTACCAATTGAACTTAGAAGAATATTAGAACTGGACATTAAAGACCCTGTAGAGATTTTTGTCGAAGATGATAAGATCATTTTACAGAAGTATAAACCTCACGGTGCTTGTGCTGTAACGGGAGAAATAGCACGAAATAACCTTAATCTTGCAGGCGGGAAACTAACGCTGAGTCAGGAAGGTATGCATATATTGTTAAAAGAATTAAAAGAGCATGTTAAGCCATTATAAGAAATACAAAAAGGAAAATGGATATGTTATGTGTATCCACTTTCCTTTTTTCCGTTATGTCAATGTTTTTATGGTTAGATGCAGGTACTTGATTTAAATAATAGGTCAAAAGTGAAACACAACTCATGTATACGAAAGCTTTTTTCCTTTTATCCACTCGCCCTTCGAAATACCGGTCATCCTTTTCCCACGGGCATATACGAGATTTCCTTTGCTGAATGTCCCCATGATTCGGCATGGAAACGTGTGATTGACATATAGACTATGTTTATGCCTCGAATACAAGTCTTCCTTTTTTATCGTATGGGATTCTTCTAAACTAACAATCGCAATATCGGCATCCGCTCCCGTCATGATTGCCCCTTTTCGGGGATAGAGACCGAATCTTTTCGATGGTGCTTCTGCCGTCCACCTGGCTATTTTTTCGAAAGGGATATCATATTGTAAAGCCAGCTCAACCATGGACAGCAAGGAAAACTGTCCGCCGCTGATTCCTCCCCATACTTTAAAAACATTCGAATCCGCCTTCAGTTCCCATGGGGAAGGAGAGTGATCAGAAGAGATCATGTCAATTTCGTCATGCAAAAGCATATTGATCAGCTTTTTTTGGTCACCGGCTTCCCGAAGAGGAGGAGCGCATTTCGCTGCTGCACCGATTTCCCTAAGGTGTTCGTGGTTAAAAAGAAGATAATGCGGGCAGGTTTCCAGTGTAATGTCCAATCCATCCTTTTTGGCCTGGCGGATTTTTTCTACGGCTTCCGCACTGCTAATGTGAACAAAATGCAAGGAACAGCCCGTCAGTTCCGCATAGGCGATGGCACGCCCAACAGCTTCTACCTCAGCGACAATAGGCCGTGAAGCCGCATAATCATCGACACTGCATAAACCGGCCGTTTCTTTTTCTTGTCGCAGCTGTTCTACGATGGGCCCGCTCTCTGCATGAAGCGCCAATATCTTTTGACATCCGGCAATTTCTTTCATTCCACGAAGCAAGGTTTCATCATCGGCCGCTTCGAATTCACTGTTGCCGGACGGTGATAGAAAAGCTTTAAACCCTACAACACCAGCCTCTGCAAGGGAAGCCAATTCCCCCTCATTCCCGGGAACCAATCCGCCCCAAAGTCCGAAGTCCACATATGACTTTCTTTCGCCGATATTTGCTTTTTCATACAGAGCCTTTACATCAACGGTCGATGGAATTCCATTCAGGGGCATATCGAAATAGGTCGTACACCCGCCGGCAGCCATCATAAACGAACCTGTTTCAAACCCTTCCCAATGCTCACGGCCCGGCTCACTAAAATGAACATGCACGTCGACCATGCCCGGAAATACATACTGCCCTTGCGCATCCCATTCCAGCTCTGCTTTCCCGCTGATCTGTTCGCTGATTTCACAAATGATGCCATCCTTAATTCCAATGCTTGTTCTCTTTACTTCCCCCGCCATAACCACATTGCCGTTTTTGATCAAAACATCATATTTCACTTCCGCTCCCCCTATCTCTTTTTTATCACCTTTATCCTTCCTTCCTGCTTATATTATCCAGCGACCTTCCTTCACGCCATTCACGCTCCAAGAAACAAAGCTCCGTAAAACAAAGCTCCCACAATGACAAAAGCAGGATGGACCTTCCATCTCTCCAATAGCAAGAAGCTTGCTGCCACAAGAAAAAAAGTCGAATACATGCCGATGTTTCCATAGGAATTAAAGAAGAAATCGAAAGTCATGATACCAAGCAATACCGCTATCGCAGGGCGAATGAGCTGTGTCATTTTTTTGACATTTGGAGAGTCTTTATATTTATAGATCAACCCCAAGAACACGACCATTAAAATGAGCGAAGGAGCGATTGTGGCAAAGAGGGCCACAACCGAACCGAACACACCTCCTTGCTGAAACCCAATATAACCGGCCATTTTCGTGGCGATCGGACCCGGAAGCGTATTGCCCACTGCCAGCATTTCGCTGAATTGATGAACAGTCAGCCACTCGTAACGATCCACCACTTCTTTTTCGATTAACGGGATCGATGCAGGCCCTCCTCCATACCCAAGAATACTTGGAATAAAAAAGGCCATAAAAATATGAAAATACATCACATCGTTTCCTCCCTGCCCGCCTTCTCTACGACGTTGTTTCGTTTCGGGATCCACGCAGCCGCCATAAGGCCGAAAATAATGATGCCTGGATGAAAATGAAACCACTCCATCGCAGCAAAACTTATCGCACACAACCAAATATTTTTAACCCAGCCAAGATCAGCGGCAGCTTTTTTAATGAATTCCCACATCAATACCGCAAGCATCACCCCAACGACCGGAACGACCGCCTTTGTCATTCCGGCAACCCAAGATAGTTGCTGAAAATTCGCTAAAGTCGTCAACAATACGACCATTAATAAACAAGTGGGAACGACGGTGGCCGCAATCGCATTGAACATACCGGCAATCCCTCCGATGCGATAGCCGATGTAACCGGCCATTTTAGTGGCAATGGGCCCCGGGAGTGTATTGGCAAGAGCCAATATATCGGCAAATTCATCATCATGCAGCCAACCATAACGTGTGACAACCTCTTTATGGATTAACGGTATGGAAGAAGGGCCTCCCCCGTAACCAAGCATGCCCGCCCGAAAAAATGCCGCAAAAATAGAAAGGGGGTGCCCCCGCTTTTCATCTACCATACGGCAATCGCTCCATCCGTACGCGATTCTGTTCCGCCGTAAAAAACGCCTGTCTGCGGATCGCGCCAAATCATTTGTCCGCGCCCAAATTCATTGGAGTCAATGGAAATCTCCACTTCATGCCCCTTTCTGGCCAACCCTTCAATAATATGCGGCGGCACACTTTTTTCCACCATAATTTTCTTTCCGCCCATCCACTGCCAGCGCGGAGCATCTAAAGCCGCCTGCGGATTCAATCCAAAATCGATCAGATTCATCGCTACCTGTACATGGCCCTGCGGCTGCATGAATGCTCCCATCACACCAAATGGCCCAATCGGTTGGTCTCCTTTTGTAATGAACCCGGGAATGATGGTATGGTATGTTTTTTTGCCCGGTACCAGCCGATTCACATGAGTGCGGTCAAGGGAGAAGTTATGACCCCGGTTTTGAAGTAAAATTCCCGTTTCCGGCACAACAAGCGCCGAACCAAAATCTTTATAATTGCTTTGAATAAACGAAACCATGTTTCCTTCTCCGTCTGCTGCAGCCAAATAGACCGTCCCGCTGTGCATCGGCTTGCCCGCTTCCGGCAAGCGTGCGGAGGCATCGATACAACTTCTTCTTTGACGTGCGTATTCCTCTGACAGCAATTCCTCTACTTTGGCCTCCATGTCCCTCGGATCGGTAATGTATGTTTCCCCATCCGCAAAAGCGAGCTTCATCGCTTCGAGTTGGATATGGTAGGTTTCTAGTTGTTCTTTTTCATAAAACGAGTCTTCCCTTAATAGATTGAGAGCCATTAAGGCAATCAGCCCCTGGCCATTTGGCGGTATTTCCCAAATGTTATATCCTTTATAGTCTACGTTAATCGGGGTGACCCATTCGGGCTCATAACGCATTAAATCTTCTTTCCGGATAAAACCGCCGTATTCCTTCGAAAATCGATCGATCCGGTCCGCCAGTTCCCCTTTATAAAACGATTCGCCGCCTGATAAGGCAATGGATTCAAGCGTATTGGCCATCGCTTCTGATTTCCACACTTGCCCTATATGGGGAGCTTTCCCTTCCGGAGCGAACGTCCGGAAAAACCATTCATGCTCTTCTCCTGAGACGGTTTGCTTCAACAATTCAATGGCCCGCTCCCAGTTCCTCCCCAAAGTTGGAGAAATCGGGTAGCCTTCTCTGGCATATGTAATAGCCGGCTTTAATACTTCATGAAAAGGGAGACGGCCAAATCGTTTCGAAAGGGCCGCCCATGCACTTGGAGCCCCCGGTACGGTAACAGGGCAAAATCCCCGTTCAGGCATGTTCTCATATCCTCTTTTCTCCACTTCATCAATTGTCAGATTCATGGGAGCCGGGCCGCTCGCATTTAATCCGTACAACGATTGATTCGTCCAGACAAGCGCGAATGCATCTCCCCCGATGCCGTTCGATGACGGTTCGACGACCGTCAGGCACGCAGCTGTTGCAATGGCAGCATCAATCGCGTTGCCCCCTTTTTTCAGCATGTCTAACCCAGCCTGCGCAGCCAGGGGCTGAGAGGTTGCTACCATTCCTTTATTGGCAATCGCACATACACGTTTAGATGAATATGGATACGTCAAAAAATAGTCGTTCATCATAACTCCCCCTTTATCCATGTGTGCAGACAACTTGCTTCTCGTAAGTGTCCAACGCTGCTTGAAGCGCTCTCCCCGCATGAACCGCAACGCCACGACGAATCAGCACCGCTTCAAATGCGGCTAATACAAATAAGATATTTTCTTTTCGGCAGCTGTAGCCCATCGTGCCGATTCTCCATATTTTGCCGTGAAGTGGACCGAACGAACTGGCGATTTCCACACCGAATTCACTTAAAAGCATTGACCTGACCTCATCGGCGTTGATCCCTTCCGGAACTTGGACACATGTTACCGTAGGCAGTTTCCACTTTTTCTCCCCGAATAACTTCAGACCCATCCCTTCGAGTCCCGCCACAAGCGCTCGTTCATGAAGGCGATGACGTTCGAATCTCGCCTCCAATCCTTCTTGGAGTACGATACGCAGCCCTTCACGGAGTGCATATAACATGGAAGTCGCTTCTGTATGATGATTCAACCTTCTCGGGCTCCAATAATCTTGAAGCTGACTTAAGTCAAAATAATTGCTGATAATCGAAGGGGCAGCGGGTATAAATTGTTTATCCGCTTCCGTCGCGATTCCTCTCTCCACTTTTTTGCGTGCCAAAATGATTCTTTCAATCCGCTTATTATACGTAATCGGCGCCATCCCGGAAGGCACGGACAAACATTTCTGGGTACCGCCGATAACGGCATCAATGCACCATTCATCTGTCTTGACTTCGGTTCCGCCAATCGTCGCTACCGCATCGACGACAAGCAGCACATCCATTTCCCGGCACGCCCTGCCAATTTCCTTCAGCGGCTGCATACATCCCGTTGACGTTTCTCCATGTACAATCGCCACCATTTTAGGTGCAATTTTTTTCATTTCCGCAATGACCTCTTGAGGGTCGAATACTTCTCCCCATTGACACTCCATTGTGTGGACATCAGCTCCATATCGCTCGCATAGTTCTGTCAATAAATGACCGAATCTCCCGAAAATCGGTACAAGCACCGAATCTCCCGGTTCAATGATGCTGCATAACACCGCTTCAATTCCCGCTCGCGATGTCCCATCGATTGGAAAAGCCCACTCATTTTTGGTTTGAAAAACTTGACGGACCATTTCCATCACTTCATTCATGATTCCGGTAAAGGCTGGATCAAACTGTCCCAAAATAGGCGTACTCATCGCACGCAGCACTCTTGGATCCACTTCCACCGGACCAGGTGTCATAATCGTTCGCAAAGGGGTATTTAATTCTAAAAAACTCATACTATCTCTTCCTTCCTTTTAATAGGCTAATTGATATAAAAGTTTGATTAACATGTTGATGCCACTTTCAAGATCACGGTTGTTTGTATATTCTTTCGGGGAATGACTGATACCCTGGTGGCTCGGAACGAAGAGAAGAGATGTTGGACAAAACGTACCGAATACTTGTGCATCATGTCCTGCACCACTTACTAAATTCAGGAAAGATATATCATTTGAAGACGCTATTTTATTTGATATTTCAGTCAATTTTTCATCCATTCCGACAGGCTGGATATTCATCCATTGTGAAACGGATACCTCCACATGGTGATCGGAGGCGACCACTTGAAAATACTGGAGGAGCTCCGAACAAAATTCATTAAGCAACGCCTCTTCATGGTGACGGACATCGAGAGTAAACGTGACTTCTCCAGCGATCACATTCGGAACGTTCGGTTTAACCGATATTTTTCCAACCGTCGCTACTAACACCGGATCTGTCCGTTTCGCTTTTTTCGTTATATAGGAAATAAGCTCTGAGGCTGCGCTCATGGCATCTTTTCGAAAAGGCATCGGCGTTGTTCCTGCATGATTGCTTTCGCCTATTACTTGAATGGTGTATCGCCGCTGTCCAACAATATGACTCACGATCCCAATCGATTGGCCTTCCCTCTCCAAAATGGACCCTTGTTCCACATGGAGTTCAACAAAACATTCCAAGTCATTCCGCCTTGGCGGACGGTAGTCACCTTTACCAAATCCCGCTTGGTTCATCGCTTCAGTGAATAGAATCCCGTCCGAATCCTTCACCAACTGAATATCTTCGTACGTATATTTCCCCGTTATGCTTCCAGATCCCCAAAAAGTAAATGGAAACCGACTCCCTTCTTCCTCGCATAACGAAACCACTTCAATCGATTTTTTGGGAGCACCGTAACGCTGACGTAAGTGTTTGACCGCCATCAATCCAGAAATAATTCCGTAGGCACCATCAAATTTCCCGCCATTTACAACCGTATCAACATGGGAACCCGTCAAAATAACAGGAGCGTGCTGCTCGGTCCCTTCTAATCTCCCAAACAAATTTCCTACATCATCGAAATAAGCCCGCAACCCAATCTGGTTCATTTTACTTTCCAGAGCCCGCTGCGCCGAAATCCAAGCTGGAGAATACAATAGCCTCGTTACGCCACTGTTCTCCGTCCAGCCGAACGAAGCCAGCCATTCAACCATTTCCTCCGCTTCTTCTCTAATAGATGAAGCTGATTGTATATTCATGGACATCTGATCGATTCCCTCCTTCCTTTTTTCGTCCCCTAACCTCATGCACGAAATGACTTCCGTTTCTATCCACGCATCTGTCAATCTCTTTGACAGCAATGATTAAAATGAAACGATATCTCACAAAACGATAGAACCGACTTATGTAATATTTCATAACAAACAAATCTTATTAAACTCATTTTACTTATAAAACTAAAAACTTTCATCAGCGAAAATGTGATATTTTCTCCAAAAAATTGTGTACTTTAACCAAATTATCCTTATAATGTAGTTATCTTATAACAGACATCCTTTAATTTATGTCACGTTTTATAACATTTCTTTCTAAAGGAGCGGAAATATGAGAGTAATTGATATTTTAGAACATCCGATTTTACAGAATGCAAAATTACTAGCCGGTGAATCAGGAGTAGAACGCGACATTCATCATGTGACCATGATGGATGCCCCGGATATTATCCACTTTTTAAAACCGAACGAATTGCTGGTGACAACCGCTTATCACTTAAAAGATACCCCCCGCGCCTTAGCCGGCTTAATCAACCAGATGGCCAGCCAACAGTGCGCAGCGCTGGGCATTAAAACAAAGCGGTTTTTAGATGAGGTTCCACCAGAGGCCTTGACACTCGCCAACGAGTTAAAATTTCCCATCATCGAGCTTCCTGTCGATATTTCGCTCGGCGAAATCGTCAATCAAACATTAAGCTGCATTCTCGATATGCGGACAACCGAATTACACTCTGCCATCGAAGCACACCAACGTTTTACCGATCATATCATTAGCGGCAAAGGCATTAAAAGACTACTGGAAAGCCTATCTTCCATCATTAACTATCCGGTTTTATTATTGGATCAACACGCAAAGCCGATTGCCGCTTCACACACACTCCCTGACTTTATATGTAATATAGAAGATTTATATAAAAACGGCCATTGTTTCTTCTTGTCAAAACAGGCACACTCCTTATTTTCGTTCCTAAACGGACGAAGTGCCATCTCTGCCTTCCCTGTCCATACACACGAAAAAGAACGGGGCTGCCTTATCGTGTTAGGAGACATTCCGCATTCTAATCGCTCCGTTATTTTAACAATCGAACAAGCCACCAATGTGATTTCCTTTGAACTTATGAAGGAAAATGCATTAAAGCAGCACGCCAAAAGAGTGCGCAATGAATTTTTCAATAATTTTCTAGAGGGCGCCTTTTCATCGCAAGAAGAAATTATCAACCGCGCAAAAGAGTTCCATTTACGAAACGACCAGAAATACATTTGCACAGCAGGAAAGCTTGATTTACACGAAAAATCCTTAAGCTTTACGCAATACCAAACGGAAACAGACTTCATTTATGAATGCTTAGAAGGAGAGCTCTCCCAGCTTCCCCTTCCGACCCACCTGTTCATAAAAGGCGATCACTGTATTTTATTGACCGAAGTCAAAGAGCCTCAAAAAGATATGAGCGCATCGATCCTTCCTTGTCTCAATCTTCTTCAAACGAAGATCAACAATCGGTTTGGACGCACCATTTCTTTTGGTGTAAGCAATGTAAGCTTACAATTTCTTGACGTACAGAATGGATTTAAAGAAGCCATCGACGCCCTGCATACTGGCCAACTTTCCAGCAGCACCCAATATATTCAACTATTTCAAACGAAGGACATATCCGAACTTTTACGAATCATTCCGGCAGAAGATCTGAAAGAATTTTATTTTCATATTTTACAAAATCTCGCACAACCCAATCAGACAGAAGACCAAAGTCTTTTGCACACCTTATTCATTTATTTGGAAACACATTGCCAGATATCAGAAACCGCCAAACGTTTGTATGTCCATCGCAACACTGTCATTTATCGTCTGGAAAAATGCGAAGAACTGCTGGGGCGAAGCCTGAAGGATCCAGATACAACTCTCCAATTGCGTCTCGCTTTACGAATTAAAACGTTGTTAAATCTATAATGACTGGTTATTTACCTTTATATAAAATGTCCATCTCTCCTTCTTACTTTTAGTGAACATATACAATGACAATCATCATAAATTAAAGTATGATGTTCCTAAACATAACATGATATGTAATAAATTATAACATGTTCGTTTTTTTATTAAAGGAGGGTATTTGAATGAACAAGAAAAGCAACCCCGGAAAAGTGTTTTCACTCGGTCTGCAGCATGTGCTGGCCATGTATGCGGGAGCCATTTTGGTCCCTTTAATCGTAGGAAGAGCATTGAATCTTACCACCGAGCAGCTCGCTTATTTAGTGGCCATCGATTTATTGACCTGCGGAATTGCCACACTTCTGCAAGCATGGAAAAATAAATTTTTCGGAATCGGTCTGCCCGTTGTGTTAGGAACATCCTTTGTAGCCGTTACCCCCATGATTGGCATCGGGACCGAGCACGGTATGGGAGCCATTTACGGTTCCATTATCGCCGCCGGGGTTTATATCTTTTTATTCGCTCGTTTTTTTGGAAAGCTCATCAAGGTATTTCCGCCTGTCGTCACAGGTTCTGTTGTAACCATCATTGGAATCTCATTAGTTCCCGCAGGCATTAAAAACATGGCCGGAGGAGCAGGAAGCCCTGACTACGGAAATCCGCAAAATTTACTGCTCGCTTTTGCCGTATTAGTGTTCATTTTAGTGGTGAATCGCTTTTTTGACGGTTTTATCCGCTCACTATCCGTATTATTGGGGATTATCGTCGGGACACTCGTTTCAGCAGCAATGGGAAATGTCGATTTTTCCAGCGTAACGGAAGCCTCCTGGTTTCACATGCCGACCCTCTTTTACTTTGGTGCTCCAACATTCGAACTTGGACCGATTTTAACCATGATCATCGTCGCAAGCGTCATTGTCATCGAATCAACCGGGGCCTTTCTTGCATTAGGGAAAATTTGTGAACGCGAGCTAACGGAAGACGATTTCGTACGCGGCTACCGCGCAGAAGGATTGGCCTTTATTTTAGGCGGTCTTTTCAACGCTTTCCCTTACAGCACATTCGCGCAAAACATCGGACTTGTTCAGCTATCAAAAATTAAAACAAGAAGCGTTGTCATCGCTGCAGGGTGCATTTTGATCGCACTTGGCCTCATCCCGAAAATCGCTGCTTTTACGACAATCATCCCGACTCCCGTATTAGGGGGTGCAATGGTAGTCATGTTTGGAATGGTGGTTTCATCAGGGATCAAAATGCTGACGGAAGTTGATTTTCGCCAGAATGATAACTTGCTGATCATCGCTTGCTCCATTTCATTAGGGCTCGGTGCGACCGTTGTTCCCGAATTCTCCGCCCAACTGCCGGATGCCGTGAAAATCATTGCCGGCGACGGGATTGTAATCGGAAGCTTAACGGCCATTTTATTAAATTTATTCTTTAACTTCACTTCTCAAAAAGCGAAGGTGTCCCTTCAACAGGAAGAACTCACAGCAGGAAAAGTCTGACTATTCCAACTATACATCCCGCATAAAAAGGAGTTTTTAGCTTATGGTCGCCATTAACGATCTAAACAAGATGTCCCTTTCCGAATTTACCCGCTTGCTAGGCGGCATTTTTGAACATTCCCCGTGGGTGGCAGAGGCGGCAGGGAAATTTCGTCCTTTCCCTTCTTTGCCGGCCCTCCATGAGCGAATGGTACAAATCGTAGAAGAAGCTTCTCTCGAAGATCAACTAACACTGATCCGGTTACATCCTAATTTAGGGACCCGGCTCGAAGTCAGCCCCTCTTCCAGGGAGGAACAAAAAAATGTCGGCTTAAATCAGCTTTCACCCGAAGAATACGAAAATTTTTCTATTCTAAACGAACAATATATGAGAAAGTTTGATTTCCCTTTTATCATGGCCGTCAAAGGCCGGACAAAAGATGAACTATATTCAGCTATGAAACTTAGAGTCAATAATGAACAATCCGTTGAATTTGAAACAGCTCTATCAGAGATTTATAAGATCGCGCTGTTTCGTTTAAACGAACGAATAGAACAGTAAAAGGATTTGATAAAATGACAGGTCTTACGACACATATTCTGGATTTAACACACGGTATGCCGGCGGCAAATGTCACCATACAATTGTCAAAATTCGAGGGCTCAACACCATTCCTTTTAAAAACGGCGATGACAAATGACGACGGCAGATTAAACGAGCCGCTTCTATCAACGGATGAGATGAAAACGGGAGAATACGAACTTCTCTTTAACATCGGTGATTACTTTCGAGAAAAAAGTGTGACCTTGCCTGAACCGGCTTTTTTAGACAAAGTGTCTATCCGTTTTGGCATTGCAGATCCCCGTTCCCACTACCACGTGCCTTTGCTCATTTCTCCGTGGGGCTATCAAATATACCGCGGCAGTTAAGAGATGGATTCCAATGGAGTCTTCCTCGTTAGAATCCATCTCCCAAAAAGGACCGTTTTGCTTATTTGGTAAATCACACCAACTAGGCGAAACGGTCCTTTTCCATAAAGCAAACTCTCCTCAACAAGTCCATCTACTGGTACACAATAATTCAACAAAAAGGAGCTGACCCATAGCCTCTAATAAATTACAAAAACTGATTTTTACTAAAAGGCCCCGTCACATAATCCTTTGGTTTTACCGGATTTTGCATGACGGGGCCTTTCAGGCGGATGACCCAAAAGGGCTGTATTTTGCCCGTTTGGGTCATCCTCTCGTTCTATATTATCGATTTTCTCCTATTATCTACCACTTGCTTCACCGCCCTGATGATTCCTCCATAGCCGGTGCAGCGGCAAAGGTTTCCTGACAACGCCTCCTGGATTTGTTCATCTGTCGGGTGCGGTGTTTCATCAATTAGTACCTTCACTGCTATGATCATGCCCGGTGTGCAGTAACCGCACTGGAAGCCCCCTTCTTCCAAAAAAGCCTTCTGGATCGGATGAAGGCCTCCTTTTCCTAATCCTTCAATCGTTGTAATGGAAGTTCCATCGGCTTGATACGCCATCGTTAAACAAGAATTCACGAGCTTGCCATCCATCAGGACAGAGCAAGCACCGCAGCGGCCAATCCCGCAGGAAATCTTCGTTCCCGTTAAATTCAAGTTTTCTCGTAAAATATCAACAAGACGAACGGCGGGATTTACCTTTACTCGTACAGCCTGCTCATTCACATGTAAATGAATGAGCATTTCCTTTACCGAAGACCGGGGAACTTGCACCTGCACAGCTTTTTTCATCTCCATGTTCTCATCTCCTTTAACCCTACAGCCTTTACAACCGCTTCAGCTGACACAGGCAAGCGGGAAATCCAGCAGCCGGCGGCATCATGGATTGCCTTCGCAATAGCCGGGGCCACCGCTACCGTTCCGATTTCTCCTACTCCTCTCGGCCCAAATGGATCTCCTTCATATAAGGTTTCAATCGCTTCGACCTCCATCTTAAAAGGAACATCGCAAATGCCCGGAATCAGATATGAATCCAAGTTTTCGGTTACATAACTGCTTTCACTCATTAAGGCTTCTTCCATCAATGTATAGCCAAGCGCCATTACACCACCGCCTTCTATCTGGCCAAGATAGCCCAGGGGACTGACGACAGGTCCGGCCGCTACCGCATGATCCATATCGACCACCTTGACTTTCCCTGTCAACACATCTACTTCCACACGGACAGCCACAGCGCCGAACGAATACAAAAAATGGCCGCCGTTGACGGCATCCGGAGTTGTCGGAAAATGAAAATTGGTGTTCACTACAACCGGGTGTTCCTTCCCCAGCTGTTCATACGTGAGGCAAGGCTGGCTCGCCACGCCTTCCTTGTTACTCCAAATCCCGCCTGCTCCAAGGCGGAGTTGGCTGGATTGTATACCTGTAAGCTGTTCGGCATGCTCGAGGATTCGCTGACGAAAAGACCCCTTCATTCGCCGGACCGCCTGCCATACCATGCTCGTTCCTCTTGAAGCAGTCGAAGAACCGGACGGCGGCACTAACGCCGTGTCACCAATGACGATTAGGATATCTTCAGAAGAGCATCCAATTTCCTCTGTCACGATGTGTTCGATGACAGACAAAAGTCCCTGCCCGCATTCTTCAAATCCAAATGCAGCTTCGATTTTTCCATTCCCGTTCAAAGAAAGACGACCGCCGGCACTATCCAAACGACCAAATCCAAGGCCCCCTCCGTGCATTGTGACAGCAATCCCCGTACCCGTCCTCTTCCAGTCTTCTCCAAAATCTTTAGCGGCACTCTTTAAGAGAGGAGAGCGACTGATCGCTCCCAACACTTGAGCGGCACCGTCCGTCGGAGCAATCCGCTGCCCTAAAGGCCCTAGGTCATCCGCCTTTCTGATGTTTTTTCTTCTCAATTCAATGGGGTTCATTCCAAGTTTCTCCGCAAGGCGGTCCATTTGCCCTTCAAGCGCAAATGTAATTTGATTCCCTCCAAATCCCCGAAACTCACCGGCGACTCCGTTATTCGTATAAACGGACACACCTTGGACATTTATATGAGGAATGATATAAGGCCCCGCGGCATGCTCCACCGCAAAATCCAATACAGCGGGCCCTAACGTTGCATAAGCACCCGTATCTGCGACAATATGGACTTCATGCGCAAGGATATTTCCATGTTCATCGGAGCCTGTTTTCATTTTGATTTTCATCGGATGCCGCTTTAGCCCCGCTCTCACGGATTCCCGCCTGCTATGGTGGATTTTGACCGGACATCCTGTAGCGAGAGCCAATAACGCCCCGTATGGCTGAATATTCAGCTCATCTTTTCCCCCGAAAGAACCGCCCATCGGACTTGATACCACACGGATATCGGCTTCGGGCATCGCCAAAATCCGCGCCAATTGAAAACGATCTTTATAGCCGTGCTGGGTTCCGGCATATATGGTAAGACCGCCGCCTTCTTCCGGAACAATGACACCGCCCTCCGTTTCCATATAAGCATGCATTTGCCGCGGCAGCTCGTACGTTTCTTCCACCACAACCGCACATTTTTTAAACCCTTCTTCCATATCCCCTTTTTGATAACTGGAACGATGCAATACATTTCCTCCCGGATGAAGCTGCGGTGCATCGGGAAGAAGCGCTTTTTCCGGATTATCCACCTCAGGAAGCCGATCATAAACGACTTCAATCAGCTTCAAGGCCCGTTCTGCTATTTCTTCCGTTTCCGCCGCCACAGTTGCAATGGCATCTCCTGTATATCGCACTTTTTCTTCACAAAGCACCGGCTGATCGGGAATGACGATTCCGAATCGGTTCATGCCCGGTACATCCGCATGCGTCACAACCGCCCTTACACCGGGAAGCTTTTTCGCCCGCTCTGTACAGATGGAAAGAATGTTGGCATGCGGGTAAGAGCTTCTCAAAATTTTCCCGAATAACATGCCGGGAAAAGATAAATCTGTTAGATATTTCAGTTCACCCGTCACCTTCCCTACACCATCGGGCCGATTTCGCTTATTTCTTTCTGTTAGACGCACATGGATCCCCTCCTTTTTCTCTGTTAGCCTTGTAACCTCGTAAGCTCTGACATCATGACATTCGCCGCCGTCCATTTCCGGTAATCGGCTGAAGCGAACGCATCGGAAACAGGCTGAAACTCCTCCGCAATCTCTAAATAAAGTTTTTGCCAAAGCTCTGCGTCAGGAACGGTCCCTTCCAATAGCCGCTCACAGGCTGTCAACCGCTGCGGGGGATTGTCCCCCCCTCCCGCCGCCAGCCGGATTTCCTCCACTTCTCCTTTTTCGTTCCATGTACAAGAACCGGAAACGGCCACAAGAGAAATAGAAAAGGCTTCCCGACGACCGATTTTTTTATAAAAGCTAACGGTTTTTGCAGACCTTTTTCCTTCGGGAAGCAAAATGCTGATTAAAAGAGGCGATTCCGCTTTTGGTTGGAGCCATTTCCACAGCTCTTCCCTCCTCCTTTTTTTCCCGTCAAACGAGATGACTTCCGCCCCTATCGCCAACAGTGCCGGAATGCTGTCCCCGTAACGGCTCGATATATTTCCCCCAAGCGTTCCTCTATTGCGTACAGCCGGGGCTGCGATTGACCTGATCGATTCCGCCAGCAGCGCCCAATCCTTCCCTGTTATAAAAGGATGGCCCTGACAAAGAGACAGAGACGTGAGCGCTCCGATCTGAAGGACTGTACGATTGCCGTCAAACTCTTTGCAGACGCCCCGCATTTCTTGAATCCGCTCTAAACTGATGAAGTTCTCAGGACACGGAATACCTTTTTCCCATTGAGTTTGCAGCAATGTCCCTCCTGAGACGAAACAAGCACCCGAACCGAGCTTTTGCTTAGCCTCCCATGCCTCTTCGACACTGGAAGGCATCCAAACACGTGCTTGCAATTCCCCTGCTGTAATCATCCCCTCTTCCTCCTTTCACCCACTCATAATCTTCCTTTGTATCAACATCATAAAATGCTCGCTCATCCATGTATTCAATCGCCATCCCCTTCATCGCAGATTCCTGGCGCAGCAGTTTTCGCGCCCCTTCATCTTCTTCCAGCCGCATAAGAGACGGAAAAAGTTTAGGAGAAAATAAAACCGGAGGTCTGAGTATACTCCGGAAATTGGCGGCGATAAAAGGGACATTCTTGTGTTTTTCATAACCATCTATCAGATCATTGATCATAGGCGTCGAAACAAATGGCTGATCGGCAAGCAAAATCATGATTCCGTCTGCCTTCATTCGTTCTCCTTCCCGCAGTCCGCATCTTAAAGAATAAGCCTGTCCTTTTTCTGCTTCGGGACATGAAATACAAGTCCAGCGTTTTCTCATCTGACTGGAGAAAAAAACAGGGTCCATCCATTCGAGCTGGTCTTCTGCCTTTGTCACCACAATGACATGGCAGAGCATCGATTGAAGAGCCGCATGCAGCCCTTGGCTGCCCACCGTTGTATTGCCCAACGGAAGGGAGAGCTTATTTGTCCCCATCCGGCTGCTTTTACCTGCCGCCAAGTAGACCGCGATAATACGTTTTCGCTTCATGCACTTATCACCTTGCCAACATCCCGTTTCCGGTAAATTTGAATCAATTGGGAAACGATGCTGACAGCAATCTCCATCGGCCCCTCCGCCCCAATCGGAAGACCGACGGGGGTATGGATGCTATCGGGAATTTCCTTTCCGTCGAGCAAGCGGGAGGTCCTCGACTTTGAACCTAATACTCCCAAATACCGGAGCTTTTGTTTCATCAATAGCTGCAGCAGCTCGTGATCGCGCTGGAATTGATGGGTAAGGATCATGACAAAATCATCGGGTGTCAATTGGAGCTGGTTCACGGTTTCTTGCGGGAAACCGATGATGAGTTGATCCGCATCCGGAAAATGACTTTTATGACAAAACGCCGGCCTCCGGTCACAAACCGTGACAGAAAAGCCTATTTGCGCGGCAAGCTTTACGAGCGGCACCGCATCCATCCCCGCTCCAAAAACGATGAGTCTCGGCTTCGGACGAAAACAGTGAAGGTAGAAGGATTCGTCTAATTCCGGAATAAAAGCAATGCCGCTTTTATGTCCGGAGACCTTCCATTCCGCCTGTAAACCCTTTACTTCATCCGGTATTGCCCCCTGCCATTCCCCGAATGGCAGCTGTCCTTCCACAAAAAATAAATAGCCCGAAACAGCAAGGCCGTCCGTTAATTTTTTGACCATCATGACCGCTTTTCCGGCTTCAAGATAGAACTTGAGTGCAGACAAATGCTGACGCAGCCGAACATCGATCGGTTCCAACAGTACATGAATAACACCATTGCATCCTGCCCCCTGTCCCCATGACAAATCATCATAGCTTCTCATATCAAAGGTTGACATTTGCGCCCCATCTTCGGCCCTCATTTCCTTTACGCGGATGGAAAGATCTTCTTCAAGACACCCGGCACTCAACACCCCAACCTGGGTCCCGTCTTCCCGGAACAACATGGACGTTCCTTCTTTTCGATATGCCGAACCTTCTACATGGATAATCGTCGCCAAGACATCTCGTTGAACCGACGAATCAATATGATCTAAAATGCGATGGATTTCCTCCAACAGCACCCTCTCCTTTGTAAATGTTCCTTTTAGCGGGTGAAGTATATAGTTAGATTATGTTACACGGAATTATATAAATCTATTTACATGTTACATTTCCTGACACAAATAATCCAAAATATGTCTTTTTAACTTCCAAACTAAAGAAGATTCTGCTCGTTGACTGTTCAAAGCCCAGAGGACCTAAAGAAAAAAGAACCGTCAAGAAAACCCTTGTTGTTGGATTTTTTTGACGGTTCTTTGTCATAAGATAAGAATGTACATCTTGAAAAGGATTATGCGCCATGAATTTGACCTGGACGTTTTTTCTTATATTGAATTCATTACATCGATTCATAGCGATGGACCGGCCTGTAATACAAACGATGGAGCATATGCCCGTAAAAGGAGGCCAGCATTTGTTGAAAAAGGATGCCCAGTACAACGGGAACCGCAACGGGAGGCGGAAAATAAGCAACGGCCACGACCGCACCGGCACTAATATTTCTCATACCGCCCGTAAATGTCAAGGTCACAATCTCCTCTCTGTCTCTCTTAAACATTTTACTGATCAGCCACGAAAATAAATAACCGGAGGAAGACAGAAGAAAGACAACGACGGCAATGGAAACAAGCTTTCTATCTACGACTTTCAAATATGGAGCGACGACAGCACTATTTAACATCACCACGAACACTAAACCCATTTTCGAGAAAGGTGCGAGCCTCACTCCTATCACATCTTTCACTTTGCCATCGGTTACTTGATTTAACAGCATGCCTAATAACGAAGGAAGGACAACCATTAAAATCAGTCCCTGCATCATCCCCCATATATCCATTTGAACTTTCTCTCCCGCTGTTAATGTCAAGGCATATGGCACAATGAACGGGGATAGAAACGTATCGATCAGGATAATCGACAGCGCCAGGGGGATATTCCCTTTATGAATGGAAACCCAAATGAAACTTGTGATCCCAGTCGGAATCACCGCGGCTAAAACGAGCCCTGTAATCGTGAACGCATCTCCGCCGAATGCCACATGTCCGATTGCCCACGCCCATACCGGCATCAATATATGTAAAATAAGTAATGCGAGGAACATCGGTAATGGATGGGCCAGCACTCGTTTAAGAGCCTTGAAATTTGAACTTAGACTCCCGGAAAACGTCATAAAAGCAAAAATCCACGGTACTAAAAAGGCATAGAATTTAATTCCATCCGCAAGTAAAACCCCCAACAATACACTCGTTGGCGTAAGAATGGGCATCATTTTTTCAAGGAAATGGTTTGTTTTTTGCAGCATATCTTTTCACCCCCGTCATGCTCTCTAAGTAATGTCAGCCACAAAAAGCCGTTTGATACCATTTATCCATTGCCCCTATCTTACCATGATTGTTGCCATTTTGCCTTAATCTGTCTATCCTTTAATCGTAACGTCCCTTCTCATTTAAACTTGACACAGCCAAACGAAAAGACTGACTCAGGAAATAAGGTTCTACCTCCAAGTCAGTCTTCATCCTCTACTAACGCTTCATTTTCTTATCTTCCTTTTCTTCGTTCATTAATAAACTGAGCGGTACGATGTACTGTGAATATTGGCATCTCCTTTGATGATTGTTCTTCTTCTCCTTCTTCTTCGCTTTCTTCTTACCTCCATTGCCACTGAAGATTCGCTGCTTTCAAAGACATCTTTTTCTTCTGCTGTTGCCTGTTTCTCTGCCAATACAACGTTTTCTTCTGCTTCCTTCCGTTTCTTTTCAGATGCCGCTTTTTCTTCTGCTTCTTTCCGTTTCTTTTTAGATGCCGCTTTTTCTTCTGCTTTTGTTTGTTCTTCATCTAACCCCTTAACGATTTCAAATACAGCCTGTTTCCCAGTGTCTTCAACAGCATCTGCGGATGACACAGCGATTATCGCTTGCTCCCACACTTCAAGTAATTCAGAGGCCACTCGATCCCACGTATATAGAGAAATCGCCAGTTCCCTGCCTTTTTGCCCCATCTTTTTCATCAATGATGGATTGGAAAGAATCTCTGAAATGTTTTCGACAAAGCCGTTTGGATGTTCCGGTTTTTCGACTACAAGACCGTTCTCCCTTTTGAGGATGACTTCTGGATTTCCGCCTCTTGCCGTCGTGACAATGGGAAGACCTGCTGCCATCGCTTCATAATGTACGCGGGCCAACGGTTCCTGCCATTGCGATGTACATACGAACAAATCGGCTGCTGCAAACCACTTTTGTATTTCACTCGGGGACACAAATCCTGTTGCAATAACCGGAACGGTCAGTTTTTTGGACAGTGCACGCACATACGCGATATAATCCGTCGTATCTTCTTGGCTGAACCATTTGCTCCCCATAATGACTAACGCCAAATCCTTAAATTTTTTCGAAAGTTCCGGAATCGCTCTTACTAATTTATCGACTCCTTTATTGTGGGAAAGCCTTCCGGCGAACAAAAGAACCGTCTTGTTTTCCAAGCCATTCGCCTGTCGAATATCATTTCTTGTTCTTCTCATATTCGGATGGTTTCCAGGTAAAAACCGATCGATATCTACACCGGAATAAATCGTTCGCACTTTTGACGAAGCTTGCGGGTATAAAGTCTTTATCACGTTTCCAATATAATCGCTGACCGTCACGATATTTGAAACCTCATCTATCGCTTGTGCCGCTTCCTCGGGATCGATTTTTTCCTGATTGAACATATCATTATGCATGCTTAACGTAATTTTTGCTTGAGCGGCTGCATGACGGACAGGGGTGACAAGACGGGGACGATTGAAGATGTGTATAAGGTCAAAGCGATTGGATTGAACGTAATTGACAACGCCCTCCCTATATATTTCAAATATCTTTCCCGGTATGCGTACGTAATGAATTCCCTTGATGGTTTCTTGATCAGGAAGCGATGGATCATCCGTTCCTAAAATCGTGATGTCGTGATGACGGCTTATGTGCGGGAGAACACCGGAGATATAAGTTTGAATCGCTCCTCCCAGTACCGGAGGAACAGGGAGCTTTTCGGTACAAATCATTAAGATTTTCATAGTTATCCCCTTCCCTTCCAATCGTTTGCAATTTCTTCTAACGCAGGCCATTTTGACTGGTCCGTGTCTACAATGATTTGAACCATTTGTTTGGTTTCTTCATTTAGAAACACTTCCGGTTCATATACCATTTCTTTTATATTTTTATAAAATTCATTTGGAAGCGATAAATCAATCAATAAAATATCATACAGTTCAGGTGTAATCGGATTGGCTTCATGATAGGCCTTGATCATTTCCCGGATCCACGTTACATCCCAGGTGAAGAGGTCTGCCATTGTACCAGTAATCAGCTTTCTTAAATCCCGAATTGGAAGATCATAGGCGACACCGTCCAAATCAATGACCCACATACCATTTGAACCCATTTGTCCATTCGACCATCCGTAATCTTGGTGAACGAGCCCCCAATATGCATTTCCATGCTTTGTTAAGTCCAAATAGCTGGATTGCTGGAGCCTTTCAAGACTTTTTCTCGCCTGTTCTTCGAATTGGTCTACAACACTTAATACAGCGGAACTTGCCGGCATTTCGTCATATGCCTTCGCAATCGTTCGAAACCAATCCATCTTAAAAATGATTTTTTCATAACCTTTCAGCCATTTATATAATCTTGAAGCGTTCTCCGCTTGCTTCGGAGGCACGTATCCTTTCGTCAGGCGATGGAATTCACCCAGCGCATTACAAAGATGTTTTGCCCCTTCCAAGTCTTTTGAAACGGGAGCCAGCGATTCAATCCACTCTGCCACAAACCATAACTTTCCTCCATCTTCCACATAATTGATTCCATCTTTTGTTTTAACAATTGGAGGCACTCTCGCTTTCTGTACATCGACTAAATATTCTTGCGCCCCCAGACTGAATAAACTTCTTGTTGGCCTTCTATGGAGAAGCTTCAAACTTTTTGGTCCCTTATTTGTCTCAAGCTTCCAAATGGCTCCGCCCTTATCCGCCTTTGTTGTCACGATTTGAATATCACTGACAGAAAAATCATAATGGCGGAGAACCTCTCGCGCCATTTGCTCAATATAGTCTGGCACGTAAAACTCATCATGAACAAGTTCATCCACTTCCCATGGTTCGATTATCTTTTTATCCACACTACCCCTCCTACCAGTTTGTAATTATCTTTATGACAATCTATGAAAAAAGTTCGCCATGGTTGTTCTTTGACCATGTCTAATTTTCTAGATTAATTTGTATATTGGCTATTTTTCCATATGATAGATTTTATTAATTAATTTAATATAATCCGCTTCTAAACCAATATCGTACCTGTCACCTACAACCACTTTTCCATAACACTTGTCCTTGCTCAACATTTCTTTGATGGCATCCGTTAATTGAATCTCTCCCCCGACACCGGGATTTTGCATCTCCAAATGTGACATGATATCAGGGGTAAATACGTACCGGCCAATCACGGCAAAATTGGATGGGGGATTTTTTTTCGGTTTTTCGATAATATCAAACAACTCATAAAGATTGTCATCGATTTTTTCCCCTTTGATGACCCCGTAATTCTTTAAGCGTGCAGAATCTACCTCCGTAAGGCCAATCACACTGCGGTGTTGTTTCTCGTACACTTCAATGAGCTCTTGTAAACCGCTTCCGCTTTGATGGACGATAATATCATCCGGCAGCAATACCGCAAACGGATCGTTTCCGACAAATCCTTTCCCAAGACGAATCGCATCGCCAAGTCCTCGTGCATATGGTTGGCGTGTGTACAATATTTGAACATCAGGAATATTAAGCTTTTCCAATAACTCCGTTTTATTGTTTTTTTCCAAAAACGCTTCCAGTTCAAACGAGTGATCAAAATAGTCGACAATCAAATTTTTCGATCGCGAGACGATAATTAAAATTTGTTCAATCCCGGATGCAAGCGCTTCTTCCATCACATATTCGATAGCTGGCTTTACCCCGATGGGAAACATTTCTTTCGGAATGACCTTTGTAATCGGAAGACTTCTTGTACCGAAGCCGGCTGCTGGTATGATTGCTTTTTTTATCAACATTTCTCTTCCCTTCTTCCGTTTATCCCTCATTAACGGGCAGTAAGACCCCCACTTCAAAACTTGGCGTAATCGCGGAAGTTTAAGTGGAGGGTAACTGCCCGTAAAAGCCCGATAAGTCAGCTAACCATCGGTGGGGGATGAAGGAAACCCCCCACCGATGGAAGTTTCCTTTATCCCTCTCTAACGGGTAGTAAGCCCCCCCACTGAATGAAGTTTCACTTTACCTATATCGTATTCCTTTTCATAGAAGTAGAAAGTTGTCCTGAACCAAAAAAGAGCGATAGATGCGTATATTTTTTACTCAATTGGCTGTTTCCGTTATCACAAGATATGGTTGTACCTTAATACGATATAACGCGCAGAAGATTTGCCTGGGAAAGGAGTAAAATAAAGATGAATGTATGTATCATAGGAGCGGGATATGTCGGATTAACGACAGCTGCTGTTTTAGCCAATCTTGGGCACACAGTTTGCTGTGTAGACAAGAATGTCCGGCATATTCAAACGCTCCAACAAGGAAGGGTTCCCATCTATGAACCCGGCTTAAAAGAATTATTTGAACATAACCGTGAACGTGTAACTTTTACAACATCGGCACCAGAAAGCATCGGAAACGCATCTGTCCTGCTCATTGCAGTCGGAACTCCGTCTCTTCCAGATGGGAAAACGGATTTAACATATGTAAGTTCAGTCGTAGATGAGATTGCAGATTCTCTATCATCTTATAAAACGATTATTACCAAAAGTACGGTTCCCCCTGGAACAAATGAATGGATTCATAATATGTTCATCCAAAAAGGAATTCCATCCCACTTATTTGATGTTGTTTCAAACCCGGAATTTCTAAAAGAAGGCACGGCTATCTATGATATGGAACATCCAGATAAAATTGTTGTAGGGCTGCGAAAAGACGACAAGAAATCCCTCTCCGTCATGAAAGATTTGTATAAAGGGCTGGATGCCCCTTATATCGTTACAAGCTTAAGCGGTGCCGAAATGATTAAATATACTTCCAACGCATTTCTAGCAACGAAAATCTCTTTTATCAATGAGATTGCTAGAATTTGTGACAAGTACGAGGTAAATATTAAAGATGTGGTGAAAGGAATCAGCACAGATCCTCGAATTGGTCCTCACTTCCTTCAATCAGGAATTGGCTACGGGGGTTCATGTTTTCCAAAAGATGTACGTTCGTTAGAACACAGCGCGCTGGCCAAGTATGTAACCCCGCTTATTTTACAAGCCGTTCAAGCTATTAACACGACACAAGTAGACCTCTATATTGAAAAACTCACTTCAGCTTTTGAACAACTGAGTGGAAAAAACATTACCGTTTTAGGCATTGCCTTTAAACCAAATACGGATGATACACGCTCTTCTCCGGCCGTCCATCTCATTGAAAAATTGCATGAGCTTGGCTGCAATGTCCATACGTATGACCCGAAAGCGACATTGCCCGCTTCCTTAAAAGGGAATGTAACTCAACACCCAACGTTGGAGGAATCCGTCACCGGTTCCGATTGTCTCGTCATTGCGACCGATTGGCCGGAATTTGTCCATTTGGATTTGGCTAAAATGAAAGAACTTATGGAGGGCACTATCATTTTGGATGCCCGCAATTGTCTCGATCCGCAAATGGTTCGACAACACGGTTTTCGGCATATGGGGGTGGCGCGGCCATGAACATTCTAGTCACAGGAGCAGCTGGATTCATCGGTTCCCATTTATGCGATAAACTGCTGGAAGATGAAAAAAATGAAATTTTAGGAATTGATACATTTACCGGGCCGACAACCGCAGATCTAAAATTGAAAAATGTTTCCCATCTTCTTAGTCACCCCCGATTTCGGCTTATCCAGCAAGATTTACTGACGACAGAGTTATCGGATCTTCTCAAAGGGATTGACGCCGTCTACCATTTGGCCGGAATGCCCGGTGTACGTTCCAGTTGGGGGAAAGATTTTGACCCATATGTAACAAACAATATCCTCTCCACACAGCGTCTGTTGGAAGCCGCCAAAGATCGGCCATTGAAAAAGTTCATTTACGCCTCTACATCATCTGTCTACGGAGAAAAGAGCGGAAGAGTCTCTGAAGATGCATGCCCTGCCCCTCTCTCTCCATACGGGATCACCAAGCTAACCGGCGAACATTTATGTCACGTCTATCGCATCAGCTATCAAATCCCCATCGTTACAGTTCGCTTTTTTACCGTATACGGTCCAAGACAGCGCCCGGATATGGCTTTCCACCGCTTTATTAAACAAATTATTACAGGAAACCCTTTAACCGTTTTTGGCGATGGTCTGCAATCGCGCGATTTCACTTACATTAGCGATTGTGTAGAAGGAACCTCTTCCGTTCTTCATAAAGAAAATGTACTGGGAGAAATCATTAATATCGGAGGAAAAGAGCGGGCATCGGTGAAAGATGTCATTACGATCATTGAGGAACTGACAGGAAAAAAAGCGAACATCCACTATTCCGCCAAGGTGAGCGGCGAACCGAAACATACGTGGGCGGACATAACCAAGGCCATGAACTTACTTGGTTATGACCCAAAAATCTCCTTAAAAGAAGGCCTCGCCCTGGAGATTGAATATATCCGTTCTGTTTATGATTTATAAGGAAAAGAGGATGACCCAAAAAGTATTTTATACCTTTTGGGTCATCCTCTTTTGTTGATTCAACTATCTATTTTGAATCTCCCGACAGTATTTTGGAGCACGTTAGCCACGTCTTTCAACAATTGGTTTTGATATTTTAATGTCTCGACCGTACTGTTCTGCTGAACAGCAGCGGCTGCAATTTCTTGAGCGGTCGCCACGCTTTGCTCAGTAATAGCCGCAATTTCTTGAATGGATGAAAGTGTTGTATCTGCTGCCTTTGCTATGTTCCCTGAACTTGCAAAGATAAGACCGGATCTTGATTTAAGCTGTTCCACCGATTCGAAAATTTCATTGAAGAGACGACCGTTGTCTTCTACAATTTCTACCCCTTTTACGATATCCTCAAAATCTTGCTCGTTAAGATGCAAAACTCTGTTCGTTTGTTGATTGATTTCATCGATTGTATTGGAAATGTCCTTTATGGATGCAGCTGTCTGATTGGCCAGTTTTTGAATTTCTTGGGCGACTACCGAAAACCCTTTTCCAGCTTCTCCAGCACGAGCGGCCTCGATGGCAGCATTTAACGACAGTAAGTTCGTCTGAGAAGAAATCTCGCGAATCAAATCAATAATCCTGTTAATATGTTCCAGCTTATGATTTAATTTAGACAGATTTTCTTTTGTCGCTGCTCCATTATGTTTAATTTTATTAATTTGGGCCGAAATGACGCTCACTTGCTCATAGCCTTTTTCCGATAGCTTACTTGTGTGATCCGTAAACTCTTTTATTTGTTTCGTTTGCTTGTCCATGTTCTCAATGGCTGTAGACATTTCGGTCGTCATATTTGAAATATACTCTATATGCTTAGATCTTTCTTCCGCTCCATGAGCTTCCTCATTTGTTCCCGTTACGATTTGCTGAGAAGCTCCTTCCAATTCTTCAAATGAGACAAAGAGGGTGTTGCTTGTTTCATTGATTGTTTGTGATTTCTCTCTTACGCTATCAATGATAAGACGCAAATTTTGCCGCATTTCTTCAAAACTATCAGATAGTAAACCAATTTCATCTTCTCGTTTTATATCGATGGCTTGACCGAGATTTCCCGACGAAATTACTTTTGTGAAACGAACTAAACGATTAATCGGAGTGGAAATTCTATTGCCAATATAAACCGCCAAAAGTCCCCCTATAAGTAAGGATGCGATTAAAAACATAGCGGGGTATAGAATAATCCGCTTTTGTAATGTATCAATAAAAGCTGCGTCCATGTCAATCCCGATGAAGCGGCGCAAAAGGCCCCCCCTTTTGCGCTGTCTTTATGCCGGAAGCATGTATAGTCTCAAGATTTACTCCACCAGCTGCCGCGCTTGCATGAACAATGCCTGTACAAATTTTTTCATATTGATGCGGCTTTGGTTCACATTTTTTTCATGTTGATTTTCCAGCTCCAGCATTTTCTTCCGGACTTCCGAAAAGTCAAAAAATGTAGAAGAATGCGCTTCAAATTTTGGATTTGTGTAATCTGTCAACCCTAATGAGGCAATATGGATGAGCGCTTGATAAAGCGCTCGGCGTACACGCTGCTCAGACGCTTTCATTTCTTTCTGGATATCAGCCGCTGTTGCCTGCTTCCCCAGCTTTTCGGCAGCGATGCCGGCGAATATTTCCTTTAAAGGAGGAAAGGTATAGCTAGAGCCAAGTCTTTGCCTTTCATATTGAAGAAATTCCAACATCTTCAGCAAGTCTTCGCTTCCCCCTTCACCAATCATGCCAAGATCGGAAATAAGCGACCTTCCGGCTTCCATGATATTTTTCTTATGAGAGGAAGGCACAACGGACGATTGCGGCCGTCCTGTAAATAAGGTCAACGATTCTTGAATGCCTCGAATCGATTGTTCCAGCAATACCCGCTCGTTCACCTTTTTTAAGATACCCGCAATTTCAAGACGGTTTAACGGCTTTGTGATGTAGTACTCTACGCCTAAACTATATGCCTCTCCAATGAGCTCTTTCGTTTCCACTTGTGAAATCATGACAAACTTCCCTTGAAAGCCACCGGAAAGGGCCCTAATCGTTTCAATCCCGTCCCTGATGGGCATAAGCAAGTCGATCAAGACAATATCCGCTTTTTTTAAAGACAGTAAACCATTGTCCACAAGTTCCCCATCCCCTGCTTCTCCGACCACATTTCCTAAATCTTCATCTTCAATCATCTCGATCAGCATCGCCCGAATGGCAGGATCATCGTCTATAATAAAATAATTCATCTTGCTATTCCTTTCTCTATCATCGCATCTGTTGGAATTTCCGCGACAAATACGGTTTCTTTATAATCATCCATCAGTCTAATATGCCCTCCCCACTTCTCGATCGTTTGCTTCACATACGCTAAGCCGATGCCCGTCGAAGGATTTCCCGACAAATCAAACTTCGTTGTAAAGCCCTCTGTAAAAATGACTTCTTTCAGCTTTGGTGCAATGCCCGGACCGCTGTCACTGACGCGAAATTCTACAGATTGATTTTTTTGTTTCACATTTACTGATACGTATCCTGTTTTCTCAATGGCTTCAACGGCATTGGCCAATAAATTATTGATGAGCGACAATACCATATACACATGGTACGGCGGATGATTTCCTTCTACATGCAGGGAAAAAGACACATCCTTCCCCAAAGATTCCGCATACCTCCTATTAGACACGAACATAATGTTTGCAAGTTGTTCAATACTCATATAATCCTGCAAGCTTTCGGAAGACATAAGCTCTGATAGCCCTGCATAAATCCGCTGATTATCTTTTTTGATTTCATGCACAAGCCCGGCAATCTGCAAGGCGGTTTGCGCATCATTCCTTTTTGTTTCCGACGATTTTAACCGGCGATAAAAATCATAACACATACGAGTGATTTCTTCCGCATTTTGCATCGTTTTCTTTAGCTGTACCGATTCCTCATACAAATTAGAAATAAATATCAACATTTGCTCGTTTTGTCTTCGCTGCTCTTCCTCCGCAAGTTTTGCTTCCCTCAACTTAAAGATATTGAAAAAGCCAAGAACAAAAAAACTGCGGATGAACGCAATGAAAATGACTTGCTCAATGGCCAGCACCGATATCGGATCATTAGCCAATGAAGATCGGATGGCCATTTCCGATACACTGGCAAAAAACTCCGTCACCACTCCTAATAGCCCGATCATAAACGGCTGGTCATGTCGTTCGTTCAATTTCGTCCAATGAAACATGAATGCATACATGACATAATAGAAAAAAGCAGGAAAATGAAGATATATGGCTTCTTCAATCGTTACATCACGGAGGCCCGAAGCCAATAAAAAGCGAAAAGCCAACACGCTCATCCCCGTTAATATCCCTGAAACATACGGATGGACTCCCCTTCCCCATAATAAAAACAAGAAAAAGGCCGGTGTTCCCAAACTGACCCTAAACGTATCGCCGAACGGGTAAAACTTAAATTCACCGGCAAGGGGCACCGTAATCATCATCAACAGCACAATCCAAAGTCTCTCTTTCAACACGGATCCATCCTCCATTGCTATGTATACTCCTAAAATCAGTTTTCCCGGCTAAAATTCTATCACACATTGTACTGAAATCATTAATAAGAGGAAATAGTTTCGAGTAATATTTTATGTCTTTTTATTTTTCATTGTTGGTTTCCGTAGGTTTCGGTAGGTTTTTGTAGGTAACCGCTTACAATCAAAACAGTAAAGGAAATCATCAAAAAAAGTTTTACTGTCCGTTAAAGCGGGCCAAACGATTTTAAGGGGTGGAGAATATATGAAAAAATTCAAGCTTGGCTTAGCCTGGCAAATTGTGATTGGTCTTATCTTGGGGATAGCAGTCGGAGCGGCTTTTTATGGAAATCCGCATATCGAAGGCATTCTTCAGCCGATTGGAGACATTTTTATTCGATTAATTAAAATGATTGTTGTTCCGATTGTCGTTGCAACACTCGTTGTCGGTGTAGCTGGAGTGGGAGATATTAAAAAGCTTGGGAAACTCGGCGGCAAAACGATTTTATATTTCGAGGTTATTACAACGATCGCGATTCTCGTCGGTTTGTTAGTTGCAAATATAGCGCAGCCAGGTGCAGGCATTCACATGGATGAACTAACGACAACAAATATCGATCAATATGTCGATTCAGCTCATGAAAAAGAAAGTCACGGATTCGCTGAAACGTTTGTCAACATTGTACCAGCGAACATATTTGATGCACTCATGAGAGGCGACTTGCTCGCTATTATCTTTTTCTCTGTCATGTTTGGTCTTGGTGTAGCTTCACTTGGGGAAAAAGGAAAACCTGTTTTAGACTTTTTCCACGGTGTAGCCGATGCAATGTTTTGGGTGACAAACCAAGTCATGAAGTTTGCGCCGTTCGGAGTATTCGCCTTAATTGGCGTCACCGTTTCAAAGTTCGGCCTTACCTCTCTCATTCCGCTCGGCAAACTCGTATTAGCAGTTTACTTTGCCATGTTCTTCTTTATGATTGTCGTTTTAGGAATGGTAGCGAAATGGGCTGGCACAAGCATCTTTACAGTTATGAAAGTATTAAAAGACGAGATGATTCTTGCATTTTCAACGGCAAGTTCTGAAGCCGTATTACCAAAAATCATGCAAAAAATGGAGAAATTCGGTTGCCCAAAAGCCATTACATCATTCGTTATTCCGACAGGGTATTCGTTTAACTTAGACGGTTCCACCCTTTATCAAGCAATCGGTTCATTATTTATCGCCCAAATGTACGGGATGGATATGTCTATTCCTGAACAGCTAACACTTGTACTCGTTTTAATGGTGACTTCCAAAGGAATGGCTGGGGTACCAGGTGCATCGTTTGTCGTATTGTTAGCAACATTGGGTGCGATGGGACTTCCACTCGAAGGATTAGCCTTTATCGCCGGAGTCGATCGCATATTAGACATGGCACGTACAGTCGTCAATGTTGTCGGAAACTCTTTAGCAGCCATTGTTATGTCGAAGTGGGAAGGGCAATTTGACGAGCAACAAGCTAAAAAATACATTCAGTCCATTAATTCAAAAGAACAGACAAACGTCGCATAGTCTGCATGGACAAAAGACATGAACGGAGGAATACAGCATGAAAAAGGAAAATGTTCGAATAGAGAAAGACTTTTTAGGAGCAAAGGAACTGCCGATCGATGCATATTATGGCATTCAAACATTAAGAGCGATGGAAAACTTTCCAATTACAGGCTATCGCATTCATGAAGAATTGATTAAAGCACTGGCGATCGTCAAAAAAGCGGCGGCTCTTGCGAATATGGATGTAAAACGTTTATATGAAGGACTTGGGCAAGCCATTGTTCAAGCAGCAGATGAAATCATTGAAGGCAAATGGCATGACCAGTTTATCGTAGATCCGATCCAAGGCGGAGCCGGTACATCCATGAACATGAACGCGAACGAAGTCATTGCGAACCGGGCCCTTGAACTGCTCGGGAAAGAAAAAGGCTCCTATGTCGAGTTAAGTCCAAACAGCCATGTCAATATGTCACAATCAACGAATGATGCCTTTCCAACGGCCATTCATATTGCCACGCTTCAATTAATCGGAAAATTACTGGACACGATGAAATATATGCATGAAGTGTTCAAGGCAAAGGCAAAAGAATTTGACCATGTTATCAAAATGGGGCGTACCCATCTTCAAGATGCGGTACCGGTTCGTCTCGGCCAGGAGTTTGAAGCATACAGCCGTGTGTTAGAACGCGACATGAAGCGGATTGAACAATCACGACAGCATTTATATGAAGTGAATATGGGAGCGACAGCTGTCGGTACAGGCTTAAATGCAGACCCTCGCTATATCGAAAACGTGGTCAAGCATTTGGCCGACATTAGCGGCCTTCCGCTTACGGGTGCTGAACACCTGGTCGATGCCACACAAAATACGGATGCTTACACAGAAGTATCCGCTGCCTTGAAAGTATGCATGATGAACATGTCGAAAATCGCCAACGACTTACGTTTAATGGCATCAGGTCCCCGTGCTGGACTAGGAGAGATTAGCTTGCCGGCCCGTCAGCCGGGGTCATCCATCATGCCAGGGAAAGTGAACCCTGTTATGCCGGAGATGATCAATCAAGTCGCATTCCAAGTCATCGGAAATGATCATACGATCTGCCTGGCCTCTGAAGCGGGACAGCTTGAACTGAATGTGATGGAGCCTGTCCTTGTCTTCAACTTGCTTCAGTCGCTCAGTATCATGAACAATGCATTCAGAGCATTCACCGACTACTGCCTTGCAGGCATTGAAGCAAATGAAGACCGTCTAAAAGAATATGTAGAAAAAAGCGTGGGAATCATTACGGCAGTGAATCCGCACATCGGATATGAAGTGGCGGCTCGCATCGCACGAGAAGCCATTTTAAAAGGAAAATCGGTGCGCGATCTATGTCTGCAATACGATGTGTTAACAGAAGAAGAGCTTGATCTTATTTTAAATCCTTTTGAGATGACGAATCCAGGGATTGCAGGCGCTTCCCTTTTTGAAAGGGTATAACCGATATAAATGACTTGACGTACAAGCTTATTCAAGACGTCAAAAAAAGAAACAAACAGAGTAAAGATCGATGGTAAATCTTAAAAATTAAATTCCGTTTGTATAGAAAGCTGAAGAAACTCCCTTTTCTTCAGCTTTCTCCCTTAAATAGAATAACCGAGAGGAGAAACAAATATGAGCAGTCTACGTGAAAAAGCGTTGCAGATGCATAGAGAAAATAAAGGAAAGCTTGGTGTTCATTCGAAAGTTCCCGTACGTGATGCCAACGACTTGAGCCTTGCCTATTCCCCCGGGGTTGCCGAACCATGCATGGAAATCCACCATGATGAAACGAAAGTGTATGATTACACGATGAAAGGAAATCTTGTAGCGGTCGTATCTGATGGAACTGCCGTGCTTGGTCTTGGAAACATCGGACCGAAAGCTGCGATGCCGGTAATGGAAGGAAAAGCCCTTTTATTTAAATCATTCGCTGATGTAGATGCTTTCCCTATTTGCCTTGATACGAATGATGTCGATAAAATCGTTGAAACCGTAAAGCTGATGGAACCGACATTCGGAGGGGTTAATCTCGAGGATATTGCCGCGCCAAAATGTTTTGAAATTGAAGATCGCTTACGTAAATCATGTAACATCCCTGTTTTCCACGACGACCAACATGGAACAGCCATCGTAACCGCCGCCGGGTTAATCAATGCTCTTAAATTAGCCAATAAAAAAATCGAAGAGATTCGTGTAGTCGCAAATGGGGCAGGTGCCGCAGGTGTAGCGATTGTTAAGCTATTGCTTCATATGGGTGTCAAAGATGTCATCTTGTGTGATACGAAAGGAATTATTTATGAAGGCCGCCCTGCCGGCATGAATCCATTTAAAGACGAAATGGCGCGAATAACGAATAAAGAACATAAACAAGGAACGTTAGCCGACGCGCTGGAAGGTGCCGATGTATTTGTCGGTGTATCAGCAGCGGGGGCGGTAACGCAAGAGATGGTTCGTTCGATGAACGATGACCCGATAATTTTTGCCATGGCTAATCCGACACCGGAAATCATGCCGCAAGAAGCGAAAGAAGCGGGTGCACTTGTAGTAGGTACAGGCCGTTCTGATTTCCCTAATCAGGTTAATAATGTTCTTGCATTTCCCGGCATCTTCCGCGGTGCACTCGATGTCCGTGCAACGGACATCAATGAAGAAATGAAACTTGCCGCGGTGCATGCCATTGCGGATCTTATTGCAGATAATGAACTTCACACCGATTACGTCATCCCGGATCCTTTCGATCACAGAGTCGCGGCACATGTCGCTGCAGCTGTTGCTCAAGCAGCCATGGACAGCGGCATTGCTCAACGATTCGTTGACGCAGAAGAAATCAAACAGCGCTTGCTCTCACTCGCTCAGGACAAAAAACCTGAACTCGTTTGATTCTTGCTTACTCCTAAAAATGTGATGTTACTCTTGTATAAAGGAAACTTCCATCAGTGGGTTTTTTCCTTCATCCCCCACTGATGGTTAGTTAGGCCCGCACGATGCGGGTCACGCAGACGTTGCCGCAGGACGCGGCGGTGTTAGTCTGTGTTCTCATGCTCGGGCTTTTACGGGCAGTTATCCCCCGCTTAAACTCTAAGCTTTGAAGTGGGGATCTTACTGCCCGTTAATGCGGGATAAATTCTTTCTCTACCATGAGAGGCATTCAAAATCTTTTTACTGAAAGGGTCCTTTTATCAAATTTCCGGTATTACTGAATTAACGGAAAGGACCCTTTCAGGAACAGGAATGGAGAGGGACGTTTCATCCCCTCTCCATTCCTGTTCTTTTTCTAGAAATTACTGCTTGATTGTCTCCACGAAATAGAGTAATATTTGAAATTGTAAACGCTTCAACAAAAGAAGTCTGACGACTAACGACTAACAACTGAAACTCAATAAAGAAAATTTCCAGCCGTGGCTATGACGGTCCAACTATCTTTGAAACGAAGGAGATTATTATATGAAAGAAAGAAGCTTATTTTTTACTATTGGATTACTGATTTTAACGATGGGTGTCGCTCTCATCATTAAGTCTGGCTTAGGAGCGTCTGCTTGGGATGCACTAGCGGTCGGAGAATCGAATATGTTCGGCTTTACGGTCGGAACAGCCGTGTTCGTCAATGGAATCATTTTAATTTTTATAAATGCAGCGTTATTAAAGAAAAAACCAGAGATTCTTGCAGCAGCCACCATTTTTGTCATCGGTGCACTCATTGATTTTTGGTTGTTGATTGTGTTTAAAACCTTCTCCCCTCAAGGATTAATTAGCCAATCTACAAGCCTTGTTTCAGGGATTTTGACGATGGGAGTCGGCATCGCAATTTATTTACAGGCAAAATTCCCGGCAAGCCCGATGGACACCCTTATGGTAGCCATTCATACACGCTTTGGATTAAATCTGCGTACATCCCGCATTATTAGTGAAGGATTCGCCTTGACACTTGCCTTTTTATTTCAAGGTGCTATCGGTGTGGGAACCATTATTGTGACACTGACATTAGGATCGGTCGTTCAATATTTTTATCCTCGTTTCGAGCAATTATTCAAAACATGGGGACACAGACCATCCCTTCGATAGTATTTAAATCCACATAAATAACGAAACATGGATAAAGAGCATCCATGTTTCGTTATTTACGCATAAGCCGCTGGCAAACACCCTTGCGGGCTCTTGCCAGCGGCTTATACGAGAACCTTTTGGGGTCGATTCTAAAGTGGAATAACAGAATGTGAAATAGACTAACAGTCGGTATGGAACGTTAAAAAATGAAAGTGGATTTATACGAAGAGGGCCTGGTAAAATTCCCAGGCCCTCTCTTTTTAACTTTCCGTATTTTCTTTATTTATACCCATGAAATACGCATCTAAAATTCGTTGTCCGATATACTTATTAATCGGGTTTTTATCGTTATCCAAATAAGGAACAACAATCGAAAATGCGACTTTCGGATCATTGTGGGGTGCATAGCCTACAAGTGTGAGATTATACGTTTCATACGATCGTTTCTGTTCAGGGTGATAATAAAACGATTGAGCGGTTCCTGTTTTCCCTGCAGGTCTATACGGCTTCGTACCAAAGTACTTTGTGGCGGTCCCCCCTGGGGCCTGCATCACCCTTCTGAACCCCTCCTGCACACGTGCAATCTCTGAATCCGACATAGAAATTCTGTTTAAGATGGTTGGTTCGAACTGCTTTAAAACCGGACCAATTTCACCAGACTGGCGGGAAGGATTACGAATTTCATTGACAAGTCTTACCTTCATTCGATATCCGTCGTTGGCGATGGTTGAAACATATTGGGCAAGCTGCATCGGCGTATACGTATCATATTGTCCGATGGCAAGATCGAGAAGAAATCCGGGACGAACATCCTTTCCTTGAAAGCCGACAGCTTCCATTGGCAAATCGATGCCCGTTTCTACACCAAGCCCAAATTGACTAAAATAATACCGAAACGTTTGGAAAGCTTCCGGGCTATAGGGCAGCTTCATATTTGGATAATAATCTCTCCCCATGATCTTCATGGCTGTTTTAAACATATATACGTTGGAAGACATTCTTAACGCATCCAAATCGCTAATCGTTCCCATCGCTTTATAGGAACCTTTAATGGGTGTGCCTTTTATTTGAAGGGGTTCATCCCTCAAATATGATCCCGGCTGAATGACACCTTTTTCATATCCTGTTAAAACGGTCGCCCCTTTAACAGTCGATCCCATTGCATAAGACGTCGTGACCGTCCCTAACGCAAAATCGTCAAACACGAGTTTCCCGTTTTCTCTTTTCACTTGCTTTCCTGCCATGGACAGCACTTCGCCTGTTTTAGGATTTAGCATGACGACAAATGCCCGATCAAGGAACCTCGTCCCTCCCATGCTCTTCGCTTTTCTTAACTCTTCTTCAATAATTTTTTCAACTTGTTCCTGTAATTGGATATCAATGGATAAAACAAGGTCTTTCCCTCGGTGGCCGTCCATGATTTTTTCCGTCCCCAGCACTTTCCCTGAGCGGTCGACGACGTTTTTTATTTTAGCCTTGTCCCCGCGCAAAACATGTTCATATTCGGCCTCCAATTGGCTCTTGCCCACTCGGTCGTTTCGGCTGTATCCCCTTGCAAGAAAATGGTCAAGCTGATCTTTTGGAATTCCTTCCCGATCTGATGTTACATTCCCCATTACCGAACGGAGAATCAACGGATATTTATAATCGCGCTCCCAGCTCGTCGTCACATCTACACCCGGCAGTTCACTTAAGCGAGCACTGACCCTTGCATATTCTTCATCTGTTACGCCTTTATTTTTAACCACTTGCGGTGTTAAAGCATATCCGCTGTCCAGTTCTCGCTTAATGGCTGCAACTTCCATCTCATCCGTGCTTATTTCTTTTAAATCTTCTGCTGTAATGCGGTCAAGGGTAACGTCATAAATCTTTTTATCGGACAGCTTTTCCTTTTCAGTTTTCGTCACTTTTTTTTCCGCTTTCTCAAGGCGCGTCAATATCCAATAGTCCTTTAAATCCCGCTCTGTCACACGGTCCGTTTCCTTATCGATCATAGCGGCAAGCTTTTGGGCCACCTCAAGCTTCTCCTTCTGGCTCGTTTGTTGTGCTTTCGTATATGTAATCGCATTCAAAGGAGCATTGCCCACAATGACGTTTCCATTACGGTCATAGATGTTTCCTCTTGGAGCGGGTGTATTGACGATGACGTTTTCCGTTTTGGATACTTCCCGTTGATACTCCTCGCCTTGCACGATTTGAACAAGGCCTAATCGAATAATTAAAGTAGAAAACAGAAGGAACACCAGCAGAAAAAAAATATTAAGCCGAAAAATAAGCTGCCTTTTCTGTTTCTTTCGCTTTTTTTGTTTGTTTCGTTTTCCATTGTCCATTAAAACATCAATCCCTCAATAAATATATATCCACACAATTATTCCCATATTTTCCTTTTATTATCTCAATGTTTTTTTATTATTTCAATCTATTTAACTATTCTTTCTAATCATGCAATCTCTGTTTATTCCATTAATATAGTGAACCTTCAAAATGGTAGTTCCATGCATTGCTGGAGCAGGAAGACTATCTTAAAAAGAAAAAAGGTAGATCGCAGAGAAAAGTAATTCCTGTGATCCACCCTTGAATATGCAAATATACATAATGACTTCTTACTCTTTCTCTTGTCATGCCGTCTTTCCGTCTTGGGCGGGCCCAAAAAGGTTATTTGGATCACTTTTACATTTACAAAATTTGGTTCATGTGCCAAACTGAACAAGAGAAATGCATTTATATCTTTAATGGGCTATCTCTCATGTGAAAGCAAGTTAAAACTTCAACAGTTGCAGATTTTGCTGTCCATTGAAACGCATACCGCTTCACACACGATTACCTAACGAGTCAGAAAGGAGAAACAACAAATGAAATCAACCCCGATTTCTGCCAAGGAAAGGATTATAAGCATCGACATTATCCGAGGATTTGCGCTGCTCGGTATTTTTCTTGTGAATATGCCCGCCTATCATTCGCCCGATTTTATGATGCAAATATACGGCATGCATAAAGAACATACGGGAATCGATTATTGGGTGGATTTATTTTTTCAGCTCTTTATTCAAACTAAATTTTATACGATTTTTTCATTCTTGTTTGGGTTGGGATTTTACATTTTCATGAATCGAGCGGAACAAAAAGGATTGCAAACAACACGATTATTTACGAGACGCCTTGCTGCCCTGTTATTGTTCGGAGCAGCCCACCTTGTTCTCCTTTGGTTCGGTGACATTTTGCACACATATGCGATAGCGGGAATTTTGCTGCTCTTCTTTTATCGACGGAAAAATAAAACATTGCTCATTTGGGCCTTCAGTTTATTATTTCTCATTCATGCCCTCATGAGCGTTCAATTGCTCCTCCCGTCCTCCATGTTAGAAGAGATGAAGGCGACCAACGTGCAAAGCCATTCCGATAAATTGCCGGAATATATGGATATTTATGAACATGCGTCCTACTTGGAATGGGTTGCTTATCGATGGGACACAGAGATCATTCGGATTCTATCCAACTTACCGATTACGATGATACCCGTACTTGCCATGTTTTTATTTGGTTTATACGCCGGAAGAATGGGGCTCTTTCAAGCTGACACACCCCATTTGCGGCTCATAAAAAAAACGCGGCTCACAGCTTTTCTTCTTAGCTTACCATTCCTTGTCTTATTGGCTGTCTTAAAATTAGACGTGTTAAACGCAGGAATTTATAAAGAAGCAGCCGTTCAGCTTTTTACAAGCTTAAGCGGTTTAACGTTATGTTTCTTTTATATTTCTTCATTAATGTTATTGTTGCGAAACGAGCGCTGGCAAAAAAGGCTTCGGCCCCTCGGGTATGTTGGTCAAATGGCCCTTACCAATTACTTATCGCAAACGGTCGTTTGTACCTTCCTTTTTGTAGGACTTGGTTTTTACGGAAAAGTAGGGTTGGCATCAGGTACGATCATCTGTTTAATCATTTATACCATGCAAGTGATATTCAGTTATATGTGGCTGAAAAAATATCGGTTCGGTCCGCTTGAGTGGCTTTGGCGCTCCTTCACGTACGGACACTTTCAGCCGATGGAAAAAGTACAAAACTTAAACAAAGACGGAAAAGAACTTTCTATGTAGAAATGAATCGTTATGAAGTGGCTGGACCCTAAGCCTGTAATCGGCCATTGAAAAAATATTGTATAATAAGACAACACTTCACTCCAGAGAGCTTTCCTATTGGATAAAGCAACATTAGAAAAGAGGTTAACATGATGCTAAGAGACACAGTCAGAAATCAATATGCGTATGTCCTTTTGGTTTTGGCCAATATGATATGGGGCGGCAATTTTGTCATAGGGAGAATTGCCGCAGACTACTTCCCTCCTGTCACCTTTTCTTTACTTCGATGGACCATTGCTTTTGTAGTGCTGACCCCTTTTATGTATAAAAAGTTGAAAGAGGATTGGAAAGTCCTTTGGAGCCATAAATGGATTTTGCTTCTTTTAACCGGAACGGGTATTGCAGGATATAACACGATCGTTTACTTTGCCCTGCATTTTACAACCTCGATTAACGCAGCGGTTGTGAATTCGACGACGCCATTATTCATTGCTATTTTCTCTATTTTTTTGTTGAAGGAACGGCTCACATCGATCCAAACAGCCGCAATAGGCTTATCCATCATAGGAGTCGTTTTCATTCTCTCACAAGGATCTCTTGACGTATTAAAAACGTTATCGTTCAATATGGGCGATTTGTTTGTCGTCATTGCCGTTATTTGTTGGAGCTTATACTCCATTATCATTAAAAAGTATTCAACGGTATTGCCGACCCACACAACTTTGTATGTTACCTCTTTTATGGGAATTCTCATCCTGATTCCATTTAGTTTACTTGAATTAAGCCGGCCGGATGTACACGTTTTATTCACTGCATCCTCTATCTCTATATTGTTTTATGTCGGAATTTTAGCCTCTATCGTTGCCTTCCTATCATGGAATACCGGGGTGCCGAAGGTAGGGCCTGCGAAAGCGGGAATCTTCCTGAATTTACTCCCCGTTTTTGCAACGATTTTTTCGACCATCTTTACAAATGAATCGCTGCTTTGGTATCAGCTTGTCGGCGGCCTTATCGTCATTTCGGCGGTATTGCTTTCTTCAAAAGGTTCGCCAAAAGCAAAGAGTAACCCATCGTACTCTAAAACTGGTTAATAATCTTTTACTTAAATTTCAAAAAGATGAATAATAATGATAATTATTATCAATACTCTATAATGTAAGGGCTCAATCAGTGAAACGTTGACTGCCTGTTAGAGTAGATTGAAAACAGGCAGCCACGCGACTGGCTGCCTTCTGTTCGTTATTTACACTCCGCTTGGCTCAAACGTTTTGCAGTCCGTTTCCTGACTGCTGTCTGCCTGCTTTCCTTTATGGCTGACTACATAAATTTCAGAAGCTCCGCATCGGTTTCCTTCCTTATAGTAAACGCAGTTGTTTACTTCGCATAATACATCCTGTGCCATGATTAAGCACCTCCCTCGTTATTAAAATAGACAAATGCAGCATTCTTCATACAACGTCCTATAAACAAAAAATGTATTGGCACTGAAGGAATAAATGTGTAGGAACTGTCTGTTTTTCAAGCCTGCTGCAATACATATTCAATGCCTTTATGCAAATTGAAAAAGGTAAGTACATTGAGCTTAATGCCAAGACTGACGAGTGTTTGGGCAATTTCAGGGCGAATCCCGACGATAATGCACGTTGATCCGAGCATACTCGCCGCTTCTGTCGCTTGTATTAAATGGTTGGCGACATACGTATCCACAACCGGTACACCTGTAATATCGAGAAGCACATATTCTGCACGATATTGAACGATGCCGTCGAGCAAATTTCCTTTAATGATTTCAGCCCGATCATCACTAATGTTGCCAATCAGCGGAAGCACACAAATTTTGTTAAAAACAGGAATCATCGGTGCCGTCAATTCCCGAACTGCCTCTCTTTGCTTCATGTACGCATGATGCCATTTTTCTGCACAGTCACTGACTACATTGGTAATGACCGGATCAAACCATTCATCAACTTCTTCATATAACTCTACAATCCGGTCTTTTGACGATTCTTCGTTTACAATGAGCTTTAAGATGCTGCGCCGAAACTGTTGAAAAGCGGCCGTCAAATAATTCATGCACCAATCTTTTTCCAATAACTTCCCGTAAAATTGGCGAAGATTGGTATACGAGCCTTTATCCCCCGTCTCAAGGCTGCGAAAGGTCAGGTCAAACACCTCCTGATTCAACTCCTCGTCCCATTTATAATCATCAAGATGAGGATTATTCATGAACTGAATGCTTTCTTTCCAATCTATATATAACTCTTGCTTATGTTCTCGTAATAAATGAATGGTATATGAATTCATACGTAGCTCCTCCAAATGAAGTAATACTTCCCATTTTCCCCGGAGCGTATTCTGACTAAACCTTTTTAAACAATTGAAACATTCCCGTTCCGCTTTTCTTATTGTCTAGTTGCGGCTCCTTCTCAGAAGCTCCAATTTCCTATGGGGCTAAACGGGCTCGTTTCATTTTTCTTGTCATTCAAACAGCTGCCGAGGCTGTACTGTTTTTTGGCATCTCGGACATTTAGCATAAACATGTCCATTTTCCGAAATCGATTCCAGCTCTTTTCCGCATGGCGCACATCTTATATCCGCATATTGGATATATCGCTCTAATATGAAACGGGTCACTCCCCCTGTATTTCCACAATAATGACAAAGAAGCCGAACCTTTCCCTTTGCGGTCACTTCCGCTTCTCGGCGACTATTGCATTCGGGACATCGTTCCCATATATCCAAATACTTCGATAACGGATAATCCGTCTTTCCCGCTTTTATTGATAGGTTTTCTTGTTTT
This sequence comes from Bacillus sp. FJAT-14578, assembly GCF_000504165.1. GTDB lineage: Bacteria > Bacillota > Bacilli > Bacillales > Bacillaceae_H > Bacillus_BA > Bacillus_BA fengqiuensis. Next base: position 357,095 of record NZ_AYSE01000006.1, read on the forward strand.
TCCTCTATTCCACTCGAAGTCCAATCCATATACCCGATTAACAGATCAATTGAATCCGGTGCATACAGCCTGGCAGACGGAAAGGAAAGATTCGTATACGGTTGATTGATCCAGCAAATTTTTTCATCCATAATTGAAAAAGTTAGAGGATTTTGTGAAGAAATGACGTTTGCCCGGTTGATGGGTACAGAGGAAGGTTCCTTTGTCAAAATCGTCAATGTCCCTTTTGCCTCGTTTAAAAGCTTCCATTCATCTTTGGACACTTGACTAGCATGCGGAACACATACAAAAATGGACTTCTTTACGTTTTTTACATCCTTTTTCCACTGTTCGATATCGATTGCTTTATACCAGACGAGATGTTTATTTTGTATAAGCTGAGACAGATATTCATTCGGCTCGTATATGTTTCCTTGCTCTAAAAAATGACCCATCATCTTGGAGATGGCGCGTTCTTTAGGCACACGTCCTTTCATATATTCGGCATCCGCCATCACAAGCAGCTTTCCGCGTGCCCTCGTCATGGCGACATTGACGAGTCGGTCTCCCTTTTTATCCGTTAATAAAACGCCCGGCCGGGACTGAGGAAAGCTATCGACAAGGTCAAATATCATCATGTCACACTCAGATCCTTGAAATTTGTGAACCGTCGCTGCCAAAATCCCTTTTCCTGGTAAAAGTTCTCGAACGATACTGCTGACAAGGCGAGCCTGCGCTTTATACGGGGTGACATAGCCAATCGATGTCATTCCGCCTTTTTGAGCGCGAATCATATAACTGACAGCAAGCAATGCCGATAATAAGTTAAAGCGAGAGTCCGTTGAGATGTCCTTTAACGCAAATGCCCCTATTTCTTCCATATTTAATAAAACGGCCGCTTCATTTGGAAATGGAAGGTGCCTGGCAATGTTTTGTTTTGTCCGGACAGATGGATGATTCGACACTTTCCCTTCGTAAATATATTGATTTGTAAACGCGGCAATTCGTTCATGCATACGGCGCTGCAGGGTAAGCATGAATAAGTGCGGATGTTCACTTCCTTTTTCCGTCCTTTCTGCAATCCCTGCTTGATGGAACAAATCCTCTTTCAGCCATTGATTGACATAGGCGTGTTCCGACATGGCAATCGGAGGCAGCTGTTTAAAATCGCCGCACACGACCGTTCTTTTTCCCAACGAAGCCGCAAAAGCAATTTGAGGAACATAGGCCATACTCATTTCATCCACTACGATCAAATCGTACTCTTGCTCATAAATCACCCGGTCAGTCGCCGCTTTGGACAAAGTGACACCCACTACTTTTCCACGTTCGATCAATTCCTTTTCAAGCTCCGCCAGGGCACTTCGCACGTGCTGCAACTGTTCATCTACACGAGCAAGCTGATGAGCGTTTCCATATGCAAGACGCTTTCGTTCCTCTTCTAAAAATTCCCTCTTGTGGGCAAGATGAGGATTCTCTGTTTCCACGAGTTTCGATGAAAGCAATGACGAATGCGCCTTTATTTGCTCACTTCGGCTTGCACCGTAACGTATAACCGCTCCTGGTTTGAACAGCTTTTTTTCTTCTGCATAAGAAGCAAACGCGAGCATCAACACATCGACCGCTGCATTACTATGAGCCAACACAAGCACTTTCCGTCCTTTTCGATAATGGCTTGCCACAATTCGAGCAAGTGTGTACGTCTTCCCTGTTCCAGGCGGCCCCCAAATATACGTGATCGCATTATAATGTGATCGAAGAATAACCTCATGCAAAGGATTCTCCACATGTTTTTCGGTATGCTTCACTGGTGCTTCTCCTGAGATCAGACGTTTCATGCGGGCACGCTTTTGCTTGCTTTCCGCTGCTTCATCCAGTCTGGCCACCAATGACTCCAGAAGCTCCCACGGTTCGCTGTATATGTGGATTTCTTCGACAACCCCGCCGATATAAAGAGGAAGCTTCAACATAAGCTCCTCGCCTTCTGTCGCAACGACTTCCCCTTTATCTTCTTCTCCCTGAAACACAAAACGGACAGGCGCACCGTCGGGCAAGTAAAGATCAGATGACAAGTGAAATAAATAGATAAACTCATCCTGACCTCGGACGAGCAGCCTTCCATCCCTTAAAATATGACGTTCTCCGCCATGTTCTTTTAAATGATCGATTTCAATCATCAATGCGCGTTTCCACTCTTTCAAATAGCCTTGAACAGACCGTTTCATGCTGTATAACTCCTTTTATCCCAACGATTAATAAGCTCTCTATTTTAACATATCTCCCGCAACAGAATGTACCTTTATACATTTTTCAGTCATTCGTCAATTTACATAACATTCATAAATTATCCACAATATCCTTACGTTATTTAACAAAGAAGGAAAAAAAGATTATAATGATTATTAATGATATATCCTTCTCTAGGAGTTGAGAATAAGATTGCGCACACTTTTTCGGATTAAGCTATTTATCATCTGCTGCATTGTGTTCTTCTTGTTTGCCGCCTGTGCATACAAGGAAGAACAACCAGAAGTGACACAACCAGAACCGCCTGCAGAAGAAAAAACAGCAGAGGCTGTTATTTCTCCTTATGATTTAAGTGAACGGGAGCTTCATTTATTACGGGGATCTGGTGTAGATACGAATGATTTTCTTGCGTTTGTAGTCAATTGGAATGGAAAAGAACCCAAACCATTACAAGCCAAGGTTGATGTATATGAAAACGGTCAATTTAAACAAGCCATTTTTGAAGATGCCCTTTTAACGACAGATAATCCAGACAAAGAGCATCTGTTAACGTTTGCGAAACATGAGGATTCCAATTCTGCCCTCGAAACGGAATGGATTGTATCCTATCAGCCTGGAAGCTCGTTTACCTCTGTATATAACACAAATCCTGAAATGACAGGCTGGTCCCTTCAAAGAACAGAGCGTGAATATGTAATTGGCACTAAAAAGAACTATATCCTGGGGGCCCTTATAGGCGGGCGCGGCGGGAACATTAAAAGTGACTTTGATTTAACGGAAGACGGAGAGCTTTCTCCGAAGACACTCGAAAATGATTTTGTTTACATATTCAGTGTGGAAGTGATGGAATAACATCTGAAAGCGGGGCGGCTCCAGTAAATGAAGACTGTCACATAAGGTCAAATAATGAGAGAGAATCTTTTTACGACAGTTGTGTTAAACAATGATGTTGATTTCCGCTTTTTTGACTCATTCTTGTAAAATGGGCCCTCACGAAAAACATTGGTACTGCTGTTTTTTCATGAGGGCCCATTTTACGTAGTTTGTATGGAACGGTCAAGAACCGTTCCATACAAACTACGGTGTTTTATTTAATGATTTGCAGTTCTTTTGGATATTTAGTCAACGTTTCGCAGCCTTCCTTCGTCACCACGACATCGTCCTCGATTCTTACGCCGCCAATGCCCGGCACATAAATACCCGGTTCGACTGTGTACACCATGCCTTCTTTTAAAATGCCGTCATTATCTTTGCTCATGGAAGGAAATTCGTGAACATTGATGCCAAGCCCATGTCCAATTCGATGAGGAAAGTAATCGCCGTAACCTGCATTTGTAATAATATCTCTCGCCGTCATATCCAAATCGCCAATGCGTGTCCCTGGCTTACTTTTTTCTAGTGCCGCTAATTCAGCCTTTAAAACCGTCTCATAAATATCACGCTGCTTTTCATTTACATCGCCAAACGCAACGGTACGAGTAATATCAGAGCAATATCCATCAAGCACGACACCGAGATCAAATAAGACGAAGTCTCCTTCTTTCAGTTGGCGCAGACCCGGGTTGCCATGTGGATCTGCGGATTTTTCGCCAAACAAGACCATTGTTGAAAAGGACATTTCCCGAATACCCTTTCGTTTCAATTCGTATTCGATAGCCGCCAACACATCCATTTCGGTCATGCCCGCTTTCAGCGCTTCGACCCCTACTTGAACACCGTAATCCGCCAATTCCGCTGCTTGTTTTAAAATGGCAATTTCAAGCGGCTCTTTCACAGACCGCAATTCATTCATCTTCTCTTCCGCTGCATGAAGCACCGCTTGCGGAAATAATTGAAGTAACGATTCAGCACGCGCATATGCCAGTGCTTCCTTTTCAACAGCAATAGCTGATGCTTTCGAAATGCCGCGTTTATGCAAAGACTCCTTGATCATATTCCACGGATTTTCATGATCATGATATCCGATGATTTCATGCTCCCAGCCTGCCGCTTTAGCCTGCCCCATTTCCATAAACGGACAAACAAAAAATGGTTCGTCCTCCGGGAAAGCAAATACCCCCATCAACCGTTCATGCGGGTCTGTATAAAAATTAGTCACATAAAACACATTTTCTGTTGAATGAAGAAATGCCATATCATATTCTTTTTCTTTTAACCAATTCGTCACATGTTCTAAACGTTTTGATGTCATAAGTAAAACCCCTCTCGCTGACGTGAACAAATATAGTATGTTTCTCTTTTCCTTTCCATCATACGCTAAAATATCTCATAACGAAAGTAAGATACTTCCATGCTTACTGAGCAGTGTAGCCGCCATCGAGAACAGCCGCTTGCCCTGTGATGCCCTTTGCTTTTTCACTCGCCAAAAATACCGCATAATCTGCGATTTCCTTTACATCAATTAAACGCTTTTGAGGAACTAAAGGAAAAATCACTTCTTCGAACACTTTTTCAATAGGAATTTGACGAGTTTCAGCGATATCAGCCAATTGATTTTGGACAAGCGGTGTATCCACATAGCCCGGACAAAGTGCATTCACAGTAATTCCATGAGCGGCGCCTTCAAGAGCTGCCACTTTTGTCAATCCAATGACACCGTGCTTGGCACTATTGTATGCCGCTTTACCGGCAAAACCGATTAACCCGTTGATGGAAGCCATGTTAATAACACGGCCATATCCTTGCTCTTTCATGATTGGTAACGCTTTCTTTATAGCCATAAAAGGGGCTGTCAGCATCACTTTAATCATAAACTCAAATTTTTCCGTCGGAAAGTCTTCAATATTAGACACGTATTGCAGCCCCGCATTGTTCACCAAAATATGTAAACTGCCGAACATATCCATCGCATGTTTAATGGACGCCTCAACCTGATCTTCGTTTGTTACATCACAAGCGAAGGAGGTTGCCTCAAAACCTGCATTCACAAGCTCCTCCGCCGCAATTTTTGCCGCCTGTCCGTTTAAATCGGAAATCACAACCTTTGCCCCTTCTCTGGCCATTTCACGTGCTACTTCTAACCCAATGCCGCTTGCAGCACCTGTCACAAGTGCTGTTTTCCCTGCTAATAAACCATTCATCGATTTTTCCCCCTTGTTCATCATCTGTGTACCCTCTTCTTTATTTTTTCGAGAAAATAGGCCGATTCCCTGCCAAGCGTTTCCCAAATAATTTCTTCAAACAAATAAATGACGTAAACTAGGTTCATCAACCATTGCAAACATGATTTGGAGTCATATAGAAGGAAATAACGGAAATAGGTACATCCTCCCGTTGTTATTTCTCCTTTTCTTGCATACAATACCTCTTATCACAAGATTGATAGCTTTACTTTTTAGTAGAACAAAAACGATGGATGTGCTATTTTATTAACATCTACTGATTTAGGGAGGTTTTTAGTAAGGTGATGGAAATGATCCTTTCATTGGAAGAATGGAAGAATCTTGGAATTGCAGTTGGGATTTTTCTGATTTTCTTAATATTACGCAAGCTGTTTACAACTTATGTATTTAAGCTGGTTCTCGGATTTATGAAAAATATAAAAATTGACTTTGCGGCTAAAATTTTGGAGTCATTTGAAAAGCCGCTTCGCTGGCTGTTCGTCATTATCGGTATTCAAGTCGCTTTGCCATATTTGCCCTTTGAACTGATAGCGCACGATACGGAAAGAAAAATTTTCCGATCCCTTTTCATTTGGCTGGCAGCATGGGGAATTTACGACTTAACAGCCTCGACGTCGGAGATTTTTGCCCATTTTGTCAAACGTTTTGATTTCCAAATTGATCGTATTGTCATTCCATTTGTGGAGAAAATGGTGCGCCTTATTATAATCGTACTCGCCTTTTCCATCATCGCAGAGGAATGGGGCTTTAACGTAAACGGATTTATCGCGGGTCTTGGTCTTGGAGGACTTGCCTTTGCGCTGGCAGCAAAGGATACGATCGGGAACTTTTTCGGTGGCATCGTCATCGTGACGGAAAAGCCGTTTACGATCGGTGATTGGATTAAAACGCCAAGTGTAGAAGGCACGGTAGAAGATATCACATTTCGCAGTACAAAAGTGCGTACATTTGCCCAGGCACTTGTTACGGTTCCGAATGCGACCCTTTCCAACGAACCGATTATTAACTGGTCCAAAATGGGGAAGCGGCAGGTTGCCTTCCATTTAGGCGTAACTTATAGCACTTCCCGCGAACAAATCGAGACTATCGTGTATCGTATTAAGCAAATGCTAATGGACGATGAAGATATCCATAATGAAACGATTTTGGTCAACTTTGATCGTTTCAATGAGTCAAGCTTGGATATTTATCTATATTTCTTTACCAATACAATTGCTTTTAATGATTATTTAAAAGTAAAAGAACAAGTAAACTTTAAAATCATGGAAATTGTTGAAGAAGCAGGCGTAGAATTCGCCTTCCCTACCCGCACTCTTGTCATCGACAACCAGGGAGAGGCGATAAAGGAAGAAGAGTTATTAAAAATACGAGGATAAAAAACGTCCCTTCACAATTACATGAAGGGACGCTTTTTATCACACAAGCGCTCCGCATGAAGGGCAGTAACAACCCTTCAATCGTTCTTTAGTCAGAAGAATGCTTTGATGGGAACAGTTTTCACAACGAATCACCCACTGATGCAAGTCTGCTTGTGGAGGAACTTGTTTAATCATTTCATCCATAGAAAAATGGGTGGAGATTTGATCATGAATATGTTTTTTATACTTCTCCTGTTTTGATACTGATTGGGAATTTGTTAAATGCACTTTTCCTCTCCCCTTATTGTTTTTTTCACTATTATATGAAAAATTCCAAACAAAAAGAGCTCCTTTCGGGAGCTCTTTTTTGTTAGGCAGACACTTCTGATTGCTTTAAATTCACTTTCGCAACCGATTCATGTCCTTCCACTAATTCTCTTTTTTTTGTGATTTCCACATATTGAATATGATGGCCTTCCATCTCGGATACTTTAAATTGATATGAATCGAACGAAACCATTTGGCCTTTTTTAATATCATAGTTTTCGGTCAACAACCAACCGCCAATGGTATCTACATCCGTATCATCAATCTCTGTCCCTAATAAGTCATTCACTTCACCAACCAATACTTTGGCATCGAGAATATAGTGATCATCTTTAATTTTTTGAACAAGCGGGCGTTCATCGGCATCGAACTCATCACGAATTTCCCCTACAATCTCTTCTAAAATATCCTCCACCGTAACTAATCCCGCTGTTCCGCCGTACTCATCCACTAAAATCGCCATATGAATTCGCTCTTTTTGCATCTTTAGCAGCAGATCATGAATCGGGATGGATTCAATCACTTGAATGACCGGACGGATATATTCTTCGAGCTTTAATTCTTCCTGCTTTTCATCAAATACGAAGTCCGTGAACACTTCCTTCATATTGACCATCCCGATAATATGGTCCTTATCTCCATCCACAATCGGATAGCGCGTGTATTTTTCTTCCCTTACGATATCCAATACACCTTGAAGTGTATCTTCTTTTGAAAAGGAAACAAGCTCTGTACGCGGAACCATGATTTCTTTTGCGATACGATCATCGAATTCAAAGATTTTATTTACATATTTAAACTCGGATTGATTAATCTCCCCGCTTTTGTAGCTTTCTGATAAAATGATGCGTAATTCTTCTTCTGAGTGAGCCAATTCATGTTCAGATACTGGTTTAAGTCCGAACACACCTGTCACTAAACGTGCTGATCCGTTAAGCGCCCAAATGAATGGAAACATGATTTTATAAAAGACAATCAACGGCGGCGCGAATAACAAGCTCACTCGCTCTGTTTTTTGGATCGCTAATGTTTTAGGCGCCAATTCTCCAATGACAACATGAAGAAATGTGATGGATGCAAATGCGATTCCAAATGATAGAAGACTGGCAACTGAGTCAGAAAGGGAAAGTTTTTCAAAAAGCGGATGAAGTAATCGTTCCACTGTCGGCTCTCCCAACCAACCTAATCCTAATGCAGTGATTGTAATTCCAAGCTGACATGCCGATAAATACTCATCCAAGTTCGTGATGACTATTTTGGCAGCACGTGCATTCTTGCTTCCTTCTGCAATCAACTGATCAATGCGAGAACTGCGAATCTTTACGATCGCAAATTCTGACGCGACGAAAAAGGCGGTTAAGGCAATTAAAATCGCCACTAAAACCAAGTTAAATATGTCCAAAAAAGTTCCTTAGCTCGCACAAAACGAGTAAGGAGTCACCTCCTAAAAAAGTTAGTTATTGTGTATTTATTCTGTTTACCTTCATCTAACCTTTGTTCTGTGACACACGTTCATATTAAGCCTTGATTCTATCAAATTAAGAGTACAAGCAATGATTGAATAAGCGACATGCTTTGGTTCGATAATTGTGTGGACAAGAGGCGCTTTTGGTCATCGTCCAACTTTTCCACAATGGGCATGAATCCCGAAAGTTCTTGATTTAAATGTTCCAGATGCTTAGCAATGACTTTTGCTTGATCCAGCATTTCTTCTTCCTCTACATGCTGGCTTTTAACCAATTCAATTTTTTTTCGAATCTCATCCAACGGCATATGAAGCTTCTTGCAATTTTCAATGAACTTCAAATCCTCTAATGCTTCTTCCGAATAGTACCGGTAATTGGACGGGGAACGTTTTGCTTGCAGCAACCCTAGCTTTGTATAGTAATCAATCGTGCGCTTTGAAACATTGGCCGCTGAAGCTAACTCACCAATTTTGTACACTGCCCCATTGTATCACCTCATGGTTGTTTCTTATTTCTATTTTAAATCGCTTCAAAGCATACAGTCAATCGTTTTGGTTGTCCGTTTTTAAAAACGCCCTTTATTTTTTTCAAAATTCGGAAAATAAAAACTAAAAATAATGAAGGCAAATCCGATTGTAAATAAAATGAACGGCATTCTGACCGCAAAGGCTTGCGCATAATGCTCCGCTGTTCTTGTATGAATAGGTACCAAGTTTAATTCAAACATTAAATCCAGCGCTGCCACAGATTGAAACAATATCCCAACGAAAAAAAGACTAAGACGAATCATAAATGTCCGCATGGAGGCATTCCTTTCTCACATGAAAAGGGTCCTTTCTTCTTTTAATTGGAGGCCCTTTCCTGAAAAATCATTTCTCATGGCCATTTCTCCTTTATCCCGTTTTCGACGTACAGATAGAAGTTTCCCTTATTACAAACTATGCACCAAACTGTGACGTTATACGTTGAGCTTTGCTTAATAGCAGGCAGATTCTTCCCTTCATAGAAAAAGCCGATTTGCTATCTTCAAACAGAAGGCAGAACTGATTTGACACATAACCTGTACGGCGTTGCCCCATAAATCTGAACCAGGCCGCAAAAATGATTTTTTACTGAAAAGACCCGTCACTGAATCCTGGATTTCACTGGATTCACATGACGGGTCTTTTTCAGGAGGATGACTCCGAAGGTATGTTTTTTATACCTTTGGAGTCATCCTCTATATTTTAAAGTTGAGTTTTAAAATATTCGCTCGAATAATCGTCTCAATCACAATTACAAGAGCCGGTCCTGCAATCAAACCGATAACCCCAAGCATTTTAAATCCTAAATAGATGCTGATAAGGGAAGCGAGCGGCGAAATTCCCAAGTTCTGAGAAAGCACTTTCGGTTCGATTACCCTTCTTACTACAGTAATCACGACAAATAAGATGATCAAACCAATACCTGTTTTACTGTCTCCGTTTATGATCATGAAAACAGCCCATGGAACAAGTGCAGAGCCTGTCCCTAAAATAGGCAGCAAATCAACAATGACAATAATAAGAGAAATGATGGCAACATACTTGACACCGATGATTGATAATCCAATGAAGGAAATCATATATGTGATAAAGCTCAGTAAAAACTGTGCTTTCAAAAAGCCGATTCCGGCACGGCCTAATTGCCGCATGATAAGCTCCACTTTCGCCTTCGTTTTATCAGTAAGAAAACTAGTCGCTTTACGCTTTAATGACGGCAGTTCCAGGCTGAACAAGAACAAAGCGATGAAGTAAATGATCAGCTCAATCATGAACGTGGGAACAGTCGCCAACAAATTCAATGTTAGTTCTGCCACGTTAGAAGCAAATTGAATGAGTGCTTGTTTGGATGAATCAATGGATGATTCGATTGAATTTACCACTTCGGGAGGCAAATTATCCGATAATTTCTGCCATTGGAAAAGATACTCTTTAATCGGTTCAACATTAAAGTTCCTGACCCATTCAGGAACACGCTTGGAAAAAAGGACGATTTGGTCAATGAGCATGACGATGACAAAATAAAACAGCAAACCGATTGCCGCCAAAAACATGCAAAATGTCATGGTGACCGCATATACCCGTTTCCAACTGAAGCGGTCTTCAAAAAACTTTACCGCTCCATCGAGCAAGAGGGCTGTAAATAACCCCAGTACTAACGGCATGCTATACGGTAAAAACCATGCGAGCAACGCGCCAACAATAATAAGGAAAATCCATTTCTTATTTTTCTGAAACCACACAAGCACTTCCCCTTCTTACCGAAAATTCAAAGATGTTTTGCAACAATCTATTATATCTTATTTTTAATGTATTTGCTTGAATTTCATCAGGTCTGCAACTTTGATACCGTATGTCCGATTGATTCAGAAATCACCAGATCAAAAAGATGGTCAAAATGGGTTGCATCCCGATTAATGATGACCATAGGAATGGTTCCTTGTTTACGCACAAACAGCGGGATTTGATTAATGGGCGTTACTTCCAGAGATGAACCCATTACGATAAATAAATCACTATTGATGGCAGCCTCTGCCGCCTCCTCAAAATGATGAATGCTGTCGCCAAACAATACGACATTCGGCTTTAAAATGAAATGGCATTCATTTCCGTTTCTTGTGATCGTTTGACAACGGGGCAGCTCCTGCTCATTTAAATAAGCCAAATCATAAGAGGCCTGACATTTTGGACAACGAGCTGATTTAATCGTCCCATGAATTTCATATACACGAGAGCTTCCCGCATCCTGATGAAGTCCATCAATATTTTGTGTAATCACATATGTTTCCTTCCCGTTTTTTTCCATTGAAGCGATAAACTCATGACCGGGATTCGGTTTATACTGGTGAAGCATTTTAATACGAAAAATCTCTTTGAATAATGGCCAAAACTCTTTTGGGCGTCTCTCAAAAAAAGGACGAGACACTACGTCAGCAAAGCTCATGTTTTGTTTATATAGACCATTTTGAGAACGAAAATCAGGAATACCGGATTCCGTACTGATACCCGCGCCCGTAAAAAAAGTAATTGTTTTAGCTTGATTGATCCATTGTTGAAGTTGGGCAATAGCCGGCTCCACGGATGTCACACCCTTTCCCATTTGATTTTTATTTTACCACACAACGCCTTCCATGAAGGTATAAAAGACTTGAAAATTTGCAATGTTTTATTTCTTCCAATAAACGATGAAAACACGGATAAAAATATCCGTGTTTTCATCATTTACATGTACCGTAATAGTCGTTAATACTTTCTAAAATGCTTGGATATTCATCGATCCATTCAAACTGTTGGGACTGTTCCTGCTTCTCTTCCTGCTGATGCATAAAATCCTCTCCTTTTCGCACCCTTCTTGTTATATAACATATGCTCAACATTGATAATTGTTTCATAACAATTCAGATTTTTACGAAAAAAGTAAAGAATTTAATTTCCTTTTCCATCAGGCTCTTTCTAAGCGAGAATAGAGCATTCCGGTTCTGCCGGTAGCTTCTCACTAACAAGTTAACATAATAATGTTATGAAAAACATTTTCTATACCTGATTTGTACGTATATTTCTATTAAACCTCAGGAGTCGGAGTTGGCTTTGCATAGCCCTCTTTGTATTTTTCATCGATCGTTTGACGAATTTCCTTAATGGATTTACCTTCACTGTAATCAACGATTGACTCGGCTGCAATCTCTAGACAAACACCGCATCTTGTACCGTGATCATCCCATACGACCGCCCCGTTTTCTTTGTTATCATAAACAAAACAATCATAGTTGCTCGTGTGGCCTGCTGATTCCCCACACCCGCAATAACAAGGAATGTTCTCCAGCAATTCTTGATGATTTGCTGCAGCTTGATACAGCACCTTCATGTCATCGGGTTTTGCTGCCAAAAACTTGGGCAAGCTATCCACACTTGCCGTTTCTTCACGCAAGTCCCCCGTCACATGCTGTGCATGCTCATATCCCTCTTCTTCACTTGCTTCCTGATTATTTCCGCAAGCTCCTAGTATAATCGTTGAAAGTGCAACCATTGTTGTAAGCGCTGTTTTTAATTTCATCTTTTCGTCCTTTCTTCTTTCTTATTCCTATAAGAATTTTATACAGAACAAATCAATCTAGCAATCTTCTTCACGGAATTGTCAGAAACTGTCTGATTTTTTATACTGCTCAAATGAACTGACAAGAAGCTGACCCATACGCAAAACTGATTTTTAATGAAAGGCCCCGTCAAGAAATCCTGGATCTTACTGGATTTTCAAGACGGGGCCTTTCATTAGGATGACCGAAAAGGGTTGGTTTTCACCCTTTACGGTCATCCTACTTGCATTAAGCTTGTATATTCGGATTTTCCGCGTCTCCTGTTTTATCCTGAAGCCTACGGATGATCATATAGGTGTAAATGCCAAGTAAAATCGTAAAAATCCAGTTGATGACTTGCATCACGATAATCATCTTTCCATAGCCTTCTACTCCATACTGGTTAATCAGCCAGAGCTTCACAACCGCTACCGCACCGTAGCGAACACTGAATAATACAGTCAAGATTCGAAGCATCTTATACATATCTTTTTCTTTCAAGTAGGTCATAATATCTTTACGTTCATAGCCCATGAGCTGAGCTGTATCACCAAAGAAATACATTCCCATCGGCTTATTAATTAAAACCGTGACCAAAAAGAAAAGAGCCAGTCCGAACATAAAATATACTTGGTTATAAAGCATTCTTTCTGCTTCACCCGATACCAAATCGATAATCGTACGCGCCAATAACGATACAACGATAAAAATTCCCGTAATATTGAACTGACGCTCTTTCACAAATTTATAAATGGTATAAAAGAAAGCAGGAGCTGTCGATAATAAAATCGCATAATAATCGCCGATGAATTCTCTTCCCTGATTCCATATTAAATAAGGCATCGCAATGTAAAAGATTAAATCAAATAATACGTTCGTCTGCTTTTTCGGTGTTTTTTGTTCTTCCATAACAGTTCCTTTCCGTAAAACAAATGTCAGGAGTCCCCTATATGTGAGTAAGGCCACCTTATAGTTAACCTTTATTCCTTATTATCTATTAAACCGCGGTTTTGGGGATAAAGTCAACTCGTTATCATTCCAGCTGATTCAGTCGCTGAGCCATCATCCTTTCTTATCCCCCATTGACGCCTCAGGATAGTTCCTAAACCTCCCGGGCACATTAATTTTCGTGGAGGTGATGATCATGCCAAACAATCAACAACGAAACAAAACTTCATTTGGAGCAAACGTTGGGAAAGCAAACGAGAAAACGCCTGTATCTAAACCATTTGAAACAGAATTCGCGATCGAGACAGATGCACAGGCAGGAAAGCCATCAAAAGCTCAGCAAGAAGATCAAAACAGCTGGTATGCTGGTGAATAATACGGTGAACGACAAAGGGTATTTCCAAGCTTGGAAATACCCTTTTTACGATTCATTTTCTTTCTATATCGGTGTTTTGGTATGCGTAAATAAAATGGACAGGGGTATCCCCTGTCCATTTTATTTACGTGGATTTATATTATTTACCGATGAACATTTGTGTCCAGTATGTTGTACCTTGAGCGTCTTTCACGAAGCCAACTCCGATGTGAGTGAAGCTGCCGTTTAAGATGTTAGCACGGTGACCTTCACTGTTCATCCAAGCATTCATGACTTCTTGTGGTGTTTGCTGGCCTTTAGCAATATTTTCACCTGCTGATTTGTATGTGATACCAAATTGCTTCATCATGTCAAATGGTGAACCGTATGTTGGAGATTGGTGGTCGAAATAGCCTTTGTTCATCATATCTTTTGATTTTTCACGAGCTACGTCGCTTAATTTTGTATCTAATTGTAATGGTTGTAAACCTGCTTTTTGTCTCTCTTGGTTAACTAAACTTGCTACTTGCTTTTCAAACTCGCTCACGTTTGAAGCAGTTGTCGCTGCCGGTTTTTCTGTATTTGTTGCCGGTTGCTGCGCTGCTGGCTTCGCTTGTTGAGTTGTTGTTTGAGTAGGCTGTTTTACTGCTGCTGGCTGTGCTGTTTTATATGTGAAGCCGTATTTATTTAAAAGCTGTTGGATAAACGCACTGTTGACAGATTGTCCATTAACTGTATAAACATAAGTTTTGCAGTTAGTTGGAGTTGGTGCTTGTGCATTTGCACTTGCTCCTCCAGCAAAAATTGTTGTTGCTAATGCAGCTGCTGCTAAAATTGTACCTGTTTTTTTCATGTCGTTTTCCTCCTTGGATTTACCTTGTTGGTTGACGACCCCCTGCAACCTATCATCCTAGAATTCTAGCAAAATCTCAACTCTCAATAATTTCCACTCATAAAAAAAGCAAAAATAAAAGCAGAAATCCGTTGGGACATCTGCTTTTGTCTTTGCTTAGGTAATATATAGCATTTAATGAACAAGAAATGTTTGACACGAGAAAAAAGCGATGCCCTGCATATACTAGTGAAAAAAAGAGGTGCCTTCCTTGCTTCTTTACCTGCATCTTTTTATTGGACTTCCAATTTTGTCTATCATTTCTGGATTTTTATATCAATGGCTTTTTAAACGAACATGGCCCGGTGCTCTTGTTGCCTTTTTCTTGCCATTTTGGTTTATCCCTTATCGTTTTACGGGGATGCAGCGTATTGGTCTATGGTTTATTTTCGGGGCTGTCTATGCCGCGATTGCCTATACGGCAAGTTTATTTATAGTAAAAAGGCAAGCAAATGCTTCTTAGTTCAACCCTACCTTTCCTCATTTGATCGTTACAACTACATCAACTGAAATGATTCTCGTATATAGAACAAATAGGACATGGAGGTGTTTAATCCACGTCCTATTTTTGATGCAAATCAAAGTGAAAAGCATCTATTAGTACAGATTTCACTAACCCTTAATATGGATTAAAAGGGAATTTTTTGTTTATGTGTATATCCTTTTCCAATACTACACATGATAAGGGACGTGCAACTAATTCATCCAACTTTTACCATGGATTAAACGACAAAAGGAGAGATTGATGATGAAAAAGATATTTTTAACCTTGATAGCGCTTCTAATCACTTTACTTCCTTTAGCGGCTGTTCAATCACATGCCGAAATGCAAATGGAATCACTTATTCGCATTGTTCACGCTTCTCCTGATGCATCGGCTGTCGATATATATATAAATGATGAACAAGTCGTATCAGGAATCGTTTTTGCAGATGCAACCGATTACTTAAGCGTGCCTGAAGGCTCTAATTCTGTGGAAATCTATGAAGCCGGCACAAAAGGGGAAAAAGATCCTCTCATCTCTGCATCTGTCAATGTACAGGGGGGAATGGCTTATACGGTTGTGGCAGCCAACACATTACAACAGCTGGAGCTGGAAGTATTAAAAGATGACATGGAAGTGGCGAATGGTAAAGCGAAAATCCGCGTCTCTCACTTCTCACCTGATGCTCCTGCCGTCAATGTGGGATTGCAAGGAGGAGATGTATTATTTAATAATTTGGCCTTTAAACAAACAAGTGACTATAAAGAACTTGAGCCAAATATTTATGATTTAGCCATTGCAACCGCAGATGGCCAACAGCAAATCCTAGACCTTTCCGATACGGAATTAGCGGGAAATACCATTTATAACGTACTGGCCATCAATACAGCCGATAACCTGGAAGTATTGATGTTAGAAGATCAATCCGTGATGCCGCCTGAAATAACCATGCCGTCTGAGATGCCAAAAACCGGAATGGGCGGAACAGCTTCCACCTACTCGTTTGAGAATTTGATTTATGCTTCCGCCGGCGCTGTCATCCTTGTTTTCATCGCCCTTGCCTTTCGTCGTTACCGTGCTTAAGCGCATATGCTCTATCGGTTTATTGGTTCTCTTCTTTAGTTCAGGTTGTACAGCAAATGAATCTGCTTTGCCAAACTTGGTCCTGTACCCACCCACGAACCAAGATGAAATAGGCATTTCACAGCCTGTGTCTTTAGAAATTCCAAAACTGGCTCTAACTGCTCCGATTGAAGCAAAAGGCTTATTGGATACAGGACAAATGGCTGTTCCTGATAACCGGGATACGGTTGGCTGGTTTTCACCAGGAGCGGTTCCAGGCCAACAAGGAAATGCGGTGATGGTTGGTCACGTCGATGATAAAACCGGGCCAGCCGTCTTTTTCTATCTCAACCGCTTAACAACAGGCGACTTCATTCACGTAGAGGATAAGGACGGGAAAAGGCTTACGTTTATCGTTACGAAAAAAGAAGCGTACGATCGGCAGCATGCTCCTCTTTCCATTATTTTCGGACCAACAAATGCTAAACGGCTTAACTTGATTACCTGTACAGGATCATTCAACCGGGAGCAAGGCACCCATGAAAAAAGGCTCGTTGTTTATACGACTCTCCTTGAACCGGTTGACGAAAAGCCAAAAGATAAAGCATATACATCATAAAAAGAATCGCCATGAAGCCATGGCGATTCTTTTTATGATGTATTAAAAGCCGGTGAACTGTCCATTTCGACGAAACGAGCTAAAAACACAAAAACCAGCATTGTTGCATACAGCCTTGAACGACAAAATGGCGAATTTATGAATGGGATGCATATTGAAGGCAAATCCTATTTGAAATATGATAATAAGATGATGAAATTTTTGGAGGGAAACGATTTGACCATTTACCGGACATTACTCATACTCGCAGCTGCCGTGTACTTTGTATTTGCTCTCTTCATGCTCCCTTCCTCCGCGGATCATCGCGATTTGCTCATCATTGCTCATCGGGGAGCCTCTGGATACGCGCCGGAGCATACCATTAAAGCCTATGAACTTGGTATCAAACAAGGGGGGACATATACAGAAATTGACCTGCAAATGACCAAAGACGGAACATTGATTGCATTACATGACGAAACCGTGGAGCGAACAACGAACGGGAAAGGCTTGGTCAAGCAATTGACGCTCACTCAAATCAAAAAACTGGATGCCGGTTCTTCCTTTAATCATTTGAATCCAAAACGGGCCAAAAAGGAATACGAAGGTTTACAAATACCGACACTTGAAGAGATTTTTCAAACGTTCGGAAGCGACCATCGCTATTATATTGAAGTGAAAGCCCCTTCCCACTCTGGAGAAATGGAAGAAAAGCTCGTTGAACTAATCACACGCTATGATATTAAAACAAACCATATATATATCCAATCATTCAGTAAAGATAGCTTGCAAAAGCTAAAGCAATTGAAACCTTCTTTACGACTCATCCAGCTTCTTCCATCACACCGCTCTGGATTTATTACAAGAAAGCAATTAAAAGCGATCAGCGCATATGCAGTGGGGGTAGGACCGAATGCCCGACTTCTGACAAGTCAATATGTCCAAACGGTAAAAACGGCGGGGCTCGACATTCACCCATATACGGTCAACGATGCGAAACAAATGAAACGGCTCATTAAGTGGGGAGTAGATGGAATGTTTACAGACTATCCTGATCGATTAGCTCATATTGTGAAGAACATCAAAGAAAAATAGGCAATCAGGATAACTCAAAAAGGGACAACAGTCCTTTTGAGTCATCCCCTGCCATTTAAATAGACTAAATAAAAAAAGAGACCCGCTCCGTTTGGAGAAAGTCCCTTTTTTCACTCAGTTCCCTTTTCTCTTTCATATTTCACGGTTTTTCATATACAGCCATAAAAAAAGAAGGACGGCTATAAACGTCCTTCTTTGCAGTGCCGTCACGCCTCGTGTATGACACAAGTAACGCCGGCCAAAATGGTACTTTATGGGGTTATTTATAGTTTATGGTATGAAATGGGTTTCATGTCAAGGCGTTTTGTTTGATTTTTTCATTTCTTCTAAACGATTCTGAAACCCGCCTTTCCAAACTTCAGCAAGTTCATTGAGCTGAACGAGCTTCAGCAGCCCCTCCTCATTTTGCTTGTCTTTATATTTTATGTGATTGGCAAATGCAATTGAAACCTTATCAGGATGGCGTTTCACTAATCGGAGCGTTTCCCCCGGCTTAATGACGCCTTCCTGCAAAATCCGAAAATAGAAACCGGAGTATCCCGTTTCTTTTATCATTACCGGCAAGGGCGGTTCGTTCCATTTCACCGAAAGTTTATAACACGGCTGCCTTGGCTGACTCACTTGGAAAACAACTTCGCCCATCTGATAAATATCCCCGATCATGATTTCTTCTTCTGTTGCCCCGGATATAGTCAAATTCTCGCCGAACGCTCCTGCACTCAGCTTTTGCCCCAACGTTTCTTCCCAATAAGAATAATGCTCGAAACAATATACACAGACAGCTTTATCTAAACCGCCATGGACCGTTAAATCGGCTTGCCCGTCTCCTTCAATATTCACATGTGAAACAAATACGGGGCCATCCACCGGATTTTTATTAATACCGGTTTGAATACTTTTACGCTGAAATGGCACTTCTTGGGGCATCCCAATATTAATCGATAATACGTTTATCTCCATTTTCAACAATCTCCTTCCATTTATACCATTATTATACAAACTTTATGATTCTTTCATATATAATTTTTCGTTCATTTTTACAAAGTGAACCACCCCTCAACAAAAAGGGCATTACACATGCGAACGCAAATCAAAAAGGGCTGACCCCTGAGTCTCAGTAGACCACAAAAGCTGATTTCCAATGAAAAAGCCCCCTCATGAAATCCTGATTTTACAGGATTTTCACGACGGAGCCTTTCATGAGGATGACCGAAAAGCACCGTTTTTATCCTTTTCGGCCATCCTTGTTCTTTTATTGTGCGCTTTTTTGCAAAAGTGCCATTCTTTTTTTCAAATAGATTCCTTGAGCAATACCAAAGCAGTTCCCGATTACCCAGTACAAAGCCAAGGCGGACGGTAATGAAATACCTGCTATCAAGACGAATACCGGCATGATGTACATCGTAATTTTCATTTGCGGCGGCATTTCGTCTGTCATACCGACTTTAATCTGAACGAAGGTCGTCAATGCAGCAACAATTGGTAAAATGAAATATGGATCCGGCTGGCCTAAACTTACCCATAAAAATGAATGCTCAGCAATTGCCTCTGTACGCCCAATTGCATAATAGAACGCCATGATGATTGGAAATTGGACTAAAAGGGGCAAACACCCGCCAAGCGGATTGATGTTATGCTTTTGATACAATTCCATCATTTCTTTTTGCATTTTTTGCTGTGATTCCATATCTTTTGACGGATATTTTTTACGTAAATTTTCCATTTCCGGACGCAATGCTTGCATTCCCATCGTACTTTTTTGCTGTCTCATAATTAGAGGAAGCAGCACTAATCGAATGATAATCGTCACGATGATGATGGATAAGCCATAGCTTCCGCCTGCTGTTTCTGCCACTTTTGTCAACAGCAACGACATTGGATAAACAAAATAATGATTCCACACACCGGTGCTTTCCGATGTAATGGGTTCATTTAAATTACAGCCGGATAATACGACTAACAATAACGAAGCTAAAATGAGCAATTTACTTTTCATCTTTTCTCTTTCCTCCAACATGTTTAGTTGTTTATAAACAAGATCCTGCCTGAAGGAAAGGTCGTTCTTCACCATCATCTTGTTTGTCCATTTCTTTTGTTGGCTTTTTCATAAATAAATAAGTGAAACGCCATAGCTGGCGAAGCGATACCCATTTACTTTGTTCGCGTACGTTCATTTCCCGTTTTTGATAGCGAGAACTTGCCGCTGGGCGTACTACATAAATATGACGGCACAGAAAGAAAATCAGCATAATCAAAACAACCGGGCTTGCATATGTCGCGTACAACAATAGTAAATCGCTGTATATTTCCATATATTAAACGCTCTCTTTCAAGATGGCTTTTTTGTCCAACATTTTCTATTTTAGCACAATTCGGTTCCATTTGCGCAACAAAACTCTATTCATTCTTTTCCTACGCTTAATCTCCTAAAAAAGTTTCATTTATAGCTCCTTAAATAATGGATAAGGTTCCTTATGGATATATAAGCCTGTCTGTTTGACCATATAAAAAAACCTAAGATACGCACCTTTTGCGCACCTTAGGCCTTGGTTTGTTATACGTTACACAATGTGACAAAATACTTGTTAGCTACATTATATGCATTTCGACATATTTCGTCAACGTTTTTTTCTGATTATTTCGCAACCACTTTCAAGCAAGGTGTAGAACCCTTTTCTGCGGAACCGTTCGCCAACATTTCAAAACTTTCCATGTTATCGGTATTTGTAATCACGACAGGCGTAATCGTGCTTTTCGCTTTTTCTTTTACAAGATTTAAATCGAACGTTACAAGCGGTGTACCGACTTTCACTTTATCCCCCTGGCTTACGTGCGCCTCAAATCCTTCTCCATTCATTGCGACTGTTTCCAGTCCGATATGAATTAATACTTCCACACCTGCATCGGTTTTTAATCCAATCGCATGTTTTGTATGGAACAATTGAATCACTTCACCATCTACCGGAGAAACAACTTGACCATCTGTCGGCTCAATTGCGAACCCATTCCCCATCATTTTTTGAGAAAATACGGGATCAGGTACATTTTCAATTGGCACTACTTGTCCTGTTAAAGGAGCTACAATCGTCACATCTTTTTGATTTGATTTTCCACCGAACAGCTTTTTGAACATGGCTTTCACCTTTCCTTTTCTATGTAATTACCACTATAATACCCATCCGCCCCTATGAAAAAACAATAAAGCATGAACAATGAGGAAACACTCATCTGTCACGCTTTATTGTTCAACATATTCCATTAAATCATAGGCAAAAAGTGTTTGCAACGAAAAAAGAATAACAATCGTGTGAGCGGAGGATGGATTAAAAGAGCAAAAAAATCCCTTTTAACCCGTCCTCCTAAAAAGCCCCATCTTGAGAACTCAGTAAGACCGAACAAACCCTTATCATGAATCTTTCAAAAGTCAGGGTAGCTTTTGGCTGCAACATAAAGCCTCTTATTATTAGCGAATTAAAAGTTTTTAGCAGCTTCTTTTGCTTTTTCAGCTGATGCCGTAAAAATGGCTTCTGCTTCTGCCGGAGCTGCGGCCATTCCTTCTGCAACGACTAATGTAAAATCTTGGACTCCCAGAAAGCTTAAAACGGCTTTCAAATAGCTTTGTGTATGCTCCATAGATGTCGCTGGACCTTCGGAATAAACACCGCCGCGAGCCTCCAATAAAACCACCTTTTTATCTCCTGATAAGCCGACAGGGCCATTTTCCGTGTATTTGAACGTTTTACCGGCTACAGCGATGGTGTCAATGTACGCTTTCATTAATGGTGGAAAACCAAAGTTCCACATCGGAGCAGAAAATACTACTTTGTCAGCTGCTAAAAACTGATCGACCAATTCTCCTAAACGAGTCACTTTTTTCGTTTCTTCTCCCGTCAATTCCGCACCCGCTGCTAATTTTCCCCAACCACTGAGTACATCTCCATCGATTAAAGGAAGATATGTGTTGTACAAATCTAACATTTCGACTGTATCTTCAGGATGTTCTGTTTGATATGCATCTAAAAACGTATTCGCCAATCGTGCTGAAAAAGACATATCATCCGTTTTTGGGTTTGCTTTTACATATAATACTTTTGCCATTTTTCTCATCCTCCAAAGGGTTAATTGTTTTCATATAAAGATATACAACTAAAAAAATTGTTAAATCGAGATAATTGACCCTAAAAAATATTATCACATCATAAATTTTCAAATCATTTATCTCAACTTCGAGATTTATTATAACTTCCGTTTTTTATTTTCGTCAACTATTTTTTACTTTTTTCATAAATGCCTTTGCTCTCGATTTAATTCCACTGCAAAAGGACATTCACCCAGTATCCGCTTATTGCATAAAGTATGTTAGTCGATAAGGAAAGGAGCAATAATATGTATCGTCAAAATATTCCTGGATTTGGTTTTCCCCCTGGCCCTCCCCCTGGCGGCGGCTTTCCTGGTGAAGATGGAATGGGTCAGCAGCCTCAGCTTCAGCCTCCCCCGTCCTTCACGCCTTCCCTTAGTGAAGCTCAAACTCTTCAAGGCGGGATTGGCGGCCCCAGCACATACGCAGTGGATTCCGGAGCGTTTCGCGGATGCTTATACCGTTACACATACGTGTGGCTTCGGAACGGACGCTCATTCTGGTTCTATCCTACGTATATCGGCAGACGCTCCGTCGCTGGATATCGTTGGAATGGATTCAGGTGGAATTATGTCGGATTTGACACAAGAAGAGTAGTAGCATTTCGTTGTTATTGAGAAGAGACTGCCCTATGAGCCTCTAATAGACAACTAAAACTGATCTTTAATGAAAGGCCCCGCCACCAAATCCTTGATTTAATGGATTTTTAGGGCGGGGCCTTTCATTAGGATGACCGAAAAAGGCCGTATTTTGCCCTTTTCGGTCATCCTCCTTTATACATACTTGGATCCATGATGACTTTCTATTTTTTTTGAACGTAGGAATAGTCTTTTGGAAAACATCCCTCTTTCTAGTGATTCATATACATAGAATATAAAAATCAGTGGTAAGCCGATTGTCAGTGAATTGAGTGCCCACTTTCGAAAGGCCACATCATAGTAAGATGGGATTTCCGCGGTCATCATGCCGAGCAATAATAGGATAAAAATAATGCATAGCACTAATAAAGAAGTGATAAAACTCTCCGCTCTTTCAGCGGAAAGAAGGGGAATAACCAGCTTGCCTAAAGGGGCACTAACAAGTCCTCCGCAGGCTCCTGCCACCCATGCCGAAAAAGAATGGGGAACACCGATAATCATGCCGGCCAACATACTAATAATGAGACTTAAGATCGTGCTTGTATCGTCATATGCCTCTGCATTTATACTTAAAGAAACGGAACTTAAAAATCCAATCATCATTCCGGATGCAAGAGCCGCTGTTATTCCTGTATATTTTGAAATAAACAAACGATAACGGTACATATAAATAAAAATCCATATAAACAATAGCGCAATCGCACCCAATAATAGGTTCATCTGTTTCTCTCCTGTTCTCTAGTATTTTATTCGCCACTATCAGGCGGTGTCTTCCGCTTCCCATAAAAGTCCGATTAAAGGAACACAGACTAACATCGCCGCGTCCTGCGGCAACGTCTGCGTGACCCGCATCGTGCGGGCCTAACTAATCATTCCTGGTGATAAAGCCTCCCGATCGTTGAAAATTCTCTTTATATAAATTGGACTTGATCACTCGGCATGCCTTCATTCAATGGAGGCATGTTCATAAACGGTGACCTAGACATCCTGAATCGACCTTCAAAGGTTTGCCTAAGCGGCTGCCACTCCCGAAAGGGGGTGGGCAGCCGCTTAAGTCTATAAGCTTCGGCATGGTTATTCTTTGACCATGCCGAAGCTTATAGATTGTGTATAGTTCTACTATATGCACAGATTAATAGATTTAGTCTTATTCTTTAACAGTTTTCATTAGCATGATTTCTCTCGATATAATAGATTAGTGTTTTCCTGCACGCTTCCGAGTAATTGACAAAATTCTTTTCACACCTTTTGTCTTAATTCACTTCACAGTGCATAAAATTGTTCGCGTTCAGCCCATTTATGTTGTAAAATATTTGAGGTATAATAATGTGCTGTACACACTCCAAGTTGTTAGGTGGGTAAAATGAGTAATAACGAACAAAACGTTAGTAGATTCGATTTAAATTTAGCCTTCATTCTCTTTTTATTTTTCTGCGTCAGTTGTATTGCCATTTACAGTGCGCAAACAATTGGGCAGTATGGTGAAAACTTTTTGGTCAAACAAATTGTTTGGTATGTAGTTGGATCGATCATTATCTCGTCCGTCATGTTTTTAGATTCGGAACAATTTCAAAAATTATCTTGGTATTTATATGGATTCGGAAATTTCTTGCTTGTCTTGTTAATTGTCGCTCCTCCTGCGATTGCACCGGTCATTAACGGGGCGAAAAGCTGGTTTAAATTCCCTGGGGTAGGTTCGCTTCAGCCATCGGAATTCGTCAAAGTGTTTCTCATTATTGCATTGAGCAACCTCATTACAAAACATAATGAGAAATACCGTATCCGAACGTTGCGGGAAGACTTTTTCCTTTTATTTAAGATGGGACTGACTTTATTGCTTCCGCTCATGCTTGTGATGCAGCAGCCCGATTTGGGAACGTCACTCGTCTTGCTTTCCATTTTTTCAGGATTAGTATTCGTATCGGGCATCTCCTGGAAAATCATTACTCCTATTTTCCTTGGAGTGTCCACAGTTGGGGGAACCATTTTAGCGATGGTGATTTATTTCCCGGCAGCTTTGGAAAAATACTTGGGAGTGAAGCAATACCAGCTTGGACGTATTTACTCCTGGCTGGATCCTTACAGCTATAGCGGCGGTGAAGGCTATCATTTGCAAAAATCCCTCCTTGCCATCGGTTCGGGAATGGTGAATGGAAAAGGATTCGCAAACGGTGAAGTATACTTTCCGGAAAGCCACACGGACTTTATTTTCGCCGTGATTGGAGAGGAATTCGGCTTTATCGGATGCAGTATCGTGATTAGTCTGTTCTTTGTCCTCATTTATCATTTAATCAAGCTCGGCCTTGAAACGAAAAACGATTTCAACTCTTACTTATGTGTGGGCGTCATTTCCATGGTCACGTTCCACGTTTTCCAAAACATCGGAATGACCATCGGCGTCGTTCCCATTACAGGTATCCCTCTTCCATTCATCTCTTACGGAGGAAGCTCGCTTATGGGAAATATGCTCGCGATGGGCTTAATGTTTAGTGTATCGTACCATTATAAACGCTTCATGTTTAGTTCTGAGTAAGCAAAAGGACCTGCATCAATACAGGTCCTTTTGCTCACTCCAGAGATTCTTCCATTTTTCCCTCCGGGTCACTGATCGTTCCTTTTTTCAATTCAAAAATCGCCTCTTGATGCCCTATTTCCCTTTCTCCAGACGTTCGGACATTTAAAATATCTCCATCTTGGTTTCGGCGAACCGATTTAATTGTCTCCATTGGCCTTTCCATTGAATCAGCCCCTTTCCTTCTCGTAGTATGGCTGATCCTTTGCCATTTATACCGGACAACGCATATATCCAACGTTTACATTTCTCTCGAAAGGGGTAAAGCATTTAAAACAGCTAGAACTAGAAAAGGAAGGAAAACGCTATGCCTAGTCCAAAATGGAAAGAAGAAAAGAAGAATCCCTCTCCCGCGAAACCACGAATTGCTTTGCTCAAATTCGCGACCTATTTAGTTCTTTTTTTCGGGGTGGTTTGGTTTTTGGCCATTGTGGTTCGATTTCTATTTACCACGTTTTTCTAAAGGAGGCTTTCGCCTCTTTTTCCAACATTTCCATTAAGCTAATAAAAACGCCCAGTTCCCCCTCTAAGGAACTGGGCGTTTCTTTCCCCGACTTTCTGTTTTCACTTATATGAATCATCCGCTTTTAAATCAATCAATGACCTGATACGGAATCCAGGCCGATGCGATTGATAAGATGCTCACTTTCCACGTTCAATCCAGTCACGATGACTTCTTTATTATAACGTTTATATTTTTGCATGACTTTGGCAATCGCCGTAACCGCTGAATGATCCCATACATGAGAGTTTGTAAAATCGATATGAATCGTTTGCGGATCATGCTGATAGTCAAATAGGTCGACAAAATGGGCCATTGTGCCAAAGAATAATTGTCCTTTTTTCAACCCTGTTCTCTATTTTTCTCACTTATACTTATAAAGACATTATCTTTTCGATATACGAAAAATATTCTCCGAAATCGTCCCAGCTGCTTAATCCATTCGTTTCACGATAGCATTAATTGTTAACTACAAAAAAGAAGATGTGTCAACAGAGTAAAAAGCAACCCCTTTGACACATCCTCCTAAAATCCATTTTTGCGATGGATTAGAGGCTTATGGGACAGCCCCTTCCTCACTTCAATCCACTTCCACTACTACATCTTCTTCCATTCGTTTCAATGATGGATCATAAGTCACTTCAATCCAGCGGACATGATGCCCATCCAGCTCCTTCACACGGAATTGATAGTTATCTAAAATGATGGTGTCACCTTGCTCCAAATCATATTTTTCCGTTAATACCCACCCGCCGATTGTGTCGACGTCTTCATCGTCTATCTCCAAGCCAAACATATCGTTCACTTCAGAGATTAACACCTTCCCACCAAGCAAGGTTTGATGCTCATTCAATTTTTGAATCATGGGAACTTCATCAGCGTCGAATTCATCTCGGATTTCCCCGACGATTTCTTCTAAAATATCTTCAACCGTTACTAATCCAGCTGTTCCGCCATACTCATCCACTAAAATGGCCATATGAATGCGTTCTTTTTGCATTTTCAAAAGCAGATCATGAATGGCGATCGACTCGATAACTTGAATGACTGGACGTACATATTTTTCCATCGTTTTTGTTTTATCTATCCCATGCACAACCACATCGGTAAATACTTCCTTCATGTTGATCATTCCGACAATATGATCTTTATCTCCGTCAATGACCGGATAACGCGTATATTTTTCTTCTTTAATGATTTCCAGGTTCTCCGCGATGGATTTCGTCTTATCCAAAACGGTGACTTCCTTGCGCGGCACCATGATTTCTTTTGCCACACGATCATCAAATTCAAAAATATTTTCTACATAGTTGAACTCTGATTGGTTGATTTCCCCGCTTTTATAACTTTCAGATAAAATAAGGCGAAGTTCCTCTTCCGTATGGGCGAGCTCATGTTCACTCGCAGGCTCCAAACCGAACATTTTCGTGACGAGACGAGCCGAACTGTTCAAAAACCAAATAAACGGATACATAATTTTGTAAAACCAAATGAGCGGCCGTGCCGTCCAAAGACTGACCGGTTCTGATTTTTGAATGGCTAAAGTTTTTGGGGCAAGTTCCCCCACCACCACATGTAAAAAGGTGATCACAGAAAAAGCGATGGCAAATGATAACACACCGGCAAGCGTTGGGCTCACGTTTAATTTTTCGAATAAAGGATGTAATAAATGCTCCACAGTCGGTTCACCAAGCCAGCCCAGTCCCAGTGACGTTAACGTGATTCCGAGCTGGCAGGCTGATAAGTATTCGTCTAAATTATCAATTACTTTTTTTGCAGCTGCTCCCTGCTTGCTTCCTTCCGCTACGAGCTGATCGATGCGAGAAGACCGAACTCTTATAATAGCGAATTCAGACGCTACGAAAAATCCGGAAATTCCGATAAGAACAGCTATCATAATTAAATTAAAAGCTTCCAAATCGTCAACCATACAGCATTTCTCTGTATGATTTGCACCTCCCCTTTTCAATGTAAATTTAGTATGTACGAATAGGACTCAAAACACTACGCGTACGATTTTCCTGCAACGTGCAGAATGTTGGCATCATTAAAACTTAAATACCCAAAAAAGCTATTGAGAAAACTTTCTCAATAGCTTTTTTTCCCTTATTTAACTGAAGCTTCAAGCGCAACTTCAATCATTTCATTAAATGTGGTTTGGCGCTCTTCTGCTGTCGTTTCTTCCCCAGTTAAAATGTGATCGCTGACAGTTAAGACGGATAAAGCATTTCGTCCGAACTTGGAAGCGAGCGTATAAAGAGCGGTCGTTTCCATTTCAACAGCCAGCACGCCGTAACGCGCCAACTTTTCAAATTGGGAATCCTCATTGTAAAATTGATCGGCCGTAAATACGTTTCCTACTTTTAAATTTAAGCCTTTTTCTGTTCCTGCATCGTATGCTTTCTTTAATAAATCAAAACTTGCCGTCGGCGCATAATCAATGCCGCCAAATGCCATACGGTTCATTTGGGAATCTGTTGATGAAGTCATTGCTAAAATAACATCACGAACATTTACATCTTTTTGAATCGCTCCACACGTTCCGACGCGAATTAAGTTTTGAACATTATAACTTTGAATCAATTCATTTACATAGATTGAAATCGATGGAACCCCCATCCCTGTTCCTTGAACAGAAACACGTTTTCCTTTATATGTACCTGTGAAACCAAGCATTCCACGAACTTCATTATAGCAAGTAGGGTTTTCTAAAAAAGTTTCAGCAATATATTTTGCACGGAGCGGATCTCCCGGCAATAAAATTGTTTCAGCAATATCACCCATTTTTGCTCCAATATGTACGCTCATTTTTTTCCTCCTAAGCTAATATTTACTGCCATTTTACTATACCACAAAAACAGAAAGCGGAGAAAGCCGTTTAAACCGATAGGATGTTAAAGCTTTTGAGAAGGAGTCGCTTTTTGACTCCGCTGGAAGAAGTGAAACAGCCGTACGGTTTGGCTTTCGCAGCTAGACAAAAACGGAAAGCGGAGAAAGTTATACTTCGACTAAGGTCCACTGTGACAAGTATAGCTTTGCCGGCCACCACGTTTTTCATTACTCATCGTAAAATAATCTGCCCTTGTTCAAACATGTTTGCAGAATCTGGTTGGTCTATTTCACACAAAAAAAGGCATGCTATTTAACGAAAGAGGTGATGAATCATGGCAAACCAACAAATGAGCAAAAAACTCGCTCAAGCCGTTCAACACGCAAATGAAACCAACCCAAAATCAAGATCTAGAAGTAAGCCAGTCACATCAAAAGCAGATAAAAAAATATAATAAAAGGTGATATATATGGGAAAAAAACATCGAAATCGCATCAATGCACCAAAGAAAAATAATCATATCCCGCCAGAAGCCATCATTGCTGAACAAGAGGCCCATGGCAAAGAATACAGCGCCATGAAACGCAAAAATGGTCCAGGCCATAACGGCAAGGACTACTAAGGATTATATCATGTATTTGAATTAGCTTATAAAGGTTTTTGCACAAACCTTCAACAAAATTCGTCAGGAAGTTTGTTGAAGGCTTGTGCATCAAATGGTTTACAAAGAGATTCACTCGGTCATCGAACATGCATCCGGTTAATGAGTTTCCACCCTCCCGGCAGCAGCTTATAATAGAATTGACCTCTCGTTCCCTCATCAATTAAAAGAATATCTCCTGTACTAATATATCTTGCATCGAAATCTTCTGGAAGAGTATCTGCAACATTGAACTTCCGAAATATTTTATGTACGGTTTCCTTATGGCACGACGCTAAAATGGATAAACGGTACACTGGGCGATACCCTTTATCCTCTCCTTTATTTGGCGTTTGCATAATGGTTACATCATATGCCGTCACTCGCTTTACAACCTTTTTTACATCCAGCAGCCTGTTGAACATCCCTCTTCCCCCTTCTCGCACCTTTTTTAGACTATATTTAGTTACAATAATTCGAAGTGTCCTTTGTCGATTCCTTCATCAAATTTACGTAGGTTTTGTCGAATAAGAAAATTAATCTAAAAAACCCAAAGGCGAATGTCAACCTGCCTTTGGGTTTTCCGTTGTATGTTCATATTTATTTAATTGCTTCATTAGCCTTTGTCGGACGTGCTCACAAATGAGGCGCAGGCTGGAATCGCAAATTAAATCGTATTTCGTGCACCGAACGGAAATAAATAAAACGTTTCCGTTTGCGCATGTAATCGATAAGTCCGCAAATAACTCCAGTTCTCCGTCAGGGTTCAACTGATAAAAGCGGGGACCGCATAACATGGATGGTTTCCTTACCGGTGCACACCCCAGATCCTGTAAAGACTGTAAAACAAATGTCTCAGACGCATACCCTAATGTTTCACTTAAAACTGTAAGCAGTTCCGTGTGGACATGTCTGTAAAACCTCGGGATTTGTGCAAATAACATTCGAATTTGTTCGTGAAATGGCTTTGCCTGCATTTCATGACTAAGCTGAACAATCTCCGCCGATTGCGATTTGGTCATTTGCATATGCAGCCGGTTCATAAACAGCGTTCGAAATGATTGAATCATGATGATTGCCTCCTTCTGGTGCTCTAATGGTATATATCCCTCCTTCCTTCTTTTTAACCCTGTTTTTATGATAATTTTTGTCGAAACAGCCGATACATGCCATAAACCAAGACAAATCCTGCACTGTAACCTGCCAATATATCCGTAAAATAATGTACACCCAGATAAATCCTGCTTACCCCAATGAACAAAATGAGCACCATTAAGAAGAGAGCGATAGCTCGGCTCAAAGCTGGTTTTGCACTTGCATATAATGTACCCAGCAATAAGAGGGCACCATAAAAAGCCATCGAGTTCATGGCATGTCCGCTCGGAAAACTGAAATGCGCAGCATGAACGAGCTGATCAATGTCTGGGCGAGCACGGCCAAACATTTCTTTCAACAGCCAATTCAACGTTCTTGATCCCCAAAACACGATGGTCAAAAAAAGAACTGCTCCTCCTTTCCGGGCCATGAGCAAGAGGGCGCACAAAATAAACCAGACAGGCGCCGTAATCGTCCATGATCCGATATTTGTCATCACGATAAAAAATGAAGTCCATCCATTCGTCCTCATGTCCATCATAGCGAGTGTGATCGCTAAATCCAGCCTTTCGATAAAAGCTGTCTTATACATAAAAGCAAGAAATAAAAAAATGATAATGGGAATGATAAGGAATAATACATGTCGTTGTTTCATATGTAACACACGCTTTCTTTGGATTAAAAGTGGATGTCCCATAAAGGAAACTTCCAACGGTGGGAGTCTTACTGATCGTTAATGAGGGATTAGTTTTAAACAGGCCACAAAAATGATTTTTTACTGAAAGAACCTGCTACGGAATCCTTGATTTTACCGGATTCTCATGACGGGCCCTCTCAGGTGGCTGTCCCATAAGTCTCCAGTAAATCACAAGAACTGATTTTTACTGAAAGGCCCCGTTACGAAATCCTTGATTTTACTGGATTTTTATAACGGGGCCTTTCAGGAGGATGTGCCAAAAGGGTTGCTTTTTACCCTTTTGGCACATCCTCTTTTAATTATTTTTCAGTTGATTTTTTATAATGTTCGCTTTTAGGAGCCTGATTGGCTACGAATTCATTCGAGAACTCCGGTTGGGTCCTATGTGATTTTATGATTGCTTTTTGCTGAGTTTGATTGCTATGTTTATGTGCCATATGTTCTCCTCCTTTCTCGTACTTTTAATATGTGTGAAAGCACGAGAATTATGCGGAAGCCCATTAGCTGTATCTTTGAATCACGTCTTGGAACATCTGCTTTAATTTTGGAATCTCCTGGTCCGTCACATGAAAACGTACAATGGATTCATCCATGTCAAGCGCTTCGGCAAATAAACCGGCTATGCCGCGGGCGCGTCGGTCTACTTCCATAAACACTTCAAAACGATTGAAACCATCCGGTAAGAAGGTCAACTCGACTTCATCCAATTTGCCATAGAAGGCCCCCTTTGTCGGTACAAATTCAAATTCCTGCATAAAGGGTAAACGGCGGCGAAGGCGATGAGGTGCTTCTTCACACTCTACTTGGCGAAGGCGAAATCCAATTTCACTCATGGCATTGATAGAAGCATGGATGATCGGATTCGGCAGCACTTCCACGTAATCGATATCACGTGGGTCAATTGCATTTTTAATATCAAGGCCTGTCGTCACCCAAACACGGGTATTCCCCATCGTAACGGGTGTATCGATTGGCAAATCAAAGGAAAATGGAATTGCTTTTGTCTCTCCAGGTTGGATCGTAAACAGATCATTGATTTTAAAACTGTTCAATACCACATTCTCTTTTATTTTTTTATCATCCACTTCCCGAACATAGGTCGTGTACAAACGCAGATAAATGCAGTCAATGTTTTGATCCGTATTTCCTCCATAAACTTCTATCGTCCCTTCAATCTTTTCACCTGCCGTCAATTGGGCTTTAACGAGTTTTGTATCAACGGTCGCTGCCCCAACCCCAATTTGCGCCAACACTTTATTGAATAATGCCATCGAATTTCCTCCCAATCTCTACACTATTTAAATAATGATTGATATCTTGTATGAGTGAATCGACCTTATCATAAGAAGAATCCAGCTGCAGCATTTTTCGGATGATATTTGTTAAATCCCGAGATAAATTCAGCTCTTCCTCCCAGCTTCGTTCCACCATTGACTTCGTTTCATAGCTTGAATAAAGCAAAAATAACACAAAATGACCGAGTGCATACATATCACTTTGGACATTGACGGCTCTCATCAGCCGCTTTTCTATCCAATCTGGCTCAATTTCTTCGGGTTCATCATGCAAAAAGCGGGCCAGCCCAAAATCAATGATGAAAATCTCATCATCTGCACTTAAAATGTTGGGAATTCGCAAATCGCGATGAACGATTCCTTCTTTATGAAAATAAGCTGTAATGTGTAAGATGCTTAAAACAATATGCAGTGCTTCTCTTTCAGAAAATGTTTTTCCTTCCTGAAAAATCAAATCTTCGAAGGTCCTTCCCTTCATATAGTCCATCACGATAAAATGTCCTTGTTGGTTTTGAATGACTTCATGCAAGGATGGAATGCTCGGATGGGAAAGAGCATGAAGCAATTTCGCCTCGTACTCGAACGCTTTTTTTCCTTTCTCCAACTTGATTTTCGTTTTCCTGGCCTGCTTCAGCACCACATCGCGATTATGGATTAAATCGACGACTATATAAGAAATTCCGTAGCTGCCCATTCCCAGTACTTGCTTGACCATATATTTTCCCGCGACGACCGTTCCCTTTTTCAAAGGACGGTCCACCGCGGCGGCATAGATTCGTTCCATCAAATGGTTCATCATCTTGCATTAACTGCTGAAAAAGCTTGAAAAGAAGCTCCCGCTCTTATGTTTTTTCTTGTAATGATGGTGACCGTAGCTCCCATGATGAGGCGTTTTTTTATAGGAATGGTGCCTGTCATCGCTGCTGCTGTAGCGGCGGGACTTTTTATGTGAATAGCGTTTTTTATAATCACTGCTGCTATGGTGTCCGTGGCCGCCAAGAATGGATTTGAAAATTTTTTTTAACATATTTTCCCTCTTTCCATTAGAATGAACTTTTTTTGCAAGAATGGTTCATTGATTGTCTGTATGTAAATATACGCGCATGTTTTTGGAAAGTTTCATTTTTATGTTCTTTCTACAAAAATTTTTTACCGTCCTGAATAAGAAAGAGAGGTTACTGCCCGCATTTTCTGTCTTTTCCTTTATGTCTATCATGTGGAACCATTACTGGCATTACAGAAACGATTCCCTTCTTGTCTTCTCTTTAATCATTAACGAATAACAGAGGATTATTTTAAAGGACTTCAATCCCTTTTAATGATAAAAGATGGCCTGTCTGCATTCTTTCCTTTTTAAAACAGCTCTGTTAAATTATAGTGTTGGTTTTTGATTTATTTGACGGAAACAAGCAAAAATCAACATCATTGTTTAACACAGCCGAAAAAACAAAACGACGAGTCGCCCTCGTCGTTGCTTTCTTTTTGATTAATCATGATCCGGATCTGCTTCTTCATCAATGATGCATTTTTCAAGTAAATAGTCGAAGGTAATGTCCGCCAGTTCTTCCAATTCATATTCTGATGGCACAAACCCTCGCTTCACTAGTTCATTGTAAAAGAACTCTGCGATTTCTTCCGTATCAATCACTACTTCGATTTCTTTCACAACATCACCCCTTTGTTAAGATGTATGTTAAAAACCCGTAATGTATGTCTAAAACATAGTGAACATTTTACATAACTTGTCCTTTTTGGTTCTAAACCCTATCAACAGTTTCATAGATTCTAGTAAAACAATTAATTTTGGGGGAATGAACGATGAGATTAGTAGAAAAAAAAGTGACCTTGCAGGAACCTGCACGCTTTGAGGACAAAAAAGAAAACCAATCCATCATGTCACTCATTGCATACCTTCTAGATCATGAAGCGATTGATGAATGGCTGGAAAAGACGTTGCATATCCTTTTATACGGGATTGCCTGCCCATTTACTATTTATTTATTGTTTCAATTTTTCTTTTCATGACTGCGTATCTTTTTTTGATTGATCGGTCATCTTTTTCAAATGTTTTAATACAAGATTCATCACTTCTAAATATTCATCATCCTGGAACATGTTATACAACGTCCGATAATCGTTGTACACATCCAGCAATCCATTTATGATTTCACTTCTCTCTTTGACCATACGCTCTCGATCTTTTTGATGTTCATTAGCTTTTTTCATGGTTGGCAGCAGCTCCGTTTTCTTGATTTCTTTTCCCAAGTACAAAATCCCGACACTTTGAAGATATTTTTCCGCTTTATCGTGCGGTGCGACAAGAATTAACTCTTCTTCGCTAGCTTCTAACCATTCGCCATCACTAACTCTCGAAAGTTCATACACGACATCTTCCCACGCGTCTTCATGATAGCGCCATATTTCAGTGCGGATGCCGATGATTTTAAACAAATCTTCCCCATAATTGGATACTTGCACGATATCACCGAAGAAAAACTGATATTCGATTTCCACTCTCTCTTGTATTAAAATCTTACCCTTATAATCTTCTAAAAGCTGAATGGTATCTTCTAAGAAGAGCCCCTCGTTTTCATTAATTTCATAGACAAATTTCCCATCCATTATTTTAATATCCGTAATGGTGCCTACTGTTCCGTATATTGTAATGACAACTGTATCACCAATCTTAAATTTTGGTTTTTTCCCTTTCGCCATCAGTGCACCCCCTTCGCAGCCATTAACGTGTACTAAAGAAGTTACCATAGTATATGCAGCAAACGAAAAATCGTCATAGCACCACAGATAAAAGTGCATAGAAAGAGGATGTCCGGAAAGCCCAAAACACAACACCTTCAAAACGAGGACGACCCAACAGGGTAAAATCAAGCCCTGTTGGGTCATCCTCATGAAAGGCCCCGTCAAACCCGGTGAAATCAGGGGTTTGACGGGGCCTTTTATTAAAAATCAGTTTTGATAGACGATTGGAAATTTATCCCGCATTTTCTAAATCGATCTATACATAAGTACTACTGTTCATTTTTGTACATGTCCCATGCTTGATCAAAAACAGACATGCTCTCCAAATAATATCCGTTCATTTCCAAATAGGAACTGATTTGATGATAATCGGTTGAAGACTTCGGAAAACTGTGATCCTCATATACACCACGTGCAAGTTCTCCTATTGGGTCTCCTTTTGGATTATGACGATATTTCATCATGTAGTGGTAAAATGATTTCATGTGTATCCCCCCTGTTTTTCTTCCATGTTACTACGAGCCATTCTTTATGTGGACTATTTTCTAAAAAATTGTTGCTTTGTATTTTGAACTGGAGGCAAACCAATGCTTGCGAAAATAGCCTTTATTTTAATTCATATACCGTATCATACATCCATTCGGTGACATAAAAAATTTTTTGTTCTTCATCTAGTTGAGAGCGATGTCAAAGATTTATTTTTCACTTCGCATTTTATTCATTTCAATCTTTACAAAGCAATTAAAAATGGATGACATTTATAAGGAAGTTAAGGTTGCCTTTCCTCCTCTATACCCTCTCTACGAATTGGTGCAACAACGTTCTTGAAAATATTTTGCTTCCAAAAGATATATTGGACAAAACCGCGTCTTCGCGTTATATTATATAATCGTTATGGCCATACTTTTTGTCAGGCCAAACAAAATGATACTACCTAAAAAAGTTTAAAAAAGGAGGTTTACATTTTTAACCTTCGAGGTAATAAATGACTATTATGAATACACGAAACGCATATTTTGATAACGCTAAATTTATCTTGATTTTTCTTGTCGTATTCGGCCATACGATTTCACCTTACCGAACGAGCAACGACCAAGTTTTGTCACTTTACCATTTTATTTTCATTTTTCATATGCCGGTCTTTATTTTGCTGGCAGGGTATTTTTCAAAGAATTTCAGAAAGAAAGGCTATTATAAAAAGATTCTGACAAAAGTATTGGTACCCTATTTAATTTTCCAGACCATCTATACATTTTATTACAATGCTATTTACGACGATCAAAGTTTTGACTTGCAATATTTTGTTCCAAGATGGGCCATGTGGTTCTTGCTGAGCTTGATGTTCTGGAAATTGATGCTTCCGCTTTTCGCCCGCTGGCCGATGTGGCTGGGAATGAGTATCTCATTGGGATTGGGTCTTGGAGTAGGTTATATTAATTTGGAAGGACTCGAAAAAGTGTTGAGCATTAGCCGTATGCTTGTCTTTTTCCCTTTTTTCTTATTGGGCTACTATTTATCCCAAAAAGAAAATCCATTTAAAAAACTACTGAACCCAAAAGGAAGAATCACCTCTGCAGCCGTCCTGTTATTAACGCTGATCGGTTCGTATTATTTCCTTCAGGATACAGTATACACAGATATGTTGTACGGAACGAACACATATGACGACCACAGAGAGTTTTTCATTCGTGCGGGACAATACGCCATTTCCATTTTAGTATCCTTTGCTTTCATGGCTTTAATACCATCCAAGCCTTTGCTGTTTACGGATATCGGGCAGCGTTCCTTGTACGTATACTTGCTTCATGGCTTTATTTTGAAATGGTTTTTCACCACCGATTATGCGAAAGGCTTGCATACATCATGGGATTTCATTCTGCTGACCATCATTGCGGTCTTGGTGACCTTATTGACGGGCAGCAAACTCGTTGACTATGGGTTGATTGCTTTTAAGCTGTTCATGAAGTTTATGATACCAAAAAACAGCCTGGCAAAACTGTCGATGGCTTTCAAACGAACATTACCATAAGAAAAGCGCAAGCGCCTTGATCATAGTGGAAGGCCGACTAAGAACGCCGCGTCCTGCGGCAACGTCGGCATGACCCACATCCTGTAGGCCTAAGGAAATAGGGATTGACCCCGTATACACTTTTTGCCTTATGAGGGCAATCATCTTTTCCCGTGCTAAGCTAGGCGCTGGAGCTAGACACCAGTTACTCATCGAAAAAATTATACTTTCTTATTTCTTAAAAACAAGGGGGATGACATTTGTCATCCCCCTTGTCGCGTTACCCCAAAACCTTTCAAACTCTTAACAAGACGCTGAAAAATAAAAATATTTTATTTTTTTAAAATGTGTGATAAATTTGTTCTGTATTTTCATCCATTTTCTTTACAGGAAAATAACTGTCTTTATAAAAGCTCGATGAATGAAGCCAACCATCTGGATACACAATTTACAGAAAAGAGGAGAAAAGTATGGAAATTGCTTACTACGGGGGAGCATTTATTGATATTGACGAAAAAGTCATTCCCATTCAAGAACGCGGCCATCAATTTGGCGATGGCGTATATGAAGTAATTCGGGTGTACAACGGGAAACCATTCATGATGGAAGAACATTTGGACCGTCTTGAAATGAGCGCAAAGGAAATCCTTTTAAATATGCCTCTCACACGCGAGGAACTAAAAACAATCACAGCTGAAGGCCTGCAAAAATCCGGTATCAAAGAAGCGGAAATCTATATTCAAATTACAAGAGGTATTGCCCCGCGCAATCATATTTTCCCGGATGTCCCTGCCCAATTCGCCATGACCATTCGCCAAGCAAAACAATTTTCTTCTGAAAAACGGGAGCATGGCGTATCAGTCACTTTACTTGAAGATGAACGCTGGGCCAACTGTTTCATTAAATCATTGAATTTGCTGCCCAATGTCATTGCTAAGCAAAAAGCTGTTACCAGTGGTCATGATGAAGCAATTCTTGTTCGTGACCGAATGGTAACGGAAGGATCGAGCAGCAACGTATTTGTCGTGAAAGGCGGCATACTATACACCACTCCCGCCACCAAAAAGATTCTTCACGGCATTACAAGAGCAGCCGTTATCACATGTGCTCAAAAGCTTGGAATTTCCTTTGTAGAAAAAGATATGGATGTTGAATTTTTCCTATCATCTGATGAAGCATTTTTTACCAGTACATCGGTCGAAATCATGCCGATTTCCCGAATCGATGACACTGTATTATCATCCGACCGTCCGCTTACAAGCAAATTGTACGAAGCATATCAAGCTCTTTATCAAACAGTGAATGAATAATTTACAGCGTTTCATGAAAAAAGGATGGCCTTTTTCCGCCATCCTTCTTTCATGCGCTTATCAACCCAGCTCATTTTAAATAGTTTCTCTTAAGACACCTTGGCAATTTTATGAAGTCCTCGTATGTCATCGAGGGTGGTAGCTGTTTCGTTTCCACTAAAAGGAGCTGTGTTTCAATTTTTTCAATGATGTCTTCCTCCTGATAATCTACGCCGCATGCTGCGCATTTAACAGATGGCACATTGGTTAGTTCAATGCTGCGTGAACCGTCCGGGAGCTCCCAGTACACGGTGTTCAAAAAGGCTTCTGCTCCTTCTTCTTCACACCATAAACACTCCATCTTGCCGCCTCCTCTTAAGACGATGCTTGTTCATTATCCTCTTCCTTTTGCTTTTCCTTTTTTATTTGCGTTTGGAATTTCTTTTCTTTTAGTTCATCTCGTTTTTCTCGTTTTTGCTTTAACGAGGCATGGTCTGGATCGCGTTCATATACTTCACGCCGTTTCAACCGTTGCAACCCTTCTGGTACCAGATTGAATGCATCATCCGTCATGATGCCTGAAATACCTGTTCGCGACCTTTTTTCTTCCATATTTGGATAGATCGTTTTAAAATAGTCATCTGCTCTTCCCGGTATATAATGTTGAGGCTCCGGATAAGCCGTAATCACCCCTTCAAAATTACGAAGTACGACTTTGTCAGCGCTTTGGGAAACGATATAATTTGGCTGAAGTGAAATTTTCCCGCCCCCCCCAGGCGCATCTACTACAAATGTCGGTACCGCATAGCCAGACGTATGTCCACGCAACCCTTCCATAATCTCTAAACCTTTGGCGACGGGGGCGCGGAAGTGACTGATTCCCTCTGACAAATCACATTGATAAATATAATAAGGACGCACTCGAATTTTCACTAAATCATGCATCAATTGTTTCATAATAGCCACACTGTCATTTATCCCTGCCAGGATGACCGCTTGATTACCTACAGGAACACCCGCATTCACTAATCGTTCACACGCCTGTTTCGACTCCTCTGTAATTTCAATCGATGTATTAAAATGAGTATTTAGCCAAACAGGGTGATATTTTTTTAAGATGTTGCATAGATTTTCAGTGATGCGTTGCGGAAAGACGACCGGGGCCCTTGTACCGATTCGGATAATTTCCACATGCGGAATGGCTCGTAAATTTTTTAAAATATATTCTAAAATTTGATCATTGATCAATAATCCGTCTCCTCCAGAAATCAGGACATCGCGAACTTCCGGTGTTTGACTGATATACGAAATAGCCGCATCCAATTGCTTTTTCGGTACGCCCATTCCAATCTGGCCGGAAAAGCGCCTGCGTGTACAATAACGGCAATACATTGAACATTGATTCGTAACTAAAAATAATACGCGGTCAGGATATCGATGTGTTAAACCTGGAACGGGAGAATCTTCGTCTTCATGGAGAGGGTCTTCTAAATCGTATTTCGTTTTATAAATTTCTTTTCCAACCGGCACAGACTGCATCCTGATTGGGCAGCGAGGATCATCGGGGTTCATTAATGAAGCATAATACGGGGTAATATTAAGCGGGATCGTTTTGACGGATATTTTGACTCCCTCTTCCTCTTCTGGTGTCAAACGAATCACTTTTTTTAAATCATCGAGTGTTCGAATCGTGTTGGTCAATTGCCAAATCCAGTCATTCCATTGACTTTCACTCACATCTTTCCAAAGTTCCACTTCCTTCCAATGGCGCTTTGGTTTGTATACACTATGCTGCAATGAAACCGCCTCCTTAAAGCCGTGGAAACATAAATGCCCAGGGCGCTTATTACCTTTATATGTTTGAATAAAGAAATTTGCTATTCTTTTTCTTTAAGGTAATGGCTTCATTGCTCTTCCTCTAACAGGCAATAACCGTTCAATAAAATAATGATTATTCCCTTTTTCCATGTTTACTTTTATGATTTTGTTACGCGCTCAATTCGGTAAAAGAAAATGATTATATCTATATTTATATAGAAAAAGGGCAGTTTATAACAAGCGTACATGCCCTTGATAGAAAAATAATCAATTGAAGCGGGGAAGGGCCAAAACTTGAAGTCACGGCTTGTTCCTATATAATAGAAAGGCATATACATACTTATTTTCACTATGTTCGGAGGTATTGATAATGTGGCAAGAATTTAAGAAATTTGCTGTAAAAGGAAATGTGATCGATTTGGCGGTCGGTGTGATTATTGGGGCGGCGTTCGGGAAAATTGTAACATCGCTTGTCAATGATTTGATTATGCCGCTTGTCGGCCTGCTGCTTGGGGGGATTGACTTTTCCAACTTAAGCGTAAAATTTGGAAAAGCCGTGATTAAATACGGAGCTTTTTTACAGACCGTCGTCGACTTTTTCATCATTGCGTTTTCTGTTTTTCTTTTTGTCCGCTTT
Source organism: Bacillus sp. FJAT-14578 (assembly GCF_000504165.1). Lineage (GTDB taxonomy): Bacteria > Bacillota > Bacilli > Bacillales > Bacillaceae_H > Bacillus_BA > Bacillus_BA fengqiuensis. The sequence continues at coordinate 398,037 of NZ_AYSE01000006.1, forward strand.
TACCAAAAGCTGCAGAGGAAAGAAGCGGAAGAACCATCCGCTTCATCTGTTCCACCCCTTACAAAAGATCAGGAATTGTTGGCGGAAATTCGAGACTTATTGAAACATCAAAGCAAGGGGGAAAGAGATTATTCTTAACGTCTAGAGCGGAAAATCACTAGAATCGTTTTTTATGGAAAGGACCCGCCAATGAACTCCTGAACCGGTTTTTCACGGCGGGTCCTCCTCATTCTATCCATCAACTGTACCGCACCAATTTATCACTGTTAACGCGATAATTTCCGCTGCTTCGAATACGTGCTCCAATTCAATATATTCATCTGGAAAATGGGCCGATTCCGTTTTCCCTGGACCAAACAGAATGACGGGAATATGTCCTATATTCGTTAAAATGCTTCCGTCTGTTCCCTGTGTAGAAACTCCCATGGCTGGTTCCTCTCTTTTAACAAGCTTATATTGAGATGTTAATACTTTGACCAGTTCGTGACTTGGTTCCACTTCACAGGGCTGACACTGGGCTCCAAACCACTCCAACACGACAGGGTACTTCCCAAAACAAGGATACATTTCTTGCAGCCTCTCAAGCCACTCCCCCATTTCATGACGCGCTTCGGTCAACGTTTCACTCAAGGCAACTCCCATTCTTCCTTCAAGCGTCACCGTATCCGTAAAAGAAGAAGGCCATGTGCCTCCCTCTATTTTCCCGATTGTGATTGAGGTTGGCAAGGCCGCTCGCTTGGATAAAGAATCTTGAAGACGGTGGTTTCGTAGCGCCTCAAGTTCACGCAAATGACCAATGACGATGATTGCCTTCTCAATGGCCGTTCCCTCTTCAACATTTGTCTTGCCATATCCGCACTGTCCTTTCACCTTAATTCGGAACCACATCGAACCTTGTTGTTTCAAAAAAATTTGCATATTCGTCGGCTTCGGAATAAGGGCGGCATCGGCCTGATATCCTCTTAATAGACAAGCAAGTGTACCTGCCCCACCGCTTTTTTCTTCAATGACACTTTGGAAAATAAGATCTCCTTTTAAAGAGATACCTAATGAAATAATGGCCTCCATGGCCAACAATGATGCAGTCTGTCCTCCTTTCATATCACTCGATCCACGTCCGTACAACTTTCCATCTTTGATATGGGCGCTGTAAGGATCATACGTCCACAAGCTTTCATCTCCCTCAGGGACAACATCAATATGTCCGTTTAAAATGATGGAACGCCCTCCCCCTGCGCCTTTTAACACCGCTACAACATTTGGGCTATCTTCAAAAGACGTCCTCGTTGCAGCGAATCCTGCATGCTGCTGTAACTGGCGAGCGTTGGGTGTCCAAATATCAATAGGCAGACCAAGTTGCCTTAATTTTTCTACAATCAAAGCTTGCGCATATTTTTCTGCTCCTTGAACGCTTGCTTCCTGAACAAGACGTTTTAAAATCCGCGTTCCCCTCAACCGATTATCGAATAGCCATTGGTGAATACGTTCTTTATACTGCTCCAATTCTTTATCTCCTCTCTGTTTCTGATCAATTGGCGAATAAAAACTCAATAACTATTTCTTCATAACCCAAAGAGAATAAAGCAGCTTGTCGATTCCGCGTTTCACTCATTTTAGAAGGCTGATTGAAACGCACATTGATGCGATTCCAACCAGCCTTCTGACCTCAACTGCCTTGCCGTTTCTCACTTGATGTAACCTTTCCAAAGATTAAATAGTCTTTACTAATGAATATGATAAAACCTTGCATTTCTTTCCTTGGAAATGATGGTACATAAGCGCTAGTTAAGAGAAGACAGCAGGTTAATAACGGAGGGGCACCAAACTAAGATTGACAAAAAAGCCAGTACATAACATTCTCTTTCCCTGATGGACGTTTCCTGCATCCCATAAAAACCAATGCTCTCTTCTCATTGAGCTGTTTTTTAAGAGAGCATATAAGCGATTTGGTTAATAACAAAATGAAGCATAAAATCAGCTGTCATATGGGCGATAATAGCGTATTCGAGTCCTTTTTTCCAGTATAAGTAACCAAAGCCGATTCCCATTATACTGTTGATTACAATGACTCTCGAAATGACCAAAGGTGTAAGCGTTTCATAAATATCCGCAGCAACCCCTAAATGCCCTGCCCCAAAAATAAGAGCCGCAAGAACAATTCCCGTCCAATACATCCAAGCCGGTACCTTCGATTGGTGTCGAGCAAATAACTTGGACAAACCCCATACGATAATGGTCATCCAACCAAGACGCAAGGAAATCTCTTCTATTACACCACCTTGAAAAATCGTCGACAGCCCCATCCACTACTTTACCTTGAGCTCTTCCGGATTAATCAGTAAGTGTTTCGTTAAAGGAGAAAAAACGAGTTGATCTATCATCACTAATAAAACGCTGCCGATTACTCCCCATCCTAACGCCAGCTTGATTCCTCTATAATCCCAAGCAGGTCTGTCAGTCCCATAAATAAGAGAACGAATCCAACCATAATTCAAATGAACTTTTGGAGCAAGTTTGGCTCCGATGAAACTAAAAAGAAATGTGCTGATCGCCATGTTCAAAAATGAGCCGGCAATTAATTGTGAAGCTGACACGCCTTTTTCCTCCAATCCCAGGGCTGTAATTTCTAATATATATGGAATCGTCACTGCAAACGCCACTACGGAAAAAACAGCTAAAACTACCGCCAACTTCAATGTTTTTACCTTCATGATCTTCTCCCCTTTTATATTATCAATTTTTATTTTATTATCATATTTGATAATATTATATGCTTCATTTCCACTCTCTGTCAATATGAAAGAGCTAATCGAGAGGAAAATTTTGTTAAGCACCAATATGTTCTTAATAAATATCATGTCCTTTATCGATTAATAACACCTTTGCTTCAGGCATTTTTAATGTTAATTCATAACAAGTAAAGATTCCTGCTGGACCTGCTCCAACCACGATGACATCATAATTAGGTTTCATTGAACATTCCCCCGACTGCATTTATTTTCTTTTCATTTATTTTCTTTTCATTTAATTTCGGCTTTTATTATTTTTTAACCATGTGTAACTATATCAGATAAGGAAAAAACAGCAAATAATAAAAACGAACGTTTATATAAATTTCGACGTTAATGTTCGTGTTTGATTCTTTCGAAAAAGAAGGAAAACGTCATCGTCTTTTAAACTTGAACGTTTTCCTTTATAAGCGGCAACAATACTTCCACTTTCGTTCCTTCTCCTACTTTGCTTGAAAATGACATACGGCCGCCATGCTGTTCAATAATCCGGTAACTAATCATTAAACCGAGCCCGGTTCCTGAAGGCTTCGTAGAATAAAAAGGCTCCCCGAGACGGACAAGATCTTCGTCCTTAATCCCGCACCCTTCATCTTGAATGGTGATTTTCGCCATCTGTTCCAATTTCTCTAATATGACAGTTAATGTCCCTTTTGCCATCGACTCCAATCCGTTTTGAATAATGTTAATCAAAACTTGCTTCAAACCATTCTCTTCACAATGGATATCTACCGACTCATCGGGTAAAAGGGTGTTTATTTGACAATCTTTATAGCTTGCATGCGTCGCCAGCAGTAACGTGACATGATTTAAAATTTGCTGCAGACTTTTTTTCGTATAATTACTTTCTTTTTTCGGCTTGGCGAGCGTCAAAAATTCATGAATAATCGACTCCACACGATTCAATTCCTCCAACATAATGTCGCTGTATTCTTCATTATATTGTTTGGATGCCTTCAATAATTGAATAAAGCCTTTAATGGCGGTCATCGGATTACGAATTTCATGAGCCACTCCGGCTGCTAGCTTACTGACGATTGTCAACTTTTCTGATTGATTCACCATCTCATCATAATGTTTCCGATCGGTAATATCCCTGATAAAATACTGAATGGCATCCTCACCTTTAAACTTCACCCTCGTAGCAGAAGACTCAATGGAAACGATACCTCTATCGGTTACCAAGTTCACTTCCGCTCTCGATTCAATGGGCAATCCATGCATTAAGCGGTTCATCCGTTCCTGGACAAACGAAAGATGTTTCGGATGAATAAAATCCAAAAACGACCTTCCGATGTATTCTTCTTTTTTTGTTTCGCCTAAGAGATTCACACCCGCGGGGTTCATATATTGAATCACCCCATTAACCGTGACAATAAAAGCATCCTGGCTTTGCTTGATAAACTGTTTATACTGTTTCATTTTCCGGATGATTTCTTCTTGTTTTTGAATGTTATGCGAGAATTCTTTCCATTGCAGAATGAGCAATGGCTCTTTGTACTCCTCCAAATTCAGCCGTTGCATATAAATATGTAACAAATGTTGATGAACGCTCGTTTTGATGAGATCAAACTTTTCGTCGCTCTCCATCATCTCCACAAATTCTTCTTTTTTCACTGATAATAAATGATAAACATCATTGAGATCTTCGCCGATGATAGACGCCTTGTCCAGTCGATGCACTGCCAAAAAAGCATCATTTACAAATAAAATTTTTCCGCTTTGTTTCATCACAAGTGATGGTACAATCGACACATTAAATAACTCTTGAAATAAGAATTTATCCATATATTCACCCTCATTTACGAGTTCCTACCTAATAGTATAATATGGAAATCCGTGGTTTTGTATCATTTTTATTAAAATATTAATAAAAGTTTATTTTTTCAGTATTCTAAAATGAACAAACTGCCTTTTTTATAGATTGAAAGAAAGGCAGTCTTAAATGACTGCCTGCCTTCAGCCTTTTCAATATTTTACACAACAAGCTCCGATAATAATCAATAAAATAAACAGCACAACAATTAAAGCGAAGCCATGGCCGTAACCAGTTCCGCAATGACCTCCGTATGGGTAAACATAATCGCATCCGCATGGATTGTAGTGTCCGTAATGCATAATCATAACCGCTCCTCACCTATTAGATTCATTTGCTACAATCATACAATATGTAAGCATAGGTTGGACTGTATGTGCATTCGCCCATTTTTTCATCTTTTTTTAGTCATTGACCCAATGATAACCATTCAATCGTTTCATCTATATCCCCTTTTGGCCATTGCTTTCATGCTGTTCTCTTCATATACTTAGATGGATAACGATTTTCAATCAGGAAAGAGGAGTTTTACCGTGAAATTTTTCTTAAAAAACTTTATTAATGGATTGCTGACAATTGTTCCTATTATTCTTGTACTTTATGTGGGGTTTCGAATTTTTACATTTTTGGATAGTCTCCTAGGGAACGTCTTAAAACCTTATTTACAGGAAGACTACATTCCAGGCATCGGAATTCTGCTTACCCTTGTCCTTATTACGTTGCTCGGCTGGTTATCAACACAATTTTTAACCGGAAAAATCATTAGCTTGATCGATCGTCTCTTGGAACGCATCCCTCTTATCAAAACATTGTACTCCGTTATCAAAGACACTTTTCAATCTTTTCTTGGAGAGAAAAAATCTTTTTCAAAAGTGGCTCTTGTAAAACTGCCCCAAACGTCCATGAAGGTGATTGGCTTCGTTACATCGGAAGAGGTCGAAGCGTTTGCAGATCCCCTTAAAGACCACCTAGCCGTATACATCCCTCAGACGTTTCAAGTAGCCGGATTCACTTTTTTGATTCCAAAAGAAGACGTAGAGTTTCTTGACGTTAAGCCGGAAGATGCGATGAAATTCGTCTTATCCGGAGGAGTGACAAGTACGAAAAATAAAGAAAGAGGATGATGCAAAAGGCTGCCTTTTGCATCATCCTCTCCAAAGAACCCGTCATGAAAATCCAGTAATACCAAGGATTATGTGATGGGTTCTTTTATCCTTTTGTTTTTTTAGATAACGTGTAAGTGAATAAATAAAGTAAAATACAAAACATCAATAAAGGCGTTACCGCTTGCTTGAGCGGTTCAATCATATATCCTACAAATGGAATATGATATAAATAGGCTCCTTTCCACAGTTCTTCATTTGCTCCTGGCCACTTTGATTTTGTCCCAATGAGAATGGACATCCATTCCTGATCGCCTTGTTGTTCATCTCCCATAACTTTTTGCTTCGAAACCAACTCTTTTGCAACGGATGTTTCACTTTCCAACGGCTTAGAGATCACGATAGAGCCGATTGGAACCTCGCCGTTCTCGTTTTTTTCCTCATGGACGATACTCACCTGGAACCCAAATGCCACAGGTATAAGAGCAGAGAATAACATAGCGAACAAGACCGCATACAAAACGAGCAGATATCGAAAGACTGAGAATAACCGATCAGTTTTTGGAATGGTCATTTCGCTTGTCTCCCTTCTCTTGTATCGAAACTTCTTTCTCTTTTAATTCATATAAAGGCGGTTCCATATGCTTAATGGCGGCAGTATACATCGTAAAATGGCTCATAATTAAGATAAGCAAGGTTCCTATTATCATCAAACGAATCATCGTTAAGTAAAAGGCGCGCATATCCCCACTCCTTTTTCTCTTCCTCTTCCTCTTATCTTATGTTCATTTCGTGAAATTGGTTATTCCGCCCGGCCTGAAAAAAACATCATATGTCCGCTGTAAGTGCCATATATTTGTTACGTAGATGTAGCAAGTATGCAAAGTCTTTTGCTTTAGCTCTTTTCTCAAAGATCGTTCCTTTTTGCTTTTAGACCATCATTCTTGAGATGACGGTCCAAAAACAACCACGCTTACAAAAACAACCTTTGTTTTTATTTAAACATTATGTTTGACTCAGCCCATTTTAAAAGGAGTTGATCCTATGTACGATAAGTATTATCATAAGGCAGCCATGTACGATTTGCTGGCAAACTATTATAAATATTTAAATCCCCAGCTTCATGTCATGTATTATCAAAAACATTTAAAGTATATGAATAAACTCATAATGGTCACACATCGTGCCGAACAAGAACCGAAAAGCGGTCAGCCAATGGTCCGCATCTTCCATGCCTCTCCAGACGCACCCTCTCTCGACGTATATGTGAATGGAAAGCGCACCATTCGCAACTTGACTTTCAAGCAAGAGACGGATTATTTGCCGCTGCCGGACGCCGGTAAATATCGAATTGACATTTATCCAGCCGGAAAGACCGATAAACCTGTCTTAACGGAAACTTTCACCTTTAACAGCGGCCAAAAGTATACAGTTGCCGCTGCCGGTAAGCTTGCGGACCTAGATTTGTTGTTTATTTATGATAACCAGGAAGTTCCTCCAGGGGAAACGAAAGTTCGTTTTATCCATTTATCTCCTGATGCACCAGCCGTTGATGTGGCTGTGAAAAACGGGGACGTCGTCTTTTCCGATGTAACCTTTAAAGAAGTGACGGAGTACTTGCCTTTAAGTCCTATGGCAGTAAGTTTGGAGGCCCGGCTTGCTGGAACAAACAAAGTAGTTCTTGAACTTCCTCCAATACGCCTGCGCCCTAATCGATCCTACACGATTTATGCTGTAGGCCTTGTAAATGGCAAGCCTGCTTTAGAAGCATTGATTGCTCAATATTAACGGGGGTTTGGGATTGCCAAAAAAAGGATCAAGTCTAAAATCAGACTTGATCCTTTTTTTATTTTAGAGGGATTCCCCCTAAAAATCCAATACACTTAATCCGTAGATACTAAGGCGAATCGGATATCATTTTTCTCTAAATCGAATTTCTTTACTTTGACGCGGAAGTCGCTTTTCATTTCCATCTCTTGTAACGCTACATACACCGATTCTTCTTTTGCATTGATTTGCACCCATTGAGGCAGCGAAAAATTATTGTTCACATATTTTAAAACGGTACGCACAGGCAGACTCAATTTGCCGACGGACAATGATTCCTGCTTCAATACAAGATCTCCGTTTTGTTGAACTTCCGGCTCAAAATCCATGCTAATATCAAGATCGTTTCCAAACGCTTGAATCGTACCGTATACTTCAACTTGATCCGACAATTTGATTTCATAGTTTAGCGGCTGATGATTGAACTCTTTCTGTAAGTATTTATTGATCAGCACATTCAAATCTTCTTTCTTCGCTACGATACCTAAAGATACATTCTTTTCCTCTATTGTTTGTCGTGTGGAAAGTTCCTTTTCTTTTGATGGCTGTAAAGCTAAACCCGCCATCATCATTAAAAAGACTACATTGATTGCTAAAAGACTAAAAAATAACCATTTCCACTTCTTCATCTCACAAGCTCCTTACTCCACTTCCGGTTTTGCCAACTCAATGGAATTCATTTCGCGTTGCTGCTCCAACACGTATTCATTAATTCTTTGTGCAATTAATTCATACCCTTTTTTATTCGGATGAAACTGGTCTTTTGCTAACAAAAGTTCTTGCACTTCAAATACATCTTCTACATTTACATACGTAACATCGTTATAATGTCCCGCCACTTTTTCGCTTGCTTCATTCCATTGTTTAACAATGAGATTAATTTCATTCACTGATTTCAATGAATGTAAAAATGGGTTATAAAAGCCAATTAAATAGATGTGGGCATCTGGATTAATTTCACGAATCCGTTCCAATACTTTTGATAATCTTACTTCATATTTACTTTGTTCTTTCTCAAATGTTTTAAGGGAAATGTTATAAAAGAAGTCTCGAACGACCTTCATCATATCATTTCCTCCAATAGTCATAAACACAATGTCCGCACGAGAAACTTTCGCTACGACTTCATCTTGCTTCAACCGTTCAAGCAATTGATCTGTACGATTGCCCCGCTTCCCTAAATTGCTTACTCGTACATCGTCAACCGCTTTATGCTCTGAAATGAATTTCACCACGTATGGTACATAACCGCCTTGTTTACTCGAATCTCCAACCCCTTCTGTCAGAGAATCACCGATGGCGACTATATTTAAATCCACTGGAAAAAAACCTTTCGGAATATGAGATTTAACTTGAAGGTTTGTCTGTTTGGCTTCCATCTCCAGGGGCTGTCTCGCCAAAAAGGCAGGTGATGAACAAGCCGTAAGAAGACAAACGCAAACGAAACAATAAAACCATTTTTTATTCATTAAAAACACCTACTGTTTTGTCTAAGCTTCACTTTATTTTTTATGTTATCACACCATGTCAAGTATCCATATCTTTAAGAAACAGAAACATAAGGAATTATTTGTAATTATCGTATGCAAAAAGTCTTGTATTATTGCATTTTCCCTTCTTTTAAAAGGATTCGTTTTCCACAAAGATTTAGAAGAGTGCATAATAAAAAGAAAACACCATTTACGCGATGATCCGTTCCCTGCCATCGGCATAAAGAGTGATGTTGAAAGATTTGCCGAATCATCATGTAGATTTGTCAGCAAAACCTTATAGGCAAATAAATAATTGGGACGTGAATGTTTAATTCACGTCCCAATTATTTATTGAAGAGCTTTTACGTGCTCAATAATTTCATCATATGGTGTATCCGATACACCGCTATAAGATTTGATGACTTTCCCTTCTTGATCGACTAAATAAAAATCCGTTCCATGGATAACCTGGTCGCTTTGTTTTGGCATTTGAACGATGGTTTTAAACTGCTTCATCGCAAATTCCTCAATCTCTTCTTGTTCGTATCCCGTTAATAAATGCCAATTTGTCAAATCCGCGTTATACTTCTTGATATATTCGGTCAAGACTTGTGGAGTATCACGTTCAGGATCAATACTAAACGAAACAAACTCCACTTCCAACCCTTCTTCTTTCATTTTTTGCTGCAATTTTGCCATGTTGGCCGTCATTGGCGGACAGACGGTTTCACAGTTTGTAAAGATAAAATCCGCAATCCACACTTTTCCCTGCAAATCAGACAAACCAAATGATTGACTTTCTTGGTTCGTATAAGTAAAATCATCTAATTTCCAATTTAATGGATCGGGAATTTTCGAACCGCATGCTGTTAACAGGACAACCATTATACCCATTGTAAACCAAGCTTTTATTTTCTTGTTCTTCAATATGCTCAAACTCCCCGCTTGTTAAGTTCATGATTCCTTCGTCCATTTTAGCAAACTATGAAAATCGTGAAAAGCGATTTCACTTTACTGTCACATCTAAAAACATGGACATGGTTAAAGAGCAACCATGTCCATGTTTTTAGGCTTTTAAAGACGAATCGATTTATCCCGTATTAACGGGCAGTATGACCCCCACTTCCGACGCACAAGATGTGCTAGCAACGACGTGGAGATTGACGTAGCGTTTTTAGTCTTCGTTGAGTGAGTTTGTATACTGACGAGGCAATGAAATGGCAAAAGTGGTTCCCTGATCTTTTTGACTGGTAACCGCGATTTTCCCCTTCATCTTCTCAATGATTTGATAAGAGACCATCATCCCGATGCCCGTCCCTTTTTCTTTTAATGAATAAAAAGGCGTTCCAAGTCTCTGTAATTCTTCATGGGACATGCCAATTCCCGTATCCGCAATGATTATATGCACAAATTCCAAATCTGTCGACAAGTGAACCTTGAGTGTTCCACCATCTTTCATGGCCTCGATTCCGTTTTTCATGACATTGAGCAATACTTGATTTAATTCATTTTTACTTCCTTTTATATATGCCTTTTGACCAACATCTAATTCAATTTTAATATTGTTCGTAAGCAGTGCATAAGAGGACAATAGTTCTACAAGATTTGTCAAACACGATGTACAATCAATCTTCTCATTATGTTCCATATCAGGACGAGCCAGTGAAAGATAATCATTAATGATGATTTCGGCCCGACTTATTTCACTGATCATAAGCTGTACGTATCCCTTCTCATCTTCCGAGAAGTTTTCCTTTTGTTGAAAAATTTGCAAAAATCCTTTTACGACCGTCATCGGGTTTCGAATTTCATGTGCCACAGAGGCGGCCAATTGTCCGATTGCATTCATTTTTTCAGCGCGCTGCAGTTCCTTTTGAAGCTTTGTCCGTTCAATAATCATTTCCATCTCATCAATCGCTTTTTCAATTCCTTTTAACGGCTCTTTCGGATTCACTTTCTCACCAAAGTGTTCCGTCGTTGCGGCTACTTGATCGAACAATATTTGCAGTTTTTTCGTCATCTCGTTAAATTGCCAACTAATATCCCCAATTTCAGACTTATCAATTTGCCTCATGCGTACTTGGAAATTTCCCCTGCTCACCTGCTGTATTCCATTCAATAGTTCTTTAAGGGGGGCCATGAGCTTTCTCAATCCCCAATCCTGGAAAAAAATAATGATGGTAAACAACAGGATACAACCGACAACAAGAGAGGCAATAAGCTTTCGTTGATACGTAGCCAACAGACTTGCATCAATGTCAATAGTGAAGATGGCGGCCACTTCATTGCTTTCTACAATTATCGGTACATAACCGGTAATCCATGTTCCGAATTGGTCCGTATATACTTGTGAATATGTTGGTTTCTTTAATGTAATCGCTCTATTATAAGCACTTATAAACTCAGAGGAAGCTTCATAGATTCCAGTTTCTCCAAGCTCTTTTTCTACTCGTTCATTACCCGTAACTAAAACTCTTACACTTTCTCTGCTTGTTTGTTCAGCTGATAGTATAGACGCCATTAAATAGGAAGATTGATCCGTATTGATCATCTGAACGGATTTCTTTAATCGTTTAATGTAAGGATCTGATTGGCTTAGAGCCTGTTCCGCCATTTTTATATCTTCGATAGATAGAGTGTTTTTCCATAAATTCGCTGTTCCTACCGCCTGATTAGATAACACCTCTTGAATGGCGTTCCTTTGGGTTTGATAACTGATGTAGGCTGTCCCAAGTCCAACCAGAATAACGATGAAAGTGGAAAATAATACGGTTTTGTTAAACACACTCAAATTTCGCAAATAAGTTCTCATTTCTCCCACCACTCAATCTCCCATATCTCTTCTCACCCTAAAATTATATCATATTCCCTAAAATTAGAAATATTTAACTATATAGATCGATTTAGAAAATTCGACATGACCAAAAAACGGCCATGCCAAATTTTCTAGACCTAAGCGGCTGACACCCCCCTCACGGGGTTGGCGCCATCCGCATAGATGAACCCTTGAGGGCATATTCAAAAGGTGTTTGAGTGACTGATAGTGATGATTCTCGATTGAATGGAGACGTGTCAATTTATTAAGTAAAAGATATATATAGAAAAGTGAAGGCAGGTTGATTAAAGAAGGTCGACTAAAATTAACACTAATCTTTAACATCGCCAATAAGAAAATCCCCTTGAACCAAGGAGATTTTCTTATTCCGCATTTATCACATTTCCCATAAAAAACGATTAAAAAGATTTCATAAGCAGGAAGGCTTTCCGCCAATCACCTGCATTCTCCAAAGTATTCTCTTGTAAAGAGGGCTAATACATACAAAAAGAAGCCGGAAAGAAGATACAAGCAGCATGTCTTCTGTCCGGCTCCATGAAAAAATCATCCTTATCGGCCTTTAAACGAAGACCGACTGCACTATGCATTATGTTTTAAAATATCTTCTTTAAAAATCAGTTCATACTGTTTCCATTTTAATACTCGCTTTAAGTATTCTTTGAAAGAATATACTTTTTTCGGGTTCTGATTGTTGTAAATTTTGTTTATAAATGCCTCAAGCCGAATAGAAATCATGAATCGATAAGGGTTATCGTCCTCCAATACCGGAATTTCAATCACTTTTACCTTCTGTTCATTTAAATGTTTGAATTCTAGGCTTTTGAATAACAAGATATCAATCCTCTTTTTCACCCGTTTCTTCTATTATACCTCTATTCTAGGCTCGAATGTTGTCTTTTTATGTTAAGTTTATATGTTTTTTCACATAAATCATGGAACATGGACAAAGGGCGCCATGTTCCATGATTTCCATCTTACGATTGGGCATTTAAATGAGTAAATGAAATAGATTGCTGTCTTTGTTAACTTCTGTGAACGGAAACCCTTTTTTGTTCAATCGATCGATAAGCGAGAAGTAGTCTTCTTTATTTTTTAATTCAATGCCGACTAAAGCCGGTCCACTGTCTTTATTATTTTTCTTCGTATACTCAAATCGGCTGATATCATCATTTGGGCCGAGAACCTCGTCTAAAAATTCCCTTAATGCACCTGCACGTTGAGGGAAGTTTACAATGAAATAGTGCTGAAGCCCTTCATAAATCATCGAGCGCTCTTTAATTTCCTGCATACGGCCAATGTCGTTATTTCCCCCGCTAATGATGCAAACAACGGTTTTGCCTTTAATTTCATTCGCATATGCATCTAATGCAGCAATGGGCAATGCTCCCGCCGGTTCTGCCACAATGGCATTTTCATTATATAGAGATAATATCGTTGTGCATACTTTTCCTTCGGGTACTACTACAATATCATCAACAATTTCCTTGCTGATTTCATACGTAATCGATCCTACCTTTTTAACGGCCGCCCCATCTACAAATGGATCGATTTTTTGCAAAGGAACGACTTCTCCTTGCAAAATCGATTCTTTCATGCTCGGAGCTCCTTTAGGCTCCACTCCGATTAACTTTGTTTGAGGAGAAACACTTTTGATGTATGTTCCGACACCCGAGATGAGTCCTCCGCCACCAATGCTTGCGAAAACGTAATCGATATCGTCTTCACAGTCATTCAGCATTTCAACAGCTACCGTTCCTTGTCCTGCGATGACATCAACATCATCAAACGGATGAATGAATGTTCGGTTTTCCGCATTACTGCACTCAATTGCCTTGTCATAGGAATCATCAAATGTATCTCCGATCAATACAATCTCCACATTATCTTTTCCGAGAAATTGAACTTGATTGACTTTTTGTCTCGGGGTAGTGCTCGGCATAAAGATTTTCCCCTGGATATTTAACTGCCGGCAAGCATACGCCACTCCTTGAGCGTGATTCCCTGCACTCGCGCACGCAATTCCATTTACAAGTTCAGCTTCGCTTAGCTTTTTAATTCTATTATACGCACCGCGCAACTTGAATGAACGAACAGCCTGTAAATCTTCTCTTTTCAAGTAAACGTTACACTCATATCTTTCAGATAATAGATTATTTCGCTGTAAAGGAGTATGAATAACGACATCTTTAATCATTTGATTTGCAATCAAAATGTCCTCTAAATGAACTGCTTTTACTTTGTTTTCAACTTGTTGTCCCATATTCAACTTCCTTCCTCTTTTTTCCCTTATGATTTGTACATTATATCACGAAATAACATTTAATTAATTATTTTTTCTAATTTTTTAAACAATTACGGAGATACTCCATTCATTTTACCAATCGTTAGAGCGGGATAGAACTATGCGATTGAGCAAATGATACTTCTACAGAAAATGAATTTGAGTGGAGAAAATGGAAATACTCGTTAAAAATCGTGGATAGCGCCTTCGCCTTCCCATGTGAAGATACTGGGCGCTGGAGCTGGGCATGACAAGACAAGCACAAGCGCCCCGTTAGATCAGATCAGCGCTGCACACAAAAAAAGAACGGCCCCATTAACACGAAACACCGTTTTTGTAAATGGGGGCGTTCTTTTATTTTGGCTGTTTTTGTAAACTTTGTTGCTATTCAACAAGTAGTGGGGAGTGGTTGATTTCCGCTCCAGGTTGCTCGCTTTCCGCGGGGCGTGCGGTGAGCCTCCTCGGCTTATACAGCCTGTGGGGTCTCACCTGTCCCGCTGCTCCCGCAGGAGTCTCGCACCTTCTGCTCCAACCAACCTTAAACGGCTATCTTTCAAGAAACCTATCTAAAAACAACGATCTTTTAGAAAAGAGCCTTTATTTTAGCGAGCTTTTCGTTAAATTCTCAATGATGGTTGCCTTGATTACATGGGCTAGTTCTTTTCCATCCGTTTTTTCTTCTATATGTTTTACAAGGGCTTTTCCGATCGTGACTTCTACATGGGCAGGCGTAAATCCAAACCTATTTTGTTCCATGATTTTGTATGTACCATTAATGGTAACAGGCACAATTGGGACTTTCGCATCCAGTGCCATTCGCAACCCGCCAGCCTTGAATTCACCCACAGCCCCTCCCTTACTTCTTGTTCCTTCCGGAAAAATGACAAGGGAATGTCCCTCTTTTAAAGCTTGAGCCCCATCTTTAATGGATTGGACAGCCTGACGGCGATTGCTTCGATCAATAAAGATACAATTCATTACTTCCATCCATTTTGGCACAAGCGGAATTTTCTTTACCTCTACTTTTGAAATAAATCCAAATGGCTTTTCAATCGAGCTCATCAGCACAGGAATATCAAAATTACCTTGATGATTACTTACAAATAAAACCGGTCCCTCGGGCAAATTCTCTGCCTCTTTGACTGTCACGGTCGAACCCGTTAAATTGACTAAATCGCGCGCCCAGCGTTTCGGCACCTCATGGATTTTACGATCTCTTTCAGCTGTACTCATTGAATTCGGCAATGATTTAACTTTGCGTAAAGAAGGCAGGTTGTATACTAAAAAACCGAAAAAATACATAAACCAATAAATTGAGCGTATCATGCCGTTCCTCCGAATTTCTCATATTCATCTCCAAATATCATCGGACATGAATAAGCCACCATTCATGTCCGATATGTTCTTTCTCTCTATAAAAAGCAATTATTGTTCCCGCTCATAAACAGTAAAATAATAGATGTAAGGATTCTTCTCGTCCTTGATTCCTTCTGTTTTGGAAGCAACGCTCCATTTACGCTCATCAATTTGAGGAAAATACGCATCTCCCTCAAATTGCTCTTGAATTTCCGTTAAGTAGAGACGGTGGGCATGTGCTAATGTTTGCTCATATAAATGAGCTCCCCCAATAACAAACACTTCCTTTGAATCTTCGTCCAACTGAAGAAGCTCCTCTATGGAATGGACAATAGACGCTCCTTCCACCTTGTAATCTTGCTGACTCGTCACAATGACATTCTCACGGCCGGGAAGAGGCTTGCCGATTGATTCGAACGTCTTCCTGCCCATGACGATGACATGCCCCATTGTGATTTTCTTAAAATAGGCAAGATCTGCGGGCAAACGCCACGGTAAATCATTGTTTTTCCCGATTAAACGATTTTCATCCATTGCCGCAATCAAGGAAATCATACGCTCACCTCGCCTTTAATATGAGGATGTGCCTCATAGTTGACGAGCTCAAAATCTTCAAACTTGAAATCAAAAATCGATTTCACTTCCGGGTTGATTTTCATTTGCGGCAGCTCTTTTGGCTCGCGCGTCAATTGCAGTTTCACCTGTTCCACATGATTGGAGTAAATGTGTACATCTCCAAACGTATGAACAAACTCGCCTGGTTCTAAATCACATACTTGTGCAATCATCATCGTTAATAACGCGTATGATGCAATGTTGAATGGCACTCCTAAAAATACGTCAGCTGACATGATCTTCGATTAAGCTCGCTACACTTAATCCGCCTGATTTGGCTGCCCTATGTCACCATAGGGATGAGACTATATCACGATCTCTTTTAGAGACCCCCTGCATTTCGAATCCCCATCGCTTGGATTCTACTCCCTTTATGGGATAGTCGTTCGGCATTTATTTATCCTTTGTAGTAGTAGTCTTTATATTAATGATTTTGTAAACTCCCGATTTATATTTCATTACATCACCTACAAAGAATAAAATTTAGCACGGGATTGTCTTTAAGAAAGAGTTTCCCCGTTTAGCAAGGTTTTCGATACAGATTTCTCTGTAAAGGCGCTCATCATTAACGCTGGTAAAGCTGACAAGAAAGTTTTCCATCCGCCACGTAAAATTGGAATAAACAATGGCACGGCGGCAAGGCCATATTGTCGACATCCGCTACATTCCACGCACTGACAATATGACGGCGGGAATCGGGATTGTTTTTGATTTGCTCGATTAAGTTGGAAATTTGATCAACATGGCCGCCATTCGCCGTTGGCCACGAGCGCCATTGGTGTCCGTATACAGGACCCAATTCACCATTCTCATCGGCCCATTCGTTCCAAATGCGGACACCGTTATCCTGTAAGTATTTAACATTCGTATCTCCTTGCAAAAACCAAAGCAGTTCATGAATAATGCTTTTTAAATGGAGTTTTTTCGTTGTCACAACCGGAAAACCATCCTGTAAATTAAAGCGCATTTGATGGCCGAATGTACTAATTGTCCCCGTTCCGGTCCGGTCTTCTTTCTTTGTTCCGTTCTCTAATACATGCCTGCATAACTCTAAGTACTGCTTCAACACACACACATCCTTTAATTAACGTTCCTTTCTATTTTAAACGAGATTACAAGTTGATTCTATATAAATCCACATAATACGATGAACGAACCATAATAAAGATAAATACACTAGGTCAATAAAAAAAGACCTAAAAAGGTCTTTTTAATTAAGGCTGTTTTCGCAAACTTTGTTGCCATTTAACAAGTAGTGGGGAGTGGTTGATTTCCGCTCCAGGTTGATCGCTTTCCGCGGGGCGTGCGGTGAGCCTCCTCGGCTTACAGCCTGTGGGGTCTCACCTGTCCCGCTGCTCTAAGCAGGAGTCTCGCACCTTCCGCTCCAACCAACCTTAAAACGGTTATCTTTCAAGAAACCTATCTAAAAACAACAATCTTTTAGAAAAGAGCCTTAATTAAATACAATTGTCTTATTTTGATGAACGATGATACGGTCTTCCAAATGCCATTTGACCGCTCTTGCCAGTACGCTTCGTTCAATGGATCGGCCAATTTTCTTTAAGGATTCTACATTGTCGCGATGGTTTACGCGCTCAATTCCCTGTTCGATAATCGGTCCTTGATCAAGGTCGTCCGTTACGTAATGCGATGTCGCCCCAATCAGCTTCACGCCTCGTTCATACGCCCGTTCATACGGCTTTGCGCCTACGAAAGCCGGAAGGAATGAGTGATGGATATTAATGATACGGCTTGGATGTGCAGCGACAAAATTCGGCGTTAAGATTTGCATATAGCGGGCAAGGACAATTAAATCGATTTTATACTCTTTTAACAACTGAAGCTGTTTAAGCTCCACCTCTTGGCGATTTTCTTTACTAGCGGGGATGTAATGGAATGGGATTCCCAGCGATTCGACGACTTCACGTGAATCCTCATGATTACTGATTACCAGGGCAATATCCGTCATTAAATCACCGCTTTGCCATTCCCAGAGCAGCTCCAGCAAACAATGGGGCTCCTTTGAAACGAAAATGGCCGTACGTTTTACATGATATCCATATGTGAAGTTCCATTGCATCCCGAATTTTTGAGCAATCTCTTGAAAATCGGCTTCCAACTGTTCTTCACGCGCTTTTAATTGCTCACATTCGAATTCGACTCGAATAAAAAACGTTCCGCCTTCATGGTTCGTTGAATATTGACTCGATTCCACAATATTGGCTTCATGCTCAAATAGAAATTGAGACACGGCAGCCACAATCCCTGGCTGATCAGGACAGCTAATTAACAGGCGGCCGCGATTTTGGTAATTCTCTTGAAAAGATTTGATTTTGTCTTGTATGAATGTGTTCATGAAGAAACTCCTCTTTTTTCACTTAGTTTTCTGACTATTAAAATATTATAATCTATCCACCATCATTTTCAACCCTTCCTCTATACTTATAACAAAATGAGAGGATAAAGAAAAGACAGGGTCCCTGCCTTTTCTTTATCCTCTCAAAAGACTTTTTTACGATCGCGCTCTTCTTTTAGTATTTCTACCGCCTCACGAAAACGTTGTGAGTGGATGACTTCCCTCTCCCTCAAAAACCGTAACCCATCGTTCAAATCCGGATCATCGGACATATCGATAATCCATTGGTAAGTGGCCCTCGCTTTTTCTTCGGCCGCTATATCTTCATAAAGATCGGCAATCGGATCTCCTTTTGCTTGAATATATGTAGCTGTAAATGGAACGCCAGATGCATTTTGGTAGAACAGGGCTGAATCATGACTGACATAATGGTCGCCCAAGCCGGCCTCTCTTAATTGCTGCGGTGTCGCGTCTTTTGTGAGCTTGTAAATCATCGTCGCAATCATTTCAAGGTGCGCGAATTCTTCTGTTCCAATGTCCGTCAGCAGTCCCACTACTTTATCGGGAATCGTATAGCGCTGATTAAGATAACGTAAGGCAGCGGCCAACTCTCCATCCGCTCCCCCGTATTGTTCCATTAAATATTTGGCGAGCGTCGGATTGCAGGTGCTTACTTTTACAGGATATTGAAGCTTCTTCTCATAAATCCACATCTTGTACTCCCCTTTCTTTTATATTTGCCATGGCCATGGACTCGTTCCCCAGCTCCACTTGGCATCCGTATAGCTGTTTCCGTATTGCTGCAAAGGGCCAAACTTAGACTCGAACGCCTGCTTCAGCTGCATGCTGTATTGTGCATATTGATTAAATTGCTGCAAAGCCTGTTGGTCATCAGGATGCGTATCTAAGTAAAGAGTCAGTTCCACCAGAACAAAATCAACAGCTTGAATTTCTTCTAAACGCTGATAATACTCTTCGGGCAGCTGTTTCACACCTCATCCCTCCCCTTCCCCTTATACGGATTATCGTAATAATCCCAAAAAGCAGGCCATAATGTTCCCTTCTGCAATGCTTCCTTCGGTGAGTATTGCTGTAAATTAGGCGGCTGGAATCCCATATAAAGATTTGGAGGAGTCGAATAATATTTGATTCCGATAGGCGGACATGGATCATATGGACTATGAAACGGTTTGTAAGCCTTCATTCGGGTAAATGTTTTTTTCTGCTTATCAGGCACGTGAAACACCCCTCTAAAATAGGAATTTATATCACCTTATTCAATGATGGGTTGTCCACATACCAAAAAAGAGGGTTAGAAAACACTTATGCATTTTCTAACCCTCTTTTTTACTATTCTTTTCACATGCGATGCAAGAACTTCTTTGGTTGCTCCAACACTTTTTGAAGAAAGCGATACGTATCAGGAGCATTCTCTTTTAATTGATTTCTTGTTAGCTGGCTAAAATAAAACATCGCGAACGTTTCAGCAAAGTATTCTTCCGGATACATAAGAAAATAGCCTCTGCCTGGAAAGAGCCGTTCTCTCTCTTTTTGCCATGCCTCCAAAAAATCGGGATGGGACCGGATTTCGTTCAATACATATTTATCGATTGTATGAGCGGTCTCATGCAGCTCCAAGTTTACCGAACCATGCCCTTTTCCTTTGGCACTGCTTCCAATTTTCACATAGACGATTTCCGACCCTCCTGCCCCCGGTACATGGTCCCATGTTGGTCCATTTTCGCTGTACCCTCTCGGCTTGACGCCTTTCAGGTGGGAGAAAGCATATTGGTCCGTCAATTTTCCAGTAAATAATTTTATTCGAAGCTGTTTTTCTGCCATCACTTTAAGAATAGAAGGGTTGATTGCCGAAAGCCCCGCCACCATATTCATCGCTTCCTTCGCCTGGAATACCTCTTTCGGCACATAGACAATTTCCCCTAATAAAGAAGCATTTTCACTTCGCTGAAACACGATTTCTCGAAAAATCGGGCTTTCTTTTAAAGGAAATCCATCTTGTTCATATGAAGAGTACGTGACAGCAGGCAATAATAATAGAAGCAGCAATGAAAACAGCACGTATTTCTTTTTCATAACATACTTCCTCTCTTACTCTATCTTTTTATTATTGTATCATAGTAAATTTAAAGTAAGAGATTGTAATATTTAGAAGAAAAACGCATGAGGATGACTTAAAAAGGCAAAAAACATCCCTTTTGGGTCATCCTCTTATTTTTTTATCTTAACTCTATCTTAGCTTCTCTTTATGCCTTTTTGTTTTTTACTTCTTGAATAGACTCAAAAAGAATGAAGCATGGGTGCTTTTTGCCCATGCTCCATTCTTTTTGTAGATTTAAACATTTTAATTCAACCATTTTGGCGGTGTATTTACATCCCAGTAAATGTTTCCTAAAGGATAATGTTTTTGGAATTGATCCTCCCATGTATGGTAATGAAAATTAAACCAATAACCGTCTTGGGGCGGATGATCTCGCCGCACATGAAAGCGAAGCACATCCTGGCCTGTTTCTCGGTTATAGACGTGGAAAATCTTCTCGCCATATCCTCCTGCTGGTTTTTCACTAATCTGTAAATCGCGAAATTGCTCTTCTGGCCATTGGATGACTAACTCTGAAAGAACTCGTTCAATCTCCGGTAAAATGGCATCTTTAAATTCGTCTTCAATAACCGGGGCAATTTTGGATCCGAATTTTTCTATCGACTGACGCTCCGCCTGCTCCATAGCAAAATGAACAAACGCATCTGCATCATAAAACGATTCTTCCTGTCCATCCTCTTGTTCAGATTCCACTGCTTGTACAACAATGGGATGGGGATCATGCGGACGTATGTATCCTTCTTTTGGTGATTTATCAGCTTTTACTTCATCAATGTATAAGTAATTGGGCGGCGTCACAAGCCCGAATGTACAAACCGTTATTAATGTAATTAACGTTTTTCGTAACCATTTTGGCATATGGCTTCATCCTTTCTAACCTATCTATCTTTGACTCTATCACTTTCTAATTTTCTTTAATGTTATATTAACACGCTTACATATTTTCAAGCCTTAAATTGATAAAATGTTCACAAACGTTCACAATTTTCTATCTAGGACCAGCATAAACAAGATTTTCACTACCTTCACCCTATCTCTTACTCTATTCTGTTACGCTCTTCTTTTTCACATTCTTAAATCAGCTTTACGAGAAAAAGACAAGAGCACATAAGGAACCTTGTTTTCTGCTTATATATATAGACGAGCCTGGCGAGAAAAGGTTTCAATCTTTTTTAAATTTTAGAATAAAGACAACTTCTTTTGTGTACATTTTAATAGAAGAAAGACGGCTTGAAAGGAAGTGAACGGAAGCAATGTCTACTGTTTATGTAGTTTCCAGTCTAGTGTTGCTTATTTATTTCATTTTTTTAACCGTGACAGACTAGAAAAGTGAAGACTAGGAACCGCGATTGGATAAGAAGAAAATCGGAACTATGAACAAAAAGCACTGCCGGTGCAGTGCTTTTTGTTCGCTGGTCATGCTTGATCTGTTTGAGGTTTTTTCATACGTGAAGAGTCTTTCATGACAGCACCCGTTTCCGTAGTGGTTGTTCCTTGCCCCTGTACGTTCGGTGCATTTAACTTTGATTTAGAATGGTCTTTTTTCTGTCCAGCCATATTGTCACCTCCGCTACTAGCATTCCCTTCACTTAGGGAAACTATGAAAGATGGCATATGGCGAAATTAATCGAGTTCCATGACACCAAAATGAAATTTAGCCGTTTTACGCCGATATACGTTAAATCCGAATTGTTCAAAGCGCGGACTTTGCCAATGATCCTTTAAAACAATTCGTTTTTTGGCCACACGCTTTGCTTCTTTTAAAACATTCTCCGTTAACGTAGAATAAAGGGCCACTTGTCTTAAACCTTTTATTCCATTCGATTCTTCAATTTTCTCAGGGAACATCGGGTCAAAATAAACAACGTCAAAACTCTTATCCGGACAGCAGTATAAGTACGTCTCATAATTCTTATTGACGATTTGGATGCGCTTCATCGCTTCATTCATTTCCGGTAAATCCGTTTCCCACTCCTGCAGTCCTTGTTTCACGAGATACGCTAAAAAACGGTTACCTTCAAGGCCTGTCACTCGCCCCTCTTTTCCGGTTACGAGACTGGCAATAATACTGTCAGATGCCAATCCCAACGTACAATCCAGCATGCTCATGCCGCTTGTTAATTGGACCGCCTCTAAAAACGGTTCTCCTTCTCCGTTTACGATGCGCTTTGCACGGAACATCGCAGAGTTCGGGTGAAAAAACACGGGTTCGGCGCCGCCCTTTGCATGGATTTCCAATCGATTTTTCCCTACTACAAGAACATCTGCTTCTTCACGCTCCTGAATATCTTTAATGGCCTCTTTATTCCGCTTGATATACGGTATATGCAAATCTTGAGCAACACGCCGTGCCTTTTCCATCATTTCTTCATTCGTTCGTCCCGCTGTTGTGACAATCACATTTTTCCCTCCTTAATGTCTAACACCCAAAGGTGTATGCGATGGAGAGGAAGTTACACAACGTTATGGTCAAACTTTCCGCCGCATAGAAAAACCCAGCGCAATGCTGAGTTTTTTGACATCGTTTTATTAAATCCAAACTATCATATATGGCTGCATCTATTTGATCAGTAAAATATATAGTTTATTTTCCAGTACTAAAGTATACTGTTTTCCTTATAAAAAGTCCATGAACAGTATGTGACATTCTCTCAGGAAGGGATTTTCTTTTCAAATTCAGTCAAAAAAAGCAATAAAACTCCCCGTCAAGTACGAGGAAAATCGATGTACTTGGTCGGGGAGTTTTATTAGCAATGCTGATCGAATGCTGTCATAATGTTTTCAAAAATCGTTTCGATCGGCTGTCCTTCAATATCATGGCGTGGAATGAAGTGAACAACTTCTTTCCCTTTCAATAAAGCCATTGACGGTGAAGATGGCTCCAATCCTGTGAAATACTCACGCATTTTAGCTGTTGCCTCTTTATCTTGGCCAGCAAAAACCGTCACGATATGATCCGGCTTTTTTTCTGTATGCAACACAGCATGAGTCGCTGATGGACGAGCTAACCCTGCCGCACAGCCACATACGGAGTTAATAACGACAAATGTAGTACCTTCTACGTTTTCCATAAACTGTTCCACTTCTTCAGCCGTTGTTAACTCTTTAAACCCTCCACGCGTTAATTCCTCGCGCATCGGCTTAACTAATTGACGCATGTATTCTTCATATGCCATTGACATAATCTTCATTCCTCCTATTCCTTTGACGGTAAAAGCATACTACAATTCCATAAAAAAATGCAACGATATACCATTGTTTTGGAACTCTTTTCTATATAAATCGATTGAGAAAATTTCACATGGCCAAAGAACCGTCAGTCCAAACGTTCTAGAGCTTTAAAGGTGGATTCAAATTGTCTGGATGAATGATTGTGAATGCGCCTTGGTGAAATATATAAAAGAAGTCTAGTCTATTCGACTCAAATCAACAGAAATAAACATATTCTGTCAATTCTCACTAGGATTAGTGTAGAAAATATACTATGATTTGAGTATACGATATTTAACATTAGAGAGGATTTTTTCCAATGAAACGGGTCATTAGACCAAAAAAGCCGTTTTATGCAGTCTTAGGAACTATGATTTTAGTGATACTTTTCGTTTTATCTTCCAATAGCGGAGATGGAAACGCAAAAGAACAATTGTACATCCATTCTTCTTTACCGCTAAAACAGATGTCTGAAGTGGAACAATTGAAAAAAGAGATTAATAGTATGCAGCAACAAAGATTATTGTCGATTACTTTAGATGCAAATGAACATCGAATTCAAAAACCCGTTTATTTTACGTTTGATGATGGCCCCACAAAGGATACACCCTACATTTTAGACATATTGAAACAATTCAATGTAAAAGCTACTTTCTTTATGCTGGACGGCCAGATGAAACGGTTTCCTGACATCACCAAACGGATCGTAGAAGAAGGGCATGCCGTGGGCTGTCACGGTGTTTCACATGATCTTCGTAAAATATATGCCCACGATGGCTCGGCTTTACAGGAAATGCAACAGTGCAGCGAAACATTAAAGACCCTCACAAAGGTAGACAGTTCCCTCATCCGTGTTCCTTTCGGCAGTGTACCTTATTTAAAAGAACCGCATCGATCTCAATTAAAACAGGCTCGATTTCAACTATGGGACTGGAACGTGGACAGCGAAGATTGGGGCGCAAAAACACCTGCCCAAGTCATCCACAATGTCTTACCTGTGTTGAATCGTTTGCAGCAATCAGAAAATGCACCCATTATCTTGTTTCATGATAAAGAGGTCACGGCTCGTTCGTTACACGAGATTCTCACGTTCACTCAACAATCCAGCTACCAACCTATTCTCATCTCAGAAGCCATGCATCCGATGGAATTTCGTGTCCGTTGAGGATCACCCCATTTGGGTGATCCTCACGGAAGGGTCCGCCTTGAAAATCCAGTCAATCAAGGATTTTGTGACGGGGTCTTTCATTAAGAATTGGTTTTGCGATCCATTATAAACTTATAAGTCAACCCCTTCTTGACTCTGTCATCTGCTTCCACACAGAGCCTTTCGCTTCCTCACCGCCTTCAATCCGGGCAATCGCCATTTTCACTTGCAGGCTCACTTCAAACTCGGAATCATGTTCTGCCTCTTTTAAAGCAGGCAAAGCGGTCTTGTCTCCAACTTCATATAAATACATCGCTGCTCGCCATCTGACCAGTTTGTTTTTATCCTTCAGCGCTTCACACATCTCCGGAATCGCTTCCTCATAACCCAAATCCGACAGGCAATCACCAGCGGTACGGCGAACCGTTACCGATTTGTCTTTTAGCGCTTTATATAAATAAGGAAGAACTTCTTTCGTTTCAAGCATTCCTAAATAAACGGTTGCCAATCGCCTAATTGAAGCTTTTTCATCATGAAGGGCTTTTTCTAATACTGGCAAATCGTTAACCGTCGGATTCATTTGTTCTAAATGGGCATATCGCTTTGACCAATCCTCATCATCCAACATCTCCGGCGTTACAGCATATGTTTGACGAGGCTGAATGTTTTTTCCGCCTTCTTTTTCCTGTCTCGCTGCGTTCACAAGCCGATCTAAACGATCTTGCGGATAGGCAGCAGCAAGTTCTTCGACTACCTCCTGACCAATATCTTTTAAGTCGCCATAACGTACACCTTGCTCTTTCCACTTGCGCTCTAATACCACGTTATCGGACAAGGCTTGCATCTCGACGACCGCTTGTTTGAAACGTTCAGGCAGTCCAAATCGCTCTTCTGTTAAATCATCCGTCAGCTTCACCTGCATCGGAATATTTTTGAACATTTGCACAAATACCTTCACTTCGCCAAAGTGATCGTTCACTTTGTTTTGCTCGCCGCTTGTTTCAGAAAGTTCTTCTCCGAATGCGGAGCGCACTTGCGGCAAGATTTGTTTCCAGTCATATTTGGCATTGCGCTCCACCGCTAAAAAATCAGCGACGTGGTAAACGCCTTTTACGCCTTCAATCTTTAAAATATCTTGAATGACGGCAGGAGCCCCTTCCGCATTTTTTTCATTGTAATTGTTGCTTTTACCACCGGATAATTCTTCGTCTAAATTAATTTTCATTGTATTTGGACTCGGAGTCGGCTCGATTGACTTAATTTTCATAGTTGCGTCTCCTTCTTTTCTATTTTATCCCTCATTAACGGGCAGTAAGTCCTCCACTTCTGGAAGTTTCCTTTATAAATTGTAGCATATGTGAAAAAGTCAAGTCTAACAACACGATTAAGAAGCCCCGTCTATAATCCCAATAAACTTAGGATTTCATGACGGGGCTCTTTATTCAACAATCCGTTTTTGTATATACCGTTCGTTGATGTAAGGTGACTCAAAAGATTTGCTTTTTAGACCGTTTGAGTCACCCTCCCTGCATTTCTTCCACGATTTCAGACAGTTCTGCCCAGCGGTCCATCATTTTGTTCAATTCTTCATTTGTCCGTTCTTGTTCGAGTGTTAGATTATGCGCTTTTTCATAGTTGCTTCCCGATGCTTCGATATCAGCAGCAATTTGTTCAAGCTTTTCTTCAAGCGCAGCGATTTTGTCTTCAATTTCATCCCATTCACGCTGCTCATTATAAGAAAGTTTTCGTTTTTTCGGTTTGTCTGCCTGCTGTATTTTATCGTCTTTAACCTTTGGCGTTGATTCGATTTGTGCCTGCTTTTGAAGCTTCTCTTCCAAATAATCCGTATAGGCGCCAAAATACGTCGAGATAGCGCCATTCCCCTCAAACACCAGTAAATAATCCACCACTTTATCCAAGAAGTACCGATCATGCGAAACCGTCAATACAACGCCCGGAAATTCTTCAAGGTAATCTTCCAATACCGTTAACGTTTGCGTATCCAGATCGTTTGTCGGCTCATCCAGTAAAAGAACGTTCGGTGCCGTCATCAGCAATTTCAATAGATAGAGACGCCGTTTCTCTCCCCCTGACAGTTTACGAAGCGGTGTCCCGTGTGTATGAGACGGAAATAGAAAACGCTCAAGCATTTGTGAGGCCGACAGCGTTTTCCCATCTGTTGTATGAATGACTTCAGCCGATTCTTTAATGTAGTCAATCATGCGCTGGTTCAAATTCATATCGTCGTTTTCTTGTGTGTAGTACGCGATTTTAACCGTCTGTCCCGTATCGACCTCCCCGCTGTCCGGCTGAATACGGCCTGCAATCATATTCAACAAAGTTGATTTTCCGCTGCCGTTGGAGCCGACGATTCCAATACGGTCACTTTTTTTCACGATATGGGTAAAGTCCCTTAAAATGACCTTCTCATCATAAGATTTATATACTGCTTTAAACTCGAACACTTTCTTTCCTAACCGGCTTCCTGCCAGACTCATGTCTAGCTTTTCAGATTGCGATTTATCAAGCTTTGTTTCTAATTGCTCAAAACGCTGAATTCTCGCTTTTTGCTTTGTTGTTCGCGCCTTTGCTCCGCGGCGAATCCATGCGAGTTCGTTTCGGTATAAGTTGTGCAGCTTGGACTGGGTCGCTTGCTCCTGCTCTTCCCGAAGTGCTTTCGCTTCCAAAAAAGCTCCATAATTCCCTGTATAACTGTACAATGTTCCTTTATCCAGCTCGAAAATGCGATTGGTTACGGCATCCAAGAAATAACGGTCATGCGTCACAAGAAGAAGCGCCCCTTGATAACGTGCCAAGTACTCCTCCAACCATTTTACCGTTTCATAATCAAGATGGTTCGTCGGTTCATCCAAAATAAGCAAATCCGGTGTCTCAATCAATACTTGAGCAAGTGCTACCCTCTTTTTCTGACCGCCGGATAACTCCCCCATTTTTTGGCGCATATTCGTAATGCCAAGCTTTGTTAAGATTGCCTGAGCACTTGAATTTGTTTCCCACGCATTCATCGCGTCCATTTTCTGCTGGAGTTTATATAATCTTTCTTGATATGTTTCATTTGTAGAATCTTGTTCCAAATCATATAAAGCAAACTCATAATCTTTTAATAACCTGAGCAAAGGGGTGTCCCCGCTGAATACTTGCTCGATCACCGTCAGATTTTCATCGAATTCCGGCTGTTGCGCCAAGTAGCTGACGTGATAGTCTTTTGAATGAGTCATCTCACCGGAATCGGCAAATTCCAATCCCGCGATGATTTTTAAGAGAGTGGATTTACCGGTTCCATTCACCCCGATTAAACCGGCGCGTTCCTGGTCCGAAATCGTAAACGTAATGTTTTGAAAAAGCTCTTTTTCACCGTATGTTTTCGTCACGTTTTCTACCGTTAACATCTTCATTGCCAACCATTCCATTCTTTCATAAATTGTTGTAAAAAGTGCTCCATATATTCATGGCGTTCTTCTGCCAATCGTTTAGCTGTACCCGTATTCATCAAGTCATTAAGCTTCAATAGTTTTTCATAAAAATGGTGAACTGCCGTACTTTTCCCCTGTCGGTACTCTTTTTCGGTCATCGTTTCCCGTACTGATACGTCTTTGTCATACATCGCATGCCCTTTTGCACCGGCATACATGAACGTGCGGGCAATTCCAATCGCTCCGATTGCATCGAGACGGTCCGCATCTTGAACGATTTTCCCTTCGAGTGTACTCATTGAAGGGCGGTTTCCTCCTTTAAACGACATCGTCGAAATAATATGTAGGATTTGTTCTGTCACCTCAAAGGCGATTCCTTGCGTGTTCAGCCATTCTTTCAATTCCCGATAAGCGGCTTCCACGTCCGTGACGACTTTATCGTCTACCACATCATGCAGCAAAGCTGCAAGTTCAATGATAAGCAAATCTCCGCCTTCTTGCCTCGCTATGTAAAGGGCATTGTCCCGCACTCTTCGTATATGTTCCCAGTCATGGCCGCTATGATCGTGAGCGAGTTTCTCTCTTACCCATTTTTCCGTTCGCCATATGATTTCATTATTCATGATCAAACCTCATTCTCATTTTAAAGTTCAACGTTATTGTATCATGAAAAAATCATTTATTGGAGAAATAGCCGATAATGGTTGGGCCAATGGCAGATAGTAAAAAAATGTTCCATTGATTTAAAAAGAGACAGGAATCCTGTCTCTTTTTAAATCAATGCTTCAAGTTCTTTTTCCAGGTCAGCCGGTGCAGTTTGGGGCGCAAACCGTTTTACAACGGCCCCCTCTTTATTCACTAAAAACTTCGTGAAATTCCATTTGATTCCTTTTGATCCAAGGAGACCGGGAGCTTCGCTTGCTAAATACGCAAACAACGGATCCGCATGATCACCCTTGACATCTACCTTGGCAAACATCGGGAAGGCCACTCCATAGTTCAACTCACAAAAAGATTCAATTTCTGGCTCGGAACCTGGCTCTTGCCCTCCAAATTGATTGCAAGGAAATCCCAATATTTCAACGCCCCGGTCTTTATACTTTTCATATAACTCTTGAAGACCTTTATATTGCGGCGTGAATCCGCACTTACTTGCCGTATTGACGATGACGAGCACTTTTCCTTTATATTGCTCCAGAGATACTTCTTCTCCTTTAATCGTCTTAACAGAATATGAATAGACGCTCATCTTTTCTTCCTCCTTCAACAAGCCGAATGCACTGGCAAATATATGGCCAGTTGCATCTTCGCTCCCTTTTCTCCATTGTAAATCGCTTTTATCAAATAGCAAAAAAGAACGCTCTTAGGCGCCGCTCATTCCCCATCGATTTTTTCATCCATCTCCATTATTAAATTTCTGAATCGTCTCCAACATATAATCGACCATCTCAATGATGTCATCTACTTGGTCTTCATAAATATAACGGTTGAACTTAATCTTCATTTCATTTTTGTACTCATTTGTTCCGATAAGATGACTGACTCGCTGTTCAATGATTCTCTCTTCTCCCCAAATGGCCCGCAGTTGTTTCTCGTAGTTCGCACATTGTACGTCCGTAAACGTACTCATTTGTGATAAAACAAAATCAATTTCAATTAAACACCCCGGCTTTACTTGTTTGTTTCCGGATAATTCAGCATGGATATGGTCGATATGGGTTGTTAATAATAAAGAAGCCACTATCGCACTCGTTTGTTGAAAAGAAATGCGGTATACACGTGAAAAGCGCGCAAGATCCACATAATCCTCACGATTTACAACCGATACATGCCCCTCTAAATCAAGGTCATACACTTCCCCTTCAATGACTACTTTTAAATTATCAAATACAATGGGATCAAACATTTTTATCGTTCCTTTTCCTTTTCTTCTATGTATGAAGCATAATCAAACAGCTGAATATTTGCAAATTCTTCTTTCGGCACACCAAAAACCATAAATCCCTTAATGGATTTATGGTTTTTCCCCAATCAAAAAATTCCTATGGCCCGGCCGCTTTCATCGACATCCATGTTGAGAGCCGACGGTTTTTTGGGCAATCCAGGCATGGTCATGATGGCTCCTGTTAAAGCTACTAAAAACCCCGCCCCGATGGAAGGACGGAATTCCCGGATCGTAATCGTAAATCCAGATGGGCGGCCCAATTTCGTTTGGTCATCACTTAGCGAATATTGCGTTTTGGCCATGCAAATCGGCAAATGATCCCAACCGAATTTTTCAAACTGGATCATTTGTTTTTTGGCTTTAGGCGAGAACTCAACTCCATCTGCTCCATATACGACTTTTGCAATGGTTTCTACTTTCGTTTCAATCGAACTAGACGTGTCATAAATCGGCGCAAATCCATTCTTGCCTTTGTCAATCGATTCGAGTACTTTTTCGGCCAGCTCCATACCGCCTTCTCCGCCCTTTTCCCACACTTCCGTTAAAGCAACAGGGGCATGGTGGGCTTTGCACCATGATAGGAGCGCATCTACTTCTTGCTCTGTATCCGTGACAAAACGATTGATGGCCACCACAAACGGCAAGCCGAACGCTTCAATCGTTTCGATATGCTTTTGTAAGTTGGTTATGCCCGCTTTAAGCGCTTCGACATTTTCAATAGCCAGGTGATTCTTCTCTACACCGCCGTGCATTTTTAATGCTCGAATCGTCGCAACGATGACAACTGCTTCCGGTTTGATTCCGCTCATGCGCGCCTTAATATCCAAAAACTTCTCGGCCCCCAAATCAGCGCCAAATCCAGCTTCTGTCACGACATATTCTCCGAGCTTGGCCGCCATTTTAGTTGCGATGACACTGTTGCATCCATGGGCGATATTCGCAAACGGTCCTCCGTGAATAATGGCCGGTGTATGTTCAAGTGTTTGGACCAGGTTCGGTTTTAAGGCATCTTTCAATAAAAGCGTCAGCGCACCTTGTACACCAAGATCTGCTGCCGTCACCGGTTTATCGTCCATATTGTAGGCAACCACTATACGGGCAAGACGATTTTTCAAATCCTGCATATCCGCTGCCAAACAGAACACGGCCATGATTTCAGATGCGACGGTAATGTCAAACCCGTCTTCACGCGGAACACCTTGCACAGGGCCGCCTAGTCCGATGACCACTTGTCTTAAAGCGCGATCATTCATATCAACGACACGCTTCCAGGAAATTTTTCTTGTATCGATGCGAAGCTCATTCCCTTGATGAATATGATTGTCAATGAAGGCCGCCAATGCATTGTTCGCAGCTGTAATCGCGTGAAAATCACCTGTAAAATGCAGGTTGATGTCTTCCATAGGAATGACCTGTGAGTAACCGCCTCCTGCGGCTCCTCCTTTAATGCCCATGACCGGTCCGAGAGAAGGCTCTCGGATGGCAATGATCGCTTTTTTTCCTAACCGGTTGAGTGCCTGTCCCAATCCAACGGTTACCGTTGACTTTCCTTCCCCGGCAGGAGTGGGATTGATGGCTGTCACCAAAATGACTTTTCCATCTTCTTTTTTATGTAATCGATTCAATACATTAAGCGACAGCTTTGCCTTATAGTGACCATAAGGTTCCACTTCGTCGTCCATTAAATCCAATTGTCCCGCGATATCCATAATCTTCTTCATTGTTGCTTCTTGGGCAATTTGCAAATCACTTTTATAAGTTGGTGTCATGCTCATTCTTGGACCTCCACTCTCTTGCTGCTTCTATGCGCTCTTATTTTAACATGTTCCATTTCGGGCTTGGACAAAAAAGAATCAATTTTCCAAATAAACATGATTGCTTAATTTTCTGTATATTTTTATAATGTATATATTATTTTACATGCTACGTTTAGAAGGAGGTTTTTCTATTGCCCATTAATATCCCGCGCGAATTGCCTGCCAAAACCATTTTAGAAAAAGAGCGGATTTTCGTGATGGATGATCTTCGAGCGGTCTCCCAAGATATCCGTCCATTAAATATTGTGATCCTTAACTTAATGCCTGAAAAAGAAAAAACAGAAACACAATTACTGCGATTATTAGGAAACTCGCCTCTACAGGTGAATATTACATTGTTATATCCGGCCACACACGAAACAAAAACAACTAGCCAAATCCATCTCGATCAGTTTTACAAAACCTTCGATGAAATTAAACACCGCAAGTATGACGGAATGATCATTACAGGCGCACCTGTCGAACAGCTGCCTTTTGAACAGGTCGACTATTGGCCGGAGCTTTCCGAAATCATGGATTGGTCGAAAACGAATGTCACGTCTACCCTGCATATTTGCTGGGGAGCGCAGGCTGGCCTATATCATCATTTCGGAATTGAAAAATATGACTTACCCCAAAAGTGTTCTGGTGTTTTCCGTCATCACTTGCTTGATGAACCCATTAAACTATTGCGCGGATTGGATGATCAGTTTTGCTCTCCTCATTCACGACATACAGACATTCATAAAGAAGCAATCGAACAGCACCCTGACTTGATTCTGCTGTCACATTCAGATGAAGCTGGTGTATACCTTGCCATGTCAAAAGATGAGAAGTTCATCTTTATTACAGGACATCCGGAATACGATGCCGAAACTCTGCAGCAAGAGTATGTCCGCGATCTCCAAAGAGGCATGGATGCGCAGGCACCCGTACACTATTTTCCTGAAAACGACCCGAACAATAAGCCAATCAAAACATGGCGCTCCCATGCGTACTTATTGTTTATGAACTGGTTGAATTATTACGTTTATCAAGAAACTCCTTACGTTTGGGAGTAAGAGAACTGTTGCCATACCGCCGTGCGCCCTCATTTCTAAAAACGCAAACAAACCTTCATACGTCAAGGTTTGTTTGCGTTTTTTTATGTAATTCGCATGGGTATCATTCCCACTATATACATTTAACACTCTAATACTTTATTACAATAAAATTTCCCATTGACTTTCACTACTCTTTTCCGTATTCTAAGTAATGTTATTGAATAAATATTCCTCATCGGCTCAAGATGAGGTAGAGGTTGCGGTGTTTAATAGTAGGTTGACGGAGGGTCAGAGGACTTGATGAAATCAATTGAAAGGAACCATCGCCGAAGCGTCGTTATTCTCTGGTTTCGATAGCTGGGACTGTATCCGAAGAGGTGCAGGACTGTCATAGTTATAACTATGATGAACTATCCATTTGACTGATGCGGTAAAATTCCCCACACCATCAGCAGGTGTGTTTTTTTATGCCTTTACAGCTTTTGACGTAATAACACAAACAGGTAGTCTCCTATATTGGACAATAGGAAATATTATATAAGGAGAATAACAATATGAGTAAAAATAATAAGCTAGGCCTATGGATTTTAACAGCTCTTGTAGTAGGGAACATGGTTGGATCCGGAATCTTTATGTTGCCGCGCTCTTTATCGGAAGCGGCAAGTCCGGCCGGTGTAATGGGAGCTTGGATTTTAACCGGAGCGGGTGTTCTTATGACAGCATTGGTATTTGGTAACTTAGCCGTAAGAAAACCGAAATTAACCGGCGGTCCTCAAATATATGCAAAGGAACTATTTAAAAAAGGTTCGCAAGCAGCATTACTTTCCGGTTTTATGTCCTCCTGGGGTTACTGGATTGGAAATTTTGCAGGTAATGTCGCGATTATCACTACTTTTACCGGGTATTTATCCACGTTTTTCCCAGTCCTTACAAGCCAGGCAGAATGGATTACGATTGGTTCTTTTACCCTAAAAGTCGGAAACGCTCTAACATTCGCTGTTTGTACAATCCTTCTATGGGGAACCCATTTCATTATTTTAAGAGGAATAGAAAACGCGGGGAAATTAAATTTTTTCGCAACTGCAGCCAAAGTAATCGGATTCTTTTTGTTTATTTTAATAGGGCTGTTTGCCTTCCAAAAAGCAAACATTCTTCCGTTCGTTGCACCTAGAGTAGATGAAGCGGGCCAAACCATTGGCTTGTTCAGCCAAATCAACAATGCAGCCCTCGCTACTCTCTGGGCATTTGTTGGGGTGGAATCAGCGGTTGTTTTTGCCTCAAGAGCCAAAAGACAAATAGACGTCAAACGTGCCACTATCCTTGGGTTGGTTATCACCCTCGCTCTTTATATCGGCATTAGTACACTTGTGATGGGGATGCTCAGTCAACAACAGCTTATCCATTCTGATAAACCTTTAATCGATGCCATTCAAACCGTGCTTGGACCGATTGGGGGCAAAGCCTTGGCAGCGATTGGATTAATTAGTTTATTAGGTTCTACAATGGGTTGGGTCCTGTTAAGTGCCGAAGTCCCATATCAAGCGGCGAAACAAGGCTTATTTCTCCCGGCATTTTTAAAAGAAAACAAAAATGGAATTCCTGTTTTCTCTCTTACTGTATCGAATATTCTCGCACAATTGTTCATTTTTTCTACCATTTCAAATTCTATTTCAGCGGCATTTGACTTTGTTATTTACATTGCCACATTATCCTATCTTGTTCCTTATTTTATCTCATCCGTTTTTCAATTAAAACTCGTGATTACAGGTGAGACGTATGATAATAAAAAGAGCAGGGTTATAGACGGAATCATAGGGGGACTTTCCACTCTTTATTCCGTGTGGGTCATTATCGCGGGAACAGCAGATATCAAGACCTTTACTTTCGGAGTGGCTCTATTGGCGAGCGGTATTTTGTTTTACAATCAAGTAAAAAGACATGTACAAAACAACGATACAGAGAAAAAACTTTCTGCTTAAAATAAGCGAGCATGTGCCAACATGCTCGCTTTATCATTGTCCTTTTTGGAAGGCATACTACTTCCCTTGCATCCAATGGACAAACCTCCGCATGGTCATTTTTACTTATATAGTGTGTCCATGTCAGTCAAAGAATAAAAAGTATTAAGTGAATCTTATTTCTTCTGCAGCATAAACACCCACATGAACGTCAATGATTGCTGCAACTCCTTCGGTAAGCTCCCCAGCATCTTCTCATTTACCCCGCGTTTATAAACGCCGTGGCCGTCAATAACTGCCCAGCCGTTTTCTGTTGCCAGCTGTTCAAATTCCCACGGCATCATCGTATTCATGATCACCTCTTCTCCGTAAAGACGGCGATAGCTGTTCACGCGGGGATGTGCAGTCGGCCCCAAAACACCTATGCAAGCATGCCCTTTTTCTTTTACGATCCGCTTTAATTCATTCAAGGCATCGATCGGCTTTTCTGTCCATTCCAACGAGTTGATGGCCATTACCGCATCTGCCGATTTTTCTTCTAACGGAAGATTCGTCAAATCTCCTTGTACAAAAGATAAGGAATCTATATCTGTTCTTGCCTTTGCCTTTTCGATCATCTCATTCGATAAATCCACGCCTGTCACACGATAGCCTTTCTTTGCCAATAAATAAGATCCGAGGCCGTCACCGCATCCCGCATCGATAATGAAACTTCCTTTTTGTATGTATGGTTCCAAAAACGGAATAATCGTTTTTCTGCTTCCTGACGTCCACATTTCCTCGCTGTTTTTATTCCAAAAACCCGCTCGGTCGTCCCATTGTTTCCTTGCTTCTTCATGCCATTCGAAATCGGTCATTCTCCATCTTCTCCTTTCAATGTAGTGTATTCGCTTCATTCCATCCAAATCCTTTTCATGCATAATTTTAGCCGAATCATCTCAACCTAACGTTGAAAAGGAGGGATCACTTTTTATGGATACGAAAGAAACATTTATTGCCGTTCGAAAAAATGCTGACGGGGATTTAAGGAAATTCAAAACATCCTCAGGACGCATTTTAACGTACGAGGAAGCTCTCCAGCAAGTTCAAGCGGGGATGATCCAAGGTGTCAATGCGTTTATCGGCAAAGACGGCGAAACGTATATTCGCAGCAATCCGGACGGTGATCGCTCTAACAATTTAGATTCTTTGCCAACCTTTGAAGAGGAGTGAGTTCATATGACGAAAAAATATAACCGCGGAAGCCAAAATCAAAGCAACCCGAAATTACAGCATCAGTTAGTAGAGATGGGTGCGGAAATCACAAGCGGAGACAACAGCAAGGGCAACAAGCACAACAAAGACCAAAACGATAAAACTGAACTAAGAGGGTGACCAAAAGGTTTAAAAAAACCTTTTGGTCACCCTCCTAAAAGGACCCGTCATCAGAATCCAATAAAATGAAGGATTTTGAGTCACGGGTCCTTTCAGGAAAAAATGTTGTTGTATATTCAAGGCATAAGGAACAGCGATTAAAACCAATTGTCATGACTTCAGAAAACAGCAAAGTATTTTCATGATTCATTTCAATTTTAAAGTAGAAGAAATATTAACTGTCAACTGATGAACGGGCCTGTTTCTCTCATGATATCAGTACCGAATAGATAAAAGCCTCCCAATACAATGAGCAATAATAGATAGGCAGCCAAGCCGAGCCATTTTTCTTTTGTCGTTGTTAAATAATACGTTTTCAGTTTTTCTACTTTTTTCTCTCTTTCTTCGATCTCTTTTTGAATGTGACTCAACTCTCGATAATCTTTATCCCATTCATCTTCGTTCTCCAATACATGGACCAATCGCTGATACTGTTCTTTCTGGAACTGCAAAAGCGCTTTTTCTTTTTTCCTTTCATCCTGGATGAAAGGAAAATAAAAGGATTTCATCTCTTCGAATTTGAGTAGAACCTGCTTCCCTTTTAATCGATAAGCAGTTGCCATTCGTTCTTTATATTCGTTCCACTCGGCAGAACGAATTGGTTCATATATGCTTTTATTCTCTTCCATCGGTCCATAAACCGATCGCGCCTCTTCCAAAATGGACAGCTCTCCTTCTGTAACGGAAAGTTCATAATTTTCTCGTACGCGCTGCCACCATGTAATAAGCCCGATGATAAAAATCAGCACTAAAATCGCGCTCGGATCGATAATCATGAGCGGAATCAAAGCAAGAAGTCCAACAAACCATATTTTCGTAGACAAGACGGTAACGATACGTCCTCCATCAAGCGGGGAGACAGGGAGAAGGTTAAACAAATTCAACAATGCCCCTAATCCGACAACCATTCCCCAAAAAGGATCGTGTGTCCATAAGTACAGCGGAACCGCAGGCAAAAAAGACAACAAGCCAAACAGCGGACCCCCATACGCAATGTATGCTTCATCTTTTGCATTTTTCGGCAATTCCTTCATCCCAATTACCGCTCCCATAAACGGGATGAACACAGCTGGAGAAGTCGCGATGCCTTTTCGTCTCGCTGCGACCAAGTGACCCATTTCATGAACGAATAAAAGATAAATGAGAGCTATCCCAAATTTCCAGCCGTAAAGCATGGCATATGCACCAAAAGATATGAGCATTGAAACTAAAGTTGATAGCTTCGCAAACTTAAAGAGTACAAGAACCCACTTCAGCTTGCTCGCCAACAAGAGCAAAAGGGCAATGATTCCCGCAGTATTCTTTTTTAACACAGTCATGTTCTAAGCTTCCTTTCTATTTGTTTCTCGATTAGAATACGAATAAACTGTACGAAAAGTTTCAACATGCATTAAAACGCGCAAAAAACATCAAGGCGTGTTTTGATTCTACTCTAACGGGGATTGAAGGCTTACTTTATCTATATAGAACTGATTTAAAACACCTCTCCTGCTATTAATATTGACTTTATAGTTCTTGTGAATATTTAAAATAATGAAAGGTGTTCCAAAAACTCCATCTCGAGTTTTCGAAACACCTTTTCATCATATTTTTATTTAGAAGCCGTTTCTTCAAACGAACACTCGTTTAGCGGGACGATTTTCGTTTTATGAACGAGTTTATAACCGAGCCACATTGCCAAAAAGATTGGCAACCCAATATAGGACACGGCCACTCCATACCAATCAATTTCACCACTTAGAAAAGCTTGATAATTTTGTCCGAGAATGACAACAACACACATGGAAAAAGCAAGAATTGGACCGAGCGGAAACCATTTCGCCTTATATTTCAAGTTGTTTATGTCTCTCCCCTGGGCAATATACGCTTTTCTGAAGCGATAATGGCTGACAGCTATTCCAACCCAGGCAATAAATCCAGTTAAACCGGATGCATTTAACAACCATGTATATACTTGATCTCCAAAAATCGATGTTAAGAAAGCCAATCCTCCAATAATGGTTGTCAAGACCAGAGCATTCATTGGAATGCCGCGATTATTTACTTTTGCTAAAAGTGATGGTGCCTGGCCGTCTTTAGCCATAGACCAAAGCATACGTGTGGATGCGTATAAACCGGACGTTCCCGCCGATAAAACGGATGTCAAGATAACCGCATTCATCACAGATGCCGCAAACGCAATACCAGCTTTCTCAAATACAAGAGTAAAAGGACTAATAGCGATGTTATCAACATCCCCGCCTAGTAAATCTGGGCTTGTATAAGGAATGATAAGACCAATAACAGCAATAGCAGCGATATAGAATAGAAGAATGCGCCAAAATACTTGTCGAATCGCTTTTGGTACATTTTTTTCGGGTTCTTCGCTTTCCCCCGCAGCAATTCCGACGAGTTCCGTTCCTTGAAACGAAAATCCGGCAATAAAAAAGATGCTTAAGATGGATAGAAATCCACCGCTTATTGGAGCATCTTCAATCGTGAAGTTTTTTAATCCAATGTATTCACCGCCCAAAATACCGAAAATGGTCAGTAATCCTACACCGATAAACACAATAATAGTTGCTACTTTTATTAAGGCAAACCAGTACTCTGACTCCCCATAACTTTTAACGGACAATGCATTAAGCAAGAAAATGATCCCTAAAAACAAGACGCTCCATACAATGCTAGGTACATCCGGAAGCCAAAATTTCATGATAATGGCCGATGCTACAATTTCGACCGCCAGCGTAACCGCCCAGTTGAACCAGTAATTCCATCCGAGGGCAAAGCCTAAAGCCGGATCGACAAATTTGCTTGCATATGTAGCGAAGGATCCGGATACGGGCATGAACGTCGCCATTTCTCCAAGGCTTGTCATCAAAAAATACACCATAATTCCGATAGCGCCATACGCTAAAAGCGCTCCCCCGGGACCGGCTGTTTGTATTGAGGTGCCTGTCGCCAAAAATAATCCTGTACCAATGGATCCCCCAATGGCAATCATCGTCATATGTCGTGCTTTTAAATTTCGTTTAATTCCTTTATCTTTCGGATATTCCTGATCATATTTAAGGTTCACTTCTCCCATTCTTGTCCCACCTTTACCATCAAATTGTAGCACGTTGCTTTTCAAGGATGCGTTTAAGTTATGATCGATGCATTCACCCAAGCTAACAGAAAGCGCTTTCACATTCTGGGATGCCGACTCTAAACGGAAATCGCTGTTTTTCACTACCTCTATAAAATAAATCTTCAATCAGCAGAGGTTATTCCATTGGCACAGGATAAAATTTATCTCCCGCTTCAAGAAAGACGGGAGATAAAGGAAACTTCCATCAGCGGGAGTTTCCTTTATCCCCACTGATGGTTAGTTGAGCTTATCGGGCTTTTACGGGCAGTGCCCCCACTTAAGCTTCTCCGAGGACTCTAAGCTTTGAAGTGGGGGTCTTACTGTCCGTTAATGCGGGATAAACAGTTTCCTTACTGAGAAAAATCAAAATAGTTACGCTTCAATAAACGCGGTGCAGCCATAAGGGCTTCATGCGTCATACTCTTTCCAAGCTTTGATGTATCGATTAAAAACAACTGGTCTTCAATTTCTTTAACCGTTTCATCGGTTTGATACGTCATGCCGCACTCTAAGCAATGGATGGATGGTGTGTCCTGAATTTCGATCGCTTTCGTGCCGTCCGGAAGCTCCCAATATACCGTGTCGCTCGTTTCACGCGCTGTGTCAGATTCGCACCATTGACAAGTCACCATTATTCCTCCTTCGCTCCTGCCGTTTCGTATTTGCTCATTTGTGATTGGAATTTTTTCTCTTTCAGTTCATCGCGTTTGTCACGCTTATCCTTTAAAGAGCTGTGCTCCGGATTTTGATGATACGTTTTACGGCGATCTAAGCGCTTTAAGCCTTCTGGAGTAAGGTTGAATTTCGTATCGTCAATAATGGACAGTACACCGTTACTTTCAAACTTTTCAAACACTTCAGGATAAACCTTTTTATAGTAATCCTCTGCACTGCCAGCCTGATAATTTTGCGGCTCCGGATAAGAGGTAATGACACCTTCAAAGTTACGCAATACAACTTTGTTGGAACTTTGAGAGATGATATAGTTCGGCTGTAATGGAATTTTACCGCCTCCTCCAGGAGCATCGACAATGAATGTCGGCACAGCATAGCCGGATGTATGGCCGCGAAGCCCTTCCATAATTTCCAATCCTTTGGAAATTGGTGCACGGAAATGACCAATCCCTTCCGATAAATCACACTGGTAAATGTAATATGGACGAACGCGAATTTTCACAAGATCGTGCATAAGCTGTTTCATGATCGGCACACTGTCATTGATACCCGCTAAAATAACAGCCTGGTTACCAACCGGTACGCCCGCATTTGCCAACATTTCACACGCACGTTTTGATTCTTCCGTAATTTCGATTGATGTGTTGAAATGTGTGTTCAACCAAACTGGATGATATTTTTTCAAGATGTTGCAAAGGTTCTCTGTAATGCGCTGCGGGAACACGACAGGCGCTCTCGTACCGATGCGGATAATTTCCACATGCGGAATTTCACGCAAATTCTTCAAAATATATTCTAAAATATTGTCATTAATAAGGAGACCGTCCCCTCCGGAAATTAAGACGTCGCGAATTTGCGGATTAGAAGCGATATAATTGATTGCCGTATCCAGCTGCTTCTTCGGTACCCCCATTCCGATTTGACCGGAGAAACGTCTTCTTGTACAGTAGCGGCAGTACATTGAGCATTGGTTTGTAACAAGGAATAAGACGCGGTCCGGGTAACGATGCGTTAAACCAGGTACCGGTGAATCTTCATCTTCATGAAGTGGATCCTCTAAATCGTATCTTGTTTTATGCAGCTCTTGTGAAATCGGTACAGACTGCATGCGAACCGGACATCTTGCATCGTCCGCATCCATTAGCCATGCATAATACGGCGTAATATTTAACGGGATTGTTTTCGTTGAAATCTTAACGCCTTCTTCTTCTTCCGGTGTTAAGTTGACCACTTGCTTTAAATCTTCCAGACTTTTGATCGTGTTCGTCAACTGCCAAACCCAGTCATTCCACTGCTCTTC
Source organism: Bacillus sp. FJAT-14578 (assembly GCF_000504165.1). GTDB lineage: Bacteria > Bacillota > Bacilli > Bacillales > Bacillaceae_H > Bacillus_BA > Bacillus_BA fengqiuensis. Next base: position 439,640 of record NZ_AYSE01000006.1, read on the forward strand.
CGTTACATCCTTCCAAAGTTCGATCTCTTTCCAATGTCTTTGCGGTTTGTATAAATTGTTTCTCATCATATACCCCTCCAAAATGTTCTTATTTTTGGTTGATTGTTTTACATCATTTCTCCCTTATTGAAACTCCTCTATGACAACACCCCATTACACAATGGAGCACTCCATATAATAGCGATCTTCTCCCGGGCCAAATTCATTGGCTCTTGTACCTTTCACCGTAAATCCAACTTTTTCATATAACTTGACTGCTGCAGCATTTTTTGTACTGACTGTCAGACAAACTTTCTTAAATCCATCCTTCTTTAAAATAGGAAAGATTTCGTCGAGGAATAATTTTCCTATTCCCTTACCTTGCTGATCTGAGCGGACATAATATCCAAAAATATAGGCTTTGTGAATGTCATGATAATCTCTCATTAATTCACAAATAGCAATTGGCCTTGGATCATTTTCCTGCCGATATTGGATAATTTTACCGTATCGTACCAGCGGAACAAGTGTCTGCTCATCAATCGCTCCTATTCCTGGAAAGGCGTCTTTTTCAAGTTCTATCATCATTTCTTGCTGTTCTGGACTCAATGAAGCCGGTACTTCGACATAGTAAGATTTGTTCACTGTTTCCATTTTTCTTTCCTCCCCTGTTGTATCTTGTAGTCAATGTCATCTAACGGCCATATTGGCGTCGGAATGTGATGATATGTAAACGTCGTTAAACGATTTGACGCTACACCGGGAGCATCCACATAAATGATACGTCCGACAATCGGTTCAAACGCTGCCCGAAAATGATTTTTCGCCTTTAGTCCGAGAATTCTTTTCGTCGATGGCTCCAGCCCGATATGACGAAACATTTCCGGATCGTTCGCTGACATCGGCCTCCCGATAAGCAAAACATCCATTTCATCGACACGAATATGTGCGGCACCCTTTAGATCAACCCGCAAATGCTGATTGAACGGCCCGGAGTTGTAAAATACCCCATCTGACAGGGCTACGACCGTCGCTTCGACATGAACCGGCTCCCCGAACTCAGGCGATATTTTTCCTCCAAGGGACAACGAAACCTTGTTTCCGACCCCCGCTTGATGGCAGGCTTCAATCGAATCCGGATCGTAAAGCCCGCCAAACAGTGAGTTCGGAATGTTCATGCTCACCATCTCCCGCAGCAGTTCTGTTGTATCCCCGCTGCCGCAGCTTAACGGATTATCCGAGATGTCGGCCAGCACGACTGGCTTATCATCTTCAATCGACAAAGCTAACGCTAATCCTTCTTTCACATTCGGCAAATCCATCACGAACTCTTCCCGCACACTCCAAAATAAGGATGCCATCTTCCGGGCCGTTTCTTCGCCTTTTTCCGGGTCAAGCGCAACCACAAGCACGCTCGCCCCGACCATCGGAATGTCCGAGTAAGGAAACCCTCCGAAGACGGACACATTCCAAATTCCATCTTCCCCTTCGGCTTGTTTCGCCCACTCTATCATTTTACACATCGGCCCTTCTGCCGTTCTCATGTTGATGGAAGGCGGCATCATCGGCAATTTTTCAAAAGAAGCGTAATAGATCACACCTTCCTTTAACACTTTCAATAAAGCGGTTGCCGCATGAACGCCCTGCTCATACATATCTACATGTGGATATGTTTTGAATCCGAAGTGCAGCGGTGTGTAGTCAATCATTTTTTCACTTAAATTCGCGTGCATATCCAAAGTGGTCGCAATCGGGACATCCGGCCCGATGAGCCCGCGAATTTTTCCTAGTAAATGCTCCTCAGGATCAAAGAGATGTTCGGCGACCATCGCACCGTGAAGAGCGATCAATAAACCGTCCAGCTTCCCCGCTCCCCTGATGGATTCCAGCATTTGCTCTTCTATGATGGCGTATGCTTCCGTGGATACGACACCCGACGGAATGGCAGCGGCACAAAGGAGCGGTACAATTTCTACATCTTCTTCCTGCCTCAACACATCTAAAAATCCGCCCACTTCCGTTTTCGTCCCTGTATAGGCATCATAAATCTCATCGCCGATGAAAAAGCCTTCATTTCGAAACTGTTCGATTTCCGTTTTCATCGGACTGAAGCTATGGGATTCGTGGTAAAAGAATGCAATGCCGACTCGATGTTTTCCCATATTCTCCCCCCCCTTTATGAGAGTGTTCAAAAAGGGCGGCTTCCTTGAGCTTGGCGTCCCTTTTTGAACACACACTTTGTGTAACCGATCCTTCATTAATAGTTCGTATAAATCGACTTCCACTCTGTCATGACATCAAATGCGTGGTGAGACACTTCGCGGTGGCCGTTTCCTGACATTTTCATGCCGCCGAACGCGACGCCCATCTCGGCATTGGACGTTCCGTTATTGATATAGACAAGCCCGCTCACCGCTTCTGCCGCAGCGCGGTTGGCATAATGAAGGCTCTCTGTATAAATGGAAGTGGATAATCCGTAAATCGTTCCATTATTGACTTCCATCGCTTCTTCATATGAATCTATTTCAATAAAGGCGAGGACCGGCCCGAATATTTCTTCCTGTGCAATCGTATCATGACATTTCACGTTTTCAATGATGGTAGGCTCATAATAATAGCCGCCTAATTCTTTGACACGTTGACCGCCTGACACCACTTTTCCGCCTTCCGCAATCGCTGTTTCTACATATTTCTCTACAGTATGAAGCTGATCTTCATTCACAAGAGGACCGACTTGGCTCCCTTCTTCGAGACCGTTTCCTATTTTCATAGCCTTCGTTAATTGGACGACTTTTTGAATGAGGCGCTCCTTGACTGGACGCTCAACGATAACACGGCTTGCTGCTGTACAGCGCTGCCCCGTTGTCGTAAACGCTGATTTCACGATTCCGTCAGCCGCTTTATCCAAGTCCGCATCTTTCAACACAATGACAGCATTTTTCCCGCCCAATTCCAGTGAAATGCGTTTTAGCGTTTTGCTGCTCATTTCAGCAAGTGTTTGCCCGACTTCCGTTGAACCGGTAAACGAAATGACCTTCACATCTGGATGCTCGGCAAGGGTTTGCCCGACCGTTCTTCCTGAACCGGTTATTAAGTTTACGACCCCCGCCGGCAATCCGGCTTCATCGAGTACTTCCATGAAGATTTTTGCCGATAACGCGACTTCCGAAGCCGGTTTCCATACAACAGTATTACCGGCAATCAGTGCCGAAAAGATTTTATAAGAAGCAAGCGCCACCGGAAAGTTCCAAGGTGTAATACACGCTACCACCCCAAGCGGCTCGCGCATCATTCTTACGTTTCGATTCGGGAAACCGGCAGGAACGGTTTCTCCGAAAAGGCGTCGTCCTTCTCCTGCCATGTATTGAGCAGTTGCGCTGACGACTCCGACTTCACCCAGCGACTCTGCCAGCACTTTGCCCATTTCCATCGTCATGACACGGGCAAGCTCTTCTTTACGTTTTTCAAACAATTGGCCCGCTTTTGTTAAATAAGCCGCACGCTCTGGAATCGGCGTGTTTTTCCATTTTGCATACGCTTCATCCGCTCTTTCCACCGCTTCGTTCACCTGTTCCTCTGTGGCGGATGCGCACGTGCCGACCAGTTCCCCTGTCGCCGGGTTTAAACTTTCAAAGTAAGACTGATTCGGGTCGCTTACCCATTTTCCATTTATATAAAGATCTCCCTGGAGAATCTCCGTTTTGATTTGATTAGACATAAATGCTGCCTCCTTTTCCTCATATTTCAGAGAAACATTATTTAGTTCCCTGAAATCACTTCTGACATTACATCTTCTAAAATCGTCAATCCTTTATCCAGCACATCTTCTTGAATATTCAGCGGCAGCATTAGTCGAATCGTTTGACCGCTTACACCACAGTTCATGATAAGCAAGCCTCGTTCTAATGCTTTCGCTTTAATTTTCGGTACGAGTGAAGCAGCAGATTGCTGATCAAATTCGATTCCGATCATCATTCCTACTCCGCGCACTTCCACAATGCCTGGTAAATATCCGACTGATTTTTGAAGTCGGCCGACAATTTCCGCACCAAGTTTGGCGCTTCGTTCGACCAATTTTTCTTCTTCAATGACTTCAATATTCGCCAAGGCAGCTGCACAAGAAATCGGATTACCGCCAAATGTGGAGCCGTGGCCTGCTGTCGGCCATTTTTCATGGAGCTCTCGGCTTGCCACGATGGCCCCAAGAGGCATCCCTCCGGAAAGCGCCTTTGCCAACACTAAAATATCTGGCGTCACATTCGCATGCTCTGCTGCGAACATTTTACCCGTACGGCCAAACCCTGTTTGTACTTCATCGAAAATAAGCAGGATGCCGTGTTCTTCTGTAATTTTTCTTAACGCCTGCAAAAAGCTTGGCGGTGCCGGATAATAGCCGCCTTCACCCATGACCGGTTCAATGATGATCGCTGCGACACGGGAAGGGTCCACTCGTAAATCAAACAATTTTTGCAGCTGGTTTAAACAATACTCTTCCACTTCATCTTCTTTAATGTTTTTCAATTGGCTCGGGTACGGATATGGAACATGGTGCACTTCGCCTAAAATCGGTTCATAATAACGGCGGTATTTCGAGCTTGATGCCGTAATGGCCGTTGCTCCCAATGTGCGTCCATGGAACGATCCTTCAAACGCGATGATCGCCGGTCTGCCTGTAGCCGCTTTCGCTAATTTCAATGCACCGTCAATCGCTTCAGCACCTGAGTTGGAGAAAAAGACCGTATCCAAATTTTCCGGTGTAATGTGCGCAAGCTTTTCAGCCAAATTCGCTGCCGTTTCATAATATCCGTAGTTCAATCCAAGATGGATCAAGTTTTCTGCTTGCTTTTTAATCGCTTCAACCATTTTTGCGTTCGTATGGCCTACCGCATTAACAGCCACTCCTGAAACGAAGTCGATGTATTCACTGCCGTCTGTCGTCCAAAATTTGGCGCCATGTGCTTTGTCGATTACAAGTTCTGTCACTCTTGTCATGACCGGCGATAAATGCTTACGTGCTTTTTCTTGAATTTCTTCTGTTTTATTTTGTAATTTCATATGTCTCATCCTTTCTTAAGCGACCTGCAAATAAGATCAACGATTCGTCTAATATTCTCACAATCTCATCTATTTCCGTTTTTGTGACCGTTAAAGGAGGACTGATGATGAGATGTTCTCCTTTTGTTCCATCGATTGAGCCGGTACCCGGATAAAAGACCGCCCCCAGCTCCATCGCAATAGCATTCAACGTGTCGGCAGCTTTTTCAGATGAATCAAACAGCTCGTCGTGGTCATAATCCTTCACAAGCTCTATTCCGATTAAAAGCCCTCTTCCCCGAACATCGGATATATAAGAATGTTTTTTCTTCAGCTCTAAAAGCTGATCGAACAAGTAGCCGCCTTGTTCTTTTACATTTTCAAGCACCCGCTCACGCTCATACACATCCAATGCAGCAAGACCAGCTGCGACAGCAACAGGATGGCCGCTGTATGTGTAGCCGTGAACGAATTTTCCATCGCTGTTTTGAATGAGCCCATCAATCAATCGATCATGGACGATCATTCCGGCAAGCGGAGCATATCCAGCGGAAACCCCTTTTCCGAACGTGATGATATCGGCTTCGATTCCAATCTGTTCGGTCGCAAAATTCGTCCCGGTACGGCCAAATCCTGTCATGACTTCATCGATGATCAAGACGATATCGTAGCGGTCACATAACTCGCGCACCTTTTCGAAATACCCGGGCGGCGGCGGTACCGCGCCTTGCTGGCTTCCGACAATCGCCTCGGCAATAAATGCCGACACGTTCTCAGGTCCAAGCTCTAAAATGAGTCGTTCAATATCCGTCACACACGTCCAGTTTTGCTTAGCCAGGCAATCATCTTTTTGGCGATTATACGGACATCGATGGCAGTAAGGCGAATACACATGAGCATAGTTTAAGAGATTAGGAGTATATACATGCCTCCTCTTGACATCTCCACCAGCCGATAAAGAACCGATCGTGTTGCCGTGATAAGATTGCCAGCGTCCGATGACAAGGTGTTTCTGTGGTTTTCCGCCATCTCTATGATATTGCCTTGCCAGCTTTAAGGCACTTTCATTGGCTTCTGAACCTCCAGTTGTAAAATATACTTTATTTAAGCGCTCTGGAGCTATTTCTCCGATTTTTTCGGCCAGCTCATGAAGGGCTTTCGTTTCAAAACGCATCGTATGGACAAAAGCCGCTTTTTTGGCTTGTTCTGCCATCGCTTCTCCGATTGAGGCAATCCCATGGCCTAAATTCGCTGCAACGGCCCCGGAACAGGCATCCAAATATTTTTTTCCGCCCTCATCGATGAGGTAAACCCCTTCACCATGTGTGATAATCGGGTACTCTTTCTTGAGATCACGATGAAACACATAGTCTTTTTTTATTCCGTCCATCTTTCCACCACCATCGCCATTCCTAATCCGCCCGCCACACAAATGGTCGCAAGGCCGTATTGCCGCTTTTGTTTTTCAAGCTCGTGACATAAGGTCGTGATGATTCTTGCCCCCGAGCATCCGAGCGGATGTCCTAAGGCAATCGCCCCTCCGTTGACGTTCACATTATCCCCTTTTATGCCCCACTCTTTTAAGCAGGCAAGGCTTTGGGCCGCAAACGCTTCATTCAATTCAATCAAATCGATATCTTCTAAATGAAGGCCGGCTTTTTTCAGCGCCATTTGAGAGGCGGGGACCGGGCCTATTCCCATCTCTTTGGGCGATACACCTGTCGCGGCAAAGGAACGAATCTTTGCCATCGGAACGACTCCAAGCTGTTTCGCTTTTTCTTCGGACATCAACAGCAGCATCGACGCCCCATCATTTCTGCCGGAGGAGTTTCCGGCTGTGACCGTTCCGTTTTCTTGGAACACAGGGCGTAAAGTCGCTAATTTTTCAACCTCTGTCAATCTTGGATGTTCATCGACCGCAAAGTGTCTAATCCCTTTTTTTCCTTCTTTTACCGCAACCGGAATGATTTCATCTTCAAACAGCCCTAGTTCAATCGCGCGTTGCGTTTTCAGTTGACTCGCGAAGGCAAATTCGTCTTGCTCACCACGGCTAATATTATATTTTTCAGCCAGCCATTCAGCTGTTTGCCCCATCGTAAAATGTCCGTATATGTCTTCAGGCTGCGATTTCGGCTGACTTTCTGTATTGGAATCATACAGCGTCATATCACCCATCTTTAGACCAAACCTTGTGCCCACCGTATAATGGGGGGCCTGTGACATGCTTTCCACTCCACCCGCTAATACGACATCCGCTTGACCCGTTAAAATGGACATTGCTCCGTTTACGACCGCCTGCATGCCTGAACCGCATTGACGATGGACCGTATAGGCGGAAATCGTCTCCGGAAATTGGGCTTTTAATGAAGCGACTCTCGCAATGTTGGGGGCATGTGCGCTTTGTTTCGTCTGGCCGACGATCACTTCATCCACAATATGGGCTCCATGACCGGAAGATGAAAGATTATTTTTCATTAGAAGGGATACGAGCTCTTCGGGCAGTGTATCCGCCAGTGCCCCGCCGTATTTTCCGATGGGGGTCCGGAATGCATTCACGATTACGACCATTATGCTGTCACCCCATTGCTTTTATTGAACGATTCAGCAATATAAAATGGCGCGTCCGTTTTCTGCTGAACTTCCTCAAGAGAAACCCCCGGTGCCAGTTCAGTAAGGTATAGCCCTTCTTCCTTCACCGCAAATACCGCTAAATCGGTAATAATTAAATCAACTGCTCTTTCTGACGTGATCGGATAGGTCAATTCTTTCACGATTTTGGACTCACCCTTGTTCGTCGTATGCATTGTTGTCACGATTACCTTCTTCGAGCCCTCCAATAAATCCATCGCTCCTCCTACTCCAAGAACACTTTTTCCTGGTACAGCCCAGTTCGCGATTCGCCCCTTGGCATCGATTTGCAGCACCCCGAGAATCGAAACGCTCACATGGCCTCCGCGAATCATCGCAAAAGAAGAAGCACTGTCAAAAAAGGAGGAGCCGTCTAATACTGTGACAGGCAGCTTTCCGGCATTGACAAGGTCTCGGTCAATGTGTTCTTCACCTGGTGTCGGCCCTACTCCGAGAATCCCATTTTCCGAATGTAAAAAAACTTGCACATCCGATGGAATGTAATCAGCCACCATCGTAGGAATTCCAATACCTAAATTGACGATATCTCCATGCTTTAATTCCTTTGCCGCCCTTGCCGCAATATATCCTTTTACATCCATGCTAGTTACCTCCCTTCACCACAATAAAATCAACATATAAATGTGGAGTCACAATTTCTTCAGGGGAAATATCGCCGACTTCCACGATTTCATCTACTTCTGCAATGACTACCTCTGCAGCTGTCGCCATCATCGGATTAAAATTTCGTGCTGATTTACTGTAAATGAGATTTCCGAGCCGATCCGCTTTTTTCGCTTTAATGAGAGCAAAATTCGCTTTCAGCGGCTCTTGCAGGACATATTTTTTGCCTTTAAGCGTGCGTTCTTCTTTATTTTCAGCAATTTTCGTTCCGACACTGACCGGTGTGTAAAACCCTCCGAGTCCGGCGCCGCCGGCTCGAATTGCTTCAGACATCGTTCCCTGCGGCAGAAGTTCCACTTCCAATTCCTGGTCCTGATAGGCTTTCACCACTTCCGGATTGGATGTGAAATAGGAACCTATCGCTTTTTTCACTTGTTTTTGTCTCACTAAAACACCAAGTCCTCTTCCCGGTTCTCCAAGATTATTACTAATAATCTCCAAGTCTTTCACTTTTTCTTGAGCCAATGCTGCTACTAAATTAAGAGGGCATCCTACAAGGCCAAATCCCCCCACCATAATTCGTGAGCCGCTTTTGATTTTTTTTACAGCTTCCTCGCATGTAATCAGCTTGCTCATCTTCCATTCCCTTCCTTTCCATATTCTTATGGTTTAACAGCTTGGATACATAAAAAACCGAGCAAAACATGTATCCTTCATAAAGAATGTCAAAATAACGAACATTCCTCACAAAGAGTTCATGTCTGCCCGGTTTTAATAAGACCATGGGAAGAGGTTATCCTCCCACTTTATTATAACCAAACGTTATGTATTCTTTTGCTTCACATTATCCCAGTATCGTTGAACTGCAGCTTGAAGAGCCACAATGATCGCTTGCTGAGAAGGAGCGAAATAAAAGCTTTGAATTCGTTCAATCAACGGCTCCACCCCGTCTTCGAGACAGTAGCCTATCAGCAGTTTTTGAAAATAATTTTTGGTTAATTCTGTTACGAATGTGAATTCGGCGCCGACGATTTTATGTTCTTTCAGATCCACTTCTAGTACAATTCCTGCATGCTTATACATTTCATACATGGAAGTTCCTTGTGGAGCTTTTGCATATCCTGTAACAATCACCGTGTCCAGTATTTGCATGCCCCTAAACCTCCTTTCAAAAACTAACTGATCATTTTCTATTTCTAACTCGATTATATGGGTCAGAAAATAGAATGTCAATACACAATATTCTAAATTTTCGAAATAAGTGACACTTCGTCACATTTATCAGTAAGCGCTTCCAATTGTTGATCCGAATCTGCCACTCTAAATTATACAATTCTCCTTTTTACACCAAATTCCTTCATAAACGATAAATTTTTTTCGTTCGATTTCACCTCTTGAATAACCTATATACCATTGATTTAAAGTTTTGACTTTAGACCATTCTGATTCGCGGCTGTCTCATAAATCTTAAACAAGCCGTAAAAATTATTTTCTACTGAAAGGACCCGTCACTGAATTCTTAATTTTATGGAATTCGCATGACGGGTCATCCTCAAGTCAAAAATATGGATGAAAGTTGAAACAACTAGTCATTCATAGTTATTCAATCCCTTATGTTTTACAGAACAGGCATCCTCTTTTTTTGATGATATAACTGCCATTGAGGGAAAGCAATACCAAACAAAATAAGGACAACCCCTCCCCATTGGAGCGGTGTTACCGTTTCCCCTAATACGACACTCGACATAAAAACTGCCATTGGCAGCTCCGCGGCTCCTACAATCGTTCCTAATCCAGATCCAATTTTAGGCACACCCATCGCAAAAAAAAGCGTTGGAATGAACAATCCGAATAACCCAAGCAGTAATCCGTATACCCATAAGCCTTCCTGCAAGGTTCCATCCACAAGAAATGAAGGCCGTAAAATAAGAAAGGCAGAAATCAATGAGCCTGTGGCAATGAACGCACTTCGATTCAAAGACGGAATTTGGACTGACACTCTCCCGCTAAAGAAAATGAATAATGCAAAACTTAAAGCAGATGAAAGCCCAAACATGACCCCTCTTATATCCAGATTGGATTCTCCCTGTTCAAACACCGCTCCTGCCAGAAGTGTTCCTGCTGTCAATATTCCAATCGAGACAAGCTTTTCCCGTGATGGAAAAGCTCGTTCCACGATGGCTTCCAATACCACTCCAATCCATGTAAACTGGAATAAAAGAACAATTGCGATGGAAGCAGGAATGGTTTGGAGCGAAACATAGTAAAAAATGCTCGTCGTACAAACAGTCAAGCCGACAAGCATTAACTTCAAAATGGATTTTCCATTCACTTTTACTCTAGAGAAAAATAAGACCCCGCACCAAAGCATCAAGCAGCCAAAAAAAAGTTGGCTCCCAATGACCTCACTTGCTAGAAAGCCTTTCGCATACGCCAATTTGACAAAAGTAGATAAAATGCCATAGCTGCATGCGCCCAAAAAAACCAATACAATATAAAACATAACAAAGACCTCTTTTTTCCGTAAAATCAACCTCTGCTATTCTATCATATTTCATTGACGCTTCGTCATACGGATTTTCATGACGAGGCCTTTTAGGAGAATGACTCAAAAGGGCTTCTTTTTGCCCTTTCGAGCCACTCTCTTGTGGATTAATCATATTGCTGAATGGCTTGCTGCGCTTCTCGTAAATGCCTGAGATGTTCCTTCGCCCGCTTCAATCTCTTTTCCTGCTCTTCATCCATATCATGGGATTGTGCTTGATGCAATGCATCTTGTGCCAGCTGCAATTGCAGCTGTGCCCTTTGCATCCCCCTTGGAGTGACATTGGCCTGAAGATGCCCTACAGCACCATCTGCTTCTTCTACCGCATCAATCGCTTGCTGAAACTCATTTTTTTGCTCCATATTCACCCATTCTCCTATCCTCGTTCATATTGATTCTCCCGGACTTTCATACGCTTAGAGTGCCCCTGCTCATCGTTCATTATTCCTTTATATAGTGAGGCTTACTCGTCTATAAGGCGGGGACAAACTCGATTTTTAGTCGTACAACCCCATCGCTCTGAATAGAATGTATGAGCAGTTTTTGTTCAATCAAATGGAAAGTAAGACGGGGGGTTATGCTCATGAGTGTATTTTTAAGTTATATCTTTCTAGGTTTATCATTGGCGGCACCGATTGGACCTGTAAATGCCGCTCAACTCGATAAAGGCATTCGCAAAGGTTTTCTGCATGCGTGGATATTCGGGCTGGGAGCTGTTGCTGCCGACGCCATATACATGATGGTTGTATATTTAGGGGTTGTCCGGTTCCTCCACACCCCCTTTATGCAAACCTTTCTCTGGTTTTTTGGATGTTTCGTATTGACCTATACAGGCATAGAAAGTTTATTGAAGGCCGGCCAGATTGAGACAAGCGGTAAGAGAGGGGATGACTCCCATTTCAAATCGTTTCTTTCCGGTTTTTTCATGTCCATCTCCAACCCTTTAACCATTCTCTTTTGGCTTGGCATTTACGGATCCGTTCTCGCTAAAACCGCTTCGTCTTACGGTACAAGCCAGCTTGCTTTGTACAGCACAGCGATATTGATCGGAATTCTCGTATGGGATATAACAATGGCAAGTGTGGCAAGCGGATTCCGCAGAATGTTAACCGCTAAACTCCTTGCAATCATTTCCTTTTTGTCCGGTCTATCCCTCATTGCATTCGGGGCTTACTTTGGCTTGCAGGCCATTAAAGTATTGGTAAATTAGAAAAGACAGACACCTGTAATTCCTTCTGCCCGCTTCAACAATTGGCAGGAATCTATATTAACTCTCTGCTTTCTTCCAGACAGCCTGCATTTTAAGAACGACCAATCCAATAATGACAACAAATAAAAGGCTTATCCAAAACCCTGGACGGCTTGTTTTTTGTAATAAAGTGCCGCTGACTGCCAGCAATATAAGAACCATGCCTAAAATGCGTTTCGCTTTATCCAAGCTTGTTAGCTGAAGTAGCCTACCCGAAGACAGCAAAATAAAAAACCAATTATATAACAGCATAAGTCCTGCCGCTGTCGTCATATATTCATAAATTTCCCCTGGTATTAACAAGGCCAAGACAACAGAAGAGGCAAGTCCTGCCGTTGTGAGTCCTATTGCCGGCAAAGGCGGCTTCTCCCTGTTCGTTTCTCTTTGACCTGTTCTTTTCTTTTTAGCGAAAAAAGAAGGGGCATCCCCTTCTTCAGCCAACGTAACGAGAAGACTCGTTACCGCAAATAAAGAAGCAGCCATTGTGGAAAAGCCCGCAATAATTAATGCACCATTAAAAACATGGGGGAAAAAGTCCAGATTGTATGATTCCAATGCAATAACAAATGGACTTTCTTTCGTATTGAAAGACTGCCATGAAACCATAGTTACGGCCAGTCCTATGGACAACACATAAATGATAGTCAAAAGTATCAGCATGATTTTCCCTGATTTCGGCGCATCTTCTTTATTTTGAAGGTTGATGGCCATTAATGCCATAATCTCAATGCCTCCAAAAGCGTAAAATGCATAAATAAGGGAAGACCAAAAACCTTTAAAGCCACGCGGAAAAAGTTCATGAGCCGCATCAGGAATTTTCAGATTAGGCTTTCCGCCATCAAGAATCCCAAAAAGAGCCAGGGCTGCAATGATTAAAAACATGAGAATGGCAGCCACTTTTATAATGGCAAATAAGTTCTCTACCCGCTCAAATCCTTTTGTACCTGCCCATACGACAATAAGACCCAGTAGGGCATATCCGGCCGCAAACACCCATAACGGCATGTCCGGAAACCAAAAACGCGAAAAAATGGACAGGGCCGTCAGCTGGCTTCCGATAATTAATATTTCAGAACTCCAGTATACCCACCCGCAGCTAAACCCGGCCCAACGGCCATATGCCTTTTTCGCATAAGCACAAAAAGAGCCCTTCTGCGGATCGGAAGCAGTCATTTTGGCAAGCACATCAAATACGAAATATGTGCCGATAGCGGCTAACATAAAAGATAGAACGATGGAAGGTCCCGTCATTTTTATGGCTATGCTTGATCCTAGGAAATAACCCGTTCCAATAATACAGCCGATTCCAATTAAGGATAGCTGCCACCATTTCAAGCTGTTCTCTCCTTGCCCCCCGACGCACCCCATTTTGCTCATTCACCAATCCCTCCTTATGTCTCGCTTTATTGTTCGATACACGTTAGTCGTTTATGTATTAAACCATCTAATGCGGCAAATCGGAAAAATAAGCAAAGAACGGAAAGGAGAAAACGAAATCAGAAGCTCCGTCAAAAGCTTGAAAATGCATATCGTGAATCAACTGAACGTGATTGCCCATACCCTTGAAGGGGAATTCGCGACAGACTCCGATTATCCGGAATGAGGGTATACTCAACGATTCGTCCATGGGATTACCTTCTTGCTGTACTGAAAGAAATGTGACATAACATAAAAATCGATATGGGACGTTAAAAAATTAGTTGGATTCATATAAAAAAGAAACTGACATAAAGGGGATATCTTTTATGTCAGTTTCTTTTTGCAATTTGTTAGCCTATTTCATCCAAAAGCAAAACATCCTAATATGCGAACGACATGCCTCATTTATCGTTAAACAAAAACTTGATTTTGTCTTCTGCCCATTCCAATTTGGCATCAAATGTTTTCTCGCCTTTTTTGAACCCCTTAATCAAATCCGTTTTCCCATCTTTGAATAATTTCTTCATATTCGCTTGCGAAATCGTTTTTCCTAAGATTTTTTTAGAAATTGTAAAATCACACTTTGTAGCGGAATAATTGGAGCATCCGTAGAATGTTCCTTTATCGACTACATCCCCTTCACATTTTTTGCATTTCCCTACTTTTGTTCCGGTTGTTTTCCCCTTTTTCCCGCCTTTTTGTTTTTTAAATTCACTGAGATCAAATCCATCGAAAGACCACGTTGCACTTTGGGCCGTCGCATCTTCAATCAATTTAATGGACAATTTTTTCGCCTGCTCCATGAATTCTTTAGGAGAAGCCTTTCCTTCACCAATCTCATGAAGGCGCTGTTCCCACTTGGCCGTCATTTCCGGCGATGCCAAAATGCTTGGACCAATTGACTCGATTAGCACCTTACCTTTATTGGTCGCAAATACTTGATTCTTCTTTACGTCAATATATTTCCTGTCTTTTAACACACCAATAATCCCGGCCCGTGTTGCCTCGGTTCCCAATCCTTCCGTTTGGTTCAGTACTTTTACCAATTCCCCGTCTTCCAAATGTTTACCGGCCGTTTTCATGAGCGTAATCAATTGGCCTTCCGTATAACGTTTCGGAGGCTGCGTTTTGCCGGCCTTTACCTCCGCCTCTTGAACAACCCCTTTTTCGCCCTCTTGCAGCGAAGGCAGGTCTTGTTCATCCTCTTCGGACTCTTGGTCTTTCTCTTTCTCTTTTTTGCCGCCGTATATGACCTTCCGCCATCCTTCTTGTATTTGCTCTTTTCCTTTAGAAAGAAAGGTTGCTCTGCCCTCAACCAATGTGTTGATAGTTGTATAATCGAAGATGGCTTTGTCATAATGGGCGGCGATTAACCTTTGAACAATCAACGTATATATTTTCTGTTCCTCTGCTGACATTTTTGCCGGATCTGTCACTTGCTCGGTCGGAATGATGGCATAGTGGTCCGTTACCTTCTTTTCATTTACATAGCGTTTATTATCGATAATCGACGGAAAAGGCAGCGGGAAGTATGATTTAAATGCATCCAGCTGACTGATTTTTTGTAAAATCTCCGGAAACATTGCGGCTTCTTCCCTCGTAACATAGCTCGAATCGGAACGAGGATACGAAATGATGCCTTTCACATATAATTTTTGAGCGATTTCAAGCGTCTTCTGCGGAGAGAACTTGAACATTTTATTGGCTGTCGCTTGCAAGGAAGATAAGTTGAACAGAAACGGCGGCTGAAATTCTTTTCGTTCCTTCTCAATGGAATCAATCGCTGCCTCTTTTCCTTTACAAAACTGCATGATTTTTTGAGCCATCGCTTCTTCATTCAAGCGTGTTTCACCATCTTTATGCCATTTGCCTCTATATACTTTCCCATCCATGTTAAACGTAGCCAGAACCTCCCAAAACGGTTCTGATTTAAAGTTTTCAATTTCTTTCTCTCTTTTCACAATGAGAGCGAGGGTTGGGGTTTGAACCCTCCCTGTGGAAAATACATCTTCGATTCCTTTTTGGCGCAAAAGCAGCGTATACGCACGGGAGGCATTCATCCCGACAAGCCAGTCTGCGCATGCACGACTTAATGCTTCGTGGTAAATCGGCTTCGTCTTCCCTTCATCCAGCAACTTTTCAAAGCCTTCCTTGACCGCTTTTTCCGTTAAAGATGAAATCCAGAGCCGTTTCATCGGTTTACGGGCACCGCTTAGCTGAATGATGGTCCGAACGATCAGTTCCCCTTCACGCCCCGCGTCGCCTGCAATGATAATCTCGCTTACTTCCGTTTTTTTTAAAAGTTCTTTGACGACGTTGTACTGCTTTGCTTTCGCCCTTGTTACCTTAAATTGAAAGGAATCGGGAATCATCGGCAGTGCGTTCATCGACCAGCGCTTCCATTCTGCTTTATATTCCTCCGGCTGCTTCAGCTCACATAAATGTCCGATTGCCCATGTCACATACGCGCCTTTCGGGAACAGGGCATGCGGCAAAATTTCAATATATTCTTTATGTCGTTTCGTTTGAAAAGGAGCGGCTAGTTTCGCCCCTTGGTCTGGTTTTTCAGCTATGATGACTTTCATTCGTAATCTCCTAACACATTTGAACTTCCAATTGTTTAATGTTCTTATTATACATTAAGAAGGTAAATACTTGGTTATCTTCGACTCTACCCACATAATAAAAACACATAAAAGAAATGGCAGCTGCAAGAGATAAGATTAAAAGAGGATATCTTATTACATTTGAAATAAGAAAAGGAGTTGCCGCAGCAACCCCTACCTTACGTACATTATGAAATAATTTTTTACCACTTTCTGAGCCCTAATAGTTTTTCTCCTAATTCGGTCAGGACAGCCCAATCATATTTCGCGGTGTTCCCTTTATTCACCCTTACGAGCCGGGAAATGGGGCAACACTTCTTCATCTAATTCATGAATCACGTCTTCGGCCGGGCGTTCACTGTCAAACAAAGCAAAGAAAAGATAATTGACCTTTTACTTCGCTTTCTTCTCCAACGCACCAAGCCATGCCGTCAGCAATACCGCACCAAACACCATGATTCCGCCAATCCAAGGTGTATGGATCAACCCGATGGAATCAGCGATCATGCCGCCGACGAATGCTCCGATGGCAATCCCAACGTTAAACGCAGCAATATTCAAAGCAGAAGCCACGTTTACCGCTGATGGAACATAGCGCTCTGCAAGATTCACGACTAAAACTTGGAGACCAGGAACATTCATGAATGCCAATAATCCCATAAAGAAAATCGTAACGGTTCCAACGACTTTCAATGGTGCTGTAAATGTTAAAATAACTAAAATAATAGCTTGAACAGCAAACATCCAAAATAATGCTTTCACCGGATTTTTATCCGCTGCTTTTCCGCCCACTGTATTTCCAATGGCAACGGCAATACCATACACCAACAAAATGATACTGACGGCGCTTGGGGCATATCCTGTAATCTTTTCAAGAATAGGCGCTAAATATGTGAAAGTCACAAACGTACCGCCATAACCCAATGCTGTAATGGCAAAGGCTAAAAGCAAACGCCCATTGCCCAATACCTTCAACTGATCGCTAAATTTCGCCGGAGGCGCTTCTTTTAAATTTTTCGGAACCAAAATTGCACTCGCAATAATCGCTACTACACCAAGTAAAGCTACACACCAG
The DNA here is from genome assembly GCF_000504165.1 of Bacillus sp. FJAT-14578. Classification (GTDB taxonomy): domain Bacteria; phylum Bacillota; class Bacilli; order Bacillales; family Bacillaceae_H; genus Bacillus_BA; species Bacillus_BA fengqiuensis. The sequence goes on from NZ_AYSE01000006.1 coordinate 456,799, forward strand.
AAAGTCGCTCTCCAGCCAAATGTTTGACCGATAAATGTTCCTAATGGTACACCTGTCACCGTAGCGACAGTTAAACCCGTAAACATTAATGCAATGGCACTTGCACGCTTATGTTCCGGAACAAGATCGGCTGCAATCGTCGAACCGATCGAGAAAAAGACACCATGTGAAAAGGCCGTAATAATACGTGCAACCACTAATAACCCAAAGCTTGTTGACATCGCCGCTACTGAATTGCCTACAATAAAAATGACCATTAGCAGCATAAGCAATGTCTTTCTGCTCATTTTGCTTGTTAAAGCCGTTAAAATCGGGGCACCGAATGCTACTCCCATCGCATATCCAGAAATTAATAATCCTGCCAATGTAATCGAAATGTTCAAATTGTCCGCAACGGACGATAATAACCCGACCGGAACGAATTCTGTCGTTCCGATTCCAAACGCACTGATTGCTAAAGCGAGCAAAGCGGGTGTTCCGCCCCTTTTCGCTTCGACTTGAGTATATGAAAGTGTACTCACTGAAAATTCCTCCTTAACCTCATGTGTTCTCTTCATCATCCCGCCGCTGATTAGATCAGGCGCCTTTACATATTCACTAACGGGCGGCCATGAATGTGATGATGAAGCCTACAAATTATATTGAAAAGTACGTACTTTTTGTGAGATAGGTACTTTTCGGTAACCTACATAGTCGATGCTCGGTACGACGATATGAATCTTTACAGGTCGTCGAATCACCAACTGATTGCCATTATGACTCATATCCAATCCCATGAGAAGTACGCACTTTCAGGTAATGTAGGTACCTGAAAGTAATACAGGTACCAAAAAGTGCCCTTTAACTTATGTAATTTTCCTTGATGAAGTACCAGAGATCGCTACTGTAATCGTTGAATAAAAAAGAGAAAAGCCCGGGCTAACCCATTGCCCAGGCTTTTCTCTTACATGCTTCTATTTATTTTTGTAAAAAACCCTTGAAACCATCAACCCTGCAAACCCCAGCGCAATAAATAAAATAGCCCGGATAAACAGCGGGATGTATGGAATATCCAAAAACACCAATTTTAACAATGTAAGAATCAGAAGCACTACCCCAATATATTTTGCTTGTTTGTTTTCTTTTATCACTCCCGCTCCAATCGAAGAAAGGGACAACAAAAGCCATACAAACGTCAAGATCAAACGCTGGCTGTCATCACTCATATGATGGATGCAAGCTAATGTGAATTGGGTTGTAAAGATAAGAAACAGAAGTGTAAATACAGCGCTGCTGACGGTGACAAAAAAATCTCGCTTTATCTTTTCGTGTTTGTATATAAGTTTCGCTCCTACCCCAAATGTAACCAGCAACACGAGCCAATCAAGCGTCTCCATTGAAAAAGCTTCGTAAATGACTCCTTCAACTAATACCATCACTCCTGCAGCAGCGTAAATAAACAAAGAAATCACTTTCTTCAATACGCTCGGGTATTTGAACACAGAATAATAGGCCGCTGTTCCCTGTATTAATAACAAACTTGTGGTGAACTGTTCATCTACTGCATGAATAATGAGAAACGCGGTTAAAACAATGAAATGGATGTGGAACATCGGTACCTTTTCACAATCACTTTTCCTTTTATGAGAAAGGGCTGCATAAATCAATATGAATGCTAATAAGAAAAGCGTAATATATCCCTCTGTAAATGTCCCATTCACCCATGCATACGTGATAAACAAACTGGTCAGCAACGTGTTGGCTTGAGCCAATACTTGTTTGTTTGTTTTGACAAAATAATACAAGATCAGGACATATTGAATGATGATGGGAACAGCAACAAAATATCCCCGTATAAAGCCTCCTGTAAAACTGTAAAAGAAGAACAACGCCATATTCAACAAAATAGAAGATCCATAATAGATTTTCCTATAATTGAATCGAACAGCGAGAGCTAAAAACCACACATACAAGAGTGTTTCATACGCTAAAAAAACATACGGATTAGGTGTTTCGCTCTCGATTAAGAAAGGAACGAGTACACCGCCAACCATACTGATGATTCCCAATGCTTCAGATTCATATGCTTTCGTTAAAACCAGACCAAGCATAATCCACAATACATTCAATACAAAAGCAACAGCAGGCCCCGCCATTCCATATAGCGAGTGCATCGCGAATGTCGTGAGCATGAGCAGCGGAATGGCTCCGCCCAATAAGACATGGCCAAACTTCCTCCGGTCCTGCTTCATCTGCTTATGACCAACATATAAAAGCAGACCCGATGCCATAAAACCAAGAGCGATTTTAACCGGTTCATTAATGATGCCATAATCCGAAGCGGCTTTAAATCCCCACAGTACACCTATAATAAGCACAAAAATAAACAGGCGGGGCATCCACACTTGAAGCAAGAGTTTTTCCCAATCAATGGGCACTTCATCTTCGTTTCTTCTTTCGCGGGGATTAATCTGGCTTTTCTTAGGTACTCTGCTGACGACAGCTTTTTCGGGTTTGATGTTTGATTTTACCTCTTGTTGAATACCTTGTTCATTCCCTGCATATATACGGCTCTCTAATTGATGAATTCTAAGTTTGAGTACATCGACTTCCTTTTCCAAATGCTGCACTTTTTCTTCCAGCTGATTTTGATTTTCCATCTACACCACCCCTCTCCATAATTTACCATCATTTTAAAAGGCGTCAACCATTTTCTTCATCAAAGCCCTGTTATGACTCTCTCCGGACTTTTTTAATATGATACTGCTTTTCATCCCGTTTATGGTCTTTTGGTCCTTGCAAGTTATATAAAACTGCTTAAAAAACAATCAATTACAAATGCTATATCTTAAATATTATTTTCTTCATTATTTTTCGTTTCTTTTATTTCAAAAGCTAGTAAAATGGACAATATGGATATTTAGTAAACGAGGGTGAAACATGTCAAAAAAGAACATATTGTTAATTTATATTCTCTTCAGCGTCGCGTGGGTTTTTCTTACAGACGATTTAGTGCTTCTAGTACGCAATGATATCGGTCTTCTTTTAATGTGGCAAAAAATAAAAGCCATCATTTTCATCATATTATCAAGCATCTTTATTTACTATCTTATTATCAAGAAAGAAGAGTTTCAAACCGTCCAAAGAGAGAAAGAAAAGCTCCATACCCTCATTAATTCGATGGTTGATTTCGTCAATTTTAAAGATGGAGAAGGCCGCTGGATTGAAGCGAATGATTTTGGCTTGAAGCTGTTCCAGCTGGAAAATGTAGCGTATAAAGGTAAAAAAGATTCAGAGCTTGCCGAGTATACAGACTTTTATCATGAGGCTTTACTTTATTGTGAAAGTTCAGACGAAGAGACATGGAAAGCTCGAAAAATCACCCGAACGGCAGAAACCATTCCATTGCCTGAAGGTGGAGAAAAAACATTCGATACAATTAAAGTTCCTCTATTTAATAAAGACGGAAGCCGCAAAGGACTTGTGGTTATCGGAAGAGATATTACGGAACGAATCATGATTGAGAGGAAGCTGTCTAAAAATCAACAGCGCTATCGGTCTTTATTCGACTATAACCCTGAACTGGTGTATATGGTAGATTTGCATGGAAATTTGACCAATATGAACCCTCAATTTGAAAGGATTACAGGTCAATCAAGAGACGCCTATATGGGAAAATCCATTTTGGAATTTGTGACAGAAAAAGACCGGAAGCAAGTAATCGACGTTTTCCGTGAAGTGATTCGAACCGGAAAAGCGCAAAATAATGAAGAAGTTGAAATTATTCGGACCGACGGCAAACACCTTATTTTAGCTTGTGCTATGGTTCCAATGGTGATTGATAATCAAATTGTGGGCGTCATCGGCTATGCAAAAGACATTACGCAGATGAAAGAAACGGAAGAACGATTAAAAAGAACCGAAAAATTATCGGTTGTAGGAGAACTCGCCGCAAGTGTGGCACACGAAATACGGAATCCGCTCACTTCTCTAAAAGGATTCGTGCAATTAATGGAAGGCGATGATCCAACGAGACAAATGTATTATAAAGTCATGTTAGAAGAACTGGATCGAATCAACGAAATTGTCAGTGAATTTTTAATGTTGGCCAAACCTCAGAAGCTGGTGTTCAAACAATCGGATTTATCTCATATTATAAAATCCGTTATGTCCCTTTTGGAATCACAGGCAAACCTTTATAGTGTTGAAATGTCGCTTGAAGTAAAACAGGCACTGCCTCTCATCGAATGCGAACCGAACCAATTGAAACAATTGTTTATCAATATCATTAAAAACTCCATTGAAGCGTCTTCTCAAAATGTACACGTTGTTTTGGATATAAAAGACTCGCAATATGTTTCAGTAAAAGTGGAAGATAACGGGTGCGGCATTTCTGAAGAACGAATGAAACATTTAGGAGAACCTTTTTACTCTTCTAAAGAAAAAGGGACAGGCCTTGGTTTGACAGTTAGTTACCGGATCCTTGAATCGCACAAGGGCCGGATTCAATTTGAAAGCAAAAAGAATGAAGGAACCATTGTCGAAGTGCTGCTGCCTTTTAATAAGCAATGAAAATAATAAGAACAATAAAGCCGGGCCAAAAGGGCAATCTTTTGGCCCATTTTTATTCCTGCTTTACGAGATACGACTCCCGCTCTCATTGTAACGACTATTTGATGCCCGCTTCTGCCGTAAATATTTTTAAGTCTGTATCAATCGTTCCTTTTACACCTATTGGAATGGCGATATTAGGAGAGCAATGTCCGATTTTAAAGCCTTTCATCGTTGGCTTTAAAATCGGCCTGAGATAATCTTCTAATACATGATCAAGCGTCCATGAATCCTTTCCTTCCTTCGGTACGCAGTTGTTAAAATCACATACAAGAATGCCTACTGCATCTGCCAATTTCCCCGCCATTTTCAACTGATTCAACATTCGGTCCACTTGATAAGGCTCTTCATCAATTTCTTCGATAAATAAAATCTTCTCTTTTGTATCTATTTCAAAAGATGTTCCGAGCGTACTCACAAGCAACGATAAATTGCCGCCGACAATTTCTCCTTCAGCCTTTCCCTCATTCATAATTTCCAAAGGAGAGATGGCTTCTGTGTACTTGATTGGTTCAGGGGAAAACAATTGCTTAAATGATTCTTTCGTTAAATCATGTACCTCCTCTACGCCAATATCAGAACTCAGCATGGGACCATGGAATGTCACCAATCCTGTTTTTTGATAGATGGCCGTATGTAAAAAGGTAATATCACTGTATCCCCAGAAAATTTTAGGATTGTTTTTGATCAGATCATAATTCAACCGGTCTGCGATTCTTGCTGTTCCGAATCCGCCCCGGGCACAGATAATGGCTTTGATCTCTTTATCAGCGAACATTTCATGCAAATCTTCGATGCGCTCTTCATCTTTTCCCGCTAGATAACCATTTAGGGAGGCCACATGCTTTCCGACCTTCACGTTTAATCCAAGCTCTTCTAAAAAAGGAATGGCATGCTTCAACTTTTCCATATCAGGAGGACTTGCAGGCGCAATCACCCCTACCGTATCCCCTTTTTGTAATCTTTCCGGCCTGACTGTCAATAAATACGTCCCCTTTCTGTCCTGCATCTTCTCTAAATATATATGAAGCGTACTTATTTTTTTGCAGCTACTTCATTGGACTTTGATGTTTTTTTCAGTAACATTTTTTATTCACATTCCATTAATCCTCTTGCTTTGTTAAAATATCCCGCACTTCACATGAGGGAAAGAACTTGACTAATAATAATTTAGAAATTTTATCAATGAAAGCACAACGATTGGAAATAATAAACACGGTATGGGAGAAAAATTTCCCTTTAATTTTTCGACAAAAAACGATATATTACTACAAGAGATGTTAGATGTCTGACAACAAAAAATGATATCTAAACTATATTAATTAAAAGGTGGTATACTATGAATTTTATTTGGGGATTGCTTGGTATTGTATTCATATTCGCTGTAGCATTTATTCTTTCTAATAACAAGAAAGCAATACGACTACAAACGGTTTTGGGTGGGCTCGCCTTACAGCTCCTCTTTGCTTTCATTGTTTTAAAATGGAGTCCAGGCCGTAAAGCTGTCGAAGTGGTTACGGAGAAAATATCGAATGTTATGAACTATTCTCGTGATGGGGTACAATTTTTATTCGGTAACCTTGGAGATGCAGCACAACCAACAGGTTTTATTTTTGCCTTTCAAGTATTAACCATTATCATTTTCTTATCTTCATTGATTTCTGTTCTTTATTACCTTGGAATCATGCAAATCGTTATTCGTTTTATCGGCGGCGGATTAGCAAAGCTTCTCGGTACAAAACAAGCAGAATCTCTGTCTGCTGCCGCTAACATCTTTCTTGGACAAACAGAAGCCCCTCTTTTGATTCGACCTTATATTAGTCGCCTAACGAACTCCCAGCTCTTTGCCGTAATGGTTGGAGGACTTGCTTCTGTATCAGGGTCTACTTTATTTGGATATGCGGCTTTAGGCGTACCAATTGAATACTTACTGGCAGCCAGCCTTATGTCCGCTCCGGCTGGACTGGCAATGGCTAAATTAATTTTCCCGGAAACAGAAAAGGCAATGGAAAAAGAAGATGTTACGTTTCAAAAAGACAAAGAGGTAGCGAACGTAGTCGATGCTGCCGCTCGCGGGGCGTCTGATGGATTGCAGCTTGCGCTAAATGTAGGGGCCATGCTTCTTGCTTTCATTGCACTTATTTCATTATTGAATGGTATGCTGGAGGGGATTGGTCACTGGTTTAATGTAGACAATATGACATTAGACCGAATTCTTGGTTATGTATTCGCTCCTGTGGCTTTTTTAATTGGGGTTCCTTGGAGTGAAGCTGTAACTGCCGGGAGCTTCATTGGTCAGAAACTTATATTAAATGAGTTTGTAGCATATTCTACTTTTGCTCCGCAAATGGATATGCTTTCTGATAAAACAGTGGCCATCATTACTTTTGCCCTTTGTGGATTTGCGAACATTTCATCTTTTGCCATTTTACTTGGAGGTCTCGGGGGAATGGCTCCAGAACGCCGCAATGACATTGCCAAGCTGGGTATTCGGGCTATCATTGCAGGTACGCTTGCTAACTTATTGAGTGCTACGATCGCTGGTATGTTCTTTTAATGAAAGAGTATGACCCAAAAGGTAAAAATACAGTTCTTTTGGGTCACACTCCTGAAAGGCCTCGTCATGAAAACCCAGTAATCACGGGATTATATGACGAGGCCTTTCAGTAAAAATCAGTTTTTATGATTTATCCCGCCTGGTCCTCTTCTCTTGATGCATCATACATAAACGGTTTTTCAATAATATGCTGGATAAATACAGTGACCAAATCATGTTTTTTCACTTCCGCTACAATTAAACGATTAGGTTCGGCTACTGTAAAGCTTGTTCCATCTTCAAAGGATAAGATGCGTTCACCAACAGATAAAATTTGCTTATAAACACTATCTTTTTCTTCTTTAAATGACTTAGAAATGGCAGAAGAAAACAAAATAAGAATTTCCTGATCTCCCATTTTACCACGAAACATGTCAATCAACTCCTCTTGAGCTTCTACTTAAAGTATTCACCATTTTTCTATGAAATACCTTCTATTTTTCGTAAAGGGGTTTATTGAAAAAATGTGAAATATGACTGATTATAAATCGTTCACATATAATTCAGACTGTTTCATTAGTTCCCTTAAAAAAGGGTTTTTTTGCCTTGACGCTTTCATAATGATTGTTGTATATTTAAGACAATCATCTAGCTGAATATTATGTGAATATACAATTCGATGATTGCTTCATGAACGACTTATTCACTGTACACTCTGCTAGTTGATAATACAGTTTGTAAGCGGTTCATCCAGAACTGCGAAGTATTTAGGAGGATTCAGGAATATGCAAAACGGTAAAGTAAAATGGTTCAACAACGAAAAAGGTTACGGTTTTATCGAAGTTGAAGGCGGCGATGATGTATTTGTACACTTCACTGCCATTCAAGGCGAAGGCTTCAAAAGCTTAGAAGAAGGCCAAGAAGTTTCTTTTGAAATTGTAGAAGGAAACCGCGGACCTCAAGCTGCTAACGTTGTAAAATTATAATAACAACTCGTGCATTGATATAACGAAAACCTCCTGTCCTCACAGGAGGTTTTCTAATTTTAGGGACAGCTGAAAAGGAGTACGGCTCCTTCTCAGCTGTCCCTAACGCTTTTCGACAATCTTCCTTTGAAATAGCTCAGAAAACTTTTACCTAAGCAAGCAGCGAGAACCCGTAAGGGAGTTCGCTGCTTGCCTAGGCATAAATGAAGGGACACGAATGTTCTTTATTCGTGTCCCTTCATTTATGTTCGAATATTTTTAGGTTCAATAAAACACCCTATGACTATGGAGGTGTTTATATGGACAGATTACCAAATCAAGAAGTAACAACAGGATATAACGATTTACAGCAAGTAGAGGTCTTGGTCCAAACCGCTCAAAAAGTGGTCGGTTCCGCCACGATTACAATGGATCCGGAATTTCTTCAACATGCCCAAAATGCTGTCAACATTGCTAAAACTCAGCTCGAAAATGCCAAAGCCAACATTGCGACTGGTGCAGATCAAGAATTTTTGACAAAATGCGAAAGTTCCCTTTCTCAATGTGAGCATCAATTACAGGAAGCTTTACAGTAGTTTACAATATCAAAAAATGAGCCTTGCAATAAAAGCAAGGCTCATTTTCTGAGGAGTAACCTTCCATACTCTTGGATTTTTTCCCCTATCGTGCATTGATTGATGCAAAAAGACTGGGCATAGTTCTTTCCCTGTTCTTTATTAAACGTACGTTTTATAAAACAATCTTGACAGTAATAATCTAACATTTGGGTCACTTCTTCGAGTAACTGTTTTCGTTCCAAGTTTTTCATCTCCTGCGTTTCAATCTTCTATTTGTTTATGACTACTGATATCCATACCTTGTAGAGCCTGTGTTGCCAGTTGGTCCGCTTCTTGGTTTTGTTTTCGGGAAATGGGCTCATAAACAGGTTGGATTTTTAATTCTTTCATTTTCACTTCAATACGGTCTAACCAACGGTTAAACTCTTCTTCAAAACAAGGCCATTCACCGGATAGCTGTTTTAAGACCACCTGGGAATCCCCTCGAAACACAACAGATGCCTTTGATACCCCCATCGCTTCAAGCTGCTGCAAAGCGAAATAAAACGCGGCATACTCTGCTTCATTATTCGAGTTCAACTGTTCGACACGAGCATTTTCACGAATCCTGAATTTCTGGCGATTTTGCATATAATAAATAGCAGCACCGAGCCCGGCCATGTTCAAATTAAGATCAAAGCCTCCATCAAAATAAACCGTAATATCATCAGGCTCCGTTTCTACTTGTTTCACTAGCTTTTTCGCTTCTTTGATGGTCCATGTATTTTGCTGTTCGTCCAACAACAGGATTTCCTTTGTGCGACCTGTTTTTTCTAAATCCTCTACGATTAAGAGCGCTTCTTCGGCGTTCGTGTATTCAGACAAGAAAGTCAGTTCTCTGCTTTTTATTTTATAATGCCATTCGATTTGAAATTTCATCGTTTATAATCCTTTCTTCTACAGTATGAATGGATTTTTTCGTTGCTTTCTTAATATCGGAACCCATGGTACCACTACTTATATATACAATCAAGCAAACACCCCTTCCTTGTCTGTCTCAATGCGAATTAAGCATCTTTTTGTTTTTTTAAGTTTACACCTAAAAGCCTTCTCATATGATAAAATACAAGCAGAAATCTTATATAATGGGGGTGCTGAATTGATTGAAGTATATATAGATGGTGCAACAGCCGGAAATCCTGGTCTATCGGGAGCTGGTATCTTCATCAAAGGAAATGGACAAAACCTTCACTATTCCATTCCATTAGGAACGATGACAAACCATGAGGCCGAATACCATGCCCTTATTAAGGGTCTGGAAATTTGCCTTGAAAAAAACTTCTCCATTGTCTCTTTCCGAACAGATTCACAGCTCGTTGACCGAGCAATCGAAAAGGAATTTGCCAAGAATCCCGACTTTGCCCCGCTGCTTGGAAAAGCATTGGAGCTTTCCAAACAGCTAGATTTATTTTTTATGAAATGGATTCCAAGCAGTCAAAATAAAGTGGCGGATGAGCTCGCAAGAAAAGCCGTGGCCCAGCAAAAAGCAGATAGGAGGGAGCCATGAAGAGAATTTGGTTAGCTGATGGTGCTTTATTATTTGTCGCGTTCATATGGGGAGCTACGTTCGTGATTGTGCAGCAAGCCATTCAATACTTGCCTCCCCTCAGTTTTAATGGAATCCGCTTTTTCCTTGCTACCCTCTTTTTAGCGGCATGGCTTCTTCTTTTTCAACGGCATCAGCTTAAAGAATTGAAGAAAAACACATGGGTGCATGGAGCCGCCATGGGAACATGCCTGTTTGCAGGATATGCCTTTCAAACGGTAGGACTAATGTATACCACTTCTTCAAAAGCCGGATTCATTACAGGCTTAAGCGTTGTGCTCGTTCCCTTATTTTCTTTTTTGCTGTTGAAACAAAAGCTCAAGGTGAATGGAATTGTCGGGGTAGCTATCGCAACCGTCGGACTTTATTTTTTAACGCTTGGTGATAAGTTAACGATTGATAAAGGGGATTTCCTTATCTTATTATGCGCTATTTCGTTTGCGCTACATATTTTGGTGACCGGCTTGTTCAGCCAGCATCATCCTACCTTATTACTGACGATTATACAATTGTTGACTGTCACTGTTCTTTGTTCTATTTTTTCGTTTTTTATGGAAGATTGGCGGTTGGCCCTTCAACCATCTTTATTATTCAAGCAAGAAATCTTAGTTGCTTTACTCATCACTTCCCTGCTGGCCACGGCACTGGCCTTTTTATTGCAAACATCCGTGCAGCAATATACAACAGCGACCAGAGTGGCGCTCATTTTTGCCATGGAACCCGTCTTTGCCGCGATAGCCGGATTTTTCTGGGCAGATGAGCGATTGACAGGTTTGGCTGTCATCGGCTGTTTAGGTATCTTTATCGGCATGATTATTTCTGAATTGCCCCCTCTGAAAAGGAAAACATCCATTGAAAAAGAAGCAGGGGTTTCTTAGATTCATTTACAGCAGAGGGGCGGTTTCGTCGCTTGATCGAAACCGCCCCTCCCATTGCTTAACAATGGAAAAGAAGACCTGCTTGCATTCTTTCCTGCTTTATTCAATCATTCCTTTTTTCTTTAAAAACGAATGAATTTGCTTACGTGTTTTAATATTTTGAACAATCAAGCTTTCCAGTAATAACATAAAGAAACTGCCATCAAATTCTTTTTGGACCTTTAGCGTCCATTCAATGGCACCATTCACCATTTCATCGGATGCTCCTGTATAATGTTTTCCAAAGGAGATGAATCCTCTGGCATCTTCTTTCAAATGAAACCCCTTATCTTCTAAATAAAAAAGGTAATCTTCAATCTTTTGCAAAGACATATCCACCCATCCTTGTTGATTCAGAAAATTCCTTCCTTATCTTAGCGCAAATTTTGGGGTTTGACTATGCTTTTTCACCTAAAAAGTAACCGAATGCCCCCATTACGATACCTAACACAGCTCCTCCTATTACCTCTTCCGGCTGATGGCCAAGCATTTCCCTCAATCGGGCATTTTTAAGATCGATAAGCTGTCGGTCAGGCTCGCCCGCAAGCCGTTCAATTTCTTCGTCCAGCGTATTGACCCTTAATGTAATTTCTCCTGTTTGTCTTCGTATCCCCTGGGCATCATACATGACAATCAGCCCAAAAACGGAAGCTAACGCAAAGTCGACTGATGAAACCCCTTTTCTTAAAGCCACGTATGTCGCCAATGACGTAACACCGGCTGAGTGGGAACTGGGCATACCACCGCTTGCAACAGCCATTTTCCAATCCCACTTCCCCATTTGGTATTTCTTGATAGGAATCTTTAAAAGCTGCGCCAATCCGATGGAAGTGACGGAAATGGCAACCCCTTTATTCATATGCTTCACCTCTTTCTTAGTCTCTATTTTGTCGAAACGAACTATTCACTGAATAACAAGAATAGCGTCAGTTTCCTATTAGCCGCTCCTCACACCTACCCAATAAAAAAGCGATGAGGGGATTCCCCTCATCGCTTTTTTATTACTGATGATTTCCTTGTTTAACGTTTGTGCGCTGTTTACGGCTGCTCATCTTATTTGCCTCAAACTCCGCATACGAAGCAAATTCTTGTCCATATTGCTCTTTCATCGCTTGAGCGTTTCGTTTCATTTTGTTTGACTCTTCCATCGCTTCTTGGGCAAACTCTTCATTCAACTGGTTTTTTTGTTTTGCATTATTATTGCGCTGTGCATTTGCGTTTCCTAATTTTGTTTTACCCATCGTAATCTCCTCCTTTTGCACCTTCAAGGTACAGAATTAGTATGAGGAGAAAAGGTTTGCTTTAGTCAGTTTCTGCAGAGATTAGATTTCCTTCATAGGAAATCCAATCGCTCCAGCTTCCCGCATACAACTTGACATCTCGAAAGCCAAGCTCCGTTAAAACAAGTACGTTGGGGCAAGCCGTGACACCGGACCCGCAATACACAATGATTTGTTCATGATTATTTGCTTCTAAAAAGTGCTTGTTCAGTTCTTGTCGATCTTTCCACATGCCGTTTTCGTCCAATGCTTCACGCCAAAACTTATTGATGGCACCAGGAATATGACCCGCTACCCGATCAATGGGCTCCTCCAAACCGGCAAATCGCTTTTCTTCCCTTGAATCGATCAATAACGTAGATACATCACTTAAACGCTGTTTGACTTCATCCATGGATGCCAGCATCCATGACTGGACAGATGGCTCATAAGACTTGGAAACAACAATGGGGTTCTCTGAAGAAACAGGATAAGAATGCCTGTTCCAATTTGGAAAACCACCGTTCAATACGTATACCTTCTCATGGCCTATGTATTTCATCATCCACCAAAAACGAGAAGCCATCGCACCAGCTTGACTGTCATATGCGACGACCGTCATCTCGTTTGAAATACCAATACTCTCAATAAAATGGATGAAATCGGCGAGACGAGGGAGAGGATGTCTTCCGCCATGTTTTTCAACCGCCCCCGATAAGTGTCGTTCAAGGTCCGCATACACCGCTCCAGCAATATGCTCCTCTTCATATTCTTTATACCCTTTTTCTTTTTCTCCTAAGTAAAAACGGCAATCGACAATTCGTACGCTGGCATTTTGCATATGTTCTTTCAGCCAATCAGCTTCTACAATATGCTGAAACATCTCCTTCTCCCCCTTTTTACATTTACTTTAAACGATTTACGTACTCTTGAACCATCTCAGGCGTCACCACTTTGCGTGTCGGAACAATTCCCTGGCGTGCTAACTCATTGATTCTTTTCGTGACTTCATTGATTTTTTCCACGGTGAACGGCTTTCCTTCTTTACAAAGAGAAACGGCTTCTTCAATGTACTGTTCCCTTGTCATATCTAATTGGGCAAATGTTTTCACTCGTTGATGCTGTTTGTTTGAATGCTGGCTAATTTCTTTATGTACGCTCATGTTCGTTATTCCTCCTAGTTATCGTGTAATGATATAATCCACTGGTTAAGCAGTTCGTGATCCAATGCCCCTTCTCCCAGCTCTTCCAGCTGTTCTTTTAAAAAAGGCAACTGCTGTTCGGCAAAGTTCATGATGGAGAGACACACCTCTTTCTCGACTACTTCATCATTTCTTTTTGCCTGTTGTAAAGAAATCGTATATTCACTAATGTCTTTAGGCAGCGTGCCTTTCATCACCAGCTCCTCAAACGAGAGCGGAGGCAATGCATGATGTGTCCGCATGGATTGAACAGACAAATACGCACGTATCACATGCAGACATACTTTAATGTCTCCTATACTGATAGGGGATGAAAGCTTTTTTTTCAGATTGGACTTCATCAATTGCCAATAATGGAATCCAATCTTTTTTAATGCATACTGAGACTGGATATACCTTCTTAATTGGCTGCTGAATGCCTGATCTTCTTGATACACAACGGGTGAATGCAGCCATTCGTATAAAGAAGGATTGGACTTTGTAAACAGATGCATTGCTTTATAGAGGTCCCATCCCTGTATATCCGCTCCTGGAAGAGATTGATCATTTATCACCTCCCGAGGAGCTTTCAGCTTCAAATATTGTGTAACCTCATATTTAAAAATAAACCGGACATCATAATCGCTCTGTTCTGTATGGAGTCCATAAGCACGGCTTCCTGCCTCACAAGCATATAAAATTCGGATGTTATGCATTTTTTCAATGTGCTGCAATCGCTGCTTGATTTCTTGTTGCATGGCTGTCAGTCCTTTGCTTTGAGCTATGTTAAAGTCGATGCTGGTTTTTGACTCATTCCATCCACTTTCAGCTTTCGCTGAAAGTGTTCAAAATAGCCATTTTGCATGCAATGAGTCAAATGTTGAAAATCAACATCATGATTTAGCAAAGCCTTACTTTAAAGATGACAAGTTGCTAATCGGCTAAACTTTGCTGCAGGATTCGTTTTGCTGTTTGCAGCTGATCCGTGCTGATTGGATGGGTAATGGCCTTTTCTAAGCCTTTATAGGTTTGTTCAATATCTGTCAACAAATCATGCTGATATTGTTTGATGGTTTCGATAAAGACAGACGTGAAGGTATCCGCCAACCGCTGTTCTTGTCCTTTTACGTACTCTTCCACCATCGGAGACAGTTTCTCTTTCAATTGCTCGCCCATTTTTTCTTTCTCATTTTTCTCAAAGAAACTTTTGCTGTTTTTATATAAAGACAATGGCTTTTTAAATTCTTGGATATCGGCTCCCTCAAACGGCGAGATAAATGTCAGATCCGTTGAACGAATGTCGCTTTTAAAGCTCCATTGAAGCGAAGCATCCATTTTGCTTGCATCCTTTACAAATGATGCGTGAACGTCTTTGCCTAAACGTTTAAGGAGCGTTTCCAATCGAAGCGAGGTCGCTCTCATTTCCTGGGCAACGTCGAATCCTACTGATTGGATCAATTCTTCCAAACAAGATTGAAGCTGTTCTTTTATGCGCCCTTTATCGTCCCTTAAATTGGCAGGGCTGAATGTTTCTCTAAAAAAGTCCATATAGCGAAGCATCGCACGCTGCTTCACATAATAAAGCAACTCTTCTACTTCCTGACGCAGTCGCTGCTGTTCCTGATCAATATTCAAGGAATGTACCGCATGTTCCAATTGCTGCTTCGACGTAATGATGCTCTCAAGGCGCGCCTGTTTTTCCTCTTCGCTCTGTGTTTGCCATTTCAACAGCTCCTCTACCATATGAAGGGTCCGTCTTATTTCCTCATAGGCCGAAGTCGTCACTAACTGGGTCAATTCGGTCGAAATGAATCGGTCAAACGCTTCTTCAAATGGCGTAAACCCTGCTTTTTCTTTATCCGTTAAAGCAAGGAGACTCGACAGCGGGAACAGACGAGGGAAACGAATGCCGTATTGCTCCAGCTGCTGTCCTACATATTTCACGACCACATTCAACTCTTCATTTGATGAAGCCAAATCCGCCGCATTGATGATGAAGAACATTTTATCGAGCGTGAACAAATCTTTGACGCGTCCTAACTGAATCAGGAATTCACGGTCAGCCTTGGAAAACGCATGATTATAATACGTAACAAACAAAATGGCATCCGCGTTTTTAATGTATTCAAACGCTACATCCGTATGCCTCGCATTGATGGAGTCTGCTCCCGGCGTATCCACTAATGTAATGCCTTTTCTCGTTAGTTCGCAGTCAAAATACAGCTCGATGAACTGCACGAAACAAGCCTTTTCTTCCTTCGCTACATATTCATGGAATTCCTCAATCGTTACCGTTACCGCTTTGCCCAGCTGTTCAGAAACGGTGCGATACCCCTTCCTGACGGCCTGTAAAAACGATAAATGAAGCTTATGGCGTACATCCATATCGTCATCATAGCGCAACTGGGCAATGACGTTCAACGCCTCTTCCAAACTGTCCACTCGATGTTGAAACAGCTTTAACGAAGCTTGCAAATCAAGGAGCAGCTGCTCTTCAGACTTCAAATAGACATTCGCCGTACGATGAGGATGCTCCATTGTCGGCGGCATGATTTTATTGATGGTCGCCGTTGTCGGGTTTGGAGATACCGGAAGCAATTTTTCACCGATCAGCGCATTGGCAAAAGAAGATTTTCCTGCGCTGAAAGCTCCGAATAAAGCAACTGTAAACTGATGATCTTCCAGCCTTTTTGCTTTCTCCTCTAAACTGCCGATAATGCCTTGTAAAGACTCAAACGGAGACACGGCTTTAATAGCTTTATGAACATCTTCAACGGCTTGCGGTATTCGTTTGCCGTCATGATGATGAATGACAATATCTTCTTGTTTTTCACTCACCACAAGCTCTTCTTGTACGGACACCGAACCTAGTTCTTCTCCTTGCTTGACAAGGAACGTTTCATCCGCCAATGCCCGCAAATGCTTCTTCGTTTGTTCGTTTACCTTAATATCGTGACCATTCAAAATAGACTGCAACGCTTTTTCCGCTTCTTCTCCCTTTTTTTGAAGCCGAGCAAGATGCTGGAGTTCTTTTTCATATTGTGCGTAGCGTGCCAGTTCTTCTCTATGGGATTCGATTTTCCCTTCTGAAGATTTTCGCTTATTGAACAGAAGATGAGTCAAAATACTTTGGAGCTGCCTTTCTGCCCTTTTTTTGATGTCAGTGGCCGTATCATCGGCAAACGTCAAGATGTACGTACCCGTTACCCCAGCACCGCTCTTGACCAATGAACGCAGCTCTTCTTCTTCCACCACTACTTCAAATTCACTTGCTTCCTTGAGCAAATCAATGTCCTCTACATCATACTCCTTAAAAAAGCGGTGTAAAAACTGCTGTAAGTGCCAGTTTAACTGGGAATTCACTTTTTCGTTCAATTCCTCGTGAAACCGGGTCAACCGCTCTTGACGCTCTTGTTCGGTTTTTTTCTTTGAAAACAAAAAGCCTACTTTAAAGTCACTCTGACAGCTTTCAATGAACAATCCCGCCTTTTCCCGTGTTTCATAAGGCATAAGGTTGGCATTTTGCAAAATGTTTTTTACTCCGGACCAAAACGCTTTCTCCATTTTAGTTTCTTCTTGTTCTATTTTTTGCGTTTCATGTTCAAGTGCATAAACCGCTTGAAGCAGCTTCTCTCTCTCTTCCAAAGACAATTCCGTCAGTTCATTGGCATAAGCGGCCATTTCCTCTTCTTGCTGTCGCTCTATCCATTGCAAATGGTGGTCGAGCAGCCTTTTCATTCCTTGTAAAAGATGTTCTTCCATATATTGCTCTTTTTCTTGAACATATGTGGTCAAAAGCTCTTTTACTTTATTAAGATCATTATATGTATGATCTCTTTTCTTTAACGTCGTATAAAAAATATCATCGGGCTCTACTTGCCAATTCGCAAATGACTGCCTGACAGATGCTTTAAATTGCGGAAACGTCAGTTCTTGCTCTTGATGTTTATCGATTTGGTTGATGATTAAATATACTTTCTTCCCTTGTTGCTTCAGCTCTTTCGTAAATTGAAAATTCAGTTCCGATTGTACATGATTATAATCCATGACATAAAAAATGATATCCGCTAAATGGAGAGCCGACTCCGTTGCCAAACGGTGGGCATCATCCGTAGAATCGATTCCCGGTGTATCCATTACGGTAATTCCTTGCGGAAGCTGGTCCGTCTTCACGGAAAGGTGGATGGATTCGATTTCATCTCCATCAATGGCAAACGCTTTAATTTGTTCATAATCATACGGAGCTAAATAGCGGATCGGTTCACCCTTTTTGAAATGCACGGTCGCATGTTCTTCGCCGGCCTTTACCGATACGAGATTCGCACTTGTGGGAATGGGACTGGAAGGCAATAAGTGATAGCCTACCAGCTCATTGATCATACTTGACTTTCCCGCTGAAAAATGGCCGCAAAAAGCAATGACAAACTGTTGCTCTGTCCATTTTTTATACAGTTGTACAATTTTTTTCGCATTTTCCGTATCCTGTGCCTTCGTAAACTGATCGTATAATGCTGCTAATCGGTTTTCCGTCTCCGGTGAATGGCCTCGTTGTTTCACATTCAACATGATTTATACCCCTTTTTGTTCCTAATTTATAGCAGTCGAATTTAACTTTTGGCGTCATTATAGTTTGTTATCTTTTTAACCGTGTATGACTCCCGCCTAGGCGGCCGAAAAGGCGCAAAAGCGTTTAAAGCTTATGCATACATTTTACTTGATTTTGCCCCTCTTTCATACGATAAATGTTTGAATTGTTTTATTTTTTCCTTATAACATAAAAAAGGAAGTGCCGTCTAGTGAGCACCTCCTTTTCTGCACGAACTCTATTTACTTATGCCTTTTGTGCGCTATGTAAACCTTTTAATACATATTTTCCCACGGCTGCATAAACCGCCACTGTTCCGATCACGAATAAGCTTACCATTTTTTTCACCCCGTTAATTATTTGTGAAAGTGATAATCTTTATCAAGTAATTACATCTTATCACGAAAGATAATCATTTTCAATGAGAATTTTTATCATTTTTTATCGGCAAAAAACGAGAGTGACATTCAGTCGCCTTGTAATAGTTCGTAAAAGCAGACAACGCTTTTTCTTCAATGGGGATACGGACAGATAAAACAAGAATATTCAGCAGGCTGAACAAAGCCATTGTGGCATATGCTTCAAATAATAGCGGAACGATCAAAAACTCCAGTGCAACAATCACATAATTCGGATGTTTTAAAAACTTATAAGGCCCTTTTACTACCACATCAGCTTCCGGAAGCACAAGAATTTTTGTATTCCAAAACCTTCCTAATGATGATATGACCCAAACACGGCCCAACTGTGTGAGCACAAATATGATTGCCAGCAAAACCCAGAAAGAAGATAGCCGCTTTTCCATCCATGATACTTCGGTTATAAGGGAGATAAAAAACAGGAGATGAACAAGGACGATCCACTTATAATGCGACTGTCCGATTTCCACTGCTCCTTGTTCACGCATCCATTTCTCATTTCGTTTGGCGACAGCCAGTTCAAGCAGACGCTGAATGATAATGAATGTGAGCATTATGTAAAACAACATTTTCTCACCTCCACTCCACTAGAAGCAGCTCAGAACTGAAGCCGGGACCTAACGCTGTAATGAGTCCATATTCGCCTGTAGCCGCTCTTTTTTGCATAAATTCATGCAGAACATAGAGGACGGTTACCGAGGACATATTTCCATGCTGTTTTAATACATGAAACGGCAGCTCAATCATCGCAGGAGGAAGGTCCAATGCTTCTGCATAAGCTTCAAGCACTTTTTTCCCTCCAGGATGCGCGATAAAATGCCGGATATCTTTTGTCGTGAGACCATGCTGTTCTAAAAAAGGATTGACTTGTCCCCCATACCAGCTTTGAACAATGGAAGGAATGTCCCTTGAAAAGATGACATAAAGCCCGTCATTTTTTATATCCCATCCCATCACATCTTCTGAATGGGGCATAAGGGTAGATTGGGTATCAAGAATAGCGGGATGCACCGGATGCTTGGAAAAGCGGTGAACATTCACTTTATCCCCTGCCAATAGGACACACGCCACTCCATCCGCAAATAATGACGTCCCGATCAAATTGCTTTTGGAGTAATCGTTAGGCTGAAACGTCAAACTGCAAAGCTCCACACATAGAACCAGAACTTTGGCATTGGGAAACGCCAGACAATATTCGTATGCACGGGCCAGCCCAGAAGCTCCTCCCGCACATCCCAACCCCCAGATGGGAATACGTTTTGTATGCGGGGAAAAAGGCAGCCGGTTCATAATTCGCGCTTCAATGCTTGGAGTAGCAAGTCCTGTAGTCGAAATATAGAAGATAGCGTCAATATCTTGATGTGCAATCGGCTCTTTTAAATAAATGTCAGACTGCAGGCAGTGACCGACGGCTTTTACCCCTAGCTCAATCGCCGCTTCAATGAACGCGTTGTTTTTTTCTTCAAAGGTATGTTCCTTCTGAAACCAAGATAAGTCTTTGGCAAAATGCCGTGTTTCAATTTGTCCGTTGGAAAACACCGTCAAAAGCCGTTCGATGTCTTTAAATTTTTCAGAAAATAGACGGCGGGCAAATTCAAGCGTTTCTTGTTGCTTCAACTCAAAAGGAGGAATAGCTGTTCCAACCGATACAATTTTAGGCAATGCCCTCACCTCGATTATGACGTTACCTATAAAATTTGTAAGGGACAGGAAATTTATGCATAAAAAAAGCTTCCCCGTTTGAATCGGGAAAGCCTACGTCTTGAAGGAGTAATTTGTTGTGCCTCTTTATTATAACGCAAATTGCTGTTCACTCCACAAACAATATCTTCCAAATGGACATATTTCTTTTCGAAAATTGTATGTTTTTTTCTGATTTGAACATATTAAGCATTTGTAAGGAGGGAGTATAATGGTAAATGAAGACCGTTCAAAAGTAGCCAAACTCTCTGAAGAACATAAGTCAGCGTATCCCGGAAAAAATCCATCACAAGAACCTGTGCATTTTAAAGATAATACGGGCGACGACGTGGAAATGCCGGTGATGATTGACGACAAGAAATAAAGATAAACAGACCGTCATGAAAATCAATTAATGTAAAGAATTTTCAGACGGTCCGTTCAGCTAAAACTCTGCTATAAAACCTAAAAAACCTTCTCAATCAAAGAAAATAGCCATACAAATTTCATCCACGTACTCGCCGTTTAAATAAGCTTGCTCCTTCATAATCCCTTCCTCATGAAAACCCGCTTTTTTATAAAGTTCATATGCAACGGGATTGGAGGCAAATACCGTTAAGCACAGCTTATGCAATCGTTGTTCGCGGCACCATTCCAGCGTGTATTCCATCAGCTTTTTTCCAATTCCCATTCCTTGAGCTTTAGCAATCAGCCATGTGCGGAACAATCCCGTATGGTGTTTCATTTGTAAATCACCGCGCAGTACGCGGGCAATGCCCACCACTTCATTATCGACTTCCGCTACAACGTACATATTTTCTTTCTTTTCCACGCACCAGATGAATTTCTTTTCTTCCTCCACTGTGTTTGGCTGTTCCTTTTGAATATACTGACCGGCCTCAATGATTTCTTGAACGGCTGTAGTAATTTGCTCTGCATCTCGTTCTTCCGCAGGGCGAATGGTCACCATCTTGCCGTTTTTTGCTTGAAATGTCGTTGTCTGCATCATCATTGTTGTCATGTTTCATTCCACTCCATTTCCACTTCGTCCATTATGTATTTAGTGTGGGCGTTCTTTGAAAATTTATCCCGCATTGACGGCTCCTAAGGAATCAAGGTCAAACACAGCTATTTCATACAAAAAAGAGCATCCAATCCACAAGGATAGATGCTCTTTATAATCAAGATACTTTATGATCAGCAAGCTTCGTCACATTTGTGACGGCTTCTTTCTTCTTCAGTACATTAAAGACCATATTCAACACAATCGCTGTCATGCTTCCTGCTACAATCCCACTGCCCGTTAAAATTTGAAGAGTTGGAGGGAATTGAGCGAATGCTTCAGGTACAACCGTTACGCCTAAACCCATACCGACTGAGCAGGCAATGATCAATAAGTTTTCTTGTGAAGTAAAGTCTACTTTGCTTAACATTTTAATGCCGGAAGCCACAACCATTCCGAACATGGCAACCATGGCACCGCCCAGTACAGGACTTGGGATGATCGTCGTGATCGCAGCAAGTTTAGGAGCGAATCCAAGAAGCACTAACAAACTTCCTGCTACTACAATGACATTGCGCGTTCTGATTCCCGATAACTGAACAAGACCTACGTTTTGTGAATAGGTTGTATATGGAAACGCATTAAACAACCCGCCTAAAATAATGGCCAATCCCTCTGCGCGATACCCATTCTGCAAATCTTTTTCGGTTAATTTCCGTTCACAAATATCACCAAGTGCAAAATAAACGCCCGTTGATTCGACTAAGCTTACAATTGATACAAGTAGCATCGTTAAAATCGCTGTTGCATTAAAAGTCGGTACTCCAAAGTAAAACATTTCTGGCATGTGAAACCATGATGCTTCACTCACCGCGGACAGATCCACTTTGCCCATGAAGCCGGCCACAATCGTCCCTGCCACTAAGCCTAATAAAATGGCCACTGAACGGATGAAACCATTGAAAAAACGATACAATAAAAGAATAAATGCTAACACGCCAAACGCCAGCGCAATATTGCTAAGATTACCGAAATCCTTGCTGCCTTGACCGCCGGCCATATCATTCATCGCTACTGGAATCAGCGTAATTCCGATGACTGTTACAACCGAACCTGTTACTACAGGAGGAAAGAATTTTACCAGTTTACCAAAATACTTCGCTATTAAAACGACAATCACACCCGATGCAATAATAGCTCCGTATATAGCTGAAACACCGTAGGACGAACCGATGGCAATCATAGGTCCTACCGCTGTAAACGTACAGCCCAATACGACAGGCAAACCAATTCCAAAGAAGCGATTTTTTGCCACTTGTAATAATGTAGCCACGCCGCACATCAGTAAATCAATTGCCACTAAATAAGTAAGTTGTTCTGACGTTAATCCTAGCGCTCCCCCGACAATTAGCGGCACGATAATGGCACCGCCGTACATCGCTAAAACGTGTTGGAATCCTAATGAAAACACTTTTCCTTTGTTCATGGTTACACTCCTCCCACTACTGTTTCTTTGACAAACTCCACTTTTCCGTTTTCCAATGACGCGATACGTGCAAGTGATTCTACTTGAACCCCTAGATCATCTAATCGCTGGCGGCCGTCTTGGAATGATTTTTCGATCACGATCCCAATTCCAGCTACAGTCGCACCCGCCTGCTTCACGATTTCCATTAATCCTAATGCGGCCTGGCCGTTCGCCAAAAAGTCGTCAATGATTAAAATCTCGTCGTCTGGCGAAAAGAATTTCGCCGCAACCGTAATATCATTTTCCTCTTTCTTCGTGAATGAATATACTTTCGCCGTAATTAACCCTTCTTTTAACGTTAATGATTTACGTTTACGGGCAAAAATCATGGGAACTTCCAATTCTAAAGCTGTCATAATAGCCGGAGCAATCCCTGAAGACTCAATGGTCAAGATTTTTGTAATCTTTTTATTGCGAAAACGTCTCGCAAACTCTTTTCCCATTTCTTTCATCAGTATCGGATCCATTTGGTGGTTAATGAATGAATCCACCTTCAAGACCGTATTCGATAATACGATTCCCTCAGCTAAGATTTTTTCTTCTAGCTGTTTCATTTTAAATTCCCCCACATCTTTCATTCTCTATTTCAGCTTGATTGGCCCTGTTACAAAGAAATCATCCAGCACTAAATCTACAGAAACGGCCTTCCGGTTCTTATACAATCAAGAAAAGAATTTTCTGTTTTCTTAATAGCCAAAAAAGCCCAAAAACATTACTGCACCCGATATGAGTGGAGCAATGTCTTTGGGCTTATTCGATAAACACAAAGAAAAGAACGAAAAAGACAAAAAGAGTCTTCACGATTCTTCACCGCTCACTCATAGTCGAACCGTTTACGGCAGTTCGGTAGAAACTCTCGGGCCATATTCCCGCAATTATATGAGTGCGTTTATTAAGTTAATTGAATTATAGCAGGAAAAAGGGAGAATGAAAAGAGAAAATTACGATTAACCCGAACATTCACCTTAAAAAAAATCAAAATATTCGATTTTTACTCTTTCTCATTCCAAAATTAGCTTTTTTCGCGTCTAACTCTATCTTATTATCAATTGCCTTTTTTATTATACACAAATAAGTGTATCGCTTCACAAAAACTTCATATTTCCCATTATTTTCTGTGACAAAAATCACTGATGAGGCTTATTAATCACTTTAATATATTGCTTAAGTAACAGATGCGAAAAACATCTTTATATTCCTTAAGTGGAAAGGAGCGGGATTATGGCACAACCGACTATCCAAACAAAAAAAACAAAGGTCGAATCGAAAACATCTTTGAAAGGAACGCTTGCTTCTGTTTTTCTTCTCGGATTTTTCCTCATCGCTACATGGATCATCGTTTATTCTGTCTTTTTAATCCGTTCATAAGCCCGGAAAGGAGAACCATGCTATGCACTTACACAAGTACGAAAAAATTTGGCTCACTTTCGGTGTTGCCACTCTCATTATCTTTTTGTCTATTCTCGGCGTAAGCGCTTCACATATGGGACATGAGCCGCCAAGTTCCTTAACGCATATCGACCCGGAAAAAGTCGATCAAACAGCACCGTTTAACAACCCGGGTGTCAAAAAAATCGGGGAAAACCAATATGAAGTCGTGATTGTCGCATCTGCTTTTTCTTATACGCCCAATCAAATTGAAGTCCCCAAAGGAGCGGAAGTGACCTTTAAAGTCGCAACAAAAGACGTGATTCACGGATTCGAAGTAGCGGGAACAAACACGAATATGATGATTGAACCTGGCTATGTGAGCGAATTTCAACAAACATTTGATCAAACGGGCGAATTCGTCGTCCTATGTAATGAATATTGCGGAATTGGTCATCATATGATGTCCGCACGTGTAAAGGTGGTTGAGTAATCATGACTGGTGTGCAAATAGTGGATAAGCGGGATGCCAAACTGGCGATGGCCCATCTTTATGTGGCTTTTATCGCTCTTGCATTAGGCGGTTTCGCGGGGCTGCTGCAAGTATTAGTGAGATCAGGAAAATTTGAGTTGCCGGCACCCATTACGTATTATCAAGTATTAACGGTTCATGGCGTTTTACTGGGGTTGGTCTTAACAACATTTTTTATTATCGGATTCCAATTTGCAGCCATGAGTAAAACGTCCGGAACCTTTTCAGCTGGCGCGCGCCGCACCGGATGGATTGGCTTTTGGCTCATGACGGTTGGTACAGCGATTACCGCATTAATGATTTTATTGAACAAAGCGTCTGTCCTTTATACATTTTATGCTCCCTTACAAGCTCATGCCGCCTTTTATATTGGCTTGACGCTTGTCGTAGTAGGAAGCTGGATCAGCGGTTTTTCTATGTTTGCTTCTTATAGACGATGGAAAAAAGAAAATCCCGGAAAAGCCGGCCCGCTTCTCAGTTTCATGTCTGTCGTCAACATGATTTTATGGTTAGTCGCCACTTTAGGTGTTGCCGCTACAGTATTATTCCAGCTCATTCCCTGGTCCCTCGGAATGGTCGATACGGTGAACGTTCTTGTTTCGCGTACTTTATTCTGGTATTTCGGCCACCCTCTTGTGTATTTCTGGTTACTGCCTGCTTACATGGCCTGGTATGTCATCATTCCAAAAGTCATTGGCGGCAAAATTTTCTCAGACAGTCTCGCTCGTATGTCTTTTATTCTCTTTTTATTATTTTCGATCCCAGTGGGATTCCACCATCAATTAACAGAGCCGGGGATTCCCGCTTCATGGAAATTCCTTCAAGTCGTCTTAACGTTCGCGGTTGTCATCCCATCTTTAATGACAGCTTTCTCCCTTTTCGCTTCTTTTGAACTTTACGGCCGTTCACAAGGGGCAACAGGGTTGTTCGGATGGTGCAAAAAACTTCCATGGGGAGATGCTAGATTTTTCGCACCGTTCGTCGGAATGCTATCGTTCATTCCTGCGGGTGCCGGCGGGCTTGTTAACGCAAGCCATCAGCTGAACCAAGTCGTCCATAACACGATATGGGTTACTGGACACTTCCATTTAACATTGGCGACAGCGGTCGTCCTTACATTCTTTGGGATTTCCTATTGGCTGATTCCTCATTTAACGGGACGCATGTTTACAAAGCAAATGAACCGGCTTGCCATTGTTCAAACAATCGTATGGGCTGTAGGTATGTTATTCATGTCGGGTGCCATGCATGCCGCAGGACTGCTTGGAGCGCCGCGCCGTTCCTCTTTCTCGACTTACGGAGATGCACCGCAGGCCCTTGAATGGATTCCATATCAATACGCTCAAGCCATTGGTGGAACAATCTTATTCATTGGTATCATTTTAATTTTAATCATCATTACCAATCTTGCTTTCTTTGCACCAAAAGGCCAAACAGAATTCCCGGTTGGGGAAGCACATGAAAACAGCGAAAAAACACCATTATTCTTTGAAAACTGGAAACTATGGATTGGCATCACTGTCGCCCTTATTTTAATCGCCTATACCATTCCATTTACCGACATGATCCAAAACGCCCCTCCAGGTTCAAAAGGGTTCAAGCTCTGGTAAATCAAAAAGTCTCCCATGTTTTGGGAGACTTTTTAGCTTTAAATCTGCATTGATTCTTTAATATGACATTTCGCTTTTTATACTATTCATGGTCTTTTTGTTCTTTCATCTTGAATAACCCATAAACGAAATCATTGGACATGGATGGTTTTATCCATGCTCGATGATTTATGTGGATTGAATCTGATAAATGCGGCGATATTTCTCTTCCAGGTAATCGATTAAATATTGTGCATTCAATCCTTCTCCCGTTACATCTTGAAGGATTTCCAGCGGCTGCTTTGTCTTACCGTATTGATGGATATGGTAGGTGAGCCATTGACGGATTTCATCCACTTTTCCCTGTTCAATTAGTTGATCGAAGTCAGGAAGGTCCTTTAAAATGGCCTGTTTCAATTGCGCTGCGTACATGTAGCCGAGCGCATAAGAAGGAAAGTAACCGAAATCTCCGCCCGACCAATGGACATCCTGTAATACCCCTTCGGCATCACTTTCAGGACGAATCCCTAAATATTCTTCGTATTTATCATTCCAAATTTGTGGTAAGTCTTTGACTTCCATCTCTCCGTTAATAAGACCCTTTTCAATTTCATAACGAATCATGATATGGAGAGGATAGGTGAGTTCATCTGCTTCAATACGGATGAGAGAAGGTTTGGACTCATTAACCGCCCGATAAAAATCATCCAATGACACATTATCAAACTGACCCGGAGTATATTGTTTTAACACATCGTAATTACGTTTCCAGAATGAATAGTTTTTACCGATGAACTTTTCAAAAAATAACGACTGGGATTCATGGATTCCCATGGATGTCCCATCACACAAGTTCGTGCCGATTAACGCTTTTGAAATGTTCTGTTCGTAAAGCGCATGACCGCATTCATGAATCGTTCCAAAAATGGCGGTACGGAAATCGTTCTCGTCATATTTCGTTGTAATCCGAACATCTCCAGGATTCAGCCCCGTCGCAAACGGATGCACCGTTTCATCAAGGCGCCCCGCTTGAAAGTCATATCCAAGCTCCTTTAAAATAGCGCGGCTGAACTCTCGCTGCTGTTCTTTCGGAAAAGAGCGGTATAAAAAGGAGATATCCGGTTTATTCGGTGAATTGGCGATTTGTTGGACAAGCGGGACGATACGCTCACGCAGTTGTTCAAACACACGATCAATTACTTCAACTGTCACACCCGGCTCGTACATATCCAAAAGGGTATTGTATTTGTTCCCTTCATATCCCCAATACTCTACAAACTTCTTTTTATATTCCACAATTTGTTCTAAATATGGCTGGAACATCGCAAAATCAGATCGTTCTTTTGCTTCTTCCCAGGCTGATTCCGATTTTGATGATAAAATTATGTACTCTTTATATTCTGCGGCAGGAATTTTTTTATTGCGGTCATATTCTTTTTGGCATTCGGCCAACATTTTCTTTGTCAATTCCGACGTATGCCCCTTGGCTTCTTCTGTATTCAACTCCGTAAGGAAGGCTGCCATTTCTTCTGACGTGGACATATTGAAAACTTCCGATGAAAGCATTCCAATGACTTCTGAGCGTTGCTCCACTCCTTTTTTCGGGGCACCTGTACGCAAATCCCAAAACATCACACCGATAGCTTCATTATAAGCCGTCATTTTTTTGACATAATCCATAAATTGTTTTTCTGCTAAAAGTACGGTTTCTTTCGTCAATTTACTTCCCCCTATCAAAAAGTTTTCTAGATAATTTTACCATACCTTTCATTTAAACTAAAAGAAAACCGCTGCACATAGGCAGCGGTCGGTACTTATAGTGTTTATATCACTTCTGGCGTCGTCGGCAAGTTAGAGGTGATGATATTCAATACTTCTTCCTCAATATTAGAAGGAACAAAAATGGTCACATACCCTTTATCGTTATGAGAACGAACTAGACGCCCCACACCTTGCTTCAAGCGAAGCAGCATATACGGCATCTCTGCATCCCAGAACGGATCGGCCACTTGGTTTCGCTTCGCTTGGAATACCGGATCATTCGGCGGATACGGAAGCGACCATATGATGACATTAGAAAGAGACGGTCCCGGGATATCCAGCCCCTCCCATAAATGAACGGCGCAAAGAATCGTTTCTTCTTCCTGCTGGAATCGCGATACAAGCTCACTGATTTCTTGGTCACCCTCAAACAAGAATGTGTATTGATTCTCATGAGCAACCGCAGTTTTAAACTGCATTAATTCCTCTTTACTATTAAATAGCAAAAGAGCACGTCCATTTGTTTTCTCGATCATATTCATGCTCATTTCAAACTTGTCGGCAAATGACATTTCATCATGGGCCACTCGCTTGATTGTTAAATTCATCTGTTCTTCGTAGTCAAACGGTGACTCGACAGAAAAAGAGAGGTAGTCAGAGATTCCTAAACTATACGCCAAATAGTCAAAGGATTGATTGTCCGACAGCGTAGCAGACGTGAATAAATAAGGAATTTTTTTAGAGAACACTTTCTCTTTCAGGATGTCTTTCACCGCTTGCGGCATCACAACAAGCGTTAACTCCCCTTCATGCTCTTCAGCCCAGTAAATAGCATTTTCATTCTCTAAAAAGAGATGAATCGAATAATCGATTTGATCCAAATATTCGTCTACAATTTTCAACGCGTAGTCTTCAATCGTATATGTTTCACTTTCAAATACCATTTCATTCCCTATTTGTTCCAATAAAGCAAGCAAATGTCCAGCCGCATCGGAAAGATCTTTATTTAATGTAATTTCTTTACGATTGGAACCTGGAATAGTTTTCGCTGAAGCATTTAACACGTCAAAAAACTTACCGTACACTTCGATAGCGCGCTCCACCTTGAACGCAAACTCTTCCCTCACATCATTTTCGAGCAAACGTGTCAACAAGTTTTCCAATGTTCGCTCCTGCACGCGATACGTTAACGCTTTTTGAGCCGCAAATTCCAATAGATGCCCTTCGTCAAACACGACCGCACAGCTTTCAGGAAGCAATGGCAATTGACCTTCCCGCTTGCGAGCCTCATATGTCCATACATGTTCCATATAAAAATCATGCGAACAAATGATTAAATCAGCCGATTTACGATAATGATCGCGTGACAGCGTTAAACCGCAGCGATGACGCTGGTCACATGAAGAACAATCCTGGAATGAATCCCAGTTTACTTGTCTCCACTCGTCATCCGCTAAATGAGGATATTCTTTACGGTCACCATAATGATAAAACGCCTGCATCGCCCCATGCTCGTGCACAAACGGCGGAAGCGAATCATAGATTTCTTCGATGTTGTTGCTATCCGTGCGCATCGTGACATCGTCCAGTTTCTTTAAGCAAAGATATTGTTCTTGGGATTTAGCCAGGCGAACATCAATATTCAACCCTAAAATAGTAGAAAGTTTAACAATGTCCCCTTCTTTTTTTACAAGCTGTTCAATTAACGTCTCATCCGCACAGGCAATAATGGCCGGCTTACCTGTATAACGGGCATAGCAAAGAGCGTACAGCAAGTATACAAGGGTTTTTCCCGTTCCAACCCCTGCTTCCGCAAACATAATCTTTTTCTCTTTAAACGCACGCTCGACTTGGAACGCCATGAAAATTTGTTCATCCCGAAGCTCTAAACCTGCATCGGGCAGCAAATCATAAAATACATCGCCGATCCATTCATTTAATTTATCAAAAAAATTTTCTTTTGGTTCAAGTGCAAAAGGTAACCGTTCTCTAATCATGTAAGGATACTCCTTCATTAAAGTCGAATTAAACAAAACATAATTATCCATCATTACGCACAAATTGTCAATATTCCCACTTAACCGCCGACTATATTATAAGATAGGCGATTTGTTTAAGCAAAAAAGCGTTAAGGACGTATGTGCCTTCACAATAAGAAAAAACTAATGAATGACAGAAAGGAGAGATGAAAATGTCAAAGAACCAACACATCGCAGAAGACAGAATGAATTTTACGAGTACAATCGCCCAAGCACTTGAAAATGTTGCCGATGGAGGGACTCTGACTGGGGTGGATACAGAAAAAATTAAAAGTGTGGAACAAGAGCTTTCAAATAAGGAAAAGTAAGAGTGAGCACAAGAATTGACTTTAACCCACACAAAAAGAAAATGTCCTGGCGCAGCGCCAGGACATTTTCTCATGTAGTTGTATACGGCAAGTATTTCTTATCAATGTTTGTCGCTAACGACATGGCGGATTGCAAATCTTCTTGCGCTTGCTGAAGCTCGTTTAAAGTGGACGGTGAAACCCCGTCACCTGACATTAAAAGATGCTGATAGCTATGCTGCAGTGCTTGATGAATCATCGAAAAATCCATTTGTCCTTTTGTCATCGTGACATCCTCCTTTGCCATCTTAACTTTTTCTAAATACTATCAATATATGCCTTGTTTCCTCACTTTATTCCTTCAATATGAATTTCAGTTAAATGAACGGAACAAAATAGAGCATAGGCCCTTTTGCTTCTATATATTGAAAGAGATTACACTCAACAAATGAGACGCGAATAAAAACCCGCGTCTCATTTGCTTCCTCTACCGCCGGCTCCTGTGCAGCTGGCCTTTCCTGTTCTTCCGCTACATTCGTTTCTGTCCCGCACCCTGCCAATAATCCCATCACTACCATCAACGCCGCTAGCTGTTTCATATATGCCATTATCCCGCATCTTCCTTTTTTGTTTTCTCAATCTGTAAAACGATGAGCTATTGAAAGGTATTTCAAGATTTTCTTGTGTGCCTACTTATATTTCAAGTTTTTTTTTTAGAACATAGATTAATTAAATTAATTTGTACTTACTCTGCTGATCAACAACTCTTTTATTTACATATAGTTCGACATAATCCTAGTAAATAAAAGAAAGGTTAAGGAATTAAAAGAACCCTATCCTTCATTTCCTCGACAATAACGAAAAAGGAGACTCCCTAATTTAGGAATCTCCTTATCCGAGCATATTTTTATCTAATTATACTTGCCAGTCCTCAAACCCGCTCCGCATCCGTGTTTCTCGGCGGACGTTTTCCCCA
>NZ_AYSE01000007.1 GCF_000504165.1 Bacillus sp. FJAT-14578
GGGAAAAGCTGGTGATAACTTCAAAAGCTTACCTATCGCTATAATAACCCTAAGAAAGAAAATTGTGTATTTAGGTTAAATTATATAGAAAAGATTGTGAAGAAATTCACTTAAAGCAACGGGTTAGTTGAAGAAAGGGCAGTATAAGAAATAGTATAATCCTTTAGCCATTGCTGATTTTGCACATTTGGGTATTAATGTAACTAATACATATTATAGGGAATTTATGGGGAAGGTATTTTTAGTATTTCTTTTTGGAGGTTATCTATGGAGGAAAAGGGAACCCAAATCAGGCTAACAGCGGGTGAGATTTCTCAACTCTGGCTTCAATACCTAAATGATAGTGCTAGCATATGTATTCTTTCGCATTTTTTAGAAAAAGCCGAGGATGAAGAAATTAAGCCTATCATTCAATTCGCTTTAGAGTTATCTATGTCACATATCAAAAAAATCACAGACATTTTAACAGAGGAAAAAAATGTAGTTCCATATGGTTTTAGTATAAAAGAGGATGTAGACTTAACTGCCCCTCGACTTTATTCTGACAGTTTTGTACTTAATTTTATAAACCAAATGTCTAAGATTGGACTTACCTCATATGCTGCGAGCGTAGCAACATCTGTAAGGGATGACATTAAAACATATTATATGGATTGCCTTACCGAAACAATGGAATTAAATAAAAAATCAACCGATTTATTATTATCTAAAGGATTGTTTATTAGATCCCCTAACTTACCGAATTTAGAGAAGGTTGAATTCGTGAAAAAGCAATGGTTTATGTTAGATGTGTTTGGCGAGAAAAGACCACTAACAGCAGCTGAAGTAGATAATATATTTGCCAATCTCCAAAGAAACGCTTTGGGAGTTGCGACTCTTACTGGATTTAGTCAGGTTGCACAAGATAAGGATGTAAAACAATTCTTTTTAAAAGGATTAGAAATTGGGAATAAACATATTCAATTATTTAGAGGTAAGTTAGAGGAAAGTAAACTCCCGTCACCTATGGGGTGGGATTCAGAAATAACAAATAGTACAAAGTATACGTTTTCTGATCGAATTATGATGTTCTACACATCTGGTTTGATTGCTTTGAGTATAGGGTACTACGGAACAGCTGTCAGTCAAAGTCCAAGAGCTGATATTAGTGCAATGTATAACAGGCTATCCTTAGAAGTGCAGATGTATGCTGAAGATGGAGTTAACATTATGATAAAAAATGGATGGTTGGAGCAACCTCCTATGGCATCCGATAGAGATGAATTAATAAGGAAAAAGAATCAATTATAAAATCTACATTTAAAGTCCTTCTGTATATAAGCATAAGGACTTTTTTAATATCATTTGGATTCTTTGATCTTCCTCTGATACATTGTGAAGAGTTTCACTTAAACGAACGGGAGTGTTAGTTGAAGAAGAATTAATTGATTTTATGATTAGGGTTAGATTTTAGTTGTTCAATTAAAGGGCGCTTTTCTTGAATGAGGGCACTGCAAAAGTACAATTTTTTAAAAATGAAAAATGGTAAAAGAAAAACGAGCCTCCAGAATCGTTTCTAAGGCTCGTTTGGCATAAATGGAGACATTTTTGTACTCTCTAAAATCATTCATTTTTCGAAAACTACCACTTTTTCAGGACCTTCTGAATAAGAAGGCGCCTTTATGTATTGGACCAATTTGTTGAACAACACCTGAAGAAAACTGCTATTTTGTTAAGGAGGGACTGTGAAAGTTGCTACTTCAATAAACGAGGCGAGTTCAATAATATGGCAGATGTTTGAATTACTTGTTAATATGAAAATCAGAATAAATTTTATATTTAGCCAAAGAGGAGAATGAAGAAATATGATGACAAAGGAAGAGATACAGACATATATAAATCGAATAGGAATTCCAGACATTCAGTTTCCTACCAAGCCCTATTTATTTGAACTTCATAAGGCTCATGTAAAAAATATTTCATGGCAAACCATCGATATTTTTGCCGGAAATCCAGCTTCAATCGATGTAAGTGAATCCGTACAACTTATTCTAAACCATAGAAGTGGTTATTGTTTTCACTTAAACGGTGCGTTTAGCAACCTTCTTCGTTCATTGGGCTACATGGTATCTTGGCACAGGGCTGGCGTTCAGCCCCTTGGTGAGGAGCCACGAGTAAATTCCTTTCACCTCGGACTAACTGTCAGCTTAGCGAATGAAAAGCAAGAGGAAGAAAAATGGATTATTGATGTTGGATTAGGGGATATGCCATTTGAGCCGATTCCCCTTCAAGTCGGAATATTTGAACAGGGCCCCTTTAAATATAAAGTTCGGCAGTCCAATGTAGTTAAAAATGGATGGCGCTTAGAACATGACCCTCCCACTTCATTCGTTGGAGTGGATTTTGCTCCTGAGGTTGTGCATGATATAGAAGAATTTAAGCCAAAACATGATTTTTACAGTCTGTCGGCGAAATCACCTTGGAATAATTTGTTTCTTGTTCGGCATCGGCACGCTACAGGAAGTAATGAACTCAGAGGTTGTATATGGAGTAAGCGAGAGATTGGCGGTGTTGAGAAGATAGAGCTTCAAACAAAATCCCAATGGCTTGAAGTTTTAGGAGATATTTTTAACGAGCATCTAGTTAATTATAGTACCTTGGAACAGGACGAGTTATGGAAGAGGGTACAAAAAATACATGAGGACTGGAAAAAAACAAAGGAGGGGGAAAGTTACTTGGCATAAACTGAAAGCTCAATGACTAGGCGGTTTTTGTAGATTTAAAAAGTTTGATCAAAATCCTGTATTAATTTATCCCCAGGGTTTTCTTTTGACATTTAAACTCCAACTATAGTGTTCCATTATAGGGCGCTATCCTTTAAAAAAGGGTAGTGCTCTTTTACGTATAAGGGCCATTATATTGAATAAGTGGTTACATAAAACCTGACTTTTTTATGTAGCTAACAGGATTCTGGTGAAGCCAAAAACGTTGATTCATCTACAATGTATAAAACTGTATAAACGATAAAAAGTGAATAAATACCAATCCCTTGAACCGCAAGGGATTGGTGTTTTTGCTCACTTCATATAGATTAGCAAGTATACAACAGGTATAAAATTTAATAGGGCATCTTTTAATATAAAAAGTGAAATCACTCATTTTTTATTGCGAACTAAGCTTTACAACTGAGTCTATAATTTGGTCCCAGTCTTCACTATGAATCTCATGACCTGATCCATCAAGGGTCACTAATTCAGCATGGGGAATAGCTTTCGCAAGAGCAAGTCCATGCTCGTATGGGAGAGCTGGATCTTCTGTGCCATGAATAATGAGCACAGGTACGCTGATTTCACCCATTCTATCGTAATACTCGTCTCCGCCTTGCAGCATGGCATGATTAAATCTGCTCGGTAGCTGTTTAGCGCGGGCCGCCTCTCTTCCCGCCAGTTTATATATTCTTACCTGCTCGTAAGGTTTGGAACCACTTAAAGTTTTCCATCCACCCGCCAGATAGGAAATGACCGCTTCCTGATTTGACCAATCTATGGAAGCACTCTTCGCATGGTAATCTAGTATGCTTTGATCCATTGGAGGCAGTTTTTCCATCTCAGTCCCGAACACACTTGATGCAATTAGGGTAAGCGTAAATATGCGTTCTGGATATCTCAGGGCAAGAATCTGACCGATCAAACCGCCTAGGGACATTCCAACGATATGGGCCTGCTCTATGGAATAAGCATCCAGGACTCCAACCGCATCGTCAGCCATGTCCGTTATTGTATAGTTGGAAGTACCAGGTTCATAAGTGACGGATCGTCCCAAATCACGATGATCGTACCGAATGACAAATCTCCCCTGAGCAGCAAGGCGGAGGCAGAAGTCCTCATCCCACCAGTCTAATGAAGACATCGCTCCCATGATTAAAAGCACAGCAGGATCCTTAGGGTTCCCAAAACTTTCCGTACATATATCTACTTTATTTACTTTCAGTATCTGTTCACTCATGTTTTTACCTCCTTTTTAACGTTAAATATTTTGGGATTTATTCCCATACCTATTTCTATTAATATAGGGTTATTCCCTGTATACTAAAGTTTTCTTTACCTCTTTTATTTCTTATGCTGCTATGTACACTATTCCTTTTAATTCTAGGTAGTTGAAAATAAACGTTTAATGATTAGTACTTATAAAACTATTACATCGTGGAAACAATCTTCATCTACTAATATGATTGATAAAACAATCTCTAATAACGTCATTTATGTTATTCCATTAAAGGGCGCGTTTCCTGAATAAGGATAAGCGTCCATTTTACATATGAGGCATCATCAAAAGTAAATTACGCTATTTTTATAAGCAAATCGAATAAACAAACGAAGTCTTAACATCGATCTAAAGTTGCAGGGAATCTCAATCCATTTATTGATTCCTGAATCTATTTTAATCGTTACAATAGAGAGAAAGGAGCAAGAAGTCTACATCAATTTTGAGTGAGCGGTTTTGAAAAGTTATTGCTTAGAAAAGGAAGTGTAACCTATGAAACTAAACCATATCAATCTTACGGTTACTGACGTTAACGCTGCCCGAGAGTTCTTGGAGAGATATTTTGAGATGCAAACCAAGAGCATACATGGCGATTCATTTGCTGTAATGACTGACGAAAACGGATTGTTGCTCGCCCTGATGAAAGATACCAAGGTTAACTACCCCAAGTCCTTTCATATTGGCTTCGTACAAGAGAGTAAAGAACGAGTGAACGAGATTAATCAACGGTTGAAGGATGATGGATATGATGTGAAACCGCCCAAAATGGCTCATCGCTGGACATTCTATGTTAAAGCCCCAGGCGGATTTACTGTGGAGGTTCTTAGTTGAATAAGGGACACCCAATATATGCTTTACCTAATGTTCCAAAGAATAAGGCGGTATGTATATGTGACCTAAATGGTCCATATGAAAATATCAATTTCATTGACTGATACACTAGAAGATGGTGTTAAAAAATAAATAAAGTTATAAGACAAAAATTTTTTCTGAAAAAGAAAGTATTAAGCAATGCAGAAAGTAAGAACAAATAAATGAGAAGTTTTTTTAATACTCCACAATCGGGCGCGTTTGTTTAACAAGAATTAAAAGGGGCGTACATATTATACATGACTAATATGTATCACCCTTTATTTTTTATGACTTTTCATAATTTAGGTCTTGATAATATACTTATCCGCGTTATGTGGGCAAAACCCCTAAAATATATCGGATATTCGGGTTTCCTATGTACTTCATTCGTTTTAATTATCGGTTTGGTGACATATTTGCGATTATTACGAGGTTTTCGTTTAATCTTAAAGTCGGTTTTTGTTTTGCTATCAAACTCCGGATACTATAAGGCTCTTTTTTGGCATCCATCCGAAGAAGTAAAATGGGTCGTTCAAATTGAAATCGAATAAATATTGGCGATAAATTTAGCGATTTCCAAAGAAAACTCATTATTTCTAGGTTTTCATAGTGGGTCAGGATTGAGAGAAAGAACCATCTTTTGTAAATTTTTTGCAAACTACCTTGCATTATTTTATAGCTTTCCATATAATGGTTTTTGAATGGTACCTTGCATTAAACAATACTATTTTTGGGATAACTACCTTGCATTGTTTACTACCTAATAAAGAATCGGGTGATCATGTGAATGTACAATTTAAAAAAGGTGTTTTGACCTTATGTGTAATGGCTTTATCGATGAATAAAGACCACTACGGGTATGAACTTGTAAAAAACATCTCAGCAAAATTTTTGATTGCTGAAGGAACGATTTACCCTTTGCTCAGAAGACTGACAAAGGAAGGCTATTTTTCGACCTATCTTGTTGAGTCCCAAGAAGGACCGCCAAGAAAATATTACAAGCTAACTGAGCTAGGAAGAAAGCATGTACTTGAATTAATTGACGACTGGGAATCCTTTTCCAACGGAGTCAACCTGATCATTGAGGAGGGGATGAAGGATGACGCAAATTGAATTTTTGCAGAGACTAAGTAACTTGCTGAAAAATGTACCAGAAGAGGAAAAGCAAGATATCTTATATGATTATGAGGAACATTTCAGAATCGCTATGGAAAGCGGTAAATCTGAAACAGAAGTTGCGGCTGAACTAGGGAAGCCAGAAACCATAGCAAAAGAATGCATCGCAAATTACCATTTGGAAAGAGCAACAGAAAACCAATCCGTATCAAGCCTTTTTCGGGCTATATACACATCTATTGGTTTAGGATTTTTTAACCTTGTATTTTTGCTCGGTCCGTTCATTGCAGCTGTATCGATTATTTTTTCTTTATTTGTTGTTTCCTTTGCATTTTTAATCACACCGTTGGCAGCGATTGGGTCCGTTTTTACGGTGGACAGCATAGCAGAATTTTTTCTTAATCTTTTTATATCAATTGGTCTTGCCGGCTTAGGTCTTTTAATTGGAGTTGGTGCGTTGAAGATATCAAGGGCGTTCTTTACTTGGTCTATAAATTATGTACGATCAAATTTAAAAATAATTAAAGGCGAAAATAAAAAAAGCTTGCTATTGGAAGACACAAAACGGGGGATGGAAAATGGGTAAAATTGTAAAAGTTGGTTTGTTATTGTTTGTGATTGGAATAATCGGGACCGTAACACTTCTATTCAGCGGTGTGGGGTTTGCCAATAAAAAAATAATTGAAGAACAAACTTTTAGCGGGAAGAACCTTAAGGAGGTTTCTATTCATAGCGAGCTGGCTGATGTGATTCTACACCCTGCAGATGATGATGAAGTGAAAATGGAGCTTAAGGGGAAAACAACGAAAAAGCTGAAAACAGAATTTCAAACTTCTGAAAACGGGGAAAGATTAAATATCTCAGTAAAACAAAAAGATAAGCTTTTCTTTAATGTTAATTTTGACTTCATGAACAATAATGACGTCGACCTAAACGTCTACCTGCCAAAAAAAATCTATGACTTGCTAGAAATTAATGCAAATTTAGGTGATATTTCAACGGATTATAAGCTTACAGCAAAACATGCAACAATAAAGACAGAGATGGGAGATGTGCAACTAAACGGGTTTGAAGGTGAAAAAATCGTTGGCAAAACAGCATTGGGCGATATTGAAATAAAAGATTTAAATGCAGCTTTTGACTTTCAAACGGATAAAGGCGATGTAAATCTTCAACCTGTACTTGCATTTAATAATGAAAATAAAATCAAATCGGCTTTGGGTGATGTTGAAGTTGGGGTTAGTGAAGACCCAGAAGGGCTTGCTCTAGATTTATCAACAGAGTTGGGCGATATAGAATCAGATTTTTCCATTGCACCCGTTATTAAAGGTTCTTCAGGTGATCCAATCAGTCAAAAATTAAAGGGTCAGTACGGCAAAAATTTAAAAAACGGTCCAACCTTGACCATTGAAGCAGAGATGGGCGATATTACCTTAAAAAAATAGTGCTTTTAGCAAATCACTTCATTTGAAACTAACAACTGTGGAATAAGTTTGTTAGTTTTATTTTTGGCTGAAATATTTTTAAATCTTTTTATATCGAATAAATTCTTTGTTCTGTTCTCCTTTTTGTTCGGATTAAGCTTTTTCATTTTTATGTCGAGGGCTGAAGAAAAGGGATATGGTAATAAATTCTTCGCTCGTAGATTACTTTTCTTACTGCTTTTCTGAATCATTCACCAGCTGTTTTTTTGGACAGGGGATACTTTGTTGTTGTATGCGGCTACTGGATATTATTTATTCCATTAAAGGGCGCTATTCTTGAAAAGGGTAGTGCTCTTTTACGTATAAGGGCTAGTTTATGGAATAACACCTTTAAAGAAAATTGGATATCTATGTTAAAGTTTAAAAGAGATTGTGAAGGTTTGTACTTAAACAAACGGGGAGTGAGATATTCCTTTCTTTATTGAGGGAGTTTAGTTAAATAAGGAGGATAAGTTTTTTAATATGGAGAAAATATATTTAGCTTTATTTCTTAGAGGGAGTAAAGCTTTTAATTTATAATAAATCCAGTAAAGACATAAGAGGTATATACTAATGAACAGCAAATTTCTAGCTCTATTCGGTGAGTTCATTGAAACAGAAGATGGCTTTTTACTTAAAAAAGTTAATGAGCAAGTAGTGAATAAGATAATCGAAAAATAATAGAAGGATAGAATTTCCATATTCACATGTACAGCTGCTGGATGGGAATGTTCCACGGTGTAATCATTGTGAAAGAAGCATAGGAGGAAGTAAAAGCTCGATAAAGAAAAACGGCTGTATCCAATGGGGATAGCTGGTTTTAGAAATATTTAGGAAATCCAGTTGACAGTCCTTCTACTAGGTGTTACGATATACCTGTAATGAGTAACACTGGATACCTACATCACTGAATAGTGAGGTTACAAAAATATTTTTAAGAAAAACAGTTGACATCCCTGCTACTCAGTATTACGATGTACCTGTAATAAGCAATACTTAATAGCGCAATTTCCCAAAAGCTATTAAGTAAAAAATTTTACTTAGTACTAAGTTATACTGAATATAAGTCAGACAAAATAGAGGAGGTAAAGGAGGCTCAGAATATGGAAAATTTAACTGAAATGCTGAAGGGTTCGCTGGAAGGCTGCGTGCTGGAAATCATCAGCCGCCATGAAACCTATGGCTACGAGATTACCCGCCGCCTAAACGAGCTCGGGTTTACCGAAGTCGTGGAAGGGACGGTCTACACCATCCTCGTGCGATTAGAAAAGAAAAAACTTGTGAACATAGAAAAAAAACCGTCAGATATGGGGCCGCCCCGCAAGTTTTACTCACTTAATGAGGCTGGCCGCCAGGAACTTGAATTGTTTTGGAAAAAATGGGATTTTGTATCATCAAAAATCAATGTCTTAAAGTCAATCTAGCTTCATAAGATATTCCGTCCGATATTTTTGGAGTGTTTTGTTCAGCTATATAAAAAAGGAGGAAAAATAACATGTTGGAAATGTTCAAAAAAATGATTGGTGATAAAAAAGAGTACAAGATGATGATGGCACGGGTTGAAGCCCTGCCAGAGGACTACCAGTTTGTATTTAAGAAAATTCAAAACTACATGTGGAATTTCTCAGCGGGCAACGGGATGGATATGCTGCACATGCAGTATGAATTAATCGAGTTGTTCGAAGCTGGTGCGGCGGAAGGCAGAAAAGTGCTGGAAATCACTGGGGACGACGTGGCGTCCTTTGCCGACGAACTAGTGGCAAACGCTAAAACCTATTTCGCGAAGTATCGTGAAGATTTGAATCAGAGTATCATGAAGCGATTTGGAAAAAAATAAATTCAATAGATCATACCGACTGATTAGCTGGTTACAAATGTGAATTGCCGCCTTCGCTATTCAGTTATATTTTTAGCCCGGTAATAAGTAATACTGATTATCAGTCAGACTAAATAGAAGAGTGTAGGCAATCTAGCTCCGCAAAGACGCTTTTTATAAGGAGGAAAAACGTATGAACAATGCAGCGATTTCTGTAAAAGGGTTAAAAAAATCCTTTAAAGACAAGGAAGTCTTAAGGGGGGTGGATTTTGAGGTCCGGCGTGGCGAAATTTTCGCACTGCTGGGCTCAAATGGAGCGGGCAAGACGACGACGGTCAACATCCTCTCTACGCTGATGAAGCCCGATGGCGGCGAAGTGGGTATTTGCGGCTTTGACGTCCAGCGTCAACCGGATCATGTTCGCCAGAGCATCAGCCTGACAGGGCAGTTCGCAGCTTTAGACGGCATGCTCACCGGGCGGGAAAACCTGATGATGATCGCCAAGTTGCGGGGAGTTTCTAATCCTGCTCAAGTCGCCGACAATCTACTTGCAAGATTCAGCCTGACCGATGCGACCAACCGCCGGGCGGATAAGTATTCCGGCGGGATGAAGCGCCGGCTTGACATCGCCATGAGCCTGATCGGGACGCCAGCAGTCATTTTTCTCGACGAACCGACGACAGGGCTTGACCCCGAAGCGCGGATTGAAGTCTGGGATACCGTCAAGGAGCTTGCCGGCGGCGGCACGACCATCTTGCTGACGACCCAGTACCTGGAGGAAGCCGAACAACTGGCGGACCGTATCGCCATCCTGCATGGCGGAAAAATCATCACGACCGGTACCCTTACCGAACTCAAAGAGATGTTCCCGCCAGCGAAAGTGGAGTACATCGAGAAGCAGCCGACATTGGAGGAAATTTTCCTCGCGATCATCGGCAAAAAGGAGGAGATGTAAATGAAAAGCAATACAGGGGTATTACTAGGGCGTTTAATGCGCAACATCATGCGCAGCCCGGATACGATTATCACGGTGGCGATTACGCCGATTATGATGATGCTGCTGTTTGTCTACGTATTTGGCGGCGCCATAGAGACAGGCACGGACAACTACGTCAATTATTTATTGCCGGGAATTTTGCTGATGGCTATCGCATCCGGCGTCGCTTACACTTCCGTGCGGCTGTTTACGGATGTAAAGAGCGGGCTGATGGCGCGTTTCATTACTATGCCCATCAAGCGCTCGTCGGTATTGTGGGCTCACGTGTTGACCTCGCTTGTTTCCAATGCGCTTACTGTCGTAGTGGTTATCCTCGTCGCGCTCTTGATGGGCTTCCGTTCCAGCGCTGATATACTGGATTGGCTCGCGGTAGCTGGGATACTCGGGCTGTTTACGCTGGCGTTGACATGGCTGGCGGTCATTCCCGGATTGACAGCGGGGTCTATGGAAGGGGCGACAGCCTACTCATACCCGCTGATTTTCCTGCCGTTTATCAGTTCGGCCTTTGTCCCCACCGAAACCATGCCTAAAATTGTCCGTGCGTTCGCTGAGAACCAGCCCGTGACTTCAATCGTGAATGCGATTCGTGCCCTCTTGTATGAAGGGTCTGTTGGCAACGGTATCTGGATCGCGCTTGCCTGGTGCGTCGGCATCATGGCCATTGCTTACTTCTTCGCCAGTAATGCATTTAAACGCCAATTAGGGTAAGTACACCATCGGTTCGGTGTCTGGTGGCAACTAAATCTTCCGAAATAAAATATATGTTTGGAAAAAGCACGGAAAAATTTTCCGTACTTTCAGACTGTAGGCCAACTCGATTTCT
Organism: Bacillus sp. FJAT-14578; assembly: GCF_000504165.1. GTDB lineage: Bacteria > Bacillota > Bacilli > Bacillales > Bacillaceae_H > Bacillus_BA > Bacillus_BA fengqiuensis. The sequence continues at coordinate 11,091 of NZ_AYSE01000007.1, forward strand.
TCGAGTTGGCCTACAGTCTGAAAGGAGTGAGAATATCACTCCTTTTCTTTTTCCTTATAATTGTTTAACAACATGTACTTACTGTTAGGTTAAGCCTCAAACTTCACTTTTCGTGTCTTTCAGTAAAAGTAAAAAGATTGGCGTTTTCTTATGGAACAATGCATGTTTTCCGTCACCTCATGACAGCCGCCAGGTTTGAAATTTCTGTTGAAATTTTTCTAAATAATGGTAGAATCAATTTGCATGTTATCTGTAAACGCAAACAATTTAAAGAGAAAATTAAATGAACGATTGGCTGCGGGCATATACTGAAAGCAATGCCCATTCATGACAACGGAGAGGAACGATCGCTAATGCATAAACATGCGGTTCTGTATTTAAGTGTTTTTCTGTTCTTTTTTCATTCTTCCGTCACCATTATGAGCAATTTTCTTCCGCTGTATTTTCAGGAGCACGGATTGTCAGCGACTAAAATTGGCTGGCTGATGGCCATCGGTCCTTTTACCGCTCTTTTTTCACAGCCTTTTTGGGGATATATGAGCGATAAATATAAAACCGTAAAAAGAATGGTTCTCATCTGTTTAATCGGGATGACGATAAGCAGTGTTATCTTATTTCAAATGAATTCATTTTTTGCGCTTATTTTTTTATGCGGTTTATTTTATTCTTTTATGTCCCCGGTCGGAGCTTTAGGGGATAGTTTAGCCCAAAAGACGTCATCCGTTTTGGGAACCGCTTTTGGAAGGATAAGGATGTGGGGATCCGTGGGCTTTGCCGCAACATCTTTAATAGGAGGGGCCCTTTTAGCTCGCATAGGGCTTGATTATTTATTATACCTTTTTCTTGTCTATGCGTTGGTTACACTTGTGCTCATCCGAAAGGTGTCGGACGTGAACGTATCGTCCAAACCCATCTATTTAAAAGACGCGGTAAGAGTGATTGTTCAGCCAAGATTTCTCTTTTTTTTATTTTTCATCATGTTCGTCTCCATCACCCACCGGGCGAATGATAGTTTTGCCGGATTATACATAAAGGAGCTTGGGGGCAGCGAATCATTAATCGGGCTTGCCTGGTTTGTCGCTGTAGCGGCAGAGGCGGCAGTCTTTTTATTGAGCCCTTATTGGATGCGCTTTTTTAATGAAATGACATATTTAGTGATTGCCGCGGGTTTATACGGAGTGAGATGGTTGCTGCTTTCTTTGGCCGAAACGCCGTCCCACGTCATCTTGCTTCAATCCATGCATGGAATGACCTTTGGCGTGTTTTATCTATGTGCCTTTCAGTTTGTTACAAAACTGATTCCGGACGAATTCAGGGCGACTGGCCAATTGGTGTTCATTTCAGCGTTTTTTGGCCTTTCCGGAATTATCGGGTCCTTAGGGGGAGGCTTCATCCTTGATTTTGCCGGCGGTGCCGCTCTATATCAATTATTGAGCTATTGTGCGCTGGCGGGATGCATTGGTCTGATTGTATATAAAACGTATTTAAACAAAAAGGAAATGAGTCAGGTCCAAAGCCTTCAAGAAAAAAGTGTATAAAGAAAACTTCCATCAGTGGGAGTCTTACTGCCCGTTAATGCGGGATAAACAAGCAGTCAAGTGCTCTTTTAAGCCTTGTCTGCTTTTCGTTTTTATAAAAATTAAGCAATACCCTAAGTTTGAGGGAAATGAACTGTCCATTCTATTTGTTTTAAAAATTATGAATATTTTTACGGTAAAGGTATAGACGTATTATTTTCAGTATATATAATAAAAACTACGAACATTTTGTGTAAGCGCTTAATAAATGGTGATTGTTATGTAAGCAGTAAATATGAATCCATAAAATAAAGGCATAAATATAAAAGCGTGGCCAAAAGGTGAGAGATCATGTTAAATCTACTAAGAAAATTACGAATGGATCGTACGAGAGGGCAAATATTTTTTGGATTTATAGTTGCCATGATTATTGTATTAATGTTAACGATTAGTGTGTCTTATTTAATGCTTTCAAAATTGCAAAAAGAAAGTGCAGAACAATATGTTAATGAAATTGCTGTCCAAATGAGCGGGCGTTTAGAAGCTCTTTTAAATGAAGTAAATGTGTTGACCCTGCATCTTGCAACAGATGATCGTATTCAAGAAATGCTTATGGAAGAACTAAATGGTTCAAAACTTTCTTTTGATGAGCGAATCGCAATACGAAAAGTCTTGCTTAATACGAGTGCCTATTCACAAGCGATTGAGGAAATTGAATTATTTTCCCTTTCAAACAGCATTTATCCTGTTGTCAATAAATCTATTGCGGAAAGAATTGAGAAACGGTATGTTGCTGAAGCGGATAAAACGCTAAAGGCGGGGAATCTTGTATGGGTTGGCCGTGATCCGGAAAACCCAAATTACTTAGTCGCAGTTCGCCAAATTCGATTAGAGAAAAGAAAATATCAAAAAGGCGGCTATTTAGTAATTCGGGTTAAGCCTTCTCTTATTGAATTTACACGTCAGGATATAGCGGAAATGAAGGGAAGTACGATGTACCTCCTTGATGCAGAAAAAACGGATATTTCAACAGAGGAAAAAAACAAACCTCTTTTATCAATTGGTGATATTCAAGAAAAAGAAAAGGATTACATTACAGTAAAAAAAAGGGTAGAAGAAACGAATTGGACACTTGCTCTTTTAGTTCCTAAAAAAGAGGTAACAGAAGGAATCGATTTTTTACAGACTGTTCTAGTATGGGCAAGCATTCTCAGTGTCATTTTATTTGCATTATTGTCTTATTACCTTTCTTTATTTATTACGTCCCCAATCAAAAAAATGACAAAGGTGATGCAACAAGCAAAAGGCGGTATTCTTGCAGAGAATCCTGACCACTATTTTAATCATGAAATCAACCAGTTGAATACCGTTTATAATCAAATGGTTAAACAAATTAATTATTTGATAGAAGCCGTTTATGAAAAAGAGATTATTAGAAGCAAAAGTGAAATTAAGGCGCTTCACTCACAAATTAATCCGCACTTTTTATTTAATACATTGGATTCGCTTTATTGGTCGCTCGTTAGTAAAGAAGAAGAAAAACTTGCACAGTTTGTCGTGACGCTGGCGGATCTATTCCGTTATGCCATTCAACCAAGCGGGAAAGATGGTTTTGTATCGATTGAAGAAGAGTTGGAACAGGTAAAGCGATATGCCGATATTATGCAGATGCGTTGGGATGAACGGCTCCAAGTCAATATAGATTTCGACCAATGTGCAGCAATGTGTGAAATCCCGAAATTAACCATACAACCCATTTTAGAAAATGCGATCACTCATGGCATTGAACCAAAGAGCGATGGCGGCATTGTTAAGCTGTCGGTAAAAGAGGAAGAGGGGGTCGTTAAAATCATCGTTAAAGATAATGGTATTGGGGTAGAAGGAGAGCGGCTAAAGGAAATTCAAAAACGCCTACGAAATGGAACAAGCATGAATTCCATTTCAAAAGGAACTGGAATCGGCTTGTTTAATGTTCATAAACTTCTTCAACTGCATTTTGGACAAGAATTTGGTTTACAGATTGATAGTCATTTAAATAAAGGAACCACAGTAATTCTACGAATACCATCAAGGAGCTGATGATAGTATGAATCATCCTGCTATATTAATTGTTGATGATGAACGTAACGCAAGAATGGGGGTTTCTCTTACTCTGCAAAAATGGGCAAAAGGACAGTATGATGTAGATGTAGCTGAAAATGGTCTCCAAGCTTTTGAGCTCATGAGGGAGCGTAACTATGACTTATTGGTGACTGATATTCAAATGCCTGTCATGACAGGCATTGAGCTGCTGGAAGCATTGAAAAATGAAGATAAAGATGTGACGAGTATCTTATTGACAGGCTTTGCAGAGTTTGAATACGCACAAAGAGGTTTACAGCTTGGGGCTGTTGATTATTTATTAAAGCCCATTCAGCAGGACAAACTGGTTGCCTCTGCTCAAAAGGCACTGGAAACAGCTAAAAAGAAACAGAGGACAAAATTAAGTGAGCTTCTTATTGATCCAGAGATACAGGAGTTTTTCTCGGATCAAAAAAAGTCGAGTAATCTCAGCATTGATAACGCTATGAAATATATAAATGATCATTTACATACATCATTAGCAATTAAAGACGTAGCGCAGCATGTTCATCTTAATTCAAGCTACTTTAGTGTTTTATTTAAACAAGAAAAAGGAATCACCTTTAGTGATTTTGTCACAAAGGTGAGGCTTAAAAAGGCAAAAGAATTGCTTATTGTAACAGACTTAGGGATTGATGAGATTTCAGAGCAAGTCGGATATCAAACAACGAGCTATTTTATCAAAATATTTAAAAAGAATGAAAACATGACACCGAAGCAGTATCGCAATCGATTTTTGGAGAAAAGAAAGTCAGTTTAAAAACACGGCTATAAAAAAGGGGACATGGGCATAAAAAGCGCCATGTCCCCTTTTTTATGTATAAGTATAAGTCGTTGTCGATTCTATCAAAGGTTTACCGGTTTATTATGAAGGCTTTTTCATTTTATTAAGATGATGAGAAATCTAAAGATGAAAGCAGGATGGGAATAATAATTTAAATTTTCTGTCTATCTAATCGATGAGCTATTTTAGCCAATCAGAGTCTAATTACAGACCATTAAAATGTTGATATCATAAGTTTGTAAACGCATACAAGATAAAAAGGGATAGGGAACATCAGGGTGCGTGACTTTTAATTCTAACATAAAAGGGGGAGTTTTCCAGTGAGAGAAACGGGACTGCAGCGTTGGACAAGTGGATTATTCTTTATGGGACCAGCTCTTGCAATTTTTTCATTTATTATTATTGTCCCGATCATTATGAGTATTTATTACAGTTTTTTTGAATGGAATGCAATTAGCCCAAAAGTTTTTAACGGTCTTGAAAATTATAAAAGACTTCTTGCAGATGAAGTTGTTTGGACTTCACTAAAAAACTCTGCGTTGCTTACACTAGGTGCATTGTTCATTCAAATTCCAGTGGGATTGTTTCTAGCTGTTCTTCTTAGCTACAAACTAAAAGGATCCAATTTTTTGAAAACGGTTTATTTTACACCAGTTATGCTTTCGACAGCGGTACTCGGGATTTTATGGGGACAAATTTATGATCCCAATTTTGGATTGATCAACAATTTTCTGATTAAATTAGGCCTTGAGAATTGGACTCATGCATGGCTCGGTGAAGAAAAATATGCGCTTGCATCAGTTATCGCTGTTGTTGCCTGGCAGTTTATCGGGTTTTATGTCATTGTCTACTTTGCGGCGTTGCAAAATGTACCGGAGGAAGTGCTTGAATCAGCACGAATTGAAGGGGCAAGTGAATGGCAAATATTATTCCGCATTCGCATCCCGCTCATCTGGCATGTTATCACGTTTACGATTTTAAACTGTGTAATTAATTCATTAAAATACTTCGATCTTATTTACATCATGACAGGAGGGGGACCAAACAATTCGAGCGAGGTACTGGCAAGCTATATGATGAAAAATGCCTTTACTTTAATGGATTATGGATATGGAAGTGCCATCTCAACCTTCCTGCTTTTATTTGGATTAGTTATTGCCTTTATTTTGGCGAAAGTGTTAGGAAAAGGTACATCTCAATTCCAATAAAGAAAGGAGCAGAAACGTGAAAAGTACACCAATCGAAACTGTTAAACCGCTTCAAAGACCCAGCCTTTTAACCTTACAAAAACGTTTAACTAAAAGGGCGTTTGTTCGTTTCAGTATCTATTTTATTCTCTTCGTTCATTTAGTTTTCACCGGTTACCCGTTCGTATGGATGCTAATTTCTTCATTTAAAAGCGATAGTGAATATTTCGCTAATCCATGGGGGCTGCCTTCAGAGTGGCACTTTGAAAACTTCGCAAAAGCATGGAATGAAGGGATCAGCGATTACTTCTTCAACACTACCTATATTACGGTTTTCTCCGTACTCGGCTTGTTGATTGTTTCGTCATTTATCGCCTTTTATCTAGCTGTTCGACCGTTTAAAGGTTCAAAAGTTTTGCTTGGTATGTTCTTTCTGGCGATGCTAATTCCGGTGCAGAGCACCCTTATTCCAATTTTCAACATAGCCAACCAATTCGGCTTTTACGATACGTTTTGGGCCCTGTTTTTTCCATACATCGGATTTGGCCTTCCAATGGCAGTCTTTTTATTGTACGGTTTTTTCACTCAAATCCCAAAGGAACTTGAGGAAGCGGCGGTAATGGATGGCTGCAATATTTATCAACTGTTCTTTCGAATTTATTTACCTCTTGCGAAACCAATTTTAGCAACGGTTACAATCCTATCATTCTTTAATATCTTTAACGAGTTTATCTTCCCGCTTGTCATGACTTCAGATGAATCATTAAAAACTCTACCGCTTGGCCTCATGGCATTTAAAGGAAACTTTAGTGCCAGCTATTCTATCATAAGTGCAGCTCTTGTTATTTCAACCGCACCAATCATTATCCTATACGCGTTTTTACAAAAGTACATTACAAAAGGTGTTGTAGCCGGTTCAGTCAAAGGCTGACCATACGATATTGTCAACTAAAACGTGCAGACCAGTTTTTGAGTGTAACTTCTGCAATCGTTGGAAAGTCTGATGTTGATGTGAAGAAGGAATTGGAAACGATTAAATTTTCTGGAGAGTAAAGATCCAAACTTTAAAGATAGTCAATACACAAAATAATGGAGGGAAATAACATGGTACAAATGAATAAAGTTAACTATTTCGGAAGTGTAAACAAAGTGGCTTATGAAGGGAAGGATTCCAAAAATCCTTTAGCATTTAAATATTATAACCCTGAAGAGGTCGTAGGCGGCAAAACGATGAAAGAACAACTCCGTTTTTCGGTTGCTTACTGGCATACGTTTACGGCGGATGGAACAGATCCATTCGGTGCTGCAACGATGCAAAGACCTTGGAACCAATACACGGGTATGGATCTGGCAAAAGCTAGAGTAGAAGCTTCTTTTGAACTTTATGAGAAATTGGGTGTTCCGTTCTTTGCTTTTCATGACCGGGATATTGCACCTGAAGGAAGTACATTAAAAGAGACGAATGAGAATTTAGACATAATCGTTGGTATGATTAAAGAGTATATGAAAACAAGCAACGTGAAATTATTGTGGAACACAGCCAATATGTTTACGAATCCTCGTTTCGTTCATGGCGCGGCTACTTCCTGCAATGCCGATGTGTTTGCATATGCAGCGGCACAAGTGAAAAAAGGATTGGAAACGGCAAAAGAGCTTGGCGCAGAGAACTATGTGTTCTGGGGCGGCCGTGAAGGGTACGAAACATTATTGAATACTGATTTAAAATTGGAGCTTGATAACCTGGCTAGATTTATGCATATGGCGGTTGATTATGCGAAAGAAATCGGATATACAGGGCAGTTTTTAATCGAACCGAAACCGAAAGAGCCGACCACTCATCAATATGATACAGATGCGGCGACAACGATTGCCTTTTTAAAGCAATATGGCTTAGAGAACCATTTCAAATTAAATCTTGAAGCTAACCATGCTACGTTAGCCGGGCATACATTTGAACATGAATTGCGCATGGCAAGGGTACATGGCCTTCTCGGATCAGTTGACGCTAACCAGGGTGACCCTCTTTTAGGGTGGGATACGGATGAGTTCCCGACAGATTTATATTCTACAACGTTAGCAATGTACGAAATTCTGCAAAACGGCGGCTTAGGCAGCGGCGGATTAAACTTTGACGCAAAGGTAAGAAGGTCTTCCTTTGAGCCGGAAGATTTAGTATATGCCCATGTTGCCGGTATGGATGCATTCGCAAGAGGATTGAAAGTGGCACATAAATTGATCGAGGATCGCGTGTTTGAAGATGTGATTAAAGATCGTTATCGCAGCTTTACAGAGGGAATCGGACTGGATATTGTGGAAGGAAGAGCAAATTTCCACACACTTGAGCAATATGCTCTAAACAATGACGCGATTAAAAATGAATCAGGAAGACAAGAACGATTGAAAGCCATCTTAAATCAATACATTTTAGAAGTTTAAAAGACCGGTAGAGGAAGGTTTAAGAGGTTTAAAAACGACCATTGAAACCTTTCTCTTTAAAAGAACCCGTCATGCAAACCGAACGAAGTAAAAGGATTTGATGACGGATTTCTTCTATAAAATTAGGTCTTCAGGCCGGTTGAAGACCTAGAGGGCAATCCCTTTGTATAGGTGAAGGAGTGAAGAAATGAAGTACGTGATTGGAATCGACCTTGGAACGAGTGCGGTTAAAACCATTTTAGTCAATCAAACAGGCGAAGTTTGCGCAGAAGTGTCAAAAAATTATCCGCTTATTCAAGAGAAGGCAGGATACAGCGAGCAAAATCCGGAGGACTGGGTACAGCAAACCATTCATGCATTGAAGGAACTTGTTTCTAAATCCGAAGTTCAAGCTGGGGATATTGAAGGAATCAGTTATTCTGGCCAAATGCACGGATTAGTGCTGCTTGATCAAGAACAGCGTGTGCTGCGTAACGCCATACTCTGGAATGATACAAGAACGACTCCTCAATGCATTAAGATGACAGAAGAATTTGGCGAACAGCTGCTGGACATTACAAAAAACCGGGTTTTGGAAGGTTTTACATTGCCCAAAATTTTATGGGTGAAGGAACATGAGCCCGAAATCTTTGAAAAAACGGCTGTTTTTCTCCTTCCTAAAGATTATGTAAGATTCCGGATGACAGGGACAATTAACAGTGAATCTTCGGATGCAGCAGGAACTTTGCTTTTACATGTAACACATAAGGAGTGGAACCATGATATTTGCCGGCAATTCGGCATTTCTCCAGACATTTGCCCGCCTCTTGTTGAATCCCATGATTGTGTAGGGACGCTGCTCCCGGACATGGCAGCAGAGACAGGATTATCGGAGAATACGAGAGTATTTGCCGGCGGAGCCGACAATGCATGCGGAGCCATTGGTGCCGGCATTCTCTCGTCGGGAAAAACATTATGCAGTATCGGAACATCAGGGGTTATTCTTTCATATGAGGAAGACAAAGAGAGGGATTTTAAAGGAAAAGTGCACTTTTTTAACCATGGAAAGAAAGATTCGTTTTATACGATGGGAGTTACACTTGCTGCCGGTTATAGCTTGAGCTGGTTTAAAGAAACGTTCGCTCAAAATGAAACGTTTGAGCAGTTGCTGCAAGGTGTGGAATCTGTCCCAATAGGGGCAAACGGACTGTTATTTACTCCTTATTTAGTGGGCGAAAGAACGCCTCATGCAGATTCTTTCATTCGGGGGAGCTTTATCGGAATGGATGGCGCCCATAAGAGAGAGCATTTTGTGAGGGCTGTTATGGAAGGGATTACTTTTTCGCTTCAAGAATCAATCCAGCTGTTCCGGGAGGAAGGGAAACGGGTTGATACTATTATCTCGATTGGAGGCGGAGCCAAAAATGAGGGATGGCTCCAAATGCAAGCCGACATTTTTCATGCGAAAGTAATCAAGCTGGAAAGTGAGCAAGGCCCGGCTATGGGGGCAGCGATGCTGGCTGCCTTTGGCAGTGGATGGTTTGGATCTCTCGAAGAGTGTGCAGAGCAATTCATCCGGGAGGCAGCGGTGTTTGAGCCAATCGTACAAAATGTTGAAAGATACGAGGAACTGTTTAACATTTATCAAGAGATTTACGCTAAAACGAAGGAATTAAATGCTGCCTTAGCAGCGTTTAGAAATCAATAAAGGGATTCTATGATTTATGGTTCATTGCCAACAGGCGGTAAGTCTGTGGTGAAATAGTTTTGCAACCAAATAGAAAAGGAGAGGTTTTCTTGAAACTTGGTGTGTTTGCTGTCTTATTTTCCCAAAAAACGCTGGAAGAAGCATTGGATTACATAAAGGAGAGCGGTCTTGATACAGTCGAAATCGGTACAGGCGGTTATGTAGGGAATGCACATTGTAAGCCGTCCGAACTTTTGAATGACGAAGAAAAGTTAAAACGATTTCAGCAGGCATTTGATTCCCGCGGAATTCAAATTAGCGCGCTGAGCTGTCACGGAAATCCGCTGCATCCGAATAAGAACATCGCAGACGAACACCATCAAGCATTTCAGGATACTGTACGATTAGCATCTAAGCTTGGGGTTGAAAATGTCGTCACTTTTTCAGGGTGTCCGGGTGAGTCTGACTATTCTTTGCATCCTGTATGGATCACATGCCCGTGGCCGAATGATTTTTCAGATGTAGTGAATTGGCAATGGAACGAAAAAGTCATTCCGTATTGGAAAGAGCAGAATGAGTTTTTAAAAGAGCAAGGCGTAAAAGCTGCCATTGAACCGCATCCAGGCTTTGTGGTTTATAACACAGAAACATTGCTGCGCTTAAGAGCGGAATGCGGTGAGCAAATTGGTGCTAACTTTGACCCGAGTCATTACTTTTGGCAAGGAATGGATCCTGTTGCCTGCATCAAGGCACTAGGAAAGGAAAACGCGTTATATCACTTCCATGCGAAGGATACAAGGATAGATGGACAAAATAATCCGTTAAATGGAGTGCTGGATACAAAGAGTTACAGCGACCTTGCCAACCGTTCATGGATTTTTAGAACAGTCGGTTACGGTCATGGAGAAGATGCGTGGAGAGAAATCGTGAGTGCCCTTCAAACCATCGGCTATGATGGGGCAATTAGCATTGAGCATGAAGATGGATTAATGAGTGTTGAAGAAGGGTTTGGAAAAGCGGTCGCCTTTTTACGGGATAAAATCATTAAAGAAGGAGCTGTTGAGATGTGGTGGGCGTAAACAAAAAGCAAGTGAGAATTGGAATGATAGGCTACAAGTTTATGGGAAAAGCTCATTCCCATGCTTACAGGGATGTATCGTTTTACTTTGACCCGAATGCCGAGCCTGTATTGCAGGCATTGTGCGGCCGGAATGAAGAAGGTGTAAAAGAGGCGGCAGCCAAGATGGGCTGGCACAGCTACGAGACAGATTGGAGAAAACTAATTGAGCGTGAGGATATTGATTTAATTGATATCGTGACTCCCAATAACAGCCATGCTGAAATTGCCATTGCAGCTGCTGAAGCAGGCAAACATGTTTTTTGTGAAAAGCCGCTGGCTATGACACTTGAGCAATCGAAGCGGATGTTAGAAGCGGTTGAGAAAAACGATGTCATCCATATGATCAATCATAACTACCGTTTTGCTCCGGCTGTTCAATTGGCTAAAAAACTAATTGAAAGCGGACGCTTAGGTAAGATTTATCATGTCAGAGCGACGTATTTGCAGGACTGGATCATGGATCCGCAGTTTCCTCTCGTCTGGCGCTTGAGTAAAGAAGTATGCGGTTCAGGCTCGCATGGTGACCTAGCAGCCCACAGTATTGATCTGGCAAGATTTTTAGTTGGCGAATTCAAAGAAGTAAGCGGCATATTAGAAACGTTTATTAAGGAGCGTCCGATTGTAGAAGACAGCTCCGGTTTAAGCGGAAAAGCCACTAGTAACCAAATGGGAGACGTCGATGTAGATGATGCGAGTGTTTTCATTGCCCGATTTGAAAACGGTGCCATCGGTACATTTGAAGCAACTCGATTTGCAGGCGGAAATCGAAACGGCAATCGTATTGAGATTAATGGTGAAAAAGGCTCTATCCGCTGGGACATGGAGAATATGAACAACTTGCAAGTGTATTTCCATAATGATGAACCTGGTTTGCAAGGGTTTAGAACCATTAATTGTACCGAAGAAATCCATCCTTATGCAGGGGCATATTGGCCTGCAGGTCATATTATCGGATATGAACACACGTTTATCAATCTTATCGTGGAGTTATTAAACGGGGTGGATAAAGGCTATAGTCCTCTGCCTAACTTTATGGACGGTGTAAGAAACCAGGCTGTACTGGAAGCAGTCGAGCAATCTTCCCGTACAAAACAATGGGTTTCGATCTCAGATCTACTTGAAAAATCAGAGCAATCTACAGTGGTTTAGGAGCACACTTATTCATCTTGAGTGCAGTAACAGGGGATAATGCCTATAAAGAATGTGAGGAGAAAACCAATGAAAAAAGCATTAATTGTATGGGGTGGATGGGATGGTCATGAACCAGACCTCGTTGCTCAAATTTTTGCAGGTATCTTGCGGGAGGAAAACTTTGAAGTCACGGTTTCCGATACATTAGACTCGTTTACAGATGCGGAAAGAATAGCCGCTCTTGATTTGATTGTCCCCGTCTGGACGATGGGAACGATTACGCAGGAACAGTTGCGGCCGCTGCTTGATACCGTACACGCGGGCTGCGGCATCGCCGGCTGCCACGGCGGGATGGCAGATTCGTTTCGCAATGAGGTGGAATACCAGTACATGGTTGGTGGACAATGGGTAGCTCATCCAGGCAATGACGGGGTATTATATGAAGTAAACATGACGGACCCGGAGAATCCCCTCACGAAAGGAATCGGCGATTTCGAGGTGAAGTCTGAGAAATATTACATGCATATCGATCCTGCCGTTAAAATTCATGCAACCACAAATTTCGATGAAGTGAAAATGCCGGTTGTTTGGACCAAAACATGGGGTGAGGGCAAGGTTTATTACAATAGTCTCGGCCATCAAGCCGACATTGTAGCAATGCCTCAAGTAACTGAAATGATGCGCCGTGGATTTTTATGGGCAGTTCGTTAATAAGAGAGGAGGAATAAATAATGAAACGCAGTAAAGTAGGGATTGTCGGCTGCGGCAATATTAGCAGCATTTATTTTACTAATTTAAAGCAGTATCCAGAGGTTGATCTGGTGGCTTGTGCCGATTTGGATGTTGAACGTGCAAAGATGCGTGCAAAAGAATTCGACTTGGAAAAAGCCTATACAGTGGATGAACTGCTTGCAGATCCTGAGATCGATATTGTCGTTAATTTAACGATTCCAAAAGCGCATGCTTCTGTATGCAAGAATGCTCTTCAAGCGGGAAAGCACGTGTATGTTGAAAAACCGCTGGCAGTGACCCGTGAGGAAGGCAGGGAAATATTAAACCTTGCCCGGGAGAAAGGGTTGCGTGTGGCAAGTGCGCCAGAGACTTTTCTTGGAGGAGGCATCCAGACATGCCGCAAGCTCATTGATGAGGGGGCGATTGGCACCCCGGTTTCCGCTGCAGGATTTATGCTTTGCGGTGGACATGAGCACTGGCACCCGGATCCGGAGTTTTATTATGAAGTCGGCGGCGGTCCAATGTTTGATATGGGGCCGTATTATTTAACGGCCTTTGTGACGCTTCTCGGCCCAATTCGGCGTGTGACAGGGTCTGCCGCTATTTCGTATTCAGAGCGGACCATTACAAGTGAAAAGAAGCGAGGCAAGAAAGTGCCGGTGGAAACACCAACGCACATTGCTGGTGTTATCGATTTTGAGAATGGGGCAGTCGGTACACTGATTACGAGCTTTGATACAATGGCGGGCAGCACGCTTCCAAATATCGAGATTCATGGAAGCAAAGGCACACTTCTTGTGCCCGATCCTAATCATTTCGGAGGCACAGTCAAGCTTCGCAGAGCAGGAAGCGCGGATTGGGAGGAAATTCCGCTTACGCACGGATACACGGATAACAACCGTGGAATTGGTGTCGCTGATCTGGCACGCTCCATTGCTGAAGGTGACGAGCATAGGGCACATGGCGATATGGCGTACCATGTACTGGAGGCAATGCATGGCTTCCATGATGCGTCACGTGAAAATAAGCATTATATGATGCAAAGTACATGCAAACGTCCTGCTCCAATGCCCGCGGAAAATCAGTATGAGGGCGTCCGATAAGGAGGACAGAGGAACATTATGGCAGCTTATGTTGAAGTAACAAGATATTTGAATGAAACCGCTATTCGAGCAGGAACGGATCATTTAGAAGCGGTGTTAGTACCAGCATGGGGCAGCAATCTTATTTCGTTAAAGTGGAAAGAAGGGGACCTTAAACTATTAAGGACCCCTGCGACTAAAGAAGAATATATGGAAAAGCCATTTTTATACGGAATTCCCATTTTATTTCCTCCTAATCGCATCGATTGCGGTGAATTCACTTATGGTGAAACAACGTATCGTTTTGCCATTAATGAGGAAAGCAACAACAATCATCTTCACGGACTGCTGTATGATAAACCGTGGAAACTGATAAAAGCGGAAACCTTGGGGGATGAAGTGATGTTGCAGACTGAATTAATATCGGATGATTTTTCGGATATTGGTGATCAATTTCCTCACTCATTTAAGGTTCGGATGACGTATGTGTTAAAAGGGCCAAGCCTATATAAGGAGGCCACGATTATTAACCAGGATTCAAAACCTTTTCCTTGGGGATTTGGCTATCATACCACTTTCTGTTTCCCAATCAATCCTGCCGGCTCTTTAAAGCAGTGCACATTGTCGCTCCCTGTTGATAAAAGATGGAAGCTTAATGAGCGCTTTTTACCAACAGGTGAGCTGGAAGTAGTGGATTACGGACAGCAGCTAAAGAAAGGACTTGATTTGACGGACAGGACCTTTGATGATGTTTTTTTAGCTGATATCGATCATGAAGGCAAAAGTGAAGCAGTTATCCATGATCGCAGTGCCAACCTCCTGCTCCGCTACCAATGTGATGAACAGTTCAAACATTGGGTGATTTTTAATGGAAACGGAGAGGAAGGTTTTCTCTGTCCAGAGCCGTATACATGGGTAACAAATGCACCAAATCTGGACGTTTCCCCTTCTCTAACGGGATTTCGTATACTCTCTCCTGGGGACCAAGTAACCTTAACGAGCAGGATTGACTTATCAAAAGCCGATTAACGATCGCTTATGGTCTAACAGGCAGCAACCTCCACGGATTGAAGGCTCACTTTATGATGTATGGCTGGTTAAATGGGTGATTCTCTATAAGGTTCAAAGATAATTTCAAGGGTGGGAGTGAGTGAACAGTGATAGCAAATCAGATGAAGGCGGCGGTCCTTACAAGTAGAAAAAATATAGAGATGAAAGAAATGGAAGTCCCAACTCCGAAAGATAACGAAGTTTTAATTCGACTTAGAGCCGTCGGTTTATGCGGTTCAGATATCCATTATTATGAGCATGGAAAAATCGGGAGTTTTGTTGTCAAAAAACCTATTATTTTAGGGCATGAAGCTTCTGGAGAAATCGTAAGGATCGGAAGAAATGTGATGCACCTTAAGGAAGGTCAGCGTGTGGCCATTGAACCGGGTGCAACTTGCGGAGAGTGTGAGCACTGCAAGGGAGGACGGTATAACCTATGTCCAAGTGTAGAGTTCCTGGCTACACCACCTTATGACGGGGCATTTTGTGAATATGTTGCCATGAGGGCTGATCTCGTTTTCCCTATTCCAGATAGCATGAGTTTTGAGACCGCTGCAATGGTGGAGCCATTTTCGGTGGGATTGCATGCAATTCGCCGTGGAGGACTTCAACCAAACGAAACAGTTATTATCATGGGAATGGGGCCTATCGGGTTATTGACGGCTGCCGCTGCAAAAATGGCTGGCGCCGCAGCTATTATAGCAGTTGATTTAGAACAAAGTCGTTTAGAAGCATCAAAAAGCATGGGAGCCACCCATATCATCAACTTGCGTGAAGAGCGCTTAGAACAAAGGGTGAATGAATATACAAATGGGATAGGAGTAGACCTTGCCATTGAAACTGCCGGAAGTCCTAAAGCTGTTCAAGGTACTGTTGCATCCGTTCGAAGAGGCGGAAGAGTCGTAATTGTTGGGATGTCACCGGAAGAAGAGGTACCAGTTAACATTTCTCATGTTATTGATAAAGAAATCGATATTAGAGGGGTGTTCCGCTATCATCATACATATCCTGCCGCTATTGAAATGCTTTCTACCGGCGGGATTGATATTGAAAAAATCATTACAGATGAATATGGACTAGATGAAACAAGTGAAGCTTTTGAAAAGGCCATCCATGATAAAACAAATACATTAAAACTCATCGTTTATCCTGACAGATAAAGGAATGAAGCTGGGGTCAAAAGCAGTATTGGCTTTTTAGTTTAGGCTCTTTTCTAAAAGATTGTTGTTTTTAGATAGGTTTCTTGAAAGATAACCGTTTAAGGTTGGTTGGAGCGGAAGGTGCGAGACTCCTGCGGGAGCAGCGGGACAGGTGAGACCCCACAGGCTGTAAGCCGAGGAGGCTCACCGCACGCCCCGCGGAAAGCGAGCAACCTGGAGCGGAAACCACTTCCCACCACTTGTTAAATAACAACAAAGTTTGCGAAAACAGCCTTAGTTTAAGATTATGAGTATAAAAAGGGAGGATGGAGAATGAAAAAGTATCTGGTAATATTATTGATGTTTACCTTTATCATTGCCGGTTGCTCAAGCAGCAAGTCTACAAGCTCTAATGATGGAGGAGAAGGGGTAAAGGAACTAACATTCTGGAGTGTTGAAACAGATAAAAGACCTTATGTGGAGAAGTCCGTTGAAAAATTTAATGCTTCTCATAAAGACATTCAAATTAAAGTAGAGTTCTTTGAGGATGAGGCGTATAAAACGAAAATGAAGGTTGCTCTTGCAGGAAATAAATTGCCGGATTTATTTACTTACTGGAGTGGAGATGTATTTAAATCATTAGTGGATGCAGGTGCAGTAGGAGATATTACGGAGCAGCTTAATCAAGATGCTTCCTTTAAAGAGAATGTGCTTCCAGGCGGATTAGAAGCATACACCTATGATGGAAAGACGTATGGTATTCCGTTATCATTAAACTCCGTTGTGTTGTGGTATAACAAAGAGATTTTTGAAAAGAATGGTTTAACGCCGCCAAAGACGTACGATGAGTTGTTAGAGGTGGTTGATCAACTAAACGCAAAAAAGGTTATCCCAATCGCAGTAGCAGGTAAAGACCGTTGGCCAGTACTCCATTGGTATTCTTACCTAGCTCAGCGAATCGGGGGTACCGAGCCATTTGACAAAGCCAAAAGCGATGAAGCAGATTTTACAGAGAAAAGTTTTGTTGAAGCTGGTGAAAAGTTGAAAGAATTGGCCATCGAGAAAAAGGGCTTTGTTAATGGATTTCTTGGGTTAGATTATGCGGCTGCCGGATCCATTTTTACAAGCGGAAAAGCGGCTATGTATTTGCAAGGAGATTGGGCGATTTCCGAATTTGTGCAAGATGAGGCATTTATCGGAAAAGTTGGATTTGTTCCATTCCCTGCAGTAGAAAACGGAACCGGAAATCAACAAATCTATCATGGCGGTTTTGGAAACGGTTATGCCATATCAGCCAAAGCAGATCAAGCTGCTGCATACGAAGCCATTAAATTTTTAAGCAGTGCTGAAGAAAGAAAAGCGATAGCAGAGGAACTTGGTGTAACAAGTGCAATGGCAAATATTGAATTAGATCAATCAAATATGAGTCCGTTAGCGTATGAATATTTAACATATATTAGTGAAAATGCGCAAGGATTCTTTGGTTACTACGATCAACAGCTTGATCCGAAACGTGCAGATCAATTTATGAATATCACGTCTGCGATTGTGGGAAAAGCAGATGTTGATGTGAAGAAGGAATTAGAAGGCATTAAAAAGTGACAGGGTGTATGATGCCTTATTGACAGGTGTTTACAATATTATCGGGTTCTTATGGGCAGTTATCCCCCACCTAAGCTTTGTTGCTTTCTTCAGCTTTGAGGTGGGGGGCTACTGCCCTTTCATGTATGAACAAATTCGATAAAAAAAGTGAGGAGCTGGATATGATGAGTGAGCAGTTAACTTATATTATGGGAGCAGACAGAGAGGAGTTGTACCGGGTTCAGTCCCATGCTCCCGGTCCTTCCGGTTCTCTTCCGCTAACGCCGGATATGCTGTTGCATTCTCCAAGCGGAGATTTGTTTGGGCTAACCCAAAATGTCGGCATGGGGTGGAAACCTAGTGAATTGTTAGGAAAACAAGTTCTTATTCTCAGTACTCAAGGGGGAATTCGTGCTGAGGACGGCACCCCGATTGCGCTGGGGTACCACACAGGGCACTGGGAAGTCGGATTGCTCATGCGGGCGGCTGCAGAAGAGATCAAGGAAAGGGGAGGTGTACCGTTTGCCGGTTTTGTGAGTGACCCGTGTGACGGAAGGTCTCAAGGAACCACGGGGATGTTCGACTCGTTCCCTTATCGTAATGATGCCGCTATCGTTTATCGCAGGCTCATTCGCTCCTTGCCAACACGCAAAGCCGTTATCGGTGTTGCGACTTGTGATAAAGGCCTTCCGGCAACGATGCTTGCCCTTGCAGCGATGCACGATTTGCCTTGTATCATTATTCCCGGCGGTGTGACTCTCCCGCCCACAACCGGGGAGGATGCTGCAAAGATTCAAACGATTGGTGCCCGCTATGCCCAAAACGAACTGTCTTTAGAGGATGCGGCTGACTTAGGATGCAGAGCGTGCGCCACACCGGGAGGAGGGTGTCAGTTTCTCGGAACAGCGGCTACTTCTCAAGTGGTGGCGGAGGCGTTAGGAATGTCGTTACCTCATTCCGCTTTGGCGCCATCCGGACAGCCAATTTGGGAGGAGATGGCCCGTCAGTCTGCCCGAGCAGTGATTACGATGGAATCGAAAGGCTTGCGGATGAGGGATATTTTAACAGATGCCGCTATCCAAAATGCCATGGTTGTACATGCTGCTTTCGGAGGCTCGACGAACTTGCTGCTTCATATCCCGGCCATTGCCCACGCAGCCAAGTTAAACATTCCAACCGTTCAGGACTGGAGCCGCATTAACAGAGAAGTGCCTCGCTTAGTAAGTGTTTTGCCTAACGGACCAGTACACCATCCAACAGTTCGGGCTTTCATGGCCGGCGGAGTGCCGGAAGTAATGCTTCATCTCCGCAGGCTTGGCGTGCTGGATGAATCTGTTCTTACCGTCACAGGGGAGAAGCTGGGGACTGTGTTAGACTGGTGGGAATCATCAGAACGCCGGGCTGAAATCCGAAAGCAGCTCAAACAAACTGATGGAGTAGACCCGGATGACGTCATTATGAATCCAGATCGGGCAAAAGCACGCGGGTTAACGTCTACTGTCACGTTTCCGACCGGTAATATTGCTCCTGAGGGATCTGTCATCAAATCTACTGCAATTGATCCATCTGTTGTTGATGAAGATGGAGTGTATCGCCATACAGGCAAAGCAAAAGTCTTTACATCTGAAAAGGCAGCCATTTCTGCGATTAAAACCGGAAAGATTGAAGCTGGAGATATTATGGTTGTCATGGGCCGCGGCCCTTCCGGTTCAGGAATGGAAGAAACGTATCAGCTCACTTCAGCCTTAAAGCATTTGTCATTCGGGAAGCATGTTTCCCTTATTACGGATGCCCGTTTTTCCGGGGTTTCAACGGGGGCTTGTATAGGTCATATAGGACCTGAGGCACTAGCGGACGGTCCTGTCGGCAAACTGCGGACTGGAGATGTGATTGAAATTATAGTAGACCGCAACAAGCTGGAAGGGAGTCTCCATTTTATTGGAGAAGGGGATCGAATCTTCACTCCGGAAGAAGGGGCTTCCATTCTGGCAGAGCGGGGGCGGCATCCGGATTTAGAACCGGATCCGGATTTACCGGATGATACCCGTTTATGGGCTGCATTGCAGGCAGTCAGCGGCGGAACCTGGAAAGGAAGCGTCTATGATGTCGATCAAATTATTAAAGTGTTGGAAGCGGGCAAAAAGGCACTGGAACTTGAATCCGTACAAGATGCAGCTTCAATATAAGAGCCCGTTAAATGAAAGGAGGAAATGGATTGAAATACCGGCGTTTAGGTAACACAGAACTAGAAGTTAGTGAAATAAGTTTTGGTACGTGGGCAATAGGAGGATCATGGGGAAAGACAAATGATGAAGAAGCTATAAGAGGTTTGCATACTGCGATGGAAGCGGGAGTCAATTTCTTCGATACGGCAGATGTGTACGGAGACGGCCATAGTGAAGAACTATTAGCGAAAGCGACGAAAGGAAAAGAAGACGATATTCACATTGCTACCAAGTTCTGCCGGGCAGGCGATATATATGATTCTAAAACATATTCAGAGGAAGCAGTCCGCGAATATTGCGAGGCTAGTTTACGGCGTTTAAACAGGGAACGTATTGATCTTTATCAAATCCATTGTCCGCCTTTTGAAATATTACAAAGCGGGCAAGTTTTTGAAGTCCTCGATAAATTACAACAAGAAGGCAAGATCCGTTACTATGGAGTGAGTGTGGAAAACGTAGAAGAAGGGTTATTCTGTCTTACAAATCCAAACGTAAAAGCGTTACAAGTGATATTTAATATTTTTAGGCAAAAACCATTGGAAAAGCTATTTCCAGAAGCTAAGGAGCGAGGAGTTGGTATATTAGCGCGAGTTCCTCTGGCAAGCGGATTATTAACAGGGAAATTCAATAAGCAAACAAGCTTTGAGGCAGATGATCATCGTTCTTTCAACCGCAATGGGGAGCGGTTTAACGTAGGGGAAACATTTGCCGGTCTTGAGTTTCAAAAAGGTGTCGAACTCAGCGAACGGCTCCAATGGATTGAAGACAATAGGGGAAACATGACGAGAGCGGCACTGCGCTGGATTCTTGATCATGACTCGGTAACATGTGCCATTCCGGGCTTTAAAACGGTGAAACAGGTAAACGACAGTTTACAAGCTATAGAAGTTCCATCGTATAAAGAAGAGGAAATGAATCGTTTAACCGAGTTTTATCGGAGTGAAGTTCATCCGCATATACGGGGAGTATATTGATTGTTTCCTAGAACGAAAACGATGTTATTTTAATTAGAACCAATGGATTTGTTGCGATTTGGTAATGAGAGAGCAGATGAACAGCAGCTCCTTTAGGATGGAGGCATCCAAACGATTTTGATGCCTCCGCCTTAAAGGAGTATTTTTATGTTGTTGATTACTTCGTGCTTGAAAGGCCGTGGCGGGGGAGGATGCCGGAGAAGAAATGGTTACATGAGGAAAACGGATGATGGACATGGAGTGTTCCATATCATCAGTGATATACTATATAAATGATAAATGGGGCCTCATCGCCCGTTAATAAGGGATAAATATTAAATGGAGGGGAACGTATGGTTAGATTCGGAATCATCGGAACGAATTGGATAACAGAGAGGTTCATTCAAGCAGCAAGTGAGATAGAGGACTTTGCTTTGACAGCTGTTTACTCCCGAACAGAAGAACGGGCGAAAGAATTTGCGGCAAAGTTCCATGTTCAAACGACCTTCACGGATTTAGAGAGCATGGCTAAAAGCGAGGAAATAGACGCGATCTATATTGCCAGCCCGAACTGTTTCCACGCGGAACAGGCCATTATGTGCATGAATCATGGAAAGCATGTTTTATGTGAAAAACCGATGGCTTCCAACAAGGCGGAAGTGAAAGCGATGATGGATGCTGCCAGAAAGAATAACGTGTTATTAATGGAAGCATTAAAAACGACGCTTCTTCCTAACTTTACAAGTATTCAAAACCATTTATATAAAATAGGAACGGTCCGCCGCTATGCTGCAAGCTACTGTCAATATTCTTCCCGCTATGACGCTTATAAGAAAGGAACTGTTCTCAATGCCTTTAACCCGGCTTTTTCAAATGGGTCTTTAATGGATATTGGGGTTTACTGCATTTATCCGATGGTGGTGCTATTCGGAAAACCGCATACGGTCAAAGCAACTGGAATGTTGCTTGATTCGGGGGCGGACGGGGAAGGCAGCATTCTTTTTCAATATGAAGACAAAGACGCGGTCGTCATGTATTCGAAAATAACGAATTCCTATTTGCCAGCCGAAATTCAAGGGGAGGACGGCAGCATCATCATAGATAAAATCCATACCCCGGAGAAAGTGGAAATTCGCTACAACGATGGGAGTGTAGAAGACATTACCGAGCCGCAGGAAGGGAATGCGATGTATTACGAGGTGAAAGAATTTATCGAATTGATTCAAAAGGGAAATCTCGAATCATCCATCAATTCTTATGCCAATTCGTTGATAACCGCTGAACTTATGGACGAAGCAAGAAAACAAATCGGCCTTGTCTTCCCGGCGGATGAATAAGAAAAGCGGAGGCGACTGTTTAATCTTGAGAGGCGTTGGCAGCCTAAGAACGCGATGTCAATCTCCACGGCTGCACTTATACGTCCTGTACTTCGGAACTTCTGACCGGGAAACCGCTTTTTGGTTTCATGGGCAGAAGTGAAACGACCGAAAGATTAGGAGCCGTAGCTGGACAGTGAGAAAAGCGGGTACCCCCTGCTTATGCGTAAAGAAATCCCCCGGATGGTTCTTTATCCGGGGGATTTCTTTATGTGGATTTGTTTAATGATTCGAAACGCCTGAAACGCCTAGACCAGTATTGGCTTTTACGACGATTTCGTCGAATTTCTTCGCGTCTTCTTTTTTGCTGGAGACGAGGGTACCCATAATGGCAGCGATAAATCCTAACGGAATGGAGACGATTCCAGGGTTTGTAAGAGGGAAGATGGCTTCACCTACTAAGATGGCCGCACCTGGCTCCGGATTCCAGACGTTCGGGCTTAATGCCACAAGAATGAGAGAACTGAACAAGCCGACAAGCATTCCAGTTACGGCTCCTGTCGTGTTAAAGCGTCGCCAGAAAATCGTTAACAAAATGATTGGCAAATTCGCACTTGCCGCTACGGCGAATGCAAGAGCTACAAGGAACGCCACGTTCATTTTTTGGGCGAACAGCGCTAAGATAATGGAGATAACGGCTACACCGATGGATGCTAAACGGGCTGCAACCATTTGTTCTTTTTCCGTCGCTTCGCCGCGGCGGACGATATGGCTGTAGAAATCATGGGCGAACGCAGAGGCAGCTGATAAAACAAGCCCTGCTACTACTGCCAGGATGGTGGCAAAAGCTACCGCCGATACGAAGGCGAATAAGAAGTCGCCGCCTAATACTTGGGCGAGTAACGGAGCTGCCATGTTCCCGGCAGCATTTGCCGCAATAATATTGTCATAGCCAACGAATGCCGCTGCACCGAAGCCAAGGAAAATCGTCATAATATAGAAGAAACCGATGATCCAAGTCGCGTATACAACCGATTGGCGGGCAGTCGGTGCGTCTTTTACCGTAAAGAAACGAATTAAAATATGCGGAAGGCCGGCAGTCCCCAAAACTAACGCTAAATTCAAGGAAATCATATCAAGCGGATCTTTGAATTTATTGCCTGGGTTCAAGAAGGCATCTCCGATTGGAGTAGCTGTTTTCATATGTGTAAACATATTGGCGATGCTGTAATCAAATTTGGCGAATACCATGACGGAAATGATGAAGGTACCGATCATCAATAGAACGGCTTTTGTGATTTGTACCCAGCTCGTTGCGGTCATGCCGCCGAATACAACGTACACTGTCATTAATGTGCCAACGATGAGGACTGAATAGACGTAGTCAATACCAAGTAGAAGTTTAATGAGACCGCCTGCACCAACAAGTTGGGCAATCATGTAGAAGATGGAGATGGCGATGGTGTTCAATGCAGCTACACCGCGAACCTTTTTATCATTGAAGCGGGCAGCGATCATATCGGCCATCGTGTATTTACCGAGGTTGCGAAGAGGTTCGGCCACTATGTAAAGGACAACGAGGTAAGCAACAAGAAACCCAATGCTGTAAAAGAATCCATCAAAACCGGCTAACGCAATCATTCCTGCGATTCCGAGGAAAGAAGCGGCCGACATATAGTCACCGGCGATGGCAAGTCCGTTTTGCCAGCCTGTCAATCCTCCGCCTGCCGTATAAAAGTCACTTGTGTTGGTCGTTTTCTTGGCAGCGAAATAGGTGATGACGAGTGTGAGTCCGACGATTCCTAAAAATAGTATAAATGCGAGTACGTTCATATTCTGTTACCTCCCATTTTTTATTTGCTGCATAATATCTTCAACCAATACATCGAACTTTGCAGCTTTGCTGGAGTAGATCATGCACAGTGCCCACGTCATGACGAATTGGGCAAAAGCGAATACCCATGCCCATGTCATTCCCAAAAAGGCCGGCTGGTTCAATACAGTAGAGTAAGCCGTTAAAATCGGCAGCGTGAAGTAGAAGGCTAAGAAAAATAATGAAAGCGGCATGATGAATTTTCTTTTCTCTGCTAACAGTGCTTTAAATGGAGCGGATTGAGCGATTTTCGTATAATCGATGTCTTGAGGCTGCTGATCGGCTTGAGCTTGTGTTCCTTGTAATGACATACAGAATCCCCCTTTAAAATGTTAAATAAACAACATCTACAGCGTGAAAACGTGGAAAAGTTACAATTTCCTCTTTTTGTAATTAAAGCGCTTTCAATATTCGAGTTAATTATATAGTTATCAGAAAAATTTGTAAATTGGATTTTAAATATTTTGTTTATGAATATTCTACAGTCATCGACAATGTGTTGTATTACAGATAAATCCTTTATTCATAAAGAAAGTTTAAATATTTTAAATTTTTTTTCGTGTATTTTAATACAGACTCAGGAATGATAAGGAATAAAATGGAAGGTTTGGTTAGTTCATTATTATGAAAAAACACCCATGAACCAATGGGGAGGATCATGGGTGAATATGTCGAAAAAACATGATTTATTTTTGTTTTGTTGACCAATTATTAAACATTTTCTTTTGTATGGATGTTCAAATCACATTGATCCAGCGGAATCATTTTCGTTTTCTTGATGAATTTGTATCCAAGCCATACCACAATAAATAGCGGCAAGCCAATGTATGAAACCGAAACGCTGTACCAGTCAATTTGCTCACCGAGGAA
This sequence comes from Bacillus sp. FJAT-14578, assembly GCF_000504165.1. Classification (GTDB taxonomy): domain Bacteria; phylum Bacillota; class Bacilli; order Bacillales; family Bacillaceae_H; genus Bacillus_BA; species Bacillus_BA fengqiuensis. The sequence continues at coordinate 35,874 of NZ_AYSE01000007.1, forward strand.
AGCAGAGTAATTTTGTCCTAAAATGACAATCGTACATAAAGCAAATGCGAAAAGAGGTCCGAACGGGAACCATTTTGCCCGGTAAGGAAGCTCGTTTAAGTCGCGTCCTTGAGCGACAAAAGCTCTGCGGAAACGATAATGGCTGACAGCGATTCCTACCCATGCGATAAAACCGGACATTCCGGAAGCGTTTAATAGCCATGTATAAACGGCGCCATCTCCAAAAAGGGAACCAAAAAATGCTAAAACTCCAACCAGGGCGGTAACGATAAGGGCATTTACCGGAACACCGCGTTTATTGACTTTGGCTAAAAACTTTGGTGCTTTTCCTTCTTTCGCCAGATTCCAAAGCATACGTGTTGAAGCGTACATGCCGGAGTTCCCTGCCGATAATACGGCTGTTAGAATCACGGCATTAATCGCAGACGCAGCAAAGGCGAAGCCGGCACGCTCAAAAATTAGTGTAAATGGGCTTACGCGTACATCATCACTTGCCAAACTATCTGCTGTAAACGGAATAAGCATCCCAATCACGAAAATGGCTAAAACGTAGAATAGTAAAATGCGCCAGAATACTTGTTTGACAGCACGCGGAACGTTGCGGGCAGGATCTTCACTTTCACCGGCAGCTACCCCGAGTAATTCAGTCCCCTGGAAAGAGAAACCAGCTGCCATAAAAATGCCGAGCATCGTAAAGAAACCGCCATGGAATGGTCCATCGGCAATCAGAAAGTTTTCAAAACCGGTAGGCTTTCCTGTAAAAACGCCGAAAATCATGAGAACGCTAGTAATTAAGAATAGAATGACAGTTATAACTTTAATGAGTGAAAACCAGTACTCCGCTTCACCAAAACCTTTAACGGATAAATAGTTGAAACCAAACATAATCGCTAAAAATAAGGCACTCCAAAGAAGAGAGGAACTGTCCGGGAACCAGAATTTAATAATGAGTGCACCGGCAACCAGTTCGGCTGCAATGGTAATCGCCCAGTTATACCAATAATTCCAACCAAGCGCAAAACCGAACGCAGGGTCTACAAATTTTGTCGCATATGTGCTGAACGATCCGGCTTCCGGCATATAAGCTGCCATTTCCCCAAGACTCGTCATCAGGAAGTAAACCATGATGCCAATGATGGTATAAGCCGCTAATGCACCGCCGGGCCCAGCTGTATGGATGGCTGCTCCGCTTGCTAAAAACAATCCCGTTCCAATGGCCCCTCCGAGGGAAATCATGGTTAGGTGGCGGGCCTGTAAGCCGCGGCGCAGTTGTTGATTTTCTTGTGCTGCTGCATGTTGACTCATAAAAAAACTCCTTTTTTTTAATAATAAGAGGAAGGAGCGAGAGCAATAAAAAAAGCCTCGAAAGGACTTCGACGGCATTCTTTATTCAAACCGCATCAAACCTTCCATGAAGATAGCTCTTCACATTTACCTGGTTAGGGAAAATGTGACAGTTCTGCCCCTATTCGGCGGCAGCCCCAGCTTGTTCAACCAGAGAAAAAGAACAAACTTCGGCGATTTTTCCTTTCAAGTGAAATCATAGATGTTCTCAGCGTCTCATTCACTTTACTCTTAAAAACCGCGACCTCTACCTCATCGGCTAGGATGAGGGTTTTATTATTCATTTTTAAGACACAAATCCTATTATAAAATAGCTATATGAAAATATCAATATATAAATAATTGGACATGAGCCAAGAGTGCTCAATGTCCAATTATTTTTGTATAAGCCTTTTCGGTTATCCAACATGTTAAGATTCAAAAAGCTTAAAGAGGAGCCTGGGACGAGTTAAGGTGAAACCTATATTAGATTCAGATATATGAAACTGGAAGTGATTTTAGAGCACGAAAGCCAACCAACCTTCGCCATTCCAGTATATCCGCTTCGAGTTGAAGATTTGGAATCCGCTGAAGAAGGGCATTAATGGCAATTTGGGCTTCCAACCGTGCCAAAGAGGCACCTAAGCAGAAGTGAGCACCGGCTCCGAATGCGAGATGCTGGTTGGGAGTGCGGGTAATGTCAAGCTGATCAGGGTTAGAAAAATGTTCTGGATCCCGATTGGCTGCTCCCAGCAGGATATACACCTGATGTCCCTTTCGAATGAACTTTCCTCCAATTTCAATATCTTCAGCTGCAAAGCGGGCTGTCATCTGTGTAGGGCTCTCATACCGCAAAAGTTCTTCGACGGCAGAATGAATGAGGGAGGGGTCTTCTTTTAACTTTTTCAGTTGCTCGGGATGTTTCAATAAGGAAAGCACACCATTCCCAATTAGATTTACCGTTGTCTCATGACCGGCAATTAATAACAATATACAAGTGGCCAACAATTCATCTTCATTCAACTTGCTGCCTTGCTCTTCTTCTTTGATTAACGTGCTGATCAAATCGTTCTGAGGGTGCTGCATCCTCTGTTTGATAAGGTTTCGAAAGTAATCTGTCAGCTTTAGGGCGACATCGCTGCCGGAATGAAGCACCTTTTCGGTCCGAGTCAAATCAATTGTACGAATGAGAATAGTAGACCATTCCTTAAACTGTTGCCGATCGTCGATTGGTACACCTAGTATGCCGGCAATGATGGTGCCAGGCAGGGGAAATGCAAGATCGGAGATGATATCCATTCTTCCGGTATCCTGTACATTGTCAAGAAGCTGATTGACGGTTTCTTCGATATAAGGGCGCAAATCTCCTATAACACGCGGGGTAAATGCCTTGCTTACAAGCGAACGCAATCGATTGTGGTCAGGCGGATTTTTGAAAAGCATCATATTTTTCTGGACACTCGTAAGCTGTTCATACGCTTTTGAATTTTGGGGAAGCGGTATTCTCGTTTTAAAACGAGAATCTTTAAGAACGGTTGAAGCCTCTTTATAACCAGTAACAAACCATCCTTTCTCCTTGATTGAGGAAACCCATTGGATGGGATCCTTAGAGCGAAGATGGTGATAAAAAGGGTAAGGGTTTGTGAGAAAATCAGGTGACAACGGGGTGAATGGCTTTGTATCGAATCCTTCTGATTCCAAAATAAGAGTTTCATGTTTTTCCGGCATGATATGGCCCTCCTCAAAAAGTAAACTTAATATTTTTATAGGTTAACATATTTTTGATTATATCACTTTTTGTGAGTAACGTTCGAATTTTCTAGAATTTCCTGCACCGGAATGGAAAACTTTGTTAGAAAGTCTGACATGACAGTGGAATGGTAGGGGGAAGTGTCATATGATGATATCAGATCACATGATTCTCCTGCGATTTCGAATCATTTAGAAGATGAGGAAGTTGTCCTCCTTTTAAGGAGCCTTCATCTCACCCTGGACTGATGGTCAATCAATCCAGGGCTTTTTTTTGTGGCAAACTGGTTGGAAAAGTTATTTAAGTAGATTGAAGGCATCCATCGCGGTAGGAATCGGTTTGTTCGTGGTGTTTCTTTAATGCTAAAGCTGTGCATGCTGCTTACGACAATTTTCGGGGAAATAATTAAGCCTAGGCTGCTTTGTCTTCTTCTCGTGAGAATGTAAATATTTCGGGAAATGTAATTCTAGATTTCAATACAAAAAGTGTAGTAAAATGAGAGTATTGGTTAAATTCAACAGAGTGGAGAGGCACAATGAAAAAATATAGAGTGTATATAGTATTAATGATAGTCATGTTGTTTTGGGGATTCAATGTGTCGGCCACGAAGGTGTTGGTGACTCATTTTGCACCGTTAACGATGACAGCTTTTCGGATCTTGACGGCTGGTATAACGGTATTGCTGATATTGAGAGCAATGAAGGTGTCCAAGAAGCTCGAATTAAAAGAGCTCGGATTCATTATGTTTGTCGGTTTGTTTAATGTAGTGGCCCATCATTTCTTCTTATCGTTGGGCTTGCAAAAAACGACGGCGACAAACGCCGGGCTCATTATGGGGTTGGCGCCGTTGATGACGACTGTGCTTGCCATTTTATTTCTGGGGACGCGTTTGACAGGAGTTCGCCTTATTGGAATTCTGCTCGGGCTGATTGGGGTAGGATTTGTCGTATTGAATGGGGGAGGGGCGTTATCATCGGGGTCACTCGGGGATTTGTTCATTTTTGTCTCTCTTTTCGTGCAAGCGATCAGCTATGTGTTTATTCGAAAAGCCTCTGCCACGATTGATGGACGCGTAATGACGGGCTGGATGCTTGTCACAGGGGGCGCTTATTTATTTATTATCAGTCTTTTTATGGAACCAAAAGGGTTCTCCACCATGATGACGGGCGATATCGGTTTATGGGCCATCTTTTTAGCCTCTGCCATTTTGGCTACCGCTGTCGGTCATATGGTGTATAATCAGGCAGTCCAGCATATAGGGGCAGCCGAATCGGCTATTTTTGTGAATTTAAGTCCATTTTTTGCTTTAGTCGGATCGAGTCTATTTTTAGGTGAGACGATTCGCCTTCAGCAGATGCTCGGTTTCATTTTTATTATTTTAGGCGTTCTTTGCGGGAGCGGTGTGGTCGAGAAAGTCATCCGTTCAAGGAAAAAATCGATTCATATGTCTGCATGAGGATGAGCGAAAAGGGCTGGTTTTTGCTCTTGTCGCTCATCCTCTATAATAAAAAAAGACTCTCTAAAAAGAGAGTCTTTCCCAAAAGCTATTACTTTTGAACGTTAGCAGCTTGTGGTCCACGAGCGCCTTGCTCGATTTCAAAAGAAACAGTTTGGCCTTCTTCTAAAGTTTTGAAGCCGTCGCCTTGAATAGCTGAGAAGTGTACGAATACATCGTCTTGACCTTCAACTTCGATGAAGCCAAAACCTTTTTCTGAGTTAAACCATTTTACTTTACCTTGTACCATAATAAATGTACCTCCTGCGTGGATGTTCCCACAATTGTATTAAAGTATCCTTGCTCAACCATATTCTTTCAAGACGAAAACCACTTTTTGAAGATAGTTTTTCTTTCAGTCATATACCGAACAAAAATAACTACTTAAGTATAGCACTTAAATTTAAAATATGCAAATATTCATCCACATAAAAGTTTAAAAGCGGATAAAAACATCCGCTTAAACGAGCATGTTTATGCTTCTAGTTAAGATGTAAGAATAGAAAACAATAAATCTATTAAATAACTTGGAGTAAAACGGAATAACGAAAAAAGAGGTCATCATAAGATGCCTCTTTTTTATTACTTAAAGTGTGTGTTCAAAAAGGAGGACAAAAAGGACCGAGAAGTTCAAGGAAGTGCCGCTTTGAGCAACGGAGCGTATGTTGTTAATACGTGAGTAGCGGAAAAGCAAGCTGACGCCGAAATTTGACGGTCATTTTTCCCGGACTTTTTGAACAACCTCTTAAAGCAAGTAAAGCAGTACGGCAAAAAAGTGAGTAATGGTTCCACCAAGAACGAACAAGTGCCAGATGGCGTGATGGAATTTGAAGCCTCTCCATACGTAAAAAACAGCGCCGACCGTGTATAAGACTCCGCCAATGACCAATAACACGACACCTTGTGATGGCATGTTCTCCACGAGCGGGTTCCAGGCAAAGACGATTAACCATCCCATCACTACATACAAGATGGTGGAGGCGAATATAAATTTCTTTACAAAAAAGGCTTTGAACACCGTGCCGCCGATGGCAAGGCCCCAAACAATTCCGAACAACGTCCATCCGAGCCAGCCTTTGACGGCGATGAATAAGAAAGGGGTGTACGTGCCGGCAATGAAAAAGTAAATGGATGAGTGATCCATCACTTCAAATACATCTTTCGCTTTACCAGCAGGAAAACTATGAACAAGGGTCGATGAAGTATATAAAAGAACCATTGTGACCCCAAACAGCGTGAAACTCACAACATGCCATGCATTGCCGTAAAGGGATGAAAAAACAATCAATAATACTAAACCAGCAATACTTAAGAGCGCTCCGATTCCATGTGTGATGGAATTGGCGATCTCTTCTCCTTTAGAGAATGTATGCGTATTGGCCATCGTTTATCATTTCCTTTCAAAAAAACTGCATCCGTCATTCGCTTAATAGCGAATCGTTGTCAGCTTATACGAAATAAAAGCATTTCTTATTTTCAAATTATAGCACACATAATCAAAAGGGGTCACATCTTAGACGTGTCCTTTTTCAACATTTCGATGATGGTTTTTCTGCAAGGTCTTGATATATGTCATTTTCACTTATCGGCAGCGGCCGGAGAAATTGCTTTCGTGGCGCCTGAAAATTGTCATGAGTTAAAGTTTAGTAAATAAATATATGGAGAATGCAGCTTGCAAATAAAGGGGGAGCATTTCCATGAAAAGAGAAGCAATTTTTGATGAAACGGGAACATACCGCTACTCGCTTTCGAGAGCGTGGGACGAGAACAATGACCGGAAAGTGACATTTGTGCTGCTACATCCGGGAACGGCCGATGAATATAAAGAAGATGCAACTACCAACAAATGCATATTACTTGCCAAACGATGGGGATTCGGGTCGCTGGAAATCGTGACGCTGTTTGCCTATCAGACCAATCGCCATAATCTACTAAATGAATTAACGAAAGAAGAGGCAGTCGGCTATGATAACGATCGCTATATTCAATACGCAATCGCTGATGCAGACTTGATTGTAGCGGCATGGGGAGAAAATTCCGCTATTCACGGGCGGAATAACGACCTGCCTTCTTTGTTCGAAGGAAGGGGACTTTTCTGTCTCGGAACGACTCACCAGTACCATCCGCGCCACCCGCTTTTTGTGCCGTATAATGTAATGTTGGAGCGTTTCCACTTAAAGCCGGTTGGCCTTATCGATTATGATGAATTTGACGTAACAGACATGATAGAAACCAACACGTTTGATCCATACGACACGATGAAGCCGATTCCGCAAGTCCGGGAAATTCGTCCGCTTCCGCCACGAGAAGAAGAAGAAGATTCCTGTCTGTTCTGTACGATGTGCTACGATGACTATCCGATGCACGGCGAATCGGTTTGCCACAGCTGTCATGAAAAAAGGGAAAACCTATATGATTATATGATTTAGCAAACGGCGGCGGGAATTTCTCCCTGTCGCTGTCCTATAGTATGTGTTCAGAGGACACATAAATCCACGTTTCCATACATATAAAAGGAAAAGAGCGATGTAAAGGGGGGGACCTGGATGGTGAGAATCGGGCAAGCGCTGCAGCGCATTGAACAAATTTATCATCAATTGGAAGAGGAGTGCTTTACGTATGTGGGGACGATTATCCAGGAAGAAGCGGATGTCGACCAACGTTTATTAGATGAACTGGCAGAACTGTTGGGTTTTTTGAACAGCACCGATTTATATGATCAGCATTTGCTCTGCGAAATGATCAAGCTTCTCGATTACGGAAATCCCATTTATCAACTGTCCACGTGTAAGATGTTGACACTTGAAGGACTGGAAGACAAAATGGATGTTCTCGCAGAAGAAAAGCAAGTCGTCGAAGAAACGCTGGCAAAAATGTATTATGAACAGCGCCGTCATTTGCTGGAACAGTCGTGCGATTATTTAAAACAACTGGAAAGACAGCTTCGAGCTTTGCTGTATGCGAAGTATCCCATTCATTAAAAGGCCTTTTTACCTAAGATAGTCAAAAGGTCGGATAAATTGTAAAAATATTTTTACAATTTATCCGTTAAACTGTAATAAAGAGCGAGTATACTTAAAAACGGGCATTCAAACAGGAATGCCGCAAAATGCGAAGAAGTCGTTGTGACTGTCCTACACCCTATTTTACAACGACGTGAAAAAGTCCGGAACATAACCCGGGCTTTTTATGTTGAAAGAGCGCAGAGCTTCAATTCATATTGATTAACCAATTTGACCGTAAATTTGTGGTTGATATCGCGGATTTCACAATACCCGCTATGATAGATATGAATAATGACATACTCTTTTCCATCATAAAGAACCTTCGAACCAATGCTCATGAAAATCCTCCTTTTTTTATGTTTATGCAATAAAAGCGAAGTATAAATAAGGATTTATCCTTGAATAAGGCAAAGGAAATGGATGTTTCGTAACAATAAAAGATTTATTTTTCGAAAATTCCAACTTTTATTCCATCCTAAACCTTTCGACAAATTTCTGCAAGGGTAAATGAACTAATTTTACAAATTATTAATAAAGGAAACTTCCATCAGTGGGGGTCTTACTGCCCGTTAAGGCGGGGTAAATCTTTAGCGAATCTCCTTTCTTTAGACAATTTTATGGTGATTTATTAAACATGATTGAGCTCAATAGTAATAGTTATGACAGATAACGCTATATAATGACAATTTTATATAAAGAGGATGGCTCAACAGGCATAAAAAAACATACCTGTTGAGCCATCCTCCTGAAAAGGACCCGTCATGAGAATCCAGTAAAGCTAAGGATTCAGTGACGGGTCCTTTTCAGTAAAAAATCGTTTTTGTGGTCTGTTTAGGACGTCACTTCTATTATTTCTTACTGCTTCTTGCTGTACTCTTATTCAAATCTTGCTGTTGCTGTATCGCTTCGGATATCGCACCGGTTAAACTAGCGCCGCCGGCAGCATCATGACCGGCTTCCCAAAGCATCATTCCGCCGAATCCGTTATCAAGTGCAAGTTTTGTTTTTCGCTGCATCGTATTTCGGCCATTATAATGATAAGTCATCCCGTTCACGACTGCGACATCACGCCAGGCATTTTCGGGGTTGTTGTTCACGATGGCGGCATACGAAAGTTGTTTGGCGGACTCGTTTTCCGGCTGTGCGTAAAACGGAACGCCCAGTACGAGCTTTTCTTTCGGTAGACCTTGTTTCTCGAACAGCCCTGTCCAGTAATGAACGATGTTTTCCGTGAATGGATAAGGAGATAAGTTCGATGCGTCATATCCGCCGTCCCATTGTCCATCATAGGCCATAATGTTCACATGGTCCACATAGTTGAACATCGACGGCTCAAACAAGACCGCATTCACTTCCGTTCCGGTCACGCTGTGGATTTTAGAGTAGACGGCGATGGACAGCTCTTTATTTTGAGCATGAAGCTTTTGGCTCAACTCTTTCGTAAAACCGCTCAATTGCAGGGCGTCCGCATTGGAACGAGGGTGCTCAAAATCGATGTCGATCCCGTCCAAATTCTCTCGCTCGGCTATGGCTGACAGCTCGTTCACCAATGTCGTACGGGAAGCGGGATTGGCGATGGCTTCTTTGAAATAGCCGTAAGTTTCTCCGCCGTTCATATGGAACCAGCCGCCTACGGCCAGTATCACTTTTGTGTCATGCTTATGTGCCAGTTGGACCATCGTCTGCAAATTATTTAAAGCCGTGTCTCCGTTCAATAATATCCGCCCATCTTTCGTCGGGTGAGCGAAGGAGAAAATGACATGGGTTAACTTCGAATAATCAACCGAGTTTGGATCGCGAAACTCCTGTACGTAGCCCATCAGTACTTTTGGCTGCTCGGGCTTCGGGGGTGTTTTCGCTTTCGGTTCTTTTTGGGATGCGGGAGCCTGTGCCGTTTTTTTGGGCGTTGATGTTTTTTGTGATTCCTTGTTGTTCGAAAAGAGGACTCCTGCCGTAAATCCGCCGGCAAACGTCATCATGATCACGAACATAAAAAGCAGTTTGCGTTTTTTCACGATTAGTCTTCCTCTCTTAAACGTTTAGTCCTGTAAAATTGTATCATATGAATCCATATAAATAATTGGATATGGGTGGACTTTCATCCACCCATATCCAATTATTTACGTATAAGCGGCAGGCAAGAACCCGGAAGGGAGCTTGCCTGCCGCTTATATGAGAACCTTTGTAGGCTTGTTCAAGAAGCCTCAAACAAAAAGACTTAGAGAGAAGCGAAGACAAAGTTAACGTTAAAAAAGTCAGTATGATTTATATATTTACGCATAAATTGATTCGAAATGAGCTGTAACAGGGGGAAACGAAGAATAGTATTGCTATAACATGAATCTGTCTTATATAAAGAATGGGACATGGGTGCTCTTTTGCCCATGTCCCATTCTTTATATAGATTACAATGATTTATTTTCTTCGATCTTCTCATCCAGTTTGCGCAAGTATTTCGCGGCGAATTCTTTTCCGCCTAATCCGAAGGAAAGACCGAAGGCAAGAGCGAGTCCACCTAAGATTAAGATAAAGGCCGCATTGACGATTGAGTGGGCGACACCGAGCTGATCGAGTGCCATAAAGAAAGAGACGGCGATTACCGCGTACTTCGCAACGGATGATAACATGCGGAAAGATGGTCCGCTGACAAGATTGGCCACAAGGTTTTGCACCAAATTGCCGACATACAGGCCGACCGCTAAAATGACAAGGGCGGCAAACACGTGCGGCAAGTAAGCAATTACACCGGTTCCAAGTGTGACAAGGAAATCCAAGTGAATAATTTGCAATGCTTCTACGACGAATAAGAAGACGATTAAGATTTGAACAAGTTTTCCAATGATTTGCGATAGCGTAATGATCGGATTAGAACGAGTTCCTTTGCCAATTCCCATGTTTTTCAACAGTGAGTTAATACCAAGACGTTCCAGCATGCTTGTCACAACTTGGGCCGCCCATTTGCCGATCCATAAGCCGATCAATACTAACACGACGGCTGTGACGATATTTGGAAGCATCGTTAAAATGTCGTTCAACATCGCAATGGCTGGTTCTGAAATGCCTCGCACATCTAAACGCTCTAATGCAGCGATGACCGTCGGAATTAAAATCAGGATGTAGACGATATTACCGACGACAGCGGAGAGGGATGTTCCTTCAAATAATCTCCCTAACCCGAATTTAGCCGTCAACTTTTCAGTCCCAATCGTTTGTAAGAAGCCTGTCACCAAATCGCGTACAAGGCGGGCGATAAACCAGCCGATAAATAGAATGAGAGCAGCTGCCAGCAGTTTTGGCAAGAAAGCCAGTATTTTTTCCATCATACCGGCAAAAGGACCGGCAATGCCGTCAATTTCAAGGGCCGACAGAACACCCGGCAAGAATAAGAACAGAGTAAAGTAGAACACAAGCTTGGCAACACGATCGATGATATTCACCGCATCTGCTTCCGTTTTGGCCGCATTCACCTTCGTTAATGTTCTGCCGACACCCGCTGATTTTCCGACTCTGCGGACGAGCATCGCCAGAAGGGACGCAATCACCCAGCCTGCGGCTAAAAGAAGGGCCGCTTTTAAAATGTTCGGAATCGCTCCGGTAATGGATGAAAGCATACCGACAAGCGGTGTCGCGATAAAGCTTAACTCCAAAATGTTGAATACGATAATCAATACGAATACAAGAGCCAGGTAATATACCATTTTTCCAATGATTTTTTCCGGAGGGTATGTCCGATTTTCCAGCCCCGAAAATAATTTGTTATCGAGTTTCGTTTTATGTAGTAGTTTTTCCGTGCCGTTGCCGATCGCTTTTGCGATGATCCAGCCAATCAACAAAACGGCTAATGCCAATAAAAATTCCGGGAGCATCCCGGCGTAGTCGGACCAATCCGTCCAGACATAAGTTTGATTCATCTGTTTCACTCCTTGTTTGTGTTGTATGGTAGTTGTTACCCGAAGTGAAACAGATGTTAAACCTCAAATTTTTCAGCATTGCCTTGCTTATCTAGCCGCAATGGATGATTCCTTTCCCAGGAAAAATGCCAAGACCTAGCGTAAACTTGAAATAAAGAATATAATTTGTGTTAGGTAAACTTTTTGTCGTGATTTTAAATAAACGGCATAAAGTGGATATTCCGGTAAGGAAGAACTTCATATGGTATTGGAATAGGTGTAGTCGTTTCATAACGAATACTTAAAAGGGAAGCCGGTGCAAATCCGGCACGGTCCCGCCGCTGTAAAGGTGAGTCCTATGCAAAAAGTCACTGGATCATATCTGGGAAGACGCATGGAGATGATGAACCTAAGTCAGAAAATCTGCCCATTCTAAAAACGCTGTTAGACCTACGGGAGATAGGGAGGTGTTAGAGTGCTGGAAGATCAATTTATTCTTACATAATAGGCATTTCTAACCTTTTTGTTCTGGTTGGAAATGCTTTTTTTATGGCTTTTTTATTTTTTGATAACAGAAATTTTATATTGAAGGTGAGAAAACGTGTTGTTAAAACAATCTAATTTATTCCGGCCTTTTATTGGGCTGGTAGTCATTCTAGCAATCTTTGTAACTGGTTGCAGCAACGCAGCAAAAGATCAAGACAATGCATCAGACAAAGAGCAAGCAAAAGTTGTTACTTTTTCCTGGTCTGGAGATATAGGTGACTTAAATCCACATACATATTTTCCGAATCAGTGGTTTTCGCAGGCTATGGTATATGAATCTCTTGTTTACTACGGTGAAGGCGGAGAAATTAAGCCTTGGCTGGCGGAGAGCTGGGATATATCGAAAGATGGAAAAGAATATGTATTTCACCTGAGGGAAGGTGTTACATTTTCCGATGGTTCACCATTTAATGCTGCCATCGTCAAGAAAAACTTTGATACCGTTTTAGCTAATGCCTCACAACATGAATGGATGGAATTAATAAACCAAATCAAAGCGACAGAAGCAGTGGATGAATTCACATTTAAACTGACTTTGCACAATCCGTATTACCCGACTCTTCAAGAATTAACTTACATCAGGCCTTTAAGATTTGTAGGAGAAGCGGCTTTTCCAGACAGCGGAAATACATTTGAAGGGCTCAAAGAACCGATTGGCACAGGTCCGTGGGTATTGAGCGAATATAAGAAAAATGAAGAGGCTGTATTTACAAGAAACGAAAAATATTGGGGAACGAAGCCGAAAGTAGACAGGGTGGTTGTAAAAGTCGTCCCTGACGGTGAGTCTCGAGTCTTAGCTTTTGAGAAAAAGGAAATCGATTTTATTTTTGGTAACGGGGTCATTAGCCAAGATTCATTCCAGTTTCTGAAGGAATCAGGAAAATATGAAACAAAATTATCAGAACCTACAGCTACAAGGGCGCTGCTTTTTAATACGAACAGAGAAGCGCTCAAAGACCTTAAATTACGGTTAGCTCTCCAACACGCTTTTAATAAACAGGCTGTGATCGATCATATCTTTTACGGGACGGAAAAAAAGGCTGACACTTTGTTTGCGCCTACCATTCCTTACACAAGGATTGATGTAAAACCGTATGAATACAATGCAAAAAAAGCGAAACAATTATTGGATGAAGCGGGATGGAAACAAGTAGAAGGGAAACCATTTCGTGAAAAGGCTGGAGAAACATTACAACTGGAATTACTGTTCATTAGCACAGACAACGTCCAAAAAGCGATTGCGGAATATGCCCAAGGAGAGTTTAGAAAACTGGGGATCGATGTTAAGTTGATTAGTAAGGAAGAAGAGAATTTTTGGGCAACGGCGAATGAAGGCGGTTTTGATTTATTATTTACGGCAAGCTGGGGGGTACCGTTTGATCCACATTCCTATTTATCTGCTATAACGACAGCTTCGGAAGGTGGAAGTCCCGATCATAAAGCTCTATTAGGGCTGCCGGTAAAGAAAGAATTAGACGGAAAAATCAAGGAAGTATTATTAAGTACAGACGAAGAAAAGCGAAAAATGTTATATAAAGATATTTTAACGACATTGCACGAACAAGCTGCTTACTTACCGATCTCTTATCAGTCTAATGTAGCGGTTTATCATAAAAATATAAGCGGAGTAAATTTCTTGCCTCAAGAATATGAGGTGCCGTTCACTTCAATTGATGTCAATTGAAGGGGGGAGCATTAAATGGGTTGGTTTATTGTTAAACGTCTTACAAGCTTAATTCCAATATTATTTGGAATTTCCCTCATCACTTTTAGCTTGATCCACTTAACTCCCGGAGATCCGGCAACAGCTTACTTAAGGGCATCACACATTCCTCCTACGGATGAGGCAGTGGCTGCCCTTCGAATGGAACTGGGACTGGACAAGCCTCTTTATGCCCAGTATTTAGAGTGGTTGGGAAACGTGATTCAATTGGATTTAGGAATGTCGTATGTATCGAAGGAATCTGTATGGAACGAAATCATGCTGTATTTTTTTCCGACAGTTCAACTAGCATTAGCTTCATGTATCCTTATTGTTGTTATTGGTTTACCAATTGGAATGATTTCTGCTGTTTACAAGGGGAAATTGGTTGATCAAGTTAGTAGAATAATAGCTTTTATTAGTGTTTCGATGCCTGCTTTTTGGTTCGGATTTCTCTTGATTTATTTTTTATCGGTAAAGCTAGATTTGTTTCCTGTATTGGGAAGAGGGACCTTTGCTCATTTAGTGCTTCCTTCCTTGACATTGGCTCTTCCTTATATAGGTACGTATATGCGATTGCTTCGGGCCAGTATGCTGGAAGATTTGAACGAGCCGTTTGTACTGTATGCCAGAGCGAGAGGGATGCGCGAAAGACTGATCATTAGCCGGCATGTCTTAAAAAAGTCGTTATTACCCGTGTTAACTGGATTTGGTATGAGCTTTGGGAACATGCTAAGCGGAGCTGTTATCGTTGAAACTGTTTTTGCTTGGCCCGGCATGGGACAGTTATTTGTCACGTCTATTTTAAGTAGAGATTATCCGATGATTCAGGGTTGTTTATTGTTTATGGGGGTGATTTTTGTAGTCTGCAATCTCCTCGTAGATCTTGCCTATGCTTTCCTGGATCCCCGTATACGATGGGAAGGAGAGCAAGAATAGTGTTGCAAAATGTGAGACAAAAGCTGCTGTCACATAAGCTTATGATGATCAGCAGTATGATTCTTTTCTTCATTACGGTACTGGCTCTTTTTGCTCCTTTTTTCGCTCCTCATGATCCGAATTTGGGTGATATCGCTCATAAACTGCAGGGGCCTTCCTCCCAATTTCCATTGGGGACCGATCATTTAGGGAGAGATATACTATCTCGATTAATCTATGGGACAAGGACCTCATTAGGAACGGCTTTCCTTATCATGGGGCTGACGATGATGATTAGCATCCCGCTTGGTATATATGCAGGTTTTAGAGGCGGTAAGGTTGATTATTTCTTCATGAGAATGTGTGATATTCTCATGGCATTTCCAAGCTTTCTTCTATCCTTGGCTTTGGTCGGAATCATGGGCTCAGGTCTTTTCAATCTCATTTTGGCGATGGTGGTTGTCCAATGGGTTTTTTATGCTCGCGTCATTCGAGGAATGGTCCTTAGTGTAAAGGAGCAAAACTTTATCTTAGCGGCCCAAGTATACGGGACATCAAGGCTGGCCATTGTTATTAAACATATTTTACCCGCTATTATTTCTCAAGTTATTGTATTAGCTTTCATGGACATCGGAGGCGTTATTTTAGCTATTTCTGGCCTCTCCTTTTTAGGTCTTGGCATACAGCCGCCCGGGGCAGAGTGGGGAATGATGATTAATGACAGTAAGCCATTTTTTAGAAATAATCCTTCATTGATGCTGTACCCGGGTATGATGATCTTCATCGTCGTGATCGCTTTCAACTTATTCGGCGAAGCCTTGAGGGATGCTCTCGACTCAAAAAAAGAATAAAAGGGGATGTTCAAAAAGTCCGGGAAAAATGACCGTCGAAATTACTTGCACAGGAAGTGCTGATCCGACGTTCGCCACAGGACGTGGCGGTTCTTAGTCGGGCTTCATAAGCTTGTCTCTCCGCTACTCACGTATTAACAGCATACGCTCCGTTGCTCGAGACGGCGCTTCCTTGAACTTCTCGGTCCTTTTTGTCCTCCTTTTTGAACACACACTAAAAGGGGAAATGGAAGCTGGTTCGACAGTTTGTTATGGAGTAGCCTGTCGGCAAAACAAAAAGCTTGCGAAGAAAGTATGTCTTTCCCCGCAAGCTTTTTGTTTTGGTATAGGCAATCCATTTATTTTTTGTCCGCAGGCTTGTCATCATCCATAATCCCGCGCGTCGCATCTTTAAACTCTCTTAATGTTTTCCCTGCCGCTTTTCCAAGCTCCGGCAATTTTTTTGGTCCGAATAAAAGTAAAGCCACAAATAAAATGATCGCAACTTCTCCGAATCCTAAGCTCATGTAGATCGCTCCTAAGTTTTAAAATGAAAAGCTCATTTAAGAGGATGTTCAAAAAGTCCGGGAAAAATGACCGTCGAATTTCCACGTCAGCTTGCTTTTCCGCTACTCACGTATTAATAGCATACGCTCCGTTGCTCAAAGCGGCGCTTCCTTGAACTTCTCGGTCCTTTTTGTCCTCCTTTTTGAACACACACTTTAAGTGTTATTTTCTTCATTATAACAGAACGCAACGTTCCATGTCGCTCTCACTTTTTGAAAAATTACCGACACCTTTATTTCAAAGGTTTTTCCAAATGCAAAAACGGTAAAAATGAAGAGAGAGGTGAAAAGGATGAACGAAAAACAGTTGGTTGGAGAACAGGCGGCCGAGTTCGTAAAAGACGGAATGGTCGTCGGGCTCGGAACGGGTTCGACCGTATATTATACATTGAAAAAGCTTGGAGAACGCGTTCAAGAGGGGCTTTCCATTCAAGGCATTCCGACATCGGTTCAAACGGAAACCATTGCAAAGGAGTTCGGCATTCCCCTTACGAATTTCCTGGAAGTCGATTATATTGATCTTGCCATTGACGGGGCGGATGAGGTGGATCCGAATTTGAACTTGACGAAAGGGGGAGGAGGGGCGCTCCTTCGCGAAAAAATCATCGCCAAAGCGGCCAAAAAATTCATCGTTGTCGCCGATTCCTCCAAACTCGTTGAAAAGCTGGGCACCTTTTTGCTGCCGGTTGAAGTGGTTCCGTTTGGTTTCAGCATGACAGAGCGCCATATCCGTGAACTCGGCTGTTCGCCGGAAATGCGGCTGAAAGAGGGGAAACCGTTCATCACCGATAACGGAAACTACATTTTCGACTACAATTTCCCGGACATTCCATATCCGGAAACTCTGGAGCGCAAGCTGAACATGATTCCCGGAGTCGTCGAAAACGGCCTGTTTGTCGGAATGACCGATGTACTTGTGAGCGTGGATGAACATCAACATATCGTGACAAAGTCCTCCTGTTAAGACGGGGGACTTTGTTGTTTGCCCCGCATTAACGGGCAGCCAATCATGATGCAAAGCTTCACCAATCATGATGAAAATGAGATTTAGTTGTCCATACTACAACTACGGCTGGAGGAGAAGGTCGACTTACTGTGGTGTTTTGAACCCATCGGGCAGTCTGATTCCGACGATCATGGTGTACCATTTATTGTCGCTCTCTTTTGAGAAGCACGCATGGGAGATTAATCCTATTATGGTTGTTGCACCAGCCTCTATTATCATGAGCCGTAGAGAGGATGCATGTTATGCAAGTAGTAATTGAACGTGCATGTGGTTTAGATGTCCATAAAGGTAATATTACCGCATGTATGATGACACCCGAAGGAAAGGAGATCCAAACTTTTTCTACCATGACTGTCTATTTATTACAGCTTGTAGATTGGATTAAGGAACGTGGCTGCACACAAGTGGCGATGGAAAGCACGGGGGTATACTGGAAACCGATTGTGAACCTGTTAGAATCGGAAGGGATCCATTATTTAGTGGTCAATGCTCAACATATTAAGGCTGTTCCTGGGAGAAAAACGGACGTAAAAGATGCAGAATGGATCTGTGATTTATTACGACATGGATTACTACGCGGGAGTTTTATTCCAAACAAAAACCAACGAGAATTAAGAGAACTCGTTCGGTATCGCAGAAGTATGATTGAAGAACGGGCCAGACAACACAATCGAATTCAAAAGGTCTTGGAAGGTGCTAATATCAAGCTGGGGTCTGTGGTTTCTGACATCATGGGAGTGTCTAGTCGAGAAATGCTGGACTTAATGGCGAATGGAGAAGAGAACCCTGAGAAATTGGCAAGCCCTGCTAGAGGGAAGTTAAAGAATAAAAAGCAGGACTTAGAATTGGCTCTTCAAGGAAGAATCTCTTCACATCAAAGGATGATGTTAAAAACAATCTTACGTCATATCGATTTTTTAACCGAACACATTCAACAAGTTGATGAGGAAATCGCCTCTAGATTAGAACCTTCTCAAGAGGATATCGAACGATTGGATTCTATCCCGGGTATTTCCGTTACGACCGCCCAACAGATATTGGCTGAAATTGGAATCGATGTAGGGAATCAATTTCCTAGCGCAGCCCACCTGTGCTCATGGGCTGGAGTGGTACCGGGTCACAACGAAAGTGCAGGTAAAAAGAAGTCGACCAAGACGAAAAAAGGAAATAAATATTTGAGGTCAGCTTTAATAGAAGCAGCTCATTCCGTCGCAAACTCCAAGACCTACTTAGGTGCACTTTACAGGAGAACAAGCGCAAGAAAAGGTAGAAAACGAGCTGGAATGGCAGTAGCACATGCCATGTTAAGGATCGCCTACTACCTTTTAACCCGTACAGAATTCTATGTGGATCTCGGAGAAGATTATTTTGACAAACAAAAACAGCAGTCTA
Source organism: Bacillus sp. FJAT-14578 (assembly GCF_000504165.1). Lineage (GTDB taxonomy): Bacteria > Bacillota > Bacilli > Bacillales > Bacillaceae_H > Bacillus_BA > Bacillus_BA fengqiuensis. Next base: position 54,297 of record NZ_AYSE01000007.1, read on the forward strand.
TCGTGAACCATTCTATAAAAAGACTAGAGAAACTCGGTTATGAAGTAACAGTCAAAAAAGTTTCTTAATCCATTGATTATTTGTTCACTCATAAACTTGGATCAAGCGCTAGTTCTTGTTTGAAAAAATTGAAATGAGCTGCGCTTAGTTTAGTATTGCCATTTTTTTGAGGAAACAACAGTTTATTTTCATGGGAGTAAGAACCCCACTTTAAGACTTAGAGGAAACAAGGAGGATAAGTAGGGATCCACTGCCCGTAAAAGCCCGAATAAAGGAACGCAGGCTAACATCGCCTGCATGCCGTAAAATCTAGACTTGTATGGTTGTATTTTTTGGCAGAGCAAGTATAATTACTCATATACCGAAATTCGGAACTGAGACGTTCAAACTTGATTGAAGGGGAACATGCCCATGCAAAGCAAAAACAAGACAGTCGTAAGATCCATGGATATTCTTAATCTGTTTTTAACGCATTCAAAATTAAGCTTTAATGAAATGGTGCAACTTTCGGGCATCCCGAAAACATCTGTTTATCGAATGGTGATGTCACTTGAAGAGATGGGGCTTCTTGATAAAGACGAGGATGGAAAGTACTCGCTTGGTCTATTATTCTTGCAATTTGGGCATCTTGTCGCGGAAAGACTCGACATTCGCCAAGTCGCTTTGCCGATCATGCAAAAGCTCCATGATGAAGTCGGCGAAGCGGTGAATCTGATCGTACAAGACGGCAAGGAAGCCATTTATATCGAAAAGCTGGACACCAAACAGCCCGTCAGGCTTTATACGGCAATAGGCCGACGAACACCCCTTTATGCCGGCGCCTGTTCGCGGGTGATTCTTTCTTTCCTGCCGCACCATGAGCGGGAGGAATATTTGGATGAAATTGAATTGAAACCGATTGCGTCCGGAACGATTACAGATAAAGAGAAGCTGCGTCTTTTGCTGAAAGAATCTCAAGAAACGGGCTATACGGTCAGCTACTCCGAACTTGAAAACTATACGTCGGCAATCGCCGCGCCTATTTTTAACCATAAAGGGGAGGTCACCGCCGGCATCAGCATTGCAGGACTTGATGTGAATTACCAGCAGGAAAGGCTTCCCGAACTGTCCGAAAAGGTGAAAAACGCGGCACATGAAATTTCACGTAAATTAGGATATATCCACTCCATGTAAAGAAAGGACACTGGCACTTTTTTGCCCGTGTCCTTTCTTTACGTAGTAATGATTACAAAACCCCAAGCTTTTCATCCCGCAGGTCGGTAATGAACATATGGCCGGGGGCGTGTGTAATCATCAAGGCCGGTTTCGCTGCCATCGCCACCGCTTGAGGGGTTACGCCGCATGCCCAAAAAACGGGCACTTCACCGTCTTTGATGGTGACGGCATCCCCGAAATCAGGACGGTTAATGTCTATAATACCAAGTTCAGCCGGGTTGCCGATATGAATGGGTGCCCCGTGGACGGCAGGAAAGCGCGATGTGACTTGGACAGCGCGCACGACATCTGCAGCCGGGAGCGGACGCATGCTGGCAACCGTCATTCCATGGAATTTCCCCGCCTTGACACATGGAATGTTCGTGAGATACATCGGAACATTGCAATCCTCTTCAATATGCCGAACAGGAATGTTGTTATTTAACAGAGCATATTCAAATGTGAAGCTGCATCCAATGAGAAAGCCGACCATATCGTCTTCCCAATAATCGGTGATGTCCGTGACCACTTCTGTCAGTTCGCCGTGGCGATAAATGCGGTACTTCGGAATATCTGTACGAATGTCACCGGTTGGTGCGACCATTTGGGGAATGGGAGAACCAGGCTCTGTCACATCAAGAATCGGACAGGATTTCGGATTGCGCTGGGCAAACAAAAGAAAATCAAATGCATCTTCTTTCTTTAATATGGCCAGATTCGCTTGTGCATACCCGCTTGCCATCCCGGCGGTCGGCTTAACCAATTCGTTTCTTCGAATCATTTCCCGTAATTGTTCCGGATTCATATCTGCTAGATTATTCATCACTTTTCTCATCTCCCTTAGATAGTTTGATTTTCAAGAAAAATAGATGGCTGCCTGCTTGTGGTCGAAATGCAGGCAGCCATTTTTATCTCCCTTAACGGAAAGGAAGACCCCGCCATATGGAGCGGCTGTTATTTAAACAACTCCGGCAATTGATTAATTAATGTGTACGTACCCATCCACGCCATTACGATGACAACTAGTACACCTGAAATCGTCAGCCATAATGGGTGTTTATAGTCGCCGACAATGCTCTTTTTATAAGCGGCGATTAATAATGTGCCAAGGGCAATCGGTAAAATAAGGCCGTTTAACGCACCGGCTAAAACTAACACTTTGACAGGTTTTCCGATCAATACGAATGCAAGCGTTGAAATGACAATGAAAGCAATGATGATCTGCTTATAGTTTTTCTCTAATCGCGGGCTGAATGTACGGATGAACGAAACCGACGTATAAGCCGCCCCGACGACCGATGTAATCGCGGCCGAAAACATGACAATCCCGAATATTTTATAACCGATATTACCGGCAGCAAGCTGGAAAACGGAAGCGGGAGGGTTGGCCGGATCAATCTGTAATCCTTTTGAAACGACTCCAAGCACCGCTAAAAAGAGAGCGATACGCATGACGGATGTAATCAAAATCCCGACGATGGAACTTTTCGTCACCTCCGGGAGCGCATCGACACCTTTTACCCCGGCATCCAACAAACGGTGTCCGCCGGCAAACGTAATGTATCCGCCCACCGTACCACCTACCAATGTCACAATCGCCAATATATCAATGGTGTCCGGCGCAATCGATTTGACGACAGCCTCGCCGACAGGGGGAGCGGTCGTGAAAGCAACATAAATCATTAAGCCAATCATGACAAATCCGGCAATTTGGGTAAAGCGATCCATCGCTTTGCCGGCTTCTTTAACAACGAAAATGAACACGGCGATCACAGCAGCGATCACGGCTCCCATTTCCGCCGAGACACCGAACAGTGCATTCAAGCCAAGTCCGGCACCGGCGATGTTCCCGATGTTAAACGCAAGTCCCCCGAACACGATAAGGAAGGAAAGTAAATAGCCGAGTCCCGGGAACACCATATTCGCGATTTCTTGTCCCCTTTTTTCGGATACGGCGATAATGCGCCAAACGTTCGTTTGAGCAAAGATGTCCAAAATAATCGAAATCAAAATGACAAAGCCGAAGCTCGCGGCCAGGTTTTGCGTGAAGACCGTCGTTTGGGTCAAGAAACCGGGACCGATTGCCGAGGTGGCCATCAAGAAGGCGGCCCCCATTAATAAAGTCCAATTCATTTTTGGTGAAGATGATGGCTTGTCTCCATTTTTCGTTGATGTTTTAAGTGGTTCCATATTCATTCCTCCTTTTGTTTTTATTCACTAATGGCTTTCACGGCGATTTCCGCGGCTTCAAGCGAGTCCCGGATTTGGCGGGCGAATACGAGTGCTTTCGATCCGTCTCCGTGAATACAAACCGTATCCGCTTTGACGGAGACATCGGTTCCTTGCTGTGAAAGCACTTTTCCTTCTTTCACCATCCGAATCACTTGGGAAACGGCTTGTTCATCGTCATGGATGAGTGCGTCTGATTGACTGCGCGATGTTAATGATCCGTCTTGCTGATACGTTCGGTCGGAAAAGACTTCATGTGCCGTTTGCAACCCGATTTTTTCACCGGCATGCACAAGCTCGCTGCCTGCAAGCCCGAAAAGGATGAGCTGAGGGTCCACCCGATAAACGGCTTCAGCGATGGCCTCTGATAAGTCTTTGCTTTTTGCGGCCATATTATAAAGGGCGCCATGCGGTTTCACATGCTGCATTCGTGCACCTTCCGCTTTAATGAAGCCGTAAAGGGCGCCTATTTGATAGATGACGATGTCATAGGCTTCCTGCGGTGAAATGGCCATGTTGCGCCGGCCGAAGCCCGCTAAGTCGGGAAGGCCGGGGTGTGCGCCGATTTTAACGCCTTTTTGAAGGGCAAGCCCGACGGTTTTACGCATCACCGATGGATCTCCGGCATGAAATCCGCACGCGATGTTCGCTGAAGTGACGAAACTGAGAATGTCTTCATCGAGTCCCATCTTATAAGCCCCAAAACTTTCACCTAAATCACAATTCAAATCAATTTGATACAAAGGAATTCCCCCCATCTAAAATATGATGAATGCCTCCAGTATTCGGAATGCGGCAGTGCATAAGGAAGTGAGTAATCGTAAAGTAAGCGCTCTCAACTTTTTTTTGCTCATTTATTTTATATCGAAACATTCTGACCATATCGAGTATATGGGACATCCTATAGTGATGGAGTCTTTCATGAAAGATGTGGATGTCTCGAGACAGAATGTGTTAGAAATAAAAATTTCTCGCCTCTTATTCCGAATTTAGGAACTGCTGTTTCAAATATGGTACCATAAAATTATCTTGCTGCATATAACTTAATTTTCTAATAATTTTGTCAGGAAGGCTGACATACAGAATGGAGCCATGATATTAAAGGGTGAATCGCTTTTAAATCAGTTTGATTCTTTTTAATTGGAAGAAAGAATAATTCGCGTTTTGTGAAATTTTTTCCGTGGCGATTATTATTTATGCAAATGAATAGTTGTGTTTTTAAATTCAGATAATTATAATAAAAATATAAAATCCGATAATTAAAACTTGAGTTCCGTAATTCGGAACAAAAGGAGGGGATGGACATGTCTAACACAATCTCTGGGGTAAAAACAACGATGGAGATGAAGCCGCTTGGCGATTCAGCCATTCTTGTTCAATTTGGAAGCGAAATGAATGAAGAGACACACCTGAAAGTAAAAGCGTTAACGGCCCATCTTGATGCACATCCGTTTGACGGTTTGATTGAATGTGTCCCGGCTTTCACGAGCGTAACCATTTTTTATCATCCATTACGGATTCGACAGATGTACAAAGAACGAATGAAGTCTATGTTCGGTCTGGAAAAGGAAGCGTCACCATATCAAATCGTTCGTTCCATCGTGGAAGAATTGGCAGCGGGGCTGGAACAGACAACGGAAGCGAAACGGCGGATCGTTGAAATTCCTGTCTGTTACGGCGGTGAGTTAGGTCCGGATTTAGAAGCGGTGGCAGAATATCACGGTTTATCAACGAGCGACGTCATTGACATTCATTCACAAGCGGACTATCTCGTCTACATGATCGGCTTTGCGCCTGGATTCCCTTATTTGGGAGGGATGTCCGAAAAAATCGCGACACCGCGCCATTCTTCACCGAGACTGTCGATTGCGGCAGGCTCCGTTGGAATCGCCGGTAAGCAAACGGGCGTCTATCCGATTTCAACACCCGGCGGCTGGCAAATCATCGGGCGCACGCCAATCGATCTTTTTCAACCGGAGCAAAATCCGCCTACGCTTCTCCAAGCCGGCGACATCGTCCAGTTCAAGCCCATTTCTCTTGAAGAATATAAGAGCTATAAGGAGAAAACGATATGAGTATAACAGTGAATCGGTCCGGTTTATTGACGAGTATTCAAGATTTGGGAAGGTACGGGTTTCAGAAATACGGGGTCATCGTAAGCGGCGCCATGGATATGAATTCCCTTCGTATCGCCAATTTGCTGGTTGGCAATGAGGAAGGCGAAGGTGCGTTGGAAATCACTTTGATGGGGCCCTCATTGTCGGTGGAAGAAGATACATTGATGGCGATTACAGGTGCGGACATGGCACCGGAAATCGACGGAGAACGGGTTCCATTATGGCGGCCCGTCTATGTGAAAAAAGGGAGCGTCATCGACTTCAAGGCATGCCGTTCAGGCTGCCGCGCCTATATGGCGTTTACCGGCGGCTTTACGGTCAAGGAAGTGATGAACAGCAAAAGCACGTATTTGCGGGGAGAAATGGGGGGCCATGAGGGACGGGCCTTGAAAGCGGGAGACACGCTGCGCTTTAACCCCATGTCCAAAAAGGCAGCCCGGCTCATGCAGCAATTGAAAAGCAGCGGAAGCCCCGGTTCCTTTACGGCGGCTTCGTGGTATGTGAATTCGGAGGCGTTTGTCCCGATGAAAAAAAATCCGATCATTCGCGTAATGCGTGGGGGAGAATTCGATCGTTTTGCGGAGTCGAGCCAAACCCGGCTTTTTGAACAGGAATTTCACATCACCCCGAAATCCGATCGGATGGGCTATCGCATCGAGGGTCCGACTTTGCAGCTGGAAGAGCCGTTTGAGCTTCTGTCAGAGGCGGTCGCAAACGGGACCATTCAAGTGCCGAATGACGGCAACCCGATCATATTGCTTGCAGATAGGCAAACGACCGGCGGATATCCGAAAATCGCCCAAGTCGTAACGGTCGACCTCCCCGTCATGGCCCAATTGAAGCCGGGTGAAAAGGTTCGCTTCAAGGAAGTGACGCTGGAGGAAGCGGAGCGGCTTTACCTGGAGCAGGAGCAGCAGATGGAACAGCTGAAGGTCGGCATTGGATTGAACACAAATTCACTTAAATAATGGGACTTGGAAAAACGTCCAACGTTTATATAAAGGAGCAGGTACAATGTTGAGTGTTAATGACATGAAAGAAATCATCAAAACGGTGGATCAGTCTTCCGTTGAAACATTTAAGTATGAGTATGAAGGAATGAAGGTGTTAGTAGAGAAAAAGGCTGGAAACCGCGGTCATTCCGGGCAAGCTTCAGTAGAAGAAACACTTGAAACAACAGAATCAAAGCCATCTGTTGTACGAAAAGAAGAGGAAAAAATGGTTGAATCCGTTTCTGGACAAAGCGAAGCGGACGTCCACCAAGTTCTCTCGCCGATGGTCGGCACGTTTTATTCCCGTTCCAATCCGGAGGCAGAGCCTTTTGTGGAGGTGGGTACAAAGGTCGGGAAGGGTCAAGTCGTTTGCGTGCTGGAGGCGATGAAGCTGTTCAATGAAATTCAAGCGGAAGTGAGCGGAGAAATCGTTGAAATGCTGGCAGAAGACGGGCAGCTTATGGAATACGGACAGCCTTTGTTTCTCATCAAGAAAGATTGACCAATCAAAAAGGGGGGATTCTGCATGTTTAAGAAAGTGCTGATTGCGAACAGGGGAGAAATTGCCGTCCGGATTATTAGAGCATGCAAAGAGCTTGGAATCGAAACGGTCGCCGTGTATTCCCAAGCCGATTCGGAAGCGCTGCATGTCAAGCTCGCCGATGAAGCGTACTGCATCGGACCAACGGCTTCCAAAGACAGCTATTTACACATACCGAACTTAATGAGCGTTGCCACCATCACGAAAGCGGACGCAATCCATCCTGGATATGGCTTTTTGGCGGAAAACGCCGACTTTGCCGAAATCTGTGCGAAATGCAATATCGTGTTCATCGGGCCGGATGCGGAAGCGATTCACAAGATGGGTGCCAAAGCGGTCGCCAGGGATACGATGAAACAAGCGGGCGTCCCGACCGTTCCCGGGACGGAAGGACTCATTGAAGATGAGGATGAAGCACTAAGGGTCGCAAAAGAAATCGGATTTCCGGTCATCGTCAAAGCGACGGCAGGAGGCGGCGGCAAAGGCATGCGGGTCGCCTATGATCAGGAAGAACTGAAAAAGGCCATTCGCCAGGCCCAGCATGAAGCGGAAACGGCATTCGGCAATCCGGGTGTGTATCTGGAAAAATATTTGGAAGAACCAAGGCATGTGGAAATTCAAATCATGGCTGACCGATACGGAAATGTCGTTCATCTCGGTGAAAGGGATTGCTCGATTCAGCGCCGCCACCAAAAGTTGGTCGAAGAGGCGCCGTCACCCGCTCTGGACGAAGAACTGCGGCAGGAAATGGGTGAAGCGGCCGTTGCGGCGGCTAAAGCCGTAAGTTATCACGGAGCCGGAACGGTCGAATTTCTGTTGGATAAACACGGGAATTTTTATTTCATGGAAATGAATACGCGTATTCAAGTGGAACATCCGGTCACAGAGCTTGTCACAGGAGTCGATTTGATCAAGGAGCAATTGGCGGTTGCGGCAGGTCGTGAGCTTTCCTTCGCCCAAAGCGATATCCACATCAACGGCTGGGCGATCGAGTGCCGCGTAAATGCCGAAAATCCAATGAAAAACTTCATGCCTTCTCCAGGCCAAGTGGACATGTATCTGCCGCCGGGAGGCTTTGGGGTGAGAATCGACAGCGCCGTTTATCCGGGATACACCGTTTCGCCTTTCTATGATTCCATGGTCGCGAAAGTCATCGTGTGGGGCAAAGACCGGGAAGAAGCGATTCAAAAAATGAAGCGGGCCCTGAACGAGTTTCTCATTACCGGCATTCACACAACGATTCCCTTTCATTTAAAATTGCTGGAGCATGAAGCATTTATAAAAGGGGATTTTAACACGAAATTTTTGGAAATGTACGATCTTAATATTAAAGAATAGCAATTGACATCAAGAGTTTAGCGGTTAGGGATTAGCTATTAGGATTTAGGAGTTAAAGGCTAACAGCTAACAGCTAACAAACTACCGAAGGAGAGATTTTTTTCATGTGGGTGATTACCCTGTATTCAACAGACAATCATACAACCATGTTTGAATTTGACAGCGAGAAAGAAGCGCGAGAAGCGTTCGGGAAAATGAAAGGTTGCAAAATTCTTTCTGAGGTTTTATATTATAACGACGAATTAACAGGATGAATGAAAAGGGCTATTTCGCCCTCTTCATTCATCTTTTTTTGCTTGCTATTTAACAAGTAGTGGGGAGTGGTTGATTTCCGCTCCAGGTTGCTCGCTTTCCGCGGGGCGTGCGGTGAGCCTCCTCGGCTTACAGCCTGTGGGGTCTCACCTGTCCCGCTGCTCCCGCAGGAGTCTCGCACCTTCCGCTCCAATCCACCTTAAGCGCTTATCTTTCAAGAAACCTATCTAAAAACAACAATCTTTTAGAAAAGAGCCTATATATATTTCACTTAATAGCTCGACACATCTTCATTCAATTGAGAGGCATCACAATGGTGGCCCGGACAACTTGAATTTTCTAAATCAATCTATATAGATGATGATTTTTCTGAATAAATAGATATATAGAATGATAAAAATAGTTTACAGGAGTTCACTGGGTTTCATGGTAAGATAGAGTGGTGAAATACTGGGTTTAAACGGTTTAATGTATATAAGAGCATAAAAGGCAGGGAAGTAAGCAATGAAAAAAATAGTGGTAGATATTCTTTTTATTTTATTAGGTTCTTTTCTTTTTGCATTGGCTATCAATCTATTCGTTATTCCAAATGAGCTTGGTGAAGGCGGAGTGACGGGTATCACCATCATTTTGTATTATCTGTTCCAATGGTCTCCGGGATTGGTCAGCTTGATCATGAATGCGATGTTACTGATCGTGGGATATAAATACTTGAGCAAGACGACAACGATTTATACCGTCATTGCCGTCATATTCCATTCTCTTTTTCTCCATTTAACCGAAAACTGGAGCATTGCTTCAGATGAAATCGTCGTGAATGCCATATTCGGCGGCGTGTTTGCGGGTGTGGGAATCGGGTTGATTATTCGAGTCGGGGGGACGACGGCAGGTACGACCATTCTGGCCCGAATCACGAATAAATATCTTGGCTGGAGCATCAGTTATGGCCTGTTGTTTTTCGATTTAATCGTGGCGCTCTCTTCCTATTTCATTATCGGGGCGGAAGGCTTAATGTTGACGATTATGATGCTGTATATCGGAACAAAAGTGATGGAATTCATCATCGAAGGATTGAATCCGAAAAAGGCGGTGACAATCATATCGGAGCAGCCGGACGAAATCGCCCAGCAAGTCAACGTCTTGATGGACAGAGGGGTGACCGTTTTTTCCGGCCATGGGTATTATACAAAAGCCTCGAAAGACATTCTCTATATCGTGATTAGCAAACAAGAGGTCGTCAAGCTGAAGAAAATCGTGAAGGCGACCGATAAACATGCGTTCATCGCCATCCATGATGTACGTGATGTATTCGGAGAAGGCTTTTTGGATATTTCAAAATCATAACAAGAGGATGACGGGAAGGGATGAAAAATGGCCCTTTCCCGTCATCCTCATGAAAGGCCCCGTCTTGAAAATCCAGTAAAATCAAGGATTTCGTGATGGGGCCTTTCATTATCCTTTAAATGAACCAATAAATACCAATAGTTAATAACTTGCTATTGTTTCTAGTTCATTAGGTGTGATATTATCGAAATATTATAAATTATTAAAAAGGTTAGGGTTGTTCCTGAGGCTATCATACTATCATGTTGCTTCGTATGCTTACTTGCACATCATCCAGATAAAACGGTCCTTAAAAACAATCAAACTAGCCGGGGAGGGAACCTAATGAAAAAGATTTTACCAGCGTTACTGTGCGGAGCATTATTAATGCTCACTGCCTGCGGTTCGGAGAGTGAAGTAAGCGGTAACAAAGAAGAAAAGAAAACGGTGAAAATAGGTATAACACAACTGGTTGAGCATCCTTCTTTGGATGCATCGAGAGAAGGCTTCATTGCTGCATTGAAAGATGCCGGCTATGAAGAAGGAAAGAACTTAAAGCTTGATTATCAGAATGCCCAGGGTGACATGAATAATAATATGATGATTGCACAAAACCTGGTTGCTGACCAAAATGATTTAATTTTGGCAATCACGACCTCAAGCGCCCAAGCGGCTACCAAGTCAACACAGGATATTCCGATCTTGTTTACAGCCATTACCGATCCGGTTGGAGCTAAGCTTGTCGACAGCTTAGAGCAGCCAGGCGGAAATGTGACCGGAACTTCTGACACTCACCCGGAGGCTATTAAGAAAACAATAAACTCGATTAAAGAATTTATTCCGGATGCCAAAAAAGTAGGTATTATCTATAACTCGGGGGAGCCTAACTCCGTTGTCAACGTAGAAAAAGCAAATGCAGCATTAAAAGAAATCGGATTGGAAGCGGTGGAAACAACCGTGTCAACGAGTTCGGAAGTGAAACAGGCAGCTGAATCATTAATAGGTCAAGTCGATGTTTTCTACATACCGAAGGACAACACTGTCGTTTCTGCCCTTGAATCGGTCATAACAGTAGCTAATGATAAAAAGGTTCCGACGTTTGTCGGTGAAGGTGATTCGGTAAAACGAGGAACATTTGCTTCATATGGCTTTGAATATCATGACCTTGGATATGCCACTGGAAAAATGGCGGTTGAAATTCTAGAAGGCAAGAAGCCGAGCGATATTCCAGTCGGGATCCCTGAAAACTTGGAGCTCTATATCAACAAGAAAGCGGCTGAGCAAGAGGGCATAACCTTAACCGAAGAAATGATCAAAAACGCAAAAATAGTAGGGGAATAAAAGTCGTTTTATCAGCTTGTCATAACCTGCCGTATGTTTTCTTGCGGCAGGTTATTTTAATGATGGAATAGCTTCCTGCTAAAATAGAATCAAGAAAAAACCAGCATAAGGAGCTGGTTTTTTGTCAATATGACCGAGGGATATCCTCGGTTTTGTTCTTTTTTCAATGGGTTGTTAAAGCTTCGTGCTGATTTTTCGGATGAAAGGTTAAAGCTTGAAAAGCCGCCTATAGCAGCTTTTTCAAGGAGTTTGTTTAGAAAGAATTATGAAGGATCCTTCAGGACAAGCCAATTGCGCTCAAGCTTGTAAATGCGCTGTGTGATGGAAGAGACAGCGGGATGGAGAAGCTGATCGGCCGTTTTGTCTGGAACGGCTATGCTGTATAACGAAACAATCGTAAGCGTCTCGGGGATGACCGGTACGGCCGCATGGAAGAGACAGCGATAGTTGGAGTGTGTCAGTTGGTCTGTGAGCTCTTTGACGGTGAAGGGCTGGCCTTCACGGATCCGGCATGTTGTGACCATCATATAATGGGATTCAATCGCGCTCGAACGGAAAAAGTTGTAGCGTCCTCCTTGCGTCACAGCCTGTTTGGAAAGGTCGACATGTAAATGGTGGTACGTCGACTTTTGTCCGCTTTTATAAAAAATGGAGTCATGGGTATGCTTCATGAAATCTTGGTATGCTTCCTCGTCTTCCCATAAACCGAATACAAAAGCTTCCTCTTGTTGTTCCAGATTCCAGCCGCCGATCTGCCCGATAAATCCGTCTACATGGGCAAGGGCTGCCCAATGCTGCTGTTTATAGGAGAATACATCCTTTTGATCATTGTGAACGTGGCATGTCATCATCTTCGCTAGCATTCATATCACCTCTCTTTCTTTTTCTGCATGATTTTGAAAAAATCCTTTTGTCGGCGCGAAAATTCAATTTAGTTCTTACGGCATACCGTTTTGGTTTCCTTCATACATTGAATAGAGAATGAACAAGCGACACTTTTCTTTGGTGTCCAGCTCCAGGTGCCATCGGCTCTCGGGTCTAGTCAATCGCTTCTGAAGGCAAAAAGCGCCTTCTGCCAGCGCTCGCCTTATGCTTGTCGCCGATAAACGGGCACCTTGCGCTTTTCTATTGTCTAGCTGCGCAAGCTACATTCTACGGTCATTTCACTTCTTCCTGCGAAGTCAAAAAGCGACTCCTTCTCAGAAGTTGTAATGCCCTATGAATAAGAGCCATGGATGGCGAGGGTTACAGCGTTGGTCACAGGACGTGACCGTTCTTAGCTGGAACTTAGCTTGCTCCGCTTTTCTTACATCATATGAATCGAAACGACAAATGATGAATGAGGAGATAAGGGGGATGTCGAAAAGATGGTGGTGGAATTAGTGAAAAAGAGCCGTTCGCAAAACGGTAAAAGCTGGTGTGTCACGTTTGAGCACCCGTTTCGCAAAGCAGCGGGCGGCGAAAAGGGACAACCTGTACGGGCAGGGTTAAATACAAACGATGAAGAAGAAGCGGAAAAGCTCAGAAAGCAGCTTTACGATTTAGTGGCGGATGAAAACTTTTGGACGCCGAAAGCGAAAATGAAGGCGAAAACATTATTTGATGAACGGGTTGTCGCGGCGGTCTATGGGCAATGGGAAGAGCCGTCGTTTGAGGGAGTCCGCGACAGCTGCCTCCCGTTTCAAAGCGAAGAGGGCTATGCCAACGTCCAATTGATCGGGGAAAGAGGAACGGGAAAAACGGTCTTGCTGCGGCAGCTTCTCGGATTAAGCGAGGAAACGGAGCCTTTTCCGGCCACGGGTTATTCTGACAGCGTATGTTACGAAGCGGAATGGCTGTTGGTCGATCAGGAATTTTATGAAGCGGTCGTCACCTTCGTGCCTTTTCTGAAGATAAAAGCGCATGTTGAAGAAGCCCTCCTTCAGGCCGCCATGGCTTATGCACTGGAAAGCTCGGAGCAAAAAATGATCGAGGCGCTGATGGGAAAAGAAGGGGTGCTTCGCAGTTTGATCGGTTTCCTCCCTTCGTCGGTTTCACGTTTGTACGGGTGGGTCCCGTCTTCGTATGAAAAAGTCCATTTGCGACGGTGGGCCCCTTACGTCAAAGCGATTCAAACGGAATCGGCAAGGATCCGGCAAGAGATTCTTGCCAATCCGGATGCCGCTCAGGAACCGCAATTGTTCAAGGAAACATGGGAGCGGGATGCCCGATGCATTCAGCTTGCAGAAGCGCTGGTGGAGGAAGTGGAGCGCAATTTTTTGGCGCTGGAAGAAGGAAATATCATCTATCATGAAGACGACTGGCCGCTGTGCTGGCGCTTTAAAACGAAAGACCGCGCCTATTTTTTACAGCAATTGTATCAACTATTCGGGGATGATCCGGCGTTTGACGGCAAGCAGCTTTCGTCTTTAGTCGAAGGGATGCGCTTGAAGGGGCCGTTTCGCCCGCTGTCTCACGAAGAGGCTGTCCCGAAGTTGATGATAACGGAGCGGAGAATTACCGGCGGCCGTCTTTCCGCTTTGCAAATCGAAAAAATAACAGCGGCAGATGCAGCCGTTTTGGTCGAAAAAGGCGGTGACCTGACCCCGTCTTCTTTATGGCACGAAATGGTCATGACCGGCCAAACGGCAAAGCTTTCGATCGTTTTCACCGATGTGGATGATATCAGCGGAAATCGCCTGCGAACATATGAAGACAAGTGTGAGCATCTGCTTCGTTCACTGCATGACCGCATTCAAATGATCGAATATACCTTGGGGGAACAGGCGGCGAGAACGTTGACCCGTGTTTGCCGGCAAAATGGACTGCACATCGTCGGGCGTTCGGCGAATCTCCAAACGGTTCAATCGCTGCAAAGGCTGACGCACGCCCTGGAAAAGTCAACGATTCCGAAAGGGGAAAGCCGTGTTCATCCCATTTATGTCAGCATCGCCGTATCGCTTGCCATCCATGAAGGGGCGAAGCGGTTTCGCGGGCGAATCCAAAAGCGGGAAGAAATCGCCGCCGCCTTTGCATCGTGCATGAGTGAGGCATTATACCGCTTTTTCATCAAAGACCCATCTGGCTGGTCGCTATCGGAAGCATCCTATGCAGAAAAAGACCGGACCATCGAGCGAATCTGCTTTTTCCTCCATCAAGATTTGCTGGCGTATGCCCAGGAAGAGCTGTGTCCGGCCATAGAGAAAGAGGACGGACAAAAAAGCTGGCAAGAGATGCTCGCCACACTCATTCCTTTCGAACAAGAAGCCTTCATCCGCGAGCCGTTTTTGCGTGACCTGTACGGAATCGTCAAAGGCTGCATCGAACGGGCCGGAGGTGTCCTCATCAGCTAACAACGAGAAAGGTTAGCTGTACCTGGACAGTAAGAAAAGCCTTTGAACCCCTTGACAAGGGGGGATCAAAGGCTTTTCATTTTTTGTGATAATAAGGCGGAATACAAATCCAGCCTTTTTCTTCCATGAGCGCTTTCAATGTTAACGAGAATGTGACTTTCATCATCTGGTATTTGGCGAACATGTAGCCGACGTCCGTTCTGACTGATTCCGTCAACCCTCTCACCGCAGCGTTGATTCCGACGACAATCGGGTTTTGTGGATTCTTTTACCTATGGATCGGAGTGTATCAAGCCGCTTTTGCGCGCCAGCCGAGCTCGATGAAAGGAAAAGGCGAAAGCCTCAGATCATGTAAAAAATACCGCCATTCAATGAGATTCTCCATAAGGGGGATAAATGAAACGGTTCCTGAATAGTCATGAAGAGACAGCCTGTTTGTAAAGGAGCCCGGGAGAATGCACAGAAGAAGAGGAATTCCGAAAACAATGTTGCCCCTCCTATTGGGGTTGCTGGTCATAGGCAGTCTCATCTGGCTGGTCGCCGGCTTTTTTTCAGATGAACGCCAGGCGAAGGGCGCGGTCCACCAATTTTATGCGTACGAACAGGAAGGGGCCTTTGCCGAGTCATGGGAACTGTTTCATTCACAAATGAAAGCCAGGTTTCCGAAAGGAGCTTATATTCAGGACCGGGCGCATGTGTTCATGAACCATTTTGGCGTCCAAACCTTTTCGTTTAAGCTGAGCGGTGCAGAGAAGCTCGACAGCTGGAGCATCGAAAAGGGAGCGAATCCGCTGAATGAAGTATATAAAATGACGGTCACTCAAACGTACAAAGGAACATACGGGAATTTCGATTTGCAGCAAGAGGTATTTGCGGTAAAAGAAAAAAGCGAATGGAAAATATTGTGGAGTTACCAAAAGTGAAAATACCAATCGAAGTTTTTTCGAGATGGGGAACGCTAGATAACGGAGGTGTATGCGATGGATCATATGGAGAAGAAGGAACAATTGCTTCGTCATTACGGTTATCCGGAAGGAGCCATTCCGAGATTATTGAGGGAAATAGAAGCAATAAGCTATGAAAAGGTAGAAAAGCTGATTCTGCCTTACCACGACATAGTTGATGACAAAACGAAACTCCATTAAGTATGGGGGAGCCAGGGGCTCCCCCATACTTAATGAATCCCTGGTTTGAGATTTCCTTTTTGGAACCATCTTTCTCCGGATAAAACCTCCTCACAGAAGGAAGTTTCCTTTATAATAAACGGTGGAGGTTTTGGATAGATGTTGTACATAACGAAGTTTATTTATGGGTTTTTGATGCCGCCGGGGATTTTTATTTTGGCGTTATTGTGGTTAAGTATCCGGTTGTATCGTCAGGGGAGATGGGAAGGAAAACTCCTGACTGCGGTGACAATCGGTTTATATGTATTTTCGACTCCGTATGTGGGAGACCGGCTGATTCATTCATTGGAGGCACGGTATGAGCCGCCTGAGGTCATAAAAGGTGATGTCATCGTCATGCTTGGGGGCGGGGCGACGTCCGATACGCCTGATATTACCGGGGAAGGCCATTTATCCGGCTCTGCTGCGAATCGCCTGTTGACGGCGGCAAGGCTTTATCATGAAACGAAGCTGCCGGTTATTGTTTCGGGAGGTTCGGTTTACAGCGATTCGGGACTTGAAGCGGAAATCGCCAAACGTCAACTGATCGATTTAGGGGTGCCGAAAGAGAATATCCTGACCGAGACGAGAAGCTTGAACACGAAGCAAAATGCCCTTTATACGAAAGAAATCATGGAGGCGCAGAAATGGGAACGTCCGATTGTCGTCACCTCTGCGTTTCATATGGAGAGGGCGGTGCGCAACTTTGCGCAAGCCGGGCTTGAAGCACAGCCGTACCCGACCGATTATAAAAAGAGCTTTGCCCTGGAAGCCCACCCGAACAATTTTGTTCCGACGAGTTCCACTTACACGGGCATTGCCTTAAAAGAATATCTCGGGATTTTGACCCTGCCTTTACAATGGTGACCGTTTTTTGGTCACCATTATTGCCCTTTCCGTCTTAACTTTTGCCATATGGGCTCATTGGGGATATATGTTAAACTCATTATAAATTTTTGGCTTCTTTTCAAAGCTATAGTATAGTAGTAGCTGGAGAGAGGAGTAAAAATGAAATTCATAAAAATCTTATTCTTCTTTGTTCTTTTAGCTGTAATAGCGGGTGTCGGTGTTTACCATTTTGGGACAAAGGCCGCTTCGGATAAAGTCATGGATTATGTTTCAACAGAACTTGAAAACAGTGGAGAAATCGAAAAGGTGAAAGAAACCATTCAGAATGATCCACAGTTACAGGCATTTATACAAGAAGGAAATCAACATGTTGATGAAAGCAAGCTGCCGTTCACAACGAAAGAAGAGGCCGTTAAAACAGTGGTCAAAAAGATGGGCATAACTGAATTACAGTCCATTCAGTCGAAAGTAAAAGACGGAGTGACGGCAGAAGAAAAGCAGGAAATCTTGAATAAAGTCGAAAGTAAGTTAACAGAAGATGAAATCCTCGCTTTGAAGGTTTTGGCGTATAAGGAATTAAATCAATGATGACAGAGCGGTGCGCAACTTTGCGCAAGTGGGACTGGAGGCACGGCCGTACCTGACTGTTTACAAAAAGAGCTTTGCTCTGGAAGTCTACCCTAACCATTCAAAAATATTAGCAGCCTCTCTTTTCATGCCTTCAATAATCTGAAAATATAACGTAGCCAAGAGGATTCCTCTTGGCTTTTTTCTTTCCAAAAATGTATAATAAAGGAAACGCATGTTCGATATAAGGGGGTGGGACTATTGCCAGAAACTTATTATAAAGGATTTAAATTTCGGTTATATCCGACGAATGAACAAGCGACCAAGATTAATAAAACGATTGGTTGTTGTCGTTATTCATACAATTTGGCATTAAGGAAACAAATGGAGAAAGATTTATTGTGGTATGTAACCGAAGAAATGGTTCAAAACGGACAATTGCCTTCAAATGAATGGAAAGGTCCTCGATATAGTGCTGATGCGTCCATGAAAGACAATACCCAGTATAAAAACACGACTCCGTGGTTAAAAGAAGTGGATTCCACGGCCATTCAAAATACCATTCAAGATTTGGGTGAGGCCTATAAAGGCTACTATAAAAAGGAAAAAGGTAAACCTAAATTCAAATCCAAGAAAAACGACTTACAGTCGTATACCTCTAAATGTAACTACAATAAAGGTGTAGGAACAATACGAATCGAAGGAAACGTCATAACCCTACCAAAAATAGGAAGAGTTCGTTTTGCTAAATCCAGAGAAGTGACTGGTAAAATTGTGAGTGCAACGGTTAGAAGAACCCCTTCTGGTAAATACTTTGTGTCCGTTCTATCAAAAGTCACAAAAGAACCGACCCAACTAAGTTTCTTTAAAGTGGGGGTGGATGTAGGTTTGAAAGAATTTGCCACCCTTTCGAATGGCACGGTCATTCATAATCCTAAACATTTTTATCGTTTGGAAGAAACGTTAAAAAAAGAACAGCGTACCCTGTCTAGAAGAGTCATCGGCAGCAACAATTGGTATAAACAAAAGAAAAAAGTCGCCAGAGTCCACGAAAAAATGGCGAACGCTAGAGAAGATTTTTTGCAAAAAATCACAACCATGCTGGTGAACGAAAACCAAGTGATCAGCATTGAAGACATTCGAGTGAAAAATCTATTAAAAAATGGGCGTCTCGCGAAAGCTATCTCCGATGTTTCGTGGTCGGAGTTCAGAAGAATGTTAACCTACAAATGCGAATGGTACGATAAAACATTAGTCGTTGTAGGCTCAAATTA
This sequence comes from Bacillus sp. FJAT-14578, assembly GCF_000504165.1. GTDB lineage: Bacteria > Bacillota > Bacilli > Bacillales > Bacillaceae_H > Bacillus_BA > Bacillus_BA fengqiuensis. Next base: position 72,809 of record NZ_AYSE01000007.1, read on the forward strand.
TGCGTCTTCTCAGTTATGTCATTGCTGTGGGTATAAGAACAAGGCCACGAAGAATCTAGCTGTTCGTGAATGGGCATGTCCAAACTGTAAGGCAACACACGACCGCGATTTGAACGCTGCACGCAATATCTTAGCCGAAGGACTGAGAATTCTTTCCGAAATGGAATTAGTCGAACAAATTGTTTAACCATTTCGTAACCGTGGGGCACACGGGGATAGCCTAATAAGGACCACTAGAGATGAGGTTCTTTTTGCAAGCCAAAGGCTTGTATGACATAGGAAAACTCGCAGCAGATAGAATGGGTGAAAGAAACTTCTATCTAACGGCATTGGGGTAGGAATCCAAATGTTTCAGCTGTGAGAGCAGTCAAGGAAAGCGTGGCCATCAAAAATATCGACGATGTCATCGAAAAGCTCGAAGCGTTGAAAAAAATCGGCATCGCCATTTCCATCGACGATTTCGGTTCCGGCTATTCGTCCTTGAGCTATTTGAAAAAGCTGCCGATTGACACGCTCAAAATCGACCGTTCCTTCATTCTCGATTTAAGCGAAGACCAGCGGGAAACATCGATTGTCCGGGCCATCATCGCCCTCGCCCAAAGCTTGAATCTATCGGTCGTCGCTGAAGGGGTCGAGCTCTCGGAGCAAGTGAAAATCCTTGAAGACGAAAACTGCCACGAAGTGCAGGGCTACTATTTCAGCAAGCCGCTCGCCGTCGGGCATTTTGAAGAGTGGTATGAACAGAGTAAAGCGAAAGTTCTCTCATGATCAATCAAGTACAGACAGAAGGACCGTCTCTTACAGAAGAACGGTCCTTTTCTTCGTTTTTTAGAAATGCTCTTGGTTCGTTTCCACCCAATCCGAATACAATCCGCTGCCATTGCAGCCATGGCAATCGAACGGAGCGGTATACACGGAACCCATGGCAGGATAGACCGCGCTGTACGTCATCGGAAACCCGCGTCCATTACACTCCGGACATTTGCCCCGTGCCTCCATATCAGCCCGGTGTTTTTCCTCTCGTTGTGCTTGCCAATTGGTTATCGCATCAAATAATCCCACTACCATCACCTCAAACATCCTTTTTCCTTAGCTTGCGCCAAAAATGGGTTTTTATTCCTGTTTGGAGGTGAGAAGAAAGCCAACCTTCAAAAGGAATGGTTTCGGGACTAAATGAAGGGTTACGAACATACTTGTAGAATGTATTCACTATTATAAATAGGCAAGGAGTACATTATATGGTCATATTGCAATACACAAATCTGGCATTACGGTTTTTCCTCGAATTATGTGCCTTGATGGCGCTCGGGTATTGGGGATTTCAAACGGGAAAAGGAGTCATGTTGAAGTGGCTCTTAGGAATCGGAGCGCCGCTGTTAACGGCGGTTATGTGGGGCACGTTCGGGTCGCCAAATGCGGCAGTGAAGCTGTCGGCACCATTGCATGTACTGCTGGAGGTGCTGGTCTTCGGCCTGCCTGCCGTGGCGCTGTTTGCTGCTGGGAAACCGACATGGGCCTGGATATTTGCCATCACCGTCATCATCAACCGTGCGCTTATGTATGTTTGGGGACAATGAAAAAAAAGAAAGGATAGAGAACCAGATGAGTTCTGATTTTCTATCCTTTCTTTATATAAAGCGTTAAGCTGCCTTCCTTGCTTCCTTAATCGTTTCTACTCTCTGTTTCTTCTTGGTTCCGACTCCGACCTTCCCGACAATATAGTGACCGTACGGAATACGGTTCAACATATAGGTGACGATAATCGGAAGGACGACGCCTGCTAAAAAGAAGGCAGGGACGAGTACAAAGACGTTGTCCGTTTTGAGCCAATCGTTCGCATGCAGTGACAGCACATGCTGGAAAAACGGATGAAGCAAGTAGATGCCGAATGAATATTGGCTGACGGTGGCGAGCAATAACGGGATATCCTTCACGCGAGAAGCGAAGGACACGATAATTACCATGACGACCATCGTCAAAAAGATCATATCGAATCGTTTTGAACTGATGTCCCCAATCGTTTCTGTCCAATAAAGGGTCAGCACAAGAGCCGCCGCCCCGATGAATAATGGCGCATGCCATTTGCGTGTAGACGCAATGAACCGTTTAAAGGCATCAAAATGGCGCCCTGCATAATAGCCCGCGACAAAATAGAACAACCATCCGAAAAACGGCAGAATCGTCAAACGGGTCCAGACAATAGGAGGAACATTGAATGCTTCCGGTTCGTTCAAATTGAAAAACGCCAAATAAGCGATGTTAATGACCAATGCCGCCAATAGGACGGCTTTCATATTCGCTTTTCGCAAAAAGCGGTCAAGCAAAAGGTGAAGAATATAAAACTGAAAAATGATCAAAATAAAATAACCATGATAAGCGCCGAAAAATACATGCTCTCCCCATTTGGAAAGAACGGAGTCCAAACCGTGATTATGTTGGTACACCCATGCATAAAACAGCCCCATGATGATATATGGAAGTAAAATGAATTTTACGCGTTTGCGGAAAAAACCTTTTCTCACCCCGTCGCGATAGCGGTAGGCGATGAGAAATTCAGAAATGAACACGAACATCGGCGTTCCGTACATCATCAACAACTGCAGGGAACGCAACCCCATTGATGTCACGGATTCCGGATCAGGACTGGCGACCAGCATCGTCGACGAGATCGCATGAAGCAACACGACCGTCAAGCAGGCGATACTGCGAAGCCAAAATACTTCGTTCATTGTTTGTTTCATAAAGCGCACCTCCGTTCTAGTGATAAACTCTAGCATTCCAGTGGCTCTGTCCATTGTAACATAGGACTTCTCTTCTTTGATTCGACAATTTTTGACAATAGATTCATAAATGATAACGGCCGATATCACGAATCAACAATACAGTCTCTATTATGAACGTCTGAACCGGCATAACAAAAGAGGACAACTTCATAGCTACGATGGTCATAAAAACAGTCTCTCTGATTCAGAGAGACTGTTTTTGTATCCATTTTTCATAAAGAAAAGAAAATCAGCCGCTTCATTGACAAATTCTTTCTGTTTTCTATGAACTAAGATATATATTTGTCAGCGTTCAAAACATAGACGTAGAGATTTTGAATCAAAAGTGCAAAAGACCTCCATAAAGACACCCACCCGAACGAATTCTGTTTTGTTTTCAATGCCTTCTTTCTTGAGAAAGCGTTGAAGATGTAACCATCAAGGGAGGATTAGACAGAATGAGGTTTTTGGAGAAAGTGAAACAGGCATGGTCTTTGCCGAAGAAAATTCTGGGCTTAACGGCCTTAGGAATTTTTGCTGGAATGTATGCCGCTGGAGGTGCCCACGCTGAATTTAGTGATCTTAACAAAACAGAAGCGGGCGGTGCCGAGGTTTTTTATTTGTATGACCGTGATATTATCAACGGCTATTCGGATGGGACCTTCCGTCCAGATAACGATGTAACGCGGAGACAAGCGGTCGTCATGTTGGGAAGGGCGTTGAATTGGGATATTTCCCAGACGAACACCTCGCCTTTTAAGGATGTTCCCGCCAATAGCGACGACAACCGCTATATTATAGAAGCCGCTAAAAAAGGAATCATTTCAGGCTATGAGGACGGCACATTCCGTCCTGACAATGTGTTGACGAGAGGTCAAATGTCGGCTATCTTGCAACGGGAGTTTACATATCAAACACACTTCACCATTCCGTACATCGATGTCAAAAATACGCATTGGGCTTATGCGGACATCCAGGCACTGTCTTCTAACGGAATTGTGACGGGGTATGCGGACAACACGTTCAAACCGCAGCAAAACACAACGAGAAAGCATTACAGCATGATGCTGGCCCGAACATTGGAACCTTCTTTTAAACCGCCCATGTATATGAAGGTTCGCGCAGGAACGGTTTCATTGACTGTACGCAGTCAGCCGAACACGACGAGCTCCATCACAGGAACGTTGTATGAAAAAGCTCTTGTGCAAATCACACCATCAAGCACAAAAGGGTGGGTAAAGGTAACTTATAAAGATATTAGCGGGTATGTGCCGGTTAGTAATCTCGAGTATTACCGGTTAAAAGGTCTTCCATTAGAAAAAAGAGTCGTCGTAGTCGATGCAGGGCACGGCGGAACGGACAGCGGTGCCGTCTATGGGTCTTTAGTTGAAAAAAACATCAATTTGAAGACATCTTACTATTTGAAAACAGAGCTTGAAAAGAAAGGGGCTACCGTCTATTTGAGCCGCCCTGAAGATAAGTTTGTGACACTGAATGACCGAGCCATCTTCTCTGCACCGAGAAGAGCGGATATCTTTATCAGCATTCATATGAACTCAACCGCTTCACATGAGGCGAGCGGGACTGAAACGTACTACAACGATCAAGTGTACAAGGACGATGTAAACCCATATCCGGAAGAAAGCAAAAAGTTGGCCTATGCCCTTCAAGTGCAGCTGGACAAGCTCCCGACGAAAAACAGGGGCATTAAGCAAAATGAATTTTATGTTCTCAGAAAAAATACCGTGCCGGCTGTATTGATCGAGCTTGCTTTCCTTGACAGCCCGTACGACTCGAAATATTTGGCCGACAGCAATTTCCTGCGTCAGTCAGCCATTTATATGGGTGACGGGGTCGTCAACTATTTCAAATAATATGGTCATGTAAACAAAAACGGTCTCTCCACATCGGAGGGACCGTTTTTTGTTTAAAGATAAGAAAGAGTCTCTTTTTTCGACAAGTACTGATTGATCAATTCCTCTTTCGTCTTCGATTGATTTGATACAAAATCATCATCACCACCACACCGCTTGCCGTATCAAGCAGCACATCCGTCAATCGTCCGTCACGGTTCAAAATGAACGCCTGGTGAACTTCATCCGTCAACGCGAACAATCCCGTCAGCAAGACCGCCCACACATATCGTCCTTTTTTCTTCGGCAAATTCCAATAAAACAAAAGTGTAAGCAACCCGAAAAAGGTGATATGGGCTGTTTTACGCGCGAGAAATTCTGCTTTATCACTAAAGCGGACAGGATGGTAAAATCGGCTCCCCGGTTCCAAAATCGATGAAAGGGTGACGCCCTCCTTCAATGCCGGCAGGGACACCCATGTTGCAGGGTCTGTTGCCCGCAGCCCCGGCGTGTTCGACGTATAAAAAATAGAAAGCATTAACAAGATCAATAATCCTTTGCGCATCATCTGTTCCTTTTCTCTGTAAATTCCATTTCATCATTCCATATTGGAGACTCAAAAACGGGTGATTCAGACATTCTTAATCTACCTTCAAAGGTTTTCACAGGCGGCTTCAGTCGCCTGTGTCTCCCTGTGGATATGGGAGTTCTTTTCCCATATCCACAGGGAGAATGCTGTCGTTATTGTAGCCCATCTTCTCTGTCCTGACAAACCTTTTGAACGCCGATTCCCAAAGAAGGACATAAAAAGTGATCGTTTTAGCCTTTCAATTTTGGTCAAGACCGAATGTTTTGAGGTTTCACCTATCTGTATGGTAAAAAAACTCCTTTTTCGACATTTTTCACCCATACCCGTTTCTTTCGACCTATGTTATTCTAAAAAAAGGAATTTTTATTTGTAAATCTACATAAATCTACACGAACCATTCGAAGCGAATGAAAACATCTCTGTCATATGTAGAAGCATGAACAGAAAACCATGAATCAGGTTAACGATTCAAGCTGATAGATAGAGGACAGGGGATGGGAGAAATGATTGATGTACATTGTCACCTTTTACCGGATGCAGATGACGGTCCGAAAAACGTGACCGCCAGCATGGAGATGGCGAAACAAGCCATCAAACAAGGAATACATACCATCGTTGCGACGCCAAGCCATTTAAACGGATCGTATCGACATGAGAAGAATTCCATATTGGAATCTGTACATACATACAAAAAATTACTGGCTGAATACGATATTCCGCTGAACGTCTTGCCGGGTCAAGCAATCCATCTGACGGAAGGGTTACTGGGAAGGTTGGACGACGGCACCTTGCTGACGTTGAATGATAACGGGAAGTATTTGCTGCTGGTCTGTCCGGAACACGACATGCCGCCTTATACCGAACAGCTCCTTTATGACATGCAGTTAAAAGGGCTTGTCCCGATCATTTCCGGCCCGGAACGCAATGAGCGAATCATCGAGCAGCCCGATATCATTTACCAGCTCGTCAAAAACGGGGCAATTGTCCAGCTCGGGGCAAAAAGCATTCAAGGCAAGTTCGGGATGAAGGTGAAAAAGTTCGCGTTTCAATTATTGAAGGCGAATCTCGCCCATGTCATCGCATCCGAGGCTACTAAAATGAATGACGGGAACGATACGCTGAAACATACGTATGCAGACATTAAGAAAAAAGCGGGAATCGAGAAGGTATACATGCTGCAGGAAAATGCCGAATACATCGTCAAAGGAGAGATGGTCCATCGGGAACAGCCCGTTCGCATCGGTAAAAAGCGTTTTGGGATATTTTAACATAAATTAAAATTAGGACGTTTGTCGCGATTCGACAAAATACCACCGTACCCAACGACATATTTTTATGGTACGATACTAAAAGTTTGGAAAAATACGACTTTCACAGATTAAGAGGTGTTCACATTGATTGATATACATTGCCACATCTTGCCGGGAATTGACGACGGCGCGAAAACCATCGAAGACAGCGTCGCCATGGCCAAAACGGCCGTTACAGACGGAATCACCACCATCATCGCAACGCCCCATCATCAAAATGGACGCTATATCAATGAAGGAAGTAGTATTATCGAGCGGGTACAAGAATTAAATGACGAACTGACGAAGCAAAACATTCCCCTGACGATTTTACCGGGACAAGAGCCACGCATCTACGGCGAGCTCGTCCAGGATTACGAAAAAGGCCATGTCCTCACATTGAACGACGGCAAAAAATATGTGTTGATCGAGTTCTCCTCAAGCCAGGTCCCAAAATACGCAGAGCAGCTGTTGTTCGACATCCAACTGCAAGGACTCAATCCGATCATCGTCCACCCAGAACGGAACGCCCAAATCATGGAACAGCCAGACATTTTATACAACTTTGTGAAAAAGGGAGCATTAACCCAAGTGACCGCCTCCAGTGTCACTGGCCACTTCGGAAAGAAAATCCAAAAGTTCTCCCAGCAGCTCATCGAGGCCAACCTGACCCACTTCATCGCATCAGATGCCCACAACACGAGCGGACGTACCTTCCGCCTCAATGAAGCATACGACCTCATCGAAAACAAATACGGTATCGACATGATTTACTTCTTCACCGAAAACGCCCAATACTTGATCGACGGACAAATGGTCGACAGGGGCGAGCCAGAGAAGGTAAAACGGAAAAAGTTTTTGGGGCTGTTTTAAAGGAAAAGGAGAATCTCCTCCTTTTTCTTTAAAAATTGCTTTTGCGAAAGCGAACGGCAGGAGGCTTTTTTTTCAAAAGAAGCCTGTATATACATATAAGTTTGAATTAAAGACTTTCGGAGATTGTAAGGTTGCTACACATATGAAGACGTGTTTCTTCATTATATAGAGAACCTCATTGCACCCGAAGTCGAAAAATGCTGTAAAAGCATGTAGGAATATAGTTGGAAATGCAGGGGAAATGCCTTTGAAGTGTTAAAAATTGAGCGGGAATGTTCGATATAGTATACGAGGATGTTCTGTATCGTAATAGAGCGATAATTATTGGAGTGAGTGCTTTCCCTATAATGGGAAGCAAGTACAGCAGGTGTTGGTAATATGAACCAATTAGATAAAACGCCTAAAAATGTGAAGAAGACGGTGCGATATATTAAGCAGGATGCTTCGTATGAGCAGATTGTCGAAATGAAAAATGAATACAATCATGAATAAAAGAATGAGCGAATTAAAAAAGAAGGCTAAAAGAGAAGGGTGATGGGTGTTGACGTATCAAAAAAGATTGTCGCTGTTGGTCGGATTAGACTCGCTAATTGTGTTAAGTTCGGTTTATATCAGTTTTTTTATCTTACATCCATATTTTAATATTTTTACGGCGAAAACATTATTGATCAGCTCTATCAGCTTGTTTGTGACCCATCATTTATTTGCACAGGTGTTTCACCTTTATAAGAAGGCATGGGAGTACGCCAGTATAGGAGAACTGTGGGCCATTTTCAAAGGTGTTTCCATTTCCATCACCGTAACGGGAGTTGTCCAACTGACCGTTTTCCAGGACATTTACTTCCGCACGTTGTTTATCACATGGCTGCTGCACATCTTGTTCATCGGCGGATCACGCTTCTCATGGAGAATGTTTCGCGATACATACTTTAAGAAACAACAAGAAACGCAGCGCAAGCGTACATTGATTATCGGAGCCGGGGCAGCCGGAACGATGGTCGCTCGTCAGTTAAAGCAAAATGTTGAAAGTGACTTGCAGCCGGTTGCTTTTGTTGACGATGATGCAAAGAAACATAAGCTGGAAATCATGGGAATCCCGGTAGTGGGCGGAAAAGAAGTCATTCAAACGGCGATAAAGGAATTAAACATCGAACATATTGTCATTGCCATTCCTTCTTTAAAAGCCAAAGAGCTGGAAGAAATCTACCATGAATGTGCGGAAACGAAAGTAAAAACCCAGACCATCCCGAAAATTGAAGACATCATGCTCGGGAAAGTATCGGTGAACCAATTCCGTGATGTGCAAGTGGAAGATTTATTAGGAAGGGACCCAGTTGAACTCGATTCAGAGGGAATCTCTGAAACAATTACTGGTAAAACCGTTCTCGTAACAGGGGCAGGCGGCTCCATCGGTTCAGAAATTTGCCGTCAAATTTGCAAGTTCACACCAAAAACACTCATTCTACTCGGTCACGGCGAAAACAGCATTTACTCCATCGAATTGGAACTGCGCGCACATTATAATGAAGAAATTGAAATTTTAACAGAAATCGCCGACATTCAAGATCGCGCTAAAATCTTTACCATTATGGAAAAATACCGTCCAAATGTTGTATACCATGCAGCGGCGCACAAGCATGTCCCACTGATGGAGCGCAACCCGGAAGAAGCGGTCAAAAACAACATCTTCGGAACGAAAAACGTAGCAGAAGGGGCAGACACTTTCGGGGTCGATACGTTCGTCATGATTTCATCCGATAAAGCCGTCAACCCGACAAACGTCATGGGATCGACCAAACGCTTTGCGGAAATGCTCATCCAGCAATTAGCCAAGCATAGTAACACAAGATTCGTAGCCGTTCGTTTTGGTAACGTACTCGGAAGCCGCGGCAGCGTCATCCCAATCTTTAAGCAGCAAATCCAAAAAGGCGGACCGGTAACAGTGACCCATCCGGAAATGACTCGCTATTTTATGACGATTCCCGAGGCATCACGCTTAGTTATTCAAGCTGGAGCCTTAGCTAGAGGCGGAGAGATTTTCGTGTTGGATATGGGTGAGCCCGTTAAAATCGTGGACCTTGCCAAAAACCTTATCAAACTATCAGGCTATACAACGGAAGAAATTAAAATCAATTTCACTGGACTTCGTCCGGGAGAAAAAATGTATGAAGAATTACTGAACGAAAATGAGATTCATCCAGAACAGGTCTTTCCGAAAATTCATGTGGGGAAAGCTGCGTTGTTGGAGCGAGATATTTTGCAGCGGTTTATCAATGAGTTTGAAGGGATGGATAAGAAAGAAATCAGGGAGAGACTTCTTGGAATCGCAAATAATAAAGTACTAGTTAAAAACTAATTTAAGAGTCAAAAAGGGGAAGTAGAAATGAAAAAAGTACGGAAAGCCATTATTCCAGCTGCCGGGTTAGGAACTCGTTTTTTACCGGCGACAAAGGCGATGCCAAAAGAAATGCTGCCGATTGTCGACAAGCCGACGATTCAATATATCGTGGAAGAAGCAGTGGCGTCAGGAATTGAAGATATTATCATTGTAACTGGAAAAGGGAAAAGAGCGATTGAAGATCATTTCGATCACTCTTTTGAATTAGAAGAAAACCTGATTCAAAAAGAGAAATTCGACTTACTGGAAAAGGTGAAAGAGCCGTCTAAAGTAGATATCCATTATATCCGCCAAAAAGAACCAAAAGGTCTTGGACATGCGGTATGGTGTGCACGCAAGTTTATTGGTGATGAACCATTTGCGGTGTTGCTTGGAGATGATATTGTTCAAGCCGAAAAACCTTGCTTACGCCAATTGATGGATGAATATGAAGCCACTCTATCTTCTGTCATCGGTGTTCAGACTGTAAAGGAAGAAGAAACACATCGTTATGGAATTATTGATCCTGCTGGACAAAGCGGCCGACGTTATCAAGTCAATAACTTTGTGGAAAAGCCAAAACAAGGAACAGCCCCTTCAAATCTAGCCATTATGGGACGTTATATTTTAACACCGGAGATTTTTATGTTTTTAGAGCAGCAAGAGCTTGGTGCCGGAGGAGAGATCCAGCTGACGGATGCCATTCAAAAGTTGAATCAAATTCAACGAGTATTTGCTTATGACTTTGAAGGCACTCGATATGATGTTGGAGAGAAAATGGGGTTTATTAAGACGACGATTGAGATGGCATTGCAAAGTCATGAATTAAGAGCGGAATTGCTTACTTATCTTGAGGATATGGTGGAGAAAAGCAAAGTGAAATGAAAAGTGAATAACTTAGGCCCTGTTCATATGATTCATTTGCTCGTATGGACAAGGGCTGTTGTTCTGTATGCTTTTTAGTTGGTTAGTAGTTAGTTGGATGAGGGAGGAACATTCAGTTAAGTACTAATTTACTAAATCACTATTAAGGAGTGTGACGGATATGTATTTAAAAGTGAAAAGATTGATAGATATCATTCTTTCATTAATAGGATTAATCGTTTTATCACCAATATTTATGATTCTTATCATAGCTATTAAGCTAGATTCAAGAGGTCGGGTACTGTTCAAACAAAAACGTGTCGGAATTCATAAGACTCATTTCAATATATTAAAATTCAGAACGATGAGAATAGATACACCAAAAGATACACCAACCCATTTATTGGGAAATCCGGAGCAATACATTACCAAAGTAGGTAAGTTCCTTAGAAAGACTTCACTTGATGAGCTTCCACAAATCTGGAATATTTTTGTTGGACAGATGAGCATTATCGGTCCGAGACCCGCGCTTTGGAATCAATATGATTTAATTGCTGAAAGAGATAAGTACGGTGCTAATGATGTGTCACCTGGACTTACTGGGTGGGCGCAGATTAATGGTAGAGATGAGCTTCCTATTGAGGTGAAGGCAGAGCTTGATGGGGAGTATGTTGAAAGGATAAGTTTTTGGATGGACGTTAAGTGCTTTTTGGGGACCATCGTGAGCGTTGTTAAGAGTGATGGGGTTGTTGAAGGTGGGACTGGGACAACTAGTAAAAAGGAAGTTGCGGGTACTAAGGAGAGCATTTCAAAATGAAAAAAATACTTATAACAGGGAAAAACAGCTATGTAGGCATGAGCTTGCAAAAATGGCTTGGAAATTATCCTGATAGATATTTAGTAGACTCAATTAGTCTAAGGGATGATTCATGGAAGGGAAAGGACTTTTCAGGTTACGACGTAGTGTTGCATGTAGCGGGGGTAGCACATATAAACGAAACTAAAGAAAATGCACATCTTTATTATAAAGTGAATCGTGATTTGGTATATGAAGCAGCTCAAAAGGCAAAAGTCGAAGGTGTTAAGCAGTTTATATTTCTAAGCTCGATGAGTGTTTATGGAATTGAAACCGGCGTTATCACTAGGGCAACTCCCCTTAAACCAAAAAGTAGTTATGGGAAGTCTAAGCTACAAGCAGAGGAATTAATAAAGCCTTTAGGTAGCGATGGATTTAAAGTTGCAATCGTTCGTCCTCCAATGATCTATGGTAAGGGGTGTAAAGGAAACTACCCAAGATTAGCAAATCTTGCGCGAAAGGTTCCTGTATTTCCAAGTATTGAGAATGAGCGTAGTATGATTTATATTGATAATCTATGTGAATTTTTACGATTGATAATTGACGACATTAGTGATGGAATATTCTTTCCTCAGAATGATGATTATGTCTGTACATCATTAATGGTTAAGATGATAGCTGAATTGAATGGAGCTAATTTAGAAATGACTAAACTGTTTAATTTTTTGTTGAGATTAATTAGAGTTAGTGTAGTGAAGAAGATATTTGGTGACTTGGTTTATGATAAGCAAATGGATGAGTACAAAAATAGATATACAGTCTGTGACTTTGAGACATCTATAAGATTAACGGAGAAGTAAAAATGAAAAAAGTACTGTTTGTAGCTACAGTTGTAAAAGCGCATATTATGGTTTTTCATATCCCTTATTTGAAGTGGTTTAAGGAGAACGGATATGAAACCTATGTCTGTGCAAAAAACGATTATGAAAACAAGAAAGAATGTGTCATACCATATTGTGATAACTATTATGATATTCCGTTTGAACGCTCTCCCATTAAATTCAATAATATAACGGCATTTAAACAACTAAAGGAAATTATTGATTCTAATGAATTTGATATAATTCATTGTCATACTCCAATGGGTGGAGTATTAACAAGATTATCTGCTCAAAGGACCCGTAAAAATGGAACGAAAATATTCTATACCGCACATGGTTTCCATTTTTTTAAGGGAGCGCCAATTAAGAATTGGTTAATGTACTACCCGGTAGAACGTTTTTTAGCGAAATATACCGACGTACTTATAACAATTAATAAAGAGGACTACGAAAGGGCAAAAAAAAATTTTAAAGGAGGGAGAGTCGAGTACATTCCTGGGGTTGGTATAGATACGGAAAATTTTAGGGAAGTTAGCGTAGATAAATTAGCAAAACGGAGAGAAATAGGGGTTCCAGATGATGCTTTTGTAATACTTTCTGTAGGAGAACTAAATAAAAATAAAAACCATGAATTAGTAATTAGAGCTCTAGCGAAGCTTGATAATCATGATTTTCATTATGTTATTTGTGGAAAAGGCCCTTTAGAGAACAGTTTAAAACAATTGGCAAGCTCATTAGGGCTGATTGATAGACTTCATTTATTAGGGTTTAGAAAGGATATTGGGGAAATTTGTAAGATTTCAGATGTTTTTTGTTTCCCATCATTTAGGGAGGGGCTAGGCCTAGCTGCATTAGAAGCAATGGCAGCAGGTCTTCCTTTGATTACTTCTAATGTTCATGGCATAGTTGACTATTCTATTAATGGTAAAACTGGTTATAGTTTTAAACCGACAGATGAAACTGGTTTTGCAAACGCTATTGAAAAATTAAAAAATAACGATAATTTGAGAAGTATTATGGGTAGAAATAATGTTAAGTATGTAGCTGCATTTGATTTTAAAAGAGCTAAAACAAAAATGCTTGAAATTTATCAAAAATCACTTGATGAATAAAAACATTATGACTTTAGTTAGTTGTGAATTTTTACTTGTAAAAGACTCGGTATTAAAAACAATGATCATTTTTTGCTATTATTTTTAATTCTTTGATGAATTATTGTTGGAGGAATATATGAAACTACTATTTGTACATGGAGGAGAAAAGGTAAAGGAAGATTTAAATGGTAATTTATATACGGGAGGAAGCTACAATCAAGAAGTATGGGATAGGTATTTATCCATATTTGAAAGTGTAACGGCAATATTTAGAAAGGAATTTAAAAAATATAAACCAGATTACGCTAAAAAAAAATTCCATTTTTTTAATGGAAATTTATTGAACTTTATAGAAATTCCCGATTTAAGTACTTCGTATAAGTCATCCTTGAATGTAAAAAAAGTGAGGGATACTCATCAGATTATTGAAGAGGCTATTTTAAACCATGACTTTTTAATTGCAAGATTACCAAGTAATGCAGGAACCATTGCAATAAAATATGCTGAAAAACATAATAAACCCTATCTCGCTGAAGTCGTAGGCTGTCCTTGGGATGCATATTGGCATCATAGTATAAAAGGTAAAGTAGTGGCTCCATTTATGTGGGTGAAAACAAGAAACGCTGTTAAAAATGCACCTTTTGTTTTTTACGTTACAAATGAATTCTTACAACGTAGGTATCCTTCAAAAGGAAAAACAATAGGCTGTTCGGATGTAGCTTTACTGTCTTTTAATAACAAAGTACTAGAAAAGCGATTGAATAAAATCCAAGATATGCGTAGGGATAAACCAGTTATACTTGGTACAACAGCAGTCGTTAACATGCGTTATAAAGGGCAAGAATATGTTATTGCCGCAATCTCTAAATTAATTAATGAGGGTTATAATTTTGAATATCATTTAGCTGGTGCTGGGGATAATTCGTTTCTTAAATCTATAGCTGAGAAATATGGGATTTCAGATAAAGTGAAATTTTTAGGATCTCTACCTCATGAAAAAGTGTTTGAATATCTAGATGAAATTGATATTTATGTTCAACCAAGCAAGACAGAAGGATTACCTCGTGCATTGGTGGAAGCAATGAGCAGAGGTTGTCCAAGCATAGGATTTAACGCCGGTGGAATACCAGAGTTATTAAATAAGAAATTTATATCTCGTAAAGGTTCGGTAGAGGATCTCTACAATTTACTAAAAACAATTAGCGAGAAGACCACTTTATTAGGTGAGGCAAAACGTAGCTTTGAAAAGGCAAAAGAGTTTGATAAGAAGCTATTAGATGATAAGAGAATAACTTTCTATAAAGAGTTTCTGAAATGTGGGGAAAAGATAAATGATTAGGGTTTTGCATTGTGTACATGGAATGAATCGTGGAGGATTAGAAACCTTCATAATGAATGTTTATCGTAATATTGATAGAACAAAAATTCAATTTGATTTTTTGGTCCATACAGATAATAAGTGTGATTTTGATGATGAAATTATTTCTCTTGGCGGGAAAATTTTTAGTATTCCTTCACGTCACAGTGGTCTTATAAAAAATCGCAATGCCTTAGATAAGTTTTTTGAGGAGCACAAAGAGTATAAAATCTTACATCAGCATTCAAGTTCACTCAGTTATATTGAACCATTAAAATCAGCTAAAAAGCATAATGTACCTGTACGTATTGTTCATAGTCATAGTACCCGAGAAGGCGGTAGTTTTCTTCATAACTATATTCATAAATGGAATCAGCTATTTATCGATTCTTATGCCACTCTATTTTTTACTTGTTCTGACCTTGCTGGAAAATGGATGTTTAGTAAAAAAATTCATAAATCTGATTCCTATAAGATTATTAATAATGGTATTCAAACATCTAATTTTGTTTTTAATAAAGAAAAAAGGCGGAATGTTCGGAAAAATATGGGTATTTATGACAAATTTGTCATGGGACATGTCGGGCGACTCACTTATCCTAAAAATCATGAGTTTCTTATTGAAGTATTTAATGACTTCTTAAAAAAAGAACCTAATTCAATTCTACTATTGGTAGGTGACGGGGAATTAAGAAATCTAATTAAGCAGAAAATAAAAAGCTTAAATCTAGAAGATAATATAAAATTAACTGGCAAGCGTGATGATATCGCAGATTTATTACAAGCTATGGATGTTTTTGTATTTCCATCTCATTTTGAAGGGTTACCAGTTACTTTAGTTGAAGCTCAAGCAGCTGGATTACCCTGCGTAGTTTCTGATAACATTACAAAACAAGTTAAAATTACAGATAATATAGAATATATTAAGTTAACGTCCCCGACATCTACTTGGGTTGATAAGATTATAGAGATAAAAGAAAATCACGTTAGAAGAGATGAAGAAGAGTATATTGTTAGTGCAGGATTCGATATAAGAACAGTTGCTAATTCTTTGCAGGAATTTTATATAAATTGCAATTAGCTTTTTATATTTAGAATATATTTGTTCTAATCTAGCAAAGTAATTCAAATAAATTAATGATTTTTAGTATCTTTTGTTCTAATACTTCTAAATAAACTAAATTAGTAAATATGTTGTAGCATATACAGTTCCCAGTTTGAATTTTTTGTGAATAATCTACTGATAAAGGTCATGCTCTAAATTGGAACCCATCCAATTTTGTACAAGATAGCACCTGAATATTGAGAAAGAGACGAGGGTTCCACCTCATATAATAATTCTATTTTAGCTATATTGATGTTTTAATATAAAATTTTTAAAGATTTACTGTGGAGCATGATTTAATTAAGTTTAGGTAGTAATAAATTTTATGTAGAAGCTGGGTGAAGTGATTTGCTTGAATTTGTGAACCTTTTAGCTTTTTTATGGCTAAGCTTATGCTTGTTATTTGTTGTAAATAGATTATCAAAAGGATATAAGAATGTAATTTTATTTGTATATATAGTATATTATATTTTTTTTGCCACACCTCTTTTTTTTGATTTTCTTATTGGAAAACCAAATTACTATATTTACCCTGGATTTGCTATTGCAACCAGGGATAGTTTAACGGAATGTATATATTTAATATATATAAGTGCTATTCCTATAATTTGGATAATGACCAATAAACTTAATAGAAAGCAACATAGTCTAAAGTCGCTCAAATCGTATAATAGTTTTATTAAAAGAATTTATCCTATATTATATTTACTTTTATTTATTCCTATAATAGCTGTTCTTTTTTCCCCAAACCCTATAGTTTATTTAAAATATGGAGCTGCAGCCAAAGGATTGTTTATAAATGAGAGTGAAAGTTATCATTTTATAGTTAATTTATCAGTTAATATAAGCATCCTTTCCATTATTTGTTTGCTTATATTTAGAAAAGATAAAATTATTAGATATATAATCCTTTTAAGCCCTATAATGTTCCTTTGTATTTGGATTAATGGAAAGAGAGCAATCGTTGCATTTCTTGCAGTAGCAATAGGATATATTTTATGGCAAAAAGGATACCTAAGAGGTATAAAGTTCTATATTTCCATTATATTTGCAGTTATCATTTTCACTTTATTCACTAGTTTTTATCAATTTAATCTTAGATATGAAAGCTTAGGCATTAATAATTTCTTTGATATATATGAAAATTTTAGAGTTGATTTTGGTAGAGATGATGTAACAAAATTTACAATTTATACAACTCTTTACCCTGAAAAAGGAAAAATTCTAGAGTATATTGGACAAAGTTTCCTATTTGATATAACTATGTATATACCAAGAGAGTTTTGGACTGATAAACCTTGGCCTTATGCAGTCTATATGACTGCTGCTATTGTTGGAGTACCTCCTGACTATATAGGTTGGGGAATGACAACTAGTATCCTAGAAGAAGCAATTTCTAATTTTAGCTGGTTTGGGATGTTAGTTGGCCCTTTATTAATATCTTTTATATGTCGCTTAGGAGAGAGCTGTGATCATGAATTAATCTATCTTTTGACCGTATTGATTGCTTCTTTATTTTTAGTTTTGCAATTAGCAGCTTTTGCTCATATGGTTTTTCTATGGATTATTTTACTACTTATATTTAGAAGGAAAAAAATTCGTATAATTTGGTAAAATATTCAAGTTTCGAGTAGTTATAACATCAAATTGAAAGATTCAAACATATAGGTTTAAAACCAATGACTATCTGATTTTAAGGATACAGACTGTGTTTTTTTATTTGCATAAACGAGGTGTTTTCTTGTGTCAGCGAAAGTTTCTATTGTTGTACCAATTTATAATGTTGAAAAGTATATTCATAAGTGTATTAGCTCGCTAATAAATCAGACGTATAAAAATATTGAAATTATATTAGTTGATGATGGTTCACCGGATAATTGTCCCAATATATGTGATGAATATGCAAAAAGGGATGATAGAGTAAGGGTAATTCATAAAGAAAATGGTGGGTTATCAGATGCCAGAAATGCCGGGATGGATAAGGCAACTGGAAAGTTTATTTTGTTTATAGACGGTGATGATTATGTAGAATTGAATATGGTTGAAAAAGCTATTGAAATAGCCCACTCTAGTAAAAGTCATGTTGTGATATGGGAATTTTTTGCCGATTATGTGGATGACAATGAAACCTTAATAAAATCAGTTATTCACAAACATGAACCAGGGGTTTTTAGGAAATGTGAGTACCAAAATATAGTGATCGCAAAGGATCTTATTGGTAACTTAGGTTATGCTTGGAATAAAATGTATGAATTGTCTTTCTTAAGGGAAAATAATTTCAAATTTACTAAAGGTCTCTCACTTGTTGAAGATATTGTCTTTAATTCTCCTGTACTTGCTCGAAGTGAAAAAATTGCTTTTTTGGATGAACCATTAGTTCACTATATGCAGCGATCCAGAGTTACACTAGGCACTAAATTTTATGAAGATTATTTTGAAATTAAACAGAAGGGTATAGCTGCTGCTGAAAATCTACTACTGGCTTGGGATCAAGACAGCAAAATAATTTCAAAAATAATAGGAACCTTAATTTTCGGATCATTAAGAACAACAATAAGTCAATTAAGTAGAGATAACAACCTTTCCAAAAATGATAAAAAAGAATATTTAGATAACATTTTATGTAACCCAAGCATTATAAAAATATTAGATGGTATTGAACTTGCATCGTTAAAAGATAAAGTTATATATAAACTAATTCAGTTAAAACAAAGTTATACATTGCTACTATTTTATAGATTATTCCAAAAATAAAGGGGATGACCAAAATGAGTTCTCCACGAAATAAATTTTTCATTAGAAAGAAACTATATTTAAGGTACTTGCTAAGTAATAACAGCACTAACTACTTTAATTTTGATAAAAAAAGAAAAAAAATTATTGTAACACTTGCAGCTGACTATGGAAATTTAGGAGACGTTGCAATAACCTATGCACAGACAAAGTTTTTAAAAAGCAATTTTCCAGACCATGAAGTAATAGATTTCCCTATAAGTAGAACATTTAAAGATATGAAGGCACTCAAAAAAGTATGTACTCCAGATGACATAATTACAATTGTAGGTGGAGGAAATACAGGAGATATGTATGATGATATTGAATACTGCCGACAATTTATCATCAATCAATTTCCTGAAAACAAGATTATTTCTTTCCCTCAAACTATAGACTTTTCTGAGACTAATATTGGTAAAAAGGCACTTCAAAAAGCAGTAAATGTCTATAGCAAACACCAAAGTTTAATATTAACAGCTAGAGAAGAAAAGTCTTTTGCAAAATATCAGAAACACTTTACAAAAAATAAAGTGTTATTCTTACCAGATATAGTTCTTTACTTAAATGAACAGGAACCAGCTTATCAACGTAACGGTATTACGATGTGTTTACGTAGTGATGGCGAAAAATTGTTAGATAAGTCACAACAAGATCTATTAGAAACTACACTGAAAGAAAGTTATGAAGTAAATCATCATGACACTCATATAAATAAAAATAATTTATCCATCCAAGAGAGAGAGTTTGAATTAAACCAGATTTGGACTGTCTTTAAAAAATCCAAAATAGTGGTTACAGATAGACTCCATGGGATGATCTTTTGTGCTATAACAAAAACCCCTTGTATAGCTATAGATAATTCTAATCATAAGATTTCCGGGGTATATAATGCATGGCTTAAAGATTCGGGATATATTAAAATGGTTCAACATTTTGATGTGGAAGAATTACAAAAGGAAATTGAACGATTATGGAATATTGATACTAATGCTATTGTTGGAGTTGCTCTAAAAGATAAGTTAAAATCACTTATTAGTATATAGAAACTAAAAATATACAGTTTAAGTTACATTAATCTTATTACAGGCCTGTATTAATGAAGGAGATCAAAATGCAAGGAAAACTAATATATAATTTAATAGCATCCTTAATAACATTTGCACTTTCTACCTTGATCTCTTTTTGGATGACACCATATATTATTAGTACAATTGGAGCAGAAGCTTATGGTTTCATCCCATTGACACAAAATTTTATTAGTATACTGTCTGTTCTGACGGTTGCTTTGAGCTCTATAATTGCTCGTTTCTTTACAGTTGCTATTCAAAAAGATGACTTCTCTAATGCTCAAAGATATTTTAATACTTATCTGTTCTCGTCTATAGTATTTTCTGGATTTTTAATAATAATATTTGTTGTTTTGTCAATATTGATTGATAATTTTATTAATATTCCTAAGCATTTAATATTAGATGTAAGAATATCAATTTTAATCAGTGGCTTGTTATTAATTATGACTTACATAGGGGCCGTCTTCGATGCAGCTCCATATAGTACAAATAAATTATATATAACAAATGGTATACAGGCTTTAAATGCTATTATGAAATCTATTTTTATTTTTACACTTTTAACGACTCTTACTCCAAAAATTTGGTACGTAAATTTGGGAACAATTATGGCAGGAGTATTGTCGTTTATATTAGGTGTATTTTTCTTTAGAAAATTATTGCCTTCAATAAAATTTAACTATAAATATTTTCAGCTTAGTAAATTAAAAGAATTGCTTAGCGCAGGTGTATGGAATTCTATAGGCCAAATTGGGGTACTTCTATTTCTTGCGATAGATATTTTAGTGGCTAATATAACACTAGGGGCAGAAAAAGCAGGTATATACGCTGCAATTTTACAATATCCTTTATTTTTAAGAACACTTGCTGGAATTACAGCTGGTGTTTTTGCACCTGTCGTTGTTACACTCTTTGCAAAGAAAAATATAGATGCCTTAATACAATATTCTAATAAAGCAGTTAAATTAAATGGATTACTAATAGCTTTACCTGCCGCGTTAATGTGTGGAATGAGTGGTGCTCTACTAAGAGTGTGGTTGGGGGAAGAATTTGAAGTATATAAATGGCTCTTAACATTAAATTCAGTTTACTTAGTTTTTGTATTAAGTGTAATGCCACTTAATCATATATTCACCGCAGTTAATAGGTTAAGATTGCCTGCTTTAATTACTATATTCTTCGGTATAATGAACCTAGTACTTGCATACTTATTATCTGGGCCAGTAGGTTTAGGTTTTTATGGGATAGTCATAGCTGGTGCAAGTTCACTAATTTTAAAAAATCTTATATTCACACCACTATACAGTTCTTATATAACAGGTCAAGCTTATCATATATATTATAAAGGTATATTCCAACCAATAATTGGTGCTGCATTTGCTATTTTATTTAGTATGATTATTCAACTTTTTTATAACATTGAAAATTGGCTAGGCCTCATAATGGTTGGATTAATTATTTCTATAGGCTACATTTTATTTTCTTATATTGTTCTTTTAAACAAAGAAGAGAAAGAGCTAGTAAAAAATTTAGTTGAAAAGTTAATTCTTAAAAAAAGATAAGTTTACAATATTCAGGTAGGGGGGTCAGCCCCCACTCAGCTAAATTGTAAACTGTTAATGTGACAAAGAAGGGGAGTTAATCCCTAGTTCTTGTGCATTCCTCTCTGATCATACGCACAAAGTGCTTAGAGTAACGAATTGTCTTGCAAAGCTTTTTTTAGTTTTGTGATAAATCTCTTAGAAGACGATTTGTTAAACAAGATTATGTAAAGTGGGTGTTAACAATGAATATACTGGTCACTGGCGGCACCGGATATATAGGTAGCCATACCTGCGTTGCATTATTAGAGGCAGGACATTCTGTAATTGTTGTTGATAATCTTTGCAACAGTAAAGTTGAGACTATAGATAAAGTAAGACAAATAACAAATAAGGAAGTAACCTTCTATCAGATAGATGTGACCGATGAACAAGCAGTGGAAGATATCTTTTCAAACTATCAGATAGATGGTGTTATTCATTTTGCTGGCCTTAAAGCTGTGGGAGAATCTGTAGAAAAGCCACTAGGTTATTACTATAATAATATCGTCAGCACCATGGTTCTGGCTAAAGTATGTCAGAAATATGGTGTAAGGCGAATCGTCTTTAGTTCCTCTGCAACAGTATATGGGGACAACACCGTACCATTTATAGAGACTATGGATCTGCTACCAACGACTAACCCTTATGGTGAAACGAAAGCCATGAGTGAGCGAATTCTAATGGATATAGCAAAAGCAAATCCTGCTTTCTCAGTCTCACTTCTTAGATATTTTAATCCAGTAGGAGCCCATGAGAGTGGCTTGATTGGTGAAGCGCCAAATGGTATCCCAAACAACCTGATGCCGTATGTTACACAAGTAGCTAAGGGTAAACTAGAGAAATTAAGAGTTTTTGGAAATGACTATCCAACAGTAGATGGGACAGGCGTTCGAGATTATATCCATGTGATGGATCTTGCCGAGGGTCATGTAGCAGCATTGGATAATCTCACAGAGGGTGTACATATCTATAACTTGGGAACTGGTCAAGGTACTAGTGTACTAGAGTTGGTAAGAGCCTTTGAGGAAGCTAATGGAATTGAAGTACCTTATGAGATTGTTGACCGCAGACTTGGAGATATCGCTTCATGTTATGCTGATGCTTCAAAAGCTAAGAGGGAGCTAGGATGGACTGCTAAACGAGATATTATTGTTATGTGTCGGGATGCTTGGCGATTTGAGAAGAATTATAAAGAAGAAAAGGAAATAAGTAGTTTTTAGTAGAGATTCAATTTATCACGTTTTTGATAGAAAAAACTTGTGTTGTGTAAGCGTTACTAAATATAATAAGTATACAACTTCAGACATATCATTAATCTGCAACCTTAAGAAGGAGTGGATTATCGTGGAAGAGCAAGGAAATTTCTTGATTGGTTTAATGTGGGGAACATCTTTGAGCATTCCATTATGGATATCATTCTTTGGTTGGTTAAGATTAATAAGCAGGATTTTTTCGTGATATGAATAGGTGAAAATGTTATTGATAAAGTCATTCGTAGTTAAAGACAGCGGTTCCTCTCCTATTAAGGATAGAACCGCTGTTTTTTAGTTGTTCTTTTTCGGAAGCATAGCCGCCCCGACAATTCCCGCTTTTGTTCCAAGCAAGGCTGGTTCAATGAGTATGGACTCTCTCAGCTGCGGATAGACATAGGACTTTACTTTCTCTCGCAGTTCCGTCATGAAGTAATCCTGTGATTTCATAACCCCGCCACCTAATACGATGATATCGGGATCGACGGTATGAATGACGTTGGCAATGCCGATGGCTAAGTAATTGATGAACTCTTCGACAAGTGTTTTAGCGGTTTCGTTTCCGCTGGCCGCTAGTTGAAAGACTTCGCCTGCGTGACCATTTAGATTTAGCTGTTCTTTGCCTGCTTGCTGGAGGGCGGTCCCGCTTGCCAGGAGTTCCAGGCTTCCTTTGTTCAAAACAGGATGGGCAGGGCTTGTATTGGTAATGATCATATTTCCGATTTCACCGGCGCATGAATTGGCTCCTTTGATGACTTGTTTGTTGTAAACGAAGCCGCCGCCGACACCTGTACTAACGGTGATATAAAAGACGCTTTCGTAATCGGCACCTGCCCCAAAGTGGGCTTCCGCCAATGCGGCGGCATTGGCATCATTGTCTACGACAACGGGGAGTTTGGTTCTTTGTTCGAAGATGTCTTTTAAAGGTATATCATCCCAGCCGGGCAGGGTAGGAGGAGCCAGGATAATGCCTTTTTTCGCATCGAGCGGTCCCGGTGCTCCAATGCCGATGGCTTTTGCTTGAGAGTATGATTGTAAATGGGTCGTCATGTCGATCATGTTGTCAATGATGGCATCAGGTCCTTGTTCAACATTTGTTAATTGTTGAACTTCTTCTAAAATGTTTCCGCTTTGGTCAATAGCTGCGACTCGTATATTTGTCCCGCCGAGATCGATGCCGATCCATATATTTTGCTCCAACATTTTTTCCCCCTCTATTATTGGTTTTCTATCATTGTACTCCAGTAAATGGTGGAAAAACCATTTTGAGTCGGAAAAGGCACTATTAAATTGCAATCGCTCTCAACTTATTATAGATTAGAAATATCGAAACGTTTTGCTTGGGGGTTTTTACATGGCTACGATGAAAGACATATCCAAAAAAGCTAATGTTTCACTTTCTACTGTGTCCGCTGTGATTAATCAATAACTTCTGTGTACCTGTCACCGCCCGATTTTTCTTGTTTCACATCATGTTGGGGCAGGTCCCGATTTTTAATAAGTTAAAGGAAGTAATGAACAAAGGAGAGGGGGTGCCTGGCAGAGGGCGATCCGCTCTTCTTTTTTTATAGGAGCCTGTCACCACCCGAAATATGTCGAACGTATGTTTCTGTATTTAGGGTACCTTTCACTACCCGTTAATACAAGCGTTTCCTATAAAGGTAAAATATGCTATCTTAGGTATAAAAAGCTAGCTAGAGGTGAAATTATGCGTATTGGTTTATTTGGATCAGCTGTCGTTCTCGTAAACAAAATAAGTAAAAATACAACTACTAAACTAAATAGAGTAGTAGAAAAAAAAGTGACATATTTTAACCCGACCATAGGAAAATCTTTAAGAAAATTTAACGAAACTACAGAGAATATACATGATACTATAGATAATTTTTTTGATGCTAATGATCCTGTAAGCTTAACAATAAGGAATGTAAGTGCTGGTGCAAAGGAGTTTAGCTTGGCAGATCACTTATACGTTCAACGTTTTGGTTATACGCATCATGGATTATATATTGGAAATAATACAGTTATTCATTATCTTATGGAAGAAGGAATCACATTTAATACTCTAGAAGAATTCGCAAAAGGTGCAAAAATACATAGAAAAAACAGTCCTAAGAAATTTTCAGATGCTGAAATAATAGTACGAGCTCATAGCAGAGTAAGGGAAAACAGTTATAATTTATTTAGAAATAACTGCGAGAATTTTGTTGTGTGGTGTAGAAGCGGGAGATAATACATATTTTGGGTGCCTGTCACCACCCGATGAGAGAGAATGGGATATAGGTTGATATATGTAACTAAATTCCATAAATTTCATTGACAGGAATGGTATGCCATTTTAGAATAGGTCTATATACTTATATCATTCTACTTATATACATAACTTTTAATTTTTAATGTGGTCATTTTTTTCATTATACACATGGAGCTACATAAGACTACGGCGCTAAAGGAGAACAAAACCCTGCATAAGCACGGATAAATGGGGACGAGTGATGCTGCATCAAACTTCGTTTTTAGCAGTTTGATCGGGTCATTTAATAGATTAAAAAGGGGATAAAGAAGGATGAAAAAAACAGTAAAAACACTCATGACATCACTGGCAGCCAGCGCTGTCATTTTTACAGGAGCAAACGCTGCGTTTGCACATGAGGACTTTTCTTCTACTTACGTGGAAGCGCCGAAGGAAAGTAGCTATACTAAAGTTTTTAATGCCATGAGTAAAGAAGACATGAGAGATTTGAATGCAGCGATTACGGCAACGGCAAAATTCAAGGATTTTAGCGTCGCTGTAGAGGCGGGCTACAAATTCGATGGTCCTTTCGCTGCCATTCCAGCTGGAGGAATGGGGATCCATCGCACTAACTTTGATATTAGCAATGATACGATACTTGATCCTAGACAGCCGGAAAACCTGTTATATGAACCACAAAAAGACGGTAGAATGAAACTTGTTGGAATCGAGTACCATGTGAATGCAGACCTTGTTGATAAAGCTCCAACGCTTTTTGGCCAAACATTTGATGGTCCAATGTTAAACCATGAAATTGATACAAGTAAAATGACTGAAGAGGAAATCCATGAGCTCACCCATGACAGAAAAAACATGCACTATGATTTACACGTTTGGATATGGGAGCATAACCCAAATGGGCTATTTGCCATGTGGAATCCGAACGTTGCAGATAAAAGCAATGGAGTATTACCAGAGTAATCTTGTCGCTTTCAGCCAGTCACCGCCCAGATTTTCTTGTTTCATGGAACTGTTTCACAACGGGCTTGAGAATCAGATATTAAAGAAAGAGCATGTTTTGAAAAAAGATGGATCAAAACATGCTCTTATTATATTCGGTTGAATTATTCTTAAAAAAGTCTGATCATTTTTGTGATTCTTCTTCCGTTGATCTGGATGGAAACCTAATCATTCTTTCTTTTTGCCGCAATTTGAAAGTTATATCCTAATTGACTGGACACATTGGAAGTCGTCTCAAGCAGATGTTTCACCAACTCTTTCTCTTTAGACATAATCCGAACCGTTGGTGCACAAATACTGATGGCAGCAGCAATTTCACCGTGACGTGAAAAAACAGGAGCGGCAATGCAAGATACACCACTTTCAAATGTTTCAAATGACAAATAATAGCCCTTGAGCCTTATCTGATCCAATTCCATAAGGAGTATGCCGGGATCCACAGTAGTATGAGGGGAATAAGGCTCCAATTTTGTGGTAGATAGATAATTTTCAACCATTTTTTGATCACTGTAGGCTAATAAAACTTTTCCTAGTCCTGTCGAATAAGGGGGCGATGTTAAAGATAGATGGAATTGCAAACGCAATCCGGATTCTTGATTCATGATTCGCTCCAACAAAACGACTATATTCGAATCCAATACTCCAAGATGAACCAGTTCATTAGTGGCTGATGATAATTCAACAAGATAGGGGCGGGTGATTTTACGAATATCAAGTCTTTCCTCGAAGGCGGTACCGAGCTCCAAACAGGATAACCCTAATCGATACTTTCCTGTGCCAGTATCCTGGGCGATAAATCCCTTTTCTTTTAAAGAGTCCAGCAATTTAGATAAATAGCTTTTTTTGAGGTTAAGCCTTTCTGCCATCTCTCCCAAACTGCATTCCTCGTATTCTCTAAAAAATAATAATATATCTAGGGCATGAGAAACATTTCCATAGGATGCACGCTTGCTTTCTGTCAAAAGAACACCTCCTCCATCAGTCTTCACTTTCATTATATTTAGTGAACGGCGTTATCTATTTTCTCTTGGGTAAATCTTAATTTAAAAAAAATAAAAAATCAATATTTTTTCAGTTAATTATGATTATTTTAACAATATCGATAACGGCATTATCCCTTGCTACTGCCGCTATTTGGATCATTTTGTTCCTAATTTCTTTTGTTGATTTTACTTTTATTTAGTGATGTACTGCTTCTATTTCGGAGAACGAAAGGATTGCATATTTAAATTCGTGCATTTAGAATATAGCAAAATACCAAAAAAAGGAGAGAGTATAGATGGATTTAAATCTGCAAGGAAAAACCGCGCTTGTCATCGCCTCAAGTCAGGGACTTGGAAAAGCAGTCGCTGAGCAGTTGGTACAGGAAGGTGTAAATGTGGTCATTTCAGGCCGTGAGGAAGGAAAACTGCAAAAAGTACAGAAAGAACTGCAGCAGTCAGGGGAAGGGCAGGTCGCCTATCATTGTGCTGATATTATGAACGTTGAAGATATCCGTTCGTTGGTACAGTTCACTCGTGAAACCTTTGGCAGAATTGATATCTTAATCAATAATGCAGGAGGTCCCCCTGGAGGGAGTTTCGAACAGATTTCTGATGAAGATTGGCAGAAATCATTCGAATTAAATCTCCTTAGCTATATTCGGATTATTCGTGAAGTGCTGCCGGACATGAAAAAAGAGGGAGGAAGAATTATTAATATTGCTTCCACCTCTATTAAACAGCCAATTCCAGGGCTCATTCTCTCCAATACATTCCGTTTAGGAATCGTTGGTCTGGCTAAAACACTTTCTGTAGAATTGGCACCTTATAATATTTTAATTAATACGGTTGCTCCAGGCAGGATCGCAACAGAAAGAACGGACCATCTTGATCAAATGAATGCCGATAAACAGGGAATTTCCCGAGAAGCTGCAGCGGACCAGTCGAAAAAGGCCATTCCTTTGGGGCGATACGGGACGCCTGAAGAATTCGCAAAAGTGGTAACTTTTCTTGTATCAGAAGCAAGTACATATATTACAGGCAGTTCTGTGCTTGTCGATGGCGGGATGGTTACGTCCATTTAGTTGAGCGTTTTGTAATATAACTATTTCACCGAAGATGCAAAAGAGAATGTGAACCAATCATTCTTCAAATCAAAGAAAATAGTATTTTTGATAAAGGAAACATACACAGTGAACTTCCTCCTTTTTAGTGGAATCGGTTTAATGACCGGTATCTTTCTACAAATTGGGATGAAGTTCTTTTTCATGATTCACAAAGGCTGCTTTTTCAATACTATCTCCCGTGCCACCTCTAAAAAAGCCCTCAAAGCTGGGGACATCCATTTGTCTTTATGCCAAACTAATTGAGTTACGATAGGAAAGTCAGGCCCAACCCACTTCAGTACTGCCATACTCCCTTGGGCCACTTCTGTCTCTACAGCAATCTTCGGTAGAGCAGCTATTCCGATTCCTGCTATGACACATTTTTTGATGGCTTCTACATCGCCAAGCTCAAGTTTGCTTAGCGGCTGAGCGCCCGCCTCAGTGAGTGATTCTTCAAATATGCGGCGGTAATCGCATTCCTCAGTAACAAGCAGTGGCTGGCCATTCAAATCTAAAGGCTTTACCTCAGGTTTATGGGCTAAAAAGTGATCTGGATGACTCACGATAACAATAGGCTCTGGAACGAGCAGTTCAACAATCAGGTTATCTGAAGTGATGGGAATCATGGAAATCAAGACTGCATCTATGAGACCTTTAGCAAGAAGCCCCCCTAGATCCGCCTCCGCTATCCCGGGACGAAAAACAAGTTGTACCTTTGGAAAACGGGTTTGAAATTGGTGTAACAGTGATGGTAAACGGTATGTACACTGAGTTTCCGAAGCGCAAATCGTAAGGGTCCCGCTTGGTTCGACGTTTCCACCGACCGTTACCTTTGCCTCTTCGGCCAGACTAAGTATCCGATCAGCGTATAGCTTAAGACGGTGACCTGATTCGCTTAAAATCACACGTTTTCCCAATCGTTCGAACAGCGGGACACCAAGCTCTTCTTCCAGTGATTTAATTTGGGCCGTTATACTCGATTGGGCGAAGCAAAGAATTTCAGCGGTTCGTGTAAAGTTTAGTTCTTCGGCGGCAGTTTGAAAAATCATCAACTGTTTCAGTTCCATATCAGTCACTCCTAAATCGGTTTTGTCGATGATAATAATCAGAATATTCTTATAGACCGATTATATCATTTCTTGTATGATGTTTGTAAGCGCAATCAAAAATTGTAAAAATTAGTAATAACTTATCGATGTATTAAGGACTTTAGCTAAAAAGTAATTTATACCCTAAAAAATCTGATTATTTTGATTTTTAACTTTTGTATGAAAAATTTTTTGAAGAAAGGATGTTATAAGTTATGTCTTTGATGCCTTATAAGTATTTTATGCCAACACGAGTGGAATGCGGCAAGGGGATATCAGAAAAAACGGGTGAAATGGTTAAGGAACTAGGTGTGGCCAGGGTACTCATCGTAACGGATAAAGGGGTGAGGGCGGCCAATCTTCTAGAAGGAATTGAGAAATCTTTCCTTGCTGTAAACTTGGATTATGAAATTTATGATGAGGTAGAGCCGAACCCATCGGCTGAAACGATTCATAGAGGTGTCGATTATCTTAAGCAACATAAAAGTGATGCCGTACTGGCCGTAGGTGGTGGCAGCAGTATCGACACTGCTAAGGGAATAGCAGCGATGGCTACTAATCCCGGCCATATACTGAACTATGAAGGGGTGGGAAAGATCAAGGTTCCTCCGCTTCCCATCATTGCAATACCGACTACGGCAGGGACAGGAAGTGAAACAACGAATTCGACCGTTGTCACCAATAAAGAAACTTCTTTTAAATTAGGCGTGCTGAGTCCACTTTTGTTTCCAACTCTCGCTATACTCGATCCAACCCTTACTCTGCACCTTCCCCAAGAAATTACAGCGGCAACCGGGATGGATGCATTGACTCACGCAATTGAATCTTATACATCCAAGGCAGCTAATCCTGTTAGCCAGGCCTTCGCCATGCAGGCCATTAAAATGATTGGCGAAAATTTAACAAAAGCTTACTTTGTGGGAACGGATATAGAGAGCAGGGAAAAAATGCTGGAAGCCTCCATGCTTGCCGGGGTAGCATTTTCTCAGTCGCGCTTGGGGAATGTACATGCTATTTCTCATACGTTTGGCGGAGTCTTCAATATTCCGCATGGAATCGCGAATGCTGCACTATTGCCTTTTGTTATGAAATTTAATCTGCGGGCATGTGCAGATCAGTATAAAGATATAGCGATAGCTTTAGGAAAGGATGTTAGCGGATTAACTGCCTTGCAGGCTGCTGACAAAGCAATTGAGACGGTTATCGAAATGAATCGAGCCATGAACATTCCTCTTAATATAAAGGAATTGGGAGTTTCATTGGATTATTTGCCGAAATTGGTAGAGGATTCAATGAGGAGTGGAAATGTCCATATAAATCCTAGACTTACAAAGCCTGCAGATATTCAATTGATTATTGAAAAAGCTTATTATGGCCATTTAGAAGAGTTCTCGGAAACGAGAAAAGAAAGACCTCTCCAGAATGTTCTTTCCTCTATATAAGGTAGGGGCGATCCGATTTAAAGTCACTTTTACGATGGTGCATAGTATTAACTAATTAGTGGGGATTTCAGGCCAAAACGAGAAAAAGTTCTATTAGAGGGAAAGGCAGGAAAGCAGATATGCAAAACGTGATTGAAAAAAACGTAAAGACTTATATGAACTATATAAACGGAGAATGGACCGCTTCATCAACAAAGGAAGTGAAAAGCAGCATTAACCCGGCAAACAAAAATGAAATCGTCGGTTTCGTGCAATCTTCCTCCCGAGAGGATTTAGATGCGGCCGTAGCAGCGGCTAAACAGGCACAAAAGGCGTGGCGAAAGCTTTCAGGAGCAGCAAGAGGCGATTATTTATATAAAGTGGCGACTATTATGGAAGGCCGCCTTGATGAGATTGCAGAAACGATGACAAAAGAAATGGGTAAAACATTTCCGGAATCGAAAGGGGAGACTGCCCGTGGGGTGGCTATTCTTCGATACTATGCCGGTGAGGGAATGAGAAAAAACGGTGATGTCATTCCATCAACGGATAGTGAGGCTCTTATGTTTACAACACGTGTTCCTCTCGGCGTTGTAGGCGTTATCTCACCATGGAATTTTCCGGTGGCGATTCCGATTTGGAAGATGGCCCCGGCGCTTATCTATGGAAACACGGTTGTACTGAAACCAGCGCAGGAAGTATCTGTTACAGCTGCTAAAATAATAGAGTGTTTTGAGGAAGCTGGTATCCCAGCGGGTGTTGTGAATCTGGTAACAGGCCAGGGGAGTGTTATCGGTCAGGGGATGATCGACCATCCGGATATTAACGGCATTACTTTCACAGGATCTAATACGGTAGGTAAAGCGGTTGGACAAGGAGCTCTTGCCCGCGGGGCAAAATACCAGCTCGAAATGGGCGGCAAGAATCCTGTCATTGTTTTGAATGATGCAGATCTTGAGCTTGCGGTTGAAGGAACGATTAGTGGAGGCCTGCGGTCAACCGGGCAGAAATGTACGGCAACAAGCCGCGTTTTCGTCCAGACTGACGTGTATGATGAGTTTAAGGGAAAACTTCTGGAAAAAGTAAGCGAAATAAAAGTTGGATGCGGAATGCAAGGGGAAACGTGGATGGGACCTTGCGCCAGCGAAAATCAATTAAATACAGTACTATCATACATTCAAAAAGGAAAAGAAGAAGGAGCGACTCTCCTATACGGCGGCGAAAGACCGAAGGAAAATGGAACAGAAAACGGGTTTTACGTACAGCCTACCGTATTTGAAAATGTAAGAAATGACATGATCATCGCTCAGGAAGAAATCTTCGGGCCTGTTCTTGCATTGATTAAAGTCGAGACGATTGAGGAAGCGTTAGAGCTTGCAAATGATGTAGAGTTTGGCTTGAGTGCATCTATCTATACAAAAGACATCGGCAGCATGCTCTCTTTCATTCATGAAATGGAAGCTGGCCTTGTAAGAGTAAATGCGGAAACAGCCGGCGTTGAACTTCAAGCTCCATTCGGCGGAATGAAGCAATCCAGTTCTCACTCACGGGAACAGGGACAGGCGGCTATTGAATTCTTTACTTCTATTAAAACGGTATTTGTAAAAGCATGATAACTTTATAGATTTGAATGGAGTCTCCCGTCCCTGGCGGGGGACCCCTATCCATCAAGTTTTTAGCCCATGTTTGCAGATATATTCGGAGAGGGGCAGCGATTTCTTACATATTTTCAATGCTTCATGCTCACCTTCAAAAAAGGGAAGGAAAATCCCGTATCATTTTAATGTCAAAAGGAGAGTGGGAATTATGGATTTGATGATTATTCTAACAGCTCTGGGATTGCTTATGTTTGTTGCCTATCGAGGGTTTTCTGTTATTCTATTTGCTCCATTATGCGCCTTGTTTGCTGTTTTCTTAACAGAACCAAGCTATGTACTGCCATTTTTCTCTAATATATTCATGGAAAAGATGGTGGGCTTCGTGAAATTATATTTTCCCGTTTTTTTGCTTGGAGCTATCTTCGGTAAAGTCATCGAAATGACTGGTGCGGCTCAGAAAATCGCTAAGATCATTGTCCGCTTTGTCGGCGCCAAACAGGCCATTTTGACCATTGTATTGATGGGAGCGATTCTGACTTACAGTGGTGTGAGCCTGTTTGTAGTCGTATTTGCCGTTTATCCTTTTGCAGCTCAGTTATTCCGCGAAGCCAACATTCCCAAACGCCTCATCCCTGCTACGATTGCCTTCAGTGCTTTTACTTTTTCAATGGATGCGGTTCCCGGATCCCCGCAGCTGCAGAACGTCATTCCGACGAGTTTCTTTAATACTAACATCTATGCTGCACCGACGCTGGGCGCTATTGGAGGGATGTTCATTTTCGTAATTGGCATGCTGTACCTGGAGAGCCGCCGGCGAAAGGCAGCTGCAGCTGGAGAGGGTTACTACGGCAACAATGGAGACGCCGCTTCTGAAATGGCGGCTGCTAGTGAGACAGCATCCGTGACCATGATTTCAGGAGAAACGATTCATGCAAAAGATTGGCTGGCTTTTCTTCCACTCGTATTGGTCGGCGTCATGAACAAGTTTTTTACTACTTATATTCCTCAATGGTATGCAAATGGATTTGATTTCGCGGCCATCGGCTTAGATAGTTTTGGAAGCGTTAACATGGGGCAGATACTTGCCATCTGGTCCGTGGAAATGGCACTTCTCATTGGGATACTCACCACTATTGCGCTGAATTTCCAAGCGGTAAAGACAAATTTTCAAGCGAGTATGAATGTAGGAATAAGCGGTGCCTTGCTTGCTACAATGAATACGGCATCCGAATATGGATTCGGGGGAGTTATTGCCTCCTTGCCAAGCTTTGCCGGCATTCAGAACGCCCTCTCTGACACATTTACAAACCCGTTAGTCAATGGTGCGGTCATAACCAATGTTTTGTCAGGGATTACAGGTTCCGGATCCGGTGGAATGAGTATCGTATTAAGTGCAATGGCAGAGAAGTACATAGAGGCAGCAAATGCATTTAATATCCCGTTGGAAGTCATGCATCGCGTGATGGCAATGGCAGCCGGCGGGATGGACACCTTACCTCATAATGGTGCTGTCATTACCTTGCTTGCGGTAACTGGATTAACTCATCGTCAAGCTTATAAAGATATCTTTGCCATAACGATTATTAAAACCATAGCGGTCTTTTTTGTCATCGGCGTTTATAGTCTAACGGGTCTTGTATAATTTGGGGTGACAGATTCCCAATCAGCTAAAGTTTAAAGGGATTAATGATGAAAGAGGGAGAGCGGGCTGCTGGTTCTTGGCAGCGCAATCTCCTTTTTATTTGCATGCTTTTCGTTGGAGAACATGCTAGAATAATAGCAACACTGCATAAGTATGGTGATGGAACATCAAATCGCTGTTGGCGATGAGAAAAGAAACCAATTTTATGGTGTTTTCCAGAAGTTAATTTTTTGAATATTATTAAAAATACGAAAGAGGTTTAGATAGGTATGCTGAATGCTATTAATCTGTTGGATGTTATCACTATATCCATAAAGGCCGGAGAACAAATTATAGATGTATACAATTCCGATTTTGCCGTTGAAAATAAAGAAGATCAATCACCGTTAACTCTTGCTGATAAGAAATCACATGAAGTGATCGCTTCTGAATTAAGCCGTTTGTTCCCGGAGATTCCGATTTTGAGTGAAGAAGGCCAGCATTTGCCTTACGAAGAACGCAAGGATTGGGAGTATTTATGGATAGTCGATCCGTTGGACGGGACAAAAGAGTTTGTGAAGCGTAATGGTGAGTTTACCGTCAATATTGCGTTGGTACATAAAGGTTACCCTGTATTAGGAGTTATTTATGCTCCGGTATTGAATACCATCTATTTTGCGAAAGAAGGGGCAGGTTCTTTTAAAATAGAAGGGATGGACACCATGAGTTTTCAAAACGAGGCTGAAGTCCTTTCTAACGCAGAGAAGCTATCTGCTGTTGAACTAAATAAAGAGATGGCAGCCGTTGCCAGCCGCTCACATATGTCACCCGAAACGGAAGAATATATGAATGAAGTGAAGAAAAAATATGGAGATGTCACCATTACTTCAGCAGGCAGTTCTCTTAAGCTTTGCTTAGTGGCTGAAGGAAAAGCGGATGTGTATCCTCGATTCGCCCCTACGATGGAATGGGACACTGCCGCAGGACAAGCCATCGTTGAGCAAGCTGGAGGAAAGGTCATCCAAGCGGATTCAAAAGAAAGGCTGTCTTACAATAAAGACAACTTATTAAATCCGTGGTTCATTGTGAAAAAAGCGAGTTTGATGGTTTAAGTAATGAACAGGTTTTAACACTTTAAAGGTTGGGATACCTGGTACGTTCATATCTTTTAAAGCGAATCATGAACAAAAGGAGAGTGGATGGGGTAAAAGCCTTCCACTCTCCTTTTGTTTAAAGGTTCGGTATCGCTAAACTATTCTAATGATTGTTCGACCGTGTCTGTTTGATGCTCCATATCCATTTCTTTATCGGTTCGATGATCGATGCTAATGTTAGTGACGATTCGTTCTGTCCCATTTGATAGAGCTTCTTGGTGCATGTCTTTTGCCACTTCCCATAATTGATCGATTTCTCCTTCTACCACTGTTGCGGTAGGGGTCAACTGATATTTTAATCCTTTTTCCTCGATTTTACGTACAGCGTCGGTGACTTTTGAGCTGAAACTTGTAGAATCTGTTCCGACAGGTGTAATGCTGATTTCTAATAAAGGCATGATTTTCACTCCTTTGATAGATTGTGTGTTCATTTACTTGGGTGCCCTTTTTTTACTTCATCTAAAGCATGTGCCGTTGTTCGATTTGCCAGCCTCCTTATGAATTTTTAGTTTCTATATTGTTCATTTCCCAAAGAAGGAAACCTTTAACCTTCTTTTTTGTTTCAAATACCAACCTGTGTTTCTTCCTTGATTTTATTATCGTGATTCATATCTTCCTTTTTATAGTAGAATCAATCAGTCTTTTATAAGTAATAATTTCCCATTTATACCCAAAGATAAAGGAGTGTTGTCGTTTATCCTAGCGGGTACACCATTAAAAAGGAGGTGACAAATGATGTACCGTTGTTCGAACTGCGGGCATTTGCTTGAGACCGAAGAACTGCTGCATCTGCATATGGAAGAGTGCGAGGATTGCATGGAAGAAGACAGCGAACGTTAATCGTTGTTAGAATGGCAAAAAGTTGATTATGGGAGGAAGAACATCATCAATTACCATGGATTTGAGAGAAATAAAAGAAGGAGAGTCGATTGTTAGAATACAATCCACTCTCCTTTTGTTTATGCAGAAGTTTCTAACGATGCCTCTCTGGCTGCTGTTAGTGATCCTTCAACCTCTCCGCAATCCTCCTCAATTTCTTCTTCGCCGATCGTCCCCACCATTTGACGGCTTCGAGTTTGACTTGGTGTTCGGCGGCGATGTCTTGGAGGGGGCGGTCGTTGACGATGTGTTCGTGGATGTATGTTTTTTCGCCTTCGGTCAAATCACGGTAATATAAGTAAAGGATTTCTTCCTCAAGCGGAACCTGGCCCATGTCCGATTCGATGACGTCGAGGAATTCTTCGTTGAGCGGTTTGTTATGTTCTTCGTATTTCATTTGCTTTTTTAAGGCCATTAAGAGATGGCCTTTCATCGTCATATAGGCGTATGCAGAGAAGGCTCCTTTATCGGGATCAAATTTTTCATACGCTTCCCATAAGGCGATGAAGCCAAGCTGAATGTAGTCGTCAAAGTCTTTATAGATTCGTAGTCTTTTCAGGAGATGATGGACCATAGGCGTGTATTGGACAAGTGCTTCTTCAAATGTAGCCGGTTTTTTTTCAAACATATTCGGTTCCTTTTGAAAAGCGCGCTTTTCTTGTATTCCGCGGTATCTTTACTGTACGGCACGGAAAAGATGGGAGCGAATGGGTGCAGAACCCGGGAGAGGAGCGGCTTTTGGCCTCCGGGGTTCGCCCGCTCGGGCAGCGGAGTTCGACGGTGTAAGGAAGAATGGCTTAGAGGTTCGGAGATTATATTTTCGAAAAAATAAGTCTATTGATCTGCTTGATGTTTATGCAAGTGACAAAAATATGCATTTTTTAACAATTATTAACAAAATCTTTACGTTAGCTTTAAAAAACTCATCGACTAAGAAGATATAATATTATTGTAATTTAATATATTGAGAAAGGATGTTTAACATGATAGTAGATGAAAAGCGTGAAATTAGCCTGAAAACGATGGCGGTTACGTATTATCCCGGTATAAAGCATCAAACGATGATTCTTGATGTGGATGGTTCCTTTTTGACGTCGAAGTCTCCGGAACGATTGTTTGAAGAAGCTTGCTTGAAACACGGATCCACCTATGAGGGAAGGCGACAGGCCGTCATTCATGTACGTCAATATTGGAAAAGAACGCCATTTGCGATTGCTCCTTTGTTTGGCATGTATGTCTTTCCATCTGCTTCTCCACGGGATTTAGACTGTGTATGGTTATTTGCGCATCACGTTCTCGATATTTTACCGGACGCAATGAATAAACAGCATTCCATCGTAAAGTTTCGGAATGACAAAGAGCTGCCTGTTAAAGCCACTGCGACATTTTTGGATAACCAGTATGAACGAACGGGAGCTTGTTTTTTAAGGTTCGGCCCTTTAGAGTTATTTCGTCCAAACGATGAGTGCTTTTGTAATACATAAGAAAGGATTAAGTAGAGGGAAATTTGGGGAAGTCGCTTATGTACCTGTCACCACCCGAATAACCTTGTTTTTAATAATGTTTCACAATAAAGAAGGAGAGCAGATTGCTAATAATCTACTCTCCTTTTTTGTTTAAATCGATTTCTCGAAGAACGTGCGTCACAATCCACCGTCATTTACCCCGTCTCAACTGCCACAGCCCTGACAGGAGACCTGTCAAGTCCTTTTAATCGGAGCGGGAGGGCGATGATCAATGGATCGGCAAAATCAATTCTTTCGAAGTTGCAGAAGTTTTCGCCGATGATTCCGTTGACGCTTGTGATGGCTTCATGGACAGGAAAGGCCGATACGTCCGGCGGATCAACATTGAGGGCATCAATGAAAAAGGTCGTCACTCCTTAGATGCTTGTAAAACTTCTTCTCCCGCTGATTGAAGAAGCTGCTTTTTCTTTTTCAAGGCGGTTAATGTAATCATTTCATACATGATGGCTGATGCCAGAGTAGCCGTGATTTCATTGCTGTCATATGTCGGCAATACCTCGACCAAGTCAAATCCAACAAGGTTTAAGCCGTCTAACGCACGCACATATTCCAGTGCCTCGAAGCTGGTTGGACCGCCGACTTCCGGCGTGCCTGTTCCAGGTGCATAAGCAGGATCGACAAAATCGATATCGTATGAAACGAACACAGGCCGGTCACCGACACGTTCGCGAATACGTTTGATGACTTCGTTAAAGCCGATTTGGCGGGCTTCTCGCATCGGGATGACTTCAAATCCCAAGCTTCTTGCGTCTTCAATATCATCCGGGCTGTAAAGAGGGCCTCTCATCCCGACTTGGATAGAATGGTCGACATCAAGCAATCCTTCTTCGACCGCACGGCGGAATGGCGTTCCATGCATGTATTTTTCACCATAATAATTGTCCCAAGTGTCTCCGTGTGAGTCAAAATGAACAAGTGCGACAGGTCCGTATTTCTTGTGGAACGCACGCAAGTTTCCAAGCGAAATGGAATGGTCGCCGCCCATAATGATTGGTGTCACGTTTTTGTCGAGCAGAGGCGTTAATTCTGACACCATGTTGTCATATGTTCGATGGATGTTTCCTGGAATCACATCGATATCGCCATAGTCCACACCGGAGCAATAATCGAAGATATTAATATCCATGTCTGGATTATAAGGACGAAGCAGGGAAGAAAAGTTCCGGATATGCTGGGGACCCAATCTTTGCCCAGTTCGGAAGGATGCAGCCGTGTCGAACGGAACACCGAGAACCGCAAAATCGATGTTATCCGTTGTCTTTATTTGCTCTAATCTCATAAATGTGCGAACACCGCAAAAGCGGGGGGATTTAGAAGAATCTTTTGGTTGATACATAGGGAACCTCCTAGAATAAACGTATTTATAATAATATATTTGCAAGATTCATGCCAAATCAAAGGGAGAAGGAATGGGGAAGTCGTGACACTGAGTTGATGCAAAAATGAATTGAGCAGTAAAGATTCAATTCATTTTTGCATAGAATCATACTGGATGAAAAAGGAAGTTCACGGGGATAAATCGTTCTGGAATGGGCCGTAATTACAAGCCCTTCCACCATACTCTGCGGCTCACGAACATTTCACGGCCACGAATAACTTGTCATTGTTTCTACTATTGCGGCATGAAAAAACGTATCTGTCTCGTATTTTTCATTGAATTGCGTAAAAAACAGCCAAGGCTTGAAAAAGCGCTTGGCTGTTTGTGGTTTCTTGATTTATTTCAATCAAACTCTATCTTCGATGTCTCTACTAGAAGGGGAGTGTATCCATTTGTCAGTTATATTAAACGGCTTCATACATTTTTCGAAAAGCGTTTTTGATTATGCGTTTACCTTTTGTGCAGGAAGGGGAGTTAAGTGAAGCTCAGTCGATTCTTTCTTGATCGTGAATACATAAGCACCTAAACCTAAAATGGCCGCAAAAATCAACATGGCGATGGAGGTACTGAAGTCCCCGCCGGATAAGTCGCGAAGCCAGCCCATGATGTAGCTTGAAAAGCCGCCCATAATGTTGGTGAATCCCATCAAGCCTGCTGCACGCCCTGCTGTTTCCGGTGTGGAGTATTTGATGATGAGCATATTGCTCAGATGGAATACACCGCCTTGACAGCCCATCGCAAGTCCCATGCAAATCCCTGCTGCAATTGGGTTTGGTGCAAACACCGCTACTGTCAAAAGCACGGCCGTCATGGCAAATAAAATCGTCGCCATTAAGCTTGGACGTCTCGTTTTGTCCGCCAGAATGCCGCATGTCACAACGAATCCAAGTGCAAATAACCAGGAGAGGGACGTGATGCTTGTCATGCCTTCCCGCTCAAAGCCTTTTGCCTCCATCAAATACGTTGGCAGCCAAATGCTGATTCCAAAGAAAAGGAACGAACAGACGAGCATGCCGAACCAAACAATCCAGAAACGGTAATCTTGCGCAAAGCTTTTATTCTCCGATGGTTTTGCTTCTTTTTCTTCATCATCCGCCTGGCGGATAAAAGCCAGTTCTTCTTGACTCACTCCAGGGTGTTCTTCCGGTGTATTTCTTGTCAGGAAGATGAACATCGGGATGTTGATAAATAAGTTGAATGCCGCAAGCATAAAGAAGGCTGCCTGCCAGTGGAGGGATGAAATGACGAGCACCAATACAATGGCACCAATTGCTGGACCCAAATAGTTTCCTGTGAGCCATGATGCTTGGGCCCGTCCTAATTCACGTCTGTTAAACCAGGCAGAAATGAATTTCCCGGAGACCGGAATCATCATCCCTTCACCAAAACCGAGAATGATCCGGCTGACTAAAAACGTTTCATAGGAAGTAGCGAGACCTGATGAAATCATGGTCAGCGTCCAAACGCATAATCCGGCGATGGCCGTTTTACGAGCTCCCAGCTTGTCGATGATAAAGCCCCAAAACAGATTGGAAACCCCATAAGCGATGGTAAATACAAACGACAGAAGACCGATTTTCGCATTTTTGTCTTCACCTGTTATACCGAGCGCATTCAAAAATTCTGGATCTGTTTGAATGACGGAGATGCCAACCTTATCGATTTGTCCGAAGAACCAAAAGAAAAAAATCGGTACAGCGATATACAACCATCTTTTTTGCCTATGCAGCATGCTATCCTCTCCCTTTTAAATTATTAATTAAACCGCTTACATTTCAAGTTACGAGTGTATGAATCTACGTTTTGCCTATCTGCCATCATCATTCCTATGAAGCACGAATGTCGCCTTTAAACGAATCCTGCCGTACATCACCCCTTTAAATTAATAGAATCATTTCACTTTTGTTTTACATACAAAACAAAGTTTCTATATTTTGCACTAAAAGCTCTTTTTACGATAAAAGATTTAGAATTGTTTGTCAATTATATTTTTTGTCATTTTCAAATAAAAAGTTTTCAATCCGCGAGCATTCTTAAAAAGAGCAGTCGCCTCATTATGCCATAAAAACGTGAGAAGGTAGGCGTTTTTTATGATTTTTCAAGTGGAAAATAAAGGGATGACCATAAAGTGGAAAAACAGCCCCGTTTCATAAATGGGCTATCTTAAACGGTACGTTCTTGATTGTATTGACATCAAATTCAGAAAAATCTATAATTTATTTAGCGAAACTATGTTTTGTATATAAAACAGTAATAAGTCATTTCATGATTGATTCATATCATGAAGCCATGTTTTTTATGGGTATGAGAAGAAAAAAATGAGATTGGGAGGTTTAAAGTATGCCAATTAGTCAATTAGCTCAACACTCCATTCATTACCGTGAAGCTGGAGAGGGAAAAGCGCTTATTATTTTACATGGGTTAGGAAATAACTCTCAGTCATGGGCACATCAGCTTCGTCAGCTGGAAGAACAATTCAGAGTTATTGCTTGGGACGCACCGGGATATGGTGACAGCTCCGATCCAAAAGAGGAATTTCAACAGTTTTCCCAGTTTGCGGATGTGTTGAAAGAATTTCTGGATCGTCTTGGTCTTCAATCCGTGTATCTGCTCGGGCATTCCATGGGATCAGCTATTGCACTCGACTTTACGAGCCGTTTTCCCGAAATGGTCGATGCGCTGATTATTGCGGATGCGACACGGGGAGCAGCCGGAGTGAGTCCGGAGGAAAATGAGCGCAGGCTTCAGAATCGACTGCACGCCATCAACACATTACACCCATCCGAGCTGGCGAGAACAAGAGTGAAGGCATTGCTGTCGCCAAATGCTTCGGTTGAGGTGGTGAAAGAAGCGGAACGGATTATGTCACAGGTGCGGCCGGCCGGCTATCGCTCTGTTTCCTATTCGTTATCCAACTTAAATCAGATGGACCTTCTTTCAACGATATCCGTTCCGACACTTGTCATGTGCGGCGAGCTGGATGGGGTCACGCCGGTAAGTGAATCGAAGGTTTTTCATGAACTGATTCCACATTCCAAGCTGGCGATTGTTCCGAACACAGGGCATTTATGTTATCAAGAAGATCCCGAGACATTCAATCAATTTGTGACGGCGTTTTTACAGAAGCAGCAAGTGGGCCAAAAATGAAGGGTTATTCTTATTTAGAGCCAAATTAAATGGGGGATGGGCAGGCTGATGAAGCGATGCTGATTAGCTTGACTTCCCCATTTTTTTATTTTACGGTAGAAACAGAATGGAATGGCAGCAACCTCTTCTTCTGCATGATTTTTGGCGGTGCGGGGAAAGTGGGAGAATAAATCGCAGGAGGAAGATGTGAATGGCAAGTGAAGAGAAAGAAAAGTACAGTGCCAATTCATTAGTACGCGGGTTGGAAATCATCAAGCTTTTTAATGAAGAACAGCCGAGCTTGTCGCTTTCAGAAATAGCGAAACAGCTCGGTGTAAGCAGAACGGTTCCATATCGTTTATTATTTACCCTTCAAAATATGGGGTATCTGTCTCAGGATGAACATACAAAGCGTTATAGTTTAACACCAAAAGTGCTGGAATTGGGTTTCAGCTATTTGAACAGCTTGAAGTTCCCGGAAATTGCCCAGCCTTATATGGAAACATTGCGTGATGAAATCGGCGCTTCTTGCCATTTGTCTATTTTAGACGGGCAGGAAGTGGTGTATGTAGGAAGTGCACCAATCAGGGGGGTATCTGCCGTCAATGTAAACATCGGTTTGAGGCTCCCAGCCCATGCGACAGCCAATGGAAAATTGCTGCTTGCTTATCAGCCAAAGGACAGATTGATGCAAATGTTTCATGTCTCCAACCTGACTCCTTATACGGATAAGACACTCACGACACCGGGGGAGTTTCAGCAGCAGCTGGAAACGATACGACAAAACGGCTATTCGATGACAAGCGGAGAATTCCAT
Source organism: Bacillus sp. FJAT-14578 (assembly GCF_000504165.1). Lineage (GTDB taxonomy): Bacteria > Bacillota > Bacilli > Bacillales > Bacillaceae_H > Bacillus_BA > Bacillus_BA fengqiuensis. Next base: position 115,274 of record NZ_AYSE01000007.1, read on the forward strand.
CCGGGTATCAGTTCAGTGGCAGCGCCGATTTTTGGCAGGACGGGTGAAGTGGTGGCGGCTTTGAATGTCGTCGCGACCGAATCGGCTTACCAGGAAGAGTTTATGGTTAAACTCGCCTTACCGAAATTACTGCAATTATCTCAATTGCTTTCGAATTACATGGGCTACAGCGGCCGCATTCCAAGTGCAGTCAGTCGAACGGACATCTAAAAAAACAGCAGTACCTATAAAAAAATAATGGTTTTCCAAAAGTGTGGATTCTCGATTTTTACGGGAATCCACACTTTTTTTGTCGTTTATTCAGTATTTACCCGTTTGTATGATGTTGGATGTGGATTTTTCTAAATTGTTTTAAATATAAAACACTATTAAATATTCTGAAAACAATCATTGACATTAAACTAAATACATCTTAGAATTGATTTATAAGTAAAACGTTGTTTTGTATATAAAACAATGTGAGTTTTAAGATCAGCCAAATAAGGGGAGGAATTTTAAAATGACAAAAGAAACTTTTTCCGTTAAAGAATTTGAGAAAAAATATGTAGCTCGCTTGGAAGACCGCACACTGGATTGGAATGTGTTGAAGTTCCAGGAGGAAATCGATCCGGCTTATAGACGTGCACAAATGCGTTATATCGGACGCGGTGCTACTGCGAATAATGATTCAAATGTTATTGCAGCGGAGCATTTTACATTAAGTACGATGGTGCTGCCTCCAGGGTGCATCGGACCATTGCATCTTCACGATGATGTAGAAGAAGTATTTTTCATCCTTGAGGGGGAAGTGACAGCGTTAATTCAAGAAGACAGCCACAGTGAAGTGCATGAAATTAAATTGAAGGCAAGAGATTGCATCAGCAGCCCTCCGGGAGTATATCGCGGAATCAGAAACGACGGAAAAGAAGAAGCACGCATGCTCGTAATGCTTGGAGCGGTGAAGCCGAACTTGCCGACATATCCAGAAGGCAGTGCCCTTGAAGAATTGCGTAAGCAACGCGCCAAAGAAAGAGAAGCCATCATTAAAGGCTAACTATATAGATTGATTTAGAAAATCGGACATGACCAAAGAACGGCCATGCCCGATTTTCTAGCCCTAGGCGGATTCAAGTTGTCTGGATAACCGATTGTGAATACGTCTTGATGGAATAAAGATGTGTCGATTTATTAAGTGGGGCTTATTCATAGAAGAATAGCTGCATGATGAAAAATTATGCAGCACCCTTTTCGATTGGAAGAATGAATGAAAGCGTTATCTATCGAGAGGGATAACGATTGAATGGGAGGGATAAGAGATGCTTGGTATTACTCATTTACGACATATTGGTTTAATTACTCCAAAGTTTGACGAACAAGCAGAGTTTTATGAGAAGGTTTGGGGTTTGGATAGAGTCAATGTTCCAGAAGAAGAAAACACTGTTTATTTTCGCGGGGCTGGACCGGAACATCATATTTTAAGCCTTCATAAAGGAGAAAAACGCGGTTTGCATCATATCTCATTTGGAATGGTCGATAAGCATGCAGTGGATCGCGCCGCTGACATCTTGCAATCAAAAGGCGTGCGTATTATCCAGCAGCCAGGCTATTTGGATGAAGCGGGAGCTGGATATGGACTTCGGTTTGTAGATCCGGAGAATCGCGTAATCGAGCTTTCGGCTTGGGTGGAAGTTCACACGTCCATTTGGAACAAGAAAAACGTCGATCCCGTGAAATTGAATCATGTGGTCATGAACACAAAAGACTTGGATATGATCGTCGAGTTTTATACAGATGTACTGGGCTTTAAAGTGACGGATTGGAGCGAACACCAAATGGCATTTTTAAGATGCAACCGGAAGCATCATTCCATTGCGTTCAACCAAGATCAACATGCATCCGTCAATCACATTGCCTACGAAGTGGATTCAGTCGATGAACTGATGCGCGGTATAAGCAATGTTCGAAAAGCGGGGCTGCAGGAGCTGTGGGGACCTGGACGTCATGGACCGGGAAACAACATTTTCTGTTATTTCCAGGACCTCGGGGGATTCGTGATGGAGTATACGTGTTATCTTGAAACGATCGAAGATGAGTCCGAGTGGAGAGCACGTGTATGGAAAAGGGTGCCTCATTTAATGGATCAATGGGGAATTGCAGGACCGCCGAAGCCTGAAGCCCGTAAAGCGATGGGTGGAGATCCGGATCCAGGCTGGGTAAGCGAAGCGGTTGACGTTCGGTAAGGTATGAAAATAAAAATTGAAAAGGGGTGACGAGATGGATTTAGGGTTGAAAGGAAAAGTGGCAGTCATTATGGGAGGCACATCGGGTGTCGGCTTGAAAACTGCCGAAATGTTTCTAAACGAAGGTGCAAAAGTAGCAATCTGCGGCAGAAGCGAAGAGCGCATGGAAAAGGCCCGACAGCAATTGCTTTCATTCGGGGAGAAGGAAGACATTTTTGCTTCCACTTGTGACGTGACATCAAAGTCGGATGTGGATTCCTTCATTAACGGGGCAGCCGAAACGTTCGGCGGGATCGATATATTGGTGAATGCTGCGGGGCAGAGCGTGATGGGGTACTTTTTTGACATTACGGATGAACAGTGGCAGGAGCAAATCCAGCTTAAGTACTTTGCGATTATTTATGCGGTTCGGGCGGTTCACCCGCATCTTGTGAAAAGAGGCGGCGGACGAATCATCAACATTAATGCGACGCTCGCGAAAGAGCCTGAGCGTCACATGGTCGCGACAGCCGCTACACGGGCCGGTCTGTTGAATTTAAGCAAAACGTTGTCGCAAGAATTGGCTCCAGACAATATTTTAGTGAATTCCGTCAGCCTCGGGTTGATTCGGACGGATCAATGGGAGCGCAGAAGATTGAAAAATGCGCCTGATATGGACCCGGACGAATATTATGGAGACCTTGCGAAAAAGCGGAACATTCCGCTCGGCCGTGTTGGGGAAGCGGAAGAAGTCGCGAGCGTCATTGTCTTTCTTGCTTCAGACAAAGCGAGTTATGTCGCGGGCTCGACGATTGAAACGGCAGGAGCGATTGGTAAAGCACTTTAATTCTATTATGTAAAGGTAGGGTATCATAATGAAAACATATGAAGAAATGGAGTTTACTACCGCCGATGCGGTTGTAAAAGAGCTAGTTCGAGCGGGTGTTGAAACCGCTTTCGGTATTGTCAGTATTCATAATATGCCTATCTATGATGCCATTCTTAGAGAGGGAAGCATTAAACTTATCTGTTCGCGCGGAGAGAGCGGTGCCGTCAATATGGCGGACGGTTATGCGCGTGCGACCGGAAAATTGGGTGTTGTCATTACGAGTACGGGAACAGGAGCGGGAAATGCGGCCGGTTCATTAGTAGAAGCTTGGGCTGCCGGCGTTCCTCTTCTTCATCTGACGGGTGAAGTCGCCTCTCCATATCTTGGAACAGGCAGAGGGTACATACATGAATGTAAGGATCAGCTCTCGATGATGAGCGGTGCGTGCAAAAACGCTGTTCGGCTTAGAAAGCCTGAACAAACAGCCGCTGTCGTAAGAAAGGCGATTCAAGAAGCGTTAACGGCACCGACAGGACCGGTATCGCTGGAAATTCCGATCGACTTTCAATCAGCGATCATTGAAGACCTTTCACTTGAGGGAATGCAGCCTGCAGTGTCTGGACCATCAGCAGCAGACTTTATCCCTGAACAAGCGGTAACAAAAATGGCGAAAGCGCGCCGTCCGGTTATTTGGGCAGGAGGCGGTGTCATCACGGCCAATGCTTCCGAGGAGCTGCAAAAGTTGGCAGAGCTGCTTGGCGCGGCCGTCATTACAAGTCAATCGGGAAAAGGAGCGATTCCAGAAGACCACGACCAATGCATCGGACACTTTGCCGCTTATGAATCGACAAAAGAGTTTTTGAGAAAAGCAGATTTATTGATTAGTGTAGGGGTCCGTTTCAGAGGAAATGAAACGTCCAACTGGAAAGTACCGGTGCCCCAGGAGCACATTGCGATCGATGCGGATTGGCAGGCCATCAACCGTAACTATCAAGCGACATTTGGTTTAGTCGGTGATGCAAAGGAGATGCTGGCGGCACTTGTTCAAAGACTAGAAGAGAAATCGGTTTCGGCAGCACCCTCTTATATAGAAGAAACTCGTTCACTTCGCAATGAAGTGCGTGCTCAGCTTCGCGCAACACTTGGACCGTATGAGCAATTTGTGGACGGCATGCGAGACATTTTGCCGCGCGATACGATTTTAGTTCGCGATGTAACGGTACAAGCCAACGTTTGGGGAAGCCGTTTATTCGAAATTTATGAACCAAGAACGTCCATTCACGCATCAGGCGGCGGAATCGGCCAAGGTCTTCCAACAGCCATCGGCGCACAAGTGGGCTGTCCGGATCAAACGGTTGTATTGATGGCTGGAGACGGCGGATTTATGGTCAACGTCGGCGAAATGGTAACGGCAGCGGAAGAAAATTTACCGATCATCATTGTCTTGTTTGATGACTCAGGCTATGGGGTTCTTCGTAATATCCAGGACGCTGCATACGGGCGTCAAGTAGCGGTCGATTTATTGAGTCCGGATTTTGTCAAATTGGCGGAATCCATGCATTATGAAGCGGTACGAATCGGTTCTGGAGATGAATTTGTCAGCGAGCTCAAAAAAGCGAAGGAAAGACGCAAACCTTCCATGATCGTGGTCGATATGGAAGCGGTCGGGCCGATGGCAAAGCCGTTCGGCGGACCTCCGGGAGCAGCGGAAGCATTTAAACCGAAAAAAATCTAAAGGGGGATTGAACATGATTTCGACCTATCCGATGGTTTCAGGAAAATACCTTATCAATGGAGAATGGAAAGAAACAAAAGAAGTGGCCGATGTAATCAATCCGGCCAACACGTCAGAGGCAGTCGGCCAAGTGGCCATTTGTTCGAAGGAAATCGTCGATGAAGCAATCACAGCGGCAGAAAAGGCTTATGAAACGTGGTCCCGCTCTGATGTAGAAGACCGCGCTGCCCGGATGAACGCAGCGGCAGAAGAACTGGCGAAGATTATCGAGGAAAATGTCACCTTGTTTGTACGGGAAAACGGCAAAACGCTTGTAGAGGCGAAAAAGGATTTACTGCGCTGTGTAGATGTCATGAAGGGTGCAGCGGCAGAGCTGCTTGACTGGTGGAAGCCGCAAGCGATTCCGGGAAGTCAAAAAGTTCAAGTGAGAAGACGAGCAAGAGGCGTCACAGCCGTCATTACTCCGTGGAACTCGCCGATGATTTTAACCTTTAAACGGGTCATCCCAGCCGTGTTGACAGGCAACACGGTCGTAGTGAAGCCGGCTACCAATTGTCCGTTAACGATTATGACTTGTTTAAAAGTAGTCGCTGACCATTTTCCGCCAGGGGTCATCAATATTGTGACAGGCTCAGGAAAAATGATCGGTGACACCCTTTGTTCGGATTCCCGCGTGCGTACGGTGGCATTTGTCGGCAGTACAGAAACAGGGAAAGACATCATGAAGAAATCTGCAGGAAATCTCCAAAAGGTGTATATGGAATTGGGCGGTAATGATCCAGCCATTATTTTGGAGGATGCCTACCTTGATGACGCAGCGATCAAACGTCTGAAAATGGGGATTTTAAGGGCAGCAGGCCAGGTGTGCTCAGCCATTAAACGAGTGTATGTGCATGAATCACGCTACGGTGAAGTGGTGACAAAATTAACGAAAGAGTTTGAGCGAGTTGTTGTGGGAGACGGCATTCAGCCTGATGTCACAATGGGACCGTTAAACAATAAAGCGCAGTTTGATTATGTGAGCGGGTTGATTGAACGTACGGCCAAATCGGGTGCAAATGTGATGACAGCCGGCATTCAACTAAATCCGGAAACATGGAATCAAGGGTACTATATGCTACCTTCGATTGTAACAGGAGTCGATCAGCAAAGCGAAGTGGTTCGGGTCGAGCAATTTGGTCCAGTCATCCCGATTTTACCTTTCTCCGATGTAGATGAAGCGGTTAAATTAGCGAATGACAGCGAATTCGGTTTGCGGGCGTCCGTTTGGACCGAGAATGAAGAGTTGGCGCTGGAGTTGGCCGATCGCCTCGAAGCGGGAGCCGTTTTCCATAATAACCATACCGTATTCAGTGATTTGGCGCTTGATTTTCCGGGCTTAAAAGAAAGCGGTGTTTCCCGCGAAACGAGACATTGTGGATTGGAATTTTTTGCAGATTCATACGGGTTTGCTGATTGAGAAAGGATGAAAGAGCATGAGATTAGGGCTAATTGGGTGCGGTAATATCGGTACATTTCTGCTTCAGGCAATCAATAAGGATGGGCTTCTTCCAAGCGGGAAAATCGTTTCCATTTATGCCCGCCGTGAAGAAGTCGCAGCGCAGCTGGCCGAGGAATTCGGGGCGGAGGCGTATCATGATGTTGACTCCCTTATTCATTCTGATGTGGATTTAGTGATCGAAGCCGCAACGGTTGAAGCCGCCCAAGAGTACACATTGAAAGTGCTCGAAAGCGGAAAGGATTTATTGTTAAGCAGCATAGGAGTGATGGCCGATGCTGCTTTTGAAGAAAGTGCACGCGAAATTTGCGAAAAACAAAATGTAAGCATTTTCCTTCCATCCGGTGCAATTGGCGGACTCGATGTACTGAAATCGGCAAAGGCTGTAAATGGGCTTGAAACCGTTTCCATTACAACGAGAAAACCGCCAAGCGCATTGCCGGCAGGTGCTTCATTAGAAAAGGAAACCGTTTTGTTTGAAGGCTCTGCGGCGGAAGCGATTAAGCAGTTTCCGAGAAATATTAATGTGGCAATTGTGCTGTCACTGGCCGGTCTTGGCTCAGAAAAGACGAAAGTCAAGATTATTGCCGATCCGGATGTGTTGAAAAACAGCCATCTTATTGAAGCGTCAGGTTCATTCGGAACATTGAAGCTTGAAGTAGAGAATGATCCGATGCCGAACAATCCGAAAACGAGTTATTTAGCGGCGTTAAGTGTACTGGCTACACTGCAAAATAAAGATCAAGCAGTTCAAGTCGGGTAATGAATGAAGCGAAGTCCGTAGAGGAAGGAGTACAGAGATATGCTTAAAACGGAGAAATCTTTAGAAGAAATGTCGAAAGAGCAAATGGTCAACCATTTGAACGAAACGGTGAAACCGGAGGAAGGGGTTATCCCTGCTTATCTTCTGGGCGATCCAAAGGTTTATGAGTTAGAACATGAAAAGGTGTTTTTGAAAACGTGGGTTTTTGTTGGTCATGAATCTGAAATCCCAAACCCAGGGGACTTCATGACACGTGAGCTTTCCGGCTATTCGATCATCGTTTCGCGTGACAGCGAAGGGGACATCCGCGCTTTTTACAATATGTGTACCCATCGCGGCATGAAGCTCTGCCGGGCTGATAAAGGGAACAAGTCTTCCTTTACGTGTCCATATCATGGATTTAACTTTAAAAACACAGGTGAGCTGATCGGTGTGCCGCTTCAAAAAGATATTTACGGCGGACAACTTGACCGTTCAAAAATGGGTCTTCACCAAGTGAGACTCCAATCGTATAAAGGTCTTTTATTTGGAACATGGAATGAACAGGCAGAGCCGCTCGAAGAGTTTCTCGGCGATTTCAAATGGTATGTGGATATCGTGGCAGGACGCGCAGAAATGGAAGTGGTCGGCGCTCCGCAGCGATTCATTGTGAAATCCAACTGGAAGGTCGGCTCGGATAACTTTGTCGGCGATTCGTATCATACGATGGTGACGCATGGTTCCATCGCTAAGCTGGGCATGGTGCCGAGTGCGACGTATTCCAAGCGCGGTTTTCAAATTTATACGGAAAACGGACACGGGCTGAACCTCGGAACGCCGAACCCTGACTTTGCTTTCCCGGAAGAATTGAAGGATGAATATAAACGTAATTTGTCTGAAGAGCAATATGAAGTGTTGTCCAGCTTGAAAAACATGATTGGGAACATTTTCCCGAACCTGTCGTTCTTAATTTCCCATACGAAAATCAAAGATCAATTGATCTCGAACACATCCATCAGAATGTGGCGTCCGATCAGTCACGATAAGATGGAAGTCATCGCCTGGATGCTTGTTGAAAAAAATGCGCCGAAAGATTGGAAAGACCGCTCGAGAGATGCATTTATCTTGACGTTCAGTCCATCGGGTATTTTTGAACAAGACGATACGGAAGTGTTCACGGACATTACCGAAGCCGCTCAAGGCCCAATGCCTTTCCAGAAGAATCTCACTTATAACTATACAATGGGTCTTCACCGCGAACCTGTCGAGTTTGTCGGACCGGGTGTCGCATACGATGATAAATTCACGGAAGCGAGCCAGCGCAATTTCTACAAATATTGGCTGGAATTAATGACGAAGTGATGAACGGGAGGAGGGGAAACAATGAACATGGAAAAAACGATGAATGTGGAAAAAATGCTGCTGCAATATGAGTTTGAACAGTGGTTGTATCATGAAGCACAATTGCTGGATGACATCGAGTTTGATGATTGGTTCAATCTCATGCACCCGAGCTTGCGTTATCAAATGCCTGTACGGGTCAATAAAGAAGGGGTTGAGCGCCCAGACTATTCGACGGAGATGTTTACGTTCAACGATGATATCGAATTGTTGAAGCTTCGCGTGGAACGTTTGAAAACGGATTATGCATGGGCGGAAATTCCTCCTTCCAGAACGCGCCGCTTTATCAGCAATGTCCGTGTGAAAGACTATGTGGAAGGGGAAAAGGCTGTCGTTAAGAGCTATTTACTTATTTACCGAAGCCGCAGCACGGATATTCACCATGATCTCATTTCGGGCGAACGACATGACGAATTTCTGTTCGAAGATGGAAAATGGAAACTTTCCAAGCGAGTATTCATTGTGGATCAAACGACCATTAATACAAGAAATCTTGCAATCTTTGTGTAACCATTAATGACGGATGAAAGCTAACAGGAGGGGTGGAGACAATGGTAATGGCTTTAAAAAATAAAGTTGTCTTAATTACAGGGGGCGCGTCAGGAATAGGAGAAGCGGTCACGCGCCGTTTTATCCAAGAAGGAGCAAAGGTGGGCATTATCGGCCGCTCTAAAGAGACGCTAGAGAAAATGAAAGAAGAATTCGGCGACAATATTCTCATTTGTCAGGGAGATGTAAGTAAATACGAAGACAATGAGAAAGCGGTACAAGCTACTGTGGAGCAATTCGGCAAGTTAGATGTTTTCATCGCGAATGCCGGCGTGTTCGATGGTTTTGCCAAATTTGCCGATGTGACGCCCGAGGCGCTTTCCGATGCGTATGATTTTCTTCTCGATATTAACGTAAAAGGCTCTTTCTTCGGTGTGAAAGCAGCTCTTCCAGAACTGCAAAAAACGAATGGCAATGTTATCTTTACCGTGTCCGGTGCAAGTTTCTATCCGGATGGGGGCGGCGTTTGGTACACGGCGAGCAAGCATGCCCAAATCGGATTGATGCGACAGCTTGCGTTCGAACTCGCGCCGTCTATCCGCGTCAATGCGGTAGCACCGGGGGGAACGTTGACGGCACTGTCGGTCATTCCGCCGCTGCGTCCATTCGTGAAAATCGTCGATAATGATACGAAAGCAAGCAGCATTAAAAAACGAAATGTTCTTCAGCTTGCCCAAATGCCGGAAGATCATGTCGGTGCATATGTATTACTGGCATCGGACGAAGCACGCGCTATTACCGGTGAAGTCATTTCCAGTGACGGCGGATTGTCCGTGCGCGGACTCGGCTAAATCTATTTAGTAAATAAATAGATTACTAGAAGCTTGTCATTTAAGCGTCAGCCAAAATAGGGTCCTGTTCATGCGGTATATTTGAACAACTAGACCCTGCAAAATAAGGAGTGAAATCGGTGAAACATCAACTTTCATGGAAAGTCGGAGGCCAGCAGGGGGAAGGGATTGAGAGTACTGGAGAAATCTTTTCTACGGCATTAAACCGACTTGGCTATTTTTTATACGGATATCGCCACTTTTCATCTCGAATTAAAGGCGGTCATACAAATAATAAGATTCGAGTGAGTACGAACCGAGTAAGCACAATTGCTGATGACCTTGATATATTAGTAGCCTTTGACCAGGAAACCATTGATTTGAATTATCACGAACTACATAGTGATGGCATTATGATTGCTGATTCAAAATTCAAACCGGTTAAACCGGAAGATACAGAAGCGAAGCTTTACGCTGTGCCATTCACCGAAATGGCAGCTGAACTTGGTACATCATTGATGAAAAATATGGTCGCTATTGGAGCGACATGTGCCATTATTGATCTGAATCCACTCGTTTTTGCTGAGGTAGTGAAAGAAATCTTCGGTAAAAAAGGCGAAACGGTCATTCAGAAAAACATGGAAGCCATCAATCAAGGCTATACGTTTATGCAGGAGAATCTGGGGAATAAGCCGACTCCTCTAGCGCTTGCGCAAGCAGATGGACAGCAGCGTCTGTTTATGATCGGCAATGATGCGATTGCGTTCGGGGCACTCGCGGCAGGAGTCCGTATTATGGCAGCATATCCAATCACACCGGCTTCTGAAATCATGGAATATCTCATTGATAAGCTGCCGGAATTGGGCGGAACAGTCATCCAGACAGAGGATGAAATTGCTGCGGCTACCATGGCGATTGGTTCCAACTACGCCGGAACCCGGTCATTTACCGCCTCATCCGGACCAGGCCTTTCTCTGATGATGGAAGCAATCGGCCTATCGGGAATGACTGAAATTCCTCTTGTGGTTGTTGATACACAGCGTGGCGGACCGTCCACTGGCTTGCCGACGAAACAGGAGCAATCAGATTTAATGGCGATGATCTATGGTACCCATGGTGAGATTCCTAAAGTGGTCATCGCGCCGAGTACAGCTGAAGAAGCCTTTTACGATACAATTGAAGCATTTAACATTGCTGAAGAATATCAATGTCCGGTTATTTTATTATCTGATTTGCAGCTTTCGTTAGGAAAACAAACCGTTGAGCCATTCGATTTTGATCAAGTGGAAATCCGCCGTGGAAAACTGGTGACAGATGAAATGGCACAGGAAGAGGAAAAAGCCTATTTTAAGCGATATGAATTGACGGAAGATGGAGTGTCTCCACGGGTCATACCGGGAACGAAAAATGGTATTCACCATGTAACGGGCGTCGAGCATGATGAAACAGGAAAGCCTTCTGAATCACCGGCTAACCGGAAACAGCAAATGGACAAGCGTATGCGCAAGCTGGAAAAGCTGCCAGAATGTTTTCCTCATCCTATTTCAGCATATGCGCCTTATGAAAAGCCGGATCTGTTGCTGGTTGGATTCAATTCAACGCGCGGTGCAATGGAAGAAGCAGCGGGCCGTCTTGAAAAAGAAGGTTTAAAAGTCAACCATGTGCACATTCGACTTATTCATCCGTTTCCATCTGCAGCTTTGCTGCCATTTATTGAAGCAGCCGAAAATGTGCTCGTCGTAGAAAACAATGCAACTGGTCAGCTGGCCAATTTAATCAAGATGAATGTTGGATATAGAGATAAAATGAAGAGTCTATTAAAATACGACGGTAATCCATTTCAGCCAATTCAAGTTTACAATGGAAGCAAGGAGCTGTTGCAGCATGTCTACAGTTACGTTTAAAGATTTTAGAAACGATATAAAGCCAAATTGGTGTCCTGGATGTGGTGATTATTCTGTTCAGGCAGCCATTCAACGGGCTGCAGCTAATGCAGGGCTCACACCGGAAAATATGGCTGTTATTTCTGGAATTGGCTGTTCAGGACGGATTTCAGGCTATATTCGATCATATGGGCTTCACGGTATTCATGGACGTTCACTGCCGATTGCCCAAGGTGTCAAAATGGCCAATCGGGATTTGACTGTGATTGCCTCCGGGGGCGACGGTGATGGCTACGCAATCGGGATGGGGCACACCGTTCACGCGATGCGCCGCAATATCGATATCACGTATATTGTAATGGATAATCAAATTTATGGACTGACCAAGGGGCAGACTTCTCCACGTTCTGCTGCTGGATTTGTAACAAAATCAACACCGCATGGAGCGATTGAAAACACGTTATCGCCGATGGAATTGGCTGTTACAAGCGGAGCTACATTTGTGGCTCAAAGCTTTTCTACTGATTTAAAGGATTTGACGGCCATTATTGAGGCGGGAATTAAACATAAAGGGTTTTCTTTAATCAACGTGTTCAGTCCTTGTGTGACCTACAATAAAGTTAACACATATGACTGGTTTAAAGAACATTTAGTCAGCCTGAAGGAAATAGAAGGGTATGATCCTTCCAATCGTGAAATGGCGATGCAAACATTAATCGAACAGGAAAGCCTTGTGACAGGTATCATTTATCAGGACAAAGAACGTCCATCGTATCAAGACCTTGCAAAGGGGTATGCCGAACAGTCACTGGCCCATTCAAACCTTGAACTCGATCCGAACCATTTTAACAAATTAATGAGAGAGTTTATGTAAAGAATGGATTTACAGGCGGCGGTTCTATGAAAAAGAAAGACGGAAAAGCATTTTGGCCGATCATCTCCGCTATTTTTTTCGGCAATTTTTTAGCGGTCATGAATACATCTACCGTAAATGTCGCAGTTCCGGCTTTGATGATGGAATTTTCAGCTGAACTGTCGGCGGCGCAGTGGACGATTACGGGATTCATGCTCGCGGCAGGGGCGGCCGCGCCTTCTGCCGGATGGTTCGGTACACGGTTCGGTTATAAAAAAGTGTACATAAGTGTATTGTGCGGGTTTTTTGTTTTCTCTGTTCTTTGTATTTTTGCCCCGACAATGGAAAGCTTGATTTTCTTCCGAATGATGCAGGGGATATGCAGCGGCATTTTAATGCCTTCGACGATGACGCTCGTCTATCAGACGATTGAGAAAAGCCGACAGGCGTATGGTCTCAGTCTTTGGAGCTTGTCAGCGGGGCTTGCCCCTGCGGTTGGTCCAGTTCTCGCCGGCTTTTTAATCGACATGTTTGATTGGCAGGCGATGTTTTATTTGAATTTGCCGATTGCAGGGGCAGCGATTGTGGCCGCGCTGAAATTTTTGCCGGATACAGCGGCTGGTGCGAAAATACCGTTTGATTTTCCCGGTTTTTTGTTTTCGTTTATCGGAAGTATGCTGCTGTTGCTTACTTTTTCAGAGGGGGGCTCCTGGGGGTGGCTTCATTCGAAAACATGGATGACCGCCGGTTTGGCGATGGCGTTTTTAGCTTTATTTGTAAGACGGGAGCTGAAAACGGAATTTCCGCTGCTTAACTTTAGCGTGCTGTCACATCGAAAGTTCATGTACAGTTTGCTGCTGAAATCGGTGCTGTCAACCGGTCTATATGTCGGTGCTTTCTTGATCCCCATTTTTCTGCAGACAGGCCTCCAGCTTGGCGCTTTTGAAGCAGGACTGATTATGATGCCAAGCGCACTGATGATGGTGCTGTTTACACCGGTGTCAGGAAAGCTTTATCATAAAACCGGCCCGGTGCCGCTCATTGCGGCAGGGATTTTCCTCATGATTGTTGGTACCTATATGATGGGCAGTCTATCTATAGAATCAACGACGCTTTCGATCATCATCTGGACATCTGTCCGCTATATCGGTATTGCACTTTGTAATATGCCCATTACGAATGCCGGGATGTCAGCGGTTCCGCGGGAAATTGCGGGATACGCCTCGGCCATGAACAACTGGGTGCGCCAGTGCAGTGCGTCACTTTCGATCGCTCTTTTTTCAACGCTCCTCGCTTCCCAGATTTCTGTACATGCCCAGAAAGGGAACAGTATTCCGGCTGCTGCGAGCTTTGCGGTGGGAGATGCATTTCTTTATTCGCTCATCCCGCTCGCTATGGCCCTTTTACTTTCGATTTTGCTGCAGAAAGACAAAAGAAGCGGAATGGAAAAAATAATGAAGGAACAGTCATTTAAAGTAAAAGGGAGAAATCGTTCCCGAACCATTTGACCGCCGGGTAGCGGCCCATGTAGCGGCGGTTGTTGCGAGTGCTGCAATGGCAACGGGTACTTCGCGAAAACATGTAGATGCAGAAGAAATCAAGAATCGCCTATTAACATTAACAGCGGAAAAACACCCGGCTTTTCTATAATCTTTTTAGGTGTTGTCAGCTCAAATTTGTCGAATGTATAACTATGAGAAAGAAGGCTCTGTGGAGAAGGATCTCTGCGGGGCTTTTCTTAATGAGAGATGCAAATAAAGAGGATGACTCCAAAGGTTTAAAAAGCATACCTTTAGAGTCATCCTACTGAAAGGACCCATTCTTCAAGTTCCATCACTCCTTTTTATTTTTCGCAGCTAGAAATTTACGGTTTCTTAGTAGAGACCCTTAAAGCAATTATTAAGGTGATACGAAAAAATGTTTTCATCTACTATTTACAAAAGTGATTATAAAAAACTAGTCATCTTGTCACAACAACGTTGTCAGAAACCCTAACAATGTTTTTGGAATTTTAAGAAATATTCGTCTTTAACATTTACTTTTATGGTTTACTTTGCTAAATTAATAGCTATAATTACCTAGGTACATATGAATATATAAAAGGTAAGACACCGAAGGAGAGACAACCATGTCTTAACTTTTAAATCTACCAGCATAGCAAAATACCATTATGTTATATTTCAGCCTGTAGTAGTGGGCTGGGAATATATAAAAGGGGATGTAAGCAGTGGAGCGTACTCAAGAGAATAGTTTGAATGTTTCAATATTAATGAATGAATTAAAGTGAGATAACCATAAAATGGAAGGTGTTATGAAGAAGATTCAAGACATATCAATGAAATCAAATATTTTGGCCTTAAATTCAGGAATCGAAGCCGCTCGCGCTGGGGAGGCCGGCCGAGCGTTTTCCGTCGTTGCGAAAGAAATTAAGAAATTTGCGGAAGAAAGTTTGAATGCAAGTAAGGAGAGCGAAAGTATTATAAAAAGCATTCAAAATAAAGCCAATGAAATCATCGCTTTGCGAACGGTTGATATTGCATTTGATACGATTGATAAGATTGATCGGAATTTATTCGAACGAAACTGTGATGTTCAAGCATGGGCTACATTTGACGCGATTAAAGATTGTCTAATCGATCCGACAGTAAAGTCGAAAAAAATTGCGCAAGCATTTATGAAAAACATTCATGAAATCTATGAGGTGTATTTTGATTTATTTGTCGTTGATATGTCGGGTGAAATCATTGCAGCGGCTCAAAACCAAAATCAAGTTGGGAAAAATATGTCCGATCGAGAATGGTTTCAGAAAACCATTCAGACTAATGATGTTCACGTGACTGACATGTACTATTCTTCTGTTGCGGAAGGATACACAATGGGGTATTCTAGTCCTGTTCGTAATGATGCTGGAGAAATCATTGGCGTATTCACGACGAGATTCAACTGGGAATTTATTTACGACATTATTGAGCGCGTAAAAATTGATGAAAAAAGCAAGCTTTACGTCATTAACTCGGAAGGTTATGTCATTGCTTCAAAGAATCGATCAGAGATTTTAAAAACGAGGCTCACGCACTTGAAAGCCGTCCAAAATGTGCTGTCGGGAAGAGAAACACGCAGTTATACGCTTGAAAATAACCAAATATATGCTTACTGTTTAACGGAAGGCTATAACGCATATAAGGGGAAGGGATGGTCTGTGATTGTAGTAGAATCGATTCTATAATCAGTAACCAGGCTTGCCGGAGGATGTAGTAGGTGTGTGGATGAAATCAAAAGGTTTTCGTATAGGCAGTAGGCAAAAGGCCGCTGTTTATGCATCGAAAGTGCGACATGGCTGCTTGTTGCCATGTCGCACTTTCGATGTGAAGTAAAAGCCTAATATTTACAGAAACTTAACAGTTTGCTATAATTCGAGATAAAATGACATTTATATGTGTAAAGATTCAAAAAAAGGGGAATAAGGCAGTAACTGAGACTGTTACTAGGAGGATTTTTTGAATTATGAATTTGAAAGTGAAAGAACCAACGATTTCCCAGCAAGAGTTCCTTCAGCTGCTCCAGCAATGTGAAGTGGAGGGAAAGGAAACAAAAGATGTAAAAGTGGAAACGTTTGTACAGGGCATTTCTGAAAAGCTGCAAGTGCTGTATAGCCGTAAGACGGCGGAATAATTGAATATATGTAAAAGAGTCCCTGCAGAAAAGAAAGCTGTCAGGGATTATTTATGGAAAAACAAAGAAAGCGTTACCACTTTATATAACACTATATATAATGGAAGAAATACGGTACATTTCAGGTAGTCTTATAGGGATAGATTCTCCTGAAATGACTTTATACCTGGTGTAAAAAGTAGTTCTATTTACATAATTACACAAAAACATGGAAAGCAAAATGATGGATGACCGAAATGTGCCAAATGGGGTGCGAAACGTGCCAAATAGCGTTATAACAGGCTTTTTCAAAGAATGATAGAGATGAAAAGGACGCAAAAAATTTTCTGGATTATGAAAATATGTAGATATCTGTCAAATGGTCTATTATAATGAGTTATGTAATTTAATGGAGAATATCTTGGAGGTTATCGGTCATCATGGAAGAAACAATCAGCCTGCGTGAGTTATTTTACACGCTAAAAAAGCGCCTGTGGCTCATTGCGCTTATTACCGTTATTGCCACAACGATTAGCGGAGTCGTTAGTTTCTTTTTTCTAACGCCCATCTATCAAAATTCTACGCAAATTCTGGTCAATCAGGCGAAATCCGAACAGCAGCTTTATAATCCTGCTGAAGTTCAAACGAACTTGCAGTTAATCAATACGTACAATGTCATCATTAAGAGCCCGGCGATTTTGGATTTAGTGAAGGAAGAGCTTAATCTTGACCGGACGATTGGTGAATTGACGGAGCAAATTCAAGTAGTGAGCGAAAAGGATTCCCAGGTCGTCTCCATTACCGTCCAAGATGCGGATCCGGCGTTGGCCGCTAAAATCGCGAATACGACGGCAGACGTATTTAAAGATGAAATCGTAAAAATCATGAATGTGGATAATGTAAGCATTTTATCGACGGCGGAAGTGCCGGAGAATCCAGGTCCGGTGAAGCCGCGTCCTTTATTGAATATGGCAATTGCGCTAGTGGTAGGAGCAATGACGGGAGTAGGTTTGGCGTTCTTGCTTGAGTACCTTGATAATACGATCAAAAATGAACAAGATGTGGAGCGTCTGTTGGAGATGCCGGTCATCGGCGCCATCAGCACGATCGATCAAAGTGCGGTGTCCAAACGCGGACAGCAAGCCGCTTCTACACGTATGAGCCGTGTGAAAGGAGAGTCATCCCATGTTTAAACGAAAGAAAAAGACAACCTCTCCGACAACACAGCGTTCATTGATTGCCCACGTGCAGCCGAAATCACCGATTTCAGAGCAATATCGTACCATTCGTACCAATATCCAATTTTCCAATGTAGATGGAAACTTGCACTCTGTCATGGTGACTTCTTCAAGTCCAGGGGAAGGAAAGTCGACGACGGTTGCCAACTTGGCTGTCGTGTTTGCCCAGCAAGGGAAAAACGTGCTGCTTGTAGATGCGGACATGCGTAAACCGACCGTCCATTATACATTCCGATTGGAAAATCATATCGGATTAACGAATGTCTTAACGAAGCAGGCAGCGTTAAGTTCTGCCATTCATGAGACAAGCATCGAAAACTTGTCGGTATTGACAAGCGGCCCGATTCCGCCGAACCCTGCAGAATTGCTGGCGTCTGCCGGTATGAAAGAAATGATGGAAGAAATGTATAAAGAATACGATATTGTCCTGTTTGATACACCTCCCGTTTTGGCTGTAACAGACGGACAAATTTTGGCGAATCTTTGTCACGGTTCCATCCTTGTCATTCGCAGCGGTGAAACGGTGATCGAAGCAGCGCAAAAATCGAAAGAACTGCTCATGAACGCCCAGGGGAAACTGCTGGGGGTCGTGCTCAACCAAAAGAAACAGGAAAAAGGCGAATATTTTTATTATTATGGAACGAACTAAAAGGCAGCAGACAGCTGCCTTTTTCTCATGATTGACCTAAATGGTTTGAAGGATTTACCAACTGAGAAGAAATTTGGTATGCTTGAACTGTCCATTAAGAGGAGGGAGTTAGTATGAAGAAGATTCTTATCATTGCCGGTTCCGTTGTCGCCATATTAGGTGCCGGTGGATATGCCGCGTATCAATATGCGATGGATATGGCGGCAGATAAACTATCGGAGGAACTAACCAATGATCCAGAATTAATGAAACAAATCGATGAAGCCGTAAAGAAAAATGAGGAAGAAATCGCCAAGTTGGCAGAAGAGCTTCCGACCGATGGTATAGAGGGACAAGCGGATGAAGCTGTTGCGAGTCCATCCGCATCGACAGGAGGAACGGAAGGGCAGAAGAATCAGGCGTCTGCGCCATCTGCCAGGGAGCAAGGTTCTGCCGCTTCAAACGAGCAGCCGGCAAAGGAAGCGTCATCAACGGAACAAGCATCAACAGAAAGCAAGCCTTCCGGCGGTAAAGAGTTTTCAAACCGCAATGAAGCCGTCCGTTTTGCGATGAGCCGCTTTTCCGCAGGGGAAATGAATGAAATGAGAAAAATGGCGGCCGATGGGCTGACGGCAGAAGAAAAAGCCATCCTAAAACAAAAAGCATTTTCTAACTTTTCACCGGAAGAAATCGCGGCTGTACAACGCGCTTTATCGAATTAGGAAATAATTTCATCTTTATTTTGCTTAAATTTGGGAGAAATCTGCCGAAAATAAGAGGGAGAACAAGAGTAAAGTGAAGGTGAACAACGTATGCGTGCGATGAAAGAAGTGTGGACACCGCTCAAGATGTTTGGCGTCCGCTATTACAGAGACCGCGATCAGGATGTGTATTACAAAAAAGTGGGAAACAGAAACCGTAAGCAAACAAGACCTTTTTGGAAGTATAAGCGTTTTGTTTTGACGGTGATATTCCTGCTGTTGGCCATCCCGGGCGGTTATGCAGGCTATCAAATCGCTCTCGATAAAGCATCAGACAAGCTTGTGAACGAGGTGGCGAGCCAAGTCAGCAAAGAGGATATGAACAAGCTGCTGGAAGAACCGTCCGTTCAGGAAGTGCTGGAAAAGGAATTGGGGACGAAAAAAGCGGCGGCCCTTTTGAAGGAAAATAACGTTGATCCGGCAGCCATTGCAACGGCGCGGATTTCAAGCGAAGATTTGACGTTCAAGCCAACTGAAGGGGAAACCGCAGCAGGACAAGCACCTTCCCCAACGGTGCAGGAACCAAATAAGGCGACAGCTGTCGAACAAGGCCAAGGAAACGGGAAAACAGGAGAAGCAGCATTGGACCCGCAAACAGGCCAAACGACTCCTGCTACAGAAAACGCGTCTGCTTCAAAGGAAGAAAAGCCTAAGCCCCGCTTTCAATCGAGAGAAGAGGCGACGCGATTTGTCATGAGCAAATTTTCGATGGCCGAAATCTCCCAATTTGCCCAAATGTCTCAAGGCGGTTTAACGGAAGAGGAAAAGAGCGACATCAAGTCACAGGTGACCTCCCGTTTATCGGCGGAGGAGTATGAGGCGTTAAAGTTGTTCGGAATCATCGAATTGGGCAAACAACAATAATTTTTTTGAAGAAAAAGGTAAACATTCGCCATTAACAACCGATATAGTTAATGGCTTTTTTGTAAGTATTTAGAAAATATATAGATCGATTTAGAAAATTCAAGTTGTCTGGGCCACCAATTGTGATGCCTCTCGATTGAATGAAGATATGTCGAGCTATTAAGTGGAATGTATATAGAAATGAAATTGTAAAAAATATGAAACTATTGAATAATTTAGATCGATAGTTTAATATATGAATATCTTCCTAGTATTTCCTAATAATTAGGAGGAGTTATGGGGCTTGTAAGCTCGTGAATTGAGGTTTTATACATATATTCATATAAAGTTTATGGTAAAACAAAAATATCTTATGAGGTGACAAAAGCTATGAAGAAATACCCATTCAGTAAAAAAGCTGTTAAAGCGATTTTAGCAGCGTCGATTGCTTTAACGCCGCTGGCAAGTGTAGGAGCAAATCCAGTAGCTGCTGCGACTGTATCTTCCCCAAGTTATGATTCAATAACAACACTAGAGAATTATTTACAATCCATCTACAATGAATCAAGCGCTGCTACACAAACTAACTTAAATGCAGTGAGTGATGCAGTTGAGCAAGTTACAGATTCAGAGTGGTCTACAATTGTTCAGAATTTGAACATCACTGATCAACAGGGGCAACCTGTAAGTAATTCTTCCAAAATTGCTATTGCTAAGTATCTTTTAAGTTTCATCTACACTGTTACTCCAGATGCCCTTCAAAGAACACAATATCAATATCAGGACAATGCGCAATTAGATGCAGATATTCAAGCTATATTAGGCGCGAATGTTACAAATGCTGATTTATTTAACTATGCAGTAGATGTCCAGACGGAAATCGTTGAAGCTTTCTTAAGCGATGATTTAACTGTGGCAGAGCTTCGTAGCATGACTGATCAACAATATAAAGAACTTATTACAGAAGCAGTTGCTGCAGCTAGCAGTCAGACGGATAATTTCGATCTATCGCTAAAGTTGTTCAATTCATTTGATTTATCAAACTATGCAACATTAAAAAATCAAGTAAACGCAGTGGTTGGTTCAGAATTAAATGTACGTGACATTTTTGCTACAGCAGTAGCAGAATATAAAACTAGCCAAGGTGGCGGTAACAACGGTGGCGGTTCTGGTGGATCTGGCGGCGGTGGCTCCACAACATCACCTGGCAATAGCTCTAACAACGGCGGCGTGAAAGTAGACAGCGGCAAGATCAGCGAGAATGCCAGCGAAGTAGCCAAAGCGATTAAAGATGCGAAAGAGTTCAAAAATCTTGAAATCACATTGAGCAACAAGGCGCAAGACGTGTCATTGCCACCAGCTGTATTAAAAGCCATCATCGAGAAAAACAAGGAAGCGACGATTGATGTGAAAACAGCTGCAGGTTCTTACAGCTTGCCTGCAAGCCAAATCAATTTAGCCGACCTTGCGAAAGAATTAGGCGGCACGGCTGACGACGTGAACATCAAAATCACGGTGAAAGTCGGCAAGGATGACAAAGACGTGCTCGGCAAAAATAAATTGACGGCTGTTTCTGATGTTGTTGAGTTCACGGTTGAAGCGGACGTGAAAGGCAACAAGAAAGAGCTTAAAACATTCAAAACGTATGTAGACCGTACAATTCAAGGTAAAGAAGAGTTCGATGCAGATAAATCTGTTGCGCTTCGCTTAGAAGAAGACGGCAGTTTCACGGCTCTTCCGACTTACTTCACAGAAGATGAAGCAAAAGTAAAATCCATGACGAACTCTCAATATGTGGTTGTTGAGAATGAGAAAACATTCAATGACCTTTCTACAGCTTGGAATAAAGAGCAAATCGAAAAATTAGCATCGAAGTATATCGTTCAAGGACGCCCTGACGGTTCATTCGGTCCTTATGCTACAACGACACGTGTTCAATTAGCCGTTTTATTAACTCGTGCATTAGGTTTATCGACTGATGCGGCATACGACAATAGTTTCAAAGACGTAAAAGGTGACGAGTGGTTCGTGCCTGAAGTAACGGCTGCCGTGAATGCCGGCATCATTCAAGGGAAAGTGGATGGAAGCTTCGATCCGAATGCACCTGTGAGCCGTGCGCAAGCAGCGGTTATGATCAACCGTGCGTTAGAGTTTGTTTCTTATGACAAAGAGACAGCATTAGACAAAACATTAAAAGTAGAGAAATTCAAAGATGAAAGCAAAATCTTGGAGTGGGCTCGCAAAGATATCGAAACTTTACTACAAGCGGGTATCATGGAAGGTCTTCCAAACGGCAACTTCGATCCATATGCACAGACTACACGTTCGCAAATGGTGAAGATTTTAGATGAGGCGTTAAAAACGTTAAAGTTCATCAACGAATAAGTTCCACATAACGAAAGGGGCATGGATAAAATACATCCATGCCCCTTTCGTTATGCATAAGCAGCCGGCACGCTCCCTTGCGGGTTCATGCCGGCTGCTTTATAGAAAAATCTTTGGGAGTTTATTCAAGAGGTAAGTACAGAGAAATTTAAAATAGATGAAACGATTTTGAGTGAAGAGAGTACAAAAGAATCCATGAAAACCGGGCAGACCTTTAAATGGGCTGCCCGGTTTTTACCATGATGAATTGTTTTTCGATATCTTCTGTTTTTAGCGGTCTGCTGTAGAAGAAGCCCTGGGCCATGTGGCAGCCGTTTTCTTTTAAGTATTCCGCTTGGCCTTTCGTTTCGACTCCTTCGCATAAGACGTCGATGTGAAGTCGGTTGGCGAGCGTCAAGATGCTGTCGATGATCGCTTTGTCTTTTTCCTGATCCGGCAAGCCGTCGGCCAACGATTTATCAATTTTGATTTTGACAATCGGCAGGCGTTTGAAGTAGAGCAAGGAGGAATAGCCGGAGCCGAAGTCATCGAGCGAGATGCTGATGCCAAGCCGGGCGAGCTGTTTCAATAGTATCGTCACGTCTTCGATGTTTTCCATCAAGGCGTTTTCGGTAATTTCAAATTCGAGATGGCCTGGGTTCATGTTCGTTTCAGCTAAGGTCGCTGTAACCATATTGTAAAAATGCTGATGTTCAAGTGTACTTGGCGAGATGTTGATCGCCATTTTCAGCGGCGGAAGTCCGAGCTTTTGCCATTCGATATGCTGCCTGCATGCCGTTTTCAATACCCATTCGGTAATGTCATGGATGAGTCCGATCTTTTCGCAAACGGGAATGAATTCGGTAGGCGAGACGGGTCCGAGTATCGGATGTTCATACCGAAGCAGCACTTCCATGCCGGCCCATTCGTTTGTCTGCAAATTGATTTGCGGCTGATACACGAGGTGGAAATGTTCATCCTTCAACGCTCTTTTCAGTCCGTTCTCTAACTTCATCGATCGTGTAATTTGTTCATCCAAGTCTTTCGTATAAAACTGGTATTGGTTCCGTCCTTTTGCCTTTGCTTCATAAAGCGCATGGTCCGCTCTTCCAAGCAGCGTATCGATGTTTTCACCGTCAAACGGGAAAATCGAGATGCCGATTGAGGAGGTGGTGATGAATTCGCTTCCTTTAATCGACCAGGGCATTTCGAGGGTTTGCAGAATGCGTTCTGCAATTCGTCCGATATCTTCGCTCGTCGTGATATGCGGTAAGATGATCGCAAACTCGTCGCCCCCAAGACGGCTGATTGTATCCATATCGCGGATCGTTTCTTGAATTCGCTCAACGAACTGCTTTAAAAGCTCGTCCCCGACATCATGTCCCATCGTGTCGTTGACCCATTTGAACCGATCGAAATCCAAGTACAGCAAGGCGAATAGCTCTTGGTTCCGCTTAGCGGCTGAAATGATTTGTCCGAGGCGATCATAGAGAAGGCGCCGGTTCGGTACACCTGTGAGCGAATCGTAAAAGGCCATTTGCCGCAGCTTTTCTTCATATTGGATGCGATCGGAAATGTCACGCGAAACAATGACTAGGTGACTAAGATTTCCACTTTTGTTGAGTACCGCTCCGACCTGGCTTTCGATCCATACGTACTCGTCGTTATGGCGCTTTACCCGGTAGCGAAGTTTGCCGTTTCCTTTCGTTTGGATCATTGTATCAAAATGATTCAAAACCAGTTCTAAATCAGTAGGGTGAATAAAATTGGCAAAGTGCCTTCCTTCTATCTCGGCCGGACGATAGCCAAGCAATGTTTGGTGGGAAGGGGATACATACCGCATCGTGCCATGTTCATCGATCATCCCGATTAAATCGAAAGAATTTTCGGCAATGAGCCTGAATTTCGCTTCGCTTTCTTTCATTGCTTCTTCCGCCGCGAGCCGCTCTTGAATATCGCGGGAAGCGATGAGAACGCTTGAAACGTTCCCGTGATTGTCTAAGATTGGTGCCGCGTTTGCTTCCATGACGATATAATGGCCGTCTTGATGACGATAGCGTATAAGCCGCTGAATCGTTTCTTTCTTTGTTACAACGGTCTGCCAATTGGCCATAAGCACTTCCAGGTCATCCGGATGAACGAATGAAAAGCCGGATTGGCCCAGAAAATCTTCGATCTTATATCCAAGCATCTTTTCATGTGAAGGGGAAACAAACTGAATGATGCAGTCAGTATCGATGACGGAAATTAAATCGGTCATGTTTTCGGTGATGAGACGAAAATTGGTCACTTTTTCCCGTAATTTTTCTTCTGCCTGTACCTTCGTCTTTTGCTGTGCTTTGCAGAATATATACCATGCTGCGATTCCTAAAAAGACGACGAAAAGTATAACAATGGAAAACTCATATATAAATGGAACGGCGTTCAAAAAGTGACTCCTCCTGCCATAAATAGTACTAATGTCATCATTATACAAGATAAATAACATTAGGAGGATTTAATGTATTGTTTCATTTCAAGGACAATCCTTTCTTGTGTTTGATCGTTGTTTTCACATTCCATTCCATAGTGAAAGCCGGCAGCGGAACGTTTTTTCCATACAATGGTTCCAGTAAGTGAGAGGGGTACTTCATTTAAAGTAAAAGTCGCGACGGTCTCCCAGTTCGCTTCATTGACCGGGATGTCCAGTCCGGCCGAAAAACGGAGGCCGTTCGGACTTAAATCCAGGATGTCGGCTGCCCCGGGTTTTATCGTAAGAAGTTTATCGTTTTGTTTGACGAGCTGAAATGTTCCTTTGATGGGAGGGGTAAAGGCGTAGCGAAAACCCTCTTGTCGTTTGAATTGCATGACGATGACCTCCGTCTATGATTTTTGTAATTCTATGATACTATGGAGAGTCAGGAAAATGGTAACAATACGTGAATATTTTCGTACATTTTCTTGAAAGTGTCATGACTGCAGCCCCCGCGCTGTAACGGGCAGCGTGCCAACTGCCCGTTACGTTAACGGAGAGAAATGTTCTGCCTTGCTTAAGCGGTCAGCGGCTAAATAAAGGGTGATGTAAATCGGGAAGGAATATAGATGCTCCCAATGTACCATCTTATATAGATCGATTATGGCAAAAAACGGCTCTCCGATAAAAGAGGTGAGGGCTCCGAAAAAGATGGCTTTTTTCCATGGGGCAATATGGGGTTTGTATTGGATCAGCAATGTCATGGTCACCGGAATCAAGCAAAAGTCCCATGGGATATAGGTAGGGAAAATCGGCAATACTTTTCCTTCGTAATACCACAATCCTAAAATGACGCCGGCAAGATCAAGGGATGATGAGATGATAATCAAGAAGAAAGCCACATAGAGCATTCGGTTTCTACTTTCTTTTTGATGTACTTTCATCCAAATGAGCCATGGAATGATCGCAAGGGCCAGTGAGAACCACCATTCCCAATGGAACAGCGTATGCTCTTTCCAAAACTGATAATAGTCTTCGTGTACGTGTACGATTTGTTTGTAAAAAGCGGCCGTGCTTTCGGTGTTCTCCTCATGTTTCATGACATCACCTCTCTCCTCTTCATAGCTTGTGCGACGATGGTCCCTTTATACGACGGAAAAGAAGAAACTTCCATTGGCATGTGAGTCTTTCGGATGGTTTCGTTTCCGTGGGAAAGCATCGGTCGAGCGATAATAGTTGCACATTTCAAAAAACTGTATTTTAATAGGTAAATCACCGAATATGTGCAAAGAACATTCATGCATGAGGCAGCTGGTGAGAACCCTTGAAGGTCCTTGCGGGGCGCTGTAACATAGATTAAAAAAGAAACGGGGAGAATATAGAATGGATATAAAACGGATACATCATGTGGCCATTATTTGTTCGGATTACGAACGATCGAAAACTTTTTATACGGAGCTTCTTGGATTACGGGTGATAGCGGAAACGTACCGCGCCGAACGCAATTCATATAAGCTTGACCTCGAGGTGGGCAAGGGGCATCAAATCGAATTGTTTTCCTTTCCGGATCCGGCGGAACGCCCGTCGTACCCCGAAGCGAGGGGATTGCGCCACTTGGCCTTTGCGGTCCCCGATGTCGAAAAGGCGGTACAAGAGCTGCAGGGAAAAGGAGTGGCCGTCGAAGATATTCGCATTGATCCGTTGACGGGACAGAAGTTTACGTTTTTTGCGGATCCGGATGGTTTGCCGCTCGAATTATATGAAGAAGGGATTAATGTATGAACCAACCTACTGTATCTGTCGTCATTGCGACTTATCATCGTTTATACACGCTTGGCGAGCTCCTGGAATCGCTGACAAGGCAAACATACAAACCCTTTGAAATCATCATCGTCAACGATGGAGGGCCGTCACCGGACGTGTTGAAAACCTGCTATCCGGAGCTTCCACTTACCATCATCGATTTGAAAGAAAACGCCGGACATGTGCAGGCCCGCAACATCGGTGTGCAAAGAGCGGCGGGCGATTATATTTTATTATGTGATGATGACGATTTATTGTGGCATACGCACATCGAGCGGATGGTCAAGGAAATGGAAGAGGCGGATTTTACGTTTTCAGATGCGGAAATGTTCAGCTATGAGGTGAAGGATCATACGAGGCTCCCAAAGCAACGCCTATTGTTTGCCTATGAGTGGAGCCTTGAAAAAATGCGGAAGTTTTCCACCTATGTCCCGTCCGGCAGTATGTATAAACGGAGCATTCATGATGAGATTGGCTATTTCGATGAAGCGGTACATAACTATTGGGACTGGGACTTCTTTTTGCGTGCCGCAGAGAAGTTTCATGTGAAACGTGTTCCGGCGGCGAGCGTTCTGTATGCTTTTTCAAAAACGGGAGACAACCAGTCTCTTCAGTTGAATGAACAACGCAACATGTACTTGAAGCGGTTATGCGCCAAGCATGGCCTTGGTGAATTGCCCGTGAAAAATTTCTGGGTGCTGCTGGAGGAACCGGAAGTAAAAAGCCGGGAGGCAAGCAGTGAAATCGTTTGGGACGGAAAGCCGTTCGTTTCACGTCTTGTATCATGCAAATAGGTATGGATAAAAACGGTCCATAATGGAGTAGGGGGAGAGGAATGTGGTATTATGGCAGCTTTTTATTAGTTTTACACGAGCAACGATGCTGGGATATGGCGGAGGCCCTTCAACCATTCCGCTTTACGAAAATGAGGTCGTTGATCATTATAAGTGGATGACGACGAAGGAATTCGGGGAGGCGCTGGCATTCGGCAATGCGCTTCCCGGCCCGATTGCGACGAAACTGGCGGCATATATCGGCTTTAAGGTGGCCGGCTGGCTCGGTGCGCTGGTGGCCCTGGTCGCGGTTGTCATGCCGACCGCCATTTTAATGATTGTGCTCGTTTCGGTGCTGCATAAATTTCAGGCTAACCCGGTTATAAAAGGGATGATCAAAGGCGTGCAGCCTGTTATTTTCGTCATGCTCGCCATGCTGGCATTCGATTTTGCCAAATACGCGTTTACGGCAAGCGGCGGTTCGGCCGTGCCTTTTTTGCCGTTTGCGATTGCGGCGGTGTTTTTTATCATGGTGCATTACCTTGGCATCAATCCGGCATGGGGCGTACTTGGCGCACTCATTGTCGGGGCTGTGGCGCTAAGATAAAGGGACAATATGAATTGAAAAAGCGGGCCCTCTCATCGAGTGGACCCGCTTTTTCAATTCATGAAGGTAACTTCTTTGAGCGGCCAGTAACGCATATTTACTTCGCCGACCACACTGTCTATTTTCACTAATCCGAAATGGCGTCCATCCCGGCTGACGCGGCGATTGTCGCCAAGCACGAGAAGATAGCCTTCGGGAATTTTGGATTCATCGGTAATCTCTTTTAATGTAAAATCTGCTGTTAATTGTTCAAAGGGGAGCAGTTGCTTTTTGTAATCCGCCAAGTAAGGTTCTTCTTGCGGTTTGCTGTTGATGAACAGCACGTCGTCTTGGTATTCCACGGTTTCCCCCGGCAAGCCGATTACGCGTTTCACTAAATACTCATCGGCGTTCGGTGATTTTAGGACGACCATATCAAAACGTTCGGGTTTACCGTGACGGTAATTGATTTTGTTAATGATGATTTTATTGCCTTCCTCTAAGTTCGGCATCATGGATTGCCCTTTAACCGTGTACGGCTGAAATAAAAACTGCTGAATTAAAAAAGATAAAATAAGAGCTACGACAAGCGTTTTGACATATGACCAAATTTCTTTTTTCACTCCATGTTCCATCTTCTCACCCCTTTTTCGCTTAAACCCCTCACTATGACAAGTTTAGCACACTTGTTGAGACGATGTCATTTAAATCCGAGTGACGAATGGGATATGAATACAGAGCATCCCATTATAAAAAAAGGACCTTTACATCTAAATTGTTAAGGAAGTCAACAATCTTGTGTAGTAAAGATCCTTTGTGGTTTTTTAATGAAACATCTGTTTCATTAAAAAACCACTAGTTCGTTTTCTTCTAGCCATTGCTGGCGTTCAGCGGCATCTTCAAAAAGGTCAGCAGCGCTGTTGCTTGCGATTTCGCGCGCCAACACGAATTCGATTGTCGTCATTGGAGCTGACAGTAAGCGCCAGTTCAGCACAATCGTGCCGTCCGCTTTTACACGGCTTGGTTCGTTTTGTAAATCGTCCCATTCAATTTGGGCTGGAACATCGATTTGTTTAGCAAGTGTTTTTAAGCACTCCTGGAACTTATCACCGGCGCGAGTCGTATACCAGTCCGTTAAAAGAGCTTGTACGCCTTCGCTTGTTTGCATATCGTCCCATGATTCAGGAATGGAAGCGATGAATTTCGCACGGAAGGTTAACACGGCATCTTTCCGGTTTTCTTTTACGATGTTCAATCGGTATTGACGCCCTAAATAGGGGATTTTGTCTCCGTCTTGAAAAGAAGGAACGACCGTCGTTTTTTCTTTCGTTTGGGATACTGATTGTTTCATTTCCGCCGAAGCCTCTTCCGTTTTCTTCTCCGGTTTCGCTTCCCCGAGTTGTTCTAAAATCCATTCTGTTTTTTTGGCAAGAACAAAATGGTGATTGCTTTCGTTCAAGCTTCTCGGACCTACAAGTTTCACTCCGTTTTTCGGACAAACGTGTACCGTGATTTCTTGTATATTCGGACGTGCTTCAACCGTATAGTCAATCGAAATATTTCCAGATACATAACTAAACATAGATTTATTCGAACTCCCTTCTACAAATCTCCATTCTATAATGAATCTATCATAATATCAATCTATAAATGGTGGAAGGGCCAAAGAGCGGCCCTTCCACCATTTATAGACCTAGGCGGATGGTGCCATCCGCCTAGCTAAACCTTTGGAAATGATTCTAATAAATGGAAATAAAAAAGTCGCGAATAGAGCAAAAAATAGTAAGTATTGGATATATAGGTGAAATTTATAGATAATGTCTTTTTTATTCAGTCCTTTAGAGATAGTACAATTTGCCGATATATAGAGTAAGAAAAAATTTTTTCGGCTGACCAAATCGGGGCCTTGATTCAAGAAATTCAGGTCGATACGAAAACGGCTTATACCGTTATGCAGGAAAGCACCCAAAGCGTAGCTGTTGGAATGGATGTCGTAGCGGAAGCGGGGCAGAACTTTTCTAAAATTTTAGAGGATATTTTCCGCATTCAGCAAGAAATCAAGGAAATTTCATTGGCGACTTCCAATATTCAGCAGCATTCGGTTGAAATTACAAAGGCCACGAGCGTGTTGGAGGAGGCGGCGCAAGTATCGGCGGCGAGCACCGAAAATGTGGCTTCCGCTTCAGAGCAAGAGCTGGCCGCAATGGAAGAAATCTCCGGTGCGGCACACTCCTTGAGTCAGTTGGCGCAAGACTTACAGGACTTGCTTGTCAAATTCAAGATTTAAAAATATATCAAATAGGTATTTACAGGAAAAACATAGTCTGCTATATTATAAGATAATTCAATAAGTTATCCAGAGTGACTGAGAGATCTGGCTCAATGACGTCACAGCAACCTGCCGAAAGCAAGGTGCTCCTACCAGCAAAGCATATGCTTTGGATGATAAGACGGAAACGGCACTCTTTTCGCATCTAAAGCGGAAAGAGTTTTTTTGTCTTTTGGTAAAGGAAACTTCCATCAGCGGGTTCATACTGCCCGTTAATGCGTGGGAAATAAAATAGAAAGAGAGTGAAAATATTATGAGTTTAAGTGGATTAGTGAGAGGGTATCTTTGTAAGCAGGAATTAACGGATGAACTAGTACAGACGGTAGCGGGAAGTTTGGAGACCCGTTTTCGGGCAGACGACGAGAGATGCAAGGTAACGCTTCAAAAGCTGGAAAACTTTTATGAAGTGGTCGTGTATCATCTTCAGCATGCATATGCCGTCGCTTTAGATATTAACAAGGCAGCGACGCTAAAGGAAGAAGGGCCGTATGCAGTAGATCAGTACTTGCTTGGCCAGTTGGAAAAGGTCGGGCTTCGTGTTCGTAAGGAAGCCCGTGTATAAGAAAGGGGCATGGTTGAAACCATGCTCCTTTTTTCATACACAATGTATCTTTTTTCCTATAAACAAAACTCATATTTTGTCGAAAAATAATATGGCTACATTATTTAAGACATAAGGAGAAAAGGCGGAGGAAACATGTTTCGAAAAATCAGTATTAAGCTTAACTTCATTGTAACCGTCATGATGGTTATCATGCTTGCCACAGTGGCAACATTAAGTTATCAAATTTCCAAAAAA
The DNA here is from genome assembly GCF_000504165.1 of Bacillus sp. FJAT-14578. Taxonomy (GTDB): domain Bacteria; phylum Bacillota; class Bacilli; order Bacillales; family Bacillaceae_H; genus Bacillus_BA; species Bacillus_BA fengqiuensis. Next base: position 145,959 of record NZ_AYSE01000007.1, read on the forward strand.
CAGATGGAAGAACAGGTGGAAGAGCAAGCTGTAAGCACACTATCCGGAACAAAGGGACGGATTGAGCTGTATCTAGACCAGTACAAAAAAACGCTGCAGTATTATAGTCAAACAGAGCTGCTGACGAATTTTTCGCGAACCGTCAACGAGAGCGGGGATATGGCTGCGTGGACGGCTGTCAGAGAAGACTTTGAGCACTATTTGGAGCAATATCAAAATGTATTATCCATTTACATAGGAACACCGAATAAGCAATTTTACGGTGCTCCGGAATCGGGGGCACTCGATCCGACGACGAGAGGCTGGTATCAGGAGGCTGTGAGCGGACCTGATCAAGTTCACATCTCACAAGTATATGAAGATGCAATCACGAAAAAGAAGGTCGTCACACTGTCAAAAACGATTGTGGATTCGTCATCCAATGAAATTCAAGGGGTTTTGGGAATTGACCTCGAGTTGACGAAGTTAACCGAGATGGTCAATGAGACGAAAATAGGTTATAACGGCTATTCCGTTATGCTCGACACGGAAGGGGTGGCGCTTGTTCATCCGACACTTCAAGGGGATAATTTGATGGAGCTTCCGTTCATTAAAAAAATGTATGATAAAAAAGAAGATTATTTGGCGTATACGTATGAAAATGAAAAGCGTATTATGCCGTTTACCACGATTGATGAGACAAACTGGAAAATGGGAATCGTGTATAAAGAGAAAGATCTATTAAGCAATGCCGGCGTCATTTTGAAGTCGATTATTTGGACGTCTGTCATTATTGTCATCATTGCAGGAGTTTTAGTATTTTTATTCTCCAGAACAATCACAAAGCCGATCATGGAACTGAAAAAGCAAATGGGACTTGTCGCGGAAGGTGATTTGACCGTAGAGGTAAAGGTGTCATCGAATGATGAAATCGGGGCATTGGCGATGTTCTTCAATAACATGGTGAAGAACATGAGGGAATTGATTTTGGCCGTCGAAAAATCGGTCGAGTCCGTTCATATGTCTGTTGAGCATTTAAGCTCCGTGTCAGAAGAGGCGACCGCTTCGAGTGAAGAAATTGGCCGCGCCATCGGCGAAATTGCGCAGGGGACGACACAGCAGGCGTCAGATGCAGATGTGACCAACCATAAAACAATCGTGTTGTCAGAACAAATTGCCCATGCGCTGGAACAAAACCAAGAATTGCATCAATTATCGGGAGTAGTGACGGCAGCAAGCGAGACAGGGCTTTCGCAAATGCATTCGCTTCGTTCGCATACAAATGAAACACTCACGGTCATTGACCAAGTGAACGAAGTGATGCTTTCTCTAACGGAAAAGATGAAAAATATCGAAAGCATCGTGCATACGATCGATAACATTTCGGACCAAACGAATTTGTTGGCGCTGAATGCGAGCATCGAGGCGGCAAGAGCCGGGGATGTCGGAAAAGGGTTTGCGGTCGTTGCGGGCGAAGTGCGTAAGCTGGCAGAGCAGTCCGCACGTGCAACAAGTGAAATCAATGATATGATTCAAAGCATTCAAAAGGAAACGAACAAGGCTGCAGATGAAATGAAACGAACAACAGAGCTTTCAATGAAGCAAGGCGAGGTTGTGTCCGATACAGAATCGGCGTTTCAGCGAATTGAATCGAATGTGGCAAAAATGGTCGCCTCCATTCGTGACGCGAATGAGAGCATGCATGAAATGGATCATTTAAAAACAGAAGTGGCGGCAGCGGTAGAAAGCATTGCGGCGATTGCCCAGCAATCTGCTGCAGGGGCTGAAGAAATCACCGCTTCGGCAGAAGAGCAAGTGCGGGCAGTGAGTTCGCTGTCTCATTCGGCAGAGGAACTTCTGGAGTTAAGCGAGCAATTAGCTGGTATTATTCATCGTTTCAAATTATAATAAAAGCCCTCTCCCTATTGTGTGGGAGAGGGCTTTTATTATAATTTGAAAGAATATTGTCAAAAAATTTACATAATTTTTTGATTCTATTTTACGAAAAATGTGGTATCTTATACAACAAGAAGAAAAGAAAGGGGCGTTTTGCATGGAAGTGTCCATCGATCACGGAAATGAGATAAACAGCAAAGAGCTCATCGATCAAGTACTGGATTTTTTAGAAGAGCAAACGATATAAAGAGGATGATTTAAAAGGATCAACCCTTTTAAGTCATTCTCTCGAAAGGACCCGTCACAAAATCCTTGATTTTACTGGATTTTCGTGACGGGTCCTTTCAGTAAAAAATCATTTTTGTGACCTGTTTAGGGTATTGATAAAATGTCCGTCCAATCAAAATACATGGACGGACAAATGAAGCTATGGTGATGGATGCCGTGTTTTAGGCTTCATTCCTTATGGCTGTGCAGCTTCCGCTGCTTTATAAGAATCTCTGTCGGCCTTTCGGTATCCTTGCAGAAGCAAGAAAGCGATCAAAGACAGCATGCTGCCGATGAGAAAGGGAAGAGAGCTGTTTAGGCTGAAAGCGAGTGCTCCAAGTACAGGGCCGAAAATGCGGCCGAGGCTGTCCATGGAAGAGCTGATGCCGGAAGCTGCCCCGTATCCGACTTTGGTTTTCATCGTAATGAGCGACAGCACGCACGGACGAATCAAGGCGTTTCCTGCCGTTAAGACGGACAAGAAGATGGTGGCATTCACCACGTTGGATGAAAATAACAGTAAAATGAAGCCGATGACGGACGTAAAGACGCCTACGGCGATGAGCGTTTTTTCGTTTCCTTTCTTAAAACGCTGCAGAACGCCTCCTTGAATGATGGCTTGCGTTAAGCCGCTTGCCATAAACATCCATCCGATGGTTGCCGGGGTGGCGTTGATTCTTTCTATTTGGAAAAATTGAAAGGTTGCTTCCATGCCTGCCAATGTAAACGTGCCGAGAAAAGCGAGCATATATAAATACTTGACGGAGCCTTGGAAATCGGTTTTGAATAATTGCCATTGATTTTGCTTTTCCGATGGCTGCTGCCGTTTTTCCGCAGAGAGGGACTCCGGTAAAACAAGGAATGCGAACAAGGTCATGATCATCGCTAAAATTCCCGATACGATAAACGGGAAGAATAAGTTGACCGTTGATAATAAGCCGCCGAGGGCAGGACCGAAAATAAACCCGAGACCAATCGTCATCCCAAGCAATCCCATGGCTTTTGTTCGATTGTCTTCCGTTGTGATGTCCGATGCATAAGCGAATGCACAAGGGATGACAGCTCCAGAGAACAAACCGCCCAGGATGCGTGATGCATACATGAGAATAAGCGAATTTTCCGCAGAAGCGAAAACAAAGAAGCTGGCGCTAAACCCGATGAGCCCTATAAGAAGCACGGGGCGGCGTCCTTTTCGGTCTGATAGATTTCCCCAAAGAGGGGCCGTAATGAATGACCCAATGGAATAAACAGCCATTAAAAAGCCCAGGTTGACACTGCTGGCATCGGTGGCGCGGATGACTTCCGGAACAATCGGGATGATGATTCCAAAGCCGACAAATACCATAAATAAAATGAACATTAATGTAAAGATTTGTTTCTTCATATGTCACCTTCTACCTTTACTACAGTATTCCTTTTAAGAACAGGATTTTCTATTTTTCATATGTACAAGTATATCAAATCATATTCGTTTAAGCAGGTATTCCTTTTAATGATGGAGAGATTTCGTCGCAAAATCTTTCCATCACTAAAAAACGTGCTCTCCTTGTCTAAGGAGAGCACGTTTTTTAGTGTGGTAAAAAGGCTAACTGGTATAAGAACAATACGGCAAACAGATATAAAAGAGGGTCGACTTCTTTTGCTTTGCCTTTTACGACTTTCATTAATGGATAAGCGATGAAGCCTAACGCAATACCTGTTGCAATACTTGATGTCAGCGGCATGCTTAAGATGACTAGAAATGCGGGAAACGCTTCATCCAGCTCTGACCAGTCAATCTCCGAAACGGCACCCATCATTAGGCTCCCGACAATAATAAGCGCTGGAGCCGTAATGGCAGAAATGCCGGATACCGCTCCGACCAATGGACCGAAGAAAGCGGCAATGACGAATAGGATAGCGACTGTCAGCCCCGTTAATCCTGTACGACCGCCTGCAGCTACACCGGCAGAAGATTCAATATAAGCAGATGTAGGACTTGTCCCGAACATTGCTCCGATGGACGTACCGAATGAATCAGCCAGTAATGCCTGACGGACACGCGGCATCGTTTTTCCCTTCATTAATCCAGCCTGTTGGGCCACTCCAATCATGGTTCCGGTTGTATCAAAAATGGTGACTAATAAGAAAGAAAAAACAACGGCATATAAGCTGTGCTGAATCACATCGCCAAAAGCTGCAATCGGGTTGGCAATCAGTAACCCTTCAGGAAGATGAGGCATAGCCACAAACCCTTCTTTAAACGAAAGTGCTCCAGTGAAGTAAGCGATAATCCCTGTCACAATCATTCCGAAGAACAATGCTCCGTTTACGCCGAGCACCATTAAGACGAGCGTGACGGCAAGGCCGATCAAGGCTAGCACCACAGAAGGAGAGTGAAGGTCACCCAATGCGACCAAGTTTTTCGGATGATCCGTGATGATGCCTGTTAAGCGAAGGCCGATGAAAGCGATAAACAGCCCGATTCCGGCTGTGATTCCGTGCTTTAAGTTGCCCGGAATCGCTTCAATCAATTTTTCACGAAATGGTGTTAGCGATAAGATCACAAAAATTAAACCGGCTATAAATACGGCAGCAAAGGCCGTGCGGTAATCAATACCGCCATGGGAGCCGACTACCGAATAGGCGAAGTAAGCGTTCATGCCCATTCCAGGGGCAATGGCAATCGGATAATTGGCTCCAAGCGCCATCCATAACGTTCCGACGATGGACGCGATAATCGTTGCCGTAAACACTTGCTCGAACGGTACGCCTGCATCGGATAAGATGATTGGATTGACGATAACAATGTATACCATCGTTAAAAACGTTGTGATTCCGGCCAATATTTCAGTTTTTACATTCGTGTTGTACTCTTTAAGTTTAAACATAATTCCCTCCGAATAACGAACATTTCAAAAGCCTTTACTATAATATTTGGATTTTCGAGGAATTGCAAGAAGAATCTTCACTTTTTATCAGAAAATATAAGCAAATTTAAAAAAACTTTTAAAAAACGTTCGGTTTTTGAATGGTTTTTAAAAGTTTTCAAAAGAAAATAATCGTCTTTAAAAGCAATGCTATTCTTTTTATTAGTATCTCTTACTTATCCTCTCCTATTAGGATATTTTCGCTAAAGAAAGATTTTTTCTGAGGCCTCCCCATTTGGGGAGGCCTCAGAAAAAATGTTGAATGAAGACTAGTTTTGTCGTGTGTGAAGGAGTCTGCCCTTTTTTCTAGAAGTGTGACAATATAGAATTCGAGGATGGAGTGAGAAAAATGATGAAAACAAGCGATGTAGCGAAAGAGCTTGGTATCAATCCGAAAACGGTATTAAAATGGGTTAAACAGCACGACATTCCTTGTGAAAAGAATGAACTTGGCCATTTTGAATTTACGGATCAACATCTCGAGCAGCTGAAGCAAGTGCAATCAAACTCACCATCACAGCGTGTAGCGCCAACAACGTCCAAACGAGAGGGGATTGTTTCTCTTTCTATAGAAGAAACAGAAAAATGGCAGGAGATGCAAAAGCAAATCGATCAGCTGTTAATGCGTCTGATGGAAAATGAGCGGCGAATCGAAGAAAAAGCGGGAGAAGTCGTCACGTTTCAAATATTAGAGCACCGTTCAGAGATTGATGACCTTCAAAAGAAAGTTGAAAAACTGGAAGCGCGCATTCAAGAACTGGAAGAGAAAAAGCAACTCGAATCTTCATTATCCAATCTTCAAGAAAAACGTACTCCGAAATGGAAAGCCTTCCTCACGAATCTCCTCTAAAAAACGCCTGATCAGGCGTTTTTTCATTGTTTTTTAAGCTATAATGCGGATTTTTCCCTTGCTGCTGCATTCATTAGAATGGCTAGTAAAAAAGAGCGCTGAATACTCTCAATCGATGAGTATTCAGCGCCTCTTTTATTATATGCTCTAAAAGCTCCATTCGTTTGCAAAGTATTGAATTCATATGTAGTACAAATGTCATTGTTGCATCTAGTCAAAAGTGGAAAAGGTGATATGATAGAAAGTAGGCTAATATTTCGCATTTTTATAAATTTGGGGTGAACATAATGGTTTTTTTCAGAAAGAAGGAGAAAGACACGACGGAAGAATGGCAGCAGCATGTGGAGGGCATGCATGTTCGGATACAACTGTCGAGTGAAGAAGCGAAGAGACAGCTAAAGATGATTTCGCTGACAGAACAGGATTTGAAAGTGACGGCGGCTTTGAAGTCTTTTGTCCAGCAAGATCTTGACGCAGTCGCCCGCCGTTTTTATGAGGGATTGAAGAGCGAGCCGTCCTTGTTCGAAATTATTGAAAAGCACAGCAGCATCGATCGCCTGCAAAAGACGCTTCGTATACATATTGAAGAAATGTTCAATGGAGTCATTGATGACGAGTATTTAATGAAAAGAAAGCGGATTGCTCAAATGCATGTGAAAATCGGGCTTAAACCGAAATGGTATGTACTGGCGTTCCAAAATTTATTTTATTCGATTGTCCAAATCATCGGCCAGCACTCTCTTAGCAAAGAAGATACGGTTCAGGTAATCAGTTCTATGTCAAAAGTCATGAATTTTGAAGAGCAGGTGGTATTGGACGAATACCGCCATTTATATGAAAGCATCCATGATGAGGCGGAAGACAAATACCGAAAACTGCTTGAACAAATTAGCGAAAGCGCTTATCAGTTGGCGGTGGTTTCCGAGCAAACGAATCAATTCATGGAAGAAATCAATGCTCAAGCCCAAGAAGTCGTCTCGTTTGCCACAAGCCGTACGGAAGTGGCCAGCGCGGTGGAAGAAGAAGCCGAAACGGGCAAAAATGATCTGGATGAGCAGCAGGGATTAATGAATCATATTCAGCAAAGTATGCAAGATATTTCGGCTAAAATGAAAATGCTCGATCAAACGTCCAATGAAATTTATAAAATTTCCGCTATCGTCACATCAATTGCCGATCAAACGAATTTACTTGCCTTAAATGCGGCCATCGAGTCTGCGCGTGCAGGAGAGCACGGACGGGGATTTGCGGTTGTGGCGGATGAAGTAAGAAAGTTGGCTGAAGAAACGAAAACATCCGTATCGGGTGTTAGTACACTCATTCAAGAAATTCATCAGCAAATCGACCATATTTCGGAGTCCGTCTTGCAAGTGACGGATTTAACCGTGAAGGGAAGCTCCCAGATGGAGCAAATGAGTTCGTTCTTCAGCAGTGTAATTGAGCTCGTCAAAGAAAACAAACAGCAGACCTATAAGACAAAGCAAGAACTCGATTCCATTTCCCGCGTGATTGACGAGGCGACCCGAACCATCCATACGGTCGCCCAAACAGCGGACGAATTGAGAATGCTCTCGCAATCATAAGTATGTAGATCGATTTAGAAAATTGGACATGGCCAAAGAACGGCCATGTCCAATTTTCTAGACCTAAGCGGCTGTCACCCCCCTTGCGGGGGTGGCGCCATCCGTATAGGTAAACCTTTGAGGGCGGATTCGAGTTGTCTGGATAACCGATTGTGAATACTTCGTAATGGAATGAAGAGGTGCCGAGTTATTAAGTGGAATGTCTATAGATGAATCAGAAGGTAAGAAGCCGCCGGAGCTTGAAGCGCATGGATGTGCAAATGAAGCCGTGGTGATTGACATCGCGTTCTTAGTCGGCCTTCGTTAATGGGGTCGCCTTAGCTTTTCTTATTGTCCAGCTGCGGCTCCTAGCTCGTTGTGGAAAAGAAGATTGTCCTCATAAGGCAAAAAACGCCTTCTGGGTCAATCCCTATTTCCTTGGACCCACAGGATGTGGGTCATGCCGACGTTGCCACAGGACGTGGCGATTTTAGTCGGCCTTCTTTAATCGAGTCGCCTTAGCTTTTCTTATAATGCAGATTGTTTGGTAGAACGGTTGAACACACGTATAATAAGGACAAGTGCTAGTAGAGGAGGTTTTTCAATGGGAGAAAATGAAAAGCAATATGAGTTGGCGACCTTTGCCGGCGGGTGCTTTTGGTGTATGGTGAAGCCGTTTGATGAACAGCCGGGTATTATAAAGGTCGTTTCCGGTTATACCGGAGGCCATACGGAAAATCCGACGTATGAAGAAGTTTGTTCCGATACGACGGGTCATTATGAAGCCGTGCAAATTACATTTGATCCGTCCGTTTTTCCATATGAACGTTTAGTGGAGCTGTATTGGCAGCAAATTGATCCGATCGATGAAGGAGGCCAATTTGCCGATCGCGGGGATTCTTATCGTACCGCCATTTTTTATCATACGGAAGAGCAAAAGCAGGTCGCCGAGCAGTCGAAGCGGAAGCTGGATGAGAGCGGACGTTTTTCCAAACCAATCGTTACGCCAATTTTACCGGCGGAACCGTTTTATGAAGCGGAAGACTATCACCAGCATTATTATAAAAAGAACCCGATTCGTTATCAGCTGTATCGTACAGGTTCAGGTCGCGAAAAGTTTTTAAAAGACCATTGGCCGAAGGCAGATAAACAAAAGCTCAAAGAAAAGCTTACTCCTATGCAATATGAGGTAACGCAAAATAACGGAACGGAGCCGCCGTTTCGCAATGAGTTTTGGAACCATAAAGAAGAGGGCATTTATGTGGATATCGTATCAGGCGAGCCCCTATTTAGCTCCTTTGATAAATTCGATTCTAGCTGTGGCTGGCCTTCCTTTACGAAACCTTTAAAAGAAGAGCAGGTTACTGAGCACACAGATGTCACCCATAACATGATCAGGACGGAAGTGCGCAGCAAGGAAGCCGATTCCCATCTTGGCCATGTTTTTGAAGATGGTCCTCATCCGACTGGTTTACGTTACTGCATCAATTCAGCCGCTCTCCGCTTTATTCCGAAGTCCGATCTTGAAAAAGAGGGATACGGTGAGTATAAGCGTTTGTTTGAACCTAAATAGGCAAAAGGGAATGATTCCCTTTTGCCTATTTAGGTTGTCGAGAATCCTTTAGGATTCTCGACAACCTAAACCGTTTCTTGTAAAAATGATGAAATGGAGAAAAACCTCTCTAATATCGTCTTTCATCCCTCCTTTTTGGTGGAATGGAAGGCGATTTTTTCTAAGTCATGAGAGTTTGCGTGAAAACCGTGTTAGCCAAAAATGAAGGAATAAATAAGCAGTATTTCAAAAACAATAGTAAAAAAGACAAACAAAGGAAGATCTATAGTGCTCTCAAACCTTTTTAAGAAAAAAAGCAAAGTGAACCAATTAAAAGAGCAAAATGATCAAAATGTGGTCGCATCAATGGGCGAGCTCTTGCAGCAGCTAAAAGTGTCTGACGATTTTGTGGATTTTAATACCGGAAGCGGAAAGGAGCCGTTTTGGGTTGCCTATTTTACGACGTTGACAGACAGCGAGCTCATCCATGATTATATTTTACCGAATCTCGATGACAGCATCCGTTCGTTGGAAGAATTGAAAAAAAAGATTCCAATCGAACAGCTTATCGTGACGGATAATACGAATGAAGTAAAGCAGCGCTTGATGTCGGGCGGTGTGGTCATTCGCTTTCACGAGCATGATGAGTGCGTTCTTCTTGCCAGTGCCCCAAACACGAAATTTCGCCAGGTTGGCTCTCCTGAAATCGAATTCAATGTCATTGGGCCGCAGGAAGCGTTTGTCGAGGCGCTGTCGCTCAACATCAATTTAATTCGAAAGCGCCTGCCGATTGATGACTTAAAGGTGAAAAATATCACAATTGGAAAAACTTCTAAAACCCAAGTCTCTGTCATGTATGTGCAAGGTGTGGCGAATGATGAAAACTTGCAGACGGTCATGCAGCGCTTGGCGGATATTTACTTTGATCAAATTTTGGACAGTTCATATTTGGAACAGATGATTCAGGATAATTCGAGGTCGCTGTTTCCGCAAATCGTGAATACGGAACGACCGGATCGGGTGGCAGCCGCTTTAGCGGAAGGGAAAATTGCCATTTTATCGGATGGTTCGCCCAATGCTTTAATTGCCCCAAGTACCATTACCGAATTTTTCGGTACGCTTGAGGATTATAACTTGAATTGGCTGATTGCGACAGCTTTCCGCTTAATCCGAGGTTTTGCCGTTGCGTTTTCTATTTTCGCAACACCCATTTATGTAGCCGTACTCACGTATCACTATGAAATTATTCCGAAAGATTTATTGCAGACGCTGATTTCATCGCGTACGGCCATTCCTTTTCCCCCCATTATCGAAGCCATTATCCTCGAGTTGTCGATTGAGCTGCTGAGGGAAGCCGGAGCCCGCTTGCCGACGAAAGTAGGTCAGACGCTCGGTATCGTGGGCGGGATTGTAATCGGACAGGCATCGGTGGAAGCGGGAATCACAAGCAATATTTTGCTCATCATCGTAGCGTTGGCCGCACTGGCCTCCTTTACGACCCCAACGTATAAAATGGGGAATACGATTCGTTTGCTTCGCTTCCCGTTTTTAATCTTTGCTCAAATTCTGGGGCTCGTTGGGATTATGATCTGTTCGTTGTTTGTACTGTCCCATTTAATGCGCCTTACTTCTCTCGGCCGTCCTTATTTAGAGCCGATTTATCCGCCGAGGCTAAAGGATTTGAAAGATTCGATTATCCGTCTCCCATTTACGACTTTTACGAATCGACCGGTCTTTTTGCAGACAGAAAGCAAGGAACGGTTTAAGCCTCAACAAAAGAAGCAAAAAGTCATTAACGATTTTACGGAAGATCCGTAATGTTTGAATCAAGAAGGGGTTTTTTGCATGAGCCAACAAGTGAAAGAAACATACAAAGTCGCTCCTTCTCTTGTCTTTTTCTTGGTAACGAGCGCTCAAGTGGGAGTAGGCATCCTTGGGTTTGAGCGTATTCTTGCCAAAGTAGCAGGATATGATGGATGGATAGGGGTCATCGCTGGAGGAGCGATGGTCAACATTTCAATCTTCATCATGTATAAATTGTTAAAAGAGGGCCGGGGAAACCTTGTATACATTCATCAGACGTTATTTGGCAAATGGATTGGCAATGGCTTGAACATTGTACTGGCCCTTCATTTTTGGAATTCTGCTTATACGGTTCTCCGGACGTATATCGAAGTGATACAAGTGTGGATGTTCCCAAGCCTTCCCTCTTGGTTTCCTGCTCTTTTTTTTCTGTTTTTAGCGTATTATATCATTTCGTCCGGTTTTCAGGTCATTACCGGAATCTGTTATTTCGGCGTAATTTTGCCGTTTTGGCTATTTATGACGCTAGTGTATCCACTGGAATATGCCCATTTCGATAATTTACTGCCGATGTTTACCCATTCGGTGAAAGAGCTGTGGGAGGCTACGATTTCCATGTCCCTTAGCTATATCGGGTATGAAACGCTTCTTATTTATTATCCATTTATCCAAAAACCTGAAAAATCCCATAAATATGCCCAGTTTGGCGCGTTGTTCACCACTTTTTTGTATTTGGTCGTATGCCTCGTTTCCTTTGCATTCTTCAGTGAAAAGCAATTATTGGCAAGTGTTTGGCCGCATTTAACGATGACAAAGGTAGTGGAATTTACTTTTTTACAGCGTTTTGAGTACGTTCAAATCTCTTTTTGGCTGCTTGTTGTCATGCCGAATATTGTGCTGTTTTTTTGGGCGGCAAGCCGCATTGTGCGGGATGTAGCCAAAATCCACCAGCGTTTTCCCCTGATTGGGATGTTGTTGCTTTTTTTCGTTTATGTTTACTATGTCGATGATCGTGCCGAAATAGATATAGTCAACACATTTAATGGCAGATTCGGGTTTTATTTTATTTATGTCTATATTCCATTCTTATATGTTGTACAAAAGATCGTGAAAAAGGTGAGGAGTGGAAATCAATGAGGCACCTAATTTTATTAGCAATCATGATAATGTTAACGGGTTGCGGACTCGCAGCGAACATTTTGGACGATGTCGATTTGGTGCAAGGAATCGCCTATGATACGGCAAAGGACAATCAGATTGAAGGGACTGCGATGATTCCCGTTTATTCAGAGCAGCAAACCGGTGAATTCGATGTCCACTCAGCAAAGGGCCATACGAGCAAATATATCCGGTCAAAAGCTAGCGGTGAAGCCCCGAAGCCCATTGTCAACGGTCAGCTTCGCGTCGCTTTGTATAGTGAGAAATTAGCGGGAAAAGGAATTTCCGATATTGTCGATACGCTTTATCGCGATGCGTCGATCGGCAATACGACACAGCTTGCGGTGGTAGAAGGCAAAGCAGCCGATTTTGTTAAGGAAAAGTATAATCCCAATACGAATCCGGCGCTTTATATATCCAATCTTCTGGAACAAAATATCAAAAATGAAAATGTACCAAAAAATAATCTCCATGTGTTTTTATACAAGTATTTTTCTGACGGAGGAGATCCGTATTTGCCTTTGCTGAGCCGCAATAAAAGCGAAGTCAAGATTATCGGGATGGCTCTGTTTAAAGAGGATCGATATATCGAAAAAATCTCTCTCGATGAAATGTTTGTTTTTAAAATGCTTGTGGAAGGGTATAAAAAAGGGGCATATGAGTTCAAATTGGAAGGCAAGAATTCATATGCCGTTGTCGAAAACATTATAGCGAAGACGGACTATAAATTTAAAGGGAAAACGTCAAAGCCGGCACTCCATATCTCTATTGAAATGGATGGGCAAATTAGAGAGCTGACAGAACGTCAAAATTTACAGGAGAAAAAGGCGGTGCGAAAAATCCAGAAAGATATGGAGAAATCAATGGAAAAACAGGGGCGGGCGATGATAAAGAAATTTCAGGAAATGGAAATCGATCCATTCAGTATTGGAGAGCGCTATAAAAAGTTTAACCGTTATTCGACTAAAGAGGAATGGAAAAATATCTATAAAGATTTAGACGTGGATTTGCAAGTACAAGTCCATATTTTACAATCCGGGGTTGTGGAGTAGGAGAGACTATACATATTTATGTTTGATAAAGGAAACTTCCATCGGCGGGGGTCCTACAGCCCGTTAATGCGGGATAAAGGGATGATCAGAGGGAAACGGGTAAGGGGGAATCAGCTTGAAGCCCATTCGAGTGATGATTGCGGATGATAATGAAGATTCAATTGAAATTATTAAATATTTTATTCAGCCATTAGCTGAGTTTGAACTGATTGGAATATGTGAGGACGGTCAAGAGTTATTGGAAGAAGTCATGGTAAAAAGTCCCGATTTAGTATTAGTGGATATTAATATGCCGAAAATGAATGGCATGGACTGCATGAAAAAATGTTTAACGGTTAAACCGGATCTTAAATTCATTTTTATTACAGGATATGACGAGTTCGCCGTCAAAGCCTTTGAATTAAGTGCCGTTGATTACATTGTAAAGCCTCTCGAAAAAACGAGACTTTATATTGCTTTGGAACGGGCAAAACAAGCTTGTAAACGCCTAAAATCAAAAGAAATGGAATCTGAAACTTCGGCGGAGATGAAACGGCTTCCTGTCAAGTTCAACGGTTCTATTTACTATGTACCGATTGAGGACATTATCTTTATTGAGAAATCAGGAAAGAAATGTTTTATTTATACGAAAGCCAAGGTGTATGAAACATACGAAAACATCGGTGATTTGTACAGCTATTTAACTTCTGAGGAATTTTTTCAAACGCATCGTTCGTATATCGTCAATTTTAAAAAAATCTCTCATATTACGCCCAAAAATGAAACGTATCTTGTCTACTTTTTCGATGTTCAACAATATGCCCATATTTCAAAATTGAAAATTCAAGAAGTACAGCAAAAATTACAAAGCGTGAAAGAATATCGATAACATTTAACAAAAATATCAATGTCGAGAAACTTTTGCAAATCACAGCCGTATACTTGTATGGATATGACAGTTTGTCCTATCTTTTTCTTTTGTGGTATAAGTAGAAAGAAGGATGCTGCCCATGAAAAATCATGCGGCAGAGCAGGAAGGACGAGTATAAGGTGGTGAATGAACATCATGGAACAATTGATTTTGGAGTTTGTTCAATTTTTAAAAGGACTCTCCTATTTAGGGATTGTCATTGCTCTTTCATTTGAATTTGTCCCCGCAGAGCTTGTTTTACCGCTTGCTGGGTATTGGGTATATGAAGGCGACATGAATCTATGGCTTGTGGTGCTGGCGGGTACCGTCGGAGGAACATTTGGACCGTTGACATTATACTTTTTGGGAAGATGGGGCGGAAGACCGTTTTTGGAGAAATACGGAAAATATTTCTTTATTAAAGAAAAGCAGCTGGATGCGGCCGATCATTTTTTTCAACGCCATGGAGCGATTGTGGCGTTTTCAGCCAGGTTTTTGCCAGGGCTTCGCACCATTATTTCGATTCCGTGCGGCATGGCCAAAATGAATCCATGGACGTTTAGCATTTATACATTTGTTGCTATGTTTCCCATTACCTTTTTGTATGTCTACCTGGGATATAAACTTGGTCCCCGCTGGGAAGATGTAGGCCATCTGGCCGATCAATACACCCTTCCGATTTTAGCGGGTATGGTTTTATTTATCATTTCGTACGTTCTTTTAAAGAAACGAAAAAAAACCTTCAGTTATTCTATAAAAGAATTTACGATGAAAAAACGTTGAGCAATTCGTCTATTGACCCATATGAATGGGTTGAGTACAATTGAATTATCAACTATATATTTTTCTTCCACGTGAAGGGGAGTAGCGTCAGGGGAACCTGAAACAAGGTCGTCATTTCATGGATTAATATCCATCGGCTTTGTTGGCATAACGAATGCTTAGCGAGACCTTTGCCATTTATGGCAAAGGTCTTTTTGTGTTTTCCAAGAACATTTTGGGTAAAGGAATAACAAAAAAAGAAAGAGAGAGAGGAGATCAATGTTGGAAGTATCCTTGTTGCTTGAATATGGGTGGGTTTTGCTCGTTCTCATTGCGTTGGAGGGCATTTTAGCGGCCGATAACGCTCTCGTTATGGCCATTATGGTGAAACATTTGCCGGAGGAGCAACGTAAAAAAGCGTTGTTTTATGGATTGGCAGGAGCGTTTATCTTCCGCTTCGGTTCATTATTTCTTATCTCGTTTCTCGTCGATGTATGGCAGATGCAGGCGATCGGTGCAGCGTACTTGCTGTTTATTTCGATTAATCACCTTGTGAAACATTATGCGAAGAAAAATCGCCCTTCCAAAGAGGAAAAGCCGAAAAAAGAATCCGGCTTTTGGGCAACGGTCATAAAAGTTGAATTGGCAGATATTGCGTTTGCCATCGATTCCATTTTAGCAGCTGTGGCTCTAGCGGTAACACTCCCAACCACTACGCTTCCGACCATCGGAGGATTGGATGGCGGACAATTCCTCGTCATTTTCGCTGGCGGGCTGATCGGTTTAATCATTATGCGCTTTGCAGCCAATATGTTTGTGCAGCTTTTACAAAAGCGCCCTGGACTAGAAGCGGCCGCTTTCTTAATTGTCGGATGGGTAGGGGTGAAGCTCGCGGTTCATACGCTCGCACACCCGGAACTTGCGGTCATTGACCATCACTTCCCTGAATCCGGTTTATGGAAAGGCATCTTCTGGGCAGTGTTATTGGCCATTGGGGCTGGAGGCTGGTTCTTATCAAAAGAACAAAAAGGAAAAACAGAAGAACAAGAGAGTGAGCAAAACGCATTGAAAAAAGCGGAGAATCAATAAGAAAAGCGAAGGCTCCTCGATTAAAGAAGGCCGACTAAGGTCGCCACGTTAATCACCAACGTCGGCATGACTCACATCCTATGAGCCCAAGGAAATAGGGATTGACCCAGAAGGCGCTTTTTGCCTTATGAGGGCAATCATCTTTTCCCGTGCTGAGCTAGGAGCCGGAGCTGGACAACTAAGAAAAGCGGAAACAAAAAGAACCGTCATGGAAAACCCGGCAGGCAATCAAGGGTTGTCCAGGCGGTTTTTTTAAGATTCGTAATGACAATGCCAATATGTGGTATATAATTCCATTTATTTTTTTGAAAGGAGCCCCCGTAAATCTTTTTGCCATCCCGTACAAGTATAGGGAAGTGAATAAAGGTTAGCGCTAACATTCATGACCATTACTTGAACTGGAGGAAGTTACATTGAAAAAGAAAACATTAGCAAGCTCATTAGCCTTTGTATTGGCAGCATCACCTTTTGCGGGGATTTCAACATATGCAGAGGAGAATACATATGAACCAAAAACTGTCGAAGTGACGACAGCAGACGGCAAATCGATTGAAACGGAAGTCGTTACAACGGAAACGGCAACAGAGAAAACAGCTGCCGAAGAAGCAGCAGATAAGAGTATAGATGCTAAAGAAGAGGCAGCATCACCTTCTTTAGTCCCTGGTGATTTCTTTTATTTCGTAAAAACAGTGATGGAAAAAATCCAATTGGCCATTACAGCAGACGATGCCAAAGAAGCTAAGCTTTTAGTGGAATTTGCTGCAGAGCGTATCGCTGAAGCAGAAGCATTAATGGAAGATGGAAAAGAGACAGAAGCTGTTGAACTATTAACAAAAGCGTTAGAGCGAATGGAAGAAGCACAAGCCGCAGCAGAGTCAACAGATGAAGAAAAGGAAGAAGCTGTTGAAGAAAAGGAAGAAGTAACTGAAGAAAAAACTGAAGATACTCAAGAAGTTACTGAAGAAAACAAAGCAACTGAAGAAACGACAGAGACAACAGAACTTGAAAAAAACATTGCCCAAAACATTGTGGCTTTAAAAGCTGCAATGAAAAACGTAACAAACGAAACGGCGCAAAAAGCTTTGGACAAAAATATTAAAAAAGCACAGGAAAAACTTGAAGCAAAATTAGCTCGCTTTGCTGAATTGGAAGAAGAACAGGCACAATTAAAAGTAGAAATCGAAGAAATTTTGGGTACTCTTAATGAAGAGACAGAAGAAGCTGCAGTGAAAGAAACAACAACGACTGTAGAGGAAGAAACAGCGGCGAAAGAGGATAATGAAAGCGAAGCCGAAGAAGCAGAAGTAAAAGAAGAGACAAACGTGGTTCCTGTTGTTGCTCCAACTGTGACAACCGAAGCAAAACAAGCGGCTAAAGCGGAAGTAAAGCAACTACGTGAAGAAAAGAAAGCAGAAGTAAAGGAATTGCGCGAAGAAAAGAAAGCAGAAGTGAAACAAGTACGTACAGAGGCAAAAGCTGAAGCGAAACAAGCACATCAAGCAGCAAAGACAGAAGTGAAACAAGCGCAACAAGCGGCAAAGGCAGAAGTGAAACAAGCGCAACAAGCAGCAAAGGCAGAAGTGAAACAAGCGCAACAAGCAGCAAAAGCGGAAGTGAAGCAAGCGCAACAAGCGGGAAAAGAAAAGCAAGAAAATAAAGCAGATAAACAATAAGAATGAAGCAAGCAGGAGTGTTCTGAAGCGAAACATTCGTTTTAGAACAGAGGAGGGGTCAAAAGGGAAAAAAAGCCCTTTTGACCCCTTCTACTGAAAGGCTTCGTCATGAAAATCGATATGGGGCCTTTCAGTAAGAACCAGCTTGATTTATCAGAGGCTTATGGGGCAGTTTCATTTGGATTTTACCGTTCGTTAAAGTGGAGAAGATGCTATTCATCTCCTTGTTTTTTTAGTGTAAGAGGAATCATACTTGGGAATCATGGTCAAACTTAGGGGATTTGCGTTATAATGAATAGTCGCCAAAGAAAGGTGGCTATTTTTTCATCCTAGTACACCCGTAAAAACGACAGGTGGAACGAATGATGTATGGACAAGAGGTGAAACCATTGCTTAGTGTACTGTTTAAAATCGGCCGAAAAAAAACGCTCGAAGATACGGTACTGAAGATTCAGCAAGGGGATGGGGAACTGCAAAATGAACTCATTGAGCAATATAAACCGTTTGTCGCCAAAACGGTTTCGGGCGTTTGCAAAAAGTATATACAAGAAACAGATGACGAATTCAGCATTGGTCTCATCGCTTTTAATGAAGCTATAGAAAAATATACAAAAGAAAAAGGGAGTTCATTGCTTGCTTTTGCAGAACTCATCATTAAGCGCCGCGTCATTGACTATATTCGGAAAGAGGCACGGGCGCAAACGCTGCACCTGCAAGCGGGTGATGAAGAGAACGAAGACTTTTCTCAAACGAAGCTGGAAGCAGATTTATCACTTGATGGATATATTCGTCAGATTGAACAAGAATTGCGCAAAGACGAGATTGTTCATTTTCATCAAGTCCTGCAGCAATTTGATTTGACTTTATCTGAGATTGTGGAGCAGTCGCCCAAACATGCGGACGCGCGTGTTAATGCCATAGAAGTGGCGCAGTTTATTGTTACGCATGAAGAACTTCGTGAAAAGCTGTTTAAAAAGAAACAAATACCCATTCGATTAGTAGAGAAACATGTGGCGGTGAGCCGCAAGACCATTGAGCGCAACCGCAAATATATTATTGCGATTGCCATTGTGTTAGCGGGGGATTACGTCTATTTAAAAGATTATATAAAAGGGGTGCTCGGGTCTTGAAAAAGGGCATTGTCATGGAGATTACAGAGGATTATGTAACGATGTTAACCCCTGATGGCGAGTTTTTACGAAGTAGACATGAACAACGCCAATATGAATTGGGAGAAGAGATTCTCTTTTTCCCTCTCATGGAAGGCCAACCTGAAGTCTCCGAAACAAAGATAACGAGGCGTTCATGGAGAAGAGCTGTTTTCAGCTCTGTTGCTGCAGCTGCACTCGTGCTTTTTTTCCTTCCTTATTATATGCAGCAGCAAGTGTATGCGTACATGTCTATCGATATTAACCCGAGCTTGGAATTGGGGGTCAATCGTCAATTTGAAGTAGTGAAAATACAAACTTTTAACGAAGACGCCAAAAAGCTGGTGGCCAGCATAAAAGATTGGAATCATCATCCGGTCGAAGAGGTGGCATCAAACATTTTGGAGGCAAGTGAAAAACAAGGGTACTTAAAAAGAGAAAAAGAGGTACTCATTACGACGGTCTTTAAAAAAGAAAAGAAAGACTATAAGGAACAATTACAGACGGATATCCAAACGGTTACAGATAAATGGAAGAAAAAGCCTTATACAATCGAAACGGTTAAAAGCTCTTTAGAAACAAGGGAAAAAGCGAAAGAACGTGGTGTCTCCACAGGTACGTGGCTAAGAAAAGAAGAAACAAAACAAAAACCTGCTTCACAGTCAAAGCCTGTGAAGCCGAACCGCGCTCAGGAAATGAATTCAAAAGAGCAGATAAAATCCCCGCCTTCTCAAAAAGGGGAGAACCCGCCGCCTTCTCCAGCAAAACAAGGGGAAAAGCAAATAGAGAAGGCGAATTCGACGTTAAAGCCGATCAAGCAGCAAGTTGAGTCGAAATTGAATAACAGCAAACAAGACTTGCCAAAAGGCGGAGGAAAAGAATCTAAACCTTCTCCGCAACCTGCTGAAGAAGCAAAAGAAAAGCAAAAGGATGCTGATAAGCAGAAGAAATCGACTTCTGCTTCTTATCAGCGGCCTGGGCTAGAGAAGGAAAAACAAAAGGGTAATGACGGAGAGAAAAGATACAATTCTTCCAGAAAAGAGAACGAAAAGGGAAAGAATGATGACAGAGAGAAGAGATATACTCCTCCTGGAAAAGTGAAAGAACAGGAAAAAAGAAATGAGAAGGAAAAGAAGCCCGTTTCTTCTTCTCCTTCCCCATCTAGACAAGGAAATGAGAAACGAGAGAACGATGAAAAGAAAAATAGGCTTAAACCCTCTCATTTAGACTCTTCATCCAAAGGAGAAGGGGGACGTGTAGAATCTATTTTTCCGGAAAAGGAACAAAGACCTGAACACCCTCATTTCAAGCCGGCAAAACGAGAGAACGAACGTGAGGATTGGAACGGCAGGAAAGACCGCAAAACAGATCGCCCGGCTAAACGCGATCCAATATTATAATACATAAAAGCCGAAGCGCATGCGCTTCGGCTTAGCCATGTTTATTTAGTTGTTCCGCTTAATTGTGCTTGTGCCTGAGCCACAAGACGCTTTGTGATTTCTCCGCCTACTGAACCGTTGCTGCGTGCAACTGTATCAGAACCAAGCGTTACGCCAAACTCTTGAGCAATTTCATATTTATATTGATCTAAAAATTGTTCCACACCAGGAACAAGCAATTTGTTAGTGTTTCTAGCCATTTTTGATTCATCTCCTTGAGAGGGTTTTGCAACGATTTCTCGTTGTATCTATATTATTTCAGAGGGAGCGTATTCCATACTGGTAATCCATGTTAAGGTGATTTCTCCCACTCCAGCGGTCTGTTAGCCGAGTTTGATGCATATACAGCAAAAAGCCGTATCTCCAAGTCCAGGAGATACGGCTTTTTGCTGTGATGGAAAATTTCCGCTTACTCTCATTCTATTCATAAAGCAAGGGGCTGCTTATAAATAGAAGAAGTTTTCGGATTTTTATTTTACGTTAACGACGGTTGGTTGAGTCCCAGTCTGGTTGTTATTTTACAAGTGAATATTGTTCAATCGATTGTAAAAATGACTTTTGCAATGCTTTTAATTGCTCGATATAAGCATCCGATACTTGCTGGAATTCTTCGCGAGCTTTTTGTTGCTCTTCCATTACTTGAGAGAGCGTTTGTTGGTATTGCTCCTGTGCTTGTTGAACAAACTGATAGCTTGTTTTGTTTTGATCTATAGACACTTGCTGCAACTTTTGTATTGTTTCATGAACGCGGTTCGCCCATTGGTCATAAGAGTCTGCCGCAACATTTCCTGCTGTTTTACGCAAGTTTTCGCTTACCTTTGCTTGAAGCTGTTCAACCTCTTGCTTCCATTGATGGTCTACTTGTTGAGCTTGTTCCAAGGCTTTGTTGACGAATTCCTTTTGCTGTTCCAAAGCTTTTACAGTCCATTGCTCGACTTGTTTGTTGTTTTCTAAAAGAGTGTTGAAACCTTTTGACCATTGTTCCCACATAGCATCAATTACAGAATCATACTTAACTGCTGACATTAGAAAATTCCTCCCTAGGTTCACTGGCCATGCGAAGCGTATGTTGAAAGGAAAACAGATGCATAATTAAGAGTGTTCATAGATGTCCACACCATCAACATTCCAACGAAAGTCGCTAAGCAGCCTTCATTTTTTTATATTGGAAACACAGCTGCAAACAGACTGTGCGAATCCCTATTTCTTATCTTTTTGTGACTCATCTTTTTGTTGTTTGGATGATGTACTGAAAGGAAAAAACATATCAGTATACATCGTGAAAAAAGAATTTAGCATGTTTTGGTATTGCTCTAATGAAGATGCCCACATCTTTAAATATTGCTCGCCTGCATCCGTGATGGAATAGATGCGGCGTGCGGGCCCGTCTGATGAAGTGTCCCATTCCGATTTGATTAAGTTATCCTTTTCAAGCTGTCTCAATGTGCGATAAACATTTCCTTGATCGACGGAAGTAAATCCAAAGCTCATCAGTTGCTGAATTAGTTTGTAGCCATGGAGATTCCAGTTACGTAAACTTAACAGCAAAAAAGGGATCATAAAATTTTTAGGAGCGCCAGTGATGGCTTTTTCTAAATTGGTTTGTGTTCCGCTTTTGTTATCTTGATTTTCCGACAAGGTGGATCCCCCCGTTTTTTTATCTATCCGAATGGATTGGAGTCTTTGTTCAATCTCCGCATTTTTTAATCTATGTGTAATTTACACCTATATGGACCAAAAGTCAACTCGTTTCATATCATTTACAAAAATTTCACAATTCATTAAATAAATTCGACAATTTTCAACAAAACTTATCAAAAAAAGCTAAATTTTTAGAATTGTTTAAACCCGTTACACCTTTTATAATAAGGAGGTAGCATGAAAACAAGCAAGATACGGAACATCTGTTGGCAATCGACAAAAGTGAAGAGGAAGCTTTGCTGTTATCATTTCTAAATGGTAAAAGGTATAAAAGTTGAGGCAAGCCATCACTTTTACATGAAACGAAAGGAGATGGAAGTTTTGGATCAACAGAAAGTATACGATCCATTTTTGGCGTGGAAGGAAATGTACGATAAGACAGAGTCTTATTGGGGCAAGGTACTTGGCGAAAACATGAATAAAGAGGAATTCTCTCAATGGATGGGGAACGTCCTCAATTTAAATCTTCAATATCATCATGCGTTGAACGAAACAACGGGCCGTTATTTTCAGCAAGTGAATATCCCGACAAAAGATGATGTTGCTAACGTTGCATCATTAGTCATCAATGTAGAAGAAAAAGTAGAAGCATTGGAAGACCGTTTGGATGAATGGCACGATGCGCAGGCTCAAGATAACAGCGCACTTTATAAACGCGAATTAAGCAAAATTAAAACTGACGTCAAGTCTCTGGAAAAGAAGCTTGATCAAGTATTAGAAGCTATTGAACAGCAGCAGCAATTTCAATCAAAGCTTCAAAATGAACTTCAAAGCACACTTCAAGAACAGCTTCAACAAAAGCTGCAGCAGCAAAACAAACAGTTACAAGCATCCTTTCAAGAACAATTAAAGCTTCAAGAGCAAGCTGCAGCAAAAGATACGAAAGAGCCTATTAAAGCACAAGCGCCTGTTAAAGAAACAAAGGGGCAGCAAAAGTAATCGTAATAACAAAGTGAATTGGTAGTACCTGCTATAAGATGCAGAATTATATAAATTTACTACAGCACGATACATTAAAAAATTACTAGCTGAAGCAAAGGGGATTTTTTTCATGATGACATTAGAGGGTAAAGTAGCAATCGTAACAGGCGGATCAAAAGGGATCGGAGCAACAATCGCAAAGGAACTTGCTTCTCATGGGGTAAAAGTCGCTGTAAACTATAACAGCAGCGCAGAAGCAGCAGAAAAAGTGGTAAATGAAATTAAAGAAAACGGCGGCGAATGCATTGCGATTCAGGCGGACGTTTCTTATCCAGACCAAGCAAAGCGCCTTGTAGAAGAAACAAAAGAAGCATTCGGCCAGCTTGACATTCTTGTAAATAATGCAGGTATTACACGTGACCGTTCATTCAAAAAGCTTTCTCATGAAGATTGGACAAAAGTAATTGATGTGAACTTAAATAGTGTATACAACACAACGACAGCTTCTCTTACATACTTGCTTGAATCCGAAGGTGGCCGCGTTATCAATATTTCTTCCATCATCGGTCAAGCAGGCGGCTTTGGTCAAACAAACTACTCTGCAGCAAAAGCAGGTATGATTGGTTTCACGAAGTCTTTAGCACTTGAGCTTGCTAAAACAAATGTAACCGTTAACGCTATTTGCCCAGGTTTCATTGAAACAGAAATGGTTATGGCTATTCCGGAAGATATTCGTCAGCAAATCGTGTCAAAAATTCCAAAACGCCGCTTTGGGCAAGCGGAAGAGATTGCCCGCGGCATTGTGTACTTATGTCAAGACGGCGCTTATATTACAGGTCAGCAGTTAAACATCAACGGCGGATTATACATGTAATTAAGTTAGGGAAATCAACATATACAGTACAAGATTCCGGCTCGTATGACACCCTCTGTTGAAAGGGGGGTGTCACGAGCGGACATGTAACTGTTTTTTCCCTGACTTTTTTCACTGCTATATATGTGTAAATTACATGTATTGGTTTTGGGACAATACTCTGACTTTTTTGAAAGGTTGTGAAGGAACATGGCAGTATCACCTATACAAGAATGGGAAAAAATGATGCAATCCGTGCCAAAGGAATATAAACAGTCTGCGCGCCGTTTTAAGCGTGCATTTGAAATTTTAACAGCAGAAGCAGAGCCGGAAGTGGGCTTAACACCGAAAGAAGTGATTTGGAAGAAAAATAAGGCGCAGCTGTACCGCTATACTCCAAAGAAAGAGCAGCTTCACCGTACTCCGATTTTAATGGTGTATGCATTGATTAATAAACCGTATATTTTGGATTTGACTCCAGGAAACAGTCTTGTGGAATATCTCATGGACCGCGGATTTGATGTGTATTTGCTTGATTGGGGTACACCGGGTCTCGAAGATGCAGACATGAAGCTTGATGATTATATTTTGGACTATATTCCAAGAGCAGCCAAAAAAGTGTTAAAAACATCGGGTGCTTCTGATTTGTCCATTCTTGGTTATTGTATGGGCGGTACAATGTTATCCATCTCTGCCGCTTTAAATGAAGAGCTTCCAATCAAGAATTTAATTTTTATGACGAGCCCGTTTGATTTTTCCGATACAGGCTTATATGGTTCATTTTTAGATGAGCGTTATTTCAATGTTGATAAAGTGGTGGATACATTAGGAAATGTTCCTCCTGAAATGATCGACTTCGGAAACAAAATGTTAAAGCCAATCACTAATTTTTACGGTCCATATGTGACGCTTGTCGACCGCTCTGAAAATCAGCGTTTTGTTGAGAGTTGGAAGCTGATGCAAAAGTGGGTAGGAGATGGAATTCCATTCCCGGGCGAAGCTTACCGCCAGTGGATTCGCGAATTCTATCAGCAAAACAAACTCATTAACGGGGAACTTACTATTCGCGGACGTAAAGTGGACTTATCCAATATTAAAGCCAATGTCTTGAATATTGCGGCAAGCCGTGACCATATCGCGATGCCTCATCAGGTGGAAGCGTTAATGGATGTTATCTCCAGTAAGGATAAAGAATTCAAATTGCTGCAAACAGGACACGTATCCGTAGTATTCGGTCCAAAAGCTGTAAAAGAAACGTACCCATCGATTGGGGATTGGTTAGAACCTCGCTCTAAATAAGCGAAATCGAAAAGGTGTACAAAAGCTGCATATATGTGGCTTTTGTACACCTTTTTTCGTTTATCCCGCATTAACGGGCAGTAAGACCCCTACTTCAAGACTTTCGAGAGTACTTGCATCTAATAAGAGAAAAAGGATTCATGACGTTTTCTTTCCTGTTAGAGAGGGTAAAGAAAGGGAAATAATAAAGAGAAGAATGAGAGGGATGGATGATGTTTTTACATATAGGATGACGTAAAAGGGCAAAACCAGCCCTTTTACGTCATCCTAATGAAAGACCCCG
Source organism: Bacillus sp. FJAT-14578 (assembly GCF_000504165.1). Classification (GTDB taxonomy): domain Bacteria; phylum Bacillota; class Bacilli; order Bacillales; family Bacillaceae_H; genus Bacillus_BA; species Bacillus_BA fengqiuensis. The sequence continues at coordinate 171,044 of NZ_AYSE01000007.1, forward strand.
TCTTGGAAGTCCAGTGAAATCAGGATTTCGTGACGGGGCCTTTCAATAAAAATAATGTTTGTGGCCTGTTTAAGATTTGAGAGACAGCCAATCTATGGTCTCTAATGAACCATTAATCTTTTTTAGCGAATGTTGCTGCTTCCAATAGTAAATCCACAATATGGACTGCACGCATTTTGTCGGATAACCCTTCCCGTTCGATTCCGAGTTTCATTTGCAGCAAACAGCCCGGATTTGCTGTAACGATGGTAGTGGCACTCGTTTTTTTCGCGTATTCCATCTTATGATCTAAAATTTGCATCGACATTTCCGATTCGACTACGTTATAAATTCCGGCAGAGCCGCAGCAGCTATCGGCTCCCTTCATTTCACGGAACTCGACGCCTTCAATGGCCTTCAATAAACTTCTTGGCTCTCCTGAGGTTCGCATCACGTTTCGCAGGTGGCAGGAATCTTGATAAGTCACCACTTGGTCCGGCAAGCGAAGCGGCTGTTTGTCGAATTCAAGTTCTATGAGTACGGATGAAATGTCTTTTAGTTTATCAACAAAAGCTTTTGCACGGTCTTTCCATTGCGGATCGTGCTTCAATAAGTGATCGTATTCCACTAAGAATCCGCCGCAGCCCCCGGCATTTGTGATGATGTAATCGACCTGTAAATCTTCAAATGCTTGAATATTGCGTTTCGCTAATTCTTTTGCTCCGTCTTTTTCACCGCTATGGCCGTGAAGGGCGCCGCAGCATGCTTGATTTTCGGGAATGACAATTTCGCATCCTGCCGTTTGAAGAAGTTTCATTGTAGCATTGTTCGTTTCTAAAAACATCGTATCCATTAAGCAACCCGAGAAGAATGCCACCCGTTTTTTCTTTGTGCCTTCTGCTTGAAGGTGAGTAGGGCGGTTCTTCATTTCCTTCATGGAGGGAACCTTCGGAAGTACTTTTTCCATCGATGTTAAGTTGTCCGGCAGGATGTTGATGAGTCCTGTTTTATGGGCAAAGGTCTGCAAGCCGGATCGCTGGTAAATGCCGATTAATCCAGTCAACGTGCGCATCCGGTTTTGATGCGGGAAGAGCTCTTCAAATACGACTTTACGCACCGCTCTTACGGGTAATGAATGCTTTTTGTTTTGATTGATGATATCACGCGCTTCTTCGAGAAGGTGACCATATTTGACGCCAGACGGACAAACAGGTTCGCAGGCACGACAGCCGAGGCAAAGCTCCAGCGTTCGTTCTACATCTTCGTCCGGCTCAATCAAACCATCGACGACGGCTTTCATTAGCGCGATTCTGCCTCTTGGCGAGTGGGACTCTTTATAACCTGACTCAATATATGTCGGGCAAGATGGCAAGCAAAAGCCGCAGCGCATACAGTTCAGCAATTGGTCTTCATCCATGCGTTCTTTAAATTGCTCTTGAATGGTTTCACGTTCTTTCACTGTTGTCATTTTGTTACCACCACACGTTTACGAGATTCTTTGGCAAAGACTTTGCCTGGGTTCATGATGTTATTCGGATCAAATGCATTCTTAATACCCTGCATGGCTGCAATGCCTTCTTTCCCGAGCTTTAATTCAAGGTAGGGGGCTTTCATGACGCCGACGCCGTGTTCCCCTGTAATTGTGCCGCCAAGCTCGATGGCCTTTTCGAAGATTTCGGCGAATGCCTTCTCTACACGTTCGATTTCGTCATGATTACGTGAATCGGTTGGGCATGTCGGATGAAGATTTCCATCGCCGGCATGGCCGAATGTACAAATTTTCACGTCATATTTTGCAGCAATTTCATTGATGGCCCGTACCATTTTGGCAATCTCGGAGCGTGGAACGGTTGCGTCCTCTAAGATGGTTGTCGGCTTTAAGCGGGCAAGTGCAGATAGAGCAGAACGTCTTGCCGTCGCCAGTGCGGTTGCGTGTTCTACAGATTGCGCTATTTCCACGGATACAGCATTTTCTGTTTTGCACAATTCAGCGATTTTTTGAATATCGCGGTCAACCACTTCTAAAGGTCCATCCTGTTCAATTAACAGAACTGCTTCCACATTTGTCGGAAGGCCGACTTTAGCGAAATCCTCGACCACTTCAAGTGTTGCTTTATCTAAAAACTCAAGTGTAGTAGGAATAATTTTGTTAGCAATAATTTTTGATACCGAGCGGGCAGCTGCATCAATGTCTTGATATAAAGCAAGCATGGTTTTCTTTGTTTCCGGCATTGGCACAAGCTTGAGCGTTGCTTCTGTAATAATGCCAAGCGTACCTTCAGAGCCGACAAATAAACGTGTTAAATCATAGCCGGCTACGTCCTTTGCGAGTTTGCCGCCGGTACGGATAATGTCACCATTCGCCAAAACGATTTGAAGGGCGATGACATAATCGCGTGTTACCCCATATTTCAAGCCGCGAAGACCGCCGGAATTTTCGTTGATGTTGCCGCCAATCGTCGAGATTTTCATAGAGCTTGGATCGGGAGGATAAAATAGGCCTTTTGCTTCAATGGCATTAATCATATCCAGTGTGATCACACCCGGCTGTACCGTTATCGTCAAGTTTTCTTCATCTATTTCTAGAATTTGGTTCATATGTTTGAAAAGCAAGACGATGCCGCCTTCCGTCGGGCATGTGCCTGCACAAAGATTCGTTCCGGAACCGCGGGGGACGAGCGGAATTTTATGTTCATTACAAACTTTTACGATTTCCGCGACTTCCTTCGTATGGCGGGGAGCAATGACAGCGTCCGGCATCGATTGGAATTGAGGAGTGGCATCATAGGAATAAACAAGACGTCCCGCTTTGGAATCGTCGTAGTTTTCTTGGCCGACAATGTCTGTCAGCATTGCTTTTATAGTTGCAGTAATCATCTATTTCTCATCCTTTTCTGAAGACGTAGGGTATAGAAAGTCAGGTTTCTCTTACTGTCCATCATAAAGGATACAGCCTGCCGGTTCTATGGATGAATATATAAAATTCATCCGCTTTCATTCTGTTTTTTTAGATGATCATCTAAAAAATAAAGGGACAAGTAGAGACTTACAACATCCGGGAAATGTTTGAGATTCAACCCTGTTAACTCCTCCAACTTTTTGATGCGGTAGTGGAGTGTATTGATATGAATGTGAAGGATTTCTGCCGTTTGTTTGAGGGACATGTTTTGTTGGAAGAACACCCTGAATGTTTCCAGAAGCTCTTCCTGTTCCAATACGGAATGCAGCACCCTTCCTATAAATTCCTTGCGCGTAGGTAAAGAAATATCTTCGAGGCACATCTCAAGGCGCAAATCCGCATCGAAAATGATGGTGTTTTCTCTCATGGCTACCGTCAATGCACGTTCTGCTTGTTCATACGATTTTTTTAATTCATGTCCCTCGACCGGTTGTCCGATGCCAAAGGAAGCGGAGGTGTTCCAAGTTTCTTCGATGAACCCTTTAAGCTGTTTCACTTTGTGCATGGTGGTCTCTTTCGGCATGTTTTGTTGAACGTGTTGGATAATAAGGAAGCGGTCGTTTCCCCAGCGTACAAACAAGTCGTGGTCATGCTCACCGTTCCATAGGTGAATCAATTGCCATATATCTTCATTCAAAAATGTTTGATGTTCGTTCAAATAAGCTAAAATTAATTGTCGGTCAGCTTGTAAATCGACTTTCAACAAATTGGCACGATCGATGAATGGTTGGGACCAGTCCTTTAATTGAAGCCAGTCGAAAACGAACGCCTCCAGCATTCGGGAGCGCCACTGAAGCTGATCTGAATGATAGCTATCTTGGATAAGCAGTTCTGTTATTTTTTTCAGCAGCTCCCCATATGGTAAAATATGATCGGGATCACCGGTGATTCCAATGACGCCGATGACGTCATGAGAGAAGAAGATGGGCAGGTTGAGACCCGATTTCACACCCTCCAACCGCTGTTCATCTTCTTTTGTGATAACGATTTTTCGGCGTTCTTTTACACTAAGAAGAGCTCCCTCATGGAAGGTGCCGAGCCGTTTTTCGTCAGTACTGGCGATGATGGTCCCGTCTGTATGGACGATAATGATGTCCTCATCGATTAGTTTTTTAACTTCATGAATGATTTTTTTGGCTAAAGAAGGTAAAAGTAACAAGAGAATACCTCCAAAGAATTTTTTCTTTATTATACATGATTGGACAATTGGACAAGATGTCTTTCATTCTTGTAGAATTTATCATTCCCCGACAGAAGACTCCCACCTCAAGAAATCTGAAGAGTGTAACCCGATAAGTAGGTGGGAGATGAATGCCGATTGGTATTAGCCAAAACTTTCCTTTCTATAGTATAATTAGAACGAATGTTCCTATTGGGAGGTGGTGACTGCCATTTTGGTGAACAAAGCATACAAGTTTCGCTTATACCCAAATAAGAAACAGGCAGAACTCATAAACAAAACCATCGGCTGTTCGAGATTTGTTTTTAACTTTTTTCTGGGGAAGCAAAAAGAAAAAGATGCTTATTGGTCTATCTGCGAAGAAATGGCCCAGCAAGGTCAGCTTCCAGCCAATCACTGGAAAGGTACGTGCTTCAATAAATATGAAACCGTGAAATCACTTCCTAAACTAAAGGAGCATTACTCTTTTTTGAAAGCAGTCGATAGTATTGCTTTGCAAAAATCAGTAGAAAACTTAGCTGATTCCTATCATCGTTATTATAAAAAGCAAAATGAACAGCCACGCTTTAAATCCAAAAAAATCCTGTTCAATCTTATACAACGAAGTATACCAACGGGAATATAGCGGTGATCGGCAACTTCGTCAAATTGCCTAAACTTGGTCTTGTTCGCTTTGCGAAAAGCCGTGAAGTCAAAGGTCGTATTCTCGGTGCTACGGTTAGGCGAAATCCAAGCGGTAAATATTTTGTATCCATCCTTGTTGAAATAGAGATTCAAGAGTTACCGAAGACTCATTCTGTTGTTGGGGTGGATGTAGGATTAAAGAAGTTTGCGATTCTTTCTGATGGTACAGCGTATACAAACCCTAAATTCTTTCGTACACTAGAAGAGAAATTAGCTAAAGCGCAACGTATCCTTTCAAGACGTACAAAAGGTGGATCTAATTGGAATAAGCAACGGATTAAGGAAGCAATAAGGCTTCTAACCGTAGGAACTACGGGGATAGCTTACTAAACATCTGTTCGATTGAACGGAGTTCGTAGGAATCTTCCACTTCAAACAACCAGTAAGGGTGTTGAGTGGGGGTAGTTCAAGTTAAGACTGTGTAAGAGGTTGTTTCAAACAGGCTCAAAAAGCAACAATGCTTACGAAAACTGACTTTTGACCAATAAGTTGAAGGCAGAACATTTTTGAAGTAGATTTTAAGAGGATAAGAAGAGGTTAAATTTTTATGAGAAGTTTTAAATCAAGGCTGAGGCGTCTGTCATCGGCACAATATATTGTGCTGTTTTATTTGGTGGCTGTGACGATTTCTTTTTTGCTGCTTAGTTTGCCCATCGCTCATAAGCCTGGGGTTGAATTTGCTGTTATCGATATTTTATTTGTTGCCGTGAGTGCCGTGAGTGTAACGGGCTTGACGCCTGTTTCTACGGTGGACACCTTTAGTGTACCCGGTATTTTTATTTTAACATTCGTATTTCAAATCGGCGGAATCGGTGTGATGACATTAAGCACATTCATTTGGCTGCTGATGGGGAAAAAAATTGGTTTGAAAGAACGGCAGCTCATTATGATCGATCAAAACCAGTCGAGCTTATCGGGCCTTGTCAACTTAATGAGGCACATCTTGCTTATCATCTTGATTATTGAGTTGATTGGGGCTGTCGTGTTAGGAGTGTATTTTCTACAATATTACCCCAGCTGGCAAGAGGCGTTTTTACATGGTTTTTTTGCCTCTATCAGTGCGACTACAAACGCCGGGTTTGATATTACCGGTTCGTCATTGGCTCCGTTTGCCACGGATTATTTTGTTCAAACCGTCAATATTTTGCTGATAACATTGGGAGCCATCGGCTTTCCGGTATTGATTGAGGTGAAACAATTTTTCAAGAATTTAAAAAAGAAGAAGCGGTTTCGCTTTTCTTTATTCACGAAGTTGACGACGGTGATGTATGTGGGTCTGCTTGTCGCGGGTACCCTCTTCATTTGGTTGCTTGAACATCAACATTATTTGGCGGGGAAAAGTTGGCATGAATCGTTTTTTTATGCTTTCTTCCAGTCTGCGACAACAAGAAGCGCCGGGCTGGCCACGATGAATGTGAATGAATTTACGGCTGCCACTTTGCTTATTTTATCGATCCTTATGTTTATAGGGGCATCACCAAGTTCCGTCGGAGGAGGAATTCGAACGACGACATTTGCCTTAAATATTTTGTTTGTGTTCCATTTTGCCAGAGGAAGAAAACATATTCGCGTCTTTAATCGCGAAATTCATGAAGATGATCTTGCGAAGTCTGTGGTAGTCAGCTTTATGGCCATTTTCATTTGTGCGACTGCTACTTTGCTGCTCATGGTAATCGAGCCGTTTTCCTTGACCGAAATTGTATTTGAAGTATGTTCAGCGTTCGGTACGAATGGGCTTTCTACGGGAATTACGCCTCAGTTGAGCACTCTTGGAAAGCTGATTATTATTGTGCTCATGTTTATTGGACGGGTTGGCATTTTACCTTTTATCTTTATGTTAGGAAGACCGAGAAACCAACCAAAATATCATTATCCAAAAGAGCGCATTATTATCGGTTAACAGAAATAGCCGCAAGCCTAAACGGCTTGCGGCTATTTCTGTTCAATCCGTTCCATAGCTGACATCTTTGTCGGGGTGGGTGAATGGCACTTCTTCGGGAGCCTTTTGGCGTTCAACAAGGTCGCGGTTTTCGCTTGTATTCCAGCCGATGTCGTTTGTCGGGTGAACCCACTCGTCGCCTGACATAATGGCGGGATCGATTTCATCGCTCCAATTGTTTAAAGGCGATTGGTCTGAATTGTACTGGCTGTCTCCGATGATGACACCGTGTGAATTGACGAAGGGTTTTTCAATTGGAATCCCGCTGCCTTTAAAAGATGGAGCGGCTGCCTGGTGGGGCATGGTATCGTCAATCATGGGGGAAGTTAACTGTTCCTCTTTATCCAAATTTGATTCTCTCCTTTTGAAGTCATTTTTGTTAGTATGGTCTATTGGACAAAAGAAGTTGCTTAATTGAAGGGGATTTTGTACAATCAGCCAGTTAAGAATGGAGGAAAAGGAGTCAATTTTTTCAAAGCATTTGGGGAGACCTTTCGTTTCATACTAATGGATGAGCAGTAATGCTCCATTATGTTGGATAAGGGGATGGTCATGATGGCAAAACGAAAAGTGGCACATGATGCAGCGAAGAAAAACAACTTCACACCGAAAGAAAGCCTTCCTGATACGGAGTTCTCAGTAGAATATGGGGGAGAAGACGCCATTAAAGGGGCAAACCGCAATTCCAAACAAGGCCGTAAAGGCAGAAGCGGCGGAGGTCGCTAATGAATAAAAAAGAATTTAAAAAAGCCCGTAAAGCGAATGGGAGCTTAATGTCGGAAAAAGCAGAAACAAGACAGTTGCTTCAAGAAGAGTTTGGGCATGAACTCGGGCACACGAATGCAAGCAAATTGTATGAAGCGGCAGCTGAAGCTTCTTCACATAAAAAGAATAAGAAGGCTACACTTAAATAAAAAAACCTCGGGGCAACCCGAGGTTTTTATTGTCCAGCTCCAGCGCCTATTTCCTTGGGCCCACAGGACGTGACGCCCTTAGTCGGCTTTCTTAAATCAAGGCTGCCTCCGCTTTTCTTGCTGTCTAGCTGCACGAGCCAGCTCCTACGGTCATTTCATCCCTTCCTTCAGAAGCAAAAAGCGCTTCTTTATCAGGAATTCCAATGAAACGGGCTCGTTCTGCTTTTCTTAATTCGCCACAGGAAGCTCAAATGCTTCCAGCGGTTTTGTATAAATTTTCGTTTTCAGCTCTTTCGGATCGAAGTAGACGAGCATTAAAGATTCTTTACGGACAATTTGGCCTGTTTGCTTATAATGATCATAATCAAAAGGAAGGAATTCAAGCACCGTATGCTTGTACAGTTCCTTTTCTGCCAATCCTTCCCCGGCGAACACATCACCCATTAACGAAGGCTGCTCTAAAATTTGCTGGTAATAGTGGGAACGGATTTGCTTTTGAACCGCATCATCCCACCATGGTTTACGCGGTTTGTATTTTTGGTTTTGCAAATAATCCACTTTCATGAATCCTTCGATGACTTCTTGTTCGTTGAAATTCTCGGTCAGTAGGTATTCCTTCAACCGGCGGAATAAATCTTCCAGCTGATGGCCGATGCGTGCCCAGCCCGCTTCATCCCAACGCGTACCGAAGTTTTGGAAGAAATCAAATGGTGTTTTATACACATGGGAAACAAGGTATTCAATCGTTTCATCCATGCGATGGTCATTCCAATACTTTTCCAAAATGTCTTCCACTTGTTTAATGCGAATAACATCCTCAAAGGATAGGACGTTGTTGCTTAAAATCTCATATGGTGCATTATCCATGTATACATATTGATGCTGATCAGCACGTAAACGGACGCCTGTACCGCGCAGCATTTTCAAAAAGCCGAGCTGAAGCTCTTCAGGGCGAAGCGCGAAGACATCATTAAAGGTTTTCTTGAAAGAATGGTAGTCCTCCTCTGGAAGCCCGGCGATTAAATCAAGATGCTGATCGATTTTTCCGCCTTCTTTTACCATTGTGACGGTGCGGGTCAGTTTTTGGAAGTTTTGTTTGCGCATGACGAGCTCGTTTACGTCATCATTCGTTGATTGAACCCCGATTTCAAAACGGAATAAGCCTGCAGGCGCGTTGTCATTTAAAAATTGGATGACTTCCGGGCGCATAATATCAGCCGTAATCTCGAATTGGAAGACGACTCCGGGTACATGTTCGTCAATTAGGAATTGAAACATCTCCATCGCGTAGCTGCGGCTGATGTTGAATGTACGGTCGACGAATTTGATGGTTCGCGCACCGTTTTTCATTAAGTAACGAATGTCTTCTTTTACTTTTTCGCGGTCAAAGTAGCGTACGCCGACCTCGATGGAAGATAAACAAAATTGGCAGCTGAATGGACAGCCGCGGCTCGTCTCGATATAGACGACACGTTTTGAAAGATGGGGAACATCTTCTTCAAAACGAAACGGTGACGGCATTTCTTTTAAATCGACTTTGTTTCGCTGGGCGTTAATAACCTTTTTATCGTCTCTGCGGAAGGCGAGGCCGCTGATACCTTCAAATTTTCCTTCACCGTTTAATTCATCAAGAAGGTGTTTGAATGTGACTTCCCCTTCACCGATGACGAAAAAGTCTGCTTCAGGAATGCGATCGAGCCAGTCGCTTACATCGTACGTAACTTCCGGTCCTCCAAGGACGATTTTCACATCAGGCTTGATTTTTTTCATCATTTTAATGACTTTGATTGTTTCTTCGATGTTCCAAATATAACAGCTGAACCCTAATACGTCCGGTTTCTTATTGTATAGATCCGTCACGATGTTTAAGGAAGGGTCTTTAATCGTATATTCAGCCATTTCGATTTCATAATCAGGAGCGGCATATGCTTTCAAGCAGCGAAGCGCCAAATTCGTATGAATGTATTTCGCATTTAACGTCGCACAAATAATGTTCATTTCTTTACTCAAACTCCTTTTCGTTGCATTTTTGCTTCTATCTGAATTCAACTCAAATGGTTAACATTCTTGCGGCTTTTCATCTTTATTTATGCTTATCATAAGCTTTAGGCATTTTCAAAAGAAAAGGGGAAGCGGCTGTTCCACAAGTTTTAAACAGCCCGCAAAATTTTTTTTGCTGAAAGGCCCCATCGACTGAATCTTGGTTTTACTGAATTTTCATGACGGGTCTTTCGGGAGGATGGCTCAAAAGATGTGCTTTTTACATCTTTTGAGCCATCCTCTTGGCACAAAACATTATTTTATCACATTCTAGCCAATGGCGCTCAGGAAAATTCAATTGGACAGGTTTTTCTTCCTGGAAATTTCCTTTTATGATATTCGATGGTTCATGTGCATTAATATAGATAATGCTATATAAACATGATACAGTAATAGAAAAAGATCATATAAAGAGAGGGATTTAGCATGCTGGAATTCGAACAAATCAATATGGATCGCTCCTTTATTTTGATTGAACCGTATACCCCGTTGCTGGAAATAAAGAGCAAGCTCTTGCAATATGGTTTTGTTGTGATTACCGGAGAGGTAAGCTATACGATTGCGAATCATGAATACCCCATGGTCGCATCGGCCGATGACTCCATGCTCGCGGAGGAGTGGCTTGAAAAGATGCATTGGTCCCCTTCCCTCATTTTCAGCGAGAAACAATTGCGGGAAGAAGAAGCGGATTGGAGACGACCGATTCTGATCGAGAATGAAAAACAAGAAATCGTAGGAATCGTGACCGCGAACATATGGATTAAAAAATTACATATGGAAACAAAAAGGCTAACGGCTTATTTTGAAACACTGGCAGAAACCGTAAATGATGCGGTCACGGCAGTTGACCAGGAAGGGAAAGTAATTTGCTGGAATGCTTCAGCGGAAAGAACATATGGGATTAAGAGTGAGGAGATTATCGGCCGAAAAATCGGGGATCACTTTCATGCTGAATCCGTTATGCTTCACCGCATTCTAAATGAGGGGCGTCCAGTCCGGGGAGAGTATCACCATCCTGCTGAGAATACCCATGTACTGATAAATGCTTCACCTATCATACAGGATAATATGATTATTGGCGGAGTGGCAACCGAACATGATATTACTCAAATTGTGCGGCTTAACGAAGAAATTGATGCTTCAACCCCTGTGCTCATCCATCAAGAACGTCCCTTTTCCTCTATGATCGGCGAAAGTGCCCAAATTAAACAAGCCGTCAAAATCGCGCAAAAAACAGCCCATGCCGATATTTCCGTTTTGTTGGCGGGAGAGCCGGGATCGGGAAAGGAAATGCTGGCACAAGCCATTCATTATGGAGGTCCAAGAGGCAACGTCCCTTTTGTGTCCGTTAACTGTTCTGCTATTCCTTCAGGCCTTTTAGAAGCGGAACTATTTGGGTATCAAGGCGGTCCCTTTACAGAAGAAGCGCAGACGGGTCAAGCGGGCAAGATTGAACAGGCACAAGAAGGAACGTTATTCATTGCAGAGATTGATCAAATGCCGTTTGATATTCAAGTGAAATTCTTGAATTATTTGGAGAACCAATCCTTTTACCGGGTAGGGGGAATGGAAGTCGTAAGCGCCCGAACGCGCATCATTGCCTCGGCTTCTTCTGCCATAGAAGAAATGGTGCAAGAAGGGAAATTCCATAAAGATCTTTATTATCATTTGACGGTCATTAAAATCGACATTCCTCCATTGCGTGAACGTAAGGAAGATATTGAGGGATTGGTCGAAACCTTTATACAGGAGTTGGCTGTTAAATATAGAAAATCCATGCCTGACATCAGTCCAGAAGCTAAAAAGGCTTTATTAAGCTATGAATGGCCGGGAAATATAAGGGAACTTCGAAATGTAGTGGAACGATTCATCCTTCTTAACGAGGGGGATGTCGTTACGCTTGAGCATCTTCCGCAAAATATGATTTCCAATCATTCTACGAAAAACAGCAGACCTTTATCAAACGGAACGTTATCCAAAGAGAGAGAGCCTGAAAAGGAAGAAGCGCTGACAATCGAGGAAGCGTTAAAGAAGACATATGGAAATAAAAGTGCAGCAGCGAAATTGCTCGGTATATCAAGAGGGACTTTATACAATAAAATCAAGGAATACAACCTATAAATGAAAGGGGGCAAGAACCTTAAGGTTCTTGCCCCCTTTTATGCAAAAGTCTTTGTGGGATATTCAAGAGTGAAATACGTAAAAGTAAAAAAGCAGTCATATTTACGAAAACCCTCCAACAAAAAGACTCTCCCTTGAAATAGGAGGGCACTGAAAAAGTCCAAATTTTAAATTAGGCAGTGGAAAGTTCGATGTAGTCGAACTTTCCACTGCCTTTATGTTTTATACTAAGGATATTACTATTTTAGGTGGTATCCAAATGATTTCAAATCAATCTTCTCTGAATCTTAGTCCATTTATGGCAATTTACGATATTGTTGTCCCCAAAGACAATATGCTTCGTCAAATCAATGAACTCGTTGACTTTTCATTCATTTTGGAAGAACTAAAAAATAAATACTGCCTTGATAATGGACGCAATGCCGTGCCGCCGATTCGCATGTTTAAGTATTTATTATTAAAGTCTATTTTTGACTTATCTGATATTGATGTAGTTGAGCGGTCAAAATATGATATGTCGTTTAAATACTTCTTAGATATGGCACCTGAAGATCCTGTTATTAATCCAAGTTCATTAACGAAGTTTCGTAAATTGCGTCTTCAAGACGTGAGTTTATTAGACATGCTTATTGGAAAAACAATTGAGATTGCACGAGAAAAAGAAATCATTCAAAGTAAAACCATTATCGTCGATGCCACACATACAAAATCACGTTATACCCAAAAATCACCGAAAGAATTTTTACAAGAGAAATCAAAAAATGTTCGAAAAGCTGTGTATCAAATCGATGAATCGATGAAAACTAAATTCCCCTCAAAGCCCACTTCTAGTGAAGTAAAAGAAGAAGTAGATTATTGCCATGAAATCATTTCTATTGTAGAAATGGAACCACAAATCGCTACGATTCCGGCTGTGAAAGAAAAGTTAAATGTATTAAAAGAAGTCGTGGAAGATTACACAGAACATCTTAGCTTTTCCAGTGATCCTGATGCTCGTGTCGGACATAAAACAGCTGATTCTTCTTTCTTTGGTTTTAAAACACATATTGCGATGAGCGATGAACGTATTATTACGGCTGCGATTGTCACAACTGGTGAAAAAAGTGATGGGAAATACCTACAAGAATTAGTCGAGAAAAGTAAAGCAACTGGCATAGAGATAGAAACAGTCATTGGGGATACAGCGTACTCAGAAAAAGAAAATATTGAATATGCGAATCGAATGGAACTACAATTAGTTGCGAAATTAAATCCTAATATCACACAAGGTACTAGAAAAAAAGAGGATGAATTTGAATTTAATAAAGATGCAGGCATGTATGTGTGTAAAGCAGGACATTTAGCTATACGCAAGGCACGTACAGGTAAGAAAGGCATTAATAAAAATCAAAAAGACACTTATATGTTTGATATCGAAAAATGTAAGGTATGTCCATTCCGTAACGGATGTTACAAGGAAGGTGCAAAAAGCAAGACATATTCTGTTACAATTAAATCAACCGAGCATCGCGAACAAGAAGCGTTTCAAAATAGTGAAGAATTTAAAACATTAGCGAAAGAAAGATATAAAATTGAGGCGAAGAACAGTGAGCTCAAACACAGACACGGGTATGATGAAGCATCATCGGCGGGGCTAATTGGTATGGAAATTCAAGGAGCAACAGCTATTTTCGCAGTCAACCTCAAACGCATTCTCACACTGATGAAAGAAGAAAAGTAACTAAATATAAAAGAAATAGGTCAATTCCTGTTCGAAAATCGAACAGGAATTGACCTATTTTGTTTAAAAAACAAACACTACTTCAAAAACGTAAGTTTTTCAGTGCCCTCTGAAATAGGGGAGAGTCTTTCGATTACGCTGAGTGTTTGTATTGATCAAATTGTTCTTGAGTGTTTTTGGATGGTGCCGGTGTTAATAGACTGACTACGTAGATGACAATCAAGCTCACCACAAATCCTGGTACGATCTCATATAAGTTATTTTTTAACACGTCAAATTGGGTCCAAATGATAACAGTCGCTGCACCTGCAATCATTCCGGCAAGAGCTCCCCATTTGTTCATTCGTTTCCAGTAAAGGCTGAGCAAAATGACCGGACCAAAGGAAGCTCCAAAACCGGCCCAGGCATATCCGACCAGATTTAAGATGCTTCCGCCTGGGTTATATGCAATGACAACAGCGATGATCGAGACGACCAAGACGGAAAGACGGCCAATCAATACGAGCTCTTTATCCGTTGCCGAACGACGGAAAAAAGTTTTGTATAAATCCTCAGTTAATGAACTGGAAGTGACAAGAAGCTGTGAAGAAATGGTACTCATGATGGCAGCAAGAATGGCAGCCAGTAAAAAGCCTGTAATAAGAGGATGGAATAAAATTTCACCCAATTCAATAAAAATGGTTTCGGGGTCAGCCAGCTTCATTCCATTTTGAGAATAGTAGGCAATTCCGATTAAGCCAGTAAGCATCGCACCCACTACCGAAAAAATCATCCAACCCATTCCGATATGGCGCGCTTTTTTGATTTCTTTTACGGAAGAAATGGCCATAAATCGCACGATGATATGAGGTTGGCCGAAATATCCGAGTCCCCATGCAAATAAAGAAACAATTCCTAGAAGGGTTGTCCCTTTAAAAATGTCAAAGAGCTTCGGGTCAATCGATTTAATTTCACCAAAAGCCGATCCCATTCCTCCCACATGCATGATGGTTACAATAGGAACAAGAATGAGAGCGATAAACATAATAAGCCCTTGAACAAAGTCTGTCCAACTTACGGCAAGGAAGCCGCCGAAAAGGGTATAGGCAACGACAACGCCAGCCACAATCCAAAGTCCGACTTTATAGTCAAGATTAAACGTATTTTCGAACAACACCCCGCCGGATACCATTCCGGAAGATACATAAAAAGTAAAGAAAACGATAATAACAAGTCCGGATACTAAACGTAACATATTTGATTGATCACCAAATCGGTTTTCTAAAAAAGCTGGAATGGTGATTGAATTATTGGCCATTTCCGAATAGGTTCTTAAACGCGGCGCGACATAGAGCCAGTTCGCGTAAGCACCTATTGTAAGTCCGATTGCAATCCACGAAGCACTGAGCCCCTGAGCGAACATGGCACCCGGCAGTCCCATCAACAGCCATCCGCTCATATCGGAAGCTCCTGCGCTAAGCGCTGTTACGGCAGGTCCAAGAGTTCTTCCTCCAAGCATATAATCGGATAAGTTGGACGTTCGTTTATATGCATAATAACCTATAAACAGCATTCCGACCATATAGACGGAAATGGAAATAAGCAGTTGGAAATCCATGGTTAAATCCTCCTTGTAGTATGTTTTGTCTAGGAAAATAATATTTTATCTTATTTCAGGGAATAGTGCGACTTTTTTTAAGATTTAACTTTATGATAGCGCATACATTTTTACGTTTTGCACGAATGAGTCAAAAAATGCTAAATATCAATATTATTGTTTAACAGAGGCAAAACATAAAACTCCTATAATAAGCGGCCGTGAACCCCTGCGACCGCTTACGGTTAATGGATGGTTTTCTTCATGTCTCGAATGCAGCAGTTCAATCGAATGTTGGATATCATACCGAAAATATTTGTAACCGCTATCATTTTCAGGTTCATTTATTTATGAGAATCCTATTTTAATAGGTTTTTCAAAACGAACCACACATTGGCGGGGCGTTCCGCCAAACGTCTCATGAAATAGCCGAACCAGTCGATACCGTATGGAACATAGACGCGAACTTTGTATCCTTCTTGAACAAGTTTGTCCTGAAGTTCTACGCAGATTCCATATAGCATTTGGAATTCAAACTGATCTTTTGGAATGTTATGCTCTTGGACCATTTTTTTTGTATACTTGATCATTTCCTCGTCATGGCTGGCGATAGCGGCATAGTGTCCATTTAAAAGGTGTGTTTTAATGATTTTTTTATAATTTTCATCTACATCTTTTTTTTCAGGAAAAGCCACTGTTTCTGATTCTTTGTATGCACCTTTTACGAGGCGGAGGTTTGCTTTATCTTTATCTAAGTCTTTCATGTCCTGTTCTGTACGATATAAATAGGCTTGAATGACAATACCCAAGTTGTCGTACTCTTGTCTAAGCTCGCGGTAAATGTCTAAAGAAATTTGGCAATGAGCGTAATCTTCCATGTCAATTCTGACGAAATTCCCATACATTTTCGCCCGGTCTAAAATTCTGCGCATATTTTTCATGCATAGTTCTTTGCTGATGTCTAAACCCAAAGAAGTCATTTTAAGAGACAAGTTCGATTGAACACCGGACTTGGCAATGGCATCTAATGTTTGAATACACATCGCAGCAGATTCGTTTGCTTCTTCTTCGGTAAAGACGAATTCACCTAAGTGATCGAGTGTCACGACTTTCCCGGACTTATTTAATTCTTGGACTGCTTTAATCGCTTTTTCAATCGTTTCCCCGGCGACAAAGCGGGCCGCTCCAAATTGCAAGCCGTACTTTTTGGCGAGTTTATTGGCTGAGTGGTTTTTTCCTAAGGCTTGAAACATGTTTCGCATTAACAGTTCCATAAATGATAGCCTCCTTCAAAGTAAACTTATGAAAATTCATGGAGTAAAAAACTTTGCCTCCTGTTGAATTAATTATAATAATGTTCATACAATTTTGTAAATCTTTTTTTGAACATTTTTGTTAATTTTGTTCAAAAAACATTAAATTGAACACTTTTGTTCAAGGGGCAAAGAGGTTTTAAGCTTATCTAATTGATTCCTTTTAAACGAATCTCCAAACATTGAGCAAACTTTTAAAGGAGGGAACATAAAAAGCATTCACCGCTTCCGGTGAATGCTTGAGAACTCTTTCATAGAGGTATTGGTAAAAAACGAGAGAATTATGGAATCATCCAAGATAATACGTTAGATTGCAAGTATGTTAAGATACAAACTATCAAGATTAAAAACAAGCTATGTTTTATCGTAAAGCGGAACAAGTCAGATTCTTTACCTGCCAGCCCGACAGCTGCGCATGCCACGGCAATTGACTGAGGTGAAATCATCTTTCCTGTTACGCCGCCCGAAGAGTTTGCCGCAAGAGCAAGAAGCGGATCCATCCCAACGGATGTCGCAGTGATTTTTTGCAAGTTACCGAATAGTAAGTTCGCTGACGTATCAGAACCTGTAATAAATACGCCCAACCATCCCAATACAGGGGAGAAGAATGGGAATAAAGATCCTGTTTTAGCTAATAGCATTCCTAGTGTTGTACTCATACCTGAAGAATTTGTTACATACGCAAAGCCAACAACTGACGCAATCGTTAAGATAGGGAATTTCAATTCGCTACATGTTTCACCGAACGTTTTTACCCAGTCATTCCAGGAAATTTTTACGATGAATTTTGTTGCGACTGCTGCCAAAAGGATGGCTGTACCTGCAGCCCCTAACACTTCCAGTTTATAGACGGCAGCAATTGGATCGCCGTTTCCATTTAAGATCAGGTTATTTAAGCCTGGAACTTCAGGCATAAATGTAAAGTTATGACCAATTGGATTAATCGCTTTTAAAAAGCCGTTTGCTCCTTCGTAGTGCCCTGTTAAAGCTGCCTTTACTTTCGGAATACCCCATAAAGAGATAAAGGCAGTTAAGACTAAGAATGGAGACCATGCTTTAAAGACTTCACCAGCCGTGTGTTTAGAGGGAGCAGTGGCCGTTGTGGCCGCTACTTGTGCTTCGGCTTCAGATTGGAAGCGGAAAATTGTTTTTGGTTTCCAGAATTTCAGGAAAATTGCTAAAGCGAATAATGAAACTAAAGCGGATAAAATATCCGGAAGCTCAGGTCCTAAAAAGTTAGAGCTAAGATATTGAGTGACGGCAAATGATACACCTGAAACTAAAATCGCCGGCATGACTTCGAGCGTTTTTTTGAAACCAGCCATGATAAGGATTAAGTAAAATGGAATAAATACAGATATGAACGGTAGTTGACGGCCAACCATTTTTGAAATTTCCATTGCAGGAATACCTGTCGGACCTTCCATTGCTGTAATCGGAATCCCGATGGCACCGAATGCAACAGGAGCTGTGTTAGCCAATAAACAAAGCCCGGCTGCGTATAAAGGGTTGAACCCAAGACCTACAAGCAATGCAGCTGAAATGGCGACCGGAGCGCCGAACCCTGCCGCGCCTTCAAGGAACGCTCCGAATGAGAAGGCCACTAAAAGCGCTTGGAGGCGGCGGTCTTCCGTAATCGATAATACGGAGTTACGAATAATATCAAATTGACCGGTTTTCACTGTTAGTTTATAGAGGAATACAGACGTAATAATAATCCATCCGATCGGTAATAAACCGTAGACGGCTCCCTGACTTGCCGACATGATTGCCATGCCCGCTGGCATTTTGTAGGCAAATATTGCGACAAGCAATGAGACAAGTAATGTCGTAATCCCAGCTACATATCCTTTCATTCGCTTAATTGCCAATGCCCAGAAGAAATACAAGATAGGGATTAAAGCTACAATAGCAGACCATAGCAAGCTATCCCCGACAGGTGTGAAGTTTTGCGTCCATGTCATAATTAGCACCTCGTTTTTTTATTAGTTTGACCATTGATACGAAAGAGTCTAGTCATCACCCAATTAGAGAAATCGCTTTCACTCCCGTTTAAAAAAAGAGAAGAAAGTCTATGTTCATAAAATTAGGTGATTAGGTCATCAGATGATAGTATCAATAAATGAATACGCTCACATTATATTCTATAAATTTGGTAGTAAGCAAGGGGTAGTCGAAAAGTTTTTGCTATTTTTTTAAAAAAGTAGAGTCTTCTTTTGTGGAATGTAACAAAGACGTATTGATATAATAAAATATATACTATGTGGAAGCAGTAAGTTAGAGGTGAAGGTTTTTGACATATAGACAAATTAAACCGAAGAAAATATATGAGGAAGTGGCCGAAGCTCTTTTGAGCATGATTAAAGGGGGACAATTGAAGCCAGGAGATAAATTAGATTCTGTTCAACAGCTTGCCGAAAACTTTCAAGTCGGGCGGTCAGCCATTCGGGAAGCGTTAAGTGCTTTAAGAGCGATGGGGCTTGTTGAAATGAAACAAGGAGAAGGTACATATGTCCGACAGTTTGACGCTGATTTCATTTCACTTCCTGTGACGGCAGCCGTGCTCATGAAAAAAGAAGACATCAGTCATTTGCTGGAAGTTCGCAAAGTGCTGGAAGTAGGGACGGTCGGAGCAGCTGCCGAAAAACGTACGATGGATGATCTGCAGAAAATGAAAGAGGCACTTGATCATATGAAAGAGGCTGCGGGAAATGAAGAACTAGGGGAAAAGGCAGATTTTAATTTCCACATGGCGATTGCCATGGCATCGCAAAATCCGCTGCTCGTCAATTTGATGAACAATGTATCAGAAATGATGCTTGAAACGATGAGGGAGACAAGAAGGCTTTGGCTTTATTCAAAGCAAACGTCGTCTGAACGAATGTACCAAGAGCACATGCAAATTTACGAAGCGATTGCCGAACAGAATGCGTCCAAGGCCCAAGAATTGATGTTGAATCATTTAACAGCGGTAGAACAAGTGTTGATGAAGTATATCGAATGATAAAAGAGATGTCCGGGAGCTGCGAAAAAGGGTGGTTTTCGGGCATTTTTTTGAATCAGAGGATTCATGTAGATTAAATTAGAAGAATTGCGGGAAAGTAAGTGATAACAAAGGCAGTTTTCGTTAGGATGATTGCTATTGAGCCATTTTTTGCACAGAGTCCAGCCCAAAACAGACATGCTGGACGGAAAGGGGATCTTTCGAATGAGTGACCGTAATTTAACGCTCCATACGGATAAATATCAAATCAATATGATTTATGCGCATTGGAAGCTGAATAGGCATAATCATATTCGAGTGTTTGATGCTTATTTCCGAAAAGTTCCATTCGGCAATGGCTATGCCGTGTTTGGGGGACTTGAGCGTATCGTTCATTATATAAATGGATTGAGGTTTTCCGAGGAGGATATCGCTTATTTGAAAGAGCAGCCGGAACATTATGATGAAGCTTTTCTTCAAGAGCTTAAACATTTCCGTTTTACGGGGAATTTATACGCCGTTGAAGAAGGAACGGTCGTGTTTCCGAATGAACCGATCGTTCGAGTGGAGGGACGCATTTTTGAAGCTCAATTGATTGAAACCGCGCTGCTCAATTTTATGAATTATCAAACGCTTATTGCCACGAAGGCTTCGCGTATTCGCCGAGTAGCTCCGAATGATACATTGTTCGAGTTTGGAACGAGACGCGCCCAGGAAGCCGATGCGGCGATTTGGGGTGCAAGGGCGGCCTATATTGCCGGATTTGACGGCACGAGCAATATGGAGTCGGGAAAGATGTTTGGGATTCCTTCCATTGGCACACATGCCCATGCGTGGGTGATGGATTTTGAATCGGAGCTTGATGCCTTTATGGCGTATGCCGAAGTTCATCCGGATAACACGGTGCTCCTGGTGGATACTTACGATACGTTAAAATCAGGAGTTCCCAATGCTATTAAAGTTGGAAAGCATCTTGAAGAAAAGGGGTACCAATTAAAGGGAATTCGTTTAGATAGCGGGGACTTAGCTTATTTATCAAGAGAAGCGCGGAAAATGCTCGATGAGGCAGGGCTGGATTACGTAAAGATTGTCGCAAGTAATGATTTGGATGAAAACGTCATTTTCAACTTGAAGGCCCAAGGGGCGAGAATTGATGCATGGGGTGTTGGAACACAGCTCATCACCGCCGCGGACAATCCAGCTTTGGGAGGCGTTTACAAATTAGTTGCCAAAAAGGAAGGGGATGAGTACAAGCCCGTCATTAAACTGTCCGCCAACCCCGAAAAAATGACAACCCCGGGATTCAAAAAAGTATACCGAATTATTAACAATAGCAATCAAAAAGCTGAAGGCGATTACATCGCATTTGTAAATGAGGAAGTGGAAACAAAAGATAAAATCAAATTATTTGATCCCATTCACACATACTTACATAAATTTGTGACGAATTTTCAAGCGATCGAGTTGTTGAAGCCTATTTTCGTTAACGGAAAGCAAACATACGATTTACCTGATTTAAAAACGATTCGGGCCCATCATCAGCAGCAATTGACGTTCTTTTGGGATGAATATTTGCGGAAACTCAATCCTGAACGCTATCCTGTTGACTTGAGTGAGGACGTATGGAATACAAAGATGGAGCTGATTAGTAAACATAAGGGGAATTAAGAAGAGGTTTAAAATCCGTTTTAAAATGGAATGGATTGATACAAGGTTTTTGCCAAACTCACTCTTTTTCGTGTAATATCTAATTACATATTAGTGTGAGAAAATATGTCATTTGTATTAGTAAACTGTTTATTTTTGAAAGGAGCTTGTATTGATGAACGAGTTACAGCGTCAAATTGTGGCGGAAATGAAAACGAAGCCGGAAATCGATCCGAAAGAAGAAATCCGTCGCAGCATCGACTTTTTAAAATCCTACTTTAAAAAATATCCGTTTTTACAATCTATGGTCCTTGGTATTTCAGGGGGGCAGGATTCCACTTTGACGGGCAAATTGGCTCAATTAGCCGTAAATGAATTGAACGAGGAAGCCGGAGAAGAAAAGTATCAATTCATCGCCGTTCGCCTTCCATACGGAGTACAGGCAGATGAAGATGATTGTCAGGATGCTCTTCGCTTTATTCAACCGAGCAAGAGCGTTGCAGTAAACATTAAAGATGCGGTCGATAAAAGTGTCGCAGCGGTGGAGGATGCTACAGGAGGAGAACTAACGGATTTTTTAAAAGGAAACGTGAAGGCGCGTGAACGGATGATCGTCCAATATAGTTTAGCCGGCATGTATAACGGAGTCGTATTGGGAACTGACCATTCTGCAGAAGCCATTACAGGTTTCTATACGAAATACGGCGATGGAGGAGCGGATCTAGTACCGATTTTTCGTTTAAATAAGCGCCAAGGGAAAATGATGCTAAAGGAATTGGGGTGTCCTGAACACCTTTATATGAAAACACCGACGGCCGATTTAGAGGAGAACCGTCCGCAGCTGCCGGATGAAGCGGCGTTAGGTGTTACATATGAGGAGATTGACAATTATTTGGAAGGGAAAGAAGTGCAGCCGGAGGCGCAAGAAAAAATCGAATCCCATTATTTGAAGTCCCAGCATAAACGTCATCTTCCAATTACGGTATTCGATGATTTTTGGAAATGAGGAAGGGGCTAAAGCGACAAACACCTTGTCGTTTTAGGAAACCTCATCAAATAAAGCGTCATAGAAAATCCGAAAAATCAAGGATTTTCGTGACGCTTTATTCAATTCCTTCCATCAACATTATCTGTTTGGGTCACCTCTATGCTTAAAGTCTAGGTTGTGAATACTTTTTAACAAAATTCCTTGAAAAATGAAAGCGGTTCACCCTATAATGGAGTTATTAAATACTATATATAAGAAAACGATTGTCAAACAGCAAGATCTTTAAAGGACGTAGTCGTATGCAATCTATTCGCCATTAATGAGACATGTTTGATGAACGGAATTTACTGTAAAGCATTGAAAAATGAAGAAAGAGGAGTATAATTAACCAAGTCATCAGATGACCTGTTGATAAGTTGTTTCTAATAAGTAAAGTTATCACTTAAACGTTTTTATATCCAACAGGCTGGTTTATATGGAGGGAAAAAGATATGAAAGTTTCATTGTTTGTTACGTGTTTAGTAGATATGTTCCAATCAGGTGCAGGAAAAGCAACGGTAGAATTGCTGGAGCGCCTTGGCTGTGAAATTGATTTTCCTGAATCGCAAGTGTGCTGTGGACAGCCCGCTTACAATAGCGGCTATGTAAAAGAATCAAAAGAAGCGATGAAAAATATGATTACGACTTTTGAGCATTCCGAGTATGTCGTAACGCCTTCCGGTTCTTGTGGAACGATGTTTAAAGAGTATCCGCATGTTTTTAAAGGTGATTCTGTGTGGGAACCGAAAGCGCAAGCGCTTGCTGATAAGACGTACGAATTGACTCAATTCATTGTAGATGTATTAAAAGTAGAGGATGTCGGGGCAAAGCTTAATGGTAAAGCGACTTATCACACATCTTGTCATATGACGCGCCTTCTCGGGGTGAAAGAAGCACCTTTTAAATTATTAAGCAATGTAGAAGGGTTAGAATTTGAAGCGCTTCCGAACGCGCATAATTGCTGTGGATTCGGCGGAACGTTCTCCGTTAAAATGGGTCAAATATCTGAACAAATGGTCGACGAAAAAGTTCAATGTGCAGTCGACACGGGGGCTGACTACTTAATCGGTGCAGACTGCGGCTGTTTAATGAATATCGGCGGACGTATGGAGCGTAAGGGACATCCAGTAAAAGTTATGCATATTGCCGAGGTACTAAATAGCAGATAAAGAGAACAAATAAGGAACGAAGCCTAAAAGCGCAACGAATTAATGATCAAAGGCTAAGAGCGCAACGTCCTGTCGCAAAGGCTTTGTTTGCACGTCCTGTGCTTCAAAAGTTTTGCACAGTGCTGAGGTGTTGAACAGCCGGTAAAGATAAAGTGAGGATTGAAGCCCAAGAGGTCGCAAAGGCTTCATTTGCACGTCCTGTGGCTTTAAGGAACGAAACTTAAGATCGCGACGTCCTGTCGCAACAGTTTCGCTAGGATGTCCTGTCCGTCGGAAGTATCGAATAGCAAGTAAAAGATTGGGGCTGAGAAAGATGGCAATGAAAATTGGTACAGACGGTTTTAAAGACCGAGTTGATAAAGGGATTAACAATGAATTTATGCGCATGGCGGTTGCAGGGGCACAAGAGCGCCTTCGTACACGTCGTTTAGATGCTGCAGAAGAGCTAGGCAATTGGGAAGATTGGCGTTCGCTTGGGGAAGAAATCCGTCAGCATACGCTTGAGAACTTGGATTATTATTTACAGCAATTAAGCGAAAATGTCGTCAAGCGCGGAGGCCACGTATTTTTTGCTCAAACAGCAGAAGAGGCAAACGAGTATATCTCAAATGTGGTTAAAAAGAAAAACGCCAAAAAAATCGTAAAATCCAAATCGATGGTCACAGAAGAAATCAATATGAATGCAGCGCTTGAATCGCTCGGATGCGAGGTCATTGAGACGGACTTAGGCGAGTACATTTTGCAAGTGGACGATCATGATCCTCCTTCCCATATTGTCGCTCCTGCCCTTCATAAAAATAAAGAGCAAATTCGTGATGTGTTTGAAGAAAAGTTAGCGTATAAAAAAAGCTCGAAGCCGGAGGAGCTGGCATTACATGCTCGTGAAATGCTTCGTAAAGAGTTTCTTTCAGCAGATGTCGGCATCACTGGCTGTAACTTCGGTATTGCCGAATCAGGATCCATTTCGCTAGTAACCAATGAAGGAAATGCGCGTCTTGCGACAACATTGCCGAAAACACAAATCACGGTTATGGGAATGGAACGCATCGTTCCGACTTATGAAGAATTTGAAGTGCTTGTCAGTTTGTTGACGCGCAGTGCGGTTGGTCAGCGCCTAACAAGTTATATCACGACGTTGACAGGTCCGAAGCAGCCCGGTGATGTAGATGGTCCGGAAGAGTTTCATCTCGTTATTGTCGATAACGGCCGTTCGAACATTTTAGGAAGCGAGTTTCAATCCGTTTTACAATGCATCCGCTGCGCGGCCTGTGTGAATGTATGCCCGGTTTATCGCCACGTCGGAGGCCACTCGTATGGTTCGATTTATTCAGGGCCGATTGGTGCGGTGCTGTCGCCATTACTAGGAGGATATGACGACTATAAAGAACTTCCATATGCGTCCACTTTGTGTGCGGCATGTACAGACGCTTGCCCGGTTAAAATTCCGCTGCATGAGCTGCTGCATAAACATCGTCAAGTGATTGTCGAACGAGAAGGACGTGCGCCGATTTCCGAAAAGCTGGCGATGAAGGCTTTCGGTTTAGGTGCTGCCTCCTCATCTTTATATAAGATTGGAGCAAAGATTGCACCGACGGCTATGAATCCATTTACAACGGGGGATAAGATCTCGAAAGGTCCTGGACCGTTAAAAGCATGGACGGAAATCCGCGAATTTCCGGCTCCAAACAAAGAAACATTCCGTTCGTGGTTTAAAGACCACCAAAAAGGAGAGAAGTGAAATGACAGTCGGTACGATTCAAAATCGCGATAAATTTTTAAATAATATTGCCGGACAACTTGGAAGAAACCGGCGCACAGAAGGTGTCACCCGTCCAAATTGGAAACATCAGCCCCAGCATGATGTATACAGAGGATGGACACAAGATGAGTTGGCTCAGCAATTAAAAGACTATTGCCCGCGTATTCATACGGACTATGAGGAAACATCGGCTGCAGGACTTGTAGATACATTAAAACGAGTAGTAGAAGGCTATGGCGGCGGTCCGGTTGTAACATGGAATGATCCTCGCTTTGAAGAATACGGATTATCTCACTTAGTGAAGGAACAATGGAAAAACGAACAGGTTGATGTTCACGTATGGAATCCCGAGATTGGGGAGGAAAACATTCGAATTGCTGAGCGGGCCAATGTGGGGATTACGTTCAGCGATATGACGCTGGCTGAGTCTGGGACAGTGGTCTTGTTCAGCGGAAGCGGAAAAGGGCGTTCTGTCAGCTTGCTGCCTACCACCTACATTGCCATCATTCCAAAAAGTACGATTGTTCCGCGGATTACACAAACTGCCCAGTATGTACATGGGCTCGTGGAATCCGGCGAAGATATCGCTTCATGCATTAACTTCATTACGGGACCGAGCAACTCTGCTGATATCGAAATGAATTTGGTCGTTGGAGTGCATGGTCCAATCAAAGCGACGTATATCATCGTCAACGACAAATAGGCATCATGCTCCCTGAAAAAAAAGCTTTTAGGCGTGTATTATTTACGCTTAAAAGCTTTTTTCTATGTGACCAAACTTTGTTGAAGAGTATGGATAAAGAAAGCATATCTCGCTATTTTTCACGGAAAGAGGAGGTAAATCGACAAATAGCGGCAGGTAAAAAACGAAAAGATGTAGAATATGTAGAGTCGGAGAAAGGGTTGATTAGAAAGGGGTAGTAGTCTCATCATGACAGTTATGCATGAACGAGCCGAAGGGAAAGAGGAGTATTCCAAAAATCAAGAGTTACAACAATTAGAGATTATCTTTAATCGAGTGATGGAATCCATCATTGTATTTAATCACTCGTTTGAAGTGATAAAAGTGAATGATGCGGCATGCGGATTGCTGGAACGCTCAAAAGAAGAAGTGATGTCGCTGCATATAAAAGATGTTCTTATCATGTTTCCTTATCAAATCATTGAACAATACTATGAATCTATTCAAATAAAAAAACACTTTTACTATGAGGGTGAAATTACCCTTCATAGCGGGTTGAGGAAGTATATAAAATTTGTTTCAGAAAAATATACAGGCGAAACGAATATGCTGATATGTACATTTCATGATTTGACAGAGCGGAAAATGCTGGAGGAAGAGCGCTTCGTCAGTCAAAAAATGTTTCGGGATATGTACGATCAGGCTATTGATGGAATTGTTATTTTTAATAAAAATGGGCAAATCATCGATGTGAATCATTCATTATGCGAATCGCTTCAGTATAAAAAAGAGCAATTGCTGGACATGTCTTTAGCACAGCTGGTCGACCCAAGATATCGGTATAAGCTGACGACATTGTGGCGAAGTCTACATCAAGCGGGGTGTGCAAAAGGGGAACTTTCCCTCTCGCTGGAGAATGGGGAAAGCAGGTACTTTGATTGTACAACGACCTCTAACATCTATAATGAATATTATATGTCCATTATGCGTGATAGTACAGAAAAGCGGCAAATGGAACAAAGATTGGCTAAAAGTGAACGTAAATTCCGGGAGATATTTGAAAATGCCATTGATGCTATTATCATTTGGGATGATCAACGGAATATTATCGATGCGAACCCCGCAGCTTCCCGCACGTTCGAATTGCCTCTTTCCCATTTAATCGGCTGCAATTTAGAACGTTTCATCGACATGGGTGATCCGGAAACCATCCGTGTGACGAATGAATTTCGTGTAAAAGGCGCTATTCGTGCTGAACTTCCATTTTATATGCCAAATGGAGAAATTAAAGAGCTGGAATTCACCTCTAAAAAAGGAATTATTGAAGGATATAATTTGACCATCTACCGGAACATTAGTGAGCGGAAACGGATAGATCAAGAGGTGAGAGAGAGCGAACAAAAATTCCGTCAAATTTTCGACGGATCTCTTGATGGCATTGTATTATGGGATGGAAAGAAAAATATTTTGGATGTCAATGCGGCTGCCTGCAAAATTGCGGAAATGACAAAGGAAGAAATTTGTCAGCGTTCCCTTCAGAGTTTCGTTCCGCAAGAATATTATGATGAACTCTATGAACATCATATGTCCCTGGAGATAGAGGGAAAAGCAGACGGAGAACTAACCTATCAAATGAGAGACGGCAGGACAAAGAACATTGAGTTTTCGACCAAAAAAGACCTTATCCCGGGCCTGTATATGACGATGATGCGAGATGTGACAGAAAAAAAGGCCATGCAAGAACAAATTCGGAAATCGGATACGATGCAAGTGGTCGGACAGCTTGCCGCCGGAATCGCGCATGAAATTCGAAACCCGATGACGGCGTTAAAAGGTTTTATTCAGCTCCTCCAAGGAAATGTAACAGAAGATTATTCTCTATATTTTGATGTCATGACATCTGAGCTGAGACGAATTGAAACGATTATTACAGATTTTCTGGTATTGGCGAAACCGCAAGCGGTAAAATATGAAGAGCGGAATGTCAGTCAAATTTTAAAGGATACCACTGACCTTCTCGGAGCAGAAGCAGCCCTGACAAATATTCAGTTCGTGACCGAATTTATCGATTCCCTTCCATCTATTTATTGTGAACCAAATCAATTAAAGCAGGTCTTTATTAATGTATTAAAAAATGCTCTTGAAGTGATGCCGTCAGGGGGCAGGATTTTCGTTTCCGCATTTAGACATAATGATGACTATATTGTAGTATCGATTCAAGATGAAGGAGATGGAATGCCTGAAGATCGGGTCAAGCGCCTCGGTGAACCATTTTATACAACAAAGGAGAAAGGAACGGGACTGGGGCTGATGGTTTCATATAAAATCATTGAAGAACATAAAGGTTATATCGATGTAAAAAGCAAGCTGGGAGAAGGGACGACTTTTTTCATCTATTTACCCATCTATTTACCCATCTATTCATAAGGAAGGAACTTGTTATGAATACATTTTATCGAAGTGTGAATGTACCTATTTTTGGGAATCTTTATTTGATTTCAACAGAAAAAGGACTTTCTCATATTCTAGTGTCAAAAAGCGAGTTTGATCAATTTCAACTAAGCTATTATGTACAAAAGGGAAATGCGGAATCTTGGGCGGCTAAAGCAGAACAGGAGCTATTGGATTATTTTGCGGGGAATCGAACGAATTTCGAAGTACCTCTTGATTTGATGACGGGTACCCCATTTCAGCGGCAAGTATGGGCGGTGCTGTCAACCATTCCGTACGGTGAAGTATGGTCTTACGCCGATGTAGCAAGAGCTATCAACAATCCGAAAGCTGTGAGGGCAGTAGGACAGGCAAACCGTGCCAATCCTATCCCAGTTATCGTTCCTTGCCATCGGGTAATCGGAAAAAGCGGCAAATTAACAGGGTATGCTGGAAAACAAATCGGATTGAAAGAAGAGCTTTTGCAGCTCGAAGGCATGAATGCGCAAAATGGAATGTTGATTCGCGGGTAAGAAATGACGGGATAAGGAGACTTCCGGTTGGAAACTAGAAAGAGCTTATTGCTTGCTTTCTAGTTTCCAACCTTCTCCTTCAACAAAAACAAAATCGACAGATGTTACGACCTCGGCTTCAGTGTACTCTGCTGAAATATCCATCATGTTGTGATACAGTTTTCTTTTTTCGTCCTTATGCTTATTTTTCCTCAAAAGATGTGGTTCCTTCGCATTGTCCATCGTCATAAAGAAAGCCTCCTTCATGAGTTGATAAGAAAGCGAATGTGCCTTTCTTAATCATAAAGAGGAATACGGTGTCCCACTCCTTCGCTGCAGCTGGTGCAAATCCCATCAAAAAACGAAGGATGGCGATGATAGGACCATTACATTGTATGCTGTTAAGGTTGGTCTGTTTTATTACGTTTTCATGACAAATATAGGACGCCATTAATAACATAGACACGGGAATGAATTGTTATACGTGCTTAATCAGCAGAAATGGACACATGCAAATAACCGCTGTTTTGAAATTTTAATGGTAAGCTCACTAATACGTCCGTATTATGGGCAATGGCGTTCTCATAAAGAGAAGGAGTCGTAATATCCAGGGAAACCTGGGCATTCGTTGCTTCGGTGGCCAGATTGCCAGCAATCATGTTGCCTAATTCACATGTAAAGGATTGAAGCATGGCTCCTTCTACCTCCATTCCAAACATAGATTGGGCAAGGTTGGAAAACGTGCTCTCTTCTCCTTTTATAATGAGAGAGCCTGAAACATCTCCCGTCAATCCGATATGAACATGCTGAATGGTAAAAATCGAATCCGTGGAAGGAAGGGATGCTGATTCAATGGTGATGCTAACTGGCACCATTGTTTGAAAAGATGAAATAGCAGATTTTAAAAGATGTTCCAGTGAATTGGCCAATGTCATATTCTCACCTCGTCTGAGTCGAAAGTAATAATACTATCATATCATGATTTGTCGAAATTTTAGGAGTAAAATTTATATTTTTCTTCCAGTTATATGAGTCTGAATAACTATAGAGGGCGTGGAGAAGGAACGACCCATGTCCTATTATTTGCGCATGAGCAGCCGGTAAGTTTTGACGGTTTGGCCAAGCTGGAAAACAGATAAACACCGATAGGATAAAAAGCAAGAATGATGTTGCAAAATGAATGGAAGGTGTCCGAAGGCCTAGGCTTTCGGACACCTTCCATTCATTTTTGTGGAAATAATTTTTGAATTTCTTGTTCATAGTTTCCTTTAAAGATGCCTTTTTCTGTGATGATTGCAGTAATGAGTTCATTAGGCGTCACGTCAAAGGCCGGATTATAAACCGAGATTCCTTCCGGGGCAATACGGCTTCCGTTCAGGTGCGTGATTTCTTCTGCTGCACGCTCTTCAATCGGAATGTCTGCACCGCTTCCAATAGCAGGGTCAAAAGTGGAAAGGGGAGCGGCGACATAAAATGGAATTCCAAATGATTTGGCAAGAAGAGCTAATCCGTACGTTCCGATTTTATTGGCTGTGTCACCATTTGCCGCAATGCGGTCAGCTCCTACAATAACAGCGTTAATTCCCTTTGTTTTGATTGTGTGGGCAGCCATGTTGTCCGTGATGAGCGTGACATCGACTCCAGATTGCTGCAATTCCCAAGCGGTTAAACGTGACCCTTGTAAAACAGGACGTGTTTCGCATGCATACACTTTTAATGGAATTTCCTTCTCGATTGACAAATGGAATGGAGCGAGCGCTGTTCCATAATATGCGGTTGCGATGGATCCGGCATTGCAAATGGTCATGATCGAATCCTGTTTATTCAATAGAGAGAGTGCGTAGCTGCCGATGCTGTAGCACACTTCTTCATCTTCCACTTGAATGCAAATGGCTTCGTGAATAAGCGTTGTTTTTGCTTCGTTCACGGAAGAGACCTCTTGGATGCTTCCTGTCATTCGATCCAGTGCCCAAAATAAATTAACGGCAGTTGGACGTGCACTCGCCAAATAGTCGCGATCTTTATAAAGACGTGCTTTAAACGCATCGATGCTTTCTTCTTCATAATGACTGGCAGCCAACGCCAATCCGAAAGCTGCGGTAATTCCGATTGCTGGAGCTCCGCGCACTTTCAATGTTTTGATTGCATCCCACACATCTTCCAATGTGTGAAGCTCCAAATATTCGATAGAAAGGGGCAATGCCTGCTGATTCAATAAAGTAATATGTGTATCGCTCCATTGTACGGAACGCGGTAGAGGTAATGTTGTGGTCATGATGAATACTTCCTTTCGTTAAGAGGTTGTTCAAAAAGTCAGGTTTACCCTCCTTTTTGAACACCTATATTAAGTTTGAACATATCTATTAAGCTGTCACTTTTACAATTTCATTTACGATATCAGGGGTGATGCTTTGTTGATTCAGCAGAAGCGCTTTGCCAAGGCGCAGTGCATGGCGTTTGGCCCCCAGGCGTTTTTGTGAATCTTGGATGCCGTCTAAATCTGCTACATGGGCCAATCCGATTGTACGGCGGATTACCTCACAGCCTGCAAAGCCGACTGCATCACGCCATGTCGTTTTTAGTACGTATTCCAAGTAGCCATTCACGCCAGCAAAAGCTTCCAGGCTGTCTTTTTTCCATAGTTCTGTGAATGTTTCACTGAATACATCCCACGCTTCTTTCACTTGAGCGAATAATTCGTTTTGTTCCTCTTCGCTGCGAGAGAGGGCATTCAACAATAAGTTGGCGATGAACTGGCCTAAATCGAAACCGAGCGGGCCATAAAAGGCAAATTCGGGATCGATTACTTTCGTTGTGTACTCGTCAGCGAAAATACTGCCGGTATGTAAATCCCCGTGAATGAGCGCATCGCTGTTTGTTAAAAATTTCTTCTTGAGCTTTGCTGCTTCAAGTTTTACTTGAGAGTCCGCCCAAAGTGCCTCAACGTCTTTCCGGAGCTCTTCTTCAAAATCGTTGGTTTCATGGTCAAAAAAAGGATCAGTAAAGACTAAATCTTCTGTAATTTTACACAGGTCGGGATTCACAAACTGTTTGGCCAACCCTTTTTTCTCTTCCGGATCCAGCGCAAAGTCGGATGTATAAAACAAAACATGTGCTAAAAATTCGCCAATATGCTTAGCGAGAAGCGGGTATGATGTCCCTTCAACAAGTCCCGCACGCGCAATTTTAAGATGGGATAAATCCTCCATGACCGTTACAGCTAACGTTTCATCCGCGTAATAGACCTTTGGCACGTATTGTGGAACATATTGTGCAAACCGCTTTAATGCATCACTTTCGATTTTTGCCCGATTAAGGCTTAACGGCCAGCTTTCTCCCACGACTTTAGCGTATGGAAGAGCTTGTTTAATGATGATGCCTTTTTTGTTTTCGTCTGTAATATGAAAGACCAGATTTAAATTTCCATCACCGATTTCACGAGAAGATAATACAGCGTCCTCTTTGAAAAACTGTAATTCTATGGCTAATGCAATCGCTTTTTCTTCTGTTAATGGCTCGTAAGCAACTTGAGTGGATAATGACATGTTAAAAACCTCCATCGTTTTTCCTGATTTTTCTCATCTATTTAATGAGTGTTACAGTTAACTTGATAGAAAGAGGTTTTTATCAAGGCAATGAAAAAGATAGCCTCTTTTTCATTGCCTTTTGATGGACTTTGCCTAAGCAGGCAAAGTCCATCAAAAAAGCCTCTTTCTTTGCGAAAGAGGCTTGAAGACGTTAAGTCCAAACCTCTTATCTGCCAGAAAGATATCTTTCTGTTGGATTTAGCACCGTGCCTTCGTGAACAAGTAGTTATGTTCAACAGCGCAAAAAACATGCGCTCCACCTTGCGATGGTATTACGGTCGGTTGCTGGGCTTCATAGGGCCAATTCCCTCAGCCAACTCTTGATAAGAGACGTACATATTCGGTTATAGACGGTTCGAAAAGTCCGGGAAACATCGTTCCTGTGGTCTTTCGAACCTATGTTATATGATTGAAAATTTAGAATTCATGTTAAAATTTGAATGTTTTAATCACTTGATGTGAATATTAGCAGGAGTTTCACAACATTGTCAACACATTTTTTATGAATCATGTATAGAAATTTGTGCGACGATCCGCAAAGATTGGAATTTGGGAACGTACTTGCCGCACTTTTTCGCTGTCGATGACTCCTGTGATGATCTCCTCTTCTTCCGTTGCTTCAGCCAGTATCTCTCCCCATGGGTCAATAATAAGGGAATGGCCGGCAAATACATTATCAGGGTTGCTGCCCGTACAATTGCAGGCGACGACATAGCACTGGTTTTCAATCGCGCGGCTAATTAAAAGGGCACGCCAATGTGCCAGACGGGGAAGAGGCCATTCGGCTGAAACGAACAACACTTCCGCACCCTGGCTCGTATGGACGCGCATCCATTCCGGAAAACGAATATCATAGCAAATGAATCCCGCACAAGAAGTGTCATGTAAGGTGAAAAGGTTTTGCGTTTCTCCTGCCTGCAAGTACACATGTTCATCCATAAGTTTAAATAAATGCAGTTTACTATATTCAGAGACGAGCTCTCCTTTATGGTTAAACACGTACATCGTATTTGTAATGCCTTTCTCTGTTTTTTTAGCAACAGAGCCCGCTACAATTGCCACTCCATATTTTTGGGCAAATGCGGAAAAAAATTGTTTCGTTTTCTCGCCGTTTTCATCTGCGATGTCTTGTAAACGAGTTAAATCATAACCTGTCGACCAAAGCTCGGGCAAAACTAAAATATCCGGATTACTTTGAAGGGCTTCCCTCATTTTTTCTTCTGCACGCAAAAAGTTTTTTTCGGGATCGCCAAAAACGATATCGAACTGAATACATGCGACTTTTAAGGACATATGCGTATTCCTGCCTTCCAATTGAATTAAAAAATTACTTTACAAGTTGATTACAACGATATATTATTTGTGACTAGAATTTCAAGAAATTTTTGAGAAGGTGCAAAAAATGAAAAACTTTGAGCAATCTGAGTTACTGAAGAATTTACCGAAACAATTTTTTGCTTCGCTTGTAAATAAAGTCGCCAACGTGATGGCACAGGGGCATGATGTGATCAACCTTGGTCAGGGGAACCCCGATCAGCCCACACCGCCTCATATTGTAAAGGCACTTCAAGAAGCGGCGGAAGATCCTCGGAATCATAAATATTCGCCTTTTCGAGGCCATTCTTTTTTGAAAAAGGCTGTTGCCGCATTCTATGAACGGGAATATGGGGTAAAGGTCAACCCGGAAAAAGAAGTTGCCATTTTATTTGGCGGTAAAGCCGGCCTGGTGGAAATTCCCCAATGCTTGCTGAACCCTGGTGATACGGTCTTAGTTCCAGATCCCGGATATCCTGATTATTGGTCGGGCGTGGAACTGGCCCGCGCCCAAATGGAAATCATGCCTCTTCGAGTGGAAAATCAATTTTTTCCAAACTATGAAGAACTGCCGGAAGAAGTGAAGCAAGAAGCAAAACTCATGTTTTTGAATTACCCGAATAACCCGACAGGCGCGACCGCCACATCCGCTTTTTTTGAAAAAACGGTGGAGATGGCTAAAAAGCATGATATTTGCGTTGTACATGATTTCGCCTACGGGGCCATTGGCTTTAACGGACAAAAACCAATCAGCTTTTTGCAAATAGACGGGGCAAAAGATATCGGAATCGAAATTTATACATTTTCGAAAACATATAATATGGCGGGGTGGCGCGTCGGTTTTGCCATCGGAAACGAAAGTGTCATTGAAGCCATCAACCTGCTGCAAGACCATCTATATGTCAGCATTTTTGGAGGGATTCAAGCAGCGGCAGCAACCGCCCTGTTGGAATCGCAAGAATGCGTCGATGAGCTTGTCGGACTTTATGAAGCGCGTCGGGATGTGCTTATTGACGGATTGCAAAAAATTGGCTGGGATGTACAAGCGCCTGCCGGTTCCTTTTTTGCTTGGCTGCCGGTTCCCGACGGATACTCGTCTGAGCAATTTGCTGATTTCTTACTAGAAGAAGCGAAAGTAGTCGTGGCTCCGGGAATTGGGTTCGGTGAATATGGAGAAGGATATGTTCGTGTCGGTTTATTGACGGATGAAGACCGTTTACGGGAAGCTGTCGCACGAATTGAAAAATTAAATTTATTTTCCAAAAAATAATTGACAAAGAAAAAAACTCCTGTCATAATCCATACTAGATTAGCTGAAACTGAACTTTTTGAAAAATGACATATATAAGCAACTTTCTTATCAAGAGCAGGCGGAGGGACGAGCCCGATGAAGCCCGGCAACCGACTTAACGATCGTAACGAGTTAAGCACGGTGCTAATTCTTGCAGCAATACGCTGAGAGATAAGAAGAGTGCTAGTAATTAGCCTCTTCTTCTTGAAGGGGCTTTTTTGTTTGTCTTGATGAGAATTCCTTGAAAAGGGCCTATCGTAAAGGCCGGTGGATAATAGTGACATGCTTTTAAATGAATAGTTCACCACCTAAGAAAATCTAAGACCATAGAGTATACAGCAAAGGAGAATAGGAACATGAGTGAAGTGATTGCAAGCTATTTGATTCATGACCCATCAGGGGACTTAGAGAAAAAAGCAGAAGGGATTGCACTTGGGCTGACAGTTGGTTCTTGGACGAATTTGCCGCTGTTGGAACAAGAACAACTGCAAAAACATAAAGGACGCGTTGTGTCGGTTTCCCCTTTACAAGATTGCGAGAGAGTCAATCAATACTTAGATAAACAAATGACACAAGCCATTATTAAAGTGGCTTATCCGGCGGTGAATTTTTCAGCCGATTTACCAGCTGTTTTAACCACGGTTTTCGGAAAATTATCACTTGATGGAAAAGTGAAACTAATTGACTTAGACTTTCATCCAGAGTTGCTTCAAGCCTTTCCAGGTCCGCGTTTTGGAATTGAGGGAATCCGAGAAAAGCTTGGTGTGTATGATCGACCGCTTGTGATGAGTATTTTCAAAGGAGTTATTGGCCGCGACATCGAGTACTTAACCGAGCAGCTTCGTGAACAAGCACTGGGCGGTGTCGATTTAGTAAAAGACGATGAAATTTTATTCGACAACGAACTGACACCATTTGAAAAGCGGATCACGGAAGGAAAACGGGTGCTGGATGAAGTGTTTGAGAAAACGGGCCATCGCACGTTATACGCTGTGAATTTAACGGGCCGCACGTTTGAATTGAAAGAAAAGGCGAAGCGTGCTGCTGAATTGGGAGCTGATGCCCTTTTGTTCAACGTATTCGCCTACGGATTAGATGTGCTTCAAGCATTGCGTGAAGATGATGACATCGCGCTTCCAATCATGGCTCATCCGGCGGTAAGTGGAGCCTCCACACCGTCCGAATTTTACGGATTCTCGTATTCTCTTTTACTCGGAAAATTGCTGCGCATAGCGGGAGCAGACTTCTCCTTATTCCCATCTCCATACGGAAGTGTCGCTTTGCCGTTTGAAGACGCGGTTAGCATCAGTGATGAGTTGGTTTCTTCAAGTAAACAGCTAAAACAGGCGTTTCCTGTTCCGTCAGCCGGCATTCATCCGGGCATGGTTCCAGTATTGATGCATGATTTTGGCATTGATTCGGTCATTAATGCAGGAGGCGGTGTTCACGGCCATCCGGATGGGGCAGCTGGGGGAGGACGTGCTTTCCGTGATGCAATCGATGCGGTGCTGAACGGCCAAACGCTTGAACAAGCCGCTAAACAATCCGAACCGCTTAGAAAAGCGATTGAACTATGGGGAACAGTAGAGGTGCCATCATGAAAAAGCCCGTGATTTTTTGCGACTTTGACGGAACGATCACAAACAGCGATAACATCATTGCCCTCATGAAAGAGTTCGCTCCTCCGGAATGGGAAGTCATTAAAGATGATGTGCTTGCTCAAAATATCTCGATCAAAGAAGGGGTCGGAAAAATGTTTTCCCTTCTGCCGGTCACGCTGAAACAGCAGCTTATTGATTTTTTACTTGAAAAAGCAAAAATCAGAGATGGTTTTGCAGAGTTTGTTTCCTTTACGAAAGAAGAGGGGATTCCCCTTTATATCGTGAGCGGAGGAATCGATTTTTTCGTTCATCCTCTGTTGGATGGATTAGTGGAGAAAGAGAACATTTATTGCAACGGATCGGATTTTGGTGGTGATACCATCACGATTACATGGCCGTATTCATGCGATGATGAGTGCAGCAATGACTGCGGTTGCTGCAAGCCTTCCCTCATTCGAAAGCTTGAACGGGAAGAGGATTTTAAGATTGTGATTGGTGACTCTATCACCGATTTACAGGCAGCCAAAATGGCCGATGCGGTCATTGCCCGTGATTTCTTAATCCAAAAATGTGAAGAATTGCAAATTCCATATCGTCCATTTGCGACATTTTACGATGTCATTGTTCATATAAAAGAACTGACGGGGGTGAAATCATGAGTACATTAGCGAAGCGTTGGCACGAACTGGCAGATGTAAAAGATGAACTGGCAGCACGCGACTGGTTCCTGGGAACAAGCGGGAACCTGGCCATTAAAGTAACGAACGAACCGCTTACGTTCCTTGTTACCGCAAGTGGAAAGGATAAGCGTAAGCGTACGGATGAAGATTTCCTTTTGGTGGACGCACAGGGAAACAAGGCCGAACAAACGGATTTGAAGCCTTCGGCGGAAACGCTCCTTCACGTGGAGATTTATAATAAGACGGATGCCGGGTGCAGTCTTCATGTACATACGCTTGACAACAATGTCATTTCCGAGCTTTACGGAGATGTGGGAGAGGTCGTGTTTAAAGGGCAGGAAATCATTAAGGCGCTCGGTATTTGGGAAGAGAATGCCGAAATTCGCGTTCCGATTATCCGAAACTATGCCGATATTCCAACATTGGCGCAGGAGTTTAGCAAACATGTAAAAGACGATCAGGGTGCGGTTCTTATTCGCAACCACGGGATTACCGTATGGGGCAGAAATGCTTTCGAAGCGAAAAAGTTTTTAGAAGCTTATGAATTTTTATTTAGCTATCATTTAAAATTACTTTCATTAAAATCACAATTTCAAACGGTTTAACTAAGAGGAGGAAAAAGAAAATGGCAGAAATTCGTTTACATGTTAACAATGAGCGCATTGCAGATCAACAGAAGGTAGAAGAGTTTTTAGCAAGCAACGAAGTTATTTATGAAAAATGGGACATCACAAAACTTCCGGAGTCACTACGTGAAAATTACGCCTTAACAGACGAGCAAAAGAATGAAGTATTAGAGGCTTTCCAAGCGGAGATTGCCGATATTTCCGAGCGCCGCGGGTATAAAACGGCAGACGTGATTTCATTATCGGAAACAACACCGAACCTGGAGCAGTTGCTGAAGAACTTTCAACAGGAGCATCATCATACAGATGACGAAGTGCGCTTTATCGTGAGCGGACACGGCATTTTCGTCATTCAAGGAAAAGACGGAAATTTCTTTGATGTAGAATTAGAGCCGGGCGATTTAATTTCTGTTCCGGAAAACGTTCGCCATTATTTCACGTTAATGGAGGACCGCAAAGTCGTCGCCGTTCGTATCTTTGTAACAACAGAAGGCTGGGTGCCAATCTACTAATACACAAACGAGGGTGAACGAACCAAAAGGGTAAAAAGCAACCCTTTTGATTCATCCTTATGAAAGGCCCCTTTACAAAATTTCAGTAAAATCGGAATTTCATGACGGGGCCTTTCATTAAAAATTTATTTTTGTGGGCCATTATAGACTTATGGGTCAGTTTCCTTTACAGAGCCCTTGCAGGAGAATTCCATGTAGATTTTACAATGAGAAGCTGAGACATGCTTCCTCACGATTCGAAAACCAAGTTTACTTATATGAATAGAATGATAAAATAGAAAGAAAAAGGAGTCTTCATATGAAACAAATCGTTCGAACATTATTATTCGCTATTTTAACGTTTGTTCTCGTCTTGCCTTTAGCGGCTTGTACGAGTGAACAACCGACCGCTTCTAATGCGGAACCGGCTAAACAGGAACAAGGAAATACCGAAGATCAAACTCAAGAAAAAGAAGACAAAACGGAGACAGCAACACCTGTTCCAAAAGGCAAAAATGGAAAGTTGAAGGTTGCCCTTGTGGCTGAATTTACTACTGGAACGCATGCCTCTCAATATGTAAGCGGAGTAAAGAAGGCTGCCGAGGAAAACGGCATTGAACTTGTCATTTCCGATGCGAATAACGATCAGGCCAAAATGGCTTCGTATTTGGACACAGCCATCAACCAGGATGTGGATGGCATCGTGATTAAACATGGCCGTACTGAAACATTGGAGCCGGGTGTCAAACGTGCGGTGGAAAAAGGAATCCCGGTTGTGGCGTTCGATGTTGAATTGAATGTAGACGGGGTTACGACAATCGATCAGGATGATTACATGCTGGCATTATTGGCATTGAAACAAATGGCTCAAGATATTGACGGCGAAGGCAACATCGTGAACATTTTCGTCGGCGGTTTTGCACCGATGGAAAAACGAAATCGTGTATATGAAATTATGCTTCAACGTTACCCGGGCATTAAAGAAATTGCCCGTTTCGGAAATGCTACAGCCAACACATCGTTGGATACGCAAACAAAAATGGAAGCCATTTTAAAACAATATCCGAATAAGGGGGACATTAAAGCGGTTTGGGCGCCTTGGGATGAGTTTGCAAAAGGGGCTACACGTGCGATTAAAGAAGCGGGCCGTGATGAAATTAAAGTATATGGCATCGATTTATCAGATGAAGACTTACAAATGATGCAGGAAGAGGGAAGCCCTTGGAAAGCGTCGGCAGCCGTTAATCCGGCAGCGGTAGGGGAAAAACAAGTGGAATTGCTGCTTCAAAAATTGGCGGGTGAAAAAACACCTCGTTACTATTCATTTGATCCTGTGCTTGTGACACAAGACGATTTACCGGAAAGCCCAATCAACATGGATCAATTGCAGGAGTATGTAGAAGAGTGGGGCAACAACGAGTAAGGAACACCGATAATGCACAAGAAGCAGAAGGAGCGCTTTCTTCTGCTTCTTGTATGAGAAAAAGGAGTGTGGAGATTTGAGTGCAGCGGTTACGTTAAAGATGAGTCATATTCAAAAGTCGTTCGGCTCTTTTAAAGCGCTGAAAGGAGTGGATTTTACCGTTCGAAGCGGGGAAATCCATGCGTTATTGGGAGCGAATGGAGCGGGAAAAAGCACTCTGATGAAAATTTTGTGCGGTGTATATGAGGAGTATGAGGGAAGCATTTCAAAAAATGGAGAAACCATTCACATTCACTCGCCAATGGATGCCAAAAAGCACGGGATCCAAGTCGTCCACCAAGAAGTGGATGTCGCACTTATCCCTTATTTATCGGTCGCGGAAAACATTATGCTCGATGCTCAAGTATCGGCGAAGAAACGTTTTATCAGCTGGGGCGCTCTTCAGCAGAGAGCAAAAGAAGCGTTAAAACAGCTGGGGGTGGAGCTTGATGTAAAGCGGGAAGTTTCGACGCTTACATTATCCGAAAAACAGCAAGTATTGATTGCACGCGCGATTGTACAGGAAGTGGAATATTTGATTTTGGATGAACCGACAGCACCCCTTAGCGTCGAAGAAACGAAGCATTTGTTCAAGGTGATTCGTCAATTGGCGGCCAATGGCGTGGGCGTCATTTATATTTCTCATAGGCTTCAAGAGGTATTTGAGCTTTCAGACCGTGTGACGGTTGTCCGGGATGGGGAGCATGTGGCGACGAAGCCCGTTTCCGCAACAACGGTCGAAGAGGTAATTACATTTATGCTCGGAACATCGTTCGAAGAGGAGTTTCCGAAAGAAGCCGTTCCGATTGGCGATACGCTTTTCTCTGTTGAACACTTATCATGGGAAGGAAAGCTTGAAGATATTTCTTTTTCGGTTCGTGAAGGGGAAATTGTCGGGATTGCGGGACTTGTAGGAGCTGGGAAGACAGAGTTATGCCGCAGTCTATTTGGTCTAACGGATGAATTAAGCGGGGAAGTAACAGTTCGCAATCATCGTCTCGCCCTTAATAAGCCGCCGTATTACTATATTCAACATGGAATTGCCCTCGTTCCGGAAGAACGAAGAAAAGAGGGGATTTTAGTGGAAGAATCCATCGTTTCCAATTTGACGCTGCCGAGCCTTTCGAAGTTTACCAACTTCTCTTTTTTATCTCGTTTCAAAGAACAAAAGGAAGCAAAGCGAACGGTACAAGAAGTGGGTGTAAAAGCCTCATCCGTCCAGCAAAAGGTCGGGACATTGAGCGGAGGCAACCAGCAAAAGGTGGCTATCGGCAAGTGGCTGCTGCAAGATGCAGATGTTTATTTGTTCGACGAACCGACAAAAGGGGTGGATATCGGATCAAAGCGAGACATCTTTCAGTTGATTAACGGGTTGGCGAAACAAGGAAAAGGCGCTGTGTACGCGACGTGTGAATTTAATGAGCTTCTTGGCATTGCTGACCGGATTTATGTCATGTATGACGGAAAAATCGTAAAAGAATTGACGCGCGCCGAAGCAACACAAGAGAACATTTTTTATTATGCAGCAGGAGGAGAACGCGATGAACAGTCAAACAGTAGAGCAAAAACACATTAACACACCCGCCAGGCAAAAGATAAGCATATTCGATTTCTTCTATAAATATGGAACGGTATTAACAATCGTTCTCGTTATTGGGATCTTTTCCGTGCTGTCACCGAATTTTTTAACGGCTGATAACATTAGTGATATTTTACGATCCATTTCAATCGTTACCTTGATTGCGGTCGGAGTGACATTGTCTTTAACGATCAATGGATTAGATTTATCTGTCGGGTCGACTGCAGGTCTTGCGACCATTTTATCGGCTTCCATGCTGGTCTTGTATCGTCAGGAATTGATTGTAGCTATTATTGTTCCGATTATAGCCGCTGTTTTGATTGGACTCGTCAACGCCTTTTTGGTCGTGAAAGTGAAAATACCGGATATTTTAGCGACATTATCTATGATGTTCATTGTCCAGGGCGCTTTACTGACGTACACAAAAGGGTACGCGATTTATACGAATATGCCGCTCGCAGACGGCGGACGTGCACCGGGAATCTTCATTCCATCCTTTATTCATATTGGTCAAGGAGAAATACTCGGTATTCCCATTCCGGTTCTTATCATGCTGCTTGCGGTTCTCGTTGTGCACATCTTTTTAACCTATACGAAACATGGCCGATTCTTTTATGTGACGGGAGGAAATATGGAAGCGGCACGTTTATCCGGTGTGCCGGTCAATAAGTATCGTGTGTATGCGTATGTTCTTTCTGCGCTGTTTGCCGGAATCGGCGGCGTTGTCTTGGCCGCACGAATTGGAGTCGGCGAGGTAAATGCCGGTGCACCATTTCTAATGGATGCAGTGGCAGCGGCCTATATCGGATTTTCCGTATTTGGGGCAGGGAAGCCGAATGTAGTCGGAACATTGTTCGGTTCCATTTTAATCGGTGTATTGCTAAACGGGTTAACAATGTTGAATGTTCCTTATTATACACAGGATATTATTAAAGGAGCCGTCCTTGCAGGCGCATTGGCCATTACGTATTATCGCCAAAAATCTCATTCTTAAAAAATATTAAAGAGGGTGATTCAAAAGGTCTAAAAAACAGACCTTTTGAATCACCCTCCTTTCAGTAAAAAATCATTTTGCGGCTTGTTCATGACTTATGGACAACCACTTTTTTATCTTCATTTTGAAGCACGGACGGTCAAGCCGCTGGGTGCCAACACTTTTCAAGATTGAACAGTCGCCTCCGCTTGAAGCACATGGATGTGCAAATGAAGCCGTGGAGATTGACGTCGCGTTTTTAGGCTTTGTTCTTTTATTGTTTAGCTGCGGCTCCTACCTCGCTGCGGAAAAGATGATTGCCCTCATAAGGCAAAAAGCGCCTTACGGGTCAATCCCTGTTTCCTGGGCTCACAGGATGTGGGTCATGCCGACGTTGCCACAGGACGTGGCGACCTAGTCGGCTATCCTCCAACAGTCGCCTCCGCTTTTCCTTATTGTCTAGCTGTGAAAGCCAAGATGTACAGCTGTTTCATTTTCCCCCATGGAACCAAAAAGTGATTCTTCAGAAAAAGATTCTAGTTCCCATTGCTTTAAATGGGCTTTCTCCGCTTTTCTCATAATTGGAAGTGTGCAACAGCGAAAAGATCCGCCGGATTTAATGATTTCTGTAATATCTACTTCAATTACCTCGTAACCGCGGTTTCGCAGTTGCTCATTCACCTTTTTATTGACGGGCAGACTTAATACCTTTTTATGGCCGATTGAAAGAACATTCGTCCCGAGCGTGAATTGTTCTTCTTCTGTCACTTCAATTAAATCATAACGGGATGACAACAAAGCTGCCACTTTATCTTCGATCACTCCAGGAAAAATTAATGCTTCGTCCGGAGATAAAATATTGAATACACAATCTAGATGCAAATACTTTTCAGTGAAGGGAACCGTAATTACTTCGTAATCAGGTAGTAACTCTTGTAAATGATGAATTGCTTTTTTATTTGTTCGATTGCTGATACCCACATATATGGTGTTGCGGTCAATGATAACATCGCCGCCTTCGATCTCGTCATGTTTCAGATTATAAAAGGGAATGTGCTCTTTTTCGAGCCATTCTTTTAGTATTCCTTCTTCTCCTTGTCTAATTTCATTTGCCATTTCAGCGACAAAAACCGTTTGTCCAAGTGTGAAACCAATATCACGTGTAAATACTTGTTCTGGATATTTTTCAAGCGATGGAAGCAAAACGATGCGTATACCGTAATCCCGTAACGTTTGGACAAACTGCCTATGCTGGGACATGGCCTTTGCGATATGAATGCCCTCATTCTTAAAATGTTTTTGGGTTTCATTAATGACTTCACGTATCGTCATATATTGAGGTTCACATAAAACCACCGTATGTAGTTCATCGTATTCACTATTGCAAAATGCTTTTATGCCCTGTTCTGAAGTTACTTTCATGTATAAGTCCTCCAAAAATCATCGTTTAATGATAGCATTTCCCAGGGCCTAACGGTTATAAGGATAAAATGAAACTTTCTGTGCATTGATTTTGTATTTTGTTTT
This sequence comes from Bacillus sp. FJAT-14578, assembly GCF_000504165.1. Taxonomy (GTDB): domain Bacteria; phylum Bacillota; class Bacilli; order Bacillales; family Bacillaceae_H; genus Bacillus_BA; species Bacillus_BA fengqiuensis. Next base: position 214,809 of record NZ_AYSE01000007.1, read on the forward strand.
TCTAGTTTAGAAAAGGGTAAAGAAAGGATACCTTAATAATATAAGACGACTGGAGGAATAAGCATGGAAAAAGTGATTATTATTGGCGGGGTGGCAGCAGGGATGAGCGCTGCTTCCCAGCTTAGGAGATTGAATAAGGATGCCGAAATTATCGTATTTGAAAAAGGGGGGGATGTGTCGTACGGGGCGTGCGGGCTTCCATATTATATTTCAGGTGTGACAGAGTCGGATGAGGAATTAATTGCAAGAACCGTGAAAGAGTTTGAAGAGCGCGGTATTCAAGTTTACCTTCATCATGCTGTGCAGCAAGTGGACGCTGAAAGAAAAGAAATAAAAGTGCTGGATGTACATAAAAACAAAGAAAAGGCGTATCAATACGATCAATTGTTAATTGCTGTCGGGGCCACACCCATTATCCCACCTTTTATGAAAGAAAATCTTCAAAATGTCTTCACGTTAAAAACGCTTGAGGATGGAAAGAAGATGAGAGTATTTTTTCAACAAGAACAAATTCAACATGTCACCATCATTGGGGGAGGCTATATCGGATTGGAGCTGGTGGAAACGATGTTGGAATTGGGAAAAAGGGTAACGGTCATTGAATTAAACGAACAGATTCTTCCCCCTTTTGATGAAGATATCGCCCAAATCGTCCAGAATGAATTGCAAGAACGGGTAGAGTTCCGATTGGGAGAAGAGGTTCAGGGATTGGTAAATGACGGCGGCAAGGTGACCGCTGTTCAAACGGATCAAGGAACGTATGAAACAGATGCTGTCGTCGTGAATGTCGGCGTTCGTCCCAATACACAATTTGTCAAAGATATAGGGCTGGACATGTTAAAGAACGGGGCGATCATCGTCAACGAGTGGATGGAAACGAATATCCCTTCTATTTACGCTGCCGGTGATTGTGCGACCAGCCATCATTTAATCTTACAAAAGCCAGTCAATATAGCGCTTGGAACGATTGCGAATAAACAAGGAAAGCTTGTTGGCGACAATTTAGCAGGGCAGCGCCGGCCATTTCCTGGAGTGCTGGGTACAAGTGTAGTAAAAGTCATGGAACTGGAAATTGCCAGAACAGGTTTATCGGAAAAAGAGGCAAAAGAGGCGGAGGTACCATATAAAACGGTGACGGTTGACGCAAATAGCCACGCGTCTTATTATCCCGGCGCCAAAAAGATGGTGATCAAACTGCTTTATCATCCGGAAACTCTTGTATTATACGGGGCCCAAATGGCAGGAGAAAAGGGAGTGGCGAAACGAATCGATGTTTTGGCCACTGCCATTACAGCCAGGATGACAACAGAAGACATCACCCTGCTTGACTTAAGTTACGCCCCCCCGTTTGCGACAGTATGGGATGCGGTTCAAGTTGCGACAAGAAAAGCAAAATAAGGAAGTTGAGCCAACAGGGGAAATACCCTGTTGGCTCAACTTCCTGCAAGATGGACCGTCATGTCAATTTAGTAATGCCAAGAGTTTTCATTGACGGTCCATTTTGTATACAGCATAGAATCAATTATTTCTTTAAAGAATGGGTCCTCATCTTTTTTGTGTTTTCAGAGTCTATCCTTTTGAATGAACGTAAGTGTTTTTTACCTTTTTGAGCGGTTTGGCGGTAAATGAATATACCCCGCCAATGACGAGAATGCTGCCTAAAAGCTGTGCAGCGTTCAGTGTTTCTCCCAAAAGAAAGAAAGCGAGAATGGCGGTAAAGATAGGATTGAAGTTTAGGAATATGCCTGATTTTGTTCCGCCGACTTTTTGTACGCCAATGTTCCAAAATATAGTGGCCAATGCGGTGGCGCCTACACTTGAATACAACAAGGCAATGTAGAAATCCGCTCCTGCACTTTGGATGGTCATGGAAGAAAGAGTAAAAGGAATGGTCATGAAGACACCAAATATACCAGACCATAAAGTTGATTTAAAGGGAGAAACGTGCTCCATCGCCTTTTTGGACGCGATGGAATAAAGTCCCCATATAATCACTGCGATCATCATATAAACATCACCAATGTTAAAATGGAGATGAAGCACACGGCTGATATCGCCATGTGTCATGACGATCAGCACACCTCCCAACGAAAGGGACATTCCCATGATTTGCTGTTTGTTTAAACGTTCTTTTAATAAGAAGAAAGACGCAATGGCGATGGAAATCGGATTTAACGTGGAAAGTAGTCCCACGTTATCTGCGCTTGTATGATCTAATGCGAGAAACAGAAAGAAATTGAATAAGAGCACACCGGTCAAGCCCATCCAAATCAAGGGCCATAATGCTTGTTTAGGAAACGAAAGCGACTTTTCCTTCCACCATACATATGGTAACAAACAGAGCACGGCAATGAGCCATCGTAATTCTGTAAGCAATAATGGCGAAGCATGAGGCACAAGAAACTTGCCCGACACAAAATTTCCTCCCCATAACATGCTGGTAATCAGCAACAATATGTAATACATTGGCTGCATTGAGTATCCCCCTTATCTCCCTTCCATCTTACTTCGAAACCCTAAATAAATCCACATAAATAAATGAACATGGGCAAAAGGATGCCTATGTTCATTTATTTACGCCTTAGGTCTCGAAAAGTCGACATGTTTGAAGAGCAACCATGTCGACTTTTCGAGATAGATTTTATTGTCGGATGATAGAGCAGTTTTTGTCGAGTGAAAAATTTTGAAATTTATGTGAAGATTCCTTTTCATTAAAATATGTTGATGCAATAAGTCTTTTCCAACAACCACTTTACAGCTCTTTAAAAAAATGATTAAAAAAAATGTCTATTATTGCGAGTCTATTTACATATTTAGTAGAATTTGTAATAATGCGTTAGGGGGTTATTTTCTGATTAATAATAAGGGAGGACATCCATGTGTTTTTTTATGAGAAGCACAGTAAGGCAGAGACTTTACTGATTGAAATTGTTCAAAAACGCCAAAAAATGATGACAATAGCGGAAGAAAAAGGGTTTACAAGCATGGAAACGATCAAGTGCAGTCAAGAACTTGACGAACTTTTAAATATATATCAACAGCTATTAGCAAAAAAGGAAAAACAGAAAGGTTTTTTTTCATTTCTAGTCAAACCGTTTGCCATGCAAAAGCTTGGTTAAATGAAAAAGAAGTCCCGTCTAAACGAAGCAAGGATTCATGACGGCTCTGGTTTAACCTTCACATGCCCATGCAGACGAGACTTCTTTCTATCTATTTCCAAATACATAAAGCTATGGCCGGTTAAAACTGTGCATCCAAATCACTTCACCGTATGTTGCTTCTGTTTCTATCTCTCCTTGTACACCTTCGTTTAAAAGAGATTAATAAGGAAAATCATAAACAATAATCCAATGATAAAAGAATAGGTAGCGAATCGCTCATTTCCATCTCCATGACTTTCAGGTATCAGTTCTTTATAGATAATGAATAACATGGCTCCGGCCGCAAAAGATAGTCCATATGAAACAAGTGAACTAATATAAGATGTCAAATAAAAGCCGAGAAGAGAGGTGAAAATCTCTACAGTTCCGGTTAAGGTAGCAATAAGAAAGGCTTTTAGTTTTGTAATATTTTGTTGAACTAAAAACAGGGCGACAAGGAATCCCTCAGGAGCGTTTTGCAGCCCGATGGCAAGGGCAATTAAATTTCCCGTGTTTGCCGTATCTGAAGCGTAACTCACCCCGACAGACAGCCCTTCCGGTAAGTTGTGGAGGGTAATGGCCGCGATAATGAGCATGGCTTTTTCATCAAATTGAATTCCTTTTTTTGAATGCTCCAAATCAATATGAGGAATGTTTTGCTCTAATAATGTCAAGGTAACGACACCGAGCATTAATCCGATGGCAAGAGCGGTGAATCCTCCTGATTGTAGAGCCTCTGGAATTAAACTCATGGTAGAGGCAGCTGTCATAATGCCGGCTGTGAAAGCTAACAAAATATCACGCCAGCGGTGGGTTAATGAATTCTGCAACAATAAGATAGGCAAGGCGCCTAGGCCTGTCGATAACGCGGACAGAATGCTTCCAATTAAAACTTCCTTCATGCTTCTTCTCCTTTAAGAGGTTATTCAAAAAGTCCGGGAAAAGTGACCGTCGAATTTACTTGTACAGGACGTACTGATCCGACGTTCGCCACAGGACGTGGCGGCCTTTAGTCGGGCAGCGTCAGCTTGCTTTTCCGCTACTCACGTATTAACACCGTATCCTCGAAAAAGAAGAACACTTTTTCTTCGTGCGGTGATGATGCTTTCGCAGCGACGAGCTTGCGCTCCGGTGCTCAAAGCGGCGCTTCCTTGAACTTCTCGGTCCTTTTTGAATATACTATTTAAGTAAATTCCCATCCTTATATTATAAAGATATGTATGAAAAACGTAAATTTGCACGAGGACGGCTTAAAACAAGAAAAGCCATCTTCGTGCCCCAGATCTTCATCATATGGAAATCGAACAAAGACATTCACTGCAGGTTCATACGGTTTATTCGGCAGTTTCTTCCAGCTTATTTTTCGCTAAATATACTTCTTGAATGCGCTGAACGTGATCGCTGACTTTATTGGATACTTGAGGAATGCCGTAGCCAATAAAAATAGGCGATGTAGCAAAGCGGGGGATAAGCTTAACCATGATGTCTCCATCTATATAATAAAAGAATAAATTATAACTCGTACAACTGCGGTGGAAATGATTCAGTACGTAGTGAGCGGCTATTTGGAGATATTCCGCCAAAATGGACAAGTCTTTTAAATCAGACAATATAACGTTGAATTCAAAAAAACCGATGCGGGGTTTCGTCGACAGATTAAATTGTACAGAGTTGCGTTCTTCGATGACTAACCCTTCCAATTGATCACGTGATACTTGTTCGTATGCATTGATGTTCTTTAAACCGACAATTTGCATATGGGGGTGACGGAGGGAACCCCCTGACATCGGACCATGATTTTTAAAGAACATAACGGATTCATATTCTTCGCTGTCCATCATATTCAGCCAATGTTTAATCCCAAAAGAAAGAAGTCGCTGCAAATGTTCTATTGGATAGACGGATAATTCAGATAGGCATTCATCGGTTTCAATAATGACAGTTTGAAATGCATCCTGAAGAACGGGGAACTTATTTTTTAGCCAGATGATCGGGCCGTCTTGATCGAGTATGCCGGTTAAGGATTCTATATCGCAAAACGGACAAGGATGCTGGCGGTTGATGATCGTTTCAGGCTTTTGAACCGCGATGGATGAATTAAAAATGAGATGGGACTGTTTCATAACGTTCACCTTTTATCACTTTTCTTACATTATCTCATCCCTAATATAAAAAGCCAACTTATTCGTTTTGTACTTGTGTTAAAATTTGGACAAAGGGGGAAAGAGAGATGGAGCAAGAAGTCGAGAAGCTTTTTAATACGGATATTTTGAATCGGGCCGCTTCACTATTCGAGGCAGATAAAGACACTTTCAAATTGTTGGGTGACTTTGAAAATTACGTGTATGAAGTTACAAGAGGAGAAAGCTCCTTTGTCCTTCGTTTAACGCACAGTTCACATCGGTCATACAAACAGGTGGAAGCAGAACTTGACTGGATTCTCTTCCTGAAAAGAAAAGGAGTGGAAGTGGCGGCACCTGTTTTATCGGCTCGCGGACGATTACTTGAGCGCCTCCCGGTGTCCGAAGGAGAGTTTGCTGTCAGTTTGTTTGAAAAGGCCCCGGGATGTTTAATTCGTGTGGATGATGATTTGCAGTTTCATGAATCGTTATTTTCTCAATGGGGAGAAATGATAGGCAAAATGCATGATCTAACTCGTACATATACACGGAGTGCTGGTGTTGGTAAACGGATGGATTGGCAGGAAGAAGAGTTGGGAGCCGCATTGAGGATTGCTGAAAGAGAACCGTTTTTAGTCGATAAAGTAGAAAATCTTTTAAAGCAAATTCGGGCATTGCCTGTAAATGGGAACGTATATGGTCTTATCCACACGGATGTCCACTCGGGGAATTTCTTTTTTGATGGAGAAACCATGACTATATTTGATTTTGATGATTGCTGCTATCATTGGTTCATTAATGATTTAGCCATCCCGCTGTTTTATTCATCTTTTTATCGACATCCAAAAGATGAACAAGAGAGGCAAAAATTTGCACGCCGCTTCTTTAGTGCCTTTTTGACTGGTTATTTTCGACGTTTCGAGCTGGACGAATGGTGGTTTGAGAAGCTGCCGCTTTTTTTGATGTTTCGCGACATTACGTTTTATTCCGCTTTGCGCTTAAAGCTAAGCGACAAGGATTTGACACCCCGCGTAAAAGAAATGATTGCTGAGGTGAAAGAAAGAATTGAAGCGGAACGGCCGGTAGTGGATATTGATTATCGACAAATCTACCAAAATTTAAATCCACATAAATAATAGGAGATGAGTGCTTTCACTCATCTCCTATTATTTATGCATAAGCGGTAAGCGGATAGTAACTTCTGTTCCTTTGTTGACGATGCTTTCGATAGAGATGGTACCATCGTACATCTCAATGATTCGTTTGCACACGACGAGGCCGAGGCCGGTACCAGTGTCTTTTGATGTATAAAAAGGATGGAAGATTTTATGCAGTCGTTCTTTTGGAATCCCTTCTCCCGTATCTTTCACTTTAATGATACATTCATTATTTTTGGCGATAACCGAAAGCGAGAGATTTCCTCTTCTTGACATAGAGTCAAGAGCGTTTTTTGTTAAGTTCAACAATACTTGCTTCACTTGATCCTTTGTACAATGGATCAGGATCGGCTTTGGAGGAAGAGAGATAATAAATTCGACATTATGCAAGTGGGCTTCCGACTCGATAATAGGCTGAAGCTCTTTAATGATTTCGTTGATGTTATGATTTTGACGATGCTCAGCTGTCGGTTTTCCGAGAACGAGAAACTCACTTACGATTTGATTGATGCGATTGATTTCCGTTTGGATGACCGAGAAATAATATTGATCTTCTTCGTCCTGGTGTTTTTCGCTCAGAAGCGTAATAAGTCCTTTAATGCCTGTAAGCGGATTTCTTATCTCATGGGCAGTGCTGGCTGCTAATGTTCCCACAAGTTCGAGCTTTTGTGCTTCCGTTTGCATGCGTTCCTTTAATGATTGCCGTTTTAATAGCCAAATCTTTAGTACTAAAAATAAAATGCTGGTCGTGATAATCGAAGAAATCAAAGAAATGATAAGGATTGCGGCGATATTTAAAGTAGAAATGGGTTCAACAGCGACGGCAGCTGACCATGGAATCCGATCTAAATAGGCTTCGGCTTTTCGTGCAGCAGGTATATGCACCGTCTTCCCGGCCTCCAAAATGTTGAACCTGTTTCGGTCAAATACCTGAATATCGGTTTCAGGGGTAAGTTCTGTCATAACGCTGGCCAAATAGTTCAGGCGCAGGACGGCAAGCAGAACCCCTTTAATTTGCTGGCTAGAGTCTAAGATAGGAGTGCCAATTGTGACGATATAGCGACCTGTGAGCCGGCCGTAATAAGCATTGGATATGGTCGTTAACTTTGTCTCTAAAACGCTTTGGAAAAAATCGCGATCATACACATTCACCTGTTTTTGCAAGGGATGTGAACCAAACAGCATGTTTCCTTTAATATCACAAAAGTATAAGCCGGATAGGCGTAAGTCGTTATGGTGGGCTTTGGCCAAAATGGATTCGATATATTGATGGGATTCCTTTTCGGGATTAGATGTAAGAGCAATGGTCTCAATGCTTGTTACGGTTTCTCCAATAAACCGGTCCAAGTAATTTTTATGGAAATTGGCCATTTGCTGTGCATCTGCCATTCGTTCTTCCTCGAGCTGATGCATCCGCCATTGAGTCCATAAACCGCTTACGACGACCGAGGGCAGGAGAACGATCAATAGATAGAGCTGTATCGTTTTCATTTTTGATTGAGAAGCAAAAGAGCGCATCATCGATAAAGTAAATCTCCTTAATAAAATGATTCCGGATGAAAGCTTCTTTTTATTATAACAAAATCGGCAAAATCCAAACATGAACCTGCATGGAGGTAAAGTTGCGTTGAAGCACAGGATGTGCGAATGAAGACTTTATCACAGGACGTGACGATCTTAGTCGGTCTTCTTTAATCAAGTCGCCTCCGCTTTTCTTTGTTGTCTAGCTACACGAGCCAGCTCCTACGGCAATTTCGCTTCTTCCTGCGGAACCAAAAAGAGGTTCCTTCTCAGAAGCTCCAATTTCCTATGGAGCTAAACGGGCTCGTTTCGCTTTTCTTTGTTGTCCAGCTGCACGAGCCAGCTCCTACGGTCATTTGATTCCTTCCTACAGAAGCAAAAAGCGCTTCTTTGTCAGGAGCTCTAATGCCCTATGGAGGAGAGCCATGGATGGCGGGGATTACAGCGTTGGTCACAGGACGTGACCGTTCTTAGCTGTAATTGGGCTCGTTCCGCTTTTCTTTGTACCCAGGGTTTGACAAATAAAAGCGTTTTTAGTACTATTATCTTGAAGTCGAGATACATGGTTTTGGGCCTAGTAAAAGGGTTTTTTCTCGCTTCCTTCAAATGGAGATGCCGAAGTATAATAGAATAAAGGGGAGCTCCTCCCTGAAAGACTCCGCATTGGCCAAGTTTTCTTTAAAGGATGAGGAAAAGACAATGAGTGAACAAATGACTAGAGAAGAATTAGATCAATCATTAAAGTTATTTATTGTGTTATCAAGAGCTCATCGCTCTATCAATGATCACGTTCATAAATTTATTCAGCAACACGACTTGAATCCGACTGAGTTTGCGGTACTTGAGCTGCTGTATCACAAAGGCAGACAGCCGCTGCAGCAAATCGGAGGAAAAATCTTGCTCGCAAGCGGAAGCATCACGTATGTGATTGACAAGCTCGAGAAGAAAGAATTTCTGATACGTGTCGCATGCCCGAATGATCGTCGTGTGACATATGCTGAAATCACGCAAAACGGAAAAGACATGATTGAGAGCATGTTTCCGAGTCATGAACAGCGCATTCACGAATTAATGTCTGTCCTGACAAATGATGAAAAAGCCGGATTAATCGATTTATTAAAAAAGCTGGGTCATTATGCAGATCAATACGTTCCTTCAAAATAAAAGAGCCCAAAGGGCTCTTTTATTTTAGGAGTTCATTTTAAAAGCTTTAAATTATATAGTAAGGCAAATATAAATAAGAAAGAGGGAAAGCGATGAAATTTCAAGACTATAAATATGAGCGCCCTGATCTTGCGGTGATGGAACAGCAAATCCAGGATGCCATCCAGCAATTTCGACAAGCTGCAAATGTAGAAGGACAGCATGAAGCAATTCGGAAGATTAATAACATACGGGCTGAATTCGATACAATGTACAACATATGCCATATTCGTCACACGGTAGATACGGATGATGAGTTTTATCAACAAGAGCAAGATTTTATGGATGAAGCCGAACCTCATGTGCAAAGTTTTGTTAGCCGCTACTATGAAGCACTCGTTCAGTCACCGTTTCGCGCAGAGCTTGAACAAAAGTGGGGAACCCACCTTTTTGCACTGGCAGAAATGGAGTTAAAAACGTTTTCGCCTGAGATTGTGGAAGATTTGCAACAGGAAAATAAACTGGGATCTGAGTACACTAAGCTGGTCGCTTCGGCCAAAATTGCGTTTGAAGGGGAAGAGCGCACGTTAGCGCAGCTGGGCCCTTTTTTGGAGTCGAAGGATCGCGACACGCGAAAACGTGCAGCAGAAGCGAGAATCCGTTTTTTTAAGGAACATGAAGATCGATTTGATGACATTTTTGATAAGCTCGTGAAAGTTCGCACGGCTATGGCGGAAAAGCTTGGATTCAGCAATTTTGTGGAGTTGGGTTATGCACGGCTGGCACGCACGGATTATAATGCTGAAATGGTCAAGATGTATCGGGCGCAAATTCATGAGCATATCGTTCCGCTTGTCGTTCAATTAAAAGAACGCCAACGACAAAGAATTGGAGTGGACCAGCTTAAGCATTATGACGACGGGTTCATGTTTGAAAGCGGCAATGCCGCTCCAAAAGGTGATGCAAATTGGATTATTGAAAATGGAAAGCAAATGTACGAAGAGCTGTCACCAGAAACAAAAGAGTTTTTCCACTATATGCTTGACAAAGACTTGATGGATTTGACCGCAAAAAAAGGAAAGGCCAGTGGAGGATATTGTACATATATCGAAAAGTATGAATCACCCTTTATCTTTTCAAATTTCAATGGGACATCCGGGGATATCGATGTACTTACACATGAAGCAGGCCACGCTTTTCAAGTTTATTGCAGCCGTCATGTAGACGTTCCGGAATATGTATGGCCGACTTATGAAGCGGCAGAAATTCATTCGATGAGCATGGAGTTTTTTACGTGGCCATGGATGGAGAGTTTTTTTAAAGAGGATGCCGAGAAATATAAATTCAGCCATTTAAGTGATGCGGTTGTATTTTTACCATATGGGGTTTGTGTGGATGAATTTCAGCATTTTGTTTACGAGCATCCGCAAGCCTCCCCGCAAGAGAGGAAAGAAATGTGGCGTCGAATTGAACAAAAATACATACCTTACAAAGACTATGACGGAATTGATTATTTAGAGAACGGCGGATTTTGGCATCGCCAAATCCATATCTTTACGGATCCATTTTATTACATTGATTATACATTAGCTCAGATGTGCGCTTTTCAGTTTTGGAAGCGTAATCGGGAAAACCATGAGGCAGCTTGGAACGATTATCTCCATCTTTGCCGGCAAGGCGGAACGAAGCCTTTCACAAAGCTTGTAAAAGAAGCGAATTTAATGTCGCCCTTTGAAATGGGATGTGTTCAATCTGTGATAGGTGAGATTGAATCGTATTTAAATAGTCTAGATGACCGCAATCTTTGAACTATATGTACTCTATACATTGGGCCACCGACCTTTACATTTCTTGAGAATGGGGTATTCTTGCCTAACAAAATGAAGACTGACTAGAGAAACATCAAAACATGCTTCCTAAATGGGTCTCCTGAACAGGAACCGTCATGAGAAATCCGTTAAAATAAAGGATTCCTTGACGGTTCCTTTCATTTTATTCCGCATTAACGGGCAGTAGACAGCCGCTTTAAAACTTGGTGTAATCGCAACCGTTTAAGCGGGAAATCACTTGCCGGTTAAAGCCTGATAAATCAACTAAACTATCCGTGGCGGGAAGGTCTTTTCACGGATGGAGGATTCCTTTTTAATTACATTTCCTGTAAGGATATATTACACTGATAATGTAAACATTAACCAAAAATGGTTGACAGTGGTTATTGGATAATAATAGAATTTTACTGTATAGCAACTTTCTAGAGGCTTATGGACAATATTATGAACTATTGTCATAAGATAAAATTACAGAAAATTTTAAATTTAAAGAGGAGGGGTATGATTATGACGAAGAGAAAATTTCTAGGTTCATTTGTGCTTATGCTATGTTTAATGATGATTCTGGCAGCATGCGGCGGCGGGGAAACCGCTACAAACGGCAGCGGCGGTGGAAAAAAGCAGCTTAGTATTGTAACAGGAGGGACAGGCGGTACATATTATCCGCTTGGCGGAGCAATGGCAGACATTCTTTCAGACAATACTGATGCTTCTGTAACAGCTCAAGCGTCCGGTGCGTCTGCTGAAAACATGCAAACATTAAGTACTGGCGATGCAGACATCGCTTTTACCCAAACAGACATTGCAAGCTATGCATCAGAAGGAAAAATGATGTTTGACGGTAAACCGATTACCAATATTAAAGCGATTGGTACGCTTTATCCGGAAACCATTCAAATTGTGGCTTTAAAGGAGTCAGGAATCCAGTCAGTAGAAGATTTAAAAGGTAAAACAGTATCTGTCGGGGCTCCTGGAAGCGGAACTTATGCAAATGCGGAGCAAATCCTTGAAATCCATGGTATGAAAGTAGAGGATGTTAAGGCGCAAAACCTATCATTCGATGAGTCGACAGAAGGAATCCAAGATGGAACGATTGATGCAGCGTTCATTACAGCCGGTACACCGACTGGGGCAGTTGAAAGCTTATCAGCAACAAAAGAGGTTTCGATTATTCCAATCGCTGATGATAAAATTCAAGCTTTAATTGATAAATATCCATACTACGTTAAAGATGTGGTTCCATCCGGAACTTATAAACTTCCGTCAGACGTCCATACAGTAGCTGTACAAGCGATGCTTGCCGTTACAGAGGATTTAGACGAAGAATTAGTATATAACATTACAAAAGCAATCTTTGAAAATACCGATAAAATCACACATGCAAAAGGTCAATTGATTAAAGCAGAAAATGCGGTGGAAGGAGCAGGCATCCCATTCCATCCAGGTGCAGAAAAGTACTTTAAAGAAAAAGGTCTTTTAAAATAATAGGTGAACTACAGTAAAGAACAGATGAAAAGAGGGTGTCCCGAAAGTGTGAAAAAGTGCTTTTGGGGCACCCTCCTGACAATAATCGTCTTAAGAAATCCAATAAAACCAAGAGTGCACATGACGATTTTCAGCAGCAAAAATAGGCATGAAAACCGTTTTTGGAACTTATGAAACAGCTCAGTATAATCTCTTTGTACCGATCAGGATTTGAGAGGCCGAAAATGAAAAAAGCTATTATTCTTTTTCTTATGATTGTCATAATTGGACTGCCTTTTATCCCGCTCCAATATGCCCTTGTGTTTGAATATGAAAATACAGGAAAGCTTTTAGCTTATATGAAAATGGATCAGGGTAGGGACTTTCAAATAAAATACACGCATTCCATTCATTTATCTGATGTTTTGGAAACTTATGAGATTGACAGAAAGGGTATTGTTACACAAAAACAGTTAGAATATGAGGATTTTGCCATTGGAATGCCATCGGATGCGCAGGGAAACGAAAAATTCATTGAAAAGGATGGCCGCTACATCATCGCGGACATGAACCGCACTTTTGAGTATGTTGATTTGCGCATTGGACAAATAGTGGCAAATCATACCCTGCTTTATAAAAAAAAAGAGATTCCTTTTTCATCTTTTATAAAAGAAGGAACCTGGATCCGAATCGATTATCGCCGCATCAGCCTATGGGAGGTTTTGAAAGGAGTGAGTGTGTTTGAGTAAAGAGGAAATAAAATATGAAGCATTAACACAAGAGCAACAGGAAGAGCTGATGGCAAAGTATGACCCGGAGGCAAATACAAGAAAGCTTACAGGTGCACTAAAGTGGATTGCTTACGGAGGACTTTTAGCTTTTTCATTATTCCAATTGTATACGGCTATTTTTGGTGTATTTACTGCACAAATTCAGCGCTCCATCCATTTAGGATTTGCCCTCGCATTAATTTTTTTGCTTTTTCCGGCTTCTAGAAAAAGGAAAAAAAGCAAGTTTCAAATTACTTGGTATGATGCTGTTTTTTCTCTTTTAGGATTAGTTGTAGGTTCGTATTGGCCGCTGTTTATAGATGATTTAGTAAACAGGGTTGGTCAAGTGACATCATTGGATTTTATGGTTGGTATATTAGCCATGGTCTTAATTTTAGAAGCAACAAGACGCGTTGTTGGGCTGCCTATTACGATTATCGTCATCGTGTTCCTGTTATACGCTTTATACGGACCATATATGCCTGGTTTTTTGGCACACCGGGGCTTAAGTATCGAGCGGCTTGTACAAACCATGTTCTTTACAACGGAAGGGATTTTAGGAACGCCGCTTGGTGTATCGGCCACGTATATTTTCTTGTTTCTGATCTTTGGCTCCTTTCTGATCAAAACGGGGGTTGGGAACTATTTCAATGATTTATCTATTTTTATTGCAGGCCGCCGTATTGGGGGACCCGCGAAAGTAGCCATTTTCTCAAGTGCTCTGCAAGGGACAATTAGCGGAAGTTCCGTTGCCAACGTAGTCACATCGGGAGCATTTACCATTCCGATGATGAAACGGCTTGGATACAGCAAGGAGTTTGCGGGAGCAGTTGAAGCTTCATCTTCAACAGGCGGACAAATTATGCCGCCAATTATGGGAGCAGCTGCCTTTTTGATGGTGGAGTTTATTGGCGGTGGTATTTCATATTGGGATATTGCCAAGGCTGCAGCTATTCCTGCCATTCTTTATTTTGCAGGGATTTGGATTATGACCCACTTCGAAGCAAAGCGCATTGGGCTAAGGGGACTAACAAAAGAAGAAATTCCAAGTAAAAAAGAAATCTTTAAAAATATTTATTTGTTAGTTCCGATTGTAGCGGTTGTTGTGTTATTAATGTCAGGGATGAGTGTTACACGTTCGGCTCTGATTTCAATTGTGATTACGATTGTAGGAAGTGCCATTCGGAAGGAGACTCGGATTAGTGTTCGGGACTTCTTTGATGCTTTAGTAGATGGCGCAAGAACGGCACTTGGTGTAGCCGCGGCTACTGCAGCTGCTGGAATGATTGTGGGTGTTGTCACGAAAACGGGATTAGGTTTAAAGCTGGCAAACGGCTTGATAGACTTGGCTGGCGGGTCTATGATTTTAACATTGTTTTTTACAATGGTAGCTGCTTTAATCTTAGGGATGGGTTCGCCTACAACAGCCAACTATGTTATCACATCGACCATTGCGGCACCGGCACTTATTTTGCTTGGGGCACCGGCGCTTTCGGCACATTTGTTCGTATTCTATTTCGGTATCATTGCTGATATTACACCGCCGGTTGCCTTAGCCGCCTTTGCTGCATCCGGTGTGTCGGGAGGAGAACCGATCAAAACCGGAATTCTTTCATCTAAACTGGCCATTGCCGCATTTATTATCCCATACATCTTTGTGCTGTCGCCAGAAATGCTTATGATAGACACAACGTGGTACAGGTTAGTTTGGGTAGTGATTACATCCTTCATAGGTATGATTGCGGTTGGAGCAGCGATGGTCGGATACTGGTATCGCCCGCTTGCAATGATTGAACGTTTATTGGCAGTTGCTGCAGGGATTATGCTGATTATTCCGGAAGGCATTACCGATATGATTGGTTTAGGTCTATTTGCAGCTTTACTCGTTGTGCAAATGATGTCTACGAAAAATAAAGACCAGTCATCAACAAGTGCTCTTTAGCATAGAAAAACTCTCGTCTGACGGACGAGAGTTTTTCTATTAAAAGAAAGCATAACTTTTTGACCAGAGGCTTGCACTTTTCTTGGTAGAAAACTTGACATTCATAACTTCCATACCATAAAATTATTATCAATATTGATAATAATTTTGTTAATCATTTTTTACATACCTATATTTGAGGTGTTTGCCATGAAAGATTCAAAAGCAGATTTAATTTTACATCCAGTCCGCATTCGAATTATTCAGACGTTAGCTGGAAAAGAAAGGCTGACTGCCCAGCAAATGAGCGAAGCGCTGCCAGATGTTCCACAAGCTTCGTTGTATCGTCACATAAAAAAGCTGGCGGACGCGGGATTTATCATCGTCGTCAATCAAACCCCTATTCGGGGAACGGTAGAAAAAACATATGCATTGGCAGAAAATAAGGAACAAATCACACCGGAAGAGTTGCGAAATATGACAAAAGAGCAGCATATGGATTATTTTTTACGCTTCATGGCTGCTGTAATGGGTGACTTTGAAAGATATGTAAGCCAAAAAGGCTTTGACTTTGAAAAAGACGGAGCAGGATATCGCCAGGTCACGCTTTTTTTATCGGATGAAGAATTCATGGAGTTTGTGCAAAAGATGAGGAACATCATCATGGAAGTTCTTCCAAATGTCCCATCGAAAGAGCGGCGTGCCCGGACACTTACATCTATTTTGACTAGCGAAGTGAAGCGAGAAGATTAAAAAAGAAACTCGCTTCACTTTTTGATATTCAAGCGGATTCCTAAAGGGCGTTGTTCCATTAGCGAATATGAACTGTGATCATTAGAATTCAAGCTTTTTGATTAGGCTATGTTTAACAGAACTTATAATTAATATCCTCTCAGCATGTAAACGAGCAGTTGGCTTAAATGGATAGCATGGCGTTTTTGATTTTCATATATTCCTTCGTATTTGTTTTCCTTACATGTTCTATATTCCAATTTATAAATCATATCTGCCTCATAGTCATTCATGAACATCTCCGTTCACGCTCCCATCAACTTTGTTATTCTATAAGTTAAGTATAATTAGAAAATATTTCTTGTTCATGAGAAGAGAGAGGGAAGAAGGGGTACAGATTTTGCATGAAAAAATTTCCTTCTAAAGTCTGAGTAACTTAATGAAAGGAAAGCGTGGAGAGAGAATCGATTATCGTTTTCGTACTCTTGCTGGCAGAATACGCAAACAATTACATGGAAATCAGGAAATATATAGGAAATATTAAAACATAAAGGCAGTGTAAAGCTTATGTTATAAAAAGGTAAAAAACCCCTTTTAATGATAGACATCTCATATAATCAAATCAGAGCCGTAGAGGAATGTGAAACGGCTAAATACATGGAGTGAATTGAAAGGGGAACAGATGATGAACAAAGGTTTAATGCTCAAACTATTCGGTTCTTTACTTGCAATTTTCTTACTTACAGCTTGCGGTCAAGATGCAGAGCAGCAAGATGAAACAAATCCAGAAGAACAACAAGAAGAAACAACAGAAGAAACAACAGAAGAAGAGGCTGAAGAATCAACAGAGCAGTAAACATTATTATCTACTCCTGAGATGGTCATAATGAAGAATGCATAGATAGGAAGAGGCTGTCGTACGTCTCCCAAATATGATTTTTTGCGGTAAGGGTTCAACACTGAATGTTTTGATTACACTAGGTTTTTGTGAGAAATCCTTTCAAGAGGATAAATCAAAAGATATGTTTTTCACATCTTTTGATTTATCCTCTTTTTTATATTGTCTGCCTTTTTGAACCATACTATATCAGAGGTGAAGAACATGTATAGATTGCTGTCTCATAATGATTTGGACGGGGTTGGCTGCGGCATACTTGCAAAGCTGGCTTTTGACAAGCAAGTGAGGGTTCGCTATAACTCTATCTCGGGCCTTAATCATGAAGTAGAATGGTTTCTTGAAAGATGAGATTTTTGTCCAATATCTAATGGATTACATGAGAAAGAGGATGACTCGAAAGGTATAAAAAGCATACCTTTCGAGTCATCCTCCTGAAAAGGACCCGTCCCTAAATCCTTGAGTTAGGGACGGGTCCATTCAGTAAAAAGTCACTTTTATGGTCTATTGAGAATTTATAGAACAACTGCTTCCGCTTTTCTTATTAGCGTACAACAATCTCATTATTTTCAACTTCCACCGTCACTTCTTTCACGTCGCCTTGATCTAAAATCAAATCTGTAATGCGGTCTTCAAGCTGTTCTTGAATCACGCGGCGAAGCGGACGGGCACCGAATGCCGGATGGTAGCCAAGCTCGGCTAATTTTTCTTTCGCTTCATCTGAAACAGTCATTGTAATGTTTTGCTCTTTCAATGTTTCTTGTAAATCTGTTAGCATTAAGTCCACAATTTTTACAAGATTGTCTTTCTCTAGGTGATTGAATTCGATAATCGCATCAAAACGGTTCAGGAATTCCGGCTTGAAGTATGAAGAGAGTGAATCAAGCACGGATGTTTGTTTCACGGCATCGTTTGTTTTTTCGAATCCAACCGTAATTTTCTTCGCTCCGACACCAGCGTTACTTGTCATAATGATGACGGTATCTTTAAAGCTTACTGTGCGGCCCTGGCTGTCTGTTAAACGGCCATCCTCTAAAATTTGCAAGAACATGTGCTGTACATCCGGATGCGCTTTTTCAATCTCGTCTAACAGAATGATTGAGTACGGATTGCGGCGTACTTTCTCCGTTAATTGTCCCGCTTCGTCATGACCGACATAGCCGGGAGGTGAACCGATTAATTTCGAAACGGAATGTTTCTCCATATACTCACTCATATCCAGACGAACCATGGCATCTTTTGAGCCGAACAATTCTTCAGCCAATGTTTTCGTTAATTCTGTTTTACCCACACCTGTTGGTCCGACAAACAGGAATGAACCAATCGGACGGTGTTTTGCTTTTAAACCGGCACGAGAACGACGAATCGCTTTGGCCACTTTTTCAACGGCTTCACCTTGACCAATGACTTTATTTACTAAGTTTTCAGCCAAGTTTTTCATTTTATCCGTTTCATTTGCTTGAAGCTTACCAACAGGAATACCTGTTTTCTTCTCGATAATGGCTTCAATGTTGTGGACATCCACTACCGCTTTTTTCTCCTCTTTGTTTTCAAGGCGCTTTTCTAACGAAGCCTCTTCATCACGAAGTTTGGCAGCTGCTTCATAGTTTTCTGCCTTCAGTGCTTTTTCCTTTTCAACTGCAATTTCTTTTAAACGCTTTTCGATATCGTCGGTGTTTGTTACACCGGCTTGTAAGTTCATTTTTGAACCGGCTTCATCTAATAAATCAATGGCCTTATCAGGCAAGAAGCGATCTTGAATGTAGCGGTGTGATAATGTGACACATGCTTTCATGGCTTCTTCTGTATAACTTACGGCATGATATTCTTCATATTTGCGTTGAATTCCTTTTAAAATGTCAATCGCCTGCTCTACTGTTGGCTCATGCACCATCACGGGCTGGAAACGGCGCTCTAACGCAGCATCTTTTTCAATGGAGCGGTACTCTTTTAATGTTGTCGCACCGACCAATTGAAGTTCACCGCGGGCTAACGCCGGTTTTAAAATGTTACCTGCATCCATTGAGCCTTCTGCAGAACCTGCTCCGACTAGTAAGTGAATTTCATCAATAAACAAGATCACATTTTTTCGTTTTTGCAATTCAGCAATCAGTTGTTGCATGCGCTCCTCGAATTGACCGCGAATGCCGGTATTCGATACTAATGAAGCAACATCTAATAAATACACTTCTTTATTCAAAAGCTTAGAAGGAACGTTTCCTTCCGTAATTTTTAATGCTAATCCTTCTACAATTGCCGTTTTACCAACACCAGGTTCACCGATCAATACAGGGTTGTTTTTATTGCGGCGATTCAAAATCTCGATGACGCGTTCTACCTCTTCGTCTCGGCCAATGACAGGGTCAATTAATCCGGCTTTGGCTGCGTTTGTTAAATTGCGTCCGAATTGATCTAAAAAACTACCGCCGCCGTTACCACCTTGCTTCGGTTGAGCGGCTTGTGCTCCTTGATGCGGCGCTGCCATCTGTTGGCCGGCCAGTTGTTTGAATAAATCATCAAATGACATATTCGTAAAGCCGCCTTCAAATCCAGAAGGAATTTTATTATTAGCTTTCAATGTTTGATAGCATGTATGGCATAAATGATATTGTTGTTTTTCGTTATTGAATTGAAGATTGAAGTGAACAGTTGCTTGTCGCTGTTGACAGTTTTGACAAATCATTGCTCATAACCTCCTTGAAATGTTTAATGGTTACACATATGGTGCTTTTGACTTTGACTTTATTTGACCTTTATGAGGCTATTATACTTTGACCTTTTTTGACTTTCAAGTATTTTGATTGGGATTTCCATGAGGGAATTATTGGGTTTTTATATAAGTTTGTTTTCTATCTGTTTTTTATTCACCCGAGTTTCTGCATAAAAATATCTAAACACTACATTGACGGATAGAAGAGAATACTATTATACTAAAATCATATTTAATACTTAACTGCATAAAAGTATAAAAGCATAAAAGTATAAAAGGGTTTATTTACTGTAGTTATGTAATACCATCATTATTTGTAAAAGAATTATCATTATGATAATTCAACAGGAAGGCAGGAACAGCATGGAAAAAAGTCATCAAGGTTTAAAGCAGGGTTTATTGCCTAGACATGTCATGTTTATTGCTTTGGCAGGCATGATTGGAACAGGGATTTTTAAAGGAAGTTCAAATACGTTAAATATAGCGGGGCCAAGTGTCGTTTTGGCTTACTTATTGGGAGGCTTATTATTATTTATTGTAATGTCGGCATTGGCTGAGATGGCCGTTGTTTATCCAGGCTTAAATGTTCAACATCTTGTATATAAAGCTTTTGGATTTCGCATCTCCTTTATCGTAGGGTGGCTCTACTGGATCAATTGGATTATCGTCACCGTTGTTGAAGTTTTAGCAGCAGGAAGTTTCCTGAAATATTGGTTTCCATCCGTACCATTATGGCTGTTAAGCCTTCTTTGTGCGATATTGATAGTTGGGATTAACTTATTTAACGTAAAGTATTACGGAGAGATCGAGTTTTGGTTTGCGGGAATTAAAATTATTGCTTTAATTGCTTTTATTATTTTAGGCTTTTCTATTTTATTGGGGATTATTCCAAGTTCACTCGATGATCCTTTGTCTAACTATACTGCACACGGCGGGTTCTTTCCTCATGGCATTGGAGGAATGTTGAGTGCTTTTTTAGTTGTTATGTTTTCATATGGCGGGGCAGAGTTGATTGGTGTCGCTGTCACAGAAACAAAAGATGCCGAGAAGGTATTGCCGAAAGTAATTAAAGGAACGGTCTGGAGAGTCATTATTTTTTATATCCTTCCTATCCTTATTATATGCGGTTTAATACCATGGAATAAAGTATCAGGGGAAGAAAGTCCATTTGTTCAAGTGTTCAGCATCACAGGGCTGCCTGGAGCGGCTCATATTATGAATTTTGTTCTTTTAACGGCTGTTTTATCAGCTGCAAACTCTGGGATGTATGCGACTTCCAGAACGTTATATTCAATGGCTCAAAGTGGTGAGGCTCCTAAAAAATTATTAAAGGTTTCTAAACAAGGAGTACCGATAAATGGCCTCATTTTAACAGCAGTGTGTATGTTGATCGGGGTATTTTTAGCTTATATGACTCCGGATCAAGTCATTGGCTATTTGATGACAATCCCTGGTTTTACGGTTCTGTTACTTTGGATGAGCATTTGTTTAGCTCAACTGAAGCTCCGTTCTCAATATAAGAAAAAACCGTTTTTCCAGGTGAAATGGTTCCCATATACAACAATAGCGGCAGTCGCATCTTTATTGATTATCTTTATTTCTTTTCTTCTTAATAAAAATAATATAATCGGCTCCACCGTTTGTCTTGTTATATTATTATTGCTCGTTATATTTTCTTTCATAAATAGAAATCGAAGAGAAGAAAACGTTGAAATAGAATGAGAACGTACCGTAATTAATTATCTCAATAGCTATAAACGGAAAAATGTCCGTGCAATCTTGGCCAATAAAAAGATTGCATAGACATTTTTTCTTATATAAATCCACATAACTCATTTTCATTTATTCAAGATATTGAAACTTTAAAAACTTAAAGATGAGTTCAGGAGGAGTAACATTAAAAGTTATATTGGATTTATATAACTAGGGAATGTAGACAGATGTCTTCAGGAATATAGAGCATTAATAATACGGAGGCCAGGATGTTTTTTCAATAAGAGGAAAGATTTTAAAAGATAGGATAAACCACAATCAACATAAAATATACTGTGAAGCTTCCGATATACAGATTGTATTGGCAAAGGCGTGAGGGCTATTGTCACGTTTTTTAGTATATTGATGTATAAGACTTACAAGTGAAGACTATCTCGCCTGTTCGAAAGGAATAAAGTGAAATGATGTTTGTTCATCAATGGGGGAACTTAGAATGAAGAAATTGAGTTTTGTGATGGTGATGGCATTGATAGCCGCAGCCTTAACCTTAACTGCTTTCTTTACCAAACCCGATGGTATTATTAAGGAGAAAGTGTACCTTCGATCTCCATACACTCAAGGTGTAGATGTCCATAAAATTACATATATGAGTGATGGGTTAAAAATAAAAGGATTTTTACTTAAACCAAAAGAAAGTAAAGGAAAGCTCCCGTTACTTGTGTACAATCGGGGCGGGATGCATGATTATGGCTCTGTTAATAATAAAAGGCTGTTATATTTATCATCCTGGGCTCAAAAAGGGTATGTGGTAGTAACGACTCAATATCGTGGAAACGGGGGAAGTGAAGGGAAAGAAACGTATGGGGGCAACGATGTTAACGACATTGTCAATTTGATTCATTACGCAGAAAAATTGCCCTATGTTCACCCTGAGCAAAAAGTGGTCATCGGCTATTCCCGTGGCGGGATGATGACCTATTTACTGATGAAAAACGGAATCCACTTCAATGCAGCAGCAGTCATATCGGGGATTACAGATATGTTTCAATTTTATGATGGAAGGGGGGCAAACGTAAAAAAAGAATTGAGGAAGATGGTAGGGAGTCCGACAGAAGAGAAAGAGAAATACAAAAGTCGTTCCGTTGTCTTCTGGAGTGATAAAATCAATTCTCCTCTTCTTATTTTACACGGTACAAAAGATAAGAAAGTTCATTATTCGCAGGCGGAAAAGCTGGTCACGCAATTAAAAGAGCGGGATAAAGAACATAAATATGTATTGTATAAAGGGGACGATCATCCATTGAATCAACATTTTAAAGAGTACAATAAAGAGATTGAAGAGTGGTTTGCTAGCCATTTGCCGAAAGTCTCCTCTACTTTCGACGAATAATTAAGATAGGGTTTGCACTATAAATGTGGGAAAAGATTTTTATGTAAGAAGCAGGAAAAATCCTTTTTCCTGCTTCTTACATATGTCATGTGGATTTGGAAATATCAATCGTAATGGGTGATTGGTCTTGCTCATGTTTCCATATCTTATATTGTTCCAAGTCCGCCTGAATGTGCGTCATTGCATAGGCAATGACGGCGGCATCATCGACAAGCCCTATGCCAATGAGAAGGTCGGGAATGAAATCTACTACAGATACGAAATAAAGAAGCGTGACGGCAATAGTTACAAGCGAACGTTTTGGAACGTGCTGATATTCTCCTTTTAACCAGTCTCGAAACATCTCAAATGTAAGCTCTAAATTTCGAAACGACTCTCCGATGATTCCGTCGTTTTGCTTTGCTTTTTCAATCGCTTGATGAAGGAGCTGCTTGACTTTATCGGTGTTTTGCAGCAGTTTTTCTGCTTGAGGTCTATAATTGATAAACACTTGCTCTATATTTTCTTTTTTCCACATAGCTTCTCCGTCCTTTATTGTATTATTTATCCTGTTCCTAGGGCATTCAAACCTTTGTTGGATAAAGAATGAAGCCGCCCGTCAGTGCCCTAGAAGTAGTATACCTAAAAATCAAAAACGATTTCAATGAACAGTCGCCTCCGCTTTTCTCATTTAAAAGGCAATATGTATAAAAGGAATAGATCAAAGACGGCATGCGATGCGACCACGGTATATATATTTCGTGTTTTTTCATATAGCCATCCCCAGTAAATTCCGCCCGCAATGGCTGCAAGAATGAGCAGCGGGTTAAAGGAATATAGATGGATGCTTGTGTAAAGGCCCGTTGCCAGCAAAATGCGTTTTGGGGTACTGAATCCGCCTAAGACATTTTGTTGGATAAACAAGCGCCAAAAGAATTCTTCGCCTGCAGTAATCAGCCATATTAATCCGTGCTGCCACCACACGGATGGTCCAATGGAGTCATATAAATCATGTACATACCCTTTGATGGGAAGAGGCGTATGAAGGAGCAGCCAATATCCGAACGCGAATAACCCATATAAAAATAATCCCGATAAAGTTCCTATTACCAATTGCTTTATGGACGTATGGCGAGGGAGGGAAACCATTATAGAGACGACAATAAGTATGGTATATAAGAGCGGGAACAAAACCCAAAACCATTGATTATTGGCAAAAGCCGTAAAAAAAGAAAAGTGGATGGCAAGGAACATTAAAACAATGCGTTTATTTGATATCATTCACGGAAATCCTTTCATTAGTCGTCTAAGTATAATTATACTCCCCGGTGCCATCCTAGTATATGAAGAAGCATCCATCTTATAGGAAAGGACGAGCATATATGACACAATCTAAAAGCCAGCAGGAACGCCAGTGGACCGTAAGAAAACAATCTCAAAACCCTCATCATGGGAAAGTGAAATCTTTTGAAGAGTTAGCAGAAGAGACAGCTCCACAGCTGAAAAATAAATAAATAAATAGAGAATGATTCGAAAGGGCAAAAAGAATCCCTTTCGAGTCATTCTCCTAAAAGGCCCCGTCATGTAAATCCAGTAAAGCCAAGGACTTCGTGACGGGGCCTTTCATTAAAAAAACAGTTCTTGTGATTTATCAAGATACTTATGAGACAACTTCCTGAAAAGGACCTTTTACAATCATTTGTTGAGAAACAGAGTTAAAAAGGAAAGATTCTTTTTACATTCAAGATTTTATGTGACCGATTTACGGATTAGTTGACCACATGCCGGCAGATTTAATAAAGATGCGCGGATGAAGCTTTAATTGAGCAACCATGAATTCTGCCAAATCTTCCGGCTGCATCACTTTGTCCGGATTGCCGTCCGTCAAATTTTGTTCCACTGCCAAATCTGTCGCTACCGTACTTGGCGTCAATGCTGATACACGAATATTATGCTTGCGTACTTCCAAAGCAAGAGATTCTGTCAGGCCAAGGACGCCGAATTTGGATGCGCTGTAAGCACTCGTCACTGGAGCCCCTTTCTGCCCGGCGGTTGACGAGATGTTGATGATGTCACCGCTGTTACGCTCTATCAGCTGCGGCAAGACAGCGCGTGTCACATAATAAACACCCATTAAGTTGACATCGATGATTTGTTTCCAGTCTTGAGGATCAAGCTCCAGAAACTTACCGAATTTAGCGATTCCGGCATTATTGATTAAAATGTCGGTGGAGCCAAGTTCTCTTTTTAAGGTCTCTACGGCTTTGTCAACCTCTTCCATTACGGAAACGTCTGCTGTTGCATATGCCGCTTTAACACCCAATGCCTCGACTTCTTCTTTTACTTTTTTTAAATCATTTTCTGAACGGGCGATTAACCCGATATTTACGCCTTCTTTCGCCAATGCGATAGCCGCAGCACGGCCAATTCCTTTGCCGGCCCCTGTTACTAACGCCACTTTTCCTTGCAATGATTGAGACATATGTAAATCTCTCCTTTCTTTTTCGGAACGAGTACTATCGTACAAAATCATTTCCATACCTGTCAAAAACTATGCCTGTTTTTCTCATTAATGAGAAATAAGGTGATTACCCATCCAAAAGTAACCACGCTTACAAAGAAAGCTTCAATTAAAAATAATTTGGTATAAATTGGTATAAAAAGAGCATTTCTCTTTTTTGTCGAATTGATAAGGGACAAATAGCAAGGAAAGAGGGAACAAAATGGGGGAATGGATTCTTTTAGCGGGGGTATTTTGGGCTGGCAGTGGCGTCAGTCTTCAAGCTTCCATTAACGGGACACTCGAATGTAAGGATAAAAATCTGAGCATACGATAAAAACGATGAGCGGCAATTCTTTATTGCGGAGCTGCAGATTTCAAACGAATTTTAAGGGTCATATTACCCAGTAGAGGGTAATATGACCTTTTTATATTGAGGATAAACCTCATTTTTATAGTAAAATAGATTCTTTTTTGAGGTTATCGGAATTTTTTTCTAAAAATGGGTTTTAAATCTTTTTTCTCAAGGTAAAAAACAAGTAGTTTATCTCGTCTAAAAAATTACAAAAAAGGAATCTAAATTCCTATAAAGTGTAATATTGCTAAATTTTCAGAAAATAATACAGGCATGTAATCGCATTCTTATATATGTGGAGAGACGAATGTTTTAGAGCTGAATGTAGATAAAAAAGGAAGAGGGGAGGGATGGATTTCTACGTCTAGCAAGTAAAACCAGTCCTTTAAAATAGAAAACAATAGAAGAAGTTCGGCCAGGAGAAGCAGAATAACTCTGAAAATAAACATTTTCTTTATCCTAATGTGGTCCTAGGACTATGGATTCTATAGATGGAGGAAAAAATGGAAAATGATGAAAAAGAGGGGGAACGTATATATGGGATTAATCGGTGCTGCATTGATTTTATTTATAGGAGTATAGTAACTTTTTACATAGTTAAACTACTAAAATTGACATAATTGTGAACAAGTGTTCAAGGAGAGGTATTCATTCATGTTAGAATCCAAGCGTAAAGCCATTATTTTCTTATCATTATCCTTTCTATTAGCCGTTACAGCCGGCATCTTGTTTTTAGGGAAAGTGAAGGACTTGAACTCCGGTCTTGGAGGACGGACGAAGGTATATGTCGCCGCTACTGATATAGCTTCGAGAACGCCTATTGAGCCGGGCCAGGTAATGACGATCGAGCTGCCAACTCGGTTTGTTGAGGAGTCGAAATCCTATGTAACGGATGTCAGCAAATTAGTGAATAAAGTGTCCGTTGTGCCGATGTCGAAAGGGGATCTTATCATTGAAAATGTATTAAAGGAAGTTTCTAATGTCCAAAACGAAAACAATCGGTTAGTGGCGATTTTTGAAAATGAAAAAGTTCACTTTGATGAGGCAGTGGGGGAACAAGATCGTGTGGATATTATTGTATCCCATAAATTTAATGACCAACCGAAAACAGAGGTGTTCATGAAGGACGTTCTTGTTTCACGTCTACCTGAGGGGAAAGACTTCACGGGTGTGGCAGTCGAAGTAAGTGAAGAAGACGCACCGAAGCTCATACATATGCAAAACTATGCGGAAAGCATCAGAATTTTAAAGGCCAATGTCGGAAAAGAAGACCAAAAACAAGTGGAGGAACCGGCAGCACCGAAAGCGGAGACGAAACAAGCGGAAGAGGCCGCCAAGCAATCGGCCCCGGCTGCCCCGCCGGCGCAGCAAGAAGTCAAACCGGCTCCAGCACAGGAAACACCAGCTCAGCAGCCTGCCCAGCCGGCAAAGACAAACTAACCCGTTGGAGGAGCGATTATGAATCAACATCATAAATTACTCATTGTTAGCGATCAGCCTG
This sequence comes from Bacillus sp. FJAT-14578, assembly GCF_000504165.1. Taxonomy (GTDB): domain Bacteria; phylum Bacillota; class Bacilli; order Bacillales; family Bacillaceae_H; genus Bacillus_BA; species Bacillus_BA fengqiuensis. Next base: position 241,649 of record NZ_AYSE01000007.1, read on the forward strand.
CCATTACTGATCAGCTGCGTTTAACGATTGAAAGACCTGAAGTGGCCGTTCATGTATTAGAACCGGGGGACGTCACATTGGAGTTAGACCGACTCGCGCCTGAAGTGGTCGTCCTCGTTCAGCCTGAAGATGATTCATCGATCGAGCTGATTCATTATATAAAAATGTTAAACCCGCTCACAGTCGTTATTTTTGTTGCACGCTATCAAGATTTTAATCTATTAAGAAGTGTGACGAGAGCCGGGGCAGTGGACTTCTTCGTATTCCCGGATGAACTGACATTGTTTGAAGGCCGGTTTCCAAGTCTGCTTCACCTTGTGAATGAGCAAAAACAGCAGGAATCGGAAGCTGCCGCTACCGTTTCCTATAAACGCGGCCGCGGACAAATTTACTCGTTTTACAGCGGTAAAGGGGGCGTTGGAAGAACGATCGTCGCATCTTCTTTTGCGCAAACGCTAAAGCTTGAATCGACAGCACAAGTGATTCTATTAGACTTAAATCTTCAATATGGTGGAGTGGAAACGGTGTTAACAATTGAATCCACCCGCTCGCTGGCAGACTTGCTGCCGGTCGCTGAAGAGATGAACGAAGGTCATATTCGCAATGTCTCCCAAAAAGAAAAGCATTCACAGTTAGAGGTTTTGTTGAGTCCCGCAGATGCAGAGGTTGCAGAAACCATCGCCGAAGAGTTCATCGCGAAATTGCTGCGTACATGCCGCCGCAGCTACGATTTTGTCATTGTCGATCTCCCGTCCCATATGAATGGCGTGACGTATACGGCTTTGGAGGAATCTGACAAAATTTACTATGTGTTAAACTTTAATACATTGTCATTAAAAGTGTTGAAGCAAGTGGAGCAGTTGTTTGTAAGGCTGGGAATCAATACAGAAAACCGGATGGAAGTAGTGTTGAATGAAGTGGGCCGAGATAACGAATTGCAGCCGAATGACTTAAAGCAATTTGTTACCTACCCGGTGGCGGCAAAAATCCGCCGTGATTTAAAAGGTGTCCAAGCTGCTTTGAATAAAGGAGAACCCATTCGCAAGCAGCCGAATGAAAAGAAAATTATTCCGTTTGCCAAGGATGTTCAAAAATGGGTTCTTTCCATGTTGAAGTAACATTGTGGAAAGGTAAGAAAGTATAACTGCGAGGAAAGGAGGAAGGCAGAGAAAATGGCGTCATTATTTGAAAAACGAAAAGAAAAGGTATTAAAAGAAACGAAAAGTGTAACGGCTGCCGTATATGATCAGCCGTATTTAGAAGAACTGGCGGAACATTATAAGGCACGGCTCTTACGTGATGCGAATTTAGAAGTACTCACAAGGCTTTCGCAAGGCGAAATGAGGCTGCGGATTGAGCAGCTTGTCAGCCAGTTCATGACTGAAGAAAAAGTGGTCATTTCCAGAACGGATAAGGAATTATTGCTTACAAGAATTTTAGATGAGGCAGTCGGCTTCGGACCGCTGGAGCCATTGATTCATGATGAATCCATTACAGAAATTTTAATCAACGGGCATAAACAAGTATATGTGGAACGAAAAGGTAAATTAGAGATGACAAATGTCGCCTTCCGGGATGACTCACATGTGCGTCATGTCATTGACCGCATCGTAGCCCCCCTTGGCCGCCGCATTGATGAAAGCTCGCCAATGGTTGATGCGCGTTTGCCGGATGGAAGCCGCGTGAATGCTGTTATTCCACCAATCAGTTTAAATGGAACGCTTGTATCGATTCGTAAATTCAGGAAAGATCCATTCCGGCTGGAGGATTTACTTGGTTTAAATTCTTTAAGCGGAGAGATGGGGCAATTTTTGCAGGCCATCGTGAAAGCGAAGATGAACGTGCTGATTTCGGGAGGAACGGGCAGCGGTAAAACAACATTGCTGAACGTCGCAGCGGGTGCCATTCCATTTGGAGAACGCGTTATCACGATTGAAGACTCGGCTGAACTTCGTTTGGACCGTCCAAATGTCGTGGGAATGGAAGCGCGTCCTGCCAATGTAGAGGGACGGGGAGAAGTCACAATTCGCCAGCTTGTCCGAAATGCGCTGCGTATGCGCCCTGACCGCATCATCGTCGGGGAGGTTCGCGGAGCGGAAGCCTTTGATATGCTGCAAGCGATGAATACCGGGCATGAAGGTTCTTTGACAACGGTCCATGCCAATTCACCGGAGGATGCACTGAGGCGTGTGGAAGCGATGGTCATTATGGCTGGGATGGACTTACCGAGCCATGTCATTCGCGAATACGTCGTTGGAGCCCTTGATTTTATCGTTCAGGCGACCCGGTTAACGGACGGTACACGTAAAATCATTTCCATTGCCGAAATTGTCACCAAGGAAGATGGGTCCAACCGCGTTCAAGAGATTTTTACCTTTAAGCGCACAGGAATATCGAAAAACGGGGATGTGGAAGGATCCTTCATCCCGACCGGCATTGTTCCAGCATGCTTACATCGCTTGCAGACATATGGAGCAGACATTGATGAATCCTTGTTTCAACAAGTGGAGGTGAACGTATGACAGCCGCAGTCTTTTACGGTTTAGCCGTTTTATTCGGACTATGGGGAGCATACAGCTATCTTGGCTACCGGGCGGAAAAACGTCAATGGAAACAGCGTGTGACAGGCTGGTACGGAGAGCGTCAAAAGCGGAAAAGTTTTTTCGTTGTTCTGGGGGATCGTTTTGATCAAACGAAGCATGCCGAGCCTTTAAGAGAAAAGCTGCAGCAAGCGAATCTTCCGCTTACACCGTCTGAGTTTTTAGGGATGCTGGCACTTGCTTTTATGGCCATTACCGTTCTGTCCAACAGCATGTTTGGCCTTACATACGCTCTTGGAGCCATCATTGGCATCTTTACCGTCATCGCGACTTATTTCATTCTGTTTTGGCTTCGTCAAAACAAATATGAAGAACGTTTAAACAATCAGCTTGGCGAAGTGTGCCGCTTGCTTGGCAACTCGGTACGGGCGGGAATGACCATTTATCAGGGCATTGATCTTGTGGCACGTGAAGTGGCGTCACCGGCAAAGGAAGAATTCCAACGATTATCACAGGAACTTCAGCTCGGGGTAGATTTTGAAAGAGCATTAAAAGACATGCAAAGGCGCCATAAATCCCGTGAGTTTCAGTTGTTTATTGCGACGCTTCTCATTCAAAAACGTGCGGGAGGCAACCTTTACGCCGTATTGGACGAAATGTCGCAAACATTAGATGAACGAAAGCTTCTCTTGCAATCCATTAAAACGATGACAGCCGAACAACGTTATATTTCGTACTTATTACCAATCTTACCGGTTTTTCTTGTCTTGATGATGAACCAGATCATCGACGGATTTTTGCAGCCGCTCATGACGGTACCTGGAGCAATTTTAGGGCTTCTCTTTTTAGGAGCGACGATTCTTGCTTTTATTCTCGTTCGAAAGGTATCCAATATAAGGGTGTAAAACATGGATGCATTACTCATTATTTCAGTCATTTTATTTTGGTTGTTCGTCGGTATTGGATTGCGTCATCTATATGTATTTCAGCAACAGAAAAAAGAGTTGATGGTACATGTGCAAGAAACGGTACATATGGGAAATGAACACCGTAACCAGAAAAAAGAAGCATTAATCGAAAAAACCATTAGACGCCTGACAAAATTTGCAGATGATTTTTCGTCCATGGGACAGCGTATTAACTTTTTCAGTGAGCCCCATGATGTAGAAGATTGGCTTAAACGATCAGGCTATCCGTTTGATTTAACGGTCGAGCGATTTCAAGGAATCAAAATCTTTTTCGCGCTGGCAGGATTGACGCTAGCGGCGATGGCGTTTGTCATCGGGATTCCCCTTGCTCATTTTGGTCTGCTCTTCATGCCGTTAATCGGTTACTTTCTTCCGATTTTGTATGTGAAAAGTAAAGGGAAGGAACGTCAGGAGAAACTGCGTTACGATCTTCCGGACTTTTTGGATACCGTCAGCGTCAGCTTGCAGGCTGGTGTTCATTTAGAACAAGCTCTAAAGCAAATTGTTCGCTTTTTTGACGGCCCCCTTAAGGAAGAGTTTTCCCGCTTTCTGCAAGAAGTCGAATTGGGGGTTCCAAGGGAAGAAGCATATCGGGAGCTGTTAAGGCGAAACGACAACCCTGAATTTCAGTCATTGATTAAATCCCTTATACAGGGGAACCGGCTTGGTGTTCCGATTGCTCAAACATTTAAAATGCAGGCAGAAGATATGCGCATTATGCGCAAAGAGCAGGCAAAAGAGAAAGCCGCGAAAGCATCGCCGAAAATTACTTTGATTACTACCTTCGTCATTACGCCGGCCGCCATTATGATGATTGCCGGATTGATGATATTGAATATGTTTCTTGGTGATAATAGCGTGTTTAAAATGTTTGAATAATTTGGGAGGTGATTCCTCACAAGACGGTGCTTTTTAGATGGCAGATTATTAAATTCATCAATTTTGAGTAAATAATAGGAGGAATAAATAATGAAAACATTTATGACGAAAGCTTATGTAAAGGTACAAAGTTATTTAAATAATGAAAGAGGTTCACAGTCCCTTGAGTGGATTGGAATTGCAGCAATCATTGTTATTCTAACGGGCGTTATTTCGACTGCCATGAGCAGTACGAGTTTTGGAGACACTTTCGTAGGGAAGCTTGAAGGATTTTTAGGTAAAATTGGCGGCGGAGAATAAGAGGCGTCAACGTCTTTAAGGATAAGAGAATAAATGATTGATAGATGAAAAGGGCCTGTTAATGGAAATGATTCGGCAATAGTGCGTAATCAAGAGAGAAGGCCCTTTTCGTTCTTTGCAAAACCTGAAGAAAGAGGGAGAAAACAAATGAACAGGCAATGGTTACAAAAAGGATTTATCGCTTTTTCCTCTTTGACATTGGCTATGCTGGCAGGATGCGGAAATGATGAACCAGCTGCACAGCCAAAGAAAGAAGAAACAAACACTGTAGAAGAAGTAAACGAGAAAGCAAAAGAACCTTCTGAATTAGAAGCTTTTTATAATGCCCCGGAGGCGCCGAAAAATTATGCGGAAGTATTGGATTATCCTGTTGGAGAGTTGGCGGGTAAACGATTTGAGGAAAATGAATCAACGTTTGAAGAAAGGTTGAACGAATTTCCGGCCTTGCCTGAGAGTGCGAGTGAAGAGGAAACAAAGGGGTTATACAATAAGCTTGTTCAGTTATATAAGCAGGAATATCCTAAGCCTCCAGGAATTGTGGCACAAGAAGATGTGGGCAATCCCAAAGAGCAACAAACGGAGCAAAAAGAGCCGAGCTATAATGTAGAAATCATTTTGGATGCCAGCGGCAGTATGGCTGGTAAAGTAAACGGAAAAACCAAGATGGAGCTCGCTAAGGAAGCCATCCTTAATTTTGCCAGCACGCTTCCGGAAGGTACTAAAGTGGGGTTGCGTGTATACGGCCATAAGGGAAGCAATGAAGAGAAGGATAAAGCATTATCCTGCCAAAGCAGCGAGCTTGTTTATTCCATCAATACATATAATGCACAGCAGCTTCAAAGTGCGTTGAATAGCTTTCAGCCGACAGGATGGACGCCTGTGGCTAAATCCCTTCAACAAGCATCGGATGATTTGAATGAGTTTGAAGGAGAACAACATAAAAACATCATCTATCTAGTTAGCGATGGAATTGAAACATGCGGCGGGGATCCAGCGGCAGAAGCAAAAAAATTGAAAGAGTCCAGCATTGCGCCTGTTGTGAATGTCATCGGGTTTGATGTGGATGATGCAGGACAAAAGCAGCTTGAACAAGTGGCCAATGCTTCTGGAGGAGACTATACATCTGTGAACACTCAGGATGAGCTCAACAACGAGTTTAATAAAGCAAAAGAAGATGCGGTCGATTGGCATACTTGGTTTCAAGAAAACAAACAAAAAATTTCTGATATTGGCATGATCAATAAAGATGCGTTTAGAAATTATCGTTCCGTTTCCAAACAGTTAGCGGATGAAGAAGCGGCCAATTATAAAAACTCTATCGATTATTTACTAGAAACAAAGAAAATTACCTTTGATCAAAAAGCTAAAATCCATCGTTGGTATTTAGATTACACACGGGATATTCAATTTACGACCAATGATATTTATCATGAAGGAGTTTCGAAAAGCCACGAAGCATATCGAGAAAAAATGGATCAGCTTTTTGAAACTCACCAAGCCAATAAACAATAGTCTCTAAGCAGAGAACGTAAGCTTCTCAACAGCGGACATTAGGCAGAAACGGAATAGAAAGGAGAGCAGGTTGTGCAGAGGATGAAAAGACGGCGTATTAGGTCAAGGGCAGCACTGTTTTTTGTCATGTTTATTTTATTTTTGCAATTCGCTCCGATACTGGCGTTTGCACAAGTGCAGCCGTGGCAGGGAGACGAGTGGAGAGATCAAATCCCTCCGTGGAAGCTTGATGAATGGAAGGGAGAGGGAACTAAAGCCATCGAGCAGCAGGAACAGCTGGAAAAATGGCAAATGCAGCAATGGTATTTGCAAACCGTACCGAATGCCTCGACATGGGAAGCCGAAAAATGGGCATCCGAACAATGGGAAATGCAACAATGGTATTTAAAGGCGAATCCGAGCGCTTCCACATGGGAAGCAAGGCAATGGGCATTTCAGCAGTGGCAACTGAACCAATGGAAAATGCAAGGGCAAACCGATCAGGGAAGTTGGGAAGGTGACGGAACAACAGGGGACACCCACAGTGGTGATGGACATCAAGGTGACGGCACGACAGGGAATAGTCATGACGGAGACGGACACCAGGGTGACGGCACAACAGAAAACAGCCATAGCGGAGAAGGGACGAAAGGCGAGGGGACAGAAGAAGCCTCTAAAAGCTTTTCCTATAATCCTGATGCGGATGGATTTACCAGCTATGATGGGATCAAATACGCAGTCAACGATGCATTATTGAAACAAGTAGCACTTGGCACAGATGTGGTCAAAGGCGAATATTATCAAGTTATAAATGGTGAAAGCATCAATGGTACTAGCGCTTTAAAAGGATCGGGGAGCTGGAAGGAGTTTCTGATTTCAACCGTCAAGGTTTCTTCCTCCAATAACCCATATGCGAAAGAAGCGGCGGATTTCCTGGAAGCCGGTTATAAAACGTATGACGCGTATTCCAATTTCCAAGATTTTAAGTTTTTAAGCAATACAGCTGCATTGGAGCAAACGCGTATTCGTGAATTTATGCGTATGGCACCAACCGACGGAGCGTTCTACCAGGGGGCCAGACGCGTTCTTCCGAAGATTGGGGTAGGGATGGGAGCTATTGGCTTAGGCTTCTCCACTTATGAGACCGTTAAAAATGTCGGAGCTGCCATTAATGCAGACAACGGCTACGATCGGGCTGAAAGTATCGGGAAAACGATCAGCAGTGTCGGTGAAATGGTTGCAAGTGCTGGAACGATGGGAATGATGACACCAGCGGGTGCTGGGCTTATGGCTGTTGGAGCAGGGCTGTTTGTAGCTGGATATGCGGTTCAAGGCGTGACGAAGCTGATTAAAAACCGTGAAAAAATTAAAGAGAAAGCTTCGGCTTTATGGAATGGTGCAAAAGGATTGTTTGGGTTTGGAAAATAACGAAACTCATTGGGAAGGGGGTGTTCTTCTTTGTTGAAAGTAGAACAGACAACCCACATTGAAGAACAGATGAAAAAATATAAGCGATTGTTCGAAAATCCTCATTTGAATACGTACTTCTATTCACATGAAGAAAAGTATTATCAGCTTGTCCGCTTTTTCCGGTTTGGAAAAGTAACAGGCGTTCTTATTTTAGATGAACGAGGTGAACTGGTTTCCCGTTCATTGGCTCAAATGATTTATAAGCAAATGAATTCTTATAATGCGATCGCCTCAGGAGCGGTGACGGAAATACAGCGTAAAATGCTGGAGCCGATTCAATTGGTGGAAGAGCCTCTGCAGTGGATGGAATATATTGAGAAGCAAGAAAGTGTCAATGAAATTGAACCACAATGGAATGCGGTAAAGAATATGTTTCGTCAACTCATAAAAGGACGCCTTTACATTAAAGAGATTTTTGAACAGCTGTTGGCGAATGACGACCTTGTTTATGATAAGTTGGGCTATTTATCGGAAGAACAAGTCAAAAAGGCCAACAACTTATTAAATGAATACAATTATACCATGTATACAGAGGGGAAAATTCAGCTTGATTCATTTGATGATGCTGCAGTCGTGAAAGGATTTCTGAAAGGAATGAGCGGGACGGCTGCTGATAAGGCCCAGATGCTTCAGCGCAGCCTTACAGAATTGACCAATGCTGCCGCCCAAAAACGATTGGAGAATTCCATGCTGACGTTTGAAAAAGATGAGCATGGAAGGACCATGACTCAAAAACGCGGAACGTTAACGCTGGAACAATTAGAGGAACGGGCACAACGAATTAGTGATTATGAATACGAACAACAATTTTTGACTATGATTAGAAATCATTAAGACAGGTGATTCATTTTGAAGCCATTGAAAGAAAGCTTTAAATTATATACACAAAATATCGAGCACATTTTATTACTGTCCGTGACGGTTTTATTGCCGTTTTTTCTCATCCAGACGGTGGTGGTGAATCAAATGTACATTCGTGTTTCCGATACTCCGTTTCTTTTTATCGGGGATTTTGTTAACGGGTTTTATATGTTGTTATTTAGCATCATTACACAAGTTCCATTCATCCAATATGTATTAAGTGATATAGAAGGAGAAGAGCAGCGGGTGAAAAAAGCCTATCAATCATTTTTAAAATACGGCTTTTCCGTTTTTGTGTTTGCTCTTTGCTACGTTTTGATTGTTGTAACCGGCATGTTTTTATTCATCATTCCCGGAATGATTGCAGCCGTGCTGCTTTTCTTGACACCGTATATGACGGTGATGTCTGACAAGCCTGTTCATCATGCATGGAAAACGGCTTTTCGTTTAGGCAAAAAGAAGTTTTTTCCTATACTTTTAATTATTCTGTTGACGGCATCTGTTGAGTTTTTGATTGGTTTTGTTGTTATGAATTCAATCGCCTCCGTTACAGGAAACTATCTGGCTATTGTGCTTGGCCAATGTGTACTGAATATGATTGTTTTTCCGTTCGTCGTGATTTTTACGACCTTTTATGCGAGAAAATGGCACAATGAACTTGTGTTTCAAGCAAAGTAATTAAAATAGTGGAAGTGAAAAAGATGGATAGATGGAAAAAACATATACACAATGAAAAAGGATCAGCATCGATAGAGTTTTTAGGGATGGTTCCGTTGTTGCTTCTTCTTTTTGTTATGTCATGGCAGTTTCTGATTGTCGGCTATGCACTTATTGTGACACACTCAGCGGTTAATGAAGGAGCGAAAGTATATGCTGTGACGGAAAATCCGTTAGAAGCTTCTGCAAAGGCCCATGACGTCATGAGCAAGGTTGGAGCCAGCATCCGTCAAACCGTACCGCTTACTGTCAATTACTCTGGAGGCAGCCCTGACTTCACAGCGGTATTACAAACAGAGGTCGAGCTTGTTTTTTTACCGGCTGACATGAGAAAAGGCCTGCCTGCGATTCCGATTAAACAGGAAGCGACCAGCAGGGTGATTCAATGAAAAAACATCTTCAAAATGAACGCGGAAATATTATGCTGTTAAGCGTTTGTCTCATGGGTGTGCTCGTTGTGATGTTTCTTATGCTCATGAGCTTTGTGAAGGCTTTTTATATTAAGGATAAAGCATCATCTGCCGCTGAACAGGCAAGCCTTGCAGCGACTGCTTATTTTTATGAGAAGGTGGATGAGGCAATCAAGGAAGTCGATCAAACGCTGCCCGGGCTTGGCAGCGTAACAGCGGGGACGGGAGAACCGGATACGGACGCTCCAGAGCCGGTTGGCGATGTGTCGGCGGAAACGGAAGTCACCATCGGGAAGAAAAGCTTAACAGAACAAATAGACGAGAAAACAAACGAGATTTTGCAATCATCTTCTAAATTCACACTTAATGAAGCCAGAATCGAAGCAATTGATAAAGTATTGAGTGATGAATTGACAGATAACAACGGAGTACGTCAAAGAATCGTTGAAAAAGCACTGAACGATGCAGTGATGGGCAATGATGCGGTTAGCGGATTAGTGGAAACCGTCTCAAATGTGATTGAAGAAAATGGCGGTACTCTAACTCATTCCAAAATTCGATATTTCAATCATGACAGCCGAATGGAAATTCAAACATCCAGTACATATAAGCCAACCATCTTTGCAAATTTGTTTCCTAAGGAAGGAATTGAAGTGAAACAAACCGGGGAAGGACCAAGAGTGGGGTTTATCGAGCACTTAGAGGGTTTTCAGTCACAACCTTATAGTATTGAGTAAAAGGATGAGAGTGTCGCATAAGTCTCTAATAAATCATAAAAATTTATTTTTAAATGAAAGGTCCCGTTACGAAATCCCGGATTTTACTGGATTTTTATGACGGGACCTTTCCCTTTTTTCTTATTGTAATAGTTTAAACTCATGTTGTTTTTGGCAAGCTTTGGCCAGCTTAAGAAGTAAATCGTTCAAATAACGTTTGTCGAGTGATAGAAGGGAGTTCATATCAATTTTGCGTATAGTCTTTCCAAAAATATTGTGGTATAGTATGAAAGTATTCGATAACATTCGAAACAGCATGGCGGAAAATTACAGATTATGGAATATATTTACACATAAAATGATATAAATGAAAAGAAAACAGGCCTCAGCGCTTGTTTCCTTTATTTACAACTGAAGAAGAAAATCCGTGCAGCGGCACGGGAGAGGTTCGCGAACTCCCTCTATAAAAAACTAAGACAGTCGGCTGAAAGGCTCCCCCCAGCAAAGCTGGGGAGCCTTTCAGCCGACCAGCAAACGAAACGGCATAATCCGCCGTTTCGTTTGCTGGTAGAGGCGCTTGACCATGATAAGCTGGCTTCTACATTTTACTATGTCTTATGAAACACGTTTCACGTTTGGTGTACTCTAGGTGTGAGGGTGTTTTTTTCGTTTTTTATCTTTATATCAAAGGGAAGGCAAGCATACGGCTTGCCTGTTCTTTGCGATGGGATAAAAGGGAGATTGCGCTATAGGGCGCAGTCTCTTTTTATTTCTTAGGGAGAATCATTCAAGGACACGCTTTCTTCTTTTACGGCAGCTCTTATAAAAGAAAGGAAGGTCGATATATATGATGAAGTATGAAAAAGCAGTGGTTGTATTCAGTGGAGGGCAAGACAGTACGACTTGTTTGTTTTGGGCTCTCCAAAATTTTAAAGAGGTAGAGGCCGTGACGTTTAATTACGGACAGCGGCATAGTAAAGAAATTGAAGTGGCAAAAGCGATTGCCGCGGATCTTGGCGTGAAACATCATGTATTGGATATGTCGCTTTTAAATCAGTTGGCGCCAAATGCTTTAACCCGTAATGATATTGACATTGAGCAAAAAGAGGGAGAACTGCCGACTACATTTGTAGATGGACGGAATCTATTGTTCCTTTCGTTTGCCGCCATTTTGGCTAAACAAGCAGGAGGGCGCCATATTGTAACGGGTGTGTGTGAAACGGACTTCTCGGGATATCCGGACTGCCGGGATGTATTTGTGAAGTCGTTAAATGTAACCCTCAACTTGTCGATGGATTATGAGTTTGTCATTCATACACCTCTTATGTGGATCAATAAAGCGGAAACGTGGGAGCTGGCTGATAACCTCGGAGCACTAGATTATGTTCGTGAAAAGACGCTTACATGCTACAACGGCGTAATGGCCGATGGATGTGGAGAATGTCCGGCATGCGACTTGCGCAAGCGTGGATTGGATGAATATTTAACGAAAAAGAACGGAGGGAATGAATGATGCTTCAGCAAATGTATCCGCAAGTCTTTCATGAGTATTCGTATGAATTGAATAAAGATATGCAATTCGCTGCGGCCCACTTTGTGCCGCATGAAGAAGCGGGCAGCTGCCAAAACATTCATGGCCATACGTATTTTGTGAATATTACCGTTGCAGGGGACGAACTGGACGAATCAGGCTTTTTGGTGAATTTTCAATTATTGAAAAAAATCGTGTCGGGCCAGTTTGATCATACGCTATTAAATGACCATACGAACGTGTTCAATGATCAAAATCCGAATGACTTTCCGACTACGGAAGTGGTGGCCCGCAAAATATATGAAATGATTCAAGCCCATCTCGACACATTAATGAATAAGCCGAAATGCCTGCAAGTGTTTGTGCGTGAGACACCTACAAGCTATGTTGTGTATCGTCCGAAGAAGGTGAAAAAGAATGGCTAAAAAGATTCCGGTGCTGGAAATTTTCGGACCAACCATTCAGGGAGAAGGGATGGTCATTGGACGTAAAACCATGTTTGTGCGGACAGCCGGCTGTGATTATTCGTGCAGTTGGTGTGATTCGGCGTTTACATGGGACGGATCGGCAAAAGACGATATTCGCCAAATGACAGCGGATGAGATATGGGGAGAGTTAAAGAAAATCGGTGGTGATTGCTTTAACCATGTGACCATCTCGGGGGGAAACCCGGCTTTAATCACTGCGCTTTCTGAACTGATTGATGTTTTAAAACAAAATGATATCGCCACTGCGCTTGAAACACAAGGAAGCCGCTGGCAAGATTGGTTTTTACACATCGATGATTTGACCATTTCACCGAAACCGCCAAGTTCAGGAATGGAGACGAATTTTGCCGTTTTGGATGACATCATTTTCAAACTGCATGAGAATGCCCGACATGCTGCCGTCAGCTTGAAGGTTGTTATATTTAACGACAGGGATTTCGAGTATGCAGTAAATGTCCATAACCGCTATCCATCTATTCCGTTTTTTGTGCAAGTGGGTAATGAAGATGCCGGTACAACGAATGATGATCAATTAATTAAGGAACTATTAACAAAATTTGAGTGGTTAATCGATAAGATTGCGGCTTCACCTGAAATGAATAATGTTCGGGCATTGCCGCAGCTGCATACGCTCGTATGGGGCAATAAACGGGGTGTGTAAGCGCTTTTCAAAAAATTTACAAACAAATAACGAAAAGATGTATTCACAAAAATCCAATTCGCTGTTAGAATGACAAGCGAGGAAAGAGAGGAAACTAACATGACAGGAAGAAAAGATGAAGAATTACAAGGTGTAACGCTGCTGGGAAACCAAGGAACCAAATACTTATTTGAGTATGCACCGGAAGTTCTTGAAGTGTTTGACAATAAGCACCCGAATCGTGATTATTTCGTGAAATTCAACTGTCCGGAGTTCACAAGTCTGTGCCCTAAAACAAACCAGCCGGACTTCGCAACCATTTATATCAGTTACATTCCTGATCAAAAGATGGTGGAAAGCAAATCATTGAAATTGTATTTGTTTAGTTTCCGTAATCATGGGGATTTCCATGAAGATTGTATGAACATTATTATGAATGATTTAATTGAAGCGATGGACCCGCGTTACATTGAAGTATGGGGGAAATTCACGCCGCGCGGCGGCATTTCCATTGATCCATATGTAAACTATGGCCGTCCAGGAACAAAATATGAAAAAATGGCGGAACATCGTCTCATGAATCATGATTTATATCCTGAAAAAATAGACAATCGATAACAAGAAAAGTGGAGCGAGCTCGCTTAAGCCGATAGGATGTTGGAACGCCCGACGTGAAACTGCTTTTTAGTTTCGCAGGAGGGAGTGAAACAGCCGTACGGCTTAGCTCGCAGAACTGGATAATAAAAAAAAGTGAAGCAAGCTTGTTCAAGCCGATAAGATGTTGGAATACCCGACGTGAAACTGCTCTTTAGTTTTGCAGGAGGGAGTGAAGCAGCCGTACGGCTCAGCTCGCGGAACTGGACATAAAAAATGTAAAACGAAACAGGCAGCTTGATTAGGTACTGCCAGTTTTGACAATTTAGCTAAGAAGGTGAAAGAAATGTCAGAAAGATCGGCAGTTTTGCTTGGTGCAACTGGTCTTGTCGGTCGGGAGCTGCTCAGCTTGTTACTTGAAAGCAACGTATATAGCCAAATCACTATTTTAGTTCGTAATAAGCTGTTAATTCAGCATGAAAAGCTTAGGCAAGTCGAAGTTAACTTTGATGAGCTTTGTAATTATGAAGACGAATTTAATGTAGATGATGTATTTTGCTGTCTTGGAACAACTATGAAAAAAGCGAAAACAAAAGCTAATTTTTTAAAGGTTGACTATGAATATCCGCTGGCAGCTGCTAAACTGGCAGAGAAAAAGCGGGTGCGCAATTTTTTAACGATTACAGCAATCGGCGCAGATCTTCGTTCACCTATTTTTTACAATAAAGTAAAAGGTCAAGCCGAAGAAGATATTTGCCATCTGTATATTCGATCTACTCATTTCTTTCGCCCATCGTTATTACTTGGACAGCGTAGTGAAATCCGCTTAGGTGAAAAAGTTGGGGAATATGCACTGAAAAGTATTTCGATGTTTTTAATCGGAAAATGGCGTAAATTTAAGCCAATTAAAGCAGAAAATGTAGCCAAAGCTATGTTGGAAGCAGCGCTTGAGGAACGTTCAGGCGTTCACGTTCATGAAAGTGATGTTATTTATTATGGAAACTGTCATGGTGCCGTAACGAATTAAGGAAAAATAGAGGAGGGCTTACAAGGTATGCAATTGTACCTTGTAAGCCCTCCTTTTACTGTTTTTGAGAAGCAGGTTATATGCCTGATAAAGAAAAAGCATCTATAGTTAAAAATAAATAGCTGCGGTCGGTTAATCCCCGCCTCCACCGCCGCCCCCATCGCTGCTGCCAGAGTCGCTCCAACTTGAAAAAGAGGAATCCGAGTCGTGATGTTCATCTTTCTCATAGGTGAAGGGTGTAAAAGAGTTTGAAGCATGAGGAGAGCGGTGGCTACGTTTTTTTCCTCCTGCGAAGGCTGCAAGCAGGAAAATAATGAAGAATATAATAAGAAACACCAGTTCCATTTAAAACCGCTCCTTTCTATTAATGTATGGCATTATTGTCTCATTAATCGCCCGCGTGTTCAATGAATGATTAGTTGAATAGGGAACCAAGGGAGAGAAGAGCGGAAATTTATTGCCTTAAGTAAACATTTTTGTTTTATGGAAATATACTGTATGAAAAAGGTAAGGGGATATTGTTATGAAAAGGCTCTCTTCTCAACAAAAAGTTCAACAATACACTTATTTATTTTATAAAATGGGTATTATTACAGAACAGCAAAAGAATGAAATTATCAAGACACATAACTAGTTTGACGTATGGGCAGATGAAAAGTCGAAGACATAGAAAGGCTAAAATAGAATAAAATGGATTTTGAATGTTAAAAAGTTAAATTAGACCTATAGAGAAGATTGCGAATGGTTAATAATATTCAGGAAAAAGTAAGTTTACCGACAATCTTCTACATTATTTTAAATAATGTTGGATTATACTCTTTATATAGTGAAAACCTACTAGGAATATTGTTCTTGTTATAGGCATATTTATCAGATGAAATTCTCGAGTAAAGGCAAACTTATTGAAAAATAAGGACGCAAAGTTACGGGTCTAAAGTTGCTTTTTAACCATGACGGCTGGGCTGCCTGAGATACAAAACGTATTTTAGGAGGAAAACTATGATTGCAGGGGAAACGCTATTAGACGAAGAATGGGTGGATTTAGTTTTAGAGGCATTAGACAGCGGCATTTCAGAGAAGGAGATTAAAGATTTTCTAGCCGGCCAAGCCCCGCAGGAGTAGCCCGAAAATTTATTGCTTTTGTGTTCTTTCTATTAACGAGGGCGTCTAGGATATGATATGATAATGAGGTTAAGAGAAAGAGAAGGTGAAAATATGATCGGTCAACGCATTAAACAATTACGTTTGCAGAAACAGTTATCGCTGTCTGAACTAGCAGAAAAAGCAGGTGTCGCAAAATCATATTTAAGCTCGATTGAACGTAACCTCCAATCAAATCCTTCCGTCCAATTTTTGGAAAAAATTTCCGCTGTATTGGGTATTTCCGTCCAATCATTAATCCGCGAAGAAAAAATGGAAACAAATTATGAACAGCTTGACTCTGATTGGGCCAGCTTAGTAAGGGAAGCGATGGAATCAGGCGTATCAAAAGAAGAATTCAAGCAATTTCTGGAATTTAATAAATGGAAGATAAAAAAGGATAAAGAGGAGTAGCGTTTATGGAAGCATAAACGCTTTTTCATTTAGGAAAGAAAGCCATAGTATCCGGAAATCAGGATACTTATGGCTTTTATTTTGCCTGTGTACAAATAAAAAAAGAAGCGGTATGATAGACTTTGTGAGTAAATGAGAGAAGAGGAGTTGATATCGGTTGAGTACACAAAGTTCCAGTGATCCTGGGCCGAGTATGCAATCAGAGGGAGCCAGGATACCCCAGTTATCAGATGATAGTGCTGCCGATAATTATATCAGCTTCTTTGATAGAGAGGTATGAGGGCTTTCTCTTTGAAAAAAGAGGAGGTTTGATATATGCTGAACATTTACTTAACAGATATAAATGGAAGGCTTCATGAGCAGGAGGAAATTACAAAAGGGTCTTGGATAAGCATGATTTCACCAACGGAGGAAGAAATACGAAGGGTTGCGAATCATTTGAATTTACCTTTGGATTTTATTAAAGACCCACTTGATGATGATGAACGTTCAAGGATTGAAGAGGAAGACGGAAATGTCCTGATTATCGTGGATTACCCGTCTATATCATACGACAGTAACCAGTCCTCTGTTTATGAAACCATTCCATTCGGGATGATTATTACTCCAGATTGCTTTGTCACGGTTTGTTTGGAGGATAACCCGATTTTACATCATTTTCTGAATCAAAAAGTCCGCAGTTTTTTCACCTATAAAAAGACGCGTTTTGCTTTGCAAATTTTAAACGTCATTTCCATGTATTATTTGCGCTATTTAAAGCAAATTAATCGAAAAACAAATGAAATTGAAAAAGAATTGCATCAATCAATGAAAAATAAAGAGCTATATGCTTTTTTAGCCATTGAAAAAAGTTTAGTTTATTTTACGACTTCATTAAAATCGAACAAAGTCGTGTTAGATAAAATTCTCCGTCAAAAATATTTACGGATGTACGAAGATGATGAGCACTTGCTTGAAGATGTGATTATCGAAATCACGCAGGCCATTGAAATGGCAGAAACCTACAGTAATATTTTAACCGGGATGATGGATACATTTGCATCCATTATCTCCAACAACTTAAACATCGTGATGAAATTTTTGACATCCATTACAATCGTCTTGTCATTTCCGACGATTGTGGCGAGCTTCTTTGGTATGAATGTCGCTTTACCTCTTGAACACACGCCACATGCATTCATCATCGTACTTTGTATGGCATTTGGTTTATCGGGAGCTACCGCTTTTGTTTTTTGGAAGAAAAGATATTTTTAATATCATTATTGGTTGGACAGCGGGATTTAATCAACCTGGATGAACAAAAAAGACAAGTCTTTTTTGTTCATCCAGGTCATAAGAATAGATGATATATATTTAATTGAAAGGAATTGAGCAAACATAAAATGGGTGAATTGATAAACAATGTATTATTGTGGCTGACTGATTTGGGCTACTTTGGGATTGCGTTAGGGCTAATGATTGAAGTCATCCCGAGTGAAATTGTACTGGCTTATGGAGGGTATATGGTATCTCAAGGAACCATTACCTTTTTTGGGGCTGTTATAGCGGGAACGGTGGGTGGAGTGATCGCTCAGCTGTTTTTATATTGGGCCGGTTATTATGGTGGACGTCCGTTTTTAGAGAAGTACGGAAAATATGTGTTCATTCACAAAAAACATATCGATATGGCAGAAAGCTGGTTTGAGCGATACGGAACAGGTGTTATTTTTACCGCCCGTTTTATACCGGTTGTTCGTCATGCCATTTCCATTCCAGCGGGAATCGCCAAAATGTCTGCTGTTCGTTTTACGATTTTAACGACATTAGCGGTTATCCCATGGTCCATCTTCTTTCTTACGTTAGGGGTACAACTAGGCTCTCGCTGGCAAGAGATCGAAACCGTTGCCGTTACATACACCCGTCCGGTTGCACTCGCTGCGGCAACTGTGATTTTAGCCTACATAGTCGTGAAGGTATGGAAACGAAAATAAGAGGTATAAACTAAAAAAAGCATGAGGGAGAAACCTCATGCTTTTTTTAGTAATAAAGAGATGTTAAAGCGCTTTCGTTAAAAAGAAATTGATTTCTTTTTAATAAAAGAATCACAACGACTCTTCTACGGTTTGATTAAACATGTTGGGCGATGATTTTGTAGTTTTTATGATTGACTACAGTACGCTGATTTAACTCAAGTTCATGGTAGTTATCCATATATGTTAAATCAACAATCACAGAGTTTTCATTTACTTTCTCAACAATCCCTTGTAAACCACCTTTAAATTCGATCAAATTTCCAACTTCAGCAATCTTCATCTTCTCTCTCCTTTACCCATAAATCAGAAATCTCTCTTTACTTTATACGAGAAAAACGGAAAAAGGTTGCATGTAATTTTCCGTTTTAAACGAATAAGAAAATAAAGGCCTTTATTTTCTTATTCGTTTAAACCATACAAATACCATTGTGAATGTCAAGTTTTTCTCTGTTAATTTTGAGGCTTCTTGTAAACAGTTTGCACGAATTTTATAAAATCGTAAAGGGTTTTTTACAATTTTTTGTATAAGAAAGGCCGGGCAGGTATAAAATTCATACCTGCCCGGCCTTTCTTGTGAAAAAAATGGGAGGGGAATCAGGAAATCTAATAATAAATCCTGCTTTAAAAAATTAACTTTAAATTTTTTAATATTCTTCCATCATTTCAGATTCGGAAGCTTTTGAGTGAAATACATGACAATCATACAGGGATTCGTTATTATTTTAATATAAAGGAAACTTCCATCGGTGGGGATTTTCCTTCATCCCCCACCGATGGTTAGTTGACTTATCGGGCTTTTATGGGCAGTTATCCCCCACTTCAATGACTCTAAGCTTTGAAGTGGGGGTCTTACTGCCCGTTAATGCGGGATAAATTCAATTATTTACTAGAAATAGAAGGTGTAAAAGATGGAACAAACAGGTCTTGTACTAGAAGGCGGCGGCATGCGCGGCGTATATACGGCAGGGGTGCTCGAGTTCTTTATGGAACAAAATTTATTTTTTCCATATGTGATAGGAGTATCGGCTGGAGCATGTCATGCGGCTTCTTATTTATCAAGGCAGCCGGGTCGAAATCGTCAGGTCAATATCGGGTTTATCAAAGATCCGCGTTATATTTCATGGAGAAATTATTGGAAGCGACGAGAGTTTTTTGGCATGGATTTTGTATTCGAAGAAATCCCCACGAAACATGTACCATTTGATTTTGAGATGTTTTTAAATAAAAAAGAACGCTTTGTCGTGGGAACAACAGACTGTTTGACGGGAGAGCCCGTTTATTACGATGATTACGGTCGTGATATTTTGACGGTCATTCGCGCCTCGAGTTCACTCCCGTTTATTGCGCCCGTAGTCGACTACAGAGGGAAGAAGCTTCTAGATGGCGGAATTAGTGATCCGATTCCGATTAAAAAAGCTCAACGGGATGGAATGACCAAAAACGTGGTTGTGTTAACAAGAAATGCGGATTATCAAAAGAAAAAATCTAACATGCTTTGGATGGCAAAGCGTTCCTACAGGGCTTATCCAGGCCTCTTACAGGCATTAGAGTCCCGTTACCGCCTATATAATGAAACGGTCGCTTATTTGGAAAAAGAAGAGGAAAAAGGCAATGTTTTTATCATTCGTCCAGAACAGCCGCTTTCTGTGGGACGAATGGAACGAAATCCGGTTAAGCTTGAAGGCTTGTATCAGCAAGGATATGAAGAAGCAAAAGCGAAATATAATCAGCTTATTAAATGGTTATCGTAAAAAGGAATGGTTCGATAATTTTAAAAGGGGATGGAGCCAGATTCTTTTTATTTTTACTCCTCTCTATCATACATAATGAAACTTATATGTGCTTCGTTTCGTATGAAAGATAACAAAATTGGGGGAGTGGCAAACATGGAGTCAAAAGAAACCTTACAATCGGCCTTGAAAGAAATTGAGATGTGGGAGAAGGACCAAAAAAGTCTTTGGTTTTGGGAGAGGATTGGTCGTCTTCCTTTCAAGCTATTGGACAAAATTACACCAGCATTTGTCCAAAATAAAATTGGCCTGCTTCTTGACGAGCTCGGAAATTTCATTCAAACCGGCGGACAATATTTAACGCAAGAGCGTCTTATATTGAAAAAGTTTGAAGAGCTGGAAGGAAAGGCAGAATTGAATTTGTCCCATATCGCTGATTTGCCGCTTGCAAAAATGGATCAAGTGAGTGAAGAATTGAAGAAAAGCAGGGCGAAAGCCGCAACCATCCAGGGTGCCACGACCGGCTTTGGAGGAATATTTACGTTAGCTATTGATATCCCCATGATTCTCGGCATGTCTCTGAAGACATTGCAGGAAATTGCCATCGCGTACGGCTATGATCCTAAGCAAAAAGAAGAACGTGTGTTTATTGTGAAATGCTTGCAGTTCGTTTCTGCGGATATTGTGGGAAAGAAGGCTATCTTAGAAGAGTTGTCCAATCATTATGGAAGCGAGAATCGAACGCAAATGGTTTCCCAGCTCCAAGGCTGGCGTGAAGTAGTGGTGACGTATACCGATCAATTCGGCTGGAAAAAATTATTTCAGTTAATTCCGATTGCGGGTATGTTTATCGGAGCTTTCATGAACAAATCCATGATGCAAGATGTTGCAGAAGCTGGTATAATGCTGTATCGAAAGCGCCGAATTTTAGAACGCTTAGAGCAAAGTGATGAGCAAAAATCTCTTACTTTGTAAGGGAGGGAATGTTAGTGGAAGAACAAAAAGCGGTGGAGCTGCTGCAACAATTACGCAGTAAAGAAGTGAAAGAGCTTCGTATTACAAAGGATCAATTCTTACCTTTTCGCCAAGTGTTGGTGAAGCAGGAAGATTTTAAGCATTTCCGTGGGATTGCCGGACACGGAGGAGGAGTTATATATCATTATTTAGATGAAGCGAGAAGCTGAGCATCATGCTCAGCTTTTCTTAGGCTTTTTAATCCTTTTTGAAGAAGAGGTTATTGTGCACGCTTTTTTGTTTAAAGCCGTGCACAATCCGGAATGGCTGTTCTTGGTCTTGTCGCACTCTATTATGGACTTATATTGATGACAGCGTGCTCAGGAGAAGCAGTTCTTTTTGAAGAAAAGATTGCATATGCTAAACTACTCTTTAGTTGAACGAGATGAATAATGGCTATTTTGCGAATAGTAGATGATAATTGTACAAAAACATGATAGATTTAAATTAGATGACCCAGCTGGGCGATGAAAATGTCATGTGCCTGAATGAGGAGGGATTATGGATGGAAAATCGCACACCTTTTTATTTTGCGGATTATATTTGGAAAAATGAACAAGGTCATACGACATACGGTATGCTGCTCGTTAAGCGGCCCGATGGCGAGGATGACTTTGATCTCCATACGCTATTAAAAGAAGCATATACACAAAATAAGAAAATAGCCATTACGACGGTGTACGATAATCGTGAACAATCCCTGGATGGATATGTTGTTCATATTTCAAAAGAAGAAGATGTGTTTACGTTTATGGATACAAATGGGGTCAAGCTTGTCATTGACTTTTTTGACGTCGTTGAGATAGATCTTCGAGACTAATTTAACAAAAACTTCCCGGTCCAGTCTGGTCGGGAAGTTTTTGTCAAAAGGTTTCCGGAAAAGAGCCGGAAACCTTATTTTTTTGAGAAAAAGGAAAATAGATTTTGTAATATTTGAAATAATAGGGAGGATGGTAGCTGTATCAATTGATGAGGAGAGAATAGAGAAGCGAATGTTAATGAAGGAATGTTTTCGAAATGTAATAAACTTAACGAATATGGAACAGTTGTTACGTAATTTTTCGGTGAGTTTGATAGATTGCTATGATACAGTATTCTCGTGGCAGAATTTCAGGAGGTATTACAAATGAAATTGCGTAACGTGAAAAAATGGGTGTTAGCTTTAACAGCTGCTCTTACAGCTTTAATAGGACAAGGGACAGCCGAAGCTTCAACTATTCATGAGGTACATAAGGGGGAATCTCTTTGGATTCTCGGACAGCAATATGGAGTATCCATCAATGAATTAAAACAAGCAAATAATAAATATGGAAACATTATTCATATAGGTGAAAAACTGACGATTCCTACAGCGGCCTTTACATCTGAAGAACAAGCCTTATTAGAGAAATTGGTCGAGGCAGAGGCAAAAGGTGAACCTTTTGCTGGAAAAGTAGCGGTAGCAACAGTTGTATTAAATCGTGTAGATTCTTCGGATTTTCCTGATACGATAAAAGAAGTCATCTATGAACAAACAGGTGGAAGCTATGCTTTCACTCCGGTTCAAAATGGTGCTATTCATAATACACCATCCAATGAAACGAAGCGTGCGGTAGCTGAAGCTATCGCAACAAGAGGGGGCGGACAGGAGTCCCTATTTTTCTACAATCCAAAAACGGCACAAAGCGATTGGATTAAAACACGTCCAGTGACGGCAGTCATTGGAAATCATACATTTGCTAAGTAATAGAACATTCGGCATGACCGCTCATTGGTCATGCCGAATGTTCTATTTTGATCTATATTAGATGTATTCTTATTCCTCAATAAAAATCTCTTTTTCTTCACTTACTTGGCTGCCTGTCAGCACCAGGCCGATATCGGTCTCGGCTTCTTGGTTTTGGACAATCGTGAAGGGAACTTTTGTGTCATTCGCTGTTTTTATATACTTAGATAGAAAGCGGTAATCGAGGTTGCCATTTAAGTATAGATGGCCATTTTGAACTTTTTTCATTTTTTCCGTCACTTCAGGATACGGTTTCTCCTTCATTACTTGCCCCTTTTTTAGGGCAATCTCAATGCGTTCACGCAAGGCTGTTAAAAAACGGTTTCGTTCTTCTGTCTTTATTTCTTTTACTCCGTATATGCCGCGTTCTAAATATTCTTCAATCTTCTCGCTCATGTCAAGTCACTCCTGGTTGAAAATGTTCTCTACATCTATGTACCCGAAAGAAAGAAAAGGTATACATAAGTGTATAGCATTAAAAACTTTCGTTTGATGCCAATAAAAACACATACAATCCATCAGTAATGGCAAGGATATGGAAAATAATGTTCCTTCTTTTTGGATTTGTTAAACAATGCTGTTGAGTTTCGATTGTTTTCGTTTCATTCAAATGAGTTAAAATCAACACTACACTCTAACATAGACTTCTTTTAAAAGAGAGGTGAAGAATTATAATGGGTAAAAAAAATTGTGTGTTCTTTTTGCTCATTTTCTTTCTCGCTGGAAGTTTCGGCGGGGCATCCATTGAAGCAGAAGGGAATCAGTACGTGACACACGGTGAGTTTATGAAGCAGCTCCTTACAGCAATGGGAGTCGATTTGCCAAGCGAGGGGATCGAGACGCTTAAAGGTAAAGGTACGGATGCCTCTTTTTCCCCTTATATGAAGGCAGCTGCGCGCTTGAATATAACAAAAGGAAACAACGGAGCGACAGTTGCTGCACATGAAAAAGTGACACGTGAACAAGCTTATGCATTTTTGATTCGTTCGTTAAACTTAAGAGGGCCTTTTGATACAAGCATATTGAAGGAGTTTGAGGATGGACATACCTTAACTTGGTCGAAAGGAGAACTGGCAGAAGCACTCCGATTAGGGTTGCTAACGGTTTCGGAAGGAAACAAGATTCACCCGCAAAAACCTATATCTACGGGGGAATTAGCGGATATGTTGGCCCGCTATAAAGAAAATTTCAAACGAGTGCCCATTTTGCATACAAATGATGTACATGCTCGAATCATGCACAATACCCGAAAAGGAGAATTAGGATATGCGAAGATATCAAAAATTGTCAATGAGGTTCGGCGGACAAATGCTGATACTTTACTAGTTGACATAGGGGACACTTTCCATGGAACGAATTTGGCGATTTTAAACAAGGGGCAAGTCATAGTGGATGTGATGAATGCGATGAATTACGACGCGATGGTCCCAGGTAACCATGACTTCAACTATGGGCAAAACCATTTAAAGACATTAAAGTCAAAGGCTCAATTCCCCATGATTAGTGCAAACGTGATAAAAGAAGGGAAAACGATCTTTTCCCCATATATTATCAAGGAAGTACAGGGAAAGCATATAGCCTTTCTTGGTTTAACAGCTGCCGATACAGCCGTAAAAACTAATCCAGAAGGAATTGAGGGTCTTCTATTCAAGGAGGAGGTTCAAACCGTAAAAGAAATGGTCAAGGAATTGACAGGAAAAGCAGACCATATTGTATTGCTTTCCCATGCAGGATCGGCAATGGATGAGAGGATTGCGAATGAAGTAAAAGGTGTGGATTTAATTTTAGGAGGACACAGCCATAGGCTGATGGAGCGGCCTCAAAAATTTAAATATGCTTATGTGGCACAAGCTTTTGAATATGGGAAAACTCTCGGGCGTACACAGTTGCTTTTCCATAATGATACGTTAATCGGTATTAATGGGTTTTTATACCGTGATCATGACTCTAAAGCAGAGGATCAAAAAATTGCTGCAGTCATTGAGCCGTATAAATCCAAAACCGATGTGCTATTAAACGAGGTGGTTGGGGAAGTGAGTGCCGATTTAGATGGAGAACGAGCTCACGTAAGAACGAAAGAAACCAACTTGGGGAATTTAATTGCAGATGCAATGAGAGAAGCCTTGAAAACAGATATTGCATTTACAAACGGAGGAGGAATACGTTCAAGTGTGGACAAAGGAAAGGTGACACGTGATGATTTACTAACCGTTTTACCATTTAGCGATACACTTGTGAAATTATCGTTAACAGGGAAAAGTATTAAGCTTGTATTGGAACATAGTGTAAGCGTGTATCCAGAGGAACATGGCGGTTTTTTGCAAGTGTCAGGACTCTCGTTCATATTTGACCCGCTGCAGCCGACAGGCAAGCGTGTACAAGAAATAAGCATTAAAGGAAGGTCGCTTAATCCCGATAAGATATATACCGTTGCAGTCAATCGCTTCACAGCTATTGGAGGGGATGGATATACGATGTTAAAAGGCAAGGAGATTACCTATAACTCTGGTCGTGCGCTCAGTAAAGTTTTGGCAGATCATATGAAAAAAGACCCTGTTATTCCGACGGTCGAAGGACGCATTATGTTATACCAATAATAAATTTTAATGAATAAGGTTGATATTTTGGTGATTTTAAGGTTTAATAAAAAAGTAGACTGTGACGAGATGTTACATTTGATTATTGAAAAAAAGAAATCCTCTGCTCATTTTTTTGTGATGATTCGTAAGCGCTTTCAGCATTCGTTTACATATTAAATCCATTGTCAGTACGGTATACATTCTTTTTGGGCTCTTGGGGAGGAGAACAAAAAGAGACAGTTTTTGGTTTATTTAGGGGAGAATGTTTTATAAAAGGGGAATTTGAACGGTAAACAAAGGGATGACGATAAAAAATAATCAAATTTGTAACATCAGCACATTGCTTGTTCAGCAATAAAAAACGATGGGGAAGGGGACCCCATCGTTTTTTATTTGGCCCTATCCCCATTGCTCCACTTCACTATTTCCTTCCTTAAGCACAAAGATATATTTCCGCGATTATTATATAGAAATTTCTGCATAAGGAGATATACGCCCACTCCATAACTCCGCGTTTAACATATGTTGCAGTGTAAGCTTATTAATAATTAGTGAAGGGAGGTAGTTTTCATGCAGTATCCATTCCTTCGAAATCAAGGTCCAGGAGCCTATAGGCTAAGGTTTAGACCAGGAAGATTCGGTTATGGCCGCCCGTTTTACGGTGGATATGGCCGCCCGTTTTATGGGGGATTCGGTCGTCCTTTTGGCGGATTTGGCTATGGAGCCCCATTTTTAGGAGGGGTACTAGGAGGGTTGTTAGGGAGCACATTAATTGGCCGTCCTTATTATTATCCGCCGTATTACGGTTATCCACCATACTATTATCCCTATTATTAATTAAAGAAAAGCGATGCGCAGGAAACGCATCGTCTTTCTTTTTGGAAAATAACTTGTCAAAATCCGATTATTCTAGCTGAATGTTAGAATAGAGCGTTAGATTGAACTGGTCCCTGAACCTAGAACGTTTAATGGTAAAAATGTGGTATAATTTAGAAAAAATGGTGGGGATGCTATGAAACATTGGGTTGCTGTCTTTTATTTAATATTAATCTTCGGAGGATCTATATGGAATGTTTATCTTTCATGGGAACATCAGCTCTTCATTGAGCTGGTCATTTTCTCCATCTGTACTCTTTTTTCCTTTCTTTTGTTTGCTGCCAGTTGCTTATATGCCTTTTATTCAAGGGAGGTGTATGAATCCAAATAAACTCATGGATGGTATGTAAAATGTAGGAACAGAACATCAAAATACAAAAACGGCGTAAAAACCCAAATCATATTCATATACATAATCAATCCTCCGTTTTATGAAAAAAGAATGTCTAAAACCTCCATGGCCGTTGCGTGGGGAGATGCCTGGACGAACATGATTCAGCCATTTTGGGCATTGCCGGCTCTTGCCATTTCGGGACTAAAGGCGAAAGACATTATAGGATTTTGTTTGATTACACTATTGGTAAGCGGTATCATTATTTCTTTGGGTTTCTTTTTCTTTTAAAGTTTCAAAGCAAAGTGCTTCCTTTCCACAAGGAGGTACTTTTTTAGATATGTTAAAGTCGTTTGTTGATTTTTGGTTGATCCGTTTGAAGTGGATATTTTGAATGCTTTCAGCAAAACCTGAAAGTACATAGCTAAAAACGAATACAGACATGAATGGTATATGCGTTTGTTTTTTCTATGTCAATGAGCTGAGCTTAAAGCAACTCAAAAAAGCAAAAAAGTCCAAAGATGCGTATATTCCCCTCTTGAAACCTTTTTTATATTTGCTATAATATCAGCGGTGACTCATTACTTGAGATTCATCGGGTGGGTGAGGGATATTGGAAAAGAAGGAATAAGATGTTAAAAGCGTTCTTCGACAAACGATTTAAAATCAATGAACACAACACGACTCTTGGAAAAGAAAGCATGGCTGGAGTGGTGGCTTTTTTATCCGTGGTGTACATTATCGCCATTAATGCGGCGATTTTGGCTGATGCAGGAATCCCATTAGAAGCGGGAATTTTCGCGACGGTTATTACGTCATTGTTAGGATGCTTAGTTATGGCATTCTGGGCCAATGCACCCATCATATTAGTGCCTGGTATGGGAATCAATGCGTTGTTCACATATACGATGGTACAGTCGATGGGGTTATCGTGGCAAGAAGCACTCGGAGTGGTGTTTATCTCAGGGGCTTTATTTACGATATTGGCATTTTCCCGTTTATCCGTTCTGCTGATGAAGTCGATTCCACAATCACTAAAAGAAGCGATTACGGTAGGAGTAGGACTTTTTCTCACTTTTATTGGACTGCAAAAAGGCGGTATCGTTCAATCAAGTGAGACGACATTTGTGGCACTTGGAAATTTAAGCGACCTGCATGTCATTAGCACGTTAATCACTCTCGTGATTACCATTGTGTTGTTTATTCGAAATGTTCGCGGAAACTTCTTGTTAAGTATGGCGGCGGGGACATTGATTGCTTATGCATTAGGGCAAGTCCAGCCAATGGAACCAGTTGCGTCAGATGCAGGCTTGCAAGTATTCTTTGAGGCAGTTGGGGCGTTCTCATTTTCATCGATCGCATCCATGACTTTTTGGGCGGCCGTTTTTTCATTAACGATGGTCATCGTTTTTGAGAATATTGGATTGATTCACGGTCATTTGGGCATGACGGGACATGATGAGAAATTTCAACGTGCATTTCAAGCCAATGCTATTTCGGTTGTGACAAGCGGTATCTTTGGCACAAGTCCTACTGTCTCGTCTGTTGAAAGTGCAGCGGGGATTGCGTCAGGCGGCCGTACAGGTATGACGTCATTTGTGACTGGCTTGTTATTTTTAACATCGCTGTTTTTTATACCTGTTATTAAGATGGTTCCTGACAGTGCGATTGCACCGATTTTAATCGTCATTGGCGGTTTAATGATTCAAAACATTAAACACATTAACCTGCAAGACTTAACGGAAGGTTTTCCTGCCTTTTTAATTATTGCGCTTATTCCGCTCACATATAGTATAGCTGACGGTATTGCCTTCGGTTTTATTGCCTATCCGATTTTGAAAGCGGCATTGGGCAAAATGCGCGAAGTCTCGGCATTCATGTATGTTGTAGCGTTTTTGTTCTTTTTAAACTTTGTGTTGCATTATATAAGCTGATCGAAGTCTCCTGTCATTTGACGGGAGGCTTTTTATGTTGGTAAATAATGTTTTATCCCGCATTCAAAGGTTTCTTTCTCAAAGCCAATCATGTTATGGTATAATAAAATTTATGTGCAATAACGAATAAAGGAGTAATAGCCATTTATGATTACAGTTAACAATGTTAGTTTACGTTACGGTGACCGAAAGTTATTTGAAGATGTAAATATTAAATTTACGCCGGGCAACTGCTACGGATTAATTGGAGCGAACGGTGCGGGCAAATCCACTTTTTTAAAAATTCTATCAGGTGAAATTGAGGCGCAAACAGGCGATGTGTTCATGGGTCCTGGAGAGCGTATGGCGGTATTAAAACAAAATCACTTTGAATATGAAGAACATGAAGTGTTAAAAGTGGTCATTATGGGCCATGCGCGCTTGTATGAAGTGATGCAAGAAAAAGATGCGATTTACATGAAGGAAGATTTTTCAGATGAAGATGGAATGCGTGCAGCCGAGCTGGAAGGCGAATTCGCCGAATTGAACGGTTGGGAAGCAGAATCAGAGGCAGCGATTCTTTTGAAAGGCCTTGGTATTCAAGAAGAGCTTCATACGAAAAAGATGGCTGACCTAACGGGCGGCGAAAAGGTTAAAGTGCTATTGGCACAAGCGTTATTCGGCAAACCGGATGTTTTGTTACTGGATGAGCCGACGAACCACTTGGACATTAAAGCGATTCAATGGCTGGAAGAGTTTTTGATTAACTTTGAAAACACAGTTATTGTTGTGTCCCATGATCGTCACTTCTTGAACAAAGTATGTACGCACATTGCGGATCTTGATTTCAGCCGTATCCAAATTTACGTAGGAAACTATGATTTCTGGTATGAATCAAGCCAATTGGCACAAAGAATGGCATCTGATACGAACAAGAAGAAAGAAGAAAAAATTAAAGAGCTGCAAAACTTCATTGCGCGCTTTAGTGCGAATGCTTCTAAATCCCGTCAAGCAACGTCTCGTAAAAAGATGTTAGATAAAATTACGCTGGACGATATTAAACCGTCTTCTCGCCGCTATCCATTTGTTCATTTTACACCGGACCGTGAAATCGGAAACGACTTGCTGCGTGTCGAAGGGTTGACTAAAACGATTGACGGCGAAAAGGTATTAGATAATGTAAGTTTTATCATGAACAAGGATGATAAAATTGCGTTTGTAGGGTCAAACGAAGTGGCGTACACGACGTTATTTAAAATTTTAACGGGAGAAATGGAAGCAGACAGCGGTACGTTCAAATGGGGTGTGACAACATCTCAGGCATATTTCCCGAAAGATAACTCGGAGTACTTTGAAGGCAGCGACTTAACCTTGGTTGATTGGCTGCGCCAATATTCTCCGAAAGATGACAGCGAGAGCTTTTTACGCGGATTCTTGGGCAGAATGTTATTCTCTGGAGAAGAAGTAAAGAAAAAAGCAAGTGTTCTTTCCGGAGGAGAAAAGGTTCGCTGTATGTTATCGAAAATGATGCTGAGCGGTTCAAACGTTCTTTTATTGGACGAACCAACGAACCATTTAGATCTTGAATCTATCACATCTCTAAATGATGGCTTGACGAACTTTAAAGGTTCGCTATTATTCACTTCCCATGACCATCAATTTATCCAAACGATTGCCAACCGTATTATTGAGATCAAGCCGGATGGTACGATGTTTGATAAACAAGTAACGTACGATGAGTATCTTGAATTAATCAGCAAATAAAAAGAAGCCATCCAAGTTTGACTTGGATGGCTTCTTTTTTATATTGCCCATACTTATACGCTCACACCTGTTCACGTTCATATTAATTTACTAGGGTGGACAGCTTTGACACTAGCTGGAATCATTTATCATGTTTTTCCGGAAGCAGCCGCGAATAAAGCGGCGAAAATCCATTTTTGGCTTCACAATATCGGATTGCCTATCATGATGATTGCTCTTGCATTTGTCGTGCTGGGGTACGAACAGCTAGTCGCATTTACGGCGATTGGCGGGACACTTACGGTCATTGCTGTTTTATTTTTCGTTTATAACGTGTTAAAAAACGTTAAGTAGGAAACAGTTGCCCGAAAAGGATAAAAAAGCGCCGCAAACAAGTTGGATTTCCATCAGCTTTTTACGGCGCTTTTATTTGGAATAAGAAAGAATAATCGCGATGCCTGTAGAAAAATGAAACCATTTCCTTTTTTAATCCGTCCTATATACTAGGAGGTGCAGGTTTTGTATAGGAAGATGGTATTAATAGCAGCCATGCTGTTTATAGGTGGGATCTTTTTTTTATTTCAAGAAAAATGGGAAACATCTCCTGTATTTACTTATCAGACGGTTGATGCTAAGCAGTCGCTCCAAACGTATTATGGGGTGGGAAGTGAAAAGGAACTAATGGCAATTGGTTCTCTTGCTTACCATGAAAATGGACAGAATACATGGTTGTTTTGGGGGGAATATGAAGAATTAGTCGACCAAGACGTTCAAATATATGCACAAAAACAAGATGGAGAAAAAAAGGTGAAGGCTGTTAAGGAAGAGCGTTTGTCGCTTGAAAAAGGGATATGGGGAGCCGATGCTCATGTTACAGGAACCGTTGAATTGCCTGAGACGGGGCTTTGGAAATTGATTTTAACGACTGAGAAGAAAAAACTGGGGGAAATTTTCGTCAAAATTAATCATTTATAAGAAGGAGAAATAGAAGATATCCTCGAATAATAAAGTAATGTTAATTATTAAAGGGGGATGGAGAATATGAACGAACAAGAACAATTAAAACGTATTCGCGAATTGGCACATAATATTATTCAAAGCGGTTTGCAGGACGGTGCTCGTTATGACGAATGGCAATTGCGAAATGTCATTGAATTACTTGCTCGTTCAGTTATCGATATAACCAATTTGAACCTTGGTGCTGACATTGACCCTCCAACCTCATTAAAAGCAACGGTAAGTAAGATGAAAATGGCTTATAATGAAATGGATCCGCAGCAAAGGAAAAAAGGTTCAGCTATATAACGGATCAGGTTGAAAAGGCGATTCAAAAGAAAACCGTTTACCGTCTAACGAAATCGTCATGTAATAATCATGAAGACATTCTTTTCTCCATATATTGAAGAAAAAGAGAAAAGTGGTGACGCTTCATGAACACCTCGTTTGAAACGGTTATTTTATGGTTGGTTTCAGGCGTCTTTTTCTTTTTGATGCTTATGATCGTCTTATCACTCATATCCATTTTTATCAAACGTAAATCGCACCATCCTGAAGAAGAAAATCAAACGGAATTTGACGATTTGGAATAAAATACTTGTCGTGGAAGTTACGTGAAAACAGTTGGAAAACGTTGCTTTGAATATAGACAAAAGTATTTCTCATAAACCTCTAATATACGATACAAACTGATTATTAATGAAAGGCCCCGTCATGAAATCCTTGATTTTACTGGGATTTTGTGACAGGGCCTTTTGAGGATGGGATGGTCGTCTTTCCCCTTTTATCCCATCCTTGGTTATTTTTTCTTTGCTTGTTTAGCGGAGTTTACATTCAGTTCTTTGCTGAATTCCGTATCCGCCGCTACGGTCGGGTTGGCCGTTTCTTGACTTACTTTGTTTTGACGTCCCTTTTTTGCCATGTTCCACTTCTCCTTTCATTTACAACGAATGTAGTTTATACCCTTATGGAAAGCTTTATTCATTTCTAAGGGGCGGTAAGTAAACTTATATTGTTTGCTTTTTCGTATATACTAACCAAAATAGGAGAGTGGTAACAATGACATTAAGCGCAAATGATCATGCTATTATCGAGCAGGCATTGAAGGCCGCTGCCGCCAATAGTGCTGATTATCAGGAGATTTATCAATATGAAGATGTTTTAAAGAAACTGAAGCGCGAGACCGGCAGTCATTTCGATGCTCAAGCAGATGGATTTCGTTACGATTACGATGATTCTGAATAGTGGCTGTCCCATCATTCATCAAACAGGCCGCAAAAATGATTTTTTACTGAAAGGCCCCGTCAATGAACCCTTGATTTTACTGGATTCTCATGACGGGGTCTTTCAGGAGGATGACCCAAAAGGTGTATTTTTTACACCTTTTGGGTCATCCTCTTATGAACAAATGATGTTTTTGTTTTTTTCGAGGATGATTTGTACGGCTTCACTTACCGTATCAACTACATAAGCCGCTTCTTTTTTAACATCTTCATGGGCATGGGAAATGGCAAAACTGTTCGGTGTCAGTTTGAACATAGGGATATCATTAAAGGAATCTCCTACACAGGCAATTTCTTCAGGCTTCAGCTGCAAGTGTTTTAACAAGACTAAGAGAGCGTTTCCTTTACTGATGTTTTTCGGCATAATGTCCAGGCAGCCCTTTTCGGAAATGAACGTATCTACATCTTCATGAAAAACGTCCTGGATGGATTGCTGCATCTCCAATACTTCATCGTGATGGCCCAATACGGTGATTTTAGAAGGAGTAAGAGATTGGCCGATTTCGGTTAACATGTTCTCTTGTTCTTCAATAGGAAAGAAAAAGCGTTCTTCGATTTGCTGAATAACGTCATTTTTTTGTGCCACAAAGTTGATGTTATCAGAACAAACCATTGTAATGTAACGGTCTGAGCAAGCTGATTCATATAGTTTTTTTGCCAGATCGTGCTCAAACGTGCGAGAGTGGAGGGAAACATGGTCATTGGTCATTACAAATGCGCCATTTTGACTTACGCGGTGGAGTTGATCTCCAACAGCTTTCGCCACTTCCATAATTTCATTGTCCATTCTTCCAGAAGCAAGACAAATGTCCACATTATGTTCCCGCAGTTGCTTTAACGCTTCTATATCATAGGAAGCCACTTGATTTTTTTTATCAATTAACGTTCCATCTAAATCGCTCACTAATAATTTAATCATTTTTAAACTCCTCTCGTTGTTAAAAGCTCAATATCATATTGGTCAACGATACTTTGAAATGAATCATCCGGAGAACAATCAGTCACAATGATATCAATGTCTTCTAGAGGGCATACATTGTAAAACATTTGCTTTCCGAACTTCGATTGATCGGCCAGGACAATGACTTGATTAGCTCGCTTAATCATTTCTTTCGTTAACAATCCTTCTTCTTCATAAGGAGTTGACAGCCCGCTTTGAGTAATTCCGCATGCGCCTAAAAAAAGTTTATCAACATGGTAGTTGCGAAGCATCTCAATGGCAGCCGCTCCGTATATATACTGCTGGGAACGGTGAAGCTGTCCTCCTAATAAATGAATGGAAGCCACTTCTTTTTTGGATAATGTACTCGCAATTTGAATGGAGTTTGTCACAATCGTATTTTGTTTCGTTTGCAAATAGTCAGCAACGAATTCAACGGTAGTGGAGGCATCCAAAATAAGATAATCGTAATCTTTTATAAGGGAAACGGCCCGTTTGGCAATTTCTTTTTTTGTCTCTGGAACGTGCTTCAACCGCTGTTCATAGTTGGAAACCTCTTTAGAAAGGGCCGGCAAAATAGCTCCACCCCTTGTTCGAACGATAGCTCCCTGTTCATCGAGCTTTACGAGATCCCTTCGAGCCGTATCCCGGGAAACTTCAAATTGCTCGCAAATATCCTCAATGCTAATCCGTTTATGTTTTTTTAAATGTTGTAAAATTTCTATCAATCGTTCTTCTTGATACATGGCAGCACCTCAATATCATCGATAAGTACATTGTAAGTGATATTAAGTGAATATGCAATTTTCTAATGGATATTCACGTGTAAATTTACAAAAACATTATAAACGCTTAAAATAGAAGGAAATACATAAAAGGAGAGAAGAAAAATGAAAACATTGCAAGTCGGGCTTGTCGGATATGGTCTATCGGGACAAGTGTTCCATGCTCCGTTTGTTCACACGCATTCGCATATGAATTTAAAAAAGGTTGTAGAAAGAAGAAGTGCAAAGTCAAAGGAACGCTATCCTTATGTAGAAGTTGTAGCCTCTTACGAGGAATTGCTGGAAGATAAGGATATTGATGTTGTCATCATTACGACTCCAAATGAATTTCATTATCCGATGGTGAAGAGTGCCATCTTGAAAAGGAAACATGTCGTTATTGAAAAGCCGTTCACGGTGACGTCCAAAGAAGCGATGGAGCTGACGGCATTAGCCGATGAATATGGTATCAAGCTTTTTGTGTATCATAACCGCCGCTGGGATGGCGATTTTAAAACGATCAAGAAGATAATTGAACAGCGCTTATTAGGGGATATTGTCGAGTTTGAATCCCATTTTGATCGGTTTCGCAATTATTTTAAGGAAAATGCATGGAGGGAAGAAGACCGTCCAGGCTCAGGGATTTTATATGATCTCGGTTCCCACTTGATTGATCAATCTCTTGTTTTATTCGGTACACCCGATGCGGTCACGGCTCATACAAGTATTCAGCGAAAAGGCGGAAAATCCGTAGATGCTTTTGATGTGCGCCTTCATTATCCGGGGGTAAGCGTAACTTTAAAAGCGGGGATGCTTGTCAGAGAGCTTGGCCCTCGTTTCATTCTTCATGGTACAGAAGGCTCTTTTGTTAAGTATGATTTGGATCCGCAGGAAAATGCACTTCGCCAGGGAAGCATGCCAACAGACAGCGGGTACGGGATAGAAGACGAGGAGCGTTGGGGAACCTTGAATACGACGGTCAACGATTTGCATTATCGCGGCAAAATTGAGACGCTGCCTGGAAGCTACCAGGATTTTTACCAAAATGTATATGAAGCCGCAGCAGAAGGAAAAGAGCCGGAAGTGAAACCGGAACAAGCCGCCAACGTTATCAAAATCATTGAATTGGCGGAACAAAGTGCACAGGAGAAACGAACCATCTCATTTAAATAGACGTAAAAAGAGGAGAGCGGGGGCTCTCCTCTTTTTACAGATCACACATTATTTAAGCTGCCACTTCAGTCTCTATTTTTTGTTGGTGGCGACGAATTTGATAGGCGTACCAAGTTGTCACTGCTAACGTAATTACCGTTCCAATCATCATGGATGTCTGGTAACTTAACTTAAATCCTTCAGGCGCGTAGAAAATGTAAGTACTGACAACACTTGTCATAAACAGCGCTGGGATTCCGCAAATCCAATGGAATATACCGTGACGCAAACAATAAACAGTTGCTGCCCATAGCGTAACAGCTGCCACAAGCTGGTTAGACCAGCCAACATAACGCCATAAGAATGAATAATCAATCGTTGATAAATAAAAAGCTGGAATCGTAACTGGAATTGAATAAAGTAATGCCTGCTTTAGGCTTGCATCTTTGTTTTTTGCTCCAACTAATTCCTCGAGGATCATGCGTGATGAACGTAGAGCTGTATCACCTGTTGTAATCGGTAAGATGATAACCCCTAAGATGGCTAAAATACCGCCTAATTGACCAAGAAGAGAAGTTGAAATTTCATTTACGACTCCTCCGGGACCACCAGCTGCAATGGCCTCTTGCAACCCTGCTGTCCCTCCGAAAAATGTCATACCGGCTGCTGCCCAAATTAATGCGATAATTCCTTCACCAATCATAGCCCCGTAAAACACCTTGCGGCCATCACGTTCATTTTTAAGTGTTCTGGCAACGATAGGGCTCTGCGTACAATGGAAACCGGATATTGCTCCACATGATACGGTAACCATTAATAACGGCCAAATTGGCAGTTCACCTGGATGAAGATTTTCTAACGTGACATTCGGGATTGGTTTACCCGCAAATAAAAGGGCTCCCGCGATGGCAACTGCCATGAAAATTAAAATAGCACCGAACAGGGGATAAATTTTACCGATTACTTTGTTAACTGGTAAAACAGTTGCTAACAAGAAGTATGCAAAAATGACAACGAGTGCTGCACCGAATGATAATGGAGTCAATTGCGCAATTAATTGTGCCGGTCCTGCCGTAAACGCAGCGGCTACAAGAACCATCAAGACGAGTGAAACAATGTTGATGATCAATTTCATGTTTTTCCCTAAATACCGTCCTACAAGAGCCGGATATTGGGCACCGCCATGACGCAGGGACATCATACCCGAGAAATAATCGTGAACGGCTCCCGCGAAGATACAGCCTACAACAATCCAAATGAAGGCGACTGGTCCATATAAAGCTCCCATCAAGGCACCATAAATTGGACCTAATCCGGCAATATTCAATAACTGAATGAGCCAGCCTTTCCACCATGGCATCGGCATATAATCAAGACCGTCCGCTTTTGTATAGGCGGGTGTTTCATTATTGGAATCTATGCCAAAAATTCGGTCAACCACCCGTCCGTAAAACATATAGCCTAAGATTAAAAGTGCGATTGACGCGAGAAAAGTAAGCATGTTTGAAACCTCCTTATGTACTAATAATTAAAATTTTCTGAAAATATATACATATATTAACAAAGTGCGACAATTACTGCAATATATTTTTCTGAAAAAATTAAAATTTCTAACAATTTAAAAGCGCTTACATTTTCAAAGCTGGAAAATCGCTGAGATGGGGAGGGAAAAGGGGGATGATTATTTCAATACAAGAAAGGATTATCTTCTTAAAATAATAAAAACCGTCATGGAATCTTTAAAAGATTCCTATGACGGTTTTTACAGAAGCAACTCAAAAATAAGATTTTAAGCGAATTCTCTATTATAAAACGTTAAAATAGCGCGCTTCCGGATGGGCAAATACGATGGCGGAAACAGATGCTTCGGGTTCCATCATAAAGCCGTCCGTTAACTGGATGCCGATTTTTTCCGGCTGGATGAGCTTAAACAGTTTCTCCTGGTCTTCTAAGTTCGGGCATGCCGGATAACCGAATGAATAGCGTTGGCCCTGGTATTTGGCGGTCAGGCGCTGTTCCATCGTGAAATCAGGAGAATCCGGGAATCCCCATTGATCGCGAATTTGTTGATGGACCCGTTCCGCCAATGCTTCTGCCGTTTCAAGAGCCAGCGCCTGCAGAGCATGACTTTTTAGGAAATCGCCTTTTTCTTTAAAGTCCTGGGCGAGTTCGCGGATTCCTTTTCCGGCCGTTACGGAAAAGAGGCATACGTAATCCATTTCATTTGAATCCACCGATCTCACATAGTCCGACAAGCATAAGAACGGTTCTTTTGCCTGACGAGGGAAGTTGAACGTCTCCAGAACAGTTTGCGGCTGATCCGGATGATAAATGATCAGATCATCTCCATTGGATTGAGCTGGGAAAAACCGGTATAAAGCGGCAGGCTGGATTAAACGGTCTCTTTTCGCCAACTGTAGGAGTTCATCCACGACTTCTTTCACTTTTAACGTTCTTTCATCTTTTTCTTTTAATAAACGCGAAATTTTCCCTTTGACGCCTAAATGATGGCCTAATAGCATTTGCCAGTTAATATATGGCTCAATATGCGCGACATCGTATTGACGAATGATGTGCGGTTTTGTATCGGCCGGCACAAACACAGGCACTGATGTTGATACGGTTGAGCGAGCGAGGGTAGCCACGGCTGTTTGTGGTATTTCTCTTTCGGGAAGGGCTGCTGAAGCTTCCCGTTTTTCCTTCAGGTCTGCCAATAACTGTTCGTTCGCTTCTTTGTTTTGCAATTTGTTCGCCAATGCCAAGCCATCCATGGCATCTTTGGCATAAAGAACAGGGCCTTCATATTCCGCGGCAATCTTGTTATCGGTGAACTTGCGCGACAGGGCGGCACCACCGACTAAAATCGGAACGTCAATGTCGGCTTGTTTCATGTCTTGTGCTGTTAATACCATCTGTTGGGCGGATTTGACGAGCAATCCTGATAAGCCCACGATATCCGGCTTTTCTTTTCTGACAGCGGCAATCAATTCTTGCGGTGCGACTTTAATCCCTAGGTCAACCACTTTAAAGCCGTTGTTGCTTAAAATAATATCGACTAGGTTTTTACCGATGTCATGTACATCGCCTTTTACCGTGGCAAGCAATATTTTTCCTTTTCCACTGTCGTCTTTCTTCTCCATGTGCGGCTCTAAAAAGGCAACAGATGCTTTCATGACCTCTGCACTTTGCAGAACTTCTGCCACGATAAGCTGATTATCATTAAACAAACGCCCGACTTCAGCCATTCCATCCATAAGAGGTCCATTAATAATGTCGAGAGGGTTCGGATATTTTGCGAGAGCCGCTTCCAAATCCGGGAGCAAGCCTTCCTTCGTACCTTCAACGACATAGTTTGCGAGGCGCTCTTCCAGTGTTAGATTACTTGCTTGGACTTTGACTGTCTTCTTTTTGTCACGATAGAAGTCTGTGAATGTCGCCAATGTTTCATCATTTGTACGGAATAAAAGGTCATCGGCAAGCTTAATCTCTTCTTCTGGAATGGAAGCATAGCGTTCCAATTTTTCCGTGTTGACAATCGCATAATCCAATCCTGCTTGTGTACAGTGATATAAATAGACGGCGTTTAACACTTCACGTCCGACAGGCGGAAGGCCAAATGAGACGTTACTCACACCGAGAATCGTTAAACAGTCAGGCAATGCTTCTTTAATAAGTGCAATTCCTTTAATCGTTTCTTCAGCCGCTCCGATATACTGCTCATCACCTGTTCCGACGGGGAAGACAAGCGGGTCAAAAATGATGTCTTTCGGATTGAAGCCGTATTTATGCACAAGAAGGTCATGCGAGCGTTTCGCGACTTCCAGCTTGCGTTCTGCCGATACGGCCATTCCTGTTTCATCGATCGTACCGACGACAAGAGCCGCTCCGAACTTTTTGACAAGCGGTAAAACAGCTTCAAATCGTTCTTCACCGTCTTCCAGATTAATCGAGTTGATAATGACTTTCCCTTGGGAATAGCTGAGGGCACGTTCAATAACCGCTTCATCCGTTGAGTCAATCACTAAAGGAGCCTTTACTTTCTTTACGACTTCCTTTATGAAGACCTCCATATCTTCAATTTCTTCACGATCCGGGTCGGCCAAGCAAATATCGATGACATGGGCACCATTTTTCACTTGAGCACGGGCAATTTCAGCTGCTTCTTCAATTTTTCCTTCTGCAATAAGACGCTTAAATTTACGTGATCCGATAACGTTCGTACGTTCACCGACAAAAAGCGGGCGCATTGAATCATCATAGATGAGCGGCTCGATGCCGGAAACCGCGTGAGGGTGGGAATCGATCGGAATATCCCTAGGTTTGACATCTTTTACGGCGTCGGCTAATGCTGCGATATGGTCAGGCGTCGTACCGCAGCATCCCCCGACAATGTTCAGCCAGCCTTTTTCAGCGAAACCGACGATTTTCTTCGCTAAAAGCTCAGGAGATTCGTGGTAATTTCCTTCTTCATCCGGTAATCCTGCATTTGGATAACAGCTCACCGCCGTGGTTGAAAGGGCAGAAAGGGAACGGATATGATCCGTCATAAACTCAGGGCCTGTGGCACAGTTTAAGCCGACGGAAAGAGGTTCCATATGCTCAAGGGACAGGTAGAATGCTTCAATATCCTGGCCGGCAAGCGTCGTTCCCATCGGTTCGATTGTTCCGGAAATCATGATCGGGAGCTTTTTATTTGCTTGTTCAAATGCTTGGGAAATGCCTAAGAACGCTGCTTTGACGTTCAGCATATCTTGACACGTTTCCACCAGCAGGAGGTCGGCACCGCCGTCAATCAATCCGCGTGTCTGTTCTTCATAAGAATCGACAAGCTCCTGGAAGGTGATGCCTCCTGTGACCGACAATGTTTTCGTTGTAGGTCCCATTGACCCCGCCACATAGCGCGGCTTTTCAGGAGTAGAATATTTGTCACATGCTTCTTTCGCTAGTTTAGCCGACACTACGTTTAACTCGTAGGCGAGATGGCTTATATCATACTCATCCAATACGACGGATGTAGCGCCGAAGGTATTTGTTTCGACAATATCTGCTCCTGCTTTCAAATATTCTTCGTGGATGGAGCGGATGACATCAGGAGCGGTAAGGGATAAGTATTCGTTACAACCTTCATACAGTTCGCCGCCGAAATCTTCTGCCGTTAAGTTCGCCGCCTGAATCATGGTCCCCATTGCGCCGTCAAGGACGAGAATTCTTTCTTTTAATTGATTATAAATGGAGGATTGAGCCATGCTGATCTTCCTTTCTGATACGTTCTTTGTCGTGAATATATTTTGTCAGTTCGACCGTCATTTCATAGCGCATAAACGGCGTAATTAAGTAAATGCCATTAAATAAATCATAAGCGGCATCAATAAGATGTTTGGCGATAGCAATGCCTTCTCGCGCACCTTTTTCATTATCATTTTCTGTAGCGTCCATGCGTGCCAAAATATCATCAGATAATTTAATTCCAGGCACTTCGTGATGGAGAAAACGAGCATTTCGCGCGCTTGTCAGCGGCATAATCCCAAGATAAATGGGAGCTTTTAAATGCTTCGTCGCTTCATGAATGTCTTCAATTTGCGAGACGGAATAAACCGGCTGAGAAATAAAGTAATGGGCACCGCAGGCAATTTTCTTCTCTAATCTCAATACCGCTTTATCAAGATGTCTCACGTTTGGGTTAAAGGCACCGGCAATGGAAAAGTTCGTTTTTTGACCGAGTGGCTTACCGGAGTAAGAAAGCCCTTCATTAAATTGAGCAATCAGACTAATCAAATCAAATGAAGATAAATCATAAACAGAAGTGGCGCCAGGGAAATCACCAATTTTGGAGGGATCTCCTGTGACCGCAAGAATTTGATTGATTCCCAGTGTATGAAGCCCCATTAGGTGAGATTGCAAGCCGATTAAATTGCGATCACGGCACGTAATATGCACAAGCGGCCGCACATCCGTTTTGTGCTGTAACAAGGATGCCATCGCCAAGTTGCTGATTCTTGGTGAGGCGAGCGAGTTATCGGCAAGCGTAACAGCATCGACACCGATATCATGTAATGCTTTAGCTCCCGTCATAAATTTTTCAATGCCAAATTGTTTTGGGGGATCAAGCTCAACAATGACGGAACGGCGCTCTTGAACGATGTCATGAATATGCGGCAACGTTTCCTCGACTGATTCTTGAATTTGTACAATCGGTCGTTCTTTCGTTTGTTTTATGGTAACCGGCTCTTGATTCTTTAACGCAGAAGAGATCGCTTCAATATGAGCGGGAGTCGTGCCGCAGCATCCCCCGATCAATCGAACCCCTTGTTCACGGAAAGCAAGGGCTGTTTCCTGAAAATATTTGCTGTCTGTTTCATAGACAAGCCTTCCATCTACGTAATCCGGCAAACTTGCATTCGGGTAGGCAGATAAAAAGGCATGTTTTGGCAGAGGGACTTCTTCCAGCGATTCAATCATGTGGTAAGGACCGAGACGACAATTGATTCCAACGACATCTGCCCCAAGAGCTTCGAGTTGGGTAAATGCATCGCTTAAGTGTGTTCCGTCTTGCAGGACGCCTTTTTCATGAAGAGAAACGTGGGCGATAATTGGTTTATCCGTTTCCTTACGAGCAATAGCCAAAACGGTTTTCAGCTCTTCGAGATCATAGTATGTCTCTAATAAAATACTATCGACTTCCTCGTGAAGAAGCCAAAACAGCTGTTCTCGAAAGTTTCGCTTTATTTCTTCTATAGTGATGGTGGACTTCGTTAAAGCACGGACCCCGCCGACTGTTCCGGCAACATAGGCTTTTCCTTTCGCAGCTTCCTTCGCAATTTTTGCAGCAGCTATATTAAAAGTCTTTACTTCATCCTCGAGACCATGGCGTGCCAGCTTATGATAGTTGGCTCCGTATGTATTCGTTTGGATGACATTTGATCCGGCTTTTAAATAAGCCTCATGGACACGAAAGACTTCATCACGCTTCGTGACGTTCAATTGCTCAAAACAGCTGTCGACACCGTGGGCATATAAAAGTGTGCCCATAGCTCCGTCCCCGATTAAAATATGAGACTTCAAGTCTTCTAATAATCCCATTGGTATTCCTCCTTATACTCATTCTTTTCGGAAGGGGGAATGATGATAAACACAAAAGGCCTTCTTATTAAGAAGAAGACCTTTTAATCAAAACCCTCTTCTTATCTGCCAAGCACATAGTTCCCTGCTTCGCTGGATTTAGCACCTTGTCACGCCGTGACTGGTTGCTGAGGCTTCAAAGGGCCAGTCCCTCCACCTCTCTTGATAAGAATGATGTATGAAATTTTAAATTTATAATATTTAACTTATCTGATTTTTGATAATTATACAACATATTTTTTATTCTGGACAGTCCCCTGTGAGCGGCTGTCCAGAAGATTGTTACGTTCGGAATGTTGAAAAACCTGAAGAAGAAGCGAAATAAAAATAAAAATATGTTTCTTAAAAAAGAACAAAATGAAGAAATAATAGAGAAAAGCGATTGAAGAAACAGCTTTATATAGATCATCTCAACAAGAATGGCTCGTCTTTTTTTTTAACAGCGTCATATAGTGTAGTATTAGCAGTTTAAAAAAAGGGTGAGACGATGAACAAAGAGTGGAAACGAGTATTGCAAGTGGCCGCTACTTATATTGGAACGGTCGTAGGAGCCGGATTTGCAACCGGGAAAGAAATTGTCCAATTTTTTACCCAACATGGCACATATGGTTTGATTGGAATTATAGTCAGCGGTTTATGTTTTGTATGGCTTGGTTCAAAGATGATGGTCATGGCACATGAAATCGGAGCAGAATCCTATCAGCAGCTAAACAATTATTTGTTTGGAAAAACCATTGGGAAAATTGTCAACTTTTTTACGATCTTCACTTTATTTGGGATCACCTCTGTTATGTTGGCAAGCACAGGATCAATCGTAAAGGAGCAGCTTGGCTGGTGGCCGCAAATCGGCATGATTTTAACGGCATTGCTTGCCTATCTTTCCATCATGAAAGGCATTGAAGGAATTATGATTGTCAATTCACTTGTTGTGCCGATGATGTTAACTTTTTCTGTGATTATTATAGCTCCTTATATCGACCATTTTTCTTTTTTGCAAGTATCGTCTGTTCAATTATTGACAGATGAGGTGAATTGGATGGTGAGCCCGTTTTTGTATGTGGCGTTTAACTTGGCCATGGCTCAAGCGGTATTGGTGCCTCTTGGTTTTGAAATCAAGGATCGTAAAGTTATTCAGAGGGGAGCGGTCCTTGGAGGTGTTGGACTTACATTTATGATGGTTGCAGCTCATTTGGCTCTTTCGAATTTGCCGTACACCTTTCAGCTCGATATTCCGATGAGTGAAGTGATTAAACATGTCGGGGTGTGGATAAACTGGCTGTTTTTAATTGTCATTTACGGAGAAATATTTACCACGCTTATCGGAAATGTATTTGGTATGGCCCGTCAGCTTCAAACCATTATTCCTATGCGTGAAAGTACATGGATTATGGTGATTTTGCTTCTTTGCTTCACTATCGGCCAGATTGGCTATGGTTCCTTATTGACAGCCTTGTATCCATTATTCGGCTATATGGGCTTGGCATTTATTTTTATGCTTTGGATAAAAAAGTCAAAATCATAAGAGCGGTTGTCCCATAAATCTCAAGCGGATCAAAAAATGATTTTTTGCTGAAAGGACTCGCCACTGAATTCTTTAGTTTTCCTGGATTTTCATGACAGATTCTTTCGAGAAAATGATTCACGCCCCATGGCTAGCCATGGGGCGTGAATCATTCGTTTCGTTTTGTTTGCAATTTCGATAGCCCGGTCTGTTTGAGCGGCTGCTTCATCTTACACTGTTTACACTTTTCTGATCTTTTACCTTCAATAAGCCCCAAAAGGTTTATGTGGGTTTATATAAACAAATTGCGTGATTTTTATCTTTTTATCTGTTACACTATTCTCAAACTTCATAAGTTTATATCCTTCGGGGTCGGGTGAAATTCCCAACCGGCGGTGATAAAACGGAAACGTTTTTAAGCCCGTGACCCGTTTATCCGTGCATAAGAGCGGGATAGACGGTGGATTCAGTGAAAATCTGGAGCCGACAGTATAGTCTGGATGGGAGAAGGATCAGAGTTGCAGGTTTCGACGCTTTTATTTGCTTGCTTTACGAGTGAAAAAGGTTTATTTGGTTTACATGTAAAGTGTACTCAAAAAGAAAGTCTCTTTTCGCATACACTTGTCTTTTAGAGCCAATATATCTACAAGCAGTCGTTATCTTGCTTATTTGGCATGTGAAAAGTATGCTTAAAAACTGATTCGTCTCAACCAACCCCTAGGACACCTGGACTAGGGTTTTTTTGTTTGGCCATAATAAAGTAAAACTTCGCTTCGTGAGGATTTTACGGCCTGTCAAAGCGGAAACAAGTGGGCAAATAAAGAATGCAAGGAGAAATGTTGGGAGGCGATGGAGCTGAAAGATTATGAGTATATGAAGCTGGCCATCGAGTTGGCAAAAACAACGATTGGGCAGACAAGTCCTAATCCCGTTGTTGGATCAGTCGTAGTAAACAA
Source organism: Bacillus sp. FJAT-14578 (assembly GCF_000504165.1). GTDB lineage: Bacteria > Bacillota > Bacilli > Bacillales > Bacillaceae_H > Bacillus_BA > Bacillus_BA fengqiuensis. The sequence continues at coordinate 286,509 of NZ_AYSE01000007.1, forward strand.
TGGTGAAGTAGTCGGCATGGGTGCACACCTAAGGGCAGGCGAGGCACATGCGGAGGTACATGCATTAAAGATGGCCGGCGAACGGGCAAGAGGAGGAACGATTTATGTAACGCTTGAACCTTGTTCGCATCACGGCAAAACGCCGCCATGCGCTGATCTTATCATCGAAAAGGGCATAGCAAAAGTGGTGATTGCTTCGCTTGATCCAAATCCTCTTGTGTCAGGAAGAGGAATCGAACGAATGAAAGCCGCGGGCATCTCTGTAGAGACGGGGATATTAAAAGAGGAAGCGGATGCTTTGAATAAAGTCTTTTTTCATTCTATCAAAACGAGAACTCCATACGTAACGTTAAAAACAGCCAGCAGCCTTGATGGCAAGACGGCAACGGTTACAGGAGAAAGCAAGTGGATTACAGGTGAGGAAGCCAGATTGGATGTACATCGATTGCGCCATGAGCATGATGGCATTTTAGCGGGTGTTCAAACCATCATTGCCGATAATCCAAGCTTGACGACACGCCTTCCAAATGGAGGAAAGCATCCAATACGAATCGTTCTCGATCATAAATTAAGAATCCCGGAAGAGAGTACATTGCTGCATGACGGACAAGCGCCTACTTGGATTATTACAGGCCATAATATTGATTCCGGAAAAGCAGACCGTATTCGCAATTCATTTGTCGAGGTTTTTCCGCTTTCCAGTGAAACCATTGATATTGAAGAAGTATTGATGTTCCTTGGAGAAAAGGGCGTCACTTCTCTTTTGGTGGAAGGCGGTTCAACCATCCACGGAAGCTTTTTAAAAGCGGGGCGGTTTAATGAAGTCATTTCATACGTTGCTCCGAAGCTTATCGGGGGTGGGGGTGCTCCAACTTTATTTGGGGGAGAAGGAATCCCAAATATTCATGAAGCCGTCCAATTGAAGATTCAATCAGTCGAACATATTGGCGAGGATTTAAAAATAACAGCTGTACCGTTAGAAGGTGAATGACATGTTTACGGGAATTATTGAAGAAATCGGCAGAATTCAACACATTCAAAAAGGGAAAGATGCGGTTGAGATCGCCATTAAAGCGAACAGTATTTTGGAAGATGTAAAGCTTGGAGACAGTATTGCGGTAAATGGCGTTTGTTTAACCGTTACTTCTTTTTCGAAAGGTGAATTTACGGTTGATGTAATGCCGGAAACGATTGCGGCCACTACCTTAAAAATGCTGAATCGAGGAGATGTCGTCAACTTAGAAAGAGCGATGGCGGCTAACGGTCGTTTCGGCGGACACTTTGTGAGCGGTCATGTTGATGGAATGGGAAAAATTATTAAAAAATTCCCAAGAGGGAACGCGGTTTATTATGAGATTGAAATCGAACCGGATTTAGCCGAGTTTATGATTTTAAAAGGATCCATAACCGTTGACGGGACAAGTTTGACGATTTTTGGATTAACGAGCCATTCATTTACCATTTCCCTGATTCCCCATACATCATCACATACGATCTTAGGCGAAAAAACATCCGGGGATATGGTGAATCTCGAGTGTGATATGCTTGCGAAATATATCCGAAAAATGATGGTAAGAGAACAGGCAGCACCCAGCAGTTCTGTAACGTATAATTTGCTTCACGAACATGGATTTACAAATTGAAGGAAGGGGTGGTTTTATGTTCCATCGTATTGAGGAAGCTCTTGATGATTTGAAACAAGGTAAGGTTATCATCGTTTGTGATGACGAGGACCGTGAAAACGAAGGGGATTTTGTAGCCTTAGCAGAAAAAACGACTCCCGAAACGATTAATTTCATGGCGACACATGGTAAAGGGCTTATTTGTACACCGATTTCTGAAGAGTTAGCACAGAAATTAGACTTAAAGCCGATGGTTGGAGAAAATACCGATCCACACGGAACAGCCTTTACGGTCAGTGTGGATTATAAAACAACGACAACGGGAATTAGTGCGTTTGAACGTGCAGCAACCGTTCAAGCTTTAATAAGTGCTGAAGTAAAATCAGGAGATTTCCGCCGTCCGGGACATGTGTTTCCGCTTGTTGCGAAAAAAGGCGGGGTATTAAGACGCGCCGGTCATACAGAAGCAGCGATTGACTTGGCGATTTTATCAGGAGCGAAGCCTGCCGGGGTCATTTGTGAAATCATGAAAGAAGATGGTACAATGGCGCGGGTTCCAGATTTAGTGGAAATAGCACAAACCTTTGATTTGAAAATGATTACCATTAAAGACTTGATCGCTTATCGCAGAAAGCATGACCAACTTGTTCAACGTGAAGTGGATATTCAACTGCCGACCTCATTTGGTCACTTCCAGGCAGTCGGTTTTTCAAACATTCTGGATAACCAAGAGCATATGGCGCTTGTAAAAGGGGAGATTTCCGCAGATGAACCAGTGTTGGTTCGTGTCCATTCGGAATGTTTGACAGGTGACGTGTTTGGATCGCACCGTTGTGATTGTGGTCCTCAGCTTCATGCCGCACTTGCACAAATCGAGCAAGAAGGTAAAGGGATTTTACTTTATATGCGTCAAGAAGGAAGAGGAATAGGACTGTTAAATAAATTGAGAGCCTATAAGTTGCAGGAAGAAGGCTATGACACAGTCGAAGCGAATGAAAAGCTTGGCTTTGCAGCAGACTTGCGCGACTATGGAGTCGGTGCGCAAATATTAAAAGACCTCGGCGTCCAAAAAATGAAGTTATTAACGAATAACCCTCGTAAAATTGCAGGATTGGAAGGCTATGACCTGGAAATCGTCGAACGTGTTCCGTTGCAAATGCCTGTATTAAAGGATAATGAGCGTTACTTGCATACAAAGGTAGAGAAACTTGGACATTTATTACATCTATAATTGGAGGAGAAATCAAGATGGCAAAAGTATTTGAAGGACATTTAGTAGGAACAGGATTACATGTAGGGATTGTGGTAGGTCGTTTTAATGAGTTTATTACGAGCAAACTGTTAAGTGGAGCACTGGATGCTTTAAAACGTCATGGAGTCGAAGAGGATCAGGTAGATGTTGCATGGGTTCCGGGAGTATTTGAAATTCCGCTTATTGCCAAAAAGATGGCAGAATCAAAAAAATATGATGCTGTTATTACCTTAGGAACCGTTATTCGCGGTGCAACTCCTCATTTTGACTATGTTTGCAATGAAGTGGCAAAAGGAGTAGCCTCTCAAAGTTTACAAACAGGGGTACCGATTATTTTCGGCGTGTTAACGACAGAAAACATTGAGCAAGCAATAGAACGTGCAGGGACGAAAGCTGGAAATAAAGGTTGGGAAGCTGCTGCTAATGCAATTGAAATGGCTAATCTAACGAAAGAGTTGTATTGATTAAAAAGAAAGTCCAAGGCCGTGTAACTCGTCTTGGACTTTCTTCTTTCCAAAAGGAATAATTAAAGGGGTTTGTTTTACCCTAAACAGTACTAAGAGTTGTCTAAAAAGCAGGAAAGAAAAGAACTCTATATTTTTAGAAAATAAAGGAAATTCCGTCTGTGGGAATCGTACTGCCTGCTTATACGGAACAAATTGTCTTTGATTTTTTCTAAAAACGTTACCATTTTGATTGACGTTAAAACCGTTTCTTATGTAATATGTAAGGACGAGTAATGAGTAGTGCCAAGTGAAAAATAGGGGAGTGAAGGATTCGTGCAAGGGTCCTTTGTCGTAAAAAAAGCATTAAACAATAATGTATTGATTGCGTCAAACAAAGAGTATGATGAGGTTGTTTTGATCGGGAAAGGAATCGGTTTTGGAAAGAAAAAGGGCGATGAGATTACATCCGAGGCTGTCGAAAAACTGTTTTTATTAAAGAGTGAGCAAGAACAGGAACAATATAAGCAGCTTCTGAACCATGTCGACGAGCGCTTTGTGGGACTTATGAACGATGCGATTTCTCACATTCAGCAACGGGTAAATGCACCGCTTAATGAGCATATCCATGTGGCTTTGACTGACCATCTTTATTTTGCGATTAAGCGTATCCAGCAAGGGATGGGTTTGAAGAACCCTTTTTTATTGGAAACAAAAGCCTTATATCCAGATGAGTACACCATTGCCTCTGAGGTGGTGGACTTGATGAAGGACAAGATGGGAATCGACCTTCCAAAAGGGGAAATCGGTTTTATTGCTCTTCATATTCACAGCGCGCTGACAGCGAAGCACATTTCAGAAGTAAACAAACATTCACAGCTGATTCACACGATCATTGAAATGATTGAACATGCGTTTAAAATAGAAATTGATCGCGAATCCATTCATTACATGCGCCTTATTCGCCATCTTCATTTTGCGATTGAGCGCGTCAAAGCAGGAGAAAAAGTAGAAGAACCAAAAAAATTAGCTTTACTCTTGAAAGAGGAATACCCTCTATGCTACAATTTGTCTTGGAAAATCATAAAAGTGATGCAGCAGGTATTACAACTGCCAGTTTATGAAGCAGAGGCCGTTTATTTAACGATGCATCTGCAGCGATTGGTTAATAAAACAGAATTAGCATGATTCATTTTGATACGTGTTACTGATTCGATCAGGCATGAGTAGAGAAATGAAACACTGATGTAAAAAAGGCATTTTTATGCTTTTTTACCATCAAGCTGTTTCGTCTTTACTCATGCCTTTTTTTCGTCCTGTGAGAAAAGAAAGCGTTTGATAAAGAATGACGTATCAATTCACTCGCTTGTTGCACACTACAAATAGAAAAGGAGGTACACCCTATGTTTAAAAAACTTTTTGGTGTATTACAAAAAGTAGGGAAAGCACTGATGCTTCCTGTGGCGATTTTGCCAGCAGCCGGAATTTTATTAGGAGTCGGTACAGCGCTGCAAAATCCTACGTTATTAGAGCGTGTTCCTGCCATTGGCGGAGATGGGTTTCAGCTCGTTGCTAATGTGTTAGCACAAGCTGGCGATATCATTTTTGCCAACTTATCACTGTTGTTTGCAGTGGGGGTTGCCGTCGGTTTGGCTGGCGGAGACGGGGTAGCAGGTATTGCCGCAATCGTTGGTTATTTAATCATGAACAAAACAATGAGTACGATCTTAGTCGCCACGGGACAGCTTGACCCTGCGATGATCGGTCAAGATCCTGCGTTTGCCAGTATTTTAGGGATTCCAACCTTACAAACAGGAGTCTTTGGAGGGATCATTATAGGTATATTGGCAGCATCGATGTACAATCGTTACTTCAATATTGAACTGCCATCGTACTTAGGATTCTTTGCAGGCAAACGTTTCGTACCTATTATCACAGGGGTATCAGCAATTATTCTTGGTGTTGTCTTAATCTTTGTATGGCCGCCGATTCAAGGTGGATTAAATGCTTTTTCAAAAAATATGATTGGCGCAAATCCAACTATATCAGCCTTTATTTTCGGAGTTATTGAGCGTTCATTAATTCCGTTTGGATTGCATCACATTTTCTATTCACCATTCTGGTTTGAGTTTGGAGAATATGTAAACAAAGCGGGTGAAGTTGTCCGCGGCGACCAAAAGATTTTCTTCGCCCAGCTGAAAGACGGCGTAGAATTAACGGCTGGTACATTCATGGTAGGTAAATTCCCATTCATGATGTTCGGATTGCCAGCAGCGGCGTTGGCGATGTATCATGAAGCACGTCCGGAAAACAAAAAATATGTAGCCGGTATCATGGGGTCAGCTGCATTAACATCGTTCTTAACAGGTATTACAGAACCGCTGGAGTTCACATTCTTATTCGTCGCACCAATTTTATTCGCTATCCACGCGATTTTTGCGGGTTTATCCTTCATGATCATGGAAATCTTGAACGTGAAAATCGGGATGACGTTCTCAGGCGGGGTTATCGATTACATGCTGTTCGGTGTGTTGCAAAACCGTACAGACTGGTGGTTGGTCATTCCGGTTGGATTGGTACTGGCAGTTATTTATTACTTTGGATTCCGCTTTGCGATTCGCAAGTTTGATTTAAAGACGCCTGGTCGTGAAGACAAAACGGAAGATGCCCAAGAAGGTACTGTCGAAGCAGGAGAACTTCCAAGCAATGTATTGGCAGCACTGGGGGGCCAAGAAAATATTTCTCACTTAGATGCTTGTATCACACGTCTTCGTGTATCTGTAAACGATGCGAAAAACGTAGATAAAGAGCGTTTGAAAAAACTTGGCGCTTCAGGTGTCCTGGAAGTGGGTAATAACATCCAAGCGATCTTTGGTCCAAAATCCGATACATTAAAAGGACAAATCAAAGATATCATGGAAGGGCGTACACCAATTGCTGCGAAGGAACCAAAAGCAGTAGAAAAGGAAGTCATCACACCAGCTTCTATGAGCGGCAATGGTGACGATCTTGTTTCTCCAATTAAAGGGGAAATCGTGCCTCTTTCTGAAGTGCCGGATCAAGTCTTTTCACAAAAATTGATGGGAGACGGTTTCGCGATTATTCCTTCTGAAGGCACAGTAGTTGCGCCGGCGGATGGAAAAATAGTGAACTTATTCCCGACAAAGCATGCCATTGGAATTGAAACGACGAATGGTCGCGAAATTTTAGTTCACTTTGGTATTGATACTGTTAACTTAAAAGGTGAAGGCTTTGACGCTCTTGTTTCTCAAGGCGATACAGTGAAAAAAGGTCAACCATTATTGAAGGTCGATTTAGACTTTATCAAGAATAATGCACCTTCTGTGATTACACCGATCATTTTCACGAACTTACAAGCTGATGAAAAAGTTAACATCTTGAAGAAAGGTCAAGTTGACCTAAACGAAGAAAACATTGTAAATATTTCTAAGTAAACAAAAGGAGATTGATTATCATGGCAGAAAAACAATTCACAGTAGTAGCAGATTCAGGAATCCACGCTCGTCCAGCAACAACATTAGTACAAGCAGCAAGCAAATTCGATGCAGATGTAAACTTAGAGTACAATGGCAAAACAGTTAACTTAAAATCGATCATGGGTGTTATGTCTCTAGGTATTCCAAAAGATGCTGTTATTAAAATCACTGCTGAAGGCTCTGACGCAGAAGACGCTGTTGCTGCTCTAGAAGATACAATGAAAAAAGAAGGATTAGCAGAATAATGGCGAAAGAAATTACAGGCATTGCCGCGTCAAGCGGCATTGCTATTGCCAAAGCTTTTCGTCTTGAAAATCCAGAGTTAACAGTTGAAAAAACAGCAGTAACGGATACAGATACAGAAACAGCACGTTTTGAACAAGCACTTGCACAATCTACATCAGAGCTTGAAGTCATCAAAGAGCATGCTCGTAAAGAGCTTGGAGAAGATAAAGCAGACATTTTCGCTGCACATCTTCTTGTACTGAGCGATCCAGAACTTATTAATCCTATTAAAGATAAAATCAAAACTGAGCAAGTGAATGCTGAATATGCTTTAAATGAAGTAGCAACGATGTTCATCAATATGTTCGAGTCCATGGATAACGAATATATGAAAGAGCGTGCAGCGGACATTCGTGACGTAACAAAACGCGTATTGGCTCACCTTCTAGGTGTAACCATCGCAAATCCAAGCATGATTTCTGAAGAAGTGGTTATTATTGCCGAAGATTTAACTCCTTCAGATACAGCGCAATTAAATCGTCAATATGTAAAAGGCTTTACAACAGATATCGGCGGACGTACTTCGCATTCAGCGATTATGGCTCGCTCAATGGAAATTCCGGCGGTCGTTGGAACAAAAACAGTGACAGCGGACATCGCAAACGGGGTTCTTGTTATTGTAGACGGATTAGACGGTCAAGTTATTGTTGACCCCACTCCGGAAACGGTTAAAGCATTTGAAGAGAAAAAAGCGGCACATGAGGCACAAAAAGCAGAATGGGCGAAGCTTGTTAACGAGAAGACTGTATCAGCTGACAACCATCATGTAGAATTAGCAGCTAATATCGGTACACCTGAAGATGTAAAAGGAGTACTGGAAAACGGCGGCGAAGGTGTCGGCTTATACCGCACAGAGTTTTTATACATGGGACGCGATACGCTTCCAACAGAAGAAGAACAGTTCGATGCTTATAAAACAGTATTAGAACGTATGGAAGGCAAACCGGTTGTTGTTCGTACATTGGATATCGGCGGTGACAAAGAACTTCCTTACTTAGATCTTCCGAAAGAGATGAATCCATTCTTAGGATTCCGTGCTATTCGTTTATGTCTTGAAATGCAAGATATGTTCCGCACACAGCTTCGCGCGTTATTGCGTGCAAGTGTATACGGCAACTTAAAAATTATGTTCCCAATGATTGCGACACTTGATGAATTCCGTCAAGCGAAAGCTATTTTAATGGAAGAAAAAGAAAAGCTTCAATCCGAAGGTATTACGGTTTCCGACAATATTGAGGTAGGAATGATGGTGGAAATTCCGTCTTCTGCAGTTATTGCGGATCTATTTGCGAAAGAAGTAGATTTCTTCTCAATTGGAACAAATGACTTGATTCAATACACATTAGCAGCTGACCGTATGAATGAGCGTGTTTCATATCTTTATCAGCCATATAACCCAGCGATTCTTCGTTTAATCAAAATGGTTATTGATGCGGCGCATAAAGAAGGAAAATGGGCAGGCATGTGCGGAGAAATGGCTGGAGATGAAATTGCGATTCCAATCCTTCTTGGACTGGGATTAGACGAATTCTCGATGAGTGCAACATCCATCTTAAAAGCACGTTCTCAAATCCGTCACTTATCAAAAGCGGAAATCGAGAAACATGTAGATACCATTCTTTCAATGAATACAACAGAAGAAGTAATGGCATTTGTTAAAGAAACTTTCCATATTGGATAACAATGAAAAACGTTTGACCTTTTTAGGCCAAACGTTTTTTTATATGGAGTGAAGTGAATGGTAGTTTAAGATAGCATATTGAATAGAGCCGGTATGAAGGTATGTGCAAAAACAAGAGTAATGATGGCGGCAATGATCATGGCCAGGCTTGAAAAGGTTCCCTCAAGCTTTCCGATTTCAAAAGCCCGTGCAGTTCCCGTTCCGTGCGCAGCAACACCCAGCAAAAGTCCCTTAGCTACAGCTGAGCGCAGTGTAAGCAAATGAATAAGCTTCGGCCCAATCATTGTTCCTAAAATACCAGACACAATCACGAATAATACGGTCACGCTCGGGTCGCCGCCAATGGATTTCGATACATCCACAGCAATGGGAATCGTAATAGAACGGGGGATGAGGCTGTTGACAAGCTGACCGTTCAGGTGAAATAACAGTGCTAGAAAAAGCGAGGAAAGCGTAGCGATTGTCGTTCCGCCTATCACACTTACCAAAATTTCAGTACTATGTTTTTTTAATAGCTGAAAATTTTTGTACATCGGGATGGCAAACGCGACAGTAGCAGGTCCAAGCATATAACTTAAAAAGTTGGCTCCTTTTTTATATGTTTCATATTGTATGTCTCCGATGGACAACAAAAGGATGAGCAAAATGGGTGCGAATACGATAGGAGAGAAAATCATCATCTTTTTGCATCTGTACATTTTCTTTGACAAGAGATAGCTCAGTAAGGTAAAAATAATGGCGCCAAACGATAGAAGTGAAGTAGTCATAATGTTTTTTCCTCCTTTCTGTTGGCCGCTAATTCTGCTATAAGACCTGTCACTGACATGACAAGCACGGTGCTTACAGTAATAATAGCCAAAATTTGCAGGCCGTAGTGTTTAATAACGTCTGTATAATTGATTAAGCCGACAACGGCCGGAATAAAAAATAACAGTAATTCAGCCAGCAGCAAATTTCCACCCTTTTCAATCCAACGCAACTTGATTACTTTGAAGTGTAAAAGTAAAAATAAAATAACCAGCCCTGCGATACTGCCTGGAAGCGGAAGGTGAAAGAGTTTAACGATGCTTTCTCCAAGCAAGAACAAAATAGTCAGCAGCGCCACCTGAAAAAATATTGTGAATGCTTTCACAAAAATACACCACCTTTATTATCAAAATGTTTCATTTTGCATTAACGAAGTTTCTATAATAATAGAAGCTTTGCGTGATGAAAACGTTTTAAAGTCCCATATACAAATAAGAGAGCCGTCTTGCATGGGACAAGACGACTCATCTTTGGGAGAAAAGAGTAACATGAGATTATGCAAATGGGTTTAGAGATCATGAATTCATCGTATCACGCTTTGTTACGTATAAGATGAATCTTACATTTACTAGTTTATAAGAGATTACCCTTTCCGTAAAATACATAATAGTTATAGTTACTATGCAAGGAAGCTATATCTAATCCACATAAATAATTTGACGTGTATAAAAACATACACGTCAAATTATTTACGCATGGGCCGCCGTGAATCTCCCTTGCGGGTTCTTCCCGGCGGCTTGGCTTATACGAAGGCCTTTCTAAAGATGATTCAAGGATGAACCCCAAAGGCTTAAAGAGAGGGGGGCACGATTGACGTTAAAAAATTAAGTTGGGTCTCTATAATTTTTTCAGCATTTTAAGATAAACCAAGGAAATTTGACTGGAGGTGATCTAGAAAGGCTTTTGTTGCTATCGAGATGTAACGGTCTTTTTTGATGATTAAGCCGAGTTCCCATGGAATGATATCATCGAGATCAATAATACTGACCTGGTCATGATTAAGCTTTTGACAGATGGATTGAGGGAATAGGGCTATGCCAAGATTGGCAGCCACCATCTCCCCGATAAAATCCCACTGCGAGCTTGTATAAGCAATGTTCGGTTGGAAACCTGCCCTTAAGCATTCATTATAAATGATTTCATGCATGGAAAAATCTTCATGAAACATGATAAAGGATTCGTCTTTCAACTCAGTCAATGAAACAAACTTCCGCTTTGAAAAAGAATGTTTTTTAGGCATGACAACCTGAAGCTTTTCTTTCGCAAATGGAATGAATTCAAACTTTGTATCATCTACGGGAAGAAGAACGACCCCTACATCAACTTCTCCTTGCTCTACAATTCGTTCCATTTTCTTGGCTCCAAACTCAATCATTTGAATATGGATGAGCGGATAGGAATCGCGGAACGATTTCATGATGCGAGGAAAAAATAATGTTCCTATGATAGGAGGAATACCAAACTTGATTGTTCCTCTTTTTAAGTTCATTAAATCATAGAGAGAATTGGATAAGTCATTAAGCGATCTGAGCACTGCTTCTGCTTGCTGAAAAACAATCTCGCCGGCATCCGTTAGCTGGATTCGCTTTCCCGATCTATCGATGAGCTTGATGCCAATTTCGTCTTCCAAAGATTTAACCATCTTGCTCAATGAAGGCTGAGAAATATGTAATACTTCTGCTGCTTTTGTAAAGCTTTTTTGTTTTGCGACTTCATAAAAGTATTGAAGCTGACGGACGTCCATGTAAATCTCCTTTCAAAAGAACTAATCTTGATGTCGTATGTAAGTGTAAACACAAAGCATATTATAACGATTTTTACAATCATTGTCATTGTTATTGAGGATGTAAGCGGGCGTCATTATAAGAAGGAGAAACACTTTCACTTTTATTTAATTAGCGATATAATAAAGGGAAACTACTGTCCGTGGGGTTCCTTCATTCTCAACGGAAGGCAGTTCAGATTCGCATGATGCGGGTCATACAGACGTTGCTGCAGGGCGCGGAGGTATTAGTTTGTGTTCCTTTATTCGGGCATTAACGGGCAGTGATTCCCACTTAACCTTCTTGGGTTGCACTAAAAAGGGGGCTTACTGCCCGTTAATGCGGGGTAAATCAATGAAGAGCGAACATCATGTAAGGTGGTTAGAACGGTTGAGCAAAACAGATGGCATACGAGATCTTATTTATATAAATGGCAATATAAATGAAAAATGCTTTATAACGTATGGTATTGAATTTAAAGAATTTGTTTATTCACTTCCATCCTCAATTCCCAATATCCTATTGCTAAAACATCAGTACGATGAGAGTGATTTTCATTTTGGAACATTGCTGGATTATGTGGAAGGTGAACAGGTTCATAAACTGGCACAGGATCATGTATACGGTTACGGGAATTTTTGTTGGATAGATGTAGAAGACATCTCATCGCTGAACCTTCTTGAACCGCATGATTTGGCTGCTTTGTTGTATTTAGGACATTATCAAAAACCGTTAAACAGCCAGTTTAATAATAAACTAAATAATCAATTTGTTTATCTGGCCCATGATGATGGCTGGTTTAATAAAACGTATTATAAAGATATATATGATATGAAGCATTTAATGAGCCGAATTGTGCCATTGAAAATAGCTTCTTTAAATCAAAAGCGTTTTTCACTGCTGCGGAAAAAATCGGAGTATCCGCCATTGCCGCTTGTATTGGTCAATACATTGTTAACGTTAACGAATGACGGGCTTTTAATCGATTTTCAGCATATGATTCATACACGTAAAGATGTACAAGTTCCCGTTTATACAATCGGTGAATTTCTGGATATGGATGAAATGTATAATGAAGTCGATGAGCATAAAAAAGCAAGTAAATTAAGGGCGAACCTTATTTTAAACAAAAAAGATTTAGAGTGGAGTCTAATTGAAAATTAAGAAGGGATGGTTTAAAAGGTGAAAATCATACCTTTTGAGTCATCTCCCTAAAAGGACCCGTCACGGAAATTAATGACGGGTCCTTTTAATGTCACAAAGCTTCGTTCCTTGGGGTGTCTAGCTTCAGCGCCTCCGCTTTTCCTTTATAACCAAGTGGAGAGTTGTTCTACTGGAAGCCGCGCACTTGAGTGTGCAGGTTTAAGAGCTTTACCAACGGAAATAAGCATAATTGGGATATAACGATCAGACACTTGAAACTCTTCAATGAACTGCTGCACATTGAATCCGCCCATGGCACATGTATCATAGCCTTTCGCTTTTGCAGCGAGCATCAGTGTCATGGCAGCTAAGGATGCATTGCTGAATGCTGCATCCCGTGCATATACAGCATTTTGATAAGCTGATTCAATTTGTCCCGCGAGTATATTTTTGATTTCAGAAGTCATATATCCAGCTTCAACAAGAGGGTTGTAAACAATTTCTGTATTTTTATTTGCTTCGAGGTCCCCTAGCACAGCGATGACTGCACCAGCCTCTACGACTTGCTTCTGATTATAGGAAATAGGCAGTAATCTTTCTTTTGCTTCATCACTTAAAAAAATCATGAAGTTCCAGTGTTGAAGATTCCAAGCAGACGGGGACTTTCCAGTAGATTCCAATAATTCTATTACCTCTTCTTTGGACAGTTTTACTGAAGAATCGTAATGTCTTACGGATGCACGTTCGTTGACTATTTCAAAAAAATCTTTTGTCATATGATGACCTCCTCTATGTAAGTAAAAACAATCAGATTATCGAGCGATTACGACATATTACAACAAGAAGCCGCATGAGCCAAATTTTATAGAACAGAGCCTTGAAAAGCAAGTAATATGATTAGTCTGCATAAAGGGCTTCTGTTTCTTGCATGTATTCTCGTTTTTTATCATAAATTTATATAGCCGAATTATACTCTTTCATGAAGGGGAGCGTGAATGAGCAGACGAAAAAAGGCAGCGTTGTATGCGATTTTTTTAGGGAGTTTCGGGGTTCATAAATTTTATTTAAAACAGCCGGTACAAGGTATTTTATATCTCCTTTTTTGTTGGACAGGTATTCCAACGATTATCGGTTTAGTTGAAGGGTGCGTGTATTTACTTCTTTCAGACGAGAATTTTTAATAATGGGGTGTTGCGGAAGATGGTCATAACTTTCGTAACATCCCCTTTTTTAATAGGCTGTTTCCCCAAAATTTGTTGCTATTTAACAAGTAGTGGGGAGTGGTTGATTTCCGCTCCAGGTTGCTCGCTTTCTGCGGGGCGTGCGGTGAGCCTCCTCGGCTTACAGCCTGTGGGGTCTCACCTGTCCCGCTGCTCCCGCAGGAGTCTCGCACCTTCCGCTCCAACCAACCTTAAACGGTTATCTTTCAAGAAACCTAGCTAGAAACAACAATCTTTTAGAACAGAGCCTTTTAATAAGGGGGTCAGCTCTTTTTCCTTTTTTCCGGCCTGGTTATACAGTAAAATAATAACAATGAAAGAAGGGAGGAGATTGAAATGAACGGGAAAACGAAGGTTGGATTTATTGGTACTGGCGTGATGGGAAAAAGTATGGCTCGTCATTTAATGAAGGCGGGATATGAGGTATCCGTCTACACAAGAACAAAAGAAAAAGCAATGGATTTATTGGAGGAAGGGGCTATTTGGAAAGAGAATGCTGCCGAACTGGCTTCGGAAGCCGATATTATCATTACAATGGTGGGCTATCCGAGAGATGTCGAAGAGGTTTATTTAGGGGAATATGGTCTCTTGAACTATGCCAAGCCGGGTACATATTTTATTGACATGACAACTTCCACTCCAACTTTAGCCAAAAGGATTTACGAAGAAGCGAAAAAACGTAACATGTACTCGTTGGACGCACCTGTATCTGGGGGAGATGTGGGAGCACGCCAGGGAACTTTGACGATTATGGTCGGAGGCGACGAGGAGGCCTTCAACGATTGTTTGCCGCTTTTGCATCTTTTAGGAAAGAATGTGATTTTGCAAGGAGAAGCAGGGGCAGGACAGCATACGAAAATGTGTAATCAGATTGCCATCGCTTCCAACATGATAGGTGTTTCGGAAGCGATCGTTTATGCAGAGAAAGCGGGATTAAAGCCAGAAAGCGTATTGCAATCCATTTCCGCAGGAGCAGCAGGAAGTTGGTCATTGAGCAATTTGGCTCCTCGTATGATTGATGGTGATTTTGAGCCGGGCTTTTATATTAAGCACTTTATTAAGGATATGGGAATCGCATTGGAAGAAGCGGAAGCCATGAAAATGGACACTCCGGGGTTGGCGCTGGCTAAAAGGCTTTATGATTCACTTGCCGAAAAAGGAGAGGAGAACAGCGGAACTCAAGCTCTCTATAAGCTTTATAAATAATGTGACAGTCCCCGTCACATTATTTGCGGGAGTTCTTTTGGAAATTATCTAAAAAGCAGAAACAGGGTTAATGCCAGAAAATTTAATTGGATTCATATAAAAAAGCTATTTGCCTACACTATACTTGTACGAAATTTTTTCAGAAGAGGTGTTAGGCAAATGGCAAAGCGTACAAAAAAGAATGATGCGGATCAAAAAAGTAAAAAAGGTTTTGACTCTGCGGTTATTGACTCTGAGTTCAGTCATGAATTTGGAAGTGCTGCTGCGAATAAAGTTCATAAAGATAAAGCCAAAAAAGAAAAAGCGCCTAAAAATGATGGAAAATATAAAGGCGGCCTATAATTCACAAGAAACTCCCCTCATTCAAGGGGAGTTTCTTGTTGGTCACTGCAGTAAAATTCCTTCATCATCAGACAGTTAGCGTGAGGACATATATTGTTCTATTCGATTTAATGCTTCTGTTAGTGTTTCGATTGAATAAGCATAGGAAAGACGGACGTAGCCTTCTCCAAATGATGAAAAGGCATTGCCTGGCACAAGAGCAACACCGGCTTTTTCCACAAGCTCCAATGCAAACTCAAACGAACTATCATGGAATTTATGAATCGATGGAAACATGTAAAATGCTCCGTTTGGTTTTTCTACATCAAATCCTATTTCTACTAACCGATTGTACACATAATTCATACGTTGCTCATACTGTATTTTCATGATTTTCGGGTCGGCTTGTCCTGCCGTCAATGCAGAAATAGCAGCAGCTTGAGACATAGAAGAAGCGCACGTAACATTATATTGATGAACTTTTAGAATATGGCGGCAAATATTCGCAGGAGCGAAAAGAAAGCCAATACGCCATCCTGTCATGGCGTGCGATTTGGACAGCCCATTAATCACAATCGTTTTCTCTTTCATTTCTGGGAATGAGGCGATGGAATGATGTTGTCCGTTAAACACAAATTCACTATAAATTTCATCTGACAGCACAAAAATATCTCGATTCTTTAGTAAAAAGGCAATGTCTCTTAATTCTTGCGCCGATAGTGTCATCCCGGTCGGATTGGAGGGATATGGAAGAACAATGCAGCGCGTGCGTTCTGTTATGTATGGCTCAATGAGATCAGCTGTTAAACGGAAGCCGCTGTTTGTTGTATCTACGTGAATAGGATGTGCTCCGCAAAGACGAATAATCGGTTCATAACCAGGATAAACCGGCCCTGGCAAAAGAACTTCGCACCCGTCCGATAGAATGGTTCGCAGCGTCACATCGATGGCTTCGCTTGCTCCCGTTGTCACAATGACCTCAGATTGGGCATCATACACTAAACCGTACTGTTTATCCATAAACCTGGCAGCAGCTTCACGCAATGCGAGCATACCGGCATTATGGGTGTAGGATGTCATGTTTTGATCGATGGCATTTTTTCCTGCGACTTTAACATGAAGGGGCGTCGAAAAGTCGGGTTGACCGATGGTTAGAGAGAGAACATTTTCATACTGTGACACCATATTAAAAAATTTCCGAATTCCAGAGATTTGAATGCTTTGGACAAGTGGATTAAGAAGATGTTCCATGATTTACCCATCCCTTCCGTTTCATTGAAAAGATCATTATATTTAGCATAACCACAATGCCAAGAACGATGAACAAAAAAGAAGTGTGCTAAAACCCATAAAATACAGGTGGTCTTAGCACACTACAATGGCTTGTATTTGGTTCTACGAGGGGGAAGGTTCCTTTTCAAGCAACTGATTGTACAAGTTGCTGTATCGGATGAATGCTTCCTCGTCTTTTTGATCCAATGCCCGGTCAAGTAAAGTTTGGATATGCTTTTTATTAAAGGAATAAGTAAGAGAATCTAATAAAGCAGCCGTTTCTTTTTCATAAAACTTTGTTTTTAATGTTTGGTATACATTCATTTGATTCGTTGTTTTCGATTGATCATTATATTGTTTCATCATGCTTGCTCCTTTCTCCTTGGCTATGAGATGAACTTACTTCGTGTTTACCCGCATTCTCTGCAATTAATCCTATGATGTACGAATTTTTTGACATGTTTGTAGTTCAAGAAAACGGGAATCTCTAAACATATATGATGGAAGAGAAATGGGGATTATATGATTCGAACATGCGCAATTAAAAAGAATGGAGAAGTAAAATACGATTTGTCCTTACGGGCTTTGCAAAGACCGGATATTGCCTGGTACTGGGTGGATTTTGAGCAGGCGACAGAGGAAGAGTCCCGATTTTTGGCGACTCATTTCCGCTTTCATCCTCTTTCCATCGAAGATTGCCTGGAATTTGTGCAACGTCCTAAAATGGACTTTTTCGATAAATATGTATTTATTATTTTACATTGTATTAACCAAAAAACGTTAAATGCGGAAGAAGTGGACTTTTTTATAGAAAACAATTATCTGGTTACCTTTCACGAAAAGCCTGTAAGGGGATTAAATAATATATGGGGAAGAATGAAAAAAGACGAATCATTGCAAAAAGGGCCAATGGCAGTTTTTCATGCTGTGATGGATAAGTTGGTGGATGATTATTTTCCGCCCATTTATCGTATAGAAGACCGTCTAAATGAAATCGAAGACGACACAAGCAGGTATGGAGGAACAGGAAATCTTATGGATGAAGTGTTTGACATTCGAAGTGAGCTGTCGAAACTTCGCCGTACGGTCATGCCAATGAGGGATTTATTATATCGTATCATTAATTCTGAACGCATGAATCAAGTGAGTGATCAAAAAATCTATTTTCAAGATATTTATGATCATTTGCTTAAGTTAGCCGAGTTAATTGAAGCCAACCGCGATTTTACGTCCGATATTCGCGATAGTTACATTTCCATCAATTCGGACCGGATGAACCAAGTAATGATGACGTTAACTGTCATTACAACCATCTTTATGCCCTTAACTTTTATTGCAGGGGTGTATGGGATGAATTTTGAACATATGCCGGAATTAGAAGGAAAATACAGTTATTATATTGTATTAGGAGTTATGTTGATCCTTGCTATCGTGATGACGGTATCCTTTCAGCGAAAAGGTTGGTTTCGAATAAATAAGAAGCGAAAACATACAGATTAAAAATGACACGTGAATAAAAAATTCACGTGTCATTTTTAATCTGTATACACAACGCCTTCACGCCAGTAGACCGGAGAGGCGACATATCCAAAGTCAACTTTACGGTTATTTAATGTCACGATACATTGCTCCGTACCTGCTTGTTTTTGAATAGCAGCAAAAACGGATTTATCTACATCTTCCAAGATTGTCATCTCATTGTTATGATGAAATAAAATGACAGAACCTTTCATCGTCAGTACACCTTCTTTAATGTTAGCTTTGTTCAAGAGCCATGTTGATGTCTCAATCCATTGTGTAGTATAAGTTGTTTCTTTTGAGACGTCCAGTCCTTTTTTCACATTCATATTTTTCAGTTAATTGGAATCGATTTCGTTGAATATAGAATAGATAATGGTCAATCTTCAATTGAAATGCCTTTAAATAACAGGGGTATGGATTGACGAATTAACGTTGATAAAGGCGGGGAACCTTCACTTGTGCACCAATAAAATAAGACCCCTGTAAAATGATGAATCATCATGAGGGAGAATTGTTCGAAATAAAAATTGTCCAAAAATTCTTTTCTTTTTCGCCCCTCTTCAAATAAAAGAATGAGCAGTTCTTCAAATTTTCTTGATTGCAGCAACTCTTTACGTTGAAAGGACTCATCCGTGATGAGGACGTGAAAAAGGGAGCGGATGAGGGGACGGCCTGCTTCTTCAAGATGGAGAGCTATGTTCTCCCATAAACGGTACAAGCCTTCTTTAATTTTACCCTCTTGTTCAAAAATCTTTTCGGCTTCTTTTTCCATATATTCTGCTTGCTGTTCCTGAATGGTGTGAAGAACGGCTTGTTTCGATTCAAAGTAGTTGAAAAAAGTTCCTTTGGCAACCCCTGCATTGGCTGTAATTTGGGAAACGGTCGTCTTGCCATATCCTTGCTTTTTGAACAATTCTATGGCAGTTTGCTGCAAGAGTTTTTTCGTATGTTCTTTTTGCTGGGCTCTTCTCATAGCTATTCAACTCCGCATATATTTAATCAAGGTATATACAGTAACACTTTAATATATAGACGAATTATAGCATTAAATAATAGAATCTCCGAATGTACATTCTTTCATAAGGGAATGTAAATATTTTGTAAAGGAACAGGACTCCAAGGGATATACATGGAAGTAAACATCAAAACTTGCTGAAGGGCGTGAAGCGGATGACGGAGATGAAGAGGGAAGGAATGGGGAGTACGACAAAAAGGTCCTTTTTTGCTGTATATTGTTCCCTTCCCATATTAGGATGGGCATTATATGATTTTGCCAATACAATCTTTTCATCCAATATTACCACAATTTTCTTCCCGTTTTATTTACAAGAAACAATTGGTACAAATGATGAGCTTAACCAAGTTGCGAGCACTTTCATCTCCTATGCGAATGCTTTGGCGAGCATACTTCTAGTCATCTTTTCTCCTCTTTTTGGAGTGATGATTGATCGAACGGGGAAGAAGAAACGGCCTCTTGTCACTCTTGCCCTTCTATCCATTGCATGTACAACAGGGATGGGGATAGCTGCTTTTTGGCAGGAAAATGCTTTTTTGTCGCTTCTGATGGTCATTCTCTTATTTGTTCTGGCAAAGTTTTTTTATCACTCCAGCCTCGTTTTTTATGACAGCATGATTGCAGATTTAGGAAATGAAAAAGAGCTGCCGCTCATTTCGGGGTTTGGCGTTGCTGTAGGATATATTGGAACGTTGGTCGGTCTTCTTGTTTATTTGTTTGTCGGAGACGGTCAGTTTCATCATGCTTTTATTCCAACCGCGCTGCTGTATTTTTTATTTACACTGCCCCTGATCATGTGGATAAAAGAGGAAAGAAAAGAAAAAGAGGATGAACCGGAACAACCGTTTTCTTTTTTCAGCGGCTATAAAGATATCATTCAAACATTCCGAGAAGCAAAGAGCCATAAGTCTATTTTTTTATTTATGTTAACGTACTTTTTTATTAATGATGCTATCGCTACCGCAATTGCGATGATGGCGGTGTATGCGAAAGCGGTCGTTGGGTTTACGACTGATATGTTCATTCTCCTTTATTTAATTTCTACGGTAGCGAGCATAATCGGTTCATTTCTATTTGGATATATTGCTAAGTCCATTGGAGCGAGAAGAGGAATTACGTATGTTGCTTTCATTTTGATAATTGCCCTTATTTTGGCAGTGACAGCCGTTCATTCTGCCGCTTTTTGGATTTCGGGAAGTTTGTTTGGTGTAGCATTGGGTGCCATGTGGGTAACAACGAGGATACTGATTGTTGAACTTAGTCCTCCTGATAAAGCCGGTCAATTTTTCGGATTGTTTGCTTTCTCGGGAAAGGTTTCGGCGATACTGGGTCCTGTTGTATATGGAACGGTGACGCTCGTTTTTGCCCATACAGGCAATCTGGCAAGCCGACTCGCCTTATCATCTCTGCTTCTTTTTACGGTCATTGGTTTATTCATTCATTTAAGAACGCCATATGAGCAGGGATAAAGAAGTGGGGTTAATGCGGGATAAACTTTTTGTATGTAACAGCCGATGATATAAATGTAGAAATCACAAATGACAAGACTTAAAGAGGGAAGGACGAAAAATCATGGCACAAGATAAAGGGATTTTACTGGAAACGGGAACAAATGAATTAGAAATCGTAGAGTTTGGGATAGGTCAAATTAAATTTGGTATAAACGTCATCAAAGTAAAAGAAATTATCAATCCGGTTCCAATCACTCCCATTCCGCATGCGCATCCATATGTGGAAGGAATTATTGAACTGAGAGGAGAGGTACTGCCGATTGTGAACGTGGCCACAGCTTTGAATATGGCACCATCTTCTACGCCGGATAAAGATAAGTTTATCGTAACCGAATTCAACAAGCAGAAAATGGTCTTTCACGTTCATCACGTGACACAAATTCACCGGATTTCATGGAAACAGATTGAAAAACCGTCTCAAATGTACCAGGGATTAGAGACGCAAATTACAGGGGTTATTAAGATGGGAGACCATATGCTATTAATGCTCGATTTTGAAAAGATTGTAACAGACGTTAACCCGGACTCGGGAATTAATGTGAGTTCTGTTAAAAAATTAGGGGTAAGAGAAAGATCGAACAAACGAATTGTCGTTGCAGAGGATTCACCGCTTTTGCGCCGTCTTGTTTCCGATACACTCGAAGAAGCCGGCTATGTGAATGGAGAATTCTTTGAAAATGGGCAAGATGCTCTCCGTTATTTGGAATCGCTTGTTGAAAATGGTACCGCCATTGAAGATCAAGTAAATTTAGTCATTACAGATATTGAGATGCCGCAAATGGATGGTCATCATTTGACGAAGCGAATTAAAGAGGATGCGAGGCTATCCGTCTTGCCGATTATTATTTTCTCCTCTCTTATTACAGAGGACTTACGTCATAAAGGGCAAATGGTCGGAGCGAACGGGCAAGTGAGCAAACCTGAAATCGCTGAACTAATCCGAATGGTAGACGAACATATTTTATAATCGAAAAGACAGGGGCCCGCGTCAGCGGGTCCCTGTCTTTTCGATTAAAAATAACTTTTCCCGAGCGGCTTAAACACGGGTGCCTGTGTTTTTCTATGTAGATACAGCGGGTGTTGAGGAGGCTTTACCCAGTATCCGGCATATTTGGATAGAATACGCTTTGCGTGGGACAAAGACATGGATGTTTTGGGATTTCGGTATTGGTGATTTAAGTGACCGAGGTGCGGAAGTTGTTGAAAGTCTTCTTTTTTAGGAGGCATGTGAAAATAGTAGTCCCCAACAGAAACGAGTACATCAGATTTTTGTTGGCTTTTTCCAGGGTTTGGAGAGAAGTGAAGGCCTTCTTTTTTTGCTTTTCCTTCCGTGAGAAGTTTTTCTAAAGCAAGCTTCTTTAACGTATACAATTTTTTCGGGTCTGGTGCTGCCTTAGCATGGCGATTAACTGTAAAAATGGCTTGCGCCAGTTCATTAACAGATTCTTTCAAATGTTCGTGGCCGGTTAAGTCGGACATAATGACACTCCTTCTTTTTATTCATCCTGTTTTTGACGGGAAAATCTGCCGTTCTTCATCGAATGCTTGTTTCTCTTTTATTATATACCCAGATTCCGCTTTTGCAAACGAGAGATATTTTCAGTGGAAAACAACCTTCCTGAATAACTTGTTCCGAAAAAGTTTAAAAGAGATAAAGGAAACTTCCTTCAGTGAGTTTTTCTTTATCCCCACTGATGGTTAGTTAGGCCCGCACGATGCGGGTCACGCAGACGTTGCCGCAGGACGCGGCGATGTTAGTCTGTGTTCTTATGTTCGGGCTTTTACGGGCAGTTATCCCCCGTTTAGAATTCTCCGATTTCTCTCAATTCTTGAAGTGGGGGTTTTACTACCCGTTAATGCGGGGTAAAAAGAGTGAAAATAAAAAACAGCCTTCATGAACCCTTCCTTTTCAAGGAAGAATAAATCATATATATAGTGAAGCTTTAATTGGTTTGAAAGGTAGGGTACCCGTTCATTACTGCCTGAACCGTTAGGTGTTTATACAATGGCCCATTCTTAAAGGAAGGGTTTCTTACCCGTTAATGCGGGATAAAATTTGAAGGTAAGAAGGTGTTATGATTGTTGGATATTCTTATTGCTCTTATTCCCGCCGTTACGTGGGGAAGTATTGTTCTTGTCAGTGTAAAGCTTGGAGGTTCTGCCGCCAACCAAGTTTTAGGATTGACCATTGGCGCACTTTTATTTGCGGCTGGATCTTCTTTTTTTATGCAGCCTAATTTGTCTTTAAAGATTGTGACGGTCAGTTTCATTTCAGGTGCTTTTTGGGCCCTTGGACAAAAAAATCAATTCCGTGCCGTTGAGTATTTAGGTGTATCGAAAGCCGTTCCCATTTCAACAGGCATGCAGCTTGTAGCGACAAGTTTATTCGGTGTCCTCGCATTTGGCGAATGGTCGACAAAGACAAAAGTGATGATTGGAGTCGGGGCTCTTATTTGTATTATTGCGGGTGTTATTTTGACATCGCTTAAAGAGAAGGGAAAAGATGGTTCAGATAAAAAAGGGCAATTTAAAAAAGGGATGGTGACCCTGCTTATCTCTACGGTCGGATATTTAGTATATGTGATTGTCATCCGTTGGTTTGAAATCGACGGATGGTCAGCTATTTTACCTCAGGCCGGCGGGATGATTGCAGGAGCTCTGCTGTTGACAATCAAAGAGAAACCATATGACCGATATACCATCCGCAACATTTTAACCGGTTTTATTTGGGCAACAGGAAATATCGGGCTCCTCCTTTCGGTTCCTAGGGCAGGAGTAGCGACAAGCTTTTCTTTTTCTCAAATGGGAATCATCATTTCAACGTTTGGCGGCATCTTTTTACTTGGAGAAAAAAAATCAAAAAGACAAATGGTGTTCGTCATTATTGGAAGCATTTTAATCATTACAGGCGGTATCCTGCTTGGGTTCACAAAAAAATAACAGAAAGGGAGCGAGTAGTATGTATCAGGATTTAGCCGGGAAAACAGCGGTGATTACAGGATCTTCAAGCGGAATCGGTAAAGCGATTGCCATTCGTTTTGGACAAGAGGAAATGAAAGTCGTGGTCAATTATTTGGGCAATCCAGAACAAGCGGATGAAGTGGTAGCAGAAATTAAAAAAGCTGGAGGTGATGCGATTGCCGTTCAAGCGGATGTATCAAAAGAAAGTGACATGAAAAGGTTGATTGAAGCTGCCCATACTTCTTTCGGAAGATTGGATGTTATGGTCAATAACGCAGGGATTCAAACGGAAATCCCTTCTCACGAGATGACACTTGATGATTGGAATAAGGTGATTTCTGTCAACTTATCGGGAACCTTTTTAGGTTCGAGTCAAGCGATTAACTATATGTTGGAGAATGGGATTAAAGGATGCGTCATTAATATGTCAAGTGTTCATGATGTGATTCCATGGCCTCACTTTGTTCATTATGCCTCCAGTAAAGGCGGCATTAAGATGATGACAGAAACATTGGCTCTTGAATATGCCCCAAAAGGAATTCGGGTGAATGCGATTGGTCCAGGAGCCATCAACACGCCGATTAATGCAGAAAAATTTTCAGACCCGAGTGTGAAATCATCCGTAGAAAAGATGATTCCGATGGGGTATATTGCCGAATCAACAGAAATTGCCTCTGTCGCCGCTTTTTTAGCATCAAAAGAAGCGAAGTATATAACAGGTGTGACCCTTTATGCTGATGGGGGTATGACGCTGTATCCGAGCTTTCAAGCAGGCAAAGGTTAAGGAGAAGAGTAGGCGCGTGAAGGTCGAATATATACAGCTGTTCCGTTTGGGACAATGGAAGCCAGTTCATTCACATTTTCGTTGTACATTCGAATGCAGCCTTTAGAGACCGCTTTTCCAATGGAAGAAGGCTGATTCGTCCCGTGAATGCCATAATGTATTTTTGATAAACTGAGCCACATTACTCCGAACGGACCTCCCGGATTCGGTTCACGGTTGGCAATAACAAAGTTACCAATCGGCGTTGCTGATAGCATCTTCCCTACAGCGATGGGATATGTTTTGACTGTAACGCCGTTCCTTCTCAGTTCAAGTTGCTTTTCTTTCAAGTATACATGGATCGTATACGGAATACTTTCTTTCGGAGGCAATCCTGGAATGATAATGATTTGACCTGGCATAATGATGTTGGGATTAATGGATGGATTAGCCAAGATGATAGATTGAAGAGAGCGACGATAATCGAGGGCGATGGATGACAATGTTTCCCCCGGCTTTACAATATGGTTCACACCCATTCCTCCTTTTAAACATGATGAACTAGTGTATTGTATTGCGATGCTGTTCAAAAAATGCCTCAATATAATGGAAAGGCGCAGAAAAAACCTTATATTAATGGTTGTGAAATTTGGCTGGAATCAGCTAGAATATTCATAACAATATATTCAGTAAACTACATAAGTAAAGGATGTTAAAACCGTTGAGCGATAAGTATGCAATGATTGATATAGGGTCCAATACAATGCGTCTTGTCATATATGAACATGATTCCCGAAAGAAATTCAAACAATTGGAAAATGTAAAAGTAGTGGCAAGGCTTCGTAACTATTTAGATGAAGAACAACAGTTAAACGAAGAAGGAATCAATATACTGATCGATACGCTGCACAGCTTTCAAATTATTACAAGGCATCACGGTGTACAAAATGTAAAGTGTGTGGCGACTGCAACTGTCCGTCAGGCAGACAATCGCGAAGAAATATGTCGCCTTGTTCAAAAACTGACGGATTTTAAAATGACTATTTTATCCGAATATGAAGAGGCCTTCTATGGATTTCTGGCCGTAGTGAATTCGACCGATATAACAGAAGGCATCACCATTGATATTGGAGGCGGGAGTACAGAGATAACGTATTTTTTAGACCGGCAGCTTATTGAGTATCACAGTTTTCCTTTTGGAGCGTTGTCTTTAAAGCTTCAATATGTACAAGAGGACACCCCGACAGAAGAAGAGCGAAAGGCAATCAAGGAGTTTGTCCAATCCCAGTTCGAAACGATTCCTTGGTTACATGGAAAGCAAGTGCCTATTGTAGCCATTGGAGGAAGTGCGCGCAACATGGTGCAGCTTCATCAAAGCTTTATCCATTATCCATTGGCTGGTGTTCATCAATACGAAATGATACCTGACGATATTCAATTGCTAAAAAAACAGCTTACCGGCATGAATTACCAAGAACTGCAAAGATTAGAAGGGTTGTCAAAAGATCGTGCAGATACCATTTTGCCGGCAATGGAAGTATTTGAATCACTGTGCGAAGTGACAAAAGCCCCGCGATTCATGCTGAGCAGAAAAGGTCTTAGGGAAGGTCTGATGTTTGAAGAATTGATTAAGCCCCTTGGAATCGGTCTTTATCCCAATGTATTAGAGGAAAGTTTTCAAGAGCTTGTCATGGACTTTGAGATTGATACGGATCATGTCACACAGGTTACAAAAATCGCCAGTTTGTTGTTTCAGCATTTTCGTATGCATCTTGATTTTCGGTTGGGGGATGAGGATCTTTATTTATTGAAAAGAGCAGCCCAAGTTTTTCATCTTGGGGAGTATATTGATTCTGAATCGAGCAGCCAGCATACCTTTTATTTATTGGCAAACCGAACGATTGACGGGATACGCCATAAAGATAGGCTGAAGCTGGCATTGCTTGCTTCTTATAAGGGGAAATCGGCATTTCGTCAATATATGGAACCATTTAAAGACTGGCTTACAAAAGAGGAACAAAAAACACTTCGTTTCTTAGGGGCTGTTTTGAAGTTTGCCTCAAGCTTAAATGCTACGAAAAGAAATATTGTAAAACATCTTGACGTAGATGCGGATTCAACGGGATTTGCCATCAAAATTTTATGCAGCAGTGACTATAAAGCAGAAGAGTATCAAGCAGAAAAACAAAAAAAACATTTAGAAAAAGTAACAAAGCAGCCCATT
This sequence comes from Bacillus sp. FJAT-14578, assembly GCF_000504165.1. Classification (GTDB taxonomy): domain Bacteria; phylum Bacillota; class Bacilli; order Bacillales; family Bacillaceae_H; genus Bacillus_BA; species Bacillus_BA fengqiuensis. The sequence continues at coordinate 313,016 of NZ_AYSE01000007.1, forward strand.
GTATTACAATTTCAGAAATTATAAGCGCGCAATATCCGGCGCTTATAATTTTTCTATTCAATTGTTGTCTATATACCGGATTTATTTTCTGAAAATTTAGATTATAAAAAGCTTGTAAGATGAATATATCACTAACAAGAAATTTACATTATATTTACATTTAATTAACATTTCAATGGTATGGTGGAGTGGAAAAGATAACTAAAAATAGAGAATTTAAGTAAGGGTGGGCAATGAAGATGGGAACAGCCATTACATCAATAGAGCAAAAAAACTTAGGACATCCATCAAATTATAATAACCGGGAGCTAAGCTGGCTTGCTTTTAATCAACGTGTTTTGGAAGAAGCAATAGATAATCGAAACCGTCTGTTGGAGAGATTTAAATTTTTGGCCATTTTTGCGTCCAATTTAGACGAATTTTTTATGGTAAGGGTCGCTGGACTGAAAGACCAAGTGAAGGCGGGTTTTAATAAACCGGAAAATAAAGCAGGTCTTACCCCGAAAGAACAACTTTCCTCTATCTCCCAAAAAAATCACACGCTTGTAAATCTGCAATACGAAACATATAACCGATTAATTCCACTTCTGGAAAGGGAAGGTGTATCAATCCTTGGTCTCCAATATATAAACAATGAACAAACGGATTTTTTAGAAAAATATTTTGATGAACAAATTTTTCCAGTGTTAACTCCAATGGCCGTGGATGCTTATCGTCCGTTTCCGATGTTGTTAAATAAGAGTTTAAATTTAGCCATTATATTGGCCAATGATCCCGAGGAGGTAGAGGAAACGGAAGAGGGAGAAACGGAAAGGCTCCATGGCAAATTGGCTATCGTCCAAGTCCCTGCGGTCCTAACCCGCTATATTGAATTGCCAAATCGAACGGGAAATAGAGTGTTTGTCTTGCTTGAAGATGTTATTTCTCACTTTATCCATAAATTATTTAAAGGGTACGATGTAAAATCGGTTACTCCATTTCGAATCACAAGAAATGCAGACATGACGATTCATGAAGAAGGAGCTCGCGATTTATTAAAGGAAATCGAAAAAGAGCTGAAAAAGCGAAAATGGGGGGCGGCAGTTCGATTAGAGATAAAGGGCCAAGAGTATGATGAACAATTGCTTTATTATTTAAAGGAAGAATTGGAGATTCATGAAAAGGACATTTATTGTGTGGACGGTCCCCTTGACTTAACATGCTTATTCCCTTTTTCAAAAGCGGTGGAAGCAACACATGAACATTTAGCCGATGAAACTTTAATCCCACAGCCTCCAAAAGATTTGGGTTCCCATGAAGATGTGTTTGAAAAGGCATTGCAGGAAGACATTTTACTTCATCATCCGTACGAATCGTTTGAGCCGGTAGTTGATTTTATATCGGATGCCGCAGATGATCCGGATGTATTGGCTATTAAACAAACACTCTATCGTGTAAGCGGTGACTCGCCCATTATCAAAGCTTTAAAAAGAGCTGCTGAAAACGGAAAGCAAGTAACGGTTCTGGTGGAATTGAAAGCCCGTTTTGATGAAGAAAACAATGTTCACTGGGCAAAAGAGTTGGAACAGGAAGGCTGCCATGTTATTTACGGCATGAATTATTTAAAAACACATAGTAAAATTACGCTTGTAGTACGACGGAAAAACGGTCGAATCGAACATTTTGTCCATTTGGGAACAGGTAATTACAATGATGCCACCGCTAAGATTTATACGGATATGGGACTCATTACGGCAAATAAAAAAATCGGGATTGATGCGACCAACTTTTTTAACTATTTAAGCGGCTATACAGAAAAGCCATCGTACCATCATTTATCCATCGCGCCATTTAATATTCGAAAAGATTTTATTGAACTGATTGATCAAGAAATTCAATTTCATAAAAAACATGGAAACGGGCGCATTATCGCCAAGATGAATTCGTTGACGGATAAGCCGATCATGATGAAATTGTATGAAGCATCTAACGCAGGAGTGAGAATTGATTTAATTGTTCGTGGTATTTGTTGTTTGCGCCCTGGCATTAAAGGGGTCAGTGAGAACATCAAAGTCCGAAGCATTGTCGGTCGATTCCTTGAACACAGCCGGATTTATTATTTCCATCATAACGGGGAAGAGAAACTGTTTTTATCGTCGGCTGATATGATGACGAGAAATATGGAGAAACGGGTGGAGATTTTATTCCCTATTTTCGATGGCCGATTAAAGAAACGAATCAACAAATGGATGTCCATTATGCTGGCGGATAATGCGAAGGCAAGAGAGCAAGATGAGCATGGGAATTATTACTATGTGACCAGAAAAGACAATGAACCCCTCATTGACAGCCAAACCATTTTATATGATATGGCCTATCAAGTAAAAGAAGATGAGGAGTAACAAAACAGACTAATGACTCAGAAGTTAAGTCATCAAAAAAAGAACTCGTCATGAAAATCCAGTAAAATCAAGGATTCCGTGACGGGTTCTTTTAATGAAAGATTCCGCGAGTGATCGATTTAGGATGTATGGAAGTACACCCCTCAAATGGATCATTATGCAAATCCGGCCATAACAGCGGTTCCGATGATCCATGTTAGATAAGACATAAATCAGTTTGCAATACGCAGCGGCTACGCTTTTACACGGGAAGGCATTTGGTCTGAAATAGCGGAAGCCCTTCTTTTTTACCGGTAAAATGGAGGGGCATAAGGGGGATAAGGCGGGACTCCAAATCCTCCGTACGGGCCGTAAAATGGAGGAGGGCAACACGGAGCGCCGTAAAAACCGGGCCGTCCAATGAAAGCACCCGCCGCAAGCCCGCCCAAGAGCCCGCCTGCTAACCCGCCTAGGAATGGAAATCCGATGAAGCGGTTTTCTCCGTAAGGAACACCGCTGCGATAATAACCGTATGGGTACATAAATAAAAAACCTCCTTGTTCATTGTCTTAATAGTGTATGGTCATGTTACGGGGAATGAGCATGGCCTAAGCGCAAAACTAACAGGAAGTACGTTATAGTAAACTACAACATTAGGAGGGCAGCACCTCTGTGTGTCATTCGTACGAAATGGGTTTAGGTTCTTCGATACCAATTTGTTGCATGCTATATAATAATCAGAAGTTAACACTATAAAGAAGGTGAAAAAAGAAAGAATGGTAGTGCCACAGATGGAGGAATATGCTACTATAAAAAAAAGAAATCGGAATGCAATGGGATGAGGGACATGTATAACTTAAACTTAAACGATATTTACTCAGAAAAATCAGAAAAGATAAATAATATTGAAAACACGCTCATTCAAACTATTTTGGAACATATCCACGATTTGGTTTATATTATGGAAGTCGATGACCAATTTGATTTTCGCTACATTTTTGTGAACGAGGCAGGAAAAAACCATGCAAAATTGTTGTGCGCATATAAAGGTAAGACGCTGCATGAAGTGTTGCCTAAAGAACTGGCAGACAACTTACATGCCTATTATGAGAAAGCCGCTACAACAAAAGGAAAAGTAACATTTCGAGATGAGATCATGCTTCCAGACGGAAAAATCATGCATGGGGAATCCGTTTTGACCCCTGTATTAAATGAGAGCGGCAGATGTGTGTATGTGGTCAGCATTACAAGAGATATTACTGAACAATTAAACAATGAACGAATCATAAGCGAAATGGCGTTTTATGATTATTTGACGGGACTGCCTAATCGTAATTGGCTAAAAGAATATGTATCTCAAATGATTGAAAGGTCAAAGAAAGAACAAACATCATTTGCACTTTTATATTTTGATTTAGATCGTTTTAAATTTATTAATGATACGCTTGGGCATGATGTAGGGGATGAACTGCTCAAGGATGTCTCCGTCCGCTTGAGGACGCTTATACATGATGGAGTGGAAGCATTCCGTCATGGGGGGGATGAGTTCCTTGTGACGGTCGAAAATACAGACGAAGAACAAGTGAAAGAGATTGCTGAAAGTATTTTATCTTTATTTTCTGATGTGTTTGTTTATAGAGAGCAAGAATGCTATGTAACCCCGAGCATTGGCATTAGTATGTTTCCTAAAGACGGGCATGATTTGGAAACGTTAATCAAATGTTCCGACATTGCTCTATATCGCGTGAAAGAGCAAGGGAGGGGGACGTACCAGTTTTATCGACCTGGAATGAAGCAAGTGGCGCCCCATTCGATGAGGATCGAAACAAGCTTACGTAAAGCGGTAAAGCAAAAGGAGTTTATGCTCTTTTATCAGCCTCAAGTGAATTTGGATACAGGACAAATCGAAAGCTTTGAAGCATTAATACGGTGGAACCATCCTCAAAAAGGGTTCATTTCTCCAGGGGAATTTATCCCCATTGCTGAAGAAACGGGGTTGATCATTCCAATCGGAAATTGGGTTATCGAAGAAGTGTGCCGCCAAATTGCCGAGTGGAACGAACAAGGATATGGGTATAAAACGGTAGCGGTCAATTTGTCTACTAGACAATTTCAGCAACTGCGTCTCGTAGAACATATTGAAGACTGTATAATGAAATCCGGCATCCCATCCGGTTGTTTGGAAATTGAAATTACAGAAGGCGCTTTGCATGATTCCCGTGAAACGATTAAAGTATTGAACGAGTTAAAAAGGATTGGAGTAAAGATTGCGGTAGACGATTTCGGTACCGGTTATTCATCGTTAAGTTATTTAAAAAGCTTTCCGATTGATTCTTTAAAGATTGATCAATCATTTATTCGTGACATTTTAATCGAAGAAAAAGACGAGGCCATTACAACAACTATTATTCATTTGGCGAAAAGTTTATGTTTAACGGTCATAGCGGAAGGCGTAGAACAAGAAGAACAAGCAAGTTTCTTACGAAAAGTCGGCTGCGAAAAAGCCCAAGGATTCTTTTTTAGCCGACCGCTTCCTAATTTAATATTAACAGAGCATTTACATAAATGAAGAAGCCTGGTCAAATCAAGGCCTTTAACTAAGAGGACGGTTTAAAAGGCATGAAAAGTGTTACTTTTGAGTCATTCCCCTGAAAGGAAACTCTTCCATCGGTGGGGGGGTCCTTCATCCCCCACCGATGGTTAGTTAGGCCCGCACGATGCGGGTCACGCAGACGTTGCCGCAGGACGCGGCGGTGTTAGTCTGTGTTCTCATGTTCGGGCTTTTACTGCCCGTTAATGAGGGATAAAAACCATATTACATCGTACTATTGACGTATTTAACTTTCACTTTATTGAAGGCGTATGGAACGGCCTCTTTTCATCAGACCCAGCTATGAAGGGTTTCCAATAGGTCCTTTCTTCAAAGTGAAAAGGGTTATTTCAGGTTTTGCTAAAAAACGGAATGGGAGTCTTGTAGTTCCCAATCCACGATTAACGTAAAGCTGCATTTTTGAATCTCCCACCTCATACATTCCTTCTCGGTAGAGAGTGGATAGCGGAGGAGTGATTAACGGCCCGTAAAAAGGAATTTGAATTTGCCCGCCGTGGCTGTGTCCCGATAGCTGAAGGTCGACAGGATAAAGAGCCACTTTTTGTGCGACATCAGGTTCATGAACCATGATGATTGAAAAGATGTCCTTAGACAATTGGCCAAGGGTGTGAGCATAGCTTGGTTTTCCAAGCAAGATATCATCTAATCCTCCAATGGCAATATAGCTGTTATCGACTAAACGAATATGGACCACTTCGTTTACTAACAGTTTAAACTCTGAATCATGCATGATTTGCTTATACATTTCGGTACCATAGCCCCCGTGATCATGGTTGCCGAAAATTGAAAATTTACCAAGGGGTGCATAAACTTGCTTAAGGATTGGAGCCACCTTTTTCATATGGAGGTATTCGTTTGGTATATCAATCAAATCTCCCGTAAACAGCACGATGTCAGGCCTTAAAATATTCATTTTTTCCACGAGTCGTTCGAGCAACGGCAAGTTATAGGAAAGACCAAGATGAATATCACTAAACTGAAGGATTTTTACATTATGAAAACTTTCTGGGATGTTTGGAGAGGTGATGGTTTGTTCTACAACGTCAAGTTGTCTTGGTTCGATGTAGCGTGCATACATATATCCAAAGCTGGAAGTAAGGAATGTTCCAGCTGAAAAAGCAACGGCCTTTTTTAAAAAGGTACGCCTTGTGCATGTCTTTTTCATATAAATCAACCTGTTTCTCTTAATATTCGTGTTCTCCTATTATAGCATTCTTTTTTCTTTTCCCTCAATTGTAAAACATAAGTAATTGGACATGAGGAAAATCACCTGTGTTCAGTTACTTACGTATAGATTATTCCAGAAACATGGACAAAAAACGATAAGTAGTGTGAAAGATGGTGTGAATGTTGAAACATGAAATGGAATCTATATAGAAATAAAAATGGTAGTTGAATTCGGTAGCTAGGTATATAATTTAAAATGAATAGTTTGAAAATTTAGAAAAAGAAAAGAGGGAGTAGTATTGATGAAGGGGAAGGTTGTAATTGTGACAGGCGGATCAAGCGGGATGGGGAAATATATGGCGAAGCGTTTTGTCGATGATGGCGCCTGCGTTGTCATTACCGGAAGGGACGAAGAACGTCTGCAACTTGCAAAAACAGAAATTGAAAAATTTTCGGGGCAAGTGCGAACGATTGCCATGGACGTACGAAACCCGGAATTGGTAGAAAAGATGGTAAAAGAAACAGATGAAGCATTCGGACGTATTGATTTCCTTGTAAATAATGCAGCAGGAAACTTTATTTGTCCGGCTGAAAAGCTGTCTGTGAATGGATGGAACAGTGTCATTGATATCGTGTTAAACGGTACATTCTATTGCAGTTCGACAGTGGGCCGTTATTGGATAGAAAAGGGAATCAAGGGGGCTATTACAAATATTGTTGCTACTTATGCCTGGAATGCCGGAGCAGGGGTTATCCATTCCGCTTGTGCCAAATCGGGAGTACTGACAATGACACGTACTTTGGCAGTAGAGTGGGGAAGAAAATATGGAATTCGGGTCAATGCCATTGCCCCCGGTCCGATTGAACGCACCGGGGGAGCCGATAAGCTGTGGGAATCCGAGCAAGCGGCGAAGCGTACTTTGTCTTCCGTTCCCCTTGGGAGACTTGGGACACCGGAAGAGATTGCGGCGCTGGCAGCTTTTTTGTTCTCTGATGAAGCCGCTTACATAAATGGGGAGTGCATCACGATGGATGGAGGACAGTGGCTTAATCAGCATCCCTTCTAAGAAAGTCGAAATCCGCTTAAACACTAGCGTAATCATCTTATCCATATTATACTATTTTTAGTATACGGAAAGGTGGTGTTCGTATGGATCCATTAGACGTTTTAACAAATTTAGAACAAGTCGTGCCATACTACCAAGCCATTTTTTCGGCTGATGCTCATCAAATCATTGGATATGAGGTATTAGCCCGATTTCAAACAGACGATGAAGTAGAAAGTCTTGGCCCGTTTTTTCATGATGATGCGATTCCGGATGAATACCGCATTGAAGTAGATCGAGTTGTATTGAGGAAGGCTTTGGAATATGTGATTTATGAAAATGACCCTGCCAGTCTTATTTTCATAAATCAAAATGCCAACTTGTTAATGAAAGATCACGGAGAATCACTTCTTGCCCTGCTTCACTCATTTGAAGAGAGGGGACTTTCCTTGACCCGGATTGTACTTGAAATTACGGAGCACGATTTTAATGGAGATATTGACCAGCTTCATCATCTGCTTATGTATTATCGTACATACGGGATTAAAGTGGCTGTCGATAACATTGGCAAGGAGAGCAGTAATTTAGACCGTATTGGACTGCTTTCTCCAGATATTTTGAAAATCGATTTGCGTATTTTACGCCAAACAGCGATGACACAATCGTATCAGGATGTTCTCTATTCCTTGGCATTGCTCGCTCGTAAAATTGGAGCGACCCTTCTGTATGAAGATATAGAGGCTTCGTTTCAGCTTCAATATGCGTGGAGCCATGGCGGCCGTTATTTTCAAGGCTTTTATTTGCAAAAACCCGCACCGGCCTTTGCACCCAGTGACTTGTTGAAAGATAAGTTGAAAGAGCGCTTTCAAAGCTTTATTGCTCATGAAAAAAGAAAGCTTCTTGCACTTTATAACTTAGCTCAAAGTTTTCAAGTGCAATTACAGCAGCTTATACCAAAATGTAAAAAACTGAATTCCTATGATGAGATGATTAAATTGATCGCAGAGGAATTATCCAATGTATGTTTTCGTATATACATTTGTGATGAAAATGGTTTCCAACAATCCGCCAATATCATCCAAAAAGATCATCGTTGGACGTTTGAGCCCCAATATTTGAGTAAAAATTGGAGCTGGCGCCCTTATTTTCTCGAAAATATTCTTCGAATGAGCCATGAACAAAAAGGACTCCTGTCCGATCTTTACATTGACATTGAAACAGGAGAAAGCATTCGCACATTCTCTTATCCGCTTGACAGCCAGCACTATGTATTCATTGATTTATCGTATAACTTTTTATATGAACGGGATGTTTTGTAAAGAAAAAGGATGATCACAGGCCATTAGAACAGATGAATAATGAAAAAGAGGATGACCGAAAAGGGCAAAATACGGCCCGTTTCGGTCATCCTCCTGAAAGGCCCCGTCATGAGTTCCCTGTAAAACCAAGGGATTATGTGACGGGGCCTTTCAGTAAAAATCAGTTTTTGTGATTTATTAGAGGCTTATGGGACAGCGCCTTTTTTGTCATGTCCGGCTGTATGAACCATCTCCTATGGGGATAAAACACAAAATTTTGCCATTGTCCGAATATGAAAGCAGCAAGAACGGGAAAATAGAAAAAACGGTTGAAAGGAAGGAGAATACATATGAGCATGATGATGATTTTAAGTGTTCTCGTTTTTTTGGTTTCTGTTGTTGGGTTGATTTATACGTACGTGGTGATGAAAAATCAAAAATATTTACAAAGTGAAATGGACACGAAACTAAATGAACGAGTTCAATCCCATCCTTATATACGCAATCCCATCTTTATCGCTTATGTTTTCGGATTTTTGGCTTTCCTAGCCATTGTAGCGTATGTGGCAGCATTGTATTATTGATCCGCTTCGCCTTGGGACAATCCAAGCAAACGTTCTAATGTTTTCAAATCAAAGCCAATCACAAGTTCTTCGTCCACTTTTACTGTGGGGGTGGAGTAGGCTTGGAATGTGTTAATCATCCTGTCCCGTGCTTTAGCGTCTGTCGAAATATCGTACTCTACATACGAGATTTGGTAATGTTTTAGAAACTCTTTGACTACTTGGCACGGAGGACAAGCTGGCTGAGTATAGACTTCTACGTGTTTCATGTTTTAAACTCCTTTATTCAATTTTTGATGGTCTAGCTTTGCAAGCTATATCCTGCGGTAACTTGAAGAACAGGACGTCGCGCCTTTCGTGTGACGGTTCCCTATGGATAAGAGCCATGGATGGTGAGGGTTACAAGGACGTCACGGTTTTCAGCTCGGGCGGGGCTTGCTCCGTTTTTCTTATTTACAGTATATCATGAAAAGCCTTAAGGGTAGGCTGGCGAAGTTTTTATGGCTGAAGGTAAAGCTCTAAAACAGTAAAAAAGAAAATATCTTGTGTTATAACGATAAAATGTGACAAAACCCTTGTATTTTTTGCCTCAGTACCATATAGTTGTGAATGTGTCTTTTATATATGAGAGAAGTAACGCGGATAGAAAGAAAATGTTAGTGAAACCTAAGCATAGGGATAATTACTATGCCATGGCTGAAAGGAGTATGGATATGTCACAGTTACAAGGCATTTTAACTCGTCTTATTAATCTCCGTGAACAAGCAAACGGCGGCGAAGTACCACAGCGCTTTTTTGAAGTGAATGGGCAGCGTATTTGCAGTGTAAAATATCATGCCAAAACGGAAACGTATGAGCTTGAGGTTTACCAAGACGGAGAAAAACCAAAATCTTACCAATTCGATAATATTGATATGATTGCAATTGAAATTTTCGAATTAATTAACTAAAGTCCTGTGTCTTCATAGGGCTTTTTTTATATTTATTTTTTAGGCTATGTTAAAGTTAAGTGTTCTAGCCTTTTGCGGAAACGTCGAAACATGTAAGTTTCCTTATGAAAATGTCGTTCTCCTTTTGTTGACACTATCTATAAAAGAACCTAGACTAGAAGTAAGACATTTAAGTGTTCTTGAGTGAAGCGGGGGATCAAGTAAATGGATAATAACAGTTCAGCCATGCTTTCTATAGAGGAAGCACAACTCTTATTGGATTTACTGTTTGAGCAGGAATACGCGTTAGAAGTGGTCAGCAGTCATATGTACGATATTGAAACAGGTTTGAAATCTGTAGATTCACAGAAGTATCAACAAATAGCTTCACTATATAGTCGCCTTAGAGAATTTTAAAGAGGATACATAATGCGGCAAGCTATTTACTTGAGTAATAGCTTGTTTTATTTTCGTTTAAACCTCAGCAAATAAGGGAAATAGTAAGAGGCGCCTAAGAAACTTGAGCATGCGGAAACAACTTTAAAAGATTTTTGTATACTATATAATTGATAACGCTTACATTTTGAGCCGTTTAATAAGCGTCAAAACAAAGTGTTGAGTGCATGATGATGCTAACATAAAATAACCCTTCCATCGATGAAGGTTACTGCCCGTTAGAATCGGGTAAATTAATTTATCCCAGTTCCGAGAAATAAGCAAAAGAGAATCGAGGGGAAGCCGCAATGGTTAGTATTTACAGCAGGGCGTTTTCTGCAGCGTCCATTGAAGATTTGTTGATTTCGTCCGAGAAAGTGGCGCATGTTCAAATAGGAAATAGTTTGGAGCACGCTCTTCTCGTGTTAACAAAGACTGGTTATACAGCTGTTCCAGTGTTGGATCCAACATTTAAATTGCAAGGCTTAATCAGCACAACGATGATTTTGGACTCAATCCTGGGACTGGAGCGTGTAGAGTTTGAACGTCTTGAACATATGAAAGTGGAAGAAGTGATGAATAAGGAAATTCCTCGTCTGCATTTTCAAGACAATGTATATAAAGGCTTGAACTTGATGATTAACCATCCCTTTGTTTGTGTAGAAAATGAAGAGCACGTATTTGAGGGAATTTTGACCCGGCGGGCATTTTTACAACAAATAAATCAACAGTTAAAAATTCAGGCGAAAGAAAAAAAATAAAGCCGGACTTTATTCGGTGGGTGTTACTGGCTGTTGGAACGGGAGAAATCGCGAGGATGACTCGAGAGGTTATGTTTATACCTTTTGTGTCATCCTCGTTTTTATTTAGCATGCCTGACAAAACACCTCAAGTGCGAAGCGATAGACAAGAGAGGTTCATTTCTATGGAAAAAAGCATTATAATGAACAACAGGAGTTTTAAAGAAGTTTGATAAGAAAACCTTATAGGAGAGAACGGGTTTATGCAGCTTATTGAATGTAAAATGCTCGCCGTTTTGGCGGAGGAGTTAAATATGAGAAAAGCGGCGGAACGTTTATTCGTCTCCCAGCCAGCTTTATCGCAGCGTTTACAGACAATTGAAAAAGGGTGGAACACACAAATTTTTGTGCGCTCACAGAAGGGGTTGTCGTTAACGCCATCAGGTGAAAGGATTATTCAATTTGCCAAAGAAGTGGTCGAAAAAGAAGAGAAAGTAAGGGAAGAACTGGAGGCGCTGGAGACCGAGGTATACGGTACATTAAAGCTCGCGGTTGCTTCTATCATTGGCCAGCACTGGCTTCCGCGTGTGCTAAAACAATTTGTGAAGAAATATCCTCGCGCTAAAATCTCTCTCGTAACAGGTTGGAGCAGCGAGATGGTAAATTATTTGTATGAGGATGAGGTCCACCTTGGCATCATTCGGGGAAACCCAGACTGGAAGGGAATTAAGGAGCATATCTTAACGGATACTCTATACTTGGTGGACACCGAAATCGAACGTGTCGAAGATGTGCTGCAAAGTGAAAAGCCTTTTATTCAATTCAAGAGCGATTCCACTTATTATCAAGAAATACAGGATTGGTGGCACCGTCAATTTCAAACAACTCCAACAAGAACAATCGTAGTTGATCAGATTGAAACGTGTAAACAAATGGCCTTAAATGGGATTGGATTTGCAATCCTACCATCCATTGCTTTAACAGAACATGACCAGGGGGTGTATAAAATCCCGTTGCTGGATGAACATCAACATCCAATTTCCAGGGATACATGGCTCATTGGATATGAATCGGCTTTTCAATTAAAGCAGGTGAAAGCGTTTTTAGAGGTAGTAAAGGAGTTTGGAACAGAAGAACTTGTATGATGATGCTTGTCATGGAGAATACATTTTGATACATTAAAGGAATAGAATGTAGGAATCAAAGGAGGATATACATAATGAAAATGATGGATGCTAATGAAATTATTTCATTTATTCAAAACAGCGTGAAAAAAACCCCTGTAAAAGTATATGTGAAAGGACAATTGGAAGGGATTGATTTCGGTGCGGAATCAAAAACTTTCATCACAGGAAACACAGGGATTGTATTCGGTGAATGGACTGATATTCAATCAGCTCTTCAAGCAAATGAAGGGAAAATCGAAGACTATGTGGTAGAAAATGACCGCCGCAATTCAGCCATTCCTTTATTGGATATGAAAGGAATCAAAGCACGCATTGAACCAGGAGCTATTATTCGTGACCAAGTAGAAATCGGTGATAATGCCGTTATCATGATGGGTGCTTCCATTAATATCGGTGCCGTGATTGGTGAAGGTACGATGATCGACATGAACGTTGTTCTTGGCGGTCGTGCAACAGTAGGGAAAAACTGCCACATTGGTGCAGGATCCGTGTTGGCAGGGGTAATCGAGCCTCCTTCAGCTAAACCGGTTGTAGTGGAAGATGATGTTGTTATCGGTGCCAATGCCGTAGTATTAGAGGGTGTAACAGTAGGTAAAGGCGCAGTTGTAGCAGCAGGTGCTATCGTAATTGACGATGTAGCTCCGTACACAGTGGTAGCAGGTACGCCAGCTCGCGTCATTAAAGAAATCGATGAAAAAACGAAAGCGAAAACAGAAATCAAGCAAGAGCTTCGCCAGCTCTAAAAATTTGGCGGATAAAAACATCCGCCAAATTTTTTAGAGTGGAGTTGCCCTATGCATATTACGGAGTTGAAAACCATTTATGCAGTGTAAAGGGCAACTCCTGCAAAGAAAATAAACAAGTATTTATAAAGCCCTGCTATAATGCAGGGCTTTATAAATATAAAATAACATATAAGGAGGAAGCGGAAGATGGAGGAGTTGCATCCGTTTGTGGCCGTTCGCCGGGAACTGCATAAAATTCCCGAGCTTGGATTTCAGGAGTTTAAAACACAGCGCTTTTTATTAAATTATCTTGAAACATTGCCACAGGAGCGTTTAAGTATTAAAACGTGGAAAACAGGTATTTTTGTTAGAGTGCACGGGACGAATCCGAGGAAGCTCATTGGCTATCGCGCGGATATTGATGGGCTTCCGATTACAGAGGAAACAGATTATACATTTCAATCGGAGCATGAGGGTCTTATGCATGCATGCGGGCACGATGTCCATATGAGCATTGCCTTAGGGGTGCTGACGCATTTTGTACATAATCCTGTGAACGATGATTTATTATTTGTTTTCCAACCTGCCGAAGAAGGACCAGGAGGAGCAGAGCCGATGTTGGCGAGCGATATCATGAAGGAATGGAAACCCGATATGATTACGGCATTGCATATTGCTCCGGAATATCCGGTTGGGACCATTGCGGTACGAGAAGGACTATTATTTGCGAATACTTCGGAGTTGTTCATTGATTTGAAAGGAAAAGGAGGACATGCGGCTTATCCGCATACGACAAATGATATGGTCGTTGCGGCATGTTCGCTTGTGAATCAATTGCAAACGGTCGTTTCGCGAAACATAGATCCGCTTGACAGTGCGGTGATTACCATTGGGAAAATTACAGGTGGTACTGTGCAAAATATTATTGCTGAACGTGCAAGGCTAGAGGGGACGATTCGAACTTTATCGCCCGAATCGATGGGACGTGTCAAAGAAAGAATCGAAGCGCTTGTAAAAGGTGTTGAAGTGGGGTATCAATGCGAAGCCCATATTGATTATGGATGTATGTACCATCAAGTATACAATCATCATGAAATTACTCGAGAGTTTATGGAATTCGTTGAAAATGAAACGGAGATAAAGGTCATTGAGTGCAAAGAAGCAATGACGGGTGAGGATTTCGGTTACATGCTAAAAGAAATTCCAGGTTTCATGTTTTGGCTGGGTGTTCAGTCTCCATATGGACTTCACCATGCAAAGCTGCAGCCCGATGAGCAAGCAATCGAAACCGCAATTGCCCTATTAAGTAAATATTTTACAAAGAAAGCGACCGAATAACTGGTATAATTCACCTTTTCCTCGGACACATTAAAAGAGTGAGGAGGTGGATAAATTATGGCAAAAATCGGTGTTGAACAAAGTTTAACAGATGTACAGCAAGCACTTCAGGAAAAAGGGTATGAAATTGTGCAGCTTCGTCAAGAAAGCGATGCACAAGGGTGTGACTGCTGCGTCGTAACAGGTCAGGACAATAACATCATGGGCATTTCGAATGTAGTAACAGCAGGTTCTGTTATTGAAGCAAGCGGTATGACGGCTGAAGAAGTATGTCAGCAAGTCGAAAGTAAGCTTCAATAATATTGATGCTGAAAGCCGCATGAGGTTTTTGGCTACATAAAAAAAGCGTCATGGGAGCATAGTAGTATGTTCCATGACGCTTTTTTGCACATCACTATTCAACATAAACTCTTCTTTTCAAAAAATGTTCCTTTAAAGAGCACATTAGTTTATTCCCTTTTTTGGACATGTTAAACTATAAAGGAAACTTCCTTCAGTGAGGGTTTTCTTTTATCCCCACTTACATTTCTCCAATGGGAGGCTTATTGCCCGTTAATACGGGATAAATGGAAGAAAATTTGATTCTATTAATTGTAAGGATTCTTCACACTTTTCGTTTAATCCTATGCCGTTATGGGCATAACATCTATGTAAGCATCCCAACTGTATATAGATACAAATATGCGGGTTTGAGATTTATTTAAATTAATTCTCATTTAACATTGACTAAAAATACTGATTCAATTATAATCGTAATTGTGAATAGGAAATGCAAATGAGAATTCACACTACATATTCTCATTTGAAAAATGATTTGGAGGGATTTAACTATGCCAGAACGTATGGTAGGTAAACAAGCTCCACGCTTTGAAATGGATGCTGTATTAGCAAACAAAGAATTCGGTAAAGTAAGCTTAGAAGAAAACATGAAGAACGGTAAATGGACTGTGCTATTCTTCTATCCAATGGACTTCACTTTTGTATGTCCAACAGAAATCACAGCATTATCCGATCGTTATGATGAGTTCGAAGATTTAGATGCTGAAGTAATTGGTGTATCTACAGATACTATCCATACACACTTAGCTTGGATCAAAACTGACCGTAAGGAAAACGGTTTAGGCGATCTTAAATACCCATTAGCAGCTGATACAAACCATGTTGTTTCTCGCGAATATGGTGTATTAATTGAAGAAGAAGGTATTGCTCTTCGCGGTTTATTCATCATCAGTCCAGATGGTGAATTAATGTACTCTGTTGTTAACCATAACAACATTGGCCGTGATGTAGATGAAACTTTGCGTGTTCTTCAAGCGTTGCAAACTGGCGGCTTATGCCCGGCTAACTGGAAACCAGGTCAAGCTACTTTATAATTTTTCGGCTTGAATTAAAAAGGTCTAACATCTTTGTTAGACCTTTTTTTCGAGGCACAAGAGGTGCAGACAAGGCGTGGTATTTTATACCGCGGCGTTAACATAAAGGAGGAAGCCATTATGAAATTACGTGAACAAATGCCTGAATTAACGGGTGCAACGGAATGGCTAAACGGCCAGGTGACAAAAGAAGAATTAATCGGTGAAAAACCGACTCTTATTCATTTTTGGTCGATCAGCTGTCATTTATGTAAAGAAGCTATGCCCCAAGTAAATGAATTCCGTGATCAATACAAAGATAAATTAAATGTAATCGCTGTTCATATGCCTCGCTCTGAAAATGATTTAAACCTTGATGAAATCAAAAAAGTCGCAGAAGAGCATGATATTGCTCAACCGATTTTCGTTGACAGTGATCATAAACTAACAGACGCATTTGAAAATCAATATGTACCTGCTTACTACGTGTTTGATAAAACAGGGCAGCTTCGTCATTTCCAAGCAGGTGGAAGTGGAATGAAAATGTTAGAAAAACGTGTCAATCGTGTATTGGCAGAAACCGAAGCAGCAGAATAAAAATAAGCGAACCGAATACGGTTCGCTTATTTTTATTCTCCTTTGAAGCGTCAGAAATCCGGGAAGAAGAGGATTTCCTGGCGGTTCATTTAATTTAAAACAAGTTTTTATCTTATGAAATGACGTTCTATATGAAAAAAGGAATAAGTGTACAAACAGTAAAATAAATATAGAAGAGTGAACTTCCCTGTAGAATAAAGGATATGTGGGAGGTTTTTTCTTGTGAAGAAGTTTTGTCACAAAAGTTTGTGAAAAAAGTCACAAAAATTTCAACGCTCTCAAACACAATGGAGTAAAAGAAGTTTTAAAATATTATTATAGTGAAAATAAACTAATAACTATTCTAATTAAAGAGGTGAAGAGAGATGGAGTTTGATAGCGTTATGCTAAGCCGGATGTTAACAACCTTAACATTGGCTTTTCATATCATTTTCGCAACGATTGGTGTAGGTGTGCCTGTTCTGATTTCGGTAGCCGAGTTTATCGGAATCAAAAAAAATGATCCGCATTATATATTGCTGGCGAGAAGATGGACGCGGGGTTTTACCATTACGGTAGCAATTGGAGTTGTAACCGGCACATGTATTGGATTGCAATTATCCCTGTTGTGGCCGAGTTTTATGAGAATTGCAGGGCAAGCCATTGCGCTTCCCTTATTCATGGAAACGTTCGCGTTTTTCTTTGAAGCCATTTTCTTAGGGATTTATTTGTATACGTGGGACCGATTTAGAAAGCCGATATATCATTGGCTTCTCTCCATTCCCGTTATTATGGGTTCTTCATTATCGGCTTTCTTTATTACCACGGTAAATGCATTTATGAATACCCCTCAAGGTTTTGAATTAGTCGATGGTGTCATTAAAACGGTTGATCCGATTCAAGCAATGTTTAATCCGGCGACACCGACGAAAACGTTCCATGTACTTGTAACGGCTTATTTGGCCTCCGCCTTCGTTCTGGCCATGATTGCAGCCTTTCAGATGTTAAGAAGTGATGTAACGGATTATACGAAAAAAGCGTTGCATTTAACCGTGACATCAGCCTTTTTATTCGCGATTTTAACCGGGATTGCAGGAGATTTATCCGCTAAATTTTTGGCTGAGTATCAGCCTGAAAAATTAGCTGCACTTGAATGGCATTTTGAGACAGAAAAGGGTGCAGATCTTATTTTATTTGGTACGCTAGACGAAGAAAATCAGGAAGTTAAATATGCCATTCATTTACCTAAAATGCTAAGTTTTTTGGCCCATAATGACTTTAATGCGGAAGTAACAGGATTAAATGAGTTTCCAAAAGATGAAACGGCGCCTTTATATGTCCACTATCTATTCGATTTTAAAGTAACCTTTGCGGCGTTTATGACACTGATAGCATCATTGTTTGTGGTGTTTTCAAGATGGAGAAAGGAATGGGTGCATAATAAATGGTTATTGCGAGCAATTGTCCTTTGCGGTCCGCTGTCGATAATTTCTATTGAATTAGGATGGATTTTAGCGGAAGTAGGACGGCAGCCATGGATTTTAAGAGGGTATATGAAGGTATCTGAAGCAGCGACTACTTCAAGCGGTGTAGGAGCCATGCTATGGCTGTTTCTTGGCTTATATATTATGTTAGGGGTCATTTGTACGGTTGTTCTTCGCAAGATGTTTATAAACAATCCTGCGGAAGCAGAGCTGGAATATCGTTTTAAAGACTAATAGTGGCAGGAGGAGGTAAAGGGTGGAAATTCAACTTTTGGGAATTACCGTACTATGGTTATTCCTGTATGGCTATTTAATTGTTGCTTCCATTGATTTTGGGGCGGGTTTTTTTGCTTACTACGGTAAAGTGACGAAACAAGATCATGTAATAAATAAACTTATTAGTCGTTACTTATCTCCAGTTTGGGAAGTAACGAATGTATTTTTTGTCTTTTTCTTTGTCGGGATTGTAGGATTTTTCCCGGATACAGCCTATTATTACGGAACGGCCTTACTGATTCCGGGAAGCGTTTCACTTGTATTACTGGCGATTCGCGGCTCTTTTTATGCGTTTGGTAACTATGGCTCCAGAGATAACGGCCTTTACTTGTTTTTATATGGTGCAACCGGTTTATTAATCCCTGCATCGCTTTCAACCGCTCTTACTATATCGGAAGGAGGATTCATTGAAAAGAGGGGAGATACCGTCGTGTTTTTGGCGAAAGGATTATTTACAAATCTGTACTCATGGAGTGTCGTTATTTTGGCGATCGTTTCTGTCCTCTTTATCAGCGCAAGTTTTTTAACGTATTATGCGGCACGCGCGGATGATCATAAAGCTTTGGAAATACTCCGTCGCTTTGCGCTTTTCTGGAGTCCGCCGACTATTTTAGCGAGTTTTTTGGTATTTGTTTCATTAAGGCAGCATAATGTTCGGCATTTTGAAAATATTGTTGAGAGATACTGGTGGATGTTCGTTTTATCACTTCTTTGCTTCTTGATTGCGTCCGTACTTATTTGGATGCGCAAAAACTATGGAACGGCTTTTATTTTTGTCATGTTTCAATTTTTCTTTGCCTTTTTCGGGTATGGGGCGTCGCATTTGCCTTATATTTTAGATCCGTATATCACCATTTACAGTGGATATACTAACGAAACGATGGGAATTACATTAGTCATCGTTTTCATTTTGGGTTTATTGCTGCTTATTCCATCTTTATTCTTGCTTATGCGTTTGTTCTTGTTTGATGCGGATTATATTAAAGGGAAAAAATAAATGGAGAGAGAATTCTCTCTCCATTTATTTTTTCTTGTTATTGTTTGGACATATGATAAAATCATTCTATGTCAGCTATTACATACTCAATATCGTTATTATTGGAGGAATCTTCGTGAAAAAAGAGTTTGCCGTCATCGGATTGGGCCGCTTCGGCGGAAGTATTTGCAAAACGTTAAGTGAGCAAGGGATGGAAGTGCTGGCCATTGATGTCGATGAAGATAAAGTGAATGAGTTCGCAAATGTTGCTTCCCATGCTGTCGTGGGAGACACAACGGACGAAGCTGTATTGAAAAGTTTAGGAATTCGCAATTTCGATCATGTCATTGTAGCGATTGGCGATAATATTCAAGCAAGTATTTTAACGACGTTAATCTTAAAAGAGCTCGGTGTTGAAAACATTACCGTTAAAGCACAAAATGATTATCACGAAAAGGTATTGACAAAAATTGGTGCGAACCAAATTGTGCACCCTGAACGCGATATGGGGAAAAGAATCGCTACGAGCATTGTATCAAATAATGTGTTAGATTACCTGGAGTTATCTGATGAACACAGTATTGTAGAGATTGTGGCTAACAGCCGGGTAGACGGCCATTCTTTAATCGACTTGGACATTCGCGCCAAGTATGGAATCAATATTGTGGCTATTAAAAGGGGGAAGGATATCATCGTTTCTCCTCAAGCATCAGAAATTATCCGTGAAAAGGATATTTTGATTGTCATTGGAGCAGATATCGATATTAACCGGTTCGAGAAGAAAGTAGTGGGATAAAAAAGAAGGATTTTCCTCAGTGGAGGAAAATCCTTCTTTTTTAGATAAGAAAGTATAACTTTTTCGACGAGTACTAGTGTCTAGCTCCAGCGCCTAGCTCGCTGTGGAAAAGATGATTGCCCTCATAAGGCAAAAAGCGCCTTATGGGTCAATCCCTATTTCCTTCACGAGCTGACCAAGGCGCTTACGCTTTTCTTATACTTCCATAATGATCGGAAGGATCATTGGACGGCGTTTTGTTTTTTCGTATAAGAATGGAGCCAATGTATCTGTAATTTCATTTTTGATTTCAGACCATTGAGTCGTACGTCTTTCCATCACTTTGTTCAAGTGCTTTGTAATGAGAGTTTGAGCATCGTTAATTAAATCGCCAGATTCACGCATATAAACAAATCCGCGTGAAATGATATCCGGACCAGCTGCGATTTTGAAATCTTTCATATTGATGCTTACAACGACGATGACAAGGCCTTCCTCCGATAAAATGCGTCGATCGCGAAGAACGATGTTTCCGATATCTCCTATTCCGTTTCCGTCGATGTATACGGATCCTGAAGGAATTTTGCCGCTCACACCGACTTCTTCATCGCCCAACGCCAATACTTCGCCATTGTCCATGATGAAGCAATTTTCTTCAGGAACACCGCAGTCAATGGCTAATTTGGCGTGCATTTTTTGCATTCGGTATTCACCGTGGATTGGCATGAAATATTGAGGCTTCATTAAACGGATCATTAGCTTTTGCTCTTCTTGGCCGCCGTGACCAGATGTATGAATATCGCTTAATGTACCGTGAATAACATCGGCACCGGCACGGTATAACATATTAATCGTACGGCTTACACTTACTGTATTTCCTGGGATTGGAGAAGAAGAAAAGACAACTGTATCCCCCGGAATGATTTGAATTTGACGGTGGGTACCGTTTGCAATACGCGATAGCGCAGCCATTGGTTCACCTTGGCTTCCTGTACAAAGAATAGTTACTCTGTTTGCAGGAAGTCGATTGATTTGGGATGCTTCCACGAATGTATCTTTAGGACAACGAATATAGCCCAAGTCTTGTCCGATTTCGATAGCTGCTTCCATGCTGCGTCCGAATACAGCAATTTTGCGGTTGTACATAACAGCCGCTTCAATCACTTGCTGAAGACGATGGATATTTGATGCGAAAGTAGCGAAAATGATGCGTCCGTCCACTTTGCGGAAGATATCATGGATGCTTTCTCCCACGCGGCGTTCTGACATGGTAAAATGAGGGACTTCACTATTTGTACTGTCAGAAAGCAAGCAAAGGACGCCTTCTTTTCCGATTTCCGCCATCTTCGTTAAGTTAGCCGGTTCGCCTACTGGTGTAAAGTCAAACTTAAAATCGCCTGTATGTACGATTTGACCGTTCGGTGTCTTGACCACTACACCATAGGAATCCGGGATACTGTGAGTGGTACGGAAGAATGTCACAGATGTTTTACGGAACTTTATGATATCGTCTTCTTTAATTTCGATTAATTTCGCTTTACGCAAAAGACCATGCTCTTCAAGTTTGTTGCGGATCAATCCAAGAGCTAATTTTCCGCCGTAAACCGGAATGTTTAATTCTCTTAATAAATAAGGGATTCCTCCGATGTGATCTTCATGGCCGTGCGTTACGAAAAGACCGCGGATTTTGTCTTCGTTTTTCACTAAATATGTGTAATCAGGGATCACATAATCAATTCCAAGTAATTCATCTTCTGGGAATTTGATTCCAGCATCAATTAAAATGATTTCATCTTGAAATTGTACAGCATACGTGTTTTTACCGATTTCGCCGAGGCCGCCAAGGGCGAACACGGCCGTTTGATTATTTTTTACAAATTTCATGTTTATCCAATCTCCAATACGTTAAAATCTTCGCTTTGTTGTTCATATTCTAAAAATGCACCTTTAAGGGGTTGAACAAATTCAATATTGATAGGGCGCTCTTTTAATTTTAGACGAACATCACGCTCTGCTTCCCCTTCTACATAAAGTACCTTTGTTTTTTCACGAACAGGTACCTCGTAAATACTCTCTTGATAATACACTTTAAAAATCATGATAATTCTCTCCTTACTACCGAAATTCAAGTAACTTTTTATATTATATTATAAAATGGTTATGTATTTCATGTATTTTCTACTAAGAAACGTCACCTTTCACATATTTTAGTCACCTAACCAGAACAAGTCAATGCGGGAATACTCATAATGGTTACATTCTGTCCCTAAAATTAAGAGAAGGCAGGAAACAATAAGCCTTTTATTTTAGTGAAAAAGCTTTCACTAAAGAATAACATAAAATAGCAAAATGTTTGACTTTTTTCAAAAAAAACAGTTATTTTGTGCCAATAATTTAAGGAATAAAGGGGAATAAGGCACAAACCTTCGCCTGCTGCATTTCCGTTCAAACAGGCTAAAAATCATGATAAGCGTTCGCTGATGTTAAAGGCAGCCCCTCTAAGCAGAGAGGCTGTCTTTAAGTATTTACCAATAAATGATAAAAAGAAACTTCCATCAGCGGGGCCTTCATTCCTCACTTAAACTTCTCCGATTACTCTTAGTATGGGAGAAGAGACTTATTGCCCATTAATGCGGGATAAAGTTTGAGCGGGTTAATCACTTTGTAAATGATTGGCCCAGCTTCAGCGCTTAGCCTTGCAAACTTTCGCTTTTGTCCCTACGCTATTGTTTTTTTGCGGAGGAGCTCATTCCAGCGATCCAATAGTTTTTTTCTTAAACGTTTCAGCATGACAATTTCATCTCCTTATTGAAATGCTGTCTCTCTTTTTTTCTATATTTTAGTATGCGTATTTTTTTGAAAGTTTTTCGTGGTTATATTTGGTATATAGTAGTCCGCATAATACCTTCTTTTATTTGACAATATTTTGTATTTTCTATACATTTTATATGGATAAGCGGAGAGTATTGCGGACTTATGTAAGATATTAGATGGCTGCTATTGGACCGAATGGGAGTTAGATAGCATACACAGCGTAGGAGAGTTGCAGATGGGGAAACTGTATAGTGCCTTATTGTTGCTAAGTGCAATTTGGGGGACATCGTTTTTATTTATTAAATTATTATTGACGGAAATCAGTCCGATCGGTTTGGTATTTTGGCGCTGTTTATTTGGGGCTGTCACTTTATTAATTATTATTTTGCTAAAGCGGGAAAAAATTTCATTGGGTACGATTCCTTTTGTTCCCGTTTTCTCTGTTGGGCTGTTTAACAATGCTTTGCCTTTCATGCTCATTTCTTATAGTGAATTAACCATTACAAGCAGCTTGGCATCGATCATTAATGCCACAACGCCCATATGTACAGTGTTGATTGGCTTTTTCTTTTTTTCGCAAAAGCTTCATAAAGGACAGTGGCTGGGAATTATAATCGGATTTATTGGAATCGTTATTTTAGTAGACTTTCGTTTTACAGACTTGATGAATCAAAACGCAGCCGGGATAGCCGGTATGATTGGGGCTGCTCTTTGCTATGGATTAGGTGCACAGTTGTCTAAACGGTATCTTCAAAGAATGAGTGTTACGTCTATCTCGTTCAGTACGCTGGCCACAGCTTCCTTCATTACTTTTATTCTTTTATTGTTTACGAACCCTTCGGAACTGGTCTTTTCATATTCCTCAACGTTCGTTTTTTCTTTAATTGGATTAGGCATCCTTGGTTCGGGTTTTGCCTATTTGCTATACTATTTTATGGTGAAAGAGGGGGGACCGGAATTTGCCTCTATTGTCACGTATATTGTTCCTGGGATGGCTATCATGTGGGGATATGTACTGCTTGAAGAAGCCGTGACAGGGCGAATGGTTTTTGGTTTGGTATTTATTTTAGCAGGCATTTATTTGGCTTCACGCGTAAAAAAGTCTTCTTCATCAAGGGCTGTCACCCTTGAAAAACACATACAATAAGCAGGTGATGAACAATGGAAAAGCGCAGTATGATTTTCTTTGATATTGACGGTACATTATTGGATCATGATAAAAATCTCCCCGCTTCCACAAAAGAAGCAATTCAAGTGTTAAAAGAAGCAGGGCATGAAGTAGCGATTGCCACAGGCCGTGCGCCATTTATGTTTCCTGAGTTGCGCAAAGAGCTCGGCATCGAATCATTTGTCAGCTTTAACGGGCAATATGTTGTATTCAATGGGGAGGTTATCTATAAAAAACCATTGGACCGTGATGTTCTTCAGTCCTTGACGAATGCAGCTCTTGAAAGCAGTCATCCGCTTGTGTATATGGATCATGACACGATGAGGGCATCGATCGGGCATCATCCGTATATTGAAGAGAGCATGGGAACGTTAAAGTTTGACCATCCCGAGCATGATCCACATTATTTCAAGGAACGTGAAATTTACCAGTCTTTGTTATTTTGTACAGATGAGGAAGAGATGCCGTATAAGGAAGGGTTTCAGGACTTTCATTTCATCCGCTGGCATCAATACTCAACGGATGTTCTTCCTTTTGGCGGTTCAAAAGCCCGAGGGATTGCGAAAGCGATTGAAAAGATGGGCTTTACGAAGGATGAAGTATACGCATTTGGCGATGGGTTAAACGATATTGAGATGCTTCAGTTTGTCGGTAACGGAATTGCGATGGGCAATGCCCATGATTCGGTAAAAAGAATTGCAAAACACGTAACGAAAAATGTGGAGGAAGATGGTATTTTGCATGGACTGGAATTAGTCGGATTGTTAAAATAAGAAAAAAGAGAATGACCCAAAAGGGGAAAAACAGCCCTTTTAGGTCATTCTCTTAAAAGGCCCAGCTTTGAAAATCCATTAAAATCAGGATTTCATGACTGGGCCTTTTATTAAAAATTAGTTTTTTGCCGTCTATCATAGACTTATGAGGCAGCTCCTTTTTCTTATTGGTTTTTTCAAACGAGGTTGAAAAGAAATTTATCCCGCATTAACGGGCAGTAAGAACCCCACTTCAAGACTTGAGAGAAATCGAAGAAGTTTAAGCGGGGGATAACTGCCCGTAAAAGCCCGATCAAGGGAACACAGACTAATATCGCCGCGTCCTGCGGCAACGTCTGCGTGACCCGCATCGTGCGGGCCTAACTAACCATCAGTGGGGGATGAAGGAACCCCCCACTGATGGAAGTTTCCTTTATCTGATAGGTGACAAGATGATGAAAACCATAATATGGGCCATATGCTTCGCAGTCGGATTTGCTGTTATCGTTTCTCTGTATAAAGAAATAACCATGGGAAGGGCGCTAACTAAAGAGCAGCCGACTTTAATGATTCATGGATTTCGGGGAACAGAACGTTCCATGGCATCCATGATTAAACGATTTGAATCTAATGGGTGGGGAACTCATGTGCAAACATGTATCGTAAACAATAACGGGACATTGCAATGGATTAGCGTAAAAAAAGCAAAGCGCGGCTCTATTCCACTTATTCATGTCGTATTTAAAGATAACACAGCAAGCGTGCAGCAACAGGGGGAGTGGGTTGCACAAATCGCTGCAGCCACCCGAAATAATCATAAAACAAGAGAAATTAACATCATTGCCCATAGCATGGGAGGCCTTGCGGCGTTAAAGTATATAACAGATTATTCCTCTTCAGCCTATCCAAAAGTAGAAAAGCTCGTTACGCTGGGTACTCCAGTAGCTGGTTTGGATATGAGGGATCTTGTGAAGCAATATCCGAACGCAAA
Organism: Bacillus sp. FJAT-14578; assembly: GCF_000504165.1. Lineage (GTDB taxonomy): Bacteria > Bacillota > Bacilli > Bacillales > Bacillaceae_H > Bacillus_BA > Bacillus_BA fengqiuensis. The sequence continues at coordinate 338,579 of NZ_AYSE01000007.1, forward strand.
GAAAGACGAAGGTACGCCTGCATCCATCGACCTGCAAATTCGATCTCTTGCATTAAAAAACCTCCATCGGCAGTTTGATCGGTTAAACGAATATGATTTACGCATTTTTTCAATTGCCGGTAATTTCAAAAAAATGGGGCAAACAATAGGGGACGGATCAGTGACAGAAAACAGCGCTTTATTTTTGAACAATTTTTCAGAGAAGGTGGAAACGGCTTCGTTTCCTGTTTCCCATTTTGATTTACATGAAAGTGAAGAGGTAGATCATGCTGTTTATCGGTTTATTAGCGGGAAGAAATAGAAAAAGGGACTGCTGGCAGTCCCTTTTTCTATTTCCACTTTTCTAATGCCCTACCGCTCGAGCGGTGCGGCATCTGCCGGGGCTTGAAATGGATTTTCCTGATTAATGTGATCATAAAACATAATACCATTTAAATGATCGATTTCATGCTGAAATACAATGGCGGTCAAGCCTTTTAAGCGAAGCTTGACCTCTTCGCCATCCAGTGTGGTTCCTGTCACGGTTACACGTGAATAGCGGGGGACGTAACCCGGTACGTCACGGTCTACGGAAAGGCATCCCTCTCCTCCGGATAAGTACGTCTTTTCAATCGAGTGACTAACGATTTTTGGATTAAATAGCGGATAGCTGTGCAGTGTCCCCTTTTCATCCGTTACATGAACGGCAATCATTCGTTTCGATACATTGATTTGCGGCGCAGCCAAACCAATTCCTGGGCGCAGTCCATATTTTTCGGCAATTTCCGGATTTTGGCTGTTTATCACGTATTCGATCATGCTTCGCAGCGTTGCTTTATCTTCGTCAGAAGCGGGCAGTGAGACTTCTTCAGCCACGGTCCGCAATGTCGGGTGACTCTCTTTAACAATATCTTTCATTGTAATCATGTTTTTTAACCTCCCTATGCAACGATCACATATAAAATCAGTCTAACAAAAGCATATGTAAAAGTCATTATGAAAGCGAAATGCTTCAGATAAAAGTAAAAAGCGATCCAAAAGGACCGCTTCCTTTCAACAAACAACTGCCCCAATGATAATAAGCAAGATGAAGAGAACCACAATTAATACAAAGCCGCTTCCGCAGCCAGCCCCAGCTCCATATCCATAGCCGCAATCATATCCATATCCGTACATGATATGTGCCTCCTTTTTATTGTATCCCTGTATCCTTTCTCTGGATTATACAGGCTAATATAAAATATGATATGAAGAGATTTTTGGTGAAGAGAAAAAATTTACGACGTAATTTATTGAGGAGAAAAAACACCCATTTCCCTTTTTTTTGTAGTATAATGTGTAACATAAATAAGGGAGGCTTTTTTATTGTGCGGTACGTAAATAAAATGAAAAAAATGGGTTTGTTGGCGGCGGTCGTGCTCGGACTAACAGCTTGTGCCAATTCTTCTTCTCCTCAAATCGACATCTACAAAGCACTGGAAGAAGTGGTGACATCTGAAAAGCAATTTTCCAAGCAGCAACAGCCGTTAGTGGAGCTAGAAAAGAAAGAGAAAGAGAAGTATGATCAAATTATTTCGCTTGGAATGAAAGAGCATAAACAAATTCAGCGTCTTTCTGATGAGGCATTAAACATCGTGAAGAAAAGAGAAGAGCGCATCCAGCAAGAAAAAAAGAGCATGGATGAATCTAAAGAGAAATTCCAAGTAGCAGTTGAGCTCATTCAGGATCTTGAAGAAGAAGAATATAAAAAAGAGGCAGAATCATTAATTGTTCTCATGAATAAACGCTATGACAGTTATGATGCGCTGCATAAACAATATGAAAAAGCGGTTCAACTTGATCGACAATTGTATGAAATGTTCAAAAAGAACGACGTTAAGCTGGACGAGCTGGAAAAACAAATTACGACAATCAATAAGACCTACGAACAAATTATGAAAGCGAATGAAGAATTTAACCAGTTAACAAAGCAGTATAATGAAGCCAAGGTCGGTTTATATAAAAAAGCCGGACTTGAGGTAGCAAAAGAGAATCAAAAAGAGTCTGTGCAATAAAATGCACCGGCTCTTTTTTGTTTGGTTGGCCAAAACCTAGTGTTGATTTTCGCCTCCCCATCATTTTCTCAACAAAACCTTTTATTTAATCGTCATTAAAAGGATGCAAAAAGGCGGAGATAAGTGGTAGGATTTCGGGTGAATCCTTTCAAAATCAGAATAGTAACTTTATTAACGAGCTTATAGAACAAGGAAGATTGAGGTTATTATAAAACATATAATACAGAACGGAATGTTGTATTAGTACAGTTGAGAATTCGTTTCTTTTTTGACTTGCGCTTTCAAAATAAAAAGAAATATTGGTACAAAAGCGTTGACGAAACATTTTATAATGGTGTAAACTAATCCGTGAAATCAGAATGTGTATTAATCATTTTATAAAGGTAATTAATACAGATATTCTTTCAATATGATTTTCAGAAAACATTCCTTTTACTGAAATGTTTTCTGCGGAATCGTCAGGGATACATAATTTGTAGTCCGAAATCGGCTCCTTTTTAAATGCTAGTCGATAAAGTATGACTTTTAATAATTTAAATTGGTTATTCTAACAATGTATGTGTAAGCATGGCTAGCAACAAGAAATTACCCAACCGTAAATGAAAGGAAGAGGTGACTTAGATGGCTGCTAAAACAAAAAAGGCTATTGTTGATGTAAAGAAGCAATTTGATAAAATTGCAGAGCAGTTCCAAACATTTCAAATTTTAAACGAAGAGGGCGAAGTTGTTAACGAAGCAGCAATGCCTGATTTAAGTGATGATCAATTAAAAGAATTAATGCGTCGTATGGTATATACTCGCATCCTTGACCAACGTTCTATTTCATTAAACCGTCAAGGGCGTTTAGGTTTCTATGCACCAACTGCTGGACAAGAAGCTTCTCAAATCGCTTCTCACTTCGCGTTAGAAAAAGAAGACTTTGTATTACCTGGCTACCGTGATGTTCCACAATTAATTTGGCACGGTCTTCCATTATATCAAGCATTCTTATTCTCTCGTGGACACTTCCATGGAAACCAATTCCCTGAAGATATGAATGCACTTTCTCCGCAAATTATTATCGGTGCCCAATACATCCAAACTGCGGGTGTGGCATTAGGTATTAAAAAGCGCGGTGAAAAATCAGTTGCAATCACGTACACTGGTGACGGCGGTGCGTCTCAAGGTGACTTCTACGAAGGTATCAACTTTGCAGGTGCGTTCAAAGCTCCAGCGATTTTCATTGTTCAAAACAACCGTTTTGCAATTTCTACGCCGGTTGAAAAACAATCTGCTGCTCGTACAATTGCTCAAAAAGCAGTTGCTGCAGGTATCCCTGGTATTCAAGTAGACGGCATGGACCCATTGGCAGTTTATGCAGCGGTTCGTGAAGCACGTGAGCGCGCAGTAAACGGTGAAGGTCCTACATTAATCGAAACATTAACATTCCGTTATGGTCCACATACAATGGCAGGTGACGACCCAACTCGTTACCGTGCGAAAGAAGAAGAAAACGAGTGGGAAAAGAAAGATCCGCTTGTACGCTTCCGCAAGTTCTTAGAAGCTAAAGGCATCTGGAACGAAGAAGAAGAAAACAAAGCAATCGAACAAGCTAAAGAAGATATTAAAGAAGCAATCAAGAAGGCAGACGAACAGCCAAAACAAAAAGTAACGGATTTAATGGCTAATATGTACGAAACAATGCCTTACAACTTACAAGAACAGTTTGAAATTTACAAAGAGAAGGAGTCGAAGTAAGCCATGGCGCAAATGACAATGATTCAAGCAATCACTGATGCGTTACGCACAGAATTAAAAAATGATCCTAACGTATTACTCTTCGGTGAAGACGTTGGTGTGAACGGCGGTGTATTCCGTGCCACTGAAGGCTTACAAGCAGAGTTCGGTGAGGATCGCGTATTCGATACGCCGCTTGCTGAATCAGGTATCGGTGGTCTTGCAATCGGTCTTGGCTTAAAAGGCTTCCGTCCGGTTCCTGAAATCCAATTCTTCGGTTTCGTTTACGAAGTAATCGATTCTATCTCTGGTCAACTTGCTCGTATGCGCTACCGTTCCGGCGGTCGTTGGACAGCACCTGTGACAATCCGTTCCCCATTCGGAGGCGGCGTTCACACACCAGAACTTCATGCTGACAGCTTAGAACTGTTAATGACTTCTCAACCTGGTTTAAAAGTTGTTATTCCTTCAACTCCATACGATGCGAAGGGCCTTTTAATTGCTGCTATCCGTGACAACGATCCTGTTGTGTACTTAGAACACATGAAATTATACCGCTCTTTCCGTCAAGAAGTTCCTGAAGGGGAATATACAATTGAAATTGGTAAAGCAGATGTAAAACGTGAAGGTACAGATCTTTCTATCTTTACTTACGGTGCAATGGTTCATGCTTCATTAAAAGCAGCTGAAGAGTTAGAAAAAGAAGGCCACTCTGTAGAAGTTGTTGACTTACGCACAGTTCAACCTTTAGATATTGAAACAATTGTAGCTTCTGTAGAAAAAACTGGACGCGCAATTGTTGTTCAAGAAGCTCAAAAACAAGCCGGTGTTGCGGCAAACGTTGTGGCTGAAATCAATGATCGTGCAATCCTTAGCCTAGAAGCGCCAGTATTGCGTGTAACAGCACCTGATACAGTGTTCCCATTCTCAGAAGCTGAGGGTGTATGGTTACCAAACCATAAAGACATCGTTGAAACTGCGAAAAAAGTTTTATCATTCTAATTAAGTTTGTTTTTCCCTTTCGACCGGGAAAGACATTTATGATATTTAATAAGGGCAAAAGGAATCAGTTGTACACTGATTTCTTTTGCAAAATTTTTTACAGCCAGATCATTTATATGACTGGAATGAATTTCTTAGGAGGTTGAATCTCGTGGCAACTGAAGTAGGCGCATTATTTGAATTCAAACTACCAGATATCGGTGAAGGTATCCATGAAGGCGAAATCGTAAAATGGTTTGTTAAACCTGGAGATGAAGTAGGCGAGGATGACGTACTTGCAGAAGTACAAAACGATAAAGCGGTTGTAGAAATTCCTTCCCCAGTTAAAGGAAAAGTATTAGAATTAAAAGTGGACGAAGGTACAGTTGCAACTGTAGGTCAAGTTATCGTGACTTTCGATGCACCGGGTTATGAAAACTTAAAGTTCAAAGGTGACCATGGAGACGAGGCTCCAGCTGCTGAAGCGAAAACAGAAGCTCAAGTTCAAGCTACTGCTGAAGCTGGACAAGATGTGAAGAAAGAAGAAGCTCCAGCTGCTCAAGCAGCAGGTACAACTGGTGCAGGTGCACAACCTCAAGCAGAAGTTGATCCTAACCGTAAAGTAGTTGCAATGCCATCAGTACGCAAGTACGCTCGTGAAAAAGGCATTGACATCAAAGCTGTTCCTGGTTCAGGTAAAAATGGCCGCATTACAAAAGCGGACATCGACAGCTTCTTAACTGGAGGCGCTCAACCTGCTGCAGCTGCTCCTGTGAAAGAAGAAGCAAAAGCTGAAGCGGCGGCTCCAAAAGCTGCAGCTGCTACAGTCGTACCAGAAGGCGAATTCCCAGAAACTCGCGAAAAAATGAGCGGAATCCGTCGTGCGATTGCAAAAGCAATGGTAAATTCAAAACATACTGCTCCACACGTTACGTTAATGGATGAAATCGATGTAACAAAACTTGTTGCACATCGTAAAAAATTCAAAAACATTGCTGCTGAACAAGGCATCAAGTTAACATTCTTACCGTATGTGGTAAAGGCGTTAACTTCTGCTCTTAAGAAGTACCCGGCGTTTAACACATCAATTGATGATGCAACAGATGAAGTGATCCACAAGCATTACTACAACATCGGTATTGCTGCTGATACAGAAAAAGGCTTATTAGTACCAGTTGTAAAAAATGCTGACCGTAAATCTGTCTTCTCAATTTCTAATGAAATTAACGAACTTGGAGCCAAAGCTCGTGAAGGCAAATTAGCTCCAGCTGAAATGAAAGGTGCTTCTTGCACAATCTCTAATATCGGTTCTGCTGGCGGTCAATGGTTCACTCCAGTTATCAACCATCCGGAAGTAGCGATTTTAGGTATCGGACGTATTGCTGAAAAAGCAGTTGTACGCGACGGCGAGATTGTGATTGCTCCAGTATTGGCTTTATCATTAAGCTTTGACCACCGCATGATTGACGGTGCAACAGCTCAAAACGCTCTTAACCACATTAAGCGTTTATTGAACGATCCAGAATTATTATTAATGGAGGCGTAATCGCTCCTAAAGCAGTAAACTGCATTTGGTGTTTACTAAATGCTCGAGAAATATTAATATAAATTGGGGGGCGTCATTGCCCCCAAAATGTTAAACCATAGTAAGCGGTTACTAAGTGGCCTAGAATTATATTGTTAACGGAGGCGTAATAAAAATGGTAGTAGGAGATTTCCCAGTTGAAGTAGATACTCTTGTCATTGGCGCAGGTCCTGGCGGATACGTTGCAGCAATCCGTGCAGCTCAATTAGGACAAAAAGTAACTGTTGTAGAAAAAGCAACGCTTGGAGGCGTATGCTTAAACGTTGGATGTATTCCTTCTAAAGCGTTAATCGCTGCTGGTCACCGTTTTGAAACTGCTAAACATTCTGAAGATATGGGGATTAAAGCAGAGAATGTAACAGTGGACTTCACAAAAGTTCAAGAATTCAAAAACGGTGTTGTAAATAAACTTACAGGCGGTGTTGCTGGTCTTCTTAAAGGCAACAAAGTAGACGTTGTATCAGGTGAAGCTTACTTTGTTGATGCAAACACTGTACGTGTAATGGATGAAAACTCTGCACAAACTTATAAATTCAATAATGCGATCATTGCTACAGGTTCTCGTCCAATCGAAATTCCTGGATTTAAATTCTCTAAACGTGTACTAGATTCTACTGGTGCTCTAAACTTACAAGAAGTTCCTAAGAAGCTTGTTGTAATCGGTGCTGGTTACATCGGTACAGAGCTTGGAACAGCTTATGCGAACTTTGGTACAGAAGTAACATTTGTTGAAGCTGGCGATGAAATCTTAGCTGGTTTCGAAAAACAAATGAGTGCGATTGTAAAACGTAACTTAAAGAAAAAAGGCAATGTTGAAATCTACACAAAAGCAATGGCTAGAGGTGTAGAAGAAACAGAAAACGGCGTGCATGTTACATTCGAAGTGGGCGGCGAAACGAAAACAGTTGACGCTGACTATGTTCTTGTAACAGTTGGTCGTCGTCCAAACACTGACGAAATGGGCTTGGAGCAAGTTGGTGTGAAAATGACAGACCGTGGTGTCATCGAAATCGACAAGCAATGTCGTACAAGTGTTTCCAACATTTATGCGATTGGTGATATCGTGGCTGGACCGCCGCTTGCACACAAAGCTTCTTATGAAGGTAAAATTGCAGCAGAAGTAATCAGTGGTCATGCTGCTGAAATTGACTATATGGCTATCCCTGCGGTTGTATTCGCAGAGCCTGAGCTTGCATCTGTCGGATACACAGAAGCACAAGCGAAAGAAGAAGGCATTGAAGTTACAGCAGCTAAATTCCCATTTGCTGCGAACGGACGTGCTCTTGCACTTAACAACACTGACGGCTTCTTGAAGCTTGTTGCTCGTAAAGAAGATGGCGTGTTAATCGGTGGACAAATCGCTGGTGCCAGCGCTTCTGACATGATTGCTGAAATTGGTCTTGCTATTGAAGCTGGTATGACAGCAGAAGACGTAGCGATGACGATCCATGCTCATCCAACTCTTGGTGAGATTACTATGGAAGCAGCAGAAGTTGTAATCGGAAGCCCGATTCACATCGTAAAATAAACATTAAGAAATAAGAAAAAAGCTGGAGAGTGATTCTCCAGCTTTTTTCTTATTTCGTTATAACAAAACATGTATTCAGGATTGCCCTTTTCTGCTTTACTGGACAGTATAGCCTTTATCCGCACTCAATGTCTGCTTCAATTGCTCTGTGATGTCCTGTTTCGAAACCGTTCCTTCAATTTTAGCCACAATCTCGTTATTCTCAACAAGAAGTAAGGCTGGATAGCTATGCAGCTCAATCAGGTCATCATTAATCAAGACGGTTGATTGATGAATGATTTGCACATTTTTTAATTCTTCAGGAAACTCCGTTCTTAAATCCAATAAAGCGTCGTAGTAAAGTTCTTCCGCTCTTGCATTGTCATCATTAGAAAATAGCAAAACTTGCTTTTCAATCGATTGAATAGTAATACCTTGTTGTTTAGTGCTGCCGCAGTTTGCCAGCAGCACAACAGCCATCATGAAAACAGCGGACAATTTGAATGCCATGCAAGTCACTTCTTTCAATGAATGTTTGTTTCTCCTGCTCTAAGAAATTCTTTTTATATTTTATCATGGCATTTCCCAAATATTGTTGTTGTTAAACATTTGTTACAGAAATGAAAAATAAGTTGATGATCCATGCATATTCATAATAGTACAAGTGTTGATAGTGCCACAAGGTATGAGAATTATGACTTTCTTCGCCTTTCGTTTCATTCAAAGTAGCCGAAAATCCATTTTGAAACAGAGTAACAGTAACCATCTTAACAAAATAGGCCCTATTGAAAAGGGGAGATAACCATTACAATCGTTTTATGGGTCATTCAGTTTTTGATTTGGACGGGGTATGTGATCGTTGAACATCTGTCACATCGTGATGAACAAATAGCAAAAGTCATTTTATTTTTTATCTTTTTATATTTGGCATATGTAATTGCAGAATATATTGTAGGAAGAAGAAAAACAGCTGTGGTTACCACGGTTTTTTCTTTATCCGTTTTTGCTTGTATAGAGCAAATTATAAAATGGATTTATCCATGAAAATCAATCTCCCGAATAACTACATGAAAGAGGCGGCTTGAAAGGATACCCTTTCAAGCCGCCTCTTTTTCACGCCCTAACAGATGTAAAACCTCACATCCCGCTGATGGCAGTTTCCCTTATAGTTATAAACTGTTTTAATGTAAACGTGAATTCGTGATGTTTTTGCTTTTTTCCTCTTTTAATTTAAAAAGAGAGAAGGTCGTTAAAATAAGGACGACGACAATGATAATCAGTTGTGTATTCGCATTATTCGGGACAGACGGCATCAAATGAGAAATCCCTCCGCTGATTTGATTACTTTATAGAACACCTGTCGATACTGAATGAAGAAAGTGAGGAGTAGACAGGTGAAAAAAATAGTATGGGCAGTAATGGCTATCATTTTCGTTATATCTTTTATTTTTCTTGGGTTAAAAGATCAGGGTGAGAAAGACCTTTCGGTGAAACGTGATGATAGTATGATTTTCCCCTCTATCTTGGAGGGAAATGAATTATATGTGGAAGCCGAAGTAATCACTGAGGAATTAAATGGAAATTACGTTTTTGATGAGATTGATCGGGCTTTTACCTTGACGATGGACGGCCAAAACTTTTTCTTTATCGAGGGTGTTCCGGTAGTAGAAAGGGATGGACAATATGAGCCGATCCAACAAAGTGATTTTTTGGTGAAAGGCAAGAAGGTGTATCTTTCGGCAGTATGGCTTCATCGTTTTTTTCCAACTCTTGTTTGGGTAGAAAAGGGAAAAGTTAAAATTGCGAATGAGGCAAAAGTAGAACAAAATACGCAGCCTGTTCAAGCTCAAATAAAAAACGAGCAGGAAATCATCGAGCAACTTCAAGTCTTATCTTCACCTTTAAAAGGGGTGAAGCCGGATCTTTATCCATCTCACGTACCGGGTGCAAAACGAAGTTATCGTGGGGGCTTCCATGAAGGGTTGGATTGGTACAGTTATTCTACGGGTGCTGTCATCAATGAACAAACTCCCGTTTATGCGATGGGAGAGGGAAAAGTTGTAAGGGTCGACCATGGGTATAATGGATATGAATCTGTCCAAGAAAGAGAGCAGGATTTGCAAGTTTGTCAACTTCTTGGTAAAACGCCCCTTTATATATTAGATAAACTTCGGGGCAGGCAAGTATGGATTCAGTATGAGAATGGAGTTCAAGCCCGTTTTGCTCATTTGAGCAATATTGCGAGTGAGCTTGAAGTAGGAAGCAAAGTCGATCAGAATACACGAATCGGGTTTGTGGGGAATTCAGGAACAAGCGGGGAAGTGAACAAGGACGGGACAGAGATGCATCTGCATGTGGATTTATTGGTAAAAGGGCGTCTGTTTTGGGAAGGGTTTACGAAAGAAGAAGTCACAAATATTATTCAAGCTGTCTTTTAATAAAGCCCTTAATAAGGGCTTTATTAAAAGACAGCAGGCAAGCGGGTGCTTGCCTTGTCATGCTTATTGCTCATGTTAGGTGTTCTTTTAGCGCTTCGTGTGAAATAGCTTCTGAGCTTAATTACAAAGAATGAAAATTCAAAAGAGAAGTGGCTGTCCCATAAGTTCTGAACAGACCATAAGCCTTATTTTTTATTGAAAGGACCCGTCATGAAGTCATCGATTTTGCTCGATTTTCATGGCGGGTCCTTTCAGGAGGGTGACTCAAAAGGTATACTTTTTATACCTTTTGAGTCATCCTCTTTTATAAAAATACATAATCCGACTATTAAACAAATGCAGTTCACCCGAAAGTTTTTTCGCCAAAAACTTGCAAAATTCATTGGCTTTTCCCTTATCGCCATTTGTCGCGCCGTTTGGCAGAAGAATTTGGATGTATGTTTGATTTTGCGGTTCATTTGTTTCCTCTAAAAGTAGTGTTTCTACTCCAATTTTTACAATCATGGCAAAATATTTGTCATTCGTTCCTTTTAAATAAAACATGTTTTCTTTCGTATTCAATACATCATGTATTTCGTAAGGGAAGGCACTATGATCATAATTCCAACTAAGCTGATGTCCTGTCTTGGCTGTAATTTCTTTATAATAATGAAATAAATGTTTTAATTCTTCTAGGGTGATTTCTTGCTGTGAAGACTTTGGCACTAATTTTATGCAGGCACTGCTCGTCACATGAATCCCTCCAAAGGCGACATTGACCTAAAAGGGTAGTTACGCTTTATATACGAACCCCCTTTTGATCGTGAATCTTTTTCTTTTTTACTGTAAAAGGATGTTCCTATATATTCTAGCATTCTCAAAAATACGGCACAAGAATAATTGACCGATAATTTTGACATATTGTAAGAACACGGGAAATGGATTATAATAAAATTCAGACTATTTAAAAGGAGGAATAATATGGATTTATTTGAAAAATTATATGATGAAATGGAAGGCGCTAAAGTTCGATTTGTGGGTTTTACGACCTTAGAAACACGCTATGACTTTGCAATTGTCTACACAAACATGTTTTTTGGCAAACCTCTTGTTATCTGTATGCAAACAGGCCGCTCCACTCTCCTCGACTCTAAAGACATTGAAGATTTAGATCATCTCCAAACCGTATTCCGAATTCGTACAAAAGAAGAAGCTGCTGATTTAGCTGAATTTTTCCGGGTAAGCATCCCAAGTACTCCATTTGAAACGCAATATGAGTAAAAAAGCAGGATATAATCCTGCTTTTTTAGTTGGCCAGATTTTATGTATAAAAGCACTATCTGGCAAGTGAAATGTTATTTATATTCCTTCTATATTATCATCAAATCGGAAATTTTATTTTTAAATGTGACATACTAATTGTGTGTTGACAAATCAATTGTGACATATTATTATAATAATAGATAGACAATTAAACGCTTACATTTTGAGGGGAAATCAATTTATATTATTAAACTCAAACAAAGGGGAGTTTATAGATGGGTACTATCGTATGTCAAACTTGCAATAACACAATTGATTATTTTGAAGATGAAAAAGTAACGACATTATACGGTCAATGCAATTGTTCAGATTGCGAACATACTGAAAGTTTAGATTAATGTAAGATGATGATAAGGGGATAAATGATCCATTCTCGGCTAGTGCGAGAATGGATTTTTTTCATGAAAAGAAACCCCAAGGCTAAGCCTAGGGGTTTCTTTTCATGAAAAAATGCGCATTAATCATTTGATTGCACGGTGCTCTTTAATCACCCGCAATGTTTTTAGTTCATAATCTTCAGCACCTTGCACAGGAAGGCCCGCTTCTGAATTCATTTTAATATATTTCAAATTATCTTCTGTGATAATTTCACCGGGAATGAAAATAGGAATACCTGGTGGGTACACCATGAGGAACTCAGCGATAATGCGGCCAGCGGATTCCTCAAATGGTACAACTTCTGTTTCTGCATAAAAGGCGTCTCTTGGTGTAAGAGCCAAAACAGGGATATCCGGTAATAATACAGCAGGATTTGCGATATTTTCTGATTGATGGCTGTACTCATTGGATAGTTCTTGAAGGGCATCAACAAGCTTTTGCAAATCATCTTTTGTATCCCCGGGAGTTATAATACAAAGAATGTTATAAAGGTCAGACATTTCCACTTCGATATTAAACTTTTCACGAAGCCATTTCTCTACATCGTAACCTGTAATCCCTAAATCTTTTACTGAAACGATCAGCTTTGTCGGATCCATATCATATGTGGCAGCAGTACCTAAAATTTCACGCCCTACGCATCGGAGGTTCTTAATTTCATTAATTTGGTCCCGAGTTTTTTCCGCAAGATGAATCGTTTTTTCGATCAACTCTTTTCCCTCTATAGCTAAACGCTTGCGGGCCGCATCTAAGGAAGCAAGCAATAAATAAGAGGTGGAGGTTGTCGTCAGCATGCTTAAAATCGTCTGGACACGTTTAGGTGACACAAGCCCCTCACGTACATTCAAAATCGAACTTTGTGTCATGGACCCGCCAAGCTTATGAACACTTGTCGCAGCCATATCAGCCCCTGCCTGCATGGCAGAAAGAGGAAGATCTTCATGGAAATGAATATGGACGCCGTGTGCTTCATCGACAAGAACAGGAATGTCGTGGGAATGAGCAATTTCCACAATTTTTCTTAAGTCCCCGGCAATTCCGAAATAAGTTGGATTAATCACTAAAACGGCTTTCGCTTCAGGATGCTGTTCAAGTGCTTTTTCGACGGATTCGGGTGTAATCCCATGTGAAATACCAAGAACCGGATCGATTTCCGGATGAATGAATACAGGTGTGGCACCTGAAAATACGATAGCGCTCATAACGGATTTATGAACGTTGCGCGGAACCAAGATTTTATCCCCAGGCCCGCATACAGACATGACCATTGTCATAATGGCGCCGCTTGTACCTTGAACAGAGAAAAAGGTATGATCCGCCCCGAATGCTTCTGCGGCTAAATCCTGGGCTTTTTTGATCATCCCTTTTGGCTGATGTAAATCATCTAATGGGCCAATATTAATTAAATCTATCGAAAGGGCATTGTCGCCAACGAATGCTCGGAATTCAGGATCCATTCCATTTCCTTTTTTGTGTCCCGGAATATGGAATTGGGTAGGATTTTTCTTGGCATGCTCAACAAGCCCAGTAAATAACGGAGTTTCAAATTGTGAAGACAACTTTGCTATCCACCTCTTTATCTATTTTATATTTTTATCCCGCTCGAACGGGCAATAAGATTCCCTGGCATGAAGGTTCACTTTATCATTTACATTGATATCCCTTTATTAAAAATGGAAGCACCCGCTTATTCTAATGGATGATATACCCCGATGAAATCCACTTCTTTAGTCTTTGACTGAATGAATTGGATATTCTCGCAAGGCGTTGCATTTTTAATTCTTTATATTGGTGAACAGGATGTTCTGGTAAAGACGTTGAATGTTTAGTCTTTATCCGTTGATAAACAAAAGAATTATAGCATCTATTGGAAACTTTGCAAAGGAATTTTTATGATTAAGCTTCCTTTTAGGCTCTTAATCACTGCTTATCCTGGTATCAAAACAGAAAAACATAAATTGTATAAAAGAAGAGGGGGATTGAAAATCGACGGGCATTCGTATATTTATCCCCATACTTTCACTTTATCCCTCATTAACGGGCAGTAAGACCCCCACTTTAAAACTTGGCATAATCACGGAAGTTTAAGTAGGGGATAACTGCCCATAAAAGCCCGATTAAAGGAACACAGACTAATATCGCCGCGTCCTGCGGCAACGTCTGTGTGACCCGCATCGTGCGGGCCTAACTAACCATCAGTGGGGGATGAAGGAAAACCCCCACCGATGGAAGTTTCCTTTATTGGAAGAAGGAATTGAACAGAGGAAACGAGAAAGGTTTTAAAAAAGGGGAAATGAAAAATGAAGTGGAAAACAAGAATTACCGAAATGCTTCGAATTGAATATCCAATTATTCAAGGAGGGTTGGCCTATTTAGCTTATGCAGAATTAGCGGCCGCCGTGTCCAATGCCGGGGGATTAGGGCAAATTACAGCGATGTCATTGGAAACACCGGAACAACTTCGCCAAGAAATCCACAGTGTTCGTCAAAAAACATCTAAGCCATTTGGGGTGAATTTCGCTATCGGCCAGCACAATCGTTCATTTTCTCGAATGTTGGATGTGGCCATTGAAGAAAAGGTCCCGGTTGTATCCGTGACCGGGGGGAATCCAGCACCGTTTTTTGAGCAGTTAAAGGGAACAGAAATGAAGAAACTGGTCCTAGTTGCAGCCAAAAGACAAGCAGAAAAGGCTGAAGAGCTTGGAGCGGATGCGGTTCTCGTTGTCGGCCAGGAAGGTGGAGGACATCTCGGCCGCCATGATACAGGCACGTTTGTGCTAGTCCCCCAAGTCGTTGATGCAGTATCCATCCCTGTTGTGGCATCCGGAGGGATTGGCGATGGCCGGGGAATCATGGCGGCTTTGAGCCTTGGAGCAGAGGGGGTTGAGATGGGGACGAGATTTATTGCCACAAAAGAATGCGTTGACGCCCATGAGCTTTATAAGCAAGCACTTGTCAATGGATCTGAATATGATACAGTAGTGATTAAGCGGACGCTTGGTGCACCAGGTAGAGCCATTGCCAATTCATGGACAGAGCGCATCCTTCAATTAGAGAAGCAACAAGCCGGTTACGATGGCCTGAAACCGTATATAAACGGTTCTGCCAATAAACGCTATATTTATGAAGGCAAAGAAAACGAAGGGTTTGCATGGGCAGGACAAGTAATGGGGATGATTCATGATGTCCCTTGCGTTGATGAACTCATCAAACGGATGGTGAAGGAAGCCGAAACCATTCGACTGCAATGGCAGGTGTAACAGTGGTTGCGTGATACATATAAAGAAGGTGGAGAAATCAACATGGAATATCAATATCCGATTTCCCTTGATTGGAACACAGAGGAAATCATCGATGTCATCAAATTTTTCGAAACGGTTGAACAAGCTTATGAAAAAGGGATCGAACGTGATGAATTAATGGTGTCGTATCGCCGTTTTAAAGAAATTGTCCCAAGCAAATCAGAGGAGAAAAAAATCGGTCATGAGTTTGAAGAGATAAGCGGTTATTCCATATACCGTGCGATAAAAAATGCGAAAGATTCTTCGCCTGGCGCTATTATTAAAATGTAGAAGGGTGGCTCAAGAGGGATGTTTTTCCCTTTTGAGCCGCCCTCTTGTCTTTTTTTTATAGTCCGGTATCATACAAACGGGATTTCAGAATAAACTAAATATACACTATTTAAATCTTTTTAGATGTTTCTTGGGAAAGTTTGTATAGCGGCAATACCGTATTAAACGTGTCGTCAATTGCAGCCAACCATTCTTCCCCGCTCATGGAGATCGCTTTTTCTGCTGGTATATTCATTCCGCATAAAATCTCTGCTTTTTTGATGGTGTGCAAGCGCGCAAAGAGCTCTTGCAAATCCTCTGTTTTCAAATTGCCCATTGGTACAGCTTCCGGTTGTGTATGATCTTTGGACCAGACAAAATGAGAAGGAATAACCCGTTTCACTTCTTGTACATGGTTTAAAAGGGTGTGGCCAAACGATTCTTTAATAGGCGATTCATAAATGACGGCAAACCAGATAAAAACATGTGTTTGCCATAAACCGATTTGAAAGTGCGGCAACATTTTATATCCTCTTTTATTAGAAGCAAACGCGACCCATGTATCTTTTGGCGGGTTTTTCGTACGGCGCGCATGTTTAGCGACATGGTAAAACATTTCATCTCCTGTAAGCGCCGAAAGAGTAGGTGCAAAATGCTGACCTAACAGTTCAAGTTTTGGACGAATCAATGTTTTGATTCCTTCCATGCGGGCGTCTAATCCCTCGATGTCAAATACGTTAAAATCTTCTTGTGAAAATCCTATAAATTGCATATGTTTCCTCCACTTTAAAATAAGTATAATCACTAAATGTATGATAAGCATAACAGTCGGAAATTTGTCAAATCAAAGAGCAGGTTCCTTGTCGGAAGTTTCGAGGTACAGAACGTGAGCGACCTAGAGTGCCAACATGTTTCAAAGTTGAACAGTCACCTTCCCTTAAAGCGCATGGATGTGCACATGAAGCCGTAGCGATTGGCGTCGTGCTCTTAGGCTTCGTTCCAATTTAAATAGGTAAACACACAATTTTGTTACATGTATGATGTGATTATCATAGAATATATCAACGGAAAATATCTGAAAATTTAGTCTTTTGTAAGGGTTGTTAAGCGGAAATTGAGAGGAGGGCTATTTTATGAAACAGGTAGTGAACATGTATAAGAAATTGGACGGTCAAAAAAGGCTTGCGGTCATTCGATTGGAAATGGATTATGAGCTTGCAACTTTATATGAGGCAATGGTAGAGAACAACGAAAAGCAGAAAAACGAGTGCAAGCAAAAGCTTGAGAGGCTCCGCCAAGAAATGCTGAAACTCCAAAGCGGGAAATAGGATGACATCGTTTGTAGGTATGAGATGCCGCGAACCTTGAACAAGGGTTCGTTTTTTCTGTGAGTGTGAATACTTGATTTACCGGTTATGTTTTTTTAAGCTTAGTTTACATACATAATTTGAACCTGAAAGGGGTTTAGGACAATGAAACATAATTGGGAGCAAATTGATACATATGCAAAACAATGGGTGAAGGAAGCAGGGGCTCTTATTAAGAAGTCATTTAGTAAAGAACTTCTCATCCAATCCAAATCCAACCCCAACGATTTGGTAACAAATATGGACCAAGAAGTGGAGCAGTTTCTCATTGATAAAATCCGCCTTACTTTTCCGTCTCATCATATTTTGGGGGAGGAAGGATTCGGAGAAGAACTTGAATCAGATGAGGGGATAATTTGGGTCATCGATCCAATCGATGGTACGATGAATTTTGTTCATCAACAGCGCAACTTTGCCATCTCTATTGGGATTTACGAAAACGGGGTGGGACAGGTCGGATTGATTTATGATGTCGTACATGACGAGCTGTATCACGCTTTTAAAGGGAAGGGAGCTTTCATGAATGATATTGAATTGCCTAAGCTTGATGCAGTAGAGGTGAAAGAAGCGGTCATCGGTCTTAATTCTACATGGGTTACTCCAAATAAGCGCATCGACCGTGAAGTGTTAACGCCCCTTGTTCGTCATGTTCGCGGGACACGCTCCTATGGTTCGGCTGCCATTGAAATGGCTTATGTAGCATCCGGACGCATTGATGCTTATATTACACTGCGTTTGGCACCATGGGATTTTGCAGGCGGAAAAATCCTTGTGGAAGAAGTAGGGGGAACGGCTACCACACTGGAAGGAGAACCGTTAAGTATTCTGAAAAAAAGCAGTGTGCTAATCGCAAAGCCTGGTCTGCATGCAAGCATTTTAAACGACTATGTAAAACGTGAGCAATAACCATGCTTTCTTTCAAGCTTTATGAAAAAGATGATCAGCCGTTTTTTGAAAAGCTTATTCAAGATAGCATTGCCTGGCAAGAGGAAGAATGTTCAGTTTCAGATTTGGCATCATATATGCAGAAATACGAGATGATGAATGGCCAATGGACACTTTGGTCTAAAATTGGGAAGCCGCTTGGGATAGCATTTACGGTTGATTGGGCCCCTTCAAATGAAAAGCCTTGGATTGGTACCATTTTAGTGGATGGACAAGCGCGAAAAAAAGGATACGGAAAACAGATTGTGGACGAAATTGCCGAGCGGTACAAAAAGGAAGGCCATGATGTTTTATTTGCCGCCGTTCCGCTGCAACGGATAGAGTGGATGAAATTTTTGGCCATGTGCGGGTTTGAACAATTTAAGGTGGAAGAAAATGAACGAAATCAGCCGTATATGGTGATGACAAGACCCCTTTGATGATAATGAATGCGGTCGTGAACCCCTTAGAGAGACTTCAAAACAGCAGTCTCCCTCCCCATTGGTGAGGGACAAGATAGTTGAAAAGTTTTTTAAATGGAACATGGAGGTTAATCTCTTCTGTGACATCATAAAAGGCTGTCCTATAAGTCTCCAATTATCACAAAAACTCATTTTTACTGAAAGGATCCGTCACAACATTCCTTGGCTTTACTGGATTTTCATGACGGGTCCTTTCAAGAGGATGGATCGAAAGGTATGCATTACATACCTTTCGATCCATCCTCTTTCTATAATTCTCCCCGCTCACGCATTTTCTTTTTTGTGGAAAATCCCAAACCCATAATGATAAATAAACCGATAATGGATACAATAATGCCTATGATACTTTTTTCGCCGATAAAGACGCCGACGGCCATAAGACAAGTGGCGGCTAAAATAGAGTAAACAAGAAAAATCCATTTAAATTCTTTCATCCATATCCCTCCCTGACAAGCAATACAATAAGTGTACATAAAAGTATTCCGCATTTCTACATGTATTATGATATAATATCTTAGTTATTATGAACATTAGGAGTGAAAACGTGAAGATTCGTCAAGATTTACGCAATATTGCGATTATAGCCCACGTAGACCATGGGAAAACAACATTAGTAGACCAGCTTTTACGTCAATCCGGTACGTTCCGTGTAAATGAGCAAGTAGAGGAACGCGCAATGGATTCAAACGATCTTGAACGTGAGCGCGGTATTACCATTTTGGCTAAAAATACTGCGATTAACTATAAAGATACTCGCATCAACATTTTAGATACACCTGGCCATGCCGACTTCGGCGGTGAAGTAGAGCGTATCATGAAAATGGTTGACGGCGTATTATTAGTTGTTGATGCATACGAAGGCTGTATGCCGCAAACGCGCTTCGTATTAAAAAAAGCATTAGAGCAAAACTTAACGCCAATTGTCGTGGTAAATAAAATCGACCGCGATTTTGCCCGTCCAGAAGAAGTGGTAGATGAAGTAATCGATTTGTTCATTGAATTAGGTGCGAATGAAGAACAATTAGAATTCCCGGTTGTTTTTGCTTCAGCGATGAACGGGACGGCAAGTTTGGATCCAGATCCGACAAAACAAGAAGAAAACATGTCTTCGCTATTTGATACGATTATCGAAAACATCCCGGCACCTGTCGATAATAGCGACGAGCCTCTTCAGTTCCAAGTAGCCATGTTAGACTATAATGATTATGTAGGCCGTATCGGTGTTGGACGAGTGTTCCGCGGAGAAATGAAAGTAGGGCAGCAAGTAGCGCTCATGAAGTTGGACGGTTCTGTCAAACAATTCCGTGTAACAAAAATGTTTGGCTTTATCGGATTAAAACGTGTTGAAATCCAAGAAGCAAAAGCTGGAGACTTAATTGCGGTTTCCGGGATGGAAGACATTAACGTAGGGGAAACGGTTTGTCCGACTGAACATCAGGAAGCCCTGCCAGTTTTACGTATCGACGAGCCGACATTGCAAATGACATTCCTTGTAAACAACAGTCCATTTGCAGGTCGTGAAGGGAAGTTTGTAACAGCACGTAAAATTGAAGAACGCCTTCGTTCACAGCTTGAAACAGATGTGAGTTTACGTGTAGAAAATACGGATTCACCGGATGCATGGATTGTGTCAGGACGCGGTGAACTTCACCTTTCTATTTTAATTGAAAACATGCGTCGTGAAGGATATGAGCTTCAAGTATCCAAGCCGGAAGTTATCGTGAGGGAAATTGACGGGGTAAGATGTGAACCTGTTGAGCGTGTGCAAATCGATGTTCCTGAAGAGCACACAGGAGCCATTATGGAGTCTATGGGTGCACGTAAAGGTGAAATGGTTGACATGATCAATAATGGAAGCGGACAAGTTCGCCTAATCTTTATGGTGCCGGCTCGCGGATTAATTGGTTATACAACTGAATTCTTATCCTTAACAAGAGGTTTCGGTATCATTAACCATTCATTCGACAGCTATCAGCCGATGCAGCCGGGACAAGTAGGAGGACGCCGTCAAGGTGTACTTGTATCAATGGACACAGGCAAAGCGTCAACTTATGGCATCATGGGTGTAGAAGATCGCGGAATTATTTTTGTTGAGGCGGGTACGGACGTATATGAAGGTATGATTGTTGGTGAACATACACGTGATAACGACCTTGTCGTGAACGTTTGTAAAGTAAAGCAAGCAACAAATATCCGTTCTGCCAATAAAGATCAAACGACGACCATGAAAAAACCTCGCATCATGTCATTGGAGCAATCTCTTGAGTATTTGAACGAAGACGAATACTGTGAAATTACACCTGAATCGATTCGATTACGCAAGAAAATTCTAGATAAAAATGAACGTGAAAGAATCGCGAAGAAAAAGAAATACGCAGAAATGCAATAATGTTTAAAGGCAGCAAAGGGAGGGGGAGATGAAATGGACGTAAAAGAGCATTTGTCCTTTTTTGCCGCTCTTTATAAGGTAGGGGACAACCCGGAGGCAGGAATGTGGTTATTGTATTTGACCATCTTTGCATTGTCTGTTCTTGTATATAAATTGGGGTTCGCCAAGAAACTTCCGATTTTAAAATCAGCCGTCATCTATACGTTTCTTGCCCTCGGTTGTACTGTTTTGACATTTTTAGGCATCTTTTTGCCTGTAGCAGAAGGATTAGTTGTCGCAGCCCTCGTATTAATTATATATAAGATTCGCTTGTATCAATCAAAAAAGCAAGAAGCGAATTCGAATTTGTAAAAAGGGGCTGTCAGCATGAAATCGGTTCAAGATACGATATACAATTGGTTGACGATTAAGGTCGTGGCGGATGCCAGGCCGGATGATCATGCTGCACAAGAAACGCTTTCGTTTTTTGAACAGTTATTAACGGTGGACCATCAAGTAGAGAATGTACGGTTTACGAAAGATGACATCATGTATCTTGTGACGTATATGGTAGGTGGGGAAGAAAAGGTTGCGCGCTTTCCTGTCGAGTTAATCGATATCATGTATGAACAAATCGAGAAAGAACCGCATAAATATGTAAACTATCCTCAATAAAAAATACTCATCCCCTGCCGGGGGATGAGTATTTTTTTCTTACCAATCTTCTTCTACTTTCCGTGATTGATATAAGTTGAATTTACCTGATGCGGCTCTTTCCTTTGTGCGCTTTTCAATTCGGCTATGGCAATCCGAGCACATGTATGTATGAATAGGGCGATTACGCAAGCGTTTAGCTGTTAATGTTTCATCCTCAATGGACTCAATTTTGTCACATAATACACACTTCACTCTCATTTTTTCCACCTCAAAGCTTTAATTGTTATAAAAATAAAGGATATATTGATTATGAGCGGAAAGAAAGAAGGATGTCAATTTATTTTCGTCGAAGAATGCTCATGAAGGAAAAAACGTGATGGTATTTAACATGATGAAATTTTCACGTTTCCTTTATTAGAAAAAATAGGTACTATAAAGTAAAATCAATAATGAATTTGGGAGGGAATTAAGTTGGCTAATCAAGTAGAACAAACCTTAATTGAACCATTATTCGATAGCTTGCAAAAGGAACGCTTTGTAACTTTGGCAACGGTGGATTTTGAAACGAAAGCGCCAAATGTCAGTGCTATTTCATGGATTTTAGCGAAAGATTCATCTCATATTTATTTTGCAGTGGACAACCGTTCCCGGATTGTAACCAATATCCAAAACCACAGCGGTGTAGTTATTAATATTATTGCGAATGAATCTTGTTATTCCATTAGCGGTTCTGCTTCGGTAAAACAAGAACGATTAGAGGGAGTTCCATTAAAGCTGGCATTGATTGAAGTAAACATTACCGAAGTGCGTGATGTCATGTTTTATGGATCTAAAATTGCAGCAGAGCCTGTATATGAAAAAACATATGATCCAACGGCTGCCGCGAAGCTTGATAAACAAGTAATGGATGCGATGAGACATGTGTGACAACAAATAAAACAGAGGGACCTCGTTCGGTCCATCTGTTTTATTTGTATAGATGATTATTGGATTGATCTTGTTGTTCTTTCTTTAATTCTTTTTGTTCGCCAGCCGGAAGTTTATCGTCATTCGTTTCCGTTTCCGATGGATTTTTTCTTATTTCACTTGCCGCTTCAGGGATAATTCGTCCAGCGATATCAGCAAGTTCTTCTAAAAAACCGGTAACAGGCTTGCCGTTTCGAATATCGCCTCCGATTTCGCGTAAACGCGCATAGGTATCCGGATCAGCGATGACAATCGCGTTTGCTCCAAAAGGATCTTTTTTTAAGCTTTCTGCTACTGAATATTTGATAGACCCGACTTCCGAACGCTCTAATTTCGCATCTACGTCAATTCCTACTAATGCGTACTTTCCAACAACTACAGCAGTCGCATCATTGACATTTGGAATACTGGAGGCGAGCTGGACGAGATGGCGCGAAATATCCTCGGCGGAACGCTTTTGAACCTGTTCAGGTACACTGTTTTTAACTCGAATCAATTCTGCTTGGTTATCGTTTTCTTCAACAGATTGTTGATTCATGGAACAAGCGGATAAAATACAAGAGAAAAAGACTGTGAAAAGCAAGAGCCGTTTGGCCATATGAAAAAATCCCCCTTTTTACTTGAGATTCTTGTCTTTATTGTTTAATAAATCTTCTATCTTTATACGTTAATTCATATATTTAAGACAAACGTTCCTTCATCAATGTTCACTTACATAAGGGAGGCGAGAAAGGGAGCCATCAAGTAGTGGATGGAGCCAACATTTACTACTTCTCGAAAAACTACTTGGGGTAGGAGGCGGAAGATTGAGAAAAGTTTATGTATTAGATACGAATGTTTTATTGCAAGATCCGCATTCGATTTTTTCTTTTGAAGATAATGAAGTGGTGATACCGGCTGTCGTATTGGAGGAAGTAGACTCTAAAAAACGAAATATGGATGAGGTGGGCAGAAATGCCCGGCATGTTTCCAAACTTATTGATAATTTAAGGCAAGATGGAAAGCTTCA
Source organism: Bacillus sp. FJAT-14578 (assembly GCF_000504165.1). Lineage (GTDB taxonomy): Bacteria > Bacillota > Bacilli > Bacillales > Bacillaceae_H > Bacillus_BA > Bacillus_BA fengqiuensis. The sequence goes on from NZ_AYSE01000007.1 coordinate 361,843, forward strand.
TGAGAAAATTCCACTGGAAACAGGAGGATTTTTACGGATTGAGCTGAACCACCGTTCATTCCATCAACTTCAGGAGATTTTTGTAGAGAAGACGAACGACAATCGTATATTGGCTGTGGCCAAAAATTTATCACTTGAAGAAGAAACGAAAGAAGAGGGAAGACAAGTTATTTTAGTAAGCAAAGATGTACTTGTACGAGTGAAAGCAGATGCGATCGGGTTAGAGGCTGAAGATTTTTTGAGTGACAGAGTCGTAGAGTATGACAGTATTTATAAAGGGTTTTTAGAAGTATACATTCAAAAGGATTTACTAAGTATGTTTTATGAAAAAGGGGAATTACCTCTTTCCCAGATGGCGAATCATCCTTTTTATCCAAACCAGTTCGTTGTAATGAAAGACGCATTTGGAAGCTCGGGTTCGGCTGTCGGAATTGTAGATCAAGCAGGAAAAAAAGTTCGTAAGCTTGTATACGAATATGATCATATATGGGGAATCAAGCCGAGGAATGTCCAGCAAACGATGGCACTGGAGCTTTTGCTCCGGGATGATGTATCCCTTGTGACATTAATCGGGAAAGCTGGAACAGGGAAAACGCTCCTTGCATTGGCTGCAGGTTTAATGCAAACCGAAGATTTGGGTTATTTCAAAAAACTGCTGGTCGCACGGCCTATCGTTCCCGTCGGAAAGGATCTCGGTTTTCTGCCGGGAGAAAAACAAGAAAAATTAAGGCCCTGGGTCCAGCCCATTTATGATAACTTAGAGTATTTATTTAATACGAAAAAACCGGGAGAACTTGATGCTATTTTAGCAGGCATGGGATCAATTGAAGTAGAGGCTCTCACGTACATTCGCGGAAGAAGCATCCCAGACCAGTTTATCATCATTGATGAAGCCCAAAATTTGACAAAACATGAAGTGAAAACGATTTTAACAAGGGTAGGAGAACGAAGCAAAATTGTGTTAATGGGAGATCCGGCTCAAATCGACCACCCTTATTTGGACGAATATAACAATGGACTCACATATGTAGTAGAAAAATTTAAAGATCAAAAGATTTCCGGACATGTCAACCTTGTTAAAGGGGAGCGCTCTGCTCTGGCACAGCTGGCAGCAGATTTGCTCTAAGGGGTATGAAAGCACTCCTCCAAGCGGCTGAAAAAGGATGAAGGCGATATACAGAAAAAAGACTGTCAATCCCTTCCAAACAAGAGGAGGACTCACCTGGAAAAATTTCTTGTCGAGTCCTCCTGCAGGGTGGGAGGTTGCGTTCATTATGTTAAATCGGGAGGGTCTTCTTATTTAATGATAAATTTGCGAATATGTTTAATTGGTTCATTCCGATTAGAACCGTCGCCAAAATAAATGTGGACAGGACCGTCTTCTTTAAGAGGCTTACCATTATGGGAGAAAGCCAAAATAAACGTATCTGCTTCTTGAAGCGGGACTTCGATCGTCTTATTTTCTGTTTCAATTAAGCAAACAGATGCATCTTCACCCGGCTCCGCGTTCTTTAAAAAATGCTTGAAGGCGATTCCAAATGAACCGTTTATAATTTTTTCTTTTTCAAACTTTTTCTCTGTTTTTAATGTCGGAGGGAAGACCGCTCCTTCACGTATTTCCCGGTCCCATTGAGCAGAGATATTCTTTGTATAAGCAGCCAGCTCGTCCTCTTTTTCGGTATTTGAAATAAAGTAATTATTTAAATCCACTTTACGATCATCGAAAATCCAAACCCCCGGATCTAACGTGATTTTGTATTTTACATTTCCTTCGATAGGTAAAATATTTTCCATCTTTGTCACCATTCCTTTTTCCCCAAGTCTCTTTTAGTATAAAGATTTTATGGAAAGATGTCACCATTTGACTGTCCTGTTTTTTCTTGCAATTTCAACAGTTTAACGATATTATTTAAAGATAGAATCAGGAATATGCTCGGGAACGGAGGGACTGATTTTGACGCCTGAGATTACAATAGATCATCGTGATAAAGCATATGCGCTCTTAAAAGCAGATGCGGAGAAAATTTTAAAGCTTATTCAAGTACAAATGGATAATCTTACGATGCCGCAATGTCCGTTGTATGAAGAAGTTTTAGATACACAAATGTTCGGATTATCGAGGGAGATTGACTTTGCCGTACGTCTGGAACTTATTGACGAACCTACGGGGAAAGCATTGTTAGATCGTCTTGAACGTGAACTGTCAGCGCTGCATGAAGCGTTTACAAAAAAGTAAGCGACAATATACACTCAGTTAACTCAAACTATAATTTCCTTAGTTTGAGTTTTTTCATAAGAGACTGACGGCTCATTTCAGTTCATAAAACAAGATTCTCTTCCTTTTCTGAGCTGATAAATCCTTATGAAAAAATGCACCATTGGCTGGTTTTATTGAGGAATAGGGCGGCACTTTCTTTTATAAAAGCCGCCTGCAAGCGTAAAATGAGAGGTAAGGAAATAGAATTTATACAGATTCGTTCATAAATATAACAATTTTCCTCCACAAAAATAGAGAAAATATAGTAAGATGGAAGTAACAGTCTTGTTGCTTCATACCTTCCAAAATGGATGTGTAAAGGAAGAGGTAAGATGTTTAAAAGAATGTTCCGATATTACGATTATTCCCTTATTATTGCCATCGTGTGTTTATGCGCAATTGGACTCGTCATGATTTACAGTGCGAGTATGGTTACGAGTGTGACACGTTTTGATGTGCCTTACGATTATTTTTACAATCGTCAAAAAATATGGCTCGCATTTTCTTTTTTGGTGTTTTTCGCCACAATGATACTGCCATATAAAATCTATTTAAAATTGATTCCAATTGCGATTGGAATCATCATCGCTACATTATTCATTTTATTTATACTTGGATTATTTGGGCTTGGACACACGGCTGGGAATGCAACAAGTTGGTTTAAAGTTGGCGGAGCCAGCGTTCAGCCGGCAGAGTTCGCGAAAATTGGACTTGTTATGTATTTAGCTATGGTCTTTTCAAAAAGACAAGAATACATCAATGACTTCCGAAAAGCATTTATTGGACCCATTGCCATCACTCTCATTATTGTAGGTCTTGTTATGGTTCAGCCTGACTTTGGAACGGCCATGATCATTGGCGTGATAGCCGCAGGTGTAATGTCATGTTCAGGAATCAGCTTAAAAACCTTCTTTAAATTGGTTCGACTGGCAATAGGTCTCGCTTTAGTAGCAATCCCTATTGGAATGGTGACAGGTTATGTATCCGAAGAACGTATATCGCGCTTCACGGGAGCAAGCGATCCGTTCAAGCATGCGGAAGATGCCGGTTATCAGCTTGTGAATTCCTATTTAGCCATTGGTTCCGGTGGGATTAAAGGATTGGGTCTTGGGGAAAGCATTCAAAAGTATGGGTATTTGCCAGAATCCCATACCGATTTTATCATGGCGGTCATTGCTGAAGAATTGGGATTCTTCGGTGTGTCAATCGTCTTGATATTGTTATTCTTCATCGTAGCCAAAACATTGCTGTTGGCTAAAAAGTGTGATGACCCATTCGGCAGTTTAATTTGTGTAGGAGTGGGCACCATGATCGGTTTGCAGTCGGCTATCAACCTTGGCGGTTTAACCGGATTAATTCCCATCACAGGGGTTCCTCTACCGTTTATTAGCTATGGTGGTTCTTCCCTTGTATTATTGATGATTTCAATGGGACTCGTTGTGAACATTTCCATGTTTGTCAATTATCGAAAAGATAAGAAAAAACAAGGGAATATGCCGCAACAAAAAGCGGGTGCTAAAAAAGGAAGCACAATCTCTTTAAATTCAGATGTGTAAAACGATGGGGACTTCCCCATCGTTCTATATATATTTTGTCTCTGTTAAATGATAGTGTTGATTTCCAATCTTTTTTGACATTCTTACGAAAGCCGGAGTCAAAATAAATATTGGACCTTAACAGAGCCTATACTTTAAAGGTAATTAAAGAGTTTGAAAGGGGATGTACAGCATGAGCTCTGTAACAAAGAAAATCAAAAAGGTACTCGTTGCCAATCGCGGTGAAATTGCGATTCGTGTGTTTCGTGCATGTAACGAGTTAAACATTCGAACAGTCGCTATCTATTCAAAAGAGGATACAGGTTCCTACCATCGCTATAAAGCAGATGAAGCTTATTTGGTAGGCGAAGGAAAAAAGCCGATTGAAGCTTATTTAGACATTGAAAACATTATTGAAATTGCAAAGGCGCATGATGTTGACGCCATCCACCCGGGCTACGGATTTTTGTCAGAAAATATCCAATTTGCAAAACGTTGCGAAGATGAAGGTATCATTTTTATTGGTCCTAAATCAAAACATCTAGATATGTTCGGTGATAAGGTAAAAGCGCGTCATCAAGCCATTGAAGCAAACATTCCTGTTATTCCAGGAACTGATGGTCCTATCGGAAGCCTAGAAGAAGCGAAAGCCTTTGGAACAGAGCATGGCTACCCGATTATGATTAAAGCTGCGCTTGGCGGAGGCGGCCGAGGAATGCGAATTGTCCGCAGTGAAGCAGGCTTAAAAGAATCTTATGATCGTGCCAAATCAGAAGCGAAAGCGGCGTTTGGAAGCGATGAGGTATATGTAGAAAAATTTGTAGAAAACCCGAAGCATATTGAAGTCCAAATTCTAGGTGACCATGAAGGCAATATCATTCACTTGTTTGAGCGTGATTGTTCCGTGCAGCGCCGCCATCAAAAAGTAGTAGAGGTGGCTCCAAGCGTTTCTTTATCTGAAAGCCTGCGTCAGGCTATTTGCGAAGCTGCTGTACACCTTATGAAAAATGTCTCATACATAAATGCGGGAACGGTAGAGTTTCTCGTGGCAGACGATAAATTTTACTTCATTGAAGTAAATCCGAGGGTACAGGTGGAGCATACCATTACCGAGATGATTACGGGTATTGATATCGTTCAATCCCAAATTTTAATTGCTGACGGCCACTCCCTTCATAGTGATAAAGTGGGCATTCCAACACAAGAAAAGATTATTGTGCATGGCTATGCTATCCAATCGCGTGTTACAACAGAGGATCCGCAAAATAATTTCATGCCTGATACAGGGAAAATCATGGCCTATCGTTCAGGAGGCGGTTTTGGTGTGCGCCTAGATACAGGAAACAGCTTCCAAGGGGCAATTATCACTCCGTATTATGATTCCCTTCTTGTTAAAGTAACGACGTGGGCATTAACCTTCGAACAAGCAGCGGCGAAAATGGTTCGGAACTTAAGGGAATTTCGTATTCGTGGAATCAAGACAAACATTCCGTTCCTTGAGAATGTTGTGAAGCACGAAAATTTCTTAACAGGCAACTATAATACATCGTTTATCGATTCATCTCCGGAGCTGTTTGTATTTCCGAAACGAAAAGACCGTGGAACGAAAATGCTCACATATATTGGAAATGTCACGGTCAACGGGTTTCCTGGAGTCGCCAAAAAGAAAAAACCTGTATTTGGCAAGCCGAGCATTCCGCAAGTGAAATATTCTGAACCGATTCCAAATGGAACGAAGCAAATTTTAGATACACAAGGTGCAGAGGGAGTCGTAAAGTGGATTAAAGAACAGAAAGAAGTATTGTTGACGGATACTACATTCCGCGATGCGCATCAATCACTATTGGCGACACGTGTGCGTACAAATGACCTCGTGCACATCGCTGAACCGACCGCCCGATTATTGCCGAATCTATTTTCTGCTGAAATGTGGGGGGGCGCAACATTTGATGTATCATATCGCTTCTTAAAAGAAGACCCATGGGATCGCTTATTGAAACTGCGAAAAGAAATGCCGAATGTTCTGTTCCAGATGCTTCTTCGTGCATCCAATGCGGTCGGGTATAAAAATTATCCAGATAATGTCATTAAAGAATTTGTAGAAAAGTCTGCACAAGCAGGCATTGACGTATTCCGTATATTTGACAGTTTAAACTGGGTTAAAGGCATGACATTGGCGATTGATTCTGTGCGTGAAAACGGAAAAATTGCAGAAGCGGCAATGTGCTACACAGGAGATATTTTAGATCCGACTAGAAGAAAGTATGATTTAAATTATTATAAAGACCTCGCAAAAGAACTTGAAGCATCAGGTGCGCATATTTTAGGAATCAAGGATATGGCTGGTTTACTCAAACCGCAAGCTGCCTATGATTTGATTTCTGCTTTAAAAGAAACGGTAGATATCCCAATTCACTTGCACAGCCATGATACAAGTGGAAATGGCGTATTCATGTATGCAAAGGCAATTGAAGCAGGAGTAGATATTGTGGATGTAGCCGTTAGCTCAATGGCGGGATTAACATCACAGCCAAGCGCGAATTCTTTACACTATGCTTTAGAGGGCAATAGTCGCAGACCGGAAGTCAATATTCAAGGATTGGAACAGATTTCTCATTATTGGGATGATATTCGCAAATATTACCTTGACTTTGAAAGCGGCATGAATGCTCCTCATACGGAAGTATATGTTCATGAGATGCCGGGCGGTCAATACAGCAACCTGCAACAGCAAGCAAAAGCGGTAGGATTGGGAGATCGTTGGGAAGAAGTCAAAGAGATGTATTCCCGTGTGAACCAGCTATTTGGTGATATTGTAAAAGTAACGCCTTCTTCCAAAGTGGTAGGAGATATGGCGCTATATATGGTTCAAAATAATTTAACGGAAGATGATGTGTATGAACGCGGCGAAACTTTGGATTTTCCAGATTCTGTAGTCGAATTGTTCGAAGGTTATTTAGGACAGCCTCATGGCGGATTCCCGAAAGAGCTTCAACGCATCATTTTAAAAGGAAAAGAGCCAATTACGGTTCGTCCTGGAGAATTATTGGAGCCTGTAGACTTCCAAGAGATTAAAGAGACGTTGTACCATTCGTTAAATCGTCCGGTAACAAGCCATGAAGTCATCGCTCATGCGCTATATCCTAAAGTATTTATGGAATATCAAAAAACGGTGGAACAGTATGGAGATATTTCAGTGCTCGACACCCCTACATTCTTATACGGAATGCGCCTTGGGGAGGAAATCGAAGTAGAAATTGAAAAAGGAAAAACGCTGATTGTCAAACTTGTTTCGATTGGCGAGCCTCAAGCAGACGGAACACGTGTCCTTTACTTCGAATTAAACGGCCAATCCCGTGAGGTTATTATAAAGGATGAAGGCATTAAAACAACGGTCCAAACGAGAGCGAAAGCAGACACCGCTAACCAAAATCATATTGGTGCATCCATGCCGGGAACGGTATTGAAACTTCTTGTCGAAAAGGGTGAAAAGGTTTCAAAAGGTGATCATCTCATGATTACGGAAGCGATGAAAATGGAAACGACTGTTCAAGCTCCATTTTCGGGTACTGTCCAAGATATTTATGTGAAAAATGGCGATGCCATTCAAACTGGAGACCTGCTCATTGAATTAACAAAATAAAAAAAGAGAGTTGATCAAAAGGGCAAAAAAGCCCTTTTGATCAACTCTTCTGAAAGGCCCCGTCAGAAAATCCTTTAAGGCAAGGGAGAACATGACGGGGCCTTTCAGTAAAAAGTTAATAGTGGGGATTGATTAGAGATTTATGGGAAAGTCCCTTTTCGTCTCCTCCCAAAAAGAACAGCCCCCTTTCTGGGTTCAAACCAGAAGGGGGGCTGCTTTTTTTAGAACAAAGTAATTATTTTGTTTTATTCTGTACAGGCCCCTTTTTGCTTCGCGTTGCTACCAAGGTTAAATAACTAAGTACACCGAACAAACATGAAATGATTAAGGCATGCAGAAGAGCAACAAACAAGTTTAAACGGGTAAAGATAATCGATACACCGGAAATCACCTGCAGCGATACAAGGATAAAAGCAATCATCCATCCGTAATATACGACTTTTTGATTTCGATAGTGCTTATATGCATGAATAAAAGCAATTAAAATCCATACAAAAATCAAGGTAGCTGCAAAGCGATGTCCCATTTGCACCCATTCATGCATTTGAACGGGAAATAACCGATTCTGGGAGCAAAACGGCACAGAAGGACAAGCTAAGCTTGCATTTGTATGACGGACCAATGCACCTGTATAAACAACGATGTAGCTGTATGCGATGATGCCATAGATGTGAAACTTCATCTTTGAATCCAGTAAAACAGAACTTGCGTCAAATTTTTTATCGACTTCGAACACCATCAATGTCAATAAAAATACAGAAGCAAATGATATAAGCGAAATACCAAAATGCAAAGCTAATACTGCGTCTGATTGTCCCCAAACGACGGCAGCGGCTCCTATCAGAGCTTGCAGGAGCAGAAAGAAGAAAGAAACAACGGCTAAAAATCTAGCTTCTTTTACATGTTTTAATGCGAACCATGCCCAAACAGATAAGGCTAAAACAAGAAGACCTCCTGCACCGGAAACAACTCGGTGACTCAGTTCAATTACGAGCTCCGGTGTAATTGAACTCGGTATAAGTTCACCATGACAAAGCGGCCATGATTTACCACAACCCGCTCCAGATTCTGTTTTAGTGACGAGTGCTCCTCCCAATAAAATAAGAAGCATGACAAGTGTTGTTGAAACGGCCAACCATTTTAATCCTCGTTGCAATCTATTTCACCATCCTATGCTGCGATTCGTTAGTAATAAAAATGAGAAAAGCAAAAAATAAATACAACAACTGATCTTTCATTCGCGTTTTTATTATATCAATAAAAATAAGAATAAAAATGAGAAAAAATGTAATATTTTTTGAAATATACCCTCATCCATCAATTTTTTTGGTATTATAGTAGGAAATACAACAAAAAAAACGAAAAATCGTCATAATTTTGGTTTTTTTTGTCAATGCTGGTAAAGGTCTATTTTTATACTATATCTTATAGTACAAATGTGGAAGGGTTATTGCATTTCACTATTTTAAATTTAAAGCAATAAAAGAAGCAAGCAACAATACTTCATTTAAAGGACTTGACAAAAAAAATACATATTTTTTTCATAATTTATTCACAAAATTGGTTGAAAATGTGTTTTAATATACACGTAAAACATGTTCTAATGTTTATATAGTAGTATACAATTTTTGGTATTGCCTTTTACGTGCTGGCCTTGGAAACGCCTTCATCTGTTTAAATTGGTAAGAGCGCATTTCAAATTAATCTCAAACTATGATAATATGAGAAAATATTTAAAGGGATTATTGATTATTGCGGATGAATAAAAAACGATGAAGGATAAAGGAGGGAATATGATGAATGACACGAGGGTATTAGAGGACACAACCATATCAGCTTCAAACAATGGTCCTCATTCAATAGAACAAACGAGTCTATGGCAAGACTTTTTGGCAACAATTAAAATAGGGATTGTTAATTCGAACCTGATCACAGCATTTACCGGCTTTTGGCTGGCATTATATTTCAATGGAAAAAGTTTCTTAGGGGCACTTGATCTCGCATTTTTTTCGATGGCAGGTACGGCATTGATTATTGCAGGAGCCTGCAGTTTAAATAATTACGTCGATCGCGATATTGATCACTTAATGGAACGCACTAAAGGAAGACCGACAGTAACAGGGAGATTTAATCCCGTCACCGTGCTTCTAATGGGAGTAGGTTTTACTTTAACAGGTTTACTCATGCTTATGATTACAAGTGTAACGGCCGCGCTTATCGGGCTTGCTGGCGTAGTGACATACGTTTTCTTTTACACGATGTGGTCTAAGCGTTTATATACTATCAACACAGTAGTGGGCAGTGTGTCCGGAGCGGTACCGCCACTAATCGGGTGGGCAGCTGTTGACAGCAACCTACATATTGTAGCTTGGGTACTATTTTTAATCATGTTTATTTGGCAACCGCCACATTTCTTAGCACTTGCTATGAGACGATGTGAAGAATACAGAGCAGCCGGAATACCGATGCTTCCTGTTGTTCACGGCTTCGAAATAACAAAGCGACAAATCATGATTTGGATTACATGCTTAATGCCGCTTCCATTGTACCTCCATGGATTGGGTCCGATTTTTTTAGGATTGGCTACTCTTCTTAATGTAGGATGGTTACTTCTAGGGATAATGAAGTATAAAAAAATGGAAGATACAAAATGGGCAAGCATGATGTTTGTGTACTCGTTAAACTATTTAACGATTATGTTTGTTGCGATGGTCATTGCTACTTTAATTTAGGCTCTGTTAACTACTTATATTTTGATTCAACCCATTTTCAGGATTACCTAGAAATGGGTTGAGTACATACCCATTGACCATTAACAAAGCCTTAATTTAAGGAATTTCTTCTAAATAGAATTGATCATAGAAGGAATTTACACATCAAGGAAAGAGGGGTTTGGATACGCTATGAAAAACTGGCTACCAAAATGGCGAGTCATGTCTTTATTCAGCATGATAGCGCTTTTATTAGCCGGCTGTGGTAAACCGTTCTTATCGACGTTACAACCAGCTGGTGAAGTAGCAAGCATGCAGTATGACCTTATGCTGCTGAGCACTACGATTATGGTACTCGTTATTATTGTTGTTACCATTATCTTTATTTATGTAGTGGTTCGCTTCCGTCGACGCAAAGGAGACGACAATGTGATTCCGAAGCAAGTGGAAGGAAGTCACAAACTAGAAATCATTTGGACTGTTATCCCGATTCTCTTATTAATTATTTTAGCAGTTCCTACTGTGGCTTATACGTTTAAGCTGGCAGATGTAAAAGAGATGGAAGGTGCGAACAAGAAAGATGCAATAATTATCAATGTTCGTGCAAATGCTTACTGGTGGGAATTCGAATATCCTAACCAAAAGATTGTTACATCTCAAGATCTTGTCGTTCCGACAGATCAAAAGGTTTATTTCAACCTAAAAGCTTCTGATGTAAAGCATTCATTCTGGATTCCGGCTGTCGGTGGAAAAATGGATACAAATACAGATGTCGTAAACAAATTCTGGTTAGAATTTGATTCTAAAAAGACTGAAGAAGCAGGCGGGGTATTTTACGGGAAATGTGCTGAGCTATGCGGCCCATCACATGCCTTAATGGACTTTAAAGTAAAAGCGCTATCACAAGATGAATTTGATAGTTGGGTAAAAGATGCGAAGGCTGCAAAACCGCAAATGGCTACAGCTGATGCTGACGTAAAAGCAGGGGAAGAGATTTTCTCTAAAAGCTGTATTGGCTGTCACGCAGTCGAAGCACAGGATAATCGCCCAGAACAAGCTCGTCAAGCTCCAAACTTAGCTGGCTTTGCGGATCGTGAGAGAGTTGCGGGTATCCTAGAGCACAATGAAGAAAACATTAAAGCTTGGTTAAAAGATCCTGAATACTTTAAACCAGGTAACAAGATGACTGGCACATATGGTGAGTTATCAGATGAGCAAATCGATCAATTAACAAAGTATTTGGAGTCTCTGAAACTTAAATAAGATAGTCAGCTTGGGGAGTTTTATAAAAGGAGGTAAAACCGTGAGTACGTTAACTCAGAAAAAAGGAGTTGGCGCTGTAATATGGGACTACTTAACAACAGTAGACCATAAAAAAATCGCTATCCTTTATTTAATTGCCGGGGGATTTTTCTTCCTCGTTGGTGGTCTTGAAGCTTTATTCATACGTATCCAGCTTGCGGTTCCGAACAATGATTTCGTAAGTGGTGGTCTTTACAACGAAATTTTAACAATGCACGGAACAACAATGATCTTCTTAGCTGCGATGCCTCTTTTATTCGCTTTAATGAACGCGGTCATGCCGCTTCAGATTGGTGCGCGTGACGTAGCGTTTCCATTCGTAAACGCATTAGGTTTCTGGTTATTTTTCGCAGGTGGAGTTTTCTTAAACTTATCATGGTTCATGGGAGGGGCGCCTGATGCTGGTTGGACATCTTACGCATCCTTGTCATTAGCTTCACCTGGTCATGGTATTGATTTTTATGCACTAGGACTGCAGATTTCCGGTGCGGGTACGTTAATCGGGGGGATTAACTTCCTTGTCACGATTATTAACATGCGTGCTCCTGGTATGACGTATATGCGTATGCCGTTGTTTACATGGTCAACATTTGTAGCATCTGCATTAATTCTATTTGCATTCCCGCCATTAACAGTCGGTTTATTCCTAATGATTTTTGACCGCTTATTTGGCTCAAATTTCTTTGATCCTGCTCTAGGCGGTAACACGATTATTTGGGAGCATTTATTCTGGATTTTCGGACATCCTGAAGTATACATACTTGTACTTCCTGCGTTCGGTGTTTTCTCTGAAATTTTTGCAACATTCTCAAGAAAACGTTTATTCGGATACTCTTCAATGGTATTCGCGACTGTGTTAATCGGTTTCTTAGGATTCATGGTATGGGCTCACCATATGTTTACAACTGGTTTAGGTCCAATTGCCAACGCCATTTTCGCAGTGGCAACAATGGCGATTGCGGTTCCAACAGGGATTAAAATCTTTAACTGGTTATTGACACTTTGGGGCGGAAGCATTCAGTTCACGTCACCGATGCTTTATGCAGTAGCATTCATCCCTTCATTTGTAATGGGTGGGGTAACGGGAATCATGCTCGCAGCAGCTCCTGCCGACTATCAATACCATGACAGCTACTTTGTAGTAGCTCACTTCCACTACGTAATTGTAGGTGGGGTAGTATTTGGTATTTTAGCTGGTGTCACATACTGGTGGCCAAAAATGTTTGGCCGCATGTTGAATGAAACACTCAGCAAAATGACATTCTGGTTATTCTTAATCGGATTCCACTTAACATTCTTTATTCAGCATTTCCTTGGTTTAATGGGTATGCCTCGTCGTATTTGGAAGTTCTTACCAGGTCAAGGGTTCGAAACAGCAAACTTAGTCAGCACGATTGGTGCTTTCTTCATGGCAGTCTCTACGATTATCTTATTAATTAACGTTATTAAAACAAGCATCAACGGACAAAAGGCTGAAGGAGATGCTTGGGGAGACGGTCGTACATTAGAATGGGCTATTGCTTCTCCACCGCCTGAATACAACTTTAAGCAAACTCCGCTTGTTCGCGGCTTAGATGCGTTATGGGTAGAGAAAATGGATGGCAAAAATGGCATGACTCCTGCCGAACCAGTTGGAGATATTCATATGCCAAACAATTCGATTTTACCTCTCATCATGTCACTAGGTTTGTTCGTAGCTGCCTATGGTTTCTTACATCGAAACGAAGCAGCATGGGGTGACATAGTAGGTGCAATCGGCATGCTAATCACATTATTAAGTATGTTCTTACGTTCTTGGATTGATGATCTTGGTTATCATATTCATAAAGAAGATTTATTAAAAGACGATGACAAGGGGGCTAAGGCATAATGGAACTTAATGAAAAATTAACACCTGAAACGTTTCCGGCAGCGCCTGAAAAAGCTACCCTCGAAGGTAAAAATAAATTTTTAGGTTTCTGGCTTTTCCTTGGCGGAGAGACGGTCCTATTCTCATCTTTATTTGCCACATATTTGGCGCTAAAGGACCATACGGCAAATGGGGCAACAACGCAAGATCTTTTTGACTTACCGCTTGTATTTGTTGCGACAATGCTATTATTAACAAGCAGCTTAACAAGTGTATACGCTATGTATCATATGAAAAACTTTAATTTCTCGAAAATGATGGTTTGGCTTGGAGTAACAGTACTTTTAGGTGCAGGCTTCCTAGGGTTAGAGATTTATGAGTTTAATCATTATGTACATGAATATAAGCATACATTTACTAGCAGTGCCTTCGGTTCAGCATTCTATACATTAGTTGGTTTCCACGGAGGGCACGTAGCTGTAGGTCTTTTATGGATTCTGACTTTAATGATTCGTAATGCGAAACGCGGCCTAAACTTGTATAACGCACCTAAGTTTTATGTAGCCAGCCTTTACTGGCATTTTATCGACGTTGTATGGGTGTTCATCTTTACGGTTGTATATTTAATGGGAATGGTGGGATAAACTGATGGCGACAAATCATTCAACTTCAGCGAACCCAAAGGTTGATTTAGAGTACCGTAGAAAAAAGAATGCAGAAGACATGAAGATGCAAGTTATTTCTTTTGGTCTCATGATTTTCTTGACACTTGTCGCATTCTTTGCAGTAGGAAATGAACATTTTAGCGGCTGGTTCACAGTACCGTTTATCATTCTTCTTGCTGTCGTTCAATTACTTTTCCAACTTTACTATTTCATGCATATGAGTCATAGAGGCCATGAGGTTCCATCATTATTTTTATACTCTGGTGCCTTAGTTGGATTAATCACGGTATTAACATTCGTGACAATCGTTTGGTGGTAAAAATAACGGAGTTGGCATTTTGCCAACTCCATTATTTTTACCCTCATCCAACGGTTAAAGAATCCAGTAGTTCCATTAATATATAATGAAGTTTGTAACGAAATATTCATATAATGTTTCATTGCCGTCTTCAAAGTTTTTTATGTATAATATAACTAATTGGTCACTGACAATTTGAGGTGATAGTTTATGGAAAATTTACAGATTTTTGGATTTCAGGCTTTGTGGAGTCCCGTGTTTTTAATTTGTACGGTTGGGCTCATTGCTCTTTATTTTAATGTGATTGGATATTTGCGTCCGTATTTTAAAAACAGTGCACCAGTTGCAACCAAAACAAAAGTCTTTTTTGTAACGAGTATGATTCTTTTATATTTTGTAAAGGGATCTCCAATTGATCTTTTGGGGCATATCATGTTCAGTGCCCATATGACTCAAATGGCGATATTGTATTTAGTGGTTCCGCCCCTTCTTATTTTAGGATTGCCGGATTGGCTTATCAAAACAGTCATTGAACACAAAGTGATTAAACCTATTTTTAACTTTTTTACAAAGCCGTTAATTGCCCTTTTAGTTTTTAATGGAATCTTTTCGCTTTACCATATTCCTTTAATTTTTGATATTTTGAAAACGAACAGCGTTTTACATTCTATGATTACGATTGTAATTTTTATTGCAGCTCTTTTCATGTGGTGGCCGCTTATCAATCAGTTCCCGGAATATCAAACATTGACGCCCATTAAGAAAGTCGGTTATGTTTTTGGTGATGGGATCTTATTAACTCCAGCATGTGCACTCATTATTTTTGCCAAAGACCCGTTATATGCTACATATGCAGATCCGCAAGCATGGGTAAATGCTTTAGCTCTTTGTGTCCCTTCTGACATGCTGGCGAATTTAAATTTAATTGGACCTGAAATGTTTAACATGCTTCCGCTGGTAGAAGACCAACAATTGGGTGGTATTGTAATGAAAATCATTCAGGAGCTTGTGTATGGAACGATATTAGCTTATATTTTCTTTCAGTGGGCACGTGCGGAACGTCAAAAAGATGGAGCCGATATCCCGCCTGCTGATGTCCCATCAGGGTTGAAGCCTTAAGAAAGATAAACAGGGAGAAAGGATACAACGATGATACCCATTTTACCGACGATTAGTACGACCTTTATTGTGTTAAGTGCCATTACTGTAGGCATTGGCTGGTACTTAATTAAACAGGGTAAAGTTGAAGCTCATAAAAAAACGATGTTTTGGGCGGCAATTTTTGCTCTAATCTTCTTTATCATATACGCCTCTAGAACCATTTTTATTGGCAATACAAGCTTCGGCGGGCCGGAGCACCTGAAGATTTATTATACGTTGTTTTTAATCTTTCATATTTTCCTTGCCACAACGGGAGCCGTTTTTGGCATTGTAACGCTGCTGACAGGTTATAAAAACCAATTGATTAAACATAAGAAATTAGGTCCTATTACAAGCATCATTTGGTTTTTCACTGCGATTACAGGTGTAGCTGTTTATTTACTTCTTTACATCTTTTACCGCGGTGGGGAAACCACTTCCGTTATTAAAGCTATCTTAGGATTTTAGCGTCGAAAATCGCTCTTGCATTCTTTGAAGAATGCAAGAGCGATTTTTTTGTCTTCTTGGTCCAAGGCTGGCGTAATAGGAACATAACGTATTAAAATAGAAAAAGATGGGAAGGAGGAAAAGTATATGTCATTAATAAGAACAACCGGGGAAAAAGAATACGAGGATGTTTTGGCTTTATCACAATATGCCTTTCAGTATACATTAACAGAAGAGCAAAAAAATCAGAAAAAGAAGACATTGGAAAGACAGCAGATTTGGGCTGTCTATGATGATAAAAATGAAATGGAGTCCAAACTGCATATTCTACCTCATCATATATGGATTGAAGGACTTCCTATTTCCATGGGAGGAATTGCGGGAGTCGCTACTTGGCCGGAGTATAGAAGACATGGAAATGTCGCTTCCCTTATTATGCACGCATTAAAGCAAATGAAAAAAGATGGGCATGTCCTTTCATATTTACACCCTTTCAAGGTTAGCTTCTACCGTAAGTACGGATGGGAGCTTATCGCCGATAAAAACTACTATGAGCTATCGAAGGAACACTTCGTGCCATTTCAGTCTGTAAACGGCATGGTAAAGAGAGTGAACATCGAAAAGGAGTGGGAAGTTCTTAATAATGTATATGAACAGTTCAGTCAACTTTATAACGGGATGCTGAAACGCAATAAATTTTGGTGGCTGAATCATGTTCAGAGTTCTGGGTTTCACTTTGTGGCAGCATTAAACGAACATCAGCAAGTAGTGGGTTATATGATGTACAAAATAGAAAACAAAATATTTGAAGTAGAAGAATTTATTCCTTTAAATGAGCAAGCATTCAAGATTCTCTGGAATTTTATTTGCCAGCACGATTCAATGGTCAACCAGCTTTCCATACGATGGGCAGGGACTGAAGCGTGGTTATTTTTATTGGACAACCCCTATTGTAAACAAACGACATTCCCGTATTTTATGGGGAGAATCGTAGATGCCCCTGCTTTTTTGAAGTTATATCCATTTAAAGAAGGCGAACATTCTGTTTTTCTTCATCTGTATGATGAACATTGCCCGTGGAATAATGGAACGTATCACATTAAAAACGGGGTAGTGACCCCATTTCTAAAGGGGAAGGAAGGCAGTACATGTATACACCCTCCAAAGCGAGGCCTTCAGCTTGATATTCAAACGTTGACGACCGCCTTATTAGGATACCGATCGGTTAAGCAATTAAGTCAAATGGGGAAAATAACAGGAGACGCTCATGAGAAAGAAAATTTTGCGCAAATCATTACACAAAAAACCACCAATTTTTTGGATTTCTTTTAATAAACATTCCCCTTGTGACATTGGAAGCATACACTAATAAATAATGATAGATGAAGGGAAGAGGAGGATCGTTTGTGTCGAAGCAGAAAAAAGAGTGGCCGGTTCATCCCTCTATTGCCGAGATGATCTTAACCATTTGCTTCGAAGAATACAGTCGCAAATTTGATCGTCGTTTGTCGTTATTACAATATAATTTTGATATGCCAACTGAGCAAAGAGAGCACCGGAGATCATCGAATGTTAACCTGGACTTGACCATAGCGGCTTCTTTAAGCCAATCCCTCTTAAAAAAATGTGAAGAACTGCAGCAAATGGTTAAGCGGGAATTTGAACTAATGGCAGGGTTGAGTGTTAAAGACATAAGGATTTATATAAAAAAAGTTATTGTGGATTCATGAAACGACAACTTCTGTTACAAGATCGTCCTGTATAAACATTTAAAAAAGGATCAGGCCTGAATATTTTATATTCCAGCCTGATCCTTTTTGTCGGTTACGGTTATAATTGCTTACGCGTTAACCGCTTCCACTTTTGTCTTTACTTCAGCAAGCAGTTTTGTACACTGCTCTACTAACGCTTTCGGGAAGTTTTCGCCTTCGCCGTATTCCACACCGTGTGGATAATAATGCTTGCCAAGAAGGGGGGGGATTAGTTTAATGACTGCATGACGCGCTCCTACATCCCCTTCAACCGCATAACCTTGAACACGTAAGTAGTACACATCATTTTGAAGTTCAAATTTGCGATCATATGTTACGCGCTCGTAATCCCATTGACCGGCGCGAACTAATCCAAGGTCTTCCATTATTTCATCTAAGCGAGTTAAATCCGCTGTTAGGTTTTCTATTCCGGTGTTTTCAAATTTCATATGTATTCCCTCCTAAAACATATATTCCCTTGCTTAATAATAGTACGAATGGAAAGAAGTTGCAATGACATCATACGTAATATTCACCAAATTCAAGAAAATTCTTGTTAAAAAGCCGTCAATTTCCTTGAGCAAATTTAACGGTTTTGTTCACACTAGAAGATGAAAAGGCATACTGTCTTTTTAGCTGCACATTAAAAAGGAGGAGTTATGACATGCAGACGGTTCGCGATGTAATGACAACTAATGTAGAGGCGTGTACCACACTTGATAATGTATATGAAGTTGCTTCTAAAATGAAAGAGCTTAATGTAGGTGCAATACCAATTGTAGAGAATGGTCAAGTCATGGGGATGATTACTGACCGTGATTTAGTCATTCGAGGCATTGCAGAGCGAAAACCGAACTCACAAAAAGTAACGGATGTAATGAGTGATCATCTAGTTACAGTTTCCCCTGATATGTCGGTCGAAGAGGCATCTCAACTGATGGCGCAGCATCAAGTTCGCCGTTTGCCTGTTGTTCAAAATGGACAACTTGTTGGCATTGTGGCACTGGGTGACTTAGCTACAAATAAATATTCTGATCAAAAAGCGGGCGTGGCCTTAGCGGAAATTTCAGAACCTCTTCATTAATAAAAGGAAAAAGACACATATATTAAAATGGTAATGAACGCTTGGCAGCAGATGGATTGTCCCTTTTCTCTTTCGAGAGTGAAAAGGGACAATCCATCTTTTTTGAATCGCGCTGTTATATAAATATGTTAGTTTTGACTATTTTCGAATGCTTTCGGCAAAAGCTAAAAGTGAATAAAACTGAAACAAAATCTTTTTTCACACGTATAAGTAGTAAGATTAGCTTCTTATATGTATAGGAGTAGGGAATTCGTGCTAAAAAAGTAATGATGAAGTTGGAGGGATGTTGAATATATATTAGTGTAAACCTTTAAATAGCAGGGGGACTGCCTGTTAGAGCGGAATAAATTAGAATGAGTAGTAAGGAGTGACTGAAAGCTGAAACAGATTTTATTCATATTAGCAGCAACCTGCTTTTTTATGTACGTATACGATTATTTCCCTATTTTCCACTCTGAAGAGGCTAATTTTCCCCTAGAACAAAAGGAGCCGGAGATCCAAAAAAACATTGCGGCTATTGAAACAGGCGACATCTTTCAGTTTATGGGGAAAAATGAAGAAGAAATCATTGGAATACTAGGTGAGCCGGAGCGAATCGACTCCTCTGCTTATGATTACAAATGGTGGATTTACAAAAATTCCCCTCATTCATATATACAAATGGGAATTTTAGACGGTCAGGTTGTGACAGTATACGCAATTGGTGACGACGTGAAAGCAAGCCCTTTTCAAATAGGGGGACAACGGGATGCGATTATGAGTGAAGTATCTGCGGCCCCCTATCTCCAATTTGAATACAAAGGCGGGGAGTATCGTTTTGAACTATCTGAGGAAGATTTGGAAAAAAGACCTCTTATTCGGCATGGTACTGTATTTGTTCAGCTCTATTTCGATCATTTTTTAGATACATTGTCCAGCATACGAATAATGGATGAAGAGACGTTGTTAAAGCAACGGCCATATGAATTGTCGTATCGAGGTCCCCTTTTGAATGCCGAACCGCTAGGAGAAGAGCAATGGAGGGAAGTCGAGAAGGGTGCAGAACAGCAGATATTGGATATTACAAATGTCATCCGTTCCCGTCATAACTTAAACCCACTTTCCTGGAATGATAAAGTGGCGACCGTAGCCTATAAGCATAGTAAGGATATGAGTGATCATCAATATTTTTCTCATGTTTCTCCTACAACTGGTGACCTCGGCAAACGATTGAAAACAGGTGGAGTTCTCTTTATGATGGCAGGAGAAAATATTGCTGCTCAATATCAAGACAGTGCAGCAGCGGTTGAAGGGTGGTTGAACAGTGAAGGGCATCGAAAGGCATTGTTAAATAAGGATTTTACTTATTTAGGGGTTGGCGTGTATCAAAAATACTACACTCAAAACTTTATCCGGACATTGCCGTAAATGAAAAAGAAACAGGTCTACTCTTGTCCACCTCTACATAAAGTTTAGTAGAACTTAGAGGAGGGACAAGAATGAAGGGGAAAATAATCGTGATGGTGATGCTTATTTTATTGAGCCTCCAACCGCTGACATATGCAGAAACGATAAATGAAGGGGCGCTCAATGAGTTATCGGATGAGGTGCTGCAGCTTACAAAACAGGAACGGTATGAAGAGGCAGCTGCTTTGTTAGAGCAGTTTCCTCAGAGATTAGAGCAATCTCGTCATGATTGGCTAAGGTTGTCACCCGAAAATATTCGAATGTTAACGGTTATCCATAAAGAAGCTTCAGTTGCCTTGAAAACTGATGCATTGGAGAAAACCGAAAAGGTAAGAAAAGTAACTCGTTTTCGCCTCTTGGTAGATGCGCTTCAAAGTGAACATCAGCCTCTTTGGACAGAGATGGAAGGGACCATAATGGGGGCATTCAGCCAATTGAAGACAACGGTGTCTACTGGGGATGAACGTTCTTTTGAGGACGAGTATCATTCTTTTTTATCACAATATGAAACGATTCTCCCGAGTGTTCAAGTTGATATAAGAAGAGAATATGTACAGCGCATGGATGCCCATCTGGCGTTTTTGAATGAATCTTCGAGCATAAACGAACAGTCCCGGTTGAAACAACTCGAGCAGATGGAACAGGACTTGCAAAATTTGTTTCATAAAATGAAAGAAGAAGAGGTCAGCCCCTCCCTTATATGGATGATGGCGACTACGGGCAGTATCATTGTCCTTACATTATCATATGTAGCTTGGAGAAAATATAACGGAGATAAAGTACAATATACGACTCCATGAGCCATCTTTTTAATAAATGAGAGTATACCGAAAATAGTCAACGATGAATAAAAAACAAGAGTTGATAAAGCCCTCTCATGTATATGTGATTAAATTTAACAAGGTTTCCGAAAAGAATTCTTCCACTTCAATCGTGTGAAGGTGCATAGCACCAACGATAAGTAGCGAGATGAATTTTCGGTTGGCGCAAGCCAAAATATGCTATAATTAAGATACTAATTGCTCTTTTTCAACTGAATATATAAGGTTTCCGCAAGAAACGGTTTGCGGAATAAAATATTCAACCACTCGCCACATACCAACAGAGCGAAAACCAAGCAGTGACGTTGGTATGATTAGACAATTACAATTGCTAAAATGCGGTGGGTTCTTGCCAAGGGCAAAAAGAAAATGGCATTTTTTCGTGTGTAAACACTAACCGTCGGTGCGACGGGGTTAGCTTGGGTAAACTTGCTCCATTAGGAGTATTGACCAAGAAGCTCCCACTTCAAGCGTTAGCTAAGTGGTGAGTAGTTCACTGAAAAACACTTACCTTATAAATTGACAGAAAAAGAAGACATTGACTACAATATTAACTAACAAAATGAATTTGCTGGAGGCTGTATAATGGGTTATTTGCTTTATTTTATTTTGCTAATTATTGTGCCGATTTGGGCACAAATGAAGGTAAGAAGTGCGTATAAGAAATATTCGCGCGTCGCTAACTCGACAGGTGTAACAGGTGCGGAAGCAGCGAGACGCATTTTGGATGAAAATGGACTTTATCATGTACAAGTAGAGCCAGTTGGAGGTTTTCTATCCGATCACTATGATCCGCGCTCTAAAACTGTTCGTTTATCCCAGGAGAACTATTACGGGCATTCTGTGGCGGGAGCGGCTGTAGCGGCTCACGAAGTAGGGCACGCCATTCAAGATGACCAAGGCTATGCGTTTTTACGCTTCCGTCATGCACTAGTTCCTGTAGCAAATTTCGGTTCAAACTTATCATGGATTTTCATTATGATTGGGATTTTTGCACAATTAAGCAACATGCTGCTTCTCGGTATCGTATTTATGGCAGCTGCTGTATTGTTCCAGGTGGTTACATTGCCTGTTGAGTTCAACGCTTCAAGCCGCGCGATGGATCAGCTTGTATCGACGGGGATGATTCGTAATGAGGAAGAGCGCCGTGCACGAAAAGTGTTAAATGCTGCAGCCCTCACATATGTAGCAGCAGCAGCCGTAGCCGTATTGGAACTTGTTCGACTGGTCTTAATCTATACAGGAATGACCAATAGCGAAGACTAAAAAAACGCAGCCTTGATTAAGGCTGCGTTTTTTAGATTGCCGATAAACTCTCTAGGATTCTCGACAACCTGAACGGTTCTGCTTTTTTACTGTCTAGCTCCGACTCCTATTCTTTCGGTCGTCTCCACTTTTCTTGTTGTCCAGTTATGCAAGCTATGCTCTACGGTCACTTGAAGAACAGGATGTTCGAACGTCGACGTTGGTCACAGGACGTGACCGTTTTTAGTTGACGACCCTTTTTGAACCACGAAGTCAAAAAGCGACTTCTCGTCGGCGGTTCCACTGCCCTATGAGCATGGGCGAACTTAAAGCACATGGATGTGCAAACGAAGACGTTGCAACAGGACGTTGCGTTTTTAGTCTTCGTTCCTTTTGTTGTCCAGCTACACGAGGCAGCCCCTACGGTAATTTCGCTTCTTCCTGCGGAACCAAAAAGCGGTTCCTTCTCAGAAACTCCAATTTCCTATGGGGCTAAGCAGCCTCGTTTCGCTTTTCTATCGTTCAATCGGCATTTTATTTTCATCTAATGTAAAGCCTTCACCTAATACGTCATGGACATCGCTGACAGCGACAAATGCATGGGGATCAATGGAAGTGATGACTTGTTTTAAACGGAAAATTTCATTTCTGCTCACAACGCAGTACAGGACATCTAAATCTTTTTTCGAAAAGGAGCCTTGCCCTTTTAGTACTGTTACCCCGCGGTCCATTTCCTTCATTATTTTTTCAGCGATTTCGTCATTCCGACTGGAGATAATGGTTGCTCCTCTTGCAGAATAGGCTCCTTCTTGCATAAAGTCGATTACTCTTGCCGCGACGAATACCGCGACGAGTGTATACATGGCTTCTTTATAATTTAAGTAAAGAAGCCAAGAAAGAGTAATGACGACAAGGTCAAACAAAAACATTGTTTTCCCCATATTCCATCCGATATATTTTTGTACGAGACGGGCAATGATATCAACGCCTCCTGTTGTCCCACCGTTTCGGAAAATGATTCCTAAACCGATACCAATAAACACCCCTGCAAACAGCGATGCGAGCGTCATGTCATCTGTTAAGGGCATTTCTACCGGATAGCGCTGGAATATCCATAAAAACAAAGATAAGCTAAATACGCCAATCATTGTATAGAAAAAGGATGTGCGCCCCAGCAGCTTCCATCCCACAAAGAACAAGGGGATATTTAATACTAAGTTTGTAATGGAAGGATCAATAGTAAATAAAAAGTATAAAAGCAGCGTAATCCCGGTAAAACCGCCTTCTGCTAAATTATTTTGCATGTTAAAATTAACTAGTCCAAAAGCGAAAATTGCTGAACCCAGCAAAATGAAAAAAACATTTGATAATTTCAGCCCATTTAACATAAGTACCTCCTGCAATTGGTCATACTGGCTACTATATATAATAGTGGAAAGTTTTGATAGTCGCAAACAAACTCAAATGTTTGTCAAAAATCATTCATTTGGCTAACATGTAAAAAGAGAATGAAAATGAGGTGAACATAAATGGCTGAGAAGACTATACAAGAAATGCAGCAAGAAGTGGATCAATACATAAGCCAATTTAAAGAAGGGTATTTCAGCCCGCTGGCTATGCTTGCGCGCATGACGGAAGAACTAGGTGAATTAGCACGGGAAATCAACCATTATCACGGGGAAAAACCAAAAAAGCAGACGGAAAAAGAGCGTACAGTAGAAGAGGAGATGGGCGATCTTTTATTTGTACTCATTTGCTTTGCCAATTCGTTGAATATCGATTTGCAGGAAGCGCATGATCGCGTCATGCATAAATTCAATACACGTGATAAAGATCGCTGGACTAGAAAAGAAAATGAAGAAAAGGGGCAGACAAAATGAAACCAATTCGTATTGTATTAGCAGGGCCTAGAGGCAGAATGGGAGTAGAAGCATTAAAACTCATCCAAGAAACGGAACAGTTTGAATTGGCAGCGGCGGTGGACCGTCTTCATGAAGGAAAATACATAAGTGATATCGAAGGGCTCCCTTCTATTCAAGCTTCCATTTATACGGATATTGAAAAATGCTTTCAGGAAGTACAGGCAGATGTATTAGTGGATTTAACAACGCCTGAAATTGGACGATTCAATACAAAAAAAGCGTTAGAGTATGGTGTACGTGCTGTTGTAGGGACGACTGGATTTTCAGAAGATGACTTAAAGGACTTAAAAGAAACGGCAGAAGAAAAAGGAATTGGCTGCATCATCGCTCCCAATTTCGCAATCGGGGCCATCTTAATGATGAAATTTTCGCAAATGGCAGCCAAGTACTTCAGTGATGTGGAAATTATTGAGCTTCACCATGACCAAAAATTGGATGCCCCGTCTGGTACAGGATTAAAAACAGCGGAGCTCATTGCGCAAGTGAGAGAGACGAAACAGCAAGGTCATCCGGAAGAAAAAGAGCTGCTGACTGGAGCGAGAGGTGCCAATTATGACGGTATCCGTCTTCACAGTGTCCGGTTACCCGGTTTGATTGCTCACCAAGAAGTGTTATTTGGAGGGTTTGGGCAATCATTAACGATTCGCCATGATTCATACAACCGAGCTTCCTTCATGTCTGGGGTCAAGCTGGCGGTGGACACGGTGATGAAAGTTGATACACTGATTTATGGTCTGGAAAATATCATTGAATAAAGGGGATCCTGACAATGAAAATAGCCTTAATTGCGCATGATAAAAAGAAAAACGACATGGTTCAGTTTACGACGGCATACAAATATATTTTGGGAGAACATAATCTTTACGCAACGGGAACGACGGGATTACGAATTGCAGAGGCGACAGGATTGACTATTCACCGCTTTCAGTCAGGTCCTCTCGGCGGAGATCAGGAAATCGGCGCTTTGATTGCCCAAAATGAAATGGATATGGTCATTTTTTTCCGTGATCCTTTAACGGCTCAGCCGCATGAACCAGATATTTCTGCCTTAATGCGCCTTTGTGACGTATACGCAGTTCCGCTTGCGACCAATATGGGAACAGCTGAGATATTAATTCATGGTTTAGAACGCGGCGATTTGAATTGGCGTTCAGTCATTCATAAGAAGCAAGGAGAATAACTAATGCAATTAGATATATTAGCATTTGGAGCTCATGCCGATGATGTAGAAATCGGCATGGGCGGAACGATGGCCAGATTTTCAGAAGAAGGTTTAAAAGTGGGGATTTGCGATTTGACACATGCAGAGTTGTCTTCAAACGGGACTGTACAACTGCGCAAACAAGAAGCGGAAAAAGCGTCACAGCTTTTAGGGGTACACGAACGCCTCCATCTTTCTATGCCGGATCGAGGCCTTTTTTTAACAGAAGATCATATTCGCCAGGTTGTGACAGTCATCCGTAAGTACCAGCCTAAACTTGTATTTGTGCCTTACCCGGAAGACCGGCATCCCGATCATGGAAACTGCGCCAAAATCGTAGAGGAAGCATTCTTTTCAGCCGGCATCCGCCATTATCAAGACGATGAAAAACTGCGGGCGCATCGCCCGTCCGCTCTTCATTATTATATGATTAATGGGTTTCATAAGCCGGACTTTCTTATCGACGTATCCCGCACTTTTCAAAAAAAGCTGGCAAGTCTGCAAGCATATGAAAGCCAATTCGTAAAAAGAGACGACAGCGTCAATACGCCGCTCGTAAACGGGTATATCGATACGGTGGAAAGCAGGGAACGATTATTTGGAAAAGAAGCGGGCGTTTTATATGCGGAAGGATTTTTGACGAAAAAACCGTTGCTTCTGTTCCATGATTTGGTAGGGGGAGCGGAATGAAATTAAAAATTGGAATCGTCTGCTATCCTTCTGTCGGAGGATCAGGTGTTGTAGCAACAGAGCTGGGAAAGGCTTTAGCGGAGAAAGGACATGAAATTCATTTTATTTCATCGAGCATGCCTTTTCGGCTAAATAAAATCTATCATAACATTTATTTCCATGAAGTAGAGGTCAATCATTATTCCGTCTTCAAATATCCGCCTTACGATTTGGCGCTTGCGACTAAAATTGCAGAAGTGGCCAAAAGGGAAAATCTTGATCTTATTCATGCCCATTACGCGATTCCTCATGCCGTTTGTGCATTTTTGGCCAAACAAATGACAGGAGAGCATCTCAAAATTGTGACCACGCTGCATGGAACTGACATTACTGTATTGGGATCAGATCCTTCACTAAGCGAGTTAATCAAATTCGGCATTGAAAAATCAGACGCCGTTACAGCGGTTTCCAATGCTCTTGTACGAGAAACATATGATTTAATCGCCCCAAATCAAAAGATTGAAACGGTCTATAATTTTATAGATGAGCGTGTATATCGCCAAAAAGATGTTCAGTCTTTACGGAAAGAATACGGGATCTTGCCGGATGAAAAAGTTGTCATCCATGTTTCAAACTTCCGCCAGGTCAAACGTGTTCCTGATGTTGTCAAGGCATTCCATCTCATTCAACAAGAAATACCCGCCAGGCTGTTACTCGTGGGCGATGGACCGGAGATGACCGTGGTATGCCAGCAGGTTCGCAATCTGGGGCTGCAAAATCGCGTATTATTTTTAGGCAAACAGGAAAATGTCGAGGAATTATATTCCATGAGCGATTTAAAGCTGCTTGTCTCAGAAAAAGAGAGTTTCGGCCTTGTGCTTCTTGAAGCGATGGCATGCGGAGTGCCGTGTATCGGAACAAACGTCGGCGGTATTCCGGAAGTAATCGTAAATGATCAGACGGGATACGTGTGCGAACTGGGCGATGTGGAAGACATTGCAGCGAAATCATTACATATTTTAACTGAAGAAACGCGTTTGCAGCGAATGTCTGAGCAAGCGGTGGCAATGGTAAAAACAAAATTCGATTCTCAAGAAATTGTCAATCAATATGAAAAGATTTACTATGACGTGATTGGGTGATAATAGGATGAAGCAGCCTTTTCTTGAAGCACTTCCGGTTATCGAAACATTGGAAAAAGCAGGATTTGAAGCTTATTTTGTTGGCGGCGCCGTTCGTGATGCCATCATCGACAGATCGATTGGAGATGTCGATATTGCGACATCCGCGAAACCTGAACAAGTAATGGCTCTGTTTGATAAAACCATTCTTGTTGGAATCGAACACGGAACCGTCGTCGTTGTACACGAAGGAATTCCTTATGAAGTGACAACGTTTCGCACGGAAGGGACATACGAAGACTTCCGCAGGCCTTCGTCTGTGACCTTCGTTTCTTCACTAAAAGAAGATTTACAGCGGCGTGATTTTACGGTCAATGCCATTGCGATGGATAAAAAAGGCCTCATCATCGATCCATTTAACGGACAGGAAGCCCTTCACCATCAAAAGATTGAAACGGTCGGAGAAGCGAAGGAGCGATTTCATGAGGATGCGCTAAGGATGATGCGAGCCGTTCGTTTTATGAGTCAGCTTGGTTTTACAGTGGAACAAAAAACAAAAGAAGCCATTGTCGAGCATGGCCATTTGCTGCAGCATGTTTCCATTGAAAGAACGTCTGTAGAGTTTGAAAAGTTGATGCTGGGGCGAAAACCCGAGGATGCATTCTCATTGCTCATTGAGACGCGGTTATATGAATATTTGCCTGGTTTTTCTCTAAATGATGAAATGAAGAGAAAGCTTTCTGCCTGTAAATGGGGCAAAGCAACCGATTTGACAGAAAGCTGGTCCATGATTCTTATTCTTTTAGGAGTTAATGAAGCAAACACCTTTTTAAGAGCGTGGAAGCTTCCCAACAAACGCATTAAAGATGTGCAAGCGGTTTTAGCCGGGTATGATGAAAGAAAACATCAACCGTGGGACAGAAGAACCGTATATCTGTACGGATTAGATACGGCCCTTCATGTGAATAGAGTGAATCTCATGTTGCATAGCCGCCTGGATGAAGAAAACCTCATTCGCTCCATACATAAAGAGCTTCCAATCCATTCGTTAAAGGATTTAGCCGTAAATGGAAAAGACGTCATGGCCATCTGCCGGCAAAAGGGCGGCCCATGGCTTTCCGAGTTGCTGCAAAAAGTTGAAATGAAAGTTGTACAAAAGGAACTGCCGAATGAACGAGAGGCAATAAAGGAGTGGCTCGAATCTTGCAATCAGATATTAGACGAACCTTATTAGAGATGTTTACAAACTCCGAAGATGAATATGTGTCCGGACAAAAAATCAGCGATATGCTTGGATGCTCACGGACAGCCGTGTGGAAACATATCGAAGATTTGCGTAAAGAAGGGTATGAACTGGAAGCAGTGCGAAAAAAAGGGTACCGTATTGTTCAAAAGCCTGACAAAGTGAGCGAAAATGAGTTGAGATTAGGATTACATACGAGTCGAATTGGACAATCCATTCATTACGAAGAAACAGTGGACTCCACCCAAAAAATTGC
Organism: Bacillus sp. FJAT-14578; assembly: GCF_000504165.1. GTDB lineage: Bacteria > Bacillota > Bacilli > Bacillales > Bacillaceae_H > Bacillus_BA > Bacillus_BA fengqiuensis. The sequence goes on from NZ_AYSE01000007.1 coordinate 390,449, forward strand.
CCACCGTCTCGCACAGGAAGGAGCAGTAGAAGGAACGGTCGTCGTGGCAGAAGAACAAACCGCAGGGAGAGGGCGCTTAGATCGTGCCTGGTATTCTCCAAAGCATACAGGTGTGTGGATGAGCATCATTTTAAGACCTTCTCTGCCGCCTCAGCGTGCCCCCCAACTGACATTGATGGCGGCAGTCTCTGTCGCACAAGCCATTCAGGAAGTAGCAGCTATTTCCCCGGATATTAAATGGCCTAATGATATTTTAATCAATGGCAAAAAGGCGGTCGGCATTTTAACGGAAATGCAGGCGGACTCCGACCGAATCCATTCCGTCATTATTGGGCTCGGAATTAACGTGAATCAACAGAAGGAACACTTCGCTCCCGCCATTCAAGATATTGCGACCTCCTTGAGATTGGAAAGTGGAGGAGAGATTAACAGGGCGCTATTGATGCAAACCATTTTTTTGAAGCTGGAACAACTGTATGATGAGTATTTAGCCAACGGTTTTAAATTAATCAAGTTATTATGGGAGGCACATGCAGTAAGCATCGGCAAGCATATTATCGCCAGAACGTTAACGGGAACAATTGAAGGGTTTGCTAAAGGAATTACAGATGACGGGGTGTTACTGCTGGAAGATGCACACGGACATATTCATCAAATTCATTCAGCCGACATTGAATTGGCCCATCGTTGAAAAGTTTTACTGGCGCTTCGTTGTAAGATTTCTTATAATACGGGTGGAAGGGTAGTATCTCGCGAACTGCACCTTTCACCCGTTTTTTATAGTGAGAGTTCAAAAAGGAGGACAAAAAGGACCGAGAAGTTCAAGGAAGCACCGTCTCGAGCACAAAGGAAAGCTTCTCACGATTTTTCATCGCACGCAGGAAAAGCGGTCTTCTTTTCCAAGGAGCGGAGCGTATGATATTAATACGTGAGTAGCGGAGAGACAAGCTGACGCCGAAATTCGACGGTCATTTTTCCCGGACTTTTTGAACAACCTCTTATGTAAATGAATTTGGATTCTGCCTTGATCCAACAAGCAGGACTAGGACAGAGGGATGATCATGACCGGATAATTTTGTGTTGTTTTCTCTCCTTCTTTTTTGCTGAAAAGAAGGTTTTTATTTTGTTCCGGGACGTTCATCTCCTCTTCAAAAAAAGGAGGAGAAATGAATGAAAACAAAAACAGAGTTTATGAAAATGAAAGAACAAAGTGAACCGATTGTCATGTTGACGGCGTATGATTTCCCGTCTGCAAAGCTGGCAGAGCAAGCGGGAGTCGACATGATTTTGGTAGGCGACTCATTAGGAATGGTCGTGTTAGGCTATGAGTCTACCATTCCGGTTACAGTTGAAGATATGATTCATCATACAAAGGCAGTTAAACGCGGGGCAAAAGACACTTTTATTGTGACAGACATGCCGTTTATGTCCTATCACATTTCAAAAGAAGAGACGATGAAAAATGCTGCACGCCTTATGCAAGAAGGAGGAGCACATGCTCTTAAAGTAGAAGGAGCAGACGATGTCCTTTTTACAATCGCCGATTTGACACAAGCGGGTGTACCTGTCGTTGCGCATTTAGGTCTAACCCCCCAATCGGTTGGTGTGCTGGGCGGTTATAAAGTGCAAGGAAAAGATGCAGAAGCGGCGAAAAAGCTCATTCAAGATGCGAAAAAGTGTGAACAAGCAGGTGCGATGGCCCTTGTCTTGGAATGTGTGCCGCATCAGCTCGCAGCAGAAATCAGCCAACAGCTGTCCATCCCAACGATTGGAATCGGTGCAGGAAGCGAAACAGATGGACAAGTTCTAGTCTACCATGACGTTCTCACATACGGGGTAGAGCGGGTGCCAAAGTTTGTAAAGTCATACGAACAGCTTAACGAACCGATCGTTAGAGGAATCGAACAGTATGTGCAGGAAGTGAAAACGAAAGCATTTCCGGCAAGAGAGCATTCCTTCACAATGAAAGAAGAAGAGCTTGAAGCCTTGTATGGAGGAAAATGAGATGAAAGTGATTCGTACCATTCCTGAGATGCAAACTTCTATGAAGCAAGAGCGAAGAGACGGAAAAACGATTGGTTTTGTGCCAACAATGGGTTATTTGCATGAAGGCCATTTGACGCTGCTTCAAAAGGCGCGGGAAACAAATGATATCGTCGTGCTCAGTATTTTTGTCAATCCGACTCAGTTCGGTCCCACTGAGGACTTTGATGCATATCCAAGGGATTTTGAACGAGATGAAAAACTCGCAAAAGAAGCAGGGGTAGATTATGTATTTTATCCGGATGTAAAGGAGATGTATCCGGGTGAAATGTCTATTTCCGTTTCTGTTCGAAAACGAGTGGATGTTTTGTGTGGAAGCAAACGGGAAGGTCATTTTGACGGTGTGGCCACCGTTTTAATGAAATTGTTCAATATCGTCACTCCAGACCAGGCATATTTGGGGATGAAGGATGCACAGCAAGTCGCAGTCGTAGACGGGCTTATTCATGATTATAACTTCCCGATTGAACTTGTTCCGGTGGAAACGGTCAGAGAAGAAGATGGTCTTGCCAAAAGCTCAAGAAATGTTTATTTGACAGAGCAGGAAAGAAAAGAAGCCCCTGCGCTATATGCTAGTTTGCAGGCGGCAAAAGAGCGGATCAGTCAAGGCGAGCAAAACCCCCAAGCCATTCGTTCCTTTGTAAAAGACTATATTGAGACACAGACATCGGGAATTATTGATTACGTTGAAATTTACGCTTATCCGCAATTGACAGAGGTAGACAAGCTGGAAGGGAAACTGATTCTTGCCCTTGCGGTTAAATTTTCAAAAGCTCGTCTAATTGACAATATCACATGGACTGTATAACGGAGGTTGCCTTATGTTTCGAACGATGATGAATGCAAAAATACACCGTGCAACGGTGACGGAAGCGAATTTAAATTATGTGGGGAGCATCACAATTGATGAAGATATCATCGATGCGGTCGGCATAGCAGAAAATGAAAAAGTGCAAATCGTCAACAATAACAATGGAGCAAGATTGGAAACATACGTCATTCGCGGGGAGCGTGGAAGCGGTGTAGTTTGTTTAAACGGCGCCGCTGCCCGTCTTGTTCAACCGGGCGATGTTGTCATCATCATTTCTTATGCTCTCGTTGCGGAAGATCAAGTTGCCAGCCATGAACCCACTGTGGCCATCATGGATGAAAACAACCGTATTCAACAATTGATTAAACAAGAGCCAGCTGGTACAATTCTATAAGAACACATATACGAAAGCCCCGAAAAACGCGGGGCTTTCGTATATGTATCAAATGAATCGTCATGAAGAATATGAGGAAATCAATGATTCTTTCTGACGATTCATTTGATAAAAAAAGACCCATAAAGTTGAGAAGGACCTTTCCGTACATGCCCATGTCTATCGGGATTGTTAGCGAAAAGGTCTGTTTCATTTTCAATATACAAGTAAGGCTTATAATTTGTAATAGAGAAAAGAGGTTTTCATTAATAGGGAAAGGCATTCGCTTACAAGACTTGACGAATGTCAAACTTTTCTCATACATACACAACTCACGCTGATTCATACTACAATTAAGAGATGAGTGAGGTGGTAATCGTGAACAAGCGATTTGTTGTGATAGATTTAGAAACAACCGGTCATTCACCTAAACAGGGAGATAAAATTATTCAGCTGGCTGCCGTGATAGTAGAAAACGGAAAAATTGTCGAACGGTTTTCGAGCTTTTTAAATCCGTCCATGCCCATTCCTGCTTTTATTGAACAATTGACCAATATTCACGATGATATGGTAAAAGATGCTCCTTTATTTGAACAGGTCGCTCCCCATGTGCTAAAGCTGCTGGATGAGGCCTATTTCGTCGCACACAATGTCACATTTGATTTGTCATTTTTGCAAGCAGAATTAAACGAATCTGGATACGGGACTTTGTATAACTCGACGATTGATACGGTAGAATTAGCCCGGATGTTATTACCGACAGCTGAGGGATATAAGCTGAACCAATTAGCAGACGACTTAAATCTTAATCATGAAAATCCGCATCAAGCGGATAGTGATGCCGAAGTAACAGCCTATGTGCTTTTGGCTCTTCTTGAAAAACTGCAAACCTTGCCGCTTGTCACATTAAAACAGCTGTATGCCCTGTCTCTTCATCTTAAAAGTGAGATTAGTGAACTGATTGAAGAAATCATGGAAGAAAAAGAAGGTGTTTTAAAGGAAAATGAACAATCCTTTCATATCATCCATGGCGTTGCCTTAAAAAAGAAACCAGCTCTTGAAGAAAATTTAGAGGAACAGGTGTATTCCTTTGAAGAGTTTAACGAAATGAAAGAAGAGTCTTTTATCCAGGCACTTCCCCATTACGAGAATCGTCCTATGCAAGAGTCCATGATGAAGATGGTGAATGAGGCTTTATCGACTCATCAGCATGCTCTGGTCGAGGCCGGTACAGGAACAGGGAAAACACTGGGTTATTTAATCCCGTCTGTTTTTCATGCAAAACAGCAAAAAAAACCGGTCGTTATTTCTACCCATACGGTTTCCTTGCAACAACAAATCGTGGACCGCGATGTTCCGGTCTTACGCAAATTGATCCCGTTTTCTTTCCAAGCGGCCATTTTAAAAGGGCGCCATCATTATTTGAATTTAAGAAAATTTATAAACTGGTTAAAAGAGAGAGAAACTAATTACGATGCTATTTTATCGAAAGCAAAAATTCTTGTTTGGTTAACTGAAACGGATACGGGAGATATCGATGAAATCAATTTGCCTTCAGGGGGAAAGCTGTTTTGGGAACGTATTAACGAAGACCACCCTTCCCCTTTGGATTTTCGCTATCCATGGGTGAAATTTTCCTTTTACGAGCGAGCCAGAAAGCGTGCAGATGAAGCCCATCTTGTTGTGACAAATCATCGCCTGCTATTTATGGACTTGATGAGCACCCAATCTCTTCTTCCCGATTATGACAATGTCATTATGGACGAAGCCCACCATATTGCAGGGATTGCCGGGGAACAGTTCGGCGTCCAAATTGATTATTTTCAAATAAATTCTTTACTTTCTCGCATTGGCACATTAGAGAAGGACGGTTTGTTCAAAAATGTAAAGGAAATAGTCGAAAAAGGTTCTCTTTCAACCGTACCTGATTTGCATCAGTTCCATCTCCTCATAAAGGACCTTCAAACCGAGTTGGATGATTTATTTCGCTTTATTCATGCATTTGTATCAAAAAGAGTGGGAACCGGAGAGGGAGGACGCCTCAGTTTTTATTGGGATAAGAAAATAATGAATGATCCTGGCTGGTTCGGTGTTCGGGAATTGGCAGCAAGGGTGCAATTTTTGCTGCATGACTTTTTACATGAATTTGATCAACTAAAAGCATCACTCGAACAGCTGAAAGTGGAGTGGACCCGAAAAGAGCAGGGGGTTTTCTTGGACTTTTACGAGGCTTGTGAAGAGGTCGAACAAATTAAGGCAAAGCTTCATCATTTGTTGCTTTCTGAAAGGGAAGAGGAGGTCACTTGGTTTGAAATTGAGCCTAAGGGAGCTGCCAATGCGGCCTTTTTATACAGCCAGCCAATCAATATAAGCGAGCATTTGGCAGACTTATTTTTTGCGAAGAAGAGAAGTGCGGTTTTAACCTCCGCTACCTTGACGGTTAATCGTTCTTTCGATTATATGATACGGGAGCTTGGTCTTTATGATTTTCAGCCGCTTCAGCTGACTGTTCCATCACCTTTTGATTATCATAAGCAGGCTAAAATTTTGATTCCACAGGATATGCCGTCGATTAATACGGTTTCTTTAGAGGAGTATAGCATGATTTTAGCGGAGAGAATCATTGATATTGCTTCCGTCACAGAAGGCAGAATGCTCATTTTATTTACCTCATATGACATGCTGAAAGAAACGTATTCCTATGTCAAAGAATTGAACCAGCTAGATGAATATGTACTCTTAGGCCAGGGAGTCTCGAGCAGAAACCGCACTCGACTTTTAAAAGACTTTATTCAATTTGAAAAATCCATTTTATTTGGAACGAGCAGCTTTTGGGAGGGAATTGATGTACCCGGCCATCATTTGTCTTGCTTGGTTATGGTGCGTTTACCGTTCTCTCCTCCCAATGAACCGGTCATGGCAGCTAAAACCGCTAAACTCAAGCAAGAAGGCTTGAATCCATTTATGGAACTTGCTTTGCCGCAAGCTATCATTCGGTTCAAGCAGGGATTTGGCCGCTTGATTCGTACGAAGAACGATCGAGGAATCATGTTTGTGTTGGATAATCGTATTTCAACGACGCAATACGGAAAATACTTTTTGCGCTCTCTCCCCCTGATGAATATAAGTGAAAAGCCGTTTGACGAGTTATTAGGGGAATTAAAAGAGTGGTGGATACATTCTACATTCTAGTAGTATGGAGCGATGAAGATGTTCAAAAAGCTGTTTATAATCTTCTTAGTTTGTTTCTTTTGTCTTAACACGGAAAAGATCGTACAGGCAAGTAAGATTGAAAATATCGAGTTTGAACTGAGCGAAGATGAGGCTGTTTTAACGTTTTTTCATTTGTCAAAAGGAGAAGCTGCTTTAATTGTGGACGGCCATGGTCAATCTACTTTAATTAACACAGGCCATGCTTCTGCTGAAAAAGAACTGTTTAGCATGCTTGACTTATTTCAAGTAAAAAAGCTGGATACGATTATAGTGACACGACAGGAAGAAGGATACGACGATAATATCAAGGCTCTTTCTAAACAATTTTCACCTGAAACTATTTATGTTCCTTCTTCCTATACAAACACTCTCCCTTTTTCGAACCCGGTCAAATGGAAAAAAGGGGATCACCAATTGTTTGGTAAAGGGTTAATGATACAAGTTCTGAATGAAGAAAAAGAAGAGACCCCTTCAATAGATTTATCTATTAAGTATGGGGAAAATCATATTTTCTATATGACGAATTATTCGAAACAGAAAGAAGAGCTGCTGTTGAAGGAAAAATTAGAAGATGTCAATGTCGTCAAAATGCCCAATCTTGCGAAGGGAGAAGCTTTATCGGAAAAACTGGTAGAGCATATGGATCCGCAAGCAGCCATTTTTACCGCTCCTAAAGATCTTCAACACGGCAGTCCATTTATTAAGTATTTGTATGAACTATGGATTGATGTTTACTTTGTTCATCAAATGGGGACAGTTTCAATGAAGATGAACAATACTCATTATGAAATCATCACTTTTCCGGTCTCTGAATATAAGTAAGGAGAAGCGGGCTTTAATGTGCAAAAAAAAAGCAGCTATAAAAAGCTGCAAATGGATGGTGTGGGGCAGGAAGTATATATAGTAGTTTTTTAAAAGGTCTTGATTTAGTGTCATCATCATGCGATTCCTTGCCGCATGTGTAATTATATTGTGACCAAAGCAAAGGGTGTTATAACTAACAATTTTGGGAAGGAAAACGAGGAGGATTACGATGGAAAGCAGAATTCAAGTATTATCAACAGTTCGTGTTCAAAACTCTCCAGATCTATACAAGCTGGTGGATAGTTTAAACCGTACCTTAAAAAAACAGGATTTAATGTTCGGGTTGGCATTGGATCAAAAAGACAAGGAAAAAGCCATCTTCACCATTTATCGTACATAAGCCAAGAAAAGCGGAGGCGCCTTGACCAGCTCGTGAAGGAAATAGGGATTGACCTATAAGGCGTTTTTTGCCTTATAAGGGCAATCATCATTTCCACAGCGAGCTAGGCGCTGGAGCTAGACAAGCCAAGAAAAGCGAAACGAGCCCGCTTAGCTCCATAGGAAATTGGAGCTTCTGAGAAGGAGTCGCTTTTTGACTCTGCAGGAAGAAGTGAAATGGCCGTAGGAGCTGGCTCATGCAGCTGGACAATAAAGGAGCTTAAGAACGCAACGTCCTGTTGCAACGGCTTCTATTTACTCTTGAGAGACATTGGAATTCAATACAACTTATTATTTAAAACAAGGAACGATGAGCATGAAAAAATGGGGAATCATTATTTCATTATTTTTGATTTTGGTGGGATTAGGGGCATCGAACCTCTATTTTAAAGCGCTTCAGCCAAAACGAGATGCCGAGGAACAAGCGGTACAAAAGGCAAAAGAAGTCTATGATTTAAAGGAAATTATCAGCACTCACACATACTATGGCTCCTATACCTACTATATCGTAAAAGCAAAAAATAAGAAAAATGAAAAAGTTATTGTTTGGGTGCCTAAAAATGAGAAAAAACATGATATGATAGTAAGGAAAGAAAGTAGTGGAATATCGCGAGACAAAGTGATATCCATTGTGCAAAAAGAGCGAAGCCCTGAAAAAATTAAATCAATTCGCTTAGCCATGGAAAACGAGCTTCCAATGTGGGAAGTCACATATATAGACGAGAAAAATAGTTTTACATACTATTATGTGGATTTCCAGACGGGTGAATTTTTAAAACGTTACAGCATGTATCAAACTTCATAGTGATTTCAGTGCCAGCGACGCTGCTTCTTTGTACGATTCTTACACTAATAAAAAGTCATACGTTAATGCCTTTAGGGGGAAATCAAGATGAAATTAGCAAAACGTGTATCAGCTTTAACACCTTCATCCACATTAGCGATTACAGCGAAGGCTCAAGAATTGAAAGCAGCCGGTCATGATGTCATTGGCTTAGGCGCAGGAGAACCAGACTTCAACACTCCCGAGCACATTTTGGAAGCTGCAGCGAAAGCAATGAATGAAGGCCACACAAAATACACGCCGACTGGCGGTTTAGCTTCTTTAAAAGAGGCAATTATCAAAAAGTTTGAACAAGATCAGGGCTTGGCGTTTACACCGGCTGAAGTCATTGTATGCTCAGGTGCTAAGCATGCTCTTTATACGTTGTTCCAAGTAATATTGGACGAAGGAGATGAAGTCATCATCCCGACTCCTTATTGGGTAAGCTATCCTGAACAAGTAAAATTGGCGGAAGGCGTCCCGGTATATGTAGAAGGACGTGAAGAAAACAGCTTTAAAATTACACCAAAGCAATTGGAAGAAGTGATTACGGACAAAACGAAAGCCGTCATCATTAACTCTCCGAGTAACCCTACCGGTATGGTATACACGCGTGAAGAGCTTCAAGCGCTTGGTGAAGTGTGCGTAAAACATGATATTTTGATTGTATCAGATGAGATTTATGAGAAGCTTGTGTACGATGGTAATGAACATGTGTCCATTGCTCAGCTATCTTCTGAACTGAAAGAAAAAACGATCATTATTAACGGGGTTTCTAAATCTCATTCCATGACGGGTTGGCGTATTGGCTATGCGGCAGGAAATAAAGAAATCATTAAAGCCATGACGAACCTGGCAAGCCATAGTACGTCCAATCCGACATCGGTTGCTCAATATGCATCAATCGCAGCGTACAACGGAACACAGGAACCGGTTGTAACGATGCGCCAAGCATTTGAAGAGCGTTTAAATATTATTCATGAGAAATTGATTCAAATTCCAGGCTTTTCATGCATTAAGCCGCAGGGTGCTTTCTATTTATTCCCAAATGCCATTGAAGCAGCCAAGTTAACTGGATTTGAAACGGTGGATGCATGGGTAGAAGCTATTTTAGAGGAAGAAAAAGTGGCGCTAGTACCGGGTTCAGGCTTCGGTGCTCCTGAAAATGTACGTTTATCGTATGCGACATCTTTAGAGTTGTTGGAGAAAGCAATCGAACGCATCCAAAACTTTATGACCAATCATATGAACTAATCAATTAGGGGAAAGTACTAAAAGTACTTTCCCCTAATTGATATATTGGAAAAGCTGATTCTCACTTGTGATTCTAAGATGTGAATTGTATAATGAAAAAGGTTGTACATATTAAGTAAGTTGTATGTAAGGTTTTGGAGGGGTTATCATCGTGAAAATAACGATTTCAGAAGCAAGCAAATATGTGGGCAAAGAAGTAACAATCGGCGCATGGCTTGCGAATAAACGTTCAAGTGGTAAAATTGCATTTTTACAATTACGTGACGGTTCAGGCTTTATGCAAGGTGTTGTTGTAAAAGCTGAGGTTCCGGAAGAGGTTTTTCAAACAGCGAAAAGCGTGACGCAGGAATCATCTATTTATGTAACAGGTGTAATTCGTGAAGATGAGCGTTCACCATTCGGATATGAATTAACGGTAACAAACTTAGAAGTAATTCATGCTGCTGTGGATTATCCCATTACCCCAAAAGAGCATGGAACAGAATTTTTAATGGACCATCGTCATTTATGGCTGCGTTCTAAGCGTCAGCATGCAGTCATGAAAATTCGTAACGAAATCATTCGCGCGACTTACGAGTTCTTTAATGAAAATGGCTTCACAAAAGTCGATCCGCCGATTTTAACGGGAAGCGCTCCTGAAGGGACAAGTGAATTATTCCATACGAAATATTTTGATGAGGACGCTTACCTTTCTCAAAGCGGTCAGCTCTACATGGAAGCAGCTGCAATGGCTCTAGGTAAAGTATTCTCCTTTGGTCCGACATTCCGTGCAGAAAAGTCGAAAACTCGCCGCCATTTAATTGAATTTTGGATGATTGAGCCCGAGATGGCATTTTATGAGTTTGAGGATAACTTAAAAGTTCAAGAAGAATACGTTTCACACATTGTTCAATCCGTTTTAAAAAATTGTTCATTAGAATTGACAACATTAGGACGCGATGTATCGAAGCTTGAACAAATTAAAGCGCCGTTTCCACGCATCACGTATGATGACGCGATTAAGTTTTTGCATGAAAAGGGCTTTACTGATATTCAATGGGGTGACGACTTTGGTGCACCACATGAAACGGCCATTGCTGAAAGCTATGATAAACCGGTATTCATTACACATTATCCGACATCATTAAAGCCGTTCTATATGCAGCCAGATCCAAATCGTGATGACGTAGTATTATGCGCCGATTTGATCGCTCCAGAAGGATATGGAGAAATCATTGGCGGTTCTGAGCGTATTCATGACATGAACTTATTGGAACAACGCCTAAAAGAGCATAATTTATCATCAGACGCTTATAAATGGTATTTGGAGCTTCGTCAATATGGTTCAGTACCACACTCAGGATTCGGTTTAGGTTTAGAGCGTACTGTCGCATGGATCAGCGGTGTCGAGCACGTTCGTGAAACCATTCCGTTCCCGCGTCTTTTAAATCGTTTATACCCATAAGAGGATGAAGGAAAACCTCCACTGATGGAAGTTTCTTTTATAAAAAGCCTCTTTGCATAAGGCCGAGAAAATTTATTTTCTCGGCCTTATGTTTTCATGTTTAAAGAAACATGAATATGAAAATAAAGTTTTTACTCATGTTAAATAATTTATGTCGGTTCATAGAGAGAATGGTTAGGAAGAACATCATCTGCCGTGATATACTGAATTGTGAGGTGTTCCATTATGGATAAAGAGAAATTCATTGAGTGGATGGAGCAAGGAACGGTTTCCATTCCGAAGTTATTAATGACCCATTATGCCAAATTGGGTTTAAACGAAACTGAGCTGATGGCCCTTCTTCATATTCATATGGCTCTCGAAGGCGGAAACGCATTTCCAACGCCAGAGGAAATTTCAAGTCACATGAGCATCTCGACAGGAACGTGTATGGAAGTGTTAAGAGGCCTTCTGCAACGAGGGTTTTTAGCGATTGAACAGCACAATCAAGCTTCTTTTATTACGGAGCGCTATACGTTAAAGCCGCTATGGGAAACATTAATCCACAGCCTTTTTAAAGAGAGCCAGAAGAATAAACAAGAGCAGCAAGTTCAGCTTGAAGTAAATTTATATACGGTATTTGAAAAAGAGTTTGGTCGTCCGCTCTCCCCATTTGAATGCGAAACGCTAACGATGTGGCAAGATCAGGACCATCATGATCCAATTATCATTAAGGCAGCCCTTCGTGAAGCGGTCATGTCCGGAAAGTTGAATTTCCGCTACATTGATCGCATTTTATTTGAATGGAAAAAGAATGGGATTAAGACCATCGAACAAGCAAGGGGCTATGGCCGTAAATTTCGCCAGCATCAACAAACAAAGAAAAGCACAAGTGAACAACCTGTCCAAAATCCAACTATTCCATTTTTCAATTGGCTCGAACAATAACCTCCATCCGCATAAAGAATTGGACGTGTATACAAAACATACACGTCCAATTCTTTATGCATCAACAGGGATAAACATTGCCTTATTAAATGGTATAATTGTATAGTATTTTAACCTATAGAATAGATGAAAGTTAAGGTGAGACGAAGGATGTTGACATTAAAAGAAATTCGTCATTGCTTAGATTCGATGGCGGAAATGTTTCCTGATGCGCATTGCGAACTTAATCATGAAAATCCTTTTGAATTGGTCATTGCTGTTTTGTTGTCTGCCCAATGTACAGATGTTCTTGTGAACAAGGTGACAAAAAACCTTTTTCAAAAATATAAGAAACCTGAAGATTATTTGTCCGTATCAGAAGAAGAGCTTCAACAAGATATTCGTTCTATCGGCCTATATCGGAACAAGGCTAAAAATATCCGTAAACTTTGCCAAATTCTATTGGATGAGTATGGCGGAGAAGTACCTCCCGATCGAGATGAACTAACGAAACTCCCTGGAGTAGGACGCAAAACGGCCAATGTCGTCGTATCCGTAGCATTTGGGATTCCTGCCATTGCCGTTGATACACATGTAGAAAGAGTCAGCAAGCGGTTAGGGATTTGCCGCTGGAAAGATTCCGTCCTTGAAGTTGAGAAAACATTGATGCGCAAAGTTCCGCAAGATGAATGGTCTGTCACTCATCACCGCCTTATTTTCTTTGGACGGTATCACTGTAAAGCCCAGTCACCTCAATGTCATGTATGTCCGCTTCTTGAGCTTTGCCGAGAAGGGAAAAAACGAATGAAGGAGAAGGGGAGAAATGAATAATACCATAAGCGTTCCCCATTCATTTCAACATCCTTTATTTTTTAAACAAAGTAAAATAGAAATCCAAGAGGCAAGGGCTTTTGATGAAACTTTAAAGGACATGCCATTCCTATATGATGTGCTTCATGAAGTAATAAGGGAAGAATGTGAAAAGCCCTGGGAAGAGCAGGAAATGTATGTCCCGCAAATATTTGGGTATTGGAAGAAAGAAAAAGATGAGATTGCCAATTATTTTAAAAAGCGTGATCGAAACCGGGCATTGGAGCCAATGGTCCTTTCATTGGGACATTTCATCAGCGCTTTATTTTGGATAAACAGCATTCCTGTTCCATCATTAAACAATCTAACAGAAGAGATTCAAAGATTACCTTACAAGCCAATTAATGCAGGGGAGCGGGTCGGCTTCTTACTTGATCAGCCAAACCAATATCATTCATATGTTCAGCTCGGTGAATTGTATCAAGAGCTGGAAAAGGTTTATTACAAGAAGCTTACCATGAAAAAACGGACCTCTCAATTTTAAATTGAGAGGTCCGTTTTTCATTAATTGGCAGGCTCAGGATTGACTCCTACATTCCCCAGAGGGTTCGGTTGTTGATTTTGCCCTTGATCTGGAGTTGGAGGGACAGAAGGCTCCTGAGGTTGTTCCCCTGAAGCAGGAGGGGTTTCCGTTTCCTCATCTTCATCCTCAGGCTGATTGCCGTTACCATTACCGTTATTACCATTACCGTTATTACCATTACCGTTATTGCCATTACCGTTACCATTGCCATTGCCATTATTACCGTTACCATTACCTGGATTGTTCTCCTGGCCAGGCGGTAATCCATCATTGCCATTATTTTCGTCTGCTTCTTCCTCTAGTTCTTGATCATCCTCCGGTTCTTCTGACCCGCCAGGAATAGTTACAGATGTAGAAGAAGAACTGCTGGTGCCTTCGCTGACAGCCGTGACGGTAAATCTGTAGGTCGATCCAGGATTAGGGTTTGGTATCGTTACGGATGTATCATTCGTTGTGGCAATCGTTTGTGAACCGCCACCATCAATAGATAAAGATACCTGGAACGACACATCATCAAGTTTATCGTCAGGGTAAGACCAATTCACATAAATGTGGTTGGTTGTCGGATCAAAGTTTGCGGATAAGCCGCTTGGTCTATTGATTTCTTTCTTTTTATAGCGTGTAGATACTTTTGTCGGTCTTGTTCCTTTTACAAAGTATTCGGTTGAAACAAGGCTATTTGGCGTATACTCGCTTGCCAAACGAAGCGGATGTGAACCTTTTTCGATTTTGGCTGACACCACACTATCAGGACGTTCAAAGTCGCCAGAACTTTTCCCTTCAGAGACATGGCCGATGACTTTTCTGAAAATCTCCTTGGCTAACCCTTTTTCTCGATCGCTATAGATGTAGTTGTTTTCAGTCGTTTGTTCATATCCTGTCCAAACGGCTAACGTATATTTTGGTGTAAATCCTGCAAACCAAATGTCCGGAACACCGCCGCTAGGAATGTTATATTGGTTTTTCGCTTGTTTTGAGAAGTTCGTTGTTCCTGTTTTCCCGGCCACTTCTAATCCTGGAACGCTGGCAGAACGCCCTGTTCCTTCTTCAACAACGGATTCCATCATAGATGTAACCATGAAAGCCGTATAATCTTTCATCGCGACTTTCGGCTTTGGTTTTAAATCCATCTCTGTGCCGTCAGTAAACTTCACTTTTGTGACGGTATGAGGTTTAATATAAACTCCGTTATTACCGAATGCACTGTATGCCCCAGCGAGCTGCATTGGTGTGACACCATGTTCAAAACCACCAATGGAATAAGATTCCGGGATTTCTTTTTCAAGCGGAATACCTAAATTAACCGCAAAGTCACGGGCACGATCAGCACCTGCCTCCTGAAACGCTTTTAACGCAGGAATGTTACGAGAGTCTGCGAGTGCCTCACGAGCGGTCATCCAACCTTTATGACGGCGGTCATAGTTGTTGATTGCCGTTCCATTTGAGTACGTATATGGCTCGTCGTTGATGGGCTCAGCCGTAGACCATTTTAAATACTCGACTGCCGGACCGTAATCTAAAATTGGTTTGATGGCAGATCCAGGCTGTCTCGGAAAATCGGATGCAAAGCTTAGTCCGCGGGCTACACGATTGCGTCCTCCACCAACGGCCTGTACTTCACCGGTTTTCGTATCCGTCAGGACAAAGCCGGTTTGGAGATTATCATTTGGCCAGTTGATAATGTCATTGCTGTTCAGCAATTTTTCAACATATTCTTGGGCTTTTGGATCTAATGTTGTATGGATTTCAAGACCTGCCGAGAACACGTCCATATCTGTCTTTTTCTTCACTTCGTCAATTACTTCGTCTACAAATGCGCTGTATTTTTCTCCATCTTCATCCACATTTGTGCGTAATGTAGATTGAACAGGCACTTCTTTCGCCTTTGCTGCTTCTTCTTCTGTAATAAATCCGTGTTGAGCCATTAAGCCCAGAACAATGTTCCGGCGCTTTGTCGCCGCTTCCGGATTGGCATAAGGGTTGTAAGTGCTCGGTGCTTTTGGCATTCCCGCTAACATGGCTGCTTCATGCAATTCCAGGTTTTCGAGTTTTTTTCCATAAAAATATTCAGCGGCTTTCGCTACACCATGCGCTTTTTGTGCAAAGAAAATTTTATTGAGGTACATTTCTAAAATTTTCTGTTTTGAATATTTTTGTTCCAATTGAAACGCAAGCCACATTTCTTGCACTTTTCGTTTCACGGTCTTATCAGGCGATAAGAAAGAGTTTTTGACAACCTGCTGAGTGATCGTACTTGCACCCTCAGACCCGAATCCTTCCTTGAAATTGGCAATGACAGCGCCGCCGATACGGTATAAATCAATACCATGATGTTTATAAAAGCGGACATCTTCCGTTGCGATAAACGCGTCTTTTACCACTTGAGGAATTTCTTCGTATGTAACAAGTGTCCTTCTTTCCACGCCCAGTTCAGCGATTTGATCACCGTTTTTATCGTATACTTTCGATGATACGGGATCTGCGAGCAGTGACTCATCGATTTTTGGTGCTCCGCTTATAAAAGCGAAGAATGTCGCACCCCCTGCAACCATTCCAATGATCCCTAAAAGCAGGAAAGCTACAATAATTTTGCGGAACAAGCCTCCTTTTCTCTTATTGTCCTTAGGCTGCTTTTCTTTACGTTTATTTTGAACTTGATTTTGTCTTCTTCGTTCTTCACGAGAAGTGTAATTCTCTGACATAAAACACTCCTACCTTTCAACAGATGTAAGAGAATGATTCCGTAAACATATATATCATACTCTTAAAAGTACAATTTATCTATAATTTTAATGTAATCAATTCGAGGATGTAAGCCAATTTGTATCAAATGTCCATTTTTTTCGACGTCATTTTTCGGGATGGATTTACGTCCTCCTTCTTTTATTTGGTCCCAATACGGAAATAAATTCTTTGCCTCAAATAAGTATAGTTCTTGTACAGAAGTGAACATTAATATGACGAAACAGACGCCATTTTGTTTCACTACTTGTTTCATATGATTGATTTGATGCTCATGGAAGTTTTGCAATGGAAAAGAAGTTTTGTTCTTTGTTTCTTTTGCTTCAAAATCTAAATAGAGACCTTTGTACACCCCATTGTAATCGGTAGTGGAAGCTTGTTTGAAATAGGCTTCTTTAATGACAGCTGCGCTCCGTTTCGGATAATCGACATTCACAATTTGGACAGGCGTAGGCTTTTTATGGATAACCGCAATTCCATGTGTAAGATAAAACTCATTTGTTTCATTCAAATCCTCTTCAAGCGTCATGCCTCGATTACTATACGTGTTCTGCTGGCGTGACATCTCCTTGTTCGTTTGTGCTGGCTGATATTTTTTTCCGTTTGGATAACGAATCACCGGCACCCACCTCCCTTTGATGACAGCCCATCAAAAATATATATTATATAATAGCAAAAATCATCAGGAAATGGACCGATAAAATGAAGTCAGAAAAAACTGAACTTCGTATGAATATGAGTGTACGGACCTATAATAACATTATAATTTTCCATTTTCTGCAACATATGACAGTTTGATGAAGCCAATCATCAATTAAGTATTTGCTTGCCGACAGTTTAAACGTAAACAAAGCAATTTTTTAGAAAAGGACCATAAAGCAAAAACGTAAATACCTTTAAGGAAAGAAGGGAGCGAAGATGGATTCCGCACAATTGCCTTTACAAGAAGAAGAACGGGTCATCCTCTGGCAAATTCAACAAAAAACGGCAAAAGCGAATATGGATAACATTTCCCGTACAGAAGCTTATGCAAACTTTTATCGTCGACATCCGGAAATAAAATGGTCCTTTTTAGCAAGCATGGTTTCTCGAAATGCCGGATGGAATATGTGTGATTTGGAAGGGAAATGGATGCCGCTTACATTGGATGCTTATACACGGGCTATTTTATTTTTAACGTACGAGCGGGCGAACTGGTTGATTTTTGCTGATGCGTATCCCCAGCTGCTCCTTTATGAATATTCCATATTACATGGAAAACCTTATTTTCATTTGCTTCCATATTGGCGGACATCTTCATTTGTTCAAAAAGAATGGTTTCTTTTTTGGCACGAACGAAATGAGCAAAGACTCATCACATCTCTTATTATCAATGAACAAAATGTCATTCAAAAACCGGTGATGAATCACCCGTTTTATAAAAAGAAGGTATTTCATTCATTTACGTTTAAACTTCAAGATTGGCTGCATTTCAGCTCCGTGATTTTTCCTACATTGCAAGGGGAACTATTTGGTTGTTCTGTTCATGATTTTTGGAATAAAACGAAGCGGATTGAGCTTGGGAAGAAATTGAGCCTTCTCCTTTTTGAACCGTCGTTATACCCTCGTTTTCTGGAATTTTCCCATCAAGTTACACATACAGGCTCCCGTATCGATTATGAACAGTACATGGCAAAGAGAAGCATAAGGGATACGCCTTTTTTAAGGATGACCTATCCAGTTATTGCACATCATGAAGCTGATGGAAACGAGTGGAGAGCTTCTGATCGACAAATTAAAGGATGGTTTAAGCCCGCTTCATTTCCTGAAAAGGCCAACGTGACGGAGTGGTATAGAAAAAAGCAAATGCAGCTACGGCTTTTAATACAATTGGAGCAATATATCCGACATTTGGGCAAGAGAGGCAGATAGCCTATTTAGGCAAGCTTGTTTAACAAAGCCTTATTTTAAAAAAGCTGCCCCTTTAACTGAATCGATGGGGCAGCTTTCTTTGGCGAATAAGAAAATATGAGCAATATTTCCTTATTCGCATAGAGGAAATTTGACGATAACCAGGCCTTAAGACAGGGTCATTAAGTGGACGGACGATTGGGTCCGTTTAATTTTTTATCGCCGTACCCCTTTGTATCTGTCACTTGCTGATTTTGCTTCGCTTGCATCTTTTGTTCTGGATTATTGGATTTTCGCATTGTGCCACACCTCCTCATCACTATTGTTTGCTGACAAACGGTTTTCATTCTTATTAGAAAATGTCGCACAATTTTTTTGTGGCGTATTATAACTTTCTTTGACGAATAAAAACTAGTTTTGTCAAAGATGAAGGGAGGCTGTACAAGAAGGGAGAATGAGTATATTAAATAAAAATGTGGAGGGGATTTTCATGAAAGAGCAATGGGTCGGAAAGATGGAAATGCTGGATTTATTGGATGCTGTTTTAGGTGACTTGGAAACAGTGGAACAAGAAATTTCCACCAAAATTGATGAAGTTGTCTCTTTACATGAACATGCTCAGAAAGAAAATCTTCGATCAATTGAATACGCTATAAGTGAAATCGAAAATGTGACGTTGGAGCTGCAGGGACAATCCGAAAAGCGAGAGTGGAGAAATAATACAGGAGAAGTCATTCTGCGAACGGTTTAATTTTTTTCATGATACAATAGCATCGTAGAGGTGACTGAAATGAATCAATATAAAGAAGAGCTTCTCTCATTGACAAATAAAATGGTGGAATACAATGAGAGTGCGTTCAAACGATTAGAAGAGAATAAGGTGGAAGACCAATTAGATACTTATTTTTATAAGCAAGTAAAGCCATATGTTGAGGTTTTTGATGAACAAGTCCATCGCTGGAGTGTCATGTGCGAGAGGTGGATTGAAGATACACAGCCGAAGTATATTCATAAACAGCAAATTGAAACAGCCGTAGATAATCTTCGACAAGTCGTTTTACAATCTTTTTATGTAAGCTCAAGAAACGTGAGAATCAAAAAAATGATTCACGCCAACCAATATACCCTGGTATCCATTTTGGAGTCCTTTTAATAAAAATGAAGATGCCTTTAAGAAGGGGCTGACCTATAAGTCCAAAAAAGGAAGATAATATTGGTTTTAAACTGAAATGAACCGTCAAGTAACTGTTGATTTTACTGAATTTCTCATGACGGTTCATTTTCAGGAGGGTGAATCAACAGCATGGAAACCATGCTGTTGATTCACCCTCTTTTTGTTATTCTTCTACCACTTTAATCGATACTGGAGGGGTGTTTTCGCTTGCTACAGGCTCAATGTCTAGTACAGCTTGTTGATGACGTTTTGCTTGAACTTGCTGGCCATGCTTTGGACTTTCTGGCTCATGTCCCTTTTGTTTATGATTAAAGTTTTTTCCGCGTCCCATGAAAATCGACCTCCTCTAAAAATGATGTGCCTACATTTTTAATATGAGATTTTTAGGCTGTTTTATCCCTCATTAACAGGTAGTAAGACTTCGCTTTTAGATTATGGAAAATAAAAAAAGAGGGCGAATGACAGAAAATCCTGTTGCACTCGTCCCTCTTATAACGCTTATGCTTTTTCTTCTAAGATTGAAAAATAAGGCTTTTCAGCACCATTCAATTCCAATTCACGAATTAACTGCTTGTACTCCGTGATTGAAATTTCACCCCTTAAATATTTCTGCTGCGCAAAGTCTAGTAGTTCATTTCCATCTTCGGGCTCATACTGCTTAAAAGCAATAAATTTGTTTCGAAGTTCGTTTACACTCATGGAAATCCCCCCTAATCCCCCAATTACTATAATTTTATCATGAATTTGAGAGGAAGCTTTTATTTGAAAAATTTAGACTTCCGACAAAATGTGACAAAAATGTGACATTTTCTTCTGGATTCAATATATTTATCCCTGTTAGAGTTTTTTCTCTAACAGGGTCCTTACGTTTAAAAATGGTTTGGCCTTTATGTTTTATGGAAAATGGACCGTCATCTAAACCATCGGCATTCTGCGTTTACATGCTGGTCCACATACACCTATTTTTTCTTTGCTCATACAATAAAGGAGAAATGTGAGAACAAGGAGGTTAAAAGGATGCTTCCAACACCATATTACGGTACTCAGCCTCAGCGCATGGAGTATCCATATGCATACCCATTTTCCTCGTATCAGCCGTCATTTCCCATGAATCCTTATTGGCCGATGTATGGAGAGCATGGTACGCAAATGGGCAATATGAACATGATGAACCATCTGCCTAATATGCCTTATATGGGGGCGAGACCGCCAATGGCCAATATGTACCCGACTCCATATCCGGCACCTTCACAAAAGGCTCAGCCAAAACAAATGCAATCAATCATGTCACAATTCAAGACATCTGATGGAAATTTGGATATTAATAAAATGATGAATACCGCAGGACAAATGATGAACGCGGTTAACCAATTAAGCGGGATGGTGAAGGGGGTCTCGGGAATCTTTAAGGTATAAGGATTCCCGGGGGATGAACCCCTTCTTTTTTATTCATTGACCACATTCGTTTTCTTTCAAATTTTTAGCATGGGCACAACCTGAATTTTCTGACAAATAAAAAAACTAAAAGCTTTTAGGCTTTTAGCATCGGTTGGTTTTGTAATTGTTAGTACGAATATCATAACACGAAGAAAATATTTAAACAATACGAAAAATCTGATAATTATACATCCAAAAAAACTAATTAGCAATTAAGTTGCCTATTTAAGATCAGCCATAAGGGGGCGCAGAGATTTGTAATCATCTATGTTATTTGTTACCTGATTAAAGTAAACGCAGGTAATAGGAAAAAGGAGATAGCTAAACATGACACTTATATCGAAAATTTTAAATAAATTGACTGGATATTTAACGTATTCCTTTTTTACGGTCAAAACATCTAAAATCGAAGCTATATAACTTTTTAGCAGAAAGACAATAACCCAATCCTTCATGGGAGGCTTTCTTATTAAATTAAAAAAAGCGGCTATTCCAAAAACGAACAGGAGTTTTAGAACTGTTTTTTCAAAATTTTTCCCCATAACCAATACCCCCAAACGATACTGCTATAAAGTCTGCCCTAAAAAACATTAAATATCATTTGAAGGCTGGAATTCTAAGAAGGTTATTTAGAAGCAAATGGATTTGTTGAGTTTCGCAATGAAACAATATAAGAGTAATGGTGTTTACTAAAAAACCACCCATGTGTAGGTGGCGGTAATTTCGAACTTATAAATCCTTTAAATCAATTTTAGTGCTGTCGTACTCGTTTTGATCGATTAAACCTTTTTCCAACATTTCATCTAACTCGGCATATGCTTTTGAAAATTGGGCACGAGTAAAATTGTCTGATTCTTCCTGATTTTTCAGATGGGGATTATTATCTCTTGCATCGTAAGTCATCTAAAATAACTCCTCCTCATACGGCATGATGATATTGAAATTGTAACCAAAGACCATCACTTTTAACCAAGAAGCGGAGAAATCAACCATTAAACGTCATAAGGGAGCAGAGTACCTAGCTTAATCGCGTTTATCTTTTTTTATTTTGCTTATGGTGGATAATAAGTAAGAAAGAAGTATAATAATCGCTCCTAAGGATGAGAGATATAGCAAAATAGATACCGCAGATTCGTTGGAAAAAATAAGTTGATACATCCAATCCCACCTCGGCAACATAAACATCACCTCGCTATCTAAAATTCAGGATAGTCCAGTATATGCAAAAGAGAAGTTGTCCGGAAGTGGACGAGCATTAGGAGATAAGTTAGGGAGCGGCTGAAATAAAAATACGTTAAAATCAAATTTTTAAATTTTTTCAAAGGTATAGTATAGTGGTAGCTAGAGGGAGGGACAAAAAATGAAAGTAGTTAAAATAGTATCTTTTTTGGTTATTTTAGCGGTCCTAGCAGGAGTAAGTGTTTACCATTTTGGGACAAAAGTTGCTTCCGATAAGATGATAGATTATGTTTCAAAGGAGCTTGAAAATAGCGGCGAATCGGAAAGAATCAAAGAAACAATTCAAGGTGATCCTCAGTTACAACAGTTTATAAAAGAGGGAGCCCAGGATGTTGATGAGAGCACACTACCGTTTACAACTAAAGAAGAGGCTGCCAAAACGATTATTAAAAAAATGGGAATGACAGAATTACAATCCATTCAGTCGCAAGTAAAAGATGGAGTTACAGCAGAGGAGAAACAGGAGATATTGAATAAAGTGGAAAGTAAACTCACAGAAGAAGAGATATTAGCTTTAAAGGTTCTAGCCTATAAAGAGTTGAATCAATAAAGGAAACTTCCATCAGTGGGAGTCTTACTGCCCGTTAATGCGGGATAAAAATTAGCCTGGATGCAAAAAAAGAGAAGGGGTTACCTTCTCTTTTAAATGTTAATTATTTTTTAACTACGTTAGTAGCTTGTGGTCCGCGAGCACCTTGCTCAACTTCGAAAGAAACTTCTTGTCCTTCTTCTAAAGACTTGAAGCCTTCACCTTGAATAGCACTGAAATGTACGAATACATCGTCTCCGCCTTCAACTTCGATGAATCCAAAACCTTTTTCTGCGTTAAACCATTTAACTTTACCAGTTTGCATTAAAAAATCCTCCTAAAAATGTACTTCTATGTACATATCCATTTTCGACCATCTTACAAATAATAAAAAGATATTGGAAAAACTGCAACCTCGCAGAAGATTTAACTTTGCTATCTCCTTTGAAGTTACAGCTCACTTAAATCTTTATTGTATTAAAAGTAAAATGGTTTAAAGCCACTATATCACTTCACCAATGGAAAAGCAAATAACGTCCGATATAAAAATAAGATTTATGTAAATGGCTATATGAATGAAAAATTCGAAATATTATTGAAAAAGAAATTAATATGCGATATATTGGTTTTATGAAAAATAATAAAATACAACCCATTAAACGTTCTTCATTTAGAGATGAAGTATATGAAACCTTAAAAAAAGCTATTATTATGTTGGAATTCGAACCGGGACAGCGTTTAAATGATAAGGAATTGGCCGAGGATTTTGGAATAAGCCGGACTCCAGTCAGAGAAGCGCTCAAGCGCCTTGAAGATGAGGGTCTTGTACAATCCATCCCCGGCTCGGCCACCCGTGTAGCTCTCCTTAATATAGAGGAAGCAAAACATGCTTTTACCGTTGTGGCCGTTTTACATTCATTGGCTGCTCGCCTTGCAGTCCCATCATTAACAGAAAGGGAAATAGAAGCACTGAAAACGAGTAATGAAGCCTTACGACTATCACTTGAACAACATGATGTGGCAAAAGCCATTGAAGCAGACGAAACGTTTCACGGCGTTTTTTTAAAGGTGACGGGAAATCCTGAAATTGTGATGGCATTAGAACGAATCGTTCCCAAAATTCACCGTCTGGAAATATCGCAGTTTGCTTCCATTAAAGGTTTACAATCGGTGGAGCAGCATGAACAGATCATTCTTTCCTGCAAAAATGGAGACAGCGAAGAAACTGCTCGCCTCGTTGAAGAAAATTGGCTAAGTCTTGGCGAGTTGTTGACAACAAACAAAAATGAGGTGAAATGATTGCGTCCTCTCTTTCTAGGAATTTGTGCAGCTCTTTTCTTTTCATTTACATTCATTTTGAACCGGTCCATGGAATTATCAGGTGGCAGCTGGATATGGAGTGCTTCACTGAGGTATCTGTTTATGATTCCTTTTCTTTTTGTCATTGTGATTGGAAGGAAGAATTTCCGTCCGCTTTTACAAGTGATGAAAGAAAATCCCGGACGGTGGATGTTATGGAGCTTTATCGGGTTTGGGTTATTTTATGCACCTTTATGCTTTGCTGCTGCTTATTCGCCAGGGTGGCTCATTGCGGGAACTTGGCAAATTACCATCATTTCCGGTGCTCTGCTTGCTCCATTCTTTTATGAAACGATTCAAACGGCAAACGGGACAAAAAAACTGCGAGGTCAGATTCCGCTGAAAGGCCTTATCATGTCTCTCATCATTTTATTGGGTGTTTTATTGATGCAGGTTGAACAAGCGCAGCATATTTCCATGAAAGAATTATGGCTCGGAATAATCCCGGTTATCATCGCTTCTTTTGCTTATCCGCTCGGCAATCGGAAAATGATGGAAGTATGCGATGATCGATTAGATGCTTATCAGCGTGTGTTGGGCATGACGCTGGCGAGTCTTCCCGTTTGGCTATTGCTTTCTGTCTATGGTTTGATAACAACCGGCCTGCCAAGTAAAGAACAGACGATTCAATCTAGCTTGGTCGCGATTTGCTCTGGAGTCGTCGCCACCGTTCTTTTCTTTAAAGCAACAGACATGGTAAGGGGAGACATGCGAAAACTGGCTTCTGTTGAAGCTACCCAATCCATGGAAGTCCTTTTTACATTCATGGGAGAGTTCCTTTTTCTAGCTGTAATCATTCCAACCCCTCTATCTTGGTGGGGAATGTTGATATTGATGATTGGAATGATTGCACATAGTTATGCTTCAAGAGTGGAGCCCTTGCGGAAAACGGAAAAGGCCAGTTTTTGATGGACGCTTGAACAAACATTTTTTCAAAAAAAGATGAACCATCCCCTTGTCTGCGGATGGTTCATTCCAATGGAGACAGCTTAGAAGAGGTCATTCAAAAAGTCCGGGAAAAATGACCGTCGAATTTCCGCGTCAGCTTGCTTTTCCGCTACTCACGTATTTTTAACATACGCTCCGTTGCTCAAAGCGGCGCTTCCTTGAACTTCTCGCCCCTTTTTGTCCTCCTTTTTGAACATACATTAGAAGGTACTTTCCTTGTCTTTTTGAGCTGTCCCCTGTTTGTATTTTTCCGCCAGCAATTCAAATACTTGATTGTAACTGAGGCCGGACTGGGCATTCAAGCGTTTGACTTCCTCCACATTTGTGCTGCTTTTTGGAAAAGATAAGCGGTTCAATAAAAAAGCACCCCATTTGTTTGATCTTCCATTGCGGGTCAGGACGACCTCTGCTGATGGAAGGTTCCTTTATTTAAAATACTGATTAAACTTTTCATCACGTCTATGCGTATAATACGGATTTTCTTCTTCAGGACTTTTCGGATCCAAGTTTGTCTTAATGACTAATGAAGGGGAAGAAGATGGTTGGGCGTAAAGTCGTTTTTCTGTGCTGTGTTTGTCTGTCATATGTTACACCTCCCTATCTTTAAAGTGGATTTGTTTTAAATACTTTATGTAATAGATGGGCTATTTCTAAAGGCTCCCTTTGTTGGCGAGAATTGGACTCCTGATTAAAACATATTTTCAATGAAATCACAAAAAATAAAGGAGGCCAAAATGAAAGGGGTGCTTTAAGATGTCCAAAAAACCAAACAAGCCTCAAAAAACAAATATGGAATTTGGAAAAGAATTCACAGGAAAACCAACGAAAACCGAAGTAGGAAACAAGCAAAAGAAAAAATAAGGAGTGTGTACTGATCATGACAAACCGCAATGATAATCGTGAGCGAAAAAATAAATATCCAAACAATAAGCAGCAACCTGAGTTCGCAAAAGAATACTCCATTCAAAAAGATGCTACTCCTGAAGAAAATCCAAAATACGGAAGTAAATCTCACAAAAATTAAAGAGTAAGGAATGTTTAGGGCTTGAAGGGAAAACTTCAGGCCTTAGAATATTTATTGGATAAAATCGTCAAAAAAGAGCCGGCTTCGTCCTGTCACGCTTCTTCATGGCAGTTTTTTTTTGGTTTTGCTAGTTGACATCAGGTCGAGTTTGATCGACCTACCCCATATATTTTGGTGTTCCGATACTAAAACAGGAGACAAGGCATACTGATAGTAAGGGAAACATTGTTCAAAATACATGTTTAAACAGAGAAACAAAAGGGAAAGTATCCTTGTTATAGAATAAAGGAGTGTGAGAAGATGTGATTCATTTTCAACAAGTATCCAAAGTATATGAAGACGGAACAAAAGCGATTGAGAACATAGACCTGCATATTCAAAAGGGCGAATTCTTCGTATTGATTGGACCGAGTGGATGTGGAAAAACAACCACTTTGAAATTGATCAACCGTTTAAATGAAGCAACAGGTGGAGAGATATTAATTGAAGGAAAAAATATTCGTGAGTACAACATTCATGAGCTTCGCTGGAATATCGGCTACGTCCTGCAGCAAATCGCCTTGTTTCCACATATGACCATCGAAGAAAACATTGCGGTCGTTCCAGAACTGAAAGGGTGGAGTAAGGACAAAAAGGCCTCCCGTGTAAAAGAACTATTGGAGTTAATCAACTTGCCGCCTGAGACGTTCAAAAAGAGAAAACCGGCGGAACTATCAGGAGGGCAGCAGCAGCGAATCGGGGTAGCACGTGCTCTCGCAGCAGATCCACCCATCATTTTAATGGATGAGCCCTTTAGCGCCTTAGATCCTTTAAGTCGCGAACAACTGCAGCAAGATATTTTGGCATTGAAAGAGCGTATCAATAAAACCATCGTGTTTGTGACCCATGATATGGATGAGGCATTGGCATTAGGTGACCGGATATGCTTAATGAGAGAAGGAAAAATCGAGCAAATTGGAACCCCCGAACAATTCATCCAGGAACCGGCCAATGAATTTGTTCGCTCTTTCATTGGAAACCGAAAAAGTCCATGGGAAACCAAGGTTAAGGATTTAAACCTTCAAACGACAGAAATGGATGTGTCGGTCTTTTTAGAAAAGAACGATACATTAAACGAAGCGATGAGGTTCTTTTCTCAATATCCCTCCATTGGCGTTAAAGATGGAGAACATACCATTGGTTATTTGACGAGTCAAGATGTACTCCAGTTTTTATATGACCAGGAAGGGAGGGGGAGCGGTTCATGTTCTGGGAAGAAAGAAGTTCACAATTGATTCAATCGTTAATCGAACATATTCAAATCTCTGTCATTGCTCTTTTCATTGCGGTTCTTATTGCCGTTCCTGCGGGGGTCTATTTGACGCGGACAAAAAAAGCGGCAGAAACCGTAATCGGGGCATCTGCTGTCATGCAAACCATTCCGTCTCTTGCATTGCTCGGCCTTTTGATTCCCATTGTAGGTATCGGCAAGCTTCCAGCTATTATCGCCCTTGTTTTATATGCATTATTGCCGATTCTTCGAAATACATATACCGGAATTAAAGAGGTCGACCCTTCATTAAGAGAAGCGGCTCAGGCAATGGGGATGACACCGTTGAAACAATTGAGAAAAGTAGAGCTTCCCCTGGCACTCCCAATCATCATGGCAGGAATTCGAACTGCCATGGTTTTAATTGTCGGAACGACTACGTTAGCTGCTTTAATCGGAGCGGGCGGACTGGGAAGTTTAATTTTACTGGGCATTGACCGCAATGATCATCGTCTTGTCCTATTGGGAGCCATTCCAGCGGCGCTTTTAGCCATTTTATTTGATTGGTTATTGAGAGGAATTGAACATGCCACAAAAGAAAAATCGTTAAAAAAAGCAAGTATTTACATGGTTGTATTGGTTTTGCTATTTGCCGCTCCGTTTGCCGCCGTCCGCGAAACGAAGCCAGACCTTGTTATTGCAGGAAAGATAGGCGCAGAACCCGAGATCTTGATCAATATGTACAAATTATTGATTGAAGAAGAGACGGATTTAAAAGTAGAGCTGAAGCCTGGATTCGGAAAGACTTCCTTTGTATTTAGTGCGTTGCAAAATGGGGAAATTGATATATATCCGGAATTTACGGGAACGGCCATTACCACTTTCTTAAAGGAAACAGCCAATAGCACGGACCGGATGGAAGTGTACGAACAAGCCAGAAAAGGAATGATGGATCAATTTAAGATGGTATATTTGCAGCCGATGGATTTCAATAATACATATGCCTTGGCGGTACCAGCTTCCTTTGCGAAGGAAAATGGGATTAACACGATTTCTGATTTGCATAAGGTAAAAGACCAGGTGAAGCCAGGTTTCACGTTGGAATTTACAGATCGTGAAGACGGGTATAAAGGTTTGCGGAAGATTTATTCTTTGACATTCCCGACCTTGAAAACGATGGAACCAAAGCTTCGTTATCAGGCGATGGAACGAGGGGATATCAACTTGGTTGATGCTTATTCTACAGATTCTGAGTTAAAAAAGTATGATTTGAAGGTATTGGAAGATGATCGAAATATGTTCCCTCCTTATCAAGGGGCGCCTCTTTTGAGAGAAGAAACACTGGAGGAATACCCTGAGCTAAAAGAAACGTTGGAGAAACTTTCCGGAAACATAACGGATGATGAAATGAGAGAAATGAACTATAAGGTCAATATAGAAGGCGTATTAGCGAAAGAAGCAGCAAAAGAATTTCTGAAAAAGAAAGGTTTTATTGAGTAGGTTTTGTTAGAGAATAATATTGATCTTCAATGTTTTGGGTCCATTCTAATGAATCAAAAAATTAATACTAGATTTTAAACAGAGCTCTAATTCAAGGGGGGAGCAGCCACCTTTTCTTGTATACAATTATGATTTTTCGGAAAATTGTATTGACAAAAGTTGTTATTGTGATTAAATTTAAAGAACAAGAAAAATAATCAAATAATTGTATCACTCTTATCCAGAGAGGCGGAGGGACTGGCCCTGTGACGCCCGGCAACCATCAAATCAACATGTTTGATTTGAACGGTGCTAATTCCTGTAGAACAAATCGTTCTAGCAGATGAGAGTTTTCGTTATCACCATGAATGAAACGAACACTCTTCTCACTGCGGAAGAGTGTTTTTTTATTGAATTTTTAAAATGAGGAGAGAAAGACATGCATATTGAGACATTGTTAGTTCGATCAGGGGTAGGAAAAGACCCTTCAACTGGTTCCATTACAACCCCTATTTATCAATCTTCCACATTTCAGCATCCCCGCCTTGGGGAAAGTACGGGATATGATTATTCACGTACAGCCAATCCGACAAGAACCGCGCTTGAAGATGCGATCGCTGCATTAGAAAGCGGAACAGAAGGTTATGCTTTTGCTTCTGGAATGGCGGCGATTGCTGCTGTTTTTTCTCTATTTAAAAGTGGTGATCACTTAATTGCATCAGAAGACTTATACGGAGGAACATACCGGATTTTAAGCGATATTTTAGAGAAATCAGGGATAGAAGTAAGTTATGTAAATACAGGCGATATCGAGGCGGTAAACGCAGCTGTACAAAGTAATACAAAAGCGGTATTCATTGAAACGCCGACAAATCCATTAATGCAAGTGACAGATATTGCGGCAGTGGTGGAGATTGCCAAAACTCATCAATTCCTTACAATCGTGGATAACACGTTTATGTCCCCTTATCATCAGCGTCCAATCGAACTGGGAGCTGACATCGTTGTACATAGTGCCAGTAAATATATTGGGGGGCACAATGATGTTATTGCGGGATTGGTCGTCACACGATGTAGTGAACTTGGAGAGAAAGTTAAATTTTATCAAAATGCGATAGGTGCTATTTTAGGTCCTCAAGACAGCTGGCTATTGCTGCGTGGGGTCAAAACATTAGCGCTGAGAATGGAAAAGCATCAAGAAAATGCACTGGAAATCGCCCGTTGGTTAGTCGAACAAACCGATGTAGTGGAACATGTGTATTATCCTGGCCTTGAAACGCATCCAGGCTACGAAATCATGAAAAAGCAATCAAGCGGATTTGGAGGCATGCTTTCTTTTTCTGTTCGTGAAGAGGACTTAGTCCCGTATTTGCTTGAAAATTTAAAATTGATTACATTTGCCGAAAGCCTAGGCGGAGTGGAAAGTCTTATTACATTCCCGGCGCGCCAGACTCATGCGGATATTCCGGAAGAAATCCGAAATGCTATTGGAGTGACAAACCGATTGCTGCGTTTCTCCGTTGGAATCGAAAATGCGAATGATTTAATTCAAGATTTGAAGGAGGTATTCGATGCATACAGAAAATAAAGATTGCATACAATTTGGAACAAAACTCATTCACGCTAAAACAGATATCGGCAGCCATTATGGGGCTGTTAACGTGCCGATTTATCAAGTGTCTACTTTCCATCAAGATGTTGAGGCAGACAATCGCTATGATTATTCACGTTCAGGGAATCCGACACGCGAAGCACTTGAACAAACAATAGCACAGCTGGAAGGGGGAAGTGCGGGATTTGCCTTTGCATCCGGAATGGCGGCGATTGCTTCTGTCCTTTGTCTATTCAAAAGCGGCGATGAAATCATTGTTTCCCATGACAGCTACGGCGGAACATATCGCGTGCTTACACAACTTTTTTCAAGGTTCGGAATTAAGACGCTGTTCGTAGATACAACGGATCTAACTGAAATCGAAAAAGCCGTAACACCAAACACAAAGGCATTATATATCGAAAGTCCGTCCAACCCGTTTTTAAATGTCACTGATATAAAAGAAGCTTCCGTAATCGCCAAAAAGCACGGTCTTATCACCATTGTCGATAATACGTTCATGACACCATACCTACAGCAGCCATTGGCATTGGGAGCGGATATTGTCATTCATAGCGCGACAAAATATATTGGCGGCCACAGCGATGTAGTGGCAGGCGTTGTCGTAACGGCTTCAGAAGAATTAGGGAAAGAAGTGAAGTTTGTTCAGAATGCTTTTGGAGCGGTTCTAGGTCCCCAAGACAGCTGGTTGCTGCTTCGCGGTATCAAGACATTAAAAGTTCGATTGGAACAGCAGCAACAAACGGCAGGGAAGATGGCACAATGGCTCAAAGATCACCCCTTGGTAGAAAAAGTGTATTATCCTGGTTTAACCGACCATCCTCATCACGAGCTGTCCAAACAGCAAGCTTCTGGTTTCGGGGCTATTATCTCGTTTACAGTGAAAGACGAAGAAGCAGCCCATCATTTCTTGAAAACCGTTTCGCTGCCATCTGTCGGTGTGAGTCTGGGAGGAGTGGAGTCGATTTTGACCCATCCCGCAACGATGTCTCATGCGAGCATACCGAAAGAAACGCGCGAAGAACGTGGTATCACCGGTTCACTCCTCCGATTATCTGTCGGATTGGAAGAAGCGGAAGATTTACAAGTTGATTTCGCTCACGCTCTTGAAAGCAGTCTCGTTTCAAGTAGACCATAAAAAATGGAACATGGGTATTTGCCCATGTTCCATTTTTTATGTGGATTTAGAGACTATTATAAATAGAATAATATAAAGAAAGAAGGCCATCCTTTGATGTTTGATCTAAATCCGCTTCTTCTATTCTTTTGACGGCCCATTGCAGCTTGACATCTGCGGGGTGGCGTACGCGTGGATGGGTCATTTCATCAAGTAAATCTTTTTTGATGGCCTCATATAATATATTTTGTTCATCCTTGTTTTCATCTTCATCGCTTTTTAGCTGAAGAGAGCGATTAACCCATAGTTTACGATAGGCATTCAAGAGGTGAACATAATCGGTTTCCTGCTGATTCATGGATATACCTCCTTTTCCTTCACTCACTATATCAAATAGAAGGAAAAGAATTCAAATTTCACGCGTATGGAAAGACGATTTTGACTTTTGCATCGATTTGCTGTTCTCCAGGCTGGATAGGAGGGACCGATGAGGCTCCTAAAACGGTTGCTTTTGTTTCGAATGACCGTTCATAAACTGGGGAGAGTGTTTCTTCGATAACCTCAATTGGTTGCTCCTGAAGGGTGACCTTTAGTGAACGGGCGATGGTATACGCTTTTTCTTTTGCGTTTTGAACAGCGGCTTTTAATGCTTCCTGATAATAGAGGTCTGCATTTTGCAGCTGAAACTGCAGGTTCCGCGCAATATTTGCCCCATTTGCAACAGCTGATGCATAGACTTCCCCGGCTTGTTTTACGTCTTTGACGGTAATCGTGAATAAATGCTGTACTTCATAGCCTATTAACGTCGATTTTCCGTCACTGTAATCATATTTTGGATTGATGGTAAAAGAGGAAGTTTCAATTTGCTGGTCTGATAAACCAAGCTGATGAAGTGCCTCTATCAATTGAGATGCTGCAACGGAATTTTGTCTAAGGGCTTCTTGGACGTTTTGGTTTTCCGTCGTTATCCCAATGGTCATCGTAATGGTATCTGGCATGGCTTCAATCGTCCCTTGCCCGTAAACGGTAATGGTGCGATGAGGATGGGACTGAGATGGAACTGCATTCGGGTGGGGAAGGTAGGGATGAAAAGATGGGTTCATGAATGATTCTCCTTCCTGTTCAATCGATGAAAAATCGATATGACATTCATTAAAAGATATGTAAAGGAATAATCTTTATTCACATCCATAAGACTCTAATCAATCACCAAAACAAATTCTTTAATGAAGGCCCCGTCACTAAATCTTGATTTTACTGGATTTTCATAACGGGGCCTTCAGAAGATTGACTGAAAAGGGCTGTTTTTAGCCCTTTTTCAGTCAATCTTCTTGCATCACTTCTTCCATTTCTTCAAATGTATCTTGTACCTTTTCAGACGGCTCTTTTGTTAACAAGCTGACGATGATGACGGCAATCAAGCTAAGGAAGAATCCAGGAATCATTTCATACATGGTTTCTTTTAAGCCGGGAACATTCACCCATACAAGGACCGTAACTGCTCCTGTCACAATACCGGCAAGGGCTCCCCACTTCGTCATACGTTTCCAATTAAATAAATACCTAATGAAATAAAAATTTCTAGTTGCACAAAATCTCTCCTTACTTCTTTTATAAAATTTCTCCAATGAGAAGTGTTAACCATGCAGCTTGAATAACCGTTCAACCAGCTTACAGTTATCTACAGGTAACAATAAATACCCCCTCTTTCAAGTGAACTAAACCTCTTGTCCTTCTAGGTTTTCTTCCTCTATACCCCATGGTTATAGCAAAGAAAACGATTGCAAAAATAGATTAAAGTAAAAATATTCCGAAAAAATAATTTGATAAGATTGTTCTATTTATCACATGAAAAGGCGGTAGGTATAGTTGACCTAAAACGGAAACAATAACAGAGAGAAATTGAGACGAAAGGAGAAAATGGTCATGCATTTTTTGAAGAGAGAAGAAAGAATGAACGAAATGCTTCATTCCCTGGAACCGCTGTTGGAGCAATATCATTTGGATGAAATCGGAATTTACGAGGAAGAAGGGGTAAATGACCTATATTATATGGGATATACGGTCAAAAAGGGAGAACATGTGTATATGATTCATCAGCCATATGTAAAAAACGAAAAGGAGGAACTCTCTTTACAAGAATCACAATGGACGATTCAGTCGGAACACAATGAATCAAAAGGCTATTCGTCATTAGAAGATGTATTCAATCAAATTAAAGAGTAGGATGGCTTTAATTTGAGAAGGAGAGGGCTGCCTGTACGAACGACATAAATGTGACGATTTTTCGAAAAAATCAATTGACACCGCTTACATCGTCCTTTATAGTTATGGTAACAAGTTGATAAGTTGTGATGGAGAAAACGGAGACTCACGCAAAAATTCCTATGATTTAATAGGATATTTTGTGTTGGGTCTTTGTTTTTTTGTCTTCTTATCTTCTTTATCCATATAATCAAAAAACTAAGCGTCTACAAAAAAAGAGGAGGAAAAGGCATGACACCATTTTTAGGGGAAGTGTTAGGAACCGCTATTTTAATTATTTTAGGCGGCGGTGTGTGTGCAGGGGTTTCATTAAAAAAATCTTTTGCTGCCAATTCTGGCTGGATTGTCATTACATGGGGATGGGGATTGGCGGTAGCGATTGCCGTATATGCAGTAGGCCAATTCAGCGGTGCCCACTTAAACCCGGCTGTTACATTAGCATTAGCGTTTAAAGGAGATTTTCCTTGGAGCGATGTACCATCATATATTTTAGCCCAATTCATTGGAAGCATCATCGGGGCTGTCATGGTTTATTTGCACTATTTGCCACACTGGAAAGAAACAGAAGATGCTGGCACAAAGCTCGGTATATTCTCGACAGGCCCTGCTATTAACCACCCATTCTCTAACTTGTTAAGTGAAATTATCGGTACATCTATTTTAGTTGTAGGCATTCTTTCAATCGGGGCGAATAAATTTACTGATGGCTTGAATCCGTTAATTGTCGGTTTCTTAATCTTAAGTTTAGGCCTTTCATTAGGTGGAACAACTGGCTACGCATTAAATCCGGCTCGTGATTTGGGTCCAAGAATCGCTCACTTCTTTCTTCCAATTCCAGGAAAAGGCGGATCTAACTGGGGATATGCTTGGATTCCTGTATTGGGTCCAATCCTTGGAGGATCTTTCGGAGGGGTATTTTATAAAGCTGTATTTTTAGGACAAATGACACCGGAATTCTGGTTTATATCAGGTGTGATGGCCATTATTTTAGCTGTATTATATTTCATAAGCAAAAAATCAACAGTTAATACACCAAATAAAAAATTGGCCGCGTAATTGAAAGTAAATATAATTGGAGGTTTTCAATATGGAAAAATACATTTTGTCATTAGACCAAGGAACCACTAGCTCCCGTGCCATCATCTTTAACCAAAAAGGGGAAATCGTACATGTAGCTCAACGAGAGTTTACTCAACATTTTCCAAAACCGGGATGGGTCGAGCATAACGCAAACGAAATTTGGGGATCCATTCTTGCGGTCATTGCCACATGCCTTTCAGAAAAGGATATCAAACCGGAACAAATCGCTGGCATTGGAATTACAAACCAACGTGAAACAACGGTCGTATGGGAAAAAGAGACAGGAAGGCCTATATATAATGCCATCGTGTGGCAATCAAGACAAACTGCCGATATTTGTGAAGAGTTGAAAGAAAAAGGGTACAATGACCTTTTCAGAGAGAAAACAGGGCTATTGATTGATGCTTATTTCTCTGGCACGAAAGTAAAATGGATTTTGGACCATGTAGCAGGTGCCAGGGAAAAAGCGGAAAAAGGCGAACTATTATTTGGTACGATTGATACGTGGCTCATTTGGAAGCTTTCTGGCGGACAGGCCCATGTAACGGATTATTCGAATGCTTCCAGGACGCTTATGTACAATATTCATGAGCTGAAATGGGATGAAGAACTTCTTGACATTTTAACCATTCCGGCTTCTATGTTACCGGAAGTGCGCCCTTCATCTGAAGTATATGCCCATACGGTTACACACCATTTCTTTGGTCATGAAGTACCGATTGCAGGTGCTGCAGGAGATCAACAAGCGGCCTTATTCGGTCAAGCATGCTTTGATAAAGGAATGGCCAAAAATACGTATGGAACAGGATGCTTTATGTTAATGAACACGGGAGAGAAAGCGGTTGCATCCGATCGCGGTTTGTTAACGACGATCGCATGGGGGTTAAACGGAAAAGTAGAATACGCTCTTGAAGGAAGTATTTTTGTAGCAGGCTCTGCCATCCAATGGTTAAGAGACGGGTTGCGCATGTTTAAAGATGCAAAAGATAGCGAGCAATATGCGGAACGTGTCGACTCGACAGAAGGTGTGTACGTCGTTCCAGCGTTTGTCGGATTAGGAACCCCATATTGGGACAGTGATGTAAGAGGGGCTGTGTTCGGCCTCACTCGCGGGACATCAAAAGAACATTTTGTACGGGCAACTCTTGAATCGTTGGCCTTCCAAACGAAAGACGTATTAACAGCAATGGAGGCAGATTCAGGCATTTCTTTGAAAACTCTTCGTGTAGACGGCGGAGCCGTAAAGAACAATTTCTTGATGAAATTCCAAAGCGATATGTTAGGAGTGCCTGTTGAACGCCCGGTCGTAAACGAAACAACAGCTCTTGGTGCAGCTTATTTAGCAGGGTTAGCTGTTGGATATTGGAACGGGAAAGAAGAGATTGCCTCGCAGTGGAATATTGACTGTGCTTTTAAACCGTCTATGCCATCAGAGACAAGTGAAAAGTTGTACAGTGGTTGGAAAAAAGCCATTCGTGCAGCCATGGCTTTTAAATAATGGGCTGACCCATAAATCTTTAATAAACCATATATACTGATTGTTGTAATGAAAGGCCTTGCCATGAAATCCTGATTTTACTGGATTTTCAAACAGGGCCTTTAATAAAAATGAACCAAAAGGGTTAAAACCAACCCTTTTGATTCCTCCTCTTCTATTAAATTTTCCCTTGTTTTTTCAAAATTTGTTCCATCTCTGAAACAAGGGAATCAAAATAACTCAATACATGTTCGATTGGTTTTGGGGAAGTCATATCCACTCCTGCTTTTTGCAGCAATTGGATGGGATAATCAGAGGTTCCTGCGGCCAGAAAGTTCAAGTAGCGTTTTGTTGCTTCACCTGTCGGGTCTTCTTTCATTTGTTTAAC
The DNA here is from genome assembly GCF_000504165.1 of Bacillus sp. FJAT-14578. Taxonomy (GTDB): domain Bacteria; phylum Bacillota; class Bacilli; order Bacillales; family Bacillaceae_H; genus Bacillus_BA; species Bacillus_BA fengqiuensis. The sequence continues at coordinate 426,960 of NZ_AYSE01000007.1, forward strand.
AAGTTCAAAAGCGGCAGCCATGGAAGTAGCGTATTTATATACGTAGTACTGTGAGTAGAAGTGGGAAATCCGAGACCATCCGACACCGGCTAGTTCGTCCACTTTATAAGACGGCCCATGATACTTTTGGAGGACATTTGACCACATCTCGTTCAACGTCTGGGCTGTTAAGCTTTCCTTATTGCGGACTTTGTCATGGATCTTTTTTTCAAATTCGGAATACATCGTCTGAAAATAAACCGTTCCTCGAATCGTATCGATTTGCTTATTAATTAAAAACAATTTTTCATCATCTGTTTTGGCTTTGTTGATCAGATAGTCCATCATGATGAGTTCGTTGGCGGTGGAAGCCACTTCGGCCGTGAAAATGGATTGGCCCGCATGATGGTAAGGCTGCTTTTCATTCGTATAGACCGAATTCATTGCATGTCCCATTTCATGTGCGACGGTAAGCATGTCATTCAATGAACCGTCGTGGTTAAGTAAAATGAAGGGATGTGTATCATATGTGTCCCAATTATAGGCTCCTGTTGCCTTGTTCTTTTTGGGGTATACGTCCAGCCATCGGTTTTGAAATCCTGTATTTACTTTTTGGACGTAGTCTTTTCCGAGAGGCTGGAGTCCTTCCAATATCGTTGATTGAGCTTTTTCAATCGGAAATTTCATGTTCGTCACGACCGACTGATCGACAAGCGGAACATACATATCATAGGCGTGTACTTGATCGAGTTTTAATACCCTTTTTCTTAAATCAATGTATCGATGCAGGGAAGACAGGTTTTCATTGACTGTTAAAAGAAGATTGTCAAATACGCTTGCCGGAATAAAACCGCTGGAGAGACTGGCATCTAATCCAGATTTGTAATGCCTCGCATCGGCAAGCAGCTCATCGGCTTTGACTGAACCGAATAGGGAAGCCGCTGCTGTATGTTTAATGCGGTCATAGCTTGTGAAAAAAGCTCTAAAGGCCCTTTTCCGGTAATCACGGTTTAGGTGTTCTAACTCTGTGGGATAGGTACTTTCAGATATCTTCACGCTTTGACCGTCCGGATGTTTAATACTTTCATATTCGACATCTCCTACCGACGCATTGTCATAAATCTGTTCCGGCACGCCTGTAAGAGGAGAGAGTCTGGCAAGTAAAGCTTCTTCCTTTTTAGATAAGGTATGTGCCTTTTGACGATGGGAAGCTTCCAATTGGAGGGTGTAATCTTTCAAACGAGCATCTTTTTTTATCTTTTTAAATGTTTTATCAGGAAGAGAAAGCAGTTCGGGTTCGATATATGAAACAGTTGCCCCGTAATCCGCATATAACTGCTCTGTAACTGCACATAAAGTGGCCGCATGTTCATTTTCGATATTCAAATCTTTCATAAGATGGGCGTACAAGTATAGCTTTTCTACTTTTCGGGCCGTCTCCTCATTTAATTTGAAAAGCTGTAAGAGGGTTTTGGCATTGTCCAGCTTCCCTTCGTATTTGCTTAACTTAGGTAGCAAGGTTTGTTTCACATGTTGTAAATCTTTATTAAAAGTCGTTTGGGAGTGGTATATATCATTTAAATTCCATGTGTCACTTTCTTGTCTTTGCTCAGCTGCCGAAGGTGTTCCAATCGGTATGGCGCTCGGCGGAGAGAGAACGAGAAGAGAGGTAACCGATACACATAGAAGAGATGTTTTCATTAAATTAGAACGATTTCCCATAAAAAATCCCCTTCCAATTTTTGAAATGATAGGCTATGACTCAGCTTTCCTCGATTCACGCATTTTTATCCCGCATTAAAGATAAAGCGCCAGGGCACTCCACGAACAGGAGTGATGGATTGATTTCGATAAAAAAACTTGCAATTGATTCAAAAAAAGTGTAAGATAGAAAAGTTGCTGTTTTAAACATCTTCTTTATATTCCTCGAAATGAGTTATTCTACCATTTTTTTAAAATCCCGATTATTGAAATGTGTATTTTGCTAAACTTGATTCATACTGGCGCGGTCATCGGAGCCGTGAGGACGAAAGAGAGGTAGGGCTTTCGTTGTTTTAAGTTGCAAAATGAATGAATGTATGCTGATTATTTCTTAAAATATAAAGGAAACTTCACTACGTGAGAGGTTTTATTGCTCCTATATAAAAAAAGCTGCCAGAAATTCTGGCAGCTTTTTTGCGTTTTTTCTATATACGCTCCACTTAATAACTCGATACACCTTCATCTCAGTGAGAGTCTTTCATAATCGGTCACCCAGACAGCTTGAACAGGGGCTTTCAAAATGGCTGCCAGCCCTGCAAGGGGGGGGCAGCCGCTTAGGTCTAGAAAATCCGGCATGGCCGTTCTTTGTCATGCCGGATTTTCTAAATCGATCTATATTTTTTCTGAAAAGTGTTGACACATGATTAGAATTGACCTTATAATACAAATCATAACAAAGAAACATTAACAAAATCTGGTTTACATATATATTTTGAGCGACGAAAGGAAACAAGTAGTGCTTTATCTCCCTGTTTTAGAGAGCTGATGGTTGGTGTAAATCAGCACAAAGATAAGCATGAATTACAATCCTGGAGCTTCTTTTTCGTAGTAAAGAGTCGATCTTTATGAAGGGAAAGACGGTCATATGATCGTTAACAATGTCAAGAGGTGAACGAATTTGTTCACAACTAGGGTGGTACCGCGATAATCATCGTCCCTACTGGTTAACCAGTAGGGACTTTTTTATTATGGTCCATACATAATTTCATAAGCAATGAGCAACGAAAGGAAACGAGTAGTGCTTTATCTCCCTGTTTTAGAGAGCTGATGGTCGGTGCAAATCAGCACAAAGATAAGCATGAATTACAATCCCGGAGCTTCTTTTTCGTAGTAAAGAGTCCATCTTTATGAAGGGAAAGACGGTCATACGATCGTTAACAATGTCAAGAGGTGAACAAGTTTGTTCACAATGAGGGTGGTACCGCGGTGAAAATCGTCCCTGTCGTTCAAGTAGATACGGCAGGGACGATTTTTTATTTTAAGGAGGTGAGGCAAACACAGTCGATTGAGAGGAAATAAAAACTTTCTTAGTCGGAAAATTCCTAATATTCTCTTTGTTTATTGATGCAAACACTTGTATTTTAATATAAAAACTACCACAATTCAGGAGGAATAAACCATGAGCACAAATGAATTAACGGCATTACGAAACAAAATCGATCAAATTAATTTACAGATTTTAAAGTTGTTAAACGAGCGTGGGGAAATTGCTCAAGAAATCGGCCAGCAAAAGAAAAAGCAAGGGGTTAACCGATTTGATCCAGTTCGCGAAAGAGAAGCGCTCGATTTGATTGCGGAGCATCATAACGGACCGTTTGAAATATCTACGATTCAACATATTTTCAAAGAGATCTTCAAAGCGAGCCTTGAATTGCAGGAAGATGATCATCGTAAAGCATTACTTGTTTCCAGAAAAGCCCGCCCTGAGAATACGATTGTAGATATAAACGGGGAAACGATTGGAGACGGCCAACAGCGTTTCATTATGGGACCATGTGCAGTTGAAAGCTACGAGCAAGTAAAAGAGGTCGCATTAGCCATGAAAGAACAAGGACTTACACTCATGCGCGGCGGAGCATTCAAGCCTCGTACTTCTCCATATGATTTCCAAGGGTTAGGTGTGGAAGGACTGCAAATTTTAAGAAAAGTGGCTGATGAAGTGGGAATGTCCATCATCAGTGAAATCGTCACACCGCATGATGTAGAAATCGCTTTAGAATATGTGGATGTCATTCAAGTTGGGGCACGTAACATGCAAAATTTCGAACTACTTAAAACAGTCGGAAAAATCAATAAACCTGTGCTGTTAAAACGCGGTCTTGCAGCTACGATTGAAGAGTTCATTAACGCAGCAGAATACATCATTGCCCAAGGAAATGATCAAATCATCTTATGTGAACGCGGAATTCGCACATACGAAAAAGCAACAAGAAATACATTGGATATTTCGGCTGTTCCGATTTTAAAGAAAGAGACACATTTGCCGGTTGTAGTGGATGTCACGCACTCTACAGGAAGAAGAGATTTACTGTTGCCGACGGCTAAAGCGGCACTCGCAATTGGGGCTGATGCCATCATGGCAGAAGTTCACCCGGACCCGGCAGTTGCCTTATCCGATTCAGCTCAGCAAATGAACATTCCTCAGTTCAACGAGTTCATCAATGAATTGAGCGAGTTTAAAGGAAAGTTGGCATAAAGTGCACCTTCACTCAGCGGAGGGGCATCCCCGCTGAGTGTTAGTTGAACCTAAAGGAGGAAAAATACGATGAGATATTTAACAGCAGGAGAATCACACGGTCCTCAGCTAACGGTCATTATTGAAGGGGTACCGGCAGGACTGGAGCTGACAGCAGAAGATATTAACGAAGAGTTGTCAAGACGCCAAAAAGGATACGGGCGCGGAAGGCGTATGCAGATTGAAAAAGATCAAGTACAAATTTTAAGCGGAGTCAGGCATGGCTTGACACTTGGCTCTCCCATCACGCTTGTTGTCGTGAACGATGATTACAAGCATTGGACGAAAATTATGGGAGCAGAACCCTTGGAGGACGAATCGGCAGAAATAAAACGGCAAATCACAAGACCGCGTCCAGGACATGCTGACTTAAATGGCGCCATTAAATATGGACATCGGGACATGCGCAATGTATTAGAGCGATCTTCAGCAAGGGAGACGACGGTTCGGGTAGCCGCAGGGGCTGTGGCAAAGAAAATTCTCTCGGAACTGGGTGTCCAAATCGCAGGACATGTCCTTGAAATTGGTGGAGTTCAAGCGAACATTGAATCGTATCCATCTATCGAAGAGATGAAAGAGAGAGTGGAAACTTCCCCTGTCCGCTGCTTGGATAAAGAGGCGGAGCCGCTGATGATGAAGGCTATCGATGAAGCAAAAGAAAGCGGAGACTCTATCGGAGGTATAGTGGAAGTTATTGCTGAAGGAATGCCGATTGGGGTAGGAAGCTATACACATTACGACCGGAAGCTGGATTCGAAATTGGCAGGAGCCGTGATGAGCATCAATGCTTTTAAAGGTGTTGAAATCGGCGTCGGGTTTGAAGCGGCCCGAATACCGGGAAGTGCTGTGCACGATGAAATCACGTGGAATGAAGAGCAGGGATATGTGAGAAAAACAAATCGAGCAGGCGGTCTTGAAGGAGGCATGACAACAGGTATGCCAATCGTCATCAGAGGTGTCATGAAGCCGATTCCGACCCTTTACAAACCGCTTGAGAGCGTAGATATCGAGACGAAGCAACCGTTTCAAGCGAGCATCGAGCGATCCGATAGCTGTGCAGTGCCGGCTGCGGGTGTTGTCGCCGAATCTGTGGTAGCGTGGGAACTCGCCAACGCCCTTGTGGAACAGTTCGGTCAAGACCGCATGGAATGGATTCGCCAAAACATTACGGCTCACGAAAAATACGCAAGAGAGTTTTGATGCCGGGAAAAGCATTCCAACTAATCTCTTAACATAAAAATATCTATAATGAACGAAAGTGAGGAATAAAAGATGAAACCCCAAATTTTAATGCTGCAACCATACAAGCCAGGAAAATCCCCCGAAGACATCCAAAAGGAGTATAACGTAGAGAAAGTAGTAAAGCTTGCATCAAATGAAAATCCGTTCGGATGTTCTCCTCATGTCGAGAGAGCTTTGCAAAACTCTTTTTCTCTTTGTTCATCCTACCCTGATGGCGCAGCGAACGAATTGAGGGAAAAACTTGCTGGACGTTTAGAGTTGAAAGGAAGCCAGCTTTTGTTTGGAAGCGGATTGGATGAAGTAATCCAAACGATCAGCCGGGCAATGTTACGCGAAGGGGATAATATCGTCACCGCTTCGGACACATTCCCCCAATACAAACATCACGCGATTGTAGAGGGGTGTGAAGTTCGTGAAATTCCATTGAAAAATGGAGCGTTCGATTTAGATACAATGGCAAATGCAATCGACCTTCGAACGAAGGTAGTTTGGATCTGTAATCCGAATAACCCGACAGGTACGTATGTGAAGGAAGAAGCTCTTGTTCACTTTTTACGGACCGTTCCAAAGAACACACTCGTCGTCGTGGATGAAGCCTACTATGAATATGTGAACAAGGAGGACTTCCCTCAAACGATTCCTTTACTGAAAGAATTTGAGAATTTGTTAGTGCTCCGGACATTTTCAAAGGCGTATGGATTGGCAGCATTTCGAATTGGCTATGCAATCGGAAATGAACAGCTGATCGAAAAAATTAACATTGTAAGATTGCCGTTCAACACATCTACGTTCGCTCAAACGGCTGCTGTCACAGCTTTGAAAGATGAAGAATTCTTGCAATTTTGTGCAGAAGAAAATAGAAAAGGATTAGAGCAATATGCAGAAGCGTTAAAGGAGCTTGAAATCGATTATTACCCTTCGGAGGCGAATTTTATTTTCATTCGTACGGATAATTCGAAAATGTGGTTTGAACATCTTATCCAAAAAGGGTTCATCGTTCGTCCATTTCCAAGCGGAGTGCGTATTACGATTGGGACGAAAGAACAAAATGCAGAAGTTATTTCGATTATAAAGAGTTTAATTACTGCAAAAACACCAATAAAGGCAGGGATTTCATCGTGACAAGACGGGTATTGCTGATTGGTACAGGGCTTATTGGAGGTTCCATCGCGTTGGCGATCAAGAAAGAAGCGGAGGCTGTGATTGTAGGATACGATATTAATAAAGAACAGCTGAACAAAGCTCGGGAGCTTCAAGTTGTTGATGAAACCGCCTCAAGCTTGCAAGAAGAAGCGGAGAAAGCCAGCTTGATTCTTCTTGCATCACCTGTGGAACAAACGTTAAAACTGATGAAAAAACTGGCATCTTTCAATTTGAGGGAAGATGTCATCATTTCGGATGTAGGCAGTACAAAGGGAGACATCATGGCACAGGCCAATAACTTATGGCAAGGGAATGTGAATTTCATTGGAGGCCACCCAATGGCGGGTTCCCATAAAGCGGGTGTGGAGAGCGCAAAGGCCCATTTATTCGAAAATGCTTTCTATGTGTTAACCCCTCATTCTTTTACATCTTTTGAGAAAGTTGAAGAACTGAAACGCTGGCTGAAAGGAACCAAGGCTCATTTTCTTGTTTTAGATACAGAAGAACATGATTACATTACAGGAGTCATTAGCCATTTCCCGCATGTCATCGCGTCTGGATTGGTGAAATTAGCGAAAAAGCATGCGGGAGATAATCCGTTGATCAGCCTTTTAGCAGCAGGCGGATTTCGTGATATTACGCGCATTGCCTCAAGCAGTCCAAACATGTGGACGGATATCGTCAAGCAAAACCGTCATAATGTTCTTCAGCTTTTGGAAGAGTGGATTATGGAAATGCGTCAAGTTCAAAGCGTTTTATTAAACAAAGATGACCGAGCGCTTGCTCGATTTTTTGCGGATGCAAAAGACTACAGGGATGGGCTGCCCGTTCGTGCAAAAGGAGCGATTCCCGCTTACTATGATTTGCACGTGGACGTTATCGACGTTCCTGGAGCGATCGCCCGCATCACGACTTTGTTAGCGGAACATGAAATCAGTATTACAAACCTTCATATCATTGAGTCCAGAGAAGGACTGCTTGGAGTGCTGCGCATTAGCTTTCAGTCGGACGAGGATCGGCTGCAGGCCCAAACGCTGCTCCAGCATCATGAATATAAAACGTATGAAGCGGCCTAATTAGCGGGGAGCTGTCCAAACAGTACAACAGACGTACTGTTTGGACAGCTCCTTGTTTTCATTCATTTTTGGTTAAATAAAGGGGGACTGAGCATAATAAAGGCAGAAATTAAAATACATATCAACTATCCTATGTTAGGTGATGAATGCTTATGTTTCGGAAAAAACTGAAAGCCAGGGGCGGTCAGGAGAAAAAAGAACCTCTGCATAGTATAGAAAATGCAGCTGTAACAATAGATGCCCTTAGACAACTTTTAGCCAACATGGATGATGCTGAAATCATTGAACGCCAAACTGCTAAAGGGCAAAAGGTTACATTTTTATACATAGGAACACTGATAGACCAGGAGCGTTTAAATGAATCTGTTATCGAACCATTGATGCGTTATTCCGATCATACGGTTTATGAATGTATTTCGTCTTCCAAAATATCAAAAGTCACTACGTTGGAAGACGCACAAAAGCAGTTGATGCTGGGGTCCATTCTTCTGAATGACTCTTTGCAAAATGAATGGTGGGCCGTTCTTCTCGAAAATCCATTGAGCCGTTCCATCGAAACCTCTGAACAGGAAACCATTTTGTACGGAGCGAAAGACAGCTTTAGTGAACAATTAGAGCAGAACATTACATTGATTCGCAGGCGGATTCCTTTGACTCAACTCAAAGCGGAGAAGTTTACTGTGGGTTCTCTAAGTGAAACAACAATTGTACTGATGTACATCGAAGGATTGACCAATCCTGAATATATTTCTATTGCAAGAAATAGAATCTCCAATATTGATTATGATTTATTTCTTGACTCGTCACAGGTTGCTGCTTTTATGGAAGATCATACTCACAGCGTATTTCCGCAGTATCAACAAACCGACCGACCTGATGTTTGTGCTTTTTCTTTAGGTTCCGGTAAACTGACCATTTTGGTGAGCAATACGCCATTTGCGTTAATAGCTCCCATCACGTTTTTTCATCTTTTTCAATCTCCCGAAGATTACATCAATCGCTGGCTGGTTGCGAGTTTTTTGCGGTGCCTTCGATATTTAAGCTTTTTTCTTTCAGTGACGCTGATACCTATTTATGTGGCGGTAACCACACATCATTATCAGATGATGCCGATGCAAATTCTTTTTGTCTTAGTGGAATCTAGGAGTAAATTGCCGTTCACCCCATTTTGGGAAGCATTTGTCATATTAATCATCCTGGAAATCATCAAAGAAGCAAGTCTAAGGATGCCGACAAAATCAAGTCAAACACTAGGGATGATTGGCGGTATTGTCATTGGGCAAGCAGCGGTAGAAGCGGGTTTCGCCAGCAAAGTGCTAATTGTGATGGCGGGTATTTCTGCGATTGCCTCATTTTTAGTTCCTAATTATTTGATGACAAAAGCAAATACGTTAATCCAATTTGTTTTTCTTCTGCTTTCGTCTTTTTTGGGAATTATAGGAATCATGTTTGGGATGGTTGGGATTCTTGCTCATCTAAATGGGCTTACTTCACTAAAACAACCTTATTTTGCACCAGTCGCTCCATTTTACTGGAAGGATTGGATGGACCTTTTTATTCGCGGACCTCTAATTAAGATGAAAATTCGTCCCGAACATTTACATCCTTTAAGAAAATGGCGTTACAGCGGAAGGAGATGATCGCGTGACTGCTTTTTCGTTATATGATAAAACGTCTACTTTTGACGGCGTTTATGCCCTATTCATTGTAAACCGAATGCAAATGCTTTACTTTATTTTGGTTATGCCCGTGTATTTGATTCATTCCTATATGATTTGGGGAATTGTTATCATGGGAATTTTATCGCAGATCAATTTAATGATGTTATCAAAATGGTTTACTTCAAATTATTCGGCAAAAGGTTATGAAGGGTTTGTACAGCTTTTTGGTGAACGGATGATTCGTTTTTTTGCGTTTACCGGACTATTTCTGATTTTAATCAAAATCATCGTCATTACGCTGGGTTATGTGGAAATGGTTCATCAGTTTATATTCCCCTCCATGAATATAAATTGGCTCATTTTTTTTATGTTGCTGATAAGTTGGTATATAGCGGTTCAAGGAATCGATAAAACGATACGCTTTGCAGTAATCGTATTTTTAAGTACCATTTGGATGATCTTATTATTTCTTCCTTTTTTCTTTCCGCCAATTGCTTCTCTTCACGATTTATATCCTTTAATACCAACAGACTGGTCGATACATTCATGGGAAGGGTTGCTGCTCATTTGGTCATCTTTATCAGGGCCGGAATATTTGGTGTTTTTGGTTCCCTGGCTAAAACCTGAACAAAAAATGCTGAAATATTTGATGGTCGGCAATGCAATTTCTGTTCTGGAATATTTGCTTCTATTTATTGCATCGTTATTATTTTTCGGGTCCAATTACTTAAGCAAAAGCGAGTTTCCAGTTGTGAATATGCTGCGCTATCTACAATCTCCCGTCTTTGAGCGAATTGATATTATTTTGATTTCTACGTATATGTTTCAGTTTGCCTTTGCCATTTCCCTTTTCATTTTATTCTTTTATGGGGGCATTCGAATCATACTAGGAAAATGGCATGAACAGACTACCCGAATCGGATTTGTGGTAAGTTGTATGACGATTTTTGTATGTATCATCATTGTAAATGAATGGTTCTGGAAAGCGGGAGAAAAACAGAACATGATACTGGTCCTTCAGATTTGGCTAGGGGCGCTGACTTATTTGCTTGTTCCGGTATTTCTTCTAGTTGCCAGCAAACTAAAGGAGCGTGTCTAGGGATGGGACATATAAAACGGACGACATTATTGGCTGTGTTGAGCAGTATCCTGTTAACGGCAGGTTGTTCTCCATTTGTGGAAAACAATATGATCGAAGAACTCGCTCCTGTGATTTTCTGGTCCATTGATGAAGGAAAAGAAGGCCAGTTAAAAATCAGCACATTAATGCCGCCGCTGACTAAAGAAAAAAAGCGCCTCTACACTCTTCAAGTCGACCTGTTGAAACAAGCGGGAAAAGACTTTAATTTAATCTATTATCGTGAATTGAAAGTCGGGCAGCTTCGAATGGTATTAATCAATGAGAAACTTGCTGAAAAAGGAATCATATCGCTGATTAATACCTTATTGACAGACCCTGATATTTCCCAGCGCCTTTATCTAGTGATTGTGAAAGGGAACTTTGAAGATTACATAAAAAATCAGCTGGACAAGCAAGAAAACCTTGATTACTTTCTTTATCGTATGCTTAAGCATTACGAGCAAAGAAATCAAGGCGAAATGAGTATCGTCAATCTGCATCAATTTAAGAATAAATTATACTCGCCATTTGTCGATCCGATTTTGCCGGTTTTCAAGGTGAGCAAAGAGAATTTCAAATACGTGGGAACCGCTTTTTTTAATGATGACAAGCTAATCACAACGGTTAAAAGCATAGATGATCAAATCTTCCAGCTCATTGACAATGACCACTACCTTAAACTTCTCACTATTCCTGAATTATCTGTTGTTATCGGTCAAGCCCGTTCACATGTTCATATGGAATTGAACTGGAACCATTCGTCTGTATCAATCAAAGTAGATGTAAACGGGAGAATTGAGGAATACCGGGGCAATAAAAATATCCTCGATGAGCGTGAATTAGCGGCTCTTGATAAAGAGATCGAATCCTATTTGGAAAAACAAACAATAAAGTTAATGAAAGAAATACAAACGAAAAAAGTAGATCCTTTTGGAATTGGTTCACTCACACTTACCCCCTTTGGAAAGCCGCTAAGTGAAAAACGGTGGACGCATCATTGGGAATAAATGGATATTGATGTAAAGTATAACCTTGATCTTGAACCTTTAATGAATGTAAACAAATAAACGAAACTAATCAATGACGGTCTGTTATCCAGCTGCAGGGTGGAACGCTTGGCCCTATTCAAATTGCAATAAAGGCGGTTCGGAAGTTCGGAACGGTTCAAATTACCGGTGTGTATGGAAGCAACTACAATATGTTTCCATTGGGGGCATTTTTCTCAAGAAACATCACGTTGAAGATGGGGCAGGCACCGGTAATCCATTATATGCCGGCGCTTTTCGAAAAAACTGTGAATAACGAGTTTAATCCGAAAGAGATCATTATACATAAAATATCCCTTGAAGATGCAAGTCAGACCTATCAAATTTTTAACGGCCACGAAGATGGCTGCATTAAGGTTGTGTTAAATTCCTAAAGGATCATCAAATTTCAATTAATGAAGCCGCTTAAAATTTCAGACCGGCTTTTTTCGGTATGCCTCGCCTCCCATTTGTCACCTTATTTGTTTTCATCTTATAAGATGGTTTATGATAGGGGAGAAGACTACTTAGAGGTGATAAGATGAAAAGTTTTACGGTACAGTTACATAAAGAAGATGTTATTGGGAACATGACGGTTCAAAAGTTGACGGAAGACGATTTTAACAATGTAACAGAGCAAGAGACAAGACAGCTGTTCGAGCTTGATACCGATGTAGGATTTTTTATTTTTTTTGATGCGCAAGATGAAAATGGTAAGGCCTCACACTTAATGCTCCATTATGAAGGAGACAATGAAGATCCTAGCGCTTGTTACGGTTTTGAGTTAAAAGACTTTTATCAGTTTGTGGCGCTATATTTAAACGATTTGCAATTCGGAAATGAAGCGGATGAACTGGAGTATGGGCCAATTCAGCATTTGGCGCATCTTTTACATCACGTTCTTGAAGAAGGAAAAAAGGTACAGGTGTAACGAAAAGTCCTGGTTGGCAGTCTGTGAGCCAGGATGTACCCATTGAGCGGTGTTTGAGAAATCCACTAAAAGGAAGGATTTTTCAAGTGCCGTTTTTTGTTTTTATTCTGCATGAACGCATCTTTCCGTCACTCATTAACTGCCTCAACTTTCTATCTAAGTGCGGCTTGGAATGCAGCAAGATGGTTACGTGATGCATGGCCTAATCTGGAAAAAACATTTTGGACATTTGGCGGAAGGTCGGGTATCTTCAAAAACTTATCGTACATGGCGATATTGTCAATTTCTGCTGAAACACCGGTTTCCAGGGCCTCTTCTGCCGTTTTGGGAATATTAATAAAGCGGGTAGCGTCATTCACGGGAACGATAATATTATATTGTTTAAACAAAGGAAGAAGCGCTTGGATATGCCGTTGTTCTGCAGCCTTAATTTGAGTGAACGGGCGGACAGGTCCGAATTTTTCAATCACCCAATCATAGCGGGCCTGTGCCAAAAATTCATCTTGAATCGCATATGTCAGGGCTTCATCCAATGTAATGGAGGAGTCGCTTAAAGCTCCTTTTGCGCCATATTTTTGAGGTGGATTTTCGGCAAATGAAACGGATTCCCAACATAGCATAAAGACTATGAATCCTGCAGCGAAATATACATGTTTTTGAAAAATAGATGTTTTCATGTCAATTCTCCTTTTAACAGTTGTTCAAAACTATTTTGCGCGGTCTTTCCATAACCATTCCATAAAGGTAAAAATAAAAAATGAATGAAAAAGCGTTCATGTTAACTCCTTCATCCAGTGCAGAGGACTTATAAAGGAAACTTCCATCAGGGGGAGGTTCCTTCATCTTCCACTGATGGTTAGTTAGGCCCGTACGATGCGGGTCACACAGACGTTGCCGCAGGACGCGGCGGTGTTAGTCTGTGTTCCTTCAATCGGGCTTTTACGGGGATTTATTACCCACTTAAGCTTTGAAATGAGGGTCTTACTGCCCGTTAATGCGGGATAAAAAACGGGAAAAAGAAAGAAGAAGGCAAAAAAGCATTGACACTTTCTGCTCATTTCTGTATCTTTTTCAAGTATGTGTTTAAAATCAGGGAGGTTTATTATTCATCATGAACAACGAAAATACACAGCATGTTAAAATCGTGACGGCAGATCCGTCGGCATTGGGTCTTTTCGGACTTGCTATGGTCACATTAGTAGCATCTTTTCAAAAGCTTGGACTAACAGAAGGAGTTTCATTAGTCTTGCCATGGGCAGTCTTCTTAGGCGGATTGGCTCAATTGATCGCATCCATTCAAGATTCAAAACATAATAATACATTTGGTGCAACAGCATTTGGCGCTTTTGGTTTATTTTGGTTTGGTGTAGGAATGACATGGCTTATTCAAATGGGAGCGCTTGGAGAAGAATTAGCGGCAGCCGCCGATCCAAAACAGCTCGGCTTTGCCTTTGTCGGCTATTTGATCTTCAGCATATTTATGACCATCGGAGCGATGGAAACACACAAGGTCTTGTTCATTATTTTCGTTTTAATTGATTTTCTATTTATCGGATTGTCTTTAAGCACTTTTGGCATTATGCATGAATTCACGCATTTATTAGCTGCCGTATCTGAGCTGCTGATTGCTTTGTTTTCGTTTTACGGATGCGCCGCGGCTGTCTTAAATGTTCATTTCGGTCAAGTTGTGCTGCCTGTGGGCAAACCGTTCGGGATTTTCAAAAAATAATATTTAAGAAGTTATCCATAAGTCTTTAATCAATCATCAAAGCGATTTTTACTAAAAGACTCCGTTATGAACACCCTTGGTCTTACTGAGTTTGCATGACGGATCCTTTCAGGAGGATGGATTAAAAGGGTTTCTTTTTACCCTTTTAATCCATCTCCTATACATAATTTTTATTTCAACTCTTCTTATATTTAGGTCGAATCGATACAAAATAAAAGTTGTTCGAAAAAAAAGATGGGGGCGATCATAATGAAATGGCAAATGGCTCTCCTTACGCTATTGAAAGAGCGGCAGGACCAAACGGTTGCATTGGCGATTGACACATCGAATCCACCTGAGGATCCGATTCTTGTAGATAATATCATCAAGTTATTTCAAGAAATAAAAAAAGACGCCATATTGGTTCAAGCCGATTTTAAAATTCGGAGTACGACACCTATTGATAAAGCGCAAATCAAATATTTCAAGCATGGAAAAGCCTCTTATACGGAAGTGTTGGAATGGGCAGAAGCGGAAAAAATTGATACATTGTTTTATATTACAGATGTAACTGGTCATTTTTATGAAGAGCTTCAAGTGAATTACAAAGTATTTTGGCTTGTTCCTGATGATTATTTACCGAGAGTTCCATTTGGAAAAGCCATCAAGGTTGCTTGATGAAATCATGATGCCTGCAGGGATCTTAAACTGTGGTTATGTGAAAGGGCTAAGAGCGGCAGAAATCAAGTTCGACCTTTAACAGAAACTGAAAAAACCATCCGATTTATAAGAGGGCACTGAAAAACTTACGTTTTTGAAGTAGTGTTTGTTTTTCAAACAAAATAGGTCAATTCCTGTTCGATTTTTGAACAGGAATTGACCTATTTCTTTTATATTTAGTTACTTTTCTTCTTTCATCAGTGTGAGAATGCGTTTGAGGTTGACTGCGAAAATAGCTGTTGCTCCTTGAATTTCCATACCAATTAGCCCCGCCGATGATGCTTCATCATACCCGTGTCTGTGTTTGAGCTCACTGTTCTTCGCCTCAATTTTATATCTTTCTTTCGCTAATGTTTTAAATTCTTCACTATTTTGAAACGCTTCTTGTTCGCGATGCTCGGTTGATTTAATTGTAACAGAATATGTCTTGCTTTTTGCACCTTCCTTGTAACATCCGTTACGGAATGGACATACCTTACATTTTTCGATATCAAACATATAAGTGTCTTTTTGATTTTTATTAATGCCTTTCTTACCTGTACGTGCCTTGCGTATAGCTAAATGTCCTGCTTTACACACATACATGCCTGCATCTTTATTAAATTCAAATTCATCCTCTTTTTTTCTAGTACCTTGTGTGATATTAGGATTTAATTTCGCAACTAATTGTAGTTCCATTCGATTCGCATATTCAATATTTTCTTTTTCTGAGTACGCTGTATCCCCAATGACTGTTTCTATCTCTATGCCAGTTGCTTTACTTTTCTCGACTAATTCTTGTAGGTATTTCCCATCACTTTTTTCACCAGTTGTGACAATCGCAGCCGTAATAATACGTTCATCGCTCATCGCAATATGTGTTTTAAAACCAAAGAAAGAAGAATCAGCTGTTTTATGTCCGACACGAGCATCAGGATCACTGGAAAAGCTAAGATGTTCTGTGTAATCTTCCACGACTTCTTTTAATACATTTAACTTTTCTTTCACAGCCGGAATCGTAGCGATTTGTGGTTCCATTTCTACAATAGAAATGATTTCATGGCAATAATCTACTTCTTCTTTTACTTCACTAGAAGTGGGCTTTGAGGGGAATTTAGTTTTCATCGATTCATCGATTTGATACACAGCTTTTCGAACATTTTTTGATTTCTCTTGTAAAAATTCTTTCGGTGATTTTTGGGTATAACGTGATTTTGTATGTGTGGCATCGACGATAATGGTTTTACTTTGAATGATTTCTTTTTCTCGTGCAATCTCAATTGTTTTTCCAATAAGCATGTCTAATAAACTCACGTCTTGAAGACGCAATTTACGAAACTTCGTTAATGAACTTGGATTAATAACAGGATCTTCAGGTGCCATATCTAAGAAGTATTTAAACGACATATCATATTTTGACCGCTCAACTACATCAATATCAGATAAGTCAAAAATAGACTTTAATAATAAATACTTAAACATGCGAATCGGCGGCACGGCATTGCGTCCATTATCAAGGCAGTATTTATTTTTTAGTTCTTCCAAAATGAATGAAAAGTCAACGAGTTCATTGATTTGACGAAGCATATTGTCTTTGGGGACAACAATATCGTAAATTGCCATAAATGGACTAAGATTCAGAGAAGATTGATTTGAAATCATTTGGATACCACCTACAATAGTAATATCCTTAGTATAAAACATAAAGGCAGTGGAAAGTTCGACTACATCAAACTTTCCACTGCCTAATTTAAAATTTGGACTTTTTCAGTGCCCTTATTTATAATCGGGTGGTTTTTTCAGTTTCTGTTATTAAATTGAAACGCTCTTTTTTCTTCCATGCATTCTCCTGAAAAGCAGTTTATTCTTCGGAACACGCAGAAGATTAATGGGCAATTAGAACTATAATACAATGAAGAGATGTAGATATATTTTACTGGTATAACTTAAATTACCTGTTGAATGAAGGTTTGATTATTAATGATAGAGTTAAAGGGTTAATATTTTAATAGAAATAGAATCTTAACGTTTAATTTACAATCCATTAAAAGTAGCTTAATAGTTTCTGAATATAATTCATCTTGTAAGATTTAATGCAATAATAACTGGGAGGTAACAACATTGATTAAAAAGAAGTTAGCGAAAAAGTTATTACCAGTAGCTGTTCTTTCAACGGTTGCTTTTGGCGGTTTAATGAGCGGATTCTCTCATGTGGGTGCAGAGGAACTTAATGATAAGGAAGCAAAGAATAACGCCGAAATCAAAAATGTAATTGTCTTAATCGGTGACGGCATGGGTGTTTCTTACACTTCTGCTCATCGTTATATGAAAAATGATCCTGCGACAAAGTTTGCTGAACAAACAGCATTCGATCAGTACCTTGTAGGCCAGCAAATGACGTATCCGGAAGACCCTGAGCAAAACGTAACGGACTCTGCTTCCGCGGCAACGGCGATGTCTGCAGGTATTAAAACATACAATGCTGCGATTGCTGTTGACAACGACGGATCCGAAGCAAAAACGGTTCTTGAAGCTGCTAGAGAACAAGGAAAAGCGACAGGCCTTGTTGCGACTTCTGAAATTACGCATGCAACACCGGCTTCTTTCGGTTCGCATGACCACAGCCGTAAAAATATGAACTCGATTGCCGATGACTACTTTGATGAAATGGTAAACGGCCAACATAAAATTGACGTTCTTCTTGGCGGAGGTAAAAGCAACTTTGACCGTAAAGATCGCAATTTGACAGAAGAGTTCCAAAAAGCCGGATACAGCTATGTAACAAATCGTGAAGAGATGCTAAACGATAAGAATGATCAAATTCTTGGATTATTCGCTCCCGGCGGGCTTCCAAAGAAGATTGACCGTACAGAAGACATTCCCTCATTAAAAGAAATGACAAACACTGCCCTTTCAAAATTAAGCAAAGATAAAGATGGTTTCTTCCTAATGGTAGAAGGAAGCCAGGTAGACTGGGCAGGGCATGACAATGATATCGTTGGTGCCATGAGTGAAATGGAAGATTTCGAGCAAGCATTCAAAGCAGCGATCGAATTCGCGAAAAAGGATAAACATACGTTAGTAGTAGCAACAGCTGACCACTCAACTGGCGGATACTCTATTGGAGCAGATGGTAATTACAACTGGTTTAGTGAACCAATCAAAGCAGCAAAGCGCACACCTGATTTTATGGCCCAAAAAATTGCTGATGGTGAAGATGTTGAAGCAACTTTGAAAAAGTATATCGATCAAAATGTTTTAGCATTAACAGCGGAAGAAATCCAATCAGTTAAAGATGCTGCAGTAACAAAGAAAGTTGTTGACATCGACAATGCGATTGAGAACATTTTCAATGAGCGTTCTCATACTGGCTGGACAACAGGCGGACATACAGGTGAAGACGTTCCAGTATATGCATTCGGACCGGCAAGTGAAACGTTTGCTGGACAAATTGATAATACTGAAATCGCTAAAAATGTTTTCGATGCGTTAAAATATGACATTAAAATCGAAGATAAGTAAAAAATAAGTAAACACGATAAGGTATCCCGTTGCTCCAATACTAGCAGCGGGTGCTTTTTTAAAAGAGGTTATTCCAAAAGTCCGGGAAAAATAACCGTCGAACTTCAGCGTCAGCTTGCTTTTCCGTTACTCACGTATTATTTATTATACGCTCCGTTACTCAAAGCGGCGCTTCCTTGAACTTCTCGGTTCTTTTTGTCCTCCTTTTTGAACACATACTAAAAATAAAACCATCTGGAGGAATCATCATGAAACAGACTCTTTCACTGTTGTGTTTAATCATGCTTCTTGTCGGCTGTTCTGCAAATGCTGCTCCTGAGAACAATGAAACAAATAAAGAAAATGCGACAGAGACAGAAAGTAATACGAACGAAAAAAATGCTGAAACTACAAAACAAAACGATCAGGAGCAAACAGAGAACAAAACCGTTGAATACCAGCCCAACCCTCAAGTAACGGATGACCGCTCATTGGTAGAGGTTGGTCAAACGTATGAAGATGATAAAGGAGAAGCTGTTTTAAAAGCTATTAAAAACGTCAATCAAACTTACAAAGTTGGCCCAATCGAATTAACGGTAAAAGAGATGAAATTAGTTCACTTAAGACCAAGTTACGGCATGATCGATTATTTTCATGTGTTAACACATGAAGAGGAATTTGATTTTGTTAAAGTGTTCGTTGAAATCAAAAATACTACTCCAGAGAAAGTGAATTTTGCACCAATTGCATTACTTGAAACGAACACAGGCGAAACATTTGACTGGGAAAAAGATATTTACCTTGAGGAGCTGAACGGTGAAATAGAAGGTAATGCTGTAAAGGCCGGAAACATCGGCTTTATTGTGAATGCGGCAGGCGGCCATGCTCATAAAGAGGAACACGGCAAGCATGCAGGCGGCGACAGTGAGAAAGATGAACATGATAATGAAACAAAGAACGTCGAGTGGATTGAAATAACGACAAGTGACATATTTGATCAAAATGAAAACAAAATCAGTGAGTCTCAAAAAATCAAAATTGAGTTTTAACAATCGCCTCCTGCACAATTGCCGGGAGGTTTTTTTGCTCTTCTTTTATTCATGTTTTCGCATAACCTTGGAAATTGGGCGGCAAATCAGGTTACAATGGAAAGATCAGCAAAAAATAAGGAGAGAACGAATGAAATCTATCATTTTGAAGTGTGCAATGATTTTATTTTTATTAATGATTCATGTCGGTTGTAGTGGAGAAACGGAGAATAACGAGTCGTTACTTTCTTATACGGTTCAAGGCCGAATTATGGAGGTAAAGGGGAATACAATTTTAGTTGCCAATGTCATTCCGAAAGATGCGGCATTGAATTATACAACAAAAGAAATCTTGGGAGATAATGATATTCAGCCTATTTATATAACCGTTCCTGATAATATCCAAAATTATAAGGTCGGTCAATTAGTCAAAGCATGGCTCAAGGAAGAAGAGAGTGTTACATACTCATTCCCGGCAAAGGCAAACGCTGCAAAAATAGAAATATTGAAGAAATAAGGAGACTATTAATTATGAAAATGATAGTCGTGTCTGATACCCATATGCCCAAAAGAGCAAAAAAGCTTCCAACAAAGCTCATTGAATCTTTAGAAGATGCGGATTTGATTATTCATACGGGATTTTAGTACTTGAAGAAACAATTCATGCGGAACATATTTTTTTGAAGATAAAGGAAACTTCCATCAGTAGGGGGCATCCCCGACTGATGGTTAGTTGATCTTATCGGACTTTTACGGGCAGTTATCCCCCTTAGAGTTCTTCGGTTTCTCTGGGGGATCTTACTGCCCGTTAATGAGGGATAAAAATTAAATCGAGTTTCCTTTTGAAGAGAGGGATTGGATAACAAAAAGTCGAAATGAATTCAGAAGGGAATCATAGTCGAACAGACTAGTACACATTCATCTTAGACCTTGCTTAATGAATAAACTAAGCAAAGGGAAGGTGCTGGAGATGCTGCTGGCGAGCAAGCCGAAAAAATGTCATATTTGCGGTGCGAAAAGCAATTTGAAAGTGTTTCCGAGTTTATATGTAAAGAAAGCGTATATTTGCAAAAGTGGTTGTCATCAGGAGCAAAAGGTGGAAGAAAAAAAGTGAAGGGGGAAGCCCCTGCTTAGAAATCAGCCGTTGTTAATTCTATAGCGAGTTTATATAACAGGGGTTCCTGACGTATCACGGAGGAACCCCCTTTTTTTATGAGGCCGTGGATTTATGATTTCAGGAGCTGTATATAGAATATTTTTGGAACAATCGGCGCAATGCACCAATGTATTGTTCCTCAGTTGGCAATGCGTAAGAAACAGGGCTGATTGAGCTAAAGGTTCTTATCATTTTTTTATATTCATTTTGAGTCAAATGCTTTTTTTGAATTGTATAGTTTAACTTTTTTTTTAGAATAATGGTTGGATCGTAAAGTGCTTTTTCTTCTCCATGATTGGTTGGAAACTCTGTCCGGGCAAGAGAGACAGGAACTTTCATGACTATCAGAAGGAGAGCAAGGAAGAGAAGTAATCGCTTCCTTGCAAGCAATGTGTTCATATGGATACCCCCTCCATGTTTATGTTTTTACAAGTGGTATAATCGTTGTGATTGAAAGCTCGATTTATATTCACGAATATGTTTCTCTACTCCAATAGAAGCCATGTATTACATTTTGATTACAGGAAGTAAAAGTCGATTATAAGAATATAAAAAGAGGATGATACGGAAGGTATGAAAAATATACCTCCCGTATCATCCTCTTGAAAGAACCCCCTCATAAAAAGCCAGGCATTCAGTGAAGGGGTCTACCGTCTTTTTTAGTCTCGATCATTTGCGGAATTCATTTATTCGTTTATCGGCGATGTCTATAAAGGCTTGAAGCTTATTGATTTCTTTGGACAGCAATTCCTTTGTTGCTTCCCCTTGAATGTTTGAAAAATCCACTTTATAATCATTTAGCTCCTGTTCAAAATTGGATTTCCAATCCTGAAAGTACTCAATTTCCTTCTGGTACTTCGGTGATTTAAATAGCATAAAAACCTCCCAGCACTTCTTTCATGATGTGAGAAGGACTAGGTATATTGTGCCCATAGTAAAAGAAAAAAGACGCTGATTTGCGTCCTTCAAATTGGATATATATTGTTGCTTTAAATTGAAAAATATTGTGTAAAATAAAAATGCATTATGTCCATATGCAATAAATGTTCGCAGCAGCTTACCATTAAATATAACCTTTTTGGATGGAGAAGTTCTGGGAATTGTCATCAGGTTAACTTTTTATCCCGCATTAATGGGCAGTAAGCCCCCCTGCCGATGGAAGTTTCCTTTATATTTTTTTATGAAGGTCTGATTTCAAGAAAAATTCCGTTACAGATGCTGAAATTCCCAGCGCTGTTAAATAGTTGGCCAATTCTGCAAAATTTATGTTTAAGTTTGTTTGATTATGCCTCAAAGAATGGCTTTCGATTACCTCCATTATTGGGTGCAATAATAATTCTTTTGTCATTGCTAAGCGATTACCAATAATGATCTGCTGCGGATTAAATGTATTAATAATATTATTGATTCCAATGCCCAAGTATGGGATTCAGCCGAGATACGTGTAAAAATGGGTCATAGTCTTACTTTTATTTCCAAATCGCACGATATCAAAAATAGCATTAACCGGATTTTTGATTGCCGAGACCGAATCTTATGTCAACCTCTCTTGCTTCAAGAGAGGTTTTTATGTAGTTTCTTATAACAAACGGGCAGGTTAGTTTAACAAGGAATGGTGTAAAATTAGTAAAAAGAGTGGAAAGGTAAAATTATTATATGAGGTTTGAATATAAATTTGGTAGACGTTGGGTTGTAAATGGATTTATCGAAATAAACTCTCAAAGGTCATCATTTGATGTCACTTATGTAACGGACTGTTTAAGGGATTTACTTAATGCATTAATGTATTTAAACCCTGAATGCGTTTCAAAAGATGATGGGTTGAGAACAAACACGAGTTGTCAGTGGGACGCTGAACCTTGTATTACTGCTTGGAACTTCACATCGAAACCAGATGGAATGTTACATGTCATCGTCATGTATGACGGTAAGGAAGAAAATGAACATATAACAGACATTGATACTGAATGTTCCTACGATTCCTTATTAGAAGTGATTATTAGGGAAGTTGATTCTTTAATAAAAAAACATGGAATTGTGGGGTATAAAGAAAATTGGGACCACGAGTTCCCTCTGAGTACATTCTTAAAATTAAAAAACTACCTTCTTAATAAAAAGCCTTATTTATTAAAAGAAGTAGGGGATGAATATGGCGAAATAAAGGTAAGTAATTTATATAACGACATCGAGTTATTTTTTAAATAAATTAAGTAATATACATGCCAAAACAGGGAGTGCTTTTGTAACATAAATGAACTAACGCTTGTTGAACTACGATAGGGGAACGCGTCCGTGCAAAAATAAGAGACTGAGTTCTATATTTGCAAGGGCTCAGGCTGTTTAATTTTGTTCTAAAAACGGTGGTTATAATAGAGTCGGAAATATTGTTTTCGAGACATTACCTCTTCAGACCTGTTATACGGATTCTTTACCTCTCTATAAATTAAATGCTTTTTTTAAAATTATCTAAAAAGGCATCCATAAATTCCTTAGTTACTTTCGTTAAATTTTTCGTTTCTAAATAAATAAGCCAGAAATCAACTGGAAAATGTTTTTCTTCCTTTAATGGAATAATTTTTATATCCCCATTCATAACCATTGAACTTTTTTTAATAGAAAAATCATGCAAATACAAGATGGCTTGACTTTCTGTTACCAGCTTATAAAGAAGGCTGTTGCTATTCGATCTAACTAACACTTGATTTAAATTCGGTTTTGTTAATTTTAATACCTTTTTATAGTCAGATGAATTATACATCACTAATTTTGAATCTTTTAATGCACAAAGTGTTACATAATCATGATGATAAAAAGGTGAATTTTTACCAACCGCTATACAAATATGCCCTGTATGAATATGTTCAAAAAGAATATTTTTTTCTTTTTTTAACTCTTCTAAAGAAGCGGGAATTAAAGCAAAGTCATAATTTTCCTTGTTGAAATTCTGAATAATTTCTGTAGGGTTTTGCTCTATTAATTCGAATGTAATATCGTTATTTTCCGAATTAAACTTTACCATTGTTTCTTGAAGTATAAAAGTAAAGGAAGGAGCAGTTAAGATTTTTAAATGAGTTTGATTGCTATTTTTTAACTCAAAAATTTCTTTATTTAGTTCTTTAATGGTGTTTAGTAAAGTCATTGCTTTAGAAATTACGATTTTACCTTCAAAAGTAGGAGTAACTCTTTGTTTTGATCGATTAAAGATTTTTATACCAAGCTCATTTTCTAACTGGGTAATAGATTGACTCATCCCTGAAGGTGAAATAAATAATTTTTCTGCTGCTTTTGAAATTGACATCTCGTTTGCAACATTTACAATATACTCCATTTGTTCAAAATTCATCATTCCACCTCAACTTAAGCAGTTTACAACATTATATTTTCATAAATTCTACACTTGATTTTAATTTTAAAAAAGAAGATTCGAAAATCTGACCATAATCCCATCGAGTCCTTTCATGCACAGGGTGAATTTAGATTGCAATGAAATTTCTCCTGTATCTAAAAGTCCAACGCTCACTTTTGTCCGAATCGGTACGGTTGTATAGACGAGAATTCCATTTATTTTTATTAGCCCGGTTCCACCGATCGGGTTGATAAACGGTTAACTTTATTACAAACTGCAGAACTTTATTTTAAATTCACACCCTTCAGAATCGAACTTGCTTTTTTACTAAATTGTAAGTGACAAATTTTAATAGAGAGTAAATCAAATGTAAAAGTTTCGTAAATGGGTTCTGGGGCAAAAAGATTAAATTGCATTGCTGGTAGTATCTAAAGGTCATTTTAAGTTTTACTTAATACGGTATACAGATTTGTAGAATTTATTAAACGTTTCGAACCATGATACGCTTCTTTCTGGCAAGGGACACGACCGCATTACTTAAAATCAATGTTCATTGCTCATTGCCTCGTATTTTTATTCAAAATTATTAAAAGGCAAAAGGAAGGGAGAAAAAATGAAAAGAGCGGAATGGAAAAGATAGTAGACGATATTCTACATGCTAAAGAAGGGAAAAAAAACGATGGAGCGACAATAAGATTCGACGTTAACATTTAAACTCTATTAATATTTAGCACTTACCATTAGGCAGAAAAGCAAATTTGATTCTGAAGGGGGGGTAAAATAATGTTCGGCCGTATGTAAAAAAGTTGCACCGTTTATAAAAAATATTGATTAAAATACAGTCCATATTTTATCAGAACATTGATAAATCAAGATTTATGAATATTTTTTGATCGAACTTTATTCTAAAAATGTGGTCTGAAAAAATGAGAGGCTTAAAGGATTTGATCAATCTTTTTTCAGAAAATAAACTACGTCGTATTGATAAATCATCGTTCATAGCGTGTTTTTAATCAAAATCCGAAGTATTTTTACATTTCTTTAAATTTATTTATCTTATCATTACAAAAAATCAATTAATTCTTAAAGTTCCCCAGCTAAACTACCAATAGATAGAAAAATATTGATAGGGAGGAATATTTATTATGGAAAATCAAACATCTAAAAATGGCTTGAACAGAAGAGATTTCTTAAAAGCGGGAGGAATGAGCACACTTGCTCTTACCCTAGGATCAACTGGAGTATTAGCACTTGGTTCCAAAGCATTGGCGGATACAACTAATAATCCAACCAGCGGCTTTGGCGGATATGGTCCATTAGTTCCGGATCCAAATGGCATTCTTGATCTTCCAGAAGGCTTTCATTACAAAATTATTTCTAAAGAAGGCGGTCTAATGACTGATGGGCGAAAAATCCCTGGAGCCTTTGATGGAACGGCAGCTTTTGAAGGTCCTAACAATACGACCATCCTTGTTCGTAATCATGAATTGGGGGCAGGCGCAGCATTTGGAAGCAATCCTTATGATGCCGCTGCTCAAGGTGGTACAACGGCTGTAGTTGTAGGTCCAAATCGCGAAGTTATCGAAGAATATGTCACCTCTTCAGGTACAATCCGAAATTGTGCTGGTGGAGCGACTCCTTGGGGCACTTGGCTGACTTGTGAAGAAACACGTTCTGCGACACATGGATATGTGTTTGAAGTGGATCCGACACAGCCGGAGAACGAAATGTCTAGAACTCCAATCAAGGATATGGGACGCTTTTCACACGAAGCCTGTGCAATTGATCCAGCGACAGGATATGTATACTTAACAGAGGATTCAAGCCCAAGTTACCTTTATCGCTTTATCCCAAATGATTTAAGCCAAAAACCGGGCGCGTTACAAAAAGGCGGTAAGCTTTATGCGGCGGCGATTGAAGCGGTAACTGATCCATCAGCAAGCACATTTAAAACAGGACAAAAATTTCAGATTGTTTGGAAGGAACTAGATCCTCATCTCTGCCGTGAGGATGCCGCTAAACATAACTGCATTAAGTTCAGTAGACTAGAGGGAGCGTTCTTCCAAGCGGGTGTCTTCTGGTTCGATGATACCTCTGCCGGCGAGAAAAAACTTGGGCGTATTTACCGCTATTTCCCAGCTACCAATACCTTGGAGCTTTTCTATGAGGGAACGGATGCACATGACATGGAATATCCAGATAATATCTGTATGACTCCTTGGGGCGACCTTTGGTATGCAGAAGATGGTTCAGGACAAGATCGACTTATGGGAATTACCCCAGAAGGCAAAGTCTATCCTTTTGCCGCTAACCGTCTTAGTGAAACTGAATTGACAGGCCCGACCTTCTCGCCTGATGGAAACACGCTTTTTGTCAATATTCAAAGCCCAGGTCAAACCTTTGCCATTTGGGGACCGTTCCAACGCAGAAACTCTGCGCGCGCAAGGGAAATGTCCTATGCTGCTCCTGCGAAGCAATTTGCACCGCAAGTTTCGGACAAACTGGCTCAAGTTGCCGAGAGTCAAGGGATGTCCATTCTAGAAGCTGCAGCATTTGAGCGCCACGGAGTAAAGATGATTTAAACTGTTTTACAGGATCCATCCATAAAAAGGTGTAAGCCGGCTATACGTCGCAGCGAAGTATGAGCAGCCACGTATAGCCGATTTACTCGGGGATCCGGATGACGGAAAACAGCTTAACGATTGATACATACAGATCCGGGGAAGCTGCAGCGTTTGACACTTACACTATTATCCAGAAATGATAGCAAACCTAATGCGGTTGAAGAATTAGTGGCAAACAAAAATGGTAATGGAGATATTGCACTTTCTTGGAGAAAGCCAATGGAATCCGACGATAAGGACCTTACACGCGGCTTCCGAATTATTGAGAAAAACGGTCGCTTAGGGTTAAAGTGGAGTGTCTATGTTCCAGTAGAAGCAGAGAAGAACAACTTCAATATACTGTGAAGGGTGTCAAAGCAGGTCAAGCCTATGATTTTGTAGTCAAAGCGGTTGATGAGCGCGACAATTCAACTCCTAGCTTCGTAAACACAGAGTCTATTAAACCCATGGCACCAACCAATCCTACGGTTGACGATGGATTTAATACATATGGCTGGACGGATGTCCCTGGATATTCGGAACCAACAGATTATGAATACAGTGTCAACAATGGGCAGACATGGAAGCAAGTAACGGCCAATCCACAGCCTGTAGGGGATGGCGAAATCCGAGCTGGTGCAGTGCAGGTTCGGGTAAAATCCAATGAAGAGACAGGAGACCCTGCAGGTTTGCCATTGAAATCGAATAAAGATTTTACCGAAAACAATGTTCACGATGTGTATTCTGTAGAGCGGACCTTGATTAGAGGTAAAGAGCTAGCAGTGAATGTGAAAATTAATCAACAAGCTGCTTACAGTGATGATGCATATGTGGTATTCGAGCTGTTTAAGAGCAATAGATTAATGATGATCAATGCAATCCCTATTCATTAAAGCACGATGGAAGTCACTCAGTATCTTAATATAAGAGGGTCTTAATACAAGGTTAAAGTATTTGTGTTCCAACAGTGACATTCCTGTCCATTTAGCAGAACATTCGTGCTTAAGTAAAAGATAGAACTATAGGTGAATAAAAGATTCATAATTAATGAAATTGGGAGGACAGATTAAAATGGGAAAAAAGCTTTTATCCATGTTTATGATCGTATTGATTCTATTGACTATGATGGAACCATTATCGTCGGACTCCGTTATGGCGGTATCCGAATCCCATCCGCAGGAATCAAAGACCACGAATGTGGCTTTGAATGCGAAGGCGACAGCCAGCGGTCAATGTAATGAATATGAAAACCCTAGTTTTGCCGTGGATGGCAGAACCGATACGAAGTGGTGTGACAATTCCGGTACTGCTCAGAAATGGCTAGAGTTGGATTTGGGCAAAGAATACAACATTAACCAATGGGTTGTACAAAATGCTTGTATTGGTGAATCAAAAAATTGTCCTTACTGGAATACCAATTCATTTCGTTTGCAGATGAGTGAAGACGGAAAGACCTGGGAAGATATCGATGTTGTAAAGGATAACTATCAGACAATCGTTGACAGATACGTCCCTACGTTTAAAGCTCGTTATATTAGGCTCTATATAGATAAACCTTCCACTCAAGACTCAAACGCTAGGATTTACGAGTTAGAATTGTATGGCACAGATGTAGAACAAACGCCTGCTTATCCGGAGATTAACAAAAAACCTGTAGATTATGTCGATCCATTTATCAACACATTAGGCGATAATGGCCAGACGAATCCTGGTCCAACAACGCCGTTCGGTCTAGTATCATTGGGACCGGATTCCGATGGTGGGGCATTTAGTGGATATTATTATCAAGATAAATATCTGAAAGGGTTTTCACACCTTCGATTCAGCGGTGTCGGCTGCAGTGGTGCAGGTGGAAATATCTTGATGAAGCCTGGGATCGGTTCGTTTACGAATGACAGCAAAAAATATAAAGAGAAGTACGACAAAAACAGTGAGGAAGCATCACCTGGCTATTATAAAGTGAAACTTGAATCCGACATTGAAGTGGAACTGACTGCTTCGAAGCGTGTAGGATTCCATAAATATATGTTTCCTAAATCACAAGATGGGTATGTGCTAATTGATCTAGCAAACTCATATGCAGGGATGCTAGATGCTAGTCTTAAGGTTGAAAATAACAATGAAATATCAGGCTATATTACGGGAAAAAATGTATGTGGTCATGGCTACTATAAAATGTATTATTCTATTCAGTTTGATCAAGATTTCGACTCCTATCAGTCTTGGTCTGGCGATGCTGTCGGAGACGATGAGAGTCGCAGCGGCACAAAGATTGGGGTATTTGCAAAATTTGACACAAACAAAAATCAGGAGATAAAAGCAAAAGTTGGTCTTTCTCCAATTAGTGTAGAAGAGGCAAAATATGAAAGAGATCATGATATTCCGAATTGGAATTTTGACCAGCAACGGAGCAAAACGAGAAAAATTTGGAGTAAGCTTCTAAACAAGGTGGAAATCACCGACAACGATGAGGAAAACAAGACAATTTTCTATACGCAGCTGTATCACTCCTTCCTTCACCCAAATAATGTCACAAGCTCAAAAGGCGAGTTCCGAGCGGCAAGGGATGAGAATACGATTCGCAACACCTCTGAGTTTGGCAAGGACTTTGAATATTACTCAGGCTGGACGACATGGGATGATTTTAGGAAATACTCCTTGTATTCAATACTTGCTCCTCAGGAGTTTGATAATATTGTGAAATCTATGGTGGATGTATATAAGACTAGGGGCTCCTATGTCCAGTGGGGGCAAGGGTACTGGCCAAGTCCGACTGTACGGAATGAATTTAACGGTGCGGTAATCCTTGATGCTTATACAAAAGGATTTGATGATTTCGACGTGTATACGGCTCTTCAAGGGATGGCTGTCGATACAGATCATTATGTTCCTAATAAAGTATCCGGAGCACTAGAGAAAGCATACAGTGCTTATTACCCGATGAAGCTAGCTTCTCTTCTTGGAGACAAGCTAACCTATGTGAAATACCGGGAAATTGCGTTGTCTTATCAGGATCTCTGGAACCCAACACAGAAGGATGACCAACAAAATGTACGAGGATTTTTTACGCCGAATGCAGAAACAGTTGCAAGCGTTTCAAAGATCAATGAATTTGCTTATCAAGGAAATCTGTGGCATTACCGATGGTTCGTTCCGCATGATGTCCAAGGTCTGGCCAAACTAAGGGGGAGCTCTGAAAAGTTAGCTGATGACCTAGAGTATTTCTTTGAAATTGATGAATATATGGCAATCAACGAACCGGATATTCAAGCGCCGTATATGTTTAATTATTTGGGCAAGCCTTATTTAACCCAGAAATATGTGAGAGAATACACGACAGAAGTAGTTACACAAAAGTACCATAACCATGGATTGTATGCTTTGCCGATCAAATCACGTGTATACCGTGCTGATCCAGAGGGGTATTTGCCTTCGATGGATGATGATGCCGGGGCAATGTCTTCCTGGTTCGTGTATAGCGCAATGGGGTTATTCCCTGGAAATCCCGGAGACCCCTACTATATGATCGGTTCGCCTATCTTCTCTGAAATGACAGTGCATCTTGAGAAAGGGAAGTCATTTACGATTAAGGCAAACGATGTATCTAGTAAAAATCGCTATATTCAAGAGGCGAAGCTGAACGGGAAAAGCTTTGATCAGGCATGGATCAGCTACGAGGATATTATGAAAGGCGGAAAACTAGAACTCCAAATGGGCTCAACCCCGAACAAAGAATGGGGAGCTGATCCAAGTAAAACTCCTCCTGCTACGGATTTCACAAAAGAGGTCGTTCTTAAATTAAACAGCATCACTGCACCTGCTGACAAAACAGGGGTGGCAATCGGAACGGCGAAGACAGCGGACGCCCTAGGATTGCCAACGACAGTAGACTTGGTTACCGATTCAGGCAGCTTGAATGGGAAGGCCAAGGTGACATGGAATGTAGATGCTTCAGACTATGATCCTACGGTAAAGACTGTACAGACCTTTACTGTAAATGGAACTGTAACTTTGCCAAATTGGGTAGAAAATCCCAATAACGTCCCTTTGACAACAAGCATTAAAGTAACGGTTAATGTTAATAAGATCCCTCAGTCTCAAATGACGGCAACGGCGACAAGTCAGGAAACGATTGGTGGAAATAATTCAGCATCCATGGCGATTGACGGAAATTCACAAACGATTTGGCATACAAAGTGGGATAAATCTGATGTTCTCCCCCAATCGATCACCTTAAATCTTGGAGGAACTTACCCAATCGATAAGGTCGCGTATTTACCAAGGCCATCAGGCAGCAACGGAAATATTACAGGATATAACGTTTATGTAAGTACAGATGGAGTGACCTTTACTAAAGTTGCAAGCGGAACTTGGGCAAACGACAATGCGGAGAAAGTAGTAACTTTTGATCCGACAGATGCATCATATGTCAAGCTCGAAGCAACGGCGGGTGTTAACGGCTGGGCATCGGCTGCGGAGATTAGCGTCCTTGTGAAACAGAAACTGTAAAGAATTAGCTTCTAAAAAAGAATTTATTGTATTGAATTCTGAATTTGAAGATGAGATTGATGAGGATTAATAAACAAAACTTTCCAATACTAGCTAATAAAAAATTTATTAGTTATTCAATTAAAGGGCGCAATTCTGGAATAAGAATTGTGCTCTTTCTTTATGTTAGGGCCATTTAATTAAATAAGAAGAGGACAATCGAGAAGAAAATCTTAACGGTCATATGTGATAAACTTAAGAAAACGAGGGAGGATGTATCATGACCAAACATAAGATCTATACAATGAGTGTCGCAAGTGTCTATCCCCATTATGTTACGAAGGCGGAGAAAAAAGGACGTACGAAAACAGAAGTCGATGAAATCATCCGTTGGTTGACAGGGTATAGCCAGGAAGAGTTAGAAGCACAACTGGAAAAACAGACAGACTTTGAGACCTTCTTTGCGGAAGCTCCCCAACTGAATCCTTTACGGAATTTGATCAAAGGTGTGGTCTGCGGTGTCCGAGTGGAAGACATTGAAGAACCAACTATGCAGGAAATTCGCTATTTGGATAAGTTGATTGATGAGTTAGCAAAGGGAAAAGCGATGGAGAAGGTTTTGCGGAAATAATAATTAAAATTCCGATTACCCGAAAATAGCTGTCTTAAATTATTGGGAGCTTTAATTTAATAAGACATAAAAAAAGAGAGCAGCTAAAGCATTCTAAAAAAAGCGCCCTCGTGAAATATTTTAGGAGCCTGTTTTGATCAATATTTTTTATAAACCAACAATTGGGTCTTATACTACTTTCGTTTAAAAAGGTGTGTCAAAAATATAAACGTTTATAAAATATTTTAACCACCTTTTTAAACTTGATTTCACTGGGTTTATAACTTGATAGGTCGTGTTTATAAAGGTATACCTTTAAAAACACAATCAAATGACCCTGAAAGAGGTGACATATAATTTTAAATAAATTACGACAAATAAAAAAGAAAGTCACAGCAAAACGGCGTAGCTTTTGGCCGACCAAAAGCTCAGGTAACAGATGAGTAAGTGTACCATCGATGAAAAGCAGGAGGGATGACAGCTGTTAAGACCATGTAGGAAGTAGGAGTAAAAAAGACGACTTTTTATAAACTTGTCAGGGAGTATGAAAAATTAGCATAGAAATAAATTTATATAATAGGAAGAAACACGTCGAAAAGAAGCATCTGCACGTAAGCAGATGCTTTTTCGATAAGGGGGAATATGTTATCATCTTTGCCATTTTGGTAGATTTATATACATATATTTTTGAAAATTTATTACACTGAATTAAACCATTAAAATCATACTTTAATAATTCAGGAGAAGCAGTATGTTTTCGTTCACAATCATTTAAATTGTTAATAAGAAGATAAAAATGTTAAAATTTGTGTGTGAAATAACTAACTTGGAGGAGGATAATTTGTGTCCCAGGTGATATCAAGAATCGAAAAAAAGAAGAGAGAAAGAAAAGAAATATTCATACGGGCGATTATCACTTTTATTGCTTCCCTTCTAGTTAATACCTTAGTAGGTCGATTATTTTCAGATAACGATTCATCGTATTTTACGTTCCCTTTCGTTTTTTCATTAATATACGCTTTAATTAGTTTTAAAGATTCGTCAGGATTTTTTAAAGGGCTAACATGTGGCTTAGTAGCATTAGTACCTGGACTTATCCTTTTTTTAGCCAATCCAACAGGAGTATATTTTTTTCATTTAATCATGTTTCTAGTGATTGCATGGGGGCAAAATGATCTGTGGCGCAAAAAGGAAATAAGTAATTATTATACAGATTTAATCCAAAAGATATCGAAGAAAACGAAGGAGAATGTCCAAACAAAAACCAGACAAATTCATATAAATATAAAGTCGAAAGACGTAAAAAAATAATATCCCTTTACAAATATTAAAGGTTACTCCTCTGACAACTTCTTCCGTTAACTTGATAAGCAAACGTCCCAATAGGGTAAACTTATTGGGACGTTTTTGATTTTCGCGAAAATTCCATAATTATAGTGTCTCAAATGACTTATCCCAAATTTAAAATAAAGTCTGATCATTTATAAAAATTCTAATCGTTTGTAGAAGTTTGATCCAAAACCTGTTTCGTTTATACAATTTTTTTCTTTTTGACCCGTATTAATGTCGAAAGAAAATAAATTTGTTTAAAAACACCATCCATGTTATTCCACTAAAGGGCCATTTAGTGGGTGCGAAATGTTCCTGACTCAAATGAAATGTGGTCACACAATTTCGGTAAAGGTTAGGCAGTTTTAGATTTCTAAAACTGAAGGGTTATGTCGAGGAGTCGAATGAGGAGGTAACG
>NZ_KI632507.1:0-275 GCF_000504165.1 Bacillus sp. FJAT-14578
TTGCCAAGGTGGGGGTCGCGGGTTCGAATCCCGTCTTCCGCTCCATTTAAAAAATGTAAGTGCCGGGGTGGCGGAACTGGCAGACGCACAGGACTTAAAATCCTGCGGTAGGTGACTACCGTACCGGTTCGATTCCGGTCCTCGGCACCACTTTAGAAAAACCAAGATACATCAATATTAAATGTGCGCCCGTAGCTCAATTGGATAGAGCGTCTGACTACGGATCAGAAGGTTATGGGTTCGACTCCTGTCGGGCGCGCCATATAACGGGGAGT
>NZ_KI632507.1:285-367785 GCF_000504165.1 Bacillus sp. FJAT-14578
AGGAACGAAGACTAAGAACGCAACGTCCTGTTGCAACGTCTTCATTTGCACATCCGTGTGCTTTCGCAGCTAGACAATTAATAAAAAATGCGCCCGTAGCTCAATTGGATAGAGCGTCTGACTACGGATCAGAAGGTTATGGGTTCGACTCCTGTCGGGCGCGCCATATTATAGAAAATTAAAGAAATTGCTCTATCTAGAATTCAATAGACTAAAAATATAATGTTTTATGCTTCGAAGTTACAGCTCGATAATAGCGGGGAGTAGCTCAGCTTGGTAGAGCACTTGGTTTGGGACCAAGGGGTCGCAGGTTCGAATCCTGTCTTCCCGACCAGAATATTTTGATAGAACAATGGGGCCTTAGCTCAGCTGGGAGAGCGCCTGCCTTGCACGCAGGAGGTCAGCGGTTCGATCCCGCTAGGCTCCACCATTATAAGAAAAGCGGAGAAAGCCCGCTTAAACCGATAGGATGTTGGAGCTTCTGAGAAGGAGTCGCTTTTTGACTCCGCAGGAAGAAGTGAAACAGCCGTACGGTTTGGCTTTCGCAGCTAGACAACTAACATTGCCGGTGTAGCTCAATTGGTAGAGCAACTGACTTGTAATCAGTAGGTTGGGGGTTCAAGTCCTCTCGCCGGCATCTTTTATTTAAATAAATGGAGGGGTAGCGAAGTGGCTAAACGCGGCGGACTGTAAATCCGCTCCCTCAGGGTTCGGCGGTTCGAATCCGTCCCCCTCCACCATTTATAATAGGGGCATAGTTTAACGGTAGAACAGAGGTCTCCAAAACCTCCGGTGTGGGTTCGATTCCTACTGCCCCTGCCAAAAGTATGGCGGTTGTGGCGAAGTGGTTAACGCACCAGATTGTGGCTCTGGCACTCGTGGGTTCGATTCCCATCAATCGCCCCATAAATACAGGCAAACATAAGCGGGTGTAGTTTAATGGTAAAACCTCAGCCTTCCAAGCTGATGTCGTGAGTTCGATTCTCATCACCCGCTCCAATTGAAGGAAAGAAAGCTAAGACAGAAATGTCCTGTTATAGAGTTCTTTTAATAAAATATACGGGCCTATAGCTCAGCTGGTTAGAGCGCACGCCTGATAAGCGTGAGGTCGATGGTTCGAGTCCATTTAGGCCCATTAGGATTAAGAAACAGTGTTATTGGTTTCTTATAAAAAAGAAGCATTGAATCATTCAATGCTTCTTTTTTTTGTTAACTAAGAATCTTTCCTAATCGCCTTGAGGGAGATTTTGTCGCACTATGTTAAACAATCAGAGGGTTACTGTTAGAATGAAATCAAAAAGAAGCTGCTGAGAAATTTTCTCAACAGCTTCTTTTTTAATGATGATCTACTGGTTCGTTTGGAATAAGAGCTTCTCCCATGATAATCACAAATACGGAGAACGCGACTGAAATAATTGAAGCGATTACAAAGTCATATGTAAAGCCTTGCATGGAGCCAACAACATATGCAGTCATGTTGATAAGCAATAAGCTCCAAAAGAACGTTCCCAAAATACGCATTTTTTCACCTCCAATACACAAAATACGCCAGCGAAAACCTATGAAGCTGTACGGTTATATAAACAAAGGTACTCTAACAAGACGCAACGCCTTTTACCTCCGTTTCCGAATTCATCATAATGTCCTCATGTCTTAGCTTAATTACAGTTTGCTCTTATTTTATCATAATAGTGCTTCTTAATAAATGTCTATTTCTTGTCATTTGTCAGTTCTATATGGGATTTTCTCAAAATAAGGACCGATAAAAAAGTTTACGAATGCCATAGTAAAAAGCAATATGCTTAATAACGGAAACTTCCATCTGAAGGGGATTAATATCTAATAATGCAGGATAGAATGTTTGTAATAAAATGCATGAGTAGTGAAAGTTAAAGGGAAATTTGCATAAACTGATAAAACAGTTATAAAGAAAAAGAAATATGGGACGGTGAGAAGGTATGAATAAAGAAGAGATGAACGAACTGGATTTATTATTGGATCAGGACCTTTCTAATTTAACCGATTTAGGAATGGAGACGTTAGAAAGGTTAAAAGCAGCAAAGGAAAAAAAAGAAGGGGAGGAATAGTGTAAAAAATGGGCATTCCCCCTTTCTTTTTTTCTTTTCGGTCATACACTGCTAGTATCCGTAAAAGATGTATTTTAAGAATCGGAGGACTTATTGAATGAATGCCCGCTTTTTTAGTTTGGATAACCAATGGAATGTCGTTCACCTTCCCAACCGGCCCAATGGTTTTGGGGTGTTAGTGCTGGGGGATAAGGAGCATTTTGTAGAGGGGTCTACAAGCTTATGGATTCAGCACACGGGGAGAAGGCAGCTTATACAGTCTCTCTTGGACAAAGGATATACAGTATTTTACTCTAATTTATACGGCCGTCACTGGGGGAGTGATAAAGCGTTGCGGTTAGCGAAACAGCTTTATCACTTAATCATGAAGCAAGAGATTTTGAATAAACATATTCACCTCTTGGCTGAAGGAATGGGAGCGCTGCTGGCACTAAAATTGATGGAGAGTAATGAAGATTGCTTTCGATGTGCCGCGTTTTTAAATCCATGTCTTGATTTTCGAGCATATTGGGAACAGGAAAAACAAAATAAGTTCTTCTATAAGCGGCTTGTCAAAGAAATTAACCTGGCTTACAGCATAGAAGAGGATCTAATAGATGATTGGATAAAAGGACTACCAAAGCTAACAGACCATCAATCCACAATTCCTATGAAAATATGGGCAATGACAAATAATATGAGCCATTATCCAATTCTTCACAGCAAGCACTATGAGGAACATCGTCAAAGGTTGGGAGCCCCCATTTCTCTGTCTCTTTATCTGCCCGAAAAACAATTTTTGTTTGAACGATCACTTGTACATTTCTTTGAAGAAAATCAAAAAGTGTTATAAGAGTGCCTCTTTGATTATACATATCTAAGAGGCTATTTTATTTTGACGGGGGACAGAAATGATGGAAAAGATAGCGGTGATCGGAGCGAATCGATTTGTGGGGTTTTGTTTATGTGATTATTTCTTAAAAGAAGGTATGGAGATAAGAGGCTATGTCCATCAAGCTCATGAGAAAGAACTGATGCTCCAAGATGAAATGGAGATGTTTTTGGGAAGAAGCGCAAACTTTACAGTGACCAAGGTTGAAGACAGGGAGTCATTATTTGACCCCACAGACCAATTTGATGTCATTTATTTTACGTATTTCGATCAAGGAGATTTTCAAGACGCTTCATTTTTTCGTGAAAAAATGAAGCAGGCATATCAAGTGCTCATTAAATGTATTTCTTATTGCCTTCAGTCAAAAACAAAGCTGATTTTTGTTTCCTCCATGAGAGTGTTCGGAAGTCGGCAGGCAATAACCAGTGAAGATGTGATACCTGATCCTGACCATAGTGAGGGGAGGCTGTTTTTGCATCTTGAAAAAATGGTGAACAAGTTTTCAATTGAAAAACTTCCACATGTAATTGTCCGAATTCCGACCGTGTATGGACCGTGGCAGCCTTTGACGGCGTCTTATCAGCAGGCATGCGTTCGACATATCAAACAAAATCAATCTGCGATTTCAATTCAGGAAGACAGAAGGGATGTGCTGTTTATCGACGATGTTGTACAATCTCTTGCCGATTGTGGAAAGCATTCCCCTTCTTCCATCATTCATTTCTCCAGTGGCAAAATGAATGAATGGGAGCAGGGAGCGCAGTTGCTTCAAATCCCTTATGAACCGATGGCAAGTGCAGACATTCTTTTTTTGAACAAAAAAACGGAGGTTTTATCTTCTCATACAGAAATTGAAGAGGGTATTAGAAGGCAAAAACTTCATACAAGACAAATACTGTCACGGTATCGTTTTCGGTAGGGAGAAATGTTTCTTTTACAAACAAAGAATTAGCAAGTTAAAATTTTAAAAGGTATAATTAAGGGTCGGGAAACGCCTTCGTGAGTTGCTGCGTAAAGTTTCTCACAAATATAAGAGGACTAAGGGGGGACATCGTTTGTCAAAACTTGCAACATGATAAAAATCAGCATAAGCACTCGCGCGTATATAAAAGAGAAAGAACTGTCTGACATAAAACGTTTTATATTAAGTGTTTTTTATTGATTTTTATGAAGTTTTGGCGACGAGACAAAATGAATAAGCCGATTTGGTTATTCGTTTTTATTCTCCTTTTTTTATCTGGTTGTGGACAACCTATGAAGGGAGAACTAAAAAGCGTTGGTCTGTTAGTTCCTGAAACCATTAATGATCAAGTGTGGGGGACAAAGGGCTATAAAGGTCTGCTGGGCATACAATCCTCCTTTGGAGTCGATGTGTTCTATAAAGAACATATGGATTCGGAAGAAGTTGTCCAGAAAGCTGTAAAGGAGTTTAACGAGCGCGGCGTGAATTTAATATTCGGCCATGGCGATGAATATGCACAATACTTTAATAATATGAGTGAGGAGTATCCACACATTCACTTTGTTTGTTTTAATGGAGATGCAAAAGCAAACAATGTGACCAGCTTGAATTTTGAAGCACATGCTATGGGCTTTTTTGGAGGCATGGTAGCAGGAGAGATGACTGAAACGAATAAGGTGGGAGTCATCTCCGCGTTTGAATGGCAGCCTGAAGTCAATGGTTTCTTTGAAGGGGCGCTGCATGAGAATCCTGACGTTGATGTAAAAGTCCGGTTTGTTGAACATTGGGATGATGTAGAAACAGCTCTTGTCTTTTTGGAAGAAATGACAGCCGCTGGAGTCGATGTTATCTACCCGGCTGGAGATGGATTCAATGTTCCGTTAATTGAACGATTGAAGGAAAAGGGACTATATGCCATCGGGTTTGTATCAGAACAGTCCGATTTAGGGGAAAATACGGTCTTAACTAGTACGGTGCAGCATGTAGATCAACTGTATGAGCTGGTGGCGGAAGAATATAATAGGGGGAAACTTGAGGGAGGGAACCTATTTTACGATTTTAAGGACGGAGTCATTTCTATGGGAGAGTTCAGTCCTTTAGTGGATGAGGCATATCAGGAAAAACTTGAAGAATCCATTGAGATTTATAAAGAAAGCGGTAAGCTGCCCAATCAAGATTTTTAGCCCTGAAATAGGTGATCGACAAGAAAATATGATATGATATTGATTGCAAAAATTATCTAAAAAGGGGTTAGGCAAAATGGAACAACCGAACATGCAATTTATGCAAATCGCAATGAAGTACTTGCCGGAAGCGAAGCAATTGCTCGACCAAACGGGAATTGAATTAAACATGGAACATATGCAGCCTGTGATGGCCTTGCTAACAAAAGTCATGTCTGATGCGTATGAATTGGGCAAAGAAGATGCTTTAAAAGAAACAAATCAATAAGTAAAGAAAAGTGGAGCGAGCTCGTCCAAGCCGATAGGATGTTGGAACGCCCGACGTGAAACTGCTTTTTAGTTTCGCAGGAGGGAGTGGAAGCAGCCGTACGGCTTAGCTCGTAGAACTAGACATTAACAAGAAAAGCGTAAGCAGCTGTTCAGCTTTGAGAGTGGATATCCGCCCTTCTCAAAAAAAGCTATCTCATCGAAAAATGAGATAGCTTTTTTTATTTAGTTTTCTTTTGAAAAAAGTCAAGCAAAGGAGACAGCTCTTTAATAACGGGCTTCAGACTTTGGAGAGAAACAGCAATTTCTTGACATTGATTCATAAGCTGATTCCAATCCACGTTTCCCAACGCTGGTTCCGAAAGTTCATCTTTTTTCTTTTCTCTTTTTCGAGGAGAACCAAACATCAACTGATTAAACCGGTTTTCCCTTTCTTCCAACGTATTCACCTCACCTCGATTAAAAGTGACTAAATTTATCCCTCCGACAGTACTACTATATGAAAAAGATGGAAAGGGGAATAAGACAAACACCTAGACAAATAAAAAAAAATACCTTAAAATTAGTACCAAGTCATAATAATTGATAATAGAATATATAAAGAGATTTTATCTTCAAATAAAGGAGATGCTAGTATGAACGCAGGTATAATCGGAGTCGGCCGTTATTTGCCGGAAAAGATTGTAACGAATGCCGATTTAGAAAAAATAATGGATACGTCTGATGAATGGATTCGTACAAGAACAGGGATTGAGGAACGGCGTATTGCATCAGACGATGTAGGAACGGCCGATATGGGCTTTGAAGCGGCACAGAAGGCGTTGGAGAATGCCGGTTTGAAGGCTGAAGATCTTGATTTGATTATTGTATCGACCGTTACTCCCGATTATCCGTTCCCCTCAGCATCTTGTATGATTCAAGAAAAGCTTGGAGCGAAAAAAGCGGCAGCCTTTGATGTAAGCGCGGCCTGCGCTGGATTTATGTACGGTATGATTACAGCAAAGCAGTTTATTGAAACGGGTGCATATAAACATGTACTTGTGGTTGGGGTCGAAAAACTTTCGAAAATTGTGAACTGGGAAGACCGTAATACGGCTGTATTATTCGGAGATGGAGCTGGAGCGGTAGTCATTGGAGCTGTTAGCGAAGGACGAGGCATATTGTCATTTGAGCTCGGAGCAGATGGAACAGGTGGAAAACATCTTTATCAAGATGAATACATTGCGATGAACGGCCGAGAAGTATTTAAATTTGCTGTCCGGCAAATGGGAGAGTCCAGCATTAATGTAATCGAAAAGGCGGGATTATCAAAAGAGGATGTGGATTTCTTAATTCCCCATCAAGCCAATATTCGTATTATGGAAGCGGCAAGGCAGCGTTTGGAACTGCCCGAAGAAAAAATGTCGAAAACCATTCAATCATATGGAAACACTTCTGCGGCCTCCATTCCTATTTCAATGGTGGAAGAACTGGAGAATGGTAAGATAAAAGAAGATGACGTTATTGTAATGGTTGGTTTTGGCGGCGGACTAACATGGGGAGCAATTGCGATTCGCTGGGGTAAATAAATGATTTATCCAGCATTACTGATCAGTATGGCTCTCATTGATGGAAAGTTCCCTTATATACTTAAATCATCGAAATAAAGGAGATGTGGATAGCGTGGAAAAAAAGCGCGTAGTTGTAACAGGATTAGGGGCAGTAACTCCGATAGGAAATGATGTTGAAACAGCTTGGTCAAATGCCATTGCCGGTGTTTCGGGAATTGGTCCATTAACAAGATTGAATGCAGATGAATATCCGGCAAAAGTGGCGGCACAATTAAAAGATTTCCAGCCTGAAAATTATTTTGATAAAAAAGAAGCACGGAAAATGGATCGTTTTACACAATATGCAGTAGCGGCTTCGCTAATGGCGGTCAAAGATGCACAGCTTGAGATTACAGACGAAATTGCACCGCGTGTTGGCGTATGGATTGGTTCTGGTATCGGAGGCATGGAAACATTTGAACAGCAGTATGAAATCTTTCAGGAAAAAGGATATCGCCGTGTGAGCCCGTTTTTCGTACCGATGCTGATTCCAGATATGGCAACAGGGCAAGTATCCATTGCTTTAGGAGCAAAAGGGATGAACTCATGTACAGTTACGGCCTGTGCGACAGGAACAAACTCCATTGGTGACGCTTTTAAGGTAATCCAGCGTGGGGATGCGGATGTAATGGTGACAGGAGGAACAGAAGCACCAATTACAAAAATGTCTGTTGCGGGTTTCTGTGCTAATAAAGCTTTGTCTACAAATCCTGATCCGGAAACAGCTTGTCGACCGTTTGATCAAAACCGTGATGGTTTTATCATAGGAGAAGGTGCGGGCATTCTTGTGTTAGAAGAGTTGGAACATGCACTTGCACGCGGCGCGAAAATTTATGCTGAAATCGTTGGCTACGGTGCGACAGGTGATGCCCACCATATTACAGCTCCAGCGCCGGGCGGCGAAGGCGGTGTGCGTGCGATGCGCCAAGCCATCGCTGATGCAGGAATGCAGCCAAGTGACATTGACTATATTAATGCTCACGGCACGAGTACGGAATACAATGATAAATATGAAACCATGGCTATTAAAGAGGTATTCGGCGAGCAGGCTTACAAGGTAGCGATCAGCTCAACCAAGTCGATGACTGGTCACTTGCTCGGTGCAGCAGGTGGTGTAGAAGCTATCTTCAGCATAAAAGCGATCGAAGAGGGAATCATTCCGCCAACCATTCATTATGAAACACCAGATCCGGAGTGTGATTTGGATTACGTTCCAAATAAAGCACGTAAACAAGAAGTAAAGGCAGTGCTAAGTAATTCACTCGGTTTTGGCGGCCATAACGCCACGATCATTTTAAAGAAATATGAACAGTAAAAGCTATTTGATTCGAATAAATTAAAGTACTAAGGAACATCAATGTTGTTCTTGTAAGAAAATTAAAATACAGGCTAGATTAAACAAGACTGGCTCAAAGGAATGTTTTTCATTCATTTGAGCCAGTTTTTTTGTTTCCCTATAGTCCATCAATCCTTTCAGATGCAGTTATGCCTTATGAGGTAATTGCAGAATGAGGCGGCATATGATAGAAAAAAGGACCTTTGGGAAAGGAAGATTATATGCCTGTTATTTCCACAAATGAATGGTTGACTCACATGCTTAAAGATCCTCGTTCATTCGAGGAAAAGTTGGCGGTTTATTTTTCGGAGTTTTCCTCAAAGGAAATGATTCACTTACTGATAAGTCATGGAATGTTTCGAATAGGCGGAGAACCGAAAGAACAAATTGAAGCGTTTGTAAAAAAAGATTTATGGAAGAAAATCAATCCTCACTTTAAAAAACTTCAAAGATTGTGGAATGGGCCTGATATTCCTGTTTTGCTATTTCCGTCAGATTCAAGGAATCGCCAAATTCAAAGAGAGTTTAATGGCAAATCAGGAGTGGCATTTTCAGATAAACTGTTTTTATTTGTAAGGGAAAATGTAGAAGAGGCCGAACTGTTCGCCGTTTTGACACATGAGTATCATCATATTTGCCGGCTGAAGGCCATGAGAAAAAAAGAAGAGGAGTTGACCCTTCTTGATACATTAGTAATGGAAGGGCTGGCTGAACACGCCGTTAAAGAACAAGTGGGAGAAGCTTATCTTGCTCCATGGACAAAATATTACAGTAGAGAGCGGGCTATGCAATACTGGGAGAAGTATATTTATCCGAACCGACATATCAAAAAAGAAGAAAGGACACATGATGAGTTGCTTTACGGAATGAGATGGTATCCCAAGATGGTCGGATATAACACCGGATATCACCTTGTCACAAGTTATACAAAATCGAATCGTTTACCTTCTGCAAAACTGATGCATATTAGCAGTCAAGAAATAGCGGCCAATTCCGGATTTAAAAGATAGGCGTTGTTAAACCATTTGTTGATTTCGCTTGCTTTTGACTCATTCGTGCAAAATGGCTATTTGTCCAGCTGCACAAGCCAAACGGTACGGTTGTTTCCCTTCTTCCTGCGGAGTCAAAAATCAACACTAGACCTTAACATATCCAAAAGATAAAAAGTAAATATGGAAAATTGGAAACACTGATATGTCAAAGCTGTATCGGTGTTTCTAATTTTTTAGGGGAGGTATAAGCCGAATGAAGGAACGTTCCATCATTAAAAGAGATTTTGCTGTCCGGCATACGGAATAACAGGGAGAGGAAAATGTTCAAAGGTAATTGGCAAATTATATGGCAGGGGAATATGCACGATGTATTGTTTCATATAATTTAGAAATGAGTGGGACAAGTCTGACAAGGGAGAGATGAAAGATGATGGAGTTTGAAGACGGTTGATTCGGTTGTTTCTATTGTTAACAGGGTTTGGATTCGCTGTAATAGGGGGAGTCAGCATGATTGCATATTTGAATTTACTGACTGCAGGATATACGTATGAAGAATATTTTCATTATATTAAAACAAGACCTGAATGCTATTTATCATTATTAGGATTGCTTTTTTTATATTTAGCCATTTATATATCTCCTCCGACGAGAAAAGATAAATACAATTAACATGATTTGGAATAAAATTACCTTTATATGCCTATACTGATTGTTAATAAACAGTTAGTAAGTGAGGGGTAAAAATGCTATATCTTCATGATGTATGGGTCAATTGGTTTGAAGGTGAGGAAAATGGTTATAATGTATGCAGTTTCCATGAATGGCGTAAAGATGATTGTGTCGAATTGCTTGACCAAGTTCCTTTATTGAAAGTACACCCACTGTTGTTTCACTACATTGAAAATGATTTATCCGAGTTACCTCAACCATTACTAAACGATGTGTTTCAAAAAGCATACATCCGGAAAAATCATGAGAGAATTCAGCTGGAGTATTGTTTTGTTGTAACGGATGGCCAAGGGATTATAGCAGTTGATACGATGGGCTATCAAATTCCCATTCGAAAAAGCCGCTTGATTCCGCGTCAAGAACAGCTTGTGTATGAAAT
This sequence comes from Bacillus sp. FJAT-14578, assembly GCF_000504165.1. Lineage (GTDB taxonomy): Bacteria > Bacillota > Bacilli > Bacillales > Bacillaceae_H > Bacillus_BA > Bacillus_BA fengqiuensis. The sequence goes on from NZ_KI632507.1 coordinate 10,681, forward strand.
GATCCAGGAGCAAGATGTGATTGAATATGAATTTGACCAGCATGAACTTGAGAAAAAAGAGCATCATATTTTGTCGCCGCCACCAAATACGATGAGGGGCCTAACGAGAAAAGAACGCCAGCTAAAGCAGCTGTTGTTTATGGCTTTGGATCAGCTTCATACATCCAAAAATGTTGCTCAAGTCCGTTACTGGTATACGGAATGGAATCCGAGCCGGTATGAACAAACCCAGCAGATGTCGTTTGAGGAAGTATGGAAGAGTTTATATGAGGATACGAAGCAAGGATGGTCTGAGAAGCACATGTCTTTATGCGAAAACTTAATAAAAGGACAGCCTTTCTTCGAAAAACTATGGGAAATGGAACAAGAATCAAAAGTGAATTAAAAAGACGAGCGGGTTCATCCGCTCGTCTTTTTGAGCTATTTTTACTCTTGAGAGAAAAAACTCCCAAGAGTAAAAGTTCCACTTATTATTTTTTACGTCCAAGTCCCATTGCGTTTTTCATTTTACGAAGCATTTTATTGGCCGCTTGGTTGGCGCGTTCTGCACCTTCATCCAAAATATCATCAAGCTTTGTCGATTCGATTAAGCTATAATACGTTTCTTGAATCGGTGAAAGGGCGTTTACCACAATTTCTGCCGTATCGGTTTTGAAATCTCCATAGCCTTTTCCTTCATACATTGCTTCAATCTCTTCTATTGTTTTGTTTCCTAATATCGAGTAGATACCCATTAAATTAGAAATGCCTGCCTTGTTTTCTTTATCAAAACGGACGATTCCTTCTGAATCGGTCACGGCACTCTTAATTTTCTTTTCGATTGTTTTGGCATCATCAAGCATTGTAATGAATGCTTTTTGATTGGGATCAGATTTACTCATCTTTTTATGCGGGTCTTGCAATGACATAATACGAGCTCCGACCTTTGGAATTCGGACTTCAGGAATCGTGAAAATGTCGTTATATTTTTTATTGAAGCGCTCAGCTAAATCGCGGGTTAGTTCGAGATGCTGTTTTTGGTCTTCTCCAACAGGAACGATATCTGTCCCGTATAATAAAATATCTGCTGCCATTAATGGAGGATATGTTAATAATCCTGCTGAAACGGCTTCTTTTCCTGCCGATTTGTCTTTAAATTGTGTCATGCGCTCAAGCTCTCCAATATATGACACACATTGAAGCAACCAGCCCGCCTCCGTATGGGCTGGAACTTCCGATTGGATAAATAGGGTTGATTTTGCCGGGTCGATGCCCACCGAAACATACAAGGCAGCCAAGCTGCGAATGTTTTTGCGGAGCTGCAAGCGGTCTTGCGGAACCGTAATGGCATGCTCATCGACGATACAGAAATAACAATTGTAATCATTTTGCAATTCTACAAACTGCTTCAATGCTCCAATATAGTTTCCAAGTGTAATGGTACCGCTTGGCTGAATGCCGGAAAAAATAGTTTTCATAAATAATCATCCTTTCATCTTAAATCCTGTGAAAAACAAAAAAGCCCATTCGTCGCCTAATGAAATTAGGGACGAATGGACCGCGTTGCCACCCTAGTTATCTTGAGATTTTCTCAAAATCGCTCTGGTCATGCTGAAGGAAGCATGATGTTCGTTAACGCCGAAAATACGTTCAAGCATTTGACTTGAAAGCTCCAAAGCCCATTCCATATGGATGAATGTTTGTTCCCACCAGCCACAAACTCTCTGAAAAATCATCGTCATATGTACTCTTCTTTTTCTTTGCTTCAATATAATGGTATCTAAATGTTATTATAACGCGCCGAAATTAAAATGCAACATTGCGGTATGGAAGGATCAATATATAGAAAAAATATATTTTTTTGAATGTAACATTATTTCATTAAAACATTAATATATAGAGAAAATATATTTTTGTTTTCGGCAAAAAACGACATTTTTCTCAAGAAACCGCTTCCAATATATAATACTAAATGATTATTGTTCAAATAGAATAGATAAAAAGACATAGTTTTTTTCTTTTTTTTCTTTTTTTTCAACAAAATACAGTTGAGTAATAGTATTGCAATAAATTTTTAAACTATTTATAATAAACAGTAATAAATAAATTTTCACAAATATTTTACAATCCTTTAATTTTTCAGAAAAATAGAAAAAGACTCTGTTTTTAGTTTATTTATATCAAAAGGTATTTTCTACATTTGATACATATGTATAAAAGCAGAGAGAACATATTCGTGGTCGAATCAAGTGTAGAGGATGATCTCTTTACACTCATCTTTAGTCTATTACTAACTAGAAAAGTTAGATAATTCTATCAACACAGTCATTTCTATTAATTCAGAAATTTTTAAAGGGGAATATTAGTTGGCTAAAAGTGGGAATTTATTTATTGATAAACTAATCAATGTGGGGGGAAAAAAATGAAGAAGAGATTATCTGGTATGTTCAGCTTGCTTCTTGTCTTTTCTCTTTTTTTGTCAGCATGCGGTTTCAATAATGATTCTGCAAGCAAAGACGAAAAAGATGCTGGAAGCAAAGATGAAGGAGCAGTAAAACAAGAGCTTCGCGTAAACATCAAAACTGAGCCATTCTCATTACATCCAGGCCTTGCGAATGATTCAGTATCAGGCGGCGTATTGCGTCAAACATTTGAAGGGTTAACTCGTATCGGACAAGATGATAAACCTGAAAATGCAATGGCAGAAGATGTGCAAGTAAGCGAAGACGGCAAGACATACACATTCAAAATCCGTGAAGATGCTACTTGGACGAATGGTGATCCAGTTGTAGCAAAAGATTTTGAATACGCGTGGAAATGGGTATTAGATCCGGCTCATGAATCTCAATATTCATACCAGCTTTACTACTTGAAAAATGGTCAAGCTGCAAATGAAGGTAAAGTTCCGGTTGACCAAGTAGGGGTTAAAGCGATTGATGAAAAAACGTTAGAAGTACAGCTTGAAAACCCGACTCCTTATTTCTTGGAGTTAACGGCGTTCTACACGTATTTGCCTGTTAACAGCAAAATTGCGGAAGCAAATGACAAGTGGTACACAGATGCGGGCGAAAATTATACATCCAACGGTCCGTTCAAAATGACCACTTGGGATCACAGCAATAAAATCGTATTAGAGAAAAATGATACGTACTGGGATAAGGACACTGTAAAACTTGAAAAAATCGAAATGTACATGGTTAATGACAACAACACGGAATTATCCATGTTTGAAAACGGTGAATTAGACTGGGCTGGTATGCCGACAGGTCAATTACCGGTTGAAGCGATTCCACAATTAAAAGATTCCGGCAAGCTTACGATCCAAGCGATTGCAGGTACTTACTGGTACAAATTTAATACAGAGCAAAAACCATTGGATAACGTTAATATCCGTAAGGCGTTAGCGTATGCAATCAACCGTCAAGGCATTACAGAAAATATTACAAAAGACGGTGTAATTCCGGCGATGGCTGCTGTACCGCCGACCATGTTTGAAGAAAACGAAAAAGGTTACTTCAAAGATAATGATGTAGAGAAAGCAAAAGAATATCTTCAAAAAGGTTTAGAAGAAATGGGCTTAAAAGATGTATCTGAATTGCCGGCTATCAAGCTTTCTTACAACACAGATGATAAGCATGCGAAAATTGCACAAGCTATTCAAAACATGTGGAAAGAAAACTTAGGCGTAAAAGTAGATCTTGATAACGCTGAGTGGGCAGTGTACATTGAAAAACTACATCGTGGCGACTATCAAATCGGCCGTATGGGTTGGTTAGGTGATTTCAATGATCCTATCAATTTCTTAGAGCTTTACCGTGATAAAGAAGGCGGAAACAATGATACGAACTGGGAAAATCCGAAATACAAGCAATTGTTAATTGACTCTGCAAAAGAGGAAGATGCGGAAAAACGCCTTGCGATGTTAAAAGAGGCGGAAGCGATCTTAATGGATGAAATGCCGATCGCACCAATTTACTTCTATACAAATACTTGGGTACAAGTAGATAACTTAAAAGATGTACATGTATCTGGTCTTGGTGATGCTCAATTTAAATGGGCTTACTTCGAGTAAAATTTAAAAATGTTGTAAAACAAATAAGTGATCACAAAGGAAGGTATATGGGGATTCTCCATATACTTTTCTTTCTGATAAGATCTATTTGTTAAATTATGGAGGTGTTACGTGTGCTTAAGTATATCGGCAAACGTTTGCTATATATGTTTTTATCACTTTTTTTAATTATTACGGCAACGTTTTTCTTAATGAGAGCTGCTCCAGGAGGACCTTTTACATCTGAGAAGCAATTGCCTCCGGAAATTGAGAAAAATTTGAATGCCTATTACGGATTAGATCAACCGTGGTACATGCAATATTTAGACTATTTAACGTCTATTGCCCAATGGGATTTCGGTCCATCCTTTAAATATAAAGGACAAACGGTCAATGATTTAATCAACAGTGGATTTCCCGTATCCTTCACTCTTGGAATGGAGGCCATTTTCTTAGCATTGGCATTTGGAGTGTTGCTGGGGGTCATTGCTGCGTTAAATCATAATAAATGGCAGGACTATACGGCCATGATTATTGCGGTCCTTGGAATCTCTGTACCAAGCTTTATTATGGCAACAGTTCTCCAATATTTTTTAGCGATGAAGCTTGGGATGTTTCCGGTTGCACGTTGGGAATCATGGGCGCATACATTTTTGCCTGCCCTGGCTTTAGCTTCTACACCAATGGCGTTTATCGCTCGTCTGACACGTTCAAGCATGCTTGAAGTATTGAGTAATGATTATATCAAGACAGCAAAGGCAAAAGGGTTAAGCAAACCGGTCATTACGGTAAAGCATGCTATTCGAAATGCGATGCTGCCAGTTGTATCATATTTAGGACCGCTCGCTGCGGGTGTGTTGACAGGAAGTTTCGTTATTGAAAAAATCTTTGGTATCCCTGGATTAGGAGCCCATTTTGTCTTAAGTATTTCAAATCGTGATTATACAACGATCATGGGTGTAACGGTGTTTTACAGTATTTTATTACTGGTATGTATTCTTCTTGTGGATATCGCATACGGACTTATCGACCCACGAATCAAGCTAACAGGCGGAAAGAAAGGAGAGTAAACAATGCAGCAAATTCCAAAGGATATGTTTCAGCCTGCTACGGTTGATTTAAGTGAAGCAGAAAAAATCTCGAAGCCTAGTCTTTCATTCTGGAAAGATGTATCCCTTCGTTTTCGCAAAAATAAATTAGCGATGTTTGGGATTGTACTGCTGGGCTTGCTCTTATTCATGGCCATTTTTGGCCCGATGATGACAAAGTATGATTACGCAACGAATGATTTAATGAGTACAAACCAAGCGCCATCTGGTGAACACTGGTTCGGAACGGATGAATTAGGACGCGATGTCTTTACCCGTACGTGGATCGGGGCGAGAATTTCTTTATTCATTGGTTTATCAGCGGCACTTATCGATCTGTTTATCGGAGTTATTTGGGGAAGCATCGCCGGCTACCGAGGTGGTCGTACAGATGAAGTTATGATGCGCTTTGCTGACATTCTATGGGGTGTACCGTACTTATTGCTCGTTATTTTGTTGATGGTTGTATTAGACCAAGGATTAGGAACCATGATTCTAGCGATGACCATTACAGGTTGGATTAACATGGCACGTATTGTACGCGGACAAGTGCTGCAATTAAAAGGCCAAGAATATGTGCTGGCTTCTCAAACGTTAGGGGCAGATACAAAACGCATTTTATTCAAACACTTAATTCCAAATGCGATGGGGCCTATTTTGGTAACGATGACATTAACGATTCCATCAGCTATCTTTACAGAAGCATTCTTGAGCTACTTAGGATTGGGTGTACCGGCACCATTGGCAAGCTGGGGAACGATGGCATCTGAAGGGTTGCCGGCCTTGCAATATTATCCGTGGCGCTTATTCTTCCCGGCTACATTTATCTGTTTAACTATTTTTGCATTCAATGTGATCGGTGACGGTTTACGTGACGCATTAGATCCAAGATTACGTAAATAAGGGAGTGAGAAGAGATGGAACGTTTATTAGAAGTAAATGATTTGGAAGTGGCATTCCAGACATATGCTGGAGAAGTCAAGGCTGTCCGCGGTGTAAATTTTCACTTGAATAAAGGCGAAACACTTGCCATTGTAGGGGAATCCGGATCAGGTAAAAGTGTAACCTCCCAAACAATCATGAGATTGATTCCCATGCCTCCTGGTAAAATTACGAACGGTGAAATCATTTTTAACGGTCAAAACCTCGTTCAAAAAACGGATAAAGAAATGGAGCAGATTCGAGGGAAAGATATCGGAATGATTTTCCAAGATCCAATGACATCGCTAAATCCGACGATGAAGGTTGGACAGCAAATTATGGAAGTATTGATTAAGCATCAGAACATGTCGAAAGCACAGGCGAAAGAACGGGCGATTGAACTATTAAAGCTAGTAGGGATTCCGATGCCGGAAAAGCGTGTAAATCAATTTCCACATGAATTTTCAGGCGGTATGAGACAGCGTGTTATGATTGCCATCGCACTTGCGTCCAATCCAAGACTGTTAATTGCGGACGAACCGACAACAGCGCTGGATGTGACGATTCAAGCGCAAATTTTGGAATTAATGAAGGAACTTCAAGAAAAAATGGGTACATCCATCATCTTTATTACCCATGACTTAGGTGTTGTAGCAAATGTGGCAGATCGTGTGGCCGTAATGTACGCAGGCCAAATTGTCGAGACAGGAACAGTGGACGAAATTTTCTATAACCCTCAGCATCCATATACGTGGGGACTGTTGGCATCCATGCCGAGCTTAGACAATGATACACAAGAAGAACTTGCGGCCATTCCAGGATCACCTCCGGATTTGACTAATCCGCCTAAAGGAGATGCTTTTGCTCCTCGTAATCCTTATGCCATGAAAATAGACTTTGAACAAGAACCGCCAATGTTTAAAATATCTGATACACATTATGCGAAAACATGGTTGCTGCATCCGGATGCCCCAAAGGTAGAACCGCCGGAATCGGTAAAGCGCCGTATGCGCCAGTTGGCTAATTCTTATGCAAAGCCTGTGTTAATAAAGGACGGTGAGTAAAATGGCAGCAGAGCAAAAATTACTCGAAATCAAAAATCTTAAACAACACTTTGATACAGGAAAAGGAAGTGTTATTAAAGCTGTAGATGGTCTGACCTTCGACATCTTCAAGGGAGAAACTCTTGGACTTGTAGGGGAATCAGGGTGTGGTAAATCGACAACCGGGCGTACAATTATTGGGTTATATAACGCTACTTCGGGCGAGGTCATTTTTGACGGTGAAAACGTTCATGGTAAAAAATCGAAAGCGGAGCGCAAGAAATTCAATCGCAAGATGCAAATGATTTTCCAGGATCCTTATGCGTCTCTTAACCCCCGTATGACGGTAGCGGATATTATCGCAGAGGGAATTGATATTCACGGATTGGCGAAATCGAAAGAAGAGCGCATGAACCGAGTATACGAGCTTTTAGAGACGGTCGGTTTAAACCGTGAGCACGCAAACCGCTATCCGCATGAGTTTTCAGGCGGGCAGCGTCAACGTATCGGGATTGCCCGTGCGTTAGCTGTACAGCCAGATTTCATTATTGCGGATGAGCCGATTTCAGCACTTGACGTATCGATTCAAGCCCAGGTTGTGAATTTGATGAAAAAATTGCAGCGTGAAAGAGGGTTAACCTATTTGTTCATCGCCCACGATTTATCGATGGTCAAATACATTAGCGATCGAATCGGTGTTATGTATCGCGGCCGCATTGTGGAGCTTGCCCAAAGTGACGAATTATACCGAAACCCCATTCATCCTTATACAAAGGCGCTGCTTTCAGCCATTCCGCAGCCGGATCCTGATTCAGAGCGTACTCGTGTTCGTCAAGTTTATGACCATAGCGTCCATAACTATGGCACAGAAGAACCGGTATTACGTGAAGTCAAACCAGGACATTTTGTAGCATGCTCGGAAGCTGAGTTTGCAGAGTATAAAAAAATGAATATGAACTAAAAAGAAAAACGATCTCAAAGGAGGTCGTTTTTTTATGTCTATGACAGGATTTGAAGGCGATATGTTTCTACAAGTACTTTTGATATCGGTGGTCGCGACATGTTTTAACTTTTGTTAATTTTCTTTAAAGGAAATGTTAAAAAAATTAGGACAGAAGAACCGCTAATTATCGTTTATTTCTCCCATTTTCAGATAATATCCGAATTTCTCCTATCCATTTATTTACTATATTCTCTTAAAAAATACATTTTCCACCATTTTAAAGTCCTATTAAAAAATTCCTATATGTCTTTTTTTTTCTCTATCAACCTTTACATTTATTTACAAGTTGTTAACAAATAGTCTCTATAATGAACCATGAATTCAATGCTTTTATTCGGAGAGGGGAAGTATTCATGGTTAATGATAAATCGTTAGATGGATGGATGAAGAAATTGAATGAGGACAGTTTTTATAAGAGCGAGTTTAATCGGCGCAGCTTCCTTCAAGGAGCCGGTAAAATTGCTGGACTTTCACTTGGATTGACAATTGCTCAGTCAATGGGGGTAGGGGCATTTGAAGTGAACGCTGCTCCTAGATTCCAAGGCTATCCGTTTACACTCGGTGTTGCCTCAGGAGATCCGCTTTCTGACAGTGTTGTATTGTGGACAAGATTGGCTCCAGATCCGCTAAATGGCGGCGGGATGCCCCAGCAAAAGGTGCCTGTCAAATGGGAAATCGCAAAGGATGAGCATTTCCATCAAATTGTTAAACGTGGAACGGAGCTGGCGGGACCGGAGCTCGCGCATTCTGTTCATGTAGAAGTGGATGGACTAGAGGCAAACCAAATCTATTACTATCGTTTTAAAAGCGGTCATGAACTAAGCCCCGTAGGAAAAACAAAAACACTTCCAGTAAATGGTTCAAGCATTGCCAGTATGACATTCGCCTTTGCTTCCTGTCAGCAATATGAACACGGCTACTATACGGCTTATGAACATATGGCCAAAGAGGAACTAGACCTTGTCTTTCACCTAGGTGACTATATTTATGAATACGGTCCGAATGAATATGTTGCTTCAACTGGTAATGTCCGCACCCACAGCGGACCGGAGATCATTACACTCGAAGATTACCGAAACCGTCATGCTCAATACCGTTCAGATGCTAACCTGAAAGCTGCCCATGCCGCCTTTCCTTGGGTTGTGACATGGGATGACCATGAAGTGGAAAACAATTATGCGAATATCATTCCCGAAAAGGGCCAGTCCGTTGAAGAGTTTGTCAAACGCCGTGCGGCTGCCTACCAAGCTTATTATGAGCACATGCCACTCCGCCTAACATCATTGCCGCACAACGGTGGAATGCAACTGTATCGAAATTTCTCTTACGGCGATTTAGCCTCATTTTATGTTCTTGATACTCGCCAATACCGCGACGATCAGGCAAATGGGGATGGCACTAAACCGCATTCCGCAGAATCTCTGGATCCGAAGCGTACTGCTCTTGGACAAGAACAGGAGAACTGGCTCCTTAGCAATCTGGGCAATTCAAAGTCTCATTGGAATGTACTTGCACAGCAGATTTTCTTTACACAACGGAAGTTCGGAACAGACACAACGCCAACATACAGTATGGATTCTTGGGATGGTTATCCGGCCGCACGTCAGCGCATCACAGACTTCGCCAGCAGCAAAAACATGAATAATCTGATGGTCCTTACGGGAGATGTTCATGCAAGCTGGGCATCCAACGTGATGACGGATTTTAATAATCCAAACTCTACCATCATTGGGGCGGAGTTTGTCGGGACTTCCATTACATCTGGTGGAAATGGAGCCGATAAAAGAGCAGATACTGACCGTATTTTAGGACGAAACCCGAATATCAAATTCTTTAACGATTACCGCGGTTATGTTCGCTGCACCGTAACACCCGAACAATGGCAAACGGATTACCGTGTCGTTCCATTCGTGACAGAACCAGGTGCAGCCATTTCAACGAGGGCTTCATTAGTTTACAAGAAAGATGGGATGGGATTAAAAGAAGTAGAGGCTAATGCGGTTCCGCAAGGCATTCAAATTTCGAATGAAGTGGAAGAAGACCGAAACCGTGCCCATGGACGTGCCCATGAAAAACAAATAGAGAAAAAGCGTGAAAAAGTAAACAACTAAAAGGGGTACCTTTCTACTGATTGAAGGTTCTTTTATATGGATCCACGTTAGATTTTTTCATCATCATTTCTGTTTATCTTGTTCATGGCCTTTTTGTTCTTGCGTCTTGAAAAGCTCACAAAGGTCTTCGTATAAGCGGTTGGCAAGGGTCCGTAAGGGAGCTTGTCAACCGCTTATGCATAAATAATTGGGACAGGGGTTTTTTTTATCCCTGTCCCAATTATTTATGTGGATTTACTTTCTCCCGCCCACTTGCTTCCATCCTGTCTGTGTTCGGGCCGAGCGGTTGAAAAATTTATCTTTTTCCTTGCCGCCAAAGATGTTTTCTCCGATACCGTTCAATATGACTCCCATTAGTGCAGTAATTCCGATAATAAAGATGGATAACAGAAAAAAATCGAATGCGAATGCTCCCATTTTCTCAACTCCATTTGTTTGTTTAACCCGCGCTAACGGGGATTAAGATCTTCATTGAATGAAGTGTCACTTTATCCTTATTGTAGATGAAATAAGCTGGTAAAAAAAGGGGATATCTTTAAATTTTTTTTCAGGAAAATGGGTTTGAATTTACTTGCAAGGGGGTAAAGAAAAAACAATGACTGTGCGTGAGGAAAAGAGAGATAGGAAATAGTAAATAGAAAGCAGTTTTTCTTTTACAGACCTCTTTCGACATCACTTATTTAAGGAGGACAGCAATGAATTGGTATGAAAAATTAAGTCGATATTTTCCCATTGAAGAAATGAAGTCAAAAGAGCATATTGAGGCTCTTCTAAAAGAGCGGGGAGATATTTATCATAAAGAGGAAGGACCGCATCATGTCTTGATGTATGTGGAACTGGACGATTTTGTATTCATCGATTATTTATTTGTATCCAATAAATCAAGAGGACAGGGGCTTGGCCATCAATTAATCGAAAAATTAAAGAAGAAGGGTAAACCGATTATTTTAGAAGTGGAACCAGTGAATTACGAAGATAGTGATACGGAAAAACGATTGCGCTTTTATAAACGAGAAGGGTTTGAACATGCCCAGTCCATTGGCTATCGCCGCCGTTCCCTAGCGACAAACGAAATCAATCAAATGGAAATTTTGTATTGGTCACCGACAGAAGAAAGCGAAGAAAACATCTTTGAGGGAATGAAAAGAACGTACGAGATGATTCACACATATAAAGATAAAAAATGGTACGGAGAGTCCTATCAACCCGCTGATGAAGTGTTGACACTCGATCAAAACCGGGATGAAGGAGATATATTGGCGGATATTTGAAGAGCTTGATCCATAAGTTCCAAACAACCCGCAAAAAAAGATTCTTTATTGAAAGGCCCCGTGACTGAATTCTCAATTTTAGTGGATTTTCATGGCGGGGCCTTACAGGAGAATGACCCAAAAGGCATATTCTTTATACCTTTTGGGTCATTCTCTTTTCAAATAAGTAATAGACGGCTGGAATGAATATGAGAGTAATGACAGTCGCAAAGCTTAATCCAAAAACAATCACAATCGCCATAGGCTGCTGGATTTCGGTTCCCTCCCCGAATCCGAGCGTTAACGGAATAAGGCCAAGAATGGTCGTCAATGTCGTCATCAAGATAGGGCGGAGTCTTGTCGGACCAGCCAGTAAAATAGATTCCTTCAATTCGTATCCTTCTTTTTTCAATTGTTGCAGATAGTCAATTAATACAATCGCATTATTTACGACAATTCCCGTTAAAATGAGAAGGCCGACGAGTGAACCGACGCCAAGAGGTTCTCCTGTAACTAGTAGTCCTAACACAACACCAATCACTGTTAAAGGAACAGAGAACATAATGATGAACGGATAAAAAAATGATTCGAATTGGCCAGCCATGACCATATAAACAAGGACGACGGCAAGGGCAAGAGCAAGGGACAATTTATAAAAAGCATCGTTCATTTGTTCATTTTGTCCGCCGAATGAAATTTTGTATTGATTGTTCGGAAGAGAAATATGGTCTTTTAACGTTTCTTCAATTTCCTCTGTTATCGTTCCTAAATCACGGTTGAGAATATCAGCCCTGACGGTAATCTCACGGAGTCTGTCTGTTCTTACAATTTGGGAAGGACCCTGTCCCCTTGAAATACGGGCAACGGCTTGCAATGGAACATTCGCTCCAGTCGGAGATTTAATGAGCAAGCTTTCCAAATTGGAAAGAGAAGCGGTAAAGCGGCTTTCCGCGACAAGACGAATATCCAGCTCTTCTCCATTGCGGGCTAGTCTGCTGGCAACGACTCCTTTGGTTGCATCATTAATGGCAGAAGCGATTTGGGCACTTCCAATGCCGTATGCGGCCGCTTTTTCACGATCAATATCGACCACAATCTCAGGATTTCCTGTTTCGTAGTTTGATTTTGGTTCACGGACCCCTTCAATGTCGGAAATGAGAGTTACCGTTTCATTGGCAATTTGTTCAAGGACCTGTAAGTCAGGGCCTGTGATGCTAAGTGAAATCGGGGCTGTAGAAAATCCTGAATCACTTGCTGAAACACTCAAGTCAATGTTAGGGACGTCCTTTAGTCTGTTGCGAATATCCTCCGCAATTTCTAAATCCAAGCGCGAACGTTCACCAACCGGTTTTAGCAAAATGCTGTAATTGGCTTGGTTTGTTTGGGAGCCGGCTCCGAATGAGAAATTAGCGGCGCCTCCTACTTTAACGTAGATCAAGTCAATTTCTTTTACACTTTTAATTTCATTATTAATCTCTTCTGTTTTTTCATAGGTGGCATCTAAAGAGCTTCCTTCCGGCAGTTTGGCCGTAATGGATACAAAACCCTGGTCCTGCGCCGGCAAAAATTCGGTTCCGATGAAAGGAATCCCGGCAAGCGACAAGGCAAGGGCACTCGCGATAATGAGAATCGTTTTTTTCGGATGAGCCAATACGGTTACAAGCAGGGCAGTGTATTTTTGCAAAATAGAAGAAAATAACTTTCCGGATGGTTCTTCTTTTTCCTCTGCTTTTAGAAATAAAGATGACAGCAGCGGTACGATAATGAGCGCCGTAAATAAAGAAGCGAGAAGCGAAAAAGAGATAACAAGGGCCAGTGGTTTAAAGAGCTGCGCAGCCAAGCCTTCCACGAATACGATTGGTAAAAAGACAATGACCGTTGTTAATGTCGAGGCAATAATGGCAGTCCCGACTTCTCTCGTTCCCTGAATGGCTGCTTTTTTGAGGGACATGCCGAGCTGCTGTGAGCGATAAATGTTTTCTAAGATGACAATGGCATTGTCCACCATCATGCCGATCCCTAATGCGAGTCCACCGAGGGTGAGCAAGTTTAAAGTTTGCCCACTGAAATACATAAAGACAAATGTCGTCATGATGGATAAAGGGATGGCAAAGCTAATGATAAGAGTACTTCGAAGGTTTCGTAAAAATAAAAATAAAATTCCTGCCGCCAGCCCGCTTCCGATGAGCATGTTTGAGGAGACCGCTGAAATGGACTGATTGATGAAGTGACTTTGATCGAAAATCATCTCGATTTTAATGTTTTTAGGCAGTAATTCATCAAGTTCCTTGAGTTTCGCTTCAATATCCTCTGCGACTGTTACAGTATTGGAGCCTGATTGTTTTAAAATTGAAATCCCGATGGCGCCTTTCCCGTTCAAATAGCTCAATTGGGTTGTTTCTTCATATGCTTCTTGAATATCAGCGATGTTTTTCAACAATAAAACACCCGAGTTGGTTGGAACCGGTAACGAAGCGATATCGTCAACAGATTCAAACTGACCCGTCACCCGAATGGGTAAATTCTGATTTTGCTCTTCAATGCTTCCTGCAGGCAGGTTAATGTTTTCAGACCCGATCATTTGCTGGAGCTGCTGGATGGTCAAACCATAAGAAGCCAGCTTTTCTGGATCCAAATTCACCTGCACCTCTTTATTTGCGCCGCCTTCTATCGATACGGAGGCAACCCCTTCGATGCCGTCTAAACGAGGTTTGATATCCTCTTCCGCCATTTTCTTTAATGTGGAAAATGCTTCGTTTTCAGCAGTGATGGCAAGCTGCATGATTGGTAAGTCACTTGGATCGAAACGCATGACCCGAGGTGCAGGCGTTCCAGACGGCAAAAAGTCTCTCACTGCATCAATTTTTTCTCTCATTTTTAAGGTGGCAAAATCCATATCGGTTCCCCAATCGAAGGAAACGAGAATAAGCAAGCCTCCGTTTCTGGAGATGGAGGTGACGCTTTCTACATTTGGAATGGTACCCATCGCATTTTCCAGTGGCTTGGCGAGCAAGTTTTCCACTTCTTTAGGCCCCGCTCCATCATAAGTAGCTGTTACGGCAGCGATTGGGAAAGTAAGTTCAGGGAATAGATCCACCGGCATATTTTTAACGCTGACTCCTCCAAGAATCAGCATAAGTACGATAACCATCCCCATTGCAATTGGCCGAATGACAGAAAGTTTAACAATGTTCATTTCTTATTCACTCTTTCTTTCACGAAGCGAATCTCCGTTGTTTAATTGTTCTTTTCCATCTACGACAATTTTTTCCCCTTTTGTGACGCCCTGAAGGACTTGAACATTTCCTTCATTTTGAATTCCTAAAGAAACAGGTGTTTTAATGGCTTTTCCTCCTTTATCAATAAACACGAAAGGGTTATTTTCTTCATATAAAATGGCTTTGACAGGAATGACCAGTACATCTGTTAAGGAATCGACGATGACGCTTGCGGTTGCCTTCATTCCCCCTTTAACAAGCTGTTTTTCATTCGGGATGGGGATTTGTACCGTAAACAATCCCGTCTGTGGATCCGCTGTCGGTGAAATGTTGCTGATTTGCGCTTGAAACGACTGTTCTACTCCATCAAATGCAACCGTGCTTTGATTTCCTTTTTTTAGCTGGGAGACGACATAGCTGTTGATTGAAAAAGTGGCCTCAATCCGGCTTTGATCAATGACCGTCATGACAGGTACATTTGGAGGAGTAACCCCTTTTTCTACTACTGTTATCTCTGATACAACCCCATCGATAGGAGAAGTAATTCTCGTAGCTTGTACGAGTTTTTCGGCCTGTTTAACCGCTTCGGCTGCCTGTTGCTGTTGTTGTTTCAATTGGGGGAGCATTGATTGGGCAGATTGAAACTGTGTAAGAGTTTGTTGGGCCAATGCGGCTTGTTTTAATACGATTTCGAGACTATCTTTTACGACATCAGAAGGCGGAAAATTGCCATCCTGTATTTGGTTTAATTGTTGTTTTGCTTTTGTAAGTGCGGAATCCAGTTCTTCCTTTGTTTGCTGAAGGCTTTCCGCGCCTTCACTAGAAGATGCGGCTGCTGCTTCGGCCTTTGCCACTGCTTTATTTACGGAGGAAGCCGTTTTTTTGGCACTTTCCAATTGTTTTATTGCTTCGCTCTCATCGAGGGAAAGCAACAAGTCCCCTTGTCTGACGATATCTCCCAGATTTTTGTGAACTTTTTTCACAGTCAAAGGAGCGGGAGAAAAAAGGGGGATTTGTTTGGCTGGTACAGCAACACCTGAAAGTTCAACGGTATTGCTTAAGTCCTTTGTTTGAACTTGCTCTGTTTTAACGGAAACCGCTCTGTTCTCGAGGTCTTCTGTCGTAATTTCCTTTGATCTGCAGGCGGTGATGAAAAGAAGCATAGCGAGTATTTTGATGGATTTCTGCATGAGGTTCACCCCGTTTTATGTGTTCGTGTACTTAGTCTTCGCTAGCATATCCTGTAAATAAAAAAAATAATATTTTTTTTGAAACAAAATAAGAGGTTTATCCGTAGTATAACCGTGGTACAAAAATATTGAGAAATTATTACCTGAGCAGCCAGAAATAAATTTTTTCTGACTTTTAGAAAAATATATCATTCCGATGGCTTTTGTAGTATAATACGCAATAGACATTACTTTTTTAAACTTATTATAAACTAATATCGATTTTCATTCGCAATGACAAGCACATATTGTAGTATACAGCGGTTAAATCGGCTGTCGCTATTTTCGATATGTTAGTAACTTTATTTTAAAAGAGGAGTGAAGGTTTAAATGGTAACTTTGTATACATCTCCTAGTTGTACTTCTTGTCGCAAAGCAAAAGCATGGTTAGAAGAAAATGACATTCCATATACAGAAAGAAATATTTTTTCAGAACCTCTATCAATTGATGAGATTAAAGAAATCTTACGCATGACGGAAGATGGAACAGATGAGATTATTTCTACTCGTTCCAAAACTTTCCAAAAATTAGATGTTCAGCTTGATATGATGCCGCTGCAAGATTTATATGAACTCATCCAACAAAATCCGGGACTTCTACGCCGACCAATCATCATTGATGAAAAGCGCCTTCAAGTTGGATATAATGAAGACGAAATTCGCCGATTCTTACCGCGTAGAGTGCGTACGTTCCAATTGCGTGAAGCGCAGCGTTTAGTGAATGCGAATTAATATAGGATCCATCCATAAATCATTTTTACGGATTCCTGAAAAATCCAAGAATGAAAAACTTCTTTATATGAACTGAAAAGGGGAAGAAGTCTATCGACTTCTTCCCCTTTTCAGTTAAAAAATATCTCCTGCCATCTTAGATGGCAGGAGATATTTTTTAGCGGTAACTTTCTTTCATGCGTACGCGATTGACGATATAGCCGCTCGCTAACACAAGAATAACGGTTACAACAGGTACGATATACGTAAGTGAAGGATATTGCTCGAGCAAGAAAAATAATCGCTTTTCATGAGTGATCATTTTACCAGCTGTATATCCTAATATTCCTGCTCCGATGTAGATAAGGGAAGGGAATCGCTCCATGAAATGTAAAATGATTTTACTTCCCCAAACAATGATGGGAACAGAAACAATCAATCCAAGCACGACGAGAAAAATATTCCCGTGTGCTGCCCCGGCTACAGC
Source organism: Bacillus sp. FJAT-14578 (assembly GCF_000504165.1). Taxonomy (GTDB): domain Bacteria; phylum Bacillota; class Bacilli; order Bacillales; family Bacillaceae_H; genus Bacillus_BA; species Bacillus_BA fengqiuensis. Next base: position 27,772 of record NZ_KI632507.1, read on the forward strand.
GATAACGTTGTCCAGTCCCATTACAATATCGGCAAAAACGATGGTTTTTACGGCTGCACCAAGTGTTGCTCCAGCTTTAATGTTGGCTGTATCGTCTTCTTCGTCAACAAGTAATTTAAAGGCGATCATAATGAGCAACAGCCCGCCGACTAGCTGCAAATAAGGAATGGTTAACAAATACACAGCTAAAACAGTCAGAACGATACGAACGACAATAGCTAAGCCTGTCCCTAAAAAAATGGCTTTATTGCGTTGCTGTTCAGGAAGATTGCGGCTGGCGAGCGCGATGACAATGGCGTTATCTCCTCCGAGCACAATATCAATCCCCACAATAAGCAGGACGGCAGATAGTAGTTCTAAATCCAATGTAAAATCCCCCTAAGATATCACAGTCTAAACTTATATTCATTTTAAGAATATGCGAATATAGACGAGATTATTTTGGAAATGACAGGTGCCGGTTTTTCAAAAAAACCGATTTTTTTATTTCCCTTCTTATGAATTTTATCATAAAATGTAAGTACAAGGTACAAAGAAATCTTAGGGGGTTTCGTATCAGGTGAGTATATTACTTTACTTTTGGGTAAAGTGAGTATAATATTGCTTACACATGAGGGTAGCGTAGTCCCTTCAGCAGTAGAGGTAATATCCACAGCCCTTGTGATCACATTACCTTAACCGACTTTAGAGAAGGGAGAGAGTTTAATGGATATTGAGCGCATTAACGATAATACCGTGAAATTTTATGTATCCTATATTGACATAGAAGATCGTGGTTTTGATCGGAACGAGATTTGGTTCAATCGTGAGCGCAGCGAAGAGCTGTTTTGGGAAATGATGGACGAAATTCATCAAGAAGAAGAGTTTGCGGTAGAAGGACCGCTTTGGATACAAGTGCAGGCACTTGAAAAAGGAATTGAAGTGATTGTCACGAAAGCACAGCTTTCAAAAGATGGACAGAAGTTTGAGGTGCCGATTGGAGAAGACAGAAAGATTGATATTCCTGTCGATGAACGAATTGAATCGATGCTGGATCAGCAGTTCAATCAGAGCAAAGAGGATGAAGAGCTGGAATCTGAAGACGACTCTCTTCAATTTGTCATTCGTTTCGGTGACTTTGAAGACGTGATTTCGCTTAGTCACCGGTTGGAACTTGATGACGTCATGAATCAGCTTTACTCCTTTGAGGGACGTTATTATTTATATGTGGAGTTTTTAGAAGAACATGAGATAGTTCATGATTTAGATAATATTTTAAGTGTTTTGCTTGAATATGGAAATGAGTCCCCTGTCACGATTCATCGTCTGCAAGAATATGGGAATCTAATCATGGAACAGCAGGCGCTTAAGCAAGTTAAACAATATTTTTCCCAACGATAAAACCGATTTCGACTATGAAATCGGTTTTTGTTTGTTATCAGCCTTGTCGTGTTTCAACGTGGCAAGGCTGAAATAAAATTAACATAATCTTTAAATGAAATGAAATTCGGGAGTGAATAGGAATAAGATATGGAGAGATTAAAGGGAAGGGAGAGTATTGTAAGGCGTTTGTTTCTTTATCCCGTGTCAACGGAAAGAATGTAGAGATAGGTGAATCGACTGTGAAAAACAGATTACAGTTATTATTATTTGCATCAGGATTTATTTTGCTTTTACTTATTACAAAGGATCATTGGAATGGTAAATGGCTGGGAGCCCTCAGCATTTTAATGACCATTAGTGTCATATTGATCGGGTTTGTGATTTCGCTGGAGAATCGTCACCCCACCCAGACATTGACATGGCTTGTCGTCCTGGGGAGCTTTCCGGTTTTAGGATTCTTTTTTTATCTTTTTTTCGGAAGAAACATTCGAAAGAAGCGATTATTTGAGAAGAAAGCCAAGCTTGATGAGCAAGTCTTATTAAAGGTTGAAGGAGCACAAGAGGTCCGGGATGAGCATTTGGAACAAATGGGCGAACATCAGCGTCATCTTTTCTACCTGGCCCAGCGCTTAGGAAAAACGCCAATCTCATTTGCGTCTGAAACGCAGGCGCTGACAAATGGAGATGAAACGTATACAGCCATTTTGGATACTCTTCAATATGCCAAACATCATATTCATTTGGAATATTATATTGTCCGTGACGATACCCTTGGACAACAAATTAAAGAAAAGCTCATACAAAAAGTGAAAGAGGGTGTTTATGTCCGATTTTTATACGATTCAGTGGGCTGCTGGAAGCTATCAAAGCGATATATTGAGGAGTTATGTGAAGCAGGAGTGGAGATGGTCCCGTTCTTACCCGTTCGCCTTCCGTTTCTCAATGATACGATGAATTTCCGCAATCATCGTAAAATCATAGTGATTGATGGAACTGTTGGCTTTGTGGGGGGATTGAATATTGGTGATGAATATTTAGGACATAGCCGCCATTTCGGTTTTTGGCGTGATACGCATTTAAAAGTGCAAGGGGAGGCGGTTCGGTCCTTACAGCTTATTTTTCTTCAGGATTGGTACTACATGACGGGAGAGACGTTGTTGACACCGGCTTATTTATCACCGGATTTACAAGATATCGATGGAGTAAACTCCGGGGGCGTTCAAATGATTGCAGGAGGACCAGACCGGGAATGGCAAGTGATTAAGCATTTGTTTTTTTCCTTGATTACATCAGCTAAAGAGTCCATTTGGATTGCATCACCGTATTTCATTCCAGATGAAGATATTTTTACAGCTCTAAAGGTCGCAGCGCTAAGTGGAATCGATGTTCGTCTTCTTGTTCCAAAGCGTCCGGACAAACGGATTGTGTTCTATGCCTCTCGCTCTTATTTTCCTGAGTTGCTGCAAGCCGGGGTCAAAATATTTGAATATGAAAAAGGCTTCATGCACAGCAAAATTGTGATTGTTGATAAGGAATTGGCATCTATCGGCACCGCGAATATGGATATGAGAAGCTTCCACTTAAACTTTGAGGTCAATGCCTTTTTGTACCGTACATCCAGTACACAAAAGCTCGTATATGAATATATGCAGGATTTGGAGGACTCGGTGCCCATTCATTTAGAAGGTTTTGAAAAGCGCTCCATTTTACACCGGTTGCTTGAATCCACTTCGAGGCTGTTGTCTCCATTGTTATAGAAAAGGTCCGGATGGGATTTCATCCGGGCTTTTTTTAAAGAAAGAATGCAAAAAATTAACATATTTATTTGACAAGGCCAACAGGAAATACCATAAAAAAGGAGAATTATCAGAAGGAACAAAATGAAAGGAGTGACTGAAATTGCTGACAGCACAAAACTTGAAAGGTGAGCTTGTATCAGTTCTCTCTTATCCATCAAGGCAAGGGCTTCGCCAAATAAGGGGAAAGGAGAGATTTTATTGTCCCATCTGTGAAGAAGAAGTGAAGCTGAAAGTAGGGAATAAAAACATCCCTCATTTTGCTCACTCCAGCACGATGGCGTGTGAGGGGGAGTTTGAAGGAGAAAGCGAGTATCATCTCCTTGGCAAACAGCAGCTTTTCACAGCTCTTCAAAGACAATATAAAACGGAACTTGAGCCATACTTGTTCTCCATCCGTCAGCGGCCTGATTTATTAGTGAAGACAGGTGAAGGGGAATTTCCCATCGAGTTTCAGTGTGCCGCTCTTTCCAATCAAATACTTTGTAAGAGAACCAGAACGTATGAAAAGGAAGGATATACTCCTGTTTGGATTTTGGGAGCAAAGAGATATAAACGTATTTCTTCCTATCTTCATGAATTATCGCCTTTCGAGTGGAATTTTCTTCGTACCGATCTGCCTCATTCCCCATTTCTTCTATATTATTCTTCTCTTGAACAACATCTCATTCAACTTCAGCATATTTACCCTTTTTCTACCAAGATGGTCTTTGCCGCTCCCAAAATCATTCCCCTTCCATATGTTAACCTTTCTCATTTTTTCCCAAAAGGAAGAGAGCGCTTCTCTGCTCTTTTTCATGCGTGGAACGGCAAAAAGAAAAGATGGAGGCTTTCGTATATGCTCTATCGAAATAAGCAATACGAAGGTTTTTTAAGAACTATATATGAAGAATCCATTCCCCCTTCTCACTTTCCCGCAGAGGCCGGAATTCCCCATCCGTTGCTTTATGAAATCGAAACACCTGCATGCATATGGCAAGCATACGTGCTGTTTGATTTATTCTCCAAGCGAACAATCGGCAATACGGTAACATGGAATGAAATCGTGTTTTCTTTTTCAAAACGAATAAGGCAAAAAGAAATTATCCTTCGTCAATTTTTCCTTAATCCAATCAAAGAGCCTTATGGAGCCCTTCATGAATATATGGAAGTATTATGCACCTTAAATATGCTGAAAAGAGTGGGAAAGGAGCGCTATGAACTGCTGAGGTGCTATACGGTTCCGAAAACAACAAGCGATGCTTTTGTAGAGGATACTCAGCTGTTAGACAAGTTAAAGCAAATGTAATGACAAACGATTGAAAAATTAATACGATGGAAAAGCATTCTTTGAATGCTTTTTCCATAACCTCATAGAATAAAAAGGATTAGCCTGATGAAAATCGAATTTATGTAACAAATGACTATTGGAGGGAAGAAAAATGGCTGAACAGTCTGCTGTAAAAAAACTGCCTGCCCGCAGTGAAATCAAAGTTGAAGATACATGGAAATTAGAAGATATCTTTGCCACAGATGATGCGTGGGAAAAAGAATTTGAAGAAGTAAAAGCTCTTATTCCCAATATGGCTAAATATCAGGGGAAGCTTGGCGAATCTGCTGATATGCTGTATGAGGCGCTTCAGACGCAAGATGAATTAACGAGAAGAGCGAGCATCCTATATACATACGCCCATATGCGCTACGATCAGGATACCACTAATTCATCTTACCAAGGTTTAAACGATCGGATTAAAACATTATATACCCAAGTTGCGAGCTCACTTTCATTTATCACGCCGGAACTATTATCCATTGATGAACAAAAGCTGAAGAGTTTTTTACAGGAAAAAGAAGAACTGAAACTATATGAACATGCGTTAGATGAAGTGAACCGCCAGCGCCCGCATGTATTGTCTGCTGAGGAAGAAGGGCTATTAGCGCAAGCTTCTGAGGTATTAGGTGCTTCCAGTAATACGTTTGGGATGTTAAACAACGCCGACCTGGAATTTCCATCCATTAAAGATGAAAATGGCGATGAGGTGGAAATTACACATGGACGATATATTCGCTTTTTAGAGAGTGAAGACCGACGCGTACGCGAGGAAGCATTTAAAGCGGTTTATCAAACATACGGCCAATTTAAAAATACATTCGCAAGTACATTAAGCGGTACGGTTAAAAAGGATAACTTTAATGCTCGTGTGCGCCACTATGATTCAGCACGCCATGCCGCTCTAAGCAACAATAACATCCCCGAAGAAGTGTATGATAATCTTGTTAAAACGGTAAATGAGAATTTGCACTTGCTGCATCGCTATGTGGAGCTGCGCAAAAAAGTGTTGGGCGTGGATGAGCTTCATATGTATGATTTGTATACGCCGCTTGTGAAAGATGTGAAAATGGAAGTGACGTATGAAGAAGCAAAGCAGTACATCTTAGATGGATTGACGCCGCTTGGAGAGGATTATTTAAACGTATTGCGCGAAGGGTTCGAAAACCGTTGGGTAGATATTCACGAAAACAAAGGCAAGCGGAGCGGCGCCTATTCTTCCGGAACATACGGGACAAATCCGTACATCTTAATGAACTGGCAGAACAATGTCAATAATCTGTTTACATTAGCCCACGAGTTTGGTCATTCTGTGCACAGCTATTATACGCGTGAAACTCAACCGTACCCGTACGGTGATTATTCGATTTTCGTCGCGGAAGTAGCTTCTACATGCAACGAAGCCTTGTTGAATGATTATCTCTTAAAAACGATTGAGGATCCGAAAAAACGTTTATATTTGTTGAATCACTATTTAGAAGGGTTCCGAGGCACCGTGTTCCGTCAAACGATGTTTGCTGAATTTGAGCACGACATTCATGTCCGTGCCCAAAATGGTGAGCCTTTGACACCGGAATTATTAACGAATGCTTATTATGAGTTAAATAAAAAATATTTTGGTGATGGCCTTCACATTGATGAGGAAATTGGCTTAGAGTGGGCACGTATTCCACATTTCTATTACAACTACTATGTTTATCAATATGCAACTGGCTTTAGTGCTGCAGCGGCGCTAAGCAAACAGATTTTAGAAGAAGGGGAGCCGGCGGTTGAGCGTTATATCGGGTTCTTAAAAGCCGGAAACTCTGATTATCCGATCAATGTGCTGAAAAAAGCAGGTGTGGACATGGCGACATCACAGCCAATCGAAGAAGCACTCGCTGTTTTTGAACAAAAGTTAACGGAAATGGAACAACTATTGGCTTCCCTGTAAGAAAAAGAGAAGCTGCAAAACCACGGTTTTGCAGCTTCTTTTTGCTAGACAGGAGAGATTGTTTAAACAGCCGCCTCCACTTTTCTCTAAAACCCTTTAAATTGATTCCGAATATTTAAAATCCAGAGGGTGGCCAAAATGGATAAAAAGAGAAGGGGAGCAGCAATGAAAATGGGCGCTAAATTCATCAGTGATAAAAAATAAAATAAGAAAGATCCGATAATCGCCAGGATTCCTATTAACAGTAAAATGTTGTGCATGGATTCAAAACCTTTCTCCTTTGAGTTGTTTCTACCATATATATGCAGAGGTTGAAAGGTTTTTTCTTTAAATTCGATGGCTGTGCACGCGTGTGAAAAAAGCACTGATGTGAACTGTTCTGCAGAGAAGATTTTCTAAAAAATGGATTTTATTTGTCGAATTTGTGAATTCGGGGAAAACCACTTGTCAAAACTCGACATAATTTGCTATATTATTAACGTGAAGTTTATCACAAACAAACATATACCCCTTTGTTTGACCGTGAAAAATTTCTCCCATCCCCTTGTTGTCTTAAGACAAACAAAAAAGACCCGGATTTCCGGGTCTTTTTTGTTTATTAGCCATCAATATACTTCCAAAACGTTCCGTATTTAACAGGGACCTGTTCAACTTTTTGCTGCAATTGCATTTTTTTTAGCTCCCGTTCCGCATCTTTTGTCGAAACGTCGTAGACAACGGCCACCTCTGTTGTCGCTACAAACTGGAAATACTGCAAAAACATGTTTAAAGGCGGTAACGATGAAGGAAGGGGCTGATGTCCCAACATTTCATGAAGGATCTGTACATACATGTCATATGGGTAGCATCCTGCCACTTTAATTCCTTCCTCTTCCACATCTTCATTAAAGAAAACAAGAGTTGGAATTTCTTGCACATCCATTTCGGCCGTGATTTTTCCGTCACATTGAAATGCTTTAGCGGCACTTTCAGAGTGTAAGTCTTTATGGAATTCAGCTATATCCAATCCGATTTCCTTCGCGCATTGTATGAGTACATTTTCGTCTGAAATATTTTGCTTTTCTAAAAAGACCACTTCTTGCACTTTACGTAAAAAGCGAAGGCCTTGCCGCTTTCCTTGCAGTCCTGCTGCTTTTATCGCAATAGAGGCTGCATGGGGAGAAGAAATCGGATTTTCCAGCCATAAACTTCCATCGCAAGACATTCCTGAACGGCTTGCTGTTCGTTCCCAGACACGCGCCATATCTTCAAATTGTTGTTTCCGTCTTGTATTTAAAGTTGTTAAACGTCCACTCAGCACATGTTTTAAGGTGAAAAATTGTCCATACTCAATTTGAAGTTTCTTTACAATTGGTTCAAGCGCCCAGCACTCAGGGCATAAAGGGTCGATGAAAAAATAAATTTCCAACGGCTTCTTATTCGAACCCTGACAGAGCTGTGACAGAGAGTAAGAGGGATTAGAGAAGTCTTGAACACTCAAGGTTAGTTTCCTTCCTCATCTGTATCTTCCGGCGTATTGACCATGTGCTGGGCGGTTAATACAAGACGTTGGAAAAACTGGGTGCGAAGCTCTCCATCAAGTCCCACTTCGTCCATAGCTTCACTCATACAGTGCAGCCATGCTTTAGCTCTTGATGGTGTAATAGGGAATGGCAAGTGCCGGGCGCGCATCATCGGATGTCCATGCTCTTCTGTATAAAGAGGCGGACCTCCCAAGTATTGAGTTAAAAATTGTTTTTGTTTGCGAGCGGTTTCTGTTAAGTCCGGCGGAAAAATCGGGATAAGTTCAGGGTGATTTCCTACCCGTTTGTAAAACGCATCTACAAGCCTTGTTAACATCTCCTCACCAATTGCATCATAGGGCGTATACATTTGATTCGTCATGTCGATAACTCCTTTAAACCTATTGTTAACGAAAACAGTCTTTACCCCTCATTAACGGACAGTAAGACCCCCACTTCCGACGCACAGGATGTGCTAGCGAAGACGTTGCGACAGGACGTCGCGTTTTTAGTCTTCGTTCTTTAGTCATCGCGGAAGTTTAAGTGGAGGATAACTGCCCGTAAAAGCCCGAATAGAAGAACACAGACTAACATCGCCGCGTCCTGCGGCAACGTCTGTGTGACCCGCATCGTGCGGGCCTAACTAACCATCGGTGAGGGAAGGAAAACTCCCACCGATGGAAGTTTCCTTTATCTTTAACGGGTAATAAGACCCTTGCTGAATAAAGTTTCCTTTATTGTATCAACGCCATGATAATATCTCAAACTATTCGCTTACTCGCTTTTCTTTCGCTCCAACCGACGGTAAAACTTCCGCTTCCAAGAAGGGTATGGCGTTCTGTCACGACAAATTTGCCAGTATATCCTGTACAGCGAACTTCCATGCCGGCAAAAGGTTTATTCCTTTTCCGGTTGGAGATGGAAGCGTATATCCCTTGTTAGGATATGTATGGTCAGCGTTTCTCAATCAAAAAAACCTTTTGATTCTTTGTATGCAACGCGCATAGGAATCAAAAGGAAGGCTGGAATGTCATGTTAAATAGGTATTGGTGATTTTTTGAACATATCGCTGTGTTTCTTTAAAAGGAGGAATGCCTCCGTATTTATCAACATTGCCTGGACCGGCATTGTAAGCGGCAAGTGCCAAAGAAAGGTTGTCGTCATATTTATCAAGCATCTGCCGTAAATATTTCGCTCCCCCGCTAATATTTTGCATAGGATCATATGGATCTGTTACACCGAGATAACGGGCGGTACTCGGCATTAGCTGCATGAGTCCCATTGCGCCCGCCTGGCTTTTTGCTTTCGGGTTAAAATTAGATTCATGACGAATAACGGATTTAATCAATTTAGGATCCAAATCATATGCTTGAGCTGCTTTTTCAATCATGTTTTCCATACTGTTACCTTGCGAAACAGGAACTGTGGGTGAAGCTGGCTGTGCCAGTTTGTTCATCACCGATTCTGCCTTAAAGGGAAGGAAAGAAGAATACATAGAAAGGGGTTGGCTATTCGCTTTCTTCACAGGCTCTTCCTGGTCGGCAAGGAGCTGCTGCAGCATTTCTTGAAATATTGATGTATTCGCATTGGAAGAGGAAGCAGATGTCCCTGAAAAGCTGCGAAGAGCTTGTAATTCAAGTAAGGTTTTCAAAGATTGAACGTCCATGTTTATTCCTCGCTTATTTGTGAGTATTTCAATTGGTAAAATCGTCTAATTTTGTTTTCTGTATGCCGAATGGGGATGCGGAATTGTTCAAGCAAATCGTGAAATTGCTTCTTGCCGGCATGGAAATCAGAAGCTTCGAATTCTAATTCATAATCGTCCTTATTTAAATAGAAACTGTGGTCTAACACAAGGAGCCCATCCTTGTACGGAAATTGTGAACGTTTGGTTGCCAATGTTCCGAAATAAACGAGTTGAGTGACATCTATACCGAGCTGCTGAATGAGGCCTGCGATTTCGCCTGTTACGGTTGCCTCACCGTCTAACAATCTAGCCGCTTCTTGAGAAGACAGGGACTGGTGGGATTCCAACAACCCTTCATTATAAGGCTGCTTTAGTGTCAGCGTATATATCTCTTTCTTTTTTCGAATTCTCAGAGCGGTACCATGGTTTTTTAAAGAAAACTCGGGCGTATCAAAATAATGGTTTTCTTGTGTAATGAAATCGTCCTCTTTGACAGAAAAATGAGAGGCGAGCCTGTGAAATTCTTCTTCTGTCAATAAATTTTTAAACTCAATTTCTAATTCTTGTTTCATAAAGCCTGTCCTTTCTTCTGTGAGGTTGTGTTGTTCCTATTATCCCACACCCCGTCCTTATGTTAAAATAAAAAACGAATTGGATTGCTGGAAGGAGTTTATGTATGAAAAAAAGAATTGAAGTGATAGACAGCTATATCGAACAGGAGCAATTATATTTAACTGCACAACCATTTGAGGCAGAGATCAAAGAAATCCGCGATACGGCTCAAATGATTACAGATTCCGATAATCTATCATTTATCTATATTATCGACATTAACGATCAATTTGTTTATGTGAGCATACCCGGAAAAAATTGGTCTCATTTAAAGAAGGCCCTTGATTGTGAGTACGGCGTATATCTAAAACTGAATGATCACACTTTACAATTGGAAAGTTTTTTAGATGAGCTTCGTTATTTAATTGAGAATATTGAAGGAAACGCTAACTACGGAGAGAAAATGGTCTCGGCTGTGGAAGAGATTTTTTTAACGCGTGAAGACGAATCATAAAAAAAGAAAAGATTCGATTGTTAGTATTGGCAGATTGGGGGACATATTAGCAATGGTACAGCATTGGGATTTATTTTTGGCTCCTTATAAACAAGCGGTAGAAGAGTTGAAGGTGAAATTGAAAGGGATGCGCTCACAATTTGAAATGCAATCAACAAATTCACCGGTTGAGTTTGTCACAGGCAGGGTAAAACCGATTCCAAGCATTTTAGATAAAGCCGCAAGAAAAGGAATCCCTCTTGATAAGCTGGAAGAAGAGATGCAAGATATAGGCGGTTTACGCATGATGTGTCAGTTTGTTGATGACATTAAAACGGTCGTGAAAATGCTTCGCCAGCGAACGGATTTCGAAATTGTGGAAGAAAGAGATTATATCACCCAAAAAAAGGCGAGCGGCTATCGTTCGTATCATGTGGTCATCCGCTATCCTGTTCAAACCATTAACGGGGAGAAAAAGATCTTGATCGAAATTCAAATCCGTACATTGGCCATGAATTTTTGGGCAACGATTGAACATTCTTTAAATTACAAGTACAGCGGCAATTTCCCCGAAGAGATTAAAGAAAGACTTCATCGTGCAGCGGAAGCAGCCTTTCGATTGGATGAAGAAATGTCTCAAATTCGAGGAGAGATTCAGGAAGCGCAAGTTATTTTCTTGCGTAAGCAAGAAAATGCAGAGGAATAGACGAAAGGAAACATGATAGTGCTAGTTTTGCAACGGTACCTTCCGAACAGCCAGCGTTTCAGGATTGAAAGCCGGAGGTAAGGAAAGAAAAGGGATGGGGTGAAAGAAATGAAATTTGCCATTACGTCAAAAGGTGACCAAACATCTAACATGCTAATGCAAAAGATGCGTACCTATTTACTTGATTTTCAACTGGAATATGACGAAAATCAGCCGGACATCGTTATATCGGTTGGAGGCGACGGAACACTTCTGTATGCGTTTCATCGTTATCGAAATCGCCTTGATAAAACGGCTTTCATTGGAGTACATACGGGCCATTTAGGTTTTTACGCGGACTGGGTTCCGGAGGAAATTGAAAAAATGGTCATCGCGATTGCCAAAACTCCGTATCAAGTGGTGGAATATCCTTTACTGGAAGTGATTATCCGTTATATAAACGGTAATCGCGAATCGCGTTATTTAGCTTTGAACGAATGTACGGTGAAGAGTGTAGAAGGTTCACTTGTCATGAATTTAGAGATAAAGGGGCAATTGTTTGAAACATTCCGGGGAGATGGATTGTGCATTTCGACTCCTTCCGGTAGTACAGCGTATAATAAATCTCTCGGAGGAGCCATTTTACATCCTTCATTGGAGGCTTTTCAAATCGCTGAGATGGCGTCGATTAACAATCGAGTGTTCCGGACGATCGGTTCTCCGCTCATTTTGCCGTCGCATCATACATGTATGTTGAAACCGATCAATGATGTGGACTATCAGATCACAATTGATCACCTTACGCTTTTACATAAGGATGTTAAATCTATTCAATTCCGTGTGGCAGATGAAAAAATCCGATTTGCCCGCTTCCGCGCATTTCCGTTTTGGCAAAGGGTAAGAGATTCATTCGTTTCTGACTAAGGACTGAGGCCGACAGGTAAACATACATACTTGTCGGCCTCGTCTCCTAAAAGGGAATGGAAAGCTATATTAAAGTTGCTTTTGACTCATTCGTACAAAATGCTGGAAATCAACATCCTTGTTTAGCGAAGCTTTCATGAAAGGGAAGAAAAGAATGAGCGAACAGTTTACATTGACATGGACAGTAAGTGAGAAAGACTCCGGACGTTTAGTACGGGAATTTTTAAAGGAGCACGACATTTCCAAAACAGCCTTAACGGATATTAAGTTTAATGGCGGGGATATTTTAGTAAATGGTGAGCACGTGACCGTCCGTTATCCTTTGGAACAAGGGGATGTATTATCCGTTTTATTTCCTCCTGAAGTGCCAAGCGAGGGATTAACGGCAGAAAATATCCCTCTTGATATTGTGTACGAGGATGAGTACATATTAGTCATTAACAAGCCGCCGTTTTTATCAAGTATTCCATCACGTGAGCATCCAACGGGATCATTGAGCCATGCATTGCTTCATTATTACGGGAAGCATCATATTGCCTCGACGATTCATTTAGTGAACCGGCTTGATCGTGACACATCCGGACTTTTAATTGTTGCCAAACATCGATATGTACATCATTTATTTTCTAAAGAGCAGAGGCATCATAACATTCACCGGACTTATCGGGCGATGGTTCATGGGGTTCTTCCTGTTGAGAACGGAACGATTGATGCGCCAATCGGACGCAAAAGCGAAAGTATTATTGAACGGGAAGTTCGTCCAGATGGGCAGCATGCGGTTACGCATTATAAAGTACTGGAACGCTTGGATGATTGTACATATGTACAATTAAAGCTGGAAACCGGCCGGACTCATCAAATTCGCGTTCACTTATCGCATTTGGGCCATCCTCTCTTAGGAGATGAATTGTATGGGGGGAGAAGGAGCGAAATTGAACGTCAGGCCCTTCATAGTTACGAGCTGAATTTTTATCACCCGATTCTTCAAAAAGCCTTTTCTTTTACGGCGGAGATCCCGGAAGATATGAGGCGTCTTGTACAAATAAGGTGATTCAAACGGTTTACATTCCCGTTTGAATCACCTTAAGCTTTTCTGCCGACTAACCGCCGGAAATATCTTAATCGTCAAATGAACGAAACTTTTCCGGTACATAAGGCAAGGAAGACGGAACGGACACGATTTTTTGTTCCGGGTAACAAAAGGCGGTCAGTGTCCCGCCAAATACCGCTCCTGTATCAATGTTAATCGTATTGTTTATTTTGCGGGGTTCTTTGACAGGAGTATGTCCATAGACGATGAGAGATTTTCCTTTGTAATGCTGTGCCCAGTCGCGGCGAACCGGTGATCCGTCCGGATGGGTTTCCCCTGTAATGTCACCATAGAAAACAAATGTTTTAACCTTTTGATTGAACTTTCCAATATAATCCTCTCGAATGCCGGCATGAGCGACAATGACTTTATTGCCGTCAAGCTGCAAATAAAGGGGCGCATTTTCATACAATTCCATGAATTGGTGGCGGATGGCTGTTCGATCGATGGGTGAAAGCTCCTCGTATTCGGCAACTGTTGTTTCTAGTCCATGCGAAATTTGGACTTTGTTTCCAAGAAAAAAACGGTACAGCTTATTACAGTGATTTCCGGGACAGTAATGAGCCGCCTTCTCTTGGATGACAAGCTTATGTACGATGCGAACTATTTCTAAAGAATGCGGCCCTCTATCTGTTAAATCCCCTACAAATACTAACTGGCGGCCGTTTGGATGTTTTGGCAGCCCCTTCTCCCAAGAGTATCCCAGTTGCTTTGTCAGTTGTACAAACTCTTTGTAACATCCGTGAATGTCTCCAATGATATCGAATTTCATCTAAATCCGTCCTTTCAACAAAATAAAATAGCGGGCTAGTTGTGTAAACTATAGAGGAATGTTGAAACAGGCGAATGAATGGATCTAGTAAATGCCAAAAGCCGTCGCCCTTAAGTATTGTTACCGTATTGCTTCTCATTATATCAACCGCAATGACAAAATGGTTACAATTAGCCCGTCATGATTTTTACATGTTCGTTAAGATTGAAGGATATTAGTTGCATTTTCCTTCTTGTTCATAATAAAGTTAAATGAGTTTCCAATCGGAAAGGGGGGAGAAAATGGGCCGTTCTGATGAAAAAGAATGGTGGGAATCAACAGAGAAAACGCTGCTGCAGTTGTTGGATGAAGAAAAAATCGATGAGTTTCGAGGAGAGTTTCTCGTTCTTCCTTCTTACGATCAGGCTAAGTTTTATGCTGAATTGGAAGAGGAGAAAAGACTTCAGCTTTATCGTTTTCTATCTCCCGCTGAAGTAGCCTATATTTTTGAGACGCTGGAAGTGCCTGAGGACGAATATCAGCAATTATTATCGGCGATGCATCCTACCTTTGCTGCTGACATGCTTTCACATATGTATGCCGATGATGCGGTCGATGTCCTGAATGAGCTTGATAAAGAACAAGTCGCTAGTTATTTAACGATTATGAATGACGAGGCTGCACAAGAAATCAAAGAATTGCTTCACTATGAAGAATACACAGCCGGCAGTATCATGACAACGGAGTTTATTGCCATCCAGGCAAATCAAACGGTAAAGTCAGCGATGCACATTTTAAAACAAGAAGCGCCGGAAGCGGAAACCATTTACTATATATACGTAATTGATGATGAAAGAAAGCTTGTAGGCGTCGTATCCCTTCGTGATCTCATCGTCTCGGATGACGAAGTGATGATAGCTGACATCATGTATAACCGAGTCGTTTCAGCATCTGTTGCGGAGGACCAAGAAGAGGTAGCGAAAAAAATGAGGGACTACAACTTTTTGGCTTTACCCGTTGTCGATTTCCAATATCATTTGCTCGGAATCATTACCGTAGATGATGTGATTGATGTAATCGATGAAGAAGCTTCAGATGACTATTCGAAATTTGCGGCGGTCAGTGATGTTGATAGACTGGATAAAGGTCCATTCAGTGCGGCACGCAAGCGATTGCCATGGCTTGTCATTTTGCTGTTTTTAGGAATGTTTACAGCGAGTCTTATTGGAAAATTTGAAGATACACTGAACCAGGTCGCCATTTTAGCTGTCTTCATTCCTCTCATTGCCGGAATGGCAGGAAATACAGGCACACAGGCCCTGGCTGTGGCCGTCCGTGGTTTAGCAACAGGGGACGTGGAAAACGAGAGCAAATGGAAACTGATTATAAGAGAAGCTGGAACAGGCCTTATTACAGGCGGCATATGCGGTATACTCGTGACGATTGTCGTTTATGTGTGGCAAGGAGACATCTTTTTGGGCATGCTCGTGGGAATTTCCATTTTTGCTACTTTGATTGTCGCCACGCTTGCGGGGGCTCTTGTCCCTCTTATCATGCATCGGTTGAAAATTGATCCTGCTGTTGCATCGGGTCCTTTTATTACGACAATCAATGATATTATCAGTATTTTGATTTATTTTGGCTTAGCTACATTATTCATGAGCTATTTAAAATAATCATGTTGATGTACTAAAGGAGGGAGGACCTTATATGGAACATCATGCTTCGGTCACATCTTTGCTAATCGTGATTATTGTCGCTTTTTTGACGCCCATTCTGCTGCATCGCTTCAGGTTGAGAGCCATTCCTGTAGTGGTAGCGGAAATCATTATGGGTCTGATTATCGGGAAAAGCGGCTTGGATCTCGTCGAACAGGATATGTGGTTAGAAACTCTGTCGACTTTAGGATTCATCTTTTTAATGTTTTTGAGTGGAGTTGAAATTGATTTTTCCATTTTCGCCGGTAATAAGAAAAAAGAGAAACTGCCAAATGGAAAAGAAGCGCCAAACTCGTTTGTTGCTTCTTCCATTATTTTCGTGGCTGTGTTTGGCCTTTCATTATTGCTCTCATATATATTTGTTTGGACAGGATTCATTGAAAATGCCTTTTTGATGACATTGATCATTTCAACAATCTCTTTGGGGGTTGTTGTTCCGACCCTTAAAGAAGCCCAAATCATGAAAAGTACAATTGGGCAAATCATTTTACTTGTCGCGGTGATTGCCGATCTTGTAACCATGATTTTGTTGGCCGTATTTGCTTCCTTATATGAAAAAGGCGGCGGAAATACTTGGTTGCTGCTTATTTTATTCGGGGCAGGGATTATCATTTATTTTCTCGGCAAATACTTTAAGCACCGTTCATTCGTGGAAACCATGACAAAAGGAACGATCCAAATCGGAACCCGTGCTGTATTTACTTTAATTATTCTATTGGTAGCCGTGTCGGAGTCGATTGGTGCCGAAAATATTTTAGGGGCCTTCTTGGCGGGAGTGTTAGTCTCTTTATTGTCGCCTAACCAGGATTTGGTCCATAAGCTGGATTCATTCGGCTACGGTTTTCTTATTCCGATTTTCTTTGTGATGGTAGGAGTGAAGCTGGATATATGGTCGTTATTTACAGATGAGAAAATCATTATCTTAATTCCTTTATTGCTGCTTGCTTTGTTCATATCAAAAGCTGTTCCTGCATTAATATTGAGGGCTTGGTATGACATGAAAACGGTACTGGCTTCAGGGTTCTTATTAACCTCGACGCTTTCGCTTGTCATTGCTGCCGCTACAATCGGCGAAAACTTAGGGGTTATTGACGCACAGATGTCAGGCGCACTTATCCTGGTAGCCATTATAAGTTCCATCATCACACCAGTTTTGTTTAAAAAGCTGTTTCCGAAAAAAGCGGCAGAGGAGACAAAAGTCACAGTCAAATTCATTGGGGCAAACCAGTTCACATTGCCTGTTGTCCGGGAATTAAATGAAGAGTTATATGACTATACGATTTATCATCCAAAGCAAGAGAAAGTGGATGAAGTTATTGCCAATCCCGTTTTTCATATTGAAGAAATCGACAATTATGATCTGGATGTCTTGAAAGAGAAAGGCGCTTTTGACACGGACGTTTTGGTCATTACATCAGGCAGTGAAGATCGTAACGCTGAAATCGCTCTTGCAGCCAAAGAGCATGGAATCGAACGTGTCATTGCACGATTGGAGACACCGGAACTAGAAGAAAAATTAAGAGAAGCGGGCATAGAAGTATTTTCTGTTCTGTTATCGACAAAAGCATTAATGAAAGCATTGATTGAGTCGCCAAAAGTGATTAACATTTTAACGAATCAAGATAATGCTCTTTATGAAATTGATTTGGAAAACAGTAAATATGATGGCTTGTCGTTACGAAACTTCCCATTCACGGGAGATGTGATTTTCGTCCGTATTTTCCGTGGTAAAGATTCCATTGTCCCGCACGGGGATACGGAACTGCAGCTTGGAGATAAATTGATTGTGACCGGGTCATTGGAATATGTGAACGAATTAAGAAGAGCTCTAGAGTTCTGTGAAGAGTGTTAAGAAAAGCGTAAGCAACAAGGTTCCCTCTAAAGAAGGGGAACCTTGTTTTTGGATTGCCTAAAAGTTTAGTCTTGATTTTTAATCCATTCTTACAAAATACAGTTTTGCATGAATGAGTCAAAAGGTTAACATCATTATTTAAACCGAGCTTTTTTAAAGGGATATAGAGACATGAAGCGAATTTATCTTTACAAGGGCTAGGTAGAATATGATATACTAGTTTTAAGACTAGGTACTAATAACTTGTATTAAGTAGGAGGATACGAAAAATGAAAGCTTTATCCTTGGAAAATCGTACGTATGTAGTGATGGGAGTAGCCAATAAACGCAGTATTGCTTGGGGGATTGCCCGCTCTCTTCATGAAGCGGGAGCGCGTTTAATCTTTACATATGCTGGAGAGCGTTTGGAAAAAAGCGTCCAAGAGCTTGCGGAAAGTCTGGATCGCAATGATTCTTTAGTTCTTCCTTGTGATGTAACAAATGATGAAGAAGTAGAAAAATGCTTTGCGCAAATTAAGGAGGAAGTGGGCGTAATCCATGGAATCGCTCACTGTATCGCATTTGCGCATAAGGAAGAATTACAAGGTGAGTACATGAACACTACTCGCGACGGCTTTTTACTTGCCCACAACATCAGCTCATATTCTTTAACGGCTGTAGCCAAAGCAAGCAAGGATTTAATGACAGAGGGTGGCAGCATTGTTACGTTAACATATCTTGGCGGTGAGCGTGTTGTTCAAAACTATAATGTCATGGGTGTAGCGAAAGCCTCTCTTGATGCGAGCGTTAAATATTTAGCGGCGGATTTAGGGAAATACGGAGTTCGTGTCAATTCCATTTCTGCTGGACCGATCCGCACCCTTTCTGCAAAAGGAATCAGCGATTTCAACTCCATCTTAAAAGAAATTGAAGAGAGTTCACCTCTTCGCCGTACAACGACTCCTGAAGAAGTGGGCGACACGGCTGTATTCTTATTCAGTGACCTTGCCCGCGGCATTACGGGTGAAAATATCCATGTCGATTCCGGTTTCCATATTATGGCCCGCTAAAAAAAACTCCCAATTTCGGGAGTTTTTTTATTGTCTAACTTCAGGTGAAGTCCATAGGCAGGTTCCTTGCGTTTTTCTTAACGGTATAATTGTTGGTAAGCGGTTAAGATATTTTTTGCGTTCGTTTCCAGAATGGGGTTTCCGTCTTTCAAAATAATCAGGTCATCGTGTTCTGTGATTGTAATTTTTTTTCTTGAATGGCGATGAAAATTGGCTGACTGGATGGTGTGTACGACATCGTAAGGAACTTGCTGAATGGGATTGCTTGGCCGGCTCAATATAAATCCTTGGGCATAATGAATGCCGAGTGAGATGACCTTCTTTAGTTCCTCTTTTGTTTCAATTCCTTCTGCGACCAGCGCTGCATTCGTTTTCTTGGCGAATGTTACGAAAGCCTCTACAATATTTTGCTTCACCTCTTTTTTGTCAATGTGTTGAATGAGGGAACGATCTACTTTAATATAATCAGGCATAAGTTCTGTAATAGCCTGAAGGGACGAATACCCGGCTCCCGCATCATCAATGGCAATTTTAAAACCTTGTTTCCTATAGTGATATAAAACCTCTCTAAAGGCATCAAAGTCATGGATAGCGCTTCGTTCTGTAATTTCAAATACTACTTGTTCAGGAGAGAACCCGTATTCATTCAATAGTGAAAGGGTGTGGCCAGGCGTGAAATTTGAATCGTATATGACTTGTGCACTAATGTTAATGAAAATTTTTTCATTATCGGCTAATAAAGGTGTGGCGGTTTTAAGAGCCAGCTCTCTTGAAAGCTTTTCCAAAAGATATAGGCATCCTTCCTTTTCAGCGTACGAAAACAATTGGAGGGGTGAATGGAAAACAGTACCTGCAGGCCCCCTTGACAGTGCTTCATATCCATGAGGGCAGCCATTGTTTAGTGAAATAATGGGCTGAAACAATGTATGGATTTTTTTATACTTAAGAATGGATTGGAAGACTCGCCGTTCTGATAGCGTCTTCTCCTCAGTCAAAATCATATCCATGAGAAAAATTCCTTTCTTTTCCGTATACTCACATATGTGTCGAATATTCTCGAAAACGGTAATTTCAAATTATCATAAGATTATTAAGATAATTTGGTTCAATTGTAAAAATTATATAAATAAGAGAACGTGAATAAAAACATTCACGTTCTCTTATTTATACATGAAGGTTTCGCCAAATACCTTCGGTATTTGGCGAAACCTTATATGAAAAAGTTTTGAGCCTAGTTAAGTTGTAAGAACAGAAAGACTGTTAAAAGCTTGAAAAATAGCAACATGTTAAAAAATGAATGGATTTAAAAGTTGAAGCAAAAAAAAGAACAAGTTTGCTTAGGTATGGGCATACATTTTTAAGAGGGATTTATTTGATCAATGGAGGGATGCTTCAATGAAAAATGGGAAAACAAAAACGGAAGCAAATGCCCCGTTAATGTATATTGTACAGCCGAATATTAAAAAAACGAAAAATTCAATGCAGCATTTTTTTAGCTCGAGCTTTCAAGAAAGTCAACAAGAAGACGGAGAAGCCAAAGAGACGAGCAAACAGTCAGAGCCAAAAGAGGAGCCGACTTTTTCCTTGATTTCTCCGTTGAAGGAAGAGGAAACGAAAAGGGAAGAGCCAAAGAAGATGAATAAAATGTTTCAAGAGATGACAATTGAAGAAAAAGCGTCTTTTTTAGTGCAATTTCCTAAACATATGTCCCAGCCTGTGTGTGAGGTAACAACAAAAGAAAAGATTTATAGGGGAACCATTACAGAAGTGGGCCGCGAAGAGTTATCGTTTATCATTCCGCCCCATAAAGACCCTATTTCAATCCCGCTTCAAGCGGTTACCCAAATTTCAATCATAAAAATTTAAAGTGTTCCAAAGAGGAGAACAGCAAAAAATCATAAAAGCCGACACGATGTTCTACATTGCGTTGGCTTTTTTATTGGCCAATAAGAAAGTGAAAAGAAATTCAACGAACGAGTTTCGGAAGAAGAGTTGAAAACATATGGTATAGCAACCCGGGCGATAATCATCCTTTTTCACTCTTTTTTATAAAGGAAACTTCCATCGGTGGGGGATTCCTTCATCCCCCACCGATGGTTAGTTAGGCCCGCACGATGCGGGTCACACAGACGTTGCCGCAGGACGCGGCGATGTTAGTCTGTGCCCTTTTATTCGGGCTTTTCCTGCCCGTTAATGAGGGATAAATTAGGCTTTGTTAGAGAAAAATGTTGATTTTTAAGATGTTTGGCTCATTCGTGTGAAATCACGATTTCGCACGCTTTCAGCACTAGACTTTAACATCGCTATAAATTAAAGGATGGTGTGCAAGTGAATATAACATGGATTCAGTTAGTGATGCTTGTGATGGCGGTATTTCGGTTAACAAGGCTTATTGTATTTGATAAGATTACTTGGTTTTTGCGTAAACCGTTTCATGAAATGATAGAAGAAACTCAAGAAGATGGCAGTATTGCCACTTATTTGCATGTGAAAGGGACAGGAGTCCGAAAGTGGATTGGAGAATTGCTTAGCTGTTACTGGTGTACGGGAATATGGAGCTCCATTGTTCTTTACCTTGGCTTTATCTATATACCGCAGTTGGCTTTACCTGTCATCACCATTCTTGCTGTTGCGGGACTGGCAGGTTTTCTCGAATCCTTCTTAAAGTGAGGCATGCGGTTACATGTTTGAGGTCTTGGCATCAAAAAACACCAAGATGTACTGGAGGCAGGGGAAAGCATGACTATCATGGTAACTGGAGCAAACGGAAGGCTGGCAAAAGAGCTTATTCCATGTTTGGAAAAATATGATGAAGTGTGTGCACTTACAAAAGAGGAATTGGATGTAACGAACAAAGGGCATGTAGAAGAAAGACTAAAAAAATGGAACCCGCATTGTATTTTCCATTGCGCTGCCTATACCGACGTAGATGCATGTGAACAGGAGTATGAAAAAGCATTTGAAATCAACAGTTTTGGCACGTTGAACATAGCCAAGGCGGCTCAAAACTGTTTAGCCGATCTTGTTTATATAAGCACCGATTATATTTTTGACGGGATGAAGCAATCCCCTTATTTAGAAGAGGACAAACCGAATCCGATTAATATTTATGGAGAAAGCAAACGATTGGGAGAACGTTTCGTACAGCTTATACATCCTAAAAGTTATATTATACGTACGTCATGGCTTTATGGAAGTTCCAGTCCGACTTTTGTCAACAGGATGATCGAAAATGCAAAAAAGAAAGAAGAAATTCAAGTGAGCAACAGTGAGTTCAGTACACCAACCAGCATGAAAGACTTGGTGGAAGCGTTGGCAACGGTTTCGAAACATTCTTACGGCACCTATCATCTTGTCAATGAAGGAAGCTGCAGTTTGTATGAGTTAGCCAAACAAATTTATCAAGAAGCAGGCGTGGACCCGGCACTTGTCAGTCCTGTTTCTTCGGGAAAGGATGAATGCCGGGCTAAAAGGCCAGGCTACTCGGTTTTAGGAAAAAGTAAAGGTTTCCGTATGCGTTCATGGCAAGAGGCTTTGCACGACTATGTTCGAGCGGTGCTATATAAATCCACATAAATAATGGACATGGGAACGCCCATGTCCATTATTAGTGTATAAGGAACTAACACGGTATCATCTTATTTAGTGAAGAGAAAAGATTCTTTCTCGAACCAGCTTCTTCCTTTAAAATGAAAGATACAGCAGAATGGCCATCACTAAGGTCTTGCTGCCCGTTTGAACGATACGTGTACGGGTGCAGTAGGTTCAGCATAGAAATGATAGAAGAAATGGTTGAAGGGAGAATCATATGGACATTCGACAAGTAGTTAAAGATGGCGCTTATGATTTGCATATGCATACAACAGCTTCAGATGGAGCCTTATCTCCAAAAGAAGTAGTCAATAAAATGAAACAATTAGGTAAGAGAGCGATTGCGATTACCGATCATGATACCATGGCTGGAATAGAAGAAGCGATAACCGAGGGAAAAAGAATAGGCATACATGTCATACCAGGTATTGAGCTGACAACGTATTATCAAGGGCAGCGCATTGATATTTTGGGGTACGGTTTGACGGCAACACCGCATTTAGAGAATGTACTGCAACAAATAAGAAATCACCGCGAACACAGAGCTTCTATCATTGTTGAAAAATTTCAGCAGCTCGGCATGAATATTACGATGGAAGATGTTCATCAGTTCAGCAAGGGAGGTACGGTAGGGAGACCTCATATTGCCAAAGCAGTCGTGTCAAAGGGCTATGTAAAAGATTTAAAGACGGTCTTTGATCTATATTTAGGAGACGGGAAACCGTGCAGTGTGGAGAAGATGGCGTTAACACCAAAAGACGGCATCGAGCTTATACAAGGAAGTGGAGGGGTAGCTGTGCTTGCCCATCCAGCTGTGATTTCGAATCAAGATATGATAGAGGAACTGCTGGAAATGGGGTTTGACGGAATTGAGGTATACCATCCACTTCATAATATAGACCATGAACGCCGGTACATGAAATGGGCTCTCCACTATAACTTATTTTATTCAGGCGGCTCAGATTTTCACGGATAACATAAATGACGGCACATGGATAAAAACATCCATGTGCCGTTATTTATGCAGAAAAGTTAACTACGATTTTGTTTAAGAAGGGAATGCCCTCCCGCCATTCTTTTGTATAGAAATATCCTTCCAACAAGAAGGAAGAGAGATTGGCGTCAGATCGAATGCCAAGCTGAAAGGAATCAAACGATAAAACACTGTCAGGTTTAAGTATGGTTGTTTGAACGGGTTTCAACCAATATTCTCCGTCTGTTCTAATTTTTTCTTTCCAGTTCGGATGGGCATATTCCCACTGCTCAGATCCGGTTTCCTGTACATAAAACGATTCGGCACTTTGTTTGTCGGCGCTTTTGATTTTTCCGCTCAAGTTGGCGCTTGAAGGCGGGAGGATCTTCAGGCAAAGGGTTGGGGAATGCAACGGAATAGATGTTTGATTTTTTATGATGACATTTCCTACAATCACGGTATCTTCCTCTTTGTTATGGGGGGTAATAACTGAATACATAAAAAAGGCGACCAGGTCATGTTTGGACATTCGTTTTTCTTCTACTTTTACGACTCGTTCCTGCTGCGAGAGTTTTTTCTTAAGGTGCTCATTCAAGAGTTTTTGTTCAGCCAGTTCGTTTGTTAACATATTGATTTTCCTCTCAAACTCTTCTGCAGAATTCTCTTTCTCCCAGTGATGAATCATTGAGGTATGCTTTTCCTTCCAAAAATCCGTATTTTCTTTTTCCTGCTCCAAGGCTCTCTCGTATTGCTTTATTTTTTGTTCATAATGATTGATCTCTGATTTATAGTGAATGAGTTTTTGTCTTAACTGAAGAACGCTGTCGGACGAAGGGTGGGAATTATTTTTCATCATGCACGCTCCTTTCCGTTCACTTATATGTATGAGAAACAAAAGGTTGTAATGCCCTCATTGATGGAGGCGCCCATGAATCGTGATTTTCTTCTGGAATTTTATAAGTGTACCAATGATCATGAATATGACGAAGAAATGAAAAATATGGGGTACAGGCATAAAATGTGAATCGGATTAATAAAAAATAGAGGAGAAAGATCTCCTCTATAAGTGGAAGGTTTAGCAATCGTGATCGTGACCAGTGTCTCCAGGGAAAACATCTGGACATTGCGGAGGAAGCTGGTTAGCAACATTGCAAGTGTTAATAGGAAGTTCTTGGCGAGGGCGGCAGAAGCGTGCATCCACTTCAATTTTTACTGTTGCTTCCATTTGTACATCTAAGCAGAATGTTAAGGATACATCTAATTGCTGGAATTCATTGTTGTCACAGATTAAGTGTGCGTCGCATTCAAAGAATGTAATATGACCAACTACATCCGTTCCTGGAGGGGCACATAAGAAGAATGTTTGAGCGACCGCAAACGGCTGAGGTGCTGAGATGCAAACGTCACCTTGCATATTGGAAACTTCAATAACAAAGAATCCTTTTACCAATACTTTTACTTTTTGAAGAGTGACTCTGTCGCCGTTCGGCAGTGTGGAAGTGACGTTTAAACGGCCATCCGGCTGTACGATTTCTTTAATTTCAACTGCATCGGAATTGAGAGACTCAATCGGATTTCCTTCAGCGTCACTTAAGAAACATCTTGTGATTGTGTTTCTTCCAAGGACGCTGCATGGATCGTCTTTTGTGCCTGGAGTATCCTCACAATCAAATCTTAACTTAGCCAAACCTTTGTGACCTGTAAAGCTTATTAAGGGTAAATCAACTTGACGGTTTACCCAGTCAAAAACTTTAGGCACGCGGATACAAAGTCTTTCTGAATCACGCATAGTGTTACCTCCTAATCGTAATTGTCCTTATTCTCAGCCCTGAATCTGGGTATCGGACTAATATATTGTATGAATGACTATTATTTGTGTGCCGTGACAGGAGCGGAATTTCTGCATCTTCGCCTATGAGCAGTGGGCTTTAAAGAAAAAGGAAGAAGCTCAGTCATATCATATTCAGCTATTGGGGAACGGTTATCGGTCACAGCCGAAAAATTCCTTCATAAACTATTGGTAGAATACAGGAGGGGTGAGGCGTATGAGTGACAAAAAAATTAGCGAAGAGAACTTGAAAAAATACATCTCCAATTTAAAATCCCAGCTGGCCTTTTATAGAGAAAGACATCTGGAATTTCAACAGAGAGAGTGGAGAGAAGAAGAACTCGAAGAAGAAATCAAGGAATTGAAAGAAAGACATAAGCAGGAAAAAAATCAGCTCTTAGAACAGGTTAATGTTTTAAAATCGTTTATCAATGATGTGTCGTCCATTAAAGACAAAAAAAAGCATCCTCCTGCACCCAAGAAAGAAAGCACAGAAAAAAAACAGGGAAAGCCGGCGGAATCCCCTTATTTTCAGGCAAATCGTCAAAACAAACAGAACCGAACATCGAGCGATGCGTGGTTCATGAGAGTGCTTCATGAACAAGATGCGATTGAGGATGATTAATTTCTCCTAAATGAATCCCCGCTTCAGCAGAAAGCAAAACCTTCGATATGAAGATTTGTTCAAGGTTCCTCGCGCTGATGAAAGTTTCTTTGGCCAACTGCCGATAGTCGAGCACAAGCTTATTATGTTTGGAATATGATGGATAGTACCCATTTTCCTCTTGAATAGAGCTTTATTTATTCCGCATTAGATCCTAAAGAAAACAGCGCAAGTAGCCTTTGTTTTTTATGTAAGCGGCACTGTCCGTAAAAAAGATAAGTCAAATAATCATCGGTGGGGATGAAGAACAACCCCGCTAATGGAAGTTTCCTTTATAGAAAAGAGGTGGAACTGATATGCATTACTACGGTTCTTATCCAGGGTATCCAGCTTCTTCTAAAATATCTAACGGTAAATCTCCAAACACCGTAACGAATCACTCTCAGCAAGTGACATCACGCCCCACCGTGTACCATCCTTATCCTAATCCTACTCCTAAAAAATCTTCATTGGGGGGCTGTGGATGTGGGTCAAAATTACCGAAGCGTTAAAAAGAATCAGGATTTCGCTGTGAAATCCTGATTCTTTTTTGTCCCTATCAACCCAATTTGCCACAGGGGCGCCGAACTTTTGTTGTTTTGTCCGCTTCGGCTGCTCATAAAATGACGGACAATGCACAACATAAAAGAAGAATCATTATTTAAAGTATGTATTCAGAAAGGAGGACAAAAAGGACCGAGAAGTTCAAGGAAGCGCCGCTTTGAGCAACGGAGCGTATGTTGTTAATACGTGAGTAGCGGAAAAGCAAGCTGACCCCGAAATTCGACAGTCATTTTTCCCGGACTTTTTGAACAACCTCTTAAAGAAAAGGGTGCGTTTTTGTATGATCAAACGAATAGTAGGATTGATATTGGCGTCTTTGCTGGCAGCGGGATGCCAGCAGGAAGCAAGGGGAATGGATTCACCGAATATAGTACATACAAGCTCTTCACATGAAAGCGATCAGCAAGTGGAAACGGCAGCAGAAGAAAACTTGAAAAATTCCTTTTCGCAAATTAAGGATGTAGTGGCGGTTGAGGGAAAGGATCATTTACTAGTTGCTTATCAGATTGCCCATTTTGATCGCTTTCGCTCTAAACAAATTGAAGGAAAAATACAAAAAGCCTTGGAAAAAAAGTTTTCCTCCTATGAAGTCATCTCATCCGGAGATTTAAAAATCTTTTGGGAAACACAAAAGCTTGCCAAAGATGAAAAAAACTTATCCGAAAAAGAAATGAAAGAAAAAATTTTAAGCTTAAAAAAATTAAAAGACGAACAAGCGTAAAGAGGTAGAAGCATGAATAAAGATAACCAATTTTCACCTACACAAAAACAATATCAAGAATTAGAGCAGAAATTAGAAACGAAGCGTCCCGTTCTAAAAAACTGTATACGTGCTTTTTTAGTGGGCGGGTTCATTTGTATCATCGGGCAAGCCATATCTTACACGTACATGTATTTCTTTAATTTTACCGAGCTAACGGTCGGGCATCCAACTGTGGCGACAATGATATTTATTTCCATGCTTTTAACGGGATTTGGGGTATATGACCGCCTTGCCCAGTTTGCTGGCGCGGGCAGTGCTGTTCCCGTAACCGGGTTTGGAAATGCCGTAATTTCGGCAGCTATTGAACATAGAACGGAAGGGTTTGTGCTAGGAGTGGGAGGAAATATGTTTAAAATGGCAGGTTCTGTTATTTTGTTTGGGGTATTTAGTGCTTTTATAGTGGGGTTGATTAAAACGATTTTGATTCAGTGGGGCGGGTTGTAATGTTAAAAGGACAGCAAACGTGGATATTTCAGCAAAAGCCGGTCATTATTTCAACAGGAACAGTAGGCGGTCCGTTTGAGGCAAATGGGAATTTAGCAGATGATTTTGATATTTTACATGAAGATTTATGGATAGAGCAGGATTCGTATGAAAAAGCACATCGTGTATTGTTAGAAGATGCAGTGGACAAGGCTTTGACAAAAGCTTCCCTTCAAAAAGAGGATATGCAGTTTTTTCTGGCGGGAGATTTAATCAATCAAATCACTCCTTCGAGTTTTGCTGCCCGAACGAATCAAATTCCTTATATCGGGCTTTTTGGGGCATGCTCAACTTCTATGGAGGGTCTTGCCCTGGCGTCTTTCCTCGTGAATCACCAAGGAGCGAATTATGTATTGACCGGTGCCTCCAGCCATAATGCTGCCGTCGAAAAACAGTTTCGTTATCCAACTGAATACGGCGGCCAAAAGCCTCCGACAGCTCAGTGGACCGTTACGGGAGCAGGAGTGGCGATTGTCGCTCAAAAAGGAATGGGCCCCGTTGTAACGAGCGCAACAATCGGGCGTGTCATCGATATGGGTTTGTCGGATCCTTTTAATATGGGAGGAGCGATGGCGCCGGCAGCGGTTGATACGATTATTGCCCATTTAAAAGATCGAGGAATAACACCGGACTACTACGATCTTATCGTAACAGGGGATTTAGGTAAAATAGGAAGAGCAGTTTCGCTGGAGCTTTTAAAAGAAAAAGGACATTCGATTAGAGAAGACCGATATAAAGACTGTGGACTAATGATTTATAAAGAAGGACAGCCAGTGTTATCGGGTGCGAGCGGTCCAGGCTGTTCTGCTACCGTATTATATGGACATTTGTTGAACGAAATGAAAAAAGGAAAGATTCAGCGTTTACTGGTTGTTGCAACAGGAGCTTTATTGTCGCCGCTCACCTTTCAGCAACAAGAAACCATTCCGTGTATTGCACATGCCGTATCAATTGAAGCAGGAGGGATGTAATATGGCAGCGATGTTTTTTTGGGCATTCGTCATTGGCGGAATCATCTGTGTGATTGGACAGGTTTTAATGGACGTATTTAAATTGACACCTGCGCATACCCTTAGCTCCCTTGTAGTAGCGGGAGCAATTCTAGATGGATTTGGTCTATATGAGCCGCTTATCGCTTTTGCGGGGGCTGGGGTAACAATCCCGATCACAAGCTTTGGAAATTCACTTGTTCACGGCGCTATGCAGGAAGCGGGTAAGCATGGAATCGTTGGAGTATTGACGGGCATGTTCGAGGTGACAAGCTCGGGAATTTCCGCAGCTATCGTGTTCGGTTTTATAGGGGCCGCACTATTCAAGCCGAAAGGATGAGAGGACATGACATTATTTCTACAAGTTAAACAATGTTGTGTAAACGCGAAAAACATTCATGCCATGCTTCAGCAATATGCTTTACAGGCAATGGAAGAAGATTCACAAGTCGTTTTTCATGAAGCGATGATGGAGACGGAAGAAGTAGTAGGAGAACTGAGAAAACAGCTTCAGGAGCTCGAGCATGAGCTCACAAACGGCATGCGTTTGCATTAAATAAAAGGAGTCTACAGAATGGCAGAATGGATTCAAATCGCAATACGTTCTATTTCAATTATTGCCGGATTATTTATTGTGACGAAATTATTAGGGAAGAAGCAACTATCCAAGCTGTCTTTTTTTGAATACATTGTAGGTATTACTGTTGGGGATATCGCCGGTACGCTGTCGATGGATATTGAATTGAATATAGTAAACGGTCTGACCAGTATTTTAATATGGGTACTCACACCGATCATTATTGCCCAAATTTCGCTCAGAAGTAAGGGGTTCCGTGATTTTGTAGAAGGAAATTCCACCGTATTCATTCAAGGAGGGCGGGTTCTGGAGAAAAATCTCAAACGTGAAAAATATACGACAGATGAATTACTGGAGCAGCTTCGGAAAAAGGATGTTTTTCGTTTGGCGGATGTAGAATTCGCTACATTAGAGGCAAATGGGGATATAAGTGTTTTATTGAAAACGGAGAAGCAGCCTGTAACGGTCGAACAGCTGTTTACTAAATACACTCGAGAGAAAGAACCGCAAACCGTCATCATGGATGGCGTTATTTTAGATGAACCGCTGCAGAAGTCCGGGTACACAAGGCAGTGGCTGAAAACAAAAATTGAGCAAAAAGGCTATGAAATCAGTGAAGTCTTTTTAGCACAAATTGATAGTAAGGGTGAACTGTTTCTTGATTTATATGATGACCGGCTGCCTCTTCCGCCTGTAACGGATCGTCAGCTTTTACTCGCAGCCTTAAAAAAATGTGAAGCAGAACTCGATTGGCTGGCACTACAATTCAAAGGAGAACGAAGCTTCGTCTTTGAAAAGCAAGCGCGGAAAGTAAAAAAGCTGATTGAACGTTTACATCCATTTTTAAGTCAGCCCGAATAAAAGACCTGTTTTGTCTCACAGACAGAACAGGTCTTTTATTTTTAAAAATCAGTTTTTGCGGTCTATTAGAGGTTTATGGGGCAGCCTCATCATTTATTTATCCCCATTAACGGGCAGTAAGACCCCTGCTTCCGACGTACAGGATGTGCTAGCGAAGACGTGGAGATTGACGTCGCGTTTTTAGTCTTCGTTCTTTAGCCATCGCGAAAGTTTAAGTGGGGGATGAAGGAAAACCTCCACCGATGGAAGTTTCCTTTATGGTTTCTTATAAGAAGTATAAGCACTGGTTTTACACATGTGAATATAGTGTACGGAGGCGGTGAAAATGGTGGCATTTGAAGAAGAGTTTGAAAAATTTTTTGAAACGCATGTGATGGGAAGGCATAAGGAATCTATTCGACGGGAAGAAAAAAACTTCCAGCGCATCTCTCAACAGCTTGAGAAAATGAAGGATCAAGAGAGAGTGGTTGAATTATTGGATCAAATGGATTTGCGCGACCCGTTCCATTCATCGTAAGGACTCGTTTCGAAAGCATAAGGCTTCTAAACATTCTTTAGCTGTTTATGATCTTTTAAACGATGTTCAATGACGTATGGAAATGAATCTATATACATTCCACTTTCGTTCCATAGAGAGACATGTACAATCGGTGATTCAGACATCTTGAATCCGCCCTTACATGTTTTAAATCGATATATGCAGAAAAATACTCAAAAGAAATTATGAAAATAGCCCATACGTTTTTCGTTCCGGTTTCATATTGTATTAGAGAACAAGGAAAGAGGAGGTGCAAAAGCATGGGTTACGGATATTGCGGATACGGCGGATATGGTTATGGAGGCTGCGGATACGGCGGTGGTTTCGCGTTAATCGTAGTATTATTCATCTTATTAATCATCGTTGGTGCAGCTTTCTGCTGCTAATACCCTCAAATGATTCCCTCCTGAAAGATAACACGCGAAATAAAGTACGAGTGTTGGGCACTCGTACTTTTTCTTTTCTGAGACAAGCGGGAGGGAAGAAAATATGGGCAAATGTATCACCAGTTTAGAGATGGACACATACCATATATAAGCAAAAAAGGAGGGTGTCATCATGGATAACAATATCTTCAAAAACAT
The DNA here is from genome assembly GCF_000504165.1 of Bacillus sp. FJAT-14578. Lineage (GTDB taxonomy): Bacteria > Bacillota > Bacilli > Bacillales > Bacillaceae_H > Bacillus_BA > Bacillus_BA fengqiuensis. The sequence continues at coordinate 58,869 of NZ_KI632507.1, forward strand.
TGAGAAAAAAACGGGTGTCAATATGAAGGATTTAATGGAGCTGGCAGGTTCTTTGCAAAATGCCAACTTCAAAGATGAAAACACTGTTCGCGGTATTGTGCAACGGGTTTCTGAAATTGCCAATAAAAAGGTAACAAAAGACAAAGAAGATAAAATTGTTAAAGCAATCACAAATAATGGTGATTCAATTGACTTTGGAACCATCGCCAAAATGTTAAACAACAAATAAGAGGATGATCCAAAAGGATAAAAAACATCCTTTTGGATCATCCTCTCGAAAGGCCCCACATGGAAATCCAATAAAATCAGGAATTTTGTGACGGGGCCTTTCTATTGTTTGAAGTTATTTTGTTCATTTATCCCATGTAAAAGGGAAGCGTCACTCTTGGTTCAGTTATGTGGCAGCGACCGGACGTTTCGGTGACTTAGTGAGAAATGGCTTAATAAACCGAGACGGGTAAGCCGTTTTGCCGCGGCGTGTTTGCGGCACCGATAAATACAGCGAATGCTGGGCACGGGTCATGGCCACATATAGTAGACGCCGTTCTTCTTCAAGCGCTCCCTCTTCTCCGTTCCGATAAGAATCGAGGGCGTAATCATGCGGAATGCCTCCGTCTACGCTGCTCAACACATATACATACTTATACTCCAACCCTTTCGCCCGATGAATGGTCGAAAGCTGGACACTGTCACGAAACTGTTTACTAAGCTGTTTCATTTCTTTATTCATGGCAGTCATATGGTCTGCATGTTCAATTAATTCAGAAACCGATTGGAATTTTCGTGCTACGACTTTTAAATCCCGCACATCGTCAGAGCCTTTTTCCATCATATTTCCTTCATTTCCACGCTTTTTGACAAACTCGTCAAATCCCATATCTTTTTCAATCATTTCAAGAGCGGCAAGCGGTGATAGCGTCTTGAGGGAAGCGAACAGCGGTACAATTTTTTTCAGCTTTTTTTGCTGAAACGGCTGCAAATTTTCCAAAAAAGTTAAGGCTTTGACAAGGGAAACGTCATTCAAAATGCTGAAAGCTTTCACATCATTTAAAGCGGATTGTTTTAAAAATAACGACATGAGCAAATCCTGCATGGCTTTTGTATCGTTGGGATTCATGCTTAAGCGCAAAAATCCGAGCATGCTTCGTACAATACGGCGCTGATAGAAGGATTCTGTATCTTGTTCCACCATAAATGGCAAGTTGGACTGCGTTAATCGTTCGAATACAGCCCGTGATGAAGAATGTGTTCTATATAGAATGGAAAAATCAGAAGGCTGCGCGCCTTGTTGAATCTTCTCTTTTATATCCGTGACAATCATCGTTGCTTCTTCTTCTTCATCGTAAGGAAAAAACATCATTGGGTACACGTTGTTATCGAACTGGGCGAACATCTTTTTTTCATGTCTTTCTTTATTGAGGGCAATGACTTTATTGGCGGACGCGACAATATTATGAGAGGAACGGTAGTTTTCGCTTAAAGTCACCGTTTTTGTACCGGCAAAGTCGTCTTTAAAGTTCAAAATAAAGGAAGGATTGCTCCCCCGAAACGCGTAAATCGATTGATCGTCATCACCGACAGCACATAAATTAGCAGAACCTGCGCTCAGCATTTTCATGATTTCATATTGGACTTTGTTGATATCCTGAAACTCGTCGATCAAAAAATAACGCAGTCTTTCTTGATACCGTGCAAGAAGAGAAGGGTTTTCCTTTAACATGATATAGCATCCATACAGCATATCATCAAAGTCAAACAGCTTTTCTCTTTGTTTTTTCATTTCATAATGTTTATACAAGTAGTGGACCCGTTCTTCCCATTGGCTTGCAGGCCGCACGTCTTGCACAGCGGTCAACGTATTTTTCCAATAGCTGATTTGCTGTAAGGCCTGGTCATAAGCAAATTCACGTTCATCTAAATGAAGCTCTCGTCCCGCTTCTTTCACGATTTGTTCTTTCTGCCATTCCCATTTGAGCAGCCGGTCCATATTCCAGGCTTGCGGCTGAAAATGAGCAATCATTTTATAAAAAATACTATGAAAGGTACCGGAAATCAGTTTTTGAACAACAGCTGACGACATGGATGGGTAATGAAGCAATCGATGTTTCATCTCCTTAGCGGCTTTTGCTGTAAACGTGACAAGCATGATAGAGCGCGGGTCGATTTTTTTCTCCTGGATCATATACGCTGTTCGGGCTGTCAGTACTCGGGTTTTACCGCTCCCCGCTCCTGCCAAAATGAGAAGGGGGCCTTCAGTCGTCGTGACCGCTTCCCATTGATAGGCATCCAGCACAATCCCTTTCTCTTTCAGGGATTGAATGTAGGGGGAGGTGTCGGTCGTTGTCGTAATAATACGTTTTTTAAAAGGAGGGAGAAGATCAACGGATGTTGAATGTTTCCAAGTAATGGAATTGTTGTCCAGTTGCGCTTCGATTGGGCGTGATTTAGGCAGTCGAAACCCGTTTCGTACAGTATGTTCTTCTTTTTTTCCTTCATCTTTATCAAGCTGCAATGAAAAGGCTGCTGGTCTTGTTTCTTCGCATGCTGCACGGCTGTGCGGGGCGGCTGCGTGATAAAAATGGGGAGCTTGTTCAATGCCAAGATATAGTCTGACTGGTTCCCCGCAATGCTGACATGTTACTTCCTCACGTAGACACGCCTCATAAATCAACTGGTATTTTTCACGTGAAAGGCGGGACAAATGTATCTTTTTTCTTTGGTGTATTGCATGTTCCAGCAACAGTGTTCTCCTCCTTTCTTTTCTCCTGCTCTAATGGTTGGCAGCTTCTATGCTTTGATGGTGCCTTCTTGATTAACCCCTGCTTTATAAAAATAATACGATGTATGAAAACGGTTTTCCCTATCTTCATCGTAAAAAAGTTTGTACAACAGTCAAAAACTATCATATCAAAACGTATCTTATAGTAAAAGACCCGGAACATTGTTATTAGTCAACCTATAAAGGGTAAATAAAATGAAAGAAAGCATAGAGGAGGAAAAAACATGGGTTATATCTTGCCGATTCATCATGAGCAATACACTCAATATGCTAATCGTACGGTTCCTGTTAAACATCAATATCAAAAGTTAACAAAGGTGATGAAACCAAGAATAGAAGGAAAGTTGAATGATCCAGACACCCCTTTTGGATCTGCTGAAGAACGAGGTATGAAAGTCCCGAAGACACCCTCGAAGAGAACAGCTTACACACGGGAGAAAGTAGAAGAGATGTTTGCGCAGCTAACGGGAAAAGGGCGCCTGATTAACGAAGTGATTTAATCAATCCTCTCCATCAACAAAATGGTATAAGGGGAGTATAGGAAAGAGGAAAGTCGCAATGAAGCTGACGCACCGTTATTACTTGACCGGTGTCATCAATAGCGGCTATGTTCATCCATATAAACAAGAAGTGCCGTTTCATACCGAAGTGGAAGCAACAGGTGATGAAAAAGACATGAGAACCATTACAACAAATAGGATAGCCGCTCATCACGCATATATGGGTCGTGATCACTAGATGAGTGAGCGGCATTTTATGTAATCGCTGCTGATTGACAGTTTAATTTATGCGGAAATCAAAGCCGTTTAATACGTTTCCACATGCAGGGAATTTCCATCTTCCCACTCGGCATATAAAACTTGGGAATAGTGTCGGATGCCTTTTTTGTACAGCTCTTTTTGAAGCCATGTTTCATTGAGTCCGCTAAGAGTTAAATTTTCCTTTAAAAGCCGGCCGTCACTAATGAAAGTGATGGGCAAGGCGGGAGGAGTATTTGGCATGTTATGGTCGGCTCTTGTAGGTGTTGCATACTCTGCCTTTTTCAAGACACTTACCGTCCCGTTCGTTTCTAAAATGGCATATTCCACTTCACGTAAGGAAAACGCATCTTTAGCCCGAAGCAAATGCTGAAGTTGGTCAATATCCAAGTGATTTTTCTTCAGTTCATCATATTGAATTTTTCCTTTATGGATGACAAGGGACGGTTTGCCTTCCAAAAAGCCTCGAATCCGAATATTCTTCTGTGTAATGATTTCGGTTGAAAAGATCAGTACCCCCCAAAAAGCCACCGCAAATAAAATTTCAGTCAAACCAATTTCATGGTCATAAAGAGCGTTCCCAACAAGTTCACCGAGCACAAGGGCCGAAATAAAGTCGAAGGTCGTGATTTGGGTAATCGTCATTTTTCCGAGGAACCTCGTTAAAAAAAACAAGCTGAAAAAGCCTACGAACAACTCGAGAGCTATACGTAAAAAATCCATATGCATTCTCCTAATCGGCGTAATTACTATATAGCTTTGTACGGAATGCATCATTTTATGAATGCAAATCCACGCAAAGAGAGAGCCGCGAAAAAATTTTCGCGGCTCTTTCTTCACAGTTTATTCTGCTTTAATGAGCTTTGCACAGCTATATCTTAAGCCGCACAAGACCCATGTTTATCCGTATTTTCCATAAATGTAGCGTTTGGTGTTTCGAAAATTTTTGCAGATGAAGGCACATACTTTAAGATAATGTTTTAACCATCGTGACATGCGGAATGCCGGCATCCAAAAACTCGCCCGATACGGTTTCATAGTCGAGTTTTTGATAAAAGCCCTCGGCATGCGTTTGGGCGTTTAACTTGAGTTTATCCATCCCATGCTGGCGGGCGATATGCTCCATTTCCATCATGATGATTTTACCTGCACCGCTTTTTCGGTGGGAAGGCATGACACAAACTCGTTCTACTTTTCCATAACCATCTACGATACGGAAGCGCCCTGCTCCGACCGGTTCCTCTGTATCATATAGTACAACGTGTACGGCTTCATCTTCATATTGATCAAGTTCCTCTTCAAGAGGAACTTGCTGTTCTTCCACAAATACTTGTTTGCGAACATAAAAAGCATCTTGGAGTTCTTGTTCATTTGATGTTTGTTTAATGTTCAATTTTTTTATTCCTTCCCAAAACGAAATGTTTCATAAACAGTCCATGTATCATTATCCAATTGATACATCAAATGGAAACGATCCACTACTTCTGAATGGGATACATCCACGAGTTTTAATTGGCTGTATACATCAAGATGTTCATCATCGGAAAGTCCTTGACCGATGGTGATATGAGGTACGAAAGCATATGGAGATTCTTGTGATAAGCTTCCTGCATGAAGGCGATCATATAAATTTTCTAATGCTTCACTTTTTTCTACTTTAAAATATAGAACATTATTGACGGGGGAAAACGAGCTCACTTTCGTTACATTCAAGTTAAAGGGGTCTGTTGCTTTTGCCACCTTTTCTAACTCTTGAGAAATTTCCTTGATTTCGCTTTCTGATGCTTCAAAAGTTTCCTTTACAGTAAGATGCGGAGCAATCAACGCATAATGTGTATCGTATCGTTTTCGGTACGAATTTGCAGCATCTTGCAATGTTTTTGACGGAAATATAACAACTCCATATTTCATTGGTTTTCCTCCTCGATGGATATGTGGATTGAATTAATTATAACAAATTTTCAAAAAAAACATGTGTTATGAATCCTATGCCGCTCATGCAGATAAAAAGCGGAACATAATGAGCGCGTAAATACGGACAAGATGGTGGATGTCCACAAATGTTATATGTGCAGCATTTGTTTGAGTGCCCGTTTTAAATCAGGCTGCCAATATTTCCACTTATGGTCTCCGGAAAATTCTTCGTAAAAGGTTTGGAACTTTCTTTCTGTTAATAAAGCGTGAAGTTTCCGGTTAGGTGTTAGAAAATCGGAAAATTTCCCGTCTGTCATTTGAACATTCGTTTCATCTTGGCCAATCACGTGATAGAAATCAAGCAGTGAAGGCTGCTCAAAAGATGAGACTTTATGCAGCACCGCATCATTTACAAATGGCGATTGCATAATGACTTTTCCGAATGTATGAGGATATGTAAGAGCGGTAAGAAGGGAAGCAGTCCCGGCGAGAGAATCACCTGCTAACACACGTGAGTGTCCCATTTGGTGCGTTGGATAACGCTCGTCTAAAAAAGGTACAAGCTCATGCGCTAAAAAACGAATGTACGCTTCATGCTGTTCACCATCGGGATGGTATTTCTTTCTGCGTTCTGTAACAGAAGAGTAAGGAATTCCACAAAAGATGGTGTTTTGAATCATTTTCTCGTCTAATAGTTCCTCAAAAAGACGGGGAATCCTTCCGAACCTATAATAATCTTGTCCATCTTGAGCAATAAGTAATGAATATTTGTAAAGCGGTGAAAAAGAAGCGGGTAAATAGATCAGCAAGGATATATCTTCCTGCAGTTCTTCACTATACAAAGAGAGTTCTTCTGTTTGCCCCACTTTTCTGTTCAAGTAAATCACCTCATCTTTGAAAGCGTTATCTTCATTTTACCATATTGTGAGAAAAATTGTCTGTCTGAAAATTCTCCTATTTCGCTTATAGGTGAAAATTATATGAGCCCAAAAACAATATTAGGGGGAACAGGCCTTATTCAAGGAAACAGATAATAGTTATTGGCAGAGGAAACGAGATATGTCATTCTATAAGTAAGAATAAGAGAGAAGGGGAGAGGGAAATGAGCAATAACACATTTGTACCGAGCAAGGACATAACGAAAGCGACGTTTTTGGCGCTGGAGGAGCGCGGTGTATCGATTTTGGACATTGCAGAAATCGTCTACGAAATGCAAGCCCCTTACAACGAAGGATTGACGGTGCAAGAGTGTGCCCAAAGCGTTGAGCGTGTATTGCAAAAACGGGAGATTCAGCATGCGCTGCTAGTAGGCATCGAATTGGACAAGCTGGCAGAGCAAAAAAAACTATCTGAGCCTCTGCAATCTATCGTAGATCAAGATGAGGGACTATTTGGAGTGGATGAAACGATTGCGCTTGGAGCCGTATTGACATACGGAAGCATCGCGGTCACAACATTTGGCCACCTGGACAAGTGTAAAACCGGCATTATTCATCAGCTGAATGAGAAAAAGGAAAATTGTGTCCATACATTCCTCGATGATTTAGTCGCCAGCGTTGCAGCATGCGCTGCAAGCCGGATTGCCCATCGCTACCGTGACGAGATGGAGGCTGCAGAAGAAGAGGAAGTCGTTTGAAATAGATAAGCCGATAAACCAGAATGGCGTGAATAGAGCAAGAATTCATCTCCAAAACAATGTTTATCCCGCATTAACGGGCAGTAAGATCCCCACTTCAAAGCTTAGAATCATCGGAGAAGCTTAAGTGGGGGATGAAGGAAAACCCCCACTGATGGAAGTTTCCTTTATTGAAAGAACCTGTCACTGAATCCGATGTTTATGATGGGGCCTTTCGGGAGGATGACCCAATAGAGTTGTTTTTGGCTCTATTGGGTCATCCTCTCTTTTAATTTTAATTGCATAAGGCGGCTGATTGAGTTCATGCCTTGTTTTTCATAAAAACGGATGGCTTTCTCGTTGAATTCCCATACATTCAGCTGCAAAGCAGAGGCTTTTTGTTTAAGGGCCCATTTCTTTGTTTGTTCAAATAATCCTGAACCGATACCGAACTGATGATAGGCTTTTTTCACTCCGAAATAGTCGATAAAGGCCGTACATCGTTCTTCCTCTTCAAAGGGATAGGCTGCATAGAGGAGTTCAACAAATGAATAGCCGACGATTAAACCGTTCAATTCCGCTACAATAATGATGTGGTAAGGACTTGAAAGATACGATTGAAACTTGTAAGGAGACATGGAAGGATGGCCGGGAGGAAACATATCCGGAATGGCGTTTGAATGAAGCTGATCAGATTCATTCAATATAAGCGAAATTCCGGTATAGTCATAAACGGTCGCTTTACGATATACAATTGTCATTCGCATACCCCGCCTAAAAATTTTTAGTGTTTTTTCATCATATGCAACATTCCTTCGAAAGGTTTTTATACATAAAACCTGCCTATTTTCCCATACTAAGAAACAAATGCAAATGGAGGAGGAATTTGGGTGAAAAAGCGATGGAGTTTCCTCATGGCTTCCTTGTTCTTTATTCAACCATTGTCAGTTGGAGCGGCAGAAGTGGCAGCCATCCCCGACCGCCATATTTCCCTGTATGCGGATGAACAGGGGGGGCGTTATCAAAATTTTGAATTGCATATTGGAAATCGGACAATGGCCTTTCCAGAGTGGTCAAGCACAAATAGTGCTAGTGCAAAAACAAAGATGCATTTGCTTGATCTAGACCATGATGGAATGGAGGAGATTGTCGTACTACTTCCGAAAAAACGGGATAAAGCCCTTTATTTGAATGAACCAAAAATATTGAAGATTCATGAAAACGGAGCTTCTGTTGCCGAAGAAATTTTTCTTAATGATGTCAGGACCGTCTTGCTTCAGCAAGTGAAATATTATCGGGAGGGTAAAGATTTTCATGTCCAGTTGAAAGGGAAAGACGTGCTGAATCTGAAAAATGAAGCTCAACCGCCGAAGCTGTCGGTCGAATCATTTGTTGTTTATGAAGTAAAAGAAGATCACCTATTGGCTAAGGTCCTGCTTAAAAGTACAAAAGGAGAATATTTAGGGACGTTTCAAGTCGACTACCAATTTAAAGATACAACTATGGAACCGACTAAACTATCTTTTATAAGACATTAAAAAGCCCTGCATGCTGGAGGGCTTTTTAATGTTATAAGGTAATATAAAAATATTTCTGTAATAGGGCGGGAATATCTTGCTCATTTATTTCTTTCTTTCGTCTTTCCTCCCCAGCCGTAATGATTAAGGTAGTGCCGGATAGCGTTATACGTCCGGTTTCCGTCGCGATCGTCGTCAAGGTTGTCTTCGTAAACGGAGCGTCAAGGGATGTTTGATTAAATTCACACATTGGAGCGAATTGCTGAAGCTTTTTCTCGTCTGTCGTAAAGCGGTATTTCGTTTTCCATGTTGTTTCTTGCTTTTGTAAGTCATACGTCATGCCATCAAGCTGCTCGACACGATAGGCGCCGCTCACATCCTCAACGGTTTCGCCTGTAAGCGGAATCGGCTTGCGGACGGAATCGCCAAATCCGACATCTGCAAGATACAGCCGCTTATCGAGATGAACAAGGATGGCGGCATGGCTGTCTTGAAGCGCCCACGACCCGTCTTCCTTTTGAACCGTTGCAGAAATTAAATGGGCATCAAATCCAAGCTGTTCCAACAGCCAGCAAAACGATCCGTTCAGCTCATAGCAAAATCCCCCTCGATGATGCTCCACAATCTTTTGATAAAAGCGCTGAACGTCTAAGAGGATAGGAGTTTTATAAATAACATCCAAATTTTCAAAGGGGATATGAAGCATATGCTGTTCTTGAAGATGATACAAATAATCAAGTGTTGCTTCTTTTTTCTTCTCCGCATTGAAACGATTCAAATAAGTCTCTTTATTCATGGCCTTTTCACCTCCAGCATTCCTTGAAAATAGTTTAGCAAATACAAGAGGCTATTTACTATTTTAAAGAACTATAAAAAGATGATTGACAACAATAGTATTTGAGAATATAATAAGAACAGTTACACAATATCACATCACGATTCCGTAGCTCAGCTGGGAGAGCGCTACCTTGACAGGGTAGAGGTCGCTGGTTCGAACCCAGTCGGAATCATACGAAGAGAGAAGCCGTAAATCCTTGATACATAAGGGTTTACGGCTTTTTGTTTTATTATTTTAAATAGAGTCTATTTCTGTATTTTTTATGTGAGGCAAGGAAGTTTAAGACCTCGTAAATGAAAGATGTTTAGTTATGAGAAGCAAAGAAAAAATGATAAGAAGTCCGAAGTAGTCAGAGAATGATAAAAAGACTCTAAAATCCCATTTTTTTATACCCCCATAATACATTTTGGTCTTTCGTATTCTTTTATGATTACGATTATACGAAAAACATGAGGGGAATTATATGAAATCAGTAACCAAGGGAGCCCTTGCCATGGTATTAGCGGGATCTGTTACATTTGCTGTCACCAACACTTTGTTAGGCGATCAAATTTCTAATCTATTAACAGGAGAAAATGCTTTAATTAGATCCGGAGAGCTGAAAAAAGAGGATGGCATCAGCCAAGCAGAAAAAACGGTGAAAGATCAAATGCAAACAACCAATGTGAAAGGCGGTCAAACCAAGCTTTCTTATGATGTTCCTGCTTCCGAAGAGGCTTTTAACAATAGAAGCAAGAGTAATACAATAAATCTTGCTAGTACGAATAAGACAACAACCAAAACGCCTGCCGTAGCAACGAAACCTGCGATTAGCACAAAAACACTAACGGCAACGACTACACCTAAACCGACGAGAACTAATACAACAAATGCAACGCCAGCTGCATCAACGAAACCTGCGGCTAGCGCAAAAGCACCAACGACAACGTCTGCACCGAAACCAACGGGAACTAACACAACAAGTGCAACGCCAACGCCTGCGGCACCACCGAAAACGACTACACCTACACCGGTGGAAACTAATACAACAAGTCCCATCACAACCACAACCAATCATGGACAAGAAGTCTCTCAAGCTGCAAAAGAAAAGGCTGCGAGCCGTCAGGATACAAAAGAAAACAATGGAAAGAATATGTAATCTTTTCAAAGAGGAGGGTGTCTCAAAAGGGGAAAATTACCCCTTTTGAGACACCCTCCACAAACTGGACCGTCATTGAAACCCAGCAATACCGAGACTTTGGTTGACGGTCCAGTTTGTATAAAACAGAAAAAATCATTTTTTGAATTTTTAGGGCAGCCCCTTTTTCATAAACAAAAAACAGGCTGTCCCATAAGTCCTAAACAGAACAAAGAAATTATTTTTTACTGAAAGGGCCCGTCACGAAATCCTTGATTACACTGGATTTTCATGACGGGCCCTTTCAGGGTGATAACTCAAAAGGTATGCTTTTTATACCTTTTGAGTCATCACCAATGCAAAGATTTGATTCAATATCTTCCTTTAACCTTCAATAGAAGTGTCCTGAGTTACATTGCCTTTGCGTTTTAGTTTATTCCAACCAACGGTTACTCCTTTTATGGCCGAGATGATGGATTTAATCACAACGTAAGTCATAAGTTGTTTGTACAAAATTCGCTGCAGGAACAATGAACTCAGAGGTCTAGGACTTTCTTTTTCCAAGCGAAACGCATAGAGGGAAGTAAAGAAATCCAGCAAGTAAAACAGAATAAATCCAATGGCTGCCTTTTCCGGATGTGGGTTAAAAAGGGCCATAATGAACAATATATCTGCAATAGGCGATATCGTTTGGTAAACATATTGGAAAAGCCACATGTTTGGAAGGGCGAGATATCCTAATGAGTTATGTTTCCTATCGAATAAAGCCTCGCGGTGTTTCCATAGGCATTGCAGGGTACCGTAAACCCATCGGTACCGCTGTTTGGCCAGACTTTTAATATCTTCCGGCACTTCTGTAAAGGCATAGGCCTTTTCTTCAAATTCGATCTTTTTCCCATTGCGTAAAAGAGTCAGTGTGATATCGGTGTCCTCTGCCAGTGTATCCTCTTTAAAGTATCCTGCTTCTTCTACCTCCGTCTTTCTCCATGCACCAATCGCACCTGGTACAACCGTAATGCAGTTCAGAACCGCAAAGGCCCTTCTTTCCAGGTTGAAGCCTGTCACATATTCGATATGCTGCCATTTAGCAAGAAGGTTCCCCTTGTTGCCAACCTTTACATTCCCAGAAACAGCAGCCACATTTTCATTTTTAAAATGGTTCACAAGCAACGAGATCGCATTTTCAGCGATGAGTGTATCAGCGTCAAGACAAACCACGATTTCCCCTTTTGCTTCTTTAAAACCAAGATTGACAGCAGAGGATTTCCCCCCATTGGTTTTTTGAATTAAGCGGACAAGAGGATTGTCTCTATAGGTTTCTTGAACCGCAACAGCCGTATCATCTTTTGATCCATCGTCGATAACCAGTATCTCAAAAGCCCGGTAATCGCTGGATAAAATCGAATCCACTGTTTTGCAAATGACTTTTTCCTCGTTATAGGCAGCAATCACGACACTGACAAACGGTGTAAAGCCAGGGTCGACCAGGATTTCTTTATCCCTTTTTACCTGTTTTCTGGAAAGGAAAACGAGAATAACGAGCCGCAAGATTCCTAATATGATTGCTGAATAGAATAGGATGCTTAATCCTGAGTGCCAGCCTTGCATGATCTTGAATACAGCCTTGTCATAAATCAAGTAAGGGCTGTTCTGTTCAGCAGGGGGCATAATCTGGCTATCACTTTTACCAATTAGATCGCCAACGGTAGTAAATGTATAGCCGCGTTTTTTAAGTTCTTTAATGATCATAGGCAAGGCTTTTACTGTATTGGAGCGGTCACCTCCAGAATCATGCAGCAGAATGACATTTCCTTCTGGAAGCTGGTCCAATACACGGTTGACAATTTCTTTACTGGAGATTTTTTGCCAATCGTGAGAATCAATTAACTCACCGACAAAGGTGTAACCCATATCCTGTGCCCGCATCACAGGCACCAGTTCGCTCTTTGTGCCCAGTTCCGCGTCGGCTTCATACGGCGGGCGGAAAAGGGTCATCGAGTGTCCTGTGATTTCTTGAAATAAACGCTGAGTTGCATTCAGCTCTATTTTCGTTTGTAATGGTGAGATGGATGCAATATTTGGATGGGTAAAGGTATGGTTCCCAATTTCATGACCTTCTTTATGCAGCCTTTTAACCAGTTCTGGATTCAGTAAAGCATTCTCCCCAAGAATAAAGAAGGTCCCTTTAATATGATTTTTGTCCAAAATGTCCAATATTTGTGGTGTGTAGGCTGGGTCAGGGCCGTCATCAAAGGTAAGGACGACTTCCTTGGCTTTTGGTTTGCCATACCGAACCACCTCTAGAGATTTTGGCAATTTCACATAGGTTTCAGTTTGTATCATTCCATGTGAGTCCAATTGAATCGTTCTTTTTCCTTTTTCCGATTCAGAATTTATTTTTAAAATCTCTCCAGCACCTGAATAGTGGAAAGGCTCAGGGCTTTCCAAGGTTTTAAGGGCAGTGGAGGGATTGTGCATTTCCTTTGGTTTGTTCATGTAATTCCAGATAGAAGGATCTTCAGAACCGAGGCGCCAAACCGCCACTCCTCTTGAACCGCTATTCATCGCTAATTTCATTTGATTATAAAAGGTAGCCGCATCCAAAAACCAAACCATATGGTTTTTTCCATTTATTTTGTATCGAAAATAAGGATTCCCGGCTTGCTTGCTCCATTGGATTTGGAGGCCGGTTTCCATTCCCAATTCCATGATATCCCCGAACGTCATCGTATCTGCGGGCTGTTTGGAGTTTTCTTCCCAGTCGTAACCGTAACTTCCCAAACTTACAATCAACTTTTCAGAAGGAATATTGAGCTGGCTTAGGTTCTCTTTTACCCAATCCGTTTGAGCTACAGGTCCAGGTTTACCCATGGAGTGGTGCTGGTCATACAGCATGACAATCATGCGATCAGTTCGGGCCGCTAAAGATGCATAGTCAAAACTATTGTTGTTCGCCGGGACATCCAGTGTAACCGTGAGGCCATGCTGATGAAAGGATTTGTAAACTCTATCCATAAAATCAGTGAAATGATCTTTATCCTTTTGATGGATATCTTCAAAATCTATGTTGATACCGTCAAAGTCATTTTTCCTCACATAAGCCAGCATATTTTTAATAAAAGTGTCCTCAGCACCTGGAGTAGTGAATAACCGGTGCAGTACATCTCCATCCCATTTATTATTAATAAAATTGCTAACTAATGGAAGGATCTTTACATCATGCTTTTTTGCCTCTGCAGCAATAGAGGTGTCCGTACTGGTTTTGAGGGTGAGGTTAGGAGTAACCTGCAGCCATTCTGGGACCAGGGTTGTAATCGAATCAACGTTTTTCTTAAAAGAAGCTTTGCTGTTCTTATCCCAATTGACGTAAAAACCATACACTTCTTGGTTACTTGACACTTCTTTCTTGTTCAATGGCCCCATATTAGAGGAAGGATTCATTTTTTGGACCTGTAAAGCAAGCTCTTTTTCACTCAAGCTAGTATTAATCGGCTCGATCCTGTCCTTTGCTTTATCCAATTCCAGCTGAGGAAATACAGGGTTAGTAGTTAGGCTCTCAATGAAAATAGTTGATACTAAAACAATCAAAACAGTGAAGCCTGCAGCCATTCGCTTAACGATTGACCAGCGTCTTTTTGCAGGATCCAGAAAAACATGTTCCTGAATTCGCTCCCCTTTTTTCAGCCCTAAATTGTAAAACCAATGGAAGAAAAAATAGCAGATTAGACCAATTAAGCCTCCAAAGACCCCTGATACAATGATTTGTGAAGATTGTATTTTTATTTTTAGGGCAGAAAATAACGAGTAATCTTCCAATAAATGTAAATTCAGGAAGGGTAAATCACGAATGTTAGGAATAAAAATCGTCATCAACGTTCCAAGGAATAAGGCGATGATATTAAGACGCAAAAAAAGTGAAAAAGCAAACAATAATGGAATTCTTAAACTATCTAAAGGTAAAAAGGCCAGGAAAAAACCAAGCGTGCTTGCAACCGCTCCTGCATTTCCAGTGACCGGTGCAAACAATGATCTGACAATCCATCTAAAAACTCGATTCACTTAGATTCCTCCCACAGGTGTAGTATCGAAAAGTGTATAACTATTTTAATAGATTAATTTTATACAATAAAAATCTGTAAAAAATTGATAGGATCGTAACTAAAAGTCATCCTAAACACCGCACTTCCAGCGGACAGATTCTTTCGACCAAAAATGGCTAACAACAAAAATTTAGGTAGCCATTTTAAAATTTTGGGGGTAGGTTGAAAAATGTTTTTAAATTTTTAAATGGTAATTAAGGATGATTATTGTATCTACCCTTATTGAATCGATATTTGTATAATTAGTTTCATAGACTAAAATGTAGGGAGTTTGTATTTGTGGAAAAACTTATGAAAATGAAGCGCAATCTTTTCTGCGCTTTGAGTGCAGCGGTCCCTGTTGGTATTTACGGTTTAGCAGCGCTTTTTCTAGGGCACTTGAAGTTAGGCGGTGTAATGGAAATCGTCACAGCGCTAATTTTAGCATACGCACTTTTGCAGGATTCACGAATTAAGAAGCACTTTGAAGTTATCAAGATTGACGAGGATAAAGCCAGCTAATGCATATAAGCAAGAAACCTCACATCCATTTAGATGTGAGGTTTCTCTTTGTGTGAAAGCAGGGAGGAAATGTACATAGACTAGTAAGCGGCAAAATTCCCTGACATAAAAATTGTATTAAGCACTAATGATTGGCCAATGTGGTGATAAGCGGTACGATCATGCACAGTGCACTTAATTGCAGCCAATAAATTTTATCAAAAAAAGCTTTATGAGTTCGTTTTGTTACCATTTCTGCAAACATTAAGAAAATAAAAATTACCAATGAAATACAGCCTAAAATTACAGTAAAATCCATTGCCAAACTAAATATAATTTTTGTTAAAACTCCAACGTATTCCATCTCCATATCTCCCTTCAATCATAACCCTTACATATCGAAAAAATCATCGACTTCGGTCTTGGAGTCAATCTTCTCAATAAGAGGTATTAGCTTTTTAAACGTATCTCCCCGGGGCCTATATTCCGAATCGCTGCACAGCCTAGTCACCGTATTTTTCCCGAGTTTTGATATTTCTATAATTTCCTTTTGTGTATAACCATTCCGGTCTACGAACTTACCAAACTTACTCCTGGTTTTGAACACGGTACCACCCTCCTTATTTGCCATTCTTGACTGAATTAAAGGGATTTATACATCTTTTTTGGGAATTTAGAGGAACTTTAGGGAAGAATTCGTTAAAAAATATGGAGCGGGTACATTCTTAGTAGGATGTCTTTTACAGCAGTACTGCTGCCATCTCTTTTAAATAGGGTAAGGTTTTATGAAAAAAGAGAAAGCGCCCACTGTTAAAGTGAGCGCCTTCCTGAGTCGAAAAGTAGATGGAGTTGGATTTCCAACCTTGCAACAAGAACCTACCTATAGATTATCTAGATTCCATGAGTTGTACAACATATTTGTCAGGTTCTCTGACACGATTAATTCCACGGGAGCACAGCAGCCAGTTAATATCGGTCCTGCACGTTGAATGACTCGGGTTCCTACAATCTGTATTGTACGGAATAAACGGATTTCCTACTCTGAATCATTAATCCCTTTCACTTTCGTACGTAAAATATTCAGCACGTCTTTGACGATGTTTTTATGTACTTCATTATCTTCGAGAGCATTATAGTATTCCCGGAGCCGCTCTTTAGGTGTGGCATCATATTCGAAACCGTTGAACGTCGCTTCTTGAAGCAATTCATAATTTTCTCCCTTAGCCTTTACGAAATTCACAATTGTTGTGTATGGTTTGTTTTTCTTCACCGCTTTCCCCATCACCGGATAGTTTTTCGACCAGCCTTTTCCATACTCTTCCATGATCTGTTCTAACGCTTTCGCTACATCCATAGGTAATTTGATTTTGTCCATTCTTATTCCCCCTCAATCTTCACTTCATAAATTTTATGACATGAAGGTCGTCCATTATTCGCCTGGAAGTTGGGGTGAGGATCTTATCTTATGGAAGGAATCATTCATTCCGCTCATTAAAGCAGCTCTTTTTGTATCAGGAATTCTCTTTAGAAGCTGGAGGCATGTTTATAAAGTTTGTATTTATTAAATAAAATCTTCAAGTTTGCTTACTGAAAAACTATCTTTTCTGAAAACCAAATGCTATAATAATGCCCAAGTGGATATGCATAGGTGAAGGCGCCTAAACAGTTGAACACAGAAGTCGTTCAAGCTGTTTAGGCGTTTTTTATTTTGGCTTTGTTAAACAATGTCATTGATTTCTGCCTTTTTGATCCATTCGTTCAGAACTTTAACAAAGCCGTTAATTTTAAATGAACCCCCAAAAGGAACCTTCTTTAGATGAATAATATAAAGTATGGGGTAATTTTGCATATTTTTAAAAATATGTTGTATAGAGATACCCGAAAAATGAAACGTAAATGAATTTTTTTACAGGAGCATTTCTGTTAAAATGATACGAAGAAAATTGAGAACATATGGATATTATATTTGGATTAACCCAATCTTTATAAAGACAACGGAGGATTTGCATGACGTTAGAAAATCAATTAATTAAAAAAACGCTTTATGAATCATGGATACAGGAAAATGAAACGAATCATCCCATTCAAGTGTTGGGAGAAGCCTACTTGGCGGAACAAAAGAAAGAGTTCTATGACTTGGGTTACATTCGTTTCGCACAAGGGGAAGTCTATTATCATCATAAAGACTTTGAAGCGGCGATTTTTAAATGGGAGAATATTAACGGCGAGCTGGAACCGTGGGCCCGAAAAAATATGGCGGATTCTTATTATGAAATGGGCTTGCTATCGGTAGCCGAAGAAATTTACACGAGCATAAGCACAGAATGTGAAATCCTTACCGCTGAGGTGGCTTTACAATTATTTTCACTTTACCTTGAACAGGACAAAACGGATCTTGCCTACGAAGTAGTAAAACGAGCTGTTTCCTTCCATCCGGATTATAAGAATGTGACAACGCTGGCTCGCGTTTTTTATGAAGAGCGAGAAGATTGGAATAGTGCCGTTGAGCTTGCCGTTAATGAAGCGATTCGAACTGAATCGCTGAACTGGTTTGATATCCTTAACGCATATATTGAGAAAGGATATACAAAAAATTTCACACCAGACTATTTTAATCAATTGCTATTTACGTTTTATAAGGTTGATGAATCCTATTTTGAAAGAGTCATTTCCTCGCTTTGGCATACCTATAAAAATCAAGAACTTTATCTTTCATGGATAAAGATGGTCAATGATATTTTACTAAATGTGAAGCTGGAAACGCGCCATGTTTGGCCGGAAATTTCCGCTCTCCATGAGAAAACTTATTGCGAATTAATGGAGGGGCAACATTTACTTGAAGAACTGCACGATGTGATTCCTGCCCTTTTAACAAATTGGTTGAGAGCAACCGATTCATCTCAAGCATTATTTGTCTCTGCTGCAGTGTTCGCATGGAGCGAAATCTTTCCAGCTACATTGGATGCATCAGTAGTAAAAGAGGCGGAAAACCTTATTTTCAATACTAATAGTAACATTCATGGATTAGAGTACGGTCTTGACCTTTGTGACTCCATTATGAAATGGGCTCAGATTCATGACCTGGAAGTAGGGAACCGCTTCAAGTGGTGGGCTCATTATCTTGCTGATATGAACGGAAAAAATATTTTAATAGCCGGATTACGCGGAAGCGGAAAATCATCCTTTATAAACTCCATACTGGGGGAAAATATCGTAGGAGCCTCAGCATCGGCTGTTGTGATACGTCATGATGACCATGAGCAAATCAATGAAATATCAGATACCGAAATAAGGGTAGTGCAAGATTTCTCAGAGTTGGCCAATATGGGTACAACAAGTCGGCGATCAAAGGTGAAAGAAGGGTTTGTCGAATTAAACCTTCCTTGCAGATTTTTAAATGAAAATAAGTGTTCGTTCATTGATACTCCTGGCTTCAGCAAAGAAAGCATTCAAAGGAATGAAGCATTCAAGCACTTACCGTTAGCTGACGGCCTATTATTCGTGCTTGATGCAAATGAACCGTTTACTGACAAGGAGCGTGATGCTTTATTTCAACTGCAAGAGCATGTACCTGGCATCCCGATTCATTTTCTATTAAATAAAATGGATGTAGTGCATAATGATGTGGATGCAATAAGACTTGTAGATGACATAAAGACTAGAATAAATGCGTATTTCCCAAATGCCAACATTCTACCTTATTCCTCCATATACGCTATTCGTCAGCAGTTGAACGATCTTGGGCAGTTCATGCAATCGAGTTTTAATCTCAGCAGTGTAAATTTAGAGAAAGAACGCACGGCAAAGCTTCTATTTTTCATAAGAGAAACATTAACACAGCTTTTGAAAAAGAGAGTAGAAGTGGAAAATGGATTAATAGATTCGATTAAACGGAATGAAGATATTCTAGTGAGGTTAAATGGCTTTATTAATAACCTTAGAGACCTAGAAACGGAAAAAACACGGGTGATTACGAAGTCTTATCATACAATTAAAGAAGAGATGAAAATGGAGCTTACAGAGAATATTCCCAAGTTGCTGCACAAATGTTCGGATTTAGTGAATGAAGACAGCGACGTGAGAAATCTTCATCTTGAATTAAATAAAAAAATGAATGAAAGACTTCAACAATATTTACAAGAAGAGATCGTTCCTAAATTCTGCAGTTCTATTCAAGGGTGGCTCCAGCAATCCAATGAGGAGCTGACTCAAGCTCAAACCTATTTGGAAGAAATGAGCGAAACCTTTAATGGGATATATGAAGAAAAGAAAATGATATTGGAATGCGATTTGAAAGTGTTGGACGACTGGCTTAGAGATGCGAATCGAATGACAAGCAGAATCGAGATTGAAGAAGAGAATATTTTGCTTCGATTTAAGCCGGCACAGTTTTTGTTGAAAAGTGCCGGGAAATTGCTGGGGGCCCTTCCGCAAAATAAACAGTTGCTTCATAACCAATATAAAAAATATTTAGAGAACGAAAGCTATGAAGAGGTAACAACGTCGATCATCAATAAGTTTTTCTTGCAATTCGATTTGTTTGAAAAGGCATTAACGGTCGATATCAATATGTTCTTCAAAAATCCGTTTATTGTTTTAAACGAGATGGTGTCGGCAGCTCGCCAGGAAATTGAAGAGAGCGAAGAAATGTTAAGCGATATGAAAGCCAACCCTCAAACGTATTACGACCCGTTAACCATTTTTGAACTGAGACTGCGTCAATACGAATTGATGGTAAAGGCGAGTGAAGAGGTTGAGCATATCCATGCAATAGAAAGATAGAAATTATAAACTGTTTTTTCTGTTGCGGTATAAAAGGGCTTGACCGATAAGTCTCAAAATAAATCAAAAAATAAAGAACCCATCACAGAATCTGCGATGTTGTCAGATGTTCATGACGGGTCCTTTCAGAGGCTGACTCCAGGGTTGTACTTGTTGAGTCAGCCTCTTTCTTTATATAATTGGCGTGCTTCCTAAAACAATTAGTCGCAATTCTTTAAAGGAATTTGCGTTGGTCGAAATTCAATATGAAATGCATGGCTTTAAATTGTTGGCATCAGCTTTTTCATCACATTTTGCAGCGAACTTTCCGTTGTAATGTCGGAAAAGTCGATTCCAAGCTGGATGGCCGTATGGGCGACTTCCGGTCGAATGCCGGTCAAAATGGCTTTTATGCCGACAATTCGTAATGAATCAATCAGATGGAAGATTTGATGAGCGACCATTGTATCGACCATTACCACTCCTGACAAGTCGATAATGAGAATGGAGATTTTTGCGTCTACACTTTGCTGGAGAGTGGATTCCAATATACTTTTGGCACGAGCGGTGTCGACATCTCCAATCACCGGCAGCAATCCAACATGTTGCGTCAACGTGATGACGGGGGCACTTAGTTCCTTAATGAGAGAAGCCTGGGAGGCAAGACGGTCCAACAACATATCCGTAAAGTAGGTCGTGAACGTTTCAAATACATAGTCCAGGGTGGTGTTCAGCTTTTTTTCCCATGTAAATATATCATCCGCAGTAATGGATAACTCGGTTTGCCTTGCGAATTTTTGCACGTAATCCCAATAGACACGGCGGAAAATACCAGAGTTTCGTGCGACTTCGCTTAAAGATGTTTTGGATTGAACCCGATCTGCGGCTGTTTGGTTTGTCCAGTTGGAAATCGTTTCTTTCATCTCTTCTTCGGTTTGAAGAAGTGAGTTGGAAACGAGACGAACATAGTTACTATTTTGTTCTTTGATTTTATTCATGACAGCCGGAGGAGCAGCGACTGAATAATCAGAGCCCTCTTTGACCTTTTGGAATTTGAGCCAATCCTCCGTAAACTGAGACGCATGTTCAATGAGAAAGTTATATAAAGCCATTGTCTTATTATCCATAATTTCACCTTGCTCTTAGGGTATTTTCTTCTATTACTATTGTTAAAGGAATAAAGAGGAAAAGTCAATTTTAAATAGGGAGGTTGACTTAAACGGATAAAAGGCAATCCGTTTAAGTCAACCCCCTGAAAGGCCACGTTATGAAAACTTAGTAAAACTAAGGATTCGTGACGGGCCCTTTCATTAAAAAGTCAGGTTTGGTGATTTATCCCTCATTTATTAGAAACTTATAGGATATACAATAATCCATGTCGTATTTTGAAACACTTTTAATCTTTTTGTAACATGATTGGTACATATTTCATGGTATAACTATATGTATAGAGAAAGGGGGAAGCGTATGCAAGTAATCAGGCGTATGATTCTCATGATACTTACGGGCTTGTTAGGTATCTCGGGTACAGTTGCGGTACAGGCACAAACAAGTAAAGAAACATTACATAATGTCGAACAGAAGCTTGAGCAAAAAGAAAAAGTGGTAGAGCAAAAAGCAAAAGAAAAACAGTCTGTTCATCAAGAAATCAAAAACATCCAGAAAGAGTTGGAATCTTTACATACTTTTATTTCCAAAAATAAAGAAGCGCTGGAAAAAACGCAGAAAAACATTGAGATGACGAACCGTCTCATCGAGCAGAAAAAAGAAGAAATTGTAATGCTGGAGGATAAAATTCTTGCTCGAAAAGGAGTTATGAAGGAGCGGCTCGTCGCTTTGCAGCATAATGATAATATGAATCTCATGATCAGCATGGTGTTGGAATCTGATAGTTTAGCTGATTTCATTCGACGTGCGAGTGCTGTGACGACGCTTATAAATGCCGATAAGGATATTTTAGGCGCGCAGCAGGAAGATCTTCGTCAGATCGAAGAAGATAAAAAAGAGATTGATCGACAAGAACAAATTTTAGAAAAAGAAGAAAGGGTTCTCGCCGGGCAGCAAGCAGAGCTTGATCAAAACTTGCAAAAGAGGCAGCAAACCTTGGCTGCCATGCAAGAAAGGTACAGCCAAGTCGTTCAACAAATGGCATTGGCAGAAAAGGAAAAAGCAAGTATGGAATCGCAGCTAAAAGCGGTTCAAGAGAAGATTAAAAAAGAACAAGAAGAGGCAAGAGCACGAGCTGCAAAAGCGGCTCGAGAACGGGCAGAAAGGGAGAAAGCGGCCAGGGAAGCCCGTTTAGCCCAACAGGCGAAAGCAGCGGCAGCCAATAAACCTGCCTCCTCACAAAGTTCTTCCGAAGGAACCGTCCAAGGCAAGGAGATGTATGTTATTTCGACTGCATACAGTCATGAAGAGACGGATGGAAACGGGTATATGACGGCGTTGGGATACAACATCAAAAATAACCCCGATTTGAAATTGATCGCCGTAGATCCGTCTGTGATCCCGCTAGGAAAGAAAGTATGGGTAGAAGGCTATGGCATAGCCGTTGCCGGTGATACGGGCGGTGCCATTAAGGGACATAAGATTGATGTGTTGATGCCAACAAAGGCAAAGGCGTTATCATGGGGAAGAAGAGCCGTGAAAGTTGTCATTTTAGACTAATAGTTTAAGTGAAAAGGCCCGGCAAAACGGAGCATTATCCAATCAGGAATCTAACATCCAAAAGGGTGTTAGGTTTCTTTTTTTTGTATCTGAATACTATTTTGAATATTCAAACGTTTATGCAGGATGAATTTGGGAAAGATGAATAAGAGAAAATAAAAAGTTACAGAATCAGGTTAGGAGGAGAACTTGTTGATTGAAAACGTAACGGAGATTCAAGACATTTTAACCCGATCAAAGGGTGCATTGAATCAGTTTAAGGATATTTTGACTCCGGCAATTGAACAAGCCAAAGATGATCACGAGCGCTTATATTGGCATCACATCTATGAAGAAGAAGAGCATCGTTTCGATCGCTTAGAGGCACTTTTGCCTAAGCTGCAATCATATGTTCATGATGGAGCATCTCTTTCGAGAGACAATGGTGAATTTCTCCGGCTATTGCAAGATATTAGTTTAGAGAAATTTGGTTTGCATAATTTTTTAGAGCACCTTGATTTATCTCTTTTTCACTATAAGGATACGGATCAACAAGAAATCATTGAGCCTTTGCGAGCAATGACGGCAGAAGATTACCAGAAAATCAAACAGACATTTGAAGCATTGAATCAGCAGCTAGATTCACCTGTCCACCTTGAAGCATCGATACCAACAGATGAAAAAGAGCATCAATCGGAGCATTTGAAAATAAAAGAGTATATGCAAGATCAGCCAACTATTACCCAAAACGCTACTTTTACCCAACGATCTTTAACCGTTGGTAGTTTGAAACATCAATAAAGGAGAGAAAAGATAAATGAATAAATCCGCGATGTATGCCGATTCTCCATTAAATAGTGAACAATGGAGAGAATTAGAACAAACCGTTATCGAAAATGCACGCCGGCAATTAGTAGGCAGAAGGTTCATTGATTTATATGGGCCATTAGGTGAAGGAGTTCAATCGATTGCCAATGATATTTTTGATAACCCAGATGCTGGGAGAATTAGTTTTCATGGTGGAGAACTCAATCTTTCAGAACCAACTAATCGTGTAAATTTAACCATTCCACTTATACATAAGGATTTTATTTTGTATTGGCGCGACATTGAACTAGCCAGACAACTTGCTAGTCCAATTGACTTTTCCGCAGCGGCTAATGCTGCACAGCAGTGTGCGCTACTGGAGGATGATTTAATTTTCAATGGCTCCGCCCAATTTAGTCTTCCCGGCATCATGAGTGTAAAAGGCAAGATTGCTCATATCCGGAGTGATTGGATGAAATCAGGAAATGCATTTTCCGATGTCGTGGAAGGCCGGAATAAACTATTGCAATTAGGACATACGGGACCATACACTCTCGTACTTTCTCCGGAATTGTATGCCCTGATTCACAGGGTTCATGAGGGCACTCACGTTTTGGAAATTGAACATATTCGAGAGCTAATGACCGGAGGTATTTACCAAACACCGATGATTAAGGGAAAAAGAGGTGTGATTATCGATGCTGGTAAGCAAAATATCGATCTAGCCATTGCGGTAGATTTCCAAACGGTCTTTTTAGATGATGAAAACATGAATTACATCTTTCGGGTATATGAGTCCCTTGTACCGAGAATCAAGCGCCCAAGTGCCATTTGTACCTTAGAAAATCCAGAAAAAGAGTAGACAATCCCATCTAAGCAGCAGACTCGCTGTTTAGACGGGATGTTAAGCAATAGACTTAAGTTTATCTTGTACTTCTGAAACCATGGAAGATAAATCGCGATTTTGAATGTCGAAGCCAATATCATCGATAATCATGTTTACTTCTTTCAGAAAGTGGATCGTATAACTCCCTTGATGAACATCAAAAAGGCGTTTTAAGTATTTGAATGTTTCTTTCAAAACGACATCTTTATAGGCTGAATTTTTTAACTCTTTCATTCTTTTATGTTCAGGGGAAGAAATGACGCTTATTTCGCTTACATTTACGATCATTGTTTCCCCTTCATTTGTAACAAAACCTACAGAATAATAGTTGGCTCCTAAATGATCAAGATGGACGACGCAGGCATTTGGATATTCTTCTCCTGAACGAAGACGAAGAAAAGCGGTTTCGACTACTCCGCCCAGTTTTCTCTGATTAGTCAAAATTGCATTGATATCTCTTAAACCATTAATTTTAGTCCCCATAAAAAAGCCCCCTTTTCTATATGATAACAATTCTCATTGTGAATGTAAATGAAATTCATTATCAAAAGGAGGAGGTAGTTCTTGGAGGTGATGAGATGGAGAAAAGGCTAACTGTAGGTTCATTAATTCAAAATAAATATGTAATTAAAATTAAAAATAGCCCTGAACCGTTTGAAAGTGAAATTGATAAAACGTTGATTAAAGTAAAACAGCACAATCAATCATATGGGGTAACACCTGTTTCAAATCAATTATTGTTAGATTGCGCTTTAAAGCAGAATATCCCTTTGGAATACAAATGCCGTAAGGGAACTTGCGGAAAATGTATGGTTGAGGTTTTGGAAGGAGAGGAGCTATTATATCCTCCAAACAAAAGTGAGTTAAAAAAATCTCAAAGGGCAGGCCTGCGTCTGGCATGTCAAGCCAGAATTAAATAGCTTTAGCATTCGTCTTATTCTTTTATGCAGTTCACTTTAGGTCTTTAACAAGCAAGATGTAAATGATTGACCAGAGCTTATAGGGAGGAAGTATCCAAAAAAGGAGGATGACTCAAAAGGTATAAAAAGCACACCTTTTGAGTCATCCTCCTGAAAAGACCCGTCGTGGAAATCCAGTAAAATCAAGGATTCAGTGATGGGTCTTTTCAGTACAAAAATAATTTTTGCGGTCTGTTTAGCACTTATTAGACAGTTTCTTTTTTATATAGGGTTATAGACGCGAGGCGTTCAAGAACACTTTACAGTTTAAAAAGCTGACCAAAATGGCTGAAAGAGACGAAACAATAAGGAGTGTAAACACAATGAAAATTTGGTATTTTACTGCTGTAAAGGGATTAATTCCAGCTAAAATCATGCCTGTCATGGTACCAGGCATTTGAACAAGGCCCATTGTTTTTAAGGTTTGAACAGTTGGTAGCATGGCAATTTTAATGGCATTTTTTCTTAATACCGTTTCCTCCAAACCTTGGTTTGTCGACATGTTTTCTAAAACAACGGCGCACGTGACCATGGCGGCACCAGAAAACATGCCTCCAAGAGGAATAAGATGCTGTGCGTCAAAAGGGACAATGGAAAAAATAAGGCATACACTGAGCGGAACACTGATAGAAACCACGATTGATAAGAAGACAATTACGAAGGTCCTTCGGAAATAGTCCCCCTTTTTTGAAATACTTAAGGAAGCAATCACCGTCATTAAGAAGATATAACCAATGATCACGAGTGGATGACTAAATGAGAAAATGTAGGAAATAAGGAATCCTAGTATAAGCAATTGAAAAAAGGCTCGGATGGAGGAGAAAAAGATATCTTTTCCCAACCCCAATTTTTGACGATAGGATATGAAAATGGGCAATAATACAAAAATAAGAATAATGGCTAAAGCTGAATTGCCTATATCTTTCATGGAAATCCTCTCTCTTTCTATCGGTAAATCAAACAAAGATCATGAGCAAATCTATTAATGATGATAAGACGAAAACATTAATAGGCAGTCAAATGATACAGATTCAAATAGGCTCTTTTACAGGATATTCTCCACTATCACATATCATACATTCGTCATGCTAGTGCACTCTTCTTTTTATCTATCTCGGGTCTTCCACGTTTTTTACTCGCTTTAAGCGCTTCTTTAACGCGTTCTGCAATTAAATGGCGTTCTAATTTGACGATGACACACATCATTTGAAAAATGGTTTTATTTGTGGAAGTCCTGGTATCCATCTGTTCTTTTAAGGATACAAACTGAAGTATGTTAAATATGATTTTTTGACATTTTTGTGAAATAGTTCACAAAAATCCTCTATATTGTGAATAATATCACAATATTAATTCGAAATAGATTATAAAATAATAACAAAGAAACTGTTAGTTAAGGAATATCCTTGTTCCCACTTTAACGATAGAGCAATGGTATAGGAGGAAGAACGATGAAAAAGAAACGATTAGTGATGATAGGAAACGGTATGGCCGGTGTACGAACGATAGAAGAATTGCTCAAAACTGAACCGGATGCTTTTGAGATTACGATTTTCGGTAAAGAGCCGCATCCCAACTATAACCGCATCCAGTTATCCACCGTTCTGCAAGGGGACACGACATTAAATGATATCATCATGAACGATTGGAACTGGTATAACGCAAACCACATCCAACTATATACAGGGGAAGAAATCGTTGAAATTGATACAGAAGAAAAATGTGTGTATTCCAATCAGGGACGAGCTGTTGAATATGATGAACTCATTTTAGCAACAGGTTCACTTCCTTTCATTCTTCCTGTACCCGGTGCTGATAAAAAAGGGGTAACGGGCTTCAGGGATATTCAAGATTGCCAAACGATGATTGAAGCATCGAAGCAATATAAAAAAGCGGTGGTGATTGGCGGAGGCTTGCTCGGGCTGGAAGCGGCAAGGGGGTTATTAAACCTTGGAATGGAAGTGGATGTCGTTCATTTAATGCCTCATTTAATGGAAAGACAGCTTGACCCGGCTGCATCTACTATGCTGAAAAAGGAACTCGAAGCACAAGGTATGAATTTTTTAATGGAAAAACAAACCGTCGAAATTTTAGGAGATGACCGTGTAACCGGGTTGCGCTTTAAAGACGGTTCAGAGGTAAAAGCAGACCTTGTTGTGATGGCTGTGGGAATTGTTCCGAACGTAAAGCTCGCAAAAGAAAGCGGTATAACCGTTAACCGGGGAATGGTCGTAACTGACTACATGGAGACGTCTGTACCGAATGTATATGCGGTCGGGGAATGCGCGGAACACCGTGAAATTGCTTATGGTCTGGTTGCGCCTTTATATGAACAAGGAAAAGTGCTGGCAGAACACCTTTCCGGTATGAATGCCAAACCATACGAAGGTTCAGTCGTTGGAACCCAATTAAAGGTTTCCGGGGTTGATCTTTATTCAGCAGGTGAAATTCTAGATGACCCATCCATGAAATCCATTAAAGTCTATAACGAATACGATGGAGTTTATAAAAAGGTATTGATCAGAGATAGCCGTATTGTCGGGGTTGTATTATATGGTGATACAAAAGATAGTACAAGATTATTTAGAATGTTAACGAAAAAAGAGGATGTCAGTGAAATGACGAGCATCTCCATTCTCCAATCGTCTGAAGGGGAGACGGGAGCAAGTGACATAGCCTCCATGCCGGATGATGAGCTTGTTTGCGGATGTAACGGGGTGACAAAAGGAACGATTGTAGAAGCCATTCAAACGAAGGAACTAAAAACAGTAGATGAGGTAGGCGGATGTACGAATGCAGGGCGTTCTTGCGGACGCTGTAAACCAATGATTTCGGATATTTTAGCCTATACTCTAGGTGACCAATTTGATGCTTCTTCCCAGAAACAATCGATTTGCGGGTGTACTACTTTAAGCCGTGATGAAGTAGTGGCGGAAATTAGGGGAAAAGGGTTAACAAGCATTAAAGAAGTCATGAATGTTCTTGGCTGGCACCATGAGGAAGGGTGTTCAAAATGTCGCCCGGCACTAAACTATTACCTTGGCATGATTTATCCTGAAGGCTATGAAGACGAACGGGAATCCCGTCTTGTCAATGAAAAAATGCATGCCAATATTCAAAAAGACGGCACATATTCTGTTGTACCAAGAATGTACGGAGGAGTGACAACGGCACAGGATTTGAAAAAAATTGCGGAAGTCGCAGAGAAATATCACATCCCGCTTGTGAAAATGACGGGCGGCCAGCGTATCGCATTAATCGGCGTGAAAAAAGAAGATTTAACCGGCGTATGGAAAGAACTTGACATGCCTTCCGGTTACGCTTACGGCAAAACTCTCCGTACAGTGAAAACGTGCGTAGGATCACAATTCTGCCGTTATGGAACACAGGATTCCATGTCTCTTGGAATTGAACTGGAGAAAAAGTTTGAACGCCTTGATACTCCGCATAAAGTCAAGATGAGTGTCTCTGCTTGTCCGCGCAACTGTTCGGAATCTGGCATTAAAGATGTCGGGGTTGTCGGCGTGGACGGCGGATGGGAGATTTATGCAGGGGGAAACGGTGGTACAGATCTTCGTATGGGCGACTTGTTATGCACCGTCAAAACAGAAGAAGAAGTAATGGAAATAACAGGTGCATACCTTCAATATTACCGGGAAACAGCCAACTATTTAGAACGTACATCCAAGTGGATTGAACGTGTCGGATTAGATCATGTGAAAGAAGTGCTGGCAAATCCAGAAATGAGAAGAGAGCTGAATAAGCGCATTGATAAAACACTTGAACGATACGATGAACCTTGGAAGGAAGCGATTGGAAAGAAACAGGTTCGAGAAACATATTATACAAAATCTTTCGTTCCAGTAACGGCGAAATAGGGAAAGGCGGGGTGGATAGCATGATGACTCGTGTAGAAGCGGCAAACTATGAGGAGCTTCCGGTAAGGACCGGGAAAATTTTCAAAATCGGCAATGAAGAGGTCGTTTTATTCCGACTGACAAATGGAGATGTCAGGGCAATTGAGAATCGAAGCCCTCACCCAAAAGGCGGCACGCTTTCCGATGGACTTGTCAGTGGAGAATATGTGTTTTGCCCATTGTATGATTGGAAGATATCGTTAACGACAGGAAAAGTTCAAGCTCCGGATGAAGGGGAAGTAAAGACGTACCCTGTAGAACTAGACCGAGAAAGAGTATATGTAATAATATAGTAAAGATAGGAAGCTTAAACGTGCAGCGTCGTTACCAGCACGATTTGCACATCGAAGAGGGAGAGGCTTTAGCCCTTCCCTCTTTTCATTTTTAGAGATAAACTCTGTTAAAGGACTCAACCATTTTGGATGTACTTAAATGAATCAAAAATCAATGCTGGATTCACGCAGTCCAGAAGCAAATAAGTGCTATACGTTGGAAGGATGACGGTATGATGAAGAACGGAACAGTTTATTTGGTCGGGGCGGGACCGGGAGATGCGAAGCTTATAACCGTAAAGGGAAAAGAAGTGATCCAACAGGCCCAAGTGATATTATATGACCGGCTTGCCAACCCGAGGCTATTGGAATTTGCGCCAGCTGATTGCGAACTGATCTATTGCGGCAAACTGCCCGATCGCCATACGTTAAGGCAGGAGGGAATCAACGAATTACTAGTGGAAAAAGCGAAGGAAGGAAAAAGAGTGGTACGGTTAAAAGGCGGTGACCCAGGTGTTTTTGGCAGGGTGGGGGAAGAAGCGGCCGCGCTTGCGGAACATAGTATCCCATTTGAAATTGTGCCGGGTATCACATCAGGAATTGCGGCTTCCACATATGCCGGCATCCCTGTAACACATAGAGAGTATGGCACATCTTTTGCCGTTGTCACGGCCCATGACAAATCAGAAGACGGCAAGCCATCACTTAAGTGGAAAGGGCTCGCCGATAGTATAGATACGATTGCTTTTTATATGGGAGTGTCCAATCTTCCATATATTTGCGAGAACTTAATGAAGTACGGAAAGGCGCCGGACACACCAGTCATTCTCATTCAATGGGGGACATATGGACGGCAAAAAACAGTGGAAGGCACATTGGCTACAATTGTTGAAAAGGCGGCAGCCATCCGGTTTTCGAATCCTGCCATCACATTGGTGGGAGAGGTGATTTCCGTTCGCAATCAAATCAACTGGTTTGAGAAAAAGCCGCTCTTTGGAAGGCAGATTTTACTTGCACGTACAAGCACAACGGAAAGCAAGATGGCAGAACAATTAACGCAGCTCGGTGCAGATGTGATTGAATTTCCTAAATGGAAAAAGGCATCGGTTCACATTGATAAGAACATAATAGAAAACATTCATACTTACGACAGCGTTTTGTTTGCTTCCCCGGAAAGCGCAGTGGATTTCTTTGCGATTCTTTTTAACCATGGAATTGACATTCGCCGAATTCGAGCGGAGTTCTTTGTTCATTCGAAAAAATCAATGAAAGTGTTAAATGAGCGCGGCCTCTTAGCGAAGTGGGCAGATGAAATGCTGCAACCGGGAAGCCTTCTTTTGGTTGGAGAAGCTCACCATTTACAGCATAAAGGCCATGATGAGGCGTGCGATGTAATGATAACCAGTGAAAAACAAATAGATGGACAATTTATGCCGGTCTTTTTGAGAATGCTCGAGGAAGCTAATTTGGATACACTGATTTTTCCAAGTAGTGCGTCCGTCAACCCATTCATCGAGGGATTGAAAGTTTGCGGCTTAGATGCTTATAAGTTAATAGAGGACATAAAGGTCGTTTGCATGGGAAGCAAAACGTCTCTGGCTGCACAAGATGAGGGTTTAAAAGTCAATCATGTGCCAAAGGAGAGGACCGTGAATTCTCTGATCGAATGCTTAAAGGGAATGGGAGAGTAACTTTTTTATTAAAAGCATAGGAAAGAATAACATGGTATTTGGAAAAAAAGGATAGATAAAAAGGGAAGATCCCCTTTTTATCTATCCTTTTGAATGTATCCCGCTATCTCATTCCCAGTGCTTTCATCGTCGCAGGGCCTGCTACTCCATCTACTTTTAAGCTGTGGGCTTTTTGAAATTGTCGAACGGCCATTTCGGTATTTAGTCCAAAAAAGCCGTCAACGCCTTTTGTATCATACCCTTTTGATGTAAGCAGACGCTGGAGTTCTTTTACATCGCTCCCCCGGCTCCCTTTCATAAGTAATTTACCGTTCGCGAAAGCTGGTTTGGAAGGTGTAGGCGCAATGTTGCTGGCGGTGACTTTATAGCCATTAGCCATAGCAATGGCGTCAAACGATTTGCCGGAAGTAGTGATGATAACAGGTGTCCCGACTTTGACTTGATTAAATACCCATTCTACTTCCTCGTCGTACATCCGAATGCAACCGTTGCTTACATATTTGCCGATGGAACTTGGATTATTGTTGCCGTGAATGGCATACGTGGTGCCCCAAGTACCTCTCGCATTCAGCCCGAGCCAGCGATTGCCGAGCGGATTGCGCGGATCACCACCAGGAATTTTCCCCTTGTAATAGGGTCTGTTGACGAGCTTGTTGACGACCTTGAATGTACCTTCCGGCGTGTATGATGATTTTTTGCCGGTTGCGACTGCAAATACTTTTTTCAATTGACTGTTTTCATAGTAAGCCAGCTGATTGTTGGATTTGTTAATGATAATGAACTGGCTTCCTGATGCAGCACTGGCGGACATACCCATGCTGAAAAACACAAGAAAGCTTAAACTCAAAAGCATCAACCATTTTTTCATTGTCTTTCTCTCCCCTTCGATTGTTGTTGCAACGGTCTATCCTATGCGGGAAGGGATTGTTTCGAGTAATATATTTTTCGAAAATGTTACATAAATGTAAAAATGAGAAAAAGGAATGCCGCGTGTCTAAGAAGGAAGAACTGTCTTTGGATATTTTGTAGGATACATTTATAGATTTAAGTCTAGAAGATTCAACATGACGATAGTTTGTCCTGATTGTGCCGTCTTTTTGGTATGGTGTGCCGATTTTTCGGCACGCTGCGTTTTTCTTTGTCCTCTTTACCCATACAGCCTGAACGAATGAAGATGAAAAGTTCCTTTACAAGATGTTGGCATGGATGTTGCATGTTAATAAGGTGTAGATAAAAAAAGGGAGATGTTGAACATGTGTGCTAACAATACGGGGAACAGAACGATGAAAGCAGCAGTGGTGAATGAGTTTAAACAACAGTTGGAAATCAAGGAAGTACCAGTGCCTGAATTGGAATACGGGGAAATTCTTGTGAAAATTAAAGCTTGCGGCGTTTGTCATACAGACCTTCATGCGGCACATGGAGACTGGCCGGTAAAACCTAAACTTCCTCTTATTCCAGGACATGAGGGCGTTGGAATTGTAGAAGAAGTCGGAGAAGGAGTCACATCGATTAAAGTGGGAGACCGTGTGGGGGTTCCGTGGCTATACTCTGCCTGCGGTGAATGTGAGTATTGCTTAACAGGCCGCGAAACATTGTGTCCAGACCAGTTGAATGCAGGGTACTCTGTAGACGGCGCATATGCAGAGTATTGTAAAGCACCCGCCAATTATGTGGTGAAAATTCCTGAAGGACTTGATTTTGCAGAGGTATCTCCGATTTTCTGTGCAGGAGTGACAACATATAAAGCATTAAAAGTGGCGGATGCAAAACCGGGAGATTGGGTAGCGATTTATGGCATCGGAGGTCTCGGGCATGTGGCGCTTCAATACGCAAAAGCAATGGGATTCAATGTCATTGCCGTTGATATTCAAGACGACAAGCTTGAATTGGCACGGGAGTTAGGTGCTGATATGACGATTAATGGTTTGCAGGTAAATCCTGTGGAGGAAATTAAAGAAAAAGTGGGTGGAGTTCAGTCTGCCGTGAGTGTGGCCGTTACGAAAAAAGCATTTGAACAAGCATACGGTTCAGTGAAAAGGGGCGGTTCATTAGTGGTGGTAGGCTTACCGAATGATGAGCTTCCGATTCCTATTTTCGATACGGTGTTAAATGGTGTAACCGTGAAAGGCTCCATTGTTGGTACGAGAAAAGATTTGCAGGAAGCCATCGAATTTGCGGCACAAGGAAAAGTACGCACGAATATTGAAACGCAGCCGCTGGATTCCATTAACGATGTATTTGATCGCATGGAAAGTGGAAAAATCAATGGACGTGTTGTTTTAACGATAGGCTAATAAAACAATCGGCATGATTCATTCGAGATGAGCGGCTGTCCATATCCATTGCCAGCTGCTTGTACGAAGATTTTTATGAGAAGAGTCAAGGTAGAAGAACATAAATACTAAAAAAGAATAATGATAAACAAAGTTAAGTTAAATTGATACAGGATTATACCCCCCCATTTAAAGGAACAGTGGTTGTTCCATAAGTCCTAAACAGACCGCAAAAATTATTTTTTACTAAAAGGACCCGTCATTCAATCCTTGATTTTACTGGATTCTCATGACGGATCCTTTTAGGGTGATGAGGCTGTCCCATAAGTCTCTAATCAATCACAAAAACTGATTTTTATTGCAAGGCCCCGTCACATAATCCCTTGGTTTTAGTGGGCCTTCATGACGGGGCCTTGCATGAGGATGACCCAAAAGGGCCGTATTTTGCCCTTTTGGGTCATCCTCATCATCTGTTTTCTTGCTTTTCATTCAAAAGATACCGAAGCTTTCTCATTGTAATGTGTAATCGCTTGGCCGTTTCTTTGCGGTTTCCCAGGGTATCTTTTAAAGTGCGTAAAATGAAGGCTTTTCCCACTTGGAGTTCCAACTGTTTGACTTGTTCGAGTACCCTCTCCAGATTAATTTCCTCTTCTTGTTCAAACGATGCAAGAATGTCTTCTGTCCAATTTTGTAAATAGTGTTCGAATTCATTTGGCCGTTTTATCTTCCTGTTTTCTGTAAAGTGAGTGATCTTCGCAGGAACGGTTAAATCGCGACGGGGCAACGGCAAATCGTCAGGTGAAAGAGTGGTGTGATTCGAATCTGTCAAAGTCACAACTCTTGTTACAAAATTGGATAATTCGCGAATATTTCCGGGCCAGTCATAGCTTTGCAGCATTTCCATGGCAGAGGCAGAAAAGGAGATGCCTGTATGTGCATGGCGCTGTAAAAAATGACGAATCAATAAAGGAATATCTTCTCTTCTGTCACGAAGAGGAGGGATTTTCAAATGAACGACATTTAAACGATAAAAGAGATCTTCCCGGAATTTTTTATGCTGGACCGCTTCGTGAAGATTTTCATTGGATGCTGCAACTAAGCGAGTATTTGTATGAATGATATTTCCGCTTCCGACACGCATGAATTCCCTTGTTTCGAGGACACGCAGAAGTTTCACTTGGATGGAGTGGGAAGCCTCTGCAATTTCATCCAGAAATAGAGTCCCTTTGCTTGCGATTTCAAATAACCCTTTTCGCTGTTGGGTTGCTCCTGTAAAGGCTCCCTTCTCGTGCCCGAACAGCTCGCTTTCCAGCAAAGATTCAGAGATGGCGCCGCAGTTTACGCCTATAAACGATTCATGGCTGCGAGGGCTGGCCTGATGGATAAAGCGGGATAATACCTCTTTTCCCGTTCCCGTTTCTCCCTCAATGAGGACATTCACATGTTTTTGTGCAACTTTATATGTCATTTGGATTAACTGGTTCATCTCTTTATTTTGTCCAATAATTAACCCGACTTCATTTGCCAATCCGGTGATGTACTCTTCGGCAGCATTCGTATTGGAAGTAATCATCTGGTCGATTTGTTTTTCTAATAAGTCAATATCGTCAAACGGCTTTTCGATATAATCGCTCGCTCCCAGTTTCATGGCATTCACCGCGGTTTGGATCGTACTGTATCCGGTCATGATGATGGCTTTGCATGCCGGCTGCCATTTTTTTAAATTCTGCAACAAGGATAAACCATCGGCATCAGGAAGATTTAAATCAATCATGGCCGCATCGAAGTGATGGACGGTAAAATCAATGGACGAAAATTCTTTGCCGCTGTTAACGACCTTCACATTGTATCCTTTGGAAGTAAAGAGATGGGAGAGGAAAGTTCCGATCTCTTTTTCGTCATCTACAATCAATAACCTTATCACAATGTCACCTCGATCTGTTTTGAAGGTTGGAGAGGAAGCTTTAATATGAATGTGCTCCCCATTCCAAGCAAGCTGTTTACTTCGATCGTTCCCCCATGGGCTTTAGCGATCCCGATACTAACCGATAAGCCCAACCCCGTTCCTTTTTCCGTTTCTTTTGTTGTGTGAAAAGGGTGGAAAATTTCGGGTAACCTCGTTTCCTCGATTCCAATTCCGTTATCGTGCACCGATAAATGGATTTGATTGTCTTTCAAGGATGTTTTGATGACAATCTCCTTGTTAGGTCTATCGGAAAGGTCAAGGGCATCTCTGGCGTTTAAAATTAAGTTAATGATAATCTGCTCAACTTGCGGCTGGCTTCCTTCGATCAAAGGCAAATCTTGCTGTAAAACTTGGTTAATGGCAATCTGATTTTTTTTCAATTGATATTTTAATAAATTAAGCACTTGTCCTATTGCTTCGTTTATCGAAAATGGTTCAAAAACGTACTCGTCCTGTCGGGAAAAGGTGAGTAAACTTTTAATGATTCGTTTGCATCGGTCTCCGCAATTTCGGATGTCATTCAAAAGAGTATAAGACATATCATCATTTGGAGCGTTCCTTAGTAAAAGCTGAGAGTTTCCCAGAATAGCTGTTAAAGGACTATTTAATTCATGGGCAATACCGGCTGCCATCTCTCCAATGGCGGCCAGCTTGCCGGAGTGAAGAAGCTGAACCTCCATTTTTCGTTTTTCCGTCACATCCTTCATATAGGCTATGACACCATATACTTGGTTTTCGGTATTATGGACCGGATATGTATAAATTTCACACGTGGAGTCATTGCCCAAGTAGATTTCTTTGTACCCGGGTTTGTGAGAGTCAAAGGTTTCTTGCACAAGGACTTTGCACGATTTTTCCCAAAGAGGGAAATTAGATGATGGTTCGTCGATGTCAAAAAAGGCTTTAAACGAGTCATTGGATTGCAGAATATTTAAATGTTTATCAAATACGATAATCATGTCATCAACCGCTTTAAAGGTGTCTTCCCATTCCTGTTTTGTACGCACCACTTCGTTATATAGTTCGGTATTCTCGATGCTTACTGACAAATGGTCAGTAAGCTGTTCCAAAAAAGCCAGGTCATCCATGCTCCACTCCGATTCATCATGGCGGCCGATGCTTAAAACTCCGATGCCTTTATTTTTGCTGTAGATAGGCAGCACTAAGATGCTGTGGAGTTGAAGCCCGGCCAAATGTTCCTTTTCATAAAAATTTGTATAATCATCATTTAATTGTTGAAAAATGATTTGTCTTTTCTTCAAGGCGGACCAGTAGAGAGAGCTTTCACTTGGAATGGAAGATCCCATTTCAATGCGGTGGCTGTCTTCCGGATAGACATTCGTCAAAATCAGATTATCATGACGAAATAGCAGCAGGCTGAGCCGATCGCATGGAATGAGTATTCTTAATTTATCAATCATATTTTTTAAGACATCATCTAACGGCATATCCACCTTCATGTTTTTCATCACTTCATTAATAATCTCCAACTGCATATTTTTCTTTTTTAATTGTTCAACCGTTTTCTTCAATTCGGTATAATAGTTTTTCTTAGAGGATTTAACGCCAGTTAAGAGCGCAATCATCTCATGTTTATCTTCCAGCAATGAGTTTCACCACCTTATAATGCATTTTTGAGCAAGGCTTTGACTTGTTCAAGCGTCATATCGCGAGGATTCGTAATCATGCAGGCGTCTTCAAGGGCAATCTGGCTTGTTAAATCAATCATCTTTTCCTCGATGCCTACATCTCTCAAACGTTGTGGCGTTCCAATATCAATGGATAGTTCTTTTATAAATTGAATAGCGGCATTTCCCGCTTCCCGTTGGGTCATGGCTCTCGTATCAATCCCCATAAATTCAGCGATTTCGGTGAAACGCCGGGGGGCAG
This sequence comes from Bacillus sp. FJAT-14578, assembly GCF_000504165.1. Taxonomy (GTDB): domain Bacteria; phylum Bacillota; class Bacilli; order Bacillales; family Bacillaceae_H; genus Bacillus_BA; species Bacillus_BA fengqiuensis. Next base: position 96,058 of record NZ_KI632507.1, read on the forward strand.
CAATGAAATTGAAGTCCATCACATATGGAAGCAAAATGGCATTGATTTCACCATGTGGAAGCGGAAGTTGCCCTCCTATCGCGTGTGAGATAGCATGGGCAGCACCGAGAATTGCATTGGAAAAAGCCAGTCCAGCCTGTAAACTTGCCATGGCCATTGCCTCTTTTGCTTCTTCATTTGTTCTGGAAGCGACTGAAGGGCGCAAATAAGTGGAGACAAGGGAAAGCGCATTTTTTGCCTGAACATCCGTTAACGGTGTAGCTGCGATACTGACATATGCTTCAATCGCATGTGTCAGTACATCCATTCCCGTTGCTGCAGTTAACCCGCTTTCCTTTGTAACAAGGGTGTAAGGATCGACAATAGCGATATCAGGAACCAATGTTTTGGAGATAATCGTCATTTTCTTTTTGCGGACAGAATCAACAATGACAGAAAATTGAGATACTTCAGAGCCTGAACCGGCCGTTGTCATAATCATCACCATAGGAGGGAGCGGCTTTTCAATTTTATCGACACCCTCGTAATCTCTAATCTTTCCTCCATTAGAGGCCAGTATGGCGATGGCCTTAGCTACATCTAATGCACTACCGCCTCCGATACCGATAATGGCATCACATTCATTTTCAATAAAAATCCGGCATCCATTGATGACCTCTACGTCTTTTGGATTGGTTGTTACATCAATGAATGTAGCAAAAGGAAGTCCTGATTCTGTACATATTGAAATAACCCTTTCCAGCCAACCGGCTGACGCGACTCCGTAATCGCTTACAACCAATACTTTCTTTGCCCCAAGGCGAAGGCAAGCATCGCCTGTCTGCTTGATGGCATTTTTCCCGAAAATAATTTCAGGGGTAACAAATTTATTGATGTGCATCATAATCACCTACTAGAGTTAATATTATCGCCATCAGCAGAAGGGAGATGAGAAGGTTCCCTTTCTACCGATTAAAATAATCATGGGAAGAAGCTTAGTCATGTTTCTTTTTTAACAGCTTTTGAAAAAATGTTTTCGATTTTTCTTGTTGAATGGCTTCTCTCTCTTGCTCTACTTGTATTCTTTGAAGTCTCTTCTGGGCTTTTATGATTTTCCATTTTTCTTCAAATCGCTCGATGCGCTGTTCCAATTGTGTAACGTCTTGGTTCGTGTTCCCCTGTTCAACGTGATGAAAATCGTTGCTCCATTCGTTATATAACTGGACCAAAGGCTCTGGAAGGCTGATTCTATGTTCTTCAATCGAATAGAATTCTAGAAAAGCAGCTTTTCGTACAGCATGGAAATGTTGGGCTATCTTGATATGCTGATCACAATAGTAATGGGTATCTTCCAGATTACCCCATAGAGACAACGGTAGCAATCTTGTAATCGAAGCGCAGTATTTGCAAGTGTTTTTACTATTTACAGTCTCTGTTTTGTTTTCTCTCAATAGCTCATTCATGCGTTGCTTGCCTCCGTTACACCCTTTGAATTTACTAGTTCTCTTATATTCATTTTACAAAAGCAAACGATGATTGCCAACGAAGAGTTATAATGGAGAGAACTCATGGCCCAATAGGTGAGGAATCTTCTGATGGAATAGAAATCAAATCGAAGGGAAAGAGTTGAATCATCGTTGTATATACCTATAGAAAAATAGTATAATTATTCAATAACTATTTTGGGAGTATAGGAGAAAAGCAGATGGTTCAATCAATCGACCGCGCCATGCATATTATTAAGATTTTAGTCTCCGATCCGCATAAAACGGATTGGTCCATCACGGATTTGGCAGAACGGACAGAATTACCTTTAAGCACGATGCATCGCTTGCTGAGCTCGTTAATGGACCATGGGCTTGTGATGCAAAATCCGAACACCAAGCATTATAAAGCGGGTTATATTTGGATGGAGATCGGGCTGCAAGTTCTTGACAGCATCGACTTTCGAACAGCAGCACGTCCGGTAATGGAAAGTTTGGCTTTGGATGTAGAAGAAAGTATTTACTTAAACATTCAGGACGGAACCCACGGCATTACGATTGAAATCGTGGATAGTCCATTAAAGGTCCGAATAGCTGAAACATTGGGGATACGAAGCCCCTTAAATGTAGGAGCACCCAATAAAGCGATTTTGGCTTATTTAAAAGAAGAAGAAAGAGAGCAAATATTTCAGAAGCTTGGTTTAACAGGTGATGAGAAAGAAGCGGCACGAATAGAAATTTCGGAGATTCGAGAAGCCGGATATGCCATTAGTGAAGGAGAACGGACAGAAGGGACAGCGTCCGTTTCTGCACCGATCTTTGGCTACGCCAATAAAGTGTTCGCCTCAGTCAGTATCAATGCACCGAGCTTTCGTTTTACACAGGAGCGCCTGCCTCTTTTAATTGAAAAAGTGAAACAAGCAGCCCAGGAAGTATCCGTAAGAATAGGGAAGTTCTAATTTTATTTAAAAAAGGAGACATGGTTAAAGAACAACCATGTCTCCTTTTTTATGGCCATTTTTTTCAAGACAGCCATAAAAAAGAATGACAAAATTTTCTGGATGGATTATATTTTAATTAGAGATGGAAATAGAAAACACTTCCGCTATACGGAAAAAGAGAGTGGGGAATGATGTGTATGTATCAACAACTGCGGACAATGAATATACCTGAACAGGCTGAGTTTTTGACGCGTCATTTAGTAGGAATCAAAAGCATTAACGGGACGGAAGGAGAAGGGGCAATAGCCGATTCTATTAAAGAAGTCCTCCAAAGCTTTCCTTATTTTCAACAAAATCCAGAGTTGGTATGGGAACAGGCTGTACCGAATGATGCAGTTGGAAGAAAAAATGTCTTCGCTTTAGTGAAAGGTAAAAAAGCATCCAGTAAGACCGTCATTTTCCATTCTCATATTGATACGGTAGGAATCGAAGATTTCGGTCATTTAAAGTCTCAGGCGTTAAATCCTGATGTGTTAGAAGCATTCTTTGCCACCTATGAGCTGGATAAGGAAGCACAAGCAGATGCGCAATCAGGAGATTGGCTGTTTGGAAGAGGGTCTGTGGATATGAAAAGCGGAGCGGCCGTCCACCTGGCCAATGTATTGTACTTCACCGAAAATTTGGAAGGGCTTACAGGTAATATTCTGTTGATGCTCAATCCTGACGAAGAAAGCCAGCATAAAGGTATGATTTCTGCCATTTCAGAGTTGAAAAGGTTAAAAGAGGAGCACGGATTGAATTATGTATCCGCTATAAATGATGACTTCATTACGCCCCTTTATGAGGGAGATTCTCACCGATACATTTATACAGGGGCAGCAGGCAAGATTCTTCCAAGCTTTTATATATATGGGCGGGAGTCCCATGTCGGTGATACGCTTTCAAGCCTTGATCCGAATTTTATTGGGGCAGAAATCACACGCCGTATCCACAATAATTTGGATTTGGCAGAAAATATTGAAGGAGAATTGACGCTTCCGCCAACATGTTTGCAGCAGCGTGATAATAAAGAATTCTATACCGTGCAGACAGCGACAAGCAGCTATTTATATTTCAACTATTTTCTTTATGAATCGACCGCTAAAGAAGTAATGGACAAACTAACGGTTATTACAAAAGAAGCGTGTGCAGATGCGGAGTTTCACTTATTGAAGCAGTACCAGGAATTCTTAAAACGCACCGGTTTACCTGGAAAGGAACTTTCGTGGTACATGGAAGTTACTAGTTTGGCGGATTTTATAGAAGAATTGGAGAATAAAGGGATTCCCGCTGTTCAGACGGCCAAAAAAGTACAGCAAGACAACCGGCATATGGAGCCGAGAAAACTTTGTTTTCAAATCGTAGAGGCACTGCAAAATCTCGATCCCGATAAAAAACCAAGGGTCATCATTTTCTTTGCCCCTCCTTATTTGCCTCATAACTATTTAAATGAAGAAGACGAACGGGATGCAAAGCTTCTTCAATCCATTAAAGAAGTATTGGCAGAAGCGGAGCGGCAAACGGGCGAACAATTTGCCTTGAAGAAATTTTTCCCTTATTTAGCGGATGGCAGTTTTCTTTCCCTGCATGAAACGGATGAAGAAATTAGTTCGTTAATTGATAACTTTCCTGAATGGGAATCGATTTATCCGGTTCCGATTAAAGGAATCCGTGAGCTGAATATCCCTTCCATAAACATGGGGGTATACGGAAAAGATGGACATAAGTGGACTGAAAGAGTATATAAACCATATACGTTCCATGTTCTCCCTGAACTTATTCGTAAAACCGCGCTTAAATTATTGGAACAGGAAGAAAATATGCTGTTAAGTGTATAATCATATACCTGTTGTTATCTTGATATTCAAGTTGGCAGCGGGTATTTTGCTGTATTTAAAATGTTGGCTATGTGTCGGTTTGAAACAAAGTTTGATCAAAAATCCTGTTTGAAATGCAGGATTTTTCTTGTTCAACAATCGGTCCAGTTTATGGAATAACACCTTTAAAGAAAATTGGATATCTATGTTAAAGTTTAGAAGAGATTGTGAAGGTTTGTACTTAAACAAACGGGCAGTTTAGCTTAAGTGCATTTCTTCACAAAGTTTAAAAAGAAAATAATTTTCCCAATTTTTATTTATAACAGCTTAACGTTTCAAATTAAAATATTTCCTTTCTTCTGACAGACTTATTAAATTTCGAAAACAATCCATTCAATCATCTTTTCGTATAGAAAAACTTATTAAGAAACATGCACTAGAAAAAATATAAATCATATATAGGTGATATCCCGTTTGAATGCTTGAGGAGGATAATATGAAACCTATGTTACCTAGTGAAAAATATTTCGGTAATTTAGAACTAGTTTATGCATTTTATGGGGCTATGCCTACAGGTGTTACTGTTTCAGAAACTGGTCGTATTTTCATTTGTTTTCCGAAATGGGGAGACGATGTTAAATTTACGGTGGCGGAAATTGTTGAGGATAAATTGCAGCCTTATCCTAATTTACAAACCAATTTGGTTAATCCCGAGAATATCACAATGACTTTCATCAGTGTCCAAAGTGTAGTTGCTGATGGAAGGGGAACGCTTTGGATATTAGATACAGCGGCACCCAATTTTTCTGAACCTATTAAAGGGGGGGCAAAATTAGTCGCTGTTGATTTAGAAACCAATACAATAAGAAAAGTATATACCTTTACAGAAGATGTTGTCCTGCCTACAACTTATCTCAATGATGTCCGTTTTGATTTTCGTGTAGGAAAAGCAGGTTATGCCTATATAACGGATTCTTCTTCAAGAGGACCAGGAGCTATTATCGTCGTAGATTTATCAAATGGAAACGCGTTTAGACGGTTAAATGGGGCAAATTCAACTTCACCTGATCCCTATTTTTTACCGAAAGTAGAAGGTCAAATTTTAATGAATCGAAACAAAGACGGTTCAACTTCTCCATTTAGATTGGCGTCTGATAGTCTTGCGATTTCTCCCGATGGAAAGATATTATTTTTTGCTCCACTAACCAGTCGTCATTTGTTCTCGATCTCAACAGAAGCCCTAAGAGACAGATTGATACCGGACATGGATTTACCTTATCATGTGGAGTATTGGGGAGAAAAAGGTGCGTCTGATGGAATGATCACCGGTGCAAAGGGAACTGTTTATGCTGGAGATTATGAAAACAACAGTATCCGTAAGATATTGCCAAATGGCATAATGGAAACTATCGCACATGATCCGAGAATTTTGTGGCCGGATACTTTTTCAATTGGTCCAGATCAATATTTGTATGTCATTGTGAACCAATTACATCGGCAGCCTAGATTTCATTATGGAAAAGACTTACGACAGAAACCTTATAGTTTACTTCGTATCAAAATTGATGAATTTCCTGCTCCGACCTTTTCATAATAAAAATGGTTGGAATATTCATAAAGTGGGGGAAATTCATTTGTTGTGATGGTTGAGGATGATTGCTGCGGCGGTCTTTTTTCTTGTAGCTAAAAAAATGTTCAACCAGAAATATCTGGTTGAACTTATAATACGAAGGAAGAAGAAATGCCTTATCCTTTTTACTCTTATTGTTGATTAAGAACCTCCATCTAAGAAAAATCGTATTTATTATTGAAGAGACGTCTTATAACAGACATTGAAAATCTGACCAATAAAAAGGAAAAAGAAAGCGAATAAAAAGTGGTTTTCCAATTCCACCCCTTTTTATATTTAACAAGCTGTGTATTTTTTTCTAGCCATAGCTCAGTAATAGTCATCGGTACACTGAAATACAGAACTTTTAAAAGGCACTGAAGGATGCGAGAATCCTTAGTCAGTTGATTATAAAAGACACAAGAAATTGGGAAAAGTATGTAATCAAACACCACACTTGTTTTAACTTGTTTTGGAAATCGGGTGGGATATTTAATATAGCCTTTACTTACAACCAGTTTATCGACCAATGATGCATAATAACTTTTTATAAAGAAAACAAGGAGCCAGTCCTTTGCAAGTGGTTTTTTAATTAAGTAAATAAAGGAACTAATACCAAAGAAATAAAGCAATTTTATAAGGTTTTTTTCAAATTTTCGACCCATGTTTAGCACCTCCATAAGATAGGTTATCTCTGATGCAGGTGGTTATACTTAGGACATTCGAAAATTAGATAAGTAAACAATGAATAAACAAGGCTCTATTTTGATATAAAATTGTTTCCTAATTGTGAACATTTTCACTTAAACAAACGGGTGGCGTTAATTCAACAAGAACCAAAAACATAGCTGCCTATCTAGGCGGCTTTTTTATTGTGTGCCAGGCATGGCAACTATCTAGGTGGTGAAAGTCCACTGTGGGGGTACACATCGACCAACCACTAAGGAAGCGCAAGGTACTTATCGTGAGGTAGGGGCTGGAGGAAGCGTGGAATAAAATCTTGGCTCGACGTACAGAAATCTGATACTAAGGCTTTATAAAGGGGATGAGGCTCCAATACAAGTCAAAGTCCAAAAGATGTGCGTAACTTTATAAGGTAAATCAGACGAGTAAAAGAGGAAAGATAGTTACCTTACCCTGGGAGGTCTTGCGGATGTACAGAAGTACAGTCGAAAACGGTTAATCGCAAGAAGTCAGCAGAAGCCATAGTAATGAGTAAACTTATGAAGGGCTGAACAATTTATAGTGTTTCAACGCCACGAATGCGTAAGTAACGAACTCCGAATGTGTTAATGGTGAAAGTATGAGCGTATCTCAAAGGATAACCAAAAAGGAGATATTACTTACTACGTGAGAGGGAAGGGGAAACGAGTGTGAAACTTTTAGAACAGATTCTAAGTAATCAAAATATGAATGAAGCCTACTTACGTGTCTATAAAAATAAAGGTGCAAGTGGGGTCGACGGAGTAACAGTCGACGAGCTAAAACAATATCTGAAAGAGAACAAGGATGAACTGCGCCAGCGTATCAGAACAAGAAAATACCAACCACAAGCTGCCTTAAGAGTGGAGATCCCAAAAGAAAATGGAAAGATGCGCAAATTGGGAATACCAACAGTAGTGGATAGAGTAGTTCAACAAGCTATTCATCAAGTACTTAGTCCGATATTTGAAAAGCAATTTAGTGAATTCAGTTACGGCTTTAGACCAAAAAGAAGTTGCGAAATGGCCATAATAAAAAGCTTGGAACTTCTGAATGATGGACACGATTGGGTAGTGGACATTGACCTTGAAAGATTCTTCGATACAGTCCACCACGATAAACTCATGCGAATTATAGCCAATACAATAGATGATGGAGACGTTATCTCTCTAATAAGAAAATATCTCGTCAGTGGGGTCATGGTGAATGGGAAATATGAAGAAACACCAGTCGGGACTCCGCAAGGAGGCAACCTCAGTCCACTATTGAGTAATATTATGTTGAATGAACTCGATAAGGAACTAGAAAGTAGAGGATTACGATTCGTGAGATACGCTGATGACGCCCTCATCTTTGTGAAAAGCGAAAAATCAGCGAACAGAGTGATGAAATCAATCGTGAGATTTATAGAAGAGAAATTAGGATTGATAGTAAATGCCGAAAAGAGTAAAATCTTTCGCCCAAAAGAGTTAAAATTCTTGGGGTTTGGGTACTATTATGATTCTAAAAACGAGAGATACCGAGTAAAACCCCATCCCATTTCAATTCAGAAATTTCAAAGGAAGCTTCGACAACTGACAAAGCGAAGCTGGAGTATTCCGCTAGACTACCGAATATTGAAATTGAAACAAGTCATATTCGGGTGGGTGAATTACTTTAGAATCGCGAATATGAAAAAAGCCATGGAACGAACAGATATGAAACTGCGCTCCAGAATCAGAATAATCATCTGGAAGCAATGGAAGGTACCGAAGAAACAAATCAAATCGCTCATTCAACTAGGGATTCCGAAGGAAGAAGCGAAAGGATTAACCTACTGTCGAAAAGGTTACCGATATATAGGATTATCAAAAGTCGTCCAAAGAGCAATCTCAAACAAAAGACTAAGGCAGAGGGGAGTACCCTCTGCCTTAGAACGTTACTTAAAAGTACACACTGTAATATAAATTGAAACGCCGTATACGAGACCCGTACGTACGGTGTTGTGAGAGGGGCGAAAATAAGCTAATTTATTTTCCCTCTACTCGATTTATCGAATGTATGAATTTGTATAAGAACTTACATTCAATAAATCCCTTAACAAAAAGCTAACCTGGCTTCTTTAACTAACGAAGCAGGTTAATTGTGCGAAATGTTTCTGGCTTAAATTGAGGTTGGTAACAATACTCAGGTAAAGGTCAGACAGTTCCTTTCGGAACTGAAGGATTATATCGAAGAATCAAATGACGGGGTAACGCCCTGAAGGGTTCTCTCTTAGTCGAATAGCACTGGATTTAGTAAGAATGATCGTGTTATAAGCTCGGTGAAAAGGCGTGAGAAATTACCGTAGCAGTTCGGCTGCCGAAAGCCTACTCGATGGAGTGGTGTAATTCATGATGCTTGAGTTGAATGAATATGGTGAGAATGCGAAAAAGCCTATAATAAGAGGTTAAGCTGACGAACTTCCGAATGTACGGGTCTATACCTGCAATACATAGAAATGTGTATATCACCAAATTGTGAGGTTAGATGTGGATGAGTAAGACTAACTAATATGAAAATCCATGATACGTTACAGGCGTATGAATGCTAACAGGCTTACAGGAAGCACCTAAGTTCATTTCTATAATAGATATAATTCAACATTGTAAGCTGATAACGTGGAGGGCTTACTCCCAAAGAAACGTTGGCAAGGAAAGCAATAATGACATTAGTTATTGTATAACTTGCCTTAATATCAGTGAAAGTGGTGGCACAGTACCATTGAAAGGTCTAATCAACCTGGAGGGATAGCCACTAGACTAATAAAGATTCATTCAACCATGTAAGGCAGATCTTTATCGGTTAATAAGGTTCTTGTAAGACTAAAAGAGGTTTAACTCCGAAAGGAGTAGCCGACTTATTGAAACGGAAGAAACTGAGGCACAACGAGTATTATAACTTACAAGAGATCTTTGATACTCTTTACACTCGAAGTGTCAGTGGCAAGAAGTTCTATGGGTTAATAGAATTGATGAGTTCTAATGAAAATATACGCCTTGCCTACCGTAATATTAAAAGAAATACGGGAAGTAAAACGGCAGGTACAGATAATCTAACAATTAAAGATATCTGTCATTTATCGGTGGATGATGTGATAAACGAGGTTCAAAACATGTTTAAAATGTATGAGCCCCAAAAAGTTAGACGTGTGTTAATTCCCAAAACAAATGGAAAATTTAGACCGCTAGGTATTCCAACAATCTGGGATAGAATCTTTCAACAGTGTATTCTTCAAGTAATGGAGCCAATTTGTGAAACAAAATTCCACAAACATAGTTATGGGTTCAGACCAAATAGAAGCACTCATCATGCAAAAGCAAGGTTCGAATTCCTTATCAATCAAGCTGGGCTTCATCATTGTGTCGATGTTGATATAAAGGGTTTCTTTGATAATGTGAATCATAGTAAACTCCTGAAACAGATTTGGTCACTAGGGATAAGGGATAAAGCATTATTCTCTATTATCTCAAAGCTTTTAAAGCAGAGATTGATGGTGAGAGATTACCGACCAAAGGGACACCTCAAGGAGGTATTTTATCACCATTATTATCAAACATTGTACTAAATGAACTTGATTGGTGGATAAGTAATCAGTGGGAAACTTTCTCTAGCAACTTTGAATATAAGACCAGTGGAATAAAGTATCAAGCACTTAAAAAATCTGGATTAAAAGAATGCTTCATCGTCCGTTATGCGGACGATTTTAAAGTCTTGTGCCGAACTCGTTCTCAGGCAATTAGAATGAACTATGCCATAAAGGACTTTTTAAGGGCCAGACTACACCTTGAAACCAGTGAAGAAAAATCTAAAGTAATCAACCTAAAGAAAAACTCTTCCGAGTTTCTTGGTTTTACTTTTAAAGTGGTTAGGAAGGGCAAAACTAGGTTTGGTTATGTAGTCCACTCTAATATGTCTAGAAAAGCAAAAGCTAATGCTTCTACTAAAATTAAAGAGGCTATCAAAAACATTCAGAAGAATCCCTGTACAAAAACGGTCTGGAATTTCAACACAGTTGTAATGGGAATTCAAAATTACTATTCAGCAGCCACACAAATCACAACAAATCTTAATGAGTTAAACTCTTATCTACGGAAAACGCTGTATAATCGGTTAAAGATTTTTAGAACAGATGCGAACTTTCATGAAATGACAAAGACCCTACAAAAAAGGTATAAAGGTTACAAATCGAAACTATACAAAATACAAAGTATGGTATTTGTACCCATTTATGCTCAAAAGCACAAAACAAACTTATGCTTTTCGCAGGAAACATGTAATTATACTACCGAAGGTAGAGATAAAATCCACAAAAGCCTAAAAGCGATAAACAAAACGGTCTTATCCTCTATTATGAAAAACTATATTCCAAATCGCTCAATTGAATATAACGACAATCGAATAAGTAAGTTCATTGCTCAATATGGTAAGTGTGCAATCACTGGAGTAGAACTAGGCATTAATGATTGGCACTGTCATCATAAGAATCCCTATCGCCTTTCAAAAGACGATACATTCTCAAATCTAGTTATACTGCATGAAGCAGTTCATCGACTGGTACACCTTAAGGACAACGAAAAAATAAAAATGTTAATTAACCTCTTAAAACTTACCAAAAAGCAAAAAGAAAAAATTAACGAACTGCGATTACAATGTCAGAATGAAGCAATTTGATTTTGGAAGAAAGCAACATCAATCTAAATAAATACATAGACCTGAATGAATTGGATTAGTTGGAACGCCGTATGCGATGAAAGCCGCACGTACGGTGTGAACAGGGGGAAAAGGGAGCGATAACCTCAAACCCTTACCTATCTGTATAAATAAGGCAAAGGACTATTTAATATTTATTTAGATTAAATTCGAGCTCAGAATATGATTCGATAAGGAGGAAAATACTAACAAAAAAAAGGAATGAAGGAAGTTACCATGCGAACGATTAAACCAATTAAATTAAATTCAAATAAAATAAACACTACAGAAAAATTAACATCAGCAGAAATGGGTAAACTTTGGGCTACCTATATGGGAAACAGCATGGGAAAATGCATTTTAAGTTATTATCTTCAGCACGTCGAGGATGAGGATATTAAAACTTTATTAGAAAATGCATTAAAATTAAGCGAAGAGTTTATGAAAACAATAAAAGAAATTTTTACGAAAGAAAATTTCCCTATTCCTAAAGGTTTTTCACAAGAGGATGTAAATTTGGGTGCCCCTCCTTTATTCCAAGATGAATTCTATGTCCATTATCTAAAATATGTTGCAAAAGCAGGCATGAGTATTTATAACGTAGCTATACCTCTTGTATTTAGAAAGGATGTAAAAGAGTTCTTTAGATATTGTATGGATTCTACAATGGATTTATTGGACCAAATCAAAGAAATATTAATGAAGAAAGGGCTTATTATCAAACCACCTGTAATTCCAGTTCCTGAAAAGGTGGAATTTGTTCACCAGGATTTTTTAAATGGTTTCTTTGGTCATGTAAGACCCATGCACGCATTAGAAATTGCCCATTTTTACGATGTTATTGAAAATAATATGACGAGTAAGGCACTAATTATGGCGTTTGCCCAAGTAGTAAAGGATGAAAAGATTCGGAAATTGTTTGAAAGAGGAAAAGACATTACAAAAACAAATACTGAAAACTATATACAAAAGCTACATAATGAAGATCTGCCTACACCATCTTTTCTGGACGATTTAGTGACAACATCAACTTTTTCTCCTTTTTCTGATAAGTTAATGCTATTTCATAAGATGGATATGTTTACAATGAAAATAAGATCTTTTGGAAATTCAGTAGCAGTTAACGGAAGGCACGATATAGGACTGCTTTATACTAAATCGATGATGAGAAATGCTGCTTTTGTTCAAGAGGCAGCAAAAATCATGATTGAGAAAGGCTGGTTTGAACAACCACCAAAAGCAGCAGAAAGAGAAAAAATATCTTCCGATTAGTTGCTGTCATATCCCTTAATATTAGCTTTTATCAAAGAAAGCAAGATTGTGAAGAATTGTACTTAAAGTAACGGGGGCATTCGTATTATGAGGTTAACCAGTTTTTACTGGTTGACCTTTTTTAGTGCGCCCAGCATGGGCGCAGTCTATAGGGTGCAAGTCCCGAACCGTGAAGGCAGTAGTAGTGGTTAGCTTAACGCAAGGGTGTCCGGGGTGACTCGGAATCTGAAGGAAGCGGGCGGCAAACCTCCGGTCCGAGGAACACGAACTTCATATAAGGCTAGGTGTCATTGGATGAGTCTGCTAAACAAGATAAAGTCCTTACTGCCGAAGGTGACATCGAGTAAATGAAGCGGATAGATGGAGGGAAAGACTGCGCTCTTACCTGGGGAGGTCTGACTGGAAAGCCAAGTACACTTGGTAACCCATTCAGTGATGAATGGCTGAACAGTCAGAAGTCAGCAGAGGTCATAGTACTTTATCTGCTCGAGAAGATAAAGGAAGGACCGAACAATTAGGAAGAACAAAGACTAGGCGTTCAACTTCTGTGCGGAAACAGACAATCCGAAAGGACTTACTTGAAGGAGGAAGTGGTGAATCCCATGGGGGACTTCAAGAGGGTGGAGCAGAAGTTGGCATAAGTAGAACCCTTTGTTCACGTAGAAAGGAACTATCAAATGTTAATGGAACGAATGTTGTCACGGGAAAATCTTTTAACGGCATTAAAACGTGTCGAACGAAATAAGGGAAGCCATGGCATAGATGGAATGTCCGTAAAAGACCTACGAAGACATCTCTATGAACATTGGAACTTCCTTCGGCAGTCGCTGAAAGAGGGAACTTATCAGCCTTCTCCTGTCCGTCGAATCGAAATCCCGAAACCGAACGGAGGAGTAAGGTTATTAGGTATTCCTACTGTGACAGACCGTTTCATCCAACAAGCCATTGCCCAAGTGCTAACTCCTATTTTTGATCCGACGTTTTCCGAAAACAGTTATGGATTTCGTCCACAACGACGAGGTCATGATGCAGTAAGGAAGGCAAAGGAATACATAAAATCGGGGCAAAGATGGGTAGTCGATATAGACTTAGAAAAATTCTTCGACAAAGTGAATCATGACAAGTTGATGGGGATTGTAGCGAAGAAGATAGAAGACAAAGTCCTTCTAAAACTGATTCGCCGATATCTTCAGTCGGGTGTGATGATAAATGGAGTGGTCATCGAAACGGAAGAAGGTACCCCGCAAGGTGGTCCATTAAGCCCTTTACTGTCCAACATTCTGTTAAATGAATTAGATCAGGAGCTAGAAAAGAGAGGGCATCAATTCGTTCGATATGCGGATGACTGCAATATTTACGTGAAAACGAAAAAGGCCGGCATTCGTGTGATGAACTCGATCACTGGATTTATTGAGGAAAAGTTGAAGTTAAGGGTAAACAAGGAGAAATCCGCAGTAGACCGACCATGGAAACGGAAGTTCCTTGGGTTTAGTTTTACACTCCATAAAGAACCAAAGGTTCGAATAGCTAAAGAAAGTGTGAAACGATTGAAAGCGAAAGTCAGACTCATGACTTCACGTTCTAAGCCATACTCTATGGAACAAAGAATTATGAAACTAAACCAATACCTAACAGGTTGGTGTGGTTATTTCGCTTTAGCTGATACACCTAGTAAATTCGAAGAATTTGATCGATGGATAAGACGAAGATTGCGTATGTGTATATGGAAAGAATGGAAGAAACCAAAAACAAGAATGAGGAAACTGATTGGTTTGGGGATTCCGAAGAAACAAGCATACGAATGGGGCAATTCCCGCAAGAAATATTGGAGAATTGCCCATAGTCCTATCCTAGACAGAACCCTCGGCCGCTCCTATTGGAGCAGCCGAGGGCTGAAAAGTCTATATCAACGATATGAATCTCTACGTCAAACTTAATTGAACCGCCGTATACCGAACGGTACGTACGGTGGTGTGAGAGGTCGGGGGCTAGCCGCCCCCTCCTACTCGATTATAGGACCTATTATATCGGTAGCCAGGGTAGGACGTACGGGTGCGTGGGACCATGATCCCGTCAACTAAACTGTCCGCCCCCTACTTGTAGAAACATGTTTGAGGCTGGTTGGGACTGTGATCCCGTATAACAAGCGAAGCTATGATACTGCATGGAGGAATAGGGGTTACTGGCAAAACAAATGGAGAGGAAGAGATAAAGAATGAATCCAGTAATCGGCCTGGATGTTTCAAAAGGGGAAAGTCAGATTCAAGCATTTTTAGATAAGGGAAAGCCGTACGGAAAAAGTTTTAGCGTACCCCACACGACTGAGGGACTAAATACTTTACTTCATTTTTTGAAAGTGGTGGAAAATGAGGCTGATATGAAACCAAGTGTCATATTAGAATCGACGGGACATTATCACACTCCTGTCATTCAGTTTTTAGAGGAACAGAATTACTTATACATTATGGTCAATCCTTTACTGTCTTATCAGGCAAAAAAGTCAAGTTTGCGAAAGGTAAAAACAGATGAAATAGATGCTTTTCGCTTGTGTGAACTGTATTACAAGGAAGAGCTTGAGCCTTATAAGAAAAGGGGAATCCAGCTTTTAAACCTCCGTAATCTCACAAGACAACATGAAACCCTAACGGGTTTGTATGTTCAAGCTAAGTTACAGTTTCATTCGATTTTAGATCAAGTGTTTCCTGAATATAAAGGGGTATTTGGAGATTTGTATTCAAAAGTTTCTCTAAACACACTTCTGGAATTTAGTACGTCAGAATCTGTGATACAGGCTGGAGAATCTAAGGTGACAGATAAGATTGCGAGTTTATGTATGAGTCGTTCGGAACGCTGGGCACAAGAAAGGGCAAAGAAACTTTATGAAGCAGCTCAGCGTAACCCGTTTAAGAGCATATTTTATCAAAGTCATTTGATCAGTCTTGAAATGTATATTCAACTGCTTCTCCAATACCAAGAGCACCTAGCAAAGTTAGATGATCAAATAGATGCCCTGGCAGGAGAAATAGAAGAATATAAGATTATCCAGTCGATCCCCGGTATTGGAGAAAAAATCGCGGCAACGATTATTTCCGAAATTGGAGAGATCGAACGGTTTAATCACCCTAAAAAGCTGGTTGCCTTCTCTGGGATCGATCCAAGTGTACATTCGTCGGGGAAATTTACAGCGACAATCAATCGGATCACCAAGAGAGGTTCAAGCAGATTGCGTCATGCCTTATATATGGCTGTTCTCTGTGGGATTAGATCCTCTCGCAATAAAAAGCTAAAAGAGTTCTATGACCGCAAGCGAGAAGAAGGAAAACCTTTTAAAGTCGCAATGATTGCATGTGTAAATAAGCTTATTCATTGGATTTATGCCTTACTAAAACGCAAAGAAGCTTTCCTGGATTTGGTTTAAGAAATACAATCAGGTAACGCATGAAAAACCTTCCAATGTAAATGAGGAAGGTTATTTGGCATGAACATTTTTAGTATATCACTTTGTTTATAGAATTTTTATTGAAAAATGTTGACATCCTATTAGCTGGTTTAGTTCAACAAGGATGCATAAAACCCCCCGTTTTTTATGCATCTCCAGACGCGTTTAGGCGCGTTTAAACGTTGATATATCAAGGTTGTATAAAATCCTGCATAAACGATAAAAATGGACAAGGTGAAACCCCTTGGGCGAAAAGGGGTTTGTTTGTGTTCAATTTCTTATAGGAAGTTTTATGTAAACTAAAGATGAATAAGATATACAATTTTTTTAAGCAAAGAGGAGTTTAAGTATAGGCAACTTGTGCAGTATCTTCTTGCAACAGCAATCGTTTCTTTCGATACGTCTAAACCAACAAATTTTTGTACAACCTTCACAATAAACGGCTCCTTTCGTGCGTAGCTCTACACTCGTTTTTTATTTGGATAGTAACATTATGACCAGGTGCAACCTGCGGTAAGCGAATTGGGGCTGTTTCATTCATTATGACTAACAGGGCAGATTAGTCATACAGCGTATGTTTTCCGCGAAATGTTGGTGGTACCCTATATAGAAAAAAGGTATAATCTCCTCTCAAATTTAGGGATTATACCTTTTTTACATTAAAAGAACTTTTTCAGCCTACCTTATTGAACACCTGTTACATTAGTATAAAAGGCCCTTACACCAGACGGAATTTCAATTAACTCAGTATGACGATAAGTTGCACCAGGAAGAGCATCATTATTGGAATTAAGGCCATACACTGTTACGAGGATATCATCCCGTCTCAGCGGATGTTCGACGATTGCGATCGTTCTGTCAAAGCCATTTGTACCTGCAATCAAATTAAAGTTTTCCCCAGGTTCAAGCTGCTGAATATCCTGACCAACTTGCTCATTTATATCAGGAGCAACTCTTAGCACACGAAGGGTAACGGTGACGACGGTATCCGTATTGTTAAATACGGAGGCCTGCCATAAGGCTACATCTCCGCCAAATTGATCTTCATCTACAGGGCCTGTAGTAAGATATGACATTTTTTATCTCCTTTCTTATTTCATATACTAGCGCTTAATATTTTATTCTTTAAACTTTATTCGGCGTGGATGAACTACTTGGGCAATGAGCATATTTTCATAGAGTAATAGATATCCGTCCCCTCTTGATTCCTTTCCTTTGCCAGAATCTCCGTTCTTAGTAGCGCTGGAAAATGATAAAGTGGTCGGTACAGGGGAACCTTTGGTGTTCCTTAGGATGAATGGATCAATTAGAGGGGCTGGAGTTTTTGAGGGTTGTCATGTTCCAAATGTGTAAGCTGGTTTATAAGGAACAGAGAGTATTCTCGGAAGTTACAAGGAACATTGAAATACATATTTGGAATAATAAAGTAAATAGCTAAATGAATATACATCGATGATACGTTGCCTGATATTCCTGTAGTTGATCTTGCACAAATACGGGGGAGTCAGGCATTTTTTTATGAATAATTTTATCTTCTGTATGAAAACGAAAGACATATGCTTATAGTCTCTTTTAGAAAGTGTGAAGGGGAATCCTTGGGATGATCTTAATTAATCAATAGGATTTCCTTTCGTTTCTTCCAAATGAGTCAAAAATCAACACTAGACTTTAGCATAGCTATTTGATTAAAAAAGAGGAGATGGAATACTCATGATGGGGCATGAATTGGAAAAGGGTCGTGATGGATAAGGAGGAATTTTTCCGATTCTAAAGAAGTTAAGAGTTGTGTATGATTGGTTGAAATAAAAAGGAGTGATTCCAAGTTGAGTCAATGGATCAAAAATGTAAGGCTGGAAACAGGTTATGAATATGAAGAAGGAGAAATTGCAGGAACGAAAACGGAACTTTACGATCTGCTGTTGTCTGAAGGGAAAATTGAACAAATAAAGCCAGCATCAGAAAAACGATCGTTTGATACAAATGCTTTGGATGGAAAAGGGATGCTCATTCTTCCCGCTTTTGAGGAAAAGCATATTCACCTCGACAAGACATATTTTGGCGGAGAGTGGAAAGCGCCTACCATCGGAAATCGCTTTAAACGAGTGAGGGAAGAGCAAAAATTGCTGCCGCAATTACGTGAAGTGGCACAAGAAAGAGCCGAAAGGATTCTTACATTGCTGGGTGAAAATGGGGCGGTAAAGGTACGGACACATTGTAACATTGAACCGGTGAGCGAGCTTTATAATCTGGAAGCAACTAAACGTGCGCTCGAAAATTATGCAGACAAAATCTCTGGAGAAATCGTCGCATTTCCACAGCATGGGCTACTGCGCAGCAATAGTGTAGGGCTGATGAAAGAGGCAATGAGAAACGGAGCTCATCTTGTAGGAGGGGTCGATCCGGCGACGTTTGATGAAGATATAGAGAAATCTCTTCATGCGATGGTAGATATTGCGATACAATTCGACGCGGGCATTGATTTGCATCTCCATGACCGGGGGCATCTCGGTACATATACAATGAAGAGATTGGCAGCGTTAGGAAAAGAAGCAGGATTGGAAGGGAAAATTACCATTAGTCACGGCTATGCATTAGGTGATATTCCTGAAGAGGAGCTGGCTGAAATGATCCATCTCTTTCAAGAAATGAAAATGGATTTAACTTCAGCTGTTCCCATTGATTTGCCCGGGCCGCCCATTCCTCTTCTTTATGAAAATGGAATACAGGTTTCTTTAGGGAATGACAGTATTACTGACCATTGGTTCCCGATTGGAACGGGAGATATGCTGGAAAAGGCGAGAAGATTGGCTGAGAGATTCAATTGGATCAGCGAACGTCTGCTGGCCAAATCACTTACCTTTGTGACGGGAGGAAAACTTTCTCTTGATGATGAAGGAAACCAGCTCTGGCCGAAAATCGGAGATGAAGCAAGTTTTGTGTTGGTAAATGCCTCTTGTTCAGCCGAAGCGGTAGCGAGAGGAGTCGGGAAGCGGGTTGTATTTAATAAAGGGAAGCAAATTTTTGGGCAGTAAATAAAGAAAACTTCCATCAGTGGGGAGGTTCATTCGTCCTCCACTGATGGTTAGTTGTGCTCCCCAGGATACGGGTCACGTAGACGTTGATGATTGACTAGTTTGGTTTTACAGTTTTAATGTCATCTTTTCGATTGTATACATAATTCCTTCATGTTAACTCCTAAAACATTCATTGTAGGAAAATATTGGTGAAAAATTCAGAAAATTTGGTATAATATTTTCTGAGACATATCATGAAGGGGGAGTATAAATGAAGGCAGTAAAATCTATTCTGATTTGGGGTGTGATTTCAGCTCTCGGTGCTTTCTGTTTTGGGGTTTTAGCGCTAAACAGGGGGGAAACAATTAACGCTATTTGGTTATTGACAGCTGCTGTTTCCGTCTATGCGGTTGCCTATCGTTTTTACAGTAAGTTTATTGCACAAAAGGTGTTCCAATTGGATGACAGCCGTCAAACGCCTGCTGAAACTCACAGCGATGGAAAGGATTATGTTCCCACCAACAAATGGGTATTGTTTGGTCATCACTTTGCGGCAATTGCCGGAGCAGGACCGCTTGTCGGACCGATCTTAGCCGCTCAAATGGGATATTTGCCGGGAACAATATGGATTGTAGTTGGGGTTGTATTGGCTGGGGCTGTTCAAGATTTTATCATTTTATTTGGCTCCATGCGTCGAAAAGGTAAATCCCTTGGAGAAATGATCAAGGAAGAGATTGGACCTGTTACCGGGCTTATCGCAATGATTGGCATTTTAGGTATTATGATTATTTTATTAGCGGTTTTAGCGCTTGTTGTTGTGAAAGCGCTTGTAGGAAGTCCGTGGGGAATGTTTACGATTGCGGCGACGATTCCAATTGCCGTTTTTATGGGAATCTACATGCGTTACATTCGTCCGGGAAGGGTAGGAGAAGGCTCGGCTATCGGGGTTGTGCTGCTGCTTCTTTCCATCGTTGGCGGTCAGTATGTAGCAGAGAATCCTACGTTGGCAAGCATGTTTACCTTTAAAGGAGAAACGATTGCCATCATGTTGATTGTATATGGGTTCATCGCCTCCGTATTGCCTGTTTGGCTGCTGTTGGCACCTCGTGATTACTTAAGCACCTTTTTGAAAGTTGGAACAATTTTAGGGCTTGCTTTAGGGATTCTAGTCGTTGCACCAAACTTAGAAATGCCAGCCGTCACACAATTTGTGGATGGAACTGGCCCCGTGTTTGCCGGAAATTTATTTCCGTTTTTATTCATAACGATTGCTTGCGGTGCCGTATCTGGTTTCCATGCTCTTGTGTCATCAGGTACAACACCGAAAATGATTGAGAGGGAAACGCATGCACGTCCAATTGGATACGGAGCGATGCTGACAGAATCATTTGTAGCCGTTATGGCGATGATTGCAGCCTGCGTACTGACACCTGGAACTTATTTTGCCATTAACAGTCCGCCAGCGGTGATTGGACAAGATGCGATTCAAGCTGCTCAGACGATTTCCAGCTGGGGCTTTGCCGTTTCTCCTGACGACTTAACTCAGCTGGCGGATAATGTAGGGGAAGAAACGGTTTTATCGCGCACGGGAGGAGCACCGACTCTGGCAATCGGAATGGCCGTTATTTTTTCTAAAGTAATTGGCGGTCAAGCTTTAATGGCGTTTTGGTATCATTTCGCGATTTTATTCGAAGCATTATTTATTTTAACGACCATCGATGCCGGCACCCGTGTGGGACGGTTTATGATCCAAGATATTCTAGCTCATGTGTATAAACCGCTTGGGAAAACTGAATCACTTCCTGCCAATATGCTAGCTACAGCTCTATGTGTAGTTGGTTGGGGTTACTTCCTGTATCAAGGGGTGATCGACCCGCTTGGAGGCATCAACACATTGTGGCCGCTATTTGGTATTGCCAACCAGATGCTGGCAGGAATTGCGCTGTTGCTTGGTACAACGATCTTATTTAAAATGGGCAAAAAAGCGTACGTGTGGGTTACACTTATACCAACAACCTGGATTTTAATTGTCACCATGACGGCAGGATGGCAAAAATTATTCCATGAAAATCCGAAAATTGGTTTTTTGGCCCACGCAAACGTGTTTAAGGGAGCAATGGATGAAGGAAAAGTACTCGCTCCTGCTGCTAATATGGAACAAATGAAGCAAATCATTATGAATGACTATGTCGATGCGGCGCTTTGTGGAATTTTTATGCTAGTTGTACTGGCTGTTTTAGTATCGGCTGTCCGCATTTGGATTAAGGTGCTGAAAAACCAAGACGTGGCACTTCATGAAACCCCTTATATTCCGCGTAATGAAGGAGAGTTTAAACATTATGCTTAAAAATATTTCAAGTATCCTCAAGTATCGAAAGCAATTTATCAGCTTGCTTGTTGGCGTACCGAGTTATGAGAAGTATGTAGAGCATATGAAATCCCATCATCCAGATAAACCGATAAAATCAAGGAAAGAATTCTTTTGTGAAGCGCAAGAAGCGCGCTTTAACGCAAAAGGAGGAAAAGTATCACGCTGCTGCTAATAGAAAACCCCTCTGTTTCGGAGAAACAGAGGGGTTTTCTATTAGCAGCCCTTTTTGTAGTACTCATCCATGATTTCTTTCGGAACGTTTCATATTTAATGACGTCTACTTTACTGTAACATAATCTCCAATTTAAAGAGCATAGTCTGTTTTCTTCTTCATCATTTTTTACGGTAAAATACAAATATGAAGAGAAAAGGAGCGTGAAAGGATTGATTGATAAAGCGATTCAATTTGCTGCTATTGCACATGAGGGGCAATACCGAAAGGGGACAAACATTCCTTATATTATTCATCCAGTTTCTGTCGGTTTTCTTTTGCAAAGCATTGGTTGTGATGAAGAAGTGATAGTGGCCGGACTTTTGCATGATACGGTAGAAGATACGGATACGGAGCTTGATGACATTAAGCGTGAGTTTGGGGAGAGAGTAGCATCACTTGTTTTCTCCGCTAGTGAACCGGACAAGACGTTAACTTGGGAAGAGCGAAAAATACATAGTGCGACAAGATAAGCAGTTTTAATCCTTAGTTTCAGTGTTACTAAGGCTTAGAGAGCTTAGTAAACTTCCGAGCATAACGGATGTTCCCCCTCGAAACGGCTGTACTGGCAACGGTGCTGTTCGGTAGCAAGAGAGGTAAGTGTGAGACGATAGCGAACTTAACGCGACAATATTGCTAGGGAAAGAACGGTAAGTGATAGGTTGAAGGTACTTATAGCAAGTTACATTACCTATCCCTTGGCTAACGTAAGTGAATCTTTGATAAACATCGTCATTTCGAGCAACGGAAATTTAAGTTGATACCGTTGTGTTCCTGATTGGAGTTGATACTTATGTGATATCAACGATTATGCCCTTATATCAGGCGGTGGAGAGAAGAAGCCTGTCCCGTTCGTATCTGAAACAAGCTGAACTTGTTAAGCCCTTTAAAGTCTGAAGCATTCCCTCCTGTATAGCAATTAGATACAGTGAAATGGCAGTAAGTAGGCAAGGCGTAAGCCGAGTACAATTCTTGAGAGGGTAAAGGAGGTTAGAGGAAGCAAATGACGCTAGAACGAAAGTTCGTTCTGTGGGATTGGCAGAAGGCGTATAGTGTCGGTGGAAACACCATAACCATGACATGACTCGAAAGAGTGCTGAATTCTAACTGGTATGCAACACGGTTCAAAAACGGAAAGTAACTATACTTTATAAAAGGGGAAGATGTGCGATGTCATACGTAACAGCAACACCGTTAGCGTCCGCTGCCTCTCCACGTTTAGATTACGAGAATGCCCCTTGGGTAAAACTCGAACGAAACGTAAGGAGGTTACAGCAACGGATTTTCCGTGCGGAAACTCTCGGTGATAAACGAAAAGTAAGAAACTTGCAGCGTCTGTTGATGAGAAGTAAAGCTACTTTGCTTCTCTCAATAAGACAAGTAACACAAATCAACAAAGGGAAGCGTACCGCAGGAGTAGATGGATTCAAAACTACTTCTAAAACAGAACGAATAAAATTAATCAAGAAACTTGAGCAATACAATATCTTCATGCACAAACCATCACCTGCTCGCAGAGTAAATATTCCAAAAGGTAACACGGGCAAACTTCGCCCGCTTGGAATACCAACAATGATTGATCGGGTGTATCAAAATGTCGTGAAGTTAGCATTGGAACCTCAATGGGAACAACGCTTCGAGTCTGTATCTTACGGTTTTAGACCAAAAAGAAGTGCCCACGACGCGGTTAGTGCGATATGGAATAAAGTTCACACTCGTTCTAAAAAACACTGGATATTTGAGGGGGATTTTAAAGGTTGTTTTGATAACCTTAACCATGATTATATCATGGAGCAAATAAACAATTTCCCTGCGAAGAATTTGATATACAAATGGTTGAAGGCTGGTTTCGTTGACAATAATGTCTTTCATAAAACAGAAACAGGAACTCCTCAAGGTGGAATTGTATCACCGCTTCTTGCCAATATTGCGTTACATGGTATGGAAGAAGAAATTGGGGTTAAATATCGTTTCAAAAATCTGAGGAAAAAAGGCATTGTTCAACCAGAAATCACAAGTTCTCATTCCCTTGTTCGATACGCAGATGATTTTGTAATTATGTGCGAATCAAAAGAACAAGCGGAAAGTATGTACGAAGTATTAAAACCATACTTGAAAAAAAGAGGACTTACACTAGCACCTGATAAAACGAAAGTTACGCATATGTCCGAAGGATTTGATTTCCTAGGATTTAACTTCCGTCATTATCCTGTGAATGCTGAAAGAGGTCGCTTATGGAAGCTCTTAGTTAAATCAAGTAAAAAGTCACAAGACAAGTTTAAAGACAAAATAAGAGAAATCTTCAAAAAGCATCAAGGTTCAAATGTTTCCAAACTAATTGGGGATTTAAATCCTGTAATTAGAGGTACAGCGAATTACTGGAAGTCAGTATCTTCGAAAGAAACTTTCGCTGATATGGACACATTCGTTTGGCAGAAAACGAAAAGATTTCTCAAAAGGTCTCACCCGTTGAAGAGTTGGAAATGGATTGAGAAACAATACTTCCATGAAGACATTCACGGACAAAGCAAAAACAAATGGTTATTAACTTGTCCTTCAAGAAGGCATCAGCTTATAAAAATGAGTTGGACACCGATTGAACGTCACGTCATTGTGTTTTATAAAAACACGCCATTTGATAGCAATCTTAGAGATTTCTATGAGCAAAGAAGTATTAAAGAATTTAACAGTAATAACATTGCTTCTAGGCAGAAACTTGCCAAAAAGCAAAAACACAAATGCCCATTATGTACAACAAGTATCTTAACGGAAGAAGGTTTGGAGGTTCATCATAAAACACCAAGGTATCACGGTGGGAAAGATGACTACAAAAACCTAGCACTTGTACACATTTCTTGCCATATCCTATGGCATAAAGCATTTCCAGCGAAAGGGAAAATACCTACACTGAAAATGACTAAAGCATTTACAAAAATGCTAAAAAAAGACAAAAGCATTGATTTAAATGCGTATATGCAAGGTACGCGTTTATTAAACCGAGAATTCCGAGGAAAGCATGCTTGAGCCGTGTGCGGTGAAAGTCGCACGCACGGTTCTTAGGGGGGAAGGGAATGGTAACATTCCTGACCTACCCGACCGATTGAATCATTGAAACAAGCGGGTGAAGATACAATTGTCATTACGTTAGCTGATAAAATACATAATTTGCGGACACTATTCCTTGATTGGCAACAGAATGGAGAAGAGGTATGGAAGAAATTCAATCGAGGAAGAGAAAAACAAAAATGGTATCATGAATCCGTTTATGAAGCGACAGGAAACAGAGAAAAAAGTGAAAAGGTAGAGAACCTTCGCATTCAATATAAACAGCTAATCATAGATGTTTTTAAATAAGAAATTAAATTTTTTCTGCAAAAAGAACCAGCTCCAAAAAATCTTGTATTTTGGAGCTGGTTCTTTTTTGGTAATAAATCGACCGGCATGAAAATCATGCCGGTCGATTTATTACCTATTTGACGATTTTGATTTTAATTTTTTTGACGCCCCATTGCAGAGCTTTTTGTTTTGATGAGAAAAACACGTCGATTTTATTGCCCTTCACGGCACTTCCTTTATCTGCCGCAACAGCGTATCCGTAACCTTCTACATACACTTTCGTACCTAAAGGAATGACTTTAGGATCAACCGAAATGGCTTTGGCGTTCGGGTTTTTCTTTAAATTTAATCCAGTTGCAGTAATGCCGGTGCAGCCTTTGCAATCAGCGGTGTATGCCGTTGCCGTCACTGTAAGCTCTTTTGTAAAAGTTACTCCGTTTACTTTCGCAGCAGGTTTCGCCTGTGCCTTCACAGTTGCTGCTTTTGTGGCAGAAACATGCAGAACTTGTTTTGGAACAATACGGTCGGAAGAAAGCTTGTTCCAGCTTTTAATTTGATTGACTGTAACCTTATTCTTTTTCGCGATACTCCATAATGTATCTCCGCTTTTTACTTGATATGTATTGGCTGATGCCGCACTTGTCATTCCGAAAGATAATAAAATAGCCGTACTGATTGATATAATAAACTTTTTCAAGATTGTAATCCCCTTTTAGTAGACTCTTAAACATACAATAACAGTTTAATATAACAAACATGTTTCATTATCTTTCTATTTATGTTACAAAACGTTTACAAGGTTCATAGATATCTATGGCTTTTCCGCTTTTGACTCGATACAATGAAAGTAATTGTTTTAGAGAAGAAAGAGGAAGGGGACGTGAACATGAAAGAAATCATCTCTTTAAAAATTAATGAACTTCAACAAGAGTTTTATGAAATCAGCCAATTCATTGGAGAAAATCCGGAGCTTGGCCATGAAGAAGTAAAGGCGTGCAAAGTTTTAACAGAATCACTCAAGAAACACGGATTTTCGGTCACAGTCGGTACATGCGGGTTACCGACAGCTTTTACGGCTGTGTATGACAGCGGGAAACCAGGTCCTTCTATAGGATTTATGGCAGAGTATGATGCTCTTCCTGACTTGGGGCATGCATGCGGCCATAATTTGATCGGAACAATGGGTATTGCTGCAGGAATCGGACTAAGCAGCGTCGTGCATGAATGCGGAGGGAAAGTATATGTATACGGAACACCAGCAGAAGAAACGCGCGGCGGAAAGGTGACGATGACAGAGGAAGGTGTATTCGATCATTTGGATGTTGCCTTAATGGTCCATCCTTACTATCGACATCAAAGAAGTGGAACATCTCTTGCCATGGATGCCATCCAGTTTGAATTTTTTGGCAAAGCCGCTCACGCAGCAGCAGCTCCCCACGAAGGAATTAATGCATTAGATGCGGTCATTCAAACATTCAATGGTATTAACGCTTTAAGGCAACACGTAAAATCAGATGTTCGCATTCACGGCATTATTCCTGAAGGAGGAAAAGCCGCAAACATCGTTCCGGATTATGCCGTCGCTCAATTTTACGTTCGTGCTGCCAGCCGCAGCTACGTTAATGAAGTGGCAAAAAAGGTGAAGGCATGCGCAGAAGCAGCAGCTTTAGCGAGTGGGGCGCGCTTAGAAGTATCTAATTATGAATTTTCTTACGATGATATGGTAACAAACGAAGAGCTCTCCGCCGCATTTACGGATAACTTAATCGCATTGGGCGTCCGTCCTGAAGAAATCCATCATGATGAGGGAGACCATGGTTCATTGGATATGGGGAATGTCAGCCAGGTCGTGCCTTCGATTCATCCGTACATTCAAATCTGCTCGGAATTTTATGCTTGCCACACGCATGAATTCAGGGAAGCTGCCACGAGCGAACAAGGCCGTGAAGCCATGATTTTAGGAGCGAAAGCAATGGCATTGACGGGGTACGATATCCTGGCAAATCCAGTATTGCTGGAAAAAGTGAAGAAGGAATTTCAAAAAAATAAATAGAGAGTATAAGCATAAAAAGGATGGACACCATGATGGTGTCCATCCTTTTTATATTTATAGAGCAGTCGAAAAGCTATAATAAACATCTAACATTGTGTATAGGAAGTGTGGCTTGGATATGAAAGCGCCAGCCGCGATATCCAGCTGCGTAATTAACTATTTTTGAAGGATTGTATCCAATCGAAATTACAATTGGATACAATCCTTTTTGAATTTATATTGAAAACACTTAATATTACTGTTATATTATGTTTAATGTATCCAATCTTTAGAAAAGGAGTGATATATTGGATAACAAAAATAAAGAAAAATCAACAGTCGTTAACTATGTAACGGCAAGACTCAGGAAAGCGATTTTGAACGGGACATTGAAAAAAGGGGACCGTCTTATTCAGGAGGAATGGGCTGAACGATTGGATGTAAGCCGAATGCCAATTCGAGAAGCACTTACCCAGCTTCAGATAGAAGGGTTAGTAGAAATGGTTCCACATAAAGGAGCAATTGTGACACCGATTACCCGTGATAATATAGAAGAAATTTATCATACCCGTTCTTTATTGGAAGGGCTCGCAGTTGAAAAATCCGTTCCGTTTTTAACGGCTGAGGATAAAAGACGATTAAAAGAAATATTACTTGAAATGGAAGAACTTCGATTATCTGACGAAACGAATGAACGATACATTCAATTAAATGCGTCGTTTCATGAAACATTGCGGAAAGGATGTCCATGGCCAAGGGTTCAAAAAATGGTAGAAACGCTCGGTATTTCTCCTATTGCACCGAATTTGTTAATTGACTATTATCCTGAAACACAGCGGGAGCACAGAATGATCTATGAGGCGGCTTTGCGGGGGGATCCTGCGGAGGTGAGGGCGGCGGTAGAATATCATATTTTGCGGACAAAAAATAATTTAATTCATTATATGGAGCTGCTTAATAGCAGAAATCCAGAATAAAAGGGGTGCTTTAATAATGTACGATTTTGCAGTTGTGGGTGGAGGTATTGTAGGTTTATCAACGGGGATGGCACTTTACAAACGTTTTCCTAATGCGAAAGTAGTCATTATTGAAAAGGAAGCTGCTGTAGCGGAGCATCAAACAGGGCACAATAGTGGAGTGATTCATTCAGGAATCTATTACAAGCCTGGCAGCTTCAAAGCACGTTTTGCACGTCAGGGAAGTAAATCGATGACTGAATTCTGTCAAACACATGGAATAGACCATGATATTTGTGGAAAAGTCATTGTCGCAACAAAACAGGAAGAGTTGTCGCTTCTCGATAACTTATATCAACGTGGACTACAGAATGAATTAGCTATTCAAAAAATTGGTGTAGATGAATTGAAAGAAATCGAACCACATGTTAACGGACTCGGAGCAATTCGTGTTCCACAAGCTGGTATCGTTAATTACAGACAAGTCAGCGAAAAATTCGCTGAAATCATACTGAAGCAAGGTGGAGACATTCTCCTTAATACAAAAGTAGAGAAAATGCATGAAGAATCAGACCGAGTGATTATCGAAACAAATCGCGGGACATTAAGAGCGAGTATGGTGATTAACTGTGCCGGACTTCATAGCGACCGGGTAGCTAAAGCTGCAGGGTATAAAACCGATATGAAAATTTTGCCGTTCAGAGGCGAGTATTTTAAATTAGTGCCAGAAAAACGCTATCTAGTTAAACATTTAATTTATCCAGTTCTAAATCCGGAATTTCCATTTTTAGGGGTCCATTTTACCCGAATGATCAGCGGTGAAGTCGATGCCGGACCAAATGCTGTGCTTAGTTTTAAACGTGAAGGGTATAAAAAGACAGATTTTAATGCAAAAGATTTAATGGAATCGTTAAGTTTTCCTGGATTATGGAAAATGGCTGGCAAATTCGCGAAAGAAGGATTAGATGAATATATCCGTTCTTTTAGCAAAAAGCAATTTACGAAAAGCCTCCAGGAATTAATTCCTGAAATCCAGGAAGATGATCTAATCCCTGCACCCGCCGGCGTCCGTGCACAAGCATTGAAAAGCGATGGGAATATGGTTGATGATTTCCATATTATTATGGGGAAACGAACGATCCACGTATGTAACGCACCATCTCCAGCTGCAACTGCTTCAATTGAAATTGGAAAAGAAGTTGTTAATAGAATACCAGAACAGGTAAGCTTAAAAGAAGCAGCACTAGTTTAATAAAAACATTTGAGAGGTAGATCTTATGATGACTGGAAAAACAATTTTTATTGCGGGTCATGCTCGTTTACCACAGGGAATGGCAGCGAAAAGTGTCTTTGAAACATTAACGATTACAGCTGAAGTGGATGTTAAATATGGTGTTATACTTGAGGCTTCTTGTACGTTGGCAACAGAACATGGCCGTGAATTTATTGGACGTATCTTAAGAGGCACTAGTTTAAAAGACGGTGTAGAAGATGCAATTAAAGAAATTCAAACGTATTACCGTGGAAAGGCAACAAATGCGCTAATTGCGGCATTGAAGGATCTAAATCTATATTTTCATCAAATTAAAAATGAAGAGAAGCAAAAGGTAGAATAATTTTAAAAAGATTCATTGACAGACAAGTTATGTAAGCGCTATAATTAATTTTTAAATATTTCTAATATTTCCACCTTTTGAAAAATGCCCTTTCAAAAACCGTGGATTGTTATAAATACTTGGAAAACAGGAACGTAAATAACAATTAACTGCTAAATTCGCTGTGACTCTATTTACATAGAGCAGTGAAGTGAATATAAGCCAGTTGTACATGTGAATCCCTGCCTTTTTGGGGAACTTGTGCAGCTGGCTTTTTATATTTCTGTTTTCTAACTAATCATTCACAAATTGGGAGGAATTTAACTATGAGTACAGTAAAAAAACTAAGAGGAAAATATGAAGCAAAAACAGAAATGTATGAAGTGGAAGTTCACCCGCAAACAGACCGTTTGTATCATATTACTCTTTCAAAAGACGCGATTCAAGGCTTTCTAAACGCAGTTAAACAAGATCATCATTCTGTTCAGCATTTGGAATACACACCATACGCTCGTCTAATTGTTGCTTCACTTCTATTGGAACAAGTGGGTGAGGAATTTGGTGAATTACTTCGCAGCATCGTTCACGACCGCGACTCAGGCGGATTTACAATCGGTTTAGAAGGTGTTACGCAAGACACAGATGAATATGTTATGTTCTCAACAGCAATTTCTTATTTATTAGGGACATCAAACTTTGATTCGATGTCAGGTAAATACTATGCGCGCTTTACTGTTAACCATACAGATAGCAGTGACTCTTACCTTCGTCAAGCGTATCGTTTATTCACGCTTCATACGGACGGTACATTTGTAGATGAACCAACAGATTGGCTCTTAATGATGAAGATGGTAGAGGAAAATGCAAGCGGCGGCGAATCACGATTATTACACCTTGACGATTGGAAAGAACTTGATAAATATGCAAGCCATCCATTAGCAAAACATAAATTCACATATAAAGCACCTTCAAGTAAGAACGTAAATCAAGAGATTCAACGCGTAACATTCTTTAATTACAACAACAAGCCTGGTGCATGCTTCATCGACCAATTCGTTTATCCTGAAACAATTGAGGAAGCAAAATATTTGCGTGACCTTTCTCAATCAATGGAAAATGACGAAAGCGTCGTAGAGCTTGAGCTTCCAGTTGGTGATCTAGTTGTGATTAATAATATATTCTGGCTTCACGGCCGCGCTGCTTTCAAGGTGGATCCAAACTTGAATCGTGAACTGCTTCGTCAGCGTGGACGATTTAATCAATAATTAATTGAAAAATAAAATTGTTGCGATAGATTTGAGTAAAAGACAAATTCATTTTCCTGACTTCGGTTCGGAAAATGAATTTTTTTTTTTTTGCTTAAAAATGGGTATTTTTAAAAACGTGATGACAAAAGCGGTTTTTTCTTTTGTTCGATATAAAAAGTAATGGGACACATGAAAATATCGTATTAGGATTTGATTCTTTAGAGGAATATATAAAGTATTCTCCTTACTTTGGGGTTGTAGTGGATCGTGTAGCCGGGAGAATAAAGGGAACGCGGTTTGAACTATAGGCTTTACAGTTTTTAGTAGATTTAAATAATTTTATTTTGAATGCTGTCATGATTTGTTAAAATATAGTTTGATGTGTCTTTGTAAAGATGATGCAATAAGGTGTGCAACATCTGATATATGTTAGAAGAGGTAAAGATGATAACATCAACAGGCATAGTAAAAGCCCGACATTAAATTAGTTGTCGGGCTTTTTTGAGAAACCTTCGCTCTCGTTTCTCTAAAAGAAAAGAGGGGGAGAGCGGTTGAGTATCTCCTAACTCGTCGAGAAGGTGATCCAAGTGTGAAAAGACAGCACCCATATCCCTAATGACCGGAATGGTTGTCTGATGGTGCAGATAAGAGAAATAAAGCAATTGTGTATCACGGGCCCGTTTAACAGATTTTTGAAATTCAATCTGTGCTTCCATGTCCGAAGACAAAGAAACTTCACCATATTGACTGATGCACTCCGCTGTGAGCTGCAGAACGTGCCGTGAATAAAGCTGGGTATGAGAATCTATTCTTTCATATGATAACTCAGCTGCAATTTGTGTCGTTTGAGCATATATTTTTTCAATATGTGCAATGGTTGACTCCAAACGATTCAGGCTTTGCCGGCATTTATAATGAGAAATGGTGTATTGCAAATCTTGTTCTGCTTGTTTACTTATTAAACAATGTTTATCTGCTTCTTGGAGGAATATCTCAGCCGATTCCGTTTCGCCTTGCTTAGCTGATAATGTCAATAACGCCTCAGATAAGGCCTTACAAGCTTTTTGTGCCGACTGTTTGGCCGTGTTGAAGGCATCCGGCGGAACAATGATCATATTGATGAGCAGTGCTGTGACAACACCTGTCAATGTCTCAAAAATTCTCCAAGTTACGTAGTCGTTTGTTTGATAGAAAGCCAATACAAGTACGGCCGTAACTCCTATTTGGGGAATCGTGTGTGCATTCATGCGAAAAGCCGTACCGGCACCGAGACCGATGGCTAACACAAGCAAAAGTGAAAAGAAGCTGATTTCCAGAAACTGTCCAACGAGCAAACTCACGGTTCCTCCAAGTATAACGCCAAGCAAGCGGTAAAGCCCTTTTTCAAATGAGCCGCGAACATTGCTTTGTATAATTAAAATGGCTGCGAGTGGAGCGAAATAAGAGAATTCGTCAGAACCAAGCATCCGGACAATTAACCAAGATAGAGAGGCGGCCAATGTAACTCTCACAACATATAAGGAAAGACCGAATCGTTCTAACCGTTTATATAGTTTATACATATTCCTCAGTCCTATTTTAATAGAGTGTAATCTTGGTGTATTTGGATAGTTATATTCGTATTATAACAAGGAATGCACATGAAAAATGTGACCAATTCTTGTTATATGAGTCTGCATAAGTGATTGAACATGTGTAAAGAATGGAGGAAATGATTTGCTTATCATCTTGACTATGTTTGGACTCGGCGCCTTGCTCGGTTTCGTGGGAGCAGGAGGAGCCGGTTTTATTATTGCGGTATTGATGCTTTTATTTAAAATTCCGATTTATAAAGCGCTTGGAACATCCCTTGCGGCTATGATTTTTACAAGTTTGTCCGGTGCTTTCAGCCATTATAGAGAAGGAAATGTGGCAATGAAAGCAGGTTTAATAACGGGATTATTCGGAGCCTTTGGTGCTTTTATGGGATCGAAAATAGCTTTTATTATTTCGAGTGATATTTTGCCTTGGTTGACAGCAGGAATGTTATTTTTATCTTCTATTTTGCTTTTAGTTCGTTTATTTGTCATCAAAAGCAGTAAAGAAGAGAAGGAAGAGGAGGGGCATTCGTTTTTTATCGGAAAAGCAGCCTTCTTGGGCCTTCTATTCGGGACGGTATCGGGCACCGTCGGGATTGGGTCCGCACCGTTTATCCAAGTTGGCCTATACACGCTTCTCGGATTATCGGTTCGTCAATCAGTAGGCACGACCATGCTGGTTATTATACCCATCGCTCTAGGGGGAGGCGTTGGCTATGTACTGGAAGGGTATTTGGATTTCTTCTTATTATTCCAAGTGCTGGCAGGAACGATGACAGGGGCTTATGTTGGAGCAAAGTTTACAAACTTAGCACCGAAAAATCTTTTGAAAGTAACCATGGTCGCCACGCCCGCGATGGCCGGTCTGCTTTTAGTAATTTAGAAATAGGTTATATGTGTGCGGCTGTTCCATAAGTTCTAAGCAGACCGTTCAAATTATTTTTTTACTGAAAGGACCCGTCACTGAATCCTTGATTTTACTGGATTCTTATGACGGGTCCTTTCATGAGGATGACTCAACCGGTATGTTTTTCATACCGGTTGAGTCATCCTTATGTAAAAAATAAATGGTTATTTCACATTATGAAATAACCTCGTTGAAAAAAAGGCCCTCTTAATTGATTATATAGCATATAGAGTTTTTAAAATATTCTGTTTACTAGGGGGAGCGACATGGGAATTCGAACAGGTGCCGATTATATTCAAGCGTTAAAATCTAGACAGCCGGAAGTGTGGCTGGGAGGAAAAAAAGTAGAAGATTTGGTAAACGAACCTGTATTTAAACAACCTATTCAAGAGATCTCGAAGCTGTATGATATGCAGCACGATCCGGAATATCAAAATAGAATTACACATATTTGCGAGGAAACGGGCGAGCGGATCAACAACGCTTTTTTAGTACCAAGATCTGCAGAAGATTTAAAAGCGCGCAGCGAAGTATTTGAAGTGTTTGCAAAAGCGACATTTGGTCTCATGGGAAGAACGCCGGATTTCTTGAACGTTGTCGTTACATCAATGGCCAGCAATTCTTGGTTTTTGGATAAATACAACCCGGAATGGTCTAAAAACATCCGCAACTATTATCGCCACATTCGTGACAACGATTTGTTTTTAACACATGCCATCATCAATCCGCAAAATGACCGAAGCAAAGCATCCCATGAACAAAACGACATGTTTACACATTTAGGCACAGTGAAAGAAACATCGGAAGGACTTGTTGTAAGAGGCGCGAAAATGCTTGCAACCCTTGCACCGATTACGGATGAAGTCATCGTTTATTCCTTCCCTGGGTTCCAGCCGGGAGATGAGCGTTATGCCTTAGCGTTTGCTCTTCCAATTGATACACCGGGTCTTCGGATTCTATGCCGTGAACCGATGCAAGATGGAAAACGTTCCTTGTTCGATCATCCGCTTGCATCACGATTTGAAGAAATGGATGCCGTATTGGTGTTCAATGATGTGGTTGTACCTTGGGACCGCGTTTTCCTTTATAACAACGTCGAAGCGGCAAACCTTCTTTATCCTAAGACGGGAATTGCCCAGCAGCCGGCCCACCAATCAGGAGTAAGGGGATGGATCAAGCTTGCTTTCGCCACAGAAGTCGCGTGTAAAGTAGCTGATTCCATTGGGGTAGATACCTATTTAAATGTTCAACACGAACTTGGAGAACTTGTTCAATCCGTTGAAACGATTCGTGCATTGCTCCGTGTTTCCGAATACGAATACGAAGTGACGGACAGCGGTGAGGTCATGCCGGCGCCAGTTCCGCTTGAAACGATTCGCGGTCTGCTGCCGAAAATGTATCCGCGTGCCATTGAGGTACTGCAGACGATTGGTGCAGGCGGCTTGTTGATGTCTCCAACAGGAGCAGATTTTGAAAATCCTGAACTTCGCGGGGAGTTTGATAAATATTATGCAGGGCGTGCAGGTGTTTCAGGGGAAGAGCGTGTTCGCTTGTTCAAATTGGCTTGGGATTTATGCGGAGAAGCATTTGGCCAACGTTTGCTGCAGTATGAGCGCTATTACACGGGAGATCCGATTCGCAAACGGGCTATTTTCTACAACCAATATAAACGAAATCATTCGTTCTCCATGGTCGATGAAGCATTGAACGGGGCACTTCAGTCAGAGGCTTTGCTTAATCGATAATGACGGCTCGTTCTACCAAAAGGTACGGGCGTATGGGAAAAGGAGAGGGGAAAGGTGATTGCATCCGTTAAGAAAATTTGCAATATTCTAAACTGTTTTACGAGTGATGAACCTGTATTGGGAAATTCCGAGATTGCTGAAAAGCTGGAAATGAATCCGAGTACTGTTCATCATCTAGTCCGTACTTTGTGTGAAGAAGGGATTCTCATACAGGACTACAAAAAAAAGTACAGACTAGGTTGGAAATTGCTTGAATGGAGCAATCATGTTATGTTCCAGCAAGATATTTACAGCGGGGCCATTCCTTTAGTGGAAGAGCTCGTCAGGA
This sequence comes from Bacillus sp. FJAT-14578, assembly GCF_000504165.1. GTDB lineage: Bacteria > Bacillota > Bacilli > Bacillales > Bacillaceae_H > Bacillus_BA > Bacillus_BA fengqiuensis. The sequence continues at coordinate 131,369 of NZ_KI632507.1, forward strand.
AATTCAGCGGAACAGTCCATATTGGAATGTTCGATCAAGGAGATGTCGTCTTTGTATTAAAGGTTACATCTAAAGGTTCTCTTGCCGTCTCTACATACGTAGGTGCGAGAAAGCCCGCTTATTGCACAAGTACGGGAAAAGTCTTACTTTCGTATAATCCTTCCTTAGTACAACCCACGATTGCAAAGGGGTTATTGAGACGATCGAAAAATACGATTACGGATGTCCAAAAGCTGAAAATGGAGCTTAAAGAAATCAAGAAAAGAGGCTATTCTACGAGCAATGATGAGAATGAGCTTGGATTATATGGAATTGCAGCGCCTATTCGTTCTTATACGGGCAGAACGGTTGCAGCGCTTAATATGGTAGGGCCAGTCGCTTACATGCAAGGAAGCGAGAAGAATGCGATTATTCAGGGCGTCATTCATACAGCGGATTTAATTTCAAAAGAACTGGGGTATATCGACGTCTAATGGTAACGCTTACAAAAAACAGAGTAATAGATTATTAAAGATGTTTGCGTAATCAAGGCGCTTGCGCTTTTCTTAATTCCCAGTCTCGGTCAGAGGCTGGTTCGCATCTTGAAGGAGAGGGTACAAATGGAAACACATATGGCGAAAGTTCCGTTGTTGCAAGGGGCGGTCATAGCGATAGGGGCTTTTGACGGAGTTCATCTTGGGCATCAAACGGTCATCCGTGAAACGATTGAAAAAAGCAAAAATTTCAACGTGCCAAGTGTCGTTTATACGTTTGATCCGCCGCCGCGGTCATATTTTCAAGGAGCACAAGTTTTGACGCCGCTTCCTGAAAAATTGTACCGTCTGGCTGAGCTGGGAGTTGATCATGCTGTTGTGGCGTCTTTTGATGAATCATATACCAAACGGCATCCGATTCATTTTGTGGAAGAGTTAAAAAATTTAAATCCGATGGAAGTGACGGTCGGAAGGGATTTCCGCTTCGGAAAAAATCGCGAAGGAGATATCCACCTTCTTGCCGAGCATTTTCCAGTATGTGTGATTGAGCCGGTGTGTTGTTCAAGCGGAATGTTAATTTCTTCTACTCGAATACGTGAATTAATGGCACGGGGAGAAAGGCAAGAATCCATCTCCTTATTGGGATGGCCGCTTGAACATTCATCGGTAAGATGACAAGGCAAGCTTTTGCTTCTCTACGGTCTAAAAGCAACAAACAGCCATCTTTTAGAAAAGAGTTGGATAAAAAACCGGGCATACAAAATGTTTGGTATGCAACGCTCAAAGAATTGGGGGAAGGGACATGCGAATAGATTTTCATACACATATCATTCCGGAAAGTTTTCCGGATTTTGCCGAGAAATATGGGGGAGAACGCTGGCCGGTGCTGGAGAGGACGTGTACGTGCGGTGCATCCATTATGGTGGGGGGGAAGAACTTCCGTGATGTAACCGATCAAGTGTGGTGCCCTGAAAAACGTATAGCCGATATGGATCGTGAAGGAGTGGACATCCAAGTTCTATCGCCGATTCCTGTTACCTTTTCGTATTGGGCAGAGCCGCAGCATGCAGCGGAAATGGCAAGAATCCAAAACGATTTCATTGCAGAGACGGTCGCCAAATATCCCGATCGCTTTGTTGGATTAGGCACTGTGCCGATGCAGGACGGGCCAACCGCTGTGAAAGAAATGGAACGCTGTATGAATGAATTGGAGCTGCATGGAATTGAAATCGGTACGAACGTGAACGGCAAAAATTTAGATGATCCTTCATTCATTGAATTTTTCCAAATGGCGGAGAAGTGGGAAGTACCCCTTTTCATTCACCCGTGGGAAACGTTAGGCCGTGATCGAATGCCAAACCATAACTTCATGTATACGGTGGGAATGCCAAGTGAAACGGCACTTGCGGCAGCGACGTTAGTATGGAGCGGTATCATGGAGAAGTTTCCTAAATTAAAAGTTTGCTTCGCACATGGAGGAGGATCATTCCCTTATATCCTTCCTCGACTGGACCAAGGTTGGAAAGTGTGGCCGCATTTACGATTGACGACACATCCTCCAAGTTATTATGCAAAGCAATTTTACTTTGATTCGTTAAATTATGACCCATTAAACATTAAGTATATGATTGAACGTTTCGGACACGAGAAAATTTTCATGGGTTCGGATTATCCGTTCTTGCTCCGTGAAATCGATCCTGGAAAAGTGATTGATGAAACGATTGAGTTAACCGAAAGGCAAAGGGCAGACATGCTCGGCGGCAATGCTGCCAAGTTCTTAAATATTGAAAAGAAGAGAAGGGGTGCCATCTATGCCAACAGTGCAAACGCCGGAGAGTAAACTGAAGGAATTGGGGCTATCATTGTCCCCCGTTCGTCCTGCTGTAGGGAACTATGTTAGCTGCGTGCGGACAGGGAATTTATTATTTACGGCTGGACAGGGCGTCGATCAATATCATGGGAAATTGGGAAGAGATTTAACGGTTGAAGAAGGCTATCAAGCCGCCCGTCAATCGATGTTGAATTTATTAAGTGCCGTCAGCCATGAACTGGGTGGATTAAGTAAAGTAAAGCGGATCGTCAAAATTCTGGGTTTTGTGAACAGTACGGAAGATTTTACGGCCCAGCCTAAAGTGTTGGACGGCGCATCTGATTTACTTGTAAACGTATTTGGAGAAAAAGGAAAGCATGGCCGGTCTGCAGTAGGGATGGCTCAATTGCCGAACAATACAGCTGTTGAAATTGAAATGATTTTAGAGATTGAGGATGAGGAGGGTGCAATGTGAGGAAAGAAGCACTAGTCGAAAAAGCAAAAGTGAAAGATGCCAAGCTTTTTATTGATGGAGAATATGTAGATGCCCTGTCAGGCAAAATGTTCGATACCATTAATCCGGCTACAAATGTTAAGCTTGCTTCGGTTGCCGATGGAAGTGAAGCAGACGCAAAACGCGCGATTGATGCGGCGCAGCGTACATTTGAAAGCGGTGTTTGGAGCAAAATGCCGGTCGAGGAAAGATCGGATATTCTTTGTAAAATGTCTGACTTGATTATGGAAAGAGTCGATGAATTGGCTTATGTAGAAACACTCGATGTCGGAAAGCCGATTAAAGAAAGCCGTGGCTTTGATATCCCTCGTGCTGCGCAAAACTTCCGCTTTTTTGCGGAAATGGCCAAATACATGGTGCATGAACATTATGATAAACACAATGTCATGTCTTACGCTAAATACGCACCGGCTGGTGTCACAAGCTTAATTATTCCTTGGAACTTGCCGTTCATGCAAATGACGTGGAAAGCTTCAGCTGCCATGGCTTCTGGGAATACGGTCGTTGTAAAACCGGCATCCTATACGCCGTTAAGTGCCGTCATGCTTGGGGAAATCGCGAATGAAGCAGGGTTGCCGCCAGGTGTGTTGAACATCATTACAGGACCAGGAAGCACGGTTGGCACGGCTATGACGACACACCCGCATGTTCGACGCATTTCATTTGTCGGGGAAAGCAATACCGGTAAAACGGTGATGAGAAACGCTGCGGAGAACTTAATTCCTGTCTCCTTGGAATTAGGCGGGAAGTCTGCCAACATCGTTTTTGAAGATGCGGATTTGGATGAAGCGGTCAAAGGATCCATTGAGGCGATTTACCGGAACCAAGGGGAAATCTGTTTGGCCGGATCACGTTTACTCGTCCAAGAAAGCATTTACGATCAATTCCTTGAGAAATTCACAGCTGCCGTTAAAAACATTAAAGTGGGTGACCCGACGGATGAAAATACGGATATGGGGGCTCTTGTATCGAATGGGCATTTAGAAACCGTCGATCAATATGTGCAAATCGGTCTTTCTGAAGGAGCAAAATTGGCTCATGGAGGAAAGAGGGTGGCTGGCCTTGAAAAAGGAAACTTCTATGAACCGACTGTTTTTTATGATGTAGACAATAAAATGCGTGTGGCCCAGGAAGAAATTTTCGGACCTGTTCTTGTTGTCATTCCATTCAAAACAGAGGAGGATGCCATTCGCATTGCAAACGATTCAATCTACGGATTGGCAGGTGTCGTTTGGACGAATGACTTAAGGCGTGCTCAACGGGTCGCTTCTGAAGTGAATGCCGGCTTGCTGTGGCTTAATTGCTGGTACATCCGTGATTTAAGAACGCCGTTTGGCGGAGCGAAAGCAAGCGGCATCGGTCGTGAAGGAGGGCGCCATAGCTTCGAATTCTATACAGAAGCTAAAACGGTGACGATGAAGTTGTAATTAGAAGCTGGGAGCGTCGACATGGTCAAAGGGCGGCCATGCCGACGTTTCCAAGTCTTTACTAGATTCATATGCCAATCTTTGTATTTTTAAAAGAAGGGGTGCCAAACGATGCAAACATTAATTGAAAAGTTGGCGGAAGAGCTTTTGGAGGCGGAGCGGACAAATCAGCCGATCGCTCCCATTACAGAACGTTACGATACATTATCGGTTGTCGATTCCTATCACATTCAGCTGGAGGTTGTAAAAAGAAGGCTGGCGGAAGGAAGAACAATCATCGGAAAAAAGGTGGGGCTGACAAGTAAGGCCATGCAAAGCATGTTAGGGGTCGACGAGCCGGATTATGGACACTTATTCGATGATATGAAGATAGAAAACGGAGAAATCGTAAAAGTTGACTCCATGCTTGCGCCTAAAATCGAAGCGGAGATCGGCTTCATTCTTGGGGAAGATTTAACAGGTCCCAACTTGACGTATTTAGATGTACTCATGGCAACAAAATACGTTGTTCCGACGATTGAAATCATTGACAGCCGTATTGCCGATTGGAAAATCAAACTCGTTGATACGATTGCCGACAATGGTTCATCCGCTAAAGTGGTGGTAGGAGAGAAGGTTTCAACCATTGATCAAATTGATTTACGCAGCGCCAGTATGGTTCTTTATAAAAATGAGGAGTTGATTGCGACAGGTGCGGGGGCAGCTGCTCTTGGCCATCCGGCTCATGCTGTGGCATGGCTTGCGAATAAACTTTCCGAATTTAACATTTCGCTCAAAGCGGGAGAATTGATTTTACCTGGAGCTTTATCAGCAGCGGTCCAAGTGTCGGGCGGCGATACAGTGACGGCTGAATTCGGTTCGATTGGATCGGTATCTGTTCGATTTGAATGATAATAGTGTGTGTTCAAAAAGGAGGACAAAAAGGACCGAGAAGTTCAAGGAAGCGTAGCTTTGAGCAACGGAGCGTATGCTGTTAATACGTGAGTAGCGGAAAAGCAAGCTGACGCCAAAATTCGACGGTCATTTTTCCCGGACTTTTTGAACAACCTCTAATAGTGAAAGAAGGTGGGAGAGGCATGAAGAAAATAAAAGCAGCGATTGTGGGCTCAGGAAATATCGGAACGGATCTAATGTATAAACTCGAACGCAGTGAAGTCATCGAATTAACAGCGGTGATTGGAATCGACCCCGAATCGGATGGGTTAAAAAGAGCCGAAAAAGCCGGCTATCAAACATTCAGCAACGGGATACAAGCACTCGTTGACAATCCCGATTTGGCGGACATTGTATTTGATGCGACTTCAGCAAAAGCACATGTAAGGCATGCGAAGATTTTGAAAGATTTGGGCAAAACAGCGATTGATTTAACTCCTGCAGCGAGAGGACCGTTTGTTTGTCCGGCAGTCAATCTTGGGGAACATCTTGATGCCGACAACGTCAATATGATTACATGCGGCGGCCAGGCGACCATTCCGATCGTCCATGCAATCAACAAGGTGGCAGATGTGACATACGGGGAGATTGTGGCGACCATTGCCAGCCTCAGTGCGGGTCCCGGTACACGAGCGAATATCGATGAATTTACGATTACGACACGAAGAGGGATTGAGGAGGTAGGAGGAGCTGACCGCGGAAAAGCCCTCATTATTTTAAACCCTGCCGATCCCCCTATTTTGATGCGCGATACGGTGTATTGTGAAGTAAAGCAAATGGATGAAGACGCCATTCGCCAGTCCATTTACGATATGGTCCAAAAAGTTCAGGAATATGTCCCGGGCTACTGCTTAAAGCAAGAACCGCTGTTTGACGGCAATCGAGTAACGGTGTTTTTGGAAGTCACAGGAGCAGGTGACTATTTCCCTCCTTACGCCGGGAACTTAGATATTATGACGGCTGCCGCGGCAAAAGTCGCTGAAGACTATGCCCGCCACATGCTGCATGAAGCTGTACTAGGAGAGAAAGAGAGGGCTGTGACGAATGAAACGAAATAGTGATAAGCCAATTAAAATCACCGAAGTCAGTTTACGGGATGGAAGCCATGTAGTCAGACACCAGTTTACAGAAGAACAAGTCCGAAATGTCTCCAAAGCGTTGGATGGGGCGGGCATGCATTATATTGAAGTAAGTCATGGGGATGGATTAGGCGGTTCTACGTTGCAGTACGGAAAATCCCTTGTTGATGAAATGAAGCTTATTGAAGCAGCGGTGGAGGAATGTAAGCAATCAACGGTAGCCGTTCTTTTAATTCCCGGCATCGGGACGGTCCATGAACTAAAGCAGGCACGCGAGCTTGGAGCGGGTTTGGTTCGTGTCGCGACACATGTGACGGAAGCGGATGTATCAGCCCAGCATATTCAGTTAGCCCGTGAGCTTGGAATGGAGACGTTTGGCTTTTTGATGATGGCACACTCTGCGCCGGTGGAGAAGCTGGTGGAACAAGCAAAGCTGATGGAAAGCTACGGGGCACAAGGCGTGTATATAACCGATTCCGCGGGAGCGCTTTTGCCTCATGAAGTCCGCGAACGTGTCAAAGCACTGCGCGGGTCGCTTGATATTGAAGTCGGCTTCCATGCCCATAACAACTTATCGTTAGCGGTGGCCAATACCCTTGCTGCGATTGAAGAGGGAGCGACAAGAATTGACGGCAGCGTGCGCTGCCTTGGAGCGGGTGCGGGCAATACCCAAACGGAAGCTTTGCTTGCGGTGCTTGATCGGATGGGAGTAGATGTGGGCATTGATTTATATAAAATGATGGATTTGGCTGAAGATGTGGTTGGACCGATTTTACCGGGTTCTCAGGAAATCCGCAAAGGAAGCCTTGTCATGGGATATGCCGGTGTATATTCGAGCTTTTTACTTCATGCAGAGCGAGCCGGGAAGCGATTCAACCTTGACCCGCGTGATATTTTGATGGAACTTGGGAAAAGAAAAGTCGTAGGTGGACAGGAAGACATGATTTTAGATGTGGCGGCAGAGTTGGCCAAAGTAAAGGCGGGGGTGTAACATGACATTGACCAAAGGTACGGATATGGAAATTGTAGACTATCTCCTTTCTGCGGAAAAAGAGGTCCGGGAAGTAACGAAAGTGACAGACCGGTACCCTGAATTGACGATGGAGGACGCTTATGACCTGCAGCAGCAGCTTATTGACCGAAAGATAAAAGAAGGCGCAAAACGAGCGGGCGTTAAGCTCGGTTTAACGAGTAAAGCGAAGCAGGACATGATGGGAATCAGTGAAGCAATCTATGGTTATTTGTTAAACGATATGCTCGCATTTGAGTGGGAGCCAATGGAAAGCAAGCAGCTGATTCATCCGAAAGCAGAGCCGGAAATCGCATTTTTAATGGCTGAAGACCTCCAAGGGACGAATGTGACGGCAGAAGATGTGTTAAAAGCGGTCAAATATGTAGCGCCGGCCCTTGAGATCATTGACAGCCGTTATTTGAATTTCAAATTTACCCTTCCTGATGTAGTAGCTGATAATTGTTCTTCTGCGCGCTTTGTTGTTGGAAGCAAGTGGGTGAAGCCGGAACAGCTCGATTTAGCCAATGTAGGAATGGTTATGTCCAAAAATGGAGAGGTCGCGACGGTGGGAGCGGGTGCTGCTGTTTTAGGTCATCCCGCAGCAGCGGTCGCTTGGGCGGTCAATAAACTTGGCCAACGAAACGAAGGCTTGAAAAAAGGGGATATCGTGTTAAGCGGCGCCTTATCCGAAGCAGTTGCCTTTGAAGAAGGCGACTCGATTGTCGCTCAATTCGATGGCTTGGGCAGCGTGTCGTTTTCCTGCAAATAATATGAATCGAAGTAGGGCCATGGGGTGGTATTGCCCATGGCTATTCTTTACGGATCAGGGATCGGAAAGCATCCTTTTGGGTTAATACCGCCCGTTTATACATAAAACAGATATGTACAATTGGATGATAAAAAACGAAGAGTCAAGGAGGATGGTTATGCCGATTATTCAAATTCAAGTGTTGGAAGGCAGAGGACAGGAGCAGATTAGAAGTTTAATTGCTGATGTGACGGATGCGGCGGTTAAAAACCTTGATGTGAAACCGGAGCAAGTGCGGGTGTTGGTGACCGAAATCGCCGATACACATTGGGGAGTCGGGGGGAAAACGAAAAGAGAGATGAATGTGTCTCCGAAATAGATTCAAGAATGAAGGTGGGATATAGCGGGCCTTTAATCAAAGGAAAATGTCCATTAGAAAGCGATAAATAAAACAAAAAAATACATATGTAATTTAAATATAAAACCAGTAAACAGAATTATATTGCTGGTTTTTTTGTTATGAATCGACTCTCGTTTGATAGATTTATATATTTAGTAACAAGTTATCAAAAGATTAGTTATTAAAATTGTATGAAAACTATCGTTCATTATATGCACTTTTGACAATTGATATCAGAAAATTCGTGATATATAATCCAAAGCAGAGGACAGGAATTTTCATTGAACACATTATATGATCTATTATCGGGGAGGGAGAGAATTTGTCTTATATTCCATCTATAAAGAAAAGTCATGATGTAACGATCCGTGATGTATGGGAAGCGCGAAAACGAATTGCTTCTATTATAAATAGAACACCATTGATTCAATCTTCTATTCTATCGGAAAGAGCGGGGCGCCCTGTTTATTTAAAGCTTGAGAATGTCCATGAAATTGGAGCGTTTAAAGTAAGGGGCGCGGCCAATAAAATCTTAAGCTTAAGCGAAGAAGAGAAGAAAAGAGGGGTTGCGACGTTTTCGACTGGAAACCATGGTATGGCTGTTGCCTATGTAGCGAAAAAATTGGGCATCGATGCGGTAGTTTGCATTTCAAATCGTGTACCGAAGGCAAAAGTTGACTCACTAAAAAGATTAGGAGCCCAACTTGAAATTTATGGGGATAGTCAAGACGAAGCAGGGGAACGTTGCTATGAATTAGAGAAAGAGAGAGGGTTGACAGTTATTCAGCCTTTTGATGATCCACATGTAATTGCAGGTCAGGGTACGATTGGACTAGAAATATTGGAGGAAGTTCCTGACCTTACCGATATCGTCGTACCGCTTTCTGGAGGGGGACTGCTTTCAGGGGTCGGATTAGCAGTGAAATCGAACGATGCTGATATCAGGGTAACCGGTGTTTCGATGGAACAGGCGGCTGTGATGTATGAAAGTCTAAAAGCCGGAAAACCATTGCAGCTTGAAGAAGAGGATACTCTTGCTGATAGTTTGCTTGGCGGGATTGGATTGGACAATCAATATACATTCCGGATGGTTGGGCAGTACATGGATGAGGCCATTCTTATACCGGAAGAGGAGATTGCCTATAGTATGGCATTTATGATGGATAAGCATCGCATGATTATGGAGGGAGCAGCAGCGACAGGGGTTGCGGCTGTTTTAGGAAAGAAAATTCCCCATCAAGATGGTGCTATTGCAGTCATCATAAGCGGACATAACGTTGATCTTTCTGTACTCTCTCGGTTAATCCAAGATTATCTATGAATTTACATAATGGATGGGCCATAAATAAAGCCGTTCATTACGCATAAGCCCTTTCAAGATGTGAGAGCAAAAAAAAAGCGTGAAATCCCTTAATACTCCATGTATTTACACAGTAAGAATGTGGTATAAGCCAATTAAAAATAAGGGGGGAAATTATGTCAGCTAGTAATGACAATAATGATGCACGAATTGAAAACGATTTCCTAGGGGCGAAAGAAGTACCAAAAGATGCGTATTATGGCATCCAAACTTTGCGTGCGGTCGAAAATTTTCCGATTACAGGCTACCGGATTCACGAATCGTTAATTAAAGCGATGGCGATGGTAAAAAAATCCGCAGCTTTAGCAAACATGGATGTGAAGCGCTTATACGAGGGGATAGGGCATGCCATTATCAAGGCAGCGGATGAAATTATCCAGGGAAGGTGGCATGAGCAGTTCATCGTCGATCCCATTCAAGGCGGTGCGGGTACTTCCATGAACATGAATGCAAACGAAGTGATTGCCAACCGTGCCCTTGAATTACTTGGTCATGAAAAAGGGACCTATAAGCATTTAAGTCCAAACAGTCATGTAAATATGTCCCAATCAACGAACGATGTGTTCCCAACGGCCATTCATCTTGCAACTCTTACTTCCATTGAAAGCTTATTACATACGATGCAAGACATGCTGGATGTTCTGAAGAAAAAATCACAGCAATTTGATCATGTAATCAAAATGGGACGAACCCATCTCCAAGATGCAGTGCCCATCCGTCTTGGTCAAGAGTTTGAAGCATACAGCCGTGTAGTAGAGCGTGATATAAAACGCATTCAGCAATCACGCCAGCATTTATATGAAGTAAACATGGGAGCAACAGCGGTTGGAACAGGGTTAAATGCCGATCCCGGCTATATTAAAAATGTAGTCAAGCATTTAGCGGACATTAGCGGCCTGCCGCTTGTTGGAGCAGAGCATCTTGTGGATGCGACACAGAATACCGACGCATATACAGAAGTGTCGGCAGCACTAAAAGTATGTGCCATGAATATGTCTAAAATCGCCAATGACCTCCGTTTAATGGCATCGGGACCGAGAGCCGGACTCGCTGAAATTACGTTACCGGCTCGCCAGCCGGGCTCATCGATTATGCCGGGAAAAGTAAACCCTGTCATGCCGGAGATGATTAACCAAGTAGCTTTCCAAGTCATCGGCAACGACCATACCATTTGTCTCGCTTCCGAAGCGGGACAGCTTGAATTAAACGTGATGGAGCCGGTGCTTGTCTTTAACTTGCTTCAATCCATCAGCATCATGAACAATGGATTCCGTGTCTTTACGGACCATTGTCTCACAGGCATTGAGGCAAATGAAAAACAATTGAAGGAATATGTGGACAAGAGTGTCGGAATCATCACGGCCGTTAATCCCCACATCGGATATGAGGTGGCAGCGCGTATTGCCAGGGAAGCAATCTTAAAGGGGAAACCCGTTCGAGAGTTATGCTTACAATATGATGTATTAACAGAAGAAGAGCTTGATCTTATTTTAAACCCTTATGAGATGACTAAACCTGGTATTGCGGGTGCCTCTCTTTTTGATAGAGAATGAATAATTTTTTACGATCGGTGAAGGATGAAGAAACCCTCTCCTCGTATGCATCATCTGACTTTTTGTTTTCGTTAACATTATCTGAATATAGCGAAAATAGTAGACGATATCCATTTTTTGTGTTTTGCTATATATAGTAGTATTTTTATAGTTTGAATTTTTAACGGTCGAGGGGGGGCAACATGAGGTTAACAATAGGGGACGTTTTAAAATTCGATGTGATGAAAAATGCAAGGGTGAGAACAGGGAAGCAGTTACTAAATGAGCGACATGTTCAATGGATTTCTGCGATGGAAATGCCTGTCGAAAATTTTGTTCGCAAAAATGAGGTTGTATTGAGTACGGCTATTGGATGCGGTCATGACCTCGAATTATTTAAACAATTTGTACAAGACATTGCTGAATCAGAAGCGTCAGCGCTTATGATTGCTTTAGGGCGTTATGTATATGATATTCCAAGAGAAGTAATTGAATTAGCGGAGAAGAAAAGCTTGGTGATTATCGAAATTCCATGGGAAGTCCGCTTTGCCGATATCATTGAAGATGTCATGAGGGAATTAAACGGTATTGATTATAAAGAACGAGAAAAATCAGAGAAAGTACAGCAGGAGCTTTTAAAGTTAATTTTAAAAGAGACCGATCTCAGCCATATTTCCAAGTTTATCGAAAGGCATGTTGGATGCCCGATTGTGATTACAGATCGGACGGGAACGATTCAAGAAAAGAGCAGTCATAATGCAGACTTGGCAGAGAAATGGAAAGACTATGTGATACAGGGAATCATCCCGTCAAGAAAGGCAGTAACGCTAACGCATGATCCGATGTTTCAAAAATTTCAAATTATTGAACTGGAAGATCGATTCATGCTCCAGCTGCCGGTGCTGCAAGTATTAGGGGATGCACAAGGTTATTTATTTGCGCTATTGCCCCCGGATACATCTGCAGAATCATTTTTAACACAATATCGGGTCAATGTATTGGAGCATTCAGCGACAACGATAGCTCTTTGGCTTTCACGTAAAAATGCCATTGAGGATACAAAAATGCGCCTTCGCAGTGATTTTGTACAGGAGCTGGCGAAAGGAGAGTTTCTTTCTTGGGATCAGGCAAATTCAAGAGCGAAATTGCTGGGGTATAATATCAAGCTTCCTTATATTTGTATTGTCGGTTTTCCGGAAAACTTAAAAACTCTTTTTCGAAAAAGGAAACAAGATGATGACTCGTTTGAGCATTGGCTTGACAATATGATTCGCTATATTGAAGAGGAAATTTTCTATGCGGCGCAATCTTTGAAAAGAGAAGTCATGATGACATATCAGGGAGAAAAGTTGATGATCTTCCTTGAAATTTCGGTAGATAAGAGCAATGAGAACGCTGCCAACTTTTTGGATCTTGTGGAACGGCGCTTAATCAACCTGCTCCCGGAAGTCGTCATATCTTGGGGAATCGGAAATTACCGTGAAGGTGTCGATGGGTTTAGAGAAAGCTATCAAAACGCAGAAGTCGCTTTAAATATCGGCAGGCGAAAAAAAGGAAGCGGGCATCGCATGATGTTTGAAAATACGCGTGTGGACCGGGTGCTCTTAAGTCTTGCGCAAAACAATGATATGAAAGAAGTCATCATGTCAACGATTGAACCGTTGGTCGAATATGATGATCAGCGCAATATGGATTTAATCGGTACGTTTAGTGCGTACAATCAATGTCATGGAAACGTAAGCCAAACAGCACGGTCATTGAACTTGCATAGACAATCTTTGCTGTACCGTTTAAGAAAAATTGAATCATTGACAGGACTATCTCTCATTGATCCGGATGATTTGTTTTTATTGGATTTAAGTATTAAGACGTGGAAAATGGGTTTATCTGAAGAAATAGTCAAACAAAGATAGAAAAATTGGAGGAAGAAACTGATGAATAATGTAGGAACAGATGTGGTAAAACGTGGAATGGCAGAAATGCAAAAAGGCGGCGTTATCATGGACGTTGTCAATGCGGAACAGGCGAAAATTGCAGAAGAAGCGGGTGCGGTAGCTGTTATGGCTCTTGAACGTGTGCCGGCGGATATTCGGGCTGCGGGCGGAGTAGCTCGTATGGCAGATCCAACGATTGTGGAGGAAGTGGTCAATGCAGTTTCCATTCCGGTTATGGCGAAGGCGCGTATCGGACATATTGTGGAAGCGCGCGTCTTAGAAGCGCTTGGGGTCGATTATATTGATGAAAGTGAAGTGCTGACACCTGCGGATGAAGAATATCATCTTGATAAACGGAAATACATAGTGCCGTTCGTATGCGGTGCCCGCAATCTTGGGGAAGCGCTTCGCCGTGTCGGTGAAGGGGCATCCATGCTTCGGACAAAAGGAGAACCGGGCACAGGGAATGTTGTCGAGGCAGTCCGTCATATGCGCCTTATTCAAGCGCAAATTCGCAAAGTTGCGAGTATGAGTGAAGATGAATTGATGACAGAAGCGAAAAATTTGCAGGCACCATTTGAGCTTTTATTACAAATAAAACAATCCGGTCGTCTACCTGTTGTGAACTTTGCTGCAGGCGGGATCGCAACTCCGGCTGATGCCGCATTGATGATGGAGCTTGGGTCTGATGGTGTCTTCGTCGGTTCGGGAATCTTCAAATCGGAAAACCCTGAAAAATATGCGAAAGCCATCGTGGAAGCAACAACTCATTACCAAGATTATGAGCTCATTGCCCATCTTTCAAAAGGTCTTGGAACGGCCATGAAAGGGATTGAGATCTCCACATTGGACAGCACTCAACGCATGCAGGAGCGCGGCTGGTAATTTTATATCCATCTAGAAACGTGGACATGGTCAAATCGTGACCATGTCCATGTTTCTAGTAAGCGGATGAGGAAGAATTTAAGGTTAGGTAAACAGAAGGGGCTTCGTATAGGAGGCACCTTCTTCAGTTTATAAGTATTTTTTTAGTCTAATATCTTCACTATTTACACCAGAACCTCATTTTTATATTTATTAACTAGCAAGTAATTTTACAATCACTCTAGTTCCTTCATCCGGCTTACTATGAACCTCAATCATTCCTTCGTGGACCTCTACAATCCATTTGCATAAAGACAACCCCAATCCGGTTCCTCCTTGACTTCTTGATCGGGAATCGTCCACACGATAAAATCGCTGAAAAATAAAAGGCAAATGTTCCTCTGGAATGCCGATTCCATAATCAATTACTTCAATATGAATGAATTTTTCTTTACGGCATGCTTTAATTTCCACCGTTCCACCTTCTGGGGTGTATTTAAGCGCATTTTCTATCAAGTTAATAAATAATCTTCGCAAGAGATCTTTATCCCCGTATAAAGTGAATGGATCAGGTATTTGAATATGCAATTCAATCTGTTTTTTCAGGACTAATGATAATAAATGATTCTTTATAGATTGGAATAAGAGCATTCCGTCCACTGTTTTTCGATCTATCTGATTTGAATTAGAGGTATTTCTCGATAAATATAAGAATTTTTCTACCATATCAGATAAATAGATGACTTCATCTAAAACCGCATGTAGGACACGTTTATATTCCGCTTCTGATCTATTTTTAATTAAAGCAACATCCAGTTCTCCTCGTATAATCGTTAAAGAAGTGCGAAGTTCATGAGAGACATCGGAAGTAAACTGCTGAATTTGAGTAAAAGAGGTTTCTAATCGATCAATCATATGATTAAGAGTTTTAGATAAGCTCTGCAATTCATCGTCCGGCCCTTCAATAGGCAGCCTGTCATGCAAATTTGTGGCCGTAATGTTATTTGTAGCGGTAATAATTTTCTGAATCGGCTGCAGTGTTTTTCTTGAAATAATCCATCCCATCACGATTGAAATTCCTACGAATGCAAAATTGCAGATGATAATAATGTTCCGCAACTGATCGATGGCAAAATGCCGTATCCTGTCATATGTAGCAACCGTAATTTTGTATGTTAATTTATTTTGTGATATCTGTGGCAGGGACATCGCACGAAGTGGTATTCCATTTAGCTCGGGATCCCAGCTAAAGATACTTTCGTCAATCTGTTTCAAAGTTCCTGAGGCGTTGAGGCGTTGACCGTACAGATTTTGTGAAGCTGCGATGACTTTGCCCTGGTCGTTTTCGATTTGCCAGTATATTTCTTCTTTTTTAACTCCTGCTGAAACAGGCAACCCATTCATATAATGTTCGATTTCGGAAGGTGGATACCCTTGCTCAATAAAATAGGCAATCGTGCCTCCCTCTATGGCCAGCATCGAATCTACTTTGTTGGTTAACATATCAGAAAATGTAAGATATAAGAATGCGCTAAATAGGAATAAAATGAACATCAGCATAATCGAATGCCAAATCGCAATTCTCCATCCGATACTTTTTAAAAATTTCATGATGGCTTATTCTTCTCCTTTGATCATATAACCTACACTATAAACTGTTTGGATAAGTTTTAAATCAAAGTTTTTATCGATCTTATTCCTTAAGTAATTAATATAGACATCCACCACATTCGTTCCTATATTATAAGCATCCATCCACACACGCTCTAGAATCAAGGTTCGAGACAAAGCCTTGCCGGCATTTCTCATCATAAATTCCAAAATGGCATATTCCTTATTGGAAAGGAAAATATGGAGATCCCCTCGTATCACTTCTCTCGTGGAAGGATCCAACATCAGATCGGCTACTTGTAAAAAAGGTGATGCCTTTTCTTGATTTCGTCTTAACAGGCTCCGTATACGTGCTAATAACTCCGTAAAAGCAAATGGCTTTGTCATATAATCATCTGCCCCTAAATCGAGTCCCTCGACTTTATCTACCACCGAATCTTTAGCACTGAGAATAAGAATAGGAACATTTTTTCCATTCAATCTTAGTTCCTTAATTAATCGCATCCCATTCTTTTTCGGAATCATAAGGTCGACAATGATAAGGTCATAATCTTCTGCATAAGCAAGCTCAGAAGCCATTTCGCCATCGTTCGCTACATCTACAACATAGTGGTGTTCTTTTAATCCTTGCGATATAAAACGTGCTACTTTTGTCTCGTCTTCAACCAATAGTAACCGCATCCCATTTCCCCCGACAAATTTACTCATTTAACAACTCGATAATGATTATCATTATCGAGTTGTTAATAATATCTTAGATGAACACTTTTATTTGGTCAATCGTGTAATAATTTCCATTGAAAAAACAACTTACACAAACTCTTCTTCTTTAGATAGCATGTTCATTTCCTCTTGAAATTCATGATGTAAAAAGATAAATAACTCTATTAGTAATCAGGGGAGATTACCTCTTGAATAGCGGAGTGAAATATTAAATTTTTTTAATTTTGTTTTAAATAGTTTTTAAGTTTTTTTTTGTAATATAACGACATCTTACAAATTAATGATAATGATTATCATTTTTAACTTTGCTCGTTCTATAAATATTCAGGAGGAATTTATGATGCAAAATGAAGTAGTTGTCGAGAATGTATTACATTCTACAAATCAAAATTACCTTAAGAAACATGTCTTTCAGTTTTTAGTTGTTTTAATGCGTATTCTCTTTGGGATAGGGTGGCTTTTAGCGGGAGCAACGAAGATTTTAGGTGAAGGAGGTTCTTCAGGACATTCATGGTTTGCTCAACCTGGAGTATTGCTTAGTGATTATTTAATGAAAGCATTAGATAAACCCAATGTACCAGATTTTTATAAATTTTTCATTGAAGAGGCAGCTATTAAACAAGTGATGGTTTTAAATTATACCATTCCTACCGTTCAGGTGGTGGTCGGTTTGTTTCTCATCGTAGGGTTTATGACACTTCCATCCATTCTGACTTGTCTCTTTATGCATATTAATTTTCTTCTTTCAGGTAATATCAATGTAATGAGCCTTACCCTTTATACAAGCGCATTTGGTTTGTTACTAAGTGGAAGACAAATGTATCGTTTAAGCTTGGATCAATATTTCAAGTTAGATCATTTATTGAACTTAACTATTAACAAATCTAGAGATTTTACGATTCCTAGATTAAAAGAAATCATACCGCAAGATGATCTTAAGACACTTTTACAAGACGGTATTAACGAAATTGCGAGTTCCGTTGAAAAAGCTCATGCATCTCAAAATGAGCGGATCGAACAATTTATCACTTATGTTCAAGAAACTTACTATCATGAAAATAGTCATGTTGAAAAAGAAAATCATGTAAAGTCATTAATCCGTCAAAAATAACATCATTTACCATATTCTAGCCTCTTTTTAGAGGAGCTAGATGAAATACATATGTGCAGGTTGAATGACATTGAATGTGTAAATTAACCTATATTTTTAATTGATAATAATTGTTATTATCAATTAAGAGCAGGTGTAGAAATCATAATTAATATCAGTTATAGAATGATGAATGAAGGGAAGGAACGAATTATAATGAAAACGCAACCATGGAAAGTGATGACAACAGTTGCATTGGCTTCATCACTTTTATTAACGAGCGCTTGCTCAAACGAGAAAACAACGGCAAAAGAAGATACAAAAGCAGAAACGAAAACGGAAACAAGAACAGAAAAAAGCAACGTATCTGTTCCTGTGACAGATTATACGTTTGATACAGCCGGCAATATGTTTGCGTATGCAGAATTTGAGCTTTCAGGCGAGCCGTTAGTAGAAGGGTTGGGCTTAGATTTAGATGTTCTGGATGTAAGAAAACTCGATCAACCGTCTAAATTTGACTATACGGCAGGGGTTGAATCGTACGAATACTCAGAGGAAGCGATGTATGAAGTAACGGAAAAATCCGGTCTTGGCTTGCATTTGATCCACGGTCCGGCAGTTGCAGAATTAGCGAAGAAAACAGGGAAAGACACACCGACTGTGCTGGGTGAACGCTTTTATGAACTGGCAGACAGTGTCGGTTATCCAAAAGATGAGCTGTTTATGAATATGTTTCCAACGTTAATTGAATATTCCTCAGGTGACCCGCACTACATACAAAAAGTGGATACGAACGTTTATGCCAAAAATGATGATGACTCCTATGTCCCAATTTATCAGGTAGATTTTAAAACGCTGCGCTGGGATCGGGCAAAGATGGACAAAAAGTTAAATCCGTCTGCTTACGGAGCAACCTTCTTGAAACAAGCGCTTTGGGCTGGAGACTTTATGGGAGGGCTGCATAAAGTAGACAGCGATGAAGAACTTGAAGCGGCATCACCGAAAGATGATGATGATGCAAACATCGCGTTAGGGGTAAGTTCGGCTGATGGGATGCAGGGAGCGATTCTGACTGAACAAATCTGGAACAAGCTGAATTTTATCAGAGACGGATTATTTTACGATGCAGCCGGTAAGCAGCTGACGGCAGGTGCTGGAGGCCGATACAATCCGACTAATGGTCTTGTTTACTTGCCGCACGAAATTGAAGTCATCGAAGACGGGAATGAACAGGTGCCAAATGCCAAGCAATTAGCTGTGAAAGATACACGAAGCATGCTGCAAGACCAGTGGCTCATGTTATGGCCGGCATCCGAATTTTACGGCATGACCGACCAGCGTCCTGAAAACAAAGCGCAAAACTCGGCGTTTTTAGCGGTTTTTGACGGCAAACCATTTCCTAGCGCAGCCAAAGAAAATGTGGACAGTTCCGCTGCGAACGATGTAAAAGCATCTGATCCGTATTCAGTGAACCGAGATGTATTGCTGCAAGTGTTTAAAAATATTGATGCCATGCACTTTAACAATGAAGCGGGAGCTTTTATCGATGAACATGATGGAAAATCGCAAGGAACTCATGTCGATACATTCCAGGCGGGCTATACAACGGAAGCACTTCGCATGTTCCAGCGCGCCATTGACGGTCTTCCCGTTGGATATGCAAACGGCGAAGATGCAAAAGGTTTGGGAACAGAAGAAGGCAAGCGGGCGCTGGCAATGATTCAAAAGCAAGCTGACTTTATTTTAAACGAGCTAATACGTGAAGACGGTCTTGTTGCGAACGGCTATACGATCGGAAAAGGCCAGGACGACAGCGATCCAACGCTAGATGCTCAACTAGGAGCGATCAGAGGCTTGACTGCGGCATTTCTAGCAACGAAAGAAACGAAGTACCGTGATGCTGCCCGTGAACTATACCAGGCGATGGATGAGAAGATGCTCGATAAAGAAACGACTTTATATTACACAAGTAAAGATGAAATGAAATATAACCCAATGACAGCAGGTGCTTTATCAGCGGTCTTCCGCATTGCCTTAAATAACTTATACAACGCGGACGGAGATCAGGATACATTGTCTGCCTTGGATCGTGAAACGATTATCTCTCGTTATGAAGCTTTTTATGATACAGTCATTGACGGTCCATCGTTACAAGAAGGAATGCAGGCAAGTGAGTTTTGGGATACAGGAGATGCTTATATCGACGGCAAAAACCTTGGCAACACCGACAAAGACACTGTTCCACAGGTACAGGCAGGTCACGGGAAATATGGGATTGCACCTGTATTAGTGAACGTAGAAGTGAAGAAACCGTAAAGAAGGAATCAATATGAAGTGGAAGCGACTCTTACAATTGACAATTTTATCTGCAACGACCATTATCGCTGCAAGTTGTCAGCAGGAACAGGTGGTCATGACCAAAGAGGTGGTTCGTGACCATGCCGTTCACAGCGATAATGTGTTGCTTAATGACGAAGGTGATACACTGTATGTTGCCAATATGGATGTGAACACCGTATCAATTCTTGATGCAAAAACGAAAAAAATACGGGCGGAAGTTTCGGTCGGAAAGGAACCGCAGCAACTAACGTTAAGTCCCGATGGCCAATACGTGTATGTATCGTGTTTATTTGACAATCAAGTGGATGTCATTTCAACGAAAGAGAAAAAAGTGGTGGACTCCATTGAGGTTGGCATTCAACCGTACGGACTTGTCACGAGCCCAAACGGTGATACACTTTATGTAGCGAATTATCAGTCCGGTACGTTATCCATCATTGATACAAATGAGAGGAAAGAAAAGAAGGAACTGAAAATCGGTGACCGGCCTAGAACGATTGCCATTACAAAGGACGGAAAAAAGCTGTATGTTCCTCATTATTTAGATGGCAATATTAGTGTCATCGATACAGAAGAAGACAAAGTGGCAAAGACTATTGCCCTGGCAGTGTCACCTGATCAGCCTGACCGTAAGAAAAGCCAGGGGATCCCTAATACGATCGAACAATTTGTTATATCGCCTGATGGAAAAAAGGCGTTTGCCCCACACTTGTTAACAAATATCGATACGCCTATTCATTTTCAAGAAACGATTTTTCCTGCGGTGTCGGTCATTGATCTGGTGAAAGACGAAGAAATCGTGGAGGAACGAAAAGAACTGTTTAATGAAATCAATATTAGTGATGTGAAAAATGAAACGGTCATTGTATCGAATCCATATGATGTAGCCTTTCAGCCGGATGGCAGTAAAGCATATGTGGTGATGTCGGGCAGCGAAGACCTTGTCGTCTTTGATTTAACACGAGGCGGAAATGCGACCCAAATTTTGCGCCACATTAAAGGGGATAACCCACGGGGGATTGTCATGTCAAAAGATGGGCAAAACCTTTTTGTTCATAATGCGATGAGTCATAATTTAGCGACGATTCAAACAGGTGGAGACAACCCTTATGCACGGGCTAAAATGACCGGGGAACCTGTAAAGTTGATCAAAAAAGACTCTCTGTCAAAAGATGCTCGGGAAGGCAAAACGATGTTTTATAGTGCCAACAGTGATGAATTCGCCACAAGCATAACGGGGAACTATTGGATGAGCTGTGCCTCGTGCCATAGCGATGGGGACATGAATCGCTTAACGTTCACGACAGCAAAAGGTCCACGCAATGTTCCAAGCAACGTTGTGACGACGGAAACAGGGCTGTTTATGTGGGACGGGACACGCAATGAGTTTGCCGATTACATTCATACCGTTCAAGGCGAAATGGGAGGTATGATGGAACTTGATCCTTCCAAACCGATTCCGGAAGATGTACAGCACATGTATGATTCGCTCCTGGTCTTTTTGCAAGATCCAAACTCGTATCCGCCACCTCAAAGTCCTTATCGACAAAAAGATGGCCGTTTAACGGAGACAGCTACAAAAGGAGAACAGTTGTTTAATAGAAAAGGAAACTGTCTGAGCTGCCATGGAGGTGAATTTTTCACGGACAGCGGCAAGGCAGTGAATGAGGAAGGGGAACTAACGGAACGCAACACGAACTTTCTCCATGATATTGGCACTGGAAGCAAACTCGACGTTCCTTCAAAAGGAGATGCACGCGGCCAATTTCAGAACCCGCGTGACGGCAAAAAGTTTGATACCCCAACGTTAAGAGGGGTATGGGCAACAGCACCGTATTTTCATGATGGCAGCGCCGGGACCATTGAAGAAGCGATTGAGCGTCATGGAAACAACAGCATACCGAGGCTGTCAAAAGGGGAAGTACTTGCCATTGCTGAATATGTTAAATCGATTGAATAGTCGAAATCTGACAAAAAGACCATTATGAAGGTATTTCATAATGGTCTTTTTGTATAAAATCTATGAATTCAACTTAATCTTCTAGCTTCAAATTGGTCTAAGCACTTTAGGGTTTCCGCATCCCGAATAAGCTCACAAAGGTTCTCGTATAAGTGATCGGTAAGAACCTGTAAGGTTTGCCGATCGCTTAATATATAAATCATGGAACCTGGGCACAGAGTGCCCAGGTTCCATGATTTATATATTTTGACTAGAAACAGGTTTAAAACTTCATACATTTTTGCAGATGATAGATTTCATCATGTTTCACTATAATAAACTCATAGATTAAATATTCTAAATATTTATTAAAAATACAAGAGTTGAAATAGGAGGGATTGTTCCTATGTCATTTGGGACAGCAGAGTATAAAGAGAGAATCCGCAAAACAAAAGAAAGAATGGCTGCACAAGGAATTGAAGTGTTGCTTATTACAGATCCTGCCAATATGAATTACTTATCTGGTTACGATGGATGGTCTTTTTATGTACATCAAATGTTAGTGATCATTAATGACGAGGACCAACCGATTTGGATCGGACGGGGACAGGACGCAAACGGTGCTAAAGTAACGACATGGCTTTACCACGAAAACATCATTCCATACCCCGATGATTATGTCCAATCCGACACAAAGCATCCAATGGATTTTGTAGCGGACATCTTGAAGCAAATTGGCCAAGACAACCGTTCAATTGGGGTTGAAATGGAAAACTACTATTTCACCGCAAAATGTTATCAGCAGTTACAGAAAGGGTTGCCAAATGCCTCATTTAAAGATGCTACTCTTCTCGTAAACTGGGTGCGCATTGTAAAGTCAGATACAGAGATTGAATATATGAAACGCGCAGCTAAAATCGTAGAAAAAGCCATGATGGCAGGGATCGAATTAATCGATGAAGGTGTTCGTGAGTGTGATGTAGCAGCGAAAATCTTCCATACTCAAATTACTGGAACCGAAGAATTCGGCGGAGATTATCCTGCGATTGTTCCATTGCTCCCATCCGGAGAGAAAACATCTACTCCTCACTTAACATGGACGGATGAGCGCTATAAAAAAGGGGATACGGTCATTTTGGAATTGGCCGGCTGCTATAAACGATATCACTCGCCGCTTGCGAGAACACTTAACATCGGTCAGCCTTCAGAGAAAATTCAAACACTTTCAGATGTTGTAGTAGAAGGATTAAATGCTTGCCTTGATATGATCAAACCTGGTATTGCTTGTGAGGAAATCGAAGAGACTTGGAGAAAAACCATCGAGAAAAGCGGTATCATCAAAGACTCGCGTCTTGGTTATGCCATGGGTCTTAACTATCCTCCAGATTGGGGCGAGCATACAGCAAGCATCCGTAAAGGAGACAAAACGATTCTTCAGCCGAACATGACATTCCACCTCATTCCTGGAATTTGGCTGGATCAATACGGATTTGAAGCGAGTGAGTCATTCTACGTTACGGAAAATGGCTGCGAAACGTTTGCGTCACTTCCAAGACAGTTATTTATAAAAGATGGTGCATTAATCAAGTAATCTTTCATTCTAGGAGGTGAAGCGAATTCATGCTTATTTTTACAGAACAAGAACTAAAACAACATGTCCAGCTAAATCTGGAAGCCATCTCCATTGTTGAAGAAGGATTTACGAAACTGGCAAACAATGAAGTGGAAATGCCGCCTATTATGCGTGTCGATGTTCATGATCAAAACGGGGAAGTGGACGTGAAAACAGCATATATCAAAGGAAAAGACATGTTTGCGATTAAAGTTTCTTCTGGATTTTTTAATAACTATAAGCTGGGCCTTCCAAGCGGAAACGGATTAATGATGTTAATCAGCGCACAAACAGGTATTCCGCAGGCGCTTCTGCTGGATAACGGTTATTTAACAGAGGTAAGGACGGCAGCGGCGGGAGCGATTGCCGCCAACTATCTTTCACGGGAAAACATTGAAACGGTCGGTGTGATTGGAGCGGGAAGTCAAGCGCGGTTTCAGGTAAGAGCATTGAAACTCGTGCGGGATTTTAAAAGAGTATTGGTATATGCCCGTTCAACCAATCGTGCCAAGAAATATGCAGAAGACATGGCGGCGGAACTGGGGATTGAAGTCCAAGTGGTTGACAGTGCTGAAGCGGTGGTACGAAACAGCGATACCGTCATTACGACAACACCGGCAAAGGAGCCGATTATCAAAGCGGAATGGCTCCATCCGGGTCTTCACATTACGGCAATGGGGTCTGACGCCGAGCATAAACAAGAATTAGAACCAGAAGTATTAGCGCGTGCTGACAAATTCGTATGCGATACAAAAGCGCAATGCGCCCGATTGGGAGAACTGCATCATGCTCTTGACCGGGGGGTATTAACAGAAGATTCATTCGTTATTGAACTCGGCCAGCTAACATCGAAAGAATTAGCCGGTCGTGAGAATGATGAACAAATTACCGTTTGTGACTTAACGGGAACAGGGGTTCAAGACACAGCCATCGCGCTGTTTGCTTATAACGAAATGACAAAACGCAATTTAGGCTTGAATGTCGAAAATAAAACATTATCATTAAAAAACTAATGAGGAGTGGTCATATGACAAACACAAACGCGAAACTAGGTACAAAAGCAGTATGGGCAGGAGAAAAAGAATATTTAGTTCACGGGGCAACACAAGTACCGGTCGTTCTTAGCGTAGCTTACAATTATGATGATATGGATGAGTGGTATGATGTAGCGATCGGAAAGAAAAAAGGCCATATTTATGGACGTAACACAAATCCAACGGTGCAAGCATTTGAAGACAAAGTGAAAATTTTGGAAGGCGCAGAAGCGGCAACAAGCTTCTCAACAGGAATGGCTGCCATCAGTAATACATTATCCACATTCTTAGTCCCTGGTGATCGTATTGTATCGATGAAAGATACTTACGGCGGAACGAACAAAATCTTTACAGAATTCCTTCCTCGCCAGCAGATCGAAGTGACACTTTGTGAAACAGGAAACCATGAGCAAATTGAAGCAGAAGTAGCAAAAGGATGCAAGATTTTATACTTAGAAACACCGACAAATCCAACAGTTAAAATCACGGACATCGAGCGCATGGCAAAAGCGGGCCGTGAAGCAGGGGCACTTGTCGTGATTGATAATACGTTCGGTACCCCAGTCAATCAAAACCCGCTTCAATTTGGTGTAGACTTAGTTATCCACAGTGCAACGAAATTTCTTGGCGGTCACGCAGATGCATTAGGCGGTGTTGTGTGCGGTTCCCATGAGCTTGTTGAAAAAATTTATCACTTCCGTGAAATCAATGGAGCGACAATGGATCCGATGGCAGCTTACTTGACTTTACGCGGTATGAAGACACTTCACCTCCGCGTTCGTCAGCAATCGGCAAATGCGATGGCTCTTGCAAAATATTTGCAAACAAAAGACATTGTAGAAGCCGTTTATTATCCGGGTCTTGAAACGCATCCAAATCATGAGATTGCGAAAAAGCAAATGAAAGACTTTGGCGGCATGCTTAGCTTTGCGGTTAAAGGCGGCGTCGATACGGTAAGAGATCTTCTTCCGAAATTACAATATGCTCACCGCGCTGCAAACCTTGGTGCCGTTGAAACGACAGTCGGACCAGCCCGTACAACAAGCCACGTTGAATGTACACCGGAAGAGCGTGCGGCAGTGGGCATTCCTGAAGGACTTATCCGCATCTCTTGCGGGATTGAAGATATTGAAGATATCATTGCAGATTTCGAGCAAGCCTTCAGCTACGCTGAGAGTGCTTTAAAAGTTCAATAAAGTAAGTAAACTCCCCTCAGTGGGCGGGCTTTATCACCCGCTGATGGGTAGTCAGATTTTATGGGACTTTTACGAGCGGTTACCCCCCGCTTATTAAGAAGCGAAAATTAAAAACCGGATGAATGATCCAAAGGCCAAGGGTACATCGTCTTTGCTTATACATCCGTGTGTGTACTTCACAAGTTTTCGTTAGCACATCCTGTGCGCCGGAAGCGGGGGTCAAACTGCTGCTTGTTAATGAGGATTAATGAATCGTTTGATAGAAGGAAGGGAACGGTAGATGCCAAACCACCATCCTATAGTTGAACAAGTAAATCAGCTGACTGATAAACTAGTTGAATGGCGTCGCACATTTCATCAACATCCCGAACTCAGCTTTCAGGAGTTCGAGACCTCTCGAGTTGTTGCTGAAACGTTACGAAGCATAGATGGAATGAAAGTTGAAACGGGAATTGGAACAGAAACGAGTGTTGTCGGCACATTGACGTCAGGTGAAGGACCGACCATCGCGATTCGGGCTGATATCGATGCTTTGCCGATTATAGAAGAAAACAAAGAAAGCTACTGTTCGAAAAATGAGGGTGTCATGCATGCATGCGGCCATGATGCGCATACGGCCATTTTGCTGGGCGTCGCACATACCCTTGCAGATGTTTTTCAAAAGGGTCAATTAAAAGGAACCGTTAAATTCGTCTTTCAACCGGCAGAGGAAAGCACAGATGAAAACGGACTCTCAGGATCGCCATACATGGTGAAAGCGGGTGTATATGACGATGTTGATGCTGCAATCGCCTTGCACATGTGCCCATGGCTTCCGGTAGGAGAAGCTCAAGTAAACGATGGCTACAGCATGGCAAATGTTGATGTATTTAAAGGGAAAATTTACGGAACGGGTGGACACGGGGCCTATCCGGAACTTGGAACAGATCCGATTTGGATGCTTGGACCTGTTATGCAGGCATTACATGGCATTGTCGCACGCAGAGTCTCTGCATTAGATGCGGCAGTTGTGACGATTGGGCAAGTACATGCTGGAACGGCAAGCAATATCATTCCGACAGAAGTCTCGATTGAAGGGACGATGCGCAGTTATACACCGGAGATTCGTGATTTATTAGCGTCGGAATTAAGGAGAGCGTTTTCAATAGTAGAGAATTTAGGCGGGCGTTATTCATTTGATGTTGAAAGAGGAGAGCCCGCACTAAACAATAGTGCTGTTGTAAACAGTTGGATTACGAAAACCATTGAAGAACTGTATCCGCAGTTCAAGATTACAAGACGCCCGTTCGGACTGGGGGGAGAGGATTTCGGTTATGTAACACAAAAACTCCCGGGCTCCATGTTCTTCCTCGGATGCGCACAAAAAAATGAAATTCAAAGGGATTTACACACACCGATCTTTGATATTGACGAAACGTGTTTGCCGATAGGAGCAGCCATTCTTGCCCAAACGGCAGTAAAGTTTTTAACGGGGGAAGCAGCTTTGCCGAATAAAAAAACTTTGGAGGTGCAAACAAATGGCGCATAAACTAGCATTTATTGGATTTGGTGTAGTCGGTCAAGGATTAGCTGAAATCCTGCGTGATAAAAAAGAAGTGTTAAAGCAGGATGAAGGGTTCGAATCTGAAATCGTCGCGATTTCAGATTTAATGAAAGGGTCCATCTATCATCCGAACGGTCTGGATATCGATACGGCTTTAAACGTATTAAAAGAAACGGGCAATCTCGAAAACTATCCAAAAACACCGGGGCTTGTAACAGGATGGGATAGCCTGAAAACGATTCGTGAAACAAACGCCGATACGATTATTGAAGTTTCCTATACAGACGTAAAAACAGGACAGCCGGCAATCGACCATTGTAAAGCGGCATTCGAGAGCGGAAAAAATGTGGTCATGACAAACAAAGGGCCTGTTGCGCTGGCATACAAAGAACTTTCTGAAGTTGCTAAAAAACATGGCGTTTACTGGGGGTTCGAAGGAACGGTCATGAGCGGGACACCTGCGTTACGCATGCCGATTGCCACTCTCGCGGGAAATGACATTACAGAAATACGCGGTATTTTAAATGGCACGACAAATTATATTTTAACGAAAATGGAAACCGAAGGCGTGTCTTATGAAGAAGCATTGAAAGAGGCGCAGGAGCTTGGCTATGCAGAAGCAGATCCTACAAGTGATGTAGAAGGATATGATGCAAGATACAAAATTGTCATTTTATCAAACTATGTGATGAGCGCACCTCTGACAGTAGAAGAGGTATCATGCAAAGGGATTACAGACATCACTTTAAAAGATATTGAGGAAGCAAGAGCGGAAGGGAAGCGCTGGAAGCTATTGGCCAAAGCCCGTAAAGAAGGCGGCGAAGTGATTGCCTCGATCGCTCCGGAAAAAGTTGATGTGACAGATCCGCTTGCGTCAATCAGCGGAGCGGTAAATGCGATTACGTATGAATGTGACCTTTTAGGGACAGTGACGCTAAGCGGTGCGGGTGCGGGAAAAGTGGAAACGGGATTCTCTCTTTTAATTGACTTAATTAATATTAATCGTGAAAGAAAGTTAGTAACTACTTAATAGAGAGGCTATTCAAAAAGTCCGGGAAAAATGACCGTCGAATTTCTGTGTCAGCTTGCTTTTCCGTTACTCGCGTATTAACAGCATACGCTCTGTTACTCAAAGCGGCGCTTCCTTGAACTTCTCGGTCCTTTTTGTCCTCCTTTTTGAACATATATTTATAGAGAGGCGGTAATGTTGATGACAGTACAAGTTGCTGGTGGAAAGATGTATTTTGCGGGTCAGTGGATAAGTCGTGATCGAGTCATTGAAGTTCGCGATCCACAGGATAACAGTATAATTGATACAGTTCCTGCTGCTTCAGCGGAAGATATGCTTAATTGCATTGAGGAAGCGAAAGAAGGGGCAAAAATTGCTGCCGCGATGCCTGTACATGAACGGATGGCCGTCATTTATAAAGCTGCGGATTATATTGAAGCGAACAAGGAGAAGTATGCACGAACCATTGCGCGAGAAGGCAGCAAAACCATCCGTGAAGCGACAAAAGAAGTAACAAGATGCATTCAAACCCTTCGCATTAGTGCAGAAGAAGCAAGAAGGATTCACGGAGAAACGATTCCGTTCGACCAAATGCCTGGAAGCGAGAATCGGGTCGGATATTATCGACAGGTTCCAATCGGCATTATTGGGGCGATTACACCTTTCAATGATCCATTAAACCTTGTCGCACATAAAGTAGGGCCGGCGATTGCGTCAGGAAATGCGATTATTGTCAAACCGGCAACGGTCACGCCATTAAGCGCTCTTTTACTTGCAGAAGCGTTTGCGGAAGCCGCTCTTCCTCCAAAGGTGTTATCTGTCATAACAGGTTACGGAAATGAGATCGGTGATACTCTTGTCACGCATCCTGCCATTCGAATGATTTCCTTTACCGGCGGACTTGAGGCAGGAGAGGAAATTACTCGTAAAGCAGGCTTGAAAAAAATCAGCATGGAGCTCGGTTCCAATTCACCTGTTATCGTATTGGAGGATGCCGATTTTGAAGATGCCGTCGAATCAACGGTTTCCGGAGCTTTTTGGGCAGCCGGCCAAAACTGCCTCGGTGTTCAGCGGGTCTATATCCAAGAAAGCATTATGGACACTTTCCAAAAGGCATTTGTTGAACGTACCAACCAATATTGCGTTGGAGATAAACAATCCGAGCTAACGGATATGGGGCCGCTTATTACGGAGAAAGAAGCGATTCGTGTTGAAAAGATGGTCAATGAAGCCATTGAAAAAGGCGCTGTACTGTTAACGGGTGGAGAACGTAATGGAGCTTTCTACTCGCCGACTGTCTTAACCAATGTACCGGAAGACTGCACGATTGCAAAAGAAGAAATCTTCGGTCCAGTTGTTCTTCTTTATTCGGTTGCCGATTTGGACACGGCCATTGAAAAGTCGAATGATGTCAATTATGGTTTGCAAGCGGGAATTTTCACGAATGACGTCAGAAAAGCTCACAAAGCAATTGAAAAAATGGATGTGGGTGGTATCATGATTAATGACAGCAGCGATTACCGAATTGATGCGATGCCGTTCGGCGGAATGAAAAAATCGGGATTGGGACGCGAGGGCATCAAGTTTGCGATCCATGAAATGACAGAGCCGAAAGTGGTTTGTTTTAAATTGTAAATATGATATGTCAATAGAGAAGCAGAAAGGGAAGGCGCCAGAGAGGGACGATTCCCTTTCTACGTGTGATTAAATATCTGAAAATTTTAAATTTTTACGAATAAATATACCTTTGGTGAAAAATCCTTTAAATAGAGAGAAAAGACCTTTTCATCAAATTACTTTGGAAGTATATCCAGCCTAGGGACTTGCAGTCAAGATGATATAGCCCATTTAAAGTTTCTTTTGCAAATGAAGAATAAAAACCAATAAAGGGTGGTTTATTTGAAGAAAAGCAAAGAACAAACATTTTACAATAATCCAGTTTTCATGGTGTCAGCCATTGTTGTCACACTTTTTGCGCTTTGGGGAGCCGTCTCTCCTGGGAGTCTTTCGAAAAATGCCTCTGCTGTTGCAGGCTTTATAAATGATTCATTCGGGTGGTTTTATTTAGCGTCCGTTGCAGGCTTTGTTGCATTACTTCTATTTCTTGCTTTCAGTAAATACGGCAATATTAAACTTGGACAAGAAAATGAGAAACCGGAATTTTCTTATTTTGCATGGATCAGCATGTTATTCGCCGCAGGATTTGGTGCGGGGATTGTCTTTTGGGGGGTTGCCGAACCGCTAACCCATTTTGCTAACCCGCCTCTTCCGGGGATAGAACCAAACTCTGCGGAAGCAGCACGTGTTGCGATGCGTTACTCTTTCTTTAACTGGGGAATTCATCAATGGTCTGTTTTTACACTTGTTGGACTAGCTCTTGCTTATTTTCAATTCCGCAAAAAAAGCAAATTGCTTGTTAGCGAAACTCTTCAGGGAGTTACAACTAAAAAAGGGAACGCCTCTTTGAAAAAGTTCGTAAACATTCTGGCTGTTATTGCAACAGTTACAGGGGTCGCCACCTCATTGGGCATGGGAGTTTTGCAAATTAATGCCGGGCTGAATTATGTATTTTCCTTTCCGGATAATACATGGATGCAAGTTGCAATCGTCGGTGTCATGTTTGTACTTTATACACTATCAGCGGTAACTGGAGTCGATAAAGGAATTAAAATTTTAAGTAACACGAATATGGCATTAGTCATTGGATTTATGGTGTTTTTCCTTTTCAAAGGCCCGACTGTTTTTATTTTAGAAAGCTTTGTCCTTGCCGTTGGCGATTATCTTTCTCATTTTGTAGAAATGAGCTTTTATTTAACACCTTACACAGGTGATAAGTGGGTGCATGACTGGACAGTTTTTTATTGGGCATGGGTTATTACGTGGTCCCCGTTCGTTGGTTCATTTGTTGCCCGCATATCAAGAGGAAGAACTATTCGGGAGTTTGTGACCGGCGTATTGATCATACCTCCGGTAATTGCATTTATGTGGATGGCTATTTTTGGCGGTACCGGATTACACATGGATTTATTTCAAAATACGGCACTTGCCGAGGCCGTTTCTAAAGATGTTGCAACCGCTATATTTGTTTTCTTGCAGCAATTTCCGCTTTATGGCATATTATCTGCGCTTATGCTTGTGCTCATTATGATTTTTCTTGTCACCTCGGCAGACTCGACGGTATATGTACTCGGAATCATGACATCGGATGGAAATGAAAATCCCTCAAACACTGTTAAAGTTATTTGGGGTGTATTAGTAGCAGCAATTACGGCTGTTTTAATTGTGAGCAGTGGATTAGGAGGATTGCAATCCGTAGCATTAATTGCCGCGCTTCCATTTACGATCATCATGATTTTCATAAGTATCTCCCTATTTAAATCTTTATATCTTGAGCGAAAGAAGTCGGAACAAGAGGTTGATCATTCTAGTTTGCAAAAGAAAGCGCAATAGAAGGATACTGCATAACATACAGAAGATATTATCTATACAGCTTTATCATGGACATATATAGTACGCAAAAAAAATGAAAGCGCTAAATAAAAACACTTTCCCAGTTAAGGAAAGTGTTTTTATTTGCTCACGGGGCGGGCTCATAAGTCTCTAATCGTCTATAAAAACTGATTTTTAATGAAGGCCCCGTCAAGAAATTCTTGATTTTACTGGATTGTCAGAAGGGGCCTTATGCACAAAATGAACAAAATCCTTTTTATGAGTTTTATTTCCCTTATTTTAATAATGTGTAAATTCTGACTATTAATTGCTATCATTCAGTTATAAAAGTAAACGCTTTCAAAAAACAGGGGGTAATACAATGAAAACAAAAAAGAGATGGGCTTTAACAATGATGGCTGGAGTGATGGCGTTCGGATTAGCGGCATGTGGGGGGGGAGCCACTGAATCATCAAAGCCAGCCGAATCGAGTTCGTATCCTGAGAAACCAATTGTAGTCGTTGCACCATCGGGAGCTGGCGGCGGCTGGGATAAGACAGCGAGATCCGTGGCAAAAGTGGCAGCCGAGACGAAGCTGGTTGAACAAACGATGACCGTTGAAAATAAACCGGGCGGCGGCGGTGCCGTATTCATGGCCGAATATGCAACAAAGGATACGAAGGATGATTACAAATTATTCGTCAATTCACCGCCTATTCTTATCAATAATTTAAAGAAAGAAGGAAACAGCCCTTACGGCTATAAAGATACAACTCCATTGGCTCAATTAATCAAGGATTACGGGGCTATTGTAGTACCGGCTGATTCTAAATATAATGACTTGGCAACTTTAATGAATGATTTAAAGGCGAATCCTGGAAAATTCACTGTTGCAGGGGGATCTGCTCCAGGTTCAATGGATCACTTAGTGGCAGTATTGCCGGCATTCAAAGCGGGACTAGATCCTAAGAAAATGAAATATGTATCCTATGACGGCGGCGGAGAGGCCATTGCGGCTTTACTCGGAGGAAATGCGGACGTGATCGCAACAGACGCATCAAGTGTAGGCGAGTATGTAAAGGCAGGAAAAATAAAAGTGTTGGCTGTTTCTGCTCCAGAGCGTTTAACGGGTGATTTGAAGGACATTCCAACGATGAAGGAGCAAGGTATCGATGC
Organism: Bacillus sp. FJAT-14578; assembly: GCF_000504165.1. GTDB lineage: Bacteria > Bacillota > Bacilli > Bacillales > Bacillaceae_H > Bacillus_BA > Bacillus_BA fengqiuensis. The sequence continues at coordinate 164,157 of NZ_KI632507.1, forward strand.
CGAGTTTATCATTTGGCGCGGGGTGTTCGGACCGAAAGATATGTCAGAGGAAGCAGTTAAGTTTTGGAGTGAAAAACTGAAAGCTTTGTCTGAAAGCGAAGAATGGAAAAAAGAATTGGAGACAAACGCGTGGGTAGGCGAATATAAAAATGCCGATGAGTTTAAGAGTTATTTAGAAGAGCAAGAAAAATTGATTACAGAATTGCTAACAGCTCTTGGTATGCAAAAATAACGGATTGAACAAGTTTGCCCCAAAAGTGCCTTGCTCTTCTGGGGCGAACCTAACCGCTCTATCAGGTAATAAAAATTCCGCTTATGACAAGCAGGTAGAGGATTAGCGATAGAAGTCCGACTGAAGAGGGACTGCCTCTGCAACTACAAAAGGAGGGTGGATAATGAGCAAGCAGTTTGACCGCTATGCGAGCTTTATTTTTCTGATTATCGGTGCGGGCTTTATTTTTGAGAGCAGGAAAATTTCAGAGAGTGCATATGGAAGCAACGTTGGACCAGATATTTTCCCGATGGGACTTGGCATCATTTTAATTTTATTGAGCATTCGTTTATTTGTGGAAACGCTGCGGTATGTACAGAAGGGAAAAGAGAAGCTTGCTTATGACTATAAACGCTTTTTGATTATCTTTATTTCAGCTGTGGCGTATGCTTATTTTCTCGAAGATATCGGATATGTCATTGGAACATTTGTATTTCTGCTAATTGGCTTTCAAACGATGGAAAAAGGAAAATGGGTTTCATCTATTGTCATCTCAGGAGTGTTCTCCTACGGCATTTATTTTCTTTTTGTCGAAGTATTGCAAGGCTCGCTGCCTGGTTTTCCAATTTGGTTAGGAATGTAGAAAGGAGGGAGAGAAATGGAAGCACTTCAATATTTAATAAATGGATTTGAAACGGCCTTGGTTTGGTATAATCTAGCCTTTGCATTTTTCGGAGTGTTGATTGGAACGGCTGTCGGGGTACTGCCTGGGATCGGCCCGATGAGTGGAGTGGCATTGTTGATTCCGGTTACGGCTACGTTAACAAGCGGACTCGGACCTGAGGAAGCGGCTGCAAGTTCCATCATTTTGTTAGCTGGTGTGTATTATGGAGCCATGTACGGAGGGTCCACGACATCAATTTTGTTGAATACACCGGGTGAATCATCATCGGTTGTGACAGCATTGGACGGATACCAAATGGCAAGGCAGGGAAGAGCCGGAGCGGCCTTATCCATTGCGGCAATCGGTTCGTTTGTCGCTTCAATTGTGTCCGTTATCGCCCTGGTCTTCTTGGCTCAGCCTTTATCCGATGTGGCATTAAAGTTTGGTCCAGCTGAATATTTTGCTCTGATGATTTTAGGGTTATGTGCTGTGAGCGGTTTGGCAGGAAACTCCACTACAAAAGCGCTGATGATGACGGTGTTTGGTTTACTGCTCGCTACCATCGGCATGGATAATGTATCAGGTGTTGCCCGTTTTACGTATGATATCCCGGTTCTTTATCAAGGGTTGGAATTTTTAACGGTAGCGGTAGGGCTATTTGCGCTGGGAGAGGTATTTAAAGCCATCCTAGAAAGAGAACAGAATGACGGGGAAGTCAATAAAATTACCCGTATTCTTCCGACAAAAAAGGATTTAAAAGACAGCTCCGCTCCTATTTTACGCGGGTCACTGCTCGGTTTCTTCATCGGAATTTTACCAGGAGCAGGAGCGACGCTCGCTTCTTTCTTTTCCTACAGCCTGGAAAAGAAAATCAGCAAAAATTCTTCTAAGTTTGGCCAAGGGGCGATTGAAGGAGTGGCAGCACCGGAATCTGCCAACAATGCCGCATCAGGCGGAGCGATGATTCCGCTGTTGACTTTGGGAATCCCGGGATCCGGAACAACCGCGATTTTAATGGGAGCGCTGATTATGTACAATGTCCAGCCAGGTCCATTATTATTTGAAGATCATCCGCAAGTTGCGTGGGGCCTGATTGCGAGTATGTTTATCGGAAACGTTATGCTTCTCGTACTGAACATGCCGCTCGTTAAGGTATTTGCAAAAATCATTCAAACACCGCCTAAATACTTGCTGCCCATCATTGTGGCCATCTCCGTATTTGGGGTGTACGCCGTACAAATCAGCATCTTTGATTTACTCTTGTTAATGGCCTGTGGATTGGCCGGCTATTTTCTGGCGAAACATGATTATCCGCTTGCGCCTCTTGTATTGGGTCTTGTGTTAGGGCCGATGATTGAGAATAATATGCGAAGAGCGCTGACAGCTTCAAATGGCGATTTTATGATTTTCATCGATAAACCAATTTCTCTAGTCTTTTTACTGATTGCGGCTGCTTGGATTTTAGTACCTATATTAATGAAAGTAAGAGGGAAGAAAGTAGTCGTGACAGTAGAAGGATAATCAAAAAAAGACACGTGCTGACAAAAAGTGAGCGATGTGTCTTTTTTTGTTTTGAATAAACCAAATTTTCAGATTAGAATATAGAGAGAAGGAGGAAAACGGCTTTGAGATTGCATCATAAACTTATATTGCTTATCGGATTGCTCTTGTTTTCAGTTGTGATCATCATGGGAGCTATTTTTCATGATATGGAAGTAAAAATGATAAAAGAGCAGATAGGACAAAGGGCATTGACATTAGCGGAAACCATTGCATTAACCCCTGAAGTGCAGAAGGGTTTTGACAGTTCAGATCCTTCGCGGGTTATCCAGCCGTTTGCCGAAAACATTCGTAAAAAGACGGGCGCGGAATTTATTGTAGTGGGAAATAAAGAGGGAATTCGTTATTCCCACCCGATTCCTGAAAGACTAGGAAGAAAAATGATCGGGGGAGATAATGGAGAAGTATTAAAAGGGAAGTCCATTATTTCTGAAGCGGTTGGATCCCTTGGACCTTCTTTGAGGGGAAAAGCTCCTGTGTTTAATGAAGAAAAACAAGTCATTGGTGTCGTGTCGGTAGGATTTTCAATAAGCGACATTGAAAAGATGACGGATGTTTATCGAAATAGAATCATTTTATTCGCTCTTTTAATTTTGATGATAGGAGCTTTTGGCGCCATGATGATTGCATATGGCGTCGATAAAGCGCTGTTTGGGTTGAAACCGGAGGAAATCGGTCGATTATATATGGAAAAACAAGCCATTCTTGAATCCATCAGGGAGGGACTCATTGCCGTCAATGCACAAGGACATATTACAATGATCAATCATACGGCCTTGGAGTTTCTCGATTTAGAAGCGGGAACTCCAGTACTTGGGAAGAAAATTTTGGATGTTCTGCCCAACTCCCGCTTGCTGGAAGTGATCAGAACAGGACAGGCAGAATATGATCAGGAAATGATGATAGGAGAAAATATCGTCGTGGCCAATCGCCTTCCTGTCCGCAGTGATGATGCCGGGGTCATTGGAGCGGTCGTAAGTTTCCGGAATAAGTCTGAATTGTACAGGCTGACAGAGGAGCTTTCCCAAGTAAAACGATATGCAGAAGCGTTAAGGGCACAAACTCATGAGTATTCGAACAAGCTGTATATGATATCAGGGCTCATTCAATTAGAGTCGTATCAGGAAGCCATTGAGCTCATTACGAGAGAGTCGGATATTCATCAAAACCTTTTTCAATTTATCATGAAGGAAATCCCTGATCCGATGATTGGGGGATTATTGATTGGAAAATTCAATAGGGCAAGCGAATTGAAAGTGCAGTTGGAAATTGATCGGGAGAGCAGTTTTAGGGATGTTCCCCATTCAGTGGACCGCAGTTCTCTTGTGACCATCATCGGTAATTTGATTGATAATGCGATGGAAGCCACTTTTGAAAACGCTTCACCAATTAAAAATGTCAAAGTCTTTTTTACGGATTTAGGAGAAGACTTAATTATTGAAGTAGAAGATAACGGAAGCGGTATATCTGAGGAACAGGCAACAAAAATTTTTGAGATGGGGTTTTCGACAAAATCAGAAGAAAATCGCGGCTTTGGTTTAGCGCTTGTAAAACAATCGATTGAAAGATTAGGGGGATATATTACGTTTAATCCGGGAGCTTCTTTAGGAACGGTATTTACAGTAGCGATTCCTAAACATAGGGCGGAGATGAAACGGAGGGAGAATCATGGCATACAAACAAACTGAGCAATGGATTTCAGTGTTAATTATAGAAGATGATCATCGAATCGCGGAAATTAACCGCCGATTTATAGAGAAAGTCCATGGCTATGAAGTAGTGGGAGTTGCGATGAACGAAGAGGAAGCAAAAGAACAGCTGGACATTCTCTGTCCGGACCTAGTACTGCTTGATATGTATTTCCCGGATATGAACGGGTTGGATTTACTTCGATATATTAAGCAGCAACATCATTCGACGGATGTTATTATGATTACCGCTGGAAAAGAAGTGGAAGCCGTAAGGGAAGCTATTGGTCAAGGGATATTTGACTATATCATTAAACCAGTCATTTTTCAGCGATTTGAACAAACGTTATCAAACTATAAAAACTATCGTGAGAAAGTAGAAAAGTGGATTAATGAAAAGGAATCCGTCAATCAAGAAAAAGTAGATGAGCTAATGCTTAAAAATCGAAAAGTCGAAGAAAAGATATCGTACCTGCCAAAAGGGATTGATCGGTTAACACTGGAAAAAGTGTCAGACGTCATTCAAAAACGCTCCGGCGGGTTAACGGCGGATGAAGTAGGAAAGGAAATTGGAGCGAGCCGTTCGACTGCGAGAAGATATTTGGAGTATCTCGTCTCTAAAGGAGATGTCGCAGCCGACTTGTCATATGGGGTTGTAGGGCGGCCAGAGAGAGTATATATGCTGAGATAGGATCGATTTAGAAAATTCGGCATGGCCTAACAGCGGCCATGCCGAATTTTCTAGACTATTAATCATCATAACGATCATCATTGTCGTCATCTAATTCTAACTCTAAAACCTTACCGGTTTCAGCATCAATCGTTATATCCGCTTCACCTTTGTCTGTTTTCAATTCCATTTCATATTCATATCTGCCATCATCTTTATCTAATTCGATTTTTACTATTTCACCTGCTACTTGCTTTGTTGCGATTGCCATGGCTTCTTGTTCAGAAAGCAGCCCTTCTAATGTTGTAGTTGAGACCTGATCATCACGGTCATCATCGAATCCATTTTCTTCTACTTTTAAAATGTCTGCCGTATGCGCGTCTACATAGATGTCATAATCTTTTTTATCTTTATCAATGTCAACTTCATAATAGGTTCGACCGTTCTTGCTTTCCAGCTCAATGCCTTCAACTGTTCCGTTTACTTGTTTTAATGCTGCTGCTTTGGCTTTTTCCATACCGATCACTTCGTTTGTCTGTTTCACTTCTACCTTTTGTTGATCATCTTTTTGGGCGAATCCTTGTTTAACCGCAAGGGAACCACCTAATATAAGAGCTGCTGCTAACGTAATGGGAACTAATCTTTTCATTTCCGCTCTCCTCCTAAACCTTTTGTTTTGTTCTTACAGTATCTACTGTAACCATCAAAAATGAGAGGAAAGGAATAGAAAGATTAAAATTTGATGAGAAAGCGTCTTGAGTTTTCTCATTTTATTCATGATCGTCATCATGATTGTCTTCCCAGATGACGGATTTCACTGCACGTGTATAGGCATCAACTTGAACTTCTGCTTCTCTGTCATCATCTAATTCAACATCAACGATATAATAAGGTGTTTGCCCGTTTGGGTGAAAAAAATCCGCATCATCACCGATTCCATTCACATGCTTTTCAGCAATGACAATCGCCTCATTTTCGGTAATAATGCTAGCTGTTTCCTGGATCGAGTCAATCACGGTACCCGTAAAAGGATCTAATTTTAACGTTATTTTTTCGTTGTTGCTGCTTACAACTGCTTTATAATAAGACGTTTCCTTTTCCTCAACATATTCGATCGAATCGACATGGCCTTGTGAAGAAAGTTGTGCTTTAATTTCTTTTTCTGTTAGTCGTTCTTTTAGTGTTTCTTTTTGTGGAGTTTCGTCCAATGGCGGTTCCTCTTTGGTTTTAGCATCCGACTCTCTGGTAATCGATATTACTTCACCATTTTCAGCATCGATTCGAATATGGTAAATGCCTGTTTTAAGCTTCATGTCTACCTGGTACTCATCATTTGTTTTCGTTGTTTTTATAATGTCACCATGATATTTGTCCGTGGCCACCTTTTTCGCTTCTTCCTCTGTCAACGTTTGTGCCGATAACGAGGGTGCCCGCCACTGTAAGCCGATAAAAACAAACAGGCCAATGATAAGAGCGCCTCCGACTATAACCAGCCATTTTCTATTTTTCATTCGATCACCTTATCCTGCGTATAATAGCTCAAGTATATCGAGGTAAAATGAGAACTTGATGAGAGATCAAGGATGACGGAAAAAAAGTGTGACCGTTGTTCCTCTGCCTTCAAGGCTATCCAGCTCAATTCGCACATCTATCGCATCAGCAATTTCTTTTGCCATCGAAAGCCCGAGGCCTGATCCGCCTTGCTTTCGGCTTCTTGCTTTATCTACTCGATAGAAACGATCGAACACTTTAGTCAAGTCATCTTTAGGAATCCCGATTCCTCTATCTTCAATTCGTATATATGCCTCACGATCCGTTTTTCCAAGAAAAACAGAAATCAAGCCATCACTATATTTCCGTGCATTATCTAAAAAGATAAACAGAAGCTGTTTCACTTTTTGAACATCCGTAAACACCTCAATGTTTTCACGACTATGAACTTTTACCGTTCGTTGATACGCATTTTTATACACTTTTGCTACTTCAGCCATCATCTCTGCAAGAGAAACATTTTCCTTTTCTATCTGCCATTGTTCCTGATGTTTTGCAAGCAAGAGAAGCTGTTCTGTCATTTCCCTCATCCGTATCGCTTCAGAATGAATCGCTTCGATCGATTCGTTAAACAAATCGGGACGCTCAAGCCCTCTTCTTTTTAAAAGACTTGCATAACTTTCGATAACGGTTAAAGGTGTTTTTAATTCGTGCGATGCGTTTGATACGAATTGCTCCTGTTTTTCAAAGTTTGTTTGCAAAAGATCGATCATATGGTTAAAGGTTTCCCCCATTTCCACAAGCTCATCTTTTGATTTCCCTTCAAGATTAAGGCGCTTGAATTGACCGCTCGTCTGAATCTCTTTCATCGTTTCAATCATCGTACGAATCGGACGGGCAATAAAGTCACTAAGAATCGTACTTGAAATAAACATAGGAATCATCGCAATCACAGTTACTGCCATTAAAACGATTCTTAATACCGCAAGCATATCATCTGTAGCTTCAATGCTTTTCGTCAATTGCAGATTCACGATACTTCCGTCCGTCCAAATAATGGGATTGGAAACAAATACATATCTCTTTTCGTTATAGGTAATGATGTCGCTATGTTCACCAGGAAAAAATGAACTCTCCCGTTTACTTAAAGCGTGTTCTGTTTCAGAGGTGATAGCGATTCCTTTACGTTGGCCTTCTTTTAAGATTTCAACCATTCCATCAATCGGTACGTAAGCACGCAAAAGATCATTAGGTGAAATTCGGCCAACATTTTCACTGACGTCCCTGGCTATTTTCTCTGTTTCCGCTTTTGCACGGTCAAGTTCATTTGCCGTCATTAAGTGACTAAAAACGAGATAGATGGAGACATTCATGATCAGTAATAAAACGATGAATAAAACCGTCGTATATAAATTGATTTTATTTCTTAATTTCATTTTGCATCCTTTAATACATAGCCGACGCCTCTAACCGTATGAATGAGCGGTGAATCATAGGTGTAGTCGACTTTTTTTCGAACATAGCGGATATAGACATCCACTACATTCGTATCTCCATAATAATCATAGCCCCACACAGCTTCTAAAATTTGCTCCCGTTGCAATACTTGTCGCTTATTTTTCAGTAAATACAAAAGCAAATCATATTCTTTTGGCGTAAGGTCAATTTCATTTTCCCCCCTGATTACTTCACGTGTTTTTTCATTTACCTTTAAATCACCGGCTGTCAACCATTCATCATCCGCTTCCTGTTTTGAGGGGGCTGCTGCCCGCATCCGTAACACGGCACGAATTCTTGCAAGCAATTCCTCAATTTGAAAAGGCTTTGTAATATAATCATTCGCTCCAAGATCAAGCCCTGATACTTTATCCTCAACAGAGCCTTTTGCTGTTAACAAAATAACAGGAGTATAAGAATCATTCGAGCGAATGCGACGAAGAAGCTCAATCCCGCTTAACCCCGGAAGCATCACATCTAACAAAATCAAATCCCATTTTCCCGTCCGATACGCTTCAAGCGCTTCAATTCCATCGGCTGCTTTCCCGATCTGATATCCCTCATACTCAAGCTCCAACTCTAGCAGTCTTAAGATCTTTTCCTCATCTTCAACAATTAGTATCGATTCTTTGGACATTGGTGTACCTCCTTATTGCAGTCTTCTTTAAACCTGTATTTATCTATTCTAATTTCTCTTCTCATAATAGCTAATCTTGTAAACAATATCCATTTTTTACTGTGGTTAAGCGCAGGGCGAGGTTTGTCTCCGGTTAGGTTATCTTACAATCGGAAAATTTCTATAAATTGGTAATTCAGAGAGGTTTTTTGGACGTTACAGCGAACATAAAAAAGTGTTATGACAATTGCAGTAATGGCGGGGTACAAATTTTTGTTCATTTGATTTTGGAGGAAGAAGGGGACGAGAAAATGAAGAAAACGATTTTGAAATCGATGGCGGCAGTGGTAGTCGCACTTTCGGCAACGGCTGTGCCGGTTAATGTAATGAGTATGGAAGCAGTAGTGGCAAGTGCCGAGGAAATTAAACCCGCTTATGATACACGCGCGGAAATTTCCCAGCAGTATAAGTGGAAGCTTGAACATATTTATCCGACGAAAAAAGCCTGGGAAGCCGATATCAAAAAAGCGGAGGAGTTAGCAGAACAATTTGCACTGTATCAAGGGAAGTTAAGCACATCTCCCAAAACGCTGAAGGCTGCTCTGGATGATTACAGTATGTTGATGAGAATCCATGATAAAGCAAGTGTTTATGCCTATATGTCATTGGATGTAAATGGGTCGGACCCAGCTTCTCAGGAACTGGCGGATCTTGCCGATAACATGTCCGTTCATGTGATGGAGAAAACTGCATGGATAGCTCCGGAAATGGTAGGAATCGCTCCTTTAAAAATGGGGGTTTTTCTGAAAGATGAATCTTTGGCTCCATATAAATATTTCATCTCTGATATACTTCGAACAAAACCTCATACACTTTCAAAAGAAATAGAGGAGATTCTGGCTCAAGCCGCTCCTTTAGCTGCCAATCCTGAAGATATATACAATATGCTGACGAAAGACATCAAATTCCCGAATGTTAAAGATGAAAGCGGAGAAGAGGTCCCGCTGACCGTTTCCAATTTTGTTCCGCATTTAGAAAGTAAAAATCGTGAAGTTCGAAAACAAGCATTTGAATCGTATTATGGAACGCTTACCCAGTACCAAGATACATTGGCCCAAACGTTAAGCGGTAAAGTCAAGGCAAACAATATGTATGCAAAAGTACGAAAATATGATTCGGCAATGGAGGCAAGTCTGGATCCGAATGACGTCCCGGTGAAAGTATATGACCAGCTCATTGATACGGTCAATCAACATTTGCCTCTTTTACATCGATACATTGAACTGAAAAAGAAGATGTTAGGTGTGGATGAGCTGCATATGTACGATATTTATACACCAATTGTACGAGCGGATGATCGTTATATTCCATATGATCAAGCCCAACAGATGGTTCTTGACGGACTGAAGCCGCTCGGTGAGGAATATGGAAAGTTATTGAAAGAATCGTTCACCGGTGGATGGATTGACGTCTATCCGACAGAAGGAAAAACGAGTGGTGCTTATCAATGGGGAGCATATGACACCCATCCATACATTTTATTGAACTATGAAGGAACGAAGGATGATGTGGCGACAATTGCTCATGAACTGGGCCATGCCATGCAGTCCTATTACACCAATAAAAAGCAGCCTTATATTACATCTAATTATCCAATCTTCACGGCAGAAGTAGCGTCAACGATGAATGAACATTTATTGTGGGAAAGTGAATATAAAAATGCGAAAACAAAGGAAGAGAAGATGTATCTATTGAATCAGCGTCTGGAAAATTTCCGCTCTACTTTGTTCCGCCAAACTCAATTCGCCGAATTTGAAAAAGCCATTCACGACATGGATCAAAAAGGTGAGTCGTTGAATGCCGAAGCCCTTAAAGCTTTATATAAAGAACTCAATGAAAAATATTATGGCCCCGCGATGATTTCAGATGAAGGAATTACCATGGAATGGGCACGCATTCCGCACTTCTATTACAATTTCTATGTATATCAGTATTCAACCAGCTTTGCTGCCTCTACGGCATTGGCCAAACAAATTCTTGAGCAAGGCCAGCCTGCTGTGGAAAGGGTGGGGGATCAATTCCTGGCAGCCGGCAATTCAAATGATCCCATTAGCATATTAAAAGCGGCCGGTGTCGATATGTCTACAGCCAAGCCGATTGAAGAAACGATGATGGTCTTTGAACAAACCTTAAATGAGTTGGAAAGACTGTTAAACGAAAAGTAAAAACTAAATATAAATAAAAAGGAGGAATGTACAGAAATGTGCATTCCTCCTTTTTTTGGTACGCTAAGCCTAGCGGTAAGATAAAAACACGATATAAAAGAATGTTAAGACACTAAACTCTTAAAGAATCATAAACCATCAGAACTGTCTATACTCAACAAGAGAAGGATCCTTCACATATTTGTGATATAAATCAAGGATTTCACAGTCGTCCAATTCCAAGAAATCATCTTCCATTTCTGAGTGACAACTCGATAACACATCTTCAATTCTAATTCTCTCAATTTCTTCGAGAAAGTAGTGCTTGAGAATTAAATTTGACATATTAATCGCCTCCTATTTTTCTCCTATTCATGGCCTTTACTTAAGCAATGTTCACATTTAGTCGAGTAGGATTCATGCTGTTCGATCATGATATAGCCGCAATTAACACAACTTTTCGGCGGTAGATTTTTATAAAATTCAAGATAGTTAGGGGCTGTCCGTTTAGTTTCCATTTTTGTACTCATACATAACCCTCCTCTAAATTTCATCTAATTGTTTGAAAAGAAGATGTAGTCTTAGCCGGGCTGAATACTTCTCACAATGCGTAGAAAAAGTTAAGGTGAAATTGTGAAGCGCTTACAAACAAACTCGGAGTCCTCGTTTGTTTCTGTTTTATAACAGTTATTATTTATTGTTAGTTATTGTATAATACAAGCGTGTTTTTGTCATCATTTTTAGATAAATCATGATATTTGCGGACGGAAGGAAATAAATGGTACTAAAACAAGATACTCGAAGCGAAACTGTATTACTCCTGTTGAAAGGTAAAAGGATGATGAAGCCTATGGAAACCATTCACTTTTAAAATAGAGATGAATCTCTGACTCTATGATGGTTTATATGGTATAGTATTCAAGGATAATTTTTTAAACGTGAAAGAAGGGAATCACGATGAAGAGAGAAACCATCATTCGTTGGTCTTTTTTTATTTTAGGACTTATTGTATTGGCTTTTGGAGTTGCGTTGACCATTAAAGGGAAAGACCTTGGCATCGGGCCGTGGGATGTATTCCATTATGGGCTGTTCTTGAAGTTTGGACTGACAATTGGAACATGGGCCATCATCGCCGGGTTTATCATATTGTTGATTACATCGCTTGTAACGAAATCACTGCCTAAAATAGGAGCGGTATTGAATATGCTTCTACTGGGAGGATTCATTGACTTTTTTAATTACGTTCTGCCCGATCCTGAAAGCATGTGGACCAAAACGGCGGCTTTCATCATAGGAGTCATCGTGATTGGCTACGGAATCGGTCTTTATGTTGCTCCAGGTTTAGGAGCCGGTCCCCGAGATGGATTGATGTTAATCATCGTCGAAAAAACGGGATGGAGCGTTAAATGGGTACGAAACGGAACCGAAATCATCGTGTTTTTATTTGGCTGGCTATTAGGGGGACCCGTTGGAATCGGGACCATTTTTATCGCTTTCTTCTTAGGTCCGATGATTGGAGTGTCGCTGCCGCAATGCAAAGCATTTTTACAGGCTTTATTGGAAGAAAAACAAAACTCTGTCACAATCTAATGGTGTAAATATTAAATCGATATATCCTTCGGGGCGTTTCAACAGAAAGGTTTTTCCTTGTTGAAGCGCCTTTTTTATTTGTTTAACTCTCTATGGGACTAAGCAGGCTCTCTCCGCTTGAGGCACATGGATTTGCAAATGAAGCCGTGGAGATTGACGTCGCGTTCTTAGGCTTCGTTCATTTAATGTCCAGCTACGGCTCCTAATCTTTCGGCCGTTTCACTTCTGACTATGAAACCAAAAAGCGGTTTCCCATTCAGAAGTTCCAACGTCTCTCAAGATTAAACAGTCGCCTCCGCTTTTCTTTGTTGTCCAGCTCCAGTGCCTAGCTCGCTGTGGAAAAGATGATGTGCCTCATAAGGCAAAAAGCGCCTTATGGGCCTATCCCTATTTCCTTCACGAGCTGACCAAGGCACTTGCGCTTTTCTGGAGTCCTGTGTACCTATACGCCTCAGGTCTTAGATGAAAATAAAGCTCTGGCTCGTTATAGCTTCTTTGAAATCTAGGTAGGATAGAGACATAGGAAAGACGAAAGGAGGAAAAAGAGAATGAAAAAATTTGGATTGCTTTTAATGGGAGGAATAGCGGCTGTTGTCTTATTCGCCAACCTGGCTCCAATGATTGCGCTGGCAATCGGTTTAGCTGTTCTGTATTTCACAGCCAAACAGTTTTTAAAGGCAGAAACGACTTTTCGCAAAGTGTTATGGGCAGGCATCGGGATCATTGCCCTTATGGCGTCCGTTTCCAATGTTCCAGCGATTTTAGGATTTGTCGCAGCTTATGTGTTATATGTCATTTATAAGAAATGGAATGAAAACAAAGAACTTGTAAAAGAAGAATCTGATCCGTTTGTAAACTTTGAAAAACAATGGGCGGAATTGAAACGAAATTAATTAATTAATAGTAAGTTTAAAAAGGAGAGAAGGAAAAATGAATTTATTTACACGCATTAAAAACGCAGTAGCTGCTGATTTTCATGAACTATTAGATCAAAAAGAACAAAAAAATCCGATTGCTCTATTAAATCAATATTTACGTCAATGTGAGCACGAAACGGAAAAAGTACGAAAGCTCGTGGAACGTCAATACTTATTGAAAGAGGAATTCACACGTGAATATCGTCACGCAAGCGAAATGGCCGCGAAACGCAAACATCAAGCCGACATCGCTTCACAAGCGGGAGAAAGCGAACTGCATCAGTTTGCGCTGAATGAGCAGGAACAATACGAAGAGCGTGCAGCCAAATTAAATGAATCGCTTCAAAAAGCAACGCAGCAGCTAGATGAGCTGGAGCAAAAATACGAAGAAATGAAACATAAACTGAAAGATATGCATATTAAACGGATGGAACTAATGGGGCGCGAGAATGTCGCACGTGCCCACCACCGCATGAATCAAGTGCTGGATACAAATTATTCTACTAAATCAGTCACTCGCTTTGAGGAAATGGAGTCATATTTAGACCGTCTTGAACATCAAGTCAATTCCTCTTACCACCGCAATACCATTGATGGACGGATTGCCCAATTGGAAAAGGAATTGAGTAAGCAAGAAGCACGTTCTATTTCTTAATCGAACCATAACTATTCATCATACATGCAACCATGAAAGTAAATGTAACCTTCAACATTCCAAAATATAACCTATTTAGCCTTCCAACGAATTGTTGGAGGGATTTTTTTAGGGAATTTTACTTCTCCCTTCAATTTTCGAAATAAGCGTTTGTTTTATTCGGAATATCTGTTTATTGATTAAGTTTATATATTTCACGAGCCATAGATTCTAGAATATAAACAACAGGTACTTGTGTAGTAATATTAGCTTCTTCAAAAAATTCCTCGGTTACATAATACGGAATATTTATATCCGAGATTTTTGCGATGGTTGAGAGTTTATTGTTTGTAATACTAATAATTTTACTTCCTTCTTGTTTAAGTTGATGAAGATGGGTGACAGTAAAGTTGTTTTCCCCTGAGACAGATAAAGCGATTGTTACGCTATTAAACATGAGTTTGGAGTGAATCGGAAAGTGAGGATCTTTAATATACATCGAAAATTTACCTAAGCTCGAGAAATATCTCGCACCATATTCAGCAAGGATGCCTGAGCTTCCGATCCCGATAAAAATCACATTATCTGCTTTGGCAACTAGACTTGCAGCCTTTCTAATCTTTTCTTCTATATCACCTTTTAATGTCCGCTCAAAAAACTCTACTACGGAATGTTGAGAGCTTTTAATGATCGTCTTTTTATTCTCTTCTAAATGCATTTTAAGCTTCACTTTAAATTCGGAAAAACCCTCACAGTTGAGCTTTCTACAAAAACGTAAAATGGTCGCTGTTGATACATGGGTTTCATCCGCTAGTTCACGAATTCGCATATAAGCGACTTTCTCACTGTTTTGAATGATGTAATTGTATAAAGACGTTTCTAACTCATTGAAAGAAGCGATTATGTCGTGTGAAAACATGTATATAGGACTCTCCTTTTATATAGATCGATTTAGAAAATTCGGTAACCTCATTTTAACACACTTATTCCGTGGGACACACAGTGTTACTTTTATGTAACAAATGACTTCCTTTGTTATTAAAAACTAGATACTCTTCACTTATTTACTATCTTGTTAAGTGTAGTTATGATTCCTTTGTAGTCATTTTCCTTTTTTATAAAGAAGAGAAAGCTGTAAATTTAAACAACAAACAAATACTAATTACTATAGAAAAAATATCGGGAGGTAATCCAATGAAAAAATATCAATTTCCTGAAGGCTTCTTATGGGGAGGAGCTACAGCAGCCAACCAAATAGAAGGTGGCTTCCATGAAGGAAACAAGGGTTTAAACATCGCTGATGTTCTCCCTGGAGGAAAAGGTCGATTGAAAATTTTGCTTGAACCTGGCTTTAATTTTGAAGTTAATAAAGAGAAATATAGCTATCCGAATCATGAAGCGATAGACTTCTATCATCGTTATAAAGAAGATATTGCGTTATTTGCGGAAATGGGATTTAAGGTCTTTCGCATGTCTATTGCTTGGACACGTATTTTCCCTAAAGGTACCGAATTGAAGCCTAATGAAGAGGGTCTGGCTTTCTACGACCGAGTATTTGATGAACTGCATAAATACGGGATTGAACCTGTTGTGACCATATCCCATTATGAAATGCCCGTAAATCTTGTAAAAGAATACGGCGGTTGGAGAAGCCGCGAGGTTGTCACCTTCTTTGAGAGATATGTAAGAGCGATTTTTAATCGGTATAAAGGGAAAGTGAAGTATTGGATGACGTTCAATGAAATCAACAGTGGTTTAGAATTTCCTATCATGGGTCTTGGATTTGCCATTCAGGAGGAATCAGATAAGTACCAACCAACCTTTCAGGCATACCACCATCAGTTTGTTGCAAGCAGCACAGCAGTAAAGTTATGTCATGAAATGATGCCGGATGCCAAAATTGGCTGTATGGTTCTATATGCGCCCGTTTATCCATATGACTGCCATCCTGAAAATGTGA
The DNA here is from genome assembly GCF_000504165.1 of Bacillus sp. FJAT-14578. GTDB lineage: Bacteria > Bacillota > Bacilli > Bacillales > Bacillaceae_H > Bacillus_BA > Bacillus_BA fengqiuensis. Next base: position 179,859 of record NZ_KI632507.1, read on the forward strand.
TGTATGCGTTGAAAGAATCTCAACTTTTTAACTATTTCTGCGGTGATGTTCAAGTACGCGGCGAATATCCAGCCTTTATTAAACGCTATTTTAAAGAGCATAACATTCAGTTGGAAATCCAAGAAGGTGATTTGGAACTCATCAAAGAAAACACCGTTGACTACTTTAGCTTTAGCTATTACATGTCTCGTACAGAAAAGCCCGATAAAAAGCCCGAAGAGATGGGTCAAGGAAATATTTTAGGAGGAGTGAAGAATCCATTCCTTAAAGAGTCGGACTGGGGATGGGCAATTGATCCAGTTGGTCTGCGTATCGCTTTGAATGAGATGTATGATCGATATCGAATCCCATTGTTTATTGTAGAAAACGGATTAGGAGCAAAGGACAAAGTAGAATCAGATGGTTCTATCAATGATGATTATCGCATTGATTACTTGCGCGAACACATCAAAGCCATGGGAGAAGCCATTGAAGATGGTGTTGAACTGATGGGCTACACTCCTTGGGGATGTATTGACTTGGTAAGTATGTCAACAGGAGAAATGTCTAAGAGATATGGTTTCATCTATGTAGACAAACATGATGATGGCAGTGGCACATTGGAGCGCAAAAAGAAAAAGTCCTTCGTCTGGTATAAAGACGTTATCGCAACAAATGGGGAAAAATTATAAAGTTGATGTAATGCTAATACTTTTATTAAGAGGATGCCCCGTCATGCAAACTTAGTAAAACAAAGGGGTTATGTGACGGGCCTCTTGGTAAAATCAGTTTTTTGGGGTTTATTAGAGGCTTATAGAATAGCCTCTTTTTTAGTTGTGAAAGATTTTACCTAGATAAACAAATTGCCAAAGTACTTAATAAAACTTTAGACAAATTATTTTGGGAGGTAGATATACATTATCTAGTATTGAACAGAAGATAATGTCACAACAAGGCCGAGATAACATTCTTTTGACTTCTAAACCTCTTTGGCCAATTCTTGCAGGCGTTCTTTGTTTCGAATCATGTAGCCCCGTGACTGTTTTTCAATGATGTTTGCCTCACATAATTGTGCGAATACGTGAAGGAGATGGCGATAGGAGACGCCTAAGTATTCGCACACTTCCGTGTGTTTTTCTTTATAAAAATCATGATCGGCTGATAAAAGTATAAAGGCGGCAAGACGATTCACAAGCGGATATGCTTGATTTTGGGCATACATGGCTGAGAACATAGTCGCCTTTTTACTTAAAAAGATACATAAATATTTTAAAAAAGTAGCATCTGTTAATAGTTTATCTTTACAGGCATGAATGGGAATGGCAAGACAAATTACTCTTGTGGCAGTTTGGATACCTTTGGAATAACGTTCCGCATTTAACAGTTCAATTTCACCCATGAAGGTTGGCGCATGTAAAAAACTGATGAGCGATACTTTGCCATTTTTTTGTGTAGCATATAGTTTTGCCTTTCCCTCGACGAGATAGTACATATACTCAGGATAGGAGCCTTCCTTGAAGATAAATTCACCTTGTTCAAACTGGCAAACTTGGATATACGGGGCAATCGGAAAGGAGAAGAGGGATTGAATAGGGTATTTTTCGATATAGGAAGTGCGCATAGGTTCGGCTAAAAACTGCATGTGTTCCTCCAGTTAAAAAATATGAGATATCTCATATTATTGTATGTATTTACGTGCTATGATGCAATAAATACGGAGGGATCAATCATGAATCATCATCAAGCAGCCTTTGATACAAAGGGATCAATCATGAATCATCAACGCTGGATGTCACAGAATTTTTTTGTGTTCTTTATGACCTGGGGTATCTTTTTACCTTATTGGACGGGCTGGCTCGTGCAGGCAAAAGGATTGAGTGTCACGGAAGCGAGTATCATTATGGGGTTTGGATTATTAGCACGGGGGGCATCATCGCTATTTGCTTTTCCGCTGGTATCTAAGTATTGGAGCAGTCATACGGTTATTCTCGTTTTGACAGCTGGTTCACTTGCGGCGACGATACTTTATATACCTTCTTCGTCATTTGCCGCACTTTTTGTTGTGACCATGCTGTTTAGTATCATTTTTCCCGCTCTGCTTCCTGCTCTTGAAACGACAGCGGGTGCTTTAGTACAGCAAGGGGACGTCCATTACGGGAAAAGCCGTTCGTATGGCTCTATTGGCTTTGTGGTTTCAGTGCTTATCATTAGTATGATAACAGGCTATTTCGGAGAGCAGGCGATTTTAGGGAGTATGATAGCGGGGCTTTGTTTACTGCTGCTTATGTGCTTACTACCGGCACCCGCTGTCCTGTTAGTGAAACCGACAGCGAAGGATCGTAAAGAGTCCCTTTCGATGCGGGGGTTATGGCAGGTTAAAAGTTTCCCAATCGTGTTACTGATCGTCGTTTTACTGCAAGGGGCACACGCTTCCTACTATAATTATGGGTATATTTATTTGCAGGATTTAGGTGTGAAGAAATATTATATCGGAATGATCATTAATATTGCCGTTATGTTTGAAATTCTTTATTTTTTGAAGGCTGATCACTTGTTTAAGAAATGGCAGCCTTCGTCCTTATTATTACTAGCAGCGTCAGGATCGACGTTACGCTGGTTGCTTGTATTTTTGTTTCCAAATGTATGGATGTTCATGTTATCACAAAGCTTGCATGCGCTATCGTTTGGAGTAGCTCATTATGCATTTATTCTTTATATCACTAGAAATTTGCCAAAACAGCAAATTCCAAACGCGCAAGGAATGTATTCGGCTCTCGCTATGGGCTTGAGTACGGCTGTTTTAACACTGGCAGGAGGACTTTTATATGGAGTTTCCCCAACGCTCTCTTTTTTAGCGATGATTGTGTGTACGGTGCCAGCGATATTGTTAGTAATGATGACAAGAAAGAAGTATGATTATTAATTTAGTGAGCTGCCCCTTCAATTGTTAGTGATGGTCAAACAATTGAAGGGCACCTGTTTTTTATAAGGAATCGATGTTCTTCTTGAATGGGCGGCAAGAATTTAGGAAGAGGATTTGCTGTGGTAACTCTTCTTTTCATTGTGCCAAATGAGGGCTATGGATTGAAGGAAGAAATTTTGGGGAGTATGTAGCAGAGTTAACCATGCTTTTTTCATCAATGAACGATTATTTATTTTTGCTTTTTCATGATGATTGTGATTTTGCTGTTCGTAAAATTACCATTTTATAAACACAAAAACTCCTTAGATTCATAGAGTCTAAGGAGTTTTTGATTGCTGAGGTCGGCTATTATGTTAATTAAAATGAATAGAATATACACCAATTCTTTAAAACACGATATTTAAACAATATTGTAGAACAAGAAACTGTTTATCAAAAGGCGCGTTCGTACCATGCTAGACCCTTGTTCTTTCAGATGGTCACTTATGTAGCACAGAAGCTATGCATATGCTTAAAAAGGAACAGTTTCATCAAGGGGTGAAATCTGTCCAAAATCAAACAGTATATCTATAAACTGTTTGGATTAACCTCTTAAATTCTATATTTAAAAGTAACCCATAGTCTTATGCTTTTAAACGAGAGCCTACAAGATAATAAACGATTTTACATATCTTAAATAATAGATATAATAAGTATCATGAAACCTATTGAAATTTTCAAAGCCTTGTCAAATGAAACAAGGCTTCAAATACTAGAATGGCTAAGAGAACCGGAAAAACATTTTTCCCCTCAGGAAGTGGGTGATTTTCGAGATATAGGGGTATGTGTAAGCCAGTTTCACCAAAAATTAAATATTACACAATCAACGGTCTCTCAATATCTTTCCATTTTACAGAAAGCTGGACTTGTGAGTTCCACCCGTATTGGAAAGTGGACATATTATAAAAGAAACGAAGAAAACATCCGTCAACTCGCCGAGTTTATTCGGCAAGATATATAAAAAATTAGACTGAATTTCTCACCATTGTGTTGAAAAATTCAGCTTCACTACCTCAAATATATCGACAAATTCAGATATGTTAAAATGTCTAATGGATGTACCATCAATGGTGTAAAGAAGTTAATAATAAATAAGTTTGATAAACAAGAGGGATATTCATGTATGTTTAGGGATATCCGTAAAACTCGGTTTTGAGGAGGGGAACATTTATCATGGTTGATGAGAAATGGAGGCAGTTTGTTCTTGAGGGGAAAACCGACATCAACGTAAGAAAAGAAGTTTTTGAATCGTGGAATAGATGTAAACAGATGGGTGTTTCTCATGAGATGGAAGAAGTTTTTTCTCCTATTCCGCAAAGTGATCTTGTAGGAAGGCGACAGAAAAACCTCGACCTGATTAATGCTGCGTTGCCAGTTATGAACGATCTTTGTAAGCGCTTAAATGGAGGGGGATACCTTCTTTTACTTGCAGATGCCGAAGGATACTTAGTGGAAATGATGGCCGATTATAAATCTCAAAAGATAGCCGACCAGTGTGGAATGTCTATAGGTGCACAATGGATAGAAGAAAACGTTGGTTCAACAGGGCTATCAATTGCCCTTAGAACACGAACTGCCATGGCTACTTCAGGGGATGAGCATTACTGTTTAGCCCTTCGCGTTTGGGATTGTTCTGCGTGTCCTATTTTTGTTGATGGGGAATACATAGGGGCCTTTGACGTTTGCCGTATGGGTCCTAAGAATGATTTGAGAGAGTTATATACACTGGCAGTTGCTGGTGCTCATGCAATTAGTGAAAGATACCGATTTCATAAATCAAAAATCAAAGAGCAAGTTTTATCACATGTATTAACTGAATACATTCATAAGTTCAATGCGAAAACAGGTATTATATCATTTGATAAACAAGGGATAGAGTTATACAAAAATAAGCCTGCTCATGACTTTTTTAAGTTATGGGAAGAAAACAGCGGTCATTCGGAATCAAGTAAAAAAACGATATTGAGTTACGTTGACAAAGGTTCAGTTTCAACTGAAATTGAAGTGAATGAGCAGAAGTTCTTCATCAACTCAGAAGAAATAATGAAGCAAGGTGAATGGTTGGCGACTGTCCTGTTTATACATCCCCAAACGAAGACAATCTTGCCGAAAAGTAAGGTCAATCAAGAGTACTTTGCCTTTAACACTAAAAATACAGCATTCCAGAAGACCTTACAAACAGCTATAAAGGTTTCAAGAAGTGATGCAAGTATTCTTATACAAGGGGAGAGTGGAGTCGGGAAAGACTTTATGGCCCGTTTTATTCACAAGCAAAGCGAAAGAAGGGACCAGCCTTACACTGCGATTAATTGTGCAGCATTGCCTCGAGAACTAATTACTACAGAATTGTTTGGTTATGAAGGTGGAGCTTTTACAGGTGCTAAACATAAAGGGAGCCAAGGGAAAATTGAAGCAGCGAATAAAGGAACGATATTCTTAGACGAAATAGCAGATTTACCACTTGATTTACAGGCTACTCTTCTTAGAACTCTAGAAGAAAAACAAGTGGTAAGAGTTGGGGGGACTACTCCGACTCCAGTTGATGTGCGTTTTTTAGCTGCGACAAATAAGAATATGAAAGAACTAGTTGAAAAAGGAGAATTTCGAGAGGATCTTTATTATCGGTTAAACGTTTTTCTTATAAAAATCCCCTCTTTAAGAGAACGAATTGAAGATGTGGAAAGCATCTTGAATACGATGTTGAGTGAAGCTTGTGAAAAAGTACAGCGAAAAACAATCTCTTTCACTTCAGAAGCAATGAATATATTTAAACAACATACATGGCCGGGGAATTTAAGAGAGCTGAGAAACGTAATTGAGCGAATTGTTTATCTACATGATGAAAATCACTTCGATTCATTTCATGCACATGAGTTTTTAGGATTGGATCAATCACAAGAAAAAATAAGTGAACGTGAATATCTCTCTTACATTATCAATAAAGTCAACGGTAATCGTGCTCAAGCTGCGAGGGAACTAGGTATCTCCCGTAGTGCTCTTTATCGAAAAATTCAAAAATATAACCTCGAATAAAGTATATATAACTGTTCGTCTGTCCGAACACAGACCGGTCAAATGTACATTTTACAAAATGGGAATAATCATCTCAAAAAGCAAAATCCTCATTGCAGCCTCCACTTTCCTGTTATTTTAAACGTCTATTTACTTGGCATGGTTCTTGCAAAATATCAAATTGAGGACCTTGTCCCAATAAAACAAGTAAAGGGAGACTAAAAAATATGCAAGTAGGATCAAAAGAATGGATGGAAAACTTCCAAGAAGTCGTAAACGCCGATCAAGAGTTAAAGGTAATCGGAAAATATTGTGTCACAGACCTTCTCTTGCAAATCGGTTCAAAGGAGTACATAGTCCAAATTAAGCAGGGTAAACTCACTAACTTCTTTGAAAAGGGAGCGTTAGACGGATGGAGTTTTGCGATTAGAGGTAGCTTAGAAGCCTGGAAAAAATTCACCCAGCCAACACCACCTCCAATGTTCCATGAATTATTCGCAGCGGTCTTTCAAGGAAATATGCAGCTAGAAGGAAATCTTAAGGAATTGTATGCCAATTTGAGGTACATGACCCGTTTCCTCGATGTTACTCGTGAAGTCAAAAACACGTTAGTTAAAGGAGTGTAAAATGATGGGGAAATTTTCTTCTGTTAAGGGTCAATATGTGTATGTTGAAGTAAATGGTGTTGAATACAAGGTTTATTTTGAGGAAAATGGACAAGGTATCCCATTAGTATGTCAGCATACAGCTGGGTGCGACAGCAGACAATGGCGAGACTTACTTGAAGATCCAAACATCACACAGAATTTTAGGGTGATCGCTTATGATTTACCAAGACACGGTAAATCAGATCCACCTCATAGTGTGGAATGGTGGAAAGAAGAATACAAGCTTACAACAGATTTTTATCTTCAATTTGTGCGTAATTTCTGCGAGGAACTAGAGTTGGAAAATCCTATTTTTATGGGAAGCTCTTTTGGTGGACATGCTGCGCTTCAGTTAGCACTTGAGTATCCTGAGTACTTCCGGGCTACTATACCTGTTGAAGCATCCGATCATACACCAGGGTTTTATCAGGAATGGTGGAATCATCCCCATACTCATGGAGGAGAAGTTTGTGGATCAGGAGTCTGGGGACTCATGGCTCCACAAAGCCCAGAAAAAGACCGCCGCTTAACATCATGGTACTATAGCCAAGGGGCTCCAGGTGTGTTTAAAGGAGACTTATATTTTTATAGCGTAGATCATGATTTACGAGGAAAGCTTCATCAGATTGACACGGATAAGTGTCCAGTATATTTGCTGACAGGAGAATATGACTATCTTTCTACACCTGAAGACTCCAAACGTACAGCCGATCAAATCCCAGGAGCTAAGTTTGTAGAAATGAAGGGTATTGGTCATTTCCCAATGAGTGAAAACCATGAAGTTTTTGTGAAATACTTAGAAGAAGTTCTTCAAGATATCTTAACCAAAGAAAAATCATTAGTATAAAAAAATAAATACAGAATAACCCAGTCTGTTTCAGACGAATCATGACACCATACTTGTCTTAGACATACTAGATACACTCTTTTTTAGATTAATAGTATCAGTATGTCTAAGTTTGATAGATTTCTTGCATCAGAGCTCAAAAATCCATTATCGCATTGTTTAGATATATAAAAACATGTCCTACCATACTAATAAATTTTATATATAAAAACATATAATTTTATATTCTATGTTTTTATAATAGGCATTGTAGTAATATTTGCAATATTTAGAAATTAAGGGTGAGTCTATACGAATGTTTTATCGTTTTACATCTATTCAATGTAAGCGTTTTCTGATTACCCCGATAGTATCACTCTATATTTGCTAATTATTCTACACGGATTTTTCTCAATTAAATGGGGGGAGGAATGTAAATGTATCGAACGGCAACTGGTGAAGAAATCTTTATTGTTGACAGCCATATCGCATTATGGGATGGAAGCCCCGAGAACCAACGTAATATTCACGGTGAACAATTCATCAACTGTTTCTACGATTATCACAAGGATCATACTCCTAAAGAAGCTATTTGGCCAAAAGAAAAATTTCTCAAATATGGCAGTGAAGCATTAATCAACGATGTTTTTGTGAAGGGTCATGTAGATGTAGCGATTTTTCAACCTGTCGTGCTCTCGGAATTTTATAAAAACGGATTTGGCAGCTTAAAAGCTAATCATGAACTAGTAAAAAAGTATCCTGGTAGATTCATAGGAAATGGAAATTTCGATCCTCGCGACGGCAACCGTGGTCTCGAAAATTTGGAATTTCAGAAAAGAGAATATGACATACAGGGTGTGAAGCTTTACACGGCTGAATGGCGCGGTGATTCCAAAGGATATAAACTCTCAGATCCTTGGACACAGCGTTACCTCGAAAAATGTCAGGAACTAGGCATTAAAAATATTCATGTTCATAAAGGGCCTACAGTCACTCCGCTCAACAGAGACGCTTTCGATGTGGCTGATGTTGATGATGCGGCAAGCTCCTTCCCGGAATTAAACTTCATTGTTGAGCACGTTGGGTTGCCTCGATTAGAAGATTTCTGTTGGATTGCAACACAAGAGAAAAATGTGTATGCCGGACTGGCTGTCGCTATAGCTTTTATCCAGGATCGTCCTCGTTATTTTGCAGAAATTATCAGCGAACTGCTTTACTGGGTGAAGGAGGATCGAATTTTATTTGGCAGTGATTATGCCATTTGGGAACCGGGCTGGTTAATTGAGAAGTTTGTTGATTTTGAACTTCCGGAAGATATTCAGAAAGAAACAGGTGTAACGCTCGATTTAGCAGTCAAAAAGAAAATACTGGGTGAGAATGCGGCCAAATTGTATGGCATCGATATAGAATCTCATAAACAAAAGCTTAAAAATGACGGGTTGCTTGCATCCCTAGTTTAAAGAGGGGAGTACAATGAACAGTAGGGAAAGAGAAGTCTTTAAAAAATTGGACACTGTTTATGATCCTGAACTGGATCAGTCTCTACCTGAGTTGGGATTTATTAAGGACGTGAAGATAGACGGCAGCGAGGTTCATATTGCCTTTCGTCTTCCAACTTACTGGTGTTCTCCCAATTTTGCTTTCATTATGGCAGAGGACATACAAAAAAGTGTGTCTCAATTAGACTGGGTTTCAAGAGTAAAAGTAACGCTGGATGACCATTGCGCTTCAAAGGAAATCAATGATGGTGTCGGAAGCGGCAAGACGTTCAATCAAACGTTTCAAGGAATGTCTACCGGAGAGCTCGATGAGTTGAGGAGGACGTTTCGCGTCAAGACTTTTTATGCCAGGCAGGAAAGATTAATTAGGCATTTACTATACAAAGCGGAAATTCCTGTAGAGAGACTAATTCAAATGACAATTCATGAACTAAAGGAGATTTCTGATTTAGATTCTGAAGGATATAGCTTAAAAAGTCGTTACCTCCTAATCCGAGAGGAGTTAGTCTCAGCAAATCATTCGCGGGCGATTGCTTTTATCACACCTGAAGGCAAACCCATGAATGTTGAAAAATTTCCCGAATATTTCGCGATGATTAAACGTACCAGACTCAGCATGGAGTTCAATGGAAACTACTGTAGAAGCCTTTTTGAAACCCGTTATAACCTCGAACAAAGCAGTGTGAACTAATATTAATATCCAATTCTATATATTTACTTAATCATGAAAGGAAAAGGTGATGTAAAATGAGTAAAAAAGTATTGATTATGACTGGCGATGCTGTAGAGGCTTTAGAAGTATTTTATCCTTATTACCGCTGTTTAGAGGAAGATATTGAGTGTACAATCGCTTCACCTACGAAAAAGAAATTACAAACGGTTGTCCATGATTTTTTACCTGCTATGGAGACTTTTACAGAAAAATGGGCTTATCAAATTGATTCACATGAATCTGTTGATAATATTGACCCTGCGCAATTTGACGGATTAATCATTCCAGGAGGTAGAGCACCTGAATATATTCGAATGAATCCGAAAGTTCAGGAAATTGCTGCTTACTTTCTAAAAGAAGATAAGCCGCTAGGTGTCATCTGTCATGGACAGCTGGTCTTAACGACAGTGCGTGAGTATATCCAGGGAAGAGAAATGACTGCGTACACAGCATGTAGACCAGAGCTGGAAGCGGCAGGAGCTACATATGTTGAAGAAATGCTTCATGTGGATGGCAATATCGTGTCCGGCCACGCATGGCCTGATCTTCCTGGCTTCATGAAAGAATTCTTTAAGTTGCTGAATGTTAAAAAAGAAGCTGCTGTTTAAAATGGAATAAAAAAGGACTGGTCTTGGAATCAGTCCTTTTTTATTCTAAAGTTTTAGGAATATCTATATGTTCAGATAACTGGCGGTGATGTGAGATATGAAGTTGTTGCCTAAAATTGCGACAAAAATTGTAAGTGAGGTACAACAAGTTATTAATGAAGATATTATCGTTGTTGACACAAACAGCATAATAATAGCCTCTACACAAAACAGCAGGGTAGGGACATTTCATGAAGGTGCTCAAAGAGTCTTAGGTTCAAAACATAAACTCTATATTCATCAAACAATGGCAGCAGAACTAAAGGGCGTTAGAGAGGGCATCAACATGCCGATTATGTTTGAGGAGCGTGTGATTGGTGTTATCGGAGTAACTGGAAACCCGAAAGAAGTAGGACCTTACGCAGAATTGACCCGGAGAATGACGGAATTAATTATTCGCGAGGCTCATTATGCAGAACAAATTGAATGGAAAACAAGAGGATTAGACGCTTATTTTTATGAATGGGTTAATTTAACATCTGTTGATCAAGAGTTTTTGGATCGAGGAATTATGCTTGGGATTCCCATACATAACGCCCATGTGTGCTGTCTGATGCAATTAGGGATTTCGGCGCTTCATGATCATGAGGCACAGTGGATGCAGCGGGAGATTCTTGAACTATTTCAACGGTTTTTTCAAAATGAAAACGACTTTATTATTCGCTGGGGGCAGGGACGCTTTTTATTATTAAAAAGTGCCAATCCGAGTTTTAGCCGTTCGCGGTTCTGTTATCAATTAGAGGAATTTCAAAAAAGCTTTCAAAACAGATACAAAAGTACCATATCCGTTGGGGTAGGTAAAACACCAGGAACACATGTTATTCACCGGTCATACAGAGAAGCGAAAAAGGCGTTGAAAGTTGCTGAAAAGCAGAGCGGCATTGTTTTTTACGAAGACCTCGTAATCGATATCATTCTTGAGGAAGTGCCTGTTGAAACGCAAGAAGAGTTTTTGGACCGTACCATTCATATATTGACAGAACAAAAAGAATTAATTGAAACACTGCAATCTTATTTGCGAAATAACCAGTCTATTAAGAGTACTGCGGCGGAAATGCATCTTCATATTAATACACTTCACTATCGTTTAAAACAAATTAAAGAATTAACAGGGATTGATCCGAAAGAAACGGAAGGAATTGTTCTTTTTTATTTGGCGCTGTTGTTTTTAAAAGATTTGTATAGAGATAAAAGAAAGCATTCTATGTCTGCACCAACTACCGCATCGATTTGAAATGATTATTAAAACAAAACATAGTTAAGTTGTGCATTTTTCCTTGACAAAAAATAAATACTATATAATAATTAATATTGAATTAGAATTATTATAGTTAACTGAATCCTTTACTGTATGTCCTCAGCAAGCTATTTATAATTCTCAAAAACCACACTTAGGAGGAACATTCATTATGTCTCTAATTGGAACAGAAGTAAAACCATTCGGAGCAAAAGCTTTCCATAACGGTGAATTTATCGATGTTACGGAAGAAAACTTTAAAGGTAAATGGAGTGTAGTTTGCTTTTACCCAGCAGATTTTACATTCGTATGCCCTACTGAACTTGAAGACCTGCAAAACGAATACGCAACTCTGAAAGAACTTGGCGTAGAAGTATACTCCGTTTCAACGGATACGCATTTTACACATAAGGCATGGCATGATCACTCAGAAACTATTGGCAAAATTAAATATATTATGATCGGCGACCCTTCACAAAAGATCTCTCGCAACTTCGACGTACTAAACGAAGAAGAAGGTCTTGCTGATCGCGGTACTTTTGTCATCGATCCAGACGGTATCATTCAAACTGTCGAAATTAATGCAGGCGGCATCGGCCGTGATGCAAGCACTCTTGTCAACAAGATTAAGGCAGCACAGTATGTTCGCAACAATCCTGGTGAAGTTTGCCCGGCTAAATGGCAAGAAGGTGCTGCAACACTTAAGCCAAGCCTTGATCTTGTAGGAAAGATTTAAGGAGCACAATCAATGATACTAGATGCAGATATCAAAGCACAATTAGCCCAATATCTTCAAATGATGGAGGGCAATGTGCTGCTCAAAGTTAGCGCAGGATCCGATGACGTATCCCGTGACATGCTGTTATTAGTGGACGAATTAGCCACTATGTCATCTCACATTAAGGTAGAGAAAACAGAATTACAGAGAACGCCGAGCTTTAGTGTCAATCGTATCGGTGAAGACACTGGAGTAACTTTTGCCGGTATCCCACTGGGCCACGAATTTACTTCATTAGTGTTAGCTCTCTTGCAGGTGAGTGGAAGAGCTCCAAAGGTTGATCAGAAGGTCATTGATCAAGTGAAAAGCATTAAGGGTCAATATCATTTTGAATCTTACATCAGCCTGACTTGCCATAACTGTCCTGATGTTGTACAAGCACTGAACTTGATGAGCATTCTTAACCCTGGTATTTCGCATACGATGATTGATGGTGCAGCATTCAAGGAAGAAGTGGAAAGCAAGGGCATCATGGCAGTGCCAACGGTGTTCCTAAATGGAGAATCGTTTGGCAGCGGCCGTATGTCACTTGAAGAAATCCTTGCCAAAATGGGGAGTACTGCGGACGCATCAGAGTTTGCTGACAAAGACCCATTCGATGTGCTTGTTGTCGGAGGCGGACCAGCCGGTGCAAGTGCAGCTGTCTATGCAGCACGTAAAGGCATTCGTACAGGCATTGTTGCTGAACGCTTTGGCGGTCAGATTATGGACACCCTGGGCATTGAGAACTTTATCAGTGTAAAACACACTGAGGGTCCTAAGCTCGCAGCAAGTCTTGAAGAACATGTCAAAGAGTATAACATTGATATAATGAATTTACAGCGTGCCAAACGTTTAGAAAAGAAGGACCTCATCGAAATTGAACTCGAAAACGGTGCTGTTCTAAAGAGCAAAACCGTCATTCTTTCAACAGGTGCCCGTTGGCGCAATGTTGGTGTACCAGGCGAAGCAGAGTTCAAGAACAAAGGTGTAGCATACTGCCCTCATTGTGACGGTCCATTATTTGCCGGAAAACACGTAGCCGTAATTGGCGGCGGTAATTCGGGTATTGAGGCGGCAATTGATCTTGCAGGTATTGTAAAGCATGTAACAGTTCTTGAATTTATGCCAGAGCTGAAAGCTGATGGTGTACTCCAAGAACGTCTTTACAGTCTGCCTAACGTAACGGTCCTAAAGAACGTTCAAACAAAAGAAATTACCGGCACTGACAAAGTTAACGGTATTTCTTACATTGACCGCGAGACGGAAGAAGTTCATCACATTGAATTGCAGGGTGTATTCGTTCAAATCGGCCTTGTACCTAATACCGACTGGTTAGGTGAAACGGTTGAACGTACTCGCGTAGGGGAAATCGTAGTCGATAAACATGGCGCAACAAACATCCCTGGCGTATTTGCTGCAGGCGACTGTACGGATAGCGCATATAAGCAAATCATTATTTCTATGGGATCAGGTGCAACTGCAGCCTTAGGCGCATTTGATTATCTAATCCGAAATTAATGAACGGACATGAGTAATACGTACCGTTGATAAACTGTTTTACCGCAGTAACCTCTTTGTTAGCACGCGGCATAAACAATCCGATATCCTTTCATCTTCGAAAGTCGCTGTGCTACCTGACCGGTAGTACAGCGACTTTCTTTCTTTTCGGTTCTGGTGCAAAAACCTCCAAATAATTGCAATTATTCTATAAAGCTTGGACATACTAATACTACCACTCTAAAAAAGGACGTGATTAGTATGGAAAAGCAAAATCTATTCAAGTGGAAACATTATCAACCTGATATGATTTTATTAACCGTGAGATGGTACCTACGGTACAACCTCAGTTTTCGTGATTTAGTCGAAATGATGGAAGAACGCGGGCTATCCATTGCTCATACAACCATCATGCGCTGGGTTCATCAGTATGGTCCTGAATTAGATGAGCAAGTACGGCGTCATCTTAAGCCAACCAATGATTCTTGGAGAGTCGATGAGACGTATGTGAAAGTCAAAGGTCAATGGATGTACCTATATCGTGCCGTTGATTCAGAAGGAAATACGATTGATTTTTATTTAAGCAAAACAAGGGATCATAAGGCTGCAAAGCACTTTTTCAAGAAAGCTTTGCGGTCTTTTCATGTTTCAAAGCCCCGTGTTATCACAGTAGACAAGAACCCAGCCTATCCTATGGCGATCGAAAAGTTGAGGAAAGAGAAAAAGATGCCCGTAGGCATCCAAATAAGGCAGATAAAATATCTGAATAACATTGTAGAACAAGATCATCGTTTTATTAAAAAGAGAGTTCGTTCGATGTTAGGATTAAAAACATTTCGTACCGCCAAATCTATTCTTTCGGGAATAGAAGCGATGCATACCATTAAAAAAGGACAACTTGCTTTACGGGACAAGTCTGTCCAAAATCAAGTGAAGTTCATTCATCAATTATTTGGAATGGCTGCATAAGAACAGATTCCATTAGCAATCCATATACCTCTTTCAAATAAATGCAATCTTTGCACCAGAACCCAATATCATAAAAAAAAAACCGCCCATTTGAGCGGACATTTACCTATTCAACGACCTCTAAAGAAGCAGGTGCTATACAGTAGAGTATCTAATTATGGATGTCATTTCAAAAATTTTGGAATATGTTAGATAAAAACTTCGGATAATACTCTATATACAACTGGGTTGGAAAGAAGTACATACCTTTTAAAAAGTTTTAAATGCGGCAATTATTGGAGGTTTTAAGATGGAAAATATTAGTCATAATGTCGAACTTACTTCAGCAGAAATAGCAAATCTTTGGACACAATATATCAACGATTCATTATCTATCTGTGTCCTCACACATTCTATTCAACAGGCGAAAGACCAAGATATTAAAGAAGTTTTTGAATTTGCCCTTAGTCTTGCAGAATCCCATATCGCTAAAATTACGGAATTTTTTAATCAAAATAATTTCCCTATTCCAAAGGGATTCTCAATAGAAGAAGATGTTAATCTAAATGCCCCTCCAATCTTTACGGATGCATTTATGTTGGATTATATGCACGTTATGACATTACTTGGATTAACAGGGTATGCAGGAGCTGTTGCAACCTCATGTAGAGAAGACCAAATAGACTATTTTATTAAATGCAACATTGAAACAATGGAATTACATAAACGAATCATAAATGTAATGCTAAACAAAGGGTTATATAGTAAGCCTTCTAGGATTAATACACCAAGCCAAGTTGATTTTGTAGATAATCAACGTTATTTATCAGGTTGGTTTGGAAAGAAACGACCTTTGAACGCTATTGAAATTAGCGGTATGCATTTTAACATGAAAAAAGACGTATCCAAAATTGTATTAGAATTGGGTTTTGAACAAGTATGCCAAACAAAAGAAATTCAAAAGTATTTCGAAAGAGGAAAAAATATTTGTAAAAACCATCTTGGTACTTTTAACACTATGTTAACAAAGGAAGATATGTCTTCCCCCAAAACATGGGTTTCTGAAGTAACGAGTTCCATCGTTCCGCCCTTTTCAGAAAAATTAATGTTAAACCATATTGTCATATTGGTTTCAGCAGCGGTTGGATATTATGGTGCAGGTGTATCCGTTTCTCAAAGAAGAGACTTGGCTTTAGAGTACACAAGATTTATGGCTGAAATAGGTTTGTATGCAGAGGATGGTGCAGAACTGTTGATTAAATACGGTTGGTTGGAGCAACCTCCATTAGCTGATGACCGAGAAAATCATAAGAAGTAATGTGATCTTATGCATAAAGATAAGGTTATAGAAAGTATATTATGGAGCATCGCTTTACCAGGCTTTGCTCAACTTCTAAATAAAAAGTTCCTAAAAGGAATTCTTTTTATTGGACTTGAAATTTTAATTAATGTTCAATCGAATTTTAATCATATAATACTTCTTAGTTTCCATGGAGAAATAAGACAAGCAATTGAAACAGCAAATTATCAATGGTTAATGTTTTATCCTTGTTTATACTTCTTTGCAATGTGGGATGCCTATAAAGATTCAATAGAGCAGAGATTACCTTATTCTTATCTTCCCTTTGTTTTCTCTGCATATTTCGTAACTGTAGGGTTAATACTTTCACCCTCGATTATACTATTTGGGAAGTTATGGGGACCCGTATGGCTACCAATGTTATTTGTGATTCCAGGTGTATTAATTGGATTAATAATAAGAAAAGGCATATCATACTTTACTTAAAAATTACCATGAGGAATGGTATTTTTGGTTCTGGTGCAAAAACTTCAAAATATCTGCAAGCAATCTCCCAAACTTGGACATACTGATACTAGTACTCTAAAAAAGGACGTGATCAGTATGGAAAAGCAAAATCTATTCAAGTGGAAACATTATCAACCTGATATTATTTTATTAACCGTGAGATGGTACCTACGGTACAACCTCAGTTTTCGCGATTTAGTCGAAATGATGGAAGAACGCGGATTATCTATTGCTCATACAACCATCATGCGCTGGGTTCATCAGTATGGCCCTGAATTAGATGAGCAAGTACCGCGTCATCTTAAGCCAACCAATGATTCTTGGCGAGTCGATGAGACGTACGTGAAAGTCAAAGGTCAATGGATGTACCTATATCGTGCCGTTGATTCGGAAGGAAATACGATTGATTTTTATTTAAGTAAAACAAGGGATCATAAGGCTGCAAAGCGTTTTTTCAAGAAAGCTTTGCAGTCTTTTCATGTTTCAAAGCCCCGTGTTATCACAGTAGACAAGAATCCCGCCTATCCTATGGCGATTGAAGAGTTGAAGAAAGAGAAAAAGATGCCCGTAGACATCCAAATAAGGCAGGTAAAATATCTTAATAACATTGTGGAACAAGATCATCGTTTTATTAAAAAGAGAGTTCGTTCGATGTTAGGATTGAAATCTTTTCGTACAGCCAAATCTATTCTTTCAGGAATAGAAGCGATGCATATCATTAAAAAAGGACAACTTACTTTACAGGACAAGTCTGTCCAAAATCAAGTGAAGTTCATTCATCAACTATTTGGAATGGCTGCATAAGAACAGATTCCATTAGGAATCTATATACCTCTTTCAAATGGATATAATCTTTGCACCAGAACCTGTGGGCCTCAGTCCACCACGCTCCGTCGATGTGCACCGAGGAAAAGCTCCTTAGAATAAACTCCTTCGGAACAAGCGGCTTTTTGCTTGTTCCGAAGGATGCCTGCGCTTTTCTTATGTTAACGCAGGAAAATGTGGAAGCACTTCTTCTCCCAGCTCTTCAATTACTTCATCAACCGGTCTTTTTCCATATTTTAAATTGATGATAATATGATTGACGCCTGCATCTCTGAGAGCTTCAAGGAATTCAATAAGGAAATTTCGTCCAATTCGGAAGCCGAGATGGATAGGGATCGGCAAGTGATTTGGATCTTCTGCCAAATCCACATAGAGCGATTGAGTAAATGGCTTAAATTCAGCCGTTAAAGACCGCCAATTCTTTATGAGCTCTGCCTGGGAATTAAGGTTCCTTGGATAGTAAATCCATCCATCACTATGTTCGGCAATCCATTCTGGTGATTGAGAACTGTGGCCGGTTACCATGACTGGAATGTCAGATAAATTTGGTTTAGGCAATAGGTCTCCATTCAAAAGATCAACATGATCAGAGTAAATTCTAGGGAAATTTTCCTTCCATACTTGTCTCATCACGGATATGGACTCTTGGAATCGTGTACTGCGTTCATTTGGATCAATAGAAAAGGCAGGAAATTCGATTAGCCGATCTCCTGTCGCAACCCCGAGTATGAGCCGTTCACCGGATAGCTTATCGATTGACGCTGCTGCTTTCGCAACATGAAGAGGGTGGCGCAGCGTTAAAATAATGCTGCCAGTTCCTAATGCAATTTTTTCTGTTTTTGCGGCCAAATAACCTAAATAAGCAAAAGGATCATACATTTGACCTACATCACCGAAATTAGGATCGTGTAAAGGCACATCCCGGACAAATAAAGACGCGAAATTTAGTTCTTCTGCTCTTTTGGCTAATTTCATTTGCTTTTCTATGTTCATTTCAGGGACGCTTCCCATATACGATTCAAGTGGAAAGAACAGACCTAGCGTTAGCTTATTTTCCTGATACACGCGTGAAAAACCATTATGATTTTTAAATTTATTCATTATTTTTCCCTCCATCCTTTAAGCAATATGGACTTTAAAGCAATTAGTTCCTTATTTTGGAGAAAATGCAATTCGAAAAATTAGAATAAGCAGAACCATTGGATCTGCTTTGATTTGTTTTGTTTATGATGGATTTGTTGACCAAAGCCCCGCTGTTTTAACGAATACTCTTGGATTAGGTTTTAAACTGGCTACTAATTCAGCCAGGTCTTCCGGATGCATAAAATTTTCTTCATTTCCGCTTACAAGATTAGTATCGATTGCCAAGTCAGTAACGACTGTGCTTGGTGTTAAAGCAGTTACACGGATATTATGCTTTCTTGCTTCCAGCATGAGTGACTCTTATTAGTCCTAAAACAGCGAATTTAGAAGCACTGTAAGCACTTGTTAAAGGAGCACCTTTTTGGCCGGCAGATGAAGAGATATTGATAATATCCCCTGATTTTCTTTCAATCATGTCAGGTAATACTGCTCTTGTTACATTATAAATCGCTCCTAATATATTCTAAAAATAGAAACATAATAACGAATGGAAAGACCGCAATTTGCTTTTGCGATCTTTCACATTTAATTACTTTCTATTCCCATATGCATCATGCGCATGGCAAAGGATTTGGCCATAAATCCAGATCTGCCTGCACCCGTAACAAAAACT
This sequence comes from Bacillus sp. FJAT-14578, assembly GCF_000504165.1. Lineage (GTDB taxonomy): Bacteria > Bacillota > Bacilli > Bacillales > Bacillaceae_H > Bacillus_BA > Bacillus_BA fengqiuensis. The sequence continues at coordinate 198,973 of NZ_KI632507.1, forward strand.
TTCTTGGATTCAAGAATTCCATTTACCAATTTTTCAGCTTCATCATCTGAAATTAAGCTTGTGGATTGAGTTAACTCTTTTATGATTTCTGCTAAATATTGAGTGGTATTCATGCTGGGCATTACCCCTGATTAATCATTTCCTGCATTTTAGCAGCCGCCGCTTTTTTATCAGCCTGGCTAGTAATACCGCCACCAACAATCACAAGATCTGGCTGTACTTTAATGACTTCTGGAAGTGTTTCTAGTTTAATGCCGCCTGCGATGGCAGTTTTAGCATTTTTTACAACGCCTTTAATCGTTTGAAGATCTTCAAACGAGTTTTGGCCAACTGCTTGAAGGTCGTAGCCAGTGTGTACGCAGATGTAGTCTACACCCATTGCATCGATTTCTTTGGCACGGCCAGCTAGATCTTTCACCGCGATCATATCAACAAGGATTTTTTTGCCTTGTTTTTTCGCTTCTTCTACAGCGCCTTTAATGGACATATCTTCAGCTGCGCCAAGGATTGTGATGATATCAGCACCAGCTTCAGAAGCTTTCATGACTTCGTAGCCAGCAGCATCCATGATTTTCAGGTCAGCTAATACTTTTAGATTAGGGAAAGCTTCTTTTACTGCTTTAACAGCATGAAGACCTTCATTAATAACAACTGGCGTACCGATTTCAACGATATCGATATGCTCCTCTACTTCTTTAACAAGCTCAATGGCTTCTGGAATGTTGACTAAATCTAAAGCTAATTGTAATTCCATCTATATTCACTCCTAATGTTTTTTTGTTTGTTGCACAGTAGTGATAATACCCATTGTCACTTTTAGTTATCCCGGTAGGTGTAACCAAAGGATACTCTGATTACGGGTACAGATGTAAGTATATTACGTATGTTAAATATATGGAAGTACGCACTTTATTTTTACATAGTGATAAAAAGTATACTATGTGTTAATCATTGTTGAAGTCTGAGGTGAAACGATGGCACGTATGCATGAAAAAAGTTTAACCTAACAAGTAAAAACAATCCTTCTTTAAGGATTCGAAAACGAATTTCGTCTTTTGCAATAAGGCTAGATATCGTCACACATCAAAAAGTAAAGAAAAAACACAACATTTAATAGAGGAATCAGTTACTAAGGAGCCGAGGTCAGCGACTTTTAAATAGTTACTCATCTTGGCTTTTTAGCTCTGGGTAGGATAAAAAATAGCATTTAGTATCAAAATTTATACTATGTGCTGTTTGTGTAATTATATGTAATTAAAGTGCGTACTTACAAAAATAAAATATACGTATATACTATTTTTGCACAGGTAATAGTGAATTTTGGGGAATGCTAATTTAAGTATGAAGAAATCAAACTTATAAGTGTATAAAGTGACTGTCAATGATGATTGCTCATCTATTAGAGGGCATAAAACTCAGCAGCTTCTATATAAGAAGTAAAAATAGATCAGTTAAAACTGACACCTTTGTTCGATAATAATTTCATAAAGACTGTTGCTTTAAACATACATAAACGTGAAGAAAGATTCCGATGGAAAAGTTCAAAACAATGAAAGCTGTCAAACAATTACTGCAAATAATGGAATATTTGAAATAGGGGAGGAATGAAGAGTGGATTCTATGACTTTTGTCTTGTTTGGGGCAACAGGAGATTTAGCTAAGAGAAAAATCTATCCTGCCTTGTTTAATTTACATCTGAATCAAAAATTGCCGGATTCTTTTTCGGTTATTGGTATAGGAATAGAAGAATTGTCTGACGGTGAATATCAAACACGTGTAAAAGAATCATTACTAACTTTTTCTAGGCATTTGATCAATGACCTATCGAAAAAAGAAGAGTTTGCTAAAGCCTTTCGTTATATGCAGTTAGATGTAACAAATACTGAAGGATTTAAAGGGTTGCTTGAACTCGTTCAACAAAATGAAAAAGACCAGGATATTGAAGAGAATCGAATGTTCTATCTGTCTGTTGCACCTCAATTCTTTGATGTGATTGCTTTGAACATTAAGGAAAGCGGATTAGGCGAAACAAAAGGCTGGAAACGATTAATTATCGAAAAACCGTTTGGGCATGATTTAAAATCTGCCCAAGAATTAAACGAAAAGCTAAGCAGGGCTTTTGAAGAAGATGAAATTTTCCGGATTGACCATTATCTCGGAAAGCCGATGGTTCAAAACCTTGAAGCGTTGGAATTTGCCAACCCTGTGCTGCAATCCCTATGGAACAATCGATTTATTGCCAATGTGCAAATTACAGCTAGTGAAACGGTTGGGGTAGAAGAGAGAGCTGGTTATTATGACAAAGCTGGGGCCATTCGAGATATGGTTCAAAATCATATGCTACAGCTGTTAATGATGACGGCCATGCATCTGCCAAAACAGATTAGTGCAAAAGATATCCGTGATGAGAAAAGAAGAGTGATGGAATCTTTGCGGCCATTACAGAAAGAGACGGTAGGTGTTCACGTCGTTCGCGGTCAATATGGATCAGGGGAAATAAACGGTACACCCGTAGTTGGATATCCAGAAGAACCTGGGGTTGCTGCTTCTTCCAAAAATGATACATTTGTGGCTGCTCGCTTATGGATTGATAATTCCTTCTGGGATGGGGTCCCATTCTATATCCGGACAGGAAAAAGAATGACGGAAAAATTAACGAGGATTGTGATTGAATTCAAAAATCCTTTAAAGAATTTTTATGGAAGTGAAATTCAAAACCCTGAACCTAATCTATTATTTATCGATGTAAGCCCAAATGAAGGGGTGTCGCTGCAATTAAACAGCAAAAACCCCGTAAATGGGAAATTAGAACCTATAATGGTTGACTTTTCAGCGAATAAACAAGACGTACCTGAAGCGTATGAACTCTTAATATTCGATGCTCTGCGCGGAGACTCTACCTTCTTCGCTCATTGGAACGAAGTGGAATTATCCTGGAAATGGGTACAGCCAATTTTAGAGGTATTTAAGGAAGATAGGATTCCACTCCATTCCTATCCATCTGGTTCGATGGGGCCGGAAGCTGCTCATAAATTATTGGAAGATAATGGATATAAATGGTGGTAAGGTTATTTTGAAAAAGTGAAGGAAAAGATCAAAAAGGCCTCTTCCCTACTTCCGTCGATTTTTCAACCGATTTGCATTCCATGGGGCAATATGTACAAGAAGGCCGGCGAAACTTGATAGAAACAGTTATACAGGTAAAAAAACCTCGAATTGATGTGACCATCCAGAATGATCCGGATAATATTGATGGATTAAACTTCCTGGCCGGTAAGACGATGGATGAAGTGAACAAAAGTGCTTTTCAGGGTACCTTAATAGCCCATACAGATGGGGAAGTACCGAATCTCGTGATTGAACTGGATCAAATGAATGAATACACTTATGGTGAGTTGGTTTACTTTTTCGAGAAGGCCTGTGGAATCAGCGGCTATCTATTAGGCGTTAACCCATTTGACCAGCCAGGAGTCGAAGCATACAAGAAGAATATGTTTGCTTTACTTGGCAAACCTGGTTTTGAAGTAGAAAAAGCTGCGCTCCTGAAGCGTTTATCAAAATAACTGGGGCTGACCCAAAAGGCACATTTTGTGCCTTTTTGGGTTGAGTCCTTTTATTTAGTCACTATCAGAACCCTTCGGGAGATTAGGAACGAAAAATTTTGGTTTGGCTTAGAAATTTTTTGGTTTAATTTCTATGCTTTTATATAGAGAGAAATATAGGGAAATTCGATACAACTTGTAAGAGAAGGAATGGTGGTACAGGCACGTAGAATATAAAGGGTGTTACTTTGGATAGAACCGTTAAAATACCTTGAAGGTTGACTATAATCCTGCGATTAAAGAAAGATTGATACTTTAAATAGAAAAGTTTATTGATATATCTTTCTGCAACATATCTATTTATAAAAACTTTGTACTTTAAAAATCCGTGAGGAATTCCCTCACGGATTTTCTGCTTAACCATTCAACTTCTTAATAAATTCCTTCATCATCATAGGAACATCAGGCCAAGCATGACCAGAAACTAAATTACCTTCAACGTGAAGGGGTTCAGAGATATACTTCGCACCCATGCCTTCTACATCTGGCCGGCATGCTGTGTAGGCGGTTAATTCTCTACCTTTCAGTTTTTCGCTTAATGTGGTAAAGATTAGACTCCCATGGCAGACAACTGCAATTGGTTTGTTTGTCTCAAAAAAATGAGTAACAATACCAGGAAGGTGTTCATTTAAGCGGATATACTCTGGAGCACGGCCACCTGGAATAATTAACCCGTCATAATCAGCCGGGTTGATGTCTGCAAAGGAAGCGTGGGCCTCGATTTTATATCCTCGTTTTTCGGTGAACGTTTCCCAATCTTCAAAGTCATGGACCACGGTATTCAGTACCTTTTTATTTGGTGCTGCAATCGTTGTATCATATCCTTCTTCCAAGGAACGGTAGTAAGGGTAATACACTTCTAATGCTTCTACTGCGTCTCCTGTTACGATTAATACTTTTTTAGCCATCTTATTTACCTCCTTTTTTAAACTTCCGGTATCTACTCAAGATTGGCATGTCTGCCATACATCTTATTCGTATCTAATCCCTTTTTCTCCATAAACCTCAAGATGACGGCATCGTAAAAAAGCAAAAGGGTTTGCTCAAATAGTGAGCCCATTGGCTGGATAGTTTTATAATCGCCTTCTGATTGATCTTTCGGTGATCCGGGCAATTTAATGGTGACATCTGCCAGTTGTCCAATGGTGGACCCAGGGAATATCGTGACAGCTGCAATTTTACCGCCAATGCTTTTAGCTTTTTCAGCCATCGAAACTAAGCTTTTCGTTTCCCCGGAACCGGATCCTATGATTAAGATATCCTCTTTTTCAAAGTTGGGAGTGACCGTTTCGCCGATGATATAGGAATCGATTCCCATATGCATCATTCGCATGGCGAAGGATTTTGCCATAAATCCCGATCTGCCTGCACCGGCGACAAAAACTTTCTTGGATTCGAGGATCCCGTTTACAAGTTTTTCCGCTTCTTCGTCCGCGATCAAGTCTACTGAACGATGAAGCTCTTGTAAGATTTCAGCTAAATATTGAGTCGTCTGCATCTGAGAATTACCCCTGTTTCATCATTTGCTGTATTTTTTCAGCCGCTGCTTTTTTATCAGCTTGTCCAGTAATCCCGCCGCCTACAATCACAAGATCTGGCTGTGCTTTAATGACTTCTGAAAGTGTTTCTAATTTAATGCCGCCTGCGATGGCCGTTTTAGCGTTTTTAACCACACTTTTGATGGTTTGTAGATCTTCAAAAGAATTTTTTCCGACTGCTTGAAGATCGTAGCCAGTGTGAACACAAATATAATCCACGCCCATGGCATCTACTTCTTGGGCACGTCCAGCAAGGTCTTTTACTGCAATCATATCAACAAGGATTTTTTTACCTTGTTTTTTAGCTTCTTCTACTGCACCTTTAATGGATTGATCTTCGGCAGCCCCAAGAATCGTAACGATATCAGCCCCTGCCTCAGAGGCCTTCATCACTTCATATCCCGCGGCATCCATGATTTTAAGATCTGCCAGTACCTTTAGATTAGGAAAGGCTGCTTTCACTTCTTTTACAGCCCGGAGACCTTCATTAATTACAACCGGTGTTCCGATTTCTACGATATCAATATGCTCCTCTACTTCTTTCACTAATTCGATAGCTTCTGGAATATTTACTAAGTCTAATGCTAATTGTAATTCCATCTACATTTCACTCCTCATACTTTTTTAGGTGTTACACAGTAGTAATACCCAATTCTCTTATATTTTTCACTCGGCAACTGTAACCAATGTTCTTGTTAACAATGGCACAGTGTTAGTATAATGTGTATATTAAAAGTGTGAAAGTACGCACTTTATTTTTACATAGTGTTAAAAAGTATACTATGTGTTATTCTATATAGAAGTGGAGGTGAAACAAATGTCACGTATGCAGGACAAAACGTTTAACTGTGAAAAAGAATTGACCGTTTCTGTTATTGGCGGTAAATGGAAAATGCTGATTTTGTGGCATTTAGGAAAAGAGGGAACGAAGCGATTTGGTGAGCTGAAGGCTCTTATGCCGGGCATTACTCAACGAATGCTTGTGAACCAATTACGCGAGCTAGAAGAAGACCTCATTGTTGAACGAAAAGTTTATCCCGTTGTTCCGCCAAAAGTGGAATATTCATTGACCGAACAAGGAAAAAGCTTAATGCCGATACTCGATTCCATGTATGAATGGGGTAAAAACTATATGGAGAATGTTATTAATACTCCTGTAAATAAAAATGCGTCTACTAAATAGCAAACGTTCCAAGAAGAAAGGATTAAAAACCACAAGCAGACTTTTATCCAGTCAATGCTTGTGTTTTTTTTATTTGCAATGATCCAGTGCATAAAGAAAATAAAGGAGTACAATCTGGAAAAAGGTAAATAATATTCCTGTGTTGTAAAGGATTTTAGCTGAACTGTTTTATAGTAAGGAATCAAGAATAATACATATTTTCAGGTGAGATGATGAAGAAATTTGTTGAGTATGTTTTTTTAACTTTGGGGGCGTCAATCGTTGCGATGGGATTAGAAACGATGTTAGCACCAAACGGGCTAGTAGATGGTGGTGTAACAGCGTTATCGATTATGGCCAATGCTTTATGGGGAATCCCAATTTATGTTGTATTTTTGGGCTTAAATATTCCTATCTTAATTTTTACAGCTAAAGAAGTGGGTAAAACCTTTGTCATTAGAACTCTATATGCAAATATCATTACTACCGTTGGTTTAGTACTATTTAAATCGATTCCTCCTATTACTCAATCTGAAGTATTAATTGTTTTATACGGTGGGGTAATCTTAGGAGTTGGGATAGGAATCGTTGTAAAGTTTGGCGGTGCAATAGATGGCACTGAAATGCTGGCGATTTGGTTTAACCAACACTATCGATTTCCGATTGCCTCATTTTTATTAGTCGTGAATGCTTTCATATTTACGATTGCAGCGCTTGTCTATTCATTGGAACAGGCCATGCTTTCTCTGGCGGTTTTTTATATAGTGACGAAAATGATTAATTATGTTTTAGATGGATTAAATCGTGGGAAATCTGTCATGATCATTTCAGAAAAACCGGATGAAGTTGGAGATAGTATTATCAATCATTTAAATATCAGCATCACATTTTTATATGGAGAAGGCGGTTTTTTAGGGGAAAGAAAGAAGGTTATTTATTGTATTACGAACAGGTTTATTTTTTCCAAATTAAAAAGTGTCGTTTTAGCAGCAGATCCATCAGCTATTATGGAGGCATCCTATGTTTGTGAAACATCTGGTATAGATAGGTCGCTTATATTACCGAAAGCCAACCCTTCTAACAATAAATCGTAATATTTGCTTACATTAGTTAGCATCCTGTTTGATACTAGAGAATAGAAAGTGTGTATATTACCTGTTATAAACCAATTCGCAAAGGTTTGATAAATGTCTGTGCCAAACGACAAGGGCAAAGAGTCGGCATTAAGAAAAAATATCACAACGAGTCGTGAACCCAGGGATACTCCCTTATTTATCATGAGTTGATCAAACTATTATTTAAATCATGACTCCAAGGCAATTTTGAAAGATCCTCGTAAATTAGCGGGGATCTTTTTGTTTAAATCCTCTAATTGAAAATCTCATAACTCCTAATAGTGTATAAAAGTATACTAGGTATATTTTTATTTATTATATAACTAAAAAGTGCGTACTTTTAATTGTATGTTGTAGATATTATACTAACATCCATGCCGCAACCAATCTTTCTTGAAGCGGTAATTGTTAAGATGAAAAGGCACATATACCATTAGACCTTTTAAGAGGGGAAATGAAGGATTCTCCTTTGGATTTTGAAAATAAAATCGGACTTAAGATAAATCTAATTTTTTATCTAAACTGTAATAATATAAAATACAGTTTTTAGGTGGAAGTTATAGATCCTCATTTAATATAGATCGTCAATTAATGAATACAGAAAGGAATGAAACGATTATGTTAGGAACAAAAGCAAAACATCGAAAAGTTTGCGAAAGATGTTTAACGATCACTACAAATGATAAATGTCCTCAATGTGGCTATGACCATTTCCGGAAATTCATTTTCATGGTGCAAGCTGGGAGAAAAAATTAAGTTTATAAAGCAAATATAGGATAGCGAAAGTCTACAATAATTTAATTCGTAAAAAATTTGATGTGCCTTATATGGTTGTCATAACCAACAATTATCCATTATTAGTGTGGGTACCTACATTTTTCTATTGGAAAATGTTTTGAAGAATGGAGGAATGAAAAGTGGATTCTATGACCTTTGTTTTGTTTGGAGCAACTGGCGATTTGGCCAAAAGAAAAATTTATCCGGCTCTTTTTAATTTGTTTTTAGATCAAAAGATGCCCCAGTCATTTTCAATTATTGGTTTAGGCAGGAGAGAACTATCAGATGATGAATTTCAAACAAATGTAGAACATTCATTAAGAACATTTTCTAGACGTTTTATCGAAAATAAAGCTAAATTAAAAGAATTTATCGACGCGTTTCGTTACAGCCGATTAGATGTCACGAACGTGGGGGGATATAAAGTACTGCTTGATCGGATACAGAGGCGTGAACAGGAGTTAAACATTCCTGAAAATCGATTATTCTATCTGTCTGTTGCCCCAGAATTTTTCGATGTCATCGCCTCTAATATTAAAGAAAGCGGATTGGGAACGACGAAGGGATGGAAACGCCTGATTATCGAAAAGCCGTTTGGGCATGATTTGGTTTCCGCTCAAGATTTAAATCAAAGGCTAAGCAAATCTTTTCATGGAGATGAAATTTATCGAATAGACCATTATCTTGGTAAACCGATGGTTCAAAACCTCGAAGCATTGGCATTTGCCAATCCTGTGCTTCAATCCTTATGGAATAATCAGCACATAGCCAATGTACAAATAACGGCTAGTGAAACAGTTGGGGTAGAAGACAGAGCGGGCTATTATGATCAAGCAGGAGCCATCCGGGATATGTTCCAGAATCATATGCTGCAAATGTTGATGATGACGGCCATGCATGTACCAAAAACGATAAGTGCCGCAGATATCAAGAATGAGAAGAGAAAGGTGATGGAATCATTGCGGCCTTTGCAGAAAGAGGATGTCGGTTCTCAAGTTGTCCGTGGCCAATATGGTGCCGGAGAAATGAATCATGAGCCAGTGGTTGGATACAGGGAGGAACCTGGGGTTGATTCTTCCTCTGTCAATGATACTTTTGTTGCCGCCCGTTTATGGATTGATAATGATTTTTGGCGAGGAGTTCCTTTCTATATCCGTACGGGAAAGAGAATGAAGGAAAAGTCAACACGTATCGTCATTGAGTTCAAAAATCCAGTGAAGGAATTGTATGGATCCGATCAACAAACGGAACCAAATCTATTAATTGTCAATATCAATCCCAATGAAGGGATATCGTTGCAATTGAATAGTAAGAATCCGCTAAAAAACGGGAAAATTGAGCCTGTTTCAATTGATTTCAGGGCAGGAGCAAAAGACATACCCGAAGCTTATGAACTCTTAATCTTTGATGCATTACGCGGTGACTCGACATTCTTTGCCCACTGGAATGAAGTGGAATTATCGTGGAAATGGGTGCAGCCAGTTTTAGAAGCGTTTGAGGAAAACACAGTCCCCTTACATTTCTATCGGTCAGGTTCGATGGGTCCGGATGCTTCGGATGAACTTTTAAAAGAGGACGGGTTTTATTGGTGGGAATACCAAGGGTCTAAGTATGAGATGATTTCAAAAGATCAATCAGTAAAAGCATTAAAAATAGGATAACAACACGAATAGTTCAGGAGGACAAGAGGATGCAAGTTGGATTAATCGGGTTAGGGAAAATGGGGTTAAACTTAGGAAAAAATCTAATTGATCATAACTACGAAGTTGCCGCCTTCGATTTAAATGTCAATGCTGTAGAGGAAATCAGTCAGTATGGTGCTATAGGAACATCAAGTTTAAAGGAGCTTACTCAAATATTAGAAACCCCCAGAATTATCTGGATGATGGTTCCGCACGCTGTTGTCGATTCCGTTATAAATGAAATCACTCCACACTTGAGTAAAGGAGATATTGTAATTGAGGCAGGTAATTCTCATTACAAAGAATCCATCCGCCGTTACGAGCAGCTAAAGGAATCAGGTATACATTTTATGGATGTCGGCACCTCCGGAGGGATGGAAGGCGCACGTAACGGAGCTTGTTACATGGTTGGCGGGGATAAAGAAGCATGGGATATTGTTGAACCCGTATTTCGCGATACTGCGGTAGACAACGGTTATTTATATGCTGGTCCAGCAGGTAGCGGCCATTTTTTGAAAATGGTTCACAATGGAATTGAGTATGGAATGATGGCTGCGATTGGTGAGGGATTTGAAGTATTGGAGAAAAGTGAGTTTGATTTTGACTATGAAAAAGTGGCAAGAGTATGGAATAACGGCTCAGTCATTCGTTCATGGCTCATGGACTTAACAGAACGTGCATTTTCTAAAGATGCAAATTTAGAACAAATCAAAGGAACCATGCATTCTTCAGGAGAAGGAAAGTGGACAGTGGAAACGGCTTTGGACTTGCAGACAGCCACCCCTGTAATCGCTATGTCTCTTTTGATGCGCTACCGTTCTCAAGATCATGACACCTTTACAGGGAAAGTGGTCGCTGCTCTTCGGAACGAGTTTGGTGGACATGCAGTTGAAAAAAGCAACTAGACTAATAGTGGTAGGTATGGATTTTGACAGACAAGCTGATTAAATATTAAAACAATCCGCAAGGTAAAAAAGGGAGTGAAATTATGAATGTAATGGATGCAAAAATAATTAGTACTCAATATGGTTTGGAGACCTATTTAGACGTTGTAAAAAGTGTGGATGTAAGAGATTTTCATTATCCTACAGAGACAGAACCCTTTTATGAAATCACAGTAGGGATAGAGTATTTTCTATTAAAGGAAGAAAGATATTATGACAGTAGAAAGAATTATTTTCGCATCCGTATGGATTCCGATTTTGGTTCCGTAACACTCGTAGAAACAAAAACGGAAAGCTTATTTGCTGTCAAAAATGAAGGCGAGAGAGACACAACAAAGGAACTAGTTGGAGAATGGCTTATAAAGACCCAGACTTTCAAACAAGTTATAAATGAACTGATTCTTCAAAAGAAAATGGAAGACGTTCAAACAGAGGAGGATATTCAAGCAGTATTAGGAACCATAAGGTTCTTGGAGAAATTACTCGAAATCAAAACAGAAGACATTTTAAGTGCCAATGTTGAGAGAGACCTTGAGTATATTCATTAGTAACTTTTAAGATGATGGGAAACACTTATGACGTATTCTATTTTAGAAAAATGAATAAGGGAACCTTAAAAATTATGGCATGGAAATGAATATTTTTACTTCTGTTTTGTCATTTCAAGGAGGTGAATGAGCATGAGTAAAAAAATCGCTACACTTATAACAAACCTATTTGAAGATGTGGAGTACACTGAACCAGCACAAGCTTGCGGATTCTTTAATCAGAATCCGCAAGTTGGTTAAACAAATATATGAATAAAGGAGGTTATGACGTTGTCATTAAAAGGAAAAAGAGTGGTTGTTTTAGGAGGTACATCTGGTATTGGTTTAGCCGCTGCTAAGGCGTTTCTCGATGAATCCGCTCAAGTCATTATTGCTAGCCGTTCTGCTTCAAAATTATCTGACGCAAAAGTGAAGCTTGGTGGTAACGTAGAGGGCTATGAAATCGACTTTCGCAGCGAGGAAAAGGTTGCAGACTTTTTCAAGAAGGTTGGGAAATTTGATCACCTAGTGGTTACTGCAGGTGAAGGCGCTATGGGTCACTTTAGCGAACTGCCTGTTGCAACCGTAAGAGAGGCTTTTGATAGTAAGTTCTGGGGGCAGTATATTTCGGTTCGTGCTGCTCTTCCATACTTGAATAATGAAAGTTCTATTACATTAACTTCTGGTGTATATGGTGTGCGTCCTCCTCAAGGTGCAACGACTCTAGCTTCCATTAATTCAGCAATCGATGGATTAGTACGAGGACTTTCAGTAGACCTGGCACCTATCAGAGTAAACGTGGTATCACCTGGTATCGTTGACACTCCTGTTTACGGCGGAATGCCAGAAGATCAAAGACAAGATATGTACCATGGGATTGCTAAGCAACTACCTGTCGGACGTGTTGCTCAACCTAAAGATATTGCTGAAACCTATGTTTACCTAGCGAAAAATGGGTTTACAACTGGCACATCGGTTCTTATCGATGGAGGAGCTCATCTGATCTAATCCATTTGATATCAAAGTCGATTGATAAATTGATTTAGAATAGAAGTGGTGAGGATGACTCAAAGCGTCAGACACTTATAGGCCACATCCTCACTTTCTTTGTTTTTTTGCACAGACGGAAGCAGAAATGGCCATATCATGCAACAAAGAAGGATTTTGTTGGTTGCGGAAATTCTAAATATATGCGTACTTTATACGAAGAGACGTTAACATTCTACTTCTATGATACCCAAATACATAAAAGAAAGGGTCGAGCCTAATGGATGAAAAGAAAAGAGCGGAAATTAAAAATGCATTAGCCAAACGCGTGGTAACCCTACCTGACGGCACTTCTTTACCTAGTTTAGGACAAGGAACATGGTACATGGGGGAAAATCCCCAAGTGAGAGACAAAGAAATAAAAGCCTTGCAGCTCGGCGTAGAATTGGGCATGACACTTATTGACACTGCTGAAATGTACGGAAATGGCGATTCTGAACGCTTAGTTGGCGAAGCCATTAAAGGACGCAGAAATGAAGTCTTTTTAGTCTCAAAAGTGTATCCCCATCATGCAGGTTTAGATATGATTTCAAAAGCATGTGAAAACAGCTTAAAACGACTCGGAACAGACCACTTGGACTTATATCTTCTCCACTGGAGAGGACGTGTTCCTTTAGAGGAAACAATTGAAGGAATGGAAAAACTACGTGAAGAAGGGAAAATTTTAAGATGGGGCGTCTCTAATTTTGACACGGTTGATATGGAAGAGCTATGGAACACTACGAATGGAAAAAATTGTGTGACGAACCAAGTGCTATATCATTTAGGTTCAAGAGGAATCGACTTCGATCTCTTACCATGGCAGCGTGAACATAACATGCCAATCATGGCCTACAGTCCCCTTGCTCAAGGAGGTTCTTTAAGAAGACAGCTTTTAAACGATCCAGCTATTCATGATATTGCTGACAAATACAATGTCCAACCATTACAAATCGCTCTTGCTTGGACCATCCGTTCGAATAACGTCATCGCTATTCCAAAAGCGGTTCAAGATGAACATGTTTTAGCAAATGCTGAAGCAGCAACAATTGAGTTTACTGAAGAAGATCTCAGTAGAATTGATCAAGTATTTCCTAAACCTACTAGAAAAATGCCATTGGATATTATTTGAAAATTTACTTTAAAAAAGGACTCTTGTTGGAGTTGCTGACAATCTAATAGGAATTTCAAAAAAACTGTGTAGAATTTATTCCATACAGTTTTTTTATCGGGGAAATTTAACATAGTCCGGGAGAATTCCCCTTCCTCAAGGAGCGTGAAGGGCACAGCCCAGTGAGTAGGGAGGGGATCTCATCTATCGCACGTTGAAAACAGCTTTTACAGCCAACCAACAAACGCTTCAACAGTTATTTCGCATACGTCGGATGTGCGGAACGATTTGGAATGACTGCGTGCAGCTGGCCCGGTATTACTACCGGATTCACGGTGGGTGGAACAACCAAAGCGATCTTCAATCTGAACTAAAAGGCTTGTATCCTCTTCACAGTCAGACGATCCAAGCCGTGTGCCACAAGTCTCTGCGTGCCCGAGACGGGGTTCGTAAAGCGAGGAAAACGAATCCGTCCATCCGGTATCCATACAAAGAGAAGTTCGTTTTTCATCCAAAATGGGTAGACAAATCCTTCGTACTGGAAGGACGCAAGCTGACCCTCAGCCTGGGCAGATGGAAGGGGAAACAGCAGACACCGCTTGTGTTGACGCTGGCCTCCGTCCCAAACGGTTGAATCAGAAACTCAGCAATTGGAGCTTTGGGAAGGTCACCGCTCAGTTAACGTATAAACTGGAAGCGGCCGGTATCTCGTTATCCAAAGAAAACGAAGTCTACACGACGCAAGCATGCCCTGCTTGCGGGAAACGGAACAAAGTCCGTTCACGAAACTACCGATGTTCTTGCGGATATGAACGGCATCGGGATATCCACGGTGCAGGGAACATCTTATCCCGGTATTTGCACGGGAAGTTTCTAGAAGTGATGGTGACCAGCATCACGTATCTACGTCCTGTACAGGTGTAGTAGATGGGTAGAACCGCCCCGGGGGGAGATGGCTGTGAATTCGATTCTCTCTCTGTTGCTTACGGTGGCAGCAAGCAGTCGGGAGACCCCTTGCGTCAAAACCACTGCTTCTAAAGGGAGCGTCAGGCCCTGAGAAAGACGAGGGTGTCGTGTACACCTATGGACATCGTCCAGTTTCTGATTTCGAGGGGATCGACAAGAAACCCCCACCTCAAGCGCGAAGCGATAGGTGGGGGAGGTTCATTATCCTTATCGAATTATTCTCGCATCAAAACCCTATTTAGTTAGTTTTTGTTTAATGTTAATCGTTAAAAAGAGAAAAGGGACATACAAATATATAAAATAGAAGCCGACAGATGAGTATAAATCAGCTAATCGTTCTATCTGTTTATGGCTCTCTAATACATTAGAGAACAAAAAGAATAAAAAGAGGCAAATGAATAAGCTAATACGTTGTTTGATATTTACTAACTTTTTGAGTCCGCGGCAGACTGCCCATAGATGCTGGCTAATATGAGGCAATACGACAAGGAACCATAAGGAAACGACAATATATTCAACTCTTTCTATGAAAGGCATTTCCGCAATTTTAAGTAAAGTTAAGGTCGGCCAAATCGTATGTTTGAGATGCTCTTCATTAAAGAAAACAAAAGTAATGATCGTTATGAAAAGGTATAGGAAGATCGTAAACAAAACCCCAAAGTGGGCCCATTTTTTTGATTTTTCAGGATTCTTGATAAATGGGTAGAACATGAGTAGAGTCTCAAAGCCAAGAAACTGAAACACCATCGTTTTAGATGATCCTAATATTTCCTTAACCGAATGATTAAAAAGAGGCAATAAATGATTGAAATGGGCAAACTCTAAGGAAAAGAATACAAGGGGAAACAGAAAAACGAAAGGTATAACTGTTCCCCAGAAACACACCCCGGTAATCACACGAAATCCACTTGAAACAATGTAATAAAGAAGGAATAGAAAAATCAAGCTTATTTGCCATGTCTTCATTAAAGGAAACATCCAAACTTGAACAACCTCAATATAAACACGGAAAACAATCAATGCCACTACAAGAAAATAGATGATGATAAAAACGTTTAATAACCCGCCAATCCATTTCCCAAAGCAAAATTGATGGATATAAATGATATCGTTATTAGCAATTGTAAGAATGCGATATATCATCCAAACTAAAACATGAATACTTATACCGGATAATAGGACGGAAATCCATGCATCGTAACCGGCACCCTCTATAATATCTCTTTGAAAACTCATGACCCCCACACCAATAATATTAGAGTAAATCAGGAAAAAAACTAAAAAAGGAGATACTAAAAATCGTTCATCGGTTAAAGTGTGCACCTTCTTCCTCTCCTCTTCAAAAATGAAACCCTTACTCTCCCACACCCATTTGTATAATATTCACCTTTGTATTGACTGTAGTTTTGAGATGGGGATACATATCCTGAAACCGGCCATAATCCCAATTTCTTGATTTTGCTCTAACCATGTCTCCAAACCCGATTGGATCTACTTGGTATTCTTGAAACAACGAGATTAATTGCTGGACTTCTTCATTAAAGTGTTCATTCGTGATATTTTCCATTTTTAGGATGTTTTTATTGCCGGTTACATTAAGCCAAGGTGGGACATCTTTTATCTGAGTATTCATGGTTAAATCGATAGATATGTTCGGAACTTGATCGGTTTGACTAATTGTATAATGAGCTTTTGCATCCAGATTTTCCAATGAAATAAAGCCTTCCTTTTTATTTTGATTGATTTTGATGTGATAACGTCCATTTTGGGCTCCGTCAATTAGCATTTTTACAATAAATGACTGGTTTAAATTAATATGATTTATATACTTGCCATTCTTAAATAAAGCTAACCCATTAATGTGGGCTTTTCTCTCCTCTATGGTAAAGTAAGGCAAATAGGGGTCCCTGCCTTCACTATAAAAATTTTCCAAAAAAAGGTGCAAATTCATTTTGGGCAAATTTCCATTTTGTATATTCTGATTAATTTTATCGCTTAAATGGAAGGGAAGGTTTGTCTTTTTTCCTGATATTAATATATTTTCTGCTGTATGTTCGGCTATAGCCAGCTGCATTCGACTTCCCACAACCGGATCCCGTTTAAGACTTTCTATAACCGGATCAATCCCTTGTTTCGCAAACTTCTTGCCGAACAATAGTAAACGTAATTGGCCTATTTCGATTGGATACGCAGACTTTGTATTCAATCTCGGGAGGATATCATCATACGAAGCAGATTTTGTCGTCAAGATATTTAATTTGGTTTGTCCTTTTTCTGTGAACGTAGGATAGATAGCCGTTCCCTTGATTTCATCCTCATGCCGATCATAACCAATCGATTCGATAATCTGAACTTGATCAATAGTCCTTTCATTCTCGCACCCAGTTAGGAAGACAATGAAGCTAATCGCAAAGAGAAAACGTGAATTCATACCTCACCTCATCTATTATTTTCTGATCAATCATCAAAATCGTTTTTCTTTTTGATCTGGTCACTTGGATGATATCTCCAAAGTGATCGAGGACGTAAATAACTTGGCCTTTTGGAGGTGACATTATAGGACGAACGTATAAAGCTATCCGCCAAATCTTTACGCCTAAATGGATATAAGGGAACGGTATAGGGTGTACCTAATGATTCTAAACGTGTCAGATGAACAATCAAAAAGCTTATTCCTAAAACAATCCCTAATCCGCCCCATATGGCTGCGAATATAATTAAGGGAAAACGTAAAAAACGGATGGTGTTCGACATTTTATAAATCGGTGTAGTAAAAGAAGCCAAAGCAGATAAGGCAACAATAATAAGCAACACATTGCTTGTAAGTGCTGCTTCAACGGAGGCCTGGCCTATTACGATGCCACCTACAATTCCCAGCGTTTGTCCCACCTTAGTAGGTAACCGTGCTCCAGCTTCACGTAAAAGTTCAATCGTCAATTCCAAAAAAAGTACTTCTAATACCGGTGTAAACGGAACGTTATGACGTGAAAAGCTAAGTGGACCGAGTAACACTTTTGGAATCATCTCATAGTGGTACGTCAAAACAGCTATGTATATAGAGGTTGCAAAAATCGAGAAAAGCACACTAAAGATACGTATTAATCGAAAAAAAGATGCAAGGATCCAAGGTAAATAATAGTCTTCAGGCGAAATAAAAAAATCAAGTAATGTAGAAGGGCCCGTAATGGCATAAGCCGAACCATTACTAAAAACAGCTACTTGTCCGTTAATGAGAGCCCAAACGGCTCTGTCAACACGTTCCGTCGATAAAAGCAGTGGAAAAGGGGTTAAGGAATTATCGGTTATGATTTGATGAAGCTGAGAGGAATCAAAAACCACATCAAAATCGATATTTTGCAATCGTTGAGTCATCGTTTGAACATGCTGCTCATTTGTAACTCCCTCAATATAAGCGATGATGACTTTAGTATGTGACATAGCCCCTATATGAATATCTTGGATAATTAAATGAGGTGTATTGATTTGCTGCCTTAGTAAATGTATATTGATATCGACATTTTCAACAAATCCGATTTGAGGTCCTACGACGCTGAACTCATTTTCAACGCTATTTTGCTCACGCAACCCAACTTTTTCATTGGATAAATTAATTAAAGCACACTTATGATCATTTTCTTTCATTTGCAGAATAGCATACCCTTTAAGGAATTTCGATTCGATCACTTCTGTGTTGTCTGTAATCAAAATATCTTCAATCGGGATCGTATTCCTAATATCCTCAATTTTCTTAAGTTGACTAATATCAAAAGAGGAATCTTGGAAAACATATAATACTTTGCACTGAAATTGTTCTCGATCAATCAGTGTGTTGTAGTAAGAAAGGATGAAATGTCCTGTTTGATTCGTAAGTGAAAGTTGCCCAAAATCACTGGATTTTTTGGCTTTAGTCAATAAATGGTCAATATCTTGGGAATTTATCGTTTTTTTCTCATTCTTATTCTTTAAAAGCCCTTTTTTGAAGAACATGTAATCACCTCATTACTCAAAGCCATTCATGATTATCTATATTATGGTGAATTTTATATTCAAATATGTTTTTTGTCTAAAAAGTTTACTATTACAGAAGGTATTGTAAAAGAAGTCTTCTTTATTTGGGATGAAAACATTAATCGTCGACACGATTCATTAAAAGAGTCTTAATATAGAATTGGAACCTATAAACCGTTCGTAAAAGTGCACTTTTACGAACGGCCATATTCTCCATATAAAATCGACATATTTAACGGTCGTAAAGGCTTGCAAATAATTCAAGGACGTCCAATTATTTACAGACACCTTTACGAAAAGTTTTAACTTCCAAATTAAGTTGATTTATTTTTTTAACTCAATAAGCAAAACCATCCCAACAGGGTATACTTGTATTACTTTCAATAAGGTATCGTTTTGTTCTGGTTGTAACAAAAACGAACGTTTCTGTTACAGTAGTTCCGTTGATTATGTTAGACTATTAATCTCGCGTAGTTGACGTAACAAAAATACGTAACAATATTTGATTCGTGATGTTTTTGATACAATAATGTACAGAGGAGTGGATACATATGAAATTTGGTTACATGCGTGTTTCTACAATCGACCAGAATCTGGACCGACAAAGGAAGCAGTTGGAAGAATTCGGATGTGAACGTATTTTTTTTGAAAAGGTGGCAGGGATAAAACGGGAACGGCCAGAGTTGAACCGAATGCTACAATTTCTTCGTCCAGAGGATACGGTTGTCGTAACGGATTTGACTCGTTTATCTCGTTCTACAAAAGATCTTATCGAAATTACTGAACTCATTTCCAAAAAGGGAGCACATCTAAAGAGTTTAAAAGAGTCTTGGCTAGATACAACAACAGCACATGGGAAAATGCTGTTTACTATTTTCGCTGGTATTGCTCAATTTGAAAGAGATTTAACTTCTGAGCGGACAAAAGAAGGAATTCAGGCTGCAAGGAAAAGAGGGAAACATCCTGGAAGACCGAAAACCGATGAGGAAAAGGTTAATTATGCCCTATATCTTATCGATCAAGGCATGAGTCGTACGGATGCTGCAGAGAAAGCTGGTATCTCTAGAATGACTCTGTATCGTAAGATGCAAAAGAACAATGGAATTGAGTTAAAGAAGTAATGTAATAAATGCTTACTGAATAGAAGTTATCCTGTTTCGATATAATAAATGAATCATATTTAGAATGGTTTTAGTAATTGATTATGGTAATTAGCTCAATAGAATTAAATGTAATCATTACTCTAAGTAAGGAATGAAAAAATGAGTTACGACATTAGCATATGGTCTGT
Source organism: Bacillus sp. FJAT-14578 (assembly GCF_000504165.1). Classification (GTDB taxonomy): domain Bacteria; phylum Bacillota; class Bacilli; order Bacillales; family Bacillaceae_H; genus Bacillus_BA; species Bacillus_BA fengqiuensis. The sequence continues at coordinate 218,722 of NZ_KI632507.1, forward strand.
AAATAAAACTTCATTTGAGAATGAAATTTTTAACCAAGAAAGTATTAAACAGCAGAATCAGGGGATTATCTTTGAAGGTCCAAGTTGGCAAATTACGATTGGTAATCCTCAAGAAGTAATGGAGGAAGATATACCAGAAGAAGTTGTTGGCCAACTGCCGGGCATTAAGTATTTTACAGAAATTATTTTAGAACCTTTAGGTGCACCTAAACGAGCATTTCAGATACTCAAGAAAATTTCTAAAATCCTTGCTCAATCATCACATGGAATTATTTTTGATGAACGAGGAACAATTTCTTCCCCAACTAGTGTGAAAAGGCTAGAAACCATCAAAGTAAAAGATGATCCAGATTGTCTCCAAATGACATGGTGGTTCATGAAAGACCACACTTTTATAAAAGATGGCTTTAAAGCATTTTTAGAATTCATTGAATCAACATTACCTGAAGCATTACCTAGAAGATATGGAATTTATGAGCCGCCACAATTTAAACTGGCCGAAAAAGGAAAAGAACATTTTATTCAATTTTTATCTGAACACATACATGAAGTGATTGTTTGGTATCCCAGCAAACCATTTACTTATATTACAATTCGAATCCCACCTAAAATAGGTGCCACACGTGAAGGTTTTAGAGCTTCTTATATCACTATGGAGTTTTTGGAGGAAGTGATGAACCAGCCTGGATGGCCTACGGAATTAAAACGATTTTGGTTAAAAGCTTCTGACCAATTACAACCGTTTTATGGTGAAATGAGAAAGGCAAAGTTTTCTATAGGTGATATGTGGTGGAAGGGCTTTCCAAAAAAGTTGGGGAATGCTGCTATTATAGGAAAACCTTATATTGATTTATGGCCGGAATTTATTAAAGAAGCTAAACAAACTGATAGCGGTCTTTTTTATATTGAAAATATAAAAAAGGATTATCAGGATCTCCATTCAATTATTTCAGAAGTGCCAGAGGATCTTGTACAACCGAAGACTAAGAAGAAACACTCAAGAAATTGGCCTTTTGAGGGACCATTCTTGAAATATAAAAAATAACTTTAGTTTTTACAAACTATAGGATTTAATCCTTCCTGAACCTCCGTTTGTTTAATAGTAAACGGAGGTGCCACAGCACCTCCCCAGAGTGTAGACAAACCCCTTTTTCAAAAAGTTATCTGAAGAAAAAGGGGTTGGTTTTGTTTCTTTATTAGTTACATATTTGGTTATTATCCTGGGGAAAAATACCATATATTGATGCTTTATTAACTATAAAAACCGGTCGCAAATGTTGAGAACGGTTTTTATAGTATTGATTTATGCTTGAATTATTTAGAAGCCTTCTTTTGTTTTTTATCACAGCAAGTGCATTGTCCGTACAAAGTGGATACTTTCTCATTCTCAAAATGATCAATTGTGTTATTGCAGATTTGGCAAATGATAGTTCCCATTAGAAAAACTCCCCTTTGTTTGAATTTTATAAGATAGATAATTCTAACCTCTTTAAATGTAAGCGTTTTTTATTTGTTGATATTATAATAGTATGTCACATTTAGTTTGTCAATTATAAATTGTATAACACATTAAAAGGAATAAATGGCTCTATACTTCTAGTGGAAATACTAAACTAAATATTTGAATAGTCTGAAAATAGTTAGTATAATAGAAAAAAGGTCAAGGAGTTGATTTCCTATGGAAAGGAATTTGCTTAATACATCACCACAACCTGAAGTAAACGTCATGGATTCTCAATGGGCTGAAATGGTGTTAAACAAAGCGCTTCGCGATTTCCGAAAAGAACAAATCCAAAAAGAGATTGACCAGTCGTTACAGAATCGAAACAAAGAAGAGTTCCTGCGATTAACAGAGCAATTGAAGAATATTTCTTAAAACTGTTGTATATATAACGAGATGATTTTGAGATAAAATGAACTTAACATAATGATCATTATCAGCTAACAAGAGGTTGGGTGTCTAAAAGGTACCCAACCTCGTTTTATTGACATCAATTAATGGTTTCAAAATGAAAAAACGCTAAGAAAGCAAAGGCTTCCTTAGCGTTTTTTTGGTTGGTTACTTATTTGACAGCTTCTTTTAGTTCTTTACCTGGTTTAAAAGCAGGAGCTTTAGTAGCAGGGATTTGCATTTCCTCGCCTGTTTGTGGGTTACGGCCTGTTCGGGCTGCACGTTCACGCACTTCAAACGTTCCAAACCCGATTAACTGGATTTTCTCTTCCTTAGCAAGCGTAGTAGAGATGGTTTCAAACAACACATCCACAGCTTTTGCGGCATCTTTTTTGCTTAACTCAGCTCTCTCAGCTACAGCATTCACTAATTCTGTTTTATTCATCTTCAAGCACCTCGTCCTTTTATTTGTAGATAGTATGTAGAGATGATAGCATAACACATCCATTAGAAGGTTTTCCAGTTTGACAGATTAATATACATCTATTCTAAAAGAAATAGGAATGTTAATTTTGCAACGACGATATTTGACACGGATCTTCTTGCAGAAATAGGGATAGAACTGGATATCATAAATGGGAAATCAAAAAGAATGTATGGAGTCGGTGGATATTAGAGAGCTCTGTTATGAATAAGATGTAAAAAATATAGAGATTGATGGACAAAAGTTAGATTCATTTTTGCTTCAATATGCAGTAAATAGAGAAGGGGCTTATAAATGAAAAAATGGCTTATTTTACTTTGTTTGTGTTTCCTGGCTTTGAGCATACCAGGTTCGCCTGTCAAAGCGGAGTCGTCGGTAAACGTAGGCATGTTTAAAAAGTGGAAATTGGATGAGAATAATAATTATCTTTATTTTGTATCTGAGGAAAATGAATTGATTTTGATTAACACGGATAGTATGGTAATTGATTTACGATTAAAGCTGGAAGACATCGTTTATGATATGGAAGTTTACAACGGGTTTTTATACGTTGCAGCAGGAGTAGAGGTAAAGAAAATTGAGCTTTCGACAAAAACAGTGATTGAAACGTGGCCGTTCCGTGCGTTTGACATAGCCATCGGGGAAAAAGCTCTTTTTTATGCCACAGGACAATCCTATTCAAGCTGGGATCATGTTTATGCATATGAATTCAAATCAGGAAAACAAACGCAGCTCATCAGCAATCGGACAGGCTCAACCTTTATTAGCGAAAGGTATCACCAGCCGGCCATAACGGTGGACCATGAAACCGATTTACTGTAAATCCGAGAATCATCGTAGTACATTGGGATAAGACCGGGAAAATAATGAATGAAAGTGAAATAGGGACATTATTCTATGAAAATTATCTCCAGGATTACAAACTGGATAAAACAAATATGAATGAAACTTCCATTGAAAACTCTTTGGAACATGTGATTTCCAGACATGCCAAAAAGCATTCTCTTAAATCGAAATCGGTTATGCCTGGAAATGATTTTGAAGTAACTTATGAAATCCGTGTCAAAGAGAATGACATGAGCTTTATGAATAATATTTCAAGCATGGAAGGTGTTAGATCAGCAATTATGTTAAGCTATGATGCAATTTTACGGCTTAATCAAAGAGACAAGTGGTGTCCTGAACAAGGCGAGCAAAGTTGATACGATGCTCGCTCTATTTAATTATCTATTTATCCGTTACTTTAAGTACAATATATTTCATGTAACCATTGTGAAGAAAATATTAATAGAACATTTCAGGTGAAAGGATTTTAAATTATTTGAATATTTTAATAGGGGTATATAATTTATAAAATGTAATAAAGAAATATAATTAAACACCTAAACATAATGAGGAAATAACTATTTTTTTTTTGATATAATATAGTCAGGTAATCTGTGGAAAGAGATGCAGGAGGATCTGGAATGAAGCCAAAAATTGAAGATGTAGCAAAATTAGCCGGTGTTTCACCAACAACGGTTTCCCGGGTTTTAAATAATCGTGGTTATATAAGCAATGAAACAAGGGAAAAAGTTCAAAAAGCAATGAATGATCTTAACTATTTTCCTAATGATGTTGCTCGTTCTTTATTTAATAAACGGTCGAACTTAATAGGCTTAATCTTGCCAACAACAACCAATCCGTTTTTTGGAGAACTTACTTTTCATTTGGAAAATATTTGTGCATCTCAAGGTTATAAAGTGTTGCTTTGTAACAGTTTAAATCAGATAGATAAAGAAGAAAAATATTTAGAGATGTTATTGCGAAATCAGGTAGATGGAATTATAGTTGGAACACATAACCGAGGTATTTTAGATTATCACAAGCGAAATTTAGCGGTTGTTGCTATTGACCGTTATCTATCGGAGACAATCCCTGTTGTAAGCTCCGATAACTATGAAGGTGGTAAAATAGCTACAGATTTGCTGCTTTCAAAAGGATGTAAACGCATTATTTTAATTGATGGGGCTGGAGAATTAGAAACACCAGCAAGATTAAGAAGAAAAGCTTATGTAGATATGATGGAGAAGCATGGCAGAGTTCCTGCTATTTACGAAATCCCAGAAGTATTTGATCAAAAAAGCCAGCAAGAAGTCATTAGTAAAATATTTCAGGAATGCCCAGAAGTAGATGGTGTTTTTGCGACAAACGATTTATTTGCTGCTTCCTTTTTAAATGAAGCTAAAAGACACGGGAAAGATGTACCAAGTCAGATAAAGGTTGTTGGCTATGATGGAACGGAAACAGCTCAAACATTATTACCAGAATTAACAACCATTCAGCAGCCGATTGCCTCAATAGCTAAAGCAGCGATAGATATTTTATTGAAAGAAATTGAAGGTGAATTCTCTGATTTTTCACTTGAGACACGTCTGCCAGTAAAGTTAATAAAAGGAACGACCGCTTAAAAACATTGCTCATTGCAGTGTTTTTTATTTTTCGCTTATGTCAATCGGTTGACATATGAAACCGGTTGACATACAATGATGTTGAAAGTGCTTTCAATAACTTTTATTCTTTTACAATTAAATTAAAGGGGATATTGGGATGAAAGAATCAAAAAGTCTCTATTGGAAATTAAGTGCTTATTTTTTCTTTTTCTTTTTCACATGGTCATCTAGTTTTTCTTTATTTTCCATTTGGTTAGGACAAGAAATTAAATTAAGCGGGGCTGAAACAGGTATCATCTTTTCTGCAAACGCTATCTTTGCTTTATGTATGCAGCCCCTATATGGTTATATTTCTGACAAAATAGGTTTAAAGAAAAATATCTTATTTTTTATCAGTATTTTGCTAGTATTTGTCGGACCATTTTATATTTATGTTTATGGACCGTTATTACAATACAACGTAATATTGGGTGCAATCGTAGGAGGACTTTACTTAGGGACTGCCTTCCTGGCTGGGATCGGTGCAATCGAATCATATATTGAAAAAATCGGTCGTAAATATGACTTTGAATATGGAAAATCAAGAATGTGGGGTTCACTAGGTTGGGCTGCAGCTACTTTTTTTGCAGGACAACTATTTAATATCAATCCGAATATCAACTTTTGGATTGCCTCTATTTCGGCGGTTGTTTTAGTTGCTATTATCATGTCTGTGAAGGTAGAAATAACAAATGATGACATGGAGAGAGCCGATTCCGTTACATTAAAGGATGTTGGTCAACTCTTTCTATTAAAAGATTTCTGGTTCTTGATGATGTATGTTGTTGGAGTATCCTGTATCTATAGCGTTTATGATCAACAATTCCCAGTTTACTATTCATCGTTATTCCCAAATGAAGCGATGGGAAATCAAGTGTTTGGCTATCTGAATTCATTCCAAGTATTTTTAGAGGCAGGAATGATGTTCCTTGCACCATTTGTCGTAAATAAGCTTGGTGCGAAGAATAGTTTGATCTTAGCAGGATTTTTAATGGCTTTCCGAATTATTGGATCAGGACTTGTGGGCGGACCAATCGGAATTTCATCGATGAAATTAATTCACGCTTTAGAACTTCCAATTATGTTAATTGCAATCTTTAAATATTTAGCAGCGAATTTCGATACACGCCTCTCTTCTGTGTTGTATCTAGTCGGCTTCCAATTTGCATCTCAGGTTGGTGCATCCATTCTATCGCCGATTGCCGGAAAATTATATGATAGTATCGGCTTTCGCCAGACTTACCTCATAATGGGTGTTACTGTACTATGCTTTACCGTTCTTTCAATCTTTACTCTATTAAATTCTAAAAAAAATAAAGGTACTAATCCAAATGCGGATGGATTAGAAAACGTTGTGTAGGAGGATTTATATATGTTAACAGAAACTAGAATTCAACAAGCGGAAGAAGCTCTTCAGAAAACTAAGGGGAAAATGGATGATCGTTATCGATTAGGTTATCATATTATGGCTCCAGCAAACTGGATTAATGACCCTAATGGCTTAATACAGTATAAAGGGGAGTACCATGTATTTTATCAACATCACCCATATGATGAAAATTGGGGTCCGATGCACTGGGGACATGTAAAAAGCAAGGATCTGGTCCATTGGGAACACTTGCCGATCGCCCTTGCTCCAACCGAAGCATATGAGAAAGATGGTTGTTTTTCCGGCAGCGCGGTTGATGATAACGGGGTACTAACATTAATTTATACAGGGAATATATTCGTTGACCGTGAAAAGGATATACTTGACCAGTCACAATGCATTGCAACAAGCACTGATGGGATTCACTTTACAAAGGAAACGGGAAATCCGGTTATCCCGAAACATCCAGAAGAAGGCTCCGGGCATTTCCGCGATCCAAAAGTGTGGAAACATGAGGATCACTGGTATATGGTTTTAGGCACTCGAAAAGAAGATATCGGAAAAGTGATTCTTTATAAATCAAAAGATTTAAGACAGTGGGAGTATCTTGGTGTTTTGGCTGAAAGCGACGGAACAGAAGGCTATATGTGGGAGTGCCCTGATTTCTTTGAAATTGGCGGGAAACATGTACTGTTATTTTCACCGCAGGGAATAGAAGAGAAAGACGAGAAATATCAAAACCTCTTCCAAACAGGTTATATTGTGGGAGATTTCAATTATAAGACACTCGAATTTTCGCGTGGTGAGTTTAAAGAGTTAGATTATGGGCATGATTTCTATGCGGTTCAAACTTTTCTTGATGATCATGGCCGACGTATCGCCATCGGCTGGATGGATATGTGGGAGTCTCCAATGCCGACAAAAGAGCATGGCTGGGCTGGTGCTCTAACACTTCCTCGTGAACTTTCCTTAACGCCTGACGGAAAAATGGCTATGAATCCTGTTATCGAATTGGAAAGGCTCCGTGAAAAATCCATTGACGTATCTATTGATAAACTTGATAGTGAAAGCATTGATACAGGAATAAAAGAAGAATTACTTGAAATTAAGGTAGACTTTTCATTAAAAGATGTCACGGCGGATGAGTTTGGCTTAAAACTTAGATGTAATGAAGAGGGAACAGAGGAAACCGTTGTGGGGTTTGATGTTACATCTTCTAAATTATTTATTAATCGTGAAAAGTCGGGTAAGGGAGTAAATGGAGTTCGAAAAAGTAAAGTGGAACTAACAACTGATACGTTGTCACTGCATCTTTATTTAGATCGTTCATCCGTGGAAGTATTCGCTAATGAAGGTCTTAATGTACTGACTAGTCGGATTTACCCGCAAACATCGAGTCTAGGTGTTCAGTTCTATGCCAAAAATGGAGCCGTTCAGATTAAGGATTTAAAAGTTTGGAAATTAAAAGATATCTGGAATATGTAAATCCATATAAGGCGTTGCCAATGTCCCTTACGGGTTCTTGTCAACGCCTTATTACGATAATTTTTGTAAGCTCATTAGCAGAAAAGCGTTGTTAAAGTATAAACGAGGTGGAACGTGTGGGAAAGTTATACTGTATTGGGGAAGCGTTAATTGATTTTATTGCACTGCAAAAAGGAACGGACCTAAAGAATGTACCAACTTTTGAGAAGGTACCGGGTGGGGCTCCGGCAAATGTGGCCGCAGCTGTCGCTAAGTATGGAGGAAAGTCCTCTCTCATCACCAAGCTTAGTAACGACGCGTTTGGAGACTTTCTTATTGATATTCTAAAACAAAACGATGTGGAGGTAGACAAAATATCACGTACAAATGAAGCTAATGCAGCCTTGGGTTTTGTTTCGATTAAAGAAGACGGGGAGCGTGATTTTTCCTTCTATCGTAACCCATCGGCTGATTTATTGTTAACAGAACATGAGATACAGTCAGGCTGGTTCTCGAAAGGAGATATTCTTCATTTTTGTTCAGTAGATTTAGTGGAAAGTCCTATGAAGTACGCTCATCGAAAAGCAATTGAAGCAGCAAAGTCACGTGGAGGCATTATTAGCTTTGATCCGAATATACGTCTATCTCTTTGGAATGATCCAACAGCATGTCGGGAGACGGTTCTCACATTCTTGCCGCTTGCCCATATTATTAAAGTCTCTGATGAAGAGTTAGAATTTATAACAGGTATTTCGGATGTAAATGAAGCGATCCAATCCCTATTTGTAGGAGATGTGATGGCTGTTGTATATACAAAAGGTTCAAAAGGAGCCGAATTATATACAAAAGAAGGGAACTATCAATCTTCAGGATTTAAAGTAACAGTTGCTGATACAACGGGGGCAGGAGATGCATTTATCGGAGGCTTTTTATACAAGTTACTTGAAAAGGATGTTCAAGTGGAAAGCTTGGTTCCATTCTTGAATATACGTCATCAAGAAATTTTAGAGTTCGCGAATGCCAGCGGGGCCCTTACAGCATCTGTAAAAGGGGCTATACCGGCCATACCTGCCAAGAAACATATCTTAAACTTTTTAAGTACTAGATAAAGGAAACTTCCATCAGTGAGGGGGCGTTCATCCCACTGATGATTAGTTAGGCCCGCACGATGCGGGTCACACAGACGTTGCCGCAGGACGCGGCGATGTTAGTCTGTGTTCCTTTAAATGGGTTCTTATGGGCAGTGATCCCCCACCTAAGCCTTTTTGTTTTCTCTCATCTTTGAGGTGGGGGTCTTACTGCCCGTTAGAGCGGGATAAACTGAATTAACATGTTTCTGATGCCAAAGCCTCAAGACAACAGTGGTAATCTTCCAAGTCTTGGATGTACTGATGCTAATCAACTAAAAATATCTGTAAAATCAATAAACAAGTCCCAATAGGATAAACTTATTGGGAGGTATTCCGTTCGTAAAAATACAATTTGGTAAACACGACACATCCTTAGAGTCCATGAATCTAAGGATGTTTTGATTGCTGATATTAGGTATAATGGTAATTTATATGATCATGATCTTTACTTATTTTTTATTATATTTTTTAATATGTCCAAGTTTGATAGACTTTTTGCACGAGAACCCTTTAAATTTCTGTTTTTATTCAAAGAAATAGAAGCAAAAATTAATTGAATTTTACCCGGTATTTCGTTTTATTGTAAAGATAACATATGAACAATTGTCTTTAAAACCGCATCTTCCTCATTTGAACGTGTAATATAATTTGCAGCATCCTTTATTTCCTGAACTGCATTTCGAACAGCAAAACTATAGGTACTGCAAGTCATGAGCTCTAAATCATTGTAACCATCTCCGAATGCCATGGTTTCTTCCGGTGTTACGTTCAATAAACGCTGTAAGTGTTCAACGGTCGTGCCTTTATGAACATTCGCATTCGCTATGTCAATCCAGGCTGCTTCAGATGCTACAATATAAGCTGACTCAAAAAAACGGGATAATTTTTCCCTAGTTTCGAAACACCTAAGGGCTGGATCGTGAATGGTAATCTTGACGAAATCATCTGTTATTTTATTGAAATCAGATACTTGCCTTACTTGAGCGTAGGATTTTCTGACAATAGCTGCTTCTTCTGAGGGTAAGTTGTCTTTTATAACCGCACCATTTCTAGTACACGCAATAATCGTATGATCAAGACCCATTTCCTCAAGCAACTGGATAATTTCCAGTCCTAATTTATTACTTAGCAGAGATTCGTAAACAAATTCTCCATTATGTTTGATTCGAGTTGCGCTATCTCCTAAAATCCATAAATCTTCAGCATCTTCACCGAATAACTCTTCAACACGCTCACACTGCTTGCCAGTAACAGGAGCAAAAATTACCCCTTTTTCTCCCATTAACTTTTTTACATCCTTGTACAGTTCCTTGTTAAAATCGCCACTATTATTCAAGAACGTTCCGTCCATATCAGTTAATACTAATTTAATCATAAAATTCCCCCCGATGTAATTTCATTGTATATAACGACTATATACAAACTCTAACTAAATTAAGAAAAGCAGTAAATATTGTAAGAGCATTTAGATTTTAATTACATCTTTAGGCAGTTGTTACATAAATGTCACACTACGTTTTTTCGAGGTTGCGTATCTTTAACCTAGATATCTAGGCGTTGTTCAACAATATGGCCCTATTGTTGAGGGGAATTGTTTAAAGAACAGTGCATAATATTTTGTTCTGGTTGTAACAAAAACGAACCATTATATTACACAGAAAAAACTTTGAATTCTATGAAATTCAAGACTTTTTGCTTGCTAAGATTAGCTGTTATGTAAAGTAGATCTATTAGTAGTATTCTGGGTTGAGGGTTTCATGATTGGTAGATTTTTGCACCAGAAAACGAACTTATTTCTAAGTCCGTTTTTTTTTAAATTCTATAACAGTTCAAAATTATTAAAAAAATATTTACATTGTTACATGGCGGTGGTAATATGTCACTAAAGGTAGTAATAAATTTTACTTTTATTTATAAAAGAGTTATTTTTACTACATAGTTGTTTGATTTTTTTTTTTTTTTTAGACCTTTTTGAAACCGTTATCAATCGGTTTGGAAAAAGTAGGATTAAGAATTGGATATTATTTTAAAGGAGTGTATGGAATTGAGTTATACCGCACCGCTTTTGTCTCAAGAAGTTATTGAAAAGGCTAAAAAGCTAAATACCACCCTTATTTCAGATGCACTTGGTTGTACTGGTTCAATGGATTACCAAGTTAAGCCAGTGGCACCAGGGATGAAAGTAGTTGGAACCGCTTTAACAGTCGATATGAGAGCAGGAGATAATCTTTTCTTACATCAAGGAATTTACTGCGGAGGTGAGGGGTATGTGCTTGTCGCAGATGGAAAAGGCCATACAGAAAATGCTTATCTTGGTGAATTAATGGCAGGAGCAGCAAAAGCAATGGGTCTTGAAGGAATCGTCATTGATGGTTTCGTCCGTGATAAAGAAATGCTTGGTGAAATTGGACTTCCGATTTTTGCGAAAGGATTTATTCCAAATGGACCGTTCAAAAATGGTCCGGGGGCAATCAATACACCAATTTCTTGTGCTGGAGTAACTGTTCATCCTGGTGATTTAATTGTCGGGGATGAGGACGGTGTAATCGTCGTCCCAAAAGATAAAATTGAAGATGCACTCCAAAAAGCGGAAAACAAACTAAAATATGAAGAAAAGCGTCTTCAGACGATTGCAAATTATAAAGAGAAACGTAAACAGGGCAATGTAGATGGAGTTAGCATCGCACCACCATGGCTGGAAGATAAAATAAAAGAATTTGGATTTTAAGATGGGGGACCGAAAAGATGAATTTAGGATTTATTGGATTTGGAGAAGCTGCATTTGAATTAGCATCAGGTTTGAAACAGCAAGGTTTAGAAAAAATCACGGCGTATGATCCACTTTGGAATGTACCAGCATACAGCTCGTTGGTTTTAAGTCGTGCGGAAACGGCACAGGTGAAAATTGTTGAATCGCCAGAGGAAGTTTTGCAAATGGTAAATGTAGTCATCGTTGCAGTACCGGCGGATAAAGCACTTGAGGTAAGTAATCAATTAAAGCCACATTTGCAAAACGGCTGTGTGTATATTGATGTATCTGCTTCTAAATCGGATGTGAAACAAGCAATAGCGGCGAACATTAATGAAAAGGGCGGGAAATTTGTTGATGTAGCGATGATGGGGCCTCTGCCTGTTTATAAACATAAAGTTCCTATTCTTGCAAGTGGTGATGGCACTGATGTATTTATGGAATTAGTGGCTGCCTATGAAATGAACATTACGAAAGTAAGCGAAGTGCCTGGAGAAGCGACTGCGGTTAAATTGATCCGAAGTATTCATATGAAAGGTGTCGCTGCTTTGTATCTTGAATTACTGGAAGCAGCTCACGAATTTAATGTAGACAAACTTGTTATCGATTCACTGAGTGAAACAATGAACGGCCGTACATTTGAAGAAACAATGAACCGACTGGTGACAGGAACATCCATTCATGCACTCAGAAGATCTATTGAACTCGGAGGCACTATCGAAATGTTGGAGCTTACTAATATTGATTCGACGATGTCAAGGGCGGCGAAGGAGAAAATTGAGAGGCTAGCGGAACTGAGTCTAAAAGATAAATTTAAGGGAGAAAAGCCGGATCATTGGCTTCAAGTCATTGAAGCACTCAAAGTGACGAGCTAATCTTGCTACAAGCAGAATGAGGATAGCGGTAATCCGTACATACTGATACCGCTCCTTCATAGAAATAATTATTGAAAAGAGGTGCACACATGGGTGTAGGAATTTGGGCATTGCTCGTTTTTATTGGAATTATCATCTTCTGGAACCTTGCATTAAAACGAAATATTGCGGAAGCGATGCTGGTTGGATTTATTGCGACGTCACTATTTGGTGGTACAAAGGCACTGGATTTAATGTGGAACGGGCTTGTCTTTGCCGGTACGAATGATGTACTGTATGCTTCAGTCGCTTTTGTATTTATGGCTTATGTGATAGATCATACAGCAATTATCGCAAGTCTTGTAAAGATTCTAAACTCTATATTTGGAAGACTTCCAGGCGGTGCGGCTTATGTTGATACAATCGCATCAGCTGTTATGGGAACACTTGCAGGCTCAAACTCTGGGAATACAGCTACAACTGGTTCAATCACGGCTCCATGGATGGTTAAGTCAAGTTTCAGCAGAGAATTATCTGCAACAGTTGTTGCAGGTAATGGCGGACTTGGTGCAGCACTTCCGCCAAGTGCATCTATGTTTATTATGCTTGGATTTGCGCCAATCGCAGCTGTTGTAGCGGAAGGCGATTTATACATCGCGTTATTTATTTCCGGCGTTTACCAAGTTGTCTATCGCATCTTCTTGATTATGTACTTTGTCAAACGCGACAATATTAAAGCGATTTCACCAGAATTTATTAAACCGCTTAAAGAATCATTTCGGACTGGGTGGAAATCCACATTGATTTTCCTCGGGGCATTAATTCCCATTGTCGTAACGATTGGTCCAATGGCAGAAAGTTTCGCAGCGAATCCGAACATTGGAGAGGATGCACTTGACAGTATTTCACTTATTACCTGGATTCCGATCCTCATTATTTTAATCAGCTCAATGGTAGGATGGACAAAGTTGCCGAAATCAGCATCTGATTGGTCTAAGTTTTTAAACAATGCGATTCCGCGCTTCTCCACAATTGGAGCACTTCTTGTATTTGCTTATGCATCCAGCCAGGTTTTGACTGATCTTGGTCTTGCGAAAGATTTAACCACGATGATGGAATCAATCGCGATTTCTAAATGGTTGATGGTATTAATTATCGCTTTACTCGTAGCACTTGTAGCTGGTCCTCTATCATCAACAGCTACACTGACAGCAATCGGCATGGTTGCATTTGCTGCTATGGTGTCCGTAGGCGTAGATCCATTGCTTGCGGTCGTTGCCATTCTCGTTTTTGCTTCAACGGAAGGTGCATCGCCTCCTGCCTCCGGTTCGATCTTTATTGCAGCTTCGTTAGCCGGAGCCCAAGCTGAAAAAACATTTGTGCCGTTAGTCATTTACTATGTTATTCCAATTCTATTAATCGGTTATTTAATTGCGATGGGTATTCTACCAGTACCGATGTAAAGGAGAGGTAAAAAATGAGAAATATAATTGCGGTTCTATTTAAAACTTGTCTCGTGTTATTTTTACTCGGTGGTACGTGCCTTGTTTTTGGCCAATTGGCCGGTTTGATTTTGCAAAACGGAAATCTCGTTATCAAGACGTGGGATATTTTTGCAAATACAACCTTTATTATTAGCGCGATAGCCGGCATATTTGGATTTATCCTTAACTATCTCCCAAAGGATAAAATAGTAGAAGATGACATGTATTCTTCTGATGAATTTAGTGAAGAACTTAAAAGCGCTCGTTAATTAACATTTAGGCAGACTTATTCCTTTTGATAAGTCTGCCTTTTCTTGTATGATAGATAAGAGGTTAGGAGTAGATTGTAATGAAAAAAAGGCATGATCGATATGCTATGTTTATTTGTGTATGTTTGTTTATGATTGCGATTGCGGGAAGCCGTCCCCTCATTCCACTTTATGCGAGAGATTTAGGTGCCAGTCATGCAGAAATTGGGGTCATTGTTGCATTGTTTTCTTTTTTGCCTTTGTTCTTATCTATAAAAGCAGGAAAAGCGATTGATCGTATCGGGGTAAGGGGCCCGCTTATTCTCGGTGTTCTATTTGGAAGCCTTTCAATGATTGTTCTCGTAGTATTTAACAATCTGGCAGGTATATATATATCGCAAATTTCTTCTGGTCTTGCTCAATTAATATTTGTTCTATCGATGCAGGCGTACGCCGGACAGTTTTCGAAAAGTAAGTTGCGTGAATACTTTATTTCTATTTTTAGTATCGCCGTTGCCACAGGTAGCTTTATCGGACCGCTTATTAGCGGAGTGCTTTCGGATTTTTTTAGCAATACTTATGCTTTTTTCATCCTAGGGATTGTTATTTTAGTAGCCATACCTTCGTCCTTTTTATTAAAGAAACTACAGGTGAAAAAAATGCAGCCAGTTAAACAGGGTGAAAAAATAGAAAATGCTTTTCAGTTGCTGCGCATACAAGATTTACGAAAAGCGGTTTTAGTCAGTTCACTTGTTTTGTTGGCGAAAGATGCCTATATTGCTTTTTTTCCATTGTTGGCAGCAGAAAAAGGAGTTTCAACTGTTGCAATTGGCGTCATCATCTCATTGAATGCGGCTGCCGGTATTTTAATTCGCAGCATCTTACCTTGGGTTGTACGTCGTTTGAAGCGCAACCTTATTATTACGATATCAATTGTTGTAGCAGGAATTATTTACATTTTAAATCCATTCGTCGACAGTGTGATAGGGCTTAGTATTCTGGCCTTTGTTCTTGGATTTTGTTCAGGCATAGGGCAGCCACTTTCTATTTTCACTACCATTAATTCATTGCCGCAAGATCGAGTGGCAGAAGGCCTTGGTCTGCGCCTAACATTTAATAAGTTGACACAGATTATCGCTCCGCTGTCATTAGGGGCTGTTTCAGGTATTGCGGGGATGTCTGGTGTATTTTATCTATGTGGTGCTATTATTATGGCTGGTTCCCTCAATCGACATAGAACTTTTTTTGCAAAAAATAAATAGTGCGACTATTTATTGAAAAAAGATTGACGGAAAATTTACGATAATTTTTCTATCGATCGGTATATTCATAAGGAAACGCTATTGATTCTTACGTATGGAATATTATAAAAACGCTGCAATGTACTTTATAAAGAAAGTCTTACAGTATTTTTGTGCTTTTAAACAGAAAAATCGGGGAGAAAAGAGACCAATAGGATCCCAAATTAAACAAGTGAAATATCTCAATAATACAGTAGAACCATTATTTTATTAAAGAGCGAGTTTATTCTGTGTGTGGATTGGAATTTTTTCAAAAAGCAAATATTATTCATCCTATAATAAGGTGGTATAATAAATACATTATAATAAATCAAAAATGTAAAATTCACGACATTATATGATGGAGAGATAATTTATGGAAAACCCAATCTTAAAATTAAAAAATAAAATCTCAGAATTAACGGAAACGCAACGTAGGGTGGCAGACTATATTATTAAGAATCCTATGGATGTGGCATTTTTAACGGTTGATCAGTTGGCTGGGATTGTGGGAACGAGTACCACCACTATCATGAGATTAACCTTTAGTCTCGGTTATTCAGGATACACGGAATTTCAAAAAGGTCTTCAAGAAATTTTGAGGAACCAGGCTGCTCCTCAGACAAGACTTGAAGCTAATATAAAAGGAATTGAAGAGGATGATCTTTGGGGGCGATATGCAGAAAATCAGATTAGAAACATTCAAAACACAATGGATATGATCTCACAGGATTCGCTTGAGCATACGCAAAAATTGATTATGTCGGCTAACCGGATTGTTTGTACGAGTGTCAGGAGTGGATTGCCAGTTGCACAGTATTTAACTCATGGATTAAACCGGCTTTTGGGTAATACGAGCCTTGTTGTGTCTGATGTAAGTGATTGGGTAGATAGCGTTGTTAATATGGATGATAATGATTTGGTGATTGCTATCAGCTTCCCTCGTTATGCACGGAGAATTATTGATTTTGCCCGGACAGCGAAAATGAATGGTGTAAAAATCATTTCCATTACTGACAGTTATTCATCGCCACTTGTTTCGTATTCAGACTTAGTATTGCCATGTAACTCAAGCAGTATTGCTTTTCATAATTCGGCTGTGTCATCAATGTTTGTAGCAGATTATATAATCAGTGCTCTTGCAATTAATTATCCTGAACAAACAAAAAAACGTCTTGATAAGGTGAATGCAATTTTGACGGATATGGATTATCACTCATTGAATTGAACTTTCTCGGAGAGTAAATAGAACAGACTAGTTATATTTTGCTGGTCTGTTTTTGATTATCTTGATAAAGTATTTATTGCATGATTTGGTTCTATTGCTACACACACCCTATTTTGCGAGCGGTCACCTATTATTTAATTTCTTTTATATAAGCTTTGTGTATCTTATATGCAGCGTCAAAATCTCCCAGATAATCGATCCATTGCCTATCATGTTCACCATAAGCAATTGGTTCTCCAAAATAATCATACTTCGGTTTTTCGTTCACTCCTTCGAGAGCTTCGAACCTTTCAATGCTGTTATCAGATAGTAATGCTAATTGAACCATCAGATACTCTTCCTTACTCAACATTTCGTCTTGTTCCTCATAATACTCCGCAAATTCATCGAAATCCTCAGCGCTAGAAGGCATCTGATAATGTTCGCTGTTGGAAAGTTTACTGTTAATTTTCACTTCTAAAGTTTGAATAAGTTTCGAGTTAGAGAAAGTTTTTGAGACTTCAACTTCTTTTTTCTCCAAATCTAAAATATGAAAGATTTGTTCGCCATCGTAGCTTGAATGAATATATCGTTTTTTACCTATTTTGAAGAAAGTATAAGTAGCATAAGCACTTGTAACAATGAATAAATCTCTAATTTGTTTCATATAGGGATTTTGTGGTTCGGTACACCTCCGTTTCTTTATTATAAACACCTCACTCATGCAATCTTCCTTTTATTTTACACCATCATACTAATAATGGAATGTAGGGGTCAGCCGAGATATGTGTAAAACTAGGTTATAGTGATACAATATTTACCGGTGAGTTGGTATCGATAGGATTTGTAGCAAAAACGAATGATTATATTACACGGAGAATCTCCTGAATTATATGAAATTCAAGGGATTTTTGATTGCATGGAACGAGCGTTATGTAAACACAATACCCTCCTATCAATTCAATCCTTTTATAATCATCCTGAATGTTTTTTTCTTGTTTAAAGGCTGCTATCCGTTGGAGATAGTGGCCTTTAAAATTTAGCATCTAGATTCATAACGACCATTTTCTAATCATTAATATTTCTAATTATAAATATCACTAATCTATATTTCACTTAATGATTGAACTGATATAAAGTAAAACAAAAGAGAAATACTGTGATAAATACAAGGAGATGTAGTAGTTATGTCGCAACATTTATTTAAAGCAATCATTCTTGCATTTGCCTCTGCCATTCAAGGAGCGGCCATGTCTATTTTCTTATTTCCTCATTACATTCCATCCGGTGGTGCTGCCGGAATAGGTGTGTTATTAAATTACATGTGGGCTGTGCCGTATGCAACGAGCATTTGGTTATTAAATGCGGTGATGGTAATTGCAGCCGTCAAGTGGCTTGGAAAAAGCAACGCGGTGTGGACGATGTTTTGTGTCGGCGCAGCTGCCTTCACTATCCATTCACTTTCTCCATACATTCATCATCCGATTGGAAATGTATGGATCGATTTAGTAATTGGAGCCCTTTTATTCGGTTTTAGTGTGGGAATTTTATTTAAAATGGGGGCTTCTTCAGGAGGAATGGATATTTTAGCTCTTATTATATCATCTTTTATAAAGCGGCCTCCCGGAAGCATATTATTTTGGATTAATAGTTTGATATTACTTGTTGCCGGTGTCGTAATCGATTGGAAAGTAATCATGTATGCCCTGATTTGCCAATGGTTTGGAACAAGGCTGATTGATATCATCGGAAAGGGAACCGTTTCTATTCCTGTACTAAAGAAATAAGGTTCTGGTGCAAAAACTCCAAGATAATTACAAGTAATCATTCCTGGAGAGTCGATGAAACGTATGTGAAAGGAAAAGGTCAATGGATGTATTTATATCGTGCAGTCGATTCAGAAGGGAGTACCATTGATTTTTATCTAAGTGAATCAAGAGATAAAGAAGCAGCCAAGCACTTTTTCAAGAAAGCCTTGGCTGCTTCTGATATTTGTAAACCTCGTGTTATAACAGTAGACAAAAAACCAGCATATACCGTAGCGATTCAAGTCTTTTCGGACAGCCACTTATATTGTAAGTGGCATAGAAGCTATGCATATGCTTAACAAGAAGCAGATTCACCAAAGGGTGAAGTCTGTCCAAAATCAAAAAGAGTTCATCCATAAACTGTTTGGATTAGCTGTTTAATCCGCGAATTTGAAAGAAATAAATGGCTCTATACTTCTAGTAAATGTTTTTGCACCAGGACCAAAAAAGTGTCATTGTTATAATAAATTATCGAATTGACAATTTATTATAACAATGATAAATTTTTATTACCAAAAATGTTTAACAACTTATAATTTTCTGTTTTTTAACAAAGTTAAAAAATTAGCAACGTCGTTAAGGATTAAAGTGACAAATATTGCAGATAAAAAGGAGAGGAGACTAATGATGATTAAACGTTTAAATGATCAAATGCTACTCGATAGTTATGTAAAAGCAAAGGAATTTAAGCTTGATTTTCATTTTATTTTTTTGTTAGAGGAAGAAATACAAAGAAGAAATGTACTAGGAATGTCAAAGTAATTAAGGGAGAAAACGTAGACAAAAGGGTTTTGGTGCAAAACTTCAGGAGAGATATAAAGAAGCTAAAAGTTTCCTTAAAATTTATTTAGCTTTTAATATACGAGAGGGGCAAACGGCATGAGTATTGTAATGAAAAAGATTGACAAAGTGTTAGTGGCAAATCGAGGAGAAATTGCTATTCGGATTTTCCGTGCGTGTACAGAACTGAATATTCGGACAGTGGCCATTTATTCACAAGAAGATGCAGGCTCTTTTCATCGCTATAAAGCTGATGAAGCCTATTTAATCGGAAAAGGGAAAAAGCCTATTGAAGCGTATTTAGACATTGAAGGAATCATTGAACTGGCCAAAACTCATGAAGTAGATGCCATTCACCCAGGGTATGGATTTTTATCGGAAAACATCGAGTTCGCTAAACGTTGTGAAGAGGAAGGACTTCTATTTATTGGACCGGAATCCAGACATCTTGATATGTTTGGGGATAAAGTAAAAGCTCGCCATCAAGCAGTTCAAGCGAATATTCCCGTTATCCCGGGAAGCGATGGACCGATTTCCAGTCAGGAAGAAGCCGAAACGTTCGGTCGAGATTATGGTTATCCTTTGATGATTAAAGCAGCCCTGGGGGGAGGCGGCCGTGGGATGCGGATTGTACGCAGTGCTGATGAACTAAAGGAATCTTATGAACGTGCGAAGTCTGAAGCAAAGGCCGCATTTGGGAATGATGAGGTCTATGTAGAAAAATTCGTGGAAAACCCGAAGCACATTGAAATACAGATCTTAGGAGATCAAGAAGGAAACATCGTCCATTTATATGAGCGTGACTGTTCGATCCAGCGCCGTCATCAAAAAGTAGTGGAAATCGCACCGAGTGTCTCCTTATCCGAAAGGCTGCGCCAACAAATTTGTGAGGCTGCTGTTCATTTAATGAAAAATGTGGGCTATCGAAATGCAGGAACCGTAGAATTCCTTGTATCGGGAGATAAATTTTATTTCATTGAAGTGAATCCAAGGGTCCAGGTCGAACATACCATTACGGAAATGATTACCGGTATTGATATTGTTCAGTCGCAGATTTTAATTGCGGATGGGTACTCTTTACATAGTCATGAAATCGGTATCCCCACTCAAGAAGACATCCAAATCAACGGTTATGCGATTCAATCTCGCGTGACGACAGAAGACCCTCTCAACCATTTTATGCCGGATACTGGTAAAATCATGGCATACCGTTCAGGCGGCGGGTTTGGTGTTCGCCTGGATGCTGGAAATGGATTTCAAGGGGCTGTCATTACCCCTTATTATGATTCATTGCTTGTCAAAGTCACGACATCGGCTAACACGTTTGAGAAAGCGGCCTCCAAAATGTTGCGCAACCTGCGTGAATTTCGGATTCGTGGAATTAAAACGAACATTCCCTTTCTCGAAAATGTGGTCAAGCATGAAAAGTTTTTAAAAGGCGAATATGACACGTCCTTTATTGATACAACACCCGAATTATTTCTATTTCCAAAAAGCAAGGATCGCGGGACCAAAATGCTGACGTATATTGGAAATGTCACGGTGAATGGGTTCCCCGGCATCGGCAAAAAGAAGAAGCCGGTATTTACGAAACCTTCTGTCCCTAAACTAACATACTCGGAACCCATTCCAACCGGTACCAAACAGATCTTGGATACAGAAGGTGCGGATGGTGTCGTCAAATGGATCAAGGAACAAAAAGAAGTATTGTTAACCGACACGACCTTCCGTGATGCTCATCAATCCTTGCTGGCCACCCGCATACGTACAAATGATTTAGTACGGATTGCAGAGCCGACGGCACGCTTAACCCCTCACCTGTTCTCGGCAGAAATGTGGGGCGGGGCTACCTTTGATGTAGCGTATCGCTTCTTAAGCGAAGACCCTTGGGATCGATTGTTGCAATTACGCAAGAAGATGCCCAATGTATTATTCCAAATGCTTCTTCGTTCCTCTAATGCAGTGGGGTATCAAAACTATCCTGATAACGTGATTAAAGCATTTGTGGAAGAATCAGCTGAAGCTGGTATTGATGTGTTCCGAATTTTTGACAGTTTAAACTGGGTGCAAGGCATGACACTAGCGATTGATACGGTCAGAGAAAGCGGAAAAATCGTCGAAGCCGCCATGTGTTATACAGGAGACATTTTAGATCCGACGAGAAGAAAATATGACTTGGATTACTATAAGCAACTGGCTAAAGAGTTGGAAGCATCGGGTGCTCATATTTTAGGCATTAAGGACATGGCTGGATTATTAAAGCCTCAGGCAGCTTATGAGTTAATCTCCACCTTAAAGGAAGCCGTAGATATTCCGATTCATTTGCACAGCCACGATACAAGCGGCAATGGACTTTTCATGTACGCGAAGGCGATCGAAGCAGGCGTGGATATTGTCGATGTGGCCGTCAGTTCTATGGCGGGCTTAACCTCACAGCCAAGTGCCAATTCTTTATATTATGCGTTAGAAGGCCATGAACGTCAGCCGAACATTGGTATTCATGGATTGGAACAACTTTCTTCTTATTGGGAAGATGTCCGTCCCTACTACCAAGCGTTTGAAAGCGGAATGAACGCCCCTCACACAGAGGTATATGTGCACGAAATGCCTGGCGGCCAATACAGTAACCTGCAGCAACAGGCAAAAGCAGTGGGATTAGGAGATCGCTGGGATGAAGTAAAAGAGATGTATTCAAGAGTCAATCATTTATTTGGAGATCTCGTCAAAGTCACCCCTTCTTCGAAAGTAGTCGGTGATATGGCCCTTTATATGGTGCAAAACAACTTGACAGAGGAAGACGTTTACGAGCGCGGCGAAACACTAGACTTCCCGGATTCAGTGATCGAACTGTTCGAAGGTTACTTGGGCCAGCCTTATGAAGGCTTTCCGAAAGAACTTCAACGTATCATTCTCAAAGGAAGAGAACCTATTACCGTTCGCCCTGGGGAACTACTGGAAGATGTTGATTTCCAACAAGTAAAAGAAACACTGTATCGTACGCTTAACCGCCCTGTTACGAGTCATGAAGCCATTGCTTATGCGTTATATCCAAAAGTCTTTATGGACTATCAGAAAATCGTTGAACAATATGGGAATCTATCCGTATTAGACACCCCTACTTTCTTATACGGGATGCGTCTTGGTGAAGAAATTGAGGTTGAAATTGAAAAAGGGAAAACACTGATGGTCAAACTGGTCTCCATTGGGCAGGCCCAACCAGACGGCACACGTACGGTGTACTTTGAGCTAAACGGTCAATCCCGTGAAGTCATCATTAAAGATGAAAGTATCAAGACAACCGTCGTATCTAGACTGAAGGCTGATCCAACCAATCCAAGTCATCTCGGTGCCACCATGCCTGGTACCGTCATCAAAGTGTTAGTCCAAAAAGGGGAAAAGGTATCAAAAGGGGATCATTTGATCATTACAGAAGCCATGAAAATGGAGACCACTATCCAAGCGCCATTTGATGGAATTGTAAGAGATATTTATGTGTTAAGTGGGGAGGCTATCCAACCAGGTGATTTGCTTATTGAACTTATAAATTAATTGATAAATGCCATTTTATTTTGTTGAACATGGTAAGAAAATCATAAGTTATTTAGGTGCAATTGAGTTCGTAGGAGAGAGAAAAAGTGACCAGTATAACTCAAAATCATAAGTTTATCCAAACATTTTCAGAAAACATTATGGCAGTACTTGGTTTTGATGTAACCATACTTGATAAAAATGGTAATCGGGTAAGCGGCACAGGTGAATATCATCATCAAGTTGGTAACCCCGCACCTGATGGCTCCTTGTTACGGGCTGTAATGAAGACAGGCAGCCCTGAAATGACTTATGATGTTATAAAAAATGAATCTCGATGTATGGGCTGTAAATTTTTAAAGCAATGTAGGGAGACAGCAACCATAGGTTATCCCATAGTAAAGGGGAATGAAACTTTAGGAGTCATTGGGATTATGGGTTTTTCCACTGAACAAAAGGAAAAAATGATTGGAAATGCTGAAGCGCTTAAGAGATTTCTACAGCATCTAAGTTTGATATTGGAAAGTAAGTTAGCTTCACAGAATCATAGACCTCAATCAGAATGTAATTTATATGAAGATACTTCAGAATTGAACAAAGTCGTCACCTTTGAAAACATAATTAGCAAAAATGCGGACATGCAAGATGTAGTGCATAAAGCAAAGCGCATAGTAAACAGCCCGGCAAATGTTTTAATTAGAGGGGAGACTGGAACAGGGAAAGAATTATTAGCAAAAGCAATCCATTTTGAAAGTGATAGAAAAAACCATCCTTTTGTTGCAGTAAACTGTTCAGCTATACCTGAGAGCTTACTAGAAAGTGAATTGTTCGGATATGAGGGAGGGGCTTTTACTGGATCGAATCGGGGAGGAAAGCTAGGAAAGTTTGAGCTAGCTAATAACGGAACTATCTTTCTTGATGAAATAGGAGATCTGCCTCTTTCTTTGCAACCTAAACTTCTTAGGGTGTTACAGGAAAAGGAGATTGAAAGAGTCGGAGGAAACAAACTGCTGCCTATGAATGTTAGGGTGATAACAGCTACACATCGCAATTTAGAAGAAATGGTTCAAAATGGGTCATTTCGTGAAGATTTGTACTATCGAATAAATGTTATTCCACTTCATACAAAGTCATTGAAAAATCGTCGAGATGAAATTCCATTCTTTCTTCAGTATTTCATTTGGAAACATTGTTCAATTTTAAATCAACCATACTTAAGCATTGATCCATTATTAGAGCAATGGTTAATACAATATGATTGGCCTGGTAATATTAGGCAATTAGAAAATGTTGTTGAATATATGGTGAATATGGCGGAATCGAAAGTGCTTGATTTTCATGATCTTCCGGATTATTTATATCCAAAAAATCTCACATCTATAAATACTGGCGGATTAAGTTTAGATGAAATGATTGCCGAATATGAAAAATCCATTATACAAAGTTACCTTTTGATTGATAGGGGTAGAATTGATAAAGAAAAAGTAGCTCATGAATTGAAAATTAGTTTATCGACTCTTTATCGTAAGTTGGAAAGATACAACTTGAAAGTTTTATAAATTGTACTCTGGGATTGCAAATTTTAACTTGCAATCCTTTTTTTGTTGTTGTTAAAAAGATCAAGGTATACTCTCTACCTTGTGTAGGTCTTTGTGCTCATTTTATTTCTTTTTTGTTTTTTTATTTATTTATTAGTCCTGTCGGGAAGATTTTTTTTGAAAAATAGGAAAATTCTTATCAACTTTGAGAGTGAAAAAAAAGTGTTAACAGTGGATTTTTATAATTAGAGTTGCAAAATTGACAAATTTTAAATTTAGAAGGAAAGAAAGATATTGAATTAATAAGGATTTTAAGTTGGCACAATTCTTGCAAATATAAAGTGGTGTGGGAAAGCGGGAGGTGGAACAAATTTGAATGGTCTTGGTGTTTGTGATTTGCTAAAGAAACTCCCACGTACATACACATCGTGGAATTTATAAGGGAGTAATGATGTGGAATGACAATTGAACAATGGGTTCTCACTGTTGCTTCAGGCGGAATCGTTGGCTTCACTTTGGGTTTGATTGGTGGTGGCGGTTCAATTTTAGCGGTTCCTCTTATGCTTTATGTAGTCGGGGTGCAAGATCCGCATATTATCATTGGCAGCACAGCTTTTTCTGTTTCAATTAATGCCTTTTTGAATCTTATACCACATGCACGTGCTGGTCATGTTCATTGGAAGCCGGCAATAATATTTGCCATACCTGGTGCAATTGGCGCTTATTTTGGATCGACTCTTGGTAAGCTTGTTCCAAGTAAACAACTGCTGTTTCTCTTTGCCTTACTTATGATTTTTATGGCTATTAAAATGATTTTACCTAAAAAAACGATGAAGAAGTTAACGGCTTCTAAAACGCGGGGATCTGATTTAAATGGATAAATATAATGCAAGAAAATTAACGATCTTTGGAAGTTTGGTAGGTTTAGCATCTGGATTTTTTGGGATTGGCGGCGGGTTTTTGGTTGTTCCGTCTCTTGTCGCAACCACAAATATGTTGATGATTGAAGCGATAGGTTCATCCCTGTTTTCTGTAGGCACTTTTGGACTTACAACGGCCATAAATTACAGCTTCTCTGGTTTAGTAAATTGGTTAGTAGTACTGGCACTGTTAGGTGGTGGATTTATAGGTGGAATATTTGGTGCGTTGGCGGCAAAGAGTTTAAGTAAACAACGACAAACTCTCAACTATATATTTTCTACTGTTGTTATAACTGTGGCCATTTATATGATTATTGTAAATGCTGAAGCCTTAAATTTATGAATCTGCATAACTCAATTGATTGGATGGAGATGGTACATATGAATAATTTGACAGATTACAAAGTCATCATTGTAGGCGGAGGAAGTGCAGGTATTACAGTGGCAGCGCGTCTCTTACGTGAATCACGAGCTCTTCGAGGAAAAATTGCCATTATTGATCCCGCAACAAAACACTATTTTCAACCATTATGGACACTGGTTGGAGGAGGGGCTGTTCAAAAAGATGTGACAGAACGGGAGCAATCATCTTTAATACCAGACGGTGTCGTATGGGTAAGGGAAGCAGTTGAAGAGTTTTTCCCAGATAAACAATTTATCGTAACAGATTCAGGAAACAAACTGTATTATGACTATTTAGTAGTGGCAGCGGGCATTCAAATTGATTGGCATAAGGTTAAAGGCTTAAAAGAAAACATAGGCATGAACGGTGTTTGCAGTAATTATTCTTATGACTCCGTGGAAAGTACATGGGAAAATATCCGTCATTTCAACGGTGGAAATGCAGTATTTACTAACCCAAATACCCCAGTTAAATGCGGCGGTGCTCCTCAAAAAATTATGTACCTAGCGGACGATTATTTTCGGAAATCAGGGGTTCGGTCCCGTTCCGATATCATCTTTGCATCTGGTGGGGCCAGCATTTTTGGAGTGAAAAAATATGCAGATGCTTTGAACAAAGTGATTGATAGAAAGGGGATCGTCACACATTTTAAGCACAACCTGGTAGAGATTAATGGACAACAAAAAAAGGCGATATTCAAAAACCTTGAGACAAACGAATATGTAACGATTCCTTACGATATGATCCACGTAGTACCGCCCATGAGTGCTCCTGATTTTCTTAAGAAAAGCCCGTTGGCTGCAGATAATGGATGGGTCGATGTGGACCAGTACACATTGCGTCATAAGAAATTTGGCAATGTCTTTGGAATAGGTGACTGCACGAATTTGCCGACTTCGAAAACAGGTGCAGCTATCCGAAAACAAGCGCCAGTTCTTGTCCAAAACTTGTTGTGTTTGATGAATGAAAAAACTGGTACGCAAGAGTACACCGGATATACTTCATGCCCAATTGTAACTGGATATGGAAGCCTAATATTAGCTGAGTTTGATTATTCCTCTAATCCGACGGAATCCTTCCCCTTCAATCAGGCTAAAGAAAGATATAGTATGTATCTTTTAAAGAAAGAGTTACTTCCAATCTTATATTGGAATGGAATGCTTAAAGGGATATTATAAAAAATTAAATTAAAGGGTCATAGAGGAGAAGGATTATGCAGAAAACAACAACTGATTACTTATCTGATCTTGAACCGCTATTGTCTTTATTAAAGCAGAAGGAAATTCAAAATAGTTTAATAAATACATTGGAAAAGCTGCCAGGATTGGTTAATCAATATTCCGCCTTAGAGAGAACACTAAGCTTTATCCAATCTATCATAAACGATAAAGAATCTCTGGAATATATATTTGATAGATTGGAAAAAGATTTACAGCCTTATATCTTAAATAAAGACTCATTGGAAGCTTTTTTTTCACTAGTTGACAACTTACCTAAATATGTTAAATATCTGTCTTCGGTAGAGCCGATAATTGATTTTATATTAACGGTATCCAGTGATAAAGAATCAGTGGATTACTTATTTGAGGGCGTGCAAGAAGTTACAGAGCCGATCCAACAAAAGGTTCAAAATGGATGGACCATGTTGCAAAAGGCAAAGAAAGAGGCGGAAAGAGCCCGTACACCGGTGACGATTTTTACGATGATTAAATTAATAAAAGAACCAGCCGTTCAGCAGGGGATTCATTTTGCTAAGGCATTATTAGCGATTACCTCTGAATATAAACAAAAATAGTCCATAACCTATTAAATTGCTAAAGGAGCGTTAGTACATGCTAATTAAATACTTTTATGATGACAAATTAGCTCATGCCTCTTATCTAGTAGGGTGCCAAGCTACGGGTGAGGCTATTGTTATCGATCCTTCCCGTAATATCAATTCTTATTTGGAAGTGGCAAGAGCGCAAGGCGTAAGGATTATTGGTGTTGCCGAGACGCATATTCATGCAGATTATGTCTCTGGTTCACGAGAGCTGGCTTCAAAAGAAGGAGTGAAACTTTATCTGTCAGATGAAGGAGGTGATGAATGGAAGTATCAGTTTGTAAATGAATTTGATCATCAACTACTGAAGGATGGAGATATTTTCTTCATCGGAAATTTAAAATTCAAAGTCATTCATACTCCAGGGCATACGCCTGAACATATCTCATTTCTATTGACTGATGGTGGATCAGCAGCGCAAGCTCCAGTTGGCATATTTACTGGTGATTTTGTCTTCGTAGGAGATGTGGGTCGTCCAGACTTATTAGAAAAAGCTGTCGGTGTAAACGGCTCCGCTCATCTAATGGCAAAGAATATGTTTCAATCCTTGCGTAAATTTAGAGAACTTCCTGACTTTTTGCAAGTCTGGCCTGCACATGGAGCAGGCAGCGCATGCGGAAAATCGCTAGGGGCAGTACCTTCTACCACGGTTGGTTATGAAAAGCTAGCCAACTGGGCGCTGCAATATGATGATGAGGATCTATTTATAGAAGCATTGCTTGCTGGGCAGCCTGAGCCCCCTAAATATTTCGGAATAATGAAAAAAATAAATAAACAAGGGGCTGAATTACTTGAAAAAATTGAGCCTGCGATTTATAGAAAACCTTCCTTAACACTAGTTCGCGAGTGGACCAAAAAAGGCATTGTGGTAGATACACGACCAGCAAAAATCTTTGCTGAGAAGCATATAGCGGGAACAATAAATATTCCGTATAATCAATCATTTGTCACCTGGGTTGGATGGCTGCTTGATTATAATCGGCCGATATATTTACTGGCTAGTGAAGAGAAGGAATCAGAAATATTGAAAGCTTTACAATCAATTGGACTTGATCAAGTCAGTTCCACAATGGATGACAGTTTCATTGACCAACTCGAAGTGAATGCTGTCGATGTAGTAAAGTATGAAACAGTAGAATCAAGAGAGATTGTTGATAGTATAGATGATTTTTATATCCTCGATGTTCGTAATAGCAGTGAATGGAATGAAGGTCATATTCCCCAGGCTAATCATATAATGTTGGGACTCCTGGAAGATAGAATTAAAGAAATTCCGAATGATAAACCAATTCTCGTGTATTGTAAGTCAGGAGCCAGATCAGCTATTGCTGTTAGTATATTGCAAGCAAATGGCTTTGAACGAATCGTTAATTTAGCGGGCGGATTTGATAAATGGTTAAAAGAGAACTTATTATTGCAGCGAGATTAATAAGATACAAGCCGTGGATGTATCAATTTTAGAATCGTGAGAAGCAATAGCCTTCATATTGGAAATACAAATCGGTGCCTTTAGGTCACCTAAATAAATTAGGAGGTAAATGATGTATAAAACTATTATTCTAGGGACCGGTCCTGCCGGGTTAACCGCAGCCATTTATCTAGCACGTGCTAACATGAGTCCTTTAGTTATTGAAGGACCTGAACCGGGGGGACAATTGACATTGACTACAGATGTTGAGAATTTCCCTGGTTTTCCTGAAGGGATTATGGGGCGAGAGTTGATGCAGAACATGCGTGAGCAAGCAGAGCATTTTGGAGCAAAGTTTAAAAGGGGGTGGGTGAAAAAAATCGATTTTTCAGATCGCCCTTTCACCTTAACGGTTGAAGGATTAGGAGAAATCAAAACTCAGTCTTTAATCATTTCAACGGGGGCTTCTGCAAAATTGCTGAATATTCCGGGAGAGAAGGAAAATATCGGGCGTGGAGTAAGCACCTGTGCAACATGTGATGGATCTTTCTTTAGAGGAAAGAAAATTATCGTTGTCGGCGGCGGAGATTCAGCTATGGAAGAAGCAAATTTTTTAACAAAGTTTGCTTCAGAGGTTCGTATTGTTCACCGCAGAAACGAGCTTCGTGCTTCCAAAATTATGCAAGATCGCGCCAGAAATAATCCGAAAATTACCTGGAGTTTAAATTACATTCCTGAAGAAATTATTGCAGGTGATAAACGCGTTACTGGCTTGAAAGTAAAAAACAGCGATACAGGAAAAGACGAAATGTTGGAATCGGATGGTATTTTCATAGCAATCGGACATAGACCGAACACAGCTTTTTTAGAGAATCAAGTCAAAACGGACGATATGGGATATATCATTGTGAACCCTGGTACAACCGAAACCAATATTCCTGGCGTATTCGCCTGCGGAGATGTTCAAGATCACAAATACCGCCAAGCAATTACTGCTGCAGGAAGTGGCTGCATGGCTGCTCTGGATTGCGAAAGATATCTTGATTCACAAGCGATTAAAGAGTGGAGTCAATCAGTATAACACAAGGAGAAAAATATAGGGAGGATGGTAATTATGAAAGAGATTAAAACACAAAAAGAGTTTGATGAGGCGATTTTATCAACAAAACCAGTTGTTGCTAAATTATATGCGGATTGGTGCCCAGACTGCCGGCACGTCGATGTGTTTATGCCAGTTGTGGAGGAGGCATATAAAGACCAAATAGATATGGTCGCAGTAAATCGGGACAATTTCCCGGAACTATTAGAGAAGCTAGATGTGTTTGGAGTCCCCAGCTTTATTGCTTTTCAAGAAGGGAAGGAACTCAGTCGCTTTGTAAGTAAACTCGGAAAAAGCCGAGAAGAGGTTGAGCAGTTTCTCAATCAAGTAGTAGAGGTAAATTGCGAGAGCAGATGAAGTGATGTGTAAATTGAAGTATTTTAAGTTAGCTGTGTCATTAGGTATGTAGACGCCTATGATGAGTTGAAGAAGCAAGCAGCAAAGAATGTACAGTTCGACTGGCTGTTTGTGTCAGCAGGCTCCGGAGGAACTATCGGTGGTTAATCTATGGACGCATCTATAAAAAATACTATCAGTAAGACGAATCGTTACAAAAAAGCAAGGGAACCCTATCGTTCCCCTTGCTTACTTTTTATCCTTATCAATCATTTTCAAATACCTATATACACTAGGTTCAGATATATTCAGTAACTCAGCGACTTGAGATACGGCGCCTTTTAATTGGAATATTCCTTTTTTGTATAACTGGTTTATGATCTCAATTTTTTGTTCTTGCTTTAGGGCGATATTTGGATTTAAGAAGGATGGATCGACGACCGAGTATACGATTTCATCAATAGAGTCTGAAAAATATTCGATAATTTCATTATCGTGATGCTCTTCTATGGTTTTCTTTTTCGGAGTGGCAGTCTCATCTTCTATTGGGCTAAACATATTTAGTTGGAGCTGGGCTAAGTCTAAAATGTCATTTGCAATTTTCTTATGTTTGCTAAAATCAAAATTGATACAAAGCATACCGATTAATTCTTTATTTTCATCTTTAATAAAAAAAGTAGAACCACGAATTTCCGTCCCTAATTTTGTAATTCCTTTATAGTTTGTGACATAGTCTTTATCTTGATACGTTTGGTCTTTCATCATTTTAAGTGCAAGTTCTGTTAATGGTGCATTGTTTGTTCGACCACTAATATGATTATTTGCAATGGCTCCAACATAAGAGTTATCTTTCTCAATGACGTGTAAAATCACTTCATAGTTTTCTCCTAGGATTATACCTAAAAACTCAACTAGTTTTTTGTAGTGACTCATAACTTTCTTATTCATAATATTACTCCTCACAAACGATAATAGATTGTATATGAATATCCCTGTAAAACTTATGAGGGAATGGATGAAAAAGGAGAGAAATCTAAATTTATTCAAGTTTAACAATTTTTCAACAAATCTTCCAGAGCGAAAAAGTCGATATAACTCCATAATACCAAAAATTCATATAGGATAAATAGGATTGATATTAGGATTTTGGATATATATCTTTTTTTGAATATCCTTTTTGAGATAGACTCCAAATGATAAATTTTTCTAAAAATTTTAAAAATTTAATTGAAATTTAATATTTTTGATAATATAATATTATCATGATAATAAAAAATTATAAAAGAGGTGTTTTAAATGAAAAAGTATCCGGAAGCGATTGGTCCTTATTCAGCATATCGTAGAGTAGGTAATTTGGTTTATACATCTGGACAACTTCCAATCAACCCTGAAACAAATGAATTTTCATGTGATAAAATTGAGGGTCAAACAAGACAATCTCTATTAAATGTAAAGGCGATCATCGAAGAAAATGGCGGTTCGATGGATGATATTGTAAAAACAACTGTTTTTCTAAATGATATGAATGATTTCAATGCGATGAATGAAGTATATAAAGAATTTTTTTGTTCTCCTTATCCTGCGAGAACGGCTGTTGCTGTTGAGCAGCTACCAAAAAATGCATTAGTTGAGATTGAGGTTATTGCGGCTCTTGATAAATAAAATGGAGATGAAGAATATGCAGCTAGATACAAAATTAATTCACGGTGGTCCGTTACTTGATAAATGTACTGGTAGTTCATCGATTCCTATCTACCAAGCCTCTACGTTTCACCAAGCTGACTTTACAGAACCACAAGAGTTTACATATACACGATTTGGAAATCCAACAAGGAAGGCATTAGAAGAAACAATTGCCTGTTTGGAATTTGCTAAATACGGTTATGCCTTTTCTTCTGGTATGGCAGCGATTTCTGCGGTGCTGCTTAATTTTTCAAAAGGAGATCACGTGATCCTATGCAAAGATATTTACGGGGGAGCCTATCAACTAGTAACAGAGATGTTTCCAAAGTATGGAATCGAATACTCTTTCGTTGATGAAACGAGTCTCTCTTCCTGGGAAGAAGAAATCAAGGAAAATACAAGAGGTATTTATATTGAGACACCTTCTAATCCTCTGTTAACCGTCACAGATATTAGAGGGGTTGTACAGTTAGCGAAACAAAACAATATTATGACCATTATCGACAATACGTTTATGACACCAATCTATCAAAATCCGATTACACTCGGAGTTGACATCGTCATTCATAGTGCGACGAAATTTATTAATGGCCATAGTGATGTGACAGCTGGATTGGTTGTTACCAGTGATAAAGAGATTGCAAACACGATATTCAAGACGCAAAAAATGTTTGGTAGTATGCTAGATCCATATGATTGTTGGCTGGTTTTAAGAGGGATCAAAACAATGAAAGTTCGTATGGAAAAGGAAGTAGAAAATGCAGCTTTTATTGCTAAAGAGCTTCAAAATCATAGCAAAGTAAAAGCGGTTTATTACCCAAGTCTCGCCAACCACAAAGGGAAAGAAGTCCATTTTTCCCAAGCGAGTAGTGGAGGAGCCGTACTGACTTTTGATTTAGGTGACTATGAAAATGTGAAAGCCTTTTTTGCAAATGTAACGATTCCAATAGTCGCTGTTAGTTTGGGGGGTGTAGAATCAATATTATCTTACCCGTTCACAATGTCTCATGCCGTTATCCCTGAAAAAGAAAGACTTGATTTAGGAGTGACAGCTGGATTAATTCGACTTAGTTGTGGAATTGAAGATAAATACGATCTTCTAAATGATTTATTTAAGGCATTAGATCATGTGAAATCAGAGGCTTCATTACAGGGAAAAATACTTTAAGGATTGGAAAGAGCTTTATGGATAAAATGACGATCGCCAATTTACCTACAAAAATTGAAAAAGTCCATTTTTTTAGTAAACACTTGAATAAATCGGTTTTTATAAAACGTGATGACCAGACCGGAATGGCAACATCAGGAAACAAAATTAGAAAGCTAGAATATTTGTTAAAAGATGCTCAAAATAAAAAATGTGATTATTTAATCACAAGTGGCGGGATCCAATCGAACCATGCGAGAGCCACCGCTGTTCTAGCGGCTAAATATCATATGAAATCCTTATTGATTTTAAAAGAAAGTGAAATAAATAAGACTGAAGGAAATCTACTTTTTAATAAATTAGTAGGTGCAAAAATTAAATTGGTAAGTGAGGATGAGTATCAAGATTTAACACCAATCATCGGAAAATTGGAAAAAGAATTGACTGATTCGGGACATAAACCCTATGTCATTCCGATGGGGGGTTCGAATGGCACAGGTGCTTTAGGGTATTTAGAAGCCTACTATGAAATACTGCGTCAAGAAGAGCAATTAGGAATGGTGTTTGATACGATAGTGGTTGCGAACGGTTCAGGCGGAACATATGCTGGTTTGTTATATGGAAATAAAGAATGTAATAAAGATAAAACCATTATTGGAATAAGTGTTTTAAATCAGAAAGAACAAGCGGTTCATGATATATTACATGTTTTAGAAGATATGAATCAATATAGAGCCGATCCTTATTCGTTTAAAGATAATGAGATCAACATTATTGATCGCTATATAGGATTAGGTTATGGAAAAAGCCAATTGGATGAGCTGAAATTTATCGAGAAATTCGCACAAGAAGAAGGGATTATCCTTGATCCTGCATATACAGGGAAGTCCATGTATGGTCTATACCATGAACTTAAAAATGGAAACCTACAGGATAGCCAAAACCTATTGTTTATTCATACAGGTGGCATTTTTGGCTGGACGGATGAGAAGATTAATATGTTATATGGATCGATTTAAAAGTGTCTGTTCATGGGCATGCCTTGAGATGTGCCCAGCAGACTTTAAAAAACAAGTTGAGTTATGATGAAATTGGTTCGGAAAAAATGTAAGCGTATACGAAAATATCTTGAAAAAAGAGGAGAAATCTATGTTACACAACTTTGATGAATCTATAAATAGGATCGGCACTGATTCGGATAAATGGGATAATGAAGGGAAAGGTGGCTCATTGATTCCACTAGGGATTGCTGACACCGATTACAAGGCTCCACGTGAAGTGTTAGATGCAGTAAGGAAAAAAGTGGATTTTGGAATCTTTGGTTATGGATATTTTCCTCATGAACGATTTACTAGTGCTATTAAAGGTTGGTATGGTCACCATCATAAAATCGATATTCGAGAAGACGAAATTAGTTATGCACCAGGATTAATGACAGGTGCTCTATGGATGTTTTTAGATGCGTATACGAATCCAGGGGACAAAGTCGTGATTCAACCTCCAGTCTATGCAACATTTAAAAAGGTAATTGAGAAATTTAATAGAAATGCTGTCGACAATCCATTAAGATTCCGCAATGGAAGTTACGATATTGATTTTGAAGATTTAGAGAATAAGCTAAAGATGCCTGATGTGAAAATACTCCTTGTATGTAATCCTGCTAATCCAATTGGACGGGTATGGACAAAAGAAGAAATGAAGAAAATGTACGATTTATGTCGAGAGAATAACGTGATTATTATAAGTGATGAAATTCATAGCGACATGATCCACAAAGGTTTACCCTTTTACTCCTTTTTAGAGATTTGTGAGGAAGAGGATAAACATGTTGTGGTGATGAACTCTCCCAGTAAAACCTTTAATTTAGCATCTTTCTTTAGCGCTTATGTTATTATAAAAAACAAAAATTTGAAGAGAGCTTTTGACGATATTTACGTAAAATATCACTTCGATTATAACTATTTAGGAGTTGAGGCTTTAATAGCTGCTTATAATGAATGCGATTATTACGTGGATGAATTAAATGACTATTTACGAAAAAATATTGTTTTTGCTATTGAGTATATCAATAAAAATTTGCCAAAGTTAAAAGTTCAGTATCCTGAATGTTCCTATTTGTTATGGATTGACTGTGAAGAGTTAGGCTTAAACAGCGAGTTACTGACTGATTTTTTTGAAAATTCAGGAGTGAGAATCAATGCTGGGAGCACGTATGGAAAAGATAGCGGTAATTTTGTGAGAGTAAATATTGCTTGCACAAGATCTTTACTAGAATGCGCTTTGAAACAGATAAAGGAAAATTATGATAAAAATGGTTTTTAAAAAATTAAATTGCGAGGTTTAATATATGAGAGAAAAACCTGAAAATCATGGTAATGTAACGGCTGAATTGATTGAAGGAAAGCTTTATAAACATTCAGTTTCATTTAAATATGCATTGTTTTCTGTTTTACTGTTTTTTGGTTGCCTACTCACAGGAACGCTTGCTTTTGGTGCATCCTTAGAATTAATGTTTCTGTTGTTATGGATTTTAGTAAGCTTGCTAGTCATGAGACTTGGATATAAATATAATGAGGCTCAAAGTATGGCTTGGGAAATGGGAAAGCAGTCTTTTGAGCCGAATACGATTATTTTAGTGGTTGGTGTTATGATTGCTACTTGGATGGCTTCCGGTACAATCCCTTATGTTATTTATTGGGGTTTAGAAATGATTTCACCACAATACTTTTTAATAACCGCTTTAATCCTTGCTTCAGCAACATCCCTTGCAACAGGTACCTCATGGGGAACTTTAGGTACAGTTGGTTTGGCCTTAATGGCAGTTGGTAATGCACTTGGAGTTCCTGCCCCTATGGCAGCTGGTGCTATTATTTGTGGAGCTTTCTTTGGAGATAAGATGTCACCTTTGTCTGATAGTACGATTTTAGCGTCTTCTATTTCTGGAGCTAAAGTAATGACACACGTTAAACATATGTTGTGGACAACTGTTCCAGCATACGTAATTACAGCGGTAATATTTCTGTTTTTAGGTTTAAAGTATGGAAAAGAAGCTATGAATCTGCAGCAGATTCAAGAAATAACTTCTATATTAACGAAAAATTTCGATTTATCCTGGATACAATTAATTCCTCTTGTTATAGTGTTGGCTCTACTCATTAAAGGTATTCCATCTATTGTTTCTCTTTTAATGGGCGTGTTTAGTGGCCTTATCGTCGCTGTTCTTAATCAGGGTTACGATTTAAGTGAAGTATTTAATATGATGACAAATGGATTTGTGATCGAAAGTGGAAGCGAATTAGTTGACACAATCCTCAGTAGAGGCGGACTCTTCAGTTTAATGAGCTCATTTCTTGTTGTCTATTTAGCCATGTGTGTTACGGGCATGTTAGAGGGATCTGGTATTCTGAGTGCTTTAGTGGAACCATTAGTAAAACGAACCGAGGGCTCTATTTTTAAGATAACACTAGCGACTATGTTCATCGCATTGATCACAAATGCAATTGGATCATCGATGTTATTAACTGCTATTGTAACAGGTTCACTTATGAGAACTGTCTTTACAAAGAATAATTTAGCTCCAGAAAACCTTTCGCGTAATATTGAGGATGTGGGGACGATTGGAGCACCTATTATTCCATGGAATTCTAACGCAATATACGCTTCGCAAATGCTGGGAGTATCACCATTTGCATTTTTCCCTTATGTTTATCTAGCCTTTATTACACCAATATTCGATATTATTTATGCAGCTACTGGATTTACGATGAAAAAATTAAAGTCAGAAAATATAGATGATTCTGAAACTACATTAAAAATGGAAAAGGAATTATTTTTAAGAGAAAGTAAGGAAGTATAGTATAGAGATATCGGTCCTGGTGTAAAAACTTCAAGGTGATTGCAAGTAATCTCTAAATCTTGGACATACTGATACTATCAATCTAGAAAAATGCATCAAAGTGAAGAGTCAGTGGATATACTTATATCGTGTCGTTGATTCAGAAGGGAATGCCATTGATTTTTATCTGAGTAAATCAAGGACCAAAGCAGCCAAGCGCTTTTTTTAGAAAGTCTTGGCTGTTTGTCATTCTACAACACCAAGTTTTGATTTTTCATTATGATTGTGATTTTACCGTTCGTAAAAGTACACTTTTACGAACGTCCGTGATTTTTCAACTACTTTTACGAACTTCATTGCAGATTTGTTTCTACAGATCCGTTCTTGGATGGCAGAGGAAGAACGAGACCGAATTCGAAAACGGCAGCGTGAAGGAATTGATGTGGCTTTGCAAAATGGAGCAGCTTTTGGCCGGCCAAAAGCTCAAATAACAAATGAGTTTAAAGAAGTGTACCATCGATGGAAGGCAGGGGAGACGACAGCTGTTAAGGCCATGCAGGAAATAGGGCTAAAAAAGACGACCTTTTATAAACTTGTCAGGGAATATGAAGAAGGAGCGAAAAAATAAATCTGTATAAATAGGAGGAAACTCGTCAAAAAAAAGCATCTGCCGGTGAGCAGATGCTTTTTTATCTTTCCGTGATGTGGTTTTTATTAGATTCCTTAATCTTTTTTTAATGGCCTATAGATTATTCAGAAGCAATTTTAACGGTTGTTTGTAATTGAATTTCTACATTACCTTGAATTGCTCGGCTAGTCATACAGGAGTTTTCTGCTTTCTCAACGAGTCTATGTGCCAATCTTTTGTCTCAGTCGGAGGCATTTTGTTTCAATACGATTTAAGGACGATGGATAATTTTCTTATACGTAATTACGCCTTTGGTAACATCGACAATATCTTTTTTATTTGACGTAATTTATATCCATCATTTACCATATGTATTTTTCTATAATTGTAATATAACTTAAGTTTCAGGGATTATATGAACATAGATTTATGAACAGAGATTCTGGACGGATTTATAGGAAAAAATCTACGAAACTAATAATGAACTGGATGTGTCCAGAAAGTAGTGACTTTCTGAACACTGTATGTCGGTAATAATCCGTGTACAGATAGTTTAAGGAGATAGATCATGTCTTATTCGTTAATCAACAAATAGGCTTGATTCTTGAATAAGGAAGGAATTATTAGAAAGTGAACTTTTGGAGATTAGGAGAATGAAAATCTGGGTTATTGTGGTAATATGAGGTTGTAGAGGGGATGTTTAAATGAAGATAATGTTTCAAGCATTTATTGGCTCAATAGTAATACATTTTATTTATTTTGTTGGTATGATGTTGATTGGTTATATAAAAACAAAATACTACAAACCAGATATTGCAAGTGCGTGGGATGAAGTAGAAACTCTTCAAAGTGAAGTAGCGTTTGGTAAAGTTATATCCCCTTATTTTTATTTGTTATCAATTACAGGGGTAACTGTGATTTGCGGAATTATAATATTTTCTTATAAAAAAATATTCAATTAACGGGCGCCTATCTGGAAAAACGATAGCGCCTTTCTTAATGTATAGAGCCATTTTCTTGAATAACACTTGATGGTCAAATTTAACTTTAAGGTATCAAAATGACTTCAATCCCTTGTGGCTCTAAGATTGAGCACAATTTTACGAATGAGACACAATGGAATTAAGTCCGATTCAATAAATTACTCCGTATAAAAAGAAAACTCTCCGATTGGAGAGTCTCAGACTGTAGACAAATCCCCCTTCTGAGGGATTTGTCTACAGTCTGAGATGCCTGATGGCATCCAAGTTCCTCAAATCCAGTATCTCAATAACATTGTAGAACAAGATTAGGGTTTGAATAAAGAAAAAGGTTCGTACGATGTAGGGATTAAAATTAATTCAAACAGCTACTGATATATTAAATGGCCTTGAAGCTATGCACATAATGAAAAAAAGGATAAATTCACTAAAAAAGGGTCAAATCTGACCAAAATCAAAAGAAATTTATCCATAAATTGTTCAGAAATGCATTATAATTTGTAAGTTGATAGGAACGTTACGACTTTCCTTCAAGTAAATCATTTTTGCACTAGAAACATATATTCTATACCATATCAATATGAGTTATTTTCCAATGATCATTCTTAATAAATTGCTCTAAATTTTCTTTTTCCCTTTTCTTAAAGTAATTGATAATTTGTTTATGATGCTCATTCATTTGTTCTAAAACGGCAAAAAGTTTTTCTTCGTCTTTACTCAAATAAATTTGTCTAACAAAACTGTTTTGTAAAGAATTAAGAAGTTCTATTAATGTTTCGTTGTTACATTTATCAATATATACTTTATGGAATTGATTTTGGTATTTTTGATAATCTGAATAATTTTTTTGTGAAATTGACAGGTCAATTTTTTTTACTAACTCTTCCATTCGTTCAATATCACTTTCTGTGATATGCGTCATAGATAATGTGGCTGCTAGTGCATCCAGCACACCAACAACTTGAAAAACATCAAGCTTCTTCTTGGTATCGAGTTCTTTAACGATAAATCCCTTTCGAGGAAAATATTCAAGTAAATTTTCCGAAGCTAATTGTATCAGTGCTTCCCTGACAGGAGTCCTGCTCACTTCTAATTTCTGGCTTAACGTTACTTCATTTATCTTATGCTTGGGAAGCAATGTTCCATTTTGAATTTCTTGAGCTATATGATGATATACATGGTCTTTTAGTGATTGGTAACGCTTTCTGATAGTACTTCCCCCTAACTTAAAAAGTTAATATCATTTATTATACAATATACAATATAAAATTGAAAATTCTAACATTTCCATATTAAAAGGGCCTCTAGATTCTTCAATATTTCTTCTATTTCATGATATGGTAACCTAATTACCCCAATCCCTATAGTTTCCATGACTTGTATAGTGAACCGATACGTAGCAATCCACGTTCTAGGCAGGGTGAGGGAGGGGAGAAGTATTTTTAGTTTGTATTTTAATAATAATCTCTAATAAAAGATTGAAAAAGTGAAAAGTCCAGTGTATATTAGTCTTAATAAGAACGATATTTCTGATTATTCTGCACATTATACAATATATTGTATAATTATCTGAGTTAGTAAATCTTCTTACAAAGTGCATTCATATTGAAACAGTAAAGCTTGATTTTAATTAAGTGAAAAAGAAAGCGCTAACAAATATATTACAAAGGAGGGATTAATAAATATACAATATACAATATATTATATAACAAAAAACAAGTTGGATTAATAATTATCGTTAAGAAGTACCTTTATAAAAAAATGTTTAGAAAATAGAGATGAGGAAGATATTACTAATTATACAATATACAATATATTGTATTAATCAAAAACAAAGAAATATAATTGATAAAGCCATGAAAATTAGGAGTGAGAGAAACATGAATGAACAAAACTTTAAAGATATACAAGAGGGTACAAAAGCCGTATGGGCAGGAGAAAAAGAATCTCTTGCTTACAATGCAACCCAAGTGCCTGTGGTGCTTAGTGTCGCCTACAATTATGATGATGTAGATGAGTGGCAGGAAGTGGCCCTTGGAAATAAACCTGGACACATTTACAATCGCATGACCAATCCCACTGTTCAAGCTCTGGAGGAAAAAGTAAGAATCCTCGAGGGAGCTGAGGCAGCTGTTGCTTTTTCATCAGGCATGGCCGCAATCAGCAGCACGCTCTATACATTTTTAAGACCGGGAGACCGGGTTGTATCGGTGAAAGACACATACGGGGGAACGAATAAAATCTTTACCGAATTCCTACCGAATCTCGATGTAGATGTACAGTTATGCAATACAGGAAATCATGAAGAAATTGAAGCGGAAGTGGCTAAAGGATGCAAGGTTTTATATTTAGAGTCTCCTACTAATCCTACAATGAAGATTACGGATATTGAGAGAATGGTCAGAGCCGGAAAATCGGTAGGGGCATTGGTGATCATCGACAATACGTTTGCTACTCCCATTAATCAAAATCCGATTCAATTAGGAGTGGACATTGTTATTCATAGTGCCACTAAATTTTTAAGCGGGCATGCCGATGCATTGGGCGGTGTGGTATGCGGCTCCAAAGAACTGATGAAAAAAGTTTATCATTATCGAGAAATCAATGGAGCAACGATGGACCCTTGGTCAGCCTATCTTATTTTAAGAGGGATGAAAACGTTAAAACTTCGAGTACGGCAGCAAGAAAAGAGTGCAATGGAAATCGCAAAGTATTTGCAAAAGCAAAAGCGCGTGGAAGCCGTTTATTATCCTGGATTAGAAACACATCCGCATCACGATATTGCCAAGAAACAGATGAGAGGCTTTGGCGGAATATTAAGTTTTGTATTGAAGGATGAGATGGATGCCATAAAAGTTCTATTGCTCAAATTGCAATATGCCAATAAAGCCGGAAATCTTGGAGCTGTTGAAACGATCTATGGACCGGCAAGAACGACTAGTCATGTGGAATGTACTCTTGAAGAACGCAAAGCTCTTGGGATTCCGGAAGGCTTGGTTCGTATCTCCGTAGGAATCGAGGATACGGAAGATCTTATTGCTGATTTAGAACAAGCTTTTGCTCATTTGGAATCACAACTACCAGTTACGGGTAGCTGCAAATAAAGATATTAATAATGGAGGAGGTATGAGGATATGACACATAAAATTGCATTGCTTGGATTTGGTGTAGTCGGCCAAGGGCTGGCAGAAATTTTACAAGATAAAGGTGAGTCTTTACGCAGCGAACTGGGCTTTGATGCTAAAATTGTTGCTATTTCTGATGTCATGAAGGGTTCTCTTTATCACCCTGAAGGGTTGGATATCTCTCAAGTATTACAAGTTGTAAAGGAAACAGGAAAGCTGGAGAGTTATCCTGAAACCCCTGGGTTGATAAGAGGATGGGATAGTTTTAAGACAATCCGTGAGAGTAATGCGGATACCATTGTAGAGGTTACTTTCACTGATGTAAAAACTGGACAACCTGCTATCGATCATTGTAAGGCAGCATTTCAAAGTAAAAAGAACGTCGTAATGAGTAATAAAGGTCCCGTTTCTTTAGCCTACCAGGAACTAGCTGAGTTAGCAAAAAAGAATGACGTGCGATGGGGCTTTGAAGGAACTGTTATGAGTGGAACACCAGCGTTGAGAATGCCTGTCGTTTCATTAGCAGGAAATAACATTTCTGAAATACGGGGGATTTTAAATGGAACGACTAATTATATTTTGACCAAAATGGAAGAAGGATTGAACTATAAGGATGCATTATTTGAGGCACAGGTTCTTGGCTATGCAGAGGCAGATCCTACCAGCGATGTAGAAGGATATGATGCCCAGTATAAAGTTACTATTCTTGCTAATGTTGTAATGAATATTCCGATGAAACGAGAAGAAGTAGAATGTGAAGGAATTAGTCATCTTACACAGCAAGACATTCAATGGGCAAAATCTGAAGGAAGAAGGTGGAAGCTCATTGCTAAATGTAAGAAAGTTGGTGATAAAGTAATCGCAAAGGTAGGTCCTGAAGCGATACCTCTTACAGATCCTCTAGCTGGAGTTTTGGGAGCACAAAACGCTATTACGTATGATTGTGACTTAGCCGGTCCGATTACGTTGATTGGTGCCGGAGCTGGTCGCAAAGAAACAGGATTCTCTATTCTTATTGATTTAATCAATATGAGCCGTGGGCAATTATAATTTTGTACACCATTCAAGTTATAAGACGGAAAATTACTTATACGAGGTGATTATCAATGACACTTATTGAAGCGCTACCAAAGAAAAATAAGATGTTTCTTGCTGGAAAATGGGTATCCCGCGATAAAACTATTGAAGTCTTCGATCCACAGGATAATAGTTTAATTGCGACCGTTCCTGCTGCTAATGAGAAGGATGTACTTCATACCATTGAGGAGGCAAAAAAGGGAGCGAAAATAGCCGCGGACATGCCAACGCATGAAAGAATCGCTATTCTAAATCGTGCTGCCGATTGGATTTATGAGCATAAGGAAAAATATGCAATGACCATTGCCCGCGAGGGAAGTAAGACCATTAAAGAGGCGAGAAAAGAAGTAGTGCGTTGTATCGAAACACTTCGAATTAGCGCAGAAGAAGCAAGGCGAATTAATGGCGAAACGATTTCGTTTGACCAGATGCCGGGAAGCGAAGATCGCATGGGATATTATTATCGTTTTCCTGTTGGAATTATTGTAGCTATAACGCCTTTTAACGATCCATTAAATCTTGTTGCCCATAAAGTAGGACCTGCTATTGCTTCTGGAAATGCCATCATCGTAAAACCAGCACCTGCTACACCTTTAAGTGCTCTTTTATTGGCAGAAGCCTTTGACAAAGCAGGCT
The DNA here is from genome assembly GCF_000504165.1 of Bacillus sp. FJAT-14578. GTDB lineage: Bacteria > Bacillota > Bacilli > Bacillales > Bacillaceae_H > Bacillus_BA > Bacillus_BA fengqiuensis. The sequence continues at coordinate 262,106 of NZ_KI632507.1, forward strand.
TACCGCCTAAAGTATTGTCCGTCATTACGGGATATCCGAGTGATATGGGCGAAAGTCTGATTACTCATCCAGCCATACGAATGATTTCTTTCACAGGAGGACTTGCCACTGGCCAAGCGATTATGCAAAAGGCAGGCCTGAAAAAGATGAGTATGGAGCTGGGCTCGAACTCACCGGTTATCGTATTGGAAGACGCTGACTTAGAAGAAGCGGTTGAATCGACTGTATCCGGCGCCTTTTGGGCCGCAGGTCAAAATTGCCTGGGAGTGCAAAGAGTATATGTTCAAGAAGGTATTTATCGGGATTTTGTGGGCCGGTTCGTTAACCGTACTCAGCAGTATCGAGTAGGCAATAAGCTCTCCGAGGAAACCGACATGGGGCCGATGATCTCAGAGAAGGAAGCCAAGCGGGTTGAGAGTTGGGTTAATGAAGCTGTTGAGAAAGGCGCAAAATTGCTGTGCGGCGGCAAACGTCAAGATTCTTTTTATTATCCAACTGTTTTAGAGAATGTTCCAGCAGATTGTAAGCTGGCAACTGAAGAAGTTTTCGGACCGGTTGTTACCATTCACAGCGTCCCTGATCTCGATACTGCTATTTTCCAATCTAACAATGTGGATTTCGGCTTGCAAGCAGGTATATTCACTCGTGACTTAGATAAGGCGTTGGGAGCTGTACGTAAATTGGATGTAGGTGGGGTTATGGTAAATGACAGCTCTGATTATCGTATAGATGCCATGCCTTTCGGGGGAGTGAAAGGTTCTGGTATAGGTCGTGAAGGTATTAAGTTTGCACTTCAAGAAATGACTGAACCAAAAGTGGTTTGTTTTAAAGTTTCGAGTAAAAGATGATAGAAAAATTTAATGTGATAATAATAGTTTTATAGGAATCGACCCGAGGTCAATTCTCGCGCTTAAATATTTGACTATTCTGTAAAGTGATCTTACTTTGTATGGTACCATTCGCTCTAATAAGTATATAACAATGAGTCAGTTACTTAATAGATAATTGCAGGTAGCTAGAGCTAGGTGTCAATCTTAGGAGGAGGAATAGATGTCATGTCGAGTTGAAAAGGATTTTCTAGGATCTAAAGAAGTACCTGTACAGGCATACTACGGTATTCAAACATTGCGTGCGGTCGAAAATTTTCCGATTACAGGTTATCGCATTCATGAAGACTTAATTAAAGCATTGGCAATCGTAAAAAAAGCGGCGGCTTTAGCAAATATGGATACGAAACGTTTGTATGAAGAGCTTGGTAAAGTGATTGTTCAAGCAGCAGATGAAGTGGGCGAAGGTAAATGGCATGATCATTTTATCGTCGATCCAATCCAAGGCGGAGCAGGTACATCGATGAATATGAATACGAACGAAGTGATTGCTAACCGTGCACTAGAATTACTTGGAAAAGAGAAAGGGGACTATGTTCAATTAAGTCCAAACAGCCATGTGAACATGTCACAATCAACAAACGATGTGTTCCCCACCGCGATTCATATTGCCACTCTTAATTTGCTCGAAACATTGTTAGGTACAATGCAATATATGCTTGATGTCTTTCAGAAAAAGTCGCAACAATTCAACCACGTGATTAAAATGGGGCGGACACATCTTCAAGATGCCGTGCCAATCCGTCTTGGTCAGGAGTTTGAGGCATACAGCCGTGTGTTGAAACGTGATATCAAACGCATTCAACAGTCGCGCCAGCATTTATATGAAGTGAATATAGGGGCAACGGCGGTCGGAACAGGCTTAAATGCCGATTTTCGCTATATTGAAAAGGTGGTCAAGCATTTAGCAGATATCAGCGGCCTTCCACTTGTTGGGGCAGAATATCTTGTCGATGCGACACAAAATACTGATGCATATACAGAAGTGTCAGCGGCACTAAAAGTATGCATGATGAACATGTCTAAAATAGCCAATGACTTACGTCTAATGGCATCAGGACCTCGGGCTGGACTTGGGGAAATTATATTGCCGGCCCGACAGCCCGGTTCATCGATCATGCCTGGAAAAGTAAATCCGGTCATGGCCGAAATGATTAACCAGGTGGCCTTCCAAGTAATCGGTAATGACCATACCATCTGCCTGGCCTCTGAGGCGGGTCAGCTTGAACTAAATGTAATGGAGCCGGTGCTTGTCTTTAACTTACTTCAATCCATTAGCATGATGAATAATGCGTTCCGCGCCTTTACAGACTATTGCCTGGCAGGTATTGAAGCGAATGAAGACCGTCTAAAAGAGTATGTGGAAAAAAGTGTAGGAATCATTACTGCTATTAATCCGCATCTGGGGTACGAAGCGGCGACACGTATCGCAAGAGAAGCCATCTTAAAAGGCAAATCGGTACGTGACCTATGTTTGCAATATGATGTGCTAACAGAAGAAGAGCTCGATTTCATTTTAAACCCCTATGAAATGACTACACCAGGAATCTCAGGTGATAGATATCTTACAAAGAGTAAATAGAAAAAGTTTTACCAGTAAGGTACCGCATCATATATAAAGGAGGAGACTAGATGCTAGACGCAAATAGTACCGGTCAAAATCAGTTGAAGCGTTCAATGAAAAGTAGGCACTTGTTCATGATTTCGCTAGGTGGGGTAATTGGAACGGGTCTTTTTCTAAGTACAGGTTATACGATTAATCAGGCTGGACCGGGCGGAACGATTCTCGCTTATTTGGTTGGCGGACTGATTATGTATCTTGTCATGCTATGCCTTGGCGAATTAACTGTAGCTATGCCGGTAACCGGTTCGTTTCAAACATATGCTACGAGGTATGTGGGTCCTGCCACCGGATTTACCATTGGTTGGCTGTACTGGCTTACCTGGGTGGTTACGGTAGGTTCGGAATTTACTGCATCCGGTCTATTGATGAAGAGATGGTTCCCTGATACTTCCGTCTGGATGTGGAGCGCGCTCTTCGCGATTATACTTTTTCTGTTGAACGCCTTTTCTGTAAAATTTTTCGCAGAAACAGAATTTTGGTTTGCCGGCATTAAAGTAATTACCATTATTTTGTTTATCATATTAGGTGGAGCAGCGATGTTTGGTTTTATTCCTATGAACGGCAGTGCGGCTGCTCCGATGCTTTCTAATTTTACCGGAGAAGGAGGCCTTTTTCCAAATGGATTGCTTCCGGTACTTATAACCATGATTTCTGTAAATTTTGCCTTTTCAGGAACAGAGCTCATCGGCATTACTGCTGGAGAAAGTGAAAACCCGGAAAAAGACATTCCACGAACCATTAGAAATGTAATTTGGCGAACTATGTTTTTCTTTGTTGGTGGAATATTTGTGCTATCTGGATTAATCTCCTGGAAAGAAGCGGGAGTCATTGAAAGTCCGTTCGTTATGGTTTTTGATAACATAGGGATACCTTATGCCGCTGATATCATGAACTTTGTTATTATTACAGCTTTACTGTCCGTAGCCAATTCCGGTCTCTATGCATCTACCCGTATGTTATGGTCTCTTTCAAACGAGAAGATGATAAGCCCTCTCTTAGGAAAGGTAACTTCAAAAGGAGTTCCGTTCAACGCTCTGGTTGTAAGTATGCTAGTAGCTTGCTTGTCATTACTCTCTAGTGTAGTCGCACCCGATACGGTTTATGTGGTGCTTGTGGCTATATCGGGATTTGCGGTCGTTACAGTATGGATGGGAATTGCTTTATCACAGTATATGTTCCGTAAACAATTTCTTAAAGCAGGCGGGGATATTACAGATTTAAAATTCCGCACACCACTTTACCCTTATGTGCCTATCGCAGCTTTTGTGTTATGTTTCGCTTCTTGCGTGGGTCTTGCTTTCGACCCGAGCCAACGAATCGCCCTGTATTGTGGAATACCATTCATTGCTTTATGCTATCTCCTCTACTATATAAAAAATCGAGGAAAGAAGAATCAAATAGATTCTCATAGTGAATCAGATCGATATATTGAGAATATTAATTAGAGAGGGGCTAGTATAAGAAGCCTATTAAACTTGAATATGCTGCTGATACTACCAGGTCTAATACGAAAAATGAGAAAGAATAGAAAGTATGTACAAAATCTCCGATTTGTAGACCGTTAAGCTATTAACCAAGCAATCGCTGAACGAATTTCACTTGACTGTGGACAGACTTCTCGCAGGAGGGTCTGTCCTTTCCGGTCTATATTCATCGCTCAGACTCTACTCAAAACCTGTTTAACTTAAGTAACTGCCAAGACATTTGTCCAACTTTAGTCTATATTGATGAACTCAATGAATACTGATGATATAAGCGATAGAAAGTCCTCGTCCATTTATCAAGTCCTATAATATGTTAAATATCTTGTTCATATTCCTTCATGATTTTATAAAACGTGTTTTTCTTCAGTTCTAACATTTCCATGAATATAACTCCAGTTAACTCTCCATTTTTCCATTTTGGATAAGTTTCTTCTATGTCCCTGAACTTACGGCTGTCGAAGAGGGATTCGTTTTCCAGAACAATGATATCCGCCTTTAGTTCTCGTGTAATATGCTTCCACTCTGCAATGACTTCGTCATAATTACGGCCCATCCGATCCAGCGCATCTATATACACAAGGTCACCTTCTCCAAGTATCTTCCGCAACAATTGGTATTGAGGACGATCAAAGTTTTTTCCACTTGCTTTATCGACAAAGATGCGTCGAGCCTCCACACCTTTCTCTAGCATTTTTTGTAATTGTCGCTGTTCATTCTGTTCTTTCGTACTTACACGTATGTATAGGAAGAAACTCGTCAAAAAAGAGGGTTTGTGAAGACTCTCACCTTTGTTTCCGTATGCGACACACGTGGAGTGCTGTGCGTTGATAGAAAGAGTCAAATAATTAAGCAGAGGGAAGGGAAAATCGATAAAAGATTTTCACCTTTCCTTCTGCATTTATTTCAACTCTGCTAACTAGCCGATGTAACATTTCAGGAGTCAATTCATTGAAATCGAAGAATCGATTCAACTCGGCTTTTAATTTACTAACCTGGTCTGTTGAGTCCTTTTGGTTAAGCAGTGATTCGATTTCCTGTTTCTCGGTAGTTAGTTTTCTTATTTCAGCATTATTTGATTTTACAACCTCTTGATATTCTTCTTTGGTAATTAGACCATCCGCCAGTAAATTAATTAGCTTCACTTTTTTTACGCTTAATTTTTCAATTTCTAAACCTAAAGAGTTTAATTTTTTCTGGTATGCTTGATTAGCTTTCTCCAGCTTTCCATTTAGTTTGTCCAAGTAGGTTCTTTTGCTAATAGCTGTTGACAAAGCCTTCAAATCATCGAGTATGGTTTGTGTGAGCTCTACTTCTCTAATCGAATGGTTAGAGCAAGCCTTCTTACCGTATTTATTGTAGGAGCCACAAATATAACCTTTTCTGTTAGATTTGAAGTGCAAGCTTTTACCACAATCCGAACAAAAAGCCACGTTAGTAAAAAGATGTTTGTTTTGATGTGGTCGTTTTCTTTTGCGGGCTGACATTAAGTCTTGAACGGCTTGAAAATCACCTTTTGAAATAATAGGCTCGTGAGCATTTTCGATAACAATGAAGCTATCGGATGTGAGGTTTTTTCTTTTTTTGTTAGTTACACTAATAGAGGTTTCTCTTCCTTGTACTAAATCTCCAGTATAATGGGGGTTCGAAAGAATCTGTCTTACGGACGATCCTTGCCACTTGTCGTTGGCATTCTTTTTACTTGCAATTTGCGCAGGAGTAGGATAGCCCTGGTTATACAGTTCTCTGGCGATTCTATCAAATCCTTTGCCGCTTAAGTAATCCATATAAATGCGTTTAACAATCTGGGGCGTATGATCATCCCTAATGAATAGCTTTCCGTCACATACTTTGTATCCATAAGGAGGATTCGAACCAGAAAATAGGCCTTTGCTTGCTCGGCTATTTAAAGCTGCTTTGACCCGCTCGCTGGTTCTTTGTGACTCCTGCTCATACATCCAGGCATACAAACCAAACATCTGATTATTGCCCTCTAACGTGTTAATAGCATTATCGAGCGTAATGATATGGATATCGTGTTGTGCGGCAGTGTCGCGGATTTGATAGGATAACTGTCCGTTCCTTGCAAGACGTGAAAGTTCTTTTGCTATGATGACATCAAACTTTTTTGCTTTTGCGTCTTGGATCAAGAGCTGCAATTTTTCACGTTTGTCAGTGGTGCCGCTCTCAATGTCTACATAAAAGTCGTGAACGTCCCATCCTTTGTTCTTAATAAAGGTAAAGAAGAGTTGCTTCTGATTCTCTAGCGATTGCTTTTGCTCCAATTTATCTGTTGAAACCCGTATATATGCTGCGCATCTCATACACGTCATTCCTTTCCGGTGTAATGAGATGTAGCAGTGTTCACCTTGCCCTTATCGTAATAGGGATGTAATAAATTGTAAATTACTTCTGTTACAATTAAATCCATTAGTTCTTGGAAATCGTGTTGCTTATCAAATACTCTCTCTATTGTTGTCATATTTCTCCTCCAAAGCTGGTGCTTCTCTAAAAATTGTTCCTCATTTTCCCCATTGTCTGTTAGCCCTTGTCTTCGTAAGTCGTAACGTGTGGAATTGGATTTACCCTTATTTCCCCATTCTCCCCATCGACTTTTATGTAGATGACGGGGAAAAAGGGAAGATGTGAGATATGATGTTCCCCAACCTTATCTTCTACAGCGCCAACGGATAAGAGTAATTGGGGAAAAGGGGACACTAAATTTTAAGAATATAAGGATTAACGAGTAGGAACTGTTTTGGTTTTAATTTTTGTACTTCTTCGGAATATAGCCGTACAAATCCTCGCTCTTCCAATTCTTGAAGCAAGGACTGTAACCTTTTACTATCCAAGCGGCTCTTGACGCTCTGTTGTATGTCCCTATAGGGAACAGGAAGGTCTATCCTTCCCGTTTTGTCTTGTTGCTTTCTATACTTCTTGGCAATAATTTTTAAAAGATATTGAGCGTCTTCTAATTCTGGATTGTGCATCATATGTCCAAAAGCGGCTTTTGCATGTGAAACAAAATATTCCTCTAGCTTGATAGCTTTATACATAATTTCTGCACTGATCTCTGTAGGGACTTTATTAGAAGCAACGTGATCAATACGATGAGCAATGTGTAATAATCCTGAAATACGGGCAATATTTCCAACGATTTTGCCGCCCCATTCTGGTATTTCAGCGAGCTTTCCATTTTCTCTTAATTCTTGCTCGCTTTTTTCTTGGAAGTCCTTAAATAAGGCATCAGCCTCTTCACTGAGGGTAAGAATTACCCGTTGATCGGCACAATATTTCATTAGTGACTCCATATTTTCATTGTATTTAGCCCTAACATCTTCTGATATAGGTTGAGGGCGCACATTCCGATAACCTTTAAAATCCTTGGGAATAGAGTATAAAAAGCGGGCCATCAATCCCCGTCCTAGGAATATACGAGGGAGGTCTTGAATCACATCGTTTTGCCCAAATACCCCAACAGTTAAAGCTGGAGATTCAAGGATTTCCGTACGCTCCCTGCGATCTACACAAAGGTAATCTCCAACGTGTCCTTTGAGATAAACTTCGAGGTTAACATGTCCGCTGTAACGGCCTTTAATCATGTCGAATATACCACTTTCAGCTGAAAGTACAGCGATTCTTTCTCTGTTCTGTTTCATGAGTGTGACTAGTGTCTCGGGAGTAGCGTCATCAGTCACGAATGTTGGTAAATATAGAGGTGGAAGGGATTGAAGCTCTTCCTGAACTTTACGAATTTCCTGTTGAAGCTCTTCCTTGCCTTCTTTAGCATATTTTCCTTCGAGATGTTCTACTCGCTTCATTAGTGCTCTACGCTTTGAATCACGTTGGTTTACTTCTAATTCTAGTCGTTCTCTTTCCTTTTCCTGAAATAAAGTAATGGGTCGAGCCATCTCCCGGAATACTGAACTTTTTCGGTTTGCAGGACCCATTAAAGTCATCGTGTACGTGTTCAGTGGTTCAGTCCAATCACCATAAGGGTTTATTACGAATCTTTTGGTAACTGCAACAGACAATACTGATATTGCAGCCATACTGGCCATATCAACTGGTGTCTGTGTTGTTTCAGCAACTGCCTCGACATACTCCTCCAGCCATGAGGGAAACAGTGCTGGTTCAAAACTAGGCAAATCGTAGCTATCGAAACGGATCGGTTCTTCCCAAGTATTAAGATAGCTCTGCTCCTCATTAAACTCATTCATTTTATTAAATTCCTCGGTAGTAAGGTTACTCAGTTGTAAATAATTCATTTTCCGTCATTACCCCGAGTTGCTTAATTGCAAAAATTTTATTCTCTATACTATTAGATTCGAGTAAACCAAAAAGATACTGAATATAAGAGGATAAATGATAGATGTCGCCTTCTTGTTCGAGCTCATCTGGAGTTGTGATATTGCTAGCCACCTCTAGAACGTGCCTATCGAGTGCCATCAGCTGTTCGGCACAGTTATTGCAGTGTGTGTTAAATTCGTTTAATGTTTGTTTAATTTTTCTTTTCTGTTCGTAATGCTCAAAGACTTTTGACCAAGGAATTGAAGAGGATTGAATGCCTAAATCTCTACCCAGTAATTCGATAGATTGCTTTGTAGAAATGTTATGAGATTTCACAACCAGGTCAATAACATCTCCATGCCCACAACCAGCCCAGCATTTCCATCTATTGCTGTCGGTATAAACAGTGAAAGATGGGTTTCTATCATTATGGAATGGGCAGCAAATGTTAAATTTTCTTTTATGCAGTGGGGCTTTGGAAAGATTAGCACTAGTATACTCTTCTAATGCCTCATTAATAGAAATGTTCTTCTTAATATCATTGATAATAAAATTCATTGATTTTTATCTCCTTTATTTTCATTTTGCAATTCTTTTGTTAAATCAACAATTGTCTGCAATATCAGTTCTTTTCTTTTAGCTGGTAGTTCCTTACGTAGCCAACGGTAAAAGGTGTTTTCCGAAATTCCGAGTCTTTCCGCAAGCACGTAGTCAGGTACATTTTTTTTAGCTTCTTTAATGTCTAAGTTGCGTTTAAACATTTGCTCCCTCCTTTCTGCGTTAGTAGTGGTAGTAGTAGTACTAACTCACAATTTAAGTGTACAGTTTTTATTTTTATTGGTACACTTTATTAAGGGTACATTTACAGGGTACATTGGAGGTTTTTATGAGTAGAGTTATACCATTAAAAGAAGAAATGGATACAAAGAAGAAGGGTGCTTATGAAAATGCGTCAGCCCATTTTGCCAGCCAGTTTGTAATATATAAGGATTATGAGGTTTGTTTAGGAGAAGAGGATATAAACGGTGATCAAGAAAAATATATCCGGGCCTCAACAGATGAATTTGTAATATTTGATCCATCTCACTATTCCGGCCATTTGTATTTAGAAATTGCTAAAATTGAGTTGGATACAGAAACTAAAATATACAAAGACAATGTTCAAGGTAAAGAAACGGAAAAACAGCTAGAGGTACCTAAAATTAACTCTAAAAAGTCTAAAAATAGCCTAATTAAATTTTGTAAAAAGTTTGGCTTGTTGGGGGTACGCGATCGTAAATACACCCATATCCAGGTGCGCGAAAATGATTTTTTAGAGGGTCCAAAAAGTATTTATTTACATGATGTTAAAGAGGATTTTATCGATAGTGATTTAGTAGAAGTAATATACAGGATGAAAATTGCTGTGGGTCATATTGAGAGATTGACTGATGGAACGATCACAGAAAAAGAGCGAAATGAATTGGACAGTATAGTTAATTCTGAATTGACATTTGTTTATCGGAGAATTCAAAGGAAGGGCGAAGAGTATCATCCCCAGCTATTATTTGCCTCCCTCATTGACTTTGCATGGTGGCAACTACAGGAAGCAATGCTTGGGAACATCAATTATAGGCGATGTAAGAATGATAAATGTGGAAATATTTTTGCGGTTATACATGGTAATCAGAATTTTTGCCCCCCAGCTCCTAGAACAAAGACAAGTGCCTGTTTAAATGCTTATAAACAGAGAAAACGGCGTCAAAAACAAAAGAATAGTTTAGAGTTCTTGTGATTTAGAATTGATAGAAGTAGAACGATATTTAATGACCCTGATAAATAGGGAAACAATCTTTTATAATTTTTATCTTATCCTTATGCTACAAATGCTAAGAAATGCTAAGGTTTGAAGGAGATATAGGTATTGAAAGTTAAATATGATTGGCAGACAATAGAGAAAACTTTTATCGAAGCAGGCCATCATAGTGGCGTTACTTTAAAAGTACTTAGCAATCGCTTAGGAATTCCTTATCAAACAGTTAGGAGAAAGGCGGCAATTGAGAAATGGCACAATCGACGCTTGTTTGCTTGGTATAAAACAAATGCTACAAAACCTGATAAAACCTAAAATTTGAATCGATTATTCCATATGATTCAGGATTCTTTTTCTTTAGGATATATTAAATTGTAATGCTGGCTCTTCTTGTTCAACTAGTGAGGTATTTCTATAATAAGAGATATTACTTTTTTACTGTGCTAACAGGCAGTTTAAGCATGGAGAGAATTGAATGTTTTATAGATGGCTCAAACTAAATATTTATATAAAGTTTAACAAGGGGGAGAAGGTATGGCCTTTGAGACTGGCGGCAGGGAAGACCAACTTGGGAACCGGCATGAGGGGTGGTGGGTTGCTAAGCAACTATTGCGTCTATTTAATGTATCTATAGTCAACCTGCCTACGACGAAGTTCGTAACGCATTTGAACATTTTGGTTACCTGATTCACAGGCTTTGTAAGTAATATACTGGGCAGCTTTAGGACCAGTTAAGATTATATTGCAACTGTTACTTCCGACATATGGAATATTCCAATATACAGTCAGTTCAATTCCATCTCCAGCATAGGTGATACTCCCTTCCCTATTTATTTCTGGAATACTTCCGATGAAACCCTTTACGCCAAACACAAGTGTAGAGTGGGGTGGAATTTCCCTGGTTGGAGTAATTGCCCAACTCCCTAACTGTGTACTTTCCTTTACCTTTCTCAGTGTAGTATTCGTGAAATTATGGATTTGAAAAATTCCGGACCAGGGTGGATTGTACATAGCTAGCACGTCTTTAACTTTGGTAACGGCCTTACTAACTTCACCTTCCGCGCCTGCAGATGCCAAAATTCCTTCAATTATAGGCCTATCGTCTCCGTTAATTCCTTTATGGGGATAAGTTTGTCTTGTAATTGAGTAGGGATAGACACAGGGATTAGCAGCTATTAACCCAGGATAGGAATGGGGGTAATAGAATGAAGGGTGTCCGTAATAGGGAATCTGTCTGTATGTTTTTCGGTTCAATGTATGTTCCTCCTAAAATTGATCACAGTTTTCATCATAGTTTATTTGGATGTGTATGTTTTAGTTGATTGTCTAAATAAAATTGATGATTCTACCCTGCAGGGTAATGATAATTTTATTAATTTGAAAGATCTCTTTAGGCAAAATAGAGCTTGAACAAATATCATTAAGTGGCGATTTTAAAGAGGATTAATAAAAAAGCCCTTCAACAAAAGGGCTTTTTGCTTGTGTGTTAATTGATTCGACTGCCATGCAACTTTAAGGCGTATGATATATTTCTTTTATTTGTTTATGAGATTAACCTAATGACTCCGTACGATTGTGATGTAGGAAGTCAGTTTTTTGACCACATTTTGACCATGAAACATATAGAAGGGGTTAACACCGAAATTCAACTAACCTAAAAAACCCTTTAAATATTAGGGTTTTCTAGTTTTTTTATATCCGCGTTTTGTAGGCATAATAATTATTTATTAATATTAAGGTCCTACTACTGCTCCTCCTTGTGGAGTCCAACTTATTGAACCCCTTTGGAACCGCTGAATCCGCCCTCCACCAGGACGATCCTGTTCGGGACCAATGGGATAACCAAGGTTGCTTTTTTCCCATCCTAATTGTGCCCACTTGTGCCGTATTGCTCCATATACCTCATGGGCACCAGTTTCTGGTGTCCAGTAGATGGATGCTTCGGGCTTACCCGGTAGATGTACTGCTCGGAAATGGTTGTACCGACCACGTCTATCCGGAGTCGTTAATTCATCGGTGATGGGGTAGCCAAATCGTTCTCGACCAATCTGAAACCATCGGTCACGAATTGCACCCCAGACCACACGAGCGCCAGTCTCAGGATGCCATGAAATCATTCCACCCTGGAAAGGCTGAAACCGTCCAACACCATCAAACGTCGGTTTTTCAGCATCAAAGGGATTACCCAGCGTTCCTTGAAATGGTATCCATTTGTCTCGGATTGCTCCAAATACTGGGAAAGGAAGCTTTCTAAGTTCGTAACGCATTTGAGCGTTTGTATTCCCTGCTCCACATACTCTGGTGCCAAGATAATCACCAGATTTAGGACCGGTTACCGAAATACTGCAACCATTGTCGCCGATAAATGGATTATTCCAGTATGCTGTCATTTCAATTCCATCACCAGCGTAGGTGATTCTTCCTTCCGTTCCAGTAGCTAAACTCCACGATGAACTCGTTGCACCGAACACCAGTGTTTGACCTGGCGGAATTTCAGCAGTTGGAGTAGCTGCCCAACCGCCATGATCTAGTTTTTCCCTAACCTTTCTCAATGTAGTATTCGTATGGTTAGTGATTTGGAGGATTACGGACCTTGGTGCATTGATTGTACCTAGTGCACTTGAAATTGCATTAACCGCCCCAGCAACTGAACCTGCCGCCCCAGCAACTGCCAAAATACCTGGGATAACTCTAACGTCTTCGTAAGATTCTATAATGGGATCGTACTCTGTTTGAACTCTATAGGGATAGGTCTCTGTAGGCATTGAGTATGGGTACATCCCTGTTGGAACTGTATATGGATAAGATTCAGATCGAATTGAGTAGGGATGGACATAGGGCTGGGCAGCATTTAATCCAGAATAGTCATAGGGATTTATAAATGGCGAATGTCCAAAATAAGGATATTGTCTAAATGTATTTGGATTCAAAATATGTTCCTCCTAAACTTGATTTTAGTTTTCATCTTAGTTTATTTAGATATGTAATTTTTAGTTGATTGTCTATATAAAATTGGTGATTATGCCTAAATAGGCTTATAATGGTTTAATTTTCATGCCCATAAAGAAGAAAGTGAAAATTGGGTTAAACTTCATGTAATCGTATATGTTGTCTCCTATCTTTTAGTAGTGTTGGACATTTGTTTACGCAAAAATTTCTGTGTGTTCCATTTGAAAGCTATAAAGGTATTTTCGGAATATGTCCAGACAAATGGAGACTCAGAGTTAATCTCAATCTATCCCCCATCAAAGTCCTCTCATATTCCATAGCGAATAAACTTTATATTGGGAGAGGCGGAATACCGGTAATATTCCGCCGTAAGTCTAATGCAGTCACAAATACATACGGCTCTTTTTTAATATTTTCCAGGTTATCCAATAATGGATCAAAGCGTGCCCATACTATAGGGTGTCCTTAACTTTTGGCTACATTATGACGACGAAACATATATTATGGTAAAAAATTCAATTTTCAAAAATCACCGAAAAAGCCTGTTTTATCAGGCTTTCTTAGACCCGTTTTATTTCGTTTTTCATCTTATTTAAAAGTTAAATTAAAGAACGTAAAAAATATGTTCTTTAAATATCCAAATAAATTAAAATATAACATCTATAATCGGGGTGAACTACTGCTACATCTAGTTTTTTAAATATCTACAATCAGCAGTCCGGTCATGTGGAGTGTAGGAACAAAAAAGTTTTTCTTAATAAAGATAAAACACTCACGAATTTTTGATATGCTCCCCTTTAGGTAGACAGATTAAATACAGAATAAAAACAGTGGATTATGCTGATATTTGAGTATGGTTCCTTTTCTTAGGTAGTGCAGGAGAAGGAACAGTGACTTGTCTGCAAAATGAAATACCAAGAAGTTAGAAGGGTAGCTAAATTCTTTCCAATTTTGGAGAAGTATTATCAATATTGCTAAAGTGGTAAGTTCGATTATTACTATGTTTTGTAGTGCACCTTGGCAAAAATGAAAATAAATAAAGAATTTTAATAGAATTTTAATAATGAAACTGTAGATTTTATAAGGTTTACAGAGTTGGCATAAATTTTGCATGTAAAGATTTATATACAACTAATAGGAAGAAATAAAAACGGCAACATTTCAGATTACTAAAATTAGGAGGCGTAATAATAATGAACTATTCATCTAAACTAGTAAAAGTAAATAAAGATCCAGGGCATGGCTCACACATCACCCCTGTTTATATGACTTCAACATTTGTTTTTGATAATGCAGAAGTAGGAGCACAACGCTTCGCAGGAGAAGATCCAGGATTTATGTATTCACGCCTGGGAAATCCAAATGTAAGAGAACTGGAAGAGAAGGTAGCGACATTGGAATTTGGTGAAGGTTGTTTGGCTTTCTCATCTGGTATGGCTGCCATAACTGGTTGCCTTTTGGGTGTTTTGCAGGCAGGAGATCACGTTGTTGCACACTCAGCGTTGTATGGGGCGACGCACGCGTTTCTAACCAAAACGGTAAAGAAGTTTGGAATTGATGTAACATTTGTACCGTTTAAGACAGGGGATGAGCTTGAACCACACATTACAGATAGAACGAAAGTGGTCTACTTTGAAACCCCTTCGAATCCTACGCTTTCCTTAGTGGATATGAAGAGTGTAGCGGCGATCGCTAAGCAAAAGGGTATCTTGACTGTTGTTGATAATACGTTTTTATCCCCATATTTACAAAATCCTATTCTATGCGGCATTGATATTGTCGTCCACAGTGCAACAAAATATTTGTCGGGTCATGGATATCTTATTGGCGGACTAGTGATTTCCAGCAAGGAAATTATTGATCCGATGAGAAAAGAAGTGCAGAAGACTATGGGAGCAAATTTTGCCCCTATGGATGCCTGGCTTCTCTGTCAAGGGATACGTACATTGCACATTCGCATGGATCGCTCACAAGAAAATGCACAAATTTTGGCTGAACGCTTGGAAAAACATAAGGCTATAGAGAAGGTTTATTTTCCAGGACTAGCAAGTTTTGAAGATAAAAATATCATGGAGAAACAAATGAAAGGTCCTGGAGCAATGATTTCTTTTGTCTTGAAGGGGGGATACGAAACAGGTGTTAAACTTATGAATTCTGTAAAACTAAGTACTTTAGCAGTTTCCCTGGGTGATGTAGGTACATTAATTCAACATCCAGCTTCGATGACACATGCGATCATCCCTAAAGAAGAAAGAGAAAAAGCAGGTCTCTATGATGGACTCGTTCGTTTTTCGGTTGGAATTGAAGATGTAGAAGATATATGGAAGGATCTTGAAATGGCATTAGAATAACGGTGAGGCTTAAGGAATTTGTTGAGTGTTAAGGTTAAATATGATCTGGAAAAATCTAACTAGATAAAGAGGGTGTATAAAATGCTAAACCCATTGGCATTAGAATTAAATCATGTCATTGAAGAACGGAATAAAACAATATATGAGATTTTGTAAATATTAGGAAAATCCTTGTATTTCCCCAAAAGGGATTGTCAGCCAAGCTGGAGAGGCAAGGGGGAAAGCAGACCGATTCAATGCAACAATCGGAATGGCTTCAGAGGGCGGACAACCCATTTATATAGATGTAATTCATAAAAACCTCTCCTCATTTGATCCGAAAGACCTGTATCCGTATGCTCCACCCGCGGGAAAACCGAAGCTGCGTGAGGTTTGGAAGAAAAAGCTTCTAAAAGATAATCCTTCACTTGAAGGAAAGGAATTTGGTACCCCGATTGTGACGAATGGGCTGACCCATGGCTTGAGTATCGTATCCGACCTGTTTGTGGAAAAAGGCGATTCGATTATACTGCCGGATAAGTATTGGGATAACTATCATATACTTTTCAACATCCGCCACGACTGTGGGACCGTGACCTATCCTTTATTTACGAAAGCAAACAAATTTAATGTAGAAGGTATGCTGGAGGCCCTTTTATCCTGCAAAAATGGTAAAGCGATTCTTGTGCTTAATTTTCCGCATAATCCTACCGGGTATACTCCTACGGAGAAAGAGGCAGAAGGAATTCTTGATGCCATCAAGCAGGCAGCGGATCTTGGGGTTAATATTGTTGCTGTTATGGACGATGCTTATTTTGGATTATATTATGAAGATTCAATCAAGGAATCTATATTCGCTCGTTTAGTAGGATTACACCCGCGTGTCCTCCCGATTAAAATTGATGGGGCAACGAAAGAAGAGTATGCTTGGGGTTTTCGTGTTGGGTTTCTCACATTTGGAATTCAGGATCCTCTGGTTTTAGAAGCGTTGGAGAAAAAGACGATGGGTTCCATTCGAAGTACCATCTCATGCAGTCCGCACCTTTCCCAAACAATCATTTTGGATGCCTTGTTACATCCTGAATTTGAAATGCAGCGCAAGGAGAGAAATAAAGTAATGGAAGACAGGGCCAAACGAGTCAAAGAGATCTTAGCGGACGGGAAATATGCGGATGAATTTGAACCTTATCCATTCAACTCAGGATATTTCGTATACCTTCGCATAAAGCATTCCGATGCTGAAACACTAAGGGTCCACTTGCTCAATCAGTACGGAGTGGGTACCATCTCCCTTGCCAAGACAGACCTTCGGATTGCATTTTCCTGTGTTGAATTAATGGATCTAGACCGCCTTTTTGAACTTATCTATCAGTCTTGTAAAGAATTGAATCCATGTTATATAAAGCTATGATATTTCAGAAGGTTTTCCATCACTCTTTTCTTTCATTATCGTAAGCCAGAACGATACAATCTAAAATTTTGATCACTTTACCCAAGATTGCAAATTTAATTTGCAATCTTTTTTCGTCTCTATGGGGAATATTTCTAATAATTAGAAATATTTTTTCGGATTTGGGAACCGAAAAGCAGTACGGAGCGGTAGGGTTTCACTATATTCTTCGCGGAAATGGGAATTTCTCAACTCGTTCGATAGTAGGAATGTTGAATTAACAAGGATTTAATTTTGGCACAACTCTTGCATAATAATATAACGAAAAGGAGGAGGTGGAGTCCATTTGAAAGTATAGATAGAGTTTTCTGAATATTAAAATGATACAGAAAAATGAAAGTGATAATTTACAAATCATCCATTCTTTTAAAAATTTTAGGGGGAAATTATTTATGAAAAAGAGTTTTATCATTATCGCTTTCTCGATACTCGTAGCATTTGTATTATCTGCATGCGGAAATGCCGAAAATCAGGCAGCAAGTCAACCAGGCAAACAGGCAGATGAGAGTAGGGATTTGCTAGAGCAAATTAAATCGAGTGGGACCATTAAAATTGGAACAGAAGGAACCTTTGCACCTTTTAGTTACCATGATTCTTCAGGGAAGTTAACCGGTTTTGATGTTGAAATCGCGGAGGAAGTAGCAAAAAGACTTGGTGTAAAACCAGAATTCATTGAAACCCAATGGGACGGTATGTTCGCAGGACTCGATTCAAAGCGGTTCGATATTATTGCCAATAATGTGGGAATTACTCCTGACCGCCAGAAAAAATACGATTTTTCAGTGCCGTATATTCTGTCAAAACCTTTCTTAATTGTTCACAAGGACAATAATACGATTAAATCATTTGAAGATTTGAAAGGAAAAAAATCAGCTCAGACATTAACTAGTAACTATAAAGATATAGCAGCATCTTATGGTGCTGAGATTGTTGGAGTAGAAGGTTTTAATCAATCCATTGATTTATTACTTTCAAAACGTGCGGATGCGGTTGTAAATGACGGACTATCCTACCTAGATTTCAAAAAGCAAAAACCTGATGCACCGATTAAATCTGTAGCAGAACTTGATGATCCGGCAAAAATGGGAATCATGATGGGAAAAGGGAATAAAGAATTGGTAGAGGCTATAAATAAAGCGCTTTCCGACATGATGAAGGATGGAAAATATTTAAGTATTTCACAAAAATACTTTGGAAAAGATGTTTCAAAATAGGGAGGATTCTACATGTTTGCTGATGAAAGAATGGACCGAATTGTTGACATCATTGTAAATTCCTTTTTCCCGATGTTAAAAGCTGGGGTTGCGTTTACAGTTCCCTTGACATTAGTATCCTTTTTACTGGGACTCCTTCTTGCTTTACTTACGGCATTAGCCCGAATCTCGGGAATTAAACTTCTAGACGGTATTGCAAGATTTTATGTGTGGGTGGTTAGAGGAACACCGCTGCTTGTTCAGTTGTTTATCATTTTCTATGGCCTTCCGAGTATAGGCATCACGATTAGCCCCCTTCCTTCAGCGATTATCGGTTTTACGATTAGTGTTGGCGCCTATAATTCAGAGATTATTCGTGCGGCTATACTCTCCATTCCCAAAGGCCAGTGGGAGGCAGCTTATTCTATTGGGATGAGCTATCCGCAGGCATTAAAAAGAATTATTCTCCCTCAGGCAACAAGGGTATCTGTCCCGCCTTTGTCAAACAGTTTTATTAGCTTGGTAAAGGATACATCGTTGGCCGCTACCATTACGGTGACTGAAATGTTTAGAGTTGCTCAGCAAATTACTGCAACAACCTATGAACCATTGGTACTCTATTGTCTAGCAGGATTTATTTATTTGATTTTCAGTACCGTTCTTTCTAACGCTCAAGGACGTATGGAAAAACGACTTGATCGTTATGTGGTGGGCTAATTTGATAGGGGGAAATATACATGATTGAAATAAAGAACCTGCATAAACAATTTGGACAAACAGAGGTTTTAAAGGGAATCGATCTAAAAATTGAGGAAGGCAATACAGTTTGTATTATTGGGCCATCGGGTTCAGGGAAAACAACCTTGTTACGTTGTCTGAATTTATTGGAAGCGCCTACAAAAGGGACCATTAAGCTTGGAAAGTTTTCTTTGGATTTTCAGGAAAAAAAACCAGTTCCAAAAGATCAAGTGGTTAAGTTCCGTCAACAAACAGGTATGGTTTTCCAAGGTTACAATTTGTTCCCTCATATGACTGCACTTGAAAATGTTATGGAAGGTCTTGTTTACGTTCGTAAGCAAGACAAGGAAGCCTCTCGTACGAAGGCTCTTCAATTGCTGGAAAAGGTAGGATTATCGGAACGGGCAAACCACTATCCATCCCAGCTATCCGGTGGACAACAGCAACGTGTAGGAATCGCACGGGCGATGGCAATGGAACCTGAAGTCCTTCTTTTTGATGAACCTACTTCCGCGTTAGATCCTGAGTTAGTAGGTGAGGTTCTAAAGGTCATGAAGGAACTTGCAAAAGAAGGAATGACCATGGTTGTAGTGACACATGAAATGAATTTCGCGCGTGAAGCAGCGGACAAAATAGTATTCATTGATAAAGGTGTAATCGTTGAAGAAGGAACACCTCAACAAATTTTTGAACATACAGGGAATGAACGAACATTACAATTTCTAAATAAACTTTGTTCATAGGTAAGGGCCTAAGATTGCAAATCACATTTGCAATCTTTTTTTGAATAATCAAGGAAATATTTTCTAACTTAGGAATCGAAAAACAGTACGGAGAGGCAGATTTACACTATATTCCTAGCGGAAATGATAAATTCCCATCTTATTCGGAAGTAGGAAGGTTGAATTAACAATGATTTTATTTTGGCACAATACTTGCGTTAATAAAATCGAAAAAGGAGGTGGAGGAAATTAAAAAAATGGAGCTTGAATCTGCGTAAACGTAGGTGACTAGAGGAGGGTTTATATGAATGTTTTAACAGACTACAAAGTGATTATTGTTGGCGGCGGAAGTGCCGGTATTACAGTGGCAGCACGTCTATTAAAAGAATCACGGGCTCTTTATGGAAAAATTGCCATTATTGACCCTGCTGAAAAACATTATTTCCAGCCACTATGGACATTGGTTGGTGGCGGGGTTGTTGATAAAAAGGTAACAGAGAGAATATGATTAAGAAGGTATAAAATGATTATTAAAGAGTTAATAATATATAGCTTTAACAAAAGGAAAATAATAGAGAATTATCCGTTTAATTTATGTGGATTAAATATTATTTTAGGTGAACGCAGGGAAAAAGGGAGGAAAGGAACACTCTTAGGACTATTTTTAATTGTTCAAGTATGCGTATAATCCTAATTTTACGCATAGTTAATAAAGTTGAAAAAACTTCCCCAGCTTTGGAATATAACTGGAGGAAGTATTGATGGGTGGTCTTATTAACTAAACTCTAAAGCCAACATGCTGTGAGTCTTGGCCTGAGTCCCATGTTTGTTTCATCTGTTTTTTGTTAGCAGCTTGTAGTTCTGTGCATAGTTGATCGATATCTATTTTATGTTCATAGTGCCATTGTAAAGCAACTGAAGTGTATAATTCATTAAGTTGGGCAAATGAAAAACCTTTAGTTGCATTCACGACTCTTTCTATATCTTCCAGTGACATAAATTGATCAATTTTTTTCTTCAGTAAATAACTGAGTCGTAAATCAGGAGTTGGCAATTTTATTTCATAGGCTCTATCAAAGCGACCTGCTCGATTAATGAGGGCAGGGTCTATTTTTTCTGGATAATTAGTGGTACCAATTAAGAAAATCCCTTCTTTTGAAGTGGCTCCATCGAGAATATTTAAAAACACAGATCGGACTCCTTCAGGCATGGAGTCAATGTCTTCAATAACTAAAACCATCGGTGCCATTCTAGCTACTGAGGAGAAAACTTCTTGAATGGAGTAGCTTGATGTATACTCTGTAATTTGCCAATAGGCAACAGGAGCTGTAATGCTATTTGCAATCGATTTAACGAGAGTTGTTTTCCCATTTCCAGGTTTTCCGTAAAAAAGAATTCCCCTCTTATAAGGGATATTATAAGTTTTAAAAAAATCACGGCTTTCCGAGAAGAATTCATCTATTGATCGGTAAATTTCCTTTTTTAAATGCTCGTCTAAGAAAACGTCCTCTCGCGTTACCAATGAGGTGATTTTCTCTTTTGTGCTTTCAACACCATTCTCGGTATCTGTAAATACAGTTACATGGTTTTTAGTGTATTCTCGTTTTCTTTTTAAAACATACTGAAGAAATTTAACTAAACATTCATTATTTTTTGCTAGAATAAAATCATGGGTATTTTCACTGTGACTTTGAAAGACAGGTGTTCTAGCTAAAGCCACTTGATAATCTGGATAGTAATAAAGAGCGTTTGTTATTCTAGGTTTAATAATAAGTTCTAAGGTTTTGTCGTTGTGGTCAGAAGAAATTGTAAATGTTTCAACTCCGTCGAATATATATGAAAGTAAATGTACCTTATCCGGCTTATCTTCAAGATCTTCCTCTAATACTTCCCAAATTTCATTTGATGTCTCATCATCAGCATACAGCTTAAAATCAAAACCAAATTCTTGAATCAATTTCTTCTTAATGCTATTTACCACATATGCATAGTCATAGTAGTTAAGCATTGTTGCAGGGTCTATTTCATGAAAATTAATAAGATAATGGGTATTGCTCATCTAATTTCCTTCTTTCATTCAGTCTTATTAGATAATTATTTGAATGATACTATTTTACTTCATAAAAGGAATTTGGTAATAGTTTAAAGTATTACTAACTGATGCAAAAGTCATTGCAGTTATTCCAATATGTGAGGATATGGGGTTCTGGTGCAAGAAATCTACCAAACTTTAATTTGCTATATAGAATAGTACAAAAAAGATCATACCCTATACAAAGTTAGTTTACATAAACACTCGTATTAGTAGTAAAATAAGCGTGAGGTTTCATAGAATCCAATGCTTTTATAATGCAATGTTCTTTAGGTTGATCTTCAACTAACGCCCTGTTCAGGGAAAGATAGCTTATTTAAAAACTTATATTCTTGTAACAGAAACAGAAAAAGCGAAAAGGAATATCCCTTCCGCTTTTTTCAAAATTCTTAGTTAATCGCAGTTGCTACTTCTTCTTCCCAATCCTGCCCAAGGTCCTCTTCATCAAAAACGATGTTATAAATTTTCCATTTACCATCGTCGTTTTTCTTTAAGTAGGCTGTTCCTGACAAGTCTATTGTCATGTTAAAAGACATGTTTGGAGCTGTCATGGATACTTCATAGCGTAAGTTGTCAACGCGGACTTGAGCTAAACGCTTATTTACGGAAACGACACTGCTTGAATGTTCACCCACTGGTTCCATCGTGAATGTGACATCCAATTCTTCAAACTCGTCTACCATATCCAAGCCATCAAGTGAATAAGCTAGATGGTAACCCATTGTCGTTTCACGATAAAGGGCTTTTAAAGCCTCAAGGTCTTGTTGTTCGGTGAATTTCATCTCATCCTTGATGTTACGATCAACGATTTGAATGACCTCAAGTTTATCTTCATCCGTTCCAGGCTCTTGATGCAAGGCGCGGTCGATCATCACGACGGCTTGAGCACGGGTTGCATTATTGCGTGGTTTGAAGACGTCTCCGTATCCCTTGATGATGCCGACAGCAGATGTTTTTACAACCGCTTCATAGGCAAAATTACCCTCTGGTACATCTTGGAATGCTTTTCCTGTTGCTGAAAAATCAACTGTCGGCTGGAACGCACGGTAAATCATGACCGCCATTTGATCACGGGTAATTTTGTCATTCGGTCGGAAGTAGCCGTCCGTTTTCCCGGTGACGATGCCACGGCTGCTGGCAATGTTGACATGCTCGTAATACCAATCCGACGGTTTGACGTCAGGAAACGATTTTACTGTGTCGCCTACTGGTAAATTCATCGCGTTGACTAACATTTTCGTGAATTGGGCACGAGTGATAGTGTTTTCCGGTTTGATGGAAACGTATGTATATTCATATTCTTCTCCATCTTCCTCGTATGTCTCTGTTTCTGCATATCCATCAATGATATCCGCATATAAGAAGCGCTCCAATTCATCATACGCCCAGTGTTCATAATCCACATCATCCATATAATACAGATCGATGGATTTTTCTGCTGCTAATACTGGTGAAGCAGAAAAAAGTCCAAATGAAACAAGTAAAGCTAAAAAAATACGTAGTGCTTTCAATGGTTTGACCCCTCTCTTCTATAAATCTCTTACCATCAGTAAGATTTTACAGGAATGCTATAAACAATAATATAGTGAAAAATATGGAAATGTGTATTTTTTAACTTTAGTAATAGACCATGTGATGGAAAAGTGGTTATAAAACCACTTTTCTAAAAAGAGTATTAAGTTATTATTTATAGATTACTAAGAAGCAATCCCTTATAACAGACTCATCAATAATAATAACAGATGAAAATTTAATATCTATAACCTGTACATCTTTCGTTAGCTCTAGCCAATTATTTAATTCATGTTGACTCCTAAATACTTTTACCTGAACTGCTGAGGCGATAGTATTAAATAAACTCATATAAATTCTCCTTATGTTAAGCCAATTAATTAAAAATCAACCATATTATAAGAGATATATGTAAAATACATATATCTCTTAATTGCTGTATACTATATAGTTTGCATAACATTGATTTTCGGCAATCAAAACGCCCTTGAATTTATAGAATTTGAGGTTTTTTTAATGCAAGCAGAACCATAGTTGACAACACATTCCATATAGGTGTAAATTACACATATAAGTAAAATAAAAAATAGGTTACTAATATGTCTTCCAATAACGAGAACGAATACCAAATCAATGATAAGATCAGCTTACAGGGTAGATCATCCTAAAATATGGTAGTCCCTGCACTTCCAATGATTTTAAGAGAATGTAACACCCACGGTTATGAGCTTATTCAGCAACTGATCAAATTTGGCTTTGATTCCATACATAGACCAAGGAAATGTTTACCGCCCATTAAGACAGTTAGAGAGAATATGATCAAAATGGAATGGAATACCGCATCCAGCAGTCCTGCCAAACGAGTGTATGCTATTACTGATTTTAGGGTGAAATACCTGGAGACATGGGCTGGTGTGTTAGAACAATATCAAAAAATGTTGGGTTATTTCATCATCATATACACTCGATTTTTTATGTCTTTTTCAGTCGATACAAATCGGGAAAATAAGAACGAATAGACAAAAATATACAAGTTAATAGCTGAAATAACAGCTGTTTTATATATAAAACGATCTAGTAGAGGGAGGATGTAAAAATGGCTACAAAAGTTGCTAAAACATCTGAAATGAATAAAGTGGACAATCAAGTTGCTAAAACATCTGAAATGAATAAAGTGGACAATCAAGTTGCTAAAACATCTGAAATGAATAAAGTGGACAATCAAGTTGTTAAAACATCTAAAGTGAATAATCAAGTTGCTAAAACATTTGGGATGGATGATTCCGTGAATGTGTTCAACATTGTATGGGAGGGTTGGTTAAACAGTGCTAAATTAGCACAGGCTTATCAACGTGAAATGGAAAACATTGCTTTTCAAGCGATCATATGTCAAAACGATATTTGGGTGCAGGCAAATGAAAATCTAAAAAAAGTGGAGAATGAAATCAATAAATATATGGTTGGTACTAAATCTTATTTCCTTGAAAGTCTTAAAACTCTGAATCTGATATCCATTTCTAAGAACGTTGAAGAATGGAGTAAGCTAGTTGAAGAAGTAACGAAGCATCTGCAACAATTATATGGAACACCTGGTAAAGCTACCAGCAACCTGGTAGAAAAATATTTGGATCAAGTGGAATATACATTAAAAGCGACTATTCAACAACAGCAAGAAATCCGTAATGAGACTCAAGCTTTACTGGAGAATTTTATAGATCAGGTAAAGAAAACCAACAAAGGCTATATGTGATGTTGAATAAGGAATGGAGAATAGCCTCCATTCCTTTTTTACATTCAAAAAAGGAATGGATTCTAAAGAATTCGGTTAACATAAAACCCGTTTAGAGGTAATCAAAAAGCCCATGAATTTTCTAGAATTCAAGAGCTTTTCAATGGAATATAATAGCTATTTATGTTGCATGGAGAATCCTGTTAGTTTCTTCAAATTCACATTATGTTTGCACAGGAACCGTATTCTTTATCGGAAATCATAAAGAAAAACCTCCTTACATCGAGGAGGTTTTTTCAGTTTTATAGACGAAAAATAATTAAGCCATTATGTTTCTTTGGGAAAGATTATTCTCTTTCATAGGTAAGACCCAAGAGAAAGATAACAAGAAAGACTAGACTAAGACTCACGAATACAATAAAGATTGAAAAACCCCAGTTTCTGAGGAATCCTGATGGTTTTACGAAAATCTAATTTTATCCAAATAAAAAAGGACATTTCTTCTATGCCCTGTTCTTGGTATCGGCCCCACCTACGCCTAATACTATGACGGCCACGCATGCCATCCAACCTATTATAATTATAAAAGAAAACGCTTACATATTCAAAGGTTACTATAGATAAAGTTTCGACAATATTCTAGGTGGTTAAATTTATCAGAAAATTTATAATATTTAGCATTTACAAGGTGTATGTTTTCTTGTATGATAAGTACAAGCAAGATATACTACATCAAAAAGAAGGTGATACCAGTGAAGTAGTGAAAGGCGAAGTGTACAGAAACGTACATGGGACAAACTTAAAAACAAATCAAGAGAAGAAAAAGGTGATTCCAATGAAGTGAGTGAGGCGAAGGCATATGATTCATAGGCCGGGTAGCAGAAATCAAAATAATCTTTAGAAAAACTCTCTAGCTAGCCATGGAGAGATCCTCCTAATCATATAAAAGCCATTGAAAGGATTCTTAACAAAATGAATGAAGAAATAATAGTGTAAGCGACCTTGTAATTCCTTAGAGGATGAACAAGGTCGCTTACTGTCGTTATTAACTCTTTTTCTTATGGTTCTTGCTTTTCATTCCATAGAGGCTGTTGAACAAAACCTAGACCCACTTAAAACCTTGCTCGTTGTCGTAGGAGACAAGAATAGAAGTGGAAGTGTGGTGCTAGCCTCTACTCCTGCCATGAAGGCGAAATTCGGTATTAAGACCGGAAGTCGCGCTTATATATATAAATTCTTCGAGGGAAATTAATATTTTATTGACAACAATATGTTATCTCAATTTTCCTCTAATAGATTTTTTTACTTTGAGGAAAATGTGTGTGTTTGCTAAAAATTAGTTTTACCCTATATGAAAAAAAGCGTGAAATATACATAAAGGGGGTGTTGAGTAACAAAAAAGTAGTTTAATAAATTTAATAAAGTCGTTTTAAAAAAAATGGTTAAAAATTAACTAATTGAACTTGCTCCATAATGAAATTTAATTTTATAGATTTAAAATAAGGTTTAATCATTTATAAAAAACTCTGATTATTTGTAAAAAAATTTGATCAAAATTTCCGATTATGTTGTTCCATTATAGGGCCAGATTGTTGAGCAACTTCTTTAAAGAAAATTAAATCTCTATCCTAAATTTTAAAGGAGATTGTGAAATTATGTACTTAAAGTAACCCTACCTTAGTTGAAAAGACGATATAATAGCTTTTATAGTGTAGTGTAATATTTGTATTCGTAAAAGGAGGTTCTTTCTCATGAATATTTTAATTTTAGGTGCAACTGGACGAGTTGGAGGTCAAATAGTTACTTATGCCCTTCATGACAGACATCATGTTACTGTATTAGTTCGCACTCCAGAGAAGATTCAAATAAATAATGAAAATTTAACTATTATTCAAGGTAATGTTTTAAATAAAGATGATATCGTACGTGCAATGCATGGGATTGATGTAGTTATTAGTACACTAAATACTGATGGGACAACCACTTTATCAGAAAGCATGCCACTCATTATCGAAGCAATGGAAAACGAAGGTATACAACGAATTATAACTATAGGAACTGCAGGTATCCTGCAAAGTAGAACCACCCCAAATTCACTGCGTTATCAGTCAAGTGAATCAAAGCGTAAGTCAACCCGTGCAGCGAAAGAACATCATAAGGTTTACGATATGCTTAAACAATCAACACTCGAATGGACTATTGTCTGTCCTACGTATTTGCCGGATGGAGAAAGTTTAGGTAAATATCGTGTAGACCGTAATTTTTTGCCGGAGGGTGGAGTTGAAATATCCGTGCCGGATACAGCAGAATTTACATTTAACCAGATAAAAAGTAGCGATTATATAAAATCACGTGTAGGTATCGCCTACTAATAGTATTCTCTTATACTACTTGCTTATTGGACTAACCCGTTTGTTTAAGAAAAGGAGTTGCTGCAACAATCCCTACTCTTCAACCAAAGGGCGCTATCCTTAAAAAAAGGGTAGTGCTCTTTTACGTATAAAGGGCCAGATTGTGGAATAAAAGTTTTTAGTTATTATAGCTTCTTGTTAAACTCATCTGTCCGTTAAGAAAAGGCTGCCGTAGCAACCTCTTTCGCATTGTATATAAATATGTTTAACCTTACTCCTTATAACCAGAAAAAATAAATTTATTAGCGTTTTACGTTTTTAAAATAACGGTAAACTTTTTCTAATTTTTTTGTTTGTTTTCCATTTGGACTTTCCATATTACCGAATTCAAAAAACTTCACTTTTTTGATACCGACAAAATTAAATAAAGCTCTTTTCATCAATATTTTATGGGCATTATTCAACCAGAAAAACGGATAATTTGCAGGTCCCTTCATGGTTGACACACATACAACAGACTTTCCTTTTAAAAGGCCTTCTGGCAGTAGTCCCTTCTTATCCCTATATGCAAAATTTGATGCAAATAATTGATCAATGTATCCCATAAGCATTGCCGGGGGTCTTCCCCACCAGATTGGATAGACAAAAACAATCTTGTCTGCCCAAGTAATTTGTTCTCTATATTTTTCAAGGTGAGGATCAAGGTGCATATCTCGCCTTCGTTTATGCTCATTAAAAACTAGGAGAGGATTAAAACTCTCTTCATATAAGTCTAAGACCTGTAACCCCTTTATGTTAGGATTCTCATTACCTCCTTCGATGGCCTTTTCCAAAAACGCATAACTTAAACTTTTGTGATTGGGATGCGTATAAATAACTAAAATTTTCATCATTCATCCTCCGTTACTTATCATTTGATAACAATAATGTAGCATCTTCTGCATTTAGTTGTCAAATGATAATTGTATTTGGATAACATTTTTGTTATCTTCTCAGTAAGAGGTGAAAGTTATGGACAAAAAAACTCTTTTTGAAAAATGGGTAGCATTTGCAACTTCTGTTCATCGTGTGACACACGAATTAACAATAAACGTCAAATCGGATTCCATCACACCAGTTCAATACAACATTCTTGAATATATAACAGTTAGTCAGCCTGTTACTCCTAGTGAAATTAGTGACTGTCAGCATATATCAATGCCGAACACGAGTCGTGAACTGAAAAAGTTAAGTGAAAAAAATTTAATCGAAAAATTTAGTGATGAGGAAGATCGACGAAAACAATATATTCGTCTCTCGGAAGAGGGGGAAAAGATGATGAAAGAAGCATTTGCATGCGTAGAAACTCGTTTCCTGAATCGAATAAAAAATGCTTCAAATAAAGATTTAGATGATATTGACCATGCACTAGATATTCTTCAAACAAAACTATTTTACTAATAGACATGAATGACAAAAAATATCGTTTATCTGATCAACTTTCAATCGGAGGGAGCTCCATAGATAACCTTATTTTTGAAGAAATCCAATTAAAGTTAAAGTGGATTATGTAATGGACAACCTTTGCGGCTAACGTTAACTTTCCGCGTTTCTGCAGCTAAAATAATATGCATGGAGAAGTAAAAACTATTGAAGGATAGATAATCATGAAAAAGATTGTCAGGGTAACCTTCAAATTCATCTTGTTCATGTGGGTACTTCATACATTTTCTAAGAATTTTATGATTGACCCTGCTATGCTAGTGGGATAATCATTAAAATCTTTAACCAACTATATGTAAATGAACAATATGCTTTATTCAAGAAACGGGCGCTATCCTTGAAAAAGGGTAGCGCTCTTTTACGTATAAGGGCCATTTTCTTGAATGAAAGAGAAGGGATTATTTGTAAGTAAATCGAAGTTAATTTCAGAAGATGTTATTTAGTTTAACATCGGGACGTACTACTCAACATTAAGGAGAAGATTGAATTGAAGTTATTACAAATTAGACTGTTGGTTAATGATTTTAAAAAAAGCTCCAATTTTTACAAAGATTTATTAGGACTTCCAATAAGTTGGTATGAGGCAGAAATGGAATATGCACTTTTCAATAACGGAGAAACGAAAATCGAGCTTTTATCCAGAAAAGCCATGGCAGAAGTGGTCGGAGAGGAAAATAAATTTTTAGAAGGGGAATCTCAATCAAAATTTCTACTTCAATTTGAAGTAGAAGATGTTGATAAGACTTATAACCGTTTAAGAGAAAATGGGATTGAATTTATTACTAAACCACACGATCGTAAAGAATGGAGATCACGTATTGCACATTTTCGAGACCCAGATAGGAACCTTATTGAAATATATAAAATGCTGTAATTAATTAGGGATTTTTCAACACTTATAGTAACTCCGCTTCAATTTATTCGAACGGAGTTATTTGTGTTGCTACCGAAACGAATTACTAGAATAATTTTATACAAGAAAAAGGAGGAATTAACGTGAGAATAAAAATTGAAGAATATGAACTTCCCCATATAGATTCAGGTCCTTATGGAATTACTAGGGGAAAAGATGGTGCCCTATGGTTTACACAACATAAAGCAAATCAAATAGGTCGAATGACTGTTGATGGTAAAGTGACTCATATTGATCTACCTACTGTCAATGCAGGTGTGCTATCTATCACTTCTACAGATCAGGGTGATATATGGTTTACTGAAAATAGGACAAATAAAATTGGAAAACTAACATTAACAGGTGAAATCACTGAATATAAACTACCGAACAGCGATTCTGGACCTTTTGGAATTACGCAAGGACATAATGGAGACATTTGGTTTACAGAAATGAACGGAAATAGAATAGGGAGAATCTTATCATCAGGTGAAATTATTGAGTATAGTTTGCCAGTTCCTGATTCTTATCCTTCTTTTATTGTGGCTGGATCTGATCATGCTCTATGGTTTACTCAGAATCAAAGTAATCAAATAGGTCGGATTACGATAGGTGGGGAGGTGACTACATATAAGTTACCCACAAAACAGGCTGGTCCTGTGGGTATTACAAATGGACCGGATGGTGCACTTTGGTTTGTAGAAATTAACGGAAATAAAATTGGCAGAATTACTACTTCTGGAATAATAACTGAGTTTACCATTCCTACTCCGAATGCTCGTCCACATGCAATTGTAACCGGCCCTGATCGTGCTTTATGGTTCACTGAATGGGGAAGTAATCAAATAGGTCGAATTACAATAAACGGTGAGATTACGGAATATCCTATTCCTACGAAAAATGCGGAGCCACATGGTATGGTAGTGGGGCCTGACAAGGCCTTGTGGTTCGCTGAGGAATGCAATAAGTTAGGCCGGTTAAGCTTTGTATAAAAACCTTGTAACTATTGCCATATTTTGTAAAACATGGGTGATAAGTTGGAAGAAGAAGTGACAAATATAAGATAGATTTTTTACGAAGTGGTTAAGGTTCTGCCATTAAAGGGCGTCATTCTTGAGGAATGGGCGCTCATTTTGCATTTTAGGGCCATTTAATTTAAGATGAATGGGGACTTCATATTCCCGAAGGATTGGAAGTTAAAGGGTTTGAGGGAAGGACTGAATTTTTTAAAGGTGAATCCATTTGGTTTATTGGGAATGTAAGGTAATTTGAAAAAAGCTAACCTGGCTTGTTCAATGAAGCAGTTTGAGCAAGAAAATGAATTTATATCAAACCTTATAAACGCTTTATTTTATTGTAAGAATATAGATTTTAACTAATTTTATTATGGCACATGCACTCTTAACCATCTTAAAATATAAGTTGTGATATTCGCAATTTTTGGGGGGATTAACATGAAATCAAAAATACTTGGGTCTTTTCAAGTAAAGGGGAATCAACTCATTGTCACTGATCCCTGCTATCCTGTTGAGTGTGCAACGGATGATGACTTATCTTGGATTCTGACCCCAATTAAAATAGGAAGAAACACGTCAAAAAATTAGCATCTGCCGGTGAGCAGATGCTTTTTCGATAAAGGGGGAATAATTATCATCCTCCCATCACGGTTATTTTCTGCTTATTCATGATTAAATTTTTTATTGGCAATCCAATAATTCGTTACAAAGAGTGTCAACAGAATCCAAACAAGTGTTAGTAGTACATTGCCCATTGCGTTTGAATTTACTGATCCCGTGATTAGCGTTTCTATTGCGTGTTTACTCATGCTGGCTGGATTTATCTGATCAATTATTGGACTCAAACCGACGATAATTCTACAACAGATAAGGAAAACAATTGAAATTAATGCAATAATACCCTGACTGTGAAAAATAGCGCTAATCATCGTTGAAAAAGATACGATAAAAAGAACCCATAAAAGATAAAATAATAGTCCAGTAATCGTATGTGAAAATGGAATATCTGTAAAAAGATAATTTACGTATAGATAAGAAGCCAAGTATCCAATCGCTACACTAAAAGCTGCTATTAAATAATTTGATATAATTTTTCCGCCTATGTATGAAATAACAGTAACGGGTCGTGTTAAAATAAAAGCCAGCATACCGTTTGCTTTATCTGTTTGGACGATACCCATTATCGAAATAGCAAGAATCATAAGCCCAAGCTGATCAAATTGAGATCCTAACGTGCTTGCTAGTACTTCGCCACTTTTTTGTGCTGTCATGCTCGGATCAATTGTAATCCCCTGACCGCCGCCTAATGCTTCTAAAATTGATGGCAAGTAATAAGTTACTATCGGCTGAGTTATCCCTAAAAAGATAAAAACGATTGGCAGCCAAATAACTTTAAAATCACGTACCATTTGAACAAATTCTTTTTTTGTTAATACTATTAAGTTATTCATTTCTGCACCACCAATTTTAAGAAGATTTCTTCTAAAGTATCTTTATTAATTTCAAATTTTACAATGTCCACTTCATGCTCGAGTGCATTTTTCAGTAATATATTTTTGTTACTTTCGATGTTTTCAACTTTTATTTTGACTTTATTCCCAATGACCTCTACTTCCTTCACATAAGGTAATTTTTTTACAACGTCAATCCATTTTTGATTCTTCGCTGTGATTTCCACGATTAACTTATTTTCACTATTTCGGTTTAACAGTTCGGTGATCGTTGTATCTTCTATTTTTGTTCCATCTTTTATAATGACAAATCGTTCACATATTTCTTCCGCATCGCTCAATATATGGGTTGATAATAAAATAGTTGTCTCTTTTTTTATTTCTTCGATCAGGTCTAACACTTCTCTTCGTCCAATTGGATCTAATGCGGATACCGGTTCATCCATGACAATAAGAGAAGGCTTATGTAGTAGTGCTTGTGCAATACCGAGCCGTTGTTTCATTCCACCGGAAAATGTACCAACTTTTGAGTTTTCTTCGCCCCTTAGTCCAACTTTTGTCAAAATTTCCGATATCGAGTTTGTTAATTCTTCCTTTTTCAATCCTGAAAGTTGTCCCATAAACGCAAGAGTTTCTTTCGCTGTCATCCAATGAAAAAAGTTAGGGTACTGTGGTAGGTAACCAATTTCCCTTTTCATTTTCGATATTTTTTTACCATTCAGCAAAACTTTGCCTGCATTTGGATCGATAATATCTGAAATCACTTTTATTAATGTGGATTTCCCTGCTCCATTCGGTCCGATTAAACCGACACATTCCCCCGATTGTAGTTCCATTGAGAAATTATTGACAGCAATTTTTCCTTTAAATGTTTTGGTCACATTTCTGATCTCCAATTTCAAGATTTTTCACCATCCTTTCTCCCTAAAACAAAGTACAGAATAGGTCCAAGTGTATTGACAAAAAGAATTATTAGCGTCCATACGAGCGTATTTTTTCTCGTTTTTCTATGTCGGTATAAATCAATTAATGCAATTAAAACTAATAGCGTACCGATTACAATAACCGGCAATATAATGGGTAGAAAAGCCATAAAATCAATGTCTTTAAGGTCATTTAACCCATAGTGTAGTTGCATTTTTACCATTCCTCTCCATTTCATTATCATTATTAATAATGATAACTTATACAGAGGTGCGTTGCAAATATTATTCTCATTATTTATAATGAGAATAATATTAAACAATAAATAAGGTGATATAGTGAGTAATAAAGTTGAAGTTTTAATGCATCCGGTAAGAATGAAAATTTGCCAAGCATTAATGAGAAATAAAGAAAATGGGTTAACACCATTAGAAATGGTAAAAATCATTAAAGATGTACCTCAAGCAACTCTATATAGACATATACAAATTATGGTGGATTCTGGTATTATTCACGTTATTAACGAAAAAAAGGTGAAATCTGTTTCCGAAAAATATTACGCTTTAAATGAAGAGGAAGCAAGACTTGATAGAAGTGAATGGAAAAAAGCCTCTAACGAGGAAAAGTTAGAGTACATTTCCTATTATCAATTATCACTTATGACACAATACCAAAGTTATCTTGAGAAATTAGGAGAACAAAACTGCCAAGAGGACGGTGCTACTTTTTCTCTAGTTGAATTAAAGATAGATGAGGAGCACTTTATACAATTTCAAAATGAATTAAATGAATTAATGACTAAATACTACCATATTACGGGCAAGAGTAACGAAATAGATGCTCCAGTTCGAACGATCGCTATTACAATTATTCCAGATACTTAAACAAATTAAATAATACTAACTTTTGTAGCGACCGTGTGGTTGGAATGTTCAACAAGTAGCTCATTATTTACTCGACAGTCAATTGAACGATTATAATAGCTTTAAATCTTATAAAATATAGGCCGATGCTTCCTTAACGCAGGGAAATTCGGCCTATTTCATATCGAAATTTGCTTAACGTATGTTTTCCGCGTTTTTCTGCCGGGCCCCTATTAAAAACACACAAAAAAGAGGTGATTGTTTCACCTCTTTCAGACTGTAGGCAAACTCGATTTTATCAAGTTTGTCTACAGTCTGAAAAGAGAAGTGTTCCTTCTCTTTTTTTCTTTTTGTTCATATTTTTATTTTATTAGATATACAGGATTGGTTAATTAATTTGTCCGTTTTCTGAAGAGGGTAAACACCTAGATGAAAAATAGTCATTCCTCTATAAGACTATGTAGGCTTTCCCTGATCATTTTTCGTACGCAACAGGGATTAGATTCATTTTTACCCTTTCAGCCACAATATAGCGTGTGTAGCCATCTGTGAGAATCTTTGTATCTCGATTAACCGTAATGGGCTCATCTAAGTTGCCTGTTCGTTTTAAATAGTTTACAACTTTTTGTATTTTTTCAGGATTAGGTCTTGAATTTGAAAATTTTTCCGTTACAACAATCTGTTCAAGTAAAATAAAATCTTCAGTTCCTACTGGTCCTTTTGGTTTCATTTCTGTTTTTACCTCTTCTTCAGTTTAATTATATACTTCATTCAATTTTTTAGTTCATATTATAACGAACCTTACAGGAAGCTAAAATAGTCCGAGCTTTTGTTTTATAATATGGTTGCGTTTGATTAGAATATTTATAAGGTACAACAAAAGTGATAGTTAAGATAAATGAACATTAATTTGTAATGATCTTGTTTTTAGTTAAAGAAACAGATAGGACTTTTTAAATTCTAAATGGAAAGCCTCATGATCACTTTATAGACATATATACAATTAATGATTGGATTGTTATATAAGCCATGGATATAAATCAGCTTCGATGGGAGTTAGGAGGTAATTTTTCTAAAAGACGTTCTCCAGTTCTCATTTTGTGACCACATAAAGGACAATTTTGATGATTCTCATCAGAGAAATCTTTTCTCATCCATCCAATACAGTCTTCTGATTCACATTCCCAAACCTCTGTTTGTTCTTTAGGTAATGGTTCTTCATTTTTTTTACGATAATACATGACAACATCACTACTCCTTTCATCTATTATACCTTAACAAGCAAAAGACCATTAATAATCTTCCTATTCTGTTAATTGCTATTGGTTTTGTGAATCTGTTATAATGAAGGTAATTATTTTTGTTCGGTATAGGATGGATAGTAGAACTGTCTTAAAAAGAAGGTTTCGTCTTGAAATATTATGTTTGGGCAAGGGTAGTAATATAATTGTGGAATATTCCACAACAGGAGGAAACATTATGGCACAAGGTACAGTAAAATGGTTTAATGCAGACAAAGGTTTCGGGTTTATCGAAAGCGAAGGCGGAGAAGATGTATTCGTACATTTCAGTGCTATTCAAGGCGAAGGCTTCAAATCATTAGACGAAGGTCAAAAAGTTACTTTTGATATTGAACAAGGTCAACGTGGAGCACAAGCTGCTAACGTTCGCAAAGCATAATTTAAAGTAATCATAAAAGAAGACTCCCACATGTGGAGTCTTCTTTTATAATCATTACTTCTAGCTACCATAGTTGGTCTTATCAGCAATCAAAAAAGCCTTGTATTCTATGAGAGATACAAGGTAAGTATGTTGCATTCAAATTCAGATAGGTACTTTCTGTTTGATCTTATTCAACTAACACTATCTGTAGTTCAACAAGAGAAAGATCTTAAATCATTCATTGTACATTTTACTTCAACTTCTTTCTTTTTTGAGGATTTCCTCTTCAAAGTGCCAATAAGCAAAATGAAATAAACAACTAACCCATTAGTTCTGACATTCACACAGCTTCTATTTGAACATTACTGCTCCTATAGCTTAATAAATCAAGAAGATGAGCAAATTACATGCCCTCCACAATCGATTTCCTATTACTTGCAAATAGAGGGGTATTTTTCAAATGATTCTTATATTGGTCGTTTCAACGCAAATCTATCTCTTTTTTCTAGGACCTAAAATTAATTTGATGGCTGTTCTTTTTTCGTTATTGATTAAAATATCTGTAAATGCAGGAACAAAAACGAGATCAACACCGCTAGGGGCTACGAATCCTCTTGCAATCGCAACGGCTTTAATCGCTTGATTCAAAGCACCAGCTCCAATTGCTTGAATTTCTATAGTACCTCTACCTCTTTCTCTTAATAAGCCTGCAATTGCCCCTGCAACTGAACTTGGATTTGATTTTGATGATACTTTTAATATATTATCCATATAAATTGTTCCCCCTGTTATTTAATTGCTTTATTTGATCACTGAAAGGAATGTAATTAACGTATCTTTAACTAATATTCATATCCAAATCAAACAGAACCTTATATGGTATTCAGTTAATACTATTTCTATAATCGAATTACTTTCTTTATGAAGCCCAAGCACTCTTATAAATCATCACTTTTTGTAACTCCATTTAATTATTTCTTCATTTCCTTGCTATCTTACTTTCAATTCAATAATTGTGTCTTCTTTTCCTTCCCTCTGTAAGCTTGTCTTAGGATCCTTTTTATTAATATCTCTCCCAAGCCGCAAAGGTGCTCTTGATAAACACAAGTTCTTAGATGGATGAATTAAATCAGTTGCTTTCATCCTTATCAACTGGCAAACTTAAGAAAATAAGGGACTTCATAGAAAAGGACGCGTAGGTGACTAACATGATTGAGATAAAGACTTCTACACTCAGCAATGGAGAGTTCAATAGAGGGGTATTCGCGACACATGATATAGCAAAAGGTAAGCTTATACATGAAGCGCCAGTCATTCCTTACCCTAATAAGCAACATGTTTTTATAGAAAAAACAATACTTGATGATTATGTGTTTGAGTATGGTAAAAATCACACGGCGGTCGTTTTAGGCTATGGTATGCTGTTTAACCATTCGTATAAGCCGAATGCCACTTATGATATTAACTTTGCGAACCACACGTTTGACTTCTATGCTTACACAGATATAAAAGCAGGAGAAGAAATACTAATCAACTATAACGGCGATGTTGATGACAAAGATCCATTATGGTTTAATAAGGGCGAAATGGATAATGGCAAAGATGAAACTCATTGTAGATAAAGGGGATGGCCCAATGAATAAAGATAAACTTTTAAAAAAATTTCAGAATGCCAGTCGACGTAATTTTTTTTCAATAGAAGTTCCTAAGGCTACTAAAGAAGATGAAAATAAGATTGAAGAATTGGTTGCGGAATTAGAAAAGGAAGGGAAAATCAAATTAAGGGAGTGTGTACAACGAGAATACTCCATTTATTTACATGGAATCATTAAGTATGCATCCGAATAATCGGGTGCTTTTTTTATTGGGGTGAAACATATGAAGATATCCAACTTGTTCAACGAATATGGCGTGGTTATTTTAGAATTAATTATGTAGTTGCAAAAATGTAATTTAAAGCATAAAATGACCATTTTGTTATTAAGATCTCAATTTTAAAATCCTTAAAAATAAAAGGTAAGCATATATTAGTAGTCATAGTTGATCATAAAGCGGCTACCGTTGTAAACCAATTTTCACATAAAAATAGTTGGATTCCAGAAAATGGAGGGAATAGAATGAACTTTGTCCCATATGTATTTGAACAAACAAGAACAGGGGAACGAGCTTATGATATCTATTCACGGTTCTTACAGGATCGTATTATTTGGCTAAATGGAGAAATTAATAACCGAACTGCATGTAGTATCATAGCACAATTATTGTTCCTGCAAGCTGAGGACGACAAAAAGGATATTATTATTTACATTAATTCACCAGGAGGATCGATCACAGATGGAATGGGAATTTATGATACCATGCAACAAGTTCGTCCTGATGTAAGTACATTGTGCATTGGAATTGCTGCATCAATGGGTGCTTTTTTACTTGCTGGTGGTAAACAAGGAAAACGGTTTTCCCTTCCCAATAGTGAAATTATGATTCATCAACCATTAGGTGGGGCTAAGGGGCAAGCAACTGATATTGATATTAGTGCTAAAAGAATACTAAGAAAGAGAAATCAACTAAATAAGCTATTGGCTCACCATACAGGAAAAACAGTAAAAGAAATTGAAAGGGATACAGATCGTGATTATTTTCTGGATGCAGATTCTGCAAAAGAATATGGTTTAATCGACCAAATTCTAACAAAGCAGATTTAAGCGAAGGCGGGTACTATTATGAATAGACAAGAAAATCATTATTCTGTTGAGATTAAGGATAAATTAGCAGGGGTGATATACTTACCGTCAACTCAATGCTAACAGTGCAGATGGACAAAACGAAAGGGAAAGAGAAAATTCTTAGAAGGAATTATTCAAGCAGTCTTTCTAATTGACACAAAAGGAGAAAACTTAGATTTGCAAAGATAAACTTATGATAAAAAATATAGCTATGACAGAGCAGATTAATTTAATTATAAAGCTAAAAACGTTCGTAAAGGTGTCTGTAAATACGCAGCGTCTGTAAATTGCTGTTAGACTTTTTACGAACGGTTTTTTGTATATAGTAGCTATTATATTTCAAATTACATATACTTTTTGCGTGCGTTTATATCAGTTCGCTTGATTGATTCTTTTGTTGGCTAGGCATAAAAGAATGTTCTTTTGAGAAAGAAAAATAAATGAACGTTTGTAGCGATGGATCAGATACATATCTTACTTTGTTCGTGCCTTTTACGTTCTTTCTTTATAAAAATGAGAAATTGGATAGGCCTCATTTCCTTTCACAACTAGCTTTTTTCGCCCCTTTGAGTACATTACGGACCGGTCCACTCGATACCACCCCCGACTCCTACCGATTAA
This sequence comes from Bacillus sp. FJAT-14578, assembly GCF_000504165.1. Lineage (GTDB taxonomy): Bacteria > Bacillota > Bacilli > Bacillales > Bacillaceae_H > Bacillus_BA > Bacillus_BA fengqiuensis. Next base: position 300,880 of record NZ_KI632507.1, read on the forward strand.
ATGCAATTAATAAGTCTTTTCCTTATATATCAAGGCTTTTTCTCACTTTTTGCTCTATATATACGGCCAATGACTTCAGGTCGATATCTTGGGTATAATAAGGGTATGCACGTATTAGAGGGGGGATAGTTTGAGGCTAAAAGATGGAGATTTTTATACAAATGTTATGACCAATAAAGTATATAGATTAAATGAAGATGGCGATGGCAGCTGGTACTTGAGTATGCGTGATGAAGAAGGTTATCATCAAACGTCAAAGACATCGGGGCGTGATATGATTAAATCGTTAGAAGGTTTTTATAAAAAAGGGAACGGCAGCTGAAATAATTGGCTGTCTTTTTTATGATCTGAAGTTAACTTTGCGACTTGCTTCATTCTATATGAAATTAACATAACCTCCATTGTATACGATATATTGACTCAAATCCATCACTATTTTTAAGTTTTCCACTGAATAAACTTGTTTCTCAAATAAATAATAACCTTAGTGTTATCATTTAACACTAAACTTCAATGTGGAGGGATATACTTTGAATATTCTTTTTAGCTTATTCTCAACTTTAATTACTATGGGTATTAGAGCAGCATTCTTAATTAGTAATACGATCTCTAGGTTAAAGTGTTTGTTAAGAATGCCATCTTTAACTTAAGCATGGAGTATTCCATAAGTATCGTCTAATTCGCATTGTTGTAAGAAAAAGGTGAGCATAGTATTGAGCTTGCCTTTTTTAGTGAAATCGCCTTTCTAAAGATTTTTAATCTTCTTCATAAAGCCCTTCTTCTTTGTAATATTCAGCGAAATGTTCTCTTAATCTTCAAACTGTTCATCATCTGAATCGTTAAAATCCAATAAGAAATTCATATCTCTTACTGAATTAGTAAATAATAACCGAGAGGTGATAGTATGGATAAGGATAAATTAAAACTCACATCTTCCGAAATAGGAACACTGTGGGGACAATATGTAAACGGAACAATGACAGATGTGGTAAATAGATATATGCTATCTATTATTGAGGATGAGGCAATAAAAATTATTTTTGAGGATGCTATCAAGACGTTCGAAAAACAAAAGAAACAACTCGTAACTTTTATGGAGAACGAGGGATTTCCAGTTCCAATTGGATTTACTGAATCTGACCTCAATAAAGGGGCAGAGAGATTGTTCACTGACATATTTTGCTTAAATTATTTACATATCATGACTTTACATGGTTTGTTAGGACACACAACTTCATTAGCCGTTTCTGTTAGAGAGGACTTACGGTATTTTTACGATTCATGTGATAATGATGGGAAAAGGATGTATCATCAAACCATAGAATTATTACTCGAAAAAGGGCATTTTCAGAGAGACCCTTTATTTTACCCTGCCAAGAACCCTGAATTTATTTCTAGCAAAGACTTCGTAGATGGAATTTTCGGAAAAGGGAGACGTTTATCTGCAACAGAAATCATCAGTATTTCTTTCAACCTTAAAAAGAGTATTATGGCTAAAACTCTTTCCATCGCATTCAGTCAAGTTGCTCAAACAAAAGAAGTAAGAAAATTTTTAGAGGATTCCGAGAAAACGGCTGATCAACAAATAAAAGCCTTTTCAAAAATCATGCAGACGGATAATTTACCAGTTCCTAGATCGTGGGAGACAGAAGTGACAACTTCAACAGACTCTCCTTTTTCCGATAAGTTAATGCTGTATCATACGGGTTTCTTGTTTCAAGCTGCACAAGTGTATCACGGGACAGGTCTAGCATCAGCCATGCGAACAGACCTTGTCACCACTTATGAAAGCATCATTCTAAAAAATCTAATGGTCACAAAAAAATGGTTTGATCTTATGGTACAAAATAAATGGTTAGAACAGCCACCACTTGCTCCAAATCGAAAAGAAATTGCAAAAGAACAATAACAAAAACATCGGAGTATGTATAAGTGGATAAGACTACATTTGAAAAACTAATGTGGAGCATTGCATTTCCCGGGTTTGGACAGTATTTAAACGGAAAGTATTTTAAAGGTACTGTTCTATTGATACTTGAATTTCTGATTAATATACAAGCCAATTTTAATCAGGTCATACTTCTAAGTTTTCATGGAGAAATTGGTGATGCCATAAAACATGCGGATTATCAGTGGTTGATGTTTTATCCTTGTTTGTACTTTTTTCTATGTGGGATGCGGTGAAAGATGCAGGCGGAGAGAAAAAACCTTATTCTTTTCTTCCGTATGTGTTCGCTGCGTTTTTTGTAACTGTTGGATTGATTTTTTCCTCAAACTTAACGATATTTGGAGTGTTATTGGGTCCTGTTTGGCTCCCCATGTTGTTTGTTTTTCCTGGAATAATAATCGGATTTATTATTAGAGAAATTATAAATAACATTTCTTAAAAAACCATCCTCTATTTACTATTAAAGTGGGTGGTTTTTTATGTTGAATAAGCTTGAAGGTTTATTTAACTATGCGTATAATCCTAATTTTACGCATAGTTTAAAGAGTTGATAAAACAAGGGCCACAGTCTTAGTTTAAAATATGAGGCAGTTTTAATGAGCAACAGTTTGAAAAACAAAGAAGCCTAGCCCTAACCGGAAACAGGCTTCTTTTCCTGTTCGTAAAGATGTACTTTTCGAACACATACATAATTAAAATAATTATTAATCACTTGAGGGTTATGTTAAAATATACCAGATCTATTTCTCATGGACCCCCTTTTTTTCTGAATGGTTAGTTATAACTAACAAAGGGCCGACCTTTCAAGGTCGGCCCTTTGTTCTTTGTAAAGCTTCCATTTGAATCCTACTGTTTTTTTCATACCGATAGACATCCTTTTTAGTTTAGTAGTATCAGTATGTCTAAGGTTCAAAGATTCATTGCAATTGCTTTGAAGTTTTTGCATCAGAATCATGTTGAGTTAGCTGTCTAATTCTATTTGCACCAGAGCCTATAAGTAAATAGCCAGCTGTTTTTGATTTCATACAACAGATAAACATTATGAAGTTTTGTTCGTTACCTCTTTTAAATAGGCCGTTTTATCGTTTTCGTTAAATTGACCTTCCCATTTAGAAATAACAACGGCTGCCAGTGAGTTACCTATGACGTTAACCGCTGTTCTCGCCATATCTAAAAGACGGTCAATACCAGCGATAAATGCCAATCCTTCTACCGGGATTCCCACTGTACCGAGCGTCGCTAATAGTACAACGAATGATACTCCTGGAACCCCCGCAATTCCTTTAGATGTTACCATCAATACAAGCAATAAAGAGATTTGGTCGCCAATCGATAAATCAATGCCATACATTTGCGCAATAAAAATGGCCGCCAATGCTTGATATAACGTAGATCCATCTAAGTTGAAAGAATATCCTGTTGGGATAACGAAAGAAGCAATTCCCTTTGGGCAGCCCAATTTCTCCATTTTAGTCATGATACGAGGTAAAACAGTCTCAGAACTAGCCGTAGAATAAGCAAGAATCAATTCATCTTTCAATAACTTAATAAAGTGAATAATATTAATGCCTGCCCATCTTGCGACAAGTCCTAAAACAAATAATACGAAGAAAGCCATCGTCGCATAAACGAGAATCATGAGCTTACTTAATGGAATAAGTGATTGTACGCCAAATTTTGATACAGTCACACCAATCAAAGCAAATACACCGAATGGAGCAAATTTCATGATTTGATTTGTCACATAGAACATTGCTTCAGCTGTCCCCTCGAAAAACCTCAAGACCGGTTTTCCTTTTTCCCCTATTGCTGCCACTCCGAGTCCGAATAACACGGAGAAGAAGATAATTGCTAACATATTTCCTTCTGTCATGGCTGCCACGATGTTCGGAGGAACAATGTTGACAAAGGTGTCAGCAAAACCATGGCTCTTCGTTTCCTCGGTTGTTTCTACATAACTGCCGATATCTGTCTTCTGTAAGGAGGACATATCAACGCCGCTGCCGGGATGAAAGATATTGGCCGATAACAATCCAACAAGAATGGCAATCGTCGTAATGATTTCAAAATATAAAATCGTTTTACCGCCGAGTTTACCAAGCTTTTTCATATCGCCAACGCCGGCAACCCCGACGATTAAGCTTGATACGACGATTGGGATAACGATCATCTTAATTAAGCGAATGAAGATATCGCCAATCGGCTGTAAAAACTCTGCCACTTTGGGATTTCCATAAAACAGAGCACCCACGATAATACCTGCAACTAAGCCAATCAAAATTTGCCATGCGAGTCCTAGTTTTTTCATTAAATAGGTTCACCTTCCCTTTCAATTGCAAAAGTTCTATAATTGCTTATTAGCTGTTTTTTGATATTTACATGTATAAGCCTTAGTATTTGTTGAAAAACTCTTGGATTTTGTTTGGATCTTCGGTTTTGGTAAGTGCCAACATCAACAGGATACGAGCTTTTTGAGGGTTAATGTTGTCAGAATTGATGAAGTGATTATCCACGTCGATTTGTTCGGGAGTAACCATGCCTTCCGGAACACGAGTGTCACGAACAACGGCAACACCTTTCTTAACAGCATCCTGCAGACCCGGCAGCGTTTTTTCATGGATGGAACCGTTACCCGTACCGGCGTGGATTATTCCCTTCGTCCCGGCTGCAACCGCAGCGTCCACCATTACCCGGTCATCATTGGCATGCGAATAAACAATGTCAACACGAGGCAGATTGTCTTCGTTGATATGGCGAATGTCAAACTCGGACTCAGTTGTGTGCTTTTTAATCGGCAGGTTGTAGAAGTGGGGCTTATCGCCTTGCATAAAACCGAGATAGCCGAGTTCCGGATTATCGAAGGCATCAACGTCGGTGGTGTTAGTTTTAAAGATGTCGCGAGCGCTTCCAATCTTTCCATTCATGGAAATCAGGACGCCCTTGCCGCGAGCTTCTTTGGAACCAGCCAGCACTACAGCGTTGTACAGATTTAACGGACCGTCAGCAGAGAGTGACGTAGAAGGACGCATGGAACCAACCATGATGATCGGTTTGTCAGAATGAACAGTCAAGTTGAGGAAGTAAGCCGTCTCTTCCATGGTGTCCGTACCGTGAGTGATGACAATGCCATCACACTTTCGATCATCTAATTCCTTTTGGACTTCCTTCGCCAGTTTGACCATTACGGCGTTAGTATTGGATGTACCGGAATCGATGCGTGCCACCTGTTCAGCAGAAATGTTAGCAGTGTCTTTTAGAGCAGGAACTGCTTCTATCAGTTGATCTGGAGTTAGGACACCAGCTTGATAGCCAGTGGTTTGGGTCGAAGTAGAACCAGTCCCTGCGATGGTACCGCCCGTTGCCAGAACTTTAATGTTAGGCAGGCTTTTCTTAACGGGAGTAGTTGTAGTAGCTGCCGTAGTCTGCTTGGCTTCAACAGGATTTGATGCAAAAGTGTAATGAGAAGAGACGGTAATAACCCCTGAAGACATTAACGCTAGGGCGGTGAGAGCAGCTTTTTTCTTTGTAGTTAGTTTCTTCATTAGATATTCCTCCATTAACGTGTGATTAGCAAAAATATAAAACTTTTTAAGCGCTTTCATACTTCCTCTAACAAAAACGTAGCTTTAATTTATAATAGAACCTACAGAATCCTACCGAATCATACAGAATCCTACATAGAATATTTTTAAATTTTAAAAAATTATGTCTATTTTACAAATTTTAGGGTTCTGGCGCAAAAAGTCTATTAAACATGAAATTTCCAACTATGAATATTACTAATAGATCCAGTTAACATAACATTGATTTTTAAGCAATTAAAACACCTTTAGATTCAATAGAATATAAGGGTTTCCCATTTGGCCAGTTGAAAATGTAAGGGTAGCAACAGCAACTAACCATTTCAAAATCAAAAGCGCTAAGGAAGCAAAGAGGCTTCCTTAGCGCTTTTTGATTGGTTACTTATTTTACAGCTTCTCTTGGTATTATAAAAGGGTATGGTGATCAGTTCCGTCCTGGTAACCTTGCGACTAGAGCACAGGCCGTGGTCATGATCGACCGCGCTTTACGTCAGGAAAAGACAAAGATGTCTTCTGATGCCACGCTTACTCTGGCATGAATTCAAGAACGGTTACATGCTTTCCACTTCTTCCTTGAACACTGCACCATCAATCATAGTATGCGAAATACCAGGGGTAAGAATGCTCATCAAGTTCAGTGCTTGTACAACATCAGGACAGTTATGGCAACTCAGGCTGATGCAAGATTCAAAATGATATTCACCTTTAGTGTTGCTGCATTATTTATTTGAATATTTGAATAATTACAACATTTCTTAATAAAGAAAATAATATTGTAATATATCGAAAAAATCATTATAATAATATTTATCAGAAAGACAGTTGTATTTGTGGAGTGGAATGAAATGGAATTGGTCATGGGTCGAAGAAATTAATCGTCCAGAAACCTATTTAATTAGTAATATTACAATCTTATCTTAAACTAGTGGGGGAACATCTATGAAAAGTCTACTGAAAAAGTGGAGTCAATTGAGCCTGGTAAAACAAATCATTGTAGGTTTGATTATTGGTATTACTCTGGCTGTAACGATTCCGGAAACAGCAAAACCTGTTGTCATTTTTGGTTCTTTATTTGTAGGTGCTTTGAAAGCCATTGCACCTGTGTTGGTACTCTTCTTGGTTATGTCAGCTATTGCTCAACACAAAAGTGGTCACCAAACGAATATGAAATCCATTATCATCTTATACCTTTTGGGAACCTTTTTAGCTGGATTAACGGCCGTTATTGTAAGTTTTATTTTTCCTGTAGGCTTAACGCTTGCAAAGGGAGCTGAGGGTGTGACGGCTCCCGGCGGTGTTGTAGAGGTTCTCAAATCATTACTGCTGAACGTTGTTGATAACCCGGTTAAAGCCATTTATAATGCGAACTATATCGGTATTTTAGCTTGGGCGATACTCCTTGGTTTGGCTTTAAGAAATGCTTCTGATACGACCAAAACGATGATTTCTAATTTTTCGGATGCCGTATCCAAAATGGTTACATGGGTGATTAAGTTTGCGCCATTAGGAATCATGGGTCTAGTGTTTGATTCCATTACTGCAAATGGAATTGAGTCGTTATTAAGCTATGGGAAATTACTTGCCGTTTTGATTGGTTGCATGATCTTTGTGGCACTGGTTGTCAATCCAATCATTGTGTTCGCAGTTATGCGTCAAAACCCTTTTCCGCTTGTTTTTAAATGCTTAAAGGAAAGCGGCATTACGGCATTCTTTACGCGCAGCTCAGCTTCCAATATTCCTGTAAATATGAGATTATGTGAAAATCTAGGTTTGGATAAGGACAGCTATTCAGTATCCATTCCATTAGGTGCAACCATCAATATGGCTGGTGCCGCTGTGACGATTTCTGTGTTGACACTTGCAGCGGTCCATACCCTTGGCATTCAAGTGGATCTCCCTACAGCCATCATCCTCAGCGTATTGTCAGCTGTATGTGCTTGTGGTGCATCAGGGGTTGCGGGTGGATCGTTATTACTGATTCCGCTGGCATGCAGCTTATTCGGAATCCCGGCTGAGGTTGCGATGCAGGTAGTGGGAGTAGGCTTTATCATTGGTGTTTTACAAGACTCTTTTGAAACGGCCCTTAACTCATCCACTGATGTACTTTTCACAGCAGCAGCTGAATTTAAAGAGTGGCGTAAAGAAGGAAAAAAAATAGAGATTCGCAAAGCAGCATAAAGAAAAAAATCTTCTTTTCTGCGATTAAACTGTACCCCAATTGTTAGACTCGACTAACAATTGGGGTACAGTTTTTTTATCTTAATAAATAAAAAGTACAAATAATTATTAAAAAGGACTTTTTTTCTAAATCGGCAATGCCCCGGTTAATGCATACACACCTAGGTATATAAATATAATTGGCCAGGCATATTTTACATACGTTTTTTGAAAGTCTATAAAGTTTGTCTCCGTAGAAGCAACTAACATATATAGAGCTGGAATAACTGGTGAAATTAGACGGAATGCCTGTCCCACCATGGAAGCTACAGCTGCTTCGCCGGCAGAAATTCCATATTGCCCCATAACATCTGCCATAACGCCGGCAATCCCAAAGTAGAAAGCATCTTGCGGTAAAAAGGTAATGGCAGGTGCTGCCATTAACGCGTAGATGGGTGCCATATTTGAGCCTAATGATTCTGGGATCATAGCTGTAATGGATGTTGCTAAAGCAGTTGACATCCCACTACCTGTTAAAACGCCAGAGAAAACCCCAGCAGCCAAAGTTGCCAAGGCTGGTGCTAAAGCATCTGCTGCTAAGTCATCAAGCCGTTCATTAATAAGACTTGCAGACTTATAGTTTACCGTGAGGGCAATTGCTGCACCTATACCAAATAAAACACCGCCATGTGCCACATCCATCACAAGCATAACTAAAATAACAAGCGTTAAAATCAAATTAAAAGCATATAGTTTAGGTCTCTTTAATTCAGGATCTTTTAGACGAATAGCGTTTAACATGCTTTCCATTTGCTCTGGAGAGATATCTTTAGCAGTCTTAGGATCAAAGTTTAAGCGTTTTCTTTCTTTTATTCCGATAAAATAAGCCATACAAATTGCAAATACTTCAGCCACTAGCATTCCTGGCAATAAATCTGCAAACAATTCGCTAATACTTACATCCATTGCTGTGCTTGCAGCAATCGTTGGGCCTCCCCATGGTAACTGGTTAAAAATCCCAATAGGGGTAACGATAATTACAGCTAAATAAATTAGCTTAATATTCATTTGTTTATAAAGTTGGAGGAAAGCAGCAACACAAATAATAATAGTTGTAGTCGTATCACCATTCATAGTGACTACTGTCGCAGTTAAAACTGTTGCCATTGTAACTTTCAATGGGTCCCCTTTTGCTTTTTTAATAAAGAATTCGCATAAAGGGTCAAACAAGCCGACATTCAGCATTACACCAAAATACAACACCGCAAATAAGATAACAATAGCAGGTGAAATAACCCCAGTAGAAACCTTTCCTGTTTCTTCATCTACACTAAATAAAATACCTTCTTTAATCCATTCAAAGAGATCCAAAAAGGAAGCATCCGTTACAAAGGTTGCAATTGCTCCGAAAACAAATGGAACAATGGTTAATGCCCCGTATACAGATAATTTATTTTTGGAGAGAAGTACAATGAATACAATGATCATTAATAATGCTAGCAATGTTAACATACAAACCATCTCCCGTAAAAATGATGAAATCAAATTATTTGTCATTTTACATAGTTAAGTGTATTACTTCCAGCTTCAGGATGATCATAGAGGAAAACTCGTCATTTGAAAACGTATACAAAAAATCACTCCTTTATTTTTAAATTAATGCGGCAAGGAAATAAACCAGCAGCATACCATTGCCCAAATTGTATATTAACGTATTCATTAATGTCAACATAATTTTTAGAATATTTCGCCTTATTTCTGACGTTTTAATTATAAAAATCCGTAGAGAATCTATATATAATATAGGAAAAGTAAATGTTAAATGGCAATTGGATATAATTATTTAAAACTTTATTTTTATTAAAATGAATAAAAACTATTGACTTTAATGTATACGTTATTCGATAATTAGCTCATAAGATATTCACATTAAGCTAATCCACACGACAGAGATGTGGATAGTGGTAGGAGGTCAATCGATGAGTGAAAAACGTGTTTTGCATTCCTGATGACGGAATTGGAAAAGAGGTAGTAACAGAAGGGGTACGTATACTGGATCATTTAGTTCAAGCATCAGACGGGAAGGCTTCTTTTGAAAGCGATTTCTCCTATTGGGGTTGTGAGTATTACTCAGAAAATGGACGTATGATGGATGCTGACAGATTAGAAAAACTTAAACACGATTCTGTTATTTTTGGGTTCACTCCCGCTAGCTAAAGCAATCGATACAACCGGAACCGGAGTGTTAATAGCAGATATTATCATCGGAGCTTTGAGCAGTTATCCAATTTCTTCCCTTTCTACATGAACTAAATTAAAGATAAAAAGGAGAGTTATTATGAGAGTTATGATGGATAAGATACAGCAAAAAGAAAAGATGACGGATCTGATGTCAAAGTTTGTTTCCCTGGTTAGCTACAAACTTCCTGATGATGTGGAAAATAAACTGAAAGAGCTAAGTGAAGAGGAAGATAATAAGCTTGCAAAAACGATCTACAAAACTATGTTTGAAAACCAGAAGCTAGCTTATGAGTTAAAGAGACCTTCATGTCAGGATACAGGTGTTCTCCAGTTTTTTGTTAAGTGCGGACAGAACTTCCCCTTGATTGGGCAGTTAGATAGCATTCTGAGGGATAGTGTGTATAAGTCAACTCAAGAAACTCCATTGCGACACAATTCTGTAGAAACATTTGATGAATACAATACAGGAAAGAACATCGGTGACGGTTCACCAAGCATCTTCTGGGAAATTGAAGAAGACAGTGATAAAGTGGAAATCTATACTTATATGGCAGGAGGAGGTTGTACCCTTCCTGGAGTGGCGACGGTTCTAATGCCGGGTGAAGGCTATGAAGGTGTGGTAAAGTTTGTGCTCGATCGGATGACTAGTTATGGAATTAACGCCTGTCCTCCACTTCTTGTTGGTGTAGGCGTCGGTACTTCTGTAGAAACAGCAGCTATGAACTCTAAAAAGGCTCTTATGAGATCTGTTGGAAGTCGTAATGAAAATGAAAATGCTGCTAAAATGGAAAAACTTCTTGAAGATGGAATTAACGCTATTGGCCTTGGACCTCAGGGACTTAAAGGATCTAAATCTGTCATGGGGGTAAATGTTGTAAATACGGCAAGACATCCATCTACGATTGGAGTTGCCGTTAATACAGGGTGCTGGTCCCATAGAAGAGGAAAGATCACTTTTGACAGTAATTTGAACTATGAAATTAGTACTCACGAGGGGGTAACACTATGAGTAAAAAAGTATTAACCACACCTATAAAAGATGAGGATCTTAAGGACATAAGAATTGGGGACATTATCTATCTAACAGGTACACTGGTTACTTGCAGGGATGTTGCCCACAGGAGACTCATAGAAGAGAAAATCCCTTTACCTGTAGATCTTAAGGGAAAAGCTATATTTCACGCAGGTCCCATTGTTAGAGACCTTGGAAATGAAAAGTACGAAATCGTTTCTATTGGTCCAACAACGAGTATGAGAATGGAAAAGTTTGAAAAGGAATTTATCGAAGAAACGGGTGTTAAACTTATTGTTGGAAAAGGCGGAATGGGGAAGAACACCGAAGAAGGATGCAAGAATCATAAAGCACTGCATCTCGTCTTCCCAGCCGGAAATGCTGTTTATGCGGCAACAAAGGTGGAACAAATCAGAGAAGTACACTGGAAAGACCTTGGAATGCCTGAATCTCTTTGGGTATGTGAAGTGAATGAGTTCGGTCCTCTTATTGTTTCCATTGATGCAGAAGGGAATAACATCTTTGAAGAAAATAAGGTGGAGTTCAATAAAAAGAAGGAAGAACAATATGAGTTAATCAGTGAGCAGGTAAGATTCATCAAGTAAGTGATGGAGTTGGTGTGGTCATGCAGGTACTACAAAAAACACAAACGATCGTTCGCTATCAGCAACATGATGGTAAAGTATATTATGGAATGGTTGAAGATGACGAGATTTTACAATTGTCTAGTAATTTTACTGAAATCGTAAACGATGAACTGAAATATGATGGATTAAGAGTCAAATATAGTGATGTGAAGATTTTGGAGCCGGTAGTACCCTCAAAAATCGTTAATTTTGGCTGGACATATGTTGAACATGCAAAAGAGACTGGGGGACAGGCCAATCTCAAAGAACCGTTTTTGTTTTTAAAACCGACGTCTTCCGTGATTCCAGATCAGGGGGACATCGTTCTTCCCTCAAATGATTTAACCAAGCAGGTGGAAATGGAGGGGGAAGTGGCACTCATTATTGGGAAACGCGGCAAAAATATAAAAGAAGAAGAGGCATTGGATTATGTTTTTGGCTGCACCATATTTAATGATGTGACGGCAAGAGATCTTACAAAAACGGATCCCCAGTTTACGCGCGGCAAAGGTTTTGATACCTTTGGCCCGTTGGGTCCGTGTATTGTGAAAGGTATAGATCCAACTAATTTACGAATCGTTACAACATTAAACGGCCAAGTCGTACAAGATGGTAATACGAATCAGATGTCACTTTCCATTCCTTTCCTTATCAGTTGGATTTCACAGGTTATGACACTAGAGCCAGGTGATGTTTTGGCTACTGGTTCACCTTCTGGAAGTTGTCCAATGAAGTCGGGAGATATTGTAGTTGTTGAAGTAGAGAAGATCGGTAAGCTTTGTAACTATGTAAAATAGAAAATATTATACCGAAAACTAATGGGTGCTAATTCAACACTGGGTTAGTTTATGATAATAACCCCATTTCATAGTGATTTATCAAAATTAAACATGATTGTCTAACAAAAAAGGCTGTAGTTGATTTCTGTGAAATCTCTACAGCTTTTCTTTTTTATAATGACAAAATCTTGCATCACGGAAAAGTCTCCTTCCATTACCGTTTCTCTTCCGGTAATGGAGGCATAGATCGAAGAGCCTCTAGAATTTCGTTACGAGCTCTATAACGATGAGATTGCAACATAGTTCGCACGGCTTCAGGCTCACCTGCTCGCATGACGGCTAAAATGGCCTTATGTTCAATCACTGAACGTGTTGGCTTTGGTCGAAGCCCAATTGTGTATAAGCGTGCACGATAGAGTTGGTCAGACTGACTGTCCACAATCCCTCTAAGGCGTGGGTTTTGGGCCAAATCAACAATGTAATTATGAAATTGATCATCAAGGTCTGTCCATGCAAGTAGATCATTTCGTTCTAGTGCCTTTTCTTGCTCTTCAATCAGGCGCTCAAGTTGATTTAATTCTTCGTCAGTAGCACGATCGGTAGCGAGCCTGCCTGCAACACCATCCAGTGCTTCCACCACTTCATAAATTTGTTGGAGATCATCTGCGACAAGTGGTGCGACAATAAAACCGCGACGCGGTATAAGCCGTACCCATCCTTCCGTTTCTAAACGGACAAGGGATTCACGTACAGGTGTCCTGCTCATGCCTAGGATTTCTGCCATCTCCCTCTCTAGCACAGTCTGTCCAGGCGGCAATTGAAGGTGGCGAATCGCATGTCGAACAGCTAGATAAGCACGTTGTGGTAAGCGTGACTCTCCATTTACATCTAAAGTGGATAAAAATGAACGAACGGCTAGAGTTAGGTCAGACTGATCTAGTCTTTTAAAGTTAGAATCAGGTGTTTGAGGTGTTTTTTGATTATTCATTTCATTATCACTCATCCCGACAAGTTTCGAATTTTATGTAACCATATAACCAAGTGTTGTTGAGTAGGTTATGATTAAAAAGTTATATTATGACTTTACAAGTAAAATCATAACAGAAAAACAATCACTCCCTCAATCGGGAAAATAGAAAAAAAGATAATCTACAGTAAAGGTCACCCGTGAAGAAATAGGCAGAAATCTATGGGAATGACGAAAAGCGTTGTTTGCTTTTCGATCAGTTCGTGGTTATCAGGAGTTTATTTTTCTTTAAAATAAAAATTTTTTTGATCGAGGTTTTCTGAAGGGTTAAAAAATAATCTTTTAGAAAACCTCTATTTTTATTAACTGTTGTTTTTTATTCATATTTATCTCGCTTTGTTGTTTCGGATAAATTTCTTATTTTTTTGTCCGTTCTGTATAGACAATTCTAAATTTTTCTATTATTATGATTGTGTGAATTGTTAGAGTAAAAGGATTTTTGTTGCTTTTAAGTGTGTTTGTGGGGAGGACACATGTATTTTTTTGAAGGGGGAAATTCAATATCCTTAAAAGCAATATTTGAGAATAGGGGTAAATCATTAAAAAATCCTGCATTTATTCTAACCATCAATGAGGGGGTATATGAAATGTCAAGTGAAACATTAAATCAATTTTTGAAAGAAAATTTGGATGACTTAAAAGAAAAAGGACTTTACAACGTTATTGATCCGGTAGAAGGTCCAAACGGCCCGATGATTACCATTGCAGGCAGAGAGTTAATTAATTTATCATCCAATAACTATTTAGGTTTAGCAACAGATCGAAGACTAATAGAGGCTTGCTTAGAAGCAACGAGAACATATGGTGTTGGAGCTGGGGCCGTTCGTACTATTAACGGAACGTTAGATATCCATGTCAAATTAGAAGAAAAGCTTGCCGAATTTAAACATACAGAAGCAGCCATTGCTTATCAATCGGGATTTAATTGTAATATGGCAGCCATTTCAGCAGTGATGGATAAACACGATGCCATTCTTTCAGATGAACTAAATCATGCTTCAATCATTGATGGATGCCGATTATCTAAAGCAAAGATTATTCGCTATAACCACTCCGACATGGAAGATTTGCGAACACAAGCACGTAAAGCAAAAGAGTCCGGATTATATAACAAAATCATGATCATTACCGATGGAGTGTTCTCGATGGACGGGGATATTGCCAAGCTTCCTGACATTGTGGAGATTGCCGAAGAGTTTGATTTGATTACGTATGTTGATGATGCACATGGTTCGGGTGTATTAGGTAATGGTGCAGGAACGGTAAAACATTTTGGGTTATCAGATCGAGTGGATTTCCAAATTGGAACACTATCCAAAGCCATTGGTGTTGTAGGAGGCTATGTAGCAGGAAAGAAAGATTTAATCGATTGGTTAAAAGTAAGAAGCCGTCCGTTTTTATTTTCAACGGCTGTCACACCGGGAGCAGTTGCAGCTTGTATAGAAGCCATTGATATTTTGATGAACAGCTCAGAGCTTCAAAATAAGCTGCGGGAAAACAGCGAGTACTTGAAAAAAGGCCTAAAAGAATTGGGGTTTAATATCGGAGAGAGCGAAACACCGATTACACCTTGCATTATAGGAGATGAAGCTAAAACGCAGCAGTTCAGTAAGCGGCTGAACGAAGAAGGTGTGTATGCTAAATCGATCGTATTTCCTACCGTTCCAAAGGGAACAGGAAGAGTGAGAAATATGCCGACAGCTGCTCATACAAAGGAGATGCTGGATCGTGCATTAGCTATATATGAAAAAGTGGGAAAAGAGATGTCGATTATTTAAGGGGATTGCTTGTTGCAGAGTGCATAACGGGGAGGAATTTCTAATGAAAAAGGTCTTAGTAACGGGGGCTTTAGGCCAAATTGGTTCAGAACTGACGCTGAAAATGAGAGAAATTTACGGAATGGACAATATTATTGCGACAGACATTCGAAAAACGGAAAGCGATGTAGTCCAATCAGGTCCATTTGAGATTTTAGATGTTACAGATGAAAAAGCGATGTTTAACATGGCCAAAAAACATGAAGTGGATACGATTATTCATTTAGCCGCTTTATTGTCAGCAACAGCTGAAAAGAAGCCTCTTTTAGCCTGGCATTTAAACATGGGCGGATTGGTGAATGCTTTGGAAGCGGCGCGAGAATTGAATTGCCAATTTTTCACACCTAGTTCGATTGGTTCGTTTGGTCCAACCACTCCTAAAGATTGGACTCCACAAGACATCATTCAACGGCCGACTACGATGTACGGAGTGAATAAAGTATCCGGAGAATTGTTATGTGATTATTACTATCATAAATTTGGAGTTGATACGAGAGGACTTCGATTCCCGGGACTGATTTCGTATGTTACGCCTCCTGGCGGCGGAACGACCGACTATGCGGTTGAAATTTACTATGAAGCGATTAAAAACTTGAAATATACTTCTTACATTGCTAAGGGAACGTATATGGATATGATGTATATGCCTGACGCTTTAGATGCCATCATTACATTAATGGAGGCAGATGCCTCAAAACTAAAACATCGGAATTCTTTCAATGTGTCTGCTATGAGCTTTGACCCGGAGCAAATTGCAGCCGAGATTAAAAAGCATATTCCGGAATTTGTCATAAATTATGAGGTCGATCCTGTAAGACAATCTATTGCCGACAGTTGGCCTAATAGAATAGATTCAACTTGTGCAAAGGAGGAGTGGGGATTTAAGGCGGAATATGATTTAGAGAAAATGACGAAGGATATGTTGATGAAGCTGAGATTAAAGTCACTTTTAATTACCGCATAAGTAAGCCTGCTATCCGAATAAAAGAGTTGTAACACTCTTTTATTCGAGTTACTTTATTCAGAATTGTAGTTTTTTTAACGTTAAGTGTTGCAGATTTTGTAAGCGCTAATAAGTAAGCGCTTTCTATAGGTGTATAAAATGAAATCGCACTGCTTTTATTAGAAAGACAGTTGTCTTTGTGAAGTGCAATATGGTAAAAATGGCCATCCATCGAAGAAATCAATCATCCAGAACCCTATTTAATTAGTAATGTTACAATTTTATCTTAAACTAGTGGGGGAATATCTATGAAGAGTATAATGAAAAAGTGGAGTCAATTGAGCCTGGTAAAACAAATCATTGTAGGTTTGATTATTGGTATTACTCTGGCTGTAACGATTCCGGAAACAGCAAAACCTGTTGTCATTTTTGGTTCTTTATTTGTAGGTGCTTTGAAAGCCATTGCACCTGTGTTGGTACTCTTCTTGGTTATGTCAGCTATTGCTCAACACAAAAGTGGTCATCAAACGAATATGAAATCCATTATCTTCCTGTATCTTTTAGGAACCTTTTTAGCCGGATTAACGGCCGTTATTGTAAGTTTTATTTTTCCTGTAGGCTTAACGCTTGCAGAGGGAGCTGAGGGTGTGACGGCTCCCGGCGGTGTTGTAGAGGTTCTCAAATCATTACTGCTGAACGTTGTTGATAACCCGGTTAAAGCCATTTATAATGCGAACTATATCGGTATTTTAGCTTGGGCGATACTCCTTGGTTTGGCTTTAAGAAATGCTTCTGATACGACCAAAACGATGATTTCTAATTTTTCGGATGCCGTATCCAAAATGGTTACATGGGTGATTAAGTTTGCGCCATTAGGAATCATGGGTCTAGTGTTTGATTCCATTACTGCAAATGGAGTTGAATCGTTACTAAGCTATGGGAAATTACTTGCCCTTTTGATTGGTTGCATGTTCTTTGTGGCGCTGGTTATCAATCCAATCATTGTGTTCGTGTTTATCCGTCAAAACCCTTACCCGCTTGTTTTAAAGTGCTTAAAGGAAAGTGGTATTACAGCATTCTTTACACGCAGCTCAGCTTCCAATATTCCTGTCAATATGAGATTGTGCGAAAATCTAGGTTTGGATAAGGATAGTTATTCCGTATCCATTCCATTAGGTGCAACCATCAATATGGCTGGTGCCGCTGTGACGATTTCTGTTTTGACACTTGCAGCGGTCCATACCCTTGGCATTCAAGTGGATCTCCCTACAGCCATCATCCTCAGCGTATTGTCAGCTGTATGTGCTTGTGGTGCATCAGGGGTTGCGGGTGGATCGTTATTACTGATTCCGCTGGCATGCAGCTTATTCGGAATCCCGGCTGAGGTTGCGATGCAGGTAGTGGGAGTAGGCTTTATCATTGGTGTTTTACAAGACTCTTTTGAAACGGCCCTTAACTCATCCACTGATGTACTTTTCACAGCAGCAGCTGAATTTAAAGAGTGGCGTAAAGAAGGAAAAAAAATAGAAATCAATAAAGCAGCATAAAGGAGAAATTCTCTTATCTGTGATTGAACTGCATCGACTAACAATTGGGGTGCAGTTTTTTTAATGAAAAAACTAGAAAAGATTTATAATTATTTTAAAAGACTAGAACACTAGGATAACTTGATACCTTATTTAGATAAGTCACGGAGAACCATACCACAAGTAACGGCGGGTGTCGGTTCACTGGTAACGGCAAACCCAAGCCTTAACCCTGGCAAGAAGCTGGGTTAAGGCTTTGGTTTTTGTGTGTTCCTAAGGCCTTGTGGGCGGACTTCTCACTTCTCGCCAGCTTTTAAACAGCGTATAACAATCATAATAATAATAGCAAATAAATATTTTAATATATAAACAATAGTGTTATACTAATGTTAGGTTTTAATCGAATAGTGTTATACTATTATTAGGTTGTAATTGAACAGTGATATGCTATTATTGGGTTATAATTGATCCAGAAAAGATGTGTGACTAGGTCGCGCTCTGGCTTGCTGTGGCCCCTAAGCAGGAGCGCCTACATCATTTCTGCAAATCTTAGGGGATAAGGAAGGTAAAAATGAGCAACAGACAAACTAAAACAGACGTTATCTTAATTGGTGCCGGAGTCATGAGCGCGACTTTGGGATCATTACTGAAAGAGTTAGCTCCGGAATGGGAAATCAAAGTGTTTGAGAAACTCGCAAAGGCAGGAGAAGAAAGCTCTAACGAATGGAATAATGCGGGTACGGGCCATGCTGCACTGTGCGAGCTTAACTATACGTCCGAGAAATCTGACGGATCTATAGATATTGGCAAAGCGATAAAAATTAATGAACATTTTCAGCTTTCAAGACAGTTTTGGTCTTATCTTGTAAAGAGTAATCTAATTCGTAATCCGCAGGACTTTATCATGCCAATCCCTCATATGAGCTTAGTACAAGGGGAAGAAAATGTAACGTTTCTGAAAAAACGTTTTGAAACGCTGTCAAACAATCCCCTGTTTCAAGGGATGGAATTTTCTGATGACCCTGAAAAACTGAAGGAATGGATTCCGCTTATCATGGAAGGCCGTACATCGAATGAACCGGTAGCGGCAACAAAAATCGACTCTGGAACGGATGTCAACTTCGGCGCTTTAACACGCATGTTGTTTGACCACTTAAAGAGTAAAAACGTTGAGATCAACTATAAGCACAGCGTTAAGGATATTAAACGCGCCAGCGACGGCTCGTGGGAAGTGAAAGTGCATGATAGCGATAGCGGTAAAATCGAATGCCATACGGCCAAATTCGTCTTTATCGGCGGTGGGGGCGGAAGTCTGCCTTTACTGCAAAAAACCGGTATTCCTGAATCCAAACATATCGGAGGATTTCCGGTAAGCGGACTTTTTATGGTATGCAACAATCCGGAGGTTATAGCGCAACATCATGCAAAAGTATACGGTAAAGCTAAGGTTGGTGCTCCTCCAATGTCTGTTCCGCATCTGGATACAAGATATATAGATAACAAAAAATCGTTACTGTTTGGACCGTTTGCCGGCTTCTCGCCAAAGTTCTTAAAAAATGGTTCAAATTTGGATTTGATCGGTTCCGTAAAACCGAATAATGTCTTCACGATGTTGGCGGCAGGCGCAAAAGAGATGGCATTGACCAAATATCTGATCCAGCAAGTTATGTTATCGAATGAAAAGCGCATGGAAGAATTACGCGAGTTTATTCCGAACGCCAAAAGCGAGGATTGGGATATAGTGGTAGCGGGCCAACGTGTGCAAGTAATTAAAGATACTGAGGCCGGGGGGAAAGGAACACTTCAATTTGGTACGGAGGTTGTTAGTGCCGCTGACGGCTCGATAGCTGCATTGCTCGGCGCTTCTCCGGGTGCTTCTACTGCCGTTCACGTCATGCTTGAGGTATTAGAAAAATGCTTCCCGCAGCATATAAAAGAGTGGGAATCGAAAATAAAAGAAATGATTCCTTCTTATGGCGTGTCACTAGTGGAAAAACCAGAGCTTTTCCAAGAAATTCAAAATTCAACAGCGCAGACGCTTGGTCTATGCAAAAAAGAACCGGTCTGTAGTTAATTCTTTGTTTCTACGATGAAGAGATTGAAAAGGCAATGATTGAAAAAAAACAGAGATAAAATAAAAAGTTATATCAAGAATTGAGTAAATAATAGAATATCATTGAAAATAAAACAAAGAACCTTTGATCCATCTTTGGATGGAAGGTTCTTTTTTCAAAATTCGCAGTTAGAGAGGCTACGGAGAAGCGTATCGCAAGTAGGTGAGGTTTTTATGGCATAAAAAAGCTGAACTATACAAGTTCATTCAATGAAGCGATGTATAGTTCAGCTTTTGCTATAATGAGTATGCTTTGGGAGTGATCTCTAACTTGTACTTTCAATCACTGCCAGTTAGTATGGAAGACTCCTGCAATATCTCTTCGTTCATACGTATGGGCACCAAAGTAGTCACGCTGTGCCTGCAATAAGCTGGCATTTGAAGTGCCTGTCCGATAGCTATCGTAATAAGTAAGCGAAGCACTTAAACATGGAAATGAGATACCGGAATTAATGCCTTCACAAATCACTTTTCGCAGTCCGATTTGGTATTCTTTCACCTTTTCAGCGAAATAGGGGGCAATCAATAAATTATTCAGGTTCGGCTGCGCTTGATAGGCTTCGCTTATTACGTTCAAAAACTCGGCACGAATGATGCAGCCGTCACGGAAAATAAGGGCGATATCCTTTAAAGGCAAGTTCCAACCGTGAAGGTCAGAAGTCATTTTATATTGTGTAAACCCTTGCGCGTACGCACAAATTTTCCCCATATATAATGCCTGCCTAACAGACTCAATCCACAAGTCTTTATCTAAACTTTGCTGATCCATCTCTGGGCCGGCTAAAATACTTTCCGCATAAACCCTTTCTTCTTTTAGAGAGGATAGGTAACGGGCAAACAATGACTCAGTAATGATCGAGGACGGGATTCCGTTATTGATTGCTTGAATGCTTGTCCATTTACCGGTGCCTTTTTGCCCGACTTTATCAAGAATAACGTCTATCAGCGGCAGTCCGGTTACTTCGTCTTTTTTTCTTAAAATCTCGGCAGTAATTTGGATCAAATAACTTTTTAGTTCACCTTGATTCCATGTTTCGAAGATGTCAGCAATTTCATTAACAGATAAACGTAACTTTTCTCTTAAAAAAGTATAGGCTTCTGCGATTAATTGCATATCTGCATACTCAATCCCGTTATGTACCATTTTTACAAAGTGTCCGGCTCCTTTTGGACCAATATAAACACAGCAAGGGGTGCTTTCCACTTGAGCTGCTATTTTTGTAAGAATAGGGGCTGCTTTGCCATATACGTTTTTATCTCCACCAGGCATGATAGAAGGTCCTTTTAAAGCTCCGATCTCGCCTCCGGAAATACCAATTCCTAAATAACCGATTCCTTTAGATTTCAATTCATCGTATCTGCGTTCTGTATCTTCGTAGTGGGAATTGCCGCCGTCCATGATGATATCGCCTGCTTCAAGATGAGGAACTAATGTACCAATCACGGAATCGATTGGGTCGCCTGCTGTAACCATCAGGAAAATCTTTCTTGGGGTTTGCAAGGACTGAACAAAATCTTGAATCTCGTAGTACGGATTAATAGCTTGTCCTTCACTTCTTCTGACAAGCTGGTCAGTTAAGTCACGTGTGTAATTATAGACAGCAACTTGTTCTCCTTTATTAGCCATGTTTAAAGCGATATTGCTGCCCATTACTCCTAAACCAATGACACCAATTGTATTGAACATTTTTCCTGCTCCTTTATTTCAGATTAATAGGCAGTAAAAACCCCACTTAAAGATCTTGGATGAGACTAAGAGAAAAAGTGGGGGATTTACTGCCTGAAAGACCAAATGTGTGTAGTAAGGGCTTTCTTTAGACCGTAACCCTTTGAAGAAATATTTGGCTTTGCATATGAATGATGAATGGAATCCCGCCTAATGGAAGGCCCGGGCTTACACGAATAAACTTAATAAAAGGATAAATGCTAATCCAGCTACCGAAATAATGGTCTCAAGCAATGTCCATGTTGCAAATGTTTCTTTCATGCTTAAACCAAAATACTCTTTAAACATCCAGAAGCCAGCATCGTTAACGTGGGAGGCTATTAAACTTCCTGCCCCTGTTGCAAGTACAACTAAAGCAAGGTTAACGTCAGATTGTCCTAACATCGGAATCACTAAACCGGCAGTTGTTAAAGCGGCAACCGTTGCAGAACCTAAGGAAATACGTAAGATTGCTGCGATAATCCAAGCAAGTAAGATGGGTGATAAGGAAGTGCCTTTGAATAATTCGGCCACATAGTCACCAACACCGCCATCGATTAATACTTGTTTGAAGGCCCCGCCGCCCCCGATGATTAAGAGCATCATCCCAATATGTGAGATAGCTGTTGTACAAGATTCCATTACTGTTTTGATTGGAATCTTTCTTGCTAATCCCATTGTGTATACAGCAACTAATAGAGAAATCAACATGGAAGTACCAGCTTCACCGATAAAACGGATGGCTGCAAGGGAGCTATTATCTTCAAATCCCATTGTTTTTTGCAATAAATTAATAATTGTAGCGATTGACATTAAAATAACAGGAAGCAAAGCGGTAAAAACACTGATTCCAAAACCAGGCGTGTCTTCAAGTTTAAATGTTTTTTGCTCACCTAAAGAAGCAATGCTGCCAGTTTTTGTGAATGATTCAGGTACAAGTTTTTTAGCAATTTTCGTAAATACAGGCCCAGCTAAAATAACAGTTGGAACGGAAACGATAAATCCGTAAAGTAATACTTCACCAATGTTTGCGCCAAATTCACCAGCAATAACGGTTGGTCCCGGGTGCGGCGGCAAAAACCCGTGTGTCACGGATAAAGCCGCTGTCATCGGGATCCCGAGATACAAGATGGAAATCCTTAATTCTCTTGAAATGGCGAATACGATTGGAATTAATAATACTAATCCTACTTCAAAGAAAAGTGCGACACCGATAATGAATGAAGCAGCTACAACCGCCCATTGAATATTCTTTTCACCGAATTTGTTCACGAGGGTCATCGCAATTCGCTGTGCGCCCCCTGAATCGGCGATCAATTTACCTAACATCGCACCAAGTCCAAAGATTAACGCTAAGTGACCGAGTGTTCCGCCTAATCCGGCTTCGATGGTTTTGACAATCTGATCCAATGGCATACCAAGTGCTAAAGCAACGCCGAACGATACAATGATTAGTGAAATAAAGGTGTTTAATTTGAAGCCCATTATTAAAATTAATAAGGCTAAAATTCCAATTGCTACTATAATTAATGGCATTTTATTTCCTCCTAGCTGTGTTTTATTAAACCTCTTTGATAATTGGCAATCCGTGTATAATCTTCTTCCAATACTCTGGATAAGTTAATAAATATCGGCAGTAATTGCCTGTATTCTTTTGTTGCTTCTTCTTTCGGTGTGTGTTTGTAGGTACTGCCAATCATTTCGGAAACGATTTCAAAAGAATCGATTTTTCCTGTGGCATAGAGGCCTAAAATACAAGCACCCAGGCATGAACTTTCGTAGCTTTCTGGAACAACTACTTCAGATGCGAATATATCGGACATCATTTGACGCCACACATCCGATCTTGCAAAGCCTCCCGTTGCCTGTATGCGGGTCACGGGACCGTCCATGCACTCAGTTAATGCTAAAAAAACGGTGTATAGATTATAAATAACGCCTTCCAGGGCCGCTCGAATCATATGTTCTTTTTTATGTGACATTGTTAATCCAAAAAATGAACCGCGCACGTCTGGATTCCATAACGGAGCACGTTCACCTGCAAGGTATGGATGGAATAACAATCCATCAGCGCCTGGTCTCACACGTTCAGCAATCTTGGTTAATACTTCATAAGGATCAATGCCCAGCCTTTTCGCTGTTTCTACTTCTGAAGAGGCAAATTCATCCCTTATCCAGCGAAGGACCATCCCGCCATTGTTGACCGGTCCGCCAATGACCCAATGCTTTTCCGTTAAGGCATAGCAAAAGATTCGTCCTTTTTCGTCTGTCTGCGGCTGGTCAATAATGGTTCGAATGGCACCGCTTGTCCCAATAGTGACAGCGATTTCGCCTTTTCGAATGGCATTAACACCTAGATTAGAAAGCACTCCATCACTGGCTCCAATGACAAACGGGGTTTGTGGATCGATCCCAATCTGTTTGGCCAAATCTGGATTACAGTTGCTGAATAGCTTGGTTGTTGGTACGAGCTCAGATAATTGAGCAGGTGTTATACCAGCAATTTTTAATGCTTCTTCATCCCAATCAAGTGTTTTGAGATTCATCATGCCCATGCATGAAGCGAGGGAATGATCGACAACATATTGATCAAAGAATTTTTTAAAGATATATTCTTTGATTCCAATATATTTTTTTGTTTTGGCAGCGATTTCAGGACGGTCATTCACAATCCAGGTAATTTTACTTAATGGTGACATGGGGTGAATGGGTGTTCCTGTTCGCTTATAAACTTCATGGCCATTCAGCTCATCTTTGATTTTATGTGCCCATGCCTCACTGCGATTATCAGCCCAGGTGATACAAGGCGTCAGCGGCTGGTCATGTTCATCCATCGCAATGACACTATGCATGGCGCTGCTAAATGAAATAAACGATGGTTTTTTATCTGAATGGTGTTTCGTTATATTCGAAACCGCTTGCAATACAGCTTGAAAAATTTCTTCCGGGTTTTGTTCCGCTGTCGAAATATCCGGTGTGTAAAGCGGATACCCGATATTTTCTTGTTGAATGACATCGCCTTTTTCGCTAAATAAAACTGCTTTTGTGCTTGTGGTACCGATATCTATACCTAACATGTAGTTAGTCATTTGGATGTTCGACTCCTTTAGATAGCATTTGTTGTGACATCCATAGGTCTTCTACTTTGCCTTGAACATCATCAAAGTTTCGGTGTAGGGACTCAATCATGAGGGCCCTATCTTTTGTTTTGATCGCTTCAATATACAGTTCATGATTTTTCATGATCCGTGTAAAGTCATCGGACTTTTCCGCGAATCGCCCGCGCATTGATAAAAGAATGAAGCTTTCCATAACAGGTTTTAAATTATTCCAGATCATCAGGATGTATGAATGATTAACCGCGCGGATAATCGTTTCATGGAACAAGACATCTTGATAGGAAAACTCATCAGCATCACTATATTTGATGGCAACTTTCATCATTTCTAGTATTTTACTCAGTTCCTTTACTAACTCATTAGTATCCATTCTTGCAAGACGTTCAAACACAAACGTTTCAATGAGTAAGCGTACATCATAAATTTCTTCTATTTCTTTTTCAGTTAAACCGATTACAACGGCACCCATTCTTTCTAAGCGGATGATATGTTCGGATGCCAGTACTTTTAACGCCTCTCGAACCGGTGAACGACTCACAGCAAAATCTGCAGCTAGTTTATTTTCCGATAAAATGGTACCGCTCTCAATCATGCCGGAAATAATACGCATTCTAAGTTCATATGTTACACGATCACCAGTGGAAGCTTTTGAAAGCCATTTTTGAGGATAGAGAAATTCCCTTGACTCGGCCATACATTCACCTTCTTATGAAATCAAGTATACTTGTATACAAGTATTGTACCTCACGTTGTGAATAATGTAAACGCTTTTATTAAAGAGCACCTGGGTACATCTTTAGTATTTTCCAAGTTTCAGGAGATATGTAGGGTGATAGGGGATGATGTATATACTGAAAAAAGGAAAACTTCAACAAGGAGTAAAGTCTATCCAAACTAAGATTAAATGTATACATTCGTTATTGGAGTAGTCTCTTCATTTACAGGTGAAATAGAAAAACGCGTTAAAAAAGAAGCATTTGCCGGTGAGCAGATGCTTTTTCAATAAACAGAGAACACTAATATATCCTATTCTTTCACTCCAACACTGATAGAGGAGTATAACCCGCGTGCGCTCATATCTTTAATAAAAGACAGCCGCTTATTTGGTTCAAATCGATGCATAATATAGAAATAGCCGTTTTCCGCTAAGTAAATGGCAATTGTTTCATCTATAATGGTCTGCATATTTGCCGGCACCACGGGCAGTTTAAAGGTGCGGCCGCCAAAAGTTACCGTTGTATCACATTCAGAACGGCTGTTTACCACACTTTTTGCCGGAATCAATTGAATATCTTCATAATCAAACACATTTTCCATAATACTCCTCCTCGAGTAAGACTATCAATGGTTTAGTGTGTTTTGAATGATTTCCTTTTATTCAATTTATTGGTTAATCACCGTAAGTCGTAGTTGACATACTTAAATAAGCGATTCGTTTCGAGGCGAATTCGCCATTGAAATGGTCCATATCCCGATAATCGAAAGCCCAACGCAAAAAACCGATTCTCTTTTTATCTTTGAGAACCGGTTAGTGGATCAGTTTGATATTCAATATAGATTTTCAATTAGAACCATCCTTTTATTTCGTTTTTACTTTTATAAGTGCCGTTCCATAAGTATCCATTGCTTTTCCGTAAACTTCCATTATGTTAGCGATGAATTCAGCTGCTTTTGTCATTCTATCTTCTCTAGTGCTAACGATGAATGCGACCATTTTTGCCATCTTGTTTTCCCCCTTATGATTTGTTGCCTTAATTATTACACAGTTGGATTAGTGCAAGCAAAGTCATTGAAAACGGAAACATCCTCCATGAAAGCGGGAACAACATTAGAAAAATGTATAGAATATGGATTTTTCTTGATTTATCTCTATTTTTCTCCTGTTTTCACTTATATTTGTTTTTATTATTCTTAAAATTCACAGTTTAGTCAAAAAATCAAAGGGATGGGGTGTGATGAATTAAATCTTATTCATTTATTAATTTCTCTGCCATTTCGGGAAAATCAATAAATGGATTCCGATTCCCTTGTAATTCAAAGATAGCCAGGTTCCGATGTTTTTCATAGAGAGATACCGGAAATTGTTGATGCCACTCCAATAAAAGGTGCGGGTTAACTAAATCGTTGGCAATTATTCCCGGGTAGCGAAGTAAAAAATACAAAGTGGCCCTTGCCACAATTCCCTTTCCGTATTCAGGCTCAAACTTTCCTTCATCTACCTTTCCGCAGCCTTTCTCAATTCCCGAAATGTAGCTTTCTGGAACGTAGTCGGAAAAATCATGATAAGGATGATTTCCGCGACGGCTGTTACAGGCAGGCTCACAGGCAAATAAATGATGTAAATCTCCTCTCATTGGTTCCTGCTTATGAAACCATGATTGAGGTACCACATGCTCACAATTTAAAGTCATTTCATCAGATAAACCAGTCATGTTTCCTCTTGCCATGTTTTCAAGAATACGAGTATCCTCCTCAATGACAGCGAGTGGATTCATTCCTTTGCCGGAATATAAACTTTTGAGCTTTCCGCTCTCCTGAAGATCTACCCATGGATAAACATAGCGATGAGGAGAGTAACCCAGCTTATTCTGGTGTGTTTTTTCTAACAGTTCATGAATACTGTTTGCTTCGAGTAAGGTATGTTGATAATACGTTTGCTTAATTTCTGTATCTCTTTGTTCCTCATAGTAGCTGCGGTTGCTGTGGTATTCCAAGTAGGCTGCTTTTGCGTTCTTCCGTTCTTTTTCCAGCGCTTTTAGACTGCTCATCATAAGCTCAACACTTTAGCAGCAAATTGTTGATTAAATATTTCATTGACTTTTTCCGCCTGTTCAATCACTTGAAACCGAATTACACGTACTTTTCGCTCCATTTTTATTCCCTCCTATAGGATTAAATTGAAGCCAACCCGTGATGTTACTAATAGTTTAACAATTGGAGAATGGGTATAAAAGCTACCTTTGGAGTGTTTTATTTCTAGTGTTCGGGGCACCGCCAGCATTTTTTACTATTCTAAGGAGCTTAAACTGATTTAGAGAGATTTTTTTTCGAAAAGCCTATCAAGCATAAAATCTCCAACTGTGAATATTACTAATAGAGCCAGTTTACATAAACATAATTTCAAGCAATCAAAAAACTCTTAGATTCAATAGAATATAAGGATTTTCCAAGGTGGCAAAATTGAAAATGTAAAGATAGAAATTAACGATTTCAAAATAAAAAAGCGCTAAGGAAGAAAAGAGGCTTCCTTAGCGTTTTTTGTTGGCTGCTTATTTGACAGCTTCTTTTAGTTCTTTACCTGGTTTAAAAGCAGGGACTTTAGAAGCAGCGATCTGCATTTCCTCACCAGTTTGTGGATTGCGGCCTGTTCGGGCTGCACGTTCACGCACTTCAAATGTTCCAAACCCGATTAACTGGATTTTCTCCTCCTTAGCAAGTGTAGTAGAGATGGTTTCAAATAACGCATCCACCGCTTTTGCAGCATCTTTCTTCGTTAATTCAGTTTGTGTTGCAACAGCATTGATCAGTTCCGTTTTATTCATGTTCAAACACCTCGTCCTTTTATTTTTAAATAGTATATAGAGATGATAGCATAACACATCCATTAGAAGGTTTTCCAATTTGACAGATTGATATACATCTATTCTCTTAATCATAGTAACCTCCACACATAAGAAAAATACCTTTAAGAGTTAGTTCAACAGAAACAGTATGATTCCTTGTTCAATTTTGCAGGGGCAGCATACTTGATTTACTTAGGAATTCGGGCGATTTTGGAAAAGCCGGCAGCCCCTCAATTGCCAAAGCCTTCAAGTACTTATGGTCCAGCAGTCTTAATAGACAAAACTTTTTTTACTAAACTGCTTTGAAAGTGCAATAGGGGTCGAACTTGATAACAAAGACAACGATAAATCCAACAAGGGAGATGAAGGTTTCCATTTTTTCTATATAGGCAGCGCTTGAAAATCCGAATGTTTTGTACACATTCGATCCATGCATTAGACGAATTTTTTTATCAAGGAAAATCTTTTCTTGTTACGTTTCTTATACAAAAATCTTTATTTGGAATCGCTTTCAAGAAAATATTTTTCTTTTTATGAAATTTCGTTATACTTATATTCAAAGGGGTTTTGGGGGGAGATGGAACGGGAATGGAACAGCCTCAGTATGGTTTGACGAGAATTCAATCTTATTATTCGGATTTGAATGAAACAGAAAAGAGAATTGCTGATTATATTCTTCAATTTCCGGAAAAGATGATGTATCAATCCATTACGCAAGTGGCGGAGGATATAGGAGTTGCGACTTCTACTGTATTTCGTTTTTGTAAACGAATGGGTTTTAAAGGATATCAAACGATGAAACTGGCGATAGCCACTGAAACTGCGTCACCTATTCGGGAAATGGCAGAAGAAAAAATCCAAGAACAGGATCAGGAAAGGGCCGTAACGGAAAAAATTTTCAATACAAGTATCCGAACATTTAAGGATACGATTCAAATGATGGATTTTTCATCGTTGAAAAAAGCAGTCAACCTTATATTGGATGCCGAACGCATCGAATTTTACGGAATGGGTGCTTCGGGTATTGTCGCCATTGACGCCCATCATAAATTCATCGGGTCCGGCCTTTCGACGGTTGCCTATACAGATCCTTATTTGCAAGTGAGGGCAGCTTCCCAGTTAACCGATAAAGATGCAGCTGTCATTATCTCGACAGATGGAACGGGTGAAGATATGCTTCGTCTCTTAGAGGTGATTAAAGAAACAGGGGCTAACATCATTGCAATTACAAGCTTCAAGCGGTCACCGCTCAGCCAAAAAGCAGACCTTGTATTGCATACTGTCTCAAGTGACAGAGAGATGAGGACAGATGATACAATTTCCCGAATTGTGCAATTAAGCTTGATTGACTCTATATACATGAATGTCATGAACGCCAGAAAAGAGGCAGGCGCAAATCCGATCGAGAAAATCAAAAAGTTTTTCCGATAAAGGAAACTTCCATCAGTGGGGCTTACTGCCCGTTAATGCGGGATAAAGATAAGAACCCACCCGCGCACGGGTGGGTTCTTATCTTTATTAAAATACCTTTGTTGTCCACGTTTCGCAGTTCCATACATCTGTCACGACATCATGGTAAAATTCCGGTTCGTGGCAAATAATAAGAATGCTGCCTTTATAAGCTTTAAGAGCGCGTTTTAGCTCGTCTTTTGCATCGACGTCCAAATGGTTCGTCGGCTCGTCGAGGACAAGGATATTCGTTTCATTGTTGATTAATTTACAAAGGCGAACTTTTGCTTTTTCCCCTCCGCTCAGTACTTCGATTTTACTCTCGATATGCTTCGTTGTTAAACCGCACTTAGCAAGGGCCGCCCGAACTTCGGCCTGGTTGAATCCAGGAAACTCGCTCCATACTTCTTCAATACATGTATTATAGTTGGCCGTTTTGATTTCCTGTTCAAAATAACCGATATGCTGGTACTCACCGCGTTCTACTGCACCAGAAATCGTTTTGATTTCCCCGAGAATGCTCTTTAGCAGGGTTGTTTTCCCGATTCCGTTTGCGCCGACAAGAGCAATCTTTTGTCCGCGTTCCATGCGAAGGTTCAATGGCTTTGAAAGCGGCTCGTCGTAGCCAATCACAAGGTCGCTTGTTTGGAAAATCAATTTGCCTGAAGTTCTGGCATCTCGGAAGTTGAACTCCGGCTTTGGTTTTTCCTGTGCCAGCTCAATGATGTCCATCTTATCGAGTTTCTTCTGGCGGGACATGGCCATGTTTCGTGTCGATACACGCGCTTTATTACGCGCAACAAAGTCTTTTAAATCCGCAATTTCTTGCTGTTGTTTTTTGTACGCTGATTCTAATTGCTGTTTTTTCACTTCAT
Organism: Bacillus sp. FJAT-14578; assembly: GCF_000504165.1. Classification (GTDB taxonomy): domain Bacteria; phylum Bacillota; class Bacilli; order Bacillales; family Bacillaceae_H; genus Bacillus_BA; species Bacillus_BA fengqiuensis. Next base: position 331,361 of record NZ_KI632507.1, read on the forward strand.
ACACTTGAAGGAAGTTATCATAATCGCCGACATAACGGTTCAATTCCTGGTTTTCCATATGATAAATCAAGTTAATGACACTATTTAAAAATGGAATATCATGTGAGATTAAAATAAACGCATTTTCGTATTCTTGTAAATAACGTTTTAGCCACTCGATGTGCTGTTCGTCCAAATAGTTCGTCGGCTCATCGAGAAGGAGGATATCAGGCTTTTCTAATAACAATTTGGCAAGAAGGACCTTTGTTCGTTGTCCCCCGCTTAAGTCTTGTACGTCCCGCTCAAGACCGACATCATCCAAACCAAGCCCGCGAGCTACTTCTTCCGCTTTCGAGTCGATAATGTAAAAATCATTATTTGTTAATAAGTCCTGGATGGTTCCGACATCTTCAAGAAGCTGCTCGAGCTCCTCTGGCGTTGCCTCACCCATTTTTTCGTAAATTTGATTCATTTCGGTTTCCATATCAAAAAGATATTGGAAGGCGCTCTTTAACACATCACGGATGGTCATGCCTTTTGCAAGGACCGTATGCTGGTCAAGGTAGCCGACACGCACTTTTTTAGACCATTCCACTTTTCCTTCGTCAGGTTCCAATTTCCCCGTAATAATATTCATAAATGTTGATTTACCTTCACCATTTGCTCCGATGAGACCGATATGCTCACCTTTCAAAAGACGAAATGAAACATCGTTAAAAATCGCGCGATCTCCAAATCCATGGCTTAAATTTTTGACTGTTAAAACACTCATGTCCCCACACCTTTATATTTATATTTTAATAGCACGCGGCTAAAACTATTGCTGTCTTCATCCCATTCTAACGGGCAGTGCTTTCAACAAAGGAACCTTCACTTTCTACACACAAAATTAATTATATACGAGGGAAAGAGAGGATTAAAGAAGAAAACTTTAGGGAAAAAGCATGTTTTGTCATATACAAGAAAGAAACCCGGCTCTAAAAGCGGGGTTTCTGTTTTTTTATGCAATATTTTTCGTTTTCATTTTCTCATTTTTCTCTGTTACTTCACTTCTAAAAGCTTTGAGCAGACTGTATGCCATGAAGAGGAGGAAAACACCTAAAGGCAATGCACTCACGATAATGGTGGCTTGCATGCCTTGGAGGCCGCCCGATCTCATCAGTATAATTGCAATGGCTGCCAAAATGATTCCCCAAGTGAACTTTGTGAGAAATGATGGATTTAAGCTTCCGTTTGTCGTTTGCATTCCTAAGACGAATGTAGCTGAATCCGCTGATGTCACAAAGAAAGTGAAAATTAGAATGATTGATATAACCGTCAAAAATCCCCCTAAAGGGAGCTGATCGTAAATGAAAAATAAGGATGTTTCCAGACTTTGTTTTGCGACATCGAGTCCTTGAACAAAGTCGTAATAAATTCCCGTACTCCCAAATACACCAAACCAAAGAGTACAGACGATTGTTGGTACAATGACGACAGCCATGATAAATTCGCGTACTGTCCGCCCTTTTGATACACGAGCGATGAATGTCCCGACAAATGGGGTCCAGGAAATCCACCATGCCCAGTAGAAAATGGTCCAATCTTTTACCCATTGATTATTTTCAGCGTTAAAAGGGGCAAAGCGCAATCCCATGCTTGGAAGGTTTTGAACGTAACTGCCAAACGTGGTCAAGAACGTTTCCAATACAAATTGAGTAGGGCCGAGCAATAAAAATGAGAAAAACAGCACAACCGCTAAAATCATGTTGGCATTACTTAAATACTTAATGCCTTTTGATACGCCGGTCCCCGCTGAAAGAATGAACACGGCTGTTGTAATGAGAATGATGATGAATTGAGTGGAGAAATTGATCGGTAACCCAAATAAGTAGTTCAATCCACTGTTTATTTGAGCGGCTCCCAATCCTAATGAGGCGGCAACGCCGAAAAGAGTTGCAAATACGGCGATTACATCAATCGTATAACCGATAGGCCCCTTTACTTTTTCTCCTAAAAGCGGATATAGTGTGGCACTCATAAGTCCGGGTAAGTTTTTGCGGAATTTATAATAGGCGAGCGCTAATGCGACAACGGCATAGATAGCCCAGGCGTGAAAACCCCAATGTAAGTAGGTGTAACGAAGACCCATTTTAGCGGATTCAACCGTCTGGCTGTCTCCGAACGGAGGGTTGGCATAGTGAGAAACCGGTTCAGATACTCCGTAAAAAAGAAGTCCGATACCCATTCCGGCGCTGAATAACATCGCAAACCAGGTAGGCGTACTAAATTCCGGTTCATCTTCGTCCTTACCGAGTTTAATCTTCCCATAGCGGCTAAATGCAAGAATGAGAGCGAAAATAAAAAAGAATGTTACGGAGAATTGGTAGAACCAGCCGAATTGATTCAGTAAGGTTCCCTGTAATTCAGTCATGGTTTTTATGAGGTGTTGCGGTGCTGCCGATCCCCAGGCGACAAATAAAATAGAGATAGAAAGTGCGATCCAAAAAACAGGTGTTATACTTTTCTTCATGATTTCCTCCTTTATCTATAGATAACAACTCTATATCATTATAACATATCTATTTCCCTGCTTTCCGCTCGGATAAACCTACATTTTCTTTACATTTAGGTTACATGATTTCTTTCGTTTGATTCTAAAGGAAAAAGGGAAAACAATTGTATTGTTTGGTTGGGAAATCAGAGAAGAAAACAAAAATGTAGAAATCAGCCAATCATAGTTTGGACGATTTTGAGGAATAGAATAGATAGGAGAGTTCACCTCCGCGATTTCTCAGCGTTTGTCTAAAAGTATGTTAGTTAAAGGAGGTTGAATGAGACTGGATTCGCTATTATTTCAATTAATGTTAATCGGAGTCCTTGGTATCGGTTCGCAATGGCTTGCGTGGCGTTTTCGTTTGCCGGCAATTGTTATTATGTCCATAGTCGGGTTATTGGCAGGACCGTTTCTTGGAGTTCTTCATCCGCAAGAAGGATTTGGAGAATTATTTAAACCCGTTATTTCGATGGCTGTTGCCATCATTTTATTTGAAGGAAGCTTAAATTTGGATTTTCGTGAAGTGCGCGGGCTGGAACGCCCCGTTTTTCGGATCATAACCATAGGGGCATTCCTTGCCTGGATTCTCGGTTCGCTTGCTGCCCATTATGTAGCCGGTCTTTCTTGGGCTGTTGCATTTGTCATCGGGGGATTGTTTATTGTAACGGGACCGACCGTTATTCTTCCGCTTTTGCGGCAGGCAAAATTAAAACCGAGGCCGGCCGCCATTTTAAAATGGGAAGGAATTGTTGTCGATCCATTTGGAGCGCTGCTCGCTATTTTTGCTTTTGAAATCATCAAATTTTTTGTATTGGAAGAAGCGACGATCGGCTCTCTCCTTTTCTTTTTCATCGCTTCCTTTCTGGCTGTCATTTTAGGATGGATATGCGGACGTGGAATAGGGTGGTTGTTTGAACAGGGCCATATTCCGGAATTCTTAAAATCTCCTGTTGTGTTTGCGGTTGTAATCGGATGTTTTACGATTTCAGATGAGATTGCTCATGAAACAGGGCTGTTAGCTGTTACGGCGATGGGGATGACCATTGCCAATTTGCATATTGCTTCCATTAACGATATGCGCCATTTCAAGGAGAACATTTCCGTTTTACTCATCTCAGCCATTTTCGTTATGCTGACAGCCTCGCTTTCGGTAGAAACGTTGTTGACGATTTTTGACTGGAGAATTATCTTGTTCGTGCTCCTTATGCTGTTAGTGGTGCGTCCGTTATCAATTTGGATTTCCACGATTGGCACAGACTTATCGGTTAAAGAAAAAACGCTTGTCGGCTGGATTGCTCCAAGGGGAATTGTTGCCTTAACCGTTTCAAGCTATTTTTCGGGGGTACTTCAAGAGTCGGGCTTTGAAGATGCCAAAGTGTTGACATCTCTTACGTTTGCCCTTGTCTTTTCGACCGTTTGTGCACATGGTTTTTCTCTCGGTTGGTTGGCGAAAAAACTGGATTTATCCATTGGAACAAATCCCGGTGTCCTTATTGTGGGCGGCAGCCGTTTCAGCACGGAGCTGGCTAAAACATTCAAGCAGCTCGACATTCCCGTTATGATTGTGGATTCATCATGGTATCGCCTTGCCCAAGCGCGAAGTGAAGGCATTGCCTCTTACCGGGGAGAAATCCTGGCGGAGCAAACGGAGTATCATTTAGAGATGACTCCCTACGAATACATGATAGCGGCTACTCCGCTTGATTCATACAATACGCTTGTTTGTACGGCATTCATTCCTGTTTTCGGCAGAAACAACACGTTTCAGCTCAGCCTTCACCCTACGCATGGAGATGATTTGGAAGAGATTGGTCCTGGCATTGGAGGAAGAATTTTATTTAGAGAAGGTCTATCATGGGAAGAATTGAGCGATAAGGTGGAAAGAGGACATGTATTCCGCAAGACGACTATTACGGAGAAATACACTTATGACCAATATTTGCGCGATCGAGATGATTGTGTATTATTGCTCTTTATTGTTAAATCTTCCGGTCAGCTGGAGTTCTTTACAGCAGAAGGGAAATTACAAGGCGAGACGGGAGATACAGTAGTCAGTCTAACCGTTCCTGCTAAAGAAGTGCAAAAGATACAAGAAAAGCGGGAGGAAGAAGGATAATAAAAAGAAGAAGAAATCGGTCGATTGACGTAAATGAAAAGCGGCAGCCATAGTATATCCTATACTATGGCTGCTCAGATTGACGAGAAGCCCTTCGGGTTTCTCGTCAATCTATGAGTTAAATAAGGCCCATTTCTTTTCCGATTTTGATAAAAGCATTCAGGGCATGTGTAAGATGTTCGTGTTCATGGGAGGACATGACCGTTACCCTGATTCGGCTCATTCCTTCTGGTACAGTCGGCGGGCGGATGGCAGGAGCATAGACCCCTTCTTCTTCCAGTCTTTTCGCAAAACGGATGGCATCGTGTGCTGAACCGATTAATACGGCAATGATGGGAGTATTGCCGTCTATAAGTGAAAATCCGGCATCAGCTAACCCTTGACGCAAAAAATGGGCATTTTCCAACAATTTTGTTCTCCGGTGTTGTTCGGAGGCGATTATGCGAATTCCTTCCATGCTTGCTGCCACAACTGCTGGTGATAAAGAAGTTTGGAAAATAAACGAGCGGGCTTTGTTGCGCAAATAGTGAATGATGGAGCGGGAAGCGGCAACATATCCGCCTTCTGCTCCAACCGATTTACTAAGCGTACCCATCAACAAGTCAATGTCGTCCGTCAAACCGAAGTGTTCGGCCGTCCCCGCTCCTCTTGCCCCCAATACGCCTGTGGCATGGGCGTCGTCGACCATGACCATCGCACCGTATTGTTTTGCGAGTGAAACGATATCCGGAAGGGGAGCGATATTGCCATCCATGCTGAATATGCCGTCCGTGACGATTAACCTTCGGCGATAAGAAGCCGCATTCTTCAGTTTTTTCTCTAAATCTTCCATGTTTACATGGTCGTAAATGAGCGTATCTGCTTTACTTAAGCGGCAACCGTCAATAATACTGGCATGGTTCAATGAATCACTTAAAATAACGTCACCGTGTCCCATTAAGGAAGAAATGGTACCGACATTGGCAAGGAAACCGCTGCTGAATACAATGGCTGCTTCTTTTCCTTTAAAAGAAGCAATGACATGTTCCAGCTCTTCGTGTAAAGAAAAATTTCCTGTCGTCAGCCGGGAGCCTCCGCTTCCTGTCCCGAATCGCCTGATTGCGTCAATGGCTTTCTCTTTCATGCGTGAATCATTCGCTAAACCCAAATAGTTGTTCGTGGAAAACAAATAAATCGGTTTTCCTTCCAGTATCGTGGCTGCATCGCTGGCTCCATCCATGCGCCGTAATGTCCGCATCAGCCCGTTTTCCTCGATTCGCCGCAGTTCTTCATTAAATAACCCCATCATCTTTTCGTCTCCTTCATGAATGTGCAATATTTTCCATTTTAATCCATGCGGGTGTTTCTTCTAAATAAGCGATATAGTCTTCGACAGGACAGTTTTGCTTGACGAAAAAGATGCGTCCGCCGCATGGGGCGCCTGCTTTCTTTAAAGGGGTGATTCGTTTATAGCCAATTGTTGCGTTTGCGATATATCCTGTCACATAATCGGGATCATCAGACCAGCATAGCTCGGCCATTGTATAAGGAGAGGAAGAGACTTTTGAAGCAAGGACAAGGGCCTCTCTAATGCGAGGCGAGCCAAGAGATTCGTGAGAAGATGTCCATTGTTTCCACGCTTTTGCATCCCAATCCATTCGTGACACTCTTACTCCCTTTAATTCTCTATGATCAAGCCTTTCACCCGTCAGTCCATCTAGAATGATGGCACCTCTTTGATTTGTAGATTGTTCTAAAAGGATAAACCCTTGCTTAATGGCTGTATCTGAAACGCCGAGAGTGGAAAGATGGGCGGCCGCTGTGTCTCTTCCTTCTTGAACGCTTTGTGCATCATCGGTTGAAACGGGCAAAGGCTTGATTGTTTGAATCTCGACATCTTGGAGCTTCTCCACAACAACCTGGATGAAATCGCAATCACCGCGTGAATGGTTCAGTGACTTCGTAAGCATTTCCGACACAAGCTCGTGAAGGTCTGCCTTTTGTCCAATCCGTTCTCCGCCGGACACATGCCGGCCTCCTCGCTCGTGTGCGCCTCCTTGAGCCGCTCTCATTCTGATGCTATAAAGCTCGTTTGGCATGATGGCGAACCTCCGTTTTTTTACTGTTTTTTTCAAAAAGCTGTTTCAGCGGCCAAACCGTTAGCGCGGTAAATACCATGCCGGGAAGAGCTGACGCGATAAGGGGACCGGCCGGGATTCCGAGGCTGAAGGCGAGTATGAAGCGAGCCGCTGCAGATCCAATCGGACCAGCCAGCATTAACACAGGAAGAGATGTACCGAATAAAGCGACAAGACCCCCGGCGACAAGGCGGAATACCATCGCAATTTCGATGTTGAGCAGATTGTGCATACCAAGAAGAAAGAGGAGAAGACTTGCGATGATGCCGGCTGTTATGTATCGTTTAAATCCGAATACGGCTGCAATGGCGACGGCGATAGGAGCGGAAAGCTGAAATTCAGATCCCGCGATGCCCGTGGGAATCTTAATGGAACCCGTGATGGCTATAAAACTAGCAAGCAATGAAACTTGTGCCAAATCATAAGCTGTCCATTTTTTCATCGTATCCCCCTCCTTTATGTTAACTTTAAGTTTATAAAAGTTAACATTTATCGCTATTAAAACATGAAATTGCCGCAATAGTCAATATATGTGAATCCCCATAAATAGTTTGGCGTATAAGTCGATTCAAGCGGCGAGGAACAGAAAAGCTGAAAAAATCGATATATGGAACGTTAGAAACTCAATAGAATTTATATGCTTTTATAGGGCGCAGGTCTTAGAAAGAAATAAAGCTTGCGCTCGTTATAAACCTTTGAATAGTCAGGTAAGATAAAGGAAACTTCCATCCGAGGGGGCTGCTGCCTGTTATTTTAGGATAAGGGCATAAAGGGAGAAGGAAAGAAAACAGATTCTCCATCTTAAGCTAAACGTGTTATTCTAAAAAGAGGGTATGGGGAAACCATAATCTGAGTATTTAGGGATATCCCTTCAAATGGATGGACAGTAAAGTCACGAAATAATTTGTGGGACCAGAGATGGTTCTTCCATCTCGGTCTCTTGAGTATAAAGAATGATTCGAAAATGTTAGTGGAAGGGAGGAAGCCGCATGCTGGATAAAATAGGAACCGATTATGTGAGCTGGATTCTTTTAATTGGCGTGATCCTTTTGCTGCTTGAAATCTCTTTTTTTAATTCGGGACTCATTTTCTCCCTTCTCATATCGATTGGCTGCATTTACTTTGGACGAAAGCGATTGCCGCGCATGTCCGGAAAGCTTTTATTTTGGTTTGGATCAATAGGATTTTTCATTAATATTTTAGGCATGATGACCTTCAAGTTTTTCTTATTGGCCCTTCTTGTCCATGTCGTCATTCAATTTATCCAAACGAAGAAAAATCCTATGTACATTCAGCCTGTCATAAGGGAGCACACAGAAAGTGAGATGCCGCATGGGGAAGAGCTGCTGAAGAAAAAATCCCTGTTTGAAAATCGGTTCATGGGCCGCCAGCAAACCCCTGAACATGTTTATGAATGGAACGATGTGAACATTCAGGCAGGTATTGGTGATACAGTCATTGATTTAAGTTATACGGTACTTCCTAAAGGCGAAGCGATTATTTTTATCCGAAATTTTATCGGAAATGTTCAAATTCTTGTGCCGTATGAGGTAGAGGTCAGTGTCCATCATTCCATTTGGATGGGTTCGGCTAAAATTTTAAATGCTCATGATGCGAAAGTCATGAATGAAATGCTTTATTTCCAAACTCCTGATTATGAAACGGCCGTACAAAAAGTAAGGATTGTGACGTCTATGATTGTCGGGGACTTAGAGGTGAAGCGCATATGAATACATTGCAGCGCCAAGTCCTTATATGTGCCGGATTGTCCCTAATCATTTTTTTGACGGTTTCAGGTATTTCTTTCGTCATGTTTCCATTGGATAATTGGGGATTACTGTGGGAACGAGAGATAATGGATGTGCCGTTCATTATCTTTGTGCCAAGTATCAGTATTGTTATCGGGATGATATTCGGAGCCGCATCGGGCTTCTTATGGCGCAAACAGCTCCGTTCGGTAGCAAACGGGCTGCAAGATTTGGAGCAGGGCCGGCAAATAGAGGTGCCGGAGGCTTTAGTGTTTGAAGAGCTGAAGGCCATTTGGACTAAGGCCGTAAAAATTCAAAAGCAAATGACAGAACAAGCGAAACTGTCCCAAAAGCTCGCAACGGAAAAAGCGGAAGACCAGGAAAAACGCATTCAGGAAATTGTGTCGCAGGAGCGCAATCGCTTGGCGAGGGAGCTTCATGATTCCGTGAGCCAGCAGCTATTTGCAGCTTCCATGCTCATGTCGGCCATTAATGAAGGAAAGCCGCTCTCTGATGACCGGGAAACAAAACAGTTGAAAATGGTGGAAGAAATGATTCATCAGTCCCAGCTTGAGATGCGCGCATTATTGCTTCATTTACGTCCTGTTGCGCTGAAAGGAAAATCCCTTCAGGAAGGAATGCAGGAACTGCTGGTCGAATTATCACAAAAAGTACCGATGAACATTAAATGGAAAATTGAACCGCTGCCTTTGGACAAGGGGATTGAAGACCATTTATTCCGTATCCTGCAAGAGTCCGTTTCCAATACGCTTCGTCATTCTAAAGCCGCATCGCTGGAAGTCTTGCTGATTAAGCGCGATGACCTTCTTATTTTGCGGGTAGTAGATGATGGGGTCGGCTTCGATGTCGACACGACAAAAGCGGGTTCATACGGCTTGCAAAATATGTATGAACGAGCGGTTGAAATCGGCGGCACAATGAAAATGGTCAGTGTGAAAAATAAAGGAACACGTCTTGAGGTCAAAGTACCGATGATGTCTTTAAAGGGTGAAGAAGATGATTAAAGTGTTGTTTGTGGATGATCATGAAATGGTAAGAATCGGTGTCTCTTCCTATTTATCGGCGCAGCCCGACATTGAAGTAATAGGAGAGGCGGAAGATGGAACCGAAGCAGTCGAAATCGCCCTCGAGCTTCGCCCGGATATCATTTTAATGGACTTGGTGATGAAGCGAATGGACGGGATTGAGGCAACGAGGAAAATCATTGAAAGCTGGCCGGAAGCAAAAATCATTATCGTCACCAGTTTCTTGGATGACGAGAAAGTATATCCCGCACTGGAAGCGGGTGCAACAAGCTACATGTTGAAAACATCAAAAGCGAGTGAAATCGCTAATGCCGTTCGGGCGACATATCATGGGCGATCTGTGCTGGAGCCGGAAGTAACCGGGAAAATGATGATGAAAATGCGACAAGGAAATGTCCAACTTCCTCATGAACAGCTGACCGCACGTGAAATGGAAATTTTGCTTCTGATGGCGCAAGGAAAGACCAATCAGGAAATTGCCGATGAATTGTTCATCGCATTAAAAACCGTGAAAACACATGTCAGCAATATTTTAAGCAAGCTTGAAGTGCAAGACCGAACACAAGCGGTCATTTATGCATTCAAGCATGAGCTGGTGAAGTAAAAAGGCTGACTGGAAGGTCAAAAATTATCAAGACCTAAATTGTAAAAAGTCATAAAAAATAAAGGGTGATACATATTAGACATGTCTAATATGTATCACCCTTTAACTTCTTGTTCGACTAAAGCGCCCTTTTCTGGAATAAAGAAATAGATGTATTTGTACAAATATTTTACAGGATTTCTGAATCCTAAATTTCCAGCCAATTTTATAGATGATTTATTATAACTTTTACTGACAGCACAGGAAATTTATTTACCAAAACGATCTTGTTATTTTTCTTCTTCAAAAAAATTATTTTCTTGTTTAATTTGCTCTATTCGTTTTTTTCCCCATTCATACATCATCTCAACGATTGGTAATAACGTCATCCCAAGTTCAGTCATTGAATATTCGACTTTCGGAGGAACTTCTGGATATACCTCTCTATGAACAATTCCATCTTCTATCAGTTCACGTAATTGGTTTGTTAATATCTTATGAGATATTTTTGGAAAAAGTCTTTGAAGTTCACTGAAGCGATGCGGCCCTTCTACACCTAAATGCCACAAAATAACAACTTTCCATTTCCCACTAATAATCGATAAGGTAAGCTCTTTTTCACAATGATAATCATGATTTAATATTCTCTCTTTGATTTCTTCTCTTAATTTATCCGACATCGAGCTAACTCCCTTTCATATAATAAGTAACCTTTTGGTAACCTCCGCACAAAAAAGTGCATTCTTCACAATGTGGAAAAACGTAAGTAGAATGAAGTTAGTCTTAAAGACAAATCTTTATCTATTTTAGGAGGCAAAAACAATTATGAGTAAAAAAGCTTTATTAATTATACCACCAGAAAGATTTAATGAAGATGAATTATTTCAACCTAAAGAAGCGTTAGAAAATGCAGGGATCGAAGTAACCATTGCAAGCACTAAAACAGGTGAAATTACAGGTGACTATCAAGGAAAGACAAACGCTGAAGTGATCTTCTCTGAGGTTACAGCCACTGATTATGATGCTCTTGCTGTCATTGGGGGATCTGGAACTAACGATCATTTATGGGGAAATCAAGAGTTACTAAACTACTTGAAACAAGCTCATGAACAAAATGTTCTTGTAACAGGAATCTGTGCCGGAGCTGTAACGATAGCTAAAACAGGTTTACTTACTGGCCGTCAAGCAACATGCTACCCAGTTGACGTACAAAAGAACGAATTAAAAGCTCATAACGTAGAATATGTTGAACAACATGTCGTAGCACATAATGATGTTATTACAGGCGATGGACCGGATGGGGCGAAAGAATTTGGAAAGAGCCTGGTTGAAGCTTTAAGTTAGTTCTTAGATTTAAAGTAATATCTTGTTTGGAAAAGAAGCCCTTCGGAATTTATTCCAAAGGGCTTCTTTTCATAATTTGGTGAATCAACGTTTTCGTCTTCTAGAGACCGAGCTATTTTATAAAAAAAGTGGGTAACCTCTTACTTCATTAAATGGCCCTAAAATGTAAAATGAGCGCCCATTCCTCCAGAATGGCGCCCTATTGCGGAAGATTTACCTTTACACCTAATAAGGAATTGACTTCAAACGAATTTACCCTGCTTCAATTATGATAAGTGAGGCTTTTGGTATAAACAAAAATGGTGTTTAATTGGTTACTTTAACAAGAAAAGCATCGGTTGTCTCGATAGTTGCATATAAGCTTCCAAGCGCTGCCATAAATGCGTAATGGACATTTTCTGCCTCAATGGTCTTATTGTTAAAGGTGAGATCAGGGCATGTACATGCATCCTCAATGACCGTACAACTGAAGCCAAGGTCAACAGCTGCACGACTTGTTGCATCTATGCACATATGGCTCATCATGCCAACGATGATCACATGTTCGATACCTATACTTTTTAATTCAGCTTCTAAAGAAGTATGTAGAAAACTGTTCGGGAAATGCTTTTCAATCACAATTTCGCTTTCTAATGGTGCAACACTTCGATGAATATGAACTCCTTCTGTGCCTGATACGAAAAATGGTGCTTGGTTATCTTTGAAAATGTGTTGAATGTGAAAAAGTGGGAGATTGTTTTCACGAAAATACTCTAAGATTACCCGTGCATTTTTCGCAGCTTTCTCTGTTTCATGGAGTGTCATTTTACCTCCTGGAAAATAATCATTTTGAATATCAACTAGTATTAATGCCGTTTTATCCATCTTCTTTGCTCCTTTCTCTATAAAAGGGTTGTATCATCATTGTAAGTAATATTCGCCATCAATAAAAGAATCACCTTTTTAAACAAACGGGCGCTTATATATAGTATCCGTTTCAAAACATTGATATGGTGCACTCTTTATCTTTGTTAACATGTAACCATAGAAAAGCGTTTAAGGACCTGACTTGGAGCCTCTATGGGCATGACTGGTCTTGAAAGGCTGAAGCCGTTGTTTCATCAGGCATGCAAGCCTATCATACCCACCCCTCCAAGTAAAGTCCTATCTTTGTTTACGTTGAAAACTATAATTACTTACTAAATATAATAAGTAATTATAGTTAGAAAATAGGCTGTTTTCGTTTCTTTATTTACGATGAATACGGCCAAAAATCATACTATATATAATGGCCCTTTAGTTGAATAAAGGAGGGAACGGTGTTCCCTTAGATTTTTTTATAAATATCTGCACCGCCATTTAACATTTTAATGGCATATGTATGTCGGAACTGATGAGTTTTAAAATGAAATAAGTTTTCGTTCTCATCGACAATGTTTTTTTGTATGGCTAATATATTTAAGTGGTCCTGAATCCAACTTTGACCGAATGGTTTTCCTTTACGAGAACCACGATAACGAATAAAAATGAACCCTTCGGGATTATTGTCTTGATTGCTATTTTCTTTTGCTCGCTGAATAAGGACCGCAAGGAGATTTGCTAATTCTTCGTCAATGGGAATTCGGTGTCCCTGTACATACGTTTTTTCAATATCAGTCATAATCGAGTATTTACCGTTTAACTTTATTAAGCGATCGGTGGTCAATCCTAATACATCTGAAATGCGTAGTCCTGTTTTAAATGCAACCCAAACGACAGGAATGACATCTTTGGGTAAATCATTAATATGAGTAAAAAGTTGTTCTAACACATAGTCAGGGATATAGTCGATTTGATCAATCGACTTTTTTCTTAACTTCGGTTTATCCTCTGGAAAGAGTAATAATCGCACATGAGTTTCTGGAGCGATGTCGTATTCGTACCGTTGAATATCTTCAAGAAACTTTCCTACAATATTTAATGCCTTTAATACATACCTTTCAGGATGTGTATCCTTTCTTTTTAAATTATTTCTGGAGTATTCATTTAACCAAAATAAATATTCTCTCTCTACTTTATCAATCTTTAAATCTAATAACGATGATAGTGTAGGATATTTCTGGTTTAAGAACTCAGTCATTCTTTTTAGGGGACTTTGCGCTCCAAAAATACTGTTTATCGTCCAATAATCATTAAACAATCGTTGATAGTATACATATTTTACTTCTAAATTAACCTTAGGATTTATGAATCGGAAAGTAACATTTTTGCTAGAGTATTTATAGGTTGCTACATTTTCTTCGAACTGCTTAATCTCACCTAAAAAGTTAATATTCCATTTATCGTTAATTAAGAAATAAGGATTATTCACTTGCTCTATGGTAACAGAGCCATCTATGTGAATTTTTTTAGCATGATAGGTTGATAACTCTTGCTGCAATCGTTCATGAAACCCTAATTCTCCTATATTTGTTTGTTGTTTCTGTTTCATTCTCTCCCACCTTTCAGTGCTGTTTCTGTATATCAAATGCGCCCTGTGCCTTTTCCCAATCCTTGCGGATGTCTTCGTCTAAAGGATGAAGATACAAGTTCATCGTTGTCTGGATTTGCGAATGACCCAAGCGCTCCTGCACCTGCTTAATATCTCTCGTTTTTTGGTAGAACATCGTTGCGTGTGTGTGACGGAACAGGTGAGGGTGAACATCAATTCCTGTTTTCTTCCGCAACTGCTTGAAAAGGGCTTCTACGTCTCCATACGTCATAGGTTTTCCCTCGTTCTTCCCGCGCAATTTTACAAACACAAAGTTGGTATCAATGTCCAATTCATCTATCACTTCGTACAGGTAGTCATCTCTTCTAATTATAGTCTGGTTAAAAAACATGCCTTCCAGTCAGCCTTTTTGCAATGAATAGTCATGGAGAATCCATTCAGCTTGAGGTCTCGATGATGTTTTTCATTGTTGAAGAAAGTCAAGCGACAATCAAATCCCTAAAAAAGGAAAAAACTTCATTTAACCTATTAGTCTATTAAAGTCCATGTAATGGTACAATAAAGGAAACTTCCATCCAATGGGAGTTGAGCTGATTATATTTTTTGCAAGCGCTTGCCTTGCCTTATCGGGGAAGGCTAATCACTTGCATTGTAAGGAGGTAGAAGAATGTTATTAGTAGAGGATTGGATGACGAAAAATCCGATAATGCTATCGGAGGACCAAACCTTAGCAGAAGCGATATTGGTGCTTTCCGGCAGTTCCTTACATGCCCTGCCTGTTGTAAATACGTCAGGACGGCTGACAGGTATTATGTCAAAGGATGAAATAATAAATGGTTTAATTAATCATACAGTACTAGAAACAAAAATAAGAACAATTATGAAGAGGCGTCATTTGGGTATTTCGGCAGCTTCAAATATAGAAGAGATTGAAGATGATTTTTCTTCTGGCTTTGTACCTGTTATAGACAGGGAGAAGAGACTGGCAGGGATATTAACAATCGAAGACAAAATGAAAGCGCTCGCTAAGCGAGTGGGTGAAATAAAAGAAGAGTTCGAGGAAGCAAGCCATATGCTTGAAACATTGAAAATCGTATTGGATACAGCATACGAGGGGGTTGTCGTGATTGATTCGATGGGAATTATCCGTGATTTCAATAAAGCATACAGCCAGTTTATCGGGGTTACACGAGAAGAAGTCATCGGAAAACATGTGACCGAAATCATCGAAAATACAAATTTGCATGTAACGGTTGAAACCGGCATTCCGGAAAGAGGCTATATCCAGAATATAATGGGACAAGACATGATCGTCCATCGTATCCCCATTTGGCGTGATGGAAAAGTGGTAGGTGCTATAGGGATGCTCATTTTTCAAGGGGTTTCTGAAATTTATCATATTCTTAACAGAATCCAGGATCTGTCGCGAACGGTTGATACGAAAGGTCCCTTGGCAACTCCCGAGCCCTCTCCCCGTGTCAATGAATTTACATTTGACGGCATCGTAGGGAGGAGTCCTGAAATATTAAAAATAAAACGGTTAGCCTCCAAGGCATCCCGGGTACCGAGCACGGTTTTGATTACAGGAGAAAGCGGAACGGGAAAGGAAGTTTTCTCAAAATCGATTCATGGAGCGAGTCTTTATAACAAGGGGAATTTCGTAAGCGTGAACTGTGCGGCGATTCCAGATCATTTGTTGGAGGCGGAATTATTCGGGTATGAGGAGGGATCTTTTACAGGAGCTAAAAAAGGCGGAAAGATTGGAAAGGTTGAATTAGCTCATCAAGGAACCTTGTTTTTGGATGAAATCGGGGACATGCCCCTTTATATGCAAGCGAAGATTTTAAGAGTTTTAGAAGAGAGAGTGGTGGAAAGAGTAGGAGGCTTAAAGCAAACGGAGGTCGACGTGAGAATCATTGCTGCTACGAATAAAAACTTAGAAGACATGGTAAAGAAAGGACAATTTAGAGAAGACCTGTTTTTTAGGCTTAATATCATTCGCATTCACATTCCTTCTTTACGGGAAAGAAAGAGTGATATCCCGTATTTAACGTCGTATCATATGGAAAGAATCTGCCGGAAGTTTCAAATTGAAAAAAAAGAATTTACAAAAGAAGCGATGGATGCTTTTATGGATTATTCTTGGCCGGGAAACATAAGAGAACTGGTCAATACATTGGAAATGCTCCTGGGGCTCGTTGATGGTCCTATTGTAAAGAGGGGGCATTTACCTGAAGTATTTCTCGGTTATAGAGAAATGCAACCAAAAATGACGGAAAACTCGGAAAATGGAGGTGAAGAGAAAAAAGTTAATGGGCAAAGCAATTGGAGGGATGTGATTGCCAACGAAGAAAAAACGGCTATTCAAAGAGCGTTAATTGAGGAGCGGGGAAATAAGGCGGCTGTTGCTCGAAAGTTAGGGATTCATCGTTCTACTCTCTATGAAAAAATGAAAAAATATGAATTAGTTTAATTATATAGATCGATTTAGAAAATTCGACATGACCAAAGAACGGCCATGCCAAATTTTCTAGACCTAAGCGACTGACACCCCCCTTGCGGGGTTGGCGCCATCCGCATAGGTGAACCTTTGAGGGGAAATTCAAGTTGTCTAGTCCACCGATTATGATGCCTCTCGATTGAATGAAGATGTGTCGAGTTATGAAGTGAATGGATAAAAAATAATGTGTTTTGTATTTGTGGGATAAATGTACAAAAGTGTCTGGTAAATGTCTGTCTGTCCGACACTTATAAAAACTCGAAATAGTCAAAAATATTGAAATCGTTTACAAAAATGAAGTTGGCACGGGAATTGCAATAGTAAATGGGTGAGGGGGATGAAATGAGTTTATGAACAAAGGGGGATGTTAGAGATGGGTTTTCATCAATTGCTCATGCCAAACAACATTTTGTACGGGAAAGATTCTTTTGCTGAAATCGGGAAGTTGGCAAAAGATTTGGGACAAAAGGTACTCATTATCAGTGATCCGATTATGGAGAAAATCGGAAATGTAAGTTTGTGCGAAAAGTATTTGCAAGAAGAAAATATTCCATACGCTACATATTTAGGAGTGGATTCTGAACCGACAGATGTCCATGTAGACGAAGCCCTTGCCATTTGCCGGGAAGAAGCTTGCGATGTCGTTGTAGCAGTCGGCGGCGGCAGCTGCATTGATACGGCTAAAGCGGTGGCGGTGCTTGTGACAAATGGCGGACATATTCGAGACTATTATGGCGGTAAAAAAGTATTTGATAAAAAGCCCCTTCCGCTTATCGCCGCTCCAACTACTGCGGGGACAGGATCTGAAGTGACTGCGGTAACGGTTATTACCGATACGAAACATGATATTAAGATGATGCTCAAACAGCCTGAACTGATGCCTGTCGCAGCAATCGTTGATCCGATGCTTACGCTTTCTTGTCCTCAGAATGTGACTGCGGCAACGGGAGTGGACGCTTTATGCCATGCAATCGAAGCCTTTATTTCAAAACGCTCACAACCAGTGACGGACACAATAGCTTTAAAAGCCATTGAGCTCATTGTAGAAAATATCCGAAAGGCTTATGAAGATGGCGGAGACATCGAGGCAAGGGATAAAATGGCGCTAGGATCGATGTTGGCAGGCATGGCTTTCTCCAATGCTTCTGTTACATTAGTGCATGGCATGTCCCGCCCGATTGGTGCCATGTTCCATGTTCCTCATGGAATTTCCAATGCGATGCTGCTTCCGGCAGTTCTTGAATTTACAAAGGGAGAGGCGCAGAATCGTTTGGCGGTCATTGGACGCTTGGTGAAGCCTGATTTAAGGGATCTTCCGGACGAGGAAGTAGTAGAAGAAACAGTAAAAGAAATTAAAAGGTTATGTCTAGACTTGAAAATACCGAATATGAAAACATGGGGAATCGATAGAGAGACATTTGAAAAAGTGTTATCCAAGATGGCCACGGATGCTATCGCAAGCGGCAGCCCTGGAAACAACCCGAGAGTTCCCACTCATGAAGAGATTGTTCAGCTTTATCAAGTATGTTATGAATACGATTTTAGTAAAAAAACAGAAAATTCGTTTATGGGCTGAAAGGGGTAAAACCTATGTTGGGGATGGTTGGATTAATCGGTTCATTAGCATTGCTTATATACATGACGATGAGGGGTATCAACATTATTATCGCTGCGATTGCCAGTTCAGTAGTGTTAACACTAGCTGGGGGACTGAACTTGCAAGAAGCGTTAATGAAGAATTACATGGAAGGATTCACCGGGTATTTTTCCAGCTGGTTTCTGATCTTTTTAGCGGGAGCCATATTCGGTAAAGTGATGGAAGATACAGGCTGCGCCGATTCCATTGCGAACTGGGTCAAAAATAAATTTGGAGCAAAACATGCAGTACTTGCGGTTGTAGCGGCTTGTGCCATTATGACATTTGGGGGAGTTAGTTTATTCGTCGTCGGTTTTTCCGTATATCCGATTGCGGTTTCGCTATTCCGGCAATCCAATACACCGCATCGATTTATCCCGCCTGCCATGGTATTTGGGTCCGTTGCCTTTACGATGACATCGCCGTATTCACCTGAAATTCAAAATATCATCCCGACTCAGTTCTTTAATACAACTCCTGCAGCGGGAGGATGGATTGGAATCCTTATCGGGGTATTGATTGCGATTTCGGGAGCTCTTTATTTAAGTCGTGTCGTCGAGAAAGCAAAAGCAAATGGAGAAGTGTTTTCGTTGCCGCCAAAAGCTGACGGCTCTGCCGCCGTTCCAGATGAAGCAACTCATGAAGTCGCCGCAACAATGGAAGCGCGTCAAGGAATGGCGAATCGTCCATTACCGAATGTATTGTTTGCCATTCTTCCATTGGCTAGCGTTATTGTCCTTTTAAATATTTTATCTAAGTTTATCGATCCTACAGCAGCAGGTTTAGCGTCTTTGATGCTTGGGATTGCCCTTTGCTGGATATTAAACGCTAAATTCATCCGCAAGTTTTGGGGAGCGCTTGCAAATGGGTCGCAAGATGCTCTTGTTGCGGTTGCCAATACATGTGCGGTAGTCGGTTTCGGATCAGTCGCTAAAACGGTTCCGGCGTTCCAAGTAGCAGTAGACGGTCTCTTAAGCATTCCGGGACCTGAGTTCCTTGGCTTAGCCATTGGTGTTACGGTTATTTGCGGGATCACAGGTTCTGCATCTGGAGGACTTGGTATCGCATTGCCGATTTTAGCTCCAATCTATATGGCTAAAGGCCTCGATCCAGGAGCCATGCATCGTATATCGGCACTGGCATCTGGTGGTTTAGATTCTCTTCCACATAACGGTTATATCGTCACAACCATTCGTGCCGTATGTAATGAAACGCATAAGAGAACGTATAAGCATATTTTTGTTCTATCAGTCGTCATTCCGATGATTGCGTTATTGTTAGCCGTTGTTTTATATTCAATCTTTTAAAAACTACTAAACTCATATTCTTTTTAAATTGAAAGGGGAATGTTCATTATGACAACAGAAGCAAAAGTTCAAACGTTAAAAAACTTTATTGGTGGGGAATGGATTGAATCTACATCTAACAAAACAGAGGCCGTACCAAACCCGGCAACAGGTGAAATATTAGCATATGTTCCGATTTCTAGCCGTGAAGATTTAGATAAAGCGGTAGAAGTGGCTAAAGAAGCTTATAAAACATGGGGAAAAACAGCAGTTCCTCGTCGTGCGCGTATTTTATTCCGTTATCAACAGCTTCTTATTGAAAACTGGGATGAATTGGCTAAGCTTGTCACGTTAGAAAACGGTAAAAGTTATGAAGAAGGATATGGGGAAGTACAAAGAGGGATCGAGTGTGTTGAATTTGCGGCTGGTGCACCGACATTAATGATGGGCAGCCAGCTTCCTGACATTGCGTCAGGAATTGAATCAGGTATGTACCGTTATCCGATTGGAGTTGTCGGAGGCATTACACCATTCAACTTCCCGATGATGGTGCCATGCTGGATGTTCCCGCTTGCGATTGCGTGCGGAAATACGTTCATTTTAAAACCGTCTGAGCGTACACCTTTGTTAGCTAACCGCTTGGCAGAACTGTTTGAGGAAGCGGGGCTACCAAAGGGAGTATTAAACATCGTCCATGGAGCACATGATGTTGTAAATGGAATTTTGGAAAACCGGGATGTTAAAGCTGTATCATTCGTTGGTTCACAGCCGGTAGCTGAATATGTGTATAAAACAGGAGCGGCTAACGGAAAACGTGTACAAGCTTTAGCGGGAGCGAAAAACCATTCAATCGTTATGCCTGATGCTGAATTAGACAGCACTGTTTCCAACATTATCAGTGGGGCTTTCGGTTCTGCGGGTGAACGTTGCATGGCTTGTGCGGTTGTTGTAGCTGTTGGCGATATTGCCGACGAATTAGTAGCACGTTTGCGTCAGGCGTCAGATGAAATCAAAATCGGCAACGGTTTAGAGGAAGGGGTATTCCTTGGACCAGTTATTCGTGACTCCCATAAAGAGCGTACGATTAATTATATTGAAATTGGTGAAGAAGAGGGAGCGGTTCTTGTGCGCGACGGACGCCAAGATGCTGAAACAAACGGCGAAGGCTACTTTGTCGGCCCAACTATTTTTGACCATGTCAAACCGGGCATGAAAATCTGGCAAGATGAAATTTTTGCACCTGTACTTTCGGTTGTGCGTGCAGAAAGCTTGGATGAAGCTATTGAAATTACGAACCAATCTGAATTTGCCAACGGTGCATGCCTATATACAGACAGCGCGAAAGCTGTTCGTCAGTTCCGTGAGGACATCGATGCGGGTATGCTTGGAATCAATCTTGGTGTTCCAGCACCAATGGCATTCTTCCCATTCTCTGGTTATAAAAACTCTTTCTATGGCGATCTTCATGCAAATGGCCGTGATGGAGTAGAGTTCTATACTCGTAAAAAAATGTTGACAGCTCGTTACTAAAATCCGCGTTAGACTATTTACGCAGAAGCAGTGGGCAAGCTCCCTTTCGGGTTCTTGCCCACTGCTTCTATAAAGATCTTTTCAGTTGATTTAAGATATGAAAACAAAAAAGCTGTAACTAGTATAGATGTGACGCCGGCATATTGTTCGGTGTCCATCTTTTTTACAGAATAAACAGTAAGGGAGTGGAATCGTATATGACTTATTTTAGCGAATTGAAAGGGCAAAGAGTGCTGGTGACCGGAGGAAGCAAAGGAATCGGAAAAGATATTGCCATTGCTTTTGCGCAATTAGGGGCAAATGTCATGATTACGGGGCGGGACGAGACCTCTTTATCTGTGGCTGTAGAAGAGTTAAAACAGTTCCATTCGCACTGCTCTTATCTTGTGGCCGATATACAGGATGTCCAAAGTGTTTATGACATGGTGGATGAGGCGGTTTTAACTTTAGGGGGGCTTGACGTTCTCGTTAATAATGCCGGAGTGAACATTCCAAAACCGGCACTGGAAGTAACCGAAGAGGATTGGGACCGGGTGTTGGACACCAATTTAAAGGGGACATTTTTCTGCTCGCAGCGAGCGGGGAAATATATGACGGAACAGGGAAGTGGACGAATTATTAATATCGTCTCCCAAATGGCATTCGTCGGCTACATAAAAAGATCCGCCTATTGTTCGAGTAAGGGAGGGGCCGTCCAGTTAACGAAGGCATTGGCTATTGAGTGGGCTTCCCACAATGTAAAGGTCAATGCGGTTGCCCCTACTTTTATTGAAACAGATTTTACGAAGAAGATGTTTGACGATCAAGATTTTTATCGTGATGTTATGAACCGTATTCCATTGGGGAAAATGCCCAAACCTTCTGATGTAACGGGAGCTGTTTTGTTCCTTGCGTCAAATATGGCCAATTTCATTACGGGAGAAACAATCAAAGTAGATGGAGGGTGGACTGCGATATGAATCCATCAATAGAGAGATTAGCGATACTAGGGGCCGGAACAATGGGCCACTCGATTGCCTTATCGGCCGCCATGGCAGGGTTTGAAGTGCCGGTTTGGGGAACGAATGAGCAGGATATTGAGCGCGGGAGACTGGGAGTCAAAGAAAAAATAGATATTTTAAAAGAGTATGGGGTAATTGATGCACAGGAAGCGGAGAGAATCCAATCTCTTGTACATTTTACCGTGTCGCTTGAGGATTGCATCAAAGAGGCGACATTCATCATTGAGGCCGTTCCTGAAAATCTGGAATTGAAGCAGAAGCTATTTCAAGATTTGGATCGAATTTGTTTATCGGACGTTATTCTTGCGAGCAATACTTCAGGATTAAGTCCAACTGAGATTGCCCGTTATACGTCACACCCGGAGAGAACGGTTGTCACCCACTTTTGGAATCCTGGGCACTTGATTCCCTTAGTGGAAATCGTACGTGGGGAACAGACATCCGATGAAACCGTTCAACGGGCATTGCAGTTGCTTGAAAGCATGAACAAAAAGCCGATTGTGCTGCAAAAGGACATTCTCGGTTCAATTGTAAATCGCCTTCAGTATGCACTATTCCGGGAAGCGCAGTATATTTTGGAGCAGGGAGTGGCAACGGTAGAGGATATTGACGACGCCGTTCGCTACAGTATCGGCCGCCGTCTGCCTGTAACAGGCCCGTTCATGACGGCTGATATGGGAGGGCTGGATGTATTTGATGCTATATCGAGCTACTTATTCAAGGACTTAAGTATCCAGCAAGAATCCCTTTCTAAGATGAGGGAATTAGTTGATGAAGGAAATTACGGACAGAAAACAGGAAGAGGCTTTTATCACTGGGACCGTGCGCAGTCACAAGCGATGAATGAAGCGCGCGAACGAGAGCTTGTATACTGGCTCAAAAAAGACCTTCAGTTAAAAGGCAGCAAGACCACTACTTAATTTTTTAATGTTCTATATCAATCTTTATTCTATTCCTGCTTTTCTGTTCTACCACCTCGAATAAACTTATACGTAAATCATTGAACGTGTATGTTTTCATACACGTTCAATGATTTATATAGTAAAAAAATGTTGCTATTTCTTGTTGAATGATATAAATTAATATAATGTTATGAAAAATCGAATAAAATAGATTTCTTATCAAGAGAGGTCGAGGGTATGGCCCGAAGACGCCTCAGCAACCACCAATGAAGCAGATTCATTGGAAAGGTGCTAAATCCAGCAAGTTTTTTAACTTGAGAGATAAGAAGAATGGCTATGTTGGAATGTAAAAGTCTTCTTCTTAAAGAAGGCTTTTTCTTTTTGTGGTCATGAAACGATTATAAGGAGGTGATTCTTTGCCAATCAAGATACCACAACTTCTTCCTGCCAGAGAGATACTTGAAAAAGAAAAAATCTTTATCATGGATGAAGGTCGTGCCGCAAGTCAAGATATTCGACCGTTGAACATATTGATTTTAAACTTAATGCCTGAAAAAGAGAAAACAGAAGCACAGTTGCTAAGATTGTTGGGGAATACGTCGCTTCAAGTCAACGTTTCTTTTTTGAAGACCACGACATACAAGTCTAAAAATACAAGTCAATATCATTTAGAGCAATTTTATCAAGAGTTTGAAGAAATCAAAGACAAAAAATTCGATGGCATGATTATTACCGGTGCACCAGTCGAGCATTTGCGGTTTGAAGAGGTAAGCTATTGGGAAGAGCTAACGGAAATTATGGAATGGACAACAAGTAATGTCACTTCCACCCTGCATATTTGTTGGGGATCTCAAGCTGCACTCTATCATCACTTTGGGATAGGGAAATATCCATTATCCCAAAAGCGATCAGGGGTATATTCACATACAGTGATAGAGCCGGAGGAAAAACTATTAAGAGGATTTGATGATGTGTATTTGGCACCTCATTCTAGACATACGGATGTTGACATAGAAGAAATCAACCGCTGTTCCGCTCTTAAATTATTGTCTGCATCGGAAGAAGCGGGGCCTTTTATCATCAGCGCTGAAAATGGAAAACAAATTATGATTACTGGTCATCTGGAATATGATTCCAGCACTCTTGCTGAAGAATTCGAGAGGGATATACAAAGAGGGGTGGAAACTCCAATGCCAGAGCACTATTTTCCGAATGACAACCCCAATAATGTACCGCTGAATAGATGGAGATCACATGCTCATCTATTATTTTCCAACTGGTTAAATTATTATGTTTATCAGCAGACACCTTATGAATGGAGATAGTAAAAGAGCTATGCCTAAAGAAAAATCATCTGCCTGTTCAAAGGTAGATGATTTTTCAATGACCAGCTGGTCCGGTTTTATCCTGCATGAACGGGCAGTGAGACCCAGACTGATGGAAGTTTCCTTTATACCGATACATCTCTTTTCATGAACACAAACCATGAAAGAGCTTGGAAGAGAGTAAAATAGACGAGAAGTATCAAGATAGAAAAACCGAGAGACATCCCGGGAAACATCGGGTCACCGCCGCTGAAATAAGGGCTTAGATTCGTGTTGGCGAACAAGACGTATTTTCCCCATTCGAAATCAAAATGATATAAAATGTCCACAACTGGTTTTCCCATAAACGTCAAGAAAATGGAAAGACCAATCGCTAACGAACTGCTGCGAAAGACGGTTGAAATCATAAAGGCAAATGTCACCATCATCAAAATCTCAATGAATTGCAGACAATACATACTTGTCACTTTCCCGAACATAAAGAGGCCGCCTTCCCCCATGCCGAAAAAAATCAAGCCAAAAAGAAGGGAAGAAAGAAATAGGACAAACATGATCGTCCATGTAAAAAAGAGAACCGCGATGTATTTGGAAAACAAAATTTTTGCCCTTGTGGCGGGACGGATGAGCAATAGCTTGATCGTTCCCCATGAAAATTCACTCGCCACGATGTCTCCGGCAATAATGACCGCAAAAACCTGAACAATCCACAATAGATTGACGCTTGATAAAGCGAAGTCCCACATGGTGCTTAAAGAGGCTGCTTGCTGCAGTACATTTTTCATAAAAATGACTGTCAAGAAATCAATGAGGACGATAAGGCCAATGAGAAACAATGTACGGGTGCGAAGAAAAATCTTCATGTTTTCATTTTGAACGAGGGAAAAGAGGTTATTCATGGTGGATCCCTCCCGTCATTTCCAAAAATCGGTCTTCCAACGTTTTTTCCATCGATTTGATTTCAAACACTTTAATGCCGTGCTGAACAAGTTTTTCATTTAGTTTCGCAATGTCCTCTTTTGAAAGGTCTGTTTCAAAACAGTTTTCAAGTTTTTTTATCGCTAATTTGGCGTCAATCTGAGCCAGGAGTTCATATGTTTTTGCGCAATCATCGACCTCGAATTGTACGCGGCGCTTTTCGGTGCTTTCGGCCATTTGTCTCACCGCTTTTACATCGAGCAGCCGTCCAGCTTGAATGATTGCTGCCCGATCGCACATTAACTCCATTTCTGATAATAAATGGCTCGAGACAATAACGGTCGTTCCTTCCGTTTCCGCCAAATGGTGGAGATAGCTTCTCAGCTCTCTAATGCCTGCTGGATCAAGGCCATTTGTCGGTTCATCCAAAATGAGAACGGATGGTTTATGAAGCAGGGCCTGGGCGACGCCAAGCCGTTGGCGCATCCCCAATGAGTACGTCCTGACTTCATCGTCAATCCGGTCTTCGAGCTTGACCAACTCAATGACCTCATCTATTCTGTCCGCTGTTACATTGGGCAGCATTCGTGCAAAGTGTACAAGGTTTTGATAACCTGTAAGGAATTTATATAGCTCCGGGTTCTCGACGATCGCCCCAATATGATGCATCGCTTCTGTAAATTGCTTTTTTATATGTAGCCCATTCACGAAAATATCGCCGCTTGTCATATTCATCAAGCCGACAATCATACGTATAATGGTTGTTTTTCCTGCTCCGTTGGGACCAAGCAGCCCGAACACTTCTCCTTTTTCGACATTAAAGGATACATCGTCAATAATCGTTTTCTTGCCGATTTTTTTTGTTGCGTTTCTAATCTCCAATGCATGTTCCATCAAAAAACTCCTAACTGGCTAAATGTCTTGTTCTATTATAAACCATCCACAAAATATTGAATCATTTCAACATCGCCTGTTGTCAAGTTACGTTGGAATGTTTGCATTAATTCCTGTGTCATGGCATCCATGTCTCCGGTATGTTGTTTCGCAGATTCAGCCATTGTACGGTATTGATTCATTTCAAAGAAAAACGATTTGCGTTTGATTGGTACTCCGTGGGATTCAATCAAAATGTCGGCATCATAAGCTTCGATTCGGTCGAGCAATTGCAAAAATGTATCAGGAACATAGTGGCGTTTAGAGGCATAAATGTTCGGATAGAGAGCGTCGCCCAAAAAGAGTACTTTTTCTTCTTTTACATATAAAATCGAAGAATCATCTGCATGATCTCCGGCCATATGTTCAACGATACATGTCACATTGCCCAAATCAATTTCCAATTTCGTTTCAAATGTCATAGTAGGAGTGGTAATTTCAATATCCCGCTCTTTTGAAGCGAATTCTTTTTTGATCATTTCTGCACAGAACTCAATTTCTTTTCCTTGTTGTACCCTTTTGTCCAATTCTTCATCTGTCCAACTTAAATCTTTTAACTCCTCTATGTAACTTTTTGTTTTCTTATGGGAAATCGAGGGGGCGTTGAAATGGGAAAGTCCAAATATATGATCCCAGTGCCAGTGGGTAAGCACGACCAAGCTGGGTGTTGGAATATTTAATCGGGCTAATTCGTCAAGAAGGAGACGGGCATGATCGGAAGAGTTGCCGGCATCTAGGAGAAGTGTATGAGTATCTCCCGTAATCACTCCTAAAACGGGGCGGTCTGTCTCGTGAGAAGCAGGTAAATAATAAACACGGTTCGTTAATTTTTGGAGCATATAAACACCCTTTCTTTTTGGGAAACCATATTTGTTTTACTTTTTTAGTTTAGTAGAATTTGAAAGTTCTTACATCTTTTTTAGATGTATTTTTGTTCATGTATAATATTGAAAGGGAAGAACAAGTACAAAAACACCAGCTAAGAATGGAGTTGTCAATATGCTGACCAAAAATGAAATTCGCCATAAAGTGTGGGATAAGATGACGGAAGAAAAATTGGGTCGCTTTCCGTTTCCGCTGTACAATCGCATTCCGAATTTTAAAGGAGCCGAAAAGGCCGCCCATTATATTACGGAAATGGATGTATATAAGCAGGCAAAAGTCGTCAAAGTCAATCCGGATGCACCGCAGTTGCCGCTTCGAGCCCAAGTGCTAAGAGACGGTAAAATATTGCTTGTACCGACGCCGAGATTAAAGGCCGGTTTTATTCAAGTGAAGCCGGAGTGGGTACCAGCTGGGGAGGAACGAAAAGCGGCAAGTTTAAAGCATATAAATACGTATGGAGAAGTGCTTCCTTTATCAGAAATGCCGCGTATTGATTTAATTGTCATCGGTTCTGTTGCGATGCACCGGGATGGCAGAAGGCTTGGAAAAGGGGAAGGGTATGCTGATCGAGAGTATGCAATCATTCGCGAACTTGGCAATCCTTCTGTTCCAGTTATTACGTCCGTTCATAGCGGACAAATTGTAGAAGAGGATTTACCGCGCGACGCATATGATTTAACGGCGGATTGGATTGCGACCGAACAAGGGTTATTCAAAACGAATAGTCCATATGACAAGCCGACCGGTATCATCTGGGAAGAAGTGACGGAAGACGAGAAACAGGAAATGCCGGTATTGGATGAAATTTGGAGACTAACGCATAAGTGATTAGCATGAACAATTCATGCTAATCATGGATGTATAGGGTTTGTTCATTGTAAAGAAATATTGAGGAGAGCGGAGTGAGGAAGTTTATGCAAAGAACTTGTACTGTCTTTGAAGAAAAATCCTCTTGTTTTATTTTAGAAAGGTTACTATAATGGTAGTAACTTTATTGGAGGTAATGATACAATGAATTTTCGAGTTTACATCTTGGCCTCTTCAGCTTTCATTGTTGGAATCGTTGAGCTTATTATTGGGGGAATTCTTGACCAAATTGCAGCTGACTTGCATATTTCCATCAGTAAGGCAGGCCAGCTTATTTCTGTGTTCTCTTTAGCTTTTGCGGTTTCCTCTCCCATCTTGCTGAATGCAACGGCAAAAGTAGAGAGAAAAAAGTTATATTTATGGACATTATTCTTTTTCCTGATTGGAAATTTGATGGCTGTGTTCAGCCCTAATTATACCGTCTTGCTGCTTTCGAGAATCGTGTCAGCGGCAACTGCTTCTTTATTAATTGTCCTTTCGGTTACCGTTGCTTCAAATCTTGTAAAGCCGGAATATAAAGGAAGAGCGATTGGCGTGATTTATATGGGAGTCAGCGGGTCGCTCGTATTAGGTGTACCGCTAGGAATGACGCTTGGGAATCTATATGGTTGGAGAGCTCCGTTTGTGTTGATTTCGGCTTTGACTGTTTTAGCGGCTGCGAGTATTTTCTTCTTTTTAAAAGAAACACCGCCTAACCCGATCGTTCCATTGCGTGAACAATTAAAAGCTCTAAGAAACTCCAAAATCATAAGTGCGCAGTTCATTTCGATTTTGATGCTCACCGGCCATTTAACGTTATATGCCTACTTCACTCCATTTTTACAGTCCGCTTTGCATTTGGATGCAACGATGATCAGCGTCATGTATTTCGTGTTCGGTCTCGCTGCGGTTGCAGGGGGAGGAATGGGAGGTTTCGCGTCTGACAAGCTTGGAATCGGACGATCTATTTTGACGATTATTCCATTGTTTGCGGTCGCGATGATCTTAATGCCGATGGCGACAAAAGCACCGTTTTGGGTCTTTTTAATCGTGATGATTATATGGAGTGCGTTAAGCTGGTCAATTTCTCCAGCTCAACAAAGTTATCTTATTCAAATCGCTCCTAAAACGGCCGACATCCAACTCAGCATCAACAACTCTGCTTCTCATATCGGAATTGCCGCCGGATCAGCTATCGGTGGTATTGTCATTGAAAAAAGCTCTGTCATGTACAATTCATGGGTGGGAGTATTGTTTATTTTGGCAGCCTTATTATGTGCCTTCTATTCCATCACCAAATCGTCAACAGCTGTACACGAAAAAGCGGTACATGAATGATTATAGTTTTAAAAAAATTATGTAACATGCATGAAAAGGAAGGACTCGGAAGTCTAATGTGACTTTGAGGTCTCTCTTTTTTGCTTATTTGTTCAAAATAACTATTTAGGGTATATAAGCAAAAATAGTGTCAATCAAGCTAAATGGGCACACGTTAACTGACATGGAATTTTGAACGCGATGGGGAAATGTGGTATGCTATTTTCGCAGGGGACACCTCTTCTTGTGGATGTTTGATTGTATCGGCATCTTTATAGGGAAGTTGTCCTTTTTTGCGTTCAGTGATGGATGTTCAGCTTCGTCGGCAGGCATAATGATATTGAAATTTGTTCATCAGTTCATACCTCGAAAAGCGGTTTGCTTAGGAGGCGGTCCAAAAGCAACAATGTTTACGAAAACAGCCTTTATTTATAAAAAATGATGCGGTGATAAAGGAAAATGTTCATCGCCTTTTCAAAGGGAGTTGTTGAAATGAAAATCGGGATTGTCGGTTCAGCTCATTTTCAAAAAGAAATAAAAGCAATTGAAAGTAACTTTAGCAATGTAACAATGATTCCTTACATATATGAAACACCTTCCGAGGCTCCTGTCATTATTCAGTCCCATCAAGCGGAAGTAGATGCTTTCTTGCTGGCAGGTAGTGTTCCATACTTTTATTCAAAAGAGATCATACAGGCAGAGGGCATTCCTGTTGCTGTTGCCCGCCTAACCCCTCTTTGCATTAGCATCTCTCTATTTCGACTTGTTCATTATGATCATGTTCCGTTCGGTCGAATTTCCCTTGATCTGCCTAATAAAGAAGTGCTGCATTCTGTTCTTATTCACCTTAATGAACAAGACAGCATGGAACACGTTTTAGATTATCCTTGGATTTTTCAAACGATGGGTAAAGGCGAAGGGCGTTCGATTGAAATAGATAGGTTTGTGAATTTTCATAAGGAGCTCTATGAAGTTGGAAAAGTGGATGTTTGCTTAACGAGCATCCATGCCGTTCACGATGAACTATGCCGGAAAAACATCCCAAGCATGTATGTCATACAAACACACCATTCCTTTATGCAAGGAATGAATGGTGCCATTTCCATCATCGCAAAAAATCGTTTGAAACAATCACAGGTGGCGGTATGGTCAATTAAGGTCAAGCAGGAGAGTAAACGGCGTGCCCATAGCGTCATGGCATCCAAGTTGGAACCATTCACAAGAAGCTTGAATGGAAAGCTGCTGAACGTGACGGAAAGCGAGTGGAAAATGATCACGACAAGAGGAATGATGGAAGGAAAGTCCAAAAAGGAAAGACTCTTGAAGGATTTTGAACAACTCGTTTTTAAAGGAGATAAACTCCTTGCTGGTATCGGGTTTGGCTGGTCGTTAGGACAAGCAGAGCTTCATTCGCAAGAAGCGCTGGCTTACGCAGCAAAAAAGCATGACTCACAAGCTGCGGTCATTTGTGAGTTAGACGAGAACAAGCAGCTGACAGAAACTTTCTTTTCCAATGCCCAACCATCGTCTAAGTCCCATACGATAAAAAATGACAACCATTTGATCGAAAATATGTCAAAAACTCTTGGGACAAGTTTGAAAAACACAATGCGCATGATTGATTTTCTTCGTTTTTATCCAGAGGAATTTTTTACCGCAGATGACTTTGCCAACTATCTCAATGTTTCCAGACGTTCAGCTGAACGAATCATCAAAATTTTTCATGAACATGGCTTTTTGCTTATTTCTGGGGAAGAAAAATTATTTGATAAAGGGCGAGCCCGCGCTGTGTATGTTCCTAATAACGATATAAAGAATATTCTGAAAGAACGTTCTTTACAAAACTTTTAATCTTTTTTATAATTATAAGCGACAATAAAACGACAAAAAAGGGGTGTCGCTATGATTATTTCAAAAGCGGAGGTATATGGTATTCGTTTACCGCTAAAGAAACCTTTTGTTGTTTCTTATGCCTCATACGATTCGATTCCATCCGTCATTGTAAAATTGACGACAGCAGATGGGATTGTGGGGTACGGAGAAGCTGTTGGTGATGAGCACGTTACGGGAGAATCAATTCATACGGTGCTTGCCGTACTGCAGCATCAGCTTCTTCCGGCCGTGATTGGGAAAAATCCTTTCAATATTGAACAATTGCACGAAATAATGAATGCGGTTACACACCGCAATCCGGCGGCAAAAGCGGCTGTTGATATTGCTTGTTACGATTTGATGGGAAAAGCATCAGGACAGCCTGTGTACAATTTGTTAGGCGGCCGACTGGATAAAAAATTAACGTATGCGAAAGTGTTAAGCATTGATGAACCGGAGAAAATGGCTGATGAAGCGGAAAAAGCTGTGGCAGCGGGCTACTCCGCCATTAAAGTGAAGATAGGTAATGATATGAAGGATGATTTACACCGTCTTCAGGCAATACGCGACAGAATTGGCTACGACGTTCCCGTTAGGGCCGATGTAAACCAAGGATGGAAAACATGTGAAAAGGCGAAGATAGCGTTGACGGTATTGGAATCTTTTCAGCTTTCCTGGCTTGAACAGCCGTTGTATTTAGAAGATATCGAAGGAATGGCTTTGCTCAGACAGTTAACGCGGCTTCCGATTATGGCGGATGAAAGCGTACAGACACCTGTGGACCTCCAACGCATCATCCAGCATAAGGCAGCGGACAAAATTAATATTAAGCTTATGAAAAGCGGCGGCATCTATCCTTCGCTTGCTCTTGCTAAAATAGCGGAATCAGCAGGACTTTCTTGCCAAGTCGGTTCAATGGTCGAATCATCTATTGGTTCAGCGGCCGGCTATCATCTCGCCATTTCTAAGCGAGTAATTGAAAGCACCGAATTAACAGGACCTTTATTGTTCAGTAAAGATGTCGGTGATTTAGAATATGCCATTCCTTATGTAAACCTGAAAGAAGAGCCGGGATTAGGTTTAGTGATTAACGAGAACACATTGCGAGAGTTGTCCTTTGTTCATCATTATATTGGCCAAGACGAAATGGCAGCGATGTGAAAATGTGTGAAGGATTTCAAATTAGGAAGAAGGGGGGATATGCCGCTAAAACAGAGGGAAATAGTAGATGGCGGCACATTTGAATGCTACAGACAATTGAACAAGCAATGATGGACGTATTCGACCATCTTCACGAACATCCGGAATTAAGTTTAGAAGAATATGAGACGACTCGTTATCTTGCCGAAAAACTAAAGAAGCATGACATTTCTGTAACGACTTTCGAAGATATGCCGGGTCTTGTCGCTGAAATCGGCAGCGGCAAACCGGTCATTGCCGTTCGAGCGGACATGGATGCCCTTCTTCAAGAGGTGAACGGTGAAATAAAAGCTAATCACTCTTGCGGCCATGATGCCCATATGACGATTGTCGTTGGTTTGCTGCTGCTTCTGAAAGAGCGGCAAAAAGAATGGAGAGGAACTCTTCGCTGTATTTTTCAGCCGGCAGAAGAAAAGGGAAACGGGTCATTAAAAATGGTAGAAAAGGGAGCGGTAGATGACGCAGTGTATTTATTTGGCGTTCATCTAAGACCTAAGGAAGAAGTGAAGTTCGGTTTTGCAGCCCCTTCCTTACAGCATGGAGCTGCTGCTTCAATGGAAGGAATGATTCTTGGTGAGGACAGCCATGGAGCGAGACCGCATTTAGGAGTAAATGCGATCGAAGTCGGCTATTCGCTGCAGCAGTTTTTACGGTCCGTACATATGCCGCCTAATATTCCTTCATCTATTAAAATGACAAGTTTTCATGCGGGGACGAGCAGCTACAATATTATTCCGGGAAAAGCGACCTTCTCCCTTGATTTGCGTGCACAAACAAATCAAGTTCTTGCAGACATGAGGCAAAAAGTTGAAGATGCTCTCAAAGCGGTAAGCAAATTTCACGGTGTAGATATAAGCGGGAACTGGCTTGATTATACGCCGGCTGCTGAAGTATCTTCTGAAGCAGAAACGATTATGAAGGAGAGTATCATCTCCATTCTTGGTGAGGAGCATTGCATGAATCCCGTTGTGACGTCGGGAAGTGATGATTTTCATTTTTATACGATAGAGCGTCCGCATTTGAAAGCATGTATGCTTGCACTCGGAGCAGATTTAACACCGGGTTTGCATCATCCTCATATGACATTTAACAAAAGCTGCCTTATGGCGGGCACCCTTATTTTAAAAGAAGCGGTATTACGTGCATTTTCGGCTGCAAATAAAAAATAGAAATGGAGACTTTCGTCTTCGTATAAGGCGGGATAAAGCGGAAGGAGAGGCATTCGTGGAGATTATATACGAAGGAAAGCTTAAAAAGGGCGGACAGCTGTTCAGCGTTCGGTCGTTAACTTTGGAAAACTTACAGCAAATTTTAAGATTGCAGGAATCGGTGATTGAATCGTTAGAACAAAAGGCAGTATTACAGCCTCTTACTTTAGAGGAATTTCAATATATATTAGAAGGAAACGGGCTAATGATTGGGGCTTTTGTAAAGGGAGAGCTCATAGCATTTCGTGCGCTGCTCGTGCCGCCAATCGATCAAGAAGGGCATTTAGGCCGGGATTTTGGCTTAACGGAAGAAGAGTTGCAACAAGTTATTTATCAAGAAATATCAAATGTACATCCCGATTATCGGGGAAATGGACTGCAGAAAAAACTGGCCGTTCTCATCATGAAAGAATTAAGAGAAATGAATAAGGCGTATATTTATGTTTGCTGTACCGTCGCGCCATTTAATATTCCGAGTTTAAAAGATAAATTTGAACAGGGAATGGAAATCGTCTCTTTAAAAGAGAAATATGACGGTCTATTGCGTTATACATTTATGAAGAAAATAGATGAAGACAAGCAACGGGGGACAGGCATTACTACCATCAAAATGAGTGATACAGCAGGACAGCAAGCTCTCTTAAAAGAGGGATGGTCCGGTTTCCAGATGGAAAATCGCGATGGCGTGTATGTTGTTCATTATTGGAAAAAGTAAGGTGTAGATTATTCCGGATTTACCGCCAACACGGTTTAGGAAAAGGGCATCGCTGAGAGTCGAACCGGTTAGTTATTGCTATCATGGTTAATTTAAAAAAGAACCAAGCTTGACTTTTATTGAAACAGATAAAGAGATGAAAAGCAGCCAAGGACTGTTGAAAGCTCCCTTATTTCTTAAGGGAGCTTACTTCTTTTAAGAAGCTTTGTGCAAATTGTAATTCTAGGGAAAGGAAGGTTTTGAGATAAAAAACTAAGTAAAAAAAGAACAGGGAATTTAAATGTTGATTAGAGAAATTTTCCTTTCAAATGCATTGCTAACTCAAAAGGTTTTGAGAGGAATGGGGAATGATCGGTATCCATCGTGATGACTTGGCAAGGAGTTTTCGTGTACGACGCTCTCTGACATGCAGTAGAAATGGCTTTATCTTTAAGTGTTTCAATATAAACTTTTGGAATCGAGGAGAATCGTTCTTTTGTAAGCCGTACGGAAGCCATAATAGGTGCGATTGGTTGAATGCCGATTTTTTGCTGGGCCATAGCTACATCTTCATTAGAACATTCCCCGTAAAAATTCGCCTTAATGACCGATACATCGAGTTGCAGGTACGATTGATCGGTACTTAAAACCGCTGGAAGCGGCAACGCTTCAGGGTCATTGGTACTCAATTGAAACAGTGATTGTTCTTGATCAGGGATATGGGAAGCGATATAAACCAATCGATCAATCTTTTCCGGACGTTTTTCTGCCGCGCTGGAGATGACTAAACCACCCATGCTATGACCAACCAAAATCGCTTTTTCATTCAGTTCATCGAGCACGTGGCACACGGTATCTCTATAAGATTGCATTGTTACTTGGGCAGGAGGGGTGTCATCTCTTCCGTGACCCGGTAAATCAATTGCGATGACATGGTGTCCATCTTCTTCAAGCAGAGGAACTACCTTATCCCAACACCAGGCGCCGTGAAACGCACCATGAACTAATACATATACACCCATTTCATTCACTCCTCTACATCTTCGTTTTTTCCTGTACTCTGCAAGCCGTGCCATAAATCATTCCAAATGGATGCCTTATTCAATCCCGCTTCTTTCCCGATATCACTCATGGATGTCCCCATGTATCCTTTTTTAGCGAAAAGGGATAATGATGCCTGTTTGATCTTTTCTTTTGAAGAAAGGCTCGATAAATTCACCTCCTTTATTAACAAACGTTCGTTAGCTAAAATGTAATATTATTCCATAAAGAAATCAATAACTTAACCATAAACTTTTAATCCTTAGCCGAATTTGTGACAATTGAGTCCAAATTCAACATTCACGCTATAAATAAAAAACCTCCTTAACAACTTAGGGGAATTTTTCGTCTATTATGTATTAATTAAAGGTGACTGCTGCTCTAGAAAAATATGAAGTTTATCTTCTAACTTAAAAGAGCAAGTTCGTAGAGTATCGTTTGGAAACTGGTCATTTAAACATTTTTGTACTAGGATTGTAAATGGTGTTATTAACAAGCTATATGGTATTTACTTTTTTGAAAAAAGTAGTTGACTTTAATCTATGATGATATTAATATAGTAAAGCATCACATCGATGCAACAAAAAACAAAAATAAATTATTGACTTTTATTTTTGTAAATGATAATATATAAAAGTCGCTTCGGGGCGACAATGAACTTTGAAAACTGAACAAAACAAAAAAACGTCAACGTTAATTCTATTTTTATTATGAGCAAGTCAAACATTTCTTCGGAGAGTTTGATCCTGGCTCAGGACGAACGCTGGCGGCGTGCCTAATACATGCAAGTCGAGCGGACAGATGGGAGCTTGCTCCCTGAAGTCAGCGGCGGACGGGTGAGTAACACGTGGGCAACCTGCCTGTAAGACTGGGATAACTTCGGGAAACCGGAGTTAATACCGGATAACACCGAGGACCTCATGGTCCTTGGTTGAAAGATGGCTTCGGCTATCACTTACAGATGGGCCCGCGGCGCATTAGCTAGTTGGTGAGGTAACGGCTCACCAAGGCGACGATGCGTAGCCGACCTGAGAGGGTGATCGGCCACACTGGGACTGAGACACGGCCCAGACTCCTACGGGAGGCAGCAGTAGGGAATCTTCCGCAATGGACGAAAGTCTGACGGAGCAACGCCGCGTGAGCGATGAAGGCCTTCGGGTCGTAAAGCTCTGTTGTTAGGGAAGAACAAGTACCGTTCGAATAGGGCGGTACCTTGACGGTACCTAACCAGAAAGCCACGGCTAACTACGTGCCAGCAGCCGCGGTAATACGTAGGTGGCAAGCGTTGTCCGGAATTATTGGGCGTAAAGCGCGCGCAGGCGGTTCCTTAAGTCTGATGTGAAAGCCCACGGCTCAACCGTGGAGGGTCATTGGAAACTGGGGAACTTGAGTGCAGAAGAGGAAAGCGGAATTCCA
>NZ_KI632508.1:0-131105 GCF_000504165.1 Bacillus sp. FJAT-14578
AGAATTAACGTTGACGTTTTTTTGTTTTGTTCAGTTTTCAAAGTTCACCGTTGCTCGTAAGCGACTTTTACATAATATCATTTTCTAACATTCAAGTCAACAACTTTTTTGTTTGTTTTTCAAACATATAATTTGTTTTGCTGACAGGAATATAATATATCATCTTACATCTTTATCGTCAATAATATCTTTTAATTATATCTTGCTGTTTTTTCATACCTACACAAAATGAGGCTTTATTTCTTTTCAAAATTAAAAACGGCGCTATCCCATATGTCTTTAATCAATTGCAAAAAATGGATTTTCACGTAAAAAGAGACGGTAAGATCCGTCTCTTTTTACTATAACCTTTGGATGACAAAAGAATCGTTTGCCATGTCGATGATTACTTCATCATGATCATGGACTTTGCCCGCAATCAATTCACGTGCCAATTTGGTTTCTATATGTTTTTGAATATACCGTTTTAATGGCCTTGCTCCATAAACTGGATTAAACGCTGCTGTTGCAATATAATTTTTTGCTGCATCGGTCAGCTTAACCGAGATATGGCGGTCTGCCAGCCTAATTTCAAGATGCTTCAGTAATTTTTCTACAATTCCTCTTATCTCTTTCGCAGCAAGGGGCTTAAATAAAATAAGATCATCCACTCGATTTAAAAATTCAGGACGGAAATGGCTTCGTAACTGCGACATCACTTGTTCTCTCGCTTCATCCTTAATATCTCCTTGTTCCGTAACCCCCTCCAATAAATAATGAGAGCCAATATTTGATGTCATAATGATAACAGTATTTTTAAAATCAACTGTTTTTCCTTTTGAATCCGTAACACGGCCATCATCCAGCATTTGCAACAGGACATTGAAGACTTCCGGATGAGCTTTTTCGATTTCATCCAACAAGATAACAGAGTAAGGGTTGCGACGAACAGCCTCTGTTAATTGCCCCCCCTCTTCATAGCCTACATATCCTGGAGGTGCCCCAATCAAACGGGAAACAGCGTGTTTTTCCATATACTCCGACATATCGATTCGAATAATATGTTCTTCACTGTCAAATAGCGCTTGAGCCAATGTTTTGGCCAACTCTGTTTTTCCCACTCCCGTCGGGCCGAGAAAAATAAATGAACCAATTGGACGATTTGGATCTTTAATGCCGGCACGGGCACGCAATACTGCATCGGTAACAAGGGAAACAGCCTCTTCTTGTCCGATGACTCGTTCATGAAGAATTGATTCAAGGCGTAAAAGTTTTTCCCGCTCTCCCTCCACAAGCTTGGAAACGGGAATCCCTGTCCACCGCCCTACAATCTCCGCAATTTCTTCCTCTGTTACTTCTTCGCGTAATAACCGGTTTTTAGCTTGATTTTCAATAGATGATTGTTCCATCTCTTTTATTTCCTTTTCTAATAGCGGAATGATTCCATGCCGAAGTTCTGCCGCCCGGTTTAAATCATATTGATTTTCTGCTTCTTCTAAATCACGTTTCGCTTTCTCCAATTTTTCACGCGCTTCTTGGATTGTTTGAATGGATTTCTTTTCATGCTCCCATTGAAGTTGCATGACATGGGCCTTTTCTTGCAAATTGGAAATTTCTTTATTAATGGCCTCTAGCCGCTCCTTGCTCACTTGATCTGTTTCTTTTTTTAAAGCCGCTTCTTCGATTTGAAGCTGCATTAATCGCCTTGTGACTTCATCCAATTCTGAAGGCATGGAATCAATTTCCGTCCGGATGGTCGCGCACGCTTCATCAATAAGGTCGATGGCTTTATCCGGCAGGAATCGCTCGGTAATATAACGATTGGACATCGTGGCTGCAGCGACGATGGCACGATCATGAATATTAACCCCATGATGGATTTCAAAGCGTTCCTTTAACCCGCGCAAAATGGAAATCGTATCTTCCACTGTGGGTTCACTCACAACCACTTGTTGGAACCGACGTTCTAAAGCTGGATCCTTTTCGATATACTGGCGGTACTCATCAATTGTTGTAGCACCTATACAGTGCAGCTCTCCCCTTGCAAGCATGGGTTTCAATAAATTTCCTGCGTCCATCGCTCCATCCGTACGTCCTGCTCCCACAATCGTATGTAGTTCATCAATAAACAGTAACACTCTGCCTTCGCTTTTTTTCACTTCCTGCAATACCGCTTTTAATCGCTCCTCAAATTCTCCCCGAAATTTCGCTCCGGCTACAAGTGCCCCCATATCTAAAGCAAAAATGGTTTTGTCTTTCAGTCCTTCTGGTACATCCCGCCTCACAATTCTCTGAGCCAATCCTTCAACAATCGCCGTTTTACCAACACCCGGCTCTCCGATTAATACGGGATTGTTTTTCGTCTTGCGCGATAAAATACGAATAACCCGACGGATTTCACTGTCCCGACCAATAACGGGATCAATCTTTCCGGAACGTACTTCAGCTACTAAATCTCGTCCATATTTTTTTAATGCTTCATACACAGCTTCTGGATTTTGACTAGTCACGCGCTGATTCCCCCTAATGACTTTTAATATTTGCACTAGTCGCTCTCTCGTTATCCCATGTCGAGAGAATAACGATTTTATATCTGAAGAAGTTGAATCCGTTAAGGCTAAAAATACATGCTCCACCGATACGAATTCATCCTGTAATTGATGAGCCTCTTGCTCTGACTTTATTAACACGTGCTGCAACTGATTTGTAATATATATTTTTCCTGTTTCGGCGCCAACCCCTGTGACAACGGGACGCTTTTTTAACACTTCCAATATGCACTCCTTAAACGCTTCGCTGGAGATACCCATGGCTTCTAATATTCTGGGACCAATCCCATCTTGTTGATTGACTAAAGACCATATTAAATGGACAATGTCAATTTCTTGATGATGTTTCTGTACAGCAAATGATTGTGCCTCTATAAAGGCTTCTTGCAGTTTTTGCGTCATTTTGTTCATATCCATACAAAAAACCTCCCAAAATCATTTGACCATTACTGACCTTTGTTAATATTATACCCGCTTTTACATAAAAAGAAAACTCGTCAGGCGACGAGTTTTCACGAAAAGTTATGGCTTACGCATGTAGGTCCAATGGCGATTTTGATTAGACGTTTCAGGAAAGCGATCTCCTGCTTTTAATTTCAATTTCTGTGGATTCTTCACATTACTTCCCGTTTCACCAATCTCTATATAAATACCGTTATTCGGCGCCTTTTGACCTGGTGTAAAATGTCGATTTTGACCCATCTTGAGTGCCTCCTTTAATAAGGTGCTTCACTCATTATAATATCCGTTTTTCGCTTTTTCATGAACGTACACATTTCCTTTATATGGAGAAAACACACATTTTCTAATATTTCCCCTTTAAATAATACTCATCGTCGGTTAACTGCCCATAAGAAACCCATATGTCCAAGTAACACTCAGTCGGGAATACCCTACTGAGTGAGGATTCCTTTATGTTTTATGAAAAATGGACGTCATGTAAACTCTTGGTATTACCAGGTTTACATGACGTCCATTTTGTGAGAGGTGACTCACAAGAGCTTTTTACCCTTTTGAGCCATCCTCTTTTTGAATAAAATCTATCCATTTATCCAAGAATAGCTTGTAATAAAGCTTTTTGGACATGCATACGATTCCCTGCCTGTTGGAAAACAAAAGAACGCGAACCGTCTATAACTTCCGCCGTTACCTCTTCTCCACGGTGAGCCGGCAGGCAATGTAAAAATAAATAATCATCTTTAGCGTATTGAACAAGTTCTTCATTAATTTGATAAGGAGCAAAAACCGCTAAACGCTCTTTCGATTCCTCTTCCTGTCCCATACTTGTCCATACATCTGTATACAAGGCATCTGCATCTTTTGCAGCAGCAACGGGGTCATGACAAACCGTGATAGTTGCACCTGTTGCTTTAGCGGTTTCTTGTGCATATTTGACGACGAACTCCTTCGGTTCATAGCCTTCAGGACATGCAAGGGTGAAATCCATTCCCACTTTAGCGCAGGCAATCATAAGTGAATGAGCAACATTGTTGCCATCTCCAATATAAGCCGTCTTTAACCCTTTAAACGATTTTTTATGCTCATAAATGGTCAATAAGTCAGCAAGAGCCTGGCAAGGATGGAAATCATCTGTTAAACCGTTAATGACCGGGATGCTGGCATGTTGAGCAAGCTCCACCACTTTTTCGTGCTCAAAAGTACGAATCATGATGACATCAATGAACTCTGACAACACCTTCGCCGTGTCGGCAATCGTTTCCCCTCTTCCGATTTGCAAATCTTTGCTATTTAAGAAAAGAGCATTTCCTCCCAGCTGTATCATTCCTGCTTCAAACGACACACGAGTGCGGGTGGATGATTTTTCAAAAATCATTCCGAGGGTTTTTCCTTTTAAAGAAGAAACAATCTCACCATTTTTGTGCTTCTTTTTAAGCTCAAGAGCACTTTCGAGCAAGTAGAGTATCTCTTCTTGCGTTATATCCATTAATGTCAACAAATCTTTACCCTTTAATTGAATTTGCCCTTCTTTAAACGAAACTGCTCCCATCATACCGTCACTCCTTTTGCTTGTTGGTCATCGTATTTCCATTTTTGTAATGAACAAACATCATATTGTTTTTGTTCGAAAGCTGTAATGAATAAGTCCACTGTTTCTTTTTCTGTCAATACAAGCAAGCCATGTTTTAAGGCTGTTAATCGTTTTTGCTTTCCTTCTTCCCCTTTATTAAAGCTGACAAAAAGTAACGCTTCCGGCTGTAACACCCATTCGCTCACTTCTTCCTCGGTCACAATACTTACACCGCTCTGTACCAGCTCTTTAAGCCATTGTTCATCGGCTGGGCCATCCACATACAACTGAGCAGCAGTTGAACGAGCCGATAAGTAAGGGTAAAAAACTTTTAACGCAGCTTCTTCAATCGTCGAAGCGATGGCAATTCCTTCACCGGTCGATTTCATTTCTGGTCCGACAAGAGGGTCGACTCCCGCTAACTTATTTGTTGAAAAAACAGGAAACTTGATTGTTTGATAAGCAGGATCTGATAACAACCCTGTTTTTCCATGAATTTCCGACAAAGATTTCCCGAGCAATATTTTAGTCGACAGCGAAATTAACGGAATACCGGTCACTTTGCTGACGATAGGAACCGTACGGCTCGCTCTCGGATTTACTTCAAGAACCAGTACATTGTCTCCATCCACCAAATATTGAATATTCATGACGCCTTTATAACAAAGCTTCTTTGCTATTTTTTCAGCATAGTCCACAATTTTTCCCTTAACCGTCTCTTGTAATGTTTGGGCTGGCAAGTAGGCATAGCTGTCACCAGAGTGAACTCCTGCTTTTTCAACATGCTCCATGATGGTTGGAACAAGAATGTGTTTGCCATCCGTCACTACATCAATTTCAGCTTCTTTCGCCGGTAAATACGCATCAATTAAAATTGGATAATGACTCGGTTCAATCAATTGTACATAAGAAGCTAACTCCTCTTGATCATAAAGGGTCACCATTCCTCTTCCCCCAATGACATATGAGGGACGAATTAAAATCGGAAAACCAATTGCGTCTGCCTTTTTCATCAATTCCTGTTCTGTGTCAGCCATTTCTCCAGGAACATGAGGAATAGCCAGCTCTTCCAACAGCTGATAAAACTTATCGCGGTCTTCCAGCGCATCGATGATGTCTTCTGTAACGCCTAAAATAGACACCCCCGCTTCCGTTAACCCTTTCACAAGCGAAATCGCGGTTTGCCCTCCATATTGAATGATGACATGATGGATTCCTTCTGCTTCAATTACATTCAATACATCTTCTACCGTAATCGGTTCAAAGTATAAGCGGTCTGCAACCTGAAAATCCGTACTAACTGTTTCGGGATTATTGTTAATTAAAATCGTTTCGTACCCTTCCTCTTGCAATGCGTAAACACCATGTACAGAGCTGTAATCGAATTCGACTCCCTGTCCGATTCGGATAGGGCCTGAACCGATGATTGCTACTTTCGTTTTATCCGAGTCCCATAATTCGCTCTCTCCATAATAGCTGGAATAGAAGTAGGCGGTAGTGGACTTAAATTCCGCTGCACAGGTATCAACCATTTTATAGCTCGGTACAATATGAAGTTGTTTTCGCTTCTCCCGTACTGCCATCTCCTCTACATCCCAGATGAAAGCGAGATATTCATCAGAAAAGCCTTTTTCTTTCGCCTGTTTAAGCAACGCCGGCTCGACTGTCTCCAAATTCAGGGCCTTCAGCTTTTGTTCAAAATCAATTAATTGAACAAAATGCGTTAAGTAAAAATAATCGATTTTCGTTACCTCATGTATATCTTTTATGCTGTATCCGCGGCGAATCCATTCGAAAATGATAAATAAACGCTCATCATTTTGCCCGCTCATTTTTTCTGCCAATTCTTGTTTAGATAAGCTTTGTAAACCTGGAAGCTCTAATCCATTCAATTTAATTTCCAAAGAAGAAATCGCTTTTTGCAGACTTCTCTCTAAATTACGGTCAATCGCCATGACTTCCCCGGTCGCCTTCATTTGCGTACCAAGCTTGCGATCGGCTTGCGCAAATTTATCAAACGGCCAGCGCGGGAACTTCACAACGACATAATCAAGTGCCGGTTCAAAACTTGCATATGTGTTTCCTGTGACGGGATTTAAGATTTCATCCAATGTATACCCGACTGACAATTTGGCTGCAATTTTAGCAATTGGATACCCTGTTGCTTTAGAAGCAAGGGCAGATGAACGGCTGACGCGAGGATTCACTTCAATCAGATAATATTGCTTGCTTTGCGGATCGAGGGCAAATTGGATGTTGC
Organism: Bacillus sp. FJAT-14578; assembly: GCF_000504165.1. GTDB lineage: Bacteria > Bacillota > Bacilli > Bacillales > Bacillaceae_H > Bacillus_BA > Bacillus_BA fengqiuensis. Next base: position 6,818 of record NZ_KI632508.1, read on the forward strand.
ATCCGCCGATAATTCCTAAAGAAGAAATGATTTTAATAGAAGCCGTTCTCAGCATCTGGTATTCCACATCTGTCAACGTTTGAGATGGAGCCACAACGATGGAGTCTCCTGTATGAATACCAACTGGGTCGATATTTTCCATATTACAAATCGTAATGCACGTATTGTTCACGTCTCGCATTACTTCGTATTCGACTTCTTTATAGCCGGCAATGCTTTTCTCAATTAAGCATTGGTGGATGGCACTTTCACGGAGACCGCTTGTTGCCAAAGATTTCAGCTCATCTGCATTGCAGGCAATTCCTCCACCCGTTCCTCCAAGCGTATAAGCGGGACGAACAATGACAGGAAACCCGATCTCTTCTCCAAAAGCGAGCGCCTCTTCTACTTTTGTCACAATCGTACTTTCAGGTACAGGCTCGTTCAATTCCTTCATTAATGCACGAAAATCTTCGCGATTTTCTCCTTTTTTAATGGACTCAATCGGTGTGCCCAGCAATTTTACACCATGTTTTTTCAAAATCCCTTTTTCATTTAATTCGAGCGCGAGGTTTAAACCTGTTTGCCCCCCTAATGTTGCCAACAGCCCTTCCGGCTTTTCTTTTTCCAGAATTTTATCGATGCTGTCAACGGTTAATGGTTCGAAATAAATGACATCTGCGACGTTTTCATCCGTCATGATGGTAGCTGGATTATTGTTGACTAAAATGACTTTGTATCCTTCTTCTCTTAATGAAAGGCAAGCCTGTGTTCCCGAATAATCGAACTCCGCTGCCTGGCCGATAATGATAGGACCTGAGCCAATGACTAAGATGGTTTGTAATGATGTATCTTTAGGCATACACTTTTTCTCTCCCTGCTTGCTTCACTAATGTTAAGAATTCGTCAAAAATGTAGCTGCTATCGCTTGGTCCCGGATGTGCTTCAGGATGGTACTGCACGGATAAAACCGGTAACGTTTCATGCATCAACCCTTCAACAGAGCCATCGTTTACATTTTTAAAACGTACTTTTAGTTTCGTATTTTTAATACTCGCCTCGTCTACCACATAGCTGTGATTTTGAGAGGTCATGTATACTTTTTTCTTTAGTAAATCTATTACTGGCTGATTGGCGCCTCGATGGCCGAATGTCAGCTTTTTCGTTTTGGCACCGCAAGCAAGCCCGATTAATTGATGGCCAAGGCAAATGCCCAGTGTTGGATACGATTCAATCGCCTTCTTTAGAATCGGAAGCTGGGGAATCAATTGAACCGGGTCTCCAGGTCCGTTGGATAAGATGATTCCGTCAGGCTTTAATTCTGCCAATTGTTCAAAAGAAAAGTTATAAGGAAGGACCGTTACCTTACATTGACGTTCCATGATTTCTTGTAAGATTGATTTTTTATAACCAAAATCAATGAGAACAATATGCTTGTCACCTTTTCCGTACGTTTCTGCTTGGGAAGTTGAGACTTCTTTTACAACGGAACTCTTTTGCTCTTGGAAAGCATCCGCCGAAACAGAAGACTTGGCAGAAACAACAGCTTGCATCGTTCCTTCATTGCGGATTCGCTTGACGACTGCACGCGTATCCACGTGTGTAATAAGGGGAATATTCCACTTCTTTAAATACTCTTTTAATGTATAAACCGCTTCGTAGTGAAATCCTTGATCCCAGCACTCGTAGACCACTACTCCTGCCACATGAGGTTTTTTGCTTTCAAAATCTTGCTCATTGATTCCATAATTTCCGATCAGCGGATACGTGAATACAATAATTTGATTTTTATATGACGGATCTGTCAGTACTTCTTGATAACCGGTCATTCCTGTAAAAAAAACAATTTCTCCCGTCATCTCTTTACTTGTGGAGGTATCCTCCAAAGTTCCTTCAAACGACTCGCCGTTTTCTAAATGAACGTAACTTTTCATGATAGTCCCCCGAACGAATTTTTATTTACAAATAAGTATTTTTATACATTTTATTTTATAAAAAACCGCTTCATTTTACAATGATTTTTTTTCTTGAATGCATATATTTTCAATAATATTCAAAGCTTGATCCATTTCTTCCATGGTAACCGTTAGCGGTGGCAGCAATCGAACAACGGATGGACCGGCGCCTAATACAAGCAAACCGTTCTCTCTCATTTTCGATATGAGCTCACTTTGCATTTCCCCGCATTCAATTCCGATTAAAAAACCTTTCCCGCGGATCGTGGAGATAAAAGGTACAGACGATAGTCGTTTTTGAATCTCCTCCATAAAGTAGGCCGATTTTTGCTCTACCTCATTCAGGAAGCCCTGCTGGAAGATAATTTGCAGCGTAGCTTTAGCAGACGCCAAGGCAATCGGATTCCCTCCAAATGTCGACCCGTGAGAACCTGGTCCAAACGCCTCTATTAAATGGCTTTTCCCAATGAGGGCCCCGACCGGCAAACCGCTTCCCAATCCTTTGGCCACTGTGATGATATCAGGAGATAAGCCGTAGTGTTGATAAGCGAACGGTTTTCCTGTACGCCCGATTCCGGTTTGTACCTCATCGATAATAAGCAACGCTCCATTTTCCTGGCAAAGCTGTTGCACAGCCTCTAAAAATTCTGCTTGTGCCGGAACAACTCCGCCTTCTCCTTGAATGACTTCCAGCATCACAGCCGCTGTTGTTTCATCCATGGCTTTCTTTACTGCTTCTATATCGTTATAAGGCACATAGACAAATTCCTGCAGCAACGGCCCGAATCCGTCATGAATTTTGGATTGCCCCGTCGCCGACATGGTCGCAAACGTTCGGCCATGGAACGATTTTTCAAATGTAATGATTTTATGGCGTTTCGTATATTTTCTGGCTAGTTTAATGGCCGCTTCATTCGCTTCCGCTCCGCTGTTACAAAAGAAAACGGCGTCTCCGTCCGAATGCTGGACAAGCAATTCAGCCACGTCCTCTTGAAGAGAGACATGAAATAAGTTCGATACGTGCCATACTTGATTTAATTGCTCTTCCACAGCTTTCTGTACAGTCGGATGGCGATGTCCTAGATTGCATACCGCAATACCAGAAATAAAGTCGAGATACTCCTTATCGTTTTCATCCACCAGTTTTGCCCCGCTCGCACTTTTTACTTTTACATCAAATCGTTGATACGTTGGAAACAAAAAACTCATGTGCTTCTCCCTCCGCTTCATCTTCTGTATATTGAATGGTTGTTCCGATCCATTCCCCGTTTTCGTTCATAAAAGAGCTTTTTCCACTGACAATTTGCACTTTAGGCAAGGAAGAAGACAAGGCTTTTATGGCCGATTTTACTTTTGGAATCATCCCGCCATATATAACCCCATCGTTAATTAATTGTTCAATATAAACAGGCGTTACCTCGTTGAGCAGCTCACCGTCTTTTATAATGCCTTGCACGTCTGTTACGAACAATAGCTGCTTTGCTCCAAGCGCCTGGGCGACCGCACCTGCTGCTAAATCAGCGTTAATATTAAAAGATTCACCCTCTTTATTTGCTCCAATGGACGAAATGACAGGGACATATTCTTTTTCCATTAAATGACGGAGAAGTTCACCATTCACGTTGACCACTTCACCAACATATCCCAATTCTTCGTAATTGATAGCTTCTGTTTCAAGAAGCATTCCATCACACCCTGACAGGCCCACACTATTCAACCCACATGCTTGTAAAGACATAACCAGCTGTTTGTTCACCTTTCCTGCCAACACCATTTTCACTACATCCAGTACTTCGGCTGATGTTTTACGCAGCCCATTGACAAACTCTGACTGAATATTAAGTTGCTTTAATATCCCTTCAATATCTGGCCCTCCGCCATGAACAACCACTAGACGATATCCTTGTTCTGCCAAACGGGACAAGCTTTGAAAGAAAGAATCATTCAACTGGCTCATAACGCTGCCACCGCATTTGACGACAATGGTTTCTTGATTACCCATCATTTCTCTCCCCTATGAGCGATAGCTCGCATTGATTTTTACATAATCGTATGTTAAATCGCATCCCCATGCCGTTCCTTTTTCGTCACCTTCACCAAGCTGAACGTGAATGACGACTTCCGGTTGCTGCAAATACTCTTTAGCTGCCGTTTCGTCAAATGGCTGCGGTTGGCTTTTCTTCAACATGCAAATGTTCCCAAGACTTACATCAACTTTAGTCGGATCAATTTCTACCCCGCTGTATCCAATGGCCCCTATGATGCGGCCCCAGTTGGCATCCGCTCCATATACAGCTGTTTTGACAAGATTTGACCCAACAATTTGTTTCGCGATTTTATTGGCGTCTTCTTTCGTTTTAGCTCCATTCACTTGAACCTCAATCAACTTTGTCGCACCTTCACCATCTCGGGCAATTGCCTTTGCCAAATCTTCACATGTCAGCTTCAATGCCTCATAAAACTGAGCCCATTCAGGATGGTTTGGGGTTAACGGATTATTTTCTGCCATTCCATTCGCCATCACGATGACCATATCGTTTGTCGATGTGTCTCCGTCCACTGTAATCTGGTTAAATGTTTTATTCGTGATAGAGCTTAAAGCTTCTTGGAGGACAGCAGAATCAACCGCTGCATCGGTTGTTACAAACCCAAGCATTGTCGCCATATTGGGATGAATCATTCCAGACCCTTTTGCAGCTCCCCCGATTGTTACCTTTTTGCCATCAATCACCGTTTCATAGCAAGCCGTTTTCATGACTAGATCTGTTGTTAAGATAGCCGTTTGAAAGTCTTCGGCTCCAGTTTGATCTGCGCTTGGTTTCAATTCTGAAATTCCTTTACGGATTTTCTCCATATTCAATAATTCACCGATCACACCCGTAGAAGCGACTGCTACATAATGGGAAGTCAATCCGAATTTCTCCGCAAACACTTCTCTCATTTCATAGGCGTCTTTTAAGCCCTGTTCTCCTGTACAAGCGTTGGCACACGCACTGTTTACGATGATTCCTTGAATTTTCTTCTCCTTGCTGATGCTTTCTTTTGTCACATGAAGAGGGGCTGCCTGAAAACTGCTTTGTGTATAAACCGCTGCACAGCTTGCAGGGCTGCTGCTGATTATTGCCCCTACATCTTTTTTATCGTAGCGTAAACCGGCATTGACACCTGCCGCGAAAAAACCATTTGGTGTTACCACCGTTCCATTTTCAATCTTTTTCACTTCTGCCTTCGATTCTATCTTGATCACACCCATTCTCCTCCCTTATGCTTTCTTTCTCTTTATGGATAAACAGGAACAAACGTCAAACCTGTGTGTTGTTCATACCCCATCATGATATTGGCATTTTGAATCGCTTGGCCCGCCGCCCCTTTCACTAGGTTATCAATGACCGATACGACCGTAATGCGTTTTGTTCGTTCGTCAAACGCGAGTCCGATATCACAATAATTTGAGCCGCATACTTCTTTTGTCGATGGGAAGTTTCCTTTTTCTCTTATTCTGACAAAAGGTGCTCCTTCATAGCTTGCTAGATAAAGAGCATGTAAATCATCCGAAGTGATATCACTTTTCGCTTTTGCATACACCGTACTCATGATTCCTCTTGTCATCGGCACTAAATGCGTACTGAATGTAATCGGTTTGATGTTTTCATCCCATGTCTTAAGCACTTGTTCGATTTCAGGAATATGCTGATGTTGGTTCACTTTATAAATTTTAAAGTTTTCATTTGTTTCCGCATAATGCGTAGCACTTGACAAACCTTTTCCCGCTCCTGAAATGCCTGACTTGGCATCCACAATAATGGAGTCCTCTTCAATCAAGCCTTTTTTCACGAGAGGAGCCAATGCCAATAAGGTTGCTGTTGGATAGCAGCCGGGGTTGGCAATAAATGCACTGCCTGTCACTTCGTCCGCGAACCACTCGGATAACCCGTATACCGCTTGATTTAAATAAGATGTTGAAGCAGATGGCTTTTTATACCATTGTTCGTATACCCCTTCTTCTTTTAAACGAAAATCTCCTGACAAATCGACTACTTTTACTCCCGCATCGATTAAGTCAGGTACAAGCTGGCTTGAGATTCCAGAAGGCGTGGCAGTGAATACTATATCGACATCTTTAGCTATTTGGACAGGATCGATATCCTGCAGTTTCCAGTTTTCATGGGATAAATGCGGATATATCTCCTTCAATTGCATCCCTTCTTGTGACGAAGAATAAATTGAATAAATATGAAAAAATGGATGAGAAGATAACAACCTGATCAACTCGACTCCACCATATCCTGTTGCACCGATAATACCAACTTTAATCTTTTTCATCATATTTTAATTTTAACGTCCCTTCATATCTATTAAATTATTAATCATTATAATACCGTATAAAAATAAAATCAAATGAATATTTAATTAAAAAGAATGAATCAAAAGGTGGGAAATCATACCTTTCGATTCATTCTTCTGAAAGGACCCGTCAGGAGAATCCAGTAAAATCAAGGATTCAGTGACGGGTCCTTTCAGTAAAAAAATCATTTTTATGACCTTTTTAAAAATTATGAGACACCCGCTTTCACGGTTCGTATTACCCTCTTATGCATAAATAGTTTGACGTATACATTTTTTATATACGCCAAACTATTTATGGGGATTCCTTTCAAAACTTTTCCATTAACAAAGAATCGAATATCTAAATTGTTGTATAATGAGAATATATTTTGCAAAAAAGGGAGTTACATATGGATAATGAAATAACCCTGTCAGCCAAGCTTTACAGATTTTTTTCCTCCTTCAACCAAACTGTACAAGTGAAGAAAGGGGATTTTTTGTTTCAAGAAGGTTCGGAAGCAAAGGAACTTTATTTTATTAAGTGCGGAAAAATCCAATTAAGCAAGCTCACACCAGATGGGCGTGAGCTCACTTTTTATATTTCAAGCAAAGATGAATTAATTGGAGAAATTAATCTTTTTTGTGCCGCTTCTCGTCATATGCTTCACGCAAAGGCATTGGAAGATAGTGAAGTTATTATCATTGAAAAAGATCAGCTTGAGCAGCTGTTGACAAAGGATCAGGAGCTTTCGATCGAATATATGAGATGGATGGGAGAGCGGCTGCAGCGTACACAAACGAAGTTTCGCGATCTCGTTCTTCATGGGAAAAAGGGCGCCTTATATTCCACCTTAATTCGCATGTCCAATAGCTTCGGCATTATGCGTGAAACTGGAATCGAGCTCGATTTGCATTTAACCAATCAAGAACTGGCAAACTTTTGCGGAACATCACGTGAAGTGGTAAACCGGTTGTTGAGCGATTTGCGCAAAGATGGCATCATTTCAGTTGATAAAGGCAAGATTACCATCCATGATTTGAATTATTTAAAACTGGAAATCAATTGTGAAGACTGTCCAAAAGATCTATGTAAGATGGACTAAAGAAAGCGTAAATGCTCTATTCAGCTCCACAAGTACCAGCAAACAAGAAGGCGACATCAATCCCCTGGCTGCACTTGTGCGTCATGTGTTTCGGAAGCTTTCGTGATGAAGGCCAAATTCTTTGCCTTCATCATGAAAGTTGAAACGAATCGGGAGCTAGACGTTGGAGTTGAGCATTCCCAAACTCTACACTTCTTACTAAGAAATAACGGTAATGTTAGATCTTATTGAACCCCCAATGCAATTTTAGCGTAACGTGACATTCGCTCTTTGCCCCATGGAGGATTAAAAGTTATATTCACTTCCACTTCTTTAACTTCCGGAAGCGTCGACAGTGCTTTTTTAACATCTTCTGTAATGGCTCCAGCAAGTGGGCAGCCAATGGATGTTAAGGTCATGGTGACGATCGCCGTTCCCTTTTCCGTCAATTCCAAATCATAAACAAGCCCTAAATTAATGATATCCACTCCAAGTTCAGGGTCCTTCACTTCTTCCAACGCTTCCATCAGGGTTTCTTTCATTTTTTCGTCCATTCTTCCTGCCTCTTTTCTTGAAATTGTCATACAAGGCAATCCCATTATCGAACGTTTATCCATGAAACAAAAATAAAGCAGCGGAGGGCTTACTGCCTGTTAATGAGGGATAAACAGCCGCACGACACATACATATAATTATGTTAAAGTAAAATTATCTGATTAACCTCATCGAAAGGAGTCATTATGAGCAAACAACCACACTTAATTGCACTCGACTTAGACGGGACATTATTGACCGATAAAAAAACGATTTCTCCTAAAACGAAATTGATTCTGGAAAAAGCCAAACAAGCAGGTCATATTGTGATGATCGCAACAGGACGCCCTTATCGTTCAAGCTCCATGTACTATGCCGAGCTGAAGATGGACACACCCATCGTCAATTTTAATGGGGCACTTGTTCACCACCCTCTGGAACATTCATGGGGCATTCACCATAATCCCCTTCAGCGCCATACTGCTCATGACATCGTTGAGGCCATGGAGGATTACCAAATTAACAATATCTTGGCTGAAGTGATGGACGATGTATATTTACACTATGACGACCGTGAATTGATTGACGTCATCAATTTAGGAAATCCGAAGCTCCAAACGGGCGATTTGCGCGTGCACTTACATCATGATCCTACTTCTATTTTGATTCATGCTGATGAAAATCATGTAAATAACATTCGCTCGCACTTATCACAAGTACATGCCGAAGTCATTGAACATCGTCGCTGGGGAGCTCCTTGGCATGTCGTTGAAATCGTCAAAAAAGGGCTAAACAAAGCAGTAGGTCTTCAAAAAGTCGCTGATCATTACAGCATTCCCCAAGAACGGATCATCGCATTTGGCGATGAAGATAATGATTTGGAAATGATTGAATTCGCAGGACATGGTGTGGCCATGGGAAATGCCATTTCCCCTCTCAAAAACATCGCTAAAGAAATTACCTTATCAAATGAAGAAGACGGAATCGCCATTTATTTACAAGAAGTATTAAAACTGTAAGAAAGAATATTGGTGAAAAAATATTTTTCCCTAAAATCCAGGGTTGATGTTTAACTAGTTTGAGTAAAACGACTATTCAACGTTACGAGGCAGCGGTACTGTAAACCTAAGGGAACCTCGTCCTAATGAACTTTTCACTTTATGTCAGGAAATTTTTTATCGCTATATCCGTTCAAAAACTACATAAACTACAATGGACACAAGCAATTGTGTCCATTTCGTTCATTTTGAGGAGGAATGCGTAATGGGTAGAAGCAATAAATCCAAACGTTTTGTTAAACAAGGTGCTGACACTGTCCAACTTCATGATCAGCGTATCCCTTACCATATGACTTTGGCTGAAGCTGAGCAGCTAAAAGCTAAACAAAATTACTCCTCTTCTCCTGGAGGTCGTATATAATGGCAGACTCTTTATTTCAACAAGCTGTTGACAAAGTAAAAGAAGCTTTCTCATCATCTGAGGACCAAGCAGCATCTTCTTCTAACAACCAAAAAGTTGACAATACTTCAACAGGTGCCTCTGTTGATATGGGAATGATGCAGTCTCTTTTAACAGCAGGTATGGGGAGCATGTCCAAAGAAGATCAACAAAAAATCCAGGAATTTCAGCAAAGCTTCCAAACAAATACACAAAGTCAGTTTTCACCTAAGAACCATAACGGAAAAATGGATATGGCCGGAACTGTTGTCTCTGCAGCCATGAATCAGTTATCAACGGGCGAACAACAGCAGCTTCAACAATTCCAACAAGCATTAAGCATTGAATCTGCACAAGGAAGTAGTGCCCAACATACAGCCCATAATGCACAACAGCAAATGGGAGTGTCACAAGAAACCAGTGCAACTGCTGCCAATCAAACCGCTTCTCAGGAAAATGCAGAAGTAAATGAACTGGCAGAAGAGCTAGGCGGAAAAATGTAATAAAAAAATCCCATGCCCCTTAAGAAAACAGGGGCATGGGATTTTTTCCATAAAAGCGTATGTTCAGGCCAAAATGTTGTTAATCTTTGCGGAAGAAGCCAAAAATCCCGGTTGTCTGAACAATGTTAGTAAAGGCATTGGGATCTACTTCTTTAATAATCCGCTCCAGGTCAAACAGTTCGTATCTTGTAATGACAATAATCATCATTTCCTTCTCTTCGTTCGTAAAAGCCCCTTTGGCGGGAACAGTCGTAATTCCTCGTACCAATCTGGCGTGGATGGCTTTTTTCAAATCCCCTCCTTTTTTCGTAATAATCATCGCTGTGAGCTTTTCGTGGCGAGTGTGAATCGCATCAATCACACGAGTGGAAGCGTATAAAGCAACGAGCGTATATAAAGCCTTTTCCCACCCGTACAATAAGCCTGCCGTTCCGATAATCACCACATTGATAGCAAAGAAATAGGTACCTACCGGTTTGTCCTTCATGCGGGACAAAATCATCGCGATAATATCCAACCCTCCCGTTGAGGCCCCCCATTTCAATGTAAAGCCAACACCTACAGCCAGAATGACCCCGCCAAACACAGAATTCAATAAGATATCTTTAGAAAGAGCATAAACCGGAATTATCCCTAAAAAAACCGTCGTCGCTGCCACGCTTAAAAAACTATATAAAGTAAAGGACTTCCCTACTTTCATCCAACCTAAAATCGCTACAGGAATGTTAAATAAAAGGAGCAAGATACCAGTTGAAATATGGATCGGCGTGTAATCGGCCAAAACACTCGAAACCAGTTGGGCCGCTCCCGTAAAACCACTTGCGTAAATATTGGCCGGAATTAAAAATAAGTTCAAAGCCAAGGCATTCAATAGCGCACCGAGCAAGACCACAATAAATTTTTTTGCTTCTAACCAAACCATCAAATTTTCCCTCCCTTCATGCATATACATTTAGTACTAGTATAGGCGCTTCTTATTGATTAATCCGTGCTGGAGCGAAGGGAATTCTGATTCCCTTCGCTCCAGCACGGTCAAAACAATTGTGTTTTAATCCAACTGTCTATAAAATATTCATGGCACATAAAAGTAATAGGAAGGTGACAATGATGTCAATCAAAATTGTAACGGATAGTGCGAGCGATTTGCCTTTGCATTTTTTCGAAGAGCATGACGTTCAGTTCATTCCCCTTCGCGTCCATCTTAACAATGAAGAATATTTAGATCTCGAAACGATTCAACCGCTCGATATATATAAGCATATTCGTAATGGAGCCCATCCAAAAACATCACAAGCAGCCCCTGCTGCCATCTATAATACTTTTGAATCGATTATAAAAAATGGCGATGCTTGCATTTACATCGCTTTTTCTTCCCAATTATCAGGAACGTATCAAACGTCGGTCATGATGCAGCAAGAAATAAAAGAAAACTATCCAGATGCACAAATTGAAATCATTGATACAAAATGCGCCTCAATGGGCCAGGGACTTGTCGTGCATCATGCCGTTCAGCTTCTCAAGCAATCTTTGCCATTTGAAGAGATTGTAGAAGAAACTAAAAAATACAGCCGCCATATGGAACATATCTTTACGGTCGATGATTTGGATTTCCTCGCAAAGGGCGGACGTGTAAGTAAAGCTTCCGCTTTTGTCGGCGGTCTTCTCAATATTAAGCCTCTGCTTCATGTCGAAGACGGCAAACTTATTCCAATCGAAAAAATACGGGGACGTAAAAAGGTATTAAAGCGCATGATTGAATTGATGGAAGAACGCGGACGTAATTTATCTTCTCAAACCATCGCCATCAGTCATGGAGATGACGAACAAACAGCCCTTGAACTCAAACAGCTGATTCAAGAAAAATTCGGATGCCAGTCTTTTATCATCAACACAATCGGTGCTGCTGTCGGTTCCCATGCAGGTCCTGGCACGATTGCACTTTTCTTCTCAAATGACCCTTTATTATAACTTGCATACATCCGGTGTATAAATTAAACACTCCAAGCGAACCTTAATATCATCATCAGGTGAAAGGAGTGCTTTGATTTGGGAAATGATAAGGCACATTTTAAAACAAGCGACAATGACAAAAAAGCGAGAGATAATAATGCTAAACGACATGAAAAAAACATTTTAAGAGAAAAGAACCGTGAATTAGGCGAGCGTTCATACTCTAAGAAAACAGATCATCTCTAAATAGAATGACCATATATGTATTCCTTCCTCAATCAAAAGGAAGGCGAAAAGACCTTTCCTTGAAATTGTTGGTATTCTCAACAAATTTATGAGAAAGGTCTTTTGTCAGTCACAAGTCTTGAATGGATTGCAAAAAAACAATTTTAACTGAAAGGCCCCATTACGAAATCCTTGACTTTACTGAATTTTCGTGTTGGGGCCTTTCAGAAGGGTGATTCAAAAAGGGATGCTTTTTACCCTTTTGAATCATCATCCTCTTCTTTTTTTATATAGGTCCAGCCTTCTTCTTGGGAGATTTTATTTTCCTTCATCAGCATTCCAAGGGCACGCTTAAACGCGGCTTTGCTCATATTGAAGCGTTCACGAATATCTTCCGGAAAACTCTTGTCCCAATAAGGCATTGCTCCGCCCCTGCTTTGTAAATACTCATAGATTTTGTCTGCATCTTCCCCCATGCCTTCTTGTTTACGTGGAAGCATCGACAAATTTAATGTGCCGTCTTCCTTTACATGGATGACCCTCACTTTTACCCTTTCCCCTAAACGCGGCTCTTCTCTCCGTTCCGTTTCGTGAACAAACCCCAAATAGCCCTCGTCCGTGATTAATGATGTCCCTACTCTTAAGACACGATAAACCGTTGCATTTATATCTTTATTGAATAAAGAAACCGGTGCCTCCTTCGAGATTCCCTCCATCACTTCTTCTGTTGCCGGCTTCCCGTATAAAAGTCCCCGTTTTGTCGCTTTAATGGTACAGTACAGCAAATCGCCCTCTGCCGGCCATAACGATTCAAGGGCTGGTAAATCATTTTTTTCCACCAGTAAATCTTTGCTTATGCCAATATCCACAAATACACCAAGCCCAGGCTCGGTTCCAACGACCTTGACCCATTGATACGTTCCCGCTTCAATGGCCGGCAATGTCATCGTAGAAGTCAGTCTCCCCTCACGATCTAAGTATACAAAGACTTTGACTTCCTCTTCTTCTGCCAATGTTGCGGTTGCCTCGTTTCGATGAAGAAGCACTTCTTCCCTTCCATCTGTCAGCATATATCCTAATGGCGTTTCCCTTACTACACGAAGCACCATCGTCTTTCCAGGTTGTAATTTGCTCATTCGTTTGTTTTCCTTCTTTCGTTTCAAAATATAACGTCATCCTTCAATCAGTGAAGGTGTTACTGCCCCTTAGATCGGCACCAACATATGGTGATTGTACCAATTCCTGTCCGTCCATTCAACTTTTCGTTCAGTTGTACCCATTCTAATATTTGTCTATAATAGTAATAAGAAATTTTTAACAAATTAGGAGGGTATCATGTCTAAAGAAAGCTCATTCGATATTGTATCCCAAGTGGACCTGTCCGAAGTGACAAACGCAATTAATATCGCCTTGAAGGAAATTAAGAACCGTTATGATTTCAAAGGAAGCAAAAGCGATATTTCCCTTGATAAAGAAGAACTGGTTCTCATTTCAGATGATGAGTTTAAGCTCAATCAACTGAAAGACGTCTTGCTTTCCAAGCTCGTTAAACGGGAAGTCCCGATTAAAAACTTATCTTATGGTAAAGTGGAGAACGCTTCAGGCGGTACCGTCAGACAACGCGCATCATTAGTACAAGGAATCGATAAGGAAAACGCCAAGAAGCTGAATACCATCATTAAAAACACAGGACTTAAAGTCAAAAGCCAAATTCAAGATGATCAGCTTCGTGTTTCCGCCAAAAGCAGAGACGACTTACAGCAGGTCATTGCGGCAATCCGCGAAGCAGATTTGCCGATTGATGTTCAATTCATTAATTATCGTTAAGAGGATGTGTCAAAAGGGTAAAGTAACTCTTTTGACACATTCTTCTGAAAGGCCCCGTCATGAAAATCCAGCAAAATCAAGGGATTCGTGACGGGGCCTTTCAGCAAATACGGGATAAAATTTCCCGGCCTCTCCATACTAACAAAAGAAGCAGCAGAAGGAGGAGGTTAACATGATGAATAATCAACAAAACCAACAACAAACATTCCCGCCTCAGCATCAAAGCAAACAGCCCGGTATTCAATCAGAGATGAATCCGATCCCGGTTTCCTTTCATAATCAATATAAAGCAGCAGGAAAATTAAAAGACAAAGTGGCCATTATTACAGGAGGAGACAGCGGCATCGGACGTTCCGTAGCTTATCACTATGCAAAGGAAGGAGCTAACGTCGTCATTGTCTATCTCGATGAACACCAAGATGCAGAAGAAACAAAGACGCAAGTTGAGCAGCTCGGAGGAAAATGCTTACTTCTTTCAGGAGATATCGGTGAAGAAAAGTTTTGTGAGCAAATTGTCAAAGATACGATTTCCACGTTTGGAAAACTCGATATTCTTGTTAACAATGCAGCAGAGCAGCATCCCAAAGGGAGCCTTTTAGACATTACCGCCGAACAACTTCAAAAAACGTTTCGTACGAACGTTTTTTCCTTTTTCTATTTGGCAAAAGCCGCTCTTCCTTATTTAAAATCAGGAAGCTCGATCATTAATACAGCCTCCATTACAGCATACGAAGGGAATGACCAGCTCATTGACTATTCCTCCACAAAGGGGGCCATCGTTACTTTTACACGCTCGCTGTCACAATCTCTTGTCGGAAAAGGCATCCGTGTCAATGGAGTAGCCCCTGGTCCGATTTGGACACCGCTTATTCCTTCTACCTTCTCAAGCGGAAAAGTAGCAAGCTTTGGTGCCAACACACCGATGAAGCGGGCAGGACAACCTCATGAAGTGGCACCTAGTTATGTATTCCTCGCAAGCGACGATTCATCCTATATCACAGGGCAAATGCTTCACGTAAACGGCGGAACAATTGTAAATGGATAATGAGTTAAAAGGGAACTCGTTCCCTTTTAACTCATTATCTTGAAAGGGCCCGTCATCAAAATCCAGCAAAATCAAGGGATTCGATAACGGGTCCTTTCAATAAAAAAATCATGTGTGTGATTTTTTGAAGACTTCTGAAACACTCTCTTCAACTAGTTGTGTCAGCGGTCTTCTTAGTTAACGGTTTACACGACTGCCGTTTGATCATTTCATGCGGCACTTTAATTTGTTTAACCATTTGATAAGGATATTCGAATTGGTCAATCAAACAACGTACAGCTTGATAGCCAAGCTCAAAAATATTAATATCCACAGATGTCAAAGCAGGGCGGGCCAGCTCCGCAATTAATGCATTGTTAAAGCTTACGATGGAAATATCATCGGGAACGGAGATTTCCATTTCATCCAATGTATTTAAGATTCCAAGCGCCATTAGATCATCTGCTACAACTAGGGCTGTTGGTCTTTCTTCCAATGACATTAGTTTACGAACAGCTTCTTTGCCGCCCTCGCGTAAAAATTCTTGGTGAATGACATACTCATCGCAATACTGGAGATTAGCTCCCCGAATGGCTTTATCATAACCCGTCAGGCGGTCAATTGTGACGACGAGGTCTAAATTCCCTCCTACAAACGCGATTCTCTCATGTCCCATCTCAATCAGATACTCGGTCGCTTCACGTCCGGCACGGAAATTATCATTGTCTACAAAGGATACTCCTTCTCCGTTTTTAAACGGCTTCCCGATAACAACACATGGCACTTCATGTTCTTGAAGATAAGGTAAAATCATATCATCCACTTTTGAATATAATAGGACAATCCCGTCCACTCGACGGCCTTGGACCATTTGAACGACTTCTTGAAAAATTTCCTCTTCCGTTTCACCCGTGGACATATAGATTGCATGCTTTTTCTCATGTGCCCCTGTACTAATTCCCCTAATGACTTCAGGAAAAAACGGATTTTGAAATACCTTATCAGCCGAACTTGGCATAACAACCCCTATCGCTTGTGTCGATTGATTGGCGAGACTTCTCGCAATAATATTCGGATGGTAGCCCAATTCTTTCATGGCCAATCGAACTCGCTGCTTTGTTTTTTCACTGATTCGTGAGCTGTTTGCGATGACCCTGGAAACCGTCGAAGGCGCAACTTTAGCTAAATTGGCGACATCCTTGATGGTTACGCCCATATCCATACACTCCTCTCCCAATGTTATCTCATTAGTTTTTCCCACTCTATTAAGATGCTTGTTTCTTTTTTCCCCGCTTCCAAACCACATAAATGAAAATCATGAAAGCTCCATAAACGATGACCATGGCAGCAATAAACTTTACATTCAAACCTGTCGTATCACCCAGTGCATAAATGTTTGCTTTCTCCCGGTCAAGCGCTATACGATATCCAGCTTCTGTCGAGCGAATAATATCTTCCTCTAACAAACCTCTTAGTTCTTTTTCTCTCCCCATCTGTTCAGCAGGAATGTCTACGATCTGGGTTTCATCTGTATTATTAATAGCTACAACCGTGGTTTCACCTTTATATCCACGCTTGTAAACCATCATCCCATCTTTTTCATAAATCAACTCGAATGTTCCTTTTCGTAAAGAAGGCATTTGAGCTCTTATTTCACTTATCTTTGATATATAATCAATCAACTCTTTCTCTACACGGAAATTCATTGAGCGATTATTATCGGGCCCTTCCCCTCCATCCAAAGCAATTTCCGTTCCGTAATAAATAGTCGGTATACCTGGTGACGAAAATAAGTATGTCAGCGCAAGCTTTGTTCTCGTGCCTGGATGATGGCGGTTTTCCAATGCTTTTCTCGTGAAGCGGACTGTATCTTCATCATCAATCATCGTACCAACCGCAGAAGGATTTTCATAGGAAGATGCCGTTTGCTCCCACCGTTCATATAAATCCTTTGATGAAGAATTGATTTTGCTGAACACATCGGAAGTTTGTTCATACAGCGAATGATCAATCATTAAATCAAAACCAGCCTCTTCATATAAAGTTCCGTCATTCTCTTGTGAAACGGAACCGATCAAATAAAACTCCGGTGAATGTGCTTTCACTTGGTTAACGAACTCTTTCCAAAAAGAAAGGGATTTTTCTTTTAAAGAGGAAAGTTTGTATCCATCAACGTCTACTTGGTCCATCCACCATATAGCAGCTTTTAACGTTTCTTGTTCATTATCTGATGCAACAAAGCGCAGTATGACTTTCATGTCACGATTATGGGCTTCTTTTATCAGTTGTTTCAACTGTTCCATCGTTCCATAATGCTCGTCCATTTTATAAAAATCCTGCACACCGCTCCCATCGTAAGTACTGCTCTTAAACAGAGGAGACAGCACAATAGCGGTAAACCCCATATCCTGTATATAATCCAGCTTATCGATAATCCCTTTCACATCGCCGCCATGATAACCGTTAGGATTATTGATATCTATACCTTGATCATTTGTAGGGTCTCCGTTGTTAAAACGATCAATCATAATGGAGTACATCCATTCATCTTCCCATGTTCTTTCTTCTGTTTCCGCTGCTATAACTGGAACACCGCCGAACAAAAGAAACGGGATTAAAAGCAGAGCCATCACCCGGTTATCAATCATCATATCCTCCTTCTATCCTCTCTATCTCTTCATCGGAGGTTTTCTCAAATTATAATGGGCGTTTTTCCTTCTGACAACACCCCTATACAAATCTCATTTAATCACTCGGCACTTTTGAAGACAAGCACTTCGTACAAACGATTCAAAAGCTTTGCTATCAGCAATGCTCATCAATAAAAACAACTATGAAAATAGAAATGATTGAGCATTTCTATATAGTAACAATCGATAAATGAAATCGTTTGCAACCACTCATTCCATTATACAAGTAAAGGGATTATTCTCAATCCTTTTTTACACATCCATTTTTGTCCATTTTGTTACAACCCATCACGATTCACGAGCCGCCGGGGATGTAACATTCCCCGTTTACATGGGGATTTTATCCATGTGGGGAGTGAGCGTGACCATTTCTTACTTCTTCGGCATCGTTCTAGGTTTCGGGTTAGCGGGCATTTGGATTTCCTTCATTGTTGACGAATGGCTGCGCGGGTTGCTTATGCTCGGGCGCTGGCGTTCTCGTATCTGGGAGAAAAAAGCATTTCTGCCTCAAACAGCTTAACTTACCCCTGCCCTATTACTAGATAAAAAGGTTTGAGTTCTTCTAAATAATAAAAAAGAGTAAAAGGGCAGCCGCTTGGCTGCCCTTTTACTCTTTTTTATTGCGATGAAATTTTGACACTGTATATCTTTTGAGCACGCGTTGCTATAACAATCATGTCATTATAAACTGCCGGGGATGCTTCTATGTTATGGCCAAGATTTATTTTCGAAATCACTTTTCCATCTTTTCCGGATAACATGTACATCATTCCTGCAGAGTCAGCCTGAATGAGATAAGCGTTCCCCTTCTCATCATATACATCTACAGGAGAAGACCAAGCATAGCTCGGCATTTCCCAACGCCATATTTCTTTACCTGTTTGCTTGTCCAACGCTACAAGCAGCCCTTTTTCAAGAGACGGCGCTCGAGCGATTGTATAAATGATCATATTCTTTATTTCATGTTTTCCGTTAACAGGAGTTGCCAGCAATCCGCCATTTACGGGGTTTTTCCCCTTTACCGTCAATGCGGGATAGGCCGCTGACCATATCTCGTTCCCTGTCAGCCCATTAATTTTCCGTAAACGGGCAACACCCTTCTTCCCTTGCTTGTCTACCTCTGTTCCTGTATATAAGTACGGGGTATCCCCGTTCTCCTCATCTACCACAATCGTCGCATCTGTATCATCTGTTTTAGGAAGAGCCCAAATTGGACGATTCGCGTTCACATCCACAGCTTGTATACTCCCGCCATTATCCGCAAACCATACGACATTTTTATAAGCTGCTAAGGAATTTTCAATACCATAATGAAGGTTCCCTTTTACATGGTATCGATACTTCATGATTGCAGGATTTACCGTAACCGTCTTTTTCTCTTTTGAAAAGTTCGTTTGAAGCTTAATATGATACATAAGACCATTTTCTCCTCCGACCACCATTGTATCCGTTTCTCGATTAATCAATGGTGAACTGCCAAAAGCCCCCCATTTCCTGTAAGCAAGCGGATCGATTCCTGGAATCATCCTCAGCTGTTTTCCATCAATCAAACTGAAAATGCGCAACCCAATATCTGTTTTAGATGTTTGAGGAACTCCTTGTCCCACGTACAAAAGAGGATATCCTCTCGGGTCAAGTGCCACGCTTCCCCTAATAGCATTCCCTATGTTAATGGGAGGACGCGAAGGTTTGCCGGATTGCAAGTCAAAAAAGTAAATACGTCCATCCAGTGAACCGTACACCACTTCTACAAACGATGACTTATTTTTAAACTCTTCATAAACATTCATCATTTTCACAACATCGCTATCCCACTTAATAATGGCAGGCTGTCCCGTCCATCCTGCTCCGCCTCCCCAATCCGGGCTTCTTTTGGTCGTGAACTCCCACGCTTGAAGGAGCTGCTTCGGTTGAGCTTGTATATGACCAAAAGCCGGCTGATCGCGAAAATGATTGCCGCGGAAAGTCAAAACGCCGTCAACTTCGGAATAAGTAGACGGAAACGCCGTTTGAATCACCTTCTCTTTATCAGCAACCACTTTATATGATAAATGGGGAATTTCCTGTTGCTTGAACGTAAGGATATTCGAGTATGTTTTGGTTAATTGATCATTTACGTCCTTTTGCTTTAAACCAACTTGGAGCTCCTCGGCACTCTCTGGATTTACATTGATAACAGGAACTTTCACACCTGTTTGCAAAGCTTTATAGCAGCCAACAATGAGAAGCAACGCTAAAAACAGCATTGGCATAAACAATTTAATCTCTTTCATCTCATTCCCCCTCCATATTTCGACTTTAATCCTGCCTATACTTACTATAACAACTCAAAGGACAAGATTCTGTATAAAAGTGCGAATGTCATCTAATTTTAACAAAAAGAGGATGAACGACAAGGGCCAAATACGGCCCTTGTCGTTCACCCTCCTGAAAGGCCCCATGATGAGAATCCAGTAAAACCAAAGGATTATGTGAGGGGGGCCTTTCAGTACAAATCAGTTTTTCTGATTCATTAGAGGTTTATGGGACAGCCTCTCCAACCGTCACAAAATGTTTGTACCTAAAAAAGTGTTGTACAGATACTCCGTTGTTACTCCACAACGTTTACATTATACTCTTTGAACCAGATATGCATTTGAGCTAAATGGGCTAACAGCTGTGGTCCAGTCATTAATTGCCCGAACCACGGAACGGTAAATTCCCTTCCTTCCGATTGAACGATTCCCGCTAATTGATCGGCATCAAAAAATTCATGCAAAGCCGAACTTTTATCTGCAAGCAATTGTTCAAGCCACGTTTTTACCGCTTTTGTATAGGCCGGATTATGCGTTTTCGGATAAGGGCTCTTTTTGCGATATAGAACATCATGAGGCAAAATCCCTTCAAGAGCTTTCCGCAAAATCCCTTTTTCCTGATTACCGGTCATTTTCATCTCCCATGGAATATTCCAGACATACTCGACTAGACGATGATCAGCAAACGGAACACGAACTTCCAAACTCGCTCCCATACTCATTCGGTCTTTTCTGTCCAATAATGTCGGCATAAACCATATCATATTCATATAAAACATTTTGCGGCGCTGGGCCTCTTCTGATGATTCGCCGTCTAGTATCGGTGTTTCGATTACCGTGTCTTCGTAACGCGCTTGAACATATTCATTTAATTGCAGCTTGTTTTTCCAGCCGCCTTTTAATAAATCAATACGGGCGTCAACCGATCTCATCCATGGAAAGGAATCGGAGGCTAGATCATGTTTTCGATGGAACCACGGGTATCCCCCAAAAATCTCGTCGGCGCACTCTCCTGATAAGCTCACAACAAAATCTTTCTTTATTTCTTCGCAAAACCAGAGCAAAGAAGAATCAATGTCAGCCATTCCTGGTAAGTCACGCACAAGTACTGCTTCTGTTAAATAGTGAACAAGGCTCTCTGTCGGGATGACGCATCGATGATGAATGGTATCGAATTGCTCCGACATTTTCTGAATATAGGATCCATCCGAATTTGGCTGGAATTCATTTGCCTTAAAGTACTTATCATTATCTTCATAATCAATGGAGTACGTATGAAGTTTCCCTTTGCCTTCTTCTTTAAATGCGTTGGCGGCGATGGCTGTAATGGCACTGGAATCCACGCCTCCCGATAAAAAGGTACATAGAGGAACATCCGATACAAGTTGCCTTGTGATTGCATCTTTCAATAGAAACTGAACCTTTTCCGTTGTTTCTTCTAAAGACTCGGTATGTTCTGCACTTTCGACATTCCAATAACGCCATATCTTCAAACCGTTTTTCGTAAACGTTAAGGCATGGGCAGGACGCAGTTCATCTATACCTTTGAATACTCCGTGGCCGGGAGAACGGGAGGGACCAAGGCCGAATACTTCCGCTAATCCATCCAAACCGATTTCCGCTTTTACCTCTGGATGAGCCAAAAGGGCTTTTAATTCTGAACCAAACTGCACGCCTCCATTGTAGGAGCGGTAAAATAAAGGCTTTACACCAAGGCGGTCTCGGGCAATAAATAATTGTTGCTCATGCTCATCCCATACGGCAAATGCAAAGATTCCATTTAAATGCTCGATGCACTGTTCTTTCCATTCCATATAAGCCGTCAGCAATACTTCCGTATCGGAATGCCCTTGGAACGTATACCCCCGTTTGAGCAGCTCTTTTCGAATATCTTCTGTATTATAAAGCTCACCGTTATAGCAGATTGTATACGTGTATTCTTGTTTCACCCTTGTCATGGGCTGTCTTCCACCAACAGGATCTACTACAACAAGCCGCTTATGGCCAAAAGCAACATGATGTCCTATCCATACATTTGTGTCATCAGGTCCTCTTCTAGATAGTGTATTTGCCATTTTGTATACCACTTGATGCTCTCCTGTTAAATCACGCTGGAAATCAACCCAGCCTGTTATTCCACACATACCTTCCTCATCCTTCCTTCTATATGGGCATTTGACTCTGTTGAATAATGACATATTATGCAGCAACAAACATCTCGTTACTTTGTCCGGTGAGATTTACAAAAGAACAAGTTATAAAGCTCTTCTTTTTGGGCAATAAGATACATATACATGTCACTTTTTAAATATGGAGGAAGATTCTCCATATCTGAAAAGTGACGCATTAAACTATTCAAATAGGCTTATATAACGGAGATATATTTTCTGAAGATAGGAGAGATGTTGAGTGAGTTATCAGTCTCGGCTGCACTTTTTAAAAGAGCAACCGCGCGCATTTGTTTGCGGTATGATAGAACGTATTGATAAACAGTGGGTATTTTTTGATGATGAAAGTGACGAGGCCTTTATGCTTAGTGAAATTGCCGACGATTCGCTCGAGATTCAATTATCTCATCGTTGGCATAAAGCAATGTGGACGGGAGAGGACACGATACAGACAAACGGACAGGTTTACATGCTGAAAGAAGGAGACTACCTCAGAGTACGCAAAACATTACAGCATGCATATGAAACACTTCTGGAAGAGCTGACGTTTGAAGCGCTGTCCCAGTTCACCCATCATTTAAACGAGTTGAATTTTTCTCTTTACGATTGCATTTATTGCTTTAACAGCTTATGTTTTCAAGAAAACGCCCCCTCCAAAAGCGGAGTGAATTTTTTGACTTTCGATAACGGAGAAGAAATTTGTTCCATCCACCATTTTTTTGAACGAAACCATCAAACGATGGATCGATTCGAATTCACTCTCAATAACGGAAAACGCCTGATGACTATGTCCCTAAACTAAGTCATCAGGCGTTTTTCTTTTTATGCCTCTTCTTTTACGCGAGCGGCGCCAGGCCTAATGGTAATCTAAGGCCAAGATATAAAACGACAAGCAATGCAATCCCAAACTGAATCCAGGCTCCCTTTGCGTCTTTTTCTTTGTTTGTACGGATCAATACCATTTCCATTGCTCCAATT
Source organism: Bacillus sp. FJAT-14578 (assembly GCF_000504165.1). Taxonomy (GTDB): domain Bacteria; phylum Bacillota; class Bacilli; order Bacillales; family Bacillaceae_H; genus Bacillus_BA; species Bacillus_BA fengqiuensis. Next base: position 29,790 of record NZ_KI632508.1, read on the forward strand.
ATCCATAAACCAATAAGCATTTTGATGCCGTACCACATATGTATATCGCCCGTTGCTGTTTTCATAATGGATTGGTACAGTAAAAAGCCTGTTACGATAATAATAATATACATAAGACGAGTAATCATATGTACCATTTTTGCTTTAGAATTTTTGTTTTTGTACATCGTATACGCAACGAAAAACAAAATAATTCCAACAGCCCAAGCCGTGATATGAGCGTGTGTCATGTGAGAAAATCCTCCCTATTCAAAATATTTTCCCCTTCATCATATCATGTATTAAAGTGTTCGCGAAATATTACACATTATTATGTAACAAAAATGACGAAAATAGAGAAAACGGGTTCACCGCTTGACGAACCCGTTTTCTCTATTTCACTGTATTTCTAAGCGTCCCGATTTCCTCTATCGTGACTTCCATAATATCTCCGGGCTTTAAAAAGCGCGGCGGATTAAATCCTTTCCCCACTCCAGCGGGTGTTCCCGTTGCAATAATGTCTCCCGGTTCTAACGTGGTTCCCTTCGCAATGGTAGCAATAATATTGGCAACTCCGAAAATGAACTGTTCAGTGTTTCCTTTTTGTCTCACTTCCCCATTGACTCTCGTCTCAATTTGAAGAGACCCGGGATTTTCAATGGCTGATTGATGGACAATGGCCGGCCCCATCGGACAGGATGTGTCGAGGCTTTTCCCCAATAAAAACTGTTTGTGTCTCTCTTGCAAATCACGTGCTGTTACATCATTAATTAGTGTATAGCCAAAGACATGGTCCATTGCCTCTTCTTCTTTGATATTTTTGCATGTCTTGCCAATAATGACTGCAAGTTCCCCTTCGTAATCCAATTCGGTTGTTACCTGCTGATGGGCAAGTACATCCTCTTCATGTCCCGTCACTGAAGTTGGGGCTTTAGAAAAAAGCATTAAATGAGCGGGAATATCCGCTGCGCTCCCCATTTCAATGGCATGATCTGCATAATTTTTTCCGACACAAAAAATATTCTTGCGAGGACGAGGAATGGGCGCGAGCCATTTTATTTCCTCAACCGAATAAACCGCTTCTCCTTTTGGGGCTTCTTGTCCCCACATATGGATAGCAGCTAACTTTTCACTTATCTCGTCATAATGTTCAACCAGCTCAATCATGGAGCAAGGGATTTCACTTGTATGAAACAACTTTTCTTCCGCCTTACAGATATCCACAATCCGGTTATCGATAAGCATCCCTATCAATACACGTTCTTTATAAGAAACCGTAACAAACTTCATTTCCTATTTCCCCCCTATACAATCTCATTGCTCCATTCGACAAAACTGCCTCATTTCCTTTTAACCATTATGTATAAACTCAATAATTGACCTGTACTGCCAAGCTTCCCTAAACTTCATACCCTTACGTTCATTTCAGCAAAAAATCGACAGCCCCTTTTAACAGGTTCACCATCTCAGTTGGAAGTGTAATGAATGCCATTAAAGAAGAAACTGAGATAATTGTAACAACTAAAGAATAATCGGACATCTCCCGCTTTTTCTTTTTAAGAAGTGACTTTCTTGCCTGATTCATATCTCCCATCCCTTTCACCTTTGACGCCTTCCGTTGAGCTGCTCCTAAAAAAATACTCACACGGATAGTAAAAAATTAAAAACACTCCCGCTATCTTCTTGCCGAAAATAACGAGAGTGTTCCTCTAAATTCCTACATCCTATTGTTATATTCGGCAGCTGGCTGGCATCGTATCATAACATTAGCCCCTTTAGCTTTGCGTCCTTGATTTTCATCAAGTTTGCCTTTATCAAAAATGTTCAAGTTCATTTATCCTTTTTAATCATAGAACAATTTGCCCTTCTGTAAAATCGACCAACTTTCTCATTTTCTGCATTCAATAGCTCGAAAAAAAATAAAAATAGTCAGACAAACTACCTATGAACTAATTAACGAACCTTCCTTCTTTCCCTATTGACTCCCAATATTCATTACGCAAATGGACTTTTTGGATTTTGCCCGAAGCCGTTTTAGGCAGCTCTTTCACGAAAATGGCACCCGTATAAATTCATCTTAACACAACTTTCAGTTATTATCATAAACAAAATGGAAGCGCTATCTTAGACTCTATTCATATATTGGAAACCTCTAGGCATTCACCCTTTCCGTTCTTTTCACATAGGATACTAGCAGAAAACAAACTAAAGGGTGTTTTATATGCCAGCATTTGTTGGAGCAGTCAATGTCAACAGTGTCGGAAGTGCAAGTGTATTTCATATTGGAGACGTATATGCCATTTCCCCAAACTCTGCAGCAAAAACATTTGCGGGTGCTGGTTCATTTAATACAGGCAACGGATTGCGAGTATACAATCAGCAAAGCTCAACCAATGTGGCAGACCAAGATAACGCTGATCAAAACATTACGGCCAACGCATAGGAAGAGGGGGAAATGCCATGAACTTCTACGTCAATCAAAGCATTTGCATTCATTCATTAAGAATAAACGCCGTAACGAATTCATCACTTTTGCAAATCGGGAGTGTCGGCTTTGTTAAGGCAACATCTAACTTGTTCAATACAGGAGGATTTACGGGACCGGCTCCAGAAGCGCAAAAATTCCAGACTCCTGCCGTACCGCTGGAAGGAGGGATACAAGTTCCAGGACTCCTGCCGTATACCGTTACCCCTCCTGTCCCTGAACGGTAATTGTTGCTCATCTATTCCGTTTTCACCTCATATGTTTAAAGTATCCACGTATGAAACGGAAGGATGATGAAATGGATTATCTCCAGCTTTGCCATTATGTCCAGCAGCTTGCTTTACATGTCCAAATGCAAAATGACAAAATAAAAAAATTGGAACAAGGGATGAACCAGCTTCGACAACAGCTGAAAGAAATAGAGGAAAATCCGAAAACCAATATTGAAAAAATTGAATACAAATTTGACCAATTAAAAATTGAAACGTTAGAGGGCACATTGAACATTGGATTAAATCCGACACAGCCTGAAAACATCGAAGACTTTACCATCAGTTCCACGATTCCACAAGGAGCTGTCGATCCGCTGTTAGGGTCTTCATCGCCTCGGACGATTCCGGCAGCTCTCGCCCAAGAGATTCATAGAAAAATGAAAGAAGAATTGGACGAAAACGGATATGCACTCATTTCGGAAATTCTCGCTGAGCGGAATATGCAAATTGCCGATCCTTACTATGAATTCATTATGGAAGATATTAAAAAGCAGCTGGAACAGCGCGTGGCTTTTCACTTACAGCAAATGGACCCCCAACAGCTGGAAGCCCACCGAGATGAAGTAATCGCAAATGTTGTCATAAAGTTACAAGAAGAAGTCAAAAAAGGAATTCATGCTTTTCTAACATATCTCCCCGACTCGTTAAAAAAAGGAGATGGATAAAATGAATTTTACCGTTGTCAACCGTGAGCTGTTAGTAGGGGATGTCAAAATTACAGGAATCACCGCTTCCTCCCTTTTCTTAGTGGGCGATATGCAGAGCGCCACTTTATCTTCTATTTTCGACACGCCTGCCGAATCGCTGATCATTGGTCCATACGTGCCGTTATCCTTATCGTAAGGGCGTGCTGCCTCATGATTAAACGAATGTCTTGTGTCAATCAGATTCATATTATCTCTGTTCTCAATAGTTCCATATTACAAATTGGTGATTCTTGCCACATCGCGGCTAAGGATAAGATAATGGCAGTGCAAAGGGAGTACCCGTTCTTTTTTGCACAGGAAGGAAGATTCGAAGACTATTTGACCTTTACCGAAGACCTTCCTGTTCAGCCGCTTGAATTTATCAATATGAGGACCATTCAGGAGGTCCCAGCGATTAAAGTTAACCGTATTGATATCATCGGGGTCTCCACTGCTGCTCTTGTACACATCGGTTCAACCGAAACATTTTCGGCTGAATCACGTGTGATCAATATTCGCCAGCTATCCGGCGATAAGAGACCAACCTCCACTAATAACAGAAAGAAATGAACGTTTGCCTTTCAGTTTCATAGACTAGGAGTATCATCAAAAACGTATCTTCTAAAAAAGGATGTTATCATATGCCCGCAATTGTTGGTCCCGTTAATATCGGTAACGCAGGTGGTATTGTGACCTTCGGAGATGTTTTTTATATCTCGCCAAAAGAAACAGCAAAATCAGCTACCGGGGCAGGTGCAGCTAATACCGGAAACTTTATTATTACAAACAACGGATTATCCGCAACCAATACAATCGATCCGGACATTGCTGACCAAAATAATACCGCTAATGCGTAATGGTCATTTCACATGGGAAATTTTAAATAAACACATATCTATATATGCAAATGAAGCGTCATGGAATACCGTAAAGAACACGAATTTCCTTGACGCTTCATTTGATTGAAAGCAGTATTCTTACTTTTTCTTTCGCTCATTCGATTTTTTCATACGCGGAAGCTTGGATGGCGGCTGCTTGCGAACCCACTTCAAAAAAGAGGCCATTTGGCCATCGTGCTGAAGCGCCTCGATTGTATTCAAGCGAATGGCCAGCTCTGCATTCGTATATAATGCATGAATTTGCTTATGGCATGGAATACATAAGTCGGCGGTCGGCTCAAACGTACCGCCCATTTCTTTCGGCGTTAAATGGTGAACGGTAATGGCCACTTCTTCTCTGCCGCATAATTCGCATCTTCCGAGCTGCTCTTTTTTTGCCATGGTTCTTCCGCCTTCCCGCTAAAGCTTTAACCCGGTCTTATTGCCTTACAATGTTTCCACCGTTACTTTTGTTCCGCGTCCCGACGGCTCAGCCGGTTCTACAACAAGCCGCTTTGGCAGCCTTGCCCTTAACTCCTGTACGTGACTGATAACCCCTATGGATAATTGGTTCGATTGAATTTTTTCAAGGGAAGTCACTACTGTATCCAACAGCTCTGCATCGAGTGTCCCAAACCCTTCATCAAGGAAGAAAAATTGAAGCGGATATTCTCCTCGCAGTTGGATTTGAGCAGATAAAGCCAAGGCGAGCGCTAAAGAGGTTAAGAACGTTTCTCCTCCTGAGAGCGTGGTAACCGGACGCTTCACGCCCCCATTTGCATCATCTCTCATAATGAAGCCTCCCTGCGAATCCACTTCGATGGCATACCGCTGTCTTGTCAAAATACCAAGACGCTGGGAAGCATCGCGGCTGACGCTCATCAGCTGTTCTTCGGCAATGAATTCCACAAAGCTATTTCCTTTAAATACACTTTGCAGTTTTTGATGTTGGGAGAGTAAACGTTCGACATGGACACGCTTCGCATCCAGCTTCCCAAAACGCTCATGGCGGGCTTGAATATCCTCAAGCGTTTTTTGAGCGGCTCCTTTTGCCTGCATCGCTTCACGGACGCCAGCTTGCAATTCCAGTTGAAGCTGCTTCGTCTCCTCCCATTGTTCCTTGGTTAACACCAATCCTTGCAAACGCTCTTCCAAATGGGCCATCGCATGTTCGTGCTCTTTTATTTTATCCCAACATTCACGAATCGTTTCTTTCAACAACATTCGCTCTTCTTTTTCGATAAAGGCGTGTCTCACCTCTTCAATTGATGAAAACGCAGTTTCTCCATGTTTTTCATTCCATGCTTGCTCCGCTTCTTTATAGTGGAGTTTCAGCTCTTGAAGAGACTGCTCCAATGCTTTTGTACGGCTTTCATGCTGTTGGTACGCAAGTTGACTTTGCTGCCATTTTTCATACGCTGATGTTTCTTCGGAAGAAAGTATCTCCATCATACGAACGGTCTTTTCTAACAGCACTTGGGCATCCTCTTCACCGATGATGTTTTTTAATTGTGATTGTTTCTCAAAACATAGCTCCTGCTTCCCGCTGAGGCGCGCTGCCAGCTCTACTTGCTGACGTTCCAGTTCGTTATTCTCTGCCGTAACACGTTTAATAAGTGCTGCTTTCTGCTCTAAAAAGGTAATGCTCGTTTCGATTCGCTCTTTCAATTGTTGCTGTTGTCGATCTTTCGATGTAATTTCCTGCTGCAAACTTTCCATATCGTCCAATCGAAATGGAGCAAACTGTTCGTTCCAACTCGCTGCAGCTTGTTCTACATCGTGTTGTAATTGGTTCAGTTTTTCTGTTCGCTCCTGTAAATCAGCTTCATAGAGCGACACATGCGATACGGCCTGCTCGTATTTGATTTTCATCATTCGAAACTGTTGAATAAGAGCTTGACTATCTTCTTTTAACTTTAGATAGTCCTGTTGCAGCGATTTCGTCTCTGTTTGAATCACACGCACGATATCCCCAATATTCTCAGATCCCAGAGCGGCCAACGGTTCAATCGCGGATAAAACACCGATTTTATCCATCTTTCCTTCAAGCTCATCTGTTATTTGCTGTGCTGCCTGCTCAAGCTGTACTTTTAAAGAGGTAAAGCGGGATTTCTCCTCTCGCAAAACCAAAAAAAGCTGTTCCGCTTTTTCCAATTTCTCGGCGATTACTTTGACTTGAGATGCGCCTATATGCTGAACGGGAGAAGGATGGTCAGTCGACCCGCAAACCGGACAGGATGAACCTTCCGTTAACTTTTCTGCCAGCTGTAACGCCAAATGCTGCGCTTTTTCCTTTTCCGCTTGATTCTTCAATGCTTGAATGTGGCCCTCAGCCTTAGAAACGGCTTGTTCAAACTCCTTTTCACGCTCACAAAGAACATGATACGTTCCTTGCACCCGTTCAAATAAAGTCTTCCCGTTTTCTAACAAGGCTTCATATTTTTCATGAAACTGTTCAGCTTCCCGCTCCGCTGCCTTTACTTGTTCTTGTTTTGTCTCGCGGCTCTCCATCGCTTCTTTCATCATCTCTCGAAGACGAAGGAGGTTGTGCTTTTCGGCAGAAGCCTGTTGTACCTTTTCGCGATACTCTGTTGCCACTTCGGTTTGTTTCATCTCTTCTTTCAGCTGCTTTTGCTTCTCTGTTCCTCTTTCATAGAGACTTTCCGCTTTTTCCAACTCTTCTTTTTTTTGTTGAAGAGCTTGTTCCAGCTGTTGCTGCTGTTTACGCAAATCATCAATTTCTTTCGTTAAATTTTGTACCGAAACCTGCCATTCCTTTGCTTGTTCCAATTTTTCCTTTCGAGCCGTTAATCCGGGTTCTTCCTTCAAGCGAATGTCTCTTTTTTCTTGATACAAAACCGTCGATTGTTCGTAAGATCGCTTTGTCTCGTCCAGTTTTTCCTTTAACTGATGGAGATTCATTTCAGCTTGAGTGTAGCGCTTTTTGCATTGCTCGTATGCGTCCATATACGGCTTGAGGCTTTCAGCCAGCTCCGCCCGCTCCACAACCTGCTCTTTTTCTTGAATGGCTGGCTTTTGTTGTTCTAAAGCGAAGAGTTTCTCCTGAATGACCTCCCTCTCTTGCTGCCATTCCCACAATTGTTTATGCTGCTCGAATTGCCGATTAATGTCTGAAAGCTCTTTTTCCCTCTTTTGAAGAAGCATATCACCATTTTTCAATTCTTCTTCTGCTTCTTTTAAACGCTCGGCCGATGCATCCCCCAGCCCCGCCTGCTCTGCGATGATTTTATCAAGGTCGCTGTTAAGCTTCTGGACTTTCTCACGCAGCTGTTTATTAAGGCGGTCTCCATACTGTTCCAAATTAAATAGGCGCTGAAGCATTTGCCGGCGTTCTACCCCTTTTAAAGACAAAAACTCGGCAAACTTCCCTTGCGGAAGGACGACTGCGCGTGTGAAATCGTCAATCGTCAATCCAAGAAGCTCCTGTACCTGTTGATTCACGTCGCTTGTTTTATCAGCTAATACAAATCTCTCTTCTTGTTCCTCAATCAATCGGCTTGTTGCCGATTTCACCCGGAGCTCATCAGAACGCTTAAAACTTCGTTCTACCGTATAACGGTATTTGTTCTCTGCATTTTCGAGCTCGAATGTAAACGCAACGTGCAGTTCTTTTTCCGCATGATTTAAAATTCCTTGTGTGTTATTGGCGGCTCTTTCTACTTTTCCGTATAACGCCAATGTCATTGCATCTAAAATGGAGGATTTTCCGCTTCCCGTCGGTCCGAAAATCCCAAACACTCCCCCTTCACAAAGGGTTTCGAAATCGATGACTTGTTTCTCACGAAAGCTATGGAGCCCTGCAATGGTTAACGTAATAGGTTTCATGCTTCCTCCTCCTCCCCAGTTGATGCTTCTTCATGAACGAGTGATAAGAATAATTGAATTAGCTCATCATCCGGCTGTGCTCCACCGGTTTGGCGTCCGTAAAACCGTTTGAACAACTCGTCAATGGGGAGATTTTGGATCGCAGCCGAGGTTTCATGCTCCTCTTCCTCCTCAAATACCGGGCGGATGTGAACAAAACCACTGTGTAATTTGCGCAGTCGATGAATTTCTTCAATGGACAGTGCATCCTTTAAATGAACTTCAAGGTCAATCCACGCTTGTTTGTCCCGTCCCTCATCAATCCAGTTGTAAACTTCCGTTAACCCGTTTTTCGCCTTCCATCTCACAAGCGGCTTTCCACTCGTTAAATAAACTTCCGTCAGCTCAACCGGAGCATGAGGTTTCGCATCCACAATCGTAACGGATTTCGTATATCCCGACTCCGAAAAACTGTAAGCCAAAGGTGAGCCGGAATAACGGGCTGTTGTATGAGCCCGCTTAATGTTTTGAGGTCGATGCAAATGCCCGAGCGCTACATATTGTGCCGCCTCAGGAAGGCTTGTTGCCGCTACCGTATAAGCCCCGCCTACCTCGATAGGACGCTCCGAGTCGGTTGAACTTCCTCCTGCCACATAAATATGGCTCATCGCGACATGAACCGCATTCGGTGAAAATTGGCTGCTCATCGCTTGAAAAATCCCTTGGATTCGCTGGTCATATGAGTTTCGAATGGCCATTTCATCATTTTCAGCAGATAAAAGTTCTTTTAAGCGCGATTCGGACGGATATGGCAATGCAGCTACCTCAAGCAATTCTCCCGTTGTTGGAATATGGATGGAATGAATATTCGTTGTCGGTAATCCGATTAGAGTAATCTCTTGTTCTCTCGCTAAGGGTGTAGCTGCCGCAAGCCGATCCGGGCTGTCATGATTTCCTGAAATAACCATCACAGGCCTATTTCCTTTATCGGACAATCGCGATAGACTCTCATAAAAAAGCTGCTCAGCCGCTGCAGGCGGATTCACCGTATCAAAAGCATCCCCTGCCATAAGTACAACATCTATTTTTTCTTTTTCCACTATCTCTGCCAGCTCGTCCAAAAACTGCGCTTGCTCTTCAAGGCGACTGCGTCCCTCAAGCGTTCGCCCTAAATGCCAATCGGCTGTATGCAAAATCCGCACGTATTCCTTCCCCCTGTTCAAATCCCTTTTGACTTGTATTTTATCATATGAAACAGCAGAAGGGCGGCCGACTTCCGCTCACCCCCCACACTTCTCTTATAGCGTTTGAGACTGACCCAGCGTCTCTGATAGACCGCAAGAATTGATTTTTAATGAAAGGCCCCGTCACGAAGTCCTTGATTTTACTGGATTTTCAAGACGGGGCTTTCATTCTATTATAATTCAATCACTTGACTGCCATCAAAAAAGTACAGATAACGAGCTGCCACCGGGCGATTTAAGATATGCTCGACCGCTTTTGCATATAGGCTTACTTGCATTTCATAGCGATCCAGCAAGAACGGCTTCGCCCGTTCAAAATCTCCTTCAAAACGGTCGGAAATATTGTCTGTTTTAAAGTCAATCAATACGATGCCTTCTTCGTCTTCAAATAAACAGTCAATGACCCCCTGCACTAGAACTGCTTCTTCCTCGGGAGCGCTCCATGTCGCATAAGCCTCGGAAGCCGGAATGTATAAACTGAACGGCATTTCCCGATAGACATGCTTGGTATGTTGCAGTCTTCTTCCAATATCCGTCTTAAAAAACGCCGAGATGCTTTCAAAATCAATTTCATCCGCTTGCTCTGTGGTAAGCAGTTCCCTCGTTACCATCGAAGCTACAAGCTCCCTTACATCATCAGCCGTTACCGCTTGCTGCAACGAAACATGCTGCATAACAAGATGCATCGCTGTTCCTCTCTCGGCTGCCGTCAAAGACTTTTCCTGCATGAATCTCGGACGGTCGACAAGCGGGGCCCTCACCTTTCGAATGAATGCATCATCACTGCTGTCTTCCGTTAATTGATGCTGATGCTTCATTTCAGATACAGATTGTTTAGAGCGGTGAACGGCTGCCGCTTGGAAGCCGTACTTCCAGTCAAGCCTTCTTTTAATTTCGGATTTTTTCTCACTCTCGATTGGAACGTTTTTCCCTTGCTTCAACGCTTCCAGCAGTTCTTCATGATGATGCTGCTCCTGTTGGGATTCATCCGCAAGGTCAGCGGCATGAATGACCTCCAGCTTCCATGATGACGAATGTTCATGCACTTCAGGCAATACAGGAACCTCTGCCGCTTCTCCCAACAATTGTTCCCCGCTCTTATGGCGAATGACGGAAGCACCAATCCAATCCAAATAGCATTTTGCCTGCGCTCTTACATGGATGGGAAGCACCCAATCGGGATGCGCTAAGACACTCTTCCACTTCATTAACGTATTGGCAAAACGATTGACGGTGCCGACCAATATCAGCTTTTCCTTTGCACGGGTCAACGCCACATATAAAACTCGCATTTCCTCTGCCATGGTTTCTTTTTTCATTTTTCGCTTAATCGTTTGTTGAAGCAGCATTGGGTAGCTGATTCTCAGCTTAGGATTCACAAGCTTCGATCCAAATCCCAATTCTTTATCAAATAAATACGATTGATACAAATCCATCATATTAAACTGCCTGGAAAGTCCTGCAACGAAGACGATGGGAAACTCCAGACCTTTACTGCTGTGGATGGTCATCAGCCGTACGACATCTTCCTGCTCTCCGAGGGCTCTGGCCGTTCCTAAATCATCCCCGCGATCCCGCATTCTTTCAATAAAACGCAAGAAACGGAACAGCCCTCTAAACGATGTCGATTCATATTGGCGTGCGCGGTCATACAGCGCCCGCAAATTGGCTTGTCTTTGCTTTCCACCCGGCAAGCCGCCGACAAATTCAAAGAAGCCGGTATCACGGTACAGCTGCCAAATAAGAGATGACAGCGCTCCCTGGCGAGCCTGTGTACGCCATACTTGCAATGATTCATATAACCGGTACACTTTCTGGTAAATAACATCCCTCTCGTCAGATGTTGCCATAAAAGCCTTGAGCGCTTCATAGTACGTTCCTTTTTTATCCGCTAATCGGATAACCGCCAACTCTTCATCACTCATGCCGACGATTGGAGAACGAAGCACGGCCGCAAGTGGAATATCTTGGTACGGATTATCCACGACTTGCAATAAGGACATCATGATCGTGACTTCCGTCGCATCAAAATAACCTTTTGCCAAGTCCGCATAAAGCGGGATTCCATGCTGTTTAAACTCTTCCATGATTTGCGGAGCCCATGGCATGGAGCGAAGCAATATGACAAAGTCACGATATGTGACATTGCGCATTCGGTCCAATGCGCGATCGTACACTTGGAACCGATTTTGAACCATTTCCCTTATTTTTCGGGCCATTACCCTCGCTTCAAGTTGAGCCGTCTCCAGTTCTGCATCCGAAAATGCCCCGCTTTCCTGTTCGGACTCTTCCTCCAGATCAACAGAAACCTCCGCCCCGTCTTTCGTGACAAGCAGCAGTTCCGTTTCCATTCCCTCTACTTTCGGATAACTGGCACCAAGTTTTAAAGAAGCATCATCGTCATATTCGATTTCTCCCACAGCCTCATCCATAATTTGCTGAAACACAAAGTTCGTCGCATCCAGCACCTGTGAACGGCTGCGAAAGTTTTTATTTAAATCGATTCGCAAGCCTGAATGTTCCCCGTCTTGGGTAAATCGCTTGTATTTGCTTAAAAACAAAAAGGGCTCTGCCAAACGGAAGCGATAAATTGACTGTTTCACGTCCCCAACCATGAACAGGTTTCCCGTCTCTTCTTCATCTTTTGTAACAAGCTGAATAATCGATTCTTGGACCATATTCGTATCTTGGTACTCATCCAACAATACTTCCGTAAACTGTACCCGATATTGCTTCGCGACTTCTGAAGGAACGAGGGCTTGTCCCCCCTGTTCGTCGTCTCGTAACACTTGCAGGCAGTAATGCTCCAAATCGGAAAAATCTACAAGCCCTTTCTCTTTTTTTACCGCTTCATATCTTTTTCCATATTCCAAGACGATGAACACCAGTGTTTCAACGATTGGCTTCATCGTTTTCAAGTCTTCTAAATAAGCACGAAGCGGACGGTTAAACAATTCACTTTGCACCTTTTCCAATGATGTTTTGGCGCTTTTCCTTACATCCGACACTTTATCGAGGAGTTCGGGGTGAAACTCATCTCCTTTACATGGCTTCAGTCTGGAGAAAGAAAGGGACTGGAATTGTTCATGCAGTAAAGAAAAGGAGGTCTCAGACGCATGTATCAATGCTTGAACTTGACGTAAATCATCTTCTATATTGACTGCCCTTGGTGCAGGTCCCCCTGGGACTTTGGTCAATTCCAACGCTTCTTGCAGTAATGCTTCAATACCTTGAAGCTGCATGCGCACATCATCCAGCAAAAAACGGATAAACGGCAATGAATCCACCGTCATTTCTTCCGTCACCTCATATTGGCGAATCAATTGCTCCAACCAAAGGTCAGGATTCGGATTGGCACGCGCAAAATCATACAGTTTCCTCACAATCACTTGAATATCATTGTCACTGCGGTCGCTTGTGTAACGATCGATCACCTCAAAGAAACGCTCATTGTTCTCGATGCTGTATTGTTCTTCAAACAACTCATCCAGCACTTCTTCCCGGATTAATTCGGCTTCTGTATCATCCGCAATGCGAAACCCCGGATCTAAATCGATCATATAATAAAATTTTCGAATCACTTCCAAACAGAAAGAGTGCAGTGTTGAAATGGAGGCCCGGTTTAATAAACTTAACTGGCGTCGCAAATGAAGAGAGGAAGGGTTTTTCTTTAATTCTTTTTCAATGGCCTCCCCGATTCGATTACGCATTTCCGCAGCCGATGCATTCGTGAATGTCACAACGAGCAAGCGGTCTACGTCAATCGGATTTTCATTTGATACTAGTTTTTTAATAATCCGTTCCACAAGAACGGCCGTTTTTCCCGACCCGGCTGCTGCCGCGACAAGAATATCCTGTCCAGAGGCAGCGATGGCTTTCCATTGATCATCTGTCCACTGACTTCCCTCTGGTTTTGGCACCCATTTACTCATGGCCGTCTCCCTCCTGTCTCATTTTTTCTAAAATGACCTCCGGCTTTTCTGGCTTTAAATGGCGATACTCATGTTTCTCCATCGATTGATCAAACTGGCAAACAGAACGGAACGAACAAAACTCACAAGGAGTCTTTTCCTTTAACTTATAAGGAGAGATATCAATAACTCCATCTGTAATCTTCGTACCGATATCTGTAAACTGCTTCCGCATATGCTTTCTTATATCAGCGAACTGCTGCTCACCCGCTATGGATGAATTTGGATAAAAGCCTCCGCCTTTTTTCAAACCGGCGGAAACAATTTGGGAACGTCCCGACTCGAGGGTCTGATCCATAAGGCGAACCGCTTCTTCATCTCCAAGAAGCAAGCCTTTCATTTTGAAGCGTTTAAAAATTTCCTCTTCAATCTCATCCAACGTCAATGCTTTTGAACTATTGATCATCGGATTGTGGACATGGAAGTACAGAACCCCTGCAGGCAATATATTTTGTCCGGTACCGACCAACTTCTCCGCATACGTGATAACAACATCTAAATACGCAAGCATTTGAAGAGCCAGACCATAATATACTTCCACTAGATTCAATGCTTTGTCACTCGATTTATAATCCACGATTCGAAGTAAAACACCTTTAGAACCTTCCGCTTTATCTACACGGTCGATCCGGCCAATCAATTCCATTGTGCTTCCATTCGGGAGCGTAAACTGCATCGCAGGCAGCTGCTGATCAGGCCCAAATGCGAGTTCCAAGCCGATTGGGACAAAACCGCTCGCCTTTGCATGATCGCTCAGCACAAGAGACGCACGCTCAATGATTTGCTGGAGCTTATGCTTCAAATAATGATGGCGATTCGAACTTAGTAAAATTTCATTTTGCAGTTTCGGAGCCAGCTCATCCACTACAAGGTGGGATAACTGCTCACATTCTCTTTTCGTCAAATGGCGCCAATCCTTCTGATTTTCCCGCAGCTGTTCTGCCATCATCTTTAACGCCGCATGGAATAGCTCCCCGATATCAGGAGCCTCTAGACGAAAGACCTTTCTCTCTTTCAAACGCAAGCCATGTGAAGCGAAATGGGCATATGGACACGCCTGGAATCTCTCCATTCTGGATACGCTCGCTTGAATATGTTTTCCATATAAATGCGTACTTGTTTCCTTCGACAACCCTTTGGCTTCATTCCGGTAAAACAAGCTGCTTAATACCCTTTGGCTATAAGCGTTCCAATCTTCATCCCCCACATAAAAGTTATAGGCATCCCACCAAACGTCATCAATCGGATAGTGTCTTTTCCATGCTTGCAGCTGGCCTGATAAATACGTTAACGTCATAAGCGGATTGGATACATATTGAATTTGTTCCTCTACGGCTAATTCAGCCGGCTCCTGCATGAGAAGCTTTTCTTTCAGAAGAGGAAACATATCTTTTAAGCGGCTGATCATGACGGATGGAAGCAGTGTTTTCCCCTCCTCATTAGCGAGAGGATACGTGATATAAAGCCTTTCAGACGGGCTGACGAAGGCTGAATAAATGTAAAAGGGCTCGTCGAATAATTGCTGCTTGCTGCTCGGAGCGACTTTGAATCCTGATTGCCATAAATATTCACGCTCTTGATCAGATAAAATCCCGTTTTCTTGCGGTTTTGCCGGTATGATCCCTTCATTGACCCCCAATATGAACGTGGCTTTAATATTTGAGAAACGAGAGCGCTCAAAGCTTGCCACCAATACTTGATCGATAGCAGGAGGAACTAAAGCAAATTGCATGGCATCTAAACCTGTTTCGATTACACTGCTAAATAAAGCGGTCGATACTTTTTCTTCTCCCATCATTTCAACAAACTGATCCAATAGACCAATTACCGCTTGCCAAGCTTGGTCATGTTCTCGTGATGTATCCAAATCTCCCTCTTGTTCCGCTTCATCACGCCACCTTTCCAGTTTCTCTGGAATATTCAGCTTTGTTAAATAAGCATAAAGAGCCTCACACATTGATTGACCAGACTTCGCCTTTTTCAATGAATCTTGCAGCTGCTTTAACGGCTTTACGATTAGTTGGCGTAACTCATTGATTTTTTCTTCAAATTCCCGTTCTTCATCCGTTTGGGGAATATCCATCTCTTCAAGAGAGCGGTAACGGCGATATGTCCAGCGTCCGTCCATTGTCCATTTCGTTCCTTGGATTCCATATCTCAATACATAGTTTTCAAAACGATCCATCTCTTCCCTTAACAAGGACACATTCGCATCGAGCGGAAACAGCAAGTCCGTTTTGACGCAGCGGAAAATGGTCTCGTAGCGCCATACGCCGTTTGCTGCTTCCAAACTAGCCCGGATGAATTCAATGAGAGGATGATGGACCATCGCACGCTTTCGATCTTGGAAATAGGGAATCTCATAATCTTGAAAGATTGTCTGAATCAAATCATCGTAATCCTGTCCGTTACGAACAACAAGTGCAATGTCCCGATACCGAAAATCTTTTTCTCGCACGAGCTCCCTGATTTCTCGCGCCACGCCTTCTACTTCAGCACGGCGATTGACGGCAGGCAGCAATTGGATGTCGTCGACTGGTTCATTAAACGGTACGGTTGGTCTGTCATCAAAGTATTTTTCGAGATGGGCAAGCCCAGGAGCTGCTTCAAATCGGTTCGTTTTATTTAAAATAATCGGCTCTTTGATTTCCACCTGATGCTCCCGCGCCATTTGATGAAGAACTTGATACGTTTGGACCGTCATATGAAATAAATCCATTTCGTGAGGCAATTCATCTTCATAATTCCGATCAGCTGTCAATGCGATCGTTACTGACGGACATGTTTTCATCAACACGGCGATCACTTCTAATTCTTGCGGGGTGAAACTGTAGAAGCCATCAATATAAATAGAAGCGTTCTTTAAATAAGAAGAATGCGGCATTTTCTCTGCCAGCAAACGCAAATAATCTTCCGAATCCACATATTTATGCAAAAGCTGTTTTTCCAGCTCTGTATAAATAATTTGAAGATCATGAAACTTGTCTCCCAGTACTTTTTGGGAATCGGCAAGCAGTTCTCCCTCTTTATTTGCCAGTGCTTCTGCCTCTAAACAGTATCGTTTGAATTCGGTTAACATACGTTCCAACTGGTCAATAAATCCCGGCTTCTCGGAAGCTGCCGCAAAGATTTTCAATTCTTGCTTATGTTTTTCAATAATCTTTCTAAGAAGCATGTTAATGCCGGTATTATCTACGTGATAACGGCTCATGCCTCCGACCTCCTGCAAGACGCGCCAAGCCAATCGGGTTAAACTAAATACTTGGGCACGCATCATCCCTTTCAAACCCGGTGTTTGAATCAGCGAATACTCCGATTGAAAGGTCATTTGCTCCGGTACGATATAAATAATGGGCGGTCCGAGCGGTTCCTGCCGCAATGTTTCAACGATTTCATTTAAACAATAATTCGTTTTGCCGCTGCCGGAACGGCCAAGTAAAAACTGAATTGCCATGAACATCCCCCTTTTGTCCTTATTATCTATCATATTAATCCCTCATTAACGGGCAGCAAAACCCCACTGATGAAATTTCCCTTTTCGGTATAAACGGATAAAGGATGGCTAAAAAGACATAAAAAACCTACGCCTTTCCAGCCATCCTTCCGAAAGAACCTGTTATGATGAAAACCTATTTATCTACAGCCCTTTCAGTAAATCATCATTTACTATCTATGTTTTCATTATGTTGCATCACTTCTATTTTACTAAAGTTGGTTCTTTAATTCCATTCACCAGTCATTGTCAAAAAACACAAAATGATTTATTGCACGATATAACCATTATAGCACGTACGTTCGTTTCTTCAAAACGAAACACTTTCCAGCTATATTCACCTTTCCTCCCTCTTTTACATAACGTATTACGGGTGATCAAAAAAGTGAGTGTCATTCTCGTCACAGCAGCCATTTTAGCGGCCTGCAACATCTATACATTAATTCCACTGTACTCAGCCATTTCACTGTATTCATTCATATTGCTGACTGGTGCAAGTATCGGTCCGCCGCTTGTCGCTTCCCTTTCAATCAGCAGCGCCATGTTGTTATTGACTTCTTTTTTTCAATCGGCTTTCTTTTGACCCTCATCATCAAAAGGTGAAGACGGCTGTTCATATTACAAATCGAACTAAAATATAAAAAACGAGCCTTCTGTCACTGACAGGAGGCTCGTTCCCTATGTTCTAAATTCATCTATTATATTGTTGGCCTGGCACATAGACCTTTCGCTTCATATCAAACGAATGCTTCTGTCAACACATTTTCATCCTGCATCTTATAACGCTTCAATAAATAACGCAGCTCCCATTCCTCCGCCTACACATAATGAAGCAATTCCCTTTTTCAGTTGTCTGCGATTCAACTCATGAATCAAACTCACGGTAATTCTGGCGCCGGTACACCCAATCGGATGACCAAGACTAATCCCGCTTCCATTGACATTTACTTTCTCACGATCCAGTCCCAACTCTTTCTCCACTGCTAAGTATTGGGCAGCGAAAGCTTCGTTTACTTCGATTAAATCCGCCTCTTCAAGTGACCATGACACCTGTTCTAGTCCCTTGCGAATCGCAGGAACGGGTCCTCTGCCCATGACGCTTGGATGAACGCCCGCTACCGAACAGCCGACAATACGAGCGAGCGGCTTGACGCCCTTTCGCTTTGCCATTTCTTCTGTCATCAGGACAAGCGCAGCCGACCCGTCGTTTAAGCTTGATGCATTACCAGCTGTGACGGTACCGCCTTTTCTAAATATAGGACGCAGGCCGGCCAATTTATCGATCGTTAAATCATGCCTTGGACTTTCATCTTGAGACACAACCGTTTCACCTTTTTTCGTTTTAAACGTTATCGGTACAATTTCTTGCTCGAAATACCCCTCTTGTATGGCTCTTACAGCACGCTGATGACTTAATAAGGCTACTTCATCCTGTTCCTCTCTTGAAATTTGATGCAAGTCTGCTAAATTCTCCGCTGTTTCACCCATCATGATATGATGGATAGGATCCTCTAAAATCTCCCATAATGTATCAGTTACCTGACCATGCTGAAGTCTTCCTCCCCAACGGTGCTGCTTCAATACATAAGGACTTGAACTCATGGCTTCTACTCCGCCGGCGACTACTGTGTCACACATGCCGGCTTGAATCTGCAAAAATCCAGAAATAATCGCTTGCATTCCCGATGCACATTGACGCTGTACCGTATAGCCGGTTGTCGTATCCGCGAAGCCGGCCAACAAGGCGGCTGTACGGCCAATATTAGGCTCGTCCGTACGCTGGATGCAATGACCTAAAATGACTTCATCCACTTCATCTTCCCGCATATCGCTCCGTTTTATGGCCTCTTTTAATACAGGAACAATCAAATCCGAAGGCAGTAAGTCTTTGAATGCCCCTCCAAATGTTCCAATTGGTGAGCGCACTGCCGATGTAATCACAATGCTATTCATAGCCGTCCCCCGTCCTTTTTAACTAGTAATATATAGAATGAGGATGACCGAAAAGGGCAAAACACAGCCCTTTTCGGTCATCCTCCTGAAAGGCCCCGTCATGAAAACCCTGTAAAACCAAGGGATTATGTGACAGGGTCTTTCAGTAAAAATCAGTTTTTGTGATTTATTAGAGGCTTATGGGACAGCCTCATTCGTTACTTACATCATAATCCCACCGTCAACATGCAGTACTGTTCCATTAACATAATTTGATTCATCAGAGGCTAAAAAAAGATAGGCATATCCGATTTCAGAAGGCTGACCTAACCGTTGCATTGGAATCATGCCTTTGATTTGATTAATGACCTTTTCAGGTACCTGCGCTACCATGTTCGTCTCAATAAACCCAGGGGCAACGGCATTCACATTAATTCCTTTTCTCGCCAATTCCTTCGCCCATGTCTTCGTCATTCCTACTACCGCAGCTTTAGCGGCAGCATAATTCGTTTGGCCAAGATTTCCATATACACCTGATACGGATGAAGTGCTGATAATTTTCCCTTTTCCTTGTGCGATCATATGCGGAACAACTGCTTGTGTACAATGAAACACCCCGGTTAGGTTCACATCAATGACTTTTTGGAAATCTTCTACGGAAAGCTTTGTTAAAAATCCATCTCTTGTAATGCCCGCATTGTTTATCAAAATATCAATCTTCCCAAATCGTTCGATTACTCCGTTAACCATTGCGTCTACACTGTTTCGATCAGCCACATTGACTTTAAAAAACTCTGCATCTCCACCCGCATCCCTTAACTCTTCTACCCTTTGCGTGCCTATTTTCTCATCAAAGTCGACAAGCGCTACTTTTGCCCCTTCTTTTATAAAAATACGTGCAGCTTCCAAGCCTAATCCATTTGCAGCACCAGTAATAATAGCTACCTTGTTTTCAAGTCTCATCTCATTACCTCCTGATGTTTTAAAAATTCAGAAATATGATCGAGCAATAAATCCAAGCTATCCACTAAAGGCGAGTGTCCACAATTTTTCAACTCCACATATGTTGCTATTTCTCCTAGATCCTGCAAAATTTCTTTTGTCATTTTATCTGTCACAACCAAATCTAAATTACCGCGAAGCACTAAAACAGGGATGCGAATGTTTGAAACTTCTCCTGTTGCTTTTGCCGCTTCATTATCAACATGACTTATGTTAAAGATATTTAACGAATGGTACACATCAACCAGGTTCCGCTGAGTCAACATATCATCGATATATTCTTCGTACAGTTCCTGTGAAGGTTGATTTTTCCGGTAGATAAGCATATTCCACATTTGTTTTAAAAAAGCGCGGTTTTTTTTATCATAAGCGTTTTGCACAGGCAGGGTTTTCCCGGCGTCTTTTATGACTTCTTCCTTTGTCTTTAAACGTTTTGTTACATCTGGCTGACCTAAAGCATTCGTACCATAGAAGGGGTAGCCTCTTGTAGAAGCGGAAGCCAGAAGCACCATATTTTTACAGAATCCGGGATAGTCTGCAGCAAACTGCATACAAATGGCTCCACCCATAGACCAACCTATTAAACTAAAATTCTGTAACCCCAGTTCATCCACAAAAAGCTTGAGGTCTTCCGAAAAATCACGGATACTCTCAATAGGATCATGGTAAGTGGAGGCACCGAATCCCCTCATATCTACAGCATAAAGTTTAAATGCTTCATCCATGCTGTCTAACAATAAATCCCAGTGTTTGGATGATGTC
This sequence comes from Bacillus sp. FJAT-14578, assembly GCF_000504165.1. Lineage (GTDB taxonomy): Bacteria > Bacillota > Bacilli > Bacillales > Bacillaceae_H > Bacillus_BA > Bacillus_BA fengqiuensis. The sequence continues at coordinate 50,319 of NZ_KI632508.1, forward strand.
ATATTCCCATGAACAAGAATGACAACATGCTTTCCGCCCGCTCTTTCACGATATCCCATCGTTTCACCATTCGGCAGTTCAACCGTTTTCAATGCGATCACGTTCATCCCCCCTTGCAATGTAGGACCCATAAAAAATGAACCTTTCTTCATTTTTAGTCCGTTCCTCGTAAAATCATGTATATGTTTTTACCTTATTCGATTCACCTAACTTTTATGGCACTTTTGCTGATTAAGCCACACAGCTTAGGGAGACGGTACGTACATCTTTCCATGAGCGAATGAAATAGACAATGCCCACAACTCTCTCCACGAATAAATAAACGGTAAGAAAACGTCTGTTGTTTTCATCATTGTGAACATTGCCTTATATAGTCTAATTACACCTATCTTATATAAAAACGGTTACAGGAAAGTTACAGACTTACATTTTAGCAATCATTTCATATACTTGTTCCGTTTTAGCTGATGGTGCAATTCCAAGCTCTTTTTTCAATTGCTCCCGGCATTTTCGATATACTTTCAATGCTTGTGGACGATTGTTTTTCTGCATATAACAAACCATCAATAGGCGATAGGCTTCTTCCCAGAGAGCATCTTGTTCCAAAATTTTTTCGCACCACATAATAACCTGGTCATATTGATAATCATTCATCAATAAGGAAGCAAGCTTTTCAGCGCCCCGTAAGAAATATAACTTTAATTTTTCCTTTTCATGAATGCACCAATCTTCATATCTTCTATTCGGCAGATACTCCCCTTTATACAGGGCAAGGCCCTCCTGCAAACAGTGAATGGCTTTTTGTTCATTTCCCTCTTCCAAACCCTTTTGAACCTTTTTTTCAAAATTTATTACGTCCATCTCATAGTCGGTTTGTTCATTTAAGCCATATGCACTTTCTACTCTGCGAATATAAAAGGTATTTCCTCTTGCTTTTCGGTTAGGCTCAAGAACATTATTAAGGGCATTTAACGCCACTTTAAAATCTCTTAAGGCGGTTTCTTCTTCAACATCCGCCCATAAATAGGCGATAATCTCTTGTTTTTGTAGTAAGGTACGGCGATTTGTCACAAATAGCTCTAATAATTCCTTCGCCTTTGCTCTTTGCCAGTCCCTCTCTCGAATTTCCTGTTCGCCTAACCACACTCGAAATGCTCCCAGAGTTTGAAATCTCAGCGTATACCCGGGATGACTGGCTGCATCACCTATCCCGGACTCTTCCAACAAACGGACCATTTGTGCAGGATACACATTACGCCTTTGCCCTTCGAGTAAAATGGGAATGAACCTCTTTAAATCTCTTGGGCCGAACATTGAACGCTTAAATAACAGATATTCATAGCCGCCTTGTTCGACGCTCTCCCAAAAAGCAGAAAGCACCTGTTCAAACTCTTGCCACTGCCCGTTTTCATAGGCTGAAAATGTCTGCCACATGTAAACCAAACTTTGACCGTAGCAATCCCCGCAATGACGGAACAGCCGCTGTGCCTCCAATAAAAAATGGTCGCCTTCTTTCCACTTTTCATTATGCACAGCAACCACTCCCATACAAAGTTGAATGAAACCTGACATCCAGGAGTCTTTCACTGACTCTGTTTCTTTTAAAGCTTTTTTCCCTTGATGGATGGCGGTTTCATACGACCCGTTAAACCCATGTAAAAGACACAGCCCCATTAAGGCTTCTGCTTTTCCCCTTGAAACGGATAGATCATCCATAATCTCAAGGGCCGTTTCATAACATTTTTGTGCAAGGGCTGAATCATAGCGTTCGAGAAGCTGTACTGCATGCCCCATTCTTGTCCATCCGCACGCTTCCAAGAACGGCGCCTTTACCTTCACTCCACGTTTAATTCCGTCATTCGCCAATCTCTTTGCTTCCTCCGGATTTCCTGCCCATGACTCAATGAGCGACAATAGAAGAACATTTTCGCGATGTGATTGCTGCAGCCTCATAAACATTTCAAGAGTATCTTTTTGCTTTTCAATCAGCTTTTTCCGGGCCCCCTCTAAATTCCCCGTTCTTAATTGCAGCCTGATTTCTAAAGCCGTATCATCAAGACCCGCCTTTAACGCCTTGCCTTTTTCATACCATTTCTTCGCCCTGACTGCGCTTCCCCCATTCAATAAGTTTTCTGCCATCAGATAATAAAGTTTTGCCTTTTCCCTGGCCGAAGAAGCTTCATGTTTCTCCAAACATGCAACCGCATGCTCCAAGAAGCGCTCTGCCAGCCTTGGCTGAATGGTATCCAAATAAATTTTTGCCTGTCCCTCTGCAGCTTTCCCTTCTCCGCTTACATCGTTTACCGCCTGTGCAAATTGTTCCGCTTTTCGGTAGTATTCTCCCGCTTTTTGGTACATACAATGATATCGGTACACTTCTCCTTCAAAATACCATGCCATATAGTGCTCATTTTTGACGATTTCCGGTATTTGGTGCAAAATTTCTTTCATTTGGTGTAAATATCCCTTTTCTAACATTTCTTCCCCGTTTGTTCCAAGCAGGTGTGCCATCTCTTTGTAGCATTCAATGGATTTATAATGTTGTAATGCCTGTAAATACTGCTTTTGCTTCAAAAAATAAGAAGCTGCACCCATATGCAATTGATTGTAGAGTTCCCTGTTTTTCTTTAAATGCATTTCCAAGAATTCCTTAAACAAAGCATGATAGCGGAACTGGCCTTCTCCATTCATCATCAGGAATAGATTTCGCATTTGCAGCTCCTCTAATATAGGACGAGCATTTGGGATATGCAGGACATGTAAACATAGATAGGGATCGATTTGTTCAAAAATAGATGTTTTCAACAAGAATTGTTGTATATCTGGAGGTTGATTCATGAAGACTTCCATAGCTAAAAAGGAGAAAAGTTCTTCTAACGAACTTTGTTTATTTTGTAGAAACTCTGCAGCATGTTCCGATTTTTTCATTTGCTGAATGATCATTTGTACAGCAATCATCCACCCCTCTGTTACATGTAAAATAATCTCCACATCCGCCGGACAAAGGGAACAGTGATAATAATCATTCACTAACACATCAATTTCTTCTTTGGAAAGAGCCAAATCTTCTTGAGTAATCTCGAGTAGATGGTTTTTGACCCTCAATCCAGGAAGGGAGGCCCAATTAATTTTGACCCGACTGGACAGTACAAGAAAAAAATTGGGGGGCTGATGCTCTAAAAGCCATTGAATAAACCGCTGAATATCTTCTGAATGAAGCACATGATGAACATCATCTAAAACGAATATAATCTTTTGATTGTATGCGGAAATTTCATTAATAAACAAGGCACATAAAAAGTGGATATCCTCCTCATGAAACTGATGTTCCAATTCACTGATGTAAGTCAGGAATTGTTCACCGAACATGGGAAGTTTCTTCCGAAGGCTATACGTCATGTATCGTAAAAAGGGAATTAAATCATAATCGCTTCTATCGAGCGTATACCAGCCGCATACTTCTTTTATAGATTGTATAAACGAAACCAGCATCGTACTTTTTCCATAACCGGGACCGGAATGAATAACGGTTACGGGATATTGGAAAATTTGCTGCATCTTTTTCATTAATTGGGGGCGTTGAAGAATCGGCCCTTTCAACGCAGGAATAGATATTTTGGTTTCCATCACATACGCTTTTGGAGGCATACTACCAGCACCTCTCATTTATCATTTTCTTCCATCATTTTACCACATAGATGTGATTTACACATATATAAATCATGTAAAGGGGATAATTTTTTATCCCCTTTACATGATTTACCTACAAGAAGGGTGAAACAACCATCCGGTCGTTTCACCCTTCTTTTAAATGGTTCAGATTGATTACAAATCCGTAATTATTCATAATGCCTTTGAACAACCTTACTGTTCAGGCGTGATTCCAACCGTTTGCCTACAAACCAAAGAACAAAAATGATGACTCCGACAATCGCCGTCCGAATTGGCTGAACAAAGAATGCCCTGAAATCAGCTCCAATAAAGCTCATAATGAAAATCATCACCATTTTCCCAGCCAATACCGCTAAACCGAATTGCACAATACTTACACGGGAAAGTCCCGCAACGATATTAATGGCAGCCGATGGAGTAAACGGAAAACAAAGCATTAAGAATAACGGGCCAAATCCGTGACCTTCCAACCAGCCCATAATTTTTCGAATTTGTTCATGGCGTCTTAAAAACGAAAAAAAGTGTTCTTGGCCATATTTCCTGACAAGAAAAAAGACGAGGAACGCTCCGGTACATGCGCCAACCCATGAAAGCAAAAAACCTTGCCATAAGCCGAATGCGGCTGCATTTGCCATGACAAATGCAAAAAGAGGCAGAATTGGCAAAAAAGCTTCAAGCATCGGCAGCAACAATCCTGGTAAAGGCCCGATATCCCGATAATCTTCGAGTAATTTCAAAATATATTCTAACGTAAAAAATTGTTGTATCGATTCCATTGTTTCTCCTTCTTCAAATACTTGTCCGTTCTATCTTCTATTTTACAACCAATTCCCCGTTTAAAAAAAGTTAATCTAAAATAAAATTTTCTGAACTTAAATGAATAGATATAATAATGGGGAGGAAACAAATTTTTACTCAACAGGGGCTCAGCGTTCAAGATATAAGAGCCAATGGGAGGGAAGTTTCTTTTTATTTTACTGTCAAATCGTTAGGTTAAATGATTTAAAATAAATTTTCTAAAAATTTTGAAAACAAGTTGTTTTTTTGCCCCTAAGTCTATATAATAAAAAAAAGGCTTCAGGGGTGATTTCTCATGAAACATGAAAAATCTTATACGGAAATGATGAAGTCGTTAGCTCATTCAAAAAGGAACGTAGATGTTAAGAAAATCCTCCATATTTACATTGATATGGTCATTGACGAAGCAATTTTTCTACATCAAAAGGAGAAATTAGAAAAGAAAATTGATAATGCACTGGACATGAGAGATAAACAAAAGTTTGAATTGCTTTCAACCAAGTACAGACGATTGATGGAAAAGGCTACGTAGACATAAAAAATAAGACAGGATGGTCAAAAGGGCAAAAAGAAATCCTTTTGACCATCCTCCTGAAAGGCCCCGTTATAAAAATCCAGTAAAATCAAGGATTTCGTAACGGGGCCTTTCAGCAAAAACCCGTTCTTGTGATTTAGTAGAAACTGATGAGACAGCCTCTCAGATTTCTCTTCAACCTGACAAAAATCCTTCATGCGAAAGCATGAAGGATTTTTGTACATAGTCAATTATGCATTCGTGAATTGTTCTTCTTCTGTCGATCCTTTTAATGCTGTTGTTGAAGAAGTTCCTCCCGTTACGATTTGAGCTACTTGATCGAAGTAACCAGTTCCTACTTCGCGTTGATGTCTCGTCGCTGTATATCCATAAGCTTCACTCGCAAACTCTCTTTGCTGCAACTCAGAGTATGCGCCCATTCCTCTTGTTTTATACCCTCTCGCCAATTCAAACATGCTGTGATTAAGCGCATGGAATCCTGCCAATGTTACGAATTGGAACTTATACCCCATTTTCGCAATTTGCTGCTGGAACGTTTCGATTGTCTTGTCATCCAATTTCTTTTTCCAATTAAAAGATGGAGAACAATTGTAAGCCAACAGTTTGCCCGGGAATTTCTCATGAATGGCATCGGCAAATTTCTGAGCCTGCTCCAAATTCGGTTCGGACGTTTCGCACCAGATTAAATCAGCATACGGTGCATAAGCAAGCCCTCGAGCGATCGCTTGGTCAATCCCTGCCTTTGTGCGATAGAAGCCCTCTGCCGTACGTTCACCTGTAATGAATTCACGATCTACCGGATCGATATCACTTGTGATTAAATCAGCCGCATCCGCATCAGTACGAGCTATTAAAATGGTCGGAACATCCATAACATCTGCTGCAAGACGGGCTGAAATTAAATTGCGGATTGCTGTTTGCGTCGGTAATAACACCTTACCTCCTAGGTGGCCGCACTTCTTCTCTGAAGAGAGCTGATCTTCAAAGTGGACAGCAGATGCCCCCGACTCAATCATCCCTTTCATAAGCTCAAATACATTAAGCTGTCCTCCAAACCCGGCTTCTGCATCTGCAATAATCGGCAGAAAGTAATCAATGTCTCCTTCTCCTTCAAGATGTTGAATTTGATCGGCACGTTGTAAAGCTTGATTAATGCGTTTTACTACATGCGGTACACTGTTTGCCGGATATAAGCTTTGGTCAGGATACATGTTCCCTGAAAGGTTAGCATCTGCCGCTACTTGCCATCCGCTTAAATATACGGCTTTCAAACCGGCTTTTGCTTGCTGGACAGCCTGATTTCCTGTCAATGCACCTAATGCATGAACATACTCTTCTGTCTGAAGAAGATTCCAAAACTTCTCGGCACCCTTGCGTGCCAATGTATGTTCAATATCAATTGACCCTCTTAACCGAATAACATCTTCCGCTGAATATGGACGTGTAACACCATTCCAACGTTTTTCATTTTTCCAGCTCTCTTCAAGTTTTTGGATACGTTGATTTGTCATCTTAACATCCCCCTAATGATTTTATTCATTTCGTATAATCCAAAATTTTCATTTGTAATGAACTGCGGATAACCCTCTGGAAGTCGCCCAAATACGCCATTGAGTAATCAAGCTGCTTCCCTGAAACATTCTTATTTAGCTGATTCTTTCTTGTTGAATGAAATATAAGCTGAAGTGATTGCAAAAATTGAATTGTATGTAGTGTTAAAATCTCGAGGTAAGTGGAAGTGGTTTTAACGATTATCTGTACGTCATTTGCACCAAACTTTATTTCTGTAAGCACCCCCTATTGTTATAATACAGTTTTTTCTACCTGTTGTTATTATATAACAGAACATTCTAAATAAAAAGCCTATTTTTAACTTTTTTACAATTAATTTGCCAGGCCCTTTATAGCCCTTATCATACGTACGCTTGGCAATTCATTTTTATCACAACATTTCCATTGATTTTTTCTTCAATAATTTATAAAAAAGCGATACGAAAGAACGATGCAGATTGGTTTGTTATAAAAATCTTTTCGAACACGAGCCAAAGAACCATAGTGAACTTGAACATAACAATAACAACGTGAAAACGAGAACCTTGTAGAGGTTCTCGCTTATCTTGAAATTCGTCATTTTTTATATTGCTCAATAAAATCAATCCGCTCCAAAATGGTCGGATGACCATAACGAAAAATCTTCACGAGAGCCGGAGGATTTACCTGGCTTAATCCAGCTCTCGTTAACTGTTGAAAACTCGAAACCGCTGCCTCTTTTTTCCCTGTTATTTCAATCGCATATTCATCTGCTTTATGTTCTTGAAAGCGAGATACGGCGTTTGTAAAAGGACTTGCGGTGAAAGAAAGTATTGAAAAAATCAGCAAAATCAAAGGAAGTGATGATAAATCGCCTATATGCTTAATGCGAAAAACATCTTGTCTTTTAGCAAGAACTCTCGCCAGCAAGATCTTGGTAATATATAGACCCACCAAGGATAACAATAAATAACCCGCTACCCCGAAGTATATATGCTTCATGACATAATGCCCCATCTCATGAGCCATGATGAATAAGATTTCTTCTTCTTTTAGCTTATTCAGGGTCGTATCCCACAAAACGATTCGGGAGTTTTGTCCGATTCCAGTTACATATGCATTTAAAGCATTCGTTTTCTCCGACATATTCACTTCATACACATGTTCGGCCGGTATATCCGCTTCATCGGCCATCATTAAAATTTTCGCTTCAAGTTCTTTATTTTTTAATGGATAAAAATCATTATAAAGCGGATCAATGATGACCGGCTGAATAAAGGTCAAAAAAATCGTAAAAGGTACCGATAACAGCCAAGCATACAGCCACCAGCGCTTTTCGAACTTGCGGATGAGTTTATATAAGGCAAACACAATTATGATCATAAAAGCATAGTTAACCCAAAAGCTGATGAGCTGATCCTTCATCCACCCTTGAAACGATTGGGATGTAATCTGGTAGCTTTTTGAAACCTCATAACCGATCAAATCCAGAGGAAATGACAGGATAAATGTAAAAATCGAAAACCAAAAAACATAAATGACCGTTTGCACAACCGACATTCTGCTGATGGACGCTGCCCATGTGCTGAACTTACGGGAGAACCCAAAACAGAGAACCATAATCATAATGAACCATTCATAGGGGACGGAGATAAAAAACAAAAGATTGCGGATTTGCGAAAACTCTTCGCTTAACATCACCTCACGCGGTGTCATGAATGTTTCAGGATCTACGCTCGATCCCTTTAAATCAGGAGGAATAGATGTATCATTCATGTAAAATAAATAAACGCAAATAACAACGGTATACACTAAAAAGGCAATAGCGCTCCAGCCTACAAATTTTCTCATAGTAACCCCCTTCTAAGCAGCCTGTCTATATTATATTGTAGGTTTTCTCCCCATTTTTAGAACTATCTATATAGATCGATTTAGAAAATTTGGCATGGCCAAAGAACGGCCATGCCAAATTTTCTAGACCTAAGCGGCTGACACCCCCCTTACGGGGTTGGCGCCATCCGCATAGGTAAAACCCTTGAGAGCAAATTCAAGTTGCCTGAATTACAGATGATGATGCTTCTGAATTGAATAAAGACGTGTCGAGTTATTAAGTGAAATATATTAAATCCATATAAGTGAAAAGGAGGAATCTCTAGAGATTCCTCCTTTATCACTTATCCTCTAATAACAGGCTGTAAGACCCCCACTGATGGAAGGTTCCTCATACAAGCAATGCACGATCACTGGACATTTGGGTTCCACGGATGCGCTGGAACTCTTGCAGAAGTCCTTCAATCGTCAAGGCTTGCTTCTCTTCACCACTTGCTTGGAAGATAATTTGTCCTTTATCCATCATAATCAGCTTGTTGCCTAAATACAAAGCTTGCTGCATATTATGGGTAACCATTAACGTAGTCAGTTCAAGCCGTTCGACAATCTCTTTCGTCAGTTCGGTGATAAGCTCGGCTCTTGAAGGGTCAAGCGCTGCCGTATGCTCATCCAACAGTAAAATGCTCGGCTCGGTAAATGTAGCCATCAGCAGTGAAAGAGCTTGGCGCTCCCCTCCTGAAAGCAAGCCGACTTTGGCATCAAATCGGTCTTCCAATCCTAATTGAAGACGCTCCACTTGTTCCTTGAAAAAAATCCGGCGCTTTTTTGTTACCCCTAAAGACAACGTCCTCTTTTTCGTACGGGCATAAGCAATTGCAAGATTTTCTTCAATGGTTAAATGGGGAGCGGTACCTGCCATCGGGTCCTGAAAAACGCGTCCGATTAGCCGTGCTCTCTTATGCTCTGACAGGCTGGTGACATTCTGATTATCAATTATTACTTCACCCGTATCCGGTTGGAGGCGCCCTGAAATAATGTTCATCAATGTCGATTTTCCAGCTCCATTACTGCCGATAATAGTCACAAAGTCTCCTTTTTTTAAAGAGAGGGGGACATTTTGCAAAGCAATTTTTTCATCGGCTGTTCCCTCATTAAATACTTTATAGATCTGATTTAGTTGCAACAACGCCCTCACCCCCGCTCGCAGCTTTCATTTTCTCAGCCAATCTGGCTTTCTTTCTTTGTTTTTCTTTATAATTGCCCATCATTTTTGGAAGAAGCAAGGACAAAATAACAATCGCTGCTGTAATTAATTTCATATCTCCTGTTTCCAAGAACTTCACGCGAAGCGCCAAACTTACGATTAAACGGTAAATAATCGAACCGCCGATAACTGCAAATGTTGCCACGGCCAGTTTCTTCGTACCGAAAATAGCTTCTCCGATAATAACTGATGCAAGACCGATTACAATCATCCCGATACCCATTCCGATATCACTGAACCCGCTGTACTGGGCGACAAGCGCCCCTGAAAGAGCGACGAGCGCATTCGAAATGCCAAGGCCCACAATAATATATCCATCCGTATTTCCGGCAAAGCTGCGGATCATGTCAAGATTGTCTCCTGTTGCCCGCAGTGCCAGCCCCATTTCCGTTTTAAGGAACTGATCCAACGCAAGTTTCAGGATAGCGACTATCACGATCATCAAAATTAAGATAGCCCATGTGCGTGGAATGAAACCGGCCATTCCTGCTTGAGTCAATAGATTATTTAAGCCTTCATCCAGCCCTTTAAGCATACTTGTAAAAGATGTAAACATCGTTTCTTCTTGTAATAAAGGAATATTGGATTTCCCCATAATTCGAAGGTTGATGGAATAAAGAGCGATCATCATTAAAATTCCAGATAATAATGCGTTCACTTTCCCTTTTGTATGAAGCAGTCCTGTCAGGCTTCCGGCTGCGAAACCGCCAAGCAAGGCAAGAATTGAAGCTGCCACAGGGTTTATCCCATTAATAATGCAAACAGAGGCGATGGCAGCCCCTGTTACAAAACTGCCATCTACCGTTAAATCAGGGATATTTAAAATTCGAAATGAAATGTAAACACCCAAAGCCATAATAGCGTACATCAAGCCGGCTTCCACTGAGCCGAATACGGCTGTAAACATATTTCTCCCCCATTCTCCTAGATGATTCTTTTTTCCCTTCCTCAACCAGCAGTGAATCCCCGCTATTATCCGGGGATTCACTTCATGATTTATTCAGCGTATTCCGCTTCTTTATCCCACTCAGGCAATAATTTAACTCCCATATCTTCAGATGCTTTTTTATTGATAAGAAGTTTTAACTTATCAGGATATTGAACAGGGATATCGGAAGGCTTTTTATCGCCGGTTAAAATGCTTGCCGCCATTTCTCCCGTTTGGTAACCGATATCGTAGTAATTAAAGCCATACGCGGCAAATCCTCCGCGTTTAACGGAATCCAATTCTCCAACGTAAAGGGGCATATCTTCATCACTTGCTACTTTAACGACTGATTCTAGCGCTGATACGACTGTATTGTCTGTAATGATATAAATAACATCCGCATTTCCGATAAGAGATTCGGCTGCTTGTTTAACTTCAGCAGACGTAGATACAGGCGCTTCGACTACCTTTAAATCCGTCCCTTTTACTGCCTCTTTTACCATGTCGATTTGCGCTACGGAATTTTGTTCTCCTGAATTGAAGATCATTCCAATTTTTGTACCTTCTTCATATTTATCGATGAATTTAATGGTATTTGGAATCGCATCCGGATGCGTATCCGTTGTTCCCGTAATATTAGCTCCCGGCTCTTCAAATGATTTTACAAGACCGGCTCCAATTGGGTCGGTTACAGATGTGAATACGATTGGGATATCTTTTGTCGCATTCAATGCCCCTAAAGCGCTTGGTGTTGAATTTGCAAAGATAAGGTCAACACCGTCACCGACAAAATTTTGGGCGATAGTCTGATTATTGTTCATATCCCCCTGAGCAATTTGAACATCATACTCGACCTCTAATCCTTTATCTTTTAAAGCTGCTTGAAACCCTTTATACGCTTCATCAAGAGAAGGATGTTCTACTATTTGAGTTACTCCTACAACATACGAATCCTGTTTTTTCTCTCCTTCATCTCCCGCTGTTGTATCGGCATTTGAACTGCATCCTGCCGCCATCAGCAACATCGCTAATGCTGCTCCTGCCATGCTTTTTTTTCTCTTTATCATTTCATATTCCCCCTAATCGCTTTCCAGCTTTATGCGCATTTACTTTTGCGCTTTTATGCTTTTATGCTTTTATACTTTTATGCAATAGATTATATCCTATATAAAAATAATTTCAACAATTTTCCGAAAATTTTATTGAAATAACTATCCCTATCTATTCACTCTGTTTTTATTATCATTCCTTTCTTCTATTCTATTTTCCTTTAAATATAGGTTTTCTTTTTTCGCTAAAAGCAGCCAATGCTTCCATACGGTCTTCTGTCGGAATCGTTAATTCATATGCTTTCCGTTCAAGATGAAGACCAGTCTGAAGATCGACTTTCATCCCTTCCTTAATCGAAAATTTTGCTTGCCGCAAAGCAATCGGTCCATTTTGCAGCATTGCCTCTGCCAGACGCCGTGCAGCTGCCTCCAATTGATTAGGCGGTACGACTTCTGTAAACATACCGTATGTATATCCTTCGATCGTAGAAATTTTGCGAGCTGTCAAAATTAACTCCAAAGCTTTTGCTTCTCCAATTAAACGAGGAAGGCGCTGCGTACCTCCTGCTCCTGGAATGATGGCCAGACTTGTTTCTGTTAAGCCGATAAAAGTATTATCAGCGGCAATACGGAAGTCACAAGCAAGCGCCAGCTCCATCCCCCCGCCGAATGCGTATCCATTTAAAACAGCAATGACCGGCTGGGGAAGCTGTTCAATCTTTGTGAAGACCTCACCAATTTTATAGATATTTCGTTTGACTTCCTCGACCGTTAATGATTTCCTTTCTTTTAAATCCGCCCCTACGCTGAATGCCTTCTCTCCCGCTCCTGTTATTGTGACAACCCGGATGGTTTCATTGATTCGCACCGATTCCACGGCTTCCTCCAATCGAAGCAGCATTTCATAGTTGAATGCGTTCAATACATCGGGACGGTTTAATATAATATTGGCTACATGGCCATTCACTTCGTATCGTATAGAATTCATTAGTCTTACCACCCTTTTGTTAGCGTTTACATTAATGTTTCTATACGAAAAAACAAAACCCTTTTTTACCACAGGGTAATTTCAGCCTACCTGTTTAATAGGTGTTGCTTCAATGCTCTTCTTAATATCTTTCCAGTCGTGTTTTTAGGAAGCTCTTCTAAAAATTCAATTTCACTGGGAACCTTATATTTTGCTAAATGGTTATGACAATACGTTAATAAATCCTCTTCCGTAACATTAGGTTCTTTTAAAACAACAAAACACTTGATTGCTTCTCCAAAATTTACATCAGGGACCCCAATAACCGCCGCTTCCAGAACAGATGGGTGGTTGTACAATACTTCTTCTACTTCGCGCGGATAGACATTGTATCCCCCTACAATAATCATATCTTTTTTGCGGTCGACAATATAAAAGTATCCATCCTCATCCATTCTCGCCAAATCCCCCGTATACAGCCAGCCATCTTTAATTGTAAATTCAGTCTCCTCGGGCATCTTGTAATAGCCCTTCATGATGTTGGGACCACGTACAATTAATTCTCCTACTTGTCCAACCGGTACCTCTACACCAAACTCATTTACCACTTTATTTTCTACATTAACGATACTTGTTCCGATAGAGCCCGGCTTACACGGACGGTTAAGAGGATTAAAGCATGTAACAGGCGATGCCTCTGATAATCCATAGCCTTCGGAAATAACGACATCAAACTTTTGCTCGAATGCTGTTAAAAGTGCTACCGGCATAGATGCTCCCCCAGAAATGCAAAGCCGCAGTGTCTCCACATCCACTTGATCTCCTCCTGGGTATTGAAGCAAGAAATTATACATGGTGGGAACCCCAGCAAATATAGTTGCTTTCTGTTCTCGAATGGTTTGAAAAATAGCAGGCGGACTGAATTTCGGCATAATAATGACTGTTCCCCCATTCATTAATGGAGCATTTAGCGCCACCGTTAAACAAAACACGTGAAACATGGGCAAAACGGCAAGCACGCGATCTTGGCCGTTAATATTCAAGAAGTCTGCGATATCTTTTGCATTGCTGTATAGATTTTGATGGGAGAGCATGGCCCCTTTTGGTTTGCCTGTCGTTCCCGACGTATATAAAATAACCGCCGTTTCTTCCTCCTGAAGAGTTGGAAAATCGTATGTTTCTTCTCCTAACGACATAACTTCTGTAAATGATTTGATTCTATTTGAAAGAGGCACCTTCGATTCTTGTTGGGCATTTTCGGATTGTTGAGATGTTTCACATATGATAATATGCTCCACACTCGGAAGAAGCGAGTCAATGCTCTGTAGTAGAGGAGTTAATATATCAAGAGCGATAATGGCTTTCACATCACCATTGTTCATAATGTAGGCAAGTTCATCTGCGGTGTAAATGGGGTTCACTGGAATAACGGTTGCGCCTAAACGCAGCGATCCGTATAAGCCCACTACAAAATAAGGAGAGTTTCCTAATAACATGGCGATGTGATCGCCTTTTTGCAGGCCTATTTTCTCTAGTCCGCTGGCGAATTTAGAAACAGCTTCATCCAATTCCAAATAGGTAACTGCTTTGTCTTCAAACACATATGCATGCTTAGCCGCATGCTGGATTGCTTTGGCATGTAATTGCGATGATAAATCCACCCTTTCACTCCCTTTACCTACATAACGAATGAATGAACAACCATTCATTATGTGAGTTATTTTATTTAAATATTCTAAATATATTATATTTAACAGGAACTGTTCCTGCAAGATATCAAATTCAATCTTTTTCTAAATTTAAAGCTGCGGAAGAAAAGACTCTCCGCAGCCTATATTTTATTGTTAAACAAACGTTTGTTTAACTTTTCTATCCATTGATCTAACAGGCTTTCTGCTTGCTTTTTTGATTTCTCTCTTCACATCATTTTTAATAGATCAAGTTGATAAACTCTTCTTTTGTAATGTTTCCGAAATAATGTTGAACGTTTACATCTGCCAATGCTTCTTCTAAAGCCCCATAGTCATATCGAATATGCTTCAGCTTGTTTTCAACCTCGGATACATTCCCCGACTCCAAAAAAATCGTCATAAATCCGGCACTCTTCTATTTGCCCTTTATTGACCTCAAGGCGAACATCAATTTGTCCTACTTTCGCTATTCCTTCCCCCATATTAAGCCGCTTTTGGCCAAATAAACTGAACCATCAAATGCCTCTTTTGCTTCTTGTACAAGCTGGTTCAATTCTCCATAATGAGGCAAGTGGGTCAACATGAGCTCTTTGACGTTTGCCTTTTTGGCAATTTGTCCAGCTTCGACGCTATTCATATGTCCTGCACTCGTCCCATCTTGATTTTTATAAAGATTGCACTCGCAAATGAGAAGATCTGCATCCTGAGAAAATGAAACGAATTCCTCCATATAACTTGAATCTGCTGTATAAATAACGGTTTGTTCCCCTGCTGTAATTCTCATGGCAAAACAGGTAACAGGATGCTTCGTTTCAAGAAAAGTTATGGTAAACGGACCTATTTTCTTTGCATGCGCCAAATCATAGGACATCGCTTTTGTGACATTCGGCATCTCCAAACGGGCAAATCCCTGTTCATCGTATACATGCCCATAAATAGGAAGCTCAGGGACATTCTTGCCAAGATAGGATTGAATCAGCCTGGCATATTGCAAAACTCCCACATCCGCGACATGATCATGATGATAATGGGAGAGAATTACTGCATCCAGTTCCAAAGGTGATACATAATTTTGAAATTGGGCGACTGCTCCGCTTCCACAATCTATGAGCAGCTTAAATCCCTCATGTTCTAATAAATAGCTTGATGTCGCTTCATTTTTTTCGGGATATCCACCCCAGAATCCTACTACTGTTACTTTCATCTTTTCACCCTTTTCCAATTATTTTCTAAAAGTTAGTATAACCGAATCCGGCAAAAAAGAGAGAGAAAAACACTTTTATATAGATTGATTTAAAAAATGCCGCATGATCAAAGAGCGCAAATGCCAAATTTTCTAGACCTTTGAGGGTGGATTCAAGTTGCTGAATCACGGATTGTGAATATATCCGGATGGAAGGAAGACATGTCGATCTATTAAGTGGAATGTATACAAATCAAATCTCTCTTTCTGTTTTATAACAATTTTCAAAAATATGAATTTTGTTATAAAACATTATTGACACAACGACTTCTGTTATAATACAATTAGTACAACAAAACAACGGAGGCGAGTCAAATGCTAGTTAAAATGTCCGAATTTTTCAAAAACCTACCTTTAAAAAAATGCTTAGAATGCGGCAAAGAAATTGAAGAACAGCATGAATGTTATGGAAATAAGTGTGATCATTGTTTACATGTAGTAGAATAAAAACTTTATTTTCTTTTAGTCTATGAAAAAGCCAATCTGTGTTATAACACAGATTGGCTTTTTCATAGACTTTAGACAATCGTGGCTGCCCCATAATTCCCAAACAGGCCACAAACATTATTTTTCCTGAAGGACCCGTCACTGAATCCTTGATTTTACTGGGTTCTCATGACGGGTCATCCTCGATCAACATTTTCACTCAAAGGTGTGATGCCCGGTACTCATTTGGAGTGATGCCCTCGATTTTTTTGAATACCTTTCGAAAGTACTTATCATCCTGGTATCCGATCATATTGGCGATTTCATAAATTTTCAATTGACTATTTTTAAGGAGAGACTTTGCCTTATTCATCCGGATTTTTACTAAATAATCGGAAATGTTTTCATTGAATTCTTGTTTAAACTTTCGTGAAATGTACTCCCTGCTTAAATAGAATCGGTCTGCTATTTCTTGAAGTTTTACATCCCGATCGAAGTTGGCTTGTAAATATTGTTCAATTTCTGCAATAACATTCTTATTTCTTTGAAGGGAACGCCTTTTCACTATTTTTAGAAAGAGCGCAATTTCACGTTTCTTGCGATTTATATATTGTTCCAGCTGAAATGTTCCCCGTTGATCAAAAAATAAGTCAATTTGTTTCTCAACATGATCGCTGACAGAATAGGGCACTTCATATTTTTTCAGCCATCTGTGGCTCATCACCTGGTATTCTTTTTCAAAATGAAGCAGCTGTCTTAAAGACAAAGAACCCGACTCTTGAAATTCCCTTAATAGGTTTTCAATGATTTCTTCAAACGCACGAATCTCTCCGGTTTGAATGGCTTGTTCGATTTGAGAAGAATAGTCCATTAAATTTGTTAGTGAGACTGGCTTTTCCACTTCTTCGGTGTATACTCTCTGTTCCGTTTCAGCCAGTACATTACTACTTAATAAAAGTTGCTTCGCATGTTTATAGGAGTCCATCAAATTAGACCCTTGGCCAACGATTTTCCCCAATGCCATTGGACATGATACGTTTAATGATTTCATTAAAGAGAGATAAATTTGTTGCAGCAATTGATTGGCTTGTTCCAGCCGATCCCAAAAGATGATTGTGATTTCTCCCTTATTGGATAAGTAACGAAAACCGATTCCGCATTTCTTTTCACTTAATACTTCGTTGATAACATTCAAGATGGTGAAATAGGCTAAATCCCTGTCTCCCTTAAAAGTATCGATGGTCCTGCCGTTTATTCTTACAATCGCTGCTTCGTAGTTTTGTGTAATATGGAGGCCCATTTCCTCGTACATCGACTGATCAATTTCTTGACTGTTGAGCAATTGTGTCAATTTTCGGTCACGATACATCGGCTTCATTTCATTCATTAGCTGGTGGATACTTTTATCTTTTTTACGGCTCGCTTCTTCCTTTTTCCATTCCGTCACCGCATTCCCTAACGTATCATTTAAAATCTCCGGATCAATCGGCTTTAAAATATAATCGGCGCTCCCGAAGTGGATGGCCTTTCTCATGTAATGGTAATCATCATACCCTGTTACGACAATTGTTTTACTGCCCGGTTGATTATTTTTAATCCACTCTAATAGTTGAATCCCATCCATTTTCGGCATTTTCATATCCGTAAAAATGATCGCTGGTTTATACTTCTTTATAAGATCAACAGCCTCTTCTCCATTTTCAGCTTCAAAAATCTCTTCGATTCCCTGATCATCCCATTGCCCCAATAACTTAATCCCTTCACGAACATGTTGTTCGTCATCTACAATTAATGCTCTCATGAAGGTTGCACCTCCTTGCTTATAACAGCCGGTATTTCAATCGTAATCGTAAAGTGTTCATTTTCACGACTTGTAATGACCATCTTGGCTTGATCACTGTAATAAATATTTAAGCGATCGTAAATATTCTTCAACCCGATTGCTTCGCGTTTGGCTATATCTGCCGGTGCTGTTCCTGCAAGTTCGTTTTGGATGCTTTCCAACCGCTCTTCATTTACACCCTTTCCGTTATCTTGCACTTCAATGCAAACGGTTCCACACTCATTTATAAAAGCCTTAATATAAATGAAGCCTTTCTCTACCTTCTGATCGAATCCATACTTAAAGCAGTTTTCGACAATAGGCTGCAAAATCATTTTCGGCAGGAGGACATTATTCATTTGCTCTTGAACCTCCAACTCATATTCGAAACGTTCTCCAAATCGCTGCTTCTGCAAAGACAAATAAGATTTTACATGCTGGACTTCCTGTACAAACGAAACAACATCTTCCTTCATATTCATGCTGTATCTCATAATGTTTGATAATGATGTTAACAGTGAATATACGGGCACTGCTTTATGCTTTAATGCCAATGTTCCAATCGACTGTAGAGCGTTATACAGAAAATGCGGGTTAATTTGTGACTGCAGCACTCTCAGCTGGGTCGATTTATTTTCAATCTCGAGCCTATACTCCCTTTGAATTAAATCATTAATTTTCGTAATCATCGATTTAAAATGCCTTCCGAGCATCCCAAACTCGTCATTTCCTAATGAATCAAATTCCACCTCAAATTCACCTTTTTCCACCCTTTTCATATTGGCAATCAATACTTTGATAGGTGATGTAAATTTAAAGGAGACGATCATCGTAGCCAATACGACTATCACTAACGTAATGATGCCGATTAAAATATTGATAAAAGCCGTTTCTCTGGCACTCTCATAAAGAAGGTCATAAGGAATTCTCTTGACGATGTACCAGTCTTTAAAAGGCCCAGAAAACTTTTCATGGACAATGACACCGGAAAAATGGTCATCCTTCCATTCTAAATCATGATTGGAAAGAGGCGATTCTTTTACATGCTCAAACCATTCTTCTTTATTTTCTGCTCCTATCAATGTTTGCTCAGAGGAATAAACGACAATCCCGTTTTCATTCATTACATAAAAATCCTCTGCTCCTTTCGTGTATAAACGATCGGCAATGGCACGCAATGATGATAGATTAATATCAATGGATAAAAAGCCTAAAGATCTATCTGATGGCACATCTTTTATCATATTGTGAAAACTTAAAACTTGTCTCTTTTCCGACTCCGGGATAACAGATAAATTGTTATAACTATACGTCCTGTGCGGCGGCTCAATAACCGTGAAGTAGCTGGATTGCCCTAACTGAAAGTAGTATGGATGTTTATATACTTCCTCATACTTCCCCCTGCCGCTTAATCTTGAATGATAGATCGTATAAGAATCCATCTCTTTATGAATATAAAGATGTATTTGTTCGATTTCCGGCCGTGTATGAAACAGATACATGAGTATTCTGTTCACTTCTTCCTGATTTTGCCGTAAATCGCTGGACACCCCGTCCCTTAGTACATTCATAAACGGACTATATCCATAAAGCCTCGTTGTCATCTGGGCAACATCCTGCAAATAAGTTGCGATATCTTTTTTTCCATTCTCAATTACATCGTGATTAGTGGAAACAAAGCGATCTTTGAGAGATTCTTTTGTATGATAATACGTAATGGCGATTGATGCTCCAAAAGGGAGAACGGTTACAATCATTAGAAAGATAATCAATTTTTTACGAATACTCCATCCCATACGATCCTCCTTTAGAATCCTTTTACAGTTTACCCCATCTTACGTATTATTGTAACACGAATAGAGATAATCTTGCCCTTTGACCATGTTAAAGCTCCTAATCTGAAAAAAGGCCCTTCCGTTAAATCTTGTTATCGCAACAAGTTAACGCGAAAGGCCTCTTTTAGAAGAGAGTTCTGACTACCTGTTCTTCAGGCTTTCGGAACCTTATCTTTTAACCTTATTATTACTTTAATTTAGTCCAAGTTGCGTCTAGAGCTTTAAATAACTCTTCTTTTGAAGTTTGACCGCCAACGTAAGCTTGCATCGCTGCACCAAATTCTTGTGTTGCACCATTCGGGAATTTGAACCAGTTCCAAGAAAGTGTTTTGTTTTCACCAGAATATTTAACGATGTCTTCACCTAATGGCCCTACACCCTTCGCTTCAATTGTTTTGAATGCCGGGATGAATTTAAAGTCCTCAACTAAAGCCTTTTTACCTACTTCAGAAGAAACCATCCAGTTTAAGAAGTCTTTTGCAGCTTCTTTATCCGCTTCAGGTGCATTTTTGTTAACTACCCAGTTGTTCGGTACCCCAACTTGCAGCTTATCGTTTGCTTCTGCATCATCGCTGATTGGCATTGGAAGGAAGCCGATATTCATATCTGGACTGATTTTGTCAATCATTGGTTGTGTCCAGTTACCTTGTTGCATCATGGCTGTTTCACCGCTGGCAAACTGTGTAACTTGAGTATTGTAATCCGTCGTCAGTGGATTTTTATTACCGTATTTAACTGTTACGTCTAATAAGTCGATTACTTCATTGAATTTCTCGTTCCCTGCGATAGTAGCTTTCCCTTCGTTCAAACCATTGATGAACGCATCTGGATCCCCTTGATGAGCAAATCCTAAGTTTAACAAGTGCTGGCCGATTACCCACCACTCGCCATATCCTACTGAGAATGGAGTGATGCCCGCATCTTTAAGCTTTTTCGAAGCAGCTTCCAGCTCAGATAATGTTTTTGGAAGTTCTTTGATTCCAGCTTTTTCAAATAAATCTTTATTATAAATGAAGCCGTATCCCTCAAGATTTAGTGGCTGCCCATATACTTTGCCATCCATTGTCATTGGCTCTAATGCTGTTTCATACGCATCTTTCACCCATGGTTGATCGGACAAATCTTCCAGTTTCTCTTTCCAGATTTTCGCTTCTTGGTAACCGCCGTTGTTGAAAAGATCCGGTTCATTACCAGATGCGAATTGAGCTTTCAATGCCGCACCATAGTCAGCTCCGCCGCCCACTGTTTGAATGTTGAATTTCACATTTGGGTGTTCTTTTGTGTATTGGTCTGTTAGCGCTTTCAATTGGTCGGCGATTTCAACTTTAAATTGGAACATATCAACAACAACTTCATCACCCTTTGCTCCTCCAGAAGCGTTGTCTTTTTTATCTTCTGAAGCATCATTCGAACATGCTGTTGATACAAGGAGTGAAGCTGATAACATACCTGCTACTAATGGAAGCCTTTTCATTTTTGGTGCCATTTTTATTTACCCCCTAATTTTTAAGCTTTTGCTTTAGTTATATTGTACTAATATCATCGCCATTGAACAGGTGACGATATTGAACAATAGAGTGGAATATATTGATGGTATTATTTTACTTCAAAGAAATCATTACACTTATTCGTTCGCCATCATTCCCCCTAATAAAGGATAGCGGCGAACGAAAGAGTGAAATTATTTGATAGATCCGCTTGTAATACCTTTGATGATATGTTTTTGCATTGTGAAGAAGAAAATCAATAATGGAATGATACTGATGACTAATGCCGCTAATGCTAAATCCCATTGTTTTGTATATTGTCCGAAGAAGAAGAATGTCGCTAATGGAATCGTTCTCAATTCCGGATCTTGAAGAACAAGCAATGGTAACAAGAAGTCATTCCAAATCCATAAGCTGTTCAAAATCATAATGGTCACTGTAATCGGTTTTAACAGCGGGAAAACAATTCTCCAAAACACACCTAATGGTGAACATCCATCAATAATGGCCGCTTCTTCAAGCTCTACCGGAATTCCTTTAATAAATCCGTGATATAAGAAGATCGTCATACCTGATCCAAAGCCCAGGTACATGAATACAAGTCCCCAAATACTGTTTAACAATCCTAAGTTACCTGCTACTTTTACTAATGGAATCATGATGGATTGGAATGGGATAACCATTGCCGATACGAAAATCATAAAGATGATTCCGCTGATTTTCTTTTTCGTTCTGACAAGCATATATGCTGCCATCGAACAGAAAACAACGAGAACAATATTACTGACGACTGTGATAATAAGCGAATTTGTGAATACTTTTAAATAGTTCATTTGCTGGAACGCATTCACGTAGTTTTGAAATTGCAAAGCCGATGGTAATGCTGATGTATTAGTCAAAATCTCTGAGAACGATTTCAAGGAGTTTGATAAAACATAATAGAACGGCACTAAAAATACGAGACCAAGCAAGATAGCGAGAATTTCAAGCGTAAATGTTTTTCCGTTATACTTGTTTCCCATTATGACTCAACCTCCTTCTTCTTCGTGTACATAACCTGAATAGCTGTGATGGCTGCTACGACGATGAAGAAGACTAATGCTTTTGCTTCACCAAGTCCATAACGGTTATTCACGAATGATTCTGTATAAATGTTAAGCGCTAACATTTCTGTCGATTTAAACGGACCACCGTTTGTCAACGATAAGTTTACATCGAAAATTTTGAATGACCATGAAATGGTTAAAAACAAACATACCGTTACAGCCGGAGCTACCATCGGCATTGTAATATGGCGAAGAATTTGCCATCTGTTTGCCCCATCAATTTTAGCTGCTTCAATTAATTCTTGCGGAACATTTTGTAATGCTGCTGTGTAGATTAACATGATGTAACCTGCACCTTGCCATACACTGACAATGACGATTCCCCAGAAAGCCGTTTTGGCATCCCCAAGCCAAGGCAATTCGAAAAATGAAATCCCTGTTATTTGCCCGATTGATGCAAAACCTTTAACGAAAATGAACTGCCAAACGAAACCTAGTAAAAGACCTCCGATTAAGTTCGGCAAGAAGAATACTGTACGTAAGATGTTTCTTGTTTTCAACATTTGAGTGACAAGAAACGCTAATCCGAAACCTACCATATTGGTTAATATAATGGCAACGACTGTGTATTTAGTTGTAATCCAGAAAGATTGCTGAAACTGCTTGTCCTCTGTGAATAAATACTTAAAGTTATCAAATCCGACCCAATTAATGTTTCCTGTTACCCCGTTCCAATCTGTAAAGGCATAATAAACACCTGTAAAGAATGGAATTAAGACGATAATGCTGAAAGCCAGAAAGGCTGGACCGACAAATAAAGCGAATAAACCTGCCTTTTTTAGCTTTCTATTAGTAGATGAGGTAACTGATTCAGTAACTTTCGAATTTTTCTGATTATTAACAGTAGCTGAACTTACACTTTCCAACTTACTTTGACTATTCATAAAACTGCACCTCCTGTATCTTTATTTTAGTTCATTAAATAATTTATGAAACTGCTTACATTGACCGATAGGGTGGAAAATATTGAACTAATGATTAATCGCCTCCGAAAGGAGGCGATTAATCATTAGTAAAAAAGTAAAGGAAGTAAATCAAGTACCGACGGAACAATTTTTTACACCTAAAATATATCGATGATCCGACTGTTCAAAAAAAGAAGCCCGCTCCTTTTGAAAGGAGCGGGCTTCTTTTATACATTCGTCAATGATTCACCTTCTGCCATAACAGCAAATTGACGTTTATGTTGTAACGAAAAGTAAGCAATCGTGCCTGCGACTGCAACGGCAAAGAACACACCCAAAGTTGCGGCGTTTTCCCACATGAACGCAAAATCTCCGCTTGAAATAACTGCTTTGAATCCCGCAACAGAATAGGACATCGGCAGCCAATCATGGAACGGTTGCAGTTTGTCTGGAATCAGTTCTAAAGGGAACGTTCCCGCACTCGTTGAAAGCTGCAAAATTAAAATAATGATTGCTATAAACCTTCCTGGATTGCCAAAAGGCGTTACAAGCATTTGGATTAACGCCATGAATGTTAAACTTGTGAAAATACTCAATAGCAAAAATAGTGGAACGCTTTGTACTTCCATTCCTAAACCAATCAATAAGACCCCGTCTACTAATAATGCCTGAATAATCCCAGCTAGTGCCAGTACACCAAACTTTCCGATAAACCAGCTGAAACCATTCTTCGGCACATTGGCAGGCTCATAAAACGGAAATACAATAGACAGTACCAGCCCTCCCACAAATAAACTTAAGGATAGAAAATAAGGAGCAACCCCTGTACCATAGTTTGGCACTTGATTTATTTTTATATCCTTGACATGTACGGGAGCTGCAAACATGTCATATACATCATCATTTGCCTTTACATCGCTTGTTTCTTTCGCGCCATCAGAAAGTTCTGAAGCCAATTCATCCGAACCATCGGATAATTTATTCATACCCGTTGCCAGTTCATCCGAGCCGTCAGACAGCTTATTTATGCCATTTGCCATCTCACCTGAACCATCGGAAAGTTTATTCATGCCGGCGGCTACTTCATTTGAACCTTTAGCCAATTGATCAGTCGCATTTTGCAGTTTTTCAGAACCGACTGCCAACTCTCCTAGTCCTGAAGATAACTTCTTACTTCCATCTGCCAATTGTTCTTGACCTTGAATCAGCCGCTTCATTCCTTCACCAAGAGCCAATTGGCCTTCGTGCAATCGACCGGCCCCTTCTGAAAGGCCAACTGCACCTTCTTTAATTTTTGAAGCAGATGTTGTAAGCTGTCCTAGTCCATCCTGTACTTTCCCATTGCCTGCAGCCAGCATGACAAGGTTATCTTTCATAGATTGCAGAACCGCTTTTTGCTGCTGATTTTCTGTTTTTGCTATTATTCCATCTATTTTCTCAATCATTTCATTTAATCCCGTACTTACTTGAACAGCGCCAGCCTGCGTTTGTTCAGCCCCTTGCTTCCATTGCTCTATTGATGAAGCTAACTGCCCAGCTCCATCTCTAAGCTTTTGGGAGCCATCCGTTAATTGCGGTATCTTGCTGTTCAACTCATTCATACCTGCAAGTGACTGTTCCATTCCTGCAGAAATGGCATCAGCTCCGTCTTTCGCCGAATGAATTCCTGTCTCAAGATCAACTGCTCCTTTATTCGTTTGGGAAAGTCCCGTAGAAAGCTGATCTACTCCACTTTTAGCCGAGTTAATACCATTATGAAGCTCATTTGCGCCGCCCTTTGCAGAATGGATTCCATCACGAATCTCCTCTGTTCCATCCTTCGCTGAATTAATGCCATCGTGCAGCTCGCCTGCCCCTGCACTTGCATCCGCCAGCCCTTTTGAGACATCCTTAATATCAGAAAACACCGTTTCAGCATATGTTTTCGTTATGTTATCGGCTATCTCTTCTTTAATTTTCTCGATAGCTGAATCACCTATTTTAGCAGATACAAAGTTCGAGCCTTCGTTTACTGTATAAACTAAGTCTGCTTTCTTTGGATGGTCTTTTTGTAAAGTGGCAGCGTTTTGAGAAAAATCTTTTGGAATTTCAATCATCATGTAATACTTTTGTTCTTGAAGCCCTTTTTTGGCTTCTTTTTTGCTGACAAACTCCCAATCAAACTTTTTTTCTTCATTTAGATTCTCAACAAGTTCATCGCCAACGGCTATCTTCTTTCCATTCATTGCCGCTCCCTTATCTTCATTTACCACAGCAACAGGCAATTTATCTACATGACCATAAGGATCCCAAAACGCCCATAAAAGCATGCTGCCGTAAAGCAAAGGAACAAATAGCACACCGATGACGGAAATTAAAATTTTACGATTTTTAACTACTGCAGAAAATTCACCTATCAGTGCTGAAAGACCTTTCATAATAAACCTCCTCGTCCTCTCAACGATCATCATATATCTTATTCCATTGTTTGTTCATTACCGCCCAACAACTGACCATTCCTCTCATTTAGTCAATCAAAACGATAAAAGATGGACTATCTAAACTGATAATCCACGTAAAAAGTAAAGCTCGATTAATTCGGCAAGCTTTTCTTTAGACAAAGGCTCATGCCGCTTTTCCCAATCCGATACAAGCACGATATACATTTTAAGAAGAAGAAAGGCCGTAATCTCAGGATCGCACTCACGAATTTCGCCTTTTTCGATTGCCTCTTCAATTTTTTGTTTAATATAGGAAACAATGCTCCCTTCCACTCGCTCCAACACTTCTTGAACAGCCGGTGTTCCCATTTCCTTTTCTTCCTGAATCAATTTAATCATCAACTGATGCTCTGTCCGAAATTCCAAAATGCGATAAAGAGCGTGATGAGCATTTTCGAAAAAGGATTGGCCGCGATCCATCGCTTGATCTGCTACTTCCTTCATCTCCATAATCATGGTTGAGACAATTTGATCGAACAACTCTTCTTTATTTTTAAAAAACGTATAAATCGTTCCTTTACCGACATTGGCAATTTTCGCAACCTGATCCATTGTTGTTGCTTTATAACCGAACAGTGAAAACGATTTTGTCGCTGCTTGAATAATAGATTGTCTGCGGTCAATCATCATGGTTCAGCCTCCATTCTGACCGAAATAACAAAACGGTCAATCAGTACAAAAACAATCTTATCATGAAATAATCAAAGACTCAACTTTTATTTCTTTGTAAAAGTCTTTTCCGCTGTTCACTTCGGCAGAGGTTTCCTGATTGTTAAAAGAGACAAAGCGGCCGGCCCATAAGTCTAAACAGGCTGCAAAAATTATTTTTTTACTGAAAGGACCCGTCATTGAATCCTTGGTTTTACTGGATTCTTATGACAGGTCCTTTTTCTACATTTTAACATTTCCCCAAAGTCTTTAATACAACCGCTGCCATCGCATCAACGAATTCAGGCTGTGCGTTTGGCATTTCTGGACGGTAATAATTGGCTCCCAGTTCATCCGTTACGACTTTACATTCATAATCATTATCATAAAGTACTTCTAAATGATCGGCTACAAACCCTGCAGGCACGTATACAAAAGATGTGTACCCGTGATTTTCATGCAGTTCCCTTGTCAAGTCTTGAACATCTGGACCAATCCAGGGTTCTGGCGTATTGCCGGCACTTTGCCAGCCGATGACACAGTTTTTCACTCCGGCAGCTTCTGCAATTAAATCTGCTGTTTCCTGAAGTTGCTGCGGATATGGATCTCCTGCTGCAATAATCTTTTCAGGCAAGCTGTGTGCCGATACAATTAATACCGCTTTTTCACGCTCTTGTTCCGCCATGGATAAAAACGTGTCCTTTACACGTTTGGCCCAATAATCCACAAACTTCGGCTCATCATACCAGCTTTCAACCGAATGAATAATCGGCCCTCCGATTTCTTCTGCCGTTTCTTTTGCACGTCCATTGTAAGATTTTACACTGAAAGTAGAAAAATGCGGGGCTAATACAATGCTGACCGCTTCTGTGATTCCGTCTTCATGCATTTGTTCCACGGCATCTTCCACAAAAGGTTCAATATGTTTTAAACCCAGATACATCTTGAACTCAATTTCATCCTGAGCCTCATTTAAGCGCTGTTCCAGCTTTTCCGCTTGTTCCTGTGTAATTTTGGCAAGAGGAGAAATACCTCCGATTGCTTCGTAACGGCTTCTTAAATCTTCAATCATTTCAGAAGAAGGTTTTCGTCCGTGCCGAATATGCGTATAGTAGCGTTCCAAATCTTCTTCTTTATATGGAGTGCCATAGGCCATTACAAGTAAACCCATTTTTTTATTCTTCATTATTTGCTGCACCTCATTTACAATTTGTTCATGCCCAATCTTCATTTTGCCATGAATCCAAAACGAAATTCAAAGTTAAATGCTCATGAGGGACCGGCCAAGTGCTGACACACCTAGTCGATCCCTCATAAAACACGCATCTTTCATCTATAGCCCGCTTTGCCTATTTCAGTTTACTTGCAGAATACTCATGGATAAACGCAGTCAATCTTTTCAATGTTTCTGGATTTACTTGCGGGAACACGCCGTGTCCAAGGTTGAAGACATATCCCGGTTGAGTCATTCCTTGATCTAAAATGGCTTTCGCACGCTCTTCAATGACTTCCCATGGTGCCAAAAGAATAGCAGGGTCCAAGTTTCCTTGAACGGCTTTTGTAATCCCCATCTCTCTCGCCTCTTGAATTGGTAGACGCCAGTCAAGTCCGACTACATCAAGCGGGAGGTCATGCCACTCTTTTGCAAGATGACTTGCCCCCACTCCAAACATGATAAGAGGCACATTTTTCTCTCGTAATTCAGAGAAAATGCGTTCCATCACCGGTTTAATGAAATAGCGGTAATCCGCCACATTCAGGGCGCCAACCCATGAATCAAAAATTTGGACGGCTCTTGCCCCTGCATCGATTTGCGCCTTTACATATGTAATCGTCATGTCTGCCAACTTGTCCATCATAGCAAACCAAGCTTTTGGTTCCGCATACATAAATGCTTTTGTTTTGTTATAGTTTTTCGATGGACCGCCTTCAATCATATAGCTTGCCAGCGTAAACGGTGCACCGGCAAAACCGATAAGCGGTACGTTCAATTGCTCTCTTGTCAGCAACTTAATCGTTTCCAATACGTACGGCACATCTTCTTCAGGTGAAATTTCACCTAACTTTTCTACATCAGCCATGGAACGGATAGGATTATCGATCACTGGCCCAATACCCGTTTTAATATCAACATCCACTCCAATCGCTGGAAGCGGCGTCATAATGTCTTTATAAAGAATTGCTGCATCTACATCATACTGCTCCACAGGAAGACGCGTTACATAGGCACACAGCTCCGGCTGATGCGTAATTTCAAATAAGGAGTATTTTTCCTTTAATTTTCTGTACTCGGGTTGTGAACGGCCTGCCTGACGCATGTACCATACAGGAACATAATCTGTCTTTTCGCCTCGGCAAGCTTTTAAAAATGTTTCGTTTATTCTTCGTTGATCCATGACCTTTCCCCCATTTATATCATCTATACGCCATTATAGTATGTTTTCATTTTTCGAACCAGACTCCACTTGCAACTATACCGATTATTTCCTTCATTGTATAGTTTCCAACGAAAAATTTCAAAAAATCGCCACGAGCCTTCTATTGCACAGCTTCTTCACTAAAAAACGCAGGAATGACTTCATTCGATTTATCGCCTTGCTGCTTCGTTAATTGATTATACGGAACAATATAAAAAGATGGAATGTTTAAAACATTAACCATTTCAACGTCGTATTCGCCTTTCCCTTTCACTTTTCCGACCAAACGAGCGTCCCCATCTTTCAACTCGTATATATGATATACCAATCGTTTGTCAGATGAAGGTGTCCATGTCAGCCGTACTGTAAACAAACCGAGCGGCTTGAAAATAACATCGCTGGTTAAATCGTTAACTGCTTGGAGATGAATCGGCTCCGGTAAATCCTTAACATTCTCTGGAAGGGTAAAGGCTGTTGCATGTTTCAAAGGTGATCTTGTTAAAATATCTTTAAACAACCTTGTTGGATAAGAACTTCCCTTTGTCAAATAATGCTGTTTATCCGTCCTATCGTATCCCATCCAGACTGCCCCCACTACATCATCTGTATATCCTACAAACCATGTATCTTTGGAAGCTCCTTTTACCCCGGTATAAGAAGTCGTACCTGTTTTTCCCGCAAGAGCTCCTTGAAAGCTTCCAGATTTGGCGGTACCTTCCTTCACCACCGTTTCAAGCATTTTTGTCATATCCCATGCCGTTTGTTTGGAAAATACTTTTTCTTCTTTTAGTGCAGCCTCGGCAATCACCGTTCCATGGCGATCTTCAATTTTTTGAATAAAAAACGGTTCAATCGTTTTTCCTTCGCTGGAGAAGGCCCTGTACGCAGAAACGATTGATAGCGGGGTCACGCCTTCTTTTAGTCCTCCAAGTGCCATTGCAAGACCATCATCTTCGATTTCCAACCCTAAACGGTTTAAATATTGCTTGCTTGTCCCGATTCCTAATTCGTTCAATGCCCAAACGGCAGGAGCGTTCGTGGAGTGAACTAACGCATCATACATCGTGATGGTCCCCTTATACTGGCCATCTATATTTTGAGGAGCATATCCGTCATATGTAAGAGCTTTGTCCTCCAATAAAGAATAGGGTTGAAACTTCTTCTCCTGCAGTGCAGGAGCGTAAACGGCCAGAGGTTTAAATGTAGAGCCCGGCTGCCGCTTAATATTGACTCGATTTAATCCTTTTTGGACATAATCCCTTCCCCCAATGACCGATAACACACCACCCGTTTTTTGATCCATCAACACAAAAGCACCTTGCACCGTTTCGTCTGTACCTGGAAAATAGCTTCCTTTTTGAAATAGGTCATAGGCTGTTTTTTGAACATCCCGATTCATGGGAACGGTAATTTTATACCCTCCCTTTAATAGCTCTTCATTGGAAATGGAGTACTTGTCCTTCGCCTCATCCATCACCATATCAAGATAAGTCAAAAAGGCTGGCTCCTTTACTTGCTGGTGTACATCCAACGCCAATGTTCGGCCTTGCAGCCTTACGGTCTGTTCACTCGTTAAATAATCTGATTTCCGCATTAAATCCAAGACAACATTCCGGCGCTGTAAGCTTCTTTCCGGATGTAAAATAGGAGAATACGCTCCCGGAGCTTTCGGCAATGCAGCCAGCAAGGCACCTTGTTCCACTGTTAATTGTTCAACATCCTTATTGAAATAAAGCTTGGACGCTGCTTGAATACCGTATGCGCCATGCCCAAAATAAATTTGATTTAAATACACTTCCAATATTTTTTGCTTGCTGTACCTCTTTTCTAAATTCAAAGCAATCACGACTTCTTTTGTTTTACGCATCCATGTTTTCTCGCTTGATAAAAAGACATTTTTGGCTACTTGCTGCGTGATGGTGCTCCCGCCCTCGACTTTGCTTCCCGCAAGCAGGTCTTTGTACAGCGCCCGTCCAATCGCTTTTATATCGATCCCATGGTGATAATAAAAACGGGCGTCTTCCACAGCTATGAACGCCTGCTGCACATGTTCCGGAATTTCTTTAATAGACACGATATCCCGATTTTCAACATAGAGCCTTGTAATTTCATTTCCCTTCTCATCCACTAACGTAGCAGCGGAATTCATCACAAATTTCTTCTCGTCAATGATATATTTTCCTAAGAATAAAATGAGAAGATATCCAATAAAGGCAAGCAAAACCATCCCTATAATGGAAAAGGCTGCAATCATCCCTCTTCTGTTCACATCAATCACCTCGCGTTTCACTAGGATGATAGTAGGGTAAAATTAAGTATCGATACTTTTTTACTTTTCATAACAGGATGTCCTAAATCTCTCGACACCATTGCCCATCCTACACTATTTGATTCAAAAATCCATGACACAAGTTCTCTAAACATGAGAAAAGTGCCCCGTTATGAAGAAAATAAGTCCATTTTTGTATTCTTTTGTATCAAATTATATAATTTAGTATGAAGATAAACGAAACATTATATACCAAAATAAGGAAATTATACACAAAAAAGAGAGGGATTAGCATGAACGTTTTCATTACATTCGGAACAGCTGATTATTTGCAAAAGGTAAAAGAAAAACACCTTCAAGAAACCATGGTTCTCATGTCCAATGGGGATAATGCCATGCTGATTCATGAAACAACGGAAGAAACTGTTTTTAATTCAGGCCATCACTATGAAGTACTAGATGCGGTCGGCAGTGTAGAACAGGGTGGTTTTGCCGTATTAAATAACATTCCTGTTACGGATGAAGGCCGTCCTGTATTTGAATATCGCTTCAGCCAGCGGGCCGGATTGATTGAACAAGAACCGGGATTTATAGCCATTCGGGTTTTGCGTCCAATCGATACAAATACATATGTGATTTTAACGATGTGGGATTCCGAAATATCCTTTAAAAAATGGCAGGATTCCAAAGCTTATGAGAAAGCTCATGCCAAACGAGGAACATCTGAAGGAATCGACCAGCAAAAACCCGTCTTTTCCGGACCATCTTATGTCACTACTTATCATGTAATGTCCAAAGAATAAAAAGAACACCGGCAATGTACTGGACCAATCTTTATACGTAAATAAACAGACATGGATGCATCCATGTCTGTTTATTTACGTATAGGGCATTCGCACATTTGAACGGCCTTGTCATATCTTATAATACAGTGACCTATTTAGGAGGGATTTTTATGGGAATTGAACTGTCAGCCCTTCATTGGATTTATGTGAGCTTCATTTTTCTCATCATCGGCTTCATGGTTATGAGAAGAGATACAAGTCTTGTTTGCATAGCCGGAATTTTCCTATTGGCCATTACAGCTACATCTTCATTAAGCGGTGCCGTAAGCGGTATTTTCAATAGCTTTATTTATGCCATCACCGAACTTCTTCCCACCATTCTCGTCATCTCCATTATTGTAGCCATGAGTAAAGCCCTGACTACAACAGGAGTTAACGACGTTATGATTTCCCCATTTGCACGTCTCATCAAGACTCCCGCTTTGGCCTATTGGATCATCGGATTATTGATGATGGCCATTTCATGGTTTTTTTGGCCTTCTCCAGCCGTCGCTTTATTAGGAGCTGTTCTGCTCCCCGTTGCATTGCGTGTCGGCCTCCCGGCGTTGGGAGTTGCTATGGCCATGAACTTGTTTGGTCATGGAATTGCACTGTCAGGGGATTTCATCATACAGGCAGCACCAAAATTGACAGCGGATGCCGCCGGATTATCTGTTAATGAAGTGATCACTGCAAGCATTCCGCTAGTAATCGTAATGGGAACAGTGACTACTGTTACGGCCTTCTTCTTTCTAAGAAGAGAAATGAAAAACGGGACCCTTACTTCCGAACAAGCAGAAACATCGGCTTCTTCAGATAAAGATGAGACGCTCTCCCTTTCTCTTCGCATAAAACAATTCATTGCCATCGTTATTCCTATTTTATTTGCCATTGATGTATGGGCCATGTTTGTGTTGAACTTACAAGGGGGAGATGCTACCGCATTAATCGGGGGAACCTCTGTCTTCATCCTTATTCTTATTACTCTCATCGCCTACAAAGGAAAGGGTTTGGAGAAAACGACGAGCTATTTAATCGAAGGCTTTCAGTTTGGGTTTAAAGTGTTCGGTCCCGTTATTCCGATTGCTGCATTCTTCTACTTGGGTGATGCAGGATTCCAGGCTATTCTCGGCGATTTTCTGCCGAAAGAATCCCACGGAATCGTGAATGACTTGGGGATAGCCCTTGCCTCCATCGTTCCGTTAAACGCCCAGATCGGGGCCATTACGTTAACAGGTGTCGGGGCCATTACAGGTCTTGATGGTTCCGGCTTTTCAGGCATCTCTCTTGCCGGTTCCATTGCTCAACTATTTTCTACTGCCATAGGGGCGGGAGCTGCCACATTAACGGCACTTGGACAAATCGCTGCCATTTGGGTCGGAGGAGGTACCCTCGTTCCCTGGGCGCTGATCCCGGCCGCCGCCATTTGTGGTGTAGACCCGTTTGAACTGGCACGTAAAAACCTGCTTCCTGTCACGATTGGATTAATCGTCACAACGATTGTCGCCATGTTTTTAATTTAATTACATCTAAACGTGAAATCTATTCTTGAAGAGATGACGTTTTAAAACAGAAAAGGCGGTCCGTTAGCATATTTCCAAATGCTGACGAACTGCCTCTTTCTTTTTGGCGGTTTTCGCAAACCTTGTTGCTTTTGGAGCGTCTTTTTCCACTTTTACTTATGCTTACTTCCAGCTCTTACATATACGTTGATAAACCGTTATAGCCATGATAAGCATCAATCCGCCTAAACTGTATCCTGCCAGAACATCTGTCACATAATGCTCACGAAGGACAAACCTGCTTACGCCCATGACCATCATTAATAAAATCACAGCATATAGAACCATGCTTTTCAGTAAAGGACGAGACGAGTGTTGATGAATAAAGTATACAATCAATCCGTACATAATCAGCCCAACCATCGCATGGCCGCTTGGAAAACTATAACCTTCTGCCACAACACCATCCAAAAGCGGACGTTCCCTTTGAATCCAGTCCTTTACTAGTTTATTAACAAAGTTGCCTCCCAGCACAAATAAAAACATCGTAAGCATTCCCGCATAGTCCCTCTTTATGAACCATAAAAGAATGATAGTCAAAATGGAGATGCTAATGATAGCCGGTTTTGAAGCTAATGCTGACACCACTTCCAGTACTGCAATCCCTCCCGGTCCCATCCAGCCCGTAAACAGATTGTACATTTGCTCATCAAAGGCTGGATGTTGATTTCCAGCAATGATAATTGAAATGATTGCAAATGATGACATACAAATAGCAAATAAACATAAAAGCCATATGTTCGTTCTTCTTTTTGATTCGTATGAACGCTGAATTTCCACGGTCCTTTCCCCCCTCTCGCCTATTTTAATCTCTTTTAATTATAGAGACAGGACAAAGATAGGCAATATATTTTTCTTTATCTAAAACTTTTTACGGTGTTATAATTGTAAGAAATATCTATTTTTTTAAGACGAGCTTCTATCACTTACTTCGTTTATAGGTTCCACTACATATTATAAGGGGGTTATGACATGTTTTCCGATTTTATGAAGGCTCTTGAGCAGAAGTATGAGCAAATGGTCGAAATAAGACGCTATCTCCATCAATATCCGGAACTTTCATTTAAAGAATATCAAACAGCGGCTTATATTCGCTCTTTTTATGAAAAGCGCAGCATTCCGGTTCAAGCGAATGTAGGCGGCAATGGCCTAGTCGCTGTTATTGAAGGAAAAAAACCTGGAAAAACAGTAGCACTGCGGGCTGACTTCGATGCCCTTCCTATTCAGGATGAAAAGGATGTACCTTATAAATCAACCGTTCCTGGAGTCATGCACGCTTGCGGCCACGATGGCCACACTGCCACTTTGCTCTCTTTGGCAGAAGTACTATACGATATGAGGGAACACCTTCACGGGAAGATTGTGTGCATTCATCAACACGCGGAAGAATATGCTCCAGGGGGAGCGAAAGACATGATTGAGGCTGGCTGCCTTGAAGGTGTTGATGCCATTTTCGGTACTCACTTATGGGCAACCGTCCCTACTGGTGTCATTCAATACCGAACCGGTCCTATCATGGCAGCCGCAGACCGCTTTGAAATTACGGTTAAAGGGTCTGGCGGCCATGGGGCTCAGCCTCATAAAACGAAGGATTCCATCGTGATTGCTTCACAGCTTGTCATGAATTTACAGCAAATCGTGAGTCGACGTGTCAACCCAATTGATTCAGCTGTCGTCACCGTTGGGTCATTTGTAGCGGAAAATGCCTTTAACGTCATTGCCGACAGAGCCAAACTTATTGGTACCGTCCGTACCTTCAATGAAGAGGTCAGAACGCAAATCGAAGATGAAATTGAACGGATTATAAAAGGTACCTGCCTCGCTGCAGATGCAGATTATGAATATGTTTATACACGGGGTTATCCTGCTGTTGTTAATCATCAAGAAGAAACGGAATTCTTAATCGATACGGCAAAAGGAGTCGAAGGCGTGATTGCGGTGGAGGAAACAGAGCCCCATATGGGCGGAGAGGATTTCGCTTATTACCTTCAACATGTAAAAGGCACCTTCTTCTTTACCGGGGCAAAAGCACCTGAAGTGACAAACCCTTACCCGCACCACCATCCACGTTTCAATTTTGATGAAAAAGCGATGCTAATCGCCGCAAAGGTGCTGGGGACGGCGGCATGGACATACCTAGAGAAAAACCAGCCTATTGAAGAAAGCGTGACAACGAATAACTAATGAATACAATAAACTAACAAAAGAGGATGTGTCAAAAGGTTAAAAAGCACCCTTTTGACACATCCTCCTGAAAGGCCCTATCATGAAAATCCAGTAAAATCAAGGATTTCGTAATGAGACCTTTCATTAAAAATCCATTTTGACGGTTGATTAGAGGTTTATGGGACAGCCTCTTTCTCTTAAAGATGACATTCAACCAAGACCGTCTTTGAGCAAACGCAGACGATAGACATTCATGGCCGTTTCACCTAGATGATCGAGAAGACGATAGTTCGCGACCGCACCAACGACCGCACCGATTCCTGGCATAAGCTGGAGCATTTTCACAAAATCAATATAGTCACGATACTCCTGTTGAAAAGTGCGCCAATCAACCTCTTTTGCTTCTTTCGGATCGCTGTTCCACCTCTCCAATTTCCCCAAAATGACAGGACGCAATTCATCACTGCAAAACGCCAAATGAAAAATATATAAAACAAAAATGCGTTCCTCCATTTTTTTGATGTCAAAACCGTAAATGGACGCTATGTCGAATAAGCATTTCATTTTAATGGATAATAGAAGCGGAAAATCAGCCAATCCCCACAAAAAACCGCCGGCCCCTGTCCCTGCTCCTTCCACTGCCGCCGTTTTTTTATATTGCTCAATCGTTTTCAATACCAGCTGCTCTTTTTGCTCTAATGAAAAGTTGGCAGTACTTTTAGTCTTTGTTGTTAAATTAGAGCCCATAATGGTCGCTTGAACCATTTTTTTGATGCTTTCGGTGATTACTTCATGGATCTTTTCTGGAATTTTATTATTAATTTTCACTTGAACCTTCTTGGCCATGCGCTGAAAAACAGGAGATTTTTTATCCATCGCTGCCTTCCAGTTGATCACTTCAGCTAGTGCTTTCTGTTCATATGCATCCATACGCATATCATCCTTTTCTTCGATTGTTACTAATGATACGAATGAGCTCCTAATTCGTTTCCTTCTTTTTTACATTTTTTTAAGCTTGGAACGAATATAAATTTTGATGAACAGCTGACTGAATAAAAGCCCCGTAAACAAAACGGCTGAACCTGTAATGGCATTTTTCGGGAAAACGAATAAAGATAACAGAACGGCTTGACCACTTAAGACGATTTGAAGCAAATTCAAAAAAGTTTTTTCCCTGTATGCCTCTTTAATGGGATATAAGGACGTCCACAGCTTATACTCATGATGCTTCCATAACGGCATGAGTTGAAAACCGGTCAAATAAATAACAGCCACAGCCACTATCATGTTTCCATATTGCAGCGGAGCGTTCCACAGTATAAGCCCGCCGATAATCGTCAATCGGATAACCAAGCCAAAATAATCGCCGGCCCGCAAAAACGTTCGACTATATAAATACTGATAAGAAGCGGATGAAGTAAACGGTATGCGTTTCAATAACCAGTCCATATAAGCGCGTCGCACTATCTTCTCTTTTATGTTTGGAACATCGGTAAATAAATTGGCCATGCGGTAAAAGAACAGCATCCGCTTTGTTTCCAGCTCAATTAAATGCTCCCACTTTAACGGCTTTTTCTTTGTTAACACATAGTAATAATAAGCCAAGCCAGCAATGAGGACCGCCACGGCTAAAGGAAAAGAAAGATGGGCGTTCGCAAACAGCAAATAAGCAAATACGCCATTTAGTGCAAACCTAACTGCATAATCGGCTCCTCTTGCCGAAAAATCTTCAAAATATGTCATATGCCATGACATAAAGGCGTTTGCAAGCTTCACCAATAAAAAAAGAATGAACACCTTTACAATCGATCCGTAAGCTTGTCCTGTCGCCTTCACATAAAGAGGGGCCAAGGCAGCAACCGTAATTAATAGCACGTAGACTTGAGATGTAAAACTAAAGAAAAAAGACTTGATCAAATAAGGCTTCATTCGTTGTTCCAAAGGAAGTAAGAAGACGATGTCAGCCTGTTTGAAAAAGGTCCGAATCCCTCCTGTCGTTAATACAATCCCCATAATAAGCGCCATCACAAAAGCGGCAGGAAAAGATGGAGACAGTTGCTCAAGCCATAATTGATAATAATAGGCCGCTCCCCCAAGAATAAAAATTAAGACAATCTTTAAGTGGTCGTTCAGCATGTACTTCAAATATTTTCTCGTGTCGGCCATATATTGCTGAACTCGTTGTTTCCACAGAGCATTTACATCATTCATAATCTTCTTCCTTCGTTAACCGAATATAAATTTCATCCAAAGTCGCTTCGGGCATCGCAAATTCTTGGCGCAATTCCTCCAACGTCCCTGTCGCCCGTACTTCCCCGTTATGTAAAATGATGAATTGGTCGCAATAACGTTCCGCTGTTGCTAAAATATGTGTGGACATTAAAATGCCGGCTCCCTGCGCTTTCATCTCGTTCATTAGATCAAGCAGCGACTGAATGCCGAGAGGGTCCAGTCCTAAAAAAGGTTCATCGATGATATAAAGCGATGGCTGAACTAAAAAGGCACACATAATCATAACCTTTTGCTTCATCCCTTTTGAGAAATGGGCCGGGAACCATTTCAGCTTTTTATCCATTCTAAACTCTTTCAACAATTTAGGCAGACGCTCTTCATATGTTTGCCGATCAATATTATAAGCCATTGCCGTCAATTCAAGATGTTCCTTTAATGTGAGTTCATCATATAGCACAGGCGTTTCCGGAATGAATGTAAATTGGGAACGGTAACGGTTTGCGTCTTCTTTGAACGATTTGCCATTAATCAAAATCTCTCCGCTTTTTGCTTCCATCAATCCAATAATATGTTTGATTGTCGTACTTTTTCCTGCTCCATTTAAACCAATCAAGCCAACAAGCTCTCCCTTTTTCACATGAAAGGACACATTCTTTAAAACCGGCTTTTTTGTATAGCCTCCTGTAACATTTTGAAGCTGTAGTAAAGTTGTCATGGATTCTCCTTCTTTTTCGTTAATTTTACTTTAACTTTATTTTAACAAATCTTTTCTCTTTGCACATTTTTCTTATAGGGTGTGGTTAAAAGCACCGCGAAGTTAAAAGCACCGCGAAGTTTAAAGAAGCTCAGCTTTAAAGCTTTTTACAATTCTTCATCACACGAAGAACCAGCACTCTTCTTCGAGGAATGCGTAAGCAGTGCTCAATCCAAGGGAGTCGGGCACCCCATTATTTCTTTGATGCACGCCCCTTTAAGTGTGTGTTCAAAAAGGAGGACAAAAAGGACCGAGAAGTTCAAGGAAGCTCCGCTTTGAGCAACGGAGCGTATGCTCTTAATACGTGAGTAGCGGAAAAGCAAGCTGACGCTGAAATTCGACGGTCATTTTTCCCGGACTTTTTGAACTTCCTTAAAAACCACTATTTTTCATTGTATGTTTTTCTTAAATGGTGGGTAATCTAATTGAGGAAGAGGGGACAAGATAAAAACAATGTTGATAATCATTTTACAGTGATTCACAGTTTCAACATTGAAATGAGGTGTCTACAAAAGACAATCTTGTCAATTAGACCATACACTTCTTTCTACGCTTATTAATAAGGGGATGGTTAGTTTGAACAATGTGAGTGAACACGAACAACAAAATTTTACTTCATTGTAAATGAGGTGTTTGTCGCAGGCCATATAGCTGATTTGCTCATAAAAGGTCAGACTTACTAAATCATTTCTTTAAATGAGGTGTTTGTCAAAAACCATGCAGCCAATCTGCTCATATTAGTTTAGACTTACTAAATCATTTCTTTAAATGAGGTGTTTGTCGCAGGCTATGCAGCTAATTTGCTTATAATGGGTTAGACTCACTTAAAATTATTTATTTAAATGAGGTGTTCGTCAAAGACCATGCAGCAGAGTTGCTTATATTAGGTCAATCTCACTAAATTTTTTGCTTAAAATGAGGTGTTTGTCGCAGACAATTAACCAGAAAATAAGCAAACAAATGACTGGCAAATGAGGTGTTCCCTAAACGTAACGTAAGATGAAGTAAAAGCTTTTTTATCTATCCCTTCTTCCGGCGGGAGGATGCATCATTCGATTGCATTCTCTCGTTTTTATTTTACCCGTATTGAAATCAACATGGTTCTTTAATAGATCCTTATGATAAAATACCAATAATTACATAATAGAGAAAGGAAGAAGTTAAATGAGTACACATGATGAACAATGTATTTTTTGTAAGATTATCCGTGGTGAAATCCCTTGTGCAAAGGTGTTTGAAAATGAGCATGTACTTGCCTTTTTAGATATTAGCCAAGTAACGAAAGGCCATACTCTTGTCATTCCAAAGGTACATAAAAAAGATATTTATGAGTTGACACCAAACATCGCTTCCCGCCTATTTGAAGCGGTTCCCCAAATTGCAAACGCCATTAAAGAACAGTATGAACCTGTTGGTTTAAATCTTTTAAATAATAATGGAGAAGCAGCTGGACAAACCGTTTTCCATTATCATATGCACATCCTGCCGCGTTATGGCGATGGAGATGGGTTCGGGGCTGTTTGGAAGTCCCATCAAAGCGACTACACATCTGAAGAGTTACAGAACATTGCTTCCACTATTTCAGAAGCCATTCGCTAATTTTTTACCCCTCATTAACGGGCAGTAAGACACCCACTT
Organism: Bacillus sp. FJAT-14578; assembly: GCF_000504165.1. Classification (GTDB taxonomy): domain Bacteria; phylum Bacillota; class Bacilli; order Bacillales; family Bacillaceae_H; genus Bacillus_BA; species Bacillus_BA fengqiuensis. The sequence continues at coordinate 90,397 of NZ_KI632508.1, forward strand.
CAAAACTTGGCGTAATCGCGGAAGTTTAAGTGGGGGGTAACTGCCCGTAAAAGTCCGAATAGATGTAACAAATCCTATTTTTTAAACACTGGCCTAAATTCGACAATGTTTATGAAAGTGACATTGTTCTTTATTTAAAAGGAACCGTCAATACATCTTCAGCTTTTACTGAATCTCCCGTGACGGTTCCTTTTCAGGAGGGCAATTCGAAACACGCTTTCTTGTTCGAATTGCCCTCCTGAATTTTTGAAAAATTAACACTAAAATTCGACATTTCATGATAGTATAAGAATATTCATTTTAGTTGAATAACTCGAGGAGGAATTTTGAGATGAAAAGAGCCTATAACTTCAACGCGGGTCCATCTGCCCTTCCGTTGCCAGTCTTGCAAAAAGCGCAGGCCGAGCTTGTCGATTACCATCAGACTGGAATGTCTGTAATGGAGCTTTCCCACCGCAGTAAAGATTTTGAACAAGTTTTAGAACATGCAAAAAACTCATTAAAGGAATTGATGGACATTCCGGATACCTATGAGATTTTGTTCCTTCAAGGCGGCGCAAGCTTGCAATTCTCTATGGTTCCGATGAACTTTTTGGGTACAGACGAAACAGCAGCCTATGTTTTAACTGGCGCATGGTCTGAAAAGGCATTGAAAGAAGCCAAAAAAGAAGGTAAAACTGCAATAGCTGCATCAACAGCAGACGGAAACTACCGTTCAATTCCAAAACAAGAAGATATTGCATTACCTGATGGAAAAATTGCCTATTTGCATATCACTTCTAATAATACTATTTTTGGTACACAATGGCATGAATACCCTTCTTTTGAAGGTGTTGATGTAATTGCTGATATGTCAAGCGACATTTTATGTAAAAAAATCGATATCAACAAGTTCTCACTCATTTATGCTGGAGCCCAAAAGAACTTAGGCCCTTCAGGCGTGACCGTTGTCATTCTAAAGAAAGACCTGCTTGACCGCATCCCTGAAAACTTGCCAACCATTTTAGATTACAATACACATGCCAAGAGTAATTCCCTATATCATACTCCTCCTACTTTCGGCATTTATATGTTGTCGCTCGTGCTTGATTGGGTAAAAGAACAAGGCGGAGTAGAAGCTGTTCAAAAGCAAAATGAATACAAAGCATCACTTATATATGAATGCATGGATGAATATCCAGACTTTTACCGTCCACATGCGGACAAAGACAGCCGCTCGATCATGAACGTAACATTCACCCTTCCGAATGAAGAGCTGACAAAGTCGTTTTTGCAGCAAGCAAAAGATAAAGGATTTGTAGGACTTGCGGGACATCGTTCTGTAGGAGGATGCCGCGCTTCTATTTATAACGCAGTTCCAGTAGAAGCTTGTGAAGCACTTGTTTCCTTCATGAAAGAATTTCGTCTAGCGAATGTAAGCCATTCGCAAAATTGATTTTTACATTTTCATGGACTTTTGTTATAATGTCGTTATCAGTTTACGCAATAGGCAAATAGTGCACTATTGGTAGATTGTAAACAAAAAGAGTTCAGTTTAGAAGAGGAGAGATGAGAAGTGAATACAAAAACGTTGGTGTCCTTATCATTATTAGTAGGAATTGGGGCAGTGCTGCACACTGTAGTACCGCCGATTTTATTTGGGATGAAGCCTGATATGCTATTAACGATGATGTTTCTTGGCATACTGTTATTCCCAAACCTAAAGAGCGTCTTATTGGTGGGTTTAACGACAGGAGCCATGTCAGCTTTGACAACAAGCTTCCCAGGCGGTCAAATTGCCAATATGATTGATAAGCCCGTAACAGCTTTGGTTTTCTTCGCTTTAGTAATGGCCGTCAAGAAATTGGCTAAATCAACAGCTGCAGCGGCTGTGCTAACAGCTATTGGTACAATCGTTTCAGGGGTTATCTTTTTATCTTCGGCTTTCTTTTTAGTAGGCCTTCCAGGTGAATTCAGCACTCTTATCAAAGTAGTTGTCTTACCGGCAGCTCTTGTAAATACGATTGTCATGGTCGTTGTATATCCAATCGTTTTAAATGTATTAAAGCGTACGAATATAAAAACTGAGGTTTCAGCTTGACCATAAAAGTCCGACATTGATCGGACTTTTTTTTATAGACCCTATTCTTTTAAAATCTTATGTTTATATGGGTGCCATTAGGTTACATAATATAATATGAGGGCCAATAACAAAATGACGAGCGCTGAAATACCAAACATTGCTGCTCTCTTTTTTAATATGTGTTTAGGTGGATAAGATGCTGTTTTTTGCACAACTCTGATTGCATTGAACATCCCAAATAATAACAGTATACTCAGTGCCACCAATCCAAAAATCATTCCTGCCATGTCTCATCCCCCTTTTAATGGGCATTCAAATAGGACCGAGAAATTCAAACGGAGACTATGTTAAGCACTGCTTGAGCATCGCAAAAGTAAGCTGACACCGCCCGACTAAGAGCCGCCGCGTCCTGCTGTGGCGAACGTCGGATCAGTACTTCCTGTACAAGTAAATTTGACCGTCATTTTTCCCAGACCATTTAAACAATTTCTTTTAGTTAACGTTATGCACAAATAACAACATATATGTACTAATTTATATAGAGGAGTGAAAAACATGAAGCGCGGAAAGTCTCTTACATTAGGCATTTTGACAGGCGGCCTCGCTGCCTGTGCAGCTGTCCTTGTATCAGCCCCTTACTCTGGCAAAGAACTACGATCTCGACTATACACTGCAAAGAAAAAAAGTGAACAAACACTGCTGGATTTAAAAAGCCGTACAAACGATGTTAAAGAACAAGTTCAGCATACAACACAGACAAGCAATACTATTGTAAAAAATGTAATGGAAAATCTTACTCAATCCGTAGAAGAATGGAAACAAAGCACCCTCCCTCATCAGCAAGCAATCCAATCTCATTTAGATGACATTCAGCATTCATTAGCAAATCTTGAACAACAAGTACAAAATACAAATCCTAAAAAAGAATAATACGCTAAAAAGAGAAGGAAAATGCTCCTTCTCTTTTATAATTTAAAAATTTCGTAAATTTATATCTTTATAAATTTTTATTTTATTGGCATAATAGAATATAAATAATAATCGAGTAGGTTAAAGTAGGTGGAGAAATGAAAAATGATGACAAAGAGTTGAATTTAAAAGAAGCGATGCTATTTAGCCAGCGTATGGCTCAAATGAGTAAAGCGCTCTGGAAAACTGTTGAAAAGGATTGGCAGCAATGGATTAAACCGTATGATCTCAATATCAATGAGCACCACATCTTATGGATTGCTTACCACTTAAAAGGAGCTTCCATTTCTGAAATCGCCAAGTTGGGTGTTATGCATGTTTCCACAGCCTTCAATTTTTCTAAAAAATTGGAAGAGCGGGGATTATTGGAGTTTTCTAAAAAGGAAAATGACAAACGAAACACGTATATCAAACTGACAGAAAAGGGAGAAAATATTTTACTAGATATAATGGAAAACTATGACCCTTCTCAAAATTCGGTTTTTGGCGGTTCACTTCCTTTAAAGAACATTTATGGCAAGTTCCCTGAATTTATCGAGTTAATGTCGGTTATTCGTAAAATTTACGGCGAAGACTTTATGGACATTTTCGAACGCTCATTTCATAATATTGAGCAAGAATTTGTTGAAGAAAATGGAAAGTTAGTTAAGAAAGAAGAAAGACACGAAATACCAAAAGAAGAAATCATTCCTAACTAATCTCTTATCCGTTTTATAATTTCTGAAAATTCTCTCATCATTTCCTTGTATAGCCCTTGTTTGGAAAGCGCATCGACTGCTTCATGCGGGGCTATCTTGGGAGTGAGCATACCAACAAATTGTGTAAGAAGCGGAACATAGTCAATGAAACCTTCCGCTTTTTGCTCCTCATACTTTTTGCTCAACTCTTCACAAATCGTGAAAATATCGTCCACTTCCTGCTTTGTTAATTCTTTTTTGATAACAAGCGCATAAAATGATTTTCCGTTTAAGTTCGTATTTTCCCATACAATTTGAAAATAAAACTCCAGACGATTTAAACGAGATTCCAACGATTCCATCGAGCCATTCTTCTCCTTTACTTTCTACACCAGAATATAGTCTCCCCTTGAAGTATTCAATCCTTTTCCCGCTCCATCTTTATTCTATCTATTTCCCATTTTTTTTGGTATTGTTAATATAGTCAGGTATGTCTTTCCATATCATTGTCTCTCTTTATAACCATTGAGATTCATATATAGCTATGCCGCTCATTATTTCGATGTTGGGGGAATGTATTGAATGACCACATTTTTCATTGCATTTGCTTTATTTATTTTATTTTACATTAATACATTAACAAATACATTATGTATTCAAAAAGAAATTCCAGAAGAAAAGCAGCCGAAAGTTTTTCGGACCATAAACGTCCTCATGACTATTTTATTAATTTCATCTTATGTCGAGGTATTGTTTACATAAGAATAAAAAAGCGATGAAGCCGGTCTTCATCGCTTTTTGCCTTCTAAATGATTAGCAAAAACAAGCAGCACCAACAATAATCAATAAAATGAACAATACGACGATCAACGCAAACCCGCTGTTGTGACCATAGCCTCCAGACATAACAAGCACCTCCTCCATCGATTTATACTCCCATCGTATGCAAAAACACTCACTTGCGTTTAGGCTAATGTCCTGCATCATAATGAAATCCTTTAAAAGGCTGCCTCAAGCCGATATTACTGAAATACTTTCATTTTCAAGACCTTTTCGTTACAATGGGAGAATGTGATATATTAATTGATGCCTTTTGGGCATACTGTCAGTAAAAATTGAAAGTAGGAGTTGTTTGAAGAATGAAAAAAGGCTTAATCGCATTAACAACAGCTGCAAGTATGATCGCTCTTACAGCCTGTAACGGCGGAGGCGGAGAATCTGAAGTAGTCGTCGAAACAAAAGCCGGCAACATTACGAAAGATGAACTTTACAACGCATTAAAAGATCGTTTAGGCGATGAAACAGTCCGCGATTTAGTGGATGAAAAGGTTCTAGGCGAAAAATATAAAGTAACGGATAAAGAAGTCGATCAAGAACTTGAAAGCTTAAAAGAGCAGTATGGACAGCAATTTGAAGCTGCCATTCAGCAAAATGGTGTAGACCAAGTTAAGCGTATGCTAAAAATTGATCTTCTTCGCGAAAAGGCTGCAACAGCAGATATTAAAGTAACAGATAAGGAACTAAAAGAAGCTTACGATGCCAAAAAGCCTGAAGTAAAAGCGAGTCACATCTTAGTTCAAGACGAAAAAACGGCGCAAGAAGTAAAAGCCAAATTAGATAAAGGCGAAGATTTTGCTAAGCTTGCAAAAGAATATTCACAAGATCCCGGTTCTGCAGAAAACGGCGGAGACTTAGGATTCTTCGGTCCTGGCAAAATGGTTCCTGAATTTGAAGAAGCTGCTTATAAGCTGAAAAAGGGCGAAGTAAGTGCACCGGTTAAATCTTCATTTGGTTACCACATCATCAAAGTAACAGACAAGAAAGAATTAAAACCATTCGAAGAAATGAAAGCCGAACTGGAAAAGGAAATCAAACGCTCAAAGCTTGATCCGGAAAAACTTCAAAAAGCAGTAGAAGAGGAAATGAAAGCAGCTAAAGTCGAGGTAAAAGACGAAGACTTGAAAGATGCATTCGAAACGTCCGAAGCTCAAAAATAAAGAGGATGTGTCAAAAGGGTAAAAATCACCCTTTTGACATATCCGCCTGAAAGGCCCCGTCATGAAAATCCAGTAAAATCAAGGATTTCGTAACGGGGCCTTTCAGTAAAAATCCATTTTTACGATTGATTAGAGGCTTATGGGACAGCCTCATTCCCTTTCATAATCCATCTGCATCAAACATATTACATGGAGCTGCTTTCGTTGATCTGTTTTCTTTTTTCACGCTCTACTTCCATACGCTGTATATAGACCTGTCCCTCTTTTTCAATATAAACATCATCGATTTCACGTTCTTTTTGCCCTGTGCGAATCGCCATAAAACCGCTGAAGAAAATTCCCATGACAACTAAATAGACCCAAAAAGGTAATGTAAGCATCTTCAACATCCCCCTGATTTTCCATTGCTATTTATCATCAATATATGTACAGGAAAGGAATTTTATGACAAGCCTTATTCAATATTCGGTTTATAAAAAGCACGGTTATCCAAGGCAAATACTCTTTCTGTATACTCCCCTGGCTTCACCCGTTCGAGTGCCCGGTCCAGCATATTCATCTTTGCGTCAATGTTATCAATAAGATGAAGCATTTCCGCTTCTTTGATCAGAGGAGGCTTCGGACTGCCCCATTCTGCTTTTCCATGATGCGACAACACAAGATGCTGCAGAAGCATCACTTCTTCTCCTTCAATGCCCATCTCGTCTGCCATCTTCCCGATTTCACTTACCATAATGGAAATGTGGCCAAGTAAATTGCCTTCAATGGTATAGGAAGCTGATACCGGACCAGACAACTCTATGACCTTTCCTAAGTCATGCAAAATGACACCGGCATATAATAAATCGCGATTTAAAGATGGGTACAGTTCAGCGATTGCCTTCGCCAGTTGAAGCATCGATACAACATGGTAAGCCAAACCGGATACAAACTCATGATGGTTTTTCGTAGCTGCTGGATATTCCAAAAAAGCAGCCTGGTATTTATTTAAAAGTTGTCGGGTAATACGTTGAATATTAGAGTTTTTCATTTCAAAGATGAACTGGGTAATCGTTTCGATCATTTCTTCCCTTTTTATCGGCGCTGTTTCTAAAAAATCGGATATGTTGACAGTTTCATTTGCCTGTGCAGGGCGAATATGGCGGATTTTCAGCTGGTTTCTCCCCCGGTAGCTCATAATATCCCCAGCAATCCGTACGATTTTTTGCGGAGCGTAATGCCCTTCATCTTCAGGAGAAGCATCCCATAGCTTCGCTTCAATTTCTCCTGTCTTATCTTGTAAAATTAATGTCAAAAATGGTTTTCCATTGCTCGCAATCCCCTTTGTAGATGATTTAACGAGTAAATATACATCTACCTGCTCGCCTACCTCATAATAGACAATCCCTTTTTTCACAGTTGTCCCCTCCCTGGATCGTTTCAATCGTGTTTACTTATAGCATAACGCTTTTACGATGATTTACACAACATATGTGCGAAGAGAATACGATTTTTTACAACAAACGGCTCAAAAGGAACTTGTTGGTTTCTTTTGAGCCGTTCATTTATCCCGCATTAACGGGCAGTAACACCCCCACTGATGGAAGTTCCCTTTATTTTTCCTTTGTTAACAGGAATGCTTTTTTAATATCCTTTAACGATGAAGATTGTCCATACATAAGGACACCTCCTTTATAAACCCTGGCACCGAATATCGATAGCAAGATGATCGTGCCGGTAAGCAGAAGAATAGATAAAATAATTTCCCATGGCGGTACGGTTAACATTCCTACGCGTAAAAACATGATCATAGGGGTAAAGAATGGGATGAATGATGTTATCTTAATAAACGAGGCTTCCGGCTTGCCCAATCCAAACATCGCAATTAAAAAAGCACCTACGATCAGCAGTGTCATTGGTGTTATCATTGGCTGCACATCCTCCGTCCGGCTGACGAGGGATCCTAGAAAGGCGGCCAGCGTCGCAAACAACAAGTAGCCCAATATAAAAAAGAGAACCGCATACATTATTGTTCCAATCGGGATTTCACTCACTGCCATTGAGCCCGCAAATCCTCTAATTTCGGATAGATTTTGCTTGAAAGAAGCATATCCAACTAGTAAAATCACAGACAACTGCGTCAAACTCAAAAGTGCCACGCCTAAGATTTTAGCAAACATTTGGGTAACAGGAGACACACTTGATACTAGAATTTCCATAACTCTGGATGATTTTTCAGTCGCCACTTCCATCGCAATCATACTTCCATACATAATGACATTTACATAAATAATGAACAATAAAATGTAGACAAGACCTCTCGCCTGATCCAGCTCTTCTTCTGTTTTGGCCTCCTTAACGAGCGCTTTCTGGTGAAACTCGACAGGAGCATACAATTGCTCGATTTGCTCAGAAGTCAGCCCCATTTCCGCCGTAGCAATTGATACTTTTGTTTGCTGCAATGCATTTTGCAACACATTGATTATGTCAGAATCGGTCAGAGATCTGGCTTTATAAATTCCTCTTGGTAACCCTTGTGAATCATTTTCCATCAAGAGATATCCTGTAATCTCTTCTTTTTCAACCGCCTTGGCAGCATCTGTTTCAGCTTCATACTCTGTCAGCTTGAACGTAGAATCAAAACTTGCAACTTGCTCTTTAAACGGGTTATAAAGCTCGTTCGCCGAATCAACGATACCAATCTGAACCGACTTACTATCCTTTTCAAAGAAATTAATAATGTTATTTATGTTGGTGATTCCGATAAGAATGAGAGCCGTAATAATGGTGGTGAAAACAAAAGACTTTGTTTTCAGCTTTTGAATATATGTGTGAAAAAGGATAATCCAAAACTTACTCAAAAGAAGCACCTACCTTTTCGATGAAAATATCATTCAAAGAAGGCTCTTCCAATACAAATTTCCTGACAAACGTCATGTGGGACAACGCTGTAAAGATCTTCTGAGAGACTTCTTCATTTTCGATTTGCAGTTCAAGGCCCTCGGCTGTTTTTTTCCATTTCGTAACCCCATCCAGATGCTGAAGCCTGTCTAAATCTCCCTGCGCATGAACGATGACATTCTTTTTTCCGAATGCCCGCTTTATATCCGCCAACTTTCCATGAACAACCGGTTTTCCATGATGCATAATGCATAGGCTTTCACACATCTCTTCTACATGCTCCATTCGATGACTGGAAAAAACGATGGTCGTGCCCTGTTCTTTTAAGTCGAGTACAGCCTCTTTCAACAACTCTACGTTAACAGGGTCCAATCCGCTGAATGGCTCGTCTAGAATTAGGAGCTGCGGTCGATGGATAACAGACGCGATGAATTGAATTTTTTGCTGATTCCCTTTGGATAATTCCTCCACCTTCTTATTCGCATATTGAGGTATTTTAAATCGCTCCAGCCACTGTTCCATTTCCACCAAAAGGCTTTTCTTGCTCATTCCGCGCAAACGCCCTAAATAAATAAGCTGGTCTTTCACCTTTAATTTTGGATACAGCCCTCTCTCCTCAGGTAAATAACCGATTAAATGGCTTTTTTCATATGTAATTTTTTGTTCGTCCCACAGTATCGCACCTTCCGTCGGTTCAAGCAACCCCAAAATCATTCGAAATGTTGTTGTTTTCCCAGCCCCATTGGCACCTAAAAACCCAAACATTTCCTTTTTCGGAATTTGTAAAGTTAGATCATCTACCGCTGTAAACGAACCGAACCTTTTAGTCACGTGATTAATTACTAAAGACATTTTTTCCCTCCTAGATGTGGATTTATATAGTATTACGAATTAATGGAAAAAAATGTTTCAAAAGAATGCCGGCAGGAGAATATCGATAACATGAGAATATTGTATTCATAGAAAGATAGGAGGATGAATAATGGGCGTTTATACATTAACCGTGTTTGAGCAAAACGGGGAAAAACTGCTTGATGAAACATTTGAGGCGACAAACGATAGCGAAGCAAAAAAAGCCGGGGAAGCAAGACTGCAAGACCTCAATTTCATAGATAAAACACACCGCTGCACTTCCCCGACCGGAAAACTGTTACTCTTTCATCGCTAAAGAGGATGACTTGAAAGGTATAAAAAGCATACCTTTCGAGTCATCCTTCTGAAAGGACCCTTCATGAGAACCTAGTAAATTCAAAGTTTCAGTGACGGGGCCTTTCAGTAAAAAACATTTTTATGGCCTGTTTATGACTTTTGGGACAGCCGCTTTCACCATCATCTTCCTGCAAACATAGGAATCCTTTTTTCTAAAAACGCCTGTATTCCTTCATGGTGGTCTTTCGTATCTCTCATTTTTGCTTGTCCTTTCGTTTCCATCTTCAATACATGCTGAAGTTCTGAAACGGTTTGCTGCATGTACAGCTGTTTCGTTTCTTTCATGGCCAGTACGGGCTTTCTCCCCCATTGTTCTAACTTGCGCTGGACGGCTTGCTCCACATCCGCTATTGCTTCATCTATCATTCCAATTCGCTTTGCTTCCGTTCCCGACAACACATCTCCATTCCAGATAATACGCTTTGCCTGATGGACACCTAAGCGCTCCTTCAAAAAGTAATGCGCTCCCCCATCAGGGATTAATCCGATGCCGATAAAGTTCATGGCTATTTTGGCTTTTTCCTCTGCAATGACATGATCACATGCGAGAGCCATGCTAAGGCCAAGACCTGCAGCCGAACCGTGGATAGCCGCAATCGTCAGCTGCGGCATCGTATACAGAGCCAAAATGACATTCCCAATGGTCTCCATGATGTTCGAAAACATCTCTCCCGTTTCCGGCACCGTCATCATTTTAATATCGCCGCCAGCTGAAAAAGCTTTTCCCTTCCCTTCCAACACAAGAAAATCCGCCGGGCTTTTCTTCACTTCATCTAACGCTCCAAGGATTTGTTCGAGCATTTCTTTATTTAATGCATTAAATGATTGTGGACGATTTAAAGTTAAGACAGCTAATCGATCTCTATATGTCAGTTCAACTAAACGCTCTTTCATCCTTAAACACCTCTCCTTTATTCTCTTCTGAAACCCCTGTTTTTTATGTCGCATTAACGATCACAAACTCCCGGGAGCTTCTTTTAGTGGATTTTATGATTAGGATTTTGATTGATAATGATCTATAACTTGATTACGCAATGTTCGCTTTAGAAACTTTCCTACGGATGTTTTCGGAATTTCACCCAAAAACAAAATATCATCGGGTATCCACCATTTGGCAAATTGGGGCGCTAAAAACTGCAGCAATTCTTCTTTCGTTACCTCGTTTTGTGCATTCTCTTTCAACACCACACACGCAATGGGCCGTTCCTGCCATTGTTCATGGGGAATAGGTACGACGGCCGCTTCAAAGACAGATTCGTGAGCCATTAATGCATTCTCTAAATCAACGGAAGAAATCCACTCCCCGCCACTTTTGATCAAATCTTTCGTTCGATCTACGATTTTAATAAATCCTTCTTCATCCACCGTTACTACGTCTCCTGTATAAAGCCATCCGTCGCGGAAAGCGTCATGGCTGCGCTCGTCCTTATAATATTCAGAGGCAATCCACGGCCCCCTCAGCAGCAGCTCTCCCATCTCTTTTCCGTTCCATTCCACTTCTCCGTCTTTTCCGATTACTTTCATTTCAACCCCCGGAACAAGGAGACCTTGTTTTGCCTTATATTCATACTTTTCTTTATCCTCCAGATCGGACTGATAGCTCTTGAGACGAGATAAAACGACAAGGGGACTTGTTTCTGTCATACCGTACGCATGGACAAAAGGAATATTAAATTTCTTTTCAAAACATTCAATAATGGCTTTCGGAGCAGCAGAACCCCCGCATAAAACGGATCTAAGACTGCTTGTATCATATGGTTTTTCTTCCAGTTCTTTGAGAAGGCCCATCCAAATGGTCGGGACACCTGCTGCGATCGTTACTTTCTCACTTTCAATCAATTCCGCCAACACTTTAGGCGTAAAAAATGGCCCTGGCATCACAAGGGTCGTCCCAAACCAAACCGCTGCGAAAGGCAGCCCCCAAGCATTAACATGAAACATCGGAACGACAGGCATGGCAATATCTGCCTCTGACACTGCCGCATTGTCTGCAAGCCCTAATGCCATACTGTGCAGTACGACAGAGCGATGTGAATACACCACTCCTTTTGGATTGCCGGTGGTGGCTGATGTATAACAAAGCCCGGCTGGTTCTTGTTCATTCATATCTTTACAAAATTCAAACTGTGGATTTCCTTGCTCAATAAATTGATCATAGTGGTAAACAGGATGAAGGTTCGTCTGCGGCAATTCTTCGCTGTCAGTCATCACAATATAAGCTTCGACCGTTTGAAGATCATTCTTTATTTGTTCAAACAATGGTAAAAAACATTCATCAATAAGCAGGACTTTATCTTCTGCATGATTGATAATATAGGCAATTTGCTTTGGATCTAAGCGTATATTAATCGTATGAAGCACTGCCCCCGCTCCGGGTATGGCAAAGTATGCTTCTAAGTGCCAATGATGATTCCAAGCAAATGTCCCGACTTTGTCTCCCTTTTGAACTCCTAAATGTGACAACATGCTTGAAAGCTTTCTCGTTCTTTCGGCAATCTTACTATAAGATAAACGCTGGATTCCGCTTCCTGTTCGGGAAATCACTTTCTTTTTCGCAAAAAATTTCTCTGCTCTCTCCATCATGAGCGGAACAGTCAATTGAACATCCATCATCCCCATCACCCCTTACCAAAATAAGAAAACGCTTTCATTTTTTTTGAAAAAGACTATCTGAACGATATTTATTATTTCGACGCAGGTTTTCCCATCCCTTCTATAATTAAAGCGAAACTTTAATGGGGGAGAAAACCGATAAATAAACATTTAAACCATTTCCATGTATGGGAAATGTCAAAACATCCGAAAATGCTAGTAATCATCAGCCGCACTTTTTTTACTCATCAAGAGCCAAACAGGAGGAGTGACATGGATTTAAATGGAGTAATGGCCAAGAGAAACGTTTATCAGCAGGAAGATCAATGGTACGTACTAGATGCAGAATTTTCATGGGATTTATCTATTTTAAAGCAAGAAGTATTTGTTTGTATGGAAAAAGAAGTTCATATCCCCGTCATTTTTTGCGATGTATGTGAAGCAAATAAAATCGTAGCTGAATTGGGTGAGGAAGAGGCGGAATATTTACAGTTTGCTTCGGGTATGTATTGGCGGGAAGTCGGGATTGTCTTTATCTTTCGATTCCATGAGTATCTTCCGTTAATGGAAACCATCTTTCATGAACTTCGCCACGTGATGCAAGAAGACATTCCTGAATTACAATCTCACTTTGAATGGGATAAAAAAATTCCCTATGAACAACGAATCACCGAAAAAGATGCTTTCCATTATGCCAAAATATATTTGGATAAATATATTCAGCAAAACCATCTATATAGATCGATTTAGAAAATTAGACATGACCAAAGAACGGTCATGTCTAATTTTCTAAACCTAAGCGGCTGCTCCTCGATGAGATAAGGATATGTCAAGTTACTAAATAGAATACATATAGAACAACCCCCATGGAGTTTATCGGTTTTACCGAATTCTCATGGGGGTTTCTTTCGATAGCCTGTCGTATCTTCTATTGGATTGATTTAGTCTCTTTGAATAGTTCATTTAGGATTTTGATTTTTTCTTCCGTATAATGCTTAAATCCATCATTGTATGATTTTGGATCTTTCGGATTTGCAAATCTCGTAATCTTCCCTGTTTCCGGGTGGACAAACTTACTGGAAGCACCGCAGCCCAAACCGATAATCGTTTGTTTCTCTTCCATAATCATAATATTATAAATGCTTTCCTGTCCCGGAAATGAATATCCAACATTTTCTAGATTCCCTAAAATATTTTTCTGACGGTACAAGTAATAAGGAACATAGCCGTGCTCATTCGTCCATGCACTTGCCATGTTCATCATGTCGCTGATCTCCTCACGGTCTGCTACCTTGTATTTCTTCTTGTTTTTTGTCATTTCCGACGCGCGTTTAAACGACAACGTGTGGACCGTCAGTGATTCAGGCAGCAATTTCTCTGTTTCGTTCAATGTATGCTGGAACTCAGGTACTCCTTCACCCGGCAATCCGATAATCAAATCCATATTAATGTTATTCATGCCCATCTCACGTGCTAACTGAAACTTTGTCACCGTTTCTTCTACAGTATGATGGCGTCCAATCGCTTTTAATGTTTCTTGAATATACGATTGGGGATTTATGCTGATGCGGTCGATATTCCATTTATTTAACACTTCAAGCTTTTCTGGGGTAATCGTATCGGGTCTGCCGGCTTCTACCGTAATTTCGCGAATATTGGCTACATCGGGAAACGATTCATGCATTTCCTCATACAACATGTCCATTTCTTCTGCCGTAATGCTCGTCGGTGTACCGCCCCCATAATAGACCGTTGTGATTTTTATCCCCTTTTCTTTCAACCAGCGGCCGATTTCACGCATCTCATAATGGAGCCCGCCCAAGAACGAGTCGACGGAGCCTTGACGTCCATTAATAGCATAGGCCGGGAATGTGCAGTATGCACATTTCGTAGGGCAAAATGGAATACCGATATAAATGCTCACTTCATTTGATAAATCATATAAATCAGGAACTACGGCTAACTGACGATCGACAATTTGCTGCATCAAGCGAATTTTCTCATCTGTAATTAAGTACTGTTCCTTTAACTGCTTGTGAGCCGATTCTTGGCTTTCTCCACCCTGCAATTTTTTATGAAGAAGCTTCGTCGGACGAACCCCTGTTAAAATCCCCCACTTTTGCACAATGCCCGTATAGTCTTGCAAAACGGTTAGATAAACATGTAAGACGGTGTTCTTTATTTGTTTAAAGCGGTCTTTGTCGACCTCAAATTCCGATAAGTCCTTTTCAAACGAAGCCGTATACATTTGGCCTTTTTCTTTGTCTGTCAATACAGCTGCTGCCGCTGCTGTTTCTCCTATCTGTAATTCAAAAGAAACCTCTATAATTGCATCCTCAAAGGGCTGTTGCGATACAACGCTTTCTTCAAAAAATAAATCCGCAATTAACTCCAGCGGACGCTGAAAACGTTCATCACTTAAACCTTTCACATATATATTCAATCAAATCACCTTTCAAAACAACATATATGAAACTCTTATAAGTGTACAAAACATGCATTCTAAGGTCAATCTCTTACAGACATTAACAAATTCTGTTTAAAAAATGATTTCCTTTTCACTCAAAATTTTGTACATTATTTCTCGGAGAAGCTCTTAACATTTCTTCCATTCAAAGTACCTACCAATATGGTAAGTAAAAACAAAACAGCCGGATGAAAAGAACGAATTTCATCCGGCTGTTTTTTCTTTATGGCCACAGCTTCAGGCCCGCCTGGTGCTTCAACTATTTAAATAGTGCAAATATCCAATCCTTTGCTGCTTCCGGAATAGCTCTTTGACCATATATGCTACACCGTTTTCATTATTAGTACGAGTAACCCAATCCGCTACTTGCTTGAGATTTTGAGGGGAATGGCCCATTGCAACCCCCATCCCCGCTTGTTCAACCATTTCAATATCGTCGAAACAGTTCCCGATAACGACTACTTCATTCATGGGGATGGAAAGCTCCTGGGCAACAAACCGAAGTCCTGCAGCTTTTGTTGCTCCTTTTGCCGTTATATAGCAGCGGTCTTCATTTGGATAAGTAAACCACTCGATCCCTTGAAAAGCGGATGCAATGGTTTTTTCCGCTTGTTCTTTTTCTTTTCTGCTGGAAAAATACACTTCTATTTTCGGTGATGACACCGGCTCATTCATTAATGTATCTCCCAACGAATCGACGAATTGAATAGGATAAAAGAGCGGCTCCCCTGAACGCAATGCCGTTTTTGCCGATACGTTGCCTTGAAGCTTCACGCGATTTCCAATGGAAAAACGTTCATGCATAATTCGGATATGGCATTCAAAATTTTCCAATACCTGCACTAAATTAAAAATCTTCTCCTCACTGATTCGCTTCTCATATATAGGTTTGTCAACGGTTGAAGCGATAAAACCGCCGCTATGGGTAATAAGTAATGAAGATGGAAGCTTCAGTGCCTTTGCAATTTTTTTAGCGGATAAAAAATGACGGTTCGTTACAAGTGTCACATAGACCCCTTTACTTTTCACAAATTCAATTGCTTCCTTCGTTTCACGCGTTAAGCGTCCTTGATTATTTAAAAGAGTTCCATCAATATTAAGTGCTAATAATCTATAGGCCATGCGAGGATCTCCTCTCCCTTTGGTGTCAAAATCAACCTACTACACCCTTATGATGGTTTGCCCTTTTTTAGAACTTTCCCGCATTAGAAAAGCCGCGATGAAAACACAGGAACATTTAGACAGAAACAAGTCACGATCGGCAAAAAACGGGAGGCCCTGAACCGAGACGTTATTCGTCGATTCAGGACCTCCCATCATACTAGTGGACTCACATGCATATCCAAGTCGGTCTACTATTTTCCACTTATTGAGCGTTCGGGATTCCGTACAATTCTTCAAGCGGCTTTGTGATAATTTTATTTAAATCCATGAAAAGTGTGTTCATATGTTGCTCAGCCTGCATCAACTGAGAAATGGTCGGATGCTGTTGAACGATAGCGACTGTTTTTTGTGCTTCTTCTACTTCTTGCTGAGAAATTTCTTGCCCCATCATTTGCTTTTGTTGTAATTCGATTTGCAAATTTCGAAACTTCTCAAATAATTGCTGGGCTGCTGGATCAGCATTCACTTGATCATATAATTTCTTTAGTTTTGTATATTCATCGCTTTGACGCAATGCTTTCTCTAAATTATAGGCATAATCGTATAAGTTTACAGACATAAAAAATCCTCCTATTGTGAATTAAGGTCGTGACACTCCCTTTTCCTCTTTCACTATAACAAACTATTCAATAGGATGCATCTTCAGAACCTTCTTGTTTTCCATAAACGTTACCTTCAATCGGCGGCGTTTCGTTCTTCCTTACCCATTTTCAATAGGACTTAGCCGCAAAAACGGCTACATAAACAGCGCAAGCACGCCTTGGAATACTCCAATAATTCCTCCTAGAAGAGCTCCTAAATACGTAATCATCTTAAATTCTCTTCTTGAAATGGACAACACCATGTCTTCTAATCTCTCTACCGAAAATGATTCGACCTGCTCACGGACGATTTCTTCGAGTTTCAATTTCTGCATCAGCATTTCCATCTTTTCGGCCGCAAACTCTCCTGCCCGTTCAATAATAACAGGTATAACTTGTAAAATAGATGCTTGCAAAGGTCCAGCCACATCGCGAATCGATTTATTAAACAGCTGATCAATGGAAACCAGCTTCTTCACAACTTGTCCAATGGAAGAAAGGATGGTTTCTCTTCCGATTAGCGACTCGATTTCCTCTACTTTTTTCTCTTTTATTTTTTCCCACTCTGCTTGAAGGAGATTTTCAAACAGTTCCTTTGTTCCTTCATGCTTAAAAAAATTAATGATTTCCGGCTGGACTTTATCCACGACCCTTACATTCCCTAAAAACATTTGAACCATGTTTCCAAGCATCCCCTTATTCATTAAGAAATCATCAATCATTCTTTCTAACCGCTGTTTCCCTTCGTCACTGCCAAAGTAGGCAACGGCTTTCTCACAAATAAAAGCTGCCAGCATCGAGACTGCCTGCTCTCCTTTTCCTATTAAAGAAGGCGGCAGTACATCTGCAAGACGCTTGCTTCCGTTCTCATCAATCATTTCTTCATACTTGCTTTGCAAAAATGACTGCAGCTTCTCCTCCGCTTTCTTGCCTATTTTTTCGTACCCAAAGGTGTGCGCTAATTCATTCACTGTTCTTTCAGATTGAAGCCAGCGAGTAATCTCTTGGTTGACGAACGCTTGGATTGTCTCTTGAAACGCGGGCTCTTGCAATTTCCTCTTCAAACTTTCCGGTGTAACTAAATGCTCCACAACCATCTTCCCCATTTGAACCGCCAATTCTTCTCGGCGCTTGGGAATCAACCCCGGTGTAAAAGGTACACGCTTTCCAAATATATATTTCGCTTCATGCGGTTGAAACAGCATTTTAATAGCTAAATGATTCGTAAATCCCCCAATGGCTGCTCCGATAACAATCATCATCATCACAACTAATAGTTGTTCCATTTTTCTCAACCTTTCAAACTTAGTTTGCCCCGATCTAATAGCGATAGGCGAATTCTTCAAGGTTTATCCCGCCTTAACGGACAGTCATCCCCCATTCCTAAATTTCACATATTCAAAATCGGAACCACAGTCATGAAAATCCGATAAGACTGACTGACGATCAGTGCGAGATGAATAGCCCCACTGATGGAAGTTTCCTCTATTTTATTTCACCGTTTTTTGTTTTTCTCATACGATACATTATAAACATTCGCCCAATAAAAAACGAGGACTATGATTAAGATGATCATAAAAATTCAGCCGCTCGAAATTGAGAACTCCGAGTATACGGTGCATATAAGCAAACAAATGATGGAAACCTTATCGCTTCCGGCCGAAATCACTATCCAATGCGGACTATTGGAACAGAAGGTATCTATTCATCCCATTAAGACAGAGGAAAATGTTCTGTATTGTTCCCGGTCTTGTTTGCATACGCTCCATCTGCCTGTTGAAAGCTTTAAGATACGCGCTTTGATAAAGAATGAAAGGAGGCTTATACTCAGCCCGGTCATTGCGATATTAACAGAAATCTATCCGGAACATGAAAGCTCTCTGTTCGGTTCGATTACGGCCTTTTGTGATGAAATAGCCCAATACTGCCAGCGCCATGGGTTTTTCTTTTACGTCTGTTCTTTAAAAAGCTTGTTGGCCCCTGACATTCAAGGCTATATAAAAGTTCATGACCACTGGTCTCTGGCAGATGTTCCATATCCTGATGTTGTTCATAATCGGCTTCACTCACGTAAAATTGAAAAATCTCCACTCTTTCAGCAAGCCGTCGAGATGATGCAAAATAGAGGCACGCCTTATTTCAATGCTCACTTTTTAGACAAATGGTCAGTGTTTACACTGTTGTCCACCTTCGATCATTTACAGCCCTATTTGCCCGAAACGTACCAGTTACGCAAAAAGGATGATCTCATTGATGCTCTGGCAGTTCATTCCGGCATTTTTCTAAAGCCTGTTCATGGGAGCCAGGGAAAACATATTTTTCGCATTCAACAAGATGAGCGCTTATATCGGGTTGATTATACGACCTTTTCTCAGCCTTACGAAAAGGAATATCCGACTTTTCAAAGCTTATTCGAAGCGTTATATACACAATTGCAAAAACAAGGCTTTTTAATTCAAAAAGCTCTTCCCTTGCAAACGTATAAAGGATGTCCTTTTGATTTTCGCATTCTTTGTCATCGAGTGAAGGAGACAACCTGGAAAGTGACATCTGCCGTTGCACGCGTTTCCCAGCAAGGCAATTTTGTATCAAACTTGGCTAGAGGCGGGGAAATCGCTCATGTAAACGGGGTGCTTCAGGAAATTTATGACCCCCTTACTTCCCGGCAAATCGCCAAACTGCTTAAAGAGCTGGCCCTGGACATTTGCCACTGCCTCACTGTTTCGACGGACGGCCTTTTCGCTGAACTTGGAATTGATTTAGCCATTGACACGGACGGCCATCCGTGGATCATCGAGGTCAATACAAAGCCGTCCAAACAGCATGATTCGATTACAGATAAAACGGTTCGCCCTTCTACAAAGGCTATTGTTCATTATTGCGCCTATCTATCCGGGCATTCAACTGAGGAGGTATAAACCATGATTTCTTTTGGCTTTTTAACCATTCACTCCCATCAAGAACATCCATATGTGACCGAGATTGCTAAGCGTGCTCACGAATATGGCATCACATGTTATCGTTTCACCCCTTTTTGCATTCATCCAAAAGATGAACTTGTTCATGGAGAAATGTTCGATGCAGCCGCAAGTGAATGGAAACAAGAGGCTTTTCCTATCCCTTCCTTCATCTATGATCGCTGCTATTATAAACATGACTCTGTTTCCAAACGTGCCAAACCCATCGTTCAATGGTTGAAAAAGTCTCCCCTTACTACATTTTTGGGTCATGGCTTGCCAAGCAAATCAGAAGTTTACGAGACATTAAGCGAACACCCTATACTATCTCCCTATATACCCAAAACGGAAAAAACCGAATCTTCCCTTCATATCTTACAAACTCTCTTAAGAGAAAAAACGATTTTATTAAAGCCCGATAACGGCTCCCAGGGAAGAGGCATCATGGTTCTCTCCTTTTACAACAACCGTGTAAAGGTCCAGTCTCAAACAGGGCAGGATTTATCCGAACTAAGCTTTCAAGATGAGGATTCGTTTCACAAATGGATGACACGAAGATTGGAACGGGGTTCTCTTTTAGTCCAGCCGTTCTTAAACATCCACAACTATCAGGGAAAACCATTTGACATTCGAGTTTTATTGCAAAAAGGGGCACAAGGGGGCTGGATAGAAGCTGGAAGAGGCATTCGTCAAGCCCAAAGCGGACAGATTTTAACCAATGTCAGCCACGGAGCGGACATCATCTCTTTTGATGAAGGTCTATGCGACTTTTCACCTTCACAAAAACGATTTATACATGATGAACTCAATAGTATTATATCCCTTATTCCGGCCGCCCTCGAGAAGGCTTTCTCACCTCTTTTTGAGCTGGGGATCGACATTTGCATTGATCGCCGCGGGGCCATCTGGGTGCTGGATATGAATTCAAAACCGGGGCGAAAGATTGTACTGTCTACTTCCCCTGAGGAAGAAGAGATGCTGTATCATCGCCCGCTTGCATACTGTCGTTATTTATCAGAAACGAAACTGATGGTTTGAAAAGGGAGGGATTTTCATGATCAAGTTATCGTTAATTGATGAAAAACAGTCTGTGTTCTATCTCCCTGTACGCTATAAACAAGATGGTCTGCAATTCATATCATTCGGAGCGCGCACACTTTCCTGTGCCATTAAGTTTCTCCCTCATCTTGAAGATGAAGCAATAATTTCCACTTCCCTTTTTGGTGAACTGACCATTCCATTTTGCCAAACCGTTCACCTTTTCTTCCAGGATGACACGATTCATATCGGTCCATTGGTCGGCATTTTTTCGGCAGGGTTCACCGGCTCAAAGCTGCGTCCGATCGGACAGCGTTCTATCTTTTTTTCCAAGCTTCTGGCGGCGGCAAAACCAACAGGAGGGTATGCCTTCTTATTCGGGGCCCATCATATCAACTGGGAACTTGGCACAATAAACGGATATTTCTACACGGGGGACGGGTGGATTCAAAAGGAAGTTCCCCTTCCTCATGTCGTTTATGACCGCTTACCTAATCGCCGAACGGAGAATCATGACCTCTTTATACAAGTGAAAACAAGACTGCAATCAGAATACTTAATCCCCTGGTATAATCCGGGTTTTTTTAACAAATGGGATATTTATCAACAATTGCAGGCAAATTCATCAACAAAACCATTCTTGCCTGAAACCTATCAACAACCCTCCATGGAACTCATCCAATCCTTGCTTAAAAAACATCACGGTGTCTTTTTAAAGCCGATGAACGGGAGTCTGGGCAATGGCATCTTTGAGGTCATCCGCTCTCCTTCCTCCGAGAGCTACTACTGCCGTTACCATGATGGGGAAAAAAATGTTCTGATTCAATTCAATCAGCTGCCGGTTTTGCTTTCTCATATCTTTCAAGAGAAAAGTCGAGATGACTATATTGTTCAGCAAAGGATTTCTTTAATTCGTTTTCAAGACCGCCCTCTCGATTTTCGGGTTCATACGAATAAAAACGGACAGAACGATTGGCAGGTAACGGCAATGGCGGCTAAGATAGCAGGAAAAGGCAGTGTGACAACCCATCTGAATAATGGAGGCATGATTAAAACCATCGACGAAATCTTCCTTTCACCTGAGCGCTGTCATGAAATGAAGAAACAGTTGGAATCCGCTTCTCTCCTAATTAGTGAAATCATTGAACAATCCAACGACGGATTTATTGGAGAGTTCGGGTTCGATTTTGGTGTGGATAATCACGGAAAGATATGGATGTTTGAAGCCAACTCTAAGCCGGGGCGTTCCATCTTTACCCACCCAAAACTATTTGAACAAGATAAATTGACGAGGCAGCTCTCCTTAGCCTATGGTATTCATTTGGCGGAAAAAAGCATTCTCGACCCTGTGGGGCTTTACACATGATGACGATCCATTTTGACCGTGAGAGTGACATATGGTATCACCAAGATCCCCATCGTTCATGGTCATGGGGACACAACCGGATAGAATTGCCTTTCCAACGGATTGATACCGATTCTATCCTTTTCTCCATGCGTACTTATAATGGAAAAGCAGGCCCCCTTATCGGACTGCTGACCAGTGCAAAGATGAAGGATCAATTGAACGAACACCTCCCCAGCCATGTTATAGATTTGCATCATATCATTCAAAAACAAGGAGGGCTCCTTCTTGTTTTCTCTCCTGAAGATATGTATACAACATATGTGAACGGGAAGGTTTATGACCAAAGCGAGCAAGATTGGATCGATGTTGTCACCCCATTGCCTGATGTTGTATACAACCGGTTCCCTAGCCGTAAACGGGAAAAAGAAGAGATATGCCAACAAGTGCTCCACCGCTGCCAAAAAGAAAAGATCCCCTTTTTTAATCCGCATTTTTTCTCTAAATGGGATCTTCATCAACTGTTTTCTCAACACGCTTTCTTGAAAGAACATCTGCCCGAAACGCTTCAATATGAAAATAACCCCACCATCAGTGAAATGTTAGACCGCCATTCGGCCATTTATATAAAACCTGCGGAAGGAAGCAAAGGAAAAGGCATTTATCGTGCAGCCAAAACGCCTGAAGGAGCGCTTCTAGTGGAAACAATCAAAAATTCTATGGTGTATGGGCATCTTAATGATTTTATTCGCATTTCCTCATTCAACGAAAACTGGCTTGTTCAACAAGCCATTCCATCCGACCGTATCAACGGTAAACGGTATGACTTGAGGATTATCGCCACTCGTTCAAAGAAAAAACATCAAGTGAGTGGAATCGGCATTCGCCGATCACTTACACAAGACGTAACAACACATGTTCCAAACGGGGGACAAATCATTCCCTTATCACAGGTGTGTGAACGACTCGATTTGCCTCTTATTGAAACCATTGCGGCTGCCTGTGGAGATGCGCTGGAGAAGCAATATGGTCTCATTGGAGAATTTTCGATTGACATGACCAAATCAATCGAAGGACGTTACTATCTTCTTGAAGCCAATGCAAAACCGATGATTTTTGATGAGCCTGATATCCAAGAAAACAGGTTAAAAAATTTATCATTCCTTTTCTATCACCTTTCCCATTTTCCCTATTCCTCTATCACAACGAAACAGCCCATGATAAACTAGTAAAAAAAACAGAAAATTCAATCACAAGGAATGAGGAATATTACATGCTCTCACATTTTCAGTATCGCCCTTTATATGAACATGACCGTTTGCCGGGCTGGTCACTCTCTTTTTATTACCAAGGTCAGCTTTACCATGCCGTCTATCATCAGGACGGACAAATTGAATGGGTAGACCATTCTCCCCCCGCTTCAAGTATTCATGACATCTCTTCACAAATTCACGAACTGATGTTGTTCCATGTTTATGAATGAAAAATGATTTCAAAAAAAACTGAGCGTATTTATTATGAACATATACAGACTTTTATAGGGGCTGTCCCTTAAGATCCGATATAATACAAGAATTATTTTTCACTGAAGGGCCCTTTCGCTGAATGTGTAATTTTACTGGATTTCCGCGATGGGCCCTTTCAGGGGGATGACTCAAAAAGTATGCTTTTTGAGTCATCCCCCTCATAAATGATTTAAGATGGGACGTTCTTTTCCCATCTTAAATCATTTATGTGTGGTAAAATAGTCATTAACATTTTTCGAGTGGAGAGATTTTGAAATGATTGACCGTTTAAAAGCATATTATGGTGAGCATGCCATTCTTTCGCCTATCCCCCGCGATGAGCATAATATGGCATGGTTTCAAATAGAAGACAGCAGCTACATTGGAATTAATAAAAGCGTTCTTTCTACCAAAGATTCGGAGCTTCTATCGATTTTCCTAACACCCTATGACTCCGAACAAACCCATCTTCCCCCTGAAAAAGCCTATTGGTACAACTTGCTGTTTCAACATCCGGATCAAATATTGCAGGAAGAACAGGACATTTGCATCCAGTTCATTCATTTTTCAATCGCCCGTCCGATACAAGATAAATATGAATTTGAAGAAGCACTGAAGGGCCTTTATCATTCAAATGTCGTCATCATTTGGGAGAATAATCAAAATGGGGTTATTATCGAAAAGTTCAACCATATGATTTTTCCAGATTACAACCTAGATGCCGTCATCGATGTTCTGACCAGCGATTTTGGAGCTAATATGCAGTTTTTTGAGGGACAAGTTCACCGTTTACCTATGAAGCCGGGACATCAATTTCATTTGGAAAAGCAATGGTTCAAACTATGCAAACCGGTCCTTCATCAACAAAGAACGATTCGATTGACAGGCGTTTTCGCCTACTTGCTTCTTTCCTACACACCAGACTCGTTAAAAGAAGAGCTGCAACATGCCCTTCATGAAGTAATCCAAGACAAAGAGCTGCTTAAGACGATCAGGACGTATCTGGAATGTAATTTGAATGTTTCTCTCACTTCTAAAAAGCTTTATATGCATCGCAACAGCTTACAATACCGCATTGAAAAATTCATTGAAAAAACGGGAATTGACATCAAGAATTTTCAAGGGGCTGTCACTGCGTACCTAGCTATCTTAGCTAAAGAAGAATAACGAAAAGAAAGGGATTTCGGCAACATGCATGAAAGCCCTTTCTTTTTTTTGTGCACTTCGTCCATTTACCCAATAGGCAAAACACTTTAAACTGTAGTCAATAGAGAAACCGTTTTCACTAAAAGGAGGCAACATAAAATGGCAGAGTTACGTTTAGAACATATTTATAAAATTTACGATAAAAATGTTACGGCAGTTACAGACTTTAACCTTCATATTCAAGATAAAGAGTTCATCGTATTCGTAGGTCCATCTGGCTGTGGTAAGTCAACGACCCTTCGTATGGTTGCTGGTCTTGAAGATATCTCCAAAGGGGATTTCTATATTGATGGCAAACGCGTAAACGATGTACCTCCTAAAGATCGTGACATCGCGATGGTATTCCAAAACTATGCCCTCTATCCTCATATGAGCGTATATGATAACATGGCATTCGGATTGAAGCTGCGCAAATTTCCAAAAGACGAAATTGACCGCCGTGTAAAAGATGCTGCCCGCATCCTTGGCCTTGAGCAATATTTAGAACGCAAACCGAAAGCACTTTCCGGCGGTCAGCGCCAGCGTGTTGCATTAGGACGCGCCATCGTCCGCGACGCAAAAGTATTCTTAATGGATGAGCCGTTATCAAACTTAGATGCAAAGCTTCGTGTACAAATGCGCTCTGAAATCGCCAAGCTGCATCAGCGTTTGCAAACCACAACCATTTATGTAACACATGACCAAACAGAAGCGATGACAATGGCTACTCGCCTTGTGGTTATGAAAGATGGCATCATCCAGCAAGTCGGTTCGCCAAAAGATGTATATGAAAAACCGGAAAACGTATTCGTCGGCGGTTTCATCGGCTCTCCTGCGATGAACTTCTTTAAAGGCACACTAAAAGACGGCTCTTTCCAAATGGGTGAAGTAAGTGTGGCGGTACCTGAAGGAAAAATGAAAATTTTACGTGATCAAGGTTATGTCAATAAAGAGCTTATTCTTGGAGTCCGTCCAGAAGACTTCCACGATGAGCCGGTATTCATTGAAGCATCAAAAGGCACAAAAGTAACCATTAAAGTAGATGTAGCAGAATTAATGGGTGCTGAAACAATGCTTTACTCCCAAATTAATGGACAAGACTTTGTAGCACGTGTCGATGCTCGTACAGAAGTCAAACCAAATCAGCAAATGGATTTAGCATTGGATATGAATAAAGCACACTTCTTTGATGCTGAAACTGAACGACGCATTAGAGCTGAAAAAGAGTAAACAAAAAGGAACCCTCAGCAGGGTTCCTTTTTGTTTACTCTTCAATAAGCTTGACCTCTTCATGATGGCACATCGGACAATAAAATAGATGGGCACATTCATGCCTGCTTAACGTGGTAGAAATCCCATCTATTTGCTTAAGCTGATCGATTTCCATATAAGCGCTGTAATCATCGAAGTAATCCATGATCCGGCCCACTTCCTCTATATGGTGACCACATTTTGAGCATTGGTAATGAAACTGATGAAAGCCATTACATAAAGGACACATATGACTCATGTACTCACCCCGTTTTAAACATTGGGTATTTTACATGAATAATATATGTCAAATGTTGAAATTATAAACAGCGGATATCGTTTAACCATTAGTATTATTTACCAACCATACAAGTGCATATCTTTGTTTCTCCCGTTCCATAATACTATTAACACAGCGGGGGAGCCGCACAACAAACCTCCCTCCCCATACTGGGTTAAGCCAAGGAAGGCAACGGATTCAACGTTTCCGTCACGCTGGTTCAATTCCAGCTAACCCAACCATATTACCCACAACTAAACGAGGAGATGAATCAACTATGCAACAAAATCAATCATCAAGAAGCAATTCGTCAAATCAACTTTTAGTTCCTGGTGTACAACAAGCTTTAGATCAAATGAAATATGAAATTGCATCAGAATTCGGTGTACAATTAGGTGCAGACACAACAGCTCGTGCTAACGGTTCTGTTGGTGGCGAAATCACAAAACGTTTAGTACAAATGGCTGAGCAACAACTTGGCGGAAGCTTCAAATAAGATAAACATACAACTTCATAAACATGGCGATAACACCTCGGGTCTTTGATCCGAGGTGTTTCCTTTGATCATGGAACACTTCGTTTTGCTGAATCTCTCGATCATTAGAACATATAACAAAGGCAGCAAAGGGAAGCTCTAAATAAAATGAAGGGTGGAGATTGACGTCGCGTTCTTAGTCGGCCTTCTTTGACCAAGGCGCCTCCGCTTTTCGTTATTGTCTAGTTCCACAAGCTATGCTCTACGGTAACTTCACCACCTCCCACGAAGTCAAAAAGCGACTTCTCGTCGGAGGTTCCAGTTCCCTATGAGCATGAACGAGCTTGTTGCACTTTTCTTTATTGAATCATATTCAGGAATTTCCGGGTGCGCTCTTCTTTCGGCTGGTTAAAGATATCTTCTGGCTTGCCCCGTTCCACGATAACGCCTTGATCCATAAAGATGACTTCATCTGCCACTTCCTTGGCGAATCTCATTTCATGCGTGACAACAACCATTGTCATTCCTTCTTGCGCCAAGTCTTTCATCGCTTTTAAAACTTCTCCGACAAGCTCTGGATCGAGCGCCGATGTCGGCTCATCAAACAACATCACTTTCGGTTCCATCGCCATCGCTCTGGCAATCCCTACGCGTTGCTGCTGCCCGCCTGAAAGCTGGAATGGATAATAGTCTTTCTTGTCTCCCAATCCTACCTTCTCCAATAAGGCCTCCGCTTTTTGACGCGCCGTTTCCCTTTCAATGCCTTTAACAGTGACAGGGCCTTCCATCACATTTTGCAGTGCTGTCATGTGAGGAAACAAATTGTAGTTTTGAAACACCATGCCAGTTAACCGACGAAAAGCTGCCACTTCTTTCTTCATTACTTTTCCGTTGAAATTTAATGTTTTCTGATCAATCTCTACCATTCCGCTCGTTGGGGTTTCCAGTACATTCAAACAGCGTAGAAAGGTGGTCTTTCCTGAACCGGAAGGGCCAATCAATACAACAACCTTTCCCTTTTCTATCTCTAAATCCATGCCTTTCAATACATGTAGGCTATCAAATGATTTATGAAGGTCTTTTATTTTAATCATTGTCTTAAAACTCCTTCTCCGCCATACCTCTTATTTGGATACATAACGATCTAAACGCGCTTCAATTCGTCCTTGAGCGACCGAAAGCAGAAAACAAATAATCCAATACATTAATGCCGCCTCACTATAAAGCAGCAAAAACTCGTAGTTGGTAGCCGCAATTTCCTGTGCTCTTCGGAACATTTCCGTAACAAGAATGAGCGAAGCGAGTGATGTATCTTTTACAAGGCTGATAAAAGAATTGGACAAAGGCGGAATGGATACGCGTGCCGCTTGCGGCAGCACCACTCTTTGTAATGCTTTAGGATAAGACATCCCAATCGAATAGGCGGCCTCCCACTGTCCTTTAGGAATCGATAAAATCGCAGCTCGAATAATTTCGGAAGCATAGGCGCCCATACTAAGGGAAAATCCAATGACAGCCGATGGAAACGGGTCAATTGTAAGCCCCAGATTAGGCAGTCCGTAGAAAATAATAAATAATTGCACAAGTAATGGTGTGCCTCGAATAACAGAGACATACACACGCGCAATTATGTTTAATACTTTAATATGGGATAAACGGGCAAGTGCCGTTAAAACAGCAAGGATAAGTCCTAAAGCAAATGAAATAAGCGTTAATGGAATCGTATACTTAAGAGCTCCCTCTATCATTGGATAAAGGGAACTCTTTGCAATCATTATGAGACGTTCTAAATGTTCTGGATCCTGAAAAATATTATTTAGGAGATACATCTTCACCAAACCACTTTTCAGAGATTTTCGTATATGTGCCGTCTTCTTTCATTTCTGTTAACGCCTTGTTTACTTCTTCCACTAATTTGCCGCTGTCTTTTCTAAACATTAACCCGCTTGCCGCCGCATCTTCTGCCTCATCGACAATTTTAATTGCTGCATCCGGCTTTTGTTTCTTGTAATCAAGGACAGACAGCTTATCATTGATCGTTGCATCCACTCGTTTTGAAGCGATTAACTCCATCGCCTGGTTGAACCCTTCAACCCCTACAAGCTCAGCCCCGTGAGACTTCGCCAGCTCACCATAGTTGCTCGTTAAAGATTGAGCCGCTTTTTTACCTTTTAAATCTTCGAATTTGGCAATTTCGTTATTATCTTTGCCCACTACTAGCACCGCTGCGGAAGCAATATATGGATCAGAGAAGTCATACTTTTCTTCACGCTCCGGTTTAATCCCTACTTGGTTCGCAATCATGTCAAAACGTTTTGCGTCTAACCCCGCAAACATACCATCCCATTGTGTTTCCATAAATTCCGGCTTCACACCAAGACGTTTTGCCACTTCTTCTGCAATTTCCACATCAAATCCTGTTAATTTACCTGACTCATCATGGAATGTGAACGGAGGGTATGTACCTTCTGTTCCAACTTTTAAAACGCCTTCTTCTTTAATTTTGGCGTATAAATCTTCTGTAGCTGCGCCATTTTTCTCTTCATTTTTGGCTTCTTCGCCTCCGTTTGTATTACAAGCTGTTAATACAAAGGCAAATGCCAATAAAGTTGCCATAAGTGCAAATAATTTTTTCATTTTTAAACCCCCAGTATTCTTATAGGAATTGAAAGCTATAGTGATGTTAACCGAGATATGAAAAAAAGTCAACTTAAAAATATTGCTATGGTTATTTTAACCGTTCCTTACTAATTAATCCATTCCTCTGTATACTTTGTTCACTTCTTTCTATTTATTTAATCAAGTCACAATTATTCTTTCAGGGCTACTCAATTATAACCTATTGAATAGAGGATGAACGAATAAAAAAGCGTCAAGAAAATCCTTGGTTTTGGATTCTCTATGACGCTTAGCTTTAATGCATTACGCTCAAATGACGTGCTTTTTATTTGTATCCACAATCGTTTTTAACTGCCTTGCCGACCGTTGCGGGGAATCCTGCAATGAAATAGCCGAAATGACGGCAATCCCATCTGCCCCTGCTGTTATTACTTCATGGGCATTTTCAGCACTGATTCCACCAATTCCAACAAGAGGAAGAGTAATCCCTTGAGACCGGATCATTCGAATGACCGATGGACCGCTCACTTCACGAATGTCTTCTTTAGTCGTCGTATGAAAAATCGGACCAACCCCCAGGTAGTCTGCTCCCAGCAGCTCCGCCTGCTTCGCTTCCTTTACATCATGAACGGATACTCCTAAAATTTTATTGCCAATCTTTTGTCTGACTTGCTCAATTTGCTCATCTTCTTGCCCGATATGAACTCCATCCGCCCCGATTTCCACAGCTAAATCCACATCATCATTCACAATAAATGGTATATCATATTGTTTGCAAATACGTTGTAACGTTTGGGCAAGCTCCTTTTTTTCGCTTTCCTTCAAACTTCCATTTCCTTTTTCGCGAAACTGGAAAATGGTCGTTCCGCCTTTAATGGCTTCTTCTAAAATGGATTGGGGAGACGCAGTACAATTCATACTTCCCATCACAAAATATAAAGCCAGCTGTTCTCTTAATGTCATCATATCATCACTTCCTGCTTTCGATAAGCCCAATGATTCGTAGGGCCATGTCCGCTTCCGATATTCAATGTATGCTTAATGGCCGCGTGAACAAATTCAGAGGCCGTTTCAACCGCCTGAACAACCGAGACCCCTTTTGCCAATTCGGCTGCGGTACAAGCTGAAAACGTGCAGCCCGTTCCATGCGTATGCTTTGTGGCAATGCGTTCATGTACAAACTCTACAAACCTTTCTCCGTCATACAGTAAATCAATTAGTTCATTCGTCTCGGAATGTCCCCCTTTAATGACGATATGACGGGCGCCTAAATCATACAGATAGCTCGCTGCCTTCTTCCGGTCTTCCATTGTTTGAAGCTTCATCCCCGTCAGTTCTTCCGCTTCCGGGATGTTTGGTGTAATGACTTCACATAAAGGGATCAGCTTTTTCTTCAACATGTTCACCGCGCTTTGCTGCAAAAGAGAAGCTCCTCCCTTTGCAATCATGACCGGGTCTACTACTATATTCTTCAAATCATGCTCTGCTATTTTATCGGCAACAAGCTCAATGATTTCTGCACTAAACAACATCCCTGTTTTAATGGCAGAAGGACGCAAATCTGTCACAACCGAATCGATTTGGGTTGCGATGGCATCCAACGGAAGGGGATATACGCCTTGCACCCCTGTCGTATTTTGTGCCGTGATGGCTGTAATGGCTGACATACCAAACACAGTGCGCTCTTGAAATGTTTTTAAATCCGCCTGGATACCAGCTCCGCCGCCGCTGTCTGAACCTGCGATTGTCAATGCTTTTGCAATGGTCATATTTATCCCTCTTTCTTTTAGCCCAAATAACGATGATATAGTGTTTTGGCTAACATGATGTCGTTTGTTCCATGTACAAATACACGCCCGTCTTTAAATAAAACAAGACGATGCTCACCAATTGTAAAAGAAATAAGATATGGATTTTTTTCCACCTGTCCATGCTGCTTTTCCAAAAGTTGCGCGGTTTCTTCTAAATTTCTCTTTTGTGCATGGGGCGGACGGATTTGTACCGTATTGCGACCGCATAAGACCGCTGTCTTCACCTGATTTTCATATTGCAAAAAGGGATAGGTGCGGTCTGCACCACAGGATGGGCAATCCTTTCTTTTCAACTTCTCCACAGCAATCATCGTATGCTGGTTTTTCCACAAATCAAATGACACCACCTTTTTTCGTAAAGACGATTCATCTCCTGCGAGTAATTTCATCGCTTCTGCTACTTGATAGGCCACAACCATTTGAACCGCGGGACCGATCACTCCTGCTGTATCACACGTTAATCCATTCATCGGGACCGTTTCTAACAAGCAAGATAAACACGGTGTCTTCCCCGGGAGAATGGTGTAGCTGAGGCCGTAGCTTCCTACACAAGCTCCGTATATCCATGGAATGCCATGCTTCTGGGCTAAATCGTTGATCAGAAAACGGATATCAAAATTATCCGTTGCATCCATGATGAGGTCTACATGTGTGATCAGCTCTTCTAATTCATTGACATTCGCATCCATGACATGTGCCTCTATTGCAATCGTGGAATTGATCATTTTTAACCGTCGCTTTGCCGCAATGGCTTTCGGAAGTCTCTTTTCCGCATCCTGCTCGCTGTACAATTGCTGGCGCTGCAAATTGCTCCATTCCACATAATCACGGTCTAAAATGGTCAGCTTGCCGACTCCGGCCCGGGCAAGGGACTCCGCAATCCCCGTCCCCAGCGCGCCTGCCCCTACAACTAGTACATGTTTGGAACCTATGCTTTTCTGGCCCTTTTCTCCAATCGGTGCAAACAGCTCCTGGCGTGAATAGCGTTCAATCAAACGAGACTCATCCCTTCTGTCGGGCTGCTTGCTGTTGCATAACGTTTTTTCGGGATTCTTCCAGATTCGTATGCAAGACGGCCTGCCTCGATGGCGAGCTTCATTGCTTTTGCCATGCCTATAGGATCTTTTGCTCCTGAAACAGCGGTATTCAATAAGACTCCATCCGCGCCTAATTCCATCGCCTGTGCAGCGTCGGAAGCCGTTCCAATCCCTGCATCTACGATAACAGGAACACTTGCCTGTTCAATGATAAAGCTAAGGTTTAACGGGTTGATGATTCCTTGTCCGCTGCCAATCGGCGAAGCTCCCGGCATAATGGCATGAACCCCTAATTCTTGCAATCGGCGTGCCAGAAGAACATCATCTGATGTATAAGGCAATACGATGAATCCTTCTTTTAATAATTCTTCACTTGCTTTCAATGTTTCTACAGGATCAGGAAGCAACGTTTTATCGCAGCCGATGACCTCTACTTTTATCATGTCGCAAAGTCCCGATGCTTTTGCAAGCTTTGCGATACGGACAGCTTCTTGTGCCGTTTTAGCTCCTGCTGTATTCGGAAGAAGCGTAAATCTATGAACCTCTAACTCTTCCAATAAATTTGGCTGTGTTGCCTCAAAAATATTCATTCGTCTAACCGCAAACGTCAAAATGTTTGTTTCTGACGCTTCGACTGCTTGTTTTTGGATATTATAATCCGGAAATTTACCTGTTCCTAATAATAAACGAGATTGAAATTCATATGGACCAATTTTCAACATCTTCAACCGCCTCCTACAAATGATACGAGCTCTATACGATCTCCATCTTTTAAAGTTGTACTTGCATGTTCTTCTTTTTGTAAAATGGTTTCATTCAGCTCGACGATGACCACTCGCTGCTGCAGCTGGTGCCACTCGAGCAATTGCTGAACAGTTTCAATTTTTTCATCCGTTTGAACTGCTTCCCCATTAATGATGAGCTTCATCAAACCCCTCCTTATCCCGCATTAACTGGCCGTAAGTCCCTACTGAATTGAAGTTTCATTTTATGTAACGACTTGATGCCGATGTACCCCGAAAGCATCCAAAAAATAGGAAGATACCGGCTTTTCCTGAATGAACTGAGCCATGAACGTCCCTGTTGCGGCACTTAATAAAATACCGTTTCGATAATGGCCGAATGCCATATAAAGACCTTCATACCCCTCATGCTTTCCTAAATACGGCATTCCGTCAGCCGTTTGGGGCCTCAGTCCCGCCCAATGCCGCTCAAACGCCGCTTCTCCTATACGCGGGACAATCTCTTTTGCCTTTTGTAACAAATAAGAAATTCCATCGAGTGACACATCTTTATTGAACGAGTGAGGAATTTTAGTCGCACCAATAATGATGCGTCCTCCAGCCTTTGGTACGAGATAAAACCCTTCATCTAAAAAAATCGTACTTGCAAGCAGACGCTCTTTTGTTAAAACGGATGCACATTCACCCTTTACCGGATATACATCTCCATCCGGTATAAACGGTTCTAACAGCTGTTTCGCCCATGCTCCCGTTGTGACAACTATCTTGTCTGCATAGATTACCTGGTTGTTTGTTACGACTCCTTTTACTTGCTGGTTCACCTGCACAATGGATTGAACATCACAATATTCCCTTATGACTGCCCCATGATAAGAAGCCCCCAGCGCAAAAGCCTCTGTTAACTTTACTGGATTTACCTGACCGTCATTTGGGATATACATGGCTCCTGATAAAAGCGGTGAAAGCTCTTTTTCTTGCTTCATTGCTTCTTCTTGCGTTAGCCAAATCACATCAGCATCCCATTTTTGATGATGTCTCACTTTTTCTTTCAGGACCTTTGCTTCCTCTTCTGAGCGGGCAGGCTTCAGCAAACCCTTTTGAATCAGTTCTGCATCTATCCCCGTTTCTTCTCTTAGTTGTTTGACCAACTCGACAAATTGGCTTCGGCTTTGCAAAGCAAGCTCAAGTAAGGGTCCTTCTTCGTCAATCTCCGCTTGAGCACCTAGAATACCCGCTGCCGCACTGGAAGCTTCGCTGCCGATTTCGTTCCTCTCCAAAATGGCTGTTTTCACTCCGCTTTTCGCCAATTGATAAGCAATGGAACAGCCAATGATTCCACCGCCAACAATCACGACATCATAGGATTCATGCATGATATTCCTCTCCCTTCTTTTAAAAATTTTGGTAGCGTTTCGCTTCTTCTGCCGGATTTTCGGCTAGAACAATTCCGGACATCACCGCAATCCCATAAGCACCTGTCTGCTTGATTTGTGAAATGCGCTCATGCTCTATACCTCCAATGGCAATAACAGGAATGGAAACGGATTTTACTACCTCTTCCAAAGAAAAAATCCCTCTTGGCGGCTGGCCCTTTTTGGATTGCGAAGGATAAACATGACCGTAAAAAACGTAATCAGCCCCTTGCTTCTCTGCCAATCGGGCTTCTTCCACAGAATGAACAGACCTTCCTACGAGTAAAGAAGAAAAACTTTTCTTAACTTGATCTGGAGAAAGGCTGTGATAAGCTAGATGAACACCTCTTACCTTCATGGCATGCGCCACATCCGCTCGATCATTTATGACGATTTTAGAAAGCGGAACTTGATAATGTTTCAGCTCTTCAATGATATGTACTAACTCGGCAGCTGTTTTGGCTTTTTCCCGTAAATGAATGACATCAACATAAGGATGGATAGCTGAAATCGTGTGAACTAATTCCTTGGTTGACTGTCTTCCCGTGGATATAACATGAAAACGCGGCACTTTTTTCATTTTTCAAACCTTCCTTAATAAGGTGAAACAAAATAAAAACCCACTCTGTACGCAGAGTGGGTTGAATATAACAATTTCATATAAATCGTTACGTCACCACTTCCCTACGCTGGTATGATCCAGATCAGGTTCAAAGGGTCCGGAAGCGTTTCCGTCTCAGTCCATATGGACTCCCCTAGTGAATTTTCGAATTATTTACTTTTTTACGTCCTTAGTATAACATACTTGCTTTTTTTGACAAGCCTTAAATACGTAAACATATTCATTCTACATAAATAAAACATATTCACGCCCCATTATTTTATGGAAAAATTTGGTTTAAACAAACGTTTGTTTAATATGTGATATCTTCTAGCAGTAAAATAGATGCTCCTTTTATTTAGCCTTAACTAGCCATACTCCTACTAACCTTCACTTCAAATTATAAACAATCATCCAACTGCAGTTCCTGCTAAGATATGATTTTTAAGCCAATTGCAGTAGAAAGAATCAATCCAATAAAAAAAATCCGGCGCCAATCTTTTGACTCCCCGTATTGCAGCATCCCTAAAATCGCACCGCCGGAAGCCCCTATCCCTGTCCATACAGCATAGGCTGTTCCCATCGGTAATGTTTTCATCGCCAATGACAGAAAGAGAAAACTTGCAGCAAACCCTGCCAGCAGCAGTAAAAGTGAAGATTGTTTCCTATCATGGTGCCATTTATTAATCATGGTGACACCGGCCATTTCGAAAATGCCTGCCAATACTACATAAAGCCAAGCCATTATGATTTCTCTCCTTCCACCTCTTGTTCAGAATCCTGCGTCACCAATTTCAATCCAATCACTCCGATAAGCATCAGCAAAATAAGAAGTACTTTTGTTAATTTGAACGGTTCTCCAAAGAATACAACTTCAGCGAATACGGTTCCAGCAGTCCCCATTCCCACGAACACGGCATATACGGTCCCGACCGGCAAAGTTCTTCCTGCCATGATCATCATATAAAAACTGATCGCGATGCAAATAGCTGTACCTGCCCATTCCCAAATGCCATCAGAATGTTTTAACCCTATCACCCAAAATACTTCGAAAAAAGCAGCCATAAAAACCTTTATCCAGTTTGAATTCATCAATATTCTCCTTTCCTTGCTGTTTTTATTATGAAACAAAAACAAAAAGCCCGAGAGATATCATCTAAAAGATACCTCCCGGGCTTTTATCCCTCCGTGTAACACAGTAAAACCGTGTGTTTTCTCTCGGACCAGGCCAGTTGAAAACTGCGGAACCCTAGAAAACTTTTGCCGTATGTTCTTGTCACTATATTTTTAATACAAAAAACATCCATTGTCAATCCTTTTCATGTTGATTGACCGTGTGGCAGAGCCATCTTCGATTTGCCATACACAAGGTTAATACAGGTGTTATGTTTACTCCAACAGACATAAAATGATGTAAATGGTCCTTTCCATAGGAACATACAGAATAAAAAGCATATTCCTGAAGAGCTGGTCCCTGCAAGAGAGTATCACCCTTTTCTTCCAAAAATATGTTAGATTACC
This sequence comes from Bacillus sp. FJAT-14578, assembly GCF_000504165.1. Lineage (GTDB taxonomy): Bacteria > Bacillota > Bacilli > Bacillales > Bacillaceae_H > Bacillus_BA > Bacillus_BA fengqiuensis. Next base: position 126,775 of record NZ_KI632508.1, read on the forward strand.
TGACAGAAAAGTGGTACTAATAAACACATCCTCTCTAGAATAATCCATTATAGTTAATTACCCCCATCCTACTATGAAAGGGAAGATTCACGATGAATGAACACCGCTACTTTCTTGACTTAGCGTTAAAACTAGCAGCTGAAAACGTCCAAAATGGAACAGGAGGGCCGTTCGGGGCTGTCATTGTTCAAGATGGAAAAGTAATTGGGACTGGGGCAAATCAAGTCACCACCACTCACGATCCGACTGCCCATGCCGAAATTCAAGCCATTCGTCAAACCTGCCAGACCCTCTCCACCTTTCAGCTCCAAGACTGTATCATTTATACAAGCTGTGAACCGTGTCCCATGTGTATGAGCGCCATTTACTGGGCAAGAATCAAAGGAGTGTATTATTATCACAACCGCACAGAAGCGGCAGCCATCGGATTTGATGATGAGTTGATTTACCGTGAAATTCCGAAGTCACCCAGCGAACGAATCATCTCTGCCCAACAAGTTTCCTTTCCGGTCTCTGCCGAGCAAAATCCTTTCCACCTTTGGAAGGTTAATCCGAACGTTATTCACTATTAACCCCCCCTATACATGACTGAATCAATGCTTTTGAATAAGTTCAATTACTGGGATTCATTGGGAAACTGCGTTATGATAGACACATCTCGTCTTATATCGAAAGGAGTCTTTTACATGAAAAAAACCTTTAAGGCACTCATGGTGACCAAGACAGAAGACAACTTTTCAGTAAATGTACAAAATGTGTCTCTCAATGATTTACCAGCTGGAGAAGTACTCATTAAAGTAGCTTACTCAGGAATCAATTATAAAGACGGATTGGCCAGTATTCCTGAAGGGAAAATTGTAAAGTCTTATCCTTTCATCCCCGGAATCGATTTAGCGGGTACTGTCGTTTCTTCTGAAGATCCTCGATTCTCTGAGGGAGATGAAGTCATTGCCACAAGCTATGAAATCGGCGTTTCCCATTACGGGGGCTACAGTCAGTATGCACGTATTCCAGCCGATTGGATTGTGCCATTGCCAGAAGGATTGACATTAAAAGAAGCGATGGTATTAGGAACTGCCGGATTTACCGCTGCCTTGTCCATTCAGCGTCTGGAAGAGAACGGCTTGTCTCCAGATAAAGGCAAGGTTCTTGTAACCGGAGCAACTGGAGGAGTGGGGAGCTTAGCTGTTTCCATGCTCGCAAAGCAACACTATCATGTTGTTGCAAGTACAGGAAAATCTGCGGAACATGATTACTTACATCAGCTCGGAGCAAAAGACATCATCTCCCGGGAAGATGTCCATAGCGGAAAGATAAAAGCATTAGATCAACAACAATGGGCAGGTGCCATCGATCCTGTGGGGGGAGAGGTTCTCGCCTCCATTTTAAGCAAAATCCAGTATAATGGTTCCGTTGCCGTCAGTGGACTCACCGGCGGCGGCGGGGTGCCGACTACCGTGTATCCATTTATTCTTCGCGGTGTCAACTTGCTTGGAATTGACTCTGTTCATTGTCCTATGGAAACACGAAGACAAATGTGGTATCGAATGGCCACAGACTTGAAGCCTGACCATTTACTAGATTCGATAAATCGAGAAATCACATTAGAGGAACTGCCGGAAACATTGCCAACCATTTTAAAAGGACAAGTACGAGGCCGAATTATCGTGCGCCTCTAATCAACATGAAAGGGCGGATGCCATATATGGCATCCGCCCTTTCATGTTTAAAGAAAACATTCATTTCTCTCTCACCTCAATTTCCATTCAAAAAAGGCCAATGGCCCACTTCCTTTTTATACTTATATCGAAATACCCTCAACTCCCCCTCCTTTACGAACTAGTGATTTTTCCAATAAATACAATAAAAGAACGAACATATAACCATGTCGAAATTTGTAACATTAATGTAACGAAAATGAATAATTTTTGTAATATTTCGTTGCTAGTATGTAAATATTGTTTCTTTATCCATATTATTGCCACGGGGGAAAATTTTGTGAAAAAATTATTATATTCTGTTGCTCTCTGTTCTTCACTAACAATATTACCAACAATCAGCCACGCCGCATTAGGCGATCAAATATTAAAACAAGGTATGAAAAACAACGATGTACAAGAACTTCAAAATAAACTAAAGCAAAAAGGATATTTCAATCAAAATTCCACAGGTTATTTTGGTTCTGTAACCAAAAGTTCGGTGCTTTCTTTTCAGCGTGCCCACCATTTAACAGCGGATGGGATCGTTGGTCCAAAGACTGTACAAACTCTTGGACAGTCAGCCTCGTCTAATAGTTCCATCTCTTCCGCTATTTTAAAATTAGGCATGAAAAATAATGACGTAAAAGAAGTGCAAACACTCCTTAAACAAAAGGGGTACTTTAAATCAACCGTTACCGGCTATTATGGTTTTATTACAAAAGATGCTGTAACGGCTTTCCAACACGCCCATAACTTAAAGGCGGACGGAATCGTCGGGCCTAATACATATCGCGCCTTAATCGGTATGGAATCTACACCTTCTAAAACTTCTTCAACTGTAAACACTAGTACGACTCTAAAGTCAGGCATGAAGGGTACAGCCGTGCAACAGCTTCAGCAAGCCTTAAAAAATAAGGGCTACTTTAGCGGAAATGCCACTGGATATTTTGGTTCTATTACAAAAAGTGCCGTAATGGCCTTTCAACGTGGAAATGGCTTGGCTGTAGACGGAATTGCCGGGCCTGCTACTTTAAAAGCATTATCATCTAGCCAATCCGTTTCTTCTTCATCAAGTGTAGCCGGAGTTTCGACTATGAGCGTGACAAATGAAGTTATTTCGCTTGCAAAAAAATTGATGGGCACTCCATATGTATGGGGCGGAACGACTCCTAACGGTTTTGATTGCAGCGGATTCCTCAATTATGTGTTTGAAAAAGCCGGAATTGGCTTGCCTCGTACGGTAGCGAGCATATATGCAGCCGGAACAAAAGTAAGCAGTCCAAGTGTCGGTGATCTCGTCTTCTTTGAAACATATCAACCTGGGGCTTCCCATGCTGGAATTTACCTTGGAAATGGCAGTTTCATTCACGCCTCTTCTTCTAAAGGTGTCATGATTTCATCATTAAGCAACTCTTACTGGAAACCTCGTTATATAGGAAGCAAATCTTTCTTTTAATATGAAATCGAGTAGAGGGAAAATAAATTAGCTTATTTTCGCCCCTCTCACAACACCGTACGTACGGGTCTCGTATACGGCGTTTCAATTTATATTACAGTGTGTACTTTTAAGTAACGTTCTAAGGCAGAGGGTACTCCCCTCTGCCTTAGTCTTTTGTTTGAGATTGCTCTTTGGACGACTTTTGATAATCCTATATATCGGTAACCTTTTCGACAGTAGGTTAATCCTTTCGCTTCTTCCTTCGGAATCCCTAGTTGAATGAGCGATTTGATTTGTTTCTTCGGTACCTTCCATTGCTTCCAGATGATTATTCTGATTCTGGAGCGCAGTTTCATATCTGTTCGTTCCATGGCTTTTTTCATATTCGCGATTCTAAAGTAATTCACCCACCCGAATATGACTTGTTTCAATTTCAATATTCGGTAGTCTAGCGGAATACTCCAGCTTCGCTTTGTCAGTTGTCGAAGCTTCCTTTGAAATTTCTGAATTGAAATGGGATGGGGTTTTACTCGGTATCTCTCGTTTTTAGAATCATAATAGTACCCAAACCCCAAGAATTTTAACTCTTTTGGGCGAAAGATTTTACTCTTTTCGGCATTTACTATCAATCCTAATTTCTCTTCTATAAATCTCACGATTGATTTCATCACTCTGTTCGCTGATTTTTCGCTTTTCACAAAGATGAGGGCGTCATCAGCGTATCTCACGAATCGTAATCCTCTACTTTCTAGTTCCTTATCGAGTTCATTCAACATAATATTACTCAATAGTGGACTGAGGTTGCCTCCTTGCGGAGTCCCGACTGGTGTTTCTTCATATTTCCCATTCACCATGACCCCACTGACGAGATATTTTCTTATTAGAGAGATAACGTCTCCATCATCTATTGTATTGGCTATAATTCGCATGAGTTTATCGTGGTGGACTGTATCGAAGAATCTTTCAAGGTCAATGTCCACTACCCAATCGTGTCCATCATTCAGAAGTTCCAAGCTTTTTATTATGGCCATTTCGCAACTTCTTTTTGGTCTAAAGCCGTAACTGAATTCACTAAATTGCTTTTCAAATATCGGACTAAGTACTTGATGAATAGCTTGTTGAACTACTCTATCCACTACTGTTGGTATTCCCAATTTGCGCATCTTTCCATTTTCTTTTGGGATCTCCACTCT
>NZ_KI632508.1:131115-202069 GCF_000504165.1 Bacillus sp. FJAT-14578
TTTCACACTCGTTTCCCCTTCCCTCTCACGTAGTAAGTAATATCTCCTTTTTGGTTATCCTTTGAGATACGCTCATACTTTCACCATTAACACATTCGGAGTTCGTTACTTACGCATTCGTGGCGTTGAAACACTATAAATTGTTCAGCCCTTCATAAGTTTACTCATTACTATGGCTTCTGCTGACTTCTTGCGATTAACCGTTTTCGACTGTACTTCTGTACATCCGCAAGACCTCCCAGGGTAAGGTAACTATCTTTCCTCTTTTACTCGTCTGATTTACCTTATAAAGTTACGCACATCTTTTGGACTTTGACTTGTATTGGAGCCTCATCCCCTTTATAAAGCCTTAGTATCAGATTTCTGTACGTCGAGCCAAGATTTTATTCCACGCTTCCTCCAGCCCCTACCTCACGATAAGTACCTTGCGCTTCCTTAGTGGTTGGTCGATGTGTACCCCCACAGTGGACTTTCACCACCTAGATAGTTGCCATGCCTGGCACACAATGAAAAGCTGCCATGAAAAAGGCAGCTTTTTATGTACGTTAGGCTAGGTTGCAGGGTTCATTTTAATCTATTTTCGTTGATAAAACGGTTGAATATTTCTCCTTTTGGTATATAATTACATTAAATCAATAAAAATTGATATAGGAGCTGATTAACATGAATCCATTCTCATCACAAGATACATCATTAGAGTCCACATTTGCCATGTATGAAGCAAAATTCAAATCATTAGCAGATCAAAAGCGGCTCCAGATTATGCACCTCCTTTGTCAGCATGGTTCCACTTGCGTTTGTGATTTAAGTGAAATGATCGGGATGCCCCAATCCAAATTATCCTATCACCTAAAAATTTTATTGGATGCCAACCTGATTACAAAAGAAACAAAAGGAACTTGGAGCTATTACGAGTTAAATAGCGAAGAGGTCAATCATTTATTATCACCTGAGCTCTGCTGTTTATTTCGCCCTTCTTGCTAATTTTTCCAAACTATAAATCAATATTTATTGATGAATAAAGTGAATAATATGATATATGAATATGCCATTCTTATAGATGAAAAACAAAAGGCGGTAGAAAGACGTACTGTCTGTAAGTGGGAATATGAGGAGGGTTTAAAAGGATTGATGGCCATTTACTCCCATACTTTCTGCATATTGACCGATTAACATATTGTTGGCCAGTGTTTGTTCGCTGGCTTGAGAGTTAAGAAAGATAAATATCCCGATCACCGCACAAGTAACAATTGCCCATATTAGCATAATAGCGTTTTTGCTCATCGGCATTCTCCTCCAATGTTTTTGTTAGAATGTATGTCTCTTCTTACTGAAACATTCAAAGATATACATGTCCTATTAAAAATTTAAAAGTGGATGAACCTTTTTTATGCTAATCAAGCTTTCCGGATAATTCCCCCGCTTAATGTCCCTTATGTGGTAAAGTGCATGAAATAAAATATAAGCCTTGTAAGCAAAGCTTATAAGGCTTATATACAAACGGAAGGATTATATTCATACATGAACATTGTCCCTTTTTTTGCTTTGCGCTTCTTAAGATCCGCAAACAATGTTTTATATTCAACCATAGACAATTCCCCGCGAATATAACTTTTCTGAATATAAACGATTAATTCATTCATGTGCGAGGGTTTTCTTTTTTTCATAAGTATAAACTGATGGATTAAGTCTTCTACTAACATCATGATCCTCCTGTTCATTTTAAAATTTGGTTACGCTTACAAAAAATCATAACATGAAATCTCTTCTTCATTAACATAAAACGTCAGACATTTTACTACAATTTTCTCAATGAATAAAGAAGAAAGCTGCCAATTAATGGCAGCCCCCCCTCTTTAAATGAACTTCCGGTGCATGCTCTTTCCATCATACGTGAATACAACCGTTTTGTTTTCCAGCATGGTTTCCATATGGACCGCTCTTCCCCACAGCTGGTATACATATGGGACAACCTTTTCCAAATATTTCACATCGAGTTCGATCCCTTCAAACCAGTGTTTCAAGTACAATTCTCCATTTTTCAAGTAGTCGCCGTCATTCACGGTGATGTACGGAAACCCTCCATTTACCCTCATATTGACGAGCTGATCCCGCACTTCCGTCCACTCTTTATCCACAATCTTGTAGTCTTTTCCTTGTTTTTGGAATAAATACATATCTTCTCGCATGACCAGATCTTTCGTTAAATAATTGCGGATAAATGAGATATCCGATTCGATTTCACGGACTTCAAACATTTTTTCTCTTCCCGATCCCGGCTCCGCCCCTTGGCGTTTCAACTCTTTCGTTGGATTGTTGTAACGCTCTTCAATATCTTCGAAGATTTTCAGGCCGAGGTAGTATGGATTAATTCCTGTACGTGAAGGCTGGACAACACCGGCATTAAGTTTGGCGAATTCAATGGATTCCCCGCTTGTTAAATCCATCTCTCGTAAAATTCTTTGGTGCCAATAACTTGCCCAGCCTTCGTTCATGATTTTCGTTTCAAGCTGAGGCCAGAAATAAAGCATTTCTTCCCGCATCATCGTTAAAATATCCCGCTGCCACTCTTCTAAGTTGCGTCCGTATTCTTCAATAAATAACAGAATATCTTTTTCCGGATTCGGCGGGAACTTTTTCATTTTTTTGGATGGTTTTGGCTTTTGGCGGCCTTTATAATCCAAATTCCATAAATCATCATACGGGCTTAAAGAAGCTTCTGGCTCTTCTTCTTCTTCATCGTGAATGCTCCAGGCAAGTTTTGGACGCATCAACGATGGATCAATATGCTCTTGAATCGATAATACTGCATCCAAAAAGGTTTCCACTTCCCTTTTGCCATGTATCATTTCATATTTTTGGATGCGGTCAGCTGTCGCTGCCATACTTTCGACCATATCCCTTTTCGTGTTGCTAAAACGAGAGTTGTTTTTGAAGAAATCGCAATGTGCTAACACATGGGCGACAATTAGCTTATTTTGAATCAAGGAATTGGAATCAAGTAAAAATGCATAACAAGGATCTGAATTGATCACAAGCTCATAAATTTTGCTCAATCCCAAATCGTAATGGAGTTTCATTTTATAAAATTGTTTTCCGAAGCTCCAATGTGAAAAACGTGTCGGCATCCCGTAGGCACCAAACGTATAAATGATATCCGCAGGACAAATTTCATAACGCATCGGATAAAAATCCAGGCCGAAGCCAGAAGCGATTTCGGTAATTTCATCAATCGCCCTCTCCAGCGCCTTCCGCTCTTCCTCTCTCATTTGTACATCCCCCTTTCGGTCTTATTCTCAATTTATGAGCTTGAACAGGAAATGATGAAGCAAAAATCACAGAACTTGCCTTTCTTAACTATTTCTATTACAATACGTTTAAATGTTTAAACGTTTAATTTTAAAATTCAGGCTATATCAATTTCTAAACAATAGGAAAGACCCTCCCGCTTTTTCGTGAAAACGTCACTCTTTTCCATAACTTAAGCGATTTTTCACTTAAAGCTGCCTTATCCCCTTTAAACGTGTTAATTTCCATAATTGAACAAACTTGTCTATAACAAGAGGTGATCAGCAGTGATGATTCAAGATATTATCCATAAGCAGCGTGCTTTTTTTTCTACAGGAAAAACGAAAAAAATCGATTTCCGCCTTGAACAATTAGCCAGACTAAAAAAGGCAGTAAAAAATCACGAATCTCAAATCATTGAGGCCTTGAAACAGGATCTAAATAAATCCGAGTTTGAAGCATATGCCACAGAAATAGGGTTTTTATACGAGGAAATCAATTCTATGATGAAGCATCTGCGAACATGGGCAAAACCCAAAAAAGTAAAAACACCGATGACCCATGCGGGAGCAAGCAGCTACATTTATCCGGAACCATATGGAATGGCACTTATTATCGCTCCATGGAACTACCCGTTTCAGTTGCAGCTTGCTCCTTTAGTTGGAGCGATGGGAGCAGGAAACTGTGCAGTTCTCAAGCCTTCCGAACTGACACCGGCAGTAGCATCCCTGCTGTCGGAATTGATTCAATCTACTTTTGATAAGGAATATGTCGCGGTCATTGAAGGAGGAGTGGAGACAAGCCAATCCCTTCTGACGGAAAATTGGGATTATATTTTCTTTACAGGCAGCGTCGAAGTCGGACGCATCGTCATGCAAGCTGCCGCGAGGCATTTAACTCCGGTAACGCTTGAACTTGGCGGGAAAAGCCCGGCAATTGTGGACGAGGATGCAAATTTAGAAATTGCGGCTAAACGAATTGCATGGGGGAAATTCACAAATGCCGGTCAAACATGTGTCGCACCGGATTATCTACTCATTCATTCGAAGGTAAAGGATCAGTTTATTCGTCTTTTCCAACGATACATCACCGAATTTTATGGTGAAAATCCGCTTGAAAGCGAACAGTACTCACGTATTGTGAGCGAACGCCATTTTCAGCGGCTTGTAGGCTTTTTAAACAATGGAAAAACAAGAATAGGCGGGCAATACGACCAAGGAAGTCTATCGATTTCTCCTACTCTTTTAGACGGAGTAACATGGGATTGTCCCGTCATGCAGGATGAAATTTTTGGCCCTATTTTACCAGTGATGGAATTTCATTCTTTCGAGGAAGTGACAGACCATGTTCAACATTCTCCAAATCCGCTGGCCCTGTACTATTTTTCGGAATCGGCTGAAAAACAAGAGCGAATTCTTCAATCCATTTCATTTGGAGGAGGCTGTATCAATGACACAGTTATGCACTTGGCCAATCCAAATCTTCCATTTGGAGGGGTTGGAAACAGTGGAATAGGAAGTTACCATGGAAAAAGCAGTTTTGATGTATTCACACATCAAAAAAGTGTGTTGAAGCAAACATCAAAAATCGATCCTCCATTTCGCTACGCGTCTTTTAAGTACGGTTTAAAATTCTTAAAAAAGATTTTTAAATAAGGCTTTTATCGTCATCATCAAAAGGGGCTCCTGACAATATATCGTATTTTCGGAGCTCCCCTTTATTTTTTCCCCATCATGATTTTTTATGCCTCTTGTCAATTGGACAGTTCCCCAACATTTACAGGGCAAGAAAACTCCATAAACAACACACAATATAATCAACTCCTCTAAAGGAGGGCTTACCATGAATAACATTGATTATGATAAAGCACTATACTACACACACCGTTCACAATGGGACAACTTGCTGATTCTGATGGTTCGTACAAAAGATGATTTTCTTTCGAAAAAAATTGAACATTTTTTACATGCCTATAACTTTGAGCGAAACTATCGAGTGATTCAAGAAACACTATACTCTTTATTGAGATACATTGACCATGCTTCAATTACATCGGAATATGAACTGTACGCTGACGAAGTATAAATGTCTCCCTGCCTTCATATATGAAGGCAGGGAATTCTTTGTTTGCCCGCACAAAGTGTTAACCCCATTTATTTTAATGTTGACAATTAACTTTTTTCCCCTTACCATTTTGAATAAGAATACATTGTTTATGGGGGGCTTTTCATGAGGGGCAATAAAAAATTTCACACTCTAGATATCACATTGGTTGCCATGTTTGCCGCTTTAATGGCCATTGGCGCAAATATTACATCATGGGCTCCGTTTCTCCAAGTCGCGGGTGTTCCACTGTCCATGCAGCCATTCTTCGCCATTTTAGCCGGGCTGTTACTGGGAAGCCGCCTCGGTGCGGTTTCCATGTTCGTATACATGCTGATTGGAATGGCAGGTGCGCCGGTCTTTGCAGGTTTTTCAGCCGGCGCTGCCGTTATCTTTAAAAGCACAGGCGGATTTATTTTATCCTATATCGTCGCAGCATATGTTGTCGGTAAGATGGTAGAAGCAAAGAAGGAGCCTCAGCTGTCTACCTTCATGATCGCTTCTTTTGTAGGTATCTTTCTTATTTATTTTATCGGAACCAACTATATGTACTTAGCCGTCAATTACTGGCTTTCTGCTCCAATGAGCTATGGTACTGCATGGAAGGTCATGTTGTGGTTTGCTGTAAAAGACGTTGTCTTCACGATTGCCGGCGGCTTTTTAGCGCCGCGTATTTATCGTTCTCTTCAGCGCTCGGCCTATTTTGTCCAACAAAAGAACCGTACGGCTTAATTCCTGACCTTCACGATAATAAAGCCCGTTCACCAGAAATAGTGAACGGGCTTTATTATTGTCGAGCTAGGCAAACCATGTGCTGCCAACACTTCATCAACCCCTGCAAGACCCAAAGGAGACTTCAGTTCTCCTTTGGATACGAGTGAATTTTCTCCATTATGCATGCAGGTGCTTTATGGCCTGATAGGCATGTATATAAAGCTTCAACTCGCTTACGACATCATCAACCAATTTTGATGCCTCTTCTGTTAAAGCTCCCTCTTCTGTGAAACAAATCGGATCTAGCACGACTTGCTTTGGAATAACATTCGCATACAGCCCGCGTGCCACTACACGCATATTGTTTAAAGCGTTAATTCCCCCTTTGCCGCCTCCCGCTACTGCTAATAACGCCACAGGCTTATGTTGAAAATGCTGACTGCTTAAAAAGTCCAATGCATTTTTCAAAGCACCGCTCATCCCGCTATGATACTCAGGTGAAGTCAAAAGAATCCCGTCCGCCTCTCCAACCATTTTTCGCAGTGCCTGAACATCCTTTAATTCACTTTGGACAGCCTCACCGTTAAACAGCGGCAATGCCCACTCACTTAAATCAATTAGCTCCGCCCCGTATGCGCTGGCTGTGAAACGGCTCAGTATTCGTGTACGTCCTTCTTTTCTCGGGCTTCCATTTATGACAACTAATTTCATCATCGATCTCTCCTTTAGTCCATCTCTTTACTCTTATTATAAAAAAAATAATCTTTTGCTAAATCTTACCGAAGCTGGAACTTTTCCTACGAAAAAAGATGAGGAAATAAAACAAATATTTCAGACTAAAGTTGTAGGAAAACCAAAAGAGGGTGAGCCAAAGGATCAACACCAAGCTTTAACACAGACTAATTAATAAAAAAGGCCTCTGAGCAGCTGATTGGGTCAATCACAGCCACTTTTTATTCTCGACAACGCCGTTTCTGACGGCAAATAGAGCCGCTTGCGTACGGTCAGCCAAGTTTAATTTGGCCAAAATATTGGATACATGTGTTTTGACCGTTTTTTCAGTGATATACAAGGCGCTGGCAATCTCTTTATTGCTCTTGCCTTTAGCAATTTCCACTAATACTTCTTTCTCCCGCTTTGTTAATTCTTCGATCGGTTGCTTTTCATCATTAACGGGTGAAGATAAATGTGTTAACACGTGGGAAGTCACTTTCGGATGAAGCTGGCTTTCTCCACGGTAAACGGCTTGAATTGCTTGAACAAGTTCATCCGGCTCTGCATCCTTTAATTGATAACCTACCGCACCCGCCCGAATTCCTTGAATGACATGGTCTTGATCCGAAAAGCTTGTTAAAATGAGTACCTTCACAGACGGCATACACTCTTTCAGCCTTCGAGTCGCTTCAATTCCATCCATATTGGGCATAACCAAATCCATCAACACAACATCGGGATGAAGTTTTTGCGCCAATTCTACTGCTTCGATTCCGTCCTTTGCTTCTCCTACCACTTCAATATCTTTTTGGGTTTTCAAAAAAAAGAGCAATCCTCTGCGAACGACATGATGATCGTCCGCAATCAATAACTTAATCCCCATACTTTTCCCCCCATAAAGGAATGACAACCTCAATCAATGTCCCTTTTCCTATTTCACTTGTTAATGAAAACGTACCATTTAACATTTCAGCTCGTTCTTTCATCGTAGCCAGCCCCAATGAAAGCAGTGGATTAGCAGGAGTATAATGAAATCCGTTCCCTTCATCCTTCACTTGCAGCGTTATAGAACGTTTTGTTGCCTTCAAGGAAATGTTCACTCTGGATATTCCCGCATGCTTGCTGCAGTTGTTCAATGCTTCCTGCCCAATGCGCCATATTGCTTCTTCAATTTTACAAGGAAGATTAATGACACCTTCTACATCTACCTGTACAGTAAGACCTAACACGTTTCCATAATTCATAAACGCACAGCTAATTCCGTTTTCCAATCCCTGGGGCCGCAGCTGCCAAATGAGTGAACGCATCTCGCTTAACGCTTCTTGTGATAATTCTTGAATGTAGTCCAGCATCTCTTTCACATTTGCATCCTCGACCATTTCTTTTGTTCCTCTTGCTGTTAATGCAAGTGAAAATAATAGTTGGTTAACGGAGTCATGCAAATCCCGCGCCAACCGGTTTCTTTCCATCAAAAGCGCATGATCTTTCTCCCTGCGGGTAAGTTCAATCCTTTTAATAGCTGTGCCAATTTGATAAGCGACGGCTTCTAACAAGGCTAATTCCCCATCTATAAAATGGGTTTTATTCGGAGAAGCTACATTCAACAATCCGAATTTTTCTTCTCCTGCCCGAAGCGGCACGGTGGCATGATAGGTGATATCTCTTGTATCTCCCCATTTTCCCTCAATCGCATCTTCCAGGCGCTTACATTCAATAATATTGGCCGCCCGGTTCAATCGCCCGTCATTGTAGCGATCTAAACACCAGCAGCCCCCTTCGCACATCGGTTTTTTTTCATTTATACATAACGCCTCGGGCAGCTGATAATCCGCCGCGAGCTGGTATTGCCCACTTTCATCAATCAAGAAAACCCAGCCGGCCTCAAGCCCCGTTACATGAAGAAGCTCCTTTAATACATCATAAAGCATCGAGTATAAATCATTTGATGAATTCAATGTTTCCGAAATCGCCTTTAAGGTTCGCAGTTCAGCCATTCTTTGCTCATCTTTCAGCATTTTCATCCCCCGGTCACAAATACTTTTATTCCTCTTTAACACTCCCAGTGATGGAAGTTTCCTTTATTTTCATTATAGCAAACAGTCTTATTGAGTACTGTCGGATTATCGCCTGATACAGACTCCATCAAAAGCCGCAGAAACGTATTTTTCAAAAGTTAAAGACCGTGTCATTTCATTCTGCATTAACGGACAGTAAGCTCCCTGCTGATCGAGGTTTCCTTAATGTAAAGGCTCTGTTCAACAACCATATTGATGTTGAACAGAGCCCGGTATCAACGCTGGATTTTAACATAACCTATATAAAAAAGGGTTGGCTCAAAAGAACCAACCTAAAAATTTTAATCAAACATTTGTTTAAAAAGGCGAATGACGCGTAATCACTGACACCAAGGCCGTCTAATTAAACGTTTGTTTAGTTATTTAAAGACGCTAGCTGACGTACACCTTATCCCGCTTTTGGAGCAGCTTCCGCCAGTTCGTTCACTCGCTTCATTAAATCTTTTTCAATTGCTTCTAACTTATCAGTACTTTCTTTGTTACTATCTGCTTTTACACCGAAGTAAAACTTCACTTTCGGCTCTGTTCCCGAAGGACGCAAGCAGAACCATGATCCATCTTCTAAAAAGTATTTTAAAACATTGGATTTCGGTAAAGGAATCTCTTCTTTTCCCTTCGTTTCCAAATTGATTCGTTCACTCGTTTTATAATCTTCTTGTGACACAATCTTTTGGTTCCCCATTATAGTCGGAGGATTTTGACGGAAAGAAGATAAGATATATTGGATTTGTTCCGCTCCTTCTTTTCCTTTCAACGTTAAAGATTTCAATCCCTCGCGGTAATAACCATACGTTTCAAAAATTTGGTGAAGGGCTTGATAAAGCGTCATTCCTTGGTTTTTATAGTAAGCGCATACCTCTACAGCCAATAAAACGGCTTGTATCGCATCTTTATCTCGGGCAAAATCACCGATTAAATAGCCGTAGCTTTCCTCATAACCAAATTGAAAAACATATTCGCCTGTTTGTTCGTATTCTTTAATTTTTTCACCGATGAATTTGAAGCCCGTCAACGTATCAATGGTCTCTACTCCAAAAGAAGCGGCAATGTCTCGGCCGATTTCTGATGTGACAATGGTTTTTAACATGACCCCGTTCGTTGGCAATGCCCCTTTTTCTTTTCGCTCCGATAATAAATAATGCAGCAAGATAGCTCCTGTTTGGTTTCCGGTAAGCAGGACATACTCCCCGCTTTCATCCTTCACAGCCACACCTAAACGGTCCGCATCTGGATCTGTGGCAATTAAAATATCGGCATCAATCTTTTTGCCCTCTTTAATCGCATATTCAAATGCCGATGCTTCTTCAGGATTAGGTGACTTCACAGTGGAAAAATCGGCGTCTGGAAGCTCTTGTTCTTTGACCACGACTACATTCTTATATCCTAAAGACTGCAATGCTTTTCGTACCGGTTTATTAGCTGTGCCATGCAGCGGCGTAAATACAATTTTCAACTCATCACCGATTTCGTGTGCGAGGGAAGGATTGGCAGAAATGGTAAGCAATTTTTCATTATATGCTTCATCAATTTCACGGCCGATAATTTTAATCAATCCCTTTTCTTTTAAGGATTGTTCATCGTCCACATGAATCGTAAGCTCATTTTCAATTTTGTTGACTTCCTTCACTAATTCGTCAGCGGGACCTGGAGGGAGCTGTCCTCCATCTGAACCATACACCTTGAATCCATTGTATTCAGGAGGGTTGTGGCTCGCTGTAATGACAATGCCTCCAACTGCATTCAAATGGCGTACAGCATAAGAAAGCTCGGGAGTTGGACGAAGCTCGTCAAACACATATGCTTGAACGCCTTGCGAAGCTAAAGCCCTCGCTGATTCCATCGCAAACTCCGGTGATTTATGTCTTGAATCATAGGCAATGACGACTCCCCGTTTTTTTGCTTCTTCGCCAAATGATTCAATATAGTTCGCAAACCCTTTTGCGGCTTTACGAACCGTATATAAATTCATGCGATTCGTACCAGCCCCGATTTCACCGCGCATACCTCCTGTACCGAATTCCAAGTCTTTATAAAAACAGTCTTCCAACTGCTTTTCGTCATTTTTCATTTCGATCAATAAATTGCGCATCTCTTGATCTAGATTTTCCTCTTGTTCCCAAAGCTCGTACTTTTTCATCCAACTCATACAAAAATCCCTCCGACAGAAGATAAGTTTAAAGAAGAAGGGGTGACCCAAAAGGGAATTTCTCCCCTTTTGGGTCACCCCCTCACAAAATGTTATGGTGCTTTCTTCAAAACCATTTCTACAAAAAAACACATCTTCCTGCTTTTAATTATCTTTAATTCTCATTCACAGGAATCGTTCATGTGGTTTATTAGCTTTTTATGCGTAACGAATCGGAGATGGATAAAAGCATCCATCTCCGATTCGTTACGTGGATTCACATGCCCACCTGATTTTACCATACCATATCAAGCCGTTGTTTAACTCACTTTTTCTGCCGCCTCTTCTTCCACCGTTACAACGGCGTCATGCAAATGTTTTTCCAACTCTTTTTTATACGTCATTTTTTGTTCGAAAGACCACTTTAAAACACTTGTCATATAATCTACAACTTCATCTTTCCATGCCTTTACCCAGTTGATATCAAAAAAGAGGGCCCCTGTTCGGCGAATGAAGAAATCAATTGGCTTCGTTGCCATTTCTTCTTTCATAGCATAAGCAATCTGCAAAAATACGTATAACGGCAATCCGCTCTCTTTTGCTTCTGTCACATATGCTTTTGAATACTCATAGACTCGCTCTATATTTGAACCGTAGCGCTTTGTCAGCTTTAATGCTTCTTCTCTCGATAAACCCAGATGTGTACCGATTTTTGCTTTTTCTTCGATAAACGAAGAAAGATTTTTAGCTCCGCCTATATGGCCCCCAGAAATCGGCATCGTTTTCGTTTGGCACGCAGAAAAATTCTTGCCCGACTCTTGCTTAAATTGTTTCGCTACCAAATCCACTACGATTTCTGCCATTTTACGATAGCCTGTGAGTTTGCCTCCCGCAATCGTAATCAGGCCGGATTCTGACGTCCAAATTTCATCTTTGCGTGAAATTTCGGAAGGGTCTTTCCCATCTTCATGAATAAGCGGGCGCAATCCTGTCCAGCTGGATTCTATGTCTTTCACTCCAATATTTACAGATGGGAACATATAGTTGATGGCATCGATTACGTATTGGCGATCCGCTGTTGTCATACGCGGATGTGCAATGTCCTCTTTATAAACGGTATCCGTTGTGCCCACATATGCTTTTCCGTCTCTTGGAATGGCAAATACCATTCTCCCATCTGCTGTATCAAAATAAATCGCTTGTTTTAAAGGAAACCGTTTTTGATCAATGACAAGGTGGATTCCTTTTGTTAATTGCAGGGACTTCCCTGTCTTTGAACCGTCTTTTTCACGAAGCGCATCGACCCAAGGGCCCGCTGCATTAACGATTTTTTTGGCATACACTTTATACGTTTTTTTGGAAATCTGATCAACGATGACGGCTCCTACTACTTTTCCGTTCGCATAAATGAATTCTTCTACTTTTGTATAATTCAAAACGTCTGCCCCTTGTTGCACGGCTTCCTTTACTACCTCAATGGTCAAACGGGCATCATCTGTTTTGTATTCAACATAATAGCCGCCGCCTTTTAACCCGTCTGATTTTACAAGCGGTTCCCTTTTCAGCGTTTCATTTGCACTTAACATGGATCTTCTTTCACTGCGTTTTACACCTGCCAGGTAGTCATAGACCAATAAACCGATAGACGTGGAAAACTTGCCGAATGTTCCCCCTTTATGCATAGGTAAAAGCATCCATTCAGGTGTTGTCACATGAGGGCCATTTTCATATACAATCGCACGCTCTTTTCCAACTTCCGCTACCATTTTCACTTCAAATTGTTTTAAATAGCGCAATCCTCCATGAACAAGCTTTGTCGAACGGCTTGATGTTCCTGCCGCAAAATCCTGCATTTCGACTAGTGCCGTTTTCATCCCCCGAGTTGTTGCATCGAGCGCAATCCCGCATCCTGTAATGCCTCCCCCAATTACAAGAAGGTCGTAGGTTTCTTTTTCCATTTGTTTCAAAATATTTATACGTTTTTCACTCGAAAATGTCATAGCCATTATAAATCCCTCCATTGATTAATGAGTATTTAAAATTTGTAAGCTTGTGCAAACGCTTTCCTGCTTTCGAATGAAAAAGAGACCACAAACATCCCCATATCTTTTGATCGATATAAGGGCTTTGTGGTCTCTCCGTTTCTCCAGCCAAATTATTAACTTAATTAAATTATAACATACATCAGTTGAAAGTAGTAGAAAAAATTTAGAGAATGACTCAACAGGTATGATTCTCATACCTGTTGAGTCATTCTCCTGAAAGGCCCCGTCATGAAAATCCAGTAAAATCAAGGATTTCAGTGACGGGGCCTTTCAGTAAAAAACATTATTTCGGCCTGTTTAAAACTTATGGGACAGCTACTGCCCAACCAAAGGGTTCCTTTGTTTCATACTGCATAAAAAAGTAGATAATCTTCCCAAATCGACATTCCTTTTATTTAAAAGCAATAGCTGCCTTAATTGCTTTTTTCCAGCCATTATACAAGCCTTCGCGTTTTTCTTCTTCCATCTCAGGATTAAAATATATGTCGATATTCCATTGCGCAGCAATTTCTTGCCGGTCTTTCCAGTAGCCCACCGCTAGTCCTGCCAAATATGCTGCACCTAAAGCCGTTGTTTCATTTATCACCGGACGTTCAACCGGCACATTTAACAGGTCGCTTTGGAATTGCATTAAAAAATTGTTTTTCACTGCTCCACCGTCTACCCGAAGCGTTTTCAAGGTAATGCCAGAATCAGCTTCCATCGCTCCGACCACATCTCTCGCCTGGTAAGCAAGAGCTTCCAAAGTCGCCCGAATAAAATGTTCTTTTGTCGTCCCCCTAGTCAGGCCGAAAACAGCTCCCCTTACATCACTGTCCCAATAAGGAGTCCCTAAACCGACAAAGGCAGGAACGACATATACACCGTCCGTTGACTCCGCCTTTTCTGCATATCTTTCACTCTCTTTTGCATCTTTGATCATTCGTAACCCATCACGAAGCCATTGAATGGCAGAACCGGCAACGAAGATGCTTCCTTCTAACGCATATTCCACTTTTCCGTCAATTCCCCAAGCGATGGTTGTTAATAAGCCACAGTCGGAAGAAACAGCTTTTTCTCCTGTGTTCATGAGCATAAAGCAACCGGTTCCATAAGTATTTTTGGCCATTCCCTTTTCGTAGCAAGCTTGCCCGAACAATGCTGCTTGCTGATCCCCTGCTGCTCCGGCAATCGGAACAGACTCTCCGAAGAAATGATAATCAATTGTATGAGCATACACTTCCGACGATGGCTTCACTTCAGGAAGCATGGCTTTAGGGACCTCTAAGATTTCCAGCAGCTCGTCATCCCATGTTAATTCATGAATGTTAAACATTAATGTTCTTGATGCGTTGGAATAATCTGTTATATGGGCTTTTCCACCTGAAAGCTTCCAAATCAGCCACGTATCAATCGTCCCGAACAATAATTCTCCTTTTTCGGCTCTTTCTCTTGATCCGTCGACATGATCTAAAATCCATTTTACTTTTGTTCCCGAAAAGTAAGCATCAATTAATAAACCCGTTTTTTGGCGGAATACATCATTGTATCCTTTTTCTTTTAACTCTTCACAAATACCAGCCGTTTGGCGGGATTGCCATACAATGGCGTTATAAATTGGGCGCCCCGTCTCTTTCTCCCACACTACCGTTGTTTCCCGCTGATTGGTAATACCAATTCCCGCAATTTGCTTTGGGGAGACACCAGACTCCGATAAACATGACGCAATTACGGCTAAAATGGAGCTCCAAATCTCATTTGGATTATGCTCGACCCATCCCGGCTTAGGGAAGTGTTGGGTGAATTCCTTTTGAGCGCTGTACATCACTTCACCTTTTTGATTAAAAAGAATGGCACGGGAGCTTGTTGTCCCTTGATCTAACGATAAAATGTATTTTTCCATACTCAACCCTCCACTTGCATGCGAATAAGAAAATCCACAATCCTTTCCCAAAAATGGAAAAAATGATTGTGGATCTCCTGTTCTCCGTCACATGGTATTAACTTACTTGCTAGTTTACTAGAAGGTGAAACCGCTGTCAACCACAGCACGTTTACTTAATAGTTCTTCCATAAGTCTCTCTTTGAAGTTGTAACAGCCATCGCTCCCGCTTTCAACGCTTCCGCTACATCTTGCTCGCTCCGGATTAAACCACCCGCTAATACAGGAATATTGGTTTTCTCATAGACCTCTTGAATAAGGGAAGGAATAATACCCGGAAGGATTTCAATATAATCAGGCTTGATTTTCTGAATTAGATGGTAACTTTTTTCCAGCGCCGTACTATCTAATAAGAACACGCGCTGAATAGCATATACACCCTTTTGTTTCGCCTTCACAATGACACTGGATCGCGTTGAAATAATGCCTGCCGGCTTTAATTCCTGACATAAAAACTCCACCGCATACTCATCGTGCTTTAAGCCTTGAATCAAATCTACATGCAAAAGAAGCTCCTTATTCGCCCTTTTCACTGCATTCATGATTCCCTTTAGCTGGCCAAGATGACTATCCAAAAGAACACCGTATTTATAATCGCTTTCCAAAAATTTCTCAAGCTGCTTCATATCTCTCACCGCAGGCAAAATCTGCTGTCCATCAAAAGCCATCTCACTCACTCCGTTTAAAAACATAATATACTGACAGGGTATTTAAAACGAATGTAATTATCCATATCATTTTATGAATTATATGGTGAAACTTCGACAAGTTCAATCTCCGCTATGTTAATTTATCACTTATTTCATATTTTTTGTTATTTCACCTCGAATAAACTCCAAAAATTCTTGGTATAAGCGGTCGGGAAGAACCTGCAAGGGCGCTTCCCGATCGTTTATGTATAAATAATGAACAGGGGCTTTTGCCCCTGTTCATTTATTTATGTGGATTTTTTATATTGGATTTTGTATACATCATGACGGCGATCTTTCAATTGGCGAACCGTTCCTGATTGACGCTGCCTCCGTAAAATTTCTAAATCTACATCGCCGATGACGACCATCTCTATGTTGTCATTACACTCTCCCACAATCCCATCACGGGCAAATTCAAAATCTGAAGGAGCAAAAATGGCTGACTTCGCATACTGGATATCCATGTTTTCTACTTGAGGCAAGTTGCCGACCGTTCCGGCAATCACCGTGTAAATTTGATTTTCCACAGCCCTCGCCTGCGCACAGTAACGAACTCGCAAATAGCCTTGGCGATCTTCCGTACAAAACGGTGTAAAAATAATATTCGCCCCTCTTTCAGTGGCAATGCGGGCTAATTCCGGGAACTCAATATCATAACAAATTTGAATAGCGATTTTTCCACAGTCTGTATCAAAAACTTCTACTTTATCACCTCGGCTGATGCCCCACCACTTCCGCTCATTTGGTGTAATATGCACTTTATATTGCTTCTCAATCGTCCCGTCACGGCGAAATAAATAAGCGATATTATAAATGCCGTCTTCTTCTTCTACAAAGTGAGATCCGCCAATGATGTTCACATTGTATTTAACGGCAAGACTTGTAAACAATTCAATGTATTGTTCTGTAAATCCCGCTACTTTTTGGACAGCCTTGCTCGGAATTTTTTCATTTAGAAACGACATAAGCTGCGTTGTGAAAATTTCCGGGAATACACAAAAATCCGAGCCCGCATCATACGCAACATCTGTGTAATACTCGACTTGTGTAGCGAACTCTTCAAACGAATTAATTTGCTTCATCATATACTGGACAACGCAAATGCGAACGGGAAAGGCGGTTCTAAAGTGCCGTTTTGATGTCGGCACATAATCAACATTGTTCCATTCCATTAATGTCGCATATTTATTAGAAGCTACATCATCCGGCAAATACCCTCTATTAATTCGCATCAAGGTGAAGCCGTTTCGAAGCTGGAATGTTAAGACAGGATCATAAATTTTATGTTTCATCACCTGTTGAACATATTGCCGCGGCGAGAATTCTTCAGCATATTTATGATAATTGGGAATCCTTCCTCCGATGATGATACTTTTCAAATTGAGCTCACGCGCCAATTCTTCTCGTGCTTCATACAGACGGCGCCCGATTTTCATCCCTCTATAAGCGGGATGAACCATGACTTCTATTCCGTATAAATTGTAGCCGTCGGGATTATGGTTTGTGATATATCCTTCATCGGTAATGTCATCCCACGTATGCTGGTCATCATATTCATCGAAATTGACAATTAAGCTGGAACAAGAACCGATGATTTTCCCTTCATATTCCACACAAATTTGACCTTCTGGAAAAATGGCCAAATGGCTCTCAAGCTGATCTTTCTCCCATGGAATCATTCCGGGAAAGCAAATTTTCTGTAATGCAATAATCTCATCTATGTCTGCATGTTTAATATTACGAAGGATTATTTTTTTCTCGAATTTCGATAAGTCAATCGTAGACACGTCTATTAGCAACCCCTTTTAGTCTATCTTTTTTTCTTTTTCCCTAAAGTCTTTGCAGTTAAACCCCATTATGACAAGAGGATGCATTTTATTTTTACGGCTGTTTCTCATATTAAGCAGCACTTGACCTTAAAAACGAAAAAGAGGATGACCTAAAGGACAAAAAACCAGCCCTTTTGGGTCATCCTCCTGAAAAGTCCGGCCTTGGAAATCCAGTAAAATCAGGCGGAGCCAATCACTTTTCGTGGTCTGTTAGAGACTTGTGCACAGCTCCTTTTTTATCTCTTCGTTCCAAAATATTCATTAGCTTTTTCAATGACAGCTGTTGGCAAGTAACTAATATGAATGCGGTCCGGGTTTAAATCCACTACGCCTCCCCCGATGTCTACTGCTCCTATCGTTGTATCCACATTGTATACCTTATACACAGCTCCCGGCCGCAACGTCGTGCTGGTCGCTTCGTATTTGCCGCTTGTATTTTTCTTCAACAGGGTCATCGGCTTTTTTATCGTCACAAAACCGATTTGCCCTTTGGATAATTCTCTTCCTTCAAAACAGATTCCTTTACAGACAGGGGGAGCTGAAACACTTTTCGCTGCATAACCGTGTTTATTGGCAATCGTTTCAAAAGCCTGGGATTTAAATTGGCCGATGATGACTTTCGTTTGCAGTTCAACTTGACTGAATAGCCATCTTACATCCTCATCATACATTCGCACGCATCCTGAGCTCACATATTTCCCAATGGAACTCGGGTTGCTGTTCCCATGAATGGCGTATGTTGTTCCATATGTACCTCGTGCATTTAAACCGAGCCATCTGTCTCCAAGCGGATTTCGCGGATCTCCTCCCGGTATACCACCTTTATAATAAGGCCGATCTTTAATTTTATTTACGATATTAAAAGTTCCTTCAGGAGTATAACTAGCATTTCTTCCTGTTGCTACACTAAAGGTTTTGACTAGTTTGCCATTCTCAAAGAATGCCAGTTTATTTGTTGACTTGTTAATAATAATCAACTGGTTTTTACTTGTTGCAAATGCCGGGGTTGTACTAAAAATCATAAGGACTGCTAAGATTAGGCCAAACACTAGCTTTCTCACTTTTTATCCCCCTTTTTTTCTCTGTACATAGAGGAATTATAAAGGAGTAAAATTGGTAATAAAAGGCTTTAGACTAAACAAGTCAAAAAATTACAAATATTATAATTACTTTCGACAGCTGCACTCAAAAAAAGGCCTTTTCAACCTGTACAGCTGTTGAATATTTTACATTCCAAATATTGTCCTCTATAATTTTCCTAGAGAGTTTACAGATTGTGAGGGAGTTTAGGTGGAGTCTAACAAGCGTACAATTGAGTCATTGCTATTCATTTCTTGGATTATCTCCTTTATCGCTGCAATGGGGAGCTTATTTTTTTCTGAAATTATGCAGTACATACCGTGTGAATTATGTTGGTTTCAACGGATTTTCATGTATCCGCTTGTTATCATTCTTGGAATTTCTTATGCAAAAAAAGATTATAAGGTATATAAATACGCTTTACCCCTATCAGGCATTGGAAGCATGATTTCCTTATACCACTATTCCATTCAAAAAATCTCATTCCTCGGAGAACGTTCCATCTCGTGTGGAGTCGTTCCTTGTACAGGGGAATATATCAATTGGTTAGGATTCATAACGATTCCTTTCTTAGCGTTTACAGCATTCATCCTCATTCTTATTTGTCATTTCATGATCTTTAAAAACCTTCGCAAAGGAGCGTAAAAATAATGAAGAAACTTATCATCTTCGCTGCCATTATCGTCGTGTTATTTGGAGCACTGGCTTTTGTAACAACCTATCAAAATAAAGAAGAAGCAGAGGGAAATCCCTATAATAAAGAAAAGCTTCATCCTGAAACCATTAAACAGCTGGATGACCCTAATTATGAAAATCAAATTTTGCCTGATGAACTTAACCAAATAATTGAAGAGAGACAGGACGCGACTATTTACTTTTACAGCCCTACTTGTCCCCATTGCCGTGTAACATCCCCTGTCGTTGTGCCGTTATCAAAAGACATGAACATCGACTTAAAAATGTTTAATTTATTAGAGTTTGAAGATGGATGGACACAGTATAGTATTGAATCCACTCCGACCATTGTCCGTTATAAAGACGGAAAAGAGGTCGATCGAATTGTAGGTTCACAAGAAGAAGACGTATTTAAAAACTGGTTTACTCAAACAAAATAAGAAAAGAGGATGGCTCAAAAGGTATAGAAAAGCATACCTTTTGAGCCATCCTCCTAAAAGGACCCGTCATGAAAATCCAGTAAAACCAAGGATTTCGTGACAGGCCCTTTCAGTAAAAAATTAATGCTTATGGTCTGTTTAAAACTTATGGGGCACTCCCTCAATTAACTCGAGCGGAGAGAATCATGAAACAAAATCCGACCCTCTCACCGAGTGAAGATTTTCTTTAGGAAAAAAGTTGAATTCGCTTCCTTTTTCAATTGACAGCAAAAGAATAGCTCGAAAGATGATCATAATACATATTGATCTGACATTTTTCTTTTGAAAATTGATCAATCGTTAACGGAAAAGAAAATCCGTATTTGTCCAACGTTTCGACATTACGATTGAACAACATACGATGATGCTGCTGAATGTCTCGGTAACGAACATTCTCAATGACCGTCACGAGAGCTTGCAGACTGCTGATGATTTGCAAAGCCTCTTTCAGTAGTCCATTATAACTTGCATTCAACGCATAATCAGGATTTAACAATTGAAGCTTTTCTATTTTTTTTAACTCTTGTGAGGAGAAGTACCGAGGAATAATCTCATATAAAATTTGAGTTTTCAGGTCTTCTATGTATGCCTCTATTTCAGGAGTAGCTGCACGTTCAATCCTCAATGTGGACCCACCTTTTTTATTTGTTCACCAAAATTTCGCGTATGTATAGCATAACATACACTGTAAATTAAATGGTAAGGTATTTGTTCCTTACTCTTCCAATATAAGGAATAACAATATGCTGTCTCTTCAATCACAGGAATATACTTTTAAACAATGCAAACGGATAGGTGATAATGATGTTAATGTCCAGAAAAGGCGATTGGTTTGAAACGATCATAACAAGCGGCCAAGCCGGAAAAACCATTGAAACGATTTTGAAAGACGAATGGAAGACGCCTAAGAAGCTTCTTCATCAATTTCGAATGAACAAACAAGTGAAACTTAATAATGAAGTAGTTGGCTGGAACCAGCTTCTCCATGCGAATGACCGGTTGCAAGTACAATTTTACTTCCCGGAAGAACAAACATTTCCGCCGTTTTATACGGAACTCGATTTATTATATGAAGATGAGCATTTCCTCATTACTAATAAACCGGCCGGAATCGATACACATCCAAACGAGCCAGCTGATAACGAAACACTTGCCAACATGGTGGCATTTCACTTTTTAACAGAAGGATTGCAGACGACACCGAGGCATATCCATCGTTTAGACCGTGACACATCAGGAGCTATTCTGTTTGCTAAGCACCCTCTTGTTGCTTCCCTGCTAGATAAAATGCTGGAAAGAAGAGAAATTAAACGAACCTATATCGCGATTGTAGATGGAATCGTCAAACAAAACAAAGGTACAATCAATCAACCGATTGGACGTGACCGTCATCATGCCACAAGAAGACGTGTCTCTCCTTCCGGCCAACATGCCGTCACGCATTATCGTGTGTTGCAGCGAAACCAAAAATTTCAGCAAACATTAGTGGAATTATCCCTGCAGACAGGCCGCACACACCAAATTCGTGTACATATGAGCCATGCGGGTCATCCTCTTATCGGCGATACCCTTTATGGGGGGCCGGCTTCTATTGGGCAGCAAGCCCTCCATGCAGTACGTTTACAGTTGAATCATCCGTTTACGGAAGAGGACATTGAGGTATGGGCCCCACCCCCTCCTGGCATCTTTAAACATTACGAGTCGGTTATTTTAAAGCACTATAATATCTAAAAATGAAAGCAGAGACACCAAAAAGCCATCTAATGAAAAAAGAAGGATCCCTTGAAGGGATCCTTCTTTTTTCATTAGAAATCAAAGTTATCAGGGTCTGGACCGATACGGCGGTCTTCATTTAAAGCATCGATCTTATCCATATCTTCTGCAGTTAATTCAAAATCAAAGATATCGGCATTTTCAATAATGCGATGCTCTTTTATCGACTTTGGAATGGTTACTACTTCATTTTGCAGATCCCATCGTAAAATCACTTGTGCCACAGACTTATTATGTTTCTCTGCAATCTCTTTTAACGTTTCATCATTTAATAATTCACCTTGCATCAACGGTGACCAGGCTTCTAACTGAATACCGTTCTTTTGACAAAACTCACGCAGTTCTTTTTGAGCCAAGCGGGGATGATATTCCACCTGGTTCACCATCGGTTTAATCTCTGCATCTTTCATCAAATCTTCTAAATGATGGATTTGGAAGTTGCTTACACCAATAGCGCGCACGCGGCCATCTTTGTATAATTTTTCAAGTACCTTCCATGTTTCTTTATATTTACTCTCTACAGGCCAGTGGATTAAATATAGATCTAAATAGTCCAGCCCAAGCTTATTCATGCTTCTTTCAAACGCTTCTAATGCAGCATCTGCTCTTTGAGCGGCATTCCATACTTTCGTTGTAATAAAAAGCTCTTCACGGGGAACACCGGATTCTTTAATCGCCTGCCCAACGCCTTCTTCATTTCGATAAATCGCAGCGGTATCAATACTGCGATAACCATTTTTAATAGCGGATTTTACAGAATCAACCACTTCCTGTCCTTCTTCTACTTTATAAACACCTAAGCCAAACCACGGCATTTTTACGCCATTATGTAACGTAGTGCAATCTTGCAAATTTGCAGGCATCCTTACTTCCTCCCTCTCATAATAAATCATTCCATTTCATTTTCTCATAAATTTCCTTATAAGTGAAATCGTTTGCATCTATACTCAAAAATCCCTTATTTGTCGGAAAATACATTTTTCTTACCATATATAAAAAGTCGCCGCGTAACACTTATGACTTCTATCCTGTGACGAATAGAAAAATAGGTGTTCTTGAGAGATATGATTGAATACAAATGATCCTAAAAAGCACGGGGGTTCTCTAAACGAGCCTTCTAAAAAAGCAGCTCATTGGCTGCTTTTTTCTTTTACATCCGGTTCAATGTGAACAAAGGTTGATTGAACCTTATGCACCTCTTCCATCATCTCTTCAATCTGATCGGCAATGAAATGGCTTTTTACCACACTTAAGGAAGGATCTACCTTCACCGTAACATCCAATAAAATGTGATTGCCTTGTATCCGTGCTTTTAAGTCCCTCACACTTTTGACACCGGGCACCGATTCGATGACTTGTTTATATTCCAATAATTTTTCCTCATCAAAACCGTCCGTCAATAAGTGGGAAGTTTCTCTAAAAATATCGATTGCCGTTTTCATAATGATAAGACCGACGAAAAAAGCAGCAAGGGGATCAAGCCATGGCAGGCCAAACTGAGCCCCGACAATCCCGACTATTGCCCCTATACTCACTAAAGCATCAGATAAGTTATCTTTGGCCACCGCTTTTAAAGCTTGGCTGTTCAGCTGCTTGGCCAACCGCTGATTATACGAATAAACGATCAGCATAACAATGGCTGCCGCTAAAGCAGCCCAGGCCGCCAGTAAGTCCGGGGTTTGCTCTTTTGCAGCAAAAATCGAGTGCACAGCTTCATATAAAACTTGCATTCCAATCAGCAGCATAATAAAAGAGGCCACTAAAGAAGCTACGTTTTCCGCACGTGAATGTCCATAAGGATGATTTTCATCTCGAGGCTTCTTGGAGATCTTTAATCCGATTAAAACGGTAATGGAGGCGATGATGTCGGTAAGGTTATTCAGGCCGTCTGCCCGCAAAGCTTCTGAGTTCGCAAAAGCCCCTACCACTAATTTAAACAAAGACAAAACTATGTAAGCAGCAATGCTGATCCAAGCCCCTCTTTCGGCAAGTTCATACCCTTTCTCACTCATATCTTTCCGCTCACCTTTCTTTTCGTCTCTATAGGCAAAACTAGTGTATCAAACCAGCTTCGGGTGGGTCTACAGCAACATAGTTGAACGCTCGAACGTATATGGCAAGTATAAAAATATTTAACCCTGCGCAAAATCAGTTTCCCTTGTCAAACTCATTGAAAATTCCCATAAAAAAAGACGGGATGCTGCTTCCAGCGCTTATGCATAAGTAATGGGGACATGGATAAAAACATCCATGTCCCCATTATTTATCCCTCATTAACGGGCAGTAAGACCCCTACTTCCGACGCACAGGATGTGCTAGCGAAGACGTTGCGACAGGACGTCGCGTTTTTAGTCTTCGTTCTTTATTAGTAATCGCGGAAGTTTAAGTAGGGGATAACTGCCCGTAAAAGCCCGATAAAGGAACACAGACTAACACCGCCGCGTCCTGCGGCAACGTCTGTGTGACCCGCATCGTGCGGGCCTAACTAACCATCGGTGGGGATGAAGAAAATACCACCAATGGAAGTTTCCTTTATTGATATTTATGATGATTCCCCCTATAATGAATGTATTTTGTATAATAGGGGGGAATTCATTTGAAGATACGCGTCTCAGCTGTCCAATATCCATTAAAAACCATTCAAAATATAGATGAATTTAAACACTATATTGAACACTACATCAAAACAGCCAAAGAATTTAATTCGGAATATATCTTATTCCCCGAATTTTTAACAACACAACTGCTTTCCATTGGCGATGAAGAAGGAAAAGCATTCCCGATTTCTTATTTGCCAAGATTCACGAACGACTATCAGCAATTCTTTTCAAAAATGGCCGGGCAATACCAAGCTTACATTATCGGCGGTACGCACATTACGGAACGGGATGGGCATTTATACAATACCGCTCACCTTTTTCATCCAGATGGAAAAATTGATACACAAGACAAATTGCATATCACCCCTACAGAATTCTATGATTGGAACATTAAAGCGGGTGATAAATTCCAAATTTTCGAGGCAGGCAAACTGAAAGTGGCCATTTTGACGTGCTACGATATCGAATTCCCTGAACTAGCGAGAATGGCAAGAGCTAAAGGAGCCGATATCATCTTTTGCCCTTCTTGCACCGACGACCGCCATGGCTTCCACCGTGTTCGCTACACAAGCCATGCAAGAGCCATCGAAAACCAAACCTATGTCGTCTTGACCGGAACGATCGGTTCATTGCCAACTGTCGATTTTATGAGAGCCAACTTTGGGCAAGCCGCCATCATTACACCAAACGACCTTGGATTTCCTATGGGTGGAATCTTAGATGAAGGAATGATTAATCAAGACATGATTATCACTGCCGACCTAGACTTTGAACTTTTACAAAAATCAAGGCAGAGCGGTTCTGTCTCCACGTGGCAAGACAGACGTCTTGACTTCTATGAACGAGTGTAATAAACAAAAATACCATTTAAAAAAGTGGGCATCTTAATGGGAGACGATTTCTCTTGTTAAGATGCCTTTTTTACATGACAACAGAATGTATCTCTTTTAATCATGTCCCCCTTCACTCTTCATTTCAAAAGCCATACACCTTGACCATGACACCTACGAGCGTTTACGTTTGAAACGAACCCGGACATGCAAAAGAAGCTTGTCTGTTTTACGCGTTCAAAAAACGGACAAATCTTTTTTATATGTAAGCGATATCAGTGTGACTTTTATCACTTCTGCATCTTTTTACATGAAGTATATTTAACTTGTGAAAACAATCACATATAGGAGAAAGGTGAAAAAACATGAAAAACATTCGTAGAAAAGTAGCAGTTATCGGTACAGGATTTGTAGGATCAAGTTACGCATTCGCGATGGTCAATCAAGGAATTGCAAATGAACTCGTATTAATTGATATAAATCATGAGAAAGCAGAAGGAGAAATTCGCGACTTAAATCACGGTATGCCGTTTGCTTCCCCGATGAAAATTTGGGCTGGCGGCTATGAAGAATGCAAAGATGCAGATTTAGTTGTCATCACGGCCGGAGCTAACCAAGCCCCTGGAGAAACTCGATTGGACTTAGTCGGCAAAAACGTGGCCATTTTCAAAAAGATAGTAGGAAGCATCATGGAAAGCGGCTTTGATGGAATTATTCTAGTGGCAACAAATCCTGTTGACATCCTATCTTACGTCACTTGGCAGTTATCAGGTCTTCCGAAAGAACGCGTTATCGGCTCAGGTACTATTTTGGACACAGCTCGATTCCGTTACTTATTAAGCGACTATTTCAAAGTAGATTCTCGCAATGTTCATGCCTACATTATGGGTGAACATGGCGATACAGAACTCCCTGTCTGGAGCCATGCTCAAATCGGCAGTGTATCTGTTCAAAAATTCTTAGGCCTTAACAGCATCGAAGAAGCAGCAGAACACCCTGATATGAAAAATATTTTTGAAAGCACTCGTGATGCGGCTTATCACATTATCAACCGTAAAGGCGCTACTTATTATGGCATTGCAATGGGGCTCGTCCGCGTTACAAAAGCCATCTTGGGTGATGAAAGCTCTATTTTGACTGTATCTGCCCTCATGGAAGGCCAATACGGCGTTGAAGATGTATATATCGGCGTTCCTGCCCTAGTGAACAAAGACGGCATTCAACGAGTCATTGAATTAGATTTAAGCGAAGTCGAACTTCAACAATTTCAGCATTCAGCCAAAGTGTTGAAAGAAACCCGCGAAAAAGCTTTTTAAGTAAAGTTTATATAGGAAGAAGGAGGATTCGCTCCTCTTTCTTTACTAAAACAATGAGGTGAACAACATGGGTTGGACTCAAGTATATGATCCAATGCAAAATATATGGTTTTCAGCGCTAATCGCTGCCATTCCCGTTCTTTTTTTCTTTTTAGGATTGACGGTCTTTAAAATGAAAGCCTATGTGGCCGCCGGTTCAACTGTCATTATTTCAATAATTACTGCCATCATGTTTTATAAAATGCCGGTCAATATGGTAGTTGGAGCAGCCGGATATGGTGCCGTCTATGCCATTTGGCCAATCGCTTACATCATTATTGCCGCTTTATTTCTGTACAAGCTTTCTGTTAAAAGCGGGCAGTTCGATGTTATTCGTCAATCCATCGTTTCCATTACAGATGATCCTCGACTACAAATGCTTTTAGTTGCATTTTCTTTCAATGCTTTTTTAGAAGGAGCAGCGGGTTTCGGAGCTCCCATCGCTATCACAGCGGCTTTGCTTGTAGGGTTGGGCTTTAATCCATTAAAAGCCGCAGCGCTTTGCCTGATTGCCAATACCGCTTCCGGAGCATTTGGCGCCATGGGGATTCCCGTTATTGTTGCCGGACAAGTTTCTGGCATTGATGCAAAAGAAATTTCAAGATTTTTAGGCTACTCTCTTCCTTATATTTCTTTTGCAGTACCATTCCTATTGGTCATGATCATGGACGGCTTCAAAGGCGTTCGTGAAGTGTGGAAACAAACTTTCGTTACAGCTTCAACTTATGCGATTGCTCAATATTTAACAATCACCTTTATCGGACCTGAGCTGCCAAACATTATCGCATCTCTTGTCAGCCTTTTAGCACTCGCTCTATATATTAAAGCGATTAATAAACAAGAAGCTCCCGCTTCGGCGCGAAAACTTTCTGCCGGCCAAATTGCAAAAGCATGGTCTCCATTTATCGCTTTGACTTTATTTGTTACAACTTGGAGTTTAAACTTCTTTAAAGGATTATTTGCACCTGGCGGCTTACTTGAGAAAACAAATGTATTAATTGAAATTCCGGGCCTTCATAATCAAGTCATTAAAGCGAGCCCGCTTGTAATTGAGCCGACACCATATGCGGCTGTATTAAAACTGGATATATTGGCGGCAACGGGATCAGCGATTGCCATTGCAGGGATTGTATCCATGTTCATTTTAAAAGTGGATTTCAAAACCGGAAAAGAAACGCTGGCGGAAACAGTAAAAGAACTCTCTAAACCAATTTTCACGATTATGATGGTCCTTGCCTTTGCATTCGTAGCAAACTATTCCGGTCAATCCTCTACTTTAGGATTAGCTCTGGCCAATACTGCCGACGTATTTCCATTTTTATCTCCTGCTTTAGGATGGATCGGGGTCTTTTTAACAGGATCTGTTGTATCAAACAATGCTCTATTCGGAAGTCTGCAAACAACAACTGCCGGCCAAATTCAAGTGCTGCCGATTATTCTCGTGGCAGCCAATACTGCCGGCGGTGTGATGGCCAAAATGCTCTCTCCTCAATCCATCGCTGTCGCGACAGGAGCAGTTGGTCTTGTCGGCAAAGAAGCGGAACTCTTCCGCTTCACGTTAAAATATAGTATCGGATTCTTAGTTTTGGCTGGTATAATCACTTTCGTTCAAGCATTGTTATTATAATTTCGTACTCTCACCATTTGATTAAAAGAGCACCCGGATTGAATCCAGGTGCTCTTTCTTTCCTCCTCTGTTAATGGAAGGCCAATTTTATTGTGGTAAATCTAAGTTATTATTTTGTTTAGTCTTGCGCCGGAAACTTATACGTTTTGTCCAGTTAGAGAAATCATCAATAAATGTATAAACAACTGGAACTAACACTAAAGTAAACAGAGTTGAAAACGTTAGGCCGAATATAATAACAATTGCCATTGGAGCCTGCGCCTCTGCTCCTTCACCGATACCAAGAGCAAGCGGAACCATACCTAATATAGTCGCTAAAGCTGTCATGAAGATTGGCCTAATCCGGCTCAACCCTGCATCTATGATGGCTTCCATCCGTTCAAAGCCTTTTTGGCGCAGAAGATTAATGTATTCGACCAATATAATCCCATTATTTACAACAATACCTGCCAACATAATGATTCCGATAAAGGCAGGAACACTTAATGGTTTTTGTGTAATGAATAGTCCTACTAGTACTCCTATCACGGTCGTAGGCAATGAAAACATGATAACAAACGGATAGGCGAACGATTCAAATTGTACAGCCATGACTAGATAAACAAGGAAAATAGAAAGAAGCAGTGCAAGAGCTAAATCTTTGAATGATTCCGCCATATCTTCTCCTTGTCCTCCCGTTGAGATACGATATCCTTCGGGAACGGCAAGCTGATCTATTTTCGCTTTAATTTCATTGTTGATGCTGCCTAAATCTCGATCACGAATATCACTTGTGACAGATACTTGACGCTCTTGATTGTCACGGTTGATTTGAGCAGGTCCTTGTACTTGTTTCAATTCTGCGACTGCTGATAAAGGAACGTCGATTCCCGTATTCGACCGAATGGTCATACTCTCTAAGTCTCGAATGGTTTGACGTTTGTCTTCGGGCAGCAGGACACGAACATCATATTCATTTCCATCTGTTCGATAGCGTGTCGCCACTTGGCCGTCAAATCCAAGCTTAATTTCATTCATGACTTGTTGATACGATAGACCATATTGAGAAACAAGATCCCGTTTCACTTCAATTTTAATTTCAGGGCGGCCCTCTGCTACTGTGTTGTCAACGTTATATGTTCCTTTTACATCTTCTATAATCCACGTAACTTGCTGAGCCAGGTCTTTTAACACCCCTAAATCAGAGCCGCTTATTTTAATATCGACCGGGGCTCCGGAACCGAAGCCGCTGTTCATTTCTCCGACTTTAAATTCGGCCCCCGGTATATCTGTCACTTCTTTTTCTAGATTTTTTATCATTGAAATTGTATCAATATTTCGCTTATCCGCCTCTACCAGCTGAATAATATAGCTTGCTTCGTTTGAAACGGCGGTACCAAAACCAGTGTTGTTGCCTCCAACGGTTACATAACTTGTTTCAATTGTATCATCATATTTTTTTAGTTTTTTATCCACTTCGTCTACAATGGACTCCATTTCCTTTAGCTGTACTCCCTCACGGGCAACGATATCCAATGTGATCTGCCCTTGATCTGAAGGTGGAATGAACGTAGTTCCGATAAACGGAACAAGACCAAAGCTTCCTACAATTAAAAGAAATGTTGTCAGTAATACTGTCTTGCGATGGCCAAGTGCCCATTCCAAAAAGCGGCTGTAACGTTTACTCACCGATTTCATAAATGCTTTAAAGCGGCCTGTTTTTTCCGCCTCTACTTCTACTGTGTCTGTCACAGCACCGATTGTTTTGACATTTTTCAATAATCTCGCAGACAGCATCGGAACCAAAGTCAAAGCCGCAACTAAAGAAGCAAATTGAGAGAATGATACTGTTAATGCTAACGGACGAAACAGCTCAGCGGCCAAGCCTTCTACGAAAACGATTGGTGCAAATACAACCACACTTGTTAACGTAGCACCGATAACAGCAGGCGCCA
Organism: Bacillus sp. FJAT-14578; assembly: GCF_000504165.1. Lineage (GTDB taxonomy): Bacteria > Bacillota > Bacilli > Bacillales > Bacillaceae_H > Bacillus_BA > Bacillus_BA fengqiuensis. The sequence continues at coordinate 160,975 of NZ_KI632508.1, forward strand.
ATTCAGAACTTCCCCTAATGGCTGCTTCTTGGAGCGGAACACCCTTTTGCCTCATGCTGAATATGTGTTCCATAATTACAATGGCACTATCGACCATCATACCGATCCCAAGGGCAAGGCCGCCCATCGATAAGATGTTTAACGTTTCACCTGTGAAGTACATTAAACTGAAGGTAGATATAATACCGATTGGAATCGTTAAACCAATAACGAGCATCGCACGGATACTCTTTAAGAAGAAGAGCAAAATAATGGTGGACAGTACTGCACCTGAAATGATATTATCCACTACACTGCTAATGGATTGACGAATGAAGTCGGATGTATCCATTATAATTGACAGCGAAACCCCGTCTTCTTTTAAATTCTTCTGCATTTCATCAATAGCTTCATACATGCCGTCTGCTACCTTAACAGTATTAGCGTCGGATTGTTTCAAAACAGATAGTACAAGGGCCGATTCATGATTAACACGCGATGTTGTCAGTAAATCTTTAAAAGTATCCTTTACTTCCGCTACATCTTCCAACTGAACGGTTCGGCCATCATTCAATTGAATCGGTGTTTTTTTGATATCTTCTACCTTTGTAAACTCTCCATCTATACGAACTTGAAGTTCTTGCGATCCTTTTTCTAAGTTACCAGCTGAAGCAGCCTGGTTTTCAGTTCGAAGAGCTTCTACAAGCTGAGCAGCGGAAATTCCATAACTATTTAACTTTGCTTGGTCAATTTCCACCCGGATTTCCCGTTCTTTACCTCCCTGGGTAGAAATGGATGCAACCCCATCTACACGTTCAAAGTAAGGCTCAATTTCATCTTTGACAATATCCTGCAACTTTTCTGGAGCAGCTCCCGAAAGTCCGATCCACATAACCGGAGTCTGTTGAGGATCAATTCGCAATACTGAAGGCCTGTCAGCATCCTCTGGAAGCATTCCTACCACCTGGTCTATTCGTTCACGTATATCATTCAATGCATTGTCAATATTCGTTCCCCAATCAAATTGCATAATAACCATAGAAGAGTTAGGAGATGAAACAGATTGTATGCTGTCTATCCCCTGTATAGAACCGACAGCAGACTCAACTGGTTCACTGATTAGTCTCTCTACCTCCTGGGGGGAAGCACCCTGATATGTTGTGGTTACGACGGCAACCGGAACTTCAATTTTGGGATAAAGATCAACAGCCAAGTTTCTTAAAGAAATAATCCCTAGTACAAGCACCCCTAAAACCAGCATGATAACGCCTACGGGACGTTTTACTGATAATTCAGCAAGCTTCACGTCATTTTTCCTCCTTCACGATTCGTGTCTGATCACCGTCTTTAAGGAGGTTCTGACCTTTCACAACGACTTGTTCGCCTTTTTTCACATCTCCGTTAATGGCTGTAAAGTCTGTTTCCGCACGAACAACTTCTATTTCTTTTTGAACGGCCTTATCTTTTTTTACAACAAAGATATACGTGTTATCGTCTTTTTCTACAACCGCTTCCGTTGGAACAAGGAAGCTGTCCGCCACCAATACTTCTTTCAGGTTCAATTGGGCGACCATACCCGGACGGATTTTACGGTCCTCGTTCGGCAGCTCGATTTCCACTTTAAATAACCCTGATTGTTCTGAAGTTGGTGAAATGTAAGTCACGTTACCACTCACATTTTTCTTCAATGCAGGAATTTCTACTTCCGCTGCTTCTCCCTCTTCTAACGTAAACATTTGCTCTGGTGTTACAAGTGCTTCTAAATGAACGACATCTGCAGAAACTAAACGTGCAAAAGGAGACTGGTTGGATACAAATTCACCCGGTTCGGCCATTACATCCAATACTTCACCCGCGACAGGTGCTTTAATAATCATGTCATCAATTTTCTTTTGAGCTTGTTCGACACCGATTTGAGCTTCCTGCACAGCTATGCTTGCTTCTTTTACCCCCACTGAAGCGATATTTTCATTCACTTTTGCATCTGCCACACTTTTCTTTGCCCGGTCCACTCCAACCTCTGCCTGATCAACTCCAACCTTCGCCTGTTCTATTCCAAGCTTTGCGTTGTTAACTCCAGACTTCGCTTGGCTCACTCCAACTTTTGCTTGTTCAACGTTTCCTTGTAAAACCGTTAAATTATCTTGCCGATTTGCCTGTTTTTCTGAGAGCTGGGCTTGTTGATAAGCTGTGCTTGCCTGTATTTCAGCATTTTTCGCTTGATCTAATTGTTGTTGGGAAACTAACCCCTCTTTAAATAATCCTTCCATACGCTGAAGATTTTTTTTAGCATCATCCCACTGATTTTTCGCGTTTTGGAGGTTATAAGAAGCACCTTCTATTCCATCAAGCCTTCCATTTTTCGCTTGATTCAAGCTTGCCTCCGCTTGGCGCAATTTACTTTCTGCCTGACGTACCCCATCTTGAGCGTCGGGAACCCCGGCTTCTGCTTGTTTCACCGCAACCCTTGCTTGGTTTAATGATGCTTCTGCCTGGCGTACTCCATCTTGCCCTTGACTTGTTGCTCCTTTAGCCTGGTTATATGTTTCTTGTGCACGCTTCTCCCCGTTTTGTGCACGGCTTAAAGCTGCCTTAGCCTGTTTTAGGCTCAATTCATAATCGCTCGTATCCAATTTGGCCAATACTTGCCCCTTTTTGACCATATCTCCTTTCTTAACAGAGACGGATACTAATTCTCCTGCATTTGTTGGCATTAATTCTACATCTTTTCCAGGTTTAATTGTCCCTGTAATCAGGGTACTGTCATTTAGGGAGCCGCCTGTAATGTCCGTTACAGCGACAGGAATTTCCGGTATCGTTTTTGATACTTCTTCTGCTTTATTGCAGCCAGCCGTTACAAGCATCGCTCCAAGCATAACGGCTGCGACTTTTGTTGATTGACGTTTCACTTTCTTTTTCACCCTATAACGTCCTTTCATGCTTAATAAACTAGAATATGAATGTCCGGTCAGTCACATTAATAAAGAAACAAGTCTTTCACTTGTTTCTTTATTGGATATAGCCTTTTCCTAAAGCTTCAATAGATTGTTGAACTAAAAAGTAATTCGTTTTAGCTATCGCTACATTTAGGTTTAATTCGTCTAATTGCAACTTCGCTTGCTCATAATCATATTTAGCGATAACCCCTAGCTCATACTTTTTCTCAAGGTTATGGATATCCTTTTGAGCGTCTTCCAATTTTCTGACTGCTTCTTCATAATTGAATTTTGATGTCTTGATGTTATGGTTCAACGAATCAATTTTCTTCGTTAGTTGCTCACGCAGCTGGGTAATTTGTTCTTCCGCTATTTTCACATTATAATCTTCGGCTTGTTGGTCATATTTATCTGAGTCATCATCTTTATAAACTTCATCACGATTATATTTTGCCAACTCCAGCTTTTCGTTTGCTTCCATCATTTTAAAAGTACCTTGAATAAGTGTTTCGTAATCCTCAGCGTTTATATCCGTGTTATCCGTACTTTCATCTACAATTTCGCCTTCAATTGCATCCGTCTTCTCTTCAGACACTGTATTGGTGTTCTCAGCCTTCGTAACCTCTTCACTTACATCCGTTTTCTTCTCCGCTCTTTCAGTTGCATTGACAATGGCTGTTGCAAGTACGGTTTCAGCATCTTCAATTTTTGTCTCGACACGCGTCAAAGCTAAATCCGGATTGTAATTGACATCAATATCAAATGTCAAAGCAGCCAAATTATAATAATAATCTTTTTCTTTCTGTTCCAACTGCTTCTCTAAGTTAACTTGGGTTCTCTTTGCCTGATCGATATCATCTTTTGAACCCATTCCGTATTCGAAAAGACGTTCTGCTTTTTTAACTTGATCAGCAGCAGACTGAATCGATTTCTTCATAAAATTAATCTGGTCTTGAGAACTTAGTAGATTCATATACGCAGAGGTTAACTGCAAAGTCATGCCTTCCTTTGCTCCCCCTGTTTGCAGCTGCAATGTCACTTGGCCTGATTTCAATGCCTCAATTGCATTTTCAAGGGATTTCATGGCATCCTCAAGAGCCTCTATTCCGTCTTGGATTCCGATTCTCTCTTGACCATTGAGTATTCTGTCCTGACCCGATAATCTGTCACGTTCTTCCTTTAAATCTTCTAACTCATCTTCATAATCCTTAATATCCCTTTGTGTATCCCTCTTATCATCTTCTGTACCAAGAAGTTGGTTTTGGGACGATTCTAATTGATATTTCAATAAAGTAAGGCTTCTATCATTTTCCAACCCTCGTTTTAACACGTCTTCCAGTGTTAGAACCTTTAAATCTTTACTTTGCGTTTCTTCCGCTTGCTGTTCAGCTCCCGCTTCTTTTTCTATTGTATTGGTTGAACTGTTTTCATTTTCAAGCGCTTGCGCAGTTCCTGCAAACGGTGTACTTGCAATTGCTGCGGCGCAAAAGAGCGTCATGACTTTTTTCACTGTCCAATCTTCCTTCCATTTCAGAAATAAATTCCATAAAAGTAAATATAACCATAAAAATATAGTAACATGAAATATTGGTTTTGATTAACTATTAACCTTTAATTTTGTATTAATTTTTTGTGTCGTTTCGAGCCGCGTATTTCATACGCCGCTCGAAACGACACATGAAATAAACGATTGAATGGCATTTTACAAACAAAAATCTTATTTTATAAAACTATCTTTAAATGGTGACAACCTCATATATATGAAAAGTAATTGCTCAAAAGACCTTTAAACAAATGTTTGCTCAATAAAGCAAAAGAGGAGGCAAGCGCCTCCTCTTTCGTCTTTACAATGCACATTCTTCAATTTCAAAACCAAGGTCTTCAATGATTCCCCAGTCAGCAGTCGGTTCCTGTCCTTGTGTGGTTAAATAGTCACCGACAAAAATCGAGTTGGCCGCGAATAATCCTAAAGGCTGTAAGGATCGTAAATTCAATTCACGCCCGCCGGAAATACGGATTTCCTTCGTCGGATTCACAAAACGCATCATCGCCAAAATTTTCAAGCATTTAACAGGTGTCAACCTCTCCTGCCCCTCTAAAGGAGTACCCTTAATCGAAACAAGGAAATTGCATGGGATGGAATCAGCGTTTAAGCGATTCAGTTCAAAAGCGATGTCTACCGCTTGTTCATTCGTTTCCCCCATTCCAAAAATTGCGCCTGAACATGGAGAGATCCCTGCATCTTTTGCCTTTTCGACCGTATCTACGCGATCGTCGTACGTATGGGTCGAACAAATATTTTCATAATTTTCAACATGTGTATTCAAGTTATGATTATAACGGTGAACCCCCGCTTCCGCTAAGCGCGTTGCCTGGTCTTCATTTAAAAAGCCTAGACAACAGCAAATTTTCAAATCGGTATTTTCACGAATCTCTTTTACGGCCCCAATCACATGCTCTACCTCTTTATCGGTAGGACGTCGACCAGAAGCAACGATACAATAAGTTCCTGCCTTACGTCGTTTCGCTTCATATGCCCCCTCCACGATTTTTTCCTGTGTCAGCCATGCATAACGATCAATTGGCGCTTCTGACACGATGGACTGAGAACAGTAGCCGCAATCCTCTGGACACAATCCTGATTTCGTATTGATAATCATGTTAAGCTTAACCTTTTTTCCGTAATAATGATGACGAATGATATAAGCCGCATTCATCAATTCTAAAATGTCTTCCTCTTTCGCCTGTAAGATGGCCAAGGCATTCTCGCGGCTAATTGCGTTGCCTTCAATGACCCCTTGAGCGATTTCTTTCCATGTTTTTTTCGTTTGGACTAGTTCCATTGCTCCATCCCCCGTTTTCTTATAATAGAATGAATAAAAGATGTATCTATATATTGATTGCAAGCCTGGAGAACCGCCTCCCTTGAAGGGTGGTCTCCAAGATGCGGTAAAGCTCCCCACACTCTTACATTCCCATATGTTTCAATCATGTTTATATTCTCTTTCACTCTCTCATTTTGCGAAGAGTGATAACCTGAAAGAATCACCCCGGCTACTTGTAAGCCATACTGACGTGCATACTCAATCGTTAAAACAGTATGATTCACCGTTCCTAAAGTCGGTCTCGCTACAATTAAAAGCGGCATCTGCATTGCTTGGGCCACATGAATGACCATACAGTCGGAAGCATATGGAACGGCCAGGCCGCCTGCTCCTTCTACAAGCATAAACTCATGTCTCTTCGCTAATAAAGTGAAATGGGTAAGGAGATCGGCCATCGCCACCTCTCGTCCGGCTCGTTTTAAAGCCAATGCAGGCGCTAAAGGTTCAGGTACGGCATATGGGCAAATATCCGAAGCTTCGTCCAAAACGCCTGACAACACTTTTAAGCGCCACGCATCTCCATCCATATCATTTGCATGGTGACCGCTTTGGACAGGCTTATAAACTCCGGCATCCACGCCTTTTTCTCTCAAAGCACCAGCCAAGCCGCCTGTGACGAGCGTTTTTCCTACTTCCGTATCTGTGGCTGTGACAAATAACCCGTTCATTCTTCATTTCCTTCCGTGATGTCATATATGGCTTGATGTAAAATAGACAGCATTTCATCAAGCTCTTCAATGGTAGACGCAAGCGGAGGCATAAATACAATTACATTTCCAAGCGGACGCAGCAGCATGCCAAGCTCTCTTGTCCGGCGGCACACAAGAACCCCTACCCTTTCTTTCCACTCGAATGGTTCTTTCGTTTCCTTGTCCTTCACCAGTTCGATGCCTGCCATAAATCCTTTTTGGCGAACATCTCCTACATGTTTCAACTCATAAAACTCTTTTAAACGTTTTTCAAGATACATAGATTTGCTGGCTACTTCGTCCACAAGTGATGTTTTTTCAAACAACTCAAGATTTGCTAAGGCGGCCGCACATCCAAGCGGGTTCCCCGTATAACTATGTCCGTGGAAAAACGTTTTTTGTTCCTCGTATTCTCCTAAAAACGCATTGTAGACTTCATCTGTCGTTACGGTAATGGCAACTGGAAGGTAACCTCCTGTAATTCCTTTTCCGGCCGTCAAAATATCCGGTGTGACATCCTCATGCTCACAGGCAAACATTTTTCCGGTTCTTCCAAATCCCGTCGCTACCTCATCTGCAATCATAAGGACATCATATTTCGTGCACAGCTCCCTTACTCCCCGTAAATAACCTTCAGGCATGACGATAATTCCGCTTGCCCCTTGTACAATCGGCTCTATAATTAAAGCGGCGATTTCATGTCCCCGTGTATTCAACATCTTCTCTAACTCTTCCAAATGTTTTTGGACAATTGTGTCTCGATCTTCGCCGTAAGGAGATCGATAAATAAATGGATATGAGATTTTAATGGAAGGAAACAAAAGCGACCGATACGTTTCATGGAATAAATCAATGGCTCCAACCGATACCGCTCCGATTGTATCTCCATGATAGGCTTCCTTCATTGTTATAAAGTGTTGCTTTTCGGGTTTTCCTTTATGCTGCCAATATTGATAGGCCATTTTGATTGCGATTTCTACGGATGTAGCCCCTGCATCCGAATAAAACACCTTCTTTAATCCTTTTGGCATAAGCTTCACTAATTTTTCGGCCAATAGCACGGATGGAACATTTGCCATCCCTAAAAGAGTAGAATGAGCCACAAGATTCAGCTGGTCACGAATGGCTTCGTTAATCTCTTCTACACAATGGCCATGTACATTCAGCCAAATTGACGAAACCCCATCCCAGTAACTGTTTCCCTGCATATCAAATAACTTTCGCCCTTTTCCATGTGTAATAATGACAGGGTTGTCTTCTATGTATTGTTTCATTTGCGTAAATGGATGCCAAACATATTCTTTGTTTTTGGCCGCCATTTCTTCATATGTGAATTGTGTATATGGTTTTGTCGCCGTCATTTCTCCTTCTCACCCTCTTATTTGTTAACTTATTATATATAAAAGTTAACATTAATGATGAAGCGGTGTCAATTTAATTCCACAAAATTCCTGGCGTTCTTCTTTCTATACACGAAAACTCTGTTTTATTTCATCGTTTGATTTTTTGTTCCTTCTATACATAAGTTAGGGCATAGTTAAAAAACTATAGAAAAGGAGGCAACAACATGGCAAAAAGAAGACGGAAATTGCTCGTACCGGAAGCACACGAAGGAATGGAACAATTAAAAGGAAATGTGATGAAACGAGATGGCTACAGCGTCATGGATGATAACCCCAATGAGGTGAAATATGAGGTAGCAAAAGAATTGAACATTCCGTTGCAGCATGGGAGAAATGGACATCTAACCTCGGAACAAGCCGGTAAAATCGGAGGGCAAATTGGCGGGCGTATGGTTAAAGAGTTAATTAAAATGGCTCAACAGTCCTTGAATAAGCAGTAAAAGAGGTCATATCCGCACTGTTTTTTTATGATCAACCTTCTTCATCATTTCTTTGACAATTTATGAGACATTTCCCGAGAAATATGTCGATTATATTCTTTATATGTCAAGAAAGTGGTTGTCCCATAATTCCTAAACAGACCATAAGCATTATTTTTTTACTGAAAGGACCCGCCACGTAATCCTTGATTTTACTGGATTTTCATGACGGGTCCTTTTAGGAGGATGGCTCAAAAGGTATGTTTTTCTATACCTTTTGAGCCATCCTCTTTCTCGTAAAATTCATAGCGTTACTTAATAAATCCTGCTATAAAATTAACCACTGTTTTAAAGAAGACATGCTTATGCGGTTTCTCTTTTAAATCGATTTGCACCAAAACAGGATCATGGTCACTCGCACGTCCATGCTCTTCTGTAAAATCGGAGTTAATATGGACGATATCCGCTTCCGTTCTTTCAGCTAGGTTATTTGATACTAAAATGTGATCGAGCACTTGGGCATTTCCTTGATAATTATAGGTGTATTGTTCATTAGAAGAAAGTTGCTCAATCATATTTATTAAACTATTCCCTTTTAACACTTCAAGCGGCTCAGAGAATTGGAAATCATTTAAATCTCCTAACACCACGACATTGGCCTCGTTGTCTTTTCGTATTATCTCTTCAACAAAACCATTCACCACTTCCGCAATCTCTTTACGTTGCTCTTCACTCTCTAGTACAGGAGGCTGATTAGAACCAAACAAGGCATCATCTCCCCCTTTGGAGTTAAAATGGTTAGCAATTACCGTTACTTTTCGCCCTTTAAATTTAAACTCTGCAGCTAAAGGTTTACGGGAGTTTTCAAAAACAGGATTTGTGGGGTCAATTCGACCAGGGTTATGAGACAATCCATGTTTTCCTATTTCAACTGGAGTAATCGCATCTCCCTTTGGCTTATCATCAACAAGCTGTACGCGCTCTGGGTTATAGATATAGCCAACACGAATGTTTCCGCCAGGCTGTCCTCCATCTTGGTTGTTTTCAGGAGCAATATCCGTAAAGGCATATTCCGGCCCTCCCGCCGCTTTGATGGCTTCAATTAATGCCATGTAGCTTTCACTTGCATCTGTTGTCCCATCATTTTTTGCCCCATTATTATCTTGCATTTCCACTAAGGCGACAATATCAGGGGTTTTTAATTTTTCAACAACGGCTTTCGCTAACTTCTCTGTTTTTTCCGCTCCAACTGATTTGGAGAAATTTTCGACATTATACGATGCAACTGTTAGCTGGTCTTTGTCGAATTCAATAGTGGTTGCTTCCCTTTCCAACTCACCTTCTGTGACTCCAGGAAGAGCCTCCGTATTGAGTAGCTTAAAATTCCCATAGCTGTAGTGTATAACCCCTTTAATGGCATCATGGAACGAGTCCCCCACTTTTACTTGAGGCTCGTCCTTTACAATGATGTCATCAATGGTGATTCTCTCTGGGTTCGCATCGTCTTCTTCAAGTAAAATCCCGCCGGCTGTTGTATACATGGCATCAATAGGCTGATTGCCCGGAACAACTTTGATCTCTCCGTTTTTGTCCGTAGGACCCACTACTTTTGCATTCGCTACTTGAACGTACATTCCCTCAATGCTTTCAAAAAAGTCTATGCCGTCTTCTTTTGGATCAAATTCACTGAAGCGATCGTTATCAATGATCGTCGTTGGCAAAATATACTCACCTTCTCCGAGTACGATTGGAGAAGGGAGGGGATTATCGGCTGAAATCTTCTTCACTGCTGTATCTATCAATTCCGTGATAGTCAGTTCTCCATCATAGCCATGTTCTTTGACTTCCCCGTCTATTGAAACCTTATCACCAACTCGAACACTTGTAGTGGATTTATGATATACATAGATACCTTCCGAAGTCTTCACCTCTTGGTCAGGCTGGTCGTCTTGAATATAAAACCCTCTCTCCTCAACCGCTGTTACGATTCCTTGAATATTTTTCACGGTTTGACCTGCATATGGGGATGTATGGGCAGTTCCTTGAATATCGCGAATTCGAAGAGTCGGCGGTGGAATTTCGCCGTCCCCCGGCGTGCCCGTATCTCCTCCGTCTGGTTGTTCAGAAGTTTGTCCAAGAGAGTTAACCGGTGTTGGCTCTTTTACTTCAAAGTCAGCCTTATTATTATTCGTATCCACATTCGGGTCTTTTCTTTGAGCACTTGTTGTATTACTCAACGAATCAGTAGGTGCATCCCCTTCAAATGGTTTTGCTGAAGAACCGTAACCCACAAAATCGACAACGTCGGAATCGTCTTTTCCCGTTACAGCCTCCCCATTACGAACAAGAGCCACCTTTCCGCTTGAACTGCCCATGGCAATGTTGCCTTCTGCATCAGCAGTCGGTAAAGATATAGCCGTTCCATTAGCACCTGCTGCTTGCTGTACTAAATAATATGATTTCGGCTGTATCGTGCCTTCTAGTTCTGTTGTATACTCTATTTTAAAAATTCCCGTCGAAGATGCGTACTGTACCGACCACCCCTCTAATGCAACGGCTTGATCAGTAGGGTTATAAAGCTCAATGAAATCATTTTTTAGTGCAGCTCCGCTGTTTCCCCCGCCGCCGTATACTTCACTGATAACAATATGATCTGCCGCGTTTGTTTCAGCTTTTGCCGTTGAGGAAATAGCAAGAGACGATAGGCTTCCGGTTAATAAAAAAGAAGCAAATGATACACTCAATACTTTTTTCATCTTCATCAGTTTTTTGATTTCCACTCTCAAACTCCCTCTCTTCATATTGATATCAATATCGTTGAATGACATTACATTTTCCAATATAGCAATGAGATATCAATCCTATATTTTATTAGTGTTAAAATATTATTAATTTACAGAAATGAAAAATATATCCATATTATTCCTCTCACCACTGCCATTTATGGGGGTGTTTTAGCAAAATAAATGGACATAAAAAAAGGCCCTGCTTAAGCAGAGCCTTTCTCATTATTTCGCTACCGTAATATTTGCTTCTTCCATTTTATCTTCTAAAGGAGGATGGAACTCGTTTTCCATTTTTGATACAACAACCGTCGCTACACCGTTTCCGATTAAATTCGTAATCGCACGGGCTTCTGACATGAAGCGATCTACCCCGAGAATTAAAGCCATACCCTCAACCGGGATACTTGGGAACACGGCAAGTGTAGCCGCTAATGTAACGAAGCCGGAACCCGTAACCCCTGCTGCACCTTTAGAAGTCAGCATTAAGACTCCAAGAAGTGTTAATTGCTCCACAAGAGAAAGATCTACACCATACGCCTGTGCTATGAACAAAGCAGCCATAGACAAGTAAATGGAAGTCCCGTCCAAGTTAAAGGAATACCCCGTCGGAAGAACAAGACCTACAACAGACTTAGAACATCCGTATCTCTCTAATTTGGTCATCATCTTAGGTAAAGCTGCTTCGGATGAAGAAGTACCGATAACCAAGAAAATTTCTTCTTTAATGTAACGGATAAAACTGAAGATACTAAAGCCATACATTTTACAAATAGCTCCGAGTACAAGGATAACAAAGAGCGCCATCGTTGTGTATACAGAACCCATTAACTTACCGAGATAGATTAAAGAACCGAATCCGAACTTGCCAATTGTAAAGGACATGGCACCGAAAGCTGCGATCGGAGAAACTTTCATAATCATGTTTACCATACCAAACAAAACTTCGGTGATTTTCTCGAAGAAATCAATAACCGGTTTCCCGTTCTTGCCCATTCCAGCTAACGCCAAACCGAATAAAACAGCGATGAAAAGTACTGGAAGCAGTTCACCATTTGCAAAAGCTCCAACAAAACTATCAGGAATAATTGACATAATGAAATCCATCATGCCATGAGAAGTCTCTTCTGCAGCAGTAGTATATTGGGAAATGTCACCTTTAGATGCGTTAGATGCATCAAATCCCTCTCCGGCTTGAAATACATTTGCTACTAGAATACCAATTGCCAGCGCAATGCTGGATACAATTTCAAAATATAATAATGCCTTTCCACCAATCTTACCAACCTTTTTAAGATCACCCATTCCAGCGATACCAATAACAATTGTAAGGAACACGATTGGCGCGATAATCATTTTTACCATTTTAATAAAGATATCAGCTAATACTTTTAACTCAGCACCATATACAGGGAACATCGCCCCAAAAATAATACCTAGAATAATAGCTGTTATAACCTGTGTTGTTAGACTCTTAAAATTAAATTTCATCTCTTTTCCCTCCCCTTTCAATTTGTTAACGCTTACACTTTCCTGTTGATTAAATATTAACGAATTATTGAGAAAATTTAAATTTATGGTGATAATGGTCTTTTTGTTCATTTTGGTCTCTTAAATTTTAGAGGCCCTTGAAAAAGGGCCTCTAAAATTTAAAGACCCTTTTTTGCTATCACGACTAAACTAAGTTCATATCATAACGTAATAGCAAAAAAGGGTGTCTATTCGACTCTATTGAATTGTTTAATCATCTCTACAAGCTCTTCTGTTGCTTCTTCTTCAAACTGTTCGTAAATCGGTTGAAGTTTTTGGCGCCACTTCTTTTTCTCGTCTTCCGTTAAATAATATACTTTAATATCAGATTCTTTCTGAATATGTTTTAATTGTTGTTCATTCATTAACTTCGATTGTTCCAAAATCCAGGTTGTCGTCTCTTTCATCGCCTCTTCAATGAGCCGCTGAACATCTGGCGGCAAACGTTTCCAAAACTCTTCGTTCATCAAGACTGTATACCCTAAGTACCCATGATTGCTGATGGTCATATAGCGCTGAAGCTGATAAAAACGCTTTGAATAAATATTTGAAATCGTGTTTTCTTGGCCGTCAAATTCATGTTTTTGTAAAGACTCGTAAACCTGGTTAAATGGAACTGCCCGCGGTTGCGCTCCTAATAATCGAAACTGTTCTTCAATCACTTCACTCGGCATAATCCGGAAACTCTGTCCCTTAAAATCATCAGGTTCAAGCAGCGGACTTTTATTGCTCGTCATTTGTTTAAAACCGTTGCTCCATAAAGCAAGTCCCTTTAAGTTCTCTTCCTCAAGCATCGTTAATAGCTTTTGGCCAACATCTCCCATAAAAACTTGCTCTACTTCATCATAGCTTTCAAAAATAAAAGGTAGATCAAACATTTGCCATTCCGGCATGATTTCGGTCATTTTTGAAAAAGACGGGGCAATCATTTGCACATCATTTCTCTTTAAAGCAGAGATTTCCTCATCATCAGAATATAGAGCCCCATTAGGAAATACCTCTACTTTAACGCGGCCTTTTGATTTTTGAGTCACAATTTCAGCAAATTTTTGAGCCGCCAGTCCCTTCGGTGTATTTTCTGCGACCACATGGCTGAAGTTAATGACAATTTGTTCATTTAACCCTTCTTGTTCATCGTCATAATGAACGTCTTTTTCAAATACATCGTAACCGAATAAAAAGAAAAATAACAGAAATAAACTGACAAATACACTTGTGCCTATAAATGCCTTCATGAGTTTTCACATCTCTATGGAATTTTTTTAGTTTGATAATATTTTAACACGGCCTTTTCCTCCATGGTAAAATAAAGTAACGTTTTATTCAAAGAGGCTTTTTCGCACCAAAGGCTGGAGGCACATTCCTTATGTCAATACGATCCAAAATTACAGGCTTAATCTTTTTTATTGTCGGTTTCTCTCTTTTTCTGGCAGGGCTTGTCGTGATGAGAGACTTTGTTCAATCAAAAGAAGCGGACCTTCATCAGCGCTCGCTTATTACTGCCCGCACGGTAGCGGAGATGCCGGAAATACCTAAAAAGATAACCGAAGCCAAACATATGAAGATAAAGATAAATATAAACAAACTCGTAGAGCCAATTCGGATTATTCATAATGCCGATTACATTGTCGTCCTGGACATGAATGGAGTGAGATTGTCACATCCTGTCTCCTCTATGATTGGCGAAATATCTCGTGGAGAAGATGAAGGCCCTGCCTTCGCAGAGCATACTTTTACGACAAAAGCGAAAGGAGAAAAAGGCACAGTCATACGCTCTTTCGTCCCCATTGTAAACGATCAGCATGAGCAAGTCGGAGTGGTAATTGCAGGATATATCCTTCCCACTTTTTTAGAAGTGCTATTGAGTTTGAAAAAAGAGATTTTCTTCACAGCCAGCTTATCATTGTTATTCGGGGGCTGGGGGGCATGGTTATTAGCTTCCCATATTAAAAAACAAATGTTTGAACTGGAGCCTCAAGAAATCGCCCGCCTGTTAGTCGAAAGGACCGAAACCTTCAATGCCATGCATGAAGGAGTTATTGCCATTGATACAAAAGAAAACATTACGATTTTCAATAATAAAGCTAAAGCCATGATGGGCATCACCGGTGACGTGATTGGCCGCAGCATTCATGAAGTGATTCCGGACACAAAGCTTCCGGAAATTTTACAGCTCGATCAACCGGTCTATAACAAAGAACTTCAAGTCCGGAATTTAAATATATTAAGCAACCGCATCCCTATTAAAGCGGATCATAAGACAGTGGGAGCAGTTGCCATTTTTCAGGATCAAACGGAAGTTAAAAAACTGGCAGAAGAACTAACAGGGGTCAAAGCTTTTGTAAGCGCTTTGAGGGTCCAAAATCATGAACATATGAATAAACTTCATACAATCGCCGGCTTAATTCAACTAGGAAAAAAGGAAAAGGCCTTGGAATATGTATTTCATATTTCTGAAGAACAAGAAGAATTAACCCGTTTCCTTAACAAAAATATAAGAGATGACAGCATTTCAGGATTGCTTTTAAGTAAAGTCAGTCGCGGAAAGGAACTCGGGGTTACACTTACTATCGATCGGCACAGCCGGCTGGACTCATTCCCTCCTCCTCTGGATCATCATGATTTTGTCATTATAATCGGAAACTTGATTGAAAATGCCTTTGATTCGTTCAACGCCATCATTCATCGAGAAAAGGAGATTTATCTAAGCATTGAGCAAGATGAAAGCATCATTTCCATTCTTGTGGAAGATAACGGATGCGGAATGAGTGAAGAACAACTGGCCCATATTTTTAAAGAAGGTTTTTCCACAAAAGCGAAAGAAAACCGCGGAATCGGTTTACACTTGATCAAACAAATCGTCGAAAAAGGAAATGGAAAAATACAAGTGGACACGCAGCCGGAAAAAGGAACCACTTTTACAATTACTTTTTTCATGTAATGCCTGCATGCAAAAAGCGAAGACAACTGTTTTAATCTTGACTAAGGGGGAGTATTTGTATGACTAAACAACAATGGAGCGTACTTCTCATTGAAGATGATCCAATGGTACAGGAAGTAAACCGTCAATTCATTGAACAAGTAGATGGGTTTAAAATAATTGGACATGCTTCAAATGGATTAGAAGGAATCGAATTTGTCAGAGCCCATAAGCCTGATTTAGTCATCCTGGATATGTACATGCCCAATCAGGACGGCCTTACTACATTACAGCAAATTCGCTCTGAAGGATTCAATACGGATATTATTGCTGTCACAGCCGCAAGTGATATGGAAACGGTCAGACGAGTGCTGCAGCATGGAGCCATTGACTATATTATGAAGCCATTCAAATTCGAAAGAATTAAACAAGCCCTTGAAAACTATCTTTCTTTTCGGACAAAACTCACTGAAAAATCAAACATGACTCAAAAGGAATTGGATGAGATTTTGTTTCAAAAAAACGAAGAAAAACTCCTCTCTCTTCCTAAAGGGCTGCATGCTTTAACACTAGAAAATATTAAGCGTTATCTCTCCCAGCAGCCCTCTCCCGTTTCAGCAGAAGAAGTAGCAGAAGGGATCGGAATCGCAAGGGTAACAGCGAGACGTTATTTAGAATATTTGGATCAAGCCGGACATGTTAAACTCCAAATCGAGTACGGCGGAGTTGGAAGGCCTGTTAACCGATATATATGGATTAAAAGCTAGCTGAACGGTTAGCTTTTTTATTTTGGATTCTTTTCTAACAATGATTCATATGCACCCAATTATTATATCAATATAATTTTTATCTTAACTTTACTATTTTTAAATAATTATAAAATAATAAATGTTCATTTTTTTCAAAATCAAAATTGATATTATTCCTTATTTTACTCAGTATTTTAGCAGGAATAAGGCACAAACTAACTATGTTATCAGTATTTTTTAACTCGCCAGTGATTTTTCCATATAATTTCATTGACGAATGCATCATTTGTTTAATAAAATAAAGGACGTGCAATTATTTTGTAAATTTCAACACCTTTCCGTCAAATTTTTTGTAAATTTAAACGATTGGTGTATCCAGTATTTGATTTAGGGGGACATGATTATGCAAGCAGCTGAGAAAAAAAATATTCAGCAGCCAAACCAGTCCAACAAAAAGCACCCGCCTGGACTGTATCTGCTTTTCGCAACTGAAATGTGGGAACGTTTCAGTTATTATGGGATGAGAGCACTTCTTGTTCTTTATTTGACAACAGCCGTTATCAACGGGGGACTTGGAGTCAACGAAAGTGCAGCAATGGGAATTTACGGTTTCTTTACCGGGGCCGTTTACATTACGCCAATGATCGGCGGATATTTATCAGACCGTTTCTTAGGAAGAAGATTAGCAATTACAATCGGTGGTATTTTAATGGCGCTTGGTAACTTCGCATTATTTGCAAGCCAAAGCATGACAGCCTTATATATCGGTCTTGGATTGTTAATTATCGGTAATGGGTTCTTCAAACCAAATATCTCAACACTTGTTGGTGAACTTTACAGCGACAATGACCCGCGCCGTGATGGTGCTTTCACGATTTTCTATATGGGTATCAATGTCGGGGCATTCTTCGCACCGTTAGTGGTCGGTCTTATGAGCTATAAATACGGATTCTTGACAGCAGCGATCGGTATGATTATTGGACAATTAATTTTCAACTTGCTTGGAAATCGCTACTTAGGGGATATCGGCAAAGAACCAGTCGGCAAACCTCAGACGGTCTCAAACGAAAAAGCCGCTGGTCCATTAACGACAAGAGAGAAGAAACGTACAGCGGCGATTGTTATTTTATCAGTCTTTGTTATTGCGTTCTGGGCTGCTTTTGAGCAGGCTGGAAGCTCCTTGACACTGTATGCGGAAAAACAAATTGACCGTGATGTGTTCGGATTCACTGTTCCGACTCCATGGTTCCAATCATTAAATCCATTATTTATCGTGATTTTGGCGCCAATTATGTCAGCTTTATGGTATAAGCTCGGCAGTTCAAAACGCGGCGACTTCAAAACACCGACTAAAATGGCTATGGGTTTAATCACTGTCGGTTTAGGATTCTTAGTATTGCTTCCTGCTGTTATGTACACAGGAAACAATGAAGCATTAAAAGTAAACTTATTATTCATGGTTGTAACATATTTCCTTCATACATTGGCTGAATTAATGATTTCACCAGTTGGTTTATCCATGGTAAGTAAAATCGCTCCAGTCAAACTTGCTTCTCTTTTAATGGGTGTTTGGCTGGCAAGTTCAGCTGTTGCCAACATGGTAGCCGGTCAATTGGCAGCATATACACAATCTTTAGGTTACTTGGAAATTTTCAGTGTAATCGGCTTTACAACGATTGGGTTAGGTATTTTATTACTCGTGCTTACTAAGCCAGTCACTAAATTGATGGAATAAAAAAGATGGAAGCTTTTGCTTCCATCTTTTTTATCCTTTCCCGGTTAAAGCATCTCCTTTTTTCCTTTTCATTAAGAAAAGTACCAGCATAAGTTCCCCTATACCCAAGCATATTTTCTCTATTGGTCGGTTGCATAGATTTTCCCGATAATGTCTATTCTATTAAAGAAAGCCTAATTAGTTCCCTTTTATATTGCCGTTTATGAAACAATAATAAATAGAGGAAGGAGCAAATACATTGAAACTCATTGCAGTATGCAAACAATGCAGCGGTGCAGGAAGAATGAATACAGCCATTCCTTTTTATAAACGAACTTGCTCGTTTTGTAATGGTACAGGAAAGTCAGTCCAAACTCTCGCAGAATATCGCGGCACCCTTTAAAAAGGGCAATCAGTTAAACAGAAAACTTGTTCATCTGTGTTTTCTTATTTATTTGGCGGACGGAAGCCAGCCGCTTTTGCTTCTTCTTCTGTACAAAACATCATTTCCGGCTTCGTCACCTTATATTGAGGGCTTTGAGGCGTATGATAAATCTTTTCGCCCTTACTATTGATATTTCCTTTAATGGATGGGTTATCGCACCCCAGCTTTACTGCTCCCCCCTGGTTTGTTTGTATCTCTTCAAACCCTTTATCCGTCGCGTAGTTTTCAAGGGACCATATATTCAACTCCTGTTCCTGCGCCTTTTTTTGAACTTCTCTAAAGCGGTCCACATATTTTGTGTTGGGCTCAAACACGTAAGCCACACGGGCATACCCCTTTTCCAAGAGCCATTCATTCAACATTTTTTTATCTATCCATACATAGGCAAGTAAACGCCTGTATTTATCTCGTTCCCCTGCATCCAGTTCTAGCTCAATTTTTTTACCTTCAGGCAGTTGCTCTTTTACAAAATTGCTTGCTTCCACCGCATAGGGCTGAACGGGTTTTGATGGATGCACCGATTCTGGTGTATCAACTAACAGCAAGCGAACCGTTTCTGACTTTCCGTTTACATTTACCTTGAGTGTGTCACCGTCTACCACTTTCTCCACTACAGCCGGGATACGATCAGATTCTTGCTGACAGGCAGCAAGCATTAATATGGTAATAATGGAAATACCCATTATTACCACGTTTTTAAAACCTTTGTATCTCATTCAATCTCCTCCTCATCTTATACAAAAGAAAAGGGCCTGGCTCCTTGCCACACCCTTTTCCTCTATCACCTATTAGCCGACAATAAGACCTCTATTGAATGAAGCTTCACTTTATTAAAAAGTACTTCGCAACTCAACAGACGGATATTTCTCTTGGAACATACGCAGCACAAAGTCATTTTCAAATAAGAGGACTGGGTTTTCATAGCGGTCTTCCACAAGCATGACACGTGAATCTGTCATCTTATCCTGGAGGTCTTCCTTTTTGATCCATTTGGCTGCCTCATGACGCATACGCTGAAATTCAATATCGACTCCATACTCGTTCTTCATGCGGTATTCAAATACCTGAAATTGCAATTCTCCCACCGCACCAAGAATGTAATCACCGAAATAAGGAGTACGATACAGCTGAACAGCTCCCTCTTGAACAAGCTGTGTAATTCCTTTTTCAAAGTGTTTTCCTTTTAACGCATGTTTAGCCCTTACTTTTGCGAACAGCTCAGGCGGGAACGTCGGCAAATCGTTAAATTGAAAGTTCGGTGCCCCTTCTCCTAAAATCGTGTCACCGATTTGATATGTTCCTGAGTCATACAACCCGATAATGTCACCTGCATAGGCTTCTTCTACCGTTTCACGGCTCGACGCTAAAAACTGATGGGATTGTGATAATTTGATTTTACGTCCAGTTCGCGGAAGCTGGACATTCATCCCTCTTTCGAACTTCCCTGAGCAGACACGAACGAATGCAATACGATCACGATGGGCCGGATTCATATTGGCTTGAATTTTGAAGATGAACCCTGAGAAGTTTGGATCGGCCGGATTGATTTCGCCACTGGATGAGTCACGCGGTTGCGGTGGAAGCGTTAAGCCCAAAAATTCATCGAAGAAAGATTGAACTCCAAAATTCGCGATGGCACTTCCGAAAAAGACCGGTGTTAATTTTCCTTGTTTTACCTTATCCATTGAAAAATCATTTCCTGCTTCATCAAGCAGAGCCAATTCATCAGCCAATGTCGGAAGAAAACCGGCATCCACATAATCCGTTACCTCTTCAGTCACATTTGTACCATCAAAGTCAATGAAATGAGATTCTTCGTTCCCTCGATAAACCTCAATTTTCTTTTGAAAACGGTCATATGTCCCTTGAAATCTTTTACCCATTCCGATTGGCCATGTAACGGCATAAGATTCAATTCCAAGCACCTCTTCGATTTCTTCCAATAGCTCAAGGGGATCTTTTCCTTCGCGGTCTAACTTATTGATGAAGGTTAAAATCGGTATACCGCGCATGCTGCATACTTTAAACAATTTAATTGTCTGTTCTTCTATTCCCTTGGTTCCGTCAATAACCATGACCGCGCTGTCGACAGCGGTTAACGTGCGATACGTATCTTCACTAAAGTCTTGGTGACCGGGTGTATCCACGATATTAATGTGATGATCTCTATAAGAAAACTGCATCACACTCGATGTAACCGAAATTCCGCGTTGCTTTTCGATTTCCATCCAATCGGATGTAGCGTATTTCCCTGTTTTTCTCCCCTTTACTGTACCGGCAGAGCGAATCATTCCTCCTAATAACAATAATTTCTCTGTTAAGGTCGTTTTCCCGGCATCCGGATGGGAAATAATTGCAAAGGTGCGCCTTGATTCAACTTGCTCTTTTTGGTCTTTCTTTTCTTCTTGACTCATTTCGGTAATCCTCTCTCTCACATCTATCCATATTAATAGGGTTTTTCTTCTTACGTACCAATCTTTATTTTAAAATAAATCTTATATCTTTCGATCAAATTTTTCACTTCTATTTTTGGTCATTTGAAAAATAACGAAAGAAATGCATCTTTCACTATAGCATATATCGCCCCGTTCACCAAATAGCCGTTCTTTGTTCTCCTCTATCATCTTTTAAGGTACAATGGGTTTAGGTCACAAACCGCATGAAAGAGGTATAGGAAGTATGATTGAATATACAGGCGAGAGGGTCATCCCTCACCTCATGAAACCGACAAACGGCTTATTGCTCGAACATATTGCAAGATATCAATTCGCTATTTTGTATACGAAAGGAAGAGTGCTGGATTTAGCATGCGGAAGCGGCTTTGGAAGCCAGCTTGTAGCTAAAGCAGCTAAAAAGAAAATTGACGAAATAATAGGTGTTGACATCGATCCCGCCATTATCCAATATGCTCAAGGAACACATTACCATCCAAAAGTAACTTTTTGCGAAGGAGATGCAGCCGACCCTTCTCTTCCGGACAAATTAGGAACATTCGATTGCATTATGAGCTTTGAAACATTAGAACATATAAAAGAAGAAGAACAATTTTTAACAAATGTTTATAAAATGTTAAAACCAGGAGGTACACTTGTGATTTCTACCCCTTTTGGGTTAGGACGCGGGAAACCCTCGAGTGAACCTTTCCATGTTCACCAACTTACCTTTGATGAATTCCATGATTTATTCCACGATTACTCAGAAGCAGAATTTTTCTATCAGCGCGGCGTTCTCGTTGAAACGAAAAGAGAGGGAATGCACTATCCTTTAGGTATTGCTGTTTGTATTAAGTAATCTTTCCTTGTTCATTTTATTCCCCTTTCCACTCAGCGTCTACTTCTCATTGTTCAACGGGAAATGAACAAAGACAGAAGGTGGTAATAAAAGTGGCAGTTATAATCATTTGCCCAAAATGCAATGGAACAGGAAAACTTAAAAAGAAACTCCTTTTCATTTCCATAACTACAACATGCAAGACGTGTAACGGATCCGGCAAGAGAATCCTTTTAAAGAAATGATAGTCGAAACGGACACACTTCCCTTTTTTAGGTAAATAGTAAAAGTCAGCCTGATAGGCTGACTTTTACTATTTACTGGTATAGCTTCCGTTCATTCCAAATACTTTTTGCTCTTTCTTATTTTTTACTGCAGAAAACCTCGGGAATCCGATTAAAATCGAAATGATGCCGCAAATGGCAATTAGAATCGGATAAAATGAATAAGGCAGCACACTGATTGGTGAGATTCCTGCCAGCTTAGCGGCAGTTAAAATTTGAGCACCATATGGAATCAATCCTTGCACGCTGCAAGAGAAAATATCTAACAAACTCGCTGATTTTCGTTTATCAATACCATACTCATCTGCGATGTTTTTAGCAAGAGGACCTGTAAAAATAATAGAAATTGTGTTATTGGCGGTCGAAAAATTTGTTAAGCTGACAAGACCGGCAATTCCGAATTCCGCACCCTTTTTGGATTTAATGCTTCGTGTCATCAAGTTTAATAAATAATCGATACCGCCATTATACTTAATAATTTCAACCATTCCGCCAATCAACAGCGCAAGGATAACAAGCTCAGCCATTCCCATAATGCCCTCTGTTATAACTTGCAAAAAGCTTGACAATGTATAGCTCCCGTCGGCTAAACCGATGACACCAGCTAAAATCGTGCCGCCCGTTAAGACACCAAGTACATTGAAACCTAACAATGCCGTAATTAATACTCCCACATATGGAAGGATTTTTACCCAATTGAATCCTTCGGCAGCTACATTTGAATGATTACCCATCGTAATAATGACTAAGATAACAGATGTTAAAAGTGCAGCCGGCAAAACAATAAAGAAATTCACTTTAAACTTATCTTTCATTTCCGTCTGCTGTGTCCGAACAGCCGCGATCGTTGTGTCAGAGATAAAAGATAGGTTATCTCCAAACATCGCTCCTCCGATTACTGCAGCCATCGACAAGGCCACCGAAATATCCGTCTCTCCGCTAATTCCAACACCAATAGGAGCCAATGCCGCAATCGTTCCCATCGACGTACCCATAGATAGAGAAATAAAGGCCCCAATTATAAACAAACCGACTACCAGAAAACTTGGAGGAAAAACCGCCAAAGCCAAATTGACTGTTGACTCAACAGCTCCCATTCCTTGTGCAGACGAAGAGAACGCTCCCGCTAAGATAAAAATAAATGTCATGATAATAATATCAGGATGACCTGCTCCTGTTGCAAATCGCTCAACCTTTGTCGTGAGCGTATCTTTTCGATTCATCATCAACGCAACCATAGCAGCGATCACAATCGCTACTAAAACAGGCATTTTGTAAAAGTCACCTGTAACCACTCCTGAACCAACAAATAATGCCAAAAATATTCCTAACGGCAACAAGGCCAATGGATTTCCTTTTCCTTTACTCAATAATTGCACCCCACTCCTATATTGATTCATGAAAAAGACCCCTTCCTACAAGCAAGAAGAGGTCTTATATACTAAAAATATAAGAAACACTCTTCTCATCTCTCAAGCATCCCGCTTGCTGGATTTGGCACAGCACTCTCTTAAAGTCCGCTGCCGAGACATCATCGGGCCAGTCCCTCCGTCTCTCTTGATAAGAAGATTATATGATGGTCTTTTTCAAATCACCTTAAACTACTTTAAGGGGTATAGATAAAAAAGTCAAACATTATTTTAAGAAAGTTAAATAACACCAGTTCAAGTGTAATTAAATGCGGTTTGAACTGCTTCTTTTAAGTGTAAATTAAAGTGAGAAAACATCTTTATCTAGACATTAAAATTATGTTGTGTTAAAAGCGGGTGAAATGACCATTTCGCACAAATAAGGCAAAAAGGATAAAAAATTAACATCGCTGTTTAACAGAGCCCAAAATAATAAGGAGCTGAACGAACCCATTGGATAATAAAATTTTGTATTGGTTGCAATCAGACGATAACCCAGAAAACCGTATTCCTGTTCAACTGTTGGTAAAGGATTTTTTTCACCAACCAACCCTGGAGCTTGCCAAAGCTCTGCTCGGATGCCTCTTAGTAAAAGAAACAAAAGAAGGCATTACATCCGGCTTTATAGTTGAAACAGAAGCTTATATCGGTCCAGGTGACCGAGCCGCTCACAGCTACGGAAACCGAAGGACCAAGAGAACAGAAGTCATGTTTGGAGAAGCCGGCTATGCCTATACATATACTATGCATACTCATTGTTTAGTAAATGTGGTAAGCGGAGAGCAGGAAAAACCGGAAGCAGCCCTTATCAGGGCGGTAGAGCCATTTAGCGGCCAACCTCTTATGGAGCAGAGAAGAAAGGGGATAAACGAGAAAAGAAACTGGACAAACGGCCCCGGAAAATTGACGAAAGCAATGGGGATTACGATGGAGGACTACGGCCGCCCCCTCTTCATCCCTCCTCTGTTTTTAGCGAAGGGATATCAGCCAGAAAAGATTTTGTCAGGAAAAAGAATCGGTATTGATAATTCCGGAGAAGCTAGAGACTATCCCTGGCGATTTTGGATTACAGGAAATCGATTTGTATCCAAATGAAAAGCTCAGCCTTATTGGCTGAGCTTTTCATTTGGACAGTCTTTTAATCATGGACAGGCAATTCTTCCTTCACTTTGCGATTTCTTAGTTGAACCAGTTTGACGATATTAACAATAATCGTTTTTGTTACAGCATATAAAGGAACACCTAAAATCATGCCCAACACTCCAGCCAGATTGCCCGCCACCAATAAAATGATGATGATTGTGAGCGGATGAATATCCAATCTTTTACCTATCACAAGGGGTGAGATAAAGTTTCCGTCTATTTGCTGAACAATCGTGATGACGACAATAACAAGCAGCGCTTTCGTCGGGGAATCCAACAACGCAATGATAACGGCCGGAGTCCCGCCAATAAAAGGCCCAAGATACGGAATAATATTTGTGATTGCCACGATAATGGCCAATGTAAGGCCATAAGGCAATCCAATAATTAAATATCCAATGAAGGTGAAAATTCCTACAAATAAGGCGACAAGAAATTGCCCTTGAATATAGGCAGCGAGAGTTTCACTTGTTTCTTCAATAATATGTAAACCGTCTTTTCGATAAGAAACCGGCAAAAAACGAACGGCTGCTTTCGGAAACTTATAGCCATCTTTAAACATGTAAAATAAGATGAACGGCACTGTCACAACCGTTAGTGTAATATTAGCGATTACGCCAAATACCATCGTCATACTCTTTGTTACATTATCCGGTAAAGACGCCGCATAACTCGTCAATGTGTCTTCGACCTTTTCAAGAGAAATAAACTCCTGTCCCAACACCCATTTAAACCATTTCGATTGAGACAGGCCTTCAAAGAAGGTACCGGTTTTTGAGATATACGACGGAAGATTTCGGACTAAATCGGTAATTTGTTCTGATAAAACCGGTGCCACTACGCCGATTCCGACACTCATTAATCCAATAAAGACCACATATAAAATCAGGATTGCTAAATTCCGCGGAACTTTGTACTTAATCAAAAATTTAACAATCGGGTTAAATAAAAAATAGAGAAATCCCGCAATTAAAATCGGGAAAAAAAGCGTGGAAACGAACACCACGATCGGTTCAAATAAAAAAGAAATTTTCGTACTGAAATAAATAATAAGTACAATTAACAAAATTTGAAGAGTCCAAAAATGCACTTTTGACTTTAACACATATTCACTTCCCTTGACTCAATGTCTTTATTTCTAAAATAAAGCCCTTTTTCTTCACTTGCAAGAATAATCTCTGTTTTTATATCCTTTACAGCATTTGGGCACAATTTAAAATGGGCAATGATATTTTTTATTTGTTTTTCACTTTAATATACTCATGGTACCGTAAAACGAATGTGATTTCATCTTATTAGGAGGTGTTACCTTACTTGCTATAGTCGATAGCACGGTAAGGAAATATAGTTGGAAATCATTAACCTCATATTAGTCGCTATTTTAATCGCGCTCACAGGATTTTTTGTTGCTTCTGAATTCGCCATTGTAAAAATTCGAAGCACACGCATCGATCAACTCATTACAGAAGGAAACAAAAACGCCCTTGCCGCTAAAAAAATCGTCTCAAACCTTGACGAATACCTTTCTGCCAGTCAATTAGGGATCACCGTCACTGCATTGGGGTTAGGCTGGTTAGGAGAACCAACCGTAGAAAGGATTTTACACCCGGTTTTTGAAACGTTCAATTTGGCAACATCGCTCATTAATGTTCTTTCATTTATCATTGCCTTCGTATTCATTACCTTTTTACATGTAGTAGTGGGAGAACTTGCTCCCAAAACATGGGCCATCCAAAAAGCAGAAACAGTAACCCTGTTGTTCTCTCGCCCTTTAATTTTATTTTATAAAGTGATGTATCCTTTCATTTGGGCCTTAAACGGATCGGCCCGTTTGGTGACCGGTTTCTTTGGATTAAAACCTGCCTCGGAACATGAATTGGCACATAGTGAAGAGGAATTGCGCATCATTCTATCCGAAAGTTATGAAAGTGGGGAGATCAACCAATCCGAGTTTAAATATGTAAATAATATTTTCGAATTCGATGACCGAATCGCAAAAGAAATCATGGTCCCAAGAACGGAGATTGTGAGTGTTTCAAAAGATGCAGCAATTGAAAGCTTTTTAAATATTGCAGGGGTCGAAAAATATACCCGCTACCCAGTCGTAATGGACAGTGATAAAGACCAAATCATCGGACTGATTAATATTAAAGAAATTTTGACCGATTTTGTTCATGGCAAAGACATTAAAATGCTCCCCATTGAACATTATGTCAAACCAATCATTCAAGTGATTGAATCCATTCCTATTCATGACTTGTTATTAAAAATGCAAAAAGACCGTATACATATGGCTGTTTTAATGGATGAATACGGCGGAACCGCAGGCCTCGTCACTGTTGAAGACATTTTAGAGGAAATCGTAGGCGACATCCGGGATGAATTCGATGCTGATGAACTGCCATATACTCAACGAATAAAAGAGAACCATTATATGTTGGATTCAAAAATACTAATTGATGAAGTCAATGATTTACTCGGAACCAATATTGAAGAAGAAGATATGGATACAATTGGCGGTTGGGTACTAACACAACAGTTTGAAGTCAAAAAAGGGGATTCCATTACGTTTGGCGGCTACACATTTAAGATAGTCGATATGGAAGGCCACCACATCAAACGTATTGAAGTGTTTAAGACACCCATTCAGTCCTTGGCAGGAGAATCTTAAAAAATGATTTCAATGGAATCCTTCCATTCACTTTCAGCTTTCGCTGAAAGCGTGCAAAATGCTAAAAATCAATATCTTTATTTAACAGGACCAAAAGCAAAGTCAACCATACTCTGATTGGTTGACTTTGTTTTTATGTCATCATTTTATTTTAGCCTTCTTCTGTATTCTTTTCATCCATTTCGTCATTTTGCTGTCCATCATTGACACCATTATCTTGGTCTACTCCGTCACCGCAGCCAGCTAAGCCTCCTAATGTTAAAGCAAATGCCATTCCGCCCATCATCAGCTTTTTTTTCCAATTAGATTCCATTCTTAACATCTCCTTTTTAATATCTTGCTTTGAACATTAAGTACCCTTATTCAGAAGATGTTTAAACCTTTTCCCTACAATAATTAAATTACGTCATCCACCTTCTCTTCCATATAAAAAAAACCAGCATCCCGGCTGACTTTTCAAACTTTATCTTGATAATAAACCCTCAAATAAAAAACACCCGGTTACACATAACCAGATGCTTTTTATTTGATTTCGTCTTCGCCACCTTGCACATATTCAAAAAAGAAATCTAAAACCTCATTTAAAAAACGATTCCGTTCTTCAAACGGCATAATTTCCAGCAACTTTACGATATTTTTATCTAAAGTGATTGAAGCAGGGGTATAATCAGTGCCTTCCTTTTTAAGGATAAATGGGATTACATTATTTTTCTCTTCCATGTTACACCGTCCTTTATCTTGCATTAACGGGCAGTAAGACCCCCGTATAATCGAAGAAATTTGAGTGGGGATCCACTGCCCGTAAAAGCCAGATACAATTAATGATCATTGGGAGATGAAAGACATCCCCAATGGTGAAATTTCCCTTTATATATGCTTTAATATTTTAATCTTTCACGTCAGGACTTGCAACATAAAAAAAAACAATCCAGACAATGTAAACAAATCCACCTAAAAAGGAGCTGATTTTTTATCCCGCATTAACGGACAGTAAGACCTCCACTTCAAGGCTTGAGAGAAATCGAAGAAGTCTAAGTGAGGGATGAAGGCCCCCCACTGATGGAAGTTTCCTGTATCTGTCCCGCATCCTCACTTTATATCCCCATTTTTAAATATGAGATCGGTTAATGCCTGTTTCAAATTAGCTTTTATCAGCACATTACTGAAATCTATTCCCAAACTTACTACTGTCTGGGCAATTTCAGGCCGAATCCCAGTTAGAGTGGTTTTTACTCCAATGAGTTCTAACCCAGAGATTACTTTGAAAAGTTGGTCAGCTACCATTGTATCAACGATTACCACACCGGATAAATCCAGGATAAGAGAAGATAACTTTAATCTAACAGCCTCCCTCAGTGTCTCTTCCATTAGCAACCTGGCTCTTTCTGTATCAATGTCTCCAACCAGAGGCAAAATAGCGATGCCATTCGATAGAGGAACAACAGGAACCGATAATTCAAGAAACGCCGTTTTCGCAGCTTCAAGAGCCTTTTTATTAATGTGTACGTAAGTCAAACTAAAGCAATATACAGCATGGTCAAGCAGGGGATCAATAATCCTTGCCACTCCAAATACGGTTTTTACTGACATATTGTGTTTGATGATTTCTTCCTCAATCACTTCACTTAAAAATTTTCTATAGTAGCTTGTGTCCTTAAGTGCCTCATCTAATGGAATTCCTAAGTTATATGCAAATTCTCCTGTTTCTTTACCCCATTTTTCTATTTCATCATAAGCTTTATCTTTATTGGCTCCATTTATAAGGGCTTCACCAAAAAGGCTAACAAAATTGGCTCGAATATTTATTATTTCTTTTTCTTCTATATGAGCAATAAGTTGTTTTTGCTCAACACTCACCTCAGATAGTCTTATTTCGTGCACTCTTCTAGCAATATCAAACTTTTTTTCTAATATTTTTTCACCAAGAAGACTGAATTCACGTTCCATAACTTCCTCCAAAATTAGTTATTGTTACTTTAAACTTTCTAATGCTTGCTTAACCGTTGCAAAAGTTTTAATGTATGACATATCAATTCCGCCATTTACAATGGTTTGAGCCAATTGAGGGCGCAGGCCTGTTATAATGGTATTTACCCCTAACAATCGAAGAATATTTTCTATCTGATACAAATAATGTGCTATTTCTATATCAATAATCAAAATACCCGAAAAATCGATAATAAGATGCTTAGTCTGTAATTCGGCAATTTGAGGAATAACTTTCTCTAAAATATAAGTTGCCCTATAAGAATCAATAGCACCAATCAAAGGGAGAACGGCCATACCTTCTTTAATCGGCACAACAGGTGCTGACAATTCAGCCATTTCCCTTTGCGTCTCATCCATCATTTTATCTGCAAGGCGTTCGAATGCAAAAACGGTTTCGTTGAGGCTTATATCCAGCATTGTGTTAATACGCTTTATTATAAAAGCAGTTTCTTTTATGGAAAGTTCAAACTCTAAACTAATTCTCGTTAGAATCTCAATAAAGATGTCCCGAGTAGGGGGATAACGGACAACAATCTCTGAAATTTTTTCTCCTGAAGCTGCTTGTCTTTCTCCATTCTCTTTACTCCATAAAACAAGTTCCTCTGATACTCCCTTTTTATCATCAATAAGGGATTTTCCTAAAAACTCCATAAACTGAACATACATGGTGATTGCTTGTTCTTTTTCCCATTCAGGAATTTCTAGTTTCATTCTGTGCAGAACACCTTCCACTATTTCAACAGCCAGGGACTCTGCACTTTCGATTAAGTAGTTGGAAATGTTGAAAAACGAGGTCATTTTTAGTCCACACCTTTTTATGTTAATTAAATTATTATAACCTAAACAAAGAGCAATGCATGAACAAAAACTTGTTAATTTGCCACAGTTCCATCAGCAGCTCCTTCTGTTGCTTTTCGTACTGATTGGCTCCTTTGCTTTCTCCGCATTCTTAAGCTAATCCATATATAACCCGCAATCGTTGACCATGTGATCACTAATCCTTCTTTAAGATAGGGTGTTGTGTACTTTAGCTCAATCTTGTGGCTTCCTTTTTTCAACGGAATTCCAATAAATGAATAATTTGTTTCTACAGCATCAACAGAATTCCCATCTACTTTTACCTTCCACCCTTTACTGAAAGGGATAGACATGAACAGCAAGCCGGCTTCACTTGCTTGTACTTCACCTTCTATCCTTTGTTCACTATATTTTATATTCTTTAATTGATGCGCTTTTATTTGTTCCATCAACTGTGGAATAGGGGTGTAAGAATTAAAAAAAAGATTAATTGTGTCAATCTTATATTCTCCGGGAGTGAGCGAAATGTCTACCGTATCCAAAAGATTTTCATATCCCAGGTTCACTATAAGGCTTTCCTGCGGATAAGAATATGGATCATCTAATGCCCTCCTATGTGCCTGTTTGTTATTTATAGTTACATGATAATCCGATTTATGGAGCGGCTTTATCTTTAATTCAGCTATTAGTTCGCCTTCAGTTGCCGGCCTATTAATTCTAATTCTTATTTTCCCGTTATGTCCTACAAGGAAGCTATTCTCCGTCTTCTTTATATTTTGCAATTCAAGCCCCGACATTCCCTTATGCAAAACGGCGGTATTTAGTCTTCTATTATCAATTTTTTTCAGTCCGAGCACCTCAGGCTTTCCTTCTGTAACTGCTGCCTGGAGAAGTAATTGATCTCTTTCGGCAACTTGTAAGTTAGAAAACTCTTCTTTATCCATACCATAGCTGTACATAAACCCAAGGGGCAAGTAGTAGTTATTTTCATAGATTGTATATCCTTCAATGGTTCCTAACCGTCTATAGCCGTACGGTTTATATGTACGACCCGGCGGCACAACATAATACTTGGCTCCTAATGCCGTTTCAAGGTACCATCTTTCATCAACATTTTGAAACTGGCTTGGTGAATCCAGCTGTAAGGTTTGATAATGCTCTTTAAAAAACCTTGAAATATTGTAAGGTATTAGACTTTGATAAGCACTGAAGCCATTATACCCATACAACATCGGCAAATTATGCAACTTGGGAGACTGCCACATAATTCTGTAGAAGGTATTATCTTTCTTCTTGAGAAAATCAATAACCGCTCTTTCACCGACATGATCGATACCATGCTCTCCATAGACATTCTCATTGATTTTTTTCAAGTCTTCATATGGTCCTAAGCCGCTTTGAAAAGAGGCGAAGTTTACAAAAAGAACATTTACAGCTGTCAAGCTTAACAAACTGATTTTCACAAAATGGCCTGACACTTTTTTAGCCAGGCATAAAATGATGAAGACTAAGGAAGTGATCAATAAAAGAACGATATTTGCTTGCTTTTCTATCCCATGATCCAAATCCATTAATTCCCGTGCCACCATCCATCCGAGAACAAGAACGAGAGAGGACCAAACAACAGGATACACTCTCTTTTTTTCTACTATATGGTCCAGTACAAACGGCACAAAAAATGCAAGGGTAAACACAAACAAATACAGCCATCTGTATTGGATAGCTGAAAAGCCGTTAAAGAAAGAATATGTTGCCGGGACACAATACAGTAAAATCATAAACAAAGTAAAAGAAAATCTAATTTTTATTTCTCTATCGGAGATCCTGAAGCCTACTGCTAATATAAAGAGACATAACACAGGCGGTGTGATGGTACTAATCCGAAAAAACAAATTATAAGCAAGGTTTTCATAAAACACCGGTTCAAATAAAAAAGGGATTTGGATTTCTTTACCAAATCTGTCTGCATTTAAAAAATTATAGACAGCGGGAAAAAATGAGAACGCCCCTGCTAACAAGCCAATTAAATAATATATGCTGATGTCCCAATAATAAGAGAAAAACGTTCGAATCTTAAAGACGGAATTTGAAATAAAATATTTACAGGCTGCATACAAAAATATATAAACACTTGTAATAAAGGCAAAATAAAAATTGGAAATGACAATCAAAAAGACAAAGCTGACAAATACCCCTTTGATTTTCTTATCGGTAAACAAATCCAGACTCCATATCACCATAGGCAGGTAGACCATTCCATCTGCCATAAAGTCCGAATAAAAAGCGTATGTCACAATAAGGACGGACCCTCCGTAAACTAAAGCTCCTATTAGCGAAGAAGAAACCGTCCTTCGATGATAACGCAGTAAAACATACATAAAAAGCATAGCTAAATAAGATTTCAGAATACTAAAGAAGAATTTTATGTAAATAATATCTTTTAAGGAATCTACATCGACTAATAATGAAAGCCAAAAAAATAGAGAAGTCGTGTAATAATAGCTAAATTGCCCGAAAATATCGCCTCCTAAGCCATATTCCCATGACCAAAAAAACTCTCCGTTTGAAAACATGTTATGTAAAAAGTAATGGAAAATTAAATATTGATCAACCGGATCTCCTCCCCTTGGAGCAGGCAATCCTTTTGCCATAAAAAAATAAAGATGCATAGTCAATGCAACGATAAACAAAAAGATACAAGGAAAGAAGTTTGTTTTTATATGCTGTTTCATCGTATGAAACCCTCCAATTTTGCTGGATTCTACTGCTTCGTCAAAATAATATGTGAGATGTTAAAATTAAAGGGAATAGTTGACAAGAACGCAAGCAAGGTTTTTTATTCATACCTAATATGTCCACTAAGATATACATATTATATCATTCATAATAAGGTATCCCTCATATTCTCTAGGACCCGTTTAATCGAGTAGAGGGAAAATAAATTAGCTTATTTTCGCCCCTCTCACAACACCGTACGTACGGGTCTCGTATACGGCGTTTCAATTTATATTACAGTGTGTACTTTTAAGTAACGTTCTAAGGCAGAGGGTACTCCCCTCTGCCTTAGTCTTTTGTTTGAGATTGCTCTTTGGACGACTTTTGATAATCCTATATATCGGTAACCTTTTCGACAGTAGGTTAATCCTTTCGCTTCTTCCTTCGGAATCCCTAGTTGAATGAGCGATTTGATTTGTTTCTTCGGTACCTTCCATTGCTTCCAGATGATTATTCTGATTCTGGAGCGCAGTTTCATATCTGTTCGTTCCATGGCTTTTTTCATATTCGCGATTCTAAAGTAATTCACCCACCCGAATATGACTTGTTTCAATTTCAATATTCGGTAGTCTAGCGGAATACTCCAGCTTCGCTTTGTCAGTTGTCGAAGCTTCCTTTGAAATTTCTGAATTGAAATGGGATGGGGTTTTACTCGGTATCTCTCGTTTTTAGAATCATAATAGTACCCAAACCCCAAGAATTTTAACTCTTTTGGGCGAAAGATTTTACTCTTTTCGGCATTTACTATCAATCCTAATTTCTCTTCTATAAATCTCACGATTGATTTCATCACTCTGTTCGCTGATTTTTCGCTTTTCACAAAGATGAGGGCGTCATCAGCGTATCTCACGAATCGTAATCCTCTACTTTCTAGTTCCTTATCGAGTTCATTCAACATAATATTACTCAATAGTGGACTGAGGTTGCCTCCTTGCGGAGTCCCGACTGGTGTTTCTTCATATTTCCCATTCACCATGACCCCACTGACGAGATATTTTCTTATTAGAGAGATAACGTCTCCATCATCTATTGTATTGGCTATAATTCGCATGAGTTTATCGTGGTGGACTGTATCGAAGAATCTTTCAAGGTCAATGTCCACTACCCAATCGTGTCCATCATTCAGAAGTTCCAAGCTTTTTATTATGGCCATTTCGCAACTTCTTTTTGGTCTAAAGCCGTAACTGAATTCACTAAATTGCTTTTCAAATATCGGACTAAGTACTTGATGAATAGCTTGTTGAACTACTCTATCCACTACTGTTGGTATTCCCAATTTGCGCATCTTTCCATTTTCTTTTGGGATCTCCACTCTTAAGGCAGCTTGTGGTTGGTATTTTCTTGTTCTGATACGCTGGCGCAGTTCATCCTTGTTCTCTTTCAGATATTGTTTTAGCTCGTCGACTGTTACTCCGTCGACCCCACTTGCACCTTTATTTTTATAGACACGTAAGTAGGCTTCATTCATATTTTGATTACTTAGAATCTGTTCTAAAAGTTTCACACTCGTTTCCCCTTCCCTCTCACGTAGTAAGTAATATCTCCTTTTTGGTTATCCTTTGAGATACGCTCATACTTTCACCATTAACACATTCGGAGTTCGTTACTTACGCATTCGTGGCGTTGAAACACTATAAATTGTTCAGCCCTTCATAAGTTTACTCATTACTATGGCTTCTGCTGACTTCTTGCGATTAACCGTTTTCGACTGTACTTCTGTACATCCGCAAGACCTCCCAGGGTAAGGTAACTATCTTTCCTCTTTTACTCGTCTGATTTACCTTATAAAGTTACGCACATCTTTTGGACTTTGACTTGTATTGGAGCCTCATCCCCTTTATAAAGCCTTAGTATCAGATTTCTGTACGTCGAGCCAAGATTTTATTCCACGCTTCCTCCAGCCCCTACCTCACGATAAGTACCTTGCGCTTCCTTAGTGGTTGGTCGATGTGTACCCCCACAGTGGACTTTCACCACCTAGATAGTTGCCATGCCTGGCACACAATAAAAAAAACCAGCCTATCCGGCTGGCTTCTTTATACATACGCCTTATTCCCTTCATCTTTCTTAAAGAAACTTCTCATCGTATGGAACACATCGACTTTTTGTTTGAGGATATAATGATGAAATTTGTCATCATTTATATTCTTATATGTGGACATTAGCGTAGAATGTCGATTATATTGATTGAACTATCCATCATATACCCGCTTAAATTATCAGTATTGACAAGGGTTCTGCTTCTTATACCTAATAATTTGAAAACTGTTCAATTGATGCTTCTTAATTTCATTTTTAACTATAACTTGAAACATTGGTCTGTAACTTATGTTTTGTCCATGTTCCTGCTGTGTGTTTTAACCTTTACTCCAGTTAATGACATGGAAAGCAGTATATACTTTCTATTGGTAAAGACGATAAATTAGGTGATCTCTTATTAGACTTAAGCTCTTCGTTAGTTTAAGTTTAAAACTTCACAATCTCAACTCAACAAGTAGTCTCCGTACATGACCAGTCTCTTGCATGTTTCAAAGTAATATCGATAAACATTGATAAAGCTGGGGAAATCCACTTGTTTTTGTGATAAGCGATTTGGGAGAAAATCTGTTTAAAGCCACCAACGCAGGGAATAATTTTTAACCTTCCTTCCTTGATTTCATCATTTACTGTCATTAAAGGTAAATAAGCAATACCAAGCCCACTCATTACACAACGTTTCATCGCTTCTATACTCCAAAGCTCCATCGTGTGGGAAGGTACGATCCCCCGTTCTCCAAGATATTCTTCAAACATCGTTCGATAACTGCATTCTTTCTCGTTCGCAATCAAACACTCGCTTATCTTTTGATTTTCGTAGCTTTTATCTAAAATATTCAGCGAACAGTCAGGGCTTCCAACAAGGACAATAGGTTCATCCAATAACGAATGGACGATTAAATCTGAATCCTGCAACTGTGGCAACATGACAAATGCAATATCTGCACTACCATTAAGTATTAATCTCTTGTTATCTCCGCAGCTGGCGTTACTTAAACTGATGCTTACATGAGGAAATTTCTTTCTATATTCTCTTAATATTGGTTCTAGGCGGTATACCGTTAGAGATTCCGGAGCCGCAATCTTTAACTCCCCTCTCATATCCTCTCCATCACTGGTAATGCTTTCGATTTTTCCATAGGTATCTAAAATCTCTTGAGTATAGGGCAACAACTTCTTGCCAATATCAGTCAACCTTACCTTTCGACCCATCCGATCAAACAGAGGTCCGCCTATATGTTCTTCAAGTGCCTGAATATGAGAAGTCACCGTGGATTGAGTGTAACCTAAATGTTCTGCTGCTTGTGTGAAGCTACCCGTTTCAATGACCTTTTTAAACGTAACAAAATGGCGTATTTCCATCATTTCACCCACTTTTATTTTACTCTTACTTCTATAGTATCAAAAAAATCAATGGATAACTTCATAAACTTCAATTTTACTAATAATTAGTTACGAGTTAATATTAAGAAAAAACAGGAGGATATTATATGAAGACAACGGAGGTGGTTGAGTTTTGAAACGTATACACTATAGCTGGTTTATTCTTGCCATAACATTTTTCTCCATTATTGTAGCCGGAATTGTCATGTCATCATCAGGGGTTTTCATAGATCCTTTCGAAAAGGAATTTGGCTGGGATCGATCTGTTATTGCACTCGCTTTTGCCATTAGTATGTTTTTATATGGTATATCAGGTCCGTTTATGGCAGCATTACTTAATGTGATTGGCTTAAAGAAAATGATGATCGTTTCTATGGCAACTTTGCTGACGGGTATCATACTAACCTTCATTATGAATCAATCATGGCAGATGATCATCATTTGGGGCTTTATTATTGGGCTGGGATCAAGTCTTTTTTTAACGGTATTAAGTCCATATGTAGCGAATCATTGGTTTGAGAAAAGAAGAGGTCTTGCAGTAGGAATATTAACGGCAAGTACAGCGACAGGTCAGTTAATTCTACTTCCTGTCTTAGCGGCTATTATAGATAATTATTCGTGGCGCCTAGCGATTGGTTTAATTATGATCCTTAGTTTCATTATGCTTATAATCATCCTTTTATTTATGAAAAACACACCAAAGGATGTTGGTATTCTTCCATATGGACTTGAAGAAGAAATACAAGAGAGCAATGAAGGACAAAAGGAAAACCCTATTGTTATAGCCTTCAATGGTTTATTCGAAGCTGTGAAAGTGAAGGAATTTTGGTTATTATCTGGTAGTTTCTTTATTTGTGGACTTTCAACGAGCGGTTTAATTGGTACACATTTTGTTTCTTACTGTATAAGTTTTGGAGTACCTTTAGTTACAGCGGCTTCGTTTCTTTCGTTTATGGGAATCTTTAATCTAGTAGGAACAACTCTATCCGGTTGGCTGTCAGATCGTTTTGATAATCGATGGCTATTATTTTGGTACTACGGTTTAAGAGGGGCTTCTCTTGTATTCCTTCCTTATGCATTAAATGAAGGTTCCACTACTATGCTAGTTATCTTTACTGTGTTTTATGGATTAGATTGGATTGCAACTGTTCCACCAACTATTAGCATCTCAAGACAAATTTTCGGCACTAATAAAAGTGGAATCGTTTATGGTTGGATTTATGCATCTCATCAGGCAGGTGCTGCAGTAGCTGCTTATGGAGGGGGTCTAATCTATAAATTTTTCAACACTTATACTTGGGCATTCTTCTTGGCAGGAGTTTTCTGTTTATTAGCAAGCTTATTTGTCATTATTATTAAAAAACAACATTCAAGTCAATTAACTAAAGAAGGAATAATGAATATATAGCAATTCGTAGAAAGTTAAAACTGAGGTATTTACTTTACTCTCACAGCACAAGATATGTTATCTGACAAAGTGTTTATAGATTCTGGCAAGCAGCCGTTAGCATATCCACATCCCAAATCCTAACAATTCACTTTTTAAAATTTTTTGTATGATTATCTTTATAATTCTTTCTTACATTTTACAATTATAAATTTTATTGGAGGTTTATTTTTCATGTTCTTACTTGGCTCGTCAATTTCTGAAAACTCTACCAGTCCATATTTTCCAAATTCTTGTTTTATGGAGTCAGAATCATAAAAAAACATTTTTACGCCTTCCATTATCTCGAAATAGTCTTTATCCAATTGTTTGCCCTTACCAAACATTGGGGCTTTTTTTGAAACAGTTGTAAAAATCATATATCCATTTGGCTTTAACTGATTATAGCAATCTTTAATAAACTTATTTCTCTCACGATTATTCAATAAGTGAATAAGTGCATAGCAAAATATACCGTCATAGAGTTTGTTATCAAAAGGCATGTCAGTTACTGAACCATGAAAAATATTAATATCAAGCCCATTTTGCCTCGCCAAATCAATCGCTGTTTTTGAAATCTCAATACCTGTAACATTTATTTCATTGTCAATAAAAACCTTTGCATTTCTACCATATCCAATACCTGGTACCAGTATATCCTTAACATTCCTTTCAAGGAAAAAGTCCTTTGTTAAGATTGCGGAGTCTGTAGGTTCAAATCCCCACATCGTTTGTTTTTCTATAAAACTTGATTCCCAGAATTCCATTATATCTCTATCTCCTTTATGTTTTATTTTAATGGGGATGCTATGTTGCTTGACACTAATGTTTAATTTTTAATTAAAGGCATAATAACTTTTTAAAACTATAATTGGTATTCATCTTTTTGTAAACTTTTAAACCTCCTTTTGGTTTTAATGTAACAATTCTACATTTAGTAAAAGTTTCTTTCTTCAACTAACCTGCCATTTAGTTCAATAAAAAAAGGCTGCCGTAGCCCCCCTTTGAAAGGTAACTAAAGTTAGATGAAGAAGAAAACAACAATATTTTTTACAGATCCAATAAATAAAAACAGGGCATAGGAAATTTCCATACCCTGTTTTTTGGTTTATGAAATTTATGGTCAGCAAGATTCTTCCGGATTAAAACGGCTCGATAGCTTTCTCGTTTTTACCAGTTTGAGGCTGATTTTCAATTCTTCTTTCTTCGGCTTCCTTAGGAATTTCTTCAAGGTGTTTATTTACTTCTTCTACTTGATTGGTAGTTCGCATTTCATCCATTTTCAAAAACCTCAATTCATTAAAATATCTTTGATAAATATAATATGCCGCAGTGATAAAGATTTTATGTCCATTAAATCGAACTAATTGCCAATATTTTATTTTTTTTTACAAATCTCGAAAACATAAAAGCAAAGAAAGCTTCAAAAGATGCATTAATCAATAAAAACATTTTAAGATTTCCATATGTCCATTTTAAGATCCATAAGGAGCTTGCCATAAATGGACCGATAAGAAAAGGAAATTCACCAAATAAGACTGAATTTGGTTTATTATAGAAAACCCACCATTTTCATCTTTTCCCAATTAGCGTTGTAAGAAATTCTATAAAAAAATAAGAAATGAGGCTGCGAAAAACTTTTTTATGTTATTCAATCCAAAAAAGGAAATATAAACCACACCAATAAGACCATAGTAAAATTTATAAACCTTTGAATTTT
Source organism: Bacillus sp. FJAT-14578 (assembly GCF_000504165.1). Lineage (GTDB taxonomy): Bacteria > Bacillota > Bacilli > Bacillales > Bacillaceae_H > Bacillus_BA > Bacillus_BA fengqiuensis. The sequence goes on from NZ_KI632508.1 coordinate 200,332, forward strand.
TATTGACATAGTTATAACATCCCTTTCTTATTAAACACACTCCCTAATTGATAAAATATCTAAAAAATGAAACTTATATGTAGTTATTGGTTCAACAAACCTGCTTCGTTCAATAAAGAAAAAGCGATCCCTTATTAAAGGATCGCTGCCCTGTTAGTTATGTAGACATTTGTGTAGATTTGTGTACGTTCGTGTAGACTTTTGTAGACTCTTTTGTAAACTTGTATACATTTATGTAGACTTTTGTAGACCTTTGTGTAAACTTGTATACATTTATGTAGACTTATATATATTTATGACAAATTATATTCTTCAAGGTGAATAAATGTTCCTGCTTATATAAAAATTTTCATTATATTCTTCAATTACCTGTCCCCTGGATGCAACAAAAAGAGCATTTTTGTACAATCTCTTCTTCAACGAACGCTACCCTTTAAGTACAATAAGAAACGTTTCCGCGTAACCACCTTTTCTCTAAATTTATTGATCTAATAAGAAGTTAATTTGAAGTATATACATCTTTTACTGGATATAGTGGTATTGTCTCTCCAGTTTCAACATCTATAAAAGTAAGTGTTATATGCGAAGGAACATTACTCTTTCCTATTACGTATGGGTAATCAATTGCTGCTCCCGGCGACGCAGCACCTAGTGGTTTCATAACCCGAACGTATACCTTCATTTGCTCCCCACTTGTTACTGTTTTTACGATAGCTACTTTATAACCCAAAGTAGGCTGAGATCCAGCAGATATAATATATAAATCATCACCTAAATGGTAAATTCCCTTGGGCTCTTTCCAATCGCTTCGTTGCTTTTCCCTTTCTATATCCCATTGAAGAACAAGTTGTTTGACTTCATCGCTTAACTCAGATTCTTTTACAAAAGTGAAAGTTTGCTCTAAATTCGGCTTAAATGAATCATTTATGCATCTAGCCAAAAAAACAGCAAAATGTTGGCGACTCATAATGTGGTTTGGTCTAAAAGAGTTATCTTCATAACCAGTTGTAATATCATACGCTGCTATAGCACTAACAAAATCATATTCCCACGAATTCTTTGGTACATCCGTGAAATCTTTTGAATCCATACCTTTAATACCTTTTAAGTCATGGACCAATGCAATTATTTTCGCCATTTGACCACGAGTTAATGGTCCATATACGTCAAAATATTTCTCTCCACTAGAATTCGTTTTACCGCTAATAAAACCTAGTTGTACGGCTAAAGTTACTTCATTGTACCCGTATTGTCCGGGGGTTAAATCAATAAATCCTGGATCGGGCAGTTTATATTGATCAGCATCGTAACCTAGTTCTCTAAGTATCATTTGTACTGCTTGGATCCTTTTTATGTTTTCTTTCGGTTTAAAATATCCACCCTCATATCCTTTGATAATTTCTTTAGATGCTAAAAACTCTATTTCTTCCGAATACATAGTAACATCTTTGAAACTACCTGCTGCTTCTACACTAGGGTAGATAGACAATAGCATAATTAAAGAGATGATTATTGGAAATAATCTTTTAAACAATGTGATTCCCTCCTGATTTCGATATTATCTCTCACGATTGCCGTAAGGTAAAAACAAGCAATACGGTTTAATTATAAATGTAAATCAAGCTTATTTTACTGGTATTTATCACTTTTTCTATTTAAGAGGATATAAAGTTCTTGTTCAAATAATGCTACCCGTTCGTATTATAAGCTCAACCAGAGAAAACTTAACTGACCTATA
>NZ_AYSE01000012.1 GCF_000504165.1 Bacillus sp. FJAT-14578
GGCTCCTAACCTTTCGGTCGTTTCACTTCTGCCAATGAAACCAAAAAAGCGGTTTCTCTGTCAGAAGCGACAACGTCTATCAAGGTTGAACAGTCGCCTTCGCTTTTCTTGTAAAAATCCTTAGAAAGGAGGTGATCCAGCCGCACCTTCCGATACGGCTACCTTGTTACGACTTCACCCCAATCATCTACCCCACCTTAGGCGGCTGGCTCCTTACGGTTACCTCACCGACTTCGGGTGTTGCAAACTCTCGTGGTGTGACGGGCGGTGTGTACAAGGCCCGGGAACGTATTCACCGCGGCATGCTGATCCGCGATTACTAGCGATTCCGGCTTCATGCAGGCGAGTTGCAGCCTGCAATCCGAACTGAGAACGGTTTTATGAGATTAGCTCCACCTCGCGGTCTCGCGACTCTTTGTACCGTCCATTGTAGCACGTGTGTAGCCCAGGTCATAAGGGGCATGATGATTTGACGTCATCCCCACCTTCCTCCGGTTTGTCACCGGCAGTCACCTTAGAGTGCCCAACTGAATGCTGGCAACTAAGATCAAGGGTTGCGCTCGTTGCGGGACTTAACCCAACATCTCACGACACGAGCTGACGACAACCATGCACCACCTGTCACTCTGTCCCCCGAAGGGGAACGCTCTATCTCTAGAGTTGTCAGAGGATGTCAAGACCTGGTAAGGTTCTTCGCGTTGCTTCGAATTAAACCACATGCTCCACCGCTTGTGCGGGCCCCCGTCAATTCCTTTGAGTTTCAGCCTTGCGGCCGTACTCCCCAGGCGGAGTGCTTAATGCGTTAGCTGCAGCACTAAGGGGCGGAAACCCCCTAACACTTAGCACTCATCGTTTACGGCGTGGACTACCAGGGTATCTAATCCTGTTTGCTCCCCACGCTTTCGCGCCTCAGCGTCAGTTACAGACCAGAAAGCCGCCTTCGCCACTGGTGTTCCTCCACATCTCTACGCATTTCACCGCTACACGTGGAATTCCGCTTTCCTCTTCTGCACTCAAGTTCCCCAGTTTCCAATGACCCTCCACGGTTGAGCCGTGGGCTTTCACATCAGACTTAAGGAACCGCCTGCGCGCGCTTTACGCCCAATAATTCCGGACAACGCTTGCCACCTACGTATTACCGCGGCTGCTGGCACGTAGTTAGCCGTGGCTTTCTGGTTAGGTACCGTCAAGGTACCGCCCTATTCGAACGGTACTTGTTCTTCCCTAACAACAGAGCTTTACGACCCGAAGGCCTTCATCGCTCACGCGGCGTTGCTCCGTCAGACTTTCGTCCATTGCGGAAGATTCCCTACTGCTGCCTCCCGTAGGAGTCTGGGCCGTGTCTCAGTCCCAGTGTGGCCGATCACCCTCTCAGGTCGGCTACGCATCGTCGCCTTGGTGAGCCGTTACCTCACCAACTAGCTAATGCGCCGCGGGCCCATCTGTAAGTGATAGCCGAAGCCATCTTTCAACCAAGGACCATGAGGTCCTCGGTGTTATCCGGTATTAGCTCCGGTTTCCCGAAGTTATCCCAGTCTTACAGGCAGGTTGCCCACGTGTTACTCACCCGTCCGCCGCTGACTTCAGGGAGCAAGCTCCCATCTGTCCGCTCGACTTGCATGTATTAGGCACGCCGCCAGCGTTCGTCCTGAGCCAGGATCAAACTCTCCGAAGAAATGTTTGACTTGCTCATAATAAAAATAGAATTAACGTTGACGTTTTTTTGTTTTGTTCAGTTTTCAAAGTTCATCATCGCTCAGAAGCGACTTTTTCATAATAACATTTTTCAATTTCATTTGTCAACACTTTTTTTATTCTTAAACAACTTAGTGTCGATCATTTGTTGTTATCGCATCAGCGACAAGTAATAATTTATCACATATAAAATATAACGTCAATACTTTGCTCATAAAATATTTTCACGATAACAACGAACCATTAAGACTCTGTTAAACATTCGAACCCTCTCTAGAAGCGAGATTGAATTTCCGATGATACATTCACAATAACATTATATAAAAAAGTAACGTTTCCTCTAGCTTCAATAAACTATCAACCACTTTAACAAACACTCGGTAGGGACTATATCCACTACCGAGCAAAGTCGCTCCCACACCCCGGAAAAGTGTTTTCACCCTCGTTACTCACTCTTCATTTTATTCTTCAGTATGCGTTTCTACATAATAATATCGATGATACAACCCTTTTCCTTTCGTTTCCACGTTACGCACAGAGACGATTTCTTTTTCAACTAAAAACTCAAGAAGCACTCCTAAGTCAATAGCATACGATTTGACTTCAGGGTGATTGATAATATCCGCAAACGCCCATGGTTCTGGCTTTTGAGCCAACAAACTCACTAAATGCTTAGCCCCGCTTCCTTTACGTTCAGTGATTAAAAATTCAATCGCTAAAAATAAAAGTTCTAACCTCTTCTCCAGTGACTCCCCCCCTATTACAAGCTCTTCATATAACTTATAAATTTGAGGTTCTATCTTTTTCACTTGATTCCACACTGTAATCTCAGGGTGAAACCCGTTTTCCAGCACTGATAATCTCCCTAAATGATGTAAAGCATGCACCATGTGATTAAAGGCATCTAAATGGTGTTTAGACTCATAAAAATCTTTTCCTTCTATAAAACGTCTAATTAACTTGGCGAACTCAATCCCCATCTTCCTTAGCCGATCTTCACACGGAAAAGATTGTAATCGTTGTTTGAGAGAATCTACATATTCATTACGGTCAAACAATACTTTCCCATTAAAAAGCCATTCAACTACCCTGCGATTAGTACCATTTGAAATCCAGTCATGCAACACTGACTCTGTCACCACACACAACCCGGCTGTCTCATCTTTATATTCGTAATGTTTTACAAATAAAGGCTGTTCAGCATCTTTTACGATTACTAAGATTACGGCATCTAGGTTGTCTGTAACCGGTGATTCAGATTTCTTTTTCTCAATTAATATAATCCCTAAAGTATCTCCATTACTGGCACGCTCTTGATAAATTGGGCGCAGTACATCTTCCATTTTCCATTTCCTCCAAAACCAATTCCACTCTTGGTAAATTTACTTCATTTACTGTATTTCTACATATGAGAATACAATACCTTTTTGTTTTTTGACCAGCGTTCTCTTTAAAATCCATATTAAAAGTCTTAAAAATTTCAGGGAGATTATGTTATAGTTATAATTTAGGAGGGGCACAACATGTCATTAAAGTATTCAAATAAAATTAATAAAATCCGTACTTTCGCTCTCAGCCTTATCTTCATCGGATTCATCGTCATGTACATAGGTGTCTTTTTCAGGACAAACATGTGGGTCATGACGCTATTCATGTTACTTGGCTTATTATGCATCATCGCCAGCACGGTAGTGTATTTTTGGATCGGGATGCTTTCAACAAAGGCCACTCAAGTTGTTTGTCCTAATTGTGGGAAGCCAACGAAGTTATTAGGCCGCGTCGACATGTGCATGCATTGCCGAGAGCCTCTAACACTAGATCCTTCTCTAGAGGGAAAAGAATTCGATGAAAAATACAATCAAAAACAAAAAAAGAAAAGCTGATAGCTCTAATTGAACGCTATCAGCTTTTTTAATGGTGTTCTTTTTTGCACTCCGGACAAGTTCCGTAAATTTCCATACGATGGTGACTGACCTCAAATCCTGTAATATGGGCAGCTAATGCCTCTACCTCATCTAAACCAGGATAATGAAAATCGACAATTTTACCGCATTTCTCACAAATTACATGGTAATGATGAGTTGTTACATAATCAAATCGGCTTGAGGAATCGCCGTATGTTAACTCTTTTACAATGCCCACTTCACGAAAAACACGCAAATTATTGTAGACAGTCGCAACACTCATATTGGGGAATTTGCCTTCTAGAGCTTTGTAAATATCATCTGCCGTCGGATGTGACATAGAGTTAATTAAATACTCTAAAATCGCATGACGCTGCGGCGTAATGCGAACCCCCGTACTTTTTAAGGCTTCCAGCGCCTCTTTTAATTCTTGTTGATTCGTCATCGTCATGCACCTCGTTTCTATATTGTAATACGGTCTGTATAAATTATTACTTTATAATGTTTATAAATAGTCTACATGGATATTCACATATTTGTCAACTTTTCTATTTCATCTATAGTATGTATCCCCGCAACACCTTTTCATTCTTTTTTAAGTTTCAAAATGGGGATTCCCTTGTTACGGCCGGTTCGGGCCGGATAAAAAAAGGTGCGGAAAATTCCGCACCGCCATATACTAACACCTGAGGAGGTATGCCCTACACTCATATTGTACGTGAGGAGACCTACAGAGGTTCTAGACGAATAACCATTTTTGAAAACCTTTTCTTCTTAACTTTCTTCCCTAATAAAGGACAAAGCCTCTTCTACATGACCCTTTACTCTAACTTTCCGCCATTCTTTGATTAATACCCCATCTTTATCAATGACGAAAGTAGATCGTTCGATTCCCATATATTCTTTTCCAAAATTCTTTTTGAGCTTCCAGACCCCATATCGCTCCGCAATCTCATGATTTTCATCTACAAGCAACAAAAAAGGCAAACCATGTTTTTCCGCAAACTTTTGATGCTTGTCCAAAGGATCCGGGCTAACACCAAGAATAATAGCATCCAATTCCGCGAACTGTTCGTGATAATCGCGAAAATCACATGCTTCCGTTGTGCAGCCAGGCGTCATATCTTTGGGATAAAAATACAATACAACATACTTCCCCCGAAAATCTGTTAGTTTCACCGTTTCTCCCGTTTGTGCCGCCAGCTCGAAGTACGGGGCTGCTTGTCCTATCGCAGTTGTCATTTTCGTTCCTCCTATCCTTGATCAATCAATTGTCCAGTTAAGCGTATCGAAATATAGCTTCGAAAACAACTAACTATTGTAAGATCACATCGAAAACAGTTAGACCTCTCTACCGGTTTTAATTACCGGCTCCCCGATATCTCTTCACCCCGATATTCCACAATACAAGGGCAAGAGTGAAAAACACTAAACCCATTACAGGTGTTAAAAAAGCATAGCCGTACCACTCTGTTCGCTTTAAAAAATAGGCAGAGGGATATACACCCACAAAAGCAAAAGGTAAAATCCATGTTAGTACATAGCGAATGACCCGGTTATAAATATCAACTGGATAACGCCCATAATTTCCGATGTTATACATGGTAGGCATAATAGATGTACGGGCGTCTGACCAAAAACCTATACTCGCAAGGGACACAAAAATCCCTGCATACACCAACGCTCCGCCTACTACAAATAAAATGAAAATAAATGAATCGTACCAGTGAAAGCTTAATTGAAGTTTAAAGGAGGCATATGCCATAACCGCTATTCCCGTAAACGCGCCAAACAAAGATTCCAATTCCATCCGCTCCAGCACAACTTGGAACAAGCTATGGATGGGACGTGTTAAAATCCGATCCATTTCTCCCTTTACAATATAACGCTCGTTAAAGTCCCAAATATTGAAGAACGAGGCAAATAAAGCAAACGGCACTAAGAAGAAACCGTAAATAAAAATAATCTCTTCCCTGGACCAGCCATTTAAAAACTGCGTATGCCCGAATACAACTAAAATAAAAATTAAATTGACTCCTTGAAACAACAAGTCCGACAACATTTCTACAAACATATCAGCACGATATTGCAAACGAGTCTTCATGTATTGGGCAATATATTGAACAAACATCGATAAATAAAACACGTCTTATCCTCCTTGAATAACCATCCGTTTTTTAGCCGTATTCCATAACAAATGAACCGGAATCAGCAACACGACGGCCCAAACCGCTTGAAATAATAATGCTTCTACCATTTCATTCCCTTTAAACCCTTCCGTAAAAATCATACTCGGAATGTAGCTGATCGACTGAAACGGAAAAAATTTCATGAATTCTTGCGCCCAAAGAGGATAAAAGCTAATTGGCAATAAAAGGCCGGAAAACAAATCAATTACCACGCGTTTCGCTCGAATAAGGCCATCATTATTGAATAAAAAGAATGTTGTAATACCTGTTAATAAGTTGATTTGAGTATTAATAATGAAACTTAGCACAATGGATAAACTAAAATAAAGCCAGACAGACATATTTGTTGAGAAATCGACAGGAAATAAAAAAGAAACAATCACCATACCCGGCAAGGAAAAGAATACCAATCTAAAAATTCCTTCCCCCAATCCCTGCATTGTTTTCATCCCCAAATAGCTGTACGGTCTTATTAGTTCAACAGCGACTTTCCCTTCTTTAATCTCCATTGCAATTTCTCGATCGATATTATTAAAGTAAAAAGCCCGCGCCATCCACGACACAGCAACATACGTGGTCATCTGTATGATCGATAACCCTTGTATGTCTTCCTTCCCTCCGTAAATAGCTGACCACAGAAAATAGTAAGCTCCTATATTGATGCTATAGATTAAAATCCCGCTATAATAATTGGTACGGTATGCCAGCATCATGAGAAAGCGAATACGAATCATCTCTAAATACTTAGCCACGAACAGCACCTTCTTCATAAATGTTACGAATAATTTCTTCCGTTGAAATTTCGTTGATGCTAATATCTTTAATTTGATATTGGCCTACAATACGCCCAATAAGATCCGACATCACATCTTGTTGATTTTTAATATGAGCGACCCATATATTCTTTCTTTCTCCGGCCATCCACGTAACAGACAAGTCTCCCGTAAGCAAAGTAAGCTGTTCTTCGGAAGGGGGAGCCGCAAATTCAAAGACAATTTGCTTTCCTTCCCCCCAAGTCGAACGGAGATCTTGAAGAGCCCCATCATAGATGATATTTCCTTCATCTAACATGACCACCCGTTCACAAAGAGCTTCAATATCGGACAGGTCATGGGTAGTCAATAAAATGGTTGTATTATACTTTTCATTGATTTCTTTTAAAAATTGGCGAATCTTTAGTTTTACCAATACATCCAACCCAATGGTTGGTTCATCTAAAAACAATAACGGCGGATTATGAATCAGCGCAGCAGCCAGTTCACATCTCATCCTCTGGCCGAGTGACAATTTACGAACCGGCTTGTCCAGTAAAGGACCAATATCTAATGTTTCGATGACATGATTCATATGGTCATTATATTGCTCATCCGTTACTTTATAGACTTTCTTCAATAGGCGAAAGGATTCTTGAACGGCAATATCCCACCACAATTGAGAGCGTTGACCGAATACAACCCCGATTGTCTGAGCGAATTTCTCCCGTTCTTTATGAGGATTCATTCCATTCACGATTACTTTTCCGGACGTTGGCGTTAAGATACCGGTCAGCATCTTAATGGTCGTGGATTTACCCGCACCATTCTCTCCAATGTAACCGACCATTTCCCCCTGCCTCACCGTAAACGAGATATCATTGACCGCAGGAAGAATTTTATAATTGCGGGTAAAAAGATCACGAAACGCTCCCTTTAACCCTGAACGACTTGAATAAGACTTGAATTCTTTTCGCAGGTTTTCTACTTCTATTGCATTTTGCATTTTATTACCTCCATGATTTTCAACCATAAAGACTAGTTTATACAATCTTCTGCCACTTTCACAAATACTATGCCCAAGAAACTTTTAACTGGTTAGCCGTTTTTAAAATTCAAAAGTTTAAAATAAACAGGTATAAACAACGGATTGGAACGATTTGAATTACGGCTGTCCTTAAATATATAGAGGATGTTTAAAAATACACATATTATAGAAGTTTTTTAAGATGACCAAAATTCTGCTAGAATAGGGGAGTCAAAAAGAAAATATTTAAAAGCCAGTAACATTTCTAGGAGGATTCAAGATGAATTTTACCAAGTCAGAACAAATCCATAACGAAGCACTTGAACATATAGTCGGAGGAGTGAACAGCCCTTCCCGCTCTTACAAAGCAGTAGGAGGCGGAGCTCCCGTTGTGATGGAAAAAGGGAAAGGCGCCTATTTTTGGGATGTCGACGGCAATAAATACATTGACTATTTGGCTGCTTACGGCCCCATTATTACAGGACATGCTCACCCTCACATTACAAAAGCGATTCAACAAGCGGCAGAAAACGGTGTATTGTACGGAACACCACACGCTCATGAAGTGGCATTTGCCAAAATGCTGAAAGAAGCGATGCCTGCCATGGATAAAGTTCGTTTCGTCAATTCAGGTACCGAAGCGGTCATGACGACCATTCGTGTCGCGCGTGCGTATACAGGACGAGATAAAATCATTAAGTTTGCCGGATGTTATCACGGACATTCTGACTTAGTGCTTGTTGCAGCAGGCTCTGGCCCTGCTACTCTTGGGACCCCCGATTCTGCCGGGGTTCCTAAAAGCATCGCTCAAGAAGTAATTACGGTTCCATTCAACGATATCGAACCATTTAAAGAAGCGCTCGAAAAATGGGGAGAGGAGATTGCGGCAGTGCTGGTTGAACCGATTGTCGGCAACTTTGGCATTGTAGAACCAGAGGCAGGGTTCTTGCAGCAAGTAAATGATCTGACTCATGAAGCAGGCGCTCTTGTGATTTACGATGAAGTGATTACAGCCTTCCGTTTCATGTATGGCGGGGCTCAAGATTTATTAGGGGTTAAACCCGATTTAACAGCCCTGGGGAAAATCATTGGCGGTGGTCTTCCGATTGGAGCATACGGCGGTCGAAAAGAGATTATGGAAAAAGTTGCTCCGTTAGGCCCTGCTTATCAGGCAGGAACGATGGCCGGTAATCCAGCTTCCATTTTAGCAGGCATCGCTTGCTTGGAAGTACTTCAACAAGATGGCGTATATGATCACCTTGATCGCTTAGGCACCATGCTGGAGGCAGGAATCTTAAAACATGCCAACAAATACGGTGTTCCCATTACCATTAATCGCCTAAAAGGCGCTTTAACTGTTTACTTCACAACCGAAACGGTTAAAAATTATGAACAAGCCGAAAAGACAGATGGAGAGATGTTCGCCAAATTCTTCAAGCTGATGCTTCACCAAGGAATTAACTTGGCTCCTTCGAAATACGAAGCATGGTTTTTAACGACTGAACATACAGAAGAAGATATTACCGCTACATTGCATGCTGTAGAACATGCATTCAGTCAGTTGAAAAACGAATAATTATGCATAATTTAAAATAAACGGGAAAGTTTCATTCTCCCGTTTATTTTATTCAAATAATGAAAACGCTTCCAAAATCTTTCGGGGAATTAATTCTGTTCCAAAAAAAGCTTTCCTTTCATTGTATACAGTATCCAAATGAATGAATAAATAATTGAAATTTTTTTCCTTTCGTGATACGATGATATTTGATAAATTCAGAAAAATTAAAACATTTAGTTTACACTAAATTGTTTAAAAATAGAAAGATTTTTGATGGAGGTGAACGGCAGCAAAAGTGTACCTTATGTACACTTTAAGCCAACGTTATGCAAACAACATGGACCCCTAGTTTATTTAAAGATTACCATCTTCATGAACATGATGCCTGTGGAATTGTGTCGGTAATGGAAAAAACAAATAATCCTACAAAGGCTAATATCGACATGTGTATTAACGCTTTGACTACAATGAATCACCGTGCCGGATTCGTAAATAATGAAGGTGATGGAATCGGCGTTCATATTGACCTGCCAAAAGCTTTGTGGAAAGAGAAGCTGGTTCAAGCCGGGCAAGATTCAAGTTGGGTCGACTCTTCTTCCTTTGTGGTTGGGCATATCTTCATTTCAAAACATGCTAATGCAAACGATGTCAAAAAACAGGTGGCTTCCCTCTTCTCCCAAAAATCCTTCGCTATTGTGTACGAAGCTGATAATGTAGTGGACCCAAACGCTTTAGGCCCTCTTGCCCAAAATGAAGAACCTCATTTCTGGCAATTTGCTTTAACAACATCCATTACAGAAAATTTATCTAAAACATTATTCGAATTAATCATTGAAATCGAGCAAGATGAACAGGTGCATGTCGCCTCTTTAAGCAATTCCTATGCCGTTTATAAGGTGATGGGAGCGGGCAGCACATTGAGGCAGTTCTATCATGACCTGCAAAACCCGCTTATTGCGTCAACGATGACATTAGGACATAACCGTTATTCTACCAATACGTTAACAAGCTTCTTTCGTGTGCAGCCATTTAGTTTATTAGGACATAATGGTGAAATCAATACAGTGGCCAAATTGCGTGACGAAGCGAGAATGATGAACGTTCCTCTTACAAAAGGGGGAAGTGATTCACAAGATTTGGATCGAATCATTCAAACCTTGATTGCCCGTGACGGTTATTCTCTGTTTGAAACAGTAGATATCTTGTTCCCTCCGATTATTAACGAGATTAAATCATATCCTTCACATCTGCAAAATTTATACACGTATATTCGTGAAAGTTGGGGTCATTTCGCCCAAGGGCCTGCCGGTATTATTTCAAGATATGGGGACGAAGCTGTATTCAGTGTGGACGCTCTCGGACTGCGCCCTCTTTGGAAGCTTGAAACAGCTACCTCCTATCTATTCTCGTCGGAACCCGGAATTATTCCAAACAGTGAATACACGGCTGAACCAAAACCTTTGGCACCCGGCGAAAAAATCGGCCTGAAATGGAACAGCGAGGGTGTTATGGATGTCTACCATTATCCTGCTTTTCAAGAGGAAGTGTACAAGCGCTTTACAGCACGTATTCCACTATCCAATGAAGCCGAACGGTTAACACCGCCAAAGTATGAGGAGCTCACCTTAGAAACGGCTCCATCCAAAGTATCGAACGGACAATACGCAGCATTTGGCTGGGACCGCGAACATATTCAATTGCTTGAACAAATGGCAGAAAAAGGAGCCGAGCCAATTCGCTCTCTTGGACATGATGCCCCCCTTGCAGCCATTGGTTCTTCCCGTAAAAATTTAGCGGATTTCATTAAAGAAAGTGTAGCTGTTGTTACAAACCCTGCAATTGACCGTGATCGTGAAACGGAACATTTTTCTACAAGGACTATCATTGGCAAACGTCCTTCTTTAACAAAGAATGAAGTTAAGAGCTATGTAGTAGAACTATCTTCTCCCTTGCTGGTTGAAGGAGAAATGGGTTATAAATGTTCCTCATTGTTAGAACAGCCCTCTTATAACCAGCTAGTCCATGCTTATGAATCAAAAGGGCTCGTTCACTATTTATCAGCGACCTTTAGTGAACAGGAAACACTAGAGCAAGCTTTAGACCGTTTAAAATCTGAAACCATTAACGCTGTACAGGAAGGAAAAACACTTATTATTCTTGATGATACAAAAGCCCATCAAGACGGGTTGTTATGGATTGACCCCCATCTGATTACGTCCGCTGTCGACCAAGCACTTGTACAAAAACAACTGCGCCGCAATTGTACATTATTGCTTCGATCAGGTGCGATTCGATCTTTACATGATGTTATTGTGGCGTATGGATTAGGAGCTAACGCCATCAGCCCTTACTTATTATTCGCAACAGTCAGCGAGGAAGAAGTCCACCCTGTCATGAACTTATACCAATCTCTCGTAAAAGGATTGGAGAAAGTCATTTCTACCATTGGAATTCATGAACTTCGAGGATATGGCCGACTCTTTTCTTCCATCGGGCTGCATGAAGATATCGCTTCCGTGTTGAATGTGGTTAACTTCTTCGGGTCAGATCAATTAAAATATGACTTTCATGCCTTAAAAGAAGATGCACAGACAAGAGCCCAAGAATTTCAAGATGAAAAAGCAAGACCCGGAAAAACATTCCACCTATTCCCTAGGGTTTGGAAAGCCATCGGCGAAGTAGCGCAAACAGGCTCTTATGAGTCCTATCGCGAAAAATTAACCGAACTGGAAGAGAACAGTTCCACTACCATTCGACATTTGACCGATTTAGTTCCGGCAGCCAAAGCAACATCACCGGAAAAAGTTGACATCGGCGTAGGGGAACACAGCTTACCGTTTATCATCGCATCCATGTCTTTCGGTTCTCAAAACGAAATCGCCTTCCGTGCTTACGCGGAAGCAGCAGACCGTTTAAACATGATTAGTTTAAATGGTGAAGGCGGCGAAATTAAGGATATGCTCGGCAAATATCCGCGTACCCGCGGACAGCAAGTTGCCTCTGGACGTTTTGGTGTCAACGCAGAACTCTTGAATTCTTCTAATCTTTTGGAAATCAAAATAGGGCAAGGAGCAAAACCGGGGGAAGGCGGTCACTTACCAGCTTCCAAAGTTACAGCGAAGATTGCAGAAGCACGTAATGCAACCATTGGATCTGATTTAATTTCACCGTCCAATAACCATGACATTTACTCCATTGAAGATTTGGCTCAAATGATCGCCGAGCTAAAGACAGCAAATGATCAGGCAAGAGTGGCTGTTAAGGTACCGGTCGTTCCAAACATCGGTACGATTGCTGTCGGAATTGCCAAAGCAGGTGCGGATATTATTACATTAAGCGGATTTGATGGAGGTACGGGGGCTGCCCGTATTCATGCCCTTCAATACGTTGGATTGCCCGTTGAAATCGGGGTAAAAGCTGCCCATAACGCACTTTTAGAAGCCGGACTGCGTCATGAAGTAGAGATTTGGGCCGACGGAGGCATTAAAAGTGCCCTTGACGTTATGAAAGTGATGTTGTTAGGAGCAAACCGCATCGGTTTCGGTACCCTTTCCATGATTGCGATCGGCTGTACGACCTGTCGCGGCTGTCACTTGGATACATGCCATGTGGGAATCGCTACACAAATTGAATCAGAAGCACAGGCAAAAGAACACGGTCTGCGCCGTTTTGTTCCTCGCCAGCTAGACGGAGCTGTTCAAGGATTAATGAACTTGTTTACAGCGTTCGGTGATGAACTTAAGCGTCTGACTGCCAGCCTTGGATTTGAACGTCTGCAAGACATCGTGGGACGGTCTGATTTACTCACGCAAGTACGCGGCACAGATTTAATGGATTTAACGTATTTGCTGAAAACTTTGGATATCCAACCGTTTGCCAAACAGGAAATCGCGGCAAGCAGCGAACAACCAAGACTAAGCGCAGCAGTCGGCGCAGAATATTTAGATTTTGACGTAGAGGACTTAGGAAAGTCACGCGAATATGAAGCTGTCACATCTGAACAGCGAATTCTGGGAAGTCGTGTATCTTGCCATCGAGTGCGTAACCGCTTGGATGGCTCCTATCATAAACTTCCAAGCATTAAACTTCAGTATAAAGACGGTTCAATCCCTGGAAACGGTCTAGGTGCTTATAATAGCGCAGGAATCGATATTGAAGTGGCGGGCGGAGCCCAAGATGGAACAGGCAAAACCTCCATTGGAGGCAATATTTTCGTCTTTAAATCAAAAGGAATAGATGGAAACTATTACAATGGTTCAGTCGGAAAAGGCTTTGGCTATGGAGCGCAAAAAGGACTGCTTGCTGTACAAGGCAACGCCGATGCAAGAGCCGGTATTCGTCTATCTGGTGCCGATATGATCATTGGCGGCAAATTACACAGCGCTATTCCTGAAGAAGAGCATGGAAATATTGGTGTAAACGCCAATATTAAAGGCTTCGCATTCGAATACATGACAAACGGAAGAGGTCTTGTTTTAGGGGACCCGGGTCCATGGATTTGTGCAGGGATGACGGGCGGTGTCGTATACTTAAGACATCAGCCTGAAATGGGGCTAACAAAAGAAGCACTACAGCGACGTATTGCCAAAGGGGCAAAAGTAAGCATTATGCCATTGAGCAAAAAAGGCATAAGTGATGTGACAGAGCTTTTAACCATTTACCGTGATGCGTTAAATACACAAGGCCAAACAGAAGAAGCAAAAGAAATCGACACACTTCTTCAACAGCCGGAGCACTACTTCCTGCAAGTCATTCCAACAAAAGAACAAGCAGATCCTTCCGTTTCAACTGAATAATCCAAAATACCCTATTGGTAAAAATAATCGAAAAATCCCGCAAATTGGCGGGATTTTTCTTTTTTCTTCTCTTGATATCAGGCTATAAACCTTGTATATTATGTTATTGTTTACTTTAAATCTAATTGGATAATAACTAACTAAAGATTATTTTAGAGGAAAGGAATTTTAAACCCACATGAAACTTGGTGCCCGCATTTTAAAAACGGGAATTGCCATCACCCTTGCTACCTTATTAGCGCATCAACTGCAGCTCCCCTCTCCGGTTTTTGCTGCAATCGCTGCTGTATTTGCCATTCAACCGTCGATTTATCGTTCTTATTTATCTGTATTGGAGCAACTCCAGGCAAATATTATTGGAGCTATTTTGGCCATTATCTTCGTATTAATTTTTGGGAACAATCCTTTTATTATTGGATTAACGGCTGTCATCGTCATTTCGATTAATTTAAAGCTAAAAATCGAAAATACGATTGGTCTGGCCCTCGTCACTGTCATTGCCATCATGGAAAATACAAGCGAACAGTTCATCGAATTTGCCATTATTCGCTTTTTGACGATTATGCTCGGAGTCTTATCTGCTTTTATAGTCAACCTCGTTTTCATTCCTCCCAAGTATGAAACGAAGCTTTATTATAAAATCGTAGATACAACAGAGGAAATCATTAAATGGACCCGTATGAACATCCGCCAGGCTTCTGAATATACGTTATTGAAGGAAGACATCGAGCGGATTAAGGAAAAAATGAACAAAATGGAACTGCTGTTTACTCTTTATAAAGAAGAAAGAATCTATAAGAAAAAGAAAGTTTTTGTTAAGTCACGAAAACTGGTTCTTTTTCGCCAAATGATTGTCACTACAACGAGAGCATTAGGAACATTGAAGCTTTTGCATCGTCTCGAACACGATATGCATCGTATGCCAAAGACGTTTCAACACCTTATTAGATCAGAAATTGATTGTTTATTAACATACCATGAGCAAGTAATGTTAAAGTTTGTCGGGAAAATCAAAACACAATTTTCAGAAACCATGGCCAATGAAGTATGCAGCAGCAAACGAGCACTAATTGATCACTTCATGAAGCAAAAGCTCTTTGAGGATGAAGAAGAAAATAAAATGGTCTATCATCTCTTCCCTCTTGTCTCAGCCATCGTTGAGTACAGTGAACAATTAGAGCACCTCGACAAACTCATTGACAGCTTCCATAGTTATCATAAAGAAGTCAATGAATTTGATATCCAAGAGAAACAGGAGAATGAATAAAAATCAGTTAATTATGTTTTTATTTTCTACCAAAACCCTTTAAACAAAGACTCATCAACTGAGTTCCAGTGTTTTGTTTTTAAACTGAAATGAACCGTCAAGTAATCCTTGATTTTACTGGATTTCTCATGACGGTTCGCTTTCAGACGGGCGGGGCTGTCTCATAAATTCCAAATCGATTGCAAAAAAGAATTTTTATTGAAAAGGACCGTCACTGAATTCCTTGGGTTTACTGGATTTCCATGACGGGCCCTTTCTAGGGGATGACCCCAAAGGTATATCTTTTATACCTTTGGGGTCATCCTCTACCTCATTATTTTGAATCTTTTTTAGGTAAATCTAATGTTGGTGTACGATCAAAGAAGTTCCAAGGTTTTAACATCGCATGTACCCATTCTGTTGGCATCATCGGCCATTCTTCAGCACGTGCTACATGAGTTGCTCCTGTGGTCATCCATACAACATTATCCGTATTTTCAATTGAACCATTATCCGCTGTATATTGCTTTAATCCAGTATCGGTTTTACTGCGGTTAGGGTATTTTCCTTCCGGGTACCGTTCATTAGGATCATAGTTCGTTACCCAAATTTGTTTATCCATAAAGTTGACTCGTTTTAAAAGCCAATCATCTTCACTAAATAATGCTCCTTTGGCAATTGGATGAGTTCCGCCTGCAAAAGGTATAATTTGATAAGAGACAGGATTTCCCACTTTGTTTTCTTTATTAACATTACTTAATAAGCGAATGGTTGACGGATCAAACTTTTGAATAGCCTCTTTTTCAGTTGTCACTGTTTTCTTCTCAGTAACCATGACACTCTTACGAGGGCCGCCATCTTGATTTTTTTCTACTTTTGGGTTAATTTCCGTTAATGAATTTTTCTCGCCATCGACATCCAAATCAAGTCTGAAATTGTAAATATGCTGGTGAGTTGTCCCTACAATGTTGTTATCGAGTAATGTACCATACCGTGTATCATCCTCAGCGGTTTCATCATGCATCGTTTTTGTTTGAACGCCTTTTACAGCTTCTATACCAGATGCTCCTACATCAATTTTAATGGTTCCATTTTGTGATAAAACCCAATCAAAGATATAATCATAGTTTCCTATTGTGCTAATCCAGCGCATAACTAATTCACGACGTTCGCGGCTCTGATTTTCTTCTGTAAATGTAGCAAGGTCGGCATGTTTATATTCCGGACCCGCATACTGCTCAAAAACAGCGATAGCATTTTTTATCGTGTAAGGATTTCCTGCATTATCAGCAATCGTCGCATCAAGCAGTAAGGCATTTTCTGGTACATCTGTTCCTAATTCAAGAGGTGCAGTTAATTGCCCCATTCCATAGTCACCAGCATCTAAATAGGATTTAAAATACCATCCAACATCTGGATCTCCATAAGGAACGATCATCCCGCCCAGTGATCCCTCATACATAATTTTTCTTTTTTTACCATGATCTTTATAAGTAACAGTTGATAATACAGGTCCTACACGTGTATCTAAACGTAAGTGAAAATCCCAATTCTGCCAACTGATTGTATTTCCTTTAACCTGATAGTTCTTGCCTTTAGGCTCTGTAATAGTAAGGGGCTTTACATCTACTTTGTCCGTATAATCTCTCCCATCGTAAGCATTTAATTGCATTGGAACCGGGATGACCCCTTCATCTTCTACTTTAATAACTTTCTTCTTTTCAAGGTCCACAACCGCAACTAAATTTTCGATTGGATGCGCCCAAAAATTCCCGTCACCAGTATTTAAATAGGAAACAACCTTCAACAAACGTTGGTCATGCTTCAGACCGTCTTCTCCCTCAAAATAACCAACTGTTAACGGTGTAGCTACAACTTTTTTTATTTCCTCTATACCGCGTTTCTTAAGTGCCTTTGCAAACTCCGCACTTGATTCGATAGCAGCTTGGACAGCGGCAAAATCATCGACCATAACCATGCCATGGACGCCATTGATTTCATTCCAGGAGACTAGTTTTTTTGTTGATAGATTAACTTCTCCTTCAATTACTTGCTTACCATCTAATGCAATAAATTCTGCTTTTCTAACAAATGTTTCGCTTTTATTCTTATCAAAAGTCCAATCCCAGACTTGTTTTTTATCAGGTAGTTTTAATGTAATTTCTGTAAAACGAAGACTCTCCTGATATTTTCCTGCCTTTTTTAATACATTTACGACACCTTCAATTTCTTTCGGCGTTAATGGGTCAAGCGGATGGGCACCACCTTCTATTTGAACGGTTTGGTCGAGTTTAGGAAAAACTTCGTTTATAAAATGGTGAGACACATAGACTTTTCCATCTTTTTTTGTTACGGGTACTTCTAATTTAATCACATCACCATTAACATTCGCTTTATTAGAATCAGGCTTTATCTTTATTACTGTATCGTCTTTTTTGATTGTGATCGTATCTGAGAAAAAACTCCAAAAATTTGATTTAACAGTTGCATCAGTACCCTCTAAGGCAGCTTCTAACTCAACTAATTCCACTTCACCGCCGTGAGCAAATGCCCTATTATTATAAAGTGATGAGAAAGAAGAGAGTATCAGCATTAGTACAGTAATGATAATGATTCCTGCCTTCATAAGACTTTTCTTTATTTTCATAAGTGTATTCCTTTCATTTTCTTTTTTACCATCATTAAATAAAGGAAACTTCCATCAGTGGGTTGCTCTTCTCCCCTACTGATGGCTAATTGATCTTTTCGGGCTTTTACGGGATAAAATTGTTAGTACAAAGCAGCCGGTTATTATTTTTAAAAGAGCAATTGATGTTGTAATTGCTCTTTCTATGACTCTAGAAACCGTACCAGTTTAATTTTTCTTTACTTAAATCAACCCAGACATGTTTCGTTTTTGTATACATGTTTAATGCTTCAACACCAAGCTCACGTCCAAATCCGCTTTGCTTATTCCCGCCAAAAGGAGCCGTACTGTCCAGCATACTATATGTGTTTACATAAACTGTTCCCGCATTTAGCCCTCTTGCCATACGCAGGGATCTTGATAAATCGTTTGTCCATACTCCAGAAGCAAGACCGTAAATTGTGTTATTTGCTTTTGATAATGCATCTTCTTCATCGGCAAAAGGAATAATAGAGACAACTGGTCCAAAAATCTCCTCTTTTGCGATCGTCATATCATTACTTACATCTGTAAAAACCGTTGGTGTATAGAAGAATCCTCCCCCCAATGATTGATTCCTCTTACCGCCTGTTACAAGCTTTGCCCCTTCATCCTGTCCAATTTGAACATAACGCTCAATGACATTCAGCTGTTGCTCGGATACTTGAGGACCCATTTGCGTAGAAGGGTCAAGCGGGTTTCCAACTCGAATAGATTCTACTTTTGAAACAAAGCGATCAACGAACGTGTCATAAATACTCTTTTGGACAAACAGTCTTGATCCTGCTGCACATACTTGTCCCTGAGCAAAGTAAATCCCAAATAATGAACCATTCACTGCTTCTTCTATATCAGCATCCTCAAATACGATGTTAGGTGATTTCCCTCCCAGTTCCAAAGACACTGGGCGCAAATTGTTACTTGCCGCTCTCATAATCAGTTTTCCTGTCGCCGTTGAACCTGTGAAAGCAATCTTATCTACATCCGGGTGAGAAGATAACGCCGCACCTGCACCAGAACCGCGTCCGTTTACGACGTTAATTACTCCATCCGGGATGCCTGCTTCTTGCATTAATCTTGCTAACTCTAGAATGCTGATAGGTGTTTGTTCAGCAGGTTTGATAACGATCGTATTTCCAGCTGCCAAAGCAGGGGCCAACTTCCACATGGTTAGCATAATCGGGAAGTTCCAGGGAACGATAGCTCCAATGACACCGATCGGCTCACGTAGTGTAAAGTTAAAACGATTGTTGGGCGATGCTAATGTATCCCCTTGAATCTTATTAGCCATGCCTGCATAGAACTCCAATACATCAATAGCTGCTGGAATGGCAATCATCTTTGTTTCATTAATAGTCAACCCATTATCATTTGATTCTGTCTCAGCCAAGTAATCTAAGTTTTTCCATAGCTTCTGAGCTACCTTATACAATAAACGGCCACGGTCACTAGGCGCCATGGAACTCCAAGGGCCTGATTCGAATGCCTTGCGTGCCGCTTTTACAGCTAGATCTACATCTTTTTCGTCACCTTCAGCTATAATTCCATTGATTTCTCCCGTTGCTGGGTTAATGGACTCAAATGTTTTGCCAGATTGTGAATCTACCCATTGACCATCAATGAATGATTGATATTTCTTCATTACTCATCTCTCCCTGTAAATTTCTTTATAAAGCTTATCGAAATGCCCCTATACATCTCGGCTCTTATAACTTCTATTTTATCGGTCTACTATATTTCATTTTCTTCCTCCCCCAGTTCTTCTGCCTTATTTTTGGCTATTATAAAAGACGAAGTTAAAGAATTATCAAAATTATGTTAAAATTTTAGTAAAAATACTTTAAATACCTCTTACTTTTTGAACAGGAAACAATTTAGACAAAATATACGCTTTAAGGAAAGGAGATAAATATGTTAGCTAATTCCAACGTACTGGTCATCGATGACGAACCTGAGATTAGAGAGCTCATAGGTCTTTATTTAACAAGAGAAGGATGCAACTTTCATGAGGCACAAAATGCCAAAGAAGCTCTTCAACAAATCGAATATATCAACCCCGATCTTATCGTTCTAGACGTTTTTTTACCGGATTTGGACGGGATTGAATTATGCCGGAAGATACGTCAAACAATAGAAGTTCCCATCTTGTTTTTAAGCTGCAAAGATTCAGAGATAGATAAAGTAATAGGGTTGAGTGTCGGTGGAGATGATTATATTGGTAAACCATTCAGCATGCATGAGTTACTTGCACGTATTAAAGCTCACTTACGCAGAAGTCTTTTAGTGCACAAACGGGTGGAAAAAAATATTTATAAATCGGCCTCTATTGTATTGAATGCCGATCGCCATGAATGTCATATTTCCAACCAAAGGCTCGTTCTTACTTCCAAGGAATTTCAACTGCTGCATTTTTTTATGAGACATCCCCAACAAGTATTCAGTGCCGAACATCTCATGGAAAGAATATGGGGGTTCAATGCAGAAATCGATACAAAAACGGTTATGGTCCACATTGGGAATCTAAGAAAAAAATTGCAGGGAACATCGAAGAAAGAGGCTATCATATCAACTATTAGAGGAGTAGGATATAAATTTAATGAAGACGTCCAAGAAGTTGCTTCAAATATTTCAGAAGGGTTCTAAAACATTTCGCGGAAGGATGCTGTTTATATTTCTCCTGTTTTCCATAGGGCCGCTTATGTTTATTGTATATATGGTGATGCATAACCTGGATGATTTATTGGAAACGACGAAAAAACGTACAGAAGGTGCCCTCTTAAACAATAATGTATATTTATACCAGGAACACGTCAGAAAACAGGCTCGAATCATAAATGAACAACTAGATTCGATTTCAGCCCAACTCAACTCAACCCGGATACTGGCAGAAGATGTTTTTAATCATTCTATCATCGTTGATGGCTATAATTTGCGGTTAACCAAGGAGAAGGAGGGGTACTATTGGGAGAATGTAAATGGTGATGTGTCCAATAGCGGTGTAAGCGCTGTCAAAACTATGACTCCAACTATTAAATCTCGATTGGCGGAATCTAAAATATTGGAAAACACATTTAAGACCATTGTAAAACAAGATCCTAACATAGCGGCCATCTACTTTATAGGTGCTGAATCATACTGGCGTATTTATCCTAAGCTGCATGTCAAACAAGAAGTGGACCAAGGCTATCTACAACCAGATATTGATTTCACGAAGCAGCCGTTCTTCTATTCTGCCGCTCAATCTCACAACCAAAAGGCAGCCTGGACTAATACATATTTAGACTTAACCCATAGAAAAGAGGTACTTTCTTTATCCCTTCCCGTTCATCAATCCAACGGGGAATTTATAGGAATTATCGGTGCAGATATTACTCTTTCTCAAGTGCTGGACTATTTGCTGGACTTTAAGTTCAAGGAAAAAGGGGCTTATGCAGTGCTCATTGATTCAAACCAACAGTTCATCTCCTATCAGCCTAAAGCAAAAAATGACTTGCCTTTTTTAGATCGGCATATTCGGGGACAAATGAGTAAACAGCATAAGTTTTCAACCAATATTAATAAAGAAGAGAAGATAATATTAACCTCCGAAGTGGAGAATACCGGATGGCAACTGGCCTATATTATCCCCAAAAAGGATGTGAGTCGTCCTATTAATACTATTTTGGAGGAACAACTAGCAACATACAGACAATCTTTCGTCATTCAATTTATCAGCTTAGTTTTGGTTTTGACCATCATTTTGATTCTTATATCTGTTATATCATGGAAAAAATTCACCAAGCCTCTTTCAGAAGTGTTAAAAGGAATTAGAGGCATTAGTAAAGATAATCTGAAAATTAAAATCGGCAAGCAATCATTGAATGAATTTCAAGTTTTAAGCGAAGCTTTTAACCAGATGGCCGAGCGGATCAATGAACTCGTCCAAAACTATCAAGATTTAAACTCGAAATTAGAAGGAAAAGTACAGGAACGAACAACTCAATTAAAGCTAATCAATCTCTCCTTAAAAGAAGCAAATGATAAACTATCCAAGATGGAGGAAGCACGAAAAACCATGTTTGCTAACATTGCACATGATTTAAAAACTCCCATCACACTCGTTTTAGGATACATTGAAGCAATTCAGTACGGTGTCATCCAAAAGGAAGATTTTGATGAATATTTAAACCGCATTCAAAAGCACCTTCACTCTATTAACCATCTAGTCAAAGAAGTATATGAATTAAATAACGTAGAAACGGGACAGAGCACATTTAAATTCGAGGAAATCAATGTGGAAGGCTTTTTCCAGCATATTAAAGACAGCTACAAAAAACAGGAAAATATAGGGGTCATGATAGAATCACCCCTTCCGCCTTTACATATGGATAAACGTTATATGGAGCGCGCTATTTTTAATCTGATAGATAATGCCCTAAAATATTCAGAACCCGATGACCCAATCACAATAAGAGTGAATCAAAAAAATAAGGATCTTCATATAGTCGTTACCGATTCCGGCTGGGGGATCTCCCCAGAAGACTTACCTTATATTTTTGATCGTTTCTACCGGGTAGATAAAGCCAGAAATTCGGATAAACCCGGAAACGGACTCGGTTTGGCCATTGTAAGAGAAATCATTCACGCTCACGGCGGGGAAATTAAGGTAGACAGCCAATTGGGACAAGGTACGAAATTTATCATTATGATTCCGCTTCGCTCCGTATAATGTTATAAAAATATATCCATCAGTGGGGGGGTCCTTCATCCCCACTGATGGATAGTTAGGCCCGCACGATGCGGGATAAATAACCAGCCTCTCTAAAAAATACTTTGAACAGAGAGGATGGTTTTATTTTATGGATTCACACCGCGATTTTTTGATTACTCAATAAAAGACAGTTATACATTCCTACAACATACTACTTCTTTTAATGATCTTTCGCTGAGCTAATTCCATATCCGGTATTAGATTTGAATAGAACCTCAGCAAAGCTTTCCGCATTGGCTTTTTCTTTAGATAGAACAGTCCCCAAGTAAGCACCAAGGAACCCTAATGGAACGGTATAAATCGTCGGATTCAGCATAGGGAAAATCGGGTCTCCCGTAAAGATGGCTGCCCCAGGTGTCGGATTCCATACATTCGGGCTCAGAAGAACAAGTGTAACGGAGCTTAGCAACCCAAATAACATCCCCATAATGGCTCCCGTTGCATTAAAGCGCTTCCAATAGATCGTGCATAAGATAACAGGTAAGTTGGCACTAGCAGCGATTCCAAGGGCTAATACCGATAAGAATGCGACATTAAGCTTTTGAGCAAATAATGCAAGCAAAATGGAAATAACCGCTACTCCGATTGAGGAGATACGTGCAACAAGCACTTGTTGCTTTTCTGTTACATTGCCGCCTTTAATAATTTCTCCATATATATCATGGGCAAACGCGGACGCAGATGTTAACACAAGACCTGAAACAACCGCAAGAATGGTTGCAAATGCGACAGCCGATACAAAGGCAAATAAAATCTCTCCACCCACTGTAAGCGCTAATAGAGGAGCTGCCATGTTGCCTGCAGGATTAGCCGCCACAATATTATCAAAACCGACAAATGCAGCCGCCCCGAAACCTAAAAAGATAGTCATGATGAAAAAAGCGCCAATAAACCAAGTGGAGTACACGACAGATTTACGGGCAGTCGCGGCATCTTTTACGGTGAAGAAACGAACAAGAAGATGCGGTAAACCCGCTGCACCTAATACAAGAGCCATATTGAAAGAAATCATATCCAATCCGTCTTTATATTTATTGCCAGGATTGAGGAATTCATCTCCTAATGGCGTGACGGATTTTACATGTTCAAACATGCTAATGACGCTGAAATTAAATTTGGCAAATACAATAAAGGTCAAAATGAAAGAGCCAACAAGCAATAAAACCGCTTTCGTAATTTGAACCCAGCTAGTAGCGGTCATGCCTCCAAAAATAACGTAAATCGTCATTAAAACACCTACAAGAAGAACAGACCACGCATAGTCGATGCCAAGCAATAATTTAATAAGCCCGCCTGCTCCAACGAGCTGCGCAATCATATAAAAAATGGAGATAACCAATGTGTTAAGAGCCGCCACTCCACGAACCTTTTTGGAATTAAAACGAGCTGTAATCATGTCAGCCATCGTGTATTTCCCCAAATTTCGAAGCGGTTCTGAAACGAGATAAAGCAAAAATAAAAAGGCAACAAGATTTCCAATACTCATATAAAAACCATCAAACCCTATCAAAGCAATGGCCCCTGTAATTCCAAGGAATGAAGCAGCTGACATAAAGTCTCCAGCTACCGCCAGCCCGTTTTGCCAGGCCGTCAATCCACCGCCTGCCGTATAAAAGTCGCTGGCATTCTTCGTTCTTTTGGATGAAAGGTACGTAATGGCCAACGTTAAAAAGATGATACCTAAAAATAAGGATAAAGCCATTGTACTCATTAATCTAGTTCCTCCTTATGTTTAGCTAAAATATTCGCCGCTAAATTATCGTATTTTTCAGATTTTTTTATATAAACAAAACCGCAAACCCATACGAGCACAAACTGCATTAAAGCATAAACCCATGCCCATGGAATATGACCAACTGCTTGGTGGGTCAACACTTTCGTATAAGCAGCTAAAATAGGCAATAAAAAATAGAACCCAAAGAAAAACAGTGTCATCGGCAAAATAAACGCTTTTTTCCGTTTTAACAGTTCCTGAAAGTCAGCTGTTTCGACCAGTGATGTGTAGGCAACCTTTTTCCCCTCTTTTATGTGGGACTCTTGCTTCTGCTGAACTTGTACTCCCATACATACTCCCCCTTTTCATAACAAATAGAATAAAATTATAATCATATCCGTTATGCTTTTTCACTTTTAGTCAATCTCCCAAAAATTTTCTCCTATCAATCAGTCATTAAAAACCTTTTACGATTAAAGCTATCAACCTCCCATCATGAATATAACGAAAAAATGATGAATCGAATTATAAACGGCATATAAAAAATATATGAATTTGAAATAAAAGTATCATATCACCAGAAAATTGTAAATAAAATTCAGATATTTCTTTCAAATATTTTTTGAACTTGATTTTACTATTTTTAAAAAATATTTCTGCATAACAAAAGGCTCGAAGAGCTAGTCCTTCGAGCCTTTTGTTAATATACATTAGTCAACCTTTAGAGCTTCTAGTTCTTTTGCAGATTGATCAATTTGTATTCTGGCTTCCTCCATCATACTATGAATCAATTCTTTGACACTCGGTATATGAGAGATCAATCCAGCTACCTGTCCGCTGTTAACAAATCCATTTTCTAAATCACCTAAAACCGCTCCCATTACATGTTGCTTTTCTGACGTCATTTCATTGTACTGTTCTAAAGTCATTCCTTGTTTCTCCATATCCGCCATTTTATTAGCGTACGGAACTTTCAGCATTCTTCTTACCCGTCCGACAGAACGCCCCACGATGACCGTGTCCGTATCACTCGCCTGAACGAGCTTTTGTTTATATGCATCATGGAATGGAGCTTCTTTGGTGGCAATGAAGCGTGTACCGATTTGAACACCGCTGGCTCCGAGCATCCAAGCAGCAGCTAACCCTCTTCCATCTCCAACTCCTCCGGCTGCCAATACGGGAATTTCTACACTTTGAACAATTTGCGGAATAAGTGTAAATGTTGTCAGCTCGAGATTAGAATTGATGCCCGCTGCTTCATACCCTTCTGCCACTAATACATCCGCTCCCGCTGCTTCCGCTTTCTGCGCATGTTTCACAGACGCCACTACAACTATAGCCTTTATCCCATGCTCCTGAAGGATGGGAATAATAGGAGCCGGGTTTCCGGCAGACAATGACACTACAGGAATGTTATGTTTAATCACCAGCTCGACCAACTCTCTGACAAAGGGTGTCACAGTAATGGCAATATTTAAAGCAAAAGGCTTACTCGTCCTTTTTTTTGTTTCTAGAATAATTTTTTCCACTTCTTCCGGCGGCATGGTTCCACAGCCAATGGTTCCTAATCCTCCTGCTTCTGATACCGCCGCAGTCAAAATGGCGTTGCTGATATTCCCCATACCCCCTTGAATGATTGGATATGTAATTTGCAGTTGTTCACATAAATATTTCATTTTTTCCCCTCCCCATATCAATAATGTTATAATAGAAATAAAATAAAAACAATTGTGATAATAAAAAGGGGGAGATGTTATGCTTATTTCTCATAATGGAAAACAGCCACTCGTTCATGAAACCGTTTTTGTAGCTCCCGGGGCTTATTTAATTGGAGACGTGAAAGTGGGAAAGGAATCAACCATTTGGTTTAATGCTGTCTTGCGCGCAGATGAAGGCGCTATCATGATTGGAGATAGATGCAGTATTCAAGATAACTCTACCATCCATCTATACGAAGGCTGCCCTGTGACGATTGAAGATGAAGTGACAGTCGGCCATAACGTTATTCTGCATGGATGCAAAATAGGTAAGCGCTCGATCATCGGAATGGGCTCTACTATATTGGATGGGGCTGAAATTGGTGAAGAATGCATTATAGGAGCCAATACACTTATTCCATCCGGCAAGAAAATCCCTGCTCGCTCTCTTGTAGTGGGCTCTCCGGGTAAGGTAATCCGTGAAATCACAGAAAAAGATTTGGAGCTTATTCAATTATCCATTGATACTTATGTACAAAAAGGATATGAATTTAAAGAAATACTTGATAAATAAAAAATTCCTAGAGGGAACGAACCCTCTAGGAATTTTTTATTTGCTCGCTGATCAAAGGATGGTCAGCCGCATTATAAGAACGGTCTTTTCGCCTTAAGTCATTGTCTTCCTGAAATACCTCTTCAAAAAAACGATTGGCGGGCTCAGCCAGCAATTTATAATACTGACTAAATAATAATGCCGCATGATTGCCGCTCCAGCGTGAAGGTAGCAACTCTTTTGGCAACCCCGGATCGATAAACAAAAACTTGCGGTATTCATGGACCAAGTTCGTTCTTTCGACGAAACACTCTGCATCGGTCATCTGCCCTCTTTGAATGATGCTTTGATGAACAATATACTTTTTACTATATGTAGAAATGAATTGTTCGTATTTCTCTTCAATGTCTGTTAAGGGCCAGCTTTTTTCTACCAGTGCTTGGTTTTCCTTCGGACCTTTGTAATCCGATAAAAAGAAGTCAACATACGGTTCAACATCGTATTTATCGATCAACAGTTCAACTTCTTTTTCCAAGTTGTTAGGTGATATCCAACAGCCATTGGAAAAGCTTCCGAAACCGCTCCATAATAGTTCTTTTCTGAATTCATCACGAATTTGCCGTTTCTCTTCCGGAATGGTGTACATTAAAATTCTCCACTTGCCATCCCATTCATGGGGATTTAACTTAAAGATTCTTCGTGCTGCCTCTTCCACCCGATTGACACCGCGATCGGTAAGAAAATAATAGCTCTTATTTCCCTTTTTTTCAGACTGTACCCAATCCTGTTTAAGCATGCGGGAAACCGCTACACGCACCGCTTGTTCGTTATGGCCAAATTCCTTCAACAAGCGGATTAAACTGCCAATCCAAATTTTATTGCCATAATGGCGTATATAATCGCCGTAAATCGTGAAAATCATCGATTGTGTGTTTGTACTCATTCTTCTCTCACTCTTTCTATTTGCACCGCCTACTCATGTTTTACAGTATCGTACTAAAGATTTATTATTATCATATCTGATATTTCTTAATAGTCGCAACTATTATTTTCCCGTAAAATTCGGAGATCTGCGTTCACTGAAAGCTCTTAACGCTTCTAAACGGTCTTCTGTCGGAATAGTGATTTCGTAAGCTTTTGATTCAATGGCAAGACCTGTCTGCAAGTCCACATTCATCCCTTGAGTGATGGCATATTTAGCCTGTTTTAAGGCAACCGGCCCATTCTTCATCATCTCGCGTGAAAACTCTTCACAAGATGCCATTAACTCTTCTTTGTTTACGACCCTAGTTAGTATGCCCCATTCATAGGCCTGTGCAGCAGAGATCTTGCGTGCCGTAAAGATAAGCTCTTTCGCCTTCGCTTCCCCGATTAAACGCGGCAGACGCTGTGTACCTCCAGCTCCGGGAATGATGGCCCAGCTTGTTTCTGTAAGTCCCATCTTTGCTTCCTCTACAGCAATCGAAAAGTCACATGCCAGCATTAACTCGAATCCCCCGCCGAATGCATATCCATTCACAGCAGCTATAGTGGGTTGCGGAAGAGCGGCAATACTGTTAAATACATCGCGAATAGCTTTTACATTTCTTCTTACTTCTGTTTCGGTCAGCGTCTTGCGCTCTTTTAAATCCGCTCCTGCACTAAAAGCTTTCTCACCCGCTCCAGTGAAAATGACGACTCTTACTTCTGGGTCAAGCTGGATGGAATCGACGACTTCCTGCAGTTTATGCAGTGTCTCGTAATTGAAACAGTTCAGCACATCTGGACGATTAATTGTAACATAACCTATATTATTTTGTACTTGATATAAAACAGAGGGCATTCTCCCTACACTCCTTTTTTGTTAGCATCTGCGCGAAAGCCCTTTGAGAAAAAAAGAAGCTTTCGCATAAGTCCTAAATCACAATCATTATTTTTACTAAAAAACCCCGTCATTGAATCCTAATTTCATTGGATTTTCATGGCGGAGCCTTTTAAGAAGATGACTCAAAAGGATGTTTTGTTAATACCTTTGGAGTCATCCTCCCTTTTGTTTTATCCTATTCTAAAAGGCAGGCTAAAACCCTGCAAATGATCGGTTTCTTTATTCGGTTACATTCTCTACAATCGTTGCAATTCCTTGGCCAACCCCTACGCACATTGTCGCAAGTCCGTATTTTGTATCACGCTTTTTCATCTCGTAAATAAGGGTTGTCAAAATGCGTGCTCCGCTTGCACCAAGCGGATGACCGAACGCAATGGCACCGCCATTGACATTCACCTTGTCTGTATCTAATTCTAATTGACGGATACACTCCAGCGATTGGGAAGCGAATGCTTCGTTTAATTCAATTAAACCGATATCTTCTACCGTTAAATTTGAACGTTGCAGCGCTTTTCTTGTAGCAAAAATCGGGCCTATTCCCATGATGGCCGGCTCGAGTCCTGCCGTTGCTCCCACTACATACTTTACTAAAGGTTTCAATCCTAACTCTTTCGCTTTATCAGCACTCATGATTAAAAGAGCGGATGCACCATCATTGACACCTGAAGCGTTACCTGCCGTAACAGTTCCTCCTTCAAACAGAGGTTTTAGTTTTCCAAGCTTTTCTAACGTTGTATCTGGACGAGGATGCTCATCCGTATCAACGACAATCTCGTTTCCTTTTCGATCTTTGTATACAACCGGGACAATCTCTTCTGCAAAGCGGTTTTCTTCCATCGCCTTTTTCGCTCGCTGTTGGCTCTCAAAAGCGAACTGATCCTGGTCACTGCGTGAAATATTAAAGCGCTCCGCCACATTTTCCGCAGTTCTAGGCATAGTGTCTACACCATACATTTCTTCTAATCTCTTATTCGTAAAGCGCCAGCCAATCGTCGTATCTTGTAATTCCATGCTGCCTCGAGGGAATTCTTTATCAGGCTTTGCCATAACGAAAGGTGCACGTGTCATACTTTCCGTACCGCCGGCAATATAAATGTCCCCTTCTCCAACGGCAATCGCTCTGGCTGCATACATCACTGCATCTAATCCTGATCCGCACAAACGATTAACCGTTGTACCTGCAACACTAACCGGCAGCCCCGCCAATAAAGCAGACATTCTTGCTACGTTACGATTGTCTTCCCCTGCCTGGTTTGCATTTCCGAAAATCACTTCTTCAATTTCATCAACCGGAAGATTCGGATTGCGCTCTACAAGCGCTTTAAGGACGACCGCGCCTAAATCATCTGGACGTACACTTTTTAAAGCCCCGTTATATCTGCCAATCGGTGTTCGAACCGCATCTACAATGACTACCTCTCTCATTTTTTAATCGCCTCGTTTTCTGTATTTGTATAATCATATACTCCCTTGCCTGACTTGCGTCCTAGACGGCCTGCCTTTACGTATTGCTCCAATAACGGTGCCGGGCGGTATTTTTCCCCTAATTTTTCGTGCAAATACTTTAAGTTATTCAAACGGGCATCCAATCCTACTAAGTCAACGAGTTCAAATGGTCCCATCGGATAGTTCAGCCCTAATTTAATGGCTTTATCAATATCTTCCGGTGTACCAAGTCCTTCCTGAAGCATATAAAAAGCCTCATTGCCAACTAAAGCACTAATACGGCTCGTTACAAAGCCCGGGAATTCATTGATTACAACCGTCTCTTTTCCCATCTGTTCCGCAACTTCTTTGATCACTTGTGCCGTTTCATCACTTGTTTCCAATCCTCGAACGATTTCAACAAGCGGCATTTTATGTACAGGGTTAAAGAAATGCATCGCAATCGTTTTTTCCGGACGCTTCGCGTATGAAGCAACCTCTGTCGGACTCATCGTGGAAGTGTTCGTCGCAAAATAACAATGAGCCGGTGCATATTCTTCAAGCGTTTCAAATACTTGTTTTTTAATTTCCGATTTCTCAGGAACGGCCTCGATGACTAAATCAGCCCTGCTCACTGCCTCTTGTAAACTAGCGGAATAGGCTAAATTATTCTGAGCCGCTTCTACTGTTTCAACAGATATTTTGCCGCGGGCCAATCCTTTTTCAAAAATGCTGTTAATCTCGTTTTTGGCATTTCCTAAAGCCGCTTCATTCACATCTACCAATGTGACAGAATAGCCGCCGACAGCCCCTACATAGGCAATGCCTCTTCCCATTACGCCTGAACCGACTACAACAATGTTATTTATCATGGCTCTTCTCCCTTTCATCACTTATGCAGGTTGTTCAAAAAGTCCGGGAAAAATGACCGTCGAATTTACTTGTACAGGAAGTACTGATCCGACGTTCGCCACAGGACGTGGCGGTTCTTAGTCGGGCTTCATAAGCTTGCTTCTCCGCTACTCATGTATTAACAACATACACTCCGTTGCTCAAAGCGGCGCTTCCTTGAACTTCTCGGTCCTTTTTGTCCTCCTTTTTGAATATACACTTATACAAATGAGTACGAATAAAGCCCATAAGGAGCTCTATCCGTACTCATCATGAAATTACACACCAAATGGATTTAATGGACGGCTGCCATAGTAAGAAATGATGCTTTTTGTTTCCGTATATAGATCAAGCGTCTCAATGCATAGCTCACGGCCAAAGCCTGATTGCTTATACCCGCCAAATGGTGTTCCAGGCATCGCTGAGAACGGGCAGTTCACCATTACGATACCAGCTTGAATTTGATTTGCTACACGAGTGGCACGAGCTCCATCTTTCGTCCAAACAGCTGAACCTAATCCAAATTCAGTATCATTAGCTAATTTGATTGCTTCTTTTTCATCTTTGAATTTCATGATAACAACAACTGGTCCAAAGATTTCTTCTTTGACTACTTTCATGTCATGATTAACATTGGCGATAACAGTCGGCTCATACCAGAAACCGTTTTCGAACCCTTCGATTTTAGCCGCTTTACCGCCGGTTAAAATTTCAGCGCCCTCTTCGATTGCAGACTTCACATAGCCGTCTACTACATCCAATTGACCTTGGTCAATGATTGCACCAACATGCGTTTCTTTGTCAAACGGATTTCCTAATTTCAATTTCTTTGTTTTTTCCACAAACTTGCTTACAAACTCGTCATAAATGTCTTCGTGTACATATAAACGTGAGCGAGCTTCACAAGACTGACCTGTGTTGTAGAATATACCAAATAAAGAGCCGTCTACTGCTGCATCAATATCTGCATCTTCAAATACAAGATTTGGAGATTTACCACCCAATTCAAGCGTTACGCGCTTCAATGTTTGTGAGGCTCTCGCCATAATATCTTTCCCAATTGGAGTAGAACCAGTAAAGGCAACTTTATCTACTTGCTCATGTTCTACAAGATAATTTCCAACTTCTGCACCTGAACCCGCAACAATGTTTACTACCCCTTCAGGTACTCCCGCTTCAAGGCAGATTTCTCCTAAGATGATGGCTGTAAGTGGTGTTAATGAAGCTGGTTTTACAACGACTGAACATCCGACAGCAATCGCAGGAGCGATTTTCCACGCCGCCATCATTAATGGATAGTTCCAAGGAATGATTTGCGCACAAACTCCCACTGGTTCTTTTTCTGTATAGTTATGGAATTGACCTGGCACAGGATTCACCGTACCACCGTGGCCTACAATGGCACCTGCATAAAATTCAAAGTCTTCAATCGCCTGCATCACTTGACCTTGGGCCGCATGCAGAGATTTTCCTGTATCTAAAATCTCTAACTCTACTAATTCATTAAATCTTGAACGCATGATCGAAGCGATTTTATTTAATACACGAGAACGTTTATTAATAGGTGTTTTTTTCCATTTACCAAAATCAAATGCATTACGAGCCGCTTGAATCGCTTTTTCTGTGTCCTCTTTTGTTGCTTTCGCTACTTCTGCGATTACTTCACCGGTAGCAGGATTGTATGTTTTAAACGTAGCACCGTTGCTGCTTTCTGCTTTTTCACCATTAATAATTAAATGATAAAATTCACGCTTCATTGCAGGCTTTTCTGCTTTGACTTCTTGAACTGTTGACATGATATATCCCACTCCTTTTATTTTCCTGTAAAAGCTGGTTTTCTTTTCTCTAAAAAGGCACTTACACCTTCTCGATGATCCGTTGTTAGCCCTGCGATACGCTGGCCTTCTGCTTCCCTCTCCAAAAACGAGTCAAAAGGAAGATCATTCGCTAAATTCAAATAACGTTTTATTAAACCGATTGCCTTCGTCGGCATATTTGCCAAACGAATGGCAAAATCCTCGATGTCTGTCTCCCACTGATCCAGCGAGATGACTTTTGTCACGAGCCCTAATTGAAAAGCTTGGTCGGCTGAAATTTTTTCTCCTAAAATAGCAAGTTCAGCTGCCTTGGCATGACCAATCAATTTAGGGAGGAAATAAAGATTTCCTGAATCCGGAATTAATCCAACGTGAACAAAAGCGTTTATAAAACTAGACTTTTCCGACGCCAATCGGAAGTCGCAAGCAAGCGCTAAACTAAACCCGGCTCCTGCCGCTACCCCATTTACTGCAGCTATAATCGGTTTTTCACATTGCATGATTTGTTTCATCATCGGACCATAGTGATCCCTAAGAACCTGTCCGTGGTCCATGCTATCGTTGACTTCCGATAAATCTTGACCGGAACAAAAAGCACGTCCCTCTCCTGTTATGACAACGCAGCGAACCTCTTCATTGAAAGAAGCCTCTTTTACCGCTTCTTTAATTTCACGATTCATTTGGGCAATAAAAGCATTTAATTTATCCGGTCTGTTCAACCGCAGCCACGCTACTCCGTCCTTTACATCGTAACGAATGGTTTCAAACATCATTTCTCCCCCTTATCTTCCTTTGAAATTAGGTTTTCTTCTTTCTATGAAAGCCTGCATTCCTTCTTTTTGATCTTGTGAGGAGAATAATAGATAGAAGTTCTTTCGCTCGTATTGCATTCCTTCATATAAAGAATAGTCGACCGCCTTGTTGACGGAATCTTTAATAAGGCGCAGCGATAAAGGAGGTTGTTTAGCCAGCTTCCCGGCAAACTTCATTGCTTCTTCCATTAACAATTCATGAGAAACGATCCGGTTGACGATTCCATGCTCCATAGCTTTCTCAACCGGAATCCGGTCCCCCGTCAAAAGCCACTCCATCGCTTTTGTTCTTCCAACAAGCTTTGTCAGTCTCTGCGTACCGCCTGCCCCCGGCATAACCCCTATATTGACTTCAGGGAATGAGAACTCGGTGCCGCTTGCTGCGATTAACATATCACAGCAAAGCGCTAACTCAAATCCTCCACCAAATACAAATCCTTTAACAGCTCCAATGATAGGCTTCTTGATTAACGCCAGACGATCCCAATCAGCAAACTGATTTAACAGCTCTAAACGGATCGAATCATCATTTGCCATTTCATCAATATCAGCACCTGCTGAAAAAGCGCGGCCTTTGCCTGTTAGTAAGATTGTGACCACTTCATCCTGCTGATCAAATGATTCCATCGCTTCTACAATCTCTCGTACCATTGTGCGATTTAACGCATTGTATTGCTTGGGGCGGTTTAATTCAATCAACCCTACCCCGTCTACAATAGAAGTTTCGATGAATTGGAAAGTACTCATTTCACTTCTTCACCAATCATTAATGTGACAAGCTCCCCGGCAAATCCCATTAAATCTTTACCAGATGCTTTGCCTTCTGCAGAACGCATGCCTTGTTTAAGAGCCTCGTGGTCATCGTAATACATTTCACACATTAAGTAATATTCTCCTTCTCCACCCATTGGAGAGCCAACAACTTTTGTTACCTCCATTTTGCGAAGACCAGGAATCTTTTCCGTAATTGGAGCATGCACATTAAAGTAATGCTCATCAAATGCTTCTTTATTTTCAGGATGTTTATATAATGCGATCATTTTAACCATGTTTCTTCCCCGCTTTACATTAGATTTGAAATAGGCTTCATCGCCTCAAATGGATTTTTGCAGCTTTTGCAATATAGAATACTTCTGCATGCTGTCGGGCCAAAAATATTCTCCATCGTGACGTAAGTAGAACCGCAATACGGACAATCAATATGCCATGATCCATCTTCCTCTATATGTTTTGGAGGAGGGGCAATCCCGAATGCTTTTAATCCTTCGCGTCCCTTTTCTGTTACACGATCTGACGTCCATGGCGGTGATTGGATAAACTCCACTGTAACTTCTCCGATACCATCAATTTCTTTTACGGCCCGAACGATATTGTTCTTAATAATTTCTAAAGCTGGACAACCTAAAAATGTAGGTAAGATTTTGATCGATACATGATGATTGTCAATGGAAATCTCTTCTACCATCCCTAAATCAATAATACTCACTGTATCGATTTCAGGATCTTTTACGTTCTCTAATACGTTTAACACTTCTTCCCGTGTTATCTGCAAGGGTGCTATCATCATTATTCACACCTCTTTTCTGATTGATTACCAAGGAGCAACAGGATCGAGATTATATACTTCCCCTAGTGTTGAAAGAGCATCATTTAATTCTTCGGTATGTTCTCCATTGCGCCCATTTTGGCTTTGAGAGCTTGTTTTCTTAGGAATCTCTAAACTTAGTGACTCGAATACAGGAGCCAGAGAGGCCGCCCATTTTTCTTTTAAAGCGCTTTCTTCTTCAATTAAGCTAAACTGCTTCATTTGTTCTGCATGTTGACCTAATGAGAAGACATCGTCAAAGTCATTCATTACTTTGTCCATTGCCTGCATCATTCGTTCTTTCGCTTCTTCCGTTGTACTTAAAAGCTGAACAAACCAAGTTTTCCAATGAAGCAAATGATAATAAAGTTCCATATTTACTTTCACAGCCACTTCTGCAAGCGGGCCGTACGTACTTTGCTTTAAAGAATCGATTTTGACCTTTTTAGCTTGTGTATAGAAATAGTTTCTCACTACCGCATAAGCCCAATCGTATTGTGCGTCTGACATATAATGACCCGGGCCGTTTACGCGTTCTACTAAAATACTATTCTTTCTTTCATGCGCAGGACGGGCATGCGCTAGATCGTCTACTTTCCCTAACCCTAATTCTTCTAGCAAGCTATAGAACATTGCCGCATGACCCATGCTGTCCTGGCTGATGGAAGAAGAAGCCACATCCTCTTCAATATGCGGGGCGAGCCCAAGCCATTCAGAACCGCGGTAAGCAAAAAGGAAATCATCGTCTGCCAGCTGAAATAATAATTCAGCCAATGCCTCTTTATATTCTGGGCTTAATGTTTTTGCTGCTTCACTCATTTGTCTTTCCCCCCTGCCCACGACAAAATCTCTTTTTCATCGAACATTTTCTGTTCGTAATGACGCCATTTTTTCTTTAAATATCCGTATCCTTTTGTTGTACGGTAATCTTTATTATCTAAACGATTTAATATTTGCTTCTCTTCAGGCGCTAATCCCCGAATGTCTGATCTGTTAACGACCCAAATGTCAGCAACCGGTTCACGGCGCATGAAATTTTCTTGAGCCATAATCAAGGCCATTTCCGCGTTTGGAGCGAGCAGGCTGAATTGGTGCTGAAACGATGAACTAGGCGTACGCTTACTAAACACTTCATACTCTTGATAAAATGTTTTATTATTATTTTCCATTTTTCCGTTTACTCCCCTTCTGCTTTTCAGCTAATCGCCGCGCTTAATGCTTCCCGTACCCAAGCGTTATTTTCGTAAGACGTTCTGCGAAGATTCAGACGAGCTTGAGATCGCGGACCTTGGTTTTTGCTGATTTTCTTTAACTCATTCCAATCCGGCTGTTCATATACCCATTGTTGCTTTTCCTCATCAAAATGGAGCGTTGGATCCGGAATCGTTAATCCTAATGATAAGATTCGCGGAATATATTTCGTAAAGAAGGCTTGACGTAGTTCTTCATTGTTTTTTGTACGAATCTTGTATTTAATGGTCACGTCTTGTTTAGAGCTGCCCATCGTAGTGCTGCTGGCAGGTCCAAAGAATATGAGCAATGCCTCCCACCAACGATTTAATGCCTCTTGAATCAATGCTTTTTGCTCTTCTGTTCCTTCTGCCAGAGCGATGATGATTGATTCTCCGTGCTGAGCATGGAACACCTCTTCAGCACAAATGCGCTGTAGTGCTCTTGCATATGGACCATAGGAAGCACCTAACATATCCGTTTGAGTAATAATCGCTGCTCCGTCTACAAGCCAGCCGATCAATCCTGCATCTCCCCAAGTTGGAGCCGGCATATGAAACACGTTGTGAAACTTGAGATCCCCTTTAAATAAGTCTTCCATCAAGTCGCCTCTTGTTTTTCCAAAAGGCTTTAACAAGTCTTCCGCTACACGCAGCAATAATTGACCGTGGCCCATTTCATCTTGTACTTTTGCCATAATGCCGAGTTTACGACGAAGAGAAGGAGCTTTCGGCACCCATTCTTTTTCCGGAAGCGCTCCCATTATTTCGCTCATTCCGTGCATAGAAATTAATTTAATAAGTGCCATTCGATATTCATCGGGCATCCAATCATCTACTTCGATTTTATCTCCCGCTTCAATTCGCTGCATAAACTGTTCTAACTTTTCCGCCTCGGTTAATGTTTCTGTGAGATTAGACATTGTCTATTTCCCTCTCCTTCTTATAACACTTTTATAACGTTATTATAAATTATTGTTATATAAAAAATCAAACAATTTTTAAAAAATTTAATGTTTTATACAATTGCGGCAACTTTGCGCTCATCTACAATGCGGACTGCTTTTCCTTCAGATCTAGGAATGCTTCTTGGAGCCAGCACCTTCACCTTCATGCTCACCAAACAATTATTTTTCATGGAGTGCTGTACTTTTTTCATAATGAATTGAATACGCTCATGCTGCATGTCGCCGTTTACTTGTTGGTAAATTTCTTCGCTGACCTCAACATGTAACTCGACTACATCTAACGTACCTTCACGACGTAAGCGAACTTGGTAATGCGGTGCCAGTTCTTCAATTTGGATTAAGAAATGTTCAATCTCCGACGGGAAGACATTTACCCCGCGTATGATAAGCATATCGTCGATACGCCCTTTTACACGTGACATTCTTGTCGTCGTTCTGCCGCATTTACAGGTTTCTCTTGTGATAGAAGCTATATCCCCTGTACGATAACGAATAACCGGGAATGCTTCCTTCGTTAAGCTAGTAAACACCAATTCTCCTTCTTCTCCATCCGCTACTGGCTCGAGAGTATCAGGGTTAATGACTTCCACAATGAAATGATCATCCGCTATATGCAATCCGTCCTGCGCTTCATGACATTCCATGGCTACACCTGGCCCCATTACTTCACTTAATCCATAAATGTCACAAGCTTTAATACCAAACTTTTCTTCTAAAACTTTGCGCATTTCCTCTGACCAAGGCTCCGCTCCAAAGATACCAAATTTTAAAGAGCTGCTTTTTGGATCTTTCCCCATTTCCTCCATTTCTTCAGCAACCTTCAAAATATAAGAAGGTGTACCAGCAATGACGGTTGGTTTAAAATCTTCAATAATAGTGATTTGGCGTTCTGTATTTCCTCCGGAGATTGGAACGGTTGCCATGCCAAGTCTTTCCGCTCCATAATGAATCCCTAATCCACCTGTAAATAATCCATATCCGTAAGCATTCTGGAACACACCGCCTGGCTCTCCCCCTGCAAGTGCAATTGCGCGGGCAACCATATCAGCCCAATTATCAATATCATTCTTTGTATAGCCCACTACCGTTGGCTTTCCGCTTGTGCCCGAAGAAGCATGTATACGAACGACATCTTTCATATCTGCAGCAAATAAGTTGAAAGGATAGTTTTCACGCAACGCTTCTTTTTTCGTAAATGGCAGCTTGCGTACGTCATCTATCGTTTGGATATCCTCTACTGTTATATTAAGTTCTTTGAATTTTTCTTGATAAAAAGGTACTTTCTCGGATACTCTTTTTACCGTTTCCTTTAAACGCGCTACCTGCAGCTCTTCTAGTTCCTTTTGTGAATACGTTTCAACTTCATGAATGATCATTATCTCCTATCCCCTCTCATTAATCATAAACTATGAAGCGCTTACAAAGATGAATGTCTATAACCCCTTTTCATATACCAACAAAACCTTTATATAACACCATTTTCACTGTTGTAATAATAATGTTATATCTAATAACTCTAAAATATCATACGTACAAGTACTTGTAAATATTTTCAGATATTTTAGAATTTAAGTTAACCCATTCACAATTTAGGATATTAATATATCAATTTTTATCAATGTTACCTTATATCAATGCTAAACTTTATAAATCACTATTTAAAAATAACAAAGTTATTCTCCTTTTAAAGATAATAAACAGGAGTATGTGATAATCTCCCCAAATTTTTTATATATTTTTTGCCGCATTGTAAAAAAATGTTACTGAATCTCCAAATGACGCTGACGAAAGCATTAAATGAATTCTTATTTTATGTCCCACCTTTGTTATTGCCGGAGAAAGCCCATAGTATCATTCATCAATCCAACTCTCAAGTTATATTCCAAAAAGTAAAAACGCCGTTTCCTTCCAGTCATACTACCGGAAGGAAACGGCGTTTTTCAGTAGATTTATCCCGCATTAACGGGCAGTAAGACGCCCATTTCAAAACGTCCAGCCATCAGTGGGGATGAAGCCCCCACTGATGGAAGTTTATTCAACGACATGAAGTGAACGGTCTACAAAAGCGGAAAACTGAACGCGTGTGACAAAATCATTCGGCCGGAAGGTTCCATCCGGATAACCGGTTGTCACATCATTTGCCGCCAGCACATTTATGAAACCTTCGAACGGGGATTGTGATAGAACATCTTTAAACTCTTTTTCGGTATAGCCTTTTAGACGAAAAGCCGTTGCAAGCGCTTTTGCCATATCGCCTCGATTTAAGTAGTCATTTGGACGAAATTGGCCGTTTTTCAAATCAAAGATTCCTTTATTGACTACATAAGCGGCAGCTTCATACCCGTAAGATCCCAACTTCATATCAGAAGCACTCAATTTAGCAGAAGGGCTTAAAGGGGCGTTCAATGCTCTTGTCAGCATTTGAGCTCCTTGTAATCTCGTAATCTTATAATTCGGTCGGAAGGTACCATCAGGGTAGCCTGTAATAATTCCAAGGTACGATAAGTTGTAGATGTCTTTGGCTGCCCAATGCGACCATGGAACATCTTTAAACGTTCCGCTCGTTACAATATTCTTGGTTTGGTTATTGTAAATGTTGATATACATTTTGGCTGCATCTGTTTGAAGAACCTCTTGCCCTTCTCGTCCAAAACGATATGTGACTTTTAATTCATAACGTCCATTGGCAAGTGTTTTCGGTAAACTGAGATGAAATTTTTCAGCATACTTGGCATACGAAGATGTATCCGGCGTTAATCCGACAAGATGTTTTTTATACGAAGCGAGCGTTTTTCCCGTTGGCGCTATCACTTCCACTAGAAGCGTTCCCCTTGATGGAACATTTCCTGTATTTTGAACAGTCACTGTACCGTAAGCCGCATACTCGCTTGGTCTTGCATATGCTTTTAGATCCGATAGAGAAATGGAAACTCTTCGATTAATAGAATGATTGTTTGCATGGGAGGCAGCTGTCCATAGAACCGATTGTTCAAAAAGCGTCTCTATTTCTTCTTCTCCTTTCAATCCGTCATAAGGCTTATTCTCTTGCCCCCCAGCATGGGATACTCCGACATAATCAAACGCCCGGAATCCAAACCACACGACTCTTCCTTTTCCATACTCCATGGCATAGGATACACTCGTTCCTTTTGATGCATGCTCTGGATTCTTGGATGAACCTATGCTTTCATATGTAAGCAATGGGGTCACTTTCGTTCCTTTATAAGGCTGAATGACTTCAATCCATTCACCGCCTCCCCGATTGTTTCGGATCGATAACTTGGATTGATTTAAAGCCTTTAACGTATTTTGAATGATCGGATGAGAACTCCCCTGTGTCAGCGTCGTATTTTCTACGACTACATCATTGACGAAGGCAGACTGGAAAACCTCCGTTAAATTATCCCACTCCCAAATCCATGTTTTCGTATCATAAATAAGCGGAGTTAAATCCAGTTGTCCTTCTTTTGGAAATTTTGCCGCTTCATTGCGGGCTGTCCCGTAAATGAACAAAGCCCCGCCTCCATTTCGGATATACTCCTTTACGCTCGCCCGCTGTTCCTTTGTCATGAGAACGGTATGCGCAAACACAAGAGTGTCATACTTCCTTAATACAGCAGCATTTTTCAAATCTTGGTCCGTTACTTTCTCTACTTGGAACCCTTGCTCTTGTAACAGCGCATATAATTTTTCCTCTTTTTCAAGAATAGGGGACCACTTTTCTTTCGTATCCACTTTTTGATTGTTGTATACTCCTCCCTCTCTATAAATAAGAGAGTATTTTTCGCTTTGTTCCGAAAAAACCACGCCAATCTTGTTATTGGCGGCCGCCAATGCCTTTCCTTCATACAAGGAACCCCATAATATTGCTGCCATAACTACTATTAGCATCCTTAAGTTGCTTTTCATGGCTTTATCACCCCTTTATAATCGTTCTTCCACTACTCATTATATTTCCTATTCATCTTTCATTAAAGTTATTTTCTATATAATTCCAATAAAAATGGACCTGTCTCGCAAGGTCCATGTCGATGTTCTAATTAACTTTTCATTCGCGGGTCGAGTGCATCCCGAAGACCGTCACCCATCAAGTTAAAACCAAGTACGACCAGCATAATGGCTAAACCGGGAAAGATCATGGTCCAAGGGGCTTGCACTAAAAATTGCTTAGAATCCGCAAGCATCTTTCCCCATTCCGGGTTAGGCGGCTGTGCCCCCAGGCCCAAGAAACCGAGAGCTGCAGCTTCAATGATGGCCGTTGCAATGGCCAGTGTCCCTTGGACAATAATAGGCGTCATGCTATTTGGCAAAATATGAGAGAATAAAATTCTTGTATCACTCATGCCAATTGCTTTTGCGGCCATAATATATTCTTCCTGCTTTACGCTTAATACCTTTGAGCGAATTAAACGTCCAAAGTTCGGAATGTTAATAATCGCAATGGCAATAAGGGCGTTTTGCAATGAAGGACCTAATACCGCCACAACCCCAATCGCCAACAGAATGCTTGGAAACGCCAGCATAATATCGAAAATGCGCGAAATCAAGGTATCCACCCATTTTCCGTAATAGCCCGCTACAATCCCTAAGGTAGTTCCTATAACGACAGATCCTAATACCGAGAAAAATCCAACCCATAAGGAGATTCTCGCTCCATAAATGACACGGGATAAAATATCGCGGCCAAAATCATCGGTCCCGAACCAATGCTCACTGGAAGGCGGCTGCAGCCTCTTCGCTAAATCTTGCTCATTAATGCCTTGCGGTGCAATCACCGGTGCAAATATAGCCAATAAGATAAAGAATAGTACGATGAAGGTCCCGACAAGTGCCAGTTTATTTTTTCTAAATCCTTTCCAAGCCTCTTTCCATGGCGAAACGGCCATGTCTTGCTGTACGGTCGAATTCAATGGTGCATCATTTCGTGCTAATTCTGCCATGAACGTCCCTCCCTAGTTATACTTGATTCGCGGATCAATTGCCGCATAAAGAATATCAACAATCAAATTGATGAGTACGAAAATAACCGCAATCACAAGAATGCCTGACTGAATAACAGGATAATCACGGAAACCGATTGCCTCGTAAATGTAACGTCCAATTCCAGGCCAGCTGAAGATCGTTTCCGTCAAAATCGCACCCCCAAGCAATAACCCTAACTGCAAACCAATAATAGTAATAATCGGAATGATTGCATTTTTCAATGAGTGCTTATAAACAACCCAAAACATTCTTAACCCTTTCGCTCTCGCTGTACGAATGTAATCAGAACGCATAACTTCAAGCATACTTGAACGTGTAATGCGGGCAATGATCGCCATCGGAATGGTCGCTAAAGCAAAGCTTGGCAAGATGAGATGCTGTAAAACTTGAATGAATTGATCCATTCTCCCTTGAATCAGCGTGTCAATGAGATAGAGATTTGTAATGGCCTCAATAGGATTACGCACATCTTCTCTTCCTGAAGTCGGAAGTGCTTCTAATTGAATGGCAAATACCCATTGCTCCATCAATCCAAGCCAAAAGATTGGCATAGAAACCCCGATTAAAGCAAGCAGCATAGCCGCATAATCAAACCATGAATTTTGGAACCATGCGCTGATAATACCAGCATTTACACCAATTACTACTGCAATCAATAATGCGACGACCGCTAACTCCAATGTAGCCGCTAAATAAGGCAGCATTTCTTCACTAATTGGAGATTTCGTGCGAAGGGATTCTCCCAAATCACCCGTTAATAAACCACTTAGGTAATGGAAGTACTGCGTATACCAAGGCTGATCCAAACCAAGCTCTTTAGTCAAAGCTTCAATAGCCTCTTCCGTTGCCAATTGTCCTAAAATAACTTGAGCCGGGTTACCCGGAATAGCGCGAATCATAAAAAAGACAACAAGTGATAAACCTAGTAAA
Source organism: Bacillus sp. FJAT-14578 (assembly GCF_000504165.1). Classification (GTDB taxonomy): domain Bacteria; phylum Bacillota; class Bacilli; order Bacillales; family Bacillaceae_H; genus Bacillus_BA; species Bacillus_BA fengqiuensis. The sequence goes on from NZ_AYSE01000012.1 coordinate 43,051, forward strand.
ACCGGTATTAGCATCAAAATCCTTCGTACAATATAAGAGAACATATCATCACTTCTTTCATGATATATATTAGGAAAAGGGGTGACTCAAAAGGGGAAAAACAACCCCTCTTGGGTCACCCCTGCAAAATGGACCGTCATGTAAACCTAGTAATATCAAAGGTTTTAGTTGACGGTCCATTTTTCCAAAAGCATAAACTCAATCATTTCAAACTTATGGTCAGCTCTCTTTTTTATTTCATCATAGCCGCATTCCTCAAGAGCATGAACTGGTCTGAAACCTTTCTTCAGCCATAAGACTGCTTATGGCTTATTGAAACTCAACTGTCCCTAATTCATCGGAACCAGTTGGGTGTGCTTTAAATCCAGTAATGTTAGCTTTACCTGCTAACGCTGGTTTTGAATGCACAAGAGGTACCCAAGGAGCATCGTCTTTAATAATTTCTTGTGCTTTTTTGTATAATTCATTTCGCTTCGCAGGATCTACTTCTGTTTGGGCTTGAATGAGCAAGTCATGGACTTGGTCATTCTGATAGTACGTGTAGTTGTTGCTGCCGATTGAATCTTTGTCTAATAACACATATAAGAAGTTATCTGCATCACCGTTATCGCCAGTCCATCCAAGCAAGAAGGAATCAGCTTCACCAGCGCGTGCTTTATCTAAATAAGTAGCCCACTCATACGTGACGATTTTAGCTTTTACACCGATTTTTGCAAAGTTGGCTTGAAGGGCTTCCGCTACCTTCTGGCCATCCGGCATATATGGACGAGGTACAGGCATTGCCCATAGCTCCATCTCAAAGCCGTCTGCATAGCCGGCTTCCGCTAATAATTGTTTTGCCTTTTCTAAATCAAACGGATAATCTTCGATGCTGTCATTGTAGCCTTCTACTACTTCCGGCATTGGGTTGATGGCCGGAGTCGCTTCACCAGCAAAGAATGCCTCTACCAACGCTTTTTTATCGACGGCATGGTTCAATGCTTGACGAACTTTTTTATCCTTTAATGGACCTCTTGTAGATGTTAAGCCCAAGTAAGCCACGTTTAAAGATGGACGGAAGAACGTTTGTAAATTAGAATCACTTTCGATTCCAGGAACATCTGTAAAGTTAACACCATCAATTAAATCCACTTCACCTGTTTTCAACGCATTTAAACGAGCTGAATTTTCAGGAATAACCTTGAAAATAACTTGGTTCAATTTTGGAAGGCCATCAATCCAAAACTCTTCGTTTTTCTCGATAACGATACGATCGTTGCGTTTCCACTCTTTAAACTTGAATGCTCCTGTACCCACAGGATTTTCATTGTATTTTTCACCATATTTTTCAACAGCTGCCGGAGATGAAATCGCAAACGGCGACATCGCTAAATTTTTGAAGAATGGAGCCAATGGACGGCTTAGTTTGAACTCTACTGTAGCCGGGTCAACTGCTTTTACTTCTTGAATAACATCGCCAAATTGAGAGTTGTAATAATAGAACTGTTCTTTGTTGCCTGCTTTCCAACGGTTAAAGTTGAATACGACAGCTTCTGCATTAAAGTCTGTACCGTCGTGGAATTTAATTCCCTCTTGAAGTTTAAGCGTATACGTTAAACCATCTTCAGAAACAGACCATTCTTTAGCAAGTCCAGGATTCAATTCCGTATCTTGCTCACCAAACTCGATTAACGTGTTAAATAAATTTTTTGTTACCTTGAACGACTCACCATCCGTTGCCGTCGCAGGGTCTAATGATACTGTATCTCCACCGCGGCCAAATACAAGTGTATCTTGTTTATTGCCGCCTTCTTGCTTTTCGCCTTCTTTCGAGTCGCTGCCCGTTGACTCTGACTTGCTGCATCCAACAAGAGCCATGGAAAGTGTCAATACGAAAACGAGTACTAAAGCATACCACTTTCTCTTCATTCGAAATCCCCCTCTTATTTTATATATCTATCATTAATGCTATCTACCATCTTCTCCTTTGTTTCACTCATAAAGATGACAGGCAACAAAATGATTAGGTTCAACCTCTTTCAATTCAGCGCGTGCCGTTTTGCATATATCCATACATTTGCCGCAGCGCGTATGAAAAGGACAGCCAACCGGAGGGTTAGATGGACTCGGCAAATCTCCTTGAAGGACAATTTGCTCGCGTTTAAAGTCCGGATCAGGTACAGGTACAGCCGAAAGCAGCGCTTCGGTATAAGGATGAAGCGGTTTTTCATAGAGTTTTTCGCTTTCAGACAACTCTACCATCTGTCCTAAATACATTACTCCGACCCTATCGCAAATATGCCGAACTACACCTAAATCATGAGAGATGAAAATATACGTCAATTGAAACTCTTTCTGAAGATTCTCCAATAAGTTCAGAACTTGAGATTGAATAGATACATCAAGAGCCGATACTGGTTCATCGGCAATAATGAGCTTTGGATTTGTCATCAGCGCCCTTGCGATGCCGATGCGCTGCCTTTGCCCGCCGCTGAACTGATGAGGATAGCGATTGGCATGGTAACTGCTTAAACCAACCACTTGCAGCATTTCCCTTACCTTCTGTTTTCGTTCTTCTTTATTGCCTATTCCATGAACGATAAGGGGCTCTTCCAATATTTTTTCAATCGTGTGACGCGGGTTAAGAGAAGCGAATGGATCCTGAAAAACCATTTGCATTTCTCTTCTTAACTTACGCATCTCACTATTGGATAAACTCGTAACCTCCTTTTCTTCAAAAATGACTTGACCATCAGTAGGCTCGATTAAACGGAGCAGCAACCGTCCCGTAGTGGACTTGCCACACCCGCTTTCTCCCACAATTCCAAGTGTCTCGCCCTTTTTCACTTCAAAGCTTAAGCCGTCTACAGCTTTTACGGCTCCTATTTCCTTACTTAATAGACCACCTTTAATCGGAAAGTGTTTTTTTAATCCTTTAACTTGTAGTAACGATTCCGCCATTGGCCTCAATCCCCTCCTCTGTATGTAAGAAGCAGCGTACACGGTGCTTCGCGCCATCTACTTCGTAAAGAAGAGGATCTTCCTGATAACATCGATCACCGGCATACTCGCAGCGCCCTGCAAAACGACAACCTTTCTTAATGGATCCAGGTTTGGGCACATTTCCTGGAATAGAGTATAAATGCTCCTTCTTATGACGCTTATCTGGAACAGACTGAATAAGCCCTTTCGTATACGGGTGCTTCGGGTTTTTAAAAATCGTTTGCACATCCGCCTCTTCTACCACTTTCCCGGCATACATGACCGTGACCCGGTCGCACACTTCCGCAACCACACCTAAATCATGCGTAATGAGCATGATGGCCGTATTTAATTTTTCATTCAGCTCCTTCATCAGCTGTAAAATTTGTGCCTGAATGGTTACATCCAATGCCGTTGTCGGCTCGTCGGCAATGAGCACTTGCGGATCGCAAAGCAAAGCCATTGCAATCATGACACGTTGACGCATGCCTCCTGATAATTGATGCGGATACTCCCCATACAGTTCTTCCGGTCTTGGAAGCCCCACAAGCTTCAGCATATTGATAACATGTTCTTTCGCTTTCTTTTTGTCCCATTTTCTATGTATACGGATCGCTTCTGTTAACTGATTGCCAATCGTAAAAAGAGGATTGAGAGAAGTCATCGGTTCCTGGAAAATCATCGCAATGTCATTTCCTCTTATTTCCCGCATCCTTTTCTCTGATGCTTGGACTAAATCTTCGCCCTTAAAATAAATATGGCCAGAGGTGATTTTACCCGGAGGACTTGGGATAAGCTGCATGATTGAAAGTGAGGTCACACTTTTCCCGCACCCCGACTCTCCAACAATTCCTAAAATTTCCCCTTCATTTATATGAAAATCCACATGATCAACTGCTGGTATTTCGCCTTCATCGGTGAAGAACGATGTATTTAACCCCACTACATCAAGTACCTTCTTTTTCGTCACTTTCTCACATCCCAAAGTTGGTTTATTTTTTAAAATAATTATAATATTTTATATTTTTAGAGTATACATTCTATTCTGAAAAAATTAAAGAGGAATTGTGTAAAATTACCTGTTTTTTTATCTACAAATTTTTACAAAAACACCAAAAATCTTATAGAATCTTGATGTGCGTAAGGCTAATCTTGCAAGGTTATATTTTATAAAACGCTTACATTTATAGACATTTTAAAAAAACCTTCTTTATAGGGAGGATAAGAAGATCTTTTTCTTATGGAATTTATCTTTTGAATATAATGTCTTTCTATTTTTAAATTCTTTTCTAAGAAGTTGGAACGATATTATAAAAAAATTTCCATCTTCCTTTCCTTTCCTTGCCTTTCTGTTAGCACCATTAAACAAAGTGGTTGATTTTCATTCCTTATGATGTTCATACAAATGGCTGCATAGTGAATATCGCTCATTGCTTATAATAAAAAGAAGCCCCAAACAACATGATTTCCGTTGTTTGAGACCTCTCCATCGCTTTAATCCGTATCGAGTTGCTGCACCGTAAATAATTGGTGATAGTGACCTTTTTTATTCATTAACTCTTCATGGGTACCCATTTCAACAATCTTTCCGTATTCTAACAGAACAATACGATCCACATGGGTAATCGTTGATAATCGGTGAGCGACAATAAAGGTCGTTCGATCTTTTGCCAGCTCTTCCAGCGCTTCTTGAATGAGATGCTCACTCTCTAGATCAAGTGCGGAGGTCGCTTCATCAAAAATAAGAATCGGAGGATTTTTCAAAAAGACTCTGGCAATGGCAATACGCTGTTTTTGACCTCCGGATAGTTTAACTCCCCTCTCGCCGACTTTAGTATCATATCCCTCAGATAAATTCAAAATAAAGTCGTGGGCATTGGCGGCTTTAGCTGCTTGAATCACTTCTTCTTCCGTAGCATTGGGTTTTCCCATTAAAATATTTTCTCTTACAGATTCACTGAATAAAACCGTATCCTGTAGGACTAAACCAATTTTATCTCTTAGACTTCGAACCCTGTAATCCCGTATATCATGATGATCCATTAAAATTCTTCCTTCTGTTACATCATAAAAACGGGGGATTAAGCTGATGAGTGTTGATTTTCCACCCCCGCTCATTCCAACAAATGCTATAGACTGCCCCTGCTCAACATGAAGATCGATACCGCTCAGCACATCCATTTCATCTTTTTCATATGAAAAAGATACGTTCTCAAACGTTACATCTCCTTTTAACTCTTTACACTCGATTGCATCATGTTTATCGGTTATATCATACTTTTCATCAATCAACTCAAACACACGATCCATTGAAGCGAAGGATTGGGTAAGAGTCGTGGAGGAGTTCACCAACCTGCGCAGTGGATTGTAGAGGCGGTCAATATATGCGATGAATGCAATCATCGTCCCAACAGTCAAATCCCCCTGAATCACTTGCCAGGCTGCATATCCAATGACGAGCAGCGGCGCCACATCAGTAATCGTATTGACGACAGCAAACGTCTTAGCGTTCCAGCTTGTATGCTCGAGAGCCTTTTCCAGGAAGTTACGATTTTGCTTATTGAACCGGACTTGTTCATGTTCTTCGATTGCAAAACTTTTGATAACCGAGATTCCTTGCACTCTTTCGTGCAAATGTCCTTGCACTTCAGCGAGAGCTTGGGACCGCACACGTGTTAAATGGCGTAAACGTCCGTAAAAGTATTTAACGGAAAAGGCATAGAAAGGGAGCAGGATAAGCGAGACAATTGTTAAGGGGATATCCATCGTGAACATAATGCCTACCGCAATGACAATAGTGATCGTATCAAGCCACACATTCATCAATCCGGTAATGACAAATGATTTTGTCTGTTCCACATCATTCACAATCCGGGAGATGACTTCCCCTGCACGTGTATTCGAATAATAGCGCAAGCTTAACTTTTGAAGATGATCGAACAGTTTATCGCGAATATCATATAGCACTTTACTTCCAACCCACTGGGCATAATATTGACGGTAATATTCAATCGGCGGCCTTAAAATGACAAACACCACAAACATGATTCCCATAATGGTTGCCAGTTCTTTGGTCTTTTCAGCAGAAGAAAGACCGGCTTGATTCACGATATCATCAATTACGTATTTCAATAAAACGGGAATCAAAAGAGGAATTCCAAATTTGAGAATTCCAATAATAACGGTTCCGACTATTTGCCACTTATATGGCTTTACAAACTGCAAATAACGTCTTACAGTGCTCAGAAAGCATTCCCCCTTGAGCGGAAAACCTAAGAAAAGCGCAAGCGCCCTGTTTAGCCCCGACAAGCGCTGGAGCTGGACAACTCCTCTTTTTACCCACTTAAAAGCGGCTGTCCCATAAAGGAAACTTCCATCGGTGGGGGTCTCCCTTCATCCCCAACCGATGGTTAGTTAGGCCCGCACGATGCGGGTCACACAGACGTTGCCGCAGGACGCGGCGATGTTAGTCTGTGTTCTTTTATTTGGGCTTTTACGGGTAGTTTATCCCCCACTTAAACTTTCGCGATTACGCCAAGTTTTGAAATCGGGTTCTTACTGCCCGTTAGTGAGGGATAAGTTCTAAACAGGCCGCAAAAATAATTTTTACTAAAAGGACCCGTCACTGAATCCTTGCTTTTACGGGATTCTCATGAAGGGTCCTTTCAGGAGAATGGCTCAAAAGGTATGTTTTTCAACCATTTGAGTCATCCTCTTCGGCTAGACTTAAGGATTCCGGTAAGTTAAATATCGCTCATACCAAGTATCAATAAAATCAGGTGCAAAAGGTCCTTTTCGCTGGCGAATCCAATTTTTTAATGTTTCTACATTTTCATGTAAAATACGATCAATCACATCCGGATAATTCATTTGCTGGCGATGGCGTTCATATTCGTCTTCGTCCAGCAGTACATATGTCATATCCGGGAAAACCTTAATATCCAAATCATAGTCAATATACTTCAATGCTTCCTCATCATGAATGAACGGCGAGCTAATGTTGCAATAATAATAAATGCCGTCTTCCCTGAGCATTCCAATAATGTTAAACCAATAGTTCGCGTGAAAATAACAAATGGCTGGTTCACGGGTAATCCACGTCCGCCCATCTGACTCCGTTACAACTGTACGGTCATTGCCGCCTATCACCATACTTCTGGAACCTTTTAAAATAGTCGTGGCATCCCATATACGGTGTATTTTCCCATTATGTTTATAGCTATGTATTTGAATTGTTTCTCCTTCGATGGGAAAGCCCATTTTTACTCCCCTACTTTCCTTTAGCGCTTTCTAAACCTCCGACGTACAGGACATCGCGCTTTTAGAATATGTTCGTTTATTAATCCGTCATAATATAAATCTTAGCATGTATATGTCGTTTTTTCCCTATTTATATTATTATAGCGATTTTAGAGCCAATTTAAAACAAAGAGGATGGGTCAAAAGGGAAAAAGAAACCCTTTTAATCCATCCTCGGAAAAGACCCCGTCATGAAAACCCAGTAAGACCAAGGGGTTTTGTGATGGGATCCTTCAGTAAAAATCAGTTCTTGCGATTGACTAAAGACTTTTGAACCAGCCTCTTATCACGATATGCAAATGAGATCGCTCTTGTAAACAGTTCCAAAAACAAAGCTCCATTATGATACAGTCGCTTGATACGTTTTAATGATTTCAGCGGTCTGTTCCTCAAAAGTCCTTTGAATTTCCCTTAACTGTATTTTCATGGAGGTAATTTCTTCACGAACGCTCTTTAGTTGGGCTTCCTCTTGCAGCTTTTGAAGTTCAAATTCGATTTCCTGACACCGCTCAATTTCGGATTGCAAGAAAAGTAACTGATCCATCGTTTCTAACTGTTGGCCCACCAATAGATCGAAATGACTCATTTTTTTCTCCCTCCTCACACACTTTCAGCACCATATCTTTACCGTACTTACATTCTTGTTCCAATGCGTTGAATCCTTTGACGAGATATGTAGACTTTCAAGAAGTTTTGTCGCTCTCGTTACTTTCATAAGAAATCAGCGACCCGTCTTCCAACTAAAAACAGCCATCCCTTGCGGCTAACTTCGAAATCCATGCCATCCATGATTCTTCATGGACCACGACAGTACAAGTTTGGACGCACTGAAAAAAGGTACTCCCTGCGAATGAGGAAGTACCTTTTTGGTTAGTCAATTAAGAATTTTGTTGTTTTTTTGCTTGCGCTTGAGCATTTTGCTGTTTCACTTCTTGTACGTTAGTTTCAGAAGCGAATTCAGTGCCGAATTGGCCTGCTGCACCTGCACTTGCAGATTGAGCATTTTGTTGTTTTACTTTTTGTACGCTAGTACCAGAAACTGTTTTGTTAGCTTGGTTTTGAAAGTTGTTTGCCATTGTTAATCACCTCCACGACAATTAATCTGCCCCGGAGATAAATGAACTATCCATAAAATTTTTTCTTTACATCATTAACGAGCGGCCGCCATCTACAATGATGGTTTGGCCGCGAATCATGCTTGCGGCATCTGAAATTAAAAACATGACCGCATTGGCCAAATCAGCTGTTTCCACCATTCGTCCAGCAGGGGTATTCGCTTTGGCATCTTCCAGCAATTCGTCCCGATTCGGAAAATGCTTTAGGGCGTCTGTATCTACCGCTCCACCCGAAACCGCATTAACCACAATATTTTTAGCGGCTAATTCAATCGCCAAATAACGAGTAAGAGCTTCAAGAGCCGCTTTAGAGACCCCGACAGTTGTATAATTTTCTAAATATCGAATGGAGCCGAGAGAACTAATGGTCACGATTTTCCCGCCGCCCGCTTTTTCCATCAACTTGGCTGCTTCTTGTGCACAAAACAAAAAGGCTTTGCTGTTAATATCCATCGTCCAATCCCAATGGCTTTCTTCAAGCTCCATCGCCGGACGCAATACACCTGAAGCGGCATTGCTGACAAACACATCCAATCTGCCGAAAACCGCATCGATTTCAGCAAACATCTCTTTAATTTTATCTACTTTGCCAACATTCGCCCGTACGATTAACACTTTTCTTCCAAGTGCTTCTATTTCCTTTGCCGTTTCTTCAGCTGCTGTTTTGCTTCGGGCATAGTTGATAACAAGATCATATCCTTCCTTTGCCAAACGTAGAGCAGTTTCTTTCCCAATGCCTCTGCTGCTTCCTGTAACAAGAGCTACTTTTTGTGACAACCTAATCACTCCTTAAAATTCCATAGTTACTTATATTGTATAGGAAACAAGCTTTTTTGCCAAAATAAAGCGAAACGAGCCATGAACGGGATTTTTACGTTCATGGTTAGTTAGACTCGCACGATGCGGGTCACACAGACGTTGCCGCAGGACGTGGCGATGTTAGTCTGTGTTCCTTTATTTGGGCTGTTACGGGCAGTTTATCCCCCACTTAAGCTTCTCTAATGAATCTAAGCTTTGAAATGGGGGTCTTACTGCCCGTTAATGCGGGATAAAAAAAATGGCACGGGTATCTTACTAAATAGAGGTGAGCAATACATGTATGTAGATCGTGATATGACAGAATTGTCTATGACTTCGAAGCAGGAATGGAAAGACAGTGAATTACAATATTTTCATCATTCACTCCAACAAATGGTTCCTTATTTGAATGCAGAAGGCCAAAGCATCCATCGTGAGATTGTAAAGGAGATTGAAGCGAGGGGCGGCATGAAACGCCAAGAAGCAGATTACACTCATAGCACAAAAATTTCCTATGATTAATAAGTCACTAAAAACTTTGATATGACTAGACCTTGATGAAGGTTCATTTTCATGAAGCGTCTTCCAAAGGGTGTTTCTCACCCTTTGGAAGACGCTTCTTTAAAGGCCTTTAAAATATTTTGATGGGAAACCGGAAAAGCGTAATCTTTTAATTCCTCAAATGTTACTTTTTTGATGGCGGGCGTTTCTTCAACCTCTGAATCCAACGTCCCTCGATAAACTTGTATATTCCATACAAGGTGGGAGAAAACATGCTGAATGGCCGCAAACGGCTCGTGCAATGATACTTTAACACGGTAATCTGTCCATACATAAGCCCTAAATTGTTCCTGTTCTGAACCTGCTCCTTCTGCCATTTCCACATTAGGAAATTCCCATAAATTCGCCAGCAAGCCTTTTCCCGGCCGTTTATGAATCAACACTTTCCCTTCTTGATCAGTTAACACAGCGGCCGTGAGTTGAACCGTCTTAGAGGATTTCTTTTTGGATTTGACAGGAAGTTCTGTCTGTACTCCTTCATGAAAAGCCCGGCAATGCTCACGTACAGGGCATAATAAACAAGAAGGAGATGTTGGCGTACAAACAATGGCACCTAGTTCCATTAATCCTTGATTAAAATAAGAAGGGTTGTCTTTAGAAATGATGAGGCGGACCACATCTTCAAATAACTTCCTTGTTTTCGGTTTGGCAATATCCTCCCAAATGGAAAGAATACGGGAGAGAACCCTCATCACATTTCCATCTACCGCCGGTTCTGGAATTCCATATGCAATACTTAAAACGGCTCCTGTTGTATAAGGCCCTACTCCTTTAAGCTTTGAAATTTCTGCAGGCGTATTCGGTACTGTTCCTCCATACTGTTCTTGTACTTCTTTTACTGCTGACTGTAAATTACGAACGCGCGAATAATAGCCGAGCCCTTCCCATGCTTTTAGTACTTTTTCTTCATCTGCATTAGCTAAACTTTCAAGGGAAGGAAACTGTTCGATAAAATTGTTGAAATAAGGAATGACTGTATCTACTCTTGTTTGCTGCAACATGACTTCAGATACCCATACCTTATAAGGATCTTGATTTTCTCTCCACGGCAAAATCCGCTGTTCTTGTTCAAACCATGAAATGAGATCATCCTGAAACTGATTTATGTTAAAATGATTTACAATATCTTTACTTTGTTTCACGTTATATCCTCCGAGGTATTACTATAATATAATGTAGCCCTTCAATCAGCCCGGTTTTACTATCTGTTAGAGAGGGAATAAACTATCTTATATAGTTTAATTAAAGATAAAAAAATTTACTAATAATAAGATGAACATTCGCGAGGTAATCAATATCATAAAAAGGAGGTTGTGCCTTTGGATACTGGTACTCATATTACGATGGGTATTGCATTAGGAGGACTGGCTACCCTTGATCCGGTTGCAGCATCACATCCCGCTACCGCTCAAGCGATCATGGTCGGAGCCATTGCCGGATCCCTTGCGCCTGATTTGGATACCATTTTAAAATTGCAAAATAATGCCACATACATTCGCAATCACCGCGGTATTACCCATTCTATCCCGGCCGTCATGCTATGGCCGTTACTAATTATTTTAATTGTTACATTCTTTTTTCCAACCGCCAATCTTTTACATTTGTGGGCATGGACATTCACAGCTGTTATCCTTCATGTGTTTGTAGATATTTTTAATGCATATGGAACACAAGCACTCCGGCCTTTTACAAAAAAGTGGATTGCACTGGGCATTATTAATACGTTCGATTCTTTTATTTTCCTCGTTCATATCGCAGGAATTATCGCTTGGGGATTAGGTGCCCATCCCGGTTATACATTTTTGATCGTCTACGCCATTCTTGTGATATATTATATCGTACGCTTTCGAATGCAAAGAAACGTGGCTAAGGCTGTGCACGCAAAAATCCCGCATGTCACAAGCCTCATCATTTCGCCAACGCTTCGCTTTTCTCATTGGCATTTAGCGATTACGGCAAAAAATCATTTTTATGTGGGACGCGCCGTTAAAAACAAAATTATCGTTTACGATCAGTTCGATAAGGTGCCGATTCCGGAATCGGATATTATCGATGCGGCAAAGGAAGATCATAATTTATCCGCGTTTCTCTCTTTTTCCCCTGTTTACCGGTGGGAAATTGAGGAATATAACGATCATATCGAAGTCCGATTTATCGATTTGCGTTACAGAAGCAAGGACTACTATCCATTTGTGGCCGTTGTTCAGCTTGATCATGACTTAAATATCATTTGTTCTTACACCGGGTGGATTTTCAGCGAACAAAAACTGCGCAAAAAACTGGATTATTTGCCTAACTAAGAAAACAATCTCTTACAGGTAGATAAATGGCTTCTTTAAGCCCATAAGGCGAAAAATATAAAACAAATGAACCCTCTTCTCAATCCTGTAGAAGACGGTTCATTTGTTACTTCCTTTTTTTAATGAGTGAGGTGATCATTTCGGTTAATTAAATGTTTATATTTAGGATTTTCCGTTTTCATTTCATGCAAAACAGGACCATACTGCTCAATCCAGCGTCTTACAATTTGTTCCGTCATTTCTGGACCGCGGTATTTCCGCCCCGCTCTTGCATAAGTGCTTTCAAAATCCTCCCACATCAGTTCAATCCATGTCCGAGCTTGTGCATAAGACAATTTCTCGTTCTTCTCCACCAATAAATCTGTAAGTCGTTTAAATGTATCCTCCATATTTTTCACCTCTTTTACCAATATTGTTTCAGGAATTTTACACATAGCGACTCGCTTTTGAATCATACTAATCATGCGTGCCTGAAAAGTGCACGTATCGAATAAACCCTCTTAAAAAGGAGAGGATTACCATGAGGAATAAAGAAAACGGTTTTCCAAACCAGCATACCCAGAAATTTGAAGGTGAACCAAGAGCAAAAGCAGAATTCGCCTCTAAACGAGCAAACGGTACAATCAATACACACCCACAAGAAAGAATGCGTGCTTCTAATCAACGAACAGACGAATAGAAAAGCAAATCACGTTGGAGGTGTTTCGTTTGGGCCAAAACACAAACAAAAAATTTTTTGATAACCGACATTCTAATCCGTTTCAACAACCATGGGCAAACCCAAAACATGCTCATGCACAAGTAAACGGGCAAACGCAGCAAACTCAAGATTTAATTATTTTACAACATGAAACCCGAAAACGGTCTTAACATTTTTTTCTGAAAATGAGTGTGACGAAAAATTCTTTTTAAGTCACATGAGAAAATGGGCCGCTAGCAAAATCAAGTCGATTTGATGGCGGCCCTTTTTCTACTTACATAACCAATACGTACCTGTTACTCTGTACAGATTCTTATTTTTTCAATATAGAAATTGGAAGCGCCTCTTCTTTCATATTGGCCCCAAGGCGAAATCCCCATGCAAATACACCATTCATATAATCAATTTTGAAGTAAGTACCCGGATCCCCTTCAATCTCATATACTTCACCCGCTTTAAAGTCTTCCGGGTTTAATAAGTAAGATTTAGCGAGAAGAATTTTCCGCTCAAGAACGGCAAACTCATTCACCATTCCCATTTGTTCCGCTTTTCTTGCTTTTTCTTGAAGCGAACCAATTTCTTGCTTTAATTCCAACTCGCTCATATCACTGTATCGTTTGTCCTGCATTCTATATTCCCCTTTTCATCTCCCGAATGTATTAACACAAATACTGCCCAGTGCAACCTTTTCTTATGTTAGTATACGAAAACACTTGAGAGAAACGCAAGGCGCCCGCCTATCTCAAATCAGCATCAGACGAGTCGAGGACGTCTGACGCTAGATCGAAGTACTCGTTGGAATAACAGATGTTTTCTGACAAAAAAAACAAAACATATTGCATGTTCTTTCCTCTATCATCCACAATACATAGATGGAAAACAAAAAAAGAAAGGAGATTTACCATGAAAACCGTCTTGATTACAGGTGCCGGAACAGGTTTAGGAAGAGAATTGGCCCTGCTCTATTCCAGAGACAACTACCATACCATTTTAGCTGGCCGAACATTGTCTAAGCTTGAAGAAACGAAACGTCTCATTGAACAAGCAAATGGAAGAGCTCACATATTTAAGCTGGATATTCAAAACCCAAAACAGGATATCGATAACCTTCTACTTTCACACGAAGTAGACGTGTTAATCAATAATGCAGGAACAGGATATTTCGGCTCGTTTGAACAGTTAAAAAAAGAGGAAATAAACGAGATGATCGACACCAATGTTAAAGGAACCATTTTTGTCACACAGGCTCTCATCAACCATCTTCTTTCGAGACCGAGCGGCAAAATCATCAACATCATTTCTACAGCCGGCTTGAGGGGGAAAGTGAACGAATCTGTATATGCAGCAAGTAAATTCGCTGTCCGGGGTTTTACAGAAAGCCTCCAAAAAGAATATGAGGGTACAACTATATCCATAATTGGAGCGTATATGGGCGGAATGGATACCCCATTTTGGAATGATACGGACCATATAAAAGACAAGAGCCGTTTAAAACCGCCAAGTGACATCGCAAGAGTCATTTATGAAAACCAGCATCAAAATGAAGACATTACCCTCTAGTAGAGGCTGTCCCATAAGTCTCTAATAAACACAAAAACTGATTTTTACTGAAAGGCCCCGTCATATAATCCCTTGGTTTTACTGGATTTTCATGACGGGGCCTTTCAGGAGGATGGGTCAAAAGGGTTTCTTTTTCCCCTTTGGCCCATCCTCCTGTTGATACTATTGATCCTTTAATTCTTCCAACATCCGTTCGATATGTTCAAGGGAAAAACCTTTTCGGTATAAGGCTTGTTTCATTCTCCGTTCATATTCCCATCCACTGTATTTCTCATAACGGCGATGGGCCTTTAATCCTTGATGTTTTAACGCTTCCCATTCCTCTCCGTCCTCTTTTTCCACTTCCCACTCTTCAAATAGTTGTTGAATGATGGAAAAGGGATATCCTTTTTGTTGAAGCGTTTGTTCAATTTTTTGTCTAAGAGCTGTTGTGGATAACTTTTGATGCTTCCCCTTCACTTTCTCAGCAATCTTAAGAGCAGCTTGAAGTTGGTCATTCGAATCAAAATCCAGTAAACTAATATCAATATACTCTTGATCAATTCCTTTCTCTTTCAGCTCTTGCCGAATGAGATTCAGTCCTTTGACCGTCGTATTGATTTGCGTACGGGCATATGCTTTTGCGAACTCTAAATCATCTAGATAGCGTTGATCATCCAGCTTGTGGATAATTTCTTGGATAATCATGTCTCCCACATCTTTTGATTTTAAATAAACAGAGACTTCCTTCTTCGATCTCATCCGATAAGATAAATAATTTAAGGCTAGATTGTACGCTTTTTTGACTTCATCCGCATATTGTATTTCAGTCAAATCAAGATCATCAAGCTCTTTTCCCTTTTTCAGCTGAAATTTAACAACGACATGCTCATCCACACTAAAGCCGAATTCTTCGCCGTTTCCATAATCAAGATATACGTTATATCGCTCTTTATTTTTTGCTTGAGTAGTTATTTTTGTAATAATTGGCACAACTAACATCCCATTTCATACGATTTATTCCGCTTCGTCAAGAAAATTGGGTTCATTAACGAAAGCATCTCTTCTTCCTTAACAATATACAAACTGGATGTATGTTTCAACGTTTGAATACACAGTGTAAAACATTCATAACAAACTATAAGCAGGAGGCTGATAACCATGAAAATTGTTATCGCAGGCGGTACCGGCTTTGTCGGAAAAGCACTAACAGCTTCTTTTTCCGCACAGCAACACGATATATGGATTTTAACAAGACGGCCCCGCCTATCTTCAGAAAGGGTTCATTATATCGAGTGGGATCATGCCTCGCCCATCGTCCAAGAGGCCGATGTTGTGATCAATTTGGCTGGAGTATCTTTAAATAACGGGCGTTGGACCGAAGAAACGAAAAATGCCATTGTGAATAGTCGGATATCCACCACGAAAAAGTTGGTTGAAATGATGAAAAATACTTCTAAAAAAGTATTTATCAATGCTAGTGCTGTCGGCTTTTACGGCACCTCAAAAAACGCTTCATTTACGGAATTGTCCCTTTCCGATGGCGAGGATTTCCTATCGACTACCGTAAAAATATGGGAAGAGGAGGCGCTAAAAGCCACACAATATAATATACGCACAGTTCTTAGCCGGTTTGGGATTATCCTTGGCAAAAATGAAGGCGCATTTCCTAAAATGCTGCTCCCATATCGTTTTTTTGCCGGAGGAACAGTTGGATCAGGTGAACAATGGGTATCGTGGGTCCATATTGAAGACGTTGTTCGCATTATGTCCTTTATCATTGACCATGAAGAAATAGATGGTCCTGTCAATGTGACCGCTCCCCATCCTGTTAAAATGAAGGAATTTGGTCAGACGATAGCGAAGATAATAAATCGGCCTCATTGGCTTCCGGTACCGGAATTTGCCCTTAAGATGCTTTTAGGCGAAATGAGTGTATTAATTTTAAAAGGACAACGAGTTTTACCTCAAAAATTAGGCGAACACCATTACACTTTTTCATATGATAAACTAGAGGGAGCATTAAAGCATTTAACATAAAGTTTGCAACTGTAGATAGGAGTTTTAGTTTAGTATGAAAAAGGTTTTATTTAAAAATGCGACCATTTATCCCATTACCTCCTCTGTATTATCACATCATGACTTACTCGTGGAAGATGGGCAAATCAAAGAAATCAGCCCTTATATCATCCCGTCAGAAGACACGGAAATGATTGATTGCAGCAATCAATATCTTTTTCCAGGGTTCATCGATGTCCATACCCACCTCGGCCTCTATGATGAAGGGACAGGATGGGCTGGAAATGATGCCAATGAAACGATTGAGCCCCTTACCCCTCATATTCGAGCGCTGGATGGTGTCCACCCTCTCGACCCTGGATTCCAAGACGCCGTCCAATACGGGATTACAACCGTTCATATTATGCCTGGAAGCGCGAACGTAATTGGAGGCACCACTTCTGTCATTAAAACAACGGGAAAAAATATTTCTGACATGTTAATACAGGAGACGGCAGGATTAAAAATCGCGCTTGGTGAAAATCCAAAACGCATTCACAGTCATGGCAATAAAGAATCGATTACCCGTATGGGCATTATGGGAATGCTGCGTGAGGCTTTCTACGGGGCTAAGTATTGCGACAATATGGATGATTTGCGTGTGAAACCGATCATTCGAGCGCTTAAACGTGAGATACCCGTTCGAATTCATGCGCACCGTGCTGATGATATCATCTCCGCCCTTCGCTTCGCAGAAGAATTCGATTTAGACGTTCGGATTGAGCACTGTACAGAAGGACATTTAATCGCGGAAGAACTGACAGGGAAAAATCTTAAAGTTTGCGTAGGCCCAACTTTAACAAGGCGTTCTAAAATCGAGTTGAAAAATAAGAGTTGGAAAACCTATCAGGCCCTTTGTGATCATGGTGTGGAAGTGTCCATTACAACCGATCATCCATACACCCCGATTCAATATCTTAACATTTGTGCTTCTCTCGCTGTGCGCGAAGGATTAGATGAACAAAAAGCACTGGAAGGAATTACCATAAATCCTGCTAAAAACTTGCGTATAGACGATCGAGTCGGCAGTTTAGAAACAGGGAAAGATGCAGATATAGTCTTATGGAACCATCACCCATTTCATTACTTGGCTAAGCCAATTTTAACCATGATTAATGGTGAAATATTATTTAAAAAAAATTAACAAATTACCTATTTCTTTTTTAAAAATTTTTTAGTATGATACGTATGGTAAGAGTCATCTTTTCATCAAAAGTTGCTTACAATTGGATAAAACATTCAAATACATTCCGTTTATTTTGAATGGGAAGGCAAATGGTGCGCCACCAGTCGATACTGGTTCTAGTGGGTTCGATTCCCACCCCGAAATTTTTTAATCTTTTATAAAAAATTTCGAGGGTGGGGGGCCAACAGTCGTGGTCTGCCCTCGAGTGGGAGGGAAACATTATGTTAAAAAAACGTGACTTACATGACTGTCAGGCTTTATACGAACTAATGGTGCATCCGGACGTCTTCCCTTTTGTGCGTCATAAAGCCCATTCTTACGAGGAGTTTTTATTTATTACAAAACAAACTTTAGAAGCAGAAGAACACGGAGAAATTATTTCTCGTACTATTACAGACGAATGGGGCAATCCAATCGGTACAATCAATTTATTTGATGTACAAGATAATGCAGGGTTTCTTGGTACATGGCTAGGAAAGCCGTATCACGGAAAAGGCTATAATCAAATAGCAAAAGAAGCATTTTTTAATGAGCTGTTTTACGAGCTTGGAATCGAACGGATTTTCATGCGCATTCGCAAGGTTAATGTTCGCTCCATGAAAGCAGCAGAAAAGCTTCCTTACGTGACATTGGCAAATGAAACAAGCAAAAGCCTTTACGAAGAAATCAACCAAGAAGGAGACATCTATAATTTATATGAAATCTCCAAAGACCTTTACACATTATACATTTTACGAAATGGTCAAGAACTTCAAGAAGAGCATCTTAAGGAAGCATAATAAAAAATGGAGAAAATCCTCCTTTATAGATAGAATGTTAAAGCTCCCTACAAAAGAAATGGCAGTCTCAATAACAGAAGCAAAACAGCCGAACAGTTTGAAACCATACAGCTAAGAGGTATCTGAAAGCACAGAAATCGTGCAATTTTCAGATACCTCTTTTTTATCCCATATTAACGAAGAAAATAGCCATCAACGTGAAATGATTGGTTTGAAATAGAAATAGATTGGTCAAAATAGGAAATGGAAAGAACAACTATATTTACTTGGAGGGATTTAATATGTCCGAAAAGAAAAAACGCGACAAAATAAAAAGTACATTAAGCAGCTCTCAAGAAGTATCGTATGCCCGCGATTTCAAGATGGCAGATCAAGCAGGCGGATATACTCCTAAAAAAGCGAGACATTAAGCTGACAATATCTTTCATACATACAGCCCTCCTTTTAACACACAATATAAAAGAACAATTGTTCAAATGCTTTAAAGGAGGGCTTTCAAATGGGCAGATCTCGCGGTGGAAGATCTAAAAATAAAGCAAACTTGCCTCAAGTACCAAAGGATTTAAAATCAGACGGGTATGATGTGGAATTTTCCATGGAGAAAGCTGATAATGAGGATTTAGAAGCATTAGCAAGAGCTCAAGCAGCTGGGGTTCGCGTCAATCAGATGAATAAAAGCAGAAGATAAAGAAAAGTTTCATCCCTAGAGGATTTACTCCCTGTTTAGACAGGCAAAGTCAAAACCTCTTTTAATGGAAAATTCTGATTCCATCTAATACGGAATAAAGTAAACATTAAATCACAAGTGATTACTTGCCCGTTAAACTTGGATAATTAAACAGACAAACGGAAAAGCAGAACAAACTAGCTTTTCCGTTTGCTTTTTAATACATCTTATCCACCCTTTTATTCTTCATAGAAAGTTATTCATCATATATTCACACTTTTTACAAAAGTTAAATATATACACAACTTTATCCACAATATTGTGGATAATGTGCATAAATTACATATAACCTTCTATATTGGTGTTTCGGACATTTATCATTTTTATAGGCATTTGGGCATAAAATCTGTGGATAATGTGTATAACTATGTGAATATCCTATAAATAAAGGTTTGTCAAAAGGATAAATTTGTGGATAAAATGTATTTTATTTATTTCGGCCCTATTGCATTAAAACCTCATTTATACTTTTTTGACAAATTCAGATTTTAATTGCATCGCTCCAAAACCATCAATTTTGCAATCAATATCATGATCTCCCTCAACTAAACGTATATTTTTTACTTTCGTACCGATTTTTACAACCGATGATGTTCCTTTTACTTTTAAATCTTTAATTACTGTTACAGAATCACCATCGTTTAAGACATTCCCGTTTGCATCTTTAATAACCTTTTTATCCTCACTATTTTCATTTTCTGATTCTAAATTCCATTCATGAGCACATTCCGGGCAAACGAAAAGGCTTCCGTCCTCATAAGTGTATTCTGAATTACATTTTGGGCAATTTAGCAAATTAGACATAGTGTCCTTTCCTCCATTCGTTATGGTTTATTCCCATTATTTAAGTACCAGTTTAGTTACAGCTTCGACGTGAGCCGTATGAGGAAACATATCCACAGGCTGAATAGATTCTACCTGATAAAATTTCGCCAGTTTTTCCACATCTTTTGCGAGAGTGGACGGGTTACATGACACATATACCACTTTTTTAGGCTTTACTTTTATAATGGATTTGAGCAGCTCTTTATCGCACCCTGTACGAGGCGGATCGACGATGACCACATCTGGTTTCCATCCTTCTTTCACCCATTTTGGCAGCCAATGTTCCGCTTGTCCCACTACATATTTGGCATTATGGTATCCATGATTTCGGGCATTTTTTTTCGCATCTTCAATGGATTCAGCGATGGTGTCCATCCCTCTAATCTCTTTTGCATCTTTAGCAAGCCATAAACCAATTGTACCTACTCCGCAATATGCATCAACAACTTTTTCAGCTCCCGTTAAGCTGGCAGCTTTTTTGACTTGATCATAAAGCTTTGTGGTTTGAATGGGATTTAATTGAAAGAAGGCTCTTGCCGATAATTCAAACGAAAGATCTCCAAGAACTTCCTGAATGACCTCCTCACCTGCTAAATGGATGGTTTCATCTCCAAAAATTAACGATGTTTTTCGGCCATTAATATTTTGCATAATGGAGGTTACTTCAGGCAGGCGCTTCTTTATTTCCTCAATGAGCATATCTTTTCGAGGAATTTCCTTTTGGCTGGTGACTAACACGATTTGTACTTCTCCTGTTTCAAACCCTACCCTTGAAATAATGGTACGAATGATGCCACTTCGTTTACGTTCATCATAAACAGGAATTCGGAAATCCTGTAAAATTGTTTTTACGACTGTTGTTACCTTATTGGTCGCACTATGTTGAATCGGACATGTTTCAATATCGATTAACTGATGGGAATTCAATCCATAGAGCCCTGCAATCACCTTTTGATTTTTCATTCCTACTTGAAACTGCACTTTATTTCGATAACTCCAAGGCTCTTCCATTCCGATCGTATTGGCTACCTTTTGCTCGAGATTCTTTAACGAACTATGTCTTTCAAAAGATTGCATGACAATATCCCGCTTTTGTTTAAGCTGGGATTCATATGTTAAATGCTGGAGCTGACAGCCTCCACATTGTTCATAAATCGGGCATACCGGTGCAATGCGCTCCGGAGATTTCGTTTTAATGCGCTTTACCTTGCCCTCTGCAAAATTGGGCTGAACATTCGTAATTTCCACAAATACCTCTTCATTTGGTAGCGCTCCTGGAACAAAAACGACTTGTTTTTTATAGTAACCGACACCTTCTCCGTTAATCCCCATTCTTTTAATGGTCAATAAAACAGTCTGCCCTTGCTTCATTTTGATCCCTGGATTTGTTTTATTCATTTCTACAACCTCAACTTATTTGTTTTTAAGAGCTTAAAACATCTTCATACCTTAACATAGCATGTTATCCGGGTAAAGGAAAAAATGGTACATCCAATATGGGGTTTCTTTGTCATATATTTGAATTTTAATAAAGAAATAACTCGACTTACTTTAGTACATGATTTTCCCTATTTCGCTTTCATTATACCACTAAGAACAGTGCAGAACTGGTTACTGGAACTAGACCAAGACAAAAAGGGGCTGACCCATAAGTCTATGATAGACCACAAAAGCTTACTTTTAACGAAAGGCCCCATCACGAAATCTTGATTTCACTGGATTTTCGAGACAGGGCCTTTCATGTAGATGACCCAAAAGGGCTGATTTTTACCTTTGGGTCATCGTCTTATTTTGATTAAAGGAGTTATCTCGGATGAAATAAAATAGGATTTACTTTAGCCTCATTCAATATATATTCATCCAAGCTATGAAATTCATATCCTTGCTTACGCAAGTCGTCAATGGCTTGTGAAAGGGCTTCAGCATTATCTTTGGATACCGTATGAAGCAATAATATGCAGCCTGGATGAATTTGACGCATAATATTATCATACGAGTATTTCCAGCCTTTCTGCTGATTCGTAATCCAATCCACAAAAGCGAGTGACCAAAAAGCTGTTGTATACCCTTCTTGCTTCGATAACGCTAACGTTCTTTCGCTAAAAATGCCGCGGGGCGGTCGTAGATATTTCATATCGTCACGGCCGGTAAGTTGTTTGTATTCATCTTTGACTTTTTGAAGCTCCTCTTTTAAACGCTTATCACTTACTTGGGTTAAATCCGGATGATGCCATGAATGGTTTCCTACAATGTGTCCTTCTTTTACCATCCGTTTAACTAATTCCGGTTGATCTTTTAAATAATGGCCTGTAACAAAAAAAGCCGCAGGCACCTTTTTCTCTTTTAATACGTCTAACACTTTTTTTGTATAACCATTTTCATACCCATTATCAAAAGTTAAGTAAATATGTTTTTCCTTTGTATGTCCAATGTAGAAAGAATCATATTTAGCCAACAGCTCATCAAGTTCTTTCCCGGCTGATGCAGGTTCGTGATTCTTGCTTTTAGCAAATCCCCAATGTATCGGTTTGTTGGAATACATACTCGCCAAAGTCCCCGTTTGCAGGACAGAAAAACTAAGCCATATCGCCAAACACAACAAAGAAGTACGTTTAAACATGAATATCACCCCTCTTGCTTTTTTATTTTTAGTGTTTGTCTCAGCCATCCTTTCATGCACTGCATTGTTTTCCATCAAGGATGATTCCATAAATAGATGATTGCTCCAATTAAAAAGGGATAAATTTGCTTTTCATTTAAAGAACAGTAAAAAACCCCAATGTTTCATGTGAAACATTAGGGTTAAAAAAATACTTTTACTTGAACACCGGCTCTTTAAATTGGGCCAGTTTTTCAAGAGATGATTTATCCACATCTGCATGCAAGCTATTTCCATGTGAATCCATTGTTACTACCGCTTTAAAATCTTCTACACGGAGATGCCACATCGCTTCTGGAACACCGAATTCCATGAAGTTAACTCCCTCAACAGATTTGATACAATCTGCATAATATTGGGCTGCACCGCCGATGGCATTTAAATAAACACCGCCATGCTCTTTGAGAGCTGCTAACGTTTTCGGCCCCATACCGCCTTTACCGATAACGGCACGGATACCAAATTTTTTCATGATGTCCCCTTGGTAAGGCTCCTCCCGAATACTTGTTGTTGGACCAGCTGCCGCCACATGCCATTTTCCATCTTCATCCTTTAGCATAACCGGACCGCAGTGATAAATAACTTGGCCATTTAAATCAACCGGACAGTCGTGATCACTTAAATATTTATGGATAGCATCACGTCCTGTATACATCATGCCTGTAATACGCACGACGTCCCCTACCTTCAATTCACGGATTTGCTCTTCCGTAATCGGAGCTTGCAGCACTATCTCTTTTGTTTCAGAAGAAGTATCGGCTTGCTCTTCTTCCTGCTGCTCTTTCGAGAAGTCGATGAAGTCGCCTTCTTGGTAGAACCAGTCTTGGATACCCCCTGTCTCTGCATTCAGTTTCACGCCTAAACGTCTGAACGCCCAGCAGTTATAAGCAACGGAAACGAAGAAGCTTGCCGGAATACGATTGATAACGCCCACTTTACAGCCAAGCAGAGTCGTTTCGCCGCCGAATCCCATTGTACCGATTCCAAGTTTATTAGCATTTTCCATTACATACTCTTCAAGCTCTTTTAATGATTCGTTAGGGTTTACATCGTCTACACTTCGGAATAATTGCTCTTTTGCCAATTCATAGCCGGACGTACGATCACCGCCGATGCCTACACCGATAAATCCAGCACTGCACCCCTGCCCTTGAGCTTGATACACAGAATGTAAAATACATTTGCGAATGCCGTCTAAATCGCGCCCGGCTTTTCCTAATCCCTCAAGTTCACATGGCAAACTGTATTGAATATTCTTATTTTCACAGCCTCCGCCTTTTAAAACGAGGCGTGCATCTATATAATCTTTTTCCCATTGTTCAAATTTAATGACAGGCGTCCCCATTCCCAGGTTATCCCCGCTGTTTTCCCCTGTAAGTGAATCAACCGAGTTCGGGCGAAGCTTTCCATGTTTTGTAGCTTCTGCAATCGCCCAGTAGATAGCCTCTTTAATTTCCAATTGGTTCACGCCAACAGGTGTTTTAATCTTAAAAGTCGGCAAGCCGGTATCTTGGCAAATAGGCGAGATATTTTCGTCTGCCATCGCAATATTATTTGTAATAGTAGCTAAAGACATGGCCGCACGTGTTCCCGCATTTTCTTGCGCCTTTGCTTTAGCGACAGCACGTCGAACATCCTTTGGCAGCTTTGTTGATGTCTCGACAATCAGCTCATACATACTTTCTCGTAACTTGTCCATTCCTAGTCTCCTCCCAATCCCCTTATTGGTATCAGTTTTCTAATATATAATCTACATTAAACATTATACTCCTTTGAATTTTTTAGCGAAAGACAAAATAAAAAGACGATGTGCCAAAAAGGTAAAAGCACCCTTTTGACACATCCTCCTATTCTGAGTCTTTTTTAAATTGTTCACATTTCATTTCTAAATCGTCGATCATTTGAATAAGACGATCAATGTCCTCTAATTCGGTATGCTCCGGCTCAATGGCATCTAATACATCTAGAAACATATTTAATCGCTGTTTTAAATAATCGACTTGCGAATCCTTATCTCGAACTGCGTTTCCCACACGTATTCGCTCCCTTCTTACTTCTCACTTAATCCTAACGAATCAATTCATAATTGACAACTTCATTCAATAAATTTCATAATAGTCGTTGGCTTTCATTTTATTTAAAGGAGTCTTTTATGAGTAAAATTTTACCACTTCAACCCATTACCCCTTCCTATGATCCATGGGAAGCTTATTTAGACATAAAACAATATGGCACGCCTACCTTAACCAATGTAGAGTTTACGACAACTACCCTTTGTAATATGCGATGCGAGCATTGCGCGGTGGGTTACACGCTGCAACCAAAGGATCCCGTCGCTCTCCCGATTGAATTGCTCATTAAACGTCTGGAGGAAATACCGACCCTTCGTTCATTGAGCATTACAGGAGGGGAACCGATGCTCTCCATTTCTTCTGTCAAAAATTACGTTCTCCCTCTTTTAAAGTATGCCCGTGAACGAGGAGTACGTACGCAAATTAATTCAAATTTAACGTTGGATTTGTCACGTTACGAACTAATCGCTCCATATTTGGATGTATTGCATATTTCTCATAATTGGGGGACCATCGATGACTTTGTAGAAGGCGGATTTGCCATGATGGAGCGCAAACCGACTTATGAACAACGCGCGAAATATTTTGAGCGTATGATTGAGAACAGCAAGGCATTATCAAGAGCGGGTGTCATCGTTTCGGCTGAAACGATGTTAAACAAACGAACACTTCCGCACATCGAACATATTCATCGTCAAATCGTAGATGAGATGGAGTGCCAACGTCACGAAGTTCATCCCATGTATCCAAGCGATTTTGCCAGCAATCTTGAAACCTTATCGCTTGAAGACATGCGTTCGGCTATCCATCACTTATTAGATATTCGAGATGAAAGTGTCTGGATGCTGTTTGGAACATTGCCATTTTATCCTTGCAGTGATAACGAAGACAATTTGACCTTGCTGAAACGGCTGTATACAAGTAAAAATGTAACGGTACGAAATGATCCTGACGGCCGTTCTCGCCTAAATGTGAATATTTTTAACGGAGACATTATTGTGACAGATTTCGGAGATACTCCTCCGTTGGGCAATGTTCAGACACATACGCTGCAGGAAGCTTTTCAAACTTGGCAGCAATCTTCTCTCTCGGCACAATTGAGCTGCCATTGTCCAAACGTACAATGTCTTGGACCTAATATTTTAGTCAAAAACAGCTACTATTCAACTGAAGACTTTACTAAAAAAACTTCCCGCCTATCTTTATAAGAGATATTAACACGATTGTAATTAGGCAGCTATCGTCCAATAAGAGCAGCATAAAGAGAGTAAGGCTGACTCAAAAGGTGTTTATTATACCTTTTGAATCAGCCTCACTCTTTTTCCTCTATCTATGATGATCATAAACTGCAAAGCCGAATGAAACATAATCTTGTACAGGAATCCACGCTCCGATTCCTTGAGAAGTAACGTTTTTTACAACAATCATTCGTTTCGTCCCTTTTAACACAAGGTATACCTCGCCGTAAGTTATTTTTCCTTTTTCATTTACAGCCGGTGCATAACCATATAAATAACCTACTTTTTTCGGCGGTACGTTATATACTTGATCCTTCTTGGTTCCTGCTCCAATAACAGTTGTGAAAGCTAAAGGCAAGTTTGTTTTAGACATTGCCTTTAACAGCATCATTTGCTTTACATGCTCCACATTTGGGACTCTCGCTGTTAGTCCGCCCTTAATTTGCCTTTGCTCTTCTTGCTTATAGCGAATTTGGTAAGGCATTTTCCCTCCCCGATTATCAAAGAGATTCGCATTGATTCGTTGATATTCCCAATTGGTAGTCGTTTCTGTTGATTCATAATTCAATGGCCAGTGTCCTAAAAAAATGGTTGCCCGTGATCCAAGAGTCAAAATGGATTTTGAAATCGTCGATTCATTCAGCATCCGAATCAAGTCGGGATTTTCGATTGTGACATTGGATGTATTCAATAACTCTTTGGCCAATTCACTTGGCTGTAAATACGGCATATCCTGTGTAGCATTGGGATACGTATTTTCTTTTGAAATATTTAAGGTTGAATTCGGTACTTTTACAGGAGTTGACGTTTGCTGTTGATTCCCTTCAGCGGCATATGTTTGAAATGGCGTGATACATAAAGAATAAAGAACAATAATTGACAATGACATCTTCCGAAGCATAGGTAGGCTCCTTTCCATTCAAATCATCACATATAGTTTTTTCAAAAACTTTTTATTTATCCTCTCTTTCACCGAAAGGCTCTTCATTTTTAATGCAAAAATGAAAGCGTTATCAAAAATGTGGAATATCCGAAATAAATACAGCATATAGTTTTATTACATCTTTCAAACAGGGAGGGATTGGAACAACCGCTTAAAGGCTTATAAAAAGGAGGGAACTTCTTCATACTTAGGGAGCTTGAAAAAAGCCTTTGTCTTTCAACTTGAAAGACAAAGGCTTTTTTCTTATATAAATACAGTGCCGTGAGTATTTTTTACTCACGGCACTGTATTTATAGTAAGTAAAAACCAATTCCCATTATGACATAGGCGGCAAGGAGCGTTGCACCTTCAAACCAGTTGGTATCACCGTCATTGGAAATGATAATCATTAATAAAACCGCAGAGACCATGGAAATGAGTTCAGGCCACGTGAAGACTAACGGCATCGTCGTTGGGAATAACAATGAAACCAAGACAAGAACCGGCGCTACGAACAAAGCAATTTGTAATGTTGAGCCTACTGCAATTTCAACCGCAATGTTCATTTTATTTTTATATGCCATGACAATCGCGGAGGCATGCTCTGCCGCATTCCCTACGATGGCAACGATAATAACCCCGATAAATAATTCACTCCAACCAAACTGCTCAGCTACCACTTCGAATGTATGTACAAGGTTTTCGGAGACATATGCAACTGCAAGGGTAGCGACTGCTAAAATAGCCAGTGCTTTCCCTTTCCCCCATTCTGCTTCTTCATGTTCTTCTGCCACATCGCTTTTATGCTGATACACGCCTCGATGCGTGACTAAACGGAACAATAACGCTGATAAGTATAGCAAGATTAGAATGATGGAGATTCCGATACTTAACGTTAACGTTTTTCCTTCAGGCATTCCCTGCGAAAACACTTCAGGAATAACAAACGCGACAATAACCGCAAACATCAGCAAGCCTGAATTATGGCGTGCATCATAGACGTTAAACTCCTGGCGCTTATATTTTAATCCGCCGACAAAAAAGGAGAGACCAGCTACCAATAGCAAGTTCCCAAGAACAGAACCCGTTAACGAAGCTAGAACCACTTCCACAAGGCCTTCTCTCAGCGCAAAGATCGAGATGATTAACTCGACCGCATTACCGAATGTCGCATTCAATAATCCCCCGATTTGAGGCCCAGCCACAACCGCCAAACTTTCTGTTGCTCTTCCCATATAGCTGGCAAGCGCAATGATTGTTAAACAGTAAATAATGAATAATAAAACAGGTGACCAGTGCATCAAACTTCCGGCTACGGATAAAGGAACCCCGATTAATACCGCCAGAAAAAATACCTTGTTAACCATAATCAAGCACCTTCTTTCTTTATTTTTACTTTATGTATTATAAAAATAGCTACACATTAAGATATAGAGGATATTGGTATAATTCACATAAAAATTACCCTTTAAACTATTTCCTTTTTCTTTTACTTATAAACATCTTCTTCCTTAGTTATTCGCTTTTACTTTTATTTTCATGTTTAAAACTTTGGCCAATCAGAAAGATTAAGGATGGACATTTTGAAAATGAGGAGTTGAAGATATGTCAGAAGAGCTCAAAAATAAAATTTTGACCATTTTAAGCAATCATAAAATCGGAACATTAGCGACCATTCAAGACAATTGCCCCTATGCTCGATTTATGATGTTTTTTCATGAGGATTTAGTGTTATACACGGCAACCAATAAAGATACTCACAAGGTAGATGAAATTATACAAAACCCAAATGTTCATATATTACTAGGATATGAAGGAAAGGGATGGAATGATTCTTACGTTGAAATTGAAGCAACGGCCGCCATCTCTGATAATCAGGAGTTAAAGAACAAATATTGGAATGATTGCTTAACGGAATGGCTACGCAGTCCTGATGATCCAGACTATATATTGCTTCAACTTACGCCGGAAAGCATTCGTTATTACGAAAAAGCGGGGAGCAAACCAGAGATACTTCAATAAAGAAATTTTATGTTCTTACTGTCGTTTATGCGGGATAAAGAAGGGCCGGGATAAAAACCCCGGCCCTCCAATTTAGATAAGTTCAAAGCTTTCTGTCACTTCAATGCTTTCGACAACAGATTGAACCATTGGACAGTTTTTACGAGCAAGCTCCATTGATTGCTCTACTTTTTCTTTCGGTAAATTGTTTCCTTTGATTACATAATGAATATGGATTTTTTCAATACGATTGGCCTTTTCTTCATTACGTACGACCTCTGTTTGAATGGTCATATCCTCTACTTCAAGACGCTTCTTTTTCAAAATTTTACGTAAAACCCCTCCGCTGCATACCGCAATCGATGAGACCATAAGCTGATACGGGCGAAATCCGTATTCTTCTTCACCTGCAATATGTAGTTCCCCATACGGCAATTGAACCGTAAATCCAGTCTCTGGTTTCATTTTGAATTCCATGTTTCTCACTCCTTTTCTTTGTTATAGCACAACCTTTTCATGCATACAAATGATACAACTGAATAACCCGGAAATTAGTGCGGGATAAGAAAAGCTTCCTTTAGTAAAATCTCCGATGCCCGTTAGATTCCCCATCTGTGCTAAAAATCTCTTGCAAGGAGGCTCTACAACCTATACCATCAAAAAGGAACAATTTTATTAATTAGCGGAGATATACTTATGAAAATAAATACGATGCACCTTTGGATATTAGTTATGATCGTTGGCATTTCTGGCTTTTCTCAAGGCATGCTTCTGCCCGTTATTTCCATCATCTTTGAGCAGAATGGGATTTCTTCTTCCTTAAACGGTTTGCACGCAACGGCCCTTTATATTGGCATTTTGCTGGCATCTCCTTTTATGGAGCGACCTTTGCGAAAATACGGATATAAATCCTTTCTTCTCTATGGAGGCTTACTGGTCATCATTTGCCTCTTCTGTTTTCCTTTATGGGGATCATTTTGGTTTTGGTTCCTATTGCGGTTGTTTATCGGTATCGGAGACCATGCGCTGCATTTTGGTACGCAAACATGGATTACTTCTTCTTCCGCTTCCAATCAGCTTGGTCGGAACATGTCCTTTTATGGAATATCTTTCGGGCTTGGATTTGCTCTTGGACCTTCAATTGTCCCGCTTTTGCATCTCCATTCGTCTTTACCCTTTATGATTACAAGCGCCGCAAGCTTAATTGTATGGTGCTTGATTTTCCTGTTAAAGAATGAGTATCCCGTACAGGACGATGCTTCTCCTTCTTTTTCAAGTACCGCCAGACGCTTCGGCCAAGTAATAAGATACGCATGGATTTCATTGCTTTTACCTTTTAGCTATGGTTTTTTAGAGGCGTCTCTTCACGGGAATTTTCCCGTTTACGCTTTACGAAAAGGCATCACCATTGAAGAGGTGTCCATCATCCTCCCTGCTTTTGCCTTTGGAAGCATCGTATCACAATTGCCGCTTGGAATGTTGAGTGATAAATACGGGAGAAGGCATGTGTTAGTCTTTGTCTTGACTGCCGGGTTCATAACCTTTTTATGTGCCAGTTTCGTGGAACACTCCATCATTGGCCTTATAGCTTCTCTATTCACAGCCGGCATGCTTGTTGGATCTACCTTTTCCCTGGGGATTAGTTATATGACGGATTTGCTTCCAAAACCCTTGTTGCCTGCTGGAAATTTAATGTGCGGCATGGCTTTTGGCACCGGAAGTATAGCAGGCCCTTTTACAGGCGGCTTATTCATTGAGCTTTTTCCAAATGCCAGCTTTTTTTATGTTATCAGCCTTATGTTATTACTTGTTTTTTTGGCGTTACGATCTTTCAAACAAGAAAAGACAGTTTTCCATGATGCCGCTTAACGGATATATGTAAACGGGACACTCCTTCTCGTTTCATATATCCTTTTACTTTTTTTGCCTATTTTTCAAAAAAATGAACACAAAAATGAAATTCTGTTATATAATACAATTAACAATAATAAACTGTATTAAAACAGAAAACAAATTGAAAGGGGCTAATGAAGATGAGTCGACAAGAACGGAAAAACATGGTTGAATTTATTTCAAAGGTAAGGGAGCTAGACCGGGAGACTTTGATGTATATGACAGATGCAGATATTGAACACATTTATAATGCTGTGTATTATCACCATGAAGAAATTGTAGAGTAGGGTCCTTTTTAATCACCAAGCGATCGTTTCATCATATATTAACTGAAAATAATCTTTTTCAACATCTTTAATTCATGATACAATGTAAATAAAACAAATATAGGAAAAAGAAAGATGCTGCTATCTATTTTAGATGGCAGCTTTCGTGCTTTTTTAGGGGTAATGATTCTGATTCTAATTATCAATTGAAAAGAAAGCCGCAACCCCCTGTTGCAATCAAATAAAAGGAGTGATATGTATGGAAGCCAATGTAATAGTAAAACGAAAAACAGCAGAAAAACCCTCTTCTTTTGCCGCTTTCCTTTCCGCCCATGGCGAATTAATAGCGGCTTTATTATGCGGTGTTCTTATTTTAGCTGGATGGATTGTATCCATAAACAATGATTCAGCTCTGTCTGTTACATTGTTTGTATTAGCCTATATGATTGGAGGATACGCAAAAGCGAAAGAAGGTATTGAAGAAACGATTGAGAATCGGGAACTCAATGTTGAGATGCTGATGATTTTTGCCGCTATCGGGTCTGCCATCATCGGTTATTGGACAGAAGGAGCCATGCTCATCTTCATTTTCGCGTTAAGCGGTGCCCTTGAAACATATACAATGAATAAAAGTCATCGGGAAATCACTTCTTTAATGGAACTTCAGCCAGAGCAAGCAACTCGTATCCGCAATGGAATAGAAGAAATTGTTCATGTATCCGAACTTTCTATTGGCGATTGCATCCTTGTTAAACCAGGTGAGCGTTTGCCTTCTGACGGCATGATCGTAACAGGTGAAACAACCATTGATCAATCTGCCATTACAGGAGAAGCCGTTCCCGTTTTTAAAGCTGGAAAAGATGAAGTCTTTGCGGGGACTGTCAACTTAAAAGGGGCCATCACCGTCGAAATCACCAAAAATTCGCAAGAAACGTTGTTTCAAAAAATCATTCAGCTCGTACAAAGCGCACAAAGCGAAAAATCTCCTTCCCAGCTTTTTATCGAAAAATTTGAAGGTATTTATGTAAAGATCGTCCTAATTAGTGTAGGAGTTATGATATTTCTCCCTCACTACGCACTTGGCTGGAGCTGGACAGAGACATTTTACCGGGCCATGATTTTACTTGTTGTAGCTTCACCGTGCGCTCTCGTTGCTTCCATTATGCCCGCCTCTTTGTCCGCTATTTCGAACGGGGCCCGAAAAGGGATTCTATTTAAAGGCGGCGTGCATCTGGAACGTCTTACCCACCTACAAGCGATTGCCCTTGATAAAACCGGTACTTTGACAAAGGGAAAACCGGAAGTAACAAACGTCATCATTCGCTCTGATGTAAATGAAACCGAGTTTTTGCAAAAGATTTCATCCATTGAACGTCAATCTAATCATCCATTGGCACAGGCTATTGTAAAACATGCAAAAGAACAAGGATGCGAACCGCTGCTGCCGCCTGATTATCTAGAAGATGTACCGGGTTGGGGGGTCATCGGTTCTGTTGGAAAAGAAGAGTGGAAAGTCGGGAAAGCTGAGTTCGTAGGAAAAGACGAAGCTCTTTCTTTTCAAAACTCTATTGCTCTCACACTTGCGGAGGAAGGTAAAACCATTGTGTTTGCCAAGGATTCAAAAGGAATCATCGGTCTTCTTGCCCTAAAAGATGTTGTTCGTGAAGAAACCGCTTCTGCGCTGGAACATTTAAAACAGCTTGGTGTTTATACGGTCATGCTGACGGGAGATGGGGAGAAAACGGCTGAAGCCATCGCCAAGGAATGTCATGTAGACCATTATATGGCCGAATGTCTTCCAGAAGAAAAAGTTAACAAGATTAAAGACCTAAAAGGGGAATTTGAGACCGTCGCGATGGTCGGAGACGGAATTAATGATGCACCGGCCCTTGCAACGGCCCATGTCGGGATTGCCATGGGAGAAGGAACGGATGTAGCACTGGAAACAGCTGATATTGTATTAATGAAAAATGATTTATCAAAAATTGCAGAAGCGATGGAACTATCAAAAAGAATGAACAAAATCGTGAAGCAAAATGTTATCTTTTCAATTACCGTCATCATTTTCCTTATTTGTTCCAATTTCCTTCAATTTCTTGACTTGCCTTTTGGTGTCATTGGACATGAAGGAAGTACGATATTGGTCATATTGAATAGCTTGCGCCTCTTAAAATAAGAAAAGGCAAAGGAAACTAAAACAGCTTAGGGAAGACCCTAAGCTGTTTTTTTAATGGTAACCGTTTTGACCATTTTGACTGCCGCTTGTTTTATGTTTAGGGCGACTCTTTCCTTTTTGCTTTGTACCGCCGTCTTTCTTTGTGTGTTTTGCCATGAAATGTAATCCTCCTCTAAAAAGTATTTGATTACATCATATAGTATGGCTGTTTATGCCTTGTCTGTTGCCTGGTAATATGTGTGTGTACGATTCATGAAAGACCGTGATGCTTTTGGCGATAAATCGCGTTGACTTCTCCGCCTATGATAATAATCATACCTGATATATAGAGCCATAATAACAAAATAATAATACCTCCTAAGCTTCCATATGTAGCCGTATAATTCCCGAAGTTTCCGACATAATACGAAAATATGAGAGAAGCAACCATCCAGCCAAAAGTCGCGAAGGCTGACCCTCTTGTCACTTCTTGCAGCTTTAAATGTTTATTCGGTGCAAAGTAATAAAGTCCTGTAAAGACGATAAACAAAATCATCGCACTTAAAATCCATCTTGAAGTGGACCAAATGGTCAAAAATGTATCAGACAACCCAAAAGTGGAAAATAAATATAGACCAATCGCTTTCCCGAAAACCGGAAGAAGCAAAGCGGTTATGATGACAAAAATCATGCCGACTGTCAAAAGCATGGCCATTCCTCTTGCGACAAGAAAAGACCTGCTCTCTTCCACTTCATAAGCACGGTTAAACGCTCTGACAATCGCGTTTATCCCATTAGAAGCAGACCAAATGGTCGCGATGATTCCAAATGATAAAAGACCTTCATTATGTGAACCGAGAATCGCATCCAGATTTACTTCAATCATTTTCATCGTCTGTTCCGGAGCAAATTCGCGAATTAAATTCAAGACATCTTTGGGCTCTAAAGGAAAAAAACCAATCAATGTAATCAAGAAGATCAAAAATGGAAATAGAGAAAGAAGAAAATAATAAGCCAGCTCTGCAGCACGACTTGGAATTTCATTTCGATAAAACCTCGTCACCAATTCCTTCAACCACGAAGAAGAACTCGTTCGCTCTATATTTTCCATATATTCACCTCTCTATTGATGAAGAGAATGTTCGTTTGACTCTTCTGCTGTAAAAACCTCTTTCGTTTCTTTTACGATATCAAGAACTTGCGGTGTTACTTCCCTGAGTTCATCTACTTTTCCCGCTATAAAAGAAACATCCTCCGAAATATGTTCTACCGTTTCTTTAAATTCATTGAATTTTTCTTTTATCGCTTCCTGTGTTTGCTTTGGATTTTTTATCGCCTTGGTTACTTGAGCACCAAGCTTGCGGCTTCCTTCTATCACATGATCCCTTGTCTGTTTATCAAACATGGAAACGGCCGCTCCCACTAAAGCACCAATTAAAATGCCATCCAATAATCTGCTTCTTTTTTCCATATTTTTTCTCCTCCTTTGTTTCTCCTATCCACTCTCAACCTAAACATGAAAATGTTTATCCATAATATCGGCCAACAAGTTTTCGCATCCTTTTGTTACCAGTTCATACACTTCGTCAAAATTCCCGGTAAAATAAGGATCCGGTACATCGTTCAATTGAGCGTCGGGCACAAAGTCTAATAAGCGGCCAACGTATCCTGCTTTATTAAATCCAGTCATTTCCCTCAAGTTTCCAATGTTCTCTGCATCCATCGCAATAATATAATCAAAATCTGTTAGGTCGCTCTCCTTTACTTGGCGAGCTTTAATTCCTTCAAAGCCGATCTGATTTTTTGTCAAGATGTCCCGAGTTCCTTGATGGGGAGGATTGCCGATATGCCAGTCACCTGTTCCTGCCGAATCAATCGCAATTTGATTCCCCATCCCTCTCTCTTTGACCAAATGACGAAAAATCGCTTCTGCCATAGGTGAACGGCAAATATTCCCTAAACATACAAACAACACTTTTACCATTTTCGTTCTCCTTTTAATTTGATTTACACACATTATATACAAACGATCAAAAAAATGGAAAGTTCCCCCTCCCTTACAGTAGTTTTCTTTATGTTGAAACATGTTATAATGAAAAAAAACAGGCGGAAGGACTGAAAAAAGTGAATTTATCACAAAAAACTACCGAAAATGTTGAATTCATGATTGAAGCAATTAAAGAGAAATTGAAAGTATTGAATTTTGGTGCTATTAAGCCTTCCCACTTTGATGAAGAAATGTATGAAGAACTGCGCGACATTTATGATTTAGTCATGAAGAAAAACTCCTTCAGCCCAAATGAAATGCAAGCCATTGTTGAAGAATTAGGAAGCTTACGTAAACAAGCCTAGAAAAATCGTCTCTATCTTCCTTCAACTGGATAGAGGCGATTTTTCTTTAAGAGTTTCTAAAAAAACATTGACGAAAAAAGGTCTGACCTTTAGAATGAATCAAAATAAAGAAAAACCACTCGTATAATCTTGGTGATATGGTCCAAGAGTCTCTACCAAACTACCGTAAATAGTTGGACTACGAGAGTTGAACACACTACCCGTCTATTCTCTTCTTATGTTCTTCTCTTTTTTAGTCTAACTACTTCTTTATTTTCAGAAAGGAGTAGACATCATGAACAAAACAAAACTCTGCACTCAAATTTCTGCCTCCGGCAAAAAAATTCCAGCTGATATAGTAATCAAAAACGGAA
This sequence comes from Bacillus sp. FJAT-14578, assembly GCF_000504165.1. Lineage (GTDB taxonomy): Bacteria > Bacillota > Bacilli > Bacillales > Bacillaceae_H > Bacillus_BA > Bacillus_BA fengqiuensis. The sequence continues at coordinate 78,810 of NZ_AYSE01000012.1, forward strand.
AAATCATTGATGTATTCAATCTCGATATTATAGAGGGCGATGTTGCCATTTCTGAAGGAATGATCATCGGAATTGGAAACTATGAGGGAAACATTACGATTGATGCACAAGGACGTTATATTTCACCTGCTTTCATTGACAGTCATGTGCACATTGAATCTTCTATGGTAACCCCAAGAGAATTTTCAAAACTCGTCGTTCCTCACGGTGTAACCACTGTTATTACAGACCCACACGAAATTGCCAACGTCGCAGGCAGTAAGGGCATAAAGTTCATGCTTGATGATTCAGTGCACCTTCCTCTTGATGTGATGGTCATGCTTCCTTCAAGCGTACCGGCCACTCCATTCGAAAATGCCGGGGCTGTCCTTCATGCCGAAGACTTAAAACCATTTTATAAGCATCCCAGAGTTCTCGGATTAGCAGAAGTCATGGATTTCCCTTCTGTAAGGGATTACTCCCCAGACATGATTAACAAATTAGCGGACGCTGTTGCTGGAAATGCTTTGATTGACGGCCATGCAGCCGGTCTGGACGAAACAGGAATCAATATATATCGCACTGCCGGCATCTCCACCGATCATGAATGCACGAATGCAGAAGAAGCGTTAGAACGCTTAAGAAGAGGTATGTATTTATTGATTCGGGAAGGGTCTGTCGCAAAAGACTTGAAATCATTAATCCCTGTTGTGAATGAACGAAATGCCCGCCGCTGCCTGTTTTGTACAGACGACAAACATCTCGATGATTTACTTGTAGAAGGTTCTGTTGATCATAATGTACGTCTTGCCATTCAAGAAGGACTTGATCCGTTGCTAGCCATTCAAATGGCCTCATTGAATGCCGCTGAATGCTATCAATTGAAACGAAAAGGAGCCATTGCTCCCGGTTACAAGGCTGATTTTTTACTTTTGGATAACTTGGAAAACGTAGAAATTTATCAAGTATACAAAGATGGAAAACTAGCGGCGGAACAAGGAGTGTGTGCAGCCTCTTTCTTGGCCCATGAAACAGAAACGGACACATTGATGGACTCTGTTCACACTGCCGCTCTTACTCAGGGACATTTTAGTATAACCATGACAAACCCTTTGGCCCATGTGATTGGAATCATCCCCAACAGCTTGGTCACCAAACATCTGATTGAGGAGGTCAATGTCCAAAACGCACAATTTATCCCTTCTATTGAAAAAGATCAATTAAAGCTTGCGGTGATTGAACGCCATCATCATACAGGCAATATCGGTCTTGGAATTGTGAAAGGATTTGGATTGACTTCCGGGGCGATCGCGACTACCATTGCACATGACTCTCATAATATTGTGGCAGTCGGGACGAACGATGATGATATGCTCTATGCTGTTGAAGAATTAAAAAGACTGCAAGGAGGCATCACTATTGTTCAAAACCAACAAACGATTGCTTCTCTTTCTTTACCGATTGGCGGATTGATGACGAATCAACCGTTCGGGCAAGTCAATGAATCGCTTCATAAACTTGATGCAGCCTTAAAACAAATCGGGGCATCACAAGCCTTCAATCCTTTACTGACCCTTTCCTTTTTAAGCTTGCCGGTCATCCCTGAACTGAAACTAACGGATAAAGGTTTATTTGATGTCAAAACATTTAAGCATATTAATGTTCAAGCATAGATATGAAACGAGCATCGCGATTGTGCGATGCTTTTTTTACATATCATATAACTCATTCTATAATAAGTGAACCATATGAAAATGGACTATACGGTGTTTTTCTGTAAAGTTAATTTAAAAATTTCGCTTTTTTTATCTCTTTGTCTTTCTGTTTTTCATCTTGAATGGATTATCCAAAGGTTCTTACATAAGAAATCGGCAAGAACCCGTAAGGGAGCTTGCCGATTTCTTATACGTAACGGGCTGGACATGGACGCGCTTCCCATATCCAGCCCGTTACGTGATTATTTAATTCTTATTTTCCCTCTTCTTTTTCTTTTTTTATAATAGGCAGCTCCTTCTTTCACCAAAATTGGCAAAACAGCTGTCAAAATTCTTTTTACGACAGTTTTTTGAATCATTATTTCACCCTCTCCTTTTACTAACCATATACCCTTTGCTTGGTCAATAAAAACTTTTCATAAAGAAAGTCTTCCATCAGCGACAATAAAATAAAAAACACCTCTCCAGGCCGGAGAGATGTTTTTGAAATTATTTGCCGATGAACATTTGTGTCCAATAAGTTGAACCGCTGCCTTCTACATAGCCGACACCAATATGTGTAAAGTCCGGGTTTAAAATGTTTTTACGGTGACCGTCACTGTTCATCCACCCGTTCATGACTTCTTCCGGTGTCTGTTGGCCTTTCGCAATGTTTTCACCCGCTGTGCGATAGTCAATACCAAATTGCTTCATCATATCAAATGGTGAGCCGTATGTTGGTGAAGTATGGCTGAAATAGTTTTTATTCATCATATCTTTTGATTTTTCACGTGCAACATCGCTTAATTTCGTATCTAACTGCAATGCTGACAAACCTTGTTTTTGTCTTTCTTGATTAACAAGCTCTACTACTTTCTTTTCGAATGCACTTACAGATGAAGCTTCGGCAGTTGGCTGTGCTTGGGCTTCCTTGCCAGCTTGTGGAGCCGGTGCTGCTTTCTGTGCAGGCTGCGCTTGTACAGGATTTGATGCCTGCGGAGCAGGAGCCGCTTGTTGCGCTGTTTCCTTAGCTTGAGCTGCCGGTTTTTGAATATTAAATTGCTTTAACAGCTCATCTGCATTATTTGTATGTTGAACATTAAATTGCTTTAACAGTTCATCTACATTATTTATATTTTGAACATTAATATGTTGAACATTCTGTTTTGAATTTACTGGACAATTTATAGTTGAGGCATCTGCCTGTGTTTGTGTAGCTAATAATCCAAATGACATAGCTCCAATAATAGTCGCGAAACGAAGTTTTTTGTTTTTCATGAGTGAATGACCTCCTCGTTTTGTTTGACTCAACGCCTCCTATTCTCCATGAATTTTAGTAATCTATCAACCTTTTAAAGCTTCCAATATTATCAAGCTATGAAAATGAACATACGCAGAAAATTTAACCATCTTTATAAACACTGCCACGATAGGAATAGTGGAGAATAATTTCTTTTCGTGCTTTTTGGCAAAGAAATTTATGGAAACAAAAAAAAGCCCCTCTTCTTAGAAGAGAAGCTTTTTTCATTTATGTTTTTAGCTTAATACATTTAACGATTCGCGGATGAATGCCGGTAAATCATCGGGTGTACGACTTGTGACAAGTTGATTTCCACATACAACGACTTCCTTGTCATGGAATGTGGCACCTGCATTCTTCAAATCCACTGCAATGGATTTATAGCCCGTTACATCGCGTCCTTTCAACGTTTCTGCCGTAATCAGCAATTGCGGCCCATGACAGATAGCCATCACCGGCTTTTTCGCCTCCATCATTTCTTTCGTGAATGAAACGAAACGATCATCCGCTCGCAAGATATCAGGCGAAAAACCTCCGGGCAAGAACAAGGCATCAAACTCTTCCGGCTTTGTCTCATCGATGCTGACATCAACCGTTTCTGTTGATTCTCCTTGTTTTCCTTTAACCGTCTTGCCTTTTTCCTTTTCGATAACAGTCAGTTCATGTCCTGCTTCCTTAAGAGCTTTTGCAGGTTCGGTATACTCGGAATCCTCATACATATCAGTCATTAACACGGCAATTTTTTTACTCATTATAGACACTCCTTAAAAAATCTTTTATTGTTTGTCCACTAATAAAGTACCCTCTATTTTATTGCGTAAACTTATAAGGAGAGTTCCGAAAGAAAAAGTTAAACAACAAAAAGAGGATGACCGAAAAGGGCAAAACACGGCCCTTTTCGGTCATCCTCTTGAAAGGCCCCGTCATGAAAATCCTGTAAAACCAAGGAATTATGTGATGGGGCCTTTCAGTAAAAATCAGTTTTTGTGATTTATTAGAGGCTTATAAGAAAGCCCCTTTCCCTTTTTTTCTGTTTCCTTTAAAAAATGATGCGGCCTTATAACTTCATGTTTGGTCCAAAAAATTCATAATGAATCGCTTCTTCTTCTACACCAATTTCCTTTAATGCCTGGTAAATGGCTTTCATGAAGGGAACCGGTCCACACATGTAATAGTCTGCATTCTTGTCTGCGATTACTTCCTGAAGCCAATCAGCCGTAATGTAGCCTTCTTTATCAAAGTTTTGCAGCGTACGATCTTCCTCCGTCGGATTTTCATAACAGACGAATGTGTTGGCACTGACAGCGGCTGCCTCTTCACGAAGAGCATGATGACGGCCGCTTTGTGTTGCGTGAATGAATGTGATGTCACGGTTCGGCTGTTTTTCTGCTGCCGTTTTTAGCATGCTCATTAACGGTGTGACACCTACTCCCCCGCTAATAAGAACAAGCGGTTTCCCATTTTCCATATCTAAAACAAACTCTCCAGCAGGAGCACTTACTTCAATGCCATCTCCTTCATTCACATAATCATGTAAATAATTCGATACGGCCCCTTCCGGTTTTTGATCATCCGCTTCACGTTTAACGGTAATTCGATAATACTCTCCATTTGGTGCATCTGATAAGCTGTATTGACGAATATGCGTGTACTCTTTACCAGGGATACTCACACGAACGCTAATGTATTGACCAGGTACGAAAGAAGAAACGCCGGCACCATCTTTTGGCTGTAAATAGAACGATGTAATCACATCGCTTTCTTTCACTTTACGAACGACGGAAAACGGTTTGTAATCTTTCCAGCCGCCTTCTTTATTTTCAGCCGCCACATACATATCACGTTCCACTTGGATGAAGGCATCCGCAATTACGCCGTATGCTTCTGCCCATGCATTGATAATGTCATCCGTGGCTGCTTCTTTTAACACATCTTTAATCGCCAACAATAGATGTTTCCCTACAATCGGGTAGTGTTCAGCTTTTATTCCGATGCTGCGATGTTTATGGGCAATTTGTTTGACTACCGGAATAATTTTATCGAGCTGGTCAATATAGACGGCCGCGGCATAAACTGTGTTGGCCAAAGCCGTTTGTTGTCTGCCCGTTTTTTGATTCGTTTGGTTGAAAATATTTAATAACTCAGGATGTGCTTCAAACATCATTTCATAAAAACGCTTCGTAATATCTTGACCGTATTTTTCTAATACAGGAGCTGTACTTTTTACAATTTCAATTGTTTTTTCGCTTAACATTATAATCCCCTCGCTCTTTTAAACATGTATTTAAAATACATCTTTATAATAAATAATAATGACCAAAAAAGATATATATAAAATACATCTTTAAAAAAGTTGTCACAATTTCAAATGTGCGCATGTTTGAAATTCTTTTTCTTTTTGGCCTTGTTAAAGAACCATGTTGATTTTTACTGTTTTTGACTCATTCATTCGAAAAAGTCTTTTCGAATGAATGAGTCAAAAATCAACAATACCCTCTAACAAAGCCCTCTTAAAAAAATGGACGTTTATCTATGCCCGCCCAAATATTAACACTCGCGTTAAAAACGTGCTATGATAAGGATACCTTAACGAAATCAAGGGGTTATTCAAATGAGATTAACAAATTATACCGATTACTCTCTTCGTGTTTTATTATATCTGGCAGTCAAGAAGGAACATGAATTAAGCAATATTAAAGAAATTGCCGATGCTTATCATATTTCAAAAAACCATTTAATGAAGGTTGCTCATGAACTTGGAAAGCTCGGCCTCATTGAGACCATTCGCGGCCGAAATGGCGGGATCCGATTGGCCAAACATCCGCGGGATATTAACATCGGTGAAGTCGTAGCCCGAACCGAAGAGGATTTTCACATTGTGGAGTGTTTTAACCGAAATGGAAACCTATGTGCGATTACTCCTTCCTGCAAATTAAAACATGTGCTGTATGAAGCGCTTCAAGCTTTCATCACTGTTTTAAAAGGCTATACGTTAGAAGACTTGATTTACAATAAGGATGAGCTTAAACAGTTGTTACGCTCTCAAGATTGACAGCTTCTTAAATTGATTTCACCATGAAAAAAGCGTCTCAAGGAAGAGATTCGCTCTTCCTTGAGACGCTTTTAGCATTGTTCATATTGGATTTTGTCTGCAGGCTCAATAACAACCATGTTGAATTAACACAGTTTCTTGCCTCGTATATTCATCTATCAGGCATGTCTCTTCGAAATAACCCGACCACTTCTACCGTTTCTGTAATATTGACGAAAGCATTAGGGTCTACTTCGTGAATAAGCGGCTTAACATCAACCAGCTCATAGCGAGAAATGACCGTCATCAAAATTTTGCGGCTTTGGCTTGAGTACGCTCCTTCTCCATCCATGACCGTGACACCCCGGACAAGATTGGTCAGAAGCTTTTGTTTCATCTCTTCGCCCTTACTTGTAATAATCATTAAAGTGAGCTTAATGTGGCTTGTATGAATAGCATCCACAACTTTACCGGTGACAAAAATGGACAGCATCGTATATAAAGCGGCATCCCAATTGACGAAGAATCCTGATACAAACACGACAACCGCATTCATCGCAGACAATAACGCACCAAGGGGAAAATCCCTTTTATTCGTCAATAACATCGCAATAATATCGAATCCACCCGTTGAAGCAGATTGACGAAAGACCAGCCCTACACCAATACCTGTCAACACTCCACCAAACACAGCCGATAAAATCGGATCAGTACTTACAGCCTTTATTGGAATGATGTATAGCGCAACAGATAAGACGACAATAGATAAAAGCGTGTATGCAACAAATCGCTTTCCTAATTTCATGAACCCAATAACTACCAAAGGGAAATTCAATAAAAAGTTCATCAGCCCTGTGTTAAAAGGGGTCAAAATCCCGATAATCATGGCGATGCCGCTAATGCCGCTGCTTAATACTTTGTGAGGAATCAAAAATAAATTGTAAGCGAACCCGATGATAATTGAACCTATAATAATAATAAATATTCTCTGCATCCCATCTACCTCTTGCTCACGAATTTAACACTTTATTTCCTCTCAATTATAGTCGCTCATTATAGAAAAAAGCCAAAAAAAGTATATTCAGAAATTTACTTTTCCATATGGCGCAAAAGCCTTTTTCTCAATTAAAAGCGATAAACGTTCCATATAAGTCCCCGTCGAAGTTTCGACAAGGTTCTTCATTGACAGTGTCGAAGTTTCGAGATGGATCTATAAGCTATGCTACACCTGTTTATATTTAGCATAGCATAATCAAGGACGTTTCATTCTCACACAATAAAACGCAGGAAATATTTATTATGTTCAGAGCGAGGGATCCCAGCCCATAAAGGGACAGGTCCCTCACTTTCGTTTGACAAGATACTCTTTTAATTTAAAATTTAAGGAATACAACTCACCACAGCAGGAGGGGGTAAAATGGTGAAACAATTACTAAAGGATTTAATTGCCATCGATAGTTCCACAAAAGAAGGAGCAAATGCAGCCGTTGAATTTTGCCAAAAGTGGCTGATCGAACAACAGCTCCCATTCATTTCATTAGAAAATAACGGCTATAAAATGCTCATATGCGAAATTGGCAGCGGCGACAAAACGTTGACGTGGAATGGCCACGTCGATGTCGTAAGCGGAAATCGCAAACAATTTGCTCCTTTAGAGTTGGACGGAAAAATTTATGGACGTGGAGCCGCAGATATGAAGGCAGGAGTCGCAGCTATGATGTGTGCGATGGCCTCACTAAAAGAAAAAGCCCTTCGTTCCCGTATTCAGCTTCAAATTGTTTCCGATGAAGAAACAGGCGGATTTTATGGTTCTGGCTATTTAGCGGAACAAGGATACAAGGGAGATTTTGTCATTTGCTCGGAGCCTACCCAATTGGGTATTGGCTTACAGGCAAAAGGGATTATGCAGTTGGATATTGAAGTGAAGGGAAAGGCCGCTCATGGCAGCCGTCCATGGGAAGGTGTAAATGCGATTGAAAAAGCCATGGACATGTATCACGACATTTTACAATTGCCTTTCGCCAAAGAAAGTTCAGCCTTTTATTCTTCCCCCTCTATTAATCTAGCAAAAATTCACGGGGGAGAAGTATATAATAAAGTGCCTGATCGTTGCATACTATCACTCGATATCCGTTTTTTGCCCACCCAAACGATGGAAGATATTTTGCGGGAGATTAAAGCCATTGCAGGAGAAGATGTGGTGTGGTACATGTACGGAGAACCTGTACGTACGGAGATAAACAACCCGTTCATCCAGTCTTTGCATCCGTTGATTGAAAAATATACCCATAAACCAGCTGTCGTTTTCGGACAACATGGCTCGGCGGATACCCGCTTCTTTTCTGCCTACGGAATCCCCGCTATCGAATTCGGTCCATCAGGAGCACACTGGCACGGGGATGAAGAATATGTAGAAATCGAATCAATTGAACTATATCAACAAATGTTGATTGAATTTGCTCTTCAATTTGACAAAGTTGAACAGTGTTAAAAAGAAGCTGTCTCAGAAGTCTTTGGTAAATCACAAGAACTGATTTTTACTGAAAGGCCCCGTTACGAAATCCTTGATTTTACTGGATTTATACAACGGGGCCTTTCAGTATGATGGGTCAAAAGGGTTTCTTTTTGCCCTTTTGACCCATTCTCTTTCAATGAAAACTTCATTTATTAAATATTAAAATCTCTCATTTTTTGAAGGGGAAAAGACAGGACGACCATCTGTGCCTAGAAATTCCTCTTCTTGTGTTAATGTACTTCTTCGCGCTCTAGTGTTCTCATCCATTAATGTGTCTCTATCAAAATTCACATCATTACCATCTCTATCAACAAGTACTAAGATTTTTCCTTCTTTCACATAAGAATCATAGCGATCGGCTTCATCTTCAGGAATTCCCATCCCAATTAATGCACCAGCCAATCCTCCAGTACCTGCTCCGACTGCTGCTCCTGTAAGGGTTGCGGCAATTGGGCCCGCTGCTAAGATTGGGCCGATTCCAGGAATGGCGAGTGCACCCACACCTGCCAATAAACCTGCAAGTCCCCCGATAGCACCTCCAGTCGCTGCACCTGCGGCTGCACCTTCTCCGGCTTTTGTGCCGGTTTCATCCGTAATCGCGTCTATATCTTTTCGATTCTTCCCGATTACTGAAATATCTTCCGCTCTATATCCTTTCGCCTTCAAATCCTCGACTGCACGAATCGCTTCCGCCTCTGTGTCGTATACTCCCACAATATGTTTTTCATTTGTATTCATATGAATCTCCTCCTAGTTAAAGTTTCTTGTTTGTGCTTACCTTGTACATACCCGTGGTTAAAAGAGTTAAACCACTAAATCTATAAAGAACTGTTCTAAGTATGAAATAGATCATGCCGATAGCGGTTTTGAAATGGAAAATAGAAACATGTTAGAGTGCAAAAACGGCGGGTAAGAGTAGAAAGGAGTCTTTTGATTTTCTTTTAATAGGAGGATAACTATGTTTGGAATATATGATGTGTGGAAGTTTCTTTTGGCGTTTTTTCTTATTCTGCCTGTCGTTACCTTCATCCATTTAATAGGGCATATCTTTTTTGTCAAATTATTTGGCGGAAAAGGCGTGCGAATTGTCATTGGATGTGGAACGAAATTATATACGCTTGGAAAAATCGAGATACGGAAGTTTTATTTTGGATCTGGAGGATGTGAGTTCTCTTATCTGAAATTCGAGAACCGTCTTACCCATTCTCTCATTTTCCTTGGAGGATCGCTGTTTAATTTATTAAGTCTTATACTGGTCAATACATTGGTAAAGACAAAGACCCTGGAAGTTTCCATGTTTTGGGATCAGTTTATTTACTTTTCTTTTTACTTCATCTTTTTTTCTTTATTTCCGATGGATGATCCGGCCGGTCTTCCGAGTGACGGAAAAGCTGCCTACTTACTATGGAAAAAGAAAATGAAAAACAAGGCGACCGATGACTGCCAATACAACAAGGATTAATTTCTTAGAATCATCTCACGGTGACCTTTTTTATTTCAAACATAGCTAAAACGGGGTGAACCACAACCACGGTGCACCCCTTCTATTTGCAGTACCGTAAAACCATTCCACTTACAACTTATTCTTCGTTAAGGAGTGGTAAGTCACTGCTGATAAAAATTTCTTTCGCTGTGTACATGTCAGGAAGAGAAACTAGAGTTTTCCGCTTTATTTAATGCATACTGTAAATCTTCCCATATGTCTTCCCACGCCTCTAGTCCGACGGATAATCGCAGGAGTTGGTCTGTTATGCCCATTTCTCCCCTGATGTTGGCCGGAACAACAGCATGCGTCATGGTGGCGGGATGTTGAATTAACGTTTCTGTATCACCTAGACTTACTGCAATTTTGATGAGCTTCAAATCATTTAAAAATCTTTGTGCATCTTTTTTAGTTCCTCTCATTTCGAATGAAATCAATCCGCCTCCCTGTTTCATTTGTTTATTCGTAATCGAATATTGAGGATGATCGCAGTCCCCTGGATAATAAACGTTCTGAACCATTGGGTGGCTTTTGAGAAGTTCATATATCTTCATGGCGTTAAAAGAGTGACGGTCCATTCGAACCGGCAAGGTTTTTATCCCTCTTAACAGTAACCATGCATCAAATGGAGAAATAATGCCGCCTATATCTTTTTGGGTGGTCATGGCCATGCTTTTAATAAAATCTTTCTTTCCCACGACAAGGCCTGCAACAACATCCCCATGGCCGCAAATGTATTTTGTCGCACTATGAAGGACGACGTCACATCCTAGACACAAAGGCTGCTGCAAATAAGGAGAAGCAAATGTATTGTCCACGACTACCGGTATTCCGTGCTCTTTTGCCACTTTAACGACGAGGTACAAATCAATCACTTTCATAGTTGGATTTACTGGGGTTTCAACGTATATACAGGTGGTTTCAGGACGTATAAGCTCCTTAATTTGAGCCTCTGTTTCCATCAGGCAAAAATCATGTGAAATATGATATTTTTCTCTCATTAACTTTAATAAACCGAATGTACAGCCATAAATCCCTTGAGAACAAATAATATGATCATGCGCTTTCGTTAATGCAAACAAGACCGCCGAAACAGCCGCCATCCCCGATCCAAAGGCAAGACCCGCTTCACCTTCTTCCAAGGCCGCGATTTTCTCCTCCAGTGCACGAACAGTAGGATTAGCCAATCGGGAATAAATGTATCCCTCTTCCTCCCCTCTAAAACGCCCCTCTCCTTGCTCGGCGCTATCAAACGTAAACGTAGACGTTTGAAAAATCGGCGTAGACAGGCTCCCTAAATATTCTTTGGAATCATAGCCTCCATGAATAACTGTTGTCTCCATCTTTTTACCGCTTTCCCCCATATTCTCCCTCCTATGAAATAAAGGAACTGACTCAATAAAATGTCTCTTATTTTCTATGATATGTTTAATAAGCCATAATTGTAAGCGCTTCCTTTATATATGTTGTTTTATATTTTACGCACAAAAAATCCAACGCCTATTTTTTAAAGAAGAGCCGCCAAATCAAAATTCAGCTTCGAGTTTAATCCCCTTCATAAAATCAATATTCAGGAAAAATCAAATTTTTAAGATGGTTTTTTTTTACACAAAAACACTTTTTTGATTTATTATAAGAACGTAAGGCATATAAGTTTCATAAAAAAGATTTGCAAAGGGGAATCCAGCTATGTTTGTAGGAAAGAAAAAAGCTCGTGGAGCGGGAAATGAAATTGATAAAATATTAGTGGAAATCGATAATATCACTCAGTCTAAGATCGACCGTGTTTGTGACAAAATTGATTCTGAATTAAACTCTTGCGGCCGGGAATTAGGAAACTCCATTCAAACACTCCAGCAAGTCAAACCTCTTATGGATCGTTTAGTTGCTCAAGTAGGGCAAAATGCTCCTGACCATGTTCAAGTACTTGTCCAATCAATCGCACAAGAAGTAATGAGTAAAGTAAACGGTTCAATCGAGAACCAAGCTGAGGTACAGCGTAACATTAAAGATGTCGACCAGTATACGAATGAAATCGATAAGTTAACAGACGAAATCGACACACTTACAAACCAGATTGATAAACTTACTGATAAATTTCAAGATTAATGGAGGTGCAGTAATGAGTAAGGACTACACACCCCCCGTAGGACAGACTCCAAACTATATGGGAGGCTGGAATACGAACCATACAAGTCATACGGCAGATAAAATCGATCATATTGCAGACAAAGCATCATTTGCAGTAGATATGATTAATAATGCCCTGATTGGTTTTGATGGCATCGAGAAGGAATTAATGGAGCTTTCTTCAGCTGCAGCACCTCCTCAGCCGGAGACATTAAGAGCCATTGCCCATCGTGTTGACACATACCAAAAGCAAGTACAGGACGGCCTGGCTAAGCTGAAAAATTTTATGCATGACATTGATAGAACAACAGACAATATTCAAAACCAATCTCGTACAGGTTGGCGATATTAAGCATAACAAAAGCAATGACTCAGAAAACCTTAGTTTCTGAGTCATTGCTTATATAAAGGAAACTTCCGTCAATCGGATTCTACCTGCCTGTTGGCCGGAGGTACAAGTAACCCCAGCCTTAATTCAACGCATGTCCAGCTTACGTCTTTAAGCGAAGCAAGAAGAGAAGAGAAAGAGATATGTCCTCTCCTTCCTAAAGGCTCGATATATTATGGACTGAACTGCCCCCGTCACTCTCCTCTTTCGTTATCCTCTTTTTATGAACAATCTTCGATAAGCTGACACTCGCTTCGTACAGTAAAATTAATGGAATAATCACAAGAATGTCGGATAAAAAATCCGGAGGCGTAATCAAGACGGAAATCGTAATCAAAATAAAATAAGCGTACTTCCTGACTCTTTGAAGCTTGTAAGGGTTAATGACTCCCAAGCTTGTCAAAAACATAATCACCACAGGAAGTTCAAACAAAAAACCGAAAGGCAAAGTCATATGTAAGAGAAAGCGAAAATATTTTTCGGTCGTAAAAAAGGTGTTGAACATATCGCTTGATAAAGACATCAAAAAAGACATGACAATCGGAAACAGCACAAAATAACCGAATGAAATTCCCAATAAAAATAGTAAAAATAAGGCTGGTATGTAGGCAAGTGTTACTTTTCTCTCTTTTAGTGTTAAAGCCGGCTTCACAAACAGCCATATTTGATGGGCAGCGACGGGAATGGTAGCTGCAATGGCCATCACGCTGGCAATCATTAAATAAACGACAAGCACATCGCTCGGACCTAAGATAGCGAGCTTAAACGGAAGATCCTTTACAAAAAATTGATAAATATCTTGAACACAAATAAAACTTAGTGCTAAAAACAGCACAAAGACAACAAGCGTCACGATGATTCTTTTCCGCAATTCTTCAAGGTGCTCTACCGCTTTCATATTTAAATCTTCCACGTTCATTCCCCCAAACAAAAAATCAGACTTTACTATCTAAACTATTTCTCCTTAAGAAAAAGACCCTTTCGCTACATAGGTAGATATATCTACCTGTATAGCGGCAAGGTCCCTTTCTACAAAATGACTTTCAACATTTCAAATGATTTTTTATTTCACAACACTTTCCTTCTTGTCCGAAGCTTCCGGCTTCACATCATCAGAAACAAGTTCTCTTGTTGATTTTTTAAATTCTTTCAAAGTTGTCCCGAATGCGCGGCCAATCTCCGGTAATTTAGAAGGACCAAAAATGATAAGAGCAATGACTAAAATTAAGATTAAACCTGGTACTCCGATATTCTGTAACATAAAAGCCTCCTAATATTTAAAGCCTGTAATCGCTACGACAGCAGGACGCGGTTGATTGTCGCCTTTGCGATGCGGCCACATGCTCGTCGGATTGTTGATATCTTCCGTTTCTTCACCTGGATGCTGTATAGCCAGGAATAGCGTCGTTTCATCTTTTGTAAAGCAAGGACCTGTTAGTTCGGCCTCAACCGGTGCAGATGCAAACTGGAATGCCTCCCCTTGATGCTCACCCATTGAAGGAATGACAAATACGCCGTTGTTTTTAAACGATTGAAATACCCCGCTATTTAATGAACTGGAAGATATATCGGTCACTGTCCATAAATTCCCTTCGCTGTCGAACGTTAGGTTATCAGGTGCACTAAATCCGCTTTGACGGCCGCCTGCTGCAAAGATTTCAAAGTCGAACGTTAAAGATCCTAAATCATCATTTGCTTCGATAAAACGGGTAATATGGCCATGGATGTTACCGTGATTCGCATTATTGGTATGGGCAATGAACACCGTTTTATCAAACGGGCTGATTTCCACATCTTCTGGGCGATCCGTTGGGGTGGCACCAAGCAAAATGGCTGCCTCATGTGCATGCACAAGAACATCTGCTTGAACTTTGAATTTCTCCAAAAGTTCCGGCTTGTCTTTCGCTTTCTCGCGAACAGCCTCAATCGTTAAAGCAATCCATTTCCCTTTCTTCATATCCGCTGCGTAAAGCGTCCCTTCTTCCAATAAATCAGAGTTCGCTTGTTTACGAGACTCGATATATTTATTTTTACTAATAAACTTGTACACACACGCATCTGTTTTGTCGTCTCCCATATAAACGACGACTCGTCCATCATTTGCCAAGCCCATCGCCGCGTTTTCATGATGGAAACGCCCAAGAGCTGTATGCTTCCGCGACTCGAATTTGTCACTGAAAGGATCTACTTCTACAATCCAGCCGTAGTGTGTTTCGTTTAATCCGGCATCTTTGGAAGTAGATTCAAAGTTTTCTTCTGCAGATAACACCGTATTCCATAAGGTTTGTCCACCAGAACAGTTCGCAAACGTTCCTTGAACTGTGTTTGCACCGCCCATAGCTGCAGATCCTTTAGCTGGCCCTGTCAGTTTCATTGGCGTCAGACCTGTGATGCGGCGGGCATATGTAGAATTGGGATTCATTTTCCAAGTTCCGTTCTCATCACGATATACTTCAATGATAGAACCGCCTTGGTTGTATAATAGCTTTTCAATTTGTTGCTTCGTATATTTACCATCTTCCCCTTTTGGTCCTGTGACCCACAATTCACTTGTATATTCATGGTTAACCCAAAGAAGACCGCGTTCATTTGAACCTTGAATAGGGAAAAACAAGGTGAAATCGTTGTTATAACCGAATGTGTCTCCTTTTTTATTGATGACGTCACCATACGCTGCCACTACATCATACTTAAATCCTCGAGGCAACACTAAATCATCTTGGTCCGTTGGTTGAATAGGAGTAAAATTCAACCCCGATACTTTTCGTTTAAATCCAAATAAATGAGCTGCAGCTTTTTTCCCGCTCGCTTCTGCCTTAGGAGCAAGGGCACCTAAGCCTGTCGATGCCACCGTCATGGCTGTAATTCCTGTTCCTACGTACGTCAAAAATTTTCTGCGATTCAATTCAGACATGTTTACACCTCTTTGATTTAATAGATTGCGTTTATCCCGCATCAACGGGTAGCCAATCTCCCGAACAAAACTTGAGAAGGTGGAGGCATTCCCCTAAGGATGTCCTCTCTTTCATGGAGATTTCACTTTATCTAACTAAAAGAATATAGTTAAAATATTTAGATAATGTTTATTCTCCATTGATTTTTTGTAAATTTTTGTTAAGTTTTGTAAATGGATCCCGTTTATTTGATAAAAAGCACCTCTTAACTTCTTTAAAAATTGTTGAAAATGATCGATTCAAAATTTCAAAACTTATCACTTATGGGATAACTATCTAGTACATGTTTTAGAATTCCTTTCATTGGAAAAATTAAGGAATAGAAACGTCAGTACATAGGAGGAAAATCCATGAATAAAGACCGTTCTTCTAAAAGAGAAATGCCCCAATATCCGGAGCCCTATTGGAGAGACTCAATCTCATTACCCCCATTTCCAAAGCTGGAAGAAGATATTACAACAAATGTAGCCATAGTGGGAGGCGGAATATCCGGAATCACCACGGCATACTTACTGTCAAAAGAAGGAGTAAACGTAACACTAATTGAAGCGGGAAAAATTTTAAACGGTACAACAGGCCACACTACCGCCAAGGTGACCGCACAACACGACCTTATATATGATGAACTAATCAACCATTCAGGAAGAGGAAAAGCGAGACTGTATTATGAAGCCGCCAATGAATCTCTTCACTTTATTAAAAACAAGGTAAAAGAATACAATATCGATTGTGATTTCAGTGAGGAGGATGCCTATCTATATGCCACCTCTCAAACGTATAAAGAAAAACTAGAGAAAGAATATCAAGCCTATCAACAACTCGGAATCAATGGGGAATTGGTCGATAGCATTCCTTTTGACATTCAAATAGAAGCCGCCCTTATTATGAAAAAGCAAGCACAATTCCATCCTCTTAAATATCTGGCTGGCCTTTTGGAACAGATAACGAAATTGGGTGGTACCATTTATGAACATACAACCGCAACGGAAGTGGAAGAAGGCAGCCAGCCAACAATTAAAACGAGAGACGGATTTAAAATCACGTGCGATACGATTATTGCTTGCTCCCACTTTCCTTTCGACGATGGAAAAGGGTTTTATTTTGCCAGAATGTACGCGGAGCGCTCTTATGTCATCGGGGTCAAGACAAAAAAGGAGTTTCCCGGCGGAATGTATTTAAGTGTTGATAATCCTGTTCGTTCTCTTCGCTATACAACCGTAAACGGAGAGAAACTCGTACTGATTGGCGGCGAAAGCCATAAAACAGGGCAAGGAACGGATACGATGAAATACTATGAAGCTCTGGAGGCATTCGGGGATGAAGTTCTGGGTATCGAGGAATATATGTATCGATGGTCTGCCCAAGATTTGATCACGCTTGATAAAATCCCTTATATCGGGCATGCCAGTTCGGGCCATTCCAATATTTTAGTGGCAACGGGATACCGTAAATGGGGAATGACCAACGGTACGGCTGCCGCTCTTTTATTGCGGGATATCGTCTTGAAAAAAGATAATCCTTATAAGGAACTTTTTGCGCCATCAAGGTTCCATGCAGATCCGGATGTAAAGCAATTTATTATGCAAAATGCGGATGTGGCCAAACATCTTATTTCAGGAAAGCTACAGGTCCCAACGAAAAGACCGGAAGACTTAGCACATGATGAAGGCGCTGTTGTGACGGTCAATGGAAAACGGGCAGGAGCTTATAAAGATGAACACGGTACTTTGCACATGGTCGACACGACCTGTACCCATATGGGCTGCGAACTGAATTGGAATCGTGGAGACCGTACATGGGACTGCCCATGTCACGGTTCAAGGTTTTCCTTTGATGGTGATGTAGTGGAAGGACCCGCGGACAAGCCGCTAAAACAAGTGAAAGAAGGATAGACCTTCCACAGTCCCTTCCATTTTGACAGCAGGTTATATATAGTAGAAACAAACATAGAAAAACGGGGTGTAAACATGAACGGACAAACACGGGCCAACATTTCTCCAGGCCTTGAAGTAGATATTGTATTAAAAAAGGATCAAAGAACAGGGGCATTAACAAGAGGAGTGGTCAAAGACATTCTCACCAACTCTCCTTTTCATCCACATGGCATTAAAGTAAGGCTCCAGGATGGTCAAGTGGGCCGAGTGAAGGAAATTGTGGGAAAGTAATCCTTTAAACATTTTAAGAAAGGACAAGCCGTGTTAGGGCTTGTCCTTTTTAGGTTTATTACAGCTAGGCTTGGTTTTCAGATAATAAGGCTTGAGCAATCCCGACAAAATATTCGGATTCACGAATGATATGATCCAAAACGACTTTCGCCGTCGGGTTTTTACTCACGGCTTCACTTTCCGTTTTGATTTGCCGGCATAGCTCAATAAATTGCACGCTTTGTTTTAAACAGAACGAAATAAGCTTTAACACTTTTTGATATAACTGTACAGGTATATAATAAGCAGACCGAACAACCGACTCGATATAACGCACGACTTTTTGGTGAGTTCTAGAAAGAGCCTCCTCCCATTTCTTCAATGCTTCCACATATTCTGGCTCCAAGCCTTTCACCAACTCGCGAATGACAACTGTATGCTCTTCTTCTTGATGCTTCCAAAACTCAGCCTCATCCAAAATACGCAATGGCATCTGCTGCCCGTAATAAAACTGCATGTCCATCCCCCATTATTGATATTTTTACTCTCAATGTATGGGAGAGATTGAAATGATATGCCTTTATTTTTCTACTCCTTTTGCATGAAACAAAACAACACCCCGTTGAATATTCAACAGGGTGTTATTTGACTATTGGCGGCTTCTGCCTATAGTTTGCTAATGGCTTGAATCTCCTTCAAGCCTTCTAAACCGATTAAGAAACCTGCTCTTGATCTTTTTGGTATTCGTTCACCCAATAGTCTGCATTTTTAATGCCCAGTTTTTCAGGGTCAAACACTGGATCAAGACCTTGTTTTTTCTGATTTTCATAGTCTTTTAGAGCCACTAATGCAGGCTTGGCCAAAATTAAAATGGCAATCAAGTTTAGCCAAACCATGATTCCTAATCCAATATCACCTAAAGCCCACGCTAATGCCGCTGTTTTGACAGATCCGTAGAAAGTGACGCCCAAAATGACAAATTTCAACGCTAGCACAGCCCACTTAGTGTTTTTCCCGCGTAGTAAATATGCAATATTGGTTTCCGCAATATAATAATAAGCCATGATAGTTGTGAAAGCGAAGAAGAATAAGGCAATAGCAACGAATCCGGCACCGAATCCAGGAAGAACGGTTTCAATCGCCGCTTGTGTATATCCCGGACCAGGCTCTACATCTCCCAAATTGTTCACGATATATGAACCGTCAGGAGCTTGAGTATTATACATTCCAGTGAACAAAATCATAAAGGCAGTTGCAGAACATACAAGCAGGGTATCAATGTAAATGGAAAATGCCTGTACCAACCCTTGTTTTGCCGGATGGGATACTTCTGCGGCTGCAGCCCCGTGGGGCCCAGTTCCCTGACCTGCTTCGTTCGAGTAAACGCCCCGTTTTACCCCCCATAAAATGGCCATCCCAATCATTCCGCCAAATGCTGAATCCAGTGCAAATGCACTTTCAAAAATAAGTGCGAAAACACCCGGTAATTCCCCGATATTCATAACCATGATAATAAGTGCTAAAACGATATATCCAAGTGCCATAAAAGGTACTACGTATTGGGCAACGTTCGCAATACGTTTTACCCCTCCGAAAATAATAAAGGCTAATAAAACGACAAGTCCAACACCTGTAACAGTTGGGTTGAGATCAAAGGCATTTTCCAATCCTACTGCAATTGAATTGGCCTGAACACCAGGCATCAATATACTCATAGCCACAAGAGCCGCTATGGCAAACAATATACCGTACCACTTCCATCCAATTCCTTTCTCAATATAGTAAGCCGGCCCACCTCGATACTCGCCGTCTTGTTTTACTTTATAAATTTGTGCCAATGTACATTCAATAAAAGAAGTAGCCGCTCCCAATAAAGCCATAACCCACATCCAGAAAACCGCTCCAGGTCCCCCAAAGGCTATTGCCGTTGCAACACCTGCAATGTTACCTGTTCCGACACGGCCTGAAAGAGTTAAGGATAATGCCTGAAAAGAAGAAACCCCGGCATCCGAGCTTTTTCCTTTAAACATTTGGACAACCATATCTTTTACGAGTCGTATTTGTAAAAAGCGTGTAAGAATGGAAAACAATAAGCCTACACCAAGACAAAAATAAATCATGGTAGTACTCCACAACACACTATTAAGCCAGCCAACGATTTGCTCCAAATAAAATCCCCCTTTTATTTTAGAATTTTCAATCTATTAAGAATTATAAATTAAATTATTTCTCAAAACAATATGTACTTCAATAAATATTAATAAAAAGTTAACGAATTACCAATAACAGTTAACATATCCGAAAACAGTTAACATATCCGAAAACAGCAAAAAGACAGTCAATCTTCTAACTGATTGACTGTCTTCACGCTCGGACATTGTAAGATGAACATAAGTTAAACCGCAGTTTCCAAAATTACCTTTGTTCCTTTTTGGGGAGCAGATTCTACAATGAGAGTGCCGCCGACAGATCGCGCTCTCTCCTCCATACTGAAAAGGC
This sequence comes from Bacillus sp. FJAT-14578, assembly GCF_000504165.1. GTDB lineage: Bacteria > Bacillota > Bacilli > Bacillales > Bacillaceae_H > Bacillus_BA > Bacillus_BA fengqiuensis. Next base: position 98,927 of record NZ_AYSE01000012.1, read on the forward strand.
CCACTCCTGAAGTCTTCCCATCCCGCTTAAAGCCCTTCCCGTGATCTTCTATCACCACACGCACTATATCATCTGCTTCTCTTATCGTGACCGTTGCTTCATCCACTTGCGCATATTTGCGGATATTCGTAAGGGCCTCTTGAATAATTCGATAAATGGTCACTTCTGTACTGCTTCTGAGGCGTTGATGCAAAACACAATTAAAATGCACATCGATTTCATAATTCTCAGAGAAACGCATAAGAAATGATCGAATGGCCGGTATAAGGCCCAAATCATCTAATACGGACGGGCGCAGCTCCCATGAAATTTCGCGGACTTCTTGAATAAGCTGGGTCGCTTCTTGCTGCATTTGCTCAAGCAATGGATGATTGATTTCAGCTTGCAGACGGTTAATCGTAATGAGATGACTATACAAATTTTGGCCGATTCCATCATGCAGATTCCGGGATAATCGCTTTCTTTCGTCTTCTTGAACATCTATCATCTTCGTCATCATTTCCTGCAGCTCTTCTTCCACTCGCTTCCGGTCCGTAATTTCATAACGGATAGCAAGATATTGATAGGGCTTTCCTTTTTCATCTAAAAAAGGCACAATCGTCGTATCTACCCAATAGTACGTCCCGTCTTTCGCTTTGTTCTTAATTTCACCTTTCCACACCTTGCCCGATGAAATCATTCGCCACATTTCCTTAAAAAACTCCTTCGGATGATGTCTCGAGTTGATGATTCGGTGATCTTGCCCTATCAATTCATCTCTGGAATACTTGGAAATATGGCAAAATTGTTGATTTATATACTTAATAAAGCCTCTATGATCCGTAATCGCCACAATAGACGATTCATCCAAGGCAAACTTTAAATCCATTAATTCCTGACTCGTATTCGCCTGACGTCCTCCATCATAAAGAGAAACAAAAAAATACATTTCTTGATTAAGCTCAAAAGACTGAACTGTATAAAACAAAGAAAAGGACTTTCCTTCCTTATGTCTTCCTTCTTGTTCAACTGCCTTATCCTGCTGAACTCTTTGAAGATTTACATTCGGCAAAAGTTCTTGAATCGGCAATCCAGCTGCCTTTTGGTCTTCATATCCAAATCGCTTACAAGCTTGTTCGCTTATAAAAGAGATGATGCCTGATTCATTTACAAGAATCGTTTCGTCACTGGAATCAGGTGCATGTGAGTATTCTTCGCTCTGCTCTTCATACCTGTCCATTTCTACATCCCTCCTGTTCAACGTACCATTTGGTCTTACAGTATTCCCTCTAAACAGCGGGCCGCTTGCTGTACCTTTTTCTGCTCCATTTCAGGGAAAGAATAGTGCTGCCTGCGACCCACTAATAATACACCTTTTGGAACACCGTTATAAAAGATCGGGACAGCATAAGAAGAAATCAACTGTTCTGCAAGCATAATCGGATATTCGATCGTCTTCCCATAAATAGCGTTTGGAAAGTTAGTAATCATCATGGCAGTGCCTGTGGAAATAACTCTTCCGGCAATGCCTTTCCCATAACGAACCGTAATTCTCTTGAATTTATCATTACGATTCCCTGCAGCATAGTGCCACCGTATATCCGGCCCAATTTGATTTTGAATGGCAAGCCCTACAAAATCACAGCCAATGTCATTGAGTAATTGGTCGCACAACTTTCCAATCTCTTCATATGCTCTCAATTCAGCCATGTCTTTTTATTCCTTTACAACCCATAGCCTAACAACCCCTTTTTCAACGCATATGCTACTAATTCAGGCCTTGTTCGCATCCCAAGCTTCTCCATTAAGTTCCCCTTATGTGTTTCGACCGTTTTCACGCTAATGACCAGCTGTTCTGCAATCTCTTTATTGGAAAATCCTTTTGCAATTAAGGTTAATACTTCCCGCTCCCGATCTGACAGCAAATGGTACGTATCAACGGCTCCCTTTTTTACATTGCCAAGGTACTCTTCCATTAATCTTCTTGTCGCAGAAGGATGCAGATAGGCCTGCCCTTCTGCGACAGATTGAATGGCAGATAACAATTCATCATGCGGGGCGCTTTTTAAAATACAACCAGACGCTCCCGCTTGAATGGCCATAAACAAATATTCTTCATCGTCATGCATGGTCAAAATCAATATCGCAACGTCCGGTAATTGTTTTTTCAATTCAGAAGTCGCGGACAAACCATCTTTTCCATGAGGCATGCTTAAATCCATCACAATCACATCCGGACGAAGCTCTAAAGCCTTTTGAATGCCTTCATTTCCTTCAGATGCCTCACCCGCTACTTCCATATTCGGATGGGCGTTAAGCAGCATTTTAAGTCCCATCCGTACAACTGCATGATCATCAACGAGCAGAATTTTAATCAAAGTAATCCCCCCTTATCCCATCATTTTCTTTTTGCTACAGCTACCTTAAAGCCTGATGCTGACTTTTGAACAAAAGGAAAACTGGAGAAAAAATATATTTCCCCCACGTTTTCCTTTTATTTCGCTTACCTTTAACTTTTACATACATGAGTTAAAAAGGAAGAGAAATTTCTATATTTGTTCCTGCCCCGATTTCCGACGATATGCTGCATGTTCCTCCGACTAAATTCATTCTTTCCCTCATGGCTGCAAGGCCCGAGGAGCGATTTTCCAACATCGTCTCCTCGACAGCAAACCCTCTTCCAAAATCTCTTATCCTCATTTTCATAAAGGCTGCATCCCACTCCACAGACACTTTCACATTTGACGTGTCTGCGTATTTTGCAATATTGGTCAGTGCCTCCTGACAAACTCGAAAAACAGTAATGTTGCTTCGCTCGGAAATCGCTCTTTCTTCCCCTGTTATTTCCATATCTACTAGTATACCAAAGGTTGACGTATATAATTTAATATAACTTTTCAATGCAGGAATTAATCCAAGAGTCGTCAATGTAGGAGGGTGCAACTCAACAGACAATAGCCGAACCTCTTGAATCGTTTTCTCCATAAGCTGTGACATTTCCCTGACATAACTTTTCATATCCGGCTGATCGACTCCAGATTCGATAAACTGCAATCCGGTATAAAGGCTATATAGCGTTTGGCCGACACCTTCATGAAGTTCTAATGCGATTCGTTTAATTTCATCTTCCTGAGATTGAATGATATATGAGCTTATGTGTTTATCTGCCGGCAGAATCCCCATGTCATCCCTCCTTCGACCATTTCAATTTTTGGTCGGTAATGTCGCTGATCATTCCCGCATATTGTTTTACTTCGCCTGCTTCATTTTTGATAGCGCTGATCGTCAGCCATTCAAGATAATTTTGGCCGTCTTTGCGGCGATTCCATATCTCGCCTTGCCAGAATCCTTTTGTTTCTATGGAACTCCACATTTCTTTATAAAACTCTTTTGTTTGAAGACCGGATTTAAGGAAACTTGGGTTTTTGCCCAATGCCTCTTCCGCTTCATATCCTGTCAATGTTGTAAAAGCCGGGTTCACCATGACAATGTTTCCGCTTTTATCTGTTACGATTAGACCTTCGGCTGTACTATTAATGATTTTTTGGGATAAATCAAGTTTATCCTGAAAATACATCCAAATAACAAGAACGAGACTTGCCAGCGCGATTTCTGATAGCGCCATAAAGCCGATAGCATAATGTCCTGTCAGCTTAAATAACGACGTTAGAATTAACGGCGGGAAAAAACCTCCAAGTCCTCCCATAGCTGAAACGATTCCATTGACAATCCCCGCTTGTTTTTGAAAATACGTCGGTACCAATTTAAAGATAACACCGTTTCCCATACCTGCACAAAATGCAATCGTTAAGCAGCCAATTGTGTACCACTGAATAGACGGAGCAAATGACAACAGCATGGCGGCAAGTGTGAAGCCTGCAAAAACAAACATTAATAGAACAAGCGGCTGAAAACGGTCAGCGAGCCAGCCACCGACTGTTCTCATCAATGTTGCGATGACGATGAAACCGGCTGTTCTTAGCCCTGCATCTACTTTATCCAAGCCAAAGTTTACGACAAGGAAATTCGGCAAATAAATCGTAAAGGCGACAAATGATCCAAATGTGATGAAATAAAAGAGACAAAGCAGCCACATTTTCTCGTTTTTATAGACGCCTTTTATTTGCTCTAAAAGAGGGGTTTGAACCTTTGTTTCCTTCTTATCACCCAGAAAGAAATTAGCAAGGAAAAACAAGCCTAAAAGGACCAAGTACAGTTGAACTGTAGCAGACCAGCCTAGTTTAGATGCGACAACCGGTGCAGCAAAGGCACTGATCGCTGTCCCAAGGTTTCCTGCCCCGTAAATTCCATTCACAAATCCATGGCGTTCTTTCGGATAATATTTAGGCAATGACGTCACACCGACTGAAAAGATTGCTCCGCCAATCCCAAGAAATAAACCGCCAACAAGTAAATCGACGAAAGAATCCGCTATACTGATGTAATAAACCGGAAAAAGAAGGAGCACAAAGCTAAGCATAAAAATCTTTCTCGCTCCGAACATGTTCGCATAGTATCCGAGCGGAATTCGTAAAAGCGAACCGAGAATGACCGGTATGGCCGTTACCCATGCCAGCTGTTCCGGCGGAATGGATATATCTTCTTTTATAAAAGGCATTAACGATGATAAAATTACCCATACCATAAACCCGACCGTTAAATTTAATGTTTGCAGCGGCAGTTGCACTTTTTTAATCATGACAACCGTTCCCCTTTCTTAATGATATAATAAAGTCCAGCCTCTTCATCATAGGCGGTCCATCTGTTTTCGGTTTTTATGACAGTACATGTCAAGGGAACCGCCACGAAACGGACATCATCAAAGTAAAGACGTACATGGGTGCCGTCCGGGCACAATCCCGTTTTTTTAATGGTTTTTCCAAGCCACGGGGCTTCTTCTTCTCCCTGTTCACCCTGAATCGTCACTTCAACCGGTCTCGCCGTATACTGTGTTAACTCTTCTATATTAATGTGTGCCACAAGATTGACATCCTCTCTTAAAAGGGTAAATATAAAATTGATATCCTTGCACATACTCCCAAAACGCTTCACCCGCATGTTCTTCCAAATAAAGAAGAAGGGCGTCTTCGGAAGGCCAATCGCTCATGCCTTTCACTTCGGCTACGACGATTTCGGCACCATCCTGCGTCTTTTCTTCCAGATACCAGTTGAGACGCTTACCATGGAAAATAGTTCGAAACAAGCCGTCAATGTCTGCCGAAAAATTTCCTTTTTCATGTCTTATAAAACAAAAATCCAAATAGGTTTCATTGTTCATGTATGTTTCACGCCTTTACGCTTTTTATCCTTGTTATATACGTATAAAGCGATCGGGAACAACAAGAGGTTTAAGCCGCAATAAATCAATGTGTTGATGTAGTTTTCGTAATAGTATTGATGTACGATGAATTGGGTAAAAACAACATTCAACGCCAAAACGATGCAAAGAAAGATGACATTTACATAATTACGCTTCATAACGCTTCACCCTTACTGCATAAACAGCCCCATTTTCTACTTTCACCTGAATTTCAGGAAGCGGGCGTCTTGGGGGTCCCGCTGTAGGTGCTCCCGTATTCACATCAAACTTCCCGTGGTGGCAAGGACAGATCATCTCTCCTTCTTCCTTTACCCAAAAGACCGGACAGCGAAGGTGGGTACATGCATTTTGGTACGCTACGTATTTATTCTCTCTAAGACGAATTAAAATGGCGCTGTCATGCTCTCCCGGAAAGGCGAAATCAACCGCATCGCCGATTCCAATTGATGCCACATCGGTAATTTTCTTTTTCGGATATTCTTTTTCTCCAAGACCCATCAGCTCTTTCGCCGCAACCGCTCCCCAAGGAAGGGAAGAGACGGCGAACACGCCCGCAGCGCCTACCAATGTTTTCATGAATCCACGTCTATCCAGCATTCTTTCATTATTGCGGTTAATATTGTGAGTATAGTTGTCTTCATTAAACGGTATCTTATTATTTTTATCCGTCATGTTCACCCCTCCTAAAACAGCTTTGTGACTCCCTGCAGAATTCCCGGGAGATTCACTTTGACATTCGTTTCTCCTTCTAGATAAGGCATGCTCGTTACCCATTTTCCGTTATCCAAATTGAACTGTTTCTGTTTGCTTTCGATTTCTTCGTCTGTCAACCATTGCAGTGTATTGGCTGGACATACACTCGCACACATCGGCGGGATTCCGTCTTTTGTCCGATCAATACACAAGTCGCATTTATACATCAAATTTTGTTCGGTATCAAATTTAGGTATGCCGTACGGACAGGCAATCGTACAGTTTTGGCAGCCGATGCATTTTTCGACAAGGGCTGATAATACAGCCCCTGTTTCATGAATTTGAATCGCCTGGGCCGGACAACTTCTCGCACATGCCGGATTCACGCAATGAAGGCACATAAGAGGCATCGTTTGCCGATTGACGAGCGGATTGACATCATACACATAGTTGCGGTTTCGCTCTTCGTGCCCTCCGCACTGCGTACAGGCAGCAAGGCAGGAACGGCACCCTACACAGTTTTCCAATTCTAAATACAGCCTCTTTTTCATTTATTGCACCTTCTTTGTTTCTAGTTTTTCGATTTGCGCCGCACATGCCTTAAATTCAGGCATCCGGGACATCGGATCAAGCGCCGCAATGGTCAATAGATTAATAGATTCATCATGGCCGAAATGATAAGGGACGAACACGGTATCTTTTCGGATTGCTTCGGTTATTTTCACTTTATAAATGCTCTCTCCCCTGCGGGTAAAGAGACGAACCTTCTCTTCATGGTCAATGCTGTATTTTTTTGCTGTTTCCGGATGTACCTCTACATACGGTTCAGGACACATATCATGCAAAAATTGAATGCGTCTTGTCTGATTACCAGATAAATAGTGATACACCACACGTCCTGTTGTTAAGCGAAGCGGATAGTCCTCACAAGGCTCTTCCGCCGGCGGGCGGTAAGGCAGTGCACAAATTTTCGCTTTGCCATCCGGATGATAGAATTTTTTATCCAAAAACATATGCGGTGTTCCAGGGTCATCTTCGCTCTTACAAGGCCAGAACACGCCGTCCTGTTTATCGATTTTTTCCCATGTGGCACCAGAGTAATCGGCATAACCGCCTTTTGTGGCACTTCTGAATTCCTCGGCTACATCTCTCGCTGCTTTAAGATGGGAAAAGTATTTTCCTTTGCCCAATCTTTCAGCCAGCTCCACTTGTATTTGCCAATCCGGTTTGGATTCCCCAATCGGCTCCTGTGCTTTGTTGATTTTGATGATGCGTCCTTCGATATTCGTCACCGTTCCTTCATCTTCCGACCACGTAACGGCTGGCAAAATGACATCGGCAAATTCCGCAGACTCTGAAAGGTAAAAGTCGGAGCATACCATAAAATCAAGGTTTTTCATTGCATTACGGACAAAATTTAAGTTAGGCGCCGAGACGGCTGGATTCGAACAAAGTAAGTACAGTCCGCGAATCGTTTTTTGCTCCATCAATTCAAACATTTCATATGCGGAAACCCCTGGCTCCGGCATTTCCTCCGGTGTAATGCCCCAGATAGCACAAACCTCTTGCACATGCTTTGGATTCGTAATTTTACGGTAGCCTGGCAACAAGTCGGATTTTTGGCCGTGCTCGCGTCCTCCTTGCCCGTTTCCTTGTCCGGTAAAAGTGGCGACCCCCGATTTTGGACGGCCGATTTTTCCCGTCACAAGGGCCATATTGACATACGCAGAGACGTTATCGACACCTTTATGTTGCTGCTCGATTCCCCTCGCGAACATCACAACCGCATTAGGAGCCTTTCCGTATATTTCTGCCGCTTTGATGATCTTCTCAACCGAAACTCCTGTCAGTTGACTTGTATATTCAGGGGTAAATTCTTTCACTAATTCCTTTGTTTCTTCAAATCCATTTGTGTGATTGTTCACAAATTCTTCGTCTGCATAACCCTTTTGAATCAGAAGATTTAAGATTCCGTTCGCAAGGGCAAGGTCCGTTCCCGGCTTCAAGTCCAAATGTATATCTGCCCTTCTCGCCAGCGGTGTCTCACGCGGGTCTACTACAATTAAATATCCGCCTCTTTCTTGTACCGCCCAAACACGGAACATGGACGTCGGATGGCACTCCGCCGTGTTGCTTCCAGCAATGAACAAGCAATCTGTTTCATGAATGTCCGTCCATGGCAATGTCGATCCTCTGTCAACACCGAAAGAACGAAGGAATCCACCCGCTGCACTCGACATGCAAAAGCGTCCATTGTAATCGATGTATCGTGTGCCAAGAGCGACCCTGGCGAATTTTCCCGTCAAATAGCATTTTTCATTCGTCATGGATACACCGCTAAACACGGCGAGACTATCTTTTCCATAATTCCCTTGCATCTCTTTGAATTTCGCCGCGATTAAATCGTACGCTTCATCCCAGCTTGCTTCCCGGAACCCTTCTTTCGTTCCTTTTAAAGAAGCATCCTCACGAATTAACGGTTTTAACAGACGGTCTTTATGATTTGTTTGTTGATAGGCCGTTACGCCTTTCGGGCACATTTTCCCTACTGTAACGGGCCAATCGTAACGGGGCTCTACCCCGATAATTTTATTGGTGACTGTATTTACTCTTAAGTTCATCCCGCACTGCATCCCGCAATAACTGCAATGTGTTTTGATGAGCTTTTCATTCGGATGGTTCAAGTTCTCAATTTCTTTAAAAAACTTATCCCTTTGCATGTTGGTTCGCCTCCTTAACTTTGATTTCATGGGTAGGAATTCCCGAGAATCTGGAAATTCGATATTTCCGTCGACATGGCAGGCACAATTCAGCCAAATGGAATCCACCCTCCATATTAAAGTTGATTTGGTTGACTCCAAGTACCTCTCTCACGTCATTGGATTGCTCGATTGAAACAAACTGATCACCGCACACCTTACATTCCTTCATGGACTGTTCTCCATAGTGCTCTCGGTAGTTTCTCGCAAACACACTTAAAGGTCGGAAAGGAATATGTGCAAGTTTCCCAAACGGAAGATAAATTAATGTAATAATGACGGAATACTGGTGAATCAAAGACATAATCGGCTGTCCTTTACCGTGTAAAAAGACGTTCATAAACGTTAACGCCAGGCCTGTAATTGAAATCAATAACAACAAATACAGCGGCAGGAAGTCATACATGAATTTTTGCTCCGCTCTCGCCTGCATATTTTTCAAACGGCGGTACAGCGCCATACAAACACCCGCAATGACCATGACGGCCGTAAAGTTCAGCGCGTTATAGAAGAAGAACGCAATGATTCCGTCCGCTTTTACGCTCATAATATCGATTCCTAGCGCCACCACTGTGTAGTAGCCGTTTTCCTCCATCGTGAAGTACATCCACCCAAACACGAGAGGAAAAGTGACCAGACAGGATAGGATACAGCCCCATCCGATTAAAATGTGCTGCGTCCATCGGTAAATTCCCCGATTCCAAATAAAATTATAGACTGCAAGATGATCGACCGATGTTTTCGCAGTGGACTTTCTGAATAACAGTTTCAATCCTTTTTTAATGAAAATTTTCGTCGGCGGTCTCTCTCCCCACGCGATAAACCGGTAAAAGAATCCTCCAATGAATACAATTGTTCCAACCATATATCCATAAAGGTTTAAATCAATATGTGTAAACATTCTCGTTCCAATGAAGGACAATACAATCAGGGCACTAACGGTCAAAAACATCGACTTCGCAAAATGAGAAGCAAACGCATCGTTAATGGACCGCTCTTTTTTAGGTTTATTTACTACTGTTTCAGGCATTTTAGCTCCTCCTTAAAAAACACTATCTGTCTCTTATTGTAAGAGACAGATAGTGTTTTCCATATCGGGGAACTTCCCCATCCGAGGGGGAAAATTCCCCTATCTTTCTGAAGGGAGACACAGGATGTTCACAGTTGATTAATTATAAAATTGGGGCGGGACTTTATATACAAACCAAGGAAAACTAATAGAAAGTAAAGCCCTGAAATGAGAACATTCATTTCCTCATGATAGAAAAGTCTGACAAGATTGAAAAAATTTTTGACAAATCTCCGCAAGTTTTTGTATCATCCGACGATAATCTTTTCTGTTTTCTCATGCTAAAGTCATAACTAATCTTATAGCGAAAAAATGTAAATGCATTTCACCTGTACAAAATACTCTATTAGAACTATAACTAAACCTTGCGCTATGAATTAATTGCTATTGTAAAGTAAAAAGGACTTAAGCGGTGGAAAGAAGATAAAGACAATCCTTCATTTCTTTTAGCCTTTCATAAACGACAAACTCCAACAACCTTTTCAAAAAATTACCATATAATTATAATTATAAACATTTCACTGACCGGTAAGCAGAATGTTAACCGAGCAAGGATTACATATTGAAAAAGAGACAGCTGGGCAGCCTAAAAATCATTCATATTTGGGGAGGTTACCATGGGAGATGTTCAAAACCAGCAATACAAGCATTGGAGAAAAACAGAAGAATTAGATCAAGAATGGGTAGAACTCATTGCAGAAGCGTTACGTATGGGGATGACAAAAGAAGAGATTCGTTTTTTCTTGAAAAGTAATGGGAATTTTGAAAACACGAATCGTATGGTTAAATCGTATAAAGTTTCCGGAATATAACAAAAAGAAGAGACCTTAATCGGTAACAAACAACTTCAAATCTCCTGCCAGTAACTTCCCTGATTGCCGTTCGAGCAATCAGGTTTTTCTTTTGGATTATATTAAATTATAACGTTGATTTCCGATTTACTTTGACCATTGAATAGAAGTGGCTGTCCCATAAGTTTCTATTAAATCATAAAACTGATGTTTTAATGAAGGCCCCATCACGAAACCCTGGTTTTACTGGATTTCTATGACGGGGCCTTTCAGGAAGTTGACTCAAAAGGACTGCCTTTTTCCGTTTAAGTCGCTCTCCTCTTACATATGTTATTCATCCATTTTTTCAATAAACAAGCCTTCGACATGGCCTTTCGACATCTTTTTCCTGATTTTCCGATGTTCTTTCGACTCAAAAATGATGTCCATGTCATAGCCTTCGGGATACAGGTCTTCAGCCTTAATATAAAGGGCTAACCGCTTATGATTGAACATCATTTTTTCTCCTTTGACGAGAACCTCGACTTCTCCCCTTTCATTCGCTGGTTTGTTTACGATTCCCAATTCATCCATGGCTGGAATCTTCACGTTATCTCCGCGTTTGAAGGAAATCACTTCAAGTGCTTTTCCCTCCTTTTTGCCATGCTTTTGTTTCTGAATATATTTTTCATTCATCGCCAGCTGCTGCTCCAGCTCATTCCTACTGAAAAAAGACGATGCCTCATAGCTTTTTGGCTCCTTATATGTGATTTCATGCGCCCTTTCGATGAGCTTCGGATGCATGCCAAGCCTTAATGCAATAGCGAACGCCTGGCTTTCCCCTCCCTTGCCAATCAAAAGGCGATATGTCGGTTGAAGGGTATCGTCATCAAATTCCATCGATCCATTTTCGAAGCCGGCACGGGTATCGGCATATGCTTTAATCTCGCTATAGTGGGTTGTCGCAAGCAAGGTCGCCCCTTTTTTGTACAATTCTTCGAGAATGGAAGTCGCCAACCCCATTCCTTCAGCCGGGTCGGTTCCAGATCCCAGTTCATCTAACAGTACGAGGGTTTGCGTCGTCGTCTCCCTCAAAATTTCAATGATGTTTTTCACTCGGGAAGAAAATGTACTCAGCGATTGTTCAATGCTTTGCCCATCCCCGATATCAACGAGAATCTTCTGGAATATCGCGATTTCACTCCCCTCTTCTGCTGGAATATGGAGGCCTGACTGGGCCATCATCGTCAGCAATCCAACCGTTTTGACCGTAACGGTTTTCCCTCCCGTATTAGGACCGGTAATGACAAGCGCATCAAACTCTTCTCCGATGATGAAATTCAACGGAACGGCACTCTTGCCTAAGAGCGGATGGCGGGCATTCTTCAAACGAATCGTATGGTGTTCATTCATTTGAGGGGTTATCCCGTTTATGGCGTTGCTAAACTTTGCTTTGGCAAAAATCAAATCATATTGGACCATCGTATCAACCGCGAGCTGAATTTCATGTTCATGCTGCTCCACAAGACCCGTTAATCCCATTAAAATTCGCTGCTCTTCAATTTCTTCTTGTATCTTGAACAAATCGATCTCATCTTGAATGGACCCGATTTCTTCAGGCTCCAGATAAACGGTGGCACCTGATGCCGAAGAATCAAGTACTGTACCTTTTATATTCTTTCTATACTCTTTTTTCACGGCAATCACATAACGTCCATTTCTGATGCTCACAATACTTTCCTGAAGATACTTGCTGCACTTGGAAGATTTTACAATTTGCTCAATTCGGCCTTTCATGCGTTCTTCAAGAATGACCATTTGCTTTCTTGTTTTTAATAAGTCTCTGCTCGCATAATCATCAACCCCTCCGTTACGGATACAGCGAACGATTTCATCTGCCAGTTCCTTTAAATCCTCCAAAGAATACACATATGTGGTAATAGTCGGAGCCGCATACTCCTTATCCTTCATGAAGCTTTTTAGCTTTTCAATACACATCAGCAAGTCATGGAGACCCATTAATTGATCGGGGCGCAACGCCACACTTTTATGCATATTTCTCAAAACTTGTTGGACTCCCTTTAAACCATGAATCGGAACACTTGAGCTAATTTGCAGCACCTTTTTTGCCTCGGTCACCTCATGCAGCCAAGCCTCAATTTGTCTTTTATTTACAGATGGGGTTAAAGCGAGAATTTTCTCTTTTCCTAGTTCTGAGATGGCGTATGATGCGACTTCCTCTTTCAGGTCATTAAATTGAATCGTTTCAATCGTTTGTAAATTCAACGTTATTTCCTCCTAAATAGTTTGGTTTTAAACTAAGTTGTACGTGCGAGGAAATGTAAGAGCACAAAGTGCCGAAACCTATTTCATTCAAAATAAAAAACCGCAAAAGAACATACACTCGTTCCGTTGCGGTTAATGGTAGTCGGGATAAATGAAGCGTGCAAACGGAGAACAAATGATTCAACCGTCCAAACGAAAACCGTGCGACGCACAGTCCTTCATTCCTATCATTAGGAGTAGGCGCAAACTTGTGTTCTTAACATTTCGCATTCCGAAAAAAACCATCAGGAAATAAGCATTGATTTCAATGCTTTTTTTCGGATACGCACGTATAAAATTACGTTTTAGTTAAGAACTGCACCTTCCATAAAACATACTCCTTTATTGAAAAGATACTTTGATTATAAACAAACTTTTGCAAAAAGTATATGGGCACTACAATACATCAAAGGCTCCTTTACTGAGAAGAAGCCTTTGATTTCATCCATGAAAACAACCTAAAAAACGTTACGACCACCACTTATGATACATGCGGTTGCCGCCGCCTCGGACGAAGCAGTCAATTCGATTTTGTCCCCACGAAACAGCTCCCGGTGCACTTTTCACACCGCCGCGGGGTGATCCAAGGTCTTCCCATTCACTCCATTTCGAGCCGTCCCACCATTTATGCCACATCCGGTTGTCGTTTCCTCGTACAAAACAATCCAGGCGGTTGGCTTGCCATGAAGAAACGGCTGGGGCATCCCTCATACCGCTGCGGGGTGATCCAAGGTCTTCCCAATTACTCCACCTTGAACCGTTCCACCATTTATGCCACATCCGGTTCCCATATCCCCGCACGAAACAATCGATTCGGTTTTTCCCCCAGGAAACAGCTGCTGGGGCATCTTCAATGCCGCCGCGTGGGGCCCCAAGGTCTTCCCATTCACTCCATCTCGTACCATTCCACCATTTATGCCACATATGCTCGTCATTTCCGCGTACAAAACAATCTAGGCGATTGGCCTGCCACGAAGCGACGGCAGGAGTGCTCCTGATGCCGCCGCGAGGTGATCCAAGGCCTTCCCATTCACTCCACCTTGAACCATCCCACCATTTATGCCACATCTGGTTATCGTTTCCACGCACGAAGCAATCGATTCGATTTTTCCCCCATGAAACCGCTCCTGGCGAGTCTTTCATGCCGCCGCGGGGTGCCCCCAAGTTTTCCCATCCGCTCCAGCTTGAACCGTTCCACCACTTATGCCACATACGACCATCATTTCCTTGCACAAAACAATCCAGGCGATTCGTTTCCCATGAAGCCACTGCCGGGGCTCCCCTCATCCCTCCCGGAGGAGCTCCAAGGTCTTCCCACTCTTTCCAACTGTCCCGCCAACTGGAGTCTGGATTAATTGGTTCCGGCACGTAGTAGTGCGTCAACTGCGGGTATACTACAGGGATGGGCTGCTGCCAAACAGCTGCCGGTGCATTATTGACATTTGCCTGAAATGCTCGCTGATCTCCCCATCCGCTCCAACGATCGAAAGTTTCATAGCTTGGCTGAGACATGTAATAATAAGTCGGGTAACAGCATGGATAATAAACGGTTGGCGCCATCGCTCCATATAAATTTTGTGTCTGTCTGTATCTGTCCAACAATCGTTCCTCCCCTTGATGATTATTTACATCAAGTTATCTTATGGGTTACAGAACGATTTCGAGCATTGTCTATATGTAGTTATATATATTTGCCCTTTTAGAGAAATATTCAAGAACACAAACTAACGGAATCTATCTCATTCAACATAAAAAAACGCAAAAGAACATACTGGTTCTTTTGCGTTTTTTGCCAGCAGTGTTTCCCTATAAAAACACTGCTGCTCCTTAATCAGCTTACATTTATGATAAAACTCCGCTTTTTAACAAATTGTATTGTTTAACAATCAATTGTGCTAAAGCCGTTTCTTTATCTAATTTTGTGTACATTTCAATCGCGGCTTCTAAACCGTTGCTTCGGATGTTCTCTTGTACAGCTGCAGCTTCTTCATCTTGCTGATAATTATATAGCAGAGCTGCCGCAATACTTTTTGCCAAATAAACCGGCCGCTCACCTACTACTTCGAGATATTGGGAAGCAGGGCTTACCAGGCGGTCGTTTGGGCCCAGCTTACGGATTGGAGAACGGCCCACTCTTGTTACTTCATCAGAGATGTATGGATTGGAGAAACGACCGATGATTTTATGGATGTATTCTTTATGCTTTTCCACATTAAAACCGTATTTTTTGACCAACAATAATCCCGTTTCTTGAAGAGTCTTCTCGACAAGAGTCTTAATTTCTTCATCTTTCATCGCTTCATCGATCGTTGGAATATCCTTATAATAGCCCAAGTAAGCTGCAACCGCATGACCAGTGTTTACCGTAAATAATTTTCTTTCGATATAAGGCTTTAAATCGTCTACAAACGTAATTCCTTCAACAGGCGGCTTTTCTCCGACAATTTTTGTTTCATCTACTGCCCACTCATAAAAAGGCTCGACCATGACCATTAATTTATCTTCATTGGATTGGTTTGGTACGATACGGTCAACAGCGGCATCTGGAAAGCCAAAGCGTTGATCGAAAATCGCTTTTTCTTCTTCACTGATTTTTTCATACACTTTTTCCTTAAGGAGCGTACTACCGCCGATCATGTTTTCGCACGCAATGATGTTAAGCGGTTTATCCGTTGTTTGAATTCTCTTGCGTAACCCTTCAGCAACAAGTCCTGAAATAAGCGGTAAAATGTTAGGCCCTACTGCAGCTGTCACTAAATCGGCCTTTGCAATCGTATCGACCACATGATCAGGATTCGCTTGGCTATTAATAGCGGATACATTTTTAATCAGTAGCTCTTCTTGAGAATTGTCCGCAATCACTACGCGATATTCTTGCTTTTCATTTAATAAATCCACGATTTCACTATTCACATCAACAAAGCATGTTTGGAAACCAGATTGATATAACAGGCTTCCAATGAAGCCTCTCCCGATGTTCCCTGCTCCAAAATGCACCGCTAACATATTAGTTCACTCCTTCAAAAAGAGCCAAAATTTCTTCTTTAGACGCAGCATTCACTACACTCAAAACATTTTCTTCTTCGGAGCACACGATGGCGATTTTTGATAAAATCTCCAAGTGCTCATCGCCTTTCCCAGCAATCCCGATTAACAACTTAACGATATTTCCGTTACCAAAGTCCACACCGCCCGGTACTTGTATAATGGCGATACCAGATTCCTTTACAGACTGCTTCGCATCCTCCGTACCATGAGGAATTGCGACAAAGTTCCCCATATAAGTGGATGTTAACTCTTCTCGCTCTAACATTTTTTCTACATATCCTGCATCAACGTAGCCTTTTTCAACAAGTACATTTCCCGTTAATCGAATAGCGCTTTCTTTGTTGTCCACTTTTGCGTTCAATAAAATCGTTTCTGCTGATAAAATTGGTAAAGACATCTTATAATCTCCTCATTTCTGTTAATTTTTCATCAAAAAATTGTTCAAACTTGGCTGCCATATAAGAAGAAATGGCCTTTTCATTGTTTGATTCAAACAATGAAACACTCTGTTCATTTTCAATAATCAATGAACTAATGAAGCTTAACGCCTCTAACCCCTGACTTGAGAATTGTTCAGGCGACAGGAGCAAAAGAAGGCTGTGCGCTTCCATTTCCGTTTGGTCCATCCCTTTAACTGCCATAGGTTGTTCAAGGCTATGGATCGTAAAGGAAGGTTGCAAGACATATTCGCTTCGTGAATGAAATAACACAAGCTTTGTACCCGGAATACCCAGGCCTCCAAGCTTTTCGCGCTCCAACAAAGCCTTTACAACTAACTCCACATCTCCTATGACGCCTTGCTCATATAAAAATGTACAAGCTTTTTCTAGCAGCTCATCCACTTTATCGGATGCAGCGGACTCCATTACGCGAAACCCTCTTAAAACAAGCGAGATGACCTTGGAGTATTGATAAATGCTTTGCATTTTTTCGATCGTTTGCTTGGAGTCCCCAAAATCTGGAGTTTGGGCAGTCGATAAAGGAACCCCTTTATTCAAATTGTTAATATGGGTTCGTTCCCTAATATATTGTCTGACTTTCTCTATTTCCTCTTTTGTTAAAATCGGACTTACGACAATATAGCCCTTTGAAAAATCAGGTAAGTTTATGGTTGAAATAATTAAATCAGAATCCTCTATATCGATTTGATTCAATTCAAATAAGGATATATTTTTAAGCTGTTTAATCTCAGGGATTTCTTGTTGGAGTCTTGTCGCCAACATTTTGGATGTACCGATGCCGCTTGAACAAATGATTAACGCTTTTAAATTCTCCGTTTCCCGGCCTCCCAATAAAGCGGAACCAAAATGCATCACTAAATAACCAATTTCTTCATCCGGTACAGATAAATCTGCAAAGATTTTTTCCACAGCTTCTTTAACGATGACAAACAAATCTGCGTAGTCTTCTTTAATTTTCGGCAGCAAAGGGTTTGTAATTCCCATGTTCTGTTTGATTCGATAAAGAGCAGGCTTCAAATGAGCCATCAGACCTTGAAAAAGAGAAACGTTATTTGTTAAATCATAATTTAATTGTTCCTCTACAAATTGGATAAGGCTTTTTGTCTTGATAGCAACCTGGAAACTGGACTCTTCGATCAAATATTCTTTATCGTGCCTCAGTTTCGCTCCTTGCAGATGCATGGTAATATAACCAACCTCAGCAATGGGGATCTGGACATTAAACACTTTCATTAGCTTATCTATGATTTTTTCAGCTATTTTATATTCAGGTGCAGCCTGCAGGCTTTCTAAGTAGGCTTGATCGATATTGATGTTCTCTCCTTGCAGGATGCGCTCCATCGCCAGCGCCAAGTGAACCACCAGACCAATATAAGCGCTGTCCGCTATTGCATACGGCAGTTCTTCATTGATTTCTTCAATGACTTTTTCAACGATGAGCAGCTTTTTCTTTTCAACAAGCCCTAGTAGCCTTTCAGAAATGGAATCTGTTTGTTGAGCGGATTTTCTTTGGATATTCTCTCTTACTAAAGACAAAAACTCCACTTCATCAAGATGATTGGCGATAATACTACTCATCGCCCTTCTCTTGGCGGTCTCTGTTCCCGTGACCTCAACCCCGTAACCTCTTTTTCGAATGAGAGATAAATCAAACTGTTTCAATCGACTCTCTAATTTCGTTAAGTCATTACTAATGGTTGCAATCGTTACATTCAGTTCATTAGCGAGAGCAATGAGCTTAACAGGCTCTGTCGACTCCAGCAATGTACACAAAATCATGGTTTGACGCTCATCGGGAGTGTACTCATTGTAAGATAGGTTAAAGAGAATAAGTTTTAATTCTTCAACCCTTGCCTGCTCTCCAATAATTTGAATGCCTACCCCCGATTTTTTCACTAGATTTAAATCATACTCTTTTAAAGTGTCCTCGACTCCCTTTAAATCTCTATGAATGGTGCGTACACTCACATCCATTTCATCGGCGAGATCTTTGACGGTAATCTCTTCATTTTTTGATAATAAGATTTCAAGGACGAGTCTTTCTCTTGCAGAAATATACATACTGTTCACTCCATCAAGGAACTGTTATGGAATTCTTCATGTGCATTATAATGGTGACAACTTTTAAGTTTTATACCTGCACCTTTATAATAAAACGGTTACACCCCTTGTAACAACGAAAGGAAAATGCATTTTCGTCAATATCATTGTTGCCATTTTTAAAAAACTTACGAAAAGCGGGAGTAACTTGAAGTTACACATTTCCAATCTTTAGACTTTCTTTCCTTCAAAAAATGAGCCTGATTCGATAAAGAACCAGGCTCATCTGTCTTTTATTTTAGTTTTTCGATTAGTTCATCATACTTTGGACTATTTAAAAAGTTTTCTACTGAAATATGACGGGCATTCGGCAATTTAGCTTTCGCGCGATCCGTTAAATCTTTATGCGTGATCACGACATCAGCATCAGCCGGCAGATTGTTAATCGATGTGTTGGACACTGACACGTCCAGCTCAGCTTTTTTTACTTTATTTTTTAAGATTGACGCTCCCATCGCACTAGAACCCATTCCCGCATCGCAAGCAAAGATAATTTTGGAAATATTATCATACCCCTGCTCTTTTTCTGCTTGTTCTTTCTCTTCGGCCACTTCATCTTCTTGCCCATTTTTTAGTACAGCTAACAATTCTTCATACTTTGGACTATTTAAGAAGTTTTCAACAGAGATATGAACAGCCTTCGGTAATTTAGCTTTTGCACGATCCGTTAAGTCTTTATGTGTGATGACAACATCCGCATCAGCTGGTAAGTTGTTAATGGACGTATTTGATACGGCAATATCCAGTCCAGCTTTTTGCACTTTATTTTTCAAGATTGACGCTCCCATCGCGCTGGAGCCCATTCCCGCATCACAAGCAAAAATGATTTTCTTCACATCTTTTGCCAATTCACTTTGTAAAGCCGCTTCTTTCACTTCAGCTTGCTCTTTATTTTCTTCTGTTTTGATTAACGTAGCAGCTTTGCTTTCTTTTCCTTTTAATGCCGCTGTTTTTTCAGCTGCTTTAGCCAAATCTTCTTCATCAGTTTGCTTAGAAGCCTTTAAGATAACAGCTGAAATTAAGAAAGATACAGCCGCTGCCGCCAAGACCCCCGCAAGAACCCCTAAATAATTCCCTCTCGGTGTCATGGCCACTAGTGCAAAAATACTACCTGGTGATGGCGCGGCCACTAAGCCGGCATCAAACATTAAGAATGTAAATACTCCGGTTGCCCCACCTGCGATAGCTGCTACAAGGAGAAGCGGCTTCATTAAGATATACGGGAAGTAAATTTCGTGAATCCCGCCCAAGAAGTGGATGATGGCTGCACCTGATGCCGATTGCTTCGCCATTCCTTTACCGAATAAAATATAAGCTAGTAAAATCCCTAAACCTGGTCCCGGGTTCGATTCTAATAAGAATAAAATCGATTTACCGGCATTCGTTGCCTGTTCGATACCAATTGGACTTAAAATACCGTGGTTAATAGCGTTATTTAAAAATAATACTTTAGCCGGTTCAATGAATATACTTGCAAGAGGCAACAGGTTTGCATCTACAATGGCCTGCACGCCCGCCGCTAATGTTTTATTCAGTGTTAAAACGACAGGACCGATTCCTTTATACGCCAGTAACGTTAAAATTCCTGCGATAATACCGGCTGAAAAGTTATTCACTAACATTTCAAAACCAGATTTCACTTTTCCATCAATTGCTTTATCAAACTTTTTGATAGCCCATCCGCCTAAAGGTCCCATAATCATGGCTCCTAAAAACATTGGAATATCTGAACCGACAATGACACCCATTGTAGCGGTCGCACCGACGACGCCGCCCCTTAAATCGTAAACGATTCTTCCGCCTGTAAATCCGATCAAAATCGGCAGCAAATATGTGATCATCGGTCCAACAAGCTTCGCTAAATCTTCATTCGGAAGCCAGCCTGTCGGAATGAATAAAGCCGTAATGATTCCCCATGCGATGAATGCGCCTATATTCGGCATAATCATGCCGCTTAAATAACTGCCAAACCGCTGAATCTTCACTTTAACATCTGAGTTTGACTGATTTTGGTTCACCATATCTATATAAACTCCTTTCAACATCTATGATATAAAATTTTAAGTTGTACCCTTATAATAAAGCGTTTACACACGGTGTATCAATTTATAGAAAAACCTATTTTGTCACTTTAATTGTTGTCATGATTAAAATTGGGACTGTCATCACTTGAATTGGACAAAAAAATCTCCTATCAGCTATGTCGATAGGAGATTCGTTTCATCTATATGCTTCACATTCGGTGCTGCTCGAATATGGATTCTTCTTGCTTTTGATATCCTTTTCAAAGCAATCACTAAAGAACTATGTATAGACTAATCTTCATCCTTTACATCTAAATCTTCCGGAATTGGTTCACTCAAATATTCCGCTATCAGTTTTTTGTATGTTTTCATTTGTTCCAAGTGATTGTTAAATTGCTCTTTGTTAATTAAAAATTGCTTCCCATCGTGAACGGCACGAATTTCTCCTTGAAGAACAAGACTTTTAATATATGATTCGGATAGAGATAAATATTCCGCTAATTCTTTGATTGTAAGATACATTCTACTTCGCCTTCCCTCTCATTACTGCTTCTTTCCTTTTGAAACGTCCCTTCAGTTGATGCAATATCCAGCATTGTTTTTAATTCTTCTTTTGAAATCGTGGCTTCTTCTACATTTCCTTTGGACAACATTCTAATAACCGCTCTTGTAAAGGTTGATAATTGAAAATGATTAATAAAACATTAATGATAGGCGCAACCGCATAAGCAACTCTGTCTGCAAATATAGCAACGAGAGACTTCGGCAGCACCTCGGCAAAGATAATTAACACAACGGTTAAAATACCGGTTGCAATCCCAACGTTAAATCCATATTCAATCGCCACAATCGTGACAAGTGTCGGCAGCATAATATTGGCGATGTTATTTCCGATTAAGATAGCCATAATCAATTTATCGGGCTTTGATACAAGTTTCAAGAGTTTTTGTGCACCTTTATCTCCATTTTCCGCCCTTGTTTGGATTTTCATTTTGTTCACGGCAGTAAGTGCCGTTTCACTCCCTGAAAGGAAAAATGACATCATCATAAAAAATAAAATGGCAATAAACAATCTAGTTCCTCCCTATTCACTATCCTTCCAGATCATGTTTACGATTTAATTATAGTGTATCTTTTTGAACAATAGCAAAAGCAACGTGTCAACATACGAATTTGGTTAAAAAACCACCTGGCGGGATGAACAAAGCACGCTTGCAGATCCATTCCGTGATATGATGAATGATGGAAACTCCAACAATACCGGGCTTTATCTCTTAATAACTCCATATTAAACGAATGTCCGATTCTTCTAATATTCCAATCGATAAATCAAGAATCTCTCACTATCATCTTTTTCATATAAGCCAGATAGGATAGTACGATCTCCTCTTTTAACTCGAAAGGAGTCCAATTTTCTAAAAAGAAAATATAATCATCCGATCTATAGTATAAAATCGATTCGATATCCCGCTTAAATGCTTCCACTGAACGTAATACATTGACGTAAAAATCCAACTCCCTTTTCCACATCCGAAGTCAATGAGACGATCACTGCTTTTCAATTCATATTTAGCAAATAGCTTTCTAATTCACTTACATGGTAGTGGTTCATAAGGATGATGATAGAAAGACCTATTGTTCCCATTTTGGTCTCCCCTTTTTTTGATACTTAGTAATTCACCATAAAAGTGTTCTTTCATGATTTATCTACTCCGGCGTTCCTGTCATCCCAATTTTATCGAAAAAAACCGCCATCAGCTAGTCCAGACGGATGAAATAGAAGTTTTCATAAAAAATATGCATTTGTCCATTTCGAATACTTCCCATTTGTAATTTAATATAAATGAAGAATTTTCGTTTTAATCGAAAACAATAACGGAGGTAATTGACATGGAAGTGATGGGACAGTCAAAATATCCAGTTAAGTTCGTACAAACATTAAGAGGTGGTACAGCGCATCTTATTCTTTTTAGCGACGGTAAAAAATATGTAGTAAAATGGAACGGTACTGAAATAAAGAGAGCCAAAGAAGCAGTAAATGAGTATGTGGTCGGTAAATTGGCAATGCTCCTTTCCCTTCCCGTTGTCCCCTTCGATCTTGTATATATCCCAGATGAATTCATAAAAAAAACGCCTGAATTACAGTCCCAAAAATACAAATTCAGTTCAGGATGCCAATATGCGTGTTTATTTATCGAAAACAGTATAGTATTAGCTGAAGTATTTAAAGCTCTTCCATCCAAGACCGAAGTGAAGAATCACGATATGCTTGCCGCAATGGCAGTATTCGATCAATGGGTAAATAACTCCGATCGGACTATGAGCAATTTACTTCTGGAACGTCTTAGTGAAGGCGGCTATTATATCCACATGATTGATCATGGAAAATGTTTTCCAGGTGGATACAAATGGTCTGAAAAAACGCTTAGTCAAAAACTGAAATATGATATGAAATACCGAGAAACTTACCGATGGGCCTTCTCTATTCTCAATGAAGAAGATTTTACATCGTTTATAGAAAAAATTATCTCCATTCCAAACAAGTTAATCTATGAAGTTATTCAATCCATCCCTGAAGAGTGGGAGGTATCAAAAGAGGAAAGGGGATCCCTGTACCATTTTCTTGTAGAACACAAAAATCGCTTACCAAATGTCATAGAAAATTTCATCGGTGAATACAACAACAATATATCTAATAAGAAAGAGAAAGAGAAAAAGAGAAAGAGAAAGAAATAGTACTAAAAAATATA
The DNA here is from genome assembly GCF_000504165.1 of Bacillus sp. FJAT-14578. Classification (GTDB taxonomy): domain Bacteria; phylum Bacillota; class Bacilli; order Bacillales; family Bacillaceae_H; genus Bacillus_BA; species Bacillus_BA fengqiuensis. Next base: position 122,225 of record NZ_AYSE01000012.1, read on the forward strand.
TGGAAGGAAGATAAATGTATGGCTAGTTCAGGCGGGTATAGATATTCAATTCTAGAACAGTCGTAAATGCTACATGCCTAGAGTGTGTTTGGCAACACAAAGGGTACTGGTGAGTTACAACTCTTTCCGAATTAAAATAACGCCATCTCAAGCAAATAAATGGAATTATGTTACATAATAGTAACCTATGACGAGGAATCAACTTGATGAAGAAAAACAGAAAGAATCATCCCATGAGTAAAGCCAACCAGCTACCATTTGGCAATCAACATAGCTCGACGCTTTATTACTTCCTTAAGCAGCAAAAGATATCGGTTTTCATTACCTTCAACATCTAGAAAATGGCGCTTTAGTTATAGTCAACAAGGGTGCGAATGGCACCAGCCAGGACGGTTTCTCCAATTACCGACTCACCCCAGTTGTCACTACTGCCAAGCTGCGGGTGGCAGGAATACCAAGCCCATACATGACTTCACTAAGACAAGGTGCCACCACCCGAATTTTGTCAAAAAAACGCCTATCGGGATCGAACAAACCGACAAACGGGAGCATCTCATTTCAACTCTGGTACAAGCTTAAATGTCTAGGACCAGGCAACCCGACTTAGCTCGTGAAACACATGTCAACATGACCTTTTGGGAATTTTTTTGTTCTTCGCTCAGGAATGAATCATAATGATCAATTTTCCCTTCCAACACATCAAGTTCACATGTTCCGCAGCGTCCTGCTTGGCAGGAATAAGGGGCCTTCACTCCCGCTTCCAGCAATGCTTCCAAAAGTGTTTTGCCTTTAGAGACATTTACTGTTTTTCCGCTTGTTAATTGCGCTTGAAAAGCAATTGGCTCCTTTGGCTGCATAGGGGTAAAATGTTCAAAGTGAACGCTTGAACCTGGATAACCAATCCCTCGTGCCGCTTCCCTAAAACTTGAGATAAACGATTCAGGTCCGCAAAAATAGACATGTGTCCCAATCGAATGATGAAGAAGTGAGGTTTCGCTTATTCGTTTTCGTTCCTGTGAAAAGTAAAAATGGCATTGCTCACGGTAGTTTTCTGCTAAGTATTTGTAGAAGGCGCATAGTTCTTTTGATTTAGCTGCATAGTGCAATTCAAATGAGGCTTCCCTATCCTTTAACTCGGCCATCATGGACAAAAATGGCGTGATTCCGATTCCAGCTGCATAAAACACATGGTGTTTCGCCTTAAAACTTAACGGAAAATAGTTTTTAGGATAGCTAATATACAGCTTGTCTCCGACTTTTACATGATGATGCCAATAATGGGACCCGCCTTTCGATCTATCGCTTAAACGGACCGCGATTTCGTATTTACTGATTTCATCAGGATGACTCGTTAAAGAATACGACCTTGTGATGAAGTCCTTTTCCCTTTCTATATATGTAGTAATGTGAGACCCTCCGCTAAAACGAGGAAGAACGGCACCGGCAATAGGAGATAGTGTAAAACGCCTCACAATGGGCGTTTCAACTTGAATAGATGTGACAAGAACGGGTATTGTTTTTTCTTTATACAACTTCATCCACCCCTTTTTACAGCTTTGCGACATAGCCTAAGTAGGCATCTCGTAAAGAAGAGTAATGATCGGAAACGATGAGTAATAAACCGCAGTGACAGCAAGTAATTTCCGTTTGTTCCTTCATCTTGTTTATGCCGTGACAACGGCAGCAAAATACATTGATTGGCTGTGTATCATAACCAATGTACTGTGCCTCTTCATCAGAAAAACCAATTTTCTCTGCTAATCTTCTTATGTTTATAACCTTATCCCAAGAGGCTGCTGCATATAGATAGCTTCCCATTTTTTGCTGGCTTAACCACTCGGATAAATCTTTCGATGACGGCCCCTGCTCAGAGTGTTCTCCCATCAAAACTAATTCAAAAGAAAGTTCTTTGTCTGCCATCAGTTCAATAATGGGATTTAAAATGGCTAGTCCTCCTTGATCCGTGCAAAATAAATATTTTTGCTTACCCGAAATAAACGTCGCTTTTTCCATCATGATCACCTGCTTTCAACAAGCCTATCTTTCAAGTAATCTATTACGGCACCCTTGTATGGTGAGATTCCTTTATAATCGGCAATAAACGAGGGAAGCTCTTGAATAATGCCATGAAACTGTTCAAGCCATTCCCTGTTTTGGACCAATTTTTCTAAAGGCAGCAGATGTGTATGAATCGTAAAAAGAATGCTATGGCTTCGCGGCAAACGAAATAATTTTTGTACCTCCACACGCAAGTGAACCAAATGCCCCGCATTTTCTTTTGTGACATTCTTCCTTTCCTTTCCCCACTCATCAAATGTTTCAAGGGATGTATCGAGTCGATTACCGGCCATTAATGACCAATTCTTTCTCCACCATGGATTTCCCGCTTCCAAGTGCATTAGAAACCGTAAAATTCTATCATCTAAAGCTTCTTCTTTAAACCCGGGAATCGGCTTATGAATTTCTTTGAAGCTCATTCCTAGATTAAAGGCCAGTGACCAATTGGCTGGAAAACATAACTGACCGGCATCCAAAAATAGATCTCCATCCCGCTGCATCATTAAAAGAAGATCTTCTTGCACATGCCTGCCGATAAAATCCAGTGGTTCGCACGGAAGAGTCGTTTCATCGCCAAATATAAAATGATGGATTTCTTTTAGTTTCTTATTATGGAAAGCCCAGTGCTTACCGTTTTTATTTAGCGCAAACCTATCAGGATAATAGACGGTTAAATGTGCCATTACTAATTCAACTATTTCCCATTGACCTTGGCGAGTATGAGGGCGGGATTGAAAACAGCGTTCGGGATATTTTTTCAGAAGGCTGCGCTTACGCCCCATTTCTTTCTCGTATTTTGAGGTGATTTCAACACAGCCCAAATCATCCAGTGGGACAGAATTATTTGAATAACGATACACGTCGTCTTTAAATGGATACGGAAATTGTTCCAATTCATCAACCAGCCTCATACCATCACCTTTTTCTGAATTTTTTATATATTCATTTTAATGAAATGGCAACAGGAGCGAAAGAGGTTTTATGGAAATAATTAACTTATTTTTTATCTTAGTTACACGATTGTTTAATTCTTCTAATATGCCAATCGATAAATCAAAAATCTTTCACTATCATCCTTTTCATATAAACCGTGTAATGCAATCTCCTCTTTTAGCTCAAAAGGGGTCTGGTTTTCTAAAAAGAAAATATAATCGTCTGAACCATAATATAAAATCAGCTCGATGTCCCGCTCAAACATTTCCACCGAACGTAATATATTATTGATGATTTTCATGAAAATTTGAATGGAAAACGGATTAAAGAAATAAAATCGGTTGTCTGAGGGATCAATCTCGTACTCCTGAGCTAGGCAGCATTCAAAATGAATCCGGCCTTGTCGATCTTTATATTTTTCCAAATAACGCTTTCGATTTTCCATCGCTTCTTGGTAGAGCGTTTCATTCATTTCAATTCCTACAACCGATGAACGATATAAATGATTGACATAAAAATTTAACCGTCCTTTTCCGCATCCGAAGTCAACAAGACGATCACTGCTTTTCAATTCATATTTAGTAAATAGCTTTTCTAATGCATGATATGGCGTTGGCTCATAACGATGATAATGAAAAGACTTATTGAACCCCTTTTGGTCTCCCACTGTTTTGATGTTCAACAATTCGTCATAAAACTGTTCTTTCATTGATTTGCTCCTATTCACATTATAAAAAACCATCAAAAAAACGCATTGACATTTCAATGCGTTCTTAGTAGGTCATATAACTAGTTATATCTGAATGGGCCTAAATGGACTCGAACCATCGACCTCACGCTTATCAGGCGTGCGCTCTAACCAGCTGAGCTATAGGCCCGTAAAACAAAGAAAATAATTTGGAGCGGGTGATGAGAATCGAACTCACGACATCAGCTTGGAAGGCTGAGGTTTTACCATTAAACTACACCCGCTTATGTTTGCCTGTATTTATGGGGCGATTGATGGGAATCGAACCCACGAGTGCCAGAGCCACAATCTGGTGCGTTAACCACTTCGCCACAACCGCCATGGTGGAGGGGGACGGATTCGAACCGCCGAACCCTGAGGGAGCGGATTTACAGTCCGCCGCGTTTAGCCACTTCGCTACCCCTCCATTTATTCAAATAAAAGATGCCGGCGAGAGGACTTGAACCCCCAACCTACTGATTACAAGTCAGTTGCTCTACCAATTGAGCTACACCGGCATTAAGTAAGTGGTGGCTCGGGACGGAATCGAACCGCCGACACAAGGATTTTCAGTCCTTTGCTCTACCAACTGAGCTACCGAGCCATTTCATTATTTCAAGCTTTTTTTCTAAGTAATGCTTTTTCTTTGCTCGTCATACCTTACGGTCTTCCTCGCAGCTACACCGAAGATTACTCATCGTCGTTTACGCTGCTCTACCAACTGAGCTACCGAGCCATGTTACGGCTTGCGATAAACGTCGAATTTCTTTGTCAGCTTCACTCGCTCACATCCTCACGTATTTAAATACGCTGCGGTGTTCGTTCGATTGCTTCCTCGAACTTCTCGCTTCTCTCAACCCTTTTGCTTTGAAATTCATGTTTCTTGCATAAAAATGGCGGTCCCGACGGGACTCGAACCCGCGATCTCCTGCGTGACAGGCAGGCATGTTAACCACTACACCACGGGACCACCTTAAAAATAATTTATTAAGTATGAATGGGAATAAGTGGCGGAGGAAGAGGGATTCGAACCCCCGCGGGCTGTTACACCCCTGTCGGTTTTCAAGACCGATCCCTTCAGCCGGACTTGGGTATTCCTCCACATTATTATAAAATTCATAAAAAATAAATTGGCTCCACAGGCAGGACTCGAACCTGCGACCAATCGGTTAACAGCCGATTGCTCTACCACTGAGCTACTGTGGAATATTCTAAATAGCGGCGGAGGGAATCGAACCCACGACCTCACGGGTATGAACCGTACGCTCTAGCCAGCTGAGCTACACCGCCATGTCTATTCAATTTAAATGGTGGAGCCTAACGGGATCGAACCGCTGACCTCCTGCGTGCAAGGCAGGCGCTCTCCCAGCTGAGCTAAGGCCCCATTACTTTATAAACGTTCTGGTCGGGAAGACAGGATTCGAACCTGCGACCCCTTGGTCCCAAACCAAGTGCTCTACCAAGCTGAGCTACTCCCCGTTCTTGTCTAGCTATAGCTCCTAATCTTTTAGTCGTTTCACTTCTGTCCATAAAACCAAAAAGCGGTTTCTTGGTCAGAAGCTCCAACGCTTTCCAAGATTGAACAGTCGCTTTCGCTTTTCTTATAATATGGCGCGCCCGACAGGAGTCGAACCCATAACCTTCTGATCCGTAGTCAGACGCTCTATCCAATTGAGCTACGGGCGCATATTTAACATTGTAATGGTGCCGAGGACCGGAATCGAACCGGTACGGTAGTCACCTACCGCAGGATTTTAAGTCCTGTGCGTCTGCCAGTTCCGCCACCCCGGCGTAAACATGAGTAGTGGAGGCGGCAACCGGATTTGAACCGGTGAATAAAGGTTTTGCAGACCTTGGCCTTACCACTTGGCTATGCCGCCAATCATCATGGAGCGGAAGACGTGATTCGAACCCGCGACCCCCACCTTGGCAAGGTGGTGTTCTACCACTGAACTACTTCCGCGCTTTAACAGGATGTTATGATTTCTGTGTTTGTCACAGGACGTGACAGTTCTTAACAGAAAATCATTAATATGGTGCGGGTGGAGGGACTTGAACCCCCACGCCTCGCGGCGCCAGATCCTAAGTCTGGTGCGTCTGCCAATTCCGCCACACCCGCATAAATATAAATGGTGAGCCATGAAGGACTCGAACCTTCGACCCTCTGATTAAAAGTCAGATGCTCTACCGACTGAGCTAATGGCTCTTTGGCTGGGCTATCTGGATTCGAACGAACACGTCGCGGAGTCAAACTCTATTGTCTTAACGCGCGACTATAGCCTGATAAAATGGTGGAGGATGACGGGATCGAACCGCCGACCCCCTGCTTGTAAGGCAGGTGCTCTCCCAGCTGAGCTAATCCTCCATTATAAAGGTGACCCGTACGGGATTCGAACCCGTGTTACCGCCGTGAAAGGGCGGTGTCTTAACCGCTTGACCAACGGGCCAAAATAAAAACCCCTATACTCTCTTCAAGAAAAAAATTAGGGGTTTATAGAGCCTGGCAACGTCCTACTCTCACAGGGGGAAACCCCCAACTACCATCGGCGCTGAAGAGCTTAACTTCCGTGTTCGGCATGGGAACGGGTGTGACCTCTTCGCCATCATCACCAGACAATATGAAGGTTATTCCTTCAAAACTAGATAACGAGCTGAGAAAAACATATTGTACTTTTTCATTGTCCAGCTGCACAAGCTATACTCTACGGTAATTTCACCACCTCCCACGAAGTCAAAGAACGACTTCTCGTCGGCGGTTCCAATTCCCTATGAGTATGAACGAGCTTGTTCCGCTTTTCTTTAGGTTAAGTCCTCGATCGATTAGTATCAGTCAACTCCACGTGTCACCACGCTTCCATCTCTGACCTATCAACCTGATCATCTTTCAGGGATC